>NZ_CP107852.1:0-4800000 GCF_036346875.1 Nocardia sp. NBC_00508 | reverse complement strand
TGCCTCGTCGGCCCCCTCGGCGTACTTCGTGCCCGCGCCCGGCTCCCCGAACTCGCGTTCGGCGACCGCGACGATTCCGGCCCGGGTCGGATCGAGCGCCGAACGATCGAGGGCGGGGAACTCGGTGAGGCGCTCGCCCACGACAGCCTGACCGGCCGACTGCCGCTGCCACCAGAGGTTCCCGGCGGCGGCCACGCCGAGCAGCACCAACGCCAGCGCGATCCACCGCGCCCGCTGTGATCTGAGCTGTCGTGTCATCGATTCCCGGTTTCCGTACGATCCCGATTCTCGGTCTCATGAAGTTCGACGCGCGAAAGCACCGAACAGTTCCCGGCACCATACGGTTGGTTTCGATTACCCTGCGGAAGGGCAATCCGTACGAGCCGGAATCGACTCCGGCGCCGCGGAAATCGCGATAGTCTCCGAGGAGACCAGCCGATGTGGAGGTCCGGCCCTGGACACGCTGTGGACATTCGTCGTGCATCGGCGGCACCAGTTGCTCGTCGACTCCTATCTGCATGTCTCGGCCGTGGTGCAATCGGTGCTGCTGGCCACCGCGGTGTCGGTGCTGCTCGGAATTCTGGTCTACCGCAGCCGATTCGGCTCCTCGATCGCCACCGCACTGGCCAGCGCGGCGCTCACGATACCGTCGTTCGCGCTGCTCGGTCTGCTGATCCCGGTCCTCGGTCTCGGTGTCGCGCCGACCATCACCGCGCTGGTGGTGTACGCGCTGCTGCCGATCATGCGCAATACCATCATAGGACTGGACTCGGTGGACCCCGCCGTCACCGACGCGGCGCGCGGAGTCGGGATGAACCGGCTCCGCGTACTCGCCCGCATCGAACTGCCGCTCGCCTGGCCCGCGATCCTGGCCGGTATGCGGGTGAGCACGCAACTGATCATGGGCATCCTGGCCATTGCGGCATATGCCAAAGGCCCCGGACTGGGCAACCTGATCTTCTCCGGACTCGCGCGCCTCGGCAGCCCGAACGCGGTGCCGCAGGCTCTGGTCGGCACGATCCTCATCGTCGTGCTCGCACTCGTGCTCGATGGGATCTACGTCCTCATCGGGCGACTCACCACCTCGAGGGGAATGGCGTGACCGACACCGAAACCCGCGGCGGCGAAGCCGAACCAGCCGTCTCGGGAGTAGAGATCGTGCTCGATTCGGTGACCAAACACTATTCGGGACAACGCGGCCCTGCGGTGGACGAGGTCTCGCTGACCATCCCGGCCGGTGAGATCGTTGTGCTGGTCGGGCCGTCCGGCTGCGGCAAGACCACCACCATGCGAATGATCAACCGGCTGATCGAGCCCACCTCGGGCACCATCACCATCGGCGGACGCGACGCGGCCACGATCCATCCCGACGAACTCCGGCGCGGCATCGGCTATTCGATCCAGCAGGCGGGCCTGTTCCCGCATCTGAATGTCGCGAAGAACGTCGCCACCGTGCCCGGCCTGCTCGGCTGGGACCGGCGGCGGATCGCGGCGCGGGTCGACGAGATGCTCGAGCTGGTCAACCTCGACCCGGAGACCTTCCGCGACCGCTACCCGCGTCAGCTCTCCGGCGGCCAGCAGCAGCGCGTAGGGGTGGCGCGGGCGCTGGCGGCCGATCCTCCCCTGCTGTTGATGGATGAGCCGTTCGGTGCGGTCGACCCGATCACTCGCGGACTATTGCAGGACGAGTTGCTGCGTTTGCAGGGCGAACTCGGCAAGACGATCGTCTTCGTGACGCACGATTTCACCGAGGCGGTCAAGCTCGGCGATCGAATCGCGGTGCTCGGGGACCGATCCCGGATTCTGCAGTACGACACTCCCGCCGCGATCCTGGCCGACCCCGCCGACGCGACGGTCGCCGGTTTCGTCGGCGCGGATGCCTCGCTCAAGCAGCTCACGCTGACCAGAGTCAGGGACGTCGAACTCGGCGAGTGCCCCACCGCCACCGAGCAGGACCCGGTCGAGGAGCTGCGCGGCGCGCTCACGGGCCGGGACTGGCCGTGGGCGTTGGTGCTCGACCACCAGCGCCGACCGCTGCGTTGGGTCTCGGCCGAGCAGCTGGCGCACGCCGACTCGCTGCGCGTGATCGGATCGCCGCTACCGGAGACGTTGTCGCTGAAGTCGACCCTGCAGGACGCCCTCGAAGCCCTGCTGGCCCACCAGAGCGCGACCGCCGTGGTCACCGGAGCGCGCGGCGAGTACGTCGGGCTGATCACGATCGACACCCTGGTGGCACACCTGTCGGCGCTGCGCGCCGAACACGGCGCCGACCGTGCCCCCTCGACGGACGACGCACCATGACCGCCACCACCACGCCCACCGCACAGCGCAGCGCCGAGCGCATCCGGCTGCTCGTGCAGCCCGTGGTCGTTCTCGCGCTCACCGCGGGCGTGCTGGTGTGGGCGTTCGCTCGCGACCTGACCATGACGCAGCAGGCCAGTCTCAACGCGGCCAACATCGCGACCGTCACCAGGCAGCACGTGCTGATCACCGCGACGGTGGTGCTGATCGTCATCGCGATCGCCGTCCCGCTCGGCACCCTGCTCACCAGGCCCGGATTCGGCCGCCTGGCACCGCTTTTCGTCGGCATCGCGAATATCGGCGCGGCCGCGCCCGCGATCGGGCTGATCGTGATGTTCTATCTCGCCACTCGTACCACCGGCTTCTGGATCGGTGTAGCGCCGATCGCGTTCTATTCGCTGCTTCCGGTGCTCCGCAACACCATCCTGGGCTTCCAGCAGGTGGACCGGATGCTCGTCGATGCCGGACGCGGCCAAGGGATGTCGGCGGCAACGGTACTGCGCCGCATCGAATTCCCGCTGGCCGTGCCCTATATCCTGGCCGGATTGCGCACATCGCTGGTGCTCGCCGTCGGCACCGCGACGCTGTCGTTCCTGGTGAGCGCGGGCGGGCTGGGCATTCTGATCGACACCGGCTACAAACTGCGCGACAACGTCACCTTGGTGGTCGGCGCGGTGCTCGCCGTATCGCTGGCGCTGCTGGTCGACTGGCTCGGCGCGCTCGCCGAAGAGTTCCTCGGGCCGAGGGGGCTGAAATGACCCGGGTGTGGCGCATGTTCGCGCTGGTGCTGGGGATGGCGCTGGTGGCGGCATGCGGGTTGCAATCCGGCAGCGCGGTACCCCTGCGGGTCGGTCCGGGCAGCATCCGCCCGGTGCCCGAACTGGAGGGTGTGCGCGTCACCGTGGGCTCCAAGGACTTCACCGAGCAGAACATCCTCGGATATCTCATCGAATTCGCACTGTCGGCCGCGGGCGCCGACGTGCGCGACCTGACCAATATCCAAGGTTCCAACAGCGTGCGCGATGCCCAGTTGCACGGTCAGATCGACCTCGCCTACGAATACACCGGCACCGGCTGGATCAACTACCTCGGCAACGAGACCCCGGTGCCCGACGAGATCGGCCAGTTCGAGGCGGTCCGCGCCGCCGACCTCGCCGAGCACGACATGGTGTGGACGGCCATGGCGCCGATGAACAACACCTACGCGCTGGTCATGAGCGCACAGACCGCGCAGGAGACCGGGGTGCGCACATTGTCGGATTACGCCCGGCTGGTGGACACCGACCCGGCCGCCGCGGCCATCTGCGTCGGCACCGAGTTCAACGTCCGGCAGGACGGATTCCCCGGCCTGACCCGCAAGTACGAGATCGACGCAGGCAAGGTGCGCAAACAGATCGTCCAGGACGCCGTGGTCTACCAGGCCACCGCGGACGGCAAGCAGTGCCGCTTCGGCTCGGTGGCCGCCACCGACGGCCGCATTCCCGCATTGAATCTCGTACTGCTGCAGGATGATCGCGGCTTCTTCCCGAAATACAATGCGGCGCTGGTGATGCGCAAGGATTTCGCCGACGAGCACCCGCAGGTCGCCGCGATCATGGCGCCGATCTCGCAGCGCCTCACCAACGAGGCCATCACCGAACTCAACCGCCAAGTCGACGTGGACGGCCGCGAACCCGCCGAGGTGGCGCGGGATTGGATGGTCGCCCAGGGGTTCGTCACCGCCCGTTGAGTTCACGTGCTCCCCGGACAGCGGCGCGCGGGCCGCCGTCCGGGGTCCGGCTTGCGCTGGTGCGGATTCGCCTTGCCCAAGCAGTCGGTAGTTCACCATCGCGCCGCGACAAACGCGATCAAGCGCGCGGATCCCGACCCAGGTACCGCAGCAGCGCTGCCACAGCGGTGTCGTCCACCTGACCGTCCACGATCGGGGCATACGCCCCCCACTGGCGCAGCGGTTCGACGATTTCAGCCGCCTCGCCACTGCCGGGCGCCGGGTGGATGGTCCGCGCGGCGGCGAGGAGGTGGGTGGCGAGTTCGTCGGTCAACGGCGAGGGCTGCCCGGTGGCGATCGCGATGTCCCAGGCATGGACCGCGGCGTCCAGCGCGCACATGACCGCGGCGACCGGAGTGGCGAGCGCGCCGTGCGGCAGTGGCGTCGGCACGGACTCGGTGGCATCGTCGACAGTGGCCCAGGCGGCGGAGGTCTGTTCGATCGCCTCGCGCACCAGACTCGACGCGGAACCGTCGATCGCACCGGAGGGGGCGAACGGGTTGTCGGCCGGACCGTCGCCGATGCCGAGGAACTTCGCGTACGCCAGCTGATCGCCCGCGGCGTGCTGAACCACCTGCGTCACATCCCATTCCGCGCACGGCGTGGGCAGCTGCCACTGGTCCGCACCGACACCGGCGACGACGGACTCCAGGGCGCGGTAGGCGTCGGCGAGCACGTCCCGCCAAACGGGAAGCTGGGTCGCGGTGGTGGTGGTGGCGTTCATGTCGGAGCCTTTCGGGTCGTTTTCGGTGCTGACATCAGCCTATGCGGCCATTAGGCTACTTTCGTTCCTAATTATGGAAAGGAGAAAAGTGGCCTCGACCACTACTCGCCTACTGCGGTTGCTCGCACTGCTCCAAGACCGCGCGCGCAGCGGCCGTGAACTCGCCGAGCGCCTCGGCGTCACCGATCGCACACTGCGCCATGACATCCAGCGGCTGCGCGAGCTGGGCTACCCGGTGCACGCGGAACGCGGGGCGATCGGCGGCTACCGACTCGGCCGCGGCACCACCATGCCGCCCCTGCTGCTGGACGATGACGAGGCGGTGGCCGTCGCGGTCGCGGTCGGGCTCGCCGAGGACGGCTCCACCGGCATCGCGGATATCGCCGAGCACGTCACGAGGGCGCTGGGCAAGCTGGATCAGATCCTGCCGAAACGCTTGCAGCGCAAGGTATCCGCGCTGCGCGACGCCACCGCGATCGGCCCGGCGACGACGGGGTCGCGGGAGCCGGACGCGCCGGTTCCCGCCGCCGTGCTCACCACCCTTGCGGGTGCCATCCGAGGCGGCGCGACGGTCCGCGTCGAGGAAACGACCCCCGAATCCGCCGCTGAGATCGAGCCGTACCGGCTGATCAGCTGGCAGCGCCGCTGGTATCTGGTCGCCTACAGCCTCGAAAACCATTCCTGGCGAGCCATTCCCGTCGCGCGGATCACGCGGGCCGAGGCGAACTCCCGACGCTTCGGCGCGCGCTCGCTTCCCGAGGACGATCTGGTCGCCTTCGTCATGCGCCACATCGCCACGACCGGATGGAAGGTCCATGCCCGGGTCACCGTGCTCGCCCCCGCCGACGTCGTGATCGCCCGCATCAATCCCGCGGTCGGCGTGGTCGAAGCCGTGGACGCCGACACCTGCGTGCTCTACACCGGTGCGGACGCTTTGGAGACCATCGCCATCTACCTATCCATGCTGATGATGGACTTCCGCGTCGACGGCCCGCCGGAACTCGTCGCCCACCTCCGCACCCTCGCTCGGCGATATGCCGATGCGATCGCCGACGCGCCGGACGGCTGAACCCGCCGCGACCACGAGTGCCATAGTGAGGCCATGTCCGATTCCGGCCCCGCCGACAACGCAGCGCTGACCCGCCTCGCCTTCGAACTCTCGCTGCTGGCCAGGCACTTCCCCGCCGCTCTGCTGCGCCGTCCCGGCTACCAGCTCGACCGCTCGGCCTACTTGATCCTGACCAGGCTGGAGCTGGACTCCCCGCTGAGCCTGCGCGAGCTGTCCGAAGCGTTCCAACTGGACATCTCCACGATCAACCGTCAGGTCGCAGCGATGCTCAAACAAGGGCTGGTCGATCGGGTACCCGACCCCGAAGGAGGCATTGCCCGCAAGATCCGCGCCAGCACAAAAGGACCGGAGCTGATGGCCGCCGACCGCAGGCAGAGCCGGCAGGGCATCGGTGCGGTCGTGGCCGACTGGGCGGAGTCCGATGTCGACCAACTCAGCAGGCTCGTGGCGCGTTTCAACCAGTCGGTCGAGCACATAGAGCACAATCCCTGGCCGCGACCGCCCGGGTTGGGGTGACGGTGCGTCACGCCGCGGAGTAGATCCCCGGAGTGATGCCGTAGCAGCGACGGAACCAGCGCGTGAGATGGGCTTGATCGGCGAATCCGGCCGCGATGGCCGCTTCGGCGACGGGGTGACCTGCCGCGATCAGCTTGCGTGCGGCGCGCAGCCGCAGCAGACGCTGGTAATCGCTCGGCGCGAGATCGTAATTCGCGCGGAAAGCGCGATACAGCGCGAAGCGGCTGGCGCCGCTCGCCTCGACCAGGTCGTCCATCGAGAGCGGATCGAGATACCGGTCATCGAGCACGGCGCGGACGCGACGGGCGATCGCCGCCCCGGGCTGAGCGGACGAGCGCATCAGCGGGCGGCGCGCCCCACGCTGCACCATCGCGGCGACGGAGGCGGCCAACGCCTCGTCCGCGGCGAGTTCGGTGGCCGGACCGGTCAGACCGGCGCAGAGGCGGCGCAGTGCGGAGCTGAGCATCGGGTCGTGCAGCACCGGTTCGGTGAACAGCGGCAGCCCTGCCGGACGGCCGGCCCGATCGGACAGCAGGTCGGCGACCAGTTCAGTGCCGATGTGCACAATGGAATAGGTGAAACCCTGCTCGGTGGTGCTGTGCCCGTTGTGCGGCTCGTCGGGATTGAAGGCCATCACCATGCCCGCCGCACTGGTCCGCGCGGCGCCACGGCAGTCGAAGCTCTGCGCGCCGAACTCGGTGAAACCGAACGAGTAGGTCTCGTGGCTGTGCGAGTGATAGACGTGTCGCTCGAAATGCGCGTGCATCAGTTCCACCGGGCGATTCGGCATCCGCCGATACCGCACCCACTCACCCGCACCGTCGGACATCACCCCATTGTGCTCGCGCACCAGCGTTCAAGACCGCGGGATGGCGGGTCAGCAGGATCGAGTTCGTGCGTATCCGACTGTTGCTCGTTGTGGTCATGGCGTTGTGGGGCAGCGCGTTCGCGTCCTCGAAATCGGCGGTGGGCGTGGTGCCGCACGAGGTGGCGGGGTTTCTCCGCTTCTTCGTAGGCACGGCCGTCCTGCTCGTCGCCCTGCGGTTGCCCCGGCTGGCGACCAAGGAAGCCGGGCGCGTCGCGTGGCTGGGGCTGATCGGCGTCTTCGGCTATAACTTCCTGTTCTTCCTCGCACTGGCGCTGGCGCCCGCCGCGGACGGCAGTGTGATCGTGCCGATGACCGCGCCCGTGGTCACCGTCGCCGTCACGGCCCTGCTCGGTCGCACCCGGCTGAACGCCCAGCGCGCCTCGGGCCTCGCCGTCGCGGTCTGCGGCGGTGTGGTCTTCTTCGCCGGGATCCCCTCCGGCGGTGGCAACCGGTTGCTCGGCGACCTCGTCTTTCTCGCCGCGGCGGCCTGCTGGGCGTGCTACACCCTGCTCGGCGCCCCGGTACTTGCCCGGCTCGCGGCCCCCACCGTCACCGTATACGCCACGGCCACGGGCACAGTGGCCCTCGCCGTGGTCGCGGCGCCCGCCCTGCCCGACGTCGCCTGGTCCGAACTCGGTCTCGGATTCTGGCTGAACCAGGCTTATCTCGGCGTACTGCCGACCGCCGTTGCCTACGTCCTGTACTACCGCGCCGTCGGCCTGGTCGGCCCCGCAGCCGCCGCCTCGGCGATGTTCCTGGTCCCTGCCTTCGGTCTGGCTTGCGCGTGGCTGTTTCTCGGCGAGTCGATCGAACCGGTGCAAGCTGTCGGCGCCGGGCTGATGTTCGTCGGAGCCTGGCTCAACACCCACGAGGGCAACTCCCGAGCGGCGACCCCGCCCCAGAGGCGGTGGCGCCGGATTTCCGAGCGCCCGCCGACGACATCGACCGTTTGATGTACGGCTTCAGCGTGCTGATCTGCATGCCCGATGGCCGCTCGCATCCGGACTCGGCGGCCACCGGGACCGTCATGCGGCACAGCACCCTGCGGCGCTACGCCTGCGAAGCGGGCTTCACCGACGTCGAGGTGCTCCCGATCGACGACTTCGGCTTCTGGCGCTTCTACCGCCTGATCCCGTAACTCGCGCCGAGAGGGCCGTCAGGCGGGATAGGGACGTTCGGCGAGCGCCGACCGGAGCGCCCGCGCCCACCACACGAGCTGGTCGAGCAGCTGATCGGCAGCGGCGACAGGCATTTCCGGGTGCCCCGGCCGCCCCGCGGCATCGAACTGCTTACCGACATCGTGGAAGCTCACCGTGTCGCGCACGGTGACCGCGTGCAGCTCGGCGAACACGTGCCTGAGGTGTTCCACGGCACGCAAACCGCCGGAAAGGCCGCCATAGGAGACGAAACCAACCGGCTTGGCACGCCACTCGGTGAAATGCCAGTCGATCGCGTTCTTGACCGACGCCGGATAGCTGTGGTTGTACTCCGGTGTCACCACGACGAACGCCTCCGCCGCGGCCAGCCTCGGGCTGACCACCTGCAGCGCTCGGGCCGCCTCCGGCTCGGGCCGGCTGGACAGCCGTTCCGGCAACGGTGTTTCGGCCAGATCGATGATGTCGACCACGACGTCATCGCGGCGGTCGGCATGCTCGGTGAACCACGTGGCGACAGTCGGGCCGAAGCGGCCCGCACGTGTGCTGCCGATGATCACGGCGAGCTGAATCGGGTTGTCAGGCATGGCACATTCCCTTCGACGCATTTCGATACACAAGACAGCGTCGAACCCGAACAAGGGTTTAGGTCAAGCCGGTGTTCTCGACCACACTCGGGCGCAGCCGCCCACCGGGTCGGGCTCACACTTCCAGATCCTCCTCGATGCCCCTGAGGCGATGCCGGGCCAGCGCGAGGTTCGCGCGGCCTCGGTCCAGGGCGAGGTAGAGGAACAGGCCCTTGGACTTTCGGCCGGTCATCGGCCGGATTATGTGGTACTGGCCGGACAGCGTGATGAGGATGTCCTCGATGTCGTCCTTGAGCCCGAGCTGGTCCATGGTGCGCAGCTTGGCGCGCACCACCTCGGTGTTGCCCGCGCCCGCGACCTGGAGATCCAGAGACTTGGAACTGCCGAGCATCCCGAGTGCCATGCCGCTGTTGTAGTCGACGACGGCGGCGCCTATCGCCCCATCGATCACCATCATGTCTTTGAGGGCCAGATCCATATTCGACATATCCGTTTTCCTTTCACCTGGTTTTCGTTGTCTGATCTTTTCGGGGGTCCTGCGTCATCGGCGTCAGATGCTCGGCGATCGCGCGCGCCACCGGGCGCGACTCCAGATGAAGCCGCCCGATGTTCACCTCGGGGCCCGCCAGCACGGTCAGCGAGGTCCAGCCCGCCGAATAGATCACCACGTGCCCGCTGCTGCCGTGCACGACGACCTCGTCGAAGCCGCCGCCGTGCGCGGTGTCGGCCAGCCGGTGTGAGAGCGCCAGCTGCGAGGCGGCCATTGCCGCCATGCCGTTCGGCTCGATGTGTGCGGGAAGGTCGTGCGCGACGAGCAGCCCGTCGTTCGACGCCACCAGCACGCCGGTCAGCCGCGGGACGCGATCGCGCAGTGCCTTCAGCTCGGTCAGCACCGCCGCGTTCGGTTCCGGTCCGGACATCCCCACCTTGGTCAACCTTCCCATCAGTTCGCCCAGCAACTTCTTCCGCGTCGTCACGCGAACTCCTCCAAAGCCGCCCGCAGGCGGACGAGTAGGTCGCGGTCCGGAAGCTCCAAGCGGTCCGGGACGGGAACCGGTGCGGCCGGTTGCCGCACCCGGCGTCGAGGCAGCCGACCGGGGGCACCGGCAGGCCCAGGAACAGGAACAGGAACTAACGCTTCCGGCTCAGCGGCCATCGGCGCGGCCAGGACGATCGGCTCAGCCGCCACCGGAGCGAGCCTCGCGACGGGTGGCTCGATCAGCCCCACCGCGGTCAGATCCCGCACCGCCACCAGACAGCCATAAGTGGTGCGGCCGAGTTCACGGCCGATCGCCGCGACACTGCGCCGGGCATCGGCGGCGGCCAGCACCTCGGCCTGGCCGCCGGTGAGCACCACCCGCCGACGCCGCACCCGGCGGACGGGCACGACCGGGGCACGGTCGACCAGGTCTGCGGGCCATGGCCCGGACTCCGGATCGCCGCGCCGGGCGCATTCGTGCACAAGCGCATCCGGCGCGATATGGCACACCGGCGCGAGCCAATGCGGCGGCGCGGGCCGGAACTCTGGGACGGTGCGCGAGGCCAGCAGAAAGTAGGCGGCATCGAACACCGACAGCAGTGCCAGGGTTTCCAGCCGTGGCCGCCCCAGCACGCGGCCGGGGTCCCCGGCTCCGGCACGCTGCCAGTCCTCGGCGGTCGCCACGCCCGCCTCGACCACCAACCGGTCCAATCCGGTCGTGCGACGGCAGTCGGCGGACACTACCGCGCCTTCAGCGAGATGAAATGCGCCGTCGCCCGCGTGCAGCACGCCGGTGCTTCCTTCCTTCTCCAGTCGCCGCAATTCGACCGCGAGATCAACACCCATGACCGTCACCCGAGACCGTCCTCAGCCAATTCGGCGAGAATTCCGCGGAGCTGGAATCGCGCCATGGCCAGATTCCCGGTGTCCTCGTCGAACAACACGTGCACGAAAAGCCGCCCGTCGAAGTCGCCGTTCACCAGATTCAGCAAGTGATAACCACTCATCCCGCAGACGATGATTTCGGTGACGTCGTCGCCGTCGCGTCCGGTGGACAGCGCCGGGCAGCCGAGCACCGCGCGCACCACGTCGGTGGTGGCCGCGGCGTCCTCGTGCTGGTCGACCAGCTCGTGCACCCCGGCCGCGGCGATCGCCAGGCCGCTCGCGCCGTCCACCAACGTCACACTGCGCGCACCGGGAATATCCATGATGCGTTTCAGACAGCCGTCAATACCGATCACGCGCCACCACTTGTCATGTGCGGGTGTTTACGGGTTCCAGACGCTACACACGAAACCCTGGCGTTGCACAGCAAATCCGGGAGAAATTTCCGGTAAAAACCGATTCCCCTGGAAGAAGGGCAGAAATACCATTCGGTATTCAATACCTATTGGTATTCAATACCTTTCGGTTTTCATGCGAATCCTTGAAACTGCCGCTCAGTTGCTTCGGCTCCGCTACGGGTTACATCGCGCGACTCTCGCCATCGAGAACGCATGCGAGATCTACCGTGACGCAGACGCAGTAGCTTCGCCGCCCGACTTCCAGGGCCGCTGCCCACGGGTCGACTCGTCTTGTAGTCATCGGCCTGCAATTGCCGGACCGGCCAGGTGCAGCCGGTTCCTTGCCGGCGCGGCGCGCAGCCGATTCCGCGCACCGGCCACGATGGCATGCCAGCAGACCCGTTCTATCCGGAGCGGCAGTTGGCCCATGGCCCCGGCTGCCGCCGCTCGATATCGGTCGGGCGAATCGACGCGCGAACAACGAGTGGAGGGCGTCAGCCGCCCGTGAGGCCGGTGGAAATCTTGACCACGACCTTGTCATTGGTGAGTTCCTGCACCGTGACGGTGCGCCCGTCCGCGGACTGGGTTTCCCCGACCGGAACGGTGACCTCCTGACCAGCGACCGAAAGAGTGACCAGATTGCCGTTCACCGCAAGGAGTTTGGCCTCGATGCCGAGAATGCTCGCCTTGGCGTCCACACCACGAGCGAACGTGACCGTGCAACCACTCACAGCGCAGTCGGTCTTCGTACCCTGCCCTTCTGCCGTGCAGGCAGCCGCGAGCGGGGTCAGCAAGGCGAACAGGGACACAGCGACGAGCCGACGAACAGACACGCGCTCAGTGTAGAGGGAACCGGCCGCGCCGTGACCTGAATCCCTGCTGCGAGCCGCATGCAGATCTTTCAACCGCGTCTCCCGCGCAAGTAGTCGCTGACCAGTGCGGCGCCGAGCCCGTCCAGGTCGGGTGCTACGACGCGGCCACCACTGCGGCGCGCCATCAGGTCGACGAACGCGGCCAGCCTCGGGCTCTCGCCGAGCATGAACACCGTTACCGACGCGCCGAGCTTGGCCAGCGCGTCGACCTGAGCCATCGTCACGGTCAGGGTGCGCGGATCAGGCGGCCAGTCGAAAAACGCCTCGCCGTCCGGCTCCAGATGGGCCGTGGGCTCGCCGTCGGTGACGACGAGCACGACGGGCACCGCATCCGGATGCCTGCGCAGGTGCGCCGCGGCAAGCAGGAGTGCGTGGTGCAGGTTGGTGCCCTGCTCCCACACGCCTTCCAACGCGGTCAGTTCGCCGATGTCGACTGTCGTGGCATACCGGCCGAACGTGATCACGCTCAGCGCGTCGGAACGAAACCGGGTGCCGATCAGTTGGTGCAGGGCGAGGGCGGTGCGCTTCATCGGCACCCAGCGGCCGTCCTGCACCATCGACCAGGACGTGTCGACGCACAGCGCCACGGCCGCCCTGGACCGCTGCTCGGTTTCCATGATCTCGACGTCGGAAACATCCAGTGTGACACGGCGACTGCCCGTCGACGCCGATCGCAGCACGGCGTTGCGCACGGTGCGCGACACGTCCCACGGCTCGGTGTCGCCGAACCGCCACGCTCGCGACGCTCCGGTCGGCTCGCCGGCCGCACCGGCCAAGGCCGTGTCCCGCTCGCCGCGCCGAGACCGCAACCGGCCGACGACATCGCGCAGCGCGACCTCGCCGAGTCGCCGCAAAGCCTTGGGCGTCAACCGAAGCGAGCCGTCTTGCGCGCGTTCGAACAGCCCTTGCCTGCGCAGTTCTCGCTCCAACTCGGCCAGCCGGCCCGCGTCCACGCTCGCGTCTTCGCCGAGATGACGGGTCAGGGCATCCAGGTCGATGTCCTCCAACCTGGCACCGGGGTAGGACTGGGCCAGCTGCTCGGCGAGCGCGTCCAGTTCGGCGAGGTCCTGCAGGGCCTGCGCGCCTGCACCGAGCCCCAACGGGTCTTCGCCGCGAAACCGCCGCCCGGAGACCCAGTCCTCGCCCGGACGCAGCGCCCGCAGATTCGCGTCCAGCGCGGCTATCTGCTGGGCGATCCGCGGATCGCCGAACGCTTGGCCGATCAGCTCGGCCAGCTCCGCGCGCTGCTGCTCGGACATCGAGTTCAGCATGCGTTGCGCCGCGGCGGCGCGGGCGGCGAGCGCGTCGATCAGTTCCTCGGTGTCGCGCGGGTTCTCCGGGAAGAACTCGCCGTGCTCGGCCATGAAATCGGCGAACCGAGGCTCGGTGTTCTCACCTCGCGCATGGGCCGCGAGCAGGTCGTTCAAGTCGGACATCATGCGCCGGACCCGCTCGACGTCCTCGGTCGTGGTGTTCCGCAAGGCCTGTTTCATGCCCTGGAAACGGGATTCCAGCAGTTCCCGGCCGAGCAGGTCGCGGATCTTCTGGTAGTTCTCCCGGCCGGTCTCGGATCGCCAGCGGTAGTCGGCGAGCTCGTTGACGGCGGCGGCCGTGCTCGACGGCAATGCGTCCAGCTGTGCTTCGGCGAACCTGGCGTCGTCGGACGGATCGGGAAACAGGGCGCCGCGTTCGGCGTCCAGAGCCTCGTTCAGCAGCTCGCGGACCTGCTGCAAGGTGCCGTCCAGCCGGTGCCGCCGAGAGATCTCCGAGCGGCGCTGCCACACTCGGCGGGTCAGCTCCTCCAGCCCGGGCATCGTGCGGGTACCGCGCCGCAACAGTTCCTGCAGTGCGCTGCGCGGCGAACTGCCCTCCATCACCTCGCGCCCGATCCGGTCCAGCGCCTCCCGCAGGTCGAGCGGAGGCGCCAGCGGATCGGGCCCGTCGTGATAGGGCCCGTAGGAGTAGCGATCGGGGGAGGTCACGATGCCTCGCCGGGAGCGGTCATCGGCCGTACACCGCCATGCCGTCGTCGGAGTCCTTGGCGATCTGGCGGGCCAGAAACAGGGCCTCCAAAGCGAATTCGACGGCCGAGGCGATCCGAGGCGGCGGATCGGCGGCGTCGACGCCGAGCCGACCGGCGACCTGGTGCAGTACGGGAAGCTCGGGCAACGCGGACAGGACTTCCGCACCCGGCACGCGTTCGCCGGTGGTGACCAGATGACCATCGCCGACCGCCTCCGCCAACGGCCGCAGGTTCAGTCCGCCGAGCAGCGCCCGCGCCGTCTCGGAGAACGAGCGCCGCAGCAGGTGGGTGAGATGTTCCTGCTCTCGCCCCTCTTCGCCGGACTCGAACTCCAGCTTGCCACGCAACACCGCCGGCACGGATTCGAGATCGACGGGCCGGGCGACGGCGGGATGCTCCCCGGTCACCGCGGACCTGCGCAGGGCGGCGGCGGCCACTGTTTCGGCCGCGGCGACCGCGAACCGCGCGGACACCCCCGACCGCTGGTCGATCGCGGATGATTCACGCAGTTGCCGCACGAACCTGGCCAGCACCTCGATCAGCGGATCGCCCACCTCGGCCACCAGTTCGGCTTCCTGACGCACGAGGGCCACCTCGGCCTCGACGCTGAGCGGGTAGTGGGTACGGATCTCGGCGCCGAACCGGTCTTTCAGCGGCGTGATGATCCGGCCGCGGTTGGTGTAGTCCTCCGGGTTGGCGGTCGCGACGAGCAGCACGTCCAGCGGCAGGCGCAGAGTGTAGCCGCGGACCTGGATGTCGCGTTCCTCCATGACGTTCAGCAGCGCGACCTGGATGCGTTCGGCGAGATCGGGCAACTCGTTGATCGCGACGATGCCGCGATGGGCGCGCGGCACGAGCCCGAAATGGATGGTCTCCGGATCGCCGAGACTGCGACCCTCGGCCACTTTCACCGGATCGACGTCGCCGATCAAGTCACCGACGGACGTGTCCGGTGTCGCGAGCTTCTCCGCGTAGCGCTCCGAGCGGTGTCGCCACGCGACGGGCAGCTCGTCGCCCAACTCGGCGGCCAGCCGGCGACCTTGCGGGCTGATCGGGTCGAGCGGGTGCTCGCCCAGTTCGGCGCCCGCGATCACGGGCGTCCACTCGTCGAGCAGGCCGGCCAGGGTGCGCAGCAGCCGGGTCTTGCCCTGACCGCGCTCCCCCAGCAAGACGACGTCGTGACCGGCGAGCAATGCGCGTTCCAACTGCGGCACAACGGTCCGGTCGAACCCGACGATGCCGGGCCACGGATCGCCGCCGGAACCCAGCAGAGCCAGTAGGTTCTCGCGAATCTCGGTCTTCACCCCACGCGGCAGATATCCGGCCGAGCGCAGCTCGCCCGCGGTCGTGGGCAGGTGTGCGGGAACTTTCACGAATTCGACGCTACGTGCGTTCCGTCCGCGGGTCGACCGGAAGAGTCTCGACCGGTAGCGGTCTCGGTCGGTCGTCCGTTACGCAGGTTGTTGCCACAGGCTCATGAAGGTGATTTTCGCGTCGATCTGCGAGTTCACTCCGGCGCCCCCGATGCCCTGATGTGCCTCGGCGAAAGCCCAGGCACCGACATTGAGCTCGTATCGGGTGTTGGCCTCCATGGTCCACCGCACTTCCGCGTCGCGGCACCCGGACGCCATTCCGCAGTTGTCAATACATACGGTCGACCGTATTATTTAGTTCGCACCGGTTAGAGCGGGCAGTCGATCGAAGGGATGTTCAGCATGGAGAGCCAGCGCATGGTCGAATTGGCGCAAGCCTTGGCCGTTGCGAAGAGTAAGCAGGACCTGCCCGCGGCCATGCGGCTCCTGCACCCCGGGATGGTGTTGGAGACACCGGCATTCGGGACAACGGCCCGAGGCCGGGCGGAGAACGAAAGGGCCCTGGCGAGGTTCTTCGCCTCGTTCCCGGACTATCACGTCGAGCTGAACGGTCACGCGGACGACGGCGAGACCTTGGTTTGCTGGGGAACCGCGTGGATGACCATGACCGGCAATCGATTCGGCGTCGAACCCAACGGCAGACGTGCGCAGGTGCCGGTGTTCATCCAGTTCACCTTCGCCGACGATCTGATCGCCGGCGAACGGTTCTGCTTCGACCTGTCGGTCCTGTGCGCACAGTCCGGTGTCTCCACAGATGCGGTGCGGCGCAGACTCTTCGGCGAAGTCGCGAGCCAGGAACTCGAGATCGGAGATCGACCATGACCGTGGACGCGCGCGTGCAGCCCGTCGGCACGATTGCGACAACCCCATTATTCGATGTCGTCGTGAATCTGAACCCGCGATTGGATTTCGGCGCCGGTCCCCTCGGTCGCCGAATTCTGTTCGGTGCGGCCGGTGGGTCGTTCGAAGGGCCGAAACTTCGCGGTGACGTGGTAGCCGGCGGCGGCGACTTGGCCTTGTTCCGGCCGGACGGCACGATGGCGCTGGACGTGCGGCTGACCCTGCGCACCCACGACGACGAGCTGGTGCACATGAGCTACGGCGGCCGGTGGGTCACACCACCGGAGGTGCGGGCCGAGCTCGCGGATCCGGTCAAGAAATCCCAGGTCGACCCGTCGCGCTACTACTTCCGGACGAATCCGCTGTTCGAAACCGGCTCGAGCCGGTATTCCTGGCTCAACGACATCGTCTGCATCGGATCGGGCTACGTGGTGGAGGGCGGCGTCGCCTACCACGTCGAGCAGGTGCTCTGAAGGCGCGAATACCGAAGCGGTACACGTAGTTTCGCCGCACGGCAGACTGACTCGGGCGCTGGGCACCGGTTTCCTACTCGCCACCGTGTTCGCACTCGCGCATCAGCCCGAATCCCTATGGCACCGGTGCGTCCATCCGGATATCCGGCCTCGCCGGCGTGACCTGAACCTCCATCGCTCCGCGGCGACCGTTCTGAGTTCGGTTATCAGGCTGTTCGGCCGCATGTGGTGCGGTCGCGACGGGGGTGTCGGCGGTTTCGCGCGCGATCGATCCGGCCGCCATCAATGTGTCCAGGTGGGGAGCGCGATCGTTGTCACTCGCGCTCGGTGCGCGGTCCTCGGCCGAGCGCACGGTAATCGGCTCCCACGCGTCTCCCGCGTTCGATTCCGGGTGCGTCTCGGCCACTTCCGCCGACGCGACCGGCTCGTCTTCCGCCTCTTCGGGATCCGGGTTGGCCCGCTCGGACGGGGCATCGGGGGCGCGCTCCGCCGAGCCCTCGACGGGCTCCGCCTGCTCGCTGATCCGGATCCGGTGCAGTGTCTTTCGCACCGCCGCCGCCAATCGTGCATCCAGCTCGGCCTCATCCGCACCGGCAGGGGCTGCCACACCGTTCGAGTTCACCGCGGTGGGCTGCTGGGCCGTCGGCAGCGGTGTTGTGGCCAGCCACAGCTCAGTGAACGGTGGCGCGGGTACCGCGGGATCGGCGGAAAACGCCGCGACTTCAGCCCGCGCGGTGGACTGCTCCGCAGTGGTAGCCGTGCTGCCCTGTTCGTGCTCACGGCCGCCGGCGGGAGGCGGCATCGGGACAGCCGGGTCCTCCGTAGCGTCGGCGGACTGCTCCGGAGCACCGGCCGGGTGCCCGCCGGCTCCGCCAGCGGTCGTGGGCTGGATGAGGATGCTCGGCAGGATCTGGTTTGCGGCTCCGCCGACCTGGGTGAGCGCCGCCAACCGCTCCTGGAGATCTTCGTGGTCGGGCACGGCCGCGGTCGCCTGTTCGATCGCGCTCCCATATCGCTCGGCGACGAGGCGGTGGGTGACGAGCGCGACGCCGATCATGATCGGCGCGATCATATGGATCCCGATGCCCGCCACGTCGCCTGCTCTGAAGTAGGGGAACGTGTTCAGCGCGATGCTCGCTGTCAGCAGGACGCCCTCGACGGTGTACACCTGCCACAGCCGGTCGATCACACCCCATTCGGCGGTATCGGCGGTGGACAGCATCAGCGCGACGAGAACCGCGCTGATCAGGGCTTCCAGGCCGTAGGACAGCCACCACATCGGATTGGCCATACCGCCGGTGGGCGCGATGTTCTGCTGCACCGTGACCGCGGAGAACAGCATCGAGAACGCGACCACACCGGCGAGCAGCCCCAGCACACGCGGTTTGCGCTGGTGCAGACGAGCGACTTTCGCATGCGGGCTGCTGCTGTGCCGCTGCTCCCCGATCGCCTGCGCGGCCCGCAGCAGGTCGGCGGCCTCGCGTTCGGCCAACTCGGCTGCCGTGCGCCGCACCCGCTCCGCGGCGTCGGCCGCCGCTTGGATACGCGCTCGCTGCTCATGGCGCTCATGGTCACGCACCAGCTCAGCCAACTCGCGGGACGCGGCCAGCTCACGCTCCGACAATGCTTCCAGCAGTGCCGGATCGTCCTGGTGCGCCAACCGCTCATGCGCGATCTGCACCCGGTCCGGCAGCGCGCCGGCCACCAGATCATCCACCTGCGGCGCCGTGGCGGGCCCGTAGGTCGTGAAACGACGGAACATCAGCAAAGAACCTTTCCGACGATGCAGTGTTCCAGACGCGGAGCCAGAACGACATTCGGCGGTGGACATCTTCGTCGAACGTGACATACCGCCCCAGCCGAGACCGGCAACACGAGACCGGGCTCAGTAGCCTTTCGCCGAACGGCCCGGGTCCGTCTGCTGGACCTTTGCCTGGAGGTCATGGCCGTCTCGGGAGACGTCGTACCGTTCCATGACGTACCGCATGCTTGCGGCGACATTGGCCACCGGATCGTGAATGTTGGCAGAGGTTCCGGCCGCGTGATAGGCCTGGAAGGTGCCCGGAATGGTCTGGGTGAGACCTCTGGAGGCTTTCCCCGCCGCGGCGTTGCTGTCCCAATTGTTGACGGCGTTGGGGTTTCCGCCGGATTCCCGTTCGATCAGGACCCGGTAGCCGCGCTTCCAGTTCTCGCGGGCCACCGGATCGGTGATACCGAGCGCGTCGAGCGCGCCCTCGATGGCGGCGTCGACCGAGACGCTGCCCTGGTAACGGGCGTAATCGGCGGTCGTCGCGGAAGGCACGTAGCCCGGGCCGGGTGAATAGCTGTGCTGCATGTAATTGCTCGGCACATAGCTCGGGCCGGAGCTACCGTACGTGGGAGCGGAACCACGGATGTCGTTCGCGTGGGTCTGGACTCGGTCCGAGGCCTTCTCGATCTCGTCGTGCACGTTGTCGAGCGTGTTCAACACGGCAGTCTCCACGCTCGTTTGGATAGCACGCGAGAAGAACTGCTTCCCCGGGCTCGGTCCAGGGGTAGCGCGCAGGATTGCCTTCAGGTCTTTGACATGTTCTTTGACCGCCAAGAAAGCGCCGCTCGAGATGTCGTACGTGCCATAGGCGGACCAGTCGACGCTGTCGTCTTGTTTGCCGATGTCGTCTTTGATGCCGCGAAACTCCTTCAGGCGCGACGAGTAACCGTCGGCCAGTGCGGACTTCTTCTCGTCCTTGTCGTCGTCGTGCACGAGCTTCTCGTCACGCAGTAGTTTCAACACATCCGGGGCCTGCGACGGCACGCCCGTCGCCAGCAGGTCCGCGGAGGTCTGAATCGTCTGTTGCGCCAACTCGATGAACGTGACGAGTTCCGGACGCGAACCGTGGGGTGGGTCCAACTTCACCACCCAGCGCTCGATGCTCATCGAGGCACCCGAGCCGCGCGACTCCCGGTCGGCTGTGGGTCTGCCAACACCGCCATCATCACCTCACGCCTGAGCAACATTCAGGCCGTACGAGGCCTGCAACTCCGAACACCTGAGTATTACGCAGCCGAAAGTCGCCCATTCCCGACATTGGGAGCAGACGGCTCCTGGTGAGCACACTGAAGGACTTTCAGTGCGTGGCCCCCCGACCAGGATCGGTCGACGCTCTGCTGGGCTCGGAGCTTTCCCGCCGAGCCCAGCAGTTCGAACAGAACGCTCGGGCGCTCAGAAGCGATTCTTGTGTTCCACTACCCATTCTGCGAAAGTGCGGGCGGGCCGACCGAGTATCCGCTCGACAGTTCCATCCGGCGTCCGCGCCGACTCCGGCGGATCGGCGTGCCAGCCGACGACGTACTCGGCATCGGCCTGCGACACTCCCGTCTGCCGCAACCGCTCAATGGCCTGCTGTTTGCCGATCTGTTCGAAGGCGAGGTCCCGACCGAGCGCGGCGGCGACCATCGCGACGCGCTCGCCCGTGGTCAACGCCTGAGGTCCATTGAGGTTGTAGGCCCGGCCGACGTGACCGTCCTCGGTCAGAGCGGTCGCGGCCACCGCGCCGATATCGGCCTCGTGCACCACGGCACTGGGAAGGTCGAAAGGCTCACGCACCACAGCCTCGGCTCGGATGGAGTCGGCCCAGGTGAGTGCATTCGACATGAACTCCTGCGGCTCGAGCCTGGTCCAGGCGACCCCGGATTCCGCCACCGCGGTTTCCGCGGGACCGACGTATCCGCCCCACAGGATGGTGATGCGCTCGACTCCGGCGGACACGGCCCTGCGGACCAACTCGGGTCCGGTCTCGGCCACCCCAGCGGTCACGGTGATATGCAGCCCGGTGACACCATCCAACGCCGAATCGAGTGCGCCCGGCTCGGTGTGCGTGCCCGCCACCAGCTCCGCGCCCGCGGGCAGCAGATCTGCGGCCCGCTGCGGATCGCGGGTCAGCGCACGCACCGCTCGCCCCCGTCGCAGCAGCTCGGCTACCACCTGTCGTCCAGTGTTTCCCGTTGCGCCCGTTACCAATATCGTCACGATGAACTCCTTTCGACCGCGACCGTATGACCTCAACATAAGTTGAGGTCAAGTGGAGTTCGCCGCATCGAAAACTAGCCTTCGGGGTAGAAGACGAACAGGGTGCAGCCGGTTGTGCTCGCGGGCACGTGCCACGACCCGGCCGGGGCGTGCAGGAATGTGCCGGCCGGGTAGTCGCGTGCGCCGTCGTTGAACGTGCCCGCGACCACGTAGACCTCCTCCGGGCCGGGCTCGTGGACGTCACGGCGCGGCCATGACGTGCCGGGGTCCATCTCCAGCACGTTGGCGTGCGCGCCGGACGGCCCCGTCCAGAGTGGACGTACCCGGATGCCGGGGAAGAGTTCGCGTATGGGGGATTCGGTGACCGAGACAGAGGTGTAGCCCTCCTGGGCGAGGATCTCTGAGTACATGCCTCCCACGGTGCCGCGCGCGGCCACGCCTCGACAGTGTCGAGAAAGACATCATAGGGTACTTTTCTGCCATGCATCGCGTGGTGGCCCTGGTCCGGCCGGTGCAGTCGACGTTCGAGCTCGGCTGCGCCGTAGAGGTCTTCGGCACCAGGCGGGCCGGGGTGCCGCAGCATTACGAGTTCGAGGTGTGCACGGAGTCGCCCGGCCCGGTGGCGACCTCCGCCGGGTACGCGATGTCGGTGTCACAGGGCCTATCGGCACTCGCATCCGCGGACACGGTGCTCATCCCGGGCTGGGCGCCGGTGGAGGCGCCGCTGTCCGCCCGCGTGCGTCGCGCGCTGCTGCGGGCACACGCCCGTGGGGCGCGGCTCGTCACGATCTGCTCCGGGGTGTTCGCACTGGCCCGCACGGGGCTGCTGGACGGCCGCTCGGCCACTACGCACTGGGCGCGCACCGCGCAACTGGCGCGGGAGTTCCCCGAGGTGCGCGTGGAGCCGGACGTGCTCTACGTGGACCATGGCGATGTCGCCACGAGCGCAGGAGCGGGCGCTGGTATCGACCTGTGTCTGCACCTCGTCCGAAAGGACCATGGGGCCGCACACGCCACCCTCATCGCGCGGCACATGGTGATGCCGCCGCACCGCGAGGGCGGCCAAGCACAGTACGCGCCGTCCCCACCGCCAGCGGACGCGCTGGACGGCCTCCTCGAATGGGCCGGCGCTCGCCTCGGGACACCACTGTCGGTGGGCGACATGGCCGCGCACCTCAGCGTCTCGTCCCGCACACTCGCCCGGCGCTTCGCCGACCGACTCGGCACGAGCCCGGGCGCGTGGCTCTTGGCCCGCCGGGTGGCCGAGGCACGTACGCTGCTCGAGGAGACAGACCTGCCGGTGGAGGCGATCGCCGCCCGCGTCGGCCTCACCACAGCGGTCAACCTACGCCGCCGCTTCCGCACCCAGGTCGGCACAACCCCGGCGGCCTACCGGAAGGCGTTCCGGGTCTCGTGACACACACGTTTTTGCGCCGGCGGCCCGCCCCCGCTCCGAACGGCCTCTCGTAGCCGCACACCGCGCTGCCTGAAGTATCGTCGCCTGTTCACCACCGGAACCCCCGAGCGCGCTACGGATGACACTTGCCGATCACATCGGTAAGCGGCCAACGCGCCTCCACGTCATCGACATCGAAGATGACATCGACACGCTGCACAACCCGCTTGATGTGACCGTCGAGATGCACGCGTCCCGGCACGATGATTGCCTCCGCGTGGGTCCGCTCGACTTGATCGAGCAGCAGGCTGATCGGATCAGCCGTCTGCGCCGACAGCGCAATTGTTTTGCACAGATCGTAACCAAGGCGCTTGGCAAGGCTCCGGATCGTCGTCTCCAGCCATTTCTGATGCGGCCCTGCGATATCCGTCCGCAAGAATCCGATCGCCCGAGGGCGGCCGGACGGCGTCATCCCACACCTCCCGCCAGATAGGCGGGCTCTCCCGACAAGCCGGTTCCCTGTTCCACCATCTGTTCCCTCCGTCGACTTTGGTAGGCCACGGCGCGGGGCGAAGGCCCTACTACCGCCGAACCGGGCCGTTGGAACACTCATGAGGCTCCCAAACCCAGGCGTCCGCATAAAGGCCATGTAATGGGACATCGATAGGACGTTTATGCCCAAAGTCCTTGCGCCAGCGTCCTATACGTGGACTAGTCTGCCCCCATGGCATCGTCAGGGAATGCGGCGCTCCGCGCGGCCAGGCAGGCACTGGGCTACCGATCTCAGACCGCACTCGCAGAAGCCGTCACGGAGGCTGCGCGCCAGATCGGACTGCGCATCGAGGTCGCCAGCCGAACCGTCCGTCGATGGGAATCGGCTAATCCGCCGTGGCCTCATCCTGAGCACGCAGCAGCACTCGAGGCACTTTTCAAGCGGCCGGTTACCGAACTGGGCTTCTCACCACCTTGGACGGAGGAAGCAAGCAATCCACACGCGGGGCGCGCGCCTGCCGGCGCACACGTACGTCTGCCACTCGGCCACATTGGACTCGGCACGACCGTGCCGCAACTCCCGGCTTCCGCAGCGAAGGACTTTGCCTCGATCACAATGTCCTATCGGCACCTGTACTGGTCGACCCCCGCTGCTCGGCTGCACCGTTTGGTTGCCGATCATGCACAGTTCGGCATCGAACTCTTGCCGCAGATATCCGGGCCGGCCAAGACGATCATGGCGCGAGCCATTTCCGAATCAAGTCTTCTAGCCGGACGATTGGGATTCTTCGACCTCCAACAGCCCGAGCTCGCACAGCCAAGCCTCGTACTCGCGCTTCAAGCCGCGCACGAAGCTGGAGATTCCCTTCTCGGCGCGGCGGCGCTTGCCCACATGGCGTTCGCGCCAGCGTTCTCGGCGGACTCGTCTCGCGCTGGGGAGGCGCGTGAACGTCTGCGTGCCGCACGCGCTTTCGCGGGCCGAGGCAACGCCAACGCCGAGACGATGGCTTGGTTGGACGCCGTGGAGGCAGAGGTCGAAACACGATTCGGCGACACACGCCGTGCCCTTGCCCTCATTCACCACGCCGAGAAGATCTACGACGAACACGACGGCGACTCGCATCCCTCACCGGAGTGGTTCGACTGGTTTTCCCCGGTCCGACTTGCCGGCTTCAAAGGAAACACACTCATTCTCGCCGGCAGGGGGCGGGAAGCTCGCGAGACCTTGGAGCAGGTCCTCAGCGATCTGCCCGCTAAGGACGCGAAGCAGAGATCGATCTATCTCGCTGATGCGGCCGCCGCAGCCGTGCTGGAAAAGGAGCCTGAGCAGGCGTGCCGCTACCTCGAGGATGCCCTCGATCTACTTGGGCGCAGCTGGTATGCGACTGCACTCGAGCGAATCAAGGCTGTGCGTCAAACGCTCATGCAGTGGGACTCCTTGCCCTCCGTTCGAGGCCTCGATGAGCGGTTGTACGACTGGCATACAACCGTCAATTCGTTGGTCGGCTAACCAGCACCATTCTCGGCCGCGACGATGCCCGCCAGTTCATTCAGGTCGCTGATCTGCCAGTCGGAGAGATCAGCGACCTCTTGTTTGTCGCGGTGTATCCACCCCCACGGACCCCTCAGTACGTAGGCCGTTCGCATACCTGCCTGTTTGGCCGGCGCGACGTCATTATCGATGCGGTCGCCGACATAGACAATCTCTTCCGCTGGTCGGCCCGCCGTCTCGATGACTTTTCCGAAGAACTCGAGCGAAGGCTTTTGCACACCCCAGTCCCCAGAGGTAGCAATGAAGTCCGTGGGCAGGTTCAAACCTCGAAGTATGGTTCCGGCGGGTACTGTTTGATTCCCAGCGACCCCAACCTGAACGCCCATCTCGCGGAGCTTCGACAACGCCGGCCGAACGTCAGGATAGAGGTCGTCTTCGCCGAACCACTCCGGCTGTCCGGCGTCTACCCGTGCCTGCCGTTCCGTGTCGAGGTCGAACCCAGGACGGAAGATTTGGAATGTCTCACGGTAGTCCAAGCCAGTTGCGATGATTGCCCCGAACGCTGCCGCGAACGTATGCCGGGGGACTCCGAGCCAGTCCGCCCACGTTCCGTACTCTCGGGTCTCATCGACGAGCGTCTCTCCAACATCAAAGACAACTGCGGCAATCACCAGACAACCGTACCGTGCTGCCTCGAGTGATTACCGGCATGCTTCGATGCGGCTCAGGATCGACCACGGCTATGCGAATTCGACTGAGCCATATATCGGTTAGGCATTGGCGCCGACCAATTGTTCGGTCCGCCTGACCGCGCCAATCAGTTCGGGGCGTGCGCAGTCGATGAACTACGCCACGGCGGTACGCCGGATCATCTCGATGACCCTGAACTTGGATAGCGACGAAGTCAGAGTGCCCAGAAGAACGCTGGCCAAGTTGGGGCGTTAAGGCCGTTTCCTACACGTTGAAGCGGAACTCGACCACGTTCCGCCACGAACCAACGTCACGGCGAAGGCGCGATGTATTCGCACTGCAGGTCGGACACCCTCGCGATGTGCTCGAAGTCGTGGTCCGCGGCAAGCACGGTCGCATCGTTCACGATGGCATAGCCGGCGATGAGGATGTCGTGCGAGCCGGCCGCCCGGACGAGCCCCGCGTTCCACAGTGCTGCCTGGATATCGAGCACGAGCGATTCGTCGGGTGCATGCTCGAGCGGGAATCCGAGGGAGATCTGCTCTCGGTAGTTCGCGTGCTCTTCGGGCGTCCGGGCGCTGTGGCAGAACTCGAGCACCTGCGGCGGGCAGGTGACGAACAGGTCGGCCGACGCTCGCTCGATACGCCGCAGGCGCGCAGTGATACCCGGGTCCCCAGTGGCCAACCTCGCCCAGACCGAGTTGTCGACCAGGTAGTCGGTCACGAGGACTGGGACTCGCCCGGAGAGACCACTGGCGCGCCGAGCTCGTTGTCGAGGTCGGTCAGTCCTGCGATACCGTCGATCATCGCGCCCTTCTGCTTCGAGGCGATGAGCCGGCGCAACGCGAGGTCGAGGACGGCTCGGTTCGATCGCTCGCCCGTGAGCGCTCGGGCACGCTCGATGAGCTGCGGATCCAGGTCGACGCTGGTGACTGCCATGATTGTCCCTCCCGTTTGTTATATGTCTGATTATATATCGGGCGGCGTCACGGGGCCACCCCAGCCGTACCGGGACTCCAGCTCGAGCAGGAGGACCAAAGCCACCGACCCAAGCCAGCGCTCTCACTCGCCGTGGTTCCTGTTCCACAGCTGATGCGTCAGACCGCTGGATGTGCTGATGGACTCAACACTGAATCGCTCTTCCAGGCCAGTGAGGTGATCCCAGATCCGAACACCAGCACCGAGCACGATCGGAATGATCGACACGTGCAGAAAATCAATGAGATCGGCGTGGAGGAACTCGCTCACGGTGGACGGCCCGCCGCCGATCCGGACGTCCAACCCGCCGGCTGCATCTTGCGCCAAGCGAAGCGCCTCCTGCGGCGAGGCATCCACGAAGTGGAAACTGGTGCCGTTGTCGAACTCGAGTGCTTCGTGCGGGTAATGGGTCAGAATGAAGACCGGGGTGCGGAAGGGCGGCGAATCTCCCCACCATCCCTTCCAGCCGTCGTCCGGCCATTCGCCCGCCTGCGGGCCGAACTTGCGACGACCCATGATCTCCGCCCCGACACCCTGGCCCCACATACTGAACATGGCGCGGTCCACGGTCACGGGTTCGTCGATTCCGTGAATGCCGTGGATGACGCGTCCGTCGAACTTGCCGAAGAGCGCCTCCGCTCCGCCGATCGGCGCTTCGAGCGTCACGTGATCGCCGGCGGCATACCCGTCCGAGGAGACGAAGAGGTTGTGGACTCGCGTACGGGACACAATGGCTCCAATACAGGTGGTTGCAAAATAAAATCACTCGCATCGTAGCGTAGAGTGATTTCTATCTGCAATCACTTTGGAGATCAGATGGCGAGAGAACAGCCCCGATCAGGGTGCGCAATCAATGCGGCGGTCGAGGTGCTGGGCGACGCCTGGAGCCTCATTGTGCTTCGCGACATCGTTTTCGGCGGTCGCCGCCACTTCCGCGAGCTCCTGACGCGCAGCGACGAAGGCATCGCGTCGAACATCCTCGCCAACCGCCTCCGAAATCTGGTCGAGGAGGGCCTGCTTTCTCGTGACGATGCGACGCGGGGGCAGCGGGCGGCGTATTCGCTCACCGAGGCAGGGATTCAGACGGTTCCGGTGATGGTGGCCCTCGGGGCCTGGGGCATGCATCATCGACCCACGTCACACGCATTGAGCGTTCGCGCTCGCATCCTGGCCGAGTCCCCGGACCTCGTCGACGACCTCATTGACGAACTCCGCGAGATTCACCTCGGCATTCCGCGACGCGCCCCCGAACGCCCCCTTGCGTCCGAACGACTGCAGCACGCGTTCGAGGCCGCCGCAGAGAGAGCGGGGGCATGGTCCAGTGGCAGCGACGCGCCCGAACCAGCAACCTCGAACGCCGACGTCTGAACGTTCGGGCGTCCCGACGCCTTCGTAAGAAGGCCCTGAGGTTGAACCGAAACGCGACTACACGTTGAAGCGGAACTCGACCACGTCGCCATCTGCCATGACGTAGTCCTTGCCTTCCATTCGGACCTTGCCTGCGGCCTTGGCAGCGGCCATGGAACCGGTGCCGACCAGGTCGTTGTAGGCTACGACCTCCGCCTTGATGAAGCCGCGTTCGAAGTCCGTGTGGATGACTCCGGCCGCCTTGGGGGCGGTGTCGCCCTGGTGAATGGTCCAGGCGCGGGCCTCTTTCGGGCCCGCGGTGAGGTAGGTCCGGAGGCCGAGGGTGTGGAAGCCTGCTCGGGCCAGGCCGTGCAGGCCGGGTTCGGTTTGGCCGATGGATTCCAGGAGTTCGAGGGCGGATTCCTCGTCGAGTTCGAGGAGTTCGGCTTCGACCTTGGCGTCGAGGAAGACCGAATCGGCTGGGGCGACAGAGGCTTTCAGCTCGGCGACCTTCGCTTCGTCGGTCAGGACCGACTCGTCGGCGTTGAAGACGTAGAGGAAGGGCTTGGTGGTGAGCAGGGAAAGTTCTTTGAGGAGTTCGGTGTCCACCTTGTCGGCGGCGGCGAACAAGGTGGTGCCGTTGTTCAGAATCTCCTGGGCTGCCTTGGCGGCGTCGGCGACCGGTTTGCGGTCCTTCTTGACCTTGGCTTCCTTGTCCAGGCGCACGACCGCCTTCTCCAAGGTTTGCAGGTCGGCGAGGATGAGCTCGGTCTCGATCACCTCGATGTCGGCGGAGGGGTCTATCCTGCCGTCGACGTGCACCACATCGTCGTCGGAGAATACGCGGACCACCTGGCAGATGGCGTCGGCCTCGCGGATGTTGGCGAGGAACTTGTTGCCCAGGCCCGCGCCCTCGGAGGCGCCCTTCACGATGCCCGCGATGTCGACGAACGACACGGTGGCGGGCACGATGCGTTCGGAGCCGAAGATCTCGGCCAGCTTGGTCAGCCGCGGGTCGGGCAACGGGACCACGCCGATGTTGGGCTCGATGGTCGCGAACGGGTAGTTCGCGGCGAGCACGTCGTTCTTGGTCAACGCGTTGAACAGCGTCGACTTTCCGACGTTGGGCAGGCCGACGATTCCGAGGGTGAGACTCACGAGGAACAGAGTCTACGCGGCGGGCCGACTCCGCTACCCCGCGCCCGCCTCGAACCGGGTGCCCGCACCGCAGGCACAGGCAACCCAGGTCCGGTCAAGGGATCAGGACGACTTTGCCCAGGTTGGCGCGACCCTCGATGACAGCGTGCGCCTCGGCGGCCTCGTCCAGCGCGAATTCGGCGTGGACGGCCGGGCGCACCTGGCCGGACGCGAAGTACTGCCACAGCTCTTGGCGCCAGTGCTCGTACACCTCGGGCCGCCCCCGCGCGATGCGGGCCATCTGGAAGCCGATCACCGACTTGGCGCCGACGAGCAGGTCGTATGCCTGGATAGTGCCGCCGCCCGAGCTGTATGCGACCAACCGCCCACCGGGGGCCAGGGCGGCGATCGCGGGTGTGAGCAGGTCGCCGCCGACGGCGTCGAGCACGTAGTCGGCGGGCGCGCCCCAGGACTCCCGGCCGTACTCGACCACGTCGTCGGCGCCGAGCTTCTGCACGAACTCTGCCTTGGCGAGATCCGACACCGCGCCGACCACACGCGCCGCACCCCGCACCCGCGCCAGCTGGACCGCGAGGTGGCCGACGCCGCTCGCGGCGGCGGTGATCAACGCAGACTCCCCCTCCTGCGGCGACGCGGCGTCGAGCGCACCGAGCGCCACCAGCCCGCTGCGCACCAGTGCGACGGCGTCGACGGCGGAGGCTCCGTCGGGAATCGGCGAGGCCATGGCCGCCGAGAGCAGCGCGTAGTCGGCGTAACCGTGCCCGAACACCAAGCCCGTGACCCGATACCCGGCCGCGTACCCGTCGACGCCCTCGCCTACCGCCACCACCTCACCGGCGACCTCGCCGCCCAGCGCGATCGGTTCACGCTGCTCGCGCACCTTCCGCACCACCGGCAGGGTCACCCCGACCGCCTCGACGCGAACCAGAAGTTCGCCCGGCCCCGGTGTCGGCACCTCGGCCGAGACCAGTTCGAGCACCTCGGGACCGCCGCTGCGCCCGTATTGGACCCGCCGCATGAACACCTCCACAAATCATCGGAAGGCGCAACGCTAGTCGGATCTCAGCGCTCGACCACAGTCCACTACACGTTGTAGTGCTCCATCTCACCGTCGCCCGCGGCCAGCGGAGAGGTCGGTGGATGAGTTGTTCACCAGGCGCTGACGGCGGGACACGAAGTCACGACCGTGGTCCGGGGAGAAGCACGTCCACGTCGCGAACTGATCGCATGAGCTGCGCGGAGCCGACCTTGCGATAGCCGACGTGCGGCGTAGCGTGACCGTATGGAGCCGACCACTGAGGTGGTGACGGCGCGGCCGGCACCAGTGCTCGCGGCGTTCATCGACCGCTACCTCGGCTACCGCATGTCCGGGTTCGCCGCGTCGATCCATCGCGGGTTGCCTTCGCGTCACATGACTTTCATCGTGGCGATCGGCCCGACCATCGATGTCGTCGAGCAGACCGATCCGCGCCAGTCCCCGCAGGACTACCGCTGCGTGCTGAGCGGTCTACAGGAGAGCACCGCGCTGATCGCGCACGACGGCTACCAGGAAGGGGTGGCCGTGGAGTTGACGCCGCTGGGCTGCCGAACGCTGTTCGGCATGCCCGCCGCGGCGCTGTGGGACACGTCGGTCGAATTCGCCGACGTGGTCGGGCCGGTGGGCATGGAACTGTGGGAACGTTTGCAGTGCGCGCCGACCTGGCCGGAACGCTTCGCCGCCTGCGACCGGGTGCTCTCGGCGCTCGCCGACCCCGATCGCGTGGTCGGTCCCGAACTGACCTGGGCCTGGCATACCTTGGTCCGTTCCGGCGGCGGCATCGCGGTGGGCCCGCTGGCCGAGCAGATCGGGTGGAGCAGGCAGCATCTCACGCGCCGGTTCAATGGCGAATTCGGTCTGAGCCCGAAACTGGCGGCCCGGATCACCCGTTTCGAGCGGGCCAGGCGGATGCTCGCGCACACGCCTTCCTACATCACCATCGCTCAGGTGGCCGCTGCCTGCGGGTACTACGACCAGGCCCATCTCGATCGCGACTTCGCCGACCTCGCCGGGACGAGCCCGACGGCCTGGCTGGCCGAGGAGGTTCCATCCGTCCAAGCCGCCGAGGAGGTCGCCGGTTGACGATGAAGGACATGACGAACCCGACTGAAACCAGTACCCGCACCGCCGTCTGGCCTACCCTGACCTTCCGCGACGCTCCCGCGATGGAAACGTTCCTCATCGAGGCGTTCGGCTTCCGGGAGACCGCGCGCTACGCCCGCGAGGACGACCCGTCCATCGTCGAACACGCCGAACTGCGCTGGCCGCTGGGGGGCGGCATCATGTTCGGCTCGGCGGGCAAGGACGACAGCCCGTTCGGCACCCGCCCGCCCGGCACCGACTCGGTCTATCTGGTCTGCGAAGACCCCGACGCCCTGTTCGCCCCCGCCACCGCCGCGGGCGCCGAGGTGGTCCGCGGCCTGCGCGACGAGGACTACGGCTCACGTGGTTTCACCGTCCGCGACCCCGAGGGCAACCTCTGGAGCTTCGGCACTTACTGGGGCGAATAAGGGCGCAGCCGGACGAAGTCCGCCGGTAGCCCGCGCCGGGCCGAGCGACGGCAGAGACAGCCGCAGAAAAGACACCGCCGGACGAAGTCCGTCGATAGCCCGCGCCGGGCCGAGCGACGGCAGAGACAGCCGCAGAAAAGACACCGCCGGACGAAGTCCGTCGATAGCCCGCGCCGGGCCGAGCGACGGCAGAGACAGCCGCAGAAAAGACACCGCCGGACGAAGTCCGCCGGTAGCCCGCGCCGGGCCGAGCGAAGGCGAGGCAGCCGCTCAGCGCCCCCCGAGCCCCGACATCGCGATGCCGCGGATGAACGCGCGCTGGGCGATCGCGTAGATCACCAGCAGCGGAAGCAGGATGACGACCGCGGCGGCCATGAGGATCGGCCACTGGGTGTGGTACTGGCCTTGCAGCCGGACCAGACCCAGTGTCGCGGTGGCGACGTCCTCGCGCTGGATCATGACCAGCGGCCAGAGGAAGTCGTTCCACACGGTGATCCAGGTGAGGACGGCGAGCACCATGAGGGCCGGGCGGGTGTGCGGCAGCAGGACCCGCCAGTAGACTTGCCATGTGGTACAGCCGTCGAGGATGGCGGCCTCCTCCAATTCCGTCGGCAGCGTGCGGAAGAACTGCCGCATCAGATAGGTGCCGAACGCGCTGCCGAAGAGACCGGGCACGATCATCGCCCACGGGGTGTCCACCCAGCCGAACGCACGCATCAGCAGGAACTGGGGGATCACCGTCACGGTCAACGGCACCATGAGCGTCGCCAGGTAGGCCAGGAACAGCATGTCGCGTCCGCGAAAGCGCAAGCGCGCGAAGGCGTAACCGGCCAGCGAGCAGAAGAAGACCTGTCCCGCGGTAACGCATAGCGCGTAGATAGTGGTGTTGAGCAGCATCCGCCCCAGCGGCAACAGCTCGAAGACCTTCCCGTAGTTCGACCACTGCGGCCGCTCCGGAAGCAATGCGGCGTCGGCGATCTCACCGTCCCGTTTCAGCGACCCGGACACCGCCCACAGGATCGGCAGCAGCGCACACCACGCCACACCGACCAGCGCGGCGTACACCGCGGCCCCGCGAACCGCGCGCCGCACGATGGCCCGCTCGACCCGGCCGCGCGCGACAATTTCGCCGCGCCGGACCGGCAGGGCGCGCCGCACCACCTCGACCGCGTTCACTGCTCGACCTCCGCCCGCCGGGCCATGCGCAGTTGCAGCAGAGTCAGCAGGAACAGCATCGCGAAGATCACCCAGGCGAGCGCGGACGCGTAGCCGACCTCGTAGAAACCGAAGGCGTTCTGGAACAGCATGATCCCCAACAGGTAGGTGCCCGTCTCCGGACCGCCGTTGCCGCCGGTCAGCGCGTACGCCTGGTCGAAGGCCTGCACCGAGTTGATGATCGTGATGATGAAGACGAACGACAGCGGCCCGCGGATCAGCGGCAGCGTGATCGCGGAGAACCGCCGCAACGCTCCGGCGCCGTCGATCTTCGCGGCTTCGTAGAGCGTCTCCGGGACGCCCTGCATGGCGGCGAGCAGGATGACCGTCGCGAACGGCACGCTCTTCCATACGGTGACGATGCTCAGCGACACCAGCGCCCAGTCCGGGTCGGTCAGCCAGGGCACCGCGTCGATGCCGATCCAGCCGAGCGCGACATTCAGCAGGCCGTCGTCGGTGAACAGGAATCGCCACACCACCGCCATGGCGACCGCCGACGCGACCAATGGAAGAAACGCGACGGTCCGAAAGATGGTGATACCGGGCCACTTTCGGTTCAGCACCGCCGCCACCGCGAGCCCGATCGCCACCGTGGGCAGCAATGTCAGCACCGTGAAAACAGCCGTATTGCGCACAGCGATGAGAAACAGCGGATCGGATCCGAACAGCCGCCAATAGTTGTCCAGGCCGACGAACCGCATGGGACTGAACAAGTCCCACGAATGAAAACTGAGATAGAGCGAAAAGCCCAACGGAAACAACAAGAAAACCGCTACAGCTCCCACATTGGGCGCGACGAATGCCCAACCGGCCCGTTCCCGCCGCCGCGCCAGTCGGGACGGTGCTTTGCTCGCGGTTCGCGGCCGCGGTATCCGGCTCATGGCACCTCCAACAGGGCGTCGACGTCGGAGGCGAAGCGGCCGTTCAAGGAGTCAGCGGTGGCGGCGCCGCGCAGGACGCGGTTGGAGCCCCGCTCCAGCAGTGCCGAAACCTTGCCCCAGGCAGGCGTCACCGGCAGGGGCCGGGAGTTGGCCGGGCCCTCGGTGAATACCTCGAGATTGCGGATCTCGCGGTGCGCGGCGGCGAACCCCGCCGAGCCCATGGCGGATTTCAGCACCGGAACGAACAATCCGGACGCGGCGATGATCTCCTGCCCCACCGGCCCGGTCGCGAATTTGACGAACTCCCAGGCCTGTTCGATGCGCGGACTGTCCGCGGCGATGGATAGTCCCGTGCTGCCGACATCGGTGATGGCGCCCGGACCACCGCGCGGGCCGACCGGCAACACGGTGACGTCGATGGCGAGATCGCCGTGCCCGGCGAATTCGGAATAGAGCCAATGCCCGCCCAAAGCCATGGCCGCGCGTCCCCGCCGGAACAGGTCCGGCGCCGAAACCGACAGCGTGTCGGCCGCTTTCGGCGCCACACGGTGGCGCACCGCGAGGTCGGCGTAGAACTGGAATCCTTCGGCGAACCGCGGATCACCGACGTTGGTCCTGGTCGGATTCACCGATGGCGTGAACCACTCGGCGCCGTTGTTCATGCCGAAGCAGGCTGCCGAGAAGTAGGGCACCCACGCGTCGGCGAAGCCCCATCGGGTCCGCCCGGACGAGTCGTGCCTGGTCAAAGCGCGGGCGGCGGCGAGGAACTCGTCGAACGACCAGGCGTCACGCCAGCGAGTGGGCGGGGTGAGCCCGGCGTCGGCGAACAGTTGCCGGTTGTAGTACAGGAACACCCCGGACCATTGCTCGGGCAGGGCGTACTGGCCACCGGCGTAGGTGAAGGTGTCGTACAGCGCCGGGTAGCTGTCGGCGCGCAGCTGGTCCGCGTACTGCGGCTCGCGCTCCAGCAGAGTGTTCAGATCCAGCAGCACACCGCGCTCGGCCAAGCCGGAATACAGCAGCTCCCAGGCCATCAGCACGTCCGGGCACTTGCCGCCGGCACAATAGGTGAGCATCTGCTGCATGGGGTCGGGCCCCGACATGATGGTGCGAATCCTGATGTCCGGGTGCCGTTTCCGGAACTCGTCGATGATCTTCAGCCGCACCCGCGCTTCTTCCGGCCGGGCCTGGAAGAAGAAGGTCAGGGCGTCGTCATCGGAACCGCACCCACCGGTCGCCAGCAGCGGTGCGGCCAGCGCCGACCCGAGCAACGTCCGGCGACGGACCCGGGCGACGGGATCGGCACGCAACACAGCCCTCCTCCGGGGCGGATGTGGAGCTTCTTCGAACCGCATGGCAGCATACGTTCGGCTATCACAGGGTGACGGCCGACACATGAACAATATTTCACGCTGCTCGCCTGGCGGGCCGAATCGGCACGACGGCGATCATCGATCGGATACGTTGTCACGTGTTTCAGCAAGATCCTGCGCGTTTCACAGGAGAGTAGGCCGATGGCGACAATCGAATATCTGCGGACCGATCCCGATCTGCCGCCCGTCGGCGTGGTCGACAAATCCCCGATCACTCCGGCCAAGAAATTGATCTTCGCCGGGATCGCCGTACTCGGTGCGATCGCCTGGGCGGTGCTCGCCATCTCGCGTGGCGAATCGGTCAACGCGGTGTGGATCGTGATCGCAGCGGTGTGCACCTACTTCATTGCGTATCGCTTCTACGCCGGGTTCATCGAACGCAAGATCACCAAACCCCGCGACGACCTGGCCACGCCCGCCGAGATCCTGGAGAACGGCAAGGACTACATGCCGATGGACCGGCGGGTGCTCTACGGGCACCATTTCGCCGCCATCGCGGGCGCGGGTCCGCTGGTCGGTCCGGTGCTCGCGGCGCAGATGGGCTACCTGCCGGGGACCATCTGGATCGTGGTCGGCGTGGTGCTCGCCGGGGCGGTGCAGGACTACCTGGTGCTGTGGGTGTCGATGAAGCGGCGCGGTCGAAGCCTCGGGCAGATGGCGCGCGACGAGCTGGGCGTGATCGGCGGCTGGGCGGCGATCGTCGGCATTCTCGTGATCATGATGATTCTGCTCGCGGTGCTCGCGCTGGTGGTGGTCAACGCGCTCGCGCACAGCCCGTGGGGCGTCTTCTCGATCGGAATGACCATCCCGATCGCACTGTTCATGGGTGTCTACCTGCGGTTCCTGCGGCCGGGCAAGGTCGGCGAGGTGTCCGCGATCGGGTTCGGTCTGCTGCTGCTGGCCATTGTGAGCGGCGGCTGGGTGTCGGAAACCGACTGGGGCACCGACTGGTTCACACTCTCGCCGGTGACCATCTCGTGGCTGCTGATCGCCTACGGCTTCTTCGCCTCGGTGCTTCCGGTATGGCTGCTGCTGGCGCCGCGGGACTATCTGTCCACCTTCATGAAGGTCGGCACCATCGTCCTGCTCGCGGTCGGCATCCTGATCACGCTGCCGGTGCTGCGGGCGCCCGCGGTCTCGACATTCGCGACCTCCGGCACCGGTCCGGCGTTCGCTGGCTCGCTGTTCCCGTTCCTGTTCATCACCATCGCATGCGGAGCGCTCAGCGGTTTCCACGCACTGGTCTCCTCCGGAACCACGCCGAAGCTGCTGGAGAAGGAATCGCACGCGCGGATGATCGGCTACGGCGGCATGCTGATGGAGTCGTTCGTCGCGGTCATGGCCATCATCACCGCCTCGATCATCGACCAGCACCTGTACTTCGCGATGAACGCGCCGGTCGGGCTCACCGGCGGCACCGCGGAGAAGGCAGCCGCCTACACCAACAGCCTCGGCCTCGGCGGTCCCCCCACGACGCCCGCCGAGCTGAGCCAGGCGGCGAGCGACGTCGGCGAGACGACGATCATCTCCCGCACGGGCGGCGCGCCGACGCTGGCGGTCGGCATCTCCGAGGTGTTCCACCAGTTCCTCGGCGGCGCCAGCATGAAGTCGTTCTGGTACCACTTCGCGATCATGTTCGAGGCGCTGTTCATCCTGACCACGATCGACGCGGGCACGCGGGTGGCGCGGTTCATGCTGTCGGACGCACTGGGCAACTTCGGCGGAGCGGCGAAGAAGTTCCGCGATCCCTCCTGGAGGGTCGGCGCGTGGCTGTGCTCGGCGCTCGTGGTCGCCGCGTGGGGGTCGATCCTGCTGATGGGCGTCACCGATCCGCTGGGCGGCATCAACACGCTGTTCCCGCTGTTCGGCATCGCCAACCAGCTGCTCGCGGCGATGGCGTTGACCGTGGTGCTGGTGATTCTGGTGAAGAAGGGCCTGGCCAAATGGGCTTGGGTTCCCGGCATACCGCTGGCCTGGGATCTCGCGGTGACCATGGCCGCGTCCTGGCAGAAGATCTTCTCCGCCGACCCGAAGCTGGGGTACTGGAAGCAGCACAGCATCTGCCAGGCGGCACAGGAGGCCGGGAAGCTGTGCCTGACCGCGAAGACCCAGGACGATATGAACGCGATCGTGCGCAACACCTTCATCCAAGGCACGTTGTCGATCGTGTTCGCGGTGCTGGTGCTGATCGTGGCGGTCGTCGGCGCGGTGGTCGCCTTCCGCGCCTGGCGCTCCGGCGAGACGACGACCAGCGAGACCCCGGAGGAGCCGTCGAAGATCTTCGCGCCCAGTGGATTCGTCGCCACCGCGGCGGAGAAGGAAGTCCAGAAGCAGTGGGACGAGTTGATCGCGACCGGACAGGTGCGCGCGCCCGGCGCGGCACACGTTCATGCGCAATGAGTGATGCCGCCAGCACGGGTGCCGACCGGTCCGCGCGACCGGCCGACACCCGGCTGCGCGCCACGGCGCGTGTCTGCGGGGACGGCGTTCGTGCCGGGATCTGGTGGTTCAACTCGATCCTGGGCGGACAGGACTACCGGCGTTACGTCGAGCACCTGCGGCGCAGGCACCCGGAGTGCGCGATTCCGACCGAGCGGGAGTACTGGCGGCAGCGGCATGCCGAGGCGGATCGCAATCCGGCCAACCGCTGCTGCTGAGTGAACTTTTTTTGGTGCGCGCCGCCGCATGTCGTTTCGGTGCTTCGCACCACTCTCCACCGCGCCGGATGCCATGGCGCTTGTGTGAGGTGGCGACAGCGCCTGGCGACGATGGCTGATTTCCGCTAGCACAGGTTCGCCGTAGCTGCCATTGTGGTGGACGTGACGATCACGGCATTGGACTTCGAACGTTGCTATCGGGCGGTGTCGACCCGGGACTCCCGATTCGACGGGCATTTCTTCACCGCGGTGCGCACCACCGGAATCTATTGCCGCCCTTCGTGTCCGGCGATCACGCCGAAGCGGGCCAACGTGTCGTTCCTGCCCACCGCCGCCGCCGCGCAGCAGGCAGGCTACCGTGCCTGCCGCCGCTGCCTGCCGGACGCAGCCCCTGGCTCGCCGCTGTGGAACACCAGGGCGGATCTGGCCGCCCGGGCGATGCGGCTGATCGGTGACGGGGTCATCGAACGCGGCGGGGTGCCCGCGCTGGCCGCCACGCTCGGCTATTCGCAGCGGCAGCTCACCCGGGTGCTGAGCACCGAACTGGGCGCGGGACCGCTGGCGCTGGCCCGGGCGCACCGAGCGCACACCGCGCGCCTGCTGATCCAGACCACCACGATGCCGATGTCCGATATCGCGTTCGCGGCCGGATTCGCCTCCATCCGCCAGTTCAACGACACGGTGCGCGAGGTGTTCGCGGTCAGCCCCACCACCATGCGGACCGAGGCTCAGCGCGCGAGATCCGGCGCGCCCGCTCGTCCCGCGGCCGCCGCCAACGGCTCGCTCACGCTGCGGCTGCCGTACCGGGAGCCGCTGGACCGCGCCTGGCTGGAATGGTTCCTGTCCGCGCACGTCGTGCCCGGCATGGAACTGTGGGAAAACAGCACGTACACCAGGAACCTGCGCACCCCACACGGGCACGCCACCGCGCGGCTGAGTTTCCAGCGTGATCACGTGCGGGCGGAGTTGTCCCTACACGACATGCGCGATCTCGCGCCTACGGTGGCGCGGCTGCGGCATCTGCTGGATCTCGATGCCGACCCGGTCGGGATCGATGAGGCGCTCGGTGCCGGGCCGGGGACGCGCGGGCCGTCCATGGAACAGCTGGCGGATCACCACACCGAGTCTTTGCCGGACGCCGGTGCGGGCTCGCCGCCGGATGCCGAGGCGATGCCCGAGATCGACCGGTTCGGTGCGCTGCGGCCGTCGTTCACGCCGGGTATCCGGGTGCCCGGCTGTCTGGATGGAGCGGAACTCCTGCTGCGCACCATGATCGGGCAGCAGATCTCGGTGTCCGCCGCGGCCACGCACACCGCCCGGCTGGTCGAAGCGCTCGGTGCGCGAGTCGACGGTCCGATCCCGCTGCTGTTCCCGGCCCCGGAGGTGATCGCCGAGCGCGGCTCAGAAGTCTTGACCGGCCCTGCGCGACGGATCCGCTCCATCGTCGCCGCCGCGGAGGCGCTCGCCACCGGGGACCTGCTGCTGCACCAAGGACGCACCGCCGCCGACCTGCGCCGCGATCTACTCGCGCTGGACGGCGTCGGGCCGTGGACCGCCGACTATGTGACCATGCGCCTGCTCGCCGACCCGGACGTCCTACTGAGTACCGATCTGGTGGTCCGTCAAGGCGCGACCCTACTGGGCATCGATCTGACGGATACCGTGCGCTGGGCGCCGTGGCGGTCGTATCTGTCGATGCACCTCTGGAAAGCGGCGCTGACCGACCGCGCCACACCCGCTAAAGTTCCCGCGCTCGCCACCACGAAAGGCAGTGTCGAATCATGAACACCAGCATCGCCGTTCCATCCAGCGTCGCCGAAAAGGTCGCCTTTACAGCGGATTTCGCGACTACGGAGACTCCACTCGGGCCGTTCACCGCGCTCGTCGACGCAGACGGTGCGGTCCTGGCCGCGGGATGGACCTCCGACGCGGAGAATCTGCGTGGCTTGATCCATCCCACGCTGCGGCCCACTCAGCTGCGGCAACGAGATTCGCTGGGCGACGTGACCAGTGCCGTCGCCGCCTACCACGAGGGCGACCTCACGGCGATCGACCCGATTCCCGTTCGACAACAGTCCGGGGAGTTCCTCGTGCACGCCTGGGAAGTGCTGCGCAAGGTGCCCGCGGGCAGCCCGCTCACCTATACCGAATTCGCCGCCCGCTCCGGCCGCCCCGACGCCACGCGCGCCGCGGCCAACGCGTGCGCCCGGAACGCTGCCGCCCTGTTCGTGCCCTGCCATCGAATCCTCCGCATCGGCGGCGCACTCGGCGGATTCCGCTGGGGGTTGCCGGTAAAACGCTGGCTGCTCGACCACGAGGGCTGAAGCATCCCCGGACCGCACTTGGTCGACGCCCGCTGTCTGTAAACCATGGCCAGGCTTCTGCTGGACTTGGTCGAGCCGTCAGCGCCCGGGCCCGTACGTAAAATCGCTATCCGCCTTCGATACTCGTCCGCCCCAGAATGCTCGAGATATCGGCGAGCGATTCGCCGAGCCGCTCGGTCAAGCGATGGTCGCTTGCAGCCGGGAGCCATCGCGGCCGCGGAGGACGTGCAGGCGGCTGGGGATGCGTTGACGCATTTCGTCGACATGGCTGACCACGCCGACCACCCGGCCACCGGCGCGGAGTTCGTCGAGAACGGCCATGACGGCGTCGAGGGCGTCGGCGTCCAGGCCGCCGAAGCCCTCATCGATGAAAAGGGTGTCCAGGACCACGCCACCGGATTCGGCCGCGACGGTGTCGGCCAGGCCGAGCGCCAATGACAGTGCGGCCATGAAAGTTTCGCCGCCGGAAAGCGTTTTGGCGGGGCGAATGGCGCCGGTGTAGTCGTCGCGGATGTCGAGGCCGAGCCCGCCGCGGCGGCCGCGCGGACCCGCCTTGTCGGAGTGGACGAATTCATAACGACCACCGGACATCTTGCGCAACCGCAACGACCCCGCCTGCGCTACCTCTTCCAGGCGGGCGGCCAGGACATAGGAGTGCAGCGACATGTGGCGGTTGTTCGCGCCGCGCCCGGCCACCACTTCGGCGAGACCCTTCAACTCCTCGAAAGCCCGCTGGGCCGGCGCAATCCGCTCGACAGCGGCCCAGAGCTGACCGCCGAGGTCCTCCAGCTGACTCGCTCGCCTGCCGGCTTCGGCATGAGCGGCCACGGCGGCGTTCAGGCCGGTCTGCGCGGCCGCTACCTGTGCGTCGAATTCGGCCAGGTCACCGGGCTCCAGCGCCACCGCGGCCCGGATCTCCGGCTCCGCCAGAACGGCTTCCGCATGCGCACGGACCCGGTCGGCCGCCACGAGCTGCGCCTCGATCTCGGCCTGCCGCTCGGGCGTACGCGACGCGGCGGCGACGACCTTCGCGTATGCGGTCAGCAACGCGACGTCATCGCGTGGAGCATCGCGGCCCGCTCGCGGGTGACGCACCGTGTCGTCCGCGTCCGCATCAGCTAGGACATCGTGGTGGGCGGCACCCGGCGCGGTGGCGATGTCGGTTACGACCGCATGAGGTGATGCTGCGCGAGGGTCGGCGGAACCGCGGCGCAGTTCGCTGCCATCGGCCGCTGGCGCGAAACCCGCTGCGAGGGAGAGTTTTTCGACACGACCAGCGATCACTGACACCTGCTCGCGCGCCGCCGCGGCGTCCGAGCCGGCCTCGCGCAATGCGGTCGCCTCGGCGACGAGGGCGGTGAGCCGGGCGCGGCGGCGCTCGATGGTCTCGTCGGCACCGGCCGTGGTGCGCAGTCGTTCGGTGAGTTCGGTCAGGCGCTTTTCGGCGGAGGCGATCGTGGCGGCGACCGCGCTGCGGCGGGCGGCACCTTCGCGCATTTCATCGTGCAGGCGCGTCTGGTCGTCGCGCAGGCGGGTGAGGTCGGCGGTCAGGGCATCGGCGTGTGCGGCCAGTTCTACCGTGTCCTCGTAACGGTCGGTCGCGGTGCGCAATGCGGCGGCGAGCTCGACGCGATCGGTGTCGCCGCCGCGCGCGACCAGCGCTTCGATCTCGCGCTCCAACCCGGTGATGCGGGCCAGCGCGCGGTCGCGGGCGTGCTCCGCCGTGCGCTCGGCCGCCGTGGCGGCCTCCTCCTCGTCCTTGGCGACCGAGGTCGCGGCGGGCTGGGCGGGCGCGGGATGGTCGGCGGAACCGCAGACCGAGCACGGACTTCCATCGACCAGCTCACCGGCCAGCTCGGCAGCCATCCCGGAGAGCCTGCGCTCGCGCAGGTCGAGCACGAGTTCCTTGGCGTCGAGGTGCGCGGTGCGGGCGGTGTCGAACTCGATCCTGGCGTGATCGAGTGCGGTTCGGCGCGTAGCCAGTTCGACGGCGGCCGTCGCGGCGGTCTGCAAACGTTCGGTGTCCGCGGTCAGGCCGGGCAGCGCCGCGGCCGCCTCGGTCGCCTCGCGCAGCCGGGCTTCCGCCCTGGCGAGCGCGGCGGGCAACGTATCGCGTCGCTCGGTCAGTTCGATGATGCGTTCGGCCAGCGTCGCGTCCTCGGCGCGCAGCGCGACGAGCTCGCCGCCGAGCCGGGTGGCAGTCGCGGCGTCGGTGCGCACTTCGTCCAGGGCGCCGATCTGCCCGCTCCAGCGCTGGATCGCCGCGTCGATATCGGCGTCGTCGCGCACCTGCGCGTCATCGGACCGGAGCAGCTCAGCCGCGTCGATGTCGGCGTGGTCGCGCACCTGCGCGTCGTCATCGAATCGGAGCAGTTCGGCCGCGCCGAGTTCGGCGCTCGCCGGTTCCAGGAGTCTGGACGCCAATCGGCGTGCCGCGCTCTGCTTTTCGCTGTCCCGCTGCCGCTGGGTCCGGACTGCCACACGCGCCTCGTCGATGGCCGCCGCGACCGGCTCTGCCCGGCGCGCCAGTTCGAGTTCGGTGTGCAGCGCGCCCCGCCGTTCGGCGTCGGCGGCGAAGTCGTCCAGCTGGCGACGCGCGGTAGCCATGCGGCGGTGCAGCTCGTGTAACCGACGCTGTTGTTCGGCCTGCTCGCGAGCCCGCGCCGACTCCTGCTGACAGCGTTCGACTTCGGCGACGGCGGCCGCGAGGTCGGCCCGCGCGGCGGACAGCAGATCTTGGGACCATGTGACGGACTCCGGCAAGCCGACCGAATCCGCGACTCCGGCCGCCATGCCGACCTGGGTGATCAGTCGCTCGACGCCATCGGTGCGGGCGTCCAGATCGGTTTCGGCGGCGCGGCGTTTGTCCGCGAGCCACTGCTCTGCGGTGCCGAAACGCTTGGTGTCGAAGAGCTTTTCGAGCAGCCTTTCGCGATCTTCGTTGTCCGCTCGCAGGAAACGGGCGAAATCGCCCTGCGGCAGCAGCACCACCTGGAAGAACTGGTCGGCGCTCATGCCGAGCAGGCGCAGGACCTCCTCGCCGATATCCACTATCCGGGAGAGGTTCTCGCCGTGACCGTCCAGCCAGGTCAGCGTCGCCTTCGCGGGCACAGTGCGCATGCCGGTGCCGTCTCGCTTGGGACGCTCGAATTCGGGGCTGCGGGTCAGCCGCAGCCGCCGCCCGCCCAAGGTCGCTTCCAGCGTCACCTGCGGGGGCGTGTGTTCCGGTGCGTGATCGGAGTGCAGCCGCTTGCTTTCGCCGCGCGCACCGGGCACCTTGCCGTAGAGAGCGAAGGCGATCGCGTCCAGCACCGTGGTCTTCCCCGCCCCGGTCTGGCCGTGCAGGAGGAACAACCCGTCGGCGCCGAGCGCGTCGAAGTCGACGACCGTGGTGTCGGCGTACGGGCCGAACGCGGTCATCTCCAGCGTGTGCAGCCTCATACCGCCGCGCCTACACCCGGCTCCGGCACAGGCGAGCGCTCGGTGATATCCCTGGCCCGCTCGCTCATGCGGACAGTTCCTCGGCCGCGGTCACCGCGGTCACTTGCTCCCGCTCCGCGACGGCGGCGGCGAGCGCGCGCTCCAGCCACGTCATCTCGCTCGGGGTCGGCGCGCCGCGAACGTCGCTCAGGAAGCTCCGGGCTACTTCGGTGTCGCGGCGGCCGTGCACCCGCTCACGGTAGCGCAGCTCCGGGTTGCCCTCGGGCCGTGCCCATTCGACGTGCACAGCGTACGGGAACCGTTCTCTGAGCTTGCGCATGGCGTCGACCGGGCGAGCGATGTCGGTGAGCACCGCGGAGACGTAGTGCTGTTCGGCCTCGGTGTGCGCCGTGTCACTGAGCAGCTCGTCCAGGGTACCGGTGAGTTTGCTCAATCCCCGAATCGTCGGCAGGTCCCGGCGCCGCACCGAACGCAAGCCGGACGCGTCCAAGTCGACGATCCAGACCGCCTTGTGATGCGAGTTCTCGGCGAACGAGTACGGCAGCGGCGAGCCGGAGTAGCGCACCGACTCCGCCAGCGTCTGCGGCGAATGCAGGTGGCCGAGCGCCACATAGTCGATGCCTTCGAAGGACGCCAACGGCACCGTCTCCACCCCCCCGACCGAGATCGACCGTTCCGATCCGGTGGCTTCCCCACCGACGACGAAGGCGTGGGCCAGCACGACCGTCCGCGCGCCCGGTCGACCCGCGATGTCGGCGCGGATCCTTGCCATCGCCGCGTCCAAGATCTCGGCATGCGATCGGGCCTGCGGCACACCGAGTTCGGCGCGGGTGATCTCCGGTTCCAGGTACGGGATGCCGTAGCAGGCGACGAGCCCGTGCTCGTCCCCGAGCAGAACCGGTCGATCCGCGTCGGCGACCGTGGTGCGCAAGTGCAACCCGCCCGCCGCCGCGAAACTGGCACCGGCGCCGAGCCGAGCGGGCGAATCGTGGTTGCCCGACGTGGCGACGATGTGCGCTCCAGCCGCACGAATGGCCTCGAATCCCCGGTTGCACACGGCGATCGCGTCGGCGCTCGGGATCGACCGGTCGTACACGTCACCCGGCAGCACGACCACCTCGACCGACTCCTCGGCCACCAGCTGCGCGATCGCGGTCAGTGAACGCGCCTGGTCGGCAAGCAGATCGACACCATGAAACGTGCGCCCGATGTGCCAGTCCGAGGTGTGCAACATCCGCATGCCGCGAAACCGTAGGACAACCCACCGACAGACTTCAATCGACCTGCCCGCTGTGTCGGGTTTGCCCAGCCACAGCGCGGCGTGTCCGCCGGGTCATGCCGCGTGTTCGTCCCTCGACTCGAATCACCGCTCATCCCTTGGCTTCTCGAACCTCACGACGCGGGCGGCACGGTATGCCAGGAGCCGAGCGGTGTCCGGACCGGCGGTCTGCTGGCAAAGCGAGTTTGCCGACCCCATGGTCAAGACCGTACGCGAGACTCGTTCTTGTCGGTGGCATGAGGCAGCATCTGCGCAATGACCGCTCCGACGCTCGTCGCCCCTGATACCGGTATTTGCGGCCGGGTCGACGTCGGCCGACTGGGACCTGCGACGCGGGCCGGCCACCGCACGACAGCGGCGGAGGCGCGCCTCGCGACGTCCACCGACAACGAGCGCTGGTCGCGGCAGGGCTCAGCGCGGCCGATGAGAAGGTGCGCGCGCCGCCCAGCCGTAGTCGGCGGCCTTCTATCCACGGCCGGAGCTCGTGGCCGGAGTTCGTGCCGGGTGATCCGTTCCTGGATTCGACGCTGACCACCGAGGCAGGCGAGCAACCGGTCTATAGCCGTGCCGCCACGCCGCCGTGCGCGGCGGCAACTAGGGTGCATAGCGTGGCTGCTTCCGAACGTGCGCGATCCCGGGTGCCCGCGCCGCAACGCTCGATCCTGCCGTCGGTGCCGGGGATCCCCGTCGGCGCGGCGGTCCTGATCGCGATTGCCTGCACGTTTGTGGGATTCCTGATCGATGCCAGCGGCGGCGGCGGAGAGCTGACCGGCACGTTCGCCGCGCTGTACATCGTCGGGTGCGCGGCGGCCGTCGCGGCCGTGCGCTACCGCGGGCTGTTCAGCACGATGGTGCTGCCGCCGCTGCTGCTGTTCGTCACCGTGCCACTGGCCTATCAGCAGCTCACCGGGCGCGGCTCGACCTCGATGAAGGACATCCTGCTGAACCTGGCGATCCCGCTGGTGAACCGCTTCCCGACCATGATGCTGGCCACGGTCGTCGTGGCGCTGATCGGCGGCGCCCGAATCCTGATGCACCGGCGCGAGGCAGAGGCGAGCAGGCCACTACCCGTGCGCCGCGGCGCGGGCTCGGGCAAATCGCCCGCCAAGAAGAAGCCCGGTCGCCCCTCCGGCACGCTCGCGGACGCGGCGCGCCGCAAAGCCCGCCGACCCCGGCCCGAGCCCGACGGGCCCGACCTCGACGACGTGGACGACCCCGCCCCCCGCCCGCCTCGCCGCACCGCGGCCCAGGTCGCCGACGCTCCGCCGCGAGTCGCGCCGTCCCGGCCGCGCGAGGGCCGCACCCCGGCACGCGGCGGTTCCCGCCCGACCGGTGCAATGCCCCGCGCCGAAGGCGAGCCACCGCGCCCGGCAGGCGCCCGCCGCGAAATCCCCCCGCATCCGCAACCCAACGTGCGCTACCGCGATCGTGATTCGAACCGCACCGAACGACGCAGGCCGGAGAATCTGTAGCCGGATTCGGCACACGCCCTCTCGCAGAAGTCCCACTACCGGGCAAAATCCTCGCGACTGCGACCAATCGCAGGTGGCGGCTCACATGAGGCTCGTCCCAAGCAGCCGAGACTTACAGGACGCCCCCAGTACGACAGCGTGGTCCGGGAGCTGCAATCCCGCCCAACGCGATGACATCGCGCCGCCCGCTTCCGAGCGAGTACTCGCCGTTCGCGGCCATCGCAGCGAATACGCCGCTCTGCCGCGAGGTGGCCGGTATGTTCCGCCACGAAGCCGCCAGCAGCGCCCACCGGACCGCCCACCACCGACACGCGGCGAACACGCAGGTCACGCCGCCACCGCCACATGCGACCGCACCCGCCCAACCCCCGTTTCGAGCGAAGCGAGACCAAGCATGCCCCGTTCACCGCCATCGCGGCGAATACGCCGCGCTGCCGCGAGGTGGCCACTATGTCCGCCACGCAGCCGCCAGCGGCGCCCACCGAACCACCCACCACCGACAGGCGGCGAACCCTCGGTCGCGCGGGCCATTGCACGCAACCACACGGCCCAACCCCCACTTTCGCGCGCAGCGAGACCGAGCACTCCCCGTTCACGGCCCGGCCCGAGCAGCCGACGCATCCGCCACGAACTCGCCAGCGGCAGACACCACCGCTAACGAAGAAGCGCAGCACACCCTTGATACCGCAGTTGCCGACCCACGCAACCACTCGGCCCCACCCCCACTTTCGAGCGCAGCGAGACCGAGCATCCCCCGTTCACGGCCCGGCCCGAGCAGCCGACGCATCCGCCACGAACTCGCCAGCGGCAGACACCACCGCTAACGAAGAAGCGCAGCACACCCTTGATACCGCAGTTGCCGACCCACGCAACCACTCGGCCCCACCCCCACTTTCGAGCGCAGCGAAACCGAGCATTCCCCGTTCGCGGCCCGGCTCGCGTCCGAGCGGCCGACGCGCAAGCGACGAAGTCGCGAGCGGCGGTCGCTCGGACGCGAGCCACAAAGGGGCCGCGAACACGCCGCGACGCAGTCGCGGCAAATCAAACAGAGCGCAGTTCCCGCGGCAGCGCGAAGACGAGCGTCTCGTTGGCCGTGGTGACCGGTTGGACATCGCCGTAGCCGTGCTCGGCCAGCATGTCCAGGACGCCGCGGACCAGGATCTCGGGGACCGACGCGCCCGAGGTGATACCGATCGTGCGGACGCCATCGAGCCAGGCCGGGTCGACCTCGCGGGCGAAGTCCACCAGGTGGGCGGCCTTGGCGCCCGCCCCGAGCGCGACCTCGACCAGGCGCACCGAGTTCGAGGAGTTGCGGGAACCCACCACGATCACCAGGTCGCATTCCGGCGCCATCGCCTTCACAGCGACCTGACGGTTCTGCGTGGCGTAGCAGATGTCGTCGCTCGGCGGGTCCTGCAGGCCGGGGAAACGCGCCCGCAGCCGCTGCACCGTCTCCATCGTCTCGTCCACGCTCAGGGTGGTCTGCGAGAGCCAGATCACCTTCGACTCGTCGCGCACGGTGACGTTGTCCACCGCGCCCGGCCCATCGACCAGCTGGACGTGCTCGGGCGCCTCGCCTGCGGTGCCCTCGACCTCCTCGTGGCCCTCGTGACCGATCAGCAGGATGTCGTAATCGTCGCGGGCGAACCGCTTCGCCTCCTGGTGCACCTTGGTGACCAGCGGGCAGGTCGCGTCGATGGTGTGCAGATTGCGCGCCGCGGCGGATTCGTGCACCGCGGGCGAGACGCCGTGCGCGGAGAATACGACGACCGCGCCCTCGGGGACCTCGTCGGTCTCGTCGACGAAGACCACGCCGCGCTCGCGCAGCGTCTCCACCACGTGCCGGTTGTGCACGATCTCCTTGCGCACGTAGATCGGCGCGCCGTGCTTTTCCAGCGTCTTCTCGACGGTCTCGACGGCACGGTCCACGCCGGCGCAGTACCCGCGCGGCTCAGCGAGCAGCACACGCTTTCCGCGGTCGGCGTTTGCGGCGCCGGCTGAGCGGGCGATTCCGACGTTCAAGGGAATGGCCGAAGACATGCCCACAGGATACGTGCGCCCCGGGGCCTCGCCACTTCCGGGAGTTGTCCGTCACATCCTCGCGGCATCGACCTGGTACGGGCCGCGAGCTGGGCCGGAAGACCGCCGCGGAATGCCACGGAGCCGCGACGCGCGTGCCCGTGCGGATACTTCGCGACGTGACCCGCGGTCTATTCTCCGCATATGAGCGCTGCGCCGCGTAATTCCGGCCGATCCGCCACGCGTAGGGGCGGACGGATATTCGAACCGCGCAGACCCCTCCTTTGCATAGCACACCATTTCGGGCAGGCTAGGACCATGCTTCGACCACCCTTTCTGGCCCGGGTCGCCGCCGGTGCCGCCGTATACGCCCTCGAGGAAACCCGCCGGCTACCCACGGCGGCAATGAATTTCCCGATCACGGCCATCAGTCAGATGCTGCAAACGACGATGCACGTCCAGCAGTTCGTGACCAGTTTGGCCCTGAAGGGCGACGCGGTTTTCGACCGTTTGTCCAACCGCCCGGTCGACCAGCCGGAGTGGGCCACTTTCGACGAAGACCTGGCCGACGACCCGAGCCCCGTCACCCCCCACACCAGCCGATTCGACCTCTACACCGCCGACGAGGCCGAACCGGCCCACACGCCCGAAAACTTCCCGGCGGACGCCGCCCGCGCCACCGAGACCAACGGCCACACCACTTCGGTGCCGACCATCGACGACCCTGCCGAGCCGAAAACCGCTGAGCCGGAATCCGAATCGGATCCCGAGCCCGCCGCGGCAGCGTCCGAGATCGTCGAACCGGAAGTCGCCACCCGGTACGACTACGTCAACATGACCCTGGCCCAGCTGCGCGCCCGGTTGCGGATGCTGACTGTCGAAGACCTCATCGCGCTGCTGGAGTACGAGCAGCACACCCGCGCCAGGGCGCCGTTCGTGACCATGCTGACGAACCGGATCGCCACCGTGCAGGCCCAGTGACCGATCCTCGGACACCCCCCTCGCCGACGGTTGGCCGGGAAACTTCCGGCCAACCAGCCGCCGCGTCGGCCAACTCCGCCGAGCACCCGTGGCCGGTGCGTTCGGTGGCCATCAAGGTCGCCCAGTGGATCGACCGGCTCGGCAGCATCTGGGTGGAGGGCCAGATCACCCAGATCAACCTGCGCCCTGGCACGCGCACCGCGTTCCTGGTGCTGCGCGACCCCTCCGCCGACATGTCCCTCTCGGTGACCTGCGATCCGGACCTCATCCGCGATTCCCCCGTCCCGCTGCACGAGGGCAGCCGGGTGGTGGTCTACGGCAAACTCTCCTTCTTCACCGGCCGCGGCACGATCTCGTTGCGGATCCTGGAAATCCGGCCTGTCGGGATCGGCGAACTGCTGGCCCGCATCGAGCGGCTGAAAGCGCTGCTGGCGGCCGAGGGCCTGTTCGATCCCCGGCTCAAGCGTCCGCTTCCGTTTCTGCCCGGGACGATCGGCCTGATCACCGGCCGCTCGAGCGCCGCGGAGCGCGATGTGCTGAGCGTCGCGCGAAACAGGTGGCCCGCGGTGCGCTTCGAGATCCGCAATACCGCGGTGCAGGGACCGACCGCGGTGCCGCAGATGCTCGCCGCGCTGGCCGAACTCGACCGCCACCCCGCCGTCGAGGTGATCGTGCTCGCCCGCGGCGGCGGCAGCGTGGAAGACCTGCTGCCGTTCTCCGACGAGGCGCTGTGCCGCGCCATCGTGGCCGCGACCACCCCGATCGTGAGCGCGATCGGCCACGAACCCGACAATCCGCTCAGCGACTTCGTCGCCGATCTGCGCGCGGCCACCCCGACCGACGCCGCCAAGCGCATCGTCCCGGACGCCGCCGCCGAGCTGGCCTGCGTCCGTGAGCTGCGCGGCCGCACCGCCGCCGCGCTGCGCGGCTGGGTCGACCGCGAGACCAGGGCGCTCACCCAGCTGCGGTCGCGGCCGGTGCTGGCCGACCCGCTGCGCGAGGTCGACCGCCGTCAGGAGGAGATCGAGCGCCTGCGCAGGTCGGCGCGCCGCTGCGGCGAGCAGGTCATCCGCACCGAGACGATGGCGACCACACACCTGCGCGAGAAACTCACCGCCGTGGGTCCGGCCGCGACGCTGGCTCGTGGCTACGCTGTCGTGCAGCGCGTCACCGGCCGGGAGCGGGTGGTGGTGCGCTCGATCGAGGACGCGCCCGCGGGAAGCCAGCTGCGCATCCGGGTCGCTGACGGCGCCGTTACCGCCGCCGCGCTCGGCACCCAGGCGCTCGGAGCGAAGAGCGATGGAGTTCGCGGTCGCGGATCGGCGCCGCACACCGACACAGGGAGGAACTGACCTTGGCCGAGTCCGGCAAGTCCACGGGTAAGGACGGGACGGAAGCCGATCCGGCCGACGAACTCGCCGAGATCGTGAACTTCGGCTACGAACGCGCCCGCGACGAATTGGTCAACGTGGTGAAGATCCTCGAGCAGGGCGGCCTCGACCTGGACGAATCCCTCGCCCTGTGGGAACGCGGCGAGGCGCTGGCCAACCGTTGTGAAGAGCACCTGGCGGGCGCGCGCAAACGCGTGGAGGACGCGCTGCACCGCTCCGACTTGGAACAGCAGCAGTGACCATCCGCCGCGCCACCCCGGACATCCGCACCACCGACCTGGCCGCCAGCCGCGACTTCTACCGGCTGCTCGGCTTCCGCGAGGCGATGGACCTGGGCTGGGTCGTCACGATGGCGTCCCCGTCCAACCCGACCGCCCAAGTCCTGCTCGTCGGCCCGGACGCCGAACAGCCGCAGCCGGACATGAGCGTGGAGGTCGACGACGTCGACGCCGTGCACGGCGCGATGACCGCCGCGGGCGCCGACATCGTCTACCCCTTGCGCGACGAGCCTTGGGGCGTTCGCCGCTTCTTCGTCCGCGACCCCAGCGGGACCATCGTCAACGTGGTCACCCACCGCTGACCGGCAGCCCCGCCGGGTCGCCTACTTGCGCCGCACGAATGTTGCGCGGAACCGGGCCACACCGTCCGCTGCGCTGACCCGCTGGAACCCGGCCTTCTCCAGCACACGCACCGACGGCGGGTTGGACAGTTCGGCCTCGGCGTGCACTTCACGAACGCCAGGCGCGGTGAACGCGTGGGCGGTCAGCGCGACGGTCGCCTCGGTGGCGTAGCCGCGACCCCGCCGCGACGCGACGATGCCGTACCCGATCTCCAGATCGCCGTCGAGCGGCGGCCAGAACAACCCGATCGATCCGACCACGAGCCCGCTCGCTCGCTCGATCACCAACCGGTGCCCGAACGGTCCGAGCCAGTCCGGATGCTCGCCGAAAAGCCCGGCGATGACTCGATCGCCCTCGGCCGGGAAATCCGCGGCCCAGGCGGCCGCGCGCAGGTCGTGGAGCACGGCGGCGGCCTCATCGGCCGTCCACGACCGCAGGACGAGATGTTCAGTGGTCAGATCTGGGGAAACAACAAGAGACACGTGACACTCCTGGTCATCGAAGAGGACCGGCCCGCACCGACGCGTCTGCGGAGTCAGTGGCGCGCGGACCGGCGGAAGGCATGCGAAAGACGGCTGAGGACAGCCATATTCATCAACCTCCGAGATCCGGTTCGGCATGTGTCTCGCTCCGCGGCCAACCTAACCGTCGTAGGTGCGGAAAGCCAACCGTGTTTCAGGGCTGCGAGCGACCGGACGGGGGCGTGTGACACATAGACCGGTTGGAGATGGACGCGATTGTGCGCGCGAACGCAACCGCGATTTCCCCGGCCACCGTTCGAAGTCTCGATGCGCTGCACCTGGCCACCGCGTTGGAACTCGCCGACGATCTGACCGCCGTCGTGACCTATGACAAACGGTTCGGCGAGGCCGCGGAGGCCGCGGGATCGACCTGGGTCGCACCCGGTTGAATCAGGGCTTCAGCGGCTGGGCTGCGGTGATCGCCTGGGCCAGCGTGGTGAACGCCGCTTGATTTCCGGCGCCGGTGATCAGCACCCGCGACTGGCCGAGGTCGGCGATCCACGCGGTCTCCGAGCCCTGCTCGGCGTAGACGATCCATTTCTGCCCGCCGATCTCGTCGGCGCCGCTGGCGTACCGCGATCCGAGCACGAACCGGGCCAGCGCCTCCTCGGTCGCGCTGCTCTGGGTGAACCGCATGTAGGTGCCCTGCGGCGTGATGTAGCCGACGGTGCTGACCGGTCCGCCGCCGATGCCGCCGATGGATTCGCGGCTGCCGGAATTCGGTGTCCAGTCCGCGGGCAGGGCCGGGTTGCGAATAGGGAACGGCAGTGATCTGGCGTCGGCGTTCAGCGCCGCCCGAGCGTCGAAATGCGGGATCTGCCCCTGGGTCGGGCCCTTCGCGGCGAAACTGCACTGGCTGGCCAGGCCCGCGAACACCACGGCGATCAACACCAACGGGATCAGCGACCAGAACAGATCCCGGTAGTCGTTCATGATGCGTGGCTTTTGGTACGGCACGCTCCCAGTATCCACTCGCGCGGCGACGCTGCCGGAGCGCACCCCGATCACCCGTACCAGGGGTGTACGACCGTGCCACATCGAATGAGACAATTGACCGGCACGTACCGACGCACAGGAGGCCCCCGCAATGACGGCAACTTCCCCCAGCCCCAGCCGCCGCGAGGCGCCCGACCGCAACCTCGCACTCGAGCTGGTCCGCGTGACCGAGGCCGGGGCGATGGCCGCGGGCCGGTGGGTCGGACGCGGCGACAAGGAGGGGGGCGACGGCGCCGCCGTCGACGCCATGCGGCAGCTGGTCAGCTCGGTATCCATGCGCGGCATCGTCGTCATCGGCGAGGGCGAGAAGGACGAAGCCCCGATGCTGTACAACGGGGAAGCCGTCGGCGACGGCACCGGCCCCGAAGTGGACTTCGCGGTGGACCCGATCGACGGCACCACGCTGATGTCCAAGGGCGTGCCCGGCGCGATCTCCGTGCTCGCGGTGGCCGAGCGCGGCGCGATGTTCGACCCGTCGGCGGTGTTCTACATGCACAAGATCGCCACCGGCCCCGACGCCGCCGACGTGATCGATATCTCGGCCCCGATCGGCGAGAACATCAGCCGGGTCGCCAAGGCCAAGAACTCCTCGAAGTCCGACCTGACCGTCTGCATCCTGGACCGTCCCCGGCACGCCGAGCTGATCCAGCAGGTGCGTGACGCGGGCGCTCGCATCCGCCTGATCTCCGATGGCGACGTGGCGGGCGCGATCGCGGCCGCCCGCCCGGACTCCGGCACCGACATCCTGGTCGGCATCGGCGGCACGCCCGAGGGCATCATCGCCGCCGCAGCGATGCGCTGTATGGGCGGCGCGCTGCAGGGCATGCTCGCCCCGAAGGACGACGAGGAACGGCAGAAGGCCATCGACGCCGGCCACGACCTCGACCGCGTGCTCAGCACCGAAGACCTGGTCTCCGGCGACAACATCTTCTTCTGCGCCACCGGCATCACAGACGGCGACCTGCTGCGCGGCGTGCGTTACTTCGGCGGCGGCGCCTCCACCCACTCGATCGTCATGCGCTCGAAGTCCGGCACGGTCCGCATGATCGACGCCTACCATCGGCTGACCAAGCTGCACGAGTACTCGTCGGTCGACTTCATCGGCGACGAACACGCCGTCCCGCCGATGCCGTAATTTTTGCAGCGCCTGTGTTTGTTTTGCAGCGCCTTCGGCGCCACATTAGGGGGCCGCGAACACGCAGCGCCGCAGGCGCTGCAAAAATTACACAGTATGACCGAGGAGACGCAGTATCGCATCGAGCACGACACCATGGGCGAGGTTCGGGTTCCGGTGGACGCTTTGTGGCGGGCGCAGACCCAGCGTGCCGTGGAGAACTTCCCGATCAGCGGACGTGGCTTGGAGCGCGCGCAGATTCGCGCGCTCGGCCTGCTGAAGGCCGCGTGCGCCACGGTGAATCGTGACCTGGGTCTGCTCGATCCCGCGAAGGCCGACGCGATCATCGCGGCGGCGAACGAGATCGCGGACGGCAAGCACGACGACCAGTTCCCGATCGACGTCTTCCAAACCGGTTCCGGCACCAGCTCGAACATGAACGCCAACGAGGTGATCGCCTCGCTGGCCAAGGCGAACGGTGTCACGGTGCACCCGAACGACGACGTGAACATGTCGCAGTCGTCCAACGACACCTTCCCCACCGCAACCCATCTCGCCGCCACCGAGGCGGTCATCACCGATCTGGTGCCCGCGCTGGAGCACCTGCGGCTGGCGCTGCTGGACAAGTCGACCGAGTGGCGCACCGTGGTGAAGTCCGGCCGCACCCACCTGATGGACGCGGTCCCGGTGACCCTGGGCCAGGAGTTCGGCGGCTACACCCGCCAGGTCGCGGCGAGCATCGACCGCATCATGGCGACGCTGCCGCGGCTGGGCGAGCTGCCGATCGGCGGAACGGCGGTCGGCACCGGGCTGAACGCGCCGGAGGGCTTCGGCGCGAAGGTCGTCGCCGAGCTGGTACGCGCCACCGACATCGACGCGTTGCGCGAGGCCGAGGACCACTTCGAGGCACAGGCCGCGCGGGACGGTCTGGTCGAGGCCTCCGGTGCGCTGCGCACGATCGCGGTCAGCTTGACCAAGATCGCCAACGACATCCGCTGGATGGGCTCTGGCCCGCTGACCGGACTGGCCGAGATCCAGCTGCCCGATCTGCAGCCGGGCAGCTCGATCATGCCGGGCAAGGTGAATCCGGTACTCCCCGAAGCGGTTACCCAGGTCGGGGCACAGGTGATCGGCAACGACGCCGCGGTCGCCTTCGCTGGCGCGAACGGCGCCTTCGAGCTGAACGTGTACATCCCGGTGATGGCGCGCAACCTGCTGGAGTCGATTCGCCTGCTGGCCAACGTCTCCCGGCTGTTCGCGGATAAATGCGTGCGCGGCCTGATCGCCAACGTCGAGCACCTGCGCACCCTGGCCGAGTCCTCCCCCTCCATCGTCACCCCGCTGAACTCCGCGATCGGGTACGAGGAGGCGGCCGCGGTCGCCAAGGAAGCGCTGCGGGAGAAGAAGACGATCCGCCAGACCGTCATCGACCGCGGGCTACTCGACGAGAAGCTGACCGAAGAGGAACTCGACCGCCGCCTGGACGTACTCGCCATGGCAAAGCTGAAAGACGAGGACTAACCGGCTCGAAGGTCCACGTTGTGAGAACAACATGGACGTTCAGCCGACACGGCGGTAACGGCTGCTCACTGGTGTAGCAATCGGTGGGGTGAACATGACGAACGGCCCCGCATAGACCAGCAGCAGGGACACGATCGCCCCAGCCCTGTCAGGGCTGGGGCGCGGTTGGCGTTCAAGTGCGTCACACCTTGAACTGCGTCGCGTGGTGGATATTCAGCTCAGCGATATCGACGTGCATCCTGTATTCGCCAGGCTCCAAGCGCGGGAAGGTGGCGAACCACGTCATCGACGGAGGCCCGTGTCGGCGGGTTCGGCCTGCGCGGCGCGGATACGGTCGCGTCGGCGCTCGGCGCGCCACTCGGCCTGTACGCGGTCGATGATCGCCTGCGGCGATGTGTCCTCCGGTTCGGCTTCCCTCCACCAGTCGAATCCCACCACTTCACCCCTGTCGTGTTCGTTGCTGTTGGTGTGCACCCGCCGCCGGGGACAAAGCGCCAGCCGGGCAAACCCTGGCGTCCCCATTTGTTGAATCGGGGAGCGTCGACCCGGCGGCAGGGCCGATACTGAGAGTGACAGCGGCCACACCCCAACGTGTCCCGCCTCGGGACAAGCGCACTAGCATGAATTTCCGTGCCGCCGAAGGGAAGTGCACACATGAGTCGCAACCAGCCAGAAGACGGCCCATTCGTTGGCCGCCAGATACGCACCATCCGCGCCCGGCGTGGGATAACCCAACAGGTCCTCGCCGATCGCGTCGGCCTCAGCCGGGGCGCAATCGCGAAGTTCGAAAACGGCGAACGTCCGGTCGACTCCCGCCGGACGCTGTACGCGCTGGCCGCGGCGCTCGGGGTGCGCGTCGCGGACTTGACGGGCCATCCACTCGATCAGGCGGACCCGTCGGCGGCGGCGTTCCATGCCGCTGTCGGCAAAATCGAGGCGGCGCTATGGATGGCAGGAGACACAACCGAAACCGCCGAGGCGAGAAGCCTCGGAGAACTGGCGGTCGCCGCTCGCCGGGCTGGGGAAACGCGTCTCGCGTGCGACTTCGTAGCGTTGGGGCCGATGCTGGCTCCTTTGATTACGGACTGCTACCGGCACACGCGCAGCGCGGCCGAAGCCGACCGCGTGAGGGCGTGGAACATCCTGGCTTCGGCCGCGTTCGATACTGCGATAGCGTTGCGGGTACGTGGCTATGGGGCGCTGGCGTGGACCGCCGCGCAGGCAATCGAGCAGGCAGCACAGAACACAGGCGATACGGCGGGGTTGGCAGCGGCGGCGTTCGCGCGAAGTCAGGTGTTGCTGTCGCGTCCGGGTTCGCTCTCTGGCGCCCTGGGGTGCGCCGAAGCCACCGCCGACAAACTTCAGTCGGCCTCGTCGTCTCGCGGCGAGCTGGAGACGTACGGAATGCTCCATCTTCAGTGCGCGTTGACTGCGGCCGCACTGGGCAAAGACGCGGCCGGACATTTCGATGAGGCGGAAGAGACGGCCGACAGGCTCGCCGAAGCCGCCTCCGTTGGCGAGTCGATGATGCGCAATCCCACGTTCGGCCCCGAGAACGTGATCCTGTGGCGCATGTCTGCGGCGATGGAAACGCGCGATCCAGGCCGGGTACTCGAGCTGGCCCCGACGATCGACCCGAACGCCATCGAGGCGCCGAGCCGCCGCGCACAGTACTTCGTGGAAATCGGCCGCGCACACGCCCTACAGCGGAACTACCGCGAATCTCTGTACGCCCTACTGCGTGCCGAACACGTCGGTCCTCAGCACGTTCGAGGAATGATCCACGTCCGGGAGCTGGTCGGACACATGATGCGCACGGCGAGGCGGGATCTCACCACGGGCGAACTCGGCCGACTGGCGCAACGAGTCGGGGTTGTTCCGGCATAGGTCGCGTTGAAGGCTTCATCCGGAAGGTGATTGGGTGTCCCCAAGCCGCGCGCCCTGGCTCAGGTCGAGCACGCGCACGTGCTGGCACGCAGCGGCGATATCGAGGGCGGTTGCGCACTCGCCGCTGAGGGGTTGACCGTTGGACTGCGCTATCGCAGCGAGCGGATTGCCAGGCTGACCCGAGATTTTCGGGCTAGCCTGCCGACTCGGACCGCCGAAGCGCGACACCTGGACGATGCGCTGGCCACTCTCTACAGACTGGACGCTCTATGACACGCTTGGCCGTCACCGGGCATCGAGGTCTACCGGCGCCGACGACCGCGCTGGTCGATGCACAGCTACGCGCCGAAGTCGCTGTGCGCGCCGACAGCGAGCTGATCGGCATAAGTTGCCTCGCCGATGGTGCCGACAGCCTGTTCGCACGGGCGGTGCTCGACCTCGGCGGTGGTTTGATCGTTATCGTCCCAGCGCGAGAATATCGTGACAGCCTGCCCGCTGAGCACCATCCCGTCTACGACGAATTACGTTCTGCTGCAACGGAAGTAATCGAACTCGATCGAGAAGAGTCCGACTCCGAGGCGCACCAGGCAGGCAGTGTACGCATGCTCGACCAGGCCGACGAGTTGATAGCGGTGTGGGACGGGAAACCGGCGCGCGGCTACGGCGGTACCGCTGACGTCGTGGCCGTCGCTCGTGAGCGTGGCATCCCGGTGACGATTGTGTGGCCGGATGGAGCCGAGCGGGACTAAGGGGAAGCGCGTAGCGCGCACGACGTTGGGCGGTCTGCGTGACCGACAGGACATGCTGAGCGATCCGAAGTCGGGCGTTCTCGTACTGCCCTACAGGTGTCGTCGGCTCAAGCGCGGACACGCGTAGCAGCTCACTCCTCGTCGACGGCGTGCGCCCAGCGGCATTACGAGCCGTGGCGATCTCGAACCGTGCGATCGCCAGGAAGTCAGCTGGCGCGTTGATGTGCGGACGCGGTGTCAGTGGAGGTGTCAGGCGTGTGTCAGGTCGGTGTCAGTCAGCCCGGCAACAGTGTGTCCATCGAACAAAACGACCGGCACCGACACGGTTCCAGTCGGTGCCACAACCGATTCGAGGAGTACACGACATGTCCATCACCATCACGCTGACCGACCAGGACAAGAGCACCCTGCGCGCCGCCGCCTACGGTGCGGTGTCGCTGATGGCCGCCTCCGGTGTGCCGCACAAGGGCATCACGCACGGCTCCATCGTCTTGACCTCGGCGACCGGGCTGGTCGGGCACGTGCTCGTCGCCAGGTCCAAAGACATTCACCTGCAGGGTAAGTCCGTCGCCGAACTCGCCGACCAGGTGCTGCCCGCCCTGACCGCAGCCGTGAGCCTGCTCGCCGAGTACCCCGGCGAAGCCGACAACTTCCGCGACACCGTCCTGGTCGCCGTCGAAGCCGCCGCCGGGCCCCGCAAGGGTGAGCCCAGCCCCGCCGTGGCTGCGATGGCCCGCAAGATCACCGCAGCTCTCGACGCCGCTTGACCGGTCAGTTCACCGCGCCGTTCCGGTGGCGCCCCCGCTGCCGAGTGGTGCCACCAAGTAGGTCTTCTCCAACAGTTTCAGATCTCGAGAAAAGGATTGCAGCAATGGCAGGCACGACAAGCAGCTCATCAGGGCAGGGACATTTCGGGCGCGAGAACGGTGTGGCGGACGGCTGGGGCAAGGTCGCCGACGCGTTCCGCGCGAACCTGGAGCGAAACCCCGGTGAAGGAGGCGCGGCGTGCTGCGTCTACGTGGGTGGCCGCCAGGTCGTCGACCTGTGGGACGGCCTCGCCGATCGCCGGGCGAACCGAGCGTGGGACGCGAACACCATCGTCCAGGTCGCCTCCACCACGAAAGGCGCTACCGCGATCTGCGCCCATCTGCTGGTTCAGCGCGGTCTGCTGGATCTGGACGCGCCGGTGGTCAAGTACTGGCCGGAGTTCGGCGCTGCCGGTAAGGAGGAGATTCCGGTGCGCTGGTTGCTTTCCCACCAGGCCGGCCTCCCGCTCATCGACGGACCGTTGACCTTCGAGCAAGCGTGCACGTGGGATCCGGTCATCCAGGCACTCGAGGCGCAGCCACCGCTTTGGGAGCCGGGCACCGAACACCTCTACCACGGCGTCACTTACGGGTTTCTGGTCGGCGAGGTCGTGCGCCGGATCTCCGGCAAATCGCTCGGCACGTTCTTCGCCGACGAGATAGCTGCCCCGCTCGGGCTGAGCGCCTGGATCGGACTGCCTCAGCAACAAGAGCAACATGTGGCCGGGATCGAGTACACCGCTCCGTTCACCCTGGAGGAGCTGCTCGCGGGGATGATCGAGACTACCGGGCTCGATAAGGACACGGTCACCGCATGGATCAACGCTGTCTGGGGTCCGGACTCGGTCCAGATGCGCGCCGGTTCGCTCGGCGGTGCCTTGGACAACTCGGCAGACCCCACGACCGCGTACTACACCACACGTGCCTGGCGCGCGGCGGAGTTCCCGGCCGCGAACGGGATCGCGGACGCGGCATCGCTGGCACGGATGTATGCCGCCACCGTGAGCGAGGTCGACGGCACCCGGCTGCTCGATCCGGCCACTGTCGAACAGGCGACAGCCATCCAGACCGACAAGACGCGGATGCACGGGCTGCCGCCGGAGCTGAACATCCCGGCCGACCGCTCCTTCAACATGTCGCTCGGATTCTGGCGCGCCTGCCAACCGCTGCCGATGCTCGGGCCAGGGTCGTTCGGCCACCCCGGTTCCGGCGGATCGATCGGTTTCGCGGACCCCGACGCCGGTGTCGGTTTCGGCTACGTCACGAACCTCTGGAACTTCCGGCCCGACGATCCGCGGGCGGCGAGCCTGGCCGAGGCTGTTCGATCCTGCCTCGGCTGACACGAGCCCCGGCGGGGACGGCTCCATGCTCGATAAGCACGTCCCGGAGTCGTTCCCGCCGGGTAAGCACTCGCCGGGCTCATTTCACGCCCATCCACGAACAGTCCGAGGAACCCCCTTGTCATGCGTGACCCTTGGCTATGCGTCAAGGGAGCACATGGGTAACTCACCGGGTACCCCCAGAACTCGAGAAGCACCCAACGCAGGACCTGAACGCAAATCCCCGTCACCCAGCTAGTACGGCCTAAAGGCCCGGAGAGGCGGAGGAGCCGGAGGAGAGTTCGTCGCGGGCCAGCTGGCCGTCGGGGCCGAAATCGGTGCGGGTGAAGACGTTCCACCGCTTCAGCAGCGGAGCGAAGACCAGTTCGCCCTCCTTGGCGCGGTCGTAGACGCCCGCCTCGGCGAGCACCTCGTCGCTGCTGCGGCCGTCCGGCAGGGTCACGGTGGGGATCTCGAAACCCGCGACCCGGTCCGCGATGGCGCGCATGGTCTGGTCCGGCACCAGGTCGAGAGCCGCGGCAATCAGATCGGCGAAGACGACCGACTGCAGTTCGTCGTCCAGCGCGATCCGCTCGGCGATGGCGGTGACCTGCGGGTTCTCCTGGAGCGCCGCGATGTTGCGGTGCCGGACCGCGCTGGCGGCCTCCTCGAACGCGCAGGTGGCCAGCACCTCGAGCAGGTGCATCGCCGGGCGGCGGAAACCCTTGGTCATGTGCTCCATGCGCAACCGCTCCAGCTCCACCGGGTCGACCGACCTGGTGACCATGAGGTAGTTGCGGATCAGGATCTCGTGACGGTTCTCCTCGGCCGTCCAGCGACCGACCCAGCGCCACCATGCGCCGGTGCGCAGGTACTTGCCCACCTCACGGTGATACGAGGGCAGGTTGTCGGCGATCAGCACGGAGACGGTCAAGGCCAGTTTGGCGGTTTCACTGAGCTCGGACTCCTCCGGCGCCCAGTCGGTGCCGCCGAGGAATGCGAAGTTGCGCCCGTTATCCCACGGCACCAAGTCGTGCGGCTGCCACCCGTCGGCGGCATCGATGTGCTTGCGCAGAATCAGTTCTACGTCCACCGCGAGCGATTCGAGCAGTTCGCGATCGGTCAGGAGAGTTTGCACCGAGACAACCTAGCGGCTTGGGCCCGCGAAGCGGGGCGGATGGATGGGACGGACTGGCAAACCGGGACCGCGCGGCGATCCCGGACGCCGGAAACCGGGTTACGACTTCGGCGTGACGGTGATAGTACCGTCCACCCAGGTGATGGTGCCGCCAGTGAAATCGCTCTGCTTGCCACCCGGGATGTCCTTCTCGTCGCTGATCGGATAGCCCAGCTTGCCGTTCGCGCCGCCGTTCTCCTCCCAGGCCTTGCGAATCTCGCCCCAGACGACATACGGCTCGGCGTCCCTGGCCTCGTAGATCGTGCCGCCGGCGAAATCCTGGTATTCGCCCTCGTCGGGGCCTTGCTCCTCGGCTTGCAGGGGAAGTCCGAGCAGGCCGGTCGGACCGCCGCTCTGCACGTACTTGTCGTAGATGTCGCCGGAGACGGTGATGTCGCCGCCTGGCGTGGCGATCCTGGTCTCCTCCCCGGCGGCGCCCGGCGTGCGCTGGTCGGTGTCCTGCGTCGTGGTGGCCGCAGTGGTAGTGGCGGCGGTAGTGGTGGGCGACATGATCGTGGTCAACAGGGCGGTCGTGGTGGCACCGGTATCCGTGTCGTCATCGTCGCCGCAGCCGACCGCGACCAGCCCTGCCGCGGCGAGCACCGCGGTGAATCCAGCCGTTCGTCGAGCGAAGTCGTGCATGTCCGTCCTCTCGCAAGGGGCTACCGGCACACCACGGGCTCTGGTGACACCGCGCGTAGCCTCGGCCGATTGTCATACCGAACAGCTATCGCGCCGGATAATACCCGCAGGATGTGCAGCACCACGCCCGCGACAAGGGTGCGCCGCCCGCAATAGACCAGCGCGGCCTGCAGTGCGCTGGAGCGCTGGTCGAGCGGATCGTCGGCACACTGCGGCCGGTACTGGGCCTCTGCTCGCAGACGGATCGGCCCTCGGCGAATTCCGCGTCCACGGCTCCCGAATTCACCGCGGTGGCGCTGCTGGGCGCGTTGCGGGAACTGCACGAGGTCGGCGACGGCCTGACCTCCGGCCGCCGCGCACGTCCTCCGGGTCCCGGCCCGGAGGACGTGCGCGGCGGCGAACCTACTCAGGCGTTGGGGCCGTACTCCTCCAGCATCTCGGTGACCAGCGCCGCGATCGGCGACCGCTCACTGCGGGTGAGCGTGATGTGCGCGAAAAGCGGGTGGCCCTTCAACTTCTCGATTACCGCGGCGACTCCGTCGTGCCTGCCGACGCGGAGATTGTCGCGCTGCGCCACGTCGTGCGTGAGCACCACCCGCGACCCGGTTCCGAGCCGGCTGAGCACCGTGAGCAGCACGTTCCGCTCCAGGGACTGGGCTTCGTCCACGATCACGAAGGAATCGTGCAGCGACCGTCCCCGAATGTGGGTCAGCGGCAACACCTCCAGCATGTCGCGGCTGAGGACCTCCTCCATCACCTCGCGGCTGGCCAGCCCATCGAGCGTGTCGAAGACCGCTTGCGCCCACGGACCCATCTTCTCGCTCTCGGTGCCGGGAAGGTAGCCCAGCTCCTGGCCGCCGACCGCGTACAGCGGACGGAAGACCACCACTTTGCGCTGGGTTCGCCGTTCCAGCACCGCTTCCAGACCCGCGGTCAACGCGAGCGCGGACTTGCCGGTGCCGGCCCGCCCGCCGAGCGAGACGATTCCGACGCTCTCGTCCAGCAGTAGGTCGAGCGCGATGCGCTGTTCGGCGGAGCGACCGTGCAAGCCGAACGCCTCACGTTCGCGCACCAGCTGCACCCGCTTGTCCGGGGTGACCCGGCCGAGAGCGCTGGAGCTGGCGCCGAGCAATCGAATGCCGGTGTGGCAGGGCAGTTCTCGCGCTTCGTCGAGATCTGTCACCGACTCGGCGTAGAGCTGATCGATCCGCGACGAGCTGACATCCAGCTCCACCATGCCGGACCAGCCGGAGGTGACCACGTCCTGGGCGTGGTACTCGTCGGCATGCAAGCCCACCGCGCTGGCCTTGACCCGCAGCGGAATGTCCTTGGACACCAGTACCACTTCGCGACCCTCGGCCGCGAGGTTGAGCGCACAGGCCAGGATTCGGGCGTCGTTGGTGTCGGTGCGGAACCCGACCGGAAGGACCGCGGGATCGGTGTGGTTCAGTTCCACCTGCAACGTTCCGCCCTCGGTGCCGATCGGCACCTGCTGATCCAGCCTGCCGTACTGCAGGCGCAGATCGTCCAGGTTGCGCAGCGCTTCCCGCGCGAACCAGCCCAGCTCGTGATGGTGCCGTTTGGCTTCGAGTTCACTGATGACCACCAGAGGTAACACCACGTCGTGTTCGCCGAACCTGGTGAAGGACCAAGGATCCGACAGCAGGACGGACGTGTCGATGACGAAGGTGGTGCCGGGTAATTGCGAGGGGCGGGCCCCCTTCGCGGCGGCTCCGCCTTTCGCGGAGCGGGAGTTCGCCGAGGGAGCGGAAACGGAGCGTGCAGCAGTCACGGTGGGCTCCTTTGTGTTCGTGCGGCACTCGCACGAACGATCGCGCTGGACCGGTCCGTCCTGATGGACCCGACGTTGCCGTCAGATGCCACGAGGGCCGGGTGCCGGCCCCCTCGTACTGAGCAGCTCAGTCACGGTCAGGACCTCCCGTACGAGCCACACCGCCGCGGCCCGCACACCCGACGCTACCTGCGAAACCCGCTTCCGCGCTCAGGGACAGATGGGCTTGTCCGTGAATTTGTCGTAAACCGGAGCGTCGGGACGGTTCAACGCAGCTGGTCGAGCAGGACGGGGACATGGCTGTGCGCCGGATCGTGTACGGCCGTGAGCAGCGTGACCGGACCTTCGGCGGCCAGCGCGCGCAATTCCCGCAAATCTTGCTGCGCCTGCGTAGTCGCCAGTTCGGCCTGGTAGCGGTGGGCGAACTCCGTGGCGCGGGCGTCCCGGTCGGCGTGGAACCAGCGCCGCAGTTCGGTGGACGGGGTGAGCTCCTTGGGCCAGCGATCGACCCGCGCTTGCGCCTTGCTGATCCCCCTCGGCCAGAGGCGATCGACCAGCACACGGGTGCCGTCGTCCGGGTCCGGTGGGTCGTAGACGCGCTTCACCTGGAAGCCGCGCGGCGGTTGCAGTGTCATGGCAGTCATCGCAGCACGGGCACCGCAGCACGACGGGATGCGCCACGCGGTCGCTGTCGCCCGATTCGACGGATAGAGTCGCTGGTATGTCCGGTAACGAGGATTTGGAGAAGCTGTCGTCGAAGGAGCTGCACGATCGAGCCATGAAGTTGGCTCTGCGGCGCGGTGACGTGAAGTTCCTCTGGCGGCTGCTCACCTCGATCCCCGCCGCGGAGGCCGCCGCGGGCAATGTCGGCGAGAGCGAGGCGGACATCAAGTATGTGCTGCCCATGATCGACGACTACATCCACGGGGGCGACAGCGCGGTCGCCGAGGTGTTGCGGCCGGTGTACCTGGAGTATCTGACCCAGCACTCGTCCTGAGTCCGGTCAGCCGCGGCGCAGTACCGCACGCCACAGACCGACGGCCGTGCCGCGCAGGACGTTCTCCCAGCTGAAGTGGTCGTGCCACAGGATGATTCGGCCGCCGCGCAGCTCGAACGTGCCCGCCACCCAGAACCCGATGCGCATCGGCCCGAAGCGCAGGTAGTCGGTGCGGTCGGTGAGCACGATGTCGCCGTCGGCGGCGATGTGGTGCATGTCGACGCCGAATCCGAGCCAGTCGCGGCGCAGGCCGCGCAGCAAGCCGCCGGCCCGGCGGACGCCTTTCACATCGGGCAGCGAGGTGTTCTTCCAGACGATGTCCGGGTGCAGCAGATCGATCGCCTCCTCGGACGCGCCCAGTTCCAGCGCGGCGAAGAATTCCCGCACCGTGGTGATCGAGTCCTGTTTCAGGTCGAGTTCGTCGGTCATGGTCCGAGCGTAAGCCGCGCTGGTCAGCGACGGCGCGCGATGAGCACGGCAAGTCCGTCGAGGATGCGCCCGATGCCGAACTTCAGCGCGCCTTCCCCGCCGGCGACCGCGCCCTCCTCGGCGAACGCGGCGGCCGCCGCCGGGTAGCGATCGGCCGCGGCGGCGACCATGTCGGCGAACTGCCCAGCGATCTGTTGCTCGTACGTCTCGGTGTCCACCACGCGCACCTGCTGCACCAGACTGCGCGCATGGCCGGTCAGCAGGACGATGGTGTCCAGGCGTTCGGCGTTGGTGAGACCGGTCTCGGCGAGCGCGGCGAGTGCGGCTTCCATCCAGGCCATCTCGTTCGGGCCGATCGGCCGGACCCCCACGGACACCTCCATTGACCAGGGGTGTTCGCGGAAGCGCCGGTAGAGCGTCTCGCACCAGGGGCCGAGTTGGTCGCGCCAGGGCTCGTCGGCCGATGCCAACTTTGCCGCGGGCAGCTCCGGGGGTGCGCCCAGCGCGGCGTCCAACATCAACGCGATGAGCTCGGCCTTGCCGGGCACGTAGCGGTACAGCGACATCTTGGTGAAGCCCAAGCGCTCGGCAATCCGCTGCATGGACAGGTTGGCCAAGCCCTCGGCATCGGCGAGCGCGATCGCCTCGGCGACGATCCGCTCCAGCGACAGCGCGGGTTTCGGCCCGCGCTTGGGGCGCTGCTGGAGGCCCCAGAGCAGTTCCAGGGTCGTCGGTGTCGGCATGACCGCATCCTTCCGGAGAACGCCTTGACGTGGAACTGTGTCTACCATACGCTAATTTGCGTCTGGCGGATACAGATTCCATCGGACACAGATTTCGGAGGAGATCCTCATGCGCAACACCACCGTCCTCATCTCCGGCGCCGGCATCGCCGGACCCGCGCTGGCCTACTGGCTGCATCGCTACGGGTTCGCCGTCACCGTCGTCGAGCGCGCTCCCGCCCTGCGTCCCGGCGGGCAGGCCGTCGACTTCAAGGGCCACACCCACCGCACCGTCCTGGAGCGGATGAGCATCCTGGACGACGTCGAAGCACGGAGGACCGGCGCCACCGACACCGTGTTCGTCGACCAGCGCGGCACCCGGCTCGCCCTGATGTCGGGTGACTTCACCGGCGGCGACGTGGAGATCCTGCGCGGCGACCTGTCGGAGATCATCTACCGGCGCACCGCCGACCACTGCGAATACCTGTTCGGTGATTCGATCACCGCGCTCACCGAGACCGGGGACGGCGTGCACGTCGAGTTCGAGCACGCCCCCGGGCGCACTTTCGACCTCGTCTTCGGGGCCGACGGCATCCATTCCCGGGTACGGGCGCTGACTTTCGGCCCGGAGCGGGAATTCGTGCAGCACCTCGGTTATCACTACGCCGTCGCAGGCGCGAGTCCGCGGAGCACGACGACGACCGGCTCGCGGGAACGGGCGATCGCCCACGGCCACAACGCTCCTGGACGGCTCGCGATCAGCGGCGGACCGAAGGCGCAGCAGATGTACATCTTCGCCTCCCCCGAACTCGACTACGCCCGCGACGACAGCGCCACCCAGCGGCGCATCCTCACCGAGGCTTTCGCCGACGTCGGATGGGAGGTGCCGCGGATGCTCGCCGAGCTGGCCGACTTCGACGACATCTACCTGGACTCGGTCAGCCAGGTCCGGATGGCGGGCGGCTACACCAAAGGCCGCGTCGCGCTGGTCGGCGATTCCGGGTACGGAAACACGCTGGGCGGCTTCGGCACCGGGCTCGCCGTGGTCGGCGCGTACGTCATCGCGGGCGAATTAACCCTGGCCGACGGCGATCACACCGTCGCTTTCGCCCGCTACGACCGGATCATGCGGCGCTACGCCAAGATCGCGGGCAACAGCAACGCCGGCCCCTTCCTGGCTCCCAAGACCGGTCTCGGTATCAGAACGCGCAACTGGTTCCTCGGATCTCGGCTGTTCGGCTGGATGGCGGAATACGGCGACAATGCCGCCGACGACATCGACCTGCGGGACTACCCAGCCCTGGTCGGCGTGGGGGACGCGCACTGACAGTTCGTCACCCGCCTTGACAGCAATCGGACTCGGTCTGCTCGCCTCGCCCCCCGGCGCAACACCGCAGTTCGCGACGGCCGCACCCACAACGACGGCCGCCGCGACGCGTCGACCTCGCGGAGTCGATTGTGTTTCGATGGAACCGGAGTGGGATGGGACGCGTCTATAAGGTCAGACAGCACTGACGGAAGGGACGGCGATGGTGGACAACCCGTTTCCCGGTTACATCGAGGCTGCGAAAACCGGGGCGTTGCAGGTGCGGATGGATCCGCAGGGGTTCGTCGATATCGACCGGGCGTGCCAGGAGTTGATCGATGCGCTCGTGGCGGCGCAAACCGACGCACGCGAACTCGGTGAGCGACAGACCTGGGGGCTCGGCGAGGACAATCCCCGGTTGTCCTCCGCCATCGAGTTGGTGCGCCTGTTCCGGGAGAAAGCCTTCGGCGGGCCGAACAATGCCTTCGACACTCTCACCGACTACATCTCCACGGCGCAGGAGATCCAGGCCATGTTCAAAACCATCTGCGATACCTACGTTCGTACCGATGCGGAATTCGCTGCGGCGATGCGGGAGGTCAGCGTATGAAGCTCGGCTCAGCCGCTCGCGGAACCGGTTTCGCACTCGCGGCGACGGGCGTCGTCCTGCTGGCAGCGTGTGGTGGCCGGACGACCGCCACCGAATCACCGACGCCGACCACGCCGGGAGCGGCTGGTGCGGGCTCGGGCGCGTCCACCGGAGCGGGCTCACCGGCGGCATTCGATCCCTGCACGGCACTGACGCCTCAGCTGCTCGCCCAGCGCCGGTGGGACGCCGAACCGCCCGAACCCAAGCAGGACAGCCAGGGCGGCGTCACCTGGAAAGGGTGCCGCTACGTCGCGAAAGCAGGCTACGGCTTCGTCGTCGAGACGACCAACGGCACGCTCGACCAGGTTCGGGGAAAATATCCTGCTGCCGTGGACATCTCGGCGGGCGACCGAAAAGCCGTGCGTTATGAGGCCCGCCCGGACGTTCCTGGTGGCTGCACGGTCAACGTCGAGATGAGGTCCGGCTCGCTCTACATTCTGACCAACGTGCCACAGACATCAGCGAACAAGAACCTTGTCGCCTGCGATATCGCCACCGACATCGCCCGGACAATCGCACCGCTGCTGCCCTCGGGCAGCTGAACATCGGGGGAAGCGTCATGAGACAGACCGATGGCCGCGTGATCACCAATCCGGAGAACGCGCACAGTTTCTCGCACGCCGAGATCAAACAGGCCGCCGATGCGATGAACCCGGCCGAGCTCGGCGGCGCACTGGACGCGTGGGCGGGTATCGCGGCGGCGGTGACGAACGCCGGGCAGGAGTTCGAGACCGCTATCAAGAAAGCGGTGGAACAGCATTGGGAGGGCGCGGCGGCGGAGAGCGCGGTGCGCGGCGTACGGGACTACGCGGCACGGGTGGGTGAATTCGGCGAGGCTTTGGGCGTGCAGAGCGGACCGCTGTCGGCGGCGGCGAACGCGGCGGCGAGGTTCAAGATGTCGGTGCCGGACGTGCTGGACACCTCCGGTAGTCCGGCCGATCCGCAGCAGCGCAACTCGCGGGAAGAACAGGCCCGCGACGAGATGAACACCCAGTACATCCAGCCGTACGGGAGCACGGCACCGGCTATCCCCACACTGCCGCCACCCCTCGGCCAGGCCGCCGCGGCACCCGGCGTCGAGACCGGGAACGGCGTGCAGGCGGATACGAGCGTCAGCTCGCAGGCGCTGTTGAACGGTACCGGCCGGGGCGATACGGCCTCCTCCGACGACACGTCCGCTTCAGAGAGCAGCGGCTCCCCGGGCGGAGCTGACGCGGAAAGCACGCCGGACGCGGAAGTGTCGCCGACTTCCGAAGGCGCTCCGGAAACCGTTGCAGCCCAATCGGTTGCACAGAACCATGACATCGGAACGCCGACGGCGGCGGCGTCCACCGCGAGGCCGCCGACATCCGGCCTCGGCACCCCGATCGCCCCGACCATGCCCCTGCCGACGGCGCCCGCCACCGTCACGCCGACCTCGTTCAACGGCACGCCGAGCAGACCGGGCACGCCCGGTTCGCTCGGCCGCCCGAGTATCACCGGGGACAACGACAACCAACCGCGACCGGGTACCTCCCGTGCCGCACCGCCCACCGCCCCCGCGGCGTCGACGGCACCATCCGCGGTGCCGGGACGCCCGGGCGCACCCGGCCTGTCGGGATACTCGGGCTTGATCCCGCCGGGCATGCGCGGCAAGGGCGCGGACGACGACGAGCACAAATCGCCGAAATACCTGCGCACCGAAGAGCACGCGAAAGAGCTGCTCGGCGAGGTGAAACCGACAGTGCCGCCGGTGCTCGGAGAGCAATGATGGCGCGGTGGACCCTCTCGGCCGAGCAGTTCGCCGCGGCATGGTTCGGCACCGGACTGGACCGAATGCCGTTCCCGTTCCGATTCACCAGCCGGTTTCCCGGACTGCACGAGTACCAGGCTTACCAACAGCAGTTCCGCGCCGAACTGGGACGCGACGATCGGCTGCCGCTGCGCACGGCGATCACCACGCTGGCCCGCCCCGACTGGCGCATCGAACTGGTCGGCTACGACAACACCCGCGACGGCATCGAACTTCGCGCCGTCGCGTGCGGTACCCGCTCCGGCTCGGGCGTGCTCGCCGAGCAATCCCCCGCGCCGGATGGTGGTCGAATCCGCCTGCGCCGCTGTCGAACCGACCAGCTCGCCACCGAACTGGTGCGCCTGCTGCCGGAGACCCCTGCAGGCACCGCGGGTGAGAAGAGTTTTCTGCTCGACGATCTCAACGACGATCGTCCCGATCTGTTCGGCAGTGCACCTGCCAGCCAGGCCAAGGAGCGCTACCGGCGTTTCTGGCGGCAGTCCTGCACCACGCGCGGCACCGCCGTTGTGCTGTTGGGTCCGCGCAACGCGGAACCGCTGCGCACCGGCCGCCTGCGCTGGATCGACACGCCCGACGGCCGCTACTGCGAGGTCCCGGCCAACCGCGCACTGATGATCCGCCCCGGCACCAGCGGCGATATCGCCCGCTACTTGGACGAGGCGATCGTGCGTGCGAAAGCACGCATCGACCGGTAGTTCCGGATCACCGAGCGGACTCGTAGTTTGGGGCTATGACAACTCGGAATGAGATCGAAGCATTTCTGGACGAGTACCAGCAGGCGTTGAGCTCGTTCGACGCCGAACGCTCGGCCACGCTGTGGGGAACGCCGGGCACGCTTGTGAGCGATGGATTCGTCGGCTCGCTGTCTTCGCACGCGGATATGGCGCAGGGGCTGCGGCAGTCCTACCCGTTCTATCGAGCGTTGGGACTCGCGTCGGTCGATCACACCTTGCTGGGGCAGGTCGAACTCACCCAACGCATCACACGCTTGCACGTCCGCTGGCATTTCTTCGACAACGCGGGTGAGTTGCTCACCGACAGCGACTACGAATACCTGCTCCGCCGCGACGACGACGGCATGCTGCGCGCCTATGTCGCGGTCGGGATCGACGAGATGCGGAAACTGACCGAACTCGCCGCGGCCAAAGGCATCGAACTACCCGGTTCCTGAGCATCATCCATGCGAATGTCCGCACGGACAGCAGTGCTCGCCGATCCCGCTTCGCACATCCGGCGGGGGCACCGGATGCGCGAAGCACAGTCGGCTCAGCCGAGCAGGCGCCAGTCCTCGAGACCGTCGTACAGCGGAACGTCCTTGGCCAGCTTGCTCACCCTGGCGCGCAGCGAGTCCAGGTCGGCGGTACCGGCCAGCGCGCTGGCGATGATGTCGGCGACCTCGGCGAACTCGGTGTCGCCGAAGCCACGGGTGGCCAGGGCCGCGGTGCCGATCCGCAGGCCGGAGGTGACCATCGGCGGACGCGGGTCGAACGGAACGGCGTTGCGGTTCACCGTGATACCGATCTCGTGCAGCAGGTCTTCGCCCTGCTGGCCGTCGAGTTCGGAGTTGCGCAGATCGACCAGCACCAGGTGCACGTCGGTGCCGCCGGTGAGCACGCTGATGCCCTTGTCCTTGACGTCGGCGGCGGTGAGGCGCTCGGCGAGGATCTTCGCGCCCGACAGAGTGCGCTCCTGGCGGTCGCGGAACTCCTCGGTCGCGGCAATCTTGAAGGCGACGGCCTTGGCGGCGATGGCGTGCATCAGCGGCCCGCCCTGCTGGCCGGGGAACACCGAGCTGTTCAGCTTCTTGGCGTACTCCTGCTTGGCCAGGATCAGGCCGGAGCGCGGACCACCGAGCGTCTTGTGCACGGTCGAGGACACCACGTCGGCGTAGGGCACCGGCGAGGGGTGCAGCCCGGCGGCGACCAGACCGGCGAAGTGCGCCATATCCACCCACAGGTAGGCGCCCACCTCGTCGGCGATCGCGCGGAACGCCGCGAAGTCCTGGTGGCGCGGGTAGGCCGACCAGCCCGCCACGATCACCTTCGGACGCGCGCCCAAAGCGATGGTGCGCACCTCGTCCATGTCGACGCGGTGGTCTTCCTTGCTCACCCCGTAGGAGTGCACCTCGTAGAGCTTGCCGGAGAAGTTCAGGCGCATGCCGTGGGTGAGGTGACCGCCGTGCGCGAGGTCCAGGCCGAGCAGCTTGTCGCCCGGGTCCATCAGCGACATGAGCACCGCGGCATTCGCCTGCGCGCCGGAATGCGGCTGCACATTGGCGAATTCGGCGTCGAACAGCTCCTTGGCGCGGTTGCGCGCCAGGGTCTCCACCACGTCGACGTGCTCGCAGCCGCCGTAGTAGCGCCGTCCCGGGTAGCCCTCGGCGTACTTGTTGGTGAGCACGCTGCCCTGCGCCTGCAGCACCGCGCGCGGCACGAAGTTCTCGGAGGCGATCATCTCCAGGGTGTCGCGTTCGCGGGCGAGCTCGCCTGCCATCGCGGCAGCGAGTTCCGGATCGAGATCACCGAGAGACTGGGAATTGACAGAGGCGGTCGTCTGCGTCACGGACTCAGTCTATGGGCCGAGGGCCCGGCTCTCGAGCAGGGGGTTCATCCAGATAGTTCTCCAGCAGCAACGTGAGATGTCGCTGCGCGTCTTCCAGCGGCCGGGTGGATTTCATCGCACGCGCCTGCACGATGGCGCCTTCCATCGCACTGAACGCGAAACTGCTGAACGAGCGCGCATCCTCCGCCGACAGGCCCGCGGCGGTCAGCGCCGCGCCCAGCCGCTGGTGCCAGTCGGCGAAGACCGCGCCCGCGGCGGCCTGCACCCGGGGTTCGGACTCGGCGAGCGCCGCGCCGACGACCGGGCACCCCGCGCGGTACCCGGTCTTCTCCAGCGTGGTGATCCACCATTCGAGGAGCGACCCGAACCAGCGCTGCGGAGGCCCTGGCGTGATCTTGTCGATCACCGCACCGATCCGGTCGCCCGCGACCCGGGTCGCGGTCTCGACCAGCTCGCTCTTTCCGGAAGGAAAGTGCTGGTAGAGCGAATTGCGCGAGGCGTTGCTGCGTTCCAGCAGAGCCGCCAGCCCCGCGGCGTGCACGCCCTGCTCGCGGACCAGCTCGATAGCGCTGTCGATCAGCCTGGTGCGCGGCCCGGCGGTCACGCGATTTCCTCGTTCACGGTTGCGTGAACCGATCGGTCCATGTTGCAATCATGACAGATGTGGACCGATCGGTTCACCGAAAGGATGGGATTGATGTCCGAAACCACGCTCGACCTGGCTCAGCTGTCGGGTCTCGAGCTCCTGCGGACCGCGATGACCAGGGAGGATCGCCCGCCGTTCATCGGTGACCTACTCGGCATGGAGGTCGACGAACTCGAACACGGCAGGGTGGTCTTCGCGGTGCGCACCCGGCCCGACTTCGCCAACCCGCTCGGCACCACGCACGGCGGCATCTGCGCCACGCTGCTCGACTCGGTGATGGGTTGCGCGGTGCACACCACCTTGGCGGCGGGGGTCGGCTACACCACACTCGAACTGAAGATCAACTACATCCGGTCCGTCCCCACCGACGGACAGCGACTCACCGCTACCGGCACCACGATCCATGTCGGCCGCACCACCGCCACCGCCGAGGGACGGGTGGTCGACGAGCAGGGCCGCCTGGTCGCGCACGCCACCACTACCTGCGTCATTCTCCGCGGGTGACCGCTGACCGGAGGAGAATCACGATGCCCGAACGCACCTCGCGCGCCGAGGCCTGAGCCCCCGACACCGGGGACCCGAATTCATGGGGCTCGACGAGCCGTAACGAGAACGGGCCGCCCGAGCGGTGTTCCTGGTGACAGCTATTCAGGATCACCCAGTGGAGGAATGACCATGGTCGGCTTGGTTTCGGTACCCAACTCTCCCCTCGAGGCGCTACTGCGCACTCTTTCGCTCCTGCTGTGCAGCATCTCCTCGGGCGGGCAGGGCTGCGCCGTCATCCAGTAGCACTCCGAAACGGCGTGTGACCCGAGCGCAGTCGGGCCGCACGCCGCATCCGTCGTTCAGGCCGCGGCCCGCACCGCGCTCGGCGTAAGCGGTTCGTCGAGCAGCCTGCGGAACCGGTCCGCCCGGTCGTCGGCGTCGACCGCGCGATCGAGCCACCCGCCCAGCAGCCGATATCCCTCCACATAGGTGGAGATGTAGGCGCGCCATAGCGGCGAGGACAGGAACCGCAGCGACTGCCGCGCCCGATCCGGCGTCACCAGGCTCCAGATCTGCAAGAACTCCGCCACCTCGTCGTGCGAGCGCCGCCGGTCGTGTAGCAGCAGTGCGGCGTCCTGTCGCACGCCGAGCAGCTTGGCCGAGGCGTTCGAAAGTCGTTCGGCCCGTTCGCCGTCGAAGCGCAGGCCGAGGTCGGCGTAGATCTCCTGCGCCCACTTCCCCCAGCCCGGCCCGACGATGGAGCGCAGTGCCAGATCGGCCAGACCTTCCGCCATCAGGCACTGCGGCGTGTTCACCAGGAACAGCGTCTGCTCGGCCTGACCGTCGGCGACCAGCCCGGCCTCCTTGCGGCAGTGCTCGGTGTGGTGCCCCGGGTACGACTCATGTGCGATCAGCTGCGGCAGATGGGCCATGTGCTGTTTGAGGTCGGAGTTGATCGCGACCCGGGAGTGGTAGTTGCCCAGGTAGTAGTTGAATCCGGACCAGGGTTTGTCGCCGACCACCTCATAAGTGACGTGCTCGTGGTCGGGCAGCGGGTAGCGTGCGCGGACCAGCTCGCGTAGCGCGCTGGAGAACGCCTCGACGCAGACCGACAGGCGCTCCGGTGGGATCTCGTCGGCCTTGCGATGCGCGGCCATTCGTTCGGCCAAGGAGCCATCGCCCACGAGCACCTCGTCCATCTGCAGGTGCGCATCGCGGTAGTCGGCCACGTCGCCGGGCGCGATGTCGACGTCGAAGTAGGCCCGGACCTCCTCGACGAACCCGATCTCGTCTCCGGCGAACTTACGACCGGAACATTCCAGCGCCCGCAGGTGCACGTCGAGGAATTCCGCACGCTGCGGCGACAACCCGGCATCCGGTACCCCGGCGCGCAACTCGGCGGCGCGGCGAGCCAACTCGCGCGGCTGCGGCGTCGGCGCGTTCTGCACCGCGCGGCGCAGCGCCGGATCGCCGGTGTAGGCGTCGACGAAACCTTCCTCGAGTCGATCGAAGGCGAGGCCGAGCCGCAGGTATTCGGTCACGAGCGGTTGCGCTTCCATGCCAGCCGACACTAGCGCGGTTGGCGGGCACCCACATTACGGGCGTGCCCAGGACCGTCGATCGTCAGTCCGAGTCCCCGACGGCGGCGGCGATTTCGCGGAACGACTCCAGCAGGATGTCGCAGTAGTCGTCCAGGTCAGGAACGATCTCCGGATCACACGCCACGGACACGGTAAAACTGTCGCGCACGCCGACGAACGAGTGCGCCAGACCGATATCCGGGTAGACCGGCGGCAGCATGCCCGCGAAGCGAAACGGCTTGTCCAGCAACGACCATTCGGCAGTCGGCTCACACTTGACGCTGGTCAAGATGGTATGGGCGACTGCGGGAGCGGCGGGCGGGAGCGTGCCGTACCTCGCCCGATAGACGCGGCTCGGCAGCAGGTCGACCAACTCCAGTCGAGTGAGTTCGCGGCGGCTCGACGCCGAGTGGCGACGTACCCGCAACGTGGCGTCGACGGCCCGGGCGCGACCGGCGAGATCGAGTTCTCCCGGGAACAGGTCGACCACATCGGCGCCGGTGTGATTGGCGCCCATCACCGCGGCATCGGGCACCGCGATGGTCACGAACGCCGCGAGATCGTCTGGGCACGCCGCACCCTGTTTGTCGAGATACCGCTGCATGGCGCGCGAGATCGCGGCCAGGCCGACGGCCGTCACGGTGATCCCCGATGCCCGGACCTCCCGCAGTTCCAACGGGATCGTCCGCATGACGCGTCCCGGACCGATCCGCCGGTTGAACACCGTTTCGCTACGCGGTGGCGTGCTCGGCCCGCTGTCGTCGTTGTCGCGTGCGATCCGCCGGTTCTCCGCCCCGACGCGGGCGTTGAAACGCATCACCTGGAACGGCCAACGCAACACGCCTCCCACGGCGGCCAGTCCCAGGCGCAGGCCGAGGCGCTTCGCGGCATGGCCGAGCCCCTCGATCCGCACCGGCGCGGGCTCGGGCGCGAACAATGCTTCCGACAGCGACGTCATGGCCGGGCCCGCCATGAGCGCATGACTGACATGCATCAGCACCACGGTGCCCGCGCCGCTCAGCGTGGGTATGCCGGATACCTCGGGGAACACGTGCAGCTGCCAAGCGCTGACCCGAGCATCCAGCGGCCGCTCCAGGATGCTTCCGATCCGGTCGAGACATCCCGTCCAGTCCAGGTCAGCGGCATGGGTGACCACGTGACTGTCGATGGGAGTGTCGTCGACGCCCCAGAACGGATGTCCGAGCCCGCCCGGCACCTCGTGAATCCGGCGGCGCAGTGGTTCGAGCAGCTCAGCCCGTTCGCCGACGTGACGGGCAATGTCGGCGGCGGTCGGCGGCGCACCGGTCTCGCTGTCGAACACCCACCACATCGGCCAGTCGGTGACGCGACCCGAGCGAGCGAAGTAGTAATAGGAGGCGTCATTGGCCACCAGCTGTGATTCGGGCATCCTGCTCTCATTGATCTCGGAGTTGCCGCACGCTATCGCCGAAAGGCCGAAATCGCCTGTCCGCCTGCGGAACAGCGCGAAGTCCTGGCCGGGTTGTGTCCTCAGCCGCGGGTCAGTTTCGGCAGCCGGAAACGCCGACCACGCGGCGCGGGAGCGCTCACCTCGGACAGGGCGGCGTATTCGTCGTCGGTGAGCGTGATGGTGGCGGCGGCGGTGTTCTCCTCCAGATGCGCCACGCTCGAGGTGCCGGGGATGGGCAGGAGGACCGGCGAACGACGCAGCAGCCAGGCGAGCGCGAGCTGGGATGGGCTCGCGTCGTCGCGCGTGAAGGTATCCAGGACACCACCGGGACGGGCGAGATCACCGGTGGCCATGGGGAACCAGGGAATGAACGCGATGTCGTTCGCCTCGGCGTACTCGAGCACGTCCTCCGCGTTCCGGTTGGCGAGGTTGTACATGTTCTGCACCGAGACGATGTCGACGACCTTGCGAGCCTGCTCGAGCTGGGCGACGGTCACCTCGGAGAGGCCGATGTGGCGGATCTTGCCCTCTTGCCGCAGCTGTGCCAGCTCACCGAGTTGGTCGGCCAGCGGCACCTTCGGGTCGATCCGGTGCAGTTGATAGAGATCGATGCGTTCGAGGCCGAGATGGCGCAGGCTCAGTTCGAGCTGTTGGCGCAGGTATTCGGGGCGGCCGACGGGACGCCAGTCACCGGGCCCCGGCCGGGTCAGGCCGGCCTTGGTGGCGATGACCAGGTCCTCGGAATACGGATGCAGTGCTCGGCGGATCAGCGTTTCACTGACGAACGGACCGTAGGAATCGGCGGTATCGATGAAGGTGATCCCGAGTTCCACGGCGCGGCGAAGGACGCGCACGGCCTCATCCGGATCCTTCGGGTCGCCCCAGACTCCCGGACCGGTGATCTGCATCGCGCCGTAACCCAGGCGATGGACCGGGAGATCGCCGCCCAGGGCAAAGGTGCCCGAAGCGGCGGCGGGACGTGACTCGGCTTGTGTGGTCATGTTTCCTTCCGAACAGGGGGCCTGATCACTCAGCGTGCGCGTCATCGCTCGGGACGGGAAAGAACCCCGAGTCGATGAAGGACTCGACATAGGCGTCCAGCGCAGCCGTATCGATCGGCGGGCAATGGATTCCGTGCCCGGCGAGCTCCGTACGAGTGTGGGTGTCGTCGACGGGGACCGCAACCCCGCCGTAATTGCCGCTGACCAGTGCGGCGCGCACCAGCGAGTCGTCGCCGGCCGCATCGCGTGCCGCGGCCTCCTCGGCCAGCTTGGTGGCGATCTCCTCGACCGCGGCGATCGCGACCGGGATCCCATGGCTACGCAGGGATCGGAAGATGTCGCGGATCGCCACCCGCTGCGAGTTCACCAGGTGATAGGCCGACCCATTGGTGGCTTCGGCTGCCAGCGCCACGATGGCACCGGCAACGTAGTTCACCGGTACCAGCGCCATATCGGCGTCGCCGGTGTCGGGGGCGAGACCGAGGATGGCGGCCGCGCGGATCATGTTCCAGAACGAGTCGTCGGCGCTGTTCACGCCGGTCCGCGGATCGCCGCAGACGATTCCGGGACGGTAGATGCTCACCGGCACACCGCGTTCACCCGCCTGCCGGACCAGTTGCTCGGCAACCCATTTACTGGCCACATATCCGTTCTGGGACACCTCATCGGCGCTCAGGACCGCGTCCTCGCGGCCACGGAAATCCGGTGCGGGTGCGGCCGGTATCGCCGCGTTGACGGTGGACACGAAATGCACGGGTTTGATCCGACCGGTGGTCGCCAGCCGCAACACCTCGCGGGTGCCCTCCACGTTGGCGGCGCGCAGCCGCGCATAGGGCTCGATGTGGTTCACCCGAGCACCGTTGTGGTAGATCACCTCGATCCGGTCCGCCAGCCGGGCATAGCCGAACTCGTCGAGTCCGAAGCGCGGCGCCGCCAGATCACCTGCGACAGCGACGATACGGCTGTCGTAAGCGTCGTCCCAGATACGGTACTTCTCCAGGGCGTTACGAATCCGCTTGGTCGCCCGCTCGTCATCGTCGCTGCGAACCAGGCACCAGACGCGTGCCCGGGTGCTGGACAGCAACTCCCGGAGCAGGTGTACGCCGACGAATCCGGTCGCACCGGTGAGCAGCACATCCATCGGGGTTTCCGAACTCGCCGGCCTGGCGCCGGCACCATCGATCTCCGGTTCCAGCACGGCATCGGTGGCGATCGTCGCGGAGTCGTCGGCCGAAACCACCACCGCGGGCTGGTCCAGGTTGTCGATGCGGGTAGCCAGACCGCGCACGGTGGGCGCGGTGAACAACGCCGCCATCGGCACGTCGATGCCGAGCCGAGCGGTCAGCGCACGCTGCAACGTGAACGCGAGCAGCGACGTGCCACCGAGATCGAAGAAATCGTCCTCGGCACCCGCCCGGGCGATGGCGAGAACCTCGACGAACGCCTCCGCCACTGTCTGCTCGGTCGGGGTCGCGGGCGCGACGAAATCGCGGGCCCGGAACACCGGCTGCGGCAGCGCGGCACGATTCAGCTTTCCGCTGTCGTTCATCGGGAAGGAATCGAGCACCATGATCGCCGACGGCACCATGTACGACGGCAGCACCTGCGCCAGCGACTCCCGCAGCGCGTCGGCCGCGAGGTCGGTCGCCGCGACCACGTAGGCGACCAGCTGGTCGCCGTTCTCCGACGCCGTCACCACGACCACCGCTTGGGCGACGGAGGGCTCGGCCAGCAGCGCGGCCTCGATCTCACCCAGCTCGATCCGGTGGCCGCGGATCTTCGCCTGGAAGTCGCTGCGTCCGAGATACTCCAGCACGCCGTCGGCACGGCGGCGCACCAGATCGCCTGTCCGGTACATCCGGGCACTCGGCGGCCCGTAGGGATCGGCGACGAATCGATCCGAGGTCAAGTCCGCACGCCGCAGGTAGCCGCGCGCCAATTGGTCTCCCGCCAAATACAATTCGCCGACAACACCAGCCGGCACCAGATGCAGCCGGGAATCCAGGACGTAGGTCCGGGTATTCCACTCCGCGACGCCGATCGGCACGGTGGCCCGGTCGCTCGTGGACGCGGGCCAGTACGTCACCGACACCGCCGCTTCGGTCGGCCCGTACAGGTTGTGCAGTCCGGCGCTCGACAGCGCCGCGAAGTCCGCGACGGTGCTGGGCGGCAACGCCTCACCGATGACGAAAACCGCACGCAGCGAGGCCAATTGCTCCGCTGTCGCTGCGGCCAGGAATACCTGCAGCACAGAGGGGACGAAGTCGGTGACCGTCACCCGGTTGGCGGCGATCAGATCGGCGATGTACCCCGGATCCCGTTGACCGCCCGGCGCGGCCAGCACCAGTCGCGCACCTACCCACAGCGGAACGAAGAAACCCCACAGCGACACGTCGAACGTAGTCGCCGTCTTCTGCAGGTAGACGTCGTCCGGCCCGAACGAATACTGCGCCGCCATCCATTCGATCTGGTTGGTGATCGCACCGTGCGACACCATCACGCCCTTGGGCCGACCGGTCGACCCCGACGTGAACAGCACGTACGCCGGATGGTCCGCGTGCAGAGGTGCACGCAACTCACCCATGGCGACGGGTTCGGCAGAATAGGCCGACAGGTCCAGAGCGTCGACATCGATCACCGGAACCCCGGATACGGGTACCGGATCGCCGTTGTCCGTGAGCACACACACGGGCTCGGCCACTTCCAGCACATACCCGATCCGCCCGGCCGGATGATCGAGATCCAGGGGCAGGTACGCACCGCCCGCGCTGAGCACCGCGTACATCGCGACCAGCAATTCCGGCGAACGCGGCAGCGCCATGGCGACCACGGACTCGGGACCGATCCCCTGCCCGATCAGATACCGGGCCAAGCGGTTGACGCGCGCGTCGAATTCCCGATAAGTCCAGGCGGTCTCGTCGTGCACCACGGCCACCGCGTCCGGTGTCGCGGCGACGGCACGGCGGAAGCCGGTCAACAGGAGACGCGCCGACACCGGGTGGGCCGTGTCGGCGGCGTCGGACAGCAGCCGCACTCGTTCGGCCGGATCGATCACATCGATGTCACCGAGCACCGCCGCGGGGTCGTGGGCGATCGCGGACAGCAGGCGCACGAACCGGTCGACGAAGCCCTGCACGGTGTCCTGGTCGAACATGTCGGAGGCGTAGCTGACCACCCCGCCGATCCCGGTGGGCGCGCCCGCACCGTCGTAGGCGTCGCCCACCATCCAATGCAGGTCGAACTGCGATACCTCGGCGCCGATATCCAGGCTCGAGATGGTGAGGTCCGGCAATTCCAGCGCGACGGGCTCCATATTCTGGAACGACAGTGCCACTTGGTACAGCGGATGCCGCGCCGTCGACCGGACCGGTTTCAGCGCGTCGACCAGCCGCTCGAACGGCACGTCCGCATTCGCGAACGCCTGGATATCGGTCTTGCGCTGCCGTCCGAGCAGGTCGGTGAAGGTTTCCCCGGCGTCGTATCGTGTGCGGAACACCAGGGTGTTGATGAACATGCCGACCAGGTCGTCCAGTACCGCCTCGCCCCGCCCGGCAACCGGCGAACCGATCGCGATGTCGTCGGTGCCCGACAACCGCGCCAGGAGCACCGCCAGGGCCGTGTGCACGACCATGAACAACGTCGCGCCTTCGGTTCGCGCCAATTCCGTCAGCGCACGGTGGGTTTCGGCATCGATGCGCACCGCCACCAGGCCTCCGGCGTAGGAGCGCGTCAGCGGACGCGGTCGATCCGACGGCAGGTCGAGCTGATCCGGAAGCCCGGCCAAAGCCTGCTTCCAGTAGGCGATCTGCTTGGCCGCCAACGATTCCGGATCGTCCTCGGCGCCGAGCAGGTCGCGCTGCCACATGCTGTAGTCGGCGTACTGCACCGGCAATGGCGCCCATGTCGGAATCTCCCCGGCACAGCGAGCCGCGTACGCGGTCATCAGATCCCGGGTCAGTGGGCCTATCGATGACCCGTCAGCGGCAATGTGGTGCACCACCATCGCCAGCACGTACTCGGGTGCCGCGCTGGAGTGACCCGAATTCGCCGCGCCGCTCAGATCGAACAGCACCACCCTGACCGGCATGTCGGTAGTGAGGTCGAAGACCGTACTCGCCAAGCCGACGACGGCGTCCGCCACCTCCGCCGGAGCTACGGCCCGGATCTCGAACTGCGGAACCGCCTGTGCCACAGGCAGAATCACTTGCACAGGAGCTGCGGGGCCCTGCGCTGAACCGGAATCCGAGTGCGGATAGATGGTGCGCAGGATCTCGTGGCGGGCCACCAGATCCCCGATCGCCGTCCGCAGCGCGTCCGTGTCGAGGGCACCGCTCAACCGCACCGCCAGCGGAACGTTGTAGGCCACCGAAGCGGTGTCGAGGCGGTTGAGGAACCACATGCCCTGCTGCCCCAAGGACAACGGAATCCGTTCCGGGCGCGGACCGGCGGTCAATGGCCGACGGCCCGCCCCGGTCGAAGCCTCGCCCAGGCGCGCCGCGAGCGCGGCCACCGTCGAGGCCTCGAAGAGCAACCGCACCGGGATCCGGGAGTCCAGTGCGGCCCCCAGCCGGGCGATGAGCCGGGTGGCGATCAGCGAGTTGCCCCCCAACTCGAAGAAGTCGTCGTCGGCGCCGACCGGCGTCGCGGCGTGGAGCAAATCGGTGAAGGCGCCCGCGACCAGTTCTTCCAGTGGCCCGGACGGCGCCCGGAATTCCCTGGCCTGCAGCACCGGCACGGGCAGCGCGGCGCGGTCTAGTTTGCCGACCGGAGTCAGCGGGATCTCGTCCAGCACCATGACGGTGGTGGGCACCATGTGCGCGGGCAGGCTGCGTTCGGCGAACGTGACGAGCTCGTCCGGCCGGGCGATCGCGCCGGCAGCGGCGTGCACGTACGAGACGAGAATCGTCGCGCCAGTGGGGAGTTTGTGCCCGATGGTGACGGCGAAGTCGACGGAGTCGTTGGACCCGAGGACCGCGTCGATCTCGCCGAGTTCGATGCGGAACCCGCGGATCTTGACCTGGAAATCGTTGCGACCGACATATTCCAGCCGACCGTCGGCCGTCCGCCTGGCCAGATCGCCGGTCCGGTACAGCCGCGCTGCACTCGGGTCGAACGGGTTCGCCACGAACCGTGCGGCCGTCAGCGCGGGTCGCTCGTGATATCCCCGCGCCACCTGCGCCCCGGTGATGTAGAGCTCACCGACGACCAGGTCCGGAACCGGATGCAGCCGCTGGTCCAGCACGTATTCGGTGATGCCGCGGATCGGCCCGCCGATGGTGACGGCCTCGCCCGGCACCAGCGGCGCGCTGATATTGGTCATGATCGTGGTCTCGGTCGGCCCGTAACCGTTGTAGAACTCGCGGGTGCGGCGCCCGGCGATCGGAATAGTCCAGCGCTGGACCAGATCCGGCGGGCACGCCTCACCACCGGCGATCACGACGCGAAGCTTGTCCAGGCCCGTCGGGTCGACCGACGCCAGAGCCGTGGGGGTGATGAACGCATGCGTCACCCGCTCCCGGCGCAGCAGCGCGGCCAGTTCCGCGCCGCCGTAGACGGTCGGCGCCGCCACGATCATGGTGGCGGCTCCGCCGATTGCCAGCAGCAGTTCCAGCACCGACGCGTCGAAGGACGGCGACGCGAAATGCAGTGTGCGTGAGGTGCTCGTGACCCGGTAGCGCTCGCGCTGTTCGTCGCAGAAGCTCGACAGCCCGGCCTGGGTGACGACCACGCCTTTGGGTTTACCGGTCGATCCGGAGGTGTAGATGACGTAGGCCGGGTGCTCCGCGCGCAACGGCCGGGTGCGATCCACGTCGGCAACCGGCGCGGCCGAGTAGTCGTCGAGCTGTCGATCGACATCGTCGGCATCGATGACCAGCCATTCCAGTTCGCCGGGCAGATCCGCGCGTACCTCGGCGATCGTCAGTCCCAGCACCGCATGCGAATCCGAGATCATGTGCGCGACCCGGTCCGCGGGATAGTTGGGATCCACCGGTACGAACCCGGCACCGGTCTTGGCGATGGCCCACACCGCGAGCACCGAGTCGAGCGACCGCGGAATGCCGATCGCGACCAGATCCTCCGGGCCGATGCCGCGGGCGATCAGCAGCCGAGCCAGCCGGGTCGACCGATCGTCGAGGTCGACATACTCCATTTCGGACAACCGCGTCGAGGCGTCCGCATAGACCACCGCGACGCCATCCGGATTGTTCTCCACCGCACCGGCCAGCAGCTCCGGCAGCATCGTGACGCCGGCCTGCTCGGCTGGGCTCGGCCGGGCGGGCCGGACCGGGGCGGTCAGTGCCGGGACGAGTTCGGCGGCGCCGAGTATGTCGATCTCGCCGATGACCGCGCGCGGATCGGCAGCGACCGCCGCGAGAATCCGCTCGAACCGCCAACCGAGCCGCTGTACGGTCGCTTCCTCGAAGAGATCCGTCGCGTAGGTGAATACGATGACGAGCTCGTCCGGCGTACCGTCCGCACGGTGGCGCGGCTCGATGATCACCTGGAGATCGAATTTCGCCACCACCTCGTCGGGCTGCAGCGCCGAGACCGTCAGTCCCGGCAGCTCGAGCGACGGCTGCTCGGTGTTCTGGAACGACAGCATCACCTGGAACAGCGGATTGCCCGCACCGACCGGAGCGGGGAGAACCGCCTCGACCACCCGCTCGAACGGGATGTCCGCGTTGGCGAAGGCGGAAAGATCGGTCTCGCGAACCTGGTCGACCAGTGCGGCGAACGTGGCGGCGCGATCGACCTCGGTCCGCAACGTCAAGGTGTTGACGAACATGCCGACCAGGTCGTCCAGGGCGGCCGCGCCGCGACCCGCGATCGGCGTGCCGATCGCGATATCGGAGCCGCCGGACAGCCGGGCCAGCAGCGCTGCCAATGCGGCATGGACGACCATGAACAGCGACGAATTGCGCTCGCGCGCGATGCGGGCCATACCCGCGTGCACCTGCGCGGGCACCACGACGCCGGTCGACGCGCCGCGCAGGGACGCGATCGCCGGGCGGGGGCGGTCCAACGGCAGCTGCGACGCCGCGGACACACCGGCGAGCTGCCGCCGCCAGTATGCCAACTGCTCTGCGGCCACGGAGCTCTCCTCATCTTCGGTACCGATGACCGCACGCTGCCAGACCGCGAAGTCAGCGTACTGTACCGTCAGGGGCGCCCAGTTGGGCGTCGTGCCGGCGATCCGCGCCAGGTAGGCGGTCACCAGGTCCCTGGCCAGCGGCGCGAGCGAGGAACCGTCCGCCGAGATGTGATGCACGACGAAGACGAGCAGGTGCTCGTCCGGGGCCGGGCCGGCGAACAACCGGATCCGCACGGGCGGATGCTCGGTGACGTCGAAACCCGCGGACAACAGTTTGGCGACCCATGCTGGATCGGCGGCGATGACCGTCTCGACCTCGAGCCCGTCCGGCAGCGTTTCGGCGGCCGACCGGATCTCCTGGTGCGGCGCCTCGTCCTGGCCGTGCACCGGGAACCGCGTGCGCAGCGCTTCGTGCCGCTCCAGCACATCCACTACCGCCTGCCGCAACGCGGGCACGTCGAGGGCGCCGGCAAGCCGGAGCGCGAACGGCAGGTTGTAGGCCGGAGACTCGGTATCGACCTGATTGAGCACCCACATGCGCTGCTGGGCCAGCGACAGCGGCACCAGATCCGGTCGCGCGGCCCGGGTCAATGGTGGGCGACTCGCGGCAACACCGGAGCCCGGCACGATGCCCGCCGCCAGTTCGGCGACCACCGGTGCGTCGAACAGCGTCCGCACCGACACCCGCGCGTCCAGCGCCGCGCTCAGCCGGGCCACGACCTGGGTGGCGACCAGCGAGTTGCCGCCGAGGGCGAAGAAGTCGTCGTCGACACCCACCCGCTCCGCACCGAGCACGTCGGCGAACACCCCGGCCACGATCTCCTCGATCGGGGTGGACGGCGCCCGGAACTCCCTGCCGGTGAACGTCGGCCGAGGCAATGCCTTGCGATCGAGCTTGCCGCTGGTGTTGAGCGGGAAGGCGGCCAACTCCACCGCCGTGGCCGGAACCATGTAGGCGGGCAGCGTCCGCGCCAGCGCAGGCAACAGCTGCGCCGGATCGATGCTGGCTCCCGGCGACGGCACCGCGTAGGCCACCAGCTGATCGCCGAGCTCCGACGGCACCACCACGACAACGGCCTGACTCACCGAGGGCTGCTCGAGCAGTGCCGATTCGATGTCACCGAGCTCGATGCGCTGACCACGGAACTTCACTTGGAAGTCGGTGCGGCCGAGGTATTCCAGAACGCCGTATTCCGCGACACCCTCACCGAGTCCGGCCGGAGCCGCGCCAACGGAGCGACCCGGCTCACGCCAGACCACCAGGTCGCCGGTCCGGTACATCCGCGCGCCGGGTTCGCCCCCGGACCCAACTCCTCCGAACGGGTCGGCCACGAACCGATCCGAGGTCAGGTCCGGGCGGGCCACGTAGCCGCGGGCCAGTTGGTCACCCGCCAGATAGAGCTCACCGGGAACGCCCGCCGGCACCGGTCGCAACCGCGAATCCAGCACGTAGACGCGGCTGTTCCACTGCGGCGATCCGATCGGCACCCTGGTGCGTTCGCCGCCGGACGCCTGCCAGGAAGTGATGGACACCGCGGCCTCGGTCGGTCCATACAGGTTGTGCACGGCGGCATCGGAGATCGCGCGCAGGGCGGCGACCGTCTCCGGCGGCAGCGCCTCGCCGATCGCGAACACATGCCGCAGGGTCGAGACGGCATCCGCCGCCGTGTGGGCCGCGAACACCGCGAGCATCGAGGGGACGAAGTCTGTGACGGTAACGCGCTGTGCCGCAATGGTTTCTGAGAGATAGACCGGGTCACGGTGGCCATCATGGGTGGCTACTACGAGCTTCGCGCCGACCCGCAACGGCATGAAATAGCCCCAGAGCGAGACGTCGAAGGTGGTGGCGGTCTTCTGGAAGTACACGTCGTCGACGCCCAACGGGTACTCGGCGAGCATCCACGTGATCTGGTTGTGGATCGCGCCGTGCGATACCGCGACCCCCTTCGGGCGGCCGGTGGAGCCCGACGTGAAGATCACGTACGCCGGGTTGTCCGGACGCACCGGTCGCGACAGTTCCTCGGCACGCAGCGGGGCACCGTCGAAGCCGTCCAGATCCTCGGTGTCGATGGACAGCACCGGAATCCCGTCCGGCACGGAGACGGCGTCCGCCGTCGTGGTGATCACGCACACCGGTTCCGCGGTGTTCAGGACGTGCTGGATTCGCTCGTCCGGATGATCCGGATCCAACGGCACGTAGGCGCCACCCGCGGTGATGATCGCATACATGCCGACCACCAGATCCAGCGAACGACGGACCGCGAGCCCCACCAGGGACTCCGCGCCGACTCCACGCGAGATCAGCAGGCGCGCAAGTCGATTGACCCGCTCGTCGAAGTCGCGGTAAGTCAGCTCGCGGCCCTCGTAGATCACCGCGACCTTGTCCGGATGCGCTTGTACCGCACGGCGGTAGCCGTCCAACAGTAGTTCCGGTTCGACCGGATGCCGGGTGTCGTTCCACTCGCGCAGGATTCGATCCCGCTCGCCGCTGATCAGCAGGATATCGATCGCGCCGACCCGTGCACCGGGATCACCGACCAGTGCCTCCAGCACCCCGAGCAGCCGTGCGGCGAGGGCTTCCACTTCGTCGGCGGTGAACCGGCTGCCCAGATACTTCCACGTAAGCTCGATCGTCGACGCCGAGTGCACCAGCATGGTCAGCGGGTAGTGGGTATCGTCCCGGAGACCGACACCGGTCACCGACATGCCGTCCACGGAACTGACGGCGGCGATCGCGTCCCGGTCGATCGGGTACGACTCGAAGATCAGCAAGGTGTCGAACTGCGCGCCGGCGCCGACGACCCGCTGGATATCGGTGAGACCCACGTAGTGGTGGTCGAGCAGCCCGGCTTGTTCGCGTTGCAGCCGCTCCAGGAACTCGCCGACCGTCAGCCGATCGTCCACGCGCACCCGCACCGGCAGCGTGTTGATGAACAAGCCCACCATGGACTCCACGCCGGTCAGCTCGCCCGGACGGCCGGACACCGTCGCGCCGAAGACCACGTCGCCGCGACCGGTGAGCCGCCCGAGCAGAATGCCCCACGCAGCCTGCACCAGAGTGTTCACCGTGACGCCGAGTTCGGCGGCGCGGCCGGTGATCCGGCGGGCGCCGTCGGCGTCGATCTCGGTGATCCGCTTCCCGATCTCGTAGTGCTCGGTCGTCTGCGGTTGCGGCGCGAGCTGAGTCGGCTCGTCCACGCCGGACAGCGCCTCCGCCCACACCTTCAGCGACGCTTCCTGATCCCGGCCGGCCAGCCAGCTCAAGAAGTTGCGGTAGGACGTCACCCGCGGCAGCGCGGACCGATCACCGCGCGTCGCGTACAGCACCAGCACATCACGCAGCAGCAGCGGGTTCGACCAGCCGTCGAGCAGGATGTGATGGCTGGTGATCACCAGGTGCCACTGCGGCTCGGTGGCACTCTCCCCGGAAACGTCGCCCGTGTCGCCGCTCGCCGGTCCGGAAAGCCCTCCTTGCGTGCGGTACAGGGTGAACCGCATCAGGGGCGCCGCGGACATATCGAAGTGGGTCTCGCGCTCCAGCGCGACCAACCGCTGTAGCTGCGCCGACTGCTCGGACTCGGGCAAGTGCGTCAGATCGACTTCGCGCCACGGCACCTCGACCCGGTCCATGACCAGCTGCACGGCCTGACCATCGGCATCGGTGACGAACGCGGCCCGCAGGTTCGGATAGCGGTCCAGCACCGCCTGCGCCGCCGCCCGCAGCCGCTCGACGTCCAAGCCGCCGCCCAGGTCGACCCTGGCCTGGGTGATGTACACATCGACACCCGACTGGGCCATCAGCGCGTGGAACAGCAGGCCGGACTGCAGCGGCGACAGCGGCCACACGTCCGACAGCGCCGGGTAATTCCGTTCCCATACGTCGATATCCGATTGGCCGACCGTGACCAGCGGCAGGTCCGACGGTGTCAGGCCACCGGCATCCGGCCGCTGTGCGTGCCGAGCCAGTGCGGCGAGCGCCGCGACCCACAGATCTGCGAGCTCCTGCACCCGCTCCCGGGACAACAGCCCCCTGGGGAAGGCGAACGACGCACCCAGCCGCGGACCGTCCCCGCCGTCGGTGACGATCGCGTTGAGGTCGATCACACCGTTCGCGGGCATGTCCGGATCCATCTCGGCATCCAGCTGCCCCAGATCCGCCACCGGCGCCCAACCCAGCTCGGCGAGTTCTCCACCGATCTCCCCCGCCGACACACGACCCAGATAGTTGAAGCTGATCTGCCCCGCGGCGCCCAGCTGTGCGGCGGTCTCCGGGTTCAGATAGCGCAGCAGGCCGTAGCCGAGACCCTTGTCCGGGATCGCCAGCAGCTGCTCTTTCACCGATTTCACGATGTCGCCCAAGGGCTTTCCGCCCTCGAACGCCGCATCCACGGCGGCGCCGGCGAGATTCAGCCGGACCGGATAGGCGCTGGTGAACCAACCCACCGTCCGGGACAGGTCCGCGCCCGCGACGACATCCTCCTCGCGTCCGTGGCCCTCCAGCTTGACCAGCACCGTGCCGCCGGACGTTTCGCCACGCCACTTGCTCACCGCCAGTGCCAGTGCCGACAGCAGGCCATCGTTGACGCCGCCGTGGTACCGGCCCGGGATCGCGGTCAGCACGGCATCGGTCACCTCCGCCGACAGCGTCACCTGCACGCGATCGACGGTGGCGAACGTGTCCACCGCCGGATCGAACGCGCGCGCACCGAGCGCCGGGTCCGCAGTGGCCGAAACCTGCTGCCAGAACGGAAGTTCCGCCACGCGCGCCGGGTGCTTCGCCGCGTCCACGAGGGCGTGCGCCCAGCGCCGCATCGAAGTTCCGTTGGCCGGGAGCGCCACCGGCTGCCCCCCGGCCAGCTGCGACCAGGCCACCGCCAGATCCGGAAGCAGAATCCGCCACGACACGCCGTCGACCACGAAGTGGTGGGCGACCACCAGCAACACATCGCGGCGGCCACTGGACCCGGCATCCGCCGATCCGTCCAGCTCGGTGCCGGTGAACGCGAACCAGACGAACTGCACCATGACCGCGTTCGACGGATCGAGCCGCCCCAAGGCCGCGTCGTATTCGGCACTTGCCCGCCGCGACAGCTCCGCATCGTCGACGTCCGCAGGCAGCTCGACCCGGCGTACGAGACTGCCGACGTCCACCGCGCCACGCTCCAGCGCCTCGAAGAGCCAGGCGGCGTCCGATACGGATCCCGCTGTCGCGGAAAGGGATTCCCCTTCGCTGCTGCGGCGCAACCGAGCGCGCAGCACATCGTGGTGATCGAACACCGCGCTGATGGTCGCGTTCAAGGTCGCCCGATCGATGCCTGCGGGCAGCCGCAGCGCCATCGACTGGGAGAACCGCTGATACGACGAGCCGTTGGCCAGCGTCCCCGCCATGATCGGCGGCAACGGAATCGCGCCCACCCCGCCGCCGGGCAGTTCCGCGAGCCGGTGCTGCTCCGACGTACCGTCGAGCGCGGCGATCTCGGCCAATGCCGCGACCGTGCGATGATCGAACACATCCCGTGCGGTGAACACCACCCCGCGCGCTTTGGCCCGCGCCACCAGCTGGATCGACAGGATCGAATCGCCACCCAGCGCGAAGAACGAGTCGTCGAGACCAACGCGTTCGACACCGAGCACCGTGGCGAACACCTCGGCGATGATGGACTCGGCCTCGCTCACGGGAGCACGGAATTCGCGTCCAACGAAGGCCGGCTCCGGCAGCGCGTTGCGGTCCAGCTTGCCGATCGGGGTGAGCGGAATCGTGTCGAGCACCACGATCGCCGCAGGCACCATGTACTCCGGCAACCGGCCCGCGACGAAGGTCGCGAGTTCTTCCGTGTCCACACCGGTCCCTGCATGCGGCAGCACATAGGACACCAGGACCTTCGCGCCGGACGGGAGCGTCTTGCCAAGGGTCGCCGCGTAATCGATTGCGGGATGGGCGGTCAGCGCATTATCGATCTCACCCAGCTCGATGCGGAAGCCACGGATCTTGACCTGGAAGTCCAACCGGCCCAGATACTCGAGGGTGCCGTCGGCCTCGTTGCGCCGCACCAGATCACCGGTCCGATACAACCGTGCCCCCGGAGCGCGTCCGGTGGACGGGTCACCGGTCTCCGCGCCGAACGGACTGGCCACGAACCGCTCCGCGGTCAGGCCCGGCCGCCCGAGATATCCCTGAGCCAGCGCAGGCCCGGACAAGTACAACTCCCCGATCACCCCGGCCGGCACCGGCCGCAACCGCGCATCCAGCACGAACGCACCCACCCCCGCGATCGCGCTGCCGATCGTGACCGGCTCGCTGGGCCGCAATGGCCCGCTCACGGTCGCCCATACCGTGACCTCGGTCGGACCGTACCCGTTGACGAACAGCCGATCGTCACGCGCCCAGCGCCCGATCAGATCCGGACTGCACTCTTCGCCGCCGACCTCCACGACCTCCAGATCGTCGAGCCCGGCCGGATCCACCGACTCCAGTGCACCCGGCGTGATCACGATGTGCGTCACCCGCTCCCGCCGCAGCAGATCCGCCAACTCAGGGCCACCGAACGCGTGCGGCGGCGCCACCACCAGCGTCGCCCCGGACGAGAAGGCCAGCAACAGTTCCAGCACCGAGGCGTCGAAATTGGGCGAGCATACGTGCAGGATGCGCGAACCCTGGTGCACCCGGAGGGCTTCCCGCGCCGCGGCCACCAGCGCACCGAGACCGGTATGGGTGACCACCACGCCCTTGGGCTTCCCGGTCGAACCCGAGGTGTAGATGACGTAGGCGGGATGCCGGGGATCGACCGGCCGCACCCGGTCGGCGTAGGAGATCGGATGCCCCGGCCGCTCGGCGATTCGCGCGGCGTGCGCCGGATCATCGAGCTCGACCCAGTCCACACCCGAGCCGAGCGCTTGCCGGTGTGCCGTGACGGTCAACCCCAGCACCGCACCCGAATCCGAGAGGATGTGCGCGATCCGCTCCGGCGGATACGCCGGATCCACCGGTACGTACGCGGCGCCCGTCTTCGCGACCGCCCAGACGGCCAGCACGGATTCGATGCTGCGCGTCATCCCGATGGCCACCGTGTCACCGGCGCCGATCCGGTGGGCTATGAGCTCGCGCGCCAACCGCGACGACAACTCGTCGAGCTCCCGATAGGTCAACTGCCGATCGTCGGACGGATCGCCCGACGGATTGAACCGGACGGCGACGGCGCCTGCGGCGGATTCCACCGCGGCCGTGAGCAGACTCCCGAAGAGTAGACCGACCCGGCGACGACCACGCGGGGCACGACGATCTCTACTCATTCTGGCATTTCACCTCTCGCCGCTGTTCGGACTTTTTTGCAGGAAGAAACTCATCTAAAACAAACACGCACTTCGCGAACCGAATGCTCCACCATCGCGAACAAATCAGCGACCCTACCAAATGAAATAGCCTGTATGTTCCCAACACTGGGAATATACAGATGCCGCAGTTGCGTACCGGAAACAATCCCCTCTCGCCGGGCCTATGTCGCGACCTCGACAAGACCCGAGGAATCGGTTCGCAGCCGCGGTAGATGCGCCCGACCGAGGCGGGAAGGTCGCCGCAGGCGCGCCGAAAAACATGCATCTACCTGGAATTTCTATCACTCGCCCCGTTCCGGCCATCGGACCACGCACACCCCTTCTGGTCGGATCGGGTGCACCTGCCACGGAACGGTTCGGACCGCGCGGGATGTTTTGAGGAGTCGGAAACAGGTGTAATGCAACCCACATCGATCAATTCCGCGAATGACTCCACGCACGTCTGAGGCAGCATTTCCCGGCCGTCTTCAACGATTCGAGAGAGGGATTTCGCTGGAGCGGCGTAGGCTTTATTTTCCGACGCATCCCGAGTAATTGATTTCGCCCGCACAGTGGAGCGAAAAACTACTTTCTCCGAAGTCCGGGAGACCTCACGCAACCGCTCGGTGGCCTGGTCTCGCCGGGCAACGAACGCCACTCGCCCCGCTGGACGTCGAGCACTACGGGCACCGCAGCCATGCCGATCCGGTCGATGAGATGTGCGGAGTGTCAGGCGGTTCGCAGTGGGCTCCCACCCGGTCATCGACTCGGTTACCGACGGGTAGTGGACCCCACTCGTACTGCCATCGCGACACAGAGCAGAATTCGGCTATGCGGCGACAGCTAGACCGAATCTCACCGGATCCGCGCGGCAACTGTGCGTGTTTGCCGAAGTGGAGTGTCGGGTAAGTGGCACGGATGAGCGAGCCGAGTCCCTACGTGGAATTCGACCGGAAACAGTGGCGAACCCTGCGTAAGTCGACTCCCCTGGTACTGACCGAGGAAGAACTGATCGGCCTGCGTGGCCTCGGGGAACAGATCGATCTCGAGGAAGTCGCGGAGGTCTATCTCCCGCTCGCTCGTCTCATCCATCTGCAAGTGGCCGCACGCCAGCGCCTATTCGCCGCGACCGCGACCTTTCTCGGCGAAACCCATCCGGACCAGCAGGTACCGTTCGTGATCGGCGTCGCGGGCAGCGTCGCGGTGGGCAAGTCGACCACCGCCCGCGTGCTCCAGGCGCTGCTGGCCCGCTGGGATCACCACCCCCGCGTCGACCTGGTCACCACCGACGGATTCCTCTATCCCACCGCGGAACTCACCCGGCGCGGCATCATGCACCGCAAGGGTTTCCCGGAGAGCTACGACCGCCGTAAGCTGCTGCGATTCGTCACCGAGGTGAAATCCGGCGCGGCGGAGGTCTGCGCACCGGTGTATTCGCACATCTCCTACGACATCGTGCCGGGGAAGCTGCACTGTGTACGGCAGCCCGACATTCTGATCGTGGAAGGCCTGAACGTGCTGCAGACCGGTCCCCGGCTGATGGTCTCGGACCTGTTCGACTTCTCGATCTACGTCGATGCGCGTATCGAGGATATCGAGAAGTGGTACGTGCAACGGTTTCTCACGCTGCGCGAGACCGCGTTCGCCGATCCGAACGCGCATTTCCACCACTACTCCGGATTCACCGACGACCAGGCGACCGCCGCCGCGCAGGAGATCTGGAACAACACCAACCGTCCCAATCTGGTGGAGAACATTCTGCCCAGCCGGCCACGCGCGACTCTGGTGTTGCGCAAGGACGCCGACCACAGCATCAATCGGCTGCGCTTGCGTAAATTGTGATTTCGATTACAACTTCCACGCTTCATCGAGACGCTCGGCGACATCGATATCGCGGGCCGCGGCAATGTGCGGTCTGCGGATCTCGGTAGCGACATAGCGGGCGACGAATCGTCTCACCTCGTGATCGACGCTGGCGAGGATGCGCACCAACTGGCCGCGCTTCGTGGCGGCGGCGACATTGACGTGCACATCGACCGGACGCGGCTCGGCGATATCGATCACCACCCGTAACGGCGCGGCGGTGCGCACCGTCAGGTGCAGATGAACGGTCCCCTCGACGTGGAACCGATGCCGATCCACGGCCAGGTCCAGCAGCAGGTCGAGGTCCAGCGGGATGATCAGCTCGAACGAGATCGCCTCGCCGCCGAGGCGGCGCAGCCGCGACCGCCCGAGCTGGACCTCCGCGGTCACTTTCGCCAATCGCCCCGGGCCGACGCCGATCGGACCGAGATCGAAGGCAGCGCCGGTCAGCTGACCGAACGCGCCGGATATGCGTTCTTCGGAGGCGGCGAACTCCAGGAAGCGCCTACCGAACTCCGCGTAGCCGATGAAATCGCCCGGACCCTGCTGCGCCTTCCCGTCGGGCCGCGCACTCATGGCGCCGCGCGGTATGCGAGAAGAGCGGCGGATCCGCCGCGCCGAGATCGAATCAGACGCCGAAGCGGCGATGGCGTGCGGCGTAGTCGCGCAACGCCCGCAGAAAATCCACCCGCCGGAACTCCGGCCAATACGCCTCGGTGAACCATATTTCCGAGTATGCGCTCTGCCACAGCAGGAACCCGGACAATCGCTGCTCGCCGGAGGTGCGGATGACCAGGTCGGGGTCGGGCTGCCCGGAGGTGTAGAGATGCTGGCCGATCGCGTTCACGGTGATCGACTGGACCAGATCCTCGCCCGTCTCCCCCGCGGCGATCTCCTGGCGGACCAGCGAGCGCACCGCGTCGGTGATCTCCTGCCGCCCGCCGTAGCCGACCGCCACGTTGACATGCACCCCATTCCGCCCTTCGGTGCGTTCGGCCGCGGTACGCAGCCGCTTGGCGATGAGCTCGGGGAAGCCGTCGAGCGTGCCGACGATCCGCACGCTCCAGTTCTGCTCCGGCGCCGACAGTTCCTCGACCACGTCGGTGATCACCTCGAACAGCGTCTCCAGCTCGTCCGGATCGCGCTGCAGGTTCTCGGTGGACAGCAGGTAGACGGTCACCATCTCGATGCCCTCGGCCTCGCACCAGCCGACGAGTTCGGCGATCTTCAGCGCGCCGACCCGATGACCGTGGGTGACGTCGGTAAAACCGTTCTCCCGCGCCCAGCGGCGATTGCCGTCACACATCACCGCGACGTGCCGGGGATGTTGTTTGCCGGCCAGCTGCTGGGACAGCCGGGCCTCGTAGATGCGATACGGCAGACCCCGCACTCGACTCGGAAGTTCCACGCGGGCAACCCTACGCCTCACCGACACGATCTCGGCATCGACCGCGATACGCCGGTACAGTGGCTTGGAGCTCCAAGCTACGGTTCCGTAGGTTACTCACGGGTTCAGCTAGGCGGAGGTACTCATGTCGGAATCGGTCGGCGCCGCCGACGCGGCACTGGTCACAGCGGGCCCCCACTCGGCGGGCGAAGCGCTCGCGGAGGCGCTGGTCAAACCGCGCATGCGCGGCTGGATCCATACCTGGGCCGTCGGCATCGCGGCGATCGCGGCCGTGGTGCTGACCGCCACGGCCGCCACGATCTCGGCGACCGCGGGATGGTCGACGCTGATCTACGGGGTCACCGTGTGCGGGCTGTTCGGCATCAGCGCGGTCTACCACCGGGTGACCTGGCCGACCGCACGTGCCCGCATCCGGATGAAGCGGGCCGACCACTCGATGATCTTCCTGTTCATCGCGGGCAGCTATACGCCGTTCGCCCTGCTCGGCCTGCCCGGACGCACCGGGCAGACATTGCTGGCCGTGGTCTGGGCGGGGGCGCTGGCCGGAGTGGCGCTGAAGTTGCTGTGGCCGACCGCGCCGCGCTGGGTCGGGGTTCCGCTGTACCTGCTGCTCGGCTGGGCGATCGTGCCGGTTGCCGGGCAACTGAACGGCCAGATCGGCATCGCGCCGTTGATCCTGCTGCTGATCGGCGGCCTGTTCTACAGCGGAGGCGCGATCCTCTACGCGACCAAATGGCCGAACCCGTGGCCGACCGTCTTCGGTCACCACGAGTTCTTCCATGCGGCCACGGTGCTCGCCGCGCTCACCCACTACGCCGCGGTCTGGCTCGTCGTCCTGCGCTGAGCGCAATACAGTCGGCGGGGAGATCCGACGAACGGGGCGCGATGGCACGGCAGATGATGGGAGGCGCAGCGCTCGGCTGCCGGTGCTCGTCGGCGTGGCGGCCGGATTCGGCGTCTCCGACAAGATCATGGGGAAACCGCCTGTGCCGGTCGCACTGGTTCTATGCTGCTCGTTCGTGTTCTTCGTCGCTGCCTTCCGCGGCATCGCCCCGCCGGAGCGGGCAGTCGTGATGAGCGCGCCCTGCACCGGGGCGGCGCTCGGTAGTGCCGAACGTTTCCGCCTGGTGCCGCCCATGGACGCCGCCGGGCTATCGACGGTGTCCGGAACGTGCACACGGATCACGGGATGCTGGGCGGCGAGACCACGCGTGACGCGGCTATCCGGGCTGCGAACCCGATGATCTCGAAGTTCGTCCTCTGGGCGCTCAAGGCGCGGGGTGGGCTGGCCGTGGTGGTCACCACCGCCAACCTCAGCGGTCTCGCGGTGATCGTCACCCAGCTGTGGCTGAACGGGTTCCTCGGCAGGCTCGGCACGGACTGGCTGCGCGCGCTGGTATTCGTCGGCATCTATCCGGCGGTGGGATTCCTGGCCGGCGTCGTTCTCGCGGTGCGTGACCGCAAACGCTATTTCGGCTGGCTCGACGCCGGGCGAAAACCGACCGAAGCGGAGGCACGTCTCCTGCTGCGGCTGCCGATCGCGATCAGCATGCGGGCGCTCGCGCTGTGGATTCCCGGGGTGATCGTCGCGTCGGCGATCTTCGCGCACCTGAGCCCGGAGAACGACCCCGGCGTGACGACGGCACTGTTCACGATCGGCGCGTTCGAGTCGGCGGCGGTCACCTTCCTCATCGTGGACCGGCTGATCCGGCCGACCATTCCGGTGGTCGCCGGGATTCTCGGCTGGACGATGCACTACAGCTCGTCGGTTCTCGTCCGGGTCGTGGTGACCTGGGCGGTGGCGGCGGCGCTTCCGCTGCTCATGCTGATCGTCGTGCTGGCCGACCCGGCCGCCGCCGCCCCCGATCGGGTCCGGACCGCCATCTACCTCTCCGCGGTCGGCCTCGGTGTCGGGGCGCTGGCCACCGCCTTCCTCGCGCGTGCCGTCGCCGCCCCGATGCGCACCCTGCGCCGGGCGCTGGACCGGATCACCCAGGGCGATCTGGACGTCCGGGTACCGGTCGGCAGCACCAGCGAGATCGGCAGGTTGGAACACTCGGTCAACGAGCTGGCCGCGAACCTGCGCGAGCGGCAGCGGATGCGGGAGGTGTTCGGCAGGCACGTCGGGGCGGAGGTGGCCGAGCGCGCGCTCGCGCGCGGTGTGGATCTCACCGGTGACGTGCGGGAGGTCTCGGCGCTGTTCGTCGACGTGACCGGGTCGGTGGAGCTGTCCACCGGACTGCCGCCGCAGGAGTTCGTCGCCAAGCTCAACCGGCTGCTCGCGCTCGTCGTCGCCGCGACCGAGGAGAACAACGGGCTGGTCAACAAGTTCGAGGGCGACGCGGCGCTGTGCGTCTTCGGGGCACCGATGGCCCTGCGCGACAACGCGACTCCGGCCCTGCGCGCCGCGCGCCGCATCCGCGACGAGGTGCTCGCCACCCGCGAACTGGACATCGGCATCGGCGTGGCGCGGGGCCCGGTCTTCGCCGGTGATGTCGGCTCCGACACCCGGCTGGAGTTCACGGTGATCGGCGACGCGGTCAACGAAGCCGCCCGCCTCACCACCGCGGCCAAAACGGTGCCGCGGCGAATCCTGGTGAGCGAAGCGGTGATCGAAGCCGCCGCGGACCACGAACGCACCAAATGGACCTTCTACGACACCATTGTGCTGCGTGGCATGAAGGACCCGACGGCCTGCTGGACCGACATCGACGGCCCTGATATGCCGACCGACTCCACCGCGACCCGCGCCGACCAACCCGACAGCGGCAACCCGTCCGATACCGATCCGGTCATCGAAATCCACACCGCCGCAGCCGAACCCGACGAGGTCCGGACGCCGAACACCGAGCTGGACACCCCACCCCGGCGATAGCGGCGCCAACCGTCGCCTGTCTCGTCAGGCGCGCAGTCATCAGAAGCAGACAACCCGACGGCCGAGGGCGATCACCCAGACGTCAGAACTCGCAGCCGGGCCTCCGGATGCTGGTCCACACGAGCGGCGGCACACCGGAATCGAACGCGCGCTCCGCCGATACCAGACTGTTCATTCGCGCTGCGGAGCCAATTGCTCCGAGGCTCCCGATCTGTGGATGGCGATGCGCGACAGCAGGCGGATAGAGGTGGGCGGATGGTCGTGTATCCATTGGGCGAGCGCTGTGACGGCCGAGGCGAGTGAGGTGGCGCTGGCGAGCAGGGCCCAGGGTGTGAGTCCCGCGGTGTCGTACGAGATTTGCCGGATTCCCGGTATGACGAGGCTGCCATTGCCGAAAGCCCAGCTCACCACCATTCCAGCTTGTCCACCCAGGTCTGAGGTGCGTGCGAGCATGGCTCGCAGCTCCGGGCTTTTGCTGTTCATATAGAGCACAGTGAGGATGACCAGAGCCGCGGCGATCACCGGGGCGATCGTCGCCACCCGGGACAGGACTTCGGTGCGATGCCGGAGATTCGCCACCACCGTGCAGACGGTGACGGCGATCGCGGCCGCGGCGAGTATCGCGAAGGCACCGGTGATACGCGCGGCGGGCGGCGGCGATGACGACCAGATGTTCAGCAGGGACGTGGTCGCGGTCATCCGGCCGAAGGCGTTGACGCTGGCCTTCCCGTCGGAGCCGGAAGCGGTCAGCCACGGCCGGAACAGCAGGATCAGCGTGACGATGCTGCCCGCTGCGGCGCTCAGGTAGCCCCAGTAGCCGTTCAGCCTCGACAGGCGTACCCGGAACTCGGCCAGCTGTCCGAGTGCCGCGCTCGGCACTGGATCGGATCGAATGTCCTTGACCGACCAGGGAGTTGGCTGCACCGTCGCTCCGAATCAGGGGTAGGTCGGCGTCGAGCCGAGGCGGACATGGTGATTCCCCTGCTGCGGGCCGTTCGTGCCGGCTTTCGCGTTGGCTGGCATGCGCGCGAACCCGGCCGAGGCGTCGTCGCTGTCGTCGGCCACAGTCCGCAAAAGCAGGGGCTGGACCGACACTAAGAGGCGCAGTACGTCCGCAGAATGGTTGCGATCAGCGCGATCTTGAATCCTGGACCGGACCACTCGGCCTCGAGCTTGGTACCAGCAAGCCATTCCGCGGGCCGAGGCACTGTACGAGATCTACATGAAGGAAAGAGCCGAGGAGGAACGCGAGACATGAGCAGCTTCAGCAGGTGGGATAGGGAAGCCTATCGCAAGCGGGTCGGCGAGGACGAGGCTGCTCGGCGACGCGGTGCAATCATGGCCGAGCAGTGGGGATACCAACTTGCCGAGGAGCGGAAGCGACTGAACTTCACGCAGGCAGGACTCGCGGAAATCATGGGCGTAAGCCCCGGTCGGGTCTCGCAGATCGAACGTGGCGAGGTTGCCACCGTGGACGCCATCGCAGCCTATGTTTCCGCACTCGGTGGCAGACTCGAGTTGCTTGCCGATATCGGCGGCCATCTGCTTCGGATGCCGACCAACCCAGCCGCATAGAAGTAGAGTTGGCTAATTCCGCTGGAGTGCCATGCGCAGCTGGTCCGGGGTCGAGACCGGGAGGTCGCACACCGAACCGCGGCAGACGTAGGCCGCGGCGGCGTTGCGGACCAGGGGGCGATCGGCCAGGAGCGGGACAGCGTTGGGGGCGGCGGCCAGGACGACCGAGCCGCCAGGGGCAGCCAGACGGGCTGCGGTGAGCAATTCCATTGGGGGCGAGGCGGATTCGGTGGCGATCGCGACCTGGAGGGGCCCGCGCAGGGCGGCCTCGGCGACGGCCAGCCACTGGCCGGCCGAACGCGGAGCACGCGCCAGGACGATCGCGCCACGCTCGAGCGTGCGATCGGCGAGTTCGCGGTAGCGCTCGGCGCGTTCCGGGTCGCTCGCGGCCGCGGCGGTGAGCAGCGCCTCGGCCAGCGCGGAGGCGCCCGCGGGCGTGGCGCCATCGATCGGGTCGCGCGGACGGGTGACGAGCGTTTCGGCGTAGTCGGCGGTGTCGAACCAGCCGCCGGGCTGGTCGGGGTCGGCGAAGTGCGCGATCGCCGTGTCCAGCAACCGCTGTGCGTCTTCCAGCCAGCCGAGTTCACCGGTGGCCTGATGCAGTGCGAGCAGCCCCGTGACCAGCCACGCGTAGTCCTCCAGGATGCCCGGCGCCGCGCCGACGACACCGCCCAGCGACGCCCGCCGCAGCCGCCCGTCCACTACGTGCTCGGCGAGCAGGAAGCGCGCGCACCGGATGGCGGCGGCCACCCACTCCGGCGCGTCCAGCGCGCCCGCGGCTTCGGCGAGCGCGGTGATCGCCATCCCGTTCCACGCGGTCACCACTTTGTCGTCGCGCTCCGGCTGCGGACGGCGGTCGCGCGCCGCGATCAGCGTCGCTCGAATGCGTTCCAGGCGGGCGTCGTCCTCCGCGCCGGTCGGCTCGGTGTACCTGGTCAGCACGGAGGTGCCCTGTTCGAAGTTCCCCGCGGTGGTGACGCCGAAGAATCCGGCGGCCCACGCCCCGTCGATCGAACCGAGCGCACCAGCCAGTTCGGCAGGGGTCCACACATAGGTCGCGCCTTCGACGCCCGGTTTGCCGGGCTCCAGGTGCGTATCGGCATCCAGCGCCGAGGCGAAACCGCCCTGCGCGGTACCCAAGTCGTCGAGCAGGAACCGCACGGTCTCGCGCGTGACCCGGTGCGACAACGATTCCGGCAGCGCCGACGTGCTGCGCCGCGCCAGATGCGCGTAAGCCCGCAGCAGCTGCGCGTTGTCGTAGAGCATCTTCTCGAAGTGCGGCACCACCCACGCGGCATCGACCGAATACCGTGCGAATCCACCGCGCAGCTGGTCGTAGATGCCGCCGCGCGCCATCGCCTCGGTGGTGCGCGCGACCACGTCGAACACGGCGGGCTCGCCGGTCCGCTCCCAGTACCGCAGCAGACCCTCCAGCAGCGCGGAGGGCGGGAACTTCGGCGCGCCCCCGAAACCACCGTGCTTGTCGTCCTCGTCGCGCAGCACGGCGGCGACGGCGTGGCCGAGCAGCTCGGCCGTGATGGTCAGCTCCGCATCGGGCAGCCCCGCCGTCTGCGCCCGCAGCGCCTCGGCCACCTGCGCGGACGCTTGGTCCACCTCGTCGCGGCGCGTGCGCCAGGTGTCGGTGATCGCGGTCAGCAACTGGGTGAACGATGGCATGCCGCCGCGCGGGAGTTTCGGATAGTAGGTGCCGCAGTAGAACGGTTCGCCGTCCGGGGTGAGGAAGCAGGTCATCGGCCAGCCGCCCTGACCGGTCATCGCGACCGTGGCGTTCATGTACACCGCGTCGAGGTCGGGCCGCTCTTCCCGGTCCACCTTCACACAGACGAAGTTCTCGTTCATCTGCTCGGCGGTCGCCGCGTCCTCGAACGACTCGTGCGCCATCACGTGACACCAGTGGCAGGACGCGTACCCGACCGAGAGCAGGATCGGCACATCTCGCTCGCGCGCTTCGGCCAGCGCCTCGGCATCCCACTCCCGCCAGTGCACCGGGTTGTCCGCGTGCTGGCGCAGGTACGGAGACGTCGCCATTCCGAGCCGGTTCATGGCTCCACCGTACGACCCTTCCCGGCGCCGTGCGGGGACCAACTCCTTGACTCTCCGGTGACGGGAGACAACAGGGTCGAATCATGAAGGTTGATCTGGTCCGAGTGGACGAGCACTACTACGGAGCCGACACGCAGCCCGCGAGCGGATCACCGAGGGCGACGCGATCCAGGCACTGCACATCGGACCGTACGCGACCGAGCCGGAAACGCTGGCCCGCATGGACGCACTCATGACGGACGAAGGGTGGACCCACAACGGACGCCACCACGAGCTCTACCTGTCCGACCCGCGCCGGTCACCAGGCCCGGCCGCCAAGACGATCCTGCGCCAGCCGGTTCGCCGGACGAGGTAGCGCCAGCCGACCTTTCAGGCGGCTCCGGTAACACCGCGTGCGCGGCTTGCCCGTATCACCTTGCGCACCAACTTGTTTCGAGGGAATCTACTGGCAGGTTCTCGACGCCCTGCCGTGGCATCGCTACACAGACATCGAGAAAGCCGAGGTCAGCTGTTCGGATATGGCGGCTGGCCGGACGATGGGGCCGGATAACCGGGAGGTGGGGCCGTTGGATATCCGAAAGGCTGGGGAGGTTGGTGGCCGTACTGCGAGTAGGAGGGCTGACCATATGGCGGTGCAGGCTGGTGGCCGTACATCGGAACTGATTGACGACGGGCCGCGATCCACCGGCCGGTCGGGCTGAGGGCGGCGAGGACAAGGGTCGCCAGTGTCAGCACGCCGAGGATGATCGGCAGCAGGCCGAAAAGTCCTACCATCGCGAGCCCGACAGCCATGTTGATCAGACTCAGCGCGCTGCCGACGATCACCAGAACTCGGCCGACAGTCAATCGGCACAGCAGCAGAACGCCGCCCAGAATGAGCAGGAAAGCCACAAATCCGGCCACCGCCACGCTGATCAGCGAAAGACCTGCCAGAGTGCCGAAGGTCGTCCCCATCGACACGAGACCGAACACCTCCCAGCCACCACCCAGCAAGGCAAGCAGTCCCGCCGCGATTCCGGTGCCACCACCCGCCGAAGATCGGGGCGGCTGGTAGCCGGGCCCCGGCAGGTGGGGATGAGCGGGCGGATAGCTGCCCGGTGCGGCACCGGGCCAGCCGTGCTGGTAGTTCATATCGGCAGTCATTCCTCCTCGGTCGCGGCGGGCCATACCGTACCTGAGGTCGGCGCGCCTTTCGTTGCGGCATTGGATAGATGCCCGGTCGCCGGGCCAGCTACACCTGCCGCGGCCCGAATTCGGATTCCCGACGGCCGGTGCGCCCGCGAGCCCGAGCGGGAGGCCGAGCCGTCGCGGGTACTGTCGGGAATCGAAGAATGCTCGAATTCAGTGGCGGCACCGAAAATTTGGAGCACATGCGGTCGCTGGCACAGACTGCGAGCGGTCCGCCGCGTCGTACCGTCCGGAGATCGTTCAGCTAACGTCGGCAACTGGCTGTCCACCCGCCGCAAGCAATACCGCATCGGGAGCCTCGATCCCGCCCGGGCCGCCCAGCTGGAAGCACTCGGCGTGCACCGTGCGCCACCACGGCGAGGCAAATGGCGCGCTCGGTCGCGGCTACGACGTCCCTCAGATCGCGGCGAGAGCGACTGCCGCGACCCACAGCTCCAGCATGATCGCCTCCTGGTCCGGGCGGCCTTCGTCGGCCGGGCGGAAGGTCACCACCGGGTCCGCGTCCGGCTGGTCCAGGAACTGTAGGGCCGTCCACATGTTGCCCCGCGCGTCGGCGGTCCACGCGGCCATCGCTTCGGCCGATTCGCCGTCGCGTTCGGCCAGTATTTCGTCGCGGTAGCCGAAACCCCATAACGTCGCACGAGGGGCACGCGAGAAGGTCAGTGTCGCCAAGTCTTGAATCGGCGGTTCGTCCGTCGGCGGTATCGGCTGCATCATGACACCGACCTGATCCAGCCCCATCAGGGTCAGGCCGAAGAACATGGAAGCCGAATCCGCATACAGGTCGAGCAATCTCGCCGTCAGGATTCGTATCTGCTCATCTGAGGGATAGAGAATCGTTCTCGGCATTCGTCGGGGCGCCTTTCAGCAGGTGTGTGGCAGGTCCCGCCCCTCCGGGCGCTCGTGACTGCCGGCGCTCCCCGCGCTCGGGGAGACCGCTTCACTGTCGCGGCGGGCGAATGGTCGGCTCGGTCAAACCCTGGCAATACTTTGGCACGCTGGCGCATCGGCTCGAGGTTCGGGGTAGATCTCGGGACCAGGCGGGGGCGACGGTGAGCCCGGCCCTCGTGGATTCGCAGGTGCGGACTACGGCGTCCGGGCCAACATCTCGCGGCCGACGTAGGCCAAGAGTCGACGGTGCGCCGGTTCTTCCTCGGCGACAATGACTTCCGGCCCGAAAGCACCCCGCGCCCGGAAGGAATCGATGCCGCCCATCGCGCGCATGGTCGCGAGCAATTCGCCGCAGAGCTCGTCGTCGGCAAGATCCGTCCGGTCGATGGCCACCGCGATGTCGACACCGTGGACGAGAACTTCGGTCAGATGCACCAGTGCCGCCGCGGGGCCCGGCAGTTCACCCAGCGAAATGCCCACCGTGCCATCCAGCGCGTCCGGCCGGTGCCACGCGGCGCGATCGACCTCCGCCGCCGCGGCGTAGGCGCCCTGCGGGTCACCGCCCAGCCAATCGGAATCGTGTTCGGCGCCCGCATCTGTACCGCTCAGCGCAGCCGCGAAGATGTGCATGCCGCCCACGGTGTGGTTGAGGACGGCCCGCACATCCCAGTCCCGGCACGGCGTAGGCGCGGCCAGGCCCGCCTCTTCCACGGCGGCGACGATCGCTCCGGTCGCATCGAGTGCACGGTCGATCTGTCCGATCACGTTGTCCATGATGTTCCTTCGGTCGAGCGGTTTGGCTGAATTGGTAACACAGGACACCGACCGACGTGCGGTATTGCGAACACCATATTGCGCAAAATGGTTGCCAGCAGGACGCTTCCGCGCGACGGCGAAAATAACTAGCTGCGTGGGAGCCGAGAAAAACAATACGCGGCAACCGAATTCGGGCTCGCAAACGATCTCCCACATCCAGCGGTGACAACGGGTGCACCACAACTCCCATTGCACCTCCCGCTGCGAAATCGGCGGGCGCTTCGCTACGACGACCGATGCGGGGCCGAGACCACTTTCCGGCCCCGCAGCTGTCCGTCACCACCCGCCGATACGCGACCCGCGGCAACTACCCGAGCACAGGGTAGTTGGCCCGGATGACGCCGTGCGGGTCCCGAGCGCGCTTGATCTCGCCCAGTCGGGCCAGTGTCGCGGAATCGAATGCGGCGGAGGCGTTTTCGTCGGGCGTGAGGAAGGTGTACGGCTTCCGTCCGCTGATCTGGCCGCTCAACGCGTCGACTATCGCCGTGCGCCGGGCCTTGACGGCCCCGGCGAGGTGCGGGAGCCCCAGCCCGAGGCAGTAGAGCAGATACGGCTCGGCGACCGGGCCGCACGCACCGCCGTCCGCGCGGCGCTCGGCCAGCGCCCCGCCCAGGTGACGGATCTGCAGGTTGGCCAGCGGGGCGACCGGCTCGTCGATCAAGGTCTTGATCACGGCGTCGCCGAGATCGATCAGCTGCTCGGCACGCGACAGCGAGGGGCTCGGATCGGTGGGCTCGCCGGTAATCGCGCCGATGTCGGCGGGTCCGAAAACCCCGCGCTTGTCGATGATCGGATCCCCGATGGCGTCGAGCCGGGTGAGCAGGCTGCGGCCTTGCTCCGGGTCGCCGAGGTACACCGTGTCCACCCCGACCATGGGCGGCGCGTCCGGGATCTGAAGGCGCTGGAACCAGACGGTCAACTCGTCCGGGGCCGACGCGGTGATCTCCTGGAACGCCTCGAAGACCTCGCGAATTCGGGTCGCAGGCCACAAGATGCGGCCACCGAACAGCTCCGGCGCCGGAAACAGATCGAATTCCAGTGCGGTGACCACCGCGAAGTCGCCACCGCCGCCGCGCAGCGACCAGAACAGATCCGGATCGTTCTCGGCCGTGACCCGGCGGCGCATGCCATCGGCGTCGACGACCTCGAACGCACGCACCGCGTCCGAAGCCCAGCCGTGTTTGCGGCTGAGCCAGCTCATCCCGCCGCCCAGGGTGTAGCCCGTCACGCCGACCGCCGGGTTGCTGCCCGCGAGCCCGGTCAGCCCGTGCGTCCCGGCGGCGGCCTGCACCCGGCCCCAGCTCACGCCCGCGCCGACCCGCGCCACCCGCCGTGCGGGGTCGATGTCGATACTGTCCAGCTGTCCCGTGCGCAGCAGAATCGCGTCCGCGACCCCACCCGCGGCGCCGTGCCCGGTCGGTTGGGTGACTACCGGAACACCGGTACCGCGCGCGTACTGGACGACGGCCGCGACGTCGTACGCATCGGCGGCGTGCACCACCGCGGCCACCGGCTGAACGACCGTCGTCGTCCACGGCCGGGCCGCGTTCCCGAAGCCCTCGTCACCGGGCAGCAGCACGCGGCCCGGCAGCGCACCACGCAGTTCGTCGAATGTCATTTGCTCTGTCCTGACTCTCGCGTTCGTATCGAAGTGAGACGCGAGCAACGATCGAGGGTTTCGGCCATCAGGCCGTGGATCGTGCCGCGACTGCCTCATTGACGAACGAGAGCGCGGAAAGGTAACAGAGCGCAGCTCAGCGAGGGTTTCAGCTCGACTCGGCGCGACCATCGGGGTCGGCGCCCTCGGTCTCCTCCGCGCGGCGCGTGACGCCGTGCTCGGTCCCCTCGTCGGCCTCCTGATCCGGTTCGGGGTGCTCGGGCTCGAAAGTCGCGGGCAAGCCCTTGATGTGCCGGTTCATCGACCGGATCAGCAGGAAGGTGCCCACGAGCAGGATCAGGACGATGACGAGCCCCAGCGGCGAGGCCTTGCCGAATTCCGGTCCGGTCGGGGTGCCTGGCGTCTGGGCGAGCAGGACCAGCGTCACGACCGCTCGTCCTCGATGCCCGCGAACAGGTCGGTCTCCGGCAGCGCGGTGCGCACCCGGGTCTTGGCCAGCTCGAACTCCTCGGTCGGCCACAACCGCTGCTGCATTTCCAGCGGAATGGCGAAGAACGCGCCGTTCGGGTCGATCTGCGTCGCGTGCGCGCGCAAGGCGTCGTCGCGCTGCGCGAAGTATTTGGCGCATTCGATCTGCGTGGTGATCCGGGAGACCACGTCACCGCGCTCGGCGGCGTACTTGCGCATCCGGTCCAGCCACTCCTGCAGCGGGAACGGTTCGCCGAGACGCTCGTACTCCTCGGCGAACAACTCCATCCGCCGCATGTTGAACCCGTGGTCGTAGTACAACTTCAGCGGCGTCCACGGCTCGCCCGCGTCGGGGAAGCGCTCGGGGTCGCCCGCGGCCTCGAATGCGGCCATCGAGACCTCGTGGCAGCGGATGTGGTCGGGATGCGGGTAGCCGCCGGTCTCGTCGTAGGTGGTGATCACATGCGGCTTGAACTCGCGCACCACGCGGACCAGCGCCTCGGTGGCCTCCTCCAGCGGAACCAGCGCGAAGCAGCCCTCGGGCAGCGGCGGCAGCGGATCGCCCTCCGGCAGTCCCGAGTCGACGAAACCGAGCCAGTGCTGGCGCACACCGAGCGCGCGGGCCGCGGCGTCCATCTCCTCGCGGCGGATCTCGTCGATCCGCTCCAGGACGCCAGGGGTGTCCATGGCCGGGTTCAGGATGCTTCCGCGTTCTCCGCCGGTCAGCGTGACGACGAGGACCTCATGTCCTTCGTCGGCATAGCGGGCGGTCGTCGCGGCACCCTTGCTGGATTCGTCGTCTGGGTGGGCGTGCACCGCCATGAGGCGAAGGCCACTCACGTCTCGTTCACCGTCGCTCTCGCTCGCGGGTGTCGGGGCTTCGTTACCTATAGTTCCATTCGACCCATCTTTGTTCCGACGTACCCCCCGAGAGCGACGAGTTCATGAGCGAGCGCAGCGAGCGAACAATCGACACAGCCGAGCCCTCGCTCGTGTCGGAGCCGAACGCCAGCGAGGCGCAGGCATGAGTTCCCTGAGTCAACCCCTATGCGGCGATCGGTTGTTGAGTCGGTTGTTTTTTGGTGGGGTCGTAGCAGGTTTTGGTGCGCCAGCAAGCCCAGATGATGCGCAGCCAGGCGCGGCCGAGGGTGCGGATGGCGTGGGGGTGTCGTTGGCCGCGGGCGCGGGCGGCGGTGTAGCGCTGGTCTGCCCAGTCGCTGGCGCGGCGGCTGTTGTCGATCCAGGTCACCAAGGCTTGTCTGGCTCGCTGGTTGGTGGCGTGGCGGAAGGCGACGGTGTGGATTTTGCCGGAGGAGCGGGTGACCGGGGCGATGCCGGTTTCGGCGGCGAGTTGATCGAAGCTGTTGGCGCGCTCCAGGATTGGGCCGACCTCGCCGATGATCTGGGCCAGGTTCAGTGTGCCGACGCGGGGCAGATCGGCCAGCAATCTGGCGTAGGGGTGTGCGGCGAGAGCGTCGGCGATCACGGCGTCGAGTGCGTCGATGCTGGTTTGGATCGAGCGGACGAGCCCGGTCTGGGCGCGGACCAGCTGCGCGATGACCGGCTCGCCGAGCCTGCTGGCCGATGTGGGTGCCTCGCGCAGCCGGGCGAGCAGCTCGGTGCCGGGACGGCGGCCGCTGTAGTGGTGGCGGCGGCAGAACGCCTCGAGGCGGGCCGCGGTGAGCCCAGCAGCGGCCTGCGGGCTCGGGTAGCGGTCCAGGAACGCCAGCGCGATCGGCGAGTGCAGGCTGGCGAAGATCGTCCTGCCTCCGGGCCAGTGCGTGTCCAGCAGCGCGGCGAGTTGATTGACCGCGGCGATGCGCATGCCCAGGTGGTCGCCGCGCTGACGGGTCAATGCCTGCAGTTCGAGCGTTTGCGGCAGGGTCGGGGCCAGTACCGGCAGCCGGTGGCCGTCGGTGCGGGCGTAGTCGGCCAGCTTGAACCCATCGCCGGGATCGTTCTTGGCGCGGGCGGCGCCCCAACGGGGGCGAGCGGCATGAAAAGCGTTGGGGTGCACCGGAATCACCGGATGCCCGGCGGTCAGCAGCCGGTCCACGACCAGCCCGCGGGTGGTCTCGATTGCCACCGGCAACTCACCGGGCCCGCCGTAGCAGGCCAGCCGTGCCAACGCGCGAGCGATGCCGTCTTCAGTATGCGGCACCGGGAAGCGTTCGATCTTGCCACCGGCATCGTCGATCACGGTCACGTCGTGAGTGGTGCTGCCCCAGTCCCAGCCGGCGAACGCCACAGGTGTGCTCCCTCGAGGTCGATGAACTGCCTCCTCGGAAGCGAGGGCCGCCGCCGGAAGCTCATTGATCGGCCCTCTGCGGGGCATGTCCCTGACGCCGGTCCGCGGCCCTCGGCCCGGTGGGGCTGGCAGAACTCATGCTGGCCATCAAATGGCACGCGACGAAGGCCATGCACCCACCGGAACCGAGAGACAACAACCCTAACTGTTCGGGCTGCAGAAGGGATGGTGCCCCAATGAGCGAGCGCAGCGAGCGAACAATCGACACAGCCGAGCCCTCGCTCGTGCCGGAGCCGAGCGCCAGCGAGGCGCAGGCATGAGTTCCCTGAGTCAACCCCTATGCGGCGATCGGTTGTTGAGTCGGTTGTTTTTTGGTGGGGTCGTAGCAGGTTTTGGTGCGCCAGCAAGCCCAGATGATGCGCAGCCAGGCGCGGCCGAGGGTGCGGATGGCGTGGGGGTGTCGTTGGCCGCGGGCGCGGGCGGCGGTGTAGCGCTGGTCTGCCCAGTCGCTGGCGCGGCGGCTGTTGTCGATCCAGGTCACCAAGGCTTGTCTGGCTCGCTGGTTGGTGGCGTGGCGGAAGGCGACGGTGTGGATTTTGCCGGAGGAGCGGGTGACCGGGGCGATGCCGGTTTCGGCGGCGAGTTGATCGAAGCTGTTGGCGCGCTCCAGGATTGGGCCGACCTCGCCGATGATCTGGGCCAGGTTCAGTGTGCCGACGCGGGGCAGATCGGCCAGCAATCTGGCGTAGGGGTGTGCGGCGAGAGCGTCGGCGATCACGGCGTCGAGTGCGTCGATGCTGGTTTGGATCGAGCGGACGAGCCCGGTCTGGGCGCGGACCAGCTGCGCGATGACCGGCTCGCCGAGCCTGCTGGCCGATGTGGGTGCCTCGCGCAGCCGGGCGAGCAGCTCGGTGCCGGGACGGCGGCCGCTGTAGTGGTGGCGGCGGCAGAACGCCTCGAGGCGGGCCGCGGTGAGCCCAGCAGCGGCCTGCGGGCTCGGGTAGCGGTCCAGGAACGCCAGCGCGATCGGCGAGTGCAGGCTGGCGAAGATCGTCCTGCCTCCGGGCCAGTGCGTGTCCAGCAGCGCGGCGAGTTGATTGACCGCGGCGATGCGCATGCCCAGGTGGTCGCCGCGCTGACGGGTCAATGCCTGCAGTTCGAGCGTTTGCGGCAGGGTCGGGGCCAGTACCGGCAGCCGGTGGCCGTCGGTGCGGGCGTAGTCGGCCAGCTTGAACCCATCGCCGGGATCGTTCTTGGCGCGGGCGGCGCCCCAACGGGGGCGAGCGGCATGAAAAGCGTTGGGGTGCACCGGAATCACCGGATGCCCGGCGGTCAGCAGCCGGTCCACGACCAGCCCGCGGGTGGTCTCGATTGCCACCGGCAACTCACCGGGCCCGCCGTAGCAGGCCAGCCGTGCCAACGCGCGAGCGATGCCGTCTTCAGTATGCGGCACCGGGAAGCGTTCGATCTTGCCACCGGCATCGTCGATCACGGTCACGTCGTGAGTGGTGCTGCCCCAGTCCCAGCCGGCGAACGCCACAGGTGTGCTCCCTCGAGGTCGATGAACTGCCTCCTCGGAAGCGAGGGCCGCCGCCGGAAGCTCATTGATCGGCCCTCTGCGGGGCATGTCCCTGACGCCGGTCCGCGGCCCTCGGCCCGGTGGGGCTGGCAGAACTCATGCTGGCCATCAAATGGCACGCGACGAAGGCCATGCACCCACCGGAACCGAGAGACAACAACCCTAACTGTTCGGGCTGCAGAAGGGATGGTGCCCCAATGAGCGAACCTGCGCCGGAGAACGGCGACGGCGCGAAGGCCGCCCCGAGCGGACCGCCCGCCGACCGGTACGGAACGCGCCCCCCGGTACGGCGGCGCTGGCCGGCGCCGGTCCTCGGCGCGCTGGTGGTGCTCGCAGGGCTCGGTGTCGCCTACCTCGGCTATCAGAAGTACGGCCCGGACGACATCGAGGCCGAGCAGCTCGGTTACACCGTGGTCGATGACTCGACCATGACCATCCGGCTCAAGGTCACCCGTGCCGATCCCGCGCGGCCGGTGGTGTGCTTCGTGCGCGCGATGGCGCGCGACGGTTCCGAACTAGGCCGCCGCGAAGTGCTCGTCGAGCCCTCAAGCAGCGGAACGGTGGAGCTGACCACCACCGTCCGCGCGTCCGCGCGACCGGCATCGGGCAGCATCTACGCCTGTAGTGATCAGGTGCCCGGCTATCTCCGAGCTGGCTGATTTCCGCGCGTTCGCCCCCGACCTGCCCACGAAATCAACTCCGACCTGCAGATTTATGAATCATGCTAAAATGGCGTGATACACGGTTCCGGGGCTCGGAGCCGTGTTTGCTGCATTGGCGGCCAGCGCTGACGGTTCGGGCTTGCGAGCTTGCCCGCAACCAGGGCCTGTCGGGGTTCGATGAACTTCCCAGGATCGCTCTAGCCGTCGACTGGCGCGTGCCTGCTCCCGAGTGGGTATCCGCCAGTGCTCAGGGAATCCCGGCCTGCCGGGAACAACTACTAGGGAGTGATCGAGATGACTGAGACGCAAGTGACCTGGCTGACCCCGGAGTCGCACGACAGGCTCAAGAGCGAACTCGACGCGCTCATCGCCAACCGTCCGGTCATCGCCGCCGAGATCAACGAACGCCGCGAAGAAGGCGATCTCAAGGAGAACGGCGGGTACCACGCCGCGCGCGAGGAGCAGGGTCAGCAGGAGGCGCGCATCCGCCAACTGCAGGAGCTGCTGAACAACGCCAAGGTCGGCGTTGCACCCACCAAATCCGGCATCGCGCTTCCCGGGTCGGTCGTCAAGGTCTACTACGACGGCGACGAGACGGACACCGAAACCTTCCTGATCGCCACCCGTGAAGAGGGCCTGCGCGATTCCAAGCTGGAGACCTACTCGCCGAACTCCCCGCTCGGCGGCGCGCTCATCAATGCCAAGGTGGGCGAGACCAGGGAATACACGCTGCCGAACGGCAACACCATGAAGGTCACCCTGCTCAGCGCCGAGCCTTACCACAGCTGATGCTTGCGGCCGCGGCGCTCTGCCCGGCCGATACCTCCGCGGACACCAGCGGCCGCGCCCGATCATCGGGTGCGGCCGCTTCGTCATGTCCGTGAACCTAGCTCAGTGCCTGTTCGACGTCCGCGAGCAGGTCGCTGACATCCTCGATACCGACCGACAGCCGCACCAGATCCGCGGGTACCTCCAAGTCGGAGCCCTCGGTGGACGCGTGCGTCATCGCGGCCGGATGCTCGATCAGCGACTCGACGCCGCCCAGGGATTCGGCGAGGGTGAACACCTCGGTCCGCGAGCAGAATTTGCGCGCGGCCTCGACGTCACCGTGCAGGCGTACCGAGATCATCCCGCCGAATCGCCGCATCTGCTTGTCGGCGACGGCATGGCCGGGGTGCTCCGGCAGGCCGGGGTAGATCACCTGGGAGATGGCGGGGTGCCGGGACAGGAATTCCGCGAGGGTTTCGGCGTTGTCGCAGTGCCGGTCCATCCGCAGCGCGAGGGTCTTGGTGCCGCGCAGAGTGAGGAAGGCGTCGAACGGGCCGGGCACCGCGCCCGCGCCGTTCTGCAGGAACGCAAAGGCCGCGTCGAGTTCCGGATCGTCGGTGATCAGCGCGCCGCCGATCACGTCGGAGTGGCCACCGAGGTACTTGGTGGTGGAGTGCACCACGATGTCGGCGCCGAGCAGCAGCGGTTGTTGCAGGTAAGGGGTGGCGAAGGTGTTGTCGACCACCAGCTTCGCGCCCGCGGCGTGCGCCACGTCGGCAAGGGCGGGGATATCGCCGATGCTCAGCAGCGGGTTGGTCGGGGTCTCGATCCACACCAGCTTGGTGTTCGGCCGGATCGCGGCGCGCATCTCGTCGACGTTGAACACGTGTGCGGGCGAGTGCTCGATGCCCCACTGGCTGAAGACCTTGTCGATCAGCCGGAAGGTGCCGCCGTAGGCGTCATCGGGGATCACGATGTGATCGCCGGGGCGCAGCGTGGCACGCAGCGCACAGTCGGTGGCGGCCATGCCCGAGGCGAACGCCCGGCCGTAGCGGCCCGATTCCAGCGCGGCGAGGTTCGCCTCCAGCACCGAGCGCGTCGGGTTGCCGGTGCGGGCGTACTCGAAACCGCCACGCAACCCGCCCACGCCGTCCTGGGCGAACGTCGAACTCGCGTAGATGGGCACATTCACCGCGCCGGTTTGCGGATCGGGTTCGAATCCGGCGTGCACGGCACGTGTGGAGAATCCCAGCTGGCTCATGGGGCTCAGCCTAATCGGGCGATTCCCGGGCAATTGTCCCGGTAGGCTCATCGGGGGGAAATGTCTGGTATGCGAACGGTCGGCGCGCCGGGATCGCGGGTTCTGGACGCTCACGCCGATCGAATTACGTGCAGGCCATGCTCGCGCCGGAAATCTTGTGCCGCACGCGGCGACGTGAGCTCGGTCTCACCGGTACGACGCCCGTTTACGCTGAGTCCATGGTCACTGTCGAAGAACTGTTCGCCACCGATGCACTGCTGTCCGAGGACGAGCGCGAGATCCGGGACACCGTCGCGGCCTTCGCGGCACAGCGCCTGCGCCCGCACATCGCGGACTGGTTCGAGGCGGGCACGTTCCCGGCTCGCGAGCTGGCACCGGAGCTGGGCCGGCTCGGACTGCTCGGCATGCATCTGGACGGCTACGGCTGTGCGGGCATGTCGGCGACCGCGTACGGCCTGGCCTGCCAAGAACTGGAGGCGGTCGACTCCGGGGTGCGCAGCATGGTCTCGGTGCAAGGTTCGCTGGCGATGACCGCGATCCACAAGTACGGCTCGGAGGAGCAGAAGCAGCAGTGGCTCCCGGAACTCGCCGCGGGCCGCGCGCTCGGCTGCTTCGGACTGACCGAACCCGATTTCGGCTCCAACCCGGGCGGCATGCGGACCAGGGCGAAGCGCGACGGCGCGGACTGGGTGCTGAACGGCTCCAAGATGTGGATCACCAACGGATCGATAGCCGACGTCGCGGTGGTCTGGGCGCAGACCGAGGACGAGGGCAAGCAGGTGATCCGCGGGTTCCTGGTTCCCGCGGGCACGCCCGGATTCGCGGCGCGGGAGATGCATCGCAAGCTGTCGCTGCGCGCGTCGATCACCGCCGAATTGGACTTCGACGACGTTCGCCTGCCCGCCGACGCGGCGCTGCCGGGGTCACGTGGACTGGCCTCGCCGCTCGCCTGCCTGAGCGAGGCGCGCTTCGGCATCATCTTCGGCGCGCTCGGCGCGGCCCGCGACTGCCTGGCGACGACGATCGAATACGCCAGGACCCGCGAAGTGTTCGACAAGCCGCTCGCCGCCTACCAGCTCACCCAGGCCAAACTGGCCGACATGGCGCTGGAGTTCGGCAAGGGCCAACTGCTCGCGCTGCACATCGGGCGGCTGAAAGACCGCGGCGTGGTGACGCCCGAGCAGGTGAGTGCGGGCAAGCTGAACAGCACGCGCGAGGCCATCGCGATCGCTCGCGAGTGCCGCACCATTCTCGGCGCCAACGGCATCACGCTCGACTACCCCGTGCTGCGGCATGCGAACAATCTGGAGTCGGTACTCACCTACGAGGGCACCGCGGAGGTGCACCAACTGGTGCTCGGCAAGGCTTTGACCGACGCGAATGCTTTCCGCTGACTTTCCATAAACGAGTTTGCTGCGTCTGATCTCAACCGGCGATTGAAGCGCTGCCGAAGTCACGATTTGATAAATTCTGGGCGATTGCTAGCATGTGACGATGTTTTTTCTCGGCCCCGCGATGCTCGAAGTGTCGGCGCGCAGGACTTTGAATCGCCTCCACCAGACGCACGGGGCGCCCGCACTCGCCGCTGCGGCGCTGCTCCCCGCGCTGTCGGCGGCGCTGGACCAGCATGCCGCTGCCGTGCGCGACATCCTCCAGCACGGCGTGCCGGATGCGACCAATGTCCCGGCCACCGTGCTGCTCGCAGGTTATGCGCGTGGGCTACTCGATCAGGCGCGGGAGGCGTCGTCCGCTGAGCGGTACATCGACGGCCTGCCGGACGGCCCTGGGACGCGTGACACGGTTCCAGCGGATGTCCTCGACTGGGCCGAGGCGGACTGGATTCACTTGCGCTTGGCTGGAGTATGCCTGCACGGCATGCGCAACCCCGCCGAGTCCGCGCCGTCACACTTGCACTGAGCGAGTTGCTGGGACGCGTGCGTCCGCCGCAGGGACTCCCGCGACGGACGCACTCCACAATGCGGATGGCGGCCTAGGGCGCATCACCTTCGTCGAGGTGATCCCGGTAGCCGCCGGGCTGCGGCTTGCCACTACCCGGTGTCGGCCCTTGGCCCCACTGCTGCCCCGGGCCGCGCCTCCCCGGCTGTTCCCATTGCTGCCCCTGCGCGCCCGGTTGCCCCTGCGGACCGGGCTGTCCCTGCGCACCCGGCTGACCCTGCGCACCCGGCTGACCCTGCGCACCCGGCTGACCCTGCGCACCCGGCCGTGTCGGCCTACCCTGCGGGCCCGGCTGTCCAGGCATGCCCTGCGGACCCGGCTGTACCGGCCTACCCTGCATGCCCGGCTGTCCAGGCATGCCCGGCCGTCCAGGCATGCCCTGCCCGCCCGGCTGACCCTGCGCACCCGGCTGCCATTGCTGCGCCGGGCCGCCGACGGGCTGCTGCTCCCACTGCTCTGCGGCGCGCGTGGGCTGCTGCCCCCGGGCGGCCTGCTGATCCATCAGCATCTGCTCGCGGGCGGCGTCCTCACGGCCGCGTCGGTAGGCCTCGGCGTGTCCCCTGGCCGCGGGGATCTCCCGCTCCAAGCCGCTGATCCAGTTCTCCCAGCGCTGCTGCATCGGGCGGATCATGCCGCCGCCGACACCGACCACCAAGATGCCACCGACGGTGGCGAGCACCGCGATGAGAATCGGCATGGTGACCGCCGTGGCAACGCCGATCTGGTGCAGGGCCGCCACGATACCGACACCCCAGACGAACACCGCCGCGATCCGACCGAGCATCGGGCCGTAGGACAGGCCGCCGAGCATGTTGCTCACCATGTCGCGCACGGCACTGGCGATCGCGCCCGCGATCACCACGATGACGATCGCGACCGCCGCCCTCGGCAGCCAGGCGACGATGCCCCCGATCAGGTCGCTGACCGGGTTCGGGCCGAAGACGCCGAAGCCGAGCTGCAGAGTGATCAGCAGAATCGCGTAGTACGCCAGCTTCGCCAGGATGTCGGAGGCGTCGTATTTGCTGTGCTCGAGCATCCGCTGTACCCCGCCGCGCTCGACCGCCCGGTCGAACCCGACCCGCTCCAACACTGTGTCGACGATCTTCGCCACCGCCTTCGCGACGAGCCAGCCGATGAGCAGGATGACGAGGAAGCCGGCCAGCTTGGGTACGAACGTGGCGATGGAGGCCCATGCGTCCGACAACCCGTCCTGAAAATCGATGGCCAGACTAGAGGTATGCATGCCCATTCCTCCGCTATGCGATGACACCGTGACTGTTTGCCCCGGTTATGTCCAGCCAGGACATACCCTCATGAAATCTCTCGAATCTGCCATTTGCGGGTAAATTGCCATTTCTTTGATTCGATCCTTTGCGGCGTCTCTCACCAAGCCTGGACCCGGCAGTACACGGAATCCGCGACAGACTCCTGCGAACTCGGATGACGCTCCCGGAGAAAGGGATTGGGCTGCGCAGTCACGCGGAGCGACCGCTGTCGGCGCATACCATCAGCGCACTGCGCCGAGACGCTCGCGGAACTGTCACGCACCACCGGTCCGGCCATCGTTACCGCCGACTCAGCCGAATGGATCGGGCCGTCCGAGGCCGACTGCCGCGCAGTGTTCTACGGCGCCCTGCTCACCGCGGTCGGCTGCAATGGCCGGGACTCGGAGAATGCCGAGCCACCATCGGCGACAGCGCACCGAGGACGCCTGCCCGGTACACCCGGCCTCGTTCGACCGCGCCGGTGCGGCGAGATCACCGGAATCGACCGCGCGTGGCTTCGGCGATCGGTCACCGAGCGAGTCCTCCGGGCCGCCCTCGCGACGGCATGAGCCGAGCACCCCGCCCGTTCGCCGGGCGACAGCCCTCGCAAACCGCGGCGTAGCCCGCCACGGCACAGCCGGTGCGAAGAATTGCCTACTGAGCGGAGCTGAGCTGACATCCGGGATGAGCTCACCGAGTGGCGTGACGCCGTGGTTAAGCAATTGTCACGTTTAGTCATTTCGGTGCCATGTGAGTGTCACCGGCACGCCAAGGGCGGTGCTCACACTGAACGAGGACCCGGCATTTGGGCGATGCCTCCACCGCCACTCCATCGGAGGTGCACGATGCACACCTTGTCGATCGACCGTAGCGCACGGTTGTCGGTTCCGAATGCGCTGGGAGCCTGCCATGTTCGTGCGTGACCACCTGCCGCGGCACCCGCGCGGCGCGGCCCGGCCATTGCCGGATCAGCGCGAGCTCGTCGCCGCCTTCGGCGGCCATCCGAGCGACTCGGACGACGAACATCCCCTGCTCGTCTGGGCCGCGACGCTGGCCACGCTGCACCGGCAGCGGCACACCGATCCGCTGGCCGCCGCCGGAATCGACTGCCGCCGTGCCGAACTGGTCGCCGCTATCGATGCGTGGCTGCTCGACCGACTGCCCCGCAGGCGATCGACCGATCACCTGCGCGCCGAATCTCTCGGCGCCACAGTCGATCGCATGGCCGCGGCCCACGTCCACGCCAGCCACCTCCTGCACACCGCCGAGAAGGTCTCCGACGACCGGGTGCACGCCGCCTGGTACCGGCTGGCTCTGCTAGCCGACGAGTGGACCGACCTGATCACCGTCGGCGTGCGCGAAACGGTGCGCGGCAGGCGACCGGCTTAGCCTGACGAGACAGCCGGAACCCACTGAGCTGCGGTCACCGGGACCGTCGATCGAACTCGACGTCATCGGGTGCCCGTCGCGAGTTCTGCATGGAAAGCGCACAGAGGCAGGCAGAGGCCGCCGCGCCGGATCGGCCCCGCCCAACCGTGCGAGTTCTGCGGCACCGGCTCACACGGCGGGGCGCCATCGGTCGATCGGGTGGCCCGGTGTGCTCGTTTACTTTCCGATCTGGCCCATGCTGAGGAAGCCGAGCAGGTCGTGGCGGGTGATGACGCCGACGGGCTTGCCGTCCTCGACGACCATGAGCGCGTCGGTGTCGGAGAGCGCTTTGGTCGCGGCGGAGATGGGCTCGCCCGAGCCGATCAGCGGGAACGAGGGGCTCATGTGCTTGGCCACCGAGTCGGTCAGGTTCGCGCGGCCTTCGAAGACCGCCGACAGCAGGTCGCGCTCGGACACGCTGCCCGCGACCTCGCCCGCCATCACCGGCGGCTCGGCGCCGACCACGGGCATCTGTGACACGCCGTACTCGCGCAAGATCTCGATGGCGTCGCGCAGCGTCTCCGACGGATGGGTGTGCACCAGGTCGGGCAGCGCACCGGACTTGCCACGCAGCACGTCACCCACGAGCGGTTCGGCTGCGCCGTCCAGCCGTTCGCGGAGGAAGCCGTAGGAACTCATCCACTCGTCGTTGAAGATCTTCGACAGGTAGCCGCGTCCGCCGTCGGGCAGCAGCACCACGACCACCGCCTCGGGATCACGCCGCGCCACCTCGATGGCCGCGACCACCGCCATGCCGCACGAACCGCCGACCAGCAGGCCCTCCTCGCGAGCCAGCCTGCGGGTCATCTCGAAGGAATCGGCGTCGGACACCGCGATGATCTCGTCCGGCACGGCGGGGTCGTAGGCGGACGGCCAGAAGTCTTCGCCGACGCCCTCGACCAGGTATGGCCGTCCGGTGCCGCCGGAGTACACCGAGCCCTCCGGGTCGGCACCGATGATCTGCACCTTCCCGCCGGAGACCTCCTTGAGGTAGCGGCCGGTGCCGGTAATGGTGCCGCCGGTGCCGACGCCCGCCACGAAGTGGGTCACCTTGCCATCGGTGTCGCGCCAGATCTCCGGTCCGGTGGTCGCGTAGTGGCTGTCCGGGCCGCCGGGGTTGGAGTACTGGTCGGGCTTCCACGCGCCATCGATCTCGCGAACCAGGCGGTCGGAGACGCTGTAGTAGCTGTTCGGGTGGTCCGGCGGCACGGCGGTCGGGCAGACGACGACCTCGGCGCCGTAGGCGCGCAGCACGTTGCGCTTGTCCTCGCTGACCTTGTCCGGGCAGACGAACACGCACTTGTAGCCGCGCTGCTGCGCGACCAGCGCCAGACCGACGCCGGTGTTGCCGGAGGTGGGCTCGACGATGGTGCCGCCGGGGCGCAGCTCGCCGGACTTCTCCGCGGCGTCGATCATCTTCACCGCGATCCGGTCCTTGGCGCTTCCGCCCGGGTTGAGGTATTCGATCTTGGCCGCCACCAGCCCCGCGTCCGGTCCGACGACCGAGTTCAACCGGACCAGCGGCGTGTTGCCGATGAGGTCCACGACATGATCCGCGATGCGCATGGACCCCATCGTTGCAGACGCACTACCTGTGAGTTCGCGCACGCCGGACGCAACCGGTCCGGGCTACCGGCAAACCGGCCCTCGCGCCCTTAGGATCGCTGCCATGAGGCAGCCGAACATCGCCCGTGCCGCAGCGATTCTGGCCGGATCGGCGATGGCTCTAGTGATCGGATCCGGTGCGCGCGCGGAGGCGGCGACCGTCGAATTCCCGGAGGTGCCCACGCTCGCGCATGGTGGTCTGTGCTGGACCAGCATCCGCACCTGGGCCGATACCAGTCCCGAGTGGCCGGGCCGCGCCATTCTCAATATCCGCGCGTCACCCGTCTCGGGCATCGGGCCGGGTCGCCACCCGCTTGCGCCGCTGTGCGAGGTTCGCACGACCGTGGCCTGGCGCAACGTCACCACGGGCGCGACCGGCCGCTATGACAACACGGTGGTCACCGGCATCTACGGCAGCATCCAGTACGCGCTGTTCCAGGACACCGGCCCCGGCTTGATCGAGGTCACCATCTCCACCAACGCGGCGAGCGTCCCCGCGCGCGGCTCCTTCGTGGTGCCGGGTGAACCGGTGACGGCGGCCCGGACATCTGCGTCCTGAGGGGCCGACACGGGCTTCGGGCTGCGGTAGGTGCCGCGGACGCGTTCGGGAATGAGCGAATCGGCGTGATTTCGTAAAATTCCTGGCGTGAGCACACCTCAGTTCCGCTGGCGGACGGCCGCGATGACCGGTGCCGCGGCCGCGCTCGCCGGTTCGGGCGCGGGCACCGCGTGGTGGGCGACGTATCGCCTGCTCATGGCCCAAGCGGGCGCCGCGCGCGGCGTGATCGGCCGGGACACCTCGAAACCGCCGGAGGCGGACGGCATCTATACCGCGGGCTGCGTGGAGCCCGAGCCGTGGCGCACCGGCAAACACGCCGACCTGCATCTGATGATCTTCGGCGACTCCACCGCGGCGGGCGTCGGCTGCGTGGTGGCCGACGAGGTGCCGGGCGTGCGTCTGGCCCGCGGCCTCGCCGACGCGACCGGGCAGCGAGTCCGCCTGAGCACCAAGGCCATCTCCGGCGCCACCTCCAAGGGCCTGTCCGGTCAAGTGGACGCGATGTTCGTCGCGGGTCCGCCGCCGGACGCCGCGGTCATCCTCATCGGCGCCAACGACGTCACCAAAAAGCACTCGATCCGCGCCTCCGCGCGCAGGCTCGCCGCGGCGGTGGCCCGGCTGCGCCGCGCCGACGCGGTGGTGGTGGTCGGCACCTGCCCGAACCTGGGCACGGTGACGGCGATCCCGCAGCCGCTGCGGAGCGTGGTGCACAACTGGAGCGTCCGCTTGGCCAGGGCGCAGCGCGTGGCGACGACCGTCGCGGGCGGGCATCCGGTATCGATGGGGTATCTGCTCGCCACGGAGTTCCGCGCCGCGCCCGAGCTCCTCTTCGCCGCCGACGGATTCCACCCCTCGGCCGCGGGTTACGAACTCGCCGCTGCGCAGCTGCTTCCGGTGCTGGTCGACGCACTGGACGGGACACCCGCTTCCGGTACACCGCGACAGGACGTAAATTCGATACGAATCCGCGAGTAAGTACAAAAAGGGTTCGCCACGACCGTCCCACAAAGGAGTCCTCATGCCCGAGGCCGTCATCGTTTCGACCGCACGCTCCCCGATCGGCAGGGCCCGCAAGGGTTCGCTGGTCGACCTGCGGCCCGACGATCTGACCACGCAGATTGTGCGGGCAGCGCTCGACAAGGTGCCTGCCCTGGACCCGGCCCAGATCGACGACCTGATCCTCGGCTGCGGCTCGCCCGGCGGTGAGCAGGGCTTCAACATCGCCCGCATCGTCGCCGTGCAGCTCGGCTACGACTTCGTGCCCGGCACCACCGTGCACCGCTACTGCGCGTCGTCGCTGCAGTCCACCCGGATGGCGTTCCACGCGATCAAGGCGGGCGAGGGCGACGTATTCATCTCCGCAGGCGTCGAAACCGTCTCCCGCTACGTGACCGGTTCGGCCGACAGCTGGCCGAACACCCAGAATCCCCTGTTCACCGCGGCACAGGAACGCACCGCCAAGACCGCTGAGGGCGGCGCGGGCATCTGGCACGACCCGCGCGAGGACGGCCTGCTCCCCGACGCCTACATCGCGATGGGCCAGACCGCCGAGAACGTCGCCTCGTTCACCGGCATCACCCGCGAGGAGCAGGACCGATGGGGTGTGCGCTCGCAGAACCGGGCCGAAGAGGCGATCAAGAACGGCTTCTTCGAGCGGGAGATCATCCCGGTGACACTGCCGGACGGCACGGTGGTCAGCACGGACGACGGCCCGCGCGCCGGCGTCACCTACGAGGCGGTCGCCGGGCTGAAGCCGGTGTTCCGCCCGGATGGCACCATCACCGCCGGCAACTGCTGCCCGCTGAACGACGGCGCGGCCGCGCTGGTCATCATGAGCGACACCAAGGCCGAGGAGCTGGGGCTGACGCCGCTGGCGCGCATCGTGTCCACCGGCGTGTCCGGCTTGTCGCCGGAGATCATGGGCCTCGGGCCGATCGAGGCGTGCAAGCGCGCGCTGGCGCTGGCGGGCAAGACCATCGATGACATCGACCTGGTCGAGATCAACGAGGCGTTCGCGGTGCAGGTGCTCGGCTCCGCGCGGGAGCTGAAGATCGACGAGGACAAGCTGAACGTCTCCGGCGGCGCGATCGCGCTGGGCCACCCGTTCGGCATGACCGGCGCCCGGATCACCACCACGCTGATCAACAACCTGCAGACCTACGACAAGCAGTTCGGTCTGGAGACCATGTGCGTCGGCGGCGGCCAGGGCATGGCGATGGTCATCGAACGCCTGAGCTGAGATGCCACAAGGGCGGCCGCCGGATGATCCGGCGGCCGCCCTTGCGCGGTGCGGCTAGTCGTTCTGGAAGTAACTCAGCAGTCGCAGGATCTCGATGTAGAGCCAGACCAGGGTGACGGTCAGGCCGAGGGCGACGCCCCAGGCCGCCCGCTCCGGCGCCTGCGCGCGGATCAGCTGGTCCGCGGCGTCGAAGTCGAGCAGGAAGCTGAACGCGGCGATGGCGATGACCACCAGGCTGAAGACGATCGCCAGCGGGCCGCCGTCACGCAGCCCCAGACCGCCGGAGATGAAGAAGCCGGCGACCAGGTTGCCGAGCATGAGCACCAGGATGCCGATCATGGCGCCGACGATGATCCTGGTGAACCGCGGCGTCACCCGGATGGCGCCGGTCTTGTAGACCACGAGCATGCCCGCGAAGACACCGAACGTACCGAGCACCGCCTGCCCGATCAGCGCGCTACCGCCGACCCCGCCGAACTCGATATTGGTGAACATGAACGACAGCGCACCGAGGAAGAGACCCTCGGCGACCGCGTAGGACAGCACGAGGACCGGGTTGTCCATCTTGTTCGCGAACGTAGCGATCAGGACCAGCACCAGGCCGACCAAGCCACCGACGATCACGAACAGCGGCGCGAGCGACGTGTTCGCGTTGGTGAGGCCGTAGGAGACGATCGCGGACAGGGCCAGCACCGCGAGGGTGATGCCCGTCTTGGTCACCACGTCGTCGATGGTCATCGCCCTGGTGGTGGGCGGGGCCTGCGGCGGATAAGGCTGCTGGTGCGGCGGGTATTGGCCGTACGGCTGGCCGTATTGTCCCGCGGTGGTCACGCCGGAACCGAAGTTGGCGTAGCCACTGCCCTCCTGCCTGGGCAGGTTCCTGAAAACCGGATTGCTCGTGGTACGCACGGCTTCCCTTTCTGGAGTCGTTGCCGCTGTTCATCGAGGTGATTTCCTCGATATCCAACTGTTTTATCCAACGTTTGTCGTCCGCGGCGAGTTCCCTGGGAAACTCACTGAGCCAGACAATTCGGACTCTACCGCTGCCGCGGGTCGTGCAGGCCACGCACGGACCGAGTCACCGTGAATTTCCGGTTGCGGCCGACCACCTCGGTCCGGCCCACCATACGTTCGACCACGGCGCGATAGTTGAGGTGCGAGTTGTACACGGTCCACAGTTCGCCGCCCGGGCGCAGCACCCGCCCGGTCTCTGCGAACATCTTGATCGCCGATCCGGTGTGCACCGCCGCGCCGACGTGGAACGGCGGATTGCACAGCACCAGATCGGCGCTGTTGTCCGCGGCCGACGACATCGCGTCGTCGCGTGCGACGCACACGCGGTCGGCGACACCGTTCGCAGCGGCGGTGGCCCGCGCCGACGCGACCGCGGCGGCGGATTGATCGGTGGCGACCACCGTGATCCCCGGCCGCGCCGTGGCCAGCGCCACGGCCAAGATGCCGGTGCCGCAGCCGAGGTCGATCGCGTCGCGGGCGTCCGGCTTCATCAATTTCAGATGTTCGAGCAGGAATCTGGTTCCGATGTCGAGGCGGGCGCCGGAGAAGGCGGCACCGTGCGCGACCACCTCGAGACCCAATTCGTCGAGCCGTTCGCGCACCGGGAACGGCGGGACACCCACCGGTTTGGCCCCGGCCACCAGGAGGGTGCGCGACTTCTGCTTGCCGCGGCTGGCGCGCACTTCGGAGAACGACTGGGCCAGAACGTCGTTCATCGACTTGGTCAGATACTTGTCCCGGCCGCCCGCGAACACCTCGACGTCCGGATCGGCGTATCGGGCGATGGCGTCGGCGATTTCGGCCAGCCCGGCCAACACTCGCGGCAAGCGGAGCAACACCACTCGGGCATCACCCAGCAACTCGGCGCCGAGGGGATGTGTGGTGTAGCGGTCCGATAGGCCGAGCGCGCGGGCGTTGTTGGCAAGGGCGAGTTCCCCGGTGAGCAGATCCTGGTGCACCCGCACGCCGTTCACATCATGCCCGGCGATGGCGCCGAGGGTCAGCGCGCCGTAACTGTCACCGATAACGGCTACCTTGCCGCTATCGGCGGTCGCCAGGGCATCGGCGGCGACGTCGAGGATCAGCCGATCAGCGGCATCCACGGCGTAGAGGTTCAGCGCCTCCACGTCCGGATACCGCCGCAATCGGCTCAGTACGTCCTCGACATGTCCCACGCCTCAAGTGTGCTAGATCGTTGCCGAATGGTCGCGCCCACCCCGTCCAATCGGCCTCATCGCGTTTCCGGCGCCACGATCCGCGCTGTGCGACACACCGGCACATAGTGATTCGACGCGGAGCCGAGAAACCGTGCGGCCGCTGCGTGCCGATCTCGTGGACCAACCGAATTCGGGAGACGGAGAGAACACACGACTGCGCATCGGCAAGTGAGTGCACGGTGTCGACGGCGCAATTGCCGACCCGACTCGAGCGGTTACGAAATCGCGCCATCGAGGGTGGAACGCGCGGTACGCGAGATCGGCTGCGCCGTCGACCCACGCCGCCCAATCGGGTCGGTCGCTTCTCGGCGTATCGCCCGATGCGCGGAATCCGCTGCTGTACCGAGAACCCGGCAAAATCGGCGAAAGATGCTGCTCGCCAATCGAACTACCGGGCCAACGCGGCACAGCGGAAACCCGGGCACGATCGAGTCCACCCGGCCGTCGCACCTGTCACCCGACTTGACACCGGCGGACGCGTCACGCTGGACAGACCCGGTGCGCCGCCGGAGAACAGGAAGTAGCGATCGGGCAGTATTTCCTGCTGAGCCCAATTGTCTCGCCGACGCCATTCGATCATGGCGAAGTTCGTCCCACAGCCACCCGACGGCGAATCAACAACGACAAGCTCTGATTACGCCATCCTGCGCCGCCCCCTGAGTAGCATCGGCTCCATGCGCAACTGGATGGTGCTGACGGTCGCGGTCGCGACGGTACTGCTCGGGGGCTGCGGTGATGGCGAATCGACCCCGGGACTACCGGTCGCATCGGTCACCGGCACGCAGGCCGCGACGCCGCCCGCCGGTCCGCCCGCTGCGCCGCAGGACGCCACACCCAAGCAGGGCACGGCTTCCGGCGACGCCGCGCTGACGGTCACCGACATCCGCCTCGGCCGCCAACCCGGCGTCGATCGCGTGGTCTACGAACTCGGCGGGGTCGGCGCACCCGGCTGGCTCGTCCGATACACCGACCAGGCCGTGCAGGACGGCAGTGGCAGACAAGTCGACGTGGCGGGCCAGTCGATTCTCGAGGTGCGCATCCTCGGCTCGGCCTACCCCTTCGACAGTGGCGTGACGCCGTACGCGGGCCCCGACCCCGCCGTCGACCCGGCTGTGCCAGGCGTCGCGGGTGTCTACCGGTCCACAGTGTTCGAAGGCGCCGCTCAGTCGTTCATCGGCGTGCGAGCCGACCGGCCCGCGTTCAGCGTCACCACGCTGTCCAATCCGACCAGGCTGGTCGTGGACATCGCCAGCCCGTAGACCGATACCGGTACACCCAAGGGGTATGTGGGCGGGACGGATCGAGGGCCACTAGACTCGGCGCTCGTGGTCCAATGCCGCATGTTCCGCGCCGCCGGGTTCGCCCGGCCGCTCGGTGTGCTTGCGTTGCTCGCCGGGATCGTCGCCATGCACTCGGCCGTCTTCGCGGTCTCCGGCCATGCCACCGCAGTGCACGGCACGAACCCGGCGCGCCCCGGGATATCGGACCCCGTGCCCGATCCCGTGCGGGCTACGGCCGCGAGATTCAGTGCGGCCGTTACCGCCACGGTGGATATCGCCCGCGCCGTGACCGGCGACAAGACTCGACTGCAGCACCGAACCGACGAGCCTCGGCCATACCATCGAAACAACCTGGATAACGGCCGGACTCGCGCCGAGCCCGTCTGGACACTGCCGAACCACGACGGCGCTCCGCTCGGTTCGGACGAGACTCGACCACATCATCGGATCGAGTCGGACGTACGGATTCGCACCGAACTCGTCTGGGGACGACCAAGCGATAACGGCACTGTGCCCGGCCACGACCTGCACCGGGCGGACGAAGGGGCACGATCCGGCAACGGCGGATCCGTCCGATCGGCGGGCGAGCTCGTCACAAGGGTGGCGGGCGGTCCCGGACAAACCATCGAGGACGCCGAGAGCTCGCCCCCGGGGACGCATGCCGCGCGGGCTGTCACAGCGGTCTTCGCGGCGAGCGGGGTGCCGGAACCCGATTGCGCCGGGGGTGGGTGCGGCAGCGCGCACAGCGGGATCCACAGTTGCGTGTTCATCCTGGTCGTCCTCGCGGCACTGGCCGGGTTGGTGCTGCTCTACCGAATGGCGGCCGATCGCGCACACAGTGGCGTGGCGCTGTCGCGGCACTGGCGTCCGCGGCGGGAACGACCACCCCCGTGGACCGTGCTCACCTTGGCCGAACTGGCGATTCTGCGGATCTGACAGGTCCGCCGCGTCCGTGTGTCCGAACCACGGTCGCGGCGTTGTCCACTCCGCCATAGGACTCCCCATTTCCCAAGGAGCACATTCATGTTCATCACCCCGAACCGCCTGGCCATCGCCGTCGCCACGGCTGCCGCGCTGAGCCTCGCCGGATGCGGCGACGCCGATACCGGGCACACCACAGAGCACGGCACCTCGACAACCGCGAACACGAGCGCGCCGGCGCGCGCTGAGCACAACGATGCCGACGTGACGTTTCTGCAGATGATGTACCCGCATCATGCGCAGGCCGTCGAAATGGCCCGGCTGGTGCCCGGCCACACCGACAATCAGCAATTGCGCGCGCTCGCCGCATCGATCGAGCAAGCACAAGCGCCCGAGATGCAGCAGATCACCGCTCTGCTGCAAAGCTTCGGCCAGCCCGCCCCCACCATGGGCGAGGAACACCAGGGCCACGATATGCCGAGCACACCCATGCCCGGCCTGATGTCCGCCGAACAGCTGGCGGCCTTGCAAGCGGCATCCGGCCCGGATTTCGACCGCCAGTGGATGACCATGATGATCGAGCACCACACGGGCGCCATCGCGATGGCCGAGACCGAACTCGCCGACGGCATGAACTCGGACGCGCAAGCGCTCGCTCGCGCGATCATCTCGGCGCAAAAGGCGGAGATCGACCAGATGCGCACCATGCTCGGCCAGAACTGAATGAGCGCCGCGCCGATATCGGTTGACCATCGATATCGGCGCGGCCGCGCGACGCTCATGCGCGGCAAGTACCGTCGGACTGTCCGGCTCCGTTCCTCTTGTCCCAGCCGGACGTGCCGAGGGGAGTGTGGGACCGACTATGCGACGACTGGAACGTGCGGGCCTGATGGCCGCCGCGATGGTCACCGCGGCGGGCGTGTTGATCATCGGTGCCTGCGCACAGCAGGTTTCCGGTACCGCGCAGGTCAACGAGACCGATCTGACCGCGTACGTCTCGGAGGTCACCTCTTCGGTGGCCGCGGCGTCGTCGTCGCGGGCCGCGGCCGCCGAGCGCGCGACGGACTCGGCTTGTGACGCCTTCCTCACCGCGAACGGCAGCTCGGTGCGCGCGTTCAACGACTACATCGACGCCAGCAACGCCAAAGGCCGCAACGACCCCGACACGAACGGCAAAGCCGACCACGCCGTCACGACACTGCGCGACAATGCGCGCTCGGTGGATCAGGAGGTCACCAGAGAGGTGCCGTCCGCGGTCGCCGACCCGCTGCGCGCATACCACGACAACACCATCGCCCTGGCCGACACGCTGGACCGTCGCGCGGACACCGACACCCTGAACGCGGCGATCGACCGGTTCAACGCCACCAAGAACACCGCGCTCACGGCCTGCGAGGGTCACGGCACCCGGTAGCGGTTGGCGTGCTGGACGGCATCGCGGCGCACGCGGCCGGAAAACGGCGCGGCGCGAGATCGATTGTCAGCGCCCAGAGCGCACTATGGTGTGCTCAGCGTTTCGTCGGCTGCGTGCACGCACTCGTTCCAGCACAACAAGGGTCACGCCTACCACCAGGAAGACAGCGGCGACGATCGTCGCCATGGTCGCGCCGCGGTCGGACCCCCACCCCGCGAGCGCCGCGGCGCCGATCGCGACCACCGCCGCGACCAGTAATAGCCCGTATCCTGGCCAGTTCTTGGTGTCGGCCAATGCCGCCCCGGATTGCGGTGCAGGGTCGCGCGCGATATCCGGAGCGTCATCGAGCGGGGGAATCTCCCACGGCTCGTCATCCGCTGTCATTGCTGCTTCCTCACGCCCGCGATACCTACCGTCGATCCGGCACCTGATACGAGGAGGGTGCCCGGATCGCCCCGGCCGAAACGCGGACGCGGAATTCAGTTGTAGGACTGCGTGACTCCGTCGAGCAGATGCTCGAGCGTGTCGTAGGTCGGGGTGGCGACCACATCGATCAGGTCCGTCGGCACCGGAACGTTGCGCTCCGCGGTGACCTTCGCGAACTGGGCGGCGTCGTTGGCGCGGAAGCCGTGCTCGGCGGCAAGCCGCTGCAACTCCGGATCGGTGGACAACAGGCGACCCAAGCGGTCACCGGTCGCACCGAACGGCACCAGCGTGTGCCGGGACAGCACCGTCGGAGACGGGTACAGCAGCGTCATTTCCGGCTTGACCTGCCCGCGCACGGTGGCCTCGACGTACTGCGCCTCGTAGATCCAGACCAGCGGTGTCGGGCCCATACCCGTGGCGAGATAGTTGTTGAACGGTCCCTCGGTGGTGTTCTCGGTGTAGCCCTGGCCGACGAAAAGCCGTGCCAGTGCGGGCAGGACGGTCTGCTCGGCGGCCTGGCCCTGCACGATCGTGTTGCCATTGGCGACATAGCTCGCCGCGGCCAGATACATGGCGGCGGAGTTCGAGCTACGCGGGTCGGTGGTGGAGATCAGGATGTTCTTGCGCACCGGGTAGGCGGTGTTGTCGGGCAGCTCGTCCCAGCGCTTGCCGGTTCGGACCAGATCGAGGTAGCGGCGCAGGTCGAGGGTGGACACCGGTCCCGGCCGCACCGCGCCCGCCTTGGCCAGCAGATCCGCGATCGGCGTGAACGTCGCGATCGCCATCGGCGAGGAGAACGGGGTGTATTTGGCGGACACGTTGTTCTGCCGCTGAATTCGCTCGGCCGCCTGTTCACTGGACGGGAACGCGAAATCGTATTTCGAGAGGTCGATGGACGTGGCGATCTGGCGCGATCCGGCGGGCTCGACCTCGACGCGGACGCCGTTGCGGGCCAGCGCATCGATCACCTTCGGGTCCTGGAAGAACGCCATCTTCTCCGAACCGACGACGCCACGCACCACAGTGGGCGCAGCGGCCGGGGCGGGCGCTGCGACGGGAGGCTGCGAAACCGGTTCGCGTACAACGAGAACGACCGCCAGCACGAGTACGACAACTGCCGCCGCGACACCGAGTGTCGCTCGCTTGTTCGCCGACCATAGTCGACGCAGGTCCGGCAGCGCGAATGTCTTCGCCTCGGTCGGCTGCGCCGCCTTTTCCAGTGCCACGGCGGCGGCTTCGGCTTCCTCGACGACCTTCTCCAGCTCGCGTCGCACCAGCCGCTCGATGAGGATCGGAACGAACTGCCGCACCGGGCGACCCTCGAACTTGCGCCTCGCCGCACCGACGGCGCTCTCGATATGCTCCGGAGAATACGTCTCGGTGTAGTTCTCGACCAGCCGCTCCGTCATCTGACGGATCGCCTGTTCCTCACGGACGGTAACGATTACCACCACATTCTCCTCGGCGTCCCGGCGCTGGCGCGGCGACGTCTCGGGCTGCACCGCGCCGGCCAACCCTAACCGCATCCGTGCGACGCGGACATCCGCCCGAGCTTCCCGCCAGTGAATGATTTCGGCTGCGCCGGTGGATATCTCACGCGAACGGCACTGTGCTTCTGCCCAGCTCAGATGCCCGACGGCGCCGATGGGCAGCGGACTCAGCGCCGACCCGACCACGCGTCCAGCCCCCCGAACGCGCCATGGAGTGTTCAATACCGCATCGCCGATCCGCCACCACGTGTTGTCCTCGTGTTTCCCACGCGCACCGGCTTGCCGAGCCTGCACTGTCGCGCTCAGGGACACCATCGCGTCAGGGAATTCGCGGAGATAACACCAATGCGGCGATTGGGCGCCGGTGCCGCTACTGCATAGCGAAGCGGAGCAGCGCCTGCTTGTCGCCTTGCTTGATCTTGCCCTTGCGGTTCAGCACCTCCAGCTGCCACGCGTCGCCGGAACGGAACGCCCGGGCGACCGCGTTGGCGTTGTCGTTGCCGAGCAGCGACGGCCAGATGTCGGCGACCTGCTGGCTGCTGCCACCGGTCGAGTCGTAGACCTTGAACGAAATGTTGTTCGCCTTCTCGAACGAACTGCCCTTCTTGAAGGCAGCCGCGACGAAGATGATGGCGTCGATCGCGCCCGGCACATCCGCGAAAGTGACGTGCACCGTCTCGTCGTCCCCGGAAGCGGCACCGGTCTGCTCGTCGCCGGTGTGCACAACGGAGCCGTTGCCCAACGGGTCCAACGAGTCGAGTCCGGCGAAACGCACCGGCTCGCTGCCCTGCATGAGAATCGCGATCAGGTCCAGGTCCACCCCGCGCTTGCGACGCGCCCAGCCGAGCGCCCCGCCGCTGGTGCCGCTCGACGGATCCCAGCTCACCCCCACACTCAGCTTGGTGATACCCGCCAGATCCGCGGCGCCATCTTCTTTTTTGAGCGTAATCATGGCTGCCAGGCTACCGGCGATTCCATAACACTGAGCGGCGTAGCACTACCACGGATCAGCCGGGGAATCGCGCGAATATGGTGCCCTTTCCCTAGGTTTCCGTACTCCTTTTCTCGGAACATCGCCCTGTCCAGTAGCGCGCATCGGGAAGTTGACGATATCGTCAGCGCGTTGGTGTCGAAAGGAGCTGCCCCTCATGTCTCGTGTCGCCGTGGTTACCGGTGCTTCGTCCGGAATCGGCAAGGCTACGGCCGCCGCGCTTGCCGACCGGGGTTATCACGTGATCGGAACCAGCCGCAATCCCGGCACCATCGGCGCCGACGCCATGGTGACGGGCGTCGAGTATCGGGCACTCGACCTGACCGACAAGGCATCGATAGAAGCGTTCGTCGCTGGCCTCGGTCAGGTCGACGTCCTGGTCAACAACGCGGGCGAAAGCCAGGCGGGGCCGCTGGCCGAACTGCCCGGCGACGCGGTCGAGCGACTGTTCCAGTTGAACGTGCTCGGCCCGGTCAGCCTGACCAAGGCGCTGCTACCCGGCATGCGGGAGCGCAAGTTCGGCCGCGTGGTGATGGTCGGCTCGATGCTCGCAAGCTTCCCGATGCCCTACCGCTCCTCCTACGTCGCCACCAAGGCGGCATTGCGCGGCTTCGCGGTCGCCGCACGCTTCGAGGAATCCCCCTTTGGCGTCTGGATCACGGCCGTCGAGCCCGGCCAGATCGATACCGGCCTCCGCGAGCGACGCACGAAATACCTCACCGAAGGCTCCGCCCACACCGCCGACTTCACCACCTTCATGGCGAAACTCGACGAAAAGCAAGCGAAAGGCATTACGCCGGAAAAGGTTGCCACCACCATCGTCAATGCAATCGAAGCCGACCGCCCCCGCCCGCTCTACGCCGTAGGCAGCAACGCCCCCGTGTTGTTCACCGTCCGCCGCCTCCTCCCCCGCACGGTCATGGAACGCATCATCGCCCGCGCCCACGGCCTTTCCCGCTGAGCCGAGCGATCACCCGCCGGTGTCGGATTGCGAAGCAATGTGGTTGCCGCCCTTGCTGTCCGGTAACGTCACCGTGCGCTCCGTCGATGCACTGCGACGAGGTGTCGACGGCAAGCCGAGTGACGAAGGGATCCGGAATTGACACGTAAGTCGATTCGACGCGTTAAGACACTTGCGCTTGCGGGGGTGGTCTCGGCCGTGTTGAGCACGGCATTGGGCAGCGGCAACGCGGTAGCCGATGAAACCGACCCGATCATCGCATCCAAGGCGCTGCTGGCGTCCCCCGTTGCCGCTGACGGCTCGAAGATCGTCTCCGGAACCATCAACGGCCGCAATCTGTCGCTGGAGGTCTACTCCGCGGCGATGGAGACGAACATCGCAGTCAAGGTGCAGCGTCCCAAGGACGCTTCGCAGCCCCGGCCGGTGCTCTACCTCGTCAACGGTGCTGGTGGTGGCGTCGATCTGGCGACATGGTGGGGCAACACCAACGTGGGCGATTTCCTTGCCACCAAAGATGTGAACATAGTGATGCCGGTCGGTGGCCCCTTCGCGTATTACGCCGATTGGAAGCAGCCGGATCCGGTACTCGGCAACAACAAATGGCGCACGTTCTTCACCGAGGAACTGCCACCGTTGATCGACAAGGCGCTGGGCACGAATGGCGTCAATGCCATCTCGGCGAATTCGATGACCGCCACCGCCATCCTGCAGATGGTGGAAGCCGAGCCGGGGCTCTACACAGCCGCCGCGGGCTACAGCGGTTGCGCGCAGATCTCCGATCCGATCGGCAAGCAGTTCGTCAAGCTGGTCGTCGAGACGTGGGGCGGCGGGGATGTCCGGAACATGTACGGCGAGGACGACGATCCGGCGTGGGCGGCCAACGATCCGGTGCTCAACGCGGAAGCTCTGCGCGGGACGAGTATTTTCATGTCGACCGGCAGCGGCTTACCGGGCCCGCACGACACGATGAACAGTCGGTTCACCCTGAACAAGACGCCATACGGTCTGGCCAACCAGCTCGTGATCGGCGGAGTCATCGAGGCCGCCACCAATTGGTGCACGCGCAATCTGCAGACCCGGCTGAACGAGCTGGGTATCCCGGCCACCTTCGATTTCCAGCCCATCGGCACCCATTCCTGGGGCTACTGGCAGGACGCGTTCCATCAGTCCTGGCCGATGCTGGCCCGTGGACTCGGATTGCCCGAGTAGCACCCCAGACATACACAATCGGCAAGGCGTCCAGGCTTCACGTGACTGCGCCGCCCACCAGTTCCGGTGCGTGGCGGCGGATTTTGGCCAGCTGTTTGGCGGCCCGATCCGAGGACACTGTCGATAGGATTGGCGCGGCTGACCGCCACATATTCGCCGCGCCGACATAGTCACCGTTGCGCCAGCGCAGCAGGCCGACCTCGGCTGCGCTGATAGCGCGAATCCTAGTATGTGTCTGTGCATCCCAAACTTGATGACTGAAATACAGATAGCGCTCCGCCTCGACCGGGTCACCCAGGGCCCGAAGAGCTTTCGCTGTGTGATGAGCCGCAGACGCCTGAGTAGGGCAAAATAATGCCGCCCATCGCGGCCGGTCGGTTACCGCACTATCGATCCATTGCTCGGCTCGAGCCAGCGCGGCGCGGGCTTCGCGTAAGTTGCCGGTTTCAGCGTGGCAGCGCGCAACCGCGACATCGAACAACACCTCCGTATCCTTGCTGACACGGCCTCTTGCGCACATCGCGGCCTTCTCGGCAAGCGGTACCGCGATATCTGGCCGTAAGTCGGCGCAGCTTGCAGCGAAGGCTCGCAGAGGAAGGATCCACCTGGCGTCGCGAACTCGACCGTGCTCGTCGCAAGGAACTGGAGACCCAGTCCCCCCGGCACCCACAGAACCCGAACGACATGGCCCGCCAACTCGGCTATTCCGATGCCCGCTCGCTCCGCCGCGCCTACCACCGGTGGTCGATCGAGGACTGACGACCAGCCCGCCGCGAGAGGTGGCGGAAGCCATGTGCAACGGTCGAAGATTCCGCCGCCAACGGGTGCACGCAGGAGCCGCCTCGTGCCCCCAGTCGGACTCGAACCGACACTGGGCGGATTTTAAGTCCGCTGCCTCTGCCAATTGGGCTATGGGGGCGTCCGGGACAGCCTACCGAGTCGTACGGGTGTACCGGAATTCCGACAATTCGTCGGGGTGGTGGGGCGTCGGCCGTTGCCGGACCGGTGGGTGGTGCGTGGTGCGACCAGGCGGTAGCGACGGGTGTTTCGGCGCGGTGGTGGCAGGCGTCCCAGAGAACTAGATCGGCGGCGGCGGGCTGGTGTTAGCGTCCACGACCGGACTGGCGCGAGGAATTTCGGCGTGTCGGCTCTCGGCGTGTCAGCGACGGGGCGGCAGTGGAATTCGGGCGAGGTCGGTGGCGATGTGGATCTCGCCGGTGAAGTACTTCGACGCTTCGGCGAGGTGCTCGTCCAGATCGCGGTAGCGCTGGGAGAAGTGGGTGAGAACCAGGGTGCGGACACCGGCGTCGGCCGCGGCTCGGGCCGCCTGGCCCGCGGTGAGGTGGCCGTATTCGGTGGCCAGATGCTCGTCGGCGTCCAGGAAGGTGGCCTCGATGACGAGCATGTCGACGTCGGCGGCGAGTTCCTGGACGCCGCGGCACAGCCGGGTGTCCATGACGAAGGCGAAGCTCTGGCCGGGCCGTGGCTCGCTGATCTCGCCCAGAGTGACGGTGCGCCCGGCGAACTCGACGCTGCCGTGCTGTTGGAGTTCGGAGATGATCGGACCGCGCAGCCCGAGGGCGTGCAGCCGGTCGGGCAGGATGCGCCGGCCGGGCGGCTCGCTGAGCCGGTAGCCGAAGGTGTCGACCGGGTGCGAGAGCTGGACCGCGGTCACCGTGAACGGCGCTCCGGGTACCTCCACGATGCCGGGGCCGACGACCGGGCGCGGCCGGAGCTCGGCGCGGTGATAGTAGGAGGTCGCGTTGACCAGGCGGTCGTAATACGCGGCCCCCGACGCCGGGAACCACACGTCGACCGGATGCGGCACCCGGTCGAGATTGATCCGCTGCACCACTCCGGCCAGCCCGAGACTGTGGTCGCCGTGGAAATGGGTGATGGCGATCCGCGTCAGCCCGGTGACGGAGACGCCGGCATACGTCATCTGGCGCTGGGTCCCCTCGCCCGGGTCGAAGAGGATCGCCTCGTCATCCCACCGGAGGAGATACCCGTTGTGGTTCCGCTGTTTCGTCGGCACCTGGCTAGCGGTCCCGAGAACAACCAACTCACGCTGCGACACCGCGCCAGGCTATCCGCCGGTACCCGACGAGCCGAACGGGGCTTGCAACTAACGCGGCAACCTCGCCTCCGCTCGGCTCGGCGCGGGCCACGGACGAACTCCCTCCTGCTGCGCTTTCATTCAGCTACCTCGGCCTCGGCTCGGCTCGGCGCGGGCCACGGACGAACTTCCTCCTGCTGCGCTTTCACTCGGCTACCTCGGCCTCGGCTCGACCCGGCACATGCTGCGGACGGACCCTCCCGCTGCGCCTTTCATTCGATTGCCTCAGCCTCCGCTCGGCCGCGGACGAACGTCGCCCAGCGGCACCTGCCCACGGCTGCCTCAGCCTCGGCCCGGCCGCGCGGACGAACGTCGCCGAGCCGCACCGCCTTGCGGCTGCCTCAGCCTCCACCCCGCCCAGCGCGGAGCTACCGACGAACTTCGCCCAGCGGCGCCCTCACCCAGCGGAAGCTCTTCCGAGCAGCGAGTGGCGCCGGGAGTAGCCGAAGTAGATGACGAAGCCGATCACCATCCACGCCAGGAACCGCAACCAGGTCTCCACCGACAGATTGAGCATCAGCCACAGGCACGACAGCATCGCGAGGACGGGAACCAGCGGAACCAGTGGGACGCGGAAGCCGCGCGGCAAATCGGGGCGGGTGCGGCGCAGGATGAGCACACCCACCGAGACCAGCACGAACGCGAAGAGCGTCCCGATGTTGACCATCTCCTCCAGCGTGCCGAAGTCCACGAACCCGGCCAGCAGCGCGCACGTCACGCCGACGAGCCCGGTGACGCGGACCGGCGTGCCGTGCTTGCCGGTGTGCGCGAGCTTGCGCGGCACCAGGCCGTCGCGGGCCATCGCGAACAGCACCCGGGTCTGCCCGAGGTACATCACCATCACGACGGTCGTGAGCCCGGCCAGCGCACCGATCGAGATGATGTTCTTCGCCCAGGTCGCGCCATGGATCGCGAAGGCCGTCGCCAACGTGGCGTCGCCGCCGGACAATTCGGTGTACGACACCATGCCGGTGAGCACGATCGACACCGCCACGTACAGGACGGTGACGATGAGCAGCGAGCCGAGGATGCCGCGCGGCACCGCACGCTGCGGGTTCCTGGTCTCCTCGGCCGCCGTGGCGACGACGTCGAAGCCGATGAACGCGAAGAACACCAGGCTGGCCGCCGCGAGCAGGCCGTACCAGCCGAAGTTGCTGTGCCCGGCGCCGGTCAGATAGGAGAACAGCGACTGCCGCAGGCCCTCGCCTCGCTCGCCCGGCTGGGACGGCGGGATGTACGGCGAGAGGTTCGAGGACTTGAAGTAGGTGACGCCGACAACCAGCACGACCGCGATCACGCCCAGCTTGATGGCCACCGCCAGCGCCGACACCCGGGAGGACAACTTGGTGCCCGTCGCGAGCAGCACGCCCAGCACCGCGATGAGCAGTACCGCGCCCCAGTCGAAGGTCACCGAGCCGAAGTGCGCGATCGGCGAAATGCCGCCGCCGAGCACCTCGCCGAGATACTGCGACCAGCCCTTCGCCACTACCGCCGCGGCGAGCGCGAATTCCAGGATCAGGTCCCAGCCGATGATCCAGGCGACGAGTTCACCGAAAGTGGCGTAGGAGTAGGTGTACGCGCTGCCCGCCACGGGAACGGTCGACGCGAACTCGGCATAGCACAGCGCGGTCAAGCCGCAGGCGATCGCGGCGAAGACGAAGGCGAGCGACACGGAGGGACCCGCGACATTGCCCGCGGTGCGGGCGGTGAGCGTGAAGATGCCCGCGCCGACCACCACGGCGACACCGAAGATGGTGAGGTCCCAGGCGGTCAGGTCCTTGCGGAGTTTCGAGTCGGGCTCGTCGGTGTCCCGGATCGACTGCTCGACCGACTTGGTGCGGAACAAGCCGCTCCCACGAGACGAGACATCACCCGCCGTCTCGGCTTGTGGCCTGGGGTTCGTCACGGATTCTCCTTCATCAGCGCTGGTGTGCATCTGTTCTGTACCCCGGCGGCGCGTCAATGCACGCCAGCCATGAACTTGCTGATCCGCGGTGCGACAGCGGCGACGATCAGTCCCGCACACACCACGGCCGTCCCGGTGATACCGAAGTAGGCGAACTCGTGACCGGGGTCATAGAACCGAGCCAAAGTACCCGACATCGACGTTCCAATGCCAATGGAGAAAAAATACAGCGCCATCATCTGGGCTCGGAAAGCTTCCGGTGCCAGCTGGGTGGTAACCGCAAGACCCACCGGTGAGAGCAGCAGTTCGGCGATCGCGAATACGGCCATGATCGCCAGCACGAGCAGTGCGGGCACAGCGCGCCCGGGAGTGCCCGACATGGGCACGAACAACCAGAATGCAATCCCCATGCCGATCACGCCGAGCGCGAATTTCCGCGGCGTACTCGGAGCGCGCTGCCCGAGCTTGGTCCACAGCAGCGCGAACAGCGGCGAGAGCAGGATGACCCACACCGGCTGGACCGAACCGATCCAGCTCGACGGCGCGGTCCAGCCGAAGACGCTCCAGTTCATCCGTTCGTCGGAGTAGACCGCCAGCACCGTGAAGATCTGCTTGAACAGCGAAAAGAACACGGCGTTGGCGATGAACAACGGGAGGAACGCGCGCACCCGGCTGCGCTCGAATGGGGTGACCTTGGCGCTGGTGAGCAACACGGCGAAGTACGCGACCGAAGCGGCGACAATGACCCCGGTCGTCACTTCGGGCAGGTTGTCCAACGTGACCAGGCCGGTCACCCACACGACCACGACGAGCAGCACGGCTCCGGCCAGCGCGGCGACCAGCGGCCGGATGGCATTGTGCGGGAGCGGGTTGGGTACCTCACGACCGTGCGTGCCGAGGTTGCGGCGGAACGCCATGTACTGGGTGAGGCCGAACGCCATACCGATCGCCGCCACGCCGAAGCCGTAGTGGAAGCCGAGGTGGGTTTGCAGCAAACCGGTGAGCAGCGGGCCGCTGAACGCACCGAGATTGATGCCCAGATAGAACAGTGTGAAGCCGCCCGCGGCGCGCGCGTCACCCTTCGGATAGAGGGTGCCGAGCAGCGACGAGGCGTTGGCCTTCAGCCCGCCGCTGCCGAGCGCGACCAGCAGCAGACCGACCCCCACACCGGACAATCCCGGCAGCACGGCGAGTGCGATGTGCCCGGCCATGACCACGACGCCGCCGTAGAACAGGGTCCGCTCCATGCCGAGCAGCCGGTCGGCGATCCACCCGCCGAGCACGGTGGACAGATAGACCAGGCCGCCGTAGGCGCCGACGATGCCGATGGCGGTGTCCTTGGCCAGTCCCAGGCCACCGTCGGTGGCCGAGTAGTACAGGTAGTACCCCAGGATGGTGACCATCCCGTAGAACGAGAAACGCTCCCAGAGCTCGACACCGAACAGGTTGGCCAGCCCGATCGGGTGGCCGAACAGGGTCCGGGTCGCTCCTGATTCGTGCGATGTTGCCGCTTCAACCATCTTCAGACCATCACATGTGAGCGAGCGATCCGGAGAGATTCGTTTGTTCTGTTCAGGAACAAATTGGGTTCGCCGCCCGGGTAGTGGTTTGCTCCCCGCACGGTGGGGCACCCCGTTACCAGCAGGCAAACCAGCGTGATCCCCCCGACCCGCACCCAGAAAGCATTGTGCTGATGGTTCACGTGGAAATGACCGTGCCGACCACACCCGAGCAGGTCTTCGACGTCCTGGCCGACGGCTGGCTGTTCTCGGCGTGGGTGGTCGGCGCGACGCACATCCGCGACGTCGACGACGACTGGCCCGCCATCGGCGCCCAACTGCACTACAGCGCCGGCGTATGGCCGTTCACCGTGGACGACATCACCCAGGTGGTGTCGGTGGATCCGCCGCACATGATCGAACTGGAGGCAAAGCTTCGGCCGCTCGGCTCCGCGTGGATCCGCCTGGAACTCGTCGAGACTCCGCTCAGCGAAACCGAGATCCGCATGTACGAGCACTCGAAAAACGGGGTGGGCGCCCTGATACCCACCATGGTCCAGGAACTACTGCTGGTGCCGCGCAACAAGGAATCGCTGTCCAGGCTCGCCGACATCGCCGTCGGCAAGGCGCGTCGCGCCGCGGCTCGCGCCGAAGTGGGTTCGGTATAGGGCCGCCCGCACATCCGACGAGTCGTCAGGCGATCGACAGGGCAATGCCGTCGAGAATGTCGTGTTCGCTGACCACCAGCTCGGAAATGCCCGCGCGGCGGGACAATTCCTCCGCCAGTACCTCGGTGATGACCGCGCCGCCGCCGATCACATCGACCCGGCCCGGGTGCATCGGGCCGAGCGCGGCACGTTGATCGTGGTCCATGGCGATCAGCCTGGCGCAGACGTCGTGCACCTGGCCCAGGCTGAGCCGGGTCAGGTGGACCTTCTCCGAGTCGTATTCCGGGAGGTCGAGCGCTACCGCCGCGAGGGTGGTCATGGTTCCGGCCACGCCGACCCAGGTGTGCGCCCCTTCCACGGGGACATGGGTGAACGCCTCCCCGAGCCGTTCGGCGGCGAAGGTGCGGGCAGCCGCGATCTGTTCGGCGGTCGGCGGATTGCCCGCCAGGCAGCGCTCGGTGATCCGGACGCAGCCGATATCCGCGGAGTAGGCGGCGCGCACCCCCGCGCTGTCCCCGAACACCAGCTCGGTCGATCCGCCGCCCAGATCTACCACCACGAAAGGCCCTGCCGCGCTGGACAACTCGCCGATCGCGCCGCCGAACGACAGGCGCGCCTCTTCGTCGCCGGTGATCACCTCGGCTTCGGCGCCCGCCACTACGGTGCCGAGTTCGGCGCGTGCCATGGCGAAGAAGTCTTCCCGGTTGGCGGCGTCCCTGGTGGCGGAGGTCGCCACCATGCGCACACGGCTGACGCCCGCCTCGCGCATCAGCGCCACGTAATCGGCCAGCGCGGCGCGGGTGCGTTCGATCGCCTCCGGGGCGAGCGAGCCGGTGGCGTCGACACCTTGACCGAGCCGGACGATGCGCATCTCCCGGTGCACGTCGGCCAGGCGTCCGTCGCCGAGCACGTCGGCGATCAGCAGTCGGATGGAGTTCGTGCCGCAGTCCACAGCGGCTACCCGGTCACTCATTGCTGCCTCCAGTCTCTCGCGCGCGGACGGGCTGATACCTCGGCCAGTCGACCGGAATCGCCGTACCCCGCAGGCCGTGCTCGGCAGCCAGCGCCACCGCCTCGTCGCCGAGCGGGTTCACCCCGGGCCCCTTGGCCAGCGCGTGCGCGATCAGCACATGCAGACACTTGACCCGCTCGGGCATGCCGCCGCCGGTGAAATCGGTGCCCAGCGACTCGATCTCGTCGCGCTCGGCCAAATAGCTCACGTGGGCGGCGCGATAGGCGGCGGCCAATTCCGCGTCGGCACCGAGCCGTTCGGTCATCTCGCGCATCACGCCAGCGGATTCCTGCCTGCTCGCCTCCGCCGTGAGCCGGGGATCGGTCAGGTAGTAGAGCGTCGGGAAGGGGGTGCCGTCCGGCAGGCGCGGCGAAGTCTTCACCACGGCCGGGATCCCGTCCGGGGTGCGATAGGCGACGGCCAGCACGCCACGCGGCGCACGGCCCAGCTGCTCGGCGATGATCGCGAGATCCTGGTCGGTGGGTGCGGTCACCTAGGTCCTTCCGGTGCTTGCGGCGGCGTGGCCGCGGGCGTCGGCGGCGGCTCGGAAATACTGCGCCACAATCCGGTGTACCACGGGTCCGGTTCCCTGGCCTTGGTGGGCGCAGGCGGCGGTGCGGGCGCCTCGATGCCGGGCACCTGCACGATGTAGGGCGTCTCCCCCGGCATCACCAGACGAAGCCGATCCCGCGCCTCGGTACGGATATAAGCCGGATCTTGTTGCTGGGCACGACGATCGCGCAACCGGGCCAGATCCGCCTCCAACTCCTCGCGCTGCTGCGCCAGCTGCGCCGCCTCGGCGCGCTGGGTGAAATACGTGCGCATCGGCACGGCGAGAGTGAGCGCGAGCGCGAACACCACCATCGCGAGGATCACCGCTTTGCCGGTGGACAGCCCGAGGATGGTGTGGTCGTGCCGGCCGGCGGAGGAATTCGGTTCGCGCTGGCGCGGGCCCGGCTTCTTCTCGGCGGAATCCGACCGTCGGCGGCCGCGCTTGGCCGCGGAGTCGGCCGGGCGTGATCCAGCGGCACGCGACGTGCGGCGGTCCCCGCGTCCGGCCGGACTGGTCCCACGCGCACGTCGCTCCGTCATGTCATGCCTTTGCGTCTAATCTGCGGTGCTCCCGGGGCCCTGCGTGGTTACGCAAGCTACCTCCTCCGGGCCCGTCGCTCGCACCGCGGTGTCAGCTTTCGAACGCGAACCGCGGGAACGCGACGTCACCGGCGTAGCGCGCCGAATCACCGAGCGCGTCCTCGATGCGCAGCAGCTGGTTGTACTTGGCGACGCGCTCGCTGCGCGCGGGGGCGCCGGTCTTGATCTGGCCGCTGCCCACCGCCACCGCCAGGTCGGCGATGGTGGTGTCCTCGGTCTCGCCGGACCGGTGCGACATCATGGTCTTGTACCCGTTGCGGTGCGCCAGCTCCACCGCGTCCAAGGTCTCGGTGAGCGTGCCGATCTGGTTCACCTTCACCAGCAGCGCGTTGGCGGCGCCCTTGGCGATGCCCTCTTCCAGGCGCTCCGGGTTGGTGACAAACAGATCGTCGCCGACGAGCTGGATCTTGTCGCCGATCTGGTCGGTCAGGGTCACCCAGCCGTCCCAGTCGTCCTCCGACAGCGGGTCCTCGATGGACACCAGCGGGTAACCGGCCAGCAGCTCGGCGTAGAACTGCGCCATCTCCTCGGCCGACCGCACGACGCCCTCGAACTTGTAACCGCTGCCCGAGGTGTAGAACTCGGTGGCCGCGACGTCCAGCGCGAGCGCCACGTCGTTGCCCAGCTTCAGACCGGTCTTGGCGATGGCCTCGCTGATCAGGTCCAGTGCCGCCTTGGTGCCCGCCACGTCGGGCGCGAAACCGCCCTCGTCGCCGAGGCCGGTGGCCAGGCCCTTGGACTTCAATACCGACTTGAGCGCGTGGTACACCTCCGTGCCCCAGCGCAGCGACTCCTTGAAGGTCGGCGCGCCGATCGGGGCGACCATGAACTCCTGGACGTCGACGCCGGTGTCGGCGTGCGCGCCGCCGTTGAGGATGTTCATCATCGGGACGGGCAGCACATGCGCGTTCGGGCCACCGAGGTAGCGGAACAGCTCGAGCCCCGAGGACTCGGCCGCCGCGCGGGCCACCGCCAGCGAGACACCGAGCAGGGCGTTGGCGCCGAGGCGGGACTTGTCCTGGGTGCCATCCAGGTCCAGCAGCACCTGGTCGACGGTGCGCTGCTCGACGGCGTCCAAGCCGATGACGGCGGGCGCGATCTCGTCGAGCACACCCTCGACTGCCTTGCGCACCCCCTTGCCGCCGTAGCGCTCGCCGCCGTCACGCAGTTCGACGGCCTCGTGCTCGCCGGTGGACGCACCGGAAGGCACGGCCGCCCGGGTCAGGGTGCCGTCGTCGAGAGCGATCTCGACCTCGACAGTGGGGTTACCGCGCGAATCCAGGATCTCGCGAGCTCCGACCTGTTCGATGATGGCCACGAAAACGACACTCCTTCGGCTGCTGACACGGTAGGTCTTACGGGATGGGCCGTGCGCTGCGAGCCTATCGTCCTCGCGGCGGGGCGGGTAACCGGCACTCCGGGGAACCTGCGGTGCGAGCGACGGGCCCGGAGGTGGAAGCTTGCGTAGCCACGGAGGGCCTGCGGGAGCACCGCGAATCGGATGCCGCCGATCACACGCGGCGCCCGACGCTGTAGCCAGCGGCCCGATCGCGCACCGTGAGCAGGTATCCGTGCGACTGGTTGTAGGTGAGCAAGGCCCGTTGCCAGCCGTGCTCGGAGGTGAGATCGCCGCCGCTGGCGCACAGGTACCGCGCGGCGGTGAGCGCCGCGTCATCGATGCTCTGCGGGTCGGCGACGGCGTCTCCGTTGGCGTCGACGCCCCAGCGCTTCCAGGTCTCCGGAATGAACTGCAGCGGGCCGACGGCGCGGTCGTGGACGGGGTCGCCGTCGAGCGCGCCGCGGTCGGTGTCCTTGATCAGGGCGACGCCGGGTGAGCCGTCCAGTGGGATGCCGATGATCGGCGGGTGGACCGCGCCGTCGTCGCCGATCGCGGACCCCCGGTGGCCGCCGTGCTTGCTCTCCACGCTGGCGATGCCTGCGAGCGTCGTCCATGCGATGCCGCAGTCGGGACGGGCCCTGGTCATCACGGCCGCCGCGTAGCCGTACGCCTCCAGCGCGATCGACGGGATGCCCAGCCGGTCCGCCTGCTCGTCGGCCCAGCCGCGCAACTGAAGGGCGGTGCGTCCGGGGGCGTCCAGATCGATAACGGGCAGCGGAGTGCCAGGGCCGGGCGGAATGCCCTCCGGGATCGGTGTGCGGTCGATCCCGCAACCGGCAAGCCCGAGGATCACCACGGCGGCGGCCAAGGCGCCGGTCTTCTTCACCCCTCCCATCATCCAGATGACGAAGTGTGCTAGCGGCTATCCGGTGATCGAGACCACTGCGTGTCGGGTGCGCCGCAGCACCGATCAGACGAGCAGCTCGCTGGTCGCGGTGTGTCTCGGCGCGGCGAGAACCGTTCTGGTGTAGCCGGATTCGACGATGCGCCCGTGATCGAGGACGAGCAGTCGCGGACAGTACTCGTCGACCAGGGCCATGTCGTGGGTGATGACCAGCAGGGCGGTGCCGCTCTCGGCGCGAATACGGTCCAGCAGGGCCATGATCGCGGCCGCGGTGGCGTGGTCGAGCGCGGAGGTGATCTCGTCGCACAGCAGCACGGCGGGTTCGGCGGCGAGGGCCCTGGCCAGCGCGACACGCTGGCGTTGGCCGCCGGACAGCTCATGGGGATAGCGCGCGGCCAGATCAGCGGACAGCTCGACCGAAGCGAGCAGTTCGGCGATGCGCCGCGGGAGGTCCCGTCTCGGGACGCGCCCGATCCGGCGCAGCGGGCGGCCGAGCGTTTGCGCCACGGTCCGCCGGGGGTTCAGTGCCGATCTAGGGTTTTGCGTGACCAGCTGAATACCACCCGGGCCGTAGCGGATCCGCCTGCCCACGCCCACGGTGATCGGCTTGCCGCGCAGTTCGAGCGAACCGGTCGCGCCGTGGTGCAAACCCGCGACTACGCGCGCCAGCGTGGTCTTACCCGCACCGGAAGCGCCGACCACGGCGAGCGCCGCACCCGCATCGAGCGCGAGATCGATGCCTGCGAGCACCTGGTTACCATCGACCGATGCGCTGATTCCTCGTGCGCGCAAGACGATGTCGAGTACCGGTTGGTCATCCGACCCGGAATCGGACGAAGGCTGGTGCCCATTCCCCGTGCCCTCGACCCGCCCCTCCGGGACCGCGCTGACGTGATCTTCCGGCGACGTGATGTCCCGGCGTGCGACCGCGCCCGCACCATCGCGGGCGTCCAGATCAGCAGCGTCGAGCAGTACCGCGGGCGCGGTACCCGATGCTTGCCGCGATGCCACGGCGACCGCGCCGGAAGTCTTTGTCGGCGTGCCGTTTCCGTTTCGAAGCGGCTGCGCCGGACGAACCGGCACAAGCGTCGGGTGGACCGCGCCGAGTTCGACGACATCGTCGGCGATCGAGTGCACGAGGGCGGTGTCGTGGCCGGAGAGCAGGATCGCCGCCGATCGTTCGCGGGCGAGTTCGACGAGCCGACCGGCGATATCGGTGCGTAACGCGCCGTGTAGTCCGGCGAGCGGTTCGTCGAGCACCAGCACGCCGGTCCGGCGGACCAGCGCCCTGGCGAGGGCGACGCGGCGCTGCTGGCCGCCGGAGAGTTCGCCGGGGCGGCGGTGCAGGTACTCCGGCGACAGGCCGACCAGCGCGAGAGCGTCGGTCAGCGTGGCCTTGGACGCGTTCGGCGCCACCTCGCGCAGCAAGGCGCGCACCCGCAGCAGCGGGTTCAGCGCCGAACCGGGATCTTGCCCGACGAAGGCGATGTGCTGCCGCCGAAAACGCTGCAGCGCGTCCTGCTTCAGCGTGAGCACGTCGCGCCCGGCGACAGATGCCGAACCCGTGGCCCGCGCCGCGGCGGACGGCAAGTGCCCGAGCAGCGCCCGCATCAGGGTGGTCTTGCCCGACCCCGACGGACCGGTCAGCGCGGTGACCGTGCCCGCCGGTATCCGGAAAGTGGTGGGACCGGCCAACTCCTGCCCGTTCGAACCGAGCACGGTCAGGCCGTCGACCAGCACAGGATCGCTCATCGCCGCACCGCCGCACCGGTACGTACGTTCCCGACACTCCTGGTTTCGGTCGTGACGGCGTTCATTCCCGCTCCCCTCGTCCGAATGCCGACACCGCCAGGTTCACGCTCACCGCGACGATCGCGATCGCCAGGCTCGGCGCGAGTACGGCCCAGGGATTGAGCAGCATGCCGGAGGCGTTGTCGCGCACCATGACCGCCCAGTTGCTCGCGCCCAGCGTGGTGGGCAGATGCAGGAACGACGCGGTGCTGACGAGATAGACCCCCGCCACGAAACGCAGACCGAGCTGGGTCGTCAGCACTTCTCGCAAATTCGGGATCACCTCCCGGAAGACCAGATACGGCAGCGACTCGCCCGCGGCCTGCGCGCTTTCCACGAATCCGGACGCGGCGACACCCGCGGCTGCCGCCGTGAAGATCCGTGCGCAGTACGGAGCACCGAACAGCAGCGCCAACACGATCAGTCCGAAGCTGCCCGCGTCCGGCCACGAGGTCAGCACGAGCAGGATGCCGAGCACCGCGGGCAACAGGATGAAGAAGTCGGTGCCGAGTTCGATCACCGCGCCGATCCGTGGGCGCAGCGCAGCCACCGCGCCGAGCACACACGCCGACCCGGTCACCGCCACCGCGATGACCGCCGACAGCAGCAGCAAACCCCAACCGCCGTAGAGCAATTGACTGAACACGTCGCGGCCGAGCCGGTCGGTGCCGAGCGGCGCGCCGTCGCCGGGATCGCCGAACGGGATTCCGATCGCCTCCTCGGCAGGATGCGGCGCGAGCGTCGGCCCCAAGAGCGCAAGCACGGTGACCGCCACGGCTGGCGCGACGGTCAGCAAGCCGAGCCGTCGCGGCACCGGACGCGCTATGTCGATCGAACCGAGACCGATCATCAGCTCACCTCCCCGGACATGGATGCCCCGGACTCGAACGGCCGATAGTCGACCCGGCGAACTCGGCCTTCATCGCCGCCCCCGCAGCGACCAGGAGCGGATGCCGTCGGCGGCGGCCAGCATGACCACGATGACCACCCCGGACAGCGCGACGACCGCGGCGACCACCGAGGTATCGCGGTCGGCGACCGAACCGGCCAGCACCGCGCCGAGACCGGGATAGTTGAAGATGGTCTCGACCACCAGCGAACCGCCCAGCAGCATCCCGACCGTGGTCGCGAAGCTGGCGACGATCGTCGGCAGCGCGAACGGCAGCACGTGCCGCGCCAGGACGACGCGGGTGGAAAGCCCGTCCAGCACCGCGCTTTCCACGTGCGGAGCTCCGGCGGCGTCGGCCAGCGCGGCCCGCACCACTCTGGTGTTCCAGCCGATCTGCGGCAGCGCCAGCGCCAGCACCGGCAACACCAGCATGTCGGGTCCGGCCGGGAAACCGGATCGGTCGGTGATGGTGACCGCGGGCAGCCAGCCGAGGGCCAGCGCGAACACCAGGATCAGCACCGTCGAGATCACGAACTCGGGAATCGCCACCGCCGTGGTCGTCGCGGGCTGCAACAGGCGCGTCGCGGCACTGCCGGGCCGCGTCGCCCACCACGCGCCGAGCGCGAGCGACGCGAACACGGTCACGGCCAGGGCGAGCCCGCCGAGCAGCAGCGTCGGCGGGAACTTGTCGACCAGCAACTCGTTGACCGAACGTCCCCGCGCGGTACGGCCGAAATCGCCGGTCGCGACGCCCGATATCCAGTCCCAGAACCGCACCGGCATGGGACGATCCAGACCGAGCTGGTGTTCCTTGGCCGCGATCTGCTCCGGCGTGGCCTCACGGCCGAGGACGGCGCGGGCGGTGTTTCCCGGCAGCAGGTCCACGGCGACGAAGACGGTGGCCAGCAGCGCCACCAGCAGGCCGGCGCGCCGGAGCAGAAGGCGTGCGAAGGAGATCACCCGGCCAGCCAAGCCCTTTCCAGCTGGACCCGGGCGAACCCGCCGAGCGTGGGCAGGTCGCGCACCTGGGCGGACGCGATATCGATGCCGTCGGCCATGCCCCAGATCAGGTACCCGCCGCGGTCGTACTGGATACGTTGCAGCTCCCGAGCGGCCTGCTGGTATTCCGAGTCGGTATGCGCGGACAACGCTTTGGCGGTGGCCGCGTCGAAAGCCGCGTCCTTGAAGCCGGTTTCGTTGCGGTTGGACCCGCTCGACAGCAGCTTGCTCGCGAAGAACAGCGTGGAATCGTTGGTGCCCCAGGAGATCGTGTAGAGCGGCGCCTGGAGCCAGGTCTGGTCGTAGAAGGCGTTCGGCTCCTGGGTGACCACCTCGAGCCGGACGCCGATCTCGGCGAGCTGGGTGGCGATGACCTTCGCCGATTCGACTTCGCCTGGCGCCTCGGCCTTGGTCATAAAGGGATAGGTATGCCCTGTATCGAAGTTCGCCTCGCGCAGCAGTGCCTTCGCGCGATCCACATCGCGGGTGCGCTGCGCGATGGTGGTGTCGTAGACCGGGTCGCCGGTGCCGAGGATGTCGTTGGCGATCGTCCCGTAGCCCGAATGCACCTGGTTGAGCAGAGCATTGCGGTCGACGCCGAGCCGGAGGGCGGTGCGCACGCGCACGTCGGCGAAAGGCCCGTCGGAGGTGCGCATGGCGACGCCGACCACCGTGTCGTTCGGGCGGCGCACCACGGTCAGGTCACCGCGGCCTTCGGCGGTGCGGCCCGCGATGGCGCCGACGTTGGAGGCGAGGTCGATCTGCCCGCCGAGTACCGCGTTGCCCAGGGCGGTCACGCTCTCGAACATGGTGACCTCGATGGCGTCCAGCAGTGGCGGCGTACCGTGCCACTGGTCGTTGCGCACCAATCGGGCATTGCCGCCCTGGTAGGACTCCAGGCGGAACGGTCCGCTGCCGATGCCCCTGGTGAAATCCGTGGTGTCCTTCTTGACCGTGAAGGTCATCAGCCGGACCAGCAGCGGCAGCTGGGTATTCGGCTCTGGCACCGCGAGCACCACCCGGTTCGGCCCATCGGCCGTGATGTCCTCGACGGCCACCGGCATTTTCGACGCGCCGCCGACCGTGCGCAGCCTGCGCAGCGACCACACGACGTCCTCGGAGGTCACCGGCGACCCGTCGTGGAAGGTCGCGTTCTCGGCGAGGGTGAAGCTCCAGCGCCGCCGGTCGGCGTCCGGCTCCCATCGGGTGGCCAGGCGCGGCGCGATGTTCGGGTCGGCGCCCGGCACGGTCAGGGCGTCGTAGACCAGCGAGGCGATCAGGAAGTCGCTGTCGTTGCTGAGGTTGGCGTGCGGATCGCGTTCCAGCCGCGCCGAGGTGCCGAGCGCGCCGACCCGCAGCGTGCCGCCGCGGCGCGCCGGGCCGGGCGAGTCCGCGTCGTCGGAACAGGCGGCGACCAGCAGCACCGCCCCCACTCCGAGACTCGATCGCAGCAGTTGCCGCCGATTCAAAACCATTGCACTGCCCTCACTCCTGGACGAACCCACCGCGATACCGCATAATCACTACTGTTGATCAGGACAGGCTAGCCTAATCCGTCGGAAGACTCGCCGATACCGGCAGCAAAACGGCAGCATTGAGGCGCAGCAACCGTAAAACCGCTAGACAGCACCAAGCCGCCCGTCCGCGACCCGGTCTCGTTGAATCGAAGCTATGCGGATCGGCTATTTTCCAGGCGACACGTTTAGGTAAGGCTTGCTTTACCCCGCCGGTAGCAGTTACCTTCGCAGTTCGATCGTCACCCTGCTTTTCGAACCGATGCGAAGAAGGGAATCCCGGTGAAAAGCGTTCTCTCCGAACGTAAGACGCTTCAACCGCAAGACCTCGAACGACGTGAGCTACCCGCGACCGCGGGCCGTGCCGTACGCGAACTCGCCAGAGAGATATCCGCCACACTGGATGCCACGCTCGCCGATCCGGCCGCCGCCGCGCACAGACTCACGGATCCGGCGGTGATCGCACAGATCGATGCCCGCGCGGCGGAACTCCCCGCCGAGGTGCGCCATGCCATGCGCCCGCCCGCCACCGCGGCGGGTGGCACGATAGTCAGCCGTCTTCCGCTGTCCGACAACGAATTCGGCCCGACGCCGCCGAGCTGGCGCGAGGCCGCACGGTGGAGCGGCGATCCGGCGACGCGCGCACACTCGTTCGAGTTCGACCTCGTGATGCTGCTGCTCGCCCGCAGCGCGGGAGAACCGTTCGGCTGGCAAGGCCAGCAGGACGGGCGGCTGGTGAACAACATCGTTCCCGCGGCCGGTCACGAGCACGAACAGTCCGGCGCCAGCAGCAAAACCTTGCTGAGCCCGCACTCCGAGGACGCGTTCCATCCGCGGCGGGCACATCTGCTCATGCTCGCCTGCCTGCGCAACCCGGACCTGGTCGGCACCACGGTGTCGTCGGTGCGCCGCGTGGAACTCTCCGCCGCGCAGCGCGCACTGCTCAGCGCGCCCACACTGCCGATCCTGCCGGACGTCTCCTACGGCGCCGGGCACGAAAGGTACTCGGCCGCACCGATTCCCACCCTGTGGAGCGTGGCGGGACCAGCCGAGCAGACCCTGCGCTACGACCCGGCATACACCCCGCTCGAGGACGCCGACCCCGAATTCCGCGCTGCCTACGAGCAACTCACCGTGGAACTCGAGCGCGTCTGCGTTACCGCCGCGCTCGCCCCTGGTGAGCTGCTGCTGGTGGACAACGACGTCGCCGTGCACGGCCGGGTGCCGTTCACCGCGCGGTACGACGGCACCGACCGATGGCTCAAGCGAGTGAACATCCGGCTTCCGGAACGACGACGGCGGGCCGAGGAAGCCGACGAGAATGGGTACGGGCAACACATTGTTGCCCCGTTCCGAGCGGCAGGCGCCCTGCCGGTCGAGAGCGGCACTGGAGAGCGAGCAGTACCCCATGATCGAGGACCCCTTGAGCACGCGTGACCGCAGCACCCCACTACGGGTGTTGAGCCGCAGCGACCTGGCCGACGTGCCGATCACACCGGCCGCGGTCGTGCGCGCGGTGGAAGAGGCGTATCTGGCCTTCGCGGCAGGTGATTCGGACAACCCGCGCAAGCTCAGCGTGGCGAACCCGGACGGCTGGTCGGTCGCCTACGCCATGCTCGGCCGGGACGGACGCAGGCGCGTGGTCGCGATGAAGACCTCCTACAAGTTCGATCCCGGCCACGACCGCAGCACGAAGCGGTACTACACGACCATCACGCTCTACGACGACGCCACCGGCGCGCCGATCGCGATGATGGACTGTGCCAGGGTCGGTGCGCTGCGCACTCCGGCGGTGTCGGCGCTGCTGGTGCGGGAGACCGTCCGTCGTGGCGCGGAAAGCGTGCTGCTGGTCGGCACCGGAACCCAAGGTCGCAACGCCCTTCCGCAGCTGCTCGCCGCGAATCCGCAGCTGCGCAAGCTGATGGTCTACGGAACGCACCCCGAGGGGCTGGAAGCCGTGCACCGCGTGCTCGCCGAGCACCACCCGCAGGCGCTGCTGGAGACCGTGGCGGATCCGCGTGCCGCGGCGGCGACCGCCGACGTCGTGCTGGCCACCGCGGGCCCGGGGACCGAGGTCGCGCTCGAATCCACGGATCTCGCACCGGGTTCGGTCGCGGTGCTGGTCGGTTACGGGTTGGCGCCCTCGACGCTGGTCGACGCCGATCGGGTGATCGCGACCAGCGCGGAGCAGATGGCGCTGACCGGCACCGACATGGTCGGCCCCGACGGAACGCTGCGCGCGGTGGACGCCGAGCTGCCGCAGATCCTGAACCGGCGTGCGGTGGCACGGCGTTCGGACGACGAGCGGATCTTCGTCTACAACAGCGGGCTGGTGCTCACCGATATCGCGGTCGCCCATGTCCTGGCCGAGCGCGCTATCGCCGAGGGCCGCGGGACGGAGGTGCCGCTATGGGATTAGAGGCGGACGTCGGCAACGTCACCTCCGCGCCCGGCGGCCCCGTGGTCGTGGCCGCCGCAGCCCACGAGTCGATCAGCGCGGCGCCGATGCCCGCGCATCTCGATCCGTGGGAGCGCCGCCTTCTCGACAACCCGAATCTGCTGGGCGACATCGCCTTTGCGATGGGCGGGCCGTTCCACGTCATGTATCCGGCGCGCGTGGCGCACAACATCCGAGAGTTCCGCGCCGCCTTCGAGCGAGCCGGGGTGCAGGGCACGATCTACTACGGCAAGAAGGCGAACAAGGCCGCGTGTGTCGCGCGTTCCTGCGCCGAACATGGTGCGGGTGTGGACGTCGCCAGCGTCGGTGAGCTGACCGCCGCGCTGGCGCAGGGCGTTCGCGGTGACCAGCTCATGGTGACCGGCCCGGCCAAGTCGGACGAATTGCTCTGGTTGGCGGCCCGGCATGGCGCGCTGATCGCGGTGGACGACCTCGGGGAACTCGATCGGCTCGCGGGTCTGGCCGCACCCACGATTCCCGCGCGCGTGCTGCTGCGCGTCCTGCCCGCCGCTTCGGCGAGCCGGTTCGGCATGACCGGCGACGAGATAGACGACGCGCTCCCGGTATTCCGCGCTCGTGCGTCGATTCGCCTGGAGGGCTTCAGTTTTCACTTGTCCGGCTACGACGCAACGGCACGCGCGGAACTCGCGGACGAGCTGATCGCCCGCTGTCTGCACGCGCGCACGCTCGGGCATCCGGCCGGCACCGTCTCGATCGGCGGTGGGTTCGGCGTCGACTACGTCCCGCCCGACGCGGCGGCGGCGTTCACCGAGCACGTCGACAGGCGCTGGTTCCACTCGGGGAAGTCCTTCGATTCGTACTACCCGTACCACTTTCCAGTGCCGGGCGCCGCCATGCTCGCGCAGATCCTCGACCACGCGGGTCTCGCCCAGCGGTTGCGGGACAACGCGATACGGCTCGCGATCGAACCGGGACGCGCCCTGCTCGCACACGCGGGATCAACCGTCTTCCGCGTACAGGGCAGCAAAACTCGGTACGCGGACGGTCGGCCCTACCGGTTGCTCACCGTCGACGGCACCAGCCTGAGCCTCTCCGAGCAGTGGTTCGACAGCGAGTACCTGCCCGATCCGCTCCTGTGGCCCGCACGCCCCGGCACACCGACGCCCACCAGCGTCGGCGCGGCAACCTGCCTGGATTCCGACATGCTCAGCTGGCGCCGGGTGCCGCTACCCCGGCCCGCTGCCGTCGGCGATCTGCTGATCTACCCGAATACGGCTGGCTACCAGATGGATTCGAACGAGTCCCCCTTTCACGAACTGCCCATCCCGCCGAAAGTCGTGCTGCACGACGCGCCCGGCGATCGGTTCCGCTGGACCCACGACGGTAGCTGACCCCCACTTCACCCGATACGAACGAGGAGAAATCAATGCCGCTCGTCACGCGTGTGACGGATCTGATCGGCCGCACGCCGCTGTTCGAGCTCGCGGCCACCGCGACGGGCACCCGCTTACTGCTCAAACTCGAGCAGTTCAACCCGACCGGCGCGGCCAAGATCAGGATGGCCCGCGAAATGGTGCTCGACGCCGAACGACTGGGTTTGCTGAGCAGTGGCGGGCATATCATCGAATCCACGTCCGGAAACACCGGGCTCGGCCTCGCGGTAGTGGCCGCCGAACGTGGGTATCGCTTCACCGCGGTAGTCGACCACCACGCATGTAAGGACAAACTGCGCGCGATGGCAGCGATGGGTGCGGAACTGGTGTACGTCGCCGACGAGGGTGACGACAACCTGGCCACCTCGGCACGGGAAGATCTCGCCGAGGCGATGGCGGCCGAGCGCGACGGCGCGTTCTTCACCGAGCAGCACAACAACGACGCCAACGCGGTCGGCTATTACGCGGTGGCCGAGGAACTGCTCGACGACGTCGAGCGGGTCGACATCCTGCTGTCGTCGGTGGGCACCGGCGGTTCGCTGTTCGGCACGGCGACCCGCCTGCGCCAGCTCGGCTGCGTCCCCTACGTGATCGGCGTCGAGCCGGTCGGCTCGATCGCCTTCGGCGGGCCGGGCGGTCCCTACTGGCAGTCGGGCACCGGCACCCCGCCGGGCGCCACCATCGGCACCGCCGTGGACTATTCGCTGCTCGACGAGGGCGTGAAGGTCTCCGACGTGGCGGCGTTCGCGACCGCCCGCGCGGTGGCGGCCGAACTCGGCTTGATGATCGGCGGGTCCGCGGGCGGCTCGGTGCACGCCGCGCTCACCCGGCTCGAAGAGTTCCCGCCCGGCTCCACCGTGGTCACCATCGTGTGCGACGGCGGGGAAAAGTACCTGGACACCGTCTTCGACGACGAGTGGATGAACGAACGAGACCTGCGCAGCCCCGACAGCGAACGCGAGGTGCTCGAGATGTTGCGGCGCTACACGCCCGCCGCCCGGCGCACCCTGGTGGAGTCGCGGTGAGGTACGGCGACGGACGGCGTTTGAGCGCGCTCGCGACGCCCATCGCGCTGACCCAGCTGGCGCAGATCGCCGTCTCGACCACCAACATCGCGCTGATGGGCACGCTGGGCGTGCGTCAGGTGGCCGCGGGCGGCCTGGCGATCGTGCTGTTCAACCAGATCCGCACCATGTGCGTCGGGTTGATCACCGCCAGCGGCAACCAGATCGCCACGGCGGTGAGCGCCGCGGGCAAGCGCGGCGAATCGCCGGACCGGGAGATCCGGGACCTGCTGCGGTCGAGCTTCCTGATCGCAACCGTCGCCGGACTCGCCGGCGGCGCGGTGCTGATCGGGCTCGGCTGGGTGCTGCCCTGGCTGGGGCAGGACCCGGGCGTGCTCGCCGACGCCCGTCCGCTGATGGTCGCACTCGCACCGGGCTTGCTGCCCTGTCTGTGGTTCCAGGTGCTGCGCCAGTACACCGTGGGCATGCAGCGTCCGCAGGCGCTGCTGCTGGTGACGCTCGGATCGGTGGTGCTGAACCTCCTGCTGGCACTCGGCTTCATCCACGGCAAGGCCGGGCTGCCCGCGCTGGGCCTCACCGGCATCGGCGTCGCGACCTCGCTGGTGTTCCTGATCACCTTCGGCGTCTTCTGGGCGATGGTGTGGCGCGACGACCAACTCGGCCACACCCTGCCGATGAGCCCGCTGCCGGTGCGACCGGCGACGGTCAGAGCGGAGCTGAAGCTGGGCACGCCGATCGCGCTCACCTACGGCTCCGAGGCGGGCATGTTCTCGGTGCTGGCGCTGGTCATGGGCAGTATCGGGCCCGCGGCGCTGGCCGCGCACAACGTCGTCTACCAGATCATCTACATCGTGTTCCAGGTGGCGATCGGCCTCTCGCACGGCGCGTCGATCCTGGTCAGCCACGCTGTCGCCCGCGACGAGTACACCCACGCCCGCGCGCTGGCCTGGCTCGCGCTCCGGCATGCGGCGGTGGTCGCGGCAGTGACGGGCGCGGTCTACGTGCTCGCCCCGGATCTGGTGCTGCTCCCCTTCCTGGAATCCTCGGACGCCGACACCATCCGGGTCGCGCACACCCTGCTGCTGATCGGCATCGTGCTGCAGTTCTTCGATGCCGCCCAGAACATCGGCACCGGCCTGCTGCGCGGACTCAAGGCGACCAACGCGGGCTTCCGCCTCTCCCTGATCGGTTACTGGGGTGTCGGCCTGCCCGTCGCCCTGCTGCTCGCGTTCCCGCTGGGACTCGGCGCCGCAGGCGTCTGGTGGGGACTCACCGCGGGCCTGGCCACCACCGCCATGCTGATGCTCCGCCGGTATTTCGCCCTGCTCGACGAGCAGGAACTCGACCGCCCCCGTCTGCTCCGGGAGAGCCTCACCACGCCGAGCTGAGCGGGTCGCCCGCAAGCTCGGCTCGTGACCGTCCGATGTCGGTCATCAGCGGGTCCGCGAACCGTTGTGCAATCGCGGTGCCGGGCTCGGCAGCGAAGCGCCGGGCTTCTCAGGCGAGCAGAATCGCGCCTGCGCCGGAGGCAATGCCGGTGCGGGCGCGACAGCCTGCTCACGCGGCGACGCGCGGCGTCGGATGGACGGCGGCCTCCGTGTCGGCGGCTCGGGCCGGCTCCGGATAACGGTGCCGCGCTTCCTCGCGCCGGTTCGGTCGCGGCCGAGTTCGTCAACCACGGCCGGGGCGGGCTCGGGTCGCGTAGCGTTGAGAGGTCGGTGGGGCCGCCGTGTCGGCTCCGCGGCTCGGGGATCGGGAGGTGTCGGATGCTGAGTGTGTTCTCCTCGCCGGGGCACTATGTGCAGGGACGGGACGCCACGGCCGCGCTCGGTGCGGAGATGACCCGTCTCGGGATCGGTGGCCCGGTGCTGATCGTGTCCGGAGGCAGCGCCTTTCGGCTGCTCGCCACGACATGGGAGCACTCGCTCACCGATGCGAAGATCGCCTATTCGATCCATCTGTCCGGCGGCGAATGCAGCAGGGCGGAGATCGCCAGGATCGTCCACGCCGTCGAAGAGTCCGGCAGCACAGTCGTTTTGGGCGCGGGTGGCGGCAAGGTGCTGGACGCGGCGCGCGCGGTCGCCGACGATCTCGACCTGCCGATGATCAGCTGCCCCACCACAGCCTCCAGCGACGCACCGTGCAGCGCGCTGTCGGTGATCTACACCGAAGCAGGCGAATTCGAGGCCTATCAGTTGGTCCGGCGCAATCCGGCGCTGGTGCTGGTGGACACCTCGGTCATCGCGCAGGCCCCGGCCCGGTTGCTCGCCGCGGGCATGGGCGACGCCTTGGCCACCTGGTTCGAGGCGCGCACGTGCAGTGCGGCGCAGGTGCGCAATATGCGTGGCGGCGCATCTACGCGCAGCGCCGCCGCGCTCGCGGAGCTCTGCTATCGCACCTTGCTCGCCGACGGTGCACAGGCGCTGACCGCGGTCCGCGAACACAGCGTCACACCGGCGCTGGAGCGCGTCGTCGAGGCCAACACGCTGCTGTCCGGGCTCGGTTTCGAATCGTCCGGACTGGCCGCCGCGCACGCGGTGCACAACGGCCTCACCGCCGCCGCGGGAACGCATCCGTTCCTACACGGCGAGAAGGTCGCCTTCGGCACGCTCACCCAACTGGTGCTCGAAGGCGCGCCCACGTCCGAGATCGACACGGTCCTCGATTTCTGCACCGAGGTCGGGCTGCCGATTACCCTCGCCGCGCTGGGTCTGCCCGACGCCGATCACGAGACGCTGTCTTCCATCGCGACCCGCGCGACCGCCCCGGGCGAAACGATCCACAACGAGCCGTTCACCGTCGACGCCGCGATGCTGGTCGACGCGCTGCGCACCGCGGACGCACTCGGCAAGCGGTGACCAACGCCACTCCACCGGCCATTTCCCCTGCGTTCGACACCGAACTATCACCTTCCCGCAAGCATGTCGTCATCAGCCGTCGGGAAACCTGTTCGTAACCGACGCTATTCTGGCGACGGAGCCAAGCCAATGGCGGGCAAACCGCCAGGAGGGATATTCGGTCCGGTGGCCATCACCAGAGTCGCGGAGCACCCGCGTCCGGATCACGTGTTGTTCCACTTCAGCGACACCCACCTCATCGCTGGCGACGACCCCCTGTACGGCGATGTCGATGCCGACCTGCGATTACGGCAGCTGCTCGAACAGGCCGCGGCCAGCCGGATCCGTCCGACCGCGATCGTGTTCACCGGCGACCTCACCGATCGAGGCGAACCCGCGGCATACAGCAAGCTGAAGTCCATCGTCGATCCGTTTGCTAGAAATTTGCAGGCGCCTATCGTTTGGGTCACGGGCAACCACGACGACCGCGCCGCACTGCGCGCCCGGCTGCTCGGGGAGCGTGCCAGCACCTCCCCGCTGGACCGCGTCCACCTGATCGATGGCTTGCGCATCATCGCCCTGGACACCTCGGTGCCCGGCCACCACCACGGCGAGATCTCCGACGGCCAGCTGGAGTGGCTGCGCGCGGTGCTGGCCGAACCCGCCCCGTTCGGCACCATCCTGGCCATGCACCACCCGCCGGTGCCGTGCGTGGTCGATCTCGCCGTCACCGTGGAGCTGCGCGATCAGCGCAGACTGGCCGACGTGCTCGACGGCAGCGACGTGCGCGCCATCCTGGCGGGCCACCTGCACTTCTCCACCAGCGCAACCTTTGCCGGTATCCCGGTCTCGGTGGCGTCGGCGACCTGCTACAGCCAGGATCTCGGCGTCGCGCAGGGCGGCCTGCGCGGGCGGGACGGCGCGCAGGCCTTCAACTACGTGCACATCTATCCGGACACCGTGGTGCACTCGGTGGTGCCCATCGAGCGCGGAGATACCGTCGGCGCTCCGTCGACGCCGGAAGAGGCGCAGCAGCGACTCGCGGAGGAGGGCATCGTGATCCTGCCCGCCGCGCGCATTCCGCACGTCATGCGGCGCCAGGCGTCGACTCCGGAAGCGGACGACGAGGCGGTGCGCTGAGCCGCTCCCACGGCGCGGGCTCGGGGAAGTACTCGGCGAGGAACTCCGACACGATCCGCGCCCGCTCGGTCTCGGCGACCTCGGGGAAACTGCCGTCGTTGAGGCAGAAGAAGTCGACGTCACGGTGGCGCGCCAGCTCGTCCAGCAGGGCGAGGCCGGTAGAGTTCGTCGTGTCGACGTAGCGCATCTTCGCCGATTCCTGCGGCACCGCGCGACCGGTCAGCAGGGCATAGTAGTGATACAGCGAGTTGGTGACCGAGATATCGGCGGCCGCCCGGAACCGGCTCGCGCACGTGCGGGCGAAATCGGCGGCGAATTCCTCTTCCATCTCCATCAGCACGCTGCGCCGCAGCGGCACCGGTGTGTGCTCCAGATGCCGCGTGATCACATAGCCGAATCGCTCGGCGAGCAGCGCCCGATTCACCCGGGCGGCATTCTCGAAACCGCTGCGCCGCTCGTCGTTGCGCCCCGGACCGATCCTGGTGTCCGCCTCGATGAACCGGCTCAAACCGGCCGGGGTGAAGAACATCGACGGGCGCACCGGACGCGCGAAGAACATATCGTCGTTGGAGTACAGGAAGTGCTCGCTGAGCCCTTCGATGTGCTGCAACTGGCATTCCACCGCGTGCGAATTGAAGACGGGCAAGCCGGTGGTGTCGCGGAAATGATCCACCGCTCGCACCACCGTCACCTTCGGGTGCGTGGACAGCCAGTCCGGCGTCGCGGAGTCGGTCGCGATGAAGATCCTGCGGATCCAGGGCGCGTTCTTGTGCACCGACCGCAGCGCGTACTCGAGCTCGTCGATCTGCCGAATCCTGGCATCCGCGTCGTCGCCCTCGCCGACCACGACTTGGGCGAGCATCCCGGCGCGACGGGCGCGGAATTCGGGATCGGAACCGTCCACCCAGGAGAACACCAGGTCGATGTCGAAATCGACGTCGGTGGACTGCGGCGCGAACATGTCCGCCAGGGTTGGCCAGGTCCGGTCGAAAAGCCGCACCTGCGTGCGCTCGACGTCGGCGAGGTCGAAGACCGTACGGGTGAGCGCGTTCGGGCGCGGGCAGGTCACCGTGTCGCCGTGGTACTCCCACAGTTCCAGATCGACGTGATGCGCCGGGTCACGGTCACGTCCGAGCCGGAACACGTTGTGCCCCAGATCCACACAGGAGAATCCGGCCGACAGCGCCGCGGCCGTCACCCGCCGCACCATCGCGCGGTGCGCCGCGTCGGCCGCGAGCACGAGACGGTGTCCGCTGTCGCGCACGAGCAGAAACGGCACCTCCGCCGCCGCAAGCTCCTCGCGCAGGTACCCGAGATCCTCGGTCATCGCGGCCGACACGGCGAGGTTGCCCGCCATCGGTCGCGTCACCATTTCTACCGCCCCCGCATCCACTCCCCTGTCCACCATGATTCTCTCCACATCCGTCTATCCACCGGTTTCCGATTCCATCCGGGGCGCCGCGCCGAGGGGTGATTCCGCCGACGCCGTGGCATCGACGCGAGAGGACCGCGCTCGGCGCGGTGAATTCAGAGATGGGGAAGGGTGCCGAGGCGGGGGTACCAATTGATCACCTGGTATGCGGACGACTGGTAAACCATTTCGTATCACCTCACTCACGGCCGGACGCGGTCGCGTCATGGTTGGAAGCGCTGCACTCGTGCACGGCGAGGCCGAAGTGGCACGGATGGCAGCTGTGGGCCGGACGATCGTTGGCCGGCGAGATAGTGGTCTGCCCGGACAATGCCGGGCACCCTTACGAATGATGCAACGCGGGCGACATTCCGTCAATCGGTTCGGTTTGCCCACCCGTGCTCTTCCGCTGCCGCTGAGCAGGGCCATCGCTCCCGGCGCTAGCACACCGCGAGTAACTAATTAGGATAGCCTCACCATATTTCACGCAGGAAGGGGCAGCGCTGGTGCGCGTCGTCATTTTGTTCGGAACCGAGATGGGGACGGCGGAGTCCGCCGCGGGCAGCATCGCCGCAGAGCTCTCCGGGGCGCACGACGTCTCGGTGCACGACATGACGGACTTCGAGATCGACGCGTTGGACGTGCGCGACTTCCACGTCGTCGTGTGCTCGACCTACGGTGACGGCGATCTGCCGACCGGCGCCGAACCCTTCGCCGACGCGCTCGAGCGCCACACGCCGGAACTGACCGGCCTGCGGTTCGCCGTGTTCGGGCTGGGCGACAGCGTGTACGGCGACACGTTCAACCGCGGCGGCGAGATCATCGCCGAGAAGCTCACCGCGTGCGGCGCCATCCAGGTCGGCGAGCACGCGCGGCACGACGCGTCGACGGAGATCCGGGCCAAGGACATGGCGCAGCAGTGGGCCGCCACGCTCGACATCCCCGCATTGGTCTCCGCCTGAGCGTCACCCGGGACCTCGCCTGATCTTTCCTGCAGTCCGGACAAAGGGCGCGGCGCCAGCGCATAAGTGGCGCAGCAAGTTACGTGCTTACGGCAGGTCCTCGCACGAGCGCTCCTCCGCGACGCGGAGATTGTCGCGCCGGGTCGCTGCGGGATACGCGGCGGAGCCCGGCACACTATGGGGGTGTTGCACCTGCGGATGCTGGCTCCGGCCGAGATGACCGATGACGTGATCCGGATCCTGGAACAGGACGAGGCCGTCAGTGGCCTCGCGGTCATGCGCGGCGTCGCACTGCGGCCGAACGGTGACGTGGTGCTGGCCGACGTGGCGCGGGAGGCGGCGAACGACGTGATCCAGCGATTGCGTGCGATCGGGCTGCACCATGCGGGCAGCATCGAGATCGAGCCGGTGCGTACCTGGCTGTCGCGCAGCGGATTCGATGCCGAGGTGCGCACGCCAGGCAGCAGTGCGGACTCCGTGGTCTGGGCCGATGTCGCTCAGCGCTCGTATGAGGAAACCGAGCTGAACTGGACCTATCTCAGCTTCATGACCTTCGCCACGGTGATCGCCGCCATCGCGATCGTGCTGGATTCGCAGATTCTGGTCATCGGGGCGATGGTCCTCGGTCCGGAATTCGGAGCCATCGCCGCGCTTGGTGTCGCCTTGGTGCGCCGCCGATTCGTGTTACTCGGCCTCGCCGTGCGCACGCTGATGCTCGGTTTCGCCGCCGCCATCGCCATCACCTTCACATTCGCCTTGATCGGGCGTGCACTGGGCTGGATCACCGTGGATGACGTGACCGGTCCGCGCCCGGAAACTGCCTTCATCTACACCCCCGACAAATGGTCGTTCATCGTCGCCGTCGTCGCGGCCGCCGCCGGAGTGCTCGCGCTGACCTCGGCCAAGGCGGGGGGAATGGCCGGTGTCTTCATCTCGGTGACCACCGTGCCCGCTGCGGGCAACATCGCGCTCGGCGCCGCGTTCGGTATCGGATCGGCGGTCTGGGGCAGCACCCTGCAACTCGTGGTGAACCTGTCCGGGATGGCGCTGGCGGGCTGGGCCACCTTGGCGGTACAGCAGGCGGTGTGGTCCCGGGTGTCGGTGCGCCGTGCCAGGGCGATGCACAAGCCACGTCGGATGCTGTAGTCGCACCACTCGATATCCCCGCGGTGATCTCGGCCTGACCTGCACCGCGAGACCCGGCCTGATAGTCGCCTGAGAGCAGCCCGGACAAAGGGCGCAGCGCCAGCGGACAACGGGGCGAGCACTTTAGACTGCTAGCAAGCGCGGTACAGCCCACCGCGCTCGACGATCGATGAGGTGACGAAGATGGCAGCCGGAGCGAGCCCCGCCCAACGTCTACAGAACTCGGCAGATCATCCCGAGCTGGACGTGCTACCGGAATGGCCCCTGGAGACGATCGGCGTGCTGGTGACGACCGATCCGGCGCCGCACGCGATTCCGGTGTCCTGGCCGGTGCGCGCGGACGATCGGCAGATCCTCCTCAGCCTCAAATTCGATCGCGGCTCGCTGGCCCGGCTGCGTGAGCGTCCCGAGGTGGCGCTGCTGATCCTCGGCGGCGGCAACGTGGCGCTGTGCGCGCGCGGCACCGCGCACGTGATCGCGGAGGGGATGCCCGATGCCGAAGACTATGTGGCCGTACGCATCGACGTCGAGGTGATCGACGACCACCGCCAGTCCGCCTTCGCGATCGTGCAGGGCATCCAGCGCACGGTGCTCGACGACGAGAGCGAGCTGCGCGCGCTGAAAGGCCGGGTGAGCACGTTGCAATCCTGGGCGGGCGACCAGAACTGAGCCGGCCCAAGGTTTCCGGGCAGCAAGGAAGAAAGGCGGCACCGGCCGTGCCGCGCGGAAGGGGATCATGAGCATCACTTTGGCCAAAGGCGGCAACGTTTCGCTGTCCAAGCAGGCCGCGAATCTCACGAAGGTTTCGGTGGGTCTCGGCTGGGACGTACGTACCACCACCGGCGCCGACTACGACCTCGATGCCAGCGCGCTCGCGTGCGGGCCGAATCTGAAAGTGCTATCCGACCAGCACTTCATCTTCTACAACAACCTGCGTTCGCCCGAGGGGTCCATCGAGCACACCGGCGACAACTTGACCGGCGCCGGTGAGGGCGACGACGAGGTCATCAACGTCGACCTCACCGCCACCCCGCCGACCATCACGAATATCTTCTTCCCGGTCTCCATCCACGACGCCGACGCCCGCGGCCAGTCGTTCGGCCAGATCCGCAACGCCTTCATCCGCGTCGTCGACGCCGGTACCGGCGTGGAATTGGCGCGCTACGACCTCAGCGAAGACACCTCCACCGAAACGGCCATGATCTTCGGCGAGCTGTACCGGCACAACAACGAATGGAAATTCCGGGCTATCGGGCAGGGGTATGCGTCGGGTCTCGCGGGTATCGCGCGCGATTACGGGGTCAACATCTGATCGCTGACGAATTCTCTGACGCCGCGTGGGTCTTCCGCTCGATGCAGGACAGCGAGTTCGGACCCGCGCGGCGCGTTCCGGTGAGTACCGGCCGGGTCGAGCCCCGGCCAGTACCACTCGCACATGGGGTGATCAGGGCCGATCGAACTCGCCCTCGGCAACCCCCGTAGCAAAGGCATCCCACTCGGTGGGGGTGAACACCAGTGCCGGTCCAGTGGGGTTCTTCGAGTCACGGACACCGACCATGCCGCCATCGAGGAATGCGATCTCGACGCATTCGGAACCACCGGCACTACGGGTACTCTTGAACCACTTAGCCGTAGATAGGTCTACGTTCATGCCGCAAACTCCCTCGCTATCTGCCGCAGCAGGTTCCTGCTCTGCACTGCGTCCAACGCTGCGTGCTCAATAGCGGCGGCAGCCTTCCGATACATCCGCTCATCCTGCACTCGTTCAAGGTACATGTCACCGGTGTAGCCCTCGATGAAGACGACCGACGGCGCAATCTTCCCTCCTTTCGCGTCATAGCCGAAATCCAGGATCACGTATGGCCCGACGTACAGACCGAGCGGAAACCCAACTCCGAACGGAAGTATCCGCGCATCCACGTTGTCACGAGTACTCATGTCGGCGATGTGCCGACACTGCGCTGCCATGATCTTTCGCCCTCCCACCAGCGTTCTCAGGACAGATTCGTGCAGCACCACTTTCAGGGTTGTCGGACGTGAGCGTCGCGCAATGAGAGCCTGTCGCTTGATTCGCAGCTGCACCCGCCGGTCCAACTCCTCGGCCGTATCGTCGGGGAAGTAGATGCGATCGAGAGCTCGGGCGTAGTCAGGGGTCTGGAGCAATCCCGGAACCAGATTCGGTCGAAACATGGTGAGCGAGGTAGCGGAAGATTCCAGACCGACATACATGTTGAAACTCTTGCGGATCACATCGTCGAACGTGTGCCACCAGCACTTCGCATCCGACTGCCGAGATAGCTCAACCATAGCGGTTGTCATGTCATCATCGAATCCGAGAACCCGGCACAACTCCCGGATGTCCAGTTCGCGGAGAAGGCCACCGCCCTCGGCTTTTTCGATGCGAGCGAGCTTGCTCTTGCTCCACTGCATCATGGCCGCGACCTGCTCCAGAGTCAGGCCCAGTTCATTGCGGCCGTTGCGGAGATGCCAGCCCAGCTGACGCCTGGGCAGGGTTGAGCCACCTTCATCTGTCATATCGAGCCCCCAGTTGTCGTCCGTTCATGGGAAACGAGCGGAACCAGAGTGGCACGCCGTCAGCGTCTTTGGAGCACTTACACGAGATTCCCATGATGGCGCGCCCATCCAACCATTCCGGTGGTGTGCTGAGTAGGCGGACAGAGTTCAGCGACCCTCGCGCACTTCGCCGAACAACGTAAGGGCAAGGGCGACAGGGCGAACCGGTGTTCGCACTTCAGACCAACAACCCGAGGAAGGCTCGTATGGACGATTCCGCGTTCGCGGACACGCCGACTTCTCGGTGCGCCTACTACCGACGCACCTGCGGCATTCCGGCTGCAATCCATCCGGAGAACGGCCACATCGTCGTCCGGTCCGGAATGATCGGCGGCATCACCATGCCCGCTAGGCTCGGGCAGCAAGTGCGAGACAACCTGCTCCACAATCGTTTTGCGCTCGGGCCGGTCATCGCCCACGTCCGATCCGGACGCTGGACCTACCTGATCCGCCCCGACCTGCCCGACGACATCCGTCTGTTCGCCGAACTCTTCCGCCTCGACGTGTCCGTCGTCCCGATAGGCGGCGACATCGCCTTGCCCTCACCTGCCGACGCCCACGCCGTGTACCGGCAGTGGGTCGTCGCGCCGCGCGACTCCTTCCGGCCGTCCGGGCTGTTGATCGTCGAGACGATACGCGCCTGCGTCGCGAGAAAGGCATGGCCGTGAAAGACCCGGATCTAGATTTCGGATTTGATGGGTGCGCAGTCGAGTCGGAGGCTGCCGGTCGTGTGGAGCGGGTGTTGCGGCAGGTCGTTTGACCTCAACTTATGTTGAGGTTCTAGCTTTGCGTCCATGATCAACACGCAAACGTCGGCGAAGACGATTCTGGTGACCGGCTCGACTGGCAACATCGGCAGAGCACTGCTGACACAACTGGCTGAGCATGGTGAGGTCCGCGTGCGAGCGGCGACCCGCAACGCAGCCTCCGTTGGGCTGCCCGAAGGGGTCGAGCCGTTCCAGGCCGATCTGCGGCATGCGGACTCGCTGCGGCCCGCGGTCGAGGGCGCGACCGCGTTGTTCCTGGTGTCACGCATCGGGGACGATGCAGGCATCCTGTCGTCGGCCCGGCGTGCGGGCGTCGAGCATGTCGTGCTGGTGTCGTCCATCACTGTGCAAACGCATCCCCATCTGGGACCAGCGCAGGAGAACGCCGCGGTGGAACAACTGCTCGAGACCAGCGGCATGGACTGGACCATCTTGCGCCCCACCCAGTTCGCGTCCAACGCCTTGTGGTGGACGGACTCGATCCGTGAACGCGGTGGTGTGGAGGTCCCCTTCGCCGACGTCGGTCTGCCCACCGTTCATCCCGGTGATATCGCGCGCGTGGCCCGTACGGCGTTGACCGAACCCGGGCATCGAGGACGCGAATACGCCCTGACCGGACCGGAGCTGACAACTCCTCGCCAGCAGGTCGAAACCATCGCTTCGGTCCTCGGACATCCACTCTCGGTCACCGAGATCAGCCGTGGGCAAGCGCGCGAACGGATGATTCCGGGTATGGGAGCGCAAACAGCCGACGCGCTTCTCGATGTCATGGGCGGTGACACCAACGACGAGCTGCTGGCGGTCCGTGACACAGTCGCTCGGGTAACCCGCTCCCCGGCTCAGACGTTCCGCGACTGGGTTTCCCAGAACATTTCCGCGTTCCGATAGGTCGGATAATGTCCCTGCTGCCGCTGGTCGTCCGATCCCATTCCTTGTGCTGTGCACGCATGTGTTCATCATGGTCGCAGCCGTCGGCGACGGCGTGGACTGGTCGCCCGGCCACGGCGACAGGAAACCTTCGATGAGCGGGTCGGGCGGCGGCGAGATCATCGCGAAAATACTCCAGGCAGCCAAGCGCATCGCCGACGGGGTTGTTGGTAGAGCAGCCCCGCGAATCAGCGAGACACACCACGAATTCCCGCACGCGATATGGGACGGCCTTGCGCAGGTCAAGCATAAAGACGAGCAGCTGGCACCCGAGTTCGACAGGATCGGTCCGGCTGCGCGCATGGACCGCAATACCGCCGCCGAACATCCGGAATCCGGTCGGGTCTCGAAAGAACCTGTCGCCGACTCCTACGGAGCCGACAGCGGATCACACAACGCGGAAGTAGGGACCCGGACCGTGCACGGTCACAGTTCGAGCTCCGCGTCGGTGATCGGGTAGGCGACGCAGGAGTGGGTGTAGCCGAACTGAGCGTCGGACAGGCGGAGTTTGGCTTCCTCGGCAGTGTGCACCTGCCCCTTGACCACCCGCAGACGGCACAGGCTGCACTCGCCGGAGCGGCACGCCGCTTCGGGGCGAATGCCGTTGTCCTCCAGCGCATCCAGAAGCGGACGGTTGCGTGGGGTGCGGAAGGAGGAGCCGCCGACGGTGACGGTGACCTCCTCGGCCGGGTCCACCCCGGCGGGCCAATGTGATTGGGCGGTGGGGTCGTTGGGTGCGCCGTTGGCTTCGAAGCGGATGCGCTTGCGGGGATGACCGAGCGCGGTCAATTGGTCGAGCGCGTAGGGGTAGAGAGCCTGCGGCCCGCAGACGTAGACCATCCGGTCGTCGAGCGCGCCGACGAGGTTCTCGATCGTGTCCGCGGTGAGGAAACCGGTGGCTCCGGTCCAGTCGGCGTCGGGCTCGGCGATGACGTGGTCAACGCGGATGGTGGGGCGTGCGGCGGCGAGAGCGTCGAGTTCGTCCCGGAAGATGACGTCGGAGGCGTTGCGGGAACCGTAGATCAGGTGGAAGGTGCGGTCCAGGCCGAGGTCGGCGAGTTCGCGCAGCATGCTCATGGCCGGGGCGACACCGGACCCGCCCGCCAGGAAGACCACGTCGTTGCCGTGGAAGAGCGGATTGTGGTGGAAGGTGCCCATCGGTCCGGTGGTGGTCAGCACCTGCCCGATCTGGACGGTATCGAGGAGCAGGTTGCCGATGCGGCCGCCGGGGACGCGGCGCACGGTGAGGTCGTAGTAGTCGCGGCGGGTGGGGCTGGAGGAGATGGCGTACGGGCGGCTGGTGCCGTCGACGAAGACGTTGACGTACTGCCCGGCCAGGAACGGCGGCAGTTCGGCCTCGTCGAGGCTGCTCATCCGGAAGGTCTTGGTGGTGGCCGTCTCGTCGATGATCGCGGTGACGACCAGTTGCAGCCGCTTGGGGTGATAGGTGTCGACGGTGGCGCGGGTTTCGGCGAGGTAGTCGCGGGTGTCGGGAACGCGGGAATCGATCTCGGCGATGATCTCCGCCGCGCCGTCGAATTGTTCTGCCAGAGGGTGTTTCATGGTTGCTCCGTTCAGGCGGCCTTGGTGCGCAGCAGGCGTCGGGCGACGCGGGCGCCCGCTTCGAGAGTGGGCTGGAAGCCGCCGATGCCCGCCCAGGAACCGGCCAGATGCAGTCCGGGGACATGGGTTCGGCGTTCGCTGTTGCGGAACAGCCAGCCTTCGGTGGCGTCCTGGTCGTAGCCGTAGATGGCGCCGCCGGGGTGGCCGAGATAACGCATCATCGTCAACGGCGTGGCGACATCGATTTCCTCGATGGCGTCGCGGATGCCGGGGGTGATCGTTTCGCACAGGTCGAGCAAGGTTTCGGCGTAGGCGAACTTCGTGCGCGCGTACTCCGACGGAGCGACATTGCGCCAGATGTCGGCGTACTGCAACGTCATCAGGCTGACATGGGTGGCGCCTGCGGGCGCGAACCCGATGGGGACCACATCGTAGGAGCTGACGCAGATGCCGCGCGCCGGTTCGAAGGACCTCCACGCGTTGTAGGTGCGATCGTCGTCGGTGTCCATGTTGACGAATGTGGTGCTGGTGGTGAACCCGAGCTCGGCGGGTGTGGCGTCCAGACCCATGTGCAGGACGAAGCCGGAGACGCCGATTCGCCTGGTGGACAGGTCGTCTCGTACCGCCGCGGGTATATCGATGCCCTCGAGCATGCCGTAGGTGGTCGGCAGCGACGCGTTGGACACGACATCGGCTGCGGTGACCTCGGTGCCGTCCTCGAGCCGCACGCCGAGCGCCCGCCCGCCCGCGGTGAGGATGGCGTCGACGGCGGTGTTGAACCGCACCTCGCCACCGGCGGAGAGGAACGCGTCGAGGATGGCGGTGGACATGGCCTGCGAGCCGCCGCGCACATGCCAGGGCTTGAACTCGAAGTAGGCGAACAGCGTCAACGCCAGATCCTGGAACCGCAGCTTCGACGGCGGCTGACCGAGATAGGTCCAGTACATGCCGAGGGCGACCTTGATCCGGTCGTCGTCGAAGTACTCGTCGAGAACATCCTTCATCGGACGCAGCCCATACTTGAACAGCACCGGGTCGATCTGCTCGACCGGCATGTTCCGCATGGCGGCGATCTGCCAGAACGCCACCTGCTTCAGCAGGTCGAAGAACTTCGCCGCCCGGTTGCGATTGCCGGGGAACTCGGACTCGATGGCCTCGATCGCGGCGTCCCAGTCCGCAGGCAGGGTCAGATCCAGCTGGCCGGGAATCACCGCGCGGTAGATGTCGTGCTCCTGCACGAACTCCAGCTTGTCTGCGATACCCAGCTGCTGGAACAGGCCTTCCCGCAAGGAGATCGGCTGCCCCTCCACTCCCACGCCGGAAAGCTGGTGCAGGGCGACTTCGAATTCGAAACGTCCACGGCGAAAGGAGGTGCCACAGCCGCCCGGAAGGTTGTGCCGCTCCAGCAGCAGGGTGCGCGCGCCCGCTCGTTGCACAGTGGCGGCGGCGGTCAGCCCGGCATTGCCCGCGCCGATGACGATGACGTCGTAGTCGCTCACGCGTCCGCCCTTTCGCGCAGCACCTGCTCGGTGGCCTCGGCCTTGACGCGCTCGAACTGCTCGCCCATCCGCGCGGCAAGCGCCTGCGCCGCCGTCAGCGGCCGCACCATGACCATGAAGTCGTCGATCTTGCCGTTCTCGTCGAAGTGCAGGAAGTCGCAGCCGGTCAGCTGTTTGCCGTCCAAAGTCGCCTCGAACACGAACGCGTGATCGCGACCGTCGGCGTCGGCGATCTCCCGCACATAGCGGAAGTCCTCGACGACCCGGAGCACTGCGCGCAGGATGGCCGCGGTGAGCGCCTTGCCCGGATACGGCTTGAACGCCACCGGACTGGTGAACACCACGTCGTCGGCCAGCAGCGCCTCGACGGCGGCCTCGTCGCGGGCTTCGACGGCTGCACGGAAGGGATGCATGCCTCCCACCTTTCATACACAATTAATTGAATAGGTGAATCGAACGGTAGTACCAGCAACAGCTCGTGTCCAGAGCGAATAGGACAAAAACTTGAATAATCGCGCCAGGTGGTAGCCTGACGGGATGGCGCTACGTAACGCGGTGTTGGCCGCCCTGTTGGAGGGCGAGGCGTCCGGCTATGACCTGGCCAAAGGCTTCGATGCCTCGGTGGCCAACTTCTGGATGGCCACGCCGCAGCAGCTCTACAAGGAACTGGAACGCATGGCGACCGATGGCCTCATCGAGACCCGGGTCGTGCAACAGGAGCGCCGCCCCAACAAGCGCCTGCACTCCCTGACCCCGGCCGGACGGGCGGCACTGCACGAGTTCATCGCCGAGCCCCCCAAAGCCACCGCCATCCGCGACGAGATGATGGTCAAGGTCCAGGGCATGGACGTCGAGGACGCCCCGGCAGTGCGCGCCACGGTGGCGGAGCGCCTCGAGTGGTCGAAGGCGAAACTGGCGCGATACGAACGCCTGCGCTCTCGGCTGCTGAACGGGCGCAGCGAACAGGCGTACCTGGCCGAGGCCGAACGAGTCGGCCCGTACCTCACCCTGCTGCGCGGAATCTCCTTCGAACAGGAGAACATCCGCTGGGCGGAGTTCGCGCTGTCGGTGATCGACCGGCGGATCGCTGCGCACGCGTAGCGGTCTCGCAGCCCCGAACACCGATCCGAAAAGGGTGAAGGACTCTTCAGTTCCGCGCGGCTGTATCGGAGGCCTATAGGGAACTGTTTCCCACTCACAATCTATAGCGCACCGGTGGTCTTGCGGCAAGACCAAGGGTGTGCTGCATACTCGCTGGCCTAGGCCGAACCTGCGGACATGGGAGTAGCGAATGGGTGTTGTTCACGATCGGGACGAGCGGGGACGCGACGAAACACTCCGAGGGGAGCGGCCGGTGGTGGATACCGACGTGATCATCGTGGGCGCAGGGCCGACCGGACTGATGCTGGCCGGTGAACTGCGCCTGGCCGGAGTGCGGCCGCTGGTACTGGAGCGGCAGCCGCAGCCCCGAGACACCCCCAAGGCCAGCGGTCTCGGCGGGCGGATCCTGCACTTGCTGCGCTACCGGGGCATGCTGGACCGATTCGAGGCAGCCAGCAGCAACCCCAACGTGGCTCCTCGATTTCCCTTCGGCAATATGTATTTGGACTTCACCCACCTGGCAGACCCCCCGATGCGGGCGTTGCCGCTCCCACAACTGGAAATCGAGCGACTGCTCGACGAACGAGCCCGCGAACTCGGCGCCGACATCCGTCGCGCACACGAGGTGGTCGGGGTGAGCCAGGACGATGCCACGGTGACCGCGGACGTGCGCGGGCCGGACGGACCGTACCAGGTGACCGCCCGATACCTGGTGGGCTGCGACGGCGGGCACAGCCGGATCCGCGACATGGCCGGAATCGCGTTCCCCGGCACCACATATCCAGAGGTCAACAGGCTTGCCCAGGTCACCGTGCATGATTCGGTGACCGTGCTGGACAACGGCGACATCGACGTCCCCGGGCTGGGCACGATCCATGCGGGTTTCACGCGAACAGACCGCGGTGTGTTCGCGTTCGCGGTCAGCTCCGGGGTTCTGTCCCTCCAAACCACCGAAGACGAGTCCACCGAGTACTACGACGACGAGCCGCTGACCCTGACCGAACTCGGAGACAGTGCTCGCCGCGTGCTCGGGGCGGATCTCCCGTTGGGAGAACCGACTCGGCTGACCCGCTACACCTTCAAGGATCGGCAGGCCGAACGATACCGCGCCGGGCGGATCCTGCTGGCCGGCGATGCGGCCCACCTGTTCCCCGCCACAGGCACCGCGCTCAATGTCGGCATGCTCGACACGGTCAACCTCGCTTGGAAGCTGGGCGCCGACATCCACGGCTGGGCGCCGGCCGGCCTGCTGGACACCTATCACGACGAACGCCACTTCGCCGGTGCGCGGGCGCGGCTACAGACCCGGGCCCAGGTGGCACTGCGGCGCGGACAAGACCCGGCCGCCGAAGCGCTTCGGCAAGTCTTCCAGGAACTGGTCGCCGACGAGCCGGCATTGCGCCGGATGGGGGCTTTGGTCGGCCACACCGACATTCGCTATCCGATGCCGGGCTCCGGCCAGCACGCCTTGGCCGGCACCTTCGCACCCGAACTCACCTTGCACACCGACCAGGGCATCACCAGCGCCGCGGAACTCATGCGGACCGCACGGCCCGTCCTGCTCGACCTCGCCGACCGTCAAGACCTCCGCGAGATCGCCCGAGACTGGCAGCATCGGATAGACATCCGCACCGCCAAAACCGATAACCGACCAGCCGACGCCATGCTGATCCGCCCGGACGCCCACATCGCCTGGGCCGCAACTATCGACGAACCCACCGACACCGCCGCGATCGGGCTGCGAGAAGCGCTCTCCGGCTGGTTCGGCGCACCCGTGGAAACGACGGTGCCGATTACGGCCAGAACTCACGCCAGTCATCGGTAGGGAGAGCGAGCCGAACTCCCCGGGCCCGCTCTGCCGCGTCCTCGGCCGCGCGGATGGCGACGGCGAAATCCAGCGTCGCTTTGCGGAGGCGTTCCTCAGCGCTTTCGGCCCCGCCGAGGTGGACTATCCGCAGGGGTTCGGGGATGAGGTCAGGTGGGAGGCCCGCCTTGGTCGCGCGGGAGATGATCTTCTCGGCCAGGGCCAGGGCGGGTTGGGCCATGGCGATGCCGTCCAGGCAGGAGCGGCGGGACTTCTCGGCGGATTTGCGCTCCTCCCAAGCGCGTTCCTGGGCGGCGATCTTTTCCTCCACCGAGGCATCGGGATCGGTCGCGGAGTCAGCGAGGTGCGGGCTGCGGTTGACCAGTTTGGCGACCAAGGCGGCGGCGACATCGTCGACGGTGAATTCGCCTGCGGCCTGGGCGATCCGGGAATGGAAGAGCACTTGGAGCAGGAGATCGCCGAGTTCTTCCTTGATCGTCTCGGCGTCGTCGTTCTGGATGGCGTCGAGCAGTTCGTAGGTCTCCTCGAGCAGGTACGGGCGCAGGGAGTCGTGTGTCTGGGTGACCTCCCAGCCACCGAAATGCCAGAGCCGGTCCATGACCTCGACGGCTCCGGCCAGACCCGCCGCGACCACTGCCGTGTCGGTCCGCGCAGTCGGCTCGCCGCCCGGCGCGGGACGATCCACACCGTTGGACGGCGCCCCGCGCAGGACGGATTCCTCGCGATCCGACGAGCTCATCGGGGGGCCAACTCGGCAGCCACGGTGAGGTCGACTGCTCCCTGTGCCTTTCCGTCCAGTGCCAGCAGCAGGTCGGCGACGAACTGGAGTAGCACGACATCGCGAACCCGCTCGGCGCCGACGCTATCCTGCACGCGCGGCAGCGGCAGCTGCACCACGCCCGACGCGGCGCGGTATCCGGCGCTCGGGAAGAGCCGCTTGAGCCGCAGCTGCTTGGAATCCGGCAGATGCAGCGGCGAGATCTTCAAAGTCGTTCCGGTGACCGCGATCTCGGCGACCTCGTATTCGCGGGCGAGCAACCGCAGCTTGGCCACCGAGACCAGGCGGCCGACCTCGACCGGCAATGGGCCGTAGCGGTCCACGAGCTCCTCCACCACCAGCGCCAGGGCCGGATCGTCCTGGGCGGCGGCCAGTTTGCGGTACGCCTCCAGGCGAAGCCGATCGCTGGCGACGTAGTCGGGCGGGATGTGCGCGTCGACGGGCAAATCGATGCGCACCTCCTTGACTTCCTGGCTGGTGATCGGCTTCCCATCGGCCGCGGCGCGGTAGGCCTCGACCGCCTCGCCCACCAGACGGACATACAGATCGAAGCCGACGCCCGCGACATGGCCGGACTGTTCGGCGCCGAGCACGTTGCCCGCGCCGCGGATCTCCAGGTCCTTCATCGCGACCGCCATGCCCGCGCCCAGATCGGAGTTCTGCGAGATGGTGGCCAAGCGGTCGTAGGCGGTCTCGGTGAGCGGCTTCTCCGGCGGGTACAGGAAGTAGGCATACCCGCGTTCCCGGCTGCGTCCGACCCGGCCGCGCAGCTGGTGCAGCTGCGAAAGTCCCAGCGCGTCGGCGCGTTCCACGAGCAGCGTGTTGGCGTTGGAGATGTCCAGGCCGGTCTCGATGATCGTGGTGCACACCAGCACGTCGTACTCGCGCTGCCAGAAGCCCTGCACGGTGGACTCCAGCGCGTCCTCGTTCATCTGGCCGTGCGCGACGACCACGCGCGCCTCCGGCACCAGGTCGCGAATCCGCTTGGCCGCCTTGTCGATCGATGACACCCGGTTGTGCACGTAGAACACCTGGCCGTCGCGCAGCAGCTCGCGGCGAATGGCCGCGGTGACCTGCTTGTCGTTGTAGCCGCCGACGTAGGTGAGCACCGGGTGACGCTCCTCCGGCGGGGTGAGGATGGTCGACATCTCGCGAATACCGGCCAGGCTCATCTCCAGCGTGCGCGGGATCGGCGTGGCCGACATGGTGAGCACGTCGACGTGCGTGCGCAGCGCCTTGATGTGTTCCTTGTGCTCGACGCCGAACCGCTGCTCCTCGTCGACCACGACGAGGCCGAGGTCCTTCCAGCGGACACCGGTCTGCAACAGCCGGTGCGTGCCGACCACTATGTCGACGCTCCCCTCGGCCATTCCTTCCAGCACGGCGCGGGCGTCGGCGGGATCGGTGAAGCGGGACAGGCCCTTCACGGTGATCGGGAAGCCCGCGACGCGCTCGGTGAAGGTCTGTAAGTGCTGCTGCGCGAGCAGCGTGGTCGGCACCAGCACGACGACCTGCTTGCCGTCCTGCACGGCCTTGAACGCCGCGCGCACGGCGATCTCGGTCTTGCCGTAGCCGACGTCACCGCAGACCACGCGGTCCATCGGGACCGGCTTCTCCATGTCCGCCTTCACCTCGGCGATGGCGGTCATCTGATCGACGGTCTCGGTGAACGCGAACGCGTCCTCCATCTCCTGCTGCCACGGCGTGTCCGTCCCGAACGCGTGGCCGGGAGCGGCCTGCCGGGCGGCGTACAGCTGCACGAGTTCGCCCGCGATCTCGCGAACGGCCTTGCGCGCCTTGCGTTTCGTGTTGGCCCAGTCCGAGCCGCCGAGCCTGGACAGGCTCGGCATCTCGCCGCCGACGTAGCGGGAGAGCTGGTCGAGCGATTCCATCGGCACGAACAACCGGTCGCCGGGCTGGCCGCGCTTGCTCGGCGCGTACTCGATCACCAGATACTCGCGGCGGGCCCCGCCGACGGTGCGCTCGATCATCTCCACGAACTTGCCGATGCCGTGCTGGTCGTGCACCACCATGTCGCCCGCGTTCAGGGCGAGCGGGTCGACCTGGTTGCGGCGCTTGGCGGGCATCCGCTTGCCCTCGGTCGGCGCGGTGACCCGGTTGCCGGTGAGGTCGGACTCCGCGACCACTACCAATCCGGCGTTCTCGAATACCAGGCCGTCGTGCAGCGAACCGCACAGCACGCCGACCACGCCTTCGTTCGGCTCGGCTCCCGTCTCCAGCGCGGCGGCGGGGACGTCGGCATCGGCCAGCCGTTCCAGAATGCGCTGCGCGGTGCCGTGTCCTGCGACGACCACGACCGCCCTGCCGCCGGTGGCCACGTGCGCGCGCATCGAGGCGAACAGCGTCGCCACCAGTTCGTCGGACCCGCGTGCGGCCGGGCCGGGCAGTACCGGCAGCACGACCTCGGACGAGTCGCCGGACGCGAGCGGGCTCAGCGACCACCAGGGCAGGCCCTGCCGGTCGGCGCTGGCATGGATCTCGGGCAGCGGGCGGTAAGCCGAGGCGGCCAGGTCGAGGCCGTGCCCGCCGAGCGGGGCCGCGCCACCGAACGAGGCCGCCGTCCAGGATGCCTCCAAGAATTCCTCGCCGGTACGCACCAGGTCGGCCGCACGGGTGCGAATCTTCTCCGGATCGCACAGCAGCACGTGCGTGCCCTCCGGCAGCACCTCGGTGAGCAGGCGCAGCTCCCCGGGTTGCAGCACCGGCAACAGCGCCTCCATACCATCCACCGGGACGCCGTTGGCCAGTTTCTCCAGCATCTCGGCCAGCGCCGCATCGGCCGCGTTGGCGACGGCCACCTCGGCGGCGCGCTCGCGCACGGCGGCGGTGAGCAGCAGTTCGCGGCACGGCGGCGCGACGACCACGTCCGCCGTGACATCCGGCAGCGAGCGCTGGTCGGCGACGGCGAACGGCCGCAGCTCGGTGATCTCGTCGCCCCAGAACTCCACGCGTACCGGGTGGTCCGCGGTCGGCGGAAAGACGTCCAGGATGCCGCCACGCACCGCGAACTCGCCGCGCTTGCCCACCATGTCGACCCGCGTGTAGGCGAATTCGACCAGCCGGGTGAGCAATTCGTCGAAGTCCAGCTCGATGCCGACGCGCAGCACGATCGGCTCGATATCGCCGAGCCCGCCCGCCATCGGCTGCATCAACGATCGCACCGTGGTCACCACCACCCGCAGCGGCGCGGGGGAATGCGGATCGTCGGGGTGCGCGATCCGGCGCAGCACCTCCAGCCTGCGCCCCACCGTGTCCGCGCCGGGCGAGAGCCGTTCGTGCGGCAGCGTCTCCCAGGACGGGAACTGCGCGACCGCCGGACCGAGCATCTCCTCCAGCTCGACGGTCAGATCGTCGGCCTCGCGCCCCGTCGCGGTGACCACCACCAGCGGTTCGCCGGCCGCGATGGTCGCGGCGACGAACGGCCGCACCGCCGACGGCGCCACCAACTCGACCGCGGACTTGCCGATCAGCCCGGCGACCGTCTGCAGTGCGGCATCGACGCCGGCGGCCGCGACGAGTCCCGCGAGTGGTGGACGATGGGTGGGCATGAAGGACTCCTGAACACAAGCGGGGCGGATCCGGCGGCCAACCGAGTCTAGTTGGGGACGCCGACACGACGAACCGGCCCCATCACGGCAGACCTACCCTCGGACGCCGTCCGCGAAGATCATTCGCACCTCGACGCCGGACTTGCGCACCGCACGCGCCGCCGAATACTCCGGGGAGTCGTACCACTCCCGGATCCGCTCCAGATCCGGGAACTCCAAGACGACGGCCCGCCGGTCCGCGGGCCATGCGCCCTCGACTGCCTCCGGCACGGTCGCGACGAGGTAGCGCCCGCCGAACCGCCGGATCGACGGCTCCGCCAGCCGCCAGTACTCCAGACCGACTTCTTCATCCAGGACATCGGCCTCGACGATGACGTAAGCGGGCATGCGCGACTCCCATAGGACGAGCGGATCGGAACCGACCGAGCCTAGCGCTGCCCTGCCGAAGATATATTGCGCCACAATTCTCAGCGGCTGTCATCCAGCGGCGAGCCCCCGCAGGCGGCACCCCGGTAGGGCGGTTGTCGCCGCACGCGACCACGCTGGCCGAACTCCTGCTTTCGAGCGAAGCGAGACCGAGCATTCCCCGTTCGCGGCCCGGCTCGCGTCCGAGCAGCCGCCGCGACCACGACGAATCGCCAGCGGCGGCCACTAGCCCACACAGGTGTCGGCGAACATAGGTGCTGTGGTTTCCGCATTGCGTGACCACCAGGCCCCACTCCCGCTTTCGAGCGAAGCGAGACCGAGCATTCCCCGTTCGCGGCCCGGCTCGCGTCCGAGCGGCCGCCGCGTCCGCGACGAAGTCGCCAGCGGCGGTCGCTCGGACGCGAGCCACAAGGGGGCCGCGAACACGCCGCGACGGAGTCGCGGCCAAATATTACGGCACGTAGCGGCGCAACCGTCTGGCCGCGAATTCCCTGAAGTACGAGAGCTTTTCGGGCGGCACAAGGGCGGGGAGCAGGAAGTACCAGGCACGCTCCATCCGGACCGCCATCTGGTCGATCGATTCGGTGCCTACGGCGATGATGTGCACGCCTGCGGCCATCTCCTGCAGCAGCAGTCCGATGACATCGGCGTCCAGGTCGGGGACCAGGTCGCCCTGGGCGATGGCCCGCTCGGCGAGCAGCCGGTAGGTGTCGCCCCAGGTCTTGGCGATGTTGTCGCCCTGCGCGCCGCGGTAGTCGCCGATCTGGTGGGTCAGCTTGAGCATGGCGCCGACCATCGGGTCGTTCATCGATAGATCGGCGACGACGTAGGTGATGCCGACGCACGCTTCCAGTGCAGGCACCCGGGGATCGAAGAAGCCCTGACACGAGCTGATGAGTCGCTCGTTGCCCTGGTCGACCACGGCGCGGGCCAGCTCTTCCTTCGAGCCGAAGTGAAAGTACAAGGCGCCCTTGGTCACGTTGGACTGCGCGATGATCTCGCTCAGGCTCGCATTCGCATATCCCAAGCGCAGAAAGACATCGGCAGCGCCTGCCAGGACGGAATCGCGGGTGATCTCCGCGCGCGCTTGCCTAGCCATCAGATCCGCCTGTCATCCCAAAAACCAGCCATCCTGAAGTAGACCGACATCCCGAAGTTGACCGACTTACCGCCCGAACAGCACCCAGAGGATGGGTGAACCGTACCACCAGGAGCGCGCCCAGCAGCCAATTCGCGCATTCGGCCAGACCTACCGCGCAATTCGCTGGTTAACAATCCGGGTCACTCGCCGGCCTCCGCATGCCATTCCGAGCTCAGCTGCGGATCGGCCTCCAGATGACTCAGCCCGTTCCAGCACAGGTTCACCAGATGCGCCGCGACCACCTCTTTCGACGGATGGCGCTCGTCCAGCCACCAGGTCGCGGCGGTGGCGACCTGCCCGACGAGCGCCTGCGCATACAGGGTGGACAGGCTGGTGTCGAACCCGCGACGGTCGAAATCGCCCGCCAGAATGTGCGCCACCTGATTGGTCGCCTCGTTGAGCAAACTGGAGTACCTGCCTTCGGCGGCGGCGGCGGGCTGATCGCGCACCAGAATTCGAAACCCATCGGTTCGTTCTTCGATGTAGGTCAGCAGCGCCAGCGCGACCCGTTCCAGCCGGATCCGGGATCGGTTCTGGGTGAGCGAGGACGTGATCATGTCCAGCAGCATCGACATCTCACGATCCACGACGACCGCGTACAGCCCCTCTTTGCCGCCGAAGTGTTCGTACACCACGGGTTTGGAGACCTGGGCGCGTTGCGCGATCTCCTCGATCGAGGTCGCGTCGTACCCGCGTTCGGCGAACAGCGCGCGCCCGATCTCGATCAACTGCTGGCGCCGCTGAGTGCCGGTCATGCGCGGCCGGACCACCCGGTGCGACTCACCAGAAGACACTGCAGTTCCGCCTCTCCGGGTTTCCGGCCGTACAGGTTGGGTGGCGCAGGATCTACGTTCAGGTCCTGCGTCGGGTGCCACCGGGTTCTGGGCGTACCCGGTGAGTTACCCATGTTCGTACGAAATCGGCCGCCACGTCGGGAAACCTCCGACGCACGACACCGATGTCCGGATACAACTGTTCCAGACCGCTCGACAACGCCCCCGGTCGCCCCGCGATCACCGCTGGACACATCATTCGACCTACCCCGACCACGGGCAACTCGCCGCGTACGGCCAGATCGTCAAACCTCCGACACCAGCCCCAGCGCCCCGAGGACACCCGCCCCTCTCAACGCGACAACTGATCTCGCACGAAAATGGGCAACTCACCGGGATACCCCCAGATCGTCAGACCTACGACACCGGCCCAAGCACCCCGACGACACCCGCCCCCTCAACGCGACAACCTGATCTCGCACGAACACGCGACAGCCGATCTCGCACGAACAGGCGACAACTGATCTCGCACGAACATGGGTAACTCACCGGGTACGCCCAGAACCCGAGCGGCACCCAACGCAGGACCTGAACGCGACCCTCGCGTCACCCGACTTGTACGGCCTGAAGACTCGGAGAGGCGGGGGAGCCTACAAATTCGCGGGGAGACGGGAGAGTATGCGAGGATTCATCCCGTGCCGTGGCACAGCGGCGGGGGTTTACTCGAACCGCCGGTGTGGCAATCCGCCGTGGTGTAATGGCAGCACATCTGATTTTGGTTCAGAGAGTTCAGGTTCGAGTCCTGGCGGCGGAGCTCGACAGCACGATGACTATCGTTGGCCCGCACATCGCTGACCAAGCACGACGACAGCCCAGCACGAGGACAGGCAGCCGAGGGAGATCCATGCCACAGCAGACCGCCGTCGTCGTTCTCGCAGCCGGTGCCGGGACGCGGATGCGGTCGAAGACCCCTAAGGTACTGCATTCGCTGGCCGGTCGGAGCATGCTCGCGCACGCGCTGCATGCGGCGAACGAGATCGACCCCGCATATCTCATCACCGTGGTGGGCCACGACCGGGAACAAGTCGGCGCGGCGGTGACCGCAGTGGCCGACGATCTGGGCCGAGAGGTCACCCCGGCCGTGCAGGAGCAGCAGCTCGGCACCGGACACGCGGTGCAGTGCGCGCTGGCCGCCCTGCCGGTCGGCTTCACCGGCGACGTGCTGGTCACCTCCGCCGACGTGCCGCTGCTGGACGGGCACACGCTCGCCGCGCTGCTCGACGAGCACCGCAGCTACGCCGAGCGTCCCGCGGTCACCGTGCTGACCTTCGTACCCGCGGACCCGAACGGCTACGGCCGGATCTTGCGCGACGCGGACGGCCAGCTGGCCGAGATCGTCGAGCACGCCGACGCCACCCCGGAGCAGACCGCGATCACCGAGGTCAATTCCGGCGTGTACGCCTTCGACGCCGCAGTGCTGCGCACCATGATCAGCAGGCTGTCCACCGCCAACGCCCAGCACGAGCTGTATCTGACCGACGTGCTGCGCCTGGCTCGCGAAGCCGGTCACCCGGTCCACGGCGCCCGTCTGGTCGACGCGGCGAAGGTCACCGGTGTCAACGACCGAGTGCAGCTGGCCGCGGCGGCGCGCACACTCAATCGGTACATCCTGGAGCGCCACATGCGCGCGGGTGTCACGATCATGGACCCCGCCTCCACCTGGGTGGACGCCGGCGTGCGGATCGGCAGGGACGCGGTGCTGCGCCCCGGCGTGCAGCTGCTCGGCAACACGGTCATCGGCGAGGATGCCGAGGTCGGCCCGGACAGCACGCTCACCGACGTCGTGGTCGGCGACGCCGCCCGGGTGATCCGCACCCACGGCGAGGGCGCGACCATCGGGCCGAACGCCTCGATCGGCCCGTTCAGCTACTTGCGCCCGGGCACCGTGGTCGGCGACACGGGCAAGCTGGGCGCCTTCGTGGAGACCAAGAACGCCTCGATCGGCGCGCACTCCAAGGTTCCGCATCTGACCTACGTCGGCGACGCCACCATCGGCGAGCACAGCAACATCGGTGCGTCGAGCGTCTTCGTCAACTACGACGGGGTGAGCAAGCACCACACCGTGGTCGGCTCGCACGTGCGAACCGGCAGCGACACGATGTTCGTCGCGCCGGTGACGGTGGGTGACGGGGCCTACACGGCGGCGGGTACTGTACTGCGCAGAAACGTTCCGCCCGGGGCTCTCGCGGTGTCCGGTGGACCGCAGAAGAACATTGAGGGCTGGGTGCAGCGACACCGTCCAGGGACGGGCGCGGCGCGCGCGGCGGCGGAAGCCATCGCGGCCAAAGAGATGTCGGGTCAGGCAACAGAGCATAAGGATGGCAAAGAGCAGTGACCGCGTCATGGATCGACAACCAGAAGAACCTGATGCTCTTCGCGGGACGCGCACATCCTGAGCTGGCCGAGCAGGTCGCCAAGGAACTCGACGTCCACGTCACGCCGCAGATCGCGCGCGACTTCGCCAATGGCGAGATCTTCGTCCGGTTCGAGGAGTCGGTGCGCGGTTCCGACGCCTTCGTCCTGCAGAGCTTCCCCGCGCCGCTGAACCAGTGGCTGATGGAGCAGCTCATCATGATCGACGCGCTCAAGCGCGGCTCGGCCAAGCGGATCACCGCCGTGCTGCCGTTCTACCCGTACGCCCGCCAGGACAAGAAGCACCGCGGCCGCGAGCCGATCTCGGCCCGGCTGGTCGCCGATCTGCTGAAGACCGCGGGCGCGGACCGGATCATCACCGTCGACCTGCACACCGACCAGATCCAGGGCTTCTTCGACGGCCCGGTCGACCACATGCACGCTCAGCTGCAGCTGGCGGAGTACATCCGCAACAACTACAGCCTCGAGCACATCACCGTGGTCTCCCCCGACTCCGGCCGCGTGCGCGTCGCCGAGAAGTGGGCCGACTCGCTGGGCGGCTCGCCGCTGGCGTTCATCCACAAGACCCGCGACCCGCTGGTGCCCAACCAGGTGAAGTCCAATCGCGTGGTCGGCGAGGTCGAGGGCCGCACCTGCATCCTGATCGACGACATGATCGACACCGGTGGCACCATCGCGGGCGCGGTCAAGGTGCTCCAGGCGGCGGGCGCCGGTGACGTGGTGATCGCGGCGACCCACGGCGTGCTGAGCCCGCCCGCCGCTGAGCGCCTGACCAGCTGCGGCGCCAAAGAGGTCGTGGTGACGAATACGCTGCCGATCAGCGAGGAGAAGAAATTCCCCCAGTTGACGGTGCTGTCCATCGCACCGCTGCTGGCCCGCACCATCCGCGAGGTCTTCGAGAACGGCTCGGTAACCGGCCTCTTCAACGGCAACGCTTGACCGCCTCTCCGCGTATTCAGGCCGTACCAGTCGGGTGACGTGGGGTTTGCGTTCAGGTCCTGCGTCGGGTGCGGCTCGGGTTTTGGGCGTACCCGGTGAGTTACCCGTGTGCTCACCTGCTGCTCTGGGTCTTCGGGCCGTACCAGTCGGGTGCCCGGACAGCGCAGTCCGCCGTGGTCATAGAAGGGTTCGGGAGCGTCACTCTCCCGGGGGCGGCCCGCTTCACCGGGTAGACGTTGTCACTCGTGTTGGATCGCCACGCCGCACGCATCGGGCGGGATTTCGACCTGCTGCACTTTCTCTGGGTAACGCGCTATTCGGTATGAGGGTGCGTTCGGCGTCGGCGTGGGGAGTGCCGGTGCCTGGTGTCGCGTCGCAGTCCAACCTCTGCAAGTTCTGTGGTGCTCCCGCTGCAGGCGACGCCGACAGCTTGTCATTCGTTGATCTAGTGAGTTCCACAGCAGCGCTGGCCTTTTCGGGAGGAACGGGCTGCATACGAGTGCACGCCAGGGCGCGGGGCCGCTCAGCGGTGCCCGCCGGTGTGATCGTGGGAGCAGGTGTCGGTACGGCGGCCGTCCACGGTGGCGGCCGCCTGCCCTGCGCCGTGGCCTTCCAGGGCCGCGAACGGTCCGCACTGGTTGGCGGTGATCCAGACATGGACCATCGGATTGCCCGCGCCGGGGTTGATCGAGTTGGGCGGGCAGTTGCCCTGGGCGTCGGTGACACCGGCAACCTGAGGACCGTCGGCGCCGGTCTTCCAGCAGAGGTCGTCGTGGACGTGCCACTGCATCAGGGGCCCGCCGTAGTCCACCAGCTCGGTGTCGTCGATCTTCTTGCCCTTGGCGATGTACATCGCCGAGACCAGGGTCCGATCGGCGCCGTCGACCCGGTAAACCAGTGACTCCGGGTGGGTGGCGTCAAGGAAACGGTCGTCGCGGATGTAGCCGGTGTTGATGTAATGCTCGTAACCGGTGGCCGAGTCGCCGATGGAGCGAAAGCCCAGTGCGCCGATGGAACTGACGTCGGCGAACGCGGGCAGCTGGTCGAGGGTGCTGCGAATCAGGGCGGTCGCGCGCTGCTCCTGCGCGGCGGTCACGCCCGGCACGCCGGACACATCGACCGGGGGCGCCGGATCCCACGGCCGCGGCCATGCGGTGCCGGTCCCGTGGTCGGTGTGGTCGCCGCCGGCATGAGTGTGGTCGCCGGCGTCGTGGCTGTGCACGTGTCCAGCGCCGCCGAGCATCGCCGCGACGGCGAGGGCGCCTGCCAGACCGGCGGCGGTCGCGGTCGGTGCCGTGGGCAGTGCCGCCCTGGGGCGCGCCAGGGTGACGGTTGCACCGGCGATCGCGAGCAGCCCCAGCGCCGCGCACGTGCTGTCGAGGAACTGCGGCGCCTCCGCCGTGTCGAGGCCGTCGGGCCAAGGCAGCCCCGCGAACCGGGTGTACCCCCAGATCACCACCGCGACGAGGTTCACCCCGATCACCGTGACCGGCATGGCCTTTCGCGTGCTCACCGACGCCAGCAGCCCGGCCGCGCATTGTGCTGCCGCGAGCACGACCATCAGCCGGGCGAGGGTGGCGTGCTCGGTATGCAGTCCCGCGGCGAACAGGTGCAACGCACCCGCCCCGACCGACGCCGCACCACCGAGCAGCAGGAATCCGTTGCGCCCACCAGTCATGTTCGATCTCCTTCGTTCGCCCTGGACGCTACTGGGCCGGGTCGGGCGTCGCTCCCATGACTTGTGAGAGTTCTCTGTGGTTTTCGCGCGGCCCTTCTGCGTGCGCGGTCATCGGCATTATGGGAAGTTCAAACCCCTGCGACTCCTGGCCCCACATTCGGTCTCATCGGCGCCACCTGACGGTGCGAGAACACCGCCACTGAACGCTGCGAGTCACAGCGATTCCGGCCGACCGGGTTGGTGTTCAACAAGCGATCCGTTCTCGCCGACTCGTTGTCTGATCCACTGTGGTCGCAGGGCGTTGCGGACGACGATTGCGTCGGGGCGTTTACGAGCGAGGTTGGGTCTGCGGAGTGAGCAGGACGATTGGGATCATGCGGTCGGTCTTCTGCGCGTAGTCGTCGTAGAGGGGGAAGATCTGTGCCATCTGGGTCCAGAGGGGCTCGCGCTCGGCTGCGGACGCGACCCGGGCGTGGGCGGTGAATCGGTGGGTGCCGGCCTGCACTCCGACGCTCGGGTTTGCCAGGAGATTCTTGAACCATGCCGGGTCATCGTCGGCGCCACCTTTGGAGGCGACGACGACGAACTCGTCGCCCGAGCGGCTATAGATCAGGCAGGTGCGGCGCGGCTGCCCGGTCTTGCGTCCGGTCGTGGCGAGCACGAGCGTGTGCACCCCGTTGTTCTCGTGTCCCTCGGTGCCGCCCGAGGCCAGGTAGGTGCGGGTTTGTTCGGCGACCCAGTCCCATTGCGAGTCGGTGGCGCTGTCAAGGTCTTCGGCGACGGCCATGTCGGCGGTCCTTTCTAGGTGTGTGACGTGTGGGGTGACCCGGCGGTCTCGTGTCGAGGCCCGTGTGGTCCTGTTTCTTTGTCGCGCGGCCACGGTGGCCGCATCTGCCCTGGGAACGGAGCTGGCAGGCGGTTCTCGACATCCTGGGCCACATCGTCGTCGAGAACCCCACTCGGCACCATGGTCTGCGCTCCCCACGGATGGGTTGCTCCACTACTACGAGCTCGCCGTCGCACAGGCCGAAACTCCGGTCTCGCTCACCAAATACCCGCACCGCGCCGACGACTGCCCCGACTGGCTCACCTGAGCACGCCGTCCTCTGCGTGGTCTCGGGACGTTGGTCTTCGACAGTGAGCACGTGGCCGTTTCGAACCGCACGGGAAGCGGCTACAGGACGTTCGGTCCCCCGGAGTCTCTCGCTGCTCCACCGCCGGGCGCCCCATCCGGTGTTGGCCGATTGCGGGCGGGTGGGTAGATGGGCTCCGGGCGATTTCCGAACAGATAGTCTCGGAAAGCCCGCAGATACTCGTCCAATTCCTGTTGGTCGAAAAACCGAGCTTGCGTCGGGTCGAACCATTCGTTCGGCGTCGGGTGCCGCGCGATCATGTAGTCGAGAGCTTCGCGCATCATGTCCCCGTAGGCCGAATTCGTGGCGACGCGTCCGTGTTCTATCCGGGCAAGTCGCCGCATCTGGTCGGCCAAGCCCGCGGAGTGCATGATCACGAGCGGAAAGTCTCCATCGAGGTGGTACGCAAGCGGCTTGGGCACGCCCCCACCGAGACCACCCAGGTCTACACCCAGCGCTCAACGCTTTCGCGATCACCTTCGAAGGCCGGATCGCCCCGACCGGTAACTAACCAACACCGAGGTCGGATCCACCCTTAATCAGACACTCCCCAACGATGCCAATCGCAAGCTAGTTCGATGCGAGTACATGGAGTTACCCATGTGCTTGCGAAACCAGCTGTTGCGTTGAAGGTGCGTTGGACATGTCGGGTGTCGCGTCCTGCAACCGTTAGTTGCGGCGAGGAGCGGGGATACTGGGGGTATGGACCGTGACCCGTTGGAAAACGAGATGGGGGATGACGACCAAGAGGACGAGATCCGCGAGTATCAGCGCAACATCGAGGATCCGCCCGAAGATCTGACCATCCGCTACCACGAGAACGAGGACGACGGCAGGCTCGGCATCGGTGACGAGCTCGACCAGGAATGGACACAGAGCGACGGCCGCGCCGAGCAGGACGAAGCCGACGACCGGTCCGCCGAGGTGGCCGCGATCGAGATCGTCAGCGAGGAGGACCTCTGAGCGTGCCCCGGCCCGGTGCGCCACACCGGCGCAATCGGGTATGACGACGAGTTCGCCGTGGTAGGCATAGGTGGCGTGACCGGGACGATACGAGGAGGGTGCGATGAGCACGCCGAAGGATCCGGGACCGACGGACGACGCGCAGCGCCCATCCACGTCGCCGTCGTCGAAGCACACCGGGGACGCGTCCGGCGGCGAATCCGCACAGCCGCCGACCGGGGATACCCCGTCGTCGGCGCCGGGCGGCGAATCCGCCGAGGAAGAACCGACGCCCACGCAACAGCCATATGAAGGCGAGCCGGGTCCAGTCGAAGGCCAGCCCGCCGCGCAATGGTGGCAGCCCACCGGCGCGCCGCCCGCTGGCCCGTTAGGCGGGCAGTGGGGCGCGGAACCCAGCGGGCAGCCCTCTGAACCGCAGCAGTGGGGCGCCGATGGCCGGAGCGGTCAGCAATCGTGGGGAGCCGAACCCGCCGCACCGGGCCAGCCACCGGAAACCCCGTTGTCCGGCTCCGCACCGCAACCTCCGAGCGACGAGTCGACGACGCCGTTCACGCCGGGTGATCAAACGCGGTACGGGTCGGGCGGTCCACCGCAATACCCTCCAGGCGAGCAGCCGCCGTATCCCCCGGCCGGGCAGCCGCCTGCCGATGCTCAGCAGCCCTACCCGCCGAGCGGTCAACCGCAGTACCCGTACAACTATCCCCCGGCGGGGCCGCAGCCGCCGCAGTACGGCTACCCGTCCTACCCGCAGCAGGGGTACGAACCCTATGCCACCCCGCCCCGGCAGTCGGGTAGCCAGGTGTACTCCATCATCGGATTCGTCTGCGCGGTGACGGCGGTGTTGTTCTGCCCGATCTTGTTCGGCCCGGCCGGGATCGTGCTCGGCGTGATCGGGCACAACAAGGGGGAATCGCTCGGCAAATGGGCCGCCATCGCGTCGGGCGTCGGGATGGTGATCGGCTTCATCGTCGGGTTCGTCATGTTCGGCGGAGAGTTGACGACGTAGATTTCCCGTATGCGTCGATTCGGTGTAGTCCCGTTGGCAGGCCTGGGTTTCCGCGAAGACCGTACAGCTGCGATCGAGGCACGATCATGACCGGATTCGCAGGCTTCCCCCTTATCGGATTGGACTTCTACGAAGATCTCGAGGCCGACAACTCCAAAGCCTTCTGGACGGCGAACAAGGAGACCTACGAGCGCGCGGTGAAACAGCCGATGACCGCGCTGGTCGCCGACCTCGAACCGGCCTTCGGGTCCGCCAAGATCTTCCGGCCGTACCGCGATGTTCGGTTCGCCAAGGACAAATCGCCGTACAAGACCGCCCAGGGCGCCGTGGTGCGCGCCGCTCCGGGCGTCGGCTGGTACGTCCAGATCGGCGCCGCGGGGCTGTACATCGGCGGCGGCTTCTATCAGGGCTCCCCCGACCAGCTCACGCAGCTGCGCGCCACTATCGATGACGACGTGCGCGGACCCGAGCTGGCGGCGATTCTCGGGAAACTGGCCGAGGCGGGCTTCGCGATCGGCGGCGAGAAGCTGAAGACCAAGCCCAAGGGCTACGACGCCGACCATCCGCGCATCGACCTGCTCCGGCACAAGTCCCTCACCTGTGGAAAGGAATTCGGGGCGCCCGCATGGCTGGAGACGCCGCGGGCGGCGAAGGAAGTGCGCGCCGCCTGGGAGACGATGCGGCCGCTGATCGAGTGGCTGGCCGCGGTGGTCGGCGGTGCGCCGGCGTAGCGCGCGCCACCGACACCGGCCTGGACGTCATCGAGGGCGACGACCCGCCCGGTGCGCCGGACGAGGCGACCCGCCCCGCCCGGCGCACCGGCAGACGGTCAGCGGCGTTCGGCGAGCACCAGTGCGAACCGCGCGTCCGGATCGGTCCACACGTTCTGCGTGGCGAAGCCCGCGGCGGCGAGTTCGGCGTCGAGGCGCTCGGCCCGGAATTTCGCCGAGATCTCGGTGCGCAGCTGCTCGCCGCGGGCGAAGCCGACGGTGAGATCGAGGTCGGCGACCGTGACGGTCATGTCCTCACTCGCCTCCAACCGCATCTCGATCCACTCCTGCACCGGGTCCCAGACCGCGACGTGCCGGAATTTCGCCGGCGCGAAGTCGGCGCGCAAGCGGGAGTTCAGCACATGCAACACGTTGCGGTTGAACTCGGCGGTGACGCCTGCCGCGTCGTCGTAGGCGGGGACCAGCACCGCCGGGTCGATGACCAGCCCGGCGCCAAGTAGCACATGCTCGCCGGGCTCGAGCACGTCGTGGATTCGGACCAGGAACTCGGCCCGTTCCTCGGGGACCAGGTTGCCGATGGTGCCGCCGAGGAAAGCGATCATCCTGCGGCCACCGCGCGGCAGATTCTGCAGCGTGTCGGTGAAATCGCTGACCACACCGTGCACGGCGAGGCCAGGGAACTCGGCCGCGACCTCGTCCGCCGTGACCCGCAGCGCCGACGAAACATCCTGCGGCACATAGGTCTTCAGCGGGCCCCCAGCGCTCAGCGCGGTGAGCAGCAACCGAGTCTTGGCCGCCGAACCCGCGCCGAGCTCGACCAGCACCTCGGCCTGCGCAGCACGGGCGATCTCGCCGACCACCCGCTCCAGGAGGGCGCGCTCGGTGCGGGTCGGGTAGTACTCGGGCAGCTCGGTGATCCGCTCGAACAGCTCGCTGCCCTTGGCGTCGTAGAACCACTTGGGCGGCAGCCACTTCGGGTTCGCGGTCAGGCCCAGCCGGGCGTCCGAGCGCAGAGCCGCGGTCAGGTCGTCGTCGGTGAGGTGGATGTCCAGGGTCGCTGCGGTCATGGCAGGGGCCTTTCGGGTCAGAGGAGGGTGTCGACGGACAACTCGCCCGGCCTGGCGGTCACCAGGCTGCGGTCCGGGATCGACCGCCAGCGGGGGTCGTCGTCGAACGGTTCGGAGGACACGATCGCGAAGTCGTCGGTGACCAGCGCCGACAACGAGTGGTGGCAGGTGGTCGCCCACAATTGCGCACCGTCGGAGAGCAGGAAGTTCAGGCGCGCCTCCGGCGCCCGGTCGAGGATCGCGGAAACGAGCAGCCGCAACGCCGCCGGAGCCGCGGACCACTCGCCGTCCGGCGAACTGGTGGCCAGCAGATCGCACAGCAGCACCCACAGCGTGGCGGTGTCGGTGGCGGACTCCGCCTCCAGCAGCCGCGCGGGGGTGAACAGTTCCTCGGCGCCGAGTTCGGCGGCGATGAGCGCGAACTCGGCGGCCACCGCGGTCAAAGTGCGGCGCCAGTCCGGAACCACGCCGTTGTGGCTGAAGGCCCAGCGGTCCCGGGTGAACGGCGCGCAGGCGGACCGCTCCACCGGCATGCCGACCGTCGCCGACCGCACCGCGCCGAGCATCGCGGAGGATTCCAGCTGCGGCAGCACCTCGTCCACCGCAGGATCGGTCCAGATCGGCGCGGCGTTGCGATACCGGCTGACGGTGACCACGTCTTGCACGGTGTGCCACCAGGCGACGCCGAAACCATCAGCGTTGATGGTGCCGCCGCGGCGCATATCCCGCGGGGCCCACGACTGGGTGCGCAGCGAATGCGATCCGAGCGTCAGCATCTCACCGACACGCACCGACGGACCGACATAGCCCAGATGTCTACACATGGGCGCCCGCCGGTTCCGTGGGTGTGGGGCGCATGCGGGTCGGTTCGCACGGCCCCCCTGAGCGTCGTCCGCGCACACCGCCGCGACGGCCGGACGTGCCACTGCCAGCGGTGAGCTGCGCACCGAGACCATGACGAGGCCGGCTCACTCGCCTTCTCCCGGTCGCAGATCGCGCGCCAAGCGGAAGCCGGCGAAGATCTGGCGACGAATGGGATGGTCCCAGTTACGGAAGGTGCCGCGGCAGGCGACCGGATCGGTTCCGAAGGAGCCGCCGCGTAGCACGCGGTAGTCGCCGCCGAAGAACACCTCGGAGTACTCCCGGTACGGGAAGGGGCGGAAGCCCGGGTAGGCCTCGAAACCCGACGCGGTCCATTCCCAGACGTCGCCGATCAGCTGGTGCACACCCGCGGGAGACGCACCGGCGGGATACGCGCCGACCTCGGCTGGTTCCAGATGGTGCTGCCCCAGATTCGCGGTGGTGAGGTCGGGATCGGCGTCACCCCAGGGGAATCGGCGTGACGCGCCGGTGGCCGGGTCGAATCTGGCCGCCTTCTCCCATTCGGCTTCGGTGGGCAGCCGCTTGCCCGCCCAGTTCGCATAGGCCTCGGCCTCGAACCAGCACACGTGGACAACCGGCTGACCCGGCCGCAGCGCGGTCATCACCCCGAACACCCGCCGCCACCAACGCCCGGACGGGTCGCGCTCCCAGAATTGCGGTGCGACAAGACCGGCCGCCTGTCGGTGTGCCCAGCCGCGCTCGGACCAGAGTTCGGGACGCTCGTAGCCGCCGTCGTCGAGGAAGGCGAGGTACTGCTCGTTGGTCACGGGTGCGGCATCGATCGCGAAGCCGGGAACCCACACCTGATGGGCGGGACGCTCGTTGTCCAGCGCCCAGGCGTCGGTCGAAGTGCCCATGGTGAACTCGCCCGCGGGGACGACGACGTCCGCGCCCACGGCCGCCGCAGCGCTCGGCGCGGCCGCCGCGGAGAGCACGGCGACGCCGGCGCGCAGCTGGTGGGTGGCCAGCATGGTTTCGTCGTGCTGCTGCTCGTGCTGGGCGATCATGCCGAAGGCGAAACCGCCGTCGACCAGTGGCCTGCCCTGTAAGTCGCTGCGCTCCAGCACATCCCACACCTTGTCGCGCACGGTGCCGACGTAACCGCGGGCCTGCGTCGGGTCGAGCAGCGGCAGCCCGGGCCGGTTGGCGCGGGCGTGCCTGAACGCGTCATAGAGTTCGTCGATGTCGGCGCGCACCGGCTCGCGGCCGCCGACGTCGCGAACGAGCCAGAGTTCTTCCTGATTGCCGATGTGCGCGAGATCCCAGACCAGCGGGCTCATCAACCGCGAATGCTGGGCTACCAGTTCGGCTTCGTCGACACAGTCGGTGAGAGTGATGGTGCGCTGCCGTGCGCGCGTGAGTACCTCGGCGATCCGGTCGCGGAGTTGTTCGGTGCCGGAGTGGTCGGTCGGGGCGGGATGTGAAGTGGTCACGGGAAACGTCTCCGAGAGTCGTGCTGGTCGGCGTCGTCGCGGCCGGTGGAGTCACTGCGGCTACGGGTGATCGGGCTCTTGCTGTCCTGGTCGACCGGCGTGCGGTCGACGATGCGTGGGAGGTAGGTCGTCACGGGGCCGCTCCCGGAGGCTGTGTGCCGGCACCATCCTCGGCCGGGATGGGACCGCGGCCCATGCGGGCTCGGTCGGCCGATGCTTGGTCGGCAATGCACGGCAGGTTCCTCGTCATCGGTCGGCTCCCGGAGGGTCTGCACCGACACTGTTCACGATGTCGTCCTCGGTCGGGATGCGACCGCTGCGACATCGTTCGGCGGCGGATTCGACGGCGCGGGCCGCCTGCTCGGTCGCCGCATGCGCTGCCGCGAGCCGCAGCAGGGCGACCGCGCCCGCCCGGATGTCCGGGTCGGCCAACCCGGAGCGGGCGGCGTCGACCCAGCGATCGGCGAGCGGCGCGGCGAGCGAGGTCGCCTCCGCGACCACCGCCGGGCTGGACAGGAGCGCGTCGATGACGTGGACCGGAACGGTCCACGCGTCGCCGGGCTGAGCGTCGATGTAGCGGACCTCGAGATGACCCGAGGCGCGCACCGGTGGGAACAGCGTGGTCAGGTGATAGTCGAGATCGCCGGTATCGGGGCGACGGCCCACCTCGTCGTCCAGCGCGCCGGACAGCCAGTCGGCGAAGGTCGCGCCGGGCGGTGCGAACCATCCGCCGTGGTGGCCGTTACCGGGCTCGCCGGCGTCGTCGGGTCGGCGCACGCACAGCAGCGGTACGTCCAGCGCCCATCTGCCGTACGCGGCGACCGGGTCGGCCCAGTCCAGCACCTGTGGGCGGGTTCGGGCGTTGTCCAGCCGGAGCCAGGCCCGCATGCGCTGGGACGCCCACGTGCCGGGCGGCGCGCCGCGCAGGGCGGGCGAACAGGCGAAGGCCGCGAGTAGGGCGGGACCGATCGCATACAGCGCGGTCCAGCGCGCGGTGACCTCCGCGCGGTCGCCGCCTGCGTCGACGCTGACCTGGGTGGCGGCGGTATTGCACATCATCAGCTTGCCGAACGGCCCGATGCCGCCGAAGGATCGCTCCATCGCGCGATAGCGCGGCAGCTGAAGCAGGCGTTTGGGGCGGCGATCCGCGTCGGCGGCGAGGGAAATGGGGCGAATGGACCGGGATTCGAGAAGTTCCCGCAACAGGCGGGCATCCTCGCGCAGCCGGTCACACAGCTGCGCGGCAGTACCGTAGGGGGCACTGGAGAGTTCGATTTGACCACCGGGCTCGAGAGTGACCCGGCTGCCCCCCGGCAGAGCGAGCGCCGGCGAATCAGCGGCGATGGACCGCGGTGCGTACGGTCCGAGGGCATCCGCCAGAGCAGACAGCTGCGGACGCGGAGCGGCCGAAGGGCCGGAGGCCGAACACTCACCCTGCACCGTGAGCCATTCGAGTTCGGCGCCGATCAAGGCGGGTGGTCCCAGCTTGAAGCAGACGCCGCCGATATACGCCTCCGCCGCCGCGCGGGTGGACAATTCCCCCTGCTCGGTGGCACAACTGGCCGTCTGGAGTCTCTCGAGCGTGACCGCCATGCCAACCTCCACTGGGCGTCCGAGATGTAGTCCGCTGCTCTTCGGTTATCGCCGCGCGGCTCGGGCGTATTCCCCTCCGGGACCCACCTTTCGCGCGCGGCGTCCATCCAGCGTAGCCACGAAGACCGACAAGAAACCGACATGAAGCCGAACAATCCACCCGTTAAGGTCGGCTGCATGCTGGATGACGATCGCGTACGAGCCGACACTCCCGGATGCGTTTGCGGGCCCGGACCAGGTCCCGTTTTCCTCGACAGCGCAGGTTCGTCGCTACCGCCCCGGGTCGTCACGGACACCGTCATCGCGCATCTGCGCCGGGAAGCCGAGATCGGCGGCTACCGCGCCGCGAACGAGCGTCTCGACGACCTCGCCGACGTCAAGACCGCGATCGGCGCGCTGATCAACGCCGAGCCGACGAGCATCGCGCTCAGCGACAGCGCTACCCGCTCCTGGGCGGATTTCTTCTACTCCGTCCCGCTCTCCGCCGGGGACCGCATCCTGGTCTCCGAGGCCGACTACGCCAGCAACGCCATCGCCGCGCTACAGCGCGCCCGCGCCACCGGCGCAACGGTGGAGACAATCCCCAGCGACAGCAGCGGACAGATCGATCTCGACGCCATGACCGCGCTGGTCGACGAACGGGTCAAGCTGGTCTCGGTGCTGCACGTGCCGACCAACGGCGGCCTGGTGAACCCGGCCGCCGAGGCGACCAGGATCGCGCACTCGGTCGGCGCGCTGGTGCTGCTGGACGCGTGCCAGTCCGCTGGACAGCTGCCGCTGGACGTGGCCGAACTCGGCGTCGACGCGCTGTCGGCCACCGGCCGGAAGTGGCTGCGCGGCCCGCGCGGCACCGGATTCCTGTACCTGCGCCCGGAGTTGGCGCGGTCCATGGAACCCGAGCGGCTCGACCTGCACAGCGCGGAATGGACCGGCCCGAGCGATTACCGGCTCGCGCCCGACGCCAGCCGCTTCGAGTTCTGGGAATGCGACGTCGCGGGGCGGCTCGGCCTCGGCGCCGCTGTGCGGTACCTGCTCGACCTCGGTCCGGAGGACGTCTACGCCGCGATCGCCGCCCGCGCCGAACACCTGCGCAAGGCGCTGCCCGAGATTCCCGGCGTGACGGTGCGCGATATCGGCATACGGCACAGCGGCATCGTGTCGTTCACCGTCGACGGCGTCGACCCCGCCCAGGTGCGCGACCGGCTGCTGGCGCAGGACATCACCGTCACGGTCAGCCACGCGAGCTCGACCCTGCTGGACATGACCGGCCGCGGCCTGGCGTCGGTCGTGCGCGCCTCGCCGCACTGCTTCGTCGGCTTCGACGAACTCGACCGCTTCGTCGCCGCGGTGGCGGCGCTCTAGTTCCGGCTGTCGACCTGCGCCCCCAGAAAGGGGGTTAACGCCGCGCCGCGATGGCGGGATAGTTGGGGGAGGCCGGTTCCCGGCCGACGGTTTGGTGGTGAGGAGTGGGACGTTGAGCAGGTTCACCGACGAGATGTACGCGACAGCGCAGACCACCGAGCGCGGGCTGGTGACCGGCGAGCCGGCTGCCCCGCTGCGGCGGACCTGGGCGGAAATCCATCTGATCGCCCGGCGCATGGCGGGCGGATTGGCCGAGACGGGCATCGGGCACGGCGACGCCGTCGGCGTGCTCGCCGGCATGCCGGTCGATATCGCCCCGGCCTGCCAGGCCATCTGGATGCGCGGCGCGTCGATCACCATGCTGCATCAGCCCACACCGCGTACCGACCTGGTGGTCTGGGCCCGCGACACCGAGACCGTGCTGACCATGATCGACGCGCGGGCCGTCGTGCTCGGCGCGCCGTTCGAGGCGGCCGAGCCGCTGCTGCGCGAACGCGGCATCACCGTGGTGCGCATCGACCAGCTGCCCGAGGGGCCCGACATCGATCCGGTGCCCACCGGCGAGGACGACATCGCCTTGCAGCAGTTGACCTCGGGCTCCACCGGGTCACCCAAGGCGGTGCGGATCACCCACGCGAACTTCTTCGTCAATGCCTACGCCATGTTCGACCGGGTGAAGTTCCAGCTCGACGACGACGTCATGGTCAGCTGGCTACCGCTGTTCCACGACATGGGCATGGTCGGATTCCTCAGTGTGCCCATGCAATTCGGCGCCGAGGTGGTGTGCGTGACGCCACTGGACTTCCTGACCAGGCCGCTGCTGTGGGCGGAGCTGATCAGCAGGTACCGCGGAACCGTCACCGCCGCACCCAATTTCGCGTACTCGCTACTGGCCCGGCGCTTGCGGCAGGCCGACGACGGCGCGTTCGACCTCAGCAGCGTGCGGTACATGTGGAACGGCGCGGAACCGGTGGACCCGGACACCATGGAAGCCATGGCCGCGGCCGGAAAGCGCTTCGGGCTCAACCCGATGGCCCTCACCCCGGTCTACGGCATGGCCGAGACCACGCTCGCCGTCTCGGTTCCCGACCCAGGCCACGGACAGGTGCTCGACGTGATCGACGCCGATCTGCTCGAGGCACTCGGCAAGGCGGTGCCGGTGCCGGACGAGCACGGGCATCCGGCTCACATCCGCCGGTTGCCCACGCTGGGCTACCTGGTCGACCACTTGGAAGGCCGGATCGTCGACAGCGAACGCCAGCCGCTGCCGCCCCGGTCGGTGGGCGTGATCGAGTTGCGCGGCCCCGCCGTCACTTCCGGCTACATGACGGTGGACGGCCTGCGCCCCGCGCAGGACGCCGACGGCTGGCTGGACAGCGGCGATATCGGCTACTTCACCGATGAGGGCCTGATCGTGGTGTGCGGCCGGATCAAGGACGTGATCATCATGGGCGGCCGCAACATCTATCCCACAGACATCGAGCGCGCGGCGACCAGGGTGTCCGGCGTCCGGCCCGGCAATGCCGTCGCGGTCCGGTTGGACGCGGGCCAGAAGAGGGAGACCTTCGCGGTGGTCGTGGAGAGCAACAGCCACCAGAACCACGAGGAGGTCAAGCGCATCCAACACGAGATCGTGCACGCGGTGTTCTCCGAGGTGGGCGTGCGGCCGCGCACCGTCGCGGTGCTCGGCCCCGGCGCCCTGCCGAAGACCTCGTCGGGCAAATTGCGCAGATCCGCGACGGCGATACACCTGCCGCACGGCTGATCCGCCACTGAACGGTGGTCGTACGTGGGGCCACTCGCACACGAATCGCGTCCGGCCGCTTCCATCGCGCCAACGCGATTATCGTTGTGCGCGTAGGCAATCAGCCACTATCCAAGCGGAACGGTGCTGCGCGGAGCAGCGAGCACTCTTGCGGCTCAGTGCAATTGGTTCTGCGCGGTCTCCAAGCCGACGCGCAGCAGCAGTTCCACCGCGTCGGCGGCCTGCTCGACGATCACCGGCACCTCTTTGCGTTCCGGTGCCGAGAACGGCTTGAGCACGTAATCAGCCGGGTCCTGCCGGCCCGCCGGGCGGCCGATGCCGATCCTGGTGCGCAGGTAGTCCTTGGTGGTCAGGGCGCTGGAGACGGAGCGGAGCCCGTTGTGCCCGCCCTCGCCGCCGCCGCGCTTGAGGCGGATCGCGCCGAACGGCAGGTCGAGCTCGTCGTGCACGACGATCACCTCCGTCGGCGGCACGGAGAAGAACTTGGCCAGCGCGGCCACCGCCCGCCCGGACAGGTTCATGAACGATCGCGGCTTGGCGATCAGCACCTGGCGGCCGTCCAACCGCGCCTGCAGCAGGTCGGCGCCGGACTTCTTGTGCACACCGAAACGGCCGCCGACGCGCTGCGCGAGCACGTCGGCGACCAGGAAACCGACATTGTGCCGGGTGCGCTCGTATTCGGGGCCGGGGTTACCCAATCCGATGACGAGTGCGGGCCCGGTGGACGATTCGGTGTTGTTCAGCGCTCTGGCTTTCGGTTATTCCGCGGTCTCGCCCTCGGCCTCGGCCTCGCCCGCGGCGGGCTCGGCGGCCGGGGCGGCGATGACGTTGACGATCAGAGTCTCCGGGTCGGCGGCCAGGGTGACACCGGCAGGCAGCGGCACCGCGCCCGCGGTGATCTGGGTGCCCGCCTCGACGCCCTCGACGGAGACCTCGATGGCCTCGGGCAGCTTCAGCGCGTCGGCCTCGATGGAGATGGTGGTGGCCTCCTGGGTGACCAGGGTGCCCGCGGCGGCGTCGCCGACGACCGTGACGGCCACGTCGGCGGTGACCTTCTCACCGCGCTTGATGATGAGCAGGTCGGCGTGCTCGATGTAGCGGCGAATCGGGTGCACCACAACAGATTTGGTCAGCGCGAGCTGCTTCTTGCCGTCGATGACGAGGTTCAGCACCGCGTTGGTGCCGTGCTCACGCAGGATGGCGGCGAACTCCTGGGCGTTGACCGACAGGTGCTGCGGGTCGGTCTGGTGGCCGTACAGCACGGCGGGGACGTTGCCGGCACGCCGGGTGCGGCGGGCGGCGCCCTTGCCGAACTCGGTGCGTACAGAGGCTTCGAGAAGGTTGACGTCGGACATGACTGGATCTACTCCTACGGCTCTTCCGGGCGGTCAGCGTTTACCCGTCAGGGGTTGCTCACGCCTGACCGGGGTGGTCTACTCGTCGGGGCGAAGACCGAACGAGGACGGCCGGAAGCCGCGCCGCGTCGATCACGGTGTCGCAAATCTGGTCTGCGGTCACCCTCGCCGAGACAACCCGAACACCATACCCCAGCGCAGGTGCGCTCTATGCATCGGGTGGTTACCGACGGATCGACTCCGGTTCCCATCGGTCGCGTACGCTGGCGTGGTTGCCGATCGGTCGTCTGCGAAAGGTTTTTTGCGTTGAGCGCCTCCCCTGAGGGTGTCGTCGCGCCCGCCCCCCGCGGGCTGCCCGCCGAGGTCGCCCGGCGGCGCACGTTCGCGGTGATCTCCCATCCCGACGCGGGCAAGTCCACGCTCACCGAGGCGCTCGCCCTGCACGCCAGGATGATCTCCGAGGCGGGCGCGATCCACGGGAAGGCCGGGCGCAAGTCCACCGTCTCGGACTGGATGGAGATGGAGAAGGCGCGCGGCATCTCGGTGAGCTCGACCGCGTTGCAGTTCAACTACCGCGCCGCGGGCTCCGACGTGGACAGCGTCATCAACCTGGTGGACACCCCCGGCCACTCCGATTTCTCCGAGGACACCTACCGCGTACTCACCGCCGTCGACGCCGCGGTGATGCTGATCGACGCGGCCAAGGGCTTGGAGCCGCAGACGTTGAAGCTGTTCCAGGTGTGCCGCCACCGGGGCATCCCGGTGATCACGGTGATCAACAAGTGGGACCGGCCGGGGCGGGCGCCGCTGGAACTGCTCGACGAGATCGACGAGCGGATCGGCCTCACCCCCACCCCGCTGTTCCTTCCGGTCGGCATCGCGGGCGACTTCCGCGGCCTGCTGCGCCGCGGCCCGGACGGCGTCCCGCTCGAATACATCCACTTCACTCGCACCGCGGGCGGCGCGACCATCGCGCCGGAGGAGTCGCTCACCCCGGAGTCCGCCGAGGCGCGCGAAGGCGAGCCGTGGAACACCGCCGCCGAGGAGAGCGAACTGCTCTCGGCCACCGGCCAGGACCACGACCAGGAACTGTTCCTCGCCGGGCAGACCTCGCCGGTCATCTATGCGTCCGCGATGCTGAACTTCGGCGTGCGGCAATTGCTGGAGACTCTGGTCGCGCTCGCGCCCGCGCCCGGCGCGCGCCCGGACCTCGCAGGCAAGCCACGCGAGACCGGCGACCCGTTCAGCGCGGTGGTCTTCAAGGTGCAGGCGGGTATGGACGCCGCGCACCGCGACCGGCTCGCGTTCATGCGGATCGTGTCCGGCGAGTTCGAGCGCGGCATGGTGGTCACCCACGCCCAGACCGGACGACCCTTCGCAACCAAGTACGCGCTGACCGTGTTCGGCCGCGAGCGCGCCACCGTCGACATCGCCTACCCGGGCGACGTGGTCGGGCTGGTCAACGCGACCGCGCTGGCCCCGGGCCACACGCTGTTCGTGGACAAGAAGGTGGAGTTCCCGCCGATCCCGTCCTTCGCGCCGGAGCACTTCGCGGTGCTGCGGGCGCGGAGTGCGGGCAAGTACAAGCAGTTCCGCAAGGCCATCGACCAGCTCGACTCCGAGGGCGTGGTGCAGGTGCTGCGCAACGATCTCCGCGGCGACGCCTCCCCCGTGCTCGCGGCCGTCGGTCCGATGCAATTCGAAGTGGTCACCGCCCGGATGCTCACGGAGTTCAACGTGGAGACCACGATGGAGCATCTGGGCTACACGCTGGCCCGGCGCACCGACGCCGCGTCGGCGGACGTACTCGGGCGACAGCGCGGGGTGGAGGTCTTCACCCGCTCAGACGGTGCGCTACTCGCGCTGTTCAGTGACAAGTGGCGGCTGCAATACATCGAGAAGGAACACCCGGCGCTCACGTTGGAGCCCCTGGTGGCCACCGCCGACTGAGTCAGCCGGCGGTGGGTTCGGGCCGCTCGGTCCGCACGGTGGGGGTGCTGGGTTCGCGTTCGACCGAGGCGATGCCCTCTTCCCGGGCTATCAAGCCCCAGCGGCTGGAGGTCAGCCGCAGGCTCGGCAGGTCACTGAGCGAGAGCACTACCTCGTAGGTGCGCTCATAGCCGGTGTGGGAGATCCGCCAGCGTCCGTCGTCGCAGCGGATGTAGCGGTCGTTGTAGAAGGCCGCGCCGCGCAGCAGCATGTTGTGGCCCGGAATGAGCACCGTGTCGGCGAGGTACCAGGTGCCACTGGCGGCGTCCCCATCGACATCGATCTCCGGGTGGTCGCATCGGTGCTCGGTGATCACGTGCGGACCGAGCGTATTGCGCATGAACGCGATGAACGCCTCACGCGATTCGAACTGGAGATATTCGCTGTAGGTCGCGGTCGCCTCGGGGATCATGGTGTCCGCGAATTCATCCCATGATTTGGTGTCGAGCGTGCGAAGATAGCGGTACTTCAGCCGGCTGATCGCCGCTACGTCGTTCACTTCCCGCTCGTCGTCCCGGCCGCCTGCCGATCTCGGATCGCCGCGCACCTGCCCGAAATCGATCGGCCCCGCGTCGAAACGTAGTCGCGCGTCCGTGCGCCGAGCGCCGCGGTTCTGCTCATCGGCGCCCCGGTTGCCGCGCTCCGGTCGGCCGCCGCGCTCCGGCCGGTCCTGGTCGATGTCCCGGGTACTCGGCTCCGGTCCACCGGGATCGATTCCCACACTGCCGCGCGTTTGCCGGCCCGGGTGGAATCCCGGGTCGTCGCGCCCCTGTCCACCGGAGCTCATGCCCCGGTCAGTACGCACTTGCGCAGCGACGCCCACACCGGGGTCGCCGCGCTCTTGCCCGCCGGTTCCCTGATCCATACCCTCCACAATCCCACCCCAGGTCTCGAATTGGGAGGGTTGTATCAGATTGCTATCAGACCCGATCAGCTTCCGATCGTGAAGCAGGTGCGGCAGAAATCCTCGCCGAACTCGGTGAGCCGGAGACTCTTGCGGACGATCTTCGGCGCCCGGCCCGCCTTCTTCAGCGCCGCCTCCACCACGGGCTGGACTTCGAGCACCATGTACCGGCTCAGCACGACCGGATCATCGGAGGTCAGTGTGAGTCCGAGACGGTTGAGGTTGATCAGGTACATCCGCGCGCGGTCCGGGTAGCGCACGCCGGCCTGCTCGGGCACCGAGGTGAGATCGCCCTGCACGAGTTCCGAGCCGATCCCCAGCGGACGGTTGGTGCGCACGTCCACCGACGGTTGCGGGCCGTTGAGCGCCATGAAGCGAAGAATGCGCGCCTCGTCCGGAGCGAGCTCGTCGAGGATGCGGTCGTAGGCCGGGTGCACGTCATCGGTGAAGTAGACGTCGGCGGACCTGGCCAGCAGCGCGTCACCGCGACGGCGCAGTTCCTCGGTGGTAGCCGAGCGCAGGTGCGAGCCGACCGCGAGCGCCTGCTGCGCGCCGTTGGACGTCGGGACGTAGCTGACGATCTCCCGCACCGAACCCTCGGTGACGCCGAGGGCGCTGCGGGCGATGGAGCGCAACGCGTTTCCGGTTCGCTCGGCGATCTCGGCCGAGGATTCGCCGTCCAGCGCGGCCTGCGTGATCTCCTTGGTGACCTCGAAGGTGGTGCCGACGGCCCATTGGCTGCCGCGCACGACCGTCCCCGCGGCCACCCCTGCCGCGCGGAAAACGCCGCGGATCAGCCGCGCTTCATTGCTGATCTGCCGCTGTTCGACATCCGAACTGCGCTCGACGCCGCGGGAAGAGGCCCGGGCCACGTCCTGTCCGGTCCTGTCGTCTGCCACGTTTTCTCCGATATCGCCGGGTGAACGGATCCGCCCACAGACTACTTCCCCTTGTGTCGCCGGTCATTCGCACCGCCTGACTCGGACAGTGTGTCGGGCGCACGGCGCACAATAGGGTTTCTTTGCCGAGGGGGTGCTAGTTTTGGGTGCCGGTGAGGCGGCGGTCACCGGTGTATCGGCAGGAGGGTGTCGTGTTAGAGAGCGTATTCGGAATCCACCCCACGATCCTCCTCGAGCTCGTGACGATACCTCTATTCACCGGAGTCATCGGCTATATCACCAACTGGACCGGCGTGCTCATGCTGTTCAAGCCGGTCGCCTTCCACGGCTTCCGAGTTCCCGGTCTGCGCGCGCTGTACCCATTCCTGCCCAAGCGAATTCAAGTTCTCCCGCTGCTCAGCTACGACGGCCGATTCGGTTGGCAGGGCATCGTCCCCTCACGCGCGGACAAGATGGCCAGCATCGCGGTCGACAAGGGCCTGGCCAAACTCGGCAGCGTCGCCGACTTCTACCGCGAGCTCGAGCCGGACAAACTGGCCGAGCATCTCGCGAGCATCGCCGACGCGCAGATCAAGGACATCGTCGAGGACATCCTGAAGCGCGAGCATCCGCAGCTCTGGTACAACCTGCCGGCGCAGGTGCGCGAGGTGGTGCACGAGCGGGTCCGCCAGCAGTTGCCGGAGATTCTGCGCGAACTCACCGAGGAATTGGGCGCGAATATCGATCAGCTGCTCGACGTGAAGCAGATGGTGATCCGCTACTTCCAGGCCCGGCCGCATCTGCTCAACACGCTGTTCCAAGTGCTCGGCGCCAAGGAACTGCGTTTCATGCAGAACTTCGGTTTCTACTTCGGCGCGCCGATGGGCGTGGTGCTGGTCGCCGTCCTGCATCTGACCGGATGGTCCAGCCTGGTCGTGCTTCCGATCGGCGGCGTGATCATCGGCTGGGTGGTCAACTGGATCGGCATCAATATGATCTTCGCGCCCGCCTATCCGAAGTGGTGGTGCCCGTGGCGGCAGGGCCTGCTGATCAAACGCAAGTCCGAAATCACCGACGGATATGCGGAATTGGTTTCCAGCCAGGTGATCACGGTGGCGAATATCGGCGACGAGTTGCTCAACGGTCCGCGCTCGGATCGCACCATGCAGATGCTGGAGGACACCTTGCGTCCGGCCGCCGACCGCGCGCTCGGGCCCGCGCGTCCCGCGGTCAAGTTCATGCTCGGCAGTCGCGAATACGACTCGTTGCAGGCCACGTTCACCACCGAGGCCATGGCCATCGCGCCGATCGCGTTCGCCGACCCGGAGTTCAACGTCCGCCAGGGCAGGCAGATCAACGAATACATCGCCAGGCAGATGTCCGTGTTGTCGCCCCCGGACTTCGTCGACATGCTGCGCGCCGCGATCAAACAGGACGAGTGGCTGCTTTTCGTCCATGGTGGTGTATTAGGGCTGTTCGCCGGATACGCTCATATCCTGATCTTCGGAACGGGAGTGGCGACATCATGGCTGTAGCGGGTCCGGACGACGGCGATCTCGAGGCCGTCGAGCACCGCGATGCGACGGAGGCGAACGCCGAGCCGTCACGGGCAATCGCCCGGCGGCCTACCTCGGACCTCACCCGCACCGACGAATTAGCCAGACTGGCAACGGTTCCCGCGGCCACCGTGCGGGCCGCGACGGGCGTCGCCCGGGTCGCGTGGAGCGCCGTCACGGGCGTGACCGCCTGGGGTGTCGGCACCGCGGTCGATGTCACCTCTACCGTCGTGCGGCGCAGCATCGAGGGAACACCGCCCCGAGAAGTGTTCGCCGAGGCCGAGGCCGAGGTCCGCGCCGCGATGCGCAGGGCGCTCGGCATCCCGGGCACCGCGGAACCGCCCACTCGGGAGAGTGTGCCGACGCTGCGCGAGCAGGGCGCCGCGCTGCTGCGGTTGTCGGCCAGCGCCCACGGCGAGGACGACAACCACCCGGCCTTCCCGGGCATGCTGGCCGAGCTGACCCCGGACGAGGCGCGCATCCTGCGCTTCCTGCACTTGGACGGGCCGCAGCCCTCGGTCGACATCCGCACCGGACGCCCGCGCGCGCTCGGCGCGGAACGCGTCGGTTCGATGCTCACGCTGATCGGCGAGCACGCCGGCCTGCGCTTCCCGAACCGGATTCAGCAGTACCTGACCAACCTGCGCAGACTCGGTTTGGTCGAGCACGCGCGGGAGCCGATCGGCAACCCGAACCGCTACCAACTGCTGGAGGCGCAGTCAGCGGTCCGAGAGCTGCTGAAGCGTTCCGGATTCGGCACCAAGGTGATCTACCGCAGCGTGGTCCTCACCGACTTCGGCGCCGACTTCGTGCGCAGCTGCCTGCCGGTGGCTGTGCAGGACGGACGCGCCTCCGGGCACTAGGTCCCCCACCCCCGCATCGCCATCTCGGCCACCCGCTCGAGTTCCGCCCGGCTCGCGCCGTCCCTGGCCGCCTGCGACATACCCTGCATGATCGTGGCGACGTAGCGAGCCAGCGTGCGCGCGTCCGGATGGGCCGGTAGCAGGCCCGCGTCGATATCGGCCTGAATGCGAGCGGCGAACCTGTCGGCGTTCCAGTTGCGCATATCGCGGAGCAGGTCGGCTATCTCGGTGTTGGTGGTGTTGACACCCGCGCTGATCACCAGGCAACCGTGCGGGCAATCCGGCCGGGTGTACTCCGTCGCCGCCTCGTGCAAGATCCGCGCAACCGCCGCCTCCGCGGTCGCCTCCTCGGCCAGCGCACGCGTGACAAATCCGCCGTAGCGTGCGCCGAAACTCGCGACCGCCTCGCCGAACAGCGTCTTCTTGTCACCGAACGCCGCGTAGAGGCTCGGCGCCCCGATGCCCATGGCCGCGGTCAGGTCGCCGATCGAGGTGGCTTCGTACCCGCGCGCCCAGAACAGCCGCATGGCCTGATCCAGCGCCGCGTCCCGGTCGAAGGATCGGGGTCGTCCCCGGGTCGTGGTACCCATGCCCAGAATTTTATAGCGCTCGCTAGACAATGTGCTACTTTACTTTCTGTAGCGACCGCTAGAGAAAGGGGCCCGGCATGGGCACGCTGACGGGTAAGACGGCATTGGTGACCGGAGCCAGCCGGGGAATCGGACGGGCCATAGCCGAACGACTCGGGCGTGAGGGCGCACGGGTCGCGGTCCACTACAACGGCAACGAGCAGGCGGCCAAGGCGACCGTCGCCGCGATCGAAGCCGCAGGCGGCGAAGCGTTCGCGATCCGCGCCGAACTGGGTGTGCCGGGCGACGCCGCGACCCTGTGGGCCGCTTTCGACGCACATGCCGACGGGCTGGACATCCTGGTGAACAACGCGGGCACCGATGGCATCCGCGAGCCGATCGCGGGGACCGACGAGGGGGCGTTCGACCGGGTCTTCGCGATCAACGCCAAAGCGCCGTTCTTCATCACCCGCCTCGGCCTGGACCGGTTGCGGGCGGGCGGCCGGATCGTCAACATCTCCACCGGCCTCACCCACGGTGCGCGCATGCCGCAGCTGATCGCCTACACCATGACCAAAGCCGCGATCGACAGCTTCACCAGCGTGCTGGCCAAGGAGGTCGGCGCGCGCGGCATCACGGTGAACGCGGTGGGGCCAGGAGTGATCGACACCGACATGAACGCGAGCTGGCTGCGCGATCCCGAAGTCGAGGCGATGGTGACGGCGATGTCTCCGTTCCATCGGGTGGGGCACTCCGCCGACGTGGCCGACATCGTCGGTTTCCTCGCCTCCGACGACGCACGGTGGGTCACCGGACAGTGGATCGACGCCACCGGCGGCGCGCTGCTTTGAGTAACCGAAGCGGCTGCCACGGCCGAGCGACTGCACCTGCCATGCGGCTGCCTTCGCATTCGCTCGGCCGGGCGGGTCTGGGAACGGACTTCGTCGGCTGCGCCCGTTACGCGGCCGACTCGAGTCTGCACCCGGCAAGGCGTGGGTTATGGACAGACTTCGTCAGGCTCCGCCATTAGGCTTGTGCACCGTGCTGTCCGTAGTGCCGAGTCCCGTCACCGTGCGCGCGCCGTCGAAGGTGAACCTCCATCTCGGAGTCGGCGACCTGCGCGCCGATGGCTATCACGACCTGACCACGGTATTCCAGGCGCTGTCCCTGAGCGACGATGTGCAGATCGCGCCGTCGGCTTCGCTCGCCGTCCGGGTCACCGGCGAGGGCGCGGCCGAGGTGCCGACCGACCGGACGAACCTGGTCTGGAAGGCGGCCGTCCGGCTCGCGCACCTCGGCGGCCGCGCGCCCCTGGTGGAAATCGCCATCAGCAAAGGCATTCCGGTGGCGGGCGGCATGGCGGGCGGCAGCGCGGATGCCGCCGCGGCGCTGGTCGGGCTGAACGAGCTGTGGGACCTGGGCCTGTCCCGGGACGAACTCGGTGCGGTGGCCGCCGAACTGGGCAGTGATGTCCCGTTCGCGCTGCACGGCGGCACCGCGCTGGGCACGGGCCGCGGGGAACGGCTGCTTCCGGTGCTGTCCCGTAACACGTTTCACTGGGTGCTCGCCTTCGCGAAGGGGGGCCTGGCCACTCCGGCCGTTTTCGCCGAACTCGATCGGCTCCGCGAGCATGGCGAACCCCCTCGGCTCGGGGTGCCGCAGCGACTGATGCAGGCGCTGGCCTCCGGCGATCCGCACCAGCTCGCTCCGCTACTCGGCAACGACTTGCAGGCGGCGGCGCTGTCGCTGAAGCCGGAACTGCGGCGCACGCTGCGCGCGGGCGTGACCGCGGGCGCACTGGCCGGGCTGGTGTCGGGCTCCGGACCCACCTGCGCGTTCCTGTGCGAGAGCGAGGAATCCGCGATATCGGTGGCGGCCGAACTCGCGGGCGCGGGCGTGTGCCGCAGCGTGCGCACGGCCAGCGGCCCGGTGCCGGGCGCGCGCGTTCTGAGCGCCGACGCGTCCGGGAAGCACTGACCGGCGCGCGCCGCCGCTCGCGGGCGCGGCCGTTGGGTCAGGAGACGACGTCGGCCAGCCGATCGACTTGGTCGACATCGCGTCCGTAGCAGTAGAGCATCACCTCGTCGGCGCCGAGATCTTCGAATTGTGCGATAGCTGTGCGGATTTCGTCCGGTGTGGTGAGCATCCCGGAGACCATGGACTGGGCGCGTCCGGTGAACTCGTAGTAGGCGCCCATCGCGGCGCGGGCCGCATCGATGACCTCCGGCGGGCCGAGCGCCACGTTGACCTGGGCGACGATGCGGGGCGCTCCGGACCTGCCGTGGTCCTTCCATGAGCGGCGCACGGTGTCGAACAGGCCGCCTGCCCACGAAGGCGGTGCGGCGGCGAGAAAGCCGCTGCCCCACCGGCCGACTCGCGCGAGCGCCGCGGGTTGGAAACCGCCGAACAAGATTTCGGGACCTTCCGGCCGCAGCGGCGCGGGTCCAATCGGCCCGCACTCGTCGCTGTAGGGCACTCCGGACCACAGGCGGCGCATGAGCGCGAGTTGCTCGTCGAGGCGGCGACCACGGGTGCGCAGGTCGGTGCCGGAAGCGAGGTGATCGTCCGCGCGTCCGCCGACCCCGAGGCCGAGCACCAGGCGGCCGCCGGACATCCGGTCCAGCGTCGCGACCTGTTTGGCGAGCAGCACCGGGTCACGCAGCGGCGCGAGCAGCACTTCGGTCTGGACCTTGATTCTGGCGGTCGCCCCGGCGATGGTCGCCAGCGCGATCAAGGGTTCGGGGTTGTCGTAGACCAAGCGGTCGAGCAGGCCGAGCGTGCGGAACGGGCCCGCGTCGGCGCGCCGGGCCCAGTCGAGCAGGGCGGCGGGATCGGAAATGGGCAGGCCGAGGCCGACATGCATGGGAATCCTCCAGAGGAGCGAAGCGGAATGGGAACGGTGCCGCCCGCCGAACACCCCCGTTTGACGAGGTGGGGCTCCCATTCTGCGGCTGTACTTCTGGGGAGCGCCGGATCGGTTACTTGGAACGAACGTTGTTCGTTCCAAGCGAATCTAGACGAACGATGTTCGTTCCGCAAGCGCCCGGTTCGCCGGGAGGAAAGCCCGCCCACGCCGGTCGGTACGCTGGCCCGGGGCCATCATCGGCCCGTTTGCGCAAGACACGGAAGGATTCATGTCCAACCTGATCAATCTCGAACAGGTCCATAAGAGCTTCGGGATCAAGCCGTTGCTGGACAACGTCTCGCTCGGCGTGCATGTCGGCGAACGGATCGGGGTCGTCGGCCTCAACGGAGGCGGCAAAACCACCCTGCTCGAGGTGCTCACCGGGATCGAGGAACCCGACAGCGGCCGGGTCAGCAGGCTCGGCGGCTTGCGCTCGGCGGTGGTGACCCAGCGCGGCACGCTGCCCGCGGGCGCGACGGTGGGCTCGGTGGTGCTGGCCGGCCTCGCCGACGACGCGATGACCGACCAGGTCGCCGAACACGAATGGGCCGCCAACCCGCGCATCCGCTCGGTGATGGACGGCATCGGCATCGCCGGTCTCGGCATGGACACCCCGGTCGACAATCTCTCCGGCGGCGAGCGGCGGCGGGTCGCGCTCGCCGCGGCGCTGGTGCGCGAGCTCGACCTGCTGGTACTGGACGAGCCGACCAACCATCTCGACGTGGAGGGCGTGCAGTGGCTGGCCGAGCACCTGCTGAGCCGCCGCAGCGCGCTGGTCGTGGTGACCCACGACCGCTGGTTCCTCGACACCGTCGCCACCAACACCTGGGAAGTGGTCGGCGGCGACGTCGAAAGCTACGAGGGCGGTTACGGCGACTGGATCTTCGCCCGCGCCGAGCGCGCCCGCCAAGCGGACGCGTCCGAAGCGCGGCGGCGCAACCTGGCCCGCAAGGAACTGGCCTGGCTGCGGCGCGGCCCGCAGGCCCGCACCTCCAAGCCCCGCTACCGGGTCGAGTCCGCGGAAGCCTTGATCGCCGACGTGCCGCCACCGCGCGACAGCGTCTCCCTGGCCGCGTTCGCGCGCAAGCGGCTCGGGCGCGTCGTGGTCGAACTGGAGGACGCCACGCTCGCCACTCCGGATGGCAGGGAACTGGTGCGCGATCTGACCTGGCGGCTGGCGCCGGGCGAGCGCGTCGGCCTGGTCGGCGTCAACGGTTCGGGCAAGACGACGCTGCTGCGCGCGCTGGCCGGAGACACCGGCTCGGCGCTGGCCGCCGGCAAGCGCATCCAGGGCCAGACCGTGCAGATCGGCTGGCTGCGCCAGGAACTCGACGACCTGCCGACCGACCTGCGGGTGCTGGAGGCGGTGCAGCAGGTCGCGCAGCGAATCATGCTCGGCGACAAGGAGATCTCGGCGGGCCAGCTGGCCGAGCGGCTCGGCTTCAGCCCCGCTCGCCAGCGCACGCCGGTCGGCGACCTGTCCGGCGGCGAGCGCCGCCGCCTGCAGCTGACCCGCATCCTCATGTCCGAGCCGAACGTCCTGCTGCTCGACGAGCCGACCAACGACCTGGACATCGACACGCTGCAACAGCTGGAAGACCTGCTCGACAGCTGGGCGGGCACGCTGGTGGTGATCAGTCACGACCGCTACCTGATCGAGCGCGTCTGCGACTCCACCTGGGCGCTGTTCGGCGACGGCAAGCTCACCAACCTGCCCGGCGGGATCGAGGAGTACCTGACCAAGCGCGCGGCCCTCGCGGCGGGCCCCACCCGCGCCACAGCGCCCGAGGCCAAGTCCGCCGCCGCGCCCGCCACCGATTCCGCTGCCTACCGCGCGGCCCGCAAAGAGCTGACCCGCCTGGAACGCGCCATCGACAAGCTGTCCGACCGCGAGCAGCGTCTGCACGCCGCACTCGCCGACGCCGCCACCGAACCGGACAAGCTGGTCACCCTCGGCGCGGAACTCAAGCAAGTCCTCGCGGAGAAAGACACCGCCGAGGAGCGCTGGCTGGAGCTGGCCGACGGCGTGTAGGCGGCGAGACATGGCCCCGGGACAGACTGTGAGGCATGCCCAGGGACCTCGCCGACACCGGAATACGCAACCAACTGATTTCGTGAGAACATGGGTAACTCACCGGGTACGCCCAGGACTCGAGCGGCATCCAAACGCAGGACCTGAACGCGAATCCTGCGTCACCCACTAGTACGGCCTGAAGACCCGGAGAGGCGGATAAGCAACTCACCGGGTACGCCAGAACTCGAGCGGTACCCAACGCAGGACCTGAATGCAAACCCCGCGTCACCCGACGGTACGGCCTAAAGACTCGGAGAGGCGGGGGAGAGAGGCGGGGGAGTGACGGGCAGGCTGGTACTCGCGGCGACACCGATGGGCGACATCGGCGATGCCTCGCAGCGCCTGCGGGAGGCGCTGGCCACGGCCGATATCGTCGCCGCCGAAGACACCCGGCGCACGAAGTCCCTGGCCAAGGCTCTGGACGTCGGGATCACCGGCCGCGTGGTCAGCTTCTACGACCACGTGGAGACAGCGCGGATCCCGATGCTGCTCGACGAGATCACCGCCGGGCGCACGGTGCTGCTGGTGACCGACGCGGGCATGCCGTCGGTCAGTGACCCGGGATATCGGATGGTCGCGGCCTGCGTCGAGCACAACCTCCCGGTGACGTGCCTGCCCGGCCCCTCGGCGGTGACCACCGCACTGGCTCTGTCGGGCCTGCCGGTGGAGCGGTTCTGCTTCGACGGATTCCCGCCGCGCAAATCCGGCCAGCGCCGGGAATGGTTGCGCACCTTGGCCGCCGAGCCGCGCGCCTGCGTCTTCTTCGAGGCGCCACACCGGCTCGCCGACTGCCTCACCGACGCGGTGGAGATCCTCGGACCGGATCGACGCGCCGCCGTCTGCCGCGAGCTGACCAAGACCTACGAGGAAGTGATCCGCGGCACCCTCGCCGAACTCGCCGCCTGGGCGGTCGACGGCGCGCGCGGCGAGATCACCGTGGTCCTGGCGGGCGCTCAGCCGACTGCCGCCGACCCCGCCGACCTGGTCGACGCGGTCGAGGCCCGCACGGCCACCGGCATCCGCCTCAAGGACGCCTGCGCCGAAATCGCCGCCGCGCACGCCGTCTCGCGACGCGAACTCTACGACGCGGTGCTCACGGCCCGTCGCACCCCCTAGCCCTGGGTGCACACGCCGGACCTGACGCTCCCGCGCCGTGCACGAGTCGGGGTGGCGCTGGTGCCGCGTGCGGTGCGGCGGGCATGATCGTCGGTATGACTTCTCTGGAGAGCAAGGCCAAATCGTTTCTCGGGTTGCATCGGCCGGGAGATCCCGGAGTCTTTCCGACGGTGTGGGATGCCTGGTCCGCGAAGGTCGCCGTCGAGGCGGGCTTCTCGGCCGTGACGGTGGGCAGTCATCCGCTGGCCGATTCGATCGGGCGCGGCGACGGCGAAGGGATGACGTTCGACGAGTCACTGACACGGGTCGAGCAGATCACCGCCGCGGTGGATGTTCCGGTGTCGGTCGACATCGAGTCGGGGTACGGACTGGAACCAGCGCGGCTGATCGACGGCTTGCTCGAGGCGGGTGCGATCGGGCTCAATATCGAGGACACCGTGCACAGCGAGGGCAAACGGCTGCGCTCGGCCCAGGAGCATGCCGACCTCGTGCACGGCTTGCGCAAGTCCGCCGACGCCGCGGGCGTGCACGTGGTGATCAACGCGCGCACGGACCTGTTCCTGCGCCAGGACGGCGACGACGCCGACCGCGTCGACCGCGCCATCGAGCGCCTGAAGTTGGCCGCCGAGGCGGGCGCCGACGTGCTGTTCCCGGTGGGCCGCCACGCCGACGCCGATATGCGCCGTCTGACCGGCGAGCTGCCGCTGCCGGTGAGCGCCACCGTTCTGCCGGATCAGGCCGACAAGGCGACCCTCGCCGACCAGGGCGTCGCCCGCATCACCTTCGGCCCGTTCTTGCAGGCCGCGCTGACCACGGAGACCAACCGCCTGCTCGATCGCTGGAAGTGACCGCGGCGGTCACGCCGGAACGCTGAGACCCAGCGTGGTCATCACGAACTGGACGAACAGCGGCGCCAGTTCCGGTACCCGCGCGGGTCCTTCGGCGATGATGACGCGGCGCGTCCGCTCGCCGATCGCGTCCGGGATCAGGGCGATCAGTTCGTCCGAGACCTCCGGCAGCGTCGGATCGGCGGCACGCGCCTCGTCATAGAACAGCCGATACAGCTGGGCGAAACGGTCGACGGCCAGGTCACGGTAGTCGACGGCGGCCTGGTTCACTTTGAAGGACTCCACCAGCACCAGTCGCGCGAAATCCGGCTCGGTGGCGACGGTCTGGCAGAACGTGACGACGATGGATTCGATCTTCGCGTACGGATCGGCGTCCGGCGGCAGTTGGCCGAGTTCGTCCGCGATCCGGGTCGCCACGATGTCGACCCCGGTGTGCACCGCCTCGACGAAGCACTCCTCTTTATTGGTGAAGTGCTCGTAGAAGGTGGTGCGCGAAACCCGCGCTCGCGCAACGAGATCGGTGAGCGTGGTCGCGGGATAGCCTTTGCTGTCCACGCACTCCACCATGGCTTCGACCAGCCTGCCGCGCTGCGACGTGAGCACGGCTTCGCGCGCGGCCCGATGGCGCTCGGCGAAACCGGACCGCTGAACGGATGTCGTCGCATGCTGCTGCCGCATGGGTGCCCTCTCTGTGCCGGAACCGATGCCGAACGGGACGTCGTCGTACCGATCGCACACAGTCCACGGCGCCGCACGGCCGCGAACCGGTGTTTCATTATCCGACAACACATTCCATGGTACGTAGGCAGGTGGATCCGCACCCCGGCGGGCCGCCGGAGATCAGCGCGAAAGTGCTGCGCGCCTTGATGTTCCGGCGCGCGACACGTCCGGGTCAGTCCTTCGGCTCGAGGTACTTGGGGAAAACAGGTTCCGGCGCGGGCAGTGCCACACCGGGCTCGATCGCGGTCGCGATGTCGGCGAAGACCCGGTTCTGCTGACCCAGTTGATCGAGGATGCGCCCCGCCGACCCCGGCATCACCGGCTGCACCAGGATCGCGACGATCCGCAGCACCTCCAGCGTCACGTACAGCACGGTGGCCTCGCGGGCGAGGTCCTCCGGCGTGCCGGATTTCGCCAGTGCCCATGGCGCCTGCGCGGAGAAGTACCTGTTCGTCTCGCCCAGTGTCAGCCAGATCGCCTCCAGCGCGAGATGCATCTGTTGCCCGTCGAATTCGGTGCGGCAGCGCTCCAGCAGGCCGCCGGCGAGGTCGAGCAGGGCGCGATCGTCGGCGGTGAACTCGCCTGGGGTCGGCACCACGCCGCCGCAGTCCCGCGCGACCAGCTTGGTGCTGCGCTGCACCAGATTGCCGAACTCGTTGGCCAAGTCGCTGTTGATCCGGCCCACGATCGCCTCATGGCTGTAGCTGCCGTCCTGGCCGTAGGAGATCTCGCGCAGCAGGAAGAAGCGCACCGCGTCCAAGCCGTAGTTCTCTACCAGCTCCAGCGGGTCGACCACGTTGCCGACCGACTTGGACATCTTCTCGCCCTTGTTGTACAGGAACCCGTGCACGAAGACGCGTTTCGGCAGCTCCACGCCGGCCGACATCAGGAACGCGGGCCAATACACCGTGTGGAACCGGGTGATGTCCTTGCCGATGATGTGCACGTCGGCGGGCCAGAACCTGCGGAACGCGGCGGATTCGGTGTCCGGGAAGCCGACGCCGGTGATGTAGTTGGTCAGCGCGTCCACCCACACGTACATGACGTGATCCGGATGGCCGGGCACCGGCACGCCCCAGTCGAAGGTGGTGCGCGAGATGGACAGATCCTTCAGCCCCGCCTTGACGTAGCTGACGATCTCGTTGCGACGCGTTGCGGGCGCGATGAATTCGGGATGCTCACCGTAGAGCGCGAGCAGCTTGTCCTGGTAGGCCGAGAGCCGGAAGAAATAGTTGGACTCCTCCGTCCAGGTGACCGGCGTCTTGGACTCGGTGGAGACGCGAGTGCCGTCCTCCAGCACCGTGGTCTCCTCGTCGGCGTAGAACGCCTCGTCGCGCACCGAGTACCAGCCCGAGTAGTTGCCCAGGTAGATGTCGCCGTTGGCGAGCATCCGCTCCCAGATCGCCGCGCTGGCCACCTGGTGGTCCGCGTCGGTGGTCCGGATGAACCGGTCGAGGGAGATGTCGAGCGTCTTGTCCAGCGCCTCGAACACATCGGAGTTGCGCGCCGCGAGCTCCTCCACCGGGATGCCCTCGGCGGTCGCGGCCTGCTGCATCTTCTGACCGTGCTCGTCGGTGCCCGTCATGAAGAACACGTCGTACCCGTCGAGCCGCTTGAAGCGGGCGATGGCGTCGGCCGAGATGTACTCGTACGCATGCCCGATGTGCGGCGCACCGTTCGGATAGGCGATGGCCGTGGTGATGTAGAAGGCGGGGCGGTCAGCTTCGCTCATGGTGTTGTCTACTGTAATGCGCGTGCATTTCTTCGCTCGCGTGAATATCCCCGGCGTCGATCCCCGGGTCGCGGCGCCCGTGCTTCGCGACGGTGGCCTGCGATGAGCGCCACACGTCCCGCGCCGGAGTTGCCCGAGCCGCTCGGGCCGATCGTGGACGCGCACACCCATCTGGACGCCTGCGGCGCGATCGACGCCGCCTCGACCGCGGCGATCGTGGACCGAGCCGCTTCGGTCGGCGTCGGTCAGGTGGTCACGGTCGCCGACGACCTTGCCGCCGCGCGGTGGGCGGTGCGGGCCGCGCACTGGGACGACCGCCTGTTCGCGGCCGTCGCACTGCACCCGACCAGGGCGAACGCGCTCGACGACGCGGCGAAGGCCGAGCTGGAGCACCTGGCCGCCGACCCGCGCGTGGTGGCTGTCGGCGAAACCGGCCTCGACTACTACTGGCCCGGAAAACTGGACGGCTGCGCCGACATCGAGACGCAGATCGAGGGTTTCCGCTGGCATATCGACCTGGCCAAACGGATCCGCAAACCGCTGATGATCCACAATCGCGAGGCCGATCACGACCTGCTGACGGTACTGCTGGACGAGGGCCCGCCGGACACGGTGATCTTCCACTGTTTCTCCTCGGACACGAACATGGCGCTGTCGTGCGTGGCCGAGGGCTACATCCTGAGTTTTTCCGGAACGGTGAGTTTCAAGAACGCGCATGAACTGCGTGAGGCGGCTCGAGTCGTGCCCGACGATCAGATCCTGGTCGAGACGGACGCGCCGTATCTGACCCCGCATCCGTTCCGCGGCGCGCCCAACGAGCCGTACTGCCTGCCCTACACCGTGCGAGCGCTGGCCGCATTGCGGAAGCAGGACCCCGCGGAACTGGCGAAGATCACCACCGCCAACGCGCGTCGCGTCTACCGCATCTGAGGGCCATCCCCGGCCTCGAGCCGAGTAGCGACACTTCGGCCGGGCGCTGACCCGCGTCTGCACCAAATATCAAATGTGTTCTATGTCACGTTTGGCGTGTCGTTTTGTGATTTACCTGCGGACTCGATATCTGATCGTGATATTGAAAAGCCCCTGTTCCGGAGCTTGCGGTTGTCGGGCCTGCGCGCCCTCGTTATCGTGCTGTGACCATGTCACCCTTTTCCCGGATCAACCGGTCGCGGTCCCCGCTGCTGTATCTGGCGGTCGGGGCGCTGCTGCTGACATTGATCGTCGGCGCGGGCCTGGCGATCGTGAACCGCAAGACGGTGACCGTCGTCGTAGACGGCGAGAAGCTGTTGCAGACCACCATGTCGCCCGACGTGCGCGGCGTCTTGAAAGCCGCGGGCTTCGCCGTGACCGACCGGGACAAGGTCGCTCCCGCGCTGGCAGCGCATATCGGCAACGGCGCGACCATCACGCTCAATCGGGCGCGTGAGGTCGACCTGTCGGTCGACGGCATGACGCAGAAGGTGTGGACCACCGGCGTGACCGCGGGCGAGGCGCTCGAGCAGCTGAGGATCCCGAAAGAGGTGTACGTCTCGCCCGCGCGCGAGGAGAAGCTGCCGCTGCAGGGCGCGTCACTGCTCATCGCGACCCCTCGCACGGTCTCGCTGCTCGACGGCATCGGCAATCCGGTGGACGTGCGCATGGCGGCCCCAACAGTCGGCGAGTTCCTCACCGTCGCAGGCATCCCGCTGATCGAGCAGGACTCCGTGGAACCCGCCGCGTCCACCCCGCTGACGAATGGTCTGCGCATCACGGTGACGCGCAAGCGGATCGAGCAGCACACCGAAACGCTGCCACTGGATCCGCCGGAGAACATCATCGAAGACTCGACCTTGAACATGAGCCGCACCGTGGTGGAATCAGCCGGCAAGCCCGGCGTCCAGGACGTCACGTTCGCGGTCACCATGGTCAACGGCCAAGAAGTCGACCGCAGGCCGATCAGTTCGACGGTGTCCGTGACCGCACAGCCGAAGACCGTCCGCAAGGGGGCCAAGCCGGGAACCGAGGTGCCGCCGGTGCGCGACGGCGCGACCTGGGACGCTCTGGCCCGCTGTGAGTCGACCGGCAACTGGTCCATCAACACCGGCAATGGCTACTACGGCGGCGTGCAGTTCGACCAGGGCACCTGGGAGCGGCAGGGCGGCTTGCGGTACGCACCGCGCGCCGATTTGGCGACCAGGGAAGAACAGATCGCCATCGCCGAGATCACCCGGCAACGGCAGGGCTGGGGCGCCTGGCCCGCATGCACCAGCAGGCTCGGCATCAGCTGACGCCGACCTCCCGCGCGCCCGCACTGCACGCACACTCGTGTTGATAGATTCTCGAGGTGTCCGAACCTGAAATTGCCGCTCGCGGGAGTGCCGCACTGCTCGGTCCCGCCGAGGTGCGGGTGCTGGCCGAACGGCTCGGGATTCGGCCGACCAAGCAGCTCGGGCAGAACTTCGTGCACGACGCGAACACGGTGCGGCGGATCGTCGCGGCGGCGGGGGTGGGGCGCCCGGACATGGTGCTCGAGGTCGGACCGGGTCTGGGTTCGCTGACCCTCGCGCTGCTGGATGTGGTGGATTCGGTGGTCGCCGTCGAGATCGATCCTGTTCTCGCGCGACATCTTCCGGTCACCGTCGCGGATCGGGCGCCGGAACTGGCGGCGCGGTTGTCGGTGGTCGAGGCGGACGCGCTGCGCGTCACCGCCGCGGATCTCCCCGCCGTCCCGACCGCGCTGGTGGCCAACCTTCCGTACAACGTGGCGGTGCCGGTGCTGCTGCATCTGCTCGCCGAATTGCCCAGCATCGCAGTGGCTTTGGTGATGGTGCAGGCCGAGGTGGCCGATCGTCTCGCCGCCGAGCCCGGCAGTCGCACCTACGGTGTGCCGAGCGTGAAAGCGGGTTTCTTCGGGACGGTCCGGCGTGCGGGCGCGGTCGGCACCCAGGTGTTCTGGCCGGTTCCGCGCGTCGAGTCGGGTCTGGTCCGGATCGAACGTTTCGCGCAACCGCCGTGGCCGATGGACGCCGAGCACCGCCGCCGGGTCTTCGCGGTCATCGACGCCGCATTCGCGCAGCGCCGCAAGACGCTCCGCGCCGCCCTCGCCACCTGGGCAGGCTCACCCGCTGAAGCCGAACGCCGCCTGCTCGCCGCGGGCATCTCCCCCACCGCCCGCGGCGAGACCCTCGACACCGCGGCTTTCGTCCGCTTGGCGGCTCAGGCATGAAGCGGCACATACGACCGCGGCTCCCCGCAGCGTTTGCGAGGAGCCACGCGGATAGGCGATCAGACTGCGACTTCGTAGCCCGCCTCATCGACGGCGGCGACGACATCGGCCTCGGCGATCGGCGCGGTGCTGTCGACCCGGACCGCACCGCTGGCAAGATCGACGTCGACCCCGGTCACCCCGTCGATCTTGCCGATCTCGGCCTGCACGGAGCCGACGCAATGCCCACAGGTCATCCCGGTGACGGTGTAGGTGGTAGTGGGCATATCCGACTCCTTCATCAGCTTCCATTTATACGGCCGGGGGGTACCCCGACATACGCAATATACCCCCGTAGGGTATGAGCGGCAAGCAGTTCGGTCCCATGTGATCGGCCGTCCGACATTGGTTCCGGCGATGACCTGTTGCCATGGCGGCGCAACACCATGACGGTCACGGTGATCCACACCGAGCAGCGTATCCACCACCACAGCGAACACCCCTGCCCCTCCCGAATACGCCAGTGACCAACCTCACCGACCCAACACGCGAGACCACAAGGCACGCACACAATCCACGTGGATACGGAAAATGCGCAACCACCGATCTCACCACGCAACAGCTGATCTCGAAAGTACATGGGTAACTCACCGGGTACGCCCAAAACTCGCACACCACCCAACGCAGGACCTGAACGCAATCCCCCCACCACCCGACCAGTACGGCCTAAAGACCCGGAGAGGCGGGTGAGCAACTCACCGGGTACGCCCAAAACTCGCACACCACCCAACGCAGGACCTGAACGCAAATCCCCCACCACCCCACTAGTACGGCCTAGGTTCTGTCTCGAAGTGAAGTGATGGGTGGCACCGCTGTGCGGTGCCACCCATCAGCATGTTCGGTGAAAGTTGTTGGCCGCTTTGGCATATGGGTGAGGTCTCCGGTATTTCGGGTTAGCGACCAAGCAAACCTGAATAGTCCCGGAGACCTCGTGCCCAGCGTAGCGGTGGCGGGGCGGGCGGATCTGACCGATGCCCAGTGGGCGCGGTTGGAGCCGTTGCTGCCTCGACCGAAGAAGGCGGGCCGCCCGCCGAAGTGGACGAAACGGCAGCTCATCGACGGGATCCGGTGGCGGACCCGGGCCGGGGTGCCATGGCGCGACGTTCCCGCCGAGTACGGGTCCTGGCAAGCGGTCTACGGATTGTTCCGACGCTGGCAGCGAGCCGGCGCGTGGGCGGCGATCGTGACATCGCTGCAGGTGCTGGCCGACGCGGCCGGGGTGATCGACTGGCAGGTCAGTGTGGACTCCACGATCGCTCGGGCCCACCAGCACGCTGCTGGTGGGCGCCGCGACAGCGACCGGCAGGCCGAACCGCCAGCCGGGCCTGGTGAACGCGAGCCGGCCGATCACGGGTTGGGGCGCTCTCGGGGTGGGTGGACCAGCAAGCTGCATCTGGCGTGTGAGCAGGGCTGCCGGGTGTTGTCGGTGCTGGTCACCGCGGGTCAGGCCGGTGACAGTCCTCAGTTCACGGCGGTGTTGGACGGTATCGCGGTGCCGAAACTCGGAGGCGGACGTCCGCGGGTGCGGCCGGTGCGGGTGTTGGCCGACAAGGCGTATTCCAGTCGCGGTAACCGGGAGTGGTTACGTCGTCACGGGATCAGAGCAACGATCCCGGTCCCGTCCGATCAGGCCGCGAACCGGCTGCGCCGCGGCCGGGCCGGTGGGCGGCCGCCGACGTTCGATCCGGTGATCTACCGTGACCGCAACGCTGTCGAACGCGGCATCAACCAGCTCAAACAGCATCGGGCCGTGGCCACCCGGTTCGACAAACTCGCCGTCCGCTACCAAGCCACGATCCACATCGCTGTCATCAACCAATGGCTTCGACACTCGTGAGACGACCGGCCACAGGCCAGCCCTCACCACTTCGAGACAGAACCTAGATACCCGGAGAGGCGGCACAGCATACGATCGGGGCGTGACTCAGGTGACCGACCAGCGCGCGACCGCACGGCTCGGGGCCGTGCCTTCCTGGTCGAGTCCCGCGCCGCTGCGGCCCTCACCCGACTTCGGGCCGACCGACCGGCTACGCGGCTGGCTGGTGACGGCGTTCCTCACCGCGATCGCCGCGGTGACGCGCTTCACGATGCTCAACTATCCGACCGACGCGGGCACCCCGGTGTTCGACGAGAAGCACTACGCCCCGCAGGCCTGGCAGATGCTCACCGGCGGCTGGGTGGAGGACAATCCCGGCTACGGGCTGGTGGTGCACCCGCCGGTCGGCAAGCAGGTCATCGCGATCGGCGAGGCGATGTTCGGCTACAACGGCTGGGGCTGGCGCTTCACCGCCGCGGTCGCAGGCACCGTGCTGGTGCTGCTGGTGATCCGGATCGTGCGCCGGATGGCGCGCTCCACCCTGATCGGCGCGATCGCGGGCATCCTGCTGATCGCCGATGGGGTCACCTTCGTCTCGTCGCGCATCGGCATGCTCGACATCTTCATGGCGCTGTTCGTGACCGCCGCCTTCGGCTGTCTCATCGTCGATCGTGACGAGGTCCGCGCCCGGATCGCCCGGGCGGACGCCGAGGGCCGGATCGGCGGGACGGACTGGGGGCCGCGCCTCGGTGTGCGCTGGTGGCGCTTCGGCGCGGGCGTGCTGCTCGGGCTGGCCTGCGGAACCAAGTGGTCCGGCATCTATTTCATTGCCGCCTTCGGTCTCCTGAGCGTCTACTTCGATCTCTCGGCGCGGCGGGCCTACCGGGTCCGCCGCCCGTGGCTCGGCGTTGCCGTGCGCGATATCGGCCCCGCGCTGTACGCCTTGGTGCTCGTGCCGCTCGGCGTCTATCTGGCCGGTTACTGGGCCTGGTTCGCCAGCGAGACCGGGGTGTACCGGTACATGCCGGGCAATCCATCGGCTCCGACGGACCCGATCGGCACCGGCGGATTCTGGTCGCACGTGGTGCCGGGCGCTCTGCGTTCGCTCTGGTATTTCAACGCGAGATCGCTGGAATTCCACACCGAGCTGACCAACTCGGCGGGCAACCATCACCCCTGGGAGTCCAAGCCCTGGACCTGGCCGATGGGCTTGCGCCCGATGCTGTACTACTACGCCGACAGCGGCGTCACCGGCTGTGGCCAGACCCAATGTGTGAAAGCCGTGATGCTGATCGGGACGCCCGCCCTCTGGTGGATCGCGGTTCCGGCGCTGGCCTGGATGCTGTGGCGCGGCCTGGTCCGCCGGGACTGGCGCTATGGCGCGGTGCTGGTCGGTTACGGTGCGGCACTGCTGCCCTGGTTCGCCACCCTCGATCGGCAGATGTACTACTTCTACGCCGTCCCGATGGCTCCGTTCCTGGTGATGGGTGTGGCGCTGGTGCTCGGCGACATCTTGGGCCCGGCGCGCCCGAGCCCGATACCACGCAGCCCCGTCGGCACATACCTCTCCGCGGCGCCGAGTGAACGGCGCACCCTCGGTCTGCTCGCGGTGTGTCTCTATCTCGGGCTCGTGATCGCCAACTTCATCTGGCTCTGGCCGATACTCACGGCCCTGCCGATCACACCGAGCAACTGGCACGACCACCTCTGGCTGCCCAGCTGGCGGTAGCTGTGTTTGATTTGCAATGCTCGGTCTCGCTACGCTCGAAAACGGGAGTCGGGCCCAGTGGTCACGCAATGCGGAAACCACAGCACCTATGCTCGCCGACACCCCTGTGGGCTAGCGACCGCTACTGGCGGCTTCGTCGCAGACACGGCAGCCACTCAGACGCGAGCCCGACCGCGAACGAACAACGCTCGGTCTCGCTGCGCTCGAAAACGGGAGTCGGGCCTTGTGGTTGCGTGAGGCGGCAGCTGCGGCACCAGGTGTGGGGTGCCGATCCTGAGAGCAGGCCGCTGGGACCGCATCGATGTGCAGCGAGATTCGGATCGCGCGGGTACGGAGCGCCGCCGCTGCTCGTCAGGACTCCAGCGCCGCCTGCACGTATCGCAGAGCGGCGGCGTCGTCCAACCCCAATCGGCGCACCGTCGCGACGTATGCGGTGGCCGCCCGGCCCGCCACGTCCCGGGTCGGGTCACCCGACGACCCGATGAACGATCCCTGCCTGCCCCGGGTTTCGACCACTCCGTCGGCCTCCAGCTCGCGGTACGCCCGCGCCACCGTGTTCGGGGCCAGGCCGAGCTGGGCGGCCAGTGCGCGGACGGTCGGGATCTTGGTTCCGGCTGTCAGCCCGCCGGACCGCACCTGGGCGATGATGCCGAGGCGCAGCTGCTCGTAGGGCGGCACGGGCGACTCGTGCGACACCGTGATGGTGAACATGGCGTACTCACACATCGTCTCGGGACAGCGGACAGGACAGGCAGCGGGGGCCGCCTCGTCCGGAACCCAATTCGGAACCGGGGATGCGCAGCACCTCGATGCCCGCGTCTTCCAGTCTGGCGTTCGTCATCTCGTTGCGCTCGTAGGCCACCACCACGCCGGGGGCGAGGGCGAGAGTGTTGTTGCCGTCGTCCCACTGCTCGCGTTCGGCCGTGACCCCGTCCAGCCCGGTGTCGATCACCCGCAGCTTGCCGATGCCCATCGCGTCGGCGGCGGCGGGCAGAAACGGATCGGGGCCGCGCATGCTGACCCGGCCGCTTCCCTGCCGTCCGCCGTAGTCGTCCTCCTTGTGAATCGTGAACGCGCACAGCGAGTCGCGCACCGCCGGGTACATCACGACGGCGTCGGCGTCGACCATGGTGCACACCGTGTCCAGGTGCATGGTCGCGCGGGTCTGCGCGATCGGCAGCACCAGCACGGTGTGTGCGAGATCGTCGTCGAACAGGCTGCGGGCCAACGCTTCCGCACCCGCGGGCGAGGTGCGTTCCCCGACGCCCACCGCGACCACGCCCTCGGACAGCAACAGCACGTCACCGCCCTCGATCGGAGCGGTGTGCGATTCGTAGGCACGCCGCACCCCGAGGAAGCGGGGGTGGAAGGCGTAGATGAGATCGGTCAGCGAGGTCTCTCGGCTCCGAGCGGGCAGTGCGAGCGAGGTGATCGCGACGCGCGGACCGACCCAGAACGAGGAATCCCTGGTGAACAGCAGATTGGGCAGCGGATCGATGACGAAGTCCGCGCCGTGGTGCATGCGCCGGACCAGCGAGGTGGTGTTCGGCCCGAACGGCAGTTCGTCGAACGTCATGCCCGTCATCAGGAGTTCGGACAGTTCCCTGGCCGGCACGCCGCGCAGGAAGGCGGCCAACTCGTCGGCCAGCGCGTGCCCGAGCCTGCGTGCGTCGACCGCCGCCGAGATGCCCTGGATGCGTGCGGCGCCGCTGACCGCGAGCGTCTCGGCCAGCAGGTCCGACAGCAACAGCACCTCGGTGCCGCGCTCGCGCAGGACGTCGGCGAAGGTGTCGTGCTCCTGCTGCGCGCGTTCCACCCATGGGATGCCGTCGAACAGCAGCTGATCGTTGTTGCGCGGCGTCAGCCTGCGCAGCTCGTTGCCGGGCCGGTGCAAGAGCACCGTGCGCAACGAACCGACTTCAGAGGTCACCGCGAGGCGCGCATCGTCCGGCTCGGGTCCCTGCGCCCCTGGACTCTCGCGCCGCGCGGACACAGCATCTGCTCCCATGATCAGACCGTAGTTCGCCGCGGCCCGGAGAGCACGAAATTTGCCGATCACCCGTGCCGCCGAATCCGCCCTCGGCTCACCCTAACCTGAAGTATTGTTGAGGGTGATTGGAGGAGTGTGCATGTCGACAGCCGATTGGCGGGCGAAAGAGCTGACCCCCGGCCAGCTCTCCGAGCGTAGTGGAGTAGCGGTCTCCGCGTTGCACTTCTACGAACGCGAAGGGCTCATCACCAGCAGACGCACCAGCGGGAATCAGCGGAGATACACCCGCGAGACGTTGCGCCGGGTTGCCTTCATCCGCATCTCGCAGCGCGTCGGCATACCGCTGAGCGAGATCAGGGCCGCCCTCGATCAGCTGCCCGAGGGCCGTACCCCCACCCGGCGGGACTGGGAGACCCTGTCGACCGTCTGGCGCGCCGACCTCGACGACCGGATCACTCAGCTGATTCGCCTCCGCGACAACCTCACTGGCTGCATCGGCTGCGGCTGCCTCTCGCTGGGCAGCTGCCGCCTGGTCAACGAGCACGACCGGCTCGGCGCCGAAGGCCCCGGCGCCCGCGTACTCGACGTGCACCTCAACTGCCCGTCGAAACCAGCAGCCTGCTGAACCGGGCGGACATGACCGCGTCCGGGCTGCCGAGTTCGGCGCACACCTGCTCGGCAAAGTCCCGCATCGCTCGACGGCGGGATTTCAGTGCCTCGGCCGCCGCGACGCGGGAAGTCCAGCGGACGCTCAGCGGCCTAGCACTGCGAGCATCCCAGCCACGGCCCGCGGCCAGGTGAACTGCTCGGCACGGCTGCGCGCGGCTCGGCGCCGTCCGGCTTGCGGCATGGCCAGCACGTCGGTCACCGCCTGCGCGAAGGCCGACGGATGGTCGGCGGCGACCGCGCCGCAGTCGGCGGTCAGGATGTCGGCCAGTGCCGAGGACCGGCTCGCCACGACCGGCGTACCCGCCGCGAGCGCCTCCAGCGCGGCCAGCCCGAACGTCTCGTGCGGGCCCGGCGCCAGCGAGACATCCGCAGTGGCAAGCAGTTTCGCGACCATTGCCCGGTCGGAGATGAAACCGGTGAAATGCACGGCGGGCACCCCGCCCGGCAGTTCGGGCAGCATCCGCGCCCGCCGCTGTAACGCATCCCGGCGCGGACCGTCTCCCGCCACCACCAAGCGGGCCTCGATGCCCGCTGCACGCAGCGCGCCGACCGCCTCGATGCTGCGATCCACCCGCTTTTCCACCGACAACCGGCCGCAGTGCACCAGCAGCGGATGTCCGGGCACCCCGAGATCCGCCCGCAGCCTGCGATCGCGCCGCCGCGGGCTGAACAGCTCCAGATCCACCCCCAGCGGGACTAGTTCCACGTTCGAAGCACCGATCCGCAGGAACTCCTCCCGGGCGAATCGGGTGGTGCACACGACCATGTCGTATTCGGTGGCGGTATGCCGGTTGGCCACGTCCGCGCAGCGGCGCGCCACCGGACCGGGCAGCACCTGGCCGAGCAGCCGGTCGAGCCGCTCGTGCGAGATCATCACGCCGGTCACGTCGCGCCGCCGCGCCCAGCGACCGAAACCGCGCAGCGTCAGCCGGTCGGACACCTCCAGTACGTCGGGCCGCAGCCCTGCCAGTACGTCGGCCACCCGGCGCGGGTCCGCGGCCCGGTAACCGCCGGTCCACGGAATGGCCAAAGCCGGCAGCGTAATCCGCACCACCCCGGTGGGCAGGATCTCCTCCGACCGTCGCGGACCCGGCACGATCAGCACCACTTCGTGTCCGGCGGCGGCATATCCCTCACCCAGGTGGTGCAGCGCGGTGCGCAGCCCGCCCGAACGCGGGCCGTAGAAGTTCGCCAGCTGAACTATGCGCACGCGCCGATCGTGCAGCGGATCGGGTTACCTGCGCCGAATGACGCGTGAACAGCCGTGAAAGAACAGATAACGGGATTCGACCCGGACCACCACCATGGCGTGGTTGCTCTCGGCAACAGCGATTCAGTGCGCGGGCAGCCCGCGACCGGCTCGGGGAAGATCGAGGTCGAGCGGAATCCGGCCGGCCGCGAGATGGGATTCGACCTGTTCGGCCGGCATCGGCCGCGCGATCAGAAAACCCTGTGCGCGGTAGCACCCGAGACCGACCAGGGTGCGCGCGGCCACCGCCGTCTCCACGCCCTCGCCGACGACGCCCAGCCCGAACGAACCGGCTAGGCCGATAATGGATTTCACGATGGCGAGATCGTCGGTGCTGGCGCCGAGACGCTGGACGAAGCCGCGATCGATCTTCACCGCGTCCACCGGCAGCGCTTTGAGATGCGACAGCGAGCTGTACCCGGTGCCGAAGTCGTCGATGGCGATCTGCACGCCCATTCGCTTCAGTCCGCGCAAGGTGACCTGGGTCCTGGCCAGATCCTGGACGACGACGTGCTCGGTGATCTCGAGACACACCGAGCTTCCGTCGATGCCGAACAGCCGGAGGATGTCTTCGATGCGCTCGACGAAATCGAGGCTGACCAATTGCACCGGCGACACGTTGATCCGCATTACGACATTCCCCGCCATGCCGCGACGACGCCACTCCGCGAACTGCGCACACGCCGACCGAATCACCCAGCGCCCCAGCTCACCGGCCAGGTTGGTGGCCTCGGCCACGGTGACGAACGCGGCGGGCGGCAACAACCCCCTGGTCGGGTGCAACCATCGCACCAGCGCCTCCAGCGCGACGATGCGGCCGGTGCGCAGGTCGACCTCGGGCTGATAGTGCAGCAACAGCGAGCCGTCCGACACCGCGCCGCGCAAATTGAGCTCCACATCGTCCTGGAGCTCGAATTGGGCGCGCATGGCGTCGGTGAACACCGCGACTCCGTTGCCACCGCCCGACTTCGCCGACAGCAGCGCATGATCGGCGCGGCGCAGCACATCGGCGACGGTGGTTTCACCGGGAATGCCGAGCGCGACTCCCACGCTGGCACCCCGACTGACAGACTCGCCGCCGACGGTGACGCGCCGGGCGATCAACTGCTGGATGCGGTTGGCCTCGTACTCTGCGGCCACCGCGTCCATGGGTTTGGCGGGAACGATGACGAATTCGTCGCCGCCCAGTCTGGCGATCATGTCGTTCGGGTCCAGATTCTCCCGCAGCCGAGTCGAGAGCGTGCGAATGAAGTTGTCCCCGGCTGTGTGACCGAGGAAATCGTTGAGTGCTTTCAAGCGATCCAGGTCGAGGAAAAACGCCGCCACCGGGCCGGGGCTGCCTGCGCGTAGTCGGTCCTCCATATGCTCGAGCAACGCACGTCGATTCGCGAGGCCGGTCAAATCGTCGTGCAGCGCGATATACCGGAGCCGCTCCTCCGCGACCACCCGCGCCTGCAATTGCGCGAAGAGCGCCGCGATTGCCTTCAGCACGTTGAGTTCGCGAGTGCTCCATTCTCTATCGCCCGCTTTGACGAACCCGAGCGCGCCGGTCGGCTCGCCCCTGGACAGCAGCGGCACGGCGGCCGAGGTGACCCCCGGGATGCCGGACGCCCGGCGCACGGTCTCCTGGTAATCGGCGAACTGCGGGGTCGGACGCGCGATCAGCGGCTCGGTCGCGTTTTCCAGCGCACGAAACACCGGGTCGGCGCCATCGAAGTAGATCACGCCGAGCGGATCCGGGTCGGGCACGTTCTGCCGGTGCGGCCACTCCGCGATGAGCACGGTTGCTCGACGTTCGCGGTCGGTGTGTCGCACATAACTGAAGTCCACGTCGAAGTACTCGACCAATTGAGCGAGCACTCGCTCGGTGGCGGCGACCATGGTCGTGGCGTCCACACCCATGAGCTCGGAGGCGACCTGAGTCACCAATGAGTCGAGTGTCCGCCGTGGCACATTGTCTCCGATCGCGTTAACTACTGGTGTCCACGCCGAGCACCGGACGCCGCCTACTGCGTACGGTGGCGGCGGAGGCGTAGCTCAGGCGAAGCACCAACGCCATGGTCTCATGCTCAGGCACTTCCAGCAGGTTCAGGAAACGACGCTGAAGTGACGCTAGTGTATCCGCGAAGTCGGGGGAAATCGCGGTAAGTTCGCCCGGGCGTCGGGCATACAGGTATACCGGTGAAATCGGTTGCACACACAATCCGAGGTGTTCGGCCTGCACCCAAACCTGCGCGACCGCCGCGCCCGCCTCCGCATAGTGGCGCAACCCGGGGCCGGCGGCGTCGAATGTCACGGCCAGAATGGCGGAGCTGGACCGCACCCGGTCGCCGGTGTATTTTCCCAGAGCCGCACCGCCCGACCAGGATCGCAGCTGCGCCATGACGTCGGCGCGAGTGGTTATCTCGAACGCCGCCCACTCGTCGTCGGTGAGTTCGAGGCTCCGGGCATCGATCCCGGTGTCCGGATCGTCGTCCGGCCACCGCACTTCGGCGAGCATTTCCTCGTATAAACGGGGCGTGAGATAGCGAATTCGATCAGAATCACCCAGCAAACGCGCAGCTTCTTCGATTTTCGGACGATCCACCACCGCGCGCAGATGTGCACCAACCGATTCGGCGACCGCGGCAAGGGAATCCAGTACGCCGTCGGCGAGCGGGGCGCCGGTACCGACCCGGCGATTGGTCGCGCGGCGCAGCACCCGGGGATAGTCGGCGGCCAGTTCCGTATTCCGGTCGCCGCCCAGCAGGAGGCGCGCGACGAGCTCGCCGGACCCCGGAGCACCCTCGATGAACTCGTACGGGCCGAGGATGCCGTGCGCGGCCGCGGCGACCCGCGCGTTGTACAGGGCCGCGCCGAGCGCGACGGCGCTGCCGCGATAGCCGACATCCATCGCGGAGCTGTACTCCGGCGCCAGCTCGATATGGATGTCGCTCGCCCCCACGCGCAGCGACCATGGCTGCATGTTTCCGCCGGACGGCGCCCGCTGTGCGCAGGCCAGCACGCTGTCGACGGGCCCGGCGACCGATTCGGACGTCACCTCGGCCCACGCCGGTTCGTCGGCCGCCGGTGGATCGGCCAACTCGTCGAGATGCCGTTCCACATCCACCCGGACGCGGCCGGAATCCAGCTTCATGCCCAAGCCGATGCGCCGCACCGCGGCGACCGCACTCGCGGCGCCGAGGGTGACGTCGCCGCCCAGCTGCGGCCAGCTGGTCACCGTCTCCCCGACTTCGACCATGCTCGCGCCGAGCCGCGGCGACAACCCTGCGGTGCCGAGCAGCTTCACCACGAACGGCGCCTTCTCCCTCGGCGTCAGACCGCGCAGATCCGCGGCACGAATGTCGCCGAGCAAACCGTGAAATGCCGGGCGCTGCGGTTCGCGATCGAAACGCTCGACATCCAGCAAACCGCGGTCGCTCGTCTCCATGAGCAACGGAATGCGGTGCCGCGCCGCCGCCTCACGGATCACGAGCTTCATATCGAGAGAATCACATTCCTCGACGACGACCGACAGACCGTCCAGGAACGCGTCCACCGAATTCTCGTCGACTCCCGCAATGAAGATTTCCACCGGCAGATAGGGATCCAGTTCGGCAATACGCCGTGCGGTCACGACCGCTTTGTTGATGCCGATGTCGAACAGCGTTCCCGGAACCCGATTGAGATTGGACAACTCGATTTCGTCCAGATCGGCCAAACGCAACCCGCCGCAAACACCTTCGAGTGCGAGCAGATGCGCAATCGAGTGTCCGGCGCTTTGTCCGATGATCCCGATCGTAGTTTCGGCCAGCCGATCCTGTTCCGCTCTGGTGAGTTTGTTCCGGTTGCGATCCAGCCGAATCATTCGGAATGTTCGCCTGCCCGGCAATCCGATCACCGCGGCGCGCCACGGATAGTAGATCCACCGATCCGCCTCGGGGCCCTCCGAAATATCCGGTGCGGCAACCATTTTGCCGAGTTCAGCACGCAGCAACTCGCGCAGGTCGGTGAATTCGATGCGTGGATCGTCGCGCAGCGCGGCGAGAGTTCGGGCGTCGGCCGGATCGGCCCGATCGAGGATCAGTGGCCGGTGCAGCGCAACTCGGGTGCGATCACAGGCCATGTCCACGCCGATCCTCCGCTCCCCGCCCGGTCCCATACGGCGCATCGGGTGGCCGAGGGGGCGGTATGCCGAGCACGTCCTGCTCGGCTTGCACCAGTGACCGCTGCGATTCCTCGGCAAATGCCGTATACGACCGGGTATCCCACCACAGCGGAACCGTCTGGTAGCGCTCATCGGGATACGGAACCGCCGGGATCCCCTCGGCGGGGACGGCACCGCAGGACTGGTGCCTGCGCACGGTGAACGACGCCACCGTGGCGAAACCGTAGCGCGCGCCGAGTAGGCGCGCGCCGTGCAGCACCGTGCGCGAAATCGCGGCGCTCAGTTCGCCCCGGTGGGGCGCAGAACGGGCGACCCACGCACCCTTGGCTTCGATCACACCTTCGGGTATCCGATCGGCAATCATCCGGCGCAACTGCTCCGCCCCGGGATGACCCGCCCATTCGACCAGCGCGTGCGCCTGTCGCGCAGCGGTGTACGGTCCCTGCATCCGCACGCCGGCGACCATCTCGCCGCTCGCGTCGAGCGCCGCGAAGACCAACGCGGTCGACCGACCGTCGGCGACCGCCTCGTATTCGAGGGCGTGTTCGACCCCGAAGCGCCGGTAAACCTCCAGCGCACCATCGAGATACCCGTGCCAGAGCGTCGGCTGAACACTCGGTTCGGCGACAAAGAACGCACACTCGGATTGCGCGTCGTAATACCGAAACACTCCCCGCCCAAGGGAGTTCGTCGGCACGACTGCAATCAGATCCACAGTCATGTTGTCCCTACTCCATCGCCGCGCTGTTATGCGCGATAGCCCAGCCTCATGTAGCACCCCCACGGCCCATGAGCCGAGATGAAGTTGCCCAGGGCAGTATCCGTCATCCGACAGGAATTGACCAGCCGTCCGGCTAACTTTCCGAAAACTCTACGGTACATGCGATGTTTTCGCAGGTCAGAGGCACTGCACTCAATATCGGAAATAACGAAGAGACCAGTCGGTTCTGCTGTAGCTATCGACCAGCAAGCTAGACGAGGATGGAAATGAACAGTTCCACGGACTCCGGTCCGTGCCAGATCTCGATCTCTTCACGGTAGGCACGGGTGATCTCGGCCGACGCCGTCGCGTCGTCGACCTGCGCCCATACGTCCTCCACCGGATCGTGATAGTCGCCATTCGGCGCGAAGCGCGCGTAGACACCTTTCGGCACTCGTACCAGGACGTCGCCTACCGGCACGGCATCGGCGGAGGGGTACTCGAAGCACACCACCGCGTTGTAGTTCCCGGCCGGATCCGGCACGTACACCGTGTACATCGGACGATCCTCGCCCGCACGGTCGCGCAATCGGTCCTTGAGGAACTCGATCAGGTCACTGTTGCTGACCTTGAAGCTCGGACGCACCCTCGGGACGACCAACCCGCCGTAGATCGCCTCGGCTCGCACCACGATCGCATAGCTCATCACGCGTCGACCGCCAGGTAGAGATCGATCTTGTAGGCGTGCGGGTAACACTCGAAATCGCCGGTATAGGTCCGTTTGATCTGGTTGTGTTCCTCGGCGTACGCGATCTGCGTCCATAGGTCGGTCATCACCTGCGGGAAATTACCGACCGAAGAGAACCGCGCGTAGGCGCCGCGCGGCAGCCGGGCGACCAGGTGACCGCGGGTGACGTCGTCGAAGGACGCGCACTGATAGCCGACGATCTGCGTGTTATAGGTGCCGAGCTCCCCGGTGTAATCGGTGTAGGCGCTGGCCAGCGGTCCGCCGAGCTCCTGGTGCAGCACGGCAGCCCAGGCGGCCTCCAGGTCGCGGTCACGCAGTTCTCCGAGCGCACGCTTTGGGCTGCGCACCGGCAGCCCGGCAACCCATATCTCGTCCCGCTCGACGATTTCAAACTGCATGGAAGACTCTTTCGAATGAAGCCGGGGGTGAGCTACCCGCATCCGGTCGGTCGGAACCGCCATGCTACCAACCCGGACCGAGTGGTACCGATCACATGTCCGGCTCGATATCCCCCTCACCACGCCGCTGAACTGGACAGATGTCCGACGATATCGGTCCGGGACGGACAGATCGGCTATGAACAACTCATGTGATGCATAGTGGGCATAATCGTCCGGTTCGCCGAACCTGTGGCACCACCGAACGGAGTTCTGATGAACAACAGCTCGATCTCTGGCCGTTCGCACCACCGCGCGGGCGCGGAGGCCGCGCCATGGCGCACACCCCTGCCGAGGGGCGTGGACCCCGCCATCCAGACGCGAATCATGCGCTGACGTGTGCCGCACCATCGCCGAACTCGACGCCGCGGTCGCGGGCTGCTTCGCCTGCCCGCGCCTGGTCGCCTGGCGCGAACTCGCCGCCGAGCAGAAGCGCCCCGCCTTTCGTGACCAAACCTATTGGGGCCGTGCGGTCCCCGGATTCGGGCCGGATGACGCCCGAATGCTCATCGTCGGACTCGCGCCCGCCGCGCACGGCGGCAATCGCACCGGGCGCATGTTCACCGGCGACCGCAGCGGGGACGTGCTCTACGCCGCGCTGCACGCCGTGGCATTGGCCAACCAGCCGACGTCGACGAGCATCGATGACGGCCTGCGGCTGACCGGCGTGCGAATCACCGCGCCGGTGCACTGCGCTCCGCCGGACAACAAGCCGACGCCTACCGAACGAGACCGGTGCAGCCACTGGTTGGACACCGAAGTACGCCTGCTGACACCGACCTTGCGCTCGGTGGTGGTGCTCGGCGCGTTCGGCTGGCAGGCGCTGTTCCCGGTGCTGGCACGCGCGGGCTGGGTCGTGCCGCGTCCGCGCCCGAAATTCGGCCACGGCGCACATGTGGAACTGGCCGCGACCGACGTCGAACGGACGACGCTGCACCTGTTCGGCTGCTATCACGTGAGCCAGCAGAACACCTTCACCGGACGACTCACCCCAGCCATGCTCGAGGCGGTGCTCAGTGACGCGGCAGCGGCCGCCGGGATCGTTCCACGGCGGGCGGGCGCTCCGCGCGAGTGAGCCGGTCGCGGATCGGCGCTCCGGTTCCGCGGCTCACGACTGCACTTCGCCGGCGCTCGGCTCCGTCGTGTGCCCCTGCGCGCTGTGTCTTCGGTTCACTCGCTCACACGTGGTCGACCAGGGCCGGGTGACCTGCCTCGTGAGCGCAGTGCGCGCAGCAGAAGTACTGCCCACGCGCCTCGACGCCGTGACCGAGGATTCGGCACGAACAGTGCGTGCACGTCGGGGCCATCGCGTTGATCGCGCATTCGAAGCTGTCGAAGATGGCGGATTCGCCGTCCCGGGTGATGGTGAACGTCTTGTCGTAGTCGTTACCGCAGGTGGCGCAGGTGGCCATGAGTATCACCGGTCCTCTCGAGTGGATGGACAGCTCGTCGAGGTTCGCGGTACCCGCCGGAGACGACGCAAAACGGAGCGCGGCGGGCATGCTGCTGCACTCCGCCTGTTCCACAGACCTCAGGCCAGCCGGAGTGCTCGAACCGGACAGCTCTCCACGACGAGCTCGAGCAGTCCGCGCTCCGGCGCGGCGATCGTGTCGGAGATCGGCGCGACGATCCCGTCGTCGCCGACGCGGAAGGAGTCCGGCGCCAAGGCTTCGCACATGCCGTGGCCCGCGCAGACGGTGCGGTCGGCGATGATCCTCATCGGCCGATCCGCTCCAGCCGGATCGGCAGACCGTCGGCGGGTACCGGGCCGGTCCCCGCGACCAGCGGCACCCGATAGCTCTCCGGAACAGTCCAGCGGTACCGCAACAGCATCTGATGCACCAAGGCTTTCACCGTCATACCGCCGAAGTAGAGGCCGATGCACTTGTGCGCGCCGCCGCCGAAGGGTGCCCACGCGAAGCGATGGGATTTGTCCTCCCGACGGTGGTCGGCGAAACGCTCCGGATCGAATGCGTCGGCATCAGGCCAGTACTCCTCGGTGCGCATGATGCCGTACGTCCCGCACAGCACGAGCGTCCCTTTCGGAAGGTAGTAGCCGAGGATGTCGGTGTCGGCGATGGTTTCGCGGACCTGCTGGGCGACCGGCGAATAGATCCGCAACGCCTCCTTGAACGCGAGATCGAGCGAGGGCAACCGGTCCAGATCGTCGTAGTCGAGCGCGGGCTTGCCCAGCGCGACGGATTCGGCGCGCAGCCGCCGCTGCCATTCTGGATGTCTGCCGAGCTCGTAGACCAGCATGGACGCGGCGATGGTGCTGGTGTCGTGGGCGGCCATCATCACGAAGATCATGTGCTCGACCACCTCGGCATCGGTGAATGTCTCGCCCTCGGCGGTGCTCGCCCGGCACAGGACACTGAACAGGTCGTTGCTGTCGCCCGCGCGTTTGGCGGGCAACTCGCGGCGGAAATGCTCCTCGAGCACGCGCCGCCCGCGCAGGCCGCGGGCCCACACTCCACCCGGGACGTTGGTCCGGATCAGTGCGGCGCCGCCGCGCACCGCGTCCTCGAAGGCGCGCTCCAGCCGGAATGCCTCCGCGCCGAGCTCGGCGCCCGCGAAGACCTCGGTGGCCTGCTGGAGCAGCAGTTTCTTGATCGCGCGGTAGACGCGGAAGTCGTCACTCGGGCGCCAGTCCGCGATGCCGCGGGTGATCCGTGGCGTGGTCAGGTCGAGATAGCCGGTCAATCGCGGCCGGGTGAACGCCTGCTGCATGATGCGCCGATGGAACAGGTGCTCGTCGAAATCGCGCAGCAGCAGGCCGCCGCGAAAGAACGGGCCGATCAGGAATTCCCAGCCGCGCTGCGCCGACAGCGCCTTGTTCCGGTCCAGCATCACCGCCTCCAGCCCCTCCGGGCTGCTGATCCCGACCACTCGGCGTCCGAGTATGCCGAACCACTGGACGGGCCCCAAGCGACCGACTCGCATGCGCGAGAAGCGGATCGGGTCGGCCAAAGCGGGCAGGGTGTAGCCGATTCCGGGAAGGCCGAAGTCGCCCGGCACCGGTTTCAGTCCGCTGCCCGGCGGTGGTTCGGCCAGCGGCCGCACCGGCGCGGGATAGCGTGCGGTCAGCCGCGCACCTGCCCGCTGCGCGTACCAGGCCCACGTGGCGCGCGCCTGGCGTACCGTGCCGGAAACCTCGTTGATCGACTGGGGCACAAGCAGACTCATGGCCGTCATCCCTTCGCGACGCTGCGACAGGTCGACACTATCGGAAACCTACCGTGGAGCCTCCCCTGCCGAACGCCGCGAAGATCGGCGCAGGCCGCTACTCGACGCCGCCTTGGGCATCGGGCCCCGGGGAGTGCGGCGTTGACGGTACGCGTACCGGCGAAAGTCGGCCGCGCTGCTCAACTACCGGCCGGATCCTGCCGCACCAGCTTGGTGATCAACGCGGACATCAGCGGTTCGCGCAAACCCGGTAGAGCGCCGAAATCCCCCGCGACGATCCGGTTGGTCGCCAGCGCGACGACCGCGCCGATCACCGCCTCGGCCACCACACGCTGATCGGGCAAGCTCGCGCCGAGCGCGCCGGCGAACGCGTCCACGAAACCGGCCTGCGTCGCCAGTCGCCGCTGGAGTACCGCTGTCCCTGCCGCATACACCTCGACCAGGAAAACCTTCGCCACCTCCGGCTCCTGCGCGAGCGTCGAGAAGTAGGCGTCCAGAGCGCCGTCGATGCGTTCCAGCGCGGGACTCTCGGCCGCGAGCGCCGCCCCGATCCGGGTCATCACGATCTCCACGGCCATGTCGTAAGCGGCGAGGAAGCACGCCTCCTTGTTCGCGAAATGCTGGTAGAACGTCATCCGCGAGACGCCGGCACGCTCGAGCACGTCCGCGACCGTCACCGCGGCATACCCTTTCTGCGCGGCGGCCTCGATCATCCCCACCGACATGCGAGCACGCTGCGCGGCCACCACCTCTTCCGGCGCGATCCCATGATTGCCGCCGTGCAGCTTCCCGCCCGCCTTGGCCTTCAGCAACGATCCGCGCTCCACGTTCCGATGCTAAGCATTCCGTGGTCGGCCGGGCCCGCGAATGCACGGTTTCGCGACGGGCTGAGCGATGTCCGCGCAACCGGGTCGGCCACGGTTCGGTGTCGGCCGCCGCTGAAATCGGAGCGACCAGGCCGGCGCGAATATCGCTTCCGCATAGCTGCTCGTGCGCCGACGCAGCTCAGAGGAGTTCGCTGCGATACTTCGCGGCGAGTCGCCGCGCCTTCTCCCGCTGTTGCGACTCCTCGGCCTCGGTCAGCGGCGGCGGGCTGTCGGTCGGGCTATCGAGCGGGGCGCCGACCTCCGCGAAATACTCCTCCTGTCCCGCCGGTGCGCACATGCACAGCATGCGTGCGGGCCGATCCGAGACATTGCGGAAGAAGTGCGGCGCGTTGGCCGGGATGTTCACCGTCGTGCCTGCTACCACGTCGATATCCAGGCCACGGAAGGTGAAGCGGATGCTCCCCTCCAGAACGGTGAACATCTCCTCGACATCGTGCCGATGCGGGGGTGGACCACCACCCGGTGGCACCCTCATCTCGATAAGGGTGTAGCGGCCGTTCGTCGCCGAGCCCGGGATCAGGATGCTGTAGACGTTGCCCGCCAACGCCAGATGCCGCAGTCCGGCACCGGAATTCGCGTCGGCGACAGTCAGCTGACGGCGAGGATCGTCGGGTGGGATCGCACCATGGACAGGGCTGTCGGAAAGCTCGTCAGGGATCATGATCTTCCTTGTCGGCCGAGCGAATCAGGCGACCGCGACGACGATCTTGCCGCGCAGGTGACCCGCATCGAGACGGCGATAGGCGTCGGCGGCTTCCTCGAGCGGGAACACCGCTTCGATAGGCATGCGCAGGCGCCCGCTTTCGAACAACGTCAGATGCTCGGCCATGGCCTCCGGAATGGGGACGATCTCGGTGGAGAAGCGCACCCCGTATTGCGCGGCGCCGAGGTCGGCGATGGTGATCACTTTGGCCGGGTCACCGGTGAGCGCGATCGACAGCGGCAGCACACCGCGACCAGAGCCGTCGAGCACCGCGTCGATGCCTTGCGGCGCCGCACTCCTGATCCGTTCGACCAGGCCGTCGCCGTAAGTCACCGGGATGGCTCCGATATCGCGCAGAAAATCATGGTTTGCCTCGCTGGCGGTACCGACGACCGTGGCGCCGCGCAAGCGGGCGAGTTGGACTGCCATCAGGCCGACTCCGCCCGCGGCCGCATGCACCAGCAGTGTTTGCCCGTCGCGCACGTCGAGCTGTCGCAGCGTCCGGTAAGCCGCCTCGGTGGCGACCGGCAACGCCGCCGCCTGTACGAAACCGAGCGAATCCGGTTTGGCGACAATGTCACCAACCGGCGCGAGGGCGTGGCCTGCGACCGCGTCGAAGGCCGCGGTGCGACCGAATACCGGCTGTCCCACTGTCCACTCGGTGACGTCGGCGCCGACCGCATCGATCACGCCTGCCATTTCGATTCCGACAGTGCCCGCAACCGCCGGCGCGGTCGCGCCCGGCTCGAACAGGCCCGCACGCATCTTGGAGTCGCGGCCGTTGATCCCCGCCGCCCGGACGCGAACGCGGACCTGCCCGCGATCCGGCTGCGGCAACGGCACTTCGGCGAGTTCGAGTACCTCGGGCCCGCCGTAGGCACGGAACTGCAGGCGGCGCGTCGTGGTCGTGCTCGTCGGGTTCAGCGGGGCGAATTCCGTTGTCATCACTTGGTTCCTTGCTGTCGGGGAGGAGCACCTCGGATCAGGAGTTGCGAGGTTACCTGTTCGAACAGGTAAATTGATCAGACCATTCCTGGAGTCCGTATGACATGGATCATATGATTGTCATATCGCCAGTATAGGTCAGCCCACGACCACTAGTCCGGCGCAGCAGGCTGGCACTACAGTGTCTACTGTTCGATCAATGAAAATGGAGGCGACACCGAATGCAGCACCCGAAGCACCGAGACGCTCGGGATCAACCGGCCGACGAAACGCTCGGCACGGCGACCGTGCCGGTGCCCGCCAGCGCCGAGGTGGGTCCGATCAGTCACGGCATCTTCCGAGTCGCCCGCCTGCATCGGATGATCGCCGGACACCTGCTTCGCCGAGTTGGCCTGCACACCGGACAGGAACTGGTGATGATGCAGCTATGGGAACTGGGTCCGCAACGCCAGACCGACCTGGTACACCTACTCGATTCCGACGCGGCCACCATGACCAGAACCATCAAACGCTTGGAAAACGCGGGCTTCGTCCGCCGCCGTCCGTGCCCGGACGACAAACGCGCCACCCTGATCGAGCCGACCGCCGCCAGCCGAGCCCTGCGCCGGGAGGTCGAAAGCATCTGGACCGAACTCGAGAACGCCGCGGTCGGCACCCTCGACGCCGCCCAGAGGGCTCAGAGTTTGCAAGCGCTGCGTGCACTGGAGAACAACCTCGCCCGATACGCAGCAAAAGCGGACGAGTAACGGCGCTGACTTCGAATTGCCAGTGGCCGTTGATCTGCCAGGTCACCACGAGCCGGTGGGGCGGGTCCCAGGTGAGCACGTGGCCCCAGTCGCATTCGCTGCCGTCGACGCCGCGCTCGTACCAGCGACCGCCCTCGCCGGGTTCGAGGATCGCCTCGGCCAGTTCGGCCTGGCCGATGCGATAGGCGGCGGGCCACCAGCTGCCGAAGGACTCGGTGAAGAAGGCGAAGGCCTCTCAACCGGCATCGCCACGCTGGCTTTGCCCTGCAGAGTGGGAAGGGTGGGTAGTCATGAGGTCTCCTGTTCGGGATCGGCGGCCGCCGCGTCCGCGGCCTTCTGAAAACTGGTCAGTGCGTCGTCCCAGATCCACTGGAAATACGCCTGGATCGCGGCCAGTCCATCCGGGTTGATCCGGTAGATCCGCCGCGTGCCCTCCGGTGTGGCCACCACCAGTCCCCCGTCCTTGAGCACCCGCAGATGCTGGGAAACAGCCTGACGGGTGATCGGCAACGACTCCGCCAGATCGCCGACCGATGACGGTCGCCGGGCGAGTCGTTCGAAGATCACCTGCCGCATCGGATCACCGAGGATCGTCATATCGACGTCTCTGAAAGCAACCACGTACGTAAGTCTGCGCTTTCAAATGCTGGTCAAATCATTCAATGATCACGGACACGGGGTTGATCCATTCTTCATCGATGGAGAATGCGCCGTGATGGCCCTTGCGCAGGCCGCAAACGGTGAGCGCGAGTACGCCGTGACCCTGCACGCGCGTGTGCGGACCGAACCCGGCTGGGTCGACCGACGCCTTCGCGGCGACATTGAGTGGTGTCGCCAGATCGGGGATTCCGGTCACCTGCTGGAACTGGCGCCACAGGCTGTGGTCGTCGAGCGGTCGAGGGGCACCCCACGGTGTCGGTTCCGCGTTTTCGACGCGAACCATCGCATCGCGGGTGTAGGCGTCCCACTCGTCTCCGTTGAATCCGTTGTCGGACAACCACTGCCGCACGTCGTGATATCGCAGACCGGCTTCGGCGGGATGTGGCGCGCCGAAATTGTCGAAATTCCGATCGGCGTCGTCTTGGTACCAGTCGTGTTCGTAGTAGCGCTGTAGTCGACCGTGCTCGGCCATGCACCATCCCCACCGGTCGCCGCAGCCACCATCCTCTATCAGGCTGTACCACTGCGCGCGCCCGAATCGCCTGCTCAGCTCGATACAGCGGGATTCTCGAAGCTCACGCTCAGAGGGCGGGTCTATCTCGATCACATCCTCGATCGTGATCGGGTGCCGTCGCCTCAGCTCGATCTCGCGCTCGTGGGCGTCGCCCTCGCGCGTCAGCACAGGATTGCCGAAAACCAGTGTCCAGCCGTTCAATACCGGGCTGACGTACATGCGGGTACAGTCGCGGTGTTCGGAGTGGTCCTGTTCGAACGGCCTATACGGCGTGGCGTTGCGCCAGAGTTGGGTGCCCATGCACCAGGTCGCGGGAATCGAATCGTGGAGGTCGAACGCGTCGAGCACAGCGGCTTGATCGTCGGTCTCGACGGCATACCATTCGCCTTGAGGCACAATGGGTCTTGGTGTCGCTACGGCAATCTTCGCGGCGATGAGCCGTGCCAACGCGGTGAGATCGGGTGTGTCGAGTTGCCGCCATCCGAGCCGCACCAGCGCCAGCAGAGCACCGCGGCGCTCCGGAATCGGTGCGCGCCTCGTGGCATGCAACAGTGACAGCGTAGCGGGACCCAGCTTCGCGAAAGCCTCTGCGGCCTTGTAGCGAGCCGAGGCGTGGGCCAGCACCGGAATCAGCAGCGGCGCGTAAGCGACCGCCCGATCATCGCCGATCCGCGTGGCGACATTCTCCGGCCCGAGCGGCCAGCCATGCTCACCACGCTCGGCCTTCGCATCACCATTGACGATCCCATCGGCGTAGGTCGCCACCTTCTCCAGGTCATCGGTGGGCAAATCCATTGCGATACAGCAGAGTTCAAGAATTCTTCGGATCCGCTCCGGCTCGTCGAGCAGCAGCGCGTTCGCGATCGCTTCGGTAAGCCGCCGATATGCGGGCGGGCCGATGCGGTGCAATACCGAAACGATGATCTCGTCATCGACGAATGGTTCGGGCGCCAAGAGCTGCGCGACCAGCGGTTCGACCACAGCTCGGCCCCCGCCGACGAGTGTATCCGTGGCGGCGTTACGGGTCTGCGGGTCCGCCAACTCGAGCAACACCGCGTACAAATCCATAACGAATTCGTAGCAGAACCTCCCGACAGTGCTGTGCGCATTCATGGGGACCGAGTCCTCGTGCCGGTCGACCAGCAAGCCGAGCGCGACCAATTCGAACCCGACCGCCGAGTCGGGCGCACATCCCACGCGTGGAGCGAACATCGACGCGTCGTGCAAGAAACAGGCGTTCAGTCCAGCCGCATTCCCACTGCCCAAGATGGGCATTCAAGTTGCCGCCCACTCCGGCTCGGTTTCGGATCAGGGGCGATGCGGCGCCCTGCTACGGGCGTCTTCGGAGGTTGCTCGATCATGGCGGAGACGCACTCGGCGGCAACACGGGCTCGGACTACCGAACAGCCGCCCGGTCTCAGGACTCGTCGACCGCGAGTGCCCCGGACGGGCAAGCCTCCACGGCCTCCCGCACTGCGGCGTCACTGCGCTGCGGTGCATGGTCGAGCAACCGCACCCTGCCGTCGTTCTCGTCTTGATCGAAGACCTCCGACGCGATAAGGGCGCACATGCCCGCACCGATACAGCGCTCCCGATCCGCCGAGATTCGCATCCTCGTCATCTCCTTCGTGACGCTCGGCCGACGATTCTATCGGGCCGTTTCCGTCCAGGTGACCGGCAGTTCGTGGACGCCGTAGATGTTCATGTCGGTCCTGAGCCTCACCTCGCCGGCGTGGATGGCGAGTTCGAATGTCGGGAAGCGGCGCAGGAGTCCGGCGAAACCGGCGCGCATCTCGATGCGGGCCAGTTGCTGGCCGAGGCATTGGTGGACGCCGTGGCCGAAGGACAGGTGACCACGGGCCTTGCGGTGGACGTCCAGGGTGTCGGGGTTGTCGAAGCGCCGGGGGTCGCGGTTGGCAGCCAGCAGTGAGACGACGACGGTCGATCCCTTGCCGATCGTTTCACCGCCGAGTTCGATGTCGTCGGTGGCGTAGCGATAGAAGATGTCGGCAACGGACAGGTAGCGCATGAGTTCCTCGACGGCATCGGGGATCAGGTCCGGGTCGGCGCGCAGTTCGGCCAGCTGCTCGGGGTGCTCCAGGAGCGCGAAGGTGCCCAGTGCCAGCATGTTGGCGGTGGTTTCGTGGCCGGCGAGCAGCAGCAGGAAGGCGATGCCGGTCAGCTCCTCGATGGTGAGATCATCATGGCGGGCCAGGTCGGACAGTATGTCCTCGCCGGGCTCGGCGCGTTTCCGTGTGACCAGTTCGGCGAGGTACGTGGTCATCGCGCCGTACGCGGCCATCTTCTCCTCGAGCGACTGGTCCTTGACCAGGAACTTGGCGGAGTTGACCTGGAAGTTCTCCCGGTCCACGTAGGGGACACCGAGCAGTTCGCAGATCACCAGCGAGGGCACCGGCAGCGCGAACTCCTTGACCAGGTCGACCGGCGGAGTAAGACGCGCCATCTCGTCCAGCTGCCGCTCGGCGATGTCGATGATCTGCTCTTCGAGCTGCTTCATGCGTCTGACGGTGAAGGCGCCGGTGAGCTTGCGCCGCAGCCGGGTGTGGTCCGGCGGGTCCATGGCGATGAACAAGCCCGGGATCTGCGGGGACGGTTCGGTGGCGGCGGGCATGCCAGGGGTCTCGTACGGCACGTGGACGATGCCGATGTCCTGGCGGGAGCTGAACCGGGTGTCGGCCATGAGCTGGCGGACCGCGTCGTAGCCGGTGACGAGCCAGCCTTCGTGACCGTCGGGGAAGACCATGGGGCTGACGGGGCGAGCCTCGCGGAGCCGGGTGATCTGGCTGGGCGGGTCGAAGGGGCCCGCATCGCGATCCATGGGGAGGCCGTGCGGGACGGAAATCATCTGGCTCATCGGTTTTCCTTTCGTGGCGGTTGTTTCGACCACACTCGCCGACGGACCTGACATACGACTGTCACGGCCCTGACACCGGCCGGGTGTCGGAGCCGTGGTCGGCTGGCCCGTGCGACGACGACCCCCGACCGCTATCGGACAGACGACGCCTGAACCATCCAGGGACATTGCGAAGTTCGACGGCGCTTCGGCAGACAACCAGAACAATCGGCCGACGCCACGGACGATCGACGACGAGCTGCTCATACCAGCCCAGGGCCCGGTACCGCGGCAGCTTTCTGCGCCGCGTCGGCAGATTGCCCGTGGCAAGATCGGCCAGGTGCAGATCGGGATCCTTGGACCATTCGAGGTTCGCACGGACGACGGCGTTTTCGCCGACGTGCCGGGCGCGCGGCTGCGCGGGCTGTTGACCGCCCTCGCACTCGAACCAGGTCACGCAGTCCCGAAGGCAACGCTCATCGACTGGATCTGGGGTGAACACCCGCCCTCCGACGCGGCGAATGCCTTGCAACGCTTGACTTCCCGGCTGCGGAAGGCGCTGCCGGAAGGGTTGGTCGAGGGGCAGACGGACGGATACCGGTTGAGGGTGCAACCCGACGCTGTCGACGCCGTGCGGTTCGAACGCCTCGTGGCCCAGGCCCACAATGACGAGGATCCACGAGGGGTACAGCGGCTGCGCGAGGCCCTCGCATTGTGGCGCGGTACGGCCATGCAGGACGTCGGCCTGCAGGAGAGTGCCGCGTTCGACGCGGCGGTCACCCGGCTCGAAGGGCTACGCCTGACTGCCATGGAGGATCGGTTCGATGCGGAGATCGGCCTCGGCCATGGTGCGGAGCTGGTCACGGAACTGACCGACTCGGTGGCCGCGCATCCGGTGCGAGAACGGCTTGTCGCCGCGTTGATGCGTGCCCTCGTCGCGACCGGTCGCGACACCGAGGCGCTGCTGGTGTACGAGCGCACGAGAGAAACCCTGGCCGACGAGCTGGGCGTCGACCCCGCACCGGAGCTGTCCGCATTGCACGTCGCGCTGCTGCGGGGCGAGTTGGGACGGCGGGAGGAGAACCGGAAGACCAACTTGCGTGCCGAGCTGACCAGCTTCGTCGGCAAGGACTCCGATGTCGCGGGGGTCCGCGAACTCAACGCCGAACATCGGCTCACCACCCTGATCGGGCCGGGCGGCTCGGGAAAGACCAGACTGGCCACGGAAACCGCGCGCACGCTGCTCGGCGACCTGCCGGACGGGGCCTGGCTGGTCGAACTCGCGGCCATCGGCGCCGACGGTGATGTGGCGCAAGCGACGCTCGCCGCGCTCGGACTGCGGGATGCGCTGCTCGGCGAGGCGCCGGACGCGGAACCGACGGATCGGGTCATTGCCGCGGTCCGCGAACGGACGATGTTGCTGATTCTGGACAACTGCGAGCACGTGATCGAGTCCGCGGCGACATTCGCCCATCGAGTGCTCGGAGAGTGCAGTCGGCTGCGGATCCTCGCGACGAGCAGGGAACCCCTCGGCATCACCGGCGAGGCGCTGTGGCCGGTCGTGCCGCTGGCCTTGCCGAAGGGGGACGCCGGGCCGGGCGAGATCGAGTCCTCTCCGGCCGTCCGGCTGCTGCGCGACCGTGCCGGCGCGGTGCGCAAGGACCTCGCGACCGACGCCCACACATTGTCGACTTTGGCACGCGTCTGCCGGGCGCTGGACGGGATGCCACTGGCCATCGAACTCGCCGCGGCCAGGTTGCGCACCATGTCCCTCGAGCAGCTCGCCAATCGGCTCGACGACCGGTTCCGCCTGCTGACCGGCGGCAGCCGTACCGCGCTGCCACGGCACCGGACGCTGCGCGCGGTGATCGACTGGAGCTGGGAGCTGCTCACCGACGCCGAACGGATTGTCCTGCGGAGGCTCTCGGTGTTCTCGGGCGGGGCGAGTCTGGAAGCAGCCGAGTGGATCTGCGGGGGCACAGGGGGTGGGCCCGATGGGCGGGGAGGCGGGAAGAATGTGGCGGTCGAGACGGGTGAGGTGCTCGAGTTGCTGACCGCGCTGACCGAGAAATCGCTGGTGCTCACCGAGGGCGACCGGGCGCCGCGCTACCGGATGCTCGGCACCATCAAGGAGTACGCCGAGCAGCGTCTCGCGGAGGCGGGGGAATCGGATCAGACGCGCCGTGCGCATCTCGCGTATTTCACCGAACTCGCCGAAATCGCGGATCCGCATCTGCGCCGCGCCGAGCAATTGGAATGGCTCGCCACGCTCGAGGCCGAGCGCGGCAATATCGCTGCTGCGATGCGCGGTGCGCTCGCGGCCGGCGAGACAGAGGGGGCGATGCGGCTCGCCGCGGCCGCCGGCTGGTACTGGTGGCTCGGCGGGCACAAGGCGGAGGGCAACGAGCTGATCATGGCGGCCACGGCCATGCCCGGCGAGGTGGCCGACGAGATCCGGGCCGTGGTGTACGCGTTCGTCATACAGTTCGTGATCTCCGGGCCGCAGAGTGACCAGCACCATGCGGAGGAGTGGATCCGCAAAGCTTACGAAATCAGTCGGCGTGTTCAGAGCCATCACCCGGTGCTGAGGTTCACCGCCCCACTGGAACGCATGTTGCATGGGCCGGACGCGATCCTGCCCGCGTGGGAAGCACTGCTGGTCGACGAGGACCCCTGGGTACGCGCCCTCGGTCGGCTGCAACTCGGCAAATTGCGGATCCAGCTCGGCCAGGGCGGTAGGGATGCGGACACATATCTCGAGACGGCGCTCACCGAGTTCCGCGCGCTCGGCGAACGGTGGGGGATTTCGTTCGCCCAGACCGAGCTGGCGAATCGAATCGCCATGCGCGGCGAGTTCGCCGCTGCGTGCGAGCACTACGAACAGGCGATCGCGGTCGTCACCGAGATCGGCGCCAGCGAGGATGTCGTGCCGATGCGGTCGCGGCAGGCCCAGTTGTACTGGCTGTTGGGCAATGCGGAGTCGAGCGCGGCGGCCATGTCAGAGGCGCAGCGGTCCGCGGAACGAGTTGCCTGGCCGAATGTGCTGGCCGAGCTGGCGTTGTCGAAGGCGGAGCTCGCGCGCTGGAGCGGCAACGCCGAGCAGGCACACCGGCAACTCGACGTCGCGACAGCGATACTGGGCGATGACGCCGAGCGGGCAATCGGCCGCGCAATGAAACATAGTCTGCTCGGCTACCTTGCCGAGGATCTCGACGATGCCCGTGAACACCGGGTCGCGGCCTTTCAGGCGGCGTCCGAGGCGGGGCACGCACCCCTGATCGCCCAAGCGCTCGTCGGGATCGCGGATCTGGCGCTGCGTGAGGAACAGTACGAGCAGGCCGCGCGGCTGCTCGCGGCGAGCGCGGGCGTGCGCGGTCTGTCGGATCGTTCCCAACCGGATGTGGCCAGGATCGAGCAGGCCACGCGAAACCGCCTCGGCGACACGGGGTTCACCGAGGCGACTCAGGAGGGGGCGCGGGCCGGCTGGCACGAGTTGGCCGCGGTCACGCTCGCTTGCTGAAAGTGGAACGCGCCCACAGGAATCCGACGAGAGCGATCCCGGCGCACCAGGCGATGGCGGTGATCGCATCGCCGGTGTTCGGTGCGCCGTTCAGCAGCCCGCGCAGGGTTTCGATGATCGGCGTGAAGGGCTGGTACTCCGCGAACTGTCGCAGGCCCGGCCCCATCTTCTCGGCAGGCACGATCGCGCTGCTGAAGAACGGCAGCATGACCAGCGGCACGGAGGCCATGCCCGCCGTTTCCGGAGACTTCGCCGCCAGTCCCAAGGCGACCGTGAGCCAGCTTGCCGCGAAACCGAGCAACACGACGATGCCGACCACGCCGAGCCAGTCGAGGACATTCGCCGACGGACTGAATCCCAGCAGGAAGGCCACCCCGATGAGGGCCGCGATGGCGATCAGATTGGTCAGCACAGTGGCGATGACATGCCCGCTCAACACCGCGCCACGGGAGACGTCCATGACCTTGAACCGGTTGATGATGCCGTTCGTCATGTCGGAGTTCACCGCCGTCGCGGTGGCCCCCAGCCCGTAGCAGACGGCCAGCAGGATCAGTCCCGGCGTGGCGTAGTCGATGTAGTCGACACCGACGTCGAAAGCGTCGCCGAACATGTACACGAACATCAACATGATGATGATCGGCATCAGGACCGCGTTGAATACCGAGGTCGGGTTCCGGGCGATGTGTTTGAAGTTGCGGCGCAACATCACCTTCGAGTGGTTCTTGGTGCTCATTTCGCTTCCACCTCCGTGGCGTGGCCCGTCAGGGCGAGGAAAACGTCGTCGAGGTCGGGTGTGTGCACAGAGAACTCTTCGGCGCTGAGTGAGTACTCATCGAGCCTGCCCAGCAGAGCCCGGAGCGATTTCGTCCCGCCATCGCTGGGAACCCGCAGGGTCAGTGTCTCGTGGTCCGGCGCGGAGTCGGGGAAGAGGCGCGCGGCCGCGTCGAGGTGGGCGACGTTGGTGAACCGGAGCCGGACGTGCGTCCCGGGGATCTGGCGTTTGAGGTCGTCCGGAGTGCCCTGGGCGACCAGGCGGCCCTGGTCGAGCACCGCGACCCGGTCGGCGAGCTGATCGGCTTCCTCGAGGTACTGGGTGGTGAGGAAGATGGTCACGCCGTCGGCCACCAGGTCACGGATGATCGCCCACATCGTGCGACGGCTGCGCGGGTCCAGACCCGTCGTCGGCTCGTCCAGGAAGATGATCTGCGGGTTGCCGACGAGCGTCATCGCCAGGTCGAGCTTCCGGCGCATACCGCCGGAGTACGTCGACGCGGGTTTCTTCGCCGCCTCCACCAGATCGAAGCGTTCCAGCAGTTCTGTGACGGTCCGCTTGCCGTCTTTGGCGGAGACCCCGTTGAGGTCCACCATCAGCTGCAAATTCTCCTGCCCCGTCAGCAGCTCGTCCACCGCCGCGAACTGGCCGGTGACCCCGATCGCCGCGCGCACCGCCTTGGCCTCGGTCGCGACGTCATGGCCGGCAACGCGCACCGACCCGCCGTCGGCATTTATCAACGTGCTCAGCACATTCACCGTCGTCGTCTTGCCCGCTCCATTCGGACCGAGCAGGGAAAAGACCGTTCCCGCACGAACATCCAGATCGATGCCATCGAGCACGACCTTGTCCCCATATTTCTTCCGCAGCCCTGACACCGCGATCGCTGAATTACTCATGCGACCACCATCGGCGTTTGGCCTGACACCCACCTGTCACGCCGCTGACACGGTGTTCTACCTGGTCGTGCCCGCGTCAGCCTGGTGACAGGGCGGTGTCAGGCCAGGCGCTGATAGTGGTTGCCATGACGAAGAACAGCACTTCCTCGCCCCTCACCGAGCAAGACAAGACCACCCTGCGGACCGCCGCTTACGGTGCCATCGCACTGCTGACGGCCGCCGATGCCACCGGCTCGCCCCACAAGATCGCCACCGCAGGCTCCATCGCCCTGGGCTCGGCGACCGGCCTGGTCGGGCATGTGCTCGCCGAGAAAGCCGAGGGCGCCAAGCTCAACGGCAAATCCGTAGCCGCCATCGCCGACGTGGTACTGCCGGCCTTGACGGAAGCCATGAGCCTGCTCAACAAACAGGACCCGGCAGAAGCCGACAACTTCCGCAACACCATCAACGTCGCCATCGAAGCAGCCACCCGCGCCCGCAAAGGCCAACCCAGCCCCACCGTGGCCGACATGACCCGCAAAATCAACGAAGCCCTCAACGCCGCCTGATCGGACGCCAACCCGCGCAATCTCGAAATCAGGATTCCCGGCCCACCACCGTCCTCGCGATCGTCCGCATCCCCAACCGCCAGCCACCTACCCGCCGCCTGCGACGACCACAGACACGAAAGAGGCCCTGACCAGCATTGATCCGCGGGTCGGGCAATGGCGCTGCTGAAGGTTGAGCGCCAATGGCGACTCGCTGCGGAACGGCGGCTGGATCACGAGACCGATCGGAAGAGCCGATTCGGATCCGGATCGAGGCTGTAGTCGCGGATCGTTCGTGTGCATTTCTCATCGACGCTCATGCCATGAAAATCGGCGACCGCGAGGGCGGCCGGTATGGGAAACAAGTGGGTCAGACCGAACTGGCGCAGTCCAGCGATCGGTATGCCATACCGCGTAACGATCTCGGCGAGGACAGCGGGAGCCTCCGACGCGCCGACGTTGTCCGTCACGATCGCTTGCACAGCTGCCTCGTATGGATCCCAGGTTCCGCCGACGAGAAGGCGTTGCACCTGGTCCACCAGGTGCATGAGACCCTCGATCCGGGGTAGGTGAGCGACCAGCCGCACCTCGTCGGATGCCTCCGAACTGATCTCGATCAGGCCAGGGGCGCCATCCATCGACACTGTCCGCCGGTAGTGCTCGGTCGTGGCGTTCTCGATGCCGCGGATCGCACCGCAGGCAAGCTGCGCCAATCGTCGATCGAGCTGCACGGGCTCGGGCAGTGGCACGCGGAGCGCGAGACCGCCATCGGCGACAAGGCGATCCGCGCGACGCCGCCGTTGACGCAATTCGTGCGGTGTGGCGCGGAAGGTTGCGACCATCACTCGGTTGAATTGACGCAGGCTGCCGAACCCGGAGGCGAAGGCGATCTCGATGACCGACAGCTCGGTTTCGTCCAACAGGCGTCGGGCGAAATGCGCACGCCGAGAGCGGGCGAGCTGATCCGGGGTGGCGCCGACCTGTGTCCGGAACATCCGGCGCAAGTGGCGTTCCGATACTGCGAGTCGCGCCGCGAGTTCGGCCTCGGTGGCTTCATCCAGCGCACCAGCTGCGATGAGATCGACTGCACGGCAAACCAATTCGGATGAACTCGTTGGCCTTCGGTCGCTGCGGTACGGCCTGCAGCGGTAACACGCCCGAAATCCCGCGGCTTCGGCACCTGCCGCCGACGTGAAGGACACCACATTCTCCGGCAGCGGACGTCCAGGACACGGCGGCAGGCAATAGATGCCGGTCGTGATGACGCCCTCGAACGCTTCCACACCGACAGTCTGCGCGACGGACTACATCCCGGCCAGCCATATCCGGCCGTGTCAATGAATGTGTCCGAATGTGACGGGATCGGCGACAGCGCACACCCCATCATTGGCTGGATGGACGCACAGATCAGCAGAGAATTGGTTCTGCGGGCATGGCGCGAGTTCGCCACCCAAGACCCCGACCGGATCGCCGCCGTATTCACGCTCGACGCCGAATGGCTTGCGCCACCAGAGAATCCAACGGCCCGGGCACTCGACGGGACCAATCACCTGATCGGGCGAGACCGTATCGTCCGCTTTCTGACCATCGAGTTCCCCGCCGTCTTCGTGGCCGACAGAAAGGTGGACTTCACCGCAGTCACCGCCGAGGGCACAACAGTTGTCGTGGAGGAACGAATGCGGGCAACCCTGATGAACGGCAACCACTACGACAACGAGTACTGCTTCGTATTCGAACTCTCCGACGACGGCCTGATCCATCGAGTGCGCGAATACATGGACACCCGCCGCGCCGAAGAAATGTTCGCCACGCCAAGCCCGAACGCCTCCGGGCAGCCTAGCTCCTGAACGACGAAGGCCCGGTCCGTGTGGACCGGGCCTTCGTCAGTCGCTCACGCACACTCTCATGGTCGAGGGTGTTCAACGCGCCGACTTCGAGTCGGATTTCGTCATGGCGGCCAGGGTGAGGACGACGCGCCGCCGGCCGACCTCGACGAGTGATCTCGGCTACGACGCCGGTGAGACCTTCGGACGGCACTTTGTGGAGCGAATCACCAAGACCCGTCCCGGGTGGTACCTCGCCGCACCCCTTGGTAGGTTTCGGCTTGTTCGCTCAGCGTCGCGCACCACCTTCAGCCTTTGCCTCGCGGAACCCTTCCTTCGATCCACAGTTTGTGCGCCTCTTTCGTCATGGAAAGAGGCGGGAATCGTCATATCTACGCAGCCGATTTCGCGGTCATTCTCGACGGCGAAGTCGGTGGCACCGATGGAGCTTTCATGACACGCACCATCGCGCCGAGCTTTGGAACGCGCGCGCGAGATGCCCGACGCCGCAGTGCGGACTCTCGCAGCAAGCCTCGCGCTGCTCGGTACCTGCCGAATTCCGATCGCGCTCGCCACTGCGGCGCCGCTCCCCGCCCGGCTCGCCGCGGGCGTGGCTGTCCTGTCCCATAAAGCCTTGGAGAACCGATGGTAACCGCACTACCTCACCAGCCCGCGGAACTCGACGCGGTGATCTTCGACTACAACGGCGTCATTGGCCTGCAGCCCACCGTTCCAATGTGGAGCAGGCTCGCCGAACTCGCCGGATGGCACGCAGACCAGCTCGGACTCTTCCAGAATGCTTTCTGGAGCGCCCGCGAACCCTACGATTCCGGCGAGCTCGACGACGCGGACTTCTGGACCGCCGTGCTCGGCCATCGCCCGGACCCGGAAATGCTCACCCGGTTGCGTGCCGTCGACACCGCGCTGTGGACCCGGACCGACGACCGCGTCGTCGCACTCCTCCACCAGGCCCGGCGGGCAGATCTCCCGATGGTGCTGCTCTCCAACGCACCTCATCCGGTCAGCGATGCCCTCGACGCCTCCGACTGGCGCACTCTGATGACCGACGCCCTCTACTCGGCCCGGCTCGGCATGAACAAACCCCACCCCGACACCTACCGAAACGCACTCGCCGCGACCGGAGTTCGCGATCCCGGCCGCGTCCTGTTCATCGACGACCGTGCCGACAACTGCCAAGCCGCCGCTCGCCTCGGCTTGCGCGCTCTCCACTACACCGGCTCACCCGCCGATATCGAAGATCACCTCCGCCTCGCTACCGTCGCCGCGTAGGCGCCCGCGAGTCGTCACAGGATTTCCGGGGTCGGCCGACACCGCTGCCAGTCGGTGGTGGACACGAGCCTGGCCAGACGCTCGGCTGGGGTATCCCAGCCGAGCGTTTCGCGCGGGCGCCCCGTTTGGCCACCATGACCGAACGCCCCATCCAGGACCACGGTTCCATCGGTCGACATGTGGCCGGATCGCACAAGAAGCTATAGCGTCGCTTCCGTCGCCGAATGAGCCAACAGCCCGGCGGAAAGACAACCAACCAAACGCAACCACAATCGCGGGGTCCGGGGGCGAAGCCGAGCAGGTCACTATGGCGATGCCGAAGGCGAGCCCGAAGGGGGGTCCCGGGGGGCGAAGCCCCTCCGGGCTGGGGTGTGGGGGCTCGGCCCCCACAAACACGCGGAACGAGAAAGGCTCATGCTCTCCATGAGCATGAGCCTCCGACGAGTGGAGCTAAGGGGAATCGAACCCCTGACCTTCTCGATGCGAACGAGACGCGCTACCAACTGCGCTATAGCCCCGTGCGGCTCCGGGGAACCGCGCTGTGACACTGTATCAGGCCGTGCCCTCTGAGTCCGAATCGGCGGGCTGACCTGCCCGGATAGTGGTGACTACACTACGCACCCTCCGCGCGGCGGGTGTCGCCGGTGGCGCGGCTGCGCAGGGCGCGGGCGGTGGCCGGGTCGAAGGGGTCGAGGTGCTCGAACAGGGGGTCTTCGTCGTCGGGGTCGACGAGCGCGGAGCGGCGGCGGAGGGTGCGGGCGGTGTCGCGGTCCATGGTGCCGTGCGGGGCGTCGGCTCCGCGCGCGCGTGGGTCGCCGCCATGTCCACGGTTGAGGCGGGCGGCGCGCTTGCGGCGGATCTCCTCCTCCATCCGCACTTGCTTGCGCAAGTAGGCCAGGTACGTGACGAGCACGACACAGGAGAGCCCGGTGCCCCACCACAGCAGGGGCGTGAGCACGAACGCGAGCGCGCCGCAGAGGATGGCGGTGAGCACCAGGCCGAGCACCGCGCGCTGCCGGAAGGTGTAGCGGGCGGCGCGGGCGATGGCGTCGGCCTCGGGGTCGAAGCCGCCGCGGCCGCGGCGAGTGGAGATGAATTCCGGTTCGTCCGAATCGGTTTCGTCGTACTCGTCGTACTCGTCGTAGGGCAGGCGGGCGGGCGCGGTGGAGCGCGCAGGAGGGATTCTGGCCGCGGTCGGTTCGGGGTGGTGTACGCCCACGCCGTCATCATCGGCCGCCGTGTCGATCTTCGCAGCGACTTCGGCGGCTTCTTCGTCGTCTTCCGACTCGTCGTCTTCCGATGCGGCGGTCGCGAGGTCGGCGTCGGCCGCCTCGATGTCGTCCGTTTCGGCGTCAGCGATGTCGGATGCCGCGGCGTCGAAGGGCGCGGGCAGGTTGTCCTCGTCGGTCTCGGTGACGGGCTCGTCGGCCGGTGTCGTCATCCGGTCCTCCGCATCATCGCTGTGGGAATACTCTCTCGGTACGCGGCGCGGCCGCCAGTTCGGATCGGTTTCGTGCCCGGCAGCCGGGCCCTTTCTGAGACGTCGTTTGCCTCCGCCGCGGTGCAGGACCCGGGTCGCCAGCGCGGCGTCGGTGGTCCGGCGGATTCTCGGGTGGCGGTCGGCGAGCATCGGGAACAGGACGAAGACCCAGAGCACGACGAGACCGATCCACAGGATCGAATTCGGCATCGCGTCAGCACCTCCGTCCCCGCCTGGATTTCGTCCGGCTCGGCCCGCGAGCGGCGCGTCGTACGCCGCACTCGTCCGGCTCCCCGTCCGACGCAACCGCGTCGACGCCGGACGCCCGCAGGCTCCCTGCCGATGACGCAAGACGCACCATCGACGTCCGTAGGCTAATTCCGGGTAGCACCAAGTTCCGGCAGGCGCGCCGTGCACATCCGCCACACCTGTCACATTCCCACCAATGCCACCGGGTCCGGTGGCCCGCGCTTACAGCAGGGTGACGCGCCCCTCTCGCACCAGCCGGTCCAGAACGGTTCCGACCACCTCCTCGACGGTCATGCCGACCAGCAGGTGATCTCGCCAGGCGCCGTCCACGTCGAGGTAGCGCCGTAGCAGCCCCTCCTCCCGGAAGCCGACGTTGCGGAGCACCGCCTGACTGGCCAGATTCTCCGGTCGCACGGTCGCCTCGACCCGATGCAGGCCCACCGGCCCGAAGCAGTGGTCGAGCCCGAGCGCCAACGCCGCGGTCGCGACACCCTGTCCGCTGAGATCCCTGGCCACCCAATAACCGATCCAGGCCGAGCGCAGCGCGCCGCGCACGATATTGCCGATGGTCAGCTGTCCGCTGAACCCGCCGTCCACCTCGATGACCAGAGGGATCATCGCGCCGCGCCGTGCCTCCGCCTTCAAGCTCGACCACAGCGAGGGCCAATTGGACGCGTGGTTGCGCGCCTCCCACGCCCCGCGGCCGGTCGGCTCCCACGGCTCGAGATGGTCCCTGTCCCGCAACCGGATCCGGCTCCACGCCGCCGCGTCGCGCAGCCGCACCGGACGCAGGGTGACCTGTCCCGCGGCCACCCGGACCGGGCCGAGCCGCGCGGGCCACCCCGGATGCTGCGTGACCCGGAAAACGTTCATCGCGTCCACGTCTCAGCCACGCTGTGCGAGAAAGGCGACCTGAACCTCGTCACCGGTGCGGATCTCGGTGTCGTCCGGGTCGATCAGGATCAGGCTGTTCGCCTCGGCGAGCGTGGCGAGCAGGTGCGAGGACGAGTTCGCGCTGCCGAGTGGCTGTACCAAGTACTCACCGGTCGCCTCGTCTCGCATGAGTTGTGCGCGCAGGTATCCCTTGCGTCCGGCCATGGAGCTGATCGGCATGATCGTGCGCGCGCGGATGATCCGGCGCATGGGATGCCTGCGTCCCAACGCGATCCGGATCAGCGGCCGCACCATCACCTCGAACACCACCAGCGCGCCGACCGGGTTGGACGGCAGCAGGAAGGTCGGCACCTCGTCGCGGCCGAGCTTGCCGAACCCCTGCACCGAGCCCGGATGCATGGCCACCCGGGTGATTTCGAGCTCGCCGAGCCCCTCGAGCGCCTCCCGGACCTGCTCGGAGGCCCAGCCGCCGACCGCGCCCGCGATGACCACCACCTCGGAGCGCACCAACTGCCCCTCGACCACGTCACGCAACCGGCGCGGATCGGAACTCACGATGCCGACCCGGTTCACGTCCGCGCCCGCGTCCCGCGCGGCCGCGGCGAGCGCGTAGGAGTTCACGTCATAGACCTGGCCGGGACCGGGCGTGCGATCGATGTCGATCAGCTCACCGCCCACCGAGATCACCGATAATCGCGGTCGCGGGTGCACCAGCACCTTGTCCTGGCCGACGGCGGCGAGCAGACCTACTTGCGCGGCGCCGATGATGGTTCCCGCGCGCACCGCGACGTCACCCGGCTGGACGTCGTCGCCGACGCGCCGCACATAGTCCCCGGACCGCACCGGCTCGTACACCTTGATCCTGACCCGCCCGCCGTCGGTGAAATCCAACGGGAGAACCGCATCGGCGAGCGTCGGCATCGGCGCGCCGGTGTCCACCCGGACGGTCTGGCGCGGCTGCAACCGGATCGGCTGACGCGATCCGGCGACCACCTCACCGACCACGGGAAGGGTCAGGTCGACGAGTTCGCCCTCCTCGTCGCGGATGTCGGCGCCCGCGGAGGCGACGTCGACGCTGCGCACCGCGTAGCCGTCGATCGCGGCCTGATCGAAGCCGGGCAGCGGACGCTCGGTGACGATGTCCTCGGCGCACAGCAGGCCCTGGGCCTCGGAAATCGCGACCCGGACCGGCCGCGGCGCGACGGCCGCGGCGGTCACCTTGATCTGCTGATCCTCAACCGACCGCATCCAGCCCTTCCTGATCCTCTCCGCACTCCATCCGATTCCGCCTGCGCGGGCGCGCGGGATCGCACCGCGGCGCAAGCATGTTCGCGCGCACCGCGGTGAACCACCATTCGTACCCGACGGTCCACTCTCGGCGAAACCCCGGACGGACCCGTCAGTCGTCGGTCGTCAGCTGCGGATCCCAGTCCGGACCGAGACGGTGCTGCAGCCACTCCCGCAGGGCGGGGCCGTATTCCTCTCGTTCCAGTGCGAAATCGACCGCAGCACGAAGATAACCGCCCGGGTTGCCCAAATCGTGGCGCGACCCACGGTGCACCACCACATGAACCGGATGTCCCTCGGCGATCAGCAGTGCGATGGCGTCGGTGAGTTGCAGCTCGCCGCCCGTACCGGGCTCGATGCGGCGCAGCGCGTCGAAGATGGCGCGGTCCAACAGGTACCGGCCAGCGGCGGCGAAGGTCGAGGGCGCGTCGGCCAGTGCGGGCTTCTCCACCATTCCCTTGACGCGCAGAACATTCGGGTTCACGGCGTCCGGCACCCGCGCCACGTCGAACACGCCGTAGGCGCTGACCTCGTCCTTCGGCACGTCGATGGCGCACAGGACGGTCCCGCCGCGCTTGCGGCGCACCCGGCTCATCACGTCGAGCACACCGCAGGGCAGCACGAGGTCGTCCGGCAGCAGCACCGCGATGGCGTCCTCGTCGGCATCGAGTGCCTGCTCGGCTTGGGCGACGGCGTGACCGAGCCCGAGCGGCTCCTCCTGTACGACCGAGGTGACGTCGAGCAGTGCCGGCGCCTTGCGCACCTTCTCCAGCAGTTTGTACTTGCCGCGCTCGGCGAGCGTGCTCTCCAGCACGAGATCCTCGACGAAGTGCGCGACGACGCCGTCCTTGCCCGGGGACGTGACGATCACCAGGCGCTCGGCCCCCGAGTCCGCCGCCTCGCTGGCGACCAGCTCGATCCCGGGGGTGTCCACCACTGGAAGAAGTTCCTTGGGCACCGTCTTGGTCGCGGGCAGGAACCGTGTCCCCAGCCCGGCCGCGGGCACCACGGCCGTGCGGAAGCACGACACCACCGCGGTGTCAGCGGGCTGTCCGGCCTTTGCTGTCATGCGCATACCCTATCCGTCCATCACGCCGCCGGGTCGGCGTCGCGCCGACCCGGTACCGGGGTGAGCCTATGGTGATCACTGTGGAGATGCCCGGCGAGCGCGATAAACATGCATGGCGCATCGAACTGGTGGCCCGGCGAGCTGTGATGAGCGCCACTGATCGGCAGGACGAGGCGCTCGCCTTGGCCGCGGCGGTCGGCGCGCTCGGCGCGCGGGAATGGGTCTGCGCGTATGTGCCGGTCGATCCGGAGCCGGGCTCGACGGCGATGCTGGACGCGCTGCTGGCCGGTGGCGCGCGGGTGCTGCTGCCGGTAACCGGGCCACCTGGGCCGCTGAGCTGGGCCGAGTACACCGGAGCCGACGCCATGCGCCGCGCCCGCTACGGCCTGCTGGAGCCGATCGGCACGGTGCTGCCACCGGCCGAGGTGGCCAGGGCCGAGGTGATCCTGGTGCCCGCGCTCGCGGTGGACCTGCGCGGCGTCCGGCTCGGACGCGGTGCGGGCTACTACGACCGCACGCTGTCGGCCGCGCACCCGGACGCGCGGCTGATCGCGGTGGTACGAGACGAGGAACTGGTGGAGCGACTGCCCGAGGAGCCGCACGATCTGCGCATGGGCTGGGCACTGACACCGCGTGGCGGCCTGCGACCGCTCGGCGATAGCGCCGGGGAATGAAATGCCGATTGGCGGTGTTGGCACTGTCGGCTGTAGAGTGCCAGGTTGACGAATACCGCGGAGGATCCTGTGCCAACTTACTCGTACGCGTGCACCCAGTGTGACAACCGCTTCGACATCGTTCAGTCCTTCACCGACGAAGCTCTGAGCGTCTGCTCGGAGTGCTCGGGGAAGCTGCGCAAGCTGTTCAACTCGGTCGGCATCGTCTTCAAGGGCAGCGGCTTCTACCGCACCGACAGCCGCGGCGGCTCGTCCACCGCGAGCGAGCCCGCCAAGACCGACAGCGGCTCGAGTTCGTCCTCCGACTCGTCCACCGGTTCCACCGCGGCCACCAGCACGGCCGTAGCCAGCTGATTCGACGTTTTCCCCAGCCTCGTCGTTATCCACAGCCCCGCTGATACGGGGCGGACGAGTGTGAGTTCGGCCATAGGATCCGGCCATGACTCGCGCACTCGCCGACCTCGGCCGAGGTGGCTGGAATCCCTCCGGATGGCAGCGCCCGCCATGGGCCGACGTCGTCCTGGCCCGACGGCTACTCGCCGCCGCCCTCGCTGTACTCGCGGCCGTCCTCTTCGTGCGTGGTGACCCGGACGCCGAGCGCATGCCGATCCTCGTCGCGGCCCGGGATCTGGAGCCGGGACGGCTCCTCGAAGAGGGCGACCTGCGCTCGGCGCCACGCGAAGCGGGCACGCTGCCCGCGGGCGCGGTCGGCGACCCGGCCGCTCTCCTCGGCGCGACACTGACCGGCGCGATGCGTCAGGGCGAGGTTTTCACCGACCTGCGCGTCATCGGTCCACGGCTGGCCGCGGCGGCCACCGGAGCACGCGACGCCAGGATCGTGCCCATCCGTCTCGCCGACACCGCGGTCGCGGACATCCTCCGTGCGGGCGATCGCGTCGACGTGATCGGCGCCGAAGACTCGAACGGCCCCGGTACCCGGCCTGCCCGCACCCTGGCCACCGACGCCGCCGTCATCTTGGTCTCGGGACAGGCCGACGAACGAGGCGCCGCCGAACGCGTGGTCTTGGTCGCGATGGACGCCGACCACGCCACCGCCGTGGCCGGAGCTTCCCTGCGCACCGCGCTCGCCGTCGTCTTCCATTGACCTGCCGTGCCCGCAGACATACCGAGTGACAAAGTTCGGCGAGTATCTGCAGAAGCGTTCCAGCCCGATCACGCCCGGACTCACCGATGCGGAGCTGCTGATCCAGATCCGCGACCTGCTCGCCGAAAGCAAGACCAGCGCGGCCGGACGGCACGAACTCTGGATCACCTGGGTCGCAGCGCGGAACGGGCCCGCCGTGACAACGACGGACCCGTTCGCATTGTGCGGCTGGATGGTTGACGCTCAGCCGAGGCTGAACGGCTGGCCCCACAGCGTCACCCAAGTGATGACATTGTCGGTCTCGACCTCGACGCTGACGAAGGCACGCGCCTGCGCGTAGCCGCCACAGCCCGACAGGCCGATGGTCTCGTCGGCCCAGGTCACCGAACCGCTGGTGCCCTTGAACTTGTTGCGCTTCTTGTGCGATTCGTTGCCGAAATCGTCGGCCTGCTCCAGATCGAGCACGTAGAACGACTTCGCCTGACCCGGGCCGAGCGACAGCTCGCCGCCACTGTTCGCGCCGACGCCGCCGGTGACGGTGTCACCACTCCAGTCCACATCGCCGTCCACGCCACCGGTGGCACCGCCACCGGCGATGTTGACCTGGCAGCCAACGGTGTAACCCGGGAAGATCGCTCCGCCTGCGGCACCGGACACTTCAACCTGCGCACTACCGGACACCCAGGCATTGCGGTGCACCGGCGTCGAACCCATAGACGGGCTGATGGTGGCCGACTCCCCGACCAGACGGATCGTCACGACGGTGCCGTCCGACAACGTCTTGGTGAGTTCCCCGCCCGGCAGCGGGACGAAGGTGTCGGCATTCGCCGCACCCGTCGAGAGCAGACCCATGGTGATGGCCGCGGACGCGCACAGTCCTGCCGCGCGCGCCAGCATTTTACGATCGAACATGATGGTAATACCCCTAGAGTATCGAGTTCGCTTCAGCGAAAAGAGATTTGACAGATCCAGCCGATGTCAGCCGATGCTGAACGGCATCCCGTAGAGGGTGGTCTTCGAGTAGTGATCACCGATGATCTCGACAACCGTGTACGAACGCGCCTGCGCGTAACCCGCGCAGCCCTGGATCTGAATCTCGGCATCCTGGTACTCCACCGAGTAAACACCCGGCTTCAAGATGTCCTTGTAATCGATCTGAACGAACTTCACCTCGCCCGGCCCGAGGTTGATACCGATCGAACCACCAGCACTCGCGCCATCGAGGTTCACACTCCCGGACACACCCGCCGAAATCGCATCATCAGCAATGCTGATCTGGCAACCCACGACGTAACCGGTGCTCAACTGCGAAGCACCGTGCGTCGAGGAGTTGTTGGTTCCGGGGTTTCCGGTCGGACCGTTGTTGGGCCCGATTGTTCCCTCGGGTGTGACGGCTACGTCGGCGATGGCGTTCCCCGAAACCCACACGACACGGCCGGCACCGTTCGCAGCGAGAGAAGGGGAGATCAGGGCGCGCTCACCCGTGCGGGCGAGGCTCACGCCAGGGCCGTTCTTGTGGCCGTCCGGCAACGGCACGAAGACATCGGCATTTGCGGCACCGGTCGAGAACAGACCGGTGGCTACGGCCGCCGCGGCGGCAGCGCCCGCGACGCGGGCGCCTCGAGACAGACCGTTGGTGCGGTACTTGCTCATATTTTCCTCATCAGTTGCATCCGCCCACCTCAGGGTGTCGAGGCGGACATGTCCCTCCAAGCCGACGGCCGGGTGGTGGAATGTGAAGTCCACCAAGCGATCGCCGACCATCGCGTCATCGAGCGATATCGGACGAAACAATGCTATTCGGTATCAACCAGACTTTTCCGGAAATTCGGGCAAGTTATCCCCGCGCGACAGCGATCCGACTAGGATCGCGGAGCGTTGTCGGGGCGCAAGAGAATTCATGGCGAAATGGGCCCGCCGCCGATGTGACGGGCCCATTTCGTTGGTGGCTGCGGGGTTTTACCCGGCTGCGCTCAGCCGAGGCTGAACGGCTGGCCCCACAGCGTCACCCAGGTGATGACATTGTCGGTCTCGACCTCGACGCTGACGAAGGCACGCGCCTGCGCGTAGCCGCCACAGCCCGACAGGCCGATGGTCTCGTCGGCCCAGGTCACCGAACCGCTGGTGCCCTTGAACGCGTTCCGGGTCTTGTGCGATTCGTTGCCGAAATCGTCGGCCTGCTCCAGATCGAGCACGTAGAACGACTTCGCCTGACCCGGGCCGAGCGACAGCTCGCCGCCACTGTTGGCGCCCACGCCGCCGGTGACGGTGTCACCACTCCAGTCCACATCGCCGTCCACGCCACCGGTGGCACCGCCACCGGCGATGTTGACCTGGCAGCCGACGGTGTAACCGGGGAAGATCTTGCCGCCGGCAGTGCCGGACAGCTCAACCTGCGCGCTACCGGAGACCCACGCGTTGCGGTGCACCGGCGTGGCACCCATAGACGGGCTGATGGTGGCCGACTCCCCGGCCAGACGGACCGTCACGACGGTGCCGTCCGACAGCGTCTTGGTGAGCTCGCCGCCCGGCAGTGGGACGAAGGTGTCGGCGTTGGCCGCACCGGTGGAGAACAGGCCCATGGCGATGGTGGCAGCGGCGCCGACGCCGGCCATCCGTGCCAGGTTCTTACGGTTGATCATGATTGCTATCCCTCGAGGGTTGAGTCCGCTTCAGCGGGAGGATGGTTCGTGGATTCGACAGACGTCAGCCGATGCTGAACGGCATCCCGTAGAGGGTGGTCTTCGAGTAGTGATCACCGATGATCTCGACAACCGTGTACGAACGCGCCTGCGCGTAACCCGCGCAGCCCTGGATCTGAATCTCGGCATCCTGGTACTCCACCGAGTAAACACCCGGCTTCAAGATGTCCTTGTAATCGATCTGAACGAACTTCACCTCGCCCGGCCCGAGGTTGATACCGATCGAACCACCAGCACTCGCCCCACTGAGGTTCACACTCCCGGACACACCCGCCGAAATCGCATCATCAGCAATGCTGATCTGGCAACCCACGACGTAACCGGTGCTCAACTGCGAAGCACCGTGCGTCGAGGAGTTGTTGGTTCCGGGGTTTCCGGTCGGACCGTTGTTCGGGCCGATGGTGCCTTCCGGCGTCACGGCGACATCGGCGATCGCATTGCCCGACACCCAGACCACGCGGCCGGCGCCATTGGCAGCCAGCGACGGCGAAATCAGGGCCCGCTCTCCGTTCCGGGTGATCGTCACGCCAGGTCCCGCCTTGTGGCCGTCCGGCAACGGCACGAAGGTGTCGGCGTTGGCGGCACCGGTCGAAAGCAGGCCCATGGCAACGGCCGCGGCAGCGCCGATGCCCGCGACGCGGGCGCCGCGGCGCATGGTGCGGTTCTCGCTCATACTTCCCCTCATCAGGTTCAAACAGTCAACCTCGACCATCGAGGCTGGACGTGGTCCTCTCAGGCCCAGCTCAGTGTGTCGCTCCTTTGTTGCCGATGTGTAACCGGTTGTTATTTCGTCGCAACGTACTAGCTGGCAACGGAACCGAGCCAGGTTCCGCCGAGCGGCATCTCGCGTGCCGATACCCGGGCCTGTTGGGTCCAAATGTGCGTGGCTCGATGGGGACATTAAACGTTCGATAACCGCGCCCGCAACGCGGTGGTTCGTAAAGTTCAGCGTGACGTAAGTCACAGTTGCGAACATTTGAATATGGCTTGACGTGCATAAATGCAGGATGGCTACAGCGGAGCCTGCCCGGAAAGCGACTCAGGGGAGCCGTGACCACATACGGGACAGAGCCGTAAAGAATTTTCTTGGATTACTTTCGAGCGGAAGAGATCACGGGCGAATCACGAGAACCCTGCTCGGAATACGTAGCTACTACGTAGATAACGGCCTCAGCCGTGGTGTGGGGGGACTTGCGCGCGCAGCCAGTCGTCGTCGGCGGCGCGGCCGTCGTCGCGGTCATCGCCGCGCTCGTCGCTGGTTGTCTCGGGCAAGGCGTCACCGAAGACCTTCGCCAGACGCGCGCTATCCCTCGCCCGGCGAGCCGCCGGGCGAGGGTCTTCGGGGGGAGTGCGCGAGGTGATTACTCGACCAATCCGGAGAGTTCGCCGATCACCCGGCTGGCGAGCGGTCCGAGGGTCGCCATACCGTCCCGGATCGCGGACCTGGTGCCGGGCAGGTTGACCACCAGGGTGCTGCCGGACACGCCGGCCACCCCGCGGGACAGACCAGCGTCCAGCGACCCGGCCACCCGGCCGGAAGATCGCAGCGCTTCACTGATTCCGGGCAATTCGCGGTCGAGCACCTGAGAGGTGGCTTCCGGCGTGACGTCACGCGGCGACATGCCCGTGCCGCCGACGGAGATCACCAGATCGACGCCACCGATCACCGCGGTGTTGAGCGCGTTGCGGATCTCGACCTCGTCGGCCTGCACCGACACCGACGCGTCCACGAGGAAACCCGCCTCGGTGAGCAGCTCGGTGACCAGCGGGCCCAGCGAGTCAACACCTCCATGCGCCGTTCGATCGTCGACGACCACCACCAGAGCACGCCCCGCCACAGGAGCATCGATTTCCATGCTGCTCACCGTAGCGCCTGCGTCGAACAATCCGGCGGCCGCGCCGAGAACGCCGGCGTCGATGTCGGCCAGCGGAGCCTGTCCGCCGCGCATCATCGGCCGCCCTCCGCGGGCGCGCCGGAGAGGGTGACCTCGACGGTCTTGGGGTTGTTGCCTTGCTCATCGGTGTAGGTGACTTTCACCTTGTCGCCTGGCTGGTGGGAGCGGACGGCGGCGACGAGCGCGTTTCCGGAATCGATCGGGCGGTCGTCGAGCTTCGTCACGACCACGCCCGGCGGAATGCCCGCGCGAGCGGCGGGGCCGTCCGGCGTCACATCGCGAACCTGCGCGCCGGAAGCCTGTTGTTCCGGGTCCTGCTGCCGCGACACGGTGATCCCGATCTGGGCGTAGGTGGCCTTTCCGGTCTTGATGAGCTCGTCGGCGACACGGCGCGCCTGATCGATCGGGATCGCGAAGCCGAGCCCGATCGACCCGGTCTGACCCCCCACGATCTCGGAGGGCCCGAGTGTCGCGATGGCGGTGTTGATACCGATGAGCTTCCCGTTGCCGTCCGCCAGAGCGCCACCCGAGTTGCCGGGGTTGATCGCGGCATCGGTTTGGATCGCGTCGATCACCGGACTGACCGCGGGACTCGGCTCGCTGCCGTTGCCAGAGGTGACGACGGGCCGGTTCAACGACGACACGATGCCCGTGGTGACCGTACCCGCCAGTCCGAGCGGCGAGCCGATCGCGATGACCGGCTGGCCGACCTGCAAGTTCGCCGACGTCCCCAATTCGATCGGCGCGAGACCGCTCCGGCCGGACGCCTTGATGACGGCCAGATCGGAGACCGGGTCGGCCCCGACCAGCGACGCAGGCGCACTGCTGCCGTCGGCGAAGACGACCTCCATCTTCGCGTTCGGCCCGCCGCCCGCGGCCACGTGATTGTTGGTCAGAATGAGCCCGTCGGAGGACAGGATCACCCCGGAGCCCTCGCCCTCGGCCTTGCTGCTGGCCACCTTGATCATGACCACGCTGGGCAGCACCTTCTGCGCGACCGCCTGGGTGGATCCGGCCGGGGCGGTGGAGGCGTTGCTGATGTTCGGCTTCGGCGCGTCCAAGGCGTTGGTGACCGGGGCGCGACCGTCGTCGGAGCGGGTGACCAGCGCGCCGACCGCGCCTCCGACGCCCCCGCTGACCAGCGCCAGCGCGACTGCGCCCGCGGCAAGGCCGGTGCGGAACGGCCGCCGGGGCGGCGCGCTGTAGACACCGTCCTGCGGCGTCCCGTATGGCCCCGCGAACGGCTGAGCGGGATGGTGCTGTGGCGGGAACTGCGCCGTCGGATGCTGCGGCCCCTGCGGACCGTAACCGTGGGAATGCGCCTCCCCCGGTCCGAATACGCCGCCCTGCGGAGCACCCGCCGACCACGGGGCGGACGCCGCGCCGTGAATCTGCTCGGTCGGCTGCCGGTCCGAACCGGCGGCCGTCCCGGGCTCCGGTCGATCCTTCGAATCCTCGGTCATGGACTCCTCGTCTCTGCTCACGTCGTCACCTCGCTGGCGCTCGGCGCCGCCGTGCGCATGACGCGCTGTGTTCTCGTTCGCTCTCGAGCTCGCTCACGTCGTCACCCCGCCGGCACTCGGCGCCGTCGTGCTGTCACCGTGCTGCCCCTCGGACATACGCTGACACTCACGTGCCGACCAGGGTGGTCACGGCGACTGAGAGCGGACTGAGACTGTGCTTTCAGTTTTCCGAGATCTGCCCCCAGAAACCAGTATTAGAACCATCGGCAACTCGATGTCTCAAATCAAGCACAATCCGATCTCTGCAATGTCGGAAATTCCGGTGAATATTTCGCACAGAACTGATCATTGTGGTGGAAATAGACATCCATCGGACGGTATTGCGTCAATCGGGCGCAGGAGCTCCGGCCTCACCCGGCAGCACGACGCGGACCACGGTGCCACCACGTTCCGACGTATCGACGGCGATGGTGCCGCCGTGTTTTGTCACCACTTGCTTCACGATCGCCAAGCCGAGGCCCGAACCCGGCATCGACCGGGACGAGGTGATCCGGTAGAAACGCTCGAACACCAGCTCACGCTCGGCCGAGGGAATTCCGGGCCCCGCGTCGTCGATGGACAACTCCAGCAGCCCCGGACCGCTCTCCCGCATGACGATGCGGACCTGCGCGCCCGCTGGGCTCCACTTGGCCGCGTTGTCGAGCACGTTGAGCACCGCGCGTTCCAGCCCGGCGTCGTGACCGTAGACGAACCACGGTCGCAGATCCGCGGCGAACTCGATGCCGCTGCGACGGCGGCGCGCTCGTTCGAGCGCGCGTTCCACCACCTCGCCGAGATCCACCCGCTCGTAGACGGTTTCCGGTGCGTCTTCCCGTGCCAGATCGACCAGATCGCCCACCAGCGTCGACAACTCTTCGATCTGGGCCATGACGTCCGCGCGCAGCTCGGCCATGTCCTCGTCCGGTATGTGCGGTGCGCCAGGACGGCTCGACGCGATGAGCAATTCCATGTTGGTCCGCAGCGAGGTGAGCGGCGTGCGCAATTCGTGCCCGGCGTCGGCGACCAACCTGCGCTGCCGATCGCGCGACTCGGTCAAAGCGCGCAGCATCGCATTGAAACTCTCTGTGAGCCTGGCTAATTCGTCGTCACCGGTCACCGGGATCGGCGTCAGATCCTCGGTGCGGGCGATGCGTTCGGTGGCCGCGGTGAGCCGTGCGATGGGCCGCAGGCCGGTCCGGCCCACGGCCGTGCCCGCCGCGGCGGCCAGCACGACGCCGCAGCCGCCGACCACGAACAGCAGCCAGGCGAGCCGGTCCAGCACCTCTCTCGTTCGATCCAGTCGCTGCGAGATCACCAGCGTCGCACCCGAGTTCGTGTGAACGGCCAGTACTCGCTGATTGCCGACGGTGCGCAGCGAGGAACTGCGCTCCCCCTCGGCGACGTCCATCTCCTCGGCCCCGACCGGTGGATCGGTCGATTGCGGCGGCGAATAGGGCTTGAGGTCGGGATAGATCAGCGCGATGCCGGTGTCATCGTAGAAGGCGGAGGCGATCATCAGATTCTGGATGTTGAATCCGTACGGATTGCTGGCGATCACGGCGCTGGCGCGGCTGCGCAGCTGCGCGTCCACGTCGTCGTACAACGCGCGCGCGACGAGAGCGTAGGCCGCGATCGAGGTGACGGCCACCGCGATCGCCACCACGGAGGCGGCCAGCAGGGTCACCCGCGAGCGCAGCGAGACCGAACGGGTCAGTGGCATCGGCGGCCGCATGTCCGCGGGCTCGGGCTGGCCGAGCGCGGCGACGACAGGTCGCTTGGGAGGTGTCCGTGCCATGCGAGCGGCCTACGGGGGTGTTTCGCGTAGTACGTAGCCCACTCCGCGCACGGTGTGGATCAGCCGCGGCTCGCCTTCGGCCTCGGTCTTGCGGCGCAGATAACCGATGTACACCTCGAGCGCATTTCCCGAGGTTGGGAAATCGTAGCCCCAGACCTCCTCGAGAATGCGGCTGCGGGTCAGTACCCGGCGCGGGTTCGCCATCAGCATTTCCAGCAGTGAGAACTCGGTCCGAGTGAGACTGATCGGGCGGGCGCCGCGGGACACCTCGCGCGTCACCGGATCCAGCGACAGATCAGCGAACTTCATCGCCTCCGATGCCTCACCCGGATCGGCGGTCGTGCGCCGCAGCAGCGCCCGCAACCGTGCCAGCAGCTCCTCCAGCGCGAAGGGCTTCGGCAAATAGTCGTCCGCCCCGGCATCGAGGCCGGCGACCCGCTCGGATACCGAATCTCGCGCCGTAAGAACCAGAATCGGCAAATCGTCGCCCGTGCTGCGCAACCTGCGGCAGACCTCGAGCCCGTCCACCCGGGGCATCATCACGTCGAGCACGAGCGCATCCGGTCGCTGGACGGTTGCCTTCTCCAGCGCGTCCACGCCATCCACCGCGAGATCGACGGAGTAGCCGTTGAAGGTGAGCGACCGGCGCAGCGATTCCCGGACGGCCCGATCGTCGTCGACTACCAGAATGCGCATGTCACCAGTTTGACCGCAGCGACTGAGAGGTAACTGAGAGGCCACCCCCGACACGCCGCGGCGAGTCCGCGCGAAACCTTCGGCGCGTCACCCCGGCCGACCCCGCATGACCAGGGGGTTCCACCGATGTGCCGAGAAGTTGACGCGTCCTTGATGCATTCCACCGCGAAACACGTTCTCTATAGCCATATTCGGTTATTGCGTACCGACTCCCCCGGATTGCCGTTGACCACTCTGCACGGTATGTTCCGTGCGGTAAAAAGAAGACCTCTAGTTGGTTCTTTGCGGGTTGAATCAATACTGAACAGCCACGCCCAACCGAGGTCACTGGTGAAGCGGAGGCGACGGAAGCGGATGGAAGCTGCACCGCGGTCCTGGCAATTCAGCCTGTCGAACTGGTCGGTCACCCGCAAGGTTGGCGTGGTGCTCGTGCTTCCGGTGCTGCTGGCCACCGTCTTCGCCGTGCTCCGAATCAACAACGAACTGCGTACCATGACGCAGTTGGACGCGGCCAGCGAACAAGCCATCATCATCCGGCCGATCGTCAAGTTCGGTACCGCCACCGAGCAACTCGGCGTCACCGCGACCGCCACCTGGGGCAACACCGCCGACCCGTGGACCGACGCGGCGCTGACGAAGTTCGACCAGGCGCTGGTCGAGCTGGAAGCCGCGCTGCAGACCACCAAGGCCAGCAGCCGGGTCACCTCCGAACTCGCCTCGGCCATCGCGACCGGCACCACGATGCGCAACAGCTTGCGCAACGGCTCGCCCGCGATGGTCGGCGAGCAGTCCGACGAGATCATGGTGCGCATCGGCAATGCGCTCGCGCTGTCACCCTCGGTGGACGACCTGGTGATCCAGCGGTACTTCCTGCAGCTGGCGTCGGTGCAGACGGCACGGCGGGTACTCACCCAGCAGCGCATGCTGATCGGCTCGCCGGACGCGGGCCGCAACCCGAGCGTGCGGCCGCGCGTGCTGGTCGCCGCGGGCGCCGAGATCACCATGATCTACCAGTACGCGCAGATCCTGCCGGACTACGCGGGCAATATGCGCCCGCTGCTGGACGCCGTGCAGACCCGCCTCGGCACGTTCAGCCAGAACGTCGCCGACCCGGCGACCAACCCCGCGGTGATCGACTCGCTGCAGATCAGTTCGGACACCTACGAGAAGACCACCGCGCAGCTGATCGACACGATCGACAGCGCACTGGACGACCGCACCACCGAGGCGCAGATCGGCGCACTCCGCGAGACGACGATCGTCATCGGCATGCTGCTCGCGGGTCTGGCGCTGGCCCTGTCGGTGGCGCGCACCCTGGTCGTCCCGGTCCGCCGTCTGCGGCGCGACGCGCTCGAGGTCGCGCACTTCAAGCTGCCCGACGAGCTCGCCGTGGTGCGCGCGGGCGGCACCACGCCGGAGATCACCCCGGTCGCCGTGCACACCACCGACGAGATCGGCCAGCTGGCCCGCGCCGTCGACGAGATCCACGAGCAGGCGCTGAACCTCGCCGCCGACCAGGCCCGCCTGCGCCTGCAGATCGGCAACATGTTCGAAACCCTCTCCCGCCGCAGCCAATCGCTGGTCGAGCAGCAGCTGGCGCTGATCGAGGATCTCGAACACGACGAGGACGACACCGACCGGCTGCAGAGCCTGTTCCGCCTCGACCACCTGGCCACCCGCATGCGCCGCAACGGCGACAACCTGCTCGTGCTCGCAGGCACCGCGCTGCGCCGCGGCCAGCTCCACCCGGTGCCCCTGTCGGACATGCTCTGGAGCGCGGTCTCCCAGGTCGAGGACTACCAGCGTGTCGAGATCGGCGCGGTGCCCGACGGCATCGTCGCGGGCGAGCCCGCGGTCGACATCGAGCACCTGCTCGCCGAGCTGATCGACAACGCGCTGCGCTACTCGCCGCCGACCACACCGGTCACGGTGATGGTTTCGCGCGCGGTGGACGGCGGGTACCTGATCGAGATCACCGACCGCGGCCTCGGCATGTCCCTGGAAGACCTGCAGACGACCAACGACCGGCTCGCCTCCGGTGGTGAGGTCACGGTCGAGACGGCGCGCCGGATGGGCCTGTTCGTCGTCGGCAGGCTGGCCAAGCGCCACACCATCACGGTCAGCCTGCGCCGCACCTCGACCATGGCGCAGCAGCCCGGCATCACCGCCAGCGTGCACCTGCCCGGCGCTCTGGTCGCGCCGCCGATGGACGCCACCGACCCGGCGGGCAAGCCGCTCGATATCACCGCCGAGCATCAGCTACCCACGCTCGCCGCGCCGCACACCGGAGCACAACCCCGCAATCTCGTTCCGGTGCCGAGCCTGCCGCAGCGCGACACCGCACGCTTCGGCGTGACGAGTTCGGGCCTGCCCCAGCGCCGTCCGGCCATCCGGGTCGCCGAGTCCCCCGACCAGCCCGCGGTCTCCGCGCCGGTCGGCCGCGCGGTCAACCCGGCGGATCAGCCGCCCACCCAGCCGTGGCCGGTGCTCACCCCCCGCACGGAGACCGACCGCACCCAGACCGGTCCGTTCGGTCCGCCGACGCCCGCCGGGAGCGAGCAGCCCGGCGACGGGGAACAGACGCAGGCGCGCACCGATCTGTGGACCGAGATCCAGGACGACGAGCCGATCACGGGCCCGAACCCGGTCGTGGCGAGGGAGACCGTCGCACCCCAGACCACCGCACGGTCCGGTCTTCCGATCCGCAAACCGCCCACCCCGCCCGCCGACCCACCGCAGGAGGTGGCCCCCGAGCCCGCGACGGTAACCTCATCCCGGCTGCAGCCGGTCGCAGGCGCGTCGCCCACCCCGATCTATCAACGCATGGTCTCGGAATGGCTGGTCGAGCCCTCGACCTCGCAATCGTCGGACAGCACGTGGTCTTCGCCTGGTGACGCGGGATGGCTGGCCGCCGAGGATGCCAGCCATCCGACGAGTTCCGCGCGCACCGTCGGCGGACTGCCGATTCGCAGGCCGGGCGCCCAGCTGGTGCCCGGCGGCCTGGCGCCGGCGGAGGACGCCGGAAGTCGTGATCCGGATGAAATTCGCAACAACTTGACCAGGCATCTCAGTGGGGTCCGCAGCGGGCGGGCCAATGCGCAGTACAACGACGGAGGGCTTGCATGACCAACCCCAGCAACAGCACCACGGACGAGAACCTGAACTGGCTGGTCGCCCGCTTCACCCGGGATGTGCCCGGCGTGTCCCACGCGGTCCTGGTGTCGGCGGACGGCCTGTTGCAGGCCACCAGCCCCCATCTGCCCAGCGACCGCGCCGAGCAGCTCTCCGCCGTCACCGCCGGACTCGCCAGCCTCTCGATGGGCGCGGCCTCCTTGTTCGACGGCGGCAAGGTGATGCAGTCCGTTGTCGAGATGCAGCGCGGCTACCTGCTGGTGATGAGCGTGGGCAACGGCTCGCACCTGGCCGTGCTGGCGAACAAGTCGCACGACATCGGTCGCATCGGCTACGAGATGGCGCTGCTGGTCGACCGGGTGGGCTCGGTGGTCACCGCGACAGCCCGTACCGCCGTTTGAGTGTGAGATGTCCAACCCATACGGCCCCGGACCACGACCAACCACCCGCGTCCGGCCGTACGCCCTGACCTCCGGGCGTACCGAACCGGCGATCGACCTGCCGCTCGAGGCGGTCATCGAAACCTTGTCGTACACTGCACATCTCGACTGGCCGACCGGCGACATCCGCATCGAGATACTGCGACTCGGCACGCACCGGCTGTCGGTCGCGGAGATCGCGGCGCATCTGGACCGGCCACTCGGCATGGTCCGGGTGGTGATCGGCGACCTCGTCGTCGACGGCACCATGCGCGTGCATTCGACCCTGACCGAAGAGGCGAGCTATGACGAGCGCCGTTCCCTGATGGAGAGGACATTGCGTGGACTCCGCGCCCTATAGGAATCTGGGGCCCAGTGGAAATCCCGGGCCAAGTGGGAATATCGGACCGGGGAATGCCCCTGGGCCGGATGGCTTCGAGAACCGGGTCGCCTCGACGAAGATCGTCGTCGCGGGCGGCTTCGGCGCTGGGAAGACCACGTTCGTCGGTGCGGTGTCGGAGATCGTTCCGCTGCGCACCGAGGCGATGGTGACCCGTTTCTCCGACGGCATCGACGATCTCGCCGACACGCCGGAGAAGGAGACCACCACGGTCGCCATGGATTTCGGCCGGATCATCCTGCCGGGCAACCTGGTGCTCTATCTGTTCGGCACGCCGGGCCAGCGGCGGTTCTGGTTCATGTGGGACGACCTGATCCGCGGCGCGATCGGCGCCGTGGTGCTGATCGACACCAGGCGGTTGGAGGACAGCTTCGCCGCGGTCGACTTCTTCGAAGCGCGCAAGCTGCCGTTCCTGATCGCGGTGAACCGCTTCCCCGACGCGCCGCGCTTCCCGATCGCCGAGCTGCGCGAGGCGCTTTCGGTCCGCGAGGGCGTGCCGATCGTGGACATCGACGCACGCAATGCGATCGAGGTGCGCCAGGCGCTGGCCGCGGTCACCGAGTACGCGATCGCCCAGCTGAAGGCGAACGAGCTGGAAGGAACCGCACGGCATGCGTGAAGTCGCGCTGCTGGCCGCGGGTGGCGGCGCGCAGACGTCCGTCGATCAGTTCGCGCTCGGCTACTGGCTCGTCGTGCTCTCCGTGGGCATTTCCGTGCTCGGCGCCGTGGTCGGCCTCGCGTGCATCGTGCACGGCGCTCGTTCGGTCCAGTTCCGGCTGGTGTGGGTGGTTTCCGCGGCGATCTCGCTCGGTGGCGTCGGGGCGTGGCTGGCCACCTCGGTGGCCATGCTCGGCTTGCGGGTGCCGGGTAGCACGCTTCGCTACGACTCGGGCCGCTTGGTCGCGGCTCTGGTGGTTTCGATCGTGACGGTCGTGGCCGCGCTGCTGATCATCGGACGCAAACCGCGCCTGGCACTGCTGCTGCCCGGCGGGCTGGTCCTCGGCCTCGGCATCGCTCTCACGCACTACCTGGGCATCGGCTCGATCGCGATCCAGGGTTCGGTCGAGGTGACGATCTGGCTGGCCGCCGTCTCCACCGTGATCGGCGTGATCACGGCGACCGCGACGCTCTGGTCGTTCCAGGCGGCGCGCTTCCCGCTGGCTCGCGCCGCGACAGTGCTGCTGTTCGGCGTCGGTGTGGCCGCGACCTACTACACGGCGCTCGCCGCACTGCATTTCGACGTGAACCGGTCGGCGAAGATACCCGAGGGTGTGGAGTTGTTCGACTTCGTGTTCCCGATGTTCGTCATCGGCTTGCTGGCGCTGACGGTCCCGATCTCCGCCGTGCTGATCGCCCCCGACCGCCGGGAGTTCGCGACCCCGCCGAAGCCGCGTCGACCGAAGGTGGAGCCCGCCCGCTGATCCGGAGCGGCACGGCACGGCGAACCATGCTGCCGCAAGTCGGTTTCCGCGGCAGGTCCGCCACGGGTTCGAGCTGAGCGGTCGGGCCGGAATCCGCGATGACCCGGAAACACCAGCCCCGGCGACTTACAGTGGGAGCCACGCGTTTCGGTCTGGGGCCGCGCGGAGCCGATTTCGGCCGGTGGATTTCGTTGAACGGGAGGATCCGGACGTGACGCCGGAACAAGAGGCAGTGCTGCGCGACATCCAGACTCAGCTGCGCGGGCCCGGCCTGTCCGGTTGGCCTCAGCTGGGCACCGACGCGGACGGCGAACATCGCACGTTGGTGGACGGGCTGGCCGCCGCGCTGGCGCGGATCGGCGAGTTGGAACACCAATCCGCCGAGTTGCGAACGCAAATAGGCGAATTGCGCACCGAAATCAGCGAACTAGAGGCGACGACTGCCGAACTCACCGAGCAGGTGCAGCGGCTGGACGGGCCGCACTGGCCTTGGCCGCTCTCGCTGTTCGAGGTGCCCGCCGCGCTGGTCGGTGATCGGCTGGCGCGGTTGGAGGCGCTGTTGGCGGATTTGCCCGGGTGGCGGGGACACGACGGCGGCGAGCGGCGGGAGACCGGCGGCACCGACGGGCCTGCGGAGTTGACCTCGAAAAACTGAGCCACACACCACAGCAACCGCGCGAAGCGCGCAAATCGGCGGTGGGAGAACGGAATCGGGAGAGCCAGGGTCGACGTGGGGCCCTGCAGAGTGGCGATGAGCGGGTTCTCCTGGGAACCAGGAGAACCCGCCCTCGAGCACGAGGGTACCGCCGTCCGGCCTTGCCCGCATCATTTTCCGCAGACTTTTTCGCTGCCAAAAACCAACCCTCAGTACGTATTTGAGAGAGTGGCTAATCAGCTGCAACCATAGTGGACGCAATAGTGCGACGTGATGCACATCATAGTAATAGCTAAATATTAGCTACATACGGGGTGGGTGCCCTACCAGTTCAGGTCACCACCGGTTTTCCGGACGATCGACCAGCAACAGCGTGCCCATCTCCCCCAACAGCAAATATCAAGCCATCGAGAGCTGGTACGCGGCGCCTACACCGAAGCTCGCCACCGGAGTTCGCACGACCATCACCGTGCTTCTCGACATGGCGTCCGAGTCCCTCGCGAATCGGCGCGCCGACCACCCTTCATCAACGGCGGCGCTCACCGAAACCGCGTTCCCAACCTGATGCGCCCCTCCGCCCCGCAACAGGTTTCGAGCGAAGCGAGACCGAGCATTCCCGTTCGCGGCCCGGCCCGCGTCCGAGCGGCCGCCGCGACCACGACGCAGTCGCCAGCGGCGGCCACAGCCCACACGCGTATCGGCGAGCATAGGTGCTGTGGTTTCCGCACTGCGTGACCACTAGGCCCGACTCCCGTTTTCGAGCGCAGCGAGACCGAGCATTGCCTGTTCGCGGCCCGGCTCGCGTCCGAGCGGCCGCCGCGACCGCGACGAATCGAAAGCGGCGGCCACTAGCCCACACGGGTGTCTGCGAACATAGGTGCTGTGGTTTCCGCACTGCGTGACCACTAGGCCCCACTCCCGTTTTCGAGCGCAGCGAGATCGAGCATTGCCCGTTCGCGGCCCGGCTCGCGTCCGAGCGGCCGCCGCGTCCGCGACGCAGTCGCCAGCGGCGGTCGCTCGGACGCGAGCCACAAGGGGGCCGCGAACACGCCGCGCCGCAGGCGCTGCAAATCAGATCCAGCCGCGCCGCACGGCCGCTACCAGCCTGCGCGGCACCTGATGCACGACGCCCCCGACGGTCACCGGCACCAATTCGACAGGCGCGGCCTTCCAGTTCGCCCTGCGGCTGCGGGTGTTCGACCGCGACATCTTCCGCTTCGGTACCGCCATGTCAGGCCTCCCCTCGGACGCGCCTACCGTACTTGCGCTCGAACTTCTCCACCCGGCCCTGGGTATCCATTACGCGATGCGCGCCGGTCCAGAACGGGTGCGAGTCGGCGGTCACGTCCACTGTCAGCAGCGGATATGTGTTGCCGTCGGTCCACTCGACGCTGCGCGCGCTGGTGGCCGTGGAACGCGTGAGAAACCGCTTTCCGGTGCTCACGTCCTCGAAGACCACCGGGTGGTAGTCGGGATGGATTCCCTTCCTCATTTCGCCTCTCCTCTCGGGCTTTTCGCCTCTTCGACCGATTGGGCCGCAGTTTCACCGTCCACGCACGGATCGGCGTGCCACTCCCCGAACGGGTCCTCCCACTGGGCCACTCGCTCGGGTGCGCGCTCGACCAGCCGCAGTTCCTCGTCCTCCACCAGCGCCCAGTGCAGCGCCTCGCGGATCTCCGCGGGATCGGCGTCGTGCACCAGGATCGCCAGCGAGATGTCCCGGTCTCCGAAGCGCTCGTCCCAGCGCAGGGCGGCCATGGCGCGGCGCTCCGGGTCCACCTCGGCAAGCTGGTCGCCCGACATCCCGGCCAGCCAGCGTCCCGCACCGCCCACCCGCAGGCCTCCACCCGCCGATTCCAGCCACACCACCTCGTCGGGCTGGGTGGCCAGCCACAGGCGCCCGCGTGCGGTCACCACACCGTCGAACAGCACGTCGAGCGCCTCGTGCAGACGGGCCGGATGGAACGGCCGCCCCGCGGCGAATTCCATCAGCACGACGCCGTAATCGCTGGTCAACGGCGGTGTGCCGCGCAGCAGCGGCGCGTGCGCGTCGAAGACCCGGCCGCGCCGCGAGCCTGCGGTGATCCGAACGAGCAGCGTCTCGACTCGGGCGGGAGTGAGTTCACCTGGATCGTCCACCCAGTCGACGGGCGCACCGGGTGCCAGCCTGGCCAGTACGGCGGCGAGTTTGCCCCGGTCGGCCCGTGCATCGCTGAGCAGCGTCCCGTGCGCGTCGACGGCACCGAGAGCGATGACGGCATCGGCGAAGTCCACCTGGCCGACCGCGACCTGCGCCACGGTGCGGTCATCGTCGGCGCGGGCGAGACCGCGCTCGGCGAGCGTCTCGTCCCCGGTCGCGTCGGCGAGCCAGGCGCCGGCATCCAAGCAGGTGAGCACCGCGTGCACCCGCACGTCACGCCCGGCGGGGCCGTCGACGCGACCGTGCACGCCGCTGACCACGGCGTGCTCGATGGCCTGGCACACCGCCTCGGCCTCGAAAGCGGGGTCGAGTGCGAGGACGATGCGATCGATGGAGTCGCGCCGGGCGAGTGTGCACAGCAGCGGAAGCAGGTCCATCCGCAGCGTGCAGGATACGCAACCGTGCGCGAGCTCGAGCACGGCCGAAGTCTCCTGCGTCGGCGTGCGCACCGTGCGGTGCACGATGCCTTCGTGCAGTTGAGCCAGGTCGTGGCGGACCACGACGGTACCGGGAGCCATCCCCAGCACCGCGGCCGCGCGATCCACGCCCGCCGTGGCGAGTCCGGCGGAACCGGCGAGCACCACCACGGGCGTCCTCCGATCGGACTCGGCTGGGAACAGGGTGGAATCTTGCGCAGCCACCGGGAACCCCTTTCGGTAATGATTTTCATTTGCCGTTGGACAACGCTACATTGTCGAGCAGCCGTTGTCGAAAACGATTGTCATCTACTGGAGGGAGCGCATATGTCGGCCCACTGCCAGGTCACCGGACGCAAGCCCGGATTCGGCAAGTCCGTGTCGCACTCGCACAAGCGGACCAGCCGTCGCTGGAACCCCAATGTCCAGCGCAAGACCTACTACCTGCCCAGCGAAGGCCGGCGCGTCACGCTGACCGTGTCCGCCAAAGGCATCAAGACCATCGACCGGGACGGTATCGAGGCCGTGGTAGCCCGGATCCGGGCCCGCGGCGACAAGATCTAGAAGGAGCGACCAATGGCGTCGAAATCGACCGACATCCGCCCGATCGTCAAACTGAAGTCCACCGCAGGCACCGGGTACACCTACGTGACCCGCAAGAACCGGCGCAACGACCCGGACCGCTTGGTGCTGCGCAAATACGATCCGGTCGTGCGCAAGCACGTCGACTTCCGCGAGGAGCGCTGAGATGGCCAAGAAGTCGAAGATCGCGCGCGACCAGCAGCGCAGGGCGATCGTGGCGCGCTACGCCGAGCGCCGCGTCGAGTTGAAGGAAATCATCCGGAAGCCGAGCACTTCGGACGCCGATCGGGCGGCCGCCCAGGCCGAACTGCGGCGGCAGCCACGAGACGCCAGTCCGGTACGATTGCGCAATCGGGACGCCGCCGACGGACGACCGCGCGGTCATCTCCGGAAGTTCGGACTCTCCCGTGTGCGAGTGCGCGAGATGGCCCACCGGGGCGAATTACCCGGTGTGCACAAATCGAGCTGGTAGACAACCACAGATCTCGTGAGAAGGAACCCGTCATATGGCAGTCAAGCGAGCACCGTCGAAGAAGGTACGCGCCGAGCAGGCCCGCCGTCCGAAGAAGAACCCGCTCATCGCCGCGGGCATCGAGACGGTCGACTACAAAGACGTGAACCTGCTGCGCACGTTCATCTCCGATCGCGGCAAGATTCGCAGCCGCCGGGTCACCGGGCTGACCCCGCAGCAGCAGCGCCAGGTCGCTGTCGCGGTGAAGAACGCGCGTGAGATGGCGCTGCTGCCGTTCACCAGCCGGTAGGCGGACGTCGATACGCGCGAGACCCCCGAGCAGCCTCGGGGGTCTTTGTCGTTGGCTGCCGAGGCGACCGCTTGCGAACGAGCGTCAGGACTAGGGTTGCGCTATGGATCGGATACCGACCGGACGCGCCGCCGCAGCCGTCGCCGTAGCGCTCGCCTGCCTCGCGGCAACGGGCTGCGGCGACTCGAAGGACACTGGAACACAACCGAACACGAGCACCACCAGGACCGCGGCGCCGAGCACGCCCACCGAGGACCCCGGTGGGAACCAGGGCAACGTGTTCACCGCCGACCCGACCATCGTCGGTGCACATCCGATCCCGTTCCAATCATGGACCCGTTTGGCGGACAACAAAATCGCCGTGAACTTCCAAACCGGGACGCCCGAGTGTTACGGCGTGGATGCTGCGGTCGCCGAATCCGATTCGACGGTGACGGTCGAACTGCGCTCGGGCACCCGCACCGAGGCGGTGGGCCGAATGTGCACGATGATCGCGGTCTTCGGCACGCTGGAGGTGCCACTGAAAGCGCCGTTGGGAAACCGCACGGTGCTCAGCGCGGTCTGAGGAAGCAAGCGAACGCCGCGCCGGACCGACGGTCCCGACGCGGCGTTTTCCGCTGCTGCCCGCCTCAGTGGGCGAAGTGGCGCGCCCCGGTGAGGTACAGGGTGACACCCGCCTCGCGGGCGAGGTCGATGGTTTCCTGGTCGCGCACCGAGCCGCCGGGCTGGACGATGGCGCGGACACCGGCCTGGATCAAGGTCTGCGGAGCGTCCGGGAACGGGAAGTAGGCGTCGGAGGCGGCCACCGAGCCCTTGGCCCGGTCACCGGCCCGTTGCACCGCGAGGCCGACCGCGTCAACCCGGTTGACCTGGCCCATGCCGACGCCGACCGACGCGCCGTCGTGCGCGAGCAGGATCGCGTTGGACTTCACGGCACGGCAGGCGCGCCAGGCGAACGCGAGGTCGGCCAGGGTCTGCGCGTCGGCGGGCTCACCCGCGGCCAGGGTCCAGTTGGCCGGGTCGTCACCCGCGGCATCGAGCACGTCGCGCTCCTGCAGCAGCACGCCGCCGCTGATCGGACGCAGTTCGGCACCCGCGCGCCGCGGCGGCTCGGCGACGAGGATGCGCACGTTCTTCTTGCGCTGCAACACTTCCACGGCGCCGTCGGCGTAGGACGGCGCGACGATCACCTCGGTGAAGATCTCCGCGACCTGCTCGGCCATCTCCACGGTGACCGCACGGTTCGCAGCGATCACCCCGCCGAACGCGCTGACCGGATCGCACGCGTGCGCCTTGCGGTGCGCCTCGGCGATGTCGGTGCCGAGCGCGATGCCGCACGGGTTCGCGTGCTTGATGATCGCGACGGCCGGGTCATCGTGGTCGAAGGCAGCCCGCCAGGCGGCGTCGGCGTCGACGTAGTTGTTGTACGACATCTCCTTGCCGTGCACCTGCCGCGCCTGCGCCAGCCCCAGGCTGCCATCACCGCTGGTGTACAGCGCGGCGGCTTGGTGCGGGTTCTCGCCGTAGCGCAGCACCGCCGAGCGCTCCCAGGTGCCGCCGAGCCATTCGGGGAACCGGGTCGCCGCGTCGGCTTCGCCGTCGACGGCCAGCACATTGGTCAGCCAGCTCGCGACCGCGACGTCGTAACTCGCCGTGTGCTGAAAAGCCTTGGCCGCCAAGGCGGTCCGCTCGGCCAGCGTGAAGCCGCCGGACTTCACCACGGCCAGCACGTCGTCGTAGTCGCCGCTGTCGACGACCACCGCCACCGACGGATGGTTCTTCGCCGCGGCCCGCACCATGGACGGCCCGCCGATATCGATCTGCTCCACGCACTCGTCGGGACTCGCCCCGCTCGCCACGGTCCGGGTGAACGGGTAGAGGTTCACCACGACCAACTGGAACGCCTCCACGCCGAGCTCGACCAACTGGTCGACGTGCTCCTGCTTGCGCGAGTCGGCCAGGATGCCCGCGTGCACCCGCGGGTGCAGCGTCTTGACCCGGCCGTCGAGCGTCTCCGGGAACCCGGTCAGGTCCTCGACCTTGGTCACCGGGATGCCCGCGTCGGCGATCTTGCCCGCGGTGGATCCGGTCGAGATCAGCTCGATGCCCGCGGCGTGCAGACCGGTCGCGAGCTCGACGAGCCCCGTCTTGTCGTAGACGCTCACCAGCGCCCTGCTGATCGGCTTGCGTTCACTCACCGGAGAACTCGCTCATCTGGGATAACTGCCTTTCGTCCGTCGGAGACAATGCCTCTCGTGGCGACAGCGGCGACAACATCCGCCAGCAACCGTCGCTCGACAACCTTGATGCGCTCGTGCAGGGTGGCCTCGTCGTCGTCGGGTAGCACCGCCACCGCCTCCTGCGCGAGGATCGGGCCGGTGTCCACGCCCTCGTCCACCAGATGCACCGTGCAGCCGGTGACCCGCGCTCCGTAGGCGAGCGCGTCACGCACTCCGTGCGCCCCGGGAAACGCGGGCAGCAGCGCGGGGTGGGTATTGATGATCCGGCCGCCGAACCGGTCCAGGAACGCGGGGCCGAGCAGCTTCATGAAACCCGCCGACACCACGAGATCCGGGTCGTAGGCCGCGACAGCATCGGTGAACGCGACATCCCACGCGGCGCGGTCGGGAAAGTCCTTCAGCGCCACCCGGAAATGCGGCGCGCCCGCGGCGTCCGCGTGGCGGGTCGCGGCGCAGGTGCGGTCCACGCCGACGGCGACGATCTTCGCCGGATAGCCGGGGGCGGACGCGGCGTCCAACAGCGCGCGCAGTAGCGAGCCGGTGCCCGACGCCAGCACGACGACGGTGGCCGGCGCCGCTGCGGGCTTCCACGGGGCGTGCGAGGACGTCAGCGTAATACTCCTGCGATCGATCGGTATGGCGTACGGGTGCGGCACCGCCGGGTTAGAGCCTAACGACCGTCCACCCGGTCACTGTCCGGCAGGTCCGTCTCGACGACCTCGGCGTCGACGATGTCAGCGGTAGTGTCGCCACGGTGCGCCGCCCCGGTTTCGATCGCGGGCGGTTCGTCGACGAGCTCGGCGTCGAGCGCGCCTTCCAGCTCAGGTCGGTCGTAGTCGAGGGCGCGATCGTCGCGGTAGTCGTAGTAGTCGTCGTCCAGGTAGCCGTCGTGGTCGGAGTCGGCGTAGTAGTCGTCTTCGTCGGCGTAGTCGGCTTCGTCGTCATAGTCGTAGTCGTCGTACGGATCGGTGTAGTCGGCCGGCGGGACGCCGACCGGCACGAGGAACCAGCGCGCGAACACCAGGCCCGCGTAGCCGGGAATCGCGAGCCAGGCGAAGGTGATCGCCGCGAAAATCGGCAGGTCCAGCCCTACCCGGCCGAACGTGCCGAGCTCGCCGCCAGCGACCGCGCCCGCCAGCGCCAGGGCGAGCGCAGCCAGCGCGGCCGAGCTGAGCGTCGCCCACGGTGCGGTGATCCGGTCGGTCGAGGTGCGCGCGCAATCCAGCCCACCGAGCACGCCGACCGCCGCCGGAACGAGCAACAGCACCAGCCACCACCATGCCGCGGGCCCCGTCGGTACCGCGGCGAGCAACGGAAAGGCTGGAATCGGGCCGCCGACCACCGAGAACACGCCGAACGAGGCGGCACCGATCTGCGCGCTGGAACCGACCAGCACACCGACCGTGTGGACCACCAGGTTCGGCAGGTAGAGCAGCGAGAGCAGGGTCAGTCCGATCACGCCCACGGCGTTACCCGCCGACTGATAGGTGTCATCGACCCGCGAGACATGTGCGAGGAACGATACGACCACCACCGCGGTGGCACAGCCCAAGAGACGCAAGACGGACCGGCCCGCGCCGTACAGCCCGGAGACGGCCCAGTCGGGCACGCGCAACAGTACGAACAGCAGTCGCCGGATACGAATCGCGATGCCGATGACGGCGGCGAGCAGATACAGCGCCGCGACCCACGCGAACGCCGCGAGGGTGTTCGGCGGTTGCAGCGCGATGACGCCGGAGGCGTCTTCGGCGACGGCGAGGCAGACCGAGGTGACCAGCAGCGGACCGCCTATCGCGGCGCCGACGATCCACCCGAGATCGGCCCTGGTGCAGTCCGGTTCCACGGCGCGTGCGCATTCGCGCCCGGCCAACCAGACCAGAAACGCGGTCGGCAGCAGCGGAAGCAGGCCGAGCGAGGTCTTGCCGATCACCAGCGGAACCTGGTGCGCGCCCAGCCAGCTGGCGGCGACCGCACCGGAGGCGCCCGCGAGATCACTGCCCGAGGTCAGCAGCGTGCCGAGCACGAGAACGGCGAAGGCGGTGAGCCCGAATGCCGCGGGGCGGGCCGCGACCGAGACGAGAACCCTGGACCGCTCCGGAGTCAGCGACAGGAACCCGGCCTCCTCCACGTCGGTGTGCGGCTGCGACGCGCGCGACGCGCCGGTTCGGCGCGTCGAGGAGGTTCTGGAGGAGCTCATGACTTTTCAGCGTGGCAGCTTCCCCGGCGCGAGCGGGTCAGGCGCGCCGGGAAGAAGCTGCCGCGCGGCCGCGCCAGGGAAGCGGCCCGGGTCTTACTTGTTGTTGTCGTCCGAGGGACGGAATGCCTGGGTGGCGTCGGAGGACGGATCGCCACCCTGCTCGCCGCCGAACGGCTGGCTCGGCTGCTGCCCGAAGCCCTGCGAACCGTAGGGCGACTGCTGGCCGGACGGCTGCCCGCCGAAGTGCTGGGTCGCGCTCTCGTCCGGGCGTGGCTGCCCGCCGTAGGGCGAACCCGGCTGCTGGGACGCGCCATAAGCCGTCGGCTGGCTCTGCCCGTAGGGCGACTGCGGCTGGCCGTAGGCCTGGCCCTGCTGGCCCTGGCCGTAGCTCGGCTGGCTCTGGCCGTAGGGCGAAGGCTGCTGCGAGGGGAACTGCGGCGGCGCGGCCTGACTGCCATAGCCGGACTGCCCGTACGCCCCGCTCGGTCCGTAGCCGGGCTGACTCGGCTGTCCCTGTCCGTAGGACTGCTGCGCCTGCCCGAACGACGGCGGCTGTTGTCCGTAACCGGCCTGACCGAAACCGCTCGGCGCGGTAGCGGGCCGCGGCGCGGGCGCCTTCAGGATGCCCGCCTCGAACAGCGTTGCGGTGATCGCGACCGCGGTCTGCACGAACGCGAGGACGAGCAGGATGTACGCACCCACCTCCAACTCGGTGCCTTCACCGAAGTTGAACGACTGGAACAGCAGCGCGACGAAGCCCGCGGTCGAGGCCGCGGCCGCGGCACCGGTCCAGTTCTGCTTCGGCAGCAGCGAAAGCCCGGCGAGCAGGCCGCCGAGCAGCAGAAATCCGAGCAGCGACGAGCCGGACGCCACCTCGAACAGGTTGGCCGTCTCCGGCTCGCTGACCCGCCGACCGCCGAGATCGATCGGCTTGCTGCCCACGAACGGCAGGAAGCCGAGCAGGAAGTTGATCACGCCGAGCGCCGCGACACCGACCACCAGGAAGAACGGCAGACCTTTGGCAGCGGAACCGGTAGCGCTCGAACCTGAACTGGCACCACCACCCGCGGCCGGGCTCTGGCTGGATGGTGCTGAGGGCGAGGGTGTGTTGTACCCGGAGCCCCCGGTCGGGTATGACATGTCGTCGTCTCCTAAATCGAGTCGTTCATGGTCTTCACGGCTGGATTACTTCTGACGCTACTGCACTGCCTGGCCCAGGTCACCCCGCACCGATCACCGGGATGGGCGAGTCCGCCCACGTCCCGGCAGGTCGCCACGCGTTCGAGGCGCGCGTCCGACCTGCAGCCTCTAGCGAGACCACCGACCGCCTACCTAACTGTTGCCCGCGGCGGCTGTTTTTCACACTGCCCGGCTTCTCGAGGACGGGGACTCACACCGGCCGGTGAACCATCCATCCGGCTGCCTCGTGTGAAGAAGAAATAAGGGGCCATGACGAGTCCCCCGAGAGGCCAACGGTTCCGCACGTGGCTGGTCAGGACGCTCGGCTGCTGCCCAAGTCCGAGCCCACCGGTCACACATGACGAAGGCCGCCCCCCGAATTCGGAGGCGGCCTTCGTGCGTGCTGCGTACCGTGTCGGATCAGGCGCTGATGCTGGCCTTCTCCAGGATCTCGCGGGCCAGCGCGGCGGTCTCGGACGGCGTCTTGCCGACCTTCACGCCCGCGGCCTCCAGCGCGTCCTTCTTCGCCTGGGCGGTGCCCGACGAACCGGACACGATGGCGCCCGCGTGGCCCATCGTCTTGCCCTCGGGGGCGGTGAAGCCGGCGACGTAGCCGACGACCGGCTTGGTGACATTGGCCTTGATGTAGGCGGCCGCCCGCTCCTCGGCGTCGCCGCCGATCTCGCCGATCATCACGATCAGCTTGGTCTCCGGGTCCTTCTCGAACGCCTCGATGGCGTCGATGTGGGTGGTGCCGATGACCGGGTCGCCGCCGATGCCGATGGAGGTCGAGAAGCCGAAGTCACGCAGCTCGTACATCATCTGGTAGGTCAGCGTGCCGGACTTCGAGACCAGGCCGATCGGGCCCTTGCCGGTGATGTTGGCCGGAGTGATGCCGACCAGCGACTCGCCGGGGGTGATGATGCCCGGGCAGTTCGGGCCGATGATCCGGGTCTTGGCGCCCTTCTCCACGTTGTAGGCCCACGCGTAGGCGGTGTCCTGCACCGGGATGCCCTCGGTGATGACCACGAGCAGCGGGATCTCCGCGTCGATGGCCTCGATGATGGCGTCCTTGGCGAACTTCGGCGGCACGAACGCGATGGACACGTCGGCGCCGGTCTCCTTGATGGCCTCCGCGACGGTGCCGAACACCGGCAGTTCGACCGCGTTGCCGTCCTTGTCCGTGTGGGCGACGGTGGTGCCCGCCTTGCGCGCGTTCACACCGCCCACGATCTGAGTGCCCGCCTTCAGCATCAGCGCGGTGTGCTTGGTGCCTTCGCCGCCGGTGATGCCCTGGACGATGACCTTGGAGTCCTTGTTCAGGAAGATAGACATTCTTTTCGTCCTTACTCGGCCGTCGTTATCGGGCGGCTGCCAGTTCGGCGGCCTTGTCGGCGCCTTCGTCCATTGTCTGCGCCAGCGTCACCAGAGGGTGCGCGGCATCGACGAGAATCTTGCGGCCCTCGTCGACCCGGTTGCCGTCGAGACGGACCACCAGCGGCTTGTTCGCGTTGTCACCCAGGATCTCCAGCGCCTTCACGATGCCGTTGGCGACCGCGTCACAGGCGGTGATGCCGCCGAACACGTTGACGAACACGCTCTTGACCTGCTCGTCGTTCAGGATGACGTCCAGACCGGCGGCCATCACCTCGGCCGAGGCGCCGCCGCCGATGTCCAGGAAGTTGGCGGGCTTCACGCCGCCGTGACCCTCGCCCGCGTAGGCGACGACGTCCAGCGTGGACATGACCAGGCCGGCGCCGTTGCCGATGATGCCGACCGCACCGTCGAGCTTGACGTAGTTGAGGTCGTTCTCCTTGGCCTTGAGCTCGAGCGGGTCGGTCGCGTCCTTGTCCGCGAACGCGACGTGGTCCTCGTGCCGGAACTCGGCGTTCTCGTCCAGGGTCACCTTGCCGTCCAGCGCGAGGATCTCGTCCTGCGGGGTGCGCACCAGGGGGTTGACCTCGACCAGGGTGGCGTCCTCGGCGACGAACACCTCCCACAGCTTCTGGATGGTCACGGCCGCGGCGTCCAGCACGTCGGCGGGCAGGTGGCCCTGCTCGGCGATCGAGCGCGCGAACGCCAGGTCGACGCCCTTGACCGCGTCGACGGGAACCTTGGCCAGCCGCTCCGGCTTGGTCGCGGCGACCTCTTCGATCTCCATGCCGCCCTCGACCGAGCACATGGCCAGGTAGGTCCGGTTGGCCCGGTCCAGCAGGAAGGAGATGTAGTACTCCTCCGCGATGTCCTTGGCTTCGGCGACGAGGATCTTCTTGGTGATGTGGCCCTTGATGTCCAGGCCGATGATGTTCTGCGCGTGGGTGAGGGCGTCGTCCGGGGTGGCGGCGTACTTGACGCCACCCGCCTTACCGCGGCCACCGGCCTTCACCTGGGCCTTGATCATCACCGGCTTGCCGATTTCCTCCGCGATGGCGCGGGCTTCCTCGACCGTGTCAGTGACGCGGCCCTCGGACGAAGGCACTCCGTGCTTAACGAAGAGCTCCTTCGCCTGATATTCGAAGAGATCCATGTACTCACCGTCTCGTCTGCGTTGTGATGACAACGTCTTTGTTGGCGGCCCGACGTCGGAAGCGGGTCGGGTCGGACTTTAACCAGTCACATGGAGGCCCAATCGGCCACGTACATCCTAAGTGGCGCAGGTCACGGACCGGTGCCGAGGGACGGCAAAAGCGCTGGCCAACACTACTGGCGAGTAGGTTGCCGGTGGCGCGCCAGGTAGAACCGCCGAACCCGGAAGCAGGCGGGCATCTACTACAGCTTGTCGTCGAACAATCTCTCGGGCGTGCCCATACCGCAGTGAGATATTCCGCACGGTTAGAGTGATCAATCTCACATGTTTGTTACGGACTGTCCGCACCGCTTGTGGGGGCGCAATCGTTTCGTTACCGTAATTGCGGTCGATGTCACAACACGGTCACGACTAGGAGGACGGCAAGCTTTGACGCAGCACAGCGCTCCGCCGCAGGAGAGCCGCTCCGCAGCCGACCGATCGACGCCGCTGACCAGCGGATATCCGAGTTTTCCCTGCTTCACGATGTGGCACAGCCGATGAACCATCGCTCCACCTTCGCTTCCGATGATCGCGTGCGGTCCGGACATCGTTACCGCCAGGACGACGAGCCCTTCGGCACGCCTGGCGGGCATGCCGGTCCCTCCATCGACGGGCATCGAAATTCGCTCTACGGCGCGGCCCCGCAGGCCGACTACGACTTCCAGGCAGCAGCGGGCCACGGCCATGACTTCGCTGCCGATCACGCGCCGATCGAGGCGGGTTACGACCAGGCGGCCTACCAGAATCCGGGCTACGACCAGGCGGCCTACCAGACGCCCGGCTACGACAACTCCTGGGCAGACAACTCCTGGGCCACGAATAGCACGTGGGCCCAACAGGATTGGTCGCAGGAGAACTCCTGGCCCGACGGCGGCGCGTGGAATTCCGGCGGCGCGTGGGCCGAACAGGAGCCCTGGGCCCCCCACGAGACAACACCGGCGTCCGAGGACACCGGCTGCTGGGCTCCAGAAGAAGCCTGGGCGCACGAGACCGCCGAACCCGAGGCGACCGAAACCGGGAGCGACAGCCCGGTCGTGCCGACGGTGATCCCCGCCCGCCGCGCCGGGAGCAAGCGTGGTGGCGCGCACCGTGTGCCCGCACCTCCCGCCGCCCTCAAGGGCCGCGCCGCGGTCGCCGCTGTCGCCGCCGGTGCGGTCGTCGCAGCCGGACAGGCCGCGTTCGCCTCGACCGAGCAGCCGTCGCAGACCGTCGACTACGAAGCCGCGGGCCAGATCCACGAGATCGCCGCCCAGTCGGTGAACGTGGCCGACCCGAACGCCTCGCCGGAATCACCTCAGGTACTGAACGTTTCGGCGCCCGCCAATCTCGAACAGTTCAACGACATCCTGCAGAAGGGCCAGAAGTACGCCGAGGACCTCGCCGCACAGGAGGCCGCGAAGCTTCGCCCGCTGTTCCACAAGTTCTTCGCCGCGGGCAACTTCACCTCCGGTTTCGGCGCCCGCTGGGGCGTGCAGCACCTCGGCATCGACATCGCGGGCCCGATCGGCACTCCGATCTACGCGGTCGCCGACGGCACCGTGATCGAGGCCGGTCCCGCCGCGGGCTTCGGCATGTGGGTTCGGCTGCTCCATGATGACGGCACCGTCACCATCTACGGCCACATCGACACCGCCACGGTCTCCCAGGGCCAGCGCGTGCTGGCTGGCGACCAGATCGCCACGATGGGCAACCGCGGCTTCTCCACCGGACCGCACTGCCACTTCGAGGTCTGGTTGAACGGCGTCGACAAGGTCGACCCGCTCCCCTGGCTGGCCTCCCGCGGCATCAGCCTGGGCCCACAGCGCGACTGAGCGACCCCCGCACCGTTTGTCCGCATGCGGGGACCCTGCGCCACTTCACCGAGCACGGGATGCCTGTGCCTCCGCTACCTGGGGACGCGGGCGCAATTCGGGAATGCCCGTACCGTTCAGCCGTAGGGGGGAGCCTGCGACGCAATCCCTTACGGTGCGGCCACGATCGCGAGGCCGAGCAACGCAACCACTTTGGCGACCTCCACACCGATGTACCAGTAGTGGGCGTGCGAACGCGGCAGGTCTTCGCCTGCCAGAATCCGGTCGGCGCGGCGGGTCAGAGGCGGGCGTACCACAAGGATCTGGAGGGCCAGAAGCGTCAAGGCGACGCCCAGCCAGGACCAGGTGGCCGGGCTGGACGCCACGATCAGTGCGGCGAGCACCAACAGCGCGGCGAGCGCGACCTCGGCGGCGTTCAACGCGCGAAACACCAGGCGACCGATGCCGAGACCGAGCGGAAGCGTCACGCCGGGCGCGCGGAACTTCAACGGCGCCTCCAGGAACGAGATGGCCAGCACCATGCCGAGCCACAGCATGGGCAGAAGCCACAGGATGTGCTGCGCGACCGTGTCCATGCCGCGGACCCTACCGGTGCGGCGCGGCCACCGGCAGGGCCGAAAGGCCCGGTCGCACAGACCGGCCCATCCTGGGCGCTACCTGCACGCTCAGAGCTTGACCAGCGTCCGGCTGTACTGCGGGATCAGCCGGATCTTGCCCGCGGTACCGAAATCGATCGTCACGGTGGCCAGCGGCCCGAAGCCCTCGGCGGCGATCACGCGGCCGAGGCCATATTTGTCGTCGCTGACCCGATCGCCCACGGCGAGCACCAGGTTCGCGTTGTTGCGCGTCGCGCCGCCGGGCGCGGGCCTGCGCGGCCCACGGTCCCGCAAGCCCGGCCGTGGCTCCGACCACCCGTCGCCCCGCGTCCAGTCCCGCTCCAACCCGTCGTCGTCACCGCCGCGCCGCCGGATACCCCTGGCTCCGGGCGATCCGGCCGGCTCGAGGCGCTGCCAGTCGATGAGATGCCCCGGGATCTCCTGCAGGAAGCGCGATTCCGGGTTGGAAACCGGCTGCCCCCAGCCCGAACGCACCACCGCGCGCGACAGATACAGGCGGCGCCTGGCTCGGGTGATGCCGACGTAGGCGAGGCGGCGTTCCTCGGCCAGCTCGGTCGGATCGCCGAGCGCACGCATGTGCGGGAATTGCCCGTCCTCCCAACCCGTCACGAACACCACGGGAAACTCCAGACCCTTGGCCGTGTGCAGCGTCATCATCGTGACGACACCGGAGCCCTCTTCCGGAATCTGGTCGGTATCGGCCACCAGCGAGACCCGTTCCAGAAACGCGGCGAGCGAACCCGGGTCGGGCTCGCCTTCGCCCGCTTCGGGCACCAGCCCCTCCTGCCGGGCCGCCTCCGCGTCGTTGTGCGCCTCGGAGCTGAATTCCCGTGCGACGCTGACCAATTCGTTGAGGTTGTCGAGTCGCGCGCCGTCCTGTGGATCGTCGGACCCCTCCAGCTCGGCGCGATAACCGGTGCGCTCGAGCACCGCCTCGACCACATTGCCCACATCGGGAAAGTCGGACTCCGCCCGTTCGCCCGCAGCCCGGATCTCGTCGAGCAGGTCGAGGAAGCCCGCGATGGCCCGCTGTGCGCGGGTGTTCAGCAGCGCCACCTTGCCCTCCGCGGCGTCGCGCAAGGCGGCGGCGAAACCGATCCCGCGCTGTTCGGCGTGCACCGCGACGCACGCTTCGGCTCGGTCGCCGATGCCGCGGCGGGGCGTGTTCAGGATGCGGCGCATGCTCACCGCGTCGTCCGGGTTCTCCAGCACGCGCAGATAGGCGACCACATCGCGCACCTCTTTGCGCTCGTAGAAGCGGACGCCGCCGACCACCTTGTAGGGCAGTCCCATCCGGATGAAGATCTCTTCCAGCGCGCGAGAGTTGTTGTTGGTCCGATAGAACACCGCGACGTCGGCGTAGTTGGCCTCGCCCTGGTCGACCAGGCGGTCGATCTCGCGCGCCACGAACGACGCTTCGTCGTGCTCGTTGTCGGCGACGTAGCCGGTGATCAGATCGCCCTCGCGGGAATCGGTCCACAGCTTCTTGTCGCGCCGGTTCTCGTTGCGCGAGATCACCGCGTTGGCGGCGGAGAGGATGTGCTGTGTGGAGCGGTAGTTCTGCTCCAAGAGGATGGTTTCCGCGTCGGGGAAATCGCGCTCGAACTCCTCGATATTGCGGATGGTCGCGCCACGGAAGGCGTAGATGGACTGGTCCGCGTCACCGACCACACACAGTTCGCTCGGCGGCACCCGGTCCTCGGGCCGGTCTTCTCCGTCGTCCCCGTGGTGCCCGACCAGCTCACGCACCAGGACGTACTGCGCGTGGTTGGTGTCCTGGTACTCGTCCACGAGGACGTGCCGGAAACGGCGACGGTAGTACTCGGCGACCTGCGGATGGTTCTGCAGCAGCGCCACCGTCTCGCCGATCAGGTCGTCGAAATCCAGCGCATTCGCAGAACGCAGCCTGCGCTGGTACTCGGTGTAGACCCTGGCTACCAGGCCGGGCAGCTCGGCGTCGTCGGATTCGGCGTCCGCGGTGGCGCGGGCCGGATCGATGAGTTCGTTCTTCAGATTCGAGATCGCGGTCGCCAGCAGGCGCGCCGAGTACTTCTTGGTGTCGATGTCCAGATCGCGGCTGATCATGGTGAGCAGGCGGCGGGAATCGTCGGCGTCGTAGATCGAGAAATTCGAATTCAAGCCGGGCAGCAGCGCGGCCTGGGTACGCAGAATCCGGACGCAGCTGGAATGGAACGTGGACACCCACATGGCGTTCGCGCGCGGGCCGACCAGCCCGCTCACCCGCTCCCGCATCTCCGCGGCGGCCTTGTTGGTGAAGGTGATGGCGAGCACCTGGCCGGGAGTCACGCCACGGGCGGCGAGGAGATAGGCAATGCGCCGGGTGAGCACGGCTGTCTTGCCCGACCCCGCGCCCGCCACGATCAGCAGCGGCGAGCCCGTGTGCACGACCGCCGCACGTTGCTGCGGATTGAGGCTGTCGAGCAGTCGTTCGGCCTCCTCGGCGCGCCGCTTCTCCCGCTCGACGCGCTGTTGTTCGCGCTCGGCGTCCGACGGCGGCGCCTCCGGCACGGCGGCGCGCTGCGGGCCTTCCGCTTCGTTCCGGGGCGGTTTCGATGTCGGGTCCGGGTGCACGAGCCGACCGGTCTGCGTCTTGGGAGCCACCGTGATGTCCATCGTCCATCCACGCTACCGGCGGGCACCGACAGAGATGAAGCCCCTGGCGCTTCGGTATCCGTTCGGCAGCGGCTCGGCGAACGCGGGATGAACCCCCACTGGTGGGAAGCCGGACCGAAACGACCTGGGCGTCTCGGGCGATTCACAAATGTAGTTGTTTTGCATACCTCCCAGGCCGTGGCAGACTGGCGGCATGCTCAGCGCTCTCGCGACACGTCCGCTTCGGTTGACCGCCGGATGTCGGGATCGCGGAGCCTATGCCTGAGCGCACCTTCCTGGGGGGACAATGCAAGGCCCCACCAGGTCTGTTTCACGGTGAAAGAACCGATCGGTAACGAGCCGAGTGCACCCTCCGATCCATGTTCTGACACGAGGAGATGAATGATGAGCACCCCTGCCACGACGACCGGATCCGATTCGGCGCTGCCGCAGACCGAGGCCGAGATCGACAAGCTCCGCAAGGAGATCGACCATCTCGACGCCGAGATCCTGGCCGCGATCAAGCGCCGGACGGAGATCTCCCGGATCATCGGCCGGACGCGGATGGCGTCGGGCGGGCCGCGCCTGGTACACAGTCGCGAAATGAAGGTGCTGGAGCGCTTCAGCGAACTCGGCCAGGAAGGCCACACCCTCGCCATGCTGCTGCTTCGTCTCGGCCGCGGTCGCCTCGGCCACTGAGAACCGCGCGGCGCTCGCAAGACCGTCGCATCCCACAAGGCCGCCCCGGGTGTGCACACCCCCGGGGCGGTCGTTTCATGTCCGGATTCGGTGTGCCTGTCGGTGGCCCGGGGTAGGCTCCGCCCGCATAGATCCGCCCGTGGGGGCCGCGACTCGTGCTGACCACCCCCGACACACCGCTCAGGTGAGGGCGATGTACTTGGTGGACAGGTACTCCTCCATACCCTCGATGCCGCCCTCTCTGCCGAAGCCGGACGCCTTGACCCCGCCGAAGGGGGCGGCGGGATCGGAGATGACGCCGCGGTTGACGCCGACCATGCCGGATTCCAGCCCCTCGGCGATCCGGAGGGCGCGATCGAGGTCCCGAGTGTAGACGTAGCTGACCAATCCGAATTCGGTGTCGTTGGCGGCGGCGAGCCCCTCCTCCTCGGTCTCGAAACCGATGATCGGGGCGACCGGGCCGAACACTTCCTCGCGCAGAATCCTGGCTTGCGGCGGTACGTCGGCGAGGATGGTGGCCGGGTAGAACCAGCCGGGGCCGCCGGGCGCCTTGCCGCCGATCAAGACCTGTGCGCCTGCCGCGACGGCGTCGTCCACCAATTCGCCCACAGTCTGGAGTTGGTCCTCGTTGATCAGCGGACCGAGTGTCGTGTCGGGGTCGGTGCCCGGCCCGAGCCGCACCTTGCTGGACATCGCCTCGACCAGCTTGGCGGTGAACTCCGCGCGGACGCCGTTCTGCACGTGGAATCGGTTGGCGGCGGTGCAGGCCTCGCCGCCGTTGCGCAGCTTGGCCAGCATCGCGCCCTGCACGGCCGCGTCGAGGTCGGCGTCGTCGAACACCACGAACGGGGCGTTCCCGCCGAGTTCCATGGAGGTGCGCAGCAGCCGGTTCGCGGACTTCTCCACCAGCTTCCTGCCGACCTCGGTGGAGCCGGTGAACGTCAGCTTGCGCAACCTGGGATCGTCCAGCAGCGGTTGAGTCACCGCGCTGGAGCGGCTGGTGGTGAGCACCGAAAGCACGCCGTCGGGCAGGCCCGCTTCGCTGCACAACTGGGCCAGCAACAGCATGGTCAACGGCGTCGCGGAAGCGGGCTTGACGATCATCGTGCAGCCCGCGGCCAACGCCGGGCCGATCTTGCGCGTGCCCATGGCGAGCGGGAAGTTCCACGGCGTGATCGCCAGGCAGGGGCCCACCGGCTGCTTGTGCACCATGATCCGCCCGGTGCCGGACGGCGCGTGCAAGTAGCGCCCGTGCACTCGCACGGCCTCCTCGCTGAACCAGCGGAAGAATTCGGCGCCGTAGCGCACCTCGTTGCGGCTCTCCGGCAGCGCCTTGCCCATCTCCAGGGTCATCAACAGCGCGAACTCCTCCGCACGGGCGGTGATCCGATCGAACACCTTCCGCAGGATCTCGCCCCGCTCGCGCGCCGAGGTGGCCGCCCATTCCTCTTGCACCGCGACGGCGGCGTCGAGGGCGCGCAACGCGTCCTCCGGCGTCGCGTCCGCGACCCGCGTCAGCACCTCCCCCGTGGCCGGATTGTGCACCGGGAAGGTTCCCGCGCCGGTGGCGTCGACGGGTCCGCCGATCCACAGCCGCGTCGATACGGATTCGAGAAGTTCACGTTCGGACACCATGGATCCAGCCTATTCCGCGGGGCCGGACGAAGTCGGTCGACAGCGCGCGCCGGGCCGAGCGACGGCGAGGCAAACCGACCGTGCCGCTCCCCGCGGACGGTCGCGTGCGCGCGGCCGTGCCTGCTTGTACTCTCGGCGAACGTGAGCAGCGACATCACCGCGACGGCGGCATGGCGGAAACTGCACGATCACCACGAGGCCGTCGCCGGACGACACCTCAGGGAGTTCTTCGCCGACGACCCGGCCCGGGGCAGCGAGCTGACCGTCCAGGTGGGGGACCTGCACATCGACTACAGCAAGCACCGCGTGACCAGGGAAACCCTGCACCTGCTCGTGGAATTGGCGCGGGAGGCGGGCGTGCCGGAGCGCAGGGACGCCATGTACCGCGGCGAGCACATCAACACGTCCGAGGACCGCGCGGTCGGCCACATCGCGCTGCGGCTGCCGAAGGGCGAGAGCATGATCATCGACGGCGTCGATGCGGGCGCCGAGGTGCACGAGGTGCTGCGCCGGATGGGCGAGTTCACCGATGCCCTGCGCTCCGGCACGTGGCGCGGCGCGACCGGCGAGCGCATCGAGACCGTGGTGAACATCGGCATCGGCGGTTCGGATCTGGGCCCGGTGATGGTGCATCAGGCACTGCGCCACTACGCCGACGCCGGGATCGGCGCCCGGTTCGTCTCGAACGTCGACCCCGCGGATCTGGTCACGAAGCTGGACGGGCTCGATCCGGCCACCACGCTGTTCGTCGTCGCGTCCAAGACGTTCTCCACCCTGGAGACGCTGACCAACGCTACGGCGGCCAGGCGCTGGCTGGTCGCCGCGCTCGGCGAAGCCGCCGTCGCCAAGCATTTCGTCGCGGTCTCGACCAACGCCGAGCGGGTGGCGCGCTTCGGCATCGACACCGACAACATGTTCGGCTTCTGGGACTGGGTCGGTGGCCGCTACTCGGTGGCCTCGGCAATCGGCCTCTCGGTAATGGCGACCGTCGGCAAGGAGCGTTTCGCGGAGTTCCTCGCCGGAATGCACACCGTGGACCGGCATTTCGCCACCGCGCCGCTGGAGGTCAACGCGCCCCTGCTGCTCGGCCTGCTCGGCGTCTGGTACTCGAACTTCTTCGGCGCGCAGTCGCATGCGGTGCTGCCGTATTCGAACGACCTGGCCCGCTTTCCCGCCTACCTGCAACAGCTGACCATGGAGTCCAACGGTAAGTCGGTGCACGCCGACGGCTCTCCGGTTACCACCGCCACGGGCGAGATCTTCTGGGGCGAACCGGGAACCAACGGCCAGCACGCCTTCTATCAGCTGCTACACCAGGGCACCCGGCTGATCCCGGCCGACTTCATCGGTTTCGCGCGGCCCACCGACGATCTGCCGACCAGCGACGGCACCGGCAGCATGCACGACGTGCTGATGAGCAATCTGTTCGCGCAGACCAAGGTGCTCGCCTTCGGCAAGACCGCCGAGGAGATCGCCGCCGAGGGGACCGACCCGAAGCTGGTGCCGCACAAGGTGATGCCGGGCAACCGTCCGTCCACCACCATCCTGGCGCCGCGGCTCACCCCGTCGGTCGTCGGCCAGCTCATCGCCCTCTACGAGCACCAGGTCTTCGTCGAAGGCGCCATCTGGGGCATCGACAGCTTCGATCAGTGGGGCGTCGAACTCGGCAAGCAGCAGGCGCTCGCGCTCGCCCCGTTGCTCACGGCGGAGAAAGATCCTGAGCCGCAGGACGATTCGTCGACCGATTCGCTCATCCGCTGGTACCGCGCGAACCGCTGACCCATAGCCGCGGCCGGTGGCGCTGCGGTGGTCCGTGCGGCCTGTGCACGTAGTACCTCGGCGCGCGCCCGACCGCTTCAGCGTTCACGGACCGTGTAGCGCCCCGCGCGCTCACGCAGCACCACGTCGGCACGTGCGCTCGTGGTGGCGACCAGCTCCGCGTTCCGTAGGTCGCTGTCGCGCACCTTCTCTTCGGCTGCCGCGGGCGTGCGCCCGCCGCGAATGTGCCTGCGCAGCAAGCGGTCCTGGATCACCGGTCGCGCCGCATCCAGGTACCAGCACTCGTCGAGCAGTGCGCGGACCGCCGACCATTGCCGGGTTTCGAAGTCATCCAGCAGCAGATAGTTGCCCTCGGTGATCACGAGGGGCTGACAGTCGAAAACCACGCCACCGGATACCGGCGCATCGATCGTTCGATCGAAGGTGGGCCAGGCCACCGGCTGGCCAAGCGGTGTACTCCGCAGTCGCCGTAGTCCCGCGACGTACCCGTCCACATCGAACGTGTCCGGCTCCCCTTTTCGCGTGAGACTTCCCGTGGCCCGCAGGACATCGTTGGCCAGGTGGTATCCGTCCATCGGCGCGATCTCGGCGACGGCACCGCCCACCTCGGCATTGATCGCATCGCGCAACGCGACCGACAACGTGGACTTGCCCGCGCCCGGCGGCCCCGCGATGCCGAGCAGATACCGTCCGTCCCCGGCTCGCTCCAGCACCCGCCGCACCAGCCAACTCAACGGTCGCTCGACGAACTCCCCTGCCACCGCCGCCACACTACCGCTGCTCCGAGTGCCCGCCCCTCGTCACGCACTACCGAAGCCGTTGGCGGACCCGGGCGGATAGCACCGCCGCGTGGTCACGCAGCGCTTCGGCGAACACCTGCCGGAGTTCCAGGGTGTCGCGGTCACGGCGGTGGGCGATGACGGTTCGGCGGACCGCGGACGGGTGATCGATGCGGAGGAGCGCGATGGTCGAGGGTAGAACCGGGACCGCGATGCCGGGGACCACGGTGACACCGAGTCCTGCCGCAACGAGGCCGAGTTTGGCGAACCAATCGCGGGCGACGAACGCGATATCCGGTTCCCATCCGGGGTCGCGCCAGGCGCCGAGCAGGGTAGAGCCGGACTCCTCGCTTCCGGCGATCCATCGTTCCTCGCGCAACATCGCGGGGGTGGCGCTGGTGGCGCCCGCGAGCGGGTGTGTGGGCGCGAGCGCGACGAGCAACGGATCATCCAGCAGGGGTTCGATCTCGACACCAGGAGGCGGAGCGTCGGGCGCGGTCACCACCGCTACGTCGAGTCTTTCCCGGGCGACGGCAGTGAGCAATCGGGGACTGAGCCCCTCCCGCAGCGATATCCGCGCACGCTGGTCGCCGGCCACCGCGGCGATCGCCTGCGGCACGAGGGCGGCCATCGCGGTCGAGAACGCGCCGACGCGTAGCCGACCCGATGGGCGCGCTTCCAGGTTGCGGATATTGTGCCGAGCGTTTTCCAGCTCGCCGAGCACCATCTCGGCATGCCGCACGACGATCCGTCCCGCGTCGGTGAGTTGGACGCCGCGGGGGTGACGCTCGAACAGCGCGCACCCGGCCGCCTGCTCCATCAAGGCGATCTGACGGGACACCGCGGACTGCGTGTAGCCGAGATTCTCCGCGGCAGTGGAGAACGAGCCGCAGGTGGCCGCCTCCCGCACTACGCGCAGGCCGACGACCGTGAATTCACTCATGCGAATTACTCATACCAGCTATGCATGACTTTCGCTTGTCGCATGAGTATCCGGCCCATAGCGTCGGCGGCATGAGTGAGCGAAGCGCGCGAGCAATGGACACAGCCGCGAGCGAGAACAAGAAGCTGCTCGAGGACATCTTCGAGCAGATGGCCCTCGGCAACACCCGCGCGCTGAGCGACGCCATGGCCGACGATTTCCGCTGGGTGTTCCCCGGCGACTGGTCCTGGAGCGGCGCTTGGGAACCGAAATCCACTGTGCTACACGAACTCCTGCGTCCGCTCATGGCCCAGTTCCGCGAATACCGCAGTGCCGCCGAGGTGATCGTCGCCGAGGGTGACCGCGTCGTGGTGCAGGCTCGCGCCCACGCCGTGACCATCCGCGGCGAAAACTACGATCAGACCTATTGCTTTGTCTTCCGCGTCGCCGAGGGGAAGCTGCGCGAAGTGGTGGAGCACTGCGACACGGCGTTGGTCGAACGGGTGCTGACCCGGCCCGCCTGACACCTGACACACGTCGCCGCGGCGGAACCAGGCGATCTCGCGGGAGAATCCGCCCGGCCCCGCACAGCATGCGACGGCAGGACAGCCGCGCCGGCTCGGGACGCCGCGCTGTCCACGAGGGTCGAGCAGGTCGACACCCCGGAAGCGGGCGCCTCAGACGAACGCGCGCTCGACGATCGCGCCGGTGTCCACCCCGGTGGGCAGTGTGCCGAACGCGATGCCCCAGTCGTCGCCGAGGCGGGTGGCGCAGAAGGCGTCGGCGACGGCCGGGTGGCCGTGGCGGACCAGCTGCGCGCCTTGCAGCACCAGCGCCATCAGCTCGACGACGCGGCGCGCGCGATATTCGATGTCGTTCAGGTCCGACAGCTCCTTGCCGACGCGGGCAATGGCGTCGTCCAGCCGATGGTTCTCGCCCTTCGCCAGCGACACTTCGTTGAAATACGCGTCGACGGTCTCCGGCTGACGGCCCATGGCCCGCAGCGCGTCCAGTGCCGCGACGTTGCCCGATCCCTCCCAGATGGACATCAGCGGCGCTTCCCGGTACAGCCGCGGCATGCGGGATTCCTCGGCATACCCATTGCCGCCCAGGCATTCGAGCGCCTCGGCCGCGTGCGACGGCGCGCGCTTGCACACCCAGTACTTGGTGATGGCCAACGCGATGCGCCGCAGCGCCGCCTCGACGGGGTCCTGTGTGGCCCGGTCGGTGGCCCCGGCCAACCGCATCATCACCGTGGTCGCGGCGTCGGACTCGATCACCAGGTCGGCCAGCACATTCCGCATCGCGGGCTGGTCGATCAGCTTCGCGCCGAACGCTTCCCGGTGCCTGGCATGGTGCACCGCGTAGACCGTGCCCGCACGCATGCCGGTGGCCGAGCCGATGACGCAGTCCAGCCTGGTCATGTTCACCATCTCGATGATGGTCTTGACGCCGCCGCCTTCCGCGCCGACCAGCCAGCCGCTGGCGTTCTCGTACTCGATCTCCGAGGACGCGTTGGACTTGTTGCCGAGCTTGTCCTTGAGCCGCTGAATGCGGATGGGGTTGCGGGTGCCGTCCGGCAGCATCCGGGGCAGTAGGAAACAGGACAGTCCGCCGGGCGCCTGCGCCAATGTGAGGAACATGTCCGACATGGGCGCGGAGGTGAACCACTTATGCCCGACGATGCGGTACGAGCCGTCCGGCTGCGGTGTCGCGGTGGTGGTGTTGGCGCGGACATCCGAGCCACCCTGCTTTTCGGTCATCGACATGCCCGCGATGAGTCCAGCCTTGGTGGACGGCTCGCGCAGGCCGAAGTCGTAGACGCGAGAGCCGAGCAGCGGTTCGTACTTCTGCGCCAGCTCTCGGTTGTGCCGCAGCGCGGGCACCACCGCATAGGTCATCGAGATCGGGCACATATGGCCGGCGTCGGCGACGCCCCAGGTGTAGAACTTCGCCGCGCGCGCCACGTGCGCACCCGGCCGGTCGTCCAGCCAGGGTGCGCCGTGCAGGCCGTGCTCCACGGCGATGCGCATCAGGTCGTGCCAGTGCGGGTGGAATTCGACCTCGTCGATGCGGTGGCCGTACCGGTCGTGCGTGCGCAGCACCGGCGGGTACTCGTTGGCGAGCCTGCCCCACTCCTGAGCCTCGGCGCCGCCTGCGAGCGCGCCGAGTTCCCGTACCTCGGGTTCGGCCCAGCCCGCGCCTTCCCGGTGCAAGCCCTCGATCAGCGCCGGGTTGCGCGCGACGTCGAACGGCACGATATCGGGCACCTGGTTGAAGACTTCATGCGTCTGCATCTGACACTCCTGATTCCAGCCGAGCACCATCGGCGCCCGGGTTGTCGCGCACACCCAGCGCGCGTATCGCGAAAGCGATGAGTTCGGGGACGACGAATTCCCCGTGCGGCGCGTCGGCGAGCGGGCCGACCAGCACTTCGCCGATCGCGCCGACCAAGGCCGCGGCGCTGACCCTCGGGTCCTGCGGCGGCAGTTCACCCCGCGAAACACCCTCGGCCACCGCCGATTCGAATGTCTCGGCGAACGCGCGCCGGAAGTGCAGGCGTTCGCTGTCGACGGTGCCGTCGACCGGCTCGGCGAGCAGCACGTAGGCAAGATTCGGGTTCTTCAGCGCACGACCGGCGAAGGTCTCCACCGCCGCGGTCACCCGTTCCAGCGCCGTTCCGTTCGCACCTGCCGCGGCCACCGCGGCGACTTCGCGGGCGACCACCTTGCGGAAGACCGCGCGCACCAGATCCGCCTTGCCCCCGAAGTTCTTGTAGACGGTGCCGGTGGCCACCCCCGCCTCGGCCGCGACCGCCGCCATGGACAGCGCGGCATACCCGCCGCGGGACAACACCTTGGTGGCGGCCTGCACGATCAGCCCCGCCTTGGCGTCCAGGCGGGCCTGCACGGCGGGAGTTCTGCGGTAGGCCACACAAGAAGTGAACCACGAATTCATTTCTTCACACAAGGGCGCTTTTACGGCGTATGTTCGAGCTCGTGACGGTACTGATCGAACGCAACGGCCCAGTGACCACCGTGATCCTGCACCGCCCCGAGGCGCGCAACGCGGTCGACGGACCGACGGCCGCCGCGCTGGCCGACTCTTTCCGCGAGTTCGACGCCGATCCCGACGCGGCGGTCGCCGTGCTGTGGGGCGACGGCGGAACGTTCTGCGCGGGCGCCGACTTGAAGGCGCTCGGCACCGAGCGCTCCAACCAGGTCACCGAGGACGGCGACGGCCCAATGGGGCCGACCCGCATGCGGCTGTCCAAACCGGTGATCGCCGCCGTCTCCGGCTTCGCGGTGGCAGGCGGGCTCGAGCTCGCGCTGTGGTGCGATCTGCGGGTCGCCGAGCAGGACAGCACCTTCGGCGTGTTCTGCCGCCGCTGGGGCGTCCCGCTCATCGACGGCGGCACCATCCGGCTGCCGCGCATCGTGGGCACCGGACGGGCCATGGATCTGGTGCTCACCGGACGTGCGGTCGGCGCCGAGGAGGCGCTGCAGATGGGTCTGGTGAACCGCGTGGTGCCCACCGGCGAAGCGCGCAGGGCGGCGGAGGAGCTCGCCGCGGAACTGGCCGCGCTGCCCCAGGCCTGCCTGCGCTCGGACCGGATGTCGCTGCTGGAGCAGGACGGGATGAGCGAGGAGTCGGCGCTGCGCAACGAGCTCCGGCACGGCATGGCGGCACTTGCCAACGGCGCACTGGAGGGCGCGCAGCGCTTCGCGGCGGGCGCAGGCAGACACGGCGGCCGCGCCTGAATTCGATGACCCGCCTGAGCGTCGTCGACGAGATCTTTCTCCGCACCCACCGCGGACTGGGCACTCCGATCGCGCTGCAGGGCCTGTGGCGGACGGCCGACCTGGTGGATCCCGCGCTGCTGGCGCAGGTGCACGAGGCCATGCGCGCGGGAACATTGGGACGCAGGGTGAGTCGACCGCGCGTGCCGGGCGCTCGCCGATCCTGGCAACCGAACGTTCGCGCGTATCCGATCGCTCGCGCCGCGGACATCCTCCCCGTCGCGGAACTGCTCGACTGGGCCGACGCGCAAGGCGACGGGCTCGATCCGGAATACGGCCCGGGATGGCGGCTTTCGACCGCGACGCTGAACGACGGCGGTTCGCTCGTCTCGCTCACCTGCTCCCACGTGCTGGCCGACGGACGGGCGCTGGCAGTGGCAGTGGACGGCGCGTTGCGCGGCGACCGCGACCGCCAACTGAATTTCGCTGCGCTGGAATCCGATTGGTGCGATGCCTGGCACCAGTGGACGATCGTCCTGCGCGGCACCGCCGCGGCGTTGCGTCAGGGGATACCGCGCCAGCCGTCCGCCGCGAGCCGGGACGAGCAGCCGCGCACCGGCTACGGGACAATGGCGCACAGCGCGATCCTGCAGTGCCCCGCCGCGGAGTGGGATCGCGCGGCCGTGCGACATGGCGGCACGGCCAACAGTCTGTTCATCCACCTCGTCGCGACCATGCTGTGGAACAGCGGGTTTCCCGCCGAGACGATCGAGGCGAGCTTGCCAGTCGACACCCGCACCGAACCACGCGTGGACAACGACCTCGCCATGACCGAGATCGCGATCCGCCGCTCCGACACGCCTGCGACCGTCCGCGCGCTCGCCCGTTCGGCCTACGAACGCCGCATGTCCGCGCCGGGTGGCATGCCCGAAGAACTGCTCCAGGTGATACCGGACCGCTGGGCCTACGCCCTGTCCAAAGGCGCGGGCGAACGAGACATCCTATGCTCCAATATCGGAACGCTGCCCGCCTCTCTGCGCACACTCGGCCCGCACCGCTGTACCGGCGTCGCCGCCCGCGCCATCCACCCCGGCCTGACCGCCGCGCGACTGCCGCGCACCAGACTCGCGGGCTACCTGTGTCGCATCGGCGACGACTACGTGCTGAGTCTCGTGAGCCTGGACCCGGATCGCATCGAGTCCGCCGCCGCGCTACGCGAGCTGGCGGTACGCACCGCGGCCTCGGCCCGGCTGCGGACGCGCGCGTGGTGAGTTCATCGTCCAGCGAACCGGATACAAAGCTTCGCCACCGAGCCGAGGCAGGCCCTCTGCTCCATCCGCGATGACCTCGACCACGTCCGGGTAAACCCTGCGGCAATGCCGACGCTGCCGACGATCGGGTGAAATCCGGCCGAAGCCGTGTCGGAGCAAGCCGGGCCGGCACACGACTTGCTATGGTGCACAGTCCTGCCCGCGATTCCGACGGGAAACCGAACGCCGGTTGCGTCGGTCGACTCGCCGCGCCGGGCCCAATACCGGCCCCTGAGCTGCACCTACCGGTAAAGTTTCGGCCGCACACGCCGAGAAGAATCTACGGCGATCATTGGTGTGCGATTGGCGTTTGCGTCCGAAGTTCCGTTTCGACAGCGACTCGACTGGAGCATGATGAACCGCAAGCATTCGCGTACTCTGGCCGCGATCACCGCGGTGATGCTGGCCACCATCGGAACTGTTGCCGGAGTCGACACCGCGGCCGACGCGGAGCCCGGGGAGGTCAGTGCCGGCGGGCTGCATGTCGTCGCGTCGGTGGATGCCAATCATGTCCTGCCAACCGGCGGCGCTCTGGCGATGGGAGTTCCATTCGCGCACGCGGCCAAGGTGTCCGGAAATTTCACGGCCGCATTCGACGGGACCTCGGCCCTGCGTAGCGGGGGGATCGTCGCCGGATATCTGGTGGGCTGCGCGGTGGACATTTCCGATGGCATCTCGGTATCCATCGCCGCGGCCGGCGGAGGCGAAGTCGCTGTCACGCCCGGGGCCGCCCTCACCATCGATAATGAGGGTTTGGTGGCACTTACCATCGCCTCGGAGGTCACCATCGCCGGCAACGGGGAACTCGGTGGTGAGTTGACGGTATATCTGTTGCCGGGCAGTGTGACCGCGGTAGTGATCGCCGAGGAGGAGCTCGACGAGGACTCGGAGTTCCCCTACACATTCGCGCACAGCAATACCGCGCTGAATGTCAACGGATGCCTCTCCCCGGCCTCGGCCATGCCATTCATCACCGTCCGCGCGAACGCCAGGAACGGCACCGCGCAAACGACAGGCTATGGCGATGCATTCGTGTTCTGAATCGACCTGACTTGCTACGTGCTCGTGGCGCAGGGTGCTTGCCGGTACCCAACCCGGCGCCACCGGCACGTGCGAAAGAGCCGACCAGCGTCGCGAAGTGCGCGAGGGCGGCGTGCGTTTCGCGGATCCGGGGCGGCCTGCGGTCAGTGGATCGGGACCGAGCTCGATTCGCGCCGCCGGAGGACATCGTCCGGGACGGCGATGTCCGGCGCCAGATCGTCGGAGCCGATCGGCGCACCCCACACCTGGCGTAGCGGAAGCACACCGGCCCACACACCGCCCGCCTCGATGTCGGCCGCGTCGTCGATGGGACCGCCGGCGCGGACCTTCACCGATGCTTCGGTGAGATCGAGGGCGAGCACTTTCGTCGCGGCGAGTTCCTTCTTGTTCGGCGGGCGCACGCGCGACCAAGCGCCAGGCGCGGCGTGTTCGACGATCACGCGCAGTGCGTGCAGGCGTTCGTCGTGGCCGGTCACCTCGACGGTGCGACCGAGCACGACCGCGGAGCGGTAGTTCATCGAGAAATGCATGGCCGACCGCGCGTAGACCACACCGTCGACCAGGGTCACCGCCACCGAGACGTCGCCGGTGACCGCCGCGCGCAGGCTCCCGGCCCCGGTCGAGCCGTGCACGTAGAGCAGGTCGCTGTCGCGCCCGTAGATGGTCGGCAGCACGACCGGCGTGCGGCCGAGCAGCACACCCAGGTGGCAGACCAAACCGGCGTCGAGCACCGCATCCAGGTCGGCGCGATCGGTCCGCGCGCGGTCTTTCAGCCGGGTCGGCGTACTGCGCGGGGTTGGGGAGAGTGGGGGCCGGGAGCTGGCTGATTCGGTCATGGATCCAGCATCAGAGCACAAATGGCATTATCAAAGTGCCAATTCAGCAGAATTCCAGCAGTCCATTTCGAGGAGGGGCCGTGCTGGACGACTTTTCGCTCGAGCTGGATCGCGAACTGCCGGAACCGCTGGCGGTGCAGATCGCCGACCAGCTGCGGCATGCCGCGACCAACGGACGGCTGCGCGGTGGCGACCGACTGCCGTCCACGCGCGCGCTGGCCGATCGGCTCGGCGTCAGCCGCGCCGTGGTGACCGCCGCCTACGACCAACTGCACGCGGAAGGCTGGATCAGCGGCAAACGCGGTTCCGGCACCTACCTGACCACCGCTCCCGCCGCGGGGCCCGCGCGCGCCGCCGCGTCCCGCGGCACGGATGTCGCACCACATCTGCTCGACCTCGTGCCCGGCGCCCCATGCATCGAGGCCATCGATCCAGCCGCGTGGCGGCGCGCTTGGCGCGCCGCCGCGGACGACACACCGCTGGTGCGGAAGGACCTCGCTGGTGAACCGGAGTTCCGCACGGCGGTCACCGAACACCTGCTGCGCCACCGTGGGCTCGGCGCGGGCAGCGACACCGTGCTGCTCGCCACCGCCGGAACCAGTTCCGCCGTCGGCGAATTGGCCGCCGCGCTGCTGCGGCCCGGTGATGCCGTCGCCATGGAAGACCCGGGCTATCAGCGCGCCGCAGGCGCGTTCGCGGCGGCAGGGATCGATGTGCTTCCGGTCCCGCTGGACGCGCACGGCTTACGCGTCGATCTGCTGCCGCCAGGTATCAAGGCGGTGTATTGCACTCCGGCACATCAGTTTCCACTCGGCGCCCGAATGCCCGCCGCTCGCAGGGTCGAGCTGATCGAGCACGCGCGACGGTCCGGCATAGTCGTCATCGAGGACGATTACGACGGCGAATTGCGCTACGACACCGCGCCGCTGCCGTTGCTCGCCACCATGGCTCCCGATGTCGTCGTCCACTTGGGCACGACGAGCAAGATCCTGTCCCCCAGCCTCGGCGTCGGCTGGCTGCTGTCCGCACCGGGGATCGCTGCGGCTGTGCTCGCCCACCGGGAGCGCACCGGCACCGGCCCGAGCCCGGCGGGCCAGCGGGTGCTTGTGGCCTTCGCCGCGCACGGTGACCTGGCCAGGCACCTGCGCAGGTTGCGCCGCGCGGTGCCGCCGCGGCGCGCGCTGGTGGTGACCGAGCTGCGCAGCCGCGGGCTCGATGTGGTCGGCGACGACGCCGGTTCACATATCGTGGTCCCGGTGGACTCTGCCGAGACCGAGGCGCGCGTGATCGCGACCGGACAGCTTCGTGGCGTCGCGCTCGACGGGCTGGCCAGGCATCACCTGCGATCGCGCCGCGAGCACTTCGGCATCGCCCTCGGCTATACCGCGCTGCCCTGGCCTGACCTGGCCACGGCGGTCGCGATCGCCGCCGAGTGCCTCCCCCGGCCCGTAGCATGGTCCGCATGAGCGAACAGGACATTCTGGCGCGCATCAAGAAACTGGTCGACCAGGAGCACGAGCTGCGCTCGCAGGCCACCCGGGGCGAGTTGGACCCGAGGACCGAGCGCCGGCGTTTGGCCGAACTCGAAGTGATGCTGGATCAGGCGTGGGATCTGCTCCGGCACCGCAGGGCGCGGATCGGCCTCGGCGAGTCCCCGGACGCCGTCCAGGCCAATCCTGTTGCCCAGGTCGAGGGCTACCTCCAATAGCCGCCACCATGCCGAACACACCGACCGAATACGACGTCATCGTGATCGGTGGCGGACCGGCGGGCGAGAACGCCGCCGCCTACGCCGTCGCGGGCAGTGACCGGACAGCCGCCCTCGTGGAACGCGAGCTCGTCGGCGGGGAATGTTCCTATTGGGCCTGTGTCCCGAGCAAGGCCCTGCTGCGGCCGGGCCACGTGCTTGCGGCCGCGCGGGCGATGCCCGGTGTCGCCGCGACCGGACTCGACGTGGCCGCGGTGCTGCGGCGACGCGACGCGTTCGTGCACGACCACGACGACTCCGCGCAGGCCGACTGGGCGAAAGACAACCGCATCGACGTCGTGCGCGGCACCGGGAGTCTCGCCGGGGAGCGCTTGGTGGACGTCGACGGACGGCAACTGCGCGCCAGGCATGCCGTGGTGCTGGCCACCGGCACCACCGCCAATATCCCCGATGTGCCCGGCCTGCGCGCCGCGCTGCCCTGGACATCCCGCGACGTCACCAACCTGCACGAGGTCCCGCGCCGGGCCGCCGTCATCGGCGGGGGCGTGGTGGCCTGCGAAGCGGCGACCTGGCTGGCCGCGCTCGGCGCCGAAGTCACCGTGCTGGTGCGCGGCTCGGCGTTGCTGGCGGCGGTCGAACCGTTCGCGGGCGAGCGGGTGGCCTCGGCGCTGACCGAAGCGGGCGTGCGGGTGCGGTTCGGGACCGCGCCGACCGCCGTCGAGCGTACGGCGGCGAAGGACACCGGCGAAGGGTGGATCCACGGCGATCCGGTCACGGTGCGGTTGCGTGGCCCGGAGGGCGACTCGACGCTCGAGGTGGACGAACTCGTGGTCGCGGCGGGCCGCACGCCCGCCACCGCGCGGCTGGACTTGGCCGCTGTCGGACTGCCCGACGGTTACGTCGCCGTCGACGACCATCTCACCGTCCGCGGCGTCGAGGGCCGATGGCTGTATGCGATCGGCGACGTGAACCATCGCGCGGCGCTCACTCATATGGGCAAGTACCAGGGCAGAGTGTGCGGTGACGTGATCGCGGCCCGCGCCGAGGGCAAGCCGCTGGAGGACGCGAGATTCGTCGCGAGCTCCGACCACGGCAAGGTGCCGCAGGTGGTGTTCACCGCACCCGAGGTGGCCTCCGTCGGTCTGACCGAGGCCGCGGCCAGAGAGGCGGGCCACGCGGTCGAGACCGTCGAACTCGACATCGCGGTGGCCGGTTCCGCGCTCTCCCGGGACGACTATGCCGGACACGCGAAGCTGGTGATCGACAGCGCCGCCGACACCTTGCTCGGCGCCACGTTCGTCGGCCCCGACGTGGGCGAGCAACTGCATGCCGCCACCATCGCGGTGGTGGGTGGAGTGCCGCTGTCCCGTCTTTGGCACGCGGTGCCGGCCTTCCCGGCGGTCAGCGAGTTCTGGCTGCGGCTGTTGGAGGCGCGGCGCGCGTAGCTACCATCGGAAGATGGTGGCAACAACGGATATCGCGACCGCCGACGGTGTCGTCCGCGGTCATCGTGGCCGCCGCGTATCCCGCTGGCGATCCATACCGTACGCGTCTCCCCCGCTGGGAGACTTGCGGTTTCGCGCGCCGCAGCCGGTCGAGCCGTGGTCCGGCGTCCGGGCGGCCACCGAGTTCACCTCCGCCGCGATGCAGCATCGCTCCGGGGCGCGGATCGGACCGCGCGCCTACCAGCCGACCAGTGAGGACGCGCTGACACTGAATGTCACCGCGCCCGCGACACCCGCCGCGCGCCCGCGACCGGTGCTGGTCTTCCTCCACGGCGGCGGCTACCTGATCGGCACCTCCGCGCTGGCGCTGTATTCCGGTGCGCGGCTCGCTGTGCGCGGCGATGTGGTCATGGTGTCGCTGAACTATCGGCTCGGCGCGTTCGGCTATGTCGACTTCAGCGAGTTCGGTACGCCAGGGCAGCCGTTCGACACGAACCTAGGGCTGCGCGACCAGATTGCCGCACTGGAGTGGGTGCGCACCAATATCGCGGCCTTCGGCGGCGATCCGGGCAACGTGACGATCTTCGGTGAGTCGGCCGGTGCGCACGCGGTGCTCAGCCTGATGGCCACTCCGGCAGCGAAAGGCCTGTTCCATCGCGTCATTTCGCAGAGCCCGCCCGCCGACTGGGCGATGACCGCCGAGGAGGCCCGCGCCTTCGCCCGCCGCTGCGTCACGGCACTGGGCGCCACGCCGGACACCGCGGGCGCCGCGTTGCGCACGGCGGGCGCCAACGACATCCGTCGCGCGGTCGACCGCAGCATCAATCGGGTGCTGCGCGAACAACCGGGCGTCTTCCCCGCCTGTCCGGTCGTGGACGGTGACTTCCTGCCGCGCGCCCCCATCGACGCCATCGCCGACGGCTCTGCCCACCGGGTGCCGCTGATCATCGGCACGAACCGGGACGAAGGGACGCTGTTCGCCAAGTACGCCGACGAACTGCCCACAACGCCAGGGCGGCTGCGCGCCGCGCTGGCCCGTTCCAGCGATGCCGCCGAATCCCGGATCGCCGCGGCGTATCCCGGCTATCCGGAGCCGAAGGCCGCGGTACGCGCCGGCGGCGATTTCACCTTCTGGCGGCCTTGCCTGACCGTCACGGAAGGCCACAGCAGGCATGCGCCCACCTACGCCTACCGCTACGACTTCGCCCCGCGCGTCCTGCATCTGGCGGGTCTCGGCGCCACACATGCGACTGACCTCATCCCGGTCTTCGGCGCGGGCGACTCCCCCTTCGGCCGGGCGCTGACCGCCGCGGGCGGTCGGCGCGGGCTGCGGGCGGTCACCGATCAGTTCCAGGACAACTGGCTCGCGTTCGCCGACACCGGCGCTCCGCTACCCTCCTGGCCCGCCTACACCGAAGCCCGCAGATCCACCCTGATCATCGACTATCCCACCCACGTGGAACACGACCCGGACCAAGCGAAAAGACTTGCCTGGCAAGGCGTTCGGATACCGACACTGACCTGACCGGCGGCCGCTACTTCAGCAGCCGGGACATCCGCCGGTCCGCGAGCACCTTGCCCCCGGTCTGACAGGTGGCGCAGTACTGGAAGGACCGCTCGGCGTAGGAGACCTCGCGGACGGTGTCGCGGCAGACCGGGCAGGCCAGTCCGGTGCGGGCGTGTACCCGCATGCCGGAACGCTTCTCGCCCTTCAGACGTGCGGCGTCCTGGCCGACCGACCGGCGCACCGCGTCGCTGAGCACTTCGCGCATGGCCGCGTACAGCTCGGCCAGCGTGTCGTCGGGCAGCGTCTTCGTATTCGCGAACGGTGAGATCCGCGCGGTGTGCAGGATCTCGTCGGAGTAGGCGTTGCCGATTCCCGCCAATAGCGCCTGGTCGACGAGCGCCGTCTTGATCCGCTGTGAAGTGCCGTGCAGGATCTCGGCGAACTGCGCCTCGGTGACCTCCAGCGCGTCGGGGCCGAGGCGCGCTATGCCTGGGACTGCCTTGGGATCCTCCACGACGTACGCCGCGAGCCGCTTCTTCGTGCCCGCCTCGGTGAGGTCGAACGCCGGCGTCGCCCCTTCCGGCGTGAAGAAATGCACCCGCAGCGCGAGCGGGCTCTTGCCGCCCGGCTTCGGCGGCGTCGGGCTCGGTTCATCGATCCAGCGCAGCCACCCGCCCCGCGACAGATGCGTGACCAGCCACAGTCCATCGCATTCCATGCCGAGGAACTTGCCCCAGCGCCCTGCCCCGGTAACGTCCCGCCCCGACAACGCCGTCACCGGGGGCTCGAACGTCTTGACCGCGCTCAAAGCGGCCACGTCGACGCGCCCGACCACCGCGCCGACCGCATGTTCCCGCAGGAACTGCGCCAACGCCTCCACTTCGGGTAGCTCAGGCACGCGCTCCAGAGTACCCACCCGGGCAGCTGATCGAGGGGAGTCGAATGGCGGCTCGAATCACTCCCCTCAGCCACCATTGAACTCCCTTCGATATTCTGCGATCAACAACGCAACCACAGCCGGTCCACTGAGCTGGGACCGCAGGTGCGGGCACGACTGCGGAAGGTAAGCCGGGTACGGCACCCAACGCGCCCAGCACTGTCCGGTACATATATGGAGCGCCGACTCACCTGGGCAGCACGACCACAGGCGTCTTTACGACGCTCCCCCGCCGCGGCGCAGCAGATAGATGTCCATGATCCAGCCCTTGCGGTCACGCAGTTCGGCGCGGGCACGGACGATCTCGTCCCGCACCGCTGGCAGCGGGCCCTCGATCAGCGTCTCGTCCGGCATGCCGAGGTAGGCGCCCCACCAGATGTGCACGTCCTCGCCCGATATCGCGGTGAACGAGCAGTCGCCGTCCAACATCACCAGCGCGTTCTCGGCGCCGAGTCCCTCCTCCCGCAGGCGGCGGCCGGTGGTGATGCGCAGCGGTTCCCCGATTCCGTGCAGCACGATGCGATGACGTGCGGCCAACGCCTGCGCGCTGGTGATCCCCGGAATCACCTCGTAGTCGAAGCGCGCCACACCACGCGCGAGCACCCGCTCGATCATCCGCAGCGTGCTGTCGTACAACGCGGGATCACCCCAGACCAGGATGCCGCCCACCCCGTCGACCTCGGCGAAGGCCGATTCCAGCAGCGCCGACCTTCGATCGTGCCAGTCCTCGACGACGTCCACGTAGTCGGCGGGCGTCCGGTGGCGCGGCGGGTCGACGATCGGCACGATCCGGTACGGCCGGTCCATGTGCTCGTCCAGCACCGCGGTCCGCACGTCGACCAGTTCCCGCTTGGCCTCGCCCTTGCCGATCACGAAGAACACGTCGACCTGCCGAATCGCCTTGACCGCCTGCATGGTGACCTGATCGGGATCTCCGGCGCCGATGCCGATCACGTAGAGCTTGCGCATGCGGGCGAGCTTGCCAGGACGACTAGAGTTGCCAGGCGTGGCCCCTGACGCGCTCGATCCGGCTTCCACCCCCGATACCCAGTACGAGGACCTGCTGCGGTTGGTGCTCGCGTCCGGCACGAGGAAGGCCGACCGGACCGGTACCGGAACCCGCAGCGTCTTCGGCCATCAGCTTCGCTACGACCTCTCGGCCGGGTTCCCCCTGGTCACCACCAAGAAGGTCCACCTGAAGTCGATCGTCTACGAGTTGCTGTGGTTCCTGCGCGGCGACTCCAATATCGGCTGGCTGCGCCAGCATGGCGTCTCCATCTGGGACGAATGGGCCGACGCCGCCGGCGAGCTCGGGCCGGTCTACGGCGTGCAGTGGCGGTCGTGGCCGACGCCGGACGGCACCCACATCGATCAGATCGCCCAGGTGCTGCAGACCCTGCGCACCAACCCGGATTCCCGGCGCATCATCGTCTCCGCGTGGAACGTGGCCGACCTGGACAAGATGGCGCTGGCCCCGTGCCACGCGTTCTTCCAGTTCTACGTGGCCGACGGCAAGCTGTCCTGCCAGCTGTACCAGCGCAGCGCCGACCTGTTCCTCGGCGTCCCGTTCAACATCGCCAGCTACGCACTGTTGACCCACATGGTCGCTCAGCAGACCGAGCTGACCCCCGGTGATTTCATCTGGACCGGCGGCGACTGCCACATCTACGACAACCACTCCGACCAGGTCACCGAGCAGCTGACCCGCGACCCCTACCCGTTTCCCACGCTGCGGCTGCGTCCCGCGCCGACGCTGTTCGACTACCGCTACGAGGACGTGGAAGTGGTCAGCTACCAGCATCATCCGGCCATCAAGGCCCCGGTGGCGGTGTGAGCGAACCGAGGGCACGGCGCGCCGCGGCGCATGACGGAGCCGAGCGGCAGCGAGGCGGAGTCATGAGCCGCACGGTCGGGCTGATCTGGGCGCAGACCCTGGACGGGGTGATCGGGTCGCGCAACACCATCCCCTGGCGCTTGCCCGAGGACATGGCGAACTTCAAGGACGTCACATGGGGTCATCCCGTGGTCATGGGCAGGCGGACCTGGGATTCGCTACCGCCGCGATTCCGGCCGCTGGCCGGTCGCCGAAACATCGTGGTGACCAGGCAACCCGAGTGGGCGGCCGAGGGGGCCGAGCGCGCCGCGTCGGTAGCCGAGGCACTGGAGAGCTGTGGCTCCGGCACCGTATGGATCGCCGGTGGAAGCGAGATCTACCGGGTCGCTATGGAATTCGCGACCGCCCTCCGAGTGACCGAGATCGACACCACGGTCGAAGGCGACGCCTACGCGCCACCGATCGGCTCCGAGTGGGAGCCAGACGACCCGGAACCCTGGCGCACGTCGAGCACCGGTCTGCGCTTCCGCATCCGGCACTACACCCGCGCGCGATCAGCTTGAACGGGCGAACCGACGATGTCCGCGGTACAGCCCCGCACCTGGCTGCGAAAAGCCACGTCAGTTGCCGGTGCAACACACCGCACAGCGACGGTGCCCGTCAAACCGGACCCGCGCCGCGACGGTCTCGGGCATACTCCTCGATATGCGGCGGCCGGACTTCGTCCGTCCGAGCGCCTCGAGCCGATGCCACCAGCCCGGCATCGGCTGTGGTGATCTGCGAAAGGCGGTCCATGGACAAGAAATCGCTGACTGCGGTCGCGCGCCAACAACTGAAGTTGGCTGCCACCGCCACGAGCGGACGCAGTTCACAAACGATCTACGGCGGTCATACGCATGCTCTGCGGCAAACGGTGGTCGGCCTGACAGCCGGGCAGAGCCTGGCCGAGCACGACAACTACGGCGAGGCCACCCTGCTGGTGCTCAGCGGCACGCTGACGCTGGTCAGCGGCGCCAACGAATGGAAGGGATCGGCGGGCGACCTGATCGTGGTGCCCAAGGCGCGCCACAGCGTCAAGGCGGTCGATGACGTCGCGTTTCTGCTGACCGTAGCCAAGTAGTAGCGACCCGCGTGGTCCGCTCGGCGGTGGGGCGGGTCGAGCACTAGTGTGTTCGATCATGGGTGAGCCGCAGCCGATCCTCGAACCGCTCACACCGGCCGCCATCTTCCTGGTCGCCACTATCGACGAGGGTGGCGAAGCAGTGGTGCGGGATCTGCTCGCCGACATCAACGGTCTGCGCCGCTCGGTGGGCTTCCGGCTGCCGGGCGCAGGCCTCAGCTGCGTCACGTCGATCGGCTCCGCCGCGTGGGACCGGCTGTTCGCCGGGCCCAAACCCGCTGAGCTGCATGAGTTTCCCGGCTTCACCGGCCAGCGCCACACCGCGCCCGCGACACCGGGCGACCTGCTCTTCCACCTCAGGGCCCAAGTGCAGGACGCCTGTTTCGAGCTGGCCATGGCCATCGCCGACCGGCTCGCCGGCGCGGCGACCATCGTGGACGAGACCGTCGGCTTCCGCTACTTCGAGCAGCGCGACCTGCTCGGCTTCGTGGACGGCACCGAGAACCCCGAAGGGCGTGCCGCGGCCGCCGCCGCGCTGGTCGGCGAGGAGGACCCGCGGTTCGCCGGCGGTAGCTACGTGACCGTGCAGAAGTACACCCACCCGCTGGCGGACTGGCGGGCGCTGTCGGTCGAGGAGCAGGAGCGCGTGATCGGCCGCACCAAGCTGGACGACTTCGAACTCTCCGACTCCGACCAGCCCGCAGACTCGCACGTCGCGGTCAACACGCTGATCGATCCGGACGGCACCGAGCGCCAGATTCTGCGCGGCAACATGCCGTTCGGCAGCGTGCGTGACGGCGAGTTCGGCACGTATTACATCGCCTACGCGGCCACCCCGAGCGTCATCGAACGCATGCTCACCCGCATGTTCCTCGGCACCGACGAGGCCGCTTACGACCGGATCCTGGATTTCTCCACCGCCGTGACCGGAACCTCGTTCTTCGCCCCGACCATCGATTTCCTCGACGATCCGCCGCCGGCTCCGTGGGTCACGGCGGAACACGCGGTATCCCTCGGCACGGACGGCGCCGGTCCGGCAGGTCCGCCCGGTACCGACGCGCTAGCGGGCGAGGGTTCACTCGGCATCGGCACGTTGAAAAGGAGCACCAGGTCATGAACAACCTCCACCGTGAACTCGCGCCGATCACTTCCGAGGCATGGACGGCCATCGAGGAGGAGGCGGCGCGCACGTTCAAACGGCACATCGCCGGCCGCCGCGTCGTGGACCTGTCCGGTCCGCACGGCACCGACTACTCCGAAGTCGGCACCGGGCACACCACCGCGATCGAGGCTCCCGGCGAAGGCGTGCTCGCCCGCACGCGTGTGGTCGCGCCGCTGGTCGAACTTCGGGTGCCGTTCGCCCTCTCCCGCGAGGAACTCGACAATGTCGAGCGCGGCGCCGAGGACACCGACCTCGACCCCGTGAAGGACGCCGCGAAGAAGATCGCCTTCGCCGAGGATCGCGCGATCTTCGAGGGGTATCCCGCCGCGCACATCACCGGCATCCGGGCCAGCTCCGCCAACCAGGCGATCACGGTGCCCAGCGACCCCCGGCAGGTGCCGGAGGCGATCGCGCAGGCATTGAGCGCCCTGCGGCTGGCCGGTGTCGACGGGCCGTACTCGGTGCTGCTCAGCGCCGACCTGTACACCGCGGTCAGCGAGACCTCCGATCACGGCCATCCGATCCGCACCCACATCGAACGCCTGATCCCTGAAGGCGAGATCATCTGGGCGCCCGCCATCACCGGCGCGATCGTGCTCACCACCCGCGGTGGGGACTTCGATCTGCGCATCGGGCAGGACCTGTCCATCGGGTATCTGTCGCACGACGCCACGTCGGTCCAGCTGTATTTCCAGCAGAGCCTGACGTTCTTGGTGTACACCGCGGAGGCGGCGGTCGCGCTGACGGTGTGAGCCGGCGCTGCCGGTCGGTCACACGTGGGAATCGCCGGCTGTGCGCCGGCGCCCGGGGGCGGTACCGTGAGGCCGGAAATGCACCAGAGGCAGGTAGACGAGATGACAACGGTGCGGGCAGGTGTGGTCCCGACGCAGCGCGCGGCGCTCTACAGCGTGCTCGGCATCCTGGCGACCGTGGCGGTCTGCGGCTCGTTCGTCGTCTCGTTCGGCGTGCACCGGGTGTTCACCGGATTGCTGGCCGGTGCGGTCGTCGGCGTCGCGCTGCTGGCGGCGCTGTTCACCAGGGACGCCGTGGTGCTCACCGACTACGCCATCTACCGGCGTAAGCCGTGGACGATGTCCAGCATCTCCTGGGATCGAGTGGTGGCCGGTCGCTTCACCCTCGACGAACGTGCCCGGTGGTCGTTGGCGCTGGACCTGTCCGGCGGTGACGAACCGCACGGCGAGCTGGTCCTGCTGTCCATACCGCCGGTGGTCCGCCCGGTCGCGGGCGCCTACGACCTGCGCAAGCGCGATCAGGTCACGGAGATCCGGGCGATCTTGCGCCGCAAGCGGATTCCGGTGACCGTGCTTCCGCAGATCGCGGGCGCGTTGCAGGAGCACTGGCAAATCGCACCGCCGGCGCACTGAGTCCCGGGCACGGTGCAGGCCGATGGCCACCGTGGCGACAACATCGACCAGCGGTGCATTTGCCGCGCGTTCGGGCGGCGCAGTCGGGGGCCGGTCGGTGCGGATTGATCGCGCCGCGTGCGGGACGCGATGCGGCGGTTTCGGTTACGTTGACAGATGTGTCGATGCTGAAGGGCGCCAACGTGCCGGTGCCGGTGTCCGCCGTCCGGATCGAGGTGGGCTGGCGGGCCGCGACGGGGACGCCGGATGCCGATGCCTCCGCACTGCTCGTGGTGTCCGGAAAGGTGCGATCCGACAGCGATTTCGTCTTCTACAACCAGCCCGCCCACCCCTCCGGCGCGGTCCGGCACGAGGGCAAGCGGCCGGGCCCGACCCTGCTGGATGTGCTGTCGGCGGACCTGGCGCGAGTGGAGCCGCAGATCGACGGCATCGTGATAGCGGCATCCACCGACGACGGCACCGTCGGGCAGCTCGACGGATTGTTCGCGCGGATCGTCGATCCGGGCACCGGAGCGGAGATCGCGCGTTTCGACGACGTCGGCGCGACGACCGAAACCGCGGTCGTGCTCGGCGAACTCTACCGGCGCCAGGGCGGGTGGAAGTTTCGCGCGGTCGGACAGGGTTACACGTCCGGTTTGACCGGGCTTGCCGCCGACTACGGCATCACCGTGGACGACGCACCCGCTCCGCCGCCACCGACCGCACCTGCGCCAGCCGGTCCGGGCGAATGGGGCACAGCAGCACCGCCGACGACGCCGGTTCCGCGGGAGCCGGGCCAGGTCGCCGCACACCCATCGTCGGCGGCGCCGGATCCGTCCGGCGCGACCGCATGGCACGGCCATGCCACGCCACCGCCCGGCCGGTACATCCCGCCGGGCCAGGTCTCGTCGCCGGCAGGCCAATACTCGCCGGCACCAAGCCCATACGCACCCCCGCCCGGCCAGTACCCGACGCCCCCAGGCCAGCCAGTTGCGCCAACTGGTCACTATCCAACGCCATCGAGCCAGTACGTACCGCCAGGCCACCAAGCGCCGCCGCCGGGCCAGTACCCGCCCATGCCAGGTAGTTACGCACCGCCCGGCCAGCACCTCGCGCAGGGCCACCAGGCGCCACCACCCGGCGTCGATGTGCCGGGCCAGTATGCCGCCCCAGCACCGGCGGAGTGGTCGGCGCAGTTCGGGTACGCCGCGCCCACCGAACAGCGGGTCGGCACGAGCAAGATCTCTTTGACAGAGCACTATCCCTCGGTCTCGCTGACCGCGTGGGGCGTCGGCTCCGGCATCCTGCGGATCAACCTGAACTGGACCGCCACGGTCACGAATGCGCTGGATCTCGATCTGTGCTGCTTCTGGGAACTGGTCGACGGTCGCAAGGGCGATATCCGTCCGGTCGGCGACGTCGGCGCGCTGGACCGGGCGCCTTTCATCCGGCTGGAGGCCGACGACCGGTCCGGCGCGGCCGCCGGTGAGAACCTCCAGGTGAATCTAGACCGCACCGCTGAATTCCGCCGAATCCTGGTCTTCGCCACCCTTTACGACGGCGCCGCGGACTTCCGCGGCATCCGGGTGACCGCGACGCTGTACCCGGTCGGCGCGCCGCCGATCGAGCTGAGCGTGGACGGCTGCGCGGACAACTCCCGGGACGCGGTGCTGGCTCTGCTCGAGAACACCGGCGCGGGCCTGGCGGTGCGGCGCGAGGGCCGATTCGTCCCGCCGCCGCCGAACCGCCCGCGCTGGGGCGTCGCCGAGGTGGACAAGGTCTATGGCTGGGGCTTGAACTGGGTGCGGGGCGAAGGCAAGTCCTGACCCTCAGGCGGTGGGCAGCGCCAGGCGATCCAGCAGGTCGGCCGCCTCGGCCCGGATCGTGTCGAGGTCGCCGGGCCAGCAGAGCGTGCGCAGCACAGCACCCGGGATGGTCTGCTCTGCGTAGGTGGGCGCGGCGCCCTCGTCGGAACGGATGCTGATCACGGTCTCCACCAACCGGAACGGCAACAGCTCCGCGCCCGGCGTGCTCACCGCCCCGCCTTCGGCCAGCACCTGCGCGGCCAATGTCTCGTAGTGCCTCCGTAATTCGTCGCGGCGCAGACGGAACGCGGCGAACCGCTCGGTGCGCAGCTCCGGCAGCAGGTACAGCGCCCCCAGGTTCCAGCGCGACGCGCACAGCTGCCGCACGTCGAACAGCGCCAGCGCGTACAGCCGGACCTGCACTGGGTCGGGTACCTCGCGCAGGCGTCCAGCCAGCTCGATCGGCATCGCGATGGTTTCGGCGAGCAACGCGTCGAGGATGTCGTCTTTGGCCGCGAAGTGGTGATACAGCGAGGCCTGCCGGATGCCGACGGCGTCGGCGACGGCACGGGTGGAGGTGTTGGCGTAGCCGTTGGTGGTGAACAGTTCGCCTGCGGCGTCCAGGATTTCGGCACGCGGCGTCTGCCCGCGTCGTCGTCGCTGGGCGACGCGCGGACGGCCGGGACCGACGTTCGTCACGCCGCCATTCTGGCAGGGAGCCGCAGAGGCACTTCGGCGTGGTAGCCGTCCGGTCGGTTTGTCAACGGACCACGGTGCATTTTCTGTCACTTGATAGAAATACCGGCAACGCAGAAGTTACCGCGGGTGTCAGAAGTGATACACGGAGGTCACCGAAAGCGCGACCGCGACCATAAAACTGTCGTCTGATAGTTATTGGCCGCACGCCGAAGGACCGCCCATGGCCACCACCCTCGCCCCGACCCCGCCCTCCGACCTCAGCGGCGACAGCGCCGACCTCGCCAAGTTCGGCTACCAGCCCGTCTTGCACCGAAAGCTCGGCCGCTACGCTTCGTTCGCGGCGGGCTTCTCGTTCGTCTCCATCCTCACCACCATCTTCCAGTTCTTCGGCTTCGGCTATTCGTTCGGCGGAGCCGCCTTCTTCTGGACCTGGCCGATCGTCTTCGCCGGACAGTTCCTCGTCGCGCTGAACTTCGCCGAACTGGCCGCGCGCTACCCGATTTCGGGCTGCATCTACCAGTGGTCCCGGCGGCTCGGCGGGGAAATCGTCGGCTGGTTCGCGGGCTGGATGATGATCATCGCGCAGATCGTCACCGCCGCCGCGGCCGCGATCGCGCTACAGGTGGTGCTCCCCTCGATCTGGAGCGGATTTCAGCTCGTCGGCACGGACACCGCGCTCACTTCCCCGTCCGGCGCGACCAACGCCGTGGTGCTCGGCAGCATCTTGCTCGTGCTCACCACAGTGATCAACGTGATCGGCATCGACCTGATGGCGCGGATCAACTCGATCGGCGTCACCGTCGAGATCGTCGGCGTCCTGGCGATCATCGCGCTGTTCTTCACCAGCACCGAGCGCGGCCCCGGCGTGGTGCTGCACACCGATCAGGCCGCGCCAGGTCCCTACTGGGCTGCGTTCCTGGTCTCGGGGCTGATGGCCGCCTACGTGATGGTCGGATTCGATTCCGCGGGTGAGCTTTCCGAGGAGACGAAGAACCCGCGCCGCGTCGCACCGCGCACCATTCTCACCGCGTTGTCGGTTTCGGCGCTGGGTGGCGGCCTGATGCTGCTTGGCGCGCTGATGGCCGCGCCGAGCCTGTCCGACGGCGCGCTGGCCACCGACGGCTTGGCCTACGTGCTCACCACCAAGCTGGACAGCCCGGCGGGCAAGGTCTTGCTGGGCTGCGTCGCGGTCGCGGTCACCGTGTGCACATTGGCGATTCAGACCGCGGGCTCGCGGCTGATGTTCTCCATGGCACGGGACGGGAAACTGCCGTTCGCGCGCAGGCTGGCCGCGGTGCATCCACGCTACGGCACACCGGCGCTGCCCGCCGTCGTCATCGGGGTGCTCGGCATCGGCCTGCTGCTGCTGAACCTCGGCAACGCCGCCATCTTCGCGACACTGGCCAGCGTCTGCATCGTCACGCTGTACCTGGCGTATCTGCTGGTGACGGTGCCGCTGCTGGTGCGGCGGTTCGCCGGGCTACCCGACCCGGGCACCGACGCGCGCCTGTTCAGCCTGGGCCGCTTCGGTATTCCGATCAACGCGCTCGCCGTGGTCTGGGGCATCGCCATGGTGGTGAACCTGGCCTGGCCGCGCCCGGAGGTCTACACCCCGGACGGCGGCGGCTGGTGGATGCTCTGGGCCGCACCACTTTTCGTGCTTCTAGTGCTGGGAATGGGTGTGCTGGTGCATACCACCGTGCTCAGCGCCGGCCGCCGTGTCCAAAGCCCCGAGCCCGCACCACAACCCGCCTGATACACCGGGTGCGGTGATGAGCATGCCTGGCAACACCGCACCCGGGTCGACCACAGGAATAGCGCCCGCGCTGTGACGCCAGACGTGATCGCCCCCCGATCGGCCACGAAACCACCACAACCAGCGCACGAAAGGAAAGAACCGTGACAAGCACCGCGGACACGTCCGGCGCACGGGCGCACGCACGCTCGCAAGCCACGGCGGCGACCATCGCAGCGCCCGACCTGCCCTCGACCGTTCCGTCCTCGAAAGTCACCTTTGACCAGCGTATTCCGGCGCACGGTTACGCGAACGTCGTGCTCGGCCGCGGCACCCGCATCCGGCTCTCCGATCCGGCGGGCGCGGCCTGCGCGCATGTCCTGCTGCTGCGCACCGACGCGCCGTGGGAGCGCCTGAACGTCGCCGACACGGTCAAGGTGCCGTGGCAGGCGTACCTGGGCGGCGGCCACCCGCTGCTGTCGGACCAGGGACGCATCCTGGCGACCGTGCTCGCCGACACCTCCGGCCACCACGACGCGCTCTGCGGGCCGACCGACCGAGCCCGCGCACAATTGCGCCTGGCCGGCGCCAAACAAGGACTCGAACCACGCGATATCGGGCCGACGGTCTCGTTCTTCCGTGGCATCCGGGTCGAGCCGGACGGAACGCTCACCGCCACCGGCAGCGCCGCCCCGGGCGCCTCGGTGGATCTGCTCGTGCACCTCCCGGTCACCGTGCTCGTCGCCAACTCCGCGCACCCGCTCGACGAACGGCCCGCGACGGATCTCGATGTCGTCGCGTGGGCCGCCCCGGAAGATCTCGCCGCGGCGGCCAACGACGACCCGGAGTACCAGCGGGCCGTGCAGAACACCGAACAGGCTTGGACGGCCGCACTGACTCTGGAGGCAACCGCATGACCACGGCTCGCACCGTCGTGCTCGACGAAACCGTCCCGGCCCGCTCTCCGTGGTCTGCCGTAGTCCGTGCGGGCGACCACTTGTCGATCATCGATCTGCATGGCAACCAGGCGGTGGACTGCCTGCTGTACTCGGCCGCCGACTACACCGAGCGCTACAGCGCGCAGGCCACGGTCACCGCGCAGCGCAACATCTTCCTCACCACCGGAAGTGTGCTGCGCACCGACGCGGGAACGGCGCTGATGACCGTCGTGGCCGACGAGGTCGGCAACCATGACACCATCGCGGGCGCCTGCTCGCAGGAGTCCAACACACTGCGCTACGGCCACCACACCCGCCACCAGCACGCCTGTGTGGAGAACTTTCTCGCGGAAGGGTTGCGCTGGGGGCTCGGCAAACGCGATCTGGTGTCGAACATCAACTGGTTCATGAACGTTCCGGTCGAGGCGGACGGCACGTTGGGGATCGTGGACGGCCGGTCCGCACCCGGCAAGCAGGTCACTCTGCGCGCCGAGATCGACACGCTGGTACTGGTTTCCAACTGCCCACAGATCAACAACCCGTGCAATGGGTTCGACCCGACACCCGTGCGCATGGTGGTGTCGCGATGACCGTCGCCCAACTATCGGCGGGCGCCGGAACGCACCCCGGCGCAGCGGAACCGAACACGATGGAGGTCCTCCGCCCCGGCATGCTGACCACCGTGCAGGACTGGCCCGGCCGGACCGGGTACTGGCACATCGGCGTCCCGCCATCGGGACCGATGGACGACCTGTCGTTCCGGCTGGGCAATCGAGCGCTCGGCAACGACGAGGGCGCCGCGGGTCTGGAATGCACCCTCGGCGGTCCCGCGCTCCGGTTCACCGCGCCGACCTGGATCTGCGTCACCGGCGCACCGGCCGACGTGACGGTGGACGGCGTCCGTGTGCCACAGTGGCGCACGGTGCGGGTGCCCGCGGGCGGCATGCTGGACGTTGGTGCCGTGCGCGGGCCGGGCATGCGCTGCTACCTGCTGATCGCGGGCGGCATCCAGTTGCCCGAATACCTCGGCAGCGCCGCCACGTTCACGCTCGGCCGGTTCGGCGGCAGCACCGGCGGGGCGCTGCGCGCCGGTGAATCGCTTCCGCTTGGCACCCACCACGGCCGGGTCGTGGTGGCCGTTTCGATGGAGGAACAGCCCGTGCTGACCCGGCGCTGGGAGCTTGCGGTCACCGAAGGCCCGCACGGCGCACCGGAATTCTTCACCCGCGACGACTTCGATACCGTCGTCGGGACCGATTACGAGGTGCACTTCAACTCCGATCGCACCGGCGTCCGACTGATCGGTCCGAAGCCGGAATGGGCCCGCGCCGACGGCGGCGAAGCGGGACTGCACCCGTCCAATATCCACGACACGCCGTATTCCGTAGGCGCGCTGGACTTCACCGGCGACACTCCCATCCTGCTCGGCCCCGACGGACCGAGCCTGGGCGGTTTCGTCTGCCCGGTCACCGTCGTGGCGGCCGACCGCTGGAAGCTCGGCCAGCTGTCCCCCGGCGACACCGTGCGTTTCGTGCTCGTCCGCAGCGACCGCGCCGCCTCGATCCGCGAGTTGGGGCTCGCGCGCCGCGCCGCGTGGCCGACGGTGCTCTCGGCGGGCGGTGACGGTGACGACGGCGTGCTGCGCCGCGCCGACGTGGACGACGAGACCGCGGTGACCTACCGCCGCGCGGGCGACGACGGAGTGCTGGTCGAGTACGGCGCTATGACATTGGATCTCGGCCTGCGCGCCCGCGTGCATGCCCTGCACCAGCACCTGCTGGCGGCTCGCGTGCGGGGCGTGAGCGAGCTGACCCCGGGGATCCGCTCGTTGCAGATCCGGGTCGATCGTCACGTCCTGCCGGTGCCCGCGCTGCTCGACCTGCTCGCCGAGGCCGAAACACAACTCCCCCCGCCCGCCCGGCTCGTGGTGCCCAGCCGCGTCGTCCACCTGCCGCTGTCCTGGGACGACCCGTCCACGCGCGAGGCCATCATCCGCTATATGCACGGTGTACGCGCCGACGCGCCGTGGTGTCCGTGGAACATCGAGTTCATTCGTCGCATGAACGGCTTGGACACGGTCTACGACGTGTACGACACCGTGTTCGGGGCCGAGTACCTGGTGCTCGGACTCGGCGACGTCTACCTCGGCGCGCCGGTCGCCACCCCCACCGATCCCCGGCACCGGTTGGTCACCACGAAGTACAACCCCGCCCGCACCTGGACGCCGGAGAACGCGGTCGGCATCGGCGGCGCCTACCTGTGTGTCTACGGCATGGAAGGGCCGGGCGGCTATCAATTCGTCGGCCGCACCACCCAGGTGTGGAATCACCGCGCTACGACGACGTCCGTGCTGCGGCCCGGAGCCGATCGCGCCGCCACCGATGCTGAAACACCATGGCTGCTGCGGTATTTCGATCGCATCCGCTGGTATCCGGTCGAGGCGGAAGAACTCCTCGACCTGCGCGCCGACTTCGCCGCGGGCAACGTCCAGGTGCGGGCCGAGGACGGCGAGTTCCGCCTGGCGGACTACCGAACGTTCCTCGCCGATAAGGCCGAATCCATCGAACTCTTCCGCACGAGGCAAGCAGAGGCCTTCGCCGCCGAACGCAACTCCTGGCGGTCGGCGGGCGAGCTCACGATCCAACCGATTGTTCCGGTCACCAACCGAAAAGCTCGGCCGCGATGATCGATTCGTCGTCCCAGGCGCTCTCGATCTCGTCGCGTTCCCGGTCGGACAGCTCGGGTGACCACCCGCAGCGTCGCCAGAAATCCTCGCGATGGTCCTGGGAAAGAGGTATCGGTTCGCACATGGCGGTCGCTCCTGACAGCCCACAGTCCTGCTTTCCGATTGTGGGCCTGTTCCGCGGCGACGTGCCGGAACAGGCCCACCGAGTCCGGTTTTCAGCGCAGGTCGCGGAAGAACTCGCGAATGTCCGCGGTGAGCAGGGCGGGTTCCTCCATGGCGGCGAAGTGACCGCCACGGTCGACGTCGTTCCAGCGCGTGATGGTGTTCTCGGTCTCGGCGTAGCGGCGGATGCCGATGTCGTGGGCGAAGACCAGAGCCGCCGTGGGCACGCCGGAATTCTGCTCGGGTTCGCCCCACGGCGTGTCCTGGGCGTAGCCGACATAGGCCGCCGACCCGGCGGTTCCGGTGAGCCAGTACAGCATCACGTTGGTCAGCAAGCGATCCCGGTCGATGATCTTGTCCGGGTCGACACCACGGGGATGCGTCCATTCCCGGAACTTGTCCATGATCCAGGCGAGCTGTCCCACCGGGGAATCCACCAACCCGTAGGCGAGGGTCTGCGGCCGGGTGGACTGGATGGCGATGTAGCCGAACTCCTCCTGCATGAACGCCTCGATCCGCCCGATGCGATCGCGTTCCAGGTCGGTCAGGCTCGCCAGCTCCTCCTCCGCGAGCGGCAGCGGCGGGAAGGGACCGGGCCCGCCATTGACGTGCACTCCGGCGACCCGGCTCGGCGCCGTGCGGCCGACCTGCGGGCTCACCGCCGCTCCGATGTCACCGCCCTGCACGCCATAGTGCTCATATCCCAGCCTGCGCATGAGTTCGTCCCACGCCGCGGCGATTCGATCGATGGTCCAGCCCGTCTCGGCGACCGGTCCGGAGAACCCGAACCCGGGCAGCGAGGGGATGACCAGATGGAAGGCGTCGGCCGGATCACCGCCGTGCGCCCGCGGATCGGTCAACGGGCCGATCAGGTCGAGGAATTCGACGACCGAGCCCGGCCAGCCGTGCGTCATCAGTAGGGGCAGCGCGTCGGCCTCGGGCGAGCGGACGTGCAGGAAGTGGATGGTCTGGCCATCGATGTCGGTCGTGTACTGCGGGTAGGCGTTGAGCTGCTTTTCGGCTGCGCGCCAGTCGTATTCGGTGCGCCAGTATTCGGCCAGCTCGCGCAACCAGGCGGTCGGCGTCCCGGTGTCCCAGCCGTCACCCGGCAGCGGGGTGGGCCAGCGGGTGGCGTCGAGGCGGGAGCGCAGATCATCGAGCTGCTGCTGCGGAATGTCGATGCGGAACGGGTGGATGTCGTTGCTCATGACATCGACGATATGACCTACCTAGGACAGCTTCCGCCCTAGCAATCGGGCAAACTCTTCCTATGTTGGAAACCTCGGCACGACTGCTTCGCCTGCTGACCCTCTTGCAGACGCCGCGCGACTGGACCGGCACCGAACTGGCCGAACGGCTCGATGTGGACGTGCGCACCGTCCGCCGCGACATCGACAAACTGCGCACCCTGGGTTATCCGGTGGATGCGACACCAGGCGTGGCCGGGTACCGACTCGGCGCGGGCGCGAAGTTGCCGCCGCTGCTGCTGGACGACGACGAGGCGGTGGCCGTGGCGCTCGGCCTGCGCACCGCGGCGGGCGGCACCATCGCGGGCATCGAGGACAGTTCCCTGCGGGCGCTCGCCAAGCTCGAACAGGTGCTGCCGTCGCGGCTGCGCTACCGCGTCGGCATGCTCCAAGCGGCGACGGTCACGGTGCCCTCGGGCGGCCCCACCGTCGACCCCGATACCCTCACCACCGTGGCGGGCGCCATCCGCGACAGCCACCGCCTGCGCTTCGACTACCGCGGTCACGACGGCGTCGCGTCGCTGCGCACCACCGAGCCGCATCGGCTGGCCCACACCGGCCGTCGCTGGTACCTCATCGGCTGGGACATCGACCGCGACGACTGGCGCACCTATCGCGTCGACCGCATGCATCCCCGCATGCCGACGGGCCCACGCTTCACACCACGCGAGGCGCCCGACACCGACCTGTCCGGGTATCTCTCGCGCGGCGTCACCACCGCGCCGTACCGCTATACCGCCCGGATCACCCTGGGCGTCCCCGCCGAAGTCGCCGCCGAACGCATCGCCCCGACCGTCGGGGTGATCGAGGCGCTGGACACCGAAAGCTGTTTGCTCCGAACCGGAGCCAACTCGCTCGACGAGCTGGCGATCTATGTCGCCACCTTCGGCTTCCCGTTCCGGGTGCACGAACCCCCAGAACTCGTCGCGCACATCCGCACGCTCGCGGCACGCCTCGGCGTGGCGGTCGACTGACCCGTTCAGGCCGAAACGGCGGCGACGGCGGGTTCACACAACGATTACCGTCTTGCCCTGAGCGTGTCCCTCGAGGACGTGGCCCACCGCCGCGGCCGCCTCGGCGAGCGGGTAGCGCCGCTCGATCACCGGGTGCAGTTTTCCGTCCACGGCCAGTCCGGCCAGGAACTCCAGGTCCGCCTGCCGTGGGCGCATCAACAGCGGACGCATCGTCTGGCTGACCACCAGGCCGGTCAGCACCACCTTGGCGACCCACACCACAGGCCCGAACCAATTTCCTCCGGGCGCGCCCGCCGACGAGACGAGGACTCCTTTCGGGGCGAGCACCCGCCTGCAGGCGGTCAGCGAACGATTCCCCACCAAATCGAGCAGCACGTCGTAGCGGTGCTCGTCACGGGTGAAATCCGCGGTGGTGTAGTCGATCACCCGGTCGGCCCCGAGCGAGCGCAGCGTCTCGACATGACGTGTGCTGCACACGGCCGTCACCTCCGCACCGAGCGCTTTCGCGATCTGCACCGCGCTGGTGCCGACACCACCCGAGGCGCCATTGATCAGCACCGTCTGCCCGGCACGCAATCCGCCGACGTCGCGCAGCCCTTGGAGCGCGGTCATCCCCGAATCCGGCAGGGCCGCAGCCTCTTCCACGGTCAGACCGACGGGACTGTGCGCAAGTCGTTCAACGGGCACGCTGACGTATTCGGCGAATGCCCCCGAATCGACCGCACCGAAAACCACTTCCCCACAGGCGAACCCGGTGGCACCGGCACCGATGGCCACCACGTCACCGGCGAGATCGTGCCCGATGATCCGGTATTTGGGCCGTCGCAGGCCGAAGCCGAGCCGGATGGCGTAGGGCTTGCCGGTGAGAAGATGCACGTCGCCACTGCATACCGCCGCCGCACGCACCCGGACCAACACCTCGCCGTCGCCCGCGACAGGCCGCGGCACCACCTCCGTCCGGAGGACCTCGCTGAAGCCGTACCGCGGCGCGGCGATGGCGGTCATCGTGCCGTTGTCGATAGTGGACTGCTGGCCGTCGGCCTCGGACATGGCGATCCTCGTCTTCGCAGGATACTTACAGCGTAAGTACGTCACCAAGGACGGTACGCTTACACCGTAAGTACGTCAAGATTGGGAACCATGCCCGAGAGCAGCGCGACCCGCGCGACATTGACCAGGGACGCGGTGTTGCGCGCCGCGGTCCGGCTCGCCGACGAGCACGGCCTTGCCGCGCTGTCCATGCGGAAGTTGGCGCAGACGCTCGGCGTCGAGGCGATGTCGCTGTACAACCACGTAGCGAACAAGGACGACCTGCTCGACGGCATCGCCGATCTGGTGGTCGCGGAGATGGCGCTGCCCGAGATCGGCGGCGACTGGAGGGCCGCCCTGCGCGCCAGGGCGGCCTCCGCTCACGAGGTGCTGCTGCGTCATCCCTGGGCAACCGGCCTGATCGGTACCAGGATCAATGTCGGCCCCGCCATGCTGCGCTACGTCGATGCCACGGTGGGGTGCCTGCTCGCGGCGGGATTCTCCCTACCACAGGCCGATCGCGCGTGGAACGCGCTGGACAGCCACCTTTACGGTTTCACCTTGCAGGAGTTGAACTTCCCGCTGGAGCCGTCCGAGTACGCCTCCGCCGCAGACGAATTCCTTCCGCGCATCCCGGCCGACCAGTTTCCCCACATGAACGCACTGGCCCAGCTGGTGATCGACGGGAAGCACACGGGAATCGCCGATTTCTCCTTCGGCCTCGAGCTGATCCTCGACGGCTTGGAGCGGTTGCTCACCACGGCCGAGGACTGACGCTCAGCCCACGCCGAACGTAGCCTCCGGATTGGACACGTCACGAACGATCCGCAGCGCCTCGACCAATGCCTCCAGCTGCACGGGCGTCATCAGTCCGACGAACCAGCGATCGATGGCGGCGAGGTAGTCCGGTAGCACCTGCGCGAGCCGTGCCGCACCCGCCTCGGTGAGCACTGCATAGGCGCTGCGCCGGTCGTCTGGATCAAGCTCGCGTTCGACCAGACCCGCACCCGCCAGCCGATCGACCAATCGGGTGACGCCACTGGTGGACAGTGAGGTCTGCACCGCCAGCGCCGACATGCGCAACCGCCGCCCCGGCGAACGGCTCAACCGCATCAGCGCGTTCAAGTCCAACCCGGACAACCGGTGTGCCTTCCAGACCGGTTCCAGCTTGGCCACCACTCCGGCGTGCGCCTCGAACAGCAGGCCCATGGTGGTCAGGCGTGGATCCTCGAACAGTTCGATCGCGTCCATGCCGGGCAGACTACTCGGAATGTTTGACGCGAGGATAGTTGACACGAGGAACAAATCGTCATAGAAATATGCGTACGCATTATTCCTCGCAGCAACTAATGGAGGTTCCCATGTCGCCGAACGCCTGGATCGCCGGTTTCCGCTCCGGGGTGATCAGTCCGGACGAGCAGATCAAACTCGCGGAGTCGCGCGCGTTCACCGACCAGACCGTGCGACAAGTGCTGCGCTTGGCGGGCGGCGGTGCGCAGTTGCGGATCAGGCTGACCAACCGCTACGGGAAGACTCCGCTGGTCATCGACGCGGCCCGGGTGGCGATGCGCAAGACAGGCAGCGAGATCGTCGCCGAGACGGACACCGCGCTGCGCTTCGACGACGCCGAGCGAGTGGTCGTCCCGCCGGGTGGCGAGGTCGTCAGCGATCCGGTCGAATTCACCGCGTCGGCGGGCGCGGAGCTGGCGTTGAGCCTGTACCTGCCCGGCCCGACAGGTCTCGCGACCTTCTCCCAGGAGCCCGGCGAAATCGCCTACGTCGCAGCCGGAAACGTCGCATCGGACGCCGTACTTGCCACCGCCGAGGAGGTGCCCGCACGATTCTACGTCGTCGGCGTCGACGTGCTCGCGCCCGCGGGAACGCCGGTAGCGGTCGCCTTCGGCGATTCCTGGTTCGAAGGCGCCGGCACCACCGTCGGCGCCAATCGCCGCTCGGTGGACTTTCTCGACGCGCGGCTGGACCGCGGCTGGGTGGTCAACCAGGGCATCTCGGGAAATCGGCTGCTGACCAGGGAGATCGGCGATCCGGGCCTGGAGCGCTTCGATCGCGACGCGCTCACCGTACCGGGCGTCACGAGCGTCCTGGTGAACTTCGGCATCAACGACCTCATCCTCGGCGGCCTGGCGGACCAGCCGCCCGCTACAGCCGACGAACTGATCGCGGGCTTCAACGCGCTCGCGCACCGCGCCCACGCGGCCGGTCTCACCATTCACGCCGCGACGATCGGGCCTTTCGCCGGCTGCATTTACGAGGGGGTTACCGTCGCCGAGACGCTGCCGACCCGGCGTCGCGTGAACGAATGGCTACGTCGCTCCGACGTTTTCGACTCGGTGTTCGACGTGGCGCGCGCGGTCGAAGACCCGGAGCGAGCCGATTTCATTCGCCCCGGATTCGACAGCGGGGATGGCATGCACCTCAATGACGCGGGCGCTCGCGCGATGGCCGAAAGCGTGGACGTCGCAGCGCTTTTCGGTTGAGGTCCGCGCAGCGCTCACCGTCTCAGGCCACGCAGCACGATCTCGACACCGCCGCGGAACTCGTCGTCGGCCGACATGCCCTTGGCCCGGCCCGCGGTCTGCGCCAGATGCGGATAATCCTCAGGCGACAGCTCGGCCATCGCGATAGTCCCCCGCCCGGGCAGCGGTGCGTGGTGCTGGTTCTGCAAGTAGCCGATCAAGAAGGCGACCAGCGTGCGCTGGGCGATCACGCGTGCGCGTCCGGTGAAACCACCCTCGGTGAGCACAGCGAGCATCGCTTCCATCACGCGCAGTGATTCGACCGAGGACTGCCGATGCCGCAGCACCAGCGGCACGGCCGCCGGATGGGCGGCGAATCCGGCTCGGATGTGTTCGAGCAGCAGCGTCGCGCGTTCCTTCCAGTCGATTCCGGCGGGCAGCGTCGTGTCGATGGAGGCGAACACCTGATCCACTACCAGCACCTCGAGTTCGTCGCGGTCGCGGACGTAGCGGTACAGCGCCATGGTGGCCACGCCGAGTTCCTTGGCCACCGCGCGCATGGTGAGCGCGGGCAAGCCGTCGCGGTCGAGCACGGCCAGGGCCGCCGAGGCGAGATCGGCGGTGGTCAGCGAGCGAGGACGGGGCACGGGTTGACAGCGTACAAGCTACGCGCATACTGGTCGTAGGCGTACGAGGTACACCTACGAGAGGAGCTTCGATGTCGCTACCGACCGCAGTCCCCGACCGAACTCTGGTCACCGTCTCCGGCGCGCACGTCCAGGTACCGGACCCGGATTGCCTGATCCACCTGCAATTCCGCCGATTCGCCGGATGCCCGGTGTGCAACTTGCACCTACGCTCGATCGTCGCCCGCGGGCAGGAGATCGCTGCGGCGAACATCCGCGAGGTGGTCGTCTTCCATTCCAGCGCCGAGGAATTGCGCAAATACACCGCCGAGCTGCCGCTCGATGTGATGGCCGATCCGAGCCGCAAGCTTTACCGCGAGTTCGGCGTCGAGACCTCGCCCCGCGCGCTGCTCGACCCGCGCGGCTGGCCCGCAATCTTGCGCGGCGTGGCCCACGCTGCGTGGGCGGCGCTTCGCGGCAGGCAGGCCGCCCCGCCCACCAAGCCCGAGGGCGGAAGCCTCGGATTGCCCGCCGACTTCCTGATCGGTCCCGACGGACGTGTCCTCGCCGCGAAGCTCGGCACACATGTCTATGACCAATGGTCGGTAGACGAATTGCTGGCGCTCGCACCGATGGTGGAGCGCCGCGCGTGAGTATCGTCGAAAGGCCACTTCTGGCACGGGGATTCGCGTTGCTCTTCGGTGGACTGCTTGCCGGTGCATTCGGGTATGGCGCGGTCAACGTCCTGTACGCCTTCCGCCGGGTGCCGCTGGAGGTGCGCTTCACCTTCCACACGGCACTCATGAGCGTGAACGGCCTGGTCATGCAATCGCTGATGGGTCTGACCATCCTCAGCACGCTGATGCTCGCCGTCCGCACCACCGGACGGCCACGCCTGCTCGCGGCCGGCGCGGCCGTGCTCGCGGTCGCGGCGTTCCTGATCACCCGCCTGGGGAACGTCCCGATCAACCAGGACATCAAGGTGTGGGCCGTCAGCGGCCCACCTGCCGACTACGCCGAAATCCTCAGCCGCTGGGAGGCATTCCACTTCACGCGCACCGCCTGCGCCGTGGTGGCTTTCCTGCTCGTCGTGCTGACCACCCTGATCCGCACGAAAGAAGCACGCCCATGATGACCGTCGAATTGTTCGTCTCCGACCACACGCTGACCGCCGACCACAAAAGAGCCCTCGCCGAACGCATTCTGCGCGATCTGACCACCGAACCCGGCGCCCCGGAATCGGTGCTGGCGAAAGCCCGTGAGCTGACCCATGTTCTGGTGCGCGTCCCCGACGCTTGGGCGACCGGCGGACCGGACCAGGTCAGCGCGCCGCGCTATCTGGTGCGACTGACCGTCCCCGGAGCATGGGCCAACAACGGCGATTTCGGCGACCACGTGATCCCCTTGATCACCAAGGCCATCGCCGAGACCGAAACCGACCAGCACCGACTGACCCGCGACCCACACTGCGTAGTGCAGATCGTCGGCCTGCGCGAACACAACCTCGGCGCCTTCGGCCGGACGCTCACCATCACCGAGATCACCAAGCTGATGACCGCGGACTACCGCGCCACCGGCGACCACCCCGACGCCCCCGAGGGCCACGCCATCGACCCGATCTGCGGCATGACCGTCGAACTGTCCACCGCCCGCTTCACCCTCACCCACGACGGCACCGACTACGCCTTCTGCGCCCCGGTCTGCCGCAAGGTCTTCGCCGAGGAACACGCCGTCCCGCTCTGAGGTGTGTCAGCGAAACCTGTTCACAGCAATCAGGGCAACAGCGATCCGGGATCGATGGTGAATTCGAAAGGACTGCGCAGGGTGACCGCATTACCAGCGGGCACCCTGTGCGTCAGCTCGTAGGTGCGGTCGCCCCCGAGTTCGTGTGCGAACAGAACGGGAAGAGATTCGCCCGGCAGCTGCCCTTTGAACGGATTGGGCTCGAACCGCCAGTAGTTCGGAATACCCGCCTCTGCATAGACCACAGGTTTGACCATGCGGTCTTGCAACGTCGTAGATTTGGACACCACCTCTACCACGAGTTCTACCTGATGAGCAGGAACTCCCCTGGCATCCAATTCGATCGAATCGGCCACCACCATGAGATCGGGAATCGGCTCGTCGTCACCGATCAGCACCCCGACGCCTTCCAGCACCAGACGATCTGGCGGCAACACCGCGTCGAGGGCACGCCCCAGCCATCTGATCAGCAACTGATGCCGAGGCTTCGGCGCGGCATTCACGACGAGCTGACCATTCAACACCTCGTAACGCAATCCGTCTTCGGGCATGTGGTCGAGGTCGGCAGCCGTCCAGCTGTCGGCACGAGGAATTGGCATAGCCATGAAACCACCTCCAACCTCGTCAAAAAGATGGCGGAAGATCGCCGCCGATTCCGTTCGAGTCTATCCGACGCACCGAAACGAACCCCCCGATGAAGGGCACGGATCGGTGCCCTTCATCGGCGGAACTCACGTATCCCTACTCCACGACGACGATCGTGATCTCGTCGTCGGCCAGGTCTGTCGGCTCGCCCGGTGCGACGAACCAGTGGGTGACCTCGGCTTCGGTGAGGTCCGCGTTCAGGTCGCCGGTCGGGAGGACCGAGAGGGCGCCCGCGGTGGCGGAGGCCAGGAACTCCAGTACGGCCGGGCGGCCCGAGGTGGCGGTGGTGTACGTGGTCGACTCGTAGGTGATCTCGCACTCTTCGCGTACCTGTTCGGCCCGGGCCAGCGCGTCGGACTGGGAGAGCGCGACGACCTCGTTTGCCGTGGTGATGACGAACGCCGGGTGTTCTTCGCCGAGCGGGCGTACTCGGTCGGCGTAGGACACCGGGTGCGACGGGGCCGCTGCGAGATCCTGCTGCACTTGTGGGTCGTCGAGTGCCACCCAGCGGATTTCGCTGTCGGACACCGGTTGCAGGGTGATCCCGAATCCGGTGCCCGCGGTCGCGAGTTCCTCCGGTGCGAGGTCGCCGGCGAACAGGCAGGCGGCACCGGCTTTCTGCACCGCCCACGCCGCGACCACCGCGTCCACCGAGCGTGGCAGCGTCACCGCGACGATGTCGCCCGGTCCGGCACCGCGATCGATGAGCACTCGGGCCAGCTGCGAGGAACGCCGATCCAGCACGTGGTAGGCGATCTCGTCGTCACCGTCCAGCAGGGCGGGCGCCTCCGGGTCCTCCTCGACGACCTCGGCGAGCACCTTGGCCACCGTGTGCGCACCGACCCGGCCGACCGGCTCGGGCGCGGAAGTCGTTGCCGTGATGCCGGATTCGACCAGCAGCCGGGCACGCTCGTCCGCGTCCAGGATGTCGATGTCGCCGACCAGGGCGTCCGGGTCGCCGAGCAGCGCCTCCAGCACCCGGACCAGGCGCTGGGCCAGGATCTGCACCTCTTCGGCGGTGAACCGGCTACCCAGGTACCGCAGGGTCAGCTCGATGGTGGACTCCGCCATCACCAGCAGCGTCATCGGGTAGTGCGTGGCGTCGTTGACGCCGACACCGGTCACCGACATGCCGTCGATCGAGCTGGCGGCCGAAATCGCTTCCTTGTCCATCGGATACGACTCGAACACCATCAGCGTGTCGAACAGCGACCCGGTGCCCGCCACCCGCTGGATGTCGGTGAGTCCCACATAGTGGTGCTCGAGCAGATCGGCCTGCTCGTGCTGCAGCCGCTCCAGCAGCTCGCCGATGGTCTGGCGGTCATCGATCCGCAGCCGCACCGGCAGCGTGTTGATGAACAGACCCACCATCGACTCCACGCCGGGCAGCTCGGCCGGACGGCCGGACACCGTCGCGCCGAACACCACGTCGCCGCGGCCGGTGAGACGTCCGAGCAGGATGCCCCAGGACGCCTGCACCAGCGTGTTCACCGTGACGCCGAGTTCGGCGGCGTGCTTGGTGAGCCTGCGGGTGCGGTCCGCGTCGAGTTCGGTGGTCAGCGTCCCGATCTCGTAGTCCTCCGTGCCGCGTGCCTGCGGCGCGAGCTGAGTGGGCTCGGTGACGCCGTCCAGCGCCGTCGCCCAGGCCCGCAGCGAAGCGTCCCGGTCGCGCCCGGCCAGCCAGCCGAGGAAGTTGCGGTAGGAGGCCACCCGCGGCAGCGCGGTCTGATCGCCGTGCACCGCGTACAGCACCAGCAGGTCCCGCATGAGCAGCGGCATCGACCAGCCGTCCAGCAGGATGTGGTGGGTGGTGATGGCCAGGTGCCACTGCTCGGCGTCACTGCGGAACAGCGTGAACCGCATCAGCGGCGGCGTGGCCATATCGAAGTGCGTCGCCCGCTCCACCGCGACCTGACGCTTCAGTTCCGCTTTCCGCTGCTCGACGGGCAGCTCGGTGAGATCCACCTCGCGCCACGGCGCTTCGACCCGATCGAGCACCACCTGAACGGCCTGCCCGTCGGAGTCGGTGACGAACGCGGTGCGCAGGTTCGGGTACCGGTCGATGATGCATTGGGCCGCAGCCCGCAGCCGCGCCACGTCCAGCGTGCCGCCCAGGTCCACCACGGCCTGCATGGTGTACACGTCCACGGTGGACTGGGTCATCAGCGCATGGAACAGCAGACCCGACTGCAGCGGCGAGAGCGGCCACACCTCGGTCAGCGCCGGGTAGGTCCGTTCCCACAGTTCGATGTCGTGCTGCCCCACCCGCACCAGCGGCATGTCCGATGGCGTGAAGCCGCCCGCGTCCGACCGCCGCGCGTGCGTGGCCAGCACGGTGAGCGCCTCGACCCAGAGGTCGGCGAACTCCTGGACCCGCTCGGTGGTCAGCAGACCGGTCGGGAAGGCGAACGACGCGCCCAGCTGCGGGCCGTCAGCGCCGTCGGTGACGATCGCGTTGATGTCGATCGTCGCGTTGGCGGGCATGTCGAGGTCCATGTCGACATCCAGCTGGCCCAGGTCGGCCACCGGCACCCAGCCGATCTCGGCGAGCTGCTCGGGGATCTCCCCGGCCGACATCCGGCCCAGGTAGTTGAAGCTGATCTGACCGGGGTTGCCGAGGCTCGACGCCGTCTCGGGATTCAGCTGCCGCAGCAGGCCGTAGCCGACGCCCTTGTCGGGCACCGCGAGCAACTGCTCCTTGATCGACTTCACGACCTCGCCCAGCGCGGCGCCACCGGCGAAGGCGTCGGCGACGTCCGCACCGGCCAGGTCGAGCCGGACCGGGTAGGCGGAGGTGAACCAGCCGACCGTGCGGGACAGGTCCGCACCGGGCACCACGTCCTCTTCGCGGCCGTGGCCTTCCAGCTTGATCAGCACCGCGCTGTGCTCGATGGCGGCGTCCGCGGGGCCCTGCGTGGTTACGCCGGCTGCCTCCTCCGGGCCCGTCGCTCCCGCCGCGCCGTCACCGCGCCAGCGGGCGACCGCCATGGCCAGCGCCGACAGCAGGCCGTCGTTCACGCCGCCGCGGTAGAGGCCGGGGATGGCGGTGAGCACGGCGTCGGTGACCTCGGCGGGCACCGTGACCTCGACCCGCTCGACGGTCGCGAACGTGTCGACGGCCGGATCGAACGCGCGGGAGCCGAGCAACGGATCCGGCGTGGCCGAAACCTGCTGCCAGAACGGCAGTTCCGCGACCCGTTCCGGCGCGCCGGCCGCCTCGACCAGGCTGTGCGCCCACCGCCGCATCGAGGTGCCGTTCGCGGGCAACGCCACCGCCTGACCCGCGACCAGCTGCGACCAGGCCACCGCGAAGTCCGGGATCAGGATGCGCCAGGACACGCCGTCGACCACGAAGTGGTGCGCGACGATCAACAGCACATCGCGGCGCTCACCGCTGTGTCCGATGGCGGCGTCCGCGGGTCCCTCCGTGGTTACGCCAGCTGCCGCCTCCCGGCCCGTCGCTCCCGCCGCGAAGGCGAACCAGACGAACTGCGCCATAGCGGCATTCGCCGGATCGAGCCTGCCCATCGCCGCGTCCAACACCTCGGTGCCGACCCTCGCCAGCTCCGCCTCGTTGGTGTCGGCGGCCAACTCGACCCGGTGCACCAGGGCGTCGACGTTCACCGCGCCCCGCGGCAGCGCCTCGAACCTCCAGTCCGTGCCGGTGCGGCGCAACCGCGACCGGAGCACATCGTGGTGGTCGAAGACCGCCGCGATGGTGCCGACCAGGGTTTCCCGCTCGATGCCCTCGGGCAACCGCAGCGCCATGGTCTGCGAGAACCGCTGGTAGGACGAGCCGCTCGCGAGGATCTGCCGCATGATCGGGGTCAGCGGGATCTCGCCGACACCGCCGCCGGGCAGTTCCTCCAGCCTCACCTGTTCGGCACCGGCGCCGAACGTGGCGATCTCGGCCAGCGAAGCCACGCTGCGCCGCTCGAACACGTCACGCGGGGTGAACACAACGCCGCGCGCTTTGGCCCGCGAGACCAGCTGGATGGACAGGATGCTGTCGCCGCCGAGCGCGAAGAACGAGTCGTCCAAACCGATCTGCTCGACGCCGAGCACTTCGGCGAACACCTCGGCGATGACGGACTCGATCTCGTTGGCCGGTGCGCGGAACTCGCGCGGGGCCAGCTCCGGTTCGGGCAGCGCCTTGCGGTCCAGCTTGCCGACCGGGGTCAGCGGGATCTCATCGATCACCACGATCGCCGTCGGCACCATGTGCGGCGGCAGACTGCGAGAGGCGTACTCGGTCAGCCTTGCGGTGTCGATCTCGCGGCCCGGCGTGGCCAGCACGTAGGACACGAGAATCGTCGCGCCCGCCGCGGTCTGGCGGCCGAGCGTGATCGCGTACTCGACGTCCTCGTGCCTGCCGAGCACGGTGTCGATCTCACCCAGTTCGATGCGGAAGCCGCGGATCTTCACCTGGAAGTCCGAGCGGCCGACGTAGTCCAGCTCCCAGCGCACCGAAGGGAGCGCGGCGTTGCCCGCCCGCTCACCGGGTTCGGCGAACCAGCGCACCACGTCACCGGTGCGGTACATCCGCGCGCCCTCGTTGCTCCACGGGTTGGCGACGAATCGTTCCGCGGTGAGGTCGGGGCGGTTGTGGTAGCCGCGTGCCAGCGCGCCACCGGCCAAGTACAGCTCGCCCGCGACGCCGGGCGGCACCGGGTTGAGGCGGTGGTCCAGCACCAAGGCCGACATACCCCGCACCGGACGGCCGATCGTGATGTGCCTGCCCGGGGTGAGGGCGGCGTACGACGAGATGATCGTCGTCTCGGTCGGACCGTAGGCGTTGAAGTACTTGCGGCCCGGCCACCACTTGGCCAGCAGTTCCGGCGTGGTGACGTCACCACCGACGGAGGCCACCTCGAGCGCCTCCATCCCTTCGGCGTCGACCGTGCCCAGCACGGCGGGGGTGATGATCGTGTGCGTCACCCGCTCGGTGCGCAGCAGCTCGGCCAGATCCGGGCCGCCGATGATGGTCGACGGCACGACCACCAGCGTGGCGCCGGTGTACGCGGCGCACAGCCATTCCAGCACCGACGGATCGAAGCTGGGCGAGCAGATATGCAGGAACCGGTGGTGCGACTCGAGCTGGTACAGGTCGGTCGCGACGCCGACCAGGCCGCCCATGCCCGCGTGGGTCACGGTGACGCCCTTGGGCATACCGGTCGAACCCGAGGTGTAGATGACGTACACCGGGTGCCGCATGGCCAGCGAGGAGATCCGGTCCGCGTCCGTGACCGGCGCGGCGGACTGGCTTTCGACGAGCGAACCGAACTCGGGGTCGTCCATCCGCAGCCACTCGACGTCGCGCGGCAGCCGGTCCACGTACTCGCTCGCGGTGATGCCGATGACCGCGCCGGAGTCGTTGACCATGTGCCGCATGCGGTCTTCGGGGTAGGTCGGGTCGATCGGCACGTGCGCGCCGCCGGCCTTCGCGACCGCCCAGAACGCGGCGACCATCTCGTAGGAACGCGGGAACGACAGCGCCACGATGCGCTCCGGACCGACACCGCGCGCGATGAGCACCCGCGCCAGGCGGGAGGAGTACTCGTCGAGTTCGCGGTAGGTGATGGACCGCCCCTGGTAGCGCACCGCGATCTGCTCCGGGTCCAGCCGCGCGCCACGCTGGAGCAGGTCCGGCAGCAGGCCGGTGGCCATGACATCCTCGCCGTGCACGTGCGTGAGCAGGTGGTACTCGGCGGGGTCCAGCAGCGGCAGATCACCGATCGGGGTCTCCCGGTCGGTGACGATCGCGGTGATCAGCCTGGTGAAGCGCTCGGCGAAGATCCGCACGGTCTCGTCGTCGAAGAGGTCGCGTGCGAAGGAGAACTCCGCGTACATGCCCGCGTCGTCGGGGTTCTCCCCAGCCTCGCGGATGGTCAGCGACAGATCGAACTTGGCCGTGTCGACGTCGAAATCGACCGCCCCGACATGCAGTCCGGGCAGTTCGAAGCTGCTCTCGGGCAGGTTCTCGAACGACAGCGCCACCTGGAACAGCGGATGCCGCGCGGTGGAGCGTTCCGGGTTGAGCAGTTCCACCAGCCGCTCGAACGGCAGGTCCGCGTGCGCGAACGCCTGCAGGTCGGCGTCCTTGGTCCTGGCCAGGAACTGGTCGAAGGTGAGGTCGCCGTCCACGTTCGAGCGCAGCACCAGGGTGTTGACGAACATGCCGATCACGTCGTCGAGTTCGGCTTCGCCGCGACCCGCGATGGGGGTGCCGATGGCGATGTCGTCGGTGCCGGACATGCGCGCGAGGAACAGCGCGAGCGCGGCGTGCACGACCATGAACAGCGTCGCGTTCTGCTCCCTGGCGATCTCGGTGAGCATGCGATGCAACTCGCCCTCGATCGGGAACACCACGCGTCCACCGGCGAACGACTGGGTGGTCGGACGAGGCCGGTCGGAAGGCAAGTTGAGCTCGTCGGGCAGACCGGCCAGTGCGGCGCGCCAGTATTCGGCCTGCTGCGAGATCAGGCTCTCCGGGTCGGTCTCGGAGCCGAGCACGTCGCGCTGCCAGAGGCTGAAGTCCGCGTACTGGATCGGCAGCGGCGCCCAGCCCGGTTCCACACCGGCCGAGCGGGCCGCGTAGGCGAGCATCACGTCGCGGGTCAGCGGGCCCATCGACCAGCCATCCGCGCTGATGTGGTGCGCGACGAACACCAGGACGTACGCTGTGTCGGCCCCCGCCCCGCCGACCGCATCCGTCACTCGGAACAGCTTGGCCCGCAACGGAACCTCGGTGGTCACGTCGAATCCGGCGGAGACCACCTCGACGATCCGATGCCGGATGTCCTCGGCGGCAACCGGTTCCGGCGTCAGGTCCGGCGCGGCCCGCTCCGCGGGCACGATCACCTGATGCGCCGCGCCGTTCTGCTCGGGGTAGACGGTGCGCAGGGTCTCGTGCCTGGCGATCACGTCCGTGACGGCTAGTTGCAGTGCGGTGACGTCCAGTTCGCCGGTCAGCCGCACGGCCACCGGGATGTTGTTGACCGCGGAGGCGGTGTCGAACTGGTTGAGGAACCACATCCGCTGCTGCGCCAACGACAACGGAATCTGCTCCGGACGCGGACCAGCCACCAGAGCGCGGCGACCACCAGCACCCGCATGCTGCTCCACCTTCGCCGCCAAACCAGCCACCGTCGACGCCTCGAACAACACACGCACCGGAACACGCGCATCCAACCCCGCACCGATCCGCGCCGCGACCTGCGTCGCCAACAACGAATTACCACCCAAGGCAAAGAAGTCGTCATCCGCACCGACGCGTTCGACACCGAGCACCTCGGCGTACACCGACGCCACGATCTCCTCGATCGGCGTGGACGGCGCACGGAACGCCTGAACCTCGAACTCCGGCTCCGGCAACGCCTTGCGATCCAGCTTGCCATTCACGTTCAACGGCAGAGCGTCCAACACCACAAACGCCGACGGCACCATGTACGACGGCAAACCCGCGGACAGCGCCGACTTCACCTCAGCGACATCGACACCCGCATCGGCGCCACTCGCCACCAGGTAGGCCACCAGCCGGTCACCGGTCTTCGGATCGGACTTGGCGATCACCGCGGTCTGCGCGACCTCGGGCAGCGCCAACAGGGCGGCTTCGATCTCGCCGAGTTCGATACGGAACCCACGAATCTTCACCTGGAAGTCGGTACGTCCCCGGTACTCGAGCCCGCCCGCGCTTGTCCACGCAACCAGGTCACCGGTGCGGTACATCCGCGCACCCAGCTGGAAGGGGTTGGCCACGAAACGATCCGCGGTGAGATCGGCGCGCCCGAAGTAGCCACGCGCCAGCTGCGCACCCGCCAGATACAACTCACCCGAGACACCATCCGGCACCGGACGCAGTCGAGAGTCCAGCACGTACACCTGGCTGTTCCACTCCGGCGCACCGATCGACACCGACACCTCGTCGGCGAGGGTGACGCGGTGGCTGGTGATCGACACCGCCGCCTCGGTCGGACCATACAGGTTGAACAACTCCGTGCGCGGGTACTCCCGCAGGAACCGCTGCGCCACCGCACCCGGCAAAGCCTCACCGATCGCCAGCACCCGCCACAACGAGTTCGGCATCCCCGCCGTCGACAAAGCATCCAGCATCGAGGGCACCACGTGCAGGGTGGTCACCCATTCCCGAGCCATCAACTCGTTCAGATACGCCGGATCCCGATGCCCGTCCGGTGCCGCGATGACCAAGCGGCCACCACACACAGCCGCCGTCCAGAACTCCCACACCGACAAGTCGAACGTCGCCGCAGTCTTCAACAACACCGCATCCGCAGCGTCGAGCCCGAATTCGATGCTCTTCCACTGCAACTGATTCGCAATCGCCCCATGCGAGACCGCGACGCCCTTCGGGCGGCCGGTGGAACCGGAGGTGAAGATCACGTACGCGGTGTTCTCCGGACGCAACGGCGCGACACGGTCAGCGTCGGTGACCGGAGAGGCCGCCACGGCAGCCAGGTCGAGTTCATCGATCCGCACCAGCGGCGCGACATCGGTCTCGAACTGCGCGTCGGCGTTGGTCAACACACAGACCGGTGCCGCGGTCTCGAGAATGTAGTTGGTGCGCTCGGCGGCCTGATCCGGGTCCACCGGCACGTACGCGCCACCGGACTTCGCCACGGCATACATCGCGACGATCAGATCGACCGACCGGCGCAACGCCAGCGCCACGCGGGATTCCGGACCCACACCCAACGAAATCAAATGCCGCGCAAGGTGGTTCACCCGCTGATCGAGTGCACCGTAGGTGATCGACTCGCCATCGTCGGTGACCAGCGCTACTTCCTTCGGCCCGGCCGCGACGGTGGCGTCCAGCAGCGACACCAACGTGGCGGAGGTGTCCACCGTCTGCTCGGTCGCATTGCGTCCGGAGATCAGCCGGGTCCGCTCCGTGGCGTCGAGGAGTTCGAGGTCACCCACCGGTGTGCGCGGCGCGGCGATGATCTCACCCAGCAAACGCGCGAACCGATCCACAAAGCCCTGCACCGTATCGCGATCGAACATGTCAGTCGCATAGGTGAAGAACCCGGTGATGCCGTCGGGTTCGCCCGCGTCGCTGTAGCGGTCGGTCGCGATCAGGTGCAGGTCGAACTGCGACAGCTCGGTGTCGATATCCAGCCCCGACACACTCAGCCCCGGCAGCTCCAACGCCGCCTGCGCCAAGTTCTGGAACGACAAACCAACCTGGAACAACGGATGCCGCGCGGTCGAACGGACCGGGTTGAGCACCTCCACCAAACGCTCGAACGGCACATCAGCATTAGCGAACGCCTGAATATCGGTCTCACGCTGACGGGCCAACAAATCGGTGAACGCCTCATTCGCATCCACTCGGGTCCGGAACACCAGGGTGTTGACGAACATACCGATCAGATCATCCAGGGCGGCTTCACCACGACCCGCCATCGGCGTACCGATCGCGATGTCATCAGTCCCGGACAACCGAGCCAGCAGCACCGCCAGCGCGGTGTGCACGACCATGAACAGCGTCGCGCCCTCCGCACGCGCCAACTCGATGAGGGCTTGGTGGGTCTGGGCGTCCACCCGCAACTCGACCTTGCCACCCGCAAACGACTGCACCGCAGGACGCGGCCGATCCGACGGCAGATCCAACTGATCCGGCAACTCCGCCAACGCCTGCTTCCAATAAGCAACCTGCCTAGCGGACAACGACTCCGGATCATCCTCACTACCGAGCAACTCACGCTGCCAGATGCTGTAATCCGCGTACTGCACCTCGAGCGGCGCCCAATTCGGCGCCTCGCCCGCCGACCGCGCGGCGTAGGCGATCATCAGGTCTCTGGTCAGCGGGCCGACCGAGGAGCCGTCACCGGAGATGTGGTGCACCACCATGGCCAGCACGTAGTCCACCGAGCCGTCCGGCTGGGTCTGCGCGCCGTCGGCGATCTGGAACAGCGCGACCCGCATCGGCACCTCGGTGGTGACGTCGAAGATCGTCGACGTCAATGCCACCACGGCGGATTCGATCTGGTCGGGCGCGACCACCCGCACCTCCAGCCGCGGGACTGCCTGTGCCGGCGGCAGGATGACCTGCACCGGACCCGACTCGGTCTGCGGGTAGACGGTGCGCAGGATCTCGTGCCTGCTCACCAGATCGGCGATCGCGGCACGCAGCGCGGCAACGTCCAGCGCGCCGGACAACCGCACTGCGATCGGCACGTTGTAGGCCGCCGACTGGGTGTCGAACCGGTTGAGGAACCACATGCGCTGCTGCGCCAGCGACAGCGGAATGTGCTCCGGCCGCGGTCCCGCGGTCAGCGCCTTGCGACCACCGAGGTCGGCGTGCTGCTCCACCCGCACCGCCAGCGCGGCGACGGTTGAGGCCTCGAACAGCAGGCGCACCGGCACCCGGGTGTCGAGCGCCTCGCCGAGGCGGGCGGCGACCTGTGTGGCCAGCAGCGAGTTGCCGCCCCAGGCGAAGAAGTCGTCGTCCAGACCCAGGCGCTTCGACTCGGACCCTTCGCGATCCGAGATGCGCAGCACCTCGGCGAAGGTGTTCGCCACGATCTGCTCGATCGGCGTGACCGGGGCGCGGAACACCGCCTTCTCGAAGGTGGGCCGCGGCAGCGCTTTGCGGTCCAGCTTGCCGTTCGCGTTGAGCGGCAACGCATCCAGCTCGATCAGCACCGACGGCACCATGTACGACGGAAGCTCGGCCGACAGCGCGGCTTGCAATGCCCGCTTGTCGAGCGCGTCCGCCGTCCGGGTCACCACATAGGCGACGAGGCGGTCGCCGATGCTCGGATCGTGATGCGCGACAACCGCGGCAGCGCTCACCATTGCCTGCCGCAGCAGCGCGGCCTCGATTTCGCCGAGCTCGATGCGGAAGCCGCGGATCTTCACCTGGAAGTCGGTACGGCCCCGGTAGTCCAGCTCGCCGCCGGCGTTCCACGCCACCAGGTCGCCGGTGCGGTACATCCGCGAGCCGGGCGCACCGAACAGATCGGCGACGAACCGGTCCGCGGTCAGCTCGGGACGGCCGAAGTAGCCGCGCGCCAGCTGCGCACCCGCCAGATACAGCTCACCCGAGACGCCGACCGGAACCGGCCGCAGGCGGGAATCGAGCACGTAGACCCGGCTGTTCCACTCCGGCGAACCAATCGATACAGAGGTCTCGTCGGCGTCGGTGACCACATGGCTGGTGATCGACACCGCCGCCTCGGTCGGACCGTAGAGGTTGTGCAGCTGCGCGGCGTTGTCGCGGCGCAACCGCTGGGCCGTCGCGGCGGGCAGCGCCTCACCGATGGCAAGCACCCGCCGCAGCGAGGATGCCAGGTGGCCGCCGGATTCGGTGAGCAACGAGTCCAGCATGGACGGCACCACGTGCAGGGTGGTGACGCCGGTGGCGCGCATCAGCTCGTTCAGGTACGCCGGGTCGCGGTGCCCGTCGGCGGACGAGACCACCAGGCGGCCACCGGATACCGCGGCCGACCAGAACTCCCACACCGACAGGTCGAACGTCGCCGCGGTCTTCAACAGCACCGCGTCGTCCGCGCCGAGCCCGAAAACGCTCGTCTTCCACTGCAACTGGTTGACGATCGCCGCGTGCGGGACCGCGACACCCTTCGGCTGACCGGTCGACCCGGAGGTGAAGATCACGTACGCGGTGTTCGCCGGGGTCAGCGCGCCGCCCCGCTCGGCCGCGGTCACCGGGGTGTCCGCGTACTCGGCGAGGTCGAGGGCGTCGATCTGCACGATGTCGGCCACGGACGTGCGGAAGCCGTCGCGTCCGGTGGTCAACACGCACAACGGCGCGGCGGTGGCCAGGATGTAGTCGGTCCGCTCGGCGGGCTGATCGGGATCGATCGGCACATACGCCGCACCGGATTTCGCGACCGCGTACATGGCGACCACGAGATCGCTGCTGCGGCGGATCGCCAGCGCGACCCGGTCCTCCGGGCCGACGCCGCGGCCGATCAGGTACCGCGCCAAGCGGTTGACTCGCGCGTCCAGCTCGGCATAGGACAAGATCGCGTAGCGAATCGATGAGGGGTGGTGGTCGGGCGACGGGTGGGCCAGCTCCTGCTGACCGGTCGGCTCGTCGGCGATCAGCGCCACCGCCTCCGGCGTCGCGGCCACCGTGGCATCGAGCAACGACACCAGCGTGGCGGTGCGCGTAGAGCCTGCGGAACGCGCGGCAAGCAGAGCGTCGAGGTCGTATTCGGTCTCGTTCCACGCGGTGAGGATGCGCTCGCTCTCCTGTGGCGCGAGCAGGTTGATCTCGCCCACCCGCACCGTGGCGTCGGTCAGCACGGCGTCGAGCACCCGCAGGAACCGGTCGGCGAAGCTCTGCACCGTGTCCTCGTCGAACAGGTCGATGGCGTAACCGAATTCGGTGATGATCTCGGCCGGAGTGCCGTCCTCGGCGTACCGGTCGTACAGCGTGACGTGCAGGTCGGTCTTGGCCAGCTGCGAGTCGAAGTTGACCGGGCTCACGGTGAGGCCGGGCAGCTCGAAGGTGGTCTCGGCCAGGTTCTGGAACGACAGACCGACCTGGAACAGCGGGTTGCGGGCGGTCGAGCGCACCGGGTTGAGCACCTCGACGAGGCGCTCGAACGGTACGTCGGCGTTGGCGAACGCCTCCAGGTCGCGTTCCTTGACGTCGCCGAGCAGGTCGGCGAATGAGTCACCAGCGTTCACTTCGGTTCGGAACACCAGGGTGTTGACGAACATGCCGATCAGATCGTCGAGTTCGCGTTCGCCGCGGCCCGCGATCGGGGTGCCGACCGCGATGTCGTCGGTGCCGGACAAACGAGACAACAGAACAGCCAACGCCGCGTGCACAACCATGAACAGCGACGCGTTGTGCGCGCGTGCCAGCTCGTGCAGGCGGGCGTGCCGCTGCGGGTCGATCTCGAAGCGGATCGCCTTGCCATGGAACGACTGCGCGGGCGGGCGCGGCCGGTCGGCGGGCAGCTCCAGCTGATCCGGCAGGTCGGCCAGCGCCGTCTGCCAGTACGCCACCTGCTGCGCGGCCAGCGATTCCGGATCCTCCTCGGACCCGAGCACCGCGCGCTGCCACAGCGCGTAGTCGGCGTACTGCACCGGAAGCGGCTGCCATTGCGGCGCCTCGCCCTGCACGCGAGCCACATACGCGGCCATCACATCCCGCGCCAGCGGGCCCATCGACGAGCCGTCGGCCGCGACATGGTGCACCGTGAACGCCAGCACATGCTCGCGGTCGGCGATACGGAACAGGGCCACCGCCAACGGCACCTCGACAGTGACATCGAAGGTGGTCAGCGCGAAGGCGATGACGGCGCCGAGCAGATCCTCCTCGGCGACATCCACCGGGGTGAGCGCCACCGCGGACTGCGCCGCGGGATGGATCACCTGGTGCGGTCCGTCCGCCGAGCGCGGATAGGTGGTGCGCAGCACCTCGTGGCGGGCGAACACATCGCTGATCGCCTGCTCCAGCGCGGTCACGTCGAGCGTGCCGGACAGCCGGACGGCCAGCGGGATGTTGTCCACCGCCGAGGTGGCCGTGTCGAACTGGTTCAGGAACCAGTACCGCTGCTGCGCGGGCGAGAGCGGGACGCGCGCCGGACGCTCCCCCGCCTCCAAGCGCGGCCGGTTCCGGCCGGACCCGGCGTTGCGCTCGACCCGGGCGGCCAGCGCCACCACGGTGGACGCCTCGAACAGGTCGCGCACCGCGAGGCGGGTGTCCAGCGCGGCGCTCAGCCGCGCGGTCACCTGGGTGGCCAGCAGCGAGTTGCCGCCGAGTTCGAAGAAGTCGTCGTCAAGGCCGACCCGCGCGACACCGAGCACGTCGCCGAAGGTGCCCGCGACGATCTCCTCGAGCGGGGTGGACGGTGCGCGGAACACCTTGGCCTCGAACACCGGCGCGGGCAGCGCCTTGCGGTCGAGTTTGCCGGAGGCGTTCAGCGGGAAGGCGTCGAGCACGACGAACGCCGAGGGCACCATGTAGGCGGGCAGCTCGCCGCCGAGTTCCGCGCGCACGGCGTCGATGTCCACCGAACGGCCCGCGGTCGCGATCATGTAGGCCACCAGCTGGTCGCCGAGCCGCTCGTCCGAGCGGACCACGACCACCGCTTGCGCGATCGAATCCAGCGCCGTGAGCTCCGACTCGATCTCGCCCAGCTCGATGCGCAGACCGCGCAGCTTCACCTGGAAGTCGGTGCGGCCCAGGTATTCCAGTTCACCCTTGGCCGTCCAGGTCACCAAGTCGCCGGTGCGGTACATCCGCTCACCCGGCGCACCGAACGGATCGGCCACGAAACGGTCCGAGGTCAAATCCGGACGCGCGACATAGCCACGAGCCAACTGCACACCCGCCAGATACAACTCACCCGCGACACCAACAGGCACGGGGTGCAGGCGCGAATCCAGCACGTACACCTGGGTGTTGAACACCGGGGCGCCGATCGGCACCGACACCACGTCGTCCTCGGTCACCTCATGGAAGGTGACGTCCACCGCGGCCTCGGTCGGGCCGTACAGGTTGTGCAATCGGGTGCCCGTGAGTTCCTGCATCCGCCGCGCGGTGGCCGCGGGCAGAGCCTCACCGGAGGCGAAGACGTTGCGCAGGCTGGTGCACTCGTCCGCGCGCTCCTCGGCGGCGTCAGGCCCGGAGGCGGTAGCTTGCGTAACCACGGAGGGCCCCGCGGCCGCCGCATCCAGCACAGCGACGAAGACCGAGAGCATCGACGGCACGAAGTGCGCCGTGGTGACCTGCTCGTCGGTGATGACCTGCACCAGGTAGGCCGGGTCGCGGTGACCGTCCGGCTTGGCGACCACCAGTCGCGCACCGATCTGCAAGGGCCAGAAGAACTCCCACACCGACACGTCGAAGGTGGCCGGAGTCTTCTGCAACACCACGTCGGTGTCGTCCAAGCCGTACTCGTCCTGCATCCACACCAGACGGTTGACGATCGCGGCATGCGAGACCGCCACACCCTTCGGGCGGCCGGTCGAACCGGACGTGAAGATCACGTACGCGGTGTTCGACGGACGCAGCGGCGCACGACGGTCCGCGTCGGAGACCGGGGCGTCCGAGTAGTCCGTCAGCGAGATCAGGTCGATCTCGATCGCCCGGGTCGACCCGGCGTCGAACTCGTCGCGCGAGGTGGTCAGCACACACACCGGACGGGCGGTGTCGAGCACGTACCGGGTGCGGTCGGCCGGATGATCCGGGTCCAGCGGCACGTACGCGCCACCGGCGACGCTCACCGCGTACATGCCGACCACCAGGTCGATCGAGCGGCGCATGCCGAGCGCGACCATCGCGTCCGGTCCGACGCCCAGCGAGATCAGGTGACGGGCCAAGCGGTTCACTCGCGCGGCGAACTCGGAATACGTCAGCGTCGCGTAGCGACTCGATGAGGGGTGGTGGTCGGGCGACGGGTGGGCGAGACTCGTCCCCTCGAACGTCACCGCCTGCGCGTCCGGAGTCCGCTCGACCTGCGCGGCGAACATCGAAACCAGCGTGGCGGACGGGTCGACCGCGTGCGCGGTGGCGTTCCACCGCTCGACGACATCGGCGCGCTCGACGCTGTCGAGCAGCTCGACGTCCCCGATGGTGACGGACGAATCCGCGGCGACCGCGGTCAGCATGCGCACCAAGCGTTGCGCGACGCTCGCAATGGTGTCGACATCGAACATGTCGGTCGCGTAAGCGAATTCGGCCGTCATGCCGTCGGCGGCGCCGTCGGCATCGAACCGGTCCGCGAGGTTGAGGTGCAGATCGAACTTGGCGGTCACCACGTCCAGCGGCACACCGGCCACGTCGAGGCCGGGCAGTTCGAACGCGGCCTCGCCGGTGTTCTGGAACGACAGCATCACCTGGAACAGCGGATGCCGCGCCTGCGACCGCGCCGGGTTCAGGATCTCCACCAGCCGCTCGAACGGCAGGTCCGCGTGCGCGAACGCCGCGAGATCGGTGTCCTTGGTGCGCGCGAGCAATTCGGTGAACGGTGTCGCCGGGTCGACCGCGCTGCGCAGCACCAGCGTGTTGACGAACATGCCGATGGCGTCGTCGAGCACCGCCTCGCCGCGGCCTGCGACCGCGGTGCCGATGGCGATGTCGTCGCTGCCGGAAAGCCGGGCCAGCAGCGCGGCGAACGCCGCGTGCACCACCATGAACAGGCTGGCGCCGTTCCCGCGGGCCAGTGCGTTCAACTCCCGCAGCAGCTGCGCGTCGAGCGAGAACTCGTACACGCCACCGCGGTTGGACGCCACGGCCGGACGCGAACGGTCCGACGGCAGATCCAGCTGCTCCGGCAGACCGCCCAGATGCTGCGACCAGAACGCGACCTGCTGGGCGATCAGCGAGCCGGGATCGGTCTCGGCGCCGAGCGTTTCGCGCTGCCACAGCGCGTAATCGGCGTACTGCACCGGCAGCGGAGCCCAGGTGGGCGCCTCGCCGCGGGAGCGCGCCGAGTAGGCCACCATGACGTCGCGGGCCAGCGGCCGCACCGACCAACCATCGCCGGAGATGTGGTGCACTACGAAAACCAGCACGTGCGTGTCGGGCTGCGAGCCGTCCATCGAGCCCGCGATGCGGAACAGCCGCGCCCGCACCGGGACCTCGGTGGTGACATCGAACCCGGTCAGCACCAGTTCGCTGATGCATTCCTGGATCTCGTCCTCGGAGACCTCGATCGGGGTGAGATCGAGGGTGCTCTGCCCGGCGGGCAGCACGACCTGCACGCCTTGGCCGTCGGCGGTCTCCGGGTAGACGGTGCGCAGCACCTCGTGCCGGTCGACCACGTCGGCGACGGCTTGGCGCAGCGCGTCGGTGTCCAGGGTTCCGGTGAGCCGGACCGCGAGCGGGATGTTGTTCACGGCGGTCTGGTTGTCGAACCGGTTCAGGAACCACATGCGCTGCTGCGCCAGCGACAGCGGAATCCGGGACGGACGCGGACCCGCGACGAGCTCGCGGCGGCGTCCGGTGCCCTGGTGCGCCTCCACCCGCGTGGCCAGCGCGGCCACGGTCGGGGCCTCGAACAGCACGCGCACCGGAATCCTGGTGTCCAGTGCCGCGCCGAGCCTGGCGACCACCTGGGTGGCGATCAGCGAGTTGCCGCCCAGATCGAAGAAGTCGTCGTCCGAGCCGACGGCGCGTTCGGCCTCGGCCAAGCCGAGCACCGCGGCGAAGGTGTCGGCCACGATCTCCTCGACCGGGGTGGACGGCGCGCGGAATTCCCGTGCCTCGAAGGCGGGTTCGGGCAGCGCGCGCCGGTCCAGCTTGCCGTTGGGGTTCAGCGGCATGGCGTCGAGCACCACGATCGCGGCGGGCACCATGTAGGACGGCAGCAGCGCGGACAGGTGTGCCCGCAGCTGCTCGACATCCACCGTCGCGCCGTTCGCGGGCACCACATAGCCCACCAGCTGGTCGCCGGTGCGTGCGTCGGAGCGCACCAGCGCGACCGACTGCGCGACCGATTCGTATGCGGTGAGCGCGGTTTCGATCTCGCCGAGCTCGATGCGCAGACCGCGCAGCTTCACCTGGAAGTCGGTGCGGCCCAGGTACTCGATCGCGCCGGTGGCGTCCCGCGTGACCAGGTCACCGGTGCGATACATCCGGGCACCGCGCGCACCGAACGGGTTGGCCACGAAGCGATCCGCGGTCAGGTCGGCGCGGCCGAAGTAACCGCGGGCCAGCTGGTCGCCGGCGAGGTACAGCTCGCCCGCGACGTTCGGCGGCACCGGGTGCAGGCGCGCGTCCAGCACGTATGCCTGCGCGTTCCACACCGGCAGACCGATCGGGACCGCTCCCTCGACCTGCCCGGCGACCGGGCCGTGCGTGGCGTGCACGGTGAACTCGGTAGGGCCGTACAAGTTGTACAGCGCGGCGTCGCTGACGCGGCGGATTGCCACCACTGCTTCGGCTGTGAACGCCTCACCGGCGACGAACAGAGTCCGCAGCGAGGCGAGCGCGTCCGCGTCGGCCGGGTCGACGCCGCCGGCGAAGACGGTCAGCATGGACGGCACGAACGAGGTCATGGTGACCCGCTCGGCCGCGATCACCTCGGCGAGGTACTGCGGGTCGCGGTGCCCGTCCGGGCTGGCGACCACGATCCGGCCGCCGGTGCTCAGCGGACCGAACAGCTCCCATACCGACACGTCGAAGGTGGCGGGGGTCTTGAACAGCACGACGTCGTCCGCGCCGATGCCGTATTCGCCGGTGATCCAACGGATCTGGTTGACGACCGCGGCGTGCGACACCGCGACGCCCTTCGGGCGGCCGGTGGAGCCGGAGGTGAAGATCACGTATGCCGGGTGCTGCGGGCGCAGCGGCGCGGTGCGCTCGGCGTCGGTGACCGGGGCGTCCGAGTATCCGGACAGGTCCAGCTCGTCGACGCGCAGCGTGGCGCGGTCCGCGCCGTCGAACGCGTCGCGCGCGGTGGTGAGCACACAGACCGGGTCGGCCGAATCCAGCACGTAGTGCACGCGATCGGCGGGCTGGTCCAGATCCAGCGGCACATAGCCGCCACCGGCCGCGTGCACCGCGTAGGCCGCGACGACCAGATCGACCGACCGGCGCATGCCCAGCGCGACCAGCGTCTCCGGGCCGACACCCGCCTCGATGAGACGACGCGCCAGCCGCCGCACGCGGGCGGCGAATTCGGCGTAGGTAAGGGTCGCCCCGGTGGCCGGGTCGACAATGGCGATCGCGTCCGGCGTGGCCTCGGCCTGCGCGGCGAACTCCTCGACCAGCGTGCTCGCCGGGCCGAGATCACGTGCGGTGTCGTTCCAGCCGCGCAGCGCCTGCTCGGTCTCCTGCTCGTCCAGCAGCGCGACATCGCCGATCGGCAGATCCGGTTCGGCCGCGACGACCTTCAGCAGCCGGTCGAAGCGACGCCCGAACTCCGCCATGGTGACCGGGTCGAACAGGTCGGTGGCGTAGATCAGCTCGGCGGTGATGCCCGCTGGGGCCGGACCTGTGCCGTTGGTCGCTCCGGCGGGCGCGGCGCCGCGCTCGGAGAGCACCAGTTGCAGGTCGAACTTGGCGACGTCGATCGGCAGGTCGACACCGCTCACCGTCAGGCCGGGCAGCTCCAGGCTGTTCTGGCCGGTGTTCTGGAACGACAGCATCACCTGGAACAGCGGGTGCCGCGCCTGCGACCGCGCCGGGTTCAGTATCTCCACCAGCCGCTCGAACGGCAGGTCCGCGTGCCCGAAGGCCGCGATGTCGGTGGCGCGCACCGAGCGCAGCAGTTCGGTGAACGTCGCGTCGCTCTCGATCGGGGTCCGCAGCACCAGGGTGTTGACGAACATGCCGATCAGGTCGTCGAGCGCCCGCTCACCGCGCCCGGCGATCGGGGTGCCGATGGCGATGTCGTCGTCGCCGGACAGCCGCGACAGCAGTACGGCGAGCGCGGTGTGCGCGACCATGAACAGCGTCGCGCCCTTGGTGCGGGCGAGTTCGGTGAGCTGGGCGTGGGTTTCGGCGTCGATCTCGAAGGTGTGCGTGGCGCCGCGGCCGGAGGCGACCGCGGGGCGCGGCCGGTCGACGGGCAGATCCAGCTGCTCGGGCAGCCCGCGCAGGGTGTCCGACCAGAACGAGATCTGCTCGGCGATCACCGAATTCGGGTCGTCCTCGGCGCCGAGCACCTGACGCTGCCACAGCGCGAAGTCCGCGTACTGCACCTCCAGCGGACGCCAGGCGGGCTCGCCGCCGTCGACGCGGGCGCCGTAGGCGGTCATCACGTCGCGGGTGAGCGGGCCCATGGAGAAGCCGTCCGCCGAGATGTGGTGCACCACCAGGGCCAGCACATGCTCGGTCGGGCTGATCTCGAACAGCCTGGCGCGGAACGGCACCTCGGCGGTCACGTCGAACGCGGTGCCAACCAGCCGCGAAAGCGCTTCGGGCAGTTCGGCTTCGGTGACGTCGAACGGGGCGAGGTCCGGAATGACCTTGGCGGTCGGCACGGTCTGCTGATACGCGGTGCCGTCCACCTCGGGGTAGAACGTGCGCAGCGACTCGTGTCTGGCCAGCACATCGGCGACCGCGATCTGCAGCGCCTGCCGGTCGAGCAGGCCGGACAAACGCACCGCGGCCGGAATGTTGTCCACCGCCGAGTCGGGGTCGAAGCGGTTGAGGAACCACATGCGCTGCTGCGCCAGCGACAGCGGGACCAGTTCGGGCCGCTGCTGCGGCGCCAGCGCCGCCCGTGCGCCCGCGCCCGCCTTGGTCTCCGCGCGCGCCGCGAGCGCGACCACCGTGGAGGCCTCGAACAGTTCGCGGACGCCGAGGTCGGTGTCCAGCGCGGCGGACAGCCGCGCCGCGACCTGGGTGGCGGACAGCGAATTGCCGCCGAGGGCGAAGAAGTCGTCGTCCAGGCCGACCCGCTCCAGGCCCAGCACGTCGGCGAAGGTCGCGGCGACGATCTCCTCGACCGGCGTGGTCGGGGCGCGGAACACCGCGGCCTCGAAGACCGGCGCGGGCAGCGCCTTGCGGTCCAGCTTGCCGGAGGCGTTGAGCGGGAACTCCGCCAGCACGATCACCAGCGACGGCACCATGTACGCGGGCAGCTGCCTGGCCAGGTCTTCGCGGACCAGGTCGGTGTCCAGCTGGACATCCGACGCCGTGCTCTGCGCGGCGTCCCGCGCGGGGATGACGTAGGCGACGAGCTGATCGCCTGCGTGCGCGTCGGAGCGCACCACCACGACCGCTTGGGCGACCTCGTCCAGTCCGGTCAGCGCCGACTCGATCTCGCCGAGCTCGATGCGCAGGCCGCGCAGTTTCACCTGGAAGTCGGTGCGGCCCAGGTATTCCAGCTCTCCGTGCTCGGTCCAGGCCACCAGGTCGCCGGTGCGGTACATCCGCGCACCGGGCTCCCCGTACGGGTTGGCGACGAAGCGGTCGCCGGTCAGGTCAGGTCGCGCGACATAACCGCGCGCGAGCTGGGCGCCCGCCAGGTACAGCTCACCCGCGACACCCACCGGAACCGGCCGCAGGCGCGCGTCCAGCACGTAGACCTGGGTGTTGAACACCGGAGCGCCGATCGGCACCGTCTCGGTGTCGGCGTCGACGACCTCGTGGAAGGTGACGTCGACCGCGGCCTCGGTCGGGCCGTACAGGTTGTGCAGCGCGGCGCCGGTCAGCTCACGCAACCGGTGCGCGGGCTTCGGCGGCAGCGCCTCACCGGAGGCGAACACCAACCGAAGCGAATCGCACCGCGCGGCGGCGGCATCGGCCACGAACACCGCGAGCATGGACGGCACGAAGTGGGTGACGCTCACCCGCTCCGCGCTGATCACCTCGGCGAGGTAGGCCGGATCGCGATGCCCGTCCGGCTTCGCGACAACGAGCCGAGCGCCGATCTGCAACGGCCAGAAGAACTCCCACACCGACACGTCGAACGTCGCCGGCGTCTTCTGCAGCACCGAGTCATCGGCACGAAGCTGGTAGGCGGTCTGCATCCAGACCAGACGGTTGACGATCGCCGCATGCGAGACCGCCACGCCCTTCGGACGACCGGTCGAACCGGAGGTGAAGATCACGTACGCGGTGTTCGACCCACGCAGCGGCGCACGACGGTCGGCGTCGGTGATCGGCGCCTCCGACAGCCCCTTCAGGTCGAGCAGGTCGATGCGCACCTGCGCGGTGTCGATGTCCAGATCGCTGCCGGAGGTCAGCACGCACACCGGATCGGCCGCGCCGAGAATGTATTCCGTGCGCTCGGCCGGGTGATCCGGGTCCAGCGGCACATACGCGCCGCCGGCCACGGCGACGGCGTACATGCCGACGACCAGATCGATCGAGCGCCGCATACCCAGCGCCACATACGATTCCGCGCCGACCCCGCGGGCGATCAGCCAGCGCGCCAGCTGGTTCACCCGCCAGGAGAACTCGGCGTAGGACAGACTCGTCCCGTCGAATGTGATCGCGGTCGCGTCGGGGGTGCGTTCCACCTGGTCGTAGAACATCGAGACCAGCGTCGCGCCGGAAGCGGAGCCCGCGGAGCGACCCGGCAGGGCAGCGTCCACATCGAATTCGGTGGCGTTCCACCCGGACACCACGAGTTCGCGCTCGGCGGTGTCGAGCAATTCGATGTCGCCGACGGAGACGTCGGGCGCGGTGGTGATCGCGGTGAGCACCCGGATCAGGCGGTCGGCGACGCGGCGCACGGTCTGCTCGTCGAACAGGTCGCGCAGGTAGCCCGCGCGCACCCGCAACCGCGAATCCAGCTGCGCGATCAGGGTCAGCGGGTAGTGCGTGGCGTCGGCCGCGTCCAGGCCGACCACCGACATTCCGTCGATGTCCGCGGCCTGTGCTTGCAGACCCGCCGCGTCGACCGGGTAGGACTCGAACACCACGAGGGTGTCGAACAGACCGCCGATGCCCGCGGCGGATTGGATGTCGGCCAGCCCGACATAGTGGTGGTCGAGCAGGTCGGCCTGCTCGCCCTGGGTCCGAGTCAGCAAGTCGCGCACGGACTCCGACGGATCGAACCGCACCCGCACCGGAACGGTGTTGATGAACAGGCCGACCATCGATTCCACGCCGCTCAGCTGCGCGGGACGCCCGGAGACGGTGGTGCCGAACAGCACGTCGTCGCGGCTGGTCATCCGGCCGACCAGGATGCCCCACGCGGTCTGCAAGACGGTGTTCGGCGTGACGCCCAGCTGCGCGGCCAGCGCGGTCAGCCGCGCGGTGGCCGCCTCGTCCAGGTCGAAGAAGTACTCACCGGACAGCGAGGTGATCTCGCGACCGGCGTCCGGGCGGGCCAGCAGGGTCGGCTCGCCCACGCCGCGCAGCGCGTGCGTCCACGCGGCCAGCGAGGCCGCGTGATCCTGCTGCCGCGTCCATTCCAGGAAGTGGCGGTAGGAGCGGGCGGCGGGCAGCGCGGAGCTGTCCGCGTGCGCGGCGTAGAGCACCAGCAGGTCGCGCATGAGCAGCGGCATGGACCAGCCGTCGAGCAGGATGTGGTGGTTGGACACCACGAACTGCCAGCGGGCCCCTTCTTTCGCCGAAGAGTCCGCGACCTGGATCAGCGTGAAGCGGATCAGCGGCGGTGCGGTCAGGTCGAACCGCCGCATGCGGTCGGCCTCGATCAGGTCGGCCGCCGAACCGGAGTCGGTCCGGTCGTGCTCGGCCCACGCCACCCGGACGCCCTCCAGCACGATCTGCACCGGGTTGCCGTCGCGGTCGGTGACGAACGCGGTGCGCAGGTTCTCGTAGCGGTCCACCAATGCCTGTGCGGCCGAACGCAACCGGGCGGCGTCCACCCGTCCGGTGAGGGTCAGCACCGCCTGCGCGGTGTAGACGTCCACCGAGCTCGCGGCGAGGCGAGCGTGGAACAGCAGACCTGCTTGCAGCGCCGAGAGCGGCCAGATGTCGGCCAGCGCTCCGAAGCGCTGCTCCCAGCCGTCGACATCCCGCTGGCTACTGCGCACCAGCGCGAAGTCGGACGGCGTGTGTCCCCCCGCGCCGGTCGAATTGGCATGGCGGGCAACCGATTCCAGTGCGGCAGTCCACAGCTCGCCGAACTCGCGCACGTCGGCGGCGGTCAGCAGAGTCGAGGGGTAGCCGATGTTGGCGGTGAGCTTGTCGCCGACCACGATGGCGTTCACGTCCAGCGGCGCCATCGCGGGCATGTCCGCGTCGTAGGCGCCGCCCAGCGCGCCGAGTTCGGGCGCGGGGATCCAGCCGAAGCCGCGCAGCGACTCGGGTACGTCGCCCTCGGAGACTCGGCCGAGATAGTTGAAGCTCACCTGACCGGGCAGCTCGCGCGGCAGTTCGGACGCGGTCTCGGCGTTCAGGTAGCGCAGCAGTCCGTAGCCGATGCCCTTGTCCGGCACGGCGAGCAGTTGCTCCTTGACCGCCTTGACGGCCGACCCCAGTGCGGGTCCGCCCGCGAACGCCGCGTCGACGTCGATGCCGGACAGGTCGAAGGCGACCGGGTAGATCGCGGTGAACCAGCCGACGGTGCGCGACAGGTCCGCACCAGGGGCCACGTCCTCTTCGCGGCCGTGGCCCTCCAGGCGGATCAGCAGCGAATCATCGCCGCGAGCGGCCACCCGGCGCGCCCGCCACTTGGCGGTGGCCAGCGCCAAAGCGGTGAGCAGGCCGTCGTTCACGCCGCCGTGGAACAGCGCCGGAACCGTGGTGAGCAGGGCCTTGGTGACCTCGGCGGACACCTCGAACGAAAGCTTCTCGATGATGCCCGAGGTATCGACCTCGGGGTCCATCGGACGCTCGGTCAGCAGCGGATCGGGCGCGGCGACCACCGAACGCCAGTAGTCGAGTTCGGCGACCCGCTCCGGGCTGACGGCCTCGCGTTCCAAGGCGTGCGCCCAGGCGCGCATCGAGGTCGTGGGCGCGACCAGCTCGGGCGTCTGGCCCGCGCTGCGCTGGCCCCACGCGGTGACGAAGTCCGGCACCAGGATGCGCCACGAAACACCGTCCACCACCAGGTGGTGCGCGACGACGATCAGGCGTCCGGCGCGATCGATGGCATCGGGTTCCAGCCACACGAACCGGATCACCACACCCGCGGCGGGATCGAGCCGGTCCAGCGACTCGTCCAGCGCGGCCGAGGCGATCTCGACCAGCTCGGCATCGGTGCCGCTCGCGTCGAACTCGGTGCGGTCGATCAGCGCGTCCACCTCGACCGTGCCCGGCGCGGCGGTCTCGACTACCCAGTCGTCGCCGTCGCGGCGCAGGCTGGCCCGCAGCATGTCGTGCCGATCGATGACAGCGCTTACCGTCGCCACGATTCCCGATCGATCGATGCCGACCGGCAGTTCCAGCGCGAGCGTCTGGTTGAACCGGCCGAACGAGCCGCGCCGCTCGGCCATGAACCGGACCACCGGCGTCAACGGCATGGCGCCGATACCGCCGCCCGGCGGCTCGGCAAGCGTCACTGCCGACGCCGCGGCGGCCTCGGCGGTTTCCGCGACGGAGGCCAGTCCGGCCACGGTGCGCTGCTCGAAGACGTGCCGCGGCGTGAACACCACGCCGCGCGCCTTGGCCCGCGAGACCAGCTGGATCGAGACGATGCTGTCGCCGCCGAGCGCGAAGAACGAATCGTCCACACCGACCCGCTCCACGCCGAGCACTTCGGCGAACACCTCGACGATGGTCTGCTCGAGCGGGGTGCGCGCCGCGCGGAACACGACCTCGGTCGCGAACACCGGCTCCGGCAGCGCCTTACGGTCCAGCTTGCCCACCGGGGTGAGCGGAACGTGGTCGATCACCATGATCGACGAGGGCACCATGTAGGCGGGCAGGCGCTCTTCGACGTGCGCGGTCAGCGCCGGGACATCGATCGAACGACCCTGCGCGGCAACCACATACGACACCAGCGACACCGCGCCAGCGGCGTTCTCCAGCCCCAGCGTGACCGCGAAGTCGACGGTCTCGTGCGAGGTGAGCGCCGCGTCGATCTCGCCGAGCTCGATGCGGAAACCGCGCACCTTCACCTGGAAGTCGGAGCGGCCGACATATTCGACCTCGCCGGTGCGCGTCCAGCGCACCACATCGCCGGTGCGGTACATCCGCGCGCCCGGCACATACGGGTTTGCCACGAACCGCTCGGCCGACAGCCCTGGCCGCGCGTGGTAGCCACGCGCCAGCTGGACACCCGACAGATACAGCTCACCTGCGACACCCACCGGAACGGGCCGCAGCTGGGCGTCCAGGATCAGCGACTGCATGCCGCGGACCGGGCCGCCGATGGTGACCAGATCACCGGGCGCGAGCGCGTCGCTGATGTTGGTCATGATCGTGGTCTCGGTCGGGCCGTAGCCGTTGTGGAAGCGGCGGCCCGAACCGTCCGGCGCGCCACCCCACTTGGTGACCAGATCGGCGGGCACGGCTTCACCACCCGCCACGATCACCCGCATATCGGCCAGTGCGGCCGAATCGAGCGAGGCGAGCACCGACGGGGTGATGAAGGCGTGCGTGACCCGCTCGGCGCGGATCAGCTCGGACAGTTCCTCGCCGCCGTACACGCCGGGCGGGCAGACCACCAGGGCGCCGCCGCGGCCGATCGCGAGCAGGAACTCGAGGATCGAGGCGTCGAAGCTCGGCGAGGCGAAATGCAGTGCGCGCGTGTCGGAATCGACGTCGTATCGGGCGTTCTGCTCGTCCCGGAAGTTGGCCAGGCCCGCGTGGGTGACGACGACGCCCTTGGGCACACCGGTGGAACCGGAGGTGTAGATGACGTAGGCCGGATGCTCCGGCCGCACCGGTCTGATTCGATCGGTGTCGGTAATTGCGGCATCGTCGAATTCGGCGAGCTCCAGCTCGTCGAGCACCAGCCAGTCGACCGAGTCGGGCAACTCGGCGCGCACCGACGCCACGGTCAGACCGATCGGCGAGCCGGAGTCGGTGACCATGTGTGCGATGCGGTCGGCCGGGTAGGTCGGGTCGATCGGCACGAACGCGCCGCCGGACTTGGACACCGCCCATTCGGCGAAGTACGACACGTCCGATCGGGGCACGGCGACGGCCACCAGATCCTCGGTGCCGATGCCGCGCTCGATCAGCAGGCGGGCCAAGCGGTTCGACCGCGCGTCCAGCTCGCCATATGTCAGCGTCGCGTAGCGACTCGTTGAGGGGTGGTGGTCGGGCGACGGGTGGGCCAGCGTCGCGTAGCGACTCGTTGAGGGGTGGTGGTCAGGCGACGGGTGGGCCAGACTTCTCCCCTGGAACACCACTGCGGGCGCTTGCGGGTCGATGGCCACGGCCTCGGCGATCAGGTCCGGCAGCGTCCGCGCCGGAGTCGCCGCCGCGCCGGTGCGGGTGACGAGATCGGCCCGCTCGGCGGCGTCCAGGACATCGATCGCGCCGACGGTGATCGCCGGATCGGCCGCGACCGCCTCGAGCACGCGCTCCCAGCGGTCCACGATGCCCGCCGCGGTCGACTCGTCGAACAGCTCGGTAGCGTAGGTGAGCGCCAAAGCCATACCGGCGGAACCGGATTCGCCGCGCTCGGCCAAGGTGAACTGCAGGTCGAAGCGTGCGACGCTCTCTTCCAGGTCCAGCGCGGACACCGAAAGACCCGGCAGCTCGAGGGTGGTGCGCTCCAGGTTCTGGAACGCCAGCATCACTTGGAACAGCGGGTTGCGCGCCTGCGAGCGTTCCGGCGCGAGCAGTTCCACCAACCGCTCGAACGGCACGTCGGCGTTGCCGTACGCGTCCAGGTCGGCGCGGCGCACCCGGTCGAGCATCTCGGCGAACGATTCACCCGGCTCGATCCCGGTACGCAGTACCAGGGTGTTGACGAACATGCCGACCAAGTCGTCGAGCGCGGCCTCGCCGCGGCCCGCGATCGGGGTACCGACCGCGATGTCATCCCCGCCCGACAAACGCGACAGGAGAACGGCGAGCGCACCGTGCATGACCATGAACAGCGAGGCGCCGCGCTGCCGCGCGACCTCGTCCAGCGCGGCGATCAGCTCGCCGGACAGCTCGCGGTGCAGCGTCGCGCCGCGGTGCGAGGCGATGGCCGGGCGCGGGCGGTCGGTAGGCAGGGCCAGCTCGTCGGGGACGCCGTCGAGCGTGCTCCGCCAGTGCGCCACCTGCTGCGCCAGCAGCGACTCGGGATCGTTCTCGGAGCCGAGGATCTCGCGCTGCCACACCGCGAAGTCGGCGTACTGCACCGCCAGCGGCGCCCAACCGGGGGCGGCACCGGTGCTGCGCGCGGTGTAGGCGGTCATCACGTCACGGGTCAGCGGCCCCATGGAGAAACCGTCGGCCGCGATGTGGTGCACCACGACCACGAGCACATGCTCGTCGGGTCCCGCCGCGTACAGCCGGGTGCGCAGCGGAACCTCTTCGGCCACATCGAATCCGGTGGTGACGAAATCGGTCACCGCCGCGGTCATCCCCGCGGGATCCACCGGGACCGGATGCAGGTCCATCGCGATGTTCTCGGCGGGCACGATCACCTGGACCGGGGTGCCGCCGTGTTCGGGGTAGCGGGTGCGCAGCGACTCGTGCCTGCGCACCACATCGGCGACCGCCAGGTGCAGCGCCTCGACGTCCAGAGCGCCGGTGAGCCTGATGGCGATCGGCAGGTTGTAGGCCGACGAGGCGGTGTCGTACTTGTTCAGGAACCACATGCGCTGCTGCGCGAACGACAGCGGTACCAGTTCGTCGGCGGCCCGCTCGCGGGCGACCAAGCGGGCCCGGGCGGCGCCGTCGGCATGCGACTCCACCCGTGCGGCAAGGGCTTCCACGGTGGAGGCCTCGAACAGGGTGCGCACCGCGACGGTCGTGCCGAGCGCGGCGCCGATGCGGGCGGCCACCCTGGTCGCGATGAGCGAGTTGCCGCCGAGGTCGAAGAAGTCGTCGTCCACGCCGACCCGCTCCAGGCCGAGCACGTCGGCGAACACCGCGGCCACGGTCTCCTGCACCGGGGTGACCGGCGCGCGGAAGGCACGCGCCTGTGCCGTCGGGGCGGGCAGCGCGCGGCGGTCCAGCTTTCCGTTGACGGTCAGCGGAATCCATTCCAGCCGCACCACGGCCGAAGGCACCATGTAGGCAGGCAACTGCTCGGCGGCGCCGTCGCGGACCGCGTCGAGCACCGGCTCGGCGCCCGGTTCGGCGACCACGTAGGCCACGATCCGCTGGTCGCCGGGCTGGTCCTCGCGCACGATCACCGCGGCTTGCGCGATGCCGGGCTGAGCGAGGATCGCCGATTCGATCTCGCCGAGTTCGATGCGGAAGCCGCGCACCTTCACCTGGTCGTCGGCGCGGCCAAGGTACTCCAGTTCGCCGTGCCGGTTCCAGCGCGCGAGGTCGCCGGAGCGGTACAGCCGCTCACCCGGCGCGTCACCCATCGGATCGGCGACGAAGCGGGTGGCCGACAGGTCGGGGCGGCCGAGGTAGCCGCGAGCCAATTGCGGTCCGGCCACATACATTTCGCCCGCGACGCCGACCGGCACCGGCCGCAACCTGTTGTCGAGCACGTACACCCGCAGACCGGCGATGGCGCGGCCGACCACGCTGCCGGAGGCGGCGGCGATGGTCGCGGCGTCCAGCGCGCGGTAGGAGACGTGCACCGTGGTCTCGGTGATGCCGTACATGTTGACCAGCAGCGGCGCTCCAGCCGCGGAGCTTGCGGAGCGGCCGTCGGGCCCAGCACCATGGCGTGCCACCCAATCCGACAGCCTGCGCAGCTCCAGCGCCTCACCGCCGAACACCACGTAGCGCAGCGCCAGCGGCGCGGCGTCGGGCGCGGCGTTCCGGTCCGCCTCCGCCAGTTGGTAGAACGCGGACGGGGTCTGGTTGAGCACCGTGACGCGTTCGGCGCGCAGCAGCTCCAGGAACTGTTCCGGCGAGCGCGAGGTGTAGTAGTCGACCACCACGAGGCTGCCGCCGAACAGCAGCGGGCCCCACAGCTCCCACACCGAGAAGTCGAAGGCGTAGCTATGGAACAGCGTCCACACGTCTTCGGGCCCGAACCCGAAATCGCGGTCGGTGTTCGCGAACAGCCGCACCACGTTGCGGTGCGCGACCGCGACGCCCTTCGGGCGACCGGTCGAGCCGGAGGTGTAGATCACGTACGCGACGTTGTCGGGGGTGAGCGCGGCGTTGCGGTCGTCGTCGGTGATCGGCGCATCGTCGGCGTCCTCGACATTGCCGGTCTCCACCGCGAAACCGTCCAGCACCACGGCGGGCAAACCGTCCGGCACCGCCACCTGCACCGTGGAATCGAGCACCACGCTGGTCGGCCGGGAATCAGCGAGCACGAAGGCGATGCGGTCGGCCGGGTACGTCGGGTCCACCGGCACGTAGCCCGCGCCGGTCTTCACCACGGCCAGCAACGCGACCACCAGGTCCAGCGACCGCGGCAGGATCACCGCGACCAGCGTCTCCGGCCCGGCGCCGTCGGCGATCAGCCTGCGCGCCAGCACGTTCGCGCGCCGGTCCAGCTCGGCGTAGGTCAGCGTCTCCACACCGAAGCGGGCCGCGACACGGTTCGGGTGCGCGGCGACGACGGCATCGAACAGGCCGGCCAGGGTGGCGCCGGGATCGGCGAACCCACCCGCACCGGCGGTGTCGACGCCGGAGGACACCCAACGCTGCGACACATCGAGACGCTCGCTCTCACCGAGCAGATCGATGTCGCCGACGGCGATCTCCGGATCCTCGGCGACACCGCGCAGGATCCGCACGAAACGGTCGGCGAAGGCGGCCACCGTCTCCGGGTCGAACAAGTCGGTGGCGTAGTTCCAGGACAGCGTCAGCCCGCCGTCGGCGGCCTCGCCGACGGTGAGCTGCACGTCGAATTTCGCCGTGCCCGGGTCGAAGTCGACCACCGCGACATCCAAGCCGGGCAGCGCGACGGTGCCCAGGTCGGCAGCCGAGGCGGCCTCGAAGGTCAGCACGACCTGGAACAGCGGGTGGTACGCCTGCGAGCGCGCCGGGCTGATCACGTCCACCAACCGCTCGAACGGCACGTCGGCGTTGGCGAAGGCGGCCAGATCGGTGCGGCGCACCTGGTCGAGCAGCGCGCCGAAGTGAGCGCCGGGATCGACCTGGCTGCGTAGTACCAGTGTGTTGACGAACATGCCGACGGTGTCGTCGAGCGCGCGCTCGCCGCGACCCGCGATCGGCGTGCCGATCGCGATGTCGGTGCTGTTCGACAGCCTGGCCGCCCACGCGGCGAGCGCGGCGTGCACGACCATGAACAGCGTCACGCCGCGGGCGCGCGCCAGCTCGGCCAGCGCGTCGTGCACCTCGGCGTCGACCGAGAAGTTATGCGTGCCACCGGCATTGGAGGCGACTTCGGGCCGGGGCCGGTCGGCGGGCAGCTCGATCTGATCGGGCAGGTCGCGCAGCCGCTCGCTCCAGTAGGCGAGCTGCCGCGCGGCGACGGAGTCGGCGTCGTCCTCGGCGCCGAGCACCTCGTGCTGCCACAGCGCGTAGTCGGCGTACTGCACCCCCAGCGGAGCCCAGGAGGGGACCTCGCCGCGGGCGCGCTCGGTGTAGGCGAGCACCACGTCACGCAGCAGCGGGCGCAGCGAGAAGCCGTCCGCGCTGATGTGGTGCATGACCAGCACCGCGACGTGATCGGTTTCCGACAGCGCGAGCAGGCTCGCCCGGAACGGGATCTCGGCGGTCACGTCGAACCCGACGCTCACCAGCTCGACGATCCGCGCGGGCAGTTCCTCCGCCGCGACCGGCTCGGCGACCAGATCGAAGGCGACCTCGCCGACCGGCAGGACACGCTGGTAGCCGGTGCCCTCCACCTCGGGGTAGACGGTGCGCAGCGCCTCGTGCCGCGCGAGCACGTCGCGGATGGCCGCGCCGAGCGCGGCCACGTCGAGATCACCGGTCAGCCGCAGCGCGACCGGGATGTTGTTCACCGCGGTCCGGTTGTCGAACCGGTTGAGGAACCACATCCGCTGCTGGGCCGACGACAGCGGCACCAACTCCGGACGCTCCCGCGCCACCAACGGAGCCCGGCCGCCCTCTCCGGCAGCCGATTCCACCTTCGCGGCCAGCGCCACAACGGTGGACGCCTCGAACAACGCGCGCACCTGGACCTGCGTATCCAACGCCTCGCCGAGCCGCGCGGCCACCTGCGTGGCGACCAGCGAGTTGCCGCCCAGTTCGAAGAAGTCGTCGTCCAGGCCGACCCGCTCCACACCGAGCACCTCGGCGAAGGTGTCGGCCACGATCTCCTGCACCGGCGTCGCGGGCGCGCGGAACACCTTGGCCTCGAAGACCGGTTCCGGCAGCGCCTTACGGTCCAGCTTGCCCGAGGCATTCAGCGGGAACTCATCGAGCACCACGTACGCCGCGGGCGCCATGTACCCGGGCAGCCGAGCGCCGAGCGCTGCCTTGACCGACTCGACGTCCACCACCCGGTCCGGGTCCGCCACCAGGTAGGCCACCAGCTGGTCGCCGGTCCGCTCATCGGCGCGCACCACGACCACCGCCTGCGCCACCGATTCCAGCGCCGTGAGCGCCGACTCGATCTCGCCCAGCTCGATACGCAGACCACGCACCTTCACCTGGAAGTCGGTGCGGCCCAGGTACTCCAGCTCACCGTCTTCGGTCCAGGCCACCAGGTCGCCGGTGCGGTACATGCGCTCGGCATCGCCGAACGGGTTGGCCACGAAACGCTCGGTGGTCAGGTCGGGACGACCCACGTAGCCGTGCGCCAGCTGCGCGCCCGCGAGGTACAACTCGCCGGGCACGCCGGCCGGAACCGGCAGCAGCCGCGAATCCAGCACGTACACCTGGGTGTTGAACACCGGGGCACCGATCGGCACCGACACCACGTCGTCCTCGGTCACCTCATGGAAGGTGACGTCCACCGCGGCCTCGGTCGGGCCGTACAGGTTGTGCAGCCGCGCGCCGGTCAGCTCACGCAACTTCTGCGCGGTCACCGCGGGCAGCGCCTCGCCGGAGGCGAAAACATTACGCAGACTGGTGCATTCGGCCGCGCGTTCATCCGCCACGAACACCGACAGCATCGACGGCACGAAGTGCACCGTGGTGACCTGCTCGTCGACGATCAGCCCCGCCAGGTACGCGGGATCGCGGTGACCGTCCGGCTTCGCGATCACCAGTCGCGCACCGACCTGCAACGGCCAGAAGAACTCCCACACCGACACGTCGAACGTGGCCGGGGTCTTCTGTAACACCACGTCGTAGGCCGCCAAGCCGTACTCGGCGTGCATCCACACCAGGCGGTTGACGATCGCCGCGTGCGAAACCGCCACACCCTTCGGACGACCGGTCGAACCGGAGGTGAAGATCACGTACGCGGTGTTCGCCGGACGCAGCGGCTTGTGCCGATCGGCGTCGGTCAGCGGCTCGTCGGAGAACTCCGACAGGTCCAGCTGATCGATGCGCACCTGCCGGGAGACAGTGGTCGCCAAATCGGAGCCGGAGGTCAGCACGCACACCGGGCGCGCGGTCTCCAGAATGTAGTCGATGCGCTCGGCCGGATGGTCCGGGTCCAACGGCACGTACGCGCCGCCGGCGGCGTTCACCGCGTACATGCCGACCACCAGATCGACCGAGCGGCGCATGCCGAGGGCCACATACGATTCCGGGCCGACGCCGTTGCGCTTGAGCCAGCGCGCCAGGCGGTGCACCCGCGCGGCGAACTCGGCATACGTCAGCGTCGCGTAGCGACTCGATGAGGGGTGGTGGTCGGGCGACGGGTGGACCGGACTCGTCCCCTCGAACGTCACTGCCGCCGTGTCCGGCGTGCGCGCGACCTGCGCCTCGAACAGCGAGACCAGCGTGGCCGCGGCATCGCCCACCGGCGAGGTGAGCGCGGCGTCCACCGGGAACTCGGTGTCGTTCCACCGCTCGATCACCAGCGACCGTTCGGCGTCGTCGAGCAGGTCGATGTCGCCGACCGTGACCGACGGCTCGGCGGCGACACCACGCAGCACGCGCACGAAGCGCTCGGCGAACGCGCCCGCGAACGCGCCGTCGAAAAGATCGGTGGCGTAGACGAGTTCGGCGTCCATCGCCGTCTCGGCGCCGGGTACCTCGCTGAGCGTGAGCTGCAGGTCGAACTTCGCGGTCGGCTGGTCGATACCCAGCTCGGAGACGGTGAGGCCGGGCAGCTCCAGCGCGGTGCGGCCGAGGTTCTGGAACGACAGCATCACCTGGAACAGCGGGTGCCGCGCCTGCGAGCGGGCCGGGTTGAGCACCTCGACCAACCGCTCGAACGGCACGTCGGCGTGCGCGAACGCCTGCAAGTCGCGCTCGCGGACCTGGGCGAGCAGGTCGGCGAAAGACTCACCCGCGTCCACTTCGGCGCGCAGCACCAGGGTGTTGACGAACATGCCGATCAGGTCATCGAGTTTGGCTTCGCCTCGACCGGCGACCGGGATGCCGATGGCGATGTCCTCGGAGCCGCTCAACCGCGCCAGCAGCGCGGCGAAGGCACTGTGCACCACCATGAACAGCGTGGTGCCGTGCGCGTGCGCGACGCGGTTCAACTCGTCGATCAGCTCGCCGGGCACGCGGAACCGGTGGGTGCCCGCCCGGTACGACGCGACAGCGGGCCGCGGGCGACCAGCCAAGCGCAGCTCGTCGGGCAGACCGGCGAGCGCGCCGCGCCAGTAGTCGAGTTGCTCGGAGATGAGCGAGGTCGGATCGTCCTCGGAGCCGAGCGTGTCGCGCTGCCACAGCGCGAAGTCCACGTACTGCACCGCCAGCGGCGGCCAGCCCGGCTGCGCCGCCGAGGTCCGCGCGACGTAGGCGGTCATCAGGTCGCGCACCATCGGCCGCATCGAGAAGCCGTCGGCGGCGATGTGGTGCACCACCACGACCAGCACGTAGTTGTCCGGCGCGAGCCGGTAAGCGCGCAGGCGCACCGGCGGTTCGGTGGTCACGTCGAAGCCGCGCTCGACAAAGTTGTAGAGAGCGCCGAGCAATCGCCCCTCGGCCACCTCGACCACATCCAGATCCGGAATCGCCCTGGTCGCGGGCAGCACCCGCTGATAGGCGACACCGTCGCGGGACGGGTACACGGTGCGCAGCGATTCGTGCCGCGCGATCACGTCGGCGATCGCGCCGCGCAGCGCGTCCAGATCCAGCGCACCGTCCAGCCGCACCGCGGCGGGGATGTTGTCGGCGGCGGAATCGGCGTCGAAGCGGTTGAGGAACCACATCCGCTGCTGCGCCAGCGACAGCGGCGGGTGCTCGGGACGCACCTGTGCCGTGAGTGCTTGGTGCGCACCGGTTCCCGCGTGCGACTCGACCCGGGCGGCCAGCGCGGCGACGGTCGGCGCCTCGAACAGCACGCGCACGCCGATCTCGGTGTTCAGCGCTGCGCTCAGGCGGGCGGTCACCTGGGTGGCCACCAGCGAGTTGCCGCCCAGCTCGAAGAAGTCGTCGTCCACGCCGACGCGCGGCACGCCGAGCAGGTCGGCGAAGACCTCCGCCACGATCTCCTCGATCGGGGTGGACGGCGCGCGGAACACCCGCGCCTCGAACACCGGCGCGGGCAGCGCCTTGCGATCGAGCTTGCCGGAGGCGTTGACCGGGAACGCGTCCAGCACGACCAGCGCGGCCGGGATCATGTAGCCCGGCAGCGCGGTGGCCAGCGCGGTCTTCACGTCGTCGATGTCGACCGTCGCCTCGGCTTCCGCGACCAGATAGCCGACCAACTGGTCACCCGCGTGCGCGTCGGAACGCAGCACCACCACCGACTGGGCGATACCCGGCTGCGCCAGCAGTGCCGCTTCGATCTCGCCCAGCTCGATGCGCAGGCCGCGCAGCTTCACCTGGAAGTCGGTGCGGCCCAGGTATTCCAGCTCGCCAGCGGCGGTCCAGGACACCAGGTCACCGGTGCGGTACATCCGCGCGCCTGGCGCGCCGTACGGGTTGGCGACGAACCGATCCGCGGTCAGGTCCGGACGACCCAGGTAGCCCAGCGCCAGCTGATCGCCCGCCAGATACAGCTCTCCCGCGACACCCGGTGCGACGGGGTGCAGACGGCTGTCGAGCACGAAGACGCGCGTATTCCACACCGGGCGTCCGATCGGCACCGACACCGTATCCGCGTCCGTCGCTTCGTGATACGTCACGTCGACGGCCGCCTCGGTGGGGCCGTACAGGTTGTGCAGCCGCGCGCCGGTGAGCGCGCGCAAACGTTGTGCCGTTTGCGCCGGCAACGCCTCGCCGGAGGCGAAGACCTGCCGCAGCCGCGGCGCGGGCTGGCCGTCGCCGTTCTCGTTGCCCAGCGTGGCGACGAAGACCGAGAGCATCGACGGCACGAAATGCGCTGTCGTGATGTGCTTCTCGGCGATGATCTGAGACAGGTACACCGGGTCGCGGTGCCCGTCCGGGCGCGCGACGACCAGCCTGGCGCCGGTCTGCAATGGCCAGAAGAACTCCCACACCGACACGTCGAACGTGGCGGGAGTCTTCTGCAACACCGCGTCCTCGGGGCCGATCGGGTACTCGTGCTGCATCCACAGCAGCCGGTTGGCGATCGCGGCGTGGCTGACCGCCACACCCTTCGGGCGTCCGGTGGAGCCGGACGTGAAGATCACGTACGCGGTGTTCTCCGGCCGCAACGGCTGCGTGCGCTCGGCGTCGGTGATCGGCGCGCCGCTGGTGGCGGCGAAGCCGGGCACGCCTTCGATGCCCTCGACCGACAGCACCGTCACCTGCGGCTGCGGGTCGAAGTCGAACCCGTCCGCCGAGCGGTACAGGATCATCCGCGGCCGTGCGGTCTCGATGATGTAGTTGACGCGGTCGGCGGGCTGGTCCGGGTCCAGCGGGACGTAGGCCGCGCCGGTCTGCACCACCGCGTACATCGCGACGACCAGTTCGGTCGAGCGCCGCAGCGCCAGCGCCACCAGCGATTCCGGGCCGACGCCCGCGCCGATCAACTGTCTGGCGATGCGGTTGACGCGCTCGGACAACTCGCGGTAGGTCAGCCGCTCGTCCTCGAAATCCAGCGCGATCGCGTCGGGCGTCGCCGCGGCCTGCGCGTCGAACAGCGAGACCAGCGTCTCGGCGGGCACCGGGTGCGCGCTGTCGTTCCAGTCGACGAGCACCTGCGCGTGTTCCTCGGGCGCCAGCAGATCGATATCGCCGATCGGCACGTTCGGGTCGGCGGTCACCGCCGCGAGGACGCGGTCCAGCCGCCGGGCGAACGCGGCGACGGTCGGCTCGTCGAACAGGTCGACGGCGTAGGAGAACTCCGCCGACATCCCCGCCGAGTCACCCAGTTCGTCCTGGGTCTCCGAGAGGGTCAGCTGCAGGTCGAACTTGGCCAGGCGGGCGTCGTAGTCGATGCCGTTGACCGAGAGACCGGGCAATTCCAGGCTGGCCTGCCTGGTGTTCTGGAAGGTCAGCATCACCTGGAACAGCGGGTGGCGCGCCTGCGAGCGGGCCGGGTTGAGCACTTCGACCAGCCGCTCGAACGGCACGTCCGCGTGCGCGAACGCGTGCAGGTCGGTCTCGCGCGCCTGGGCGAGCAGATCGGCGAAGCTCGCCGCGCCGTCCACCTTGCTGCGCAGCACGAGGGTGTTGACGAACATGCCGATGAGGTCGTCGAGCGCGGCCTCACCACGACCGGCGACCGGTGTGCCGATCGCGATGTCGCTGGTGCCGCTGGCCCTGGCGAGCAGCACCGCGAGCGCGCTGTGCAGCACCATGAACAGCGAGGCGTTGTGCCTGCGGCCCAGCTCGACCAGGGCGCGCTGGGTCTCGCCGGAGATCACGAACGGGTAGGTGCCGCCACGGTAGGAGGCGACGGCGGGGCGCGGCCGATCCGACGGCAGCACCAATTCGTCCGGCAGATCGGCGAGTTCGCGCGTCCAGTAGCGGATCTGATTGGAGATCAGCGAACTCGGGTCGTCCTCGGCACCGAGCACCTCGCGCTGCCACAGCGCGTAGTCGGCGTACTGCACCGGCAGCGCCGACCAGGCCGGGGCCTCCCACGACGTACGAGCGGCATACGCCACCATGACGTCGCGGGCCAGCGGCCCCATCGACCAGCCGTCGGCCGAGATGTGATGCACCACCATGCCGAGCACGTACTCGGTCTCGCTGATCTCGAAAAGCCGTGCGTGCAGCGGCACTTCGCTGGTCACGTCGAACGCCATCGAGGCCAGCTCGACCAGGTGATCGATCAGGTTGTGCTCGGTCACCGGCACCGGGGTGAGGTCCGGCACGATCTGCGCGGCGTCCAGCACCACCTGCACCGGGCCGCCCTTGGTCTCCGGGAAGACCGTGCGCAGCGACTCGTGCCGGTCGATCACGTCGATGACCGCGACCTGCAACGCGGCGATGTCCAGGTCACCGGACAGCCGGATGGCGACCGGGATGTTGTTCACGGCCGACGAGGTGTCGAACCGGTTCAGGAACCACATGCGCTGCTGCGCAAGCGAAAGCGGCACCTGTTCCGGACGCTGCCTGGCGACCAGCGCCTTGCGCGCCCCGTCACCGGCGTGCGACTCCACCCGCGCGGCCAGCGCCGCGACCGTGGACGCCTCGAACAGCATGCGCACCGGCACCCTGGCATCCAGCGCGATGCCGAGGCGGGAGGCGACCTGGGTGGCGATCAGCGAGTTGCCGCCCAGCTCGAAGAAGTCGTCGTCCACGCCGACCCGGGAGATGCCGAGCACCTCACCGAAGATCTGCGCGACGATCTCCTCGATCGGCGTTGTCGGAGCACGGAATTCACGCACCTCGAACACCGGGGCCGGCAGCGCCTTGCGGTCCAGCTTGCCGGAGGCATTCAGCGGCAACGCCTCGAGCACGACGATCGCCGAGGGCACCATGTACGCGGGCAGCGTGCGGTGCAGCGCGTTCTTGATGTTGTCGATGTCGACCGGGCCGCCGGTGCTGACCACGTAGGCGACCAGCTGGTCGCCCGCGACGGTGTCCAGCACCAGCACCACGGCCTGGGTGACGGCCGGGTGCTCCAGCAGGGCGGACTCGATCTCGCCGAGTTCGATGCGCTGGCCGCGGAACTTCACCTGGAAGTCGGTGCGGCCGATGTACTCCAGCACGCCCGCGCTGCCGACTTCCGGATCGCGCGGCTGCACCCAGCGCACCAGGTCGCCGGTGCGGTACAGGCGGGAGCCGGGCGCGCCGAACGGGTCGGCGACGAAGCGCTCGGCGGACAGGTCGGGGCGGCCGTGGTAGCCGCGGGCGGTCTGCGCGCCGCCGAGGTACAGCTCGCCGGGCACACCGACCGGGACCGGGTTCAGGCCCTCGTCCAGGACGTAGGTCTGCGCGTTCCACACCGGGCGGCCGATCGGCACCGACACGGGCGCGACCTCGTTGAGCTGCCACGCGGTGGCGTGCACGGTGAACTCGGTGGGGCCGTACAGGTTGTGCACCGTGGCGGTGGAGAACTGCCGGAACGCGGTGACGGTCGCGGGCGGCAGCGCCTCGCCCGCGACGAGAACCGCACGCAGCGAAGCGCATTCGGCCGTGGACGCGGAGCCGGCGAACACCGAGAGCATCGACGGCACGAACGAGGTCATGGTGACCCGGTGCCGTCCGATGATCTCCGACAGGTACATCGGATCGCGGTGGCCGTCGGGCGCGGCGATCAGCATGCGGGCGCCGACGGCCAGTGTGCCGAACAGCTCCCATACCGACACGTCGAAGGTGACCGGGGTCTTCTGCAGGATGACGTCGGCCGGGCCGATCCGGTATTCGGCGGTGATCCAGGCGATCTGGTTGACCACCGAGGCGTGGCTGACCGCGACGCCTTTGGGGCGGCCGGTGGAGCCGGAGGTGTAGAGCACGTAGGCCGTGTTGGTCGCGTGCAGCGGTGCGCGGCGCTCGGCGTCGGTGATCGGCCCGTCGCCGACCCCGCTCAGGTCCAGGGTGTCCAGCGCGAGCACCGGGATGCCTGCCGCGGTGACGTTGTCGGCGGTGGTGGTCAGCACGCACACCGGGGACGAGCTGTCCAGCACGTACTCGGTGCGCTCGGCCGGGTGGTCCGGGTCGATCGGCACGTAGCCGCCGCCTGCGGTCATGGTGGCGTAGATCGCCACGAGCATGTCCACCGAGCGGCGGATGCCGACCGCGACCAGCGATTCGGGGCCGACGCCAGCGTCGATCAGCTTGCGCGCCAGGCGATTCACGCGCGAGGCGAACTCGGCGTAGGTCAGCTCGACCGGCGGGCCGAACTCGTCCGCGCCGCGGACGCCGCCGTCGAACATCACGGCGGGGTCGTCGGGCCGGGCCCGCACCTGCTCCTCGAACAGCTCGAGCACCGTGGCAGCGGGCAGATCGTGCCGAGTGTGGTTCCACTCGGTGAGCACCCTGGCGCGTTCGGAGTCGTCGAGGATTTCGATGTCGCGTACAGCGGTCTCCGGCGCGGCGACGGCGGCTTCCAGCACGCGCAGGTAGCGGCGGCCGAACTCGGCGACGGTCGGTGCGTCGAACAGGTCGGTGGCGAAGGAGACCACCGCGGCCATGCCCGCAGGCTCGCCGTGCGAGCCCCGCTCCTCGGTGACCGTCCATTGCAGGTCGAACTTGGCGATGTCGACCTCGAGCTCGTCGGCGGTGACCGACAGCCCGGGCAGTTCCAGGGTCGCGTGCGACATCTCCTGGAACGACAGCATCACCTGGAACAGCGGGTGCCGCGCCTGCGAGCGGGTCGGGTTGAGCACCTCGACCAGCCGCTCGAACGGCACGTCCGCGAAGGCGAACGCGGCGAGGTCGGTTTCCCTGGTACGGCCGAGGAATTCGGCGAACGGTTCGTTGCCGTCCACCTCCGAGCGCAGCACGAGGGTGTTGACGAACATGCCGATCAGGTCGTCGAGCGCCTGCTCGCCGCGTCCGGCCACCGGTGTGCCGATGGCGATGTCGCTGGTGCCCGACAGGCGAGCCAGCAGCACGGCCAGCGAGGCGTGCATGACCATGAACAGGCTGACGCCCTGCGCCCGAGCCAGCGCGATGAGGCGCTGATGCAACTCGACATCGATCTCGAAGCTCACCCGGCTGCCGCGGAAGCTCTGCACCGGGGGACGCGGACGGTCCGCGGGCAGATCGAGCTGATCCGGCAAGCCCGCCAAAGACATACGCCAGTAAGCGATTTCGCGGGCCGCCATCGAGCCGGGATCGGACTCGGCGCCCAACAGCTCGCGCTGCCAGATGCTGAAGTCCTGGTACTGCACCGGCAGCGGCGCCCAGTTCGGCACCTGGCCCGCGGTACGGGCCAGGTAGGCAGCGGCCACGTCGCGCGCCAGCGGACCGAACGAGAAACCGTCGGCCGCGATGTGATGCACGACGAACGCCACCGCGTAATCGGCGGTGCCGTTGCCGCGACCGCCGGTGACCGCGAACACCCGCACCCGGATCGGCAGCTCATGCGACACGTCGAAGCCGCGTGCGGCGAATTCGGCCAGCGCGCCGTGCAATTCGGCCTTGTCGATCGGCTGCACCGCGATGCTCAGATCCACTTGGTCGACCGGAACCACCTGCTGATAGCCGCCGTCGCCGGACTCGGGGAAGATCGTGCGCAGCGACTGCTGGCGCTCGACCACGTCCAGCAGCGCCGACTGCAGCGCCGCCAGATCCACCTGACCGCGCAACCGCACGACGAACGGCAGGTTGTAGGTGGGCACGGTCGGGTCGAACTGGTTGATGAACCACATGCGCTGCTGCGCCAGCGACAGCGGCACCCGTTCCGGCAGCTGCTGGGCCACCAGCGGTGGACGCGATTCGTCGGCGGGAGCGGCGTTTTCCGCCCGTGCGGCGATTCCGGCGACGGTCGGGGTCTCGAACAGCGCGCGCACCCCGATCTGGGTGCCGAAGGCCGCGCCGATGCGCGCCACCACCTGGGTCGCGACCAGCGAGTTGCCGCCCAGATCGAAGAAGTTGTCGTCGATGCCGATCCGGTCCTGGCTGAGCACGTCGGCGAAGATGCCCGCCACGATCTGCTCGGCCTGGGTGCGCGGTGCGCGGAACTCGCCCGCGTCGGCGCTGAACACCGGCTCCGGCAAGGCTTTCCGATCCAGCTTGCCGCTGGTGTTGAGCGGGAAGGCGTCCAGCACCATGATCGACGCGGGCACCATGTAGCTGGGCAGCTTCTCCGCCGCGAACCTGGCCAGCGCAGCCGGATCCACGGTCTGGCCCGGCGCCGCGACGACGTAGGCGACCAGCTGCTGACCGGTTGCCGTGTCCACGACCAGCACCACGGCCTGGCTGACCGCGGGGTGCGCGAGCAGATCGGTTTCGATCTCCCCCAGCTCGATGCGCTGACCGCGGAACTTCACCTGGAAGTCGGTGCGGCCGATGTATTCCAGCGTGCCCGCGGAGTTCCAGCGCACCAAGTCGCCGGTGCGGTACATCCGCTCGCCAGTGGCCGACAGCGGGTTGGCGACGAAACGGTCCGAGGTCAGATCGGGGCGGCCGCGGTAGCCACGGGCGAGCTGACGCCCGCCGAGGTACAGCTCGCCGGGTGCGCCGATCGCGGCCGGACGCAGCCGCGAATCCAGCACGTACACCTGGACGTTCCACTCGGGGATACCGATCGGCACGGTCACCGTGTCGGCGGCCGTCGCCTCCCAGTAGGTCACCGAGACCGCGGCCTCGGTGGGGCCGTACAGGTTGTGCAGTCCCGCGTCGGTGATGGCGCGGAAGCTCGCGGCGGTCTCCGGCGGCAGCGCCTCACCGATCACGAAAACCGCACGCAGCGTGGCACATTGAGCCGCCGTGGCGTGCGCGACGAACACCGTGAGCATGGACGGGACGAAGTCGGTCACGGTGACCCCGTGCCGGGAGATCATCTCCGCGACGTAGAGCGGGTCGCGATGGCCGTCCGGCGACGCGATGACCAGCTTCGCGCCTACCAGCAGCGGAAGGAAGTAGCCCCACAGCGACACGTCGAACGTGGTCGCGGTCTTCTGCAGGTACACGTCCTCGGCGGTCAGCCGGTACTCGTCCAGCATCCACAGCTGCTGGTTGACGATGGCGTGGTGGGTGACCGCCACGCCCTTCGGGCGACCGGTCGAGCCCGAGGTGTAGATGACGTAGGCGGTGTTGTCCGGACGCAGCGGCGCGAGCCGGTCGGCGTCGGTGACCGGGGCCGCGGAGTATGCCGACACGTCCAGGGTGTCGATCTCCACCCTGCGCACCGACCCGGGTAGGTCCAGCTCGTCGGCCGACAGCGTGAGCACGCACACCGGATCGGCGCTGTCGAGGATGTAGGCGGTGCGCTCGGCCGGATGATCCGGATCGATCGGCACGTACGCGCCACCGGCCTTCACCACCGCGTGCATGCCGATCACCAGCTCCAGCGAGCGGCGCATGCCCAGCGCGACCAGCGATTCCGGGCCGACGCCGTCGGCGATCAGGAACCGGGCGAGCCGGTTGACTCGCGCGTGGAACTCGGCATACGTCAGCGTCGCGGAGCGACTCGTTGAGGGGTGGTGGTCGGGCGACGGGTGGGCCAGCGTCGCGGAGCGACTCGTTGAGGGGTGGTGGTCGGGCGACGGGTGGGCCAGCGTCGCGCCCTCGAAATCGAGCGCGATGTTGTCCGAGGCCAGCGGCATCTGCGCGTCCAGCAGCGCCGCGAGCGTGGTCGCCGGAACCTCCTGCTCGGAGTCGTTCCACTCCAGCAGGGTCCGCTCGCGTTCGCCGGCGGTGGTGACCTCCAGGTCCCACACCGCCTCGTCCATGCCAGCGGCGAGGAAGCGACCGAAGAACTCCAGGAAGCGGCCGTGGTGGCTGCGCGCCTCGTCCTCGGTGTAGAGGTTGGGGTTGGTCTCGAAGTCGATGTGCGCGCGGGTGCCCGCCACCGACTGGTAGAAGTTGACGCCCAGGTCCTCGATGCTGCCCGTGGACAGCACGTGCATCTGGCCAACGGTCGAGCCGAAGACGATCTCGTCGTGGAACAGCATGATGTTGACCCACGGCCCGAAGAACTCGGTGGTCACCACGCCGTCACCGGCCGCGTCCCTGCGGATGTCCTCGTGGCGGTACCGCTGATGCCGCAGTGCGCCGGAGACCTCGACCTGGACCTGCTTCAGCAGCTCGGACACCGTGGTGTCGTGCCCGACGTGCAGCCGCAGCGGCACGATGTTCGACGACGCACCGCCCGAGCGGCGCATCGCGGCGGTGGTGCGCGCGGTCACCGGCAGGCTGAGGATCACGTCGTCGACGCCGTTCCACTGCGCCAGGTACGCCGCGAAGCCGGCGAGCAACAGTCCGGCGGGCGAGGAATCGTGCCGCGCGACGGCCGCGTCCAGCAGGGCGTTCTGCTCGTCGGACAGCGCGGCGCTCACGATGCCGTTGATCGCGGCAGGCGGCGCGGAACGGCCGGTCAGGCTGGTGCCTTCCTCCAGCCCGGCCACCCGCTCGGCCCAGTACTCCTTGTCGGAGGTGAAGCGGGTGCTGTCGCGGTAGGCGATCTCCTGCTCGTAGAGCGTGCGCAGCTCGGTGGCTTTGGACGCCACGGGCTCGGTGCCGTTCACGTATGCCGTGTACAGCTCGGCGATCCGGTTGACGTTGGTCATGGCGCCGAAGCCGTCGAGCGCTATGTGGTGCGACCGCGAGTACCAGTACCAGTGATCGTCTGCCAGCTGGAGCGCCGCGATGAGGATCAGCCGGTCGGAGGTCAGATCGAGCGGGCGGCTGTACTCGGCGCGCATCCACGCCTCGGCGGCGGCGGCCGGATCGGCCTCGCCGCGCAGGTCGACGTAGACGACCTTGTCGTAGTCGGCGATCGAGTGGTCGACGAACTGCAGCGGCTGCCCGCCCTGCTCGATGATGCGCAGGAAGCCCGAGCCCAGCTCGTGCGAAGCGTCGAGACTGGCGCGCTCGAGCAGATCCGCGTCGAGCTCGCCGTGCAGGTCCACGTACTGCGCGATGTTGATCGGCACCTGCGGATCGACATGCTGCGCGTACCAGATACCCAGCTGGGCGGGCGACAACGGAAAGGTCACGGACACCCCGGTTTCTACCTCAGCGCCAGCGTGTGCCCGTTCGCCACCAGTTTCGCCGTTTCCGCCGAAATCCAGCCGGTCCAACCGTAACCTCGCTTCCGGAACACCACGCAAGCGCTCCCCGACCACACCTGGAGTAGGCGCTCACCTGTCCAAGCGTGGCGCCTGCGTCTCCAGTTCAGTTCCCATATCAATCAGGCAAAAATGTTCATTTGAACTATCTGTCCAACAGGCCGGCGTTGTTACATGGGCTCGACCGTGCCCGAAGCCCACCGACCGGCTCCGCCGGGACTGCCGTTGCGAATCACCGGATCAATCTACCGTCGCCTCCGCCACCCGACCAACCAACCTCCATAGCCGTACGACATCACCACAGGCAAAGTGGTTGTGAGCGGTTCGTAAGGGGACTGTTGCGGTTCTCACATACCGGAGTTGTCGGCGGACCCGCGCCCCCGCGCCGGGTCGTAGAGGTGGGACTCCGCGCAGGAGAGCGAGGGCGCGAGCGCACGCCCTACCAAGATCACCGCGGCCTGTCGTAGGCCCGCCGCCTCGACCTGGGCGGCGATGTCGGCCAGCGTCCCGCGCAGGACGAGCTGCTCAGGCTGGCTGGCGCGGTACACGACAGCCGCCGGGCAGTCCGGGCCGTAGTCGGCGGCCAGTTCGGCCGCCAGCGCGCGGACTCGGGTGATGGCCAGGTGCAGCACGAGCGTCGCGCCGGTGGCCGCGAAGTTCGCCAGCGCCTCCGACTCGGGCATCGCGGTCGAGCGGGCGTGCGCGCGAGTCAGCACCACCGACTGCACCAGCTCCGGCACCGTCAACTCGGCACCGAGCAGCGCCGCGGCCGCGGCGTAAGCGGGCACGCCCGGCGTGACATCCCACGGAACACCGTGCGCGTCCAGCCTGCGAGTCTGCTCGGTGAGCGCGGAATACAACGACGGGTCGCCCGAGCACAGCCGAGCCACGTCCTTGCCCGCGCGGTCGGCGCGCACCAGATGATCGGTGATCTGATCGAGGTCCAAGTGCTGGGTATCGATCAACTCGGCATCCGGCGCGCAGTACGCCAACACTTGGGAGTCCAGGTAGGTACCTGCATAGAGACAGACCGGCGACGCGCGCATGAGTTCGACCGCGCGCACCGTCAACAGATCTGCCGCACCCGGCCCCGCCCCGATGAAGTGCACGGTCATGCGCCGAGTGTATTGACCGCCGCACGCCACCTTATGGGCACAGTCGGACGTAGTCCGTCGTCAGCCCGCGCGGCCGGAGCAAGGCGGAGGTATGTCCAACCGGCAACCGAACTCGTCGCACCCGAACGTCGACTTCGCCACTCGTTCACACAGTGCCGGAGCCCGACCTCAGCCGGTCACGTCGAAGTGCGCCTTCGCGGCCCACAGCCGGACCACCTGCTGACCAGACCCCGTTGTGCTCACCGAACTCCTCCGCTCAGGCCGCACCGGTACCACGAGTGCCGAGCAGTCCACACCGTCGCGTCGAAGAGGGCGACCAACCTCGAGCGCCGAGCGCCTCAGCCGGTCACGTCGAAGTGCGCGACCACTTTCGCGGGCCGCAGCCGGACCACCAGCTCGCCGGGAACGCCATTGCGCTTGCCGAATTCCTCGGCCCGATCCGCCCCCATATACCGTCCGCCGATCGCAGTGGCGGTGCGCAGCAACTCGTCCGGGTCCTCCGAGAGTGTCACGGAGCCCTGCAACTGAACCGACGCATACGGCGGCACCTCTAGATCGACGCACACCGCGACCCGCCCGTCCCGCGCGAACGCCTGACCCTTGACTGTCGACTTGCCCGTGTTGAACACCAACTCGTCCCCGTCGAGGACGAACCAGACCGGCGTAACCATCGGCCTGCCGTCAGCGGCCACGAAAGCCACTTTGCCCGTCCGGGTTCCTTGGGTGAGAAATGCGCGCACGTCGGGATCGGAAAGTGAAGCCATCGGCTCACCCTAGGTCGACCAAGTGCCCAATCAGCGCTGACACGCATGACCCGCAGCGTCCAGGATCAGGACCGGGAAACCACTCCGCGCATCATCGCCCCGACGTTCGCCCGCCGTCTCCCTCTCGCCGATCATCACGATGAACCACAGTTAGGACGACCCACATCCGCGAGACCTCGCACGCGGTCATCGGATCCCGTCCGCTCAGACCATGCCCGCACGCTTCACCAGACCACGCCTCGCGCATCATGCGGCGGAATATTCCCGGAGTCGAGCGTGATCAGCCCGCACACCGCCATGATCGTATCTTCGCGAGATTCCAAGTGGTCCAACGCTGGGGTGATCACGGCCGCTGCGCCGACTCGGCCGATCACCGTGAGCAGCGCTGCGATCGAGGCGGGCGCGGTCGGGCCGACGACCAGTGTCCGAGCCAGGTCGTAGCCGGATAACCGTGCCAGTGACCGGATTTCGAGTTCATGTCGGCGCGCGCGGCGACCGGAGATGTCGCGACGCAGATACCCGACCACTTTCGGCTTCACGATGACCTCTCGTTCGATGGGAACGCCCGCAGTCGGGGGCTTTAGCCACCGCTCGCAGCTCACTGCGTCCGGAGTGTCGTGGTGGGGCCCGACATCACCCCGACGCCGGGCGCAACGCAAGCCTCAGGGAACGAAGGGTGCGCGGCGACGCTGTCAAGCGCACGACAACAGGAGTGCCATATCTGCCGTTGAGCCGCACAGCGGGCGGCTTCTCACCTAAAGTTCGCTCGTAACAATGGCTTTCGGGGTAGGGGCAAATGTGATCGACAAAGAGATCAATAGCGCGTGGAAGTCGCCGGGATTCCGGAAGTTGCTCGCCGAAGGGCGACCGGGTCAGGCCCTCGCCCTGGTCCGCAAAGAAATGGGCTTGTCCCAAGCCGACTTCGGTGCCTTGCTGCACTGGGACCGCACCCATGCAGGCCGCGTCGAACGCGGCGAAGTCGGGACAATCTTCGATATTCGCGAACTGATCCGCGCCGCCGACGCACTGGGAGTTCCCCGCACGGCATTGCTCCCGATCTTGCTCGGACCCGCGGATCCGAGGACCATCGAAGAGGGGGGTAAAGGAGCCGACGATATGGACCGCAGACAATTCGGCCTAGCAGCAACGATCGCGACAGTGGCCGTAGGAGCACCAGCAACTTCGACGCCGACACAGGTCGGCTCGGGCCATATCGGTTACTTCCAGGCACTGACCCAGCGCATGTGGAATCACGACAATCACTTCGGCGGCGGGGATATCGCCGAGTACGCTCTTCACCAGTACGGATTGGCTCGCCGCCTGCTTGATCACGGCGACTATGGACGGCAAACCGGCGTGCGCCTCTTGGTGGAGACGAGTCGGCTTGCCCGCTGTGCCGGTTGGCTTTGCCTCGACAGCGGCCGATCAGTTGCCGCGCGGCGTTGCTACGTCGAGGCGGTGCTGCTGGCCGAACAATCCGGAAGCGACGAACTGCTCGCCAATGCGCTTGCCAGTCTGACATTCCTGACAACGGACAGACCGATCAGCCGAGAGCCGGTCCGGCTGGCACAGCGCGCCAGCCACCTCGCACGCCGAACCCCGTCGGCCCGACTGAATGCAGTCCGATCCGCCCGCGAGGCCGTGGCCCACGCGGCCATCGGAGAACGACAGGAGTTCGAGCAAGCGATCACCCGTGCCTGGCGCGAGGTCGATCGAGGGCTCGATGACGCCGACGAACCAGTCTGGCTGCACCACGTCACGCCGACCGAGATCAAATCGATCGAGGCCAGAGGCCGCGTCTACCTCGGTCAGCACGGCCGAGCGGTCAGCATCTACCGCGAAACGATCGGCAACCGCGGCGCCCAACCGCCACGCGATGAAGCGTCCTACCGTGCATACCTCGCCGCCGCCCTCGCGGGCCTGGGAGACACGACCTCGGCCATCACCGAAGCCCATGCCGCCCTAACCCTTCTGGAGGGGCCGGTCAACTCACCACGCCTGCTGGCCGAACTGCGCCCGGTCCGCGTCGCCGCCGCATGCTCGCGCGGCCACGAACACTTCCGCGTCCGTTTCGACACCTTGGTGCGCACGGCCTGAGCGCCAGTCCAGCCTCGTTCAGAACGGCCGGATTCATCCATGCGCACGGCCTGACCTTCCTGAGGACACAAAGCTTTTCGCCGAGTTGTTCCGAATCAACGTGTCGATTGCCCGGAAGGTGGGGCGGTTGCGTTGCCGTCGCCGACGGCTGAGTCCGAACGCTCTTCTGCGCCCTGTCCGGAGCGGGGGCAGTGTCTACGGATGACATCGACGGCCCGCGATCACCGTGTGAACGGCTGTACCTGGAGCGATGATGGTTGCGTTTCGGGCAGCGGACGACTGCGACACCCGCGCCCGTCCGCCGCTTGCCCCGTGACACGTGCAGGCGGGACACTGGCCTGATCGAGTGATGACGAGAAGGGGTAGGCGTCGACTCCAAGCCCGCGGAGTACCGCCGGAAGTGTTGCAAATTCTTGGACTCGGCCAAGCACAACCACCCTCAGCGGCGGTGCGGGAGCAGCCGGGGCAAGCTCCGCAAGTGCAGCGCGGCGGCACTGACTACGGCCAAGAACGCAGCCGGGGAATCACCCGAGACCGGTGAAATCGTCTGCGTGACATCAATACTGAGAGTTCACCGGAACTGGCTCGTAACCAGTCCCGCTGCTCAGCGCGTCACGCGTGAAGTCCAGTACTCCCGCAAACTTGCGATCAGCGGCCCATCGAATTCGAGGATCGCTACCTCGCGCATCTGCTTGCGGTTGCCCTGGACCCGGTCATCGAACCGTGCTTCCCACTCCGCCACGGCGGTACTACCGTCCACGTACAACGCCAGCAGGTCGCATTCGATATTGCCTTGCGACTCGACAACCTTCGATTTCCAGTACGCGCGGATACCCTCGCGGCCCTCGATCGGCGCGTCGAGCACCCGCTCGTGATAGGTGGCGTCCTCGCCGAAGATGGTGACGATCAAGTCCGGGTCCTGGCCAACCCACGCCCGGATGTACACCGCAGCAACGTCTTCGACATGTTGCCTGGTCGGCGCGATCGTGCCTCCACAACATCGCTCAATGTGAGCGGCCCATCAGGATCTGTGTGCTCGCTCGCCGACTAGAGCGTAAACCAGCCGCGGGTCCGGCAACGTGATGTCGTTCAGTTCGACCCCGACACGGATACCTAGTGCCTCGTCCAGATCGATTCTGCTGTAACCGCCGGCATGGACGAGTCCGCGAACGTAGTCGAAAGGCGGTTGGCCACGGCGTGTCGCGCCGCCATTCGACTACCCTCGCCGCGTTACTGAACTCGAATACCAGTGAACCTATCTGGACGAGGCACTAGTCAAGGCAAACCCACTTCCAGCGCTGCGCTACTACCCGGAGGTCATGGGCATTGCCGGTGCAGTAGCCATCCAGCACGATCTTCATCGGGAAGCACGGCCAGATGCAACGCCCCGAAGCAACACGCGTCGCTGACGTTCCGCCGCCGCCCGATCGACTGCCGATCGAACAACTCCGCGTTCACCTCATGGCGGAAGTCCGACCTGCGCTTCTCGCGTCGAGGTTCAGGCCGATAGTTCCTCGTGAACACCCCACGGCCGCCCGGCGCCGCAATCTCCGCGATATCGGCATGGCACCGGTCGACACCTTGGTTGCACACGACCTGACCGCCACGCCAGCCTCGTTCAGGACAGTCGTATTCATCCGTGCGCAGAGCCTCGACTTTGCGCGAGATCGGCGCTGCGACACCACCCAGGATCCGGCCGAAATCACGCATGATCTGGAGAAAATCGCCGTAAGGGGTTCCGGAGAACGTCTGCCACTTCATCGGTAGACCAACGGAACGACTGTCGGCAGATTGACGGAAGAACCATCGGCAGATCCTCGGACTGCCGACTTCCGATGCTCCTGCTATCACCGGCAAGCGGGCACGTCAGCGGAGGTAGATCCCACTATGCTTCACCATTCCGGCTCGGACGGTATCGTGCACCGTGTGTCGGACCGGGGGATCGAATTCAAGCCGGATGCGGATGACCCGAAGCGGGTAAAGCTGTCCAGGGGCTTACCGCAGGGGGTTTCACGGGCGGAGATCACCTATCGCGTAGAGGGCGGACTCAGAGGTACGCGGGTGGTGCACTATTCCGAAGCGGAGTTCGCGCACCTTCGGACTGCCGTCGACAATGTGTACGAAGGCTCGTGGAGTGAACCGCAGCGACTGTCACTGGCGGACGCCAGGCGCTATATCGATCAGGCGCAGCAACGGATAACGCTGAAAGAAAACGAGATTCGTCGTAAGCGGGAGGCCGTTGACCTGACCTGTCCGTGCTGTGAACGGCAACGGACCTACATCGGTGTGCTCGGTTTCATCACCGGGCATACCGGCTTCATGACCGACCATCCGAACGAGTGGGGCCAGCAGGTTGTGCAGCAGCACGCCTACCGATGCGATCAGTGCGGCTCCATGCTGTTCTTCGCCGATGGCTACCTGGCTCATCCCTTGCCGGGTCGAACGAACCCCGGGGACCTCCGGGGATAGCTGCGGACCGGCAAGGTCGAAACGCTGTGTCCCTGCACGACCTGCGGATGAGGCTCCCTTCGGCGGCGTTCAGCTTCGGATGTGTTCCGGCCGGACGCCGAGGCCGATGAATCGGCCTGCCGCGTGGCGTAGTACAGGTAGGCGGCGGAACACGCGGAAGATCGGTGGCACGTGGGTGGCTGTGTTGTCGTGGAGGTTCTTGGGGTAGAGGTCGCGCAGGATGGCCAGCTGGAATAGTTGGGTCAGTTTGACCGGCAGTTGGCGGCGTGCTTGCACGCGGGGTGGATCGGCGTCGGTCAGGTTGTGTGCGAGCAGTTTCGGGCCGAGGATATTCGCGGTCGCAACGGCATCCTGGATGGCCAGGTTTATTCCGACACCACCCGCCGGTGACATAGCGTGCGCGGCATCGCCGATGCAGAGCAGGCCCGGTCGATACCAGTTATCGAGCCGATCGACACGCACCGTCAGCTGATGGATATCATCCCAACTGGCGAGTTCGTGAACACGGTCCCGCAATGCGGGGGCGAGTGCACCTATTCTATTGTGTAGCTCGCCGATTCCGAGCGCGCGCAGCTCCTGGTAAGAGTCCGTCGGGATGGTGTATGCGACCTGCCAGTAGTCACCGCGGTCGATGGCGACCATTGCCCCTTTACCGCCCTGGAAGAACTCGACCCGGTCTGTCGCCCGCCGCGACAGCCGGAACCACAGGACGTCCATAGGCGGCGAGCTCACCTTGGCACGCAAACCGGCCTGGTCTCGCATGCGCGAGTGTCGGCCATCGGCCGCTACGACGAGGTCGGCGCGGATCTCGAGCTGCCCGCTATCGGTGGTCGCCCGTACGCCGACCACACGATCGTTCTCGATGAGCATCTCGGACGCTTCGGTGCGCTGCATGAGCTGGAAGCCGGGGAATGTCGCGGCCTTGGTCGCAAGGAAATTCAGGAACTCCCATTGCGGCATGAACGCGATGTAGGGGCTGCGGACCGGCAGCTTCCGGAAATCCGCGAAGGTCACCGGCGTGCCACCGACGGCGACGGTGACCCGGTCCATCGTGCTGTGCGGGAGGCGGTGGAATTCGTCCAGCCAGCCGAGTTCGTGGATGAGTTCCTGGGTGGACGGATGGATGGTGTCGCCGCGGAAGTCGCGCAGGAAGTCGGCGTGTTTCTCCAGCACGATCACCTCGACGCCCTGCCGGGCCAGCAAAGTCCCCAGCATCATCCCGGCGGGTCCTCCTCCTACCACGCAACATTGCACCTTCATGTCATGCACCGGCGATCTCTCCTTCTTCTTCGGGTGGCGTGCCGCCATTGGGTCGAACAAGTCCGTGGAGCACGAGAGCGGCCAGCTCGGCGACATCGACGGGGTTTCCAGCGCTGCGCCCGACGGCGAGAGTCGCGAACAGCGCAGTCGCGGTCGTGTGCACATCGTGGTCGCGCAATTCCCCGGCGGCCACGCGTGAGCGCAGGTAGTCGGCCATCGCTGTCTGGCCTTCGGCGACGAACTCCGCCAGCACAACCCGGACGTTCTCGTGTGAATGGCCCGCCGCGAAAAACAGCCTGAGCAGCTTGGTGTTGTCGGCCAGCAGGCTGTCGAACTCGCGCATCACCCGGGGAAGGACCTCGGCCGCCGCCAGCCCCCGCGCCTGCTCCAGCAATTCGCGCAACTGCCGCGAGAACCCCCGCTCCCGCAGCAACGCGGTCACCAGCGCTTCCTTGCCGGCGAAGTAGTGATACAGCAGTCCCGGCGTCACCTCGGCCGCAGCCGCGATGTCCTTGACCGAGGCCCCATCGATGCCCTTCGTTGCGAACACATCCAACGCCGCGTCGAGCAAGCGCTCGCGCCGCCACTCAGCCTGTTCTCGTCGACTTGCCACCACGACCTCATTGACTAAACGATCATTCAATGAATTGAGGTTACCACGTGCGCGGCCGAGAATGCACCCTTCCAATGTTCCATCCGGAGGCAAACTTTCGACGGTTGATTAATAGTACGCAGCTGCGTACTATCTGTGCATGCTTATTGTCTTTCTTCCAATTCACATCGTCCTGGCAGAGCAGGCGCGGCCATGACGGGCGACCAGCCGTTTTCGGAAGGCACTGTGCTCATGCCGTGGCAAGCCGGACCACGGCAAGACATCTCCGGGCCGATATTCGTCAGCGTCACGGACTTTCTGGCCACCTCCGACGAGGACGTTCAGCTCATCTACAAGACCGGAATGGAGCTGGGGCGTACCTGGCCCGTCATGCACGGCGCCGTCGGCCTGTGGCTCTGGGGTCGGCCCTCGCAATTACGTGGCGGCTCGATCTCCGTGTGGGAAACCGAGCAGGATATGCGGCGTTTCGTGCGATGGCCGGTGCACACGGACATCATGCGGAAGTGGCGCGGACAAGTCGGTGTCGCGGCAGACTCGTGGCAAGCCGCCCGGTTCGAGGCAGAGGAGGTGTGGGCTCGGACCCGGAACACGATCGAGCGCCCCCATCCACACGCTCGATGACGGCACCCGCGGTAGCCCGCAGCGAGTGCCACGGAATACGAACGACACAGCAGTTCCCGTCCAGCCGTGAACCCGGGTTCCCGGGAACCCGCTGAGAGTTCAGGACGCTGTCGATGCGTGGCAAGAACAGTGGTTGCGACCTGCGGCAAAGTCACCGAGGACGGCCGAGGAGAGTGTCGCGCTGGTCGTCGATCACGGCCCGGATCGCGGCGACGACGGCGGCGACCTCTGGGCGGCGGAGGGTCTCGGCGCGGGCGACCAGCCAGTAGCCGAGGGTGACCGTCACGGAATCGGCGAGGACGCGGACCAGGTCCGCGTGGCGGTCGGCCATGAAGCAGGGCAGCAGGCCCAGGCCCGCGGCGGCGCGGGTGGCCTCGACGTGCACGAAAACGTTGGTGGAGGTGACGGATTCGCGCATGGAGGGCGCGAAGCTGGAGGCGAGGTCGAGGTCGTCGACCTGGAGCATGGAATCGATGAAGTACACCAGCGGGTGCCGGGCCAGGTCGTCGATCGTCGCGGGGGTGCCGTGCTCGTGCAGGTATTCGCGCGAGCCGTAGAGGCCGAGGCAGTAGTCGGCCAGGCGGATTGCGGTGGCTCGGTGCACTTGCGGCTCGCCGACCACCACCTCGAGGTCGAGACTTGATCGCTGCTGCGACGCGCGCCTGGTTGTCGCCACGATCTCGACGGTGATTTTCGGATGCCGCCTCCGCACCTCGGCGGCCGCGGGCGCGGCGATGTAGGCGCTGAAGCCGTCGGTCGCGGAGATCCGCACCACGCCCTCCAGCACACGGTTGCCGCCCGCGTCCGCGGCGAGCGATTTCACCGCCGACTCCACCGCCTCGGCCGCGGCGAGCGCCTCCTTGCCGAGATCGGTCAGCTCCCAGCCGCCGCTCACGCGAGTGAGCACCCGGCCGCCGAGCGTTTGCTCCAGTGCGGCGATGCGGCGTGAGATCGTGGTGTGGTTGATGCCGAGTTCCTCGGCTGCGGTGACGAAGCGGCCGGATCGTCCGACCGCGAGCAGAACGAGGAGGTCATCGGCGCTGGGACGCCGGGGGGACCCCGCGGAAGCCGGGCTCATATCTGCATGATTGCAGATGCGTACTGCATTAATGGTCATTGCGGCGCGATTCGTCTGCACGAATACTCGGTTCAGCCAAAGCATTGTGGGGGCCGTCACATCGAGACCGAAGTGTGGCCCCGGGCACGAAGGAGAAGTGCGATGAGGGTGCACGACGCCGGGGCGAACCCGGCCAAGCCGAAAGGCGTAGATCCAGGCGAAACCAGCGGTTTGCGGCGTGTAGTGGCCGCGTCCATGGCGGGCACGGTCGTCGAGTGGTATGAGTTCTTCCTCTACGGCACCGCCGCCACGCTCGTGTTCAGCAAGGTGTTCTTCGCCAAGGACACCAGCGACCTGGACGCCATCCTCGCCGCCTTCGTGACCTACGCCGTCGGCTTCGCCGCCCGCCCACTCGGCGGCGTCGTGTTCGGGCATTTCGGCGACAAATACGGTCGCAAGAAGCTGCTCCAGTTCAGCCTGGTGCTGGTGGGCGCCGCGACCTTCTTGATGGGCTGCCTGCCGACCTTCGCGCAGATCGGCTACTGGGCGCCCGCGCTGCTGGTGATCCTGCGCTTCATCCAGGGTTTCGCGGTCGGCGGGGAATGGGGCGGCGCGGTGCTGCTGGTTGCCGAGCACAGTCCCAGCCGCAGCCGCGGTTTCTGGGCGAGCTGGCCGCAGGCGGGCGTGCCCGCGGGCAACCTGCTGGCGACGATGGTGCTGCTGGTGCTCACCTCCACGCTGTCGGACGCGGCATTCCTCAGCTGGGGCTGGCGGGTAGCGTTCTGGCTGTCGGCGGTGGTGGTGCTGGTCGGCTACTACATCCGCACGAAGATCACCGACGCGCCCATTTTCGTCGCGGCGCAACAGGAAGCCGAGCAGATCAAGGCGACCTCGCTCAGCGTCGTCGAGGTGCTGCGCCGGTACCCGCGCGGCGTGCTCACCGCGATGGGACTGCGTTTCGGCGAGAACGTCATGTACTACCTGGTGGTGACCTTCACCATCACCTATCTCAAGGTGCAGGTGCACGTCGACACCAAAGTCATCCTGTGGTGGCTACTCGCCGCGCACGCGGTGCACTTCGGGGTGATCCCGCTGGTGGGCAAGCTGTCCGACCGCTTCGGCAGGCGGCCGGTCTACCTGGTCGGCGCGCTGACCGCGGGCACCTGGGGCTTCTTCGCCTTCCCGATGATGGACAGCGGCCACAACGTGGTGATCATGTCCGCCATCATCATCGGCTTGGTCTTCCACGCCTTCATGTACGCCGGGCAGCCCGCGATCATGGCCGAGATGTTCCCCACCCGGATGCGCTACTCCGGTGTGTCGCTGGGCTATCAGGTCACCTCGATCGCGGCCGGGTCGCTGGCGCCGATCATCGCCGTCCGGCTGCTCAACACCTATGACTCCGCGGTGCCGATCGCGTGGTACCTCGCCGGCGCGGCCGCGATCAGCGCGATCGCCGTGCTCGTCGCTCGCGAAACGAAAGGCCTGAGCTTGGAAAGCATCGATCTCGCCGACGCCGAGAAACTCGGCGTGCGAACCGCAAAAGTGACGGTCCGATGAGCGAGCGCGGCGAGCGAATCATCGACACAGCGCGGATGACGGAGTCGAGCGCAGGCGAGACGCGGTCATGAGCGATCTCGCGGGGCGCACGGCCCTGGTCACCGGCGGCGCGAGCGGCATCGGCGCGGCCTGCGCCCGTGCGCTCGCGGCGCGCGGCGCGGTGGTCACCGTCGCCGACATCGATGACGTCGGCGCCAAAGCGGTGGCCCGCGAGCTCGGCGGCACGTCCTGGGCGGTGGACCTGCTCGACGTCACGTCGCTGGAAACACTGGAACTCGACGCCGACATCCTGGTGAACAATGCCGGAGTCCAGCACATCAGCCCGATCGAGGACTTCGCGCCCCAGCGGTTCCGCGATCTGCTCACGCTGATGGTCGAGGCGCCGTTTCTCTTGGTGCGCGCGGCGTTACCGCATATGTACCGGCAGGGCTGGGGACGGATCATCAACATCTCCTCGGTGCACGGCCTGCGCGCCTCGGCGTACAAGGTCGCCTACGTGACGGCCAAGCACGGGCTCGAGGGGCTGTCGAAGGTCACCGCACTCGAAGGCGGCCCGCACGGCGTGACGAGCAATTGCGTCAACCCCGGCTATGTGCGAACCCCTTTGGTGGACAAGCAGATCGCCGACCAGGCCAGAGCACACGGCGTGCCGGAACAGGAAGTGGTGGAAAAGATCCTGCTCACCGAGAGCGCGATCAAACGCCTCGTCGAGCCGGACGAGGTGGGGGCGCTGGTGGGCTGGCTGGCCTCACCGAACGCGGGAATGGTCACCGGCGCGTCCTACACGATGGACGGCGGGTGGAGCGCGCGATGAGGGCGCGCTCACCCCAAGGCGGCCAGCGCCATACGGCGCAGCACCGGGCGGGCCCGGACCGCGGTGGCGTTGGTCGCGCTGTGCGGGGTCGAGTTGATCAGACCGAAGGCGGCGTGGGCCTGCACCCGCGCCGTCTCCTCGGGTAGCTCGGGATGCAACTCGCGCAGCACCGCGACCCAGATCTCCACATACTGGCGCTGGGTGCGGCGGATCTCCCGGCGGGCCGGTGCGGGCACGTTGTCCAGGTCGCGGTCTTGGATGCGGATCAGCTCCGGCTCGCCGAACGCGAAGTCCAGGTGGTGGTCCACCAGCCCGGCGAGCGCCTGCTGGGCCGAATTCGTCGTCGCCACCACGGCCTTCCCGCCATCCAGCAGCCGCTGACTCACCCCGACCAGCAACTCGATCAGCAGCGCTTCCTTGTTCGGGAAGTGCCGGTAGACGGCGGGACCGCTGATGCCGACGGCGGCGCCCAAGTCGTCCAAGCGCATGCCGAGGAAGCCCCGGTCGGCGATGAGCCGGGCGCCCGCCTCCAGCAGTTGCGACCTTCGCTGCGCCTTCAGCTGCTCGCGACGGGTGGGCGCGACGGGTTCGGCACTGGTCACGCGCGGTCCTTTCCGCCGATCTGGACATCTCGGTTAACCAAGACTAACCTGAATTCCAGTTATCGTCGACTAACTGGACGACAGGATGGCGTGATGACCGTTACCGAAGAGGTCGGCAACCAGGCCGCGCACGCGGCGCTGGTCGACGACCTGCGCGCCCGGCTGGCCGCCGCGGCGCTCGGCGGACCGGCGAAGGCGCGCGAACGCCACGTTGCGCGGGGCAAGCTGCTGCCGCGGCAGCGGGTGGACCAACTGCTCGACCCGGGCAGCCCGTTTCTCGAGCTGTCCCCACTGGCCGCGACCGGGATGTACAGCGACGAGTCCCCCGGCGCCGGGATCATCACCGGGATCGGCCGGGTGTCCGGGCGTGAATGCGTGATCGTGGCCAACGACGCCACCGTCAAGGGCGGCACCTACTACCCCATGACGGTGAAGAAGCATCTGCGCGCGCAGGAGATCGCGTTGCAGAACCGGTTGCCGTGCCTGTATCTGGTCGACTCCGGCGGCGCGTACCTGCCGCGCCAGGACGAGGTGTTCCCCGACCGGGAACACTTCGGCCGCATCTTCTACAACCAGGCGACCATGAGCGCCAAGGGAATCCCGCAGATCGCGGCAGTGCTCGGCTCGTGCACAGCCGGTGGCGCTTACGTTCCCGCGATGAGCGACGAAGCCGTGATCGTGCGGAATCAAGGCACCATCTTCCTCGGCGGGCCGCCGCTGGTGAAGGCCGCGACCGGCGAGGTGGTGACGGCCGAGGAACTCGGCGGCGGCGAACTGCACTCCCGCACGTCGGGCGTCACCGACCACTTGGCCGAGGACGACCAGGACGCGCTGCGCATCGTGCGCCGCATCGTCGGCACGCTCGGACCGCGCGCGGCCGGCCCATGGGAGGTGCGGCCAACCGTCGCACCCACCGCGCCGGAATCGGAACTCTACGACGTGGTCCCGGTCGATCTGCGCACGCCATACGACGTACGCGACGTCATCCACCGCGTGGTCGACGGTTCGGGCGACGGAGCGAGCGGCTTCCACGAGTTCAAGGCCGAGTACGGCAAGACCTTGGTCACCGGATTCGCGCGCATCCACGGGCATCCGGTGGGCATCATCGCCAACAACGGCGTGCTGTTCAGCGAATCCGCCATGAAGGGCGCGCATTTCATCGAGTTGTGCGACAAGCGCAGCATCCCGCTGCTGTTCCTGCAGAACATCACCGGCTTCATGGTCGGCCGCGACTACGAGGCGGGCGGCATCGCCAAGCACGGCGCGAAGATGGTCACCGCGGTGGCCTGCGCGCGGGTGCCGAAGCTCACCGTCGTGATCGGCGGCTCCTACGGCGCGGGCAACTACTCGATGTGCGGGCGCGCGTATTCGCCGCGGTTCCTGTGGATGTGGCCGAACGCGCGGATCTCGGTGATGGGTGGCGAGCAGGCCGCGTCGGTGCTCGCGACAGTGCGCGGCGACCAGCTCGACAGCAGCGGGCAGCCCTGGTCCGCGGACGACGAGGAGGCATTCAAAGCCCCGATCCGGGACCAGTACGAGGGCCAGGGCAACCCTTACTACTCGACCGCGCGCCTCTGGGACGACGGTGTCATCGATCCGGCCGACACCAGAACCGTGCTCGGCCTTGCCCTTTCGGTGTGCGCGCAGGCCCCGCTCGAACCCGTTTCCTACGGCGTCTTCCGGATGTGATGGCGATGCTGAACAAATCCGTTCCCGTCGAGTTCGACACCGTGCTGGTCGCCAACCGCGGCGAGATCGCGGTGCGCGTGATTCATACGTTGCGCGCCATGGGAATTCGCTCGGTGGCCGTCTACAGCGACGCCGACGCCGACGCCCGACACGTCCACGAGGCCGACACCGCGGTGCGCCTCGGACCAGCCCCCGCACGGGAGAGCTACCTGTCCATCGACGCTGTGGTGGCCGCCGCCGTGCGCACCGGCGCGCAGGCCGTCCATCCCGGCTACGGATTCCTCTCGGAGAACGCGGCTTTCGCCGCCGCGCTGACCGAGGCGGGCATCGTCTTCCTCGGCCCGCCCGCGCGCGCGATCGAGGTGATGGGCGACAAGATCGCCGCGAAGAACACCGTGGCCGCGTTCGGCGTCCCGGTGGTGCCGGGCATCGCTTCGCCGGGCCTCACCGATGACGAGCTGATCGCCGCGGCCGCCGAGGTCGGGTATCCGGTGCTGGTCAAGCCGTCCGCGGGCGGCGGAGGCAAGGGCATGCGCCGAGTGGACGATCCGGACCGGCTGCCCGATGCCCTGCGCAGCGCGCGCCGCGAGGCCGCCGCCGCGTTCGGGGACGACACGCTGTTCCTGGAACGCTTCGTCACCCGGCCCCGGCACATCGAGGTGCAGATCCTCGCCGACCAGTTCGGCAACGTGCTGCACTTGGGCGAGCGCGAATGCAGCTTGCAGCGCCGCCACCAGAAGGTGATCGAGGAGGCGCCCTCGCCGCTGCTCGACACGGCGACCAGGGCCAGGATCGGCGCCGCCGCCTGCAGCACCGCGCGCAGCGTGGACTACGTGGGCGCGGGCACCGTGGAGTTCATCGTCTCCGCCGACCGGCCCGACGAGTTCTTCTTCATGGAGATGAACACCCGCCTCCAGGTGGAGCATCCGGTGACCGAGCTGGTCACCGGCGTCGACCTGGTGGAATGCCAGGTCCGCGTCGCGGCCGGGCAGAAGCTCGCGGTGGCGCAGGACGACATCCGCATGGTCGGGCACGCCATCGAGGCCAGGGTGTACGCCGAGGACCCGGGGCGCGGGTTCCTGCCCACCGGCGGCACGGTGCTGGATCTCGACGAGCCGGAAGGCCCAGGGGTCCGGGTCGATTCGGGGCTGCGGATCGGCACGCGCATCGGCAGCGACTACGACCCGATGCTGTCGAAGGTCATCGCGCACGCCAATGACCGCGACGCCGCGCTCGCGAAACTGGACCGGGCGCTCGCCGATACCGTGCTGCTCGGCGTGACCAGCAATATCGAGTTCCTGCGCTTCCTGCTGGCCGACCCGGACGTCGTCGCAGGGCGATTGGACACCGACCTGCTGGACCGGCGAGTGGCCGACTTCCATCCCGTGTCCGTCGGCGATGAGGAGTTCGTCGCCGCGGCGGTCCGGCACTGGCTGCGGCGCTGGCCGACGACGGCGGGCAATCCGTGGGAGGTCCCGTCCGGCTGGCGGATCGGCGCCCACGCACACACGCCGATCCGGCTCGCGGGCGGCGATCGGATCGAGCACGTCTACCTCTCCGGCACGCCCACCGACGGTGTGGTGCGCGTCGGCGACGGCGCGACCTCGTCGCTCACCGCGACATTCACCGGTCGCGACGACGACGCCTACGCCGGTGTGCTCACCCTGACCAGGGACGGCCTGCGGCGCACCTTCCGGGTTGCCGAGCAGGACGGTCTGCTGTGGGTGGCGGGACCGTCCGGCATCGCGGCGCTGCGCGAAGTCGCCGAGGTCAATGTACGCGTCGGCGATGAACACGTCGGCGACGCCGAAATCCACAGTCCCATGCCGGGTTCGGTGATCGCGGTGCCGGTCGCTTCCGGCGCCGCGGTCGCCGCGGGCGATCCGGTGGTGATCGTGGAGGCGATGAAGATGGAGCACTCCCTCACCGCCCCGGTCGCCGGGATCATCGAACTGCTGGTCGAGCCCGGCGCCCAGGTGCGCCTCGACCAGGTGCTCGCGCGCGTCGTCGCCGCGCAAGCCGAACCGGAACACGCTCAACGAGAAGGAATCCCGACATGACCGACTTCCTGTCCACCGGCACGCTGCCGGAGGAGTACCGCGATCTCGCGCTGACCGTGCGTGACTTCGCGCGGTCGGTGGTCGCTCCGGTGGCGGCCGAGCACGACGCGAACCACACCTTCCCGTACGAGGTGGTCGCGGGAATGGCCGAGATGGGTCTGTTCGGTCTGCCGTTCCCCGAGGAGTACGGCGGCATGGGCGGCGACTACTTCGCCCTGTGCCTCGCGCTCGAAGAGCTGGGCAAGGTCGACCAGAGCGTGGCCATCACCCTGGAGGCGGGCGTCTCGCTCGGCGCGATGCCGATCTACCGATTCGGCAACGACAAGCAGAAGCAGGAATGGCTGCCCCAGCTGACCAGCGGCCGCCAGCTCGCCGCGTTCGGCCTGACCGAACCGGGCGCGGGCAGCGACGCGGGCGGCACCAGGACCACCGCGGCCGCCGACAGCGGCGAGTGGATCATCAACGGCAGCAAGCAATTCATCACCAATTCCGGCACCGACATCACCGTGCTCGTCACGGTGACCGCCGTGACGGGACAGACCGGCGGCAAGAAGGAGATCTCGACCATCCTGGTGCCCACCGACACCCCCGGCTTCGTCGCCGAACCCGCGTACAACAAGGTCGGCTGGAACGCCTCCGACACCCATCCGCTCAGCTTCACCGACGTGCGCGTGCCCGAGGAGAACCTGCTCGGCGAGCGCGGCCGCGGCTACGCGAACTTCCTGCGCATCCTCGACGAGGGCCGCATCGCCATCGCCGCGCTGTCCGTCGGGGCCGCGCAGGGCTGCGTGGACGAGAGCGTCCGCTACGCCAAGGAGCGCGAGGCGTTCGGCCAGACCATCGGCCGCAACCAGGCCATCGCTTTCAAGATCGCCAGAATGGAAGCGCGGGCGCACGCCGCCCGCACCGCCTACTACGACGCCGCGGCGCTGATGCTGGCGGGCAAGCCGTTCAAGAAGCAGGCGGCCATCGCGAAGCTGGTGGCCAGCGAAGCCGCCATGGACAACGCCCGCGACGCGACACAGATCTTCGGCGGCTATGGCTTCATGAACGAGTACCCGGTCGCCAGGCACTATCGGGACAGCAAGATCTTGGAAATCGGCGAAGGCACGACGGAGGTGCAGCTGATGCTGATCGGACGGGAGCTGGGCCTGTGACCCGGCGCGCGGTGGTGCAGCGCGGACTCTGGTTCGAGGAGTTCGACACCGAGGTGGTCTACGAGCACCGGCCCGGCCGGACCATCACCGAGGCGGACAACGTCCTGTTCACCACGCTGACCATGAACACCCAGGCATTGCACCTGGACGCGGCGTTCAGCGAGCAGCTGCCCCCGTTCAACCAGCGGCTGGTGAATTCGATGTTCACGCTGTCCACCCTGGTCGGGCTCTCGGTGGCGCAGCTGACCCAGGGCACCATCGTGGCCAACCTCGGCTTCTCGGAGATCGCGTTCCCCAAGCCGCTGTTCCACGGCGACACCATGTACGCCGAAACCGTGGTCACCGACAAGCGCGAGTCGAAGAGCCGCCCCGGCGAGGGCATCGTCACCTTCGCACACACGGCACGCAACCAGCACGGCGACATCGTCGCCACCGCGGTACGCAAGACGCTGGTCCGCAAAGCCCCGGAGCAGCCATGAGCTGGCAGATGGCGGGTCCGGCCTGGTTGTTCTGCCCGGCGGATCGCCCGGAGCGTTACGCGAAGGCCGCCGCCGCGGCCGACGTGGTGATCCTCGACCTGGAGGACGGTGTCGCCGCCCACGACAAAGCGGCGGCGCGCACGGCGCTGGTCGACACCCCATTGGACCCCGAGACCACGGTGGTGCGGGTCAACGCGGCCGGCACCGACGAGCACGACCTCGATCTGGCGGCGCTGGCCGCCACCGGCTATCGCCGGATCATGCTGCCGAAATGCGAATCCGCCGAACAGATCACGGCGCTGCCGGACTACGAAGTGATCGCGCTGATCGAGTCGCCGCTCGGCGCGCTCGCGCTCGGCCAGGCGGTGCCTGCGCGCAACGCGATCGGTGTCATGTGGGGCGCGGAGGATCTGGTTGCGGCGCTGGGCGGGACCGCGAGCAGGCACGCCGGCGGCGGCTACCGCGACGTCGCCCGGCACGTCCGATCCACCGCGCTGCTGGCGGCCAAAGCGTACGGAAAGCTGGCGTTGGACTCGGTCTACCTGGATATTCGCGATCTGGACGGTCTGCGCGCGGAAGCCGAGGACGCGGTCGCGGTCGGCTTCGACGCCAAGGTCGCGATCCACCCGAGCCAGGTGCCGGTGCTGCGGGCGGCCTACGCACCGTCGGAGGACGACACCGCGTGGGCCCGGCGGGTGCTCGCGGAGGCGCCGAAGCACCGCGGCGTGTTCGCCTTCGAGGGCAGGATGGTCGATGCCCCCGTGCTCCGGCATGCCGAGCAGATCGTGCGACGCGCCGGCCGCGCCTGAGCACCGAGTTTCCACAGCGAGGAGGACCGCGATGCAACCACAATGGATGCCAACCGAACAAGACATCGCTGCGGCCAGGATCACCGACTTCGCGCGATTCGTCGCGGAGCGCACCGGGGTGCGGCCAGCGGACTACCGCGAACTGTGGCAGTGGTCGATCACGGATCTCCCCGGCTTCTGGCACGCGTTGTGGGACTACTTCGAACTCGGCGAGGTCGCCGGCGAGGTGCTGGCCGACACCGAGATGCCGGGCGCGCGGTGGTTCCCCGGCACCCGGCTCAACTATGTCGACCAGGTGATCCGCCAGCTGCGCACCGACCGGCCCGCGATCAAGGCGATCAGCGAGGACGGTCCGATTCGCGAGGTGTCCTGGGCCGAATTGATCGACGACACTGCCACTTTGGCCCGTACGCTGCGCTCGCTCGGCGTGCGGCCCGGCGACCGGGTGGTGGGATACCTGCCGAACATCCCGGAGGCGGTGGTCGCGTTCCTGGCCACCGCGAGCATCGGCGCGATCTGGAGTGCCTGCGGTCAGGACTACTCGCCGAAGGCGGCGCTGGACCGGCTCGGCCAGCTGGAACCCACCGTGCTGGTCACCGCCGACGGCTACCGTTTCGGCGGCAAGACACACGATAAACGCGCCGACATCGCCGCCTTGCGTGCGGGGCTGGACTCGCTGAAGGGCACGATCGCGATCCCCCGGCTCGGGCTCCGCGTACCGGACGCGATGCCGTGGCGCGAAGCGGTCACCACCACAGCGGCCGCGCCCCCGGTGATCACCACGGAGTCCGTCGATTTCGACCATCCGCTGTGGATCGTGTTCTCCTCCGGCACGACCGGCCTGCCCAAGGGCATCGTGCACGGCCACGGCGGCGTGCTGCTCGAACACCTCAAAGCCGTTGCCCTGCAATCGGATATCGGTCCAGAGGACACGTTCTTCTGGTACACCAGCCCCAGCTGGATGATGTGGAACTTCCAGATCGCCGGCCTGCTGGCCGGGGCGACGATCGTCTGTTATGACGGCAGCCCCACCCATCCCGCTCCCGACACGCTCTGGCGCATCGCCGCCGAAGTGGGCGCCACCGTGCTGGGCACCAGTCCCGGCTATGTGCTGGCCTGCATCAAAGCGGGCTCCGTGCCGCGCACCGACCACGACCTGTCGACGTTGCGCACGGTCGGCATCACCGGCTCCGCACTGCCCACCTCCTCGGCGCTGTGGCTGGGCGAGAACGTCGGCGACCACGTGCAGGTCTCCTCGATCAGCGGCGGCACCGACGTGGTGTCGGCGTTCATCGGCGGTGTGCGCACCGTGCCGGTGTGGCCGGGTGAGCTTTCGGCGCCCTACCTCGGCGTGGCGCTGGACGCCTATGACCCGGCGGGGCAGCCGGTGCAGGGCGAGGTCGGCGAGCTCGTCGTCACCGAGCCGATGCCGTCCATGCCGGTCCGCTTCTGGCGCGACGACGACGGAAAGCGTTATCACGACGCGTATTTCGACATGTTCCCCGGCGTCTGGCGGCATGGCGACTGGATCACCATCACCGACCACCACAGCGTGATCGTGCACGGCCGCTCCGACTCCACGCTCAACCGGCACGGCATCCGGATGGGCAGCGCGGACATCTACCAGTCCGTCGAGCGGCTGCCGGAGATCGCCGAGGCCCTGGTGATCGGCGCCGAGCAGCCCGACGGCGGGTACTGGATGCCACTGTTCGTCGTGCTCGCCCCCGGCGCCGAACTCACCGACGACCTGAAGGCACGCATCAACAACACCATCCGCACCGAGGTGTCCCCACGCCACGTCCCCGACGAGATCATCCTCGCCCCCGGCATCCCGCACACCCGCACCGGCAAGAAGCTGGAGGTGCCGATCAAGAAATTGTTCCAGGGCGCCGACCCGGCTCGCGTCGTCGAGCGCACCGCCGTCGACGACCCCGACCTGCTCGACTGGTACGCAGCCCGGCGACGGTGATCGGGTATGTCGATAAGCGCTTCGACAACGTGGGCCCAGTGAGGCTGCCCCTAGCCGAGGCTGCCCGGTGGCACGACCCAGACATGAGGTTGCCTGGTCACCGCCGCGATGTCCCGCCGCTCATCCCGTAGCCCTATCGCATGAGATCGCGAGACGGCACATAGCACCAGGTCGTTACGATGTTCGTCATGAGTGTCGACAATCGCCGTACGGCGCGGAAGGCGAGCAGCGGCGACTCGGCACCTCGAGAGGTCCGGCGGAGGCCGAAGAATCGCCGGGCCCAGATCGCGGCGGCCTCGGCCGCGGCGTTCGGCGCACTCGGCTACCACGGCGTGAGCATGGACGACATCGCCTCCGGCCTCGGGATCAGCTCCGCGGCCCTGTATCGGCACTATCCGAGCAAGTACGCGCTGTTCCGGGAGGAATTGCTGCGGGTGGGCCGGGCGATGACCGAATCGGTCGAGCTGCCCGACGAGGCGGCGGACTGGCCCGCCGAGCAGCGGCTGCGGCACGTGCTCGACGCGCTCATCGCCGTCACGATCGAGAACCGCCCCACCGTCACCCTGGTGCGCTGGGAGGGGAGATACCTCGAACCCGCAGACGAGACGACGCTCGACGAGCAGCAGGCCGCGGTACTCGACGCCCTGGGCAGCGAACTGGCCGCGCTGCGCCCGAAGACCACCGATGACGATCTGCGGGTGCTGCGCGCGGCATTGCTCAGCGCGATCACCAGCATCGCCGACCACCACGCCGGCCTTCCCGCGAAAGCTCTTGCCCGCCTGCTGCATTCGGCGTGCTGGTCGATCGCGCACGCGGAGCTGCCCGCCGAACGTCCGGTCGAGCCGGTGGCGGTGGTGGAGATCCCGGATTCGTTCAAACACGAACTGCTGCTGCGCAAAGCGGTCGAGCTGTTCCACGAGCGCGGGTACCCGAACGTCAGCGTGGAGGACATCGCCACCGCCGCAGGGCTTTCGGCCGCCTCCGCGGTGTACCGGTTCTATCGCGGTAAGAGCGACATCCTGGCCGCCGCGTTCCGCCGCGCCGCCGAACGGGTTTCCGGCGCCATCGGCCCGGCCGTCGCGGCGGCAGGCGATTCCGAGGACGCACTCACCGCGTTGATCACGAAGTACGTCGCGGGCTCGTTCGCCGAGCGCGCCCTCACCTTCGTGTATTACACGGAATTCCAACATGTTCCGGCCGAGGAACGCACCGTGCTGCGCAATATCCAGCGGCTCAGTGTCGAGGAGTGGGCCCGGCTGCTGCGCGAGGTGCGCACCGAACTCACGCCGGCCGAGGCCCGCATTCTGGTCCACGCGGCCTTCGCGGTGGTCGTCGATCTCGGCCGCGCCTTCGGCAACGAGCCACTCGCAGCTCAGGATCGGGTGCGCCTGCTGATGCAGCTGGTGCTCTTCGGTCGCCCCGCACAGTAGCGATTGCCGTAGGCACCACCCCGGTACCGGAAACGGTCGGCACGGCCTGCGCCCGAACCCTGCTCCAGCGCAACCAAACGGAAGTTTATGTTAGTCACAGTTCGCTGCTAGATCTACCTATATCAGTAGATAATCAACGCTTTCCATACTGGTTGTGACCTCTCATTCAGCGCTTCCCGAGATGGGGAAACATCGCTGAGACAAATGACCGATTGGGCTACCATCGCGGCATGGGTGCCGAGGAACGCCGCGCTGCGGGCAAGGCGGCGGGCGAGAATCCGGCACGGGCGGTCCGGCGCCGGCCGCGCGATCGACGCGCCCAGATCGCGGCGGCGTCCGCCGAGGCATTCGGCGCGCTGGGCTACCACGGCGTCAGCATGGAGGACATCGCCTCGCGGCTGGAGATCAGCTCCGCCGCGCTCTATCGCCACTACCCGAGCAAGTACGCGCTGTTCCGCGAGGAAGTGCTACGGCTGGGCGCGGTCAGCCAGGAGGCGGCCCGGCTGCCGGATGACGCGGGCGAACTGCCCGCCGAGCGCAGACTCGAGCAGGTACTCGACGCCCTGATCACAGCCGCCATCGCCAACCGGCGCAGCGCCGCGCTGCTGCGCTGGCAGCGGCGCTATCTCGAGGACGCCGACGCGGCCACCCTGTCCGAGCAACTCGCGAGCGTGAACGCGGCGCTGATGTCCCTGCTCGCCGATACCAGGCCCGCGCTGAGCAAAGCCGACCGCGCCGTGCTCGCGGCGGCTTTGCTGAGCGCGCTCAGCAGCATCGGCGATCACCACGTCTCGATTCCGGTCCGCGCATTGACCCTGCGGCTCACCGCGGCCTGCCGCACGATCGCCGATTGCCTGCTACCGCCGCCCGGCGGCGCCGAAGCCGAAACCATTGCGGCGACCGAGATTCCGCTGACCTTCAAACACGAACTGCTGCTGGTGCGCGCGGTGGAACTGTTCCATCAGCGCGGCTATCCGAACGTCAGTGTCGAGGACATCGCGGCCGCCGCGGGGCTGCCCGCCTCCTCGGCGGTGTACCGCTTCTACCGCGGCAAGGGCGATATCCTCGCCGCCGCGTTCCGCCGAGCGGCCGATCGGGTGTCGGCCGCCATCGGCCCCGCCGTCGCGGCCGCCGCAACCCCCGAGCAAGCGCTGAGCACGCTGGTCGAACTGTACGTGGCCGGCTCGTTCGCCGAGCGCGAGCTGACCTTCGTCTACTACGCCGAGATCAGCAACGTGCCGCCGGAGGAGCGCACCGTGCTGCGCAATATCCAGCGGCTCAATGTCGACGAGTGGGCCAAACTGCTCGCGGCCGCGCGTCCGGAGCTGTCCGCCGCGGAAGCACGCCTCCTCGTGCACGCCGCACTGGCGCTGGTAGTAGACCTGGGCGAGCGCTTCGGCTCGCACGACCCGGCCTGCTCCCGTCTGCGGGTGATCTGCCTCATGCAGGTCATCCTGTTCGGTCGACCGGCAGAATAGGGCGTCGGTCGCACATCCCGCGCGGAATGCCGAATTGGTCGCGCGAAACCCGTTGACCGCCAACGAGTTCGACGATTTCGTTCGACTGGTCGCGCGAAGCCCTTGGTCGACAACGGGTTCGACGATATCGCCCGTCTGGTCAGCGCGAGTACCCGTCGGCCCGATTGTCGGGCACGACGCGTCCGGAGGCGACCAGGATGCGGAACGCCGCCTGCTTACGCGGGCAGGCGTCGGCGCGGCACGGGCGATGGCACTGCATCACGCGGTGCGCTTGTTCGACGGTGAACGGCTGGTCCGGGGGCTGGTGCGCGTCTTCGGCTCCGCCGTGCGAAAGGCAGGAGCCGACGGCGGTGATCAGCGCCACCAGCAGCAGGCATGCGCTGAGCATGCCCAGCAGCGGTTCCACGGCCGATCACTGGCCTGGGACCTGCCGGAAACAATACGCCGAGGCGGCTAGGTACTGACGGCAGCTCGCGCCGTGCCCGGCATGGACGGCGCGGATGAACCGCGCGCGGTCGTAGCTCAGGCCGAACGGTTCCTGGGTGCAGTCGCGGCTTTGCACCCGCCACAGCTCCCGGACATCAGAGTGCAACACGTCCATCTCTCACCTCCACAAGTGCGTGCACCCGGCACCGAGAGGGCGCCGCCGGAACCGCGCTCGACACGGATGGATCGGGCCGTGCCGGGACCGTGCGCCGGGTACCGGTCGATGGACGCCCTCGACAGGGTTTGGGCGTGACCCCCGATGCCGGATGCAGATTCAACAGTGCGCGTTGCGATTCGGTAGATAACAGTCCCTAATGCGGTAATTGCGAGTACTTTCCGTTTGTATCGTCCTGGAGCAAGGAAGCGAGACCTATGGTGGAGGTCGACTGGACGGGCGAAGCAGTACATGCGCTTCGCACGGCGATGAAGCGAAGCCGTTACGAATTCGCACGTCTGGTGGGCGTCACCCCGCGCACCGTGGTCCTATGGGAGAACGGCCGGACGACCCGAATGCACGCCGCTAGCCAGCGACTGCTCGACAGGGTTGTATCGCAAGCCGATTCAGCCGTTGTCACCCGATTCGAGCGGGCGATCACCGCGGGACGGGAGTCGGTCTCCAACCGCGAAAGCGCCGATCCGGCGCCCGAAAGGCACACCAAGCTCGGTAGGGAAATCGGGCTCGACAAGGAAGTCGAGGAAGACGACGTGAGAAGGCGAGAACTGCTGGCCTGCATCGGCGCAGGCATGGCAGGCCAGGCGGCGGACCTGGTGGCGAACGAACCGGAGCGGATGCTCGCGACTCTGGACGCCGGGTCGATCAGCGAGCGCCGACTGGTGTTCCTGGAGCAGTCTGCCGAGGTCCTCGGCACGCGAGTGGTGCAGGTGCCACCGCACGAACTGCTGCATGCCGGCCTGGAGCAGTTCCGCCTGGTCCGCGGCTGCCTCGGCGAACGGCAACCGACCCATCAGCAGGTCCGGCTGGTGCGCACCGCAGGCCGACTGGCGAACGTGGTCGGCGAGATCCTGTTCAACGAGGGTCATTTCGGTCAGGCGCGGATGTGGTACGCCACCGCGATCCACGCCGCGCAGGACATCGGCGACCGCTATTCGGAAGACATCGCCCTGGCCGGACTCGCGTATTTGCCGACCTATAGCGATAAACCGAAGGAAGTTTTGCAGCTTCTCGATGGTCGTTTGCAAGAAAATCCGTCATACGGCCCCGCTGCCGCATGGTTGTGGGGAATGGCCGCGCGCGCACATGCCAGCCTCGGTCACGCCGATGAATTCGCGCGCTGTATCACGCGATCGGCCGCGGCATTGGACGATGTCGGGCCGGAAGACCTTTCGGTCGGTATCTTCTCTTTCCGACCCGAGAAACTCGCCTTTTATCAAGCGATCGGATATTCCCGCCTCGGCCGGGCCGACGAGACCGCCGCGGCGGCGGCGCACGCGATGGCGCTGTACGACCCGTCGGAGACCATGGAACCCGCCCTGGTCCGCTTCGAACACGCCACGGCGCTGCTGGCCTCCGGAGAGGTGGACGAAGCCTGCGCGGTGGCGACCGGCGCGCTCACCAACGCGCGCACCTACGTCGGCCTCACCGTCACCAAGCGCGCCAAGCAGTTCGACGCTGCGCTGGGCGGTCTGCGCACGAGAGCAGTTACGGAGTGGCGGCAACAGGCCCACACGACGATCGACGCCCGTGTCAAGGCGTGAAGAACTGGCTGGACAAGGCGGGGCGCGCCGGTCGGCAGAGGGGATGTGACCAGCGCGCCCCGCGTATTCAGTTGGTCAGTTCGCCTCGTTGGACATCGCCTCGACAAGCGACTTGGGACGCATGTCCACCCAGTGGTTCTCTACGTACTGCAGGCAGGACTTGCGGTTGGCCGCGCCGTAGGCAATGGTCCAGCCGCCGGGGACGGCGGCGAAGACCGGCCATAGCGAGTGCTCACCCTCCTCGTTGATCAAGACGTAGAACTTGGCGTCATCGTCGTCGAACGGGTTCTTCATTCGGTTTTCCTTCTTCCTGGTCGGATCAGGGTTCGGGGGAATTCAGGGGTATTCGGCGCGTGCGTCTCGGTGCCGAGAGCGCTGGGGGCGGAGTCCTCTCGCTCGGTGTGCTGCTCGCCCGCGCCGAACAGATCGATGTCGCCGACCACCTGTTCCGGGTCGGCGGTGACCGCCGCGAGCAGGCGGACGAAGTGGACGCCGAAGGCCTCGATGGTGGGGGCGTCGAACAGGTCGAGGGCGTAGGTGAAGCGCAACGTCCCGCCCGTGACGGTCAGTTGGATATCGAAAGACGTTGTCTCGTAGAGGAATTCGTATTCCGCTGCGGATACGCCCGCCATGTCCGCAGTGACCGGCGCAAGGTCCTGGAACAGCAGCGCGATCTGGAACAGCGGATGCCGCGCCTGCGAGCGCGGCGGGTCGAGCACCTCGGCCACGCGGCCGAACGGCACGTCAGCGTGGGCGAAGGCATCCAGATCGTGCTCCCGCACCCGGCACAGCACGGCGGCGAAGGTATCGGAGCCCGACACTTCGGCGCGCAACACCAGAGTGTTGACGAACAAGCCGATCAGGTCGTCCAGCGCCGCGTGGCCACGGCCCTGGACCAGCGCGCCGATGACGATGTCCGTCGTGCTGGACAGCCGCGCGAGCAAGGTGGCCAGCGCGGCGTGCACGATCATGAACGGGGTCGCCTCGTAGCGCGCGGCCACCGCCGCGATGGCGTCGCGAACGTCGTCCGGTAATGCGAGTGTTGTGCTCGCCGCGGCATGGGAGGCGACCGCTGGACGCGGCCGGTCGGCCGGAAGGTCGAGTTGTATGGGCAAGTCGCGCAGCACATTTCGCCAGTACTGCAGCTGGCGTGCGGCCGGCGAGCCCGGGGCATCCTCGGCGCCGAGCACGCGATGCTGCCAGAGCGCGTAGTCGGCGTACTGAACATCGAGATCGGCCCAGGCCGGCGCGGTGCGCGTCGCGCGGGCCGTATAGGCGGTGGCGAGGTCGCGGACGAGCACGCCGGTCGAGAAGCTGTCGGCCGCGATGTGGTGCAGCACCAGCGCGAGCACATGGTCGCGGTCGGAGCGGGTGACCAGGCCGACGCGCAGCGGCACTTCGGCGGTCAGGTCGAAGGGGACGGCGGCGAACTCGCGCAGTGCGTCCGACGTGTCCAGCGGGTGGATCTCCACTACCTCGACGGGGTCGAGAATGCGCTGGTAGCCGGTGCCGTCGAGATCGGGATACACAGTGCGCAGCGTCTCGTGCCTGCAGATCACGTCACCGATGGTGGCGGCGAGCATGTCCGGGTCGAGGTATCCGGTGAGGCGCACCGCCACGGCGAAGTTGTCCACGGTGTCGGACGGACCGAACCGATTGCGGAACCACATGCGTTGCTGCGCGGGCGAGAGGGGAACGCGCCCGGGGCGCGGCCGTCGTGCCGGCGCGGGCGGGCCGCCTGCGCCGACGAGCCGTTCGGTTCGCGCGGCGAGCGTGGCCACGGTGGGCGCCTCGAACAGCAGGCTCGCCGGGATCTCGGCGTCCAGCGCGGCGCCGAGCCGGTCCGCGGCCTGGGTCGCGAGCAGCGAGTTGCCGCCGAGAGCGAAGAAGTCGTCGTCGGCACCTACCCGCTCGACGCCGAGCGACCGCGCGACGATCCGCGCGACAGTCGCCTCGCTGCGGGTGGCCGGAGCGCGGTAGGCCGCGGTGCTGAGCACCGGAGCGGGTAGCGCGTTGCGGTCGAGCTTGCCGGAGTTGTCGAGCGGGAAGCGCTCGAGCACCACGAACGATGCGGGCACCAGGTGCTCGGGCAGCTCGGCACGCAAGGCGGCGCGCACGTCCTCGGCGTCGATCCTGCGGCGCGCCCGCGCAAGCACATACGCGACCAGCTGCTCGCCGAGCCGTTCGTCCCAGTGCACCAGCACCGCAGCCTGCGCGATCGTATCCAGCGCCGTGAGCGCCGACTCGATCTCGCCCAGCTCGATACGCAGACCACGAAAGTCGCTGCGGCGCAGTTGCTTCAGTTCACCTCTGGCCGTCCGGGTCACCAGGTCACCGGTGCGATACATGCGCCCACCCGGCGCACCGAACGGATCGGCCACGAAACGATCCGCGGTTGAATCCGGACGCGCCACATAACCACGAGCCAACTGCGCACCCGCGAGATACAACTCACCCGCCACACCAACAGGCACCGGATGCAGCCGCGAATCCAGCACATACACCCGTGTGTCGGACACCGGGGCACCGCTCGGCACAGAGACCGTAAGGTCCTCGGTCACCTCGTGATAAGTGACGTCGACGGCAGCCTCCGCCGACCCATACAGGTTGTGCACCCCCGCTCCGATCACCTCTCGCGCCCGCTGCGCGGCAAAGGCGGGCAGAGCCTCGCCCGATGTGAAGACATTGCGGAGCGTAATGCAGTCCGCGGCGCGTGGATCCGCAAGAAATACCCCCAGCAGTGGGGGCTCGAAGTGCACCGTGGTGACGCGCTGCTCGATGATCACCCGCGCCAGATAGGCGGGGTCGCGGTGCGCGTCCGGCCATGCAAGCACCAGGCGTGCACCGAATACCAAGGGCCAGAACAACTCCCATACCGAAGCGGCGAAGGTGGCCTGGGTGTGCTGCAATACCGCGTCGTCCGCGGACAGTGGATACGCCGACTGCATCCATGTGAGACGCTTCACGATCGCCGCGTGTGATACCGCCACGCCCTCGGCCGATCCCGAGGTGAAGATCACATACGCGGTGTGGGCCGGTTCCGGCGCGCCGAGCCGGTCCAGCGCGGTCAGCGGCTCGGCGGAGTACCTGCTCAGATCGAGCCGATCGATCCGGATCTGCCGCGCCGCGCCGGCGTCCAGGTCGAGACCCGAGGTGAGCACGCACACCGGCCGGACGGTCCGCAGCACGTATTCCAGCCGATCGGTGGGGTCAGCGGGGTCGAGCGGAACGTACGCGCCGCCCGCGAGGGTGATCGCGTAGATGCCGACCACCATGTCCAGCGAGCGCCGCATGCCCAGCGCGACCGGCGCGTCCGGACCGACGCCTTGTCCGACCAGCCAGCGCGCCAGGCGCCGCACCCGGCCCGCGAACTCGGAATACGTCAGCGTCGCGTAGGGACTCCATGAGGGGTGGTGGTCGGGCGACGGGTGGGGCAGCACCCGTCCCTCGACCGTGACCGCGGGCGCGTCCGGTGTTCTGGCCACCTGCGCCTCGAACAGCGAGATCAGGGTGGCCGCGGGGGCCACTGACCCGGTGGTGTCGTTCCACCGGTCCAGCACCAGCGCGCGCTCTGCGGCGTCCAGCAGCTCCAAGTCGCCGACCGGCACCGACGCATCGGCGACCACGGCCCGCAGCACCCGCGTGAAGCGGGCCGCGAAGGCCTCGACCGTGTCGCGGTCGAATAGGTCCGTGGCGTATCGGAGCACGCCGCGCAGCGCGGTGCCTGCATCCGCTGAGAGTTCGGTGAATTCCATGGCCAGGTCGACCTGCGCGACACGGTTATCGAACGGATAGGCCGACACCGTCAGCCCGGGCAAGCCCAGCACCGTGTCATCCCGATGCTCGAAGGTCAGCATGGTCTGCACAATCGGCGAATACGCCTGCGACCGAACGTGATCGAGCTCCTCGATGAGCCGGGCGAAAGGCAGATCGGCATGCGCGAAGGCGCGCACGTCGATGTCGCGGACCCGAACGAGCAGCTCGGCGAAGGACATGTCCGCAGGGACGGGAGTGCGCAGCACCACGGTATCGGCGAACCTGCCGATCAGGTCGCTCAGCGCGTTGTCGGCACGTCCGGCGACGGTGCTGCCGATAGCGATGTCGTCCACCCCGGTCAGCCGTGCGAGCAGCGTGGCGAAGGCGGCGTGCAACACCATGAACGTCGACGCGCTGTGCCTGCGCGCGAGTTCGGCGATCAATCCGGTCAGGTCGGGCGGGACCGCGAACTCGACGGTGGCGCCGCGTCCGGAGGCCACCGGAGGGCGCGGACGATCGGTGGGCAGTTCGAGCAACGGGGCCAGTCCGGAGAGTTCGGCCCGCCAGTACGCGATCTGGTTCGACAGCACCGACGCAGGGTCGTCCGCCGAGCCGAGCACGTCGTGCTGCCAAAGCGTGAAGTCCGGATACTGCACCGGCAGCGGCCGCCACTGTGGCGCCTCCCCCGCCACGCGCGCGGTGTAAGCCGTCATCAGATCGCGAACCAGCGGCGTGGTGGAGACGCCATCGGCGGCGATGTGGTGGACCACGACGGCGAGCACGTGGTTGTCCGGCGCGACGCGAAACAGAGTCGCCCGCACTGGAATCCGGGTGCGCAGGTCGAATCCGTCAGCGGTGGTCGCCAGGACCGCCTCGCGCAGGTGCGGCTCGGTCACCGCGATCGGATGCAGAGTCGGCTCGGGCACATCCGCACCGGCGAGCACTACTTGGGCAGGACCTTCGGCGTCCGCCGGGAAAATGCTGCGCAGCGCTTCGTGCCGGTCGATCACGTCACGCACAGCGGTCCGCAGCGCCTGGTAGTCGAGTGCGCCGGTGAGGCGGATGGCGATCGGAGTGTTGTAGACGCCCGAGTCCGGATCGAGCCTGTGCCGCAGCCACATCCGGTTCTGCGCTGGTGACAACGGAATTCGCGCGGGCCGTTCCCCGGGGACCAGCGCGGAGGGTTCGGTGGCGTCCAGCCCTGCCGAGCGCGCGATCCGGCGCGCGAGCTGGGCCACGGTCGGCGCCTGGAACACCTCGCGGACGGTCAGCGAGCAAGCCAAGGCCGTGTTCACCCGGGCGACCAGCCGCACAGCGAGCAGCGAATTGCCGCCGCGGGCGAAGAAGTCGTCGTCCGCGCCGATCCGCGCCGCACCGACCAGGTCGGCCACCAGCGTGGCGAGCACCGCCTCGATTCCTTCCCGCGGCGCGCGAAAGTCCATTGTGGTCCCGGTGAATTCGACTTCGCGTGCGCCGGAATAGACCAGTTCGCCGGTGCGGTTCCAGCGCACCAAATCGCCGGTGCGGTACATCAACCGGCCGGGCACGCCGAACGGGTCGGCGACGAATCGTTCTGCGGTGCGCCCGGGCCTGTCGGGATAGCCGCGCGCCAGTTGGTCGCCCGCGAGGTACAGCTCGCCGGTGACACCGATCGGCACCGGCCGCACCCGCGCGTCCAGCACGTAGACCCGCGTGTTCCAGCACGGGCGGCCGATCACCCCGTTCCGGACGGATTCGGCGTCGGCCTCGGTGAACTCGTGGCAGATCGCGGAAACCGCCACCTCGGGCGTTCCATAGGCGTGGTGCACCGCGCCGCCGACACTGCCGCGGAGCGCGGCGAGCAGAGCCGGGGTGAGTGCCGCACCACCGCAGCGCAAATGCCGGACCGAGCGCAGTGCGTCGCCCATGCCAGCGCTGATCAGTGCGGCTGGCATCGACGGCGCGAACTCGGCGATGGTGATCCGATGTTCGCGCAATAGCCCCGCGACGTACCCGGGGTCCAGCGGCCCGCCCGGCCGCGCGATCACCAGCGGAGCTCCGGCCGCGATGGGCAGAAAGCACTCCCACACCGATACATCCGAGGTCAGCGGCGCGTGCTGCAAGATGCGGTCGGACGCGGTGACTCGGTAGCGGAATTCGAGCCAGCGCAGCTGGTTCAGGATCGCGCGGTGGGTTACCGCGACGCGGTTCGGATACCCCGTGGAGCCGGAGGTGAACAGCACGTAGGCCGTGTTTTCCGGGCGCAGCGCCGCGATTCGCTCGTCGTCGGATACCGGCCCGTCGGCGACGCCGTCCAGGTCGAGATCTGCGAGGTCGAGCACGTGCACGCCGTCCGGTGCACGCAACGCCGCGCCGCCCGCCGTCAGCACCAGCCGCGGCGCGGCGGTGGCGACGACCTGTGCCAGGTGATCGGCTGGACGCGCCGGGTCGATCGGCAGGTAGGCCCCGCCCGCGCGCACGATCGCGTACATCGACACGAGCATGTCGATCGAACGCAGGGCGGCCAGTCCGACGACGGTCTCCGGGCCGACGCCCGCCGCGATGAGCCTGCGGGCCAGCCGGTTGACCTGGGAGGCGAACTCCGCGTAGGTGATCGCGGAGCCCTCGTAACGCAGGCCGACCTCGTCGGGCGTGGCCGCCACGCGGGCGGTGAGCAGGTCGTCCAGCGTCTCGCCGGGAAGGGTGTGTGTGGTGGCGTTGTGATCCGACAGGAGCATTCCGCGTTCGGCCACCGACATCAGCTCGGCATTGCCGACGAGGGTCCGGGCGTCGCGAACCATGGCCCGCAGCACGCGTTCGAACGCAGCCAGGAACCCCGCGACGGTGGGCGCGTCGAACAGGTCGAGCGCGTAGCGCAGCTGGACGTCGATGCCGTCCGGCGCGCCGTCGGCGGTGTGGCGGTCGGTCAGCGTCCAGTCCAGGTCCAGGTGGGTCGGCGCCGGTCCGACCTCGAACACCGCGATGGCCAGGCGGTGCAGGCGAAACGCCGGCGTGGCCTGGTTCCGCACGGTCAGCGCGACCTGATACAGCGGCGCGTGCGCCGGCGAGCGGACCGGGTTCACCGCTTCGACCACCCGCGCGAAGGGCACCGCGGCGTGGTCGAACGCGGCCAGATCGGCCGCGCGCACGGACGCGAGCAACTCGGCCAGGGTCGCGTTCTGGCGGACCTCGGTGCGCAGCACCAGCGTGTTGACGAACGCGCCGACCAAGTCGTCGAGCGCTTCCTCCCCGCGTCCGGCGACCGGCGTGCCGATCGCCACGTCGGCGCACGCGCCGTAGCGGCTCAGCAGCACGGCCAGGGCGGTGTGCAGGACCATGAACGGGGTCACGCGACGCGCGGCGGCGAAGTCTCGGATCTGCTGGTGCAGAGCGGCGTCCAGCCGCCCTGTGAGCGCACCGCCCCGGTTCGTGGCGACCGCGGGCCGCAGCCGGTCCGACGGGAGGGCCAGCACCTCTGGGAGCCCGGACAGGCGATCGGTCCAGTAGGCCAGCTGGAGTGCCGGCACCGAATCCGGGTCAGAGGCGGAGCCGAGCGCGGCGCGCTGCCAGATCGCGAAATCGGCGTACTGCACGGGCAGTGGTCCCCACGCCGGGGCGATACTCGCACAGCGCGCGACATAGGCACTGGTCAAATCCCTGGTCAGCGGCGCGAAAGACCAGCCGTCGGCGGCGATGTGGTGCACCACGAACAGCAGGACGTGGACCTGTCCAGCGATAGGCGCTTCGCCCTCGACGCGCAGCAGGCGAACGCGCAGCGGCACCTCGGCGGTCACATCGAAACCGGCTCGCGTTGCGGCACCGACGAGTTCGGACACCTGGGCCGCGGCCACCGGCCGCGCGACCAGCTCGACCAGCTTCGTTCCGGCGGGAAGCACCACTTGCGTTGCCACGCCGTCCTGTTCGGGATAGAGCGTGCGAAGCGTCTCGTGCCGTGCGATCACATCGGCGATCGCCGCCTCCAAGGCAGGCACATTGAGCGCACCGGTCAGTCGCAGCGCGAACGTGATGTTGTATCCGCCGCCCGTGGTGTCGAACCGATTCAGGAACCACATGCGCTGCTGGGCGATCGACAGCGGGGTCGGCCCGCTACGTTCCTGCGGCGTGAGCGGCGGGAACTCGATCGGTCCTGTCTCGACCGGCGACAGCCCAACAGATCCGGCCTCGCCCGACGCCGCCACAGGCCCCGTACCCATCAGAGACAGCCCAACAGGCCCCGATTCGCCCGACGAGTCCTCGACAGATCCGGCCTCGCTTGATGGCAGCCCAACAGATCTGGTCTCGACCGACGCCGCCACAGGTCCTGTCTCAACCGACCGTGGCCCGACAGGTCCCACCTCGCCCGACGACAGCTCGACAGCTCCGGCCTCGACCGGCGCCGCCACAGAGCCCGTCCCCCTCAGAGACAGCCCAACCGGCTCCGCCTCGACCGAGGACATCCCGAGAGGCCTGGGCCCGCTCGACGAGACCTCGACAGATTCGGCTTCGCCCGACCGGAGCCCAACAGATCTGGTCTCGACCGACGCCGCGACAGGTCCGGTCTCAACCGACTGTGGCCCGACAGGTCCCGCCTCAACCAACGACAGCCCAACAGGCCCGGCCTCGCCCGACGAAAGCTCGACGGAACCGGCCTCACCCGACGAAAGCTCTACAGAACCAGTCTCAACCGACGAAACCTCGTCAGAACCGGTCTCAACCGCCCGCTGCCCGACAGATCCCGCCCCGACCAACGACAGCCCAACAGGTCCGGCCTCGACCGGGCGCATCGCGAAAGGTCCGGTCTCTATCGGACGATCGGCGGTGATCCGCTGCGCGAGCGCGCGCACCGTCGGCGCGTCGAAGATCGTGCGCACCACCACCTCGGCGCCAGTGGCCTTGCTCAGCCGTGCGGCGAGCTGGGTCGCGTTGAGCGAGTCGCCGCCCAGGGCGAAGAAGTCGTCGTCGGCGCCGACCTCGGTCACCCCGAGTAGAGCCGTAAATGCCTCGGCGACCAGCTTTTCCGCTGCTCCGCTGGGGGTCCGGTACACGGCTGGTTCGAACGCGGGCGCGGGCAGCGCGGTGCGGTCCAGCTTCCCGGCGGCGTCCATCGGGAAGCGGTCCAGCAGCACGAAAGCCTGCGGCACCAGATAGCCCGGAAGCCGCTCGGCCACCGCGTCCCGCACCGTGGCGATCTCGACCGGCCCATTGGCCACCAGGTAGGCGACCAGTTGCTCGCTCGTACCGCGGTCGTCGCGCACCAGGGCGGCGGCCTGCCCGATGCCGGGTACCGCGAGCAGGGCCGACTCGATCTCGCCGAGATCGATCCGCAGACCACGGATCTGGGCCAGGGCGTCGCTGCGGTCAAGGAACTCCAGCTCGCCCGCCGCGGTCCACACCACCAGGTCGCCGGTGCGGTACATGCGCTCGCCCGCCGGACCGATCGGATCGGCGACGAACCGGTCACCGGTGCGACCGGGCCAGCCCAGGTAGCCGCGCGCCAGTTGGGCGCCGGCCAAGTACAGCTCGCCGGGTACCCCCACCGGCACCGGCCGGAGCCGCGCGTCCAGCACGTAGGTCCTGGTGTTCCAGATCGGCTTGCCGATCGGCACGGTCTCGAAGTCGGCGTCGGAGACCTCGTGGAAGGTCACCTCTACCGCCGCCTCGGCCGGTCCGTAGCCGTTGTGCACGCACGCGCCGGTGAACTCGCGCATCCGCTGGGCGACCGCGCCGGGCAGCGCCTCGCCGGAGCAGAACACCTCCCGCAGCGACGGCACCTCCGGCGCTTCCGCGACGAACGCGGCGAGCATGGACGGCACGAAATGCGCCACCGTCACGCCCTCGCTTCGGATGAGCCGGGCCAGGTAGGCCGGGTCCCGATGACCGTCCGGCCGCGCCAGCACCATCCTGGCCCCGGCTTGCAAGGGCCAGAAGAACTCCGGCACCGAGACGTCGAGGGTGACGGGCGTCTTCTGCAGCAGAACATCACCCGGTCCCAGCGCGGCATACGCCGACTGCATCCAGCGCAGCCGGTTCACGATGCCGCCGTGGCTCATCACCACGCCCGCGGAACCCGAGGTGAACAGCACGTATGCGGTGTTTGCCGGGCGCAACGGCGCGCGCCGGTCGGCGTCGCTGAGCGGAGTGTCCGGGTGGCCGGACAGGTCGAGCCGATCGATTCGAATCTCGGCGGCATCGGAATTCAGGTCGGACCCCGCAGTGAGCACATACACCGGCGCCGCCGTGGCGAGGATGTGCTCGTCGGGCCGGTCCGGATCCAGCGGCAGGTAGGCGCCGCCCGCTTCGATGATCGCGTACATGCCGACCGCCAGGTCGATCGACTGCCGAATACGCAGCGCGACCAGTGCTTCCGGCCCCACACCTCGGGCGACCAGCCAGCGCGCAAGGCGATTGACCCGCCCCGCGAACTCGTCGTACGACAGCGTCGCCCCCTCGAAGGTCACCGCAGGCGCGTCCGGCGTTCTGGCCACCTGCTCGACGAATAGCGAAGCGAGCGTGCGTGATTCGCCGATCGCGTGCACGGTGGCGTTCCACTCGCGCAGTATCAGCGCGCGTTCCGCATCCGAGAGCAGCTCGATGTCGCCGATGCGTGCGTCCGGGTCGACCGCGACAGCGACGAGCATCCGCCGGAATCGGGCGACATACGACTCCACCGTCGCGGCGTCGAACAGATCGGTCGCATAGCGCAGGCTGCCGGACAGCCCCGCCGATCCCGCCTTCTCACCGACGATCAAGTGCAGGTCGAATTTCGCTCCGGTGGAGGCCACCTCGACCGGTCGCACCGACAGCCACGGCACCTCCAGCGCCTTGCCGCCGACCACGGGCGCCGCGGCCTCGAAGCTGAACATCACCTGGAACAGCGGGTGCGCGCCGGTGCGGCGAGCCACCGGCACGGCGTCCACCAAACGTTCGAACGGCAGGTCGGCGTTGGCGAACGCGGCCGAATCGCCGTCTCGCACGTCCCTGAGCAGTGCGGCGAACGAGATGTCATGGGTGACCCGCGTGCGCAGCGCCACAGTGTTTCCGAACCTGCCGACGAGCCCGTCGAGCGCGGGTTCCGCGCGCCCGGTGACCGGCGAGCCGATCACGATGTCGGCACTGCCGCTCAGCCGCGCCAGCGTGGCGGCGAACGCTGCGTGCAGCGTCATGAACAGTGTCGCGCCGCCGCGCCGCGCCAGCGCACGCAGTCCGGCGGTCACTTCGGGCGTGATCACGAAATCCACGGCCGCGCCGCGCTGCGATGCCACGGCTGGTCGTGGCCGATCGGTCGGCAGCGGAAGCTGCGCCGGGGCGCCGTCGAGCAGCTCGCGCCAGAACCGCAGTTGCTGATAGGCCAGAGTGCCAGGCAGGTCCTCAACGCCGAGCAACTCGTCGTGCCACAGGCTGTAGTCCGCGTATTGCACCGGCAACGCGTCCCACCCCGGTCGCCTGCTGGTCAGCCGGGCGAGATAGGCCCGGAGCAGATCGGTGACCAGCGGAGCCAGCGACCGGGCGTCGGCCGCGATGTGGTGTACCACGAATACCAGCACATATTCGTCGCCGGTGACGCCGCGTGCTCGGTCCACGCGGTCGACGGCCAGCAGCGCGACGCGCGAGGGCAGCTCGGTGGTCAGATCGAATCCGGCGCGGACTATCCCGGCCACCGCGTCGTCCACCGCGGAGCGGTCGATCGGCACCGCGTGCAGGCTCAGACCGATGTCGGCGGCGTCCGGGACGGATTGGCAAGGGCCGCTGTCGGTCTCAGGGTAGACAGTGCGCAGCGTCGCATGCCTGGTGAGCACGTCCAGCACGGCGCGCTCCAGCGCTTTGATGTCGAGCCGCCCGGTAAGCCGCAGCACGAGAGGAAGGTTGTCGACGCTGTCGGCGCCGTCCTGACTCTCGATCCGGTTGAGGAACCACAGTCGCCGCTGCGCGGGTGAGAGCGGCATCCACTCCGGCCGGTCCCGGGTGGCCAACGGAGGCCGTCGCGCGGCGGCGAGGCCCTCCCCCGCGGCTGCGTCGAACAACGCGCGCACCGGAATCCGCCCGCCGCCGGCCTCACCCGTGCCGGTGGTGACGTGGATGCCGTCCAGTGAAGTGTCGGCAAGGCGGCCCAGATGGATCAGCTCGCCGTCGTTACTCCAGCGAACCCTTTCCCCGGTGCGGTACATCCGCTCCCCTGCCGGACCTTCCGGGTTGGCCACGAATCGCTCGGCGGTCGAACCGGGGGCGGCGACGTAGCCGCGGGCCAGTTGCACACCGGACACGTATAGCTCGCCGACCACACCAGGGGGGACCGGCCGCAGCTGCTCGTCGAGCACCAACATCTCGGTGTCGTCGGCGGCGACGCCGATCGGAACCTGGGTGACGTCCGCGGCGGTCACCTCATGGGCGGTCACGTCGATCGCCGCTTCGGTGGGCCCGTACAGGTGGTACAGGGTCGCGCCGCTGAGGTCGCGGAAGGCCGCCGCCGTAGCGACGGGTAGCTCCTCGCCGGAGGCGAAGACCATCCGCAACGAGTCCGGCGCCGCCACGTGCCGATCGGCGACGAACGCCGCGAGCGCGGACGGCACGAAATGCACGGCGGTGACGCCGCTCTCGTGAATCACCCGAGACAGGTGGGCCGGGTCACGGTGCCCGTCCGGCGCGGCGATGACCAGTCTCGCACCGACCTGCAACGGCCAGAAGAACTCCCACACCGACATGTCGACTCTGCACGGCGTCCACTGCAGCACCACGTCGTCGGCCCGCAGCCGGAACAGCCGCTGCCGCCAGCGCAGATTCGCCACGATCGACCGGTGCGACACGGCCACGCCCTCCGGCCGTCCGGTCGAGTCGGAGGTGACGATCACGTAGGCGATGTCGTCGGCCGACCGGGCGACCGCAGGCGCGTGCGGTGTCGGCAGACCCTCGAACCGATCGATCCGGAACGTCGGGACCTCCGCGCCGAACCCGGGCTCATCGCGGGTAGTGGTGAGCACGACCACCGGTTCGGCGACCGCGAGCACGGCGGCGATCTGATCGGCCGGTTGGTCGGGGTCGATCGGCAGATACGCGCCACCGGCCTCGAGAATCGCGTACATGCCGACCAAGAGGTCGAACGAGCGCCGAACGGCCAAGCCGACCAGCGTCTCCGGCCCGACGCCCAGGGCGATCAGATGCCGAGCCAGCGCATTGACCCGGCCGCCGAATTCGGCATACGTCAGCGTCGCGTTGCGAGTCGATGAGGGGTGGTGGCCGGGCGACGGGTGGGCCAGGGTCGCGCCCGCGTATTCGAGCGCGACCGCGTCCGGCGTCCGGCGCACCTGATCCTCGAACTGGCTCACCAGCGTCTCGGCCGGCGCGGGCGCGGCCAGGACGTCGCGCGCCGCCGTGAGCGCGTCGTCGAGCAGCGCGTCCAGTACCGCGCCGAGCGCGACCTCGCCGGTCTCCAGCAGCGTGGGCAGCCGACTGGAGACGACTGCCGGGACCAGGGCGTCCGCGCCGAGTTCCGAGCCCATGGCTTCGGACAGCGCCGCGAGTTCGGCCGCCAGCGCCGCATAGGTGACGACGACTTCGGCGTGGCGCAGCGCGACCCGCCACGGCTCCAGCTCTGCGACGGTCGCGATCAAGCCGGGCAGATCGTCGATGCCGTAGGCACGGCGGGCGTTCGCGCGATCTCCAGGGGCGGAATGGGTACCGATCGGACTGGACGCATTTGCGTGGGTCATCCGCGGCTTCCTTCCGAATCGACATCCGGCGCCGAGTCGGCAAGTACCGCCGCAGCGGCGGCGCACCCGGAGCTGATATCGCTGTGCGCGGGTCGCGGCTGGTCGGTGGGCAGGGCGAACAGAACACCCAGCCACTGCTTCACCTGGATACGTGCAGCGCCGACTGATGACAGATCGGGCATCCGAATGTCGAAATGCGGTGTGGCGTGCAGGAAGCCGACGAATCGATGCGCGTGGCCCGCGACCGTCGCCTCATCGATGGGATGCGTGGCGTAGCGGGACCCCGCTTGAATTCCCGCCGATGCCGAACCTTCCCCGAGTCCGGCACCGGCGGGGTTCTCGGTGACCATGAGCTGGAGATCCAGCGTGGTCGCTCCGGTGTCCAGGGTACTGGTGGACACCGACAGTTCGGGCAGTTCGAACGCGATTGCCTCGGCATCGTCGACGAAGTGCAGCACCTCGAAGGCGTCCGCTGCGCCGCGCGAGCCCGGCACGATGGGGCAGGCACCGGAACGCCGGAACGGATCGCGATACCTCGGGCGCTGCCGCGCGGGAGACAGTGGAACCAGCGGCGGCCGTGGCCGTGCCCGCAGCTGCGCGACCAAGGACGCGCCGCCGGATCCACCGGCCCGCTCGACGAGTTCGGCGCGTTCGTCCACCATGCTTGCGGTGAACACGTCGCGAACCTCGAGCGGGCAGCTCGGTTCGGCAGCGAGCCGGGCGACCTGGGTGGTCGCCGAACTCTTGCCGCCGGGTGTGCAGTAGTCGTCGTCGCGGCCGATTCGCCCGTTACCAGGCGCCTGCGCGACCGCCTGCTCCGCAGCGGTCGCGGAGTCGGTCCGCCCGAGGCGATCCGGCGCACCGTGGGTGGTCCACCGCGCCAGATCAGGCTCCGCAGAAAGCCCGTCTCGCCTACCGCAGGAGTCGGCCACCAACCGCGCCGTCGCCGGCCCGGATCGCACGATGCCGCCCCGGGCGAGCTGTACCCCCGACAGATACAGCTCACCCGGCGTTGTGACCGGTACCGGCCGCAGCGGTGCACCGAGCGTGTAAAGCCGGGTGTCGAACACCGGCGCGCCGATCGGCACCGAGAGAGTATCGGTGCCGCTCGGCACTCGCAGCCCTTGGGTGAGCGCGAAGAGCGGCGCCGCACTGGAGGCGCGCACCGGCGAGGCGCGGCGCGCGACCTGCTGGCAAGCAAGGCCCGTACCCTGCACCAGAGCCTCCTAGTTTGGCGAAATATCAGCCGTCCGAACACTTTTGGACAACACGAACAAGCCGCTGCTCCCGGCTGCCCACCCCGGGCGCATGGCGTTTAGCACCACGTGCGAGTCGACGAAAAAGCGCGAGCGGTGACACCGCGCGCGCAAGATTGGCGACAGATTCGTGTGAAGAGATCGGCGACCGATGGTCGCCGCCGTGGCGAGGGGTCGCGCCCGCCGACAGCCTGGCCTAGCGTGTGATCGTTCCTCCAACGTCATGGCCGTGGACGCCACGGCTATGTCAGCTACATCACACGGACGTGATCCGTGCAGTGCGAACCTTATGCGGTCCGTCAATAAAAAGGAACTACTTCCTCTAAAAAATTCTGGACGAACGTGCAAGTACGGCTCTCGACGGCCAAAAGCCGAGGCCCGAAGCGTGTGCGCGACCACATTCGCGCCCCGCGGGCGCGCTACCGCGCCACTGACTGAGCAGATTACGAGCCGAAAGGTTGCATCCGCGTTGCATCGGCGCCCATCCGTCGATCCAGTACTCGGATCTTGGCCTCGATCTGCGCATAGAGAGGCGAGTCCGAATCGACTGTCGCGCGGTAGGCCGTCCATGCGGCCGCGTCGTCCCGTCCTTCCGCGCCCGCCGTCCAGCGACGCAGCGCCCCGGAATCGCGGGAATTCAACACAGCGATGCGCAGCCGCAGCCGCAGCTCGTCGCGAATGTCGATGACGCCCGGCGCGGTCGAGCGCGGCAGCACTGGCCCGGCATGAAGTCGTAGTGCCGAATCGACGTCTCCGGAGTCGAGCGCGGCGCGTAACGCCTCCACATCGGTGGCGACCGGAACACGCAAACGGTAAGGCCGCGAACCGAGAACGGCCGCACCGACCACCGCGCGCAACCGCGACATGGCCGCACGAACGGTGCCGTTGTCGAGGTCGGTGTCATCGAGCAGCAGCGCGAGATGATCGGCGCCGAGCCCCTCCGGATGCTCGGCGAGCAGCAGCAGGATCTCGGCGTGCCGCTGCGACAACGGAACTCGCTCGTCGGCGATGCTCAACTGCGGCTGTCCGAGGCCGAGCACGTCGAGGCCGAGCCGACCCGCCGGTTGCGGGTGCGCCGCGTCGAGCCGGGTCGACACGCCACGCTGCCCGGCCCGCATCGCGGTGAGCAGCAGGTCCATCTCGGCGGCCGTGGCGGTGGCTTTGACCAGCGCGAGGGTCTCCGGCTTCGCCACGCGAACGCCACCGGCGATCATCAGCACGCCGACCAGCCTGCCGTCCGGATCGTGCACCGGCGCCGCGGCGCCGGTGATCTGGTGCATCCGGTGCAGGAAATGCTCGGGTCCGTGGATCCACGTGGCGCGCCCGGTGCGCACCACCAGGCCGACCGCGTTCGTTCCGATGCGGCGCTCGCTCAGGTCGTCGCCCGCACGCAGGCCGATCTCCGCGGCCGCCGCCACCTGCTCGTCGTTGCCGTGCACCGAGAGCACCCGGCCGAACTGATCGGCGACCACGACGATCGAACCCGTTCCGGCCGTGTCCTGTACGAGCAATTTGTCGATCAGCGGCATCAGCGCGGCGATCGGATGCGACTGGACGTAGCGTCGCAGATCGGCGCCGCGCAGCCCGCGGTCGTCGAGCACGTCCATCGGGTCGACGCCGCCGCGTAGGCTGCGCAGCCACGATTCCAACACGGCAGGGCGCAACAAGCCGGCGAGCTTCACGAGCTGATCGCCACCCGCGCCGAGGTATCCATGCGCCTTGGCGGCATAGACCTCGAGCGCACCGAGTGGGGCACCCGGCTCGGCGCCCTGGCGTGGTGGCCGCCCACCCGCGATGTTGCTGACCATTTGGCTTTCTTTCCGCCCCAAACTCTACCGGCGCGTAGCGAGCCACAATGGCGGATGGTCGGCTTTGTCCGCCAGGTCACACCCCGGCGCAGACCTGCCTGATTGTGACCCAACGCCCCCTTTACTACGAGGTGAGGTGCGCGGCCACTTTTTCCGCGAGCATCACCACCGTGGCTTGCGGTCCGCGTCCCAGCGGTACGGGCACGACGGAGAGATCCACAATGGACAGTCCCGTCACGCCACGGACTCGGCACATCTCGTCCACCACGGCGGCCGAATCGGTCTCGCGTCCCATCGGACAGGTCCCGGATAAATGTTGTGAAGTGGCCAGATTCGCACGTAGCCAGGGGTCGAGATGCGCGCGTGCCGGAATCGGATCGACGGAGCGCGCGTTCATTCGACGCAGCAAGTCACTGGCGGTCGACACCGCGTCACGCAGGCGGGCGCGGTCTTCCTCCTCGGCGAGATAGCGGTAGTCGATCAGCGGCGCGTCCGCGGGATGAGCCGAGCGCAGGCACAGCACGCCGGAGGATCGGGGGCGCATCAGCGCGACACCGAGCCTCCGCACACCCGGCGTGAACGACACGGCGTACGGCCGGATCTCGATATCGTCGACCTCCAGCACGGATTCCAGCGGAACGGTCTGCGGCCCGGACAGGTCGAGCTGGTAGGAGATGCCGATCTCGGGATGGTCGGTGAACCCGGCTCCGACCGGCGCCGCGTGCACCACCGGAATGCCCAGTGCGCGAAGCTGTTCCGGGTCGCCGACACCGGAACGCAGCAGCAGGACGGCCGACTCGATCGCACCGGCGCTGAGTACGACGCGGTCCGCCCACTCGGTATCGGCCTTGCCCTCGCGAACGCAGTCCACTCCGATCGCCCGCGTCCCGTCGAAGCGGATGCGGGTGGCATACGTGCGCGGCGCGACGCTCAGGTTCGGGCGGGACAGCGCGGGCAACAGGTAGCCGAGCGCCGTACCGGTCCGCCTGCCCCGGTCACAATTGCACGGCACCACGCCGACGCCGTCGCCGCTGTCCGGCGCGTTGAGATCGGGCACCGCGGCGAACCCGGCGTCCAGGCACGCCGCGGTGAACGCCGCGCTGATCGGAGCCGGATTCTTCGTGCGGAGCAGCGGAACCGGGCCGCGGTCACCGTGCCACGGGCGATCGCCGAAATCCAGGTCACGCTCGGTGCGGCAGAACATCGGCAGCACGGCGTCGAACGACCAGGTCGCCGAGCCGCCCAGCGCCCGGCTCCACGCGTCGAAGTCCGCTACCGTGGCCCGGACGAAATAGCCGCCGTTGATCGCTCCCGAGCCGCCGATCACCTTGCCGCGCACGATGGTCGCCGGCACCGGCGGATCGTCGGCGAGGACGACTTCGTAGTGCCACAACCACTCCGCCCCTGGACGCAGTGGCATCGCGGTGGCGTCGAGCAATTCGGCGGGGACGGCGGCGGGATCGTCCCACAGCTGCCCCGCCTCGATCACCCGCACTGTGTGCGCCGGATCCGCGCTCAGCCGCGCCGCCAGGACACTCCCGGCGGTACCGCCCCCGACGATAAGTGTGTCAGCCATGCTAGTCCGCCTCTCTGTACCGCCTCTCCGGGTATTCAGGCCGTACCAGTCAGTGCCACCGGATCTGCGTTCAGGTCCTGCGTTGGCGCCGCTCGAGTTCTGGGCGTTCCCGGTGAGTTACCCATGTACTCACGAAATCAGTAATTGCGAGCCATATTTCGATCGGCAAGGCCCCGGCAGCACAAGAGGCCATGAATACCTCGCTGCGCGTTCACCGCCTGGACCAGGTGCGCCCGTCCCCGATCGCGTACGACCGCGTGATGACCGCGGCCTCGGGCGAGAGTTCGGCTCGGCGCGGGCGACGGGGCGGGCACGGTTGGGTTCGATCAGCGGGGTGGGGTGGGTTTCAGCGATTCCACGCTGCGGGCGCGGAAGGCGCCGAGCCACAGGCCGGTGCCGTAGGCGATGTCGTCGATCCGCTTGTAGGCCACGTATCGGACGGGATCGAGTCCGCCCGCGTCGCGATGGGTGAACCAGTCGGCGAGGCCGTCCGCGATGGCCATCGTGACGGCGATTCGGCGAATCCGCCGGGACACGAGCATCGCCAGCAGCGTGATCGGCCAGTAGTGCCTGCACATGGCCGAGGCGAGGCGCCACAGTCCGGCGAAGAAGCCACGGGCCAGATAGATCGCCGCGATCCGAGTGGGATTGTCCAGCTCGGCGAAAACCCGCCGCAAACGGGCCAGCGCGGTGATCAGGGTGACGATCCCGCCGAGCAGTCCCCACTTGGTAGTGGTGGCGAACAGGAACGCGGCCAGCACGGTCCAGGACGGCACCGAGAGCGGCGAGACCATCCCCGCGTGTCGCTCGCCCAGCGGCGCGGCCCCCGTGCCGTAGAACAGCTTCCGGCCGAACCAGGCGCGGAAGCAGACCCTGTGGTCGTGCGCCACGTGCGCCGCGGGCTCGTAGCGCAGCCGCCAGCCCGTCCGTTCCAGCCGCCAGCACAGGTCGACGTCCTCGGCGACGTGCATCGACTCGTCGAAGCCACCCTGGGCCAGCAGCGCCCTGCGGCGCACCAGCAGCGCCGCGCTCGGGACGTAGGACACCAGCCCGCGCGAGTGCACCGCCGCCTCGCGTCTGCCGAGATCGAGCGAGGAGCGGGTGTGCTCGTAGCGTGCCAGTGCGTTGGACTCCGGATCGAGCGCGACGATCCGCGGCGCGACCAGCGCCACCCCGGGGTCGCTGAAATGGCCGAGCATCACCTCCAGCCAGCCGCTGCGCGGCACCACGTCGGAGTCCAGGAAAGCGACGAAGTCGGTTGTCGCCGCCCGCAAACCGGCGTTGCGTGCCGCGGCAGGCCCCTGCTTGCGGTCGTGCCGCAGCACCGTCACCCGGCAGCGGGTGCCGCGATTGCGCGGTATGCGGACCGGCTGGTCGGAGCCATCGTCCACCACGATGACGTTGTGCCCGCGCAGCGCGGCGAGCAGCCGGGCCAATCCCTCGGTGTTGTTGTGCAGCGGCACGATGACGGTGACGTCCTCCGGCGAAGGCAGCAGGCGAGGACGCGGATTGGCGACGCCGGAGTCGAGCAGCCGTCTGGCAACGACGGCGGACTTGGGGCCGGTCACCTCGAGGTACCCGTCGCCGATCATCTCGGCAGCCTCCGGGGCAAGCCGCAGCAACCGGGCTGGCGAACCGCCGATCAGAACCCGTCCTCCGGAGTATGCGCGTACCCGAGGATCGATCCGCACCCCGAATCCATCGGGCAGGCGATCATGGCGCATTCCTGGCATGCTAGGCGGAGATTCGCGCGCGGGCATCAACAGTCCGGAAAAATCGGCAGATTTCCGGGCGGAACCGGGCCGCAACCGGGACCACCGTGCGCCGGACGTGATGCCGACAATTCGCCTTGGCAACTTCTCCAACATCCGGCAACATAGTGGCTATTGCCCGGTAGCGGACCGTACAACGACCCATTCCCAGCCCTTAGCATGCGTTTGGCAAACTGCATGGCATCACGCCAGCGGACTCTCGTCGCAGGCGCGCGCGGGTCGGCGTTCGGGCGTGAAAGCGGCCGGGCGCGTCGCGCTCAGGGTCAGCGGGACCGGTCCCGTCCCACGCCCGCTCACTCGGGGCGCCACCCGGCGGGAATGGTCGACCGAGGAGCGCGGGATCATCCGCGTGGTGTCGGCCAGCGCCGCCTCGCCGTAGCCCTGGACGCACTCCGGGTCCGGCCCGTCGGCGGGGAGTCCGGTGAAGAACTTCGCCGCCATACACCCGCCCCGGCAGGCGTCGTAGTGACTGCACGACGCGCACGCGCCACCGCCGCTGGGCTCGCGCAACTCGGTGAACAACTCCGCGGACCGCCATACGGCGCCGAACCCCCCGTCGGTCACCACGTTCCCCGCGCGGAACCGGTCGTGGATGGCGAACGGACAGGCGTAGACGTCGCCGACCGGGTCGACCAGGCAGACCACCCGGCCCGCCCCACACATGTTCAGACCCGGCAGCGCCTGACCGAACGCGGACAAATGGAAGAACGAGTCGCCGGTGAGCACGCCCTCCCCGTTGCGCAGCAGCCAGTCGTAGAGCACGCGCTGCTGGTCCGACGTCGGGTGTAGTTCGTCCCACACGTCCGCCCCACGCCCCGAGGGCCGCAGTCTGGTCAGACGCAGCGTGGCGCCGTACCGGTCGGCGATGGCCCGGAACCGGTCGAGCTGCCCGATGTTGTGCCTGGTCGCCACCACCGACAACTTCGCGTCCCGAAAGCCTGCCGCCGCAAGGTTTTCCAGCGCGCGAATGGCCATGTCGTAGGATCCGGGCCCGCGCACGGCGTCGTTGACCGCGGCGTCGGCGCCGTCCAGCGACACCTGCACGTCGACGTAGTCGCTGGCCGCCAGCCGGGCCGCGATCTCGGGCGTGATCCGGACCCCGTTGGTGGAGAACTTCACTCCCACGTGGTGGGCGGTCGCGTAGTCGACCAGCTCCCAGAAATCCGGGCGCACCGTGGGCTCGCCGCCGCCGATGTTCACGTAGAACACCTCCATGCGCTCGAATTCGTCGATCAGCGCCTTACACTGCTCGGTGCTGAGTTCCCTCGGGTCCCTGCGGCCCGAGGAGGACAGGCAGTGCACGCAGGACAGATTGCAGGCGTAGGTGAGTTCCCAGGTCAGGCAGATGGGCGCGGCCAGACCGGATTCGAAGCGGTCGACCAGACGCACCGCCCGATCCGACGGCACGCTCGTCGACGGCGCCACAGCCGCGCTCGCGACTGGGCCTCGCCGGCGCTGGGCTCCCTCGTGCGCGGCTGACGCGCCGCGTCCTCGGTTCACCCCCTGACGCTCGCTCACCGCCGTAGGCGCTTCCGGCACGCAGGCCGGCGCACCGACGATCATGTCCGAATCGGCCAGCTGTTCCAGCGCTTCGACGTACGGCGCGGCATTCTCCTCCGGCACGCCCGCCGCACGCAGGGCGGCACGAGCCGAGCCGTGCTCCGGCAGTGACCGCACGATCTCGACGATCCGCGGACTCTTCAGGAACGAGAGTTTGCGTGTGCCGAAGTGGTAGAGCAGCGCGCCGAACGGCTCCGGGCGCAGAGCCACTCGCGGATGCAGCTGCCAGCGGGTATCGAGATCGAGCATTGTCGTCGACCGCCCGTCAGTAGACGCCGCACATACCGTCGATGGACACCTCTTCGATGAGGCTCTCCTCGACCAGCGGCGCCTCCTCGGCCGACCGTGCGGCGGCGGTCTCCACCCGGCCGGTGTTGTCGGTGTCGGTGTGTCCGATGGATCCGTATTCCGGCATGTCTACCTCCGAGGGGACGATCGGTGCGCCGGGCCGCCCGGTGCGGCCCGCGCTCACACGATAACGTCATCAGCTGACAAAATGGAACCTGTTTCACCTATTCGGCGGGCGACCGGACGAATTCCGTCCGCGGCCGGTCCCGGCGACCGACCCGATCCCGACGCACGCCGAGTCGTACGCGCGGCGACCGGAGCCGGAACGCGGCGCTCTAGACTTCGGGTGGCAAGCAGCTGAACAGAATGTGACGGGCGACATACGCCCGCAGCGGTAGAGGTGGCATGGGAGTCGGACGAATGCAGGCTAACGGGGGCGGCAGCACACAGTGGTGCGGGCATCAGGTCCGGAGGCGGAAGCTTGCGTAATCACGGAGGGCCCGGGAGCACCACGAATCAAACACTGTCGGAGTCCGAGATCGTCGAGGCCGCACTGCGAGTGGTCCGCGAGGACGGCGTGGAAAAGCTGTCGATGCGACGACTTTCCCGCGAACTCGGTGTCTCGCCGATGGCGCCGTACTATTACGTCGCCGACAAGCGGGAGTTGCTCGACCTCGTCGCCAGCGCGGCGCTCACCGGAGTCCGTACGCCACCGCCCGAAGCCGGGGCGTGGCAGCACCGGCTGCGCGACCTCGTCGACCAAATCGACGAGAAGCTGCGCAAACACCCCGGTCTCGGCGACATCCTGATCGAGCAGATGCTCGGCAAACAGCTGGACCTGATCGCCGCGATCATGGACATCCTGGCCGACGCGGGGTTCGACGACCGCAACGTGCTCGCCGCCTACGCAACCATCCACACCTACCTCTTCGGCCGTAGCCGGGTGAACCCGAGGGACCGCTCCGCACCCGCCGACGTCACCTTGCCCCCGGTCGTCGAGCGGGCCACCCGGCATATCGGCGACCTGCGCGGGCGGTACTCCTACGAGTTCGGCATGGACGTGCTGATCGCCGGTCTGGAAGCCCAGCTTGTCCGGCAGGCGACCACCGACGTACGATGAAACTGAAACACGTTCTAGTTTTGGGCGCCCTCTGGCGCACGCGTCTGGTTCGAGAGGACGACATGACCACTGTCGAGGTTCCACATGGCTCGCGCTCGGTCGTGCTGCGCGTGTCCGCGGTGATCGCCGAGACCGCCGACACTTGCTCGCTGGTCTTCGACGTCCCCGACGAACTGGCCGAGAAGTTCCGCTACCAGCCGGGGCAGTTCCTCACATTGCGCATCCCCAGCGACCGGACCGGCTCGGTGGCCCGGTGCTATTCGCTGGCCAGCTCGCCGTACACCGACGACCGCCCGAAGGTCACCGTCAAGCGGACCGAGGGCGGCTATGGGTCGAACTGGGTGTGCGACAACGTGAAAGCGGGCGACCGGATCGAAGTGCTGCCGCCCTCGGGCGTCTTCACGCCCGATGATCTGGACGACGATCTGCTGCTGTTCGGCGCGGGCAGCGGCATCACACCGGTGATGTCCATCCTGAAATCGGCGCTGGCGCGCGGCACGGGCCGCATCGTGCTCGTCTACGCCAACCGCGACCACGAATCGGTGATCTTCGCCGGTGAGCTGCGCGAACTGGCGGACAAGCACCCGCAGCGGCTCACCGTGATCCACTGGCTGGAGTACCTGCAGGGGTTGCCGACAGCCGATGGGCTGGCCACCCTCGTCGCGCCGTATCGCGGCTACGACGCGTTCATGTGTGGGCCGAAGCCGTTCATGGACCGGGTGCACGACGCACTCGCGCAGCTGGGCGTGCCGCGGACGCGCACGCACGCGGAGGTGTTCAATTCCCTTGCCGGAGACCCCTTCGCCGACCAGGCGCCGGTCGAGGTGTCCGATGAGGAGGCCGCCGACGCGGCGACCGTCCAGGTGGAACTCGACGGCGAGGTGCACGAGCTGAAGTGGCCGCGCAAGCAGACGCTGGTGGACATCATGCTGGCCAAGGGCCTGGACGTGCCGTATTCCTGCCAAGAAGGCGAATGCGGGTCGTGCGCGTGCACGGTTCTGGAGGGCAAGGTCGAGATGGACAATGCCGAGATCCTCGATCCCGAAGACATCGAGAACGGCTATATCCTCGGCTGCCAGGCGCACCCGGTGACCGATCACCTGAAGATCCAATTCTGAGCGGCGCGGCGCCCGACCCCGTATTCGCCGGGGATGGACCACGCTTGCTCGGCTGAGCTATCGAGCGCGGTACTCGGCGCGGAGTTCGGGCGGCAGATGCTCGGTCGCGTAACTCAACGCGGTACGCCCCATGGCCGTGGCGTGACGGTCGAGGAAGCCCGTCAGCAGAGCTCGGCCGATGCGCTTGCCGATTTCGCGCAGCATCCAGCCCAGCGCCTTCTGGATCAGGTCGCGCCGGTCAGCGAGCAATAGTTCGCTCAGCGCGAATGTGGTCGAGGCGTCGCCCGCCTTGATGAACGCGAACGTGGCGAGCAAGGCCACCCGCCGCTCCCACAGCGAATCAGCCTGTGCCAGTTCGAACAACAGATCGCGGGGTTTGTCGAGCAGCCACGGACCGACGATGTTCTCGGCCGACACGTCGACGAGATCCCAGTTGTTCACCCGGCCGCGGAGTACGGCGGCCAGGTAGAGCTCCACCATGGCGGTGCGGGCAGCTTCGTCGAAAACGCGCGGCTTGGACGCCGCGGCGAATCGCGCGTTCAGAATGACCAGCCCGGCGAAGCGGTCTTCGTGCACAGCGCTGTCGAGCAGCCGATCGATCTCGTCGAGCGCAAGCCCCGCGAAGCGTTTCGCGACGCCTCGGCTCGCGGGCACCCGGACGCCGATGAACACGTCACCCTCGCCGTACTCTCCCGGCCCGGTCTTGAAGAACCGCCGCAAGTGCACCGCATCGGCAGGGTTCGCGAGCGCCCGCAGCGCCGCCTGCACGTCCGCCGCGCTCACCGCCACCTCGGTCATCGAACAACCCTTCGTTCCGTCGCGCCGGACGTTCAGTTCCGCGCGCCCAGAATGCGGCCCGATTCGAAAGCCGCCGCGCTGGCGGGCAGCGCGCCGGGCCTGCCGCTGTTCAGCACCCGGACCTCGCCATTCCCGGCGCTCGGGCGGCCAAGGGCCTCGATGCGCCGAATGGTCTGCGCGGCAACGGCTTGCGCACTGTCGAAGAGGCGCACACCGTCCGGGAGCGCGGCCACGATCGCGTCGGTCACCAGCGGATAGTGCGTGCAGCCGAGCACCACGCCCGCCACGCCCGCCGGAGTCCGCGCGGCGGCGCCGGCGATCGCGGCGTGGGCGGCCGCCAAGTCGCCACGATCGATCGCGTCCGCCAGCCCGTGGCATGCGACGCCGATCACCTCGGCATCGCCGCCGAACTTCGCAATCAGATCGGCCTGGTACCGGCTCGCCGTGGTCGCGGCGGTGGCCCAGACCGCCACCGAGCGGCACACGGCGGCCGCGGGCTTGATCGCGGGCACGGTGCCGATCACCGGAACATCGGGCCCGACTTCCGCACGGACGTGCTCCAGCGCCGTGACGCTGGCGGTGTTGCACGGCAGGACGATCACCTCGGCGCCCGATCGGAGGGATGTCCGCGCGGCGTCCACCACCCGCTCGACCACCCAGTCCTCCGGCTTCGGCCCCCACGGCGCGCCGTCGGGGTCCAACTGCAGGAGCAGATCCACATCCGGCCGCAACTTACGCAGCCAAGCGGAGGTGGGGAGCAACCCCAGACCCGAGTCGATGAGCGCGACGATCACCGGACCACCGTATTACTCCCCCGCCGCTCCGAGTATTCAGGCCGTACTAGTACGCCATAGTGCGCGTTCGCCGCGCTGTTGGCTATCGGCAGCCCGTGGCCGTCGGTCGCCCTACCACCGCGCGACGGTCGCACCGTGCCGCCGCTCGAGCATGCGCCGAACACGGTCGCGGCCTCGAGCGAAGGCTCAGCTCGGGGCCAGCAGCTCCCTCAGAGGGGCGGCCGCGGCGATCTTGGCGCGCGCCTTCATCACCTGGGCGGTCATGCCCGCGCCGACGACGCCGGTGAGGGCGCCCGCCTGGGAGTAGTACGCGAGGAATCTGCGGCCGTCGTCGGAGACGATGTGCACGTCGTCGGTGGCGTTCGGGGTGCCGAGGGCCTGGATCTTGACCTCGTACTGGTCGCTCCAGAAGTACGGCACACGGGCCGCCGTGGGCGGTTCGGCCCCGAACAACGCGCAGGCGAGCAATTTGGCCTGTTCCCCCGCGTTGGTCCAATGCTCGACACGCTTGCGCAAACCGGTCTCGTGCAGCCAGGCCGCGACATCGCCGACCGCCCACACCCCCGCTACGGAGGTGCGTCCGACCTCGTCGGCGAGCACACCGCCGCCGGCCGACGGCTCGGCCAGCGCGATTCCGGAGTCGCTCAGCCATTCGGTCACCGGCCGCGAGCCGACCCCGATCACGACGAGGTCGGCGGCGATCTCGGAGCCATCGGACAGCAGCGCACCGCGGACCCGGCCCGTGTCATCGCCGCGGAGCGTGTCGAGGCCCGTGCGGCAGCGCAGGTCGACCCCTTCCTCGCGGTGCATCCGTGCGACCAGTTCGCCGACCTCTGTGCCGAGCACCGAAGCCAGCGGTGTCGCCTGCGGTTCGACCAGGACGACCCCGACGCCGTTCGCGCGGAAGCTCGCGGCCAGTTCGCAGCCGATGAAACCCGCGCCGACCACGAGCGCTGTCGCGGCGTCGGCCAAATCGGCCCGCAGGGCGACGGCGTCGGCGTGCTCGCGCAGCACGTGCACGCCGCGCAGATCCGGCAAGCCCGGCAGGCGACGCGGGCGCAGGCCGGTGGCGATGATCAGCTGGTCGTAGACCAGGGTGCTGCCATCGGCCAGACGGACGCGGCGCGCGTCGGTGTCGACGCCGACGGCTTCGGCGCCCAGGCGTACGTCGATGCGCTTCTCGGCGTAGAACTCGCTCGGCCGCAACGTCGTGTCGTCGGTTTCGCCGCGCACGAACTGCTTGGACAGCGGCGGACGGTCGTACGGCAACCGCGTCTCGGCACCGACGAGCACCAGCTCACCGTCGTAGCCCGCGCGGCGCAGTTCCTCCGCGGCGCGCAGGCCGGCGAGGCCGGCTCCGACGATCACGATCGGCGCTGTCATGCGGCCATCCCTTCCTGGAACCGACCGCCGATTCGGTGAACAGGCGGTGACACGCAGCAACCCTAACCGTTGCTTGGTTGTCCATTCTGTGAGGACTGTCACGTCGAACCGCGCCGATTTCAGCGCGAAATCGTAGCCGTTCAGCTATTGATCGGGCGGTCAATCAGGGCTATACCAAGTACTAGGACACAATCCACAGCCCGAGGAGGCACACAATGTTCACCGAGAGCCGCGCACAAGATTTCCTGGCTGTCGTGCTCGGGATCTTCACCGCACTGTCACCCATCTGGGTGGACACGAACAACAACGCCATGTGGTCACTGATCGTGCTCGGCGTGCTCATCGCCCTCACCGGCCTCGCACAGATGGCCCGCCCCGAGTTGGCGGCGGCGGACTACGTGATGGGCCTGTGCGGCGCGCTGCTGTTCATTTCCCCCTGGGTCATGGACTTCACCGAGTATCGGGCCGCATCCTGGACCGCATGGGTAGTCGGAGTAGTGACGGTGGTAGTCGCGGTGGCGGCACTGCCGACGGTGTCGGGGCGTCTGCACGACATGGCTCCGCATCACTGATGCAGATGCCGAGAACCCGGCGCGCCGGGCGTCGCCGTAGCGCGAAAGTCGACGGCGACGCGCGGCAGCTCATCCTCGATGCCGCGGAAAAGCTCTTCGCGGCACAGGGATTCGACGCGACCGCGACGGCGTCCATCGCCGCCGCGGCCGGCGTCCCCAAAGGACTCGTCTTCTACTACTTCCCGACCAAGGATTCGATTCTCTCCGCGCTGATGTCCGAGCGAGTGCCCACGCAGCCGATCGATGACATCGGAACCGTGGTGGCGCCGGGCGATCCCGCGACGAGCCTGGTCAATCTGGATGCCGCCCTGAACCTGCGCGACCATCACTCGTCGGTGCTGCGGGTGATCATGTGGCGGGAGGCCGATACCCATCCCGACGTGCGCCGCCAACTGCGTCGCCTGCGCGACCAAATGCTGGACGTCACCGCCAAGGTGCTCCAAGCGAGTGCGCCGGCCCCGGTCGGCCCCGGCACCCTGCGCGCGTGCGCCGCGGCGTGGGTCTCGGCGATGTTCGCCATCGCCAGCACCGACCGACTGCACGCGCTCGACGGCGTCCCGCTCCCCACCGCCGATGAAGTGCTCAACATCGCACGCGTAGTCGCGGCTGGGATGGCTCAGCTGGGCTGAGCTCCCCCGCCTCGCTCCCCCGCCTCTCCGCGTCTTTAGGCCGTACTGGTCAGGTGGCGCGGTGTTTGCGTTCAGGTCCTGCGTTCCGGTGCTGCTCGAGTTCGGGCGTTCCCGGTGAAATACCCATGTTCTCTCGAGATCAGTAGTCGCGAACCATGTTCGATCCGATGCTGAGCGAATTCCCGGAGAGGTAGTTCAGGGTTATCCACAGGGGGCGTGTTGTCCACATTCGGCAGTCGCGTTGGTGTTCCGCGATCCCAGGTCCGCCACGATCGTCGGTATGGAAGCACTGCAACTGATCTCGCGTCGGCAAGCGCTGGCGTCCGGGCTGTCCGACAAGCAGCTGCGGCGGCTGTGCCGCACCGGACAGTGGCATCGTCTGCGGGCCGGGCACTATCTGAACTCGCCGGGCTCCGGTCTCGGCGCGACGGGACGGCATCTGCTGCTGGCGCTCGCGACCGCGGAGACGACCTCCGACTCCGCGATCACCAGTCACTGTTCCGCCGCGGTGCTGCACGGGATGTCGACCTGGAACATTTCGCTCGATCGCGTCCACCTGACCAGGAACCGGATCAACGGCGGCCGCCTGAGCAATCGGGTCGTCGTCCATTCCGCGCAGGTGGAGCCGGACGAGATCACTCTCGTCCGGGGCATCCGAGTGACCACCCCGGCGCGCACGGTCATCGATATCGCCCGATCGGAAGGCTTCGAGCAATCCGTCGCCCTCGGCGATTCCGCGCTGCGCGACGGCTTGACGACCACCGCCGAACTGCGGGAACACCTGCGGCGAGCCCGGCACCGACCCGGCCGCCGCAAAGCTGCCCAAGTGCTCGACTTCCTGGATGGCCGCAGCGAGGGGGTCGGCGAATCCCGCAGCCGAATCATGCTGCATCACTACGGCTTCCCCGCTTCCGAGGTACAGGCACGTGTCTTCACCGACAGCGGAGTCTGCGTCGGCCGCGTCGACCTCCTGTTCCCCGACCTCGGCGTCATCGGCGAGTTCGACGGAAACGCCGAGAACCACAACGCCTTACGCCTTCCCCGCTGCCCCGAACAGGTAGTCATCGCAGAGCGAACGCGCGAAGACCAACTCCGCGCACTCGGCTGGATGGTGGTTCGCTGGAACTGGGACGACCTGACCGCCCCCGCTGATCTGCTGCACCGTCTCCGCGCGGCCGCCCAAATCGCGGCTCAACGCCACCGATCCGGCTACTGGACACCCACCCCCATGCCCTGACTCCGTCTATACAGCGGCGGTCACCGTGATGAGGTGGACAGCCCTCCGCGGGGACGTCGGGTTGCGGTTCCCGTCAGTCGGGCTGGTTGAGGAAGTTGGTGACGTCGATCGCGAAGCGCTGGTGCTTGATCGCGCCCATATGGCTGGCGCCGGGATAGATGATGAGTTGGGAGTCGGGGATTCCGTCGGCGGTACGGCGGAAGTTAGCGATGCTGTAGCCGGCATCTCGTTCGCCGCCGATGACGAGGGTGGGCGCTTGGATTTCGCCGAGGCGGTCGGTGAGGTCGAATCCGTCTTCGGCGCGGATGAAGGCGTGCGTGTCGGCGGGGTTCCGCGGGCGGGCCAGCGGATCGAACAACCACATGGCGACCGCGGCGACACGGGCGGCCACGGGCGAGGCGAAAGCGGCGAACGCCATGTGGTGCATCGCTCGGCGGCCACGCAACGCCGCTTCGGCGTAGCGCATCTGGCCTTCCTTGGCGACCGGATCCAATCGGTACCCGGACGACGCGAGGACAAGGCGCCGCAACGCCTCTGGATGGTCGGCGGCGAGCTGGAGGGCGATCGAACCACCCGACGATATGCCGAGCACGTCGACCGGCTCACCGAACTCGACGCGCAGCGCGTCCGCGTGCTGTGCGGCGATCTCGCCCATCGTGATGCCCTCGGTCATGCCGGGCGCCCGACCCACCGCGTAAACACGGAAATTCCGGGCAAGCGGCGCCAGCACCTTGATCTCCGAGTCGAGCATCCAGCCGCGCGGATTCGCGTGGTCCGGAGTGAACCACCGGAGAAACACCAGAGGCCGACCGGCACCGATCGCGAAGTACGGCATGCCGTGCTCCAACACACCCTCCGCGACCTCGAGCTCCGCTCGTTCGGTCTTACCCACGATCCACTCCAATCCACGATCGTCATCCGTCCACTCGACGCTATCGGAGCACACTGCGCCCGCAATAACCTCCGACGTCACGCCCTGCGTTGCCACTGACCACGCACTGAACTCAACGTCGGCCAGCTGAATATGTGAACTCGCCCAAGGACCGCCGCCTGGCGTTGCGCTGCCCGTAAGGTACGGAGCATGGTGCCCACCGAGATGTCCGACTTGGTGCAATCGGTCGTCGAGTCCTACCTGCTCGACGGAGCGCGCCGGTACAACCGCAGGGAGGTGGCCGCGCAGTCCGGGACGACGACGGCGCTCACCCGGCGGTTGTGGATGGCGCTCGGCTTCCCGTCGAGCATGGGCGACGAAGAGGTCGACTACGCCGACGCCGACATCGCGGCGGTGCGCAATTTCCAGCAGCTGAATGTCTTGTCCTCCGCCGACAAACGGCAGCAAGCCGCGACCGCGCGCACACTCGGTCAAGGCATGGCGCGGCTGGCGGAATGGCAGATCGACCTGGTTCTCGCGGAGATCGAAGAGCGCATTGCCGAGGCGGCCCCCGACGCCGACCCGGCCGAGACGGTGCGCACCGCCACCGAGGGCGCGATCGCCGCGCTGGAACAGTTGAACACCTATACGTGGCGACGGCATCTGGCCGCGGCGCTGTCGCGCTCGCTGGACCCGGAGACGACCGCGGGCGAATCGGTGCGCGAACTGGCCGTCGGTTTCGCCGACATGGTCGGCTACACCCGCCTGACCAGGCACCTGCACCCCGACGAGTTGTCCATGCTCCTGGAGGCATTCGAGTCCACCACCACGGCCGCCATCACCGAGAACAGCGGCTGGGTGATCAAGAACGTCGGCGACGAAGTCATGTTCGCCACGGAGAACGCCGCCGATGCCGCCACCATCGCCTTGGCCATCCAGGAGTCGACGATGATGGTGGGGGGGACCCCGGAACTGCGTGTGGCCCTCGCGTACGGCCCCGTGCTGCAACGCTTCGGCGACCTGTACGGGTCGGTGGTGAATATCGCCTCCCGGCTCACCGGCGTCGCACGGCCGGGCACCGTACTGATCGATGACCGAACCGCCACCGCCCTGGAGGGCAATCCGGAATTCGACATCAAGCACCTTCGCAGCGTGCGGGTGCGCGGCTTCAACCGGCTGCGTCCGCACTTGCTGCGCCGCAACGGCAGAAACGGCCGGTAGCTCGTGCTCGACCCGGCGCAGGGCTGACGGCGTACTGCGTCCGGCGGCGCCTTCTATGCTCGTCCGGTGGAAACGGACTGGTCACAGCTGCGCGCGCGTTCCCTGGTGGAGGAGGACGCCGCGATCCTGGCGTTGCACAAGCCGTCCGGGATCTCCGTGACGGGTGAACGCCACGACACCGACATCGTCGAACTGGCCGCTGCCGTGGGCGAGACACTGTATCCGGTGCACCGCATCGACAAGGTGACCTCGGGCCTGATCCTGTTCGCGAAGGAACTCGGCGCCCACGGCGAGCTGACCAGGCAGTTCAACAAGCAGACAGCCGACAAGGCGTACCTCGCCGTGGTGGCGGCCACCGGGCTGCCCGACACCGGCGTAATAGATCTGCCGCTCAGCGTCGGACGCAAGAACCGGGTGCGGATCGCGGCGCCTCGGGAACGCATCCAGCGTGCGGCAGACCGATGGTTCGTCGACGACGCCGATCTGCTTCCCGCGAAGCACTACCCGTCGCTCACCCACTTCGCCACGGTGCTGCGCGCCCCGGCGCACACCGTGCTCGCACTGCGCCCGATCACCGGACGGCGCCATCAGATCCGGGTCCACCTGGCCTGGACCGGACATCCGATCGTCGGCGATCCCCTGTTCGACCGGTCCGGCACGCACGAGCGAACCTACCTGCACTCTTGGCGTCTCGGCCTGACGGCCTCGTGGCGCACGCCACCGCACCTCACGCTGACCGCCGAGCCGGACGCGGACTTCTGGCGGCCGATCGAGGAATCCGCCGACGCGGCGATCCTCGACCGAGCAGCCGAGCTGCTGCACACGATTCGCTAGCTGTCCTGGCCAGTGCGCACATGGCGCTGCGCCACCACTCGATGGCAACCGGTGGTCGAGGCCGGGCGGACAGCCGGATCAGGCCGCTGCGTCCGGCCAGCCGGGTGAGCGGCCGAGGACCAGCAGAATTCGATCCAGCACCGAAGTTCCTTCCGAAACAATCAATCCCGGCGCGAAAGCCGCACCTGGCGCCGAGCGTTCGGGCCCGTCGGGGACGGCGAGGGCGACCCGCAGTGCCGCTTCGGCGAGATCCGCGTCGAGAGTGATGCTGTCGCCGATCGATCGCGCGACGTCCCAGGCGTGGACGACGCTGTCGACCAGGTGGAAGCCGATCGCGCGGGCCGCGGGAAAACCGTAGCCGGGCAGGATTTCCGGGAGCTGCAGCGTGCGCTCGAAGATGTCCCGGGCGGCGAACGCGGCGAGCACGTCGTCGGCCGAGGCGCGATAGTCCGCGATCGGATCGGCGGAGGGGCGGACGGTCCAGAGACCCGGATCGTCGCCGCCCCGCGCGGCGGCCGCGAAGCCATGGTTCTGCGCGATCATGTGCTCCAACAGGGCCCGGAGATGCCAATCCGCACAAGGGGTTGCGCCGCCGAGCTGGTCGGGGCGCGCGCGGGCGACGGCGTCCACACTCACTCGAACCGCACGGGCGTGCCGAGCGCGCAACTCTTCACCTTCAATAGTATGCATACGCTTATCATATGTTAATGCGTACGATCCGCCAAGCAGTATCGTCATTCCATGTCGAACGCCCGTCCCGATCTCGCCGCGATGATCGTGCCGCTCGGGCGGGCGCTCATGGCCGCGGAGCTGCCCGTCCTGGACCGGCATGAACTGTCGATGTGGAGCTACGCCGTCCTGCTCGGGCTCGGCGCCGAGCCCGTTTACACCCAGGCGGCACTGGCCAAAACGATCGGCGCGGACAAGACCCGCATCATCGGCGTGCTCGACGAGTTGCAGCGGCGCGGCCTCATCACTCGCGGACCGGACCCGGCGGACCGCCGGGTGAACCTGGTATCACTCACCGAGGCGGGCCGGAACATCCGCGATCGCGCACAGCGCGATATCCAGGCTCGTGAGAATCAATTGCTCGAGCGGCTGCCCGCCGGAGATCGGCGTGTGTTTCTGCGCGCCCTGCGCACATTGTCGGATGCGGTGGCCGAGCAGTCCGGCCGACACGGGAACGAAACGAATCCCGCATTGTGACCGTCGACACAAAACGACGAGCATGCTCCGGGCAGTGGCGAGCGTCATGACGACGGGTAATACGCAGGTCAATTAGCCTGAGGGGGTGCCGCGGACGCGACGCCGGCACGCTCTGACGCAACGCAGCGAACCCCTAGCGAAAGCGAATGCCGATGATCCTGGTGGCTCAGGTCAGCGACACACATTTCGATCTCGGCACCCGCAATGCCGAACGTGTGCAGCGGGTGCTGGCATTCCTCGCCGACCTGCGCCGCAGACCCGACGCCATCCTGGTGACCGGCGACATCACCGATTCCGGAAAGCCCGAGCAATACGCCGAGGCCAAGCTCGCGTTCGACACCGAGCTTCCGCTGTTCACCATCCCAGGCAACCACGACGATCGCGCGGGCTTCCGCACCGCCCTACTCGGCGAGCGAACCTCCGGCGCGCCGATCAACCGCGTCCATCGGATCGGTGAGCTCACCATCGCCCTGCTGGATTCGACTGTCCCCGGCGAGGCGGGCGGACGACTCGCCGACGAGACCTACGACTGGTTGCGCGACGTGCTTGCGGCCGCGCCCGCTGGCAAGCCGATCATGCTCGCACTGCACCATCCGCCCGCGCGTCTGCACAGCCCGATCGTCGACGAGATCGCACTCGCCGACCCGCAGCGGCTCGCCGACGTGGTCGCCGCCGACGAGCGGATCATCGGCGTGCTCACCGGGCATGCGCACTCCGCCGCGACAACCACATTCGCCGGGCGCCCGCTGCTGGTGGCGCCGAGCACCGCGTCGGTGCTGGCCGGCGAATGGGAACTCGACCTGCCCGACCACGTCATGGACTACGCACCGGACCCGGCGATCGCGCTGCATGTCATCGATGACGATCACCGGCTGACCACCCATTTCCGCACGGTTCCGATGGGCGGCCGGATCGGCGTACAGCCGGTCTGAGCGCGGTTTATCCGGCTCGCGCCGGGGCAATCGGGAGGCACAACGGACGTCTACCCGGAGGCACCGCCATGGTCGACCTACCAGCCGCATTGGTGAAAGGCGCGTTCGCGACCGGAGCGCGTATCCGGCATGCTCGGGTGTTCCATCCGAACGGCCTGCACCTGTCCGGCCGTTTGCACGCGGAGCCCGAGTTCGAGCCACTCTTCGGGGCCGGGGAACGGGCGGTGATCGCCCGATTGTCCAAGGGGGCGGGAATGCCGGGCGGCCTGCCCGATGTGCTCGGGTTCGCGTTCCGGGTGCTCGACCGCGATGACGAACCGTGGGATTTCACGCTGGCCACCACCGGCCGCGGACTGCTCGGCCGACTGGTGTTCACACCCGCCCGCGGCTGGGCCACCGCCCGCTACGGCTGCCTGATGCCCTACCGGATCGGCAATTCCGCGCCGACCTGGTTCTTCGCCGAGCCGGACGCCGACCAGCCCGCGTCGGCCTCGCTCCACGCGATGGACGCCCATCTGGACGAGCACCTGGTGAGCTTCACCCTCACCGCCAGCCGCCTGACCGGGCCGCGAGTGCGACTGGCCGAACTCGCGCTGCGGCATGCCGAATCGGCCGAGTATCGGACGGACTACTTCGATCCGATGCTCAATCGCCCGTCCGAGGTGGAACTGTTCCCCAATGCCGTCGGCAAGATCCGCGAACTGGCCTATATCGGCAGCCGGAGCGGGCGCGGCGAAGGCGCCTAGCTTCGCGCGGCGCGTTCGCGGCGATAGGCCGCGGGGGTGTTACCGGTCCACCGCTTGAACGCGAAGATGAACGTCGAGGCTTCGGCGTAGCCGAGGCGGATCGCGACGTCGCTCACCGATAGCGGTGTGGCGGTGAGCATTTCCTCGGCCAAGGTACGACGGACTTCGTCCAGCAGAGCGCGATAACCGGTGCCCGCGGCGTCGAGGTGGCGGCGCAGCGTGCGCGTGCTCATGTTCAGGTCGCTCGCCACGACGTCGATGCCGGGTGGCGCGGCGAATCCGTCCTCGCCACCGCGCGGCACCAAGCGTTCCCGCACCTCGGCCGCGATGCCGGTGCGGGCCCTACGCCGGTGCACCAGCTCACGACACTGCGCCAGACACATCGCCCAGGTGTGCTCGTTGGCCTGGGGCAACGGCTGCTCCAGCAGGACCGGTTCGATGGCGAACAGGTTGTCCGGCATGCCGAACCGCGGTGGCACCACCGTGACCTCTGTGATCCGGTCTACGTAACCGGGTGCGGGAAAACGGAATTCGGCCCTGGTCAGCGGCAGTCGTGTGCCGAGCAGATCGCTCATCACCTGGTGCATCGCGGTGACGTCGCGTTCGACGAGGAACTGGCGCACGTCCGCGGGCACCGACTCGTCGTGTACCACGGCGATGAACTCGTCTTCGCGAAACTGAGCCACCGGCAGGCAGAACGTGAAGCTGAGGTCCAGATAGCGCAGTGCGAAGTCGATCGCCTCCCCGAGCGTGGGGCTGCTGACGCAGGCGAAGCCGAAGATGCCGAACGTGGTGATCCGGTAGCGGCGGCCGATCTCGATGCCCAGTGCCGGCCGGTCGGCGAGTGCACGAACCAGATTGCGGATCACCGCCAATTCGGTGTAGGCGTCGATCTGCGCGTCCGGGTCACGCAGTTGCCGCTCGGTGAGCCCCGTGCCGTTCAGCATGCGCGTGACGGGCACGCCGTGCTCGGCCGCGTAGCCCACCATCAGCGCCACGCTGGCCACGCCGCGCGGAAAGTTCCAATCGCGGACTTCTGGATCCTGCACCCGCTCCACGCGGACAGTATGGCCGAATTTCTCGATACGACGGACCCGGACTCCTACAGTGGAGTCAGCTACGGCCGGAGTGAGGAGTGTCACATGAAAGCGCGCAATGGGCCATCGATCCTCATCATCGGCGCGGGCTTCGGCGGCATCGGGATGGCGATCGAATTGCGCCGCAACGGTTTCGACGACATCACCATCCTGGAGCGCGCGGCCGACCTCGGCGGCGTGTGGCGAGAGAACACCTACCCGGGCGCCGCCTGCGATGTGCCGTCCCCGCTGTACTCGTACTCGTTCGAACCCAAGCCGGACTGGCCGCAGCGGTACTCGGGACGCGCCGCCATCCACGACTACCTGCGCGGCGTCGCCGAGCGGCACGGCGTGCTCGACGCGATCCATTTCGGCACGAGCGTGACCGACGCGGAATTCGACGACGCCACCGGCCAGTGGACCGTCCGCACCGCCGACGGGGACACCCGGATCGTGGACGTGCTGATCTCCGCGGTCGGCCAGCTGTCCCGCCCGGCCATGCCCGCAATCCCCGGCATCGACAGCTTCGCGGGCCCGTCGTTCCATTCGGCCGCATGGGACCACGATGTCGATCTCACCGGCAAACGCGTCGCCTGCATCGGCACCGGGGCCAGCGCCATTCAATTCATCCCGGAAATTCAGCCCGTGGTTGCCCACCTGACGCTGTTTCAGCGCACCCCGGCCTGGGTGATCCCGAAGTTCGACACCGACTACACGCCCATCCAGCACAACCTGTTCGCCCGCTTGCCGGGCGCGCTGTTGGTCGAACGGTTCGGCTGGTGGTCGATCGCCGAATTCTTCTCGCTCGGGCTGGTCGAGTTCCCCGCGATCACGCGGCTCGTGGCCCGCGTCGCCGCCTGGCACCTGGCCAAGCAGGTCGCGGACCCGCACTTGCGGGAGAAGCTCACCCCCGACTACCCGATCGGCTGCAAGCGCGTCCTGTTTTCCAACGACTACTACCCGGCGCTGACCCAGCCGAACGTGCAGGTGGAGACCACCCCGATCACCGGGATCATCCCCGCGGGCCTGCGCACCGCCGACGGAGCCGTGCACGAGGCGGACGTGATCATCTACGGCACCGGGTTCAAGGGCACCGAATTCCTCTGGCCGATGAATATCTACGGGCGCGCGGGGCGCCAACTGTCGGACGCCTGGACCGACGGCGCGCACGCCTACTACGGCATCACGGTGCCGGACTTCCCGAACTTGTTCCTGGTCTACGGGCCGAACACCAATCTCGGCGTCGGATCCATCATCTACATGATCGAGTCGCAGACCCGCTATATCCGTCAGGCCATCCAGTTGCTCGCCGACCACCCGGGCCACTGCCTGGACGTGCGCGCGGATCTGGAGGAGCACTACAACACCGCTCTCCAGCAGCGTATGGCCCGCACGCCGTGGAACTTCTGCTCCAGCTGGTACCGCAACTCCGCCGGCCGCATCACGAACAACTGGCCGGGTTCGCAGACCAGCTACCGCCGCGGCACCCGTCACCTCGACCCCGCCCACTACACCCTCACTCCGGTCTGCTGATCAATCACAGACCGCTGAACTGCGCGAATTCTCTGGAACCTTGTGCTGCCCGCCGGACTGGCAGACTTGTGCTGTGAGTGGACTGGCCCATGCGGGCGACCCGGGTGAGCGAGGACCGCTGCGCCCGATCGAGTTGGCCACCGGCGCCGTGCTCGGCGGGGCCACCGTCGGGTTGGTCACCATCGGATCGGTGATTCCGTTCGCCGCCGCTCTACAGCTGGTCGCCGCAGTCCCTATGGGGCTGATCGCGCACCGCTACCGGCTGCGCGCACTGGCCACCGCGACCATCGCGGCCACGCTGGTCACCTTTGTCGCGGCGGGCGTGGTGCCCGCGACCGGATTGATCGCCTCGGCGACGGTAGGCGGCATCATCGGCATCGTGAAGCGGCGCGGCGGCGGTGTCGTCGCGGTGTTCGGCCTCGCACTGCTGACCGGCCTGGTCTGGGCGGCATTCGCCGTCGGATCACTCCTGCTGCTCTCGGCCGCACGCAACTTGCTGTTCGACAACATCCGCAACGCCGCACGCGGTATCCAGGAACTCGCGGCACGCCAGGCGCAGCTGGCGCCGCTCGGACAGGCCGCGACCGATCTGGCCGAGTCCGTGCTGCGCTGGTGGTGGGCGTGGGTCGGCGGCAGCGTCGCGCTCGGCATGGTCGCCACCGGGCTGTTCTCCTGGTACGTACTCGGCTCGGTGCTGGATCGGCTGGCCTGGCTGCCCGGACGGGACCGGCTCGACGCACCGGACGACGACCGTCCCATCGCACCGCTACCGGTCACCCTGCACGGCGCCGGATTCCGCTATCCCGGCGCGGCGCGCGATGCCCTGCGCGACATCGACCTGACAGTCGGCGTCGGTGAGTTCGTCGCTGTGGTGGGGCACAACGGATCGGGCAAGTCGACGTTGACGCGGTTGCTCGCCGGACTGCCGCCCACCTCGGGATCGGTGCAGCGCCCCGGGTCGGCCGGACTCGGGCGCCTGGGCGGAACGGCACTGGTGATGCAGCGGCCGGAGAGCCAGACCTTGGGCGTGCTCGTCGCCGATGACGTGGTGTGGGGGTTGCCCCCTGAGCTCGCAGCCGACGTGGATGTCGACGGACTGCTCGGCGAGGTCGGGCTCGCCGGGATGGGCGCCAAGGAAACCGCCACGCTGTCCGGCGGGCAGCAGCAGCGCTTGGCGGTGGCCGCGGCGCTGGCTCGCCGCCCGGCGCTGCTGATCGCCGACGAGGCGACCTCGATGATCGATCCGGACGGGCGCCGCGAACTCGTGGAACTGCTCGCGGCACTGCCGAAGCGACACCCGATGGCCGTGGTGCTGGTGACCCACCACGAGGCCGACGCCGCCGCGGCCGACCGGGTCGTCCACTTGGCCGCGGGCCGCTCCGCGGCGCACCTGCCCGCATGGCCGCGCCCGGTGCGCGACGCGCGGCGCAGGCCGATCGGCGAGCCGATCCTCGAACTGCGCGAGGTTCGGCACACCTACAATCACGCGACACCGTGGGAAGCGGCCGCCCTGCACGGCGTCGACCTGTCGGTTCGGCGCGGCGAAGCGTTGCTGGTCGTCGGCGGCAACGGATCGGGCAAATCGACTCTCGCGTGGATCATGGCCGGGCTGATCGAGCCGAGTTCCGGTCGTTGTGAACTGCGCGGGAAGCCGATCACCAAGCAGATCGGGGGCGTCGAACTGGCGTTCCAGAGCTCTCGCCTGCAGTTGCAGAAACAGACCGTCGGCGCGGAGATCGCGGACTGGGGCGGGCGGGCGACCGGCTCGGGCGCGGTCGGGCGGGCGCTGGACGCGGTGGGGCTGGACCGGTCGCTGGCCGCCCGCTCCATCGAGGAACTCAGCGGTGGCCAGGCCAAACGGGTGGTTCTCGCGTCGATCGTGGCCAGCCATCCGCAGGTGGTCGTGCTCGACGAGCCGCTCGCCGGACTCGACCCGGAAGGCCGGGCCGACATCGTGGAACTGCTTGCGCGGCTGCGCGATTCCGGGCTGACGCTGATCGTCATCTCGCACGACGTCGCCGACATGGCGGCAGTGTGCGACCGCACGGTCCGACTGCAGTCCGGACGCATTCTGGCGGCCGAGTCCGCATGGGAAGCCATCCCGAGCGGCGCCGCCACGCCCGCCGATCCCCGGCCCGCCGAACTGCGTCCGCCCGGCGACGCGGCATGGCGACTCGAGCACGGAGGTCACCGATGAGTACGGTGCTGCTGCGTCAGGTTCCCGTCGACAGTCCGGTGCACCGATTGTGGGCGGGTACCAAGATGATCGGGGTTTTCCTGATCAGCCTGTTGCTGATGTTCCTGCCGTCCTGGCCGGTGCTCGGCGTGATGGTCGTCTTGCTGGTCTTCGTCGGAGTGGTCGCCCGACTGCCGCTCGGCACCTTGCCGCGGCTGTCGTGGTGGTTCTGGGCGCTGCTCGCCGTCGGAGCCCTGATCAACGTGCCGGTCGGCGGCACGGCGGTGCTGCGTTACGCGCAGGTGGTCGTGTTCGGATTGATCCTGGTATCCGCCTCATTCCTCATCGCGTGGACCACGCCGATGAGCGAGATCGCACCGGCGCTCGCCAAGTTGGGCGCGCCGTTGCGCAAACTCCGCGTCCCCGTGGACGAATGGGCCGTCGTCGTCGCGCTGACCCTGCGCGGTCTTCCACTACTCATCGAGGAAATCCGGGTCCTGCGCGCGGCCCGCCGCCTCCGTCCCAAGGACAGCTTGCTCTATCGCGCCGCCGACAACCCCCTCGTCGACATCCTCACCGCGGCCATGGCGGTCTCCACCCGCCGCGCCGGTGAACTCGGGGAGGCGATCACCGCACGCGGCGGCACCGGACAACTCACCGCCCATCCGGGCTCCCCGGGCCGTCGCGACGCCCTCGCACTAGCCGTGGTCGTCGCGACCTGCTCGGGCGCCGTCGCCTTGCACCTGCTGCTCTGACCGGCTCGGCGCGTGGAATGTACGGGATGCCAGGCCGGTAGAAAGGCAGGATTCTCGGCCGCCACAAAAGGGAGAGCGTTCGGTTTGGCAATCCCGAGGAACTTTCTGATCGCAAGCATGGAGAAGGCGCGCAATACCTGATTGCTGGCCCATTGCTGCCGCCATTGCTTTCTGGCGAAATCTTAGCCCCGGCAACCACAGTCGGCGGCGACGATCCCGCGAGCGCCCCGAACTCCGCCGCGCATCCCACGCCATGGCTACACAGGTGCACGAATCGTCGAATAGCTACCGGCTATAACTAGAGTAAGGCGGAAAAAGAAGGGAGATTACCCTCTCAATTCATGATCTAAACCCTCCGGTCGCAGTACAGTTACCACTCAGAAGTTGCTGTCTTATGCATCACATCACGGATGTACGCGCCAGTGGGGGAAGGAATTTCAGCGCGTGCCGCGTTCTCTTGTGCTGGAACCTGATGAAGATTGGAAACCAGGGAAATGATTCTCCGGAAAGTCACCGCCGCTGTTGTGCCACTCGTCGCGGCGCTCACGGTAGGCGCGGGCGCCACACACGCGGAACCGGCCGCGGCACCGGTCCCGAATATCGGGTACGAGGCCCGACTGGTCGGGAACCAGATCGTCACGACACTCACGGCGGGCACGTTCGAGGTTCGCGGCGACGCCGTCGGCATCAAGGACGAGGCCGGAAATGTCGCGCTCACACTGCCGCTCGCCTTCCGCCAGGACGGACTCGAGTACCCCATGCCGTACGCCGTGCGTGAAGCGGGCCGGGTGCTGGAGCTGACCGTCGTCAAGGACGCGACACGGGCGCGCCCGGTCGCCACGCCGGTCGCCTCGCCGTACGAGAACCAGCGCGCGATGGAGGCGTTCCTTTCGCAGTTCGGCATCGCCACCGCGGTCGGCGGGTTCATCGGTACGATCATCGGCGCGCTGGTCGGCCTGACGGGCATCATCTCCGGCCCTGGCGTGATCGCCAGTGTCATCGCCGGTGCGGGCATCGGCGCCATCATCGGCACCATCGTCGCCGGTGGACCGACGCTGATCGTCGCCGGAATCGACCTGCTCAGCACCCTCCATGCCGCGCCGGGGACCACCAAGTGGATGGACACCACCGGCCGTCCGCAGTACTGACCCCGCCCCGCGGAGACACCGGTCGGCCGACCGGGACGAAAGCGCACCGAATCACCTGCGATTCGGTGCGCTTTCGGGTATGCCCGGGCGCGGCGATCCTGGTGCGCAACGAACCCGCCTACCGCGAATGACACCCCGGAGCAACCGGCAGCCCCGCGAACCGGTCGGCGAGAAAGTTCATCGCCCCCGGTGCCTCGCCGATCGCCGCCGGATTGTGGGTGGGCAGCATCGAGTGCACCGAAGTGACGGTCGCTCCCTGCGCGCAGTAACGACCGAGCAACTCGGTGAACCCCGCGACGGGGATCACGTCGTCGGTGATGCTGTGATACAGGTACATCGGAACAGCGGGCGCGGTGCCGCCGAGTTCCTGTACGCCGATCGCGGCACGAAAAGAATGGTGCGACAGCAGACTCGGAACCGTGGCGAAGTCATCGACCCGTGCCCCGACGTACATCGGCACCAGATCGGACCCGCACGCCGCCCCGACCTCGATCAGCGCCGCCTGCCCACGCTCGTTGAGCAACTCCAGCACGCCCGCGCCGGGATCGTTGCGGGCGATCGCGAACAAGATGAGCACCGCCAGCCCGGCCTGCACGGTGCCATCCGCGCGGCGGGCGATGGCGGGCCAATCCGCCGGAACGCCACCCGAGGTGATCCCGGCGAATCGAATGTCCGGCGCGTACTCCGGCTGCATCTGCGCGGCCCACAGCGTGGCGAAGGCGCCGCCCGAATAGCCCCACGCGCCGATAGGGCTCTCGGGTCCGAGTCCGGCCGACGGGAAGTCGCGCGCGGCCCGGATGCCGTCCAGCACACCGCGCCCTGAGTTGACCCCGTCCAGGAAACGGGACTGCGGCCCCTCGTAATCGCTGACTACGAGGGCCCATCCACGCCGCAACGCCTCCGCCATGAACGGCGTATCGATCAGCGTGTTGACCGCGCCGGGATCCCACCCTCCGCGCAGCGCGTACGACGGTGCGCACCGCGTTCCGAGACTGTCCTCAGGAACCTGATACGACAGCAACGGCCGCGCTCCCGGGCCGAACCATGGCAGCATCGGCACCATCACGGTCGCCACATAGGCCGCGGGCCGGTCGCTGGAATCGGTGGTCCGGTACTTCACCTGCCATGCCCGAACCGGCAGGGGCAGACCGAACAACGCGATCGGGCGGGAGTCGAGAACGGCGCCGTTGGGGTATGCGCCGACGTCGGTGGGCGCCGCGTAGAACGGGTCGTGGTCCGGGGGCGGTAGCTGCGCGGATACCGCGGGAGCTGCACTCAGCACGGCCACCAGAACGATCACGGCCGATAGAATTGTGCGCAGGAATGCCTCGCGTATCAGCCGATTACCCGTCTGCTCGGTGACAGGCGCTGCGTGAATATCCTTCATCAGGCCACCCCACTCCCGGCGAGGCAAGAGTGCGCGGGTGCCGTCGACACCGACTCACTCCCGCCTCGGTACTCAACGCTACTGCCGTATGATCCGCCCGGGCAACGGTCGATCGGAGGTCACACCCATCGCCGGGGTTGTCCGCCGCGACTGGCTACAGTGATCCGAAAATGCGCCTGACGCAACCCAATAGCCATCAGGCACCACCCAGCCCGGGATGCGGGCGCGACGAACAGGAGTAGCCGAGCATGCGGCATGGCAACGGACTGGACATCCCCGAAGGGCTCGCCGACGTGTGCGCCCCGGACCGGATGGCGGTGCTCGTCTACGACATGCAGGTCGGCGTGCTCGGCCAGCTGCCGGACGGCCCGGAGATCATCGAGCGCGTGGTTCGGGTGGTCGACGCGGCGCGCTCCGGTGGCTACCCGGTGGTCTTCCTGCGCCATTTCTTTCTGCCCGAGCGCCTCAGTGGCGCATTCGCGCTGCGCATGGCGATGAACTGGCAGCAGGTGGATTCGGTGGACAAGGTGCGGTTCATCCTGCAGCGCGACACTCCCGCCTTCGAGCTGGTCCCCGAACTGCGGCCGCGCGCGGACGAGGTGGTGTTCGACAAGACCTCGATGTCGGCGTTCGAAGGCACCCCGCTCGCTTCGATGCTGCGCGACCTGCGCATCGGCGCCTACGCGATCGCGGGCGTCGCGCTGGAGATCGGCATCGCCCCCACGGTGACGCACTCCACCGATCTCGGTTTCGTCCCCGTGGTGATCAGCGACGCCTGCGGCGGCCGGGACAAAGCCGCTATGGCGCGGGCCTACGATGATTTCGAATTCCAAGGCCACACTGTGGTGACAGATGTCGCGACCATCACCCCACTGCTCGCGGGCGCCAACTGACGAGGCACCCGGCGTCACGCGCCCGGCGGGTCGCCGAGCCACGCCGGGTGCCACAACCGGCCCGCCTCGGTCCAGTTCATGAACCGCACGGTGCCGCCGAGTTTCGGCGTCACCCACACCGCCTCCTTGCGCTCCTCGGCGGTGAGTTCGTTGTCGAACGGGGAGGTCTTTCGTTCCAGCTTGCGCAGCCGCGCGGCCAGATCACGCATGTGCGGCTCGCTGAATCCGGTGCCGACCCGCCCCACGTAGTACAACCGCCCGTCGTGCGGAATGCCGACCAGCAGAGATTTGAAATTCCGTGCCGCGCTGCGCCGCCAGCCACCGATCAACACCTGCTGCGTGCGCCAATTGCGCTGCTTCACCCACGAATGCCCACGCTTGCCCGGCAGATACACCGAATCCTTGCGTTTGGCGACCACGCCCTCCAGGCCGTGCTCCTGGCTGTAGCGCACCGCCTCGGCGCCCGGTCCGTCCAGTCGCGGCGGCACCATCATCGAAGGGGCATTCGCGGCCAGCGCCTCCAGCACCCGGCGGCGGTCCGAATATCGTTTGCGTACCAGCGACGTGCCGTCGAGATACAGCACGTCGAAGGCGACGAAGACGGCCCGCGCCGCCCCGGCTTGCAGCAGACCGAGATTGGCGACGCCGTGATCGTCGAAGACCACCGCCTCGCCATCCAACACCACGCTGTGCCCGGCGAGTTCGCGCGCCAGCACCCCGATCCCGCGATAGCGATCGGTCACCACGTTCCCCGCGCGGCTGCGCAAGGTGATTACACCGGAATCGATCTCGGCGATCAGCCGGAACCCGTCCCACTTCGTCTCGAAGCACCATTCATCGGCGCCGAGGGCGGCGACGTCACCAGGCGTCGCCAGCATCGGCGCCAGCCCGCGCGGAAGCGGCGAAGGCGCGCTCGACGGCAGGATGATTTCGCCGGAAGGCTCGTCCGCGCTGGTACGGGGCTCGTCCCGCGTTTCGGCGCCGTTCTGTGCGCGCATCAGGTGCATCAGCCACTGGTTGCCGTTGGTCTGGATCAGCGCGTACCGCCCGGTGAGCCGCTTGCCGTGGAACTGGACGATGATCTCGTCGTCACGCCATTTCTCGGTGTCGTACGTGCCGGAATCCCAGATCGTCATCTCACCGGCGCCGTACTCACCCTTCGGGATGGCGCCGTGGAAATCGAGATACTCCAGCGGATGGTCCTCGGTGTGCACGGCGAGACGGTTCTGATCCGGCGAGGTGGGCGGCCCCTTCGGTACTGCCCATGACACCAGTACCCCGTCGCGCTCCAGTCGCACGTCCCAGTGCAGCCGCCGCGCATGGTGCTCCTGCACCACGTAGCGGTTGTTCACCCCCGGCTCGGGCGGCTCGGCCGGCACCGGCTCGGGTGTACGGGACGGGTCACGCAGCGACCGGTACTTCGCCAGCGCGTCCGGCGCCGAGGCGCCCCGCGCCAGCGGCGGATCCAGCTCCGCGAGCAGATCGCCGTCCGACCGGTACCTGGCCAGCACCTCATCGAACCGCAAGTGCCGCAGCTTCTTCCGGTTCTCGATCTCCTTCCAGGTACGCGGCGCGGCGACATTCGGCTGCTGACGCCCACGCATCGAGTAGGGCGCGATGGTGGTCTTGGACGGGTTGTTCTGGCTCCAGTCCAGGAAGACCTTCCCGCCACGAGCCGCCTTCGCCATCGTCGCCGTCACCAGATCCGGGCGCAGCCGTTGCAGATTCGTCGCCACCTCTTTGGCTACCGTAGAGGCGCCACCGGGGCTGAGTTCCCGGTCCAGCGGCACGTAGAGGTGAATTCCCTTGCTGCCGCTGGTGACCGGGAACGCATGCAAGCCGATCCCCTCGACCATGTCGCGCACCGCGAGCGCCACCTCGGCACATTCGGCGAGTCCGGCTCCTTCGCCCGGATCGAGATCGAACACCAATCTGGTCGCCGGACCCATCCGGTCGTCGTCGAAACGCCATTGCGGTACATGGACTTCCAGCGCCGCCTGCTGGCCGACCCAAGCCAGACCGGCCTCGGAATCGATCAGCGGGTAGACCACCGTGCGATCGGAATGCCGCATCGTGCGACGCTCGATCCAGGGCGGCGCGTGCGAGGCGAGATTCTTCTCGAAGAAGGACGGCTCGTCGACACCGTTGGGCCAGCGCTTCCGGGTAACCGGCCGTCCCATGACGTGCGGGAGCATGGCGGGCGCGATCGCCGAATAGTAGGCGATGACTTCGCCTTTGGTGGTGCCGGTGGCCGGATACAGCACCTTGTCGAGGTTGCTCAGCTCAACCTCGATACCACCGAACTCTCGGCGGGCCACCATGTTCGCAGTCTAGCGGCGGAGACCCCGCGACGGTCTCCGCCGCTGCTTCAGGCGTGCGGCCCGGACTGGTCCGGCGGGACCACCTTCTTGGCAGCCTCCTTGCCTTTGGCGATCTTGTCCGTGTACTTGTGATGCGTCTTGTCGTCGATGAAGTCACCGGCCTTGTCGACCGCTGTGTTGATCTTGTCGGCGTTCTTGGCCGCCGCGTCCCTTCCCTTGCCGACCAGGCCTTTGAGTGTGTCCGCGAAACTCATCGCCGTCCATCCTTCCTGTCGCCAGCTAACCGGAGTCGTTCAACCAACATTCTCCCACCAGGAATCCCCTGGTGGCTCGATCATCGGATCCACACGCTGACCTGGCATCGGTACCGCGACGGAGGTGCCCGCCGCCCGCGCCGCCGCCACCATGCGCCCGACCGGCTCGGACCAACCGTGGAAGGCGAGGTTGAACGTCGCCCAATGGATGGGCACGAGCAGGCCGTAGCCCGGATCGCCGACGCACAGATCGGCATGCGCCATGACCGCCTCCTCGGGGTTCATGTGCACATCCGGCCAGCGCTCGTCGTAGGCGCCGATGGGCAGCAGCGTCAGATCGAATGGACCGAGCGCAGCGCCCGCCGCGGCGAACGCCTTCGTATATCCGGTGTCGCCGCCGAAGTAAGCCCGCCGCGTCGGACCGACAATCGACCAGGAAGCCCACAGCGTGGTGTTGCGGAGCAGGCCGCGTCCGGAGAAGTGCCGCGCCTCGGTGCAGGTGAGCGTCAGATCCGCGCCGTCCCGATCTCGGCCGAGTTCAGCCAGTGATACCGAAGCGCCCCAATCCAATTCGATGATCCGATGGTCCGGGACACCCCAGTGCCGCAGGTGGGCGCCGATGCCGATCGGCACGAGGAACGGCGCGCTCTGGCGTACCACCAGTTCCCGGACCGTCTCCTTGTCCAAGTGGTCATAGTGGTCGTGTGAGATGAGCACCGCGTCCACCTCGGGCAGCTCCGCCAGCGGCTGCGGCACCGGGTGCAGGCGTGCGGGCCCGACCAGCGCCGAAGGCGAAACCCGTTCGCTCCATACGGGATCGGTGAGAATCCGGTACCCGTCGATCTCGATCAGCGTCGTCGCATGGCCGTACCAGGTGACGGCGAGAGTGGCCGCCTCACTCGGCGGCAGGGGAGTCTGCAGCGGGATGGTTCCGCGCGGCCTGCCCGCATTGCGCTGGGTCAGTGCCGAGACCAACAGCGATGGAGCCGACCCCGCGGCTACCTGACTGCTGGGTTCGGTGTTGTGGAACTGGCGATTTCGGTAGCTCGCCGCGCCCGCCGCGTAGGGCTGGATCGCCGAAATCGAAGCGCCCATCGCCGATGGGATACCCCACACCGCCCGGACCACCCACGTAATGCCGAGTGTACCGGCGGCCGCGCCGACGATATTTCGAATGCCCATCATCGCCCCACAAACTTCGCGGCGCGCTTTTCCTGCCTGGCCAAACGACCCTCCTTGGCATCCTCACTCGTCCATGCGGCCTCGAGCGCCGCACGCTGCTGAGCGGTTTCCGGATCGCGCGTCCCGTCGTCGTTGAGCACCAGCTTCATGTGGCGGAGCGACAGCGGCGCCAAGGCCGCGATCTGCTTCGCCCAGGCTTGCGCCTCGGCAAGGCCGCCGATCCGGTTGGCGAACCCGAAGATGTAGGCGTCCTCGGCCGAGATCGATTCCGCCCCGAGCAGCACGGTCCTGGCCGGACCGCCGCCGATCAGCGCGACCAGCCTGCGCACGGTCCACCGATCCACCGTGATGCCCAACTTCGCCGCCGGAATCGCGAGATACGCCTCCGGCGAGACCACCCGCAGATCCGAGGCGAGCGCCAACTGCACGCCCGCACCGATCGCGGCGCCGTTGATCGCCGAAATCACCGGGATCGGCGCCGATTCGATAGTGTGCAATGTCTCCAGCCACGCGGACAGGAAATCACCGGTGTACACCCCGGACAGATCGGCGCCCGAACTGAAGACCGGACCGCGCCCGGTCAGCACGATGACTCGCGCTCGGTCGGCTATAGCGGCGAGGACGGCTTCACGCAGCAGCGTCACAAGTTCGTAGTTGAGCGCGTTGCGGCGCTCCTCCCGCTGGAGTTCGATGGTCACCACATCACCATCGCGGCTGACCCCGAGCATGCGACCTCCCTGAACGGTCCATCTGGTCTCTTCACTCTGCCACAGGCGCAGACCCGCCTCTCCGAGTATTCAGGCCGTACTGGTCGGGTGACGCTGGATTTGCGTTCAGGTCCTGCGTTTGGTGCCGCTCGGGTTCTGGGCGTTCCCGATGAGTTACCCATGTACTTTCGAAATCAGTTGGTCCGGTGCCTGCCGCTGCGGCCATGCGTCGGGTGACGAAGGATTGCGTTCAGGTCCTGCCGTGGGTGCCGCTCGGGTTTTGGGCGTGCCCGGTGTTCGAGATGCTCGGTGAACTCGGCTGCCGGAGCGCGGGCCGCGCGATTGGAGTCGGAGGTGCTCGCCACCCGGCCACAGTCGCTAACCTACCGTTAACCGAGCAACTGATTTCTCGAGCACATGGGTAACTCACCGGGAACGCCTGAAACCGAAACGGCACCCCCACGCAGGACCTGTACGCAAATCCCGCGGCCCGACCAGAACGGCCTAAAGATCCCTAGAACGGCCTAAAGATCCGGAGAGGCGGAGGGGCTCAGACCCACAGTGAACGTATCCGGGTCCGCACCGATGCGCGAACCGCTGTCCAGCGCGTTGATTGCGTTCACCTGCGCCGGGGTGAGCTCGAAGCCGAACACGTCGAAGTTCTCCGCGATCCGCGACGGTGTGATCGACTTCGGAATGACGACATTGCCCAGCTGGAGGTGCCAGCGAATGATCACCTGCGCCGGAGTGCGATCGACCTCGGCGGCCACAGCGGTGATGGTGCCGTCGTCGAGTACGGTGCCCTGACCGAGCGGGCTCCACGCCTCGGTGGCGATCGCGTTCGCGGCGTGGAACTCACGCAGCTCCCGCTGCACAAACCTGGGGTGCAGCTCGATCTGGTTCACCGCCGGGATCTCGCCGGTTTCGGCGATGAGCCGCTGCAGGTTCGCGACCGTGAAGTTCGAGACGCCGATCGACCTGACTCGCCCCTGCGACTTCAGCGCCTGGAAAGCGCGGAAGGTGTCGACGAACCGTCCGGCGGCGGCCACCGGCCAGTGAATGAGATACAGGTCGAGGTAGTCCAGGCCGAGCCGGGCCAGACTGGCGTCGAAGGCGCGCAGCGTGGCGTCGTAGCCTTGCTCGGCGTTCCACAGCTTGGTCGTCACATAGATCTCGTCCCGGGGCAGTCCGTATTCCCGGATCGCACGACCGGTGCCCTCTTCGTTCCCGTAGATAGCGGCGGTATCGATGCTGCGATAACCCACCTCCAGCGCGGTGGTGACGGCCGGAAACACATCGTCGGCGGGCACTTGGAACACGCCGAAGCCGAGCTGCGGGATCACGTTCCCGTCGTTCAGCACGATCGGGGGAACGGTGCTGGTCTCGCTTCTGAAGGTCACATTCCGACGGTAGAAGTGCGGCGGCGAACCGTCAATCACGCACTCGGGTGTGTTGGCCTGCAATTTGCTGGACACGCTGGGTATTCGGGTCGCGTCGCGGTGATCAGCCCGCGTCGCCGGGCAGTCCCAGTCTCCGGTAGCGCACCTGCCGTGCCGCGAGCACCTCCGATTCCGGGCGGGCGCGCAGGGTCGCGAGTTCGTTCGCGATCGCGGCGACCATGCGGCGGGCGAAGTCCACCGGCTCGTCCGCGGCATCAGGAAGCTCGGGCACGATGCGGTCGACCACGCCGTCGGCAAGCAGATCGGCTGCGCTGATCCGTTGGGCCGCAGCAAGTTCCGGAGCATGGTCGGTGTCACGGAATACGATGGCGCTCGCCCCTTCCGGCGGCAGCGGAGCCAGCCAGGCGTGCGTGGCGGCGAGCACCCGGTCGGCGGGCAGCAGCGCCAGCGCACCACCGCCGGTGCCCTGACCGAGCAGTACCGAGACGGTCGGGGTGTCGAGCGTCACCAGATCTGCGATGCAGCGGGCGATTTCGGGTGCGAGGCCCCGCTCCTCGGCTTCTTTCGACAGCGCCGCACCCACTGTGTCGATGACCAACACCAGCGGCAGTCGCAACTCCTGAGCAAGCGCCATACTGCGCCGCGCCTCGCGAAGGGCGGCCGGACCCATGGTGTTCTCGCCTTGCTGGCCGCGCCGATCGTGCCCGAACACCACACATGGTTGCCCCCGGAAACGTCCGAGCGCGAGTACGGCCGTTCGATCCGATTCGCCCTGGCCGGTGCCGCTGAGCGGAACCCGTTGCGTCACATGACGTAAGAGCTCGCGAATGCCCGGCCGCTGTGGGCGGCGCGAGATCAGCACCGACTGCCATACCCGGTTTTCGCCGGAACGATTCGTCGCGTCATCGCGGCGGATTTGTCGTGCCTCAACGGCTTTCGAATCATCGACGGTAGCCGCCTCCGTCGGCTGCTGCCGCCACGTTGGTTCATGAGGAGACACAGAGGTGGGCAGCGCGGTAGCGCCTTGCGCCGCCGTGGAATCGGGCAGCTGGACGCCACTGAAAACGCTCAACGCGCGATGGGCGATGCGACGGAAAACGGGTATCGGCAGCACCCCGTCGATGACGCCGCGGCGGTACAGGTTCTCCGCGGTCTGCACACCTTCCGGAAATGGTCTGCCGTACAGGGCCTGGTAGACCCGCGGCCCGAGAAACCCGATCAGCGCACCGGGCTCGGCGAAAGTGATATGTCCCAGCGAACCCCACGACGCGAAGACGCCGCCCATCGTGGGATTGCGGAGGTAGACCAGGTACGGGTGACCAGCCGATTTGTGGGTCGCGACGGCACCAGCGATCTTCACCATCTGCACGAACGCGACGGTGCCCTCTTGCATCCGGGTGCCGCCAGAGGTCGGCGAAGCGATCAATGGCAGCCCGAGTTCGGTGGCGCACTCGACCGCCGCGACGATCCGTTCCGCCGCGGCGACACCGATCGAACCGGCCAGAAACCCGAACTCGCAGGCGATCACGGCAACGCGACGACCACGCAACAGCCCCTCCCCGGTGAGCACCGACTCATCGGTGCCCGCCGCCAGCGCCGCCTTCCGCAAAGCGTCACGATACCGCGGGGTGGCGGCCACCGTCACCGGTGGCCGGTCCCAGCTGATGAACGAGTCGGTATCGAGCAGCTGCCCGAGGAACTCCCGCGCCGAAGTACGCACCGGGCGAGCCTATCCGGCCCTACCCGGTGCTTCAGCGTGCCGCGCGAGCCCTCAGTAGCCCTGCATCACCTTGCGTAGGGCGTACTCGGTGAGCGCGACCAGCGCCTGCTTGGCGGGCTCACGACGCCGGGCATCGATGGACAGGATCGGGGTATCGGCGGGCACGGCAAGTGCCTGCCGGATGTCCTCGATCGGATACCGCGGTGCGTCGTCGAATTCGTTGAGCGCTACCAGGAAGGGTAGGCCGCGCGCTTCGAAGTAGTCGACGGCCGCGAAGCTGTCCTCCAGTCTGCGGGTGTCGACCAGCACCACGGCGCCGATGGCGCCGCGGATCAGGTCGTCCCACATGAACCAGAACCGATACTGGCCGGGCGTGCCGAACAGATACAGCACCAGATCGTCGGCGAGGCTGATTCGGCCGAAGTCCATCGCCACCGTAGTGGTCGACTTCATCGGAATGCCGGTCAGATTGTCGATCCCGGCGCTGGCATTGGTCACCAATGCCTCGGTGCGCAGCGGAACGATCTCCGAGACGGCACCGACCATCGTGGTCTTCCCGACGCCGAACCCACCCGCGACCACGATCTTCGCCGATGTCGGCTTGCTGGTGCGGGTGTCGACCTGTGCCGTCGAATTAAATACGCCGGAGTCCACTGAGAACCCTTTCGATCAGCTCGCGACGTTCATCGTCGCTGGAATCGTCTTTCAATGTCGCCGAAACGCGCACGTGTCCGGCCTCGATCAGGTCGGCTACGAGCACGCGGGCTACCCCAATGGGGATACCCAGTCTGGCTGCTACCTCGGCAACGGACGGCGATTCTCTGCACAACTCCACGATTGACGTCTCGATGTTGGTCAGTTCGAACTGCCGCTCGAGGGCGACCGGATGCGATGCGACGAGGGCTTCCAACGCCAACTCGACCGCCGGCCTGGTTCGGCCTGCGGTCAGCGAGTACGGGCGTACGAGGCTCGGCTCGGCGCTTCCCATGCGGTGATCTTCTATGTCCATCCCACCATCAGGAACCCATCGTGACGCGTGGCGTGGCCTGAACAGTCTGGCCGACACGCTCGACCAACAGAGCCATCTCGTAGCCGACCTGACCGATGTCACATGAGGTGTTGGTCAGCACCGCGAGATAGGAACCGTCGCCGACAGCCATGAGTAGCAGGTAGCCGTGCTCCATCTCGACGACGGACTGCAGCACGGTGCCGCCCTCGAATAGATTCGAGACGCCGACTGACAGGCTGGCCAGACCGGCCGTCACGGCCGAGAGCTGTTCGGCGCGATCGACGGGCAGCTGGGCACTCGCGGCCATGAGTAGGCCGTCAGCCGAGACCAGGACGGCATGGGCTACGCCAGGAACCTCGTTGGCAAAGTTCGAAACCAGCCAATCCAGCTGACGGTTCGTACCACCTAGATCGGGGTTCATCGGTCTCCTTTATCTCCGGTTAGGTTCATTGCTCTCATTGCGCGGCCATCCCGGACGCCCTGCTGGTGACGACTCAAGCTGGACCTGATCGTTTCTGGATCGCGGCGCGGCACCCGATCGCCCGCACCGCTGACGCCACCCGGGACAAGCCTCCCGCCCGGATTGCGTTGCGGCAACCCCGCGGCCGTCCTCGTCTCGGGCTGCGCCTCGCTCGCGCGGCGAGCCGCCTGCCACCCTTCGTCGCCCGGCGACTCGAAGGAGGCCGCCACCTGCGACCGATCCGCGTTGGGGTCCGACAGCCACGCCGACATCATTTCGGCGAAGATCGGCGTCGATCCCATGGACGACTCCGACTCGGCCGCGGGCTGCAGCCTGGTCTGGAAGAACGAGGCCGTCTTCGCGGGGTTGGACTTGAAGCTGTGCTTGCCGGGATCACGCCCGGAGGTGGTTGCCGACTGCTCACCGCTCACGGCGTGCTGGCCACCGCGATCCCGTTGCGGCAGAGCGATTCCCGGGGGAACGGGCTGACGCTGTGGCGCCTGGGCGCCCGGCTGCCGCTGCGGCAGGCCGGTCAGCCCGCTCTCTCGCTGCGGCAGGCTCGTCGGCGCGGGCGGACGCTGGGGCAGACCACCCAGCGCCGACTCACGCTGCGGCAGACCACCCGAGGCCGGCTCGCGCTGCGGCAGGCCGGTGGCGGCCGAATCCCGTTGCGGCAGACCGTTGATCGAGGGCAGCGCACCGGAAGCCGGTTCGCGCTGCGACAAACCGTTTCCGGACTCGCGTTGCGGGAGACCATGGGCGGCGGGCTCACGCTGCGGCAATCCGCCTGGTGTCGCGTCGCGCTGCGGTAGGTTCGGCGCCGGCTGCCGCGGCGGAAGGCCAGTGGTGCCCGGCTCACGCTGCGGCAAACCACCCAGCGCCGACTCACGCTGCGGCGCACCGTTCGACCCCGGCTGACGCTGCGGCAATCCGGTGGCGCCCGACTCACGCTGCGGCAAACCACCCAGCGCCGACTCACGCTGCGGCAAACCACCCGACGCCGACTCACGCTGCGGCAAACCACCCGACGCCGACTCACGCTGCGGCAAACCACCCGACGCCGACTCACGCTGCGGCAAACCACCCGACGCCGACTCACGCTGCGGCAAACCACCCGACGCCGACTCACGCTGCGGCAAACCGCCCGACGACGCGTCCCGTGGCGGAGCGCCGTTCGATCCCGGCTGCCGCTGCGGCAGACCGACGCTCGGCTGCGGCACACCATTGGCGCCCGGCTGCCGCTGCGGCAGTTCGCCCGAGTTCGCTTCACGGTGCGGCAGACCCGCGCCGCTCGGCTCCGCCGGACCACCCGGCTGACGCGGCGGCGGACCGCCGGGACCGAGATGGCGCTTGGGCAGGTTGGCCGCGGCGAGCTTGCCGCGTTGCGGGCCGCCGGCGGCTTGGCCCGGCGTGGGACGCAAGCTCGCGCCCGACTGCTGGGCGTCCGAACGCAGACCGGACGACATCGCCGACGAACCCGGCTGCCGCTGGGGCAGGCCGCCCGAGCCGACGGGCGCCGGTGCGCTGGGCGATGCGGCGGGCGCGGAGCCCGCGGAGTCGGTGACCGGAATCGGGCCACTCACTCCGGGATCTACGGTGACCATGACATTGCCCCCGGGTGTGCGCGTGACCGCCCGTGTCTGCATGGACGACTGCGCCGACGGACGCTGCGGCTTGACGGGCTGCGGCGAGGGCGTCGGGGTGACGGGCTGCCCCGCGCTCGGCTTGCCCGCGACGATCAGTCCGACCGGCACGTGCACGGTCACGGTCACGCCCGGATCGCGTGCGGTGTCGAAGGTCGCCCGCAGCCGCACGGTGAGACCGTGTCGCTCGGCGAGCCTGCCGACCACGAAGAGACCCATGTGGCGGGCGGTGTCGGGCCCGGGCTCGGCGGTCTGCTCCAGGCGCAGGTTGATGTCGGCCATCTCCGCGGGCGGCATACCGATGCCTCGGTCGGCGACCTCGATGAGCAGCCCCTGGTCGTGCGCCTGCGCGAAGGTGAACTTGACGTCCGTCTCCGGCGGCGAGGCGCGCAGCGCGTTGTCCAACAGCTCGGCGAACAGATGCGCCATGTCGGAGGCGGCAGGCTCTTTCAGCGAACCGCGCGGCGTGGCGCCGAGCTTCACCCGCTCGTAGTCCTCGACCTCGGAGATCGCGGCACGCAGCACGTCGGCGATCTCGACCGGAGCGGACTTGCTGCGGCGCTGTCTGGTGCCCGCGAGAATCAGCAGGTTGTCGCCGTTGCGGCGCATACGCGCGGCGAGGTGGTCGAGCCGGAAGAGGTTTTCGAGCAGACGCGGATCCTTCTCGTCGTACTCCATCGCCTCGATGAGGGTGAGCTGATGGTCGACGAGCGACTTGGACCGCCGCGCCAGGGTCTCGAACATGTCGTTGACCTGCGCACGCATCTTCGCCTGCTCGCTCGCCAGACGCAGGGCCTGCCCGTGGATGTCGTCGACCGCGCGCGCCAGCTGACCGATTTCCTCGGTGCTGCGCACCGGCATGGGTTCCAGCGGGACCTCTTCGGGCGAGGCGCCGTGGCGGAGCTGGGCGACCTCCTGCGGCAGGTCGCTCTCGGCCACGCGCAGCGCGGCCAAGCGCAGCCGGTGCAGCGGGACGATCATCGAGCGGGCGACGAACACCGCGAGCAGGAGCGCGGCGAGGATGGTCGCGATGACGACCGCGGTGTAGGTCCACGCGTCGCGCTGGGCCGTGGACACCAGCGACTGCATCGCGGCGTCGATGTCCTTGGTCGCCTTGCCGACGACGTGCTCGTACACCGCGAGGCTGTCGGTCAGCGACTTCTTCAGGTCACCGACCGGGAGCTGGCCCGCCTGGGACTGCGGGCTGGTCAGCAGCGCGATCCTGGTGTCGATGCCCGCGCGCAGGTCGGCGATCGAGGTGTCGCCGTCGGAGAAGCGGTGCGCGAGCACGTTGAGCAGCGCGCGCTCGGTGTTGGCCGCGATCATGAAGCTCTGTACGCCGGACTGCTGGCTGCGCAGCACCTCGGGGAAAGCCGCGACTTCGTTGACCAGAGCGGCACGGGTGTTGAGCGAGTCGACCAGCCGCAGTTTGGCCACGTCCACGGCGGAGTCGCTGACCTGGCCGACGGTGTTCTCGACGATTCGCACACTGTCGTTGCGGACGCGGTCGATCAGCGCGAGGGTGTCCGACGGCGGGCCGGTGGTGACCGATTTGCCCTGGGCCCGCACTCCCCTGGCCTGGGTGAGCATGCTGTCGATGGCCTCGCGTGCACCCGGCACGCCGCCCAGCTTGCCGATCGACTTCTCGGCGTTGGCGATCGCCTTGTCCAGATCCGCGAGGTTCTGATCGGTCACTACGGACTGATTGGTCCCGAGCGAGATCATCTGCGAGGCCGCGGTGGTCGCGGTCTGCGCGCTGAGCCCGGTAACCGACGGGATGGCGGCCACGTTCTCGGCGATGTCGGCGAGCCGGTTCGATTCCGCGAACTCCGACGAGATCCTGGACACGCCGAGCCCGACTGCGACCGCCAGGGGCACGGCGAGCACCGCCGTCACCTTCCAGCGCAGGTCCCAGTTGCCGAGCGCCCAGCGCTTACTGCCGGACCTAGCGGCGTCACGCATGTCCCACTCACTTTCCAAACTGGCCTCTACCACGCGCCATCAGCCGAACCTCCACGATCGCGTGCATGGCTCGACAGGTGGAGCTGGCCGAGAACTGCGGCTGGCCGAGAAATTGCGTCCTACGACGGCCCAAATAAGTGACATCAGATTCTAACGGATCAATAACTTCTTGGGTGCCCGGGCGTGATGTCGCGATCATTGACCTGCCAGTTCCAGGCAAAACCAAAGGTCGCGCCACCCATCCGGGCGTCGCGTGAAGTCTGCCACAATCAACCAGATCTATCGAGGCGGGCATCGAGGCGAGGCTAGGGAGTCACGGGTTTGAACGTGCGGCAGGAGTACCGACCGGCCTATCAGACCAGCTTGGTGGATCCGGCCGAGTTCTGGGCCGGCGCGGCCGAAGCGATCGACTGGGACGTGCCACCGACCCAGATCGTCGACACCAACGCTCGGCCGGTGGCCAGATGGTTCGCCGACGCGCGCCTCAATACCTCCTTCAACGCACTCGATCGGCACGTGCACCCGACCACCCCCGGTGAGGCCGGTCGCGCCGATCAACCCGCATTAATATACGACTCCGCTATGACCGGCGCCAGCGTCGTCTACAGCTACGCGGAGTTGCTCGCGGAGGTCTCCCGGTTCGCGGGAGCGATGCTGCGACTCGGTGTCTCAGCGGGCGACCGCGTGGTGATCTACCTGCCGATGATCCCCGAGGCGGTGATCGCGATGCTGGCCTGCGCACGCATCGGCGCGGTGCACTCGGTGGTGTTCGGCGGCTTCGCCGCGCCGGAACTGGCGGTTCGCATCGATGACGCGGAGCCGGTGTTGATTATCACAGCGTCAGGGGGACTGGAGCCCGGCCGGAAGATCGAGTATCCGCCGATCGTGTTGCAAGCGCTGGATCTCGCCACGACCACCGCGCCGCGCACGGTGATCGTCAAGCAGCGACCCGAGTTCGAGACCATCCATTTCCCGCCGCCACAGCCCGCCACCGAGTACCTGCCGAGCTCGACGGAAACGGTGGCCGCGCAGTGGCTCGACTGGGACGACGCCGTCCGCGACGCGCCGCGGGCGGACCCGGTGCCGGTCGCGGCGACCGATCCGCTGTACATCCTCTACACCTCCGGCACCACCGGGAAGCCCAAGGGCGTCGTCCGGGACAACGGCGGACACGCGGTGGCCCTCGCCTGGTCCATGCGCAACATCTACAACGTCGACGCGGGCCAGGTGATGTGGGCGGCATCCGATGTCGGCTGGGTGGTCGGCCACTCCTACATCGTCTACGGGCCGCTGCTGGCCGGGGCGACCACGCTGCTGTACGAAGGCAAGCCGGTCGGCACGCCGGACGCGGGCGCGTACTGGCGGGTGGTCGCCCAGCACAAGGTCAACGTGCTGTTCACCGCCCCGACCGCGTTGCGCGCCATCCGCAAGGCCGACCCCGGCGCGGAGCTGGCCCGGGACCACGACTTGTCCTCGCTGCGCGCGCTGTTCTGTGCGGGCGAACGGCTGGACCCGGCCACCTACACCTGGGCCGACGAGACCCTGCTCGCCGGTCGTTCCGACTGCCCGGTCGTCGATCACTGGTGGCAGACCGAGACCGGCTGGCCGATCTGCGCGAACCCGCTGGGCCTGCAGCAGCTGCCGATCAAGCCGGGCTCGGCCTCGGTACCGGTGCCCGGCTACCGATTACGCGTGCTCGACTCCTCCGGTAATCCGGTGGCACCCAACACCGAGGGCAATATCGTCATCGGACTGCCGCTGCCGCCAGGGACACTGACCGGACTGTGGCGCGACGACGCCCGCTACGAGCGCTCCTACCTGTCCGCTTATCCCGGGCACTATCTCACCGGCGACTCCGGCTACTTCGACGAGGACGGCTACCTGTATGTCCTCGGCCGCAGCGACGACGTGATCAACATGGCCGGGCATCGGCTCTCCGCGGGCAGCATCGAGGCCGCCGTCGCCGGGCACGACGCGGTCGCCGAATGCGCCGTGATCGGACTGCCCGACGAACTCAAGGGGCATCGGCCGGTGGCCTACGTGGTGCTCAAGTCCGGTGTCGAGATCGATCCGCGACAGCTGCGCGACGAACTGATCGAGCGGGTGCGCACCCAGGTCGGCGCGATCGCCACGCTGCACGACGTCATCATCGTGTCGGCGCTGCCCAAGACCAGGTCCGGCAAGATCCTGCGCAAGACCATCCGGCAGATCACCTCCGGCGAGACGTTCGAGGTCCCGTCCACCATCGACGATCCCGGCGTGCTCGCGGCGCTGGAGGAGCAGATCATTGCGGCCCGTCCGGAGTGGCGGGCATCGGCGCAGGACAGCCGGGAGAACCCCGACCAGGTAGTGGCTCCCGACGTGAATCCGGTTACGCCGTCCTGAGTTCGCACAGCACCCCGCGCGTCCTCAGAGTTTCCACAGAGGACGCTCATCTCGGTGCCAGCCGTTCGAAATAGCCTCGAGACCGCACCGCAATCACTCGATGATCTGGAGGCAACACATCATGAAGCGTTCCGTAGGCCGCCCCGCCGTCGCCGCACTCGCCGCAGGCGGATTCGCGACGATCGCCGTGCTCCTGAGCCCCGCGATCGCGGCGGCAGGCCCGATGGAACTCGCCGAGCCGCTGCTGACCTCGGATTGCTCCTTCGCCCAAGTCGACGCGGCACTGCACGCCAAGGCCCCACAACTGGCCGCGATGCTCGACGCCAACCCGACCCAGAAGGACGAGCTGCGGCGCAAGTTCGATCAGCCGGTCGAGCAGCGGCGTGCCGAGTTGCAGCGAGCCATCAACGAGAACCCGGACGCCGTGCGCGAGGCGGAGACCGACCCCCGCACAGCACAGCTGCGCGACACCATCCGCACCGTGGCCGACTCCTGCCACAACTACTAACCTATTAACCAGCTAACCGCCCCCCGGACCGACTGATCTCGCGAGGACATGGGTAACTCACCGGGTACGCCCAGAACCCGAACGGCACCCAGCGCAGGACCTGAACGCAAATCACGCCCCTCCGACTGGTACGGCCTGAATACTCGGAGAGGCGGAGGAGCACCCAGCGCAGGACCTGAACGCAAATCACGCCCCTCCGACTGGTACGGCCTGAATACTCGGAGAGGCGGGGAGGTGACGTGACGACCTCGAACCCGACCGTTCTCGTCGTCGACGACGACGAGGACGTGCTCGCGTCGGTCGAGCGCGGGTTGCGGCTGTCCGGTTTCCAGGTGCTCGTGGCCAGGGACGGGGCGCAGGCGCTGCGCACCGTGAACGACCACGCGCCCGATGCCGTCGTGCTGGACATGAATATGCCCGTGCTCGACGGCGCCGGCGTGGTCACCGCGTTGCGCGCAATGGGCAACGACGTCCCGATCTGTGTGCTCAGCGCTCGTGCGTCGGTGGACGATCGCATCTCCGGGCTGGAGTCCGGCGCGGACGACTACCTGGTCAAACCGTTCGTGCTCAAGGAGCTGGTGGCGCGGATCCGGGCGCTGCTGCGCAGACGGGCCGACGCGCCCGCCACCGCAACCCCCGGCGCGATCACCGTCGGCCCGCTGGAGGTGGACGTCGCCGGCTACCGCGCGCTGCTGCACGGCCGCGAGATCGAGCTCACCAAGCGGGAATTCGAGCTGTTGTCCACGCTGGCCAGGAATGTCGGCGTGGTGCTGAGCCGGGAACGCCTGCTGGAACTGGTGTGGGGCTACGACTTCGCCGCCGACACCAATGTGGTGGACGTTTTCGTCGGCTATCTGCGCCGCAAGCTGGAGGTCGGCGACACGCCCAGGTTGCTGCACACGATCCGCGGCGTCGGTTTCGTGCTGCGAGCGCCGAAATGACCGCTGCCCCTGCTGCCTCCACCGCACCGCCGAAAAGCCCTCGACTACGGTCGTTTTCGCTGCGTACCCGGGTGGCGGGCGCCGCGGCCGCCGGCGCGATCGTCATCGTGACGCTGATCAGCCTGATCAGCATCCGCGCTATCGAGCGCAACAACGTGCAGCAGTCCGACCAGCAGCTCGCCATCGCGGCCCGCATCGTGCTGATCGAGCCGCAGATCGCGGTCCGGTTCATCAGCCTGACCGGGCTGAACAACGACATGGCGGTGACCGTCCGGGACAACGGCGTGGTCGCCGCCAGTACGACCACCGAACTGCCCGCGCTGCCGACCGGTTCTCGCACCGTCACGGTGGGCGGCACCCCGTACCGGATTCTCACCACGACGGAGAATCAGCCCGCGGGGCGGGTGGTGTCGCTGGGTATCCCCGCCGCGGGCGCGGCCCAAGCCACCGCGGACCAACAGCGATGGGTGCTCGGCGGCGCCTTGCTGTCCATCGCCGCCGCGGCGGCGCTCGGCTGGCTGCTCGCGGGGGCCGCGGTGCGCCCGATCGTCCGGCTCACCCAGCAGGTCGGCGCCCGCAGTGCATTCCCCGATCCGCGTGCTCCGCAGGTGCCGGTGGAGGGCGCGGGCGTGCACGAGGCGGAGAAACTCGCCGACGCGGTCAACACCATGCTGCAGCGCGTGGATCAGGCCCATGCCGAGACCGCTGCCGCGCTGGAGACCGCGCGCGACTTCGCCGCTGTGTCCGCCCATGAGCTGCGCACCCCGCTCACCGCGATGCGCACCGACCTGGAAGTGCTGCGCACCTTGGATCTCGACGAGACGCAGCGCGCGGAGATCCTCGACGACCTGCAGCGCAGCCAGGGCCGGGTGGAGACGACGCTCGCGGCGCTGGAGCGGCTGGCCACCGGCGAGCTGACCAATCAGCGCGACCACATCGCCACCGACGTCGGCGACCTGTGCGACCAAGCCGCGCACGATGCCATGCGGCACTTCCCCGGCCTCACCGTGCGCATCGACTCCGACGCCGAACTGGTGACCCGCGGTCTGCCCGCCGGGCTGCGCCTCGCGGTGGACAACGCGCTGGCCAATTCGGTCAAACACGGCGGAGCCACCGAAGCGCTGGTCTCCGCGCACCGGGCGCCGGGCGGCCACATCGTCATCTCCATCGATGACAACGGCCGCGGCATCCCGCCGCACGAACGCGAAGCCGTCTTCGACCGCTTCTCCCGCGGTAGCCAAGCCAGTAAGGGCGGCTCCGGTCTGGGCCTCGCCTTGGTCGCGCAGCAAGCCCAGCTACACGGCGGCCGAGCCTATTTCGACGAGGGCACGCTGGGCGGCATCCGCCTAGTCCTGGACCTGCCGGGCTCTGTTTGATTTGCAGCGCCTGCGGCGCTGCGTGTTCGCGGCCCCTTTGTGGCTCGCGTCCGAGCGACCGCCGCTGGCGACTGCGTCGCGGACGCGGCGGCCGCTCTGACGCGAGCCGGGCCGCGAACGGGCAATGGTCGGTCTCGCTGCGCTCGAAAGCGGGAGTCGGGCCGAGTGGGTGCGTAGTGCCACGCCTGCATGCCTCGGTGGTCAGTAGACCTTCTTGGCTGTTGCGGCGGCGATCGTCCGCTGGCAACTGCGTCGTGGCCGCGGCGGCCGCTCAGATGTGAGCCGGGCCGCGAACGGGGGTGCTCGGTCCCGTTTCGCTCGAAAGCGGGAGCCGCGCCGAGTGGTTGCCCGAGGCGATCACCGCGACAACCACGTGTTCGCGGCTTGGTGTCGGCTCGGACGGTTCGAGCGCCGGGCTGATCGACTGACCGGCCTCGAAGCACAGCACGCCATGTGTTGCCGGAAGAATGCCGATCCCTTAGTCAATTCTCAGAGAAACGCCAAGGGCGCGGCCATAACTCGCGTTTAGGGTCTGCGGGCGTGATCGGAAAACGCGCCCGCTGGGCACTTCTCGCCGTTGCTGTCCTCGCCGCAGGAGGATTGGGTGCCGGAATCACCACATACCTCGGTTCCGATCGGGGCCCGCGGGGAATCGCGCTGGTCAATGCCGATACCGGGCCGACCGGTGCGCGCGTGGTGCAGGCATTGCAGGAGGCCGGTGGCTACGACTGGGCCGCTGCCGCGCCGGGCGAGGCGAGCACCGACGACTATGCCGCGGTCATCACCCTGCCCGCCGATCTCACCGAGTCCATGGGCACCCTCGCCGGAGCACAGCCCAAGCGGGCCAAGGTCACCGTGGACGCGCACCACGACGCCGACGCCGACCTGGTGAACGGCGCGGTGACCGAGGTGACGCGCCGGATCGGGGCGGTCGGCGTGGACGCCGCGCTCGCCGCCGTCGCACAGGCACGGTCCCAGATGTCGCAGGTGCAATTCACCGCGCAACTGCTGAACGCGGGCGTCGACGCGGCCGCCGCCGGCGCAAACCAGTTCAGCTCCGGCGCCGATCAGCTGCTCGGCTTCCTCGACTTCGCCCGGCAGGGCTCGGCACAACTCACCTCGGCGATCGCGCTGCTGAACTCGACCGTGGACGGCGCTGCGGCACAGGCGAATCAACTCGCTTCCGCACTGGATTCGACCGGTATCACGATCGCGCAGGTGGAACGGACGGCGAATACGGTGAGCGGCGGACTCGACCAGGTTCTGCCGCTGCTGCGCGCCCTGCCCTTCGCGAGTGATCCGGCGCTGGCCGACATCATCAGGAAGCTGGAAGCGCTGCGCAGCGTGTCCAGCCAGGCGGGCGCCCAGCTCACCGGCCTCGGCTCGCTCGTCGGCGGCGCGGTGGACCCGGACACCGATCTCGGCACCCTGCTTCGCACCGTCGTCGACCGCCTGACCAGCGCGAGCGCGCAACTGTCCGAAGGCGCGAAGCTGGCCGAGGGCCTGCCGCAACTCGCCGAGCAGGGCGGCGCCCAGCTGGTCAGCGCCATCGGCCAGCTCACCGGCGGCGTCACCCAGCTGCAGAACATCGTCGACAACCTGAGCACCCAAACCGGCCAAGCGGTCGCCGCCCTACCCCAACGCAGCAGCACCCAGCAATCCGCCTTGGCGCTAGCCCTCACCGATCCGGTCGAAATCGTGCGGGAATAGGAGAAGTACGACGATGGCCCGTGCTCCGAAACGGATCACGGGCCGGTCGAGTCAGCGAGTACTCAGAGCACGTCCGCGACGAAGGCGTAGGCATCGGTCACAGCTGCCGACCTCCGAAGGTCAAGGGCCGCCGGAAGCTTCTGCGATCGCTATCCGACGCAACCACACTGGCTCAACCTCCGTTTTCGAACGAAGCGAGATCGAGCATTCGAACACGCGGCGCCGCAGGCGCCGCCAAACTAATTAGCGTTGAGCAGGTCGATCACGAAGACCAGCGTCTTGCCCGAGAGCTTGTGACCCGCACCGGCCGGGCCGTAGGCCAGCTCCGGCGGGATGGTCAGCTGACGGCGGCCGCCGACCTTCATGCCGGGGATGCCATCCTGCCAGCCCTGGATCAGGCCGCGCAGCGGGAAGGTGAGGGACTCGCCCCGGTTCCAGGACGAGTCGAACTCTTCGCCGGATTCGAATTCGACGCCCACGTAGTGCACCTCGACGGTGCCGCCGGGCACGGCTTCCTTGCCCTCGCCTTCGATGATGTCCTTGATCACCAGCTCGGCGGGCGCGGGCCCTTCTTGGAACTCGATCTCCGGTTTGGTCATTCGGCAATCCCCTTCGATAGGTGGTGGTTGGATTCGGTCAACGATTGGTGATCTCGCGGTAATCGCGGGCGCCGTAGCCGGTGTAGATCTGCCGGGGACGGCCGATCTTCAAAGGCTCGCTGTGCATTTCGCGCCAGTGCGCGATCCAGCCGGGGAGGCGGCCCATCGCGAACAGCACGGTGAACATGCGGGTCGGGAAGCCCATCGCCTTGTAGATGACGCCGGTGTAGAAGTCGACGTTCGGGTACAGGCGCCGCTGGATGAAGTAGTCGTCGGTGAGCGCGGCCTCTTCCAGGGCCTGGGCGATCTCGAACAGTTCGTCGGCGCCGCCCAGCCTGCTCAGGATGGCGTCGGCGTGCTTCTTGGCGATCGAGGCGCGCGGGTCGTAGTTGCGGTAGACGCGGTGCCCGAAGCCCATGAGCTTCACCCCGTCTTCCTTGTCCTTGACCTTGCGGATGAACTCCTTGACGTTGCCGCCGCTGGCCTTGATGCCGTCGAGCATCTCCAGCACGGCCTGGTTGGCGCCGCCGTGCAGCGGACCCCACAGCGCGTTGATGCCGCCGGACACCGAGGTGAACAGGTTGGCATCGGACGAGCCGACCAGGCGCACGGTCGAGGTGGAGCAGTTCTGCTCGTGGTCGGCGTGCAGGATGAGCAGCATGTCCAGGGCGGCGGCGACCTCGGGGTCGACCTCGTAGGGCTCGGCCGGGAAGCCGAAGGTCATCCGCAGGAAGTTCTCCACCAGGCTCAGGGAGTTGTCCGGGTAGAGGAAGGGCTGGCCGACCGACTTCTTGTACGAGTAGGCCGCGATGGTGGGCAGTTTGGCCAGTAATCGGATGGTGGACAGCTCGACCTGTTCGGGGTCGCGCGGGTCCAGCGAGTCCTGGTAGTAGGCCGACAGCGCGTTCACCGCCGACGACAGCACCGGCATCGGGTGCGCGTTGCGCGGGAAGCCGTCGAAGAACCGCTTCAGGTCCTCGTGCAGCAGGGTGTGGCGGCGGATGCGGTCGGTGAAGTCCTCGAGCTGGGCCTGGGTCGGCAGCTCGCCGTAGATCAGCAGATAGCTGACCTCGATGAAGGTCGACGCCGACGCGAGCTGGTCGATCGGGTAGCCGCGGTAGCGCAGGATGCCGGCCTCACCGTCGATGTAGGTGATGGCCGACTTGGTCGGGGCGGTGTTCATGAAGCCCGGGTCGTACGTCACATACCCGGTGCTGGCCAGCAGCTTCCCCAACTCGATCCCGTCGTTGCCCTCGGCGGCCTTGGCGACCGTCATCGGGAACTCCCCGCCGGAATAGGAAAGGACCGGCTTGGCGTCTTCGTCGACGTTGATGATGTTCTCAGCGGGCACGGAAGGATCCCTCTCAGGCTAGAACCACAGGCACCGGCGCGGTCGGCGCACGATGCGCTTGCCTCAACGCTAGCCGTTCACCGACGCGGACAATACCGGAGGGTAGTCCTGCGGCGGCTCACAAACACATCTCGGCGCGGTGAGGTCCCGCGGCGACGGCGGGGCGCGGTCGCCCGGCGTTCGCGGTGCACTTCAGACGGCTATTTCGGCATGAGCGCGACGGACACGGTAGCGCGTGAACGCCGGGAAGGCGATCGCCGCGATCAGTACGCCCACCACCACGAGCACTCCTCCTCCCGCGGCAGCTATAGCCGTACCCAGGCTCGCCGCCGCGAAACCGTGGGCAACATCACCGATGCGCGGGCCACCCGCGACAACCACCGTGAACACGCCTTGCAGCCGCCCGCGCAGGTCGTCGGTCGCCACGGTTTGCAGCATGGTGACCCGCAATGCGGCCGAGACCATGTCCACCGCACCGCCGAACGCCGAGCAGGCCAGCGCGATCCACAGCCCGGCACCGAGGCGCAGACCGTGCCCGGTGAATCCGACCGCGACGCCGAAACCGACCATGGCCAGGCCCCACAGCGCGATGCAGACCAGCACGGCGAAGCCCGGACGGCGGATGCGCGGAATCCAGCCGGAGAACACGCCGCCGAGCACAGCGCCCGCCGACATCGAGGCGAACAGCAACCCGAGCGCGACCCCGCCGGTGGCGGGATCACCGAAGGTCTCGTGCGCGATCTGCGGGAACAGCGCGCGCGGCATGCCGAACACCATGGCGATCACGTCCACCGCGAACGACGCGAGCAGCACCCGCTGGGTCGCCAGGTACCCGAAACCCTCCAGCACCGTGCGGAACCCGGCGCGGCGCACCGTTCCGGTCGGCGGCAGCGCGGGCAGCCGCCACACCGCCCAGAGCGTGGCCAGCAGCGCGATCGCGTCGACCAGGTAGAGCGTGGCCAGGCCGACCACCGGGATGAGCACGCCCGCCAGCACGGGCCCGGCGATCGCGCCGAACTGCATCACCGTCATGTTCAGCGAATTCGCCGCGGCGAGTTGGCCTTCCGGTAGCAACCGCGGAATGGTGGCGCTGCGGGTGGGCTGGTTCACCGCGAAGAATGCCTGCTGCACCGCGAGCAGGCCGAGCACGATCCACACGTTGTCCACCCCGGCGGCCGCTTGCAACCAGAAGGCGAGCGCGGTGAGCCCGGTGCCGCAATTGGTGATCAGCAACAGTTTGCGCCGGTCGAGGACGTCGGCGAGCGCGCCGCCCCACAGGCCGAACACGATCAGCGGCACCAGACCGAACAACCCGGCCAGGCCGACATAGCCAGAGCTGCCGGTGATCTGGAAGACCTGCTGCGGCACCGCGACGATGGACAACTGCGCACCGATCATGGTGACGATGCCCGAGGTCCACAGGCGCCGGAAATCCTGATGGCGCAACGGGGTTGTGTCGGCGAGCAGTTTCACCGGCCGCAGCGTATCCAGTCCTCCCCCACCGCTCGACGCGAGAATTCTCACGCGTGCGGTGGGAATACCTCAGGGCTGCAAGCGCTCCACCGTGGACGGGCCGTCCGCGATACGCACCCGGATCCGGTTGTGCAGTCGGCCGCGGCGCCCCTGCCAGAACTCGACCTCGTCGGGGCGGAGCAGGAAACCACCCCAGTGCGGCGGCACCGGGATCTCGTCGACATCGGCGAATCGCGCGGTTGCCTCGGCCAGCGTGCGATCCAATTCGGCCCGCGACCCGATCGGTTTGGACTGGCGGGACGCCCAGGCCCCCAACTGCGAATCCCGCGGCCGGGAACGCCAGTAGGCCGCCGTCGTCTCGGCGGGCACCCGCTCGACGGTGCCGCGCAGGTGCACCTGCCTACCCAACGCGGGCCAGACGAAGGTGACCGCGGCGTGCGGCACCGCTGCCAGCTGGGCGCCCTTGTCCGAGTCGTAGTTCGTGTAGAAAATCACACCTTCGGGCGAGAGGCCTTTACACAGCACGGTTCGCGCGACCGGCCGTGGCGTGCCGTCCACGACCGACACCGTGGCGAGCACCATGGCGTTGGGTTCGGCGATACCGACCGCGGTGGCCTGTTCGATCCAGTGCCGCAGCAGCGGCTCCCAGCCACCGGCCAGCCAGGTCTCGTCCAGGTCGACGTCCTCGTTGCCGCCGTGCGGCAGGCCTCCGTATTCGACTCGCATGCCAGCGAGATCGGTGGTCGGCAGAAAGTCTGCCGTTTCGTTGCCGGGAGGTGAATTGTCCAGGTCGCGCATGGGCCAGACGTTACTCCGGGGTAGCAGGGAGCTAAGGTTTTGGTGATCGGCATGTGCTCGTCAAATCAGACATCTCCCCAGTAGCGAGAACATGCGACCCAAGTGCAAGGAGAGCCGCAAACATGACTACCAGCCCCGCGGTTTCCGGTGGGCAGGCCACCGTACCCAGCGATTTCGTCAGTGGCCTGGAGGGCGTGGTTGCTTTCACCACCGACATCGCCGAACCCGACAGAGACGGCGGCGCCCTGCGCTACCGCGGCGTCGACATCGAGGATCTGGTGCAGAGCCAGGTGACCTTCGGTGATGTGTGGGCGCTGCTGGTCGACGGGTCGTTCGGCCGCGGCCTACCGCCAGCCGAACCATTCCCACTGCCGGTACACACCGGTGACGTGCGCGTCGACGTGCAGGCGGGCCTGGCCATGCTCGCGCCGATCTGGGGTTACCAGCCACTGCTGGACATCGATGACGAGACCGCACGGGAGAACCTGGCCCGCGCCTCGGTGATGGCGCTGTCCTATGTCGCGCAGTCCGCGCGCGGCATCTACCAGCCCGCGGTCCCGCAGAAGAAGATCGACGAGTGCACCACGGTCACCGCGCGCTTCATGACCCGCTGGAAGGGTGACCCCGACCCGCGCCACACCGAAGCCATCGACGCCTACTGGGTCTCCGCCGCCGAGCACGGCATGAACGCCTCCACTTTCACCGCGCGCGTGATCGCCTCCACCGGCGCGGATGTGGCGGCCTCGCTGTCCGGCGCGATCGGCGCCATGTCCGGTCCGCTGCACGGCGGGGCGCCCGCGCGTGTGCTGCCGATGATCGAAGAGGTCGAGCGGACCGGCGACGCACGGGCTCTGGTGAAGGGCATCCTGGACCGCAAAGAGAAGCTGATGGGCTTCGGCCACCGGGTCTACCGGGCCGAAGACCCGCGCGCCCGGGTGCTCCGCGCCACCGCGAAGCGCTTGGCCGCCCCGCGCTACGAGGTCGCCGCCGCGCTGGAGCAGGCCGCGCTCGCGGAGCTGCGCGAGCGGCGTCCGGATCGCGCCATCGAGACCAACGTGGAGTTCTGGGCCGCGGTGATCCTGGACTTCGCCGAGGTGCCCGCGCACATGATGCCCGCCATGTTCACCTGTGGCCGCACCGCGGGCTGGTGTGCGCACATCCTGGAGCAGAAGCAGCTGGGCAAGCTGGTCCGTCCGGCCGCCATCTACACCGGTCCCGGTCCACGCAAGCCCGAGGATGTCGCGGGCTGGGCGTCGATCGCCCACAAGTAGCCGAGAGCGCGACGGCGGCCGATTTCGGCGCGACCGCCTCGGCCACAGGTGCAATCGGCGATGAATGCCGCTGCGCCGGGCGCTATTCCACTCGCCCATACGCACCGGCCGCAGTCCGGGCCGCGGCGGGCACGATGGCGGTACTGCCCGACGTCCGCGCCGCGGGTTTCGCCTTCGTGCATTTGTCGGTACTCGGGTGATGCTTCGCCTGGTCACTCCTCGAGCGAGGCAGCCCAGTCGACGGCGACGGTTTCGCCGCGGTCGACATCGAAGAAAGCGACCTCCAGGTGCTGGCCCAGGTCGACGAGACCGATGGCGGGCAGCGGCACCGGCTGGACCAGGCGGACCCGCCACGGCTTGGGCTCGTCCCAGGCGCGCAGTTCGAGGTCGAGGCGCAACACGGGGTCGTCGCGACCGGAGTAGTCGGCCGCGACCGGCGCGGCGGCGAGCACGGTGGCGTCGGCGCGGCGGCCGTCGGCCAGGATCTTCGCGATGCTCACCCGCCCCGACTCCTCGATATCGGGCACGTACAACACCAGGCGGCCGCGGTCGCCCGGATCCACCCGGCAGCACACGACGTCGCCCGGCTGCATCCATTCCAGGTCGGCTTCCGCCACTCGTTGCCGCACCCGGCTCTCGTAGGGGAACTCTCCGTCCAGCTGCACCCGGACCCAGAACACGTGGCCCGGTTCGGTCCGCCGTGGACGCACGCCGAGGATCGTCGCCGACCCGGCTTCGCCGCGAATCAGCAACTCCCGACGCATCGCGTCCGAGAGCGTCGCGCCGCGCAGCCGGATAGTTCGCATCCGCTCGCGCAATCGCCACCCCGAGTTAGCCGACAGCATGCCCATGGGCGCCTACGTTAGCCGGAGTGTGGGCGACGTCACAGCGACACCACCGACTACCCTGTTCGCCATGACCTCTGCGTTTCCGACCATTCCCGACGACATCAAGCCCGCCGACGGACGGTTCGGCTGCGGCCCCTCCAAGGTGCGCCCGGAGCAGCTGCAGTCTCTGGTGAACGTCGGCGCCTCGGTGTTCGGAACCTCGCATCGGCAGAAGCCGGTCAAGGACGTGGTGGCGCGCGTGCGCTCGGGCCTGCGCGACCTGTTCGGCCTGCCGGACGGCTACGAGGTGGTGCTCGGCAACGGCGGCACGACCGCGTTCTGGGATGCCGCGGCGTTCGGCCTGGTCCGGGAGCGTTCGCTGCACCTGACCAATGGTGAGTTCAGCTCGAAGTTCGCCGCCGTGACCAAGGGCAACCCGTTCATCGGCGACCCGATCGTGGTCTCGGCCGAGCCGGGCAGCGCGCCGGAGCCGGTGTCGGACCCGTCGGCGGACCTGATCGGCTGGGCGCACAACGAGACCTCCACCGGTGTCGCCATCCCGGTGCAGCGTCCGGCAGGGTCGGAACACGCGCTGATCGCGGTCGACGCCACCTCCGGCGCGGGCGGCCTCCCAGTGACCATCACCGACGCCGACGTCTACTACTTCGCACCGCAGAAGTGCTTCGCCTCCGACGGCGGCCTGTGGGTCGCGCTGATGAGCCCGGCAGCGCTGGCCAGGGTCGAGGAGATCAAGGCGTCGGGTCGCTGGACGCCGGATTTCCTGTCGCTGCCGATCGCGATCGACAACAGCACCAAGGACCAGACCTACAACACCCCGGCGCTGGGCACCCTGCTGCTGTTCGCCGACCAGGTCGAGTGGCTCAACGCCAACGGTGGCCTGGACTGGGCGGTCAAGCGCACGCTGGACTCCTCGTCGCGGCTGTACTCCTGGGCCGAGTCGAGCGAGTACGCCACGCCGTACGTCACGGACCCGGCGCACCGCTCGCAGGTGGTCGGCACCATCGACTTCGCCGACTCGGTCGACGCCGCCGCGGTGGCGAAGGTGCTGCGCGCCAACGGCATCGTGGACACCGAGCCCTACCGCAAGCTGGGCCGCAACCAGCTTCGCATCGGCATGTTCCCGGCGATCGACCCGGACGACATCAGCCAGCTGACCCGCTCCATCGACTGGGTCGTGCAGAATCTCGGCTGACCGCCGCGCATTACGGCCGCACGGCCGCAACACGCCCGGGACGACACGCCGAAAAATTAGGCGCGGCAGGGCGAATAGAGCAGATTAGCGGGGCGCGGGAGTCTCGCCGGAGATTTCCGTGCCGCGTGTCCTGCCCCACGAATCTCAGATGTGCACTACTGTTTCGAAAAGTGGGCGGTGTCGCGAGTCGACGCGATAAGGAGGTAACGGTGCGTGAACTTCGAGTGATCGGGGTGACGCCCGACTCCACGCACATCGTGTGTATCGACACCGAGTCCGGTCAGAAGTTCCGGCTTCCCGCCGACGACAAACTGCGAGCCGCCGCGCGCGGAGACCTTGCCCGATTCGGCCAGATTGAGATCGAAATGGAAGCAACTATGCGTCCCCGCGATATCCAGGCCCGTATTCGCGCAGGGGCCTCCGTGGAACAGGTCACCGAAGAATCCGGAATGCCGGCCAGCCGCGTCGAGCGGTTCGCCTATCCGGTTCTGCTCGAGCGGGCCCGTGCCGCCGAGCTCGCCCAGAAAGCGCACCCCGTCCGCCCCGACGGCCCCGCCGTGGAAATGCTCATCGACGTCGTCACCGCCGCTTTCACCGCGCGCGGGCACAACATCGAGGGCGCCGAGTGGGACGCCTGGAAAGACGAGAAGGGGTACTGGGTCGCCCAATTGCAGTGGCAGAACGGGCGTTCCGAGATCGCCGCGCACTGGCGTTACCAGCCGGACGCGCACGGCGGCTCGGTCTCCCCGCTCGACGATCCGGCCTCCGATCTGATCGATCCGGATTTCGGGCGCGCGCTGCGCGGGCTGGCGACGATCCTGCCCCCCGAGCCGGAACCGGCCGCGGCACAACCGGAGCCGGTGGTGGAACCCCGCCCCGCCCCGCCCGCGCCCCCCTCGCGTCCGGCGAGCCGCCAGAACCAGCCCACACTGGACGAGTACTACGAACAGCGTGCTGTGGCGGCTGGCGGCAGCTCCGCGGCGATCCCGGCGGGCGCCGGTGCGGCGCCGCCCGCTGCGTCGAGCACCGCGACTGCCGCCGCCGGTAACGCGGCGCCCACCAACGGCGCCGCGGCGACAACGACCTCCTCCGCCGCAGCGGAGGAGCCCGCGAAGCCCGCGCCCGCCGCGTCGACACCCGCTCCCGCCGAGGAGCCCGCGAAGCCCGCGGCCAAGGCTCCTGCGAAGCCGAGCCGCAGCAAGCGCGGCAAGGCTCCGATGCCGTCCTGGGAGGACGTGCTCCTCGGCGTGCGCAGCTCCGGCCACTGAACTCCCCCGCCTCTCCGGGTATTCAGGCCGTACTAGTGCCTCGTCCAGGTAGGTTGCCCTGGTAACCGGGTGTCGGGTTGATCGTGGACGCGTGTCCGGTGATGCTGCCAGTGGAGGTGGTGTCGGTGGCCCGGAGGCCGGAAGTGTTTGTGCGGGCGGTGACCCCGGAGGAGGGGCGCCGGTTGCAGAAGATCACCAAGACGAGCAAACAACCGGTCAGGACGCGACGAGCGATCGTGGTGATGGCCTCGGCGCAGCGGCAACCGGCCCCCGCGATCGCGAGGTTGATGCAGGTCAGCGAGGCGTATGTGCGGCAGGTGATCCACGAGTTCAACGAGCGGGGGTTCGAAGCTCTGGACCCAAAATGGAGCGCGGGCAGGCCGAAGAAGGTAGATCGGGCGACGCGTGAACGCATCGCTTGTATCGCCCGGTGCTGCCCGCGTGATCTGGGCTGGCCGTTCTCGGTGTGGAGCCTGTCGAAACTGCGAGAAGTGTTGCTGACCAACGGAATCGCTGAGATCAGCCGCGAAACTCTGCGCAAGATCCTCCACGGCGAGGGGGTGTCGTGGCAGGCGGTCAAGACCTGGAAAGCGGGCACCGACCCGGAGTTCACCGCGAAGATGAACCGCGTCCTGGACCTCTATGACCATCCACCCACCGATGGGCGGGTGGTCTGCGTGGACGAGTTCGGGCCGCTGAACTTGCAACCCCGCGCTGGTCGTGGCTGGTTCGGGCGACGAACCCCGAAACGGTTGCGGGCGACCTACCGGCGCACCCAGGGCGTGCGGCACCTACTCGGCGCTCTGGATCTGGCGACCGGCAAGATCCACTACCGGATCCGGGATCGTAAACGGTGGCAGGAGTTCCTGTCGTTGCTGAAGTCGCTGCGGGCGCGCTGGCCCGGACAGAAGCTCTACGTCATCGCCGACAACTTCTCCCCGCACAAACGAGCCGAGGTCCGCACCTGGGCTGCGGCCAACAACGTGGAACTGGTCTTCCTACCGACCTATTCATCGTGGTTGAACTGGATCGAGTCCGAATTCGCGGCTCTACGCTACTTCGCCTTGAACGGCACCGATCACCGCAGCCACGACGAACAGGACGCCGCGATCGGCGCCTACATCCGCTGGTACAACCAGCACGCCCGACCCAAACGCGACTTCGCCGTCAACTCCAAGATCCGGCACCCTGATTACCTACCGAAGGTTGCTTGACGAGGCACTAGTAGGTGCCGCGGGGCCCGCGTTCAGGTCCTGCGTTGGGTATCGCCCGGGTTCTGGGCGTTCCCGGTGAGTGACCCATGTGCTCGCGAGATCAGTAGTTGCGATCCGATGCTCGATCGCCCGCCCGAATGGAATTGCTACCTACACCCACGAGCGGGTCCGCATATGACGGCTGGGCGCGTCGCGTGTTCGCGGTGCGAAGCCACGCCACAGCCAGTGCTGGGCGAGTAAGTTTGCGGTGTGGTCGACGACGTGCGTCGGCGCCGAGCAGCTCATCCCTGTAGTGAGCCGATCGGCGCCGCTGTGCGTTGCTCGAAGTTCGCGGAGTTGATTCGTGCAACTATCGGGAGGTGCCGGACATGCTTTCGAAGGCTTCGTCACTCTGGTATGCCGATGCACCCAACCCCTTGGCAGTACTGCGAGCGAACCACGACCCGGACCCGGAAGCCGCACTGGCACTTGCGAAGCAACTGCACGACGACTGCGATGTTCGGCCGATCATGGTCGGGACGCTGGCCGGTTGTGCGGGCCCGGAAGCCGGTCAGGTGTACATCGGTTGCTATCCCGGTGTGACGGTGCTGTGCTCGGCGCAAGCCGCTCGCATCCGTCCGACCGAGATCCCGGAGTTGCTGGTGCGTCCGCTGGCTTCCGAACACACTTACCTGGTGTCCTTCGACGCGGGGCACGGCTGGGGTGCGTTCGCGCACTGGGAGCGCGGGGAACTGCGCAGGTCGTTCAGCTCGACGAGGGTGAACATCCTGGAGGACGAGGGACTTCCGCTGGTGTGGGAGCGGCCGTACTGGGCAGGCGAGCATCCGGTCCAGTGGCGCGCCGGTGAATTACCCGACCCGCAGACGCTGCCGTTCGATCCGCCCGACTTCGCCGACACCGCGAACAACGAATGGCTCGGCTTCCACTACCGTGCACCCGCCGCGGACGGCGCGCTCGTGCCGGGTGATGTCCCCATCTGCGGATTCACGCTCTACCCCAAAGGCCACGCACCCGAGCCCGTCGGACAGGCCCCGGCCGACGGGGAGGCACATGACCAGCGCAGGCGGGGCTTTTTCGGCTGGCTGCGCGGCCACGACCGGGTTCTCTAGACGTAACCACACCCGGTGTCGATACCGCAGGGCCCGCCATGGCTTCGCCGATCAGGCAGCAACTGCGCCGAGCAGCAGTGTTGCCCACCCGAGCAGCACACCCGCCGCACCGCCACCGACCACCCACCGGGTCACGGGGGCGAAGCGCCACCGCCACACGGTAGGCGCGGCGCCACCGGCCGCGACCAGATTCACCGCGACCGCGAGCAGCGGGTGCACCTCGGCCAGCGCGGCGCCGAAGGAGTACACCGCGACCGCCGACAGCAGCGCCACCATGATCGCCACGGTGAGCCCGGCGCCCCATGGTGTCGGGTCCTGGTAGGACGGGTACGGGCGATACGGACCGGTCACGCCGTCCTCACCCGCTCGTAGAAGGCCATCGCCGCCGCGGTCGCGACATTGAGCGAGTCGGTGCCGGGCGTCATCGGGATGCGCGCCCGGATATCGGTGGCACGCATGGCCTCCTCGGTCAGTCCCGGGCCCTCGGCCCCGAGCAACAACGCCACTCGCTCCCCCGTCATCGCCGTCGCCAGATTCACCGCCGCTGCCTTCGGGGTGAGCGCGACGATCTGGAATCCCTTGCGGCGCAGTATATCCAGACCGTCCGGCCAATCCGGCACGGACGCGAAGGGCACCCGCAGCACGTGTCCCATCGACACCCGCACGGCGCGGCGGTAGAGCGGATCGGCGCAGCGGTCGCCGAACAGGATCGCATCGGCTCCCAGCCCGGCCGCGTTGCGGAACATGGCGCCGAGATTCTCGTGGTCGTTGACGCCTTCGAGCACCGCGACGGTCCGCGCCTTCTCGATCACCTCGGCGACCTCCAGCTCCGCGCGGCGACCGGCGACGGCGAGCACGCCACGATTGAGATGGAAGCCGACCACCTCCGCCATCACCTCGGCCGAGGCGCGGTAATACGGAACATCGACCGCCACCAGATCGTCGGCGAGTTCGGCGCGCTTGCGCTCCACACCGAGCAGCGCGGTCGGCGCGAATCGCGAATCGAGCATCCGCTGGACGACGACGACGCCCTCGGCGATCACCAGTCCCTTGCGCCCGGGCAGATCGGGCCTGCGATCGGCCGACTTGAGATCGCGGAAGTCGTCGACCCTGGGGTCGGCGGGGTCATCGATATCGATCACTTCGGCCACCGCTCCATCCTGCCGGGCGGCTCCGGCCGGGACCGAATCGGTGTTCGCTCGGCAGTCGCGGGCGCCGAGGAAAATCCGGTGCGGTCGCCTCCGGGAACGTGGGATGGTCGAGGCATGACCCTTCCGGGAATCACGATCCGCTCCGCCACCGAGGACGACACGCCCGCGATCGAGACGCTGGTGGAGACCTCCTTCGGCACCCGCTACGACCCAGCGGAGCTGGACCGGGTGCCGCTGCTGTTTCCCGAGGAGAACTCGATCGTGGCAGAGGCCGACGGACAGATCGTCGGGCACGTCCAGTCGACCACCATGACGGTGACCGTGCCCGGTGAACGGACCGTGCAGGCGTGCGGCATCGCCGGTGTCGGCGTGGCGCCGACGCATCGGCGGCGCGGCATCCTCCGCGCCATGTACACCGAACAGCACCGGCGCATCGAGGCGGCGGACCTGCCGCTGACCATGTTCACCGCCAGCGAGGGCGGCATCTACGGCCGCTTCGGCTACGGCACGGCGACGCGGGAGAACGCGGTGACCATCGATCGCCGGTTCGCCGAATTCCTGCCGTCCGCACCGGACCCCGGCGGGGTCACGCTGCCTGCGGCGCGCGATATGCGCGGGGCGGCGGAGTCGATCTACGACCGCTGGCGCAGGCTGGTGCCGGGCGCGCAGGTGCGTCCGGCCGCGAGCTGGGACATCCTGTTCGACGACCCGCAGCGCTTCCGCGACGGCGGCAGCGACCTGTTCGCGCTGCTGCACGCCGACGGCTATGCGCTGTATCGCTTCCACTCCGAGGGCCGGGCGAGAACGGTCGAGGTCGTCGAGATGCGGGCGGTCACCAAGGAGGCGCACGCGGCGCTGTGGCGGGCCCTGCTCGGACTGGATCTGGTGCAGCGGGTCGCAGCCGTGCTGACCGACCACGACCCGCTCCCCTATCTGCTCACCGACCCACGGCTCGTGCGCACGACGGCACGCTACGACGGTTTGTGGCTGCGCCTCATGGACATTCCTGCGGCGCTGGCGGCGCGAGCCTATGCGGGCGACCTGGATGTGGCGCTGGAGGTGACCGACCCCTTCCGGAACGCGGGTGGCACGTTCGAGCTGCGTGTACGGGACGGACAGGCCGTCTGCGAACCCACCGATCGTGCCGCCGATATCGAACTCGGCATCGACATCCTGGGCAGCATGTACTTCGGCGCGTACCCGGCCCGGCTGTTCGCCGCGGCGAACAGGTTGCGGGCCAAGGATTCCGCCCTGCTGCGCGCGTTCGACGACGCCTTCCGCGCCGAACGGGACGCGGCACTCGGCTGGTTCTTCTGAGCGTGGGCCGCTCCGCCGCCGGGAAGGAAGAGATGTCCGAATCGGCGCGGGGCTGGCATGCTGGTGTCATGAAGCCGATTCAGTTGGTTCTCAACATCCTGTGGCTCATCTTCGCGGGGTTCTGGCTGGCGCTTGGCTACATCGTGGCAGGGATCATCTGCTTCATCCTGATCATCACGATCCCCTTCGGGATCGCGTCCTTCCGGATCGCGGCCTACGTGCTGTGGCCGTTCGGCCGGACCACCGTGGAGAAACCCGGTGCGGGGGCGGGCTCGCTGATCGGCAATATCATCTGGTTCATCGTTGCCGGATGGTGGCTGGCGCTGGGTCACCTACTGACGAGTATTCCGCTGTTCGTGTCGATCATCGGCATTCCCTTCGGCTGGGCCAACCTCAAACTGATACCTGTCTCACTGTTCCCGCTCGGCCGCGAGATCGTGGACAGCGATCAGCCGTTCGCCGCCGGATAGGTCTCGCCGACGCGATGATTCGGCTGGGCCGATCCTCGGGCTCATCCCCATTCTCGCCTGCCGACTCGGAAGCGAGTCGATCCGGCATGCTCGCCACATTCGCGACACGACAGTGATCTGTGTCACAGACTGTTAACGAAAAGCCCCCTTCGTGCGAAAGTTAGCTAGAAGGTAACTGACTTGCCAGTGCCCCCGCGCCTCGATCCGGGCGCCGAGCCGACCGCATCAGGAGGGCTCCACCATGACCGATCGCCCAGCTCCACCGGCCGACCAGGACACCACGCCCCTCGCGCCGATCGCGGTGGTGCTCGGGCTCCTGCTGCTCGTCGCCGCGGGCACGCGGCTCACCCACCTACCGAGGTGGTCCGACGACTACGGCGTGCTGGTCTATCCGGCGTTCGCGCTCTACCTGGCGATCACAGCCCGGCTGCTGTGGTGGGGCGGGAAGACCAGTGTCCGGCTCGTCCGAACCGGACGCTGAGCGAGTGCCGCGGTGACCGCGAATCCTGTTGCGGCCCTCGCCGCTACTCGGATTCCGCGACGATCTGCTTCATGATCGCCACGGCCCGGCCGAGCACAACGAGCTGCTCCTCGCTGAGCGTCGCCAGCTGTTCGGTCATCCACGCCTCGCGGGCGCTGGTTTCGTCGGCGATGAGCGCACGGCCCCCCGGAGACAACGAGACGATGATCTGGCGGCCATCGGTCGGATGCGGATTGCGCTCCACCAGGTCCAGATCGGTGAGCGACGCGATGACACGGGTCATCGAGGGCGGCTGCACACGCTCCTTCGCCGCGAGGGCCCCCGGCGTCATCGCACCCTCGCGCGAGAGCGTCGCGAGCGCCGAGAGCTGAGTCAGCGAGATCTGCGAGTCGGCGCGACGGCCGCGCAGGTGTCGCGTCAGTCGAACGACCGCCAGCGAGAGCTCACCAGCGAGGGCTCGAAGATCCGATGGCGTTGTCACAGTGGCAAACGATACGCCGACCGCCTCGCCGCGAACGTCTTTCCGCCGCTCGGCGGTGCCTCGCCTCCGCTCGGCCGCTGCTGCCTCGGCCTTACCTCGCCTGACCACGCCCATTAGGCTGAGCGCGTGACAAAGAATGTCCCGCAACTTCCACCGCGGCTGACCGATCCGCGCCCCGTGCTCGCGGTCGGCAGCGCGCTGTGGTTGATCGCCACCGTGGTGGTGTGGGTGGGCGGCGACCGCTGGGCGGCGGCACGTCCGGTGTGTCTGATGGGGCTGGTGGTCGGCGGGATCGCCCTGGTGATCTACCTGGTCCAGCGCCGCGGCGCGCGGCGGGGCGACAAGGGCGCGCAGACCGGTCTGTAGTCGGCGGGGCTACGGTCCACCCACCTCGAATTCTTCGGTTGTCCCGGTGAAGGGGTGCAGCCCGCCGTCCGGATCCAGACGAGTCGCATAGTGCTCGAAGCGGTAGCGACCTGGCGCGGCATCGAGGGGAATGTCCCAGGTGAATCGGGCCACCGACCCGGCCGTGCCGCGCTTGCTCCAGAAGAACTTCACCGCCCACTCGCCCTCGTTGGCCACCCGCGCCCACGCCCCGGAGGAATTCCTGCGCTGCACTTCCAAGAACGTGCCGTTGCGGCGGTTGTCGTGTTTCGGATGCGCCGAGACGAATTCCGCCACTACCCGACCGCCGCGGCCGTAGAACGGTTCGGGTTGCACGAGCACGTCGCCGAAGCCACGGCCGGGTGTGGCGACGTCCGGTCCCGCACCCGGTTGGAAATTCGGCTGGAGGTGCGAAACGTCGCGCGGCGCCGGGCCGCGCGGCACCTGCCGGCGGGCGACGAATGCGTCGGCCAGACGCGTGAATTCCTGCTGATAGGCACACAACGTGTAGCGGCCGAACAGGGTCGAAGCGCCCTCGTACTGCTGGGCGTCGTATTCCTCGGGCGTGGTGACGTATTCGTGGTAGGCATTGGCGTACCCCTGCATGAGCACCTGCTCCAGCGGAACGTTCAGTGCCTGCGCGACGGCACGGCGGATTCGAAGTCCGGACGTAATGGTGAATTCGCCTCCCGCAGCGGCTAAATAGAGCTCGCCGATGTGAACGAGCTGAATCGGCAGCACATTCGGCACCCACGGCACCGGAGGCAACAGACCGAGCGGCGCCGCGATCACCTTGGGCGCCTGCGCGTCCGCCAACCAGCCCGGCGCGGTCCGGTCAGGATTGCCGACCCAGTCGACCAACGGGTTGCGCACGCCCTCCGGCACGGGTCCGCCGGGCAGGCCCGGGCCGTCCTCGACGCTACCCGCGATGAGCGAAACACCCGCCGCCGCCGGTGCGGTACGACGCGGTTGGCCATCTGGCGTGAAGTGACCGTCCACGGCGATGTCGGCCAAGTCGATGTAGCAGAGCAGCGCGTCGATCGGACCGCCGATCGATTGGGCTTGGCCTACCGCCTCTTTCGACGCCAGGTACTGCCGCTCGCCGATGATGCGCGTGTTCTCGAACTCGTCCTCGGTGGGTCCGGAACCCGGCCGCAGGTTCAGATTCGGGGACATGTCGCCCGCGTTGGTCTGCGCGAAGGCGGCGACGAACGAGGGCTTGCCGTCCAGGTAGCGCACGCCGTGGTCGATGTGCTCGGCGGAGAACGAGGCGTAGCCCTTGTTGTCCGAGCTGATCAGACGATTCGCGTTGGTCATCGAGGTGTTGTGCGTGGCGAACCAGGTGATCGTCCCTACCGTCGCGCCGCCCTTGCGCAGGGCGAGAGCGGTCACCTCCGGATCGATGGCATCGGGGAAATGTTGCTTGTCCGCAGGCGGATTGAGCTCCCAAGCCACCCGCGAACGATTCACGCTCGCGTCGTGCAGCTCACTACGGCCGAGCGCGAGCGAGCCAGGGCCGAGGTCGGCGTGCGCGGCGGCGATCGCCTCGACGATCCCGTTCACCTCCGCGTCGTACACCTGCTGCTGGAAGCCGAGAATGGACAGGTTGTAGGCGTAGTCGTTGCTGGAGCCGCCGCAGGTCGCGTGTGAATGCGTCGAGGTGAGCAGCACGTTCTGCTCGGTGTACAGATCACCGAAGCGCCGGGCCAATTCGGCCAGCACGCCGCGGTGCACGGACTGGAAGATCATGCCGTTCTCGGCGACCGCGAAGACCACCCGTCGCCCGGCACTGCCGACGATGAACGCCCTGGCCCGCGGGCGCAGGTGAATCCCGGCGGTCTGCTGCTCGAGCTGGGAGTAGCCCATCATGCCGCATTCGGCCGCGGGTCCGGTGATGTCGGAGAGCCCGACCCCGATTTCGTAACCGCCGGAATCCGGCGCGGCGCCCGCCGGAACGCCGCTCATCCCTGGCGCCGTGGCGGCCGCGAACGTCGCGGAACCGATCGCGGCCCCCGCCAGCACAGTTCGCCGCGACACCGCCATGCCCGTCTCCCTTCCGTCCGATGCAGCCAACCACACAACTGGTCACTCGTCCAGTCCAGATTTTTCCGGCCCGCGAATTGACTGCGCGCGCGGTGCGCGCTTAACTCCCTTGGGTGTCCTCCCGATTGAGCGTCGAAGAACGACGGGCCCACCTTATCGAGGCCGCGATCGGCCTTGCCGAGAAAAAGGGCGTTGCGGGCGTGACCACGCGCGATGTCGCTCAGGCGGCCGGCGTCTCGCTCGGTGTGGTGCATTACTGTTTCGAAAACAAGGACGCGCTGATGACCGAGCTGGTCAAAGCGTTGTCGATGGAATTGCGCGATTCCGTCGACGCAAACGAAGCAGTATGGCAGGACGTCGAAAGTGGAAAAGAATCCCTTCAAAAATTGGTCCGCGCCGGACTGGAACTGATGTGGCTCAACATAGAAGCCACTCCGGAACGGCAGCTACTCACTTATGAAACGACCACTTACGCGCTGCGCGAAGGCGAACTAACGCCGGCGAAACTCGCGATCGCGCGCGAGCAGTACAACTTCAACGACTCCACCGTCGCCGACGTCCTGGAGCACGCACGCGACGCGACGGGAACCCGGTGGTCGGTCCCGGTGCGGGCGTTGAGCCGATTCACCCTCAACGTCATCGACGGCGTCGTGCTGCGCTGGCTGGTGGACAACGACAGCGAAAGTGTGCGCGGGCAGCTGGATCTCTTGAGCGAGATGATCACGGGCTACGCCGAGCAGTAGGCCGCTGCTCAGCGTCGAGGACGCGGCGCGCGGACGTGGACGGTCGAGCCGACCCGCCACCAGGGCACCTCGACCGTGGACTCGATCGGGCCGCTCAACCGCACCAGCAGATCGTCGTGCACAACCAGCTCGCCCTCCTGCACAGGCAGGGTGAACAGCTGGCGCAGCACGACGCCCAGCGGCTCCGCCGCCCAGGTGGTGCGGCGACCGGCGTCGACCACCTCGGCGGTGACGGCCTCCGAGACCAGCGGCAGATCGAGCAAAGCCGCCAGGGCCGGGGCGGTTTCGGGGTCACCGGCCACCAAGCGGTCCGGCGGTACGGCAAGGCCGAACCAGGGCTGGTCGAGGACGAACACGTCGCCTGAATCGACCACAGCGCCGGATAGCGCGCGCACGCGATCGGGCGGGTCGAGGTCGGTGAGATCCAGCCATCCCGTCGCGATGGCGGCGGACAAACGGGCGTGCGTGCGCGAAACAATGTCCGGTTCAGGCGTTTTGGACGGGTCGCCGAGCGCGTCCAGCAGAGCGGCAGCCAGCTCGTCGGTGATCGCGTCCGGGTTCGCCAGAACGGCGCGGAAGGCGTCGGGGTCGACGTCCGGCACGGCAAAAGCCGGTAGCAGTCCAGCGAATTCGGTGTCGGCGGGATGGCGGAACAGCCCGAGCGGGGTGCCGCCGATCCGTGCGTATCCGCGCAGCCACCACGCGGTGTAACCGCCGACATCGGCGAGCAGGCGGCGCGTCCGCGGCGTCGCCGACAACTGCCGCAGGGCTTCCGGCCAAGCGGCCTCGTCCACCAGGTCCAGGTCACGGACCGCGGCCAGCTCCGGCGGATCGTCCGGCAGCGTCGACCACCAGCGTTCCTCGTCGTCCAGATCGTGATCCGGTCCGGTGGGATCGGCCTCGACGATCACACTGAAATCCCAGCCGACGCCGAGGGACCGCAATGCGTCCGCGCCGTAACGATCGACGAGTTCGGGGGCGACCGTCCCGAACGGCGCATCGGGCACCAGCAGGTCACGCAGCGGCGCTCCGGGCAGCAGCAGTTCGTCGGCGGGCAGCGCTTCGCCATCGGTGCCGGGCAATTCGAGCAGCCCGAGCCAGGACGGCAATGCGGCCGCGTCGGCGTGCGCGGCCAGACGCAGGACGGCATCGGCGGTGTCGGGATCGCCGGGGTGGTCCTCCAGGTCGGCTCGCAAGCCCGGATCGCTCAACAGATCCTCGGCGGTGGCCGACCGCGCGCCGAGTCGCGCCAGCAAAGGGTGTGCCGCCTCGGGATGCACCAGCCTGGCCCAGTGCACCGGGATCGCGACCTCGAGCTGGTCGTCCAGCACCACTGTGCGCGGCCCGGTGACGAGCCTGCCGTCCGCCAGCGGCACCGCCAGCGCGCCGAGTTCTTCCGCCGCGAGCGGATCGACCACGAAGGGCTCCAGCGCCGCGTACAACGACCGCCACCAAGTCGGCGGCCGCTCCAGCCCACTCGACAGTTCCGCAAGCCGGGCCAACCCGATCCGGTGCACGTCCAGCACGCCCATGGGCTCGGCCTGCGCCCGGCCGGAGAGGTCCGGGATCACCAGCGGACCGACCACGCCCTCGAGCAGCGCGGCCAATTCCGCGGTCAGACCGGTGAGAACGTATGCACGGGTGGGGACCGCGACGTCGAACGGCCGGGCCTGCTCTGCGGTCGACGGAGTACCGCCGAAGCCGAACTCGGTCTCCGATCCGCGGGGCGATTCGGCGCTCTCGGCGGCGTCCGGCCAACCATCCGGCGCATGGCCTGGTCGGGCGCCGACCGGGGCATCCGGCCCGCCGTCTGGCCTCTCTCCCGGTCCAGCACCCGGCGCGCCGATCGGTTCGGTGCCCGATCCAGCAGGTCCGCCGCCGGACAGGTCGCGCGGTTCGACGGCGATCGACGCAATGTCGTCCCATAGTGGTTCGTCGGAAGCGACCGTGGCTCCGCCGAAACCTTCCAGCGGTGCATGCCCGTGGATATCGAGGACAGGAAGCCAAGGGCGGGTTTGCAGTTCGCGCACCAACGCTTCGCGCAACAGACCGTCGGCTTCGCTCCGCGCGAAACCGGGTGCGGGGACGAGCACGAGGCGGTCGCGCGGCGGGAGGGCGCGAGCGAAATCCGCGTACCCTTCGGCTAGCTCGCCGAGCCGGGCGCCGGGCAACAGCCTTCGGCGATCCGGTTGCATCGCGATGTCGGCGATGAGCAGCGCGGGCAGCGACAGTTCCTCATCGGACCTGGTCGGCGCCCTGAGCACATCCGGGGCCGCGGGCACCGGCTTGCCGTCGCGCACCGGCAGCAGCCAGCGGGCGCGGGGCGTGCGGTACTGCCACCAGGTCCGTTGTTCGCTGCCGGGGCCGTCGACGTACACCTCGTGCATGCCGTCGCCCATGTCCTCGGCGCTACTGACGAATTCGTCCCTGTCGATGCGGATGCACTGCAAGACGGGCAGTTCCAGCAGCAGGTCGACGGCTTCGGCACGCATAGCGGCCAGCAACGCGTCGGCGTCCACGTCCGCGCGCAAGCGCAGCACGATCTCGGTGTCGAGGCCATCGGCAGGTCGCGTCTCGATCGGCCAAGCCAACCTCAGCACCGGAGGGGCGGATTCGCCCGTCTCGACGGCAGGCATCCGGACTTCGTTCCGGCGCATGGCGTCCGTGGTCCGAGCGCGGGAGAACCGCAGCGATCCCGAGGTCGAACGCACTTCGATGTCGTCGCTCACCGCGAGCACCGCGGTGAACCCGACGCCGAATCGGCCAACGGTGCCGGTCTCGGCCTTCCCCGAGGCGCGCAGGGCGGTCATGGCGTGCACACCCGAAACATCCAGCGGCGCACCGGTATTACCGATGTGCAGCTCCCGACCGTCGAGCCGGACGACCAGGCGACCGGCGATGCCCGCCTTGCCCGCGGCATCGGCCGCGTTCTGCGCCAACTCGGTGAGCAAACGGTCGCGGTAGCCTGCGCGCACCAGGTCGTTCTCGGTGGCGGCATCCTCGCGCAACCGGGTCGGCGAATCACGCCAAGCGGCGAGTACTGCCGCGCGCAGCGCCGAAGTGCCGAACGGATCGGCGGCCTCGGTCAGCTCCGCGGCGATGACGGGAACTCCGGCCGAGCCTCGGCCTCACCGACCGGTTCGATGCCCGAACCAGCCTGCGCACCAGCCTCTTCGACCTCGGTCGCTTCGGTCGTCGGCTCGGCTGCCGAGGGGGCGGAGGCGGCGGGTTCGGAAGCGGTCCCGGCAGTCGACGGAGCCGCCGACTGGACTGCGTCCGTCCCGGCCACGACCGAATCGGCCGGGTCTGGATCGGCCGCGTCCGATTCCACTGCGCTGGGCCCGGCTGCGTTCGACGCCGCTGCATTCGTCTCGATCGAGTCCGGCTCCGCCACGGCCCACTCGACCGGGGTCGACAACGAATCCGTGGCGGGCTCGATCGCGGCTTCTGTCGGTGCACTGGTGCTCGGCGCGTCAGCGGAGCCGGTGGCCGACGGGGTGTCCACCGGGGCCTGGCCACTCTCGTCAGCCACTATCGGATCGGGCACATCGGTCGCGCTGGACTTCCGCTCGGCGGTGTCAGCTGCACTGTCGGTGTCGATCGTCACCGCGCTCGACTCGTCCTCGTCCGACTCGCCGGGCACGGCAGTATGGTCCGCCTCGCTCGCGGGCGCGTCGACGGCAGTCGGCTCGGCCCCGGGTTCCGCGCTCTCTTCCTTGGCCGCGGCGGACGCGGCACTCGAATCGGCAACGGCAACGCCCTCGGTCGCGCTCGATACGTCTTCAGCCCGGTCGGCAACAGCGCCGGACCCAGCACTCGCAACCGGCGCCGCTGGATGCTCGCCCGTCCCTGCCGCGAGTTCGGTGGAATCCTGCTCGGCGACGGGAGAGGCGGGCGCGGCCCGCTCCGGCTCCATCGAGATCATGTCGATCGCCGCGTCGTCGTACGCCTCGTGGAGTGGGGAGCCGCTGCCGCTGGGCATCACGGTGTCGGAGTGGGCGCCGCAGCCGTAGGCGATATGGACGACACGCCCGTCGGCACCCATGGCGTTGCCGCACACGCCGAAGGCGGCGCGCAGCGACCCGGCAAGCGGCAGGTAGAAGCCGCAGGTCCCGCAGGTAGCCGGCGCGGACTTGGCCATCTCGGAGCCGGGACCGTGCTCGGTGTACCAGCGCTCGGCGGCCTCTTCGCGGCCTTCCTTGCTCAGCACCTTGGTGCGGCCGAGACCGAGCTCGTAGGCGACTTCGTCGACCACCGGATCGCCGGTCGCCACATAACCGGGCGCCAGCCGCGGATCGTCGGCGGGCGGCGCGAGCAGATCCCCCGGCGCGAGGTCACCGGGACGAATCCGCTGCTCCCACGGTACGAAGTCGGGCGCGACCAGGGCGTCGGGCCCCGGCAACAGCGCCGACTCGCTGACCGTCGCGTAGTCGGCCTCGGGCGGGGCGGCCACCACCACAGCCCACTGCCAGCCGCGATAGCCGGGCAGCGTGGCTTCGAATCGGTGCGTCGCCGAGCTCTCGTCCTCGGCGATCACACCCAGGTACGCCCCCACCGCTACCGGTTCCAACTCCAGGAGCGCACGGCGGGCCAGGTCGACGGCATCAGCCAGAATCGGCCGCATGCCGGACTCAGAAACAGAAACTGCGCTCACGGCCTACATTTTGCCGTATGAAGCGCAATCGGCGTCGGTTGGCCACCGGTGTGCTGGTCGGTCTGCTCGTTGTGGCCGGATGCGACGCCACCGAGAACCCGACACCCCGGATGAATATCGAGGTAGTCGGCACCAGACCACATGATCGGCAGGCGTTCACCCAGGGGCTGGAGGTCGGCGGCGGCATTCTCTACGAGGGCACCGGACTGGCCGGCGCGTCGACCGTGCGCGCGTCGCTGCTCGCGACCGGCGAGGAACTGGCCAGGGTCGAATTGCCCGCCCCCTATTTCGGTGAGGGCATCGCCATCGCCGGTGCCACGCTATGGCAGCTCACCTGGCATGACGGCGTGGCGATAGCCCGAGATCCGGCCACGCTCGCCGAACGCGGCAGGGCGAGCTACGACGGCGAGGGCTGGGGTCTGTGCTCCCGAGACGGGCGACTGGTGATGAGCGACGGCACCGACCGGCTCACCTTCCGTGATCCGGTCACCTTCGCTCCTACCGGCTCGGTCGCTCTGACCAGCTGGAACAATGCGCGCCTCAACGAGCTCGAGTGCGCGGCGGACGGGTCGGTCTACGCCAATGCCTGGCCCACCGACACCATTCTGCGCATCGACCCGGAGTCCGGCCACGTCCTGGCGGCCATCGAGGCCGCCGGTTTGCTCCCCGCGACCGCCCGGGCCGGCACCGACGCGCTCAACGGCATCGCCCAACTGCCAGGCACCGATCGGTTCCTGATCACGGGCAAGAACTGGCCGACCATGTTCGAAGTCCGTTTCACTCCGGCCTGAGCGCGACCCGAGGGCGGGACCTTACGCGCCGCCACGGAGCGCGAGTGAATGCCCAGCGCGGGAGTAAGCCAGAATTGGAGTCGTGACTACTTCCCGCGAACCTTCCGGTCCCGACCGTGATCGGTGGGAAGGCGAGGAGTCCCCGCCCTTCGACCGGCATCCCGGTTTCGACCGATATCCGCCGCCCAACGCTCCGCGTCGCCGCAGGCCGCTGCCACCACTCGGGCCGGAACCGGGACACACCTCCGGGCGCTCCGACCAACCGGGATCGCCGCCCGGCCGTCGCGACGAAATGTCGCGGACCCCGGAGAATCCAGCAACCAAGCGCTTGCCGCGCGGAAACGACACCGAGCAGCCGACGTCGCCCGATCGCACGCCTCGACGCGTCTTCCCGTGGCGCCCGCAACCGCCCCGGCACGCCGAGCCGCCCAGCCGTACCGAACCCGACTATCCCGAGACCCTCGTCCAGCAGCAGGTCGAGCCACCCGAAACCTCGGCTCCGCCCGGCGGGCAGCGCGTCCCCCGCAAGCTCACCGTGACCCGCGTCGCCGCCATGCGCGGCAGGCAACTCACCGAAAAGGGCATCGCGACCTTCCAGCGCGCGGCCAAGGCCGACGGCGCGGACAAGTCGGGACTCACGGCGCTCACCTACGCGACCATGGCGAACTTCGCCCTCGACGCGGCTATCGCGGTGGCACTGGCCAATACCTTGTTCTTCGCCAGCGCCACCGCGGAGAGCAAGACGAATGTCGCGCTGTACCTACTGATCACGATCGCGCCGTTCGCCGTGATCGCGCCGCTGATCGGCCCGATGCTCGATCGCCTGCAGCGCGGCCGCCGACTGGCGCTGGCCACCTCGTTCGCGCTGCGAGCGGTGCTCGCGGTGGTGCTGATCATCGAGTTCGACACTTGGGGGCTGTATCCGCTCGCGCTGTGCATGATGATCGGCAGCAAATCGTTCTCCGTGCTCAAGAGCGCGGTGACGCCACGGGTGCTGCCACCCGATATCGATCTGGTCCGCACCAACTCCCGGCTCACGGTGTTCGGTTTGGTGGGCGGCACTATCGGCGCCGGAGCGCTGGCCGGGCTCGCCGCCGCCATCGCGGGTTCCAACGGCGCATTGGTCTTCGCGACGCTGATCGCCTGCGCGGGAACATATCTGAGCCTGCGCATCCCGTCCTGGGTCGAGGTCACCGAAGGTGAGGTGCCCGCGACGCTGAGTTATCACGGCGCCGACGCGCACACCGAGGTGCTCTCGTCCGGCAGGGAATCGACGGTGCCACCGCGCAAGCGCAGGCAGCCGCTCGGCCGCGCGGTGGTGACCGGGCTGTGGGGCAATGGCGCCATCCGGGTGCTGACCGGGTTTCTCACCTTCTACATCGCGTTCGTCGCCAAGGCGACCGAGCAGCGCCCGGTACAGCAGGCCGCCATGCTCGGCGTGGTGGGCGCGGCCGCCGCCATCGGCAATTTCGCCGGCAACGCGACCGGCGCCCGGCTCAAGCTCGGCAAACCCTCGCTGGTCGTGCTCGGCTGCACCGCGGCGTGCGCGTTCGTCGCGTTGTTCGCGACGTTCACGAACAATCTGCTCGGCGCGGCGGTCGCCGCCCTGGTCGCGGCCGCGACGAGCGCGCTGGCCAAGGTGTCGCTGGACGCCGCGATCCAGGACGACCTCCCACCCGAGTCGATCGCGTCCGGCTTCGGACGGTCGGAGACCGTGCTGCAGCTCAGCTGGGTTGTCGGCGGGGCGGCGGGCGTGCTGCTGCCGACCGACTACTGGAAGGGCTTCGCGGTGATCACCGCGATACTCGCGATCGGCTTGGTGCAGACTTTCGTCAGCTTCCGAGGACATTCGCTGCTGCCCGGCCTCGGCGGCAACCGTCCGCAGCACGCGGAGCAAGAGGTTCCGGCGTCCCGGCCGCACGGGCACCCGGCCGGCACGCCCGGTGCGCACGGCCACACGCCTCGGCGCGGCGGCGACACCACACGCATCCAACGAGGGCAAGGAGACCCGATCTGGTGAGCAAGCTCAACGCACGCACGATCGTCGCGCTGGTCGCGACCGCCCTGCTCGTGCTCACCGTCGCCTTCGTGGGCGTGCTGGCGGTGCTGATCCGCAACGCCGACGAACCCGACGTCACCCTCACCGCCTACGCGCAAGGCAAAACGGTCACCGTGCGGCCGTTCAGCTACTGCGCGGTGAATATGCAGGACTGCAGCATCCTGCCCGAGGACACCGTGGAAGGCACGTTTTTCGCGACGCTGCCCTGCGCTCCCGACAGGCCGGACTGCCACCGCGGCCGGACCGCCGAACTGGACGTTCCCGCGGGCTACCCCCTACAGCTGTCGCTGCCGAAGGAGGTGGCCGAGGCGCCCTGGCTCGCGCAGCTCGTCTACACCCTCCCGTCCGGCGAGCGAGTCGACCGGGTGATCAGCCGCTACGACTACCCGGACCGCGCCCTCGCACTCACCATCGAGTCGAAACCGGAGCCCGACCTTCGCCTCATCGGCGTCGAATTCCAGCTCCCCATCCTCGCCCGCGACGAAACCGGAAAGGAGTTCTACCTCCCGCACGCCACCTGGTCGATCAGCACGGCGTAGCGAGTTCCCGACGGCATTCCTCCCGCCGTGGCCTCCCCGGCTGCCGCTGCGATGAAGGCCTCCTCGTGTAGGCCCCTTTACCGCGCTGGCCCTACCTCCGGTCAACCCGAGCGTTTCGCGGTGATCGCAGCACGGACCAAGCGGCCGAGCGCGTCGACGCGCTCCGAAGTGCCGCTGCCGCCGACCTGCACCACCGTGATGACGACCGCGGTGAAGATGGCTTCCAATGCGATCGCGGTGTCCCTCGGATCGATGTCTTCGGCGATGTCCCCGGACTCCTGACCCGCGCGCAGCGACGTTTCGAGCGATTGCCGAATACGTTGCGGCACAACGCCGTCGACCAGCCTGGCGAGCAGGCCCGGCTCTCGGCCCGCGAGGACTCGATGCACCAGCGGGTAGGTGGCGAGCCGCGTCACGAACCGCCGGACGACCTCCTGCCAGTAAGCGGCGTCCATCGGCCCCGGCTGGTCCAGCGCGTCGTCGCACAATCGAGCGGCGTCGCGATCGAACGCGGCGACGAAGAGAGCCTGTTTGTCGGCGAAGTGGAAATACACCGCCGACGGCGCCAAACCCAGTTCCCGCGCCACCGCGGCCACCGAAGTGTTGCGGAAACCCTGATCGGCGAACCGGCGAGTGGCGACATCGAGGATCGACCGCCGCGTCTGCTCGCCACGTGGCGTAGTGGACGTCGTCTCGGGTGGTGACATGCCTGCACAGTATCGCGGCGTCCCTCACCAGCTGAAAAGTCTATTTGAATGATTTAATCGATTCGTCAGTTACGGTGGTCTGTGATTGTTCCACCCACTGAAAGGACCGGACATGTCCATCTCGACCCCCGATCAGCCTGTCGCGTCCGCTCTTCCATCGACGCCGAACCGACGTCAGGTTCTCGCGATGCTGGCCGCCGCATCCGCCAGCGTGCCGGTCTTGCGGAGCACGCTCGGCGCCGAGGCCGCCGCGGCACCGGCATCGCGGCCCAACATCCTGGTGGTGATGACCGATCAGGAACGTGCGGATGTCGTTCTGCCCTCGGGTTTCACACTGCCCGCCCGTGCCAGGCTGGACGCCGCCGGCGTACGGTTCGCCATGCACCATTCGCCGACGGCCCCGTGCTCGCCGGCGCGATCGGCGTTCTTCACCGGGCTGCAGGCTCCGGTCACTGGCATGACCGACAACGTGCGCGGCAACGATCTGATGGCCGCGGCCCTCGAGCCGATGCACGCCTGGAGCCCGAATCTCGACACCGCGATCCCGACGCTTGGGACAGTGCTGAAGAAGTCCGGCTATCGCACCGCCTACATCGGGAAATGGCATCTGTCCGAACCCGTCGGCGCCGACAGCACAGCGCTGTCGGCCTACGGATTCGACGAGGCCTACGACATCCTGTCCGGTGGCGGTCCGAACGAAGGCACCCATGAGGATCCGGGCGTCGTCGAGAACGCGGTCGGGTGGCTGCGGCGACACGGCAACGACCCCGAACCGTGGCTGTGCGTGGTCAGCATGGTCAACCCGCACGACATGATGTACTGCCCGCGCTTCTACCGGCTCGAGGACGTCCCCGATTACGGCGCCGACATACCGCCGAACTTCCAATCCGACCTGTCGACCAAACCACAGGTGCAGACCGTCTGGCGCACCATGAACGAGGCCGTCGGCGGGCTCATGCCCAACGAGGTCGACTCGCCCCTGGGGCGCAGGCAGTGGCGCCAGTGGGGCAATTGGTATCTCGAGTTGCTGCGCCGCACGGACGAGTTGCTCGGCCAGGTCCTCGACGCGGTGGACCGCAGCGGCGGCGCGGGCAAAACAGTCGTGGTCAGGGTCGCCGATCACGGCGAACTCGGTGGCGCACACGGACTACGGCAGAAGGGGGCGATGATCTATCGCGAGAACAACCGGGTACCCCTCGTCATCTCCGATCCCAGAAACCCTGCCACGCACGGAACCACTGCCGCCGCACTGACTTCGCACGTCGACCTGGTGCCCACTCTGGCCGCCTTGGCCGGTACCGACGCCTCCGCCATCAGTCCGATCGTCGGCAAGGACCTCACCCCGCTACTGGCCAGCCCGGCAGGCGTTGTCCGCGACGCCATCCTGGTCACCTCCGACGCCAAATCCAGTGGTGGCCAAGCACCAGGCGTCAAATACTGTCTGCGCGGCGCGATCACATCCCGCTACAGCTTCGCCCGCTACTCGACGCCCCGAGACATAGCTGGACCACGTAGCGAATTCGACTACGAACTCTACGACCGCCAGGAAGATCCCCTCGAAATGCACAATCTCGCCCACCGCGGCGGGGCGGCCGCACTGGTCGAGGAGATGAACGACCTCGTCGATTCCCTTGTCGCCCAGGAACTACCAAGTCTTTGATTTACGGCGGGCGGTCCACTCCAGTACCGCGGGTTCCCGCCCCACGCAACCACACGGCCCCACACCGATTTTCGAGCGAAGCGAGACCGAGCATTCCCCGTTCGCGCAGCGCCGCAGGCGCTGCCAAATAAACAGAGCTACCTGTCCAGCTCGCGGGCTACCGCGCGGACCACTTCCGAGATGCGCTGCGCGGTCTTGCGATCCGGGTACTTGCCCTTGCGCAGGTCGGGCTGCACCTTCGCCTCGAGCAGGGTGATCATGTCTTCGACCATGCCGTGCAGCTCGTCGGCGGTGTGCCTGCGGGCGGGAGGTTCCTTGCGCGCGTTGCGTTCCTGGCCCTGCCGGACCGAAGGCGGCGCCTCCAGCAGCTTGAGGCTCAGCGCCTGCGGGCCGCGGCGGCCCGCCGCCATGCCGAACTCGACACGCTGCCCGGGCTTGAGGCCTTCGACGCCCTCGGGCAGCGCGGACGAGCGGACATAGACGTCCTCACCCTCGTCCTGGGAAAGGAAGCCGAAGCCCTTTTCGACGTCGTACCACTTCACCCTGCCGGTCGGCACTGCGCTCACCCGTTCATCATCGAAAACTCGGACCCCTACGGCCCGAGCACATCCGTCTGCCGGTCCGGTCCCGCGGCGGCGCCGCGACCGGGCCTTTTCTTGTGCGAAAAGAACGCGCCCAGCACGATTGCGGGACGCGATTGCCATCGAGTCTACCCCGGCGCGAATAACGCAAGCACATCAGTTTTACCGTCGAGCCGTGACGAACTCTTCCACTCCGACTCCGTCCGGTGGCGCGCCGCGTCACCGCGGCGATTGGTTGCTGCAGCTCGCGCTCTGCCTGTTCGCGCTGGGATTGCTGGCGATCATCGTCATCTTCGCCATCCCGATGCTGACCGACGGTGAGCCGGGGCTGTGGCTGTACTTCGGCGCGCTGCTCGCGCCGCTGGGGTTCATCCTCGCCCTCGTGTTCGCATTGCGCTCCGGCCGCAGATCGCGCTGAACCGGAGGTGCCGCCTCCGTCGCGAGCCAACGGTTACCCGGCGCGATCGTTACCGACTCAGTTATGTGATCCTCGTCACATTACGAGAAGGTCACAGAGCGGTGACGGCCCGCAACCAACGCCGCTGCGGCTCGTCTAGCTGCGTCAAGGCATTTCAACGCGCTCGAGATCGCATCGAGACCCATCCGTACACGCCGGTTACCAAATAGTGATTTTTCCCGCGGTTCGTCGTACCGTCTTACCCAGCCGGGACACCCGGCAACCACCGGCCCGCCGCACCGAGCCTCGCCCCGCGGGTACCGGACCCCGACATAAACGTAAGGGGCGAGGGCGGAACGGACGACCTCTCAGTCCGAACCCCAAACGAAGACGTCGCAGGTGCGCCGAGAGGAAGACGAACCCGATATGAGTGGACGCCATCGCAAGCCAAGCTCGACCGGCCGCACAGTAGCCAAGGTTGCCGTCACCGGCGCCATCATCGGCACTGCCAGTGCGGCATTCGCAGGCAACGCCAGCGCGGCACCCGACTCCGACTGGGATCGACTCGCTCAGTGCGAGGCCGGCGGCAACTGGGGTATCAACACAGGCAACGGTTTCCAGGGCGGGCTGCAGTTCTCGCCGAGCACCTGGCGCGCCCACGGCGGCCAGGACTACGCCGCCGCCGCCAACCAGGCCTCCCGCGAAGAGCAGATCGTGGTCGCCGAGAAGGTCCTCGCCACGCAGGGCTGGGGCGCTTGGCCCTCCTGCTCGCGCAAGCTGGGCCTGAGCAGCGCGCCCACGCCGCGCTCCGCGCCCGCCACCACCGAAACCCCGGCCTGGACCCCTGCCCCGCAGGCCGCCCAGGCCGCGCCGCAAGACAGCTCTCAGCAGGTCTTCTCGGCCGTCGACCGCGCTATCCAGGTCGTGCAGGCTCAGGGCGTTCAGGTGCCCAAGGAAGCCCTCGACTTCGTCAACGCCGCCAAGGCGAGCGGAGTCACGCTCGACCCCGCGATCGTCAACTTCTACGAGGCGAACAAGGGTCTGCTCCCTTCCTGACCCCCGACACTCGCGAAGAAGGGCCCCGCATCAACGAGGATGCGGGGCCCTTCTCGGTAGTCGAGAACGTTCCGGCGCGCTCAGCGGTTGATCACCGTGTTCGGGTGCATGTAGGGCAGCTGCTCGGCGGGGACCGGAAACTCGGTGTCCTCGCCATAGGGCGAGAGCCCACCGGAGCGGGCCGAGGAGAGCTCGGTGACTGCGTGGTCACCGTCGGCGACCTTCGGCCAGCCGTTGTCGACGTAGGGTTTCTTCGATTTGTTCACCACGGCCCCATGCTAGCTCCCCCGCCTCGCTCCCCCGCCTCGCTCCCCCGCCTCTCCGGGCCTTTAGGCCGTACTAGTCAGGTGACACGGGATTCGGGTTCAGGTCCCGCGTTAGGTGCTGTCCCGCCTCTCCGGGTCTTCAGGCCGTACTAGTCAGGCGATACAGGATTGCGTTCAGGTCCTGCGTTGGGTGCCTCGCGGATTTTGGGCGTTCCCGGCGAGTTACCCATGTGCTTCTGAGATCAGCGGTTGCGTACGGATCCGCTTGCTCGGCCCCGGCGTCGTAGGCTGGGTCGGATGACCGCGACCGACTCCCTCGCCGGATGGCTCGGTGGCCGCAGTGATGCCCAGCTCGTCACGCTGTTGCAGCTTCGGCCCGACCTGGCCGTGCCGCTGCCCTCCTCGATGGCCGTGCTCGCCGCCCGCGCCGAACAGCGCGCGTCGGTGCTGCGTGCCACCGAGGACCTGAACACGCTCGAATTCGCCATTCTGGAAACCCTTGCGGTGCACGGCGTCACGCGCACCAGCGGTGGCCCGCTGCGCAGCGACGAACTGCACGTGCAGCTGAGCGAACGGGTGCCCCGCGCCGCGATCGACGACGCGCTGGAGCGCCTGACCGTTCGCGCGCTGGTATGGCTCGATGACGAGCAGCGCTTGCATCTGATCCCGGCAGCCGCCGAGGCGCTGCCGTGGCCGATCGGCAGCGCGACCGAGATTCCCGACGCACTCACCGAACCCGAGGTTGCCGCCGCGCTCGGCGAGCTCACTCCCGCCGAACGGGCCCTGCTGGACAAGCTGGCCACAACCGGCCCACGCGGACGCACCAGAGACGCCGCACCGGGCACTCCTGCCGATCGTCCGATCCAGCGGCTGCTGGCACGGAGGCTGCTGCACTGGATCGACGAAGAGACCGTCGAACTGCCCGTCACCGTCGGCCAAGTGCTACGCCGAGAACCGGTCACGCACCCGCACGCGCTGACCCCACCGCAGCCGCACCCGACCAAACAGGCGCCCGCCGAGGTCAACGCCGTCACGGCGGGCGAGGCGGGCGAGCTGCTGCGGCACTGCGCGGGCGTGCTGGAAGTGCTCGGCCAGGCTCCCGCCCCGACCCTGCGCGCAGGCGGGCTCGGCGTGCGGGAGCTGCGCCGCATCGCCAAGCAGACCGGTGTCGACGAGCCGAGGGCAGGTTTGCTGGTCGAACTCCTGGCGGCGGCGAAACTGCTCGAGAAGGGTTTGCCGGACCCGCCGCCGGACTTCGACTCGACCGACGAGTTCTGGGCGCCGACCCCCACTGTGGACGCCTGGCTGGAATCCCCGCCCGCGCGACGCTGGGCCACCCTCGCGCTCACTTGGCTGGAATTGGACCGGATGCCGTGGATGATCGGTATGCGCGATGCCAATGACAAGCCGCTGGCGGCACTGTCGCTGGAGCTGCGCACCCCGCACGCACCGCGCGACCGGCACGCGATCCTCGGCCTGCTCGCGGAGCATCCATCCGGCACCATGCTGGACCCGGCGGATATCGGCCGGGTGCTGGCATGGCTACAGCCGCGCAGGCGCCGCAACTTCCGGCCGGAGGTGGTCGAGCAGACCCTTGCCGAGGCGGCCGCGCTCGGCTTCGTCGGCCGCGGCGCGCTCGGCTCACCGGCGCGGGCGCTGCTGCACGGTGCGGCGACCAGCGTGACCGACGCCGAGGCGGAGATGGAGGCGGCGCTGCCGGAACCGGTCGATCACGTGCTGGTCCAGGCGGATCTGACGGTGATCGCCCCCGGCCCGCTGACGACGGACCTGCAGCATCGCATCGCTCTCGTCGCCGATGTCGAATCGGCCGGCGCCGCAACGGTGTATCGGATCAGCGAGTCCTCGGCACGCCGCGCCCTCGACGCCGGGTTGACCGCGGCCGAGCTACACGCCTTGTTCGCCAAGCATTCCCGGACGCCTATCCCGCAGGGACTCACCTATCTGATCGATGACGTGGCGCGGCGGCATGGTCAGCTGCGTGCGGGTATGGCGCAGTCGTTCCTCCGCACCGACGACCCGGCGCTGCTCGCACAGGTGCTTTCCGCGCCGGTGGCGAGCATGCTGGCGTTGCGGTCCATCGCGCCGACCGTCGCCATCGCCCAGGCGCCGCTGGGCGAAGTGCTGGAACAGCTGCGGGCGGCCGGTTTCGCGCCCGCCGGTGAGGATTCGTCGGGCGCGATCGTCGATCTGCGCCCGCGGGGCGCACGGATAGCGGTGCGGCCTGCCGCGCGCCAGCCGTATCGCCCGACGCCCCCCAGCGCCGAGCAACTGGAGTTGCTGGTCGCGGAGCTGCGTGCGGGCGAACGCGCCGCGAGCGCACGCTCGGGTCACTCGGTGCGGCCGGACGGCACCCGGACCAATACCGCGGCGACCCTGGCCCTGCTCCAGCTGGCGGCGCGGGTGCGTCGATCGGTGAACATCGGCTACGTCGACGCCCAGGGGGTCGCCACGCAGCGCGTGGTGGAGCCGTTGAAGGTGGGCAACGGGCAGTTGGACGCACTGGACCCGGTGACCGGCGCGGTCCGGCACTTCACCCTGCACCGGATCGCGTCGGTTGCCCTGCTGGAGTGATCAGTTCTTCGGCTTGGCCGTGCAGAAGGTGGCCTTGGGGTCGCTCTCGATGAGCCGGAAGCCGTCGGCGTCCTCGCTGCACAGCAGTTCGTCGGCCTGACCGTCGATCCGCTTCACCACCCGGAACGTCGCTTCCGACGAAGTGCAGTCGACCTGCTTGTATCCGGTCGCGCTGCTCTCGTTGTAGCAGCGGCCTTCCTTGAAGTTCGGCGCCAGGCACAGGAACGCGGTGGTGCCGCCGCTCAGGGTCTCCTCGTAGGACGTGTAATCGGAGGCGCAGTCGGTCTTCTTGTCGTAGGACTGCGCGACCTTGTACACGGCCTTGTCCGACGAGCAGTCGACCGGCTCGGTCTTGGAATCCACCGCCGAGCCCTCGATGACGTTGATGCAGTCGCCGACCTTCGCCTTGGCCGTGTCCGATTTGCCCGCGTCACCGATCAACGAACATCCGGCCACCGTGACCACCACCGCGGCCACCGCCACGAGGGCGAGCACAACCCGTGCCAGCAGCCTCGCTCCTGGAACCATCACCTGTAAACCTTCTCTCACCGAACACGTTCACGGGGTCGTGAACGCGGGTGAGGATACTCTGTCCGCCTCTCCGGGTATTGAGGCCGTACTAGTTGGGTGACACGGGTTTGCGTTCAGGTCCTGCGTCGGGTGCTGTCCCGCCTCTCCGTGTCTTTAGACCGTACCAGTCGTGTGATGCGGGATTTTGCGTTCAGGTCCTGCGTTGGGTGCCTCGCGGATTTTGGGGGTTCCCGGTGAGTTACCCATGTGCTTCTGAGATCAGCTGTTGCGTGGCGCGATCAGGAGTGCGTGGCGGAGTCAGTGGTCCCTGAGTGGTGGTGTGTCCCCCCTACATGTGCAGCCCGAGGAGGCCCAGGAGCGACAGACCGATGATGGTGGGGACCAGACGGCCGAGCAGTTGGAACGCAGAGTAGTTCACTAGCAACGCCTTTCGCATTTCCTCGACTGGACCCTTGTCCAGCATGTGGTTTGTGTCGCTGCCGGAGATCGAGTCGTTACGCTTGGTCGGTATGACGGTTCAGGACGTCGCGAACGACCTGTACGGGCTGGCTCCCGCGGAGTTCGTCGCCGCGCGTGCGGACCGGGTCGACGCAGCCAAGAAGGCGGGCGACAAGCAGCTCGCGACCGCAATCGGCAAACTGCGCAAGCCCACCCTTGCCGCGTGGACGGCGAACCTGCTCGCCCGCGCAGCGCCCGACGACGTGGAAGCCCTGCTGCGGCTGGGCGCGGCGCTGGCCGCCGCGCAGCGGGAGCTGTCCGCCGAACAGCTGCGCAGCCTGACCGCGCAGCGGCAGCAGCTGGTCAACGCGCTGGCCAAGAAGGCGGGCGCGCTGGCCGCCGAGCACGGACACCCGGTGGGCGAGGGCGTCGTGCGGGAGGTCGGCCAGACGCTGACGGCGGCACTCGCCGAACCGGACGTCGCCGAGCAAGTGCGCACGGGAACGCTCGCCACGGCGGCGAGCTACGAAGGCTTCGGACCGAGCGGACCGAATCTGCGCGCGGCGCCCGAACCAGCGACGCCGCAGCGGGCAGCGGGAGCGGCGGCGGACGACAGTGCGCGCCGCGAGCTGGATGACGCGCAGGAAGCACTCGAATCCGCGCGCGCGGAACGGGATTCGGCCCAGGAAGCACTCGATGACGCGGCACAGGAACTGTCCGACGTAGACGCGCGCGTCGCAGCATTGCGCGACGAACTCACCCGGGCCGAAGAGCAACGACAGTTCCGCAAGTCTGCCGAGCGGTCCGCGAAAGAAAACCTGCACATCGCACAACGCCAGTTGGACCGGGCCGAACGCCGGGTGACGAAGGCCCGTCAGCGCGTCGACGGCAAGTGACACCACTGCTTCGGGACTCGGCAACGCAACCACTGATCGCCACACACTCCCGATCACGCCACACACTCCCGATCACGCAACGCAACACGTGATCTCAGAAGCACATGGGTAACTCACCGGGAACGCCCAAACCCGAGCGACACCCGACGCAGGACCTGAACGCAAATCCCGCGTCACCGACTGGTACGGCCTCAATACCCGGAGAGGCGGGGGAGCCTAAAGCCCCGGAGCGGCGGGGGAGCTGGGGAACAGGTATTCCTCCGGCGGCGGTTCGGTGCGGTCGAGCCACGCGTCGAAGAAACCGGTCAGATTCGTGGCCGACCTTGACTGCATGAACGCGCGGAACTCCGGCATGGAGGCGTTGCCGTAGGTGTGTGCCGCCAGGAAGTCGCGGACGGCGACGAAGAACACCGCGTCGCCGATCTGCTTGCGCAGTGCGTGCAGGAACAACGGCCCACGGTAGTACACCGAGGTGAATTCCTTTCCGGCGCCGGGGTTTTCCAGCGGAATCGCCCAGAACTTCGCACTGTCGCGGTACTTGCGGATGGTCTCGCGGTAGTCGTCGTCGACGTTCTTGCCCTCCATCCGCTCCGGCCACAGGTAGTCGGCGGTGTAGCTGGCGAAGCACTCGTTGAGGCAGATATCCGACCAGTGGCGCACCGACACCCAGTTGCCCCACCATTGGTGCGCGATCTCGTGCACGACGGTCTGCAGATTGGTCTTGGGCGCGTAGAGGGGGCGCGTCTGGGTCTCCAGCGAGTACTCGATATCGGCGTCCAGGTAGATTCCGCCAGAGGCCTCGAAGGGGTATGGGCCGTAGAGGTTTTCGGTGAAGTCGAGGATCTCCGGCAGGCGCTGCTCGGTCTCGCGGTGGTGGCTTTTCGCGTTCGGGGCGAACGCGCTGACCAGCGGGGTGCCGTTGGCGCGCCGCTGCTCCAGGTAGTCGAACTTGTCGATCGCGACCGTGGTCAGATAGCCGAGCACAGGTTTGGTGGTCGCCCAGCCGACCACCCGCTTGTCACCGCGCAGCACATTCTCGGTTGGCAGACCGTTGGACACCACCTCCCATTCCGCGGGAACGGTGGCATGTAGTTCGAACGTCGCCTTGTCCAGTGGGGTGTCGTTGAGCGGATACCAACTGGTGGCGGAGTGCGGTTCGCCCGCGACGAACGCGCCGCCGCTGGGAGCGAAAGTCCATCCTTCACCCCCGGCGTCCACAGCGGGACCCGCGTAGTCGACGGTGACGACGAACGGCAGACCGGGCAGCAACGGAAGCGTCGGCGTCACGGTCAATTCGTGCTCACCGTTGCGGTCGAACGCGGCAGGCAGGTGGTTCACCGACACCATGCGCACCGCCGGCCCCGCGAAGTCGAGGTTGAACCTGCGCAATGCCTGGGTGGCGGTGGCGGAGATCTCGGTGGTTCCGGTGAGCCGGCGGCTCGGCGGGTCATAGTCGATGCCGACGTCGTAATGCTGGACGTCGTAGCCGCCGTTGCCGTCCAGCGGGTAGTAAGGATCGCCCAAGCCGGGTGCGCCGACCAGCGGGTCCGCGAGCGGGTCGGCGTTCGCGGGCGCCGACCATACGGCGACGAACGCGCAGGCGACCGCGGCGCACATCCAGCCGGACAACCTCATACGAACGACCACCCCTCTCAACCCCGCCTCTTTCGGCGCCGATGCACCGACCTCGCAGGATGGTAGCCGCTTCAGTCACCGCTGCCGGTCAGCGCCACGGACGCGCCGACACCGAAGATCATCACGCCGCCCGCGCCGCCCACCGCCTCCAGCCTGCGTGGCGACCGGGCGAACCAGGATCGGGCCGAGGCGGCCAGCAGCGCCCATGCGCTGTCGGAAACCAGCGCGATGGCGAGGAAGACGGTGCCGAGAAGCAGGAATTGCCACGGCAACGAGCCACCGGCCGGGTCGGCGAAGTGCGGCAGCACGGCGGAGAAGAAGACGATCGCCTTGGGATTGGTGAGCCCGACGATCGCGCTCTGACGCAGCACTCGCGCATGGGGCGTCGGTTCGATCGGTGCACCCAATGCCGCGCGCAAGGCCCCACGCTGGCGAATTGCCTGGATTCCCAGGTACATCAGATACAGCGCGCCAGCGAACTTGACCACGGTGAGTGCCAGCGCCGACGCCGTGAGCAGTGTGCCCAGCCCGATCGCGACCAGGACCAACGCGACGTAGACACCCGCGGCGTGCCCGAGCACCGAGAACAGCGCCGCACGCCGACCGAGGGTGAGCGCGCGACCGACAGTGAACAGCACACCGGGACCCGGCACGACGATGATGACGACCGCGGCGGCGACGAACGCCAGCAAATTGGACGCTGGGACCATCTCCCGAGTGTATGCGCCCGCGCAAGGGCAAAAACTGGGCTTCGCAGCCGGATTCAGGAACCGAGCTCGCCGGGCAGCTGGTGCGGATCGAGGAGCAGTCTTTTCGTGGCGGTGCGGCGCACCTTGTCGGCGAGCGCGAGGTTATCGGTGAGCAGCCGCCACTCGACCTCGCTGATCGCGGCGCGGGCGCGCTCGATGACCGAGCCGTCGGTGGTGCCCCAGGCGATCGGCATGGCGCTCACCGACTGCCAGCGCTCGCCCACCTGCCGCGGTGCCCGGTCGGTGCGCACCGCGACCGACGGCACCCGCTCACCCGCCTTGGCTTGGTGGCCGGGCAGCGTGCGGACCTTCCTGGTCACCAGGGCGTAGCGCGGATCGGCCGCCTCCGGCGTCGACACGTCGACCAAGGCGAGCAGCACCACGCCGGAGGGATAGGTTTCCGAAACCACCGCGGGGACCAGCTCGCCGTCCGCGTAGAGCTTGTCGATGCTGGAATGCCGCGGCGTCCACAGCGCCACCCACAGCGCGGTCACCGCACCGAGCGCGAAAGCGACCGCGAGCAGGTACGCCCAGCTGTGGTTCAGCCAGATCAGGAACGCCGTTCCGGCTGCCGCGACCACCGCGGCGGCGGTCGCCATGAGACGCAGGCGGCGAAGGTCGGCGAATACTTCGTTGACCGCGTGGGCATGCCTGCGGTCCACCGCGAATTCGAAGCGTCGCACGCCCTCATTCCTAGCACAGCTTGCGGAGGGATTGCCTCCGCTTATCCGATGGCCGGGCCGAGCAAGTCGTCGGCATCTGTGATGCGATAGGCATACCCCTGCTCGGCGAGAAACCGCTGACGATGCGCGGCGTATTCGGCATCGAGGGTGTCGCGCGCGACCACCGAGTAGAAATGGGCCTGGCCGCGGTCGTGCTTCGGCCGCAACAACCGGCCGAGGCGCTGCGCCTCCTCCTGGCGCGAACCGAAGGTGCCCGAGACCTGGACGGCTACCGAGGCTTCCGGCAAATCGATGGAGAAGTTCGCGACCTTGCTCACTACGAGCACCGGGATCTCCCCGCGGCGAAACGCGTCGAAGAGTTCTTCGCGTTCTCTGGTTTTCGTCGAACCCTGGATCACCGGGGCGTTGAGCTCGGCGCCGAGTACGTCCAGCTGTTCCAGGTAGGCGCCGATGACCAGGCTCGGCGCGTCCTGGTGCTGGGCCAGAATCGATTCGACCACGGCGATTTTGGTGTGCGCGGTGGAGCACAGCTTGTAGCGCTCCTCCGGCTCGGCGGTCGCGTACGCCATCCGTTCGGCATCGGTCAGCGTGACCCGGACCTCGATGCACTCGGCAGGGGCGATCCACCCCTGGGCCTCGATGTCCTTCCACGGCGCGTCGTAGCGCTTCGGGCCGATCAGCGAGAACACGTCGCCTTCGCGGCCGTCCTCGCGGACCAAGGTCGCGGTCAAGCCGAGGCGGCGGCGGGACTGGAGATCGGCGGTCATCCGGAAGACCGGCGCGGGCAGCAGGTGGACCTCGTCGTAGATGACCAGGCCCCAATCGCGGCTGTCGAACAGTTCCAGATGCTTGTACTCGCCTTTGGTGCGACGGGTGATCACCTGGTAAGTGGCGATGGTGACCGGGCGGATCTCCTTGCGTTCGCCGGAGTACTCGCCGATCTCTTCCTCGGTGAGCGAGGTGCGCGCGAGCAGTTCGCGGCGCCACTGCCGGCCCGCCACCGTGTTGGTGACCAGGATCAGCGTGGTGGCCTTCGCCTTGGCCATCGCGGCGGCGCCGACCATCGTCTTGCCCGCTCCACAGGGCAGCACCACTACGCCGGACCCGCCCGCCCAGAACGAGTCGGCGGCCATCTGCTGGTAGTCGCGCAGGTGCCAGCCGCCGGTCACGTAGTCGAGCTCGATGGGGTGCGCCTCCCCGTCGACGTAGCCCGCGAGGTCCTCGGCGGGCCAGCCGATCTTCAGCAGCATCTGCTTGATCCGGCCGCGCTCGGACGGATGCACCACCACGACGTCGTCGTCGATCCGCGCGCCGAGCATCGGCGCGATCTTCTTGTGCCGGAGAACCTCCTCCAGCACCGCGCGATCCAGGCTGACCAGCGTCAGCCCGTGCGCGGGATGCTTGACCAGCTGCAACCTGCCGTAGCGCGCCATGGTGTCGACCACGTCGACGAGCAACGGCTGCGGCACCGCGTACCGAGAGAAACTGACCAGGGCGTCCACCACCTGCTCGGCATCGTGCCCCGCCGCCCGCGCGTTCCACAGCGCCAGCGGCGTCACCCGATAGGTATGCACATGCTCCGGCGCCCGCTCCAACTCGGCGAACGGCGCGATCGCCTGCCGCGCCGCATCGGCCAACTCGTGGTCGACCTCCAACAGCAGCGTTTTGTCACTCTGCACAATCAGCGGACCGTCGGTCACAGTCCCTCCTCGTATTCGATTCCCCGCCATTCTCCCCGATGCCCCCGACAACCCCGCAGGTTACCGGGCCCTTATCCGCGGTGCGGGAGGATGGCAGCGATCAGGTGCAACAACGGAAGGGTGCGATGTCTTCCCCGACGACCAGCAACCGTGACGGTGCGAGGGAGAGACAGCGAACCGAACACGCCACTGTCGTTGTCTGGCCGCGGTCGAGGACCACCGGATAGTGACCGCTATTCCCAGTAGCCCCCGGCGCGGGCCGCAGAAAAATTGGGTGGGCAGAGTTGTTGCGCTGGTTGGCATTTACCTACAGCGACAATCAGGGGACCTCCGCCCGGCCGCACTGGCCGTTGGCTGGCTGGGCCAGTAGCATAACGACAAATCTGCCAATGGACGGGGGGCCGCGGTGAGCGAACTCGAACTTGATCCGGACAAGACTCGCGAGATGGCGGGGATAGTACGCGGCCACGCCGACACCATACGACAGTTGATACCGCTGGCGAGCGGCGTCGTCGCCGTCGGGATGATGCAAGATTCCCAGGTCGCAGACTCTGTCGACCAGATCGCTAGGGCACTGAACAACGTGGTGGACTACCACACGAAACGGCTGATCGACTTCGCCGATGTCACAGACACTGCCGTAGTCGAATTTGTGAACCGTGACCAGCTCTGGGCCACCGCTCTTCGGGAGGCAGGTCAGCGATGAGCGGTGGAAGCTACACGACGCCTCTGACGGTGCCGAAGGTCCTAGCCTGGGATCCACGCGCCACAATCGCCATTGCCAACGTATTCAAGGACGCAGCGCTGCGGATCGATGAGCAGACCCACCAAGCGGCATCACGCATCGACATGTCATATACCTATTTCAAGGGATCTGTCGCCGATTCCGCTCGCAACCGGGCGGCTCAGGACCGGGACCATGCTCGGCGGACAAAGCAGGTCCTCATCGACATCCAACACGAGGTTTACCTTCAGATCGATGCGATCGTCGGCTACATCGATGTGATCAAGGACAAGAAGGCCGAAGCAGAGTCTGCCAAGTTTGATTTCTTCGTCAGAGACAACGGCGGAGTGGACTCCAGGATGTCCAACGCCGAGGTCCTCATGAAATACGGTCCCACCGGCCTCGTAGAAAAAGAAGGGCTTGAGCTCTACCTGACAACACAGCTTCGGGCTGCGTTGACAGCCATCCAGCAAACCGATCTGGAAGGCGCGGAGAAGATCAAGCGGCTGCTGGAGGATCTGTCACCGGAAACGCAGCGCGGAGCTACCAAAATGCCGCAGGACCCAGTTCTCGCCGAGGTCCTCACGAAATTCCAGACCGCCCCGTCAAGTGCGCCGGCCACGTTATGGCCATCCGGCTTCGTCCTCGATCGCATCCGTGCCGTCCATCCCGATTTCCAACCGATCCTGATGACACCTGAGGAGATAGCGCTCCTGTCATCACGGATGGCCCGGCCAGGAACCAACGCGATCAGTGAGATCACGGACTTCTTCGAGATCAAAGCCCAAGCCGAGGACGCCGCCAAGAAGACTTATACGAATCCGAGCGAGAACGCGCTCAACGACGGCCATGGCGATGCGTTCCGGCACATGTACTGGAATGCGCTCATGACGCAGCGATACGGCGCAGAGTGGACCGAGAATTACGGCACCGCGCACGAAGGACTGGGCGCGAACCCCCCGACGCGAGAAGCGATGGACCTGCACAACAACTCGATTGGACGACAGATTGCCATCGACAATCCGAATGCCTCGCCGCAAGAGCTACAGCGATTGATCTATCAACGAATCCAGGATGGCGGTGCGATCGTGCTCGACCAGAAAGGCCAGGTCGCATGGAGCAACCAGGTAGACGTGGATAGGAACGGGCACCCTGCGCCTGTTGACATTCCGCTTCCGGCAGGTCGGTGATCCCGTGCGCGGTCTTCTTCAGATCATGGCCGTAACAGGCTGCTTGCTGGCCAGTACGGCATGCTCGCCATCGGATGACCGTAGTACCGCTGATGCGCAATGCTCGGCGACCTTCGACCTGGAGTCGCGGGCCGAGCCTCTGGGCTCTTCCTACGGGTTACAACGCGCCATCAGTGACCGGGCTGCGCAGCCTGGAACATATTCGCTGCGAATGCTGACGGAAGCCGCGGGGTGGGCTAGTCAGTGGGATCGCGTTGTCATGGCGTTGTCCGGCGTTCCAGCGGAGTGGCTGAACTCGGTGGCAGGAACCCCCGGATACTGCTGGTCCAACCTTGGCAGCTTCAAGTTCGACTATCCCGTCGATAACTTCTATATCTTCGTCACGGGCTCCACTCCTACGCAAGTGATTCGCACCAAGCAGGGGTCCGAACTCTTCATCGGCGTATTCAGTGGCGACATACTCGCGCCGGATTCCCGGTTCCAGTCCGTTCAGCCACCGGACCGTCCATGGGAATCGTATCTGGAATTGACGCAGAGCTGACCGGCAGCCCCGGTTGGCCAAAGCACCCACTCGGAGCGACAGATCCCGATCGGCGCCACGCTCTCGCCGAAGCGGCCGATTCCGGAGGCGTTTCTCCGATCATGACTCGAGGTAGAGGCGTTCGCATGGGAGGCGAGGAAGGCCCTCCGCACCGTCCGGAAAGACTTCCACCGCGTCGCCGTAGTGGGCCGCCCTCCACTCCTTGACGAATGCGTGTGCAGCCGTGGCGCAGGCGGCGAATTCGAGGTGCAGGCCGTGCCAGAACAGGCTGAGGCGGACATCGACCTCGGTAGGACGTGGGGACGTGTTCGCGTCTGTAGGTTCACCGCTGCCGGTCACCGGCTGCTGCCGATCACGAAATCGGATCTGTCATCGACCACGCGGAGCCCGGCGGTAGAGCATTCGCGACCGGATACGCCTCTGTGTTCGCTGATCACGTCATCGTGTACCGGTGCGATGCGACGGCACTGTGGATAGCCCACGTACATCAGCGTGTCGGTCGCGTTCTTGAAGACAGCGCCGATGCACTCCGACAACCGCAGCGACCTGGGCAGTTCGGATTCAGACATGCGCCGCCGCCCTCGGGGGCTTGCCGGGTCCGGCGCACGCTCGGATGGCGTCGACCACGACCAGACCCGAGTGGCGGAACGGGCAGTTGGGTGCTTCGACCCACAGCCGCAGGTGCGCGGATCGGTGGTCCGGGCTCGGTAGCGCGATCGTTCCTCCGGTCCGCACGATCGACACGTTCAGCCGATACAACTCGGCGAACAGTCGCACCTCGTCGGGCAGGTCAGGTCGGGTGAGGATGGTCCACCGCTTCGACCGCGGATGCGACATGATCGGTCCGATCAGCGAATGCTGATGTCGCATATGGTTTCTGACCGCCGCGCCGAGTTGGGCGGGCATGATGATCCCCCACACTTGCGTTGCGCGCATGATGATCCGGCCCATGCAGGGCGGGTCGATGACAGCGGGCAGGTCGCACACCCGCCGGTAGTAGTTGACACGGGACAGCGGCGTGTCCCCAAAAGCTATGTGGTCCATTGGAAAGACCTCTGCTCGTATCGGTGGCCTTGGATGCGCCCGTCCCCGCTATCCCCTGAAATGGTCCCCGGAGATGGGATAGAACCTCTCGACCGGACGCGTATTCAGCACACACCGCGGAGTTGCCGAGAGTAAGGTCGCAGCGGGTGTTGAAAGGTGGTGGATCGACCGCTTCGGGTGACGAAATGGCAGGTCTGATGGACAGTCCGAACATGCACCTTTCCGAGTGGCTGACCCGGTCGGGTTGGAGCCGTGGAGAACTGGCGCGCCGCGTGCGTGCCCTGGCGATCGAATGGGGCGAACCCCAGATCAGGCCGGACACGTCGAGCGTGCGCCGCTGGGTGGACGAGGGAGAGCAGCCCCGCCCACCGGTTCCGGCGATTCTCGCTGACCTGTTCTCCGCGCGTTTCGGCTACCGTGTGACGACATACGACCTCGGTCTACGCGACGCGTCGACCGTTGACCGCGCACTCGTCTACCACCCATCGTGGACAGAGACGGTGGAAGCAGTCGCAGACCTTGGGAGAGCAGACGTGGATCGTAGGAAATTCCTGACCACAGCGCCCTTCGCGGCCGTCGCGGCAATCGGACCGTCTCGAGACTGGCTGCTCAACACACTCGACCAGTTTCCCGATGAACGGCAACGTGTGGGTCTCGAGGATGTCACCGCCGTGAAGAACATGTTCAGCACGTTCCAAGAGATGGACATCTTCCAAGGAGGCGGCTCAGGTCGTCTCGTATTGGCGGCGTACATGAACGAGCATGTGTACCCGCTGCTGCGGCGAACGCACGCCGAGGAAGTCCGTTCGGCGTTGTATGGCGCGGCAGCCGAACAGACTTATCTGCTTGGGTGGATGGCGTTCGACAACGGCGAGCACGGTGCCGCCCAGCGATATCTCATCCAGGCGCTTCGCCTGGCGGAGGAGTCGCGGGACCCCGCGCTCGGGGCTCACGTGCTCGCAGGCATGGCCGACCAGGCGACGCTGCTCGGGCATCCGCATGAAGGGCGACGGCTTGCCCAGGCGGGTCGGCAAGGTTTGTCGAAGGTGAACGCGCCCGCCTGTCTGACGGATCTGTGGACCCTCGAAGCTCGCTCTCTTGCAGTCATAGGCGACAAAGTGGGCACCGCGCATGCGATCAACGCGGCGGAAAGTGCATTCGCCCGCATCGAACCCGACCGAGAACCCGAGTGGGCGCGGTTCATCGATCAGGCGTACATCTGCGGCGAGTGGGCGAACGCCTTTCGTGATCTCGAACAGCCGGACGAAGCCGAACCACATGCACGCCGGTCCATCGCCTACGCCCGTACACAGAACCGTGCGCGGCGCGGGGCACTGTCTCATGCCGCCTTGGCAGTCACACACATGCAGAAGCGGGACCTCGAAGCTGCCCACGCCGCTGGGGTGCGAATGCTGGACCTCTCCCGCAGGGTCAAGTCCTCGCGCTCGGTGGAAGCCGTCCGCGACGTGCAGCAGCGCATGATGACGTTCGGAGCGCATCCCCTGGTCGCGGACTTCAACGAACGGGCACGAACGCTACTTGCGGCATAACATGAACCGCAACGAGGCCGGACCTTCGTGCTGCTCAAGCCAACCTGTCAGTCCGCGTCGTTCTTTTCGAACCGGGCGACAAACCGTAACTCCAGTGCATGAGCCAGCCTTTCGAGCATGTCGATGGTGGGCGTGCCGCCGCCGGATTCCAGCCGCGAAACATCCCGCTGCCGCAGCCCGGCACGCTCGGCCAACTGCGTCTGCGTGAGTCCGAGTTCCAAGCGACGTTCCCGAATAGCGTTGGCGAATTCGATTGCCAGTCGAGCCTCTTCGCGGCCAGCGTTGTACTCGGCGGCGTTGAAATCAGAACGATCGGCTCGCTCCCGCCTCAGCTCATCCATGGACTTGTGGTCAGCCATCGCCGGTTACCTTTCTATCGAAACTAGCTCGGGCGTGGTCATGCTCGGCCTCGCACACCTTGCGGAGAGCCTTTGCCCGCTCAACCTCCGCAGCTTCCCGCATCCGAGTTTTACGGAAAACGGTCAGCAGGACCACCCGTCGATTCCTTCTAGGACCACGACCAGCAACCGTCAACTGGACCGCGACGGCGGGGAACGGGACAGGTGAGGATCGGGGGCATGATCGAGATGGCGGCGGTGGCCGGGGTTGCGGTGGCGGCGTTGGGGATGGTGCTCACGCCGGGGCCGAACATGATGTATCTGGTGTCGCGGACGGTGTCGCAGGGGCGGCGGGCCGGGCTGGTGTCGTTGAGTGGGGTGGCGGCTGGGTTCGGGGTATATCTGGCGGCGGCGACCGCCGGGATCACGGCTGTGTTCGCGGTGGTGCCGGGGCTGTATCTGGGGGTGAAGCTGGCTGGGGCCGCTTATCTGGGGTGGTTGGCGTGGCAGGCGCTGCGGCCGGGTGGGGTTTCTGTGTTCGCGCCCGCGGCGCTGTCCGCCGATCCGACGCGACGGCTGTTCACGATGGGGCTGGTCACCAATCTGCTGAATCCGAAGATCGCGATCATGTACATGGCGTTGATTCCGCAGTTCGTGACGCCGGAGCACGGCAAGGTGTGGTTGCAGAGCCTGTGCCTGGGGTCGGTGCAGATCGGGGTGGCGCTCACCGTGAACGGATTGATCGTCCTGGGCGCGGGCGGCCTCGCGACCTTCCTCACCAAGCGCCCCCTGTGGCTGCGCACGCAGCGCTACATCACCGGCACGATGCTCGGCACCATCGCCGCCCTGCTGGCTACCGACCGCACCCGTCCCACGCCCGCCTGACCCACGGCGGCGGCAAAAGGTGTGGGCCGAACTCGGCACCCGGTGCGGCGACTGTTGAAGTTCAGCTGTCCGGGGTCCGGTGCGGGTGGATCTCGTCGCGAGAGCTGGGCGTCGAGTTCGAGGCTTCGGTGCCAGCCGGCCTGGAAAAGCAAGAAACCCGCGCCGTGGCGCGGGTTTCCGGTTTGTCAGCTCCTAGATGGCGCGGACGCTCTGGGCCTGCGGACCCTTCTGGCCCTGGCCGACCTCGAACTCGACACGCTGCCCCTCGTCGAGGGACTTGAACCCGGAGCCGGAAATCTCGGAGTAGTGAACGAAAACGTCGGGACCGCCAGCGTCTTGCGCGATGAACCCGAAGCCCTTTTCGCCGTTAAACCACTTCACAATGCCTTGCGTCATTTACTTTGTATTGCTTTCTGTAGCAAGCCGAGCGATCACTTCAACAGCTCGTGCTCACCGACAAGCATGTCACACTCCCCGCCCCTCATCAGCAGAAGGTGAGGCAGCGCACGTCAGCGCAGCCACCGAAGATGACGGATTGTGCCCCGATCTGCCCCAACTCAACTGCGCGATCGGAAGAGGGTGCCGACCGCCGAAGCTTCCCGTGGTCGACACTCAGGTCCGTGCTCCAGTGCTGAGGTCGTAGTGCAGTTCGGCGAACTGTCCTGCCTGTTCGACCTTCGTGAGCCGCATCCGAGCAGACAAGATGCGCCGAGGCAGCAGGGGCGCGCCCGCTCCGAGAGTCACCGGAACGACGCTGGCGACGATCTCGTCGAGCAGCCCGGCGTCGGCGAACTGACCGGCCAGATCGCCGCCGCCGACGATCCAGATACTGCGATCGCCCGCAGCCGCGGCCATCTCGCGGTGCACGGGCTCGACGGAGCCGGAGACGAATCGGAGGTTCGCGTCGGGGATGACGGGGAGATCGCGGTGGGTGAACACCCAGCACGGGAGGTCGCCGTAGTACCTGCGCCAGTTCTCCGGTGGCTCGTTGGCCACGATCCACTCGTAGGTGGTCGCGCCCATGCACATGGCGCCGACCTGCGCTAGGAAGCCGGCGATGCCTGCTTGCGCCTGCTCCGCTCCGTCCACCTCGAACAGCCAGGAGAGCGAGTTGTCCGCGTCGGCGAGGAATCCGTCCAAACTGGTCGCCGTGTAGTACTGGGTAGCCATGCCGAGCACGTTGCCAGCAAAACCTGACAGTTCACGGCAAGGTTTTCCGATCAGCCCAAGCGCAATCGGCGGACGCCCTCGTCCAGCGTTTCATCGCGCTTGCAGAAGGTGAAACGCACCAGATGGTTCCAGGCGGCGGTGTCGTCGGCGAACACGCTGACCGGCACCGCCGCGACACCGAGTCGCTTGGGCAGTTCCCGGCAGAACGCCAGACCGTCGGCGGCGCCGAGGGGTGTGATGTCTGCACACACGAAGTACCCGCCTGCGCTGGTTTGCACGCCCAACCCGGTGTCGGCCAGTGCCGCGGAGAGGCGAAGCCGCTTCTCGGACAACGCATCTCGCAACTTCGCGACCCAGCCCAGCTCGTGGTTGATCGCGTGCGCGACCGCGGGCTGAAACGGACCGCCCGCCACGAAAGTCAGGAACTGCTTCGCCGCGAGTACGCCGTCGATCAGGTCGGCAGGGCCGCACGCCCACCCGGTCTTCCATCCCGTGACGCTGAAAGTCTTTGCCGCACTGGACACCACGATCGTCCGCTCGGCCATGCCCGGCAGGGTGGCCAAGCTGATGTGCTCGGCGCCGTCGTAGACCAGGTGCTCGTATACCTCGTCGGTGAGCACCAGAATGTCACGCTCACAGGCGATCTCGGCGATCGCTTGCAGATCCGGGCGCCCGAGCACCGTGCCGGTCGGATTGTGTGGCGAGTTGACGATCAGCATCCGGGTCGCCGGGGTGATCGCGGCGCGCAGACTGTCCAGGTCGAGGACGAACCGGTCGCCGTCGGCCACCAGTCGGGCCGTGCGCCGACGTGCACCGGCCAGCGCCACCGCGGCGGCGTACGAGTCGTAGTACGGCTCGATCAGCACGACTTCCTGACCGGGCTCGACCAGGCCGAGCACCGCGGCGCTGATCGCCTCCGTCGCGCCCACCGTCACCAGTACCTGCGCCTCCGGGTCGTAGCTGGTCCCGTAGCGCCGGGCGCGGTCGTCGGCGACGGCTTGACGCAGCACCGGCACGCCACGCCCTGGCGGGTACTGGTTGAGGCCGTCGGCGATGGCGCGGCGAGCCACCTCCAGCATGCTCGCGGGCCCGTCGGTGTCGGGAAATCCCTGGCCCAGGTTCACCGCGTCGTGGCGGACGGCGAGCTCGGTCATCTCGGCGAAGATCGTGGAGGCGAAGGGACGCAGGCGGGCCACGGTCTGGGGTTGCGAGGGCATACCCGGAGAGTAGTCCAGAGGCGGGTCTTGTTGCCAAAGGATAGCTGTCATCATCTAAGGTGCTGACCAGGCCATTCACCTGCAGAATTGTTCGTTGCTCCAATGGCAAAAGCCTCGCCATGTTCTAGCCCACAAGCTCGCGGGCAATCCCGAAACGGAATATTTACAGATTCCTTCCCGGATCTGCCCGTCGGCGGACAAGTACTGCGTTCCTTGCGGGGCATTTGCTGCGCGACTGGTCACGAACCTGGTCGATAAGTTCGGCGACACCGGGCCGGGCGCCGCGACCGGTAAACCCGGAGTCGGTGTCGCCTCCAGCTCGCATCCGCCTCAGCCGACGCGCGGCTGGCGACAGACGGCTGGCGCTCAACCCAGCCGAATCCCGCCCAGCTTGGCTGGATTCGCCAGATCGTAAGTGCCCCAGACCAATCCGTCACACACGGTGAAACCGACAACCCGGGTGGGATAACCGGCCCGCCCCTCCTCGGCCGGACGCGCGGCGACCACAAGGCCCAATTGCCCGTTGACCGAGGCGAATTCGAAATCCAACGGCGTGTCCTGAAGTCCGTACTTGCGCACCAGCCCCAGGTAGAAGCGGGCGATCCGATCCGCGCCGTGCAGGACGTTCACCGCGGTGGCGGTGGTGCCGTTGGCGTCGCCGATCGTCACCGCGTCCGGGTGCAGCGCCGCCGCAACGGCGGCAACGTCACCGGAGCTCAGCGCGGTGAGGAAACGCTGCACCGCCGCCTCGTGCTCGGCATCAGCCACCGGCTGCGGCGTCCGCGCCACCGCCTTGCGGGCGCGCACGGCCAGCTGGCGTGCGGCGTCGGCGGAGATGCCGAGGATGTCGGCGATCTCATCGAACGGCACCGAAAGTCCGTCGTGCAGCACGAAGGCCACCCGCTGCGGCGGCGTCAGGGTGTCCAGCACGACCAGCGCCGCGAATCGGCACTCCTGCTTGCGTACCACCGCCTCCAGCGGGTCGGGCGCACTCGACGGCGTTCGGGCGGTGACCACGGGTTCCGGCAGCCACTGGCCGACGTAGCTTTCCCGGCGCGCCGCCGCACTCCGCAAACGGTCCAGGCAGATCCGGCTGACGACGGTGGTCAGCCAGGCCCGCAGGTCCTCGATCTCGGACTGGTGCGCGCCCGCCAGACGCAGCCAGCTTTCCTGAACCGCGTCCTCGGCATCGCCGACGCTGCCCGTCAGCCGATAGGCGACCGAGAGCAAATGCGCCCGATGTGACTCGAACAGGTCGGAAAGCAGCGCGGCAACCATCACCGGGAAGTCTACGGTCCGGCGGTGGCACGTTTCCGCGCGGTATCCGAGCATTGGGTGATGGACAAACCGGATGATCCGGCGGGCCGGTCCGTGACAGCATGGCCCAATGGACCATCACGTGCTGTCGAACGGAATGATCTGGCTGTCGGCGCCGACGATGGACGACGTAGACACCATCACCGAATGCTGCCAGGAGCCGTCCATCGGGGAATGGGTGACCGTCCCGGTGCCCTATGTGCGGGAAAACGCCGTGTCCTTCATCGAGGACATGGTCGTTCCCGGCTGGTCGTCGCGCAGCCCGATCTGGGCGGTGCGGCTGCACCCCGATGGGCCGGTCGTCGGCACGATCAGCCTCGGCCGACGCGACGAGAGTTCGGCCGAGATCGGGTTCTGGCTCATTCCCGCGCAGCGGTCGCGCGGCCTGATGACTCAGGCGGTGAACATGGTGTGCGACTTCGGGTTCCGCGCCGACAGGCTGGACTTGGAACGGATCGGCTGGCGCGCCTACGTGGGCAATTACGCGTCCGCCGCGGTGGCGCGCCGCGCTGGATTCCGGTACGAGGGCCTGTCCCGGCTGGGCAGTGTGCAGCGCGGCCGACGGCGCGACCACTGGTTCGCCGCCCGGCTGCGCACCGACCCGCCCGGCCCCGCCGCAGGGTGGCCTGCCGAGTTCGACCGGACAACGACCACCGCGACGGCACTGGGCATCGCGGACGGCGTGTCGTAGATTGCGAGGATGGCAGCCGACCAGCGCTTCACCTGGATAGTCCGGACCATGGACGTGCGGCCCACCGACCGGGTCCTGGAGATCGGTCCCGGTTCCAGCGATTCGATCTCCTGCCTCGCCGAACAGGTGACCGACGGGAGGATCGTCGGTGTCGAGCGCTCCGGCACGGCCATCGCCCGCGCGCGCAAAAAGCATGCCGCACAGCTCGATTCGGGCCGGATCCGCCTGGTGCACGCCGATTTGGCGAACGTGGACCCGGACCTGCTGCTGAGCGAAATCGAACCCGGCGCAGCGGGTTTCGACAAGATCCTGGCAGTGAACGTCAACCTGTTCTGGACGAAAAGGCCCAATGCCGAACTCGCCTCGATCCGGCGGCTACTGGCACCCCGCGGCGCACTGTGCCTGTACTACGGCTACGGCACGCCCGACGCGCCCGAGCCGACCAGTCCGAAACCGGCTCCGGGCAGGCTCACCCAGCACTTGGCCGAGGCGGGCTTCGACGTCCGCACCATCTCGTCCGGCGATCTGCTGGGGTTGATCTGCTCGTTCTGATTCGCTGCGCCGCGTGCTCACGGCGCCTTCCGGGTCGCGCCTGAGCAACCGCCGCCGGCGGCTTCCTCGCGAAAGCGACGGCCACTCGGACGCGAGCCGGGGTCTTGATCAGCGCTCGCGACGCTGCCGCACCGCTTCGGCCAGCCGGTCCAATTGACGTGCGGTGGTCTCCCAGTCCAGGCACGCGTCGGTGATGGACTGGCCGTAGGTCAGTTCAGTGGCGCGGCCGAGGGTGAGGTCTTGGCGTCCCGCGACCAGGAAGCTCTCCAGCATCACGCCGACCACGCCTGCTTCGCCTGCGGCCACGCGCTCGGCGATATCGGTGACCACGTCCACCTGCTTGTTATGGTCCTTGTTGCTGTTGCCGTGGCTGGCGTCCACGACGACCCGCTGCGGCAGCGACGACTTCTCCAGCCGGATGCAGGCCTCGGCGACCGAAGCCGCGTCGTAGTTCGGGCCGTTGCTGCCGCCGCGCAGGATCACATGGCAGTCCGGGTTGCCTGTGGTGCGGATCAGCGCGGAGCGGCCGTCGAGATCGGTGCCAGGGAACACGTGACTCGCCGCCGCCGCGCGCACACCGTCCACCGCCACCTGCACGTCGCCGTCGGTGCCGTTCTTGATGCCGACCGGCATGGATAGCGCGCTGCTGAGCTGGCGGTGCACCTGGCTGGCCGCGGTACGCGCGCCGATCGCGCCGTAGGAGACCAGGTCCGCGATGTACTGCGGGGTGATCGGGTCGAGGAACTCACACGCCACCGGAAGCCCGAGGGCGGTGATGTCGGCCAACAGCTTGCGGCCGAAACCCAAACCGGTATTGACGTCGAACGAGCCGTCCAGGTGCGGGTCGTTGATCAGGCCCTTCCAGCCGAGGCTGGTGCGCGGCTTCTCGAAGTAGACCCGCATCACCACGTGCAGCCGGTCGTCGAGCTCTGCCGCCTTCGCGGCGAGACGCCGGGCGTAGTCCAGGGCGGCGGCGGGGTCGTGCACGGAGCACGGACCGACGATCACCATGAGGCGATCGTCCGCGCCGTTCAGCACGTCCACGGTGGCCTTCCGTCCCGCACGGACGGTGTCGGCGAGGGCATCGGTGATCGGGTGCACGCGACGCACCTCCGCCGGCGAGCGCAGCGGGCTGATGTTGAGGGTGCGCTGATCGTCCAGATCGGAATGCCGAGCGTCGACCTCGGCTGCGGTTGTCATGTCGTGGGTTTCCTTTTCTCGGGGCCGACCCACGGATGTGACACCGTCGAGCCGGTCCATCATCCGGCTCGGGGTGGAATGTCGTCAGCGCATGTGGTTGCCGCAGACCAGCCCACCCAGGGCCGGCTTGCTAAACCAGAAATACACGCGCTGCACGTCAGGGACAGTACCAGGCCGCTACCACACCGTGAACGCGAAGTGGTGCTCTGTTGGTTTTGCAGCGCCTGCGGCGCTGCGTGTTCGCGGCCCCTTTGTGGCTCGCGTCCGAGCGACCGCCGCTGGCGACTTCGTCGCGGACGCGTCGGCCGCTCGGACGCGAGCCGGGCCGCGAACAGGCAATGCTCGGTCTCGCTTCGCTCGAAAACGGGAGTCGGGCCCCAGTGGTCACGCAATGCGGAAACCACAGCACCTATGCTCGCCGACACCCGTGTGGGCCAGTGGCCGCCGCTGGCGACTCCGTCGCGGACGCGTCGGCCGCTCGGACGCGAGCCAGGCCGCGAACGGGGAAAGCTCGGTCTCGCTGCGCTCGAAAACGGGAGTGGGGACGATCTGGTCGCGTTGCGCCATCACCGCAACACCCGGTGTCTGCCGCTGAGGTTTTATGTGCAGCTGCTACCGCTTGTGGTCCAGCCAGGAAACCCTGAATCCGCACTTTTCAGCACGGCCGGAGTGCGATTCTGGTGAGCGCCGTTCGCGGCAGCTCGAAGATCGTTCTCACCCCCACTGGCCGGGGACATAGTCGCCCGCCGGGGTGCGGGCGATGACGTTCATCCGGTTCCAGGCGTTGATCATGGCGATGGCGGCGATGAGGGCGGCGATCTGGTCGTCGTCGTAGTGCTTGCGCACCTCCTGCCACACCCCGTCGCTGACGGCGCGGCCGTCGCCGATGCGGGTGGCCTCTTCGGTGAGCGCCAGCGCGGCGCGCTCGGCCTCGGTGAAAACGGTGGCCTCGTGCCAGGCGGCGATCAGGTTGAGCCGCACCGAGGTCTCACCGGCGTGCGCGGCGTCCTTGGTGTGCATGTCGGTGCAGTAGCCGCAGCCGTTGATCTGGCTGGCGCGGATCTTCACCAGCTCGTAGGTGGCGGCGGGCAGGGTGGAGTCGTTGATCACCTTGGAGGCCATGGTGAGTCGTTTGACGAAGCTGCCTGCGACCGGGCTGGCGAAGAGGTCGATGCGCTGTTCCATGCTGTCCGTCCTTTGTTCGTTCCGTTGGGTTCACAAAGACGACGGCACGGTGCGCCGGAGTGTGACGGCGCGTTGCGTGATCTGTATCACACCGCCGAGACAGCCGGACGAAGGCGGCGATCGACTACTTCGTGAAGTCGTAGGTGACGCCGGTCAGCTTCTCCGACAGCTCCCACAACTCCCCCGCAACCTTCTCGTCCCTGGACGCCTTCGACGAGCTGGACGGCCCAGGGGATCCGCGCATGCCACCGAACCCGGTCGGGCCGTAGTAGCCGCCCGGCTCGACGTCCGCTGTCGCGGCGTACAGCGTCGGCAGCGCGCCCATCGCGGCGCTCTGCGCCAGCAACCGGTTGCCCAGCGCCATCATTTTGTCCTGGATCGACTCGGTATGCGATTGCAGCTCGGTCGCCGCATAGCCAGGGTGCGCGGCCACCGAGATCTTCTGCGCACCCGCCGCGGTCAACCTGCGCTGCAGTTCCCTGGCGAACATCAGATTGGCCAGCTTGGCCTGCGCATAAGCGGGCCAGCGCTGATATTTGCGCCGCTCCCAGTTGAGATCATCCAGGTCGATCGTGCCCATCTGGTGCGCACCGCTGGAAAGGGTGACGATCCGGTCGGCGATCTTGTCCAGCAGCAGCCCGGTGAGCGCGAAGTGTCCGAGATGGTTGGTACCGATCTGCCGTTCGAATCCGTCGGTGGTGCGCCCCTCCGGGAGCGCCATCACACCCGCGTTGTTGATCAGCACGTCGGCCCGGTCGATGCCCTCGGCGAACTCGCGCACCGAGGCCAGATCGGCCAAGTCCAGCTTGCGCACCTGGGCTCGCTCCCCGAGCTCAGCGGCAACCTGCTCCCCTTTGGCCATGTTCCGGCAGGCCAGCACCACCTCGGCCCCCGCACCGGCCAGCGCACGCACCGTCTCGGCCCCCAAGCCGCTGTTGGCCCCGGTCACGATGAACGTCCGACCGCTCTGGTCGGCGAGATTCGAGGTGTCCCACCTGGTCATGGCGCCAAGTCTAGTCCGCGCCCGCGTCCGGCGACGGGTTCGACACCGGCTGCGCGCCACTACGTCTGGGCGAGAATTTCCTCGTCCGACATCGCCGTGGCCTCGAGGTAGAGCGACGCTACGTCACCACGGCGTCGGTATCGAGCACGACGGCGGCGAGCTTGTTCGAGACTGTTCGAGGAAGAGCCTATCGCATTGAGATAGGGTTGCCTAACCTATCTAAAGCAACCTCGGCTCGACTTTTCTGTGAGGCAGACCGTGACTTCGATACCGACCGCGTCCGCAACGCATCGCGACGGCTATGTCCCTTTTCCCGCACACACGGCCGCGGAGTATCGAGCCGCCGGGTACTGGACCGGCCGGCCCCTCGGTGATCTGCTCCGCGCGACAACGCGCAGGCATCCGCTGCGTCCGGCGCTACTCGATGCCAAAGGCGCGCAGACCTACGCCGACGTCGACGCCGCGGCGGACCGGATGGCCCACGGGTTGCTCGCCCTCGGCATCGCGCCCGGCGACCGGGTCGTGGTCCAGTTGCCGAACGTGCCCGAGTTCCTGACCGTGTTGTTCGGGCTGTTGCGCGCCGGAATCATCCCGGTATTGAGCCTGCCCGCACACCGGCGCGCCGAGATCGAACACTTGGCCCGGCTCTCCGACGCGGTCGGCTACATTGTCGCCGACCGCATCGGCGATTTCGACTATCGCGACCTGGCCACGACGGTGCGGGCCGCGGTGCCCTCGCTGCGCCACATCCTGGTGCTCGGCGACCCTGGGCCGTTCACCGACCTCGCCTCGATCCCGCGCGAGGGCGAGGCACTGCCCGAGATCGATCCGAGTGATATCGCCCTGATGCTGGTCTCCGGCGGCACCACCGGACTGCCGAAACTGATCGCGCGCACCCACGACGACTACGTCTACAACGCGACCGCAAGCGCCGAAGTGTGCCAGCTGACCGAAAACGACGTGTACCTCGCGACCCTTCCCGCCGCCCACAACTTTCCGCTGGCCTGCCCCGGCATTCTCGGCACTGTCGGCGTCGGCGGCGCGGTCGCCTTCGTCGGCGATCCGAGCCCGGAGAACGCGTTCGCCGCGATCGAGCGGCATGGCGTCACGGTCACGGCGGTGGTGCCGCCGCTGGCCCAGCTCTGGTGCGCCGCCACGGAATGGGAGGCGGCCGACCTGACCTCGCTGCGCCTATTGCAGGTGGGCGGCGCCCGGCTGGCCGAGGTCAACGCGAAGGAGGTGACTCCAGCGCTGGCAGCGACCCTGCAACAGGTGTTCGGGATGGCCGAAGGGCTGCTCAACTACACCCGGCTCGACGATCCGGTGGAGTTGCTGCACACCACGCAGGGCAGGCCGCTGTCACCCGCCGACGAGATCCATGTGGTGGACGCTGACGGCAACGATGTCGCGCCCGGCGACGAGGGCGAGTTGCTGACCAGGGGGCCGTACACGATCCGCGGCTACTACCGCGCACCCGAGCACAACGCGCGCGCGTTCACCCCGGACGGCTTCTACCGCAGCGGCGATCTGGTGCGCCGTCTGCCCAGCGGTCATCTCGTGGTCTCCGGCCGGATCAAGGATGTGATCAACCGCGGCGGCGAGAACATCTCCTGCGACGAACTCGAGGAGCACCTGCTCGCCCACCCGGCAGTCCGGCATGCCGCGGCCGTGGGACTGCCCGACCCCGCGATGGGCGAAAAGGTCTGCGCCGTCCTCGTCGTCGACGGCGAAATGCCGACCCTGGCCGAGATCAAGACCTTCCTCGCCGCCCGCGGGTTGGCCACCTACAAGCTGCCGGACGTGCTGCGCCGCAGCGACAGGCTGCCGATCACCGCGGTCGGGAAGATCGACAAGAAGGCGCTGCGCGCCCAGGGGTGAGCAGCACGTGTGCGAAAACCGACGGGCAGCGCAGCATCGGTGCGCTGCCCGTTCGCTTCGTCGCTCAGGCCTTGACCACGTACGGCGCGACGCTGCCCAGCTTCTCGCAGGTCTCCTCGAACTCCCGCTCCGGCCGAGACTGCCCGACGATCCCGGCGCCCGCCCGCAGCCAGGCCCCCTCGGTGTTCTGGTACACCGCGCGCAGCACGAGGGTGGCCTCCATCGCGCCGGTCGGCGAAACCGTAAGCACCGCACCGGAATACAGCCCGCGCGGGTCGTGATCGAGCCGGAACACCGAGGCGACACCCTCGCGCTTGGGAATGCCGGAGGCGGTCACCGAGGGGAACAGCATTTCCAGCGCGTCCCAGCTGGACCGATCGGCGGCCAGCCGCCCGCGCACGGTGGACGCCAGGTGCTGCACGCTGCCGCGCTCACGAACCGTCATGAAATCCGACACCGCGGGCGTGCCGGGATCGGCCACCGCCGCGATCTCCGCGAACGAGGTCTGCACCGAGATCGCATGCTCCACGATCTCTTTCGGATCCGTGACCAGATCCGCTCGTGCGGCCGAGTCGGCCGCCGCGCCGCGACCGAAAGCGCGGGTCCCCGCCAGCGGCTCGGTGGTCACCACGCGATGCTCGTCCACCGATGCGACCAGCTCGGGACTGAAGCCCGCCGCTTCCAAGCCGCCGAGCCGCAGCAGGAACGACCGCGCCGGAGTGTTGTGCGCGCGCCCGAGCCGATAGGTGGCCGGAACGTCGACCGCGAACGGCAGATCGACCTTCCTGGACAGGATGACTTTCTGGTATCGCCCGGCCTGGATCTCGCCTACCGCCTCGGCCACCCGATCCCGGTAGCCGGTCGGGTCGATGCGGATGTCCGCGGGATGGGCCCGCGGGAGTTCGGTGCTCTGCGACTGCGCGATCAGATCGTGGATGTCACCGGTCTCGGCAGGTGTCGCGCCGGACACCCGGACACCGAATTCGCCGACGCGTACCTCGATGCGCGGAATCATCAGGTGTGCCAGCGCGGTACGCGGGTCGACGTGCTCGGTCGCGTCGAGCGCCCACGCGCAGAACTCGAAACCGATCCAGCCATAGGCGTTTCGCCCTTCGAGGGGCAGCGTGCCCAGCGCGCGATCGATCACCCCGGCCGGATTTCCCACCCAGCTGCTGATCGTCGTCTGTCCTTCCCACGTGACCCGCAGCTCCCGCACATCCAGTTCGACACTGCCGACCGGATCGGCGGCGAACACCCATTCCCCCGGACGCTCGTACATCACATACTCGCCGAACCGATCCGACCCTGCCAGCTGAGACATCGCTGCCGCCGGATCGGTCACATACTCAACCCGCAGGCGTTCCGTGGTCGACAACGATCCTCCAAAGGTTACCCTGACCTAACTTGTGCAGGTAAGGTTAGCATTACCTGCATAGCTACGCCGGTAACGGAATCCGTGCCATCGCGGCGCCACCGCCCGGGCAATCCGGCGAATGCTCAGGCCCCGCGATCGGTTGTGCTCGCCGGGAATGGGGAGACCCGAGACTGCCGGTCCACGGACAATGCTCGGACCATGCGCACCGCCCGAACCGAACTCGCCGCCCCGACTGCCTGCGGGGAATCGACCCGGCGGGATTGAATAGTGGAGAGCGTCACCTGCGGAGGGAAGAACATCGATGATCGATCACCGCGGCGATTCACCCGCGACCGCCCGAGCCGGGACCACACCGCAGTCGGTGGTGGCCCTGATCGACGCCGCATCGGGGGTGGAACGCGAACTCGTCGGCACGTGGCTGGCCGACGGCGGGATCAGCGCGGAGTTCGGCACCGAAGCCCCGGTCACCCAGCTGGACCTGGACGCGGGCGCCGTCGCCGCCCAACTGGTCAGCAGGCGCGACGATCCGCTGGTGGTGCCGATCCGTGTGCTGTGGCTGCCACCGGAACGCGACGGCGTGCGCCGCGTCACCTTCGCCGATCTGGCTCTGCTGACCAATCCGCGCAAGCCCAACCGGTTGGCGCAGCGCAGACTGCTCGCCAAGTCGCCGGACCGGCACGTCGTGCTGACCGGCGCGCCCGCGCGGCTCAGCGAGCTGCGGGCGAACAACCCGGAGGCCGCCGGGCTGTTCGACAAGGGCACCGCCGAGCCGTTCGCACGCGCCATCGTGCGCGCGGCGGTGGTGGCGCTCGAACGTGCCGAACGCACCATCATCGGCGACCGGTACAAGGTGCCCCGGCTGGTCGCCGAGGAAATCCTCGATTCCCCCGACTTCCTGCGCAGGCTGGAGCTGATCGCCGACCAGATCGGGGCGAGCCCGCACGAGGTGTACCGGCGCGCGGAGAAGTCACTCAACGAACTCGTCGCCGCGCAGAGCAGGCTGGTCTCCGATCTGTTCACCCAGGCCATGCGGCCGATACACGCGTCGACCTGGAACGTGGACCCCGATGAGTCCGGTCTTTCCGCGCTGCGCGATCTCAACCGTCGCTTCCCGCTGGTTTTCCTGCCCTCGCACCGCTCGTACGTCGACGCGTTCGTGCTCGGGGACGTACTGGCCCGCAACGACTTTCCGCCGAACCATGTCATCGGCGGCGCAAATCTGAGTTTCTGGCCGATCGGGCCGATCGCCCGGCGCACCGGAGCGGTGTTCATCCGGCGTAGTTTCGGCGACGACGAGGTGTACAAGGCCGTCGTCGAGGAGTACTTCGCCTACCTGCTGGCCAAGCGCTTCAACCTGGAGTGGTACTTCGAGGGCGGCCGCACCCGCACCGGCAAGCTGCGCCCACCCCGTTACGGTTTGCTGAACTACCTTGCCGCGGCGGTGCGTTCGAATCGCATCGACGATGTCATGCTGGTTCCGGTCTCCATCACTTACGAACGGCTCAACGAACTCGGCGCCATCGCCACCGAGCAGGTCGGCGGCACGAAGAAGCCCGAGGGGCTGGCCTGGCTCGCGCGCTACATCCGCAACCAGCAGCATTCCGCGGGACACGTATACGTGCGGTTCGGCGAGCCGCTGTCGGCCCGTGACCGGCTCGCCGCGCACGGAGATCCGCTCACCGCCCCGCCGCTGACCATCCCGCTGCACCAGACCGAGCCGATCCCGCCAAGCCGCACCGAGGCGGGCACCGTGGACGACAACGAACCGCCGGAGATCGCCGAGCTGGAACGAAAGGCCGTGCAGCGGCTGGCGTTCGATGTCGCGGTCGGGATCAACGCTGTCACGCCGATCACGGTCAACGCGCTGGTCACCCTGGCGCTGCTGGGCGTGGACGGGCGCGCCCTCACCCTCGGCGAGGTGCGCACCGTGCTCGCGCCGGTGCTCGGCTACATCGACAAGCGCGGGCTGCCCGGCGGCGAACTCGATGCCCTGCGCGACGAACCGGGCCTGGCTGTCGTGCTGGAACAGCTCTCGCTGGCCAAAGTCGTCACGGTATATCGCGGTGGGCTGGAACCGGTGTATTCGATCGAGTCGGGGGCGCACCTGGAGGCCGCGTTCTACCGCAACAGCGCCGTGCACTGGTTCGTCAACCGCGCCATCCTCGAGCTGTCCATCCTCGCCGGCGTCGACTGCGGTGACGCCGACGCACTGAAATCCGGCTGGGACGAGGCGTTCCGGCTGCGTGACCTGCTCAAGTTCGAGTTCTTCTTCCCCGAGCGCAGTGAGTTCGCCGACCAGATGGTCGCGGAGATGCTCCTGGTGGACCCGGACTGGTACAACCACACCCGCCGCGACACCAGGAGCTCGGACATCCTGGGGAAACTCACCGCCTCCGGATTCATGATGGCCCACCGCGTGCTGCGCTCCTTCTTCGATGCTCAACTCGTGGTGGCGGAACGGCTGGCCGCCCGAGACCCGGGCGACGAGATCGACCGCAAGGAGATCAGCGCCGAATGCGTGGCCGTCGGCAAGCAGATGATGCTGCAGCAGCGGTTGCACAGCCCGGAGTCGGTCTCCACCGAGTTGTTCACCAGCGCATTGAAGCTCGCCGACAACTACGACCTCTTGGTGACGGTCTCCGACGGCTCGCCCGAGCAGCGCGCGGAATTGACCCAGCGCAGAATGGAATTCGCCGAACGCCTGCGCGCCATCGGCGCCCGTATCGCGCAGGCCGTCGCGCTGGACCCGTCCAACATGGAAACGCGGTGATCGATCGTCCCCCGGAATGCCGCGATACACAGGAGGTTCGATGACCGACGCGCGCGCTGACCTCGACGCCGCGGTCGCCGCCGTCCGCTCCGGGCCGCAGGGCCCCACTGTCGCCGCGGTCTTCGACTTCGGCGGCACTGTCGTGGACGGGGCGTGGCGACGGCGTCTGCCGCGCCGCCGCAAGCTCGCGGACGTGCTGCTGCGCGGCATTCGCAACGGCATGACCGACGGCGAGTACGACCAGTTCCTCCAGCAGCTACCCGAAGCGCTGGGCGGGCGATCGGAACAGGAGCTGGACGAGCTGGGCAGACAGCTGTTCCGACGCACCATCTACGGGCACCTGTTTCCGGAAGCGTGGCAGCTGATCCGGACCCACCGGGCCGCCGGGCACACGGTCGTGCTGGTCAGCTCGCTGACCAGGTTCCAGGTGCTGCCCGCGGCGACACAACTGGGCATAGCGCACGTCCGCTACACGCCGATGGCCACCAGCGGCGGTGGGCTGACCGGCTACCCCGACGGAAAGACGCTGTGGCGCAACGGCAAGGCCGAGGCGATCACCGAGTTCGCCGCCGCACATGACGTGGACCTCGAACGCAGCTACGCCTACGCCGACGCGATCGCCGACCTACCCATGCTGTCGCTGGTCGGTCATCCAGTGGCGGTGAATCCCGATGACGCACTGGCCGAGATCGCCGACCGGCAGCACTGGGGAAAGCTGACATTCCGGCCACGCCGCACGCCGCGCACGAGCGATTACGCCCGCACCGCGGCGGGCTTCGCCGGACTACTCGGCGGCGCGCTCTTCGGTGTGGCGTCGAAGGCACCGACCAAGGACCGCCAGCAGATGGCCGACGCGCTGATGGCGCACGCGGCGCGCAATACGCTGCGCATCGCCGGGGTGCACGTCCGGGTCACCGGCGCCGAGCGCGCGAAAGCTCCACGGCCCGCGGTCTTCCTGTTCAACCACCAGAGCCAGTTCGACATCATCATCGTGCCGGAAGTGCTCGGCGGCGGCGTGACCGGCATCGGCAAGAAGGAACTCACCAAGAACCCGGTGTTCGGGCCGCTCATGCGCTTCGCAGGGGTGACCTTCATCGATCGCTCGAACACCGCGCAGGCGAAGGCGGCGCTGCGACCGGTAGTGGAGACCTTGCGCAGCGGACTGTCGATCGCGGTATCTCCCGAGGGAACTCGCTCCTACACCCCCGAGGTCGGTGCGTTCAAGAAGGGCGCGTTCCACATCGCGATCCAAGCCGGGGTGCCGGTGATCCCGATCGTGATTCGCAACGCGGGCGAGATCTGCTGGCGCAATGCGATGGTCGCCCGGCGCGGAACCGTGGACGTGGCGATTCTCGACCCCATCGACGTCAGTGCATGGAACCCCGACGACATGGACGAGAACGTAGAGCGCGTGCGACAGCTGTTCATCGATACGCTCCTGGACTGGCCCGAGTGATCAGCCAAAAGTGTCGTGGCTCACGAAGGCATTAGAGCGTCCGGCCGAACAGCAGCTTCCACGGCATCAGCGCCGACTCGAGCTGCACTTTGAGGCTCATCTTGGAGGCGCCGAGCGTTCGCTCCTCGAACCGGATCGGAACCTCGGCGATCGCCGTCCCCCGCTTGATCGTGCGGTAGTTCATCTCGACCTGGAAGGAGTACCCGTTGCTGCGGATCGAGCCGACATCGATGGCGCGCAGGGTGTCGGCCTTCCATGCCTTGAAGCCCGCGGTGGCGTCCTTGACGCCCAAGCGCAGAATCAGGTTGACGTAGAAGTTCGCCCAGGCCGATAGCGCCTTGCGATACCACTTCCACTCGGCGGCGGTCGAGCCGCCGGGGACGTACCGGGAACCGAGCACCACGCCCACGTCGGTGGTCGTCAGCTTCTCCAGCATCGCCGGGATGACTTCGGCAGGATGTGAGAGGTCGGCGTCCATCTGGATCACCACGTCCGCGCCCTCGTCCAGCGCGCGTGTGATGCCCGCGACGTATGCGCGCCCGAGCCCGTCCTTCTCGGTCCGATGCAGCACGCCGACCACGTTCGGCAGTTCGGCGGCCAGCTTGTCCGCCACCTCGCCGGTGCCGTCCGGCGAGCTGTCGTCCACCACGAGCACATGCAGGTCGGGCACGGGCAGTGCCGTCAGCCGCTCCACCGCAACCGGCAGATTCTCCCGCTCGTTGTAGGTCGGCACAACAACGGTAACCCTCAAGGGTCGCCCTCCCTGCTGATCCTGGTTTCCGCTCGCAGGCCACGCCAGGACCACCGAGCATTCGTCGAGTTCTGGAGAACCGTACTCGATACCCCGGACCGCGGGCCGAGCGGCCGCACCCGGCGCGACGCCGTTCGACCCTCCGACCTGCACCTCAAGATCAACTTCTGGGCGGCGGGGAACACCTCACGCAGCCGTGCCGTCCGGCCGCAAGCGACATCGAGCGTACCCGATTCAGGGCTGCGGTCGACTCGGCGACATCACGTGAAGTGCATTACCGCGCAAAGCAATTCACTACACCGTCGCACCTCAGTCCCCCTCGCGCCAGGCTCGGTCCCGCGCATCCTCACGCTCATTACGGGCATGCGCGATTTCCAGCGCCCGCTCCGCTGTCGCCCGGTCCGGATAAGGCCCCATTCGATCGCGGAACCAGCACTGCCGTCCTTGTTCCGCTCGTTGGTGCTTCAAGCAGTAATACCAGCGTTCAGCCATACCTCCAGCATCCCACCGAACACGACACCCCATCCGCATTTCGAGTTCGCCCATCCATAGCGGTGAGCAGGGTATGCCCGTAATTCGCGGGAGATCTACCGCCGACAGACTTGGGCAATGGATGAGCGAGCCGCATACAAGAACCGCACCCGAAGACGACGAGGAGAATGCGCCCCGAAGTAGCCACATATGGAGAGAATGCGGACGACCTTTCGATAGATGCATCGCGCTCCGATCGTGCGCCCGATAGCGAGGGCAAGAATCGCCCAGGCGACACAATACGAGCGCGCAATAGGCGACGATGATCAGCGATATGGATCGCCACCCCCAATCACCGCAAGTAACCAGGTGACGTCGCAATGCCGTTCCCCGTTTCCGCTCCCGTTCCCGGTCATCCGAATGCCAACTAGCGCGATCACCACCACACCGATAGCGAGCACGCCCCCAGACCGCACCGGCGGGATGATCTCGAACTCGACCAGGTCGCTGAGAAAGCCGATCCCGAGGACGGCAGATCCCCAAGACGGTTGTGACGGCGAGAACGCCCCCAAGCAAGCTCAGCCCGCCATCCAGCGACGAGCGAGCATTCGATCGCAGACGACGCCCGCGATGACTCCGATGAACAGCACGCGACCGAATCGAGAAAGGCGAACCCGCAAGCGCGAGGAGAAGGGGCGACATGGCGGCGCCAGCCTATCCACGGTGCGCTGGACGAGCGCGAACCCAGTCAGTAGTGCCCTACGGCGCCGCGCGATTCGCCACCCCCGAACCGCACCGACCCACCAAACGCAACCACAAACATGGGGGTCCGGGGGCGAAGCCCTCCGGGCGGGGCGTGGGGGTTGCACCCCCACAAGACATGACGAAGCGAAAAGGCTCATGCTCTTTATGAGCATGAGCCAGCGATGAGCAGAGTGGCCAGGGCCGGGATCGAACCGGCGACCTTCCGCTTTTCAGGCGGACGCTCGTACCAACTGAGCTACCTGGCCGCAGGCACCCGTAGTGAATGCCATACGCTGAACGCCGGATTGATCCGGCGCATATCTGCGACCCTGACGGGACTCGAACCCGCGACCTCCGCCGTGACAGGGCGGCGCGCTAACCAACTGCGCCACAGGGCCATGCTCTGCTACCAACGATCCGCAGATCGTACCCCCTACGGGATTCGAACCCGCGCTACCGCCTTGAAAGGGCGGCGTCCTAGGCCGCTAGACGAAGGGGGCTCGTCCCGGATTTCTCCGGACCGGCTTTCAACGGCTGTCCGTTGGGAGCTGGGATAGCTTATGACAGACCGGACTCGAATCCCAAACCGGCTGGTCAGAGCCCCAAACCCAGCTCCTCCAGACGAGCCTGGGCACGCCAGCCGTCGCTGCGGAACTTCTGCAGCCAATCCAGCGTGGCCATGGCCTCGACCACCACCTCGAGCGCCTCCTCGAAACGCGAGCGCAGATCGACCTGACCGCCGATCAGGTCCACCATGTATCGCTGACCGGCGAGCGCCGCCGCGAGCGTGCGGGTGAACCGGTCGGGGTCGGCGTCGGCGCGCAGCTGTCCGTGGTCGATGGCGCGCACGGTGAGCACCCTGGTCGTGCGGCCGAGGATGCGTCCGCCGCCCGCTCGCACGTCGCGGTAGAAATCCGGCTCGATGATCAGGCGGTACTCGGCTTGCACGATGATGTCGTGCTCCAGCCGCAACGCGATCTCGTCGACCATCCCGTGCAGGATGTCCAGCGGGCTGAGATCCGTTCGCGCGAGCCACCGCTCGGCGGAGGTGCGATAGCGCTCCACCGCGGTCTCCAGCACCGCGCGCGCGAGGTCTTCCTTGGAATCGAAATGGAAGTACATGGCGCCCTTGGTGGCACGCGACCCTTCCAGTATGCGGTTGAGCGATGCAGCGGCATAGCCGCTCTTCCCGAACTCAACGGCGGCGGACCTGATAATCGCCGCCCGTGTCCGGCGGGCCCGCTCTTGCTGCCGTGCCATGCTCGAAACGCCTCCGAAGCCTACTCGCCGCCAAGCAGCCACCCCCAAAGGAACGGACCCTTGGCGCGAATTCATGAGTTTTATCAATACTGCAAACCGGGTTTTCGCCCGGTTTCAAACCTTTGGTACGAAAACTCGCGGAAAACCTGAACCACACCGGCTGGTATAGTTTTCCTGCCCGGGTGCGCCGCAGGGGGTGCGCATCCGGGCATTTCTTCGTCTCGGATCTGCCTCCTCCTGCGGCATCCAGTTCCGCCGAGTCGTGGCCGACCGAACCGACCGCGACGCCTTCGGACACAGCAACGACAAGCTGAATTCCGCAGCACCGACACAGTCGGCGAATCTTTCGGAATTCACCAAGGCGTCACCGTACCCGGAAACCCGATGCGACACGCGGCAAACCGAAGAGTCAGATGGCCATCCGATTCCGCTTTCTGTTGCAGCAAATATTCCGCAACCGAACCTCGGCGTCCGGCGGCTGCACGAATTCGCCAGCGGCCCAGCGATGTTCACCCGCGCCGACCGGCAGGCCGAACGACCGATCGGCGCGCACGACGCACCGGCCAACCCGGTCCGCGAGCCCCGCCCGGCCCGGGCCGTTCACCCCCTGAAAATCCAAAGACATTGTCAGCCAACATGATTGGATGATATCCAGATCCGGCTAAGATGAACAAAGCTGGGTGCCAAATGTTTTACCGGCTGCATCGTCACGTGCGCGCGCCGCGTTACCCGCGCCGCCGCGTCGTGCAACGCACCCGCTCACCACGCCGACCCGACCCTTCACCGCACCCCGCCGACACGAACTCCCCCGATTGGGGCAACGGCACGCGATCGCACTACACTGTTCCTCCGCGCCCCTATAGCTCAGTTGGTAGAGCTACGGACTTTTAATCCGCAGGTCGTAGGTTCGAGCCCTACTGGGGGCACACCCGTCGGGCGCCTGGATCCTCCGGGCGCCCGATCTGGTTTTCCAGGAGTCCTGCACTACCCCACACGCATGGGACGCACCGCGTCCACTCCAGCGCTTTGCCACTGTGCGGCGCAGGCCCATGCCGCTTCCTCTCACAAGCCGTGCCGACGAGCCCCTTTCGGCGATGCTCGTTCGATTCCGACGGCTCGGATCGTGGGTGGCGACCACGGTCTACCCGCGCTGCAAGCGCGTCGAAGCGGACATCAAGGGGACCTTCACCCGAACGGCGGCGCTGAACGACACGCCGCTACCGCACCCTGGCATCGAGTATTCACGACGGTGGCGACCGGTCCGATTGTGAGGAAAGGCACAACCGGAGCCAGTTCACCAGCGTCGGCACCCGTGACCTCATCTGTGGCGGCTCGGTGCACGCCGATACGGGCAACGCGCTCGGCGGTCCGGCAGACGCGCTCGAACGCGTTCCCGGGTCCTCGGCGGCCAGTATTTGCCATTTCCAGCGGACTGTGCGATTGCACACGCGGGCTAACGCTCCGCGCCCCGCGCCGATAGTCCCCTCAGTGCGGGCTGAACCCATACACTCGTGTGGATCACTGAACGGCTGAGACGGCGTATGAGGTGGATCACCAGGGCATCGATCGTCCAACGGAAGCGTTTCGCATCACACCTACGGTGCCGTAAGGTATGGCCGCATCAGTAGCGGTCTACCTTGGGATGACCAGCACGACCGGACGCACACACTGAAGGGTTCATACATGGCAAGGGATCTGACTCAACTCGAGCTTCTGACGGAGTTGGAGCCGGTTGCCGAAGAAAACGTCAACCGGCACCTTTCTCTGGCAAAGGAATGGCATCCGCACGACTACGTCCCGTGGGACGACGGCCGCAATTTCGCCGCACTCGGTGGCATCGATTGGGATCCGGAGCAGTCCGGTCTCAATGAGGTCGCGAAGGCAGCCATGATCACGAACCTGCTCACCGAGGACAACCTGCCCTCCTACCACCGGGAGATCGCCGAGAACTTCTCTCAGGACGGCGCTTGGGGCACCTGGGTGGGCCGCTGGACCGCCGAGGAGAACCGCCACGGCATCGTCATGCGCGACTACCTGGTCGTCACCCGCGGCGTCGATCCGGTCGCCCTCGAGGAAGCTCGGATGGTCCACATGACCAACGGCTTCGCCTCTCCCGCCGAAGCCGACGCCGGATTCCTGCACTCCGTCGCGTACGTCACCTTCCAGGAGCTGGCCACCCGGGTCAGCCACCGCAACACCGGCAAGGTCTGTGACGACCCGATCGCCGACCGCATGCTGCAGCGCGTCGCCGCCGACGAGAACCTGCACATGATCTTCTACCGCAATATGTGCGGCGCGGCCCTCGACCTGGCTCCCGACCAGGCCATCGAGGCCATCGCCCTGATCCTGGAGAACTTCCAGATGCCCGGCGCGGGCATGCCCAACTTCCGCCGCAACGGCGTGCTGATGGCCAAGCACGGCATCTACGACCTGCGCCAGCACCTGGAAGAGGTCGTCCAGCCGGTGCTGAAGAAGTGGAACATCTTCGAGCGCAGCGACTTCACCGCGCGTGGCGAGGCGGTCCGCGAGCGCCTCGGCCTGTTCCTGGACAAGCTGGCCAAGGACGTCATCAAGTTCGAGGAGCAGCGCGACCGCATGCTCGCCCGCGAAGCCGCCAAGCGCGAGCGCAAGATGGCGGGCAGCACGGTCGGCTGATCGCACACCGACCCCACTGCGCCGCCGTCCGGGAACCGGACGGCGGTGCTTTTCGGACGTTGGTGACCGTCCGGCTCGTAACAGTCGACTTTCCGAGCGGACGACCCGCACCGGCCGAGTTACGTGCGGAAATGAGACACTGGTCGGCGTGACGATGACTACCGAGGCGAAGGCCGCGCTGCGGATCGGGCCGTATCCGGTCGATCCGCCGGTCGTGCTCGCGCCGATGGCGGGCATCACGAATCTCGCGTTTCGCAAGTTGTGCCGGGAATTCGGCAGCCCGACCTCGATCTACGTGTGCGAGATGATCACCGCGCGCGCAGTGGTGGAGCGCAACGAGAAGACGTTGCACATGATGTCCTTCGACGCCGACGAATATCCCCGTTCGATTCAGCTCTACGGCGTGGACCCGGCCACGCTCGGCGAAGCGGTGCGGATCATCGTCGGCGAAGGCTGGGCCGACCACATCGACCTCAACCTCGGCTGCCCGGTGCCCAAGGTCACCCGACTCGGTGGCGGCGCCGCGCTGCCGTACAAGCGCACGCTCTTTCGCCGCATCGTGCGCGCGATGGTGAGCGCCGCCGAACCAGCGGGAGTTCCGGTGACCGTGAAGTTCCGCATCGGCATCGACGACGAACACCTCACCTATCTGGACGCGGGACGCATCGCGGAAGCCGAAGGCGCGCGGGCGGTCGCCCTGCACGCGCGCACGGCCGCGCAGCGCTACTCCGGACAGGCCGACTGGACTGCGATCGCCCGGCTGAAGGAGGCCGTCACCTCGATCCCGGTGCTGGGCAACGGCGACATCTTTTCCGCCGACGATGCCGTTCGCATGATGGACGAGACCGGCTGCGACGGCGTGGTGGTCGGCCGCGGCTGCCTGGGCCGCCCCTGGCTGTTCGCCGAACTGCAGGCCGCGCTGCGTGGCGAGCCGCTGCCCGTGGCCCCCGATCTGGGCCGGGTCGGCGCCGTGCTGCACCGGCACGGCGCGCTGCTGTCGGAACACCTCGGCGAGGACAAGGCCATGCGCGACCTGCGCAAGCACATGGCCTGGTACCTGATGGGATTCCCGGTCGGCGCCGACCTGCGCCGCGCGTTCGCGACCGTGGCCAGCCTCACCCAACTGGAAGACCTTGTCGGACAGCTGGACCCGACCGCGCCGTTCCCCAAGGACGCCGAAGGCCCACGCGGGCGCCAAGGTTCCCCAGGAAAGGTCGCACTGCCGCACGGCTGGCTCGACGACCCCGATGATCCAGCGGTGCCGCAAGCCGCCGATGTGATGCACAGCGGCGGATGATCGGGCAATCCCGCAGCGAACCACAGTGACAAACACCGCTATGACCTCGCTGGTTTCACGCTCGGGTGGCTCGCCGTGGCGGAATCGTTATCATTGCGGAATCGGTGCTGCCGATCGAGTACGGCTGAGGCGGAAAGCAAGACGAAAAGCGAGGTTCGTTGGTGGGTGACGATCGGCACGGGCGTTCGCCACGGCCCGGAGGTCGTGCCCCGTGGGAGCGGTATCCCGAGGAGGACTACCCCGAAAGAGACGCCGCACGGACGCCCCGGCGGGCGCGCCACACCGACGCCGCCCCCGACCAGGGTTCCGCGCCGCTCACGGTCCAGGACCTCGTCCAGCGGGTCGACAACGAGCGTGCCGGGCGAGGGGGCCGCCGCGCCACCGCGCCACCGGACGGGGGCGCGCCGAACCGAGGTCGTCGCGCGGAATCCGATCCAGTAGATGCCGGCCCCCCACCGGGCCGGGGCCGCCGTGCCGAACCGGCACCACCGGACGCGGGCCCCATCCCGGGACGGGGTCGCCGTGGCGAGCCCATGCCGCCCGCAGGTCCCGCATCGCCGCCCGCAGGTCCGGCAGGGAGGCCCCCGGGTCCGGCAGCGAGGCCGGGGCGCCCCGCAGAGCCCACACGCCGCCCACCGGACGCCGCCAATGGCCGCGGCGCCGCGGCAGGCCCGCGGCGCGCGCCCGACGCTCCCGCACCACGACAGACCGGCAATTCCCCGGTCGTCCAGGACATCGCGGGCGAACGCGCTGCCCCGGCCTCGCGTTCGGCGGGCCGTCACCCCGCCGAGCGCTCCGCGCCTCCCGTCCGCCCGGAGCCGGAACAGGCCGAAGAAGTCACCGACGTTCTTCCCCCGCTCACCGAGCCGACCCGCGCGAAGCGCAAGGGCGCGGGCTGGCCGACCAAGGAAGGCAAAGCCCAGCCCAAGTCGGTGGGCACACCCGCGCAATCCCGTCTGGAGGCCGCCCGCGAGCGCAGGAACAAGCGCCTGCGGACCATCGGCCGAGTCGCGATGGCGGTGGTCGCCGTCCTGGTTCTGTTGACCACCGGCGGCGGCTGGAGCTACATGCGGTCGACCACGGACAGCTTCACCCAGGTCTCCGCCCTCGACGAGAACTCACAGGACATCGTCGATTCCAATGCCCAGCTCGGCGACGAGAATTACCTGCTCGTCGGTACCGACACGCGCGCAGGCGCCAACGGCAAGCTCGGCGCAGGCACACTGGACGACGCCGAGGGCTCCCGCGCCGACACCACCATGCTCGTCCACATCCCGAAGAACCGAAGTCGGGTCGTCGTAGTCTCTTTCCCGCGCGACCTGGACGTGACCAGGCCGCAGTGCACCGGGTGGGACAATGAGAAAAGCAGAAGCACCGACGAGAAGTACCCGTCTGCCATAGGCGACAAGCTCAACGCCATCTACAATCTCGGCGGCCCGCCGTGCCTCGTCTCCACGATCCAGCGTCTCACCGGCGCGTCGATCAATCACTTCATCGGCATCGACTTCGCCGGCTTCGAGACAATGGTCAATAGGATCGATGGCGTCGAGGTCTGCGCGACCAAACCGCTCGTCGACGATGTACTCGGCACCATCCTCGAGAAGCCGGGTAAGCAGCGCATCAACGGCGAGACCGCACTGAACTATGTGCGGGCCAGGCACGTCTACGGCGAGGAACGCAGCGACTACGACCGGATCAACCGGCAGCAACGCTTCCTCGCTTCGCTGCTGCGCGGTGCACTGGCGAGCAAGGTGCTCTTCGATCTGGGCAAACTGAACGGTTTCATCAAAGAGTTCACCGATCACACCTTGGTCGACGAAAAGACCAGGCCCGAGGATCTGCTGATGCTGGGCCGCTCGCTGCAGAAGATCGATGCGGGCACGGTTACCTTCATCACCGTCCCGACCGCGGGCACCACCTCTTACGGCAACGAGATCCCCCGCGAATCCGACATCAAGGCGATCTTCAAGGCGATCCGCGACGATCAGCCGCTGCCGGGAGAGAAGCCGACCGTCCCGAAGGACATACCCGCTCCTACCCCGGCCACGCCGACACCGACGAAATACACGGCGGTGGATCCCTCCACCGTCTCGTTGCTGGTGTCCAACGGCTCCGGACACGAGGGTCTGGCGCGCACGGCCGCCACCAAGCTCGGCAACCAGGGCTTCACGATCTACAACACCGGTAATTACGCCAACGGCAACTCCGCGACGACGAAGGTCCGCTACGCCGCAGGCCTGGAAGCCGAGGCCGCCACGGTGGCCACCGCGATCCCCGGCGCGACCATCGAGGCCGCCGACGATCTCGGCGGCATCGTCGAGGTCGTCATTGGAGCGGACTCGACGAACGGCGTCACCGTGAAGGCACCGACGCCGGTCGGTGACACGATCACCAACGTTGCGACCAGCACCTCGAAGGATTCGACGCCGACCGTACTGCCCTCGGACCTGGAACACGTCAACGCGGCCGAAGAGATCTGCAAGTAGCAGCTGGCCCCTTAGAGCCATCCGGCATGCTGGGCACGGTCGCGCCCACTGTGCGATGCGGATCACATTTCCGGGGCCCGCGGCCGCGTCGAGACCGAGATCGGCCGCGCGATGTCAGCGAGCATTCCGCCTGCGGCAACACATGCGCTAACAGTTCGTACCGGTCATTCACTCGGTGTTCGTGACTTGGTCAGCGCGGAGAACTAGTGTCAGTTTTCATGCGTGTCATCTACAACGAGCAAATGGCCGAACTCGCCACCCTCCTGGGCGAGATGGCCGGCTTGGCCGGCTCGGCCATGGACCGGGCGACCCAGTCGCTGCTCCAGGCCGACCTGGCTCTGGCCGAGCAGGTGATCAGTGAGTACGACCGGATCCACGAGCTGATCCAGGACGCCGAGGAGAAGGCCTTCGCCTTGCTCGCGCTGCAGGCCCCGGTGGCGGGTGATCTGCGGCAGGTGGTGAGCACGATCCAGATCGTCGGCGACGTGAACCGGATGGGCGCGCTCGCGTTGCACGTGGCGAAGGTCACGCGCAGGCGCCACCCGAACCATGCACTGCCGGAGGCCGTCAATGGCTACTTCGCCGAGATGGGTCGCATCGCGGTGAACATGGGTGCGGGCGCCAGGGAGGTGCTGGAGACCCGCGACCCCGAGCGCGCCGCACAGCTGAACGAGGACGACGAGGCGATGGACGACTTACACCGTCACCTATTCACGCTGCTCATGGACCGGGACTGGAAGTACGGCGTCGCTGCCGCGGTCGACGTCACACTGCTCGGCCGCTACTACGAGCGCTTCGCCGACCACGCCGTCGAAATCGGCCGCCGGGTCATCTTCCTGGTCACCGGCGTCCTTCCGCCTGACCCGGACGCCGAGTCGTAATTGAAAGCCTTGGCGCTGGAGACCAGCCTGGCATTCGTCAATCGGCGAGCTGCTCGGTAGCCGAACCCAGCGCCCACAAGGCCGCACCCGGTTCCCGGCCGATCACGCATGCCCGCATCGGACTATCGCAGCGGCATCGGCAAGAAGACAGATGCAGATACGCGGAAGGTCCTGGGCAGCCGAGTTGCCGCCCAGGACCTTCGCCGTGCTCATACCGCGTCGACCGAGACGCGATGGGTGGCTGGAATCAGCCGAAGCGACCCGAGATGTAGTCCTCCGTGGCCTTCTGCGAAGGGTTGGAGAAGATCTTCTCGGTGTCGTCGATCTCGATCAGCTTGCCCGGCTTGCCCTGGGCCTCCAGGTTGAAGAAGCCGGTCTGGTCACTCACGCGCGCGGCCTGCTGCATGTTGTGGGTGACGATGACGATGGTGAATTCCTTCTTCAGCTCGGTGATCAGGTCCTCGATCGCCAGGGTGGAGATCGGGTCCAGCGCCGAGCAGGGCTCGTCCATCAGCAGCACATCGGGTGATACCGCGATGGCGCGTGCGATGCACAGACGCTGCTGCTGACCGCCGGAGAGACCGCCGCCCGGCTTGTCCAGGCGGTCCTTCACCTCGTTCCAGAGATTGGCGCCGCGCAGCGAGCGCTCGGCGACCTCGTCGAGCTCCTTCTTGTTGCGAACGCCCTGCAGCTTGAGCCCCGCGACCACGTTGTCCCTGATGGACATGGTGGGGAAGGGGTTCGGCCGCTGGAAGACCATGCCGATGGTGCGACGCACGCCCACCGGGTCGACCTGCGTGCCGTAGATGTCCTCGCCGTCCAGCAGCACCGCGCCCTCGACGCGGGCGTTCGGGGTTACCTCGTGCATGCGGTTGAGCGAACGCAGCACGGTGGACTTGCCACAGCCGGACGGACCGATGAAGGCGGTCACGCTGCGCGGCAGCACGGTCAGCGACACCTCGGACACGGCATGGAACTTGCCGTAGTAGATGTTCAGATCTTTGACGTCGATCCGCTTGGCCATTTTTCGGTAATCCGTTCCGCTTCTATCGGTTCCGCGTGAGCAGCCGGTTGACGACCGCCGCCGCCAGGTACAGGAAGGCAATGATGAGAATGAGAGTCAATGCCGCGCCCCAGACCCGCGCCCGTCCGGCGGCTTCGGGGTTGGCCAGCTCCTGGTAGATCAACAACGGCAGCGACGCCATATTGCCGTCGAAGATGTTCATGTTGATCGACTTGCTGTAGCCGACCAGCACCAGCACCGGAGCGGTTTCACCCATCACCCTGGCGATGGCCAGCAGAATGCCACTGATCATGCCGGGCAGCGCGGTCGGAACCACGATCCGCACAATCGTCTTCCACTTGGGGACACCGAGGGCGTAGGACGCTTCGCGCAGCTCGTCGGGCACCAGTTTGAGCATTTCCTCGGTGCTGCGAACGACCACAGGCAACATCAGCAGCACCAACGCCAGCGAAACGGCCAACGAACTCTGCGGGAACCCGAGCGTCGCGATCCACAGCGCGAAGATGAACAACGCCGCGACGATCGACGGCACACCCGCCAGAATGTCGACCATGAATGTCGTGGTCTTGGCCAGAGTTCCGCGACCGTACTCGACCAGATACACCGCGGCCATGATGCCCAGCGGCACCGCGATGACCGTCGCGACCAGCGATTGCGCGATGGTCCCGTAGATCGCGTGGTAGACGCCGCCCGCGAACTGGTTGGGCAGCACGCCCTTCAGCGAGTTCTGCCACCAGTTCAGCTTGACCACAGCGTTGAAACCCTTGGTGACCACCATGAGCAGCACCCAGCCCAGCGGCACGAGCGCGATGCCGAACGCCAGCCAGACCAATCCGGTCGCGGTGTTGTTCCGCACCCGCCGGCTGAGGCTCACATGCCGGAAGGTGGGGGCTTTGACCGGCCGGTCCAATGTCGACGTGGTCATCACCCGTTCACCCTTCCGCCGGCGGCGAGGCGCGCCAGCGCGTTCACGACGAAGGTCAGCGCGAACAGCACGAAGCCTGCCGCGATGTACGCGCCGGTCGGCAGCGGCTCACTGAATTCCGCTGCCGCCGAGGCGATTTTGGAGGCGAAGGTGTAACCGCCGTCGAACACCGACCACTGCCCCGGCTGCGCGGCCGTCTTCAGCACGATCAGCACGGCGATCGTCTCACCGAGCGCGCGTCCGAGGCCGAGCATGGCTCCGGCGATCATGCCGCTGCGCCCGTAGGGCAGCACGGTCATCCGGACGACCTCCCACTTCGTCGCGCCGAGCGCCTGTGCCGCTTCGATGTGCGCGCGGGGGGTGAGGTTGAAGACCTCGCGGCTGACCGATGTGATGATCGGCAGGATCATCACCGCGAGCACGACGCCCGCGGTGAAGATCGTGCCGCCGCTGGCCAGCGGGATATTGCCGTCCGAGAACAGGAACAGCCAGCCCAGCTTGTCGTTGAGGAAGGTCTGCACCGGCTCCAGTTGCGGAGCGAGGACCAGAATTCCCCAGAGACCGAACACGATCGAAGGCACCGCCGCCAGGAGATCGACGAGCACCGAGAACGGCCGCGCCAGTGTCTTCGGCGCGTAGTGCGTGAGAAACAGCGCGATGCCGATGCCGACCGGAACCGCGAGCACCAAGGCGAAGATCGAACTCAGCACCGTCACCATGAACAGATCCCGGATGCCGAACCGTAGGTTGTCGGCATCGGAAGTGTTGAACTCGGCGCTGGTGAAGAAGCTCGCGTCGTTCGCCAGTACCGAAGGCACCGCGCGAATCAACAGGAACAGCGCGATCAGCGCGATGGAGGCGACGATGATCGCGCCCGCCGTCGTGGCCAGCGAGCGGAAGATGATCTCCGCACGCGGACTGTGACGGCGGCCGGTCTCGGCGGCCGGTTCGGTGCTCGGATTACTCGGCATGGGCGCAGTATCTCCGCCCGCCCGCTGGACAGTCGAATCCGACTGTCCAGCGGCGGCAACTTCGTCGTGCACGGTCATGGGTTCGCTATCAGGAGATGGCGTTGATGGCGGTGGTCAGCTTGGTCTTGAACTGCTCCGGGATCGGGATGTACCCGGCCTCGTCCAGACCCTGCTGGCCGTTGGTGACCGCCGAGGTGAGGAAGGCCTTGACCGCCTTGGCCGTGTTGGCGTCGGCGTACTTCGAGCACACGATCTCGTAGGTCGGCATCACGATCGGGTACGCGCCCGCCGCGGTCGGCTTGTAGAACGAGGAGGTGTCGATGATCAGGTCGTTACCCTGGCCCGAGATCTTGGCCGACTCGATGGCCTTGCCCGCCGACGCGACGCTCAGCGTCACCGGGTCCTTGCTCGCCGAGGTGACGATCCGCGCGACCGACAGGTTCTGCGCCTTCGCGAAGGACCACTCGTTGTAGGTGATCGAGTTCTTGGTGGTCTTCACTGCGGCCGAGGTGCCCTCGTTGCCCTTCGAGCCCGCGCCGACGCCACCGACGAACGCCTTGCCCGCGCCCTTGCCCCAGGCACCGTCGGAAGCGGCGTCCAGGTAGAGCTGGAAGTTGTCCGTGGTGCCCGACTCGTCGCTGCGGAAGATCACCGCGATCGGCTCGGACGGCAGTTTGGCGTTCGGGTTCAGCGCCTTGATCTCCGGGGCGTCCCAGGTGGTGACGGCGCCGTTGAAGATCTTGGCGGCGGTCGGGCCGTCCAGCGCCAGGTCGGTCACGCCGTCGATGTTGTAGGTGATCGCGACGGGGCCGAACACCGCGGGGAGGTTCCACGCGGGCGAGCCGCAGCGGTCGGCGGCCTTCTTCGGCTCGTCCTTCTTCGAGCTCAGCGGCGAGTCGGAGCCACCGAAATCGGTCTGGCCACCGAGGAACTCGCTCACACCCGCGCCGGAGCCGCTCGAGGTGTAGTTGAGCGTGGCACCGTCGCAGTTCTTCTCGTAGGCGGCGATGAAGCGCTCCATCGCGTTCTTCTGCGACGAGGCGCCACTGGCCTTGAGGGCCTCTTTACCACCACACGCGACGTCGACCTTGGCAACGTTGTTCGAGTCGGTCGAGGTGTTGTCGTCGCTACCACACGCCGCGAGTGTCATGGCGCCGACGGCCAGCACACCAACGAGGGCGCTGCTGCGCTTGAAATTCACTATTCCTCCGGAATGGCGTTCTACTCGTCCGGTCCCTCACCGGCCCGGACGGGTGTTGTGGTGCTGTTCGCGGGGAACTTGCGCACCAGGCAGCAGTATGCTGCCCTGACTCAACCTAGGGTCACGTGGTTGACAGTTGGACCGACCTGGGTGAACGGGAGGTGAACAGCCCGGCGCGATTGCACCCGGTACGTGTGACGTTTGCCCCAGTTTTACTCGGAGACACCGAGTCCGCCGCCTGCTATTCAGCCTCGGCCGCCGCGTAGGCGACGTCGACGTGAGCCGTGGCGAATCCGAGACGGGTATAGGTGCGCACCGCGGCAACGTTGTCGGCCTCGGTATACAGCAACACCTCGGCTAGGCCGCGGTCACGCAGGTGGCGCAATCCGGCCAGGGTGAGCAGACGACCGAGCCCGCGACCCTGGGCGGCCGGGTCGATCCCGACCACGTAGACCTCACCGAGCGGCGGGTTCTGCTCGTAATGCACCTTGGTCCAATGGAATCCGAGCAGGCGCTCGGGGTCGTCGGCGGCACAGGCCAGGAACAGGCCCTGCGGATCGAACCACGGCTCGGTGCGGCGGACGGCGATGTCGCGTTCGGTCCACCCACCCTGTTCGGGATGCCAGGCGAAGGCGGCCTTGTTCACCCGCAGCAACTCCGGGTCGTCGGCGGGACCGGCATAGGTGCGCAGTACCAGGTCGTCCGGCACGGCCAGTTCCGGTAGCTCCGGTGTAGCCAGAGACCGCCGCATCTGCCACAGCTCACGCGCCGTGCGCAGCCCGAGTCCGGCCGCGACGGACTTGGCTGCGGGGAGATCACCATGTGCCCACACCCGCGCTCCCGGACCGCCTGCGGCGAGCGCGGCCGTGACCAGATCGGTACCCACTCCATGGCCGCGCGCCGATGGATCGACCGCGACCTCGGCCATCGCCGGGTGTTCGCCATGCGCGGGAACGAGATTCGCGTACCCGACGATCACGCCGTCGCGCCGGGCGAGCAGATGGCGCGGCCCGGTGTGGTCGCCCGAGGTCACCGACAGCACAGCCTGTTCCGAGATCGGGGCCACACCGTCCGCGGCGGTGGCCCGGGCGAGCAGATCGGTGATCGCCCGCACCGCATCCGCGTCCGGACGGTCGATCCACTGTGTCGTCGCGCCGCTCATCGGCCTCCGTTCTTCGAGCCATCATCGGACCCCGTGTGGAGTTCCGCTCTTGGCAACGCCGTGGCAGCCAGCCGCATTTCGGCGTCGGCCGACCGCGCTGCGGGGCTAGCGAAGACAACGCGGCAGCCCGCCGCGAGGACTCACTGCGCCGAGCCGTTGATCGGCGCGAACGGGGAGTCGTCGGTGCCCTCGTTCTCGTCGTCCGGGAAGTTCACCTGTTCGCTCTTGCTCGCTGCCCGCGATGGACGCACGGCCTTGTAGCCGACATTGCGGACCGTGCCGATCAGGGACTCGTACTCGCTGCCGAGCTTGGCGCGCAACCGCCGGACGTGCACGTCCACGGTGCGGGTGCCGCCGAAGAAGTCGTAGCCCCACACCTCCTGCAACAACTGCGCACGGGTGAACACCCGGCCCGCGTGCTGCGCGAGGTACTTCAGCAGCTCGAACTCCTTGTAGGTGAGGTCGAGGGGGCGTCCGCGCAGCCGGGCGGTGTAGGTGCCCTCGTCGATCACCAGCTCGCCGAGGGTGATCTTGCCGCTGTTCTCCGGGCTGGCCACGCCGCCGTTGCGCCCGACCAGCAGCCGCAGCCTGGCGTCGAGTTCGGCAGGCCCGGTGCCGGGCAGCAGGATGTCGTCGAGTCCCCAGTCGGCGTTCACCGCGACCAGTCCGCCCTCGGTGAGCACCGCGACCACCGGCACGGACGAGCCGGTACTACCGAGCAGACGGCAGAGGCCACGAGCGGCGGCCAGATCGGTGCGCGCGTCCACCAGGGCGACATCCGCGGAGCCCGCCTCGAGCAGCGAGGCCACTTCCGTGGGCGCGGGGCGGACGTTGTGCGGGAGCAGCGCCAGCGAGGGCAACACCGACTCAGGGTTGGGGTCGGAGGTAAGCAGGAGCAGCTCCACAGGCCCTCCTCCCATCTCGTAGCTTCGCGCATGCGGCAGCACCGCCGTTGCCACGTCGCTAATCACAGGTAATCGGATGCAAGATTAGCGCGTAACCCGGGATGACCACGCATTCCGGGGTCGGGCACCGCACCGCGGGCCGCCCGGGAGCCGGGTTCGGGCCACCCGATAGGGTGCGTACGTGGGTTACCCTGCGCATCGGGCACCCAGCACACACGAGTTGCCCGGCGCGGAATTCGAACGCGTGCCGCGCGGCGGCCAACCGGCGCGGCCCGAGACCCGGGAGAGACGGGGGAGCATGCGGAAGCTGATCATCGGCCTGCTGTGTCTGGCCGGATTCGCGATCGTCGTCGACTTCAGCACCGCGGCCTATTCGGAATATCGCGTGTCACGGGCGCTGCGGGACGGCGCCGATCTCACCGCCGACCCGGAAGTGACGATTCACGGTTTCCCCTTCCTCGGGCAGGCGTGGGACAGCCGCTACGACCGCGTCGAGATCCGGGCGCGCGCCAAGCGAGAGGACATTCCCGGCGAGACCGCATTGGAAGCGACGCTGACCGGAGTGCGGCTTCCGCTGGGCGAACTGGTCGACGGCAGCCTGCGCGGCGTCCCCGTCGAGCGAGTGGACAGCAGGCTGCGGGTCGAGCCGACCGAGCTCGGCAGGCTGTTCACCATTCCCGACCTGCAGGTGCACTCGCGCCCCGCGGACAAATCCGACGGGACCGGAGGGTCGGGCGGCTCCGGCATGACCACCACGGGCGCGCTGGTGCTCACCGGCACCTTGCCGGAGACCCCCGGCGCCCAGTACGGCGGCGAAAAGGTCAGCGTGAAGGCCGATCTGTTCCTCGACGGCGACCAGGTGAGGATCGTGGCGACCGGCTTCTATCGCGGCAGCCCCGGCACCGAGACCATGCCGGTGGCAGTGATCACCGAGGCCGATCGCCCTGCCGTGCTCGCCCGGTTCACCCGTACCATCGACACCAAGGAGTTGCCGTTCGGTGTCCGGCCCACCAAGGTCTCCGCCCAGGGCGGTCAGATCGTCGTGGAGGGCAAGGGCGTGAACGTCACGATCGACCTCGACCGATTGCACCGACCATGATCGAAATCACCATCCTGGCAGTGGTCCTGCTCGCCGCGCTCACCGTGGGCGTCCTGCTGCGCCGCCGCCACGGCAAGGTGCGCGCGGCGAACAGCATCGACCTGTCCGAATCGGCGCGGGCCGAACTGCTCGCGGCCGTCGGCGTGACCGGTGCCGGTCCCGCGGTGCTGCATTTCTCCGCCGAGTGGTGCGGACCGTGCGCTGCTGTTCGCCGGGTGGTTGCCAACGTCACGGATCAACTGGCCGGATCGGCACAGCCGCCGCAGGACATCGAAGTGGATATCGACGCCGAACCCGCGCTCGCGCGCGAGTTGAACGTGCTCTCCCTGCCGACCACGTTCGTCTTCGACGTCGAGGGCAGGGAACGGTTCCGGATCTCCGGCGTGCCGAAGGCCACGGATCTGCACTCCGCGCTCGAGCCGCTCACCGTAGCCGCATAGTCCTGCGCCGGGCGATGGAAGCCAAAGCAGCCGCCTGAGCTGCGACGACAAGCCCCCTCGACGGTTCTGACGCCCCCCGGGTCCAATTCCCCCGCCGAATTGGGTAAACTGCTTGCCGTGCTTGCCAACCACGAGCTGATGCTCACCCGACGCCGCACAGTTGATCTGTGTCGGCTCGGTGGTTGTTGCTGCCTGTGCCGCTGATCGGTCGGCTTCCCGGATTCCCTGACGCCGACCGCTGCCCGCCGCGCGAGTGATCTCACGATCCCCCGGCGAACTGGCAACTTCCCAGTCATCAGACTTATTCAGCGCAGGAGTACGCACAATGTCCACCGAGATCCGCAATAATTCCGGAACCGCCCCTCCCTTTACCGACCAGGTCGACGTCCGCGGACCGCGCTTCACGGCGTGGGTCACCACCGGGGTCCTCGTTCTGGTCCTGCTCGCCGCCGCGTTCTCGCCGGCCGCCGCGGCAGTGCTGATCGCCCTGCAGGCGGTCGCCTTCGCCATCGGCGCCGCCTACGGGCCGCGCCGCCACCCGTACGGCCGGATCTACGCTGCGTTCGTCGCGCCGCGGCTCGCGCCGACCAGCACGACCGAGCCGGCGGCTCCGCTGCGGTTCGCGCAATTGCTCGGCCTGGCCTTCGCGGGCGTCAGCTTGCTGGGCTTCGCGCTCGGCTCCACCGTCGTCGGCGCCGTATTCGCCGGCTTCGCCCTGTTCGCGGCGTTCCTGAACGCGGCGTTCGGGATCTGCCTGGGTTGCCAGATCTATCCGCTGGTCGCCCGCGTCCGCCGGACCGGTCCGGTGGGCGGTGTTCGCGAACCCTCCGTGGTTACGCGAGCTGCCGCCTCCGGCCCTGACACGAACACCGCCGGGTCCCCGGCATCGAACTGAACCCTGCACGTCATCTCTGAAAGGAAAACAATGGCTCGCTCCGATGTCCTGGTCTCCGTTGACTGGGCCGAAGAGAACCTCAACGCCCCCGGCGTCGTCTTCGTCGAGGTCGACGAGGACACCTCCGCCTACGACGGTGGGCACATCGAGGGTGCCGTCCGGCTCGACTGGAAGAAGGACCTGCAGGACCAGGTTCGTCGCGACTTCGTGAACCAGGAGCAGTTCTCCGACCTGCTCTCGGCGCGCGGCATCTCGAACGACGACGAGGTCATCCTGTACGGCGGCAACAACAACTGGTTCGCCGCGTACGCCTACTGGTACTTCAAGCTGTACGGCCACAACAACGTCAAGCTGCTCGACGGCGGCCGCAAGAAGTGGGAACTGGACGGCCGCCCGCTGTCGAGCGAAGCAGTCAACCGGCCGGCCACCCAGTACAAGGCGGCCGCGCCGGACCTCTCGATCCGCGCCTTCCGCGACGAGGTCATCGCCGCCATCGGCACCAAGAACCTGGTCGATGTGCGTTCGCCTGACGAGTTCACCGGCAAGATCCTGGCGCCCGCGCATCTGCCGCAGGAGCAGAGCCAGCGTCCCGGCCACATCCCCGGAGCCATCAACGTGCCGTGGAGCAAGGCCGCGAACGAGGACGGCACCTTCAAGTCCGACGCCGACCTGACCGAGATCTACAAGGATGCCGGGCTGGACGGCGAGAAGGACACCATTGCCTACTGCCGGATCGGTGAGCGTTCCTCGCACACCTGGTTCGTGCTGCAGGAACTGCTCGGCCACCAGAATGTCAAGAACTACGACGGGAGCTGGACCGAATACGGCTCCCTCGTCGGCGCACCGATCGAGTTGGGAGAGTAATCAATATGTGTGCAGCACCGACACAAGGCCAGGCCATCCCGGCGGGCGTCGACGTGGAGAAGGAGACGGTCATCACCGGCCGTGTCCTGAGCACCGACGGCCAGCCGGTGGGCGGCGCGTTCGTGCGCCTGCTCGACGGCAACGGTGATTTCACCGCCGAGGTCGTCGCCTCGGGCACCGGTGACTTCCGGTTCTTCGCGGCTCCCGGCGCGTGGACCGTCCGTGCGCTGTCCTCGGCGGGCAACGGCTCCGCCGAAGTGCGCCCCGAGGGCGCGGGAATCCACGCGGTCGACGTCGCGGTCGCCAAGTAAGTCACCGCACTCGCCGAACGGCCCCGGTGCTTTCCTCCGACGGAAGCACCGGGGCCGTTTGCGCGCCGCGCCGCGGGTGTCGTTAGACTCCGAACGTGGTCCTCTTCTTCGAGATTCTGCTGGTGGCTGTGGCCGTGCTGATCGGCTGGTTCGGCCTGTACGTCTTCTACCGGCTGTTCACCGAATCATGAGCGAACTCGCGAGCGAAGGTTCCAATCCGGCCGAGCGAGCGAGTGAACAACTGAACGGCAGCGCTCCGGCCGATGCCGCTGCTCGGCGCAGCGGTGACCGGGCCGTGGCCGACGCTGCCGAACGGGCGAAATCCACCGCCGCCCGCAATATCCCGGTCCTGCCGGATCTGCCGCTGCCCGAGGACACCGCCAATCTGCGGCTCGGCCCGGATCTGAGCGCATCGATGCTCGCGCTGCTGCCGCTGGTCGGCGTCTGGCGTGGCGAGGGCGAAGGCAACGATCCCGAGCGCGGCGACTACCGGTTCGGCCAGCAGATCGTCGTCTCGCATGACGGCGGCGACTTCCTCTCCTGGGAATCCAAGTCCTGGGTGATCGACGCCGAAGGCAATTACGGCGGCCCCGACCTGCGCGAGAGCGGCTTCTGGCGGGTCGGCATCGACGGCAACGACGAGATCATCGAGCTGCTGCTCACGCACAGCAGCGGCATCGTCGAGCTCTTCTACGGCCAGGCGCTGACCCAGTCGTCCTGGGAGCTGGCCACCGACGTGGTGATCCGCAGCCAGTCGGGCGTCGTCGTCGGCGGCGCCAAGCGCCTCTACGGCATCGTCGAAGGCGGCGACCTCGCCTACGTCGAAGAACGCGTCGTCGCCGACGGCCCTCTCCAACCCCGCCTCTCCGCCCGCCTACAGCGCTACATCGGATGAGTAGGCCGTTCCGCATCGGCCGAGTTCGCCGATCCGCTGAGCTATCGGAGCAGCTGTACTGCCGTTGAGCTTCTGCCGACGCGACAACTGATTTCGTCAGCACATGGGTAACTCACCGGGTACGCCCAAAACTCACCCATACACCCAACGCAGGACCTGTCACCAACCCGAGCGGCACTCACTAGTACGGCCTGAATACGCGGAGAGGCGGAACAGACCTGAATACGCGGAGAGGCGGAACAGAACAGCCCCCGAGCCTTACCGGTGCGTTTTGATGCGCACGGGTCCGGTCGGACAGACCGGAGCTCGGGGGCCGGGTGACTGCCTGGTATTCGCTCAGCGCTCGCGCGGGCGAAAACCACCTGCAGCGGTGGCGCTAGCGGACAGCCACCTCACGTGTCCTAGAAATAACCATTATTCGAACCACCTCCTTCCTGTGTACGAACGAATCTAGCGAGGCGTCGTCAGGTCGGCAACGGAATTTCTCGGTGGGCGGAAGTGGTGGTCTCCGGCCGTGTGCCGTCGGCCGCAAAATCGGTTGCCGCCTGGTCTGATGCATCGATCCGGAGCACCGCGTCGGCCCGATGATCTCGAGGCAGTTGATGCGTGACGACGACCACGACGCGATCCGCTTCCACCAGGCCGCTGTCGGCGTCCAGCAGATCGCACAGCAGCCGCGCACCGGCCGCCGCCTCCAAGTGCTCGGTCGGTTCGTCGAGGAGCAACACACGTGCGGGTGATACGAGGGCACGCGCCATGAGGATGCGGCGGCGCTGGCCCCCCGACACGGCCGCCGCTCCCCCGACCAGGTGGGTATGCACGCCATCGGGCAGTCCGTCCAACCAGTCACCGAGGCCGACTGTCCGCAAGGCGCTTCCGGCTTCCGCCTCGGTGAGGTCGCCGCGGGCGACCCGCAGATTTTCCAGCACCGAGGTGCCGAACAGGTGCGCGTCCTCGGCGAAGAAGGTGACGCCGGGCCGCGGCGTGTCGAACAGGCCCGCCCATGCCATCAGCAGCGTCGTCTTCCCGGCGCCACTCGGGCCTACCACCGCGATCCGCCGCCCCTCCGGCAGCTCCGGCACGCAGGCGCCTACCGCACGGCCCGAACCGGCCATCGGCTCCGACATATCCACCGCGGTAGCGGTCACCGCCGACGTCTCCATCCCATCGGTCTCCCTCGCCGACGTGACTGTGCGAGCACCCGCCACGGCCGTCGTCCTATTGCCGATTCGAGTAACCATCGTCGCGGCGGGATGCGTTGTCCGTGACCGCGAGGCGGTTGTCGTTGGATCGCCGTCGAATCCGACCAGTCGACGCAGGGCCGCGCGGGCGGTGGTCAGCGCCTGCGCCGCCGCGGGTAGCGGGCCGACCGCCTCGAAAGCCGACAGCGGCAGCAGGACCAGCACGGTGAGGGCCATGGGCGTCATCGCGCCCGCGGTCCCGCCGTCGGGGCCGTAGAGGGTGATGCCGATCAGCAAAGCGCCAAGCACGCTGGCGCCGATCGACAGTGGCGTGGCTGCTGCCGACCAGGCGCTGCGCGAGGCGGCGGTGTCCTCCGCGGCGACAGCCCGGCGTGCGGCGTCCGCCGCCGCATCGAGTGCGGCGTCCAACCGACCCGCGACGCGCAGCTCGGCCGCGTGGTCGAGCACGGTGAGGGCCCGCGCGGTGAACTCGGCGCGGTCGGCGCGCACGGCACGCTCGGCCGCACGCGCCGCGTTGGCCGACAGCCACGGAGCGACGACACCGGACAGCGCGAGCGCACCCGCCAGGATCGCGGCAGCACCCATCGAGATCGTGGCCAGCAGCCCGATCGCAGCCGCGGAGAGCACGACGGCGACCGCGACGGGCACGAAAACCCGCACCACGACCGACCCCAGATCATCGATATCGCTGCCGATCCGGACGAGGAGATCACCCCGGCGCGGTGGAGTGGAACCACCGCCGTCGGCGCGCGGCGAGTTCGACCCGTCGGTGTCGCTGCTCGACTGCCCGGGTCGACGCAGCCAGAAGTCCGAGCGCGCCAGCGTTCGATAGACCGTCGTCCGCGCCGCCGTCATAGCGCGCAAGGCGACGTCATGCGTGGCGAGGCGCTCCAGGTACCGGCACAGGCCCCGCGAAATGCCGAGGGCGCGCACCGCGACCACGGCGATGCTCAGGTCCAGCACCGGCGGCATCTGCCAGGCGCGGGCGATCAACCATGCGGCCAGCGCCGCGAGGCCGAGCCCGCTACCCAACGCGAGTACACCCCAGGCGATCGCCACCGCGACCCGCCAGCGGGACAACTCGAGCAGTGCCCACATCCGGCGCAGATCGCCGAGCAGCGTGGTGCCGGTGTCGCGCGAAAGGGTTTGCGTCATGACAGCCGCTCCGTTCCCACCGCACCGGTCTCGGTTCGCGACACCCGGGCGGCACGAACCTGGACGACACGGTCGGCTGCGGCCAGCACGGTGGGACGGTGCCCGATGACGATCACCGTGGCGCCCGCGCGAGCTCGTACCCGAAGCGCGGCCAGGACCGTGGCCTCCGCAGTGGCGTCCAGGTGCGCGGTCGGCTCGTCCAGCAGCAGGATCGGGCGGTCGGCGGCCAGCACCCTGGTCAGCGCGAGCCGTTGGCGTTGGCCGAGCGACAGCCCGACACCGCCGGGGCCGACCACGGTGTTCCACCGATCCGGCAGCTCATCGAGCACGGCGTCGAAACCGGTGGCGACGCAGGCCGCCTCGAGGTCGTCGACAACCCGGGCCGGTCCCCGCGGGGCATCGTCCACCGTCTGGGCGCCGAGCAGCTCCAGGTTCTCCCGCAGCGTGCCGGGAACGAGCACCGGCCGCTGCGGCAGCCACGCCACGCGCGCCCACCATCGCTGCACATCCATTTCGCGCAGGTCGATCCCGTCGACGGTCACCGCGCCCCGATCAGGCGCGATCAAGCCCAGAATCGCCTGTATGGCCGTCGATTTCCCGCTTCCGTTGGGACCGGCGAGCACGGTCATGGAGCCGGGCGAGAATGTTGCCGACAGTCCCGCGGGCGCGAATCCGTCCCGCGCACCCATCGACAGGTCGGTGACCTCGACCAAGCCTGCGCCCGAAATACTGCTGCGAGGCACCGAGACGGATGCAACTCCTGGCGCGGGAACGACAGCGCTACTGCTCGCACGGGAGCCCTTGTCGGGCAGAGCATTCCGGCCCTGTTCCGGCTGATCCGGCGCTGCTTGCCGGATAGACGCGGTATCGCCGCAGGCAGGCGCCGATTCGAGAATCGCGAACGCTTTGTCCGCGGCCGCCATGCCGTCCTGCGCGGCGTGGAAACGCTCGCCGACCATGCGCAGCGGCAGGTAGACCTCTGGCGCCAGCACCAGGGCGACCAGTCCCGCGTAGAGGCTCATCTCCCCGAATACCAGGCGCAGCCCGATGGAGACCGCGATCAGTGCCACGCTCAGCGTCGCCAGCAACTCCAGCACCATCGAGGACAGAAAGGCGATGCGCAGGGCGCGCATCGTGCGCAGCCGCAATGCGTCACCGAGATCCCGCACGCGGTGCTGCATGGTGTGCCCGCGTCCGGCGTCGCTGCCCAGCGGACCGGGGTCGGCACCGACCTGCCGTGCGTGTGCGGAAGGCGGGGGAACGATCTCCGCCTCGCCGGTCTCCCGGCCGAGCGCCCGTAACGTCGGCATGCCCGCGAACAGATCGAGCAACTGATCCGACAGCCGGGTGGTAGCCGCGAGCGTGGCTTCGGCCCGCCCCTGGGTCAGCAGGCCGATGAGGATCATGAAGATCGGGATCAGCGGCAATGTGATCACCACGATCACACCGGAGGTCAGATCGTGCGCCGCGATGACCGCGAGCACGATCGGCGGAACCAGCGCCGCCAACAGCAGCGCGGGCACGTAACCGACGAGATAGCCGCGCAGCCCGGACAGCCCGGCACCGACGACCACGGCCAGCTCGGTCCGCCGCGAATCCAGTTCCCGCGGCGACAACCGCGCGCCTGCCGCGAGCACCGCGGTTTCCAACTCCGCCACCACGCTGGCACCCGCCCGATGGGCCAGCCGGGACTGGACCCAGGTGGCCAGCACGCGGACCGCGATCGCGAGGGCGAGGGCGGTCAGCTCCGTGGTCCACGCGCCCACGGTGCGCTGGCCGGGATCGGTGACAACCCCGGCGAGCACCCGTCCGATCAGCACGGCCGCCAGCACGATCGCACCGGTGATCAGCAACGACAGCGCGACACTCAGCGCCAGATAGCTACGCGCCGAGCGGGCGTACCGCCACAGGCGTGGATCGATCGGCGGGCGGGCCATGCCATCAATCCTGCACGGGTCCCAACGGCAGCCCCACCGGTGCGGGAATCTGCTCGAGGGTGATCCGCTTGCGGAATACCCAATACGTCCACCCCTGGTACACCAGCACGACGGGCGCGACGAACAGCGCGGCCCAGCTCATCACCTTCAAGGTGTATGGCGTCGAGGACGCGTTGTGGATGGTCAGGTCGAAGGCCGCGTCGATGGTCGAGGGCAGCACATTCGGGAACAGCGATCCGAACAGCAACGCGGTCGCCGCCGCCACGGTCGCCGTGGTCCCGGTGAACGCCCATCCGTCGCGGTGGGCGAAATCTGCCGCCGCCGCGACGACCAGTGCGAGCACCGCGAGCGCCAACGCGATCCAGGTCCACCCGGTCCCATAGGCCAGCTGGGTCCACAGCCCGAATCCACCGACCACGACCACGGTCGGGGCCAGCAGCAGCCGGGCGGTGCGCCGCGCGTCGTCACGCACCTCGCCGCCGGTCTTGAGCACCAGGAACATCGCGCCGTGCAGCGCGAACAGCAGTCCGGTGGCCGATCCGCCGAGCAGGGCGTAGGGCCCGAACAGGTCGGCCACCGAGCCGGCGAGCTGCTTCTTCTCGTTCAGCGGGACCCCGTGCACCACGTTCGCGAACACCCAGCCCCAGGCCAGCGCCGGAATCCAGGAACCGATACCGATACCGATGTCGCAGCGGGCGCGCCAGCGCGGGTCATCGATCTTGCCGCGGTACTCGATGGCGCAGATACGCAGGATCAATGCGACGAGCACCAGCAGCAGCGCAAGATAGAAGCCGGAGAACAGGCTGGCGTACCACTCCGGGAATGCCGCGAACATCCCCGCGGCCGCGGTGATCAGCCATACCTCATTGGCATCCCACACCGGCCCGATCGTGTTGAGCACCACGCGCCGTCGCTTATCGGACCCCTTGCCCAGAATCGGCATGAGCATTCCGACGCCGAAGTCGAAGCCCTCCAGCACGAAATAGCCTGTGAACAGCACGCCGATCAGGACGAACCAGAACTCTTGCAAACTCATCGCAGGCTCCTAGTAAGCGAACGAAAGTTGTTCGACGGCAGGTTCTTCGGCACGGCGGCCACCCGAAGCCTCGTCGGTGTCGCTGGACTCGCCCTTGGCGGGCGCGGCGGGGTCCGGTCCGTGGATCACATACCTGCGCATCAGGTAGAACCACACCACCGCGAGCGCACCGTACAGCAGCGTGAAGGTGATCAGCGAGAACAGCACGACGCCGGGCGAATGGTTGGAGACACCCTGCTGCACGGTGAGGCGCAGGTTCGGATCGCCGGTCGGGTTCGGCACGACCACCCACGGCTGGCGTCCCATCTCGGTGAACACCCATCCGGCGCTGTTGGCCAGGAACGGCGTCGGGATGGCGAGCAGGCTCAGCCAGGAGAACCATCGCTGGTCCGGCACCCGGCCGCGGCGGGTGAGCCACAGCCCGGCCAGGGCGAGCAGCGCCGAGCCCGCTGACAGGCCGATCATGGCGCGGAACGACCAGTAGGTGACGAACAGGTTCGGCCGGTAGTCGCCGACACCGAAGTGTTCGTTGTAGGCCTTCTGCAGGTCGACGACGCCATCCAGCGTCACCCCGGTGAACGAGCCCTCGGCCAGCCAGGGCAGCACATACGGCACCTCGAGCACGTGCGTGACGCTGTCGCAGTTGTTGTGCGTGCCGACGGTGAGCACGGAGAAGTCGGGGTCGGTCGCGGTGTGGCACAGCGATTCCGCCGACGCCATCTTCATCGGCTGCTGCTCGAACATCAGCTTGCCCTGAACGTCACCGGTATAGACCAGCGCGGCCAGCGACACGATCGTCACGACGATGCCCGCCCGGGCCGCGGGCCGCCACATGGCGCGCGCCTCGGCCAGTTTCGCTTCGTCGCCGCTGCGCGCGTTGCGTACCATCCACCAGCCCGCGATGCCGGCCACGAATGTGCCTGCGGTCAGGAAGGAACCAGCGACCACGTGCGGAAAGGCGGCCAGCGTTGTGTTGTTGGTGAGCACCGCGACGATGCTGTTCAGCTCGGCGCGCCCGGTTTCCGGGTTGTACTTCGCGCCGACCGGGTGTTGCATGAACGAGTTGGCCGCGACGATGAAGTAGGCCGAGGCGTTCACGCCGATGGCGACCATCCAGATGGCGCCGAGATGCAGCAGTTTCGGCAAACGGGTCCAGCCGAAGATCCACAGCCCGAGGAACGTCGACTCCATGAAGAAGGCGACCAGACCTTCCAGCGCGAGCGGGGCGCCGAACACGTCACCGACGAACCGGGAGTACTCGCTCCAGTTCATCCCGAACTGGAACTCCTGCACTATGCCGGTCGCGACACCGAGCGCGAAGTTGATCAGGAACAGCTTGCCGAAGAACTTGGTCAGCCGTAGCCAGTGCTGCTTGCCGGTGATCACCCATGCCGTCTGCATGGCGGCGACCAGCGGCGCGAGACCTATCGTCAGCGGCACCAGGAGAAAGTGGTAGACCGTCGTGATGCCGAACTGCCATCGCGAGATGTCCAGCGCGCTCAAGCCGACCTCCTGCGTATCTACGACGTGTCGTAGTAAGCCTACGCCGGAGGCGGTCCTCGACAATGAGTCCTAGACCACGACCAGCGGGGTCTTTCCGCTCGAATCGCCGGTTTCCCGTGCTCGTCGCCACCCCGCGCCCGCCCGAATAGGACGGAGATCACGGGAGCGGCGCTCCCCTGCCTCTCCGGGTCTCAGGCCGTACTAGTCGGTGACATGAGATTTGCGTGCAGGTCCTGCGTCGGGGCCGCTCGAGTACGGGCGTACCCGGTGAGTTACCCATGTACCGCGGAGATCGCGTCAGCGAGAAGCCAACGGTGGGTGCCACCACGCCGGTCAGGGCCGTGTGACCAACCCTGGGCGCCACTCACCCTTGCGGCCTGAATACGCGGAGAGGGACCAGGCCCCTTACCAGTCGCCAATGGCTCCCGCGCGCTCGATGCCGCGATTCACCAACGCGATGATCTCCGGCGCGTTGTCCGGTGCGGACATGCGCAGACCGTCCAGCGAATTCACGCGCGCCGCCAGCGAGATGCTCGACAGCATCCAAATGCTGTCGCAGGTGAGCAGGTCGGCGGTGAACAACGAGTCGTACCGGCACTGCCACCCGGCCTTCTCCGCCTCGGCGAACAGCGCGCGCTGGGTGACACCGGGCAGCACGCCGTTCTTCGGGGGCGGAGTGATCAGCTGCTTGTCGCGCGCGATCACCACGCTGGAGCGCGGGCCCTCCAGGACCCGATTCTCGGTGCTGGTGAAGATCACGTCGTCCGCGCCCATCCGCGCGGCGAACCGTAGCGCGGCCATATTGGTGGCGTAGGACAGCGTCTTGGCCCCCAGCAACTGCCACGGCGCGGCCTGTGCCAGATCGATCGAGATACCGCGCGACAAACTCACCACCGCGACGCCTTCGGTGCGGGCCTTCTCGACGCGCTCGGACACCGGCACCACCAGCACGAAGGCTGTCGGCACCGGCACGGCGGCAGCGAGATCACCGGTCTTCACCTTGTCGGGCGCGCCGGCCAACTCGGAGTCGCGGCCGCGGGTGAGCACCAGCCGCATCACGCCTTCGCGCTCGCTGCCCCACTCCTTCGCGGCGGTCTCGACCGCCTCCCGCCACTTGCCCAGCTCCGGCTCGGGCAGATCCAGCGCCTGCGCGGAGCGACGCAATCTGCCTAGATGAAATTCGATCGCGCACGCAACTCCCGCGCGCACGAGCACCGTTTCGAAGACACCGTCACCGCGTAATACGCCAATATCGTCCGCAAACAACAACGGCGCGTCCGCATCACGGACCACGCCATCGAGTGTTACCAGAACTCGATCCACCATGCGTTGAGCGTAGGCGGTAGGAGCGGACAATGCCTACGTCACGGCCGCTTTCGCAAGACCTTTTGTCAATGTTCCTTGCGGCGTCGACCGTAATGCTCGAGAAATGCCGATCCGCTATGCCCGACTCGGGCTCAGCGGCCCGGCTCATCCACCACTGTGCGGCCACGCAGAGAAGACTCAGCCGGACGAAGTCCGTCTTAGCGGCGCCGGGGTGAGCGGCGGCGAGGCAGCCGCCTAGAGTGGGAAAGGTGTCCGTGGTCGTTGCGCCCAGCCCCATCCTCAGTGTGTCGGGAGCCGTCGCGGGAGCGGCGGGTTCGCCCGACGCCGCCGTCGCCTGGCACTACGGCGACCCGTTCGGCGAACAGCGCGCCGCGGTGGATCGCGCCGCGATCGTCGACCGCTCGCATCGCTTCGTCCTGCGCATCAGCGGCGCGGAGCGGCTCACCTGGTTGCACACCATCACCAGTCAGCATGTCGCCGCTCTCGGTGACGGGCAGTCCGCGGAGAACCTGGACCTCGATCTGAACGGCCGGGTGCTGCACCACTTCGTGCTCACCGAGCTGGACGGCACGGTGTGGATCGATACCGAGGCCGAGCATGGGCCCGATCTGCTCGCGTTCTTGCAAAAGATGGTGTTCTGGGCCGACGCGCAGCCTGCCGAAGCCACCGACCACGCGGTGCTGAGCCTGCTCGGTCCACGGATCGGCGACTTGACCGAGGCGCTCGGCATCGCCGCCCTCCCCGGGGTGTACCAGGCGACGCCGCTGCCCGGCGGCGGGTTCCTGCGCCGGATGCCGTGGCCGACGGCGGACTCGTTCGACCTGGTCATCCCGCGCGACCAGCTGGCCGACCGGTGGACCCGACTGACCGCGGCCGGAGCGGCGCCCGCCGGGATGTGGACGTTCGAGGCGCTGCGGGTCGCAGCCGTTCGTCCCCGGATCGGACTGGATACCGACGAGCGGACCATCCCGCACGAGGCCCACTGGATCGGCGGCGTCGCCGAACACGGCGCTGTCCACCTCGACAAAGGCTGCTACCGCGGCCAGGAGACCGTCGCCAGGGTGCACAATCTCGGCAAACCGCCGCGGCATCTGCTGCTGTTGCATCTGGACGGCTCGGCGGACGAGCGCCCGGCCACCGGCGACGACGTCACCGCCGGCGGCCGCGCGGTCGGCAGACTCGGTACCGTCGTCGATCACTACGAACTCGGCCCCATCGCGCTGGCCCTGGTCAAGCGAACGGTTCCGGCCGATACCGCGCTCGTCGCGGGCCCGGTCGCGGCGTCCATCGATCCCGATTCGGTGCTCGCCGACGACGCGCCGCAGGCAGGCCGGATCGCGGTCGACCGGCTACGCGGGCGCTGAATCCGTTGACGAACGAGCGGTCGGCCAGGGGATTTCCCCGCCGGCATCCCCACTCCCGCTCAGCGCCCAGTTCCCGATTCCAGACGAGAGGAGCGCTGTCCATGCGCATCGGTGACTCCGGAGAGGTCCTCGCCACCTGCGTCGTGCACGCCGACCTCGAGGTACCGGGACGAGTCGGCCGCACCGCGATCGACAAAAGGCCGGTAGCGGGACGGGTCGCGGTGCGCGTTCTGGGTTTGGACGGCGACCACGTCTGCGACACCGAGCACCACGGTGGCGTGCACCAGGCCGTATACGCGTACGCCGACGAGGACGCCCGCCGCTGGGGCGCGGAACTCGGCCGCGAACTGCCCGCGGGCTGGTTCGGCGAAAACCTGCGCATCACCGGTCTCCCGGTCAGCGATGCGGTGATCGGCTCGCGCTGGTCGATCGGCGACACCCTCTTGGAAGTGAGCGCTCCGCGGGTGCCGTGCGCCACCTTCCAGCACTGGAGCGGCGAGCGGCAGTGGGTAAAGCGGTTCGCGCTGCGCAGCGACACCGGTGCCTACCTGCGTGTGCTCACCGAAGGCACGATCGGCGCAGGCGATCGGGTCGCGGTGGCGCACGTCCCCGAGCACGGCATCACCGTCCGGGACGTGTTCACCGGCGACGATCTCGACCTGCTCGCGATCCTGCTCGCCGACGAGCCGACCATCTCCGATGACGTGCGGATGCAGATCGAACGACACGCGCGCAGGCAGACGAACGCCGCGCGCGCCGCCGCGCGCCGAGCCGGCGAGGACGAACTCAGCACGGGAGCCCAACTGTGAGTGTGGAACTGGTCGAGGTCGTCCGCTCGGGCTTCCGCGAGTGCGTGCACCGCGGCTCGGTGGTGGTGCTCGACGCCGTGGGCGAACCCACTCTGACGCTCGGCGAGGTGCACCTGCCGATCTTCCCGCGCTCGACGAACAAACCGATGCAGGCGATCACCATGCTGCGCAACGGTTTCGAACCGCTCGACGACGCCGAACTGGCCATCGCCGCCGCCTCGCACTACGGCGAGCCGGACCACGTCGCCCTGGTGCGCAGGTTGCTCGACCGCTTCGACTTTTCGGAGTCGGACCTCGCGTGCCCGGCCGACCTGCCATACGACGAGCGCGCCCGCGCCGCGGCACTCTCCGGCGGACAGCAGCCGCACCCGATCTACATGAACTGCTCCGGCAAGCACGCGGCGATGCTCGCGACCTGCGCGGTCAACGGCTGGCCCACCGATGGCTACCTGGACCAGGCGCATCCGTTGCAGCGCGCGGTGATCGCCACGGTTGCCGACCTGACCGGCGAGCCGGAATCCGATCTGGGCATCGATGGCTGCGGACTGCCGATCGTCCCGGTATCGCTGGTGAACCTGGCCCGGGTGTTCGCGATGATGGCGACCGCCGAACCCGGCACCCCGGAACGCCGGGTGGCCGACGCCGTCCGCGCTCATCCGCGAGTGATTTCCGGCACGAACGGGCCCGACCTGCTCGCCATGCGAGCAACCCCGGGACTGCTGTGCAAGATCGGCGCGGACGGCGTGCACGCTGGTGCGCTGCCGGACGGATCGTCCTTCGCGTACAAGATCGACGACGGTCACGACCGCGCCCGGATCCCGCTGACGCTGGCCATTCTGCATCGGATGGGGATCGAATGGACCGATGCGCATGCGGAACTGGCGGCCCCTGCCGTGCTCGGCGGCGGTGCACGAGTCGGTGTGATCCGCGCGATACCCGGAGTCGTGTAGCGATTCGACCGCGGGGCGACAAGCGGGCAAACGGCACCAGTTCCTGAGTTCTTCACCCACTCCTGGAAGCGAGACCGCCGGACACACGCTAAAGTGTCTGTCAGGAAGAGTATTAATTCGAACGGGGCCGCCACCAAACCCCAGGCCGCCCCGCTGTGACGCGAGGGGGTCAGCCATGGGCCGTGGCCGGGCTAAGGCAAAGCAGACCAAGGTCGCACGGGAGCTGAAGTACAGTTCGCCGTCGACCGACTTCGCGAGCCTTCAGCGCGAGCTTTCGGGAAGCCCCAACTCCCAGCGGAGTGGTGGTGTGCTGTCCGATGAGCACGACGCGGACGACTCCTTGTCCCGCTGGGACGAGGACGACGACTACAACGACGACTGGCGCCGCTGACTCGGATCACGTTCGAAGGGGGAGGCCGACGGGCCTCCCCCTTCGAGCGTTGTCGCGGGTTGACGGGACTGGCGCCGAAAAGGCTTGCAATACACCAGAGTCCCGCATCGGATGAGGATGCGGGACTCTGGCGTGTCTTCCGCTGCGGTCAGAACCGCGGATGGTCACCGACCAGGACGGCGCGCACGGCGTCGGCGTCCTTGGCCTTCTTGACCGTGCCGAGCGTCCAGCACTCGATGTGCCGCGCGGTCAGCACGGCCAGCGCGCGGTCCACATCCTCCGGGGCGACGACGGCGACCATGCCGATGCCCATGTTGAAGGTCTTCTCCATCTCGGTCCGTTCCACCCGGCCGCGCTGCGCGATCATCTTGAACACCGGCGCCGGATTCCAGGTGCCCCGATCCAGTTCGGCGACCATGCCCGCGGGCAGCACCCTGGCCAGGTTGGCCGTCAAACCGCCGCCCGTGACGTGGGCGAACGTGCGCACGTCGGTCTCGGCGATCAGCGCGAGGCAGTCCTTGGCGTAGATCCTGGTCGGCTCGAGCAGTTCCTCGCCGAGCGTGCGGCCGAACTCCTCGACGTGTCCGGTGAGCGACATGCGGTCGATGTCGAGCAGCACCTTGCGGGCCAGACTGTAGCCGTTGGAGTGCAGGCCCGAGGAGCCCATGGCGATCACCACGTCGCCCGGACGGACCCGGTCCGGCCCGAGCACCGCGTCGGCCTCGACCACGCCGACTCCGGTCGCGGACAGGTCGTAGTCGTCGGGATCCATCAGGCCGGGATGCTCGGCCGTCTCACCACCCAGCAGCGCGCACCCCGCGCGCACGCACCCTTCGGCGATACCGGAGACGAGTTCGGCGACCTTCTCCGGAACGACCTTTCCGATCGCGATGTAGTCCTGCAGGAACAGCGGCTCCGCACCGCAGACCACGAGGTCGTCCACGACCATCGCGACCAGATCGAGGCCGACCGTGTCGTGCTTGTCCATCGCCTGCGCCACCGCGATCTTGGTGCCGACGCCGTCGGTGGAGGCGGCCAGCAGCGGCTCCCGATAGCCACCCTTCAGCGCGAACAGTCCGGCGAAGCCGCCGAGGCCGCCTTGCACCTCGGGCCGGGTCGCCTTCTTCGCCAATGGCCCGAACAACTCGACGGCGCGATCACCCGCCTCGATGTCCACGCCTGCCGCGGCGTACGAGGCACCACCACTGGGGGTCTGTTCAGTCATTTTCGGGGAAAGCTCCAAACCGAATCGGCGGATAGATGCCTGCTCACGCTACCGGAGCAGGATAACGACCCCGCACCGGTGTTGGCTCGCCCTCTTGACAATAGGGCAGAGCGAACCGTAATACAGACCATCAGTCCGACTCCTCCCCGTCGAACAGTCCGGCCGTCCGCGCCCGGCGGCGACGCTGCCGCACCGGATCGGGCACGGGCACCGCGGCCACCAGACGCCGCGTGTACTCCTCCCGCGGCGCGCGCAGGATGTGGTCCCGGTCGCCCTGCTCGACCACTGTCCCGTTGCGCAGCACGACGATTCGGTCGGCGAGCTGATCGACCACGGCGAGATCGTGGCTGATGAACAGGCATGCCCAGCCGCATTCGCGTTGGAGTTGCCCGAACAGCTCCAGCACCGCGGCCTGCACCGAGACGTCCAGTGCGCTGGTCGGCTCGTCGGCGACCAGCAGGTCCGGGTCGAGCACCAGGGCACGGGCCAGGCTGGCGCGCTGGCGTTGTCCTCCGGACAGCTCGTGCGGATACCGGTGTTCGGTGCCCGCGGGCAGCCGCACGTCGTCGAGCAGTCCGCGGACCCTGGCGCGAATCTGCGCCGAGCTGCCGGCCTTGTGCACGATCAGCGGTTCGGCCACGCAGTCGCCCACGGTGAGCCGCGGGTTCAGCGAGCTGGCCGGATCTTGGAACACGAATCCGAAGCGTCGCCGGATCGGCCGCAGCTTGCGCTGCGACAGCCCGACGATGTCCTGCCCACGCACCCGCACCTCACCGGACGTCGGCCGTTGCAGCGCGGCGACGCAGCGCCCGATGGTCGACTTGCCCGACCCGGACTCGCCGACCAGGCCGAGGGTCTCGCCAGGTCCGATGCGCAGGCTCACCTCGTCCACCGCGCGGAATCTCGGGCGACCGAACGGCCCGGGAAATTCGACCACCAGATCGCGGACCTCGAGCACCGGACCGCCCTCGGCGTCCGCAGCGTCGGCCGGGCCGTGATCGATCTGTTCGGTGCCCAGATGCGGGACGGCGGCCAGCAGGGATCGGGTGTATTCCGCCTTGGGACTCGCGAACAGTTCGTCCACCGGCGCCTGCTCGACCACCGCGCCGTCGCGCATCACCACCACGCGGTCGGCGATATCGGCGACCACGCCCATGTTGTGGGTGATCAGTACGATCGCGCTGCCGATCCGGTCGCGCAGGTCGCGCAACAACGCCAGGATCTCGGCCTGCACCGTGACATCCAGTGCCGTGGTCGGCTCGTCGGCGATGATCACCTTCGGCTCGCAGGCGATGGCGATGGCGATCACCACACGTTGCTTCTGCCCGCCCGAGAGCTGGTGCGGATAGTAGTCCACACGGTGCTCCGGATCGGGCAAGCCGACCGTCCGCAGCAACTCCACCGCACGCGCTTTGGCGGCCTTCTTGCTCAGATCGGTGTGCGCTCGCAGTGCCTCGCAGATCTGGAAGCCCACCGTGAACAGCGGGTCCAGCGCCAGACCCGGCTCCTGGAACACCATCGATATCGCGCCGCCGCGCAGAGCGCTGAGCTGCCTTTCGCTCATCGCGGTGATCCGCTCGGTCCCCAGGGTGACCAGGCCACGCACGGACGCGGTCTGCGGCAGCAACCCCATCGCCGTCCGCGAGCTAACCGACTTGCCCGAGCCCGACTCCCCGACGATGGCCAGCACTTCGCCGGGATAGACCTCGTAGGACACGCCGGTGACCGCGTGCACCGGCCCCGCGTCGGTGGCGAAGGTGACCGACAGCGATTCGATCGACAGGGCAGGGCGACCCCGCTCCGCCCCGGATGACTCAGGCATTGGTCGTGTCCTTCCCGCCGACTCCGTCCCGTGCACCCGGAACACTGCCGGGTTGCTCGTCGGCGGCACTCGGCCCGACTCCCGACCCGGCCGCCACGGCGACGGCACGACGGGTGCGCAAGACGGGGTTGAGCACTTCGTTGAGGCTCTCGCCGACCAGCGTCATGCCGAGTACGACGAGCACGATGGCGACACCGGGAAAGATGCCGGTCCACCAGATGCCGTTGGATACATCCGGCAGCGCCTTGTTCAGGTCGAAGCCCCACTCGGCGGCTTGGGTCGGTTCGATACCGAAGCCGAGGAAGCCCAGACCGGCCAGGGTGAGGATGGCCTCCGATCCGTTCAACGTGACGATTACCGGCAGCGACTGGGTGACGTTGGCGAGGATGTGCCGGAACAGGATTCGCGCGGTCGACGCGCCGGTCACCCGCGCGGCGTCGACATACGGCTCCTGCTTCACCGCCACGGTGGCGTTGCGCACCACCCGGAAGTATTGCGGCACGAACACCGCCGTGATCGCCACCGCGGCGGACAGCACACCGCCCAGACTGGTGGAGCGGCCACCCGCGACCACGATGGACACCACGATCGCCAGCAGTAGCGTCGGAAAGGCGTACATCGCGTCCATGAACAGCACGAGCACTCGGTCCAGCCAGCGGCCGATATAGCCGGACAGCAACCCGAGCGGCACGCCGATCAGCAGCGAGAGCACCAGCGAGATCGCGATCACCCAGAGTGCGGTGCGCGCGCCGTAGATCACTCTGGAGAACACGTCTTCGCCACGCACCGAGGTGCCGAACCAGTGCTGGGCCGACGGCGCCTGCTGGCGGGCGAAATCGACACCGTCGGCGGCGCTCTGGGCGAATCCGTACGGCGCGATCAGCGGAGCGAAGAGCGCGGCGAAGACGAAGACGCCGACCAGGCCGAGCCCGAGAATGAGCGTCGCGCGCTGCAACCCTGCGGTCATCGAGAACAGCCGCAGGCCCGGCACGCCCCGGCGCGGTACCGGCGCCGCGAGCACCGGTTCGTTCAGCAGTTCCGGAGCGGTCATCAGAACCTCACCCTCGGATCGATCAGCGCCACCAGGACGTCCACCAGGAAGCTCATCACCGCCACGATCAGCGCGATGAACGCGACGATGCCCTGCACGGCGATGAAGTCGCGCGCGGACAAGTACGACGCGAGCTGGTAGCCGAGCCCTTTCCATTCGAACGTGGTCTCGGTGAGCACCGAGGCGCCGAGCATCATGGCGATCTGCATACCCATCACCGTGACGATCGGAATCATCGCGTTGCGGAAGGCATGTCGTCCGGTCACGACCCGTCGAGACAGGCCGCGCGCCCGCGCGGCGTCCACATAGTCCGTGCGCAGCGTCTGGATCAGGTTGATCCGCACCAGCCGCAGGAAGATGCCTGCGGTCAGCAGTCCGAGCGCGATGGCGGGCAGCACAGCGTGTTTCAGTACGTCGACCAGATATCCGGTGTCGCCGTAGAGGATCGCGTCGATCACCATGATGTTGATCTTGGGTGAGACGTGCTGAAGTTGGAGTTCGACGTTCGTACTGGCCCGGCCCGCCACCGGCAACCAGCCCAGCTCGACCGCGAACACCAGCTTCAGCAGCAAGCCCACGAAGAACACCGGCGCGGCGTAGAACAGGATGGCCAGCAGCCGCAGCCCTGTGTCGGCGGCCGAATCCCGATGGGTCGCCGCGTATCTGCCCAGCGGGACACCGATCGCGAACGCGACGATCAGCGCCCAGCACACCAGTTCCAGCGAGGCGGCGCCGTAGGTGATGACGACCTCGCTGATCTCCCGGTTGTCCTGCGAGCGACCGAGATCTCCCTGCATGAGCCCCGAAAGGTAGTCCCAGTACTGGGCCAGGATCGGCCGGTTCAACCCGGCCGCCTCCTTGCGCACCTCGATCTGCTCCTGGGTCATGCGCCCACCCAGCGCGGCGCTGATCGGGTCACCGACCACTCGCATCAGGAAGAACACGACCGTCACCAGGATCCACGCGGTCACCGGGATCAGCAGCAGGCGAACGCCCAGGTAGCGCAGCAGCACCAGGTGACGAGAATCGTCGCCGCCCTTGACCGTTCGCGGCCGGCCGAAGCGCCGGGCCCGGGTCGGCGCCGTGTCCGGCGCTGTTGTCGTCCCGGGCCCGGCAGTGTCGCCGGAACTCACTTGCTCAGCACCGTATAGCGGAACTTGAACGACGAGTCGAGCGTCTGCTCGACGCCCTGCACATCGTTGCCCGAGACCGCGATCTGTTTGCCGGACAGCAGCGGAACGATCGGCAGGAAGTTCTGCGCGAGATCACGCTGCACCTGCCTGATCTGCTCCATCCGCTTGTCCTTGTCGGGCTGGGTCGCCCCGGCGATCAGCTGCGCGGAGATGCCGGGGTCCTCGAAGTGTGACTGCAGGAAATTGTTCGGACCGAAGAACGGGCTGAGGTAGTTGTCCGGGTCCGGGAAGTCCGGGAACCAGCCGAACTGGTAGAGCGGATACGCGTCGCGCGCTCGTTCCCGCTGGTAGCTGACCCATTCGGTCGATTGCAGGTTGACCCGGAACAGGCCGCTGGCCTCCAATTGCGACTTGATCGCCGCGTATTCCTCGGAGCTACTGGAACCATAGTGATCCGGGTTGTATTGCAGGTTCAATTCGACCGGCGTCGCGACACCGGTGTCGGCGAGGAACTTCGCCGCCCGGTCCTTGTCCGGCTGGGCGCCGTAGATGTCCTTGAACGGCTCCGCCGCACCCGGCATGCCCTGCGGCACGGACGAATACGCGGGCAGATAGGTGTTCTTGTAGACGCTGTCGGCCAGCGCCGCCCGGTCGATCGTGGCGGCGACGGCTTTGCGCACGGCCAGCTTCTGCTCCGGTGCGCCGCCCGGCATGGTGTTCAGGTTGAACACGATGTAGCGCAGTTCGCCGCCGGGACCCTCGTGCACGGTGACTCGGTTGTCGGTGCGCAGCGATTCGATGTCGGTCGGCGTGAAGGACCGGTACCCGACGTCGAGCGACCCGTTCTGCAGGTCCAGCTTCATGTTGTCGGTAGTGGCGTAGTACTTCGTCGACACCGTCTTGGTCTTCGGGGTGCCGAGAATGCCGTTGTACTCGGCGAACGCCTGGTACTCGACCAGCTTGTTCTTGTCATAGCTCGCGATGGTGTACGGGCCGGAGTAACCCTTGGCCCGCACCACCTCGTCGTCCGTCATCACCTTATCCGGCGTGTACACCTTCTCGTCCACGATCGGTCCGGCCTGGGTGGGCAGGATCGCGGGGAAGGTCTGGTCGTTGGCCACCTTCAGGGTGAACGCGACGGTGCGCGCGTCCACGACATCGGTCTTGTCCAGGTTTCCCAGCAGCGACGCGGGTCCGTTCGGATCGTTGATCCGGAGCATCCGGTCGAAGGAGAATTTGACGCTGGTCGCGGTCAACGGGTTGCCGTTGGCGAACTTCAAGCCCTCTTTCAGGGTGCACGTGTATACCGTCGGCGCGGTGAACTCGCACTTCTGTGCCGCGTCCGGCCGTGGGGTCGCATCGCCGGGCGCGAAATTGAGCAGGTACTGGTATATCTGCGTCTCGGCGACCAGCGACCCGTTGTCGTAGGCGGCCGCCGGGTCCAGCGAGAAGATCTTGTCGGTGGTGCCCGCCACCAGTCCGCCGCCACCGTCGCCGGTCCTTCCGGAACCGCAGCCCGCCACCATCGATGCCGCCAACGCCACCAGGCCGACGGCCGCGATGGTTCGCGTCCCGGTCCGTCGCCCACTCCTCGAATTCCTCATCACGGCCCCACTTCTCGAGCGCCGCACCGCGTTCTCCTGGATCGCAGGCCCGGTGCGGACACGGGTGAACTTCCGATCTGATCGGCACCGTACCTACGAAGCATTTTCGGCACGTTACGTTTTCGAAGAAAAATTGCCGCGTCGTCAGCAGGGGTTATGCGTCACACGGATGACACCGCGGAAAAACCGGTCGTACGTCCAGAATTGCCGGAGACCGCGGGAAGCGATGTCTCGAGCACGCCACATCACGGTGCACGACAGTCGGAAACTGTACCCACAAGGCCACCGAACGAAACCACCAACCGGCACTGCCGGGGGCGAGCTCTCGACGGGAGAGTGCCACCGGCACAGGTGAGCCGAAGGGCGATCAGGGATTGTCCTCCGCGTTCACGGACGACTCAACGCGCTCGCGTTCGCGTTCTCGCTCAACAGCATTGCCTCGGACTGGCCGGTCAGCATGCCCTCGAGCACGTTCTTCCCGATGGCCGCCTCGGTGGGCAGCGGGATCGGGTAATTGCCGTCGAAGCACGCCGAGCACAGCCGGGAGCGCGGCTGCTCTGTCGCGGCGATCATGCCCTCGAGGGAGATGTAGCCGAGGGTGTCGGCGCCGATCGACCGGCGCACGCCCTCGACCATGTCTTCGACATCGTCTTCGGTACCCGCGCCGTTGGCGATCAGCTCCGCGCGGGAGGCGAAGTCGATGCCGTAGAAGCACGGCCATTTCACCGGCGGCGAGGCGATCCGCACGTGGATCTCCAGCGCGCCCGCCTCACGCAGCATCCGGATCAGCGCGCGCTGGGTGTTGCCGCGCACGATCGAGTCGTCCACGACGATCAGGCGCTTGCCGCGAATGACCTCGCGCAGCGGGTTGAGCTTGAGCCGGATGCCCAGCTGACGGATGGTCTGGCTCGGCTGGATGAACGTGCGCCCGACGTAGGCGTTCTTCATCAGGCCTTGGCCGTAGGGCACACCCGACCCTTGCGCGTAGCCGACCGCGGCCGGTGTGCCGGACTCGGGGACCGGGATCACCAGATCCGCCTCGACCGGATGCTCCTTGGCCAGACGACGGCCGATCTCCACCCGGGTGGCATGCACCGAACGACCCGCGATGGTGCTGTCCGGCCTGGCCAGATACACGTACTCGAAGACGCAGCCCTTGGGCTCCGGGTTGGCGAAGCGCATCGAGCGGACGCCGTCGGCGTCGATCGCCAGCAGTTCGCCGGGCTCGATCTCCCGGACGAACGCGGCGCCGACGATGTCCAGCGCGGCGGTCTCACTGGCAACGACCCAGCCACGCTCCAGCCTGCCCAGGCACAGCGGGCGCACGCCGTGCGGGTCACGCGCGGCGTAGAGGGTGTGCTCGTCCATGAAGGTCAAGCAGAAGGCGCCCTTCAACGTGGGCAGCAGTTCCATCGCGGCCTGCTCGATGCTGGAATCGGCCGCGGCGTGCGCGAGCAACGCCGTGACCAAGTCGGAGTCGGACGTCGCCGCGGCGGGCTGCGGGCGCCCGCCACGCACCGAAGCGCCGACCAGACCGAGTTCGCGTGCGCGACCGGCCAATTCGGCGGTGTTGACCAGATTGCCGTTGTGTCCCAACGCGAGCCCGGAACCGACCGCGGTGGTGCGGAAGATCGGCTGAGCGTTCTCCCAGGTCACTCCGCCGGTGGTGGAGTAGCGACAGTGGCCGACGGCGATGTGACCGGGCATGGCGGCCAGGGTCTGCTCGTCGAACACCTGGCTGACCAGACCGAGATCCTTGAAGACGAGGATCTGCGAGCCGTCCGACACCGCGATGCCCGCCGCCTCCTGCCCACGATGCTGCAATGCATACAGGCCGTAGTACGTGAGCTTGGCCACTTCTTCGCTCGGAGCCCAGACTCCGAAGACGCCGCACTCCTCGCGCGGCTCGTTCTCATCGACATCCGGGGCGGAAAACGAGGTGGCGGAAGTGCTGTCGACCGGCAGTTCGGCGTTGGTCACCGTTTGCTCCCTGTTCGGGCGGGCTGGGGGCAGATTTCATTCTACGGGTGCACGCCCGCGCCTTCGCACCGCCACCGCATCCGAACAGCAATCCAGGGTCGCCGAAGCGCCGGATTCGCGCCACCGTGAGCTGTTACCGTGCGCACCGTGACGACGACGGACGACATGAGCAAGCCGGGGTCGAATGCACCAGGGAATCACCGGCCATGGCCTCGTATGGCGCTGTTCCCCGTTGCCGTGCTGACCTTGCTGACCGCGCTGCTGGGCATCATGTACCTCGACTACGTCGTGGATCCGGAGAAGAACCTGCACGACTTCCCGGTCGCGCTGGTGAACCAGGACGTCGGCGACACCATCGGGAGTGGCGACGGGCGCAGGCAGGTGAACTTCGGTAGCCAGATCACCGAAGCGCTGGCGCAGGGTGTGCCGTCCGACAAGGTCGATCTGCGCGTGATCAGCATCACCGAAGCCGAGCGGCAGATGCAGTCCGGGCAGGTCTACGGCGCGATCGTCATCCCGAGCGACTTCAGTAAGCAACTCGGCAATCTCGGTGTGGGCAGCGTCATACCCGGTGACATCCAGCGGCCGGTCATCACGCTGCAGACGAACCCGCGCACGGGCGCGTTCGGCACCCAGATCGCGCTTCGGATCGGCAATGAGGCGTTGACCAAGGTGAACGAACAGGTCGGCAAGCAGCTGACCGATCAAGTCAACGCGCAGCTGGCCCCGCGACCAGGCGGCCCGCCCGCGCCCGAACTGTCCGGCGCGACCAGAGTCGCGCTCGCATCGCCGATCCAGGTGGTCGTGCAGCAGTACCACCCATTGCCCGACGGCAGCGGTCAAGGCCTCACCGCGTTCTTCTACGCGCTGCTGTTGTTGCTGGCCGGTGTGGTCGGCGCGATGGTCATCCACACCATGATCGACGCTCAGCTCGGTTTCGTGCCAACCGAGTACGGGCCGTGGTACGTGCACTATCCGCCGACGCCGATCTCGCGGTTCAGGACGCTGCTGATCAAGTGGGGCGTTTTCGTGCTGGCGGCGAATATCGTCGCCGGGGTGTTCCTGCTCGTCGGCAAGCTGCTGGACATGCCGATCGGCAATCCGCTCGCCCTGTTCCTCTACAGCGCGCTCGCCATGATCGCGGTGGGCGTGACCGGGCTGTCCATGCTGGCGGCGATCGGCTCGGCGGGTCTGCTGGTGAACCTGATCCTGTTCGTCATCCTCGGCCTGCCGTCCTCCGGCGGCACCGTGCCGATCGAGGCGACGCCGGAGTACTTCGGCTGGCTGGCTTCATTCGAGCCCATGCACCAGGTATTCCTCGGGGTGCGGGCGATCCTGTACTTCGACGCGAGTTTCGGCGCCGGACTCGCCCGAGGGGTGTGGATGGCGGTGCTCGGGCTCGCCATCGGGCTGGTGTTCGGCGCGGTGGTCACCCGCTTCTACGACCGCAAGGGGCTGGAGCGGCGCAACCGCGTCCGAGCGTGAGCGGCCCGCGGCCGGGATGATGGTCGATGTGACTTCGTGGATCGAACGCGCCCGCCGGCTGACCGATGAGGTGCTCGCGCCGCACGCGAGCGCCGTCGACCGGGACGGCGCGATACCGCGGACGCATTTCGACGCGCTGGCCGAGGCGGGGTTCTACGGCATCTCGATGCGTGAGGACGTGGATCTGGCCTCGTTCACCGAGGTCGGTGAGATCTTGGTGGCGGGCTGTCTGGCCACGTCGTTCGTCTGGGCGCAGCATCTCGGGGTGGCTCGCCGGGTGGCGACCTCGCCGAACCCCGCACTGCGCGAGCGCTTCGGTACGGATCTGCGCGAGGGCCGGGTGCGTTCCGGGGTTACCTATGCGGGCGCAGCCGAGCAACCCGCACTGGTCGCGCATCGGACGGACGGCGGGTTCGTCATCGAGGGGAACGCGCCGTTCATCACCGGCTGGGGCATGGTGGACGTGGTCGGCGTCGTCGCGCGGGACGCCGCCGACGACCAGTCGCTGGTCAGCGTGATCGTGCCCGCCCAGGAGGGCGCGCATCTCTCGGTGCGGCCGATACCGCTCACCGCGGCGGACGCGAGCCGCACCGTGACCGCGCGGTTCGACGGCCTGCGCGTCCCGGATTCGGCGGTGGACAATCGCATCTCACTGCGGTCGTTCCACGCTTCGTTCGTCGTAGCGGCTTGGCGCAACGGCGCACTCGCCCTGGGTATCGCGCGGCGCTGCCTCGCCGAGCTCGATCAGCTCGGCATCGATACCACCGCGCTCGCCGCGGAGCGCAGTGCAATCCGCACGGAGCTGGACGCCTCGCTCAGCGGAAGCGCGGATGTCTACGTTGCCCGTGCCCGCGCCTCCGAACTGGCGATGCGCGCCGCGTCAGCCTTGTTCACCGCCGCTGGCAGCACCGCGATCACCCGCGGCACCCTCGCCGAGCGCTCCCTGCGCGAAGCCGCGTTCACGCTGGTCTTCGGCTCCCGGCCCGGTATCAAAACAGCTCTGCTCGAACGGTTTACGAGCAAGTCATGATCGCAGACTCCACCCACGGCGGCATGCCCAACCAAAGCGTTGTGCCCAACAAGTAGTGGCGAACCGCGCCGCAATAGGCGATCTCCGGCGGTCTGCACGGCGGCGGCGCCTCGGCGGTCAACGCGCGGTCACCCGGGCGATCGGCAGCCAGTGGTCTATTTCCGCCGCGCGGGTGCCGGAGGCGCTGACCGCGCCGGACTCGACCGCGGCGTGGAAGTCGAGCAGCCCGGTGGCCAGAAGCAGCCAGGTGCGGGGGTCGGTCTCCACGACGTTCGGCGGAGTGCCCCTGGTGTGCCGCGGGCCCTCGATGCACTGCACCGCGACGAACGGCGGCACCCGGAGTTCCACCGAGTGCCCGGGCGCCGAGGCCGCCAGCGAACGCGCCGTGGTCCGCACGGCCGCCGCGAGTCCGGTGCGAGCAGGTGCGCCAACCGACTCGTCGCGCAACCATTCGCTCACCGCCGCCACTGCCGCCCGCATCTCCGCCGGATCAACCGTCCCTCGCGCCACCCGGCAGACCTTACTTCCCACTCCCGACACCCAAGGCCCGCGCTCAGCACAGTTGCCCGGCACCACACCCTCGCCGAAAGGTGCGGAGATCCGGGCGACCGTGGGCAGAGGGGTCAAGCGGCCTGCTTGGGGGTGGCGCGCATACCGACGTAGCAGCATTCGGTGCCGTCGGCGAGGGTGGCGAAGACGACCGGCATGTAATCCTCGCTGAAGGACGGTCCAGCGCCGGAGGCGGCGAACACGGTGGGCGCGACCGGCGTCAGGTCCATGCTCAGCGCGGGTGACAGGCCCGCCATGCCGTCGACGAACTCGTAGAGCATGTGCGCGGTGCCGTCGTCACGCTTGGTGACGGTGATGACCACACCGGCGCGCCGGTAGGTGCCGACGAAGGGGGCGATGTCCACCGCGACCGGCGGCTCGGCCGGGCCGAACGCCTCCGGGACGCGGACGTCCGCCAGTTCGGCGAGCAGTTCGCGGAACAGGGCCGCGTAGAGCTGGCGCGCGCCGCCGCCGTTGGTCAGCAGTGCCACCGCGACGCCCGCCCGCGGCACCGCTCGCAGGTACGCGTACTGCCCGATCGCGGCGCCGTCGTGGCCGAATCCTTTGACGCCGTCCCAGTCGTAGAGGGTCCACCCGAGACCCCAGCCGTCGGCGCTGACCGTCCACTTATCCGGCACGTCGACCTCGCGCCGCTGCATCGCGGCGACGGAGGCTGCCGACAGCACCTCGGCGCCGTCGGCGGCGCGTCCACCGTCGAGGTGCATGCGCGCGAAGCGGACCATGTCACCCGCCGAGGTGATCACGCGCGCTGCCGGCGCGACACTACGGGGCATCAGATCCCATTCCGGCGCGGGATCCGGGTCGGCACCCGCCGCGCCGAGGTGGCTCATCGCGACGCGGAACCGCAGCGCCTGCTCCGGCAGCGTCACCAGGTGATCGAGCCCGAGTGGAGCGGCGAGCATGTCCTGCACCGCCTGGTCCCAGGTCTTCCCGGTGCGCACTTCGATGACGCGACCGAGCACCATGTAACCGAGGCTGCCGTAGGACATCGCCGTCCCCGGCGCGCAGTCCAGCGCGACATCTCGCGCCGCCTGCACGTATTCGGCGAGGCAGTCGTCGCCGCGCCCGGCGTCGTGGTTGAAATCGTTGGTGACGCCGCCGGTGTGGCTGAGCAGTTGCCTGATGGTGATCGTCGCCGTCGCCTCCGGGTCCGGAGTCGCGAACTCCGGCAGCACGTCCACCACCGGCGCGTCGAGATCGAGCTTGCCTGCGTCCACCAACCGCATGATCAGCGTCGCGGTGTACACCTTGGCGATCGAGCCGCAGAGGAACACCGAATCGGTGGTCACGGACACCCCGGTCCCGCGGTGCAGGACGCCGCTGGCGATCTCGTAGACCTGCCCGTCGACCAGCACCGCCAGCGACGCGCCCGGCACATGATGTTCGGCCCGCAGTTCGTCCAGGCGCGCCTGCCAGCGCGCAACGGAAAACCTGCGCCCGGCCGAGTCCGTGCTCCCCCAGCGCCCACGCACCTGCCACGCGCCCGTCTCGTCCCAGCTCATCGTGTTCGACATCGCTTGCTTCCCTTCTTCTTTGCGCACACTGTTCGCGCCATGCGAACAATGTACCCATTCGGGAACGATGTGCGCAACTTGCAGCCGACGGGGATACCGACCAGGAGGCCAATCCGCTGACGCACATCTCCCAGCGACCGCCCAGGCCTCTAATGAGCAGGGCAGATGGTGATGTGCACGGCCATGTCGGCGGCGCGCGCGCCAGGCAGACAGGTACCCGTCGCGGCATGTTCGTGTTGTCGCTGAGGCGCGGTCCGGTCCCTTCCGGATCGCGGGGCGTCCCGCGAGCGAGCGCCGGGCCGATGCGGCAGAGATCGGTCAGACACTGGTGCACGATGCCGAGCGCGCGAACTCTCGCGTCGAGCCGCGACGACGAATCACGGGAAACGATGGCGGCGCGCGGTTGTCCACAGCCGCTGACAGGCACCGGGCCACACGCCCGCGGGCCGCCTCGCGATCAATCCAAAGACGGCTCAGCGTTCGCGAAAGGAGCCTTCGAGGTGGCGCGCCAGGCGCGGGGCGACGGCTCCGCCCGCGTTCACCGCCAGGTGCAGCAGAGCCGGAGCGGTGGCGCCGCCGGAGCGGTGGCGCAGCCGGCCGAAGATAAGACCGCCCGCCGTGGTCGCGGCGATGGTCGCGGGCACGCTGTCGCCCGCCGCACGTGCAGGCGCGATGTGCCAGAGGCCGAAGGTCGCCGCGCTGAGCAGTGCACCCGTTCGCACACCGAAAGCCTGGTCCAGCAGTGGGTCCAGAGTGCCGCGGAAGACGAGTTCCTCGCTGTAGACGGTGCCGATCGGGATGTGCACGGCGACCCACTCGACCGTCGACACTTCCGGCCCCCGGTCGGCGATCGCACCCACGAACCTCCGCGCCGGTGGAAGGGCAAGGGCGGCACCATAACCGGCGGCGACCACCGAGGCGGCGAGCATCCCATAACGCACACCGTCTTTGGAGCACCAGTTCGGACTACCGCGCAGCGCAAGCGCATATCCCGTGGCGAATCCGGCGTTGGTGGCGGTGCGCTTGCGCACGCCGAGACCGAGGCGCGGCAGGACCACGTTGCTCCACGCCAGCGGAAGCACGACGGCCGCAACCGTTCCTGCGACGCGCCCGATGCTCACTTGGTCGTCCGCTCGTATTCCTCCGCGGACTCCACTTCGGCCCGGATGCGTTCGGACCTTTCCGCGGTCCAGTCCGGCGGCGCCGCGATGGCTGCCCAGCCGTCCAGCACCAGGCTGCCGTAGCGGTGCCCGTGTCCGTCGGTGACGCCCTGCGCGTTGGTGAGGTCGGCGGCGACCTGCCAGAAGGTGACGAACGGCCACCAGCGCATCTGCGAGGACACGTCCGAACCGCGCGGCTCGGACAGCCAATCCGGTTGCGAGAAGATCAGATCCGTCGACCACCAGACGATCGGGTCGGACGCGTGCTGCAGATAGGCGATGCGCGGCGGACGCCATTCCGACGTGGGCCGCGCCAGGTCGGCGCTGTCGGAGGCGAACCGGACCACGAGACCGTCCGCGTACACCGGCTCGACCTCGGGCGAACCCGGATCGCGGCGCTCGACGAACTGCTGCCACAGCCGGTTGGAGTTCGGCGGGCCGACCCACAGCGCCCCGTCCACCTTGGCGCGCAGGTCGGCCAGCCCGTCGAACGCTGCCTCGGACCCCTCCGAGCCCAGGCTCTCGCCGTACACCAGCAGCTCGGGTCGCAGCTGTGGCGGGCGTGCGGTCCAGTGCTGGTACACCGCGTCGAACAAGTCTCTGCTCGCCGCGGCGGCCTTGCTGCGGTCGGCCAGGAACGACAGCACGCTCGGCAGGTACGAGTACTGCGTGGCCACAATGGCGGTGTCACCGTCGTACATGTACTCGACGGCCGCCGCGGCCAGGGAGTTCACCCAGCCCGTTCCGGTGGTGGTGACCACCACGAGCACTTGCCGGTCGAACGCGCCGGCCCGCTCCAGTTCGGCCACCGCGAGCTCGGCAGGTTCTTTGTCGCCTGCGACCGACTCCAACCCCACATAGGCCCGGATCGGTTCCTTGGCGGGGCGGCCGGTGACCGAGGTGATCCGGCCGGCGCTGGGGCCGTGCGAGACGAACCACCGTCCTTCGAACCCGAGGGTCTCCCATTTCGCCAGGGAGCCAGGGCTGCCGGAGCGCTCCGGTTGCTGCGGCTGGACCGCGTTCACCGAGGTGTGGTCGTTGCGCACGCTGAAAGCCGAGTTCGCCACCGCGAAGAACGCCCGCACGGCCACGCCGTTGAAGATCGTCACCGCGAACACAACCAGCACCAGGAACCCGGCGGCCGGAGCCAGCTCGCGCGGCACCCTGACCCACCGGTTGAGCAGGCGAGCCAGGAAGCGGATGATCTCCCGCACCGTCCGGAACACCGCGACGGCCGCGGCGCCGACGGCCAGGCTGAGCAGTCCGGTGCGCAGGTAGGCGGGCGTGGTCGTGCCCGCCATCCCCATCAGGGCGGTGATCTCGCGCTGCCACCGCGCCGATTGCACCAGCATGAGGGCGGCGCTCAGCGCGGCGGTGAACAGAATCGCCGACTTCACCGTGTAGCGCACCCAGGTGGGCGGCGTGGAGAACTTCAGCCGGGGACGCACCCACAGCCGGAACAACCACTCCAGCAGACAGCCTGCCCCGTACCCGAGCGCGGCGTTGATCCCGCTGATCAAGCCCTGGAACAGCCAGTCACGCGGCAGCAACGACGGCGTCACCGACAGCGCGAAGAACACCGTCGCGACCACAAGGCCGACGTAGTTCAGGTCGATGATCTCCTCGGCGCGCCGGACGACCGCGACGGCGCGTGTGCGCAGCCTCCGCATAGCCCCGGCGGTCTCCAGCATTCGACCAGTATGGCGGTCGCCACCGACGATCCGTCGCGTGCCCGGAGGAACGCGGGCGCGGGCGGCGCAGATCACGCCGAACGGTTGGGAGAGCCCTGCAACGGATGTCGTCCATGGCAACTACCCAGCCCGCTCGAGTAGTTGTACGCGGGCGCGGGCGCAGCGCGATCCGCAGACTTCCTATCCATGAGCACACCGAGCGCACGCCCGAAAGCCACCGCGGCATTCGTCGCACAGGCCGCGGTCGCCTTCGGCGTCAGCTTCGTCGGGGTGGGTATCGGCATCTTCGCACTGCCCCTGGACATCTGGCAGCGCGGATTCCTGGCGATGTCCGTCCTCTTCCTGGTCACCAGCACCTTCACCTTGGCGAAAGTGGTCCGCGACCAGCACGAAGCCGCGACCGTGCACGGTCGCATCGACCAGGCGCGGATGGAAAAGCTGCTCGCTGAGCACGATCCGTTCACATCCGTCGCCTGACCACGCGCACCTGGGCGGGCCCGGTAATCGAGGGGTCCAGGCCCGCCCAGGTGGGCGTTCAGACCGTGCCGGCGCCGAACAGCTTCGGCAGCGTGCCCTCGTGCGCGGCGCGCAGCTCGTCCATGGCGATGGAGAACTGGCCCTGCACCTCAACCGAATCCGATCCCTGGTCGACCACGCCGATGCGCACCCACGGCAGTTCGCGCGCAGTGCACATACGGGTGAACCGGGTCTCCTCCGAGCGCGGCACGGCGACGAGGACCCGCCCCGCCGATTCGGAGAACAGCATGACGAACGGGTCCGCGTCCTCGGGAAGCAGAATGCGGCAACCGGTCTCACCGGCGAGCGCGGCCTCGACGACGGCCTGGGCCAGGCCGCCCTCCGAAAGGTCGTGCGCTGCACTGATCATGCCGTCGCGGGAACCAGCGGTCAGCACCTCGGCGAGCAACTGCTCGCGCGCGAAATCGACCTTCGGCGGGACGCCGCCGAGATGGTCGTGTGCGACCTGCGACCAGATCGAACCGCCGAACTCGTCGTTGGTGTCGCCGAGCAGGATCAGCGTCTCGCCCGGCTCCAGGCCGAGCCCGGTCGGGATGCGGCGGTGCACGTCGTCGATCACGCCGAGCACGCCGACCACCGGGGTCGGCAGGATCGCGGTCTGGCCGGTCTGGTTGTAGAAGCTGACATTGCCGCCGGTGACCGGGATGCCGAGTGCCACGCAGCCGTCGGCGAGACCGCGCACCGCCTGCTGGAATTGCCACATCACGCCCGGGTCCTCCGGCGAACCGAAGTTCAGGCAGTTGGTGACGGCCTTCGGCGTCGCACCGGTGGTGGCCACATTGCGGTAGGCCTCGGCCAGCGCGAGCTGCGCGCCGGTGTAGGGATCCAGCTTGGTGTAGCGACCGGAGGCGTCGGTGGCCAGCGCGATGCCGCGGCCGGTCTGCTCGTCGATCCGGATGACGCCCGCATCGGCGTGTTCGGCCAGCACGGTGTTGCCGCGCACGTAGCGGTCGTACTGTTCGGTGATCCACTTGCGGCTGCACAGCTGCGGGCTGGAGATCATCTGCAGCAGGGTGGCGCGCAGCTCCTCGGCCGTCCTGGGCCGAGTCAGCCGGTCGGGGGTGTCAGCGATCAGCGCGTCCTGCTCGTCGGGGCGCGCGACCGGGCGTTCGTACACCGGGCCCTCGTGCGCGACGGTGCGCGGCGGCACGTCCACCACGGTCTCGCCGTGCCAGGCGACCACCAGCCGGTCGCCCTCGGTGACCTCGCCGATCACCGTGGCCAGCACGTCCCACTTGCGGCACACGGCCAGGAACGCGTCCACGTTCTCCGGGGTGACCACCGCGCACATACGCTCCTGCGATTCGCTGGAGAGCACCTCGGCGGGAGTCATATTCGCCGCGCGCAGCGGCACCTTGTCCAGCTCGATGTGCATGCCGCCGTCACCGGCCGCCGCGAGCTCGGAAGTGGCGCAGGACAACCCGGCGCCGCCGAGGTCCTGGATGCCGACCACCAGCTCGGCCGCGTACAGCTCGAGACAACACTCGATCAGCACCTTCTCGGTGAACGGGTCGCCGACCTGCACCGAGGGCAGCTTCTTGCGGCCCGCGCCGGACTCGTCGCCGGAGAAGGTGTCCGAGGCCAGCACCGACACGCCGCCGATGCCGTCCAGCCCGGTGCGCGCGCCGAACAGCACGATCTTGTTGCCTGCGCCGGACGCGAAGGCCAGGTGCAGGTCCTCGACCCGCATCACGCCGGCGCACAGCGCGTTCACCAGCGGATTGCCCTGGTAGGAGGCATCGAACACGGTCTCACCGCCGACGTTCGGCAGGCCGAGCGAGTTACCGTAGCCGCCGACGCCGCGCACCACGCCGTCCACCACGCGACGGGTGTCGGTCGCGTCCGCCGCGCCGAAACGCAGCTGGTCCATCACCGCGATCGGGCGCGCGCCCATCGCCATGATGTCGCGCACGATGCCGCCGACGCCGGTGGCCGCGCCCTGGTACGGCTCGACATAGGAGGGATGGTTGTGGCTTTCCACCTTGAAGGTGACCGCCCAGCCGTCGCCGACGTCCACCACGCCCGCGTTCTCCCCGATACCGGCGAGCATCGACTCGCGCATTTCGTCGGTGGTGGTCTGCCCGAAGTAGCGCAGGTGCACCTTCGAGGACTTGTAGGAGCAGTGCTCGCTCCACATCACGGAGTAAATCGCCAGTTCGGCGTCGGTCGGCCTGCGACCGAGGATTTCCTTGATGCGGGCGTATTCGTCGTCCTTGAGGCCCAGCTCTTTGTAGGGTTGCGGCACATCGGGGTTTGCTGCGGCTGCGCTGACGGTGTCGACCTGCGGAGTCACGGAGTACCAGGGTCCTTTCGGCCGGGCAGGAGGGTCGGCAAGCCGGCGGAGCCGGCGGGTTGGGCGAACTCAGCGAAGCGACGAACGTTGTCACTGGGTTGCGGCGAGATGCCTGGGTGTAAGTCTAAAGGCAGTGGGTACGGGCCACGCAGCTGAGGCCGCCACGGGGGTGCCCGCGAATGCGAGAGCGGGTCCGCGGGATGCGGTCCCACGTGCGATATCGCCACCCGGGTCGACCAGCCGAGCCGCCGCGCGCACCGGCTACTCTGAGCCGGTGAACGAAGGATCGGGGGTCGCGAATCCCGATGGGCGTTCGGTCGCCACGGACGTCGCGCGATCCCGGAGCGAAGATTCCGGAGCCGCGCCAGGTAGCGCACCGCAGAGCCTGTCATCGCCGCAAGTGCGCTGGCTGGTTGCTGCCATCGCGCTGTTCGCGGTGTCGGCGATCGTGTCGCTGCTGGCGCACTGGTGGCATGGCTACATCGATCTACAGGTGTACCGCAACGGCGCCCGGGTCTGGTTGGACGGCGGCGAACTGTACGGTCCGATGCCGCCGGTGGAGGGCATCGGGCTGCCGTTCACCTATCCGCCGCTGGCCGCGCTGTTCTTCGCGCCGCTGGCCCTGATGCCGCTCACCCTCGCCGAGGCGCTGGTGACCGCCACATCCATAGCGAGCCTGGGTATCGCCGTCTGGTTGGTGCTGGTGCGCCTGCGTCCCGAGTTGTCCCGGCTGACCGTGCTCACCCTGGTGATCGGCGCGGTCGCGGTGGCGCAGTTCTTCGAGCCGATCCGCCAGACCTTCGGCTTCGGCCAGGTCAACCTGGTGCTGATGGCTGCCATCACGCTGGATTGCCTGGTGCGCAAGCCGTTCTGGCCGCGCGGCATGCTGATCGGCATCGCGGTGTCGGTAAAGCTGATCCCGGCCGGTTACCTGCTGTACTTCCTCCTGCGCAAAGACTGGAAGGCCGTCGGCACGCTGGTGGTCTCCACGATCGCGGCGGTCGGTCTCGGATTCCTGCTGTTTCCCAGCGATTCCGTGGACTACTGGTTCAGCACACTCGCCGACACCGGCCGGATCGGCCCGCCCTATTTCGCGGGCAACCAGTCCATCAAGGGCATGACGTACCGTCTCGGCGTCGATGATTCGGTGGCCACGGTGCTGTGGATCGCTTTGTCGCTGGTCGCCGTCGCGCTCGCCGCGGTGTGGATGCGCAGGCTGATCGACGCGGGCGCGACCGTCGCGGCGCTGCTGGTGAACGCCGCCGCGATTCTTCTGGTGTCGCCGGTGTCCTGGTCGCATCACTGGGTGTGGATCGCGCCCGCGCTGGTGCTCACCGCCGACCTGATGGTGCGTGGCGCGCGCAGCCCGCGGCTGATCGGCGTGGTCGCGGCGGGCACCGTGCTGTTCCTGATCGGTCCGCACTGGCTGTTGCCGCACTCGCGCGACCGCGAACTGGAGTGGGCCTGGTGGCAGCAAGTCATCGGAAGCAGTTACGTGCTGGCCACATTCGCGGTGTTCGTCGTAGCGGTCGCCACCTACCGCCCGGTGGTCTCGGGCGTCAGGAAGGCGGCCAGCGCCGCGGCGTAGGCCGGGACGTCGGCAGCACCCATCAGTTCGCGGGCCGAGTGCATCGCCAGTTGCGGCGCGCCGACATCGACGGTCGGCATGCCGGTGCGCGCCGCGGTCATCGGCCCGATCGTGGAGCCGCAGGGCAGATCGGCGCGATGCACGTAGCGCTGCAACGGAACTGCGGCCTGCGCGCACGCCAGCGCGAACGCGCCCGCACCGGTGGCGTCGGTGGCGTAGCGCAGGTTCTGGTTGACTTTGAGCACCGGCCCGCCGTTCACCTGGATCCGGTGCGCCGGCTCGTGCCGCTCCGGGTAGTTGGGATGCGTCGCGTGCGCCATATCACCGGACGCGCACACCGAACCGGCCAGCGCGGCAAGGTAATCGGCGCGTCCGCCGCCGCGGGCGAGCACGACGCGCTCCAGCACGGCGGGAAGCAGATCCGACTGCGCGCCGCGGTCGGACTGGCTGCCGACCTCTTCGTGGTCGAACATGGCCAGCACCGGAACCGCCGCACCCGGCTCCTCGATCGCGGCCAGAAAGGCTTGCAGCCCCGCGAAGCAGGTGCCCTGGTTGTCCAGGCGCGGCGCACTGACCAGATCCTGGTCCCGACCGACCAACCTGCTCGGCGTCACATCGTGGGTCATCAGCTCCCAACCGAGCACCTCGCCCGGCTGGACCTCGGCGCGTGCGGCGACGAAATCGAGGAAAGCGCCGGGCTCGTACCCGACGCCCCACACCGCGTTGACGTGCCTCTGTGGATCCAGCGTGACGCCCTTGCGGTCCTCGGACAGGTGGATGGCCAGCTGTGGCACCCGCAGGATCGGTTCATCGATGCGAACCAGCCGCTCGCGCACCGCATTTCCCTCGCGCACGCTCAACCGCCCCGAGACGCCGAGCTCGCGATCCAGCCAGGAGTTCAGCCACGCGCCGCCGTAGGGTTCCAGGCCGACCAGTTGCCAGCCTGCCGAGCTCAGGTCCGGATGCTGCTTGACGCGCAGGTTGGGACTGTCGGTGTGCGCGCCGACCACACGGAACGGGGCCGCGTTCGAATCTTCTCCGGTCGCCCACGCGACCAGCGACCCGCCGCGCACCACGTAGTGCCTGCCCGGGCCGCCCGAGGGCCAGGGCTCCGATTCGGCGAGCCGGGTGAACCCGCGCGCGTCCAATTCCGCGGCGACCGTCCGACAGACGTGGAACGGTGACGGAGACGCATCGATGAACGCGCACAGCCCGGCGGCCGTGGCTGCGGTGGTGGAAACGGGCATGCCTGCGATCCTAGGCGGCGACCTCGCCTTCGCTCGTCCGGCGCGGCTTCGGACGGACTCCGTCCCACAGCACCCCTTCTGCGGCAACCTCAGCCTCCGCCCGCCCGGCACGGCTTCAGACGGACTCCGTCCCACAGCACCCCTTCTGCGGCAACCTCAGCCTCCGCCCGCCCGGCACGGCTTCAGACGGACTCCGTCCCACAGCACCCCTTCTGCGGCAACCTCAGCCTCCGCCCGCCCGGCACGGCTTCAGACGGACTCCGTCCCACAGCACCCCTTCTGCGGCAACCTCAGCCTCCGCCCGCCCGGCACGGCTTCAGACGGACTCCGTCCCACAGCACCCCCTCTGCGACGACCTCAGCCTCCGCCACACCGGCCCGGCCGCCGATACCACATTCTCCAGGTAACCGCGCGGTGTGAATACTCCGTCGGCCGCGCCGATTCCGATTGGAACATAACAGCCAGAATGGTTAGACGACCAGACGAATCGGATGTTCGCGGCATTCATCGGATGAATATCTTGTACTCCGGAGTATTACTCCGACGCGATCGAAACCAGATCGAGCAATCGCATGAGTTCGGTATATCGGCGCGCTCCGATTCGCCCCCGCAGCTCCTGCTCGGCGTGCGCCTCTTCCGCGCGTACCTCGGCGACCAAGTCGGCCCCGAGCCTGCTCAGCCCGATCAGGACACGCCGTCGATCGTCCTGCGCGGCGAGCCGGAAGATCAGGCCGCGTTCGGCCAGATAGTCCGCGTGCCTGGTGGCCGACGACGGCGCGAGCTGCGATTTGGCCGCCAATTCGGTCATCGTTATCCCCGCGTCGCCACAAAGATTCGACAGCATCGACCACTGGTCCGGCGAGAGTTGCCTGGCGCACAGCGCCGCGTCCAAGTGCCGCACCCAACCGCGCTCCGCGGCACGCAACGCGCCATGTAGCGTGGAATTTCCGCTTACAATGGACGTCATTTATTTCCTGCCTGCCATGAATTTCGCCCGAACGAGAAGAAGAGTACCCAATGCCAGCGTTCGGGGAGAGCCCAGAGGGCACGATCGAGATCCTCAACATAGTTCCGCTCCAGGGACCGGGCGGTATCATCGCGCCGTCCTGCGACGCCGCGATATCGCTTGCCGTCGATGAAATCAACTATGGTGCGGGAATTCTGGGACGAGAAATTCGTACCACGAATATCGACGGCGGACGACAACCGCACGAGGTCGCCGCCGAGGTCTCGGCGCTGCTGGCCACCGGCATGGTGCACGCCATCACCGGCTGGCACACCTCAGCGGTCCGGCGAGCCGTGGCCCTGGCCGGCGCCAGCCGGGTGCCCTACCTGTACGCCACCAGCCACGAGGGACTCCCCGACGAACTACCCGGCGTACTGATGCTCGGTGAGCACCCGGCCGGGCAGACCGTGCCCGCCGTGCACTGGCTCGAACGTGAGTACGGCGTGCGGCGCTGGGCCGTCATCGGCAACGACTACATCTGGCCGCGCCAGTCCGCCAAGGCGATTCGCGACAGCCTGGCCGATCCGGTCGCGATCGTGCTCGAACAGTTCGTCCCGCTGGGGCTGCCGGACTTCTCCGGCTTCCTCACCCACCCGGCGCTGGACCTGGCCGACGCGGTGGTGATTCTGATGGTCGGCGCGGACGTGTCCCGATTCAACCAGCAGTACGCCGCCACCGGCCGTGCCGCGTCGCAGCTGCGAGTCAGCCCGGCCGTGGACGAGAACGTGTTGCTGGCGGCAGGTCCGGAGGCCAACCAGAACCTCTATGTGGCGTCCAGCTTCTTCCTGGACGACCGGACGTCCGACGGCCGCGACCGGAGAGCCCGCTACCGCAGGCGGTACGGCGACTTCGCCCCCGCGCTCACCAGCTTCAGCAACGCTACCTACGAAGCCATCCACACCCTGGGCGCGCTCGCGCGGAGGGTCGGGTCGCTCGAGGTGCCCGCGATTCTCGACGCCCTCGACCAGGGCTTGGTCCTCGAAACCCCGGGCGGGCTCCTGGGTTTCCGCGGCAACCAGGCGATCCAGCACGGCTACCTGGCCCGCGCCGACGGCGTCGGTTTCGACATCGTCGACCGCATCGCCTGATCCGCATCTCGGTCGAGGGTGCACCCGTCCGCTGCTACCGCGCGCGGCCGAGTTGCGCCACGACCAGGTCCACCGCTGCTCGAACGACCACCCGGTCCTTTTCTTTCTCCGCTTCCGAGAGGTCGCGGTACGGCGGTAGCTGCTCCGGCTCCGCCCACGCACGGTTGCGATCCAGCCACGCTATGTGGACCACATCGCTGGCGTCCTCGACGAAATCGGCGCTGATCAGATCGTGCCCTGCCCGCAGCGCCGAAAGCACGAGCGACATCGCGACCTGCGCCGACGCGATGTTCTCTCGCTGAAAGTCTTTGGGCAGCCAGCGAAAGCGAGTGTTCGCGATATCCACCCGATCGATGCCGCCGCGCGCCGCGATCCACTCCGGATCGGTGGTTCGCTTGAGCCGAGGTCGACATGAACCGTCGCTGCGCCGACGGCCCTCCCGCCACAACTGGTGTAACCGGGACGCCAATTCCTCGTTCAACTCATCCGAGCGCGACTCCAGCCACCGAAGTTCCGTAGCCGAGGCCTGGTGCGGGTGTCCACTGATGGCGTTGACGTCTCAGGCGGAGACCAAAGTGTCCAGCACCGAGAGAAACAGACCCAAGCCGTCGTCGCTGGGGCCGGTCAAGGGCTCGGTGGCGTGTTCGGGATGCGGCATCAGACCGACGACGCGACCGTTGGTGGAGGCGATGCCCGCGATACCGCGCTGCGAGCCGTTCGGATTGCCGCCCGCGTAACGGAAGACCACCCGGCCCTCACCCTCCAACTCGTCCAGCACGGCGGCCGAGGCCTGGTAACGGCCCTCGCCGGACTTGAGCGGGACGAGGATTTGCGCGCCCTTCTCGAAACGGGAAGTCCACGCCGTGGAAACCGACTCCACGGTCAACCATTCGTCCCGGCAGATGAAGTGCAGGCCCTCGTTACGGGTCAGCGCGCCGGGCAGCAACCCAGCCTCGCACAGCACCTGGAAGCCGTTGCAAATCCCCAGCACCGGTAGACCGGCACCGGCCGCGCGCACGACTTCGCCCATCGCAGGGGCGAATCGGGCGATGGCGCCCGCCCGCAGATAGTCGCCGTAGGAGAAGCCTCCGGGCACGATCACCGCGTCGACCTTCTTCAGGTCGGCGTCGGCATGCCACAGGCTGACCGCCTCGGCCCCGGCCATGCGCACCGCCCGAGCCGCGTCGACGTCATCGAGCGTGCCGGGAAAGGTAATGACCCCGATCCGCGCGGTCATGAGACGCGAACCACCTTCCACTCCTCGATCACGGTGTTGCACAGCAGCGATTCGGCGATCTGCTCCAGCGCCGCGTCGTCGACGCTGTCGTCGACGTCGAGTTCGAATCGCTTGCCCTGCCGCACATCCGAGACGCCCTCGAATCCCAGACGCGGGAGCGCGCCGACGATGGCCTGCCCCTGCGGATCCAGGATCTCGGCCTTCGGCATCACCTCGACCACGACTCGTGCCACGCGTTGCTCCTCATGTGGTTGTGGGGTTACCTCAGCAGCGTAGTTGTGCTGGTCGGACGCGGCATCCGCGGGGGTCGGCCAAGCCGCGGCGATGTCGGCGAGAACACACCTCTCGTCGATAGCATGGCGGGATGCGCATAGCCCACTTCGGTCATTCCTGCCTCCTCGTCGAGCTGCACGGCAAGAAGATCCTGTTCGACCCGGGCACCTTCTCGCACGGCTTCGAGGGCCTCACCGGCCTGGACGCGATCGCGGTCACCCATCAGCATCCCGACCATATCGACCCGAACCGTATCGACGCGCTCATCGAGGCCAATCCAGCCGCACGGTTGCTGTCGGATCCGCAGACGGCTCAGCAGCGCGGCGAGCCGTGGGAGCCGGTACGCGCGGGCAACGTGTTGAGGCTCGGCGATCTCCAGATCACCGGGGGCGGCGGCAGGCACGCCGTCATCCACCCGGAGATACCCGTGATCGACAACACCGTCTTCCAGCTGGGCACCCCGGACGACCCGGCCCGGCTCGTGCACCCGGGTGACTCGCTGTGGGTGCCGCCGGTCCCGGTCGGCGTGCTGGCCGCCCCGGCCGCCGCACCGTGGATGCGGATCAGCGAGGCCGTCGATTATCTGCGCGCGGTCGGTCCGCGTGTCGCGCTGCCCATACACTTCGGCATCATCCAGCCCGAGGCGCAGGGCATCTACTTCGGCCGCCTGACCGAAATGGCGCCGGCCGGAACCGAATTCCGGGTGCTCAGGCCGGAGGACGCCGCGGATCTGTAGCGCTACCCGGCGTAGGTCGCGAGGAACAGCGCCTCGGCGAGCGCCATGTGTTCGATCTCCTTCGGGTCGACGCTCTCGTTGGGCGCGTGGATGAGGCATTTCGGTTCCTCGACGCCGAGCAGCATGATCTCCGCGTCCGGGTAGGTCGCGGCGAAGACATTGCACAGCGGTATCGAACCGCCCTGCCCTTGGGTGGTCGCCGGGCGTCCGTAGGACGTGGACAGCGCCGCCTCCATCGCGACATGCGCCGGTCCGCCGGTGCGGGACCGGAACGGCGCTCCCATGCCTTCCAGTTCGATGGTTACTTCGGCGTGCCACGGCGTGTGCGCGTCGAGGTGCGCAACGAGCGCGCGGTACGCCTGCGCGGGGTCGGTGCCCGGCGGAATGCGCAGGTTGAGGCGGGCGCGGGCGATCGAAGGAACCGCGGCGGCGGAACCGACCACGGGCGGAGCGTCGATGCCGAGCACGGTCAGCGCCGGTCGCGCCCAGAGCATGTCGGCGACGGTGCCGTCGCCGGTGAGTTCGACGCCGCGCAGGACGGCGGCGTCGGCGTGGAACTGCTCGCTCGGATACTGCACGCCGGGCCAGACCTGGTCGCCCGGCACTCCGGCGATCGTGGTGTTGCCACGCTCGTCGCGCAGCGAGGCCAGCACTTGGATCAGCGCGGCCAGCGCGTCGGGGGCCGGGCCGCCGAACATGCCGGAATGCAGCGGACCGGCGAGGGTTTCGATGGTGACCACCACATTGACGTTGCCACGCAATGTTTCGGTGAGAGTCGGCACACCGGCGGCGAAGTTACCGCAGTCGCCGATCACGATGGCGTCCGCTCGCAGCAGATCCGGGTTGGCCTCGACGAACCGTTCCAGTCCACCGCTGCCCTGCTCCTCTGAGCCCTCCGCGACCAGCGTCACCCCCACCGGCAGGTCCGGGAGCGCGCGCAAAGCCGTCAGATGCATGACGATGTTGCCCTTGCAATCGGCGCTGCCGCGCCCGTACCAGCGTCCGTCCCGCTCGGTCAGCTCCCAGGGCGGAGTGCGCCACGCTCCCTCGTCCATCGGCGGCTGAACGTCGTAGTGACAGTAGAGCAACACCGTCGGCGCACCCTCGGGCGCCTGCCGCGACGCGACGACCGCCGTGCTGCCGTCCTGCGTTTCGTGCAAGCCGATCTTGGTCAGGCCCGCCGCGGCGAAGGCATCGGCGACCCACTGCGCCGCCAGGTCGCACTCCTCCGGAGGGAACTGCCGCGGATCGGCCACCGATCTAAATGAGACAAGCTGTGCCAGATCACTTTTCGCTTGCGACATCAATGCGGCAACCCTCGCGCGCAACCCCGCGGTACGAGCATCCTCAGTCATCCCCCAACCCTATCCCCGCCCGCTCGGGCGAACTCCGCACAGCCGGTCGGGTCTTCGGATCCGGCACGCCGTTCGCGACGACCCGGCGGATCAGTGAAGTCCATCCGCAGCGGAAGGCGGTGTGTCAAGCTGGGCGGGAGGCGTGCCAGCTATCGGTTGGCATCCTCGAAAGGCACGGCAACACAGCCGGTCCTCGAGCGACCGGCGCCCGCACAGGCACACCGCACACGAGCCGGATCGGGAGGCCGCATTCATGTCCGAAGGAGCCGATGACCTGTTCGCCCTGCCAGGGTTCAGCCGGTCCGCGCCACGGGGCGGATTTCCGGCACACGAGATGTTCCCGCAGGTCGCCTATGAACTCGTGCACGACGAACTCATGCTCGACGGCGTCGCCAGGATGAACCTGGCCACTTTCTGCACGACCTGGGTGGACGACCAGGCGCGCAGGCTGATGACCGAATGCCTGGACAAGAACATCGTCGACAAGGACGAATACCCGCAGACCGCCGAGTTGGAGCGCCGCGGCGTCCAGATGGTCGCGGATCTGTGGCACGCGCCGGACCCGACCGGCACCCACGGCACCTCGACCACCGGGTCCAGCGAGGCGGCCATGCTCGGCGGACTCGCAGCCAAATTCCGCTGGCGCAAGCGCGGCGGCACCGGAACGCCCAACTTCGTCTGCGGGCCGGTTCAGGTCTGCTGGGAGAAGTTCGCGCGCTACTTCGACGTCGAGATCCGGCAGATTCCGCTGCGCGGCGACCGGCTCACCATGCAGCCCGCCGACCTCGCGGAACATTGCGACGAGAACACCATGATGGTGGTGCCGACCTTCGGCCAGACCTACACCGGTCTGTTCGAAGACGTCGCCGGGATCAGCGCCGCGCTCGATGCACTACAGGACGAAAAGGGCCTGGACATCCCGATCCACGTCGACGCGGCCAGCGGCGGCTTCCTGGCCCCGTTCGCCGCGCCCGACCTGGTCTGGGACTTCCGGCTGCCGCGGGTGAAGTCGATCAACGCCTCCGGTCACAAGACCGGGCTCGCGCCGCTCGGCGCGGGCTGGGCGATCTGGCGCGAGGCGGCCGACCTGCCGGAGGAGCTGATCTTCAACGTCGACTATCTCGGCGGCAGCATGGCCACCTTCAACCTCAACTTCTCCCGGCCCGGTGGGCAGGCGATCACGCAGTACTACGACTTCATCCGTTTGGGGCGCGCCGGCTACGCCAGGGTGCAGTCCGCGATCTACCGCGCGGCGCAGCACCTGGCCGCGGGTCTGCGCGGGCTCGGGGTCTTCGAGCTGATCCATGACGGCGACCCGCAGCGCGGCATCACGGCGGTCTGCTGGCGCCTGGCCGGCGATCCCGGATTCAACCTCTACGACCTGTCCGACCGGCTGCGCTCCAGAGGCTGGCTGATCGCGGCGTATCCGCTGCCTGCCGACCGGGACGACGAGACGATCATGCGCGCGGTGATCCGCCACGGCTTCACCGTCGACATGGCCGACCTGCTGCTGGCCGACCTCACCCGCTGCATGAAACAACTGGAACAGCGACCATTTTCCACTTCGCTCACCCGCGCGGAAGCGGGTGGGTTCACGCATGACGCGACACCCGCCGTCCCCGAGACGAAGATCGCGCCGACCTGATCGCGACCGCGCCGCCGCCCGGCTACGCCATTCGCGGGCGGCGGCGCCGATCGGCCGCGCGGACGCGGTGCCGACCGGCCGCGGCGTGGCGGCGGCCGTCACACCGCCGCGCCGCGGCGTCATTCATGCGGCTCGGGCGGCCGGGAACGGCTCCCACCGGTAGGTGTCGCCGACCGCGCCGTGGAACAGCGCGAGGTCGACGGCGTCGAGCATGGCCTGGCGCGGGCCGGAGCGCGCCAGCTGCGCGGCGGACACGGCCAAGCGGAGCACCCCGCCGCGGCGGGCGGTGCGTGCGGCGCCCATCACCAGGGCGCGGCACCACCACGGCTCGGCACGGAAGCCCTCACCGATGCCGTACACCCGGGCTTTCTGCGCCATATTGCGCTCCAGATCGATGATCGAGGTGAGGCCGAGCGCGAGCCGGAAACCGACCTCGGGCAGCGCGTCGAGCGCGCCCGTGGAGGCGTCCCAGCGCGGGGCGGCGAACAGTCGGGTGCGCAGGTCGACCTGCTCCATCACCCGGTCGGCGGCGGTCAACCGCAACCGCGCCTCGTGCTTGGGCAGGGTGGCGAACTCGGCGCGCCGCCGCTTGGTGGCCGCCTGGTCGTAGCCGTGCAGCACGATGGCGTCGCCGCGGGCCCGGCGACCGCGAAGCCAAGCCTGGGTCGCCGGGTCGTCGAGCAGCCGGTATTTCCCCTTCAGCCGCGGTGCGACCAGCAGCGAGAGCGGCACGCCACGCCGATCCATCTCCTCGGCGAATTCCATCGCCGTGTCCCGGGTGGTGTCCCTGATCCCGGAAATCGACACGATCAGCGCAGCGTTCATGAACCTACGGTGCCAGCCGCACATGTCCTCGACGTGCAGGCCGAATGACCAGGCGGCGAACACTCCGTCACGCCTGTGTCGAGCGGGTGGCCCGGCATCGGCGCACCGCCGCTACCGTTCGGCCACCGGCTTCCCGTGCCCGGCTTACGCGTCGGCGAGGCCGACCGTATCGAGCACCCAGGCGTGCTCGAAGGCCACTTCCCGCCACTTCTCGTAGCGCCCGCTGACTCCGCCGTGGCCCGCGGTCATCTCCGTCTTGAGCAGCAGCGGCCCGTCGCCGGTGGCGGTGACCCGCAGCTTGGCGATCCACTTCGCGGGCTCGACATAGAGCACGCGGGTGTCGTTCAAGCTGGTGATGGCAAGGATCGCCGGGTAGTCCTTGGCCTCGACGTTCTCGTAGGGTGCGTAGGACTTCATGTACTCGTACACGTCCTTGTCCGCCAGCGGGTTGCCCCACTCGTCCCACTCGATGACGGTCAGCGGGAGCGACGGGTCGAGGATGGAGGTGAGCGGATCGACGAACGGGACGTTGGCCAGGATGCCCGCGAACAACTCCGGCGCCAGGTTCGCCACCGCGCCGACCAGCAGGCCGCCCGCGCTACCCCCGTCCGCGATCATCCGGTCCGCTGCGGTGGCGCCGGTATCGATGAGATGCCGTGCGCAGGAAACGAAGTCGGTGAAGGTGTTCTTCTTGGTCAGCGTCTTGCCGTGCTCGTACCACAGCCTGCCCATCTCGCCGCCGCCGCGCACGTGCGCGACCGCGAAGACCATGCCGCGATCCAGCAGCGAGAGACGGGCCACCGAGAACGTCGGGTCGATGCTCGCTTCATAGGAGCCGTAACCGTAGAGCAGCAACGGTTTCGGCCCCTCGGCGGCCGCGTCCTTCTTCCGGACCAGCGAGATCGGAATCCGGGTGCCGTCCGCGGCGACCGCCCAATCCCGGTGCTGCTCATAGTCGTTCGCGTCGTAGCCGCCGAGCACCGGCTGCTCCTTGCGCAGCAGCAGCTCGCCGGTGGCCGGGACATAGTCGAATACCTGCATGGGCGTGATGAACGAGGTGAGCCCGATGCGCAGGGTGGGTTGCGCCCACTCCGGGTTCGAGCCCACGCCGACCGCGAAAAGCTCCAGGTCGAAGTCGAGTTCGCGACGTTCGCCGTAGCCGGATTCGGTCAGCGGCCACACCGCGATCCGGGTGAGCGCCTCGCGCCGGTAGCTGAGCACCAGGTGGTCGCGGAACGCGTCGATGTCCTCGAGCCGCACGTCGTCGCGATGGCCGATCAGCGGCGTCAGGTTCGACGGATCGTCCACCGGCGCCTCGGCCAGCACGAAGTTCTCCGCCTTGACTCCGTCCACCACGTCGTTGTGCAGGATCAGGAAGCGATTCGCGCCGCCGACCACCGCATGCTCGGCGGAGTACTCGACGCCCTCGCGGCGGGGCAGCAGAACACGGAACTCACCCTCGGGCTCATCCGACTCCAACACCCAGCCCTCGCTGGTGATCTTCGAGCTGACCCAGATCATCAGGTACTTCTCCGAGCGGCTCGCGCCGATGCTCACCCAATAGCGCTCGTCGGGCTCATGGAACACCTTGGCGTCGGGCTCGGTGCTGCCCAGCCGGTGCCGCCACACCGTATCGGGCCGCCACGACTCGTCGACAGTTTGATAGAAGACGTGACTGCCATCCAGCGACCACGTCGCGCCGGGAGCGGTACCCGCGATCTCGTCGCCGAGCAGCTCGCCGGTGCGCAGGTCCTTGAACCGCAGCACGTAGCGCTCGTCGCCGACGTTGTCCACCGAGTAGGCGAGCAGAGTGCCGTCATGGCTGATCGAGAACGCGCCCAGCGCGAAGAAGTCGTGGCCCTCGGCCAGCTCGTTGCTGTCGAGCAGCACCTCTTCGCCCGCTACGTCGGTCTCCGCGTCCAGCACCGGCGGCGTCCACGCGTCGACGCCCTCCACGGCGGCGGCGATCGGGCACCGACAGTGCACGCCGTACTGCTTGCCTTCGAAGCTGCGCGAGTAATACCAGTAGTCACCCAACCGGCTCGGCACCGACAGGTCGGTCTCCTGGGTGCGCGCCTTGATCTCGTCGAAGATCGTCTCGCGCAGCGTGGCCAGGTGCGCGGTTTGCGCCTCGGTGTAGGCGTTCTCCGCCTCCAAGTAGGCGATGACGTCGGAGTTCTCCTTGTCCCGCAGCCACTCGTACTCGTCGACGAACACGTCGCCGTGGTGCACCCGCTCGGTGGGCATCGCCTTCGCGACCGGCGCCGCCACGACGGGAGCGCCACTGCCGGGTTCGGAGATCGTTCCGCTGTCGAGAGCCATGGCGTCCACCCTACTGTTCGGACCCGTCGCCGCCCGCCGCACGGCTGGTCGACGCGGTGACCGACGCCATCGGTTCCTGACGCGCCCCTTTCCGCCCCGGGTACCAGCGACCGCCGCTTGCGGCTTCGTTGCGGACGCGGCGGCCACTCGGACGCCACGACGTTGTCCCGCAGGTCCGCGGCGCCTTACGCGTTCAATCTCCGAGCGCGCCGCGAATCGACGCAGCTAGATAGTCCAAGTCGGCTCGCCGCGGGCTGGTCGGACGACCACGCAAGCCGAACCCGTCGCCCGGCGTGCGCGGGATGACGTGCAGGTGCACGTGGAAGACTTCCTGCCCGGCCGTCACCCCGTCGGCCAGAAAGAAATTGACCCCGTCGCACCCCACCTCGCTGACCCGCAGCGCCGCAGCCAACCGCTGCCCCACCTGGAACAGCTTCCCCCCGATCGCCGGATCGAGTTCCGCCAGACTGTGTGCCGCCACCTTCGGCACCACCAGCAGATGCCCCGGCGTCATCGGCCGAATGTCCATGAACGCCAGCACATCATCGTCCTCGTAGACCTTGCTCGACGGCGCCCGCCCGGCAACGATATCGCCGAAAATCGTGTACGGATTCACGATCGGCAGCCTAGGCGCTCACCGTTGTGTGCACGCTACGCAATTGCGTAGCCCATACACGACACGTGAGGTACCATCGAGTCAGCTCCTGGCACTAGCTGGGAGAAGTGGACCCGGCTCCTCTCCGGACGGTGAGCAGTCGGGTTTCGCGCTATCTGGAGCGATTCTCGACCTCGATGATGTCTCTGATCAGCGGCGCGACCAAAGGCCGCCAGACTCCACCCGCGCCGAACGCCCACGCGACCGCGTCGGGCCACCACAGCCCCGGCTCGCTGTGCGGTGGCAGGTGCACGTACGGCAGCTCCACCGATGCCTTACGGAGTACTGCGGCAATACAGTTACGGTCCCGATGGTCCAGGCTTTCCCGGGTCTCGATAACGAGTCGCCCGGCCTTCAGGTCCACCAAGTAGGTGACCAATTGAGCCATGCATTCGTCACGAGCGCGCACCTCGATCCCCCTCCCTAGGAAGATCGCGACGCGAATGCTTTCGCATCGGGCCATAGCGGAGAGAATCTGCCGACGGCGCTGATCCGGCTCTTTCGCGAAGTGCCACCGCCGCTGGCCAGGCAAACACATGCTGCGGACCAACGCCCGCGCGTGGTCCAGTTGCTCAGCGGGAACGAGTGCAGCGCACAGTATGTAGCGGTCGCGGCGAATCGACTCGTCCACGAATGCGTGAATGGGCACCGGGGGACCATACCGGCGCCCTAGCACCTCTGCGAGCGAATTCGCGGCGAAAGTCTAAGTCCCGCTACAGAATTGGTGACGGTGTATAGCGGGCCGCGTCCGGGTAGCGGTCGACCAGTTTCTGCACCTGGCCGATGACGTCGGCTGCCTGCTCTTCGGCCGCGCCGACGAAGGCGGACTTGTCCGCAAGGGCCGCGTCGAGGGCGGCACGGTCGAGCGGGAGGCGCCCGTCGGCGGCGAGGCGGTCCAGGAGGTCGGGTTCGCGGCCCTGTTCCCGCATCGCCAGCGCGACCGCGACGGCGTGCTCTTTGATGACCTCGTGCGCGGTCTCGCGGCCGACTCCGGCGCGGACCGCGGCCATCAGGATGCGGGTGGTGGCGAGGAATGGCAGGTAGCGATCCAGTTCGCGGGCGACGACGGCCGGGTAGGCGCCGAACTCGGCCAGGACGGTGAGGAAGGTCTCCATCATCCCGTCGATGGCGAAGAACGCGTCCGGCAGCGCGACCCGGCGCACCACCGAGCAGAACACGTCGCCCTCGTTCCATTGCGCGCCCGCCAGCTCGGCCGCCATCGAGGCGTAGCCGCGCAACACCACCTGCAGACCGTTCACCCGTTCGCAGGAGCGGGTGTTCATCTTGTGCGGCATCGCCGAGCTACCGACCTGCCCGGGCTGGAAACCCTCGGTGACCAGTTCATGCCCGGCCATCAGCCGGATGGTGTGCGCGAACGAGGACGGGCCTGCACCCAGCTGCACAAGCGCGGAGAGCACGTCGTGGTCCAGCGAGCGCGGGTAGACCTGGCCGACGCTGGTGAGCACGGTCGCGAAGCCGAGATGCCTGGCCACCTGCTGCTCCAACCGGGTCAGCGCGGCCGGGTCGCCGCCGAGCAGGTCGAGCATGTCCTGCGCGGTGCCCATCGGACCTTTGATGCCACGCAGCGGGTAGCGATCGATCAGCTCGCGCAGCCTGGTGAGCGCGATCAGGAGCTCGTCGGCGGCGGAAGCGAATCGCTTGCCCAGCGTGGTGGCCTGCGCGGCGACATTGTGCGAGCGGCCCGCCATCACCAGCGCCTGATACTCGGCGGCGCGCTCGGCCAGCCGCGCGGCGATCGCGACGCCGTGCGCGTGCACGTGCTCGAGCGACAGCCGGATCTGCAGTTGCTCCACGTTCTCGGTGAGATCGCGGCTGGTCATGCCCTTGTGCACCTGCTCGTGCCCGGCCAGCGCGTTGAATTCCTCGATGCGCGCCTTCACGTCGTGCCGGGTGACCCGCTCGCGTTCGGCGATCGACGCGAGATCGACCTCGTCGAGTACCCGCTCGTAGTCCGCGATGATCCCCTCGGGGACGTCGACGCCCAGCTCCGCCTGCGCGCGCAACACCTCCAGCCACAGCCGCCGCTCTAGCACGATCTTGTGCTCCGGTGACCACAGGTGCACCAGCTCATGGCTGGCGTAACGGGTGGCGAGGACGTTGGGGACGATGCTCACGACTGCGCCTCGCTGACGCTCAGCTCCGTCGTGCGCATGGGCGCTGTGTTGATGGCTCGCTCGCTTCGCTCCCTCACGTCCGGTCAGTCTAGCCCCCGGAAACGGTCCGGTTGCCTCGGCGTGGCGCCGGACGCGGCACGCCCCGTGCCCTCTGAGGTCAGGTACGTTGCGCCTTCCGGGCCGCGCGTGCCCGATGCGGTTCGCCCGGAGCTCTCCATGGTCCCGTAACCCTCCGCCTCCGCGCCGCGCACCGGTCCTGGTGCGGCGCGAACGGAGCCCTCCATGGCTACGCCGACCGCCTCCGGGCCGGACGCACGCGCCGGGGGCGCGACGATGTCGATCACTTCCAGGAGCGCACCACGAGCCATCCGCCGCGGTTCGGGGTCCATCTCGGTGAGCGCCGCGACCACCGCTCCATCCACCACCGCGACCAGCCTGCGCAGTTGCTCCGGCCGCACCATCCGGTCGGATCGGCGCAGTACGTCGGCCAGCAGCTCGTCCAGCTGGGCGCGCAGCCGGAGCTGGACCTCGCGTAACTCCGCGTGCCGGGCCGAGGCGACCGAACGCTCGTACCGGGCGATCAGCTGCCCCCGCGCGAGCTCGTCGGCGCCGTCGCTGCCGACCAACAGGTCGAGGACCAGCTCGACGGTGGCCTCGGCGCCGCGGCGGCGGTGGCTCACCTCCCCGACCCGCCTGCGCATCGCGTCCAACTCGGCGTTCCCGCTGAACTCGACCGCCCGCGCGATCAGATCATCCAGGGATTCGAAGTAGTAGGTGGTCGACGCCAGCGGCAGATCAGCGCGCGTCGCGACCGACCGATGCCGCACCGCTTCGAATCCACCTTCGAGCAGCAACTCGGCGGCGGCGGCTACCAAAGCCTGGCGACGCCGTTCGCCTTTCGGGGTCGTCGCGGTGATCACCGTGCCATCGTGCCAGTCGTCATCAGTTCTTCCAGGGGAAATCAGCGAGGAAAAGCAGCCATCGTTGTTTTACCCCATCCGCGCGGACATGGTGCCGAACTGCGGAAAGTTGTTGCACGGCACAGGGTTCAGCGAGCGAGATAGTGCCCTAGACGCAGTAGCGCCGCCTCGATGTCCGCCGTGGCACCCGCGAACGAGAAGCGCACCGTGTGATGGCCGTTGACGGTGTCGAAATCGACCCCGGGCGCGAGCGCCACGCCGGTGTGGTTCAGCACGTCCGCGCACCAGGCCCGCGCGTCGTCGGTGAGATGGCCGATGTCGGCGTAGGCGTAGAAGGCGCCGTCGGCCGGGGCGAGGTCGGTGATGCCCAGTTTCGGCAGGCCGTCCAGCAGCAGCCGCCGGTTCACGGCGTACCGCCGGACGTGCCCGTCGAGTTCCTCCTTGGCCTCCGCGCCGAACGCGTGCAGCGCCGCGTATTGCGAGATGGCGGGCGGGCAGACGGTGAGGTTCGAGGCCAGCCGCTGCAGCGCGGGCCGCAGTCCGCTCGGTACCAGCATCCAGCCCAGCCGCCAGCCGGTCATGGAGAAGTACTTGGAGACCGAGCCGATCACCACCGATTCCCGTGAGGTCTCCCAGGCCGACGAGGTCGCGCTGTCGGTGCTGGAGTTGTCGTAGGTGATGCCGTGGTAGATCTCGTCGGAGATCAGCAGCGTGCCGTGCTCCTCGCACCAGCGGGCCAGTGCGGCGAGTTCGGCCGGGGCGATCATGGTGCCGGTCGGGTTGGCGGGACTGGCCACGATCAGACCGGCGGGTGGTTCCGGGAGAGCTTCGAGCATCGCGACGGTGGGCTGGAATCTGGTCCGGGCACCGCAGTCCAGCTCCAGGACGCGGCAGCCGAGCGCGGTGAGGGTGTTGCGATAGGCCGGATAGCCGGGGCGCGCGACCACGACGGTGTCGCCAGGATCGAAGGCGGCCAGGAAGATCAGCGAGAACGCGCCGGACGAGCCGGTCGTCACCACCACGTCGTCCGGGTCGACCGGGTATCCGTAGGTCTCGCTATGGTGTTCGGCGATCGCTTCGCGCAGCGCCAGAATGCCGAAAGTCTCGGTGTAACCGAGCAATTCGGATTCGATCGCCAGTCTCGTCGCGCGCAGCACCGGTGCGGGCGCCGGTGTCGACGGCTGCCCCGCGGCGAGGACGAGCACGTCGCCGTGGGTTCTGGCGCGTTCCGCGGCGGCTTTCCAGACATCCATAACGTAGAAAGGTGGAATGGTCGACCGGCGAGATTCTCTGGACACTCGACAGACGGTAGAGCACCATTCCGCGCGATCGCGGTTATGGTCTGCGTAATGCTCGAGAAAGCTCGACGAGTCCGGCTCGACCGAGTACGCGGAGTGGGTGGCATCGGGGTCATTCCGCGTGACTGGCGTGCGCGAGCACCGAAACGTCCCACGCAAGCGCTGTTCGAGGGACTTGATCCGCGTGTCCTGTGGACCCGCCGATCCGAGCTGCGGACCTGGTGGGAACGCAGACCGGACCCCCGTGACCTATGGCGGCGCAGGCCCAGCGGCGAGGATGTGCTCGCGCTGGCGCGGGAGCACAGAGTGCTGCTGGCCGGGCTCGTCGCGGTCGCGGTGTTCGCCGCGGGCGACACCTCGTTCGCCGGGAGGGTTACCGCACGCACCCCGGCGCCGGACCGCGCGCAGCGCGTCGCCGTCGCCTATCCGCCGCAGGTCCAGAGCACGCCGCCATCGGTGCGCCGGTTGCTGAACGCGATCGCCAACGGTGAGCGGCGGCGCGAGCAGGCGGTGGTCACGGCGGCCGCGCGCGCCACCCTCGAACGCGCCAAAGCCGAGGCAGCCGCCGCGACCGCCGGTGAGCGGCAACCGTGGATGACCGGGAGCGCGCCGATTCAGCCCGGACCGCTTCTACCGGGCATCAGCGGCTTCGTCCTGCCCACGCACGGGGCCTTCACCTCCGGATTCGGTTCCCGCTGGGGCACGTTCCACAACGGGATCGATATCGCGGCACCGATCGGCACGCCGATCTACGCGGTCGCCGACGGGACGGTCATCGACGCGGGACCGGCGCAGGGCTTCGGTCTCTGGGTACGGATCCGCCACGACGATGGCAGCATCACCGTCTACGGACACATGTACGACTTCTTCGTCTCGGTCGGCGAACGGGTGCCCGCGGGCATGCAGATCGCCCGCATGGGCAACCGCGGCGACTCGACCGGCCCACACCTGCATTTCGAGGTAATCGTCGGCGGCCGCCACGTAGACCCGCTGCACTGGCTGGCGCTACGCGGCCTGACCTTCAACTGAACCGCAACAGGGGCCCCGCGAACACCCAACCAGCGCGCCGCGCATCCCCCGCACGCAGCCCGAGAGCGGTCCTCAAAGCGAGCCGTCGCCCCGCGCCGATGGCTTGCTGTGCGCGGCCAACTACAGCACGAGAGCACTGCGAGCCGCGACTACTGATCTCGCAAGCACATGGGTAACTCACCGGGCACCCCAGAACCCGCGCGGCCACCCAACGCAAGACCTGAACGCAAACCCCACGCCCCCAACTAGTACGGCCTAAAAGTCCCGGAGAGGCGGAACAGCCAGACCGATATCCGTGCGGTAGTGGCTGCCCGGAAGCTTGATCGCGCCGATGCGGTCGTAGGCGCGTGTGCGAGCCTCCACCAGGTCGGCGCCGACGCCGACCACGTTCAGCACCCTGCCGCCCGCGGAGACCAGCGCGCCGTCTTCGCGCAGCGCGGTCCCGGCGTGCAAGACCGTGGCGCTGTCGTCGAGCGCGCCTTCCCCCGCACCGGAGATGGCATCGCCGACGCGCGGGCGACCAGGATAGTTCTCGGCGGCGAGTACCACGGTGATCGCCGAACCATCGCGCCAGCGCGGCGGCGCGACCTGCGCGAGCGTGCCGGTGGCGGTGGCGTTGAGCAGCTCGCCGAGCGGGCTGTCCAGCAGCGCGAGCACCGCCTGCGTCTCGGGATCGCCGAAGCGGCAATTGAATTCGACCACGGCGGGACCGTCCTTGCCGATCGCCAGGCCCGCGTAGAGCAGACCGGAGAATCCGCTCCCGCGTCGCACCAGTTCGGCGGCAACGGGTTTCACCACATCCTCGATGATCGCGGTGACGGTCTGGTCGGGCAGCCAGGGCAGCGGCGTGTAGGCGCCCATGCCGCCGGTGTTGGGTCCGGTGTCGCCATCGCCGACGCGCTTGTGGTCCTGCGCGGGCAGCAGCGGCAGCACGGTCTCGCCGTCGACCAAGCAGAACAGTGACACTTCCGGTCCGTCGAGGAACGATTCCAGCAGCACCGGGTGGCCCTGTTCGAGCAGTTCCGCGCCGTGCTCGCGCGCGGCGGATCGGTCGGCGGTCACCACGACGCCCTTGCCCGCGGCCAGTCCGTCGTCCTTCACCACCCAGGTGGGGCCGAAGCGGTCGAGTGCGTCGTCGAGTTCGGCCGGGCTGTCCACGACCTCGCTATGCGCGGTGCGCACGCCTGCCGCGGCCATCACGTCCTTGGCGAACGCCTTGGAACCCTCGATCCGGGCGGCGGCGGCGGACGGGCCGAAGCAGGCGATGCCCGCGGCGCGCACCGCGTCGGCGACCCCGAGCACGAGCGGAACCTCGGGCCCGATCACCACGAGGTCGGCGTTCACCTCGGTGGCCAGCGCGACCACGTCCTCGGCGGAAGACGGGTCGACTGGTCGGACCTCCGCGTGCTGGGCGATCCCCGCGTTGCCGGGGGCGGCGAACAGCGCGGTCACCGCGGGGTCCCGGCGCAGCGCCAGGACGAGGGCATGTTCACGGGCTCCGGAACCGATGACGAGTACACGCACGGCAACAGACTAATGGGCGCAGCCGGAGGCAGTCCGTCCGCGGCCCCGCACCGTGCCGGGCGAAGACCGAGGCAGCCATATAGCAGACCCGGCCGAACGGAATCCGCACGCAGCCCGCGCCGGGCCGAGCCGAGGCCGAGGCAGCCGCAGAACGACCCGATCGCCGTCTTCATCGCTGCCGGTCCGTGTGCGGGGGATGATGAATGGGGACAACGGATGTGGGCGGACATGCGCCACTCCGACCGCACCGGAGCACCTGAAGGATGTGCTGACCATGGGTCTGATCGACGGACTAATGGGCAATGCCGGCCGGATCGATCCGGGCCAGGCGCAACAGGAGTACGCCAAGCTCCTCGGCAATGGTGAACAGATCTACGCCGCGTACCTGCTGGTCCGCGACGCCATGCTGTTCACGAACCGCCGCCTGATCCTGATCGACAAGCAGGGGGTAACCGGCCGGAAGGTGAGCTACCACAGCGTCCCCTACCGCGCGATCACACATTTCTCGGTGGAGACCGCCGGCACCTTCGATCTGGACGCCGAACTGGCCATCTGGATCGCGGGCACTCCCGAACCCCTGCAGAAGCGGTTCAACCGCCAGGTGGACATCTACGAGGTGCAGGGCATCCTGTCGCACTTCGTCGCGGTGTAGCACGCCGGCGCAGCCCCGTGGTAGATGAACCGGTCTAGTCTGCGGAGCATGGCTTCTGTCTTCAGTGCGATCATCGCCGGTCAGCTTCCGGGCCGATTCGTCTGGGAGGACGACGAGTTTGTCGGCTTCCTCACCATCGCCCCGATCACCCCGGGCCACACCCTGGTCGTGCCGCGCAAGGAAATCGACCAGTGGCAGGAGGTCGACGCCAACACCCTCGCCCGGCTCACCGGCGTGGCGCAGAAGATCGGGCAGGCCGTGCGCGCGGCGTGGGACGCGCCGCGCGCCGGCCTGCTGATCGCCGGTATGGAAGTGCCGCACCTGCACGTGCACGTGTTCCCGGCCTTCACTCTGGGTGACTTCGACATCTCCAGCGCGGACCCGAATCCGAGCCCCGAATCCATCGACGAGGCCCAGGCCAAGATCAAGCAGGCACTGCGCGACCTCGGCTACGGCGCCAACGTCCCCGACTCTCCCGACTCCCCCGCCTCTCCGGGTCTTTAGGCCGTACTAGCTAGAGCGCGGGATTTGCGTTCAGGTCCTGCGTTGGGTGCTCCTCCGCCTCTCCGAGTCTTCAGGCCGTACCAGCCGGGTGCCGCGCGATTTGCGTTCAGGTCCTGCGCTGGGTGTCGCTCGAGTTCTGGACGTCTCCGGCGAGTTACCCATGTGCACGCGAAATCAGCCGTCACGTCGCGTCGTAGTCAGTCGTCCCTCGGTTCCGGGGGAGGGGCCGACCCCTCGTGGTCGGCCGCTCCCTTCACCTCTATCGCGGTCAGCTCGCCACGTCGTGCAGCGGAGTATCCACTCCGCCGACCGAGACCGTCGCCAGCGTCTGGCTCGGGGTCCAGTAGATCCGGCCGTGCTCATAGTCCTGGTACGTGCCGGTGTCCCAGGGGATCTCGTCGGTCTTCGGCCAGCCCAGCGGCCCGTTCTCGTGGCCGGAGCGGTTCCAGCGGTCACGGATCGCGCCGTGCACCCAGAAGGCGCGTTCGCTCGTTTGCTGTCGATAGAGCGCGCCGCCCTGGAACCCCTGCACCTCGCCGGACGGCTGGCCGTCCGGACCCTTCAGGATCGTCCGGTCGGTGACCGGGTAGCCGAGCGGACCCGCCTCCCAGCGCAATTCCTCGAACTTTCCCCACAGCGTTTCCGGGATCGGGTGTGCGCCGGTGTCGGGGTGCCAGTAGATATAGCCGTGCTCGAACTGGGCGAAGCGGCCGACACCGTCGGGCGTCGCGATTTCGCCCTCGGTGATCCTTCTGCCCAGCCATGGATTCGCGGCGGCGCTATCGTTGATCGCGTTCGGCTCCGACCCGCCGCCCGGTTCGCCAGTGGCGAAGCCGCGCACATCGTCGGCGAAGACGTCCCACGGGAAGTTCGGTCCGACATCCGTGTGCGTACCGAAACCGAGAACCTCGGTCACGTACTTGTGGTCGGAGATCCCGTCGCGCCGTTCATAAGGCGGCGCGATGACATGCGTGTCGAAACCGTATTTCCTGGCGTCCTGCACCGCCAGCCACGCCGCGATCCGGATGTCGTCGCGGATACGTAGCCAGTCGTTCCGGCTCCAGGCGGCACGGCTGCCCGCGAAGCATAGGTTGATCGTGTAGGGATTCGCGTCCAGCACAGACCAGCTCGCCAGGTCGGTGTCGACGACATCGACGACGATGCGATCGCGGACCGTGTAGTGGTAGCTCACGCCATTGTTGGGATTGTTGAGGTAATTCGCCAGGCTCTCCGCGGTTCCGTTGCCCTCCTGGGTGTGTAGCAGGAAGTTGGTGACGCGCGCCCCGTGGCGGCTGGACGCGGAGTTGCCCATACGGTCGATTTCGGTGTACTCAGGCTTGTTCATGTTTCCCCCTTCATTCGGATTCGCCGCTTTCGACCATTGGCCGTAGTCGTCGGCGAGTACTTTGTTCACGTCCACCACGACGCCCCCGACCCGGTCGCTGTCGATGCGGATCTGGTGGATGTGCGCGGCCGGATGATCCCCGTTGATCGAAGGGTCGCCGGACCAGTTGTGTTGCCAGAACCACGTGGCGACACCGTCCTCCAGCGCCCAGTCGATGCACCGCGCGTTGCCGTACATGCCGGTCCACTCCAGGCCGACCACCGATGCCCAGCCCCGCAGAAACGGTGCGATCAGCGAATTCCACTCGTTCAGGGAAGGATTCGCGTCAACGGGAGCATACAGCGGCCGGAATTCCGGTCCGCCGGCCGCGAGATGATAGTTCAGTGCGATCCGCGCATGATGCACGCCCGCGTCGAAGCCGCCCCTCCAATCCGAGGTTTCCCCTTTGCCGTACTGATAATTGGTAACTATCTCCAGTCCGATGGCACGTAATCGGTCGCAATATTCGCGCCGCAGCGGTTTCGCTCCGAAATTCGTGCCCGGCCGGGAATCGCTGAAGTAGCCGATGACACCGGCATATCCAGCGTCCTCGATCGCTTGCGGTTCGATCAGCGCCGCGGAGAAGTCGATCAGTTCAGTCATCGCGCACCCCCCGTACGAGTCCGCGCGCTGGTTTGCAGTAACGCGTTATGTTCGTACATCTCAACAACTTTCGACAGATGGAGAACCCGACATAGTCAGATTCGGCGCGATGGTAACAGGAGATGCACCCATGCACGGGTTGATCCCCATCTGGTGTTTGCCCGTGACCTCACCGAACCCGCAGCGAGACCTGGTCGCCTGCACAGATTCCCATTGCCGAGAACATGCCGACGATCGGCACCGAAGTCTGCCCGCCGTTCGCGGCACATACCGGTCGGCCGCGCCACTGGAACACCGCAACTAGACGCGAATGATCATGTCGCAAAAGCCCTGATTCGTTGCCACCCGTGTCCGAGGTGCGGCGACAGAACGAAAGTCATTGATACCTACGCGAGGTGTCGGGCACGATGCGCCCGGCGTCGATCAACGCTTGCCGTGCCGCTGCCTTGCGCGGGCACTCGTCGACGTGGCATCCACGATGCCGCTGCATGGTCCAGTGCGCTTCGGACACACTCAGCGGGTGGTCAGGTGCCTCATGCGGCCACCCGATCGGCCATAGGCGGGCGTCGGCCGCCTGCTCAGTCCAGATACGTGTGCGGCGGCGTTCGGCTCGCCACTCCTCCTGCACGCGGTCGATGATCGCTTGCGCCGATGTTTCATCCGGCTCGGCTTCCCGCCACCAGTTGAACCCCACCATTTCACCCCTGCCGTGTTCGCGTGTCTTGGTGTGGGCACCCGGCGCGGGGGAATCGTCAGAGCGCGGCGACCACTGGCGAACATCCCCGCGCCGGGGCCTACGTCTAGAGCGTTCCGCGCATACGGCGCTGGCAGCAGTGGCACCACTGGTGGCATGACCGGCACGACGCCGCGCGATGAGGGCAGCCGTAGCCGTACTAGTGGCATGGGGGTGGCATTCGACCGTTCGGCGGGCATTTTCGGCCGGGGAGGTGGCAGGCTGGTGGTATGTCGGGGGCCACGGGCGATCTGATCAGGCAGTTGCGCACCGCCATGGGCTGGAGTCAGGGCAAGTTGGCGGCTGAGCTGTCCAAGGTGTCGGGCTACAACATGACGCGGGAATACATTTCGCGGCACTGGGAGTCGGGCAGAACCGAGCCGTCGCCGTTCTGGCTGCGCCATCTGGCCACGGTGCTGGATTGTCCGCTGAGCTTGTTGGAGGCCGATGTGAACCGGCGTGAATTCCTATCGCATCTTGCGGCTACCTCGATCGCACCTGTGGTGGCGTCGGATCTTCTCTCGCACGGGTTTTCCGCGCAGCTGCATTCGACCGGGCCAGTAATCGACGAGTGGGAAGGCAAGCTTTCTCAGTACGGCACCGACTACATGAGCCAGGGTGCGGCGCAGATCCAGCAGCGGCTCGCCGCTGATCTGGTCGTGCTGCAACAGCAGCTCGATTCCCCACGCATGTGGGCCGTCGCCGCCCGGCTCATGACCCTGTTCGCGAAGACCTACCCCGGCTCCGACGGCAACAAGGCGATCTCGTGGTATCGCATGGCGGCCGAAGCGGCGGACCGATCCGGCGACACCGATACCCGGACTTGGGTGCGCGGCCGCGCCGCGATCGCCCTCGGCTACGAAGGTGCGGGGTTGCCGGTCGCACACGAATTCGCCGATCAAGCTCTGGCAATCTCGGAGCGACCCGGTCTCGGCCGCCTCAATGCGCTATGGGGGAAGGCGCATGCGGCCGCACTCCAAGGCGACACCCACACCGCCCGTCAGCTGAGCGACGACGGCCGCCGCGCGTTCGACCGTTCCGGCTCCGAAGAGCAGACCTCCGACTACGCGGTGCCGTGGTGGCGCGTGAACGTCTTCCTGTCCCTGCTCGCCGCCCGGCTCGGCGACGAACGGCTGGCGGTCCAAGCCCAGGAAGCGGCACGGACCGAACTGCCCGACTCGCTGCCCCGGTTCGCGACCCACTTGGACATGCATCGAGGCTTGATGTTGGTTCGGGCCGGGGACCGGGCCCAGGGAGTGAAACTGGCGCGGGCGGCACTCGACGCGCTACCCCCGGAGAAGCACTCGCTCACACTGCGCATGTTGATGACCGAGATAGAGCCTCCGTTGAACGGCCTCAGCCGCTGATCACACGCCCAGCGGCTGCTTGGAGCCCCCACTGAGCTCAGGCGCGAAGCGGCTGCTGGAGCCCCCCGTCAGGATTGAACTGACGACCGCTCGCTTACAACAACGGGCACGGCCTCTACCACTGAGCTCAGGCGCGAAGCGGCTACTGGAGCCCCCTGTCAGGATTGAACTGACGACCGCTCGCTTACAAGGCGAGTGCTCTACCACTGAGCTAAGGAGGCGGGAAAAGCGGTTGTCATCATAGCCGGGCGCGCCGACTGCGTGACACCGGGTTTCGGTGTCACGCAGCGGCGGTCGATCGTCCCCGGCGCAGTATCGATTACCGCGGGATCAGGACTGCGCTCCCTGGCGGGCCGCATCGTCCGCGGCCATGGCGTCGCGCAGGCTCTTCGGACGCATGTCGGTCCAGTTCTTTTCCACGTACTCGACACAGGCGGCGCGGCTGTCCTCGCCGAACACGACTCGCCATCCGGCTGGAACCTCTGCGAAGGCCGGCCACAGGGAATGCTGTTCTTCGTCGTTGACCAGGACGAAGAAGCGGCCGTCTTCATCATCGAAGGGGTTGGTGCTCAATTTCACCTCACTGGATACTGGCGCTATGTACGGGATCGCTCCTGGTCCACACGGCGCCCGGGTTATCAGGAACACTGGCGCCGAGTGACCCCGAGCGTTGTTTCGACACTAGCAAGCAAGACGTTACGCCTGGGCGGTTACCCGGGCGGGCACGTCGGCCGCCTCGCAATCAGCTCGCAAAGAAGTCGAGCAGAATCTTGTTGACCGCCTCCGGCCGTTCCAAATATCCGAAATGTCCCGCGTCCGGTACCTCCTGGTATCGCGCACCCGGGACCACCTCGGCGATCTCCCTGGACAGGTACGGCGGAATCATCCGGTCGTCGGCGAATCCGACCGAAAGGCAGGGCACGCGAATCGCCCGGTATGCCTGCACTCGGTCGAAATCGTGGTCCATCCTGCGCTGTGCGCGGATGCCGGGGGGAACCGGTCCGCCGGTGAACTCGAACAGGTCGAGCCAGTCGCGGGCGGCGTTCGGCTCGGCCATGGTGGCGGGCGAGAGGTTCATCACCGCGGTCATCGCGGCCTCGTATTTCGGCGGCAGTTTCACCCCGCTGGCGTCCAACTCGTGTTCGCCGAGCGACAGCGTTTTCTGGAATTGGTCGAGCCGCCCGTGTCCGGCCATGAATACCGCCTTGCGCACCAGGTCGGGGCGGGCCAGCGCCAGCTCCTGAGCCACCCGGGCGCCCATCGAGGTGCCGACCACCAGGGCGGGACCCTCGTCGAGAAATTCGATCAGGGCGGCCGTGTCGGCGACCAGGTCGTCGATGGTCATGCCGGAAGCCGCCTCGAAGGACGGCGCGATCCCCCGGTTGTCGAATGTGCACACCCGGTAACCGGCCGCGACCAGCGTCGGAACCTGGTGCAACTCCCACACCCGGCCCGGACTGCCCGTGCCCATGATCATCACCACGAGCGGCGCGGAGCCCTTGACGTCGGTGCCCCTGGCGCGGTCACCCTTCACCTGATAGTTGAGGGAAATCCCGTTCACCGTGGCCAGCGGCATATCGACCCTTTCGTGGAGTTGGTGCTGCGCTCCCCACGGTATAGGGAACGGCGGGGTCGGCGCACCGACCGGGGTGACCTGGTGTCGAGTGCCACGCGACCGTCGGCCGCCCCGGCAGACGCACCTCCCAGCGTCGCATACCATTGACTTTTCGCACGGACGAGCGCACTGAGCCGGGAGGACTTGACAATGGCCGCGAAGGGCAGCGCCAACGACATTGCGGACGACGATCTGGAACCACTGGCCGACGAGACCGCGCGCCAAGCGCAGCGGGTGGTCGCGGCCTATGCCGAAGATGCCGACGAGTGCCGGATGTTGTTGTCTATGTTGGGTATTGGACCGAGCGCCCGGGGCGAATAGTCTCGTTCTCGACGCCAACGGCGACGTCGACTACACAACTCCAGCGGGATACAGCAACGCGCAAAGGATGCGTGAGTGGACCAGATGAACCCGTCCGACGACTCCGAGCACGCCAGAGACACCTCGACTGCTGACACCGCGACCGGAGCCACCGGTCCCGACGCGGGCTCCGGTTTCGTCGTCGTCGCCAATCGGCTCCCCGTCGACCTCGAGCGGCTGCCCGACGGCAGCACCCGATGGAAACGCAGCCCGGGCGGCCTGGTCACCGCGCTGGAACCGGTCTTGCGCAACAACAAGGGCGCGTGGGTCGGTTGGGCAGGGGTGCCGGACGTGGAGGTCGATCCGATCATCGAGGACGGCCTGGAACTGCATCCGGTCCCGCTGGCGGCGCAGGAGGTGGCCGACTACTACGAAGGCTTCTCCAACGGCACGCTGTGGCCGCTCTACCACGACGTGATCGTGCGACCGGTCTACGACCGCAAATGGTGGAGCGCCTACGTCACCGTGAACCGGCGTTTCGCCGAGGCCACCGCCAAGGTCGCCGCCGAGGGGGCGACCGTGTGGGTGCAGGATTACCAGCTCCAGCTGGTGCCCAAGATGCTGCGCATGCTGCGCCCGGATCTGACCATCGGGTTCTTCCTGCACATCCCGTTCCCGCCGGTCGAGCTGTTCATGCAGATGCCGTGGCGGACCGAGATCGTGGAGGGCCTGCTCGGCGCCGATCTGATCGGTTTCCATCTGCCCGGCGGTGCGCAGAACTTCCTCTATCTGGCCCGTCGCCTGGCCGGGCAGCCGACCTCACGCGGCTCGGTCGGCGTGCGCTCCAAGCTCGGCGTCGTCCAGGTCGGGTTCCGCACGGTACGAGTGGGCGCGTTCCCGATCTCTATTGCCTCTGCCGACCTCGACGAGCAGTCCCGCCGCAGGTCGGTGCGTGAACGTGCCGCCAAGATCCGGGCCGAACTCGGCAACCCGAAGAACATCCTGCTCGGTGTGGACCGCCTGGACTACACCAAGGGCATCGACATCCGGCTCAACGCGCTGGAGGAGCTGCTCATCGAGGACCGGATCGATCCGGCCGACACGGTCATGATCCAGCTGGCCACGCCCAGTCGCGAGCGCGTCGAGAGCTACATCCAGATGCGCGGCGACATCGAACGTCAGGTCGGCCGGATCAACGGCGAGTTCGCCAGAGTGGGCTATCCGGTGGTGCACTACCTGCACCGGCCGATCCCGCGCGACGAACTGATCGCGTTCTTCGTGGCCGCCGACGTGATGCTGGTGACGCCGCTGCGCGACGGCATGAACCTGGTCGCCAAGGAGTACGTCGCCTCCCACAGCGGACTCAACGGCACCCTGGTGTTGAGCGAATTCACCGGCGCCGCAGCCGAATTGCGCCAAGCCTACCTGTGCAATCCGCACGACCTGGACGACGTGAAGGACGCCATCGTCGCCGCACTGGGCGATGACCGGGATACCAAGCGCAGGCGGATGCGCGCGTTGCGCCGCCAAGTGCTGGCCCACGACGTGGACCGCTGGGCACGCGCCTTCCTGGACGCGCTGGCGCAGGACCAGGTCGCCGGCAGCGCGCTGCTGACCGACGACGACGTGTACCCGGAATCCCGCGCGCGGCGCTGAGCAGGCATTCCGTCGAGCCCGGGTTCACAGGAATCACCCAGCTTCGATCCAGGAACTTCGCAGCGGGGTGCTGGACCATGAAGCCATGAGTGGCGCGCCGGTGGAGCAGAGACCCGAAGCCAGGGTGCTGGTGGTCGACGACGAGCCGATGATCGTCGAACTTCTCGCGGTGAGCCTGCGCTACCAGGGCTTCGAGGTGGACACCGCGGCCGACGGCGCCCAAGCGCTGGACAAAGCACGGACGTTCCGCCCGCAAGCGCTCATCGTGGACGTGATGATGCCCGGCATGGACGGCTTCGGCCTGCTCCGCAGGCTGCGCGCGGACCGCGTCGACGCGCCCGTGCTGTTCCTGACCGCGCGCGACGAGGTGCAGGACAAGGTCACCGGCCTCACCCTCGGCGCCGACGACTACGTGACGAAACCGTTCAGCCTGGAGGAGGTCGTGGCCAGGTTGCGGGTCATCCTGCGCCGCGCGGGGCACGCCGCGCCGCAGCGGGAAAGCTCGCGCATCCGCTTCGAGGACATCGAGCTCGACGACGACACCCACGAGGTATGGAAGGCGGGCGAGCCGGTGGCTCTGTCTCCCACCGAGTTCACGCTGCTGCGCTATTTCATGGTCAACGCGGGAACCGTGCTCAGCAAGCCACGCATCCTCGACCACGTGTGGCGTTACGACTTCGGCGGCGAGGTCGGCGTGGTGGAAACCTATGTCTCCTACCTGCGCAAAAAGGTCGACACGGGCGATACAAGACTGATCCACACGCTGCGCGGTGTCGGCTATGTCATGCGCGGGCCCCATCGCAAGAGCGGCACGTGAGCCCGAGCCGGATCGCGACGGCGCGGGCGAAAGCGTCCGATCTGCTGTCCGCGATCCCCCTGCGCGTGACGCTGATGGTTCTGCTGGTTCTCACCGCGGGGCTCGGCCTGCTCATCTCCGGCATGGTGGTCACGTCCGGGTTGGAACAGCAGCTGACCGACCGCACCGATCAGCAACTGCGCGATGGTGCGATGGAGTGGTCGCGGCGGCCGCCTCCGCTGCCGGTGCTGCCGCCCGACCCGCGCCACGCACCGAGCCAGTTCTACGTGCGCTCGCTGCGGACCGACGGGCGCGCGTTCCTGATCAGGGCTTTCGGTGTGGAGGCCGAGCCCGACCTGACGCAGACGCCACGATCGGGTCCGTACACCGTCGGCTCTGTGAACGGCAGACCGACCGAGTGGAGGGCACTGACGGTGCGGACTCCGGACGGCACAACCACGGTGGCGCTGCCGCTCACGCAGAACACCGACACGGTGCAGCGCCTCGTGACGCTCCAACTGGTCGTAGGCGCGATCGTCCTGACCGCGCTGGCGGCGATCGCGTACTTCGTGGTGCGACGCAGTCTGCGACCGTTGCGTCGGGTGGAGAGCACGGCCGCGGCGATCGCGCGCGGCGACCTGCACCGCCGGGTGCCAGTTCGCGGCAAGAACACAGAGGTGGACCTGCTGTCCCGGTCGCTGAACGGCATGCTGGCGCAGATCCAGCGCGCGTTCACCGCGACCGAGGCGTCCGAGGAAGCCGCACGGCGGTCCGAGGAGCGGATGCGTCGATTCGTCGCCGACGCCAGTCATGAACTGCGCACCCCGCTCACCACGATCCGCGGGTTCGCCGAGCTGTACCGCCAAGGCGCCAACGCCGATCCGGGCACCTTCATGGAGCGCATCGAGCACGAATCCCAGCGGATGGGTGTGCTGGTCGAGGATCTGCTGATGCTCGCGCGGCTGGATGCCCAGCGCCCGCTGGAGCTGGGGCCGGTGGACCTGCTCGCCGTCGCCAGCGACGCGGTGCACAACGCGCGGGCGGTGGTCGCCGCCGAGCGTACGGACGGACCCGTGCGCACCATCGAGCTGAAAGTAGAACCGGGCGAAGGGACGCTGGAGCTGCTCGGGGACGAGGCGCGGTTGCGCCAGGTTCTGGGCAATCTGCTGAACAATGCCATCACGCACACCGTGCCCGACACGTCGGTGACGGTCCGGCTGACACCCGCCGCCGATCACGTCCTTCTCGAGGTGGCCGACACCGGCCCTGGCCTGCCGCCGGAGGAGGCTGAACGCGTCTTCGAGCGCTTCTACCGCACCGACACCTCTCGCACCCGCACCAGCGGCGGGACCGGGCTCGGCCTGTCCATCGTGCAGGCTCTGGTCACCGCGCACGGCGGCGAGGTCGGCGTCCGCAGCACGCCCGGTGAAGGGACGACTTTCACCGTCCGGCTGCCGCGCCCGACGGATTCGCCTTGAGGCCGACGATGGTCTCCGACAACATCGGCATCGGATTCAGTCGGGCGTGTGCAGCAGAGTCCGCCGTAATAGCTTGCCAGGCTTCGCAATTCGAACCGCCGATTCGAGAGGCTCGATACTCTGCACCTGCCGACAGTGTCAACCGAGCTCTACACGGGAGTGACGGCCTCGACCAACCAGCGTGAGTCGGTTTTGGCCAAGCTGACGCGCACTCGGCTGCCGGTGGTGGTGCCCTGTGGCGTGTCCTTGCTCGTCATGACCTGGTTGAGGAACAGCAGGACCACCGCGTGCGATCGGTCGGCGGAGATGACGCCGCCCGCCTGTGTGGTCGCGGTGACGGTGAGCTGCTTTTCCTTGGCGCCCGGCGCGATCTGCTTGTCGATCAGCGTGAGGTAGTCCTCGCGGAAGTCGCCGCTGAGGTTGTCGGCCGACTTGCGCAGTTCGGTGTCCACGGTCTGCGGGCTGTAGGTGAACATGGTCTCGACGGTGCGGCTGGCCGTCGCGACCGCGTCCTTGCGCGACTGTTCGGCCTGCCGGTCGTCCCAGTAGCGGTATCCGTTGACGCCGCCGATGACCGCGACCGCGGCGACCACGACGCCGAGCACCGCGAGCAGGATCCTGCCTCGAATTCCGTTCAGGTTCATGCCACGAACTCCACGTCGGAAACGGTCAGACCGGAGTCGCCGCGGGAAACCGTGACCCGGAACCGGTAATACCTGGTCTGTGGTTCGGCCTGGCCCGCATTGGTGAGCGTCTGCTTGGCGGCGACCAGCACGCGCGCCGAGCGATCATCGTCGCTCTCCAGCGCGGACTCCACGATCTCTCCGCTGGATACCACCTTGGCCTGCTGCACGATGCTGGTGAACGGGTCGACGCGACCGTCGAACTCGGTCTTGAACTCGCCGGAGGCCAACGACAGGATCCGGTCGATGTCCTGCTTGGCCGAATCGGCGCGGATGGTGGTGAGGTTGACGATCGCCTGCCTGGCGGTCTGTACGTACTCGGCGCGGCGCTCGTCGCGTTCGTGCGCCGAGCGCATCGCGAACACCGAGAGGGTCGCACCGCACACCAGTGCGAGAACCAACAACGCGGAGACGGCCAGCGCGAGGATCCGTGGAGCGCTACGGCGCCGTGTCCGGGCCGCTTTGTCGGTCGCCAAGTCCTCAGCGGTGACCTGCTCGGCGTCGGCTTTCGCCTCGGCGAGCGATGTCTTGTCGGTTGCGGCACTGTCCGCCCCGGCGACCGTTCCCCCCGCGGCATCCGCTGCCTGGCCGGCCACAGCGCCCGATTCCTTGTCGACCTCGCCGGTCGGCGCCGCCGAGTCGGGCGTGTCCCGCGAGGGGGGTTGCTTCGCCAGCGAGGTCGAGGGGTCGGGCTCGGCGCCAATGGAGCTCGGTTCGCCATCCACTGTGGATCGGGAGGTTCCGGCGCCGCGGGCCGCAGTGTCCTCGGAGGCCGTGGTCTGCACGTCTGTGGTGGTCGCGGTCGCGTTCTCCTCGACCGGTGGACCGGCCGAGCGCATCGCACGCCGCCGCGTGCGGTGACCTTCTCCGTTGCTCTCACTCATTGTTGCTGCTCCTCGAGCATCGCCTGCCAGCTCGACGGTACCGTGCCCGAACCGCCCGGTCTGATATCGCCCTGTCGGTATGTGCGCCCGTCGGTGCCGATATACACGCCGGTGTCCGGGTCATATGCTCGCGCGGCGGCCGGTGTGGCGCCGCCGTAACTCGCGGGTGCGACACCAGGAGGTTCGTCCACGGGCGCGGCCGCGGGTGCGACCGGCTGCGGCGGACCGAACGGCGGGTTGTTACCCAACGGAAAGTACCCGCTCCGACACAGCTCCGGCGTCGGGGCGCGCACGCCCGGCACTTCCGCGCACGGTGTATTGCGGATGCCGCGCACCGCCTCGGGCGCGTCCTGCGGCACTTTGCAGTACAGACCGGGCGGCGTGTCCGGGGTGTCCAACTCGCTCGGCGAACGGCGCTGGTCCGGCGGCAGGAACCCGGTGGTGCACGCGGGCGGGTCGTTGACCAAGGACATGAAGTCGACCAGCGCGCCGTATTCGAGCGGACCGCGGACCGCGGTGAGCAGCGCGGCGACCAGCGGTGGGTAGACCACCAGGACCTGCTCCAGCCCGGCGTGATAGGTGACGCCGACCTGGCCGACGCTGACCAGGTTCGCCAAAAGCAGCGGCAGCGACGGGCGCAGATCATCGAACAGCGTGGTCACCCGCTGCATCGCGGCCGGTCCCTTGTTCAGCACGCCGCGCAGCGCGGGGTCGTGGCCGCGCAGTTGGTCGGTGACCGTCGCCAGATCGGCGGTCCAAGAACGGATCGCGGCGTCCGAGCGGGTCTGGGTGTCCAGCAGCGGCCCGATCTGGTCGAGCAGCTGTTTCGTGGGTTCGGCGTTGGCCTGCGCTTCCTGCACCAGCAGCGCCGCGGAATCGATGAACCGCTGCAGATCCGGCCCGGCGCCGTTGAACGCGAGGAAAGCCTCGTCGATGACCTGCCGCAGCCGGGTGTCCGCGACGCTGGACAGCAAGCGGTCGGCCTGGTCGAGCAGCGCGCCGACATCCTGCGGCAGCTTGGTGCGTTCCACCGGGATCACGCTGCCGTCATGCAGATTTCCGCCGGTGCGTCGCTCGGGGGGCACCAGGTCGACATACTGTTCGCCGACCGCGGACACGCTGCGCACCCAGGCGTCGACGTCGGCGGGGATCTTGTAGTCGCTGCCGATGGACAATTTCGCGTCCACACCGGCGGGCGTGAGCCGGACCTCCTGCACCACACCGACATTCGTGCCGCGATAGGCGACGTTGGCCGTCGGGTAGAGACCACCGGTCGCGGCCAGCTGCACCGTCACTTCGTAGCGCCCGATACCGAACATCGCGGGCAGCTTGATGTACGTCCCGCCCATGACCACCAGGCCGATCACCGTCAGCACCGAGAAGATGATCAGCTGGGTGCGGACGAACCGCGTGAGTTTCACTGTCCCGGCCCCCCTTGCGGCGCGGTGTTGCCCGGCAGGGGCACGGTCAGCCCGGGAATGGCGGGCAGGCCTGGTATCGGCGGCAGACCGGGGATGGTCGGGCTGGGCTGGCTCGCCGCGGGCGGCGGCGCCTGGAGCGGCCCGGTGGCCGGGTCACCGTTCTGCGCCGCGGTACCCGGTGCGAAGCTGCCGAGCGCGCCCTCCACCCCGCCGAAGCGCCCGCCCAGCGGCGTACCGGTGAGGAAGTTCGAATCCAGCCGCCGCCCGGTCATATCCACCGTCATGAACAGATTCAAGTAGTCGCCCTTGATGGCGTGGTCCAGGTTCTTCATCGGGAACGGGAAGGTGGCCAGGATCTTCAGCGCCTCGGTCAGGTTGCCGCCGGTGTCGGAGAGCGATCGCAGCACCGGGACGAGGCTGTGCAAGTTGGCCTTCAGGTCGTTGCCGCTGGCGTCGATGATCCGTTGCGTGACGTCGCTCAATTCGCCGAGCGCGGTGAGCGCCCTGGTGATGTTCGCCCGGCGGTCGGCCAGCACGCTCAACGCCGGATGGATCTGTTCGATGGCCGCCGCCACCACGTCGCGCTGCTCGGCCAGCTGGCCGCCGAGGCGATCCAGGCCGCTCATCGCGGCGATAATGTCACCGGTCTGGCGGTCCAGGTTCGTGGTCAGCTCGTTCAGCTGCGGCAGCAGGTCCCGGATCGCCTCCTCCCGCCCGGTGAGCGCGGAATTGAGTTCGCGGGTGATGGTTTCCAGCTGCGCGACGCCGCCGCCGTTGAGCACCACCGACAGCGAGGACAGCACCTGCTCGGTGGTCGGGTAGGCCCCGGCCCGCGCCAGCGGAATGACATCCCCCGGCTTCAACTCGCCTTCGGGGGGCTGATCGGTCGGCGCGGACAGTTCGAGATGATTGGACCCGAGCAGACTGGTCTGCCCGATCTTGGCGACCGCGTTCGCCGGAAGCCGCACATCGGGATTCAGCGTGACCGTGACCAGCGCGTGCCAGTCCTCCACCTCGATCCCCGAGACCGTCCCGACCGTCACGTCGTGCACCCGGACCGGCGAATTCCTGGTCAGAGTGGTCACGTTCGGCATCTGGATGCGCACGTGATAGGAGCCGGGCGCGGTGCCCTCGGTGCCGGGCATCGGCAGCGAATTCAACCCGTCCCATTGGCAGCCGGAGACGCCGAGCGCCACCGTCAGCCCCACCGCGACAGCGAAGGTGCGGCGTATTCGCATCATCGCACTCCTCCTGGAAACCCCGGAATGGCCAGTCCGGCAATGCCGTCCGGCACGCTCACCGGCGCGGGTTGCGGCCCCGCCGGGGTCTGGCTCGCCACCCGATCGGCCAGATCGGGATCGGTATACACCAGCTGCTCCGGAAACGCGGTCATGCCGCTGGCCGCGTTGCTCATGATCGGCACGTAGTTCATGCTCAGGCTCTTGATCACGGGCGCCAGGTACTGGGCGCAGAGGTCGGCGCTGCGATCGGAGTCGTTGGTCTCCAGGGCGCGGACCGAACCGCACAGGAAACCGAGCGGGTCAGCGGGATTGTTCAGGGCGATGGCGCCGGTCAGGGTGCCCTGGGCCGGTTTGTAGATCTGGTAGAAGTTCACCAGCGCGGTCGGACCTGAGTGCAGCACCCGTTCCAGCTCCGGCCGCTTGTCGGCCAGTACCTGGGTAGCGTCGGCCAGCCGCTGCAGGCCCTCGGTGAGTTCGGTGCCGCTGCTGTCGAGAAACCGGCGAACGTCGGTCACCGCGGCGTCCAGATTGTCCAGTCCGGCGCCGAGATCCGCCGAGACATCGGCCAGCACCGACGACACCGACGCGAGTCGTCCGCCGAACTGCACGATCTGCTCGTTACTCGCCGCGAGCACCTCGACGAACTTCTGCAGGTTGCGCACGGTGCCGAACAGGTCGGTGCGGCCGTCCGACAGCGTGCTCAAGGTCGCCGACAGCTCCCGCAGCGTGTCGCGGAACCGTTGCCCGTTGCCGTCGAGGTTGTCGGCGGCGGTGTCGATGAAGCGGCCGAACGAGCCCTGCTTGTCGTCGCCGACCGGGCCGAGCGCGGTGGCCAGCTTGGACAGCTCCGCCTTGATGTCGTCCCACTCCACAGGCACTGCGGTGTGCTCGATCGGAATCACGTCGCCGTCGCTCAGCTTCGGGCCGGCGGTGTAGGCGGGCGCGAGCTGGATGAACCGCGCGGAGACCAGCGAGGGCGAGATGATCACCGCCCGCGGGTCGGCGGGGACGTCGACACCACGGTTGAGCGTCATCGTCACCTGCACCCGGTCGGCGCCCGGCTCGATCGAATCGATCCGGCCGACCTTCACGCCGAGCACCCGCACGTCGTCGCCCGCATAAAGGCCGGACGTGGACGGGAAGTATGCGGTGACCTTCGTGGTCCCGATGCGGGCTATACCGTTCCACGCGACGGCGACCACGAGCACGGCGGCCAGCACACCGGCCACCACCAGCGCCCAGCGGGGCAGTTTCCGTACGGCGTTCAGCGCGATCATGCACATCCCCCCAGACGCGACTCCCCTGTCATCGAGGCCGATCTATCGACGACTCGAGACGGGTAGAGGATGGACGGGTATTCCGCACTCATCGCGGCGGCTCCTGTATCGCGGGTTCGATCGACGGGAACGGCGTGAGGTAGCTCTGCAGATCGTTCGGCAGGTGCTGCGGCCACACCAGCGCGTCCACCAGCGGCTGGAGCGTCTTGCTCGCGGCGTTGACCACATACGCCTGGAAATACGGGCCGCTGCCGACCTGCTCGCCGAGCGCGGCGGCGAACGGGCCGAGCCCCTCCAGCGCATCGGCGATGTTCTGCTTGTTCCGCTGCAACAGGGCCAGCACCGAATTCAGCTTGTCCAGTGCCGGTTTCAGTTGTGCCTCGTTGTCGGCGACCAGGCCGGACAGTTGCTGGGCGAGTCCGTTGACATAGACGATCAGCTGCCCCAGCGCGGTGCGCCGCCGGTCCAGCTCACCGAGCAACTCGTTGCCGTCCAGCAGGAGCGCGTTGATCTGGTTGCCCCGGTCGGCGAGGATCCTCGTCACGTTCTGTGCCCGCTTCAACAGATCCGACAGTGCCTGGTCGCGCGCGTTGATGCTGCGCGAGAGCGCGGTCACCCCGTCGAGTGCCGAGCGCAACGGCGCCGGCGTGTCGGCGAACGTCGTCGAAAGCGCGTCGAGGGTCTGGTCGACCTGGTCCAGATCCAAGCCGTGCACCGTGCCCGCCAGCTCGCTCAGTGCCTCGTTGAGCGAATACGGCGAGGTGGTGCGGTCCAGCGGAATGGTGTCGTCGGCACGCAGCGCGCCCGGACCGGACGGCGTCACCTCGAGCGACTTGCGCCCGAGCACGGTATTGGTCTTGATCGCCGCCGAGGTCTTCTCACCCAGCACGATCGACTCGGCCAGGGTGAATCGGACGAGTACCTTGGCGCCGTCCAGGCTGACTTTTTCGACCCGTCCGGAGCGTACGCCCGCGACTTGAACCGAGTCGCCGGGCAGCAAGCCGCCCGCGTCGGCGAAGTAGGCGGTGAATGTAGCGCCGGAGCGGATGAACGGGAGCCGGTCGAATTGCAGTGCCGACAGCGCCACCGCCACCGCGAGCACGAGGCCGACGATGCCGATGGTGGTGGCGGAAGATCGCTGCTGGTTCATCGCTCGTCCGCACACCTTCCGGTCGTCTGTGCACCAGGCATGTTGATCTTCATCGTCTGTCCGTTCGGGCCGTCCACCAGGAAGTTCGTCTGGCAGACGTAGAGCTGGAGGAAGGAGCCGTAGGAACCGATCCGGATCAACTGGCGATAGGTCGTCGGCAGCCGTTCCAGCACCCACTGGACGGTGTCGGACCCGGCGTCGAGGTTGGTGGCCAGGCGTCCGGTCTGCTCGATGGTGCCCTGCAGGTCGGGACGGGCCTGGGCGAGCAGGTCGGTCAGGTCGCCGGTGGCGCCCGCGATGCGCGGGATGGCGTCGCCGATCTGGTCCCGGTCGGCGGCCAATCCGCTGACCAGACGCTGCAATTCGGCGATGGTCGTGGCGAACTGGTCACCGCGCTCATCGATCGTCCGCAAGACGGTGTTCAGGTTGTCGATCACGCTGCCGATCAGCGCGTCCCGATCCGCCAGCGTCTTGGCGAACGAACCGCCGCTGTTGAGCAGCGACACCAGGGTGCCGCCCTGGCCCTGGAAGACCTGCAACAGCGCGTTGGTCAGGTCGTTCACCTGTCCGGGGTCCAAGCCGCGCAGCAGCGGCCGGAACCCGCCCAGCAGCATGTCCAGATCAAGTGCGGGCGCGGTCTGTTCCTTCTGGATGGTGCCGCCCGGTTGCAGCACCCGATTCGAGCCCGGCCCCTCGGCCAGCTCGAGATAGCGGTCACCGACCAGGTTCTCGTACTTGATCGCCGCGCGCGTGCTGGTGAGCAGCCGGTATTTGCGGTCGACGTCGAACTCGACATGCGCCAGATAGTCCTTGCCGACCTTCACCGAGGCGACCGATCCGACCGGCACGCCTGCGATGCGCACCTTCGCACCGGGCAGTATGCCGGAGGAACTGGTGAACACGGCGTGATAGCCGTTCTCCCGCGCGAAGCGAACCTGGCTGAACACGACCGCGAGTCCGGCGAAGACCAGCGTCATCACCAGGGTGAAGATGGCCAATTTTATGGTCGTCGCGGTGTTTTTCACGGTCGCGGCACCCCCGGCAGTCCGGCGAACAGGATCTGGAAGATCTTCGGTGGATTCACCGTCAGCATCATCGACGGCGCGTACACGAGACCTTCCGAGGTATCGGTGACGACATAGTCCGCGTGGCTGCCCGGCACCCGGTCCAGTAGACCTGCACAACGCGGGCCGCCGGTCGCGTTGACCTTGGGCAGGTCCTCCGGATAGGTGTAGGGCTTGGCGCCGTACATGAAGCCGGTGTTCAGCGCGACGCCTTCTTGCAGGCCGCCGAAGACCGCCTCGCCCATCGGGAGCGCCTTGCCCAGGCCGCCGATCAGGCAGTACAGCGCGGGCGCGTACTCCTCGAGCAGCCCGGTGGTCGGACGCAGCAGATCGAGCGCCGTGACGAGCTGGCTCTCGTTGTCGCGCAGGACCGAACCGGTGGTGTCGGCCAGTCCGATGAGGTTCACCAGCACGTTGTCGAGATTGTTCTGCTCCTCGACCAACGTGTGGCTGGTGACCGTCGCGTTGTCCACCGTGCGCAGCAGGTCGTTCACCGTGTCCGCGTACAGGTTGGTCACGTCGCTGGTCTTCGCCAGATCCTGTTGCAGCGTCGGCAGATACGGGTTGATGTCACGCAGGTAGGCGTCACTCTGCGCGAGCAAGTCGCCCAGCTTCTGCCCCCGGCCCTGCAATGCGGTGCCGAGCGCGGACAGCGTCGCGTTCAGCTTCTCCGGCTCGATCTTGGCGAGTACGTCGGACAGATGCTGGAACAGCGTGTTGAATTCGACGGTCACCCGCTGCGCGGTGACGGTCGCGCCCGCGCTCAGCGGGGTGGCCGAAGGCCGTTCGGGGACAATGAAGTTGACGTATTTCGCGCCGAACACCGTGGTGGACCTGATGTCGACCTCCGCGTTGGACGGCACCAGCTTCAGCAATTCCGGATCGAGGGCCAGTTTCAGCGTGGCGCCCTCGGCGGTGTTGTCGACGGACGCGACACGGCCGATCTCGACACCGCGGATCTTCACCTTGGCATCCGGGTCGAGGACCAAGCCGCTGCGCGGCGCGTCCACCATCACGGTGGCCGTGGGGGTGAACCCGCCGACGAACATGATCAACGAGACCGCCACGATCGCGACCAGCGCGAGCACCATCGCGGCCCCCGCGAGTTTCAGCCCGAGCCCGCCGCGCATCGCCCGCAGGAAGTGGCTTTCCGTTTGCTTCGATTCCGCCATTTCGCTTATCCGGAGAGATGGAAGTTGCCGGAGGTGCCGTAGATGGCCAGCGAGATCAGCAGGGTCACCGTGACCACCGCGACCAGCGAGGCCCGCACCGCGTTGCCTACCGCGACACCGACGCCGACCGGCCCGCCCGCGGCGTTGTAGCCGTAGTAGGTGTGGATCAACATGACCGCCAAGGCCATGAAGATCGCCTGGGCGAATGACCAGAGAATGTCGCTGGGGATGAGAAAGGTCGAGAAGTAATGGTCGTAGACGCCCGCTGACTGCCCGTAGATCACCACCGTGGCGAACCGGCTCGCCAGGAACGAGGCGATCACCGCGAGCGCGTAGAGCGGGACGATCGCGATCATCCCGGCCAACACACGAGTGCCGACCAGGTACGGCACCGGCCGGATCGCCATCGACTCCAGCGCGTCGATCTCCTCGGCCACCCGCATCGCGCCCAGCTGCGCGGTGGAGCCTGCCCCGATGGTGGCGGCCAGACCGATGCCGGAGATTACCGGCGCCGCGATGCGGACATTGATGAACGCCGCGAAGAAACCGGTGAGCGCCTCGACGCCGATGTTGCCCAGTGAGCTGTAGCCCTGCACCGCGATGGTGCCGCCCGCGAACAGCGTGAGGAATCCGACGATCACCACCGTGCCGCCGATGACCGCCAAAGCGCCTGTGCCCATGCTGATTTCGGCAATAAGGCGGACCGTCTCGGTGCGGTAGTGCACCAGCGCCCGCGGAATGGAGCCCAGCGCTCGGCCGTAGAACACGGCGTGCTTGCCCACCGAATCGAGCGAGTCCGACATCCGGCGCACACGCCGAATGGTCCGGGGGAAGCGGGATTGGATTACGAAGGCCATCGGGTCACCGCGCCGTGAACTTGATGCCGACGGCAGTGACCACCACGTTCACGACGAACAGGGCCATGAAGGCGAAGACTACGGTCTGATTCACCGCATCACCGACACTCTTGGGTCCACCTTTGACATTCAGGCCCAGATAGCAGGCGACCAGCCCGGCGATCAGCCCGAACAACCCGGCTTTCACCTCGGAAATGATCAGCTCGGGCAGATGGGTGAGCAGCGTGATGCCATTGACGAATGCACCGGGATTCACATCCTGCAGATACACCGAGAACAGAAACCCGCCGACGATGCCGATCGTGCACACCAGGCTGTTGAGCATCAGCGCCACGAACATCGACGCGAGCACGCGCGGCACCACCAAGCGGTGCACCGGGTTGATGCCGAGCACCCGCATGGCGTCGATTTCCTCACGGATGGTGCGCGCGCCGAGATCGGCGCAGATCGCGGTGGCGCCTGCTCCTGCGACGATGAGCACGGTGACGATCGGCCCCACCTGAGTAACGGAGCCGAATGCCGCGCCCGCGCCGCTGAGATCGGCTGCACCGATCTCGCGCAACAGAATGTTCAGCGTGAAGCTCACCAGAACGGTGAACGGAATCGCCACCAACAATGTCGGGACGATCGATACTCGCGCGATGAACCAGGATTGGTCGATGAACTCACGCCATTGAAAGGGTCGGCGCACGCTGGAACGTGCGACGTCGGCGATGAGTTCGAAGAATCCACCAACGGCCCGCAACGGCACGGCAAGGACCTCGTTCATCCGCGATCCTCCTTGCTCAACCGACGTACACGGCGCACGGCGCGAATCTCAACCGTGGCCGCACCGCCGGAACGATTAGAACATGTTCACCGTGTTGCCGGAAGCATTTTTCACACTTTTGACGTGCATTTTCTCGAAAGATCGACATATTAAATTGACACCGGTTTCACCCGGGAATGATCCCACCTCTGTGAAGCGTGACATACCCAGTCCCCATGTCTACCAAGCGCCGATCCCCCGATCAACAGTTGGACAGCTGATCAGTAGCGCACCCGCGGCAAGCCGCCGCTCAGCCCAGATCGATCAGGGCGGAGGCCGAGAAGGTCCGCTCCGCCGGGCGATCGGCGAAGTAGCCGCCCAGCATGTCTGCCAGATCCCGCCCCGACCATTGCCCATCGGCGGCGTCGAACCGGCGTTCGACTACCGGAGCCGCCATGAGCGCCACCATCCCCCCGTAGACGACGAACAACTGCCCGTTGACCGCATCGGCCGCGGGCGAGGCGAGGTAGGCCACCAGCCGCGCCACGTGATCCGGCGACAGCGGATCGACACCCCCCTCCGGGGCGGGGCTGAACACCGCCTCGGTCATCGCGGTTCGAGCACGCGGCGCGATCGCGTTGGCGCGCACGCCGTAGCGCGACAGCGCTCGCGCGGCCGAAAGGGTCAACGCGGTGATGCCCGCCTTCGCGGCACCGTAGTTGGCCTGCCCCTCCGGGCCGAGCAAGCCCGCCTCCGAGGAGGTGTTGACCAACCTGCCGTACACCGGGGCGCCCGTCTGCTTGGACTTTCCTCGCCAGTATGCGGCGGCGTTGCGCGACAACAGGAAATGGCCGCGCAGATGCACCGCGACGACCGCGTCGAAGTCCTCGTCGGACATGTTGAACAGCATGCGGTCGCGGGTGATACCCGCGTTGTTGACGACGATGTCGACCGACCCGAAGGATTCCTCGGCGGTGCGGATCAGCGCGTCGGCGGTGGCCCGCTCCGCGATGCTGCCCGCGACGAACTCGGCCTTGGCACCCAAGGCGCGGATTTCGGCGAGCGTGTCGGCGACCGCGTCCGAGTCCGCGATGTCGTTGACCACCACGGAGGCGCCGGCCCCGGCCAGCGCGAGCGCTTCGGCCCGCCCAAGTCCGGCGCCGCCGCCGGTCACGATCGCCACTCGGCCCGCAAGGCTCAGATCATTGCTCACGCGGCCGACTCTAGAACGTGTTCCAACTTACGGCAAGGGTCGTTCACTGCAGCCGCAACGCGGCCTTGGGGCACTGCGCGACTGCGTCCTCGACGTCGGCGAGCCGATCGGCGGGTACCTCGGCGTTCGCGATGTGCAGCACGTCCTCGTCATCGAGTTCGAACACGTCGGGGGCGATTCCGACGCAGATTCCATTCGCTTCGCATTGGTCGAGATCGACACTGATCTTCATGGCAACTCCTTTACCACAGCTCCAGCAGAAGCCTAACAAGCCGATCGGCCCGGTCGAAGCGCCATCGGGGATTCGGTATCAATACTGGAACATGTTTCAGTCCATATGCAATGATCGGGAGAACCCGATCCAACGAAGGCTCGGTCCAACCCACCCCGCCGACTCCGCAAGCTCCGTCGGCTGACCACCCCCAAGTCCAACCCACCCCGCCGACTCCGCAAGCTCCGTCGGCTGACCATCCCCCAAGAGGTATTGCCATGCGCATTGCGTACACGCCGCAACAGGAGCAGCTGCGCGCGGAGCTGCGCGACTACTTCGCGCGGCTCATCACCCCCGAGCGCAAGGAGGCGCTCAGCGCGCAGACCGGTGAGTACGGGCAGGGCAACGTCTACCGCGAAGTCGTCCAGCAGATGGGCCACGACGGCTGGCTGGCACTGGGCTGGCCCAAGGAGTACGGCGGCCAGGACCGCCCGACCATGGACCAGCTGATCTTCACCGACGAGGCCGCGATCGCGGGCGCGCCGGTGCCCTTCCTGACCATCAACTCGGTCGCGCCGACGATCATGCACTACGGCAGCGAGGAGCAGAAGAAGTTCTTCCTGCCCAAGATCGCGGCGGGCGAACTCCACTTCTCCATCGGCTACTCCGAGCCGGGCGCGGGCACCGACCTGGCCAGCCTGCGCACCACCGCGGTGCGCGACGGCGACGACTACGTGATCAACGGCCAGAAGATGTGGACCAGCCTGATCGCCTACGCCGACTACGTCTGGCTCGCCGTGCGCACCGACCCGACAGCCAAGAAGCACAAGGGCATCAGCATGCTCATCGTGCCGACCACCGCCGAGGGCTTCTCCTGGACCTCGGTGCACACGATGGCGGGACCGGACACCAGCGCGACGTACTACCAAGACGTCCGGGTGCCCGCGAGCGCGCTGGTCGGTCAGGAGAACGGCGGCTGGGCACTGATCACCAACCAGCTCAACCACGAGCGCGTGGCGCTGACTTCCGCCGGGCCATTGGGGCTGGCGCTGCGCCAGACCGTCGAGTGGGCGAGCAACACCAAGGCCAGTGACGGCTCCCGGGTGATCGACCGGGAGTGGGTGCAGCTCAACCTGGCCAGGGTGCACGCCAAGGTCGAATACCTCAAGCTGCTGAACTGGGAGATCGCCAGCCGGGCCGACGCGGGCGGTGACGCGGCTCCGCGGCCGTGGGACGCCTCGACCTGCAAGGTGTACGGCACCGAGCTCGCCACCGAGGCCTACCGGCTGCTCATGGAGGTGCTCGGTCCGCAGGCGTACCTGCGCCAGGACTCCCCCGGCGCCGAACTGCGCGGACGACTGGAGCGAATGCATCGCGCCGCCCTCATCCTGACCTTCGGCGGCGGCACCAACGAGGTGCAGCGCGACATCATCGCGATGACCGCCCTCAAGCAGCCTGCCGCGGCGCGCTGATCGAAAGCAGGAAGACCACCATGGATTTCACCCCTACCGAAGCCCAACTCGATCTCGCCCGGCTCACCGGCGAGGTGTGCGGCAAACTGGTCACCGCTGACCGATTGCGCGAACTCGACACCGCGGACGAGCGATTCGACCAGCCGCTGTGGAGTTCACTGGCCGAGACCGGCGTGCTCGCGGCGGCGCTGCCCGAGTCGGTCGGCGGCAGCGACCTCGGCCCACTCGAGCAGACCGCCATCCTGCGCGAGCTGGGCAAGCACGTCGCGGCCGTGCCGTATCTGTGGTCCATCGCCCTCGGCGCGGGCGCGCTGGCCCGCTTCGGCGATGCGGCGCAACAGGATCTGGCCACCCAGGCCGGAGCGGGTCGGGTCAACCTCACCGTGGCGCTGGCGGAGGAGCGCAACTGGGAACCCGCCACGCCGACCACCACCGCGATCGAGACCGACGAAGGCTGGCGGCTCACCGGCGCCAAAACGACCGTGCCCTACGCGAACCGCGCCGAGCGAATCCTCGTTCCCGCCACGGTATCCGGCACCACCGCGGTCTTCCTGGTCGACCCGGCGGCGGCTGCGGTGACGGCGCAGCAGGTCGTCGACCGCAGCCCGGAGTTCGCGGTCGAACTCACCGATACGCCCGGCGAATTGATCGGCACCGTCGAGGGCGGTGCGGAGATCCTCGACTGGATCCTCACCCGCGCCTGGCTGGGGCTGAGCGCCATGCAGCTGGGCACCCTGGAACGAGCGCTCGACCTGGTCGCCGAATACGCGAGGGAGCGAGAACAGTTCGGCAAAGCGGTCGGCAGTTTCCAAGCCGTAGCCCAGCGTCTCGCCGACGGATACATCGACGTCCAAGGCCTGCGCCTGGCGGTCACGCAGGCCGCATGGCTGCTGTCGGAGGACCTGCCCGCGGCCGAGGCCGTGCACACCGCCAAGTTCTGGGCCGCCGACGCGGGCCACCGCGTCGCGCACACCGTCGTCCACATACACGGCGGCGTCGGCATCGACCGCGACCACATCGCGCACAACTACTTCACCGCCGCCAAACACAACGAGTTCGCCCTCGGCACGGGCACCGACCACCTGCGCGCCCTCGGCGCCATGCTGGCCGGTACCCCCGCCTGAAGGGAATACCACCGAGTCCGCCCGCCGCCATGACGGGCCGACTACCGTGCCGAGTTCGCCGATTAGACCCATATACTGAACTACTTCAGAAGTGGAGTAAAGTAGGCGTATGACCGCAAAGAGCTTCCCGTTCAGCGACTTGATTCGCAAGCAAACATCGGTGTTTCCCGCTTTGGCCGATGCCGACGTCATACTGGAGCGCCGCGACGCCGAGAATCTGGTGCTGTCTCGTTCCGAACGCTTCGAGGCCAAGGAGACGGCATTGCGCCTGCTCGCCCGAACCATCGCCATCATCGCCAAATCGAACCGCAGCCTGGCGGAGGAAGTCTTCGAGGAAGAACTGCCCTGGCTGAAATGGCTACCGGACACCGGTCGCGCCGAGGCGGCCGCTGAACTGCTGGATCAGTTGATTGCCGGAGCCGATACCGGACTGTTCACCCCGTTCGCCCGGGATCTCGTCGCCTGGCAGCACACAGCCGAGATATACGCCCAGCCGGAATTGGCACATCGACTGGCCGGACCGTTCGACCCGTCGGACTTCAGCGAGGTATCCCGTCCGGGACGTGCGGAATGAAACTCCACAGAGGCGATGAGGTTCCGCGCCCAAATCCCTGGCGAGTTGTGGTGCACAATCTGAACGCGGCGCGAGGATGGGCCGAGCTGCTCGCCCAAGCACCCGGCAACCTCGATCGAGCCTGGGTCGATATCACCAGCGACCCGCGAAGCGCCGCGAATCCTTCGCGGCAGCATCGACTGAAGTACGACCTCGGGTCGGTGAAGCTCGGCGGTGCGGAGTTGGAGCAATGGCAATATGAGATCACCGGTGGCGGCCGGATCTGGTACGCGATCGACGACGCCAACCGGATTCTGTACCTGCCCCTCGCCGGGACCGGGCATCCGAGGCAGACCGATCGTCGACGCTGACTCCAGGGGTGTCATGCCGGATGCCGCGGTCGGGCCGCTGCGAGGGCGCGGGGCCCGACCGGTCGCCGGGGGTCTACTTCGAATTCGCCTCGAGGTGGTCGTCCGCGGGACGGGCCTGGGTTTGCTCCTTGGCCCAGCGGTAGTCGGGCTTGCCCGCCGGGGAGCGCTTGATCTCGTCGACGAACCAGACGCTGCGGGGCTGTTTGTACGGGGCGATTTCCTGGGTGAGCATCGGCCGCAGTTCCTCGAGGGTCGGCCGGTTTCCGCCGCGACATTGCACGACCGCGACCACCCGTTGGCCCCAGCGTTCGTCCTCGATGCCGACCACCAGCGCATCGAAGATCTCCGGGTGCGTCTTGAGCGCGCCCTCGACCTCCTCGGGGTAGATCTTCTCGCCGCCGCTGTTGATGCTGACCGAGCCACGGCCGAGCATCGTGACCGTGCCGTCCTCCTCGACCCTGGCGAAGTCGCCGGGGATGGCGTAGCGAATCCCGTTGAACTCCTTGAATGTCGCCGCGCTCTTGGCTTCGTCCTTGTAGTAGCCGAGCGGGATGTGCCCGCGCCGCGCCAGGATGCCGACCTGCCCGGAGCCGGGCTGCACCGGGTTTCCGTCCTCGTCGAGCACCTCGGTGGAGGCGTCGATCTTCACCCGCGGGCCTCCGGTGTGCGTCGCGCCCTTGGCCACGATGGACAGCCCGCCGAAACCGGTCTCGGAGGATCCGATCGAGTCGGAGATCATCCGGTTCGGCAGCAGCTCGAGGAACTGGTCCTTGAGGGCGGGTGAGAACAGCGCCGCACTGCTGGCCATCACGTACAGGCTCGAAAGGTCGTAGGGCTGACCGGTTTCCGGGTTGCCTTCGATCAGCGCGTCCAGCATCGGGCGCGCCATCGCGTCGCCGGTGATGAAGATCAGGTTGATCTTGTGCTTGTCGATCGCCTGCCACACCCCGTGCCCCGAGAACTCCGGGATCATCACAACCTTGCCCCCGCCGAACAGGCTGTGGAACGTCGCCCACTGCGCGCCGCCGTGGATCATCGGCGGAATCGGCCACCGCACCATGGGCGGACTGCCCGCCCCGACCTTGGCCAATTCCCATTCGTCCTGGACGTATTCGCCGGTGACGAAGTTGATGCCGGCACCGAGCACACGCCACACGTCCTCCTGGCGCCACATCACGCCTTTGGGCATGCCGGTGGTACCGCCGGTGTAGAGCATGTACAGGTCGTCCGGGGATCGCTCGCCGAAGTCGCGCTCACCCGAGGCACCCGCGAGCGCCGCCTCGTATTCCACCGAATCCGCTGCGGTCGCCACCGTGCCGGTCGTATCGTCGTCCACGACGATGACGGTGCGCAGCATCGGGGTGTTCGCACGAACCGCGGCGACCTTGTCGCTGTAGCGACGCTCGTGGATCAGCGCGACCATGTCCGAGTTGTCGAAGATGTATTGCAACTCGTTCTCGACATATCGGAAGTTCACGTTGATCATCACGGCCCGCGCCTTGAAGATCGCGACCATGGCCTCGACGGCCTCGATCGTGTTGCGTGAGTAGATGCCCACCTTTTCGCCCGGCTGGACTCCCTGTTCTTGCAGGTAGTGAGCGAGTTTGTTGGCCCGCTCCTCCAACTGGGCGTAGGTGACCTCGCGGCCGTCGTCGGCCAGCGCGACGCGGTCGGGCATCAGGTCGATGGCGTGTTCGACAAGGTCCGCTATGTTGTGGCTCACAGCCATAAAAATAGAACGTGTTACTGTTTCTGACAAGGCTCTAGTCAGGAGAATCAGCAATGCCGCACTGCCTCGTCGAGAAGCGCGACCATGTCCTCATCGTCACCATGAACCGGCCCGAGGCGCGCAACGCGCTGTCGGCGGAGATGATGGCGATCATGCGTGACGCCTGGGACCAGGTGGACAACGATCCGGACATCCGGGTGGCGATCCTGACCGGCGCAGGCGGCGCGTTCTGTGCGGGCGCCGATCTCAAGGCGATGACCGCCCAGCACCCCGGCGACTCGTTCGCGGGCGGCGGCTGGGATCTGTCCAAGATCGAGGCGCTGCTCAAGGGCCGCAGGCTCACCAAGCCGCTGATCGCGGCGGTCGAGGGCCCTGCCATCGCGGGCGGCACCGAGATCCTGCAGGGCACCGATATCCGCGTGGCCGGCGAGAGCGCGAAATTCGGTGTGTCCGAAGCGCGTTGGGGCCTGTTCCCGCTGGGCGGCTCGGCGGTGCGGCTGGTCCGCCAGATCCCCTACACCGTCGCCGCGGACATCCTGCTCACCGGTCGGCACGTCACCGCGGCGGAAGCCAAGGAGATCGGCCTGATCGGGCACGTGGTGCCGGACGGAACGGCACTGGACAAGGCACTGGACCTCGCCGGGCAGATCGCCGCGAACGGCCCCCTCGCGGTGCAGGCCATCCTGCGGACCATCCGGGAGACCGAGGCCATGCCGGAGGAAGACGCGTTCCAGATCGACGCCAAGCTCGGCATGGCGGTGTTCCGCTCGGCCGACGCCAAGGAAGGCCCGAAGGCGTTCGCCCAGAAGCGCACGCCGACCTTCACCGGCAGCTGAGCCCCTGCCGACCTGACAGCTCAGGCCCGGTCCAGCACCGCACGCAGGAATTCCCGCGTGCGGTCGTGATCGGGGTCGGTGAAGATCTTCTCCGGATCGCCGTCCTCGATCACCCGGCCGGAGTCGAACATCATCACCCGATCGGAAACGTCACGCGCGAACTGCATTTCGTGCGTAACACACAAGAACGTGATGTCAGTGGTCACGGCGATGTCCTTCAGCAGATGCAATACACCGGCCACCAACTCGGGATCCAGCGCCGATGTCACCTCGTCCAGCAGCAGCACCTCGGGTTCCATGGCGAGCGCCCGGGCGATGGCCACCCGCTGCTGCTGCCCGCCCGACAGCTGAGTCGGCCGAGCAGTCGTCTTGTCGGAGAGACCGACCAGCTCGAGCAGCTCCACCGCCCGCGCCTCCGCCGCCCCCTTCGGTTTGCCGAGACTGCGGATCGGGCCTTCAGTGACGTTGCGCAGCACATTCATGTTCGGGAACAGATTGAACTGCTGGAATACCATGCCGATCTTCTTGCGCGCCCGGCGCAGATGCGCCTCGTCCGCGGGCACCAGCCGGGCGCCCTTGTGCATGTGGCTGAGGTACTCCCCGGCGACCTCGATGGTGCCTTTCGACACCCGCTCCAGCGTCATCAGCAGGCGCAGGATCGTTGTCTTGCCGGAACCGGACGGACCGATCAAGGTCACGAACTCGCCCGGCGACACCGCGAAGTTCAGCTCGCTCAGGCACATCACTTCGCCGAAGTACTTCTCCACATCGGTGAACCGGATCATCGCATCCGCGGAACCGGGCGGCTCCGGCGCGGCACGCTCGGTGGCGGTGGGCTGGGATTCAGACTGTTCCGACACGTCGCTCCAATTTCCGAACCAAGATCGAGCACGGATAGCTCAACGCCAAGAAGGTCAAGCCCGCGGCGAACCACGCCTCGGGGCCGGCGCCACCGGTGTCGGCCGCGTAGGCGGTCTTGACCTGATAAACCATGTCCAGGATGACGATCGAGGACAGCAGCGGCACTTCCTTGAACATAGCGATGGTGTAGTTGCCGAGTGCGGGCAATACCCGCGGCACCGCCTGCGGGAGGATCACGCCGGTCCAAGCCCTGGCGCGCGGCAGGCTCAGCGCCGTTGCCGCGTCCCACTGACCCCGCGGAACAGCGTCGATCCCGGCCCGGAAGACCTCCGAGGTATAGCAGGCGTAGTGCACACCGAGCGCTGTCACACCCACGATCAGCCGCTGCGTTTCGATGGTGAACCCGCCGAGCAGGTCCGGGCGAACTATCCAGTACAGGACGAAGATCTGCACCAGCAGCGGTGTGCTGCGCACCAATTCGATGAACGCCCAGAGCAACTGGTCCACCACTGGTATCTGCAGTTGCCGGATCACCGCGAAGGCCAAGCCGAGCAGATAGGCAACCAGTGAGCCGAGCAGCGTGAACTGGATGGTGACCTGCAACCCGTCCCAGATGTAGGGGAAGGCTTCGAAGAACCGATCCCAGCGCCATTTCGACATCAGGAACTCACCCCCATGGTCATTCGGCGGGCGCGGTGCACCGGCGGCCGGCCGACCCGCCGCGCCGCCAGGCGCTCCAGCACCCGCATGATCACCGTGACAGCGATGGCGAACAGCAGGTAGAAGACCAGCTCGAGAGCGTAGATCAGGCCGAGCTCACGGGCGAACGCCGGCACGGCCCGCAGTTCGTCGGCCTTCTTGAATATCTCCGGCGTGGCAATGAAACTCAGCAGCGCCGTGCTCTTCACCAACTGTATGAACAGATTGTTGAACGAGGGCAGCATCTCGACCACAGCCTGTGGCAGAACTACCCGCCACATGCGCTGCAGCGGACTTAGATTCAGTGCTATCGCACCGTCTAGTTGTGTAGTTGACACGGATTGAATCGCGCCGCGGACAATCTCCGCACCATACGCGCCGTGATTGAGCCCGAGCACGATAACGCCGATGAGCAGCAGACCCTCCGCCGTCGCACCGAGTGAGACGCCGAAGAAGATCGGGACCGCCACCGCGAAGAAGAACAGCTGCACGACCTCGGAGCTGCCGCGGAACCCCTCGACATAAACCCTGGTGACGAAACGGACGGGCCGGGATCGCGACAGCATCGCGATCCCCGCCACAAACGACAGCGCCACCGTGAGCGCGATTCCACCCACCGCGGCCCACAGCGTGAACGGAAGTCCCTCGAGTATGCGCTCGAAGTAGATATCGATGTTGTCGAACAAGACTCAGGCCGTGCAGTACTGCTCGGTGGTGCGAGACGGGTCCGGTTCGTTCGCGGCAGTCAGCCCGAACGGCTCGACCAGTTTCAGCCACTCACCGCTCTCGTGCAGCGCACGCAGCTCACGGTTGAAGTCCTCGCGGAACTGATCATCGTCCAGGCGGAAGTTGAACGTGCCCACGTCGGGCTTGGCACTGAACTGGAAAGAGGAGGTGACCTCCAAGTTGGCATCCGGGTTGTTCTTGACCAGCCACGACGCGGTGACATCCAGCATAGCGCCGCCGTATACATCGTTATTGCGCACCGCGCGCAGAATATCGTCCTGCTTGGCCATCGGTTCGATCAGATTCGATGGAACACCCGAGCTCTCGGCATATCCGTTCTCCACCGCACCACCCAAGGTCGCGATGCGCACGTTCGCTCTGGTGATGTCCTCGAACCGGGTGATATCGCGCGGGTTGCCCTTCGGCACCAGGAACGCGGAACCCACCCGATAGTCGGGAATCGCAAAATCCGAACTCTCGCAACGCTTCGGATTGATGAACATGCCTGCGGCGACGAACGCGTAGTTCTTCGCCCGCACCCCGTCGATGAGCCCGTCGAAGTCGGTGACCACGCCCTCGACCTCATTGATGCCCAACTTCTTCAGCACCGCGCGGGCGACGGTGGGTGCGTACCCGGTCAGTTCGCCTTTCTCGTCGAGGAAAGCCCATGGCGCCTCGTTGGCGAAGCCGACCTTGATCTTGCCCGAACTCTTTGCCTCCGCATAGGTGACCGCCGCGGCACCATCACCCCCCAACCCACATCCGGCCAACATGGCGACCGCCGCGGCCGATAACGCCACCGCTAGTGTGCGCCGCCACCGTCCGATACCAACCCTCATCCGAAACTCTCCCGTCCTGCATATCCCCACCTGCGGGACCATCGTCCCGCAGGTGGGCCCCCCTGCTCGTACCCGGGAAAGAGTAACCTAGATCACAGTCCGATAAACGTCTCGCGCCCAAATTGGCTGGTGGCGCGAGGGGCACCGGGCCGTGCGCCGATGTCAGTTGCTGCCCGGGTAGTCCATCCAGAACGGCTCCCACTGGTGCCCGTCCGGGTCGATGAACGTGCGGCCGTGCATGCCGACCTGCGCCTCCTGCGCGCGCTTGTCCTCGTTCACCTCTTCGGTCGCTCCCGCGGCGAGTGCGGCGGCGGTGAGGCTGTCGACCTCTGCGGCACTGCCGAGCGACAGCGCGTACGCGGCATTGATCGCCACCTTCGTGTCGGCCAGTGGCCGCTTGCTGAAGGTGGTGAAGAAATCCTTGGTGAGCAGCATCAGGCAGATGTTGTCGTCGACCACGATGCAGGCGGCGTTGTCGTCGGTGAACTCCTGGTTGACCTTCCAGCCCAGCGCTTCGTAGAAGGTCTTCGACCGGTTCAGGTCGTCGACGGGGAGATTGATGAAGATCATCTTGCTGCTCATGGGCGTCGTCCTTTCGAGCGCATCCGTTCGTGTCACTGGATATGACGGGCCATCGACGGTGAACTCATCGCCACAGAACAGGTGACACGTCCCACAAACCGAACAGGTTTAATGATCTTGATTGGTAGCGACCTCTCGAGTTCGAGGCCTGTTTTGTGTCGGTGGCCTGTGGCAGGGTGACACCCATGAACGACTCGCCCGGCTCCCCCGCGGGCCTCGCTCCCGATGTACTCGCCTCGTTCGAGGCCCATCGCAGAGAGCTGTGCGCGTACGCCTACCGCATGCTCGGCTCCTCCTTCGAAGCGGAGGACGCGGTGCAGGAGACCTTCACCCGCGCATGGAAGTCCTATGCGTCGTTCGAAGGTCGTGCCAGCCTCCGATCCTGGCTGTACAAGATCACCACGAACGTCTGCCTGGACATGCTCGACGGCCCGCAACGCCGGGCCCGGCCGATGGATCTGTCGGGCCCGTCGCGGCCGGATTCGCCGCTGCCCGCGCCGCAGCCCGATTACGTCTGGATCGAGCCCATCCCGAACGCGCTCGCCTTCGGCGCCGATCCGGCCGAGCACGCCAGCGCGAAGGACACGCTGCGCCTGGCCTTCGTCGCCGCCTGCCAGCACCTGCCCGCCACGCAGCGCGCCATCCTGATCATGCGCGAGGTACTGCGCTTCTCCGCCAACGAGACCGCCGAGGCGCTCACCATGTCACCCGCGTCGGTGAACAGCGCGCTGCAGCGGGCGCGGGCCACCATGTCCAAGGTTCAGCCGATGGCCACCCACACCTACGACGAGACCGACGAGGACCAGCGCAGACTGGTGGACAACTTCGTCAAGGCGTTCGAGGCCTATGACATGGACACACTCACCTCCCTGCTGAAAGCGGATGTGGCCCTGTCCATGCCGCCGATCGAACTGTGGATCTCCGGCCCGGAGAACGTGGCCGCTTTCATGCTCGGCAGCGGAAGCGCCTGCCGCGACTCGCGACTGGTCCGGTTGGAAGGCGCCAACGGCCTGCCCGCCTTCGGCCACTACAAGCCCGGCACCGAGCCGGGCGTATGGGTGCCATGGTCCATCACGGTGCTGGAACTCGACGGCGACACCATCGCCGGCCTGACCTTCTTCCTCGACACCGAAAAGCTGTTCCCGCTGTTCGGCCTCGCACCGGAACTCCGCGAGCCAGTCAGCTGACCAGCGCGCGCTGACCATGAGGACAGTGAAATGGCGGCCCGGATACTAGGTCTGAGCCGCCATTTCACTACCCGACTCCAACGCAACCAAGCCCCTGACCCAGCCCTCTCAAACGCAACCACAGCCGGTCGACCACGCTGGAAGTGGCACGTTCCCAACCCAACTGCGGGAGGTAGCCGGGTACGACACCCGACGCGCCCAGCACCGCCAAGGGAATACCGTGGTAGGTCGGGCATGACTCGAAGCCTTGGGCAGAGACATCTCTGGCCGTGCCCCCAGTCGAGCGCACCCTCCATGCGTTTACTGGGCAGTGCTGGGCACGCTGAGTGCCGTACCCGGCCTACCTCCCGCAGTCGAGTGCACAAGTGCGGTCCCAGCTCAGTCAACCGGCTGTGGTCACGTCACAGATCTCAGGGCATCGAGCCGAGTCGAATGGCGGTTGTCGTGGTGGCTGGAGCCGCCATTTCACTAACCCCGATTCCACACGCAACCACGCTCCTGACCCAGCCTCGCTAAACGCAACCACAGCCGGTCGACCACGCTGGAAGTGGCACGTTCCCAACCCAACTGCGGGAGGTAAGCCGGGTACGGCACCCGACGCGCCCAGCACCGCCAGAGGAAAACAATGGTAGGTGGGCACTACTCGAAGCCTCGGGCAGGGGAGTCTCGGGCGATGCCCCGTAGTTGAGCACCCTCCATGGGTGTACCGGAGCAGTGCTGGGCGCGCTGGGTGCCGTACCCTCCCGCAGTCGAGTGCGCACCCTCAGTCCCAGCGCAGTCAACCGGCTATGGTTGCGTCACGGATCTCAGGGCATCGAGCGGAGTCAAATGGCGGCTATCGCGGTGGATCGAGCCGCCATTTGACTCGGCTCGACTACTTCGCCGGGATATAGCGGTCGCGGAGTTTGCGCTTGTAGAGCTTGCCGTTGGGGTCGCGCGGCAGTTCGGGGAGGTAGTCGATCGACTTGGGCATCTTGTACTTCGCCAATTGGGTGGCGGCGAAGGCGAGCAGTTCGGCGGTGAGCTCGTCGTTGCCCTCGACGTCGTCGGCGGGCTGCACGACCGCCTTCACTTCCTGGCCCCAATCCGGGTGCGGGATACCGAAAACCGCGACGTCCGCGACCTTCGGGTGGGTGATCAACACGTTCTCGATCTCGGCCGGGTAGATGTTCACCCCGCCGGACAGGATCAGGTCCGAGCGCCGGTCGTGCAGGTAGAGGTAGCCGTCCTCGTCGAGATGGCCGATATCGCCGACGGTGAACAGGTCGCCGACGCGTGAGTCCTCGGTCTTGGCCTTGTCGTGGTGGTACTCGAAACTCGAAGCGCCCATGCGCATGTAGACCAGCCCGGGTGCGCCGACCGGGACCTCGGAGCCATCCTCTTCACTGAGCACCTTGATCACCGACCACGGCCACGCCTTGCCCACCGAGCCCGGCTTGCGCAGCCATTCGGCGCCGTTGATCACCGTCCCGCCGCCCTCGGTGGCCGCGTAGTACTCGGTGACCGTCGGTCCCCACCATTCGAGCATCTGCCGCTTGGTCTCCTGCGGGCAGGGCGCGGCGCCATGCACCATACTGCGCAGCGAGGACACGTCGTACTTGGCGCGCACCTCCTCCGGCAGCGCGAGCAGCCGGTGGAACTGAGTGGGCACCATGTGGCTGTGCGTCACCCGGTGTTTGTCGATCAGCCGCAGCATCTCTTCGGCGTCCCAGCGATCCATCAGAACGAGCTTGTGGCCCAACTGAATCGAGATGGTGGCGAAGTTCAGCACGGCCGTGTGATACAGCGGCGAGCCGCAGATGTGCACGTGATCGTCGTAGGGCGCGAGGTCGAAGAGGCCGAAGAAGGCGGCGGTGTGCGGCGGAACGACATCCGGGTCGGCGCCGGTGAGCGGGCGCCGAACTCCCTTGGGCCGTCCCGTGGTTCCCGACGTGTAGAGCATCGGAGCGCCCGTGCTGCGATCGGACGGACGACCGGTGTCCGCGGCACCGAGCCAGGCCACCGACTTGAAACCCTCGATCTCGCCCACCGCGAACCGTGCCGTCGCGGGAAGTCCGGCCTCATCGGCCGCGGCCTTCGCGGCGGCGGCGAAACGATCGCTGGCGATGAACGCCTTCGCCTCGCTGTCGCCCAGGATGTAGGCGACCTCGGGCCCGGTGAGATGCCAGTTCACCGCGACGATGTACAACCCGGACTGATAGGCCGCGAAATAGGCGGCGATCGCCTCGACACAGTTGTGCACCATGCTCACCAGCACGTCGCCGGTATTCAGGCCGAGCCCACGCAGGCCGGTGGCGTAACGATTGGCGAGCGTTGCCAATTCGCGATACGTCACCTCCCTGCCCGACGGATCGACCATCGCGATCCGATCCGGTTCGGCTTCGGCGATGTTCCACAGACCGAGAATGTTCTTTGACTCCTGCATGGGGGGATGGTGAGGAGGCGGAGCCGACGGGGCGGGTGAGGCAGTCACCCCATTGAATTTAGAACGTGTTCTACTTTTCGACAAGGGGTGCCAGCCGACGCAATTGCGCGATATCGGAAACCGACACCAGCATCATGGTGACGCCGGCGGCTTCCCACACCCCCAGTTGCTTACGGACGTGCTCCTCGTCGCCGATGATCGCGGTGTCCAGAATCAGCTCGTCTGGTACCGACGCCGCGGCCTCGGCCTTCTTGCCCGCCTGGAATAGCAGCCCGATCTCGTCGACCTCGCGGGCATAGCCCATCCGCCGATACACCTGGGCGTGGAAGTTCAACTCCGGCGCGCCCATGCCGCCGATGTAGAGCGCCATGATCCATCGCATCCGCTCCAGCTCGCTCGCCGGGTCATCGGTGATCACCACCTGGCAACTCGCGGCAATCTCGAAATCGTCCCTGCTGCGCCGCGCACCGGCCCGCGCGAAGCCCTCGTCGAGCCAGTCGTTGTACATCCCGGCCAGCCGGGGCGCGTAGTAGATGGCCAGCCAGCCGTCGGCGATCTCGGCGGTGAGCGCGACGTTCTTCGGCCCTTCCGCACCCAGCCAGATCGGCAGATCCGCGCGTAGCGGATGCACGATCGGCTTGAGCGGCTTGCCGAGCCCGAGCGAGCCCGGCCCGGTGTAGGGCAGCGGATAGTGCGGGCCGTCGTTGGTGACCGGCTCCTCGCGGGCCAGCACCTTGCGCACGATGCCGACGTACTCCCGGGTGCGCTGCAACGGCTTGGCGAACGGCTGTCCGTACCAGCCCTCCACTACCTGCGGCCCGGAAACGCCGAGCCCGAGAATCGCGCGGCCGCCGCTGAGGTGATCGAGGGTGAGGGCATGCATGGCGGTCGCGGCGGGAGTGCGCGCCGACATCTGCACCACCGAGGTGCCCAGGCGTACCCTCCGCGTCGAGGAGCCCCACCAGGTGAGCGGACCGAACGCGTCCGACCCCCAGGACTCGGCGGCGAACACGGCGGCGAACCCGGCGTCCTCGGCCGCCACCACCAGTTCCCCCGCGTTCGCGGGCGGCTGGGCCATCCAGTACCCGAGCTGCAATCCGAACTTCACGCCGGACCCCTTTCTGTGTTGTGTCGGCGGGCGCTCGATCGTGCCGTGAGCCCGCCTCCTTGTCCATGACCGCACCGCCGCTTGCCACCAGAGTTAGAACCTGTTCTACTCGATATCGTGACTCAGGGGAATACTGCATCCACGGCAATCGCGGGTGAGAGCGGCACGGGATTGGACACCTCGCCCGACGTACTCAGCGCGCCCCTGCGGATGCGTTTCGACTACACCCGCTCCGTCGGAACCACCATCGGGACGTTTCTGACCAATCTGCGCGACCACAAGATCATCGGCGCGCGCGGCTCGGACGGTCGAGTGATCGTGCCGCCGCCGGAATACGACCCGATCACCGCGGAACCGCTGACCGACTTCGTCGACGTCGCCGAGACCGGCACGGTCGAATCGTGGACCTGGGTGCGCGAGCCGCTGCCAGGCCAGCCGTTCGACCGCCCGTTCGCCTGGGCATTGATCCGGCTCGACGGCGCGGACACTACATTGCTGCACGCGGTCGACGTCGCGGCGCCGGAGGACATGCAGACCGGTCTGCGAGTCACCGCTCGATGGGCGGCGAAGACCGAAGGCAGCATTCGCGACATCGTCTGCTTCGAGCCGGGCGAGAAGTCCGGCTCCCCCGCCGAAGCCGGCGCCGCTGCCGAGCCGGTCACCATGATCACCACCCCGGTCGACCTGTCCTACAAGCACACCGCCTCCCCGCAGGAGACCGTCTACCTGCGCGGACTAGCCGAGGGCAAGCTGATCGGCGCGCGCACGGACGACGCGGGCAAGGTGTACTTCCCGCCGCGCGGCGCGAACCCGACCGACGGCAGGCCGACCAACGACTTCATCGAGCTGCCCGACCGCGGCACGGTGACCACCTTCTGCATCGTGAACGTGCCGTTCCTCGGACAGCGGATCAAGCCACCGTACGTCGCGGCGTATGTGCTGCTGGACGGCGCGGACATCCCGGTGCTGCACCTGGTGCTCGGGTGCGACGCCAGCGAAGTCCGCATGGGCATGCGGGTGGAGGCGGTGTGGAAGCCGCGCGAGGAATGGGGCTACGGCCTGGAGAACGTGGACCACTTCCGTCCCACCGGCGAGCCGGACGCCGACTACGAGACCTATAAGCACCACCTCTGAGAGAGGCGCACGTTGACCGACAACGCCACCGACATCGCGGTCGTGGGTTTCGCCCACGCACCGCACGTGCCGGAGACCTTCGGCACCACCAATGGTGTCGAGATGCTGGTGCCCTGCTTCCAGCAGCTCTACGACCGGCTCGGCATCACCAAGTCCGATATCGGCTTCTGGTGCTCTGGCTCCTCCGATTATCTTGCCGGACGGGCCTTTTCGTTCATCTCGGCGGTCGACGCGATCGGCGCGGTGCCGCCGATCAACGAATCGCACGTCGAGATGGACGCTGCGTGGGCGCTGTACGAGGCGTGGGTGAAACTGCGCTCAGGACAGGCGAAGACGGCGCTCGTGTACGGCTTCGGCAAGTCCTCCGCGAGCACGCTGCGCCAGGTGCTCACCCTGCAGCTGGACCCGTACCTGGTCGCGCCGCTCTGGCCCGACGCGTTGTCCATCGCCGGGTTGCAGGCCCGCGCCGGGCTCGATGCGGGCCGCTGGACCGAGCGCGACATGGCGGCCGTGGCCGCGGGCGCGTCCGGCGACGTCGATAGCCTGCTGGACAAGCCGTATGTCGCCGATCCGCTGCGCGCGCACGATGTCGCGCCGATCACCGACGGCGCGGCAGCCGTCGTGCTGGCCGTCGGCGATCGCGCCCGCGAGCTGTGCGAGCGCCCCGCCTGGATCACCGGTATGGCGCACCGGGTGGACACCCCGGTCCTCGGCGCCCGCGATCTCACCGTCTCCCCCTCGACGTCGGCCGCGGCCCGAGCCGTCACCGGCGGCGACACCAGCGGTTTCGACGTCGCGGAATTGCACGCGCCGTTCAGTCATCAGCAGTTGATCCTCACCGAGGCCATCGGCCTGCGGAACGGCACCGCGATCAACCCGTCCGGCGGCGCCCTCACGGCCAACCCGATGTTCGCCGCGGGCCTGGAGCGCATCGGCTTCGCGGCCGAGGCGATCATGGCCGGCACGGCGAATCGCGCTCTCGCCCATGCCACCAGCGGCCCCGCCCTCCAGCAGAACCTTGTGACCGTCTTGGAATCGGAGACCCAATGAGCACAGCATCGCGCAGCGATTCGATGAGGGGTGGCGGTCGGGCGACGGGTGGGCGCACAGCATCGCGCAGCGATTCGATGAGGGGTGGCGGTCGGGCGATGGGTGGGCGCTTCCCTGCCGCGGTGCTCGGCACCGGACAAACCCATCATGTGACGAAACGCACCGACGTGTCGATGGCGGGCATGTGCCGCGAGGCCATCGATCGCGCCCTCGCCGACGCCGGGCTGACCATCGCCGATATCGACGCGGTCGTAGTCGGTAAGGCGCCCGACCTGTTCGAGGGCGTCATGATGCCCGAGCTGCATATGGCGGACGCCTTGGGCGCTACCGGGAAACCGCTGCTGCGCGTGCACACCGCCGGTTCGGTCGGCGGCTCGACCGGCATCGTCGCGGCCAATCTGGTGCAGGCGGGCGTGCACAAGCGCGTGCTCGCGGTGGCGTGGGAAAAGCAGTCGGAGTCGAACGCCATGTGGGCGTTGTCGATTCCGGTGCCGTTCACCATGCCGGTGGGCGCGGGCGCGGGCGGGTACTTCGCACCGCATGTCCGCTCCTACATCCGGCGCTCCAACGCCCCGGGCCATATCGGCGCGATGGTCGCGGCGAAGGATCGCCGTAACGGCGCCAAGAACCCGCTCGCCCATCTGAAGCAGCCCGACATCACGCTGGAATCGGTACTCGCCTCGCAGATGCTGTGGGACCCGATCCGCTTCGACGAGACCTGTCCCTCCTCCGACGGCGCGTGCGCGATCGTGCTCGGCGACGCTGACGCGGCCGCCGCCGTCGAGGCCACCGGTAGGACGGTCGCCTGGGTGCACGCCACCGCGATGCGCACCGAGCCGACCACCTTCGCCGGACGCGACCAGGTCAATCCCCAGGCCGGGCGGGACGCGGCCGCTGCGCTGTGGGAGGCGGCGGGCATCACCAACCCGCTCGAGGAGATCGACGCGGCCGAGATCTACGTGCCGTTCTCCTGGTTCGAGCCGATGTGGCTGGAAAACCTCGGCTTCGTGCCGCCAGGCGACGGCTGGAAGCTCACCGACAAAGGGGAGACCGAGATCGGCGGCACCCTGCCGGTCAACCCGTCCGGCGGCGTGCTGTCCTCCAACCCGATCGGCGCGTCGGGCCTCATCCGGTTCGCCGAAGCGGCCAAACAGGTCATGGGACGGGCCGGGGACTATCAGGTCGAGGGTGCGCGCAAGGCGCTCGGTCATGCGTACGGCGGCGGGTCGCAGTACTTCTCGATGTGGGTGGTCGGATCGGAGCCGAGGTGACTCCACTGAGGTTCACCCTCGGCATCGCGCTGAGTCCACTGGACCAGCTGCCCGGGCTCGCGAAAACCGCTGAGGAGTGCGGCTTTTCGTCGATCGCACTGCCGGACTCACTGTTCTACATGAAATCGGCGGCGGCGAGATACCCGTACACGCCCGACGGCAGCAGGTTCTGGGGACCGGACACACCGTGGGTCGACCCGCTCATCGGCGCGACCGCCATGGCGGCCGTCACCAGCCGCATCCGCTTCTACACAAACGTGCTGAAGCTGGGTTCGCGCAACCCGCTGCTGCTGGCCAGGCAAGTCGGCTCGGTGGCCAACCTGTCCGGAAACCGCTTCGGGTTCGGTGTCGGAATCGGTTGGGCTCCAGAGGAATTCGAGTGGTGCGGGGTGCCATTCGCGCGGCGCGGCGCCCGGGTGGACGAGATGATCGAGGTCATCAAACTGGTCCTGGCCGGAGGAATGGTCGAGTATCACGGCGAGTTCTTCGACTTCGATCCGTTGCAGATGAGCCCGGCGCCGACCGAGCCGGTGCCGTTCTACATCGGCGGGCACACCGACGCGGCGCTGCGGCGCGCCGCGCGAGTGGGCGACGGCTGGACCTCGGCCATGATGACCTACGACGAACTACGGCACACCATCGGAAAGCTCGGCGCACTGCGCGCCGAGTTCGGCAGGGCCGGCGGACCGTTCGAGATCCAGGCGGTGTGCGTCGACCGCTTCGGCCGGTCCGGGTATCAGGACCTCGCCGATGCCGGCGTCACCGACGCGATCGTGGTGCCCTGGCTGGCCGATGGCATCGGCTTCGACGGCGAGCTCGCCGCCAAACAGGACTCGCTGCGCAAGTTCGCGCAGCAGAACATCGCCGAACCCATCGTGGCCGCACGGTGAGAACCACTCGCTGACCAAGGGAGCGCATATGAGCGACGAACACCCGGCCCGGGCAGCGGGCCTCGCCTCGCAGGCCGCGGTTCGAGCACGGGACAAGCAGGCATGGGTCGCGCTGTTCGCCGAGGACGGCATCGTGGAAGACCCCATCGGTCCCTCCGGCTTCGACCCGGAGGGCAACGGACATCGCGGCAAGGAGGCCATCGCCGCGTTCTGGGACAAGGCGATCGCCAAGACCGACCTGATCGAGTTCCTGTTCGGGGACTCGTTCGCGTGCGGCAACGAGGTCGCGTTCACCGGCACCATCCGCAGCACGATCGGCGGTCATCGGATCGATGCCGATGGCGTGTTCACCTACCGCGTTGACGAGGGCGGCAAGATCGCCGCCCTGCGGGCATTCTGGGAGGTCGACCGCGCCATGGCCACCGCGCGACCGGTCGACTGAACACCCCCGCCTGTCCCGGCAGACGAAAGAGGCCCTCACACCGTGCGGTGTGAGGGCCCCTTTCGGGTCTCAGTGCGCGATCGGGCAGGTCTTGTAATCGACCGGGAACTCCTTGATTCCGTTGAGCCAGCCCGAGCGGAGCCGCTTCGCGTCGGCGACCTTGGTGATATCGGGCAGGTGATCGGCGATGGCGTTGAAGATCAGGTCGATCTCCAGCCGGGCGAGATTCGCCCCGATGCAGAAGTGCGCGCCGGTGCCGCCGAAGGCCAGGTGCGGGTTGTCCTTGCGCATGATGTCGAACTTCTCCGGCTGGTCGAAGACGTCCTCGTCGAAGTTGGCCGACCGGTACAGCATGACCACTCGCTGACCCTTCTTGATCTGCACGCCGCCGAGTTCGGTGTCCTCCAGCGCGGTCCGCTGGAACGAGCTGACCGGGGTGGCCCAGCGGATGATCTCGTCGGCTGCGGTAGCGGGCCGTTCCTTCTTGAACAGCTCCCACTGGTCCGGGTTCTCCAGGAACGCCATCATGCCGTGCGAGATGGCGTTGCGGGTGGTCTCGTTGCCCGCCACGGCGAGCATGATCACGAAGAAGCCGAACTCCTCCTCGCTGAGCTTGTCACCATCGATGTCGGCCTCGATCAGCGTGGTCACGATGTCGTCGGCCGGGCACTGCTTGCGGGAGGCCGCCATCTGGTAGGCGTAACCCAGGATCTCGGCGGAGGCCGCGACCGGGTCGGCGGTGCTCTCCGGATCGTCGTAGCCGGTCATGTCGTTGGACCAGGTGAACATTTTCATCCGGTCTTCCTGCGGGACGCCGATCAGCTCGGCGATGGCCTGCAGCGGCAGCTCGCACGCGACCTGAGTGACGAAATCCCCGGAACCCGATTCAGCCGCCGCCTTGACGATCGACTCGGCACGGGCCGACAGCTCCGCGCGCAGACCGTTGATGGCGCGCGGAGTGAACCCGCGCGAGATGATCTTGCGCAGTTTGGTGTGCTCGGGCGCGTCCATGTTCAGCAGGACGATGCGCTGCAGCTCGATCTGCTCGCGGGCGATGTCGTCGTTGAACCGCGGGATGGCGGTGTTCTCGTAACTGGAGAACACGTCGCTGCGCCGCGAGACCTCCTTGACATCAGCGTGCGAGCTGACCACCCAGAAACCGTCGTCGTGGAACCCGCTCACGTCGGGCGACTGCGGATTCCACCAGATGGGGGCGGTCCGGCGCAGTTCGGCGAACTCCTCGACCGGAACACGCTCGGCGTAGATGTCCGGGTCCGTGACGTCGAACCCGTCCGGGAGATTCGGCCGGGCATTCCGAGTGTCTACCACCAGATGTCTCCTTCGACAAACTGAAACACGTTCTATAATCATTGAAGCACAGGCGCGAGAACGAGGAAAGAAACCGGACAGATCCGCCCCTGGTAAGTGCCAGGAACGCGTTTCAGTTTTCTGTCCCTAAGGAAAGGTTGGACATGGGCACACCCGTCATCGTCGAGGCCGCACGCACCCCGATCGGCAAGCGCGGCGGCTGGCTGTCGGGCCTGCACGCGGCCGAACTGCTCGGCATGGCCCAGCGCGGACTGCTGGACCGGGCACATCTGGACCCCGCGCAGGTCGAGCAGGTCATCGGCGGATGCGTCACCCAGGCGGGCGAGCAGTCCAACAACGTCACCCGGGTCGCCTGGCTGCACGCAGGCCTGCCGTGGCAGGTCGGCGCCACCACCATCGATACGCAGTGCGGATCGGCCCAGCAGGCCAACCATCTGATCGCGGGGTTGATCGCGGCCGACGCGATCGAGGTCGGCATGGCCTGCGGCGTGGAGGCGATGAGCCGGGTTCCGTTGGGCGCCAACGTCGGCGAGCACGCTGGACCGCGCAGGCCCGCGTCGTGGAACATCGACCTGCCCAATCAGTTCGAGGCCGCGGAGCGTATCGCCAAGCGGCGCGGCATCACTCGCGCCGATGTGGACGAGTTCGGCGCGCGCTCACAGCGTCTGGCGGGGCAGGCTTGGGCCGAAGGCCGGTTCGACCGCGAGGTGCTCACCGTGACCGCGCCGGCGGTCGACAAGGAAGGCAACCTGACCGGCGAAAAGCTCGATGTGACACGGGATCAGGGTCTGCGCGCGACCACCGTGGAGGGCCTGGCCGAGCTGAAGCCGGTATTGGCGGGTGGCGTGCACACCGCTGGATCGTCCTCGCAGATCTCCGACGGCGCCGCGGCGGTACTGCTGATGGACGAAAAGGCCGCGCAGCGAGCGGGTTTGCGACCCAGGGCGCGGATCGTCACCCAGGCGGTGGTGGGGGCCGAGCCCGAATTCCACCTCGACGGCCCGGTGCAGGCGTGCACTCGGCTGCTGGAACGGTCCGGCATGAATATCGGCGACATCGACCTTTTCGAGATCAACGAGGCGTTCGCGTCGGTGGCACTTTCTTGGGCATCGGTCCACCAGCCGGACATGGGCCGGGTTAATGTCAACGGCGGCGCGATCGCGCTCGGACATCCCGTCGGCTCCACCGGATCGCGTCTTCTCGCAACGGCTTTGCACGAGCTGGAGCGCAGCGACCGCAGCACGGCGATGGTTCTCATGTGCGCCGGTGGCGCACTCGCGACAGGCACTATCATCGAACGTTTGTGAAACTTCAACCATTTCGCGCGATTGGTTGAACGTTCATCCCCCAGGGGCACAAACGTGTCGTACGCCACACAAACCCGCATACCGCCCGGTCGATGAGATGTCAGCTATCTTGCCGCTATCAAGACCCCTTGCGGCGAGACCGCAACGACGGGCCAGAACCTGGTCGTACGCCTGGTTCTCGAGAGCCCTTGGGGTAACCCGCAAACGCAACCGTCCCAGTGCCTTCGCCGCGATCCGACCTAGAAGCTTCAAGGAAATCCGGAATCAGGCGTAGGTTTTCAGTTACTGAGCCGCTAATATCAATGATACGTATCCGAGATAACGACTGTTAGTACAGCGAAGGGAATTGGGCGGCTCACAATGGCTGATTTCGCGGCGCGGCTGAACAAGCTGTTCGAAACCGTGCATCCCCCGGGGCGTAAGCCGCATACCAACGCGGAGGTTGCGGCGGCGCTGACGGCCTCCGGACATCCGATCTCGAAACCGTACCTGTCGCAGTTGCGGTCGGGACAACGGACGAACCCGTCCGATGAGACGGTGGCCGCCCTGGCGAAGTTCTTCAAGGTCAAGCCGGACTACTTCTTCAACGACATCTATGCTGCCAAGATCGATCACGATCTGGAACTGCTGTCCCAGCTGCAGGGCTACGGACTGCGACGGCTGTCGAGTAGGGCGTTCGACTTGTCCGAAGAATCACAGAACCTGCTCACGTCCATGGCGGAGAAGTTGCGGGCCAGCGAAGGCTTGCCCGAAATTCCTCCAGACGGCACCGAATAGGTTCTCCTGCACGGCAGCACAGTGCGGCCCACCGGGTCGCACTGTGCTGTGTTATGCACGTGCAAACGTGCGTGCAGCACACAACCGGCGCGCGGCCGTGTCCGACGAAATAAGGGCACGGACGCGTGCTGGCATGTGGTGTGATCTGGATCATTGTCCTGCATAACCGCATTCGACGCACCATGCGCGTTCGTCGTTCGCGCCGAACCGGATTCCCGGCAGCGCCCGTTCGTTCGAATAGCCGACCGGTCGCGCACTATTGCGTCGGACTGATCGCGATCGCGCCGGTCTGTTCAATTCCGAGCGGACGCGGAAGCGGACGCCGCATAGGCGCTGGCGATGGTCTGGACCCATCCGCGCGGACTAATGCCTTCCGGCGGAGCAATCCACCGGGCGTCCACCACGATCTCCCCCATCGGATTACGCGCCCACCGCGCCACCCGGTCGGCCCGGTCCGCCACCGACGCGGGCGGGGAGGCCGGTTCCGCGAGCACGCCACCGACATCGCCGTCGCGAACGCGATCCAGCTCACACCGCTCACACCGTCGGACAGCCGCCCCGCGCGCGCGCCGCCGGGATCGAGATGGTCGAGCGCGACCGCGATCTCGGGCACCGCGACGGCGGCGGCGAGCGCGCCCGCGGTGACCGCGAGGACGACGGCCACCCTGACTGCGGTCGCGGGCTTGACCAGGACGCGGCCGACCCACGCGTCTGCGGGCCCGCCGAGCAGCGCTGAGCCCGCGACGGCTTCGGCTACCCCTGGCACATGGAGTGTGCGACCTATGGCCATGCGACGAGCCTTCCCCTCATCAGTTGAAACGCAGTCTTCTGCCCGGTCGCCACTCTCACACGGGACTTTCCCACGGACGGGTGCCCCATAGTAAACCCAGCCCGCAACTGCGCCCCAGAAGGGGCTGTGCCGCTCAGGCGCCGTAGACCGGCTCCGAGGGTGCCGCCTTGGCGATCAGATCGGCCACGACGGGGCCGAGTTCGGCCGGATTCCAACGAGCGCCGCGGTCCACTGCGACGCCGTGCCGCCAGCCATCGGCCAGCGCCACCTTGCCGCCCTCGACCTCGAACATCCGGCCGGTCACCGTCGCCGACTGAGTACTGCCCAGCCACACGACCAGCGGCGACACATTCTCCGGCGCCATGGCGTCGAAACCGTTGTCCGGCTCGGCCATCGTGTCCGCGAACACCGTCTCGGTCATCCGGGTCCGCGCTGCCGGCGCGATCGCGTTCACCGTGACGCCGTAACGGGCGAACTCGGCGGCGGCGGTCAGCGTCAGTCCCGCGATACCCGCCTTGGCCGCGCCGTAGTTGCCTTGACCAACACTGCCTTGCAAACCCGCGCCGGAGCTGGTGTTGATGATGCGGCCATCGACCGGACAGCCCGCCTTGGCTTCCGCGCGCCAGTACTCGATCGCGTGCCGCATGGTGGCGAAGTGGCCCTTGAGATGAACGCGGATCACCGCGTCCCACTCGTCCTCGCCGAGGTTGACCAGCATCCGGTCGCGCACGAAACCGGCGTTGTTGACCAGAACGTCCAGGGTGCCGAACGTGTCGACGGCCTGGCGCACGAGCCTGCGGGCGCCTGCCCAGTCCGCGACGTCGTCGCCGTTGGCCACGGCTTCGCCGCCGAGCGCCTCGATCTCGGCGACCACCTGCTGTGCAGGCGTCTCCGCGGTGGCCGCGCCGTCCAGCGCCGAGCCGAGGTCGTTGACCACCACGCGGGCGCCTGCCGAGGCGAAGGCGAGGGCATGCGCGCGGCCGATGCCCCGGCCCGCGCCGGTGACGATGACGACGCGTCCGGCGCAGATCTGGTCGGTGTCCATGTGTGTCCTCTTCGTGCGGTGTTCGGGATGTTCAGGACTGCTGTTCTGCGGTGGAGGCAGCCAGGAAGGCGGGGCGCTCGCCGCCGCCGTGCACCAGCAGTGTCGCGCCGCTGACGTAGGCGGCCAGCGGCGAGGCGAGGAAGACGGCGCAACTGCCGATGTCGTCGGGGCGGGCCATGCGGCCGAGGGGGATGGTCCGGCCCACCGCGTCGACGCCTTCTTCGTCGCCATAGTGCAGGTGGCTCAATTCGGTGTGCACAGGCCCGACCACCAGCGAGTTGACCCGCACCTTCGGCGCCCACTCGACGGCGAGCGAGCCGGTCAGGCTGTCCATGCCCGCCTTGGCCGCGCCGTAGGCGGCGGTGCCCGGCGACGGACGGTGCCCGCTCACGCTGGAGATGTTCACGATCGAGCCGCCCTCTTCTTGTCGCTGCATCACCGCGTTGGCGGCCTGCGCCACCAGCAGCGGGGCGAGCAGGTTCAGCTCGACGATCTTGGCGTGAAAGTTCTTGCCTGCCTCGGCGGCGAGCGCGAAGGGGGCGCCGCCCGCGTTGTTGACCAGATGATCGAGGCGGCCATGGCGCTCGGTGATCGTCTCGATCAACGCACGGACCGCATCCGCGTCCCGGACATCGCACGGCAGGTAGTCGATCGCGCGTCCGTCGACCTCGACGGGAACGTCGGCGGGGCGCCGCGCGCACGCCACGACGGTCGCACCCGCGGCCAGGAATGCCTCGCTCACGCCCGCGCCGACGCCGCGCACGCCGCCCGTCACCAGAACGACGCGTCCGGCGAGATCGATTTCGAGTGCCACCGTGCTAACCTACCAAGCAACTGCTTGCTTTGCCAATGGCGTTCACACACGATGGGACTTGCGATGGGGATCAACCGCCACTCCGAATCCACCGGCATCACCGTGGTCACGGTCGACTACCCGCCGGTCAACGCCATCCCGACCGAGGGCTGGTTCGCCATCGCCGACGAAGTGCGGGCGGCGGGCCGCGATCCGGACACCAAAGTGGTGGTCCTGCGCGCGGAGAACCGCGGCTTCAACGCGGGCGTGGACATCAAGGAGATCCAGAGCAAGCCCGGCCACCAGGCGCTGATCGACGCGAACCATGGCTGCTTCGATGCCTTCGCAGCGGTCTACGAATGCCAGGTGCCGGTCATCGCGGTGGTGCAGGGCTTCTGCCTCGGCGGCGGCATCGGGTTGGTGGGCAACGCGGATATCGTGATCGCCTCCGACGACGCCACCTTCGGCCTACCCGAGGTGGACCGCGGCGCGCTCGGCGCGGCGACCCACCTGGCACGGCTGGTGCCCCAGCACCTGATGCGCGCGCTGTTCTACACGGCGAGCACGATCACCGCACAGCAGTTGCAGCACTACGGCTCGGTCTACCAGGTGGTGCCGCGCGCCGAACTCGACGCGGCGGCTTTGGAATTGGCCAAGAACATCGCGGCCAAGGACGGCCGGGTGATCCGGGCGGCGAAGCGCGCGCTGAACGGCATCGACGTGCAGGACGTGCACCGCAGCTACCGGTACGAGCAGGGATTCACCTTCGAACTCAATCTCGCCGGCGTCGCCGACGAGATCCGCGCCCGGTTCGACGACGATCTCGCGGCGCGCAAGGCCGGCCAGTGAAGCCGCGTAACCAGGAAAGTCCCCGGGCGGGCCACCCATCGGAGAGGGAGCGAAAAGCGATGCGAGACAAGCGGATGTCGCTCGACGAGGTCGTCGGCGAACTACGCAGCGGGATGACCATCGGCATCGGCGGCTGGGGTTCCCGGCGCAAGCCGATGGCACTGGTGCGGGCCATCCTGCGTTCGGAACTCACGGATCTGACCGTGGTCAGCTACGGCGGCCCCGATCTCGGGCTGCTGTGCGCGGCAGGGAAGGTGCGCAAGGCGTACTACGGCTTCGTGTCGCTGGATTCGCCGCCGTTCTACGACCCGTGGTTCGCGAAGGCGCGCTCCGCGGGCGCGCTGGTCGCGCGCGAGATGGACGAGGGAATGCTCGAGTGCGGGCTCGAAGCGGCCGCGGCACGGCTACCCTTCCTGCCGATCCGCGCCGGTCTCGGATCGGACGTCCCGAACTTCTGGGAGGGTGAGCTGAAGACGGTCGAATCGCCTTATCCGGTAGCAGGCACGCCGGAAACTCTGATCGCTATGCCCGCGCTGAATCTGGATGCGGCACTGGTACACCTGAACCTCGGCGACCCGCACGGCAACGCCGCCTACACCGGCGTCGACCCGTATTTCGACGACCTCTTCTGCCTGGCCGCGCAGCGGCGCTACGTCTCGGTGGAACGGGTGGTCGAGACCGACGAGCTGGTGAAAACCGTTCCGCTGCAAGCGTTGCTGCTCAATCGCATGATGGTCGACGGCGTGGTGGATGCACCGGGTGGCGCGCATTTCACCCTGGCCGGGGACAGCTACGGCCGGGACGAGAAGTTCCAGAAGCACTACGCCGAATCCGCGAAGACGCCGGAAGCGTGGCAGCGGTTCGTCGACACCTATCTGGCCGGATCCGAGGAGCAGTACCAAGCCGCCGTCCGCCGATTCGCGGCGGAGGCGTGATGCAGAAGCGGGTGTCCCGCAAACCACAGGAGGCGCGATGACCAGCACCGAGATCGTGAGCCGCGCCGAGGTGTGCGCGGTGGCGTGCGCGGAGATCTTCCGCGGCGCCGGGGAAATCATGGCCAGTCCGATGTCGCCGATGTCCATCCTCGGCGCCCGATTGGCCAAGCTCACCACCGAGCCCGATCTGCTGCTCTCGGATGGTGAAGCGCTTCTGTTCGCCGAGACTCCCCCGCTGGGCGGCAAAGCGCCGATCGAGGGCTGGATTCCATTCCGGAGGGTGTTCGACGTGGTGGCCTCCGGGCGCAGGCATGTGGTGATGGGCGCCAACCAGATCGACCGTTTCGGCAACCAGAACCTGTCGGCGTTCGGTCCGCTACAGCAGCCGACCCGGCAGATGTTCGGTGTGCGTGGGGCGCCGGGCAACACCATCAATCACGCCACCAGCTATTGGGTCGCCCGGCACTCCAAGCGCGTGTTCACCGACGGGGTCGACATCGTCTCGGGGGTGGGGTACGACAAGGTGGACCCGGCCAACCCCGCCTACCGCTTCCTTCACCTGCACCGCGTGGTGACCAACCTGGGCGTCTTCGATTTCGAAGGTCCCGACCACACCATGCGTGCCCGCAGTCTGCACCCCGGCGTCACCGCCGGCGAAGTCGCCGAGAACACCTCGTTCGAGATCGCCGGACTCGCCGACGCGAACGAGACGCGCTTGCCGACCGCCGAGGAACTGCGGCTGATCCGGGAGGTGCTCGACCCCAACAAGATTCGCGAAACCGAGGTCCCGGCATGAGTGAGCGAACCATCGGCTCGACGTTTGCGCCGAGCGTTGGTCATGAGCGTCAGGGCTGGGCGGCAACCGTGCAATCACGTCGCGAACGCCCAGGAGGACACCGCATGAGTTCCCTGAGTCAACCCCTATGCGGCGATCGGTTGTTGAGTCGGTTGTTTTTTGGTGGGGTCGTAGCAGGTTTTGGTGCGCCAGCAAGCCCAGATGATGCGCAGCCAGGCGCGGCCGAGGGTGCGGATGGCGTGGGGGTGTCGTTGGCCGCGGGCGCGGGCGGCGGTGTAGCGCTGGTCTGCCCAGTCGCTGGCGCGGCGGCTGTTGTCGATCCAGGTCACCAAGGCTTGTCTGGCTCGCTGGTTGGTGGCGTGGCGGAAGGCGACGGTGTGGATTTTGCCGGAGGAGCGGGTGACCGGGGCGATGCCGGTTTCGGCGGCGAGTTGATCGAAGCTGTTGGCGCGCTCCAGGATTGGGCCGACCTCGCCGATGATCTGGGCCAGGTTCAGTGTGCCGACGCGGGGCAGATCGGCCAGCAATCTGGCGTAGGGGTGTGCGGCGAGAGCGTCGGCGATCACGGCGTCGAGTGCGTCGATGCTGGTTTGGATCGAGCGGACGAGCCCGGTCTGGGCGCGGACCAGCTGCGCGATGACCGGCTCGCCGAGCCTGCTGGCCGATGTGGGTGCCTCGCGCAGCCGGGCGAGCAGCTCGGTGCCGGGACGGCGGCCGCTGTAGTGGTGGCGGCGGCAGAACGCCTCGAGGCGGGCCGCGGTGAGCCCAGCAGCGGCCTGCGGGCTCGGGTAGCGGTCCAGGAACGCCAGCGCGATCGGCGAGTGCAGGCTGGCGAAGATCGTCCTGCCTCCGGGCCAGTGCGTGTCCAGCAGCGCGGCGAGTTGATTGACCGCGGCGATGCGCATGCCCAGGTGGTCGCCGCGCTGACGGGTCAATGCCTGCAGTTCGAGCGTTTGCGGCAGGGTCGGGGCCAGTACCGGCAGCCGGTGGCCGTCGGTGCGGGCGTAGTCGGCCAGCTTGAACCCATCGCCGGGATCGTTCTTGGCGCGGGCGGCGCCCCAACGGGGGCGAGCGGCATGAAAAGCGTTGGGGTGCACCGGAATCACCGGATGCCCGGCGGTCAGCAGCCGGTCCACGACCAGCCCGCGGGTGGTCTCGATTGCCACCGGCAACTCACCGGGCCCGCCGTAGCAGGCCAGCCGTGCCAACGCGCGAGCGATGCCGTCTTCAGTATGCGGCACCGGGAAGCGTTCGATCTTGCCACCGGCATCGTCGATCACGGTCACGTCGTGAGTGGTGCTGCCCCAGTCCCAGCCGGCGAACGCCACAGGTGTGCTCCCTCGAGGTCGATGAACTGCCTCCTCGGAAGCGAGGGCCGCCGCCGGAAGCTCATTGATCGGCCCTCTGCGGGGCATGTCCCTGACGCCGGTCCGCGGCCCTCGGCCCGGTGGGGCTGGCAGAACTCATGCTGGCCATCAAATGGCACGCGACGAAGGCCATGCACCCACCGGAACCGAGAGACAACAACCCTAACTGTTCGGGCTGCAGAAGGGATGGTGCCCCAATGAGCGGCCGAGCCCGCATGCGGCAGCGAAGCGTAACCACGGAGGGCTCCACTCAGGCGAGAAAGGCGACAGCATGACCGCGCACCTGCGCACCGCGTTGACCGATCTGGTGGGCGTCGAACACCCGATCGTGCAGACCGGCATGGGTTGGGTGGCGGGCCCGAGGCTGGTTTCGGCCACCGCCGAGGCGGGCGGACTCGGCATTCTGGCCTCAGCCACCATGACCTTCGCGGAGCTGGAGGCGGCCATCGCGAAGACCAAGGCGCACACCGCGAAACCGTTCGGCGTCAACATCCGCGCCGACGCCGCGGACGCCCCCGACCGGATCGATCTGCTGATCCGGGAGAAGGTGGCGGTGGCCTCGTTCGCGCTCGCGCCCAAACAGGATCTGATCGCGAAACTGAAAGACGCCGGCGTGGTGGTCATCCCATCGATCGGCGCGGCCAAGCACGCGGTCAAAGTGGCGTCCTGGGGTGCGGACGCGGTGATCGTGCAAGGCGGCGAGGGTGGCGGGCACACCGGCCCGGTGGCCACCACCTTGCTGCTGCCCTCCGTGCTGGACGCGGTGGACATCCCCGTGGTCGCGGCGGGCGGGTTCTTCGACGGACGCGGCCTGGCCGCCGCGCTGGCCTATGGCGCCGCGGGTATCGCTATGGGCACCCGGTTCCTGCTGACCCAAGAGAGCACGGTGCCCGACGCCGTCAAACAGGAGTACCTGCACAGACAGCTCCAGGACACGGTGGTGTCGCTCAAGGTCGACGGCATGCCGCACCGCGTGCTGAATACCGAACTGGTCCAGCGCCTGGAACATTCGGGCCGCTGGCGCGGGCTCGCCGCGGCGGTGGGCAACGCGACCCGGTTCAAGAGCATGACCGGGATGAAGTGGTCCACCATGATCCGCGACGGCCTGGCTATGCGAAAGACGAAGGAGCTCACCTGGTCCCAGGTCGTGATGGCCGCGAACACCCCGATGCTGCTGCGCGCGGGACTGGTCGAAGGCAACACCGAGGCCGGTGTGCTCGCCGCCGGTCAGGTCACCGGAATCATCGATGACCTGCCCACCTGCAAGGAGTTGATCGATCGGATCATCGCCGAGGCGGTCGCGCGGATCGAGGCGCTCGCAGCGCTGCCCGATGGGGCGAACTCGACGAGCAGGTAGCCGAATGATGACGGCCTCCGGATCACAGACCGAAAGCCGTCACACGCCATCTGGCATTGCAGGCACGGGCCGCATCGAAGGAGCCGTCGGCACGGTCATGCGCGCGGGAGGTCCGACGGTTGATCAGGGTGCGCGCCAGCGTATCGGGCGAGTCCGGCGGCGAAAGAGTCGAACATCGGCTCGAAGAAGCGTCGCATCACAAGGGACTCGATCGGGCGCAGAACCAACGCCGGGTCGAGGTGTACCTGCCAGACCAGTCGGCAGCGGTCGGGTCCGACCGGGTCGACGGTGATGTCCTCGATCATTCTGCGGGCCAACGGGATCGACATGGCGTCGGCGGAGAACGTGAAACGGACAGCGGGCTGCCAGGCCAGGAATCGTTCACGCACGGTTATCCAGCGCAAATGGATGTCGCGGATCGTGCCGACGTCGTGCGGAGCACTTCCGTACCAGGTGGTGGCCCGGTAGCCGCCGGCCCACTCCGATTGCCCTTCGCCGGTGGCGAGAATGTCGAAGGTACGCGGCGCTGACGCCGCCACGACACGTTCGCTGAACAGGTGGCAGCGCATCGCGGAGATGTCGTCGAGGCTACTGGGTCGCAGTGCGTGCAAGGTCATTTCGCGGCGACCAATCCGCGGGTCAGGCGAATCGTTGTGCGGCGCGGTAGATACCGCGGCAGACGCGCGGACACCGCGTTCGCCAGCCCGGATACCACGCTCGGCCGGGGTGCGCGGCGGTCCAGTTCACCTAGCGCCTTCGCCACCACCTGCGCCGCTGTCTGCCGTCGTCCGACGCTGGCGGCTTCACCCGCCACGTCGAAGAACTCGGTATCGGTGGCACCCGGGCACACGGCAAGGGCGGTGACACCGCTGCCTTCGAGTTCACCCCACAGCGCCTCGGTGAACGAGAGCACGAACGCCTTCGTCGCGCCGTAGACGGCCATGAACGGGATCGGTTGGAACGCCGCGGTGGAGGCGATGTTGACCACCGCTCCGGCGCCGCGCCGCACCATGTCCGGCAGTATCGCCCGGGTCAGTTCCGCGACGGCGGTGATGTTGACCGCGATCTCCTCGCGCATTCGCGCGGGGTCGTCGTCGACGAGCGGGCCGTGGGTTGCGAAGCCGGCATTGTTGACCAGCAGGTCGATCGGGTTGTCGTCCGCGGACAGCACGGCCACAAGTCGCTCGACGTCGGCCGGGATCGAAAGGTCCGCGGTGAGGATTCGAGCCCGAACACCAAAGGTGTGTTCGAGGTCTGTCGCCAGCTTGCGCAGCCGGTGCTCGCGCCTGGCGACCAGGATCAGATTGCAATGTCTTTCCGCCAATGCGGTGGCGAACGCTGCGCCGATCCCGCTACTCGCACCGGTCACGACCGCGGTCGCGCCATCCCAGGTCTTCATGTCGCCTCCTGAAGGTGAACAGGTGTTCAGCTAGCTATACTTAACAGCTGTTCAGTGAACTTTGTCAAGGGAGGCTCAATGACCGATACACGCCTGCGACGAGCGCGTGGGGAGGGCGAGCGGCTGCGCGCGGAGTTGGTTTCCGCCGCGATCGAGCTGCTGCTGGAACCGCAGTCGTTGCCAACGCCAGCACTGCGGGCCATCGCCCGGGCCTGCGGTGTCGCACCCAGTGCGGTCTACCTGCATTTCCCGTCTCAGGATGCGCTGAACTATGCGGTGACCGAGGAACTGTTCGGTCGGCTGCGGCACGCGCTGGACGTCGCGGACATTTCCACCGGCACCCACGCGGACCGGCTGCGCGCGTTGATCGACGCCTATCTCACATGGGCCGAAAATCATCCGGGCGCCTACCAATTGCTGTTCGAACGCCCCGATCCCCCGATCGAATCCGGCACCGGGCCAGGGCTGGATCTGCTGGATCGTCTCGCCGATCTGTTACCCGCCGCCGAGAACTCCGCGGATCTCGCGCTGCGTGTGTGGTGCGCCTTGCACGGCGTAGTCTCGCTACGCATCCACAAACCTACGGCCCCTTGGACATCGGAACCACGTGCCGACGCATGGGCAGTCGTTGCAGCCCTCGCCGACCTACCGTGACCATCCGCGGCATCCATCCCGCGGATCCGGCACATCGCGCGATATCGTTCCGCGCCCCGGCAACGCCGGGACCGGGCCATGCCACCGAACATACTCACCGCTACCGGCCTGAGCGATACCTCAGACCAGCACATTTACCGGCGACGCCTGGTTGACGGGGAATCGACGGCCTAATCTTGACCCATAACCGCATACCGGTTTCGCCTGTCTCCGCCGTACTGGCGCAGGCGTCGGTCGCGGCAGTGTGGCGACACGGGCGAATCGAAGGACTCGACCACTACCACTCGAGCGGAGGCCACGATGCCTGCGACGAACGAGATCACTGTGAGCAGTAAAGCTTTCGCCGATGGCGCACCCATTCCGGAGGCCTACTCGTGCACGGGAAAGAACCGACCGCCACCCCTGACGTGGACCGTTCCGGAATCAGCCGTCCGACTCGCCCTGATCATGGACGACCCGGACGCGCCCATCGGGCTGTTCACCCACTGGGTGGTCAGCGACATCCCGCCGACCACGACCTTCAGCGAGGAGGGCCAGGCCCCGAAGGGCGGTGTAGTCAGCCTCAACAGCGCGGACCTCGCCGATTACTTCGGTCCGTGCCCACCGACCGGGACCGGAGTGCACCACTACCGATTCATCGTGCATGCGCTGGCACACCCGGTTTCGTTGAGCTCGAAAACACCCGTGGCTCAGGCGAAATCCGCGATCGAGGGAGCAAGTGTCGGATACGGCCAGCTGGTCGGCACCTACACCGTTGACACCGGTCCGGTCTGAGCGGAGTCCGCCGGGACGTCCTCGTTGGTGTGTCGCCGGCGGTCCGGGGTAGTCCTCCCGAGCGGCAGGTCGGCCGACCCGAGTCGCCGACGTGCCGCTCGTCGCGCGGTGTCAGCGGGGCAGGCGCTCGATGATGGTGGCGTTGGCGGTGCCGCCGCCCTCGCAGATGGTCAGCAGGCCGTAGCGGCCCTCGATCCGTTCGAGCTCGTTGAGCAAGGTGGCGAAAAGCTTTGCGCCGGTGGCGCCGAGCGGGTGGCCGAGGGCGATCGCGCCGCCGTTGACGTTGACCCGCTCCGGGTCGGCGCCGGTCTCCTTCAACCAGGCCAGCACCACCGGCGCGAAAGCCTCGTTGATCTCGACCACATCGATGTCGTCGATGGTGAGGCCGGACTTCTCCAGCGCCCACTTGGTCGCCGGAATCGGCGCGCTGAGCATGAAGATCGGGTCCGCGCCGCGCGCGCTCACGTGGTGGATGCGCGCTCGCGGCGTCAGGCCGTACTCCTGCACGGCCCACTCCGAGGCGAGCAGGGTAGCGCTGGCGCCGTCGGAGATCTGGCTGGCTACGGCGGCGGTGAGCGGGCTGCCCTCGGCCAGCGGCGGCAGCGTGGCCATCTTCTCCAGGCTGGTCTCCCGGGGGCCCTGGTCGATCCAGAAATCGCCGACCGGCACGATCTCGTTGTCGAAGCGACCATTCTTGATCGCGTCGCGGGCCCGCTCGTGGCTGCGCAGCGCCCAGCGCTCCATATCTTCCCTGCTGATGCCCCATTTCTCGGCGATCAACTTGGCCCCCTGGAACTGTGAGACCTCACCCGTGCCGTAGCGGTGGTCCCAGCCTTCCGCACCCACGAACGGCGAGTCGAAACCGTACTCCTTGCCCGCGAGCATGGCGGCGGAGATCGGTATCGCGCTCATGTTCTGCACACCGGCGGCCACGATCACTTCGGCGGTGCCGCTCATGATGGCCTGCGCGCCGAAATTGACGGCCTGCTGGCTGGATCCGCACTGCCGGTCCACCGTGACGCCGGGAACCTCTTCGGGATAGCCCGCGGTCAGCCACATGGTACGGCCGATGTTGCCCGCTTGCGGACCGATGTTGTCGACGCAACCCACGATGACGTCGTCCACGTTGCCCGGGGCGATCGGGCTGCGATCCAGCAGGCCACGCAGCACGGCCGCACCCAGATCGGCGGGGTGCACGCCCGCCAGTGCGCCGCCGCGCTTGCCGACCGGGGTGCGTACCGCATCGATCACGTAGGCGTCCCGCAACGGGGCATACGGACGACGGGACGCGGAAGGTGCTGACATGTAAAGACTCCTACGTGGTGCGCTCGGGGACGGTGAGTCCGTCGAGCACGATGGTCAGGTACTGCTTGGCGAGGTTGTCGACGGTGATGGGTCCACCGGGCCGGTACCACCGCACCGCGACCCACACCGTGTCGCGCAGGAAGCGGTAGGCCAGTTCGACGTCCAGTTCCGGCCGGAAACTGCCGTCCTGTACGCCGTTGGTCAGCACCCGGTGCCAGAGTTCGCGGAATTCGCGGTTGTAGTCGGCGATGTAGGTGAACCGCTCCGCAGTGCGCAACCGCTTGGCCTCGGCCTGGTAGATCGCCACCGCGGCGTGCCAGCGGTCGAACGACTCGTAGGAGGCGAGCACCAAGGCTTCCAAGGTGTCTCGCGAGCTCAACCCGGAGGCGACGATCTCACGGTAGCGGCCGAACAGATCGTCCAGGAAGCCGCGCAGGATCTCGTCCACCATCGACTCTTTGGAATCGAAGTGGTGGTAAAGGCTCCCGGATAGGATTCCGGCCGCGTCGGCGATGTCACGCACGGTGGTGGCGCGCAATCCCCGCTCGGCGAACAATTCGGCCGCCAAGGCGAGCAGCTCGCGGCGCCGTGCTGATTTCGAGGCGTCTGCTGCGGTCACGCGCCCATCATACAACCAAGCATTTGCTTGGTCGAGCCGCGTCTTCTCAACGAGACGAGTAGCGCAGCGGGGAGGAAACCGAGAGGTCGGCGAGCAGTCGATCGCAGATCACCACGGGCGAGACGCCCGCCCGCGCCATCCGCGCGACGAGCGCGAGACGGCGCTCGCAGCTGTCCCATTCCACGGTGAGCTGGCCGCGGTCCGGTCCCGCGTCCACCGTGGCCATCACCCGGGGCGGGCCGCCGCGAACCGGCTCCTCGCTCAGCTTGAGCACCATGCCGCGCTGCCAGGCGTGATAGGTGTCCATGTCGGCGCCGACCACCAGCTTGTCGGTGGCGGCACACAGGCCCTGCGCGATCTCGTCCGCGAAGGCCACCCGGTCGAAGCCGAATTTGCGGCACTTCGCGAGTACCGCGAGCAGATCCGCGCGCACCTCGCGCAGTAGAGCAGTCTGACGGTGTCTGCGCCGCTCCTCTTCGTTGCCGGGATGGCCGGACGCGAAACTGAGCCCGATGCGTCTTGCGCGCTCCCGATCGCGCGCCAGATCCGCGCGCAGTGCGCCGCGTGGGTCGCGGGCGACCTCCCCCTCGTCGACGGCATGCTGCTCGAGAATGCGGGCGGCGGCCATCGCCACAGCGCGTTCGGAGGTGTGCTCGATGAGTTCGGCGCCGAGGGCCAGCGCCGAGAGTACGAGGCTGTCCAGCCGCCGTCTCGCGAGCACGACGTCGCGGACCAATTCGAGTTCCAGTTGTTCGCGGGCAGGTGGGCGATCCAGGCCCATAGCCATCGCCCCCTTGCAGAGCGCGGATCCGATCGCATCCAGCATGGCACATCCCGGCGCTCTCTTGCGTGCCCTTTTCCACCTGATCAGCCGCCTATTTGCCGCACTGCGCCCGACGCCGGAAGGCGATCGCAATGCAGCGCAGAGGTTGCCGCACCGATACCGAGCAAGCGGCTGCTCGATGGTCGCCAGACGCGCGCACCTGCACGTTCCGACGTGGCGGACGGGCGAAGAGCCGTGGAAACCGATGCGACTCAGGCGCGTTGACTGCTGACCGCGACCACCTCGCCGGTCAGGTACGAGGTGTAGTCACTGGCCAGCATCGCGATCGTCGCGGCGACCTCCCACGGCTCGGCCGCGCGGCCGAACGCTTCCCGCTCGGACAACCTGTCCAGCAGTTCGGTCGAGCTCACCTTGTCCAGGAAAGCGTGTCTGGCGATGCTCGGGGCCACCGCGTTGATCCGGACACCGAACTCGGCGGCCTCGACCGCGCTGCACCTGGTCAGCGCCATCACGCCCGCCTTCGCCGCGGCGTAGTGCGCTTGGCCGTGCTGCGCACGCCAGCCGAGCACGCTGGCGTTGTTCACGATCACGCCCCCGTGGCCCGCGTCGCGGAAGTAGCCGAGCGCGGCGCGGGTGCAGCGGAACGTGCCATTGAGCGTGATGTCCAGAACGCGGCTCCACTGCTCGTCGGTCATGTCGACCACCGGCGTCTCCCCGCCCAGCCCGGCATTGTTGACCATGATGTCGATCCGGCCGACGGCCTCGGCCGCGCCGCGTACCAGCGCGTTCACCTGCTCGGTGCGCTGTACGTCGCACGCGATCGAGGCCACCCGCCGGTCCGGGAACTCGGCGGCGAGCTCGGTGGCCGTCTCCGCCAGACGCCGCTCGTGCCAGTCGGAGACCACCACGTCCGCACCCTCGGCCAGCATCCTGCGCGCGGTGGCCGACCCGATGCCGGTGCCCGCGGCCGCGGTGATCACGGCGGTCCGCCCGGTCAGCAGGCCGTGCCCTGGAACGGGCGCGGGGGCGACCGACAGCGGCCCTCGACCGCCGACGCCGGGCGTCACGGGCGCGCCTCACGCGGCAGTCCGAGCACGCGCTCGGCGATGATGTTGCGCTGCACTTCGTTCGAACCTCCGTAGATGGTGTCGGCGCGGGTGAACAGGTACAGCCGCTGCCATTCGTTGAGATCGTCCGCGCCCGCCACCAGGCCGCGGGCGCCGAGCACGGCCATCGCCAGCTCGCCGAGTCCGCGATGCCAGTTGGCCCACAGCAGTTTCGCCACCGACGCCTGCCCGCCGCCGTCGTCTACGCCTGCCCCCTCCATCGTGCGCATGGCGTGCGCGCGCAGCACCCGCAGCCCGACCCAGGCTCGGTCGATCCGGTCGGCGATCAGCGGGTCGTCGGCCGCGCCGGTGCGGCGGGCCAGCGCCTCGATGTCGGCCAGTTCACGGGCGAACCGGATCTGCTGGCCGAGCGTGGAGATGCCGCGTTCGAAGGTGAGCGTGCCCATGGCGATCCGCCAGCCGTCACCCGGTTCGCCGACCACCAGGTCGGCGGCGGTGCGTGCGTTGTCGAAGAAGACCTCGTTGAACTCGGACGTCCCGGTGAGCTGGATGATCGGACGCACATCGATGCCCGGCTGCTTCATCGGGACCAGCAGGTAGGACAGGCCTTTGTGCCGGGAGGAGCCGCGCTCGGTGCGGGCGAGGACGAAGCACCAGTCCGCCACGTGGGCCAGCGACGTCCAGATCTTCTGCCCGTTGATCGACCACTCGTCGCCGTCCAGGTGCGCCGAGGTGGCGATCGCGGCCAGGTCCGAGCCCGCGCCCGGTTCCGAGTAACCCTGGCACCACAGCTCGGTGACGGTGCGGATGCCGGGCAGGAACCGATCCTTCTGGGCCTTGGTGCCGAAGGCGAGGAGGGTGGGGCCGAGCAGTTCCTCACCGACGTGCGACACCCGCGCGGGCGCGTTGGCCTTGGCGTACTCCTCGTGGAAGATCACCTGCTGGCGGACGGTGGCCTCGCGGCCGCCGTACTCCTTCGGCCAGCCCAGGCAGGTCCAACCCGCCGCCGCCAAGTGCCGGTCCCAGGCCAGGCGCTCGTCGAACGCCTCGTGTTCGCGGCCGGGGCCACCGAGGCCCCGCAGCGCGCGGAATTCTCCGTTGAGGTTCTCCTCCAGCCACTCGCGCACCTCGGCGGCGAAACGCGCATCTTGCATGACGGAAAACCGTCCGTCCGGCGCGGCGGTGTCGGATTCTGAGGTCTGGATCGCACCCACGCCGGTAGGATAACCTACCAAGCACTTGCTTTGTAGTGCGCGCGCATAACTGGCCCGCGGACGGTAAGGACAACCGTGACAACCCCTGCACAAACGACACCGATGGCACTGCACCACGCCGCGCGCACGTTCGGCGCCGCTCCCGCGATCGCGGATGACGGAGTCCGGCTGGACTGGGGCCAACTGCTCGAGTCGGTCCAAGACGTGGCCCGGGCCCTCATCGCGCGCGGTGTGCAGGCCGGCGACCGGGTGGCCATGTGGGCACCCAACACCCATCACTGGGTGATTGCCGCACTCGCCGCGCACTATGTCGGCGCCGCACTGGTGCCGTTGAACACCCGCTACGTCGCCGGCGAGGCCGCCGACGTGCTCGGCCGGGTGCACGCGAAGGCGCTGTTCATCGCGGGCAGCTTCCTCGGCCGCGACCGGCTTGCCGAATTGCATGCCGCTGCACCGGATCTCGCCATCGACACGGTAGTGGTGATTCCGGTCGAGCCGGGTACGGAGAACATGGATATCGCCGCGCTGGACTGGTCGGAACTCGCGATCGTCGCCGAACAGGTCACGGTGGCCGAAGCGGAGGAACGCGCTGCGGCGGTGCGCCCGGAAGACATCTCCGACATCCTTTTCACCTCCGGTACCACCGGTCGCAGCAAAGGCACCCTGGTCGCGCACCGGCAGGCGCTCGCGGTGGTGCGCGCGTGGGCGGAGTGCGCCACGTTGCGCGCGGACGACCGGTATCTGGTGGTGAGCCCGTTCTTCCACAATTTCGGCTACAAGGCGGGCATTCTCGCCTGCCTGGTCACCGGAGCCACGATCATCCCGCAGGCGACCTTCGACGTGCCGGAGACGATGCGGCTGATCAGCGCGGAGAAAGTCACGGTGCTGCCCGGTCCGCCGACCATCTATCAGACGATCCTGGACTTCCCCGACCGCGACAGCTTCGGCCTGAGCAGCCTGCGGGTGGCTGTCACCGGCGCGGCGACGGTACCGGTGGTGTTGATCGAGCGAATGCGGTCGGAACTCGACTTCGATGTCGTCATCACCGCATACGGCCTGTCCGAGGCCGCGGGCTTCGGCACCATGTGCCGCGCCGACGACGACGCCGAGACCATCGCGAACACCTGTGGCAGGCCGATCGCGGATTTCGAACTGCGGCTCGGCGAGGCGGGCGAGGTGTTGCTGCGCGGACCCAACGTCATGCTCGGTTACCTGGACGACCCGGACAGCACCGCCGAGACCATCGACGCCGACGGCTGGTTGCACACCGGCGACGTCGGCACGATCGACGAACGCGGGTACCTGAAGATCACCGACCGGCTCAAGGACATGTACATCTCCGGCGGCTTCAACGTCTATCCGGCCGAGATCGAGCAGGCGTTGGCCCGGCTGGAGGGCGTGGCCGAGTCCGCGGTCGTCGGGGTGCCCGACACCAGGATGGGCGAGGTGGGCAAGGCGTATGTGGTGCGCAGGCCCGGTTCGTCGCTCACCGAGGACCAAGTGCTCGCCCACGCCACCACCGTGCTGGCCAACTTCAAGGTGCCGCGGTTCGTCGAATTCCGCGACCGACTGCCCTACAGCGCCGCCGGGAAAGTGCTCAAGCGTCAACTACGTGAGGAGAAGTCGTAATGTCGGAACCGGCAACCCCGAACGAGGGCCCGGCCATCCCGGACGAGGGCGAGGTGGTCACCTACCAGCGGCGTGGCCGCGTCGCGATCGTCACGCTGAACCGGCCGGACTACCGCAACGCGCAGAACTCGGTGATGACCTACGCGCTGGACGCCGCCTTCGAACGCGCCGTGCAGGACCCCGAAGTCGGGGTGATCGTGCTGGCGGGCAACGGAAAGCACTTCAGCGCCGGGCACGACATCGGCACACCGGGCCGCGACCACCACGTGCGATACCAGAACAAAGCCGCGCTGTGGTGGGACCACGTCGACCGGGTCGGCGGCGATCAGCGCTTCGCCCGCGAACTCGAGGTCTATCTCGGCATGTGCCGCCGCTGGCGAGAGATTCCCAAGCCGACCATCGCGATGGTGCAGGGCGCCTGTATCGCGGGTGGGTTGATGCTGGCCTGGGTGTGCGATCTGATCATCGCCTCCGATGACGCGTTCTTCTCCGATCCGGTGGTTCGCATGGGCATTCCGGGCGTCGAGTACTTCGCGCACCCGTGGGTGATGGGCCCGCGCGCGGCCAAGGAGTTCTTGTTCACCGGCGACCGGTTCGGGGCGGCGCAGGCCAAGGAGTGGGGCATGGTCAACCGGGTGGTGCCGCGTGCCGAGCTCGAGGCCGAGACGCTGGCGCTGGCCGAAAAGATCGCCACCATGCCGCAATTCGGTCTGGCACTGACCAAGAAAGCCGTCAACCAGGCCGAGGACCTGATGGGCATGCGGTCGGGCATGGACTCGGTCTTCGGACTGCACCACTTCGCACACGCACACAACGCCGAAGTCGGCGCCGACTCGCTGGGCGGCATGAACGCCAAGTCGATGAAGGCTTCCGCGAGCACCGAACAGAACGGAACGACGTAGTGGATCTGGATCTCGACCAGGCGACGCGGGAATTCCAGCGGGAAGTCCGCGAATTCCTGGCCGCCACCAAGCCCACGAAGCCGCTGCCCTCCATGGACACAAAAGCTGGATTCGAGGCACACCGCGCCTGGGAGCGCACCCTCGCCGACGCCCGGCTCTCGGTGGTCGCCTGGCCCGGGGAATTCGGCGGACGCGACGCCTCGCTGCTGGAATGGGTGCTGTTCGAGCAGGAGTACTACGCGGCAGGCGCGCCGGGGCGGGTCAGCCAGAACGGTATCTTCCTCTTGGCGCCGACGCTTTTCGAGCACGGCACGGCGGAGCAGCTGGCGCGGATCATGCCGCGGATGGCACGCGGCGACGACATCTGGGCGCAGGCGTGGTCCGAGCCGGAGGCGGGCAGCGATCTGGCCGGCATCCGCTCCACCGCCCGGCGCACCGCCGGAGGCTGGCTGCTGAGCGGCCAGAAGACCTGGAGCTCGCGCGCCGCCTTCGCGGACTGGGCGTTCGGGCTGTTCCGCAGCGACCCGGAGGCCGAGCGGCACAAGGGCCTCACCTACGTGATGTTCCCGCTCACCGCCGACGGCGTTTCCGTGCGCCCGATCCCGCAGCTGGACGGCGAGCCCGGCTTCGCGGAGATCTTCCTCGACGACGTCTTCGTGCCCGACCGTGACGTGATCGGCGCTCCCGGCGAGGGCTGGCGGGTGGCGATGAGCACCTCCAGCAACGAACGCGGCCTCTCGCTGCGCAGTCCCGGCCGGTTCAGCGCCACCGCACAGAGGCTGATCGATCTGTGGCTCGACGCAGGCGACCAGGACAACACCACGCAGCGCGACGCCGTCGTGGAGGCCTGGATCGGCAGCGAGGCATACCGGCTGCACACCTTCGGCACGGTCACCCGGCTCGACCAGGGCGGCAAACTGGGCGCGGAATCCTCGATCACCAAGGTGTTCTGGTCCGAACTCGACATCGCTATGCACGAGACCGCGCTCGAGGTGCTCGGCGCGGCGGCCGAGCGCTCCGGGCCGTGGACCGACGGATACCTGTTCGCGCTGTCCGGCCCGATCTACGCGGGCACCAACGAGATCCAGCGCAACATCATCGCCGAGCGGCTGCTCGGACTACCGAGAGGAAGCAGCCGATGAGATTCGCGCTCAGCCCCGAACAGCTCGATTTCGGCGCCAGTCTGCGCAAACTGCTGGACGCTGGTCGCACACCCGCCGCGGTGCGCGCGTGGGCCTCGGGCGATCCCGGACCGGGCCGCATGCTGATCCGGCAGCTGGCCGAAGCCGGTGTGCTCGGCTTGGCTGTCGCGGAGCGGCACGGCGGCCTCGGCGCCGAGCCGATCGATCTGGTCGTGGCGTTCCAGGAGATCGGACGCGCGGCCGCGCCGGGACCGCTGGTGGAGACGGCCGCCGCGATTCCCGCACTGCTGCAAGCACTTCCGGATCCAAGTCCGGCCGCCCGGTGGCTGCCGGGCTTCGCGGGAGGTCTGGCGCTCGGTACGGTCGCTTTCGAGACGCCCGGTCCAAGCGGCGTCGCACTGGACGCCGACACCGCCGAGGTCGTCCTCTTCGCCGACAAAACGCGGCTGTGCACCGGACACCGCACCGGGCTGGTCCGGTCGGTCGATCCCGCGCGCCGCTTGTTCGCGGTGTCCGCTGACGACACCATCGCCGAGGGCGAGCAGGTGCGCGAAGCTGCGGCCGCGGGATTCGATACCGGTGCGCTGGCTTGCGCGGCCCAGTTGCTCGGCGCTGGACGGGCTCTGCTGCATGCTTCGACCGAATACGCCAAGCAGCGCAAGCAGTTCGGCAAGGCGATCGGCGAATTCCAGGCCGTGAAGCAAAAGCTCGCCGATGTGCTGATCGCGTTGGATCTGGCCGAGCCACTGCTCTACCGCGCCGCACTGACCATGACCGGCCCCACCCGAAGCCGGGACGTGTCGGCCGCCGTGATCGCCTGCGGTGACGCGGCTTACCGTGCGGCCCGTGCCGCCCTCCAGGTACACGGCGCGATCGGCTACACCGCCGAGTACGACCTCTCGCTGTGGCTGACCAAGGTGACCGCCTTGCGTTCGGCTTGGGGCACACCGGATCTGCACCGCTCCCGGATCGCCCGCGCGCTGCGCGATGAGACCGACCGAGACCGCGTCGCACAAGGTATCGCATGAGTAGCCAGGCCCCCAGCCTGCCGCGAGGCGTGATCACGCATCGCCCCGCTCGAGCCGGAAAGGACACAGCATGAGCATCGCCGAACACCAGGAATTCCTCGCGTCGGTCCGGGCCCTGCTGACCAAGCACGCCGGTTCCGCGGCGGTGCGGGCCGCGATGGACACCGAACTCGGCTACGACCCGGCCCTGTGGCGGCTGCTGTGCGAGCAGATCGGCGTCGCCGCGCTGGCGATTCCGGAGGAGTACGGCGGTTTCGGTGCGAGCCTGGTCGAATCTTTGCTGGTGGTAGGCGAATTGGGCCGCACACTAGCTGGCGTACCGATGCTCGGTTCGGCCGTGCTCGGCGCGCAGGCCGTGCTGCTGTCGGGTGACGCCGAGGCGTGCTCGCGATTGCTGCCCGAGGTCGCCGAGGGCACCAGGACTATCGCGGTCTGCTGGGCCGGCGAAAGCGGCTGGGACGAGCAAGGCGTGCACGCGGCGGACGGCGCTCTTACCGGGACCGCGCACTACGTGCTCGACGGGATGTCCGCGGACACCCTCGTCGTCGTGACCCCGAGCGGTCTTTTCGAGGTCGAACCCAGCGCTACGGGCGTCACCCGGCGATCCGCGCCGACCATGGACCCCACCAGGAGACTCGCCGAGATCAGCTTCGCCGCGGCGCACGCCCGCCCACTCGGGTCCGGTGATCCGGCGCCGACCATCGCCCGGCTGCGACACATGGCCTGGGCCGCCTTGGCCGCCGAGCAGGTCGGCGCGGCGGACCGCTGCCTGGAGATGACCGTGGACTACGCCAAGTCCCGGGTGCAGTTCGGCCGGGTGATCGGCAGCTTCCAAGCGCTCAAGCACCGGATGGCGGACATGTATGTGCTGCTGGAATCGGCCAGGTCGGCGTCCGTCGCGGCCACGGCGGCGGTGGCGGCGGACAGTCCGTCGGCCGCCGAGGACGTGTGGGCCGCCCGCGTGCACTGCTCGGAGGCGCTCACCGCCATCGCGGCCGAGACCGTCCAGTTGCACGGCGGCATCGCGATCACCTGGGAGCACGACGCGCATTTGTTCTTCAAGCGCGCCCACGCGGACGCGCAGTTGTTCGGCACGCCGCGGCGGCCGTTGACCCAGTCGGCCTGAGGCCGGGGCGCACCCGATCCTGTTGACGGTGCGCCCACCTCGATGGCCTGCCCGGTGCTGACCGAATCAACTACCGATCGACGCCGTGGGCCCGTGGGCATGCACGGCTACACGAAGGCCGTCGAGGACGATGTCCATCAGCCGCTGCACAGCGACCCGCGGAGTCAGTCCGGTGTGAGGAGTACGGTCGGGAGGTATGACCGAAGCGAAGCGGGGACGCGTGCGGGTCGAGACCGGCCAGAAGCGGGTGCGGGTCTATCTGGGCGGGCACCTGGTGGCCGACACCGTCAGGTCGGTGCTCGTGTGGGAGACCCCCCACTACCCGACCTATTATCTGCCGGTCGCGGATCTGCACGCGAAGCTCGAACCGCACGGAACTACCCAGCACTCCCCGAGCCGGGGCGACGCGACCGTGTACGACGTCGCGGTCGACGGTACGACGGCCGGCGCCGCGGCGCTGCGGTATCACGATTCGCCGCTCACCGAACTGCGTGACCTGGTCCGGCTGGAGTGGGACGCGATGGACGAATGGTTCGAGGAGGACGAGCCGATCTACGTCCATCCGCGTGATCCGTACTCGCGCGTCGACATCCTGGCCAGCTCGCGGCACGTCCGGGTGGAGATCGACGGCGTCACCGTCGCCGACTCGCGCACGCCGCGCATCCTCTTCGAAACCGGTTTGCCCCCAAGGTATTACCTGCCGATGACGGACGCTCGCATGGATCTGCTGCACCCGTCGGCCACCCACACCAGCTGCCCCTACAAAGGCACCGCCGACTACTGGTCCGTCCGCCTCGAGGGCAAGGAGTACCCCGACTACGTATGGGGTTACCGCACCCCGCTTCCCGAGAGCCAGAAGGTCGCCGGACTGGTCTGCTTCTACAACGAGAAGGTCGACATCTACCTCGACGGCGAACTCCAGGAGCGGCCCCACTCGCCCTTCAGCTGACCGGATTCAGCAATATCCAGCGAGCCCACGCGCGATGGGCTTCGACCAGAGTGGCGGCGCAGGCGGATTCCACATTCATTTGTACCCGCAGGGTGCGCTCGGCCGGTAAGCGCACCACTCCGCTTTCAGGTCATACCGCGACCAGGGGCGGGCTGTCGGCCGCGCGGCGGTATTGACCTGGGGCCGAGCCGTATTCGCGTTTGAACGCCTTCGCGAAGGCGAATTCCGAGGTGTAGCCGACTCGGCGTGCGACGGCGCCGAGGCTGCTGTCGGTGGCGCGGAGCAGGCGGGCGGCGGTCAGCATCCGCCAGCGGGTCACGTAGGCCAGTGGCGGTTCGCCGACTGTCCCGGTGAAGCGACGGGCGAGCGTGGCGCGGGAGACACCGGCGACGTCGCTGAGATCGGGGACGGTCCAGGCTCGGGCGGGATCCTCGTGCACCGCGCGAAGCGCCGCCGCGACCGCCGGATCGGTGAAAGCGCCTGCCCAGCCGGAGGCTCGGGTGTCGGCCTGCTCGTCGAACCACGCGCGAAGGATGAACAGCAGCAGCGTCTCCAATAGCGCGGGCACGGCGGCGTCGCTGCCCGGACGTGGCTCGGCGATCTCGGCGGCCAGCAGGTCCACGGCCCCCCGCAGCGCGGGATGACGCCCGCGACGGGCGGGCAGATGGATGAATTCGGGCAACTCGTCGAGGATCGGATGGCTGCGATTTCGTCCCAGTTCGTAGGCGCCACACAGCAGAGCGGTCCGCACGCCGGGCCCCACGATCTCCCTCGGCTCGCCGGGCAGCGCGGTCTCGGTGACCGGACTGTCCAGGCTGTCGACCAGGTCGTGTTCGGCGCCGCGCGGCATGACCAGCACGTCTCCGACGCCGAGCGCCATCGGTTCGCCGTTCGGCGGGACCACCCAGCACGACCCCTGTAAGACCACATGGAACCCCGCGCCTGGCACCACGGGATACCGGCGGCCCCACGGCGCGTGCCGGATGAACAGGCCGGAGGTCGGGCTGCCGGTGCGGATGGCCGCGATTGCTTCGCTCAGGATGTCCACGAAATCACCATACACTCCCTATGTGAGTGTTATAGACATAAAATAGAGCAATATAGCCATAGATTGACTCGAACGAAAGCAATATGTTTCCAACCATGACATCGACCGAAGCCACCGCATCCGCTCCGACGATCGCCGTCTACGGCGCCACCGGCCACACTGGCGGCTACCTGCTCACCGAACTGCACCGCCGCGGCCTCACCCCGATTCTGGTCGGCCGCGACGCCGATCGGATCCGCGCCGCCGCCACTGCCGCGGGCCTGCCGGAGTTCGAAGTGCGGGTCGCGCACCTGACCGACCGCGCCGCCCTCGTCGCGGCGTTCACCGGCGCCGACGCGGTGATCAGCAGCCTGCCCGCCTACGTGAACCACGGCCCCGCCGCGCTCGCGGCAGCCATCGACGCGGGCGCGCACTACACCGACATGTCCGGCGAGCAATTGTTCCTGAAGCGGGTCTTCGACGAGTTCGGACCGAAGGCCGCGGCGGCGGGCGTCACCGTGATTTCCGGCATCACCGACAGCAATCTGCCCGGCGACCTGCTCGGCTACCTCACCACTCGCCGAGTCACCGGACCGGCCGACGTGGTGCTGAGCCACCTCAGCAAGAGCGGCGGCAACGGTTCCAAGGGCAGCGCCGAGACGGTTTTCGCCAGCCTGGACTGGTTTCGCGGCGGCGGCTGGCACTACGCCGATGGCGAATTGCGCACCGGCGCAGCGGCGCGCCACGACAAGATGACCTTTCCTGGCGACACCGAACCGACCGCCGTCGCGAAATTCCCACAGCCGCCGGTCCTGACCATTCCCCGGCACTCGGACGTCTCCTACGTCGAGGGCGTCCTCGCCACATCGATCCTCGACACGCTCAGCGGGTTCACCGCCGAACTCATCGACGCGCTGCCCGACGAGCCCGGCTCGGATCTGCGCTACGACCTCGTGGTGGACGCGTCCGGGACGGACGGGCGCACGGTTCGCGGCGTGGTGAGCGGCGTCGATTCCTACCGCGACTCGGCGCTGATGGCGGTGGAAACCGCGGTCCGGCTGGCCGGGGGCGCCGCGGCGCCTGGTGCGCTCGCTGCCGCCGAAGCGTTCGACGCGGCCGAGTTCCTCGACGCGCTGGCGCCGTTCGGAATCACCTGGCGCATCGAGGAAACCGGAGAACAGGCACGGCATCGGGCATAGTCGAACGATGACCGACAATCGACCTCCGCTCGCCGTCGCACTCGATCTCGCACCCCACCCGGAGGGCGGCTGGTACCGCCAAACTTGGCGCAGCCCTGTCGAATTCACGCCCGAGGGATACGAGGGACGGCGGGCGAGCGCGACAGCGATCTACTTCCTCTTGCAGCCGGGTGAGCAGTCGGCGCCGCACACCGTGCGCTCCGACGAGCTGTGGCTCTGGCATCGCGGCGGGCCGCTGGCGCTGAATATCGGCGGCGAAGAAGTGATCCTCGGTCCCGACCTGGAGCATGGTCAGGTACTCCAGGCCGTGGTGCCGGGCGGTGTCAGCCAGGCGGCCCGGCCGGCGGGAACGGACTATGTTCTGGTCAGCTGCATAGTCGCGCCGGGTTTCGACTTCGCGGATTTCCGGCTGGACTGATCGGATTCAGCGCACGGGCGCCGCGGCGAACGCGGCGAGTTCGTGCGGATCGTGCGCGCAGAACATCCGCACCCGGTCGCCGTGTTCGGCGCGCAGCGTACGCAGCCGCTCCAGATTCTCCACCCGCGCCTGCCCCACCGCGCCCATGAGCACCTCGAAGATCCCGAGCCCGACGGGCGGGCGCGCCTTCACCGACTCGAGCTGCCGGTGGTGGAAATAGGCGTCGCCGCAATGCAGCAGCCAGCCGTCGCTCTGCCGGATCGCGACGCCGCTGTGCCCTCGGGTGTGCCCGATCAGTGGAATCATCAGGATGTCCTCGAGCACCGGCACCGCCGTGAAGCCGAACCACGAGTCCGCACCGGTTTCGTGGGCGAGCCAGCGTGGCCCGTGCTCCCATTGGCGCGGCTGGTAGCGGCGGCGCTCGCCAGCCGTCGGCCGCTGCGTCGCCGCGTCGAGTTCGTCGGCGAAGACGTGCACGGTGGCGTCGGGGAAATCGGACAACCCGCCCGCGTGATCGAGATCGAGGTGGGTGAGCACGATGTGGCGAACGTCCTCGCACCGATAGCCGAGCGCGCGAATCTGATGCAGCGCGGTGAGCTCCGGACGTAACCGCGGCCGCAGCAGCTGGGCGGTGCCGAAGCCGAGCCGGCTCCGATCGAGCACGTCGCCCATGCCGAACCCGGTGTCCACCAATACCAGTCCGTCGCCGGTCTCGACGAGCAGGCAGTGGCCGACCAGCGCGCCGGTCAGCAGCCCACCACTGCCGAGCAGCGCGCGCCCGCCGACCGGGCACATCGTCGCGCAGTCCAGATGGCGCACCAGCATCGCGGAAACTCCCTCCTGCGGCGCCGGATCGGACCGCTCCGATCCGGCACGAAGGTCTTTGTAGTTCCGGTCAACGTAGCCCGATCGCGGCGCGGCCGCGACAGCACGGTCGCCGCCACAGCGATCGGCGCGGCAGATGGTCCGCCCGAACACCGCACCTATTCAGGGATTTCGAGCACGCCCTCGTGCACGGCCCAGGCGATGGTGCGCTCCAGGTTCGGGCAGGTATCCGGGCGACCCGGCCCGTAGCCGCTCGCGTTCAGCTCGGCGAAGACCGGGCAGTGCTCGGCCGGGTCGCCGGTCCACTGCACGGACGTCTGATGCGAGCTGCTTTTGCGCACCAGCACCTGACTCCGGCAAGTCAGACACCGCAATGGGGTCAGGCCGTCCTCCAGATACCGCTGTTTGTCGGCCACGGTCTGGGCGCGCACCTCGGCTCGCCGACTGGGCTGGCCTGCGAAATCGGGTGCCTTCGCCCAGGTTGCGGCCATCAGACCCCCGCCTCGGCTTCCTCGGCCTCGCGCTTGCGCCGCAGGTTCTCGGCGACCTCGGCCTCCCACGCCTCGTTGGCCTTGGTGGTGTCCACCTCGAACTCGAAACGCTGGGTCATCTTCTCGGTGACGTCGGCCAGGTCGACATAGAACTGGTCGTACCAGCGACGCAGCTGGTAGACCGGCCCGTCCTCCTCGCACAGCAGCGGGTTTTCCACCTTCGACTTGTGCTTCCAGATCTCGACGTCCTGCAGGAAGCCGACGCTGATGCCCTCGGTCATCTTCTCCGCCAGCCGATCGGCCATCTCGCCGTCTACGCCCTGCGGCTTCTCCAGCGTGATCCCCCATTGCAGGACGAAGGAGTCCTGGGTAACCGGGTAATGGCAGTTGATCAGCACGCTCTTGACCTCGTAACCGCTGTAGATATTGATCAGCGGGTTGATCATGTACGAGGGGCCGTAGTACGAGGCCTCGGACTTCAGCAGCGTATCGCCGCTGTACTTGGAGGCCATGCCGATGTCCGGCCTGCCCTTGGTCTCCAGGAACTGGGTGGCGATGTGACCCTCGAAGACGTTCTTGAAGTACGTCGGAAAGGCGAAATGGATGTAGAAGAAGTGGGCCATGTCGACCACGTTGTCGATGATCTCGCGGCAGTTGGCGCCCTCGATCAGCATCGAGTTCCAGGTCCAGTCGGTCCACCCGCTGTCGAGTTCCTCGGTGGGGTTGCCGTCGGCGTCGGTGTAGGGGCCCTTGATGTACGGAATGGTCACCTCGGGCGGCGGCTGGCTGCCCTCGACGTCGTGCCAGACGAACAGCTGACCATTGCGCTCCAGCGTTATCCACCTCCTGGTGCGCGCCAATGGCGGCACCCGGCGCGCGTACGGAATCGCGGTGCACTTGCCGCTGGTTCCCGACCAGCGCCAGTCGTGGAACGGGCAGGCGATGTCGTCACCTTTGACCTCGCCCATGCTCAGGTCGCCGCCCATGTGCCTGCAATAGGCGTCGAGTACTCGCAGTTCACCGCTGCTGTCGGCCCAGACGACGAGTTTGGTGCCGAACACATTCACCGCGTGCGGCTTGCCATCCCGGAACGTCTTGGCCAAACCCAGGCAATGCCATCCCCGCGCATACCGGGTAGGTGCGGTGCCGACATCCAGCTCCCGGACCCTCGCACTCCCCTGTGGGGTAATTGCCATCGCGATTCCTCCTCCTTCTGTACTAGAACACGTTACAAAACTGACGCCCTCGACGCCAGCGATACGCCGCACTTCCTGCATGAGCGCAAGTCCGACCGAGGGTGAACCCGAGTTCTCGACAGAAATAGGAACCTGTTCTAGTCTCAGAGGCAAATGACTATCGGTTATCAATCGACCAGGCAGGAGCGGGTCCCGAGATGACGCAAGAAGTGACCGAACGGGTCGAAGCGCTGTTGCCTACGCTGCGCGAACGCGCGCAGGAGGCCGAGGACCTGCGGCGCATCCCCGACGAATCCATGAAGGCGTTGCAGGAGACCGGCTTCTTCCGGTTGCTCCAGCCGAAGCAGTGGGGCGGTCACGCCGCCGATCCGGTGGTCTTCTACGACACCGTGCGCAAGATCGCCAGCGCGTGCGGCTCCACCGGGTGGGTGGCAGGCATTGTGGGCGTGCACAATTGGCATCTGGCGCTGTTCGCGCAGCAGGCGCAGGAAGACGTCTGGGGCGAGGACACCGAGGTGCGGATCTCCTCCTCTTACGCGCCGATGGGTGCGGGCACGGTCGTCGACGGCGGCTACATCGTCAATGGCGCGTGGGCTTGGTCGTCCGGGTGCGATCACGCCACCTGGGCGGTGCTCGGCGGCCCGGTGATCAAGGACGGCAAGCCGGTCGACTTCGGCAGCTTCCTCATCCCGCGCGACGACTACCGCATCGATGACGTCTGGAACGTGGTCGGCCTGCGCGGCACCGGTTCCAATACTGTCGTGGTCAAGGACGTCTTCGTGCCGTCCCATCGGTTCCTGAGCTTCCGCGCCATGAGCGAACTGAAATCGCCTGGACTGGAACAGAACACCGATCCGGTCTACAAGATGCCCTGGGGCACCATCCATCCCACCACCATCTCCACCCCGATCGTCGGCATGGCCTACGGCGCCTACGAGGCGCACGTCGAGCATCAGGGCAAGCGCGTGCGAGCGGCCTACGCGGGCGAGAAGGCCAAGGACGACCCGTTCGCCAAGGTGCGGATCGCGGAGGCCGCCAGCGACATCGATGCGGCCTGGCGGCAGCTGTCGGGCAACGTGGCCGACGAATACGCACTGCTGGTGGCGGGCAAGGAGATTCCGTTCGACCTGCGCGTGCGGGCCCGGCGTGATCAGGTGCGGGCCACCGGCCGCTCGATCGCCGCCATCGACAAGCTGTTCGAGAGCTCCGGTGCCACCGCACTCGCGAACGACACTCCGTTGCAACGCTTCTGGCGCGATGCCCATGCCGGACGGGTGCACGCGGCCAACGATCCCGAGCGCGCGTACCTGATGTACGGCACGCACGAGTTCGGGCTCCCGGTCACCGACGGCATGGTGTAGGAGGTGACCGTGACCTCGACCGTGGAACTCACCGCCGAATCGTCCTCCCGCTTCGCGCAGGTGCGACCCGGCCTACGGCTGCACTATCACGAGGCGGGCGTGGGCAATGGGCCGACGATCATCCTGCTGCACGGCGGTGGGCCGGGCGCGTCCTCGTGGTCGAACTTCGCCCGCAACATCCCGGTGCTGGCGGAGCATTTCCATGTGCTGGCAGTGGACCAGCCGGGATACGGCCGCTCGGACAAGCCGACCGAGCATCCGCAGTACTTCGTGCACAGCGCTTCCGCGCTGAAGGACTTGCTCGACCATCTACAGATCACCTCGCGGGTGCACCTACTGGGCAATTCGCTCGGTGGCGGCGCCGCGGTGCGGTTCGCGCTCGACTACCCGGAGCGGGCCGGAAAGCTGATCCTGATGGGCCCGGGCGGGCTGAGCACCAACCTGTTCGCGCCCGACCCGACCGAGGGCGTGAAGCTGCTCGCCAAGTTCAACTACGAGCCGACCAGGGAGAACCTGGAGGCGTTCCTGCGCATCATGGTCTTCGACCAGTCGCTGATCACCGACGAGCTGATCGACGAGCGGTTCGCATCGGCGAGCACGCCGGAGGCGCTGGCCGCGACCCGCGCCATGGGTAAGTCGTTCGCGAGCGCGGACTTCGAGAAAGGGATGCTCTGGCGCGACGCCTATAAGCTGCGTCAGCCGGTGCTGCTGATCTGGGGTCGCGAGGACCGGGTCAACCCGCTCGACGGCGCGCTGGTGGCGACCAAGCTGATCCCGCGCGCGCAGTTGCACGTCTTCGGCGGGTGCGGGCACTGGGCACAGCTGGAGAAATTCCACGAGTTCAACCGTCTGGCCATTGATTTCCTCGCAGGCGTCAAGGAGAAGTGATGGGAATCCGCTCACTGGGGTATCTGCGTATCGAGGCGACCGACATGGCCGCCTGGCGGGAGTACGGGCTGAAGGTCCTCGGCATGGTCGAGGGCAAAGGCGCTGATCCCGAGGCGCTGTATTTGCGCATGGACGAGTTCCCGGCCCGGCTGGTGATCGTCCCCGGCGAGACGGATCAGCTGCAGATCTCGGGCTGGGAAACCGCCGATGCCGCGGAGCTGCAAGACATTCGCACCCGGCTGGACGCGGCCGGTGTGCCCTATAAGGAGGGCACCGCCGCGGAACTCGCCGATCGCCGGGTCTATGAGCTGATCCGGTTCGACGACCCCTCCGGCAACACGCTCGAGGCGTTCCACGGTGCCGCGCTCGAGCATCGGCGGGTGGTCAGCCCCTACGGGCACAGGTTCGTCACCGAGGAGCAGGGGCTCGGGCACGTGGTGCTCAGCACCAAGGACGACAAGGCAGCACTGGAGTTCTACCGCGACGTCCTCGGCTTCCGGCTGCGCGACTCGATGCGGCTGCCACCGCAGCTGGTCGGACGCCCGGCCGACGGCGAACCCGCCTGGCTGCGCTTCTTCGGCTGCAACCCGCGCCACCACTCGCTGGCGTTCCTGCCCATGCCCACGCCGAGCGGCATCGTGCATCTGATGCTCGAGGTGGAGAACGCCGACGACGTCGGGCTGTGCCTGGACCGAGCGCTGCGCAAGAAGGTCACGATGTCCGCGACGCTCGGACGGCACGTCAACGACAAGATGCTCTCCTTCTACATGAAGACGCCGGGCGGGTTCGACGTCGAATTCGGTTGCGAGGGTTTGGAAGTGGACGACCACGACTGGATCGCACGGGAATCCACCGCGGTGAGCCTGTGGGGTCACGACTTCACCATCGGGCAGCGGCAGCAGTGACCGAGAGGGCGAGCGAAACGATGACCTCGGACGGACCCGAGATCGACCCACGGCAGTTCCGGAACGTGCTCGGGCAGTTCTGCACCGGCATCACCGTGATCACCACCTTCGACGGCGACCAGGCCCCGATCGGCTTCGCCTGCCAGTCGTTCGCCGCCCTCTCCCTCGAACCGCCGCTGGTGCTGTTCTGCCCCACCAAGGCTTCCCGGTCCTGGGCGGCGATCGAGAAAACCGGACGCTTCTGCGTGAACGTCCTCGCCGAACAGCAGCGCGAACTGTGCGCCCGCTTCGGCTCCCGCGAACCCGACAAGTTCGCGGGCACCGACTGGCACACCTCCGACCTGGAGCTTCCCGTCCTGGACGACGCCCTGGCCACCATCCAGTGCAAAGTCGACAGCGTCATCGACGGCGGCGACCACTACATCGTGATCGGCCGAGTCCAAACCCTCTCCGAATCGACCACGACGGGCCGCCCCTTGCTGTTCTACCGCGGCCAATACACCGCCATCGAACCCGAGAAGACCACCCCGGCCCCTTGGCGCGCCGACCTGGAACACTTCCTCACCACAACCACCCTCGACACCTGGCTGTGAGACCCTCGTAGCCACTGGGGCTACATGGGGCTACAATCACCTGATGAAGGTGATCACACAGCGAGAGTTCCGGAACAACTCTGCCGCCGTCATGGACGAGGTGGAATCCGGCGAGACGTTTCGGGTGACGCGGAACGGCGTCGAGGTCGCCGAATTGCGACCGGTGTCGCGACGGCGGCGGCTGACCGCTGAAGAACTCGTAGAGCGGCATCGCAAGCTACCTCGGGTCGACTACGCGCTGATGCGTCAGGAGGCCGATGAATTCTTCGGTACCGAGGATCGCGTCGGTGACGATGACGCCTGGGCGTCACGCCGATGACGAAGCGTCATCCGTCCGGCGTGCTCGACACGTGCACCTACATCGACCTTCCTCTGCTGCCCCCGGAGTCGCTACCTGCGGCACCGGAGATCACCGCTATCACACTGGCCGAGCTGAATCAGGGCGTAGCCATGGCCAAGAGCGCCGCCATCCGAGCGTCGCGGACCGAACAACTGGGCGCCGCCATAGTTGAGTTCGATCCGCTACCGTTCGATGGGGATGCCGCGACAAGGTATGGCTCGCTGGTGGCGCTGACGATAGCCGCCAAGCGCGACCCACGCCCCCGCCGGATGGACCTCCTCATCGCGGCAATAGCTTCCGCCCGCGGGCTACCGCTGTTTACCCGCAACGGTGAGGACTTCCGCGGCCTCGAAAGCATGCTCGACATCGTCGTGCTGTGAGCCGGAATCCGGTTATCGTCGGCGATTCCGCTTGTCTTCCAAGATCTCCAGGCTGAATGCGCCCTCGATGACCGCGTCCTGTAGACGGGTCAGTGCGAGCGCGCGGCGATGCGTGCCGAGAACTTCACGAAGTGCTGTGTTGACCGTATCCGTGGTAGTACCAGTGCCCAGCACCTTGGCCACCTCGAAGACGAGTTCGTCATCCAAGTCGATCGCGGTCCACGCCATACCATCCCTAGGGAGCTGAGCAGGGTCACTGTACTGACAACTGTACTTTCGTTGAGAGCTCAGCGAGGTGCAGTACGCGGCAGGTGAGTCTGGATATGAGAGTTGCCCGGTGCCGCGGGGGCAACTCCGAGGCCTTTCAGGACAAAGTGCTCAATTGATGAGCACTTCAAGGTCGAGGATGGGCTTTAGCACCAGCACCGCGACCCCGGGAGACCACCATGGACCAGTTCGATGGCACCGAAATCCTCGCCTGCGCCGACCACACCCAGTGGGAGGGATGGCTCGACGCCAACCACGACCGCAGGACCGGCGTCTGGCTGAAGATCGCCAAGAAGAGTGCGGCGGGTACGACGATCACCATCACCGAGGCTCTCGACGGCGCACTGTGCTTCGGTTGGATCGACAGTCACCGTCGCAGCCTCGACGCCGATCACTACCTCCAGCGCTACTCCCCCCGCCGCCCGAAGAGCCCGTGGTCGCAGGTGAACGTCGCCAAAGCTCAAGCCCTCATCGCCTCGGGGCGCATGCGCTCCTCCGGTTTCGCCGCCATCGCCGCGGCACAATCCGACGGCCGCTGGTCTGCCGCCTACGAGCCCCAGCGCACGGCCACCTGCCCCGCCGATCTGACCTCCGCTTTGACCGAGAACCCCCGCGCCCGAAGCAGCTTCGACCAACTCGACCGCACCGGACAATACGCGTTCTACCTGCGGCTTATGAAGTCGCGGGCGCCTGTCGAGCGCACAACTCAGCTACGCCGGATCCTCGCGGAATTGAGCGAACAGGGAGCCTAGATCATCCGGAAATCGGTTGGGGATCGCGTACGAGCACGCGCTGACGAGAACAATCAGGGCGAGCGAGACATCCGAGCTCGTCGGCGCCGGTGACGCCGTAGCGTCGGACGCGTTCCTGACCAGTGGCGCCGACCGGCCGGAAGCGAGGAACCATGATCGCAGTCCACGCCTACGTAGCGCATATGGAGATCGTGACTGCCACGGCAATTGGCTGAATCTTCTTGCAGATGAATGGGATTCGCTACGCTGGTCGGGCATGCAACCTAGCGCGACCGAGTTGCGCGCCCCCAATTCGACCGGGTTGTGTATCGCACACCCAGTACATAGCTTGGCTACAGAAACTAGGGTCGGGTCAGCGAAGGAACGCCAATGTTCGCCAAGTGGATCGTCCGTGCGCCCATGATCCCGAAGGTACGTCGCATACGCTCGATGGCCGCCACGCTCTGCTCGCTCGCCGTGCTATCCGCGACAGCGGCGGTCTCGACCGCACATGCCGACGAGATCGACCAGACCGCCGCCGCGACAATGGAACTGGGTTCGGTGGTCAGTTCACACGGATTCGCCGCCGGGTGGGGCGGTATCGAATCGGCCCGCTTCATCGAGTACGTCACCGAGGGGCCGACCGGCGCGCCGACGAGGGCAACCGGCATTCTCGCCACGCCGGACGGAACCCCGCCGGCGGACGGGTGGCCAGTTGTCGCATGGACGCACGGAACCACTGGCCTCGGACCTACCTGCGGGATCAGCACGAACGCGAAGGCCGACGCACCGCACGTACGACGGCTGCTCGATCGGGGCTACGCGGTCGTCGCGCCGGACTATGTCGGCCTTGGTCCGGGCGCGGCCACCGTCCATCCGTATCTGCAGTCGCGCACCGAAGCCACGGCGACCGTCGACCTGGTGCGCGCCGCCCGCCGCGCCGAACCCGCGCTCGCGCAGAGATGGGCGGTGGCCGGAGTCTCGCAGGGCGGCCACGCCGCGCTCAACACGGGCAATATCGCCGACCGCTACGCTCCCGAACTCGACTTCCGCGGCACCGCGGCATTCGCGCCCCCATCCAACATCGAGAAGATATTCACGCTGGCCGGGCCTTATGTGCCCACGGTATCCGGCTTCGACGGCCTCACCGCGACGTTCGCCGCCGTGCTGGACGGGGTGCGGCTCGGTGCGCCCGAGGCCGTGGCGGCCGTACTGACACCCACCGGGGCGGACGCGCTCGCTCGCATCGACCGCCGGTGCGAACCCGAATGGAAGGCAGCGGTCGCCGGTATCACGGTCGGTTCGATGCTCAACCGGCCGGTAGCGGGCAGCCCCTTGGCTGACGCCATCACCCGATACATGCAGGTGCCGACCTCCGGATACCGCCAGCCGCTGTTCATCGCACACGGATCCGCCGACCGGGACGTTCCCATCCCGATCACGCATGTGCTGCTCGCCCAATTCAAGGACGCTGGAACGCAATACGAGTTCCGCACCTACGACGCCGATCACGGCGGGATCGTCGAGGCCGCCTGGCCGGATGTTCTGTCCTTCGTCACCCGTGTTCTCGCACCCGCGTGACCGGCGAGGAGCTGCCCAGTCAGCCGCGTAGGTGGGCGCTGTCCTTCGTCAAAGGCAGTCGACCACCGCCTCGACAATCGCCGATAGCGGCGGGAGCGGCTCGCCATTAGGCGGACGCAACCAGTAACGGTTCTCCTTCGTCACCGGACCGAATCCAGTTGGCAGGATGACATTGCTGCGGTGCGGCCCGACGCAGACACCACGGCGCTCCAGGCACGACGACACGACCGTTTCCAACGCGCCGTCGTAGATCACCAGGAACGCGCAGCGAGCGGGCCGACGCCGCGCCAACACTGGGCCGGGTCGGCCCCGCCCTTCGAGTTCCGCCAGCACCCGCACGCCGAACTCACCCGGCGTATTGACCACCGACAGCGCCCCGACCAGCGGTAACACGACGAATCCCGGTGCGGTGGCGTGCGCGCCGTGCAATCCATACGACTGGTACCGCGCGGCCCACCTGCCGGGAGAGTCACCCTCACTCGTAGTCATCAGGAAACCAGACGGCACGCTCATCGAGAACCATGCGGCCAGCCGCCACCAACGTCCGCCGTGCCCTCCGCCGCACCCGGCAGACTTCTACCAGGCATTCCAGGTGCACCTGCATGGCGCGATGGGCCTGCTCGACAGTCATCGCGCCGGGGTCCGCACAACAACTCCAAGGTCCCGCGCCCCAGTATCCAATCTGCGCTAGTTCAGTTGTGGGGCAACCATTCTCCTTCGCGAACTGTCGCTCACGCATGAGTCGTTCGTTGATCGCCTGCACAGTCAGGCGCGTTCGGTGGAGCATGGGCTCAACCCCCTGATCAAGACGTTGTGTATTCGCCGACGTCCGAGCTCGCCGTCGGCCTGGTACGAAACGGCGCTCTCAGATTCGGGCACTGCGCAGGGCGAAAGGAGGGCAAGTTACGGGGCAGACACACCGAGATCCGGTCGATAGCCGACGCCACTGGCTAGACTGAGTCGATAAACGCTGATGAGGGGGCCGCATGCCACCGAACGTGCAGTTCCAGCGGCGACGTGAGGCGATGCCGTCACAAATTGATCCCGGTCGACCGATGAGCCGTGCCGAGTTCGCCGAGGCGGTCAACAAATACCTGTGGCGAATGCATGGTCAACGGCGAGAGCTCGATTCGCACACCATCGCACGATACGAACGAGGCATCGTCCGATGGCCGAATGCGAACTATCGCGAGGCCTTTCGCGCGGTACTGCAGTCCACGGACGCCGAACTCGGCTTTGTACCGTCGCGGCGCCGACGCGCGTCCACAAGGCAGCCCGACAGCACTCTGGCCGTAGATCTGTTCAGCCCGTTCGATCCCAACGCCAACCCTTTCCTCTGTATCGACCGCAGGCCCTCGGACGGCAAACCCGTTGAGCGGGTCGGTTGGAGCGAAGTCAAGGCGATCGAGGACACCACCAGAGCAGTCGCATCGGCAGAGAATCTGCGTGGTGGCGGCTCAGTCAGTGTCGCCGCGGGTAAACAGCTCGGGCAGGTTCTCCGGCTGCTGGATGGACGAGCGGAGCCTGTTACCCGCCGCGCTCTGCTAGAAGCCATCGGCAACCTGAGCAGTGTCGCGGGGTACGCGGCTTTTGACGGCGGCGACATCCAACTGGCCGAGCGGCGCTTCCGACTCGCGCTGTGGTGCGCCGACGCCGCCGGATCATGGGAATTGCGTGCCAGCGTGTTAGCAGACCTCGCACGGAAGACTGCTTACGTCGGCAATGCCGACGGCGCTCTGTCGCTTATAGAACTCGCGCGGGTCCGTTCCGATCGCCTCTCCGCGACCGCTCGAGCGATGCTCAGCGCGCTCCGCGCCCAGTTCCTCGGCGCGATAGGTCGCATCGACGAAGCCCTCAGCGAAGTCCAACGGTCCGATGAGCATCTCGCGGAGCGCAGGCCAGAGACCGACGCGCCGTGGCTCTGCTACTACGACCGAGCCGAACACCTCGGCAGTACCGGCAAAGCTTTGATTTCTGTCGCGAGGGCTCGGAGGCGCATAGAACCAGCCGCACAACGCATTCGAGAAGCTGTGGCGCTTCAGGGACCGGACTACCCTCGTTCGCGCACTTTCTCTCTCACCCGGTTGGCGACGCTCACCATGGAACTCGACGACCCCAGAGAGGCATCGGCGATAGGGCTCCAAGCGGTCGAACATGCCTCGACCTTCAGCTCATCCCGCATCAGGAACGAACTCCGCGCACTGGCCGCCGCAACCGCGCCACGTCGGCGTATCAGCGCCGTAGCCGTGCTGCACGATGCCATCGCCAATTCGTCTGCGATGGAGTCACCATGAATTCGACACGCGCAACCATCTCCACGGACGAGATCTTGGCGGGGGCAGCGACAGCAAGCGGACTCGAACTTGCTGGCGCAGAACTGATCCGCGACGGCTCACATGCGATCTACCGTTTGGCCGGAGGGATCGTCGCCAGAATCGGCGCACCGAGCAGCCTCGAAGCGGCGATACGTGAGGTACGTATCGCTCAGTGGCTCAATGACTCTGGAATACCGGCAGTCGAACCGATGGCTTTCCTGCCACAAACGGTAGTGGTTCATGACCGCCCCGTCACCTGGTGGCACCGCATCCCAGACCACAGGCCTGCAACGCCAGAGGAACTCGGCTCGATGCTGCGCAACCTGCACGCCTTGTCACCACCGCCTGAACTCGAACTTCCCACATACGATCCGTTCACCGGTCTCTGCAACCGACTTGCACTGTCGAGCACACTCGACGAGGACGACAGGGAATGGCTACTCCACCATCACAATGAATTGCGCACGCGATACGACACACTGCCGAAGCCCGATCCACTCACTGTGATCCACGGCGACGCCTGGCAAGGCAACCTGGTAGTGCCCTCCTCCGGCGTCCCAAGAGTGCTGGACCTCGACAAGGTCTCGCTCGGCCTACGCGAATGGGATCTCATCCAACTCGCAGTCGACTACACAGACTTCAATCGCATCTTCGAGGACGATTACCGTTCCTTCGTCTCCGCTTACGGCGGATACGACGTCACCTCCTGGCCCCACTTCCGGCTGCTGGCCGACATCCAGGAGTTGCGCTGGCTGGGGTTTGCCGTGGCCCGAGCAGAGGACTCCCGCGCTGCCGCTCAGCATGCGAAGCACAGGATCGAATGCCTGCGAGGGCAAGTGCCTCGTCCCTGGACGTGGACTGCGCTGTGAGCCGCTGTGGTGCTGATCTCGTGACGCGGGCAGCCCGAGGTCAGACGTAAACCGGCCGCGAACGGTGGCTTCCGTTCGCGGCCATGCGGTTCGCCGGTCAGGCGGAGACTGTCGCCTTCTCCCGCTGCAGTTCCAGGGCGATGTCGATGAGCTGGTCTTCCTGGCCGCCGACGAGTTTGCGCTTGCCCGCGCGGACGAGCATTTCGGCGGCCGAGACGCCGTAGCGCTCGGCTTGGCGTTCGGCGTGCTTGAGGAAGCTGGAGTAGACGCCCGCGTAGCCCATCATCAGGGCTTGGCGGTCCAGCAGGCATTCCTGGGGCATCGCGGGCCGGACCACGTCTTCGGCGGCGTCGGCGATGGCGAAGAAGTCGATGCCGGTCGTGATGCCCAGCTTGTCGCACACGCCGACCAGCGCTTCGACCGGCGTATTGCCCGCGCCCGCACCGAAACGACGTGCGCTGCCGTCGATCTGGGTGGCGCCGGCGCGGATGGCGTAGACCGAGTTGGCGACGGCCAGATCGAGGTTCTCATGACCGTGGAAACCGACTCGAGCGTCCCCGCCGAGTTCGGCGACCAGCGCGGCGACCCGGTCGGAAACCTGCTCCAGGACCAATGCTCCGGCGGAGTCGACGATATAGACACACTGGCAACCCGCGTCGGCCATGATGCGCGCCTGCTCGGCCAGCACCTCCGGCGGCTGGGTATGCGACATCATCAGGAAGCCGACCGTCTCCAGCCCGAGTTCGCGTGCGAGGCCGAAGTGCTGGATCGACACGTCGGCTTCGGTGCAGTGGGTAGCGATGCGGCAGATGGACGCGCCGTTGTCCTGGGAGATCTTGATGTCTTCCTTCACGCCGACGCCCGGCAGCATCAGCACGGCGATCTTCGCCCGCTTGGCCGTCTCGGCGGCGATGGTGACCAGTTCCTGTTCCGGCGTCTTGGAGAAGCCGTAGTTGAACGAGGAGCCCCCGAGTCCGTCGCCGTGGGTCACCTCGATCACCGGCACGCCCGCGCCGTCCAGCGCGGCCACGATGTCGCGGACCTCGGTGGCGGTGAACTGGTGGCGCTTGTGATGCGATCCGTCGCGCAGCGAGGTATCGGTGACGCGGATGTCGAGTTCTGCTGAATAGGCCATGTCGAAAGCTCCTTACACCCGGGCCGAGACGATTTGTTCGGCGATGACCTCGCCCACCTGCGTCGCGGCGGCGGTCATGATGTCGAGGTTGCCCGCGTACGGCGGCAGGAAGTCGCCAGCGCCCTCCACTTCGACGAACACCGAGACCTTGGCCATGCCACTGGACACCACCGACGGCTTGTCGAACTGCGGCTCGTTGAGCAGCCGGTAGCCGGGCACGTACTGCTGGATGTCGGCGACCATCCGGTGGATGGAGTCGGCGATCGCGTCGGTGTCGGCGTCCTCGGGGATGGCGCAGAAGATGGTGTCGCGCATGATCATCGGCGGCTCGGCCGGGTTCAGGATGATGATCGCCTTGCCGCGCTGCGCCCCGCCGATGGTTTCCACGCCGCGGCTGGTGGTCTTGGTGAACTCATCGATATTCGCGCGGGTGCCCGGTCCCGCGGAGACCGATGACACCGACGCGACGATCTCCGCATACGGCACCGGGACGACCCGCGACACCGCGGCGACGATGGGGATGGTCGCCTGTCCGCCGCAGGTGATCATGTTGACGTTCGGCGCCTCGAGGTTGGCGCCGACGAGGTTCACCGGCGGCACGACGGCGGGCCCGACGGCGGCGGGTGTGAGATCGACGGCGCGGATGCCCGCTTCGGCATAGCGCGGTGCGGCGGCGCGGTGCACGTACGCCGAGGTGGCCTCGAAGATCAGGTCCGGCAGTTCGGACTGTCCGAGCAGCCAGTCGACGCCCTCGTGCGAGGTCTCCAGCCCCAGCCCGCGGGCCCGCTTCAGACCTTCGCTGTCCGGGTCGATCCCGATCATCCAGCGTGGCTGGATCTTCGCCGAGCGCAGCAGTTTGTAGAGCAGATCGGTACTGATATTGCCGGACCCGACGATCGCGGCGGTGACGGTCCCGTTGGCGGACACGACAGCCTCCCTAGGTGAATTGCAGACGGACAGAACCGAGTCCGGCGAACTCGGCGTTGAATGCGTCGCCCGGACGGGCGTCGATAGCGCGGGTGCACGAGCCGGGCAACACGATGTCACCGGCTTTCAGCCGGACACCGAAGCTCGCGACCTTGCGCGCCAGCCAGGCGACCGCTATCACGGGATCGCCGAGCACGGCGTCGCTGCGGCCCTCGGCGACCACCTCGCCGTTGCGGGTGAGCACCGCGTCGATCGCCTTGACGTCGACGTCCGCAGGCGCGACGCGCTGGGCGCCGAGCACGAAACCGGCGGAAGACGCGTTGTCGGAGATGGTGTCGGCCAGGCCGATGTTCCAGTCCTTGATCCGCGAGTCGATCAGCTCGATCGCGGGTGCGAAGGCGACCGTGGCGGCGAGCACGTCCTCTTCGGTGCACTTCGCGCCGGGCAGGTCGGCGCCGAGCACGAAGCCGACCTCCACCTCGACCCGGGGGAACAGATAGCGGCCCGCTTCGACCGGAACGTCCTCGTAGACTTCCATTTCCGCGAGCAGATGCCCGTAGTCGGGCTCGTCGACGCCCATCATCCGCTGCATGGCCTTCGAGGACAGACCCACCTTGTGCCCGACCACGCGGGCTCCGCTGTCGAGCCTGCGCCGGATGTTGATCAGCTGGATCTCGTAGGCGTCCACCACGTCGATATCGGGATATCTGGCGATCAGCGGATCGATCGGCACCCGTTCGCGCTCGGCGCGCTCGAGTTCGTCGGCCAGTTCGGTTCGTACCGCGTCGGACAGCACGCTAGTTTCCTTCCACAGTTGCTTGATCGAGCGCCGAGACCTGCTCGCCAGCCGCGGACCGGCCGGCCCTGCGGCCGGAGAAGACGCAGTCGGCCAGCGACAGACCGCTGACGTAGGACTCGGAGCAGATGCCGATCGCGGTGCGCCCTGCCGCGAAAAGGCCCGGAATGTCCTCACCCTCGGTCGATTCGACCGCGCCGGTGCGCTCGTCCACGACGACGCCGCCGAGGGTGAGCATGGGGCACGGATTGGTCAGGCTCGGTTTGATGCCCACATCCAACAGCCAGAACGGGCCGGTGCGGACCGGTTCGGTGAACTCGGCGGGCTTGCCCACCGGATCGGGCGCGCCGGTCTCGATCGCGGTGTTGTGCGCCTCGACCGTCGCGCGCAGCCCGGCGGGATCGATGCCCGCCCTGGTCGCGGCTTGCTCCAACGTGGCGCCGCGAATCGCGGTGCGCCGCATGGTCTCGAACTGCCCGCGCTGGAACCAAGCGCCCTGCTTGCCGATCTGCCCGATCGCGGAGCGCATCAACGCGTTGTCGGCCAGCAGCCAACCCTTGCCGCCGTGTTCGGTGATCAGCGCGTGGCCGACCGCGGCGCCGTAGCGTGTCTCGTCGATGACCCGGCGACCGGAGGCGTCCACCAACAGCGCACCGGTGAAAGAGCTCGGTGGCAGGAGGAACCGCCATGCGGAGACATTGTCCATGCGGTCGACAGCCGCGCCCGCCTGCTGTGCCATCAGGATGCCGCTGCCGTCGTCACCGGTGGTGCCGAGCGCGAGACCGCCGCGGTAGGCGGGCGCGTATTGCCGCACCATGTCCCGATTGGCGATGAACCCTCCGGCGCTGACCACCACCCCGCGCCTGGCCATGACACGAATCGTGCTGCCGTACCGGCGTTCCAGCCGAGCCAACCGCTGTTCCATCGCCCGCCGCAGCGGCGGGTAGTAGATGCCCGGCTTGGCCGCGATATTCGCCATGCGGGTGTAGCGGTCGCGCACGCGGCCGGGGGCGTCACGCAACGTCCGGCATTCCACGCCGATCACCGCACCGGTGCCGTCGGTGATCAACCGGGTTACCCGCGTGAGTGTTTCGACGCGCACGCCGAGCCGCGACGCTGCGGCGGCGAGCGGCCCGGTGAGCTTCTTGCCCGAGGTGCCCCTGCCCTTCACCCGATGTCCGCGCTGAGCGGCCGGGATATCCCGGAACGCGCCGGAGATCTCGCTGCCGGAGTAGTACAGGTAGTAGCGATCGTTCGGATAGGAGGTCTTGTACGGGCACAGCGAGGCTTCGAACGGAACGCCGTGTCCCTTCAGCCACTCGATCAGTGCCGGGCTTTCATCGACGAACCGGCGCAGCGTCTCGGGCGTCACCGCGGCGCCGACCTCGCGCTCCAGATACGCGTACATCGCCTCCGGAGTGTCCTCGACTCCCGCCTCCCGCTGCACCGACGTGCCGCCGCCCGCGTAGATGATGCCGCCGGACAGCGCCGACGCACCGCCTCCCGCGAACCGCTCCAGCACGAGCACCTGCGCGCCCGCCGCGGTCGCCTCCAGCGCGGCAGCCGCACCCGCGGCGCCGTATCCGACCACGACAACGTCGGTGGCCAGGTCCCATTCGAGGCCCATGTCCTTATCTCCGGTCTGAAACTGAAACAAGTTTCCTCGACAAATAGCACGTCGAGCAAGACTTCTGCCACACAACATAGACCAATGGCGCGTCTATTCTATAACGTGTTCTACATGAATGATCGGGAATACGACGTGGTGGTGGTCGGCAGCGGCGCCGCCGGCATGACCGCCGCCCTCACCGCCGCCCAGCACGGGCTGAGCGTGGTGGTCATCGAAAAGGCCGCGCACTACGGCGGGTCGACCGCCCGCTCCGGCGGCGGCGTGTGGATCCCGGGCAACAAGGCGCTGCGCGCGTCCGGTCGGCCCGACGACCGCGAGGACGCACGGACCTACCTGCACAGCATCATCGGTGACGTCGTACCCAAGGAGCGGATCGACACCTACATCGACCGCGGCGCCGAAGCCTTCGACTTCGTGCTCGACCACACGCCGCTGAAGATGCGCTGGGTGCCGGACTACTCCGACTACTACCCCGAGGCACCCGGCGGCCGTGCTGCGGGACGCTCGTGCGAACCGAAGCCGTTCAACGCCAAAGTGCTCGGCGCGGAGCGCTTCAATCTGGAGCCGCCCTACAGCAAGACGCCGCTGAACGTCGTGGTCACCCAGGCCGATTTCAAGCAACTCAACCTCATCCGGCGGCATCCGCGTGGCATGCTGCGCGCCATGCGGGTCGGCGCGCGCACCACCTGGGCTCGGCTCACCGGCAAGCATCTGCTCGGCATGGGACAGGCGCTGGCCGCCGCGCTGCGAAAGGGTCTGCTGGACGCGGACGTGCCGCTGCTGCTGAACACCCCGCTGACCCGGCTGATCGTCGAGGCCGATCGAGTCACCGGCGTCGAGGCCGAACACGAGGGCGAGACCGTCCGCTTCACCGCCCGCTACGGCGTGGTGCTGGCCAGCGGCGGCTTCGAGCACAACGCGGAGATGCGGCACGCCTACCAGCGCGAGCCCATCACCACCGAGTGGACCACCGGCGCGCCCGCCAACACCGGCGACGGCATCAATGCCGGTCTCGAACTCGGCGCGGCCGTCGACATCATGGCCGACGCCTGGTGGGGGCCGACCATCTTCAAGGGCGGCAGGCCCTGGTTCTGCCTGGCGGAGCGCAATCTGCCCGGCTGCGTCATCGTGAATGCCGACGGCGAGCGTTTCGGAAATGAGTCCGCTCCTTACGTCGAGGCCGTGCACACCATGTACGGCGGCGAATACGGCCAAGGTGATGGTCCCGGCGAGAACGTGCCCGCCTGGCTGGTGTTCGACCAGCGCTACCGCGACCGGTACATCTTCGCGGGGCTGCAGCCCGGCCAGCGGTTTCCGTCCCGCTGGATGGAAAACGACCTCATCGTGCAGGCGCCGACGCTGGCCGCACTGGCCACCCGGATCGGTGTGCCGGAGCAGAAGCTGGCCGCGACCGTCGCACGTTTCAACGGCTTCGCGGCCACCGGCGTGGACGAGGACTTCCACCGCGGCGACAGCGCCTATGACAGGTACTACGGCGACCCCACCGTCAAGCCGAACCCGTGCTTGGCGGCGCTGGTGCAGGGACCGTTCTACGCGGCCCGCATGGTGCCGGGCGATCTCGGCACCAAGGGCGGCCTGGTCACCGATACCGCGGGCCGGGTGCTGCGGGAGGACGAGACCGTCATCGAGGGCCTGTACGCCTCCGGCAATGTCAGCGCCCCGGTGATGGGCCACACCTACGCAGGTCCCGGCGCCACCATCGGCCCCGCCATCGCCTTCGGCTATCTGGCGGTGCTGGACATCGCCGAGCGCAAGAAGGAACAGCCCGCCGCGGCCACCGCCGGGGCGTGAGGTGATGCCGAGTCGACGGCCAGCCAGATCTGGCCGTGGCGAAATCGTCCCGTGGAGCGGACCGAGCAGAGCAGAGCCGATGTCATGGCTCGCAGGATTGATCGGTGGCGGCAGGTCCTCGACCCGAAGATCCGGTGCCTCCGCGCGCTGCACAGGCGACCCGGATTCGTCCACAATCATGCACAAGGAGTTCTGATGCCCATCGACCCGAAGATCGCGCTCGGCGCGCAACTGCCCAGCCGGGAATTCGCCTGGACGCCGTCGGACGTACAGCTCTATCAGCTCGGCCTCGGTGCGGGTTCGCGCTGGACCGACCCTGCTGAACTGCGCTACCTCGACGATCGGGAACCGCAGGTGCTGCCGACCTTCGCGACCGTCGCACCGACGCTGCACGAGACCGAGCCGCCGAAGGTGAGCTTTCCTGGCATCGATATCGATCTGGCGAAGGTGGTGCACGGCCACCAGGAGATCGAGGTGCACCGTCCGATCCCGGCCGCGGGCAAAGCGACCAGCACCGGCCGGATCGCGGAGATCTGGGACAAGGGCTCGGCGGCGGTGGTTGTCCAGGAGCACACCGTCACCGGTTCCGACGGAGCGCCGCTGTGGACGGCGCGGTCATCGATCTTCGCCAAGGGCGAGGGCGGCTTCGGCGGCGAGCGCGGACCCAGCAGCAAGTCCGAGTTGCCCGACCGCGCACCGGATTTCGACGTCACCACGCCCACGCTGCCGCAGCAGGCGCTGCTCTACCGGATGTGCGGGGACCGCAACCCGCTGCATTCCGATCCCGAATTCGCCCGCGCGGCCGGCTTTCCCGCGCCCATCCTGCATGGGCTGTGCACCTACGGCATCGTCTGCAAGACCGCGACCGACAGCGTGCTGGACGCCGACGCGAGCCGGGTCACCGGTTTCCGCGCCCGATTCGCGGGCGTGCTCTACCCGGGCGAAACGATCCGCACCCGAATCTGGCGCGAGGACGACGCACTGACCATCGCGGCCACCGTCGCCGACCGCGACGACGCACCGGTCCTCAGCGACGTCACCCTGCGATTCCGGGCCGCCTGACCGGCTCCCACGGAACGCGGGGCAACCACGCGGACGATCTACCCGCGGACCGCCTCGCGACCCGGCAGAATTGCGCAGATTCGGCGGGCGTCAGGCTCCGCCGGACGGCCGGAGGTCGCGGTCGCCGGGTCCGCGACGGGCTGCCGCACCCTGGATCACCAGGGCGAACAGCACCACGATCAGGATCGGCGCCACCAGGGGCACCCAGGAGAGGTGCAGTGGAATCAGCCCGGCGCCGACCGCCACCACCGCGAAGCCGACCGCGCCGACCACGGATGGGATGGTCGTGGGCACCACCCCGTGCGGCGCGGTCACCGTCGCGGCATTGAGCAGATAGGTCGTGGCCACCAATCCCGTTGCGGCGGAGGCGAGTATCCCCGCGTCGTCGAACGCGAGCACGCCGAGCGCCAACAACACCGCGCACACCGCCAGCGGCCGGTACCACCAGCCGAGCGCGACGAGGATCAGGGCGGGAACGCCGACCCATGGCTCCAACAGCGCCACCGACGCCACCAGCAGCAGCCCGGCGAGTACGGCGAGAAATCTGGTCATCGGCGCACCCGCACGCTTCTGCGGTGCTCCGGGAGCACCCGCATGATCTGGTCCAGGCGGGCGTCCAGCGGCCACGCCACGATGTCGACGCCGACGGTGCCCATGTCCCGGTACATCGCGGCGCGCTCGAGCTGCCACATCTTGGCCAGGATCGGGTCGAGATCCTCGCGGAACGGGGTGCCGCGCAGGACATCCACCACGACCACCACGTGCCCGCGCTTGCGCAGATCGATCAGCGCGAGCGCGAACTGGGTGTCCAGCAGCGTGGAGAACGCCACCACGATCGCACCGATCGGCACGGCCGCGTGCGGCGCCAGGGTGCCGGTGGTCGAAATGTGCTCATCGCCGACGCCGAGCACGGTGTCGACGATGCGGTAGAACTGGCGGCGTCCGATATCCGGCCGAAGCCAGCGTGGTGCCTGGCCCAGGCACACCACCGCGGTCCGGTCGCCCGCCTGCAACGTCGACTGCACTACCTGCGCCGCGCCGCGCACCGACAACTCCAGCGAGTCGGTGGCCGGCCCTGGCGCCTGCTGCGAGGTGTCCACCAGCACGACGACATCCGCGGAACGATTGGTCAATCGCTCGGTGACGTAGAGCCGACCGCGCCGCGCACTCACCGGCCAGTTCACGATGCGCAACTGGTCGCCGGGCGCATAGGCGCGGATGTCGGCGTACTCGACGCCAGGGCCGTGCCTGCGGGTCAGGTGGGTGCCGAGCCGCTCGGGAAGCTCGGTGCGCGGCAAGCGCATTCGCTGCGGATCGGTGATCGGGTAGACGAACAGCTGCCCTGCGGGCAACACTGCCGTCGCGATCGCGAGTCCCGCCGGGCTCAGCGCCGACACTCGCACCGAGACCGGGTAGCGGCCCCACCGATCCGCCGTGAGCGCCAGGCGCAGCCCGGCGGGCGCGACCCCGGAATCGACGGCCTCCTCGATTCGGAGACCGAGCCCGGGCAGGCTCTCCGGCTTCAGTCGCAGCAGCGCATGCCCCTTCTCGACGAAGGCGGCGACGGTGAGCTCCACCTCCTCGGATTCGAAACAGCGCAGCGTGCCGCCGCCATCGATCTGAATCCTGGTCGAGGACTGCTGCCACCGCGCGGTGGCCAGCACGCCGAGCAGCGGCGCGGCGAACACGACCAGCTGCCACCTGCCGAGGATGACCGCGAGCACCAGGGCCGCCGCCGCGCACACCGCCAGCATGAAGACCAGCGGTGCGGGCCGCCACCGCAATTCGGCGTCGACCGCGGAGCTGGCGTCGCGATGTCTCATGTCACGCTGGCGCGCGGGACCGGCAGACGGCGCAACAGTTCGGTGATCACATCCTCGCCCCGAATCCGGCGTACCCACATCTCCGGGCGCAGCGTGATCCGGTGCGCCATGGCCGGAACGGCCAGCGCCTTCACGTCTTCGGGGACCACATAGTCGCGGCCGAGCAGCAGCGCCCGCGCCCTGGACATCTGCACGAGGTCGAGTTCGGCGCGCGGGCTCGCGCCGACCTCGACCTGGGGATGTCCCCTGGTCGCCGTGGCCAGCGCGACGACGTAGCCGACCACGTCGGGGTGCACTGTCACGTATTCGACCGACTGCCGCATCTCCATCAGGCCGTTCGCGTCCACGACCTGGTTGACCTGCGGCTGCTGCGCGCCGCGCTCCAGCCTGCGCCGGATCATCCGGGTCTCGTCCTTTTCGGACAGGTAGCCCAGCCGCAGCTGGATGGCGAACCGGTCCAGCTGAGCCTCCGGCAGCGGGTAGGTGCCCTCGTATTCGATCGGGTTGTCGGTGGCCAGCACGACGAATGGCTGCGGCAGCACGAAGGTCTCGCCGTCGATGCTGACCTGCCCCTCCGCCATCGCCTCCAGCAGTGCGGCCTGCGTCTTCGGCGGCGTGCGGTTCACCTCGTCGGCGAGCAGCACGTTGGTGAACACCGGCCCGCGCCGGAAGGTGAACCGGCCGGAGGACATGTCGTAGATGGTCGACCCGAGCAGGTCGGCGGGCAGCAGGTCGGGGGTGAACTGTACGCGGGTGAACTGCAACCCGAGTGCTGATGCGAACGACCTCGCGATGAGCGTCTTGCCGAGTCCGGGCAGGTCCTCGATCAGCACATGTCCGCCGGACAGCACCGCGATCATGATCAGCTGCATCTCGTCCTGCTTGCCGACCACGACCCGGGACAGCTCCCGGAGCACGGCCTCGCTGCGCTGGACGGTCACATCCATCGGCATCGTCATTTGTGTACTCGCACTTGCCTCAACCCATTTCACATTCTCTGCAGGCGGCTCAGGATCTCGTCCAGCGCCGCGCGTCCCGGTGCCCTGCTGGTCTGATCACGTAACGCCGAATTGGCCGGATCCACCCATCGCCACAGTTCGGGGCCGAATTGGTGGATACCCGCCGCCTCGACCGCCCTGCGGTTCTTCGCCATCCGCTGACCGGTGGACAGCTCGAACTCCTTGGCCAGCAACGGACGCAAGTGGCGGTCCCACTCGGCGCGGGTGCCGTCCGCGCGGTCGGCGAGCATCTGCGCCCTGGCGTGCCAGCGCCGCAGCATTTCCGCCGGACCGTTGTCCATATCCTCGATCTCGGGTTCGTCCCAGCCGTCGAAGCGGTCGAGTAGTGACCAGACCAGCCAGGCCATCGCCATCGCCATCGGGATACCCGCGGCGATCAACAGCAACCCGCGTGCTCGCTCCACGGCCACCAGCTCGACAACCGCGACGGCGAACACGCAGGTGATCACGGCCGCCCACCGGATCATGCGGTGTCCTCTCGTGCACGACCGGGTGCCCTGCGTCTGGACGCGAGCTGCCGGCTCCTGGCCCGATCGATCACGCAGGCACCTCCCCTTGCAGGTCGGCGAGCACGATGCGCAGCAGCTGCTGAGCCCGCATGCGCTGCCATTCGAGCATGGCGTGCGGGCTGAACCTGGCCTCCTCGAAGAGCGCGACCAGCTCGCGCGCGGACGCGTCGTGCAGCGCGCCTCGTTCGAACGCGCGGGCCAGCACCTCCATCGGGGTGTCCGAGATCAGCGGAGCGGCGGACCGGTCGGTGGCGAGGCCGCGCTCCATCGCGACATAGCAGGCGATGATCGCGGTGCGGGGGTCCTGGCCGGGCGCGTTCATCGCGGCAAGACCCATCTCGGCCGCGCGTGCCAGCGAGTCCACCACGGTGGGCGACGCCTGGGCGCCGGACCCCGGTGCGGGCACGGGTTTGCGCCGGGCAGCCATCGTTACCACGACCAGACCGGTCAGGGCGACCGTCACCAGCCCTGCCGCGGCTATGCCGGTCAGCACCAGCGCCATCCCGGTCAGTTCCGACGAACTCTGGCCGGGGTCGGTCGGCGCCGGTGTCCCGAACTCCGGCGGGGCTCCGGTGGTGGTGGCCGGCGCCGCCGGAGGCGCGGGTGCGGTCGAGCTGCCCGCGCCGATGAAGTAGATCGCGGACGCGGCGGCGACCAGCAGGGCGAACATCGCCAGCGCCCCCAGCACCGCCGAGCCAACGCGACCGAGACGCCACTGCTGGCGCTCGGCCTCGCGTTCCGGCTCGGGCATGGCAAGCGGTAGGCGGTGCTGGCTGGCGATCACACCCGCCAGCAGGATCACCATCGATACGGTGAGCAAGACCGGCATGAGCGCGACCGACACCGCGGACGGAGCACGCCGTTGCGGCTCCGCTTCGGTAATTCCTGGGATGTATCCGTGCAGGGCAATGACGGCAAGAGCCAGCAGCGTGATCAGCACGATCACGCGCGATATCGGCGCTCGCGCCCGGGTCACTGCGTTACCACCACATCTGAGTACTGCACAAAGCAGCCACATAGTTACATGCCGGGCGGTTCGCTCGGGATGGAATCGAATACTTCGGAGTTCCTCCTCTTAAACCGCGCCTGCAGTGGGGACATCGCAGTGCGTCGCGGGAATGGCGACTACCCGGCCACGGCTGGCGCAAGTTGGGACAATTCACAAAGTCGGCTCTCTAAACGTGAGATATCCGGCAATCCATGCACGTCCCGAACCAACTCGTGCAGCGGCGCGGACGCGACCACGGTGAGTTCACAATCGGCGTCATAGAGAACATCGATCACGTTCACCAACCGCATCGCCTGATCCGGCGGAACTTCGTTCAGCAGTGGCACATCTCGGATTTCCCAGCACCGATAACGTTGGGCAAGTTCAACATAATCGGCCGCGGACGTTGGGACACCGCACAGGTCGGCGAAGTCGATGACAAGGCCGTCATCGGCGGCAATGGCGCGTAATCTCCGTGCGCCGATGAATATCTCGACCGCATGGTCGTTCTTCCGCACCGCATCAGAATTATCTGCGCCGCCGGAGAGCGCAGCCTGGTCACCGCGCGGCGTGCACCGGCCTGGGTCCAGGATGTATCGCCCGGCTGCGAATCCCGCTCGGGAATCCTTGCGGGAGCTCAGAGCGCGATAGTCGATCGGACCATCGACCGACACCACGTCCATGTGCGCCAGAATGCGTTCGATCGTCGGCACGAACCGGTCGTGGAACAGCGGATTGGGCAGCAGCTGATGCGGGGGGTAGTTCGAGGTCACCACCAAGACGATGCGACGGGCGAGCAAGGTGTCCAGCAGCCGCGCGATCAGCATCGCGTCGCCGACGTCGTGCACGTGGAACTCGTCGAAGCAGATCAGCAGGGCATCGCCGAGCAGCGCGTCCAACGCGGCATCGATCGAGCCGGATTCGTGTGCCGCGGCGTGCAGTCGGGCGAAGAACTGGTGAAAGTGATAGCGCCGCTTACGTTCCGAGGTCACCTCGGCGAAGAATCGGTTCATCAGCATCGTCTTGCCGCGCCCCGGCCTGCCGTGCAGGTAAACGCCGCGATGGCGCCGGATCGGCTTGCCGCGCCGATCGAGCAACTCCTGCAACCGCGTCGCCGTACGCGCCTGGTCGGCATCGCATTCGATCACCTCGGGTTCCATGACACCTCCTCGTCCTCTACATTTGTAGAGGGCCGGTCGAGTGGCGGCCAGGAAAGGTGATCATGTCCACAAGCGACCGGCGCGTGCTCCTCGTCGACACCGCCATCGACCTCATCGCGACCAAAGGAATCCGTGCACTCACCCACCGCGCGCTGGACACCGCACTCGACCTGCCCGCCGGTTCGTGCTCCTACTACTTCCGCACCAGACGCGCACTGCTCGAAGCCATCGCTGACCGCATCGCCGAACGCTCACGCGCCGACTTCACCGCCGCCCGGCTCGGCACCCCCACCCCGGAGGCATCCGGCACGGACGGCCTGGACTCCCGCGGCGCATTCGATCCCGACCTCGTCGCGCGGGCAATCGCCGTGTGGGTCGATCGGCTCCTCGCCGACCGCTGCAACCACCTGCTCGCCCGCCACGCGCTGCTCGCGGAACTACGCTCGGACCCCGAGCTGCGCGCCCGGCTCGCGCACGGCTTGTTCTCGGTCGAGCACGCACGAGAACTGTTCCGCACCACGGCTTCCGCCGATCCGCAGACCGCCGCCGCCGACTTCGTGGCTGTGCTGGAGGGCGCGGTCTTCGACCGTTTCACCGGCAACCGCACCCATCTCACACCCGGCAGCCAGGCCAGCGTGGATCAGCTCACGAACCTGCTGGTGGTGTACCTGCGCGCCCGTTGAGCGATTCGGCAGCGCTCGCCCGGCACAGCAATGCCGCCGGCTCGATCCTCGTCACCGCCAACCGCGTTCGGAATACCTCGCTCCGCGGGCGCGCCCACGAATCGCCGTCAGCGGGTACTCGATGATGTCGTCCGGCAGCTCGTCCAGCGGAAACCAGCGCAGCTCGTAGCAGTTGTCCGGCTCCCGGTTGACCGGCTCGCCGCCCCACCGCGACGTCTCGAAGAACAACCCGAGCCGTGCTTCCCGACCGGCCGCGATCACATGGGCGACGTGCAGGAATCTCAGGTCGTCCGGATCGATATCGACCCCGGTCTCCTCACGCGCCTCCCGCACCGCCCCAGCCGTCGCCGACTCTCCCGCCTCCAGCCTGCCCGCCGGGAGATGCCACCGTCCGTCGAACTCGTCCGCGCTGCGCCGCCTGCTCAGCAGCAGCTCCTCGCCGCGCAGCAACAGAACGTGCACATCCACCAGATGCCGATCCGTCACCGCCTCAACCTAACGCTCGGTGCTGCCCTCCCGACGCACGTGACACCTCCACTGCGCCGCCTCGCACCCGCCGTGACAAGCGATCCGGCTCAGGTGCGCGAGGACGGCGACTACTCGGCGTGGGCGGACAGGACCAGGCCGGAGGTCGGTACGCCGGTGCCGGCGGTGACCAGGATGTTCTCCAGGTTCTCGACCGGGTTGACCGAGGTGCCGCGGATCTGCCGGACGGCTTCGGCGATGCCGTTCATGCCGTGGATGTAGGCCTCGCCGAGTTGTCCGCCGTGGGTGTTCAGCGGCAGCCGTCCGCCGATCTCGATGGCGCCGCCGGCGATGAAGTCCTTCGCCTCGCCGCGTGCGCAGAAGCCGAGTTCCTCCAGCTGCATGAGGACGAACGGGGTGAAGTGGTCGTAGAGGATAGCGGCCTGCATGTCCTCGGGACGCAACCCGCTCTGCGCCCACAGCTGGTCGCCGACCAGGCCCATCTCCGGCAGACCGGTCATGGCGTCCCGGTAGTAGCTGGTCATCACGTATTGGTCGGCACCGGAGCCCTGCGCGGCCGCGGCGATCACGGCGGGCCGCTGCGGCAGGTCGCGGGCGCGCTCGACGCTGGTGACCACGATCGCGACGCCACCATCGGACTCCTGGCAGCAGTCCAGCAGATGCAGCGGCTCGGCGATCCAGCGGGAATTCTGGTGATCCTCGAGCGTGATCGGTTTGCCGTAGAAGAAGGCGGCCGGGTTCACCGCGGCGTGCTTGCGGTCGGCGACCGCGACGCGTCCGAAATCCGCGCTGGTGGCCCCGTAGACGTGCATGTAGCGCCGAGCGACCATCGCCACCTGCGCCGCAGGTGTGCCCAGCCCCTGCGGATAGGCCCAGCCCGCGTCGATGCCCGACGAGGTGGGCGCGGCGGCCAGCGCCGTGGAGAACTGCCCGAACCGCGACACCGAACGCTCGTTGAACGCGCGATAGGCCACCACTACGTCCGCGATGCCGGTGGCCACCGCCATGGCGGCCTGCTGAACGGTGGCGCAGGCCGCGCCGCCGCCGTAGCCGATATGGCTGAAGAAGGTCAGCCGCGGAATCCCGGCCGCCCTTGCCACCGCGGCCTGGGTATTGGTGTCCATGGTGAACGTGGTCAGGCCGTCCACGTCGGCCGCGGTCAGGCCCGCGTCCGCCAGCGCCGCGCTGACCGCCTCGGCGGCCAAGCGCAGTTCGCTGCGACCGGAATCCTTGGAGAAATCGGTGGCGCCGATGCCGACGATGGCCGCGCGGCCGGAAATATGCCCACCCGTCGCCCGGCCGCCACCCCTCATCGAATCGCTGCGCGATGCCGCCTCAGTCATCATCAGCCCTCCGCAACGCGATGACGGCCGTGGCCGTGATGTGATCGCCGAGGCTGTCCTTGCCGACCACGTCGATGTGAATGTCGTCGTCTTCCAGCGCGGTCACCGTGCCGGTGAGGGTCAGCGTGTCCCCCGCGTACAGCGGCACACCCAGGCGCAGCGCGAGCGACTTCACGATCGCGCGCGGACCGGCCCAGTCGGTGACGAAGCGCTGCACCAGGCCGGTGTCGGTGAGGATGTTGACGAAGATGTCCGTGGAGCCGCGCGCGACGGCCTTGTCCCGGTCGTGGTGCACGTCCTGGAAATCCCTGGTGGCCAGGGCGGTACTGATCACGAAGGTCGGATCGGCGGTGATCACCAGTTCGGGCAGCACGGTGCCGACCCGCACGTCGACCGGAGCGGTCATGCTGTCTGTCATCGGACCGCCTGCCAGATCGGTAGCGTCGCCTCGTCGTCCAGCTTCTCGAAGCCCACCTCGACCGGCAGGCCGACCCGCACCTCGGCGGGGTCGATACCGCGCAGTTCCCCGAGCATGCGCACGCCCTCCTCCAATTCGACCAGCGCGACCACGAACGGCAGCTGCCGCCCTGGCACCTTCGGCGCATGGTGCACGACGTAACTGAACACGGTGCCACGCCCGGAGGCGACCACGTAATCGGTCGGCTTCGACTTGTCCTGCCAGATGGCCGGAATCGGCGGATGCCGCAGCGATCCGTCCGGCAGCCGCTGAATCCGCAGCTCGCCGACCTTTGTGCCCTCCCAGAAGAATTCGGTATCCAGGGAAACCAGGGGCTTGACCCGCTCACCTGGGGCAGGTTTCGGCGCCGCGGTGCCGGGCGCGAACTTCAGCAGCCGGAACAGCATCTCGGCGACCACTTCGTCACCGACGCGCCAGGTGGTCTGGAAGGTGACGAACCAACCCTCTCCCAGCGCGGTCCGCTTCGGGCCGCGGATGTCCGAAAGCCTGCTGGTGACCGAAACCTGTTCGCCGACATTGAGATAGCGCTGGTAGGTCTGCTGACAGTCGGTGGCGACCACGGAGGTGTAGCCCGCGGCGTCGAGCAGCTCGGTGGCCGCGCCCATGGGGTCGTCGGCGGGCCGGGAACCCGCGAGCCCGAACATGGTCCACACCTGCGCCATGGCGGGCGGGGCGACGACGCCGGCATGTCCCGCGGCGCGAGCCGCCGCCTCGTCGACATAGATGGGATTGGCGTCCCCCAGGGCCTCGACCCAGTTGCTGATCATCGGCTGGTTCACCGGATCGCGCCCGAAACGGGGCGTGCACTCGCCCGCCGCCCTGATGGCCTCGGCCGCGGCGATAATCGCTTCCGGAGTAGTGGTTTCCGGCACGCGCGACTCCTTCACTGATTATCGGGGTACTCGCGGCAACCGCAGTCCGGACGAGGCGACCAGCTCGCGCATCACCTCGTTGACGCCGCCGCCGAAGGTCACCACGAGGTTCTGCTTGGTCCTGCGGTCGAGCCAGGTGGATAGCTCCGCGGTGTCCGGTTCGGCTGGATCGCCGTAGCGGCCGACGATCTCCTCGGCGAGCCTGCCCGCCTCCTGCAGCGACTCGGTGGAGAAGACCTTGGTGGCCGACGCGTCGGCGATCACCTGCGCCTGGTCGCCGTCCGCAGCGGCGGTCGCGACGGGCCCGGAGGCGGTAGCGGAGCGTGACCACGCAGGGCCCCGCGAACGCCGCCCATCGGACGCAGCGGCCACCTGCCAGTTCAGCAGTTCGTTCAGCCGGACCATGGCGTGTATGCGTCCGAGGGAGCGCCGCACGTCGAGCTCGCCGAGCACGCCGCGCGACTGCGCCCAGTCGCGGACCCGGTCGTAGAGCTGCTCGATCTTGCCGGACGGACCCAGGCTCACCCGCTCGTGGTTGAGCTGGGTCGTGATCAGCTTCCAACCCTCGTTCTCCGCACCGACCAGCATGTTCGCCGGCACTCGCACGTTGTCGAAATAGGTCGCGTTGGTGTGGTGAGCGCCGTCGCAGGTGATGATCGGCGTCCACGCGTAGCCGGGATCGGTGGTGTCCACGATCAGGATGGTGATGCCGCGGTGCCGCGACTCCGCGGTGCCGGTGCGGCAGGCCAGCCAGACGTAATCCGCCTCGTGCGCGCCAGTGGTGAAGATCTTCTGCCCGTTGACGATCCAGTCCCCGGACTCGTCGCGCACCGCGGATGTGCGCAGCGACGCCAGGTCGGTGCCTGCCTCGGGTTCGGAGTAGCCGATCGCGAAATGGATATCACCGGTGAGGATTCCGGGCAGGAACTTCTGCTTCTGTTCCTCGGTGCCGAACTGCTGCAGCGTCGGGCCGACCGTCAGCAGGGTGACCAGCGGAAGCGGGACATCGGCCCGGACCGCCTCGTTGAAGAAGATCTGTTGCTCGACCGGCCCGAAGCCCTGGCCGCCGTACTCCTTCGGCCAGCCGACGCCGAGCCAGCCGTCGCGTCCCATCCGCCGCACCACCGCGCGGTAGGCGTCGCCGTGCCGGTTCACCGCCATCTCGGCTTCCTCCTCGGGAGTCACGAGATCGGCGAAATACGCGCGCAAATCGTCGCGTAGCCGGCGCTGCTCGGCGGTCAGGTCGATGTACATCTTGTCCCCAAACGATCGAGTCGGAACGACGCGCCGCCGAGCCAGCGGGCGATGTCCTTGGCCTGCGAGTAGTAGCGATGCATCGGGTGGGTCACGTCGACGCCGAGACCGCCGTGCAGGTGATGACACTTCTGCATGGCCGTCGGCAGTTCCGCGGCCACGGTGTAGGCCAGGATCTCCAGATCGTCGTCGGTGCGCTCGCGGTGCAGCTGACTCGAATCGTTCTGGGCAAGCGCCCAGTTCGCCGACGCCGCGGCGACGTGCAGGGTGCGCGAGACCACGTACAGGTCGGCGATCTGCTGGGCCACCGCCTGGAACTGCGCCAACGGCCTGCCGAACTGGTTGCGGGTACGCAAGTGCTCGGCGGTCAGGACGATCGCGCCCTTGAGCAGTCCGTCGGCCACCGAGCCGATCGAGGCCAGCGCCAGCCGGTGCAGATCGCCCAGTCCGGTCGACCACAGCTGGCCGACGGGAATCTCCACCTGGTCCAGCACCACGGTGCATTCGGGGACACCGCCCGAGACCGGTGTCGGCGTCATGGTGAGGCCCTCCGCATCCGCGTCGACAAGCGCGATACCGGAGTTGGTCGGCACGAGCAGCCAGCGGGCCTGCTCGGCGTAGGGCACGGCGATCTTGCACCCGGTTACGCGCACCGTCTTGCCGCTGGTGACCGCGATGGTCTCCGGCTTGTCGATGAACGGCCCCGACGGTTCGCTCAGCGCCGCCGTGAGCACCGTGCCCTTGGCGACCTCGGGCAGCACCTGCTCCTGGACGGTCTCCGGCGCGGAGGCCACCAAGGGCAGCACGCCGAAGCCGAGCGTCGGAAGGGCGGGCACCGCGACCGCGTCCATAGCCAGCTCGGTGAGCAGCACCGACACCTCGAGCAAACCCATACCGTCGCCACCGTGGCGCTCCGGTAACGGAACGGCAAGCAGGCCGGAGTCGACCAATCTCGGCCACAGCTCCATATCGCGTGCGGGTTCGTGCTCCATCAAGCTCACGACGACTTCGGCCACCGCATCTTGGCCCTCGTCCCTGGTGAAATCCACGCTTTTCTCCCAGTTGTCTCGATGACTAGTTATCCGCGTCACGAGGCAGCCCCAGAATCCGCTCACCGGCCACGGTGAGCAGAATCTGCTCGGTTCCACCAGCGATCGATAGACAACGCGTGAGCAGGAATTCCTTCGCCACATCGGCATCCTGCGCGCCGATGGGCCCTGCCGTCTCGACAGCGAATTCCGCGACCGCCTGGCGGTGGCGCACCCCGACCAACTTCCGTACGCTACTCTGCGCGCCGGGATCCGCGCCCACCAGCACCTTCAGCGTGGCGCGTTGCTCGAGCAAAAGTCCGGCTATCGCCTCCGCGACGAATCCGCCGAGCCGGTCGTTCACCAGTTCCGCGCCGGGACCCGTTGCGGGCGATTTCGCGATCAGCTCCTCGAGTACCGGTCCGATGCCATTGCCGCTCATCGCGACCCGCTCGGTCGACAAGGTCGAGCGGGCGATTTTCCATCCGTTGTTCACGGCGCCGACCACGCAGTCGTCCGGTACGAATACGTCGTCGAGAAAGACCTCGCTGAATCGAGCCTCGCCGGTGATCTGCACCAGCGGGCGGATCTCGAGTCCGGCGCTGTGCATGTCGACCAGGAAATAGGTGATTCCGCGATGCTTCGGGGCGTCTGGATCAGTGCGAGCCAAACAAATTCCCCAATTCGCTTTGTCGCCCAGCGAAGTCCATACCTTTTGCCCGCGCAACAGCCAACCGCCGTCCACCTTTTTCGCGGTGGTGCGCAGTGCGGCCAGGTCCGAACCCGCCTCGGGTTCGCTGAACAACTGGCACCAGACCACATCGCCGCGCAGGGTCGGCCAGGCGAACCGGTCGATCTGCTCCGGTGCGCCGTGCTGCAGCAGCGTGGGGATCGCCCAGCCGCCGATGGCCAGGTCCGGCGCGGCGACCCCGGCGCGGCGCAGTTCCTCGGAGATCGTCAGGCCGGTCATGGGATCGGCGGCGCGTCCATAGGGCCGCGGCCAATGCGGCATGACCAGTCCGGCCTCCACCAGCGCCGCACGCTGCCGATCGGCGGGCAGCGCCGCGATCCGCGCGACCTCCGCGGCCAGTTCGTGCGCGTTGTCGCCGTCCATGGCGGCCGTGGTTTCAGCGGCGAAGACCCGGTCGGCGCCGGTGGTGCGCCGCACACCCTGACGGGTCAACTCGGTGACCCGGGCCCGCCAGCGCGCCGAACCCCCGAGCAGCTGGCGCAGCGCCACGGCCCGGCGCAGGTAGAGGTGCGCGTCGTGTTCCCAGGTGAAGCCGATCCCGCCGAGCACCTGGATGCAGTCCTCGGCGGTCTCGACCGCCGCGTCCAACGCGATCGCGGCCGCGATGGCGGCGGCGATCGGCAGTTCCTCGCCGCCCTCGTCCACGGCCGCGGCGGTGTCGCCGGCGACAGCGCGGATGAGTTCGGTGCGGCACAGCATCCACGCGCAGATGTGCTTGACCGCCTGGAACGATCCGATCTTGCGGCCGAACTGCTCCCGCACCTTGGCGTACTCGACCGCGGTTTCCAGGCACCAGCCCGCGAGACCGGCCAGCTCGGCGACGACCAGCGCGACGAGCAGATCCCTGGCCGGATGCGGCGCGACGAACACCCGCTCGGCGGGCACGCGCAGGTCCACGCAATGCACCCGCGCCAGCGGCGTGCTCGGATCCAGCGGCGCGAGCGGTTCCACCCGGAGACCCTCGGCGTCGGGCGGTACCAGGCACCAGCGCTGCCCGTGCGGGAGCTCGACCGAGAGCAGTACCGCGGTGCCCGGCGCGGCCCCGAGCACCGAATCCCAGGTACCCGTGAGCAACAACGCGTCGCTTGCGGCGGGTACGCTCACCGTCGAACCGACAACGAAGTCGAGCGCGACACCGCAGGGCTGGTCCTCGTCGAGGTGCCCCGCGGTGATCAGATTGGCCAAAGCGGTTGCGAGCACAGGGCCGCCGACCAGATCGTGCGCCGCCTGCTCCATCAGCACGGCGAGATCGGCGACCGAGCCGCCCGCGCCGCCCGCATCCTCGTCCACCGCGACGCGGAAGATTCCGAGCTCGGCGAGCGCGGGCCAGTAGGCACGCCAGAAGTCGGCCGAGCCGGTCCGCATTGTTGCAATTGGACGGACCGACGCCGCCCATCCGCGCATCGACTCCTGAACGGCTTTATGCTCGTCAGTGGTGGCGATGGTCACACTCCATACCGCCTTTCCGGCGTGACTCCCACACCTAGAACATGTTCTAATATCCTAGCCGGGCGGAAGTCAAGAGACCATCGCCGCAGCGGCAGATCGCGTACGCAGCCGACGAAACGACGTTTCCGGAAAGGACTTTCATCGATGGCCAGTCCGTCCCGTTCGCAGCCAGCCGACCCGAGCGAGGCACGGCCCGCCGCAACGGTCACCACGCTCAGTGAGGACGAACTGAGCTCGGCGGCGCAGCGCGAGCGGCGCAAGCGGATTCTGGACGCGACCTTGGCACTCGCCTCCAAAGGCGGCTACGACGCGGTCCAGATGCGGGCGGTGGCCGAGCGCGCCGACGTCGCGGTCGGAACGCTGTACCGGTATTTCCCGTCGAAAGTGCACCTGCTGGTCTCGGCGCTCTCACGCGAATTCGAGCAGATCGAGGGCAAACGCAAGCCGCTTGCCGGACAGACTCCGCAGGAGCGCATGCACCTGCTGCTGACCCAGATCACCCGGATGATGCAGCGCGACCCGCTGCTCACCGAGGCCATGACCCGCGCCTTCATGTTCGCCGACGCCTCGGCCGCCGCCGAGGTGGATCGCGTCGGCAAGGTGATGGACCGCGTGTTCGCGCGCGCCATGAACGATGGCGAGCCCACCGAACGGCAGCTGGCCATCGCACGGGTGATCAGCGATGTGTGGTTGTCGAATCTGGTCGCCTGGCTGACCCGCCGCGCCTCGGCGACCGACGTCACCGAACGCCTCGAACTGACCGTCGACCTCCTGCTCGGTGAACGCAACCAGTAAAGGACGGCGCGCAACGTCAGCGCATATCGAGCGAATTCGACGCCCGGTCGCCACGCCGGGCTCGAATTGCCCCTGTAGTGCGACGAAGCTCACCCGCCCGGTTACCGTTGCCGTTAGCTGGGCGGATCTCTTGGACGCGAGTTCAGCAGGTATGTTGGCGTGCGCACGCGGACCGGCGTGCTTCTGTGCGGCGAATTCAACCCAGTATTGTTTTGGCCGCCCCCTGAAAAAATCCTCCGATCACTAGGTTGGATGCGTGAGCGCACAGGATCTGCCACTGGAACTTCGCCGTGCACTGTCGACGGTCGCGCGCGTGCCACGGCTGCTGGTCGCATCGGACTACGACGGGACACTCGCGCCCATCGTGTCCGACCCGACCAAAGCCTTTCCCCATCGGGAATCGGTGAGCGCGTTACGGGCACTCGCCGGCCTCACCGGAACTACTGCCGCCGTGATCTCCGGGCGCGCGCTGCGAGATCTCGCGGCCCTGTCCCGTCTGCCCGTCGAAGTGCAACTGATCGGCAGCCACGGCTCGGAATTCGACGTGGGCTTCGTCCACGCGATCGACAACGACGCCAAGCACCTGCTCCAAGAACTGCAGACGGCCCTCAATCAAATCGCCTCGGACAATCCCGGGGTCACGGTCGAGATCAAACCGGCCAGCGTGGCGCTGCATGTGCGCAACGCGAGCCCCGAGATCGGGCATCGCGCGCTGTCGCAGGTCCGGCTGGGCGCGGCCTGCTGGTTCGGCGTGCAGGTCACCGAGGGCAAGGCCGTCATCGAGCTGGCCGTGGTGCAGACCGACAAGGGCACCGCGCTGGACACCGTGCGACACCAGGCGGGCGCGTCGGCCGCGGTGTTCTTCGGTGACGACGTCACAGACGAAAAGGCGTTCCGGGTGCTGTCAGGCCCGGACGTCGGCATCAAGGTCGGCGACGGCGAGAGCCTGGCGAAGTTCCGGGTGGACAGCACCGAGGCCGTGTCCTACGCGCTGGCCTACCTGCTCGAGGAGCGGCGCACCTGGCTGGCCGGTGCGAGCGCGCCGCGCATCGAGCGGCTGACCATGCTGGCCAGCCCACGTTCGGTCGCGCTGCTCACCCCGGACGCGACGGTGACCTGGTTCTGCCACCCGGAACCGGATTCGGCCGGGGTGTTCGCACACCTGCTCGGCGGTCCACAGGGCGGTCACTTCACCATCGAGCCGGAGCGGCCAGGGCTTCCGCTCTCGCAGCGCTACGTCGACGGCACCATGACCGTCGAAACCCGGTGGGCCAGTTTGCAAGTCACCGACTACCTGCCGCACGATGTCGCGCCCACCCGCACCGATCTGACCAGGGTGATCACCGGCGACGCGAAGGCTGTGGTCACCTTCGCCCCGCGGCCGGAGTTCGGTCAGGTTCCGGTGAACCTCGAAGCGCAGGAGGGCGGGTTGCGGGTGTACGGCACCAACGATCCGATCGTGCTGCGCTCGCCCGGCGTGCGGTGGGAGATCGTCTCCGACGGGACCCACGAGTCCGCACGAGCCGTGGTGGACCCCGCACGCGGCCCGATCGTGCTCGAATTGCGCTGCGGCACCCACGATCTCGAGCCCGCCCCGACCAATGAGCCGCAGCGGCGACGCCAGGCGGAGCGCTACTGGTCGGAATGGGCCGCGCAGCTCGCGCTGCCCCCGCTGAAGCCCGACCTGATGAAGCGCTCCGCGCTCACCCTGCGCGGTCTGGTGCACGCGCCCTCCGGCTCGATCCTCGCCGCCGCTACCACCTCGCTGCCCGAGGACATCGGCGGCGTGCGCAACTGGGATTACCGCTACTGCTGGCTGCGCGACGCGGCGCTGACCGCGCAGGCGCTGGTCTCGCTCGGCTCGCTGGCCGAAGCGGAGGATTTCCTCGGGTGGGTGCACCAGGTGCTGGAGACCATTCCCGGACCCGAGCGCCTGCACCCGCTGTACACGCTCTACGGCGAGACGCTGCCGCCGGAGGCATCGATCGACCAGCTCCCCGGCTACGCGGGCTCGCGCCCGGTGCGCGTCGGCAACGCGGCGAACATGCAGGTGCAGCTGGACGTCTTCGGTCCGATCGTCGACCTGATCGCGACTCTGGCGCACGCCAGGGAGCTGCGGGGTGTCACCGATCCGGCGGGCGTGCTGCCGGACGCCGACTGGGAACTGGTGTGCGCCATGGTCGCCGCCGTGCAGCGGCGCTGGCAGGAGCCCGACCACGGCATCTGGGAGATCCGCGGCAACCCCCGCCACCACGTGTATTCGAAGGTGATGGGCTGGCTGACCATCGACCGGGCACTGACCCTGGCACAGAAGTTCGATCGCGAGATCGACCCGGCCTGGGCGGTACTGCGCGACACCATCGCCGACGAGGTGAAGGCCAAGGGCTGGAACGACGAGGTGCAGTCCTACACCGCGGCCTACGACGGCACCGACCTGGACGCGGCGACCCTGCACATCGGGCTGAGCGGCCTGATCGATCCGTCCGACCCGCGCTTCGCGGCGACGGTCGTGGCGACCGAGGCCGAGCTGCGCAGCGGTTCGACCGTGTACCGCTACCACCACGACGACGGTCTCCCCGGCGGCGAGGGCGGGTTCCACCTCTGCGCGGCCTGGCTGGTCGAGGCGTACCTGCTGATCGGGAAGCGCTCGGACGCCGAGGCGCTGTTCGCCCAGCTGGTCGACGTCGCAGGCCCGACCGGACTGCTCAGCGAGGAGTACGACCCGGTGGCCGAACGCTCGCTCGGCAACCACCCGCAGGCCTACAGCCACCTCGGCCTGCTGCGTTGCGCGCAGCTGCTCGGACAGCCGGTCGAGGCCGCGCTGGTCTGAGGAAGCGAATCGCCCGAGGGCCCGCGAACGAGGAATCGTTCACGGGCCCTTCCTTTTTGGAATCCATGTGGGGCGTCGCATCCTACCGGTTGACGTGCTTGCTAGAGTTAAACGGTAACGATTTCCATTATGATCTGCCGGACTGCCAGGAGTACTCCCACGTGAACACCCCATTTGCCATGAGATGCGCAGGCCTCGCCGTGGGAGTCGCCTCAGCCATGACACTCGTCGCCTGCGCCGGCTCGACCGACCCGGACCGGCCCACCGTTGTCGCCTCCACCGACGTCTGGGGCGATATCGCCGCCGCCGTCGCCGGGCCCGACGCGACCGTCCGATCGCTGATCACCGATCCGTCCGCCGACCCGCACTCGCATGAGACCTCCGCCGTGGAGTCGGCCGAGCTCAGCGACGCCGACCTGGTGATCTACAACGGCGGCGGCTACGACGATTTCGCCGAGAAGGCGGTGGCCGGAACGAACAAGCGCACCGTGGACGCGTTCGCCGCCCGAGTCGACCAGAGTGACGACAACGAGCACGTCTGGTACGACGTGCGCACCGTCGGCGTGGTGGCCGATGGGATCGCGACCCAACTCGGCGAACTGGACCCGGACAAGGCCGGGGCCTACGCCGAGCGCGCGAAGGCCTTCAAGGACCGGCTCGCCGCGGTGACCGCCATCACCGGAAGGCTCGCCGCCGAGCGCCCGAAGACGCCGGTGTTGCAGACCGAACCGCTCGCGCACTACCTGCTGGTCGCCGCCGGACTCGAGGACGTGACCCCGGATGAATTCCAGGAGGCCGTCGAGCAGGAGACCGACCCGGCACCCGCGGCCGTCGCGGCAACCCAGGACCTGCTCGCCGGCAAGCGGGTGCGCGCGCTGATCTACAACGCGCAGACCCAGGACAAGATCACCAAGGACCTGCGTGGCACCGCGCAGAACGCGGGCATCGCCGTAGTCGAGCTGACCGAAACCTTGCCGGACGGCGTGGATTACATTCAGTGGCAAACGAAAAACGCGCAGGCGCTTGCCACCGCGTTGGGCTGAGTACATGAGCGAGCGAACAATAGGCACAGCCGAGGGAGCAGCCCTGACCGAGCACACCGACCGGGGGCAACGGCGGCGATCTGGTCGCGAGAACGGCTCGGCCGCTGTGCGGCTGGAAGCAGCCCAATTGTCGTTCGGCGATCGAACTCTCTGGCAGGGGCTGGATCTCACCGTCGCGCCGGGCGAATTCGTCGCCGTTCTCGGGCCGAACGGATCGGGCAAGACCTCCCTGCTGAAGGTGTTGCTCGGCCAGCTCGGGCTCAGCGCGGGTACGGCCCGGATCGCGGGCTCCCCTGCTCGCACCGGCAATCCCGACATCGGGTATGTGCCACAACAGAAGACGATCGACGCCGGGGTACAGCTGCGCGGCGTCGATCTCGTCGGTCTCGGCGTGGACGGGCACCGCTGGGGGCTGGGGCTGCGCTCCCGCGCCGAACGCAGACGCAAGGTGGCCGCGGCCATCGCCGACGTCGGCGCGCAGCATTTCGCGTACGCGCCACTGGAATCCATGTCCGGCGGCGAGCAGCAGCGCCTGCGGGTGGCGCAGGCGCTGGTCGGCGATCCGAAGGTGCTGCTGTGCGACGAGCCGCTGCTGAGCCTGGACCTGGCCAACCAGCGACTGGTCGCCGACCTGATCGATCGGCGGCGACGCACCCACGACACCGCGGTTCTTTTCGTGACGCACGAGATCAATCCGATTCTGCCGCTGGTCGATCGGGTGCTGTACCTGGTCGACGGGCAATTCCGGATCGGGACACCGGACGAGGTGATGACCTCGGCGGTCCTCTCCGAGCTGTACCGGACCGAGGTGGACGTGCTGCGGGTGCGGGGGCGTCTGGTAGTCGTCGGCACCGGCGACACGATGGACGCGCTGGGCACCGCGGGCGGGCATTGCCACGGTGCGGCGGGCGACGGGTTCGCGCCCGGTGTATCAGCATCGGAGGGCGCCTTGCCGTCCGGCGCCGCCGGTGCGAGCGATCCGGTGTCACCCAGTGCCACGTCCAGCCGCCCGGAACCTGGCGATCCGAGCACCGACGGCGCTACCCCGGCGACCGACGCCGAAAATTCGGCCACCCCGGCACCGAGCGACTCGGCGACGGATAACGCGCCTACGAGCGATTCGGCGACCGCCGGACGGACAGCCGCTTCCGCGAGCCCGGGCGATCCGGCAACCAACAACGCCACGTCCACACGACCGACGACGAGCGAGGCGGCATCAGCCAACGGGAAATCGGCGCGCCCGGCGCTCGATGACACCGCGACCGCCGGGACTGCTTCGGTTGGCACAGCGCTGCCGGTTTCCGCCACTAGGGCGGCCGATCTGATCGACGGCAGCGCCACCCCGTCGACGGCGCATCCCGACCCGAGCGGAGCGCGCTCGTGATCGACAAGCTTGCCAGCGTCCTCACGAAGATGCTGGACTTCGGCACCACGGCGAACCTGCTGTCCTATGGCTTCGTGCAGCAGGCACTGCTGGCCGCGGCGCTGCTCGGTCTGCTGTCCGGGGCGATCGGGCCGCTGATCATCAGCAGGCAGATGTCCTTCGCCGTGCACGGCACCAGCGAGCTGTCGCTGACCGGCGCCGCCGCGGCGCTGCTGGCCGGTATCGGGGTCGGCCTGGGGGCGATCGCGGGGTCCGTGGTTGCGGCGGTGCTCTTCGGTCTGCTTGGAGCCCGTGCGCGGGAACGCGATTCGGTGATCGCGGTGGTGCTCTCGTTCGGGCTCGGACTGTCGGTGCTGTTCCTGTGGCTGGGGCCCGACCGCGCGGGATCGAAGTTCTCGCTGCTGACCGGCCAGGTGGTCAGCGTCGGCAACAACGGCCTCGGGCTGCTGGCCATCTGCACAGCGGGGGTGCTCGCGGTGCTCGCGTTCGTCTACCGTCCGCTGCTGTTCGCCAGCTCCGATCCAGAGGTGGCGGTGGCGCGCGGGGTGCCGGTGCGGGCGCTGTCCATCGTGTTCGCCGTGCTGCTCGGGATCACGGCGGCGTTCGGCGTGCAGATCGTCGGGGCGCTGCTGGTGCTCGCGCTGCTGATCACTCCGGCCGCCGCCGCGGCCCAGCTCACCGCGAATCCGATGCGGGCCACCCTCCTCGCCGTGCTGTTCGCCGAAGTGGCCGCGGTCGGCGGCATCCTGCTGTCGCTGGCGCCCGGCGTCCCGGTCTCGACGTTCGTCACCACGATCTCGTTCCTGATCTACGTCGCTTGCCGCGTACTCGGGACCCGCAACCGCCGACTCGCGCGCGCCCGCTGACCGCCTTCGCGGCACAACACAGCGGCCCCGCAGCGTATCGGCGCGCCGCCGGGCGGGTGCGGAGGTATCAGCCCGCGGGCAGAGCGATCAAGACTCAGACCGGGTATCAGACGGCATCCCGCGCAGCTCAGATATCATGCAGCGCCCGAGGACAATTTTGATGGCAGCCGCCTTCAGTCCCTTGCCGCGGGTTTCGTATGCTCGACCCATCGCGCCCCCGAACGAATGGTGACCAACGATGATCGACTTCGCGATTCCCGCCGAACTCGCCGCCGAACGCGACCGAGTCCGCCGATTCGTCATCGACAAGATCGTCCCGTACGAGCGGGACGCACGCCTCACCGCGCACGGCCCGACCGACGATCTGCGCCAGGAACTCGTCGAACTCGCCCGGGCCGAGAAGCTGCTCACCGTGCAGGCGCCCGAATCACTCGGCGGACGCGGGCTGTCCCACCTCGAGCAGGCGGTGATCTACGAGGCTGCGGGCTGGTCCACGCTCGGCCCGATCGCCATGAACTGCGCGGCGCCGGACGAGGGCAACATGTTCCTGCTGTCCAAGGTCGCCGATCCCGAACAGGTGCGGCGCTACCTGGCTCCCGTGGTCGCCGGACAGCAACGCTCGGTGTTCGCCATGACCGAGCCCGACGGCGCCGGATCCGACCCGGCCCAGCTGGCCACCGAAGCCACCTTCGACGGCGAGAACTTCACCATCAACGGCCGCAAATGGCTGATCACCGGCGCCAACGGCGCGAAGACCTGGATCATCATGGCCCGGCTCGCATCCAACCCGCATCTGCCCGAGGGCCCCACGCTGTTCCTCACGGATGGCGACCAACCCGGCGTTGTCATCGAACGCACGATGAACACCATGGACCGCAACTACGTCGCCGGACACGGTGTGGTCCGCTTCGACAACCTGGTCCTGCCCAGGGAAGCGCTGCTCGGCGAGGCCGGCCAAGCGCTGCGCTACGCCCAGCTCCGGCTGGCGCCGGCTCGCCTGACCCATTGCATGCGCTGGCTCGGCGCGGCCGAGCGGGCACAGAGCATCGCGGTGGAACACGCGCGCACCCGTACCGCGTTCGGCAAGCCGATCGGCGAGCACGAGGGCGTGTCGTTCATGCTGGCGGACAACGAGATCGCGCTGCACCAGTGCAGGCTCACCATCTGGCACGCGTGCTGGCTGATGGACAACGGCGCGAAGGCGCGGCACGAGAGTTCGATCGCCAAGGCGTTCGTCTCCGAGGAATTGTTCAAGGTCGCCGATCGATGCGTGCAGGTACTCGGCGGCATCGGCATCAGCGACGAGACCGTCGTCGAGATGATCTTCCGGGACATGCGCGCATTCCGGCTCTACGACGGCCCCACCGAAGTGCACAAATACGCCATCGGGCGGAAGGTCCTGCGGGGATAGCAGAAGATTTCCGGCCTGGGGTCAACCGCCCCGGTCGGCTAACATCCTGTGGCATGAGTTCGGAACTGCACGTCGATGTCTCCAAGGGCGTCGCCGTGCTCACGCTCAACCGGCCCGCTCAGCAGAACGCCTTCACCCCCACGTTGGCCGCCGAATTGGGCGCCGCCCTGCAGCGCTGCGATGTGGAAGACGCCATCCGTGCGGTTGTCGTCACCGGCACTCCGCCCGCGTTCTGCGCGGGCGCGGACCTATCCAGTCGAGTCGGCGAGGTCAGCGCGACCATCGATCCGCCGCCGTGGCGGGTCCGCAAACCCGTCATCGCGGCGGTGAATGGGCACGCGGTCGGCATCGGCCTAGCCCTCGCCCTGCAGTGCGACCTGCGGTATATGGCGCGCGACGCGGTCTACGGGCTCAACCAAGTCCGCCGCGGCGTCCTAGCCGACGGCTACGCGCACTGGACCCTGCCCCGCCTGATCGGTATGGCCAACGCCGCCGACATCATGCTGACCGGGCGCACCTTCGACGGCGACGAGGCGAAGGCGATGGGCTTGGCCAACAGCTGCTTGTCCGGTGGCGAAGTGCTACCGACAGCGCTCGCCGTCGCGCACGACATAGCCAATGGCTCGGCCCCGCTGCCGGTGGCGCTGTCCAAGCGGCTGCTGTGGGAGGGACTCAGGATGAACCCGACCGTGGTGGGCCAGCTGGAAACCGACCTCAACCAGCATGCCGCCAAGAGCATCGACGGCGGTGAGGCCATGGCCGCGTTCCGGGATCGCCGACAGCCCAGTTGGTCCGGCAGCGTCAGCAAGGAATGGCCCGCCTGGGACGCCGCCGGTGAGCGCGAACGGCCCAGTCTGGACTAGACGGCTGCCCCACCTCCGCTCAGCTCCGGCGCGGACTACGGACAGACGCCCGTCCGGCCGCGCCAATCCTTCGGCTGCCTCGGCCTTCGCTCGACCCGGCGCGGACTTGGGACGGACTCCATCCCGCTCCGTCGGTTTTGCGGCTGCCCCAGCCCTCGCTTCCCCGGCGCGGCTGTGAGCCGCCTCCTCCAGTTGCGCCCTCAGGCGTTGCCGCCGAGCACGATGAACAGGTACAGCAGCGCGAAGATGATCATCAGTACGGTGCCGACGATGCCGAGGATGTAGCCGACCAGCACCTGGGCACGACCGCCGTACGGCTGGGTATTACCGCCGGTTTTCGCGGCCGCGTCGAGGGAACCCTCGATGTCGTTGAGCGCCTTCCGACCCAGTGCCCATGCCACCGGCCCGAGCACGCCGCAGCAGAGGACACTTGCCGCGCCGAGAAACAACACCGCCGACGCGTTCGGATGCTCGATCGGCTGCCCGATGGGCTGATTGGGTATCACCACCAGCCGAATTCTAGTCCGCTGTTCCGCCTCTCCGGGACTTTAGGCCGCACGAGTCGGGTAACGGAGGATTCACGTTCAGGTCCTACGTTTGGGGCCGCCTCGGTTCTGGACGTACCCGGTGAGCTACCCACGTCCTAGCGAAATCACCTGTCGGGCATAGCCATCGGGCTCAACGTACCCAAAGCTGACATTCCGGCCGACGCGCCTCGTCATTCGCAGGACTCTCCCGCGGCTCCGCGTCTTTCACCAGGCCACCACGTTTCCGTTATTCGCCGGGCTTACCGCGACTCAGCGCTCTTCCCAGGCTCCCCCGCGACATCGCAACTTTCGTCGAACTCCACTGCGATTGTGTGTCTTTCGCCAGGCTTCGCGCTGCTCCCGCTGCTTTTGCCAGTCGTTTCGGTATCGCCGGACTTACTCCTCGGACCGCCCAGAGGCGTGCGGGCCGAGTTCTGGGGCGCTCCGGGCGGGTTACTCACGTCGCGGCGAAAGCAGTTGTCGCGCACTGTTATCAGCCAGCCGGAACTACCGCATGCCAAGCCACTGCGTGCGTGCGGAGATATCCGCTCCCCCCGCCGGTCATTGCGCAGACCTTTGGCCTGGTTGGAGCCGAGCTCGTGAAGCGCAGTTCCTTCGGAGCACTTCGCGCGATCAGATCCGGCGCTGTCTGGCGACTTCCGAGAGCACCACACCGGCGGCGACCGAGGCGTTGAGCGACTCTACCGGGCCTGCCATCGGGATGGACAGGATCGCGTCGCAGGTCTCCCGGACCAGGCGAGACAGGCCTCTGCCCTCCGAGCCCACCACGATCACGGTCGGCTCGCGGCCGTCGAACTCGTCCAGGGTGGTGTCGCCGCCCGCGTCCAAGCCGACGATCTGAACGCCCTGTGCGGCCCAATCCTTCAGCGTACGAGTCAGATTCGTCGCGCGGGCGACCGGAAGCCGAGCCGCGGCGCCCGCGCTGGTGCGCCAGGCCACCGCGGTGACGCTCGCGCTGCGCCGCTGCGGGATCAGCACTCCGTGGCCGCCGAAGGCCGCCACCGAACGGATCACCGCGCCGAGGTTGCGCGGGTCCGAGATGTTGTCCAGCGCGACGAGCAGCACGGGGGCCACCGAGCCGCGGGCGCGGTCCAGCAGATCGTCCGGATGGGCGTAGCGGTACGGCGGCACCTGCAGGGCGACGCCTTGGTGCAAACCATTGGCGCTCAACCGATCCAGGTCGGTGCGCGGCACCTCCAAGATGGAGATGCCCGCGTCGGCGGCGATCCGAACGCTCTCGGTCAACCTGTCGTCGTTCTCCGTGCCGACCGCGACGTACAGCGCCGTCGCGGGCACGCCCGCGCGCAGACACTCCACGACCGGGTTACGGCCGAGTACCAGCTCTGGACCGTCATCGGTCTTGCGGCCCGCCGGGCGCGCGGCCGCCCCGCCGCGCGCGGGCACACGACCTTGGGCGGCTTTGGTTTTCGCCGCCGCGCGCTTGGCGGCCGGATGCTTGGTGCGCTGCTCCGCGGGCGGCGTCGCGCCACGCCCCTCCAGCCCGCGCCTGCGCTTGCCGCCGGAGCCGACCACCGCGCCTTTCTTGGTGCCGCCCTTGCGGACCGCACCTCGGCGCTGCGAGTTGCCTGCCATTTACTTGGCCTTTCCGGATTGCGGTGCGCCGAGCGCCCATTCGGGACCGTCGACGGTGTCGGTGACCTCGATGCCCGCGGACTGCAGCCGATCACGCACAGCGTCGGCGGTTGACCAGTCCTTGGTGGCACGCGCCTCCTGGCGGCGGTCGAGTTCCGCGCCGACCAGCACGTCCAGGGCACCGAGCGCCGCCGAGGAATCACTCGGCGCGTACCAGTGCGGGTCGAGCGGATCGACGCCGAGGATGCCGAGCATGGCGCGTACCTGGCTCGCCGAGTCGCAAGCCGAGTCGACCGCGCCGACCTCCAACGCCTTGTTGCCTTCGTGCACCACACGATGGATCTCGGCCAGCGCTTTCGGCACCGCGAGATCGTCATCGATGGCGGCGGCGAACGCGTCGGTCCACTTGCCCACCGGAATCTCACCGGCCCGGTCGAACACTCGGTTCACGAACGCCTCGATGCGCTGATAGGACTGCACCGCGTCGTTCAGTGCCTTGTCCGAGTATTCCAGCATCGAGCGGTAGTGTGCGCTGCCCAGGTAGAACCGGAGTTCGACGGCGCGAACCCGAGTGAGCATGTTCGGCACGGACAGCACGTTGCCCAGCGACTTGGCCATCTTCTCCCCGCCCAGGGTCACCCAGCCGTTGTGCAGCCAATACCTGGCGAAGCCGTCGCCTGCCGCTTTCGACTGGGCGATCTCGTTCTCGTGGTGCGGGAACACCAAATCCATACCGCCGCAATGAATGTCGAACTCCGGGCCGAGGTAGAACCCGGCCATCGCCGAGCACTCCAGATGCCAGCCCGGTCGGCCGGGACCCCAAGGCGACGGCCAGGTCGGCTCGCCCGGCTTGGCGGCTTTCCACAGGGTGAAGTCGCGCGGGTCGCGCTTGCCCTCACCAGCGCTCTCGCCTTGGTGCACGTCATCGAGCCGGTGACCGGACAGCTTTCCGTACTCGGGGTAGCTGACCACGTCGAAGTAGACATTGCCCGCCGAGGCGTAGGCGTGGCCTCGGTCGATCAGCCGCTGCATCATCTCGATCATTTGGGTGATGTGGCCGGTGGCGCGGGGCTCCGCGGACGGTGGTAGCACGCCGAGTTGCTCGTAGGCGCGGTCGAAGGCGCGCTCATGCGTGGCGGCCCACTCCCACCACGGCCTGCCCGCCTCGGCGGCCTTGGTCAGGATCTTGTCCTCGATATCGGTGACGTTGCGGATGAACCACACGTCGCAGTCGTGCGCGAGCAGCCAGCGCCGCAGTACGTCGAACGCGACTCCGCTGCGCATATGGCCGATGTGCGGCTCACCTTGCACGGTGGCGCCACAGAGGTACACCGAAGCACGGCCGGGGACCAAGGGCGCGAAATCGCGCATGGTCCGCGTGTCGGTGTCAAAGAGGCGCAGCGTCACGGCAGTCGATCCTAGCTGGTGTATAAGGGCGTTCACGGACCGGCTCTGGTCCGCCGGAGCTGGATCAACGACAGGCTTGCAGCAGGGCCGTCGCCACAGCGGCGACGCCCTCGCCGCGACCGGTCAGCCCTAGACCGTCGGTGGTGGTGCCGGACACCGAAACCGGTGCGCCGAGCAGCTCGCCGAGCACTTGTTGCGCCTCGGCGCGCCGGGGCCCGATCTTGGGTCGATTGCCGATCACCTGGACGGCCGCGTTGACCACTTCGAAGCCCGCTTCGTCCAGCAGCCTGCGCACTTCCTTCAGCATGGCCGCTCCGGAGACGCCTTCCCATTCCGGGCGTCCGGTGCCGAACACCGCGCCGACATCGCCCAGTGCCGCCGCGGACAGCAACGCGTCGCAGAGCGCGTGCGCGGCGACGTCACCGTCGGAGTGACCCGCGCAGCCGTCGTCGCCGTCGAACAGCAGACCAGCCATCCAGCAGGGACGCCCGGCCTCGATGGGGTGGACGTCACTGCCGATGCCGACACGCATGGTCACGGCGCCACCTCGCTGGCGCTCGGCGCCGCCATGGCGCGCTGTGTCGATGGTTCGCTCGCAAGCTCCCTCACCGCCCGGCCGATACCCGCGCCGTCCAGCACCGCGTTGGCGAGCAGCAGATCGAGCGGAGTAGTGATCTTGAAAGCCAGCGGATCGCCGGGAATGGTGCTGACGGTGGCGCCGAGCCGCTCGACCAGCCCCGCGTCATCGGTGGCCTGGATGTCTTCGGTCGCGTAGGCGGAGCGCAGCAGATCTGCCGCGAAACCCTGCGGTGTCTGAATGGCACGCAATTGGGCGCGGTCAGGAGTGCCGGTCACCGACCCTGCCGCATCGACCGACTTGATCGTGTCGGCGACCAGGAGCCCGGGAACCACGGCAGACCGCCCCGCCCGCAGCTCCGCGGCAACCCGGGCGATCAGCTCGGGCGGTGTGAGAGCTCGGGCGGCGTCGTGTACGAGGAAATAGTCCGCGTCGGGCGCCGCGGCGATACCCGCCCGCACCGAGTCGATGCGTTCGGCGCCGCCGACGACCACGTGGACCGAACCCGAGGGCGGCAGCAGGGCAACGGCGCTGTCCACCAGCTCGGTGGGAACCATCACGATGATCCGGTCGACCACGCCGGAGGCGATCAGGCCTTCGACGGCGAGCCGGACCATGGGCGTGCCGCCGACCGTGACGAACGCCTTGGGCGTCGATTCACCCAGACGCACGCCACGACCGGCGGCAGGCACCAGAGCAACGACGGGTCCGCTGGTGGAACGGACACCGTTGTCAGGTGTGTTCACGGTCAGGAAGCCGCGGCGAGAACCTCATCGAGCAGAGTCTCGGCCTTGCCGTCATCGGTGCCTTCGGCCAGCGCGAGTTCACCGACCAGGATCTGCCGAGCCTTGGCGAGCATGCGCTTCTCACCTGCGGAAAGGCCGCGGTCCTGCTCCCGGCGCCACAGGTCGCGAACAACCTCGGCCACCTTGTTCACATCGCCGGAGGCGAGCTTCTCCAGGTTGGCCTTGTAGCGGCGAGACCAGTTGGTCGGCTCCTCCGTATGCGGCGCGCGCAGAACCTGGAAGACCCGATCGAGACCCTCCTGGCCGACGACGTCACGCACGCCGACGTATTCGGCGTTCTCCGCGGGAACCCGAACAGTGAGATCGCCTTGGGCGACCTTCAGGACCAGATACTCTTTTTGCTCACCCTTGATGGTGCGAGTCTCGATTGCTTCGATCAGCGCCGCTCCGTGGTGGGGGTAAACGACGGTGTCTCCGACCTTAAAAATCATGTGTCCCGTGCCCCTTTCGATGTTCACAGTTTAACATGCGACTCGATAACGGCGCGATCAACTGTGCAGGTCAGGGCCACAACGAGGCAACCGTGGGGCTTGACAGAAGCCGGGCGGTGTGCATTACGTTGTGCCAGAACGGGTTATCGCCCGGCTCCGTCGCCCCGCTGGCCCGCCCGTGACCCGGCACCTTCTCCGCAACCTCTGAAGCTCGACCGAACTGTTACCCACGCGCGGGGTGTCGGCACGGGCGCGCCGCGCTCGACTCGACACCGCCGCGCTCCGGAGCGGGTCGCTCGGCGTCGGGGCAAGTTAGCACAGCCCCCACGCCTGGGCCGCCGAGTGAACTACTACGCTGCCTAGTTACTACGCTCCCGCGCGGAGCAGAGCCCGGTCGACATGGAGGGACAACCCGTGACTGCCCTGAAAGCTGTGACCGCCCCGAAGGGGGCGCGACGTCGCATGGTGACGGTTGCCGCACTCGCCGCCGGAGCGGCGATCGCGCTGTCCGGCTGCTCCGCGGGTCAGAACTCGCAGACCGCGGAGCAGGTCGCGGCCGTGAACGGCAACTCCGCCGACGTCGGCGACATCGCGCTGCGCAACGTGCACATCGTCTACCCGGCCGAAGGCACCCCGTACACCAACGCCAAGGGCGGCAAGGCAGTCATCGCGCTGTCCGCCATCAACAACAGCGAGTCCGTCGCCGACGAGCTGACCAGCATCACCACCGACCTGGGCACCGTCAAGATCACCCCGTCCGCCGGGAAGCCCGCCGTCCGGCTCGCCCCGCAGCAGACCGTCGTCGCGGGTACCCACCCGGTCAAGCACGAGGCGCCAACCACCACGACCGCCGCACCGACGACAACCGGGGCACCGACCACCACCGCCCGGACGACCGCGCCGACCACCACGGCGGCCGATTCGCACGGTACCGACGACCACGGCGCCCAGCCCGCCGCCGCCCCCGAGGCCGAGCCGATCCTCATCGAGATCACCGGCCTGACCAAGGACATCACCCCGGGCCTGACCTACAACGTCTCGTTCAACTTCAAGCAGAACGGCACCGTCCAGGTCCAGGTCCCCGTCGATGCGGGCCTGCACACCGAGCGGCACGAGTCCGACAAGTCCGGACCCGCCGAAGCCGAACACAAGGGCGGCCACTGAGTTTTTGGCCGCGCGGGCGCGGCGGGTTCGCGGCCCCCTTGTGGCTCGCGTCCGAGCGGCCGCCGCTGGCGACTTCGTCGCGGACGCGGCGGCCGCTCGGACGCGAGCCGGGCCGCGAACGGGGCAATGCTCGGTCTCGCTGCGCTCGAAATCGGGGGTTGGGCCGAGTAGTTGCGTGGGTCGGCGACTGCGGCGTCAAGGGTGTGCCGCACTTCATCGCTAGCGACTGGGTGTCTGCCGCTGGTCCATTTCGTCGCGGACGCGGCGGCCGCTCGGACGCGAGCCGGGCCGCGAACGGGGCAATGCTTGATCTCGCTGCGCTCGAAATCGGGGGTGGGGCCGAGTAGTGCGACTGCGGCGTCAAGGGTGTGCCGCATTTCATCGCTAGCGACTGGGTGTCTGCCGCTGGTCACTTCGTCGCGGACGCGGCGGCCGCTCGGACGCGAGCCGGGCCGCGAACGGGGCAATGCTCGGTCTCGCTTCGCGAGAAATACCGGGTTGGGCCGGTGAAGTTGCGTTGATAGCAATCGCTGGACATTAGTCGGCTTCCAGAGTTGTTGCGGCGGGCGCTGACAAGTTTCCGACTTGTGTCGGTGCTGGTGCGTAAGGTGCGCGTGTGGCAAAGACCAAGCCGATCTTTCGGTGTTCCGCCTGTTCGCATGAAGTCGCCAAATGGGTGGGCAAGTGTCCCGAATGCGGGGCCTGGGGCAGCGTCGACGAGGTAGTCGTCGGGGCGGGTGCGGTCGGGGCCCAGGGACGTAAGGCGATGCTGCCCAGTACCGCGGCCGCACCGATCTCGCAGATCGATGCCAAGACCACCAAGGCCAGGCCGACGGGTGTCAGTGAGCTGGACCGGGTGCTCGGCGGCGGGGTGGTCCCCGGTTCCGTCGTGCTGCTCTCCGGCGAGCCGGGGGTGGGCAAGTCGACCCTGCTACTCGAGGTCGCCCATCGCTGGGCCACGCAGCGCGACGAGAAGTCGCTGTATGTCACGGCGGAGGAGTCGGCGGGGCAGGTCCGGCTGCGCGCCGATCGCACCGGTGCGGTGCACGACCGGGTCTATCTGGCGTCGGAATCGGATCTGTCGATCGTGCTGGGGCACGTGGAGCAGGTGCGCCCGACGCTACTCGTGGTCGACTCGGTGCAGACCATGCTCGCCCCGGATGTGGACGGCGTGATCGGCGGCGTCACCCAGGTGCGCGCGGTCACCGCCGCGTTGACTTCGCTGGCGAAGGTGAGCGGGATCGCGGTGCTGCTGGTCGGCCACGTCACCAAAGACGGCAATGTCGCCGGTCCGCGCACGCTCGAGCACCTGGTCGATGTGGTGTTGCAGTTCGAGGGCGACAAGAACTCCACGCTGCGGATGGTGCGCGGCATCAAGAACCGCTTCGGCAGCGCCGACGAAGTGGGCTGCTTCGAATTGCACGAGGACGGCATCACCGGTGTCGACGATCCGTCCGGCCTGTTCTTGCACCACCGGACCGATTCGGTGCCGGGCACCGCGGTGACCGTCGCGATGGACGGCAAACGACCGCTGGTCGGCGAGGTGCAGGGCCTGACCGTGAAGACCGAGATCCCGCAGCCGCGGCGCGCCGTGAGCGGGCTGGACTACAACCGGGTCGCCATGGTGCTGGCCGTCCTGCAGAGCCGTGGCCGGATATTCCTCGGCAAGAGCGATGTCTACGCCGCGACGGTCGGCGGCATGCGTCTGGTCGAGCCTGCGGCCGACCTGGCCATCGCGCTGGCCATCGCCAGCGCGGAATCCGATGTGTCGATCCCGCCGGGCTGGGTGATCCTCGGCGAGGTCGGACTCGCGGGCGAGGTCCGCAAGGTGACCGGCGTGACCCGCAGACTGGCCGAAGCCGAACGCCTCGGCTTCACCACCGCCCTGGTACCCCCCGGCCTGGCCCCGGCGAAGACCACCATGAAAATCCACGAGGTCACCGACCTGCGCTCCGCCATCCGCATAGCGGGCCTCCGCAAACTACGCGCTGCCCCAGCAGAGGCAGTCGGCTGAGTCGGCGCGCGCTCTATTACGCGATATTGAACGGCTCTGCCGCGCTGCGCACCGAACCGAGTTGCGCCACAACGTTGTATGCACCCGGTGGCACCTGAACGCGTTCGCCCGCGCAGTTGGGCTGCGAGGTGGAGCCCGACCAGGTCACCGTGAACGCCGCCTGCTCACCGCGATTCATCGTGCGGACGTCGGGCTGGCCGTCCGGGTAGCAATCGGTGCTCGACCACAGCCGCCGCTGGCCGTCGAGCGTGTGCACCGATACTTGCTGCAGACCGGAGCCCGTATCGCGGGTGCAGGCTACCGACGAGATGTTGGTGATGACGATCCCGAACACCGGCTGCTCGCCGCTCTTGTAGGTGGGCTGCTCGACCGTCACTTTGATCGCGAGCGACTGGTCCGGGCACGGACCTGCCGCCACGAGGCTGGTGCTCGGCTTCGGCGCGCCGGAATCACCGGCGCCGGATGGCTTGGCCGGTGCGGATTCGGCCGGCTTGGCCACGACCGAACTGGACGCGGCGGACTTGGTGTCGCCGGGCGAGTCGCCGCCGCGCACGACCGCGAGCACGACCCACATCACCAGCGCCAGCGCGACCACCAGGATGCCGATGGCGAATGCGCGTCGACGCCAGTAGATCTCCGGTGGCAGTGGTCCGTTCGGTTCCAGCACGCCTCAACGGTAAGGGCATGATCGGGCCCAGCGTCTCAGGGGCACGGCGTGTCGGCCGCCCCGCACCCGTTTGCGGCGGGTAGATTCCGCCGGCACGCTGGGCGGATCCCGGGTGTGCCGTGGCTTCAGACCACCTCGCCGATGTTGCCGACGACGCGGTGCAGTCGCACTTTGCCTTCGGCCAGCTTGTAGGTCACGCACGCGATCGCGCACGCACCGGTCGCGACCCGCTGCGAGATGATCATCGACCGCTGCATGAGCAGGCGGCTGGTCTCCACCACGTGCCTGGACTCCATCTCGTCGACGGTGGACAGACCTTCCCGCCGTCCGATCAGAATGGACGGCGTGACCCGCTCCACCACGCTGCGGATGAACCCGCCGGGGACCTCGCCGCCGTCGAGCGCGTCGATGGTCGCCTTCACGGCGCCGCAGCTGTCGTGCCCGAGCACTACGATGAGCGGCACGTTGAGCACCTGCACCCCGTACTCGATCGAGCCGAGTACCGAGCTGTCGACCACATGGCCCGCGGTGCGCACGACGAACATGTCGCCGAGGCCCTGGTCGAAGATCAACTCGGCTGCGACCCTGGAGTCGCCGCAACCGAACAGGATCGCGTGCGGGTGCTGGCCGCTGACGAGCTTGGCCCGGTCTGCGGCGCCCTGGCTAGGATGCAGCAGCGCACCACTGACGAAGCGCTCGTTGCCTTCTCGCAGGGACTTCCAGGCACTGATCGGGTTGGAATCCGGCATACCGACCATTGTGCACAAGCCTTGCGTTACCAGCGAGTTCGGATGGTTACAGGTGGGCAAACACCGCCTAGCGGCGGCAGGACAGGGATAGTGAGGGCAGTGCGGAACGGCGCACCGAAGGGCATCGACGCGGACACGTTGCTGGACTGGTACCGGGAGACCGCGCGCGATCTGCCGTGGCGTAGGCCGGGCGTCACCGCGTGGCAGATCCTGATGAGCGAGATCATGCTGCAGCAGACCCCCGTCGTACGCGTCGAACCGGTCTGGCGCGAGTGGGTTGCGCGTTGGCCGGTTCCCTCGGCGATGGCGGCGTCCTCGCCGGCCGAAGTGCTGCGGGCCTGGGGCAAGCTCGGCTATCCGCGGCGCGCGCTGCGCCTGCACGAGTGCGCGAGAGTGCTGGCGGCCGAGCACGGCGACGAGGTGCCCGCCGACGTCGACGTCCTGCTCGGCCTGCCCGGTATCGGCGCTTACACCGCGCGCGCCGTCGCGTGTTTCGCCTACGGCCAACGGGTTCCGGTGGTGGACACCAACGTCCGCCGCGTGGTTGCCAGGGCGGTGCACGGGCGCGCGGAAGCGGGTAACCCGTCCTCGCGCGACCTCGCCGAGACCGAAGCCCTCCTGCCACACCGGATCGACCGCGCCGCCGTGTTCTCCGCAGCCCTGATGGAACTCGGCGCGACCGTGTGTACCGCGCGCACCCCTGATTGCTCGCAGTGTCCACTGCCGAGCTGCGCATGGGTCACCGCCGGAAGACCGGTGACCGACGTGGTCCGCCGCACCCAGAAGTACGACGGCACCGACCGGCAGGCCCGCGGTCGGCTGCTGGACGTCCTGCGGGACGCCAGCGGACCGGTCGAGCGGATACGCCTCGATCTCGCCTGGACTCGCGACCCCGGACAACGTGACCGGGCGCTCGACTCGCTGCTGGTGGACGGCCTGATCGAACAAACCGCCGACGGCTTGTTCGCGCTCGCGGGCGAAGGCGGCCACAACGCGGCAGGGCCGGCCTGATTCAGGAGCGAGCGAGCTCCGTGACTGTCACACCGTTGTCGAAAATCTGCCGGTCCACGACGGTGAAGAACGCCGGGTCGAATCCGCCGTCGATGAGCGGCACGCCCGCTCCCGCCAGCACGGGGTAGGTCTTGAGCACCAGCCGGTCGATCTCCGGCATCAGTTCGCCGGCCAGACGTCCACCCCCGCACAGCCAGATGTCTTTATCGCCCCCTTCCTTTTTGAGGGCGCGGATCAGGCCGAGCGGGTCGCGGTCCACGACGGTCACGTCCGGGTCGGCGACCTCGCCGAGAGTGCTGGACACCACGTACTGGCGCAGGTGCGCGTACGGGCTCTCGATACCCGCGTCGTAAGCGGGCCGGTAGCTGCCCAACCCCAGGATCACAGTGTCGAAGCGGACATTGGGCACGTCGGTGAGCCCAGCGGCCGCACGGACGACCGTGGGAGTGACCTCTGGATAATGCGTGTCGACCCACGCGTTGTATGCGGCGGAACGCTCCTCGTCGGCCAGTGGGGCGAAGAAGAAGTCGAATTCCCCCTTCGGCCCCGCGATCCGGCCGTCGAGGCTGATGGCGACGTAGTAGACGAGTTCTCGCATTAAAATCACTCCATTTGAAGTACTCCACTTGCAGTGGTTAAGAAGATAGCACGTCCGCGGTCACCCACCGCCGAGCACGCGCCTGAGGAAGCGTTCGACCTCCGCCCGGTAACGCTGTGGCTGGTCATCGTGCACGAGATGTCCCGTACCGGGAACCAAGGCGTAATCGGCTTCCGGATGCGCGGCGGCCATCCGCCGCATCTGTCCCGGCGGGGTGATGCTGTGCTCGCCCTCCAGCAGCAGGGCAGGCACGCGCACGGCATGCCATTGCCACCAGAAGTCGCGCGTCCCCCATTCCTCGGAGATGTCACGGAACGTGGTGACCGAACCATGCAGCCGGTATCCCTCCGGTCCGCGCTGGAACGAGTTCAGGAAGTACTGTCCGGCCACCGGTCCGAAGAAGGAAAGCACGGCTTCGTCGTCGGGAAACGGCTCGGGCCATGCCTCGATCATCGCGGCCCAGTGCGCGGCGGTGCGGCCGGTGAAATCCGGCGCGATGTCCTCGATCACCAGTGCTCGGACCCGCTCGGGGTGGGTCGCGGCGAACACCCACCCGTGCAGCGCGCCCATCGAATGTCCGATCACCACCATCGGCTCGGTGATCTCCGCCGTGCCGGTGGCAAGGTCGTCGACGAATGCCTCGGTGGTCAATTCCGCCGGCGCGGGCCTGCCATGCCCCGCGGCGTCGAAGGTGTAGACGTGGCCGTGTTCGCGCAGCCAGTCCAGCTGATCGCGCCACGTGCGCGCGCTGCCCATCAGTCCGTGCAGCAGCAGGATCGGCGCGCCCGCTCCGCCTTCGTCGTGCAACATCGGTTCGACAATACGAGGCACCGAGCGCCTGCTCGGTGGCAACCGCTAGCTTGGACGCATGGCTGTTGTGAAGATCAACGCGATCGAGGTTCCCGAGGGCGCGGGCCCCGAGCTGGAGAAGCGATTCGCCCACCGTGCGCACGCGGTCGAGAACTCGCCCGGCTTCCTCGGCTTCCAGTTGCTGCGCCCCGTCGCCGGAGAGAACCGGTATTTCGTTGTCACCCAGTGGGATTCAGAAGAGTCCTTCGCCGCCTGGCGGGACGGGCCCGCACGCGAAGCGCATGCGGGCGAGCGCCAGAAGCCGGTCGCGACCGGGGCTTCGCTGCTCGAGTTCGAAGTCGTCCTCGACGTCGCGGGGAAGCCCGCGAACTGAGTCCGATGGGCAGCGCTCCCGGGGCCCTTGCGCACACTGCTGCCTCCGGGCGCGTCGCTCGCGTCGCGGTCCTGGGTGCCTTCGCCGGGCAGGTTCCTGCCTGCCCGGCGACTTGCCCGAGGCCGTGGTACCGCCGCGCAGGACATAGTTGACGCCGGGTGTGTGCGGGTGTCACAGTTCGAAGGACAAACGCGAGGGTGACGCGGTAATCCGGTGAGATTCCGGAGCGGTCGCGCCACTGTGTTCCATGCACCGAGTCCGGTGCCGGACAGCCAGACACCGGCACCGTCGCGTCACTACCCGACGGGACGCGTATCCCAAGGAGGACTCGAATGGCTATCGCGCATTCACCCAGCCGGGCAACCGATTCCCTGGCCACCGTGCTCGTCACGGTTGGTGTCGTTCTTCTCGCACTACTCACCCTCTACCTGGTCGGATTCGATCAGGGCGCCATCTCGCGCAGCGGGATGTACCTGCACGAGTTGATGCACGACGGACGCCACCTGCTAGGGCTCCCGTGCCACTGATCGGTTCACTCGGAACACTGCTGCTACGCGGCCTGCTGGCCGGTCTCATCGCCGGGCTGCTGGCCGCGACGGTCGGTTACTTCGTCGGCGAACCCAAGGTGGACGCCGCGATCGCCATCGAAGAAGCGGGCTCCGCCGCCGAACACACGCACGGCGAACCCGCCGAACCGTCGGGCGGGCATTCGCACGGCGACGAGGAAGAACCACTGGTGAGCCGCACCGGCCAGAAGTTCGGGCAGTTCCTCGCGCTCGGGCTGGCCGGGCTCGCGCTCGGCGCCATCTACGCCTCGGTCGCGCATGTCGCGCGGCGCTACACCACGCTGTCCGGGCCGCGGCTCGCGCTGGCGCTGGGCGCGGCGGGCTGGGCCGCGATCGTCGCGGTGCCGTTCTTCAAGTACCCGGCCAATCCGCCCGCGGTGGGTGATCCCGAAACCATCGACGAGCGCACCCTGCTGTGGCTGGCGGCGGTGCTGCTCGGCATCGTGGCGGTCGGCGCCGCGGTGGCGGTGTTCACCGTGTTGCGTGCACAACTGTCCACGGTCCGGCTGATCGGCGGTGTGGCCGCGTTCGTCTTGGTGACCGGGCTCGGCTACATCCTGCTGCCCGGTGTGAACGAGGTGAATGCGGATTTCCCGGCCAGCCTGCTGTGGGAGTTCCGGGTGGCGTCACTGGCCGAGACCGCGACGCTGTGGGTGTGCCTGGCCCTGGGCTTCGCGGCACTCACCGAATTCGCGACGCGAACCGATACTCCGGTACGGGTAACGGCCGCTACCGCGGACTGATTCGCGTCCGGAATTAGCTGAGGCAGTGTCGGTCACATGACCGGCACTGCCTTTTCTTCCCGGCCCGCCCCTCTGCACGCCCCTGTCTCCGCGCCACCACGCCCGGTTCGCGTCGCGTTCTCCGCGCTGGTCGTCGCTTTGCTCGCGGGCATCGCCGAAGCGATCGTGCGGGCAGCGCTCGCGTTCGACGAGGCCGACCCGGCGGACTTGGCGACCGGATTCGGCATGCGGTTGGCGATCTACCTGGCGGTACTGGCCGTCGCGGTGCGCGTGACCCGCGGCGACCGTTGGGCGCGTCTGGTGATCACCGTGGGCATCGGCGGGTTCGGTCTGCTCTCGCTGATCATCGAGCCGCTGGCCGAGGCCATCTCGGCGAAGGAACTCCGCGACCTGTTCGCCGACCTGACCCCCGCATCCGTATCGCTCGGTGTCTTCCGCGCAGTTCACGTAGCCGCCGTTCTCATCGCGATTCCCGCGCTCTACACCCGCCCCGCCCGCCGCTACTTCCACAAGCGCTGATTTGTCGCAAGCTCCCCGCACACGTCACCGAGTGTGCGGGGAGCAAGCGTTTGCGCGAACTACGCGAGGGCCGCGTCGAGGGTGATGTGGTCGACGCCCGCCAGTGCTTTGCTGACCGGGCAGCCCGCCTTGGCGGCCTCGGCGGCGGCCTGGAAGCCGTCGGCGTCGATGCCGGAGACGCGACCGCGGACGGTCAGCTTGATTCCGGTGATCCGGAAGCCGCCCGCCGGGTCGGGGCCGAGGGTCACGTCGGCGGTGACGTCCAGGCTCTCCGGCGCACCGCCCGCGTTGCCGATCTGCGCCGAGAGCGCCATCGCGTAGCAGGAGGAATGCGCGGCCGCGATCAGTTCCTCCGGGCTGGTGGTGCCGTCGGCCTCCTCGGCGGAACGCTTGGGGAACGACACGTCGTACTTGCCGACCCCCGAACTGGCCAGCTCGACCTGTCCCGAACCCTCCTGCAGGGTGCCGGTCCAGGCGGTACGCGCGGTACGTGTGGGCATCACGGTCCTTTCGCCGATGATCGTTTGACGATTCAGCAAAAAACCTACCCCGGCCGCTTCGCTCCGGCCCACCAGTTCGCCGATCACTTTCGTCCCGGCGGCCTATTCACACGCGCGCCGCGACGGCAGGGCGGCGCACCGGAAACCCATACGCACCAAGCACATCGAGGTATGCCGCCCAACGCCCGACCAGGTACGCACCACACGCGGCCGAAGATCCACTCACCTCTGGGCAATCCGTGGCGCGCCGAAACGCCCACCTGGACCGACAGAAGGTCCCGGCGGCGACGGGAGACATCCCGCCGGGCACCAATCCAGCGCCTGAACCGTCCGCCGAACCGTTCGCTCACTCCGGGTTCGTAATCCGGGCCAGCACGATGCCGCCGAGGATCAACGCGAGCGCGAGTATGCGCCCCGCGCTGAACGGGTCCTTGTGCAGGACGATGCCGAGGACGATCGCGCCGAGCGCCCCGATGCCGGTGAACACCGCGTAGGCGGTCCCCACCGGTAGCGTCTGCATAGCGCGGGACAGCAGGTACACCGCGGTGACGCCGAGCGCGAAGCAGATCAGCGTGGGCACGAGTCTGGTGAAGTTCTCGGTCGGTTTGATGCTCTGCGACCAGACGATCTCTACCAGCCCGGCGATGCCGAGGACTACCCAGTTCATCTCAGTACTCCGCGGCCAGATCGCGCGCTGTCACCAGCGCCCGGGCGTAGGACTCGTCGTGCTCGGCCCGCCGATCCGCGAGTGCCGGATCCTCGCGGGAATTGGCTAGTTCCGCGTGGACGAAAACCGTGTCGATGACGGCGAAATGGCCTGCGAAGAAATCGCGCAGAAAACGTTCCTGATAGTCATAGGCTGCTTTGGGCGCGCCGGGCGAGTATGCGCCGCCGCGTGCCGACGTCACGACGAAGCGCCGGTGTCCCAACGACATTCGCGGGAAGGTCACCTGATCCAGCCACGCTTTGAGCGAGGCCGGGATCGAATAGTTGTACATCGGCGTCCCGATCAGGACGACGTCCGCCGCCAGCAGTTCGGTGAGCAGCGGCGCGACGATCTCCCACGCGGCGGCCTGCGCGGAGGTGCGGACCAATTCGCCGAGCCGCTCCGGATCCGTGCGTGGCAGGGCCAGCACCGCGGCACACAATTCGGTCCACGCCTCTCCGATGAAGGGCACGGGGTCGGCCGCGAGATCACGGTAGCGGTAGCCGCCCTCCGGGTGTCGCTCGCGCCAGGCATCGGCGAACGCGGCGCTCAACTCCCGGCTGATCGACCGCCGCCGGGCGGTGGCATCGAGGTGCAACAGGGTGGTCATGGTCAAACCTCCGATTAAATGGACATGGTGTCCGATTCAGCTGAAGCGACCCTAGGACTAAATGGACGTATTGTCCAGTTAATTCGAAGTCGGCTACAGTCGCGGCATGGAACCCCGATCCGATCTGCTCGCCGGCACCGGCTCCGGCCGGCAGGCAGGCCCGCACGAACGCGCGGACGCGGCACGCAACCGGGCCAAAGTGCTGACGGCGGCGGCCGAACTGTTCGCCACCCGGGACCCACGCGCGGTGACGATGGACGACATAGCGAAGGCTGCGGGCGTTGGGCGCGGCACCCTGTATCGCCGCTATCCGGATACCAACTCGATCGCCGTTGCCCTGCTCGACGAGCACGAGCGCGCCCTACAGGAGAAATTGCTCGCCGGACCTCCCCCGCTCGGCCCCGGAGCATCACCGGCAGAGCGACTGGCCGCGTTCTACGCCGCGATGGTCGAATTGCTGGACGCGCACGCGCATCTGGTGCTCGGCGCGGAAATCGGCGGAGCACGGTTCGCGACCGGCGCGTACGGGTTCTGGTACGCGCATGTGCGAGCGCTATTGGTGGCGGCGGAAATTCGCGAGCCGGACGCTATGGTCGACCCACTGCTCGCGCTGCTGGCAGCGGAGGTCTATCGAAAGCAGCGCGAGCGCGGGCTCGACTCCGAACAGATCACCGACGCGCTCCGCACCATCGCGGAAGCTGTGCTCGGTGATGCGCAACCGGCGAAGCGAGAGTGACCCGAGACGCGGACATGACCGAAAGCCGTTGACGGACGCTCTCCGCCAACGGCTTCGACACCCTCTTGATCACACCAGATCGCGTCCGCGCATCAGCCAGATCGTGCCACCCGCGAAAAGCACCAGGTAGCTCACCAGCACGACCAGAGATTCGTTTCGCGAAAGCACTTCGAGCACACCCGGCGTAGCCGGTCCGTCGACCGTGCGCATCGCCCCGGCCAGCGACCCCGCCGCCGTGCCGGGTAGATGATCGGTGATGACCTCGATCGGCGGGAAAATGCCCGCCACGCCGCGCAGCAGGTTCTCCACCACGAGCACCCAGACCAAGCCGAGCCCGACGGCGAGCGCGGGACCACGAGCGATCGCGCCGATGAGCGCACCCGCCAGCGTCCACATTCCCAGAATCACTATTCCGGTGAGGATTCCGAGCAGCGCCCGGTCCAGCGAAGGCGGCGTGAGCGGCTGTGACTCCGATACCGCGACCAGTCCGGCGATCGCGATATCCGCAACGAACGCCACGCACACCAGCCCCACCACCACGACCGCGAGACTCACCACTACCGCGGCGACCGTGGACACCCGCGAAGGGCGCTGTGTGAACACGGTTTTCCAGGTCCCCCAGCCATATCCGCTGCCGACGGTCAGCGCGCCGAGGATGAGCATCAGCGCGCCGCCGAACATCGCCATCCCCTGCGTGAACACTTCGGGGACCGCGACGGGCAACATCTGCTGCAGCAGCGCCTGGCGAGGCAGCCCATTGGACATTCGGCCGGATTCGCCCGAGGTATACGCCAAGTAGTTGAACAGGTATGCGAACGTGAGATTCAGCAGAATCCACGTGCCCAGGAGTATCCAGAACGCGGGCCACTTGCGCAGCCGCAGCATTTCCGCTTTCGTGCTCGCCACCAGATCACGCAGCACCAACCGGTTCATCGCACCGCCTCCAGTCGTGTCATCTCGAAGAACACTTCCTCCAGGGATTTCTCGTCGACCCGCAGTTCCAGCAGATCCGCGCCCGACGCCACAACGGCACGCGCCACCGCGGGCGCGGAGACGGCGTCCGACTCGATCCTGATACCGCTCGCGGTCGGTAACGCCGAACGCTCGCCGACCAGCCGACGCACTACGGGCAACGCCACCTCCAGCGGCTCGGCCCGCAGCAGCAGCGACGAGGCCCCGCGCAACTCCGCGACCGTCGCTTCGGCGAGCAGCGTGCCGTGCGAGATCACGCCGACGCGGTCGCAGATCTCCTGCACCTCGCTGAGCATGTGGCTGGACAGCAGCACAGTGTGGCCCTCGGCGGCCAGATCCGTGATCAGCTCCCGCATTTCGGCCATACCCGCCGGATCCAGGCCGTTGGTCGGCTCGTCCAGGATGAGCAGATCAGGACTGCCCAGCAGCGCGGCGCCCACACCGAGCCGCTGTTTCATGCCCAGCGAGTAGGTGCGGAATTTGTCGTCGGCGCGGGACGCCAGGCCGATCCGGTGTAGTGCATCCGCCACTTCGGTTCGGCCGAGTCCGCGGTACTTCGCCAGGACCCGCAGGTTGTCCCGGCCGGAGAGGTAGGGATAGAAACCGGGGCCCTCGATGAGTACACCGATCCGGCGGACCACCGCCGGATCACCCGGACTGCGCCCCGCCACCGTGGCCGCGCCCGCGCTGGGACGGATCAGCCCGACCAGCATGCGCAGCGTGGTGGTCTTGCCCGCGCCGTTCGGGCCGAGGAACCCGTAGATCTCGCCCGACGCGACGCTCATGCTGACACCGGAGACCGCGGTGTGGTCGCCGTAGCGTTTGGTCAACCCTCGGGTGACCACGATCGAATCTGTCATGCACCGAGAATCCGCCGCAGACCCTGGCCTTGGCATCCGTCGCCGAGCGATGTTCGGCGTACGTATCGAGAACTATCGCGGCGCCGCCGCGGAATTCCGTCCGCGCCCAGCGCGCATTCCGGATGCCGATGGCGCGATATCCGTGAAATACGTTCCCAGGCGGACGTCGAATCCCGGCCCAGCCGCATAGGCTACGTGCGTGCGGGTGGCAGGGATTACAGATCGGAGCTCGGTCGGCTTGGACTGGGGGGTCGCGCTCGTCGTGGCCGCGGTTCAAGTGGTCGGGGGCACCTTCGCGAACATGCGGCAGACGGGGGTGCACTCCCTCGATATGCTCGGGTATCTGCTGCTGCTCGCCGGGCCGGTGGCGCTCATCTGGCGGCGGGCGCAGCCGGTGCCGGTGCTGTTCGTCGTCCTGGCCGTATGCCTGGCGTATTTCGTGCGCGGCTACGGATACGGGCCGATCTTCGTCTCGCTGGTCGTCGCCTTTCTGACCGCCGCGAGCAGCGGATCTCGTTGGTGGACTTACCCGCTCGTCCCGCTCGGCTATCTCACCCTGGTCTGGCCGGTGCCCGCGCCGCTCGGCCGGCCCGCCAACCTGTGGCAGATCTTCGCGCTGATGGCTTGGCTGGCCGTGCTGCTGTCGGTAGCCGAAGGGATCAGGCAGCGCAAGGCCGTGCTCGTCGCGCGCCGACAGCGCGCCGAGGCCGCGCGCCGGGACGAGCAAGCGCAGCGCGAGCGGCAAGCCAGCGACGAGCGCCTGGCCATCGCCCGCGAATTGCACGATGTGCTGGCGCACAGCCTGTCGATGATCAACGTGCAGTCCTCGGTGGCGCTGGAGATACTCGACAAGCGACCCGAGCAGGCGCAGACCGCGCTGACCGCGATCAAGGCCGCTAGCCGCGACGCACTGGCCGATGTGCACGCGCTGCTGCACACGATCCGCTCCGGAACGGTCGCAGCGTCCGGGGACCAACCGGCCGACGACGCCCCCGCGAGCACGGACGAGGACAACGACCGTCGGCGCCGCCGTAGCTCGCGAACCGGCCGCAACCTGTCTGCCGCCGAGGGTGCTTCGAGCGACAGCGACAGTCGCGCACACGCCACGGCGAACACCGATGCCGCCGGGCCACCGCCCGCCCCCCGCGCTCCCGCACCGAGCATCAGCGACTTGGACGAGCTGTTGCAGCTCCCGCGCGCGACCGGCTTGACGGTCGACACCCGAGTGCTCGGCACCGCCCAGCAGTTGCCCAGCGTCATGGACGCGGCGGCGGTGCGGATCATCCAGGAATCGTTGACCAACGTGCTCCGGCACGCGCCCGGCGCCGACGCCACGGTGACCGTGCGCTACACGTCGGACTCGGTCGACATCACCGTCGACAACACGCGCCCGACCAGCGCCCCATCCCGTTCCGGCAGCGGCGGCAACGGCATCATCGGCATGCGCGAGCGGGCGCACGCACTCGGCGGCGCGCTCACGGCAGGCCCCCGTCCCAGCGGCGGATTCCGGGTCGCGGCACGGCTGCCCACCCGGACACCCGACCCAGGAGCGGCCGAACCGAATGCGACATCCCCGGGTACAACGCCGACCGGCGCCACACCGGGCACGATCACCCCGAGCAAAGCGGCAACGAGCACGCCCGATCAGGAAGCGGCTGGACTCACTACGGCGACATCGGGGACGACACCGAACAGCACCACACCGAGCATGACCGCTCCGAAAGAGCCGGGTACGGCCGCACCTCATGGTCCGCAGGACGAGCCCGCCGAGCGGCCGAGCACATCCGCCGGACGAGTGAAGCACTAGCTCCGGCAGAGGGCACAGGAAACTCCGATGCACGACCACCACGACAACACCCGGACGGGCGACACGGCATCGCGCACCGCGCAACCCAGCGCGACGGCGCCGGGCAGCGCGCGGGTACAGCCCGCAGACGTCTGGCAACCGAGTAGCTCCGCTGGAAAGCAATAGCGCCCACCGGAACGACCCGGGCGACGCAGAGGAGGCTCCGATGCATGACCACGACGGCGCGCAGGCCGGTGGCGCAGCCGGGCAGGCGAGCATCCAGGTCTTGGTGGCCGACGACCAGGCGCTGGTGCGCGGCGGTTTCGTCGCACTGCTGGAGGCCCAGGACGGTATCGAGGTGGTCGGCGAGGCGGACAACGGTGAGCAGGCGGTGCGCATGACCCGCAGCCTTCACCCGGACGTGGTGCTGATGGACATCCGCATGCCGATCCTGGACGGCCTGGCCGCCACTCGCATGATCGCCGAGGACGCGAAACTCGCCGAGGTGCGAGTGGTCGTGCTGACCACCTTCGAGCTCGACGAGTACGTCTTCGAGGCGATGCGCTCCGGGGCGACGGGATTTCTCGTCAAACACACCGAGCCGGCCGATCTGGTGCGCGCCGTTCGCGTCGTCGCGGCCGGCGATGCCCTGCTGTCCCCCGGCGTCACCCGCAGGCTGATCGCGGAGTTCTCCGCGCGCGCGAAGACGCCACCGCCCGCGACCCTCGCCGAACTCACCGAGCGCGAGCGCGAGGTGATGGCCCTGGTCGCCGAGGGCCTCACCAACGCCGAAATCGGCGAACGTCTCTTCATGAGCCCCGCCACGGCACGCACCCACGTCAGCCGTATCCTCACCAAACTGAACGCAAGAGACCGAACCCAACTCGTGGTCATGGCCTACGAATCCGGCCTGGTCCGCCCAGGCTGGCAATAGTGGTCTCCCGCCACCACGAGACCGCTGGTGAGCGAACCGTAGCCGATGATCGACCCCGGTTCGGTCCGGACGACTCCGCAAGGGACCGGTCCGTTGTCAGCTTTCCGGATTCGCCTGTCGGCGTTCGGCTTCGGTGAAGACGGGGCGCGGGGCCCCCACCGGTGCGGACTGCGCGCGCGTGGAGTACGCGGCGGCAGCGCCGAATGCACCGCTCACGCCACCCGGCGCCGCGGCGTAGGTGATCGACTGCCCTGGGGCGAAGCCCATCTCGGTGCCGATCGCCACCGCGTCCATGTTTGCGCCGAGGAAGAGGAAAGTCCAGTTGTAGACATCCTGCTGCTGGGTGATGAGCGATTTCACCGCAGCGTGCGACCATTCCTTACTGGAGTTCTCGTGCCCATCGGTGAGCACGACGACGATGACAGTTCCCGGTCGCTCCTGCTCGGGCCGCTTCGCGAGGTCCGCGCCCACGTCGGTGACCAGTTTGCCGACCGCGTCGTACAGGGCGGTCATCCCGCGCGGCTGTAGGCTCGGCGGCGGCACCTCGGCGATCGGCCGATTCGCGTAGAGGCATTCGTATTCGGTGTCGAATTGCGCCAGCGTCACCTCGATGCTCTTCGGCACCTCGCGCTGCTGCTCGATATAGGCGGCGAACCCGCCTTCGGTGTCGGACTTGATCGACTGCATGGAGCCGGAACGGTCCAGCAGAACAGCGATCAGGGTCGAATCCGGATTGGTCATTGCACACCCCCGTGTCGGTTTCACGAACCCCACCCAAGGTACTCGCTCCGCCGCCGGGCATCGTGCGACGAATAAGGGCTCGTACCACCGACTACAGGTGGTACGAGCCCCTTTGATTCGCGACTTACTCGCCGGAAGCTGCCTCCGCGGAGCCTTCCGCCGCGCCGGTCAGCACGACTTCGGGCTTCTCCTCGGCGGCGGCCTTGGTCAACTTCGCCTTGCCGGTGAAGGTGAACTTGGCGTCCTCGCCGGAGCCCTCGCCGTCCCAGCCCTCGACATCGACCGCGATGGTCTGGCCAGGGCCGATCTCGCCGAAGAGGATCTTCTCCGACAGCTGGTCCTCGATCTCGCGCTGGATGGTGCGGCGCAGTGGCCGGGCACCGAGCACGGGATCGAAGCCACGCTTGGCCAGCAGGTTCTTGGCGTTATCGGTGAGCTCGATCGCCATGTCCTTGTTCTTCAGCTGCGTGGCGACGCGGTTGATCATCAGGTCCACCATCTCGACGATCTGGTCGGTGGTGAGCTGGTGGAAGACGATCACATCGTCGATGCGGTTGAGGAACTCGGGCCGGAAGTGCTTCTTCAGCTCGTCGTTGACCTTGAGCTTCATCCGCTCGTAGTTCGAGCCCTCGCTGTTGGACTGCGTGAAGCCCAGGCCGACGGCCTTCGAGATGTCCGAGGTGCCGAGGTTCGAGGTGAAGATCAGCACCGTGTTCTTGAAGTCCACGGTCCGGCCCTGGCCGTCGGTGAGGCGGCCGTCCTCCAGGACCTGCAACAGGGTGTTGTAGATCTCCTGATGGGCCTTCTCGATCTCGTCGAACAGCACGACCGAGAACGGCTTGCGACGCACCTTCTCGGTGAGCTGGCCGCCCTCCTCGTAGCCGACGTAGCCCGGAGGGGCACCGAACAGCCGCGAGGCGGTGAAGCGGTCGTGGAACTCGCCCATGTCGATCTGAATGAGCGCGTCGTCGTCGCCGAACAGGAAGTTCGCCAGCGCCTTGGACAGCTCGGTCTTACCGACACCGGACGGACCGGCGAAGATGAACGAGCCGGACGGGCGCTTCGGATCCTTCAGGCCGGCGCGGGTGCGGCGAATCGCCTTGGAGACGGCCTTGACCGCGTCCTCCTGGCCGATGATCCGCTTGTGCAGCTCGTCCTCCATGCGGAGCAGACGGGTGGTCTCCTCCTCGGTGAGCTTGAACACCGGGATACCGGTCCAGTTCGCCAGCACCTCGGCGATCTGCTCGTCGTCGACCTCGGCCACGACGTCCAGATCACCCGAGCGCCACTGCTTCTCCCGCTCGGCCCGCTTGGCGACGAGCTGCTTCTCCTTGTCGCGCAGCCGCGCGGCCTTCTCGAAGTCCTGCGCGTCGATCGCGGACTCCTTCTCCCGGCGCGCCTCGGCGATCTTGTCGTCGAACTCGCGCAGGTCCGGCGGAGCGGTCATGCGACGGATGCGCATGCGCGCACCGGCCTCGTCGATCAGGTCGATCGCCTTGTCCGGCAGGAACCGGTCGTTGATGTAGCGGTCGGCCAGGGTCGCGGCGGCCACCAGTGCGCCGTCGGTGATGGAGACCCGGTGGTGCGCCTCGTAGCGGTCGCGCAGACCCTTGAGGATGTTGATGGTGTGCTCGACCGTCGGCTCGCCCACCTGCACCGGCTGGAACCGGCGCTCGAGGGCGGCGTCCTTCTCGATGTACTTGCGGTACTCGTCGAGGGTGGTCGCGCCGATGGTCTGTAGCTCGCCGCGGGCCAGCTTCGGCTTCAGGATCGAGGCCGCGTCGATGGCGCCCTCGGCGGCGCCCGCGCCGACCAGCGTGTGCAGCTCGTCGATGAACAGGATGATGTCGCCGCGGGTATTGATCTCCTTGAGCACCTTCTTCAGGCGCTCTTCGAAATCACCGCGGTAGCGGCTGCCCGCGACCAGGGAGCCCAGATCGAGCGTGTAGAGCTGCTTGTCCTTCAGCGTCTCGGGAACCTCGCCGTTGACGATGGCCTGCGCGAGACCCTCCACCACGGCGGTCTTACCGACGCCGGGCTCGCCGATCAGCACCGGGTTGTTCTTGGTACGGCGGCTGAGCACCTGCATGACGCGCTCGATCTCCTTCGAGCGGCCGATGACCGGGTCGAGCTTGCCCTCCAGCGCGGCCTGGGTCAGATTGCGGCCGAACTGGTCGAGCACCAGCGAGGTGGACGGGGTGCCCGCCTCACCGCGCGAGCCGGACTCGACCGGCTCCTTGCCCTGGTACCCGGACAGCAGTTGGATGACCTGCTGACGCACGCGGTTGAGATCGGCGCCCAGCTTCACCAGCACCTGCGCCGCCACGCCCTCGCCCTCGCGGATGAGGCCGAGCAGGATGTGCTCGGTGCCGATGTAGTTGTGGCCGAGTTGCAGCGCCTCGCGAAGGCTCAGCTCCAGTACCTTCTTGGCGCGCGGGGTGAACGGGATGTGCCCGGACGGGGCCTGCTGGCCCTGACCGATGATCTCCTCCACCTGGCTGCGCACGCCTTCCAGCGAAATGCCGAGCGACTCCAGCGACTTGGCCGCGACGCCCTCACCCTCGTGGATCAGCCCCAGCAGGATGTGCTCGGTGCCGATGTAGTTGTGGTTGAGCATCCGGGCCTCTTCCTGGGCCAGGACAACGACACGCCTCGCGCGGTCGGTGAACCTCTCGAACATCGCTCCCTCACTCTCCTGCTCCGACATTCTGGCAACAGACGTCGCAGTGTGCTGTGTACAACCGTGGGCGTCAGCCTGCCATGAAGCCCGGGGGTTGCGGCCCCCGCGTCTCCACTCTAGTTGGCGGGGGATGCCGCCGTCGCCAGTCCACCCTATTGCCGACCGGCGACAGCACGGTCATTCACTCACAACGTGGGCGTCGCGGGATTCGTTTCCGGCCAGGTTTTGCCCTCAGCGAACAGGCTGCCCGACGACCGAATCTGCGACGCGCACGGAGAACCCCGGTTGCCTACCCGGTGTAGAGCGTCTAACCGCAGGGCACCGGGCGAGGATGGGCGGGATCGAGCGCGTTGAGCACGTAGGTCGCGGCCCTCGGACTGCCCGCTATGCCCGTATGCCCAGAGTAGTCCGTCGCGCATCCCTGCTGAACCACGATGTTCGTGACGCCGGGCCCGGCGACCAGCCCCGCGGTGTAGGGCACGACCATCTCGTCCAGCACGGTGGCGATATTCGTATAAGTCACGTCGGGGTGGTAGACGCCGTCCTTGTTGAGCGCGCGCACGAACTCCGATCCTTGCAACACCTGGCGGCATGCCTGGCATGGCGATCCGGCCACCGCGTCGAAGACCGGGCCGAGGCCGAGCCGCGTGCCCCAGTCGTTGAGTTCCGCCATGCCGCCCGCGTTCGAGCCGAGCCAGGGCGGGGCCAGTCCGACCAGCTTGTCCACCTTCGCCGCGCCGCCGAGCCGCTTGACGAAGTAGTTGCCGATGAAATTGCCCTGGGAGTGGCCGATGAGGTCGACCTGGGCCGCGCCGGTCGCGGCGAGCACCCGGCCCACGAACGTGGCGAGCTGTGCCGCGCTCTGCTCGATCGGGAGCATGCCGCCGATGGCCGAGGCGGGCCAGGGCAGGTTGTAGTTGCCGAAGGTGCCCGCGTACACGCAGTAGCCCTCGTTGGCCAGCAGCGGCGCGTACACGCCCCAATTCGTCTGTGGACCACCACCTGTGCCGTGCACGAGAACAACGGGGTTCGGGTGCGCAGCGCTGGGCCGGCAGGACCAGTTGTTGGCGCCGGGCGGGGAACCGCCCGGGTTCGCCAGCTCAGCTGGGATGCCCGCGAAGAAGTTGTAGTCGACCGGATATCGCTCCTGCGCGTGCGCCGAGCCTGCCGTGGCGGCGCACATCACGGCGAGCAGAACGACGAGCAAGGAAAAGCCTGAGACACGTCGCACGATAGCCTCCAGGTATCGACCGTGTTCCGGGGAAGCTACCGCATGGAGTGTCCCAGGCGGGGGAGATTCCGGTGGATTTCCGGAGAAACTACCGCTGACCGAAAGCAGGCGCTCCGGGCTGGTTCGGCGCCGCGTACTGGCCTGCGACCACGGAACCCGCCGGTCCCACCGCGACGGTCGACTTCCCCTGCTGGACGCCCGCGACGAACAGCGCGCCGCACAGCGCCAGGAAGGCCAGCGTGTGGAAGACCCCGCGGACGATGTTCCAACGAACCCATGCGGCTTCGTAGTCGGCGCGGACCGCGGCGAGGTCGGTGATCGAGGCGGGATCGCCCGCGGCGGCCAACTGGTCGTTGAGCGGGACGTTCAACCCGGAGGTCACCGCGAACGCGATCACGTTGAGCACCAGCGCGAGCACGATCCAGATCAGCGTGCTCCGGTGTTCCCGCCCCAGGTGCAGCGCCGCCGCCAGGATGGTGAATCCGACCGTGCCGAGGAACCCGATCATGAACCAGGGGTTGATGATCACCACGTTGATCTTCTGCATCACGTCGATCATCGCGCGGTCGTCGGTGCGGGCCAGCGCGGGCATCACCGAATTGGCGTACGCGTAGAAGAGGCCCGCGATCAGGCCCGTCGCCAGCGTGGCCAGCACCAGTGCGGCGAGACGTGTGGCGGTCATGACTTCCTCCTGCTTGAAAACCCGCCGGAGCGGAATCGCTCCGGCTGTGTGTATCCAAGTCAAGCCGTCGACGCAGGCACTCTCCATGGCCGAGAAGCTCGATCGGCTAAGCGAGCGTCTACGGTGGAGGCCTCACAGATCCCGATCGGAAATGAGCCCACTCTGCATGGCCAGTCCAGCCAGCCGCACCCGCTTCTGGTTCTGCGGCAGATCCTCCACGCCGAACTTGGCGAACAGCGCGCGAAGATGGGTCTTGATCGCATCGACGCTGAGGAACAGCTCCTCCGCGATCTGCTGATTGGAGGCGGGCGTAGCGAAACCGGCGCCATGTTTGTATGGGCGGCACAGCGCGATCAGCACCGAGCGCTGCGTGTCGGTCAGCGACCGCGCGCTGGGAATCGCGCCGGCCGTCGAGGTGCGGGTGATGTCGTCGGCCACAGCGCCGAAATCGTGGAAGGAAACCTTCGAGGTGCCGACCCGAATGACGTCGCCCGCCATCAGCCTGCGCCGACCGACCAGCCGGTCGCCGTTTACGAAAGTGCCGTTGCGGGAAAGCCCGTCGTCGACGATCGTCCAGTGCGCGCCCAGGTATTCGACCGCCGCGTGCAGCCGGGAGACCTCCGCGTCCCAGCTCAGGGACAGATCGGCATGCGGAGAACGGCCGATGGTGACACGGCCGCGGTCAGGTGTGAGCGTGAACTCCTGTTGGCGACCGGCGTCATCGGTGAACCGTAAGAATGATCCGATGAATCCTGTCACTGCGCCGATACCTCGCCTTTCCATACCGCCAGTGACCGTCGCACGTTTCCATGGTGCCCCGTTCGGGAACCTCGAGCAAGATCGATTCGCCCGCCGTCATGGGCCACCGCGTGATCTGGCCTTGCTGCTATATCGAAGCCCTATCACAAACAAGACCGCCGCCCCGACGTCGCACGATTCGCCGGGACGGCGGCCGAAATAGAACTATCCCTTCGCGGCCTTGTTGTACGCGTCGGTGATGTCGGCGGAGATACGGCCCCGCGCGGACACCTTGTGCCCATTCCGACGCGCCCACTCGCGAATTGCGGCGCTTTGTTCCCGGTCGATGGAGACCCGGCTCTTGGGCGCACCCGCCGCCGTCGCGGCGGCCTTGACCCGGCGCCGACCGCTGACCCGGCGCGCATTCGAAACCCACTCTTCCAAACCGTCGCGCAGCTTCGAAGCATTTGCCGACGACAGATCGATCTCGTACGACACACCGTCGATCGCAAACTCGATGGTCTCGTCTGCGATGGACTCACCGTCGACATCGTCGATCAGGCTAACGGTGACCTTCTTTGCCATGAGATGAACGTCCTCTCGAAATCGTGCGACCCGCATACTAGGCCGATTACCCGAGGCAAGAATACCTCGAATTCCGGAAATTCCAAGACGGAGTCGCTGCTTTGCAATCTGAGTGGTCACCTGGTGACCGGACGCACAATTGGGAACAGTATCGTTTCTCGGATTCCCAATCCTGTCAGCGCCATCAACAAGCGATCGATTCCCATACCGGTTCCGGTGGTCGGCGGCATGCCGTGCTCCATCGCCGCGAGGAAGTCCTCGTCCAGTGCCATCGCTTCGTCGTCACCCTGCGCGGCCAGCCGAGCCTGGTCGACGAACCGCTCGCGCTGGATCACCGGGTCGACCAACTCCGAATAGCCAGTAGCCAACTCGAAGCCGCGCACATAGAGGTCCCACTTCTCGGTGACGCCTGCTCGACTGCGATGCTGCCTGGTCAGCGGGGATGTCTCGACCGGGAAGTCGCGCACGAAAGTCGGTGCGTACAGCTTGTCGCCATACTGGTGTTCCCACAGTTCCTCGACGAGTTTCCCGTGGCCATAGCCCTTGTCCTCCGGAATTTCCAGACCAACCCGATCCGCGAGTGCGCGCAATTCGGCAACGGACGTTTCCGGCGAGACCGAGACACCCAGCGCATCCGAGAGCGACGGGTACATCTCGACGGTCGCCCACTCGCCGCGCAGATCGTATTCGGTACCGTCGGCCAGGGTCACCACCTGGGTGCCGAACACCTCTTGGGCCACTTCCTGCACCAATTCCCGAGTCATCCGCGCCGAGTCATCATAGGTGCCGTATGCCTGGTATGTCTCCAGCATCGCGAACTCCGGGGAATGTGTGGAGTCCGCACCTTCGTTCCGGAAGTTCCGGTTGATCTCGAAGACCCGCTCCAAGCCACCGACGACGCAGCGCTTCAGGAACAGCTCGGGCGCGATGCGCAGGTAGAGGTCCATATCGAGGGCATTCGAATGGGTCATGAACGGCCGGGCTGCCGCTCCGCCGTGCAGCGTTTGCAGCATCGGCGTCTCCACCTCGAGGAATCCTCTGCGCTCGAGTGCGTTGCGCAGCGCGCGCACCACGGCGATACGAGTACGCGCCATTTCCCTGGCTTCCGGACGCACGATCAGGTCGACATAACGCTGCCGGACCCGCGACTCCTCGTTCATCTCCTTGTGCGCGACCGGCAGCGGGCGCAGCGCCTTGGCCGCCATGAACCAGGTATCGGCCATGACGCTCAGCTCGCCGGTCCGTGAGGCGATGACCTCCCCGTGCACGAAAACGAAGTCGCCTAGGTCGACGTCGGCCTTCCACGCGGCAAGCGAATCCGCACCCACCCCGTTGAGGCTGATCATCGCCTGCAGCTTGGTGCCGTCGCCCTCCTGCAGGGTCGCGAAACACAACTTGCCGGTATTACGCATGAAAATGACGCGTCCGGCGACACCGGCCTCATGGCCGGTCGCCGTGTCAGCGGCCAGGTCGGGATATGCGGCCCGAATTTCGGCGAGGGTATGCGTACGCGGCACGACGACCGGATAGGCCTCGCCACCGGCCGCGAGCAACCGCTCTCGCTTCTCCCGGCGAATCCGTATCTGCTCCGGGGCATCGTCGGCGTCGGGCGCCACGGCAGGCCGCGAATCCGATGTCGATGCGCTGGAGGATGCAGAGTTCGGGGTGCTCACATCGAACAACCCTAGCGTGCACCGGAAATCGTTTTGCGGGCCGCCCAGGGTCTACCCGGCAGTAACGAATCGGTATCGGCCCTGCGACCTACCCGCGGACACTACGAGACCCCGAAATAGCCGGTCCGCATCACAGTGTGTCCGAAAACACCTGCGCGACCGGCTAATTCGAGATGGAAGTGATCGGGGAAATTACAGCGAGGCCAGCGCGTCGAGCTCGCGCGCGAAGTGCGGCGCCCGCACGGCGACGTTCAGCAGCCCCGCGGCCTTCAGTGCCTGGTAGCCGCCGACCAGGTCGGTCGCCCGATGTAATCCGAGTTCTTGCAGCGCGGCAGCAGCCAGGCTGGAGGTAAAGCCCTCGGAGCAGACGACGATCCACTCCACGTCGTGGTCGGCGGCCAAGGCCAACCGAGCGGAACTGGAGGGATCCAGCCGCCATTCCAGCACATTGCGCTCGATCACCAAGGCGCCGGGCAAGGTGCCCTCGCGCCCGCGCTGCGCCTGCGGCCGGATATCCACCAGAATGGCGCCCCGCTCGACCGCTTCCGGCAATTCGAAGGCGTAGATCCGGTTCAGCTGGGCCCGCGCGTTCTCGAGCACCTGATCGATGGTCAAACGGGTCATTACATATCACCTTCGGGCTGGTCGGTGAGGACGGTTCGGGTGCGCCGCAGGGTGCCGTGGCCGGTCACCTCGTAATACGACATGGCGGTCAGCGGCGGGGAATAGGCGTGCACGCTCAGCGTCGGATCGAGCGGGCCCGCGGATTCGGTGGCGGCGGGCGCGCGCATCACGTCGTGCACCCAGCCGATCGGAAACGACGCCTGATCGCCCGCCGTGAGCGTGCGGCAGCGCAGTTCCGTTCCATTCCAACGATATTCGGACAGCGCGCCGCTGAGCACGGTCAGCGCGCCGAGCGACCCGGCATGGTCGTGCAGCTCGGTGGACTTGTCCGGCGTCCAGCTGATCAGCCAGACGTCTACCTCGTCGTCGGCCAGCAATCTGGCCGCCCAGCACTCGTCAGCAGGCCAGAGGCCATTCGCGGGAAGCAGATGGTCATAGCGACCGGCCAGCACATCTTCGGCGCCTTCGTCGGTCAACCGCAGCAGATCGGCCGGACGCAGCCGGGTCGGCAGCGCGGGAGCCACCGAACGATCCAGCGGCGGGGTGGCCGACAACGCGGTACGCGCGGACGAAAGGGAAAGTACGGAAGAACGCATGAGCGAATCTCCAGGAGGATGGTATCGGTCGAGGGCGGGTAGGCAGCCTCGATCGGTCGAGGCAAGTCAGCCTCGACAACACTCCTGGGTGCTCACGCTAAAAGACACGAGAGCGAGCTTAACAGAACGCGGCGCGGTGTCGGCAAGTGCCGCTCCTGCGACGAATCCAACACCGCGCAAATCAGACACTTCCCTTGCGCCGCTGGTTGCGTTCGTATACAAGCCGCAGGCCGGTCAGAGTGAGATGCGGATCATGGTCCTCGATGGTCTCGGATTCCGGGACGATCAGCGGCGCGGTCGCGCCGGTCGCCACCACCGCGACATCCTCGCCGGCGAAGGCGTCGAATTCGTCGCGAATCCGATCGATCAGTCCGTCCACCAGGCCGGCGAATCCGAATACCGCGCCGGACTGCATGCATTCCATGCTGTTCTTCCCCAGCACCGACCGTGGCCTGGCCAACTCGGCCCGCCGCAGCGCGCTGCGTTCCACCAGGGCCTCGGTGGAGATCTCCACGCCGGGCGCGATGATCCCGCCGAGGAACTCCCCTTTCTTGGACACCAGATCGACACAGATCGCCGTGCCGAAATCGACGACGATCGCGGGCGAGGAATACCGCTGGTAGGCGGCCAGACAATTGACGATGCGGTCCGCGCCCACTTCTTTCGGATTGTCGACCAGCAGCGGAATGCCCGTGCGCACACCGGGCTCCACCAGAACGTGCGGAACGTGTCCCCAGTACTGACCGAGCATGCCGCGCAGCTCGCGCAGCACGGGCGGCACGGTCGACAGCGCGGAGACGCCGATCACCTCGTCCAGTTGCGCGCCGACCAGCCCGCGCACCTGCATGGCGAATTCGTCGGCGGTCAGCAGCGGATTGGTGTGCATCCGCCAGTGCCGCACCAGTTTCGAATGCGCCCCCGTCCCCGAGAACAGACCGAGTTCGATACTGGTGTTTCGGACATCGATGGTCAGCAGCATGTCCCGGTCGCCGACTCTCAGACGAACGACAGGGAGCGCGGCGAGGTCAGGCCCGAGCCCTCCGGCGCGTGCGCCGGGTCCGAGCCCAGCTCGACCGGGCGGTTGCGCTCGTCGACGAACACGACCTTGGGGTCGTACTCCGCGAGCTCCTGCTCGTTCAGCTGACCGTAGGCGATCAGGATGACCAGGTCACCGGGGTGTACCAGGTGGGCGGCGGCGCCGTTGATCCCGATCACGCCGGAACCCCGCTCACCAGCGATGACGTAGGTCTCCAGCCGGGCGCCGTTGTCGATGTCCACGATGCAGACCTGCTCGCCTTCCAGCAGATCGGCGGCGTCGAGCAGGTCCTGGTCCACCGTGACCGAGCCGACGTAGTGCAGGTCGGCATGCGTCACGGTGGCACGGTGGATCTTCGACTTCATCATGGTGCGCAGCATTGCGTCGCCCTTTCTAGTTCGCGGGAGGGAGCAGGGCGGGATCTGACACCGCCTGGGCAGGCTGGGAGGAGGAGTCCGCGGCGGGCCGCGAACCGGAGACATTGGGGTGGCCGTCGATCGGAGCGCCGAGGGTGACCGCGATGTTGTCGATGAGCCGGGTGGCGCCGACCTTGGCCGCGATCAGCAACCTGGCGTTGCCGGTGACCGGGGCAGGACCCAGGTTGGACGAGCGCAGCTCCAGGTAGTCGAGGTCGACGCCGGTCGTGGCGTCGAGTACCTGGCGGGCCGCGGCCAGTACCGCGCCGCCGCCGAGACCACCCGCATGCTTGCCCGCCGACAGCGCGGCCGAGAGCGCGAGCGCCGATTCGCGCTGCGCCGCATCGAGATAGCGATTGCGCGAGGACAGGGCCAGGCCGTCGGCCTCGCGAACGGTGACCACCGGGGTGATCTTCACGTCGAAATCGAGGTCGCGAACCATCTGCCGGATCAGCGTGAGCTGCTGGTAGTCTTTCTCCCCGAAAAACGCCTCGGTAGGGCGCGCAATCTGCAGCAATTTGGCGACCACGGTGAGCATGCCCGCGAAATGGGTCGGGCGGCTTGCCCCCTCGAGCTCGGCACCGAGCGGCCCCGGGTGCACGGTGGTGCGTGGACCGTCCGGGTATATATCGGACACGCTCGGCGCGAACACCAGCTCGACGCCCTCCGCGTGCAGCACCTCGACATCGGCGTCCAGGGTGCGCGGGTAGGCGTCCAAATCCTCGTTCGCGCCGAACTGCAAGGGGTTGACGAAGATCGAGACGAGGACGACCTGATTGGTCCGCTTGGCCAGCCGCACGATCTCCAAGTGCCCCTCGTGCAGGGCGCCCATGGTCGGCACCAACGCGACAGTGCGGCCGACGCCGCGCAGGGCGCCGGACACCGCACTGAGCACCGCGGGATCGTGGTGCACGGTCAGCTCGCCGGGCCGGTAAGCGCCGCGCAATTTCGGATCGAACATCAGCGTCCTTCCAGCAGCTCGATAACGGCGGGCGCGGTGCCAGCCCGCTCCGCGGTGCGAAGCGACAACGCGCGATACCCCTCGGCCAGCCGCGGGTCGACCGCTGTCAGCGCGGCCAGATGCGCGGCCACCGCGTCCGCGTCGCCGCGGGCCACCGGACCCGTCAACGCGGACTGGCCGCGCCGCAAGGCGTTGTCCAGCGCGGCCGAGGCCAACGGGGCGAGCAGACGCTCGGCCAGACCGCCCGGCTGATCGTCGACCACCTGCTGGCCGAGCAGGCCGGGTCCCTCCAGCGCGACGCGCAGCGCGGCCAGCGCGTCGACGATCACCGTGACCAGGTGATTGCTGCCGTGCGCGAGCGCGGCGTGATACAGCGGCCGGTTCTCCTCCGGCACCCGCACCGGCTCGCCGCTCATCTCGATCACCAGCGACTGCGCGATGGCGTAACCGACCTCGTCGGCGGCGGTGATGCCGAAACAGGCGTTGCCGAGCCGGGTCACGTCTTCGTCGTGGCCGGTGAAGGTCATGGCGGGGTGGATGGCGAGCGGAAGAGCGCCGAGCTCGGCAAGCGGGGCCAGCACGCCGACACCGTTCGCGCCGGAGGTGTGCGCCACGATGGTGCTCGGCCGGACGACACCGGCTCCGGCCAGGCCGCGAACCAGACCGGCCAGTTCGGTGTCGGGCACGGCGAGCAGCAGCAGCTCGCTGCGCGCGGCCACCTGTTCGATCGGCAGAATCTCCGAGTCGGGCAGCCTGGTGCGGGCACGGCGCACCGACGCGTCGGAGATCGCGCAGACGCCGAACACCACGTGTCCGGCGCGCTCGAGCGCCGCGCCCAATGCCGATCCCACGCGTCCCGCCGAGACGATTCCCACCGTCAGGCGTGCGGGCGCGGGGTCGTAGCCCGAAGTAGGGCTGTCGGAATTCACGCTTCCCGAGGTCAACGTTGTCCTCTCGATGTCGTTCCAGTCCCGCCATGCGGGTACCGGACGGTACGTCACGAGAATATCGGCACGCGGTTTGCCGATGCCACGGGGTGCCCGAGTGATTTAGGCCGCAGTGCCGTGCCGGAGCGCGGTCCTGGTCAGCGCCGTTCGCGTTCCTCGGACTGCAAGTTGGCCATGATCTCCGCGACGGATAGACGGCGCGACGGCGTCTCACCGTCGTGCTCGGCCCTGCGCCGCCTGCGCGTGCTCGGCGTCCCCATCGTGGGCGCATCGGTCGGCCGCGACACCGGTTCCGGGCGGGGTTCGGGCCGGACGGCAGGCTGCGTCGGAGGTTCGTCGAGCGGTTCGTCGACCGTCTCGGTGAAAGCGTCGGCCCAGCCGCGCGGATCGGCGTACCGGGGTTCATCGTCGTCCTCGTCGAACGAGACGACCGCGGTCTCGGCGGTGACCGGCTCGTCATAGGGGCTGGCGAAGACCGGAGGCTCGGGATGATCCGGCTCGAAGATCGGCGTCATACTGCTACGTGGTTGCTGGTCGGCGAAGGCCGACCACATTCCGGCATTCGCGGAGCTATTGTCAGCCGATTCCGCGCTCGAGCTGGTCAGCTCCTGAACCCTGGTCGCGTCGGCGCGCAGGGCCGGGCGATCCATCGGCAGATCGCCGTCGAACAGCCGCTGCAAGCTCTGGCGCAGCACGGTGAGCTCGGCGCGCAGCGCCGCGAGTTCGGCCGCGTCGGCGCCCACTTCTTCGCGCACCCGAGCCTCGACGCCGAGTTCGTACTCGCGGCGCGCGGTGACCTCCCGCTCCAGCTGCAACTCGTAGACCGTCTGCAGATCGCGGACCTTCGCCTTGTCGATCGTGGCGTCTTTGCGGTACTTCGTCGCGGCCAGCGCGCCGATTGCGGCGGCCCACAGCGCCGCGACCAGACCTACCCGTACGAACTGCACGTTGTTACTGAAAACCAGGAAAACGCTGGCAACCAGACCCAACAGGATCAGGCCGCCGATGAACAGTTTTCCCGCGTCATCCCGCCGTCGACGGGAAGTGCTGCTACGGGAGGGTGAAACCATGCCAGTCAGGGTAGCCAATACGGCGAGCACCGCCCAGATTCCGGTTTTGTGATCCCCTTCGGAAAAATAGCTATGTTGTTGCCGCATCGTCGGTGGGATCCTCAGGGGCGCGGCAGGAGAATTCCAGCCAGAGTGCCGCAGCAACCAAAGCCACCCCCGCCAGCATTCCGACGATCGCGCCCGGGCTGTCGGCAGCCGCCGCCCGCAACGTGCCACGCTGCGGGAAGACCCAGCACAGGAAGCCGAGCCAGATGCCGGCGGCGATCGAACCCACCTGCACCGACGCCTTCGCCAACGCAACGGCGCGGGCGGCTGTGATCGGATGCAGCTGGTGGCGGCCGTCGCCGATCTGATGGTCGCTGACCCTGGCCCGGATCACAAAAGCGAGCACGGCTTCGATGGCGGCCACCGGGTAGAGCGAGGCGCCCGCGAAGATCGAGATCGGCGGGAAGTTGTCGTAGGCCACCCTGGTGGCGATCCACGCGACGATCGCGGCGATGAGCACGTTCGCCACGAGGTCGAGGACACGGGTCGGCTTGAGTTTCACGACACCGTGCCCGTCAGCGAGAACTCGGTGCGGCACACACCGGCGCGCTCGGCCGGATCGAGCCGCTCCAGCAGGTCCGCCACGGCGTGCGGCACACCGTCGACCTCGAGCACCGCGTTCGGCACGACGTCCAGCCACGGCACCAGCACGAAGGCGCGGCGGTATGCCTGCGGATGCGGCAGGATCAGATCCGGGTCGGTGCTGCGACAAGCCACCGGCTCTCCATCGCGTAGTTCCGCGCACCACACCACGTCCACGTCGAGCGTGCGCGCGCCCCAGCGCACGTCGCGGACCCGCCCAGCGGCCTGCTCCAGCTCTTGGCCGCGGCGCAGCCAGTCCGCGCAGCCGAAGGCCGGATCCTCCACCAGCACAGCGGCATTGAGGTAGTCCCCCTGCGGGACACCACCCCACGGCGCGGTGGAATACACCGCGGACACGGCCAGCACCCGGTGGCCGAACCCGTCGAGTACGCTGCGCAGATGCGCGAGCCGGTCGCCTAGATTCGAGCCGATGGACAGCACCGCGCGCGTCATCGGCACGCCTCTGTCGCGCTCGGCTCGGTCCGCGATAGGACCGCGCCGGAATCTCGCTCGCTCATGCCGTGCCCACTAACCGCAGGAGCGGGCTCTCGGTGGTCACGCTGCGCTCCCCCTCCGGGCCTGACCGCCCACGCGGTGTCCATTTCCAGTATGAGCGGGAGCCTGCGTGGTTACGCAGCGCTGGCTCCTCCGGCCCTGACGGCTCATCTGGTGGGCTCCCCGCGGTGGCGCGAGGTGACCACCCGGACATCGGCGAAGGTGTGCGGGATGGGCGCGGACGGCTTGTGCAAAACGACCTCGACCGATTTGATCCGCGGATCGGTCATCACGTCGTCGGCGATCTCCGACACCACCGACTCGATGAGATTGCGCGGCGGGCCCTGGATGATCCGCACCGCGCGCTCGGCCAGCGCGCCGTAGTCCACGGTGGCCGCTAAGTCGTCGGATGCCGCGGCGACGGCGAAATCCACCCACACCGTCAGATCGACCAGGAACTCCTGGCCGTCGCGGCGCTCGTGATCGAACACCCCGTGATGCCCGTAGGCACGCAGGCCGCACAGCTCGATCCGGTCGGCGCCACGGCGGGTCGGCGCACTCCGCGACGCGGCACCGTCTTCGGCGTGGACCGGGGACTGGCTCATCGGTGAGCTCCTCGCACAGACGGGTGGGCGATGTCGTGTTCTGCGGCACGCTGCCGTGCGGCATTCTGCCACGCGCCGACGACGGCGATGGCGTCCAGCGAGGCGCGCACGTCATGCACCCGAACGCCCCAGGCGCCGTGCAGCGCGGCAAGCGCCGAGACGGTCGCGGTGGCCGTCTCCCGGCCGTCCGGCGGACGCGGTCCGGCGTCGTCGGCGAGCAGCGCGCCCAGGAAACGCTTGCGTGATGCGCCGATCAGGATCGGCAAGCCGTGCGCGACGAGTTCGGGCAGCGCGCCGAGCAGGGCCCAGTTGTGTTCGGCGTTCTTCGCGAAGCCCAGACCTGGGTCGAGGATCAGCCGGGATGGGTCGACCCCTGCGGTGACGGCCACATCCACCTGCGCGCTCAACTCGGCCAGCACCTCGGCGACCACGTCGTCGTAATGATCGGCCGGGCCGGTATGCCGGTAGTCGGCGCCCGCCCGCCAGTGCATGAGAATCCATGGGGCCCCCGCGGAGGCGACCACCCGCACCATGTCCGGGTCGGCACGGCCACCGGAGACATCGTTCACCACCGAGACCCCGGCTTCGATCGCCGCCTCGGCTACCGCGGCGCGCATGGTATCCACGCTGGTCGGCACGCCGGCCGCGACCAGCCCACGGATTACGGGAGTGACACGGGCCGCCTCGGTCGTCGCGTCGATGCGGATGGCGCCCGGCCTGGTGGACTCGCCGCCGACATCGATGATGTCCGCGCCCGCGGCATACAGCCGCACACCGTGCGCGACGGCCAGTTCAGGATCGAGATACTTGCCGCCGTCGGAGAACGAGTCGCTGGTGACGTTCACCACACCCATCACCACACAGGACCGACCGCCGCGCGCATTGATGGCTCCGAGACCGTTCATCGGGGCGTCCGTGACCGTCGCACCGGCCGGCGCGCTCTCGGCGCTGCTCGGCCCAGGCACCGCCGCCGGGCTACTCACGGTGTCCGAGCGCCCTGGCTCAGCCTGACCCGCACCGGGACTCCCCGTGGCGGTGTCCTTCCTTGTCGCTCCAGTCGCTGCGCTCTGTTCGCTCCTCGGCCCGGACACCGCCGACCCGCTCACTTGCGCAGAATGAGATCGAGCGCCTCGGAGCGCGAGGCGGCGTTGGACTGGAGCAGTCCGCGCACCGCGGAGGTGGTGGTACTCGCGCCCGGCTTGCGAATGCCGCGCATCGCCATGCACAGGTGCTCGGCCTCGATCACCACGATCGCGCCGCGCGGGTCCAGTTTGCGCATCACCGCGTCGGCGATCTGGCTGGTCAGGCGCTCCTGCACCTGGGGCCGCTTGGCATACAGGTCGACCAGCCTGGCCAGCTTGGACAGGCCGGTGACGCGGCCGTGCGGGCCGGGGATGTAGCCGACGTGGGCGACGCCATGGAACGACACGAGGTGGTGCTCGCAGGTGGAGTACATCGGGATATCGCGGACCAGCACGAGTTCCTGGTGTCCCTCGTCGAATGTGGTGTTGAGCACCGAATCCGGCTCCACATAGAGCCCGGAGAAGGTCTCCCGGTACGCACGTGCGACACGGGCCGGCGTCTCCCGCAGACCGGGCCGGTCCGGGTCCTCGCCGACAGCGATCAACAACTCCCGCACCGCGGCTTCGGCGCGGGCCCGGTCGAACGACCTGCCGGTTTCCAGTGCGACCAGGCCGGGCTCGGTCAAGCCGATGTCGACACCGTCGTGTTCAGCAGCATTCGACTCGGCAAGGACGTAGCCGCCGCCATGGTTGTTGGCCGACAATCGAGGACACCTCCAAAATCTCGGGGTGCCGGCAATTACTCGGCACCCCCGATGATCGAGCCTAATCGTCACTGACAGCGGCGCGAGCGATGGGCCGCGTAACCACGAAGGCCCCCGGAGCGCCGCACATCAGATACCGCGGGAGCGAAGGCCCCGCGGACAGCAGCCCGGGTGATCACGAAGGACACCCGGGCGAACCGCCCTGGTTTCAGTGTCGACCGTTCGGTCCATCCCAATCGCCGTTCTCGCCATCGCCGGCCGGGTTACCTCGACGCGGCTCGTCGTAGCCGCCACGATCGCCGTACCCGTCCGGGCCGTAGCCGTCGTCGGACCCACCGTGTGCACCCCACGGCTGGTAGCCCTGCCGCGGCTGCTGCGGATCGCCCCACCCGCTGGGCTGGTCCTGCTGCTGCGGCTCGTCCCGCGGCGGCCACCCCGGAGCCGACCACCCCGCGGGAGCGCCGTAGTCCGGCCGCGAGCCGTGCGTCCCCTGCCGTGGGTAGCCCGGCGAGGGCGTCTGCGGCAGCGGGTAGCCGGGCGCTGCCGGGCGACCGTACTGCGGCGGCGCGCCATATCCGCCCTCGTGCGGCGGATAACCGTTGGCGCCCTGCGGCTCGCGCTGCGCGGACGCGGCGACCGGCTGCACCAAAGGCTCCGGCGGCCACGATTCGCCGCGCTCGGCGGCCAGTTCACCCGGGGTCTTCACCGGCGGCTTGTCCGATGGCACGCGATCGCCGAAATCGTTGAACGCGGTGATTCGCGGGCGCTTGTCCACCGAGGCGAGGATCTGCTCGAGATCCTTGCGGTGCAGGGTCTCCCGTTCCAGCAGCGCGGTGGCCAGTACGTCGAGCACGTCGCGGTATTCGTTGAGGATGGCCCACGCCTCGGTGTGCGCGGCCTCGATCAGGTTGCGCACCTCCTCGTCGATCGCGCCCGCCACCTCGTGCGAAAACTCCGAACCCATGCCCATCGAGCGGCCGAGGAACGGATCGCCCTGTTCCTGGCCGTAGCGGACCGCACCGAGCCGGGCGCTCATGCCGTACTCGGTGACCATCGCGCGAGCGATCTTGGTGGCCTGGTCGATGTCGGAGGACGCGCCGGTGGTCGGCTCGTGGAACACCAGTTCCTCGGCCGCGCGACCGCCCATCGCCATGACCAGGCGGGCGATCATCTCCGAGCGGGTCATCAGCCCCTTGTCGTCCTCGGGCACCGTCATCGCGTGACCACCGGTGCGGCCGCGGGCAAGGATGGTGACCTTGTACACCGGTTCGATGTCCGGCATCGCCCAGGCGGCGAGAGTGTGGCCGCCCTCGTGGTAGGCGGTGATCTTCTTCTCGTGCTCGCTGATGATCCGGCTCTTGCGGCGCGGGCCGCCGATCACGCGGTCGACCGATTCCTCCAGCGATTCGCCGGTGATCATCGCGCCGTTCTCGCGTGCGGTGAGCAGCGCGGCCTCGTTGATCACGTTGGCCAGGTCCGCGCCGGACATGCCGACGGTGCGCTTGGCGAGACCGTCCAGGTCGGCATCCGGCGAGATCGGCTTGCCCTGCGAATGCACCCGCAGGATGGAGCGGCGACCCGCGAGATCGGGGTTGCCGACCGGGATCTGCCGGTCGAACCGGCCGGGGCGCAGCAGGGCGGGGTCGAGGATGTCGGGGCGGTTGGTCGCCGCGATCAGGATGATGCCGGTGCGGTCGCCGAAGCCGTCCATCTCGACCAGCAGCTGGTTGAGGGTCTGCTCGCGCTCGTCGTGACCACCACCGAGGCCGGCGCCGCGTTGGCGGCCGACCGCGTCGATCTCGTCCACGAAGATGATGCAGGGGCTGTTCTGCTTGGCCTGCTCGAACAGGTCACGCACCCGGGAGGCGCCGACACCGACGAACATCTCCACGAAGTCCGAACCCGAGATGGTGAAGAACGGCACACCCGCCTCGCCCGCGACGGCGCGGGCCAGCAGGGTCTTACCGGTACCGGGCGGGCCGTAGAGCAGCACGCCCTTGGGGATCTTGGCGCCGAGGGCCTGGTAGCGGACCGGGTTCTGCAGGAAGTCCTTGATCTCGTAGAGCTCTTCGACGGCCTCGTCGGCCCCGGCCACGTCGGCGAACGTGGTCTTGGGCATGTCCTTGGACAGCTGCTTGGCCTTCGACTTGCCGAAGCCCATCATGCCGCCGCGGCCGCCGCCCTGCATACGGGCCATCACGAAGATGAACAGCCCGAGCAGGATCACCATCGGCAACACGAACAGCAGGATCTGGGTGAACCAGCTCTCCTGCTTGACCACGGTGTTGTAGTTGGCGCCGGAGTTCTTCACGGCGTCGAAGATCTGCGCGGAGGTCTCGCTGCCGCCCGGATACTTCGCGATGATCTTGGCCTGACCACCGGTGGCGTCGTTGCCGTTCTTCAGCTCGATGCGCAGCTGCTGCTCACGGTCATCGATCTGCACGTTCTGAACGTTGCTCTTGTCGTCCAGCTGGCTCAGGGCAACCGATGTATCGACGCTCTTCCAGCCCCGCGTGTCGTTGCCGAAGTAGCTGAACGCATAGATCACGAGCAGGATGCCCGAGACTATGGCCAGGGTGCGAAACACAGTCTTGCGGTTCATATAGAGCGTCGGCCGGGGGCGGCCAGTCCTTTCCGGTGTCTCCGGTTCTTGCCTAGCGATGCGTCTGGCGCGTCCGGTTCCGCGGGGGTTCGGATGCGGACAAGCCACGTTACCGCGTACGGTCTACTCGATACATCGCGCAGTTCGGCTGCAGGTGCAGCTAAAGAGGTAAACGGCCGGGGACCGACGGTGGTTCCCGATGTCTCCGGTTCGGCTTCCTCCAAGTGGCAACAATCATGGCATGTTCGGCCTATCGTGAGCGACGACACAACACGCGGCGCGAGCGACGGGCACGGAGGCGGTAGCTTGCGTAACCACGAAGGGCCCCGGCAGCGCTGCCCAGCAGACACAGCGGCGCGAACGAGAGGTGCGGCGGCGGTAGCCCGCGTAACCACCCTGGGCCCGGGCGCGCCGTATCAGACAGAGCGGCGCGAAACGACGGGCACGGAAGCGGGCAGCTTGCGTAACCACGAAGGGCCCCGGGAGTGCCGCGAATCAGACAGAGCGCAGGGGGTATGGACATAGTCGAGCTACGGACACCCACAGCGATACTGCGTCACGGCCGCGGCAGGCTGATCGTTCTACGGCCTGGGTCCGACGGCGAGCGCGTACTCGACGTTCCGGTCTCGGACCTGCTCAAGGTCCGGTTGAACCGGCGCGCGGACGACGCGGTGGTCATCGAGATCTATCTGCGGTACCCGACGCCCGTGCTGACCGGCGTGCCCGCGGACCGGACGCCGCTGCCGGTCCTGATCGCCGAGCACGACGTCCCCGCGGCCACCGAGATCATCGACCGGATCAACGCGCACATCCTGGCCACCCAGCGCGTCGACGTGGCCGCGCCCGATCTGCGGCCACCGACACCCACCTGGGGCAGAAGCGGCCCCACCCGTGCGGACGTGGACCGGGCGGCCGGCCGGATGACGCAGCGCCGCGAAGCCAAGCCGGCGATAGCGGCTCTGCATCGTTACGTGACGCCTGACGAATATGTCTTGGAGACCGGCGTCGCGGTCGCGCATCCCCCCGCTGGCACGGGCCCCGGCCTGCTCGCCGCGACAACGGGACGGCTGCTGTTCATCTCGATCGGCGAGCCCCGGTACGCGTACGAACTGCCCATTCCCGCGGTCATCTGGGCGCGAACCACCGACACTCCCGCGGTCGGCCCCGGCGAGATCGGCCCGGTGCGCGGCACGACGGGCATGGACGTGTACGACGGCAACCGGACGCTGCATTTCGCGGGCGCCGACCGCGCCGACACCGAGCGGGTCACCTGCGCGGTGAACTTCGCGATGCGCCGCGAATCCGCGGACGGCGCCGCTGGCTCCGCGGATCCCGGTGTGGCCCAGCTGTATTCGGAGTGGGAGCTGCTGGTCGAGCGGCACTCCCTCGGCATGGTGGACGACGCGCAGTTCCAGCGCTACGGCCGCGGCATCCTGCGCTCACTCCCCGGTGTTTGATTTGCTGTGTTTGATTTGCCGCGCCTGCGGCGCGGCGTGTTCGCGGCCCCTTTGTGGCTTGCGTTCGAGCGGTCGCTGCTCGCCCTACGGCGCATGCGCATCGACCACTCGGACGCAAGCCGGTCCGCGAACGCGCTCGTAAGACTCGCGCCGTGCGTCGTTGCTAGTCGTGCGTCGTTACTGGTCGTGCGTCGTTGCTAGGCGGGGTGGGTGACGGTTCGGTCAGTGATACTCGCCGCCACGGGCTGGTCGGGCGCAGCCATAGCCGCAGCAGCTCCATCCGGCGGTCGACGCCGCCGTTCTTGAGCTCCGCCAGGTCCTCGCAGGCCTGCCAGTAGGTCCAACCAGTGAGGTAGGCGTCCCCGAACTGGCGCCAGTTGCGGTACTTGCTCTGCGCGAGCGGCAGGGCGCGACCGAGATAACTCCAGGCCACGTCGGCGTCGAGGTAGCCGGCGGTGTAGGCCATTCTGGCCACCGCGACCACCCTGGCCAGGTCCCACGCATGGATGTCGCTGGGCAGCGGCCTGGCCAGATGGTCGGTGAAACCGATCTTGATCGCCTGCGACCAGATGTCGTAGTCGCGGACCAGCGCCTCGGGGTTGTCCATGCCGCGGAACGCGCCCACCTGCCGCAGGAATGTCCGGTGCCGGTCGGCCCGCTCGCCGAAGCGGTCGCGCTCACTGGCGTTGATCGAGGCCGTCACGAGCGGATGCACGAGCGCGTAGAGCGGGGCGTGCATACCGTTCAGCAACTGTTCCATCGATGCCTGCGCCTCGGTTGCGTCGGTGATGCCCCACGCGCCGGTGAGCGTGTCGATGGCCAGCTCGCGCCGGTCGCCGAGCGGATGCGCGCGCTCCGGCCCGAGCAGCAGCGCGTCGTGGAAGGCGTCCCAGCGCGCGGAGTAGAAGGCGCCGAGCGCCAGCGCCCGCAGCTCGTCGTCGGAGATCGCGGCGCCGGACCAATGGTCTTCCTCCCGCTCGTCCAGCTCCGCATACGGAAACGTCGTCAAGGTGGGTACGCCGCGCGAAGACATGACCCGATTGTTCCCCATCCGTCGCGGCGCGGTCCGGGTATTCGTGGATGGCTTCGCGGGTTCGTCCACCCGCCTGCCGCCGCGGCGCGTCCGTCGAGCGACATCGATCGCCGCTCGTGTCTACTTGCCTGACGCAGGTCGCGCTGTGGAGCTAGTGTTCTCACATGTGTAGAAACATCACCGTCCTGCGTGGTCTGGAACCTGCCGCAACCGAGCAGGAAATCTATGCCGCCGCACTGCAGTACGTGCGCAAGGTCGGTGGCGTGTCCGGCCTGAGCTCGACCACCAAACCGGCCGTCGACAAGGCCGTCGCGGCCATCGCAGCGGCGACCACCACCTTGCTCGCCGAACTGCCCGACCGCAGGGTCGCGCCGACCACCGAGCCACCACTACGCCGCATCGCGGCACGCGAGGCCGCGGGCGAGTAGTCCGGCCGGTTCAGGGCAGGACATCGACGCCGTAGATCGCGACGCAGACCAGCGCGATCTCCAGTGGCAAACGCCGCTCCTCGATCGCGAAGCCCAGGAGGTGTTCGATCCGCTGCATGCGGTAGCGGACCGTGTTCTTGTGTACGCCGAGCAGTTTCGCCGTAGCCTCCGGGCTGCGGTGGCTGCGCAAGTAGGCATGCAGCGTCTCGCGCAGACGTGCGGCGTTCGCGTCCCGGGCCGCCAGCGCGCCCAGCTCACGCCCCACCAGCCCGCGCATGGCCGCGTCGTCGGCGCCGGCCAGATAGGCGATCTCGACCGCGCGATACCCCGTCACGCGCCCGTCCGTGGGCGCGCGCTCGGCGACATTCCGCGCCGCGACCGCCTCACGATGACTCTGCCGAAAGCCCGCGATCCCCCCGGCGGGCACCCCGAAAGCCACGCGTACCGGCGCCTCGACCTCAGTCACTGCCAGCCGCTCCACCTCGCCCGCCGCCGCCGGTTCCGCGCCGCGTTCCGGGTCGTCCAAACCCGCCCAGGCCCACATCCCGCTGGCGCCGGACGGGACGGTGAGCACGCGTCCGCTGCCGAGGATGGCCGCCAGCCGGGCCGCGACCCGGTCCAGCATGCCGGTCGCCTCGGCATCCGCGCCGCCCGGTTCTCCGGTGGGCTCGTCGGTCCACAGCACGAAGGCCAGATGCTGCTGCGACAGCCGGTATCCCAGCCGCACCGAGGCCTGCTCGATGTCCACGTCGTCGCCACCGAGCACGGCGCGGACGGTCTCGGCGCGCCGGTTGAGCGCGGCGCGCAGAACCTGCTCGCGCTCTTCCATGTAGGTATCGGTGAGCAATTCGACGGAAGTGCCCATCCACTTGGTGGAGCGCTCGAACAGCCGCAACAGCACCACGCGCTCGATCTCCGGGGGCGCCTGCCGCTGCTCGATCACCTCGGTCATGTAGTCCAGCACCGCCTCCATGCCCACGTGATAGACGCGCAGCAGCAACCGCAACTCGAAACCACGCCTCGCCACGCTGCGCGCGAACGCGTGCGCCTCCTCCGGCAGCGAGAACTCGAAGGTGTCGCTGGTCAGGCGGCTGAGCACGATCCTGGCGTGGGCCCTGGTGCTCGCCGCGAGATCGCGGCGCATATCGCGATCGGCGAGTTCGGGGATGCGCGCGACGATGACCTCGTCGAGCCGGGTGACGATCCGGTCGAGCGTCTCGGCGCGCATCGTCTCGTAGACGTAGTCGGCCAGCCAGTCCCGCACCTCGTCCGGCGCCGGCCCAACCCGGGTCGCCGCGCTCGGCGACGGCGGAATGGTCATCACCAGCTCCTTCGGTTGGGCGGAAATCTCGCCACTATTTGTTTTTTGAGCACAAAGTTTCCTGTCAGCATTGACAAATTGGGCCAAGAAAGTCCTAGCTGATTGTGTCACCATCATAGTTCAGTGGCCTGTTTCACAGCAGTCAGCAGACCGCGGTTCAACACAACGTCAGTGGGAGAACAGCTAGTGACCAATTCCGAACCAGCGCCCGGCGCGACCAAGAAGGCGGCAGCCAGGAAGACGCAGGCACGCACGAAGACCGCGAAGACCGGCGACGTCCCGGCCGTCATCGAGGTACGCAACCCCGGCACCGGCGAGGTCGTGGGCACGGTGCCGGAGGAGACCGCGGACGCGGTCGCGGCCAAAGTCCGCGAGCTGCGGCTGTACCAGCCGGAATGGGAGGCGATCGGTCCCGACGGCCGCAAGGCATGGCTGCTGAAGTTGCAGGACTGGTTGATCGACAACACCGACCGCCTGGCCACCGTGCTGCAGTCGGAGACCGCGAAGCCGCGGGTCGACGCCCTGATCGACCCGGGCTTCGCGACCGACCTGATCGGCTACTACGCGCGCCGCGCGGCGAAATTCCTCGCCGACGACCACCCCTCGCCGCACAGTCCGCTCGCCAGGGTCAAGCGACTGACCACGGTCTACCGGCCTTATCCGGTGGTCGGCGTGATCACCCCGTGGAACTTCCCGCTCGCCATGCCGGTGATGGACGTGATTCCCGCGCTCGCCGCCGGGGCGGCCGTCATCCTCAAGCCGTCCGAGGTGACGCCGCTGTCGGCGCTCGAATTGGCCAAGGGCTGGGCGGAAATCGGCGCTCCGCCGGTCTTCGCGGTGGTCACCGGCTCGGGCGCGACCGGGGCGGCCGTGGTCGGCAACGCGGACTACATCCAGTTCACCGGTTCCACCGCGACCGGCCGCAAGATCGCCGCCGCCTGCGTGGAGCGGATGATTCCGTACAGCCTCGAGCTCGGCGGCAAGGACCCGGCCATCGTCTTGGCCGACGCCGACCTCGATCGCGCGGCGCACGGCATCGCCTTCGGCGGCATGTTCAACTCCGGACAGGTCTGCATCTCGGTGGAGCGGGTGTACGTCGAGGCGCCGGTCTACGACGAGTTCGTCGCCAAGTTGACCAGCAACGTCAAGGCGCTGCGCCAGGGACTCGACGGCCGCGACTCGCAGTTCGACGTGGGCGCGCTGGCCAACGAGAATCAGGTGGCAATCGTGCAGCGCCACGTCGACGAGGCCGTCGCGGCGGGTGCGAAGGTGCTGACCGGCGGCAAGCGGGCCGGGTTCGGCTCCGCGTTCGAGCCGACCGTGCTCGTGGACGTCGACCACACCATGTCCTGCGTCAGCGAGGAGACCTTCGGCCCGACCCTGCCGGTGATGAAGGTGGCCGACGAGGCGGAGGCGATCCGGCTGGCCAACGACTCGGTATACGGGCTGTCGGCGTCGGTGTGGACGGGCGACAAGGAACGCGGCGCGCGGATCGCGCGGCAACTGAACGCGGGCGCGGTCAATATCAACGACGTCTTCGCCAACCTGTTCAGCTACGCACTGCCGATGGGCGGCTGGGGCCTGTCCGGCGTCGGCGCCCGCTGGGGCGGCGCGAACGGTGTGCGCAAATACTGCCGTCAGCAGGCGATCACCACGCCGATCCTGCCGACACAGCAGAAGGAGCTGTTCTGGTACCCGTATTCGATGCCGAAACTCCTGTTCGCACTAGGCGCCATGCGTGCGGCGGGAGCGCGGGGTCTGCGCCGCCTCGACCTGCCCGCGCTGTTGAAGTTGAGGGGTGACGACAAGTGATCGATGCGAAGCAGATCCGCGGCAAGGTCGTCGTCGTCACCGGCGGCGCTCGCGGCATCGGACTGGCCACGGCTACCACGCTGCAAGCCCTCGGCGCGCAGATCGCCATCGGCGATATCGACGAGGCTACGGTCAAGGAGGTCGGCACGGCGCGTGGATTCGAGCTCTACGGCAAGCTCGACGTGACCGATCAGAACTCCTTCGAGAGTTTCCTCGACGACGTGGAGCGCACCATCGGCCCGATCGATGTGCTGATCAACAACGCGGGCATCATGCCGACCGGCAAACTGGTGGACGAGCCGGACCAGGTCACCCGCCGCATCCTGGACATCAACGTCTACGGCGTGATCCTCGGCTCCAAGCTCGGCCTGCGCCGGATGCTGCCGCGCGGGCGCGGGCACATCATCAACATCGCCTCACTGGCGGGCGAGACGCACATCCCTGGCCTGGCGACATACAACGCGAGCAAACACGCGGTGCTGGGGTTCACCGACACGTTGCGCGAGGAATATCGCGGCACCGGCCTCAGCTTCTCCTCGGTCCTGCCCACGCTGACCAACACCGATCTGGGTTCCGGCGTCACGGCGCCGAGCCTGCTGCGCCCGGCCGAGCCGGAGGAGATCGCCGACGCCGTGGCCAAGCTGATCGTCGCGCCGAAGTCCAAGGTCAGGGTGACTGCGCTGGCCGGATTCGTCGCCCAAGTGGTCGGACTGCTGCCCGAGGCGCTCGGAGACAGCATCGGCCGTGCGCTCGGCTCCGGTCGTGCGTTCCTCGACGACGTCGACGCCGAGAAGCGCAAGACGTATGAGGAGCGCGCCCGCGGCGTGTGAATCGTCGCGCCGGGCCCGCGGCGCCGCCCGTCTGATTCGTGCAGAGGGCGGTGCCGCTGTGCGTCCGGCCCCCCACAACCGGTAGGGACCAGCACCACAGACGATTTGTGATGAAAATCACGCGAGCTATCGATTACACCTGATCGGCGCTCGGCAGCGAACTCACAGCCGATCGTCGGCAACCATCCATGTGTCCACAACCCGCCATCGATACTGCCGACATCGTCCCATCTATGCTGGTCAAGCGCCCAACTATGCGGCTTCGACCAGGAAGATCGGTGCATGCCGAGAATTCGCCGATCGGTTAGTGCGGAGCACCATGGTAGGCAATATGCTGTCTCTAACAAACCTGCCGACTGTTTCGGCACCAGTATCCGAACTTTTCGGCCTGATAAGGCTGGAAATTCAGGACCGATTCTGATAGCAAGGGGCTATGGACCCGCATTTGCGCGACCTGCGGTATTTCGTCGCCGTCGCTGAGGAACTGCACTTCACCAACGCCGCTCAGCGGCTGCACATCGCTCAACCCACCCTGTCGCGTCAGATCCGTCAGCTGGAACGCCAGCTCGACGTGGTCCTGTTCGACCGCAACCAGCGCAGCGTCGCGCTGACCGTCGCGGGCAAGGAACTGCTCGAAGGCGCCCGCAAGATCCTCGAGCTGTGGGAGGTCACCAACGTCTCGCTGCAGGAGGCCGGTGAGGTGCTGCGCGTCGGGATTCAGTCCGCGCTCGGCCGCGGCCTGCTCAGCGATCTGGAGAGCGCGAGCGGACACCGCCTCGCATTGCACGCGGCCTCGTGGACCGATCCGTCCAGCGGCCTCGCCGGCCGTCAGGCCGACCTCGCCTTGGTCTGGCTTCCGCTGCCGGACCCGAGCCGCTACCGCTGGCAGGTGCTGCGCACGGAGCCGCGCTGGGTGCTGCTCCCGGAGAACCACCCGCTCGCCGCCTCGGAGACCATCGAATTCGGCGATCTGCTCGACGAGCCGTTCGTCGCGCTACCCACCGAAGCCGGTGCGGTGCGCGACTTCTGGCTGGGTAACGAAGGGCGTGGCGGCCGCGCGGCGAAGATCGGCGCCGAAGCCGCGACGCCCGAGGACCGGCTGGAGGCGGTGAGCCTCGGGCTCGGTATCTGCCTGCTCGCCGAGAACAACGTGCCGATGTACCGCTGGCCCGGCCTGACCGCCCGGCCCGTGTCCGGACTGGCGCCATGCGAACTCGCGGTGGCGTGGCGGGCCGACGACACCCGGCCGACCATCCTGGAGTTCGCCAGCCGCACCGTCGAGGGCGGATTCGCCGCGCAGCAGTCCCCGGTCACCGTCTGACCCGGGGCGCCGCGCTCAGGGCGCGGTGCGCTGCCAAGGGTGGCGGGTCTCCAGCTGCGCGGCCAATCGCAACAGGGTGGATTCACTGCCGGGCGGGCCCGCGAGCTGCGCGGCCACGGGCGTCCCCGACGACGGATGCATGCCCATCGGCACGGAGGCGGCGGGCCAGCCGACCAGATTCCACAGGGAAGTGAAGGGTGCGAACCGCGCGCCGCCGAGCAGAGGGGCCGGTCGATTGCGGGAGTGCCAGGCCCGCGCCGTCGGTGGCGGGGCGGCAAGCGTGGGAGTGATCACCACGTCGTAGCGGTCGAAGAATTCCAGTAGTCGCGCCTCGACCCGGTCGATCTGGGCTGGGCATATGAGCTGCGACTGGTGCACCATCCTGCCGAGGGCCAGCTGGAGCCGGGTGCGACGCGATAGTCGAGCGGACTGCGGTAGGGCCGGGGCCTCGCGCGCACCCACGGCCAGCCAGCGTAGGAAGACCTCGAACAAGGCGTTGCCGTAGGGCAGTGTGGTCGTTTCCACGAGATGGCCTGCCGCCGCGGCGACCGAGGCGGCCCTGCGGGCGGCGGCGGTCCAATGCCGGTCCACGTGCACCAGTCGCGAAGGTGGATCCACGGCCAGTGCGATGCGTAGTCGGCCCGGTGGGTCCACCTCGGCTAGGTTCGGCCGGGCTGCCAGGACCGACAGCGCCAGCGCCGCGTCCTGCACCGTTGTCGCGAGCACGCCGTTTTCCACCAGGGCCGGCGACGCGGCCGCACCGGTGTAGCACCCGGGCTTGATCCCGAAAACCCCGCAGCAGGCCGCCGCCACGCGCACCGAGCCGAGGCCGTCGCTGCCGTGCGCCACCGGAACCAGCCCGGCCGCGACCGCCGCCGCGGCTGGTCCGCCCGCATTACGCGTGCTATTCCACGGGTTGCGAACGACTGGCCCCGCACCGTCGTTCGTGCCCCATCGGCCGAACTCGCCTCCGGCGACCAGCCCGACGACCACGGCGCCCGCGCCGCGCAGCCGTGCCACCACCGGGTGATCCGCGGCAGCCACCGACCCCCATGGCACCGGCTCGCCCGCGAACAACGCGCCGTGTTCGACCGCGATCGGCACACCGGCCAACGGCAGCACGTCGAGGTCGTCCCGTTCCTCCAGTGCGGCGGCCTCGGCCATGGCCCGCTCGGCGCGAACGACGCGGAACGCGTCCGAATCCCGCTCCGCCACCGAGATCCGCGTCGCGGCCTCCGCCACCACTCGGCTGGGGAGTAGCACGCCATCCCGTACGCCCACCGCGATCGTCACGGCCGGGCCGCGCCCTGGATCGGGCTCGGCGTCCCGGCCTCGGCCGGAGCGCGGGTCGGCAGCGATCCTGCCATTTCGAATCGTTGTCAGCGGCACGGCCTTTTTCGTCGAGATCGAACCGTCCGCCACCACCGCGGCATCATCAGACATGCTGGTCATCCCCCGTCGCATCGTTGTCGAAATCGGGTGATCCGCTGTTGAGCCGCAAGTTATCATTTCGAATACGGCGCGGGGGATGATGGTGTTGGGTGTGGCGGAAATTTTTGCGGCACATCCGCCCGAGCGACCAAGGCGGATTCCGCGGCGTCCGCAGAGCCACAAGGTCCGAGCATGAGTGAGCGAAGCGAGCACACAATGGACACAGCTACGTTCGCAGTCATGCCGGAGCCGAGCGCCAGCGAGGTGTAGGCATGAGTACGAACTCCGAGAGAACGTCCGATTCCGATGCGGGCCTGGCCCCCGGCGCGGGTTACGGCCACCTGTCGCATGCCGAATTCACCGCGGTAGCGGCCTTCTCTGCGGCCTGGGAATCCACCCGACGCCCGCCTGCGATCGGCGAGTACCTGCCCGACGCGACTACCCTGCGCCGCGAGGCATTGGTCGAGCTGATCCGCGTCGACCTGCGCCATCGCTGGCTGCGGCGTCCGTCGGCGACAGTGGGCGCGGCGCCGGAACCGGCCACACGCAAACGCCTGGTGGATTACTGCGCCGAATTTCCCGAACTCACTCCCGAAGAAATCCCGGCCGGTCTCGTGTATGAGGAGTTCGTCATCCGCAGGCACAGCGGAGCACGGATCGATCCGCGCGACTGCCTGCGCGAATATCCGCATCAGGCGACGGAACTGCGCGCCTTGTTGAATGCCGACGAGATAGACCAGAGCACCCGCCGCGCGGTACTGGAAGATTCCACTCAGACCGCGTTCGCACATACCGACGCCACGCTCGCCGACTCCGGATTGAACCAAACCGTCGCGTCCGCTCGTGGTTCTGAAGTGACCAGAACGACCGCCGCCGATCTGATGGGCACGGCCACCGCCGTTCCCACCACGATCGGGACCGGGCCGGGCGGGAAGAACGCGCTCGACCGCATCGAGATCGGTCAGCAGATCGATGATTTCGATCTGCTGACCGGTTTGGGCAGCGGTGCGTTCGCCCGGGTCTTCCTCGCCCGGCAGCGCTCGCTGCAACGACTGGTCGCGGTCAAGATCTCCGCCGATCACGGCACCGAGCCGCAGACGCTGGCCCAGCTGGACCACGACTACATCGTGCGAGTCTTCGACCAGCGGCTGCTCGATGACGCCGAAGGGCCCGGGCGTCGGCTCCGGCTGCTCTACATGCAGTTCCTGCCCGGTGGCACGCTGCTCAGCGTCCTGCGCCGGCTGCGGGACACCCCACCCGCCCAGCGCAGCGGACAGCTACTGCTCGACGCCGTCGACGCCGCCATGGAGGAGAAGGGTGAGATCCGGCCGACCGACTCCAGCGTGCGGGCCCGGATCGCGTCGCTGAGCTGGCCGGAGACGGTGGCCTGGCTCGGGCGCAGGCTGGCCGAGGCGCTGGACTACGCCTCCTCGCACGGCGTGCTGCACCGCGACGTGAAACCGGCCAACGTGCTGCTCACCGCCGAGGGAGTGCCGAAGCTGGCCGACTTCAACATCAGCTTCAGCCGCAATGTCGAGGGCACCAGCCCGGTCGCCTACTTCGGCGGCTCGCTGGCCTACATGTCGCCGGAACAGCTGGAAGCCTGCCATCCCGGCTTCGACCGCGGCGCCGCCGACCTGGACACCCGTGCCGACATCTATTCGCTCGGCGTCGTGCTCTGGGAGCTGCTCACCGGGGCCAAACCGTTCGACGACAGCACAGCCGGCGCGGGGGGCCACGGCGACGACACCACTTTGGAGGCCATGCTGGAGCGCCGCAGCATCGGCGTGGACGCCGCTGCGCTGGACCGAGTTCCACCCGACTGTCCGGCGGCGCTGCGCCGCGTGCTGCTGACCTGCCTCGCGCCGGAGCGGGGGATGCGCTGGTCCAGCGGCACGGTCCTGGCCAGGCAGCTGGAGATGTGCCAGGACGCGCGCGCACGGGAGCTGGTCGACCCCGCGCCGAACAGCTGGCGGCGGCGGCTGCGCCCGTACTTCGTGCTGATCGCGCTGCTGTCGGTGGCACTGCCGAATGTGCTCGCGTCGCTGTACAACATCCAGCACAACCAGCACCTGATCATCAGCAGAATGACCGAGGACGCCCAGCAGACCTTCCTCATCATCACGAGCGTGGTGAACGCGATCTTCTTCCCGGCCGGCATCGCGCTCGTGCTGTATATGTCCAGATATGTGCTGAAAGTGCCGCGTGGTCTGCGCAAAGGACGACGATACGATCCGGAGACACTGCGGCGAACCAGACGGGACGCGCTGCTGATGGGCGACCGTGCTGTCGCCGTGGCGTTTTCGCTGTGGGTGTTGGCCGGCGCGGTCTTCCCGATCGCGCTACAACTGTCCACCGGGGACATATCGGCACCGGCCGTGGTGCACTTCTTCTCCTCGCTGGTGGTGTGTGGTGCGATCGCGGTCGCCTATCCGTTCTTCCTGCTGACCTTCTACATGGTGCGGTGCATTTATCCCCTGTTCCTCCGGCACGGGGACATCAGCCCCGAGGACGCGGTGTGGCTGCGCGGCCTGGACCGGCGCTGCAACTTGTACCTCGCGGTGGCCGCGTCGGTGCCGCTGCTCGCGGTCGCCGGGGTGACCTTCCTTCCCGCCGCCGACATCCCCTCGGTGATCTTCGCGGTCCGGCTGCTGTGCGTGGGCGGCATCATCGCGTTCGTGGGCACCTATCTGCTGTTCCGTGCGCTGGAGGCGGATCTGCGGGCCCTGGAGCGGGTGGTCGACCCCGAAGCCGGCGCGGAAAGCCCACTCCCTGGCAGGCAGACGCGAGTCGATACGGACGCGGCGGAGACCGTCGGGTGACCTCATCGCGCACGGACGCCGTCGCCCGGTTCGCCGCCGACTGGCAACACAGCCTCTATGCCGATCGGTTGCCGCCGCGGATCTCCGACTATGTGCCCGACGGCACGCAGGTGCGCCTGGCCGTGCTCACCGATCTGGTGCGCGTCGATCTGCGGCGCCGCTGGGAGCGGGAAGGGCTCGGCAAGCGAATCGCCGAGTACCGCAAGGAATTCCCCGAGGTGGACGACAGCCCCGAACTCGCCGACCTCGTGTGTGAGGAGTTCCTGGCGCGCCGCAGGCGCGCGCCGCTGCCGCTGCCGGACTTTCTCGCCGAGTACCCGGAGTTGGCCGACGCGGTCCGTGAACGGCTCGCCGATTTCGCCGCCGGCGACGCGGCGCGGGTCGACGCCGCCGAGTCGAGCGAAGCCGTCGCCGCGCTGGCCGATCTCGCACCCGGCCTGCGGATCGATGACTTCGACCTGCTCACGGACCTGGGCGCCGGCGTGCTCGGTCGTGTCTTCCTCGCCAGACAGCGATCCATGCAACGGCTCGTCGCCGTGCGGTTTTCGGCCGGGCGGTTGGGCGCGCCGCACACGATGGCCCAGCTCGACCACGCCCATATCGTGCGCATCTTCGACCAGCGGCTGCTCAGCGCCGACGCCACACGCGCCCGGACCGTCACAGGTAGCCCCACCCGTGACCAGTCGCCCGCAGTCCTACCCGACCCGGGTGCCGCCATTGCCGAGCGGCGGCCCGACCTCGACACCACTGTCGCCGAGCCTTTCGATCCGGACGCCACGATCGCCGGTCCGCCCGCCAGCTGGGCAGGAATCGGCCCTGCCGACCATGCGCGAGACGCGACCGTCGCCGAGCCGCACGTGCCCGACGGGGATGCCACCATCGCCGAGCCGCGCCCTGATCTCGACGCCACAGTCGCCGAGCCCCTCGGTCCGAAGGCGACCGCCGGCACGCGTGCGGGCCGGGCAGCAATCAGGTCTCCCGACGAGGAAGACGCGACCGTCGCCGAGCCCGGCACTACCGTTACCGAACGACCCAGCGCGGACGGCCGGGCTACCCGGCAAGCCGGTGGCGACGAAGCGACGGACGCCGCCCCGCCCACCAGCAACGACACGAACGTCACCGCACAACCCGGCACCGGCGCCGAAGGCACCGCAGTCCTCGACCACCCCGACGTGACGCTCGTCGACCGATCGATCGACGCCGAGGCCACGCTCGTCACCCCGCCGGACCGCGCCGCCACCGCAGCTCCTGCGCTCAGCTCCCCCGGCGCGGACGCCGAGACGGCCGCGACCGGCGCCCTCCCGCGCCTGGTCTACATGCAGTACCTCCCCGGCGGCACGGCGGTCGGCCTACTCGAGCAACGTCGTCGCGGCCCGGTGGCCGACGGCGGCGCACTGCTGCTGCGCGCGGTGGACAGCGCCATGGAGCTCAAAGGCGAGAGCAGGCCGCCGGATTCGAGCGTGCGGGCCCAGATCGGGCGGCTGAGCTGGCCGGAAACCGTGGCGTGGGTGGGCAGGCGGCTGGCCGACGCGCTGGACTACGCCGCACACCACGGCGTGCTGCACCAGGACATCAAACCGGCGAATGTCCTGTTCACCGCCGAGGGCATACCGAAACTCGCGGATTTCGCCCTCGGCGAGTCCGGCCCGACCGCGACCGCGGCGGCAGAGGCTGTCACGACGGATTCGCTGGCCTACCGCTCGCCCGAGCAGTTGGCGCGCTACCTCGATTCCGACGCGCCCCCACCGGGCGGCAGCGGCGACGTGTACTCCCTCGGTGTCCTGCTGTGGGAGATGCTCACGGGGGCGAGCCCGTTCGATGATCCGCCGATCGCCGAGTCCGGCCCGACCGCGGAAACGTACGCGGGGATGCTCGCGGTGCGCCGCGCGGGCGTCACAGCGGTAGCGCTGTCGCGCCTGCCCGAGGGGACACCGGCCACACTGCGCCGCGTGCTGCTGGAATGCCTGCACGTGGACCCGAACCGCCGCTGGCGCAGCGGCGCGGAACTCGCTGGCCAACTCGACCTGTGCCTCGACACCCGCGCACGCGACCTGGTCGATCCCCCGCCCGGCAGCCTCGCCTACCGAGCCCGCCGCTGGCTGCTTCCGATCGCGGCGTTCTGCATCGGCGTGCCGAATGTGCTGGCCAGCTTGTACAATATCCAGCTGAACCAGACCCTGATCATCGACCGGATGTCGACGGCCGACCAGGAGAAGTTCGCCGCCGTCGGATTGATCAACAATCTGATCGCGTTCCCGGTGGCCGCGCTTCTGCTGTTGTTCCTCACCCGGCGTCCCCTCTCCATCGCGTACCGTCTCGGCCGCGGCGAGTATTCCGCGCGCACGCTCGCGAAGGCGCGTCGCGACACGCTGCTGATGGGTGACTGGGCGGTGTGGGTGCCGTTCGGCTTCTGGTTGGTCGCGGGCATCATCTGGCCGCTGGGGCTGGCATTCTCCGGTGTCGATCTGCCGCCGAAGACCTTCCTGCATTTCTTCGCCGCGCAGGTGGTGTGCGCGGCGATCGCGCTGGCCTATCCGTTCTTCCCGATCATGGTCTACTCGCTGCGCTCGATCTATCCACATTTGCTGGTGCGCGGAGGGATCGGCCCTGACGACGAACGCCAGCTCCGGTCGTTGGCCAACCGCGGCAATTTCTACCTCGGCGTCGCGGCGTCGGTTCCCTTGCTCGGTGTGGCGAGCGCGACCTTCGTCGACCCCGCCGACCTCGGGTTGGTGATCGTTCCGGTGCGCGTGCTGAGCGTGGGTGGCATCCTGGCGTTCGTGCTCACCTACCGGTTGTTCCGGCTGCTCGAGGCCGATCTGCTCGCTGTCGCCAGGGCGATTCCGCAGCGGACTCGATGACCGCGCCGCGGCCGCTGGGGCGGTTGGTGAGTCTGTCGCACGTGCACGATCCGGCCACCACGCCGCTGTACCCGGGCGATCCGGAATTCCGCACCGACATCGTGGCCACGATCGCGAACGACGGCTACCACCTGCGTTACATCCAGCAGGGCGAACACACCGGGACCCACTGGGGCGCGCCGATCCACTTCCACACCGACGGCCTCGCCGCGGACGAGCTGGATCTGGACGACCTGCTGCTGCCCGCGGTGAAGATCGACCTCAGGCAGCGGTGCGCGAACGATCGCGATTACGCGATCTCGGTCGACGACCTGCGGCACTGGGAGACCGAGCACGGCCGGATCCCGGACGGCGCCGCGGTGCTCGCCTGGACCGGCTGGGACGCCAAATGGGGTACGCCGGAGTTCATCGGCAGCGGGGAATCGACCGGCCACCAACCGGGTTTCGCGGTGGAGACGGTGGAATGGCTGTTGCGCACCGGCAGGCTCGGCCGCCGCGGCGCGCTCGGCACCGACACGTTCGGACCGGACGTGGGCACCGATGACACCTATGCGGTGTCGAAGCTGCTCTACGGCGAGCGCCGGATCAGCTTGGAATGTCTGGCGAACCTCGCCCAACTGCCCGTCTCAGGGGCATGGGTTCTGGTGGGTGGTGCGCTCTATCGCGGCGGATCCGGTTCCCCCGCAACTATTTTCGGCATCCTGCCGAGATAGGGTCAGCCCCCGTAGACCTTCGGGTCCAGGGTGCCGATGTAGGGCAGGTCACGGTAGCGCTCGGCGTAGTCGAGACCGTAGCCGACGACGAATTCATTCGGGATGTCGAAGCCGACGTGCGCGACGTCCACGTGCGTGCGTAGCGCGTCGGGCTTGCGTAGCAAGGTGACCACCTCGAGCGAAGCAGGATTGCGAGTGGACAGGTTGCGCTTGAGCCAGGACAGGGTGAGTCCGGAGTCGATGATGTCCTCGACGATCAGGACGTTGCGGCCGGCGATGTCCTTGTCCAGGTCCTTCATGATGCGCACCACGCCGGAAGACGAGGTGGACGACCCGTAGGACGAGACGGCCATGAACTCCATCTGGGTCGGGATAGGCAGCGCTTTGGCCAGGTCGGTCATGAAGAAGATCGCACCCTTGAGTACGCCGACCAGCAGCAGATCGCCCTCGGGCGCACCGGCGGGATAGCGCTTGGCGATGAGTTCGGCCAGCTCCTGGGTCTTTGCGGCGATCTGTTCGGCGGTGATCAGCACCGACGCAATGTCGTCCCCGTACACGTCAGCTGGATTCCCTTCCGTGGTGGTGAGCCCGTTGCGCCGGTGGAGTCTGCGTCATCGCCTCCGATGCTCATCCTCGCCCAGCCGCAGTGTCAGCCTGCCATGTTCGCGCCCGGCGACCAACCTGCTCCCGGGCCTTCCTCCGCCGACCGCGACACCGCCCTGTCCACGCCAAGCGGTCACCAACTCGTCGACAGCCTGTAAATGCTTGTTGGTCAGGGCTTTCGCACCGTTGGCCAGCAGCCATGCCCGAATCGCCCGTTTACGCAAGGCCGCGGGCGCAGTGGCGAGGGTCTCGATCACGAGCGCCTGCCCATCACTCGCGGTGTGCAGAAGTTCAGCGGCGAGCGCGTCCAGCACCGCGCCGTCTTCGCGCAGCTGCTCTGCGGTGCGGGCCAGCGCCAGGGCCACCCCGCCGCCGAGGATCTGTTCCAGCAGCGGCAAGACCTCGGTGCGCAGGCGAACCCTGGTGAACTCCGGCGCCACGTTGTGCGGGTCGTCGTGCGGCGTCACACCCAGGTCGGCGCACAGCTGCCGGGTCGTCTCCCGGCGCACCTCGAGCAGCGGCCGGCCCCACGGCTCGGCACACGCGGCCATCCCCTGGATCGAACGCCCACCCGATCCGCGCGCGAGCCCGAGCAACACCGTTTCCGCTTGGTCGTCGAGCGTGTGACCGAGCAGCACCGGCAGCCCGTTGCGCGCCGCGTCCAGCGCGGCGTACCGAGCCCGGCGCGCCGCCGCCTCCACCCCTCCCTCGGTGCCGACCTCGACCGCGAGCACCCGCGCGGACCGGCAGCCGAGCGCGAGCGCCTGTGCCGCCGCCTCGGCGGCGACCGCGCCGGATCCGGGCTGCAATCGGTGATCGACCACCAGCGCGTCGACCGCGTTCGTCTCGACCACCGCCGCGGCGGTGAGGGCCAGCGAATCCGCGCCGCCGGACAACGCCACCGCGACCGCCTGCTCGGTCTCGCTCGACCCGAAACGGGTCAGCCAATCCCGCACCGCCCGGCGGACGGCGAGCACGGCCGCGGTCTCGGGCAGACGTCGAGCGCTCGCGGCGCCGGGCGCGGACGACCGCGCGGAACCCGTTGACCCGGCCTCCGATCCGAAGCGCCCGGGTGTCGTTCCTGGCGCACGCCCCATGCGCGCAGCCTACCTACTGTCGTCACTCGACGGCTCCGGCGCGGCGAACCCGTCGAAAGCTCCCTCGCCGACCCAGTCGGACCGCCCGGTCCGCTGGCAATCGCCGACATCCGTGATCGCCCTGCCGCGCCGGTCAGCGCGCCCGTAGGCGGCAGCGGGAAGCCACGCAGGGTGGGCAGTGCGCAGGAGCGCGCCGGCTCAGCCCAGCACCCGCTCGATCCAGCGGTGCGGGTTCTCGATCTCGTCGGTGCGGGGAAGGGCGTCCGCCTCGGTCCATACGGTGTTGAACCGCGCCATCCCGACGCTGCCGACCACCTCGTCCACGAACTTCTTGCCGCGCACGTACTGCGCGACCTTGGCGTCCACGCCGAGCAGAGCGCGCAGCAGGCGTTGCAGCGGGTTGGTGGGACGCCTGCGGCGCTGGTCGAAGGCGGTGCGGATCTGTTCGACCGACGGAACGACGGCGGGACCGACCGCGTCCATGACGTGATCGGCGTGCCCCTCCAGCAGGGTGCCGAGCATGAGCAGGCGGTCCAGCGCCTCGCGCTGCGGTGGCGCCTGGGTGGCGCGCAGCAGGCCGACCACCCCCCGCGCGGCCGGATCCTCGGAGACCGCGCCGCGACGGCGTTCACGCAGCTCCTCGACCAGCCGGGAGAGCATGTCGGCCAGCGGCTCGTCGCCGACCTCGCCGAGTACCTCGACATTGCTGCGCATGTACTCGGCGAGCCAGGGCGCGGAGGAGAACTGCACCCGATGCGTCACCTCGTGCAGGCAGACCCAGAGGCGAAAGTCGCTCGGCGACACCCCGAGCGCGCGCTCCACCGCCACGATGTTCGGCGCGACCAGCAACAAGGTGCCGTCCGGTCCGGTGAACGGGTCGTACTGGCCGAGGATCGCGGTGGACAGGAACGCGAGCATCGCGCCCGCCTGCACGCCCGCGGGCTTGCCCGCGAGCAGCTTGCCTCCGGCGGGCGCACCACCGGTGCCGGTGAGTTGGGCCATGGAGTCGGCGGCGGCCACGATCCAGCCCGGCCGGTCGACGATCCTGGCGGTGGGCACCGGACGGTCGTCCAGCAATCCGCTCACCTCACGGACCGGCGCTTCGGCGCGTTCGGACGCGTCGGCCAGCTCGGCGACGACCTGCTCGGCCGAGTAACGCGACGTGCGCGGCCCCGAGGGCACCAGGGCAGCGCCGGTTCTCGCGGCCAGGCGCCAATCGACCACGCCGGACAGACCCGTGCGCCCCTTCCGCCGCTCGACCGCGCCCACGGGGCGGGAACCGGCTGGGTCGGAATCTTGTTGGGTCATCGTCAACCACCCGTCACGAGCATCCACAATTTCGCAGCGTGCCTGCGATCGCGTCCAACGCGGGCCTGCTCGCCTCCGGCGGTCGATCGTTCGACATCAGAGCGAAGGTCAGCACCCGCCCATCGGCGTCCAGCACATACCCGACCAACGCGCTGGACACCGACAGAGTTCCGGTCTTGGCCCGCACCCAGCCGGCACCCTGCCGGTCCCGGGTGACGTAGCGGCTGGTCAACGAGCCGGTGGCGCCGGCGACCGGCAGATTGTCGAGCATCGGCGCCAAGGTCGCCGCGAGCTGGTCGTTCTCCGGCTTCGCCTTGGTGCCCGCCGGTTGCACCAGCGCGGCTCCGGTGGGCTTGGCCGCGGTCGCCACGACCCGGTCGAGCAATCGGGCGGGGATACGGTCGTCGACCGAAAGCCCGCTGCTGTCGTGCATCTCGAGGCCGGCCAGGTCGAAACCGGCCGTCCTCAGCGCCGCGCGCACCGCGCCGACCCCGCCGTTGAAGGAGGCCTCGCCGCCGGTCGCCGTCGCGATCTCCCGTCCGATCGCCTCGGCGAGCACGTTGTCGGAGTAGACCATCATGTCGCGCAGCCGATCGCGCAGCGGCGCCGACCGCACACCGGCGATCTCGGCCGCGCCCGGCGGCGCGACGCCCACCCGGACGAGGGCGGGGTCCAGCCCGAGGTCGGCGGCCAGGCGCCGCCCGGCGTCCAGTGCGGGCGTTGCGGTTCGCGGCGAGTACTCGACGAGCGGTTGCAGGCGGCCGCCGTCGATCATCACCGACTCGATGGGCGCGATCGACCCCTCGGGGATGTCGATCGGGTCCCAGCCCCGCGCCATGGTCGGACCCGCGTAGGCGGAGGTGTCGACGAGGATCGTGTCCACCGGCTGGCCCGCGGCCCTGACCTGCGCGACCAGGTCGGACAGCCGCGGCCCGTTCGGGTAGTAGCCTTTGCCGTCCGGCTGCGCGGTGAGCGTCGGATCGCCGCCGCCGACCAGCACCAGTTCGTTCGGCGTCGAACCGGCGACCACCCTGGTGGTCACCCGATGCTCGGCAGGCAGCGTGAGCAGGGCGGCCGCCGTGGTGAGGATCTTGGCGGTGGACGAGGGGATCATCGGCTTGCTAGCGTCGCCGCTCCACAGCACTACCGCGCTGTCGGCGTCGGTCACCTGGCCGGCGAACGCGCCGAGATCCGGATTGCCGATCACCGGGGCCAGCGCCGTGGCGATTCCGGCGGGACTCGGCGCGGGTGCGTTCGAGCGTGCCGGGCTGACCTGCGGCGACGGCTCGACCGGGGCGGGCGGGGCGGCGATGGTCAGCCTGCCGTGCCGGAACTCGTCGGTCCACGGCCGCACCGCGACCAGCGCGACGACAACGACCCCGAGCAACACGCCCAGCGTGACCGAGATCCCAATCGCTCTGTTGCGGCGTCGCCGGGCAGCCAGGCCACCGATGTTCTCATTGCCACCAAACACGTCGCCGCCGCTCTCCTGACCGATTCCCGCAGCAGCCGCCTGCCGCACCCATCTCCCCGCCGACCACACTATCCTCGTTTCGCAACCGTTCCCCCGAACAACCTGGCGAGTCGGCACACTCCGCAGCGGCCGAGTCGGCAGTCGCCGAAAAGAAGCCGAGCCGGCGGGCTCGGCACCGATGCAGTGAAGGAGATGGCGTGGAGTTCGACGTCACCATCGAGATCCCCAAGGGTTCCCGGAACAAGTACGAGGTCGATCACGAAACCGGCCGGGTCCGGCTCGACCGGTTCCTGTACACGTCCATGGTCTATCCCGCCGACTACGGCTACATCGAGGGCACCCTCGGCGAGGACGGTGACCCGCTGGACGCGCTGATCCTGCTGCCCGACTCGGTGTTCCCCGGCGTGATCGTCGAGGCCCGGCCGGTCGCGATGTACAAGATGGTCGACGAGGCGGGCGGCGACGACAAGGTCCTGTGCGTGCCGGCAGGCGACCCGCGCTGGGACCACATCCAGGATCTGAAGGACGTCCCGGAGTTCGAGCTGGCCGCGATCAAGCACTTCTTCGAGCGCTACAAGGACCTGGAGCCCGGCAAGTACGTCAAGGGGTCGGAGTGGGTCGGCCGCGCCGAGGCCGAAGCCGAGGTCGAGGCGTCCATCCAGCGCCTGAAGGAGCAGGGCTCGCACTGATGTGCTGTGTCTAATTTGCAGCGCCTGCGGCGCTGCGTGTTCGCGGCCCCTTTGTGGCTCGTGTCCGAGCGACCGCCGCTGGCGACTTCGTCGCGGACGCGGCGGCCGCTCGGACACGAGCCGGGCCACGAACGGGCAACGCTCAGTCTCGCTTCGCTCGAAACCGGGAGTGGGGCCGAGTGGTCACGCGGCGCAAAGACCGCAGCAGCTTGATGTTCACCGACCCTCGGTAGCTGTGGACCAGGCAACTGCCGCTGGCGACTTCGTCGCGGACGCGGCGGCCGCTCGGACACGAGCCGGGCCACGAACGGGCAATGCTCGGTCTCGCTTCGCTCGAAACCGGGGGTAGTGCCGTGTGGTTACGAGGAGCTGTACCCCAAGGCACCCGGGGCTTCGCCGTGCTCGGATGGGTCGGAAAAGGTGAAAAGGGGCACCCGGATACCGGATGCCCCTTCTCGGTGACAGGTGGCTCAGTGACGTCGCAAACGTTATGGGCAATCGTCGCCGCACACAGCCACCCCTAGGGTGACGGTAGGGCAACCCTGGGGCAAATCACCTTGCCTACCCGCCGCATCACGGGGCCGCCGCACTCACTTGCCGCGGAACTCGGGCGCGCGCTTCTCGAAGACGGCCTTGATCGCCTCGGTGAGATCCTCGGAGGGCAGGAACGCGGCATTCCACGCGGAGACGTAGCGCAGGCCAGCGGCGACCTCGTCCTTGCGCCGCTGATCCAGCACATCTTTGACACCCTGCACGACCAGCGGCGGGTTCGCGGCGATCTCGCGCGCGGTGGCGTGCGCCGCGTCCAGCACCGCCTCCTGATCCGGGAAGACCTCGTTGACCAGGCCGATCTTCTCCGCACGCGCGGCATCGATGTCCTTGCCGGTGTAGGCGAGCTCCCGCAGGTGTCCCTCGCCGATGATGCCGGGCAGCCGGTGCAGCGACCCGATGTCGGCGACTATCGCGACCTTGGCCTCACGCAGGCTGAACTTCGCCTCCGCGCTCGCGTAGCGGATATCGGCGGCCGCGATCAGGTCCAGCCCACCACCGATGCACCACCCGGACACGGCGGCGATCACCGGCTTACGGCAGTCCGCCACCGCGGTGACCGAAGCCTGCATCTTGCGCACCTCGGTGAGGAATTCGGTGCGCGGCGCGGCCATGGCCCGCTCGGCCAGCAGCGGGCCGAATGTGCCGCTCATCGCGGGGAGGTCGAGACCGTAGGAGAAGTGCTTTCCCGAACCGGTCAGCACGATCGCGCGGACCTCGGGGTCGGCGTCCAGCGCCTGGAAGATTTCGGGCAGCTCGCGCCAGAAATCCGGGCCCATCGCATTGCCCTTGCCTGGACCGGTCAGCGTCACCTGCGCGACGTTGTCCTCAGTTTCGACGGTGAAAGCCTGCCAATCTGTCATTTGTACAGCGTATCGAGACAATGCGAGACCGAAACCCCGGGCCGCGACATCGCGGCAGGCAGGACACACCGCGCAAACCTCGCGGCGTGTAAATCCTGTGCAAATTAGCAGCGACGCACTGGTTCCCGGTTCCGGGTAAGCCGGATCATGGTCGAGTCAGCAAACCTCGGTCATCGGGTTCGGAGGAGATCATGCTGATGCATCGCGGAATCGGTCTGGACCGGTTCAACGAAATGTCGCGTGGCCACGCGATTCACGCCCTGTACGAATGCTGCTGCAACGTCACGTGGGCAGCGAAGCTGACCGCCGCTCGCCCCTATCCCGACCAGGAGGCGCTGCTCACCAAGGCGGATGTCGAACTGCTCGCCCTCTCCCAGCGGGATATCGACCGCGCCTTCGAAGCGCTTGTGCACGAGCAGGTCTCGTCCCGCGACCTGACCCAGCTCGCTCGGATCACCCGGGCGCGGATCTCCGCGATGCTCGGCCCGCGCGAGGGATACCCGGAATACTGAGACAGCAGCGCGACTCGCCCGGCGTACCGCCCGCAATCGCTCTACCCTGGTGGGATGCGCAGGTCGTCATTGCCACCGGTCGCCTGCCGGGTCGCCGACACCCTCATCGCCCGAGGCCACCACGGCCTGATCATGGCCCAGCCGGAGCCGACGCACACCGCCGCGGACGCCGCCGAAGCACTGGGCGTCGACGTGGGCGCGATCACGAAATCGCTGGTGTTCCTGCTCGACGACGACCCGGTGCTGCTGCTGGTCTCCGGCGCGCATCAGGTCGACCTGGCGAACACCGGCGCGCGCCTGGAGGGAACGCTGACCCGCGCCCCCGCCAAGTTGGTGCGCGAAGTGACCGGCCAGCCGATCGGCGGTATCGCACCGGTCGGCCATCCGACCAACCTGCCGACCTGGGTGGACAACGCGCTGTCGCGGCATCGCGAGCTCTGGGCCGCGGGAGGGCACCCGAACACTATTTTCCGCACGTCGTTCCCGGAGCTGCTGCGGATCACCGCCGGCCTTCCGATCGACGTGGATTGACTCGCTGAGCAGCCTGGACACCACGCGCTCCGCACCGGCTCGGCCGCCGAGCGTAGTTTCGTCCTGTGACCGAAGCACCACGGCCCGAGACGGAAATCGCCATACCCGATGATCTGAGCGGCATCACCGCCGAGCAATATCGCGCCTCCATGCGCCACTATCCCGCGGGCGTCACCGTCGTCACGCTCAGTTCGCCGCAAGGGCCGGTCGGCTTCACCGCCACCTCTTTCGCGTCGCTGTCCCTGGACCCGCCGCTGGTCTCGTTCAACATCGCGCACACGTCCTCCAGCCTGGCGGCCATGCTGGACGCGGAATCCGCGGTCATCCATTTCCTCGGCGAACACCAGCAGCACCTGGCCCATCGGTTCTCGCGAACCGCCGAGGAGCGATTCACCGACCGCTCCTTGTGGACCACCTTGGACACCGGCGAGCCTGTCCTGCACGGCACCCCGATCTGGCTTCGCATAACCGTGCACCAGCTCATCCCCCTCGGCGACCACACCCTCGTCGTCGGCCTGGTCACCCGGGTCCACGACAGCACCGACGAAAAGCCCGCCGCGGCCCCGCTCCTCTACTACAACGGCCGCTATTACCGCCCGACCTCGCTGGGCGACTGAACGAATGCGCGGCTACGCCATGCCATACCGGCCACGATGCGGAGCTGCTGTTTCGAAGGACTGCGGCTAGGGCTAGCCGATCAGGCAGGGAGCCGCGCCGGTGGGGGCGGTCGAGGTGAACGGGCGAGTTTCGGGCGTGGGGTTCCACAGGCCGTTGGTGGCGGCGTAGTCCCAGGTGGGGCCGGTGCGCACGAGGGTGGACACGGCCTCGATCAGGCGGTCCACGTCGGCGGATGTGGTGCCGAGGCCGATGCTGGCGCGCAGGGCCCCGTCCAGGCCGAGGCGGGCGAGCAGCGGGTGGGCGCAGAAGCGGCCGTCGCGCACGCCGATGCCGTGTTCGGCGGAGAGATAGGCAGCGACATGGCCGGGAGCGAATCCATCGAGCGCGAAGGCGACGATACCCACCGAGTCGGTGCTGTCGGACCAGATACGCAGCAGACGCACGCCGGGGATCACGGCGAGGCCGTGGCGGAGGTGGTCGGCGAGCCGGTGTTCGTGGGCGGCAAGGGTTTCGGCGTTGATGGCACAGAGCGTGTCACAAGCGGCGGCCAGCGCGGCGGCGCCGAGCACGTTCGGCGACCCGGCCTCGTGCCGCTGCGGGGCGTTTGCCCACTCGGCCCCGGTGGTGGTGACCTCACGAACGGCACCGCCACCGGACAGATAGGGCTGTGCCGCATCGAGCCAATCGCGCTTGCCCACGAGCACACCCGCGCCGAACGGCGCGTACAGCTTGTGCCCGGAGCACGCCAGGTAGTCGATTCCGGTGTCCCGCAGGCTGATCCGACGGTGCGGCGCCAGCTGGGCCGCGTCCACCAGGATCCGGGCGCCGCACTGGTGCGCGATGGTGGCCAGCCGTTCCAGTGGCAGCACCTCGCCGGTCACGTTCGACGCGCCGGTCACCGCGAGCAACGCGGCGGGCTTGCTGCACAATTCGGCGACCAGCCTGCCGACGGTCTCCTCGACGGTGTCGGCCGCCTGCACGACGCGGCGGCCCTGCCTGGTCCAGGGCAGGAAGTTGGCGTGGTGCTCGATGTCGAGCACCACCGTGTCGCCGGGCACGCAGGACGCGAGCAGGTTCAGCGAGTCGGTGGTGTTGCGGGTGAACACCACCACCTGATCGTCGGCGGCGTCGAGGAACTTGGCCACCGACCCGCGGGCGGCCTCGTAGCACTCGGTGGAGATCCGCGAGGCGTAGCCCGCGCCGCGGTGCACACTCGCGTAGAACGGCAGCAGCTGCTGCACGCGGTCGGTGACCTGCGCCAACGCCGGCGCGCTCGCCGCATAGTCGAAATTGGCGTAGGTCGCTGTTCCGCCCTGCACGAGCGGCACCCGCAGTTCGTCACCGGAGACCCGGGCGAGTGGGGCACAGGCGTTGTCGACAGCAGCAGTCATCACGAGAATCCCGTCGGCTCGAGGACCCGCGATCGCATGATTCGTCGAGTCCGCGCTTGCCGCGCCCGGTCGGGCGTCGGCCTGGTCGTCACCCGGAGCACCCCACCGCGGAGGAGGGTTGCCGACCAGCAAGCCGGGGCTTAGCACTGGCACTCATGACCTGAGCCGAGATTGGCAGAAGCGCCCCGGCGCTGTCAACCACGTCCCAACCCGAGCCCACACACACCGATCGGGACATAACCACCACACGCGAGTCTTTACAAGCACCCCGATGACAACTCGCGAGCCGCACGCGCAGCCGAGCGAACACGCAGAACAGATACAGCGAGCGGAATCACATCCAGCAAATCAGCGAACTTTCGGCAAACTCTACGCGCTCCCCGCCGACCAGCGGCTGCCGGGGTTCGTACCGCGAAAATCGTCCCGACCTGCAACAACGCCCACAGCGCCAGGCGATCCGGTATCCAGTCGGGTGAACAACAAATGACGACGACCCCGGGTAACGTGGACGATTGGCCATCATGGCGTTTGCCCTTTGGTAACCCAGCTATGACACAACAACGGGAAGTGTGAGGCAGGTCGATGGGAGGTGCACCGAGCGCCATGCTCTGGACAGAGGTCCATGCGCCGGTGCGCCCGTTGTTGCGGGGCGATCGCGCGCCCGAGCCGAGAACACTCGTCGACATCCTGACCGCGACAGCGCTCACGCATCCCGACGCGCCCGCCATCGATGACGGCCACGTGGTGTTGTCCTACCTGGAACTGGTCGTCGAGGTAGAGAAGACCATGGCCCGCCTCGCCACGGCGGGCGTGCGCCCCGGCGACCGGGTCGGCGTGCGTATGCCGTCGGGGACCCGCGGGCTCTACGTGACCATTCTCGCGGTCCTCTACAGCGGCGCGGCCTACGTGCCGGTCGACGCCGACGATCCTGCGGAGCGCGCCCAGCTCGTCTTCGGCGAAGCCCAGGTCACCGCGATCGTGACCGCCGATGGCATCGAGACCACGGCCGCGGGTATCCGCGCCGCGGAGCGGCATGAAGGTGCCGACACCTGGTCGGCGCTCCCCACCCCCGGCGACGACGCTTGGATCATCTTCACCTCCGGGTCGACCGGAACCCCGAAAGGCGTTGCCGTCACGCACCGCAACGCTGCCGCGTTCGTCGACGCCGAAGCCGACCTGTTCCTCCGCGACGCCCCGATCGGTCCGGGTGACCGGGTCCTCGCCGGTCTCTCGGTCGCCTTCGACGCCTCCTGCGAGGAGATGTGGCTGGCCTGGCGTAACGGCGCCTGCCTGGTGCCCGCCCCCCGCGACCTGGTGCGCACCGGCGCCGACCTGGGCCCCTGGCTGGTGCGGCGCGAGATCAGCATCGTCTCGACGGTGCCAACCCTGGCGGCGACCTGGCCGGTCGAGGCGCTGGAGGCGGTGCGGCTGCTGATCTTCGGCGGCGAGGCCGTCCCGCCCGAACTCGCCGAACGCCTTGCCGGAACGGATGATTCGGCTCGCGAGGTATGGAACACCTACGGGCCCACCGAGGCGACGGTTGTCGCCTGTGCCGCGCGGCTGAACGGCCAGTGGCCGATCCGCATCGGACTTCCACTCAACGGCTGGGATCTCGTCGTGGTGGACCAGGCGGGAAATCCCGTGGCGGAGGGCGAATCCGGCGAATTGGTGATCGGCGGCGTCGGCCTGGCGCGCTATCTCGACCCGGCCAAGGACACCGAGAAGTACGCGCCGCTGCCCTCGGTCGGCTGGGACCGGGCCTACCGCAGCGGCGACCTGGTTCGCAACGACAGCGCGGGACTGGTCTTCCTCGGCCGGGCCGACGATCAGATCAAGCTGGGCGGCCGCCGCATCGAACTCGGCGAGATCGACAACGCGCTCCAGCATCTCCCGGGTGTCACCGGCGCCGCCGCCGCGATCCGAATCACAGCGGCGGGCAACAAGCTACTGATCGGCTACCTCACTGGGCCGGGACCGGACTTCGACGCCAAGGCGGCGCGAGCCAGTCTCACCGAACAACTTCCGGCTCCGCTGGTGCCCAGGCTCGCGGTGATCGACGAGCTACCGACCCGCACCTCCGGCAAGGTGGATCGCGACGCGCTGCCGTGGCCGCTGCCGGACGCCGCCGAGGACGACGACAACGACCTGACCGGCACGGCGCAATGGGTTGCCGGACTGTGGGATTCGATTCTCGGCGCGCAGGTCGGCGATCTCGACGCCGACTTCTTCGACCTGGGCGGCGGCTCGCTCGCGGCGGCGCAGCTGGTCACCGCCCTGCGCGAACGTTATCCGCAGATCACCGTCGCCGATCTCTACGATCATCCGCGCCTCGGCGCCCTGGTCGACCTGCTGGCGCAGACCACGCCCGCGGTCGCCGTCGCCGAACGGGTGGTGCGGCCGACGCCGCTGGCCGCCCAGGTGACGCAGGTGCTCGCCACCATCCCGTTGACCGCGCTCACCGGCCTGCAGTGGCTCACCTGGCTGGCGATCGTCGGCAATATCGCGGCGTGGTCCGGCTCGCTGCCGTGGCTGCCGCAGCTGTCCTGGTGGTGGACGCTGGCAGCGTTCCTGCTGTTCATCTCGCCGCCCGGTCGCATGGCGATCTGTGTAGCGGGCGTACGGCTGCTGTTGCGCGGCGTCCGGCCGGGCAGCTATCCGCGCGGCGGCGCGGTACATCTGCGCCTGTGGGCGGCCGTTCGCCTGTCCGAGGCCAGCGGCGCCGAGAACCTGTCCGGCGCACCGTGGATGGTGCCGTTCGCGCGGGCGCTCGGCGCGAAGATCGGCAAGGGCGTCGACCTGCATACCTTGCCGCCGGTGACCGGCATGCTCGAGCTCGGCGACGGATGCAGCGTCGAGCCGGAGGTCGACCTGTCCGGTTACTGGATCGACGGCGACGTGGTGCATCTCGGCCCGATCACCGTCGGCCCCGGCGCAGTGGTCGGCTCGCGCTCGATCCTGCTGCCCGGCACGAAGATAGGCAAGAACGCCGAGGTGGCGCCTGGTTCCGCGGTGTCGGGCAAGGTGAAGGCCGAACAGGAATGGGCGGGCTCACCCGCGGTGAAGATCGGCAAGGCCCAGCATCGCTGGCCGCCGCACACGCCCGACCGGGCCCGGCACTGGGTCGGGATCTTCGCCGTCACGTCGATGGCGTTGGCCGCCATGCCGATTCTCGGCCTCGGCGTCGGCGGCGCGTTCATCGCTTGGTTCGTCCGCGATACCCGCACGCTCGGTGACGGTGTCGTCCGCGCCTTCGCGATCCTTCCCGTCGCGACCCTGCTCAGCCTCGGCGTGTACGCGGCGGCGACCATCGTCTCGGTTCGGCTGCTGAGCATCGGCCTGACCGAGGGCTACCACCCGGTGCGCAGTCGCGTCGGGTGGCAGGCGTGGGCCACCGAGCGACTGCTGGATTCCGCACGCACGTTCCTGTTCCCGCTGTACGCGAGCCTCCTCACCCCGGTGTGGCTGCGCTTGCTCGGCGCGAAGGTCGGCAAGAGCGTCGAGGCGTCCACGGTGCTGTTGCTGCCGAAGTTCACCACCATCGCCGACGGTGCCTTCTTGGCCGACGACACCATGATCGCGGGTTATGAACTCGGTGGCGGCTGGCTGCGCATCGGCGAGGCCAAGGTGGGCAAGCGCGCTTTTCTCGGCAATTCCGGAATGACCGCGCCCGGCCGCCGCGTCCCGAAGAACGGCCTGGTAGCGGTGCTATCGGCGGCGCCATCCAAGGCGAAGGCGGGTTCGTCCTGGCTGGGGAGCCCGCCGGTCCGGCTGCGCCGCGCGGCGGAGAGCACCGACACCGCACGCACCTTCGACCCGCCCGCGCGTCTGCGCATCGCCCGCGCCATCGTCGAAACCTGCCGCCTCTTCCCAGTCCTGGTGACTTTCGCCATCGGACTCGGCGTGCTTTTCGCTCTGGCCTGGCTCGCGCAAACCTTCGGCCACCTGGCCGCCGGGCTGCTGAGCGGGCTGGTGCTGCTGACGGCCGGCGCTGTCGCGGGTGCGAGCGCGGTGGCCGCAAAATGGTTGCTGGTGGGGCGAATCGGCGCCGAGGAGCACCCGTTGTGGAGTTCGTTCGTGTGGCGTAACGAGGTCTCCGACACCTTTGTGGAAACAGTTGCCGCGCCGTGGTTCGCACGCGCCGCGACCGGGACGCCCGTACTGAATCTGTGGCTTCGCGGACTCGGCGCCAAGATCGGCCGCGGGGTATGGTGCGAGTCCTACTGGCTACCGGAGGCGGACCTGGTGACTCTCGGCAACGGCGCGACCGTGGAGCGCGGCTGCGTGGTGCAGACCCACCTGTTCCACGATCGGATCATGGCCATGGACACCGTCACCCTCGGCGCGGGCGCCACCCTCGGCCCGCACTGCGTCGCGCTCCCTGCCTCGGCACTCGGCGACGGCGCGACCATCGGCCCGGCCTCGCTGGTGATGCGTGGCGACACGGTGCCCGCATCGACGCGCTGGTGGGGCAACCCGATCGCACCCTGGTTCACGGGCGACCCCGGAGCACGCTGATGGCGGGCAAGTTCTACGAAGCCCCCATCGATGAGTACCTACCGCAGAATGGCAATCGGGGGTATCGGGTCTCCCGGTACGAACTGGAGCTGGCCTATCGGGTCGCGGGCAACCGGCTCACCGGACGGGCCACGATCACCGCGGTGACCACCGCTATGCAGCCGCGCTTCGCACTCGACCTCGCGCAAGCGCTCACCGTCTCGAAGGTGTTCGTCAACGGGACCAAGGCCGCGAAATACACCCATCAGCACGGCAAATTGGTGATCACGCCGCAGCAGCGGATTCCGGCGGGCGGCGTGCTGTCGGTGGTGGTGCAGTACGGCGGCATCCCCAAACCGGTGCGCGGACCGTGGGGCGAAGTCGGCTGGGAGGAACTCACCGAGGGCGCGCTCGTGGCCAGTCAGCCCAATGGCGCGGCATCTTGGTTCCCCTGTGACGACCATCCGAGTTCCAAAGCCAGCTACCGGATTTCGATCACCACCGATTCGCCGTATTACGCGCAGGCCAACGGCACCCTGCTGCGCAAGCAGACGAAGGCCAGCCAGACCACCTGGGTCTACGAGCAGGCGGAGCCGATGCCGAGCTACCTGGCGACCATCCAGATCGGCCACTATCGCAAGCATCGCATCGGTTCCGCACACTCCCCGGTACCGATGCAGGCCGTCATTCCGCCGCGGCTGCGCGCGAACTTCGACCACGATTTCGCCCGGCAGCCGGCCATGCTCGAGGTCTTCACCGAGAAGTTCGGCCCCTATCCGCTCGAGGGGTACACGGTGGTCGTCACCGACGACGAGTTGGAGATCCCGATCGAGGCGCAGGGCATCTCCATCTTCGGTGCCAACCACTGCGACGGTCGCCGCGGCGCCGAGCGGCTGATCGCGCACGAGCTGGCGCATCAGTGGTTCGGCAACAGCCTGACCATCCGCCAATGGCGCGACATCTGGCTGCACGAAGGTTTCGCCTGCTACGCGGAATGGATTTGGTCGGAAGCGGCGGGCGGTCCCACTGCCGACCAGCTGGCCCGCGCCGCGCGGCACAATCTTTCCCGCCAGCCCCAGGACATCATCGTCGGCGACCCAGGGCCGCGGCGCATGTTCGATGACCGCGTCTACAAACGTGGCGCGCTGGCCTTGCACGCCCTGCGCTTGGAACTCGGCGATTCGACGTTCTTCAACCTGCTGCGCGAATGGACGATCCGCTACCGGCACTCGTCGGTGACCACCGAGGAATTCACCGACCTCGCGGGACACTACAGCCTGGTGCCGCTGCGCCCGCTGTGGGACAGCTGGCTGCTCGCCGAACCGCTACCCCAGCTGCCGCCGCACGGCGGCATGTCGATTACCTGATCAGAACACCAGATAGCGCGTGGCGAGCTCTTCGATGAGCGGATCGTCCTCGGCGACGTTGGCCAGCGCGTCGAGATCGGTTTCCACAGCGATCAGCCGTGGGTCGTCGTGCTCGGTGTCCAGCGGGCCGTCCTCGGCGAGCTGGCGCAGCAACTTCTCCCGCACCCTTGACTTCAGCGAATCATTCATATTTGCAGCTAGCCTCCACGCCTGGCGGCTACACCGGTGTGAGCAGGGTCCCCCACGGCGTATTGCGCAGCACGGTGTAGACCGCCAGCAATCCGAAAAATGTCCACATGGTGATCCGGCTGATCGACGGCAGACGCATCTTCTGACCGCGCCAGGCCCGGATGGTCCAGTCCGTCACCCACACCGCGAACGCGAGCACCAGCGGAATCGCGAGTAGATTGCTCTGCACGGCATCGATGATCTGTCCCTCGGTGAGGTTGTGTACGGCGCGCATCCCGCCGCATCCCGGGCAGTACCAGCCGGTCAGGGCATAGACCGGGCAGGTGCCGTAGGAGCCTTCGACATGGGGATCCCGCAGGTGCAACAACACGCCGATACCTACGCCGATACCCGCCACCAGCAGCGGCAGACCCACCGCGCGCCAACCGGTCCTCTGCTCGGCATCCGTCCTCTGCTCGGCATCCGGAGCGGTCGCAAGTCCGGGGCCGATGCGCGCGATGTCCACAGCGTCAACCGTAGCCCTGTTCGTTCTGCAGCGCCTACGGCGTCCGTGTTCGCGGCCCGGCTCGGTCTCGCTGGGCTCGAAAGCGGGAGTGCGACCATAGGGTTGCGTACAACGCCGGATCCGTGCGGGCGTCCGCACCAGAGCGTGGGCCGCTACTCCGGCTGGGCGAAACGCAGCACGTTGCCGGATGGATCGACCAGCTCGAATCCCGGCCCACCCGGACCGTCCTCCGGACTGCCGGGTTCGGCGTAGCCATAGCTCTTGCCGGCCAGCTCGGCCTGCCAGGCGAACACATCCTCCACCGCGATCCACACGACCGTGCCCGGCGTGCCGTCGCCGTGGTGCTCGCTGAGATGAATCTTCGCTCCGGCCCGGGAGACCTGCGCGTACAGCGGGAACTCAGCGCCGAAGCGGTGCTCCCAGTCGACGGCGAAACCCAGGTAGTCGCGATAGAACTCGAAGGTCCGCGCGACATCGAACATGCGCAGCACGGGTATCGGCGGCTCGAAACGGATCTTGACCACGCCTGATTGTGGCATCGGACGCAGACAAGATTGGTCCAGAAATGATCTTTGACCGGACCGAATTCGGGGTACTCCTCGGTACAAGCCAGGAAATCCGTCATCGAGTGCTAGCACTAGCAAGCATCTTGCTAGCACTGTACGGTGACGGAGGACACAAAGGAGTGCTCGATGCTGGTGAAGTCGATGAGGACGCTGGCGGACGCGCGTAACGGCGCGCTCACTGCCGCTTACCGTGCCGGACTGCGGTCCCGCACCTTTCAGACCGCGTCTCTGAACGCCCCCACCGCACGCTGTGCGGTCATCCCGGTCACCACCAAGGACGGTGCCCGCCTGCGGGTGCATGCTTACGGTCCCGCCAAGGGCGACGCCATTGTTCTGATCCACGGCTGGAGTTGCAGTATCGAGTACTGGAACCCGCAGATCAACGCCTTCGCCGATCGCTATCGAGTGGTCTGTTACGACCAGCGCGGCCACGGTGCGAGCGAATTCGGCAAGTCCGCGCCGAGCAAGGAAACGCTGGCCGACGACCTGGCCGCCGTCCTGGCCGCCACCCTCCGCCCCGGCCAACGCGCGGTGCTCGTCGGCCACAGCATGGGCGGCATCACCGTGCAGGCGTGGGCTTCGGTCTACCCGGACCAGGTGCGGCGGTACGCCGCCGCGGCCGTGCTGCTGAACACCAGCTCGGGCAACATCCGGTACGACACCGATCTGCTCCCGCTGCTGAACAAGCCGCTGACCTTGGCCGACCGGCCGATTACCCTGCTCGGCGCCAACGTGCGGATACCGATGATCGTCGCCGAGACATTGCTCACCGCCCCGGTGCCACTGCCGGGTGGTTGGCCCGCAAGCGCGCTGCTCAAGGCACGGGTGATGACCGAGCAGGCCACCGCGGACCAGGTGGAGTTCGCCCTCGGCATCGTGCGTTCCTGCCGACCGCTCACCCGGGGCAAGCACGCAGCCGCGCTCGCCGACATCGATCTCGCCGAGGCCGCCGCCTCGCTCACGGTGCCGACCACGGTGATCGCGGGCGCGCAAGATCGGTTGCTGCCCGAGCGTATGTCGCGTCGTATCGCGGACGCGCTGCGCGACACTGGCCATTTGGCCGCATACCATGTGTGGCCCACTGGCCACCTGGGCAATATCGAAGCCGCCGACCGCTTCAACGCGGAATTGGCGAGCATCGCCGAGCGCGTCCACTTGCGCTCCGCAGCTGCCGGCTGAGCCCGGAAGACGTTCTCCTGGGCTGGTCAACGGCGCCCAGCCCAGGGTAACGGCTTGCGCCCTTCGACTTACCCGATCCGGCACCGCACCCGCTCGCGGTAGCCCTCCCCATGCACGGCAAGACGCGGATGCCGACAGCGCCAACGCTGGTTAACGTTCTGCGAATCTCGAGCGACACATGGGCAGACAGTTCGACCCCGATGAAGAGCGGAGCAGCCGTGCACGGCTATCGCGGTATGACGGCACTAACTCTGGCTGCCGGCGCATTGGCGCTGACCGCCCCCACCGCGTCCGCGATCCCCGTCGGCGTCCCACCGGCACGCACGGTATGCGGAGGCGGCGGTACCGGCATCGGAATGATCGCGGCCCAGTACGATCCCGACCGCAACTACTCCGGCAGTCCAACGCTGTGGATCCGTCCGGAGTTCGTCTTCACCCCCGACGTCCCGGGCGGCTCCTGCGGCGTAGAGGTCACGGTTTATTGGCGGAACTCCGATACCGGCGAGCTGGGCAGTCTTCCGCCGATCTGGGTCGACGACGATACGCCAACCGGCGAGAATGTCCACGGCCACTGGGTCCCCGTCACCATCCCCTCCGGTCTCGGCCGAGCCGAAGTGCTGATCGCGACCAACTATCCGCACATGCCGGGCAAGGGAACATTCGTCGTCACGTAGTCCGCAATAGCGTCGAGGGACGACTTACGCTGCGTCACGCCGCGGATTGTCGCGACGCGGTCGCTTTCTGCAGAGCTGGTGAGCCGGGAATGAAAGCGGCGGCCGAGCGGTAGAACAACACATGAAACTCGCCGACGACGCTTGCGCACTCATCGGTGCCGGTGCCGACGCAACGCTGGTCACCATCAACCCCGACGGCAGTCCCCAGGTATCCGTCGTCTGGGTGGCCTTGCAATCCACACCGGATGGCGACGAGCTCGTCACCGCCCACCTCGGCGTCTACCAGAAGATCCGCAACGTCCGCCGCGACCCGCGCGTCGCGGTCACCATCCTCTCCTCCGAACGCGGCGAAGTGATGCGCCCGTACTTGTCGATCACCGGCACCGCCCGCGTCGTCGAGGGCGGCGCCCCCGAACTGCTCACCGAACTCGCCAAGACCATGATCGGCCGCACAGCCCAGTTCCCGCCGGAAGACGCCCCGCCCGGTTACCTCACCCGCATCCGAATCGACAAGGTCGGCGGCATCGGCCCCTGGGCATCTTGACGACCCGTTCGACAACCGCACGGTCCGGGTCCGGACTTGACATTGTCGGCCGACACCTGTGTATCTCACTTAGCGCTGAGGCGCGCTGATATTCCGCGGTGGAGAGTCGGTCGGAGTGGTTCAGAAGGTTTAGCAGAGTATGCGGTTGGCTTGCCTGGACAAGCCGGCACTGAGGGCGGTGAGACGGGTGAACGCCCGCAGCGGTTGCGGAAACCGCGCGACTTCCGGCGCGCGCGGGTCAGCAGCTGTTCCGGTACTGCACCGACAGGCTCGCGACAGCGAGGCGTGTCGACCTGACACTGGCGGGATACCGGACAACATCCAGGGCACGGTTGGCGATCAGCATGTGGGGTGTTCGAGTCCGAGTCGAGTTCGGCTGGATCTCGAGCTGGTGGGCACGGCAAGGGATTCGGCTCCGACCGAGCCCATCAGATGCTGCAGCAGGCGGCATCAGTCATGTTTGTTCATCGCCAGAGCCGCTGATAAGGCATGGGCTGCAATGCTTCGCGCATATCCTGATCGATTTGAATTGTTGCCAGTCCCATTTCATACACTGCCTTCGCAAAGGTGTGCGCTGCTACGGAGTCGGCCTTGTAGTGCATCGGCGGCCAACCCGGGAAGCGGACTGTGACATGGCATTGCATTACTTTGGTCCTACGGCGCGGCCAGGTGCTGGCCTCTCTGTACTGCCATGATCGAGAAACCGGCATTTCGTCTGTCGCACACTGATATCCGGCCGTTGGCCGATGGAGTCTGTCCGGTGATCACCTGGCGATGGAACCGCCCAAGGTCGCGGATCGCGGATCGGGTGCCGGAGACCAGATTCGAGCCGAGCGCCGGCGCGCCGGATGCCGTAGTACGGGACGGCGAACGCGGGCAGGTTCGGCAGCATCAGGCCGACCCGGTCGCCCGCGTTCGCCCCGGCGCTGCGCAGGAGCGACGCGGCTCGGGCACTCGCCTCGTCGAGTTCGGCGTACCTGAGGGTGGCACCGTCGAGCCGGACGGCGGGGCGGTCGGGGTGGCGCGCCGCAGCGTCCACCAGGATCGCGGCGAGGTTGGCGTGATGGCTGGGCATGTGCATGGCTCCTTCGACGTCCGGGTCGGCGGCCGGATCACGCTCCGCACCTTCAACGGATCGATTGGTTGTTTCTGGCGTGCTGCTGCGTTCCGGGCCGATCGCCGCTTCCGCGGGCCAGGAGCGGCACGAGTACGGCGGCGACTGCCAGGTGCATCAGGGCGAGCGTCGCTTTGGCGCTGCCGGATGCCTGGACGTACGCCATAGGCGCGAGCGACACCAGCAACACGGTGACGGCCAGTCGGGTCCAGGCGGTCGGGGCCCGGTCGGTCAACCGGTCCAACCACTTCCGCGTCGCCGAGGCGAGCAGGGAGACGACGAGCGTGCTGCCTGCGACGAGGGGCAGGCCGACGACCTGGGCCGGCCGTCCGTTGCGGGCATCGACGCGAAGTTCGACGCCGAGGCTGTGGGCTGCGGCCCACAGCAGGGCTGTGACCAGGATGGCGCCGCCGACCGCGGATGTGTAGCGGAGGAGGCTCGGGCTGGCCGGGCGGGTGGACGTAGTGGTCATCAAGGGCACTCCATCAGAGGTTGGGACGGTCTTGCCTGGGCGGGGGCGCCGCGGCGAACAGGGGTATGTGGGGCCACGCTGGTTTCCGGCCGCGAGCTCACCGTGAGGGTGATCGAAACGAGCGGACCGCCGGGTCGTCGCGGCCGGAGGGCATCCCGTTCATTCGCCGTCCAGGATCGGAAGCAGCAGGCGTGAGCTGGAGTGCACCGTGTTGACGCCCGCCATGCTGACGGGGGCGTGACTGAACAGCAGCATGGGCTGGAACTCCTCGCGATTGTCGTCGCTGGTGAGGATCAGCCGGATGCGGTGCCCGCGCTGGAACCGGCGGGCGTTGGCGACCAGCGGGATGCGGTAGTCGACCGGCTCGCCTGGAGGGACGGCAATCCGCGCCTGCATCGGGAGGACGGGCCGGCCCGTCTCACTCGCGTCCTCGTCGACGTGGCGCATGCCGGCGCGCAGCCAGCCCTGGGTGATGTCGGCGGCCTTGCCATCCGGGCCGACGTCTTGCAGAAGCAGGATCCATGCCGTGTCGGTCGCACTGCTGGTGGCGGTGAGCCGTAGTTCGGGGTGGCCGACCATGTCGATATCGTCGGGAAGGGGGGCGCTGGTCCAACTCAGCTGGCCTGGCATGTGGTTCGCGCCATCGGTGGCGTAACTGCGCTCGCCCGGCCGCTCGTCGGCCGTAAGGGAGCCGTCAGCGCTGAGGGCCAGGGCGGTGTGGGTGGCCGACGGGGGCCAGGAGTCGGCGGTGCGCCACTGTTCGGCCCCGGGCAACCAGTAGCGGATGGCAGGGCCTTCGAGAATGCCGGTGTCCCGGCCCTTGAGCCAGTGGTCGAACCAGGCGAGTGCCTCGATGTGCATGCTTTCCCATGGCCAGGGCAGGCTGTGCTCCCCGAGCATGGCCATGCGCACGTGCGGGTTGTGCGCGAGGGCGTCCCGGGCTTGGAAGAGCCCGGTCAGGTGGAGGGGAACGTTGGACCATTCGCCGCCGAGGTAGACGGGTATGTCGACATCGGCGAGCAGTCCGGTCAGGTCACGCTCGTCCCACCACGCATCCCGGGTGGGGTGATCGGTGGTCACTGCCTCGAGCAGAGCGTTCCATGGGTGGGCGTCGTGGCGGAAGCGGCTGACCAGCCGCAGGCCGCGGGTTGCCTGGACGCCGTCGGTCTGGCTGAACCGCCGGTGGACGGCGGGGATGGCGAGGAACCGGCGCAGGAGACGGGACAGGCCCTTGCGGTAGAGGCGGTCGCCGTGGGCGGACAGGACGCCCAGCGCATGGATCCAGGGGGTAAGGAAGGCCTCGCTCAACAGGCCGTTGTGGTAAGCGGCTTCCCGGACCTGGACAGTGACGTTGAAAGGGAACAGGGCTTCGAGGTGTGGCGGGCGCTGGGTGGCTGCCTCCAGCTGGCTCATGGCGTAGTAGCTGATGCCGATCATGCCTACCTTTCCGTCGCACCAGGGCTGCCCGGCGGCCCACTCGACCAGGTCGAACAGGTCCTTGCGCTCCTGCTCGTCGAAAAAGGTGTAGACGCCGCCGGAGCCGACCGTGCCGCGGAGGTTGGCGATGACATGGGCGTAGCCGCGCGGCACCCAGAAGTCGCTGGCGCCGGCCTCGATGATGGCCGCGGGGGCGCCCAGGTCCTGGAGCTGGCGGGGGTAGGGGGCCGCCGCGATAAGGGCGGGGAACCTGCCCTCCGCGTCGGGCCGGTGAATGTCGGCCAGTAGCTGGGTGCCGTCGCGCACCGGGACGGACACATTGTCCTCGCGGGTCGTCCCGTGGAGGGCCGGGGACAGGTTGCGGTACTGACGACCGGTGGTCTGCGGTCCGTTGAGCTGACGCTGACCGGGCTCCACTCCGGCGGCCTTGAATCGGGCCATGGCACTCTCATTTCCACGTGTACTGAAATTAACTGTCCTCACCGTACGCGCGCAGACTCGCTACAGGCAAGGGGAATTTCCATATGGCGTGAAAATATGGTGGCGTCGTTCGCATCGGGGCCGTGAATGCCCGAGGGGAGCCGGGGGCCGCGGACCGGGACGGGCGCATCGTCCTCACAGGTCATCCCATGGAGGGGTGGAGGATTTTGGGATACTGGCGTCTGCGCTGGAATAGGCGGACTGGCGGGCGATGTCCGCTCCGCTCCGGACAGTCGCTTGCGGTCAGGCGTTCCCCGGGATGTCCCCGCCCAGGGCGCCCGTGAGGTAGTGCTGCACAGTCGGCGCGATCAGGCGGATGACCTGCTCTGAGGGGATGTCGGCGATGCGGTCGATCGCCCAGACGTAACGTGTCATCGCAAGGCCCACGATCTGCGTGGAGACCAGATTTGCGCGCACCTCGGCCTCGTCGTGGGGAAGGCTCGCCGACACGATCTGCAGGACGAGCGCGGAGAAGACGGAGCGGAGGCGCTCCATGGCGAAGGGCTCGTGACTTGCCGCGAGGATGATCGAGCGCAGGACCTCCGCGGTGGCCGGGTCGTCCCACATGCGCAGCGCCGCCTCCACGAAGGCTCGCCCGCGCTCCTCCAGCGGCACCTGGGCGGCCTCGGCAATGCCCGCACCGAAGGCGTCCGGCGGCTCCAGCGCCGCCTTCAGCAATCCCGTCTTGTTGGAGAAGTAGTAGTTCACCAGGGTGGGATCCACATCGGCGGCCTGAGCCACCGACCGCAATGAGGTCCCGTTGTAGCCCCGCTCAGCGAAGGACTTGCGGGCCGCCGCCAGAATGCGGTCCGCCTGCGCGCCACGTTCCCCACGCGGACCCCTTCCTGCCCGTGCCACCATGTCCCGCTGCCCCCTCCTGCCCGTTCCATGAGCGTGCGCGATTGCCTGCTACTGCTGTTCCAGCACCGGCTGAAACATATTTCAGCATACCGTGAAATTGCAGCCGAGCGGCGACGATGTCAATCCCGCTTCCGGAGTGCCTCGCGCCGCGCCGAAAAAGTCGCAAGTCACGTCGGATGCTCGAGGACGGATTAGACCTACTCCACTGGCAGAGGGGTCGGGAGTGCTTCCGAACCCGCTTCACCCCGCGTCCGAGTCCCCATCCACCCCGAACCTGCCACACCGGCCTGATACCAAAACATTGACGGACAGCCGAAGGGGGAGCCATCCTCCCCGGCGCCCAATCCCCAGCGCTCTCAGGTGAAAGAGCAGCTCAAATGGTCTAGCGAAGGACCGAACCGCGTTGCCCGTCATCAAATACCGATGACGCCGTCATCAGGAAATGAGACAAAATTAGCAGCCAGACTCCGCACTTCTACCTGCGCTTATAGCAAAAGGGAATTGAGCCGCCTGCGAGAATCGAACTCGCGACCTTTTCATTACGAGTGAAGCGCTCTACCGACTGAGCTAAGGCGGCGTGCCTTTCGGCCAAGCGAGTCTATCGTCTCGGGGGCCGATCGCGAAAACGGGTGGTCACGGTCACTGGGACTGGGCTGCGATCAGGGCTGCGGCCATGGCGGCGAGGGCGAAGCGGGGCTTGACGTTGAGGTCGAGGGCTTCTCGGCAGGCGAGGACGGCCTCGATGGACCGGAGCAGGCCCTCGGGGCGCAGGCGCGCGGCGAGGTCGTGGATCTGGTCGGAAAGGTCTGGGTGGGTGAGCGCGACGCCGGAACCGCGGCGGGCGGCGCCGAAACGGACGGCCAGCGCGTCGCGGTAGACGCCGGCCACGTCGATCAGGGCGCGATCGAGGGCGTCGCGGCCGGTGCGGGTGGCGCGGGACTTCTGGCGTCGTTCCAGGTCCTTCAGCACACCGGCGGAACCACGGGTGGCGGTCGCCGCGCCCTTGCCGGTGCCGCCCGCGCCGAGGGCGGTGGCGAGTTCTTCTCGTTCGCGTTCGTCGCGGGCCGCGCTCATCTGTTTGGCCTCGTCGTCGGCCGCGCGTACCAGCTCGTCGGCGGCGGAGTAGGCCGCTCCGGACGTGCCGACCGCGGCGACCAAGGCCAGGGCACGCTGGCGGCGGGCGCGCGCCTCCTCGTCGGTGGCGAGCCTGCGGGCGCGCCCGACGTGCCCGCCACTGATGGCGGCGGCCCAGGTCGCGGTCTGCTCGTCGAGCTTGTCGCGTTCGGTGAGCACCCGGGCGATGGCGGGTATCGACGGCGTCACCAGGTGTACATGCCTGCACCGGGAACGCAGTGTGATCGAGATGTCCTCCGGATCCACCGAAGGCGCGCACAGCAGGAACACCGTCCGGTGCGGCGGTTCCTCGACCACCTTGAGCAGCACGTTTCCCGCCGCTTCGGTCAAGCGGTCGGCATCCTCGATCACCACCACCTGCCAGCGCCCCGTGCTCGGCCTACGCGAGGCGACCTGCACGATCTCGCGCATCTCTTTGGTGCTGATGCTCAGTCCCTCGGGCACCACCCGGCGCACGTCACCGTGTGTGCCCGCCATGGTTGTGGTGCAGGCGTGGCAGCTGCCGCACCCGGGAGCCTGCGGGTCGGTGCACTGCAATGCGGCCGCGAAGCACAGCGCCGCAACGGATCTGCCCGATCCAGGCGGGCCGGTGAACAACCACGAATGCGTCATCGCCCCCTCGACCACGCCCGCGCGCGCCGCGATGGCGGCAGCGGTCAACTCGGACTCGACCGCCTCCTGGCCGACCAACCGATCGAAGACACCCGCCACGCCGTACACCCTAGCCGCCGGCACCGACACCGTCGGTCAGGTACCAATCGACGCTATGAGGCGCGCTGCTGCGTGCTGCTCGCGCCGTCCAGCGCCTCGCGGATGATGTCCGCGTGCCCGGAATGGTGTGCGATCTCCCGCAGGATATGCAGCACGGTATAGCGCACCGACTGCCAGATCCGCTCCGGCGTCCACGGCGCCGTCGGCGTGGGAACCGAGGTGTCGAGGCTGTCGACCGAGCGGATCAGCTCGGCCGTTGCCGCGGCGACCTCGTCCCAGGTGGCCAGCAACCCGGACACGGTCTCGTCCGGCGCCATGACGTACTCACCATCGAACGTCGAGACGTCCAGTGCCGCGTTCTCGTCCCGCCGCACGATCACCGAGGTCCAGTGCCGTTCACAGTTGATCAGGTGGTGCAGCAAGCCACCGAGGGTCAGTTCGCTCACGGTGGTCGGCCGCCGCGCCTGCTCGTCATCGATCCCGCGCAGGGTGATACGGAAAAGCTCGCGCTGGTCGGCGAGCATCGCGATCAGATCCTCGCGTTCCTGTTCGGTACTCATGGCGCTCACGCTACGGCCGAGGCGGAGTGGGAACTCACGAATTCCCGACGCCGGTCTTCTTCGCCGCCGCCTTCTGCGCCGCAGTCTTCTTGGCGACCGTCTTGGTGGTCGTCGCCGCCTTGGCGGCGGTCTTCTTCGCCGCGGTCTTCTTGGCGGGCGCCTTCTTCGCCGCTGTCTTCTTGGCCGCCTTCTTCACCGGCCCGCGCGCCCGCCGATCGGCGAGCAGCTCCATGGCCCGCTCCGGGGTGATCGACTCGATCTCGTCGCCCTTGCGGAGCGTCGCGTTGGTCTCACCGTCGGTGACATACGGGCCGAAGCGGCCATCCTTGATCACCATCGGCTTGCCGCTGGCCGAGTCGGTGCCGAGCTCACGCAGCGGAGCCGCGTTCGAAGCCTGCCGCCCACGGCGTTTCGGCTCCGCGTAGATCTTCAGCGCCTCCTCCAGCGTCACCGTGAAGATCTGGTCCTCGGTATTCAGCGATCGCGAATCGGTGCCCTTCTTCAGATACGGCCCGTAACGTCCGTTCTGCGACGTGATCTCCTCGCCGGTCGCCGGGTCTGTACCGACCACACGCGGCAGCGACAGCAGCTTCAGCGCGTCGTCGAGCGTAATGGTGGCCAGGTCCATGGATTTGAAGAGCGAACCGGTGCGCGGCTTCGGTGCGGCGGCCTTCTTCGCGTTCTTCTTGGCGGGCTCCTGCCCCTCCTCGGCTTGCGGCTCGGGCAGGATCTCGGTGACGTACGGACCGAAACGCCCTTCCTTCGCGACGATCTCGTGTCCGGTCGCGGGATCGACGCCGAGCGCGCGCCCTTCCTGCGGCGTCGCGAACAGCTTCTCCGCGACGTCGGGGGTCAGCTCGTCCGGTGGAAGATCGTCCGGCAAGTTGGCCCGCTGCGAGACCGAATCGCCTTCCGGGTCATCGGGGTTCGTGATCATCCGCTCCAGGTACGGCCCGTACTTACCGACCCGGACCACGACGTCACGTCCGTCGGCATCACTGAACAGCTTGATGGAGTTGATCTCTCGGGCGTCGATGTCGTCCAGCCGGTCACCGACCATCCTCTTCAGCCCGCCCGATCGCGCGACCGAGCCCTCCACGCCGTGATCGCCGCCGAAGTAGAAGCTGGACAACCAGTTTCCGCGCTGCTCGCGCCCGCCCGCGATGGCGTCGAGGTCGTCCTCCATGGCGGCGGTGAAGTCGAAATCGACCAGTCGGCCGAAATGCTCTTCCAGTAGACCGATCACCGCGAAGGCCACCCAGGACGGCACCAGCGCGCTGCCGCGTTTGTACACGTACCCGCGGTCGAGAATCGTCTTGATGATCGACGCATACGTCGACGGACGACCGATGCCGAGTTCTTCGAGCGTCTTGATCAGCGACGCTTCGGTGTAGCGAGCGGGCGGATTCGTGCTGTGGCCGTCGGGATTCAGCTCGACCGCGGTGACCGCCTCGCCTTCCTCCAGCGCGGGCAGCCGGGATTCGGCGTCGTCGGACTGGCCACCGGCCTCCTCGTCCACGCTCTCCACATAGGCCTTCAGGAAGCCGGGGAAGGTGATGGTGCGACCGGAAGCGGAGAAAACGCACTCCTCGCCGGTGGCCGCGACGCCGGTGATGCGCAGGGTCAGCGTGGTGCCCTTGGCGTCGGCCATCTGCGAGGCGACGGTGCGCTGCCAGATGAGTTCGTAGAGGCGGAACTCGTCGTTGTCCAACCGCGAGTGCAGCTGGCCGGGCGTGGCGAACGTATCGCCCGCCGGGCGAATCGCCTCGTGCGCCTCTTGCGCGTTCTTCACCTTGCGGTTGTATTGCCGCGCGGTCGGGTGCACGTACTCGGCGCCGTAGAGCTGGGTCGCCTGCGCACGAGCCGCGGCGATGGCCGACTCCGACAGCGTCGTCGAGTCGGTTCGCATGTATGTGATGTAGCCGTTCTCGTACAGCCGCTGCGCGACCCGCATGGTCCGCTCGGAGCTGAAGCGCAGCTTGCGCCCCGCCTCCTGCTGCAGCGTCGAGGTCATGAACGGCGGATACGGCTTGCGGCTGTAGGGCTTGGCCTCCGCCGAGGAAACCACCAGGTCGGCACCGTCCAGCGCCTCGGCGAGCCGCCGCGCATAGCCTTCGTCCAGCACTATGACGCCGTTGGTGGCTTTGAGCCGGCCGTCCGAACCGAAATCCCGCCCGGTAGCGACCCTGGCGCCGGCGACCGCGACCAACCGCGCCCCGAAGGTCCTGGGGTTGGTGGCGTTGACTTCCTCGCCGGTCCCCGCGTCCAGCTTGGCGGCGATATCCCAGTACTCGGCGGAACGGAACGACATCCGCTCGCGCTCGCGCCGCACGATCACCCGGGTGGCCACCGACTGCACTCGGCCGGCCGACAGCCGCGGCATGACCTTCTTCCACAGCACCGGGCTGACCTCGTAGCCGTACAGCCGGTCCAGGATGCGCCGGGTCTCCTGCGCGTCGACCAAGTCGCTGTCGAGCTCGCGGGTGTCCGCGGCGGCGGCCTGAATGGCGGGTTCGGTGATCTCGTGGAACACCATCCGCCGGACCGGCACCTTGGGCTTGAGCGTCTCCAGCAGGTGCCAGGCGATCGCCTCGCCCTCACGGTCGGGGTCGGTGGCCAGGTAGAGCTCGTCGGCATCCTTCAACAGGCTCTTGAGCTCGGTGACCTTGGCCTTCTTGTCCGGGCTCACGACGTAGATGGGCTCGAAATCGTTGTCCACATCCACGCCGAGACGCGCCCAGGCCTGGCCTTTGTACTTGGCCGGGACATCCGCCGCGCCCCGCGGCAGATCCCGGATATGGCCGACCGACGCCTCGACCGTGAAGTTACGACCGAGGTACGGCGCGATCTTGCGGGCCTTGGTCGGGGACTCGACGATCACGAGACGACGCAGGGGACGGCCCTGGTCGGCTGCACCGCGGTCTCGTGTTGCCACCGGCGAATACACCTTTCCTGATCGACCCGCGCTGCGTTGTTCCCGCTGGCGCGGCTGGGGTAAGCGGCTGCGACGGCTGAACGTCGCCACCAGACACGTTTATACCGTGACGCCGCGTGTAGTCGAGTGCTTGCGACTCGAACCACTGAGCGTACGCGCGTCAGTTCGAATCAGTATGCCCTGTCTTTTCGCGGCACCGGCGCCGCGGCATGCTCGACGAGCGTTCCGGCTGTTCGCGCGGGCCGTGCCTACCCCAGATATAGCTCGTCCCCCACCCCGTTTCCGGCGGTGAGGGACGAGCGGTGGATGTCGCGCCGCTCAGCTGAGCGCACGCACTCCGGTGGCCTGCGGGCCCTTGGTGCCCTGGCCGACCTCGAATTCGACCTTCTGGTTCTCCTCGAGGGTGCGGAAGCCCGAACCCTGGATCTCGGAGTAGTGGACGAAGACGTCAGCGGAGCCGTCCTCGGGCGCGATGAAGCCGAACCCCTTCTCCGCGTTGAACCACTTCACAGTTCCCTGTGCCATTCTGTTCCTTCTCTTTTCTTACCGGAACGGCGGACAACTGGGTTCGTCCACCGGGTCCGTTCCGACCGCTGTACTGTTGGTTCCCCCTGCAGGAAAGCACCAAGCACACCGTTCGCAACATCGATCCTGCTGACGGTTTGGACTTTGGATCCGTCCCTCGAACACAGAAGCTTGCGACCAGGAACCAGTGAACCATGTCTTCGGGCAATTCAACAGTCGAGTTACCGACAATTTGCAAAAAAGTTGATCTTGCGAATGCGCAGGTGAGGGACACAATGGCGGAATCCAGACTCATGGTTCGTTTGCCTTCTGATAACCGAGTCGACGTTCGGCAATCCAGCTGTGACCCAGGTCGCTATTTGGTATCGAAATGGCAGGTGGCGCTTACCGGACGCACACGTTTCACACTTTCCGAGCGTGTTGCGGGGCTTCTGTCGTGAATCCGGCGGACTCTGCGGCCCCAGCGCACGCCCGAACCGAGCTCAGCTACGGCGCATCGTTGCTGAATCGTGTCCTAGTCGGGGCCCCAGATGACGACCCCAGGATGACTCATGTCGTCGAGTTGCCCCCGCGCACGGCCGCTCATACCGCGTGGCCCGCATGGGCATCGCCGGAAGTGGTTGCCGCCTTACAGGAGACCGGCGTCGCCGCGCCCTGGAGCCATCAGGCCGAGACGGCGGGTCTGGCTTTCGAGGGCGAGCACGTGGTCGTGAGCACGGGGACCGCGTCGGGCAAGTCGCTCGGGTATCAGCTTCCGGTACTCACCACGCTGCAAGCGGATCCGAAGGCCACCGCGCTGTACCTGGCGCCGACGAAAGCGCTCGGCGCCGATCAGCTGCGTGCAGTCGGGGAACTGACCCGCGAAGGTCCGCTGCGGGATATCCATCCGGCTACCTACGACGGCGACACACCGGCCGAGATCCGGCAGTGGGTGCGCGCCAACGCGCGATGGATTTTCACCAACCCCGACATGCTCCACCTGGGCATACTGCGGTCGCACCAGCGCTGGGCGCGCGTGCTGCGCAGGTTGCGATATGTGGTCGTCGACGAATGCCATGCCTATCGCGGGATTTTCGGCTCGCACGTCGCGCTGGTACTGCGCAGGCTGCGCCGGATCGCCGCGCGGTACGGCGCGGATCCGGTGTTCGTGCTGTGCTCGGCGACCACGGCCGAACCCGCGGCGGCCGCGTCCCGGCTGATCGGCGCGCCTTGCGCTGCGGTCACCCAGGACGGCTCGCCGCAGGGGCCGCGTACGGTCGCGCTCTGGGAACCCCCGCTGCTCACCGCGGTGACCGGCGAGAACGGCGCCCCGGTACGCAGGGCGGCCACCGCGGAGGCGGCGCGGATCATGGCGGATCTGGTGGCGGAAGGTGCGCGGACCTTGACGTTCGTGCGCTCGCGCCGGGCCGCCGAGCAGACCGCCATGGATGCCAGAAGGTTGTTGACCGAAGTCGATCCGGACCTCGCCGGGCGGGTGGCATCCTATCGAGCCGGCTACCTCGCGGAGGACCGGCGCGATCTGGAAGCGGCGTTGTCGGACGGGTCGCTGCTGGGCGCGGCGACGACCAACGCCCTGGAACTCGGCGTCGACATCGCTGGGCTGGATGCCGTGGTCATCTCGGGTTTTCCCGGCACGGTCGCATCGTTCTGGCAGCAGGCCGGGCGGGCGGGACGTCGCACTCAGGGATCGCTGGTCCTGCTCGTCGCGCGGGACGATCCGCTCGACACCTACCTGGTTCACCACCCGGACGCGCTGCTGGACAAGCCGGTCGAGGCCACCATCACCGACCCGCGCAATCCCTACGTGCTCGGTCCGCAACTGCTGTGCGCCGCACTGGAACTGCCGCTCACCGACATCGAGGTGGACGAACTCGGCGCGCATGAGGTACTCCAGGATCTGACCGCGAAAGGGCTGATCAGACGGCGTGGGACGCAGGATCGCGCGCGTTGGTATGTCACCGCGGAGACGCAGCCGCACGATGCGGTGGACGTCCGAGGTGGAATCGGCACGCCGGTAGTCATCGTGGATGGTGAGACCGGCAGGCTACTCGGCACCGCCGATGCGGGGCGGGCGCAGGCAACGCTGCACCAAGGCGCCGTCCACCTGCATCAGGGTGAGACCTACGTGGTCGACGAGCTGGATCTCGAGGACGGCGTGGCGTTCGTGCACGCGGCCGAGCCGGGGTGGACCACCAGCGCGCGGCAGACGACCTCGATCACCATCGACGCGATGACCGAGCATCACCGCTACGGTCACGTGACGACTGCGCTGGCTCAGGTTCGGGTCACCAGTCAGGTGATCGGTTATCTGCGCACGCTGGCCACCGGTGCAGTGCTCGATCTCGTGGAACTCGATCTGCCACCGCGGACGCTGCCCACCAGGGCCGTGATGTACACGGCGACGCCGGAGTTGTTGGCGCTGGCCGGAATCGAGCCCCAGGACGTCGCGGGAGCGCTGCACGCGGCCGAGCACGCGGCGATCGGGCTGTTGCCGCTGGTAGCGACCTGTGATCGGTGGGACATCGGTGGCGTCTCCACAGCTGAGCATCCGGACACCGGGCTGCCCACCGTCTTCGTCTACGACGGCCAGGCCGGCGGCGCTGGTTTCGCCGAGCGCGGGTTCGCCCAACTGCGGCGGTGGCTTTCGGCGACCCTGGCGGCCATCGAGTCGTGCGGATGCGCGGCAGGCTGTCCCTCCTGCGTCCAATCGCCCAAGTGCGGCAACGGCAACCATCCCCTGGACAAGATGGGCGCGGCACGCCTGCTCACCGCCGTGCTGGCCGAACTGTCCGCAGGTGACGCCGTCTCGCTCGATTCGTGACGACGCGGAGCCCGGCACGTGATCACTTGTCCAGGTTGCCAGCACCCTCGCCGGCAACGCTGGGACACCTCCTAGTAGATCGCCCCGGCTTCACCCCGGAGAATAAAAAGGATTGAATTCATGTTAACTAGACTATTGCCACACCATCCGTTGCGTACATGCGCATTCATTCGCTTTTGATATCCACAACTCCGACGAGAATTGCGCGAGCCGAGTTTTAACCCGTCAGTAGAATTGCCGTTTTCCGCCATCCAAAGCGACGCCCGGGCCGTTGTGTATCGAACTCTCTCACTCTTCAACCGGTCCGGCTCTAGCGATCGCTCGGACACTTCGATCGCCATACAGACCTATTGGTACATCCGTTTCGACAGTGACGGTCACGTCCCACTCCGCGGCCGCACAGAACCGGATCCGCGTCCCCATTCGCCATGCCACCTCGTCCGCCTCGGCGCACGCCGCATCCGCTCCCTGCATCAATGCGCTCGCCGCGGCCAGCGCCGCCATATCCGCTGCCGTCTGCGCCCGATGCCGCGCCACTACTACGGCGCCCACATGCGAGATCAACAACGTCGCACCGATCAGCGCCACCAACCCCGAGCAGGCGAAGACGGTGGCCACCCCCTCCTCGCCCGCCACCCGACGAACTGCCGCCGCGAACCTGCGCCGCCCCCAGCGCCCCGTCCCGTGCGCGGCTTCGCCACGCCGCATGCCAACGCTTCGGGCCGTGACACCGAGACCGATGATCGGCATCACGTAGGTGCTCCCGTTCACAGTGGCTGCTTCCGCCCCCTGACACCGCCTCCACGGGCCAGCACTGCTCTGACTGCTCACGGCGGCCACACCTGCTCGAGCGCGCAAGTGGCCGGCTGCTTCCGCTCGTGAACCATTCGACCCGGTCCGAGCAACCGGTGTGGCAGATGCACTGCTGGCTCGAAGGGGTGCGGGCCGCGAGCGGACGCCGGAAGGCCGAATCACGGTGCAGTCCCCGGCTCGAGGGTGGCGACGGCTTCCGCACGGAGCGTTAGCAGCGGCAGAAGCGGAGTTCGGGCGGAGACGACGGCGAGAACCCGGGTGCCTTCGCTGCGGAGGGCGATATCGGCCGACGGAGGAGCGATCTGCCGCGCTGTGGGTACGGCGTGCGCATGATCGCCCCGTGCGGCCAGACGCGCCGCCTCGCGGGCGGCGTCGACACAGCGGACCTGCGTCGACGCCGCCAGCAAGGCGCCGAGGCACAGCACGACAGTGGCGAGGACCGCGGTCAGGGCGAGCGCGGCCTCCACTGTCACCGCCCCTCGGTCGCCCCTCGGCCTCCGCCGATCGCGGCGCTCTCGGCCACCGGTGACGGCGTCTACACCGAAGTGTTGAGCGCCCGATCGATGATCTTCGTCAGCGCATTCACGATGCTGTCGCCCGTCACCACGCCGTAGAGCACCGCACCGAACGCCGCCGCCGCGATCGTGCCGATCGCATACTCCGCCGTGCTCATGCCGTCCTCCGCGACGACCGCCTGCATCACTCGCCCGCGCAGGCGCAGATATATAGCCTTCAGCCTCTGGCCGACAGATCTCCGCTCGATACGCACTCGATTCCCCTCTCACTCCGGCCCGTGCGGCCCCTCCGCACAAGCACGCTTCCCTCGACGGCCTCCGCAGCCCCGCGATCCCACGCCACCGCCACGAATCCAGCCCGACGACCCGAATCCGAGCGGCCGCGCCCCACGAACACGGTGCCTTCGAGATGGCGCTCGGTGGGATCACAGCAGACCCCCACCGAGCACCCGGCTCGCCAAGCCGATTACCACGGGCACGATGCCGAGACAGACGAAGGCGGGAAGAAAGCACAAGCCGAGCGGTCCGCCGATCAGCACGCCTGCGCGCTCCGCCTTCGCGGCGGCCGCGTCTTCGATCGTGGCCCGGCGCTGTTCGGCCAGCTCTGCGACCGCGACCGCCAGTGACGCACCGGACCGAGCCGAGCGGCGCGCCATCCGAGCCAGTGACTCGATCGCGTCGGTTCCCGGCCGCCCGGCTCCATCCTGGGCGACTTGTTCCCACGCGGTGGCCGCCTCCGCGCCCAGTGCCAGCAGATCCGCCGCTCGCCGCAGTGCTTCGCCGAGCGGTTCCGGCGCCTCGGGCGCCACAGCGCGTGCCGCACCCGCCATCGGAAGGCCGGCCCGCAGGCACGCGGCCAGCAGGTCGAGGACCGAGGCGGTGGCCAAAGGATCTGCCTTCCGGTTCGCTCCACGCGACGCCTCGACCTGCCCGATGAGCGGTTGACGGAGGGCACGCAACCGCTGGCTCACCGCCACCCGCCCCGGCAGCAGTGCCAGCGCCACGGCCAGCAACAACAACGGCGCGGCCGCCACGGTCAATGTCATCCCCACCTTCCATCACCGGAGCAGATGCGTGAAACCCCCTAGGACAACGCGTGCCCGGCCACCGGCCCGCGTACGGTGACATCGCCACCGACGATCCTGACGGTGACAGGACACCGAACCGGGCTACGCGCAATCCCCCCTTCGACAACGCCGACGCGAACCGCCCCGGCTTCGAAACCGACCCTCGGCCGTGCGTTCCGGCGATCGGACGACAACGCGACGACGACGCCATGAGCCGCGAGGCGCCCCGGCGACGATGCCAGACCTCGAATACGCGGGCCATGAACCTCTTCCAGCAAAAACCTGCAGACCGAACCGCACCCAGCGCGACCGCCCGGCCTGACGCCGCCGCCGGCCCCGCACCGAGCATCCAGCAGTCGAGTCCCTCGACACCGACGCCCAAGCAGGAGTGCGATGCAGCATGACTACAGTCGGCGTCTGGTCGATGCCGATCGATGGGCACCGACACTCGGTCGGGACCTATCCATGAAAGCGGAGTCATACCAGCACCTTTCGCGTGATCACATCGGTCCACAACAAGCCCACGCAGACCAGCCCGGTGCCGAGAGGTAGCAGCACCTGCCCTGCGGATGAGGCGAAGAGGACATGCAGAGGAGAAGCGCCCATCATCTGGCCGAGGGCGATACCGAGACAGGGCAGGCAAGCCAGAACTGCCGCGGTGGCGCGGGCACCGGCCAGCGCCGCGGTGGTACGACCGTGAAACCGTATGCGCCCGGCAAGATCCGTGCGGGCTGCCGACAGCAACTCGGCGAGTGCCAGCCCGCGCTGCTCGGCGACCTCCCATGCGCCTGCGATCCGGGAAAGTTCCACTGCGACAAGGGACTCCGGTTGCCGCAGACCCTCTGCCGCGGAGCCGCCGAGCCGACTTCGTGCGGCGCCGACTGCGAAGACGCGTGCCGAATCGCCGCGCACCTCGCGCGCCGCGACCTCGGCGGCGGCACTCGGATGGGCGCCCACCCGCAACTCGCCGATAACGGCTTCCAGTGCTTCGAGCAGGTAGCCGCACTCGACGTTCCTGCGCCGGTCCCGCGCCGACCGGCGTACCCGCAGCCCTACCGTCCCGGCGATCATGCTCGCGGCGAGGAAAGGACCTGGCCCGAGAAGCAGGAGCACGGCTACGACGCCTGCGATGACACCGGCTCGAGACAAGGTGCCCCACAAAGACCTTCGATACTCGCCCGGTGTGGTGAACATCCGGGCGAACCGACGCCGTGGCCCTGGCGCGGGCAGTGCGACCAGGGCCAGTGCCAGGCACACCATCGCCACACTCATCGGTCGAGTCGTTCGGCGAGCAAGCGGGACAGGTCGGCGGCAGCGGGAGCCGCTCCCGTGGTGTGCCAAGCGGGTGTGATCCGCACCCGGCCACCGTCGGTGCGGTGCACCAGGCCGATCTCACGCAGCCCACGCGAGCCATCGGATCGGCGGTGCACATGGAGGACGACCTGGACCGCGGCAGCGAGTTGGCTGTGCAAGGCCGCGTTGTCCATCCCGCCGAGCGCGGCGAGGGCCTCCAAGCGCGCGGGGACCTCCCGCGGCGAGTTGGCGTGCACAGTTCCCGCGCCGCCGTCGTGACCGGTGTTCAAGGCGGTCAACAGGTCGACCACCTCGGCGCCCCTGACCTCGCCGACCACGATTCGGTCCGGTCGCATGCGCAGGGCCTGACGGACCAGGTCGCGCACGGTGACCGCACCGACGCCCTCGACGTTCGCGGTTCTGGCGACCAAGCGCACCACATGGGGATGTGGCGGCGCGAGCTCGGCGGCGTCTTCGACGCAGATGATCCGCTCGGCCGGATCCACTGTGGCCAGTAGACCGGACAGGAGTGTCGTCTTGCCGGCCCCGGTGCCGCCGACCACCAGGAACGCCAAGCGTGCCCGAACAATGCGCTCCAGCAAGAGTTTTGCCTCCGCCGGGATCGCACCGGCCAGGGCCAGCGCGTCCAACCCCTGGGTAGCCGGGCGAAGTATGCGCAGCGAAAGACAGGTGCCGCCGTGGGCGACCGGCGAGAGTACGGCATGCAAGCGGACACCGAACGAATCCCCCAGCGCCGCACCCGTTCCGGACAGTCGACCGTCCACCCAAGGTTGCGCGTCGTCGAGTCGCCGACCCGCCGACAGGGCCAGGCGCTGCGCGAGCCGCCGGACGGCGGCCTCGTCGGGGAACGTGATGGAGGTCTTTTCCAGTCCGCGCCCGCGATCGATCCACACCGCGTCCGGCCCGGTCACCAGCACATCCGCGACGTGCGGATCGTTCAGCAACGGTTCGAGCACGCCCGCACCGGTCATCTCGGTCTGCAACAACCGCAGCGCCCGCAGCAGGTCCGTGTCGCCGAGCACCCCGCCTGCCTCGGCTCGGATCGCAGCGGCGAGCTGCGCCGGATCCGGATCGCCTGTCTCCGCGGCCAGTCGCTCACGCACTCGATCCAGCAGCTCACTTGTGAGTATCGCACTCATAGCGGCCCCCTCACCTCCGCTGCCCTGCCGGTGCACTGAGCACTCCGAGCACCGCATCGGCGGCATCGCGCAGTGGTCCCCGGCGGCCCACCGAGACCCCACCACGCTCCAGGCGGTGCGCCAGTCCGGTTTGGGCGCGTACGGCGGCGAGCAGGGGGATGTCGAGCACCTCGGCGACCTCGGCGCCGCGTAACCCACCGGGCGCTGGTCCACGAACGATCAAGCCCTGGTTCGGGTTTCGCCGAGCAATGTGGGCGGACACCGCTTCGGCGGCGGCGCACGCGCGCAGCCGGGCCGGAACGACCAGTACGACCAGATCCGCCGAATCGAGCATCTGGTCGGCATGCGGCCCTCGCTCACCCGAAATGTCGCAAACTACGAAATCGCCTGCGGCACGGCCTGCTTCGAGCACCGCCCGGACACCGGCCGCGCCGAGTTCGCGCGGCAACCGCCCCGCACCACATCGAGCGCAGGACAGCACGGCAAGGCCCGGCGCGGCGGCAGGCAGCGCGCCGTGGAGAGCGGCCGCGGACACCCGCCCGTCCTCGACGACCAGATCGGGCCAGCGCAGTCCCGCTGTCTTCTCGATGCCGAGGAGCAGGTCGAGCCCTCCTCCGAAGGGTGCGCCGTCGACCAGCAAGGTCTCTCGCCGGAACCCCTCGGCGGCAGCTCGCAGCGCGACCGCGACGGCCAGGGTGGACGCCCCTGCCCCGCCGCCTGCCCCGGCAACGGCGACGACCACTCCGTCGCCCGAACGCTGCTCGCCGTACTCAGCAAACATCTCGATGAGCCCCACCGCGGAGCCCGGCAGAGCGATAACCCGCTCAGCGCCGACCGATGCCGCAGCCTGCCAATCGAGCAAACCTGGCTCACCGTCGGTTACCAGCGCAACCCCGGTCCGGCGCAGATACCCGACCCCGGCCGCGTCCCGCGCCGCTGCTGTGTCGATGATCACCAACGCCGCGCCGGACCAGGCATGCCTGCCGATGGGTCGCGGCGGCTCGTCGAGGCAACGTTCGGCGGCGGCCGCGATGCGCCGGACTTCGTCACGCAGACGGTCGTCGTGGATGAGCACAAGGGCGGGCGGGACGCCACCTGGCGCAGAGCGGTCGAGATTCATGCAGGTCAGCGTGGTCGAATCCGGCCGACGAAAGAAGGGGTGCCGTGCCGAATGTGGACAACTCACGGGCTGTGGACAACTCTTCGAGCCACGCGGCCAACGGGATCGTCCCGGAGATAGAGGACGGCCCCAGCCGGGGGGGGAGGAGGCTGGGGCCGTCGGGTTCAGCCCCGGGGGGTCGGGCTGAACGCGCCTGGACTATGTCCAGGTGCCAGCAATACTACACCCAATCCCTGGCCACAACGCAAGTCCGGCATCGGACAACTTTGTGGCCCCCGGACCCCCGGCGTCTGCGGGGCAAACCTTTCCGCGCGGCCGCCCACCTCGGCCCGCCCGCCGATGGGACGTCGCATCCCTAATGGGCTCCGCGGAATGCAGTCCGCCCTCAGACCGCGCCGGGCCGAGCGCAGGCCGAGCCAGCCGCATCACAGACACAGCCGGACGCAGTCCGCCCTCAGACCGCGCCGGGCCGAGCGCAGGCGAGGCAGCCGCATAACGGGCACCGCCGGACGCAGTCCGCCCTCAGACCGCGCCGGGCCGAGCGCAGGCCGAGGCAGCCGCATCACAGACACAGCCGGACGCAGTCCGCCCTCAGACCGCGCCGGGCCGAGCGCAGGCGAGGCAGCCGCCTATCCTGGTCGGGTGGACAACCCAGCCACCGCAGGCGGTCGCGTCGCCGCCTTCTTCGACCTCGACAAGACCGTGATCGCGAAATCGAGCACGTTCGTGTTCAGCAAGCCCTTCTACGCGCAGGGGCTTCTGAACCGCCGCGCCGTCCTGGAGAGCAGCTACGCCCACTTCCTGTTCTTGCTGTCCGGAGCCGACCACGACCAGATGGAGCGGATGCGCGCCCACCTGACCAGCATGTGCGCGGGCTGGGACGTCGAACAGGTGAAATCCATTGTGGGCGAGACATTGCACGATCTGGTCGATCCCCTGATCTACGCGGAGGCGGCCGATCTGATCGCCGACCACAAGATCCGCGGGCACGACGTGGTGATCGTGTCGGCCTCCGGCGAGGAGATCGTCGCCCCGATCGCCGAAGCGCTCGGCGCCTCGCACACCGCCGCCACCCGGATGGTGGTGGCGGATGGCAAGTACACCGGAGACGTCGAGTTCTACTGCTACGGCGATGGCAAGGTCGCCGCGATCGAAAAGCTTGCCGCCAGCGAGGGTTACGACCTGTCCCGCTGCTACGCCTACTCCGACTCGATCACCGATCTACCGCTGCTCGCCGCGGTAGGGCACCCGACCGCGGTCAATCCGGACCGCAACCTGCGTCGCGAGGCTTCCGCGCGGGGCTGGCCGATTCTGACCTTCTCCAACCCCGTCTCGCTGTGGGCGCGCTTCCAGGCGCCGTCGTCCACCACGCTCGCGGCGACGGCCGCGGTCGGTGTGAGTGCGCTACTGGCCGGCGCGATCAGCTACCGGATCCTGCGCCGTCGCCGCTGAGGTCCGGACGTCCGGGGTGTCGGCCAGGGCGGGGTCGCCGGGTGCTTGCCGGTGGGTTTGCCGCCTCGGCGCAAGGGGCGAAGGACCAGGCATTTTAACCATGAAACGCCGGGAAACACGCCGATTATCCAATGCCACCCGCACTCTTGATGTGAATGCAGTCACAGTGTAGAAAGGTAACTACGGAGGGACGGAAGGCCAAGGCAGGACCGGAAGAGAAGGAACTGTCTCCCAACCATCTTTCCCAGCACGGACACCAGGCACCCACGCGGAGCACGCCGCTACAAGGGCAGAAGCGTTGTGGGCCTGCGAAATCCGGGTATTCGACGGCGAGGGCCTCGCACAGGTTGCGGGGATGAACCGGCGATGTCCGGATGGTCGCCGAGGCCGCAGAACACAACCCAACCAGCACGCTTGGTAACCCGGTAGTCCGTGCTAGCGGGCGGTGAGGTCGACAGACAACGCCGCCCGCTTCGACGTGTAGGGGGCGCTGTTATCCCGCCGCCGAATCGGCGATAGATGTAGCCTCGCGCGCCCCGTCCTCGAAGGCCCCGCAGCAGAGAATCACCCAGCCGCCGACGGCCTCCGGATCTCCGGTCCCGAACCCGGCAGCCGCGTCCAGGTATGCCTGGCGCCTGCGCAACCAGAACACCTCCGGTACGCCGAGACTGTGCGGGTCCAGCCCACTGGACACGGCGACCAGGCGGGAGGCCGCCCGCGCGACCACGCCGTCGGCCGTCCCGAACGGTCGCAGCGCCAGTAGCTCACCGTGTACTACGGCCGCGATCACCGGTGCGGGCGCCCGGGAGCCGAGCACGATCTGCGCCAGCAGATCCAACCGCTGCGCCACCCCGTCCTCGCCGCGTGGCCTACCGAGCGACTCCTCCGCCGAGACCAGATCCGCGGCGGCGAGCAGATGCAGCCGCGCCAGCGCCTGCAGCGGCGCCCGCTGCCAGGTGGTTACCAGGTTCCGCAGCGCGTCACCGTCCAGCGCCTGCCCCACCCGCAGGGAACCGGCCAAGATCGGATCCGCCACGCGACCGTCGGCGGGGAGTTCCGTGCTGCCGCCGTCGATGGCGGCCGAAGATCGGGCCGCGCGCACCGCGGCCTCGGCCGCCGTGGTCGGCCATCCACGGCGGTTGGCCTTGTGCCGATGCACCTCGGCGAGCGCGTCGCGGGCGCGGTCGGCCGCGTCCCGGACACCCGGCAGATCGGCGAGGGGCTGTAGCGGATCGGTCACGGCATACGAGGCTACTGGCGTACGCCGGGACCGATCCGGCCGCCCGGCCTGCGCTAGTGGGCGCAGTCGGACGTAGTCCGTCCACAGCCCGCGCACGGCCCGAGCGAAGGCGGAGGTATCGCCTACCCGGCCAGCAGGGCGCGGCCGGGGATCGCGTCGAGCAGCTTGCGTGTGTATTCCTGGCGCGGGTTGTCGAACACCTCGTCGGTGGACGCCGCCTCGACCACCTTCCCGCGCTGCATGACCAGCACGTCGTCGGCGATCTGCCGGACCACGGCCAGATCGTGGGTGATGAACAGATACGTCAGCCCCAACTCGGCCTGCAGCTCATTGAGCAGCCGCAGTATCTGCGCCTGTACCAGCACGTCGAGTGCGGATACCGCCTCGTCGCACACCACCACTTCGGGCCGGAGCGCCAGCGCACGAGCGACGGCCACGCGCTGGCGCTGCCCGCCGGACAGCTCGTTCGGGTAGCGCCGCATCACGCTGGTGGGCAGCGCGACTTTGTCGAGCAGTTCCCGGACGGTTGCCTCCCGCTCCTCGGGAGTGCCGATCCGGTGGACGCGCAGCGGCTCTTCGATGGTGCGGTAGATCGTGTACATCGGGTCGAGCGAGCCGTACGGGTCCTGGAAAACCGGCTGCACCCGGCGCCGGAAAGCGAAGGCGCCCTTGCGCTTCAGTGTGGCGACCTCGTTGCCGTCGAAGGTGACCGATCCGGATGTCGGTGCGAGCAGACCGAGAACCATCTGCGCCACCGTCGTCTTGCCCGACCCGGATTCGCCGACGATCGCCGTGGTCGAACCGCGCCGTAGCCGGAACGACACGTCGTCGACCGCGACGAACTCGGTCGACTTCCACGGCGCGCGATCGCGAATACGAAACGTCTTGGTCAGGTGCTCGGCTATGACCACCTCGTCCGGAACCGCCGCGAGCTCTGCGGCCGCCGCCGCCTGCCCGGCCTGCGCGCGGATCTCGGCCCGCTGCCGCACCGACGACTGCCGCTGCGCGGCCAGCGAGGGCGCCGAGCTCACCAGCCGCTTGGTGTACAGGTGCTGGGGATCGCGCAGGATCCGCAAGGCGGGGCCGGATTCCACCACCCGACCGCGATACATCACCACCAAGTGTTCGGCGCGCTCCGCTGCCAGCCCGAGATCGTGCGTGATCAGCAGAACCGCCGTGCCGAGTTCGGTGGTGAGCCGATCGAGATGGTCGAGGATCTGCCGCTGTACGGTCACGTCCAGCGCCGAGGTCGGCTCGTCGGCGATGAGTAGTTTGGGGCGGCAGGCCAGACCGATCGCGATCAGCGCGCGCTGGCGCATGCCGCCGGAGAACTCGTGCGGATACTGGTTCACCCGGCGTTCCGCATCGGGCATACCCGCTTCCTCGAGCAGTTCCACCGCCCGCTTGCTCGCCGCCTTGTCCTTCGCAATGCCGTTGGCCTCCAGGGTCTCCCGGATCTGGAACCCGATCTTCCACACCGGATTCAGATTCGACATCGGATCCTGCGGCACAAGACCGATACCGCTGCCGCGGACGGCGACGATGTCACGCTTCGAGGCGCCGGTGAGGTCCTTGCCATCGAACATGATCGCGCCGGAGGTGATCCGCCCCGTTCCCGGCAGCAGATCGATGATGGCGTGCGCCGTGGTCGACTTGCCCGAGCCCGATTCGCCGACGATGGCCACGGTCTGGCCCGGATACACCGACAGGCTCACGTCCCGGACCGCGGGCACCTGCTTGCCCTCGGTGCTGAAACTCACGTTGAGACCGGTGATGTCGAGCAGCGGCTTCCCCTGGCTCATCGCTTCCTCGCCTTCGGATCGAGGGCGTCACGCACGGCGTCGCCCAGCATGATGAAGCTCAGCACGGTCAGTGCCAGGGCCGTCGCGGGATAGAACAGGATCGGCGAGGTGCGGATCTCCTTCTGTCCGGTGGCGATGTCCGCGCCCCAGGACACCACGGTGCGTGGCAATCCGACGCCGAGGTAGGACAGTGTCGCCTCGGTGACGATGAAAACCCCCAGCCACAACGTGGTGACCACGATCAGCGGTCCCGCCGCGTTCGGCAGCACGTGGCGTAGCAATGTCTGTAGCCGGGAAACGCCCAATGCCTGTGCCGCCGTGACGTAATCGCTGTTCTTCGCCTGGATCACCGCGCTGCGGGCGATCCGCGCCGCCTGCGGCCAGGTGAACGAGGCGAGGATGACGATCACGGTCCAGATCGTGCGGGCATCCAGCAGCTGCATGATCACGATGGCGGCCAGCATCAGGGGAATCGCGTAGAAGATCTCGGCGACCCGGGAGACGAACGAGTCCAGCGGACCCCCGTAGAAACCCGACAGCGCCCCGAGTGTGCCGCCGATCAGCACGAAGAGCAGGGTCGCGCCGATCCCGGCCAACACGGAAGCCCGTGCGCCGTAGATGGTTCGGGCGTAGATATCGCACCCCTGCTTGTCGAAGCCGAAAGGGTGTCCCGCGCTGCGCGGGTCCATGCTGAAGTCGCCGTTGCAGTAGCGGGGGTCCTGGCCGGTGAACCAACCCGGCCAGATCACCACGATCAGCACGAACACGATCAGCACCGCCGCGGCGATGAAGATCGGGTTGCGGCGCAGCTGCCGCCACGCGTCGCGCCAGATGCTGGTCGGCGCACCGGAATCCAGCACGACGTCGGTGGCGAGCACCTCCACCTCGTCGGGCGGCGCGACGAAATGCTCCTGGCCGCGGCGCACCCGGCCGCCGCCCTTGGTCAGGTCAGGCATAGCGAATCCTCGGGTCGAGTGCGGCGTAGAGCAGGTCGACGACCAGGTTGGTGATCAGGAAGATGACGATCAGCACCGTGACGAAGGAGACCACCGTGGGCGGCTCGCCCCGGGTGATCGCCTGGTAGAGCGTGCCGCCGACGCCGGGAATGTTGAATATCCCCTCGGTGACGATCGCGCCGCCCATCAGGGCGCCCAGGTCGGCGCCGAGGAAGGTGATCACCGGGATCATCGAGTTGCGCAGGATGTGCACGGTCACTACGCGCCGCCGCCCGAGCCCTTTGGCCGTCGCGGTGCGGACGTAGTCGGCGGACATGTTCTCCGCCACCGAGTTTCGCGTCAACCGCAAGACATAGGCGAAGGAGAGCGATCCGAGCACGAACGCCGGGACCAGCAGTTCACCGAGCGTCGCCTGCCCGGAGACGGTCACCGGCGCGATTCCCCATTTCACCCCGAGCAGGAACTGCGCGAGGAAGCCGACCACGAAGACCGGAACGGCGATGGCGATCAGGCTGACCACCAGCATCGTCGAATCGAACAGCCTGCCCTTGCGCAGCCCCGCGATCAGCCCGAATGCGATGCCGAAGACCGACTCGACGAGCACGGCCAGCAACGCCAGTTTGATCGTGATCGGGAACGCGCGCGCGAGTTCGTCCCGTACCGGCCTGCCGGAGAAGGCCGTTCCGAAGTCCAACGTGACGATGCCCTTCAGAAACAGCAGATACTGCACGAGGAACGGCTCGTCGAGGTGGTAGCGCGCCCGCAGCTGCGCCTCCACCGCGGGCGTCATCGGCTTGTCGCCGGCCAGCGCGTGGATCGGGTCGCCGGGAACGAGGAACACCAAGGCATAGATGAGCAGCGTCGCCCCGAGGAAGACGGGGATCATTTGAAGCAGACGCCGCAGGACATACCAGGCCATTTCGCCTCCTGGGTCGGCGCTGCCCCGCGCCGGAGCCGACGCGGGGCGGCAGGAGCGGCTACTTCTCGATGTTCTCGAAGGCGAACAGGCCGTTCCAGGCGAGTTCGGCCTTCCGCACCCGGTCCGAGCGACCCGCGGCGGCGACGTAGTCGAGCACCGGGATGTCGGCCATGTCCTTGATCAGCAGGGCCTGGGCCTGCGCGATGATCTTGTAGGACTCGTCCTGGGTCGGCGCGGCCTGCGCGGCGTCGAGCAGGCGGTCGAATTCGGGGTTGTTGTAGTCGACATTGTTGGTCTCGGAGTAGCTGTAGTACTGCGAGGTGAGGAACTGCAGCATGGTCGGGTAGTCGCCCTGCCAGCCGTAGCGGAACGCCTTGTCGATCGTGTGCCCGGTGATCTCGTCGCGGACGTTCTTGAACGTCGGGTACGGCGTGCCGACCGCGTCGATGCCGAGGGTGTTCTTCACGCTGTTCGCTACAGCCTCGATCCAGGCCTGGTGGCCGCCGTCGGAGTTGTAGGCGATCTGGTAGCGCCCCGACCACGGCGCGATCGCGTCGGCCTGCGCCCACAGTTTCTTGGCCTCGTCGGGGTTGTACTTCAGCACCTCCGAGCCGGGCAGGTTCGGGTCGAACCCGGGCAGCGTGCTCGCGGTGAAGTCGCGCGCCGGAATCCGGGTGCCCTGGAAGATGTTCTGGGATATCTGTTCTCGGTTGATCGCCATCGAAATCGCTCTGCGCCGCAGCAGCCCTTCCTGGCCCGAGAAGTGCGGCACGTTGGACTGGATGCCGATGTGCTGGTTCTGCGCGACCGGCTTGGAGATCGCGCGGTCGCCGAGTTCCTGGTGGTAGGAGGTGAGCGCGCTGTCGGGCACGGTGTCGAGCGCGTCGAGGTTGCCCGCTTGCAGGTCGGCGTACGCGGTGTCGTAGGACTGGTACATCACGAACCGCAGACCCTTGTTCTTGGCCGGGCGGCCACCGGGGTAGTCCGGATTGGGCACCAGATCGATCTTGACGTTGTGCTCCCAAGCCCCGGTGCGGGCGAACTTGTAGGGGCCGTTGCCGATCGGGTTCTCCCCGTACGCCTTCATGTCCTTGAATGCGGCCTCCGGCAGCGGGTAGAACGGCGCGTATCCGAGCCCGGTCTCGAAGTCGATCGAGGGCGCCTTCAGCTCGATGGTGAAGGTGCGGTCATCGACCACCTTCAGGCCCGACATCGTCTGTGCCGCCGGCTTTTCCGCGGACACCTCGTCGAAACCGAGGATCGGGCTGAACACATAGCTCTGCAGCTGGCCATTGCTGCCGAGCGCGCCGTAGTTCCACGCGTCGACGAACGACTTGGCCGTCACCGGGGTGCCGTCGCTGAACTTCCAGTTCGGTTCGAGGGTGACCCGGTAGTTCTTGCGATCCGTGGTCTGGATCGACTCCGCCATTTCGTCGTGCGCCTTGCCGTTGGCGTCGTAGTACTTCAGGCCCGCGAACAAGCGGTCGACCACGCGCCCGCCCATGTTCTCGTTGGTATTGGTGGGTACCAACGGATTCTGCGGCTCGCCACCGTTGACGGTGACGATGTCGGCATCGGCGCCGCCGCCGGAGGAACAGGCGGCCAGTCCGAGGCTCGTGGCCAGTAATACCGCCGCTGTCATCGCCATTGCTCTGTGGAATTTCAACGCGTTCTCCCGATGCGAGAAGGGGGGAGCCGGACGACACCCGCGTGAGGTCCACCAGCGCATGCCGACACGATCCGCCTGTGTGGTTGGCAGAGTAACCAGCGGCGCGGGCACTGTCACCGGATTGATCCGAGTTCGTTGCACTTGTTACCGATCCGGCAACATTGCCGAAACACCCGAAGTTTGGTGCGCAAATGCCCGGTTGGCCGGAACATTGCCGCCGTCGCGGTCAGCCGAGGTCGCCGCATCGGGGGCGGCCGTCCGGCGGACGCGCGACGGCATGACGGCGGCGAAACCCGATCGGCACACCGCACGCGGCGTAAGTCACCGTTGATTACTGTCGAACTCGGCTGCGTCGAATCGTGCACTCAGGCTACGTGGAAAGAAGAGACGAAATGACTGAAACCACCGCCGACCACAGGGACTCGTACCCGCCGACCCAGGAGTTCGCCGCCGCCGCGAACGCCGACGCCACGCTGTACGAGCGGGCCGCGGCCGATCGCGATGCATTCTGGGCGGAGCAGGCCGGCAGGCTGCATTGGCATCGACCGTTCGAGCAGGTGCTGGACTGGAGTGACGCTCCGGTGGCCAAGTGGTTCGTCGGCGGCAAGCTCAACGTCGCCTACAACTGCGTGGACCGCCACGTGCTGGCCGGACACGGCGACCAGGTCGCCATCCACTGGGAGGGCGAACCCGGCGACACCCGCGCCATCACCTACGGTGAACTGCTCGACGAGGTGTGCCGGGCGGCGAACTACCTGACCGAACTCGGACTCGCCGCCGGTGACCGGGTGGCGATCTACATGCCGATGATCCCCGAGGCGATCGTGGCCATGCTCGCCTGCGCTCGCCTCGGCCTGACTCACTCGGTCGTGTTCGCCGGATTCTCCCCCACCGCGCTTCGCCAACGCGTCGACGACGCGAACGCCCGGCTGATCATCACTACCGACGGGCAATGGCGCCGCGGAACCGCCGCCCCACTCAAAGCCGCCGTCGACAATGCGCTGGGCGACACCCCCTCCAGCGTCGAGCACGTCCTGGTGGTCCGCCGCACCGGTATCGAAGTCCCCTGGACCGAAGGCCGCGACCTGTGGTGGCACGACACGGTCACCACCGCCGCCCCCACCCACGAACCCGAATCCTTCGACGCCGAACACCCCCTGTTCATCCTCTACACCTCCGGAACCACCGGAAAACCCAAAGGCATCCTGCACACCACCGGCGGCTACCTCACCCAAACCGCCTACACCCACCACTACGTCTTCGACCACAAACCCGGCCAGGACGTCTACTGGTGCACCGCCGACATCGGCTGGGTCACCGGCCACAGCTACATCGTCTACGGCCCCCTGGCCAACCGGGCCACACAGGTGCTCTACGAGGGCACCCCAAACTTCCCGGACGAGCACCGGCACTGGCAGATCATCGAAAAATACGGCGTCACCATCTACTACACCGCCCCCACCCTGGTGCGCACCTTCATGAAATGGGGCCGCGATATCCCCGACGCGCACGACCTGTCCAGTCTGCGGCTGCTGGGCTCGGTCGGCGAACCGATCAACCCCGAAGCCTGGCGCTGGTACCGCGAGGTCATCGGCGCGAAGAAGACACCGATCGTGGACACCTGGTGGCAGACCGAGACCGGCGCCATCATGATCTCCCCCCTGCCCGGCGTCACCGCCACCAAACCCGGCGCCGCCATGATCCCGCTGCCCGGCATCTCGGCGACGGTTGTGGACGAGGAAGGCAACCCGGTGCGGCTCGGCGAGACCGAAGCCAACGGCTACCTGGTGCTCGACCAACCCTGGCCATCGATGCTGCGCGGCATCTGGGGCGATATGGAACGCTACAAGTCCACCTACTGGGAACGCTTCGCCGAGCAGGGCTTCTACTTCGCCGGCGACGGCGCCAAACTCGACACCGACGGCGACCTGTGGGTGCTCGGCCGCGTCGATGACGTCATGAACGTCTCCGGCCACCGCATCTCCACCGCCGAAGTCGAATCCGCCCTCGTCGGACACGCCGGCATCGCGGAGGCCGCGGTCGTCGGCGCCACCGACGCCACCACCGGCCAAGGCATCGTCGCCTTCGTCATCCTCACCGCCGGCGCCGAGGACACCGGGCAGGACCTGGTGGACGAACTGAAGGCCGAGGTGTCACGCGAGATCAGCCCGATCGCCCGGCCGCGGGAGATCCACGTGGTGCCCGAACTGCCCAAAACCCGCAGCGGCAAAATCATGCGCCGCCTGCTGCGCGACGTCGCCGAAGGACGCGAACTCGGCGACACCTCCACCCTCCTCGACCCGGGCGTCTTCGAGGCGATCCGGGCGGGCAAGGACTGACCCGGACAGCGTGCGTGCGGCCGGTGGCGGACTTCGCCACCGGCCGCACCCGTTAGAATTGCGTAAGGAGTGCCGGGAAGTCTGGTCGGCAAGCGGACGCGCATCGAACGCCGACGTCGGTGGTCACCGCGTCCACTCGGCCCGACCACTGCCCGAAAGGTTTCCCGTGATCACGCAGGTGCGCTCGGAACTATCCCGTTATCTCCGCACCGAAACCGTCGGTGGCGCATTGCTTCTGATCGCAGCGGCGACCGCGTTGCTGTGGGTGAACTCGCCGTGGGGTGCGAGCTACTGGACGATGACCGAGACAGTCGTCGCGATCCCGCCGCTGCATCTGGAACTGACTCTCGCCGACTGGACCAAAGACGGCCTGCTCGCGGTGTTCTTCTTCGTCGCCGGGCTGGAGCTCAAACGTGAACTGATGGTCGGCGAACTCGCCGACCGCAAGCGCGCCACGTTACCGGTGATCGCGGCGATCGGCGGTGTGCTGGCCCCCGCGCTGATCGCAGCGGCGGTCGGGTTCGGCGTCCCCGGCATGGACCGGGGCTGGGCCATTCCGGTCGCCACCGATATCGCGTTCGCACTGGCGGTGCTCGCGTTGACCGGCTCGCGCATCCCGGCGGGCGCACGCGTTTTCCTGCTCAGCCTCGCGGTGGTCGACGACGTGATAGCGATCATCCTGATCGCGGTGCTGTTCACCACGACAGTGGCGCTGCTGTGGCTGCTGGCCGCGGCCGGATGCTTCGCCGTCTGGGTGCTGGCACAGCGCAAACGGATCAGCACGCCGTTGTGCTATCTCCCGCTGGCGCTGATGTCCTGGTACGCACTGCACGAGGCGGGCATCCACCCCACCATCGCTGGTGTCGTGCTCGGCCTGCTCACCAGGGTGCGTCTCGATCCCGGCGAGCGGGAGGCGCCCTCCACGCGACTGGAGCACTTGTTCCAGCCGGTCTCCGCCGGCGTGTGCGTTCCGTTGTTCGCGCTCTTCGCCTCCGGAGTCACGTTGAACACCAACGTTTTCGGTGAGCTGGTCAGCGACAGGCTCGCCCTCGCCGTGGTTCTCGGCCTGCTGGTGGGCAAACCGCTCGGAATCTTCGGGATGAGCTGGGTGGCAATCCGGCTCGGCATCGCGACGCGCCCGCGCGAACTCGGCTGGCGGGATATGTTCGCCCTGTCGGTGCTCGGCGGAATCGGCTTCACCGTTAGCCTTCTCGTGGCGGAACTCGCGCTCTCCGATGTCGCGGACGGGTCATCTGTCGAATTGGCGAAAACCGCTGTGTTGGTGACATCAATGACGGCGTCGCTCGCCGGTTCGGCGCTACTGTTGCGGCGCGGGCGTGTCCACCAGGCGCGGCGGGACGCCCGTGCGCTACAACGTGAAGAGTAAGGCGGCGCGAGCGACGTGCCCGGAGGCGGCAGCCTGCGTGGCCACGAAGGGCACCGGGAGCGCCGTAGATGGAACACAGCGGCGCGAGCAACGTGCCCGGAGGCGGGTAGCCTGCGTGACCAGTGGAGGGCACCGGAGGCGCCGCGGATCGAACGGGGCGCAAGCAGTGCCCGGACAGGGAGAAGGGTCGACCAAGTGAGTTTCAACCACGGCGGTAACGGGAACGACGCGCAGCGCGGTCGTACGGTGACCTCCATCCCCCTCACAGACGCCGATCCACTCGGCTCCGCCAGCTTCGGAACTTTGGTTCGCGACGCCGCCGAGCAGATGTCGACCCTGGTCCGCGCCGAGGTGGCACTGGCCAAGGCCGAGGTCACCGGTGAGATCAAGAAGGGCCTGCAGGGCAGCGTCTACTTCATCCTCGCGCTGACCGTGCTGCTGTTCAGCACGTTCTTCTTTTTCTTCTTCCTCGGCGAGCTGCTCGACGTGTGGCTGGCGCGCTGGGCGGCCTTCCTGATCGTCTTCGGACTCATGATCGTGGCGACCGCGGTGCTCGCGTTCCTCGGCTATCGGCGGATGAAGAAGCTGCGCGCGCCGGAGAAGACGATCGACTCGCTGAAGCAGGCGCGCACGGTGCTGCCGCATGCGCTGGGCGGGCAGGAGGACCACCTCGCGCTGGAGAAGCGGACTTCCTAGGCGCGTTCGCGAGCCGGTGGGTCGGCTACTAGGCTCGATCGGCGTGTCGGCGAACTTGCTTCCGGATCCGTCCAGCGTCCGTTACGACGGACCGTGGACACATCGGGACGTTCATGCCAACGGCATTCGATTCCACGTCGTCGATGCGGCGCCCGAGCGGTCCGATGCCCCGCTGGTCGTGCTGCTGCACGGGTTCGCGGACTTCTGGTGGTCCTGGCGGCATCAATTGACCGGCCTGGCCGAGTTCGGCTATCGCGCCGTGGCCGTCGATCTACGCGGCTACGGCGACAGCGACAAGCCGCCGCGCGGCTACGACGGCTGGACACTGGCCGGTGACATCGCCGGGCTCATCCGCGCCCTCGGCTACACCGAGGCCATGCTGGTCGGGCACGCCGACGGCGGACTGGTCTGCTGGACCACCGCGGTGCTGCACCCGCGGCTGGTTCGTTCGATCGCGCTGGTCGGCTCACCGCATCCGGCGGCGCTGAAGAGCGCCGTGCTGCGCAACCGCCGCCAGCGCGCGACCTGGCTACCCAACTTCCTGCGCTACCAGCTGCCCCGCTACGGCGAGCATCTGCTGACCACCGCCGATGGCTTCGAGGTGGAACGGCTGCTGCGGCAACGGGTGAGCCCAGGATGGGCGGGCACCGCCGAATTCGTCGACACCGCGCGGCGGATGCGCTCGGCTATTCAGATCCCCGGCGCCGCCCACTGCGCGTTGGAATACCAGCGCTGGGCCTTCCGCAGCCAGTGGCGTCCGGACGGTCGCCGGTTCATGGCGACCATGCGCGAACCGATCCACATGCCGGTACTCACCCTGCGCGGCGACCTCGACCCCTACGTGCTGCCGGGAACCTTCCGTCGCGGCCAGCACCTCTCGCCGAAACGGCGTCTGGTCGGCATCCCCGCGGCCGGGCACTTCGCCCATCAGGAGAACCCGGATGTCGTCACGACGGAGCTGGCCAAGCTCCTCGCCTGAGCACCTCACAAACGCCTACCCGGGTGCAGCAAGACGAAGTCTCCGTCCGCACCCGCGTCGGTGCGGAGCAAGGCCGGGCAGCCCGCAGGACGAGCGCTGCCGCGCGACGTCCGCCCGCACCAGCGGCCCGCAAGCAAATCGCACAAACGCTGTCCGGCGAAGTTCGCCTTACCCCGCGCGAGGCTCCAGCAAGACGAGGTAGGGCATGACACCTCCGGATGAAGCTCCCGCCCACAGACGCGCCCGGCCGAGCCGCAGCATGAGCGCCGCCAGACGAAGTCCGTCCGCGCGCCCGCACCGGGCAAAGGCCGAGGCGGCGGCCCCATAGGCGCCGCCAGACGAAGTCCGTCCGCAGCGTCGGGCCAGGCCGGGGATGACGAGGCAGTCGCCTACCCGGCCACGCACCCTGCGTGGCCGGGACCCGACTCAACTGAGAACGCAGGCTCCGGTGTCGACCGCGATGTCGGCTCCGGCGGCCGCCGCGAGCTGAGCGCGGACCTCCGCGAGCGTGAGCACGTAGCCGGTGTCGTCGTCGGTGACGGCGGCGCCGAACACCACGCCGAGCACCTGTCCTTCCGTGTCCACCAGCGGCCCACCGGAATTGCCCGCCCTGACCTGCCCGCGGACGGTGTAGACCTCACGTTCGACGGTGCCGTTGCGGTAGATCGTCGGGCCGGTCAGGTCCAGCGTCTCCCGGACCCGAGCCGCGCTGGCGGTGTACGGGCCGCCGCCCGGGTAGCCGAGCACGATGGCGCTGTCGCCCGAGCGGGCGGGCGCGGGCGCGCGCGGAACCACCGGAGCTGTCAGCCCGGGCACCGCGAGTACCGCGATGTCCTTGGACGGGTCGAACAGCACCACGTTCGCGTCCAACGGACCGCGCGGGGTGTCCACCGAGACGCTCCTGGTGCCCGCGACGACGTGGGCGTTGGTCATCACGCGCTCCGGCGCGATCACGAAGCCCGAGCCCTCCAGCGCCCGCTGGCAGCTCGGCGCCACGCCACGAATGCGCAGCACACTCTGCTGCAGCGAGGCGGCGACCGGGCTGGCGAGCACGCTCGGATCGGGCGGCTCGACCGCCGCGATCGGCGCCCGCCCGAACGGACCGATCACATCCGGCAGGCCCGAGGTGTTGAGCAGCTTGGAGAACTCGTTGGGCAGCCTGCGCAGCCAGTTCGGCGCCACGTCATTGACGTCGGCGAGCACCCGCGAGCCGTTGATCGCGGTCGCAATGGCCGGCTGCGACGAGGTGGCCAGCGGCAGCGCGAGCAGCCACGCCGTGACCAGCACGGCGACCGCCTGCAACACCGCGCCGACCACGCTGTCCACGCTGCGGGTGAACGGATGGCGCATCCCGCTGCGCGCGGCGCGCCCGAGCACCATGCCCGCGACCTCGCCGACGATCACCAGAACCACGATCAGCAGCACGCCGGTGAGCACTCTGGTCCGGCCCTCGTCGACGTGCATCAGGATGTGCGGCGCGATCAAGATGCCCGCGACGGCGCCGAGCACCACGCCGAGAAAGGCCAGCGCGGAGGCCACCGCGCCCTGTCGCCACCCGGAGGACGCGGCGAGCAACGCGAGCAGCACGACGGCGATGTCGAGCCAGGCCGACGAACTCATAAGGTCATCCCCACGGCGGCGAGTGCGGTCTCCAGATCACGAACGTCCTCGTGGTTCCACTCGCGATCCCAGCCGGAGGCTTTGCTGATCCCGGCGAGGATGCCGCCGGTCAAGCCCCAGACCAGCATGCCGTCCACCTGGAACGCCGGGCTCTGGTAGCCGAGGCTGCTGCGGACCACGAAGCGGTTCGCCGGATCGAGCAGCTGGGCGAGTGGAACGCGCACGACCCGCTCGGTCTCGCTCTCGTTCACCACACGGACCTCGCCCGGCGTGCGCCAATACGCGATGACCGGCGTGACGTCGAACCGGGACGGCGGCACGAAGAGTGTCGGCAGCATGGCGAACGGTTCCACGCCCGAGCGTTCGAGACCGGTTTCCTCGCACGCCTCCCGCAGTGCCGTGTCGACCGGCCCGGAATCACCGGGGTCCACCTCGCCGCCTGGAAACGCGACCTGACCGCGGTGCTGCCGCATGGTGGAGGCGCGCTGGGTGAGCAGCACTTCCGCGTCGGCGGGCAGCCCGCCGGGCGCGTCCGGGTCCGCCTCCGGGGAGCCGCCGAACAGGACGAGCACCGCGGCCTGGCGTGGCGTCGAGGTCAACGTCAAGGCCCGACGCAGGGCGCGCGCCTTCGTCAACGTGTCGGCGGTGTCGGCCACCGGTTCGGCCGATCTGGTCAGCCATTTCGGAATGTCTTGCGATACCTCGAAGGTCATCTCACCCCTCCCCGCACCCGCCGAACCGACCGAAGCGATCGCCAGGCCTCGTCATGCGGCCACCCCGAGCTCGGCCGCGACGGTGTCGGCGATGTCATCGACCCCCGCGAAGGCCCGCACGACCACGTCGGCGACCGAGCCGTCGGCCCGCACCAGCACCGAGACCGGTAACACCGCCGGGGCGCCGACGGCCGCGCGCACCCGCGCGTCCGCGTCGAGCACGCCGGGCAACTTCACGTTCAGTCCGGTCAGCCTGGCCAGTGCCTTGGCTTCATCAGGGTCGCTGTGCACGGTCAGCACGGTAATCGCGTTCCCAGCTCGTTGTGCGTATTGCTGCAAATACGGCAACTCCTGGGCGCATGGTGCGCACCAGTAGGCCCACAGGTTCAGCAGGGCGGGCTTGCCCGCCAGCGCGGCGGTCAAGTCGACCTGCCTGCCGTCTGCCAGGCAGGTCAACGCTATCCCGGCCAGCGGACCGTTCCCCGTGGTGGCGGTAGCCGGGCAGTCGGCCGGACCGGCCGCGGCGCGCAGTTCGCTGGAGACACCGGAAGTAACCGGCGGTGGCGTGGGCGTCTCGGCATGGTCACCGCGCGGCCACACTGCGACGGCCAGCGCTACCACCGCGATCAGACCGGCAAGTGCCCAACGCCACGCATGCCCCGCAACTTCTCCGCCCGAGGGCTCTGAACTCACCGGCCCACCAGCTCGAGCAGATGCTCCCGCTCGGGCCCCTTCACCAGCTTGGCCGCGGCCTCCGGATCGGCCGGCCCGGCCCCGAAGGATGGACAGTCTTTGGCCAGGATGCACGCCCCGCACGCCGGCTTGCGGGCATGGCAGACGCGGCGGCCGTGGAAGATCACCCGGTGCGAGAGCATCGTCCATTCCTTGCGCTCGATCAGCGCGCCGACGATGTGTTCGACCTTCACCGGATCTTCCTCGTCGGTCCATGCCCAGCGGCGGACCAGACGGCCGAAGTGGGTGTCGACGGTGATGCCGGGGACGCCGAACGCGTTACCGAGGATCACGTTGGCGGTCTTGCGCCCGATGCCGGGCAACCGGACGAGCTCGGTCAGCGTGTGAGGCAATTCACCGTCGTAATGCTCCAGCAACGCCTGCCCGAGGCCGATCAGCGCGGCGGCCTTGTTCCGGAAGAACCCGGTCGGCCGGAGGTATTCCTCCAGCTCCGCGCGGTTCGCCTCGGCATAAGCGCGGGCATCCGGGTAGCGAGCGAACACAGCGGGCGTGGTGAGATTCACGCGCTCGTCGGTGCACTGTGCCGAAAGTATTGTCGCGACCGCCAATTCGAGCGGCGTGGTGAAATCGAGCTCGCAGTGCGCATCGGGGAACGCGACGGCCAGTTCCCGGTTCATCCGGCGCGCCCTTCGGACCAGCCCGAGCCGGGTTTCCGCCTGTCGCGCCCTGGTTTTCCGTTTCGGAGCCGCGGCGGCGGCCGACTGCGTTTCGGAGGGCTCGGAGGCGGGCGAAAGCCCGTCCCCGGCGGCGGTGGAGGGGGAGACGCGCACGCGTCCACCATACGGAACCGCCGACCAACGTTGCCCTTCCAGTTCAGTTGCCGTGTTCCATCTGAGACCTGGACGGTGTTTACTGCTCGTCATGCAAGGACTCGCTGTGGTGCTCTTCCCAGTGGTGTTGATGCTGTTCGCACTGGGTATGGAGCGGGTCGAGAATCGGCTCCGCAAGCTTCTCGAACCCGACGAAGAGGTTCAGCAGTACCTGGACAAAGCAAGCAACGCCGAAGTGAAGGAGCTGACGAAGCTCGGTCTCCCGGCCGCCGTGGCCCGGATGCGCAAGCGCCGCTCCCGCGGCGAGGAGCTGGACGTGGCCCGCGCAAGTTGACGCCGGAGGCGGTCGATATCCGGGTAGCCACGAAGGGGGCCGCGGGCGTCGCTGATCACACTGGTACGGTTCTCCGCTGCACCACGCAATCCACTCGTTACGTGGTGTCCGTCACTACGCTGCCACCACGCCGCGTAGACTGCGCTGTTGGCCGAGTCGCTTCGGTCCGGTACAGAGCCATTTCCCATAAGGAGCACATTCGTGGACGAGGCCCTCGCCAGAGCAGGCATCTTCCAGGGCGTCGAGCCCACTGCGGTGGCCGCCCTCGCCAAGCAACTTCAGCCGGTGGATTTTCCGCGCGGCCACGTCATCTTCAACGAGGGTGAGCCGGGCGACCGGCTGTACATCATCACATCCGGCAAGGTGAAGATCGGCCGTCGTTCGCCCGATGGCCGCGAGAACTTGCTGACCATCATGGGCCCGTCCGACATGTTCGGCGAGCTGTCGATCTTCGACCCGGGCCCGCGTACCTCCACCGCCACCACGGTGACCGAGGTGCGCGCGGTGACGATGGACCGTGACGCCCTCAAGGCCTGGATCGACCAGCGGCCCGAGATCGCCGAGCAGTTACTTCGCGTTCTGGCCCGCCGCCTGCGCCGGACCAACAACAACCTGGCCGACCTGATCTTCACCGACGTTCCCGGCCGGGTGGCCAAGGCCCTGTTGCAGCTCGCGCAGCGGTTCGGCACCCAGGAGGCGGGCGCTCTGCGGGTCACCCACGACCTGACCCAGGAGGAGATCGCCCAGCTGGTCGGCGCCTCCCGCGAGACGGTCAACAAGGCGCTCGCCGACTTCGCGCATCGCGGCTGGCTGCGGCTGGAGGGCAAGAGCGTGCTCATCTCCGACTCCGAGCGGCTCGCCCGCCGCGCACGGTAACGCACGAACCTCTTACCGCGCGCCGGGTTCAGCGCTCCACTGAACCCGGCGCTTCCGCGGAAAAAGCACAGCCGGACGGAATCCGTCATCCCACGCCGGGCTGAGCAAAGACTCGAGGCCACCGCTCATGCGCCGGGCCGAGCGACGGCTCGAGGCAGCCGCTTATGCGCCGGGCCGAGCGACGGCTCGAGGCAGCCGTTTATGCGCCGGGCCGAGCGACGGCTCGAGGCAGCCGCCTAGCCCTGCACCCGCAGATAGTCCAGCTGCGCCTGCACCGAGCTGCGCGCGGCAAGCCACAACCGCTCGTCCACGTCGGTGTACACCCGCCGCACCACCGCCATGGCGTCCGCGTCCTGACCGAGTTCCCGCACCGCCTCGCGCACCTGCTCGAGGCGCTCGTGCCGATGCGCGATGTAGTAGCGCGCCACCGGCTCCAGGTCCCGGTGATCCGGGCCGTGCGCGGGCAGCAACGCCTTACCCCTGCCCGCCTCTACCAGCCGGTCCAGCGACGACAGGTAGTCGGCCAGCGTGCCATCGCTGGAATCCAGCACGGTGGTGCCCGCGCCGAGAATGGTGTCCCCGGTCAGCACCGCGTCGTCGAGGACGAAACTCACCGAGTCCGCGGTGTGTCCCGGCGTGTCCAGCACGGTGAGCCGCAGACCGGCGACCTCGATCACCTCGCCGTCGGCCAGCGGCGCGGCCGAGCCGCGCAGAAAGCTGGAATCCTTGGCTCGCACGGGCGTTCCGGTCAGTTCGGTCAGCCGATCGATGCCGCCCGTGTGGTCGCGATGGCGGTGCGTGATCAGGGTGAGAGCGATCTCACCCCCGGTGGCCTCGGCGATCGCGGCGCTGTGCGTCTCGTCCTCTGGCCCCGGGTCGACCACCACACAGTCCGACCGTCCCGGCACCCGCAGAATCCAGGTGTTGGTTCCCTCCAGGGTCATCTGCCCCGGATTGTCGGCGAGCAGCACCGCCGCCGTCTCGGTGACCTGCCGGAGCTGCCCGTAGGCGGGGTGTGTCAACGTCATCGCAAACCTCGGTTGGAACGGCGCCGGAAAGCGCGGCTCAATGGACGCTGTCGGGCGCAGCCCGTCTTCGGCCTGCGCAGGCGGAGGTGCGGCTAACGCACCTCGGCGATCAGTTCGACCTCGACCGGGGTGTTCTTGGGTAGCTCGCTGACGCCGACCGCGGAGCGCGCGTGCTTGCCCGCGTCACCGAAAACCTGACCGAGAAACTCCGACGCGCCGTTGATCACCACCGGCTGGTCGCCGAATCCGGGTGCGGAGGCGACGAATCCGACGACCTTCACGATGCGCACCACCGCATCCAGCCCGACCAGATCGTGCACCGCTGCCAGCGCGTTCAGCGCGCACAGCCGGGCGGCGTCCTTGGCCTCCTCGACCGAAACCTCGGCACCGACCTTGCCGACCGCGGACAAGCGACCGTCCACGAAAGGCAACTGGCCGGAGGTGTAGACCAGCGACCCGGTGCGGATCGCGGGAATGTAGGCCGCGACCGGGGGCACGACCGGAGGCAGGGTGAATCCGAGCTCGGCGAGGTTCTTCTCCCATTGGGTCACTGCGTCAGCCCCTTACTGCTTCGGCCGCTTGAGGTAGGCGACGTGCTGTTCACCGGTCGGGCCGGGCAGCACGTTGACCAACTCCCAGCCGTCGGCTCCCCACTGATCGAGGATCTGCTTCGTCGCGTGCGTCAGCAATGGCACGGTCGCGTACTCCCACAGGGTCAAATCACTCATGTGCGAAGCCTAGCTCTGTCCAATTTGCAGCGCCTGCGGCGCTGCGTGTTCGCGGCTCGGCTCGCATCCGACCGGCCACGACTCGCGACTTCGTCGCATGCGCTGCGGCCGGTCGGATGCGAGCCGAGCCGCGAACGGAGAATGCTCGCTCTCGCTTCGCTCGAAAGACGAGGTGAGCCCAGTGGGCACTTCCGCGGATATCCACCGACACGGTGCACACAATCCACTCGACGTAGTTCTGCCGACGCAACGACTGATTTCGTACGTACATCGGTACCTCGCCGGGTACGCCCAGCACTCGAGCGGCACCCAACGCAGGACCTGAGCGCAGGTTGCGTGGCCACTGACTGGTACGGCCTGAAGACCCGGAGAGGCGGGGGAGCGGATTAGCTATAGGCTCGCGATCGTGGGAGTACCAACAGCAGTGCCGCTTTCGGCGGAGACGGGGCTGGACACGCGGTGGCCGAAGCGCGCTGAGCAGGCCCGCTTGCACTACGTCTCCGGCAAGGGAGGCACGGGCAAGTCGACGGTCGCCGCGGCGCTGGCGCTGGCGCTCGCCGCCGGCGGGCGCCGCGTGCTGTTGGTAGAGGTGGAGAGCAGGCAGTCGATCGCGCAGCTGTTCGATCTGCCGCCGCTACCACCGACCGAGACACGGATCGCCACCGCCGACGGTGGCGGCGAAGTGGTCGCGTTGGCCCTCGACATCGAGCACGCCTTCCTCGAATACCTCGATATGTTCTACAACCTGGGCTTCGCAGGGCGGGCGATGCGCAGAATGGGCGCCATCGAGTTCGTCACCACGATCGCACCGGGCCTGCGCGACGTCATCCTGACCGGCAAGATCAAGGAATGCGCGGTCCGGGTGGACAAGTCCGGCCGCCGGGCCTACGACGAGATCGTGGTCGACGCCCCGCCCACCGGTCGCATCGCAAGCTTCCTCGACGTCACCAATGCCATGCTGCAGGTGGCCAAAGGCGGGCCGATCGCCTCGCAGGCCGAGGGCGTTTCGCGGCTGCTGCACTCCGACGAGACCATGATTCACCTGGTCACCCTGCTCGAAGCACTGCCGGTGCAGGAAACCGCCGACGCCGTCGCCGAACTCGGCGCCGCCGACCTGCGTATCGGCACCGTGATCGTGAACCGCGCGACCGAAGGCCAGCTGCCGCATGAGCTGCGCGCCCGGGCCGCCCAAGGCGATCTCGACGCCGACGCCATTCGCGCGGGGCTGATCGCCGCGGGGATCACCTTGTCCGACAGCGACTTCCAAGGCCTGCTCACCGAAACCGCCGAGCATTCCGCCACTCTGCAGGCACAGGACGACAGCGCCGAGGAGCTGGCCAAAGTCGATATCTCCCGGCTCTATCTGCCTTCCCTCCCGGACGGGATGGACCTGGGCGGACTGTACGAACTAGCCGAACATCTCAGCGCGCAGGGAGTCCGATGAGTACGCCGACGCATCCCGTGGCTACCCCCCTGGATATCTCGCGGATCATCGCCGATCCCTCCGCCCGCGTCGTGGTCTGCTGCGGCTCCGGCGGCGTCGGCAAGACGACCACCGCCGCCGCCATCGCGCTGCGCGCCGCCGAGCAGGGACGCAAGGTCGTCGTGCTCACCATCGACCCCGCGCGCAGGCTGGCCCAGTCACTCGGTGTCGCCGACCTCGACAACACCCCGCAGCGGGTGGCGCTCGGCCCCGAGGCAAAGGGCGAGCTGCACGCGATGATGCTCAACATGCGTCGCACGTTCGACGACATGGTGCTCGAACACACCAGCCCGGATAAAGCGGAGCAGATCTTCGCCAACCCCTTCTATCAGACCGTCGCCTCCTCGTTCGGCGGCACGCAGGAATACATGGCGATGGAAAAGCTGGGCCAGCTGGCTCACCAGGGTGAGTGGGACCTGATCGTGGTCGACACCCCGCCCTCGCGAAACGCTCTCGACTTCCTGGACGCGCCCAAGCGGCTGGGCAATTTCCTCAACGGCCGCATGATCCGGGTGATCATGGCGCCGGGTCGCGGCGTCACCCGGTTGGTGACCGGCGCGATGAGCCTGGCGGTACGCGGCGTGTCCACCATCGTCGGCGGGCAGATGCTCAAGGACGCGTCGAACTTCCTGCAGTCCCTGGAGTCGTTGTTCGGTGGCTTCCAGGAGCGGGCCGACCGCACCTACGCGATGTTGTCCAAGCCCGGCACGCACTTTCTCGTGGTGGCGGCGCCGGAGCCGGACGCGCTGCGGGAGGCCTCGTTCTTCGTCGATCGGCTCTCCACCGAGCGCATGCCGCTGGCGGGGCTGGTGCTGAACCGCACGCATCCGGTGCTCAGCTCGCTGTCGGCCGATCACGCGCTCACCGCCGCCGACCAGCTCGAGCAGGAAGATCCGCTCACCGCGGCGGTGTTGCGCGTGCACGCCCGCCGCGTTGCCACCGACAAGCGGGAACAGCATCTGCTCTATCGCTTCACCGGCGCGCATCCGCGCGTATCGATTGTCTCGGTCACGGCGCTGCCGTTCGAAGTGTCCGATCTCGACGCGTTGCGCGCTGTGGGCAACCAACTCGCCCGAACAGCGCAGGCGATCGCGTGATACTTAGGCGTATCCGCTATATCTCGAATGGAAATATCGGGCCGAAAACGAACTGAGCCCGCTTGCGCGGGCTCCGTTTCGTGGTTCGCTGGGACTACATCGCCACCTGATGCTGGCGCTGGGCCTGGAAGAAGTCGGCCCATGAGGTCACTTCCGGGTGTTGCTTCAAGAGGGCGCGGCGCTGGCGTTCCGTCATGCCGCCCCACACACCGAACTCGACGCGGTTGTCGAGAGCATCGGCACCACACTGCATGAGCACGGGACAGTGCCGGCAGATCGTCGCGGCTTTGCGCTGCGCCGCGCCGCGGACGAACAACTGATCGGGATCCACTTCCTTGCATCGGGCCTGGGCTACCCAGGCGATCCTTGCTTCGGCCTGCTCCACGTCCAATCGAGCGATGGGGGTTGTCATGTGCATTTGGTGTGCCCCTTTGCAGTCCGAACACCGGGTCAGCGGCGCTCCAGAATCGCGTTGTCACCACGCAGCACCCAAACCCCGCTGCGAAGTGCACCACATTCCACTTTGAGTGTTAGCTCTATCACACTGGGTTCTCAATCTAGGTAAAGGTATGGCGCTTGCGCAAGACCGTCCCGAGATTTTTTGGTACGTCCGTCCCTGCAAAGTCGGGCGCAGACGGGACGGGCAGGCAGATTGCGCGCGCGCCGTCACCCGACACGCCGAACGCAATCGGGCGACACGCCCATTCCGGTTCGGGAACAACCAGATCCAGGCGTCGGACAAATGCCGCAAGGACCGCTCGAATCCCACCCCGTAATCTTGTTTCGTGCCGATCACACATACGCTCGCGCGGCTGGCCGGCAGTTGCGTGCTGGCCGCCGTGCTCGTCGCCGGGTTGTTGTTCCCGCTCGCCGGCGGCTTCGGGTTCGTTTCCAATCGCGCCGCCGACGCCGTCGACAACGTCTCCGCGGAGCTGGTCGAGGGGACGGTGCCCGCGGTCTCGACCATGGTCGACGCGGCGGGCAATCCGATCGCCTGGCTGTACGAGCAACGCCGCTTCGAGGTACCCAGCGACCGGATCTCCAACGACATGAAGCTGGCGATCGTGTCCATCGAGGACCGTCGCTTCGCCGAGCACGAGGGTGTCGACTGGCAGGGCACGCTGCGCGCGTTCCTGACCAACACCACCAGCGGCGAGGTGCAGCAGGGCGCGTCGACGCTGGATCAGCAGTATGTGAAGAACTTCCAACTGCTGGTGGTCGCCAAGACCGACGCCGAGCGGCGCGCCGCCATCGAGACCACCCCCGCGCGCAAGATCCGGGAGATCCGGATGGCGCTCACCCTGGACCGCGAGCTGACCAAGGACGAGATCCTCACCCGATATCTGAACCTCGTCCCGTTCGGTAACTCCTCCTACGGCGTGCAGGACGCCGCGAAGACCTACTTCGGCGTCGACGCGGCCGAACTGAACGTGTCGCAGGCCGCGATGCTGGCGGGCATGGTGCAGAGCTCGTCGAAACTGAACCCGTACACCAACCCCGACCTCGTGCTGGCCCGGCGCAACACGGTGCTGGACACCATGATCCAGAACATCCCCAGCCGCGCCGACGAGTTCCGCGAGGCCAAGACCAAACCGCTGGGCGTGCTGCCGGAACCCAAGGGTCTGCCGCGCGGCTGCATCGCGGCCAACGATCGCGGCTTCTTCTGTGACTACGCGCTGCAGTACCTGGCCAACGCGGGCATCAGCCGCGAGCAGATCGACAAGGGCGGCTACCTGATCAGGACCACCCTCGATCCGGCCGTGCAGGACTCGGTCAAGCGGGCGGTCACGGACGCGGCCAACCCGAACCTCGACAACATCGCCGAGGTCATGTCGGTAGTCGCGCCGGGACAGGACTCGCATCCGGTGGTCGCGATGGCGAGCAGCCGCACCTACGGGCTGAACCGGGACGGGAACGAGACTGTGCAGCCGCAGCCGTACTCGATGGTCGGCGACGGCGCCGGCTCGATCTTCAAGATCTTCACGACCGCCGCGGCCATGGAGAAGGGCCTCGGCATCAGCGCCGAGCTCGACGTGCCGGGCCGTTTCGAGGCCAGGGGCATGGGTAACGGCGGTGCGCGCGGCTGCCCGCCCGCCACCTACTGCGTCGAGAACGCGGGCAGGTACAAGTCGCCGATGTCGGTGACCGAAGCGCTGGCCACGTCGCCGAACACCGCGTTCGTCAAGCTGATCCAGGCCGTCGGCGTCACCCCGACGGTCGACATGGCGATCCGGCTCGGCATGCGCTCGTTCACCGAATCGGGCTCCTCCGGTCACGGCAACCAGAGCTTGGCCGACATGATCAAGGGCCAGAACCTGGGCTCGTTCACCCTGGGCCCGGTCGCGCTCAACCCGCTCGAGCTGTCCAACGTGGCCGCGACGCTGGGTTCCGGCGGCCGGTGGTGCCCGCCGAACCCGATCAAGGAGGTCATCGACCGCCAGGGCAAGCAGGTGCCGCTGACCCAGCAGGCATGCGAGCAGGTCGTCGAGCCGGGCTTGGCGAATACCCTCGCAAACGCGATGAGCAAGGACGACACGGCGGGCACCGCGACGGCCGCGGCCCAGTCGGTGCAATGGAACCACCCGATGTCCGGCAAGACCGGCACCACCGAGAGCCATCGCTCCTCGGCGTTCCTCGGCTTCACCAACTCGCTGGCCGCCGCGGCCTACGTCTACGGCGACAGCCCGACACCGGGCGAGATCTGCTCGTTCCCGCTGCGCAACTGCGGCGACGGCAACCTGTTCGGCGGTAACGAACCGGCGCGCACCTGGTTCAACGCGATCAAACCGGTGATCCCGCTGTTCCCGCCGCCCGCGCTGCCACCGCTGGACGACAAGTACGTGCGCGGCGCCAACAACGCCCAGGTGCCCGACGTCGTCGGCAAGACGCAGGCCGAGGCCACCGCCGCGCTGGTCGCCGCGGGCTTCCAGGTGTCGCCGGTGACCGGCGCCGGTGACCGGCCCAAGGGCACCGTGATGGGAACCGCGCCGAACGGCTCGGCCATTCCCGGCTCGGTGATCACGCTCTACATCAGTGACGGCACCGTACGGGCCGCGCCACCTCCGGGTCCGCCGCCACCGCCGCCGGGAGCGCCGGGGCTGCCGCCACTGCCGCGCCTGCCACCGATCCCGATCCCCATCCCGATCCCGCGCTGAGCAAACGAAAGGGGCCGCGAACCATCCCGGTTCGCGGCCCCTTTCGCCTTCGGAGCTACAGCCGCGCCTTCACCGCGGCCGAGATGCGCGAGCCGTCGGCCTTGCCCGCCGCGAGCCCGGTGGCGATCTTCATGACCTGTCCCATCTGGCGCATGCCGGGCCGCTCGCCGATGTCCTCGGCGACCTGCGCGATGGCGGTGTCGGCGAGGTCGGCGACCTCGGCATCGGTCAACTGGGTCGGCAGATACTCGTCGATGATGCGTGCCTCGGCGTGCTCGTTCGCGGCCAGCTCGCCGCGCCCGGCCTGCGTGTAGACCTCGGCCGATTCGTTGCGCTTCTTCGACTCCTTCTGCAGCACGGCGATGACCTCGGCGTCGGTGAGCTCACGCGCCTCGGTGCCGGCGACCTCGGCGGTCTGGATCGCCGACAGCAGCATCCGCACCGTGGAAAGGCGCAGCGTGTCCTTGGCTTTCATCGCGGCGGTCAGGTCCGCGCGCAGCTGCGATTTGAGTTCCGACATGCCGCTCACGGTAGCTGCTCCGGCGCGGCGGTCCCACTACATTTGCCGCGGCGTCCGATTTCCCGTGGCATGAACTGGGCGCTTGTGCCGAAACACACTCGGCGCTCCCGAGCGAGGTCACCTATGCTGGGCAAATGCCCGTGATCTCGACCTCTGCTGTACGCACGACCGCTCTGGGAGCCGCCGGGGCCGCGGTTGCCGGAATCGGCTACGCCTCGCTGGTGGAACGCAATGCCTTCGTGCTACGCGAGGCCACCATGCCAGTGCTGGCGCCTGGGTCGTCGTCGCTGCGGGTACTTCACCTCAGTGATCTGCACATGATGCCGGGTCAGAAGCTCAAGCAGCAGTGGTTGCGGGAGCTGGACCGGCTGGAGCCCGATCTGGTGATCAACACCGGCGACAACCTCTCGCACCAGAAGTCGGTGCCCGCGGTGGTACAGGCCCTCGGCGGATTGCTCTCCCGCCCGGGCCTTTTCGTTTTCGGCAGCAACGACTACTTCGCGCCGGTGGCGAAGAATCCGCTGAAGTACTTCAAGAAGAACCATCGCCGCACCTTCGGCGCGCCGCTGCCCTGGAAGGATCTGCGCGCGGCCTTCACCGAGCGTGGCTGGCTCGACCTGACGCACGTGCGCCGCGACCTCGAGGTGGCGGGTATCCGGATCGCCACCGCCGGTGTGGACGACCCGCATCTGCAGCGCGACCGCTACGACACCATCGCCGGCGCTCCCAACCCGCTGGCCGACCTGCGGATCGGTCTCACCCACTCGCCCGAGCCGCGGGTGCTGGACCGCTTCGCCGAGGACGGATACGACCTGGTGCTGGCCGGACACACCCACGGCGGCCAGCTGTGCCTGCCCGGCTACGGCGCGCTGGTCACCAACTGCGGTATCGACCGGTCCCGGGTGAAGGGTCCGTCGAAGTGGGGCGAGCACACCCAACTGCACGTCTCCGCGGGCGTCGGCACCTCGCCGTGGGCGCCGTACCGATTCTGCTGCCGCCCCGAAGCAACCCTGCTGACGCTGGTCGTCGCGCCGCCGAAACGGCCGGGGGCGGACGCGGGACAGGATGTGTCGACGTCGGAGGCCGTCGCCCGCTAAGGTCCCCTGCCAAGATGTGTGTCAGGTAGGGACAACCGTGAGCGAGCCACAGACTCCTCGGCAACAGCCGTTCGGAGCACCGCATTTCGACCCCGACCGGGAGCGTGGCGATGCCGCTGCCGCGTGGCGTCCGGACTCCGGAGCCCATCCGGTCGTCCCGTGGCAGCCGACAACGACCGAGCCACCCGCGCTGAACGAACCGCCGCGTCCCGCCACGCCCTGGCAGCGCAGCTCGAATGAGCAGGCGGCCGACCCTGATTCGGAGCAATGGCGGCCGAGCACGGGCGGATACCAGCAAGCGGAGTATCCCTCGATGCCGCAGGGATACGGTTTGCTCGCGACAGGTGATGGAGCCGCACAGTCCTATCCCTGGCAATCGGGCGGTTATTCCGGAGCCGCAGGAGATGCGGGACAGTCGCCGGGCGCAGAGCAACTCGGTCACCCGAATCAACCAGGGCCCGCGTCGACGGCGCAGCCCGAACCCACCATGCAGTGGCAGCCAGGCACCTCGCAGAACACGGCCGATCCCGCCAGGATCGCCCAGTCCCTGGGCGGGGAATACCCGCATCCCGGGCAGGACGCGGCCGACCGCAACGATCCGACGATGCCGGCCCAATCCCTCGGTCACACATCGTCCGGGCAATGGCCACAGCACCCCGAGGCGAATTCCGGAACCACCGGGCAGGCGGATCCGACCATGCTCGCGCGCCCGCTGGGTGCGCTCGACCAACCCGCGCCCTCCGGCGGCCCGCACCCGAGCCACGAGCCACGAGCGGGTGACATCGCGCCCGTGCTCCGGCACCCGACCGCTGATCGGCTCGGGCAACCAGCGCAGGTCTACCAGTGGCAACCAGTGGGCGGGCCGGGACAATACGACGGCGGTTCACCACCACCCGACCGGTATCAGCCCGGCTACGGTTCGCGCGGTGGGTCCGGCGGACCGCCGCCGCATTACCGTCCGAACGGAAGCGGCCCTGGAAAGGCCGTGCTGCTAGTCGGGTTGGCAGTGCTGCTGGTAGCCGGTGTCGCGGTGGGTGTCGTGGCGCTGACCAGGAGTGGATCTAACGATTCTGCTCAGGGCAGCTCGCCATCGATGGTGAGCGCACTCACCTCGACGGGCTCGCCGGCACCGACCACCAAGACCGCGCCGACGACCGCGGGCCGGGCGAGCGCCGAAACCCCACTCATCCCCGGCTACCAGGCGGTCCTGGCACCCGGCAACGGCGCCGCCTACGACGTGCCCGCCGACTGGACCATCGCTCCACAGGACACCATCGGCGGCTTCGGCAACCCACCCGACACCGTTGCGGGCAAAGGCTATGCCAGCGAAGGCAAGGGCTACTGCCCCGGCTCGACTCGGACGGTCGCCTTCCTGACCGGCTCGGACACCGCCGACCCGGCCGGAGCGGCGACCGAACTCGGCGCCAAGACCGCCGCACTCGCCTACCAGGGCACCCCGGGCGGCACACCCGGCGCCCCCGTACCGCTGGCGTCGCTGGACGGATCCCAGCACGGCGTATTCGTGGAGACCACGGGCACCGTCACCGAGGCCAAGCCGGGCTGCGCGACGGCTTACTCCATCTACACCGCCGCCTTCCCCGCCGACAGCGGAACCTTCGTCATGGTGATCGCCGCCGACACCGGCGTTCCCCGCGCCCTCGACGCCGAGACCGCCAAGCGGATCTGCACCAGCATTCGAGCCATCGAAGGCTGAGTGACCTGCCGGTTTAACGTCTCACCCCCCGCTGTTGTAAGCTACTCCCGGTTCGCTTCACGGGGTGTGGCGCAGCTTGGTAGCGCGCTTCGTTCGGGACGAAGAGGTCGCAGGTTCAAATCCTGTCACCCCGACTCGTGTGGTTGAGACACGACACGGCTCCCAGCCTCCACCGGCTGGGAGCCGTTCTGTTTCGGGGGACCTGTTCGGCACATCCGAGGGCCGCCGTGCCATGCGATGACAACGACTATCCCGTTGAAGGACGGATCACCGTGTCGAAACTGTTCGACTGGTTGCGGGCATTCACACGCCGCGCTCCCTGCTCCCCGGCCATTGCGTGCGCCGGGTGCCGCCGACGAATCCGACACGATGATGATCGATAGTCCTTCGTAAGGCGTCGTCAGCTGGTGTGCGGGAATTACCATCGCTGAATCAGTACTCCAGCGATGGACGAAAGGTCGGCAAATGAGCGATCCCGTCGATAGTGTGCCCGCAGACAAACCGCTAGCTGGGAAGACCGCGCTGGTCACGGAGGCCCACACCGGAATTGGCAAGAAGATCGCGAAAATGCTTGCCGCGCAAGGGGCGCAGGTTGTGGTCCACAATCCGCATATACCGGAGTGGGCTGCGGACGTGGTCAAGGAGATCACCGCCGCCGGTGGTGCGGCGCTCGCACTAGCGGCGGATGTCGCGGACCGCGCCGAGTACCAGGAGTTGGTGGAGGTAGTGCTCGCGGACTGCGGCAAGTGGGACCTGCTGGTCCACACCGCGGCCGTCCCGGAGGCCGTGCCGTTCGCGGAGATCAGCGCTGACGCATTCGACGTCGGCTTCGCCGCGACGGTGCGGGGCGTGTTCAACGGAATCCAACTGGCCGCCCAGCACCTCACCGAGGGGGGCCGGATCATCACCGTCTGTGACTCCGCCACCCCGGGCGGCGCTGTCTACGACGCGACCCGAGGCGCGGTCGAGCAACTCGGCCAGGCCGTCGCGCCGGACTTCATGCCGCGGCGGATCACCGTCAACACGATCAGCCACGGCGTCGGCGCCACCGACAATGCGGAACTCGAGACCGCCATCGCCGCGATGAATCCGGCCGAGCCCGCCGCGGTTGTAGCTTATCTGGCCGGAGAAGCGGCGAGTACGGTGACAGCGCAGGCCATCCGGCTGGGCGGGGCCGACCGGGCACCCCGGTAGAGCGCCGATTACGCGACGACGTTCCCACCGAAGGAACTGAATCCACGCCCCTTCGCCTGGCAGGTGAAGCTCCCGTGGAATCCCACCGCACACGACGCGCCCGCGTGCTCGATGATCGGTCCCCACTGCCCCGAGCCGGTCTTCACGTCGTCGATGCTGGGATTGCCGCCCGGCAGCGTGTACGGCGTGCCGGGGTCGAACGTGGGGTGCGCGGGCAGCCAGGGCTGGTCGATCACCATCTCGCTGACTTTCACGGGCACCGGAATGTAGGAGTTGCCCACGCGATAGCTCAGGAACAGCGGGGAGCCGAAATCGCATCCAACGGACCCATCCCCGAAGATCGCGCAGTTCGTGCTGCCCGCCGAAAAGTAGACCGTACCTGCGTCGGCCTGGGCGTTCCCGACCGCGATGAGCGGCGCCACGGCCGCGGCGGCGAGTGCTCCGGCGAACTTCATGCTGCGCTTCATGCCTTCTCTCCTATGTGAATTCGCTGACCGACCGATAACTCTGTCGGCCCGGCGCCGGATTCCGTTTCGCGCCACCGGACACCCGCCCCGGCACAGCGCCCCGACAGGCGCGGTGAGGAGACGCTAACGCAGCGATAACCTACGGACACGCCACAGACATCCGAGGTCAATAGCGTATACAGCCATGTCGACACGGATAGCCACTTTGGCGGACGCGGCGGGCAAACCGCTGCGTGACGTGGTGTACGCGGCCCTGCGCAGCGAGCTCATGAACGGGGACATCAAGTTCGGCGAACGGCTGACCGAGCCGAAACTCTCGGCGCGCTTCGGCATCTCGCGCACACCGATTCGCGAAGCCCTGACCGTCTTGTGTTCGGACGGCTTGCTGCAACGGGAAGAATACGGCTTCAGCCCGGTGCGGCCGAGCATCCCGCTGATCCGTGACCTGTACGAGCTGCGAATCACTCTGGAGCTGGGTGGTTTACAGCGCGCAATGACCAATCCCGCCGTCAGCCACGACCGGGAACTGCTGGAGGCCGAACGCGCCGCGTGGCTGGAACTGCGCGCCGACCCTCCCGAGCAGGAACCGGGTTTCGTCGTGCGCGACGAGGAATTCCACGTCACTCTGCTCACCGCCGCGGGCAACACCGAGATGGTGCGCGCGCTGAAGGCGGTGAACTCGCGCATCCGCCACGTGCGGATGTACGACTTCATGGTCAACAACCGGATCGAGACCACCATCGCCGAGCATCTCGGCATTCTGGAGGCGGTTCTGGCGGACGAACTCTCGCTCGCCTACCGGCTGCTGCACACGCACATCGGCGAGTCGCTGGACGTGGTACTCGAACGCGTCACCCGCGCGATCGCGGCTATGTCGCTGGCCACGGACTAGCGGGAGGCCGCAGTGAGCCTGCAATTCGATACCGTGCTCGTCGCCAATCGCGGCGAGATCGCCTGCCGCATCATGCGAACCGCCGCGGCACTCGGCTTGAAGACGGTCGCTGTGTACTCCGACGCTGACGTCGGGGCCACGCACGTCGAAATGGCCGATGTCGCTGTGCGCCTCGGGCCGAGCCCGGCGGCCGAGTCCTATCTGCGCGCCGACTCGGTGATCGAGGCCGCGCTGTCGACCGGTGCGAAAGCCATCCATCCCGGCTACGGATTTCTCTCCGAGAACGCGGATTTCGCCACCGCGGTGGACGCGGCGGGAATCGCGTTCGTCGGACCTACCCCAGCGCAGCTGCGCGTCTTCGGTGAGAAACACACCGCGCGGGCGACGGCGCGTGCGGTGGGCGTGCCGCTCATTCCGGGCAGCGATCTGCTCGATTCGGCCGATCACGCGGTGACGGAGGCGGAGCGGATCGGCTTCCCCGTCATGCTGAAGGCGGTCGGCGGCGGTGGCGGCATCGGCATGCAGGCCTGTTTCGGCCCGGATGACCTGCGCGCCGCCTACCAGCGCGTGCAGCGCATCGCGGCGGCGAACTTCAGCTCGACCGGCGTCTTCCTGGAACGTTTCGTGGCGCGGGCGCGGCATGTCGAGGTGCAGCTGTTCGGCGACGGCAACGGGCGGGTGGTCAGCCTCGGTACCCGGGACTGCTCACTGCAACGCCGCAACCAGAAGGTGATCGAGGAGGCGCCCGCGCCGGGACTCACCACGGAGCTGTCGGAGCGCTTGCTCGCCGCTTCCCGGGAACTTGCTCGATCGGTCGCCTACCGCTCGGCGGGGACGGTCGAGTTCGTCTACGACGCCGACAATGACACCGCCTCGTTCCTGGAGATGAATACGCGCCTCCAGGTCGAGCATCCGGTCACCGAGGCGGTCACCGGGATCGACCTGGTCGAATGGATGCTCCGGTTGGCGGGCGGCGATACCTCGATGGTGGACGAACAGCCCGAGAGCGGGCCGCCGATCACCGGTCATGCCGTGGAGGCTCGCGTCTACGCGGAGGACCCCGGCCACGATTACCGCCCCAGCGCGGGGCTGGTGACATCGGCACAGTTCCCCAGCAATGCCAGGGTCGACACGTGGGTCGATACCGGCTCGGAGGTCAGCCCGTACTACGACCCGCTGCTGGCCAAGGTGATCAGCTCCGGCGCGAGCCGCGCCGACGCCTTCGCCGCGTTGCGCGCCGCGCTCGCCACGACGCGGATCTATGGCGTGCAGACGAATCTGTCGCAACTGCATCAGGCGGCCGACGACGCCCGGGTGCTGCGCACCGAGCACACCACGACCACGCTGGCCGAGATCCGCCCGGTCGGCCACCGCATCGACGTGCTGCGCGGCGGGACGATGACAACGGTGCAGGACTATCCGGGCCGAATCGGCTTGTGGGAGGTCGGCATTCCACCGTCCGGCCCGATGGACGACCTCTCGTTCACCCTCGCCAACACCGCGGTCGGCAATCCGATCGGCGTGCCCGCGCTCGAATGCACCCTGCAAGGCCCGCAGTTACGCTTCACCGACACCACCATCGTGTGCGTGACCGGTGCGCCGACGCCCGTGACGGTGGACGGCCGCCCGGTGGACATGTGGGAACCCATCACCGTGCCCGCCGGTGCCGTGCTCGATATCGGCGCGCCCACCGACACCGGTCTGCGCACCTACCTGGCGGTACAGTGCGGCATCGACGCTCCGCTGTATCACGGCAGCGCCGCCACCTTCACCCTCGGCGGATTCGGCGGTGTCACCGGAAAGGCGCTGGCCACAGGCGACGTACTCGGCATCGCCCGTATCACAGGCGACGTGCTCGGCTCGCCCGCCGCGGTGCCACTGGGCGAGCGGCCGGAATTCACCCACGACTGGCAGCTCGCCGTCGGGGTGGGTCCGCAAACCGCGCCCGCGTACTTCACCGACGCCGACATGGTCCAGTTCTGCACGCACCCGTGGCGAGTCGGCAGTCACGCCAACCGCACCGGCATCCGCCTGGAGGGCCCGAAACCGACCTGGTCGCGCACCGACGGCGGCGAGGCTGGGCTGCACCCGTCCAACCTGCACGACAATCCCTACAGCGTCGGCGCGCTGAACGTCTCCGGTGACACGCCCATCCTGCTCGGTCCCGACGGCCCGAGTCTCGGCGGCTTCGCCTGCCCGCTGACGGTGGTGTCCGCGCATCGCTGGCGACTCGGCCAGCTCCGTCCCGGTGACACGGTGCGGTTCGTGCCGGTCGACGACGACAAAGCGGCCGCATTGCGCTCCTCCAATAGCAGCCGCGTGCCCGACCTCGTCCCCGATTCCCTAGCAGCCCTTGCCGACCGCGGCATCCTTGGCGGCGTCGAGGCATCCTCGGACCGTCCGCAGGTGCGCTACCTGCGCGGCGGGGACGACAACGTCTTGGTGGAATACGGCGAGATGGTGCTCGATCTCGGGTTGCGCATGCGAGTGCACGCGCTGACCGAAGCGCTCGCGGCCGCCGGGCTTCCCGGCATTCTCGACGTGACCCCCGGTGTCCGGTCCCTGCACATCCACTTCGATCCCGTGGTGCTGCCACAGTATCGGCTGCTCGGCACGCTGGCCGACCTCGAACTCGAGCTGCCCGCCACCACCGACCTCGTGGTGCGGAGCCGCACCATTCGGCTACCACTGTCCTTCGACGACCCGTCCATCGCCGAGGCGATCGACCGCTATCGCAGCGGTGTGCGCGACACCGCGCCCTGGCTGCCGTCGAACGTCGAGTTCATTCGTCGCATCAACGGGCTCGACAGCGTCGAGGACGTGCGCACCACGGTGTTCGACGCCGAATACCTGGTTCTCGGGCTGGGGGACGTGTATCTCGGTGCGCCGCTGGCGGTTCCGCTCGATCCCCGCCACCGCCTGGTCACCACCAAATACAACCCGGCCCGCACGTGGACGCCGTCCGACGCCGTCGGCATCGGCGGCAAGTACCTCTGCGTCTACGGGATGGCCTCGCCGGGCGGCTACCAGTTGATCGGCCGCACTGTGCCGATCTGGTCGAGCTACCGGCAGTCTGCGCCGTTCGAACCGGGCACGCCTTGGCTGTTCCGATTCTTCGATCGCATCGTCTGGGAACCGGTGAGCCCGGAGCAATTGCTCGAGTACCGGGCGGCGGCCGAGGCGGGCCGGTTCGACGCGCAGGTGAGCGAAGGCAGCTTCGCCCTCGCCGACCATGTGCGTCTGCTGCGCGCCGAGGCCGACTCCATCGCCGAGTTCGAAGCAAGGCAGACCGCCGCGTTCGAGGAGGAGAAGGCGGCGTGGCGCGCGGCGGGCGAATTCGAACGCACCACCGTCGCGCCCGTCGCCGCACCGGTCGACGATCCATTGGCCGGCCTGCCCGCGGACGCGATCGTGGTGACCGCGCCGATGATCGGCAATGTCTGGCGGGTGGAAGTCGAAGCGGGACAACGGCTCACGGCCAGCGCACCGGTCGCCGTGCTGGAGGCGATGAAACTCGAATTACCCGTGCACAGCCCCGGCGCCGGCACCGTGCTGAAGGTATTGACCGCACCCGGCGCCAAGGTGGAACCGGGCACACCCCTAGTAGTGATCGGAGTCGACTGAATGTCCCCAGGCGTCCTAGGCAGCACGGCGGCCGACCCCGTCGAACGAGTCGCGGCCGCCTATCGGCGGATAGCCGAGGTGGATCGTCCGGAGGTATGGATCACGCTGCGGCCGGAACGCGAGGTCTCCGCCGAAGCGGCCGTGGTCGCCGAGCGGCTCGCCGCCGGTGCGATCTTGCCGCTGGCCGGGGCACTGGTGGCGGTGAAGGACAACATCGATGTGGCCGGTCTGCCGACGACCGCGGCCTGTCCCGAGTTCGCCTACACCCCGGAGGTGACCGCGGCGGCGATCGAGCGACTGATCGCGGCGGGCGCGCTCGTGCTGGGCAAGACGAACCTGGACCAATTCGCCACCGGGCTGGTCGGCACGCGCAGCCCGTACGGCCCGGTGCGCAATGCTCTCGACCCGGAGCTGGTGTCCGGCGGGTCGAGCTCGGGGTCCGCGGCGGCGGTGGCGCTCGCCGTCGCGGACCTCGGTATCGGCACGGACACGGCGGGTTCCGGACGGGTGCCCGCCGCGCTGCACGGGATCGTCGGCATCAAGGCGACGTTGGGCGTCATCCCGGCGCATGGAACCGTGCCCGCCTGTGCGGACTACGACGCCATCACGGTGTTCGCCGCCGACCTGGATCTGGCCGTGACCGCCGCCGCGGTGATGGCCGGGCCGGAGCCGCGGGACCCGCGCAGCCGGACCTGGCCCGCCGACGTCCGGCTGTCCGCGCCGCTCGCGCCGCGCATCGCCGTGCCGCGCGCCGAGGACTTGGCCGCGCTCAGCGAGCCGTATCGGGAGGCATTCGCCCGCACCGTCGCCGGGGTCGCCGACACGGGCGCGAAAACCGAAGAGATCGACATCTCGGTCCTGCTCGACGCCGCGCTGCTGCTCTATGACGGCGCGATCGTCGCGGAACGCTACGCGGCGGTGGGCGCGTTCCTGGACACCGCACCGGCAGGCGCCGACCCCACGGTCGCCGCCATTATCGGCGCGGCGCGCGAGAAGACCGGCTCCGCGTTCGCGGCCGACCTGGACACACTCGCCCACACCAAAGCGGCAGCCGCCGAACTGCTGCACGGCTTCGACGCCTTGTTGCTGCCCACCACCACCGAACACCCCAGTATCGCTGCCGTGCAAGCGGATCCGATCGGGATCAACCGGCGGATGGGCACCTACACCAACTTCTGCAATCTGCTGGATATGGCCGCTGTCGCCATCCCGGGCGCAGCGACCGCCGAGGGTGCGCCGTTCGGCGTCATGCTGGTCACTCCGGCCTTCGCCGACCAAGTGGCCGTAGATCTGGCCGCTCGCCTGCTCGGCGGCGAGAGCGCGCCGCTGCTGGTCGATCGTGGCGTCGACCTCGCCGTCTTCGGCGCACACCTGCGCGGGCAACCGCTGCACTGGCAGCTCGAGCAACTCGGCGCCCGCTTCCTGGGCGAGATCAGGACCACCGACGCCTACCGCCTGACCGCGCTGGACACCACCCCGCCCAAGCCGGGACTGGTGCGGCACGGGCCCGGCCTCGGCGCACCGATAGCGGGGGAACTCTTCCGCGTCTCCGAGGCCGGGCTCGGCCGCTTCCTCGCCGAACTCCCCGCCCCCATGGCGCTGACCAGCATCGACCTTGCCGACGGCCGCAATGTCATCGGCTTCACCTGCACCCACGATGCCGCGCGTACCGCCCTCGACATCACCCACCACACCAACTGGCGAACCTACCTTCAACACCGCCCATAACACCTCTCCACGAGTGGTACCTGGTTGCGGGGTCCGCTCGGACTTCTCCGCAACCATGTGCCACTCGACTTTTATGCCCATGGATTTAGACGTTTGTCCTAGACGAATGTGCTAGATATGTGTTAGACATATGTCTGAGACGTTTGGGCAATGTAGTGGGAGTCGAGGAAGTCATGAGTGCCAAGTCCGGAATCAGCCAGGTCCGTGTGCTCGTCGCCGGTGGCGGCATCGGCGGCAATGCCGTTGCGCTGCAACTGCTTCGGTCGGGTATCCGGGCCACCGTCGTGGAGCGGGCCGCGGCGCCGCGGCCCGGCGGGCAGGCCGTCGACCTGCGCGGGCCGAGCCGCGAGGTAGCCGAGCGGATGGGAATGATGCCCGGCATCCGCGATTACCAGCTCGACGAGCGCGGCATGAAGTACGTCGACGGCAAAGGCCGCGAGATCCTGCGCATGCCCGCGGAACTCTTCGACGGCAAGGGCGGGGTCGCCGAAATCGAGATCACCCGGGGGGATCTCAATCAGGTTCTGCTGGATATGCTCGCCGCCGAGGGCGGCGTCGACTACCGCTACGGGGAGTGGATCACCGCGATCGAGCAAGACGACGCGGGCGTCGACGTGACCTTCGCCTCCGGCGCCACCGAGCGGTTCGACATCGTGATCGGCGCGGACGGATTGCACTCCGCGACCCGCCGCATGGCGTTCGGCCCGGAGGAGCAGTTCGCCACCTACCTCGGCGGATACATGTCCTTCTTCACCCTGCCACGGCCGGAAAGCCTGGAGCCGCATTGGTTTTCGATGCACTCGCTGGTCGGCGCCACCGGGCTGGGCATGCGTCCCGATGCCGACCCGAGCACATGCAAAGCGCTCGTCGTGATGCGGGCCGAGGCGAATCCCGCACTGCGCCGCGACGTCGAAGCGCAGCAGCAGTTCATTCGCGAGCGACTGGCAGGAGGCGGCTGGGAGTCGGATCGCATCGCCTCGGCGATGGCCGACGCACCGGACTTCTACTTCGACGAGCTGGCGCGCATCGACATGCCGAGCTGGGTCCGGGGCCGGGTGGCGCTGCTCGGCGATGCGGGCTACTGCGGCTCGCCGCTGACCGGGCAGGGGACCGCCATGGCGCTGGTCGGCGCGTACGTCCTCGCCGGAGAGATCGCCGCGCACGCCGCCGATCCGGAGCGTGGCTTGGCCCGCTACGACGAGGTGCTGCGCCCCTTCGTGAAAATCGCGCAGCAGTTGCAGCCGGGCGGGCTGCCCGCCATGACGCCCAAGACCCGCTTCGGCATTCGCGCAGGACATCTGGTCAGCAAGCTGATGATGTCGAAGGCGATGCGGCCGCTCATGATGCGGATGCTCAGCAAGACCGAGTCCTACGACCTGCCCGACTACTCGGGGGTGACTGTCGGCTAGCCCCGACGAAGCTCTCTGGCGCGTCCAGCAGTTTATGAGCACGGGCACTTGCGCTCGAACGAATCGAGCGCGAATGTCCTGCACGAGAGCGACTTCGCGGGCTACATCGCCGCCCCGTCAGTCGATCACCGTCCGACCGTCGAGCAAGAAAGGCAGCACGAAGGTAAGCAGCATGGCGCGTTCCTCGTCTTCGCCCGCGCCGGGCAAGGTCAGCAGCGATACCATCGCGCGTACCACCCACCGGCCCACACGCTCGGCCGCCTGTGCGGATAGTTCGGGACGGAATCCGGCGACGAAGTCCGTGGCGAGCGCGTCAACCACACCCGGTGAATTCGCCAGCTGGGCAACGATTCCCGCGTTGGCCGGTTCGAACCAGACCGCCAGATGCGGCGTTTTGCGCACCTCGGCGAGCAGCGCGGTCAACGTATCGAGCAGCTGCTCCTCCGGCGTCACGTTTGCCGAGACCGCCCGTTCCAGCCATACCCGCTGGACCAGTTGACGCGCCTCGCGCCCCGCGAAGGCGACGTAGAGCGCCTGTCGATTCTCGAAGTAGCGGTACAGCGTCGCCCTGGAACAGCCCGCGGCCTCCGCGACTTCGGCCATTCCCACTCCGCTGACCCCGTTGTCTATGAACAGCGCGCGGACCGCGTCGAGTATGCGCTCACCGGCCAACTCGGCGCGTCCGTCGGCCAGCCAGTCACCGCTCATGCCGCGCACCGGAACGGCACGGTGGTCGGCCTGCGGACGTAGGGACCGTTCGCGTACTCGACCGCGTCGATGTCGACCACGTACTCGGGGAACCGGTCGAGCAGTTCCTCGAGCGCGACGCGGGCCTGCATCCGGGCGGCGGCCGCGCCGAGGCAATGGTGCGGCCCATGCCCGAACGTAAGAATGCGCTGCGGATTCCGGTCGATGTCGAGGGCGGCGGCGTCCGGGCCGAACGCCCGCTCGTCCCGGTTGGCGGACCCGAACACCAGCAGGACCTTGCGTCCGGCCGGCACCGTCTTTCCGGCCAGCTCCACATCGCGCGTTGTGGTCCGCGCCAGCGCCTGCACCGGCGAGGTCAGCCGGGCGAATTCCTCCACCGCGACACGAATCCGGTCCGGGTCGGCGGCGAGGGCGGCGCGCTGGTCCGGATGCTGTTGCAGCAGTTGCACCGCGCCGCCGAGCAGGCCCGTCGTGGTGTCGTTCCCGCCTGCGACCATGGTCCAGGTGTAGGCCAGGACTTGGACCAGTCCGCGCATGTCCGTATCGTCGGCGGCCATTCCCGCTTGGACGAGTAGCGACACGGTGTCGTCACCGGGATCGGTGCGACGGCGCTTGATCAGCTCGGCGAAGTACCCCATCATCTCCGCCGACGCCGCACGAGCTCGGGTGTTCGCACGGTCGATGCTGCCCGCGACGACGGCGTCGGTCCACCCGTCGAACCTCGCCCGGTCCTGCACGGGCACGCCGAGATAGTGCGCCACGACCATGCTGGGCAGCGGCTTGAACAGCTGCTCGACGATGTCGCCACCGCCGTGGCCCGCTATGTCGTCCAGCCGATCGCGCACGAATCGGCGGACCACCGGTTCGACCTCCTCCACCTGGCGCGGTGTGAACCCGCGAGCGACCAGTTTGCGAAAGTCGGTGTGCTGCGGCGGGTCCTGCATCACCAGCGGCGGATTGTCGGTCAGACCGAGTTCGTCGAGCTCGCCGTATTCCACAGTGAGTCCGTCGCGCGAAGAGTAGGTCTCGCTGTCGCGCGCCGCCGCGTAGACGTGCTCGTGCCGAGTGAGCACCCAGTAGTCGTTCTCCGGTCGCGCGGCCGGTACGACGTGATGCACCGGGTCCTGTTCGCGCAGCGCGGCGTACGTCCCCCACGGCGACACCCAGGTGGGGCCGGACCGAAGTTCGAGAACGGGAACCGCCCGATACGCAACGTTCACCATGTATCGACAGTAAGACAAAATACTGAAACTGTCTAGAACAGGTTCCAGATCGGTCGGCCGGACCGATCACGCTCAGCATCAGCCCGGCCGCCCCTTCCCCGCGTCGGGTCCGGTGCCGCACACCCGTGGGTTACCTTCGGCAGCCGCAACGACGGTCTGGTTGCCGGTCAGCTCCAGGAAGAGCCAGCGCGAGCGACCGCTCCGCACCTCATGCCCACCGGGCCGGCCACCCCTCGTAGACCGGCCCGGCGGACACCACCCCCGAGGCCGACCTGTCACCCCTCGAGACAGGTCGCTCCCCGGTTTCCCAACCCCCCGGTGGGGGCTATCTCCCCGCGAGACCAAGAATGCAAGCGCGGGCTTGGCGCACCCTTAAGAACACCTTGCAAGATCAAATCCGCAGGTAGCGGAGCGTTACCAAGTGGTGACGCGGCAAGCCCCTACCGCACCGCCGCGATCGCGGGATGATGGAGACAAGTGCGCCAAGGAGATTGGGAGCGACGATGGAAACCGTGGTGGTCTGGATTCTGGCCAGCCTGCTCTACTGGTGGGGCCTGCTGTAAATGAACGAACCTGGCCGCCCGCTCGGCCAGGTCTACGACAACCGTCGCCCAGCTTCCCGCTCGAAGACTTCGCCGACAGGTGTCGCCCTGATCGGGTGCTCTCGGGCCTGCCCGCGCAGTGACGCGGCAACCACGATCCGTTCGGCGCCCCTGCGATCGCCACCATGACGGAATCCGTCGTATCGAGCGCGTTATGTGTCGGATCCCGGCTCATGCCCTGCGGAAAAGGGTCGCGACGTGCGGCGTCTATCCATACTCGGTCGCATCCGTTCCAAGAAGGAGTGAGAAATGCTGACTGTCCTGCCCATCAGGTACGTCTCGGATGTGGAAGCGTGCCGTAAGTTCTACGCCGGTCTCGGGCTCGTGTTCGATTCGAACGCGAGTCTCGATATCTGGGCGCAACTTTCGGCCGATGCCGGGGCGGTCGGATTGCACGACTTCACGGTGTCGAAGGGACGCCCGGCCGGATCGGTCGAACTCGGGTTCGCGACCGACGAGAAGCTGGAAGTGGTCGGCAGCCGATTGCGCGAGCAGGGTTACGACTACGAGATCTTCGACGAGGACTTCGGTCGCAGCCTGCGGGTCGTCGATCCGGACGGCGTGACGCTCCAGATCCAGGAGATCGACATGGCCGTGGCGAGGGCGTCCGAATCGGCCCTGTCAACGCACGCGCGAAACGAGTAGGGCTCGGCGCAGTGGCCGGCATCACAAATTCGCGGCGGAATAGGTTCCGGCGACGGGTGGTTGAAGCTCCCTGTCGACGTCCGGACAGCCCCGGGCCGCACCCTTCGTCGCTTCGAGCGACCACTCGCCGAGAGGCGCTTGTGGGACGTCGACTCGAGTCGTGACGTTGGCGTGGCGTCCGACAAGCTGAGCGCCGTCAGGTCTTGCGACCTGGCGGTGTTTTGTCTGCTCCGGTCGCCGTCGCCGGAACGCTGTCTTGTGCGGTGACCTGGGAGTCCGGCGGACTAACCGGTCAGATGCGCCGTGACCACCGGCGCGACCCGGGCAATCAGCTCGCCGAGCGATTCCGAGGCGATCGGCTCGACCTTCAGGACATGGCGGAGGTAGGCGATGCCGAGCAGTTGGGCCATCGCCAAATCGATCCTGAGTTCGGCGTCAGGACCGGGCAGGGCGGAGGCGAGCTGCGCGTACAGCTGGCCCTGGATGAATTGCCGGACCAGGCCGGCGGACTCCTCATGGGTCGCCGCGCCCCGCAGGATAGCCAGCAGCGGGCCGCGCGATTCCGGCTGTTCCCATGCCTCGAAGAACACCCGCGTCAGCCGGTCACCGATCCCGCCGCTCGCACCGTCGATGATCCGCGCGGCGAGGTCTGCGGGCTCGAACGGCCATCCCATAGTGGCGCGGAAAAGTTCGGCCTTGTTGCCGAAATAGTGCCGGATCAGCGCCGGGTCGACTCCGGCGGCCGCCGCGATGTCCCGCACGGTCGTCTTGTCGTAACCGGATTCGGCGAACTTGCGGCGTGCGGTCTCTACGAGCACATCGCGGGTGTCGGTCTTGCCGGGGCGTCGTCCGATCGGAGGCATAGTGCCCGAAATTCTACAGGCGTTGACTTTCTGGCTTCACTCGACTTAGGCTCGACAGAGAAACTCAACAAGTGAGGAGTTTTTGATGCCAGCTCCACGATGGATCGCCCGAGCCAACAAGATCGGGCTCAATCGGGTCACCAAGTTCATCGCCCCGTGGGCGCCGGGATGGGCGGTGGTGATCCACCGCGGGCGCAAGTCGGGCCGGGTCTTCCGGACACCGCTGTGGGCCTTCCGCCGCGGAGACGGCTACGTGATCGCGCTGACGTACGGATCGAACGCGGACTGGGTGCGCAATGTCCTCGCCGCGGACGGCTGCGAACTCCAATCCAGGCGAAGGCACTATGCGGTCGGCACTCCCCGCGTCTACCGGGACGAGAACGCCACCGACATGCCGCCGTTCATCCGCTTCATGCTTCGCAAGGTGATCAAAGCTCCTGAATTCCTCAGCGTCGAGGTCGTACGCGAACTGGAGGCACCGGCACGATCAGCCCCACCCGTCGCCCGCTGAACCCGGATTTCTCGCGGCGCTTGCCGAACGATGCTTGTTCGGTCAGGGCACGATTATCTCGATCGTTGACGGGATGTTCGGATGATCGGTCCGCAGGGTGAGCCGGACACGCCCTGGGCCAGTGCCCATGTGAATGGTCGGTCCGGCGTGCTGGTAGCAACCCGGCGTGAACTTCTGGCAGGCAAAAGGATCCACGTACTGGCTGACCGAGCCGGTGCCGCCAGTGTCGAGGTTGTGCCAGTCGACGATGGCAGTGACTGCACAGCCGAGCACCGGCCCCGCCGACAAAGGCTCCAGACCGATCCCGGTACTGAGGCGAAGCTCTATGGAGTGTGTGGCCCCAGCGTTAGCGGAGTATTGGTAGAGGGGGCCGTCGGTTGCTTGCCCGTGTGCCGACAGCAGACCGGCGCAGACACCGTTCCCGAGCGTCCATGCCGGAGCGAAATCGACCGGTGTCAGAACACACGAACGCGGCGGCTGGTTCGACCGACCTGGCTGGCATGGTTCACCTGCGTGTTCGGCGCTGGCAGTGGCAGGCACAACCAAAGCCGCACCGGCGCATATGAATACGGTGACCGCAGAGCGCAAGAGTCCATGCTTGATACCCATACGCATGGATGCTAACGCCGGTCGAGCACCATCCGGCAGGTAATCGGGAATACCTCGCCGCTGGCGAAGTCACTGACGACGACCGGACCAATGTCTGGTCTGCGTATCGAAAGGTCCTGCCCTCGAAACCGCTGAGGGCAGGACCGTCTCGGCATGTTGCTACGTGCGGTTGAACTCACCGTCGATGACGCCTGCCGTGAAGGCATCCCACTCGCCGGGGGTGAACACCAAGTCCAGGCCGGTGGGGTTCTTGGAGTCGCGGACGCCGATCATGCCCGCGTCGAGAAACGCGACCTCCACGCACTGGGAACCGCTCTCGCTGTGCTTGCTCTTGAACCACGTCGGCTTTGCTACGTCAACGTCCACGTTCCATCTCCCGTGTTGCAATGAAGGAGGGCCTTTTTCGACTTCGTGCTACCTTCGGTCGAACTCGCCGCCGATCACGCCCGCAGTGAACGCGTCCCACTCACCAGGCGCGAAGACAAGAGCCGGGCCGCTGGGGTTCTTCGAGTCACGGACCCCGATCAAGTCTTCATCGAGGAACGCGACCTCGACGCACTCCTTTGTGGCATCGCTCCGGCTGCTCTTGAACCAGTTCGCCTTGGATAGGTCAACGTTCACGCTCAAACTCCCTCGCTACCTGCCGCAGCAGATTCCTGCTGCTCACGACGTCCAGCGCAGCTTGCTGGATTGCCTCATTCGCTTGATCGTACCGACGAACGTCTTGTTCCTTCTCCAAGTACATGTCTCCGACGAAGCTCGGGACGTACACGACCCTTGGCTCAGCTTCGCCGCCTTTCGAATCGTTACCGAAGCCGAGGATGATGAACGGCCCGGTGAGCTTGCCGCCCGGCACTCCGGCGGAGAACGGGAGTACCCGGATGGTGATGTTCGGCTTCGTGCTCAGGTCGGCAAGGTGTCGACACTGTGCTGCCATGACCCTGTTGTTGCCGATAACCCGACGCAGAACGGTTTCGTGCAGCACGATGTCGATAGTTGCGGGCCGCGCTTTCCGAGTGATGAGCACCTGCCGCTGCATTCGCATCCGGACTCGGCGTTCGTGGTCGTCGTCTGTCTCATCCGGCACGCCCATCCGGATGACGGCACGGGCATACTCGGCTGTCTGGAGCAGTCCAGGAACGAGTTCGACCTGGTACGAGGTCAGACTTCTCGCTGCTGCTTCGAGTCCCACGTACACGTCGAAGTTTTCCGGGATCAGATCGCCGAACTCATGGAACCACGACTTGACCTTGGCCTGCTTCGCCAAGCCGATGAGAGCGGCGGTCATGATCTCGTCAGCTCCGTAGATGCGGCACAGCGCCTCGACATCGTGGACACGGACCCGGTCGGCGGTGCCTTTCTCCAGCCGTTGGAGAGTGCTCGACCCTCGCTCGATCAGCTCGGCGGCTTCGGCGATCGTCATGCCGGACTGAAGCCTGAGTTCTCGCAGGTATCGACCGAGTTGCCGTCGGGCGACAGTGGATTCGATCTCGGACATCGCGGGCGCTCCATCTGGGTGTGAACCGGGCGAATTCTGAACTGCGGGTTGGCCGTGCTCTGGGCAAGTCTGCGGCAAGGCATGGGTCTTCCGCTGGGCTATTGGGCTTCTTTCTTTGAATCTCCCAGAATCCGTTGCCCATTGGCCGTATGCGCTGTCTCCTGACTGCAGGTTCGGCCCGAGCGCGTTGGTTCTGCCCAGGCTCTTGAGCTCAGCATTTACCAACGGCCGCAGGACGATCGGGCGAACTTGCCTCACCCACTCGACACAATCAGGGGCTTAACCGTTGGACCACATACCTTTTGGGGATACACCCGCGACTCGGTGTCACTTCTATCGACGGGTGTGCGACCTGCCCGCCGTGATCGACCCACCACAGCTGGGTCGCATCATCATGCCCGCCACACACGTGTGGGCCTTGATGATGCCCGCACATCTGGGCCAGGCCGTCAAGCTCGAAATGCAATGTCGGGCGGCGGAGCTCGGAGCGGTCCTCGCCCATCCCCGCTCTGCCAGGTGGACCTATCTAATCCGTCCGGACTTGCCGGATGAGGTCAGCCTCTTCGCAGAGCTGTTCCGCCTCAATGTCTCTGTCGTACGTGAAGGAGGCACCATCGCGCTTCCTTCGCCTGCAGATCAAGGCGCGTCGTTCAGGCGGTGGGTTGAGCCACCGCGTTGCCTATACCGTCCATCGGGTTTGGTCGTACTCGCGGCGATCCGGGCATGCGCCGGGCCAGGGCAGGGACGGGCGGTGGCGCATGCGTGACTGCGAGTGTGGGCCGTGGGTCATGTGGTCGCATTGCGGCTTCGGCAAATTCGATCCACTCACCAACACGCTGACCGAGGTCGCCTGCCCGTCGCGACACTGCGCGATCTGGGTTCCACTCGTTGACGGAAAGCTCGCCGCACACGAGCGAACCGATGGCGGACACTGCCCGTGGACCGGCGTCCGCGTGGAAGACGACCGCGCAGACCTGCTCCCCCTGCCGGACCGGATCATCGACTCCGAGGCAGTGCGATGGAGCGAGGAGCAGTGACCGCCGCGAACGCCTCTCCACTCCCTGAGGAACCAGACGTACACCTCAGCGTCTTCCTACACGGCGCCCGATTCGATTTCGCCGCCTGCCTCACGGCCGCACTCCTGTTCATCCAAGACCATCAGGCTCGCCACCACGCCGACGCAGTAGCCGTAATCGCAGGCGACACAACAGGTCTACCGCGCCTTCCGTGCGAAAGACTCTTCCTCCAGCCCTGACCCTCAGCACTCTCGCAAGGCTCGCGCACCTGCTCAGGTCCTGACCTATGCGGAATCAAGCAGGTGTGCGGCGAATGCCGGGGCGCGATGCCGAATCAGATGGAACCAAGGCGGGGCTCGCCGCGTCCTATAGTTGTGACGGGGAAATCCGACGCCGACGCTGGGAGAGCTATGCGCACCGCTGACGTCCTATGCACTGTGCTCGGTGGTGCCGCTGTATTGGCGCTCGCTACTGGCTGCGGGACGGTCACGGACGGCACCGCGACTACGACCAGCGCGGCGGCAGATAGCCCTCATATTTTCAACCCCTGTACACAACTCAGCGACGACGTATTACGCGCAAACAGGGTCGACCCCGCAACAAAGAGCGTGACGACAGATCCCGCAGAGGGTCCGTCGTCATGGCGAATCTGCAAGTGGTCTTCGATCGAGCTCCCGTACTTCCTGTCGGTAGCGTCTTCCAGCCACACAGTGCAGGAGACCCGAGCCAATGAGAGAGAAACCGGCTTTCGGGACGTAATGATCGGCCCGCGAACTGGGCTGATCCATCAGGACAAGATTGACACCCGAGGTGAGGTCTGTCGAGTAGCGATACCTGCGGCGCAGGGCATGTTCGTGATCAGTGCGGCCTGGCGCGCGTCCCAACCGATCACTCGTGACCGATGCGAACTTGCGGTCCAGCACGCGAAGGATCTTGAACCACACTTACCGAAGTGACCCACTGCGGGCTCGACGAGCACGGCTTCAGATCTGTGCGGGGAGAACAACATGGCGGACAACATGCAGAGTGAGTTGCAACGCTGGCAGCAACTCAAACAGCAGGCGGTAAGCGGCGAATTCAGGATGGAAGAGGGGATCGGTGATGCCCTGCGGCTTCGCTGCCAGACGTTGGTCGCGGCGCTCGAAGACATGAAGGAAGGCGCGCAGGCCCTCGCCTACCTCGCAGGTTACGGCGATCTCCCCTCCGCAAAGATCATCCAGTCGAAATTCGAGAAGAAGGCTGCTGGTGGCGACTCGCACGATCCCAACGACTCGGCCGTCGCCCGCCTGCAACAGCACATCGAGGTCGTCCAACTGATGCACGACACCTACGCCGCCGCGATCGGCAAGCTCGAGTCCACCGATGAGGCGGCGGGCAGCCGGATGAACACGCTGACACAGGAAGTGCGCTGATGGTCAACCCGCTCGACGTCGCCAAGGGCGTCATCAATGTCGTCGCCGGTCCCGGGGCGGGTATCGTCGTAGATGCGCACACCCAGTCGAATCAAAACAACGACCGGGATTCCAATCTCCGCAACGACGCCGATGATTACTGGAGATCCGATCGGCAGATCATCGAGAACGAGTGGGGCAAGCTCGATCCGCAGTACCATCAGCCGGCGCCGAACAAGGTCCTCTCGCCGGAGGCATTCGAAACTTGGTCGCACGAACAGATTTGGATCGCGCTGAACGGCCATGGCGTGACCAAGGGCGTCGAGCAGGGCGATATCAACGCGGGTGCCGACGGTTGGCGGCGACTCACCGAGCAAGCCACGAACGCGATCAACGCTTTCCGCGCGGGCGTCGACTACGACATCGAAACAATGTGGACCGGTAGAGCCGCCAACGCCGCGATGGAGGCCACCCGCACCTACTCGGACGAGTTCGAGAAGTTGACTGTCAGCTTCCAGATGGTCGCGAACGGCATCGACCTCATGCAGGGCTACCTCGATCAGGCCAAGCGCTCGGTCGCGCCGCCGGAGAATGTGAACACCCTCGGCGAGTTCATGGGCCATGTACCGGGCAACGGCGTGCTGAAGCTGTCGAAGCATCGCGCGAATGAGGCTGAGGCGCATGCCCAGGACGTGATGAGCACGATCTACCAGCCGGGTGTCTTGAAGGTCGACGGGCGAACGCCGCTGCTGCCGGAGGCGTACAACCCGGTCAGCAAGTCCGGCGAGCAGCCCAGCTACCCGTCCGGCCCAGTTCCTGATGGCAATCCCACGTCGAGCTATCCGTCCGGTGCCGATCCGGAGGGAGTCGATCCCACCGCCCAACAGCCCGGGGACCCCGACAGCACCACTGCGCAGAACACCAACGACCAGAACGCGAACCAGCCCGACACGAATCCGGCCAACACCAGCGCGCCGCAGACCGTTCCCCAGAGCTTCCTGGAGGACCCGGTCGGCCGCCCGAACACACCGAGCCCCGGCTCACCGCACCTCAACACAGCGAGCCCCGGTTCACCGGGCATCCCGGGTATGCCGACCAACACCCCTGGCCCGGGCAAGAGCGTTCCCGGCAAGCCGACCGGACCGACCGTCCCGAGTGCCACGCCAACCAGGACGGGCAATCCGCAGGCCGGGCGACCGGGCATGCCCGGATTCGGTATGCCCGCAGCCGCGCGCGGCAAGGGGGAAGACGACGAGGAGCACAAGACGCCCGACTACCTCGTCCAGGACCGCACCACCGAACTGCTCGGCGAGCAGCCACGCGTGCTGCCGCCGGGCGGCGTCATCGGCGGATGAGCGAAAACTGCTGGCAGCTGGATGGTTTCGCGTTCACTCTCGCCGTGTCCGCGATGGGACGGGACCGGCTGCCGTATCCATTGAGCTACCGCCCGGAGTTCATGGAACACCGCGACGACTACGAGCGGCTGCGCGCCCGCATGGCACAGCGGTTGCAACAAGTCTTCGACGAACGACTTCACCGCGCACTGACCACATTGCTGGAACCGCGGGTACGAATCGAGATCCACGGTTTCCACGGCCCGAAGCACGCACAGGTGGTGCGCATCCACGCAGGTCTCGCAGGTCAGGTCGCCACGATCGCGCAGCAGTTGCCCGGCCCAGATCGCGAGCACGGTCGCGACGTGGTCATCACCCAGTGCGGCGTGCACATGCTGGTCGCCCAGATCGCGGCGAAACTGCCACGCTGCCAAGGCGGAAGTCACTACCCCTTCACGGCGCGACGCTCCGACCTCGACCAGCCGGTGTACTCCCGCCACCCGACCCGGCTATCGCCCGTCGAAGAACTCAACCGGTTCCTCCGACGTCCCCGCGCCAGCACCGGCGAAATCACCGTCTACCCAGGCGCCGCCTACGACGCCCGCCCCACCACCGACGGCCACGCTTTCATTTGGCTCGACTACCCCACCGACGGCCGCTACCTGCTGTTCAACCACGACGACAACGATTTCAGCATCGCCCCCGGCCCCACCGACGAACTCATGCGCCAACTCCAATCCCGCATCGATACCGTCAACCGCGCCCGCACCGGGGCGTGGTAGCGATCTCTCCTTTTCGGCTTAGGCCTACAGGGCTACCACTTTCTGTGGCGTGGCGGTTCGAACGTCAGCCGGTGATTTCACGACTTGGGATACACGACCTCGAGATGGGTGTACTCGCAATGGCACGGAGGGTTGCAGCCGAGTTCATCGAATTCTTCGGTGAGGTGGACCGGCACGCGGGAGCCATGGGATCGGGTGAGGGTCCATAACCATGGCTGCGGCTCGTCGCCGAAGTTGCAGAGAATGTCGCTGCCGGTGTGTGCTGCGAGTTGGTCGATGAACTCGTGGGGGTCCATCGCATCCTGTTCGGATGGTGGCGCAGCGGAACTGATCGAGAACGTCGCAGCGAAATCTCCGCCGACGGGCCCGAATGTGCAGAAGACCGCGAAGGGGCCGTCCCGGTGAACATCGCGGAGTGCCTCGTCGACGAGGTTGTCGCTGCTGACGAAGATTTCCGACTCCGGGACGTCGAAGCATCTCCGCAGAAAGGTGCGAAGTTCCATCGCGTCGAGAGGGTCGGTGCACAGCCCGTCGCACGCAATCACTGGACGAACGTACTCGGCTGACGCTATTCAGTGCCAGCAGGTTGAGCCGGTTCGTCTGACCGAACCCGGTCCAGGCTTCGCCGAGTAGTACCGCCGATTCTCCTGTCCGTCCCGGCGTTTCTTCGGACATCGAGGTTGCGACGTCTGTTGCCCCGGCCTGCGTGGACGCAGGGAGTACGGGAGGATGCACCGCATGGCGTCGCAGGATGGGAGCTTGCACCGCAGGCTCGGGCTTACCGATTCGGTGATCATCGGGCTCGGGGCGATGATCGGAGCGGGTATCTTCGCGGCGCTGGCGCCGGCGGCGGCCTCAGCTGGGAGTTGGTTGCTGCTCGCGCTCGCGGTGGCGGCGCTGCTCGCGTACTGCAATGCGATGTCGTCGGCGCGGCTGGCGGCGCGGTATCCCGTTTCGGGCGGGGCATATGTGTATGGGCGGGAACGGCTCGGGCCGTTCTGGGGCTATCTCGCCGGGTGGGGATTCGTCGCGGGAAAGACGGCCTCCTGTGCGGCGATGGCGTTGACGGTCGGCAGTTATGCCTGGCCTGAGCAGGCGCATGCGGTGGCGGTTGGCGCGGTGGTTGCGATTACCGCGGTCAACTACACGGGGGTGCAGAAATCGGCGGTGGCCACTCGGGTGCTCGTCGCGGCGGTGCTCGCGGTGCTCGCGCTGGTGGTCGTGGCAGGGTTGTTCGGAACGCATTCGGCGGCAATGGCATTGCCCGATCGGATCGGTCCACGTGACGTTCTCACGGCGGCGGGGCTGCTGTTCTTCGCGTTCGCCGGATACGCGCGCATCGCCACCCTCGGCGAGGAGGTGCGAGAACCAGAGCGGACCATTCCCCGGGCCGTCCTGATCGCGCTCGGGCTCGCGCTCGCGGTCTACTTGCTGGTGGCCGTCGCGGCGCTGAGCGTGCTCGGCTCCGCCGGGCTGGCCCACGCAACCGACCCGTTGGCGAAAGTGGTCACCGCGGCGGGCGTCCCCGCGGCGGCCCCGGTGGTGCGGATCGGTGCGGTGCTCGCGGCGGCCGGATCGCTGCTCGCGCTGATTCTCGGTGTGTCCCGCACAGTGCTCGCGATGGCTCGGGATCGCTACCTACCGGGTGCGCTGGCTGCGGTGCATCCGCGGTTCGGGGTGCCGCATCGCGCGGAACTGGTGGTGGGCGCGGTCGTCGCGGTGGTCGCCGCGGTCTTCGATCTGCGTGCGGCGATCGGCTTCTCCTCGTTCACGGTGCTCGTCTACTACCTGATCGCGAATGTCTCCGCCGCGACTCTGACCGCCGAGGAAAACCGTCCACCGCGCTGGATTCCGGTCGTCGGCGCGGCGGGCTGCGTCATCGTCGGATTCTCGCTTCCGATCAGCTCCGTCCTCGCCGGACTCGGCACCCTCGCCGTTGGCGCCGTGCTGTACGCGCTGCGTACGCGACCACGTGGATAGGACTAACTCGCCGCGCCGCGGCCTCCCTGACTCGGCAAGTTCCGCGCCGCTTCATCCCGCCTGTTGACCGTACGATCACACCCGGGAGCGCTAGCCTTTGCGCATGGGGCGTTTCGGTGGATTCCTAGCGGGAATCGTGGCGGTCTCGCTGGTAGCGGGCAATCTACTCGCCGGGAGTGCGTACGCCGCGCCCGACGATGAGGTTCGGTGCGCGATTACCTCTGGCCGTGACCTGGAACGGGCGGCGCCGGAGCAGGTCGGATTGGATTCCGGGCGGCTGCACGAAGCGTTGCGGTTCGCGGCCTGGCGAAACCGGTTCAACGTGCAGGTGTTCCGGCACAACTGCCTGATCGGTGAGGGGCTGACGAACGATCAGACCGATCACGTCGCGTGGAACATCTGGAGCGCGACCAAGAGCGTCGTCTCCGTGCTCGCCGGAATCGCCTGGGACCAAGGCAAACTAGAACTCGACGCGCCGATCGACCGGTATCTGCCCGCCGAGCTCGGTGGACCTGCGCACCGGTCGATCACCGTGGAGAATCTGCTCACCGAGACGTCGGGCATGCGGGTCGGAGTGGTGACCGAGGGCATCACCGGCGTGATCCCGATCGACCCGAACAGCGCGGTGCAGGCGCTCGGCGTGCCGCTGGACAATCCGCCCGGCACCGTATTCACCTACAGCCAGCGGAATGTCGACCTGCTGGCTTACGTGCTCGAGCTCGCCGTCGGTGAACCAGTGCAACAATTCGCGCAGCGGGAATTGTTCGATCCGCTCGGCATTCAGCGCGGCGACTACTACTGGGCCCGCGACCGCTCCGGGCACACCTATGGTTACGCACACCTGATGATTCCGCCGAAGGGCTTCGCGAAGCTCGGCCTGCTGGCGAGCAACGAGGGACAGTGGGGTGACCAGCGCATCGTCTCCGCCGAGTATCTGCGGAAAGCGCGCACGCCCTCGCCGGCGAACCCGTGCTACGGGTACTTGTACTGGCTCGGGCCTGGTTGCGCCGAGACCGCGGACTTCCTGCCCGGCGACGTGTACTCGATGGCGGGGCTGGGGATGCAGAACGCCTTCATCATTCCGAGCCTGGACCTCACGGTGGTGTGGACCGGCGTCTTCGGCAATGTCAGCAGCCAGGGCGTGAGCGGGATCATTCAGAACACCCAGGAACTGCCCTACGAGTTCTTCCGCAAACTATTCGACGCGTTCGACGAGCGGCCGGTACCCGACCCCGGCCCCTACATCGAGCCGCCGCTGCGGCTGGACCCCCGCCGCTTCGTCGACAACGACATCCTGATCGCGGTCTTCGGCCTCGGGCCCGCCGCCTACCCGGGCTGCAACGTCTTCGCCTGCCTGAATCACCCGTTGAACCCGCCATTCGCGGACACCCCGCCGGGCTGCGCCATCCTGGCCTGCCTCGGGCCCGACCCACGCACCCCGGGCATCCGCTGATCCGGTATCACCCCTGGGCGTGTTGCACCTACCGTTCGCAGATACCTTGCTGGCCTGCGCAATCCCGGCGTACCTCGGCCCCGCCCGACGCACCAAGGGCGTCCTTTGAGCGATGCCACCCTGGGCGCGCCCGTTGACCTGCCGCTCGCGGACACCCCGCCGGGCTACGAAATCCCGGCCTACCTCGGCCCCGACGCGCGCACCAGCATCCCTGAGCGGTTCCCCCTCGAGTCACTGCCTGCGCACCTCGGGCCGATCGGCGCAGCCCGCGCGTTCGTTGCCCCTTGGCTGACCCGTTCTTCCCGCCGACCGGTTCGCACCGGACTGCTTGTCTAAGCGGACAGATTCGTGACCCATCCGTGCAGGTCGTCGGTGCGCAGCGCGGCGTAGTGGCGCTTGCGTAGCGCCTGCGAGACCGGCCCTGGTGTGCCATCGGCGATCAGGCGACCGTCGACCTCGACGACCGGGGCCGCCCCGGAGGAGGTTCCGGTGACGAAGACTTCGTCGGCGATGTACAGCTCGGTGAGGTCCACGGTGCGTTCGACCACCGGAATGCCGTCCTCGGCCGCCAAAGTGAGCACGGTCCTGCGGTTGATGCCGTCGAGGATGTCGCAGGACACGTCCGGGGTGATCAGCGTGCCGCCCCGGACGAGGAAGATATTCGCCGCACTGAGTTCGCAGACGTGCCCGTTGCCGTCGAGGAAGACGCAGTCGTCGTAGCCGCTGTCGATCGCGTCCTGCTTGGCCAGGACCGAATTCACGTACGCGCCATTGACTTTGGCGCGGGATGGGATGGCGTTGTCCGGAATGCGCCGCCACGGGCTTGACTTCAGCCGCATCCCGTCCTGCGGGACGATCGGCACCGCGTCGTAGACGAAAATGCTCACCTGGATCGCGCAGCCACGCACCCGAGTGCCCGGAATGGGTTCGACCACATGCACTGTCGCCCGCACGAAGACGTCCTCGTCCGGGGCGTTCGCCGCCACCAGTTCCACGACGGCAGCGCGAAACCTGGCGAAATCCCACTCAACGGCGAACCGATCGATCCCGATGATCTTGCACGACTCCTCGAGCCGCCGAAAATGGTCCTCCAGCCGAAACGCCGTCCGTGCTGCCCCGTCCACGTGCACCGGGAAGACGGTGTAGACGCTCAGTCCGTACAACACCGCCGACGACGCGACTCCGACCGTGGCTGCATCGGCCGCAACGATTCGGTCGCCGAGATACACGTGGGGATGAGGGTTAGCCATCGCCGCAGGCTAACAGCGCTGCGGCCACGCAGGCGAACATATTTCGCACCGGCCCGAGATGACGACTGACGTCGCCGCGCATCCAGACGATCGGCACGGGCGCGGCGAACAGCGCCCCTACCGCCGGGGTGACCAGCCGAAAAGTGCCTTCCGAGCGCTATTCGTAGTGCTTGCCGACCTTGGCGATCCAGATCGCATCATCCACCACTCGGTAGACGATGCGGTGTTCCTGCGTAATCCGACGTGACCAGTAACCCGCCAGGTCGTGCTTCAAGGGCTCGGGCTTGCCGATGCCCTCGAACGGATCGGTCAGGATGGCCTTGATCAGCACATTGACCTTCTTCAGCACAACGCGGTCGCGCTGAAGCCACGCCGAGTATTCCTCCCACGCGGATTCGGAAAAGACGACTCTCATTCGATGAGGTCGCGCTCAGCGCCGCCGCCGCTTTCGAGTTCCTGGATCGACCGCCGTAGGCGCGCCCCGTCGCGCCCACTCAACAACTCCACGGTCGTCATCAGCGAGTCGTAATCTTCCTTGGACATCAACACGGCATTCCCCCCTTTCGACACGATCTCTACCGTGTCGTGATCCTCATTGACCTGCTTGACCAGGGGAAATAGATTCTTGCGTGCTTCACTCACGGAAATCGCCGCAGCCATCGTTCCTCCCAGCCTGTCGTACGAAATATGGTACCACTGAGCTAGGAGTCGCGCGAGTGATTCAGCGGTTGCTGAGCAGGACCTCGGCGATCTGAATCGTGTTGAGGGCGGCGCCCTTCCGCAGATTGTCGCCCGAGATGAACAGGGCGAGACCGCTGCCGGACACCGCCTGGTAGCTGGACACGATCAGGCGGCGCAGACCCGCGATGTCGTGCAGCGGCTTGAGCACCGGCATGGCCGCCATGGTGGTGCAGTTCGGATTCGCGATGATGCCCTTGACCAGGTTGCGCGTCTGTTCCGGGTTCACCTCGCTGACCACCAGCGGGACTTCGGGATCCTTGCGCCAAGCCGACGAGTTGTCGATGACGGTGACACCGGCCGCCGCGAAACGCGGGGCCTGCACCCGGGACATGGTGGCTCCAGCGGAGAACAGCGCGACGTCCAAGCCGGACGGATCGGCGGTCTCGGTGTCCTCCACGACGATCTCGCGGCCGCGCCACGGCAGCGTCTTGCCCGCCGAACGCGCGGAGGCGAAGAACCGCACCTCGTCGGCGGGAAAGTTGCGCTCGTCCGCCATATATGTTCATAATTTCAGTATGTTCACTACCGATGAACATCAACATGAAGTGAACAAGCTCCTACATGAAGCGATGCCGGTACTTCAAGAGCACGGCATCGCTCTGCGGGTTGGCCAGCGACGGCTGGATAGCCCGGATAGCCACTACGACCTGGTCGCACGGCTCGACGCCGGGGCGCGTGGTCATCGCGATTACGCTGTCGAAGTTAGACCTCGCCTGTCGAGCGCGAATGCCAAAGCACTTCCGCCCACGAAGCTCCCACTACTACTTATTACGCCGTATGTATCCAGAGCAACTGCAGATGTACTAAGACGAAGCGAGGTCGACTTCGTAGACCTTGCCGGAAATCTGTCCATCCGTTGGCCTTCGCTGCTGATCAACATCGTCGGCAACCGCCCTCGTGAACCTCAGCCCAAACCGTCCCGGCGGGCACCCCGTGCCTTCAGCACCGCAGGCGCAAAGGTGCTGTTCACAGTATTGAGCTGGCCGGATACGCTCACGCTTCCCCTGCGGTCGATTGCGGATCGGAGCGGCGTATCTCTTGGAACCACCCAGATCGTGCTGAATGAGCTGGTCGCGAGTGGCTATATATACAGCGCCCACGGCCGGAAAACGTTGACCAACGGCCGAGAGCTACTGGACCGATGGGCCGAAGCGTTTACCACCTCGGTAAGCCATAAATTGGCTTTCGCCGAGTTTCGCGACAAGTCCGATCGGTGGTGGCAGGGCTCGCGAGAACTTTTGCTCGAAAGCGGAGTGCAGCTCGGAGGAGAGGCCGCCGGCAGCGTGCTCGATCCACATTTGATCCCAACGACAACTCTACTGTACTGTGACGCCTTCCCGCGGCCCGTCATCGCGCAGCGCCACTGGAGCCGAGCCGACCGCGATTCTAATGTCGTTCTTCGACAACGCTTCTGGTCGGCACCAGAACCTTTGGACCCGCTGGTACCGAGCACATTGATATACGCGGACATGTGGGGATCGGGGGACCCCCGTCAGCGGGAACACGCGGAAAGGATCCGGCAGCATGACAATAGACTTGTCCAACTCGACAGATCCTGAAATTGCCATGGCGACAACGGTTCTCGTCGAGATACTGCCGGTGATGAACGCGCTCGCCATCGACTTTCTCGTGGTCGGAGCAACGGCCCGCACGATTACATCCATCGGGTTCTTCAACAAAGCCCCGGAGCGCGCGACCCGCGACGTGGATATCGCGATCGCCGTAGCAAGCTGGCAGGAAGTCAGTCAGCTGCAGTCACGTATGAATACCGCACCGTCATGTTGCCCAACGACTTCAGCATGAACACGCTTGGGTTCCGAGAGGCTTTCCTAGCAGCACAAACCGTTACTCTTCCTGGGCCGCTCGCACTTCGCATTCCGTCGATGGCCGCACAGGCGCTCCTGAAGCTCGTCGCGTGGCATGACCGGCGTTGGGATAGTAAGAAAGACGCGATTGATCTGCACACGATGCTCGACTGGTACGACGACGACTCGCAACTCGACGCCCTCTATAGCGAAAATCTCGATCTGCTCGCCGCCTACGACTACGATTCGACACTCGCGAATGCCCACCGACTCGGTCGCGACATCGCACCTCTTCTCGACCCGGCAGCGGCGCAGAGAGTTCATCGCCTGCTTGTCGACCGGAGCGCTATGGAGCGCCTGGCGAACGACATGGGGAAGTCGTTCGATCGAAGTTACCAGAGGCTTTCCGCTATGTACGCAGGAATTGGGACCAAGGACACCGACGCGGGCTGAGTCGTCATCAGCGAGTCATAGCTTTCCTGGGACATCAGCCCATCCTCCCATTTGAGACCACAAGTCGCGCGCACAGCTCAACACCAGCTCTGCGGGCCGCCGCTCCTGCAGGTGCAGCCGCCCGCACGCTGGTCATGCCCCTCAGCGGTTGCTGAGCAGGACCTCGGCGATCTGAATCGTGTTGAGGGCGGCGCCCTTCCGCAGATTGTCGCCCGAGATGAACAGGGCGAGACCGCGACCGCCGGGGACGCCGGGGTCCTGGCGGATGCGGCCGACGAGCGAATCGTCGACACCGGCCGCGGCCAACGGAGTCGGCACGTCGACCAGCTTGACGCCGGGGGCCTTGGCCAGGATCTCCTTGGCATGCTCGACCGAGAGCGGCTCGGCGAACTCGGCGTTCACCGACAGCGAGTGGCCGGTGAAGACCGGGACGCGCACGCAGGTGCCGCTCACCGCGAGATCCGGGATGCCGAGGATCCTGCGACTCTCGTTGCGCAGCTTCTGATCCTCGTCGGTCTCGCCGGAGCCGTCGTCGACCAGCGAACCGGCTAGCGGAAGCACGTTGAACGCGATCGGCGCGACGTACTTGTTCGGCGCGGGGAAGTCGACGGCGCGGCCGTCGTGGGTCAGCTGCTCGGCGTCGCCGATCACCGCGCGCGCTTGGCTCACCAGCTCTTCGACACCGGCCAGACCGCTGCCGGACACTGCCTGGTAGCTGGACACGATCAGGCGGCGCAGACCCGCGATGTCGTGCAGCGGCTTGAGCACCGGCATGGCCGCCATGGTGGTGCAGTTCGGATTCGCGATGATGCCCTTGACCAGGTTGCGCGTCTGTTCCGGGTTCACCTCGCTGACCACCAGCGGGACTTCGGGATCCTTGCGCCAAGCCGACGAGTTGTCGATGACGGTGACACCGGCCGCCGCGAAACGCGGGGCCTGCACCCGGGACATGGTGGCTCCAGCGGAGAACAGCGCGACGTCCAAGCCGGACGGATCGGCGGTCTCGGTGTCCTCCACGACGATCTCGCGGCCGCGCCACGGCAGCGTCTTGCCCGCCGAACGCGCGGAGGCGAAGAACCGCACCTCGTCGGCGGGAAAGTTGCGCTCGTCCAGCAGTTTCCGCATGACGGCGCCGACCTGCCCGGTCGCGCCGACGACTCCTACGCGAATGCCCATGATCTATCGCCCCGTTCCCGCGTGGACCACCGCGACCTCGTCGCCGCCCAGGTCGAACGCCCTGTGCAGCACCTTGACCGCCTCGTCCAGTTCGGTGTCCCTGACCAGCACGGAGATCCGGATCTCCGAGGTGGAGATCAGATCGATGTTCACACCCGCGTTGGCCAGCGCCTCACAGAAGGTGGCGGTGACGCCGGGGTGGCTCTTCATGCCCGCGCCGACCAGCGACACCTTGCCGATGTGGTCGTCGTAGAGCACCTGGGAGAAACCGATGTCGGCCTGGCGCTTGGTCAGCATCTCGACCGCGCGGGCGCCCTCGGTCTTCGGCAGCGTGAAGGTGATGTCGGTCTTGCCGGTCTCGATCTTCGAGATGTTCTGCAGGACCATGTCGATGTTGATCTCGGCGTCGGCGACGGCGCGGAACACCTTGGCGGCGTAGCCCGGTTCGTCCGGCAGCCCGACCACGGTCACCTTGGCCTCGCTGCGGTCATGTGCGACGCCGGTGAGGATTGCTTGCTCCAAGGGGATGTCCTCCATCGATCCAGAAACGTAGGTGCCCCGCTTGTCGGTGTAGGACGAGCGCACATGCACGGGCACGTTGTAGCGGCGGGCGTATTCGACGCAGCGCAGCATCAGCACCTTGGCTCCGCAGGCCGCCAGTTCCAGCATCTCCTCGTAGGAGACCTGTTCGAGCTGCTGCGCGTCGGGCACGATCCGCGGGTCGGCGGTGAAGACGCCGTCCACGTCGGTGTAGATCTCGCAGACGTCGGCGTTCAGCGCGGCGGCCAGCGCGACCGCGGTGGTGTCCGAACCGCCGCGGCCCAACGTGGTGACGTCCCTGCTGTCCTGGCTGACGCCCTGGAAGCCCGCGACCAGCACCACGAGGCCCTCGTCGAGCGCGTCCCGGACACGGCCGGGGGTCACGTCGATGATCTTGGCGTTGCCGTGCGCGCCCGTGGTGATCACGCCCGCCTGTGAGCCGGTGAACGAACGGGCCTCGGCGCCGAGCGAGTGGATGGCCATGGCGACCAGCGCGTTGGAGATGCGCTCACCGGAGGTGAGCAGCATGTCCATCTCGCGCGCGGGCGGTGCAGGCGCCACCTGCTGGGCGAGATCGAGCAGCTCGTCGGTGGTGTCGCCCATGGCGGAGCAGACGACCACCACGTCGTGGCCCTGCTTCTTGGTCTCCACGATCCGTTCAGCGACGCGCCGGATGCGCTCGGCGGTCGCTACCGAGGATCCTCCGTACTTCTGAACAACGAGAGCCACGACAGGGTCCTCCAAGATCGACAACAAACTGGTAACAGTCACCCAGGGTACCGGCCGAGGGCCAGCGGTTTCGGCGATACCTACCTGGCTTGTGCAAAAGCCCACAGCCGCATCCCATCCCGGGCATGCCGCGCGGCCCGCAGACGATGAGGGACGATGTGCGTATGAAGAGCACGCTGCTCGAGGTGAGAACAGGCCACACCGAGGTGGTGCAGGACATCACACCGCAGTGCGCGACATTCGTCCGCGAAGCAGGCGGCGACGGGCTGCTGCACGTCTTCGTGCCGCACGCCACAGCGGGGATCGCGATCATGGAATTGGGGGCGCGCAGCGACGACGACCTGCTGGCCGCACTGCGCGATCTGCTGCCCGCCGACGACCGGTGGCGACACGCGCACGGCTCGCGCGGACACGGCCGCTCGCACGTGATGCCCGCCATGATCGCGCCGTACGCGACAGTGCCGGTGCTCGGCGGAAAGCTCGCCCTCGGCACCTGGCAGTCGATCGCGCTGGTCGACCTCAATATCGACAATCCGGACCGGCAGGTGCGGCTGTCATTCCTCGCCGACGCGAGCTGAGTCGACCCGGCCGGGTCCCTGCGGCTGGCGGCCGGGCACATCAGGCCCTGGTGAACCAAGTGACCTGCGCGCCATTGCCGAATTCCTTGCGCTGAGCGGGGGTGAACAGCGTCGGGCGGAACGTGCCGGAGAACGCGGACACGCCGCCACCCGCGACCACCGGGTAGCTCTTGATGATCATCTCGTCGATCTCGCCGAGCAGTTCGGCGGCGAGCTTGCCGCCGCCCGCGAGCCAGATGTCCGAACCGTCGGCCCGCTTCAGCCCGCGCACGAACTCGACAGGGTCGCGCTCGACCACCTCGACGGCCGGATCGTCGACCGGACCGAGCGTGCTGGACACCACGTACTGCTTCATGTGCGCGTACGGGCTGGTCACGCCGATGGACAACGCGGGCTCGTAGGTGCCCCGTCCCATCACCACGGTGTCACACCTCTTGTTCGCCTCATCCACCGCCATTCCGGCGTGCGGACGCACGTGGCTGGGTACGAATTCGGGGTATTCGGCGCTGATCCAGGCCGCCATCTCGGCATCGAAGGGGTAGAAGTCGTATTCCCCCGAGGGTCCCGCGATGTAGCCGTCGAGCGACACGCCCACGTAGTAGACAAGCTTTCGCATACCCATACCGCCTAACTCGTTGTACTCTGTACGCAGTGATTTGAAATGTAGTACTACGACTGGAGTGGTGTCAAGTGCGGACCAACCCGGAGCGGCGACAGGCGCTGGTGGACGCGGCGATCGAAGTTCTCGCGCGCGACGGCGCACGCGGACTGACCTTCCGCGCGGTGGACAAGGAGGCCCAGGTACCAGCAGGCACGGCGTCGAATTACTTCGCCAATCGTGACGACCTGTTGACCCAGGCCGGCGCCCGGTTCTACGAGCGGCTACAGCCGAGCGAAGCCACCATGGCCCAGCTCACCGAGGGGCCGAAGAACCGCGCGAACATCATCGAGCTGATGCGGGAGACGGTCGGGCGCGTCGAGGCCTTCCGCACCGGCTACCTCGCACTGCTCGAATTGCGCCTGGAGGCGACCCGGCGACCGGAATTGCGCGCGGTGCTGACCGAGCGGGTACGCCAGGACATCGAGTTCAACGTACGCAACCACCTCGAGTCCGGCCTGCCCGGCGACGAGAAATCGGTGCTGCTGCTCTACCTGGCGCTGAACTGGTTGATCGTCGACCGGCTCACCCTGCCCGAGGTGTTCACCGAGGAACAGAGCCAGGCATTGATCGAGGCCGCCGTGGAGCGGGTCATCAGCGGAGACGACCGACCCGGCTCGCCATAGCTTCACGGAATGGTTGTGACGCGCAGCACTCCGTTCGATAATGGGGCGATGATCGCACATGTAGGAGATCGACTCTGCGTACACGGACACGTGGTGGGAGAAGTGGATCACCTGGCCGAGATCATCGAGGTCCGCGGACCGGACGGGGCGCCGCCCTACGTGGTGCGCTACTCCGACGGTCACGAATCACTGGTGTATCCAGGGCCCGACGCGATCGTCGAGCCCGCCACGTCGGACTGAACGCCACTGGGGTCGAGCGCTAGGCGGCTGCCTCGCCTTCGCTCGGCCCGGCGCGGACTATCGACGGACTTCGCCCGACCGACTAGGCGCCTCGCTTACGGAGGCGCGTCAGCGCGAAGGCGAGGATTCCCGCGATCAGCACCTTGCCGACCGTCGCGACGATCTCATTGACGTCCACGGCCGGATGCCAGGTGAGTCGACCGTCGTGCAGCACGTAGGCACCGACGGGCTTGGCACCCACGCCGAACCCGGCCCCTTCACCCCCACTGTTGCCGTCGGCGTCGCTTCCGCCACCACCGCCACCGCCGCCTCCGACCGAGGCGGCGGGAATGATGACTGCTCCACCGGATTCGTATGGCTCCCCGTAAACCCGGCGCACCGTGATCGCGTCCCGAACCTGCTCCAACAGTTCGGCGTATTTCATGACAACCTCCCGGCCAGCCCGACGGCGTCGGACACCGACGCTCTTTCCGCTCCGATCGTAAGCGAGCGAGCTCCGCGCGAGCCCGTCCACCGCAAATCTTCCGCTCGGAAGTTGTTCGGCCAGTTGCCAATCGATGATCTCGACCAGATAACGACACGTTATCCGGTTAGCCACGAATCGGCGCCAACGGCCAGGTTGACGACGCAGACAAATGGCGGCGAGAATCGGCCGACTTGTCCACCCGGGGGTCGGAGGTATGCCATGCGCACCAAAACGGATATCCGATTCTTCGTCGACACCGATCCCGAACAGGTCATGGACGCCCTGATTGCTGTCGAATCGCTGCCGGAGTGGTCGTCCTCCTACAGCGACGTCCGGGTGGCGACGCGCGACCGGCGGCGCAGGCCACGGCGCGTCTTCGTCAGGGCGGAGCTACTCGGCAGTTCGGATCTACAAGTGCTGGAATACGATTGGACCGACGATCGAGCCTCCTGGATCGTCACCGACAGCACCCGCGGCGTCCGGGGCGGCGGCTGGTTCGAGGTGTCCTACAGCGGCGACGGCACGCACGTCCAGTACCACGTGGAGCTCTATCTGCCCATCCCGGTTCCCGGATTTCTGCTCAAACGCACCGTCCGCAAGGCCAACGAGGTAGTAGTGGAGTGCTTCATCGAATTCGCCGAGCGTTTCCCGGAATCGGAGACCTACCAACACATATAGCCAAGACGAATGATCGAAGGTGGCGCTGCGCTGTGCGCGAAATCGCCGCCCTCATGCCGCAGCCGACCGGCGCAGGACCGACCAGGGTGCGACGATATGCAGCATGATCGGTTCAAAACGAGTTCGGTTCCAGCCGGTGGCGGAGGGCGCATCGGTGACCCAGCTCGAGCTGTTCTTCGACCTGGTGCTCGTCTTCGCGTTCACCATGGTCACCGGCCTCGCCGCGGAGGAGACCAGCGCGAAGAACATACTGCGCGCGCTGCTGGTCCTCGCGGTGATGTGGTGGCTGTGGATCGCCTACTCCTGGCTCGGCAACCTGGTCCGCGCCGACGAGGGCATCGCACGGATCGCGACGTTCGCCGCCATGGGTGGCGCCTTCCTCGCCGCGCTCACCATTCCCGAGGCGTTCGACGACAAGGCAGGCGGCTGGTTCGGCCCACTGGTCTTCGCCATCGCCTATCTGATCGTGCGGTTGGTCCATGTCGGAATGTTCTGGCTGGCCAGCTCCGAGGACTCGCAACTGCGCAACCAAGTGCTGCGCTGGGCGCTCGGCTCGATCGGCATCGGCACCACACTGCTGGTCGTCGCCGCCATGACGTCCGGCGTCGCGCAGATCGCACTGTGGATCGCCGCCATCGCGGGCGACTACCTCTGGACGCTGTTCGCGGGCACCGATTGGCGGTTGAATTCGGCCAACCATTTCGTCGAGCGATATGGGCTCATCATCATCGTCGCGCTCGGTGAATCCATCGTCTCGATCGGCATCGGGGTGGCGGGGCTGCCGATCTCCTGGCCGATCGCACTCGGCTCGATACTGGGTCTGGCCGTTTCCGGTCTGCTGTGGTGGGCGTATTTCGACGTGGCCGCCCTGTCGGTGGAACACGAACTCGTGCGCGCCGAAGGCACCCGGCAGATCAAGATCGCGCAAGGTTCCTACACCTTTTGGCATTTTCCGATGATCGTCGGGATCATCGCGATATCGCTCGGACTGAAGAAGGTTCTCTACTACGTCGGCGACTCCTCGCACCACACCCTGAAGGACGCGCTCTACGGGATTCCGCTGTACTCCCTGTACGGCGGCGTCGTCCTGTATTTGATCGCGCTGGTCGGGTTCAAGCACTACGCCACGGGCGTCGTCACGGTGCCCCGGGTGGTCGCCGCGGCGGTGCTGCTCGCGCTCATCCCGCTGGCGTGTGCGCTGCCCGCGCTGGCGTCGCTGTCCCTGTTGTTCGTCGTCCTGATCGGCCTGATCGCGTGGGAGACCGTCCGTTTCGCGCAGCCGAGGAACGAGATCAGGCACGCTTCAGCTGACTGAGCTGGTGTCGCACGCCGTTCTCGGCGGTCGTCGGTCCGTACGCGGACGGCGGCACCCGGACACCGTCACGGACCGCGTCCCGGATCTGATCGATGTTCTCGCGCAACATATCCGAGACGAGTTCGTCGGTGCGCGGGTCCTCCAGCACCTGGAACACGATGCGGAACGTGGTGTCGGCGATCAGCCGGATGATCTCGTCGTGGAACGGGATGTAGCGCACCCGGCCCGCCTGCGGGTCCTTCTTGATCAGTTCGAGGATCATCTCGTCCAGTTCGGCGCGATTCTCCTCCAGGGCCGCGGCGATATTGCGCGTGTAGTGGCCGGTGCGCAGTACGTGCGCCACCTCGTCCATCACCGCGATCGTCATCGGACGGCGGATGGTGTCCACGATAGTCGCCACGAAGTGATTCACTACCGCGGCCGTCACGCGATCGCCGAAGACGCGGTCGGCCACCCTGGCGAGGCGGACGGCGATCACCACGATGCGCAGCAGCCGGAAGCCGCGGAAGAACGGGCTGGTCACCGGGATCATGCCGAGGATTTCGTACCAGTAGACGAGTGGGTAGGTCCACGGCCAGCCCGCGCGGCGCCAGCGCCACAGGAACTCGGCGGCGAACACCGCGCACAGCGACCAGTCCACGACCACGATCACGCGGTAGGTGTGCCCGGAGACCGGGAAGACGGTGATCCAGACGACCAGCGCCACCGAGACGATGGCCAGGGCCAGCATCACGAAATCGGTCCAGAGCATCGGCGGCTTGCGCGGATAGTCCTGCGGCTGCGGCGCTTCCCGCAGACCGTATCGCTCGATAGCCGAGCCATCGCTGTGCGAGCTGGGGGTGGGAGCGGACACTGCGGATCCCTTCGACGCCGAACGGTGCCGCCGACAGTAGTACGCGGAGTGCACGCTCGGCACGGTTGACAACACCTGCCGGAAAGCGGTCCCGAGCGGGCACGCCGCCCGGCACCGATGCGATCAGCGACCGGCGCGGACGATCGCCGCGATATTGCGTTCGGCCAGCGCGGCGATGGTGAGCGACGGGTTGACCGTTCCGGTGCTGCCCGGCACCGCGGCGCCGTCCATCACGTAGAGGCCGGGGTGGCCGTGCACACGCCCGTAATTGTCGGTGGCCCGTCCCAGTACCGCGCCGCCGAGCGGATGCGCGGTGAACAACGCGTTCGCGTCGTAACCGAGCGCGCTGTACTCGACGAGCGCGCCCGCGCGTTCGGCGATTCGATGGTCGACCGCGCGCGCCGCGGCCACGATGTCGCTCCGGTTCTTCGCCGACCAACTGAGCCCGACCCCGTTCGTGGCCTGGTTGTAGCCGAGCCGGGTGCGGGTGGGATCGAGCACCATGCCGAGCGAGGCCAGCGCACCGGTCTCGAACGGGATACCGGGGATGTACCAGCTCTCCAAGGTCAGCGGCACACCGGATTCGTCGAAGATCCGGCTCGCGCTGGGCACACCTTGTCCGTGCCCGGCCAGCGCGCTCGCGCCACGGGCGAGCACCACATCGCCGTTGGTGCCCCAGCCGTCGCCGATGTGCTCGTTCAGGCGGGGCAGCGCACCGGTGGCCTGGGCGCGGACCAGCAGTTCGGAGGTGCCGATCGAACCCGCGCCGAGGAAGAGCCGATCGCAGGTGAGGGTTCGGGTGGCGAGCACGTCCCCGGTGGGCGACAGCTTCGTCACGGTGACCGCATACCGGTCGCCCTCCTGCGCGATGGCGTCGACGCGGTGGCCGGGGAAGATCGCGGAGCGGCCGGTGTTCTGCGCGTACCGCAAGTAGTTCTGGTTCAGATCGAATTTGGCGCCGTTGGAGTTACCGAGGTTGCTCCGTGCCGCGGTGGCCGAGGGCCGTGCGGCTCCGGCTAGTTCGGCGCGCAGGATGTCCCAGTTGAAGATCGAGTCGTTCGCCTGGGGGTGGTAACCCGCCTTGCGCACCTGCTCGTCCCAGGCGCGAGAATGCGTGAAGGGCGAGGAGTTGTAGATGTCCGCGGGCATCGTGTTCAGCCGCAGCATCTCCCGCACCCGCGGGTAGTGGACGCGCTCCATCTCGCCGTAGTCGACGGTGCCGCCGAAGACGTGGTCGAAGAAGCGGCGTTCCGGCGCGATCATGGCTCCGCTGAAGATCACCGAGCCGCCGCCGACCGCCGCCGCCCGCCAGACATCGATGCCCGGGTACTCGGTGCAGTCCAGCACGCCGCCGAAACTGGCGAAGCGCATCGGCACCTTGGTGACGCCGGTGAAGTGGGTTCGATGCCAGAAGCCGCGCCCGTCGGGCAGGTCGTCGCCGGTGAAGACCTCCCGCCACGGGTCGTTCGGCCAGCGTGACCCGCGTTCCAGAACGGTGTTGGCGATCCCGGCCTCGGCCAGGCGCAACGCGGTGACCGCGGCGCCGAAGCCGGAGCCGATGACTATCGCGGGCGAGTGCTGGGGCGGATCGGGAAGCGGTGCAAAGATTTCCGGAACCCAGCCGCGGAACAAAGCCTCCCAGGCCGGATCCGTGGACGCCGCGCTCGTACCCGACACCGTTCCCACAGCACCTAGCAGCGCGGCCGTGCCCGCCGCCTTGAACAAGGCACGTCTGCGCACCAGTCACCTTCCATCGTCACGCCTAGCGTGCGCAGACTACCGTTATTCCCGTTTTGTGAACATATATCCGGTTTTGCTATCGACCGAACGGTGTCTCGTCGGCGCGGCAGGTCGCCCCGGGAGCGGGCAGCTGCAAGTCGATGAGGTAGCGCTCCTGCAACTTCCGGGTGCAGTCGTTGAGCGGCGTGTGCCCGTATCCCCCGTCTACGACGACCAGCCTGGCGTTCACCAATTCCTGCTGTGCGCGCCGTGCGGCGGTCAGCGGGGTGACCGGATCGAATCGGTTGTTGACCAGCAGGGCAGGGGTGTCCGATCGGAGAATCCACGGCCCGGTGTAGCGCTGGGCATAGCCTTCGGGAGGCGACGGCCAGGATGCGCAGGCTTGGCGCAGATACAGCCAGAACGCGCCGTAGGTAGGGCTGACGACGGCGAGATCGCCTGCCAGCGCGGGCCATTGGTCAGGATCACGTGGAAAGGTGTTGTCCGCGCAGGAAATCGCGGTGAAGGAGTCGAGGAAGTCGTTCCGCCCCGTCGTTGCCGCCAGGATCTGGCCGACGACGTCCGGGTTGCCCGACGGACCGCGCTCCAACTCGGCGAGCAACTCGGCCAGGGACGGCCAGCCCTCTTTCGGGTCGTACAGCAGCAGCGCGTGCGATGACAGGGCCTCGGAGTAGCTGACGCTGCGCGCCCGCTCGCCCGTGCCGACCACGATCGGTGCCTCCCGAAGACGTTGCAGCACAGCGTCATTGCGGGAGCGCAGGTCGGGTTTGCCGGTGCTGTCCTGCGCTACGGGGCCGTTCGGGCCGCCCTCGGCCGCGAAGGCGCAACGCGGTCGTCCCGCCGCCGCGCACAGTCGCAGGAACTCGCTCAGCACCTCCTCGGTGCCGGCCGCGGTGCTCTCGATCATGCTTCGGGTGTCGTTGGTGTACACGTTCGGGTCCATCATCGAAACCAGGTGCAGCGCGCGTACCCGGTCGCCGAACAGCGCGCCGTACACCTCGCCCACGTAGCTCGCGTAGGAACCGCCTGTGTACGTCAGCTGCGGGTCGCCGACCGCGCGGCGCAGCAGGTCGAGATCGCGCGCGACGTCGACGGTGGTCAGATGCCCGAGCAGCGGGCCGCCGTGCTCGGCGCAGCCCGCCGCCAGCTCGCGGCTCGCCGCCGAGGCGGCGCGCTCCTGCTCCGGATTCGTCGGCGGCATCCACGTGCCGGACCAGAACCGTTGCTGCTGTTCGGCATTTGCGAAACAGCGCACCTGTCCGCTGCGGCCGATGCCGCGCTGGTCGAAGGTGATCACGTCGAACCGGCGCGCGATCTCGCCGCCGAACAACTCGCCTTCGGCAGCCCACTGCAATCCCGAACCGCCCGGACCGCCGACAGCGGTGAACAGCGTGCCGATCCGCCGCTCCTGGTCGGTGGCCTGCTGACGCACGACCGCGAGTGGAAGGGTCGGGCCGTCGGGATGCGCGTAGTCCACCGGGACGGCCGCCGTCGCGCATTGGAACCCGCTCAGGCGCGGTTCCGCGCACGGCGCCCAGTCCAGCCGCGGTGTCGGCGCCGCATCGGCCTCGGCGACCAGATTCGCGACGGCCGACTCCTGTCGGCTCGGCGTTCCGGTACACCCGCTCAGCGCCGGTAGTACTACGGCGAGGGCGACAACGACCATCTTCCAGCTACGCACGCTCATCATCCTGTGCCCCGGCACGGGAGGGCGTCGTCCTCCTCAGGGCTGACATCGGACCCTGAGATTTCCCGGCCGCACTACTGGGGATCCGCACTACGCCGACGCCCTGCTCGGCCTCCGGACCAGTTCGCCACCGCAATTCGGGCAGATGCCCTGCAACGCAGCCGGACGAAGTCCGTCTTCAGCCCGCACCGGACCGAGCGGAGGCGAGGCAGCCGCAGAAAAGACACAGCCGAACGAAGTCCGTCTATAGCCCGCACCGGACCGAGCGAAGACGAGGCAGCCGCAGAAAAGACACAGCCGAACGAAGTCCGTCTATAGCCCGCACCGGACCGAGCGAAGACGAGGCAGCCGCAGAAAAGACACAGCCGAACGAAGTCCGTCTATAGCCCGCACCGGACCGAGCGGAGGCGAGGCAGCCGCAGAAAAGACACAGCCGGACGAAGTCCGTCTTCAGCCCGCGCCGGGCCGAGCGGAGGCGAGGCAGCCGCCTATGACGTGACCAGTCGGATCACCGCGATGAGGCCGACCACGACGATCACCGCGCGCAGCACCGTCGGCGGCATCCGCCTGCCTACCTTGGCGCCGAGTTGGCCGCCGATGATCGACCCCAGCGCGATCAACGCCGCCGCCCGCCAGTCCACGTCGGCGACCACGACGAAGATCAGGGCGGACACGCCGTTCACGATCAGCGCGAGCGCGTTCTTCGTCCCGTTGAGGCGCTGGATGTCGTCGTGCACGAAGACGCCGAGCAACCCGATCAGCAGCACGCCCTGGGCGGCGCCGAAGTATCCGCCATAGACACCGGCGGCGAAGACCGCGGCGAAAAGGATCGGGCCGCCGTGCGCCGGAACCGGGGCGCCGTCGTTCTCCCGTCGGCGTTTCACCCAGCTCGCCAGCCGTGGCTGCACCACCACCAGGACCAACGCCAAGGTGATGAGCACGGGCACGATCGCCTTGAACGCTGCGGGCGGAAGCACGAGCAGCAGCACCGCCCCGGTGATGCCGCCGAGTAGCGACGCGGTGCCCAGCCGCAGCAGCCGGTCCCGCTGCCCGGCGAGTTCGCGGCGGTAGCCGTGCACGCCGCTGAGCGAACCGGGGACCAAGCCTATGGTGTTGGACACATTCGCGGTGACCGGCGGCAAGCCGAAGGCGAGCAGAACGGGAAAAGTGATGAGGGTGCCCGAACCGACGATCGTGTTGATGCCGCCCGCCGCGATACCCGCACCGAAGACGGCCAGTTGCTCCAGCCAGGTCATAGCTATCCTTCGACGTCCCGTCGGACCCCGGGCCCGTACAAGCGTGGTCCACTACCGACCGAACGGTAGCGGGATCGTCGGATCACCCGACGACGGGCCACCCTTTCCGGAGGTATGGCGGCACGGTAAACTCGCGGACATCATGCAGCGGGCACTTCTTCTCGACCGCCGCGACGGGGTCTGATCGGACCGGCTCCCGTCGCGGGGTTCAGCCGCGCCGGTCGACCCAGCCCTTTGGGAAAAAACACACCCCACGGAGAGACTCCAGATGTCCCCTGCTGACGCGTTCGTTTCCGGTGCCAAGACCACCACGGCGCCGAGCAAACCCGCTCCCGCCGACCAGCCGGCCTGGAACAAGCAGAAGAACTCCTCGCTGCCTGCGTTCCGCTATCGGCCGTTCGCCGAGGAGGTCGAGCCGATCACCTTGCCCGACCGCACCTGGCCGGAGAAAGTCATCGACCGGGCGCCTGGCTGGTGCGCGGTCGATCTGCGCGACGGTAACCAGGCGCTGATCGACCCGATGAGCCCGGCCCGCAAACGGCGCATGTTCGACCTGCTGGTGCGGATGGGCTTCAAGGAGATCGAGGTCGGCTTCCCTTCGGCGAGCCAGACCGACTTCGACTTCGTCCGCGAGATCATCGAGGACGGCGCGATCCCCGACGACGTGGCCATTCAGGTGCTGACCCAGTGTCGCCCCGAGCTGATCGAACGCACCTTCGAGGCCTGCGCGGGTGCGCAGAACGTGATCGTGCACTTCTACAACTCCACCTCGATCCTGCAACGGAAAGTGGTGTTCCGCGCCGATCGCGCCGCGGTCAAGAAGATCGCTACCGACGCCGCCGCGCTGTGCCGGGAGACCGAGCAGCGCTACCCGGACACCACCTGGCGCTACGAGTACAGCCCGGAGTCCTACACCGGCACCGAGCTGGAGTACGCCAAGGAGGTCTGCGACGCGGTCTCGGAGATCATCGCGCCGACGCCGGACAAGCCGCTGATCATCAACCTGCCCGCCACCGTGGAGATGGCGACCCCGAACGTCTACGCCGACTCGATCGAGTGGATGAGCCGCAACCTCGCCCGTCGCGACGCGATCGTGCTGTCGCTGCACCCGCACAACGATCGCGGCACCGCCGTGGCCGCCGCCGAGCTGGGCTTCCAGGCCGGCGCCGACCGGATCGAGGGTTGTCTGTTCGGCAACGGCGAGCGCACCGGCAATGTCTGCCTGGTCACGCTGGGGATGAACCTGTTCTCCCGCGGCATCGACCCGCAGATCAACTTCTCCGACATCGATGAGATCCGCCGCACTGTCGAGTACTGCAACCAGCTGCCCGTACACGAGCGCCACCCGTACGGCGGCGACCTGGTCTACACCGCGTTCTCCGGCAGCCACCAGGACGCGATCAACAAGGGCCTGGACGCGATGAAGGCCACGGCCGACGCCGCCGGAGCGGATGTCGCCGACATCGTCTGGGAGGTGCCCTACCTGCCGATCGACCCGAAGGACGTCGGCCGCACCTACGAGGCGGTCATCCGGGTCAACTCGCAGTCCGGCAAGGGCGGCGTCGCCTACATCATGAAGACCGATCACGGGCTGGCGCTGCCGCGGCGCCTGCAGATCGAGTTCTCCCAGGCGATCCAGAAGATCACCGACGGCGAGGGTGGCGAGGTGACGCCCAAGGAGATGTGGGACGTCTTCCACGAGGAGTACCTGAGCCCGATCCGTCCGTTGGAGCGGATGCGCCAGCGGGTCACCGCGTCGGAGACCGACGGCGGGGTCGACTCGATCGTGGCGGTGGTGAAGGTAGACGGCGTCGAGCAGGAGATCACCGGCAAGGGCAACGGACCGCTCGCCGCGTTCGTCGACGCGATCGCAGGCGTCGGCTTCGACGTCGAGGTCTTGGACTACTCCGAGCACGCGATGTCCGCGGGCGACGACGCGCAGGCCGCTGCGTACGTGGAGTGCGCGATCGGCGACAAAGTCGTGTGGGGCGTCGGCATCGCCACCTCGATCACCACCGCGTCGCTGCGCGCGGTGGTGTCCGCGGTCAACCGAGCGCACTGATCGCATAATGGGCGCAGTCGGACGTAGTCCGACTCAACCCGCGCACGGCCGGGGCGGAGGCGGAGGTACGCCTGTCCCGGAACACGTTCGGCGAGGGCGCCGCGGCGGTTCGTCCGCGCGGCGCCCGATCTCGCTGTCGCAGACCATTTGTCGATGGCGTGTCGCTCGGCGCGTCTGCCCTACCTACCGCGACGCGGCGTAGCGAACCCCGTGCTAGCGTGGGATTCGCACTCCAAGCGCCGAGCTCTCTGCTCGAATTCCCGAGCAGATGGGGGAACCGTGACAACAAACGACCACAATCCGACCTCTCCGCCCTGGCTGCAGAGTCATTCCGTGGACACGGCCGAAGTCACCGAGGCGGAGTCATCGGCCACCGGCCCGTCGACCGAGCAGGGCGGCGTGGAAGCGAGGGAAACCGACGTGGCGGATGGGCTGGATCAGCCGGACGCACCGCCCGAACAACCGGAGCCGCAAGGCTCGACAGAGCAGACCACGGTTTACCCGCATGCTGCCGGGTTCGCGCAGTCCTACGGTCCTCCGCCGTCCGGGCCCCCCGAGTCGTACGGCGCGTACGCTCCTCCGGGCGCCGGTGCGTACCCGCCGCCGACGCCGTTTCCCGGGGAGCCGTTCCCTACCGGCGCATTTCAACCGCCGCCGAGCCACAGCGGTAGCCACCCGATACCCATGCACGCGCCCGATCCCGGCTACGGCGAGTACCGCCAGGAGATCGGCGACGAGGCGCGGCGCGGACCTATGGACTCCGCACCACCGGAACCCGCTGCGCCACAACCCGATCCCAGCGGACCGATCTACAGCTGGGCACCGCCGCCTCCGCCGGTAACGCATCAGCCGCCTCCACCGGCCTACCAACCGCCGCCCCCACCACCGGTCGGGCAACCGCAGGTGCCGAGCTGGCAGGGCGGGCCGCCGCCGCATCATGGCGCCCAGCCGTTCCAGCCGCAGCACGTGCCGCAACCCGGCCAGCCGGGGCACTCGGTGAACGATCTGAATCTGCTCAGGCGGGCCCGCAGGGCGCCGCGCAGCGGGTGGCGCCGTGCCGTGCACAAGGCCTCCGGCGGCATGATCAACCCGGGTGAGTCGGCCGCCGACGTCGTCTACCAGGATCTCGTCGATCGGGTGAATCAGCCGGTGCGCGGCGACTATCGGATCGCGATCCTCTCGCTGAAAGGTGGCGTCGGCAAGACCACCACCACCGTCGGCCTCGGCTCCACCTTCGCGTCGCAGCGCGGGGACCGGGTCATCGCGATCGACGCCAATCCCGACCTCGGCACGCTGGCGCACCGGGTGCCGCGGCAGACCAGGTCCACCGTGCGCAACCTGCTCGAGGACCAGCACATCACCAGGTACTCGGACGTGCGGGCGCATACCTCGCAGGCGCCGAGCCGCCTGGAAGTGCTCGCCAGTGAACAGGATCCGGCGGTCTCCGAGGCGTTCAGCGAGGCGGACTACCGCAAGGCGATCAGCATCCTGCAGTCGTTCTACAACATCATCCTGACCGACTGCGGCACCGGCTTGATGCACTCCGCGATGGCGGGCGTTCTGGACATGGCCAGTTCGCTGGTGCTGGTCACCTCCCCCGCCATCGACGGCGCGCGCAGCGCGTCGGCCACACTGGACTGGCTCGACCACCACGGCTACGGCAAGCTGGTGGAGCGAACGGTCGTGGTGGTGAACGCTTCCCGGCGCGGCGCGTCGACCGTCGATCTCGACCAGCTGCGCAAGTTGTTCCTCGACCGCACCCGCGCGGTGCAGGTGGTGCCGTTCGACGACCACCTCGCCGAGGGTGCGGAGATCGATCTGGAACTGGTGGGCAAGCCGACGCGGCGGGCGCTGCTGGAGTTGGCGGCGATGGTGGCCGACGACTTCGGCTACGTCGGCTCCCAGCACCCCTACCGTTACCCCGGGCCGCCCGGAATGTGACCGGTCGCCGGGCAGTGCGCGGTATTCCCTCTGCCGCGTCGGCGGCCCGCCGCCAGTCCACACCGCTGCTCGGTGATGTCGTTGCGGCTCGGCATGAGCGACCGCGGCGAAGACCCAGTCTTATCCGCCCGTCGTCGCGGTGTCGGCGGTCGCCAGCGCGGCGGCCGATTCGAAGGCCGCGAGCACGGCGGCGATGGCCGGGCGGGCATCAGCGCGCGGCCGGGTGGCCAGTTCGTACATCCGGGCGGCGCGTACGCCGGACAAGCGCAGCACCGCGAGCGTGGGATTGCCCACCGCGTAGCGTGGCATGAGCGCGACGCCGTAACCGGTGGCGACCAGCGTCTCGATGACGCGGAAATCGTTGAGGCGCTGCGCTATTCGCGGTTGCACGCCGGTCACTGTGGCGATGGAGCGCAACACGTCGTCGACGGGGAAGCCGCCGCGCACACTCAGCCAGGTTTCGTCGGCCAGTTCTTCCGGCGCGACGGCCGAGCGACCCGCGAGCCGATGCGTCGGAGCCGCGACGACGTCGATCGGTTCGCGCATGAGCACCCTGGTCGCGACGCGCGGATCGGCGATCGGTGCAGCACGTTCGTCGCGATGGGTCAGCACCACGTCATAGTCGGCGAGTAGTCGAGCCACCTCGGAGGGGGGTACGTCCTCGTCCCGCGCGACCACGTCCACACCGCTGTCCGCCATGCCGGACAGCACATGCGGCAGCAGTAGCGCGCCACCGGAAGGAAACACCGCGACACGGACCCGGCCGCGCGGGGAGCCGCGATAGTGCGCCATCTCGGCGACCGCGCGATCCATCGCCGCGAGCACCTCATCGGCGCGCACCACCAACGCGCGGCCTGCGTCGGTGAGCCGGACTCGTCGCCCGTCGGGTTCGAGCAGGGCCACGCCCGCTTCCCTGGCCAGCACCTTGAGCTGCTGTGAGACCGCGGACGGCGTCATCGACAACGCGGCGGCGACGGCGGCGACGGTGCCGCGGTCGGCGAGTTCGCGCAGCACACGCAGCCGCTCCAAGGCCATGGGCGGGCCGTGCACGGCCTTTTCCATACCCGATATCATTAAGTAAACCTACATTATTAGTCCATATTAATTCGATTGTCCTGATGGTTAGCCGACCGCACGATGAAAGGCGTGACCAACCGCGATCGCCTGCTCGGCTGCACCGTCGTCCTGCTCTGGGGACTGAACTTCCTCGCCATCCGAGTGGGGCTCGACCACTTCCCGCCGTTCTTCTTCGCGGCGCTGCGTTTCGCCGTGCTGGCGATTCCCGCGCTGCTGTTCATTCCGCGCCCACCAGTGCGAATGCGCTGGATCCTGTTGTACGGCACCGGTTTCGGGATCTTGCAGTTCGCCTTCCTGTTCACGGCCATGCGGGTGGGCATGCCGACCGGGCTCGCCTCGCTGGTGTTGCAATCCTCCGCACCGTTCACCGTGCTGCTCGGTGCGCTGATGCTGGGCGAGCGGATTCGGCGGGTGCAGCTCGCCGGCATCGGCGTCGCGGTGACGGGTATGGCGGTGATCGGCTGGGACCGGCTGGAACACGCCACATTGCTTCCGGTGCTGCTGACGCTGGCAGGTGGGCTCGGCTGGGCATTCGGCAATATCGGGGGCCGCTCGGCCGGTACCGAGACTCCCGGTGTCAACCCGCTGCACCTGATGCTGTGGACCACGGCTATTCCGCCGTTGCCCCTTTTCGCGTTGTCCGCGGTCGCCGAAGGGCCAACGACAGGTCTCCGTGCCCTGGCCGACGCGTTCGCACCGTCGGGATGGTCCGCCTTGGTCGCGCTGGCTTATATCGCCATCCTCGCCACCGTCGTGGGCACCGGACTGTGGACCTACCTGCTCGGCCGCTACCCGGCGGGCCTGGTCGCGCCGTTCTCCCTGCTCGTGCCGGTTGTCGGCATCGCAGCCGCATGGACATTCCTCGGCGAGACGCCGACCCCGCTGTCCCTGGTGGGTGGGGTCATCGTGCTGGCGGGCGCCTTCGCGGCCACATCGAGCAAGCCGCGCGCGGTCGAGGTGGACGCTACCGCGCCGAGACCGGTCGCTCTACCGAGCGCGGCCGCTCGGTCTGAGTAGGCGCCTTCCGCCGGTCGCACCTACCACTTCGCGGGGTCGACGCGACTCGATGGACCTGCCGCCTTACAGTAGTGCCGGCGTGGAAGTCGGAGTTGGTCACAAGGCTAGGCAACAGAGCAGCAGCGCATGGCAGAACATCAGTGGACCGTATCGCGAAGAGCATTGCTCCGTAACACGGTCGCGGCGGGGGTGGCTACGGCGGGGGCACTGACGGCGGGTGCGCTGAGACCGGCGCCGGTAGCGGCGAGTCCGGGCGGCCCACGGGTCGCGGTGCTCGGTGGCGGTGTCGCCGGTCTGACCGCGGCGCATGAGCTCGTCGAACGCGGATTCCAGGTCACTGTGTACGAAAGACGGGCGTGGGGCGGCAAAGCCCGCAGCGTCGGCGTGCCGGGCACGGGGACAGGGGGGCGGCCGGAACTACCCGGGGAGCACGGCTTTCGCTTCTTCCCCGGTTTCTATCAACACGTGCCGGACACTATGCGGCGGATCCCGTTCCCGGGCAACCCGAATGGCGTCTGGGACAACCTCGTCGCGGTGCCGGAGGCGCGATTCGCCCGGCGCGGCGGCGACGACTTCCGCGTCCCGCTCGGTGCGCGTGCCCGCGCCGGGTTCACCCCGGACGTCTTTCGGGAGACTCTCGGCGCGGCCGTGGCCACCTCGCTGAAAATGCCCCCCGCGGAGGGGATCTACTTCGCCGAACGCCTGCTGGTCTTCAACTCCAGCTGCGACGCCCGCCGCCTCGGTCAATGGGAGCAGACCTCGTGGCACGACTTCGTCGGCGGCCATGCGCGCTCGCACGAGTTCCGTGCACTGCTGTCCCGCACACTGACCAGCATCATGGTCGCCGCGAAGGAGAACGTGGCGAGTGTCCGCACTATCGGCACCATGGGCGAGCAGTTCCTCGGCAATCCCTTCGAGATCGGCAACGACGGCGGGCTGGACCGTGTGCTGAGCGGCCCGACCAACGCGGCCTGGATCGATCCGTGGATGCGGCGAATCCGCGAGTTGGGCGCGGAATTCGTGCTCGGCACCGAGGTGCGCGGACTCCAGGTGCGAGACGGCAGGATCACCGCTGCCAGCGCGGTGGACGATACCGGCGCCCAGCACACGATCGAGGCCGATTACTTCGTCGTCGCGCTGCCCGCCGAGCAGGCCCGCACGCTGTGGTCGCCGCAGGTGCTGGCGGTCCAGCCGGAATTGGCCGCGATGGACCGGCTCGTCACCGACTGGATGAACGGCATCCAGTTCTATTTGCGCAGGCCGGCCGACATCTCCCGCGGCCATACCGCCTACATCGACGCCCCGTGGTCGCTCACCTCGATCAGCCAGAATCAGTTGTGGCGCACCAAGCTCACCGAATTCGGCGACGGCAGCGTGCAGGACTGCCTTTCGGTGGACATCTCCGACTGGAACACCCCGGGCATGGTCTTCGGCAAACCTGCCAAGGAGTGCACCCACGAGGAGATCGCTCGCGAGGCATGGGCCCAGATCAAGGCCCACCTCGACGATCGCGGCGAGGTGCTGCGCGATGCCGACCTGCACTCTTGGTTCCTCGACCCGGGCATCACCTGGCAGGAGAGACAGCGGCGCAACGCCAACGCCGACCCACTGCTGATCAACACCGCCGGTTCGTGGGAATATCGGCCGCAACCGCACGGTGCGCTGGAAAACCTGTTCCTGGCGGGCGATTACGTGCGCACGAACGTCGACCTGGCCACCATGGAGGGTGCCAACGAGTCCGCGCGCGCCGCGGTGAACGCGTTGCTGGACGTGGCCGGTTCGAACGCGGAGCGCTGCCGGATGTTCACGCTGTACCGCGCGCCGGAACTGGAACCGCTGCGCAGGATGGACGCCGACCGCTACGCGGCCGGACACCGGAACATGTTCGACGTCCCGGTCTGATCCACGCCACCGATCGATCTCCGCCCACCAGAATGGAATTCGATCGCCACGCACGGCCGGGCAATGCTTGAATCGAGGTATGCGCGAGAGCACCGCCCCGAACGAGATCACCGGCCCGGCGGACCTGCGGCAGTTGCTCGGCGAAGTCATGCCCCGAGCCGCCACCAAGGAGCGGGTCGCCCTGCACGCGCGGGACCGGGAATGGATCGCGAACTCCCCGTTTCTGGTGCTGAGCACCAGCGACGCGGACGGCAACTGCGACGCCTCGCCCAAGGGCGATCCGGCCGGGTTCGTGCGCGTGCTCGACGACACCACTCTCGCCATCCCCGAGCGCCCCGGCAACCGGCGCGCCGACGGCTACCTCAATATCCTGGCCAACCCGCACGTCGGCCTGCTGTTCCTGATTCCGGGCCGCCGCGAGACGCTGCGGATCAACGGACGCGCCCGGCTGGTGCGCGACGCGACCTACTTCGACGACATGGTGGTGCGCGGCCATCGGCCGATCCTCGCCGTCGAGGTGGATATCGAGCAGATCTTCTTCCACTGCGCCAAGGCGTTCATCCGCAGCCATCTCTGGGAGCCGCAGCAGTGGCCGGCCGACACCCTGCCGAGCCAGGCCTGCCTGGTCAAAGAGGTGCAGACGAACATCACCGAGACGGTCGAGCAGCTGGAGTGGTACTACGCGCCGGAGAACTACGACGCGAAGCTCTACCGCGACTGAGCCGGGTGGCCCACGCCACCCCACCGCGACGCGCCGGGACCGCGGGGCGAACATAGACTCGCGACGTGGCAGACATATCGGTGCGCGGACGGCTCGCGCTCGCGGCGGCGGCCGCTGCGTCCTGGGCCTCGCAGAAGGCGGGTCGCGGCAAGGGCTCCATGATCGGCGGCCTGATCGCGTTGAAGATCGACCCGACGGTGATGGACCAGCTCGGACGGCAGCGACGCACCGTGCTGGTGACAGGCACGAATGGCAAGTCCACCACCACCAGGATGACCACCGCCGCACTCAACACGCTCGGCCAGGTCGCGACCCAGGCCGACGGGGCCAATATGGACGCGGGCATCGTCGCCGCGCTGAACGCGCACCGGCGCGCGCCGCTGGCCGCGATCGAGGTGGACGAACTGCACTTGCCGCACGTCACCGACTCGCTCAACCCCTCGGCGGTGGTCCTGCTGAACCTCAGCCGTGACCAGCTCGACCGGGTCGGCGAGATCAACATGATCGAGCGCAAACTGCGCGCCGGACTGGCGAAGCACCCGGCCACCGTGGTGATCGCGAACTGCGACGACGTGCTGGTCACCTCGATCGCCTATGACCATCCGAACGTGGTGTGGGTAGCCGCGGGCAGCGGCTGGGCGATGGACGCGACCAGCTGCCCGCGCAGCGGTGAGCCGATCATCTGGGAGGGCGCCCACTGGCGCAGCACCGGCGCGGATTTCCAACGCCCCGAACCGGATTGGTGGCTGGACGGAGACGATCTGGTCGGTCCGGACGGCGTGCATTTCCCGTTGCGGCTCGCGCTGCCGGGGCGGGCCAATCGCGGGAACGCCGCACAGGCGGTGGCCGCGGCGGTCGCGCTGGGCGCCGACACCGCGCAGGCGGTCGCCGCGGCGGGCACGGTGCGCGAGATCGCGGGCCGCTACCGCACCGTGCAGGTCGGCGAGCACGACGCGCGTCTGCTGCTGGCGAAGAACCCGGCCGGATGGCAGGAGGCGCTGTCGATGATCGAGCCGACTTCGGCGGGCCTGGTGATCGCCGTGAACGGCCAGGTGCCCGACGGCGAGGACCTCTCCTGGCTGTGGGACGTGCGGTTCGAGCACTTCGAAGGCGTGCAGGTGGTGGCGGCGGGCGAACGCGCCACCGACCTCGCCGTGCGGCTGACCTACGCGGGCGTGGCGCACACCACGGTGCCGGACCCGGTACGCGCCATCGCGTCCTGCCCGGCGGGCCACGTCGAGGTGCTGGCGAACTACACCGCGTTCCGTGATCTCAACCGCGACCTCGAGGAGCGGACGGCATGAGGGTGACCACGGAGGGCTCCGCGCATGCTGGAAAGGACACAGTATGAGTGAATCGACCATTCGCATCGGCCTGGTGCTGCCGGACGTGATGGGCACCTACGGCGACGGCGGCAACGCGCTCGTGCTGCGTCAGCGGCTGCGCATGCGCGGCTACGACGCCGAGATCGTCGATATCACGCTGCCCGACCCGGTGCCCGATTCGCTGGACATCTACACCCTGGGCGGCGCGGAGGATTCCGCGCAGCGGCTGGCCACCCGGCACCTGCAGCGCTACCCCGGCTTGCAGCGAGCGTCCGCGAAAGGCGCCCCGGTGCTGGCGATCTGCGCGGCCATCCAGGTGCTCGGCCAGTGGTACGAGACCTCGGCGGGCGAGCGTGTGGACGGCGTCGGCCTGATCGATGTGACCACGTCACCGCAGCACAAGCGCGCAATCGGCGAGGTGACGACCACACCGCTGCTCGACGGGCTCACCGCGGCGCTCACCGGCTTCGAAAACCACCGTGGCGGAACCAAACTCGGCGGCGACGCGACCGGTCTGGCCCGGGTGACCCGTGGCGTCGGCAACGGTGTCGGCGACGGTTCGGAGGGCGTCGTCCAGGCTTCGGTGATCGGCACCTACATGCACGGCCCGGTGCTGGCCCGCAACCCCGAACTCGCCGATCTACTGCTGATGCGCGCCCTGGGTGTCAGCGAACTGGCACCCCTCGATCTCCCCGAGGTCGACCAGCTCCGCCGCGAGCGCCTGCGCGCCTGAACCACGGCTCGGTGTGCTCGGGGGTCCGGCCACCTCGACGGCACGGCTGGGCGGGGTTGGCCTCGGCCATCCGGCGACGCTGCGGCTGGGATCCCGCGTCTCGGCGTTGTGGCGTTGCGTCTTCCCTCGCCATTGCTATGCGTGGGTCGGCACCGAGTGCGCGGCGTCCAAGTGAAACGGTCGTCGGTCAGCACGATGGGCGGACCTTCAGCAACAACGGCGAGTCTCAGTTGGCGGTCCGCCACAAGATCCACTCGGGGTTCACCGACCAATACCCCAGTCGTCCGCCGAGGGTCTGGCCGACGTCGCTCATGGTGTCGTCGTCGATCTTTCCGAGCGCGGACACCGATACCACTTGCAGCTGCCAGCGGTTCCCGTGCCCGGCCGGACCGAGGTTGACGCAGACCGATGGACGCATGTCAGCCGCTTCCAGCTTGTCCCAGGCCCGGCCCAGTTCGTCGATGGTCGGACGGCTGTTCACCCACTCGACCGACGCGAGGCCACCGATCAGCGAATGCCATCGCACGGGCGCGTTGAGCTCACAGACCCAGGGGCTGTTCCCGTCCTCGGGCACATCGATGCCGTACACCTCCGGGTGCCACCGCCGTGGTTCGGCAGTCCAGGGCCGGAGGATCAGCCACAGCGCATCCGGGATCCCTTCCGCCCGGATCTGCTCCACCAGCATGCGCAGGTGCTCACGTGATAGGTCCGGCCGGAATCCGAGCTCGTCTTCTGCCCACGTGCCGGTCATGTGCTTGCTGTTCATTCGTTCCCTTGTTCCGGCGTCGGTTCCCCGAAACCCCGGCTGGTACCGCGGCGCCGCCGGACAGTCGACTACGGGCCACCTACGATGCTTCCACAGTTCACGCTCCCCGCACGCCGAGAGCACCGGGCTTGTGACCGGCCGGACAGAAGGCCGAGGCCGCCTCGGTCGACTCTGTGATCGCCACGTCGACCTCAGCGGGTCGCTGGGCCTAGTGCGCACGATGGTCACCGTCGACCTCGGAGACGTCCACCGAGACGGTAATGGCGCTGTCTTTCGCGTCGGTGTAGATGATGCCGCGCAGCGGAGGGACATCGGCGTAGTCCCGGCCCCACGCGACGGTGATGTAGCGCTCGTCGCCGAACTGGTCGTTGGTGGGGTCGAAGTCGATCCAGTGGCCCGCGCGGTCGTGTTCGCCGGAGCCGGGCAGCCACACGGCAGCCCAGGCGTGCGTGGCGTCGGCGCCGACCATCCGCTCCTTTCCCGGCGGCGGATCGGTGGCCAGATAGCCGGACACGTACCTGGCGGCGAGACCGTGCGACCGCAGGCAGGTGACGGCCAGGCGCGCGAAATCCTGGCAGACGCCCGCGCGGGCGGCGAACACATCGGCCATCTTGGTCGACACCGTCGTGGCGCCGGACATGTAGGTGAAATCGGTGTAGACCCGGGTGTTCAACTCGGCTACGGCGTCCAGCAGCGGCCTGCCCGGGGTGAGGGACTCGGCCGCGTACGCGGCGATCTGGGGCGTGATCTCGGGCGGGTGCAAGTCGAGGGCGAACTCCGCGACGAGCGGTCCGTTCGCGCCGGTCGGACGCGCTGTCTCCCATGGCCGCGCGGCGCCTGCCTGCCCGCGAACCGGGGCGTCGACCTCGACCAGCGATGCACCGGTGACGGCGAGGACGCGATGCGCGGTGGTGATGTGGAAGAAGGAGGTGATGTTGCCGTACACATCCGCGCCGACCGACCGGTCCGACGGCACCGGATCGATGTGGATGTCGTGTGCCAGCAGCCGTTGGCCAGGCACGTCACGCGGCGTCAGATACGAGCGTCCATATGAGCTGGTCACCTCCCCGGAATACGCGTATGTAGTGCGGTGCTCCACCCGATAGCGCCGGACCGCGCCGTCGACGGTCATCCGACCACCTGCGCACTGCCCCACAGCGGCTGGATGCCGACGGGCAGCGACAGCGTGGTGGCCTCGAACGATTCGGACACCTTGCGCAGCCGCGAGTGCACCCCCTCCAGAAGCTCGGCCAATTCGGCGTGCTGGTCGTCCGCGTCGGTGACTTCGAGGTCGTCGGGGTCCGAGCGGCGCAGCATGCGTTGCGCGTCCGCGAGGAGCCGCCGCGGGCGCGACGATCGCGAGGCGCCGGGCAGCGCGCGGAAATCGGCGTCGATGCGGTCCAGCTGATAAGCCAGTGACCGTGGGTTGCCTGCGTCGAACAGCAGCAGCCCGGCGACGGCGGAGATCCGTATCGAATCCCGATGCCTGCGGCGGTAACTCACCGACGACTCCGCGACACGCAGCACCCATTCGGTGACCTCCCGCTCGGTCTCCTCCGGATACTCCTGGATGAGCGCGGTCGACAGCAGCGCGGTCAGGGCCAGGCCGCGCTCGATTCGCTTCCCGATGTCCATGACGTACCAGCCGGGTTCACGCACGAGTGACTCCGCGTCGATACCGGACAGCGCGAGCAGACCGGCCAGGGTCAGCGAATGCACCTCCGAGAGCTCCGCCTCCTGGTCGCCCGCCGTTCCGCGATAGTCGGACAGGGCTCGGTCGACCGCGCTGAGAATCATCCAGGTTTCCACCGACAGCTGGTCACGCACGGCTCGCGCCGCGATGCCGTACCGGTCGATCGCGAAGGCCAGCGATCCGGGCAACTTCCGGTCGATCGTCAGGGAGACGAGGTAGTCGTGGCCTTCGAACAGCCCCTCGGCCGGCGCCGCGGTGGCGGTGGTCCGGCCGACGGCGTCCAGGAGGATCGGCAGCGCGTCCGCACCTTCCAGCCAGGGACGGTAGCGGAACTCCTGGTAGCGCTCATGGGTGGCGATCAGCAGGCGCGCGGTGGCCTCGGCGCGCTCGCCGTAGCGGCCCATCCAGAACAGGTCGTTGAGGACGCGCGGCGAGCTGATCGCTTCCACCACCGGGATGGTGGGCCGTTCGCGTTCGGCACGCGGCGGCTCGGTGCTGACCGCGGCGGCGGTCGTCGGCGCGGCCCGCACCCAGATGTCCTTGGCGGCCACCTCGAGCGCGGCGCGGTCGGGCACGATGCGCTGACGCACCTGGCCGAGACCACCGGGCATCACGGTGTAGCCGCCGCGCCGGGCCAGTGCGAACAGCCGCATGCCGACCGGAGCCGAGGCGAGCCCACCGTGCTCCCGCACGGCGGGCGCGACGGAGAACTGCGCCGGTTCCTGGCCGACCCACTGCCATCCGCGCGCGTCGATCCTGGCCGCCACGTCGGCGCGCTGATCCCGGCTCAGTTCGGGTCCGAGCAGCGTGGCGCCGTCGACCGTCGAGCGGATGACGAGCTTGTCCAGATTCGCGAGCAGGTGCGCGCGCTCCCGGTCGTCGCCACCCCAATACGACGGCGCGCTCTCCAGCAGCAGGTCCTCGCCGAGCAGCGAGCGCGCGACCGCGGGCAGGAAACGAGCCAGCGCCGGATTCTCCAGCAGCCCGCTGCCCAACGTGTTCACCACGGTCACTGCCCCGCGCCGCAACACCTCGATCAGCCCCACCACGCCGAGCCGGGAATCCGGGCGCAGATCCAGCGGATCGGAGAACTCGGCGTGCACCCGCCGCAACACCACGTCCACCCGCTTCAGCGTGCCCAGCGACCGCATCCACAGCGACCCGTCGCGCACCACCAGATCCGCGCTCTCCACCAGCGGAAAGCCCAGCGTCGAAGCGAGATACGCCTGATCGAACGCGGTTTCGGACCGCACGCCCGGACTGAGCACCACGACCACGGGCTCCTCGTCGTCGGCCTGCGCCGACTCGATCAGCATCGACCGCATGGCCCTGGCGAAGGGCGTCAGCGGACGCGGATTGGCATGCTCGAACGACTCCGGGATCGCGGTCGCCACCACCCTGCGGTCGGCCAACGCGTATCCGGCGCCGGACGGCGCCTGCGCCCAGTCGGCGATCACTCGGAACCGGCCGTCGCTCCAGCGGCTGAGGTCGCAGGCGTGCAGGAACAGCTGATGCCGCCCCGGCACGGTGATCCCATGCGCGGCTCGCACGTAACCGTGGTTACCGAACACCACCTCCGGCGCGAGCAGACCGGAGCTGAGCGTCCTTCGCGGGCCGTAGATGTCGGTGAGTACCTCGTCGAGGACGCGGGAACGCTGTTCCAGTCCGGCTTCCAGCCCGGTCCAGTCGTCCGCGGACACCAGCAGGGGGATCGGATCGAGACGCCACGGGCTCGGCGTCGTGGTTTCGGCCGGCGCGCCTGCCTCGAGATAGGTGATGCCGTCGTCATCGACGAGTCTGCGAACCCGGCTGTCCAGCCGATCGAGCTCGTCACTTCCGAGCTCGACGAAATCCGCGGACAACTCCCGCCACATCGGCCGCACCTTGCCGTCGGCGTCGACCAATTCGTCGTAGTAACTTGCCGTGGGGTAACCACATTCGTCGTAGGCGGCCGTTTCGGCGCCGTCGGCGCGGTAGCGTTCGAACTGCTCGCGCGCATTCATGCCGACCGCCGTTTCTCGCGAATCATCGCGCAATGTCACCGCGCCGACCTCACTTCCGACACCCTGGATGCCCAGCGGTCGCCGGTATCTGTCAAACGCTTCCCTCCGCGCGAATCAGGCGCGCCTGGTGCACCGGCGCCGCTGGGCTGTTCAGATATTTTCGCACGTAGAGGCTCTTGGCCCAGATGGAGCGGCGACATCTCCGGAACAACACAGCAAAGTTGCTAGATAGTTGCTATTTTATTTAAATAAGGGCGACACACGGTACTGGCGTCCCGCTTCACCCGCCACGGCGGTGCTATCACCGAATGCGACGACTCCGATATCACCGGGAGGTCACATGCGTACAACAGATTGTTCGTCCTGCGATTCGGCGTTCGACCACTGCCACGGAACCCTTATCGTGCATGCGAGCCGGTTCGACGAATGCACCGAAGAGTGGTGCATTGATCCCGCCCATGCCAGGCACGCCTTTGTCATCGATTGCGGAGATCTGGCGGGCGGCTGCAAGTGCACGGAGGACGACGCGATCCGGCGGCGCGTCCTAGCGGTTCCGTACCCTGGCCCGGGTGAGCTATGACCACGTGTTGCTGCCGTCCGGTGTCGCATCGTCGATCGCTGAGGTCGACGCCTACCTGAGCACCCAGCAGGGCGTCCCCGAGTCGGGGGCGGTCGCGCAGATCGCGGCCGAGCTGAACAGACGCAACGCGGAGCTGCCCGAAGAGGACAGCTTTCTCAGCACCGCCCCGGTGGGCGGTGCCGCCACCGGCGCGGCACTGTACGTGCCGTGCCCGTACGACGCGATCGGCTTCGTCCGCCACCTGCTGTTCGAACTCGCGACACCGCTGAACTACGCCGTCTACGACCCGCAGCTGGCCTGGCTGATCGATCCGGCCGGGCGCATTCCGGCCACCATCACCCACGGCGGCGCGGGCGAGTTCCCGTACCTGACCAAAGCGCTTGCCGAGCAGTGGGTTCCGGAGTTGAGCCCGCCGAACCCGTACCTGGTCATCGAGCGCGGCGAACAGTTCTACATCCAGACCTACCGCGAGAACACCGGCGTCTACACCCTCGAATACCGAGACGGCTCCCCCGACAAGCACTTCGGCACCACCGTCGCCGATCCCGCCACCGTGGCCGCCCTCATCTGGGACTGGGCCACTGACGACCGGACTCGCTTCCCCGGCCTCCCCTGGTCCCGCGTCGAACTCTGAACCTCCTACAGCTGCGCGAACGCCCGGACTCCGGGCTGGAGTCGAGCGATGGCGAAATGCTCATTGGTTCTGGGTGGCGAGGCGGCCCGCGAGGGCGAGAAACGAAGCGCCGAAGGCTCGGCGCATCCAGGTCACCACGGCGGGGCGGGAGATGACCTGGTTGCGCACCGCGGCCGCGCAAGCACCGTAGATCGCGAACACCACGAACGTGGCGAACATGAAGATGCCGCTCAGTTCCAGCATGCGCGCCAACGCGTTCGGCGCGCCGCTGGGCACGAATTGGGGCAGGAACGCGAAGAAGAAGATGGTCAGCTTCGGATTGAGGATGTTGAGCAGCACGGCGGAGGTGATCACCGTGCGCGCCGAGGGTGCGGCGTGCCCGGTCTGCTCCGGGACGGCGAGCGCGCCCTTGTCCCGGAACGTGCTCCACGCCATGTACAGCAGGTAGGCGACGCCGAGGTACTTCAGTGTCTGGAACGCGACCGCGCTGGCGTTGAGCACCGCGGCCAAGCCGGTGATCGCCGCGACCATGTGTGGAACGATGCCGAGCGTGCAGCCGAAGGCCGCGATCACGCTGGCCCGGGCGCCTCGCGACAAACCGGCCGCGAGGGTGAACAGCACGCCGGTACCGGGAGTGGCGACGATGACGAGCGTCGTCAGCACGAATTCGATGCTCATCCCCGACACAGTAACCCACGCTCGGCGCGGCGCAATCCCCTTGCAAGGGAAGCCGACGGACCCGCCGTGATCGCATCGAGCATGCGGCGGCGCGGGCCGGGAGCGGCTACAGCGCGCGCCGCCCGGACAGCGCGCGACCGAGGGTCAGCTCGTCGGCGAACTCCAGATCGCCGCCCATCGGCAGGCCCGAAGCCAGTCTGGTCACGCTCAAGCCGGGGAAATCGCGCAGCATCCGGACCAGGTAGGTGGCGGTGGCCTCGCCCTCGGTGTTCGGATCGGTCGCGATGATCACCTCGGTGACATCGACACCGTCCTCCTGATTCGCGATGCGCGCCAACAATTCTCGGATCCGCAGCTGATCGGGGCCGACGCCACTGAGCGGATCGAGCGCGCCGCCGAGCACGTGGTAGCGGCCGCGGAACTCCCTGGTGCGCTCGATCGCCTGCACGTCCTTGGGCTCTTCGACCACGCAGATCATGGTGCGGTCGCGACGCGGGTCGGCGCAGATGCGACACAGCTCGCCATCGGAGACCGTCCCGCAGACCACGCAGAACCGGACACCGTCGCGCACCTTCTGCAGGGCGGCCTGCAACCGATCGATCTCCGGCGACTCCACCTGGAGCAGATGAAAGGCGATGCGCTGCGCGCTCTTCGGACCGACGCCGGGCAGCTTGCCCAACTCGTCGATCAGATCCTGGACCGGACCCTCGTACAACTGCTACCTCGGCTCAGAAACCGGGCAGCGAACCGCCGCCGAGACCGCCGGACAACGGCCCGAGCCGTTCCGCGGCGAGGTGCTGCGCGTTCGCCATCGCATCGTTGATCGCACCGATCACCAGGTCCTGCAAGGTCTCGACGTCCTCGGGGTCGACGGCCTTCGGGTCGATGGTCAGCGACACCACCTCGCCGGTCGCCTTGATGGTGACCTGGACCAGCCCGCCACCCGCGGCGCCCTCCACCTCGCTCGCCGCGATCTCGGCTTGAGCTTCCATCACCGCCTGCTGCATCTGCTGCGCCTGGGCGAGTAACTGTTGCATATCGAACTGACCACCTGGCTGCACGGGAGGGTCCTCTCTGGGGAAGGTGTCATCGGTCAGCCTAGTCCTGCCGCACCGGAGGTCCGGCGCGGCCCGATCGTCCCGAGGTGTTCGAAGCAGTGCCGGTAACAGGTTGGGTAGTTCCCACGGTGAGACGTCGAACTCGCCCTACCATCGAATTGGGTCGGCGACCGGCGCGGCGAATCTGGAGACAGCGATGAGGGCATACGGTTTCGCGGGCAGTGTGCTGCTCGCGCTGAGTCTCCCCAGCATCTTTCTCGGCGTCGCCGGCCCTGCGGCGTTCGCCGATGCCGGCCCAGCGTCCTCAGCCGACGCCAACCCCGCCGCGTCCGCCGACGCAAGCCCCGCGGCCTCCGCCGAGGCCGATGCCGATGCCGTCGACCCGGAAGTAATCCCGGCTGTCGCCGATTACGGCGGCGGCTGCGTTCTCTACCCGGGAGACAAGGCGGCGACCCTGGATTCGCTGCGGTTCCGTTGCTCGCCGGACCAGCAGGACGTGATCTTCCGCGACGCGCCCCTCGGCGCGATCCCGACGGGTGTGCAGGCGGGCTGGGTGACCCGCCCGCCGATCATGCAGTCTCTGGCGCCCGCGTTCTGGATCGGCAAGACCTTCTACACCGGACCGGATGGCGGTTACCTGATGAACCGTCTCACCGGCGCAGGCATCGAAGGCTGGCGTGCCGACGTCTACGCCGCGCCCGCCCTGCTCGACGGCGGCCCCACCTGGGCGCTCGACTACACGCCGTCGCCGACGCCGCAGGTCTACGACGAAATCCGCGAGGTCACTCCGGGTGTCTGGTTCGGCTACTCCTGGTGGCGCGGCGCGTTCCAGACCACACTGCTGCTGACCTTCGCCCTCGCATAGCAGGCGCAGCCGGACGAGGCCCGTACACGGGCCGCTCCGGGTCGAACGGAGGCCACAGGCAGTCGTCTCCGGGTGCCGTTGACCCTCCCGTCGCTGGAGGGTGTTGGCTGGTGCCATGACGGCCACTGTCCCGATCGGGGAGTTCTCCAGGCTGAGCCACCTCAGCGTGAAGACGCTGCGCTACTACCATGAGATCGACCTGCTCACTCCGGCCGACATCGACGCGAGTTCGGGCTATCGGCGGTATTCGACCGCACAGGTGGAGCAGGCGCAGCTGATCCGGCGGCTCCGCGCATTGGACATGCCGCTTCCGGAGATCCGCGCCGTGCTCGCCGCGCCGGACGAGGACACCCGCGACGCCGCGCTGCGCACACACCTGATGCGCATGGAGGAGGAGCTGACCCGCACCCGCGCGGTCGTTGCGTCCTTGCGTTCGCTGCTGATGCCCGCGGCGCCGATCGCGGTGGAGTATCGCACGGTCCCGGCCTTTCCGGCCGCCGCCATCAGCGCGGTGGTAGCGCGGGACCACATCGGCCAGTGGTGCGGATCGACGTTCCAGGCGCTGTACGAAGCACTGGCCGCGGCCGACATCGCGCCCGCGGGTATCAGCGGCGCCACGTATGGCACCGAGTTCTTCGAAGACGACGAGGGCGAGGTCGTCGCATTCGTCCCGATCACCGATACCGGCATCGCGCTGCCGCAAGGGCTTTCGGCCATCGAATTGCCCGAGCGCCGTTTCGCCGTCGCCGTGCACGACGGTCCGTTCGACGATTTCGATCGCACCTACGGCGCGTTGGGCAGTCATGTCGCCGAACACGACGTCGCCTTGCCCGAGCCGATCCGGGAGATGTACCTGTTCGGCCCCGACCGAGCCGACGATCCCACCACCTACCGGACGGAAGTGTGCTGGCCCATCACCCAGCCGTGAACAAGGAGATATCCATGGCACTCTCGCTCGCCCACGTGACCATCGATTGCGCGGACGCCGGTGCGCTCGCCGCATTCTGGGCGCGACTGCTCGACCTGCCGGTCGACCCCGATGCCGGCGCGGAGTTCGCCACCGTCGGCCGGACCGCGGGCGCCACGCCGGTGCTGATGTTCATCCAGGTGCCGGACAAGAATCCGGGCAAGAACGTGATCCACCTGGACCTGCACGCATCCGATCGGCACGAGCAGGTGCAACGCGCGATCGGCCTCGGCGCCGAGCACAGAGGCGATTTCGACATGTACGGCACGAAGTGGACGACACTGGCCGACCCGGAAGGCAACCTCTTCGACATCGGCGGCGAGTAAACCCCCGTGAGACGGACGACGGCCCGGCGCCGAAACGGGCGCCGGGCCGTCGTCGTAGCCGATCAGGCCAGTTCGCGCTGCAGGTTCCCCAGCACCTCGGCCTGGATCTTCTTCAGACCCAGCGGCGCGAAGATCCCCTCGAAGATGCCCGCGATACCGCCCGCGCCCTTCCAAGTGGTGCGCAGCGTGACCCGCGCGCCGGAGCCCTCCGGGGTGACGGTCCAGGTGTTCACCAGCGTGGAATTCGAATCACGCTCGGTGACAATGGAATCCGATACCGATACGACCGCGTGCACATTGCGCGCCCGCTTCTCGGTGGCCTGCAGCGTCCACTCTGCGACGGTGCCCGCTCCCTTGCCGCCCTCGACCACCTTGTAGTCGCGGTAATGCGAGGAGAGAATGCGCGGACGCACCGTGTCGTAGTCGGCGATTGCCTCGAGTGCGCGCTGCGGATCCGCCGCCACGACGATCGAACTGCTGGCGCTGACCTGTCCCACAATGAGCTCCTTGTCCGGGTGCGGTGTCTCGACAGGTCTCCATCCTGCCCTGTCCAGATCGAAGGAAAGCGGGTAGGGCCGACCGTATGGCGAACCACTCCGGACAATTCGGTATTCCCTTTCGCAACATGTGCGTGACATTTCTCCACCACCGTGCCGTCACGGTGGCCCAGTCGAATCGTCCGTACTAGCGTCGAGGGGTGGCAGTGAGTCTGTTGGGGAAGGCCGGACACGCACCGGCCACACGCGAATCAGGATTTGCCGCGCATCGAGCGGGCGTGGACCGCCTATTGGCGAGTTACCGCGCGATACCCGAGCATGCCAACGTCCGGTTGGCCAAGAAAACCTCGAACCTTTTCCGCGCCAGGGCCGAGAACACCGCGCCCGGTTTGGACGTCTCCGGCCTGACCAAGGTCATCGCGGTGGACCCGGTCGCCAGGACCGCCGACGTCGCGGGCATGACCACCTACGAGGAGCTGGTGGCCGCCACCCTCCCGTACGGGCTGGCGCCGCTGATCGTTCCGCAGCTCAAGACGATCACGCTGGGCGGAGCGGTCACCGGGCTCGGCATCGAGTCCACCTCGTTCCGCAACGGCTTGCCGCACGAGTCGGTGCTGGAGATGGACGTGCTGACCGGCGCGGGTGAGATCCTCACCGCGACGCCGCACAACGAGCACGCCGATCTGTTCCGCGGCTTTCCGAACTCCTACGGCACCTTGGGTTACACCGTCCGGCTGAAGATCGAACTGGAACAGGTGCAGCCGTACGTCGCCCTGCGGCACCTGCGCTTTCACGGTCTACGCGAGCTGGAGGCGACCCTTGCGACGATCGTGACGGACCGGACCTTCGACGGCGAGCGGGTCGACTACCTCGACGGCGTCGTGTTCTCCGCCGAAGAGAGCTACCTGACGCTCGGCCGCCGAACCGACGAGCCCGGTCCGACCAGCGACTACACCGGCATGGACAGCTACTACCGGTCCATCCAGCACGACAGGAGCGCACCCAAGCGCGACCGTCTCACCATCCACGACTACCTGTGGCGCTGGGACACCGACTGGTTCTGGTGCTCTCGCGCGTTCGGCGCGCAGAACCCGAAGATCCGCCGGTTCTGGCCGAAACGCTATCGCCGCAGCAGCTTCTACTGGAAGCTGGTGGCGCTGGACCGGAAATACCACGTCGGCGACAAGCTGGAGGCCCGCAAAGGCAATCCGCCGCGCGAACGGGTGGTGCAGGACATCGAGGTACCGGTGGAGCGCACCGCCGACTTCGTGGGATGGTTTCTGCGGGAGATTCCGATCGAGCCGATCTGGCTGTGCCCGCTGCGTTTGCGCCCGACCGACGAGGAAGACCGGGCGGGCGACCGTGCATGGCCGCTGTACCCCTTGGAGCCGAACCGAACCTACGTGAATGTCGGATTCTGGTCGGCCGTCCCCACGGTCCCCGGGCAGCAAGAAGGAGCGGCCAACCGCGCCATCGAACGCACGGTGACCGAGTTCGACGGACATAAGTCGCTGTACTCGGATTCCTTCTACGACAAGGATGAGTTCGCCGCGCTCTACGGCGGAAACACCTACACCGAACTGAAGAAACGCTACGACCCAGACCAGCGCTTGCTGGATTTGTATTCGAAGGCGGTGCAACGCAAATGACGACATTCCGGGACCGTTCCGATGTCTTCGCTGACCTCGGAACCAAGCTCAGCATTGCCGAGGTCTTCGAGACCCTCCTCGATGGCGACGTGCCGATCCGCCTGACGGCCTACGACGGCAGCGCGGCCGGACCGGAGGATTCGGAGTTCGCGCTGGACATCAAGACGCCGCGCGGCATCAACTATCTGGCCACCGCACCCGGCGACCTGGGCATGGCCCGCGCCTACATCGCAGGCGACATGACCGCCAGCGGCGTGCACCCCGGCGATCCCTACGAAATCCTGAGGGCGATGGACGGGCTGAAGTTTCATCGGCCGTCCGCGCTGGCCCTGGTGACCATAGCGCGCTCACTCGGCTGGGAGCGGCTCAAGCCGGTCCCCCCGCCGCCGCAGGAAACCCTGCCACGCTGGCGCCGCATCGCCTTCGAGGGCCTGCGTCACTCCAAGGCCAGAGACGCCGATGCCATCCACCACCACTACGACGTCTCGAATACCTTCTACGAGCACGTGCTCGGCCCGTCCATGACCTACACCTGCGCGGTCTACGGTGACGAGGACTGGTCGCTGGAACAGGCCCAGGAGAACAAATACCGCCTGGTGTTCGAGAAGCTGCGGTTGAAGGAAGGCGACCGGCTGCTCGACATCGGCTGCGGGTGGGGCGGCATGGTGCGCTACGCCGCCAAGCGCGGCGTCAAGGTCATCGGCGCGACGCTGTCGGCCGAGCAGGCGGCGTGGGCGCAGAAGAAGATCGCCGAGGACGGCCTGGCCGACCTGGCCGAGGTGCGCCATTCCGACTACCGCGACGTGCCGGAGGGCGAATTCGACGCGGTGTCCTCGATCGGTCTCACCGAGCACATCGGCGTGCACAACTACCCGTTCTACTTCGACTTCATCAAGAGCAAACTGCGCGATGGCGGTCTGTTCCTGAACCACTGCATCACGCGCCCGGACAACACTCGCACCACCAAAGCGGGCGATTTCATCGACCGCTACGTGTTCCCGGACGGCGAGCTGATCGGTTCCGGCCGGATCATCTCCGAGATCCAGAACATCGGACTCGAGGTGCTGCACGAGGAGAACCTGCGCGAGCACTACGCGCTGACCCTGCGCGAATGGTGCAGGAACCTGGTCGCCAACTGGGACGCCTGCGTCGCGGAGGTCGGCGCGGGCACCGCGAAGGTGTGGGGCCTGTACATGGCGGGCTGCCGGCTCGGTTTCCAGCGCAACGTCATTCAGCTGCACCAGGTGCTCGGCGTCAAACTGCCCGCCGACGGCGACTGGACCGTGCCGCTGCGTCCATGGTGGCAGCCGTAATCCGGCGCCTTCAAAACGCCTGACTGCCCGCCTCGTCCAGGAGTTCGTCCAGGAAGAGGGCGGGCAGTTCGGTGTCGCCGACCTGGCCCGACGGGGGCAGATCGGCGCGCAGCACGCGCATGATGCCGACCACGCCGGGGCCCGCGTCCAGCAGCGGTCTGGTCCAGCCGAGGGCGGCGCAGGTCCCGACGGAGGGCAGCAGCAGGTTGGTGGCCTCGCCGACCCAACCGGAAGCGGCCAGGCATTCCGCGAGCAGCAGCGCGGCGTCCAATTGTGCTCGTGGACGGCGCTTTTCGAGCGTGTGGCCGTACAGCGCGCGGGCGCGGCGCACTGCCCGGTCATCGGAGCCGAACCGGTGTTCGGCGAGCAGCGCGCGGATCGCGGCCAGTTCCTCGGCCTCGGCGGCGAGCAAAGCTGCGCCGGTCAGCCGGTGACCCGCCTGCAGCGGCGTGGACTCGGCGATATCGGTGTACCTACGGTCCGCGGGGTCCATCGGCAGGCCGAGCCGCAGCCGTTCGGCGCGGATATGCGCGCTCAGTCTGGCGAGCCGATTGTCGGCCGCGATGCGGGCGCCCTCGTCCAGCCGGGCAGCCGCGGTGTACAGGTCGCCCCGGACCGCCTTGACTCTGGCGCCGACGACGAACGTCGAGATCAGGAAGTCCACCGGGCCGACCCGGGTGACCAGTTCGTGGCTCTCGTCGAGCAGCGGGTCGGCGGTGCCGAGCTCGCCCCGGCGGTAACTCAATTCGCCGAGGAGCGCGGCGGCGACGCGCACCGCGTGCGAGCGAGGACCCGAGCGCTCCCGCGCGAACTCCCATGCCTGCTGGAAGCACCGGGTGGCGGTCGCGATGTCGAGTTCCTCGTAGGCGGCAGCGCCCTGGCCGCAGCGGCCGAAGACCATGCCGAGCGGGTCCTTCGAACGCTCGTGGTATTCCTCGGCCCATTCCTGGACCTCCCTGGCGCCCTCGAAATCGAACTCGCACAGGCGCACGAAGGTGGTCAGGTTCGCCGCGGTCGAGACTGTCCACGGCGGCAGTTCGTCCGGGTGCCCGAGGCAGTCGGCGACCCGATCCAGCACGCCTTCGGTGTGGTCACGCGCGATCTGGTCGGCCGCGGCGAGTACCACGGCCTGGCAGCGCTGCACGCGCACGTCGTCGTCGCTGGAGGACCCGCGAGCCAGGATGTTCGACAGCCTGCCCAGCGCGTTGCGCGCCGCGCCGGACTGCTGCAGATTGACATTGGCCCTGGCCACCGCCATCAGCAGCTTGGAGCGCGAAGCCACCTGCTGCATCGGCAGTTTCGATACGCTGCCAAGCAGCGTGGCCAGGCGGGAACCGTCGATCAGGTCCATGCCGCCGCTCTCCAGCAGGTCCAGCGCCATTTTCAGATCGGTCGCAGCCAGCGCGTGATCGACCGACTTGCGCAGCAGCTGGTGCTCGGCGTACCAGCGCGAAGCCTTGCGATGCAATGTCTTCGACTTCCCCGGGTGGACACGGTCGAGCCGGGTCCGCAGATGCTCGGCGAACAGCGGCTGCATGCGGAACCACTCCGGGTCGTGGTCGATGCGCCGCAGGAACAGCTCGCGCTGCTCGGCCTGCTCGAGCAGCTGCTCGGCGTCCGCATCGCCGGACAGCGCCGCGGCGAGCGAGCCGCTCACGCGCTCGATCACCGCGATCGACATCAGGAACTCGAGCATCCTCGGTTCCAGTGTGTCCAGCACGTTCTCGGCGAGGTACTCGCGGATGCCGTGGTCGCCCTCGGAGAGCGTGGCGATCAGCTGTGCCGGGTCGGTATTGCCGCGCAACGACAGCCCGACCAGCTGAATGGCGGCCGGCCAGCCGTCGGTGGCCGTATGAATCGCGGTGACCTGCTCGGGAGTGAGCGCGAACCCATTGCGTTCCACCAGGATCTGCCTGGTCTCCGCCTCGGTCAGGCGCAACGCGGCCGAGCCGATCTCGACCAGTTCGTCGTGCACCCGCATCCGGCTGGTCGGCAGTCCGGACTGCTCCCGGCTGGTCACCACGAATCGCAGGTGGTGACATCCGTTGTCCAGCAGCGCCTCCATCGCTCGAAGCGCGCCCGCGTCGGTGATCCGATGCCAGTCCTCGACGATCACTACGATCGTCTGGCCCGCGGCATGGATCTCGTCGATGAGCGTGGGTATCACGAACGCGGCGGCGTCGGCGGGCCGTTCCTCTAGCACCTGCTCCAGACCGCTGCCGACATCCGGGCGCACGCGGCGGATCGCCTGGATCAGATGCGCCAGCAACCAGATCTCGTTGTCGTCGTCGCGGTCGATACCGATCCAGGCGACCGCGGTGTCACCCTCGGCGAGTTCGGCGCGCCACTGCGCGGCCAGCGTGCTCTTGCCGAACCCCGCGGGGCCGTGGATCACCGCCAGCCTGCGCCGCCCGCCCGCCCGCAGGATGTCCAGCAAACGCGGCCGCGGCACCGGAGCGCGCGTCGGTGTCGGCGGACGAAACTTGGTCGCGGCCGTTGGCGGCATCGTGATCGCCCCCGTCGTACCGGGGTGCTGCGAGACGGCCGGCCGCAACGTCAACGGCCAGCTGCGTCGCGCGGTGACCGCGGGATGGGAACCGGTCCACGCCACCGTCGGCTCGCCGACGGTCGATGCCGTCGACTCGGATTCGGGCGTGGTGTCCAGCAGCGCCATCTCGTCGGGCAACTGATCGTGGTCACGCTGCACCGTTCGCAGCATTTCGCCGAATTCGTACGCGCTGTCCGGACGATCGCGCGGGTTCGGGGACATGGCATGTTCGATGGCGGCGGACACGTCCGGCGGAATGTCCTGTTCCCGCAAGTCGGGTACGGGCTGCGTGGTGATCCGCAGGAACTGGGCGACCACCCGCTCGCCCGCCTGGCGCTCGAAGGCAGCGTGCCCGGTGAGCAGCGCGAACAATGTCGAGCCGAGGCCATAGACGTCGGAGCGGATGGTCGGCTCGTCGCCCTTGAGCACCTCGGGCGCGGTGAACGCGGGCGAGCCGGTGATCAAGCTGCTCGACGTGCGGAACCCGCCCGGAATGCGGGCGATGCCGAAGTCGGTCAGCTGCGGTTCGCCGTAGCCGCTGAGCAGGACGTTGGCCGGTTTCACGTCCCGGTGCAGGATGTGGGCACGGTGCGCGCTCTCGATCGCGCCCGCCAGCTTCACCCCGGCTCGCAGCGAGTCCGACCAGGTCAGCGGGCCGTGATCTCGAATGAGCCGTTCCAGCGACCCACGCGTGCAGAACGGCATGACGATCAGCGGCATACCGGTGGCGGTGACGTCCACCTGGAGGATGTCGACGATATTGGGATGACCGGACAGCCTGCCCATGGCTTGTTCCTCGCGCAGGAAGCGCTCCCGGCTCTCCTGATCGATCTCCGAGGAGAGCACTTTCACCGCGACCACCCGGTCCAACGCGGTCTGGATGCAGCGATAGACCACCCCGAACCCGCCGCGGCCGATCTCCACCGCGCCGGACAGACCCATCGCCTCGAGTTCGTCGGTGATGTCGATGGGCGCCTGACGCTGCGTATGCGATTCGGCCGCAGTCGATTCGGGATCCACCCGAGCCGAGCGCGGTTGTGGATTCATGTGATCACCTCGATCTCACATCGAATCGGCGTCACCGGCGGCCAACTCCGCGCCGAAGCCGGACACCACGATGTCCGATATGTCTGCGCATACTCCAACGTAGCGCGGTGTGCGATCACGCGGGAGATGTTTCGGAACAGGAGGGAGCGTGTCGCGGGTCCGGGCGTTTCGCGCTACGCCACGCCCGGCCACGGGCTCGGTGTCCGGCGCGAACAGGATGGAGATGCCTTCCAACACGTTCTGCCGCTTGATGTTCTGAAACACGGCGATTCGCCGGCAATCCTCTGCGGGCCGCAGTTGGGTTGAACCCTGGACAATTCCTCGCGAGTCGTCGCGCCCACCGTTCATCGGTGTCGCCTGACCGCGGCCGTGTCCGGCCCGTAGACACGCATACCCAGGTGGAGGTCGACCAATCGGAGCCCAAGCGAGAATCCGCCGACCGGTCCAGTGCCCGCCATTCTTTTGTTGAAGAAGCAATAAGAAGTGGAGCCCCGTCTGAGTGCGGTCGCGCTGCCTCGACAAGCCCGGGCACGACCGCCGACCTCGGCGCCCCGACCATCCTCGGCCGGGCGGATGACGCGACCGATGCCGCGCCGACTAACCGACGGCCAGTGCGATGACCTGGGTGAGCTTACCATCGTCGAAATTGTTGTCGCTGACCAGCACCAGGGTTCGTTCGCCCGAGGGCAGGCGCGGGCCCCAGGTCATGCCCTCGACATTATCGATCGCGGAGAGTCCGACATGGTCGAGGTCGACGACCAGCCGCTTGGCCACCGGACGCGCGGCGCCGATCGGCGCGTCGAGGATATTGGTCGCGGCGGCCAGATCGGCCTCGTAGACGCGGATCTTGTTGCCCACACCGAAGGCGAAGGAGCGTTCCAGCACAAGGAGTTTCGTCGGATCCAGCGGATCGGCGGCCAGGATGGAGGCGATCCCGTTCCCACCGCGGCCGGGTTCGGGGCGCGACTCAGCGAAGACCGGCTCTATCGGATATGCGAACTGGGCGAGCAGCGGTCCGGAACGCGCCTGGACGGTGATCCGCGCGATCGCGCCACCGGTCGTGGTCGCCGAAGGCCCGTCCTGGAGTAGCGGCCCCTCCGTCGAGGTCATGAACAACGCGCCTCCAGCGGCGAACGTCGCGCCTTCCAGCCCTTCGTTCTGCCTCGGGCCCGTGCCGGGGCGCATGCGCTCGTCGTCCGGGATCGGCAGCTCACCCGCATACGAGCCGTCGGGGTGCGCGATCCGCACCGACGGGTCCGCGAGGACGGCGCCGAGCCGTTCACCCTCCTGCGTCCAGTAGTAGTCGCCGGTCCACGGATCGACCCGGATCTCCTCCGGATCCACCGAATTCGGCGGGTAGGCGGCGCCCGTCGCGGTCGAGAACGGGCGTGTGCCGGTGATGGTCACCGGACCGACCCCGCGCTCATCGACCCCGATGCGTGCGGTGTAGTACCGCGCCGGATCCTTGTTCGACCGGTCGTCGCTGATCAGCACGTACTCGCCGGTGCGTGCCAGATAGTCGATCCCGGACAGCCCGCCTACGGTGGTGCCCGCGAAGTCCAGGTCATGCGCGATCACCTGTTCGCCGAGCAGCCGCACCGACGCGCCCGCCGCAGGATCGGCGGCGGCGACCGGCGCGGACGCGAGCGCGAGGGCACAACTGGCGATCAGGATGCGGTGGCTACGTCTCGGCATGGCTTGCAACTTATCCGCTCGAACGTACGCGAGGGTGAACGGCACAGAAAAACGGCGAAAGCCCGCCACCGTGAAAAACGGTGGCGGGCTTCGCCGTTGCCGTCGGTGCGGAGACTACTTGCGCAGCGAGGCCGGGACCTCGAAGCGCTCGCCGTAGGTCTTGGCGAGGTAGTCGGCGCGGGCCACGAAGCCCTCCTGGCCACCCGGGTAACCGACGATGTACTGGTGCACACCACCGGTCCAGGCCGGGAAGCCGATGCCGAAGATCGAGCCGATGTTGGCGTCGGCGGTCGAGGTCAGCACGCCCTCGTCGAAACACTTCTGGGTCTCGATCGCCTCCGCGAACAGCATGCGGTCGATCAGATCCTGCAGCGGGACGGTGAAGTCCGCCGTGGTCTCGAAGTGCTCGCGCAGGCCCGGCCACAGACCGGTGCGCTTGCCGTTCTCGTCGTACTCGTAGAAGCCCGCCTTCTCCAGGCGGCCCGGTCGACCCTCGGACACCATGTAGTCGATGACGTCCTGTGCCGGGTGCCGCTTGCCGCCCATGGTGGTGTCGCCCGACTCGGCGGCCTCCTGGGTCTCCTTGGCGATCTTCTGCATGAGCTTCATGTTCAGCTCGTCCGACAGCTGCAGCGGCGCGGCCGGGTAGCCCGCCTGCAGGCCGGCCTGCTCGATGGTGGCGGGCTCGACGCCCTCCTTGAGCATGGCGATCGCCTCGTTGACGTAGGTGCCGATCACGCGCGAGGTGAAGAAGCCGCGGCTGTCGTTGACTACGATCGGCGTCTTGCGGATAGCGAGTGTGTAGTCGAACACCCGGGCCAGCGCCTCGTCCGAGGTCTTCTCACCCTTGATGATCTCCACCAGCGGCATCTTGTCGACCGGCGAGAAGAAGTGGATACCGATGAAGTCCTCTTGGCGCTTCACGCCGGCCGCGAGACCGGTGATCGGCAGGGTGGAGGTGTTCGAGCCGAGCAGCGCGTCGGGGGCGACGACGTCCTCGATCTCCTGGAACACCTTGTGCTTCAGCTCGGTGTTCTCGAAGACGGCCTCGACGACGAAGTCGACACCGGCGAAGTCGGCCGCGTCGGCGGTCGGCTTGATCCGGTCCAGCAGCGCCTTGGACTTCTCCTCGGTGGTCTTGCCGCGGGAGAGCGCCTTGGCCTCGATCTTCTCGGAGTAGTTCTTGCCGCGCTCGGCCGCCTCGATCGAGACGTCCTTCAGCACGACCTCGTAGCCCGCCTTGGCCGAGACGTAGGCGATGCCCGCGCCCATCATGCCCGCGCCGAGCACGCCGATCTTCTTGATCTCCTGCTTCGGCACGTCCTTCGGACGCGAACCGCCGTTGTTGATCGTCTGCAGGTCGAAGAAGAACGCCTGGATCATGTTCTTCGCGACCGGGCCGGTGAGCAGGTGCACGAAGTAGCGGGACTCGATCAGCGACGCGTTGTCGATGTCGACCTGGGAACCCTCCACCGCGGCCGACATGATGGCACGCGGCGCGGGCATGTTCGCGCCCTTGATCTGCTTGCGCAGGTTGGCCGGGAAGGCGGGCAGGTTCGCCGCGAACGCGGGCGAGGACGGCGTACCGCCCGGGATCTTGAAGCCCTTCTTGTCCCACGGCTGGACGCCGCCCTCGGGGTTGGCCTTGATCCACGCCTTGGCCGCCGGGATCAGCTCCTCGACCGAACCGACGAGCTCGTCGATCAGGCCGATCTCCTTGGCCTTGGCCGGCTTGTTGCGCTGGCCCTGCAGCAGCACCTGCATCAGCGCGTTCTGCAGGCCGAGCATGCGCACGGTGCGGATGACGCCGCCGCCCGCGGGCAGCAGGCCGAGGGTGGCCTCCGGCAGGCCGATCTGCGAACCCGGCACGTCCGCCGCGATGCGGTGGTGGGTGGCCAGCGCGATCTCCAGGCCGCCGCCGAGCGCGGCGCCGTTGATGGCCGCGACGACCGGCTTGCCCAGCTGCTCCAGGCGCCGCAGCGCGCCCTTCATCTCGCCGAGCTCGTCCATCAGGACCTGGGCATCGTCCGGACCGACCTTCATCATGTTCTTCAGGTCGCCGCCGGCGAAGAAGGTCTTCTTCGCGGAGGTCAGGACGACACCGGTGATGCTGTCCTTCTCCGCCTCCAGCCGATCGACCGTCGCGCTCATCGACGTCTTGTACAGCTCGTTCATCGTGTTGGCGCCCTGGTTCGGGTCGTCCATCGTCAGCACGACGATGCCGTCCGAATCCTGCTCCCAACCGATCATGTTGGTTTCGCTCACAGCTCTGTGTCTCCTGTGTCTAATTGCGGCGCTCGCGGGCCTGCGTGGTTACGCAAGCTGCCTCCTCCGGGCCTGACGCTCACGCCGCGTGAATTCTCAGCTGCCGGTTGGGAATCAGACCCGCTCGATGATGGTGGCCACGCCCATGCCGCCGCCGATGCACAGGGTGACCAGCGCGTAGCGGCCGTTGCGGCGCTCCAGCTCGTCGACCATGGTGCCGGTGATCATCGCGCCGGTCGCACCCAGCGGGTGGCCCATCGCGATCGCGCCACCGTTGACGTTCAGCTTCTCGTCCGGGATGTTCAGGTCCTTCTGGAACTTCAGCACCACGGAGGCGAACGCCTCGTTGATCTCGACCAGGTCGATGTCGTCGAGGGTCAGACCCGCCTTGGCCAGCACCTTCTTGGCGGCCGGGGTGGGACCGGTGAGCATGATGGTGGAGTCGGCGCCGCTGGTGGCGGTCGCGACGACGCGCGCACGCGGGGTGAGGCCGGACGCCTTGCCCGCCTCCTCCGAACCGATCAGCACGATCGCGGCGCCGTCGACGATGCCGGAGCTGTTGCCGCCGTGGTGCACGTGGTTGATCTTCTCGACGAAGTAGAACTTCTGCAGCGCCACCGCGTCGAAGCCGCCCATCTCACCGATCACGGCGAACGACGGCTGCAGCTTGCCCAGGTCCGCGGCGGTGGTGCCGGGACGCATGTGCTCGTCGCTGTCCAGCACGACGAGGCCGTTCTGGTCCTTGACCGGGACGATCGACTTGGCGAAGTAGCCGCCGGTGGTGGCCTTGGCAGCCAGTTCCTGCGAGCGCACCGCGTAGGCGTCCACGTCGTCGCGGGTGAAGCCCTCGATGGTGGCGATCAGGTCGGCGGACACGCCCTGCGGGACGAAGTAGGTGTCGTAGTTGGTGGCCGGGTCCATCGCCCAGGCGCCACCGTCGGAACCCATCGGCACGCGCGACATGGACTCGACACCACCGGCCAGGACCAGGTCGTCGAATCCGGAGCGGACCTTCTGGGCGGCCAGGTTGACGGCCTCGAGGCCGGAGGCGCAGAAGCGGTTGAGCTGGAAGCCGCCGACGGTATCGGGCAGACCGGCCGCGGTGACCGCGGTGCGGGCGATGTCGGCGCCCTGGTCGCCGACCGGCATGACCACGCCGAGGATCAGGTCGGAGATCCGGTCCTCGTCGAGGTTCGGGAAGCGGCCGCGCAGCTCCTTGATCAGACCAACAGTCAGGTCGATCGGCTTGACCGAGTGCAGCGAGCCGTTCTTCTTGCCGCGGCCGCGCGGAGTGCGGATGGCCTCGTAAATGTAGGCCTCTGTGGTCATATCGGAGTGTTCCTTCCTTACGGTGCGGCGGCCGGACCTTCGTCCGTCCGAGCGCTGGTGTGCGGCGACACCGCGTCTGCGGCGTGGCTGCGGCTGACCTCGCCGACCGGCCCTGCGGCCGACCGTTCCTAACGCTGTACAAAACCAGGTACGCAACAGCGGACGCACGTTCCGGTCGCCCGTGCGCCTGGGCATACCATAGAACGTCGTCGTCCCGAAGCTCACGGCTACCCGCTCATACTACCGGGGTGTGCGAACTCCGGTTAACTTAACGTCGTCGGAACAGTGGTTGTCAACCATCCAACCGTGTGGCACCCAGCTCACTCTTCAGCAATTCCAGAGCGACCTCGTCCGGGTCGCGCCGGTCGCCGGGGGCGACCGGATCGGCCGCGGCGGCCATCATCTCCTGCTCCTCCTCCGGCGTCGAGGCGGGGACGACTCCGTCGTTGTGCCAGCCCTTGCTGGTCACGGCATCGTTTCCGCTCGGCTCGGCGTCGTAGGACGGAGAGTCGGCCGGGCCGGGATCGTCGGGTAGGTCGGGGAAGTCGGGCGGCGGAATGTCGTCGTCCGCGGGATAGGGACGCGGGTTCGCGCCTGCCGAGCGCGAACGGCCCGCATTGGACGGCTTCTCCGCGCCCGCGTTCTTGGCCCGGCTCGGGCGCGAAAACCGCGGTTGCGCCCCCGCGTCCGAAGCCCGTCCGGTCGCGTTGCCGGATTCACGTCCCGCGGTCTGGTTGCCCGAGGTGCGCGCGCGGTTCGGCGATCCGCCGGAACGGGGCGTGGCGGGTCGCGACGGCGCGCCGCCGACTTCCCAGCGCACCTCATGATCGCGCCCGAGCACCGCACGCACCGCCGACCGGACCGCCTCCAGATTCCGCGGATCGGACAACCGCTGCGTCAGCGGCGCGTGCTGATGCGCGAACACAATGACGTCGCCCTCGACCCGCGCGACCGAGGCGCCGGCGAGCATCGCCTGCACCGCCGCGCCGAACTCCCGCACCTTGGTCCGTATTTCCGGCCAGGAAGCTTCCACCTCGCGCAGCAAGTCACCTTCGGTGGCCGCCGGATCGACCGTCTCGGCACCGCGTGCGGAATCCGAGTCGGCGGGGACCTCCTCCCTCGCGCCATGCGCAGGCGCGCCATGCCCTGATCCGGACCTGCCACCCGACGTGGCTGACGCGGAACTGGTCGGATCGCCCTCCATGCCATGCGGAGCGCCCGGGACATCCGGCTCTGCGGCCGGGTTCGACCCGCCTGCCGCTGGGACGGCCGACACGCGATCGGACACGGCAGTCGGTCCCGGTTCGGCCGCCGACGGGATCCGGTCCGCCGCACTATCCGCGCCCGTGGTCGACGCCCGGGATTCCGCACCGCCGGGCGACCCGTCACTCCTCGGAGCCGCCGCGTCACCGGCGGGCGCTGGGCGAGCGGAGGCCGTGTCCTCGGCACGTACGTCACCACTGGGCGCCGACGCGGTGGAACCGGTCGCACCCCCTACCGGCACCGAGCGAGCGGCGCCGCCGGTATCGGCCGCCGTACTCCCAGCAGGCACGACATCCCCGGCTTCCGCAGCACCGCCGGTCTGCGCCGGAATACCAGCGGATGGCGCACCACCGGCTTCCGCGGCACCCGTCGAGCTGGGCTCCGAACCTGTATCGGAGCGACCACCCCCACGACTGTCCCGACGGATGGCGGCCAGTGCCTCCGCACCCCGGCGGCGCGGCGGGTCCGACGGCGACGCAACCGCGGGCGCGGGCTGGGACGGCGCCGCGGCCGGTGCCGAGGACGAAGCAGGCGCGGCAGCCGACGAGCCACTCGCCAATCCCCGCTCCAGCCGCTCCAAACGCTGCAGCGTCGCGGATTCGGCGTCGGACACCGAGGGCAGCAGCATGCGGGCGCAGACGACCTCGAGCAGCAGTCGTGGCGCCGTGGCACCGCGCATCTCGCCGAGCCCTTCGTGCAGCAGTTCGGCGTAACGGGTCAGGGTGGCCGAGCCGAGTCGCTCGGCTTGATCGCGCATCCGGTCGAGCACGTCGCCGGGACCGGTGACCAGACCGCGCTCGGTGGCGTCGGGTACCGCGCGCAGCAGGATCAGGTCACGGAAACGGTCGAGCAGGTCGACGGCGAAGCGACGCGGGTCGTGGCCCGCCTCCATCACCCGGTCGATCGTGTCGAACAGCGCGGCTCCATCGTCGGCGGCCAGCGCCTCGACGGCGTCGTCGATCAGCGCCACGTCGGTGACGCCGAGCAGCGAGACGGCTCGGGTGTAGGTGACGCCCTCGGGGCCCGCACCGGCCAGCAGCTGGTCGAGCACGCTCAGGCTGTCGCGCGGAGAACCGCCACCCGCGCGAATCACCAGGGGGTACACCGCTTCGTCGACCGGCACGTGCTCCTGCTCGCAGATCCGGCCGAGCAGGCCGCGCATGGTGGCGGGCGGCAGCAGGCGGAACGGATAGTGGTGCGTGCGCGAGCGGATGGTTGGCAGCACCTTGTCCGGCTCGGTGGTCGCGAAGATGAAGATCAGATGGGCCGGCGGCTCCTCGACGATCTTCAGCAGCGCGTTGAAACCCGCGGTGGTCACCATGTGCGCCTCGTCGATGATGAACACCCGGTACCTGGACTCGGCGGGCGCGTAGAAGGCGCGATCACGCAGTTCACGGGTGTCGTCGACACCGCCGTGGCTCGCGGCGTCGAGTTCGATCACGTCCAGGTTGCCCGGACCGCCCGGGCCGAGCGCCACACAGGACGGGCAGACGCCACACGGCGTAGAGGTGGGGCCCTGGACGCAGTTCAGCGATCTGGCGAGAATGCGCGCCGAGGAGGTCTTGCCGCAGCCGCGTGGACCGGAGAACAGGTAGGCATGACTGATCCGCCCGGTGTCGAGCGCGATACTCAGCGGGTCGGTGACGTGCTCCTGACCCACCACCTCAGCGAACGTTGCCGGTCGGTACTTCCGGTACAGAGCCACGGCCAGAGGTTACCGGCGGCGACCGACAAACAACATGCCCGCCCGGCGCGGCGGACTCTGGGCTGAAATGTGATCCAAGTCACAACATGCCGATCGCCTTCTTCGGCCGCCAACCCCGACGTCCGAGATGGCAATGATCTAGCAATCACACATGCCCTCCGGGCGAATTCGGAACTCGGACGCCGAATCACTCCTAATAACGGGAAAAATGTGGACGCATACCCCGGTTGACGCCGACTTTTCGGAGATAACGAAACCGTCACCATGAGTGACACAACGCAATCCGCTGGCTAACGTGGCTGTCGGCAACTTCGGTAGCCAAACCTTCATCAGGTTGGTGGCCCCGGCCGGTCCCTCATCCCGACCGGGGCACAACCGAACCAAGCTCGGCCCACGGGGTGACCAGCGCCAATTCCCACACTTCCACCGGAGGAACTTCCACCGTGCCGTCGTGTGACGACATCGCCGCCGCCTGGCTGTCCAGTACCGATTTCGCCGGCGATCACTCTGCCGTGACTCTGTTGAGCCGCGCGATCAGCCCGCAGGATTTCGCGATCAAGCGCGACTCGCTGCCGGTGACCGCGGCGGCCGACCCGGCCACCTCCGCCGCCATCCTCGAACTGCTCGAACGCGGCCAGGTGCCGACGATGGCCGCGATCCGCACCTTGACGGCGCAGAACGAGATGCGCCGCGAGGCCGAGCGCATCGAACGTCTCGGCCGCCGCGCGCAACGCAGCATCGACGACTTCGGCCGGGTGCTCGCCAAACTCGCCGACGCGCACTGGACCACGTACGGATACGGACCCACCCGCCGTGACGTGCTGTGCAGCGAGCAGATCATGACGCTGATCCGCACCCGCGTCGGCAATATCGCACCCTCGGCGGTCAAGCATCTCTGGCTGATCGAGCGTGCGCAGCGAGCCGGCTGGATCGCCTCCAATGCGAACCCACGATCGTTGTGCGCCGCACGGCGCTTCTACGCCGCCCAGTACGGCAATCGGGTATCGCTGCGGCCGGTGAACACCATCGGCACCGCCATCGCGACCTACCTCGCCGACTATCTGGACGAGCATGGCCGCCCGCCGCGCTGGTCGGTGGTCGCACAGGAATTGCGCGACGACCGCGGCCGCCGGATCTTCCACAACACCGCCGACGCACGCGTCCAGCAACTCTGGTTGACCACCGCGGAGTGGGTGGAAATGCGCGACGATCTACCCATCCCCGGCCGCAGAGGGCTGCGAGCGATCCGCAAGTCCCGCGGCTGATCTCGGGCTCGTCGAGCGGGCTCGACACGGTGGGTTAACAGCGTTACTCTAACGCCGTTACCTATCGAGCGGAGCCGCGATGCTGACCCGGATAGCCCGATTCGCAACCCGAGCACCCCGCGTTGTGCTCGCAATGTCCTTCGCCGTCGCCGTGCTGTTCGGCGTTTTCGGCGCGACCGCGGCCACACATTTGAAGTCCGGCGGCTTCATCTCCGACGACGCCGAATCCGCCCGGGTGGATGAACTCATCGCCGACAACTTCGACGGAGCGGCGCCCAACTTCGTCCTGCTGGTCAGCTCGGAGGCGGGCGCCGACGATCCGGCCACCAAGGCGACCGGCGCCGGACTGGCGGACGCGCTGAAATCACGCTCCGATGTGCAGGGCGTCCAGTCCTACTGGACCGCACCGCCGCCCTTGGCGAGCGCGTTGCGCAGTACCGACGGCAAGAGTGCCCTGGTCGTCGCCTACCTCGAGGGCGACGAAACCCAGGTTCAGCAGATCGCGGGCGAGTTGGAGGAACAGTTCGCCGGAGCCTCCGACGGCGTCACGGTCCGCCAGGGCGGCATCGCGGCGATCTACCGCGACGTGACCGAGCAGACCACCCGAGATCTCGCGCTGGCCGAGGCGGTCGCGGTGCCGCTGTCGATGTTCGTGCTGATCCTGGTGTTCGGCAGCCTGGTCGCCGCCGCTCTGCCGCTGGCCATCGGCGTGTTCGCCATCCTGGCCACGCTGGCGATCCTGCGGCTGTTCACGCTGTTCACCGACGTCTCGATCTATGCACTGAACATGACGACGGCGATGGGCCTCGCACTCGCCATCGACTACAGCCTGTTCATCGTCAGCCGTTTCCGGGAAGAGATCGGCAACGGCCTCGACCCCACCGCGGCGACCATCCGGTCGGTGCAGACCGCGGGACGGACCGTGTTGTTCTCCGCGCTGACCGTGGCTCTCTCGATGGCCGTGCTGAGCGTGTTCGACCTGTACTTCCTGAAGTCGTTCGCGTACGCGGGCGTCGCGGTCGTCGTCGCGGCGGCGGCTGCCTCGATCGTGACCCTGCCCGCCGCGCTCGTGTTGCTCGGCACCCGAGTGAATGCCCTCGATCTGCGGGTTCCGCTGCGGCGCCTGTTCCGTCGCGGCGCGCCCGCCGCCGGCCCGCAGGCCCCGGAGGACACCGGCTGGTACCGAATGGTCCGGTGGGTGATGCGGCACGCGGCACCGGTCGCGATCGTCATTATCGCGGTGCTACTCGCGCTCGGCTCCCCGTTCCTCTCGGTGAAGTTCGGCTATCCCGACGATCGGGTGCTACCGACCAGCGCCACCAGTCGTCAGGTCGGCGACGCGATGCGCACCGAGTTCCCGCAGGCCGACCCGGTCGCCAGTACCACGATCGTGCTGGACGGCTACCGCGGCGATACCGCGGCCATCGGCACTTACGCCGCCGAACTGTCCCGAGTAAAGGGCGTCCCGGCGGTGCTGTCCAGCGCCGGGATCTACGTGTCCGGGGCGCGTTTCGCCCCGCCGCCACCCGGCATGGCCAACGAAACCGGGACATATCTGAGCATCGCGACCAAACTCGACCCCTTCTCCCCCGCCGGCGACCAGCAGCTACAAGAGATCCGGGCGATCCAGGCGCCGGGCCCGGCGCTCTACGGCGGCGCCGCGGCGGCCAACGCCGACTCGCTGCAGGCGCTGGCCGCCCGGCTGCCGCTCGCCGCGGCGCTGATCGCGCTGACCACGTTCATCGTGCTGTTCCTGTTCACCGGAAGCGTGGTGCTGCCGATCAAAGCGCTTGTGCTGAATACGCTTTCGCTGGCCGCGGCGTTCGGCGCGATGGTGTGGGTGTTCCAGGAGGGCCACTTGTCCGGGCTGCTCGGCTTCACCCCGGTCGGCTATCTGGTGCCGACCATGCCGATCCTGATGTTCTGCCTGGCCTTCGGCCTGTCGATGGACTACGAGGTGTTCCTGCTGTCGCGGGTGCGCGAGGAATGGCTGGCCACGCACGACAACACCCGAGCGGTCGCGGTCGGCGTGGCCCGCACGGGCCGGATCTTCACCGCGGCCGCCGTGCTGATGGCGATCGTGCTCGGCGCCCTGGTGACCTCCAAGGTGTCGTTCATGCAGTTGCTCGGCCTCGGCTTGACGCTGACCGTGCTCGTCGACGCCACGATCATCCGCGGCTTGCTCGCACCCGCGCTCATGCGGCTGCTCGGCAAGGCGAACTGGTGGGCGCCCGAACCGTTGACACGGCTGCACGCCAAGATCGGACTGACCGAAGGCGAGGACGCCACCCCGCCCCGCACGCTGGAAACCGCAGGGCGAGCATGATCGGCGGCCGACGTCCGCGATCGCCACGTGGTTCGGGAGCTCAGCTGCGCGAGGAGATCCTGCGCGCCACCGCCGAACTGCTCAGCCGGACCGGCCATGCCGACGCCGTCTCGATCCGGGCGGTGAGCGAGCTGGTCGGAGTGAGCGCGCCGTCCATCTATCGGCACTTCGCGGACAAGGACGAGCTCATCGAGGCCGTGGTCGCCCAGGCCTTCGAGGATTTGTCCGACGCGTTGCGCGCAGCGATCGACCCGAGTACCTCTCCGATGACCCGGCTGCGCGACCAGGGCATGGCCTATATCCGCTTCGCTCTGCAACATCCGGAGCAATACCGGCTGGCCACCGCGCCGACGACGAGTCGAGGGGCGGTCGACCAGGTGCTCAGCAGCGGCGCGTTCCAACTCTTCGCGGGGACGGTGCGCGAATGCATGGACGAGGGCACGATCGTCGCGGGCGACCCGCTGCCTGTCGTGCTCCAGATGTGGGCGGTCGCTCACGGCATCGCTTCGTTGCTGATCGCCAAGCCTTATCTGCCCTGGGGCGAGGCCGAGGCGACCGCCGACCGGGTGATGAGCGCCGCCTGTGTCGGCCACGCCGTGCTCGATCTGATCGGCGGCGATCCGACCCCCGACGAGGTCACCGGCTGGATCGGTCGGCTGCGCGAGAACAGTCCTGCGCCCCTGACGAAGGGGCTGGCTCAGTAGTCCGGCCGCGACGCCCACTTGTGCTTCATCGCCTCAGCTCACCGAACCCGCCGACGCGGTGAACGTATTGCACTGAGCCGCACGGTTGTTGTCCAATCCCGTCTCGAACCACTGCCCGCCGTTCTCGGACGAACCGTGGTCGCGCATGTCCCCTGCCTGGTCGCCACGGCCGTAGGCATCCTTGCGGGCCAGGGTGAGCTGGGGATCGGTCAGGGCGCCGCCCCGCGACGAGGACGAGAGGTACATGCCGTCGAAGCAGTTGGCCTGCAACTCGACTCGGCGTGACAATTCCAGCCCCTTCGCGCTGCGCGGACCCACGTCGGCCCGCTCACTGTTGGCCCTGCGCAGGATTCCGGACATCGCCTGCACGTGATGTCCGTACTCGTGTGCGAAAACCGACAGGTAGACCACCCAGTTGTCCTTGAAGTAGTCGGTCTGCAATTGGCTGATCGGCATGTAGATGGTCTTGTTCGCCGGGCAGTAGAACGCGGCGAAATTGCTCGTCGAGCCGGTGCACGGCGTGGTGATCCCGGACGTGGTCGCGCTGATGTTCAGCGCGGGCGGCTGAAACGGCAGATTCGCCTTGCGCAGCACCGGTTTCCACGCATCCTCCAAGCACGACGCGGCGCTTTCGAAGAACTTGCGCGCGGCGTCCACCTGAGTTCCCCATGGGGAGTAGTCGCATCGCGCCGCGAGCAGCGTCGCGCTCGGGTCGGTCAACAGCGGATTGTTGCCGGTCTCCGAGGGGCCGGACGAGCCATCCGGCTCGGGGCCGAAGGTCAAGGTGGGCTGCGGGCCGGACGCGTCACTGGCGTCGCGGCCGACGGAGATCGCATTGCGAACCAGTCCTGCCGTGACCAGGAAAACGACCACCACCAGCAGCACCACCCAGCCGCCACCACCGCGTTTGCGCGGCGGTGGATAGGGCGGACGACCAGGCGGGCCATAAGGCATCGGGGGCGGAACCGGCGGCCGGTAACCCGGCGGCGTACCGAAGGTGGGCGGGGGTCCATACCCGGGAGGCGGGCCGTATCCGGGCGGAGCGCCGTAGCCAGGAGGCGGGCCGTAGCCCGGGCGCGGGCCGATGGGGCCACCGTAACGGGTCGGCGGCGGAACCGGGCGCCCGCCATGCGGAACGGGCCCGTGTCCGTACGGTGGTGGTTGTGTCACGCCCCCGTATCCCCTCATCTCAGTCGCCGACAGCCGCTGACGCAGAATAGCAAGCTGTCTAGAGTAAGCAGCCATGCTGACTTTTCGGGGGGCCGCCGCAGGCGTGTTGCTTCTCGCCTCCGCGGGAATGCTCGCGACGGCCCCGGTCGCCCACACCGAACCCGCACCGAACGGTGTGACCATCACCGCCGATCTGAAGCTGAACCCCGAGGGCGTGCTCGAGGTGGTCGAACAGGTGGCGGTGCCGCCGGACGGCTCGTTCCGGATGTCGCTTCCACTGCGGCTGAAGGTGAGCGACGACGCCGAGCGCGTCTTCCAGGTCACCGACGTGGACACCGAAGGCGCCGGCACCGCGACGGTGGCGAACGACCAGTTCACCATCGAGGCGAAGCCCGGCGAATCCACCTTCGAGTACTCCGTGCGCAACACCGTCAGCGACGCGCCGGGCACCCAGGTGTTCCGCTGGCTCGGCGTGCTCAACGCCGACATCGCCGCGATCAGCGCCACGCTGATCAGCCCGAGCTTCGAAATGGGCATCGTCGACTGCAAACTCGGACCGCCCGGCAATACCCGGCCATGTGCCGACGTCAAGGTGGAAGCGGACGGAGTGCTCTTCCTGGAGCAAACCGACCTGCACAAGGGCGATGCGATCGATCTGACCTTGCAACTGCCGCCGGGCACCGTTCCGAGCAACGCCGACGTGCGCGACAGCGGCGACGCGGGCCCCTTCGCGATCACCGCTCCGGTACTCGTCGCGTTGGGCGTTCTAGTGCTCACTTCGGCTGGCATGGCCGCGTTCGTGCTGCGCGCCCGTCGGCAGGACGCGGCCGCAGGCGGCGGTTCGGAGACGATCGATCCGCTGCTGCGCGAGGGCGACCGCGTGCAGTTCACTTCACCCGACGGCGTGTTGCCCGGCGAGGCGGGCCTGCTGCTGGACGGGCATGTCGATCCCGTCGACATCGCCGCCACCGTGGTGGATCTCGCGGTGCGCCGCTACCTCCGGCTCGCTCCGCTCAGCGACCGTGACTGGCGGATCACCCGGGTGAACGCACCCGACGACCAGCTGCGCGACTACGAGAAAGCCGTCTACCACGCGCTACTGCCCGCGGGCACCGACGCGGTGACGCTCGCCGAGCTGCGCGAGCCGGGTCGCGTCGCCGCCGGTCCGGTACGCACCGCTCTGCTCGCCGACGCCGTCGCTCGCGGCAACTTGCTCGATCGCCGCCGCCCGGGCCTCGCGTTGTGGCTGGGTGGTGCGCTGATGCTCGCGGGTATCGCCGCGACCGTCACACTCGCGCTCACCTCCGGGCACGCACTGGTCGGCGTCGCCATCGCCCTCGGTGGCGTCGCGACCTTGCTGCTGCCGAAGTACCTGCCGGCCCGGACGGCTCGCGGGCTGGAGCTCGCCCGGCAGATCCGTGCGCTGCAGCGCGGGCTGGAAGCGACGCGGCGCGAACAGATCCCGCCGATCGACCAGGAGACGGTGTTCTCCCGGGCCCTGCCGTTCACGGTCATCGGCGGGCGCGCCGACAACTGGATCCGCGCCTTCCGCGACGTCGATCCGTCGGCCGACGCACAACCCGGCCTCTACTGGTTCGCCGGCTTCGAGCGCGAACGTAACCTTCAGCGCTTCGCAAGCCACTTCCCGTTCTTCATCACCGCGCTGGAAGGGCTGTTCGCGACCGCGGGCGATCCGCACCGGTAGCGCTTGCGAGCCCGCACGAGAAGGGCGACCAGCCGACCCTGCCGGTCGCCCTTCTCGTATCGCTCAGTCGCTCAACGCGGTTCGCCGAACGGCGGCGAGCGGATCCGCGTACAGGACGCTCAGCGAGGTCACCACCGCGGCGAATTCCTGCACCTTCCCGCCGAAGCCGCTGATCCGGATGTCGGTCGGCGGCAGGGTGGAGCCCTCGTTGAACGCGCGCGCCACATGGGCGACCGCGGGCCGGTAGCCGGTGAAGGCTTGGCCGCCGAGGATCACCCGATCAGGGTTGAGCATGTCGCGCACCATGGCCACGGTGTGCCCGAGGATGGTGGCCCGCTCGGCCAGCAGATCACGGGCAGGTTCCGAACCCGCCTCCGCGGCCCGGTACAGATCGGCGATGGTGGAGCCCGCCGTTCCGTTGTGCGCCGGGATGATGCCGCGACCAACCGCCCTGGAGTGCAGCGACCGATCACCGACGGTCACCTCCAAGCAGCCGCGTCGTCCGCAGGTGCATTCGACGTTCGAGCCGGTGGGCAAGTGCGCGATCGAACCGGGGCCGTTGCTCGGAGTGTGCACGCGGCCGTCCAAAGTCACCGCCACACCGGCAGTTTCGCGCACATAGAAATACAGGCTGCTGCCCCGCTCGACGCGGGCTTGGTCCTTCGGTTCGCCGGTGGGCAGCAGTAGTTCGGAGGCGGCCATCGCCTCGACGTGCGGAGCCACCGAAACCGGCAGCTCCAGCACCTCACCGAGCACCGAACCAATCTGTGCGCCACGCCATTCCAGCTTCGGATGATCGACGACGCCGGTGAGCGGGTCGACCCGGCCACCGATCGCGACGCCGGCCCACAGAGCCCTGCGCCGATGCCAGCGTTGCAGGAACGCCTTCGCGCTGCGGGCGACGGTGGTGGTGGCGAACTCCTGCCCGGTCTGTGGGGTGGCAATGGCCAGCCCGCCGAGAATGCGCCCGCGCAGATCGGCGGCCACGATCTTGGTGACCGCGGCGCCGATGTGGATGCCGATGGTCAAGTACGCGTCGTGATCGATTTCGAACGGGACGCGGGGACGCCCGACCGCGCCCGAGGCCGTCAGGTCGGGACGCTCGCGCAGCAGGCCGGCCGCGAGCAGCGCGGAAACCTGACGGTTGACCGTCGCGATGCTCAAACCCGTTGTGCGCGCGGCATTGTCGCGGGAAACGGGGCCGCCGGTCGCGGCGCGCAGAACCGCGGCCGCCGGATTGTCGCCGATACGTAGTTCGGGGGCGACCACAGGTCGCTGAACACGGGCACGACCGTTGGCAACCCTGGCGACGGATCGTTCAAGGGTGGGAAGGGACATTGCGCAGATCCTTGCTGAAGTCCCGTTATCGAACGGGACGTGCCTACATGGGCGGCGAGGCAGCAAATGAGCGGGAAAAGAGGCTCAGCTGCAGCAAGAGAGGCGACACAGTTCGCGCGTCAATGGCAGCCGAAGACCCAGCGCTGCGGTCACGTAAGTGACGCGCTGGAGGTTCCATCGGCCAGCAGACATGTCATTGAAATTAACACCGATATCCGCGACGCACCAACCCCCGACTCGCCGTTGTGCGCACCCACACATTGTTTCCCCAGGTCGTGAGCGCACGAAAAAGACCCCGATCTCTCGAGAGCGTCTCGGGGTGGGGTCTTTTCGCGCGACGGACTACTTCGCGGGCGCGCCGAACGGCTGATTGATCGTCGTGACGTACTGGATCACGGCGCCGATCGCCACCGGAGCAGTGACCAGCAGCTGGCCCGCGAGAGTGCCGAGCGCGCCGACCGCGATGATGCCGCCGAGGCAGCCGATGGCCGCCGCCGGGATGAACGGGCCGAACAGGCCGACGATGGTCGCCGAGGCGACTGTCGCGCCCGCGATGCCGCCGAGCACGCAGCCGACGGCCCCGCCGGCCAGGCCACCGACGAGCGTCCCGATGGTGGCGCCCGCGCTGATCGTGCTGGTCAGGCGGGTCCAGGCGGCGACCTCACGGTCGTACTCGGTCTTCCACGGCGCCTTGTCCTCGTACGGCAGTGCGACCGGCTGGTAGACCGCGTGCTCCCGGTCGAAGATCGGGGTCAGCGTCGCGGTGCGGCCGGAAATCTGTGCGGCGATCGGGAATTCGAAATCGTCGAGCTGAAACCGCAGCGGCGTGGCCGCCACGACGGTACCGTTGGATGCCTTCACCTTGAACACCTCGTCCTCGACGACCAGCGAACCCGCGTCGGTTTCGATGATCGACTGGGTATCGGTCGCATGCGCGGTGAAATTGATCGGGCTCTCGGGACTTTCCTCGGTCGGCGCGGCACCTGCCGTACCCGCGGCCACTCCGGTCGCCACGGTCACCAGCGCCGCGAGCACGGCGAGCTTCCTCATCCTCATGTCCTGCAATCCCTCATCTCAGCTGGAGCTGTTCCAGCCGAAAGCATCGGGCACAAACTCCGGAAGAACGAGGAAAAAACGCAGGAAGATTTCAAATAGGCAACCTGCGAGTTACGGCTGCCGCACTACGTCGATTTGGCGGCCGCTTTCGCCTGCTTCTTGAATTCCCGTACCTGCGCGAGGGATTCGGCGTCCGTCACGTCGGCAACCGAGCGGCGCGAGCCCTCCTCGCCGTACGCGCCCGCCGCCGCGCGCCACCCCTCCGGCCGCACGCCACGCTGCTTGCCGAGCAGGGCCAGAAAGATCTTCGCCTTCTGCTCGCCGTAGCCGGGCAGGTCCTTCAGGCGGCGCAGCACTTCTTTGCCGTCCGGGTCGCCCGCGGTCCAGATGTTCTCGGCCTTGCCGTCGTAGTTCTCGATGACGTAGCGAGCCAGTTCCTGGGCGCGCCGGGCCATCGAACGCCCGTAGCGGTGGATGGCGGGCGGCGTCGCCGCGAGGTCTTCGAACTCCTGCGGGTCTGCCTCGGCGATGCGATGGATGTCGAAGCCGCCCATGCGGTCGGCGATCTTCTTCGGGCCGCGGAAGGCATGCTCCATCGGGTACTGCTGGTCCAGGAGCATCCCGAGCAGCGTGGCGAAGTGGTCCTCGGTCAGAAGCTCGTCCGCCGCGGCGTCCTGCGCCAGGCACAGCGTGCGACTCACTGTCCCGCCTCTCCGCGTATTCAGGCTGCACTAGTAGGTGCCGCAGGATCCGCGCTCAGGTCCTGCGTTTGGTGCCACTTCTGTTTTGGGCGTGCCCGACGAGTTACCCATGTACTCACTGAAGCGCCCAGTTCATCGACAATACACATGCATGATGACCCACCTCACATGGCTTACGCGCGGGTAGACGACACGCCGCGTAGGCTCCAGGCCATGCCTCAGATGACGGCGACACCGACCAACACGACGGCAACGGCCAGGGATGGACACAGGCCCATGAACACCTCCGGATTGCGTCCAGATCGGTTCGACCGAGCAGGCCGGGACCAGCTCGTCGACGTGCGCGACCTCCAGGCCGCGCTGCCCGGTATCCGCCGCTTGCGCACCTGGGCGCACGAAGCGCTCGCGCTGCGACCCGGAGAGCACGCCGTGGACATCGGCTCCGGCACCGGCACGGAGGTCATCGCCTTCGCCGAAACGGTGGGCCCGAACGGCAGCGCCGTCGGCGTCGAGCCCGATCCACACCTGCTCGCCTCCGCCGAACGCCGAGCCGCCGAGGCCGGCTCCACGGCCAAGTTCCATTCCGGCGACGCCTACGGCGTGCCGTTCGGCGCGGACAGCTTCGACGCCGTGCTGTGCGAGCGCGTCTTCCAGCACCTGACCGCCCCCGCCCGCGCGGCGAACCAGATCGCACGCGTGCTGCGGCCCGGCGGCCGCGTCGTGGTGGTGGACAGCGACTGGGGCACGGCGATCATGCACCCCGGCGACCGGCGGGTCGTGCGCGAGGTGATCGACACGCTCGTGTCCGCGACCACCAACCCGCTGGCCGGCCGCCGCCTCCCCGGCGTGCTCACCAAGGCCGGGCTGGTGGTCGACGACATCGGCTCGCAAGCCCTGGTGCAGGACCGCAGCGTCGGCGCCGGTTCGCTGGTCACCAGGATCTCGGCGATGGCGGTCGCGCGCGGCGCGATCACCGAGGCGGAGCGCGATCGACTGCTCACCGACCTCGAGGCGGGCGCGGCAAGCGGCGACATCCACCTCTCGGTCACCATGTTCGCCGTCCTCGCACACAAACCACGCTGAATCGGCCCGATGGCCGTCGACGTGCTGACCGAAGTCGAGATCGACCGCTCGCGTGAGCTGGTCGCGGCCTTCGCCGGAGACCCGACTCACGCTCCCGCCTGGTATCGGCGCATCCGCAGCGTCATCTGGGAGACGGATCCGCCGCTGCGGGTCGGCTCGCGGATGGCGTTCGTCGCCCACTTCCTGGGGCGTCGGCTGGCCTACATCTATGAGGTCGTCGACTTCGTGCCGGGCGAGCGGTTGGTGATGCGCACGGCGGACGGCCCGTTTCCGATGGAAACGACCTACACCTGGGCCGACACCCCAGAGGGCGGCACCCGCATGACGCTGCGCAACCGCGGCGAGCCCAGCGGGTTCGGAAAACTCGCCGCACCGCTGATCGAGGCGGCGGTTCGACGGGCGAACCGTGCCGACCTCGCGCAACTCAAGAGCCTGTTGGAGACCGGCTAGGCGGCTACCTCGCCTTCGCTCGGTCCGGCGCTCCTGCGGCTACCTCAGCCTTCGCTCGGTCCGGCGCTCCAGCCGCTACCTCAGCCTTCGCTCGGTCCGGCGCTCCAGCGGCAACCTCAGCCTTCGCTCGGTCCGGCGCTCCAGCGGCAACCTCAGCCTTCGCTCGGTCCGGCGCTCCAGCGGCTACCTCAGCGCCTTCGCTCGGTCCGGCGCTCCAGCGGCAACCTCAGCCTTCGCTCGGTCCGGCACTCCAGCGGCAACCTCAGCCTTCGCTCGGCAGCTGGCTCCGCCCAGGGCGACTGGAACGGACGTCTTCGGGCCTGCGCCTCATGAGGCGAACGCCCGGCACGAAGTCCGTGCCGGGCGCCGCTGGTGTGATCTGTCCCCGACTACTTGCCGAGCAGTTTCTCGGTGGCCGCGAGCAGCACGCAGGTGGCCAAGCCGTCCATCGCCTTCTCCAGCTCCGGAAGCTTCGGGAAGCTCGGCGCGATGCGAATGTTCTTGTCCTCCGAGTCGTTCCGGCATGGGAAGGCGGAGCCCGCCGCGGTCAGCGCGATGCCCGCGTCCTTGGCGAGCGCGATCACCCGCGCCGCGGTGCCCTCGAGCACGTCCAGGCTGATGAAGTAGCCGCCCTTCGGCTCGGTCCAGGACGCCACCTTGGACGCGCCGAGACGGTCCTCCAGGATCTTCAGCACCAGCGCGAACTTCGGCTCCAGAATGGCGCGGTGCTTCTGCATGTGCGCGCGCACGCCGTCGGCGTCCTTGAAGAAGCGCAGGTGGCGCAACTGGTTGATCTTGTCCGGGCCGATGCTCTTCTTCGACGCATGGCTCAGGTACCAGTCCAGATCGGCCGTCGAAGCGCCGATGAAGCTCACGCCCGCGCCGGCGAAGGTGATCTTCGAGGTGGAGGCGAACACCAATGGACGGTTCGGGTTTCCGGCCGCGGCGGCCATGCCGAGCACGTCGAATACCGGGGCCGCGGTATCGGTGAGCGGGTGCACCGCGTAGGCGTTGTCCCAGAACAGCCGGAAGTCCGGTGCCGCGGCGGGCATCGAAACCAATTCGCGGACAACCTCTTCGGAAAACGTGACACCCGTCGGGTTGGCGTAGTTCGGCACCGCCCACAGACCCTTGATCTGCGGGTCGTTCGCCAGCAGTTCGGCGATGGCGTGGACGTCCGGGCCGTCGTGGCGCATCGGGATCGGAATCATCTCGAAGCCGAGCGCCTCGGTGATGGCGAAGTGCCGGTCGTAGCCGGGGGCGGGACACAGGAACTTCAGTGTGTCCTCGGCGGCCCAGCGACGCTCGGAGTCGTTGGTGCCGTACAGCATCGCGTAAGTGATCACGTCGTGCATCAGCTCGAGGCTGGCGTTGTTGCCCGCGAGCAGGTTGTCCACCGGGATGTTCAGCAGTTCACCGAAGATCGCGCGCAGCTCCGGGAGACCGTGCAGGCCACCGTAGTTGCGGCAATCGGTGCCGGTCCCGTCGCGGAAATCCCCCTCGCCGGGCAGTTCGAGCAGCGCGGCGGACAGGTCGAGTTGTTCCGGCGAAGGTTTCCCGCGGGTCAGGTCCAGCGTGAGCTTCTCGGTCTGGAGCGTCGCATAGTTCGCGGTCTGGGTATCGTGCTCGAGCACGAGTTCCTCTTGGCTCATCAAACCGATCTGCGTTTGCCGGGGCATCCTGGGCAGCCTTTCAAGCAGCGAAGGGACGATGGGTTGGCCGGACCGATGTGCGGCGGCGGCCGAACATGTATCCGTACAGACGCACGTGCATCCGCGGACGGTGTTCACGTTACCCGTGTGCTGCTCGGAATTGGAGGCGTTATCCGACGGCGGATCACCCGTCCGCGCGAGCCCTAATGAAAGGGGACCCCGCGCACCCGGCAGAGCCCGTTGACCCTTGCTGCCTTCCGGCCCTGGGGGGATTCACAGGATGCGCGCCGCGCGGGATCCGTTGGCCAGTGTAGCGGCTCCGGCGCCCAACCCCATCCCCCGGGTCCGCCACGTCGCCTCACCAGGCACTTCACCCCCTCCCCGGGCCCTATTTGGCGACCGACCGGGGGCTACCGGTATGCTGCTGCACGGAGGATTCGCCTAGTGGCCTATGGCGCTCGCCTGGAACGCGGGTTGGGTTAACGCCCTCAGGGGTTCAAATCCCCTATCCTCCGCCGAAACAGCAGGTCAGGGCAGGTTTTAATTGCCCTGACCTGCTGTCTTTTGTTGCCCCTTCATCAGCCGGTGGCGGGCGCGCCGACCGGTGCTCGTGCAATCCTGGATGGCGCCGCCGCTGATGACAGCATCGAGGGCGTGGCCCGATCCAGCGGGCGCGGCGGTGGCTGATCAGCTCGGCGACACGGCGTCCTCATCGGTACGCACCGGTTGCTGTACACGCTGATCGACACGCGGCAATCGCTCCCGGTGTGGCGCGTTGGCCGCACACCACTCGCCGACGTCAACACCGGACTGTCATCGCCGCGCCCGAGCCGACTCCACGGGCCGCACGGCGCCCGATGTGCACGATTCGGGGCGATCCCGATCCGGCGAACTTAGGAACGGTCTCGTCCTAAGTGGTTCCTACCATGAGCTCATGACTGAAATGACGAATATCGTTATACCTGAAGGACTTTCGTCCGATCTAGTGGAACGCTACCGCAGCCAGGGCTTTGTGCACATCCCGCGGGTGCTCAGTGCCGACGAGGTGCGGGAGTTCCTCGCCGATGCGCGGGAACTGCTCGATCTACACGAGAAGGCATCCTGGGACGAGGAAGGCAACGGCAATGTGATGGATTGGGTTGCCGCACCGGAGGTCAAGAGCGCGGTTATGCGCAGGCTCGCGCTGCATCCCGGCATCACCGGCATCGCGGAAAAGTTGGCCGGACAACCACTTCGGTTGTTCAAGAGCGAGTTGCTGCGTAAGCGAACCATCGGAGCGACGAGGACACCGCTGCACATCGACAATCCGGCGTTCCCGATCGCCGGGGCCGATGTGACGCTGACCGCGTGGGTTGCGCTGGTCGATGTGCCGGCGGAGCGCGGCTGCATGACCTTCATCCCTGGCTCACATGTCTGGCCCGAGGGCAGTGGCGCGTCATCCGCCGAACCGTTCGACGCTCGCCCGGAGTTGCGATGGTGGCCGCAGGCCACCGTTCCGCTGCGCGCGGGCGACTGCACCTTCCATCATTCCTGGACTGTGCATATGGCCGGAACCAACGAAACCGACACCGCTCGAATAAGTTTGGCGACCGTGTATATGGACGCCGCGGCGACCTACCACCCCACACCGGAAGAGACCTATCAGGACGAGGTGGTCGGTATCGAGCCGGGACGACCGCTCGATACTCCGCGCTACCCACGCGTCGGTCTGACCAGCTGACAGTTCCGCTCACCGGACGCCGTCCTTGTGCACTCGAGCCGGGGCGGCGTTCGGCTCGATAGCAGCAGCCGTTCGCTCTTAGGAACGAAGTTGTCCTAAGGCTTCCATACCGTTGGATTCATGACAAACACCCCGCAGAGCATCCGTCCCTTCCGCATCGAGATCCCGCAGGCCCAGCTCGATGACCTGCACGCGCGGTTGGTCAACACCCGCTGGCCGGATGAGCTGCCCGGTGTCGGCTGGAGCCGTGGTGTGCCCGTCGACTACCTGAAAGACCTTGCCGTGCAGTGGCGCACCCGCTTCGATTGGAGGGCGCAGGAAGCGCTGCTCAACGAGCTTCCGCACTTCGTCACCGACGTCGACGGGCAGAATATCCACTTCCTCCACGTACGCTCGCCGGAAGCGGACGCCACACCACTGTTGCTGCTGCACGGCTGGCCCGGCGGGTTCACCGATTTCCTCGACGTGATCGGTCCGCTGTCGGATCCCCGTTCGCACGGCGGTGCTCCGGCCGACGCGTTTCACCTGGTGATCGCATCCTTGCCCGGTTTCGGGTTCTCCACGCCGTTGGCCGGGCCCGGCATGAGCGCCGCCAAGATGGCGGCGGCGTTCACACAGATAATGGCTCGGCTCGGGTACGACAACTACGGTGTGCACGGCTACGACACCGGTTCGTGGGTCGCCCCGCAGGTGGGCAAGCAGGATCCGGACCGGGTGGTCGGGGTTCACGTCAACGGCATGATCACCTTCCCGATCGGCATCGAGGGGGAGATGGATGGGCTCAGCGAGGTCGAGCAGCAGCGCTGGCAGCGGATGCAGAATTTCAATGATGCCTACTTGCAATGCAATTCGAAGCGGCCACAGACGGTCGCCTTCGGGCTGCACGATTCGCCGGTCGGCCAGCTCGCCTGGATCGTGGAGAAGTTCAAGGAGCTGACCATGCCCGAGGACGGGCTGCCGGAGGACAGCATCGACCGTGATCGCATGCTGCTCGATGTGTCGCTGTACTGGTTTACCGGAACGGCGGGCTCAGCGGCACAGGTCTACTACGAGGAGATCTCCGCGAACGACTGGAGCGCCGCCGAGTGGTCCGGCGACGAGGCCGCCGGACCGGACGGCGACTGGGGTGCCGAGCAATCAGGTGCCGAGCATTCGGACGGCGACTCGGGCGACGGCGGCGCTGAATGGACGACCACAACACGCGGAACGGTACCGACCGGCGTCCTGGTCTCGGCCCACGACGTGACCGTTCGCCGGTGGGCCGAACGTGACCATCACATCGTGCGGTGGACCGAGCTGGGCCGCGGCGGGCACTTCCTGGCCATGGAAGAACCGCAGGCGGTGGCGGACGACCTGCGCACGTTCTTCCGAAAGCTGGGCTGATATGGGTGCCCGCGGGCCCGCACGTCGCCCGCACTCCGGCGTGCTGAGCTCGCGGGCGCTCAACCGTGCGCTGCTGGAGCGACAACTGCTGCTGCGTCCTGCGGACCTGCCAGTCGTCACCGCGGTGGAACAGCTACTCGGGCTCAATGCGCAGGACCCGAACCTGCCGTATTTGGCGCTGTGGAATCGGCTGGAGCGCTTCACCATTCGTGATCTGACCGAGGCGATCGAGGACCGGACGCTGGTGCGCTCGACGATGATGCGAGCCACCCAGCACCTGATGTCGATGCCGGACTTCCGGCTTGTCCGCCCTGTGCTCGCGCCGTTGCTGCGGCGGGTGCAGCACAACGCCTTCGGGCGCCGGACCGTTGGTGTCGACCTCGATGCGTTGGTCGCCGAGGCCAGGGAGTTGGTGGCCGACGGGCGAGTTTTGACCCGGCCCGAGCTGGGCAAGCTGCTCGCTCGGCGACGGCCGGGCGCGGACCCGACCGCGCTGGGCTGGACGGTGCAGTATCTGACACCGTTCGTGCACCCGGCGCCGAGTGGCACCTGGAACGTCCGAGGTGCGACGCCGTTCGCCGGTACCGAATGGATCGGCATGCGAATGGAGGCCACGGACGAGGACCGGCGTCAATTGATCCGTCGGTACCTGGCGGCGTTCGGGCCCGCCACCGTCGCCGACGCCAGGGCCTGGTCCGGGGTGAGCGGCCTGCGGGCGGTGTTCGAGCAGTTGCGCACCGAACTGCGGTTATACGCCGATGAATTCGGCAGGGAGCTGTTCGACTTGCCGGACGCGCCGCGGCCGTCGGCGGATATCCCCGCGCCGGTGCGGTTCCTGCCAGAGTTCGACGCGGCGCTGCTCGGACACACCGACCGGACCAGGATCATGACCGACGACGTGCGTGCACAGGTTTGTGTCGGAGCGGCCATTGCCGCAACGGTGCTGGTCGACGGCACGGTCGCCGCGACGTGGACCCGTTCGCGGACCGACGATGCCGAGCTGCTGAAGGTATGTCCGCTGCGTCCGCTGTCTGCTGCGGACCGCGCCGAGGTCGAGGCCGAAGCCCATCGATTGCTGGCTTTCACTCTGCCTGAGAACACTCGAGGCGATGTCTGGCTGCTGCGGTGACGAGGCCGATAGGAGTCGGCGTCGGCGCGATGGCGACGCACAACCGTCCCTCGCCATCGAGGCTGAGCCAATCGCGCTCCAGCAAGACCTCCGACTCGACCTTCAGGTCGTCTTCTGGCCTGAGATAGGAGCTCATGGCCTGCTTCAATTCGGGAACGGGCATACCGCGCCCATCGGGTGAGATGTCGTCCTTCGCCAGGTTTCGCAGGAGCGAGTCGCGACCTTTGCCGTGCCGAAGTATGCCCGCGGCCACTAGCCTGTGCCGGTGGGGACGATGGACAACGCACCGCGCACATCAACGCGACCGGGCATCGCACTGGCGGCGGTCACTGCCGTAGTGTTCGTAACCTTCCTCGACACCACGGTCGTCAGTGTCGCGCTCGGCGATATCCGGCACGAACTGAGTGCCGACGTGACGTTGCTGCAGTGGGTGGTCAACGCCTACACCCTGGTCTTCGCCGGCCTCATGCTGGCGGGCGGATCACTCGGTGACCGCTGGGGTCGCAAGCGGGTCATGATCGTTGGATTGGTCATCTTCTGTGCCGGATCGGTGATTGCGGCGCTCGCGGCCAGTGTGCCGGTGCTCATCGCCGGTCGCGCGATCATGGGCTTGGGAGCAGCCGCCTCGGAACCGGGCACCCTGTCGGTATTGCGACACATCTTCCCGGATGAACGGGCTCGCGCCAGGGCGCTCGGCGTGTGGGCGGCGGTGTCCGGACTGGCGCTGGCTGCCGGACCGGTACTGGGCGGAGTGCTGGTCCACGCGTATGGGTGGCGCTCGATCTTCTGGTTCAACCTGGTGATCGGGGCGGTGGCGCTCGCTGCCGCGCTGTGGTCCGTCCCGGAAAGCGCCGACCCACGCCCGGGGCCCGTCGACTGGGCCGGATTCCTGCTCGGCGCAGCCTTTCTCGGGGCGGTGATCTACGCCGCGACCACCGGCGCGGATCGGGGCTACACCGCGCCTTCGGTGATCGCGTTGTTCGTGCTCGGCGGTATCGCGTTCGTCGGTTTCGTCGCCGTCGAAGCACGGGCCCGCGCTCCGATGCTCGACTTTCGATATCTGCGCCTGCCTGCGGTGCGCAGTGCGCTGGTAGTCGCCTTCGCCGTCTACTTCGGCGTCTTCTCGATCTTCTTCTTCACCGCACTGTATCTGCAAGTGATGCAGTCGTATTCGGGTGCACGCACGGCCACGGTCTTCGCACCGATGGCCGCAGCGATCATCATCGGATCGCTGGCCGCGGGCTTCTGGGTGGCGCGTCGTGGTGCGCGCACTCCCATGATCATCGGTTGCGCGATCGGCGCCGGCGGGATCCTGTTGACCCGCCATGCTCTCGCCGGCCCACTGCACGACCTTCCTCTAGCAGGTGCGATGGCGGTGGCGGGGTTCGGATTCGGGATCGCTGTAGTGCCGTTGACGTCGGCCGTGCTGTCCGGGGTGCCGGCGGAGCACTCGGGCATGGCCGCCGGGGTGACCAACACGATGCGCCAGGTCGGTTCGGCGTTCGGTGTCGCTGTGCTCGGGGCACTGGTGAATTCGTTCCTCACCTCGGATCTGAAGGCGCGGATGAATGAACTGGGTTTGCCGACGGCGCTGCAGCCCAGCGCCATCGACGCCGTCGAACGCGGCCGCATACCCGAGGGCGTAGACATCACCCCGTACCTTCAATATTTGTCGAAGGTATCCGAGGTGCTCAATACCGGAAAGACGGCATTCCACCACGGACTCGATGTGGCATTGCTGGTTTCGGCGGTATTGATCCTGACCGCGGCGGCGTTCACCGCGCTTGATACGGGGCGACCGAGCAGAGGGTCGGCGTTGTCAGGCCAAGAGGGCTCCGCCTGAAAAGGCAGGTCAGGACACATTTTACGATGTCCTGACCTGCCGTTGTTCGTTGTCACGCGAGCTGGCGGATCGCTCGCGGTCGATGCTCTACGACACGGTCGGGCCAGTGCTGGAACCCGACCAGTTCCAGTCCAGGCTCCACCTGAGAGCCCGCTCCCTGCGGCCGGTTCGCTCGGGCCGGCGCACCAGCCGGGGCCGGATCGCGCACCGAGACGGGAACATCCTGCACCTGGAAGCTGCTCCAGCCGACCCGGACGGGATTGTGATCGCCACTGCCCGCGTGACCCCGCTCGGCATCTGCGCCCGCTATGCGGTTTTTTCGAAGCGCACGGAAAGTGCCTGCACGCCTGCCGGGGCCTTCCAAATGAGATCGACTTGCTCGACTTCATATCCTCCACTGCACGAGGAATCGCTGAACAGGAAGGCCGTGTCGGAGGTGCCGTTCTCGAACCTCACCGCGCCATCCTGAAGCTGCAGACAGGTGCCGCTCGCCGGGCGGTCCACGTGGAGGAGCTGTCCGGCTGCGGTGACATACGAGAACCTGCCGATTGCCGCTTGCGCACTGCCGGGCATCAACGCAACCAACGCAAGCGTCGCCGCGCCCGCAAAGACAGCTTTCCTGAGCCCACTCGAGAATCCCATGATCTTCCCTCTCCCCGGCCACCCGGCCGAAGTCGACAATTTCCTCGCTCCCAGCAGAGTCGTCCAGCACGCCGCATTTCAGATCAGCCTTTTGCGCGAAGGACTACTCGATCAAGCGAACCTCGGCATGGTGGGATGTGGGTCGCCGAACGCGGCACGGGCGACCAGCAACACGAGACAAACCTGTTGGGAGACAACGGCAGTCAACAGTAGAGTCGGCGCCTGCGTCAAGCAGGACATTTGCTCACGGCAATCCCACACTCTCAGCCAGAGAAAGGCCGGGTCAGGGACTATTTTTAGTCTCAGGAGAAACCGGCGCCGCGTCGGCGACCCCCATTCCGCCGCCGAGCAGTGCTGCGGTGACCGCGATTGCGCAAACCGCGAGCTGAGCGCGACAGGCATTGGCAAACATCACGGTTTCCTTCTTCGGTGGGCGTGCCGACCACCTCGCCGGGTCGGTTCCAAGCATGAGTCCGGTGTTGCGTCGATGTCCGGCGTGGCGCCCGCCGCGCGGAGCGTGTGCAAGATCGCCTGCTTGCGCGAGCAGTAGCCGAGTCGGCATCCCAGATGTCGCGGCCACTGCTGGTTGGCCTGCTCGACCGTCAGCGGTCGTATCGGGGCCTCATGGCTGAGCCGCTCGTCGATCTCGCTCACGCGCGGCCCGGTCGCCGGTACACCGGTCAACAGCCAGGCGATGAGGAAGACGACAGCGACGATGGCCCCCAGCACCGCAGCGAGGACGATCATCGGTGGCCCGGTGTCCGGTGGGGTGCACTTGGCTGTCCATCGATCACCTCCGCGACGAGGTCTGCCCACCGCGTAGCGAGGTAGCCCACCCTCGACCACGCGGCATGCATCGTTTCTTCGGGCACTTCGATGCGTGCGAGGAGCAGCAGTTCGGCGGCGACGTAGGCTGCGGCGAGAGCGTCCGCAGTTCGGCCGACGTGTTCGACGCTGCTGCTGGTCGACTGGATGTGAATGCTGACCCAGCTGTTGATCAACGTCACGAGATCGGCTCGGCGGTTATCGATTTCGGTGGCTCGTCCTGGGTTGATGTGGCGGGTGCGGTGCAGGTGCGCGAGGTTTTGCGCCCATCGGGTGATCAGGTGGTCGCCCGGGCTGTGGCCGACCGCACCGCGGAATGCGGCACAGAGCTGGTGCCAGTCAGGTATCCCCTGAAGCCTCGTTCTACGTTCGGCATGCGCTCCGCTGTGCCGAGATTGATTGGCCGCGTCCATGATCGGATCCGTTATTCCTGGGATCCGAAGGAGTAGGCCATCGCCGCGAGGTATTGCAGGCATCGGCCGCCGTGGGCGGCATGATCGGCGAGGATGAATCGGGCACGGTCCAGATCGAGATCAGTGGGCTCGGCCCCGCAATCGCGGTACTGCGCGGCCCACCAGACCTGAATGTCTTGCGAAATTTGCATGGCAACTCCCCTGGCAGACGTTTGAGGGCACACCGGCGCCGGATCGGGCCCGAATCCGTTTCGACCTCCTGGCGGCCGGTTCACGTATCCGAGTCGAGGTGAGGAATCGCCTGCGGCCCGGCGCCGGTGTGCTCTCGAACCATCGCGCGCAATCGCCACTGCTGGAAGGACATTGGGGTCTACCCTGGTCCAATTCGCGGTCTACTCCGGTCTACTTCGGGATAATTTGCGAGGTCAGGGGGCTCACAGTTGGGTATGCAGGTTGCATGGACCGGCGCGCACGCAACAGCTCTGCGCGATGCTCTGGGCCTCACGCAGCGACGGTTCGCGGAGAAAACGGGTATAGGGCTTTCCACGGTGAAGATGTGGAGCGCACGCGGGGACACCGTGCTCAATCAGAGGTCCGTTGAGATCATGGAAACGTTGGTCGATCGGGCGACCGCAGTGCAGCGCGAACGGTTCGCCGAGGCCGTCACCCCGAGCAACGGGGTAGATACGGTGGGTGCGCAGTGGCCTCCCGATTCGTGGACGGCCGCTACGACGGCCGTCGCTGCCGATCTGACCCGGGAGGACCTGATGATCGATCGCCGCAAGATCAGCCGTGCGCTACTCGGTGTGGTGGCCGGTGCGCCGCTGCTCGAACCGTTGGAGCGGTGGCTGCGTAGCACACCCGCGACCCTGATGGTGCCAGGGCGGGCACGCCTCGGCATCGGGCTGCAAGAGGTCGAGGAGCTGCGCAACGCGGCCAGAGTGTTCCGGGCGTGGGATGACCAGCACGGCGGGGGGCTGCGCCGTAAGGCGGTGGTAGGACAGCTGGCCGAGGTGAACGAGCTGTTGAGCGAGGCGCACCCGCCGGAGATTCGGTGGCAGCTCGCAAGCACGATGGCGCAGCTGGCCGAGACAGCGGCGATGATGTCCTGGGATTCTGGGCATCAGCACTTGGCTCAGCGGTATTACGCGTTGGCAGTGCGCGCCGCCGGAGAAGCCAACGACCGTGCGTTCGCCGCAGTGGTGCTCGCCGGAATGGCGCGCCAGCTGCTGTCGCTGAAGCAGCCCCGCGACGCACTCGAGCTGGTGCGGCTGGCCCAGGACTACGCCGCCGGACACCTAACCCCCACCACCGAGGCGATGCTGTACACGCGGGAGGCGTGGGCCTATGGGCAGCTCGACCGGCCGACAGCGTTCCGCCACACCTGCGACAAGGCGTACGCCGCGTTCGCGGGGTCGGATCCCAAAGCGGACCCGTATTGGATCCAGTACTTCGACGACGCGGAACTTACGGGCACGATCGGCGGGCGGCTGCTGGACATCGCGCGCCGCGACGGCGACCGCGCGACCGCTGGCGAAGCCGCCGACTACATAGGCCGCGCAATCACGATGCGACGGCCGGGGCGGCGGCGCAGCGCGGCGCTGGACCATCTCGGAATGGTTGAAGCGAGGCTGATCGAGGGCGAGATCGAGGAGGCGTGCCGGGTCGGGCATGCGGCGGTAGAGGTGGCCGCGCAGACCGCATCGGACCGTGTCAGCAAGAAAGTGGCGAGGGTGTATACCCGCACTGGACAATTCACCTCAGTGCACGCGGTCGCCGACCTCCGAGAGCGGATGCGGCCCCTCGTTGCCGCGACGGCGTAGGAGCAGACTCACCATGCGAATCGGTGTCACCGGGCACATGAACATCACCGAGGCGACAGTGCCGCTGGTCTACAAAGCGGTGCGCGCGCTGCTCGACGAGCACGACCCGCGCACCCTGGTCGGGGTGAGTTGCATTGCCCGCGGGGCGGATTCGGTGTTCGCGCAAGCGGTGCTGGACGCAGGTGGGCAGCTCGAGGTGGTGCTGCCCGCACGGAACTACCGCGCAGCGAAGGTGAAGCCGGACCATGCCGAGGCCTTCGACGACCTGATCAGCCACGCGGCGCAGGTGCGGGTTATGGACTTCGACGACGCAGGCCGCGAAGCGTACGAGGCTGCGAACGATGCTGTGGTGGGGTCGGTGGATCGGCTGGTCGCAGTGTGGGATGGCGACACCGGACAGAACGCCGGCACGGGGACGGTGGTGGAACTCGCGCGTGAACGTGGCGTGCAGGTCGATGTCGTTTGGCCCGAAGGCGCCGCACGGGGCTGACACCTCGTTGACGAGTCCCGACATAGGATGAGCCGGTCAGGGTGAACGACAGACAGGGCGTGCTGCTTGCCCCCGGCCTAGTTCATCTCAACTATGTCGCCGACAACCGGCGGGCAGCGTGCGTACCAGAGTTCGATGTGGCAGCTCCGAGCGATGGTCGGCGCGCCCGATCACCGGGGAAGTCCGCCGTCGTTCGTCGACCGAACGTCGGCGGCCTCAGCCGACTGCGTATACGTCCGCGGCTTCTCGTGCGATCTCGGGTGGCGCGGTCGCGATGACAACGTCGAGGGCGCCGCGGGCGGCCTGCAGCTCACGGATGGTGGAGCTGATGCGTTCGCGTTCGCGGTACAGGTCGATCAGCAGTTCCGGGCAGTCGGCGATGAGCCGTCCGCCCTCGGAACCCATGCAGGGCAGCAGATCGGCGATGGTGGTCGTGGACAGACCGGCGGCGAGGAGATTGCGAATGTGCAGCACGGTCGCGACATCCGATTCGCGGTACTCGCGATAACCCGAGGCCTGTCGACTCGGTTGAAGAAGGCCCTGTTCCTCGTAGTAGCGCAGCAGCCGCTGGCTGACCCCGGTTCGTCGTTGCAGCACTCCGATTCGCATCGAAACCTCCCGAGCGCACTTGACCCTCACATAGATGTGAGACTTTAGCGTAACCGGCATGACCGATCGAGAGCCGTTGCACGAAGCACGGATTCAGTCCCTGTCCGCCGGTCCACGCCAATGGATCGGTCTCGCTGTACTCGCCCTGCCCACTTTGCTGCTGGCCATGGACGTCACCGTGCTCTATCTGGCCGTGCCGCATCTGACCGCGGACCTGCGGCCCACCGGCATCGAGCAGCTGTGGATCGCCGACATCTACGGGTTCATGATCGCCGGATTCCTGATCACGATGGGCACCGTCGGTGACCGTATCGGCAGGCGCAAACTGCTGATGCTGGGTGCGACGGCGTTCGGCGCCGCCTCCGTGCTCGCCGCGTTCGCGACCAGTCCCCTCCTGCTGATCGCCGCACGCGCGGTTCTCGGCATCGCGGGCGCCACCCTGATGCCCTCGACCCTGGCGCTGATCAGCAACATGTTCCCTGACGCCAGGCAGCGCGGGATGGCGATCGGCGTGTGGGCTACCTGCATGTCCGCCGGGATGGCTGCCGGTCCGATAGTCGGTGGCTTGATGCTCGAGTCGTTCTGGTGGGGTTCGGTCTTCCTGCTCGGCGTGCCCGTGATGGCGCTGCTGCTGATAACCGCTCCAGCGCTGCTGCCGGAATACCGGGACAGTGCGGCGGGCAATGTCGACCTACCGAGCGTGGTGCTGTCGCTGTGCGCCATCCTGCCCGTTGTCTACGGCATCAAGAAGCTCTCGGAAGCCGGTCCGTCGGCCGTGCCTCTCGCGGCGATCGTGACCGGCGGCGTATTCGGCTGGATCTTCGGCCGCAGGCAACGAGCCCTCACCGACCCACTCCTGGACTTGCGCATGTTCCGCGACCGGTCGTTCTGCGCGGCGCTGCTGATTTTGCTCCTCAGCCTGGGCCTGGTCGGCGGAATCTATCTGTTCATCACGCAGTACCTGCAATTGGTCCGGGGGCTGTCTCCGCTGGGAGCCGGACTCTGGCTGTTGCCCTCGGCATTCGCATTGATCGTCATGTCGATCCTGACGCCGATCATTGCCCGCAAGATCGAGCCCGGATACCTCGTCGGCGCTGCCCTGGGCATCGCGACGATCGGCTACCTGACACTCGCCTTCGTCGAAAGCACTGGGGGCCTGCCGATGCTGGTAGCGGGTTTCGTTCTGGTCTATGTCGGCACCAGCCCGCTGATGGTGCTCGGCACCGACCTGGTCATCGGGGCCGCCCCGCCGGAGAAGGCAGGCTCGGCAGCGGCGATGTCGGAGGCCAGCATGGAGTTCGGTGTAGCCGTTGGCGTCGCCGTCCTCGGCGTCCTGGGCACCACGATCTACCGCACCGATATCGCCCGTACCGGTCCGGCTGGGGTTCCGATCACCGCTGACGACGTGGCCGGAAATTCTCTCGCCGGTGCCAGCGCCGCCGCCGCAGACCTTCCCGAGCAGCTCGGCGACGCGCTGCTCGCCTCGGCCCGCGAAGCGTTCACGAATGGCCTCAACACCGCTGCCCTCAGCTGTGCCGCAGTCGCCGCTCTGCTCACCGTGACGGCCGTCGGATTGCTCCGGCACACGCGCCGTGCGGATGACCAATCCGAAGACTCGGAACCAGCGCTATCGTGATCAAGCCTTGCGGGGCATTCGTCAGGCTTTCAGCCCTGTCACGATGATGCGCAGGCCGGCGCGGAACTCGTCCTCCGGGTCGCTATCCATGGCGGCGTTGGCGATCTCGATCATCTTTGCGAAGTTTTCAGGTGGCAGCGAGACGATACGTTCGGCGATGGCCGCAGGGTCTTGCCCGCGAGCCACGGACAGCGGGCCGGCCAGTTCGCCTTGCGCGAATCCGGTGATGAACCCGGACACCGCACGGAACGCGACCAGCAGTTCGGCGCCGGATCTGCCGCTGCGGGCAAGGGCCCGGAGCAGCGCTTCGGCCGTGGCCAGTGTGGGCTGATCCAGGCTGCGGCGCGTGAGGATCAGCGGGATGACGTGCGGGTGGGCACGAATAGCGCGCCACATACCCTCCGCCACCGCGAAGACCTCATCGGTCCAGTCGCCGGATGATTCGGTTGTCCAGCGCGCCTGGGCCGCCACTGCCCCGGTGACCAGTTGCTCGAGGCCCTCGCGCCCGTTGACGTAGTTGTAGATCGTCATGGGGCCGGTGCCGAGGGCCGAGGCGAGGCTGCGCATGGTCAATCCGGCCAGCCCCTGCTCATCGACCAGGGCAAGTGCGGCGGCCTGGAGCTGCTCGGTCGTGAACTTCTTGGGCGCGGGCATGAACCCCCCTTGTTTAAGTACGTCGTACGTGATTAACTCTTGTTCGTTCACGTACAACGTACCTAAATCGAGGTGTCATGACTATCCGGACCAGCTTTCCTTCCGGCGGCGACGAGTGCGCGGCATGGCTGACCCTGCCGACCGGCCCGGGTCCGCACCCGGTGGTCGTGCTCGTGCACGGCGGCGGCGCGACCCACGAGATGATGCTCGCTCAATACGAGAAATGGTTCTCCGAAGCAGGTTTGGCCGTGGTGGCCTTCGACTTCCGCCACCTCGGCGAATCTGGTGGCCTGCCGCGTCAGTTGATGAGCACGCGCCGCTATGCCACCGACGTCGACGCCGCGCTCACGTTCGTCCGCTCACGTCCCGAACTCGACTCCGGACGGGTCGCACTCTGGGGCACCTCCTTCGGGGCAAGCCACGTGATCGCCGCGGCGGCTCGCCATCCCGAGATCAGCGCGGCTGTGGTGCAGTGCCCGGTACTGAGTGGCCGTGCGGTCGTCGCCCGGGCGGGAGTGCGCCATCTTCTCCGGTTCACCAGGCCGATAATCTCTGATCTGCTGCGCTCGGTCTTGGGCCTGCCCCGGCGGTATGTGCCGCTGGTCGGCCGTCCGGACGAACTGGCTTTCGTCAACCAAGCCGGCGCCCTCGAGGGTTGGCAATCGGTCACCCCGCCCGGGTACGAGTTCGATAACCGCGTCACCGCAAGCTCAGGGCTGGGCATGCTGTTCTACAACGCCGCGGCTCGAGCGTCGAGCGTGCGCTGCCCGCTGCTGTTGTGTGCCTGCGACCGAGAGAACCTCATCGCTCCCACGGTCCTGGAGAAGGCCGCGGCCGCCGCACCCCAAGCCGTCCTGGAGCACTACGACGCCGATCACTTCACCGTCTACCACCCGCCGATCGTGGAGCACGTCGTCGCCGATCAGATTGCCTTCCTGACCGAACACCTTGCGCCGAAAGCTGCGTGAGGCTCCTGGTCGTCCAGCACACTCGAGCTGACCGTCGGGTGATCGCGACTGTGCGAGTGGCGATTACGATGCGATGATCTCCCCGTGACTCAGTGGCTTCCACTCCTCGGTTCCCTCATCGTCGCCATTGCGGCATTGGTCGGCGTGCTGGTCGGCAACCGCACGAATCGTGCGGCGGTCACCGCCGCGGACGAGCGGAACCGGGTCACACTCGATGCCGCGCAGCGCAATGTGGAGCTGACGAACACGGCGGCGGAACGCCGTGAACACGACAAGTGGCGGCGGGAATCCGTGCTGAACGCGGTCTCTTCCGTGCTGGCGATATCCAGCGAGGTCCGTCAGCAGTTGATGCAGTGCGACCGCTGGACCGACGACGAGCTGGACCGGGTGGGTGAGGAACTTCGCCGAACCATCGCCGGGTCACTGGGATTCGTCAGCAGCCTGCGCGTCGTGGCGCACCGCAAGCTCCCCAATCGCTGTGCGGATCTGATGCGCACGCTCACCGCGGCGCTGAACATCACCCTGCAGCGGCGTGGGATCGAACTCGACGGCGAGGCCACCGGCGAGGAGATCTCGGAAATCCAAGCGCTGTGGTCGCGAGCGATCGAGAACACCGTGGAGGAAGAACGCTCCGTGATCAGCGCGACGCGGATCGAACTCGAGATCAAGGTCTCCAGCGAACTCGCGCAGGCCACACCCCCACCGGCCCTCGTCCGAGCTTGATCCCGCGGGCCTGGATCGGCTTGTCGCCCCGGATCATGACCCGGGGCGGAATCTGGTGTGCCGAGGGGTTCACAGCGCGTCGGTGACTTCTTTCATGGCGACGCGGAGCAGGCCCGCGTAGGCATCGACGTCAGGCACGACCGCAGAGTCCGCGTGCAGGGAGACAGTGACCGCGGCGCCGAGGCCGTGCACGCCATGGGTGAGGTGCATGACGGAGCCGAGCGCAGGGAAACCGGCGGTGAACCGTACGGGGCCGCCGCCGAAGACGAGGTCGGCGGGGCCACGGTCGACGCTGGAGACGACCGTGTGGCCCGCGATCGAGTCGGGGACCGCGTCGAGGGGATAGTGGTCGACGTCGCGGCGCAGCAACGGGGCGGGGACGGTCGCGGTGACCCGGTCCTGCGCGGACAAGAGCGGATGCTTGGCGCGCAGGCGTCGCTCGGCGAGCTCGGCGGCGATCTTGTCGGCGCGCAGGCGCAGGTCCGGCTCGTCGGCGAACAGGTCGACGCCGAGACTGCGGTAGTTGTTGCGTGGGCGGGTGTCATCCCCGGTGGGCGGCTCCGGCAAGGCCATCGGCACCTGCGCGCCGAGGCGCTGCACAGGTTCGCCCCGGTTGGCCAGATAGCGAGCGAGCGCCACCGACACTGCTGTCAGGACCACAACGGTGACGGTGCGATCAGGTACCCGCAGGTCTTCGGCCGGGAACACGAGCATCCGAACGTCATGTCGCGATATTCCTTCGGCCACAGAGCGATTCACCAGGGTGGGCGGAAAACCCGGCCCGGGTGGCGGCAATTGGCCTGCCTCGGTCAACTGTGCCAATTGCCGCTGCGCCTGAAAGGCTTGGTAACCCCGCACCGCGGTCGAGGCCAGCCCGACCGGCAAGCGCAGCAATCCCAGCGCCGAATCGAACAGCAGCCCAGCGGATATCTCGCGCCCCCGTCCCGACACCGCGGAACGGATTCCCAGTGCACCGGCCAGCGCCGAGCCGGTCTGCCGCCCTCGAGTGAACAGGTTGGACGACCGCGTGGATGCCCCCGAGTTCACCCCTCCCGTCGACCTGGTCGCACCACCATCGACAGCGGCCACGTGGTCGCCTGCGGCTGGCCTTCGCTTCGCAGGTGCGCCACGTCCGCCACTCGCGATCGCACTCACGTCCCCAGCCTGCCCACCATCGACCCCGGCATTGCTTCCCCGCACCACCGATCCCGATCGCCGACTGTCCCCGGAGGGGACACCCTCGTCCACCACGGACCCGCTGAACAGCGCCCGCGCGATCGCCGAGGCCCGCCGTCCATCGGCAAGCGCATGCGACATCTGCAGCACGGCCACCAGGGCGGCCCCATTCCCTGCCCCTGGTGCGTCGACGATCCCGCGGAACACATGCAATCGCCACGGGCGCGCGGCGGCGTCGACCGCGGTGCCGAGCACGTTGCCGAGCGCATCCAGCAGGTGCGTCCAACTAGGCTCCGGCAGTTGATGTTCGATGAATTGCTCGGTGGCGAATTCGCAGGGCGTCCAGGACGGGTAATCGATGTCCGCGGGCAGTTCGCGCAGCCGGACCCGGAGGTCGGCAATCCGTTCGCTACGTTCGGCGATGGCGGCGCGCAGTTCTTCGGTCGACCGTCCAGAATCCGCGAAGCAATTCAGCAGAAACAGATCGTTGCGCGTGCGTTTGGACAACCAGTACATCGTCGCGTCCTGCGGTGCCATCGCGCTCACCAGTTGAACGATATCGACTCGGATTCGACCACTCCCGGCGAGCCCGAGAAATGTGAATGATCTTGTTCCACAAATGGGCCGGAAAATCCCCATCGATTCCGCGGCCAAGCTCTGCTACCGTCTGTAGTAGGAACGGATACCACTCTCACCCAGGGCGGGGTGTCGGCCATGGCGATAGATCTAGCTCGCACAAGCGCTAAGCAAGCCCATGAGGCGGACGAGCGGTATCGTGCCGCGGCGTTCATGAAGCGGTCGATCAACAAGGTCTTCCCGACCCACTGGTCGTTCCTGCTCGGCGAGATCGCGCTCTACAGCTTCATCATCCTGCTGCTGTCGGGCGTATACCTGACCTTGTTCTTCGACCCCTCCATGGCGGAGGTCGTCTACAACGGCTCCTACCAGCCGCTACGCGGTGTGACGATGTCGCGGGCGTATGAGACCGCGCTGGACATCTCCTTCGAGGTGCGCGGCGGTCTGTTCGTCCGCCAGGTGCACCACTGGGCGGCGTTGCTGTTCGCCGCGTCGATCATCGTGCACTTGTTCCGGATCTTCTTCACCGGCGCGTTCCGCAAGCCGCGGGAGGCGAACTGGGTGATGGGTTCGCTGCTGCTGATCCTGGCGATGTTCGAAGGGTTCTTCGGCTACTCGCTGCCCGATGACCTGCTCTCGGGCACCGGCCTGCGGGCAGCGTTCTCGGGGATCACGATGTCCATCCCGATCATCGGCACCTGGATGCACTGGCTGATGTTCGGCGGCGACTTCCCCGGCGACATCATCATCCCGCGCCTGTACATCGCGCACGTGCTGCTGTTCCCTGGCATCATCCTGGCGCTGATCGCGGCACATATCGCGTTGGTGTGGTACCAGAAGCACACCCAGTTCCCCGGACCGGGCCGCACCGAGCACAACGTGGTCGGCGCGCGGATCGTGCCGGTGTTCGCCGCTGATCAGGGCGCGTTCTTCGCCTTCACCCTCGGCATCGTGGGCATCATGGGTGGGTTGTTGCAGATCAACCCGATCTGGAATCTCGGCCCCTACAACCCGTCACAGGTGTCGGCGGGTTCGCAGCCGGACTTCTACATGATGTGGACCGACGGCATGGCCCGGTTGATGCCGCCGTGGGAGCTGTATATCGGTAACTACACCGTGCCCGCGGTGTTCTGGGTGGCGGTGATCATGACGGTAGTGTTCGCCCTGCTCATCGCCTATCCGTGGATCGAGAAGCGGCTCACCGGCGACACGGCCGCACACCACAACCTGCTGCAGCGCCCGCGTGACGTTCCGGTCCGCACGGCGATCGGCGCGATGGCGATCGCATTCTACGTGGTCTTGACCCTGTCCTGCGTCAACGACATCATCGCCTACAAGTTCGACATCTCGCTGAACGCAACGACCTGGGTGGGCCGGATCGGGCTTCTGCTCGCGCCGCCGTTGGCCTACTTCATCGCCTACCGTGTCTGCCTCGGCCTGCAGCGCGGCGACCGCGCGGTGCTGGAGCACGGCGTGGAAACCGGTGTGATCAAGCGCTTGCCGCACGGCGAGTACATCGAGATCCATCAGCCGCTCGGACCGGTGGACGAGCACGGTCACCCGATTCCGCTGGAGTACCAGGGCGCACCGGTCCCGAAGAAGATGAGCAAGCTGGGAGCGGCGGGCAAGCCGGGCACCGGCAGCTTCCTGCGCGCGGACCCGCGCCGCGAGAGCGAGCAGCACTTCGAGAGCGAGCACGAAGAGGAACGCAAGCAGCTCGCCGTGCTGCGCAAGGTCCAGGAGCGGGCGAACGGCAGCGGAAACGGTTCCGCCCATTGACGATTCGACAGCATAGGAAGCTGTCCAAAACTGTCGGAAAACCGCGAAGGCCCCGAGTCCACGCGACCCGGGGCCCGCTTTGCCTGGCTCAGGCGGCTCCCGTGCGGTTCATCCTCGCCGGAACTCGCCCGCCGAGACCCCCGCTAGGAACGCATCCCACTCGCCCGGTACGAAGGCCAAGACGGGGCCACGTCCGTTGTCCTTGGTGTCACGAACCGCTACGTTGCCGTCCCCCAGAAAAGCGACTTCCACGCAGTTCCCATCCGGACCACTGTATGTGCTCTTGCGCCACACAGCGCCCGCCCAATCAACTTTCACGGCACTAGCTCCTTTGCTGCGTCGAGAGCGAGATTTCTCCTGACATCGTTCCGACTAGCCTCGGCACCCGGCTGGATAGCCGAATCCCGCAGTGCGCCACTTGCCAGCGCGCACTTTCTCGGTGCGTTGATATCGCACATCGAGTTCGAGAGGAAATTAACCTCGCGCGGGGCTTGTCCCCGCGCGGTAACACTAGCAGGTCCATCGAAAGTTTGCTCGTCTCTTGCCTATTCAATCAGCGGAGCCGCACATGTTTGTGAAGGAAGGGAGTTGCGGAAACATTGCCAGCCGATGTGATCCATTCTTCGCACTGGCGTACCACAATCTTTTTAGCGGATGTGATTGCTCTGTTATCGGTCGACAATTCTCCGACGGCCACGGCCCGCGTCGACCACGTCGCCGCAGCCGTGCATCATGGAACCTATGGTCGAACGCGATCGCGACGATGCAGGTCGCGCCCGTAGTGCCCGTCCGCGCGATCGCCTCGGGCGTCCACTGCCGCCGGGCAGCACCGGAGTTGCCCGAATTCCGGATGATCTCGATCTGCCACCCCAGCAAACCTTGACCTTCGCCCAGCAACTGCTGGACAAAGGACTAGCTTTCAATGCACATGAGGTTTTAGAGGCCGCATGGAAGAACGGTCCGTTCGCCGAGCGGATGCTGTGGCAGGCGCTCGCACAGTTCGCTGTCGGTCTCACCCACATACAGCGAGGAAATCCCAAAGGGGCGCGTACACTCCTGGCCCGCGCGGTGTCCCGGCTGACCGCCTATCACCCGGAGAAAGATAAAGTGCCCTATGGTATCGACCGCGCCGGACTGGTCGCCCACGCGGAATCTCTGCTCGCCGCACTGGAGACGGGCGAAGAACTGTCGGAGGCCGACCTGAGGCCGCGTCTGCGCGGCTGATCGCCTCGCTCCTACCATGGCAGGAGTGCGCATCTCCTCGTTCACCAGCCGAGCCCGTGGCTGAGCCGGGCGCGGGCCGGTACGCGCCGAGCCCGTCCGGGGACCTGCACCTGGGCAATCTCCGCACGGCGCTGCTCGCCTGGGCCTTCGCCCGCTCCACCGGTCGGAACTTCGTGCTCAGGATCGATGACCTGGATCGGGTGCGCCTCGGCGCCGAGCGGCGGCAGTTGGACGACCTCGCCGCTATCGGCGTGGACTGGGACGGCCCCGTGGTGCGTCAGTCCGAACAGCTGCCGTATTACGAGGCGGCCATCGAACGCCTCACCACCGCCGGTCTCACCTATGAATGCTATTGCACCCGAAAGGAAATCCAGAAGGCAGCGACAGCGCCGCACGGCCCGATAGGCGCCTATCCCGGCACCTGTCGCGCACTGAGCGAGTCGGAACGCGCCCGGCTGCGCGCTGCGGGCCGCCCCGCCGCGCTGCGCCTGCGCGCGACGGCCACCGAGTTCGAGGTGAACGACAATCTGCACGGCCGCTACCGCGGCCCGGTCGACGACGTGGTGCTGCGCCGCGGTGACGGCGTCCCGGCCTACAACCTCGCGGTGGTCGTGGACGACGCGGCACAGGGTGTCGACCAAGTGGTGCGCGGCGACGACCTGCTGCCGTCGACCCCACGACAGGCGTACCTCGCCACACTGCTCGGCCTTCCAGTGCCGCACTATGCGCACGTGCCGCTGGTGCTCAACCCGGAGGGGCGGCGGCTGGCGAAACGGGATGGGGCGGTGACGCTCAGCGACCGGCGAGCGCTCGGCAACACGCCCGAGGAAGTCGTCACGGCGCTCGCCGCTTCGCTCGGCTACACCGCGACATCGTCGTCCGAGCTACTCGCGCATTTCGACGCCCGGCGACTGCCCTGCGAACCGTGGATACTCGACGTGAATGGGTTGTTGCAAAGCAGCCGATGTCCGTAACGTACGCATCGTCCAACTACTGATCAATCGACGAGGACAAACAACTATGACAAGCGGTGGGTACGACCCCAACCAGTATCCGCAGGGCGGGCAGCCGTATGGGCAGCCGTACCCGCAAGGCGGCGACCAGTACGGTCAGCAGCCCCAGTACGGTCAGCAGCCGCAGTACGGCCAGCAGCCGCCGCAGTACGGGCAGCAGCCCCAGTACGGGCAGCAGCAGCCGCAGTACGGTCAGCAGCCCCAGTACGGGCAGGACCCCTACGGTCAGTACCCGCAGCAGCCCGGGTTCAACAACAACTACGGCGGCCAGCCGGGCGACCTCGGGACCCGCATCGGCGCCCGCGTCATCGACGCGATCATCCTGATGATCCCCTACTTCATCCTGTACGCCCTGGTCAGCGACTCTCTTGCGCTGACCATCGGGCTCGGCCTGGTCTGGACCCTGGTGCAGCTCGGCTACTTCGTCGGCCTGGAGACCTCGCAGGGCACCACGCTCGGCAAGAAGATCCTCGGCCTGAAGGTGCTTCCCCCGGGTGGCGCCGCCAAGATCGACCCGGTCACCTCGCTGAAGCGCAACCTGTTCGTCGCCGCGAACATCATTCCGTGCATCGGCGGCCTGGTCTCGCTCGGCCTGGCGATCTACATCATGATCACCATCTCCCAGGACCCGAACAAGCAGGGCTGGCACGACAAGTTCGCCGGCGGCACCCAGGTCGTCAAGGCCTGACCCGCGAGAGCGGCACGAAACGCGCAGGGGCGCACCCGATCGGGTGCGCCCCTGGTGCTTTCCCGGGCTGTGCCGCTACGCGCTCGTAACGCCCGCGATGATCACGACGACCAACCACAGGGCGCCGAGCACGAACGCGCCGACACCGATCCAGATGCCCGCGAGCGCCATGCCCCGCCCATCCTGGCCGGACTGCTTGATCTGATTCAGCGCGACCACCCCGAGGATGATGCCGACGATGGAGCCGAGCCCACAGGTGACGAATCCGACCAGCGACGAGATCAGCGCGCCGATCGCCATGCCGTTGGTGCCCTGCACCGGAGCGCCATAGGGCTGGTAGGGACTCTGGTAGCCGTAGCTCGGCTGCTGCTGCGGATACGGCTGCGCAGGCTGCTGGTAGGACGGGTACTGCGGCTGCGGAGGCGGCGTCATCGGCTGCGACGGCGGCTGCACCGGGTACTGCGGCGCCGACGGATAACCCGACGGCTGCTCGGCGCTCGGGTACTGCGGCACCGAACTCTGCCCACCGGATTCCGGCGACACGCCTTGGCCGCCGTACTGCTTCCACCACTCGTCGGAATCGCCGGGATTCGTCATTGCTACAGCGTATTCCACAACCTGGTTGGATGATGCGGGTGAGTGAGTCGAAAACCACCGAAGAACACGGGCCTGGGCGCCCCGCGTCGAACCATGCGGCATTTGCCCAGGTAGCGCGGGGGTACTACGCACCGATCGTGGCCCTGTTCACCGCGACCCTGATCATTTCCAATATCTGTGCCACCAAGGGGGTGGAGTTCCTCGGCGATCGCTCGGTGTCGCTGGGGCCGCTGCAAATCCTGCCCATCGCCACCGACGGAGCCTTCTTCCTCTTCCCGCTGGCCTACATCCTCGGCGATGTGCTGAGCGAGGTGTATGGCTTCCGCGCCACCCGGCGTGCTATCTACTACGGCTTCGCCGCGCTGCTGCTGACGGTCGTGTGCTTCGCCATCGCGATCCGGCTGCCCGCCGCGAGCTTCTACGAGAACCAGGAGGCGTTCCACACTGTCCTCGGGACCACGCCCCGGCTCGTCATCGCAGGCTTGGCCGGATACTTCGTCGGACAACTACTGAATTCCGCGACCTTGGTACTGATCAAGGAGCGAACCAAGGAAAAGTATCTGTGGGCCAGGCTGATCGGATCGACTATTGTCGGCGAGTTCGCGGACACACTGATCTTCTGCTCGATCGCCGCGGGCGCCATCGGCATCGACACCTGGCAGCAGTTCGTGAACTACGTGATCGTCGGCTTCCTCTGGAAAACCCTCGTCGAAGTACTGGTGCTGCCGATCACCTATCGAGTGATCGCATTCCTGAAGAAGCACGAAACAACCTACGCCCCAACGGAAGTCGCTCCGCTGCAAGCCTGAGCTCTGTCTTTTTGCCGCGCCTGCGGCGCGGCGTGTTCGCGGCCCCCTTATGGCTCGCGTCCGAGCGACCGCCGCTGGCGACTTCGTCGCGGACGCGTCGGCCGCTCGGACGCGAGCCGGGCCGCGAACGGAGAATGCTCGGTCTCGCTTCGCTCGAAAGAGAACGCTGGGCCAGCGTGGTTGCGTAACAGCGCCAGCGCGGCATCTGCATGTACGCGGTTGCCTGTGACCCGCTGATCACACGCACACGAGCTAGGCCACTGGCGGTCTCGCTATCGCTCGAAAGAGGACACTTGGCCAGCATGGTTGCGTAGCAGCGCCAGCACGGCATCTGCACGTACGCGGTTGCCTGTCGCTGATCACTCGAACACGAGCCGGATCGCCGGTCGGTCTCGGGTCGCTGATCACACGCACGCGAGCTAGGGCCACTGGGCGGTCTCGCTATCGCTCGAAAGAGGACACTTGGCCAGCATGGTTGCGTAACAGCGCCAACGCGGCATCTGGATGCACGCGGTTGCCTGTCACTGGTCACACGAACACGAGCCGGGTCGCCGGTCGGTCTCGGTTCGCTCGATAGCGGGGTTGGGCCAGTGTGGTTGCGTTGAGGCTTCGTGGGGAAGACCTCGGCGAGCGCTGGCGCTGGGGATCGAGGCGGCGACCTCAGGGCTCCCGCAGCGTCGTTTTGCCACGGTAGCGGTGCGAGGCTCGCGACCACCATTCGCAGGAGGTGCGGATCAACCACCATTCCCGCGCCAGCGGCCCAATGTTTCAGCCTTGTGCTCGTCGAAGTTGCCGCCCTCGATGCTCTGCCGGATGCGATCCACAAGACGCACCGTGAACCGCTCGTTGTGGATTGTGCACAGTGTGGCCGCGAGCATCTCTTTGGCCTTGAAAAGATGATGGATGTAGGCGCGGGTGTAGTTGGCGCAGGTGTAGCAGTCGCAGGACTCGTCGATCGGGGTGAAGTCGCGGCGGAAGCGGCTGGTGTTGATGTTGAACCGGCCGGTGTCGATGTAGATCGCCGCGTTGCGAGCGACCCGTGACGGGTTCACGCAGTCGAAGGTGTCCGCGCCGTTCTCGATGGCGGTGAAGACGTCCTCCGGCTCGCTGATGCCGAGCATGTGTCGCGGCTTGTCCTCGGGCAGCTCGTCACAGCACCAGCCGACGATGGCGCCCAGGTTGTGCTTCTCCAGCGCGCCGCCGATTCCGTAGCCGTCGAAATCCGTTCCCGCAGTTCCGCGAATCGATTCGAGTCCGCGACAGGCCTTGCGGCGCAAGTCCTCGTATTGCGCGCCCTGGATGACGGCGAACAGCGCCTGGTACGGGCGGTGCGTGCGTGCGGCGGTCAAGCGCTCGTGCTCGTCGATACAGCGCTGCGCCCACTCGTGCGTGCGCTGCACCGACCGCTCCTGATAGGCACGCGTGTTGAGCAGCGTGGTGAGCTCGTCGAAGGCGAACATGATGTCGGCGCCCAGCTGGTGCTGAATGCCCATCGATACCTCGGGGGTGAACCGGTGTGCGGAGCCGTCCAGGTGCGAGCGGAAGGTGACGCCGTCGTCGTCCACGGTGGCCAGCCGTTCCTTGCCCGGGGCGATCACATCGTCGCTGCGGACGTCGACGGCCTCCATCGCCAGCACCTTCTTGAACCCGACGCCCAGCGACATCACCTGGAACCCGCCGCTGTCGGTGAAGGTCGGTCCCGGCCAGTTCATGAACGCGCCGAGCCCGCCCGCTTCGTCCACGATGTCGGCGCCCGGTTGCAGGTAGAGGTGGTAGGCGTTGGCCAGCAACGCTTGGGCACCGAGCTCTCGCATCGTCTCCGGCAGCACCGCCTTGACGGTCGCCTTGGTGCCCACCGGGATGAACGCGGGCGTGGCGATCGGACCGTGCGGCGTACCGATCACACCGGACCGGCCGTGCCGCCCATCCAGACGGGTACCAACGGTGAAGGAGAAGGATTCGGGACCGAGCACCCCGCTATCCTCGCAGTTCCCCGCACGCCGACCACACCAGGCCACCGATCACCGCCCGGGGCGCGCGTCTGCATCATCAGCTAGTACAGCCGCCCACGCGGTGCCGCACCGAAGCAGCTGCCCCCACGCACACCCGGACGGCGAGCATCCGGGTTCTGCGCTAGCCCTCCCACTCAACCACACGGGCCGAACACCCGGTTTCGAGCGAAGCGAGACCGAGCATCGCCCGTTCGCGGCCCGACTCGCGTCCGAGCGGCCGCGACAGGCAACCGCGTACATGCAGATGCCGCGCTGGCGCTGCTACGCAACCATGCTGGCCCAGCGTCCTCATTCGAGCGATAGCGAGACCGCCAGTGGCCTAGCTTGCGTGCGTGGGATCAGCGACAGGCAACCGCGTACATGCAGATGCCGCGCTGGCGCTGTTATGCAACCACACTGGCCCAGCGTTCTCTTTCGAGCGAAGCGAGACCGAGCATTCCCCGTTCGCGCCGCAGGCGCGGCAAAACTACACAGCCGCGGCGAACTGGGCGTTGTAGAGGCGGTAGTACGCTCCGCGCTCCTCGAGTAGGCGTTCGTGCGCGCCGTGTTCCACGATCCGGCCCGATTCCATGACGACGATCAAGTCGGCGTCGCGGATGGTGGACAGGCGATGGGCGATGACGAAGCTGGTGCGGTCCCGGCGCAGCGCCGCGGTGGCATGCTGCACCAGCAGTTCGGTGCGGGTGTCCACCGAACTGGTGGCCTCGTCCAAGATGAGGATGGACGGGTTGGCCAGGAAGGCGCGCGCGATGGTGATCAGCTGTTTCTCGCCCGCGCTGACGCCGGAGCCCTCCTCATCGATGATCGTGTCGTAGCCATCGGGCAGCGCGTGCACGAATCGGTCCACGTAGGCGGCGCGCGCCGCGGCGAGGATGTCCTGCTCGCCTGCGTTCGGGTTGCCATAGGCGATGTTCTCGCGGATGGTTCCGCGGAACAGCCAGGTGTCCTGCAACACCATGCCGATGCGCGAGCGCAGGTGGTCGCGGGTGATCTGGGTGATGTCGACCTCATCGACGGTGATGGTGCCCGCGTCCAGTTCGTAGAACCGCATGAGCAGATTCACCAGCGTGGTCTTGCCCGCGCCGGTCGGGCCGACGATGGCCACCACGTGCCCGGGCTCGGCCACCAGCGAGAGACGCTCGATCACCGGCTTCTCCGGTTCGTAGCGGAACGAGACGGCCTCGAACTCCACCCGGCCGCGATCGACCGGACGGGCATTGCCCATCACCGGGTCCGGGGTCTGCTCCTCCGCGTCGAGGATCTCGAAGATCCGCTCGGCCGAGGCGACGCCGGATTGCAACAGGTTGGCCATCGCGCCGAGCTGGGTCAACGGCTGGCTGAACTGCCGGGAGTACTGGATGAACGCCTGCACTTCGCCGAGCGAGAGGCTGCCCGTCGCCACCTTGAGGCCGCCGACCAGCGCGACCAGCACGAAATTCACGTTCCCGAGGAACATGATCGCGGGCATGATCAGCCCGGAGATGAACTGGGCTTTGAAACTGGCCTGGTAGAGCTCTTCGTTGCGCTTGTCGAATTCCTTGCCGACCTCGCGGTTGCGCCCGAACGCGGTGACCACCTCGTGCCCGGTGTATGCCTCCTCGACCTGCGCGTTCACCAGGCCGGTGTATTTCCACTGGTTGACGAAGTGCGGCTTGGAGCGTTTCGCGATCTGTGCGGTGACCACGATGGCGGCCGGAACGGTGAGCAACGCGATCACCGCGAGCACCCACGAGATCCAGAACATCATCACCAGGATGCCGAGCACCGAGAACACCGAGATCAACAGCTGGCTCATGGTCTGCTGGAGACTCTGCGACACGTTGTCCACGTCGTTGGTCACCCGGCTGAGCACGTCACCACGCGGCGCGGAATCGAAGTAGCGCAACGGAAGCCGGTGGATCTTGTCCTCGACGTCGCTGCGCAGCCGCTTCACCGTCCGGTTGATCACGATGTTGAGCAGGTACCCCTGCAGCCAGCCGAACACGGCGGCGCCGACGTAGAGCACCAGCACCAGCACGAGTACCCAGGCGACCGCGTGGAAGTCCACACCCACGCCGGGCACCACATCCATGGCGCTGAGCATGTCGGCGAAAGTGTCGTCGCCCTTGGCCCGCAGCGCTTCGATCGCCTGATCCTTGCTGACGTCCGACGGCAGCTGCTTGCCGACCACGCCGTCGAAGACCAGGTTGGTCGCCTTGCCCAGGATGTAGGGCCCGAGCGTGTTCAGCACCACCGAGGCGACGACGAGCGCCACGATCAGCCCGACGTAGAACCGCTCCGGCGCGAGTCTGCGCAGCAGACGTTTCAGGGAGGGGCCGAACGATTTCGCCTTGGCGTCCGGCGCACCGGGGCTGGGCATTCCCGGTCTCATCGCGCCTCCTCCGCGCTCAGTTGCGATTCGACGATCTCTCGGTACTCCGAGCAGTCCCGCATCAGTTGCTCATGGGTGCCTACGCCCGCCATCGCGCCGTCCTCGAGCACCACGATCTGATCGGCGTCGCGGATGGTGGCGATGCGCTGGGCCACGATGATCACCGAGGCGTCGGCGGTCTCCGGCTTCAGCGCCTCCCGCAGTCTGGCGTCGGTAGCGACGTCGAGTGCGGAGAACGAGTCGTCGAACAGGTACACCTTCGGCTTCTTCACCAGCGCTCGCGCGATGGCGAGCCGCTGACGCTGGCCACCCGAGACGGTCGTGCCGCCTTGCGCGACCGGGGCCTGCAACCCTTCCGGCATCTCCTGGACGAAATCGGCGGCCTGAGCGATCTCCAATGCGCGCCATAGTTCTTCGTCGGTGGCGTCGGGATTGCCGTAACGCAGATTGCTCGCGATCGTTCCCGAGAACAGGTACGCCTTCTGCGGTACGAGTCCGATCTGCGAGCGCAACAGCTCCAAGTCGATGTGGCGGACGTCGGTGCCGCCGACGTAGACCGCGCCGTCGGTGGCGTCCATCAGCCGGGGGACGAGGTTGACCAAGGTGGTCTTGCCCGCACCGGTAGACCCGACGATCGCGGTGGTTGTGCCCGGCCTCACCTGGAACCGAATGGCTTTCAACACCGGCTTCTCCGCGCCGGGGAAGGCGAATTCGGCGAACCCGAAGTCCACGATGGCCGGGTCGTCGGTGAACGGCTGCGGCAGCCGCGGCGGATGGACCGAGGATTCGGTGTCGAGCACTTCGCCGATCCGGTCGGCGGAAACGGCGGCGCGCGGCGCCATCATGGCCAGGAACGAGGCCATCATCACGGCCATCAGGATCTGCATGATGTAGGACAGCATCGCGGTGAGCGAGCCGATCTGCATGTGCCCGGCGTCGATCGCGCGTCCGCCGAACCAGATCACCGCGACGGCTGTGACATTGCTGATCAGCATGACCGCCGGGAACATCAGCGCCATCAACCGGCCGACGCGCAGCGCGGTGTCGGTCAGCTCGGTGTTGGCCAGGCCGAATCGCCAGGTCTCCTGCCGCTCCCGCACGAAGGCCCGGACCACGCGGATACCGGTGATCTGCTCACGCAGCACCCGATTCACCTCGTCGATCCTGGCCTGCATGTCGCGGAAGCCTGGCACCATTCTGGAGATCAGCACGGCCATGGACAGACCCAACGCGGGCACCGCGATCAGCAACAGCCAGGACAGGCCGAGATCCTCGCGCAACGCCATGATGATGCCGCCGACGCACATGATGGGCGCCATCACCAGGATGGTCGCCGACATCGCGATGAGCAGCTGAACCTGCTGAATATCGTTCGTATTGCGGGTGATCAGCGAGGGCGCGCCGAACATCCCCACTTCGCGCGCGGAGAACGTGCCGACGCGGTGCAGCACCGCGCCGCGCAGATCCCGGCCCGCGCCCATCGCCGCCTGCGCGCCGAAATAGACCGAGGCGGCCGAGGCGACGATCTGCACGCCGGTGACGGCGAGCATCCACAGACCGGTGGTCCAGATGTAGCCGAGATCGCCCTTGGTGACGCCGTTGTCGATCAGATCCGCGTTCAGGCTCGGCAGGTACAGCATCGCGATGACGGAAACCAGCTGCAGCGCAACGACCCCCGCCAACTGGGCGCGGTAGGGGTACAGATGCGTCCGGAGCAGTCTGATCAGCATGATGAATCGCAGGCTACCGGCAATTGCCGCGATGCGTCGCTGGGATTTCTGACCAGCAAGTATGCCATCGGCGCCTGCACTATCTTCGCGCCCAGGCGCCGGGGTCCTCGGTAAGCGCCTCCACGAATCCGGGCAGCCGGTTGCGGGCGATGTCGTCGATGGACACGTTCTCCAGCACCGCACGGATATTGACCCGCAGGGCGATCCACACCCGTTGCAACGACTCGGCCGAGCCGGGGTAGCGCACGTCCTCCGGCCGCGCACCGCGCACCGACGCGAGCGGGCCCTCGAGCGCGCGGATCACGTCGGCGATGGAAATCTCGGCGGCGGGCCTGGCCAGCCAGTAGCCGCCGTCCGGGCCGCGTCTGCTGATCACCAGATCGGCGCGGCGCAGCTCGCCGAGCACGGACTCGAGCACTTTGGGCGGAATTCGTTGGGCGGTGGCGATGGCCTCGGCCTTGACCACCGGGGCGGCCTGCACCAGGGGTGCGCCATGTCCGACCACGGACCGGTTCAACGGCGGCGCACTGGCGATCTCGAGCAGCGTCCGCACCGCGTAATCGACCTTCGCGGTGATGTGCACAGCGGTGACTCCTGGCATCGGCGGTGGTAGCTCGAATCTACGCGGCCCCACCGACAGTGAGCACGCAGGTCGCCGCATCCAGCAGCGAGGACTCGACCAGGGAGTCGTCCGCGCCCGGCACCAGTTCCTTGGAGACCAGCGCGACGCCGATCACCTCGAGCGCCGCGCAGGCGCGCAGCCGCGTCAGATCGGTGGCGTCCGGCCCGGCCAGCCAGGTACGCAGCACCTGGCTGGCGTCCATCAAGTCCGGATAGCGGTCGGCCATCGCATTGATGATCGCCACTGTGTCGCGCACGACCAGCGCTCCGGCGTCGCGGTGATGGATCAGGCCGCGCAGGTAGGTCCGCAGAATATGGCGGATGCCATCCGGGTCGTGCTGCACGTGATCGAGTTCGTCGACGATCGACCGCATGTGATCGACGATCGGATCGATGATCGCCAGGAGCAGATCGAGCTTCGAAGCGTAGTGATAGTAGAGCGACGCCTTTGTGATTCCTACCGCATCCGCGACCTCACGCAGGCTGGTCTGCTCGAATCCTTTGGCCCCGAATAGCTTCACCGCAGCGTCGCGAATCGCAGCTTTAGTACCTCCACCAGGGGAAACAGCGCCGGGTGTGTCACGGACAACCATTCGACGATCCTCTCATCACTCGCGCGCCTGGCGAACGCCACCTGCAATATAGAGGTTGTACCTCCACTTACTTCCTGGGTAGTCTACCTACCGCACGGTAGGCAGAAAGCGTCAGTGGAGGCGGGGACATGCAGGGCGCCCCGCGAGTGCTGTCTACAGGCAGAACCAGCACGTGTCCCAGTCATCGCTAGGAGAAACCACTCGTGTCCGTTTACCTGTACAGATGGGGAAAGTTCGCTTTCCGCCGGAAATGGATAGTCCTTCCCGTCTGGCTCGTGTTGTTCGTGCTCCTCGGTGGCCTGGGCGCACAGCTCAGCAAGCCGATGACCAACGACTTCAGCATGCCGGACCTGCCATCCGCCCGTGCCAATGACATCCTCGACAAGCACTTCCCCGGCGCGTCCGACGCGTTCAAGTTCGACGCGGTCACCGGCACCTATGTCTTCGCCGCGCCCGAGGGGCAGAAGCTGACCGACCCGGCGAACCGCGCGGCACTGGAAGCGTTCATCGTCAAGCTCGGCCAGCTCGACATCGTCGACCACGACAAGCCGATCACCAACCCGGTCGGAGCGGCCGAGGAGATGGGCTGCTTGACCAGCCCCGACCCCGCGCAGTGCAGCGGCGCACCGCTGAACGTGCTCAGCAAGACCGCGCCGGAGACCGTGGCGGTGATGAACGTCCCGTTCACGATCGAGAAGTTCACCGACGTCACCGACAAGGAACGTGGCGCGGCGTACGACGTGGCCGCCGACGCCCGCAATGCCGGGCTCACGGTCGAGATGAGCGGCTCGATCGCGCAGAAGCAGGAGGCCCCCAGCGGTAAGTCGGAACTCATCGGCATGGCCGTCGCGCTGGTCGTGATGATCGTGGCGTTCGGGGCCATCGTCGCCGCGTTCGTGCCGATCGCCACCGCGATCGTCGGTCTCGGCGCCGCCACCTCGGTGATCATGCTCGGCACCGCGGTGATCGAAGTCCCCAGCTTCACCACGTTCCTCGCCTCGATGATCGGCATCGCGCTGTCCATCGACTACGCGCTGTTCATCGTGTCCAGGTACAAGCACGAACTGGCGGTGCAGGATTCGCCGGAAGAGGCCGCGGGCACCGCGCTCGGCACGGCCGGTTCCGCCGTGGTGTTCGCCGGCCTGACAGTCATCATCGCGCTGGCGGGCCTCGGCATCGTCGGTGTCGAGTTCATGACCTTCATGGGCCTGGGTGGCGCGATCGCCGCCGGCTTCGCGGTGCTCACCGCGATCACGCTGATGCCCGCGCTGCTCGGCGCGTTCGGCCGCTTCCTGTTCAAGCCGAAGCTGCCGGTGGTGGCCCAGCACGATCCCGAGGACGACACCTCGGTCACCAATGGCATGCGCTTCGGCAGGCTGATCGGCCGGGCGCCCTGGGTCGCGCTGATCCTGAGCGTCGTGGTGCTCGGCGCGCTCGCCGCTCCCGCCGCAGGCCTGAACCTCGGCCTGCCCGGCGACGACAGCATGCCGAAGACCTCCACCATCCGTAAGGCCTACGAGCTGCGCACCGAAGGTTTCGGCGAGGGCAGCAACGGCGTGCTGAACGTGGCCGCGGACCTCAGCGGCGTGCCCGCCGACAACCGCGAGGCGGCGGTCAAGGCGCTGCGCGACAAGCTCACGTCCTACCCCGACATGGATTACGTGACCGAGCCGCAGTGGAGTCAGGACCAAGAGGGTGTGCTGCTGGACGGCGTGCCCAAGTCCGGGCCGAACAACCAGGCGACCAAGGACCTGGTGCGCGACGCCAGGGAGGCCGAAGGCCAGCTGAACGCCGAGTTCGGCATCGAATACGGCATCACCGGCACTACGGCGATCTACGCCGACGTGGACCACGTGCTGCTCAGCAAGATCGTGCCCTACCTGGCGATCGTGGCGGGCGCGGCGTTCGTCCTGCTGATCCTGGTGTTCCGGTCGATCCTGGTGCCGCTCACCGCGGCGCTCGGGTTCCTGCTCTCGATGGGCGCGACCTTCGGTGCGACCGTGCTGATCTTCCAGGAAGGCAAGCTCGGCCTGATCGAGGATCCGCATCCGCTGGTCAGCTTCCTGCCGATCATGCTGATCGGACTGGTGTTCGGCCTTGCGATGGACTACCAGGTCTTCCTGGTGACCCGGATGCGCGAGGAGTTCGTGCGCGGCAAGTCGGCCAAGGAAGCGGTGGTCTCCGGCTACCACCACGGCGCGCGCGTGGTCACCTCGGCGGCGATCATCATGATCTCGGTGTTCGGTTCGTTCCTGATGGAAAGCGACGTCACGGCGAAGTCGTTCGGCTTCGCGCTCGCGGCGGGCGTGCTGCTGGACGCGTTCATCGTCCGCATGGTGCTGATCCCGTCGCTGCTGGTGCTGATGGGCAAGTGGTCGTGGTGGATGCCGAAGTGGCTCGACCGGATCCTGCCCGACATCGACGTCGAAGGCGCGAAGCTGCGTGAGCTGCAGCGACGTTCGGCCGAGACGGCCAAGGTGCCGGTCGGCGTCAGCTGATCCGACGACTGTTCGCTCGGCCCCGCACCCCGGACCTCGGGGAGCGGGGCCGAGTTCGTTCCCGGTCCAAGTCCGCAGGTCGACCACAGGCGGAATACGGGCCGACGTCGCCTGGAGCCGATGCGTCCGATCTGATCGGTGGGGTCAACGCGGCGAGCCGTGGCGACTACCGGCTCGGCTCCGGAAGCTCGCAGGCGCCGACCCTTGGATTCACACCGACGTAATTGAGCGGTCCGGCCAGTGCCGTTACGGCGATCGTGCCCCATCCGGCACAGTCGACTGGGGGCCCGCTGTCGAAATTGTGCCGCTGAGCGGCTGCGAGCAACCCGACGGCCAGCCAGATCAGCAGCAGGAACCCGAGAAGTCGGGAGCCTGTTCCGCGCCTGGCCTGCGTTCGACGTTCCTGGTCACGCATCTCATCGGTTCCTTCCGTGCTCCCCGAGAGGGGATACCCGGAATATCCGACAGCTATCGTTCCAAACTAATGGCCAGAAGCCATTTGCACATATCTAGCAAATATTCAGTTCACATTCACTCGCGGCACGTCTTCAACCGCGTTGCCCCGGCATGTCGTGACGACGCCGCGCCGAATAGCGGAATCGAGGCCGAGCCTCGACGGCTTCCACGACCGAGCGCTCGATGGCCGGGCGGGCATCCTCCCGTGCCAACATTCGTCACCCGGCTGAACTACGGGCTGGGTTGCGGCACATTGCAATCCTCGATCTTCGGGTTCACGCCCATGTAGTTGAGCGGACCGGCGATGACCGTGACGGCGATGGTGCCGAAACCAGCGCAATTCACTGGGCCACTGTCGAAATAGTTGCGTTGTGCCGCGGCGACCACGCCGATCAGCAACCAGACCAAGACGATGACACTTCCGATTCTCATGGTTCTCTCGCGCATCATTCCCACGCGGACTGTCCGACGGCGCATGTGGCGTCACGTCCTTCCCGCACTTCCGTATCCGGCGTATACCCCCGATCGCACCGAATATCCGTCCCGAGCCGAGATTCCGGCACCCGACACCCCGCAGGCCCGCTGGTACCGTCGGCATACATGGCATCGGTGTTGCAGTGGTCGATTCCCGGCTGGGTGATCCTCCTCGTGCTCGTGGCGGTCTACGAACTGACCGTGAACAAACGCCGCAGGGGCCGCCGCACCCCCCTCTCCGGCACATTCACCGACGAGTTCACCGCACTGTTCTACGCCACCAAGCGCATGGAACTCGACCACCGCGAATCGGTGTCCATGCTGCGTGACGAGCGAGACCAAGGCGCTCCGCCGCTGGTCGGCGTCGACCTCGACCGCCACACCGTCGTCCTGCGGAAGAACGACCACCGATAGCGAGTTACGTTGCCCGCCTGCGGTAACGGGTGCAGGGCGGAGTCCAGAGCGAAGGCAGAGGCAGCCGCAGAAAAAGACGCCGCCGGACGAAGTCCGTCTGCAGCCCGCGCCGGGCCGAGCGAAGGCAGAGGCAGCCGCCGATCGCGCGAACACGCCACCGATCGGCCAGAATGGTTCCATGGGAGGCCCGATGAGTGAGAAGTGGCGGCGTTTCGGCGAGCACATCGAGTCCGCGCCGGGGCGGCTGTCAAGCGAGGTCCGCGGGGTGCTGCGGGCCAATGCCGCGGGCACGGCAGTGTCGGCCGAAGCCGCCGCGCCGGAGCTCACCGCCTTCGCCGAACTGGTGGCGAACCGGTCCTACCGGGTCACCGAGCAGGACGTCACGGCGCTGAAGGCGGCCGGGCACAGCGACGACGAGATCTTCGAGGCCGCCGCGGCCGCCGCCTACGGCGCGGCCGATCGCCGCTACCGCGCGGCTCGGCAGGCATGGGAGGGACGCTGAAATGTGGCTGGAGGCAGTGAAATCCGGGCACGACCGGCCGACCAAGTTCGTGCTGTGGACGATGCGGCGATTCAGCGGGGTCGAGGTGCCCGCGGTGCTGAAGGTGCTGTTCTACCGGCATCGGTTCTTCGGTTCGCCGCTGTCGGATCTGATCCAGGACGCGATGCGCGGACCGTCGTACTGGACCGTCGCCGAACGCGAGATCTTCGCGACGCAGACCTCACAGGCCAACGAGTGCCCGTTCTGTGCGACCTCGCATGAGGCCATCGCCGGCGCGTACGTCGATGCCGCCGTAGTGACCCTCGCCTTGGCCGACGGCCCCGAGTCCCCGATACGCCCCGAAGCGCGCGCCATGCTCGCCTTCCTCAGGAAAATGGCCCGCGACCCGGACGGGCTGACGCCCGAGGACGCCGCGCTGGTTCGTCTGGCGGGGGTCTCGGCGGAGGCGTTCGAGGAGGCGGTCTGGGTGGGAACCTGCTTCAACGTGATCAACCGGATGATGAACACCGTCGGAGCGGGTCCCCTGGAAGAGAAGCAGCGCGGGCTGAGCGCTCGATTCATCAAGCTAGCCGGCTATCGCATGCCACCGCCGGTGACGTTGTTCTCCCGCGGCGTCTGACTACATTTCGTTCGATCCGCTGCCATGCCGGGTTGGTTTGTGTTCTCCTCGATGGGTGAGCCAAGTCCACTTGGGGCACATTTTCCACATCGCCGGTAGTCCTGCTATCGGCGATGTGAACGACGCGCTGGTCGCCGTGCCGGACGGAGCACTGGTAATCGACGACGGCGGTCGCATCGCGTACTGCGGAAGCAGAGCCGATATTCCGGCCGACTACCACGCCGAAAAAGTGTTCGACCACCGCCCTGGATTCCTTCTTCCAGGATTCGTCGACACCCACATTCATTTTCCACAGACCTTCGCGGGCGACGCGTACGGTGGCGGTCAACTGCTGGAATGGCTCGAGCTGTGCATGTACCCCGCGGAATCTCGTTACGCCGAACCGGAATTCGCACAATCGGCCGCCGTCGAATTCTGCGAGCGACGCATCGCGGCGGGCACCACGGCAGCGATGGTCTTCGGATCGGCCTTTCCGCACGCGCAGGACGCGCTGTTCGCCGAGACCCAGCGGCGCGGTCTACGAATGGTCGGCGGCCGCGGTATCCAAACGACCGGGGAACAACCGGCGGCACCGCTGATCACCACCGAGGACGACGCCATCCGGCTGACGAGCGAGGAAATCGACAAATGGCATGCCGCCGACACCGGCGATGTCGACACGGCACTTCTGCATGTGGCGGTCGTCCCGCGCTTCTCGCTGGCGGTCACTCGCGAGACGCTGAAAAACCTTGGTGAACTATACGATTCGGTGCGCAATCGCGGTGTGTACTTCCACAGCCATCTCAACGAGAACAACCGTGCGGGAACCGGGGAAGTGGACACCACCAAGCAGGCATACGACGTGGCCACCTACCTGGACACCTACGACGGGAAGTTCCTGCCCGGGTCGGCCGAGGGCGGCAAGAGCATGCTCGGCAGACGCAGCATCCTCGCCCACTGTGTGCACTGCCAGGACGTCGAACTGCGGCGGATGGCCGAGACCGGCACGTCGATCGCGCACTGCCCGGTTTCTCAGCAGTTCCTCGGCTCCGGCACGATGCCGTGGAAACGGACGATCGCCTCGGGCGTCACCGTGGCCGCGGGCACGGATTTCGGCGGCGGCGACGAATGGCTGATTCCGCAGGTACTGTCGGCCGCGTTCAAGGTGCACATCTCCGAACCGGGTGGGGACGCGGTGTCGATGCACCCGGCGGAAATGCTGTTCACCGGCACGCTGGCGGGCGCCCGGGCGCTGGACATGGAAAGTCGATTCGGCAATTTCGACCTCGGCAAGGAAGCCGATTTCGTCGTTGTCGAACCGGCTCGGGTTCCGGCGCTGGAAAGCGCTCTGGCCCACGGAATCCGGTCCGAAGAGCCCGCATTGGCACGGGAGCAGACATTGTTCGCGCTGCTGATGGGTCTCCGCGAGCCTGCGATCGCCGAGGTTTACGTGCGGGGTCGTCGCATCGATCTCCACTAGGAGCCGTCGATGAACGCCGCCGCGACCGCGGTTACTCTCTTCCACCGCCCCGCCGACGACGCGGATTTTCGAGCCTGGCTGGCGCGGATGACCGAAATCGCCGAAACTGCTGAAGGATTCGTGGGCGCCGCCGTCGCGGTGAGCGAAGACCCACAACTGGAGCCGGGTTTCAGCATTACATTTCGATCCGAACAACTGCTGCACCATTTCCTGGACTCCTCCGAGCGAGCGCGCTCGCTCAGTGAAGGCGAGTCCCTCGGGTTTCGCCGCAAGAGTTCGGATCTGATCATCGTCGAAGGAGGATTGCCGCCACCAGGAACCGGTATATTCCGGCACAGCGTCGCCCGCGGCAAAGAAACCGAATTCGCGGCGACCGAAGCGCGACTTGTCGCGGCGAGTTCCACGTTTCCGGGATTCGAGGGCGCCGCCCTCTTCCCCTCCGGCGAGGGCGGGCGCTGGTTCTCGGTGCTCCGGTTCCGAACGGGAAGCCAGCTGACGGACTGGATGCGCTCGGACGATCGCGCCGCCGCCTTGCCGGAGTTGCGCTCGAAACTGACCGAGGACTTCACCGTGGACGCGCACACCACACCGTTCGGGTCCACGATGCGGACGATCGACGGCCAGACCAAAATGACGCCGACGTGGAAGATCGCCATGTTGGTGCTGCTTGTGCTGTATCCGACCGTGATGACATTGTCCCGATTCCTCGGCCCGGTACTGGACCGGGCCGGAGCGGCGCCCTGGCTGGCGATGTGGCTGAGCCAGATCGTCAGCGTCGGGCTGATGAGCTATGTCCTGTCACCCGCGGTGGCGGCACGTTTCCGGCGCTGGCTCGATCCGATCGACGGTGCGGGCCTGCGCATCAGCGCCGCCGGAGCCGCGGTGATCGTCGTGCTCTACGCGCTGACGCTGCTGCTGTTCGCGTCGGTGACATGGCTGCAGTACTGGGATTACAACGAATGAGCCGAGCCGCTAGGACAGATCGAGATGCCGGTTCATCGACATCGCCGCGGCCGCCAGTTCGGGGAGCTCGATTACCGTGACGCCTGCCTGCTGGAGCTTTTCCACACCGACGCAATTCACGACGAACGTCGACGGCTCCCGCCATGCGATCACCACGACCGGGATACCGGCCCGCAGTATCCGGTCGGTGCACGGCAGGCGGGTCTTCGTCGCTCGCTCCGAGCACGGTTCCAGCGTGCTGTAGAGCGTGGCGCGCACCAACCGGGGGTCGGCCGCGTCGAGCTTGCCCAGCGCGGCCTCCTCGGCGTGCTCTTTCGGGTCGGACTCACGGGAGTAGCCGGTCGAGATCTCCGCGCCGTCGGCGACGATCACCGCGCCCACCGAGAACGCGCCCTCCACCACCGGACACAGGCGCGCGAGCTCGATGGCCCGGTTCATCCAGTAGTGATGGTCGAGTTCGGTCACCGCGTGCCTCCTTCGGCTGGTAGCGCACTGGTCCTGCGGAGCGAAAAAGCCCCTCACCTGTGCGAACAGATGAGGGGCGGAAGCGGTGGCGGAGGGATTTGAACCCTCGGAGGGGGGTTACCCCTCACACGCTTTCGAGGCGTGCTCCTTAGGCCGCTCGGACACGCCACCGCCGACAACCATACCGGACCGTCGCCAGAACGCTAAATCGCCTGGTGACCTGCGATGACGCCGCGCTCAGCGCTGGGCGCGGAAGAACTGGTCGAGCAGCGCCGCGCACTCCGCCTCGAGCACGCCCCCGCGCACCTGCGGACGGTGGTTGAGCCGACGGTCTCGGACCACGTCCCACAGCGAGCCGACGGCGCCGGTCTTCGGCTCCCACGCACCGAAGATCAACCGGCCGACCCGGGCGAGCACCAAGGCCCCCGCGCACATGGTGCACGGCTCCAGCGTGACGGCGAGGGTGGCGCCCTCCAGCCGCCACCCGGCGCCGTGGACCGCGGCCGCGCGGCGCAGCGCCAGGATCTCCGCATGCGCGGTCGGGTCACCGAGCGCTTCGCGTGCGTTCGCCGCGCGTGCCAGTTCCCTTCCGGTGGAATCGAATACGACCGCGCCGACCGGTACGTCACGCTCTCCGGCCGCGGCCGCGGCCGCGGCCGCGGCCGCGGCCGCGGCATCGAGGGCGACGCGCATCATGTCGGCGTCCGATGTAATCGGGTCGCCCCGGAGAACTCCCACGTCAGCGCGGCAGTTTGTCCAGCACCGCGGAGAGTTCGCCGCCGAAGCCGAGCCGCTGGGCGATCATGCCGAGTTGCTCGTCCGGGTAGAGGTCGGTCTCGGCGAGGATGACGCTCAGCACCGGTTCGGGCAGGCCGAGATCGGCCAGCACCCCGAGGTCGCCCTCCTCCCACGGCTCGATGTCATCGAGCTCGTCCGGGTCGATGTCGGGGATGTCCACGTTCAACGCCTCCAGGACGTCCGCGGCGATGTCGTAATCGATCGCGGCAGTCGCGTCCGACACCAGCATCCTCGTGCCGCTCGGCGCGGGCCGTAGCACGATGAAGAACTCGTCGTCGATGTCGAGTAGGCCGAATACCGCACCGGAGCTGCGCAAAGCCTTGAGTTCGTTTTCCGCGGCGGACAAATCGGTGAGCGCCTCCCGGCTCAGCGGGCTGCATCGCCACTTGCCTTCTTCGCGGACAACCGCCACTGCGAACCCTTCCACGTCGTCGTAATCTTCCGACGCCGCCCTGTTCGTGCCCGAGCGCTGTGCTGCCATGGCCGCAACGGTAGTCTGCTCGAGCTCAAATGTTGAAGTCGTATGCCAATCTGTTCCGGTGACTTCGGCGAAGCAAGCACCCATATGTGTCCTGGGGACGGGTCTGATCGGCGGGTCGCTGCTGCGCGCGGCCATCGCCGCAGGCTATGACGGCTGGGGGTACAACCGCTCCGCGGCGGGTGCGCACGCCGCGCGCACCGACGGATTCGACGTCACCGAAGACCTGAGCGCCGCACTGCAACGCGCCGCGGAAACCGCCGCGCTGATCGTGATCGCGGTACCGATGCCGGCGGTGGAGCACATGCTCTCCGCGATCGCCACCTTCGCGCCACACTGCACGCTCACCGACGTGGTGAGCGTGAAGGCGCCGGTCGCGGCGGCCGTGCGCGCGCACGGCCTCGCCGACCGGTTCGTCGGCGGTCATCCGATGGCGGGCACCGCCGAATCCGGGTGGGCCGCCACCGATCCCGGCCTGTTCCGCGATGCGGTGTGGGCGGTCGGCGTGGACGAGGGAACCCGCGCCGATCCGTGGCGCCGCGTGGTGCGGCTCGCCCTGGATTGCGGCTCGGTGGTCGTTCCGGTCGTGGCCGCGGAGCACGATCGCGCCGTGGCCCGCATCTCACATCTGCCGCATGTACTCGCCGAGGCGTTGGCTACGGCCGGCGCCGCGGGCGGCGAACTCGCGCTCGGCCTGGCGGCCGGATCGTTCCGCGATGGAACCCGGGTCGCGGGCACCGCACCGGATCTGGTTCGCGCGATCTGTGAACCGAATTCCGCCGCGCTGCTGGAAGTTCTGGACGACACGCTCAGGGTGCTCGGCGCGGCGCGCGACAGCCTGCGCGCGGAGCAATCCCTCGCGGAACTCGTCGAAGCGGGGCATGACGCGCGACAACGCTACGAATCGGCGCGGCGCTGGGAGATCACCGATGTCCGACCGGGTGACCACAATTGGCTGGAGGACTTGCGTTCGGCCGGAGAGCGCGGCGGCGTCCTCACCCGACTCGACTGAAGAGCATGGTCAGAACTCCTCTCCGGCCCAGGCGACCACCCCCGGCCGGTGGGCCCGCGTTCGGCAGGGAAGCGCGGCGGCGTCCTCACCGGGCTCGGTTGAACAGCTCGGTCAGATCCGCTCCGCCAGGCCCGGGTAGTCCAGCAGGAAGCCGTCGGCGTCGACCGTGACGGTCGCGCTGGAGACCGGGGACAGCACGCTGATGCCGTCGGCCGCGCTGCTGTAGATCAGTGTGGCCTCTTGGACAAGCAGGTCGGGCAAGCGGACGTAGACCACCGGGACCTGCACGTCCTCAACGGCGTGCTGCAGGTCGTAGCGGCGAATCGGCAGAGTGTTGAAGAACGGGCTGAGCACCACGTCCACGTCGAGTGCCCCGGCGAAGGTGGAGCGGACGTGGTTGCCACCCGCGTCGATGAGCCAGTAGCTCTCTTCGTCACGGGCGATCGAGGCGTGCCGCTCACCGGCGGCCGTCGTGGTGCGCAGCGAGAGCCGCTTGGTCGCGCCGTTCTCGTCGGTAACCAGGTCATACGAAGCGCTGAACGGGGGATGTTCCGCGCACGCGCCGCCGATCATGCGCCCGGCGGCGCGGATGCGATTGCCGTTGAGCGTCACCCGCACCGACTCCATCCGCGACGCGTCGTGGGCGCGCCAGGTGAGAATCGCCGGCCACCGGGATTCCTGGGGGCTCTCGGCGCGGCTCTCGGGGTCGGAGGCTTGGGTCGTCACGTATCTACCGTAAGCGACACCAAGCCCTCGCCCGCATAGCTCGCGCGTCATACGAGCGACTCCCGCCAAGCCGCATGCAGGTCGGCGAACCGGCCCGTTCCCGCGATCAGGGCGTTCGGGGCGCCGTCCTCGACGATCCGGCCCGATTCGAGCACCAGCACCCGATCCGCGATCGCCACCGTGGACAACCGGTGCGCGATGATCACCGCCGTGCGTCCGCGCAGCACGGTCTCCAGCGCCCGCTGCACCAGCCGCTCGCTCGGGATGTCCAAGCTCGAGGTGGCCTCGTCCAGCACGATCACGGCCGGATCGGCCAGGAACACCCGCGCGAACGCGACCAGCTGCCGCTGCCCCGCGGAGAGCCTGCCGCCGCGTTTGCGCACGTCGGTGCCGAAGCCCTCGGGCAGCGCCTGCACGAAGTCGTACAGACCGACCGCACGCGCCGCGGCGAACACCTCTGCGTCGGTGGCTGCTGGCCTGCCGAGCCGGATGTTGTCGGCGACCGAGCCGGAGAACAGATAGGACTCCTGCGTGACCATCACCACGTTGCGGCGCAGATCGACGTCCGACAGCTCGCGCAGGTCGATGCCGTCCAGGCTGACTCCGCCACCGGACGGGTCGTAGAACCGCGTCAGCAGCTTCGCCAGCGTCGATTTGCCCGCACCGGTCGCGCCGACCAGAGCGATCACCTGCCCGGCCGGGATCTCCAGGGTGAACTCGGGCAGCACGGGGCGCGGATCCGCGGCGGATCCGCCCCCGTAGCCGAACCACACCTTGTCCATCCGCACCGCGCCCGACGCCTTGCCCAACGTCACCGGCTTCGCGGGCTCCGGTACCGAGGGCTCCTCCTCGAGCACGCCCGAGATCTTCTCCAGCGCCGCAGCCGCGGACTGGTAGGCGTTGAACACCTGGGCGAGTTCGTCCAGTGGGCCGTAGAACTCGTTGAGGTACAGCAGGTAGGCCGCGAGCACGCCGACCGCGAGATCGCCCTCGATCACCCGCCACGCGCCGACCACGATGATGGTCACCGTGGTCAGGTTGCCGAGCAGTTTGGTCAGCCCCGCATAGTCGCCCATGCCGCGCATGGCCGCGGTGGTCGCCTGACGGAACTCGGCGTCCTCGATCGCGAGCACCGACTCGTTGCGCTGTTCACGGCGAAACACCTGTACCGCCCGCATGCCGCCCATCGACTCGACGAACTGCACCACCACCTTGGCGATCGCGCCACGGGTACGGCGGTAGCCCGCCCGCTGCCTGCGCTGCGCCCAGCGGGTGACCAGCACCAGGGGGACGAAACCGGCCAGCACGATCGCGGCGAGGGTCTGGTCCAGGTAGATCAGCAGCGCCGCGATGGTGAGCACCGAGAGGATCGCGCTCAGCGCCTGATTGAGCGCGCTCTCCAGCAGGTCCTGCAGGGTGTCGATATCGCCGGTGAGCCGGGCGACCACCTTGCCCGAGGTGTACTTCTCGTGGAAGGCGACGCTGAGGCGCTGCATATGTGTGAACGAACGGACCCGCAGGTCGAACAGCACGCTCTGGCTGAGCCTGCCGGACACTCGCAAGAAGGAGAACGTGGTCGCCACGCCGACCAGGACCGAGCCGAGGTAACCGGCCACGGTCCAGGCGAGCGGCGCCCAGTTCCCCTCGACGCCTCGCACGATGCCGGTGTCCAATCCGTGCGCGACGAACAGCGGCGCCGACACCATCGCGATGTTGTCCACCACGATGAGCACCAGCGCGAGCGCGGCCAGCTTGCGGTAGGGCCGGACCAAGTCGAGCAGCAGCCGCCGGGATCGACCGGCCAGCACCAGGTTTCCGGTCTCGGTGACCTCCTTGTCCTCGTTCGCGATGCCGCGCCAGTCGGACGCATCGTCCTTGCTGACCGAACTTTCCGGCGCTGCATCGTCTTTCGAGACGGTCGTCTCGGTACTCACCCCTACTCACCGCCCATCAGTTCTCGGTACCTCTTGCTGGTACGCAGCAGCTGGTCGTGGGTTCCCTCGGCGACGATCCGGCCGTCGACGAGCACCGCCACCCGATCCGCCAGCGCCGCCGTGGACGGGCGGTGCGCGACGAGCAGCGTCGTGGCGTCGGCCAGCACGGTGCGCAGCCGCGCCTGGACCCGCTCCTCGGTCTCCACATCGAGCGCGGACAGCGGGTCGTCGAGCACCATGATCCGGCTGCGCTTTCCGGCGGCTGCGCCGGAAAGCACCGCACGGGCCAGCGCGAGTCGCTGACGCTGACCGCCGGACAGGCTCAGGCCCTGTTCGCCGATCCTGGTGTCCAAGCCCCAGGGCAGGTTGTCCACGAATTCCGTGGCCTGGGCGACATCCAGGGCGCGGCGCACGTCGGCATCGGAGGCGGATGGGTCGCCGAGCGCGACGTTCTCCCGCACGCTCGCGGAGAACAGCACCGGATCCTCGAACGCCACCGACACCAGCGAACGCAGGTCGGCGACGCGCATCGTCGCGACGTCGATTCCGTCGATGGTGATCGCGCCACCGGTCACGTCGTACAGGCGCGGGATCAGGTTGAGCAGTGCCGTCTTCCCGCTGCCCGTCGCGCCGACCAGCGCCACCGTCTCACCAGGACGCAGCTTCAGCGACACATCATGCAGCACCGCGTTTTCCGCGTCGGGAAAGGCGAAACGCACACCTGTCAAACGCAGTTCGCCGACGATGTGCTCCGGCAGGTCCACCGGATCGGCCGGGTCGGTGATGTCGATCGGGGTGTCGATGATCTCCCAGTACCGGTCGGCCGCGGTGCGCGCGTCGTTCAGCTCGGCCAGCAGGAAGCCGGTCCAAATGATCGGCCACTGCAGGAAAGTCGCCAGCGTGATGGCCGCGACCAGGGTGCCGAGCGTCATCGCGCCGTGCGCCACCGCGTAGCCGCCGTAGCCGAGCGCGAACGCGATGGCCAGCCGCGGGAGGCTCACCATGCCCGACCACAGCGTCGCGTCCAAACGCACTTTCAGCAGTTCGGTCTGCCGCAGCTGGCGCGCTTGGGCGGTGAACCGGCGGCCGAAGAACGCACCGCGTCCGAACGCCTTGAGCACCCGCACGCCCTGCGCGGACTCCTCAGCCGTGGTGGCCAGGTCGCCGGCCTGGTCCTGCGAACGCCGCGAGGCCACCGAGTACCGGCGCTCGAAGCGAATGCAGATGACCACCAACGGGATCGACACGATCGCGAAGATCAGGCCGATCTGCCAGCTCAGCGCGACCAGCGCGATGAGCCCGACCGGGATGATCACGGTGTGGATGAGCAGGAACGGCCCCGCGAAGGACACGAACCGTCGCATGGTGGACAGGTCGTCCACCGCACGCGACAGCAGCTGACCCGACTCCCACGCGTCGTGCCTGCCGATCGACAGCGCTTGCAACTTGCGGAAGATCTTGGCGCGCAAAGTTATTTCGAAGCGCGTGGCGGGCGCGGCGACCAGCCATCGGCGACCCCACACGCCGCCCGCCTCCACCAGCCCGAGCACCGCGACGACGGCCACCGGGCCGATGGCTCCGGCGAGATCGCGATGCGCGACCGGGCCGTCGATGATTCGCGCGATCATCAGTGGAATCACGATGGCCGTCAGGCTCGCGAGCAGCGCGAGACCGCTCGCGGCGAGCAGCATCCCGAGATGCGGACGCAGGTACGGCCAGAACCGGCGCAGCGAATGCCCTCGGCCCGCGGCGGCGGGCCGCTCCGGTCTATCGGCCTCCGGTTCGGCCGACGAAATGTCCAGTGCGACAGACAAAGCTCCCCCTCGCGGTACGTGACTGGCGGCGCGGAATGGGTCCCTCGGTGATGTTCGCATCGAGGTCCGACATTCCAGGGTCGCACCGGATCGGGCGTCGACCAACCGATTTTCCGGCCGTTCCCCTGCCTGCGACCGCGCATCCGCGCTGGACGCGGTTGCGGGGGGATCGTGACTCATCCGCCAAGCCAACAACCTCGAGTTACCTCGAGGTCAAGGCATCGGGACCTGGACTCGGTTGCGTGCTGATCGTCGCCGGATACCTGCGCGTCACCGATCGCGACAGCTACCTCGACAGCTGCCGCGAGGTGGTGCGGCTGGCCCGCGCCACCGAAGGATGCTTGGACTTCGATCTCGGCGCGGACCTGATCGAGCCCGATCGGGTCAACGTCTACGAGCGCTGGGCGACCCGCGCCGCGATAGAGCGTTTCCGCGGCACGGGTACCTCGAGCGAGCTCGCTGCCCAGATCATGGGCGCCGACTTCCGGGAATTCGAGTACCACACCGAGATCCGGATCTAGGCGGCTGCCTCGCCTTCGCTCGGCCCGGCGCATAAGCGGCTGCCTCGAGCCTTCGCACGGCCCGGCGCAGGCTATCGACGGACCCCGTCCGACTGCGCCTTCAATGCGACCTATACGACGACTACGGACTCCCATTCCTGCGCCGCGTCCGGGAACGCCTGCTGCTGGTGGCCGCCACGCAGCGTGCCCTCGAGATAGGCCGCCCGGCAGGCGCGGCGGGCGATCTTGCCGCTGGAGGTGCGCGGGATCGAGCCCGCGGGCACCAGCAGCACGTCGCGCACCGTGACGCCGTGGCGCCGCGCGATCGCGGCGCGCACGGTGTCGGCGACCGGCTCGGGCTCCAGCTTGCCCGCACCGATATTGCGTTCCGCGACGATCACCAACTGCTCGGAGGTGTCCTCGGCGTCGAACCTCAGTCCGGAGTGACTGCCCTGCTCGAATACCAGCGCGGGCAATTCGTTGGCCGGAACCGAGAACGCGGCGACGAAGCCGGGACGCAGCGCCTGGCTCGATTCCTGGGCGGAGAACTCCAGATCCTGCGGGTAGTGGTTGCGCCCGTCCACGACGACCAGATCCTTGACCCGGCCGGTGATGTACAGCTCGCCGTCGAGGTAGGCGCCGAAGTCCCCGGTGCGCATCCAGTTGGCCTCCCGCGGCGTGCCCTCCGCGTGGCTGCCATCCGGCAGCCGCGCGGCCAGCTTGGCGCGGAACACGGCCTCGGTCTCGTCTGGACGGCCCCAATATCCGATGCCCATGTTCTCGCCGTGCAACCAGATCTCGCCGACCTCACCGTCACGTCGCTCGGTGCCGTGCTCCGGATCGACGATCGCCGCCCACTGCGACAGCGCGACGTAACCGCAGGACACCTGCGCGATGGCGTTGTCGGCATCCGGCGCGACCTCGACCATCCGACCGGCGTTCAGCTCGGCACGGTCGACGTAGACGACCTTCGCCTTACCCTCGGCCTTGGTCGCCGACACGAACAGCGTCGCCTCGGCCATGCCGTAGCACGGCTTGATCGCCGTCTCCGGCAGTCCATAGGGCGCGAACGCCTCGTTGAACTTCTTCATCGACGACACCGAGACCGGCTCACTGCCGTTGATCAACCCGATCACATTGGACAGATCCAATTCCTCGCCCGGTTTCGGCTTGCCGCGCACCGCCGCGTGCTCGAACGCGAAATTGGGTGCGGCGGCGAAGGTTCCGGCACCGTCGGAGGCCGCGGCCAGCTCCTTGATCCAGCGGTAAGGGCGGCGCACGAACGCGCTCGGCGACATGATCGTGATGAACCCGCCGCCGACGGTCGGCAGGATCACCGACAGCAGGCCCATGTCGTGGAACAGCGGCAACCAGGTGACCCCGCGCGAATGCTCGGTGACGCCGATGGCGTCGATCATCTGCAAGAGGTTCGTGCCCACCGCACGGTGGGTGATCTCCACGCCCGCGGGCGTCCGGGTCGACCCGGAGGTGTACTGCAGGTAGGCGACGCTGTCGATGTTGATGTCCGGCCGCATCCAGGATGCGCCGACGCTGTCCGGGATCGCTTCCACCGCGATGATGCGCGGACGCTCCGGTGCGGGTAGATGACGAAAGAACTTCCGCACGCCGCTCGCCGCGGAACCCACGGTGAGGATCGTGGCGGGCGCGCAATCACCGAGAACCGCGTACAGCCGGTCGGTGTGGCCCTGTTCTTCCGGATCGAACAGCGGGACCGCGATGTTGCCCGCGTACACCGCGGCGAACAGAGAAACGACGTAGTCGAGCCCTTGCGGAGCGAGAATCGCCACCCGGTCGCCCGGCTGCGTCACCTGCTGCAACCGGGCCGCCACCGCGCGGAGGCGCACACCGAACTGACGCCAGGTGAGTTCGTGGTATTCACCGTCGCGTTCGCGGGAATAGTCGATGTAGCGGTAGGCGAGGTCGTCGCCGTTCTCCGCGCAGTGCTTGTCGACGAAGTCGATCAGGGTCCTGTCCCCCCTGATTTTGATATTGCCCTGATCGTCCAAAAAGTCGTCGAAGGTTTCGTCGATCATCGCCTTATCCTTTTCCAACGCACAGGCACTCAGGCCGTGCAATGACACCGAACACAGGTCGATAACGAAGCGTCGGGAAGGCTAGCAGGTGTCCCGGCCACCTGCGGTCAGTATCGACCGAAGGCGAGCGCGACGTTGTGCCCGCCGAAGCCGAAGGAGTTGTTCACGGCGTAATCGATACGGCCGGGCCGGGATTGGCCGCGGACGACATCCAGATCGATCTCAGGGTCCTGCCTGTCCAGGTTCAGCGTGGGCGGCACGATCCCGTCCCGCATGCTCAGCACGGTGAGCACCGCTTCCAGCGCGCCGACCGCACCTATGGAGTGGCCGAGAGCCGATTTCGGCGCGTAGACCGACGGATGGTTGCCGATGGCCTTGTTGATCGCGCGCGCCTCGGCCGCGTCGCCCACCGGCGTGCCCGTCGCGTGTGCGTTGACATGGGCGATGTCGTTCTTGGTCAGACCCGCCGTCTCCAGCGACCGCGTCATCGCCCGCGCCGCGCCGGAGCCCTCGGGGTCGGGCGCGACGAGGTGGAAGCCGTCGGAGGTGATCCCGGCGCCGAGCAGCCGTGCGTGGATGGTCGCGCCGCGCGCCTTGGCGTGCTCCTCGGTCTCGAGCACCATCATCGCGCCCGCCTCGCCGAAGACGAAGCCGTCGCGGTCGGCGTCGAACGGACGCGAGGCGCGCTTGGGCGCGTCGTTCCTGGTGCTCATGGCGCGCATCATCGTGAACGCCGCGATCGCGAGGGCCTGGATCGAGCCCTCCACTCCGCCGGAGACCACCATGTCGGCGTCACCCATGACGATCATCTTCCAGGCGTTCGCGATCGCCTCCGACCCCGACGAGCAGGCCGACACCGTCGTCGCCACACCGGCGCGCGCGCCGAGTTCCAGCGCGACACACGCGGCGGACCCGTTCGGCATCGAAGCCTGCACCGAGTACGGCGAAACCTTGCGGTAGCCGCCGTTGTTCAGTTTGTCCCGCGCGTCGACGATCGCCTCGGCGCCGCCGAGCCCGGTGCCGATGGACACGCCGAGACGGTTCTTGTCCACCTCCGGGCTCCCCGCGTTGACCCAGACCTCCCGCGCGAGCACGGTGGCCATCTGCTCCACGTAGGCCAGGCCGTGGGTCTCGCCCTGGGGGAGGCACATCCAGGGCGCGACCTTGAGATGACCGCCGATGCGGACCGGCAGCTCGAACTTGTCGACGAAGTCGTCCTCCAAGAGGTCGATGCCGCTCTCGCCATTGAGCAGACCCTTCCACGTGGAGTCCACGTCACCGGCGATGGACGTGGTCGCCGCGAGGCTTGTGACCACGACAGGGGGAAACTTCCCGTTCTTGGTGGAAGAAATCGGCATGTTCGCTCACTTTCCCTAGCGTCGCTCTGGAAACGGCATCGAGCAAAAGCACTGCGCGAGCGCGCCACCAGGATCGTGGGCGGCCCGCGCGGACGGCACTGGAACGCAGGCGGAACGACCGATCATCACGACATCGCGTGACCGGTCCTGTGATTATTGAAAAAAGACGCATCAATAGCACTGCGTGACACGCGGACCGTACCAGGTGCCCAGGACGTTGGTCGCGTTGTCCGGCGATCGCCTCGGACGACTCGAGTAACCTGCTCCCGGGCACGGGACGCGCGGGCAGCGTCCGGTGTGGACGCGAGAAAGGGAAGGTCGTTGACGGGCGCGCGGATGGTCGGGCTGTTCGCCGGAATCGGCGGACTCGAGCTCGGTCTCGGCAAGCACGGCTGGCACACCGAACTGTTGTGCGAGATCGAGCCCGGCGCCCAGGGTGTGCTCGCGGCCCGCTTCCCGGACGTGCCACTGCATTCCGACATCACCCGGCTGCGCGCCATTCCGGCGGGAACGGAACTGGTCGCGGCAGGATTCCCGTGCCAGGACCTGTCCCAGGCCGGACGCACCGCAGGCATCACCGGCACCCGCTCGGGCCTGGTCGACGAAGTGTTCCGGCTGGTGCGCCGCAAACGTGGGCCGCGCTGGCTGCTCATCGAGAACGTGCCGTTCATGTTGCAACTCGGCCGAGGCGCGGCGATGCGGCACATCACCGGCGCGCTCGACGAGCTCGGCTACACCTGGGCCTACCGGGTGGTGGACGCGCGCGCGTTCGGCTTGCCGCAGCGACGGCAGCGGGTGCTGATGCTGGCCTCACGCACCGAGGACCCGCGCGGGGTGCTGTTCGGCGAGGACGCCGGGCCGCGCACGGTCGGCGATCCGGCGCTCGATCCATGCGGCTTCTACTGGACCGAGGGGGTGCGCGGGCTGGGCTGGGCGGTGAACGCGGTGCCGACCCTGAAGGGCGGATCGGCGCTCGGCATCGCGAGCCCGCCCGCGGTGCGGCTGCCGTCCGGCGAGATCGTCACTCCGGGCATCGCCGACGCCGAACGCCTGCAGGGTTTCGCCCCGGGCTGGACCGTGCCGGCGACCGAGGTGCCCGGTGTGCGGAATGGCCATCGCTGGAAGCTGGTCGGCAACGCCGTGAGCGTGCGCATGGCGGCCTGGGTCGGGTCGCGGCTGGCCGCGCCGCTCGACCCGATTACCGGCGATCAGCGGCTTGCGCCGGGCACCCCGTGGCCGGTGGCCGCGTGGGGACGCGCGGGCGCGGCTCATCGGGTGCCGGTGTCCACTTGGCCGGTACACGAGCCCTACGAGGACTTGACCCACTTCCTCACCGACGCGCAACTGCTCTCCGCGCGCGCCACGGCCGGGTTCCTGCGCCGAACGAGCATGGGCAGGCTGCGTTTCCCGACCGGCTTCCTCGCCGACGTGGAGAGCCATCTCGACCGGATGGGCGGCTGGGCGGCGTGACGCGACGACCCGGCACGGACCCGGCCACCAGCGCGCGGATGGCGCGCCAGCGGCGCACCGGAACCGATCCGGAACTCGCGCTGCGCCGGGAGCTGCACCGGCGCGGGCTGCGCTTTTTCGTCGATCGAGCGCCGATCCGCGGGCAGCGCCGCCGCGCCGACCTGGTATTTCCGCGCCGCCGGGTCGCCGTCTACGTGGACGGCTGTTTCTGGCACCGCTGCCCGCAGCACGCCACCGACCCGAAGAACAACGCCGAATGGTGGGCCGCCAAGCTGGCCGGAAACGTCACCAGGGACCGCGCCACCGACGCGGCGCTGATCGCGGCGGGCTGGCATGTGGTTCGCGTCTGGGAGCACGAGGACCCGGTCAGCGCGGCCGACCGCGTCCAGGCGGCGCTGGCGCCTGGTTCAGCGGCGCCGGACCCGCACCAGTGAGCGCGGGGCGTGTGCGGCCAGGTAGCCGGACACCACCATCACCGTCATGACCGCGATTCCGGCGGCGGCGGTCGCGAAGCCGAGCATGAGGACCTCCTCGAATTGCACCTGCGGTTCAGCGTGCCCCGCGAAGCTGACAAAAGCCTGTGCGCCGGGTGGCAAAGACGTGTGCGCCGGTGCCGTAGCTGTACGGCTGTACCCAGCACAATGGTCTCGTGACGGGTGGCCGAGAGATGACCGACCGACGTGTGCGACCGGCGTCGGTGCTGATCGCGTCGGCGATCGCGCTCGCGGGACTTTGCTATTCGTCCTGGGTGCTCCAGTTCGTGCTGAAGATCGACCTGGACCCGGTCGACTCCTTCCTCAGCGAACTGGATGCAGAGGACAAGCCGTACCGACTGGTGTTCGCAACCGCCGACATGATCTCCGGGGCACTGCTGATGCCCGCGGCGATCGGGGGGCTGCTGCTGTTCCCACGCCGCAGGCTGACCACGATCGGCTGGGTCGCACTGTTCTGCTTCGCCGCATCGACCATCGCCGACGTCCTGCTGCCGCTGCGCGATTGTGTGCCCGGCGAGAGCGGATGCGGCGGCCCCAGCGAACTGTTCCCGCAGCTGCATCAACCGCATGCACTGACCAGCACGCTGGCGGTCACCTCGATCGCCGTCGCGGCGTTCGCATTCAGCCTGGCCGCGTTCCGCTATCGGCGCTGGCGGATCCTGCGCGAGTTCGGTCTGGTCGCGCTGGTGATCGGGTCGGCCGCGACGGTGTGGCTGCTGGTCGCCGACAACCTGCCCGGGCACTACGCCCTTGGAATCGCCCAGCGCCTCCAGGTCAGCGCGATGTCGTTGTGGTTGGTCGCGCTGGCCGCCGCGGTTGTGCTGGAGGGTCGGGAGTGGACCGAGCCGAGCTGAGGCCGAACGAGCGCGGATGATCGCCTCGACGACGGGCCGCCGATGTTGCGGACGGCACCGCGGCCGAAGCGGATGTCGGCGCCGACGCTGGGCTGGCCTGCCCCGGCTCACCTCATGCCACCGGCGCGCCTGCGGCGGCCTCGGTGTCGTCGGACCGCGGGCCCTCCGATACCCGCATCAGTCCGGCGCCACGGCCGCTGCCAGGTCGAGAAGCCGGGCATCAGCGCTTGGTGGTCTGCCGGCTGACTGCTCCTGGCCTCGTGCGATGCTGTCGCGCATGAGTGATCGCGTGAACATCTCCTCGGGTTCGGAGTTCGAAGACATCGTCGGCTACTCGCGGGCGGTCCGGCTCGGCAATGTCATCGCGGTCAGCGGCACAACCGCCTCGGCCCCCGGTGGCACAGCCGTCGGCGGTGACGACATCGGCGAGCAGACCAGGGAGACCCTGCGCCGCATCGGTTCCGCGTTGGCGGAGGCGGGCGCGAGCCTGACCGACGTGGTCCGCACCCGCATTTTCGTCACCGACATCGCGCGTTGGCCCGAGGTCGCCAAGGCGCACGCCGAAGTGTTCGGCGATATCCGGCCCGCCACGGCGATGTACGAGATCAAGGCCTTGATCACTCCGGCGCTGCTGGTCGAGATCGAAGCCGACGCGATCGTCGCGGAGTAGGACGTCTGGCTCCCGGGCGATCGGTCCAGTTGCGCTTCGTCGCGGCTCGGCCACTCGCTGACGCTCATTGGGGCGCCTAACGCACTGCGCAGACGCCGGACGCCGAGCGCCAATTCCGGTGATCGCTGGTCCGGCCCGCTCGACCCGTCCCATCTTCGCGGCGGGCCGGGTTTCCTGTCGCTAGGGTCGGAACCGTGACCACCGCCGCTTCGCAGACCCCCGTGCAGCTCGACACCGTCGCCGAGGCGACCGCGCGCCTGCTCGACACTATCCGCGACCTCGACGAGCACGCGGTCACCCAACCATCCTCGCTGCCCGGCTGGACCCGCGGCCACGTCCTCGCCCACCTGGCCCGTAACGCCGACAGCCTGGTGAACCTGCTGCTGTGGGCACACACCCGCGTCGAAATCCCGCAGTACGCCAGCGCTTTCCTACGCGACAGCGACATCGAGGCGGGCGCACCTCGTCCGCTCTCCGAACAACTGGCCGACAACGAGGCGGCCGCGACCCGCTGGCTCGGCCTGGCCCGCTCGCTGACCGACACCGCCTGGCGAACCCAGGTCCGCACCCGCCAAGGCCGCCCGATCCCCGCCACCGAGGTCCCTTGGATGCGCCTGCAAGAGGTGGAAATCCACCACGTCGACCTGAACGCGGGCTACCAACCCTCCGACTGGCCCGCCCCCTTCGTCGCCCGCATCCTCCCCCAAGCCACCGCCGACCTGACCCGCCTCACCGCCGACTCCCCACTCGAACCCTTCACAATCCGCGCTACCGACACCGACTTCACCGCGACCATCGGCGCAACCCCGACCCACACCATCAGCGGCCCTGCCGCTTCCCTGGCGGCCTGGCTCCTCGGCCGCGGCGATGGCACCGACCTGGCCGGGACACTACCGACACTCCCCGCCTGGAAGTAGGCCCGAGCCGACGCGGCAACCGCTGTCGACCCAGATCTACGGCGCCGGAGGCGCTTTCGATGAGCGAGGCTGTAGCCGCGCTATCGAGTCGGATCAGGGTAGTGAAACGGTGGCCCGAATTACCGCCCAGAGCCACCATTTGGCTGTCCTCGTGGTGAGGGCGGGACAGGGGCGGCGCGATTCCGATGGTGGCTCGCGCCGGGTGGCGCTGCAGGGGTGGCAGATACACGGAGCACCGGGCGTGGTCGATCGTCGTCAGCGCCACCCGGAAGCCAAGGGGTAGCAACTCTGTCGCATCCAGTACCGAATATGTCGTTTCCGACGGTAGGTTCGACCGTCCTGGCCATCTAGCGTGATCTACAGCAACGGCAAGCTCTTTCGGGAGATCGACGCGCGTGACTCGTACACGTGCCTGCGCTCACCGATCACCCGCGCCGAATTCCTATTCCCTCGTCTGGAGTCACGTCTATGACCACAGCGCAGTCCCCCGTGCCCCGCAGCACCGCTCCCCGAAGCTGCCCCGTCCAGGGATCACCGATCAATACCGAGACCCCGCAAGTTTGTCTGCGTAGCCGGAAGTTCGCCGCTGATCCACACAGCGGCTACCGCCAGATGCGCCGGCAGCACGGTTCGCTGGTGCCCATGGAGTTGGCACCGAATGTGCCCGCGACCTTGGTGATCGGGTACCGCACCGCGTTGCGGATCCTCAACGACCCCGACCATTTCCCGGCCGATCCGCGGACCTGGCAGCAGAGCATTCCCGAGGACTCCCCCATCAAGCCGATGATGGAGTGGCATCCGAACGCGTTGCGCAACACCGGAGCAGCGCATGCTCGCTATCGGCAGACGTATACCGCCAGCATCGACGGAATCGACTTGCACGCGCTGCATTCGACGGTCGAGAAGATCGCGATCCCGCTGATCAACAGCTTCTGCGCGGCCGGTTCGGCCGATTTGGTGTCCCAGTACGCATTTCCGCTCGTCTTCGAGGCCATCAACCAGATGGTCGGCTGCTCGGCGGAATTGGGGCAGCGGGTCGCGACCGGCATGGCCGCGCTCTTCGATACCGTCGAGGCGGCCCGTGGCATGCAGATGCTCAGCGAAGCACTGATGGAGTTGATCCAGCTGCGCCGCGCAGAGCCCGCGGACGACGTCACCTCACGGCTTGCACATCATCCGGCCGATCTCGATGACACGGAGATGCTTTCCCAGCTGATCAGCTTCTACGGCGCGGGTATCGAGCCGCAGCAGAATCTGATCTCCAACACCCTGTTGCTGATGCTGACCGACCACCGGTTCGGAGGCAACATGCTCGGCGGGAGCCTGTCGACGCGTGACGCGCTCGACGAGGTGCTGTTCAACGACCCGCCATTGGCCAACTTCTGCACGACGTACCCACGGCAGCCGATCCTGATCGACAACACCTGGTTGCCTGCGCACCAGCCGGTGCTGATCAGCCTGGCCGGATGCAACAACGACCCCGAGATCCGCGGTGGGGACCACACCGGTAATCGTTCCCATCTGGCGTGGAGCACCGGGCCACACGCCTGCCCGGCCAAATCCGTCGCATACCTGATCGTGCAGGAGGCCATCGACCAACTCCTCGACGCCCTCCCGGAAATGCGCCTGGCTGTGCCGCCTGACCAGCTGGTATGGCGACCGGGCCCGTTCCATCGCGCTCTGACGGAATTGCCGGTCGCCTTCCCCGCGTCCCCCACGTTGACCATCACGCGATGAGCCGTCGCAGGGAACATGGACCAACCTGACGCCGACATCCGAGGCGTAGTCGCATGATGTCGTCAGAGAAGCGAGAAGGCCCCTCCGCTCATATCGGAGAGGCCTTCTACCTGCGTGCGCCCGAAGGGATTCGAACCCCTAACCTTCTGTTCGGTAGAACTTATGTTCGAAGACATCCCACGGGTTCCCGGAATGCCCCCTCTAGCAGCAGTTATGCCAGTCCGATAGTTCCCGTAGATTCCCTCCGGTTCCCGCCGACACCCGGCAATACCGCGAACAAAGTGCGAACACCACGCCTATGCGCCGTTTGGTGCGGACGGGACCACAGGTCTCGACCGATCAGCGCCTTCAAGAGTCAGGTGATGCAAATCACATAAGCTAGGTTTGGGACGAATGCCCCCATCCTCGGGCGTCAATACCCCTTTTTAAAGTAGGTATTCCGGCGCCAATACCCACATCGATACCTACATTTCCGGCGCCAATACCCACATCGATACCTACATTTCCCGCGTCATACCCACATCGATACCCGCATTTCCCGCGCCATACCCCTTTCAGGTGCGCCAATATCCACTTTTTCCGCCATCAATACCTACTTCTCCGAAAATATTCCGCCAAATTTTGGGATTCATGCCCCATTTTCGTAGCGAATACCTCCGTTTCCGGAACCGATGCGTCACATTCCTGGGGGATGTTGGTGATGGCAACACGGCCGAATACGTGGTCCAATAGCTCTGACCCACTTGGCAATTCAGATGATTCCAAACGGGTGCTGCCTCCGTCTGAGGACACGCGGAGGCAGCGACTTCATGAGTATTACGACCCACGGACAGGACCGTCATGCCCGCTTCACACTCGTCCGCACAGCGCCGCCCCTATCCAGAAAGCCCCGATTCTGAGCCGGTTGTGCACCCCTTGCTTGCCATGGGGGTCAGTGTTGCGTTGGCAGTTGTAGTAGGTCTGCTGACGGATTGGAACCAAGCGGGATGCACTCTGGGTGCTTGCCTGGGATTCTTCAAGGGCGCAAACCGCAAAGTACCGCCCACTTCGTGATAGACGACAGTTACCCGCCGCGCTTCGGTACGAAAGCTTCTCTGACACCAGTCAGGGGCTTTTCCCGACTTCGGTCGTACGTTGCGCAATATGGCTGTGCGGTACGGAGGTTGGTTCGGGCCAGTCGTGAAGCCGCGAGTCCTGTTGGCCTGGTTCGTGTCTGCCCGGCAGGACGACCGGTCCTGGTGCCACTGCGGGGCGTCATCGGCTTCGAAGATGTCCAGAATCTTGCAGCGGGATTCTGGCCGCCGGGTAGTTCAGTGCAGAAAGTGCCTCTGAACTGGGTATAGTTTCTTGCTACTTCTCGGCCGATCTGGGCCGTTCCGGGCGTGCGACGGCCTGAGCACCCGTGACGGTTGGAGCTCTGCTGCGACGCAGGCGCTACGTCCGAGCCTGACGGGCTTCGGCGATGTAGTCGTCTACCTGCTTCTTCAATACCTCTATGTAGCTCTTGGCAGCACGACTCGCTTCCGGGGCGCTGTACGAATCGAGATCGACGTACGTTCTGAAGGCGTTCTTGTATCCATCGAACGCCTTGCCTGCCGCCTTGAACGCAGCCTGATACTTGAGCGGATCGGTGATCGACTGAGCAATCGTCTGCACTGCGTACTGACATTCGACGGCTTTGTCGAGGATGGAGGCCGGAGCAGTCATCTGAAGACGTGTCAGAGCGACCCCGACTTTCTGGACCTCCGCCATAGCCGTCTGAGCAAGTTCCAGCTTGTCGTCCAGCCGGGTCTCGGCTCCCGCCACGGTGTCTCGGATGATGTTGAACGCACCTTTGCTGTCGATCATCTTCGACATGGCTTCCGCAACCGTGTCGGAGAATTTGAGGCACTCCTCCCGCGTCTGTTGCTTGTTCTTCTCGTCCCTCTCCTGGGCCTTGACCTTGTCTTCTTGAGCTCCCTTGCGCTCATCGCTCTTGCGAGCACTCCAAGCGGCGATGGAAGCCGCCCCAAGGCCGGAGATAATCGCGCCAGTAGGCATACCCCACCAGAACCCCGGCTGGGTGAAGAAGTCTGAGATCGCGCTCATGCGAGAAGATTAGCTGCCGGTCCGCCTGTTTGGTTCCGAGTGCATCATCCGGGGTTGGCCCTGATGTGCGGTGGTCTGCACCTATGGCGGGCTGGCTGCGCCTGCCCCTTATCGGCCTGCCTTTCGCGCGTAGAGGCTCCGGGGTCAAGGGTGGCGATAGCCATCACGTAGTGACGCCGTAGGCGCTCTTGACGCTGGAGGGGCGCGTGAACACAATGCAGGCCACCACACAGCAGGGCCACGCGACCGAAGGGCGCGGGTGAATTCGCCACGGCCTCTGCGGCTTTGAAGCTATCGCCCGGACAGGCCCCATTCCTTCTCAAGCTGGTCGACGGTCGCCAAGAGTTCTCGGATCTCGGGTGGCCGTGCGTGGTCTCGGTCTGGATTGATCGGGATTCCTATGACGCGATTACCGTATCCGGGCTCGATCTTGCTGATCAGCTCGGCGCTGAGGTGCGGGCGAAGGGACTCGTACCAGGACAGGCCATTGGCCTCTTGGCCGCTCACCAGCTCCGCGATTCCGTTACGCCATTTGTCGACTAGGTCACGTTGATGTTGACGGTCGTCCTTGCGCTTCTGAATCGCCCAGTTCGTCCAAGGTGCGCCGATTGATCCGATCACGCCACCGACCAAGGCGAATACGCCAGCAACGAGCGCGACGACGATGGTTTCTGCCACGCGGGCATGGTATTCCGAGCCGCCAAGGAAGGGGGCCGAAGCCCCCCTCCGGGTCAGTACGGGTACCGGGTCATCGTCTCGATGTTGCGGCGGATCTGGGCGTCGCATTGGTGGCAGCGCCACCGGATTTCCTGCTGTTCGCCGTGGGTGGGGTACTCGTAGAGGAACGGGACCGCGGCGGGGTTGTCGCATCCGCGAAGCTGGCAGGTGGTGGGCTCGGTGACGTTCATCTTCGGTTCCTCTCCGGTTGGGGTGGTCTGGCTGAGGGCGTCTCGATCACGGCTCCGGCGGGTGTCAAGAGTCGGCGGATGCCGATCACGTAGTGACGCCGTAGGCGCTCTTGATGCCCGTTGGTGGCGTGATAGCCCTCGGATCAGTCAGACCGCCACGGCCGGAGAGGAACTGGCGATCCGGCGGGGCCCCGCTCGGCTGACTGCGGTGACCTGCTCGTGAACTCGTCCGGAGCTCCACAGGACCACAGCCGGTGGACCGGGCAGAGTGCCAGCGGATTCGTGCAGGGCTGCGGGAGGTAAGTCGGGTACGGCTCCCGTCGTGCCCAGCACTGCGAGGACGTTGAGAAAGCGGCCAGACAGGAACAGGGGGCGTTCTGCCACGTCGCCAAACGCGGGGCAACGCACCGACGCGCCCGCCTGCCGCAGCCTGCGGAGGCCGGCGGTTGCGCGTCGCGGCGCGGTGCGCCGCGTAGGCGGCGCGCCAGCGCCGCCCTTGATCCTGTATGGCGAAATTCGGCAACAACTCGCATAAGGCAAGGCGCGTACGGAGAATCGAGTGTATGACTGGTCTCGCGCTGACGCCGGAGCGTCGAACGGAACTGGCCGAACTGCTCGGGGACGAGCCGCGGCTTAAGGCGGAGTACCCGAGGGTGGCCGATTACCTGGATACTGCGCCGATGCTGTCTGGGACGGGAAATGCTGAGGCGGATGCGGCGTTCGACCTGAGGTTCGTGCACTACATGACCGGCGGGGGGTCGGTCTCGGGGAATCCGTACTGGGACATCGTGGGGCCTTCCGTCGGACTGGATGGGCAACGACGGGTCGTCAACGGCGGAAGCTCGAACGGTAGCGTTCGACTGGGCTTCGTCCAGACGATCTTGCAGAGTGCCTACGCCTATGCGATCCCATCCCCGGAGACGCTCAACTGGGCAAAGACATTCAGCGAAGGACGTACCGTTGTCGAGCTGGGTGCGGGCCGCGGCTACTGGGCAGGGCTGCTCGCCGATGTCGACGTAGCCGTACGGGCTTTCGACTCCGAGCCACCGGACAAGGTGGCGAATGCGTCATTTCCGGCGGCGGAAGGTCAACGCGACGCGTGGTATCCAGTCGGCGGTCTCGATGAGTTCGAAGCAGAGCTGAATGGCGACTCGGTGCTCTTCCTGTGTTGGCCTCCCGGATGGGGTGACCCGATGGCGTCCAAAGCGCTGGAGCTGTTCGAGACGCGAAGAGGTCGGCGCCTGATCTACGTGGGCGAACCAAAGGGCGGCAAGACCGGTGACGATGCGTTCTTCGACCAGCTGTCGAACCGCTGGACGCTGGAATCACAAGACACGCAGTTTGTCTCGTGGTGGAACCTTGCTGATGTGGCGCAAGGCTGGGTTCGCCGCGGTTAGGCCGAAACGAAGCGTGGCCCGATCGTTGGTGCGACCGGGCCACGCGGATTGCTCTGAGTCAGGGCTGGGAGTCGAGCGCCATCCGGAAGACGAACGAGTCGTAGCGGTCCCGTGGGTATGACACGTCCGAGACCATGAGCACTTGACCGTCGGCCTTGAGGAAGCGCTGATGGACTGCCTTCACGAGTTCGCCGGACGGCACCTCGAGCCATACGGCGTGTGTCGGCACCGGAGGCCGGTCGGCGAGTGTCTCCTCAAGGATTGCGGCAGCTGTCACGTCCGTACCCGGCCGTTGATAGCTGTCTGAGATCGAGATCGGTCGCCCCTGCTCGGATGCCATCGTGATGATGTGTTCGACATCGTCGCCTGGAGCGATGCCGAGCAATGCGGCAAGCTCCTCATCGGCGGGCGCCGTAGACGACTCACGTTCGATACGAACCTCCTCCTCGCCCCCCGCTGCCTCGTTGCCGAAGGTGACCTCGGGGTCTTCCATCTGCCGTTCCGGAGAGACACGAACCAGTGTCGGGCGAGCCGCGACGAACGTTCCCCGGCGTTCGATGGTGTAGACGAGTCCCTGGCGCAACAACAGGTCGATGACCTTCCGGATGACGATCTCGGACACACCGTGCTGCTTGGCAAGTTCGGAATAGCTCGGCAACTGCGTCCGTGCACGTAAAGCGCCGCTGCGGATGTCCCGCGCGATCTCTCCCGCGATGGAAACGTACGCAGGCTCACTCATGTGCTCACTCCTCTTCGTCGGCGACCGTGCTGATGATACGCAACTGCGTATACGCACATCTCCAACCTACGCGCGTGCACTGCCAGGCCCTCTCACAACTGCGTATACGCAAACCCTTGTGCGTATACGCTGCTGTGTATACGCTGTTGCGTATGCACAGAGGGTGCATACGGCGACAGCCTGACAAGTACGTGGCGACAAGGAGATTGAGCGATGGCACTCAAGGATGTGTGGTTTACCCCGGAGTTTCGTGAGGCGTTTCCGAAGGGTGTGTTCCTGCTGGGTGAGATCCAGGCGGTGACAGAGTTCAGCTCGGACCGTAACGCGCCGAAGCGGCAGAAGGTCGATCTGGACAACGAGGGCAACGGCACCGGTAAGCGGTTGTGGAAGGGCACGATCACCGATCCGGCGGGCTCGGGGGCGAGGAACTCCAGCTACGACGTGGTCTTCGTGTCGGATGTGCAGCCGGTTCCTGCTGCGGCGGAGATCGTGCCGGGCATGACGCCGATCGAGCTGGAGGGCTTGCAGATCAAGCCGAAGATCGCCGGTTCGGGTGAGTTCAAGTCGATCGGCTGGTCGATCCGCGCGACCGGGATCAAGGGCGACAACTCCGGCGCGAAGCAGCCTCCGGCTGATCCGGGTGCGGCGCGTCCGGCCGGTTCTAAGGCGGCGTGATGAGTGCGGCGGATCAGTCGGCGGGGATGCGTCTTGCGCGCTGGTCCGCCGTGGTCATCATCATCGCGGTCGGCGCGGCCGCGTTCCGGCTGTCCTTCGCGACGCTGAAGGATCTGGCGGTGCTGGCGCATATCCCGGCGCGGGATGCGTGGCTGTTCCCGGTGATCGTGGACGGCACGATCCTGCTGGCGACGTTCGGGGTGCTGGTGCTCGCCAATGCCCCGGAACGCCGGTTCTTCGTCGGGGTCCTGGTCGTCGGCTCGGTCGTTTCCGTGGCCGGTAATTCACTGCACGCGGTGGCCGCGGGCCGGGAGTTGCCGTGGTGGGCGTCGGCGCTGGTGGCCGCGATCGCCCCGATTTCCCTGCTCGCTGACACACACGGCCTGGCGCTGCTTATCCGTGCAGCGCAACGAGATTCGGCACCCGACACCGCTCCGGCACCGGTGGTCGAGCCTGCCGCAGAGCAGCCGACACCCGAACCCGAATCGGTGTCCGTGCCTGAGCCTGAGCCGCTCCCCGAGTCTGCCCCTGAGCCGGTGCGGGTGGCTGAGCTTCGTCCGGTGCCTACTGCACCGGCACATCCTGTTCGTTCTTCGCGATCGGCCCAGACCATGCTGCCGATCGCTGTCCCTGTTGGGGGTATGTGATGTCCGAGAAGTACTACCCGAGGCACACCACCGGTGCCGATGATGACGTGCTGGTGACGATGGCCGTGCATCACGCGTCGTTCGAGGTCCATTACTTCGCCGAAAAGGTGATGGTGAATCTCGGCGGTGTCGGGTGCGGGATGCATCTGACAGTGCAGCAGGCCCAAGCATTCCGGGCACTGCTGGATGCCGGTATCGCCGATGCGCTTGCCGATCAGGAATCCGCCACCTATCGCGTCGATCTGGTGAAGGCGGTCGCGTGATGTCTGTGACCGCAACTCTGGTAACCGCGGGCGCGGTCGTGGCCACGGGTCTGATGTGGCAGTGGCGGCGCATCGGTGCCGGTGGTTCCCCGACCCCGGAGGATCACGCGGCGGCTGCCCCGCCGGAGCTTCGCACAGCCGCGTTCATTGTCACTGATCCGGCGCAACTGGCCCTGATGTGGCCCGCTCTTGGCCTGGGGTCGTGGCAGGTGGGCTATCCGAACGTCGTCTCGGCCACCTATACCGCGTTCGGCATGTCGGTCGAGGTGCAGATGCTCGGTGGCCAGTCGATGAAGGACTGGACCAACGACAACACTCGGGATGCGCTGGCCCACTACTTCGCGGTCCCCTCGGTGACCGTTTCGGCGATCGATCCCGGTTTCGTCCGCTTGGACCTGCGCGTCTACGACACCCTTGCCGACACGGCGTCGGTACCCGGCTCGTCCGGTCCGGTGGATCTGGAGGCCGTGCCGGTCGGCGTGACGGAGGACTTCGACACGTGGCGGCTGCGGGTGCTGTACGCGCACATCCTGCTTGCTGGCGCGATGGGCTCGGGCAAAGGCTCGGTGCTGTGGTCGCTCATCGCCGCACTCGGTCCGGCCATCAAAGCCGGACTGGTGGATGTGTGGATGGCTGACCCGAAGGGCGGCATGGAATTCGGCCGCGGGCAACGGCTGTGGGTGCGGTTCGAATGGACCGCCGAAGGCATCCTGGCCATGCTCAACGAGGCTGTCACCACGATGCAGGAGCGCGCTGCCCGGCTGCGTGAGGCCGGTATCCGCAAGCTCGTCCCCACCCCAGACGAGCCGCTGATCCTGATCATCATCGATGAGGCCGCCGCCCTGTCCGCCTACGCCGACCGCGAGCAGCAGCAGGAGTTCCAGCGGCTGACCGGACTTCTGCTATCCCAGGGCCGCGCGGTTGGTGTGTCGGTGATCGCGGCGTTGCAGGACCCGTCGAAGGAGACGATGCCGAATCGGCAGCTGTTCCCGGTGCGGATCGGGCTGCGGCTGGACGAGCCGACCCAAACCACCATGGTGCATGGCCAGGGCGCCCGCGACCGTGGCGCACGCTGCGACGAGATCTCCGAGCACACACCGGGTGTCGGCTACGTCGGTGAGGATGGCACCACGGAGTTCGTGCGGGTGCGCGCGTTCTACGTCTCCGATGAGGACATCGACGCGATTGTGGATGCCTACGCCCCGGCTCCTGAAATCACTGGTCCCACTGAGGATTACAGCAATTTCGACCCCGACGACCTCGGCGACGCAGACGGGCCGGTAGCGGCATGAAGCGAGGATTCGTTACCGAGGAGCACGTGGTCGTCTACTGCGACGGCTGCGGCGACCACTACACCGAAGGCGAGAACGAAGCGATCTGCTTCGACTCCGTCGCCCAGGCCGTGGCCTACATCAACGCCCGTAGCGCTGGCGTGGGGTGGCGTTATGACGGCGACCGGGTGCTGTGTGACGGCTGCCTCGCTACTGCTCGGTGTGCCGAACACGGCCACCGGTTTCCCGAGTCCTGGCAGACCACCTTCTGGTCGCTGGGCAAGTCCACTCGTTCCCGCACCTGCGAAGTTTGCGGCGTCCCCGAAATCGAGGCTCTGCCATGAGCGTCCGCTCCATTCATCACGACGACATCGATGCGGTGATCGATACCCGGGCTCGTCGTCGCTGCCAGCTCGAACGCCGCGGCGCCGACCCGGTGAGCATCGCGGTTCACCTGCTGATCGAGACCGGCGACGCGCCCGGTTGGGATGCCGACCTGGACGGCTACGACGGATGGGATACAGCGGCATGACCACCAAGACAAGCACTCGTCTCGACGTGTTCGACCTGATCGGCCTGGCCCTGTTGAACACCGTGTGGTGGGTCGTGATCGGCCTGTGGTGGCTGCTGCTGTTCCCGATGATCTCCGTTCCCCTCGCCCTCGTCGTCACGGCGTGGGTGGTGCTGGGTTGGCCGGTGGGCCTTGCGGCTGCCGGGGTGTCCGTCGCGGGGATCATGCTCTGGCAACGTCAGCGCCCGGAGATGTTCGAGCGATGGGTCAACCGGCGGGCCCGTACCCGCTTCCTGACCTGGTACCGGTACCGGCGTCGCTGGGCCAAGCTCATGGCGGCCTGCCACCTGACCATCGACCGCGATGACCGCAGGTTCATTCCGCGTCTGCTGGATGTGGAGATCGGTTCGGCGGTGGACCGGGTGCGGGTGCGGATGCTCGAGGGCCATTGCCCCGCCGACTTCGAGAACCGCGCCGAGCATCTTGCGCACGCGTTCGGCGCGATGGAGTGCCGCGCCACCATCACCGGTCCCGGCACCGTCGAGTTGGCGTTCCGGCAGTCGGATGCGTTGGCCGACACCATCGTGCTTCCGCGGGTGGATCACTGGACCAAGCCGAAGGCGGCCTGATGGACACGACCACTGATGTGGTCCCGGTCCGGCAGACTGCGGCCGAGCGTCGTAGCCTGCCGGATTTCCGGGATATCGCGGAAGCTTTTGCCGACAAGGAGAAGGTGTGCCGTAAGCCGGTGCCGATGCGGGTGGAGAACCCGCGCACCTTCGAAGTCTCCTACGTCGGCGCACCCTGCAAGTCCACTGTCGCCTCGGTCTGCCCGGCGTGTGCCGAACAGGCGCGGTATCTGCGGATGACCCAGTGCCGCGAAGGCTGGCACCTCGAGGACGAACCCGAGGACCGCAAGAAGGACCCGACCGAGCATCAGCAAGCCCTGTTGGCGACACGAGCCGATCTGTTCAACAACTACCAGCAGACCAAGACCGACGGCGACACCGAGTTCATAAGCCGCAGCGGGATTGTTGAGGTGGTAGCCAGTATCGACGCCGAACTCCGCGATACCGGGCTCCGCAAGCGTCTGCCACCGCTGGATCCACCGGCGAAGGCTCGGCGGGTGCGTTCGACGCGTCGCCGCCAGGATGTGCCGAACCTGCCACGCCGGCGGGTATCGAAGGCCACGATCGGCCGTCAGTTCGCGGGCAGGTTCCGGCCCAGCATGTTCGTCACCCTCACCCTCCCGTCGTATGGGGCGGTGCTGTCGGACGGCTCCCCGGTCGATTTCGCTACCTACGACTACACCCGGGCGGCACGGGACGTTGTGTTCTTCTCCAACCTGGTCGACCGGTGGATCGACAACCTGCGCCGCGTGGTGGGCTACAACGTCCAGTACTGGGGCACCATCGAACCGCAGAAGCGTGGTGCCCCGCACCTGCACATCGCGTTGCGTGGCGCGATCACCCACAAGATCATTCAGCAGGTCACCAACGCCACCTACTTCCAAGCCTGGTGGCCACGCTTCGACGCCGAAGACCGCGTCTACGGCAACGACGAACAGATGCCGGTCTGGGACCACAAGCGCGCCACCTTCGTCGACCCCGCCACCCGCAAACCGTTGAACGACTTCGAAGACGCACTCGACACCCTCGGCGAGGTCGACAATTGGGAACCCGCGCACGTCGCCCGCTTCGGGGTGCAGGTCGACTCGAAAGGAATCCTCGGCGGCACCGAGGAATCCAGTCGGCATATCGGCTACATGACCAAGTACCTCACCAAGTCCATCGGCGAGGTCCTGGAAGCCAAGACCCCGCGGGCCGCCGATCACTACGACCGGCTGCACAACGAGCTGCAATATGTGCCGTGTTCGAAGAAGTGCGCGGTGTGGCTGCGTTTCGGCATCATCCCGGAGGGCGCCAGCGACAAGACCGTGCCCGGTCGCTGCAAGGGCAAAGCCCACCGCCGCAGCACTCTCGGACTGCCCGGTCGCCGGGTGCTCAACTCCCGGCAGTGGTCGGGCAAGACCCTTCCCGACCACAAAGCCGACCGTGCCGAGTTTGTTCGGCAACTGCTCGCCTCGGTCGGCATCGAGAAGCCCGACACCTCACACCTGAGGGTGACGCCGGTCCAGCCGGGCGACCAGAACGCGCTGCCGCGCGATCACCTGATCATGGCCGCGATCGCGCAACGCAAGACCTGGCGAGCCGAGTACGTGAGAGCCATGCTCGCAGCCGGTCCACCAGCGGCACAAGAAACTTCGGCAATTCTAACGGCGGCATAGAGGCAGGAATGATGAACAACGGTCCGACGTGGCTGACTCGTGAAGAGGTCAGCCTGAGGGTGCGTTTTGCTCCGAAGACGCTTGCCAACTGGGCTGCTCAGACGCCGCCGAAGGGGCCGCGGTTCACGAAGGTCGGCGGGAAGACGCGCTACGACCTTGCTGACGTTGTGGCCTGGCAAGAGGCGCAAGCTGCGGATGCGGCGTAATGGCGCGGCGGACCATCGACCCCGGTGATTGGGGAGACATCAGCGCCAAGAAGCAGTCGAACGGCCGGTGGAAGGCTACGTGTCGGTATCGGCCGTGGGATGGGGGTGAGCTGAAGCCTGCGGGGGCGTGGGGTGCCACGGAGGAGGAGTCGAAGGCGAATCTCCGACGCAATGTGCGGGATCGTTTGGCGCACAGTGATAGTGAGCACGAGAAGATCACTCGGGATGTGCGCCTGTCGGTCCTGGCGGATCTATGGTTGGAGGAGAAAGCGCTCGATCCGGGGTGTAGCGCTGAGACGTTGAAGCAGTACCGCGACGAGATCGAGGAGTCGGCCGACAAGCGTGGCGACCGCGCGGCCATCAAGATCAAGCCTGCGCTCGGTGGCTACAGGTGGCGGGAGGCGAAATCGGTTGTGCTGGATCGGCATCTGAAGCGGCTGCTGGAGCTTGGGTACTACGAGAAGGCGCACCGGCAGAAGGTCATTCTCAAGGGGATCATGGGTTTGGGCGCGCGGCATCTGAACGTGCCGAATCCGATGGACAACGTGGCCAGGCTGCGGCGTGCCGAGGAACGTTCCGGGCCTCGCGCAGCCGACGGCGCGACGCTGACGGGTCTACGGTCGCAGATGGAGGACTGGTTGTCCGGCAAAGCGATTCCGGGCACCCCTGCGTACAGGAGCGGCCCGAAACGCAGTCGCCTGGTGCTGGATGCCTCGGACCTGATGCTGGCTACCGGTGGTCGTCCAGGTGAGGTGCTGGCTATCCGCAAAGTCGATTGCGTGCCGCTCGACAAGGATGTCGATTGGACGGAGTGCCGCCGCTGGCGGGTGTGGTTCACGGGCACGATCGCCACCGACAGGGAGACGGGCAAGCTGTACCGCAAGTCGAAGCCGAAGACGAAGAACAGCGTGGGCAGCGTCGTGGTCGCTGACTTCGCGGTGCCGACGCTCATACGGCTGCTCGCCGCTGCGGGCGATGATCCGGAAGCGGTGCTGTTGACCACCCGAACTGGTGGGCTGGTGAGCCCCCGGAAGCTCAGTGGTCAGCTCCGCAAGGCACGGGGTAGCAACTATGCGTGGGTGACGCCGAAGACGTTCCGCAAGACCGTGGGCACGAGGGTGAAACGGAAGAAGGGTCTGGACGCTGCGGCCGAGCAGTTGCGTCATGGCTCGACGGTGATCACCGAACGGTTCTATGTGGACGATCCCGAAGACGTGGCGGACTACACGGATGCGCTCGAAGAGGGATGGGGCGGCGAGTGATCATCGGGCCAATAACGCAAACAAACCGCGAACATGACCCGAGTTCGCGGTTTGCGTGTGCAGCATTTTCGCTGCTAGAAAGTGCGCCCGAAGGGATTCGAACCCCTAACCTTCTGATTTATCCGGGCGTACGAGGTTGTCCGCCACAGTCTGCCAGTAGTGTTGTGTAGCAACATATTTCGGTCATGACTACCTGGTGACCGTGTGCTGTAATCCGCGTCTGTATGCCTACGTTTGTACGGGCAAAGTAGCGGTTTTTCATATCGGGACCCCCATGGCCCTGCTGTGTGGTGGGTTGCACCCAGAGGCGGGCTGGCTGCGCCTGCCCCTTATCGGCCTGCCTTTCGCGCGTAGAGGCTCCGGGGTCAAGAGTGGCGTTAGCCATCACGCAGTGACGCCGTAGGCGCTCTTGACGCTGGAGGGGCGCGTGAACACAATGCAGGCCACCACACAGCAGGGCCAAGCGGCCGAAGGACGCTCAGTAGTTCGGCAACCGAGATAAGGGGGCCGAAGCCCCCTCCGGGATCAGTACGGGTACCGAGCCATGGTCTCGATGTTGCGGCGGATGCGGGCGTCGCACTGGTGGCAACGCCACCGGATCTCCTGCTGCTCGAGGTGGGTGGGGTACTCGTAGAGGAACGGGACTGCGGCGGGCTGGTTGCATTCGCGGAGCTCGCAGGTGTCGGGCTTGGTGATCATCGTTCGGGTTCCTCTCCGGTTGGGGTGGTCTGGCTGAGGGCGTCTCGATCACGGCTCCGGTGGGTGTCAAGAGTGGCGTCAGCCATCACGTAGTGACGCCGTAGGCGCTCTTGATGCCCGCTGGTGGCGTGATAGCCCTCGGATCAGTCAGACCACCACGGCCGGAGAGGAACTGGCGACCACCGTGCCCTGTCGGCTGAATCCGGTGACCTGCTCGTGAACCTGTCCGGAGCTCCACGGGACCACAACCGGTGGACCGGGCAGGAAGCCGGGCGGATCGTGCACGGCTGCGGGAGGTCAGTCGGGTACGGATCTCGTCGTGCCCAGCACTGCGAGGACGTTGAGAAAGTGGCCAGATAGGAACGAGGGGACGTTCTGCCACGTCGCCAAACGCGGGGCAACGCACCGACGCGCCCGCCTGCCGGAGCTTGCGGAGGCCGGCGGTTGCGCGTCGCGGCGCGGTGCGCCGCGTAGGCGGCGCGCCAGCGCCGCCCTTGAGGTTTATATGGCGGAATTCGGCAGCAACTCGCACAACGTGGGCGTAGTCGATGACGTACGCCGGTCGGCCTGAAGGCGGGCCGAATCGCGGGCCGCGGTGGGTCATGCCCTGGGCCGACAGGTTGAGTGTCGGAATCCCGTTGCGGTTCAACGGTTTCTGTCGCCGCGATCACGTAAGGTGGGACGCACCTCCAGCCGAGGGGCGATGGACTTGGTCCGACATCGCGCCCAGGAAGGAGGTGGTGGGGATGGCGAAACATCGCCGGAGAATGAGCAAGACCCCGGTCGATTACGGCATCATCTTTGCGGTTGCTGCCGTGACCGCCGGGGCTCTCGTCCTGGTCCGCCGAGTGCGGGCTAAGTAACCCACCCGGTGAGGGCTGTCGTGGAGGGCAGTCCTCACCTCTCGGCATCACCGAGGTGACGGACTCGATGTTACTTGACGGGGATCGATCTGGATAGTTCCTGTCAGGCGATCGAGGCGCCGATCTCAGTACAGTCCGCTGCTTCCGCCTCGCATCTCAGCCTCGCTGGGCCATCGGATTCCTGGTTGTGAGAGCAGCGTTTGAATTGCCTCCACGCGCTCGACAAGGAACCGCCAGCGTGTATCTAGCACGTCCTTGGGCGTGTTGCTGGGGGTGGTCTGGTCCGGGTGCTTCCGGTAGTGCAGACCGACATCACCGATGAACCAGCCGGGGGCGTAGGTCGATACGGCGAGAAGCATCCCGATGTCTTCGGCTATTGGCAACGCCATCCAACCGCCGACGGCGATGAGTAGTTCGCGGCGAATGCATATGGTCGCTGGATGAACGCGGAGCGCGTAGTTGCGAGCCCACCACGATTCGAAGACAGATCCGCGCGGAAGTTCGCCTTCGGGCGGGTCGGTATCGACACTGATCAAGCTGCCGTCAGGTAGGAGGTCGAGCGCCCGGCATGTTGTCCATCCGATCCTCGGGTGCTCTGTCAAGACATTAATGCTGTTGGCGAGTGCATTCGGGAGCAGGATATCGTCAGCGTCCAGATTTTGAATCAACGTGCCAGTTGAGCGCTCCAGCGCAAGGTTGCGAGTTGTGCCGGGTCCGCTCCGGGGGCCTGATGCGGGTTGGACCCTCGGATCATCGCGGGCCGCTGGCGGCAGCGGCAGTTCTTCGTTTCCGTCGGCTTGAATAAGCCATTCCCATTCCCAACCTGCGGGGAGGACTTGCTCATAGAGCGATTGGTATGCCTCCGCAAGAAAGGCTGGCTGTGGGCGGTAGGCGGGTGTGATGACGGAGATCAGCATGGGGCTTCCAAGTCGAATTCGGCCGTGTAGATGATCTGATCGGCCACGACCAGGCTGGTGCTGGCCTCGACCGCCGCGCCGTCTTTGTCGATTACGGTGCGTTTTCGAACCATCACGGGCAGAGCTGTGGGCATGGCAAGTTCGGCTGCCTCATCCGCTGTCGGAAGGCGAGACTCGACAGTCATCGAGATGTGGTGTGGCTCGATCCCGGCATCTCGTAACCAAGTCTCCGTGGACTTGCCTGATACTTCGTCGTCGGGGGACCTAAGCCCAGCTCTTTGGGCGACCTTGTCCGACATCCGTGACCGCACGAGCTGATGCGGCGTGCCTTTGAGCAGGTACCGGAACGTACGAACTAGAACTGGTTCGTCACCGAGTTCGGCTCCGAGTAGGTCGGCAACATCTGCTGCGGGCGCTCGGTCATAGCTGATGTCGACATCGAAATCATCACCATTGTCGAGGTCGTCACTATGGATTTGCTCAAGTGTCCGATCCTTCGGGGTGGTGGCCGCCGCGAAGTGCTGGTCGATCGGACGAGAGAGCTTCATCCGGGCTCGGACACGAACACCTCGACGCGGCGCATGTGGGTCCGTCAGCAACACGCCTTCGTTGGCGAGTGTCGAGATCGCTCGAACAAGTGCGCCCTGCGTCGGTGTCTCGTACTGCGCCATCAGCTCGCGCACTGATGGGATTCGCTCTCCGACAGCCCATTCCCCTGCCTCGACCCGTCGCCGCAGGTCAGCTGCTATATCCCGCCAGATCGAAGGTGGTGGCATCCCACTCTCCCAACTTTGTTGATGAACAATGCTTGACGGACCTTCTTTGTTGCTTAATAATAGTCTCATGGCCGTTTGTTAAGCAACAAACATGGCCTAGGCGATACACCTTACACAGGGAGATTGAGCGATGGCGATTAGCAGGGGTTTCCGGTTTCCGATCGAGTCTCGGGTGGCGTTCCCGAAGCGGTTGTTGCTGATGGGGCCGATCGCTCCGGCGATCAAGTACAACCCGGACCGCAATGCGGTGCCGGAGCAGATGTATGACTTCGATCCGAAGACCGGCGAGGGGTCGGGGTTGCCGTTGTGGAAGGCGACGGTGACCGATCCGCATGAGGCCAGTGACGGCAAGGGTAAGCGGGCGTCGTTCGAGGTCACGTTCATTTCGCAGCATCAGCCGGTTCCGGCGGGTGAGCAGATCGTGGACGACATGTGGTTCATCGAGCTGGAGGGCTTGACTGCGGAGCCGCGGGTGATGGGGCAGGGCGAGTTCAAGTACCAGGGTTACGTCTACCGCGCGACGGGGATCAAGGGCGACAACAACACCCCGAAGGCCACCAACGCCAGCAACGGCAGTGGCGCGAAGGCGGGTGCGTGATGAGCACCGAGGTGTTTATGCATGTCAGCTCGTCGACCCGTGGCGATGACGAGCGGGTGCAGGCGAGGTACTCCGCCAAGATCGGCATGGTTGTTGTCTCGGTCGGTTCCGGTGATCTGTACATGACGCCGGAGATCGCCGCGGGGCTGTGTGATCGGTTGTCGGAGGTGCTGAACGACTGCATCGCTGCCGTGGAGTCCGGTTCGGGTCCGAAGGCGGCGGCGTGATGTTCGGCGATGACCGTTCGGTGCGGATGCGGTCGGCGCTGGTGGCGGCGGTGTTGATCATCGTCGGTGTCGGTGTCGCCGCGTTCGTCCTCAGCTACGAAACGCTCCGCGACCTGGCGGAGTTGGCGGGCATCGACCGCGAGAACAGCTGGTTGTTCCCGGTGATCGTGGACGGCACCATCATTCAGGCCACGGTGTCGGTGATGGTGTTGTCCAACCGGCCGGATGAGCGCCGCTGGTTCTCCTGGGTGCTCGGGGTCGGCGCGGTGGTGTCGGTGGCGGGCAACAGCTTGCACGCGTTCACCGATGGGCAGCAGCTGCCGAACTGGGTGGCGGCGGTGATCGCGGCTATCGCCCCGATCGCGCTGCTGGTCGACACCCACGGCGGGGTGATGCTGTTCCGCGCCGCACAGAGCAAACACGCCGAAGACTCTGCGCCAGAAGCAGTTTCCGAGCCTGAGCCGGACCCGACCCCGGAGCATGATTCGCCGGCGGTCCCGGCTATCGGACCTGAGCCCGTGACTGCTCCGCTCCCGGCTGCTCCGGCTCCGCCTGTGGTGGCGGCCCAGGTTCGTCCACTTCGGCCGACTCGTCCTGTTCCTGTTCGTCCGCGTCCGGTGGCTCAGCCGATGCTGCCGCTCGCGATTGGGGGTAACTGATGTTCACCAAATCCGTTCTCGCGGGAGCGTTGTTTCCCCCGCTTCTGTCCACTGCTGCTGCTCCCGTCGAACCGGGCGGCAAGAACGTGCCACCCCGCGACCACCTGATCGTGGCGGCGGTCTCCCAGCGCATCACCTGGCGCGCGGAGTATGCACAAGCGCTACTCGCGGCCAGTCCCCCAGGGGCGCAAGAAACTTCGGTGATCCCGTATCGCGACGTGACGTTGGAGGACTGCGACGACTGGCTTGCTGAGGCCAAGGAGCTTGCCGACGCTGAGGGGGTGGAGTGATGTCGCTGACGGCTGCCCTGGTCACCGCTTCTGCGGCGGTGGCAACAGGGATGATGTGGCAGTGGCGGCGTCTCGGCGCTGATACCACACCGAAACCGGAGGATCACGCGGCGGCTGGCCCGCTCGAGCTGCGGCCCGCGGTGTTGATCGTGACCAGTTCGGCGCAACTGTCGCTGATGTGGCCCGCACTCGGGCTCGGCTCCCCGCAAACCGGTTACCCGAACGTCGTCTCGGCCGCCTACACCGATTTCGGGATGTCGGTCGAAGTGCAAATGCTCGGCGGGCAGTCGCTGAAGGACTGGAGCAACGACAACACGCGCGCCGCGCTGGCTGCCTACTTCGCGGTCCCAGCGGTGACGGTCGCACCGTCAGATCCGGGATTCGTCCGCCTGGACTTGCGGGTCTACGACACCTTGGCCGACACAGCCGCACTGCCGGGCCTGGCCTCCGCGGTGGATGTGGACCTGGAAGCAGTCCCGGTCGGCGTGACCGAGGACTTCGACACCTGGCGGGTGCGGGTGCTCTACGGCCACATCCTGCTGGCTGGTGCGACCGGATCGGGTAAGGGCTCGGTGCTGTGGTCGCTGCTGGCTGCGCTCGGTCCCGCGATCAAAGCCGGATTGGTGGATGTGTACCTGGCCGACCCGAAGGGCGGTGCAGAGTTCGGCAAGGGCGAGGATCGGCTGTTCGTTCGCTTCGCCACCGACAACGAAACCATCCTCGCGATGCTGAGCGAAGCCGAGCAGATCATGCGTGAACGGCTGGTCCGGATGCGTCGCGCCGGTCTGCGCAAGATCGTTCCGAGTCCAGGCGAGCCGCTGATCCTGATCATCATCGATGAGGCTGCGTCGCTGTCGTCGTATGCCACCCGGGAGGAACAGCAAGAGTTCCGGCGCCTGACCGGCCTGTTGCTGTCGCAGGGCCGCGCGGCGGCGGTGTCGGTGATCGCGGCGTTGCAGGACCCGTCCAAGGAGACGATGCCCAACCGGCAACTGTTCCCCGTCCGCATCGGCCTGCGCCTGGACGAACCCACCCAGAACGCGATGGTCCACGGCCAAGGCGCGCGGGACCGCGGCGCACGCTGCGACGAAATCTCCGACCAGACACCAGGTGTCGGCTACGTCGGCGAAGACGGCACCACCGAGTTCGTCCGGGTGCGCGCGTTCTACGTCTCCGATGACGACATCGACGCCATCGTGGATGCCTACTCGCCTGCGCCCGAGATCACCGGTCCCGCCGAGGATTACAGCGACTTCGACCCTGACGACCTCGGTGACGCCGACGACGGGCCGGTGGCGGCATGAACGGCGTGGTCGGGTTGCGGCTGATCGGCACCCCGGACGAGATCAGCGCCGTGTTGTGGATCCTGGCGCAAGCGGTCGTACCGGCCGGTGCCCGGCTGGTCATCGACCCGAACAACTACTCGGTGCGGCGCACTCCGGACTCGATCCGCGTGTACGCGGAGGTCACGCTGCCGAAGGTGCAGCCATGAAGCGGGGTTTCGTGACCGAGACACACGTGGTCGTCTACTGCGACGGCTGCGGCGACCACTACACCGAAGGCGAGAACGAAGCAATCTGCTTCGACTCCGTCCACCAGGCCGTCACCTACCTCAACGCCCGAAGCGGCGGCGTGGGCTGGCGGTATGACGGCGACCGGGTGCTGTGCGACGGCTGCCTCGCTACCGCCCGGTGCGCCGAGCACGGCCACCGCTTCCCCGAAGCCTGGCACACCACCCGATGGCCGCTGGGCTCCTCCACCCGTTCCCGCACCTGCGAAGTGTGCGGCATCCCTGAAATCGAGGCCCTGCCATGACCAGCAACAACCTCCGCCCGATCCGTGACGACATCGATGCGGTGATCGATACCCGCGCCCGGCGGCGCTGCCAACTCCAACGCCGCGGTGCCGATCCGGTGAGCATCGCGGTGCACCTGCTGATCGAAACCGGCGCCGCGCCCGGTTGGGATGCCGACCTGGACGACTACGACGACGGATGGGATACGGCAGCATGACCGACTCGCCCAAACCAGCTGTGCCGCAGGTGAATCCGATTGTACAGGCCGCGGCCGACCAGGTGACCGGCCGCAAGCGCCGCACTCGCAAAGACCTGCACGCCCCGTGCTGGGGGCAGATGACCTTGTTCGACTCCACTGCGAAGGCTGACCGATGACCACCAGAACCAACACCCGAAACACCCGGCTGGACGCATTCGACCTGTTCGGCCTGGCCCTGCTCAACACCCTATGGGGGATCGTCATCGGCGCGTGGTGGCTGGCGCTGTTCCCCATGATCTCCGTACCCCTCGCCCTGACCGTCACGGCATGGGTGCTGATGGGGTGGCCGGTAGGTCTCGCGTCTACCGCGGTGTCCGTCGCCGGACTGCTGCTGTGGCAGCGTGCCCGCCCGGAAATGTTCCGGCACTGGGTCACCCAGCGGGCGCGTACCCGGTTCCTGACCTGGCACCGCTACCGGCGGCGGTGGGTCAAGCTGATGCAAGCCTGCCACCTGAGCATCGACCGCAATGACCGCACATTCATCCCGCGGCTGCTGGATGTCCAGATCGGCACCGTCACCGATCGAGTGCGGGCGCGGATGCTGGAAGGACACTGCCCGGCCGACTTCGAGAACCGCGTCGAGCATCTGGCGCACGCCTTCGGAGCTCTGGAATGCCGCGCCACCATCACCGGTCCCGGCACCGTCGAACTCGCCTTCCGGCACTCGGATTCGCTCGCCGAAACGATCACCCTGCCGCGGGTGGATCACTGGACCAAGCCGAAAGCAGCCTGATGGAACCCACCACCACTGATGAGGTGGTCCCGATCCGGCAGACCGCGGCCGAACGCCGTGCTCTGCCGGACTTCCGGGACATCGCCCACGCGGTCGCCGACGAACAGCACATCTGCCGTCGCCCGATCCCGATGCGCGCCGAAGACCCGAAAACCCTGCGGGTGGACTACGTCGGATCACCGTGCAAGTCAACGATCGAATCCGTGTGCCCGGCGTGTGCGGCCAAGGCTCGCTATCTGCGGATGACGCAGTGCAACGAGGGCTGGCACATGGATGCCGAACCGGTCAACGACAAGCGCACACCCACTCAGCGGCAGAAGGACCTGATCGAGGCACGTTCGGATCTGTTCGCCGCGTACCAGGCCGCGAAAGAAGACGACGACCGGCAGCGGATGGACGACGCTGTTGAAGACGTGGCCGGTATCGACAGACAGTTGCGCGAGTCGGGGTTCCGTGGCCGTCTGCCGGACCTGGACGCCAAACAGAAGGATCGCCGCAAGCGCTCCACCCAGCGCCGCCAAGACGCGCCGGATCTGCCGCGGTTGAAGGTCGCCAAGACCACGATCGGGCGTGAGTACGCGGGCAAGTACCGGCCCTCGACGTTCGTGACCCTCACTCTGCCGTCCTACGGCTATGTCCACAACGACGGCGCGGTCGATTCCAAGGGCAAGGTGTGCGGGGACGGCTCGCCCCGTGACCCGGACTCCTACGACTACACGCGTGCGGCGCGGGACATCGTGCATTTCGCGGCGCTGTTCGATCGGTGGATACAGAACCTGCGCCGCGCGGTCGGCTGGGACGTGCAGTACTTCGCCACCGTGGAACCCCAGCGTCGGGGTGCCCCGCACCTGCATCTGGCGATCCGGGGATCGATCCCGCACGCAGTGTTCCGGGCGGTGACCGCGGCGACCTATCACCAAGTGTGGTGGCCGCGGTTCGACGCCGAGAACGAGGTGTACTCCGGCGAGACGATGCCGGTGTGGGATCACGAGGCCGGCGCTTTCGTCGATCCCGGTACCGGGCAGCCGTTGACCGGGTGGGATGACGCGTTGGACATCATCGACAGCACCGATGATCTGGAGCCCGCGCACGTGGTCCGGTTCGGTGTCCAGGTCGACAGCAAGGGCATTCTCGGTGGCACACCGCAGGCTGATGAGAAGGTCCGCTACCTGACGAAGTACCTCACGAAGTCGGTCGCGGAGATCATCGAACCCCAGTCCCGGCGCGCGGCCGAGCATTACGACCGGCTCCACGCCGAACTCCAGCACACCCCGTGCTCGCCACGCTGCGGCGTGTGGCTGCGCTACGGCATCGTCCCCAAAGGCGCGACTGCCAAGACTCAGCCGGGCCGCTGCAAGGGCAAAGCCCACCGCCGCGACACGTTGGGCCTGCCCGGTCGCCGCGTGCTGGTGTCGCGTCGCTGGTCGAACAAGACCCTTCCCGACCACAAGGCCGACCGCGCCGAGTTTGTTCGGCAAACCCTCGCCGCGATCGGGATCGTCAAACCCGATCGCTCGCATTTGATCATCACGCCCGTGGAACCGGGCGACAAGAACGTGCCGCCCCGCGACCACCTGATCATGGCGGCGGTTTCCCAACGCCTCACCTGGCGTGCCGAGTACAACAACGCACTCCTGGCAGCCAGCCCACCTGGGCCACAAAACAATTCCGCAATCCATCAAGCCGCCGCCTAGAAGGGGGGAACACATCATGTCGAAACTGCTCACCGAATCCGAAGTCCGGAAGCTGATCCCGATCGGGCACAGCAAGTACTACGAACTGATCGGGTCGGGTGAACTGCGGTCGGTGAAGATCGGCCGTCGCCGGTTCGTCACCGAACGGGCCGTAGCCGACTACATCTCGGGTCTTGACCAGGCAGCGTGATCCTGTGCCGAGACAGCGCATGGCCCCTGGTGAGTGGGGCAAGATCACCATCAAGAAATCTGGGCCAGGCCGGTTTACCGCATCGACCTACGTCCGGGATGAGGACGGGTGCCGTCGGCAGGCGGAGCGGAGTGGTTCGAGTGAGGAGGATGCACGCCGGGCGCTGCTGCGGCATCTGAAGAAGCGGACCACACCCACTGCGGGCGCCGTAGTCAGTGAGCGAACGTCGTTGTCGGAGCTGTTCGAAGCTTGGATCGCGACGAAGGATGGTCTCAAGAAGCAGTCTCGCGACGAGTACCACCGGACTTGGGACAAGCACGGTAAGTCTCAGCTCGGGGCGTTACGGGTCCGGGAGCTTTCGACAAGCCGCGCTGAACGGTACATCGCGACTCTGCCGCCCTCGCGAGCTCGGATGCTGCGCGTGGTATTGCTCGGAATGTTCTCGATGGCTGTTCGGTATGACGTTCTTGCGGTGAATCCGATTCGGGAGGTGAACCGTAAAACCAGCAAGGCTGTACCAGCGAGGGCGTTGACGCCGGAGGAGTTCGCGGCGGTTCGTTCGGCAGTGCAGGCGTACCGCGATCGGCCCGGGATGAGTGGGCCGAAGCCGGGACGGTTGCTCCTGGAGTTCGTCGACGTGATGGGCTCGACGGGTTGTCGGCCGAATGAGGTGCTTGGCTTGCGGTGGTCGGACGTCGACTTGCTGGCTGATCCACCGACTATGACGAGTACGGGCACGGCGTTGGACCACGGCAAGGTAAAGGGGCAGGGTGTGCACCGCCAAGACGAGCGCAAGGGAGGTGCACCGGATCACACGGTCGTTCTTCCGAAGTTGGCGGTGGAGGCATTGACCAGACTGTTTGGCAACGCCACCGAGGCGGACGGCCCGGTGTTCGCCAACCGTGACGGTGGATGGATGAGCCTGGCGAACCTCCGCCGATCGCTGCGGGCTGCTCTGCCAGATGAGCTGCGATGGGTGACGCCTTACAGCTTCCGGCGGACGGTGGCGACGTTGGTCCGTGACGACTTCGGTCCGGCTCAGGCTCAGGCTCAGCTGTCGCACGCGAAGTTGTCGACTACCGAGCAGCACTACCTTCAGCGGCAGACTCAAGGACCAGATATCCGGACCACGCTCGATCGGTTCGCAGAGGGAAAGTAACGGCTCGTTTGTAAGGGCAAAGTACTGGATCTAGTGCAGGTGATCTTGAATGCCAATCGGCCCCCGAACTGCTTGTGCAGCTCAGGGGCCGATTTCTGTGCGCCCGAAGGGATTCGAACCCCTAACCTTCTGATCCGTAGTCAGATGCTCTATCCGTTGAGCTACGGGCGCAGGTGTTATTCAGTTGTACCCGGTTTCCCGGGCGTGGCGGAGGCGAGAGGATTTGAACCTCCGGTCCCCGTGAAGGGACAACTCATTAGCAGTGAGTCCCATTCGGCCGCTCTGGCACGCCTCCTGGAGCCTTCTCTTCGAGGGCACCGGTCCTTTCGAACCGCCGAGCAGCAAGGTTACATGAGCCACAGTCCAGATCACAAAACGGCAGGTCAACGTAGGTTACTGTCGAACCAGTCGAAGATTCGGGTCTGCGAATCGACCACATCCGGGTCGTCGTCGGTGCCGGGGGTGTCGGCGCGGTGATGCAAGCCGGGGTAGGTGACGACCAGGCTGGCGACGGCCGCGCGGGCGGTCGCGTCGCGCAACTGTTCGACCTGGGCGGGCGGGGTGGCCGGATCGTCGGCGCCGAATAGGCCGAGCCACGGCGCCTGTAGGTGCGGGGCGGCGACCACCAAGGCGTCGGCCTGATCGGCGAGTGGCTCGACGATGCCCGGCGCCGCCACGCTTACCGCCGCGCCGATCGGGCGGTTGGTCGCAACCAGGAACGCAGCCGTCCCCGCGGTGTCGAAACCGAGCACACCAACGGTGTCGGGGAACACCCCACGCCTGGTGAGCCAGTCGAAGCAGGCGTCGAAGTCGTCGAACAGCTCATCGCCGAAGACTCCGCCGCCCGGTTCGCCGTTCACCCGGTGGAAGAGATCGGGCGCGACTACTGTCCAGCCCTCCCCGGCCAGCGCGTTCATCAGGTCGCGCAGTGCGCCGGTGAGCTCCCGGGATTCGTGCAGCACCACGATTCCGCCGCGGGCATTGCCTTCCGGTTCCGCCACGGTGATGGGCACCTGCCCACGGGCAGTCGGTCGCTCGTCTTCCTGGTCGCTTCCCCGTAGCGGGGCGATATCGTCGTAGGTGCCCGACATGAAACCAGCGTAGGGCGCGTTGCTGATATTCGGTAGATAATCGCATGTGAGGGGCTATAGCCCAGAGAATTTCCGGCACGCGGATCGGGCAGGCACGCGGCGCGGATAGGGTTGGAGTGTGACAGCGCAGATCCGGCCGGACCTCGATTCGATCCCGGCGTACACCCCCGGCCGCAGCCATCCCGGCGCGGTGAAGTTGGCCAGCAACGAAACGACCTTCGGTCCGCTGCCCGCCGCCGCCAAGGCCATCGCCGAGGCAGCCGAGTTGGCCAACCGGTATCCGGACAACCACGTGGTCGAGCTGCGCACGGCGCTGGCCGATTTCCTCGGGGTGGGATTCGACAATGTCGCGGTCGGTTGCGGCAGCGTGGCCTTGTGCCAGGAGCTGGTGCAGATCACCTGTGCGTCACCCTCGGACGAGGTGCTGTTCGCGTGGCGCTCGTTCGAGGCGTACCCGATCGTGACCAAGGTCGGCAACGCCACCGCCGTGCACGTACCGCTCACGGCGGATCAGGTACACGATCTGGACGCGCTGGCCGCGGCGGTCACCGAACGAACCAAGTTGATCTTCGTCTGCAACCCGAACAACCCCACCGGTACCGCCGTCGGCAAGGCGGAACTGGTCCGGTTCCTGGCTGCGGTCCCGCCGCATGTGCTGGTCGTGCTGGATGAGGCCTACTACGAATACGTGCGGCTGGACGATCACCCGGACGGCGTAGAACTCGGCCGGACCCGGCCCAATGTGCTTGTGCTACGCACCTTCTCCAAGGCCTACGGGCTGGCCGGGCTGCGGGTCGGCTACGCCGTGGGCGATCCCGCGGTGATCACGGCACTGCTGAAGGTGCACATCCCGTTCAGCGTGAACCGGCTCGCGCAGGCGGCGGCGATCGCGTCGCTGGAGGCACGGCACGAGTTGCTCGATCGCACCGGCATCCTGGTCTCCGAGCGCGAGCGGGTGCGCGACGCGCTGGTGGAGGCCGGGTATCAGGTGCCGCCGAGTGAGGCGAACTTCGTCTGGATTTCGCTGGGTGCGCGCAGCGTCGAGTTCGGCGAAGCGAGCGCGGGGGCCGGCGTGCTGGTGCGTCCATACGGCGCCGACGGTGTCCGCGTCACCATCGGCGACCCGCACGAGAACGACCTGTTCCTGAACTTCGCCACCGATCCCGCGGTGCTCGCGCGGTTCCTCGGCTAGCGAACGCCGAGCGCGCCCGCGATCGTCGGCCAGGACAGCGCCAGCTCGTCCGCCCAGTACGGCCAGGAGTGCGTTCCCGTGCCGCGGAAGTGCGCGGTGACCGGGATACCGAGCGAACGAAGCCGGTCGGTGAGCCGCCGGGTGCAAGCGTTGGTCGCGGCCTCCAGCGGGCCGCCGAACCCGATGGCGCTGGCGACATTCGGGGTTCCTGGCACGTCGTGCACGCCGGGCAGGCCGCTGCCCACCGACAGATAGATCGTCTTGCCACGCAAGGCGTCCGCGTGCAACGTGACGTCGTGGGCCAGCCAGGCCGGATCATCCTGCTTGCCGAACATGTTGTCCGGCTCACCCATGTAGGTGGCCACCACCGCGCGCGCCTGCGCCTGGCCGATATCGGTACCCATCGAGAAACAGCCGCTGTGCGCCGCGATCGCGGTGTAGAGCTTCGGTTGACGGAACGCCAGCATCATCGCGGCCTCGGCGCCCATCGAGACGCCCATAACCGCGTTGGTGCCGTTGCCATTGAACTCCGCGTCGATCAGCGGGGGCAGTTCCTTGGCGAGGAACGTCTCCCACATGTTCGTGCCGAGCATCGGGTCGGGATGCTGCCAGTCGGTGTAGAAGCTGGCCGGCCCGCCGACGGTGAACACCACGTTGACGTCCTTGTCCGCGTAGAAGCGGTCCGCGTGCCCGAGCTCGGTCCAGTTGTTGCTTTCGGGGCTCGCGCTGCGGCCGTCCAGCATGTAGACCGTCGGGCGCGGGCGGGACCGGTCGCGCGGCAGCAGAACCTGCACCTCGACCACCCGGCTCATCGCGGGCGAGGCGACAAAGACCCGCAGCCGCCGATCGTTGATCGGTTCGATGTGATCGATCCTGGGCGTCGAGGGTTGTTTGCTGGTCGGTTCGGCCGGACCCGGACCATCCGAGGAGCCGGTATTCACCGGAGGAGGACCGCCGGGGGCCGCTGCTACCTGGGGAGCACCGAACGCCACCGCACCAGAAACAAGTGCGGCGCTTACCAGGGCGCTGGAGACCCAACGCCGCACGCCGCGCCGAGACAGCATGTGAACCATCCTGCCAGAGGCGCGGTGAGTGGCAGGCAGGCCATCGCCGTGTCGAGTTCCGTTCGCCGCGCTCATCGAGTGTCGAGATCCTGCCGACGCCGTTGCACTCCGGCGAACCGCCACACCGCGATCGCAATTGCGCACACACCGAAGGCGAGCAGCGCGACGAGCACGGAGACCATGGTTTGTATCTTCTGTATCCCGTTCTCCGCCACCGATTTCCGCGTGGCATTGTCGATCGCGGCGACGGGACGTCATCGCGGACCTCCCGCTCTGACGGCTGTCGCCGAGCCCGCGCAGCGGCTGTCCGGCCCGAGTTGGGCGAGTCATGGGCCTAGTGCCTCGTCAAGCAACCTTCGGTAGGTAATCAGGGTGCCGGATCTTGGAGTTGACGGCGAAGTCGCGTTTGGGTCGGGCGTGCTGGTTGTACCAGCGGATGTAGGCGCCGATCGCGGCGTCCTGTTCGTCGTGGCTGCGGTGATCGGTGCCGTTCAAGGCGAAGTAGCGTAGAGCCGCGAATTCGGACTCGATCCAGTTCAACCACGATGAATAGGTCGGTAGGAAGACCAGTTCCACGTTGTTGGCCGCAGCCCAGGTGCGGACCTCGGCTCGTTTGTGCGGGGAGAAGTTGTCGGCGATGACGTAGAGCTTCTGTCCGGGCCAGCGCGCCCGCAGCGACTTCAGCAACGACAGGAACTCCTGCCACCGTTTACGATCCCGGATCCGGTAGTGGATCTTGCCGGTCGCCAGATCCAGAGCGCCGAGTAGGTGCCGCACGCCCTGGGTGCGCCGGTAGGTCGCCCGCAACCGTTTCGGGGTTCGTCGCCCGAACCAGCCACGACCAGCGCGGGGTTGCAAGTTCAGCGGCCCGAACTCGTCCACGCAGACCACCCGCCCATCGGTGGGTGGATGGTCATAGAGGTCCAGGACGCGGTTCATCTTCGCGGTGAACTCCGGGTCGGTGCCCGCTTTCCAGGTCTTGACCGCCTGCCACGACACCCCCTCGCCGTGGAGGATCTTGCGCAGAGTTTCGCGGCTGATCTCAGCGATTCCGTTGGTCAGCAACACTTCTCGCAGTTTCGACAGGCTCCACACCGAGAACGGCCAGCCCAGATCACGCGGGCAGCACCGGGCGATACAAGCGATGCGTTCACGCGTCGCCCGATCTACCTTCTTCGGCCTGCCCGCGCTCCATTTTGGGTCCAGAGCTTCGAACCCCCGCTCGTTGAACTCGTGGATCACCTGCCGCACATACGCCTCGCTGACCTGCATCAACCTCGCGATCGCGGGGGCCGGTTGCCGCTGCGCCGAGGCCATCACCACGATCGCTCGTCGCGTCCTGACCGGTTGTTTGCTCGTCTTGGTGATCTTCTGCAACCGGCGCCCCTCCTCCGGGGTCACCGCCCGCACAAACACTTCCGGCCTCCGGGCCACCGACACCACCTCCACTGGCAGCATCACCGGACACGCGTCCACGATCAACCCGACACCCGGTTACCAGGGCAACCTACCTGGACGAGGCACTAGGTATCGTCTCTTGGAATACGAGGCGAGACGCCATCCTGCTGTATCGAGTCGATGATCTTCTGGCCGATCTTCCACAGCTGCTTTTTGTAGTCTTCGGTGGACATGTTCATGACCTTTGCAGCGGCCGCGGAGTCAGCTGTCTGAATAAAAGCCAAAAGCATGTCGCGATCTCTGCTGTCGACCAGGCGGTCATGCAACATCGTCATGGCCATATTCGGCGTGAGTCCCCCTCGGTTCAGATGCGCCATCTGTATGGACGTCATGAGGGGCCCCACACCCTCATCCTTGGCGACATAGGCGAGTGCGCCGCGATCGAGGCACGCCTTGGTCAGCTGAATGTCGTTCTCGAATTTCGTCAGGACGACAACCTTGAACCCCTGTTCACAAAGCCGCTCGAGCGGTCCCAGATCGGGGGGATAGAAGTGCACGCCATACTGGAGATCGAGCACGACCACATCGACATGCTCCGGAGCCATGTCGCTGTCATCGAAAAAGTCGTCGGGATCGTCGTACTCCGCTACGACTGTCATAAGTGGATCGGCGGATTTGCAGCTCACCCGGAATCCGTTACGGATCAGCGGATTATCTTCGATGATCACGACCCGAATCGGCTCGGCTTCCCCGGTGACATCTTCCTCATCGAACACTTCGGTCTCCCGTAACGACTACCACGGGGTTTCGACCCGCAGCAGCATTTCATTTTCATTCGTAATCGTCACAGCGCAGCCAGGCAGGGTGTGCAGCCGGTCGGCCGCTTGCCGGGTTTTCGCGGAGAACGTGCATCGCACATACATACTCAGCAAAACACGACCGCGGTCACCGATCGCCGTAATTCTCAGGTACGTCGCCGGGGTGCATGCTTCGAGCATGATCCGCAAGGGGAGCACCAGCTGGCGACATACTTCTGATTCCAGATCGGGGATGCCGGGAAGAATGCACAGATCCATCCTGGTGTCTCCGGTGTCGATATCTTCGGTCAGGTCTCGAATCTCCTGGGTCAAGCCATGTTCATAGGTGTTCAATTCCGCGAAGATGCGTCGCAACCGATCGTTGAACATGCGGGCCGTCCTGCGCACCGCCGGATCGCGCGCCGAAGCCGTTCCATCGGAAAGCTTCTGCAGAAAGGGGGTGATCGAGTCCGAAATGGTCTTGTAGCGACGCGCGAAATCTGTCTGCGCAACCCGTCTGATCTCTTGCTCCTCCAGCAGGCGACTGCGCTCGTTATTGAGATCTTGCGCCCGGTGCGCCGCCGTCCTCAGCAGTCGTACGAAGTACAGCGCCATCGCCTGCATCAGGATGACTCCGGCAGTGAGATATCCGACGTCCGCAAGAGTCTCCAGCTTCGGTGATATCGCGAGAATCACCAGGCTGGCCAGGACCCACGAGGCCGCGAGCGTCGCCACCGCGGTTTCGATTCGCTGCCGCAGCAGCAGGACATTCAGTGTCCACCCATAGTTTCCGTATGCCCAGTTCGTGTTCAGTAGGATCACGTGAGCGGGGATGAGCAGCGACTGTATGGGGGATATCAGAACGGTCGCCACGACAAGTGGCCACGAAGGTAGGACCGGACGCCGGATATTCACGAGCCCGGCCAGCGTGCATGCCATCATCGCAGCCAGCAGGACGATGTGTGACCACGCGTGAACAGGACGCAATGAAGGGATCCGCACCAGGGCCACGAATGTGAGCGTGATCGCGACCGTGGCAATTCCATACCCGAGCCGACGGAACAAACGTTCGACGTCGAAGACCGCATCGTCATCATCGGATGTCGACCGATCGTCCGACGCGAAATTCAACGGCCAGGACATCTGCACCGCGGTGCCTATACCGGGCTCACTATGGACTTTGGCGTCCCCGCCGATGTCTCGCAGCCGTGCGATAATAGATTGCCGGATACCGAAGCGGGATCCGATCAGCTGAGCGTCTTCGGTGAAGCCCACTCCGTCGTCGGTGATCGTCAGTCCATTGGCCTCCAGCTCGATGATTACCCGCGTGGCCGCTGCGTGACGTTCCACATTGTTCAGCGCTTCGCGTGTGGCTGCGGAGATCACGTAGCCTGCGAAGTGCGGTACAAGCAAGTGCGTAGAGCCTCGCAGGTCGATTTCGAAAGCAAACTTGGCGCACGTTTTCCGAATTCGTTCGACGAGGTCTACGGAGCCTTCTTCCCGACCCGTCGGCAACTGTTTTATCTGCCAAATGTCACGTCGCGATTCCTCGGCCACAGTGGCCGCGTCGACCACGTCGCCACTGTTTCCGATGGATTGCAGCGTCCCCGCCGCGGTATCGTGCAGCAACCGCCATTGCTCAGCCTGGTATCTGGTGCGAGCTGCGGCTACCCGCTGTGCGACCCTGGTCTCGTTCAACAGGGTGAGCGCACTGTCGGCAATAGTCGCCGCGCGGAGGATGAGTTGGCGCACAACCACTGTCAGCACGCATTGAATCCACAAGAAATTCACGCTGAAAATCGAGAAAGGGCTCGCGAGGCCGGCTATATACGAGTAGCCATACCAAAGCGACGCGTACGTAATGCCGGTGCCCAGGAATGCCACGTACGCGCGTGTCTCGACCGCCAGTGAAACAATGGTGAGTCCGGCTACGCTCTGCGGCCCACTCGGACCCGGTGCGGCTTCGGCACTTCGTATCATGGTCCCGGTACAGATAACGAACGCTTGCACCACCGCCAGATCCAGTGCGGTCCAGGTCCAGGAGCGCCATCGTGTCGCCAAGCGCCAGGCAGACCAAATCCCGATCAGGGTCGTCGCAATCAACCCGACTGGCGTACGAATAGGCTCCACTGTCAAGTACACGACCGCGACGGTCAGACTGGGTACATGGCGCAACAAGATCGCCAACCGGGCCGCTTCCGCCAAAACGCTTGTGCGCATCGGCGAGTCGTGAGCGCTCGCGCGAATATCGGCCTGTCGATACAATGATTCCCCCTCAGGCGACCGGCCTGCGCGCAACCCTCGAGGTCGACCGCTCATCTCCGGGAGTTCTCGCCGCAGTGTTCAGCATCGTACGCGCGCAACCGCGCCCGCCGGCTTGAATCGTCAACTATCCCGGCGGCTTCACCCGATAGGTCTGCACCGGTTTGCCGCTCGCACCTTCCACCCAGCCGTACTTCTCGATTCTGCTGTCCTCGGCCACGCGGCGGCGCAGCGCGTCAAGGGTCATCGGCGCATCCAAGCTCTCGCGGATACCGGCCAACTCGGCGACAGTGAAGACACCTTCGCTCGACAACATCGGCACCGGCCAGAGGAGATCCGCGCGCGTCCGCTGCTGAGCGAAGTCGATCGCGGTCGCCAGAACGTCGTCGTGGTCGAAGCCCAGATGCGCAGGCGCTCCGTCGCCTTGCAGCTTGTGTCCCCGAATCGACGCGACACAGGTAAGGACCTCGTCCGGCGCGGGGAGCGCATCCCGTCCACAGCGGGCGACGTACGCCATCGACAGCACCCGGGTTCGGCTGTCGCGACGGGGATCGTCGAAGAACCGCAGCGGCTCGAGACCGCCGAGGTGCCGCGCCTTCACTTTGCGGTCCATCACCTGCTCGACGGCCTGCTCGAGCCGCGCGTCGTTGCGCACGAACCCGCCCGGCAGAACCCACTCGCCGTAATCGGGCCACTGGGTACGCCGTACCAGGAATGTTCGAAGTTGTCCCTTGGCACCAGCCGAGAGCACGACGACATCGACCGCCACCGACAGCCGATGCTCGGCGTAAGAACGCAGATCGTAAGTCGCAAGCCACTGTTCGTACGTCTGTTCCGGGGCCGGCAGGTCAGCTGCATCCATGGCATCCACCCTAGCCCAAGGAAGCGCCCACCAGATCGTTGACAGATAGTGGTATCGTTCAGCGATTTCGATATCGCTTGTCGATGCTACTATCGGCATGAACGGCGTCCGGGATCTCCCGGCCGAGTCACCCGAGGACTCCACGTCGCCCCCTCCGGATCTGGCAGGAGTGTCACACCGTGACTATTTACGAGCACGAAACATTTGCAGCCCCACAGGGTTTCGGCTTCTCGCTGCGCGATAGGGGCCTCCGGACGAAGACCTTCGCGGCTGTCACGGCTCTCGTCAGCTGGGCTTCGCGCCGAACCCGGCCACGCACTCAGGCAGAACTGAACCATTGCACCGGGACAGGTGCAAGGTTTGTGGGCTCGCACATCGCAGGCAGAAAGTCAGGCGTTCGAGGCGCAAGCGCGCTCGGATACTGCGACCATGGATGGATACGCGATCACGGGGTCGCCTGACGAAAACAGCCGCGGCCGGCGTGTTCGGGGTTGTCACCATCCTCGACAATATTGGCAACGCGCGATAGGTGAAGTGATGAGCGAAGAGGATCGTAAGACGATATCCGACCTGAAGCAGCTCGCCGAGGAAGGGGAGAATCCCTACTATGAGGATTATGACGTGCTGGAGAGCCGGTCGAGAGGGTATATATTGACCGAATTCGACGAAGTCGACGTGGCACGTGTACGGCTCACCGTGGCGAACAGAGAGAACCCGAAGCGCCACCCACGAGAAAGCTGAAGAGAGTCCTACAGGCTGGCACGCGATAAACGGCGCCCTTTCACGGCCGTCTGCTCCGGCTCCAGCAGTTGGATACCACACCGACGGATAACATTCACCAAACTCAGCATCGACTCGGCATTCTGATGGGGCAATCCGGTATGCCCGATATATTCGCTGCTGGAAAGCGTTATCACGCCTGCGAAGAACTCCCGGTTCTCCGCATTCAAGAAGATCGGCACCGATAAAAACGAACGCCACCGCGAGTACTGCCCGGCATCCTTCGAGTTGTCGACGTAACTCACCTGCCCGTCTATGAAGGCTCGCATGGACACCTGCTTGGAGTTGAGCGACAGCTCCTCACGCCTCAGCAGGCGCCGGTTGTACAGCACGCCGGCGGACGACGCGCAGAGAACGAGCTGACGCTCCTTCTCCACCCCGTAGCGGACCCAGAGCTCGAGCTTCAAGCGCTCACCAGAGGGTAGAACGAATTTCTTTCGTATAGCGCTCACCGTGGCATCGAGCCGCAGATACTGCCGCGTGAAGTGGTGAATGTCGGCGTTGGCCGCGTCGTTCCACTCTTCCCACCACCGAACGAGACGCCTGCCGTAGGTGCTTCTATTCGTCGTCGAAAAGTACGCATCGGTCGACCCCAAGCTGGTGCAGATGACGAGCTCACGGAAGAACTGCGACACCTGGTACTTGAAGTCCGCGGCCAGCATGTTGACGCCCAACCGCTTGCATCTGCCGGCGAGCAGCCGGATCAGATTCTGCGCATCACTGCAGGTCAGGTTATGAACTCGCTTGGGCGGATCGTCGTTGCTCTTCACGGTCGACAGTGGTAACAAGAACAGCCGATACTGGTTGTCCGGTCCGCTTCGTGTTCGGAACGCTCCCCCGTTTCGCTCCCTGGCAAGGGCCTCGATCAGCGGCGCGTCCGTCAAACTGGCACCCACGATGATGAGCGAGGAGTCTCGGGCGGAAAAATATTGCCGTAGAATCCTAACCGTCATTTCGCTCGTCTCGCCGTAATCGACTTCGTCGAGTACGACCCGGCAGGCGGTCTGCTGCGCGGCATCCTTGTGCACCCTGCCGTGCAGATAGACGATCTCGACAACTGGTTCGTCATCGTCCGGAGCAGTGCCGTCCTGCATTGCGCCACCCGGATTCTCGAACTCCTCCGCGAAGCGAACTCTGGTATTCACGTTCACGCCGAGTTCGCCGAGAATACGGTCGCTGTCCTGGATGAAGGATCGAGCCTCGTCCTCGAGATGGATATCGAAATTAGTTGTCAGTATGGTGACCGTGCCGCCTGCGATCGCCCGCATTATCGCGAACGATACGATGTTCCGCATCAGCGTTCCGTACTGCCAGGTGTGCGCCTTCTTGTACAGTTCGAGGCGCAGCTGATTCTGCACCTGCCAACAAACCTCGGCATCCGCACCGAGGGCCGGATACTGCTCGCTCAGGGAATTCACGACGGCGGTGGCTTGGCGTGCCGGATCGAGAAAGCGGGCCAGTGCACCCAGGTGCGCCGGTTTGACGCTGTCACCGCCCGGCCGGATACTCGATACCAATTGCTGCCAGCCCAGACCTGTTCGATCGATCGACACACCAGCGCCGCAATAGATGACAGTGTGACTTCGCCGGAAAACTTCGGCGATGGCGTATTTGGTCTGCTGGGAGGAAAAGAAACGAACCTCACTTCTGGTGAACAGGTTCTCATTTGTTTGGCTCATCCATGACTCCGACGCGATAGCAGACCCGGCAGTCGCATTCCTGCGGCAGTTCCCTCATCGTACCCTTGGCGGCAGCTTTCGCTGAATGAGTTCAGACCCTTACGGCGTCATTAAAACTGGTCGGCCGCATAGTTGAGCGCGAACAGCAACGAATAATTCACTCTTTGCGGAGACGGAGGGATTTGAACCCCCGGTCGCTCTCGCGACGCTCGCTTTCAAGGCGAGTGCATTCGGCCGCTCTGCCACGTCTCCAGGACCATGATCGTAGCGGACCGCTCAGCCGGGGTGCTTACCGATTTCCTCGTCGATGCGTCCGAAGACCTCGCCGATCACCTCGAGCTGGGCCGGGGCGAGCAGATCGATGAAGTGGCGGCGAACGGCTTCGACGTGACCGGGGGCGGCAGCCTCCAGGCAGCGCATGCCCTCGTCGGTGAGTTCGGCGAGTACGCCGCGGCCGTCCTCCAGGCAGGTGTTGCGGCGCACCATCTGCTGGGCCTCCAGCCGCCGGATCTGATGGGTCAGCTTGCTGCGCGAGGACAGCACGCCGTCGGCCAGCTCGCTCATCCGCAGGGAGCGGTCGGGGGCCTCGGAGAGCAGCACCAGGATCCGGTATTCGGCGATGGTCAGCTCGCTGTCGCGCTGCAGTTGGCGGTTGAGCTCGGCCATCAGGCGCTGGTGACCGTCCATGTATGCGCGCCAGGCGCGCTGCTGCGCGGAGGTGAGCCACCGCGGCTCGGCCACCGCACGATTGCTCGGTTCGGGATACACGGTGGTCATTCTATGCGCGACGAACTGCGCAAATCGGCGAGTGCCGCAGGTCAGCGCAGCGTGGACAGCAGCGAGCGGCTCACCGCGGCCAGGTCCGTGCACCCGGAGAGTCCGAGCGCCGAGTCGAAATCGGCAAGCAATACCCGAAGCGCGTGCCGGACGCCCGCCGCCCCCGCGAGACCGAGACCGTAAGCCCAGGGCCGCCCGTAGAGCACCGCCTTGGCGCCCAATGCCAACGCGACGAGCACGTCGGAGCCGGTGCGCACGCCCGAGTCGAACAGCACGTCGGCACGGTCGCCGATGCCGGCCACCACCGCGGGCAACGCGTCCAGTGCCGCGATCGAGCCGTCGACCTGCCGTCCGCCGTGGTTGCTCACCACCACCGCGTCGGCGCCGGCATCCACCACCTGGCGCGCGTCGTCAGGGTGCAGGATGCCCTTCACCGCGATCGGCAGGTCGGTCCATTCCCGCAGGTGCGCGAGGTCGGCGGGCCGTAGTGCGTGGTTACCGAACAACCCGACCCAGGTGAGGATGGCCGTCCGCATCGCCTCCTCGCTCTCCTCCGGCGCGGCGGGCAGCTTGCCACGGAACACCGGATCGGAGAGGTAGTTGGCGATGCCCTTGCCGTGCAGGAACGGCAGATGCGCCAGTTCCAGGTCACGTGGACGCCAACCGAGGGCCGGGGTGTCCACGGTCACCACGATCGCGGAGGCTCCCGCCCGCTCGGCACGCTGGACGAACGAGCGGGCCAGTTCGTCGTCCGCAGGCCAGTACAGCTGATACCACCACGCCCCGGCCGCCGCGCCGACCTCTTCGATGGTCGAGGAGGCCGCGGTGGACAGCACCGTACCGATGCCCAGCTCCTTGGTGACCTCGGCCGCGATCACCTCACCGCCCTCGTGCAGCAGTTCGAGGACGCCGATCGGCGCGGTAAGCACCGGGGCGGCCAGCCGGGTCCCGAGCACCTCGACCGAGAGATCGCGGGCGCCGGGCCCGGTCGCGCCGCGCAGCATCCGCGGCAGGATGCGGTACCGATCGAAGGCGGACCGGTTGGCCGCGGCGGTACGCTCCGCCGAGGCGCTGCCCGCCACGTACGCGAAAGCCGCCGGGTCCAGCCGCTCCTGCGCGCGCAATTCCAAACCCGCAGCGGTCATGGGCAATTCGGGCACCGCCCCGCCCAGGCCACCCAGGTAGATCTCGTTCTGAAAATTGATGAAGCCGCCGCTCACCCCCGGAACGGTAGCCTGTGGCGCCGATCACCGCAGGCCGCTTCCCGGATTGCGCTTTCCCGGGGCGTTCCGTCCCCCGGCTCGGTGTCGCTCGACGGGGGTCAGCGCGCGGTGATCCCGACCGGCGGAGCACTATGGCACGGTGCGTGCTATCGACCTGATCGGTTTCGGCGGACCCGAGGTGATGTCCTGGACCGAGGCGCCGGATCCGACGCCCGGCCACGGTGAGGTACTGATCGAGGTGGCCGCGGCGGGCGTCAATCGAGCCGACCTGCTCCAGCGCCGAGGCCACTACCCTCCCCCGCCGGGCGCCAGCCCGATCATCGGACTGGAATGTTCGGGTGTCATCGCCGAACTCGGCGACGGGGTGCGTGACTGGGCGGTCGGGGATCGGGTATGCGCGCTGCTGTCCGGCGGCGGTTACGCCGAACGAGTCGTTGTTCCCGCGACCCAGGTCCTTCCGGTCCCTGACGGCCTCGACCTCGGCGCGGCGGCCGGATTGCCCGAAGTGGCGGCAACCGTCTGGTCGAATCTCGTGATGACCGCGGACTTGCAGGCGAATCACCTGGTGTTGATCCACGGCGGCGGCAGCGGTGTCGGCTCGCACGCCGTTCAGGTCGCCAAGGCACTCGGCGCGCGCGTCGCGGTGACCGCAGGGTCGGCCGAGAAGCTGACGCGCTGTGCGGAGCTGGGGGCGAGCGTCCTGATCAACTATCGGGAGGATGATTTCGTCACCGCGGTGCGCGCCGAGAAGTCGGGCGCGGGCGGCCCGGGCGCCGACATCATCCTCGACAACATGGGTGCGGCCTATCTGGGGCGCAATGTCGATGCGTTGGCCGACCACGGCAGACTGGTGGTGATCGGCATGCAGGGCGGCGTGCATGCGGACCTGAATCTGGCTGCGCTATTGGGTAAGTGGGGCACCATCCAGGCCACCAACGTCCGTGCGCGGCCCGCGACCGGCGCCGGCGGCAAAGCGGAGATCATCGCCGAGGTACGCAGGCATCTGTGGCCGTTGATCGCCGACGGCACCGTCGTCCCGGTCATCGCCGCGGAACTGCCGATCGAAGAGGCGGCCGAAGCCCATCGGCTGCTGGACTCCGGCGAGGTGTTCGGCAAAGTGGTTTTGCGGGTGAAGGAACTCTGAGCGGCTGCGTCGCCTCCGCTCGGACCGCTCACTCCAGCGCCAGCAGCGTCCTGCCGAGCTGATCGATCTCGAATTTCGTGGTGTAGGGCGCGAGGCCGATGGTGACCGCGCCGCCCTCGTCGTTGACGCCGAGCGCGTCCAGCAGCCTGCTGCCGCCGTGCACGCCGCTCACCGTACCGATGCGGTTGTCGGCCAGCTTGGCCGCGACCTTCTCCGCTTGCATGCCGGCCAGGGTGAAGCTGACGGTGGGGATTCGGGTGGACGCACGGCCGATCACGGTGAGGCTCGGAATCGAGTCCAGCACCGCCATCAGGTGCTCGAACAGCTCGTCGTGATAGTCCTGCAGCGAGGTGATCGACATCTCCAGGCGCTCGCGCCGGGTACCACGCGCCCGTTCGTCGAGCCCGGCGAGGAAGTCGATCGAGGTGGTCATGCCGGCGAGCAGCGCGTATTGGTGCCCACCCACCTCCAGCCGTTCGGCGCCCTTCGCATAGGGGTTCAGCGACATCGACGGGATCCGGTCCAGGAACGCCGGGTCGCGAAAGACCAGCGCCCCGATCTGCGGACCACCCCATGCCGGTGCGCTCAGCGCGACCACGTCGGCATTCAATTCATCGATGTCGATCAGCGCGTAGGGGGCGGCGCCGAACGCGTCGGCCACCAGTAGCCCGCCCACCTCGTGCACCCGGTCCGCGGCCACCCGCACTGCGGGCGCCGAGCCGACGATGGGTGAGGCGGCGGTGAGCGCGACCAGTCGCGCCGTGGGGCCGATCAGTTCCTCGAACTGCCAGGACGGCATCTCGCAGGTCTCGATCTCCACCTCGGCCCAGCGCACATGCGCGCCGTAGCGATTGGCGATGCGCAGCCACGGCGCGACGTTGGCCTCGTCGTCCAGCCGGGACAGCACGATGCCGGTGCCGAGCCCGAGCCGGGAGCTCAGTGATTCGGCGAGCCAGGCCAGCAGGACCGCGCGGTCGGGGCCGAGCACGACGCCCGCCGGATCACCGCCCACCAGATCGGCCACCGCCTCGCGGGCGGCGTCCAGGATCGCCGCGCTGCGCACCGCGGCGCTGGTGCGGCCGATATGCGAAAACGAAGAAGTTCGGAAACCCGTTGAGACGGCACGGGATACCGCATCCGGAACCAGCATGCCCGCTTGCGGGTCGAGGTGGATCCAGCCGTCGCCCAGGGACGGTATCAGGCCCCGAACCCTCGCGACGTCGTATGTCATGTTGGCCACTCTAAGGGCAGCGGGCGAGCCTGTGTAACCGCGTTCCCCTCAGCGATCCGGTGGGAGCACAGCAACCTGGCACTCAGCATGGCGACCGACTTTCGACAAATCCGAACCACACGACCCGAACAGAATAGAACGCCGAGGCCACGCCGCGGCGTCGACCGAGCAACCCCTGGCGAGCCCTCCATACGCTGGGCCGGGGAGCACCGGCTTAGCGCGTTCGCGGCGGACACGACATGATAGGGACCATGACGCACTCGGACGAGGCACCGGACCATATCGTCGTTGTCGGACCCGACGGCAGGCCGTTGGCTATCCCGGCGGCAGCCGGATCGGAGGCGCCCTACACCGCGCAGGTGGTGACCGACGATAATAAGGGCGACTCGGACGACCTGGACGACTCCGGCGAGTCGCTCGCCGACATGGTCGAGCAGCCCGCGAAGGTCATGCGGATCGGCACCATGATCAAGCAGCTGCTCGAAGAGGTCCGGGCGGCTCCGCTCGACGACGCCAGCCGGAATCGGCTCAAGGAGATCCACAAGTCCTCGGTGCAGGAGCTGGAGCAGGGGCTCGCCCCCGAGCTGCGGGAGGAGCTCGAGCGGCTCACCCTGCCGTTCACCGACGACGCCGTCCCGTCCGACGCCGAGCTGCGGATCGCGCAGGCGCAGCTGGTCGGCTGGCTGGAGGGCCTGTTCCATGGCATCCAGACCGCCCTGTTCGCCCAGCAGATGGCCGCACGCGCCCAGCTCGAGCAGATGCGTCAGGGCGCCCTGCCACCCGGCATCCACGCCACCGACCCGCGCGGCAGCCAGGCGAGTCATGTCACCGGTGGTTCCGGCCAGTACTTGTGAGACCGGCGACGCGCGTGTGCCACGCGGTGACGGGAAGCCGCAAGGGTAGTCTCGTGCACCGTGCCCGCCGCTGCCGCTCGCCCCGACTCCGCATCCGACCCGAGTGCGGTGCGTCCCGAAGAGAGCTCAGTTGGTTCCGATGACCAAGCGTGTACAGACGACAGCTCACCGACCTCCCCGACCGAGCACGTCGTGCGCTCCGGCGACGACTCGACGCAGGAGAATACGGTGAGCGCGGCCACGCCGGAGGCCGAGGCCGCACGCGCCGGGGCAACCGCGGCGAAGATCGTGCCGGACTCGCAGACGTTCCGGCGCGCGTTCCAGGACTTCGCGGGCGGATTCGCCCAGCGCGAGCTGTGGCTGTCGCTCGGCTGGCAGGACATCAAGCAGCGCTACCGCCGCTCAGTGCTCGGCCCGTTCTGGATCACCATCGCCACCGGTCTGCAGGCCATAGCGATGGGCGTGCTCTATGCGGCGCTGCTCGGCCAGCCGCTGCGGGAGTATCTGCCCTACGTGACGGTCGGGCTGATCATCTGGAACGTGATCAGCGCGAGCATCCTGGAAGGCTCGGAGGTCTTCATCGCCAACGAGGGCCTGATCAAACAGCTGCCCTCCGCGCTGAGCGTGCACGTCTACCGGCTGGTGTGGCGACAGCTGTTGTTCTTCGCCCACAACATGGTCATCTACTTGGTGATGCTCGCCGCGTTCGGCGTGTGGCGCAATCTCGGCCCGGCGACCCTGCTCGCCATTCCGGCGATCGTGCTGATCTTCCTCAATTGCGCGTGGGTGTCGATCGTGTTCGGTATTTTCAGCACCCGCTACCGCGATATCGCGCCGATTCTCGGCAGCACCACGCTGATGCTGTTCGTACTGACGCCGGTAATGTGGACGACCAAGACCCTGGAGTCGCAGGTCGGCACCGGCGACCGCGCCAAGCTCGCCGAGCTCGTACCGACGTTCCACTATCTCGAAATCGTCCGGGCGCCCCTGCTCGGCGACCCGCAGGAACTGCGGCACTGGCTGGTCGTCGGCGTGATCACCCTGCTGGGCTGGATCGTGGCGATCTTCGCCATGAAGCAGTACCGTTCGCGCGTACCGTACTGGGTATAGGAGCGCCCCGATGAGCCGTGTGAGTATCGAAACCCAGGAGGCGTGGGTCGAATTCCCGATCTTCGACGCCAAATCGCGGTCGTTGAAGAAGGCGTTCCTCGGCAAGGCCGGCGGCGCGATCGGACGCAACCAGTCCGACGTCGTCGTGGTCGAGGCATTGCGGGATATCACGCTCTCGCTGAAAGAGGGCGACCGAATCGGCTTGGTCGGACACAACGGCGCGGGCAAATCGACGCTGCTGCGGCTGCTTTCGGGCATCTACGAACCCTCCCGCGGAAGTGCGCGCATCCGCGGGCGGGTGGCGCCGGTCTTCGATCTCGGCGTCGGCATGGATCCGGAGATCTCCGGTTACGAGAACATCATCATCCGCGGTCTGTTCCTCGGGCAGACCCGCAAGCAGATGCTCGCCAAAATCGATGAGATCGCCGATTTCACCGAGCTGGGCGAATACCTGTCCATGCCACTGCGCACCTATTCCACCGGTATGCGGGTCCGACTCGCGATGGGCGTGGTGACCTCGATCGATCCGGAGATCCTGCTGCTCGACGAGGGCATCGGCGCGGTGGACGCGGAGTTCATGAAGAAGGCCAGGATCCGGTTGCAGTCACTGGTCGCGCGTTCCGGCATCCTGGTTTTCGCCAGCCATTCCAACGAATTCCTCGCGCAGCTCTGCGACACGGCCATGTGGATCGACCACGGCCAGATCCGCTTGCGTGGCGGGATCGAAGAAGTGGTGCGAGCCTATGAGGGGCCCGAAGCGGGGAATCACGTGGCGACTGTGCTGCGCGAAATGGAGGCCGAACGGGCCGTGGGAACCGAACGAGAATTGGAGCGGAATCAGGCATGAGTGGTCAGGCCCGGAGGCGGCAGCGAAGCGTGACCATGGAGGGCCCCGCTCATGCCAGAAAGGCCACAGCATGAGTGGTCAGGCCCGGGTCGGCTCGGACGCGCGCATCGTGGCGATCGTCGTCACGCACAAGCGCCGCGAGCTGCTCGCCGAGTCGCTGAAAATCCTTGCCTCCCAATCACGGCCGGTGGACCACCTGATCGTCGTCGACAACGGCAACGAACCGGAGGTCGCGGCCCTGGTCCGTGACCAGCCAGTGGAATCCACCTATCTGGGTTCGGCGCACAATCTCGGCGGCGCGGGCGGGTTCGCGCTCGGCATACTGCACGCGCTGAGCATCGGCGCGGACTGGCTGTGGCTCGCCGACGACGACGGCAGGCCCGAAGGTCCCGATGTGTTGTCCACCCTGCTGGATTGCGCGGACCGGCACGGGCTCGTCGAGGTGTCCCCCGTGGTCTGCGATATCGATGAACCCGACCGCCTCGCGTTCCCGCTGCGCCGTGGCGTGGTGTGGCGGCGGCTGCGCTCGGAACTCGGCGACGAGGACTTCCTGCCCGGTATCGCCTCGCTGTTCAACGGCGCGCTGATCTCCGCGAAGGCGGTCGACGTGATTGGCGTGCCGGACCTACGCCTGTTCGTTCGCGGCGACGAGGTCGAGGTGCATCGCCGCTTGGTCCGCTCCGGCCTGCCGTTCGGCACCTGCCTGCAGACGGCGTACCTGCATCCCAACGGTGCGGCCGAGTTCAAACCGATCCTCGGTGGCCGGATGCACACCCAGTACCCCGACGACCCGGTGAAGCGTTACTTCACCTACCGCAACCGCGGCTACCTGATGTCCCAGCCCGGTATGCGCAAACTGCTGCCCCAGGAATGGATCCGCTTCTCCTGGTTCTTCCTTGTCACTCGCCGCGACCCGGCGGGCCTGCGCGAGTGGTTCCACCTCCGCTCCCTCGGCCGCCACGAACAGTTCGGCAAACCCGAGTGATCACCAATCGGTGAGGTCGGATATTCGGTTGCGCGGGTGAGGGGCTGGGTGCAAGGGTAGGGCGACTGCGAGAGAAGCAAGGAGGTGTGGACCGTGACGAGGAACGTTCGGATTGTCGTGTCCGGGCGCGCTACGCATGCCGCCACACGAAACTCCTGCTCATTCTCCACTCGCTGAACCCTGGTCGGGTTCTGCGCCCGACGAAGGATTCCTTCAATCATGGTCGACTACGACCTTCTCGTCCCGTATGGCTGGACCGAAGCCGTTTCCAACCGCTACGCCTCGATGATCGAGGAAGGCCGGGTACCCGCGCGGGTCATCCGGATGGACCGCAGCGAATGCGACGTGGCCACGCCGAGCGGGCTCGCCCGCGCCCGCTGCCCACGCGCGGATTCCGAGCTCAGCGGGCTGTGCACAGGCGACTGGGTGAGCATCGATACCGATTCGGCCGTGCGGCAACTGCTTCCGCGCCGGTCGGCGATCGTGCGGTCCTCGGTGTCCGGCCGGTCGCAGGGCCAGGTGCTCGCCGCGAACGTCGACACCGTCCTGATCTGCACCGCCGCCGACGGTGACGTGGACCTCGGCCGCATCGAGCGGATGCTCGCGCTGGCCTGGGAAAGCGATGCTCAGCCGATCGTGCTGCTCACCAAGGCCGACACAGCGGCCTATCTCCCGCTCGACGAAGTGCGCGCGGTCGCGCCAGGCGCGTCCGTGCTCGCGGTGAGCGCGAATACCGGCATCGGGCTCGACGTGCTCGTCGCGATGCTGGAGGGGACCGTCGCGTTGATCGGACCCTCCGGTGCTGGGAAGTCGACGCTCGCCAACGCATTACTCGGTGCGGAGATCTTCGCCACGAACGCGGTCCGCGGCGCGGACAAGAAGGGCAGGCACACCACAGTGCACCGGGAACTGCGGCCGCTGTCCGGCGGTGGCACGCTGATCGATACGCCCGGACTGCGTGGCGTCGGACTGTGGGATGCCGCCGAAGGCATCGAGAAGACGTTCAGCGACATCGAATCCCTTGCCGCCCAGTGCCGTTTCGGCGACTGCGCACACCACGGAGAACCGGGATGCGCGGTGCGGGACGCGATCGACAACGGCGAGTTGACTCAACGCAGGCTGAACAGTTACCGCAAGCTGGCGCGGGAGAACGAGTGGATCCAGGCGCGCACCGACAAGCGGTTGCAGGCCGAACGCGAGCGGGCCTGGCGGGACATCACCAAGCAGCATCGCAAGATGTTCCGGGAGCGGAACTCGCGGCGCTGACTGCCCCGGGGCACGGTAGGGTCGCCCTCGCACTGTTCGCTATCTGGGAGGGATAGATGAGTCAACCCGGCGGGTACCCGCCTCAAGGCCAGCAGCACGGGCAATGGTCCGGACAGCCGGCATTCGGTCAGCAGCCGCCGGTCGGCCAGTACCCGCCCCCGCAGGCGCCTGCGCAGTACGCGCCGCCGCCTGCGGGGCAGCAGCATCCGAGCCAACCGCATCTCGTGCAACCGCAGGCCGGGCAACCCCCGTACGGGCAGCCCGCGCCCCAGTTCGGCCAGCCCGCACCGCAATACGGCCAGCCGCAGCCGTACGGTCAACGGGCGCAGTTCGGGCAGCCCCAGCAGTTCGGGCAACCGCAGGGCTACGGTCAGCCCGCCGATCCGCCGGGCATCACTATCGACGCCTCGTACTCGGGCTGGGCGTTCCTGCTCGCGTTGACCAAGCCGAAGATCCTGGTGAACGGCCAGCGGGTGCCCAACACCCGCTGGGGCGCGAACCACATCCCGGTCGGTCCGGGCCAGTACCACGTCCGGGTCACCACCCCCTGGCTGTTCGACATGGGTCCGGCCGACGTGACCGTGCCGATCACCGAGGGACAGGCCACGCGCTTCTACTACAAGGCACCCGTGGTGATCTTCCTCAACGGCGCGATCGGCCCGGGTCCGCAGAAGGCGCCCGGCATGGTGTTCCTGTACATCGTCTGGGCATTCACCGGACTGATGATCCTGCTGAACATCCTGACGCTCGCGACGCTCTGAACCAGAGAGGGCACCGGGATACCGGTGCCCTCTCTTCGCAGACCCTATGCAACTGATTGCATAACACTCGGGTTTACGCTTAGTGTGCAAGCGCGCGACACCGCGGCCGTACCGTCCGCGGCACACACGAAGGAGCAGGTCACATGACGGAATCGGGATCCAAGCCGCTAGCGGGCCGGACGATGATCATGTCCGGCGGCAGCCGCGGTATCGGTCTGGAGATCGCCAAACGGGCCGCGGCCGATGGCGCCAACATCACCCTGATCGCGAAGACCGACCAGCCGCATCCCAAGCTCCCCGGCACCATCCACACCGCCGCCGCGGAACTCGAGCAGGCGGGCGGGCAGGTGCTGCCGTTCGTCGGCGATGTCCGCATCGATGAGTCGGTGGCCGAGGCCGTGCGCCAGACGGTCGAGCGGTTCGGTGGCATCGACATCGTGGTGAACAACGCTTCGGCGATCGATCTGTCACCCACCGATGCGCTGCCGATGAAGAAGTACGACCTGATGCAGGACATCAACTGCCGAGGCAGCTTCCTGTTGTCCAAACTGAGCATCCCGCATCTGCGCGAATCGGCGAAGGCCGGACGCAACCCGCACATCCTCACCCTGTCCCCGCCGCTGAACCTGGACCCGAAGTGGGCAGGCATGGCGCTGGGCTACACCATCGCGAAGTACGGGATGTCGCTGACCACACTGGGTCTGGCCGAGGAGCTGAAGAGCGACGGCATCGGCGTCAACTCGCTGTGGCCGCGCACCACGATCGCGACCGCGGCGGTGCAGAACCTGCTCGGTGGCGAGGAGATGGTCGCCACCTCGCGCACCCCGGACATCTACGCCGACGCCGCCTACCTGGTGCTCACCTCGCCGAGCAAGGAGACCACCGGCAACTTCTTCATCGACGACGACGTCTTGGCCGCCCACGGCATCACCGACCTGGACAAGTACCGCGTGACCCCCGGCGACGCCCCCCTCACCACCGACCTATTTCTCTGACCAGTGGTAGCCGCACACCTCCCGGGTGTGCGGCTACCACCGAGCAATTGATTACCCAACGCAGCAACTGATCTCGCACGCGCATGGGTAACTCGGCTAGCCCGCCTCTCCGCGTCTTCAGGCCGGACTTGCGTGGCACGAAGCCGGCGTTGGCGGCCAGCGACAGGGGACGGCGCGAGTCAGCCCGTCCCCCACGAGTTACCCATGTACCGCGAAATCAGCTGTCGCCTTTGGCGATACCGTACAACCGTTCCCAATTGGTGCGGCCGGTGAGTTCCGGCATGGCGGCGCGGTACTGGGCCTGCACGGTGGGTAGTTCGCGGCGCAGTCGACGCAGCACGCGCAGGGTGCGGCGCAGCAGCTGACGGGCGCGGGCCTTATCCCGCTTGCGCACCCGCACGCCGGACTGCGACGCGTCGGTGACCACCACGTGGTCGAACAGCGAGACATGCCACCAGTAGGCGTCTTCCCTGGTGACGCCGATGACGCCGGGCTGGGTGCGGCCGAACCACTGGTTGATCGCACGCTTGATCAGCACCAGCAGCACGCGGCTGGGTTCGCCACCGGCACGGCGCAATTGGATATCGGCCGAGCGGACCGGCGGCGTCGCGGCCGGGTGCTTGATCGTCTCGGGGTAGTCGGCCCGGCTGGTGCGCGCGGCGGCGAGGGCCTCGATACCGCCGTCTTGCAAGACCTTCGGACCCTTCAGGAAGTCCTCGATGCCCTGCAAGGTGGTGTGCACCAGGCCGTACTGCATCGCGACCAGTTGCTCGGACAGTTCGCGGAACAGCTTGCGGGTGATTTCCTTGGCGTCCAGATCCGTGTGCAGCGAGCCGACGATCAGCGAGTTTCGCGTGCTGAAGTAACGCGCCCAGTCGTCGTAGTCCTTCCAATAGAAGTCCGCGTGCCACACCGCGGCGTTGGGCAGCGTGACGGTGACGAAGCCGTGCTCGCGCGCCCGGATGCCGTACTCCACGTCGTCCCATTGAAAGAAGATCGGGATCGGCAGCCCGATCTTCGCGACCACCTCGGCCGGGATCAAGCAGGTCCACCAGGCGTTGTAACCCGCGTCGACGCGGCGCTCCTGGCTCTTCTTCAGCATGCTGGTGTTGCGCAGCGCCTTCGGCACCTTCTGCCCGTGCCGCAGCCGATGCAGGTGCACCTCCTCGGCGCCGACGTTGAGGTAGTCGGGGTTGAGCAGGAACAGCATCTGCGCGCCGACCAAGGTCGGCTCCACCGTCAGGTTTGCGAAGGCGTTGAGCCGCAGCACCGTCTCCGGCTCGCACAGGATGTCGTCGTCCATCAGGATGACGTCGGCGTGCTCGTTGACCGCGGATACCTCGTAGAGGCCGCGGGTGAAGCCGCCCGCGCCGCCCAGGTTGGGCTGGCGGATATAGCGCAGCTTGTCCCCGAGGACCGGCGCGACCTCCTGATAGCGCGGCCGGTTCTGGACCAGGTCGGTGCCCTGGTCGACGACGTACACCGCATCGATCGCCGCGAGCACGGTGGGGTCGGACGACAACGCGGCGACGGTCTCGGCGCAGTCCTCGGCCCGGTTGAAGGTGCAGATGGCGATCGCGACCGGTCGCACGTGCTCGGGCGCGACGGCGGTCCAGGTGAGTTCCGCGATACCGAGCGCGCCGCCGATGGCGTCGAATTCCAGCCAGAGCGCGCCGCCGTCGACGTACTGGTCGAGCGGGGCGGTCAGCGTCACCGGGCCGCTCGCGTCGACCTGCGCGGTGGCGATGATCCTGCGGTGACCGGCGATGTCGGAGGCGACCAGCCGGATCTTCGCCTTCGCGACGACGTCGAGCACCACGGTGACCCGGACTTCGGTGACCGTGGTCCAGCGCTGCCAGTAGCTGGCGGCGAACCGGCCGAAGTAGGTGTTGGTGTGCGCGGTCGCGCCCTTGTCCAGTCGCAGCGTTAAGCGTTCTCTCTGCGAGCCACCCTTGACGACGGCGTAGAGCTCGTCGCTCACCCTTTCCGACGGACCGGTGAAGATCCCGCGCTGTAACACGAGCCGGTCCGGCGCTCGATGGTCGGCGCGCAGTGCAGCAGGCGCGTCAGCGGCCGTCGAGCGATCGTTTGTTTCGGTAACGGCCTGGGTAGCCGACTGATCCATGAAATCCTCGGAATTCTCATTGTGCCGGACGGGACAGACACGCCCCTGGATGCCTTCACGGCGGGGGTGAGGATATCAACCGGCCTCTCGGCGTGCCCGCCGTGCAACCACGCCGTCCCTTACTCGAAGTATTGCTGAACATTCGCCGATCCGTTGTCCGCGGTGTTGCCCGCACGCTCGCGAGCACCCGTGAAGACGAATTTGTCGTAGGCCCAGTAGCGGAAGACCACGGCCACGATCTGCCCGATGAGGGTGCCGGAGATGTTGTCCGACAGCGGGCTGGACAGGTCGAGCAGGTAGCGGGAGAACCCGAGACAGCCCAGTTGCAGGCCGATCGCGACGACGTTGAACACCGCGTACAGCAGGTACTCGCGCCCGGGGTTGTCGGTCTGCTTGTGCGCGAAGGTCCACCACTTGTTGCCGAAGTAGGTCACCACGGTTGCCACCGCGATCGCGATGATTTTGGCGGGCAGTGGGTAGTGATAGAGCAGACCCTCGCCACCCCAGAACACCAGGAGGTTGTACGTGCCCGCATCCACCAGAAATCCGATCGCGCCGACGACGAGGAAAGCGCCGCCGCGGCGTAGCGCGGTGAGCACCTTGCGGACGAGCGATCCGGTCTCCTGGGTGCCGGGCTCGGCTGCGGGTGCGGTGGACTCACGGGATGGCACGGCCCGACGGTACCGCAGCCCGGCCGAACCGGACCCGAGGGCGAATTCCGGGCCCGCACCCGGTGAGGTCGGCCACGCAGCCACGGCGGGTTCCCTGTACCCTCCCCGTGTTCCCACATTCAGCACCGATCGCGAGGATTGACCGGGGTGGACTCCACCGAGCTTCGTATTGCCGCCGTGGTTCCGTGTCACAACGAAGAGGCTTCGGTCGCCAAGGTCGTCGCCGACCTACAAGCCGCCGTGCCGGGAATCGTCGTCTACGTCTACGACAATTTGAGCACGGACTCCACCGCCGAACGGGCCCGCGAGGCCGGAGCGATCGTGCGGCACGAGCACACCAAGGGCAAGGGCAACGTGGTGCGCCGCGCCTTCGCCGACATCGAGGCCGACGTCTACTTGATGATCGACGGCGACGACACCTACGAGGCGTCGGCCGCGCCGCTGATGATCAAAACCCTGCTGGACGGCCCCTATGACCACGTGCTCGGCGTCCGCAAACAGGACGAGGGCGGCTCCGCCTACCGCACCGGACACGAGACCGGCAACAAGGTGCTCAACGGTGTGGTCGGAAAGGTGTTCGGCGAGAACGTCGAGGACATGCTGTCCGGCTTCCGGGTGTTCTCCCGCCGCTTTGTGAAGAGCTTTCCCGCGGTCTCCCGCGAGTTCGAGATCGAGACCGAGCTCACGGTGCATTCGCTGCACCTGCGGGTGCCGCAGACCGCGGTGCCGGTCGACTTCCGCGACCGTCCCGCGGGCAGCGAGAGCAAGCTGCGCACCTACCACGACGGATTCAAGATCCTCGCGCTGATCATCGGGCTGGCCAGGCATGAGCGGCCGGTCGCGTTCTACGGTTTGTTCGGCACGCTGAGCTGGCTGGTCTCGATCATCCTGACCATCCCGATCGTGATCGAGTTCTACAACACCCATGAAGTGCCGCGCTTCCCGACCCTGTTCCTCGGCTTCACCCTGCTGCTGCTCGGCAGCCTGGCCTGGACCGCAGGCCTGATCCTGGACGGCATCCGGCGCTCCAGGCACGAAGCCGCGCGCCTGGTCTACCTGCGGTACACGGCGGTGGGCGCGAACAGCAACGGTGGTGCCGCCCGCGACGGCGGAGCCGGGCGTTGACGACGGCGGATCAGACCGCGACGCCGGAGCAGGAACTAGCCCCTCCGACCGACACCGCACCGCTACCCGCGACCGACACCGCACCGCTACCGGCGGCCGATAGCTCAGCGGCGACCACTGCAGGCCGGTCCGTGCAGAGCTTCGCGCGCCGAGCCGTTGCGCGCCTCGGCGGAGCGACGCTCGCCTTCACCGTGCTCGCGGCGGTCTTCGGTGGACTGTTCACTGTGCTCACCCCGCCGTTCTGGGGTCATGACGAGATCACCCAGTTCGGCCGCGCCTACCAGGTCGCGCACGGCGGATTGCTGCCGCAGCGGATCCACGACGACCGCGGCAACGCCTACGGCGGCGACGTTCCGTCCAGCATCACCGCGCTGATGGGCTACGCCCTCAAGGACTACACCACCAACCCGGACGAGCCCGACCCGATGGTGGAGAACCCCGCCCGCTACGAGCAGTTGACGAGCACCGCGGTGTCGGACGCCGCGGAACCGGTCTGGTTCACCAATACCGCCGCTTACTCGCCGGTGCCCTACATCCCGGCCGCGATCGGCATCCGGCTCGGCGAGTTGTTCGGGCTCGACGTCGGCGGCATGCTCCTGATCACCCGGCTCGCCGGGTTGGCGGCCTACCTCGCGGTGGTCGGCTTCGGCCTCTACGCGCTGCGTGCGCACCGGGTGCAGTGGCTGGCGTTCACCGTCGCGGTGCTGCCGATCGCGGTGTTCCAGGCGGGCACGGTCACGGCCGACACCATGACCAACGCGTTGGCGATCCTCGTCTGCGCGCTGCTGGTGAAGGCTCTGTTCCTCGGCGAGCGACTGGGCCGGATGGAGATCGGCGCCCTGCTGGCCGCGACGATCCTGCTGCCGGTGAGCAAGCCGACGTATGTGCTGCTCGCGATGCTCGTCGTGCTGGTGCCAGCGGACCGGTTCGGGTTCACCGGCTGGCGGCGCTGGATTCCATGGGTCTTCGCCGCGACGGGCGCGCTCGCTTTCGCGGTGTGGATGAAGATCGCGGCGCCGACCGGCGATGGCATGGGCTTGATGCGGCCGCAGCACCAGTGGCGCTCGGTGCGACCCGGTGACCAGCTCAGTGGCATCCTCGGCGACCCGCCACAGTTCGTGCACGTACTCGGCGAGAGCATCGCGCTGCGCGACCAGCGCTGGTTCAGCCAGTTCTTCGGCGAACTGGGCTTCGCCTACATCGACGTTCCCGCCCTCTCGATGCTGGCCTGCCTGCTCGCGTTCGCGGTGAGCCTGGGCATCTCCGAGCGGATGAACGCCGCCGCCTTCCGCCGCACGCTGATAGTCGCGCTCACCGTGGCGGCGAGCGTGGCGATGATCTACGTGACGCTCTACATGTCGTTCACGCCCGTCGGCTACTACATCGTCGACGGTGTGCAGGGCCGCTACTTCGTGCCGCTGGCGATCGTCGCGTTCGCGGTGCTGCTGCGCTGGATGCCGTTGCGGCTCACCGATACCGCAGGCAAGACCCCGACAGTGGGTCCGGCCGTCACCGTGATCGTGACGACGAGCGCGGCGCTCATCGCGGCGGCGGCGAAGTACTACACCGTCGTTTGGGGCTGAGCGGCAACGAGATTCGGCCGCGGATCCGACAACACCTCGATACCGCTGACCAGGTCGTTTGCCTGGTCGAGGTCGGGGATTCCGCAAAGATGGCGACAGACTCTGGAGACGGCGCCGCAGACGTAGACCAGGCAAATCATGTGATATGCATCACATGATGGCAAGGGAAGTCCGTGCTCTCAGGCGCGGAAACCTAAGCGAGCGTGGGCATTAGACACCGCCGGGAATCACAAGATCGAATGGGAGTCAATCACAACCAGATCACAATCTGGCCACGGTTGGTTTAGGTTTCTGGCTTGTCCAGTCCCCCGAACGCTTCAGATCGAGGTTCCAAGCAAATGCTGATGAGGAAATTCGCCGCGACGTCGGCACTTTTGATCGCCGCCCTCGGCGTCACCGCCGGCACCGTCAACGCGGCCCCCGAAGCCGACAACGGCGCGGTGAACTTCACCGCTCGCACGACCGACACCCAGTCCATCATCACTACCGATGCCGGATCCATGGTCATCGAGGACGGTGTCTTCAAGGTCAAGGCCGCCAATGGCAACGTACTGACGGCCACCCCGCTGACCTTCCGGCTGGACGACTTCGAGTTCCCGATCGCCGCCGACATCTCCGACCGCACCGCGACCCTGACCCCGCAGCTCGACACCGCCCACGCGACCTACAAGCCGGTCGCCCTGCCGTACGAGGACAAGGCGCCGTGGAAGACCGAGTACGACCGTGAGCAGGCCGCCTGGTCCCGCTTGACCAGCACCATCTCCATGGGCGCCGCCGTCGGCACCCTGGTCGGCGGCATCGGCGGCGGCGCTGTCGGCTGCATCCTCGGCGGCATCGCCGGCGCCACCGTCGCCGCCGCCACGATCGTCGGCCTTTTCGGCCCGTTCATCCCGGCCGCGGCCATCGGCTGCCTCGGCGGCATTATCGCGGTGGGCGCCCTGGGCACCGTCGCGGGCCAGCTGCTGGTCACCGCCCCGGTCGCGATCGGCGCTGCGATCCAGTACTTCACCACGATCAACCAGCCGTTCACCCCGCCGGCCAAGTAATCCACAACTTGGCGTGCACAACAACTGAAAACGAACGGGGAGTCCCGCCCGCGCACCAGCGCGGGCGGGATTTCTTTACGTGCGACCGATTTGATCCCGGCCGATCCTGATCGCGGCGCTGGTCGAGGCCACCTCGGAGCACCACCCGTCGACTGGGGCTCACCCGCAACGGCATTCAGCCGGTTCAGTCTCCGGCCGCGCTGAGCGTCCGCTCGCCTGCCGCGCGATAGGAGCGCTCGGTGTCGGCCTTGACCGGCCGCCACCAGGATTCGTTGTCCCGGTACCACTGGATGGTCGCCGCCAGCCCGGCGCGGAAGTCCGCATAGCGCGGCTGCCAGCCGAGTTCGGTGCGCAGCTGCGTCGCGTCGATCGCGTAGCGCTGGTCGTGACCGGGCCGATCGGTGACGTGGTCGAAGTCGTCGGGATCCCGGCCGAACTCCGCCAGGAGCAGCCGCACCACCGACTTGTTGTCCAGTTCCCCGTCGGCGCCGATCAGGTAGGTCTGCCCGATCCGGCCGCGGCGCAGGATGTCCCACACGGCGCGGTTGTGGTCGTCTACATGGATCCAGTCGCGCACTTGGTCCCCGGCGCCGTAGAGCCGTGGGCGGATCCCGTCGATCAGGTTGGTGATCTGGCGTGGGATGAACTTCTCCACGTGCTGGTAAGGCCCATAGTTGTTGCTGCAGTTGGAGATCGTGGCCCGCACTCCGAACGAGCGGGTCCACGCGCGCACCAGCAGATCGCTCGAAGCCTTGGTGGCCGAGTACGGGCTGGACGGGTTGTACGGCGTTGCCTCGGTGAACGCGGGGGCGTCCGGCGCCAAGTCGCCGTACACCTCGTCGGTCGACACGTGGTGGTAGCGCACATCGTGGCGGCGCACGGCCTGCAGCAGCGAATAGGTGCCGACGATATTGGTCTGCACGAACGGCCAGGGCTCGGCGAGGGAGTTGTCGTTGTGCGACTCGGCGGCGAAGTGCACCACCGCGTCGACGCCGCTGACCAGATCGTCGACGAGGTCCAGATCAGCGATGTCGCCGTGCACGAAATCGATGCGGTCGGCCACCGGATCGAGCGAGGCCCGGTTCCCGGCATAGGTCAAGGCGTCGAGGACGGTGACGGTGGTATCGGGATGGTCGGACACGGTCTGCTGGACGAAGTTCGCGCCGATGAATCCGGCTCCGCCGGTGACGAGCAATCGCACCCCATGACTCTACGTCGGGAGCGATCGCTCCGACGACGGACTCGGAGCCTGCGCTGCCGAGCAGCTAGTCACGATTTCAATCTGTGACCTTCGTCTCATTTGATTCCCAGCTTTGAGAACCGCGAGTCTGGTTTGTTCCAGTAAACCCCGGTCAGCGCCCACATTTCTACAACCCCACCAAGCCGCGAGTCTGTGCGGTGAACAAAATTTGAATAAATAGTCACAGCCGGTTCACCACTCGTTAGCTGCTCTAGATTTTGCTCGTGTAGTCCCCTCCGAACGCTTCACATCGAGGTTCCAAACAAAATGCTGATGAGGAAATTCGCCGCGACGTCGGCGCTGTTGATCGCCGCCCTCGGCGTCACTGCCGGCACCGTCAATGCGGCCCCCGAAGCCGACAACGGCGCGGTGAACTTCACCGCGCACGCGACCGACACCCAGTCGATCATCACGACCGATGCCGGTTCCATGGTCGTCGAGGACGGTGCCTTCAAGGTCAAGGCCGCCAACGGCGACGTGGTCGCCGCCACGCCGCTGTCCTTCCGGGTGGACGACTTCGAGTTCCCGATCGCGGCCGAGATCTCCGACCGCACCGCCACCCTGACCCCGCAGCTCGACATGGCGAAGGCGACCTACAAGCCGGTCGCCCTGCCCTTCGAGGACAAGGCGCCGTGGAAAACCGAGTACGACCGTGAGACGGCCGCCTTCAACCGCATGAAGGACACCATCTCCACCGGCGCCACCATCGGCGCCCTGGTCGGCGGGCTGAGCGGCGCGGCCGTCGGCTGCGTGCTCGGCGGCATCGCCGGCGCGACCGTCGCGTCGGCGACCATCGTCGGCCTGTTCGGCCCGTTCATCCCGGCCGCCGCCATCGGCTGCCTCGGCGGCATCCTCGCTGTCGGCGCCCTCGGCACCCTCGCGGGCCAGCTGTTCATCACCGCCCCGGTCGCGATCGGTGCTGCGATCCAGTACTTCACCACGATCAACCAGCCGTTCAACGCGCCGGCGAAGTAATCCACGGCTGAACGCGCATAACTGAAAAACAACGGAAGCCCCGCCGCGCAACCGCGCGGCGGGGCTTCCGCTATTTCGCAGGCCTTGACATAAGATGAACAAACGCTTAACAACATGAAACGGGATTACTTTCAGACCCGTGACCTGCCCTCTCGAATATAGGTAACTTCGATTCGGAAATAAATCACGATTGCGAATACCAGTCGATCGATGGCAGATCGCCCGTCGGCGAACGAGTCCGCACAGACGCGAGCCCCGTCCCGTCCGAATGCGGGGCGGGGCTCGCCTGGGAGAGGCCGGGCGGTCAGGCCGTCCGCGCCTGCTGGTCGTCCGCGATGCGGGCCCGGAAGAACCGGGAAACCCGCGCCAGCGCCGCCCTGCTCTCCGGCAGGTTGGGCGCCATGCTCATGAAGGCGTGCACCTGGCCGCGCCACAGCTCCAGCGCGTTCGGCACGCCTGCCGCGGTGAGCCGCTGCGTCATCAGCTCGCAGTCGAACCGCAGCACCTCGTCTTCAGCGGCGATCAACAGCACCGGAGGAAGACCGGACAGCGCCGCGTTCACCGGCGACAGGGCCGGATCGAGCATGCCGTCGACCTCGGCGCCGATGCGCACTACCGCCTCCAACGCCGACAGCGGGATGTATGGATCGCGCGTGACGTTCACGTAGTCCCGCTTCGCGCCGTAGTCCAGATCCAGCAGCGGGCTCAGTCCGACCAGCCCGGCCGGCGCGGGCAGGCCCGATTCCAACGCGCGCAGCGCCGTCGCGAAAGCGAGGTATCCGCCCGCCGAGTCGCCCGCGAAGACGATTCGCGCAGGATCCGCGCCGTGCCGCAGCAGCCATCGGTAGGCGGTCAGGCAGTCCTGTACCGACTGGTCGATACGCCGACCGGGCAACTGGCGATACTCGACATTGACCACCGGCAGTCCGGTGCGGCGGGCCAGGCTCGCCGCGATCGGACGGTGGCTGCGGGTGTTGCAGATCGCGAAACCGCCGCCATGCGTGTAGAGCAGTGCGCCGTGCCGCAGCGCACGCGCCGCCCCGGCCGGACGGATGATCTCCAAGTGGAAACCATTGAGCGACACCTGCTCGCGGTCGATGCCGCGCGGCTCGGGACGCAACCGCGCCAGCCCGTTCACCGTGGCCGCGCCGAACGGGATGGTCGCCTTGGTCACCGGGAAGGTCCGCAGCACGGGACGCACCACACCCAGGCAGGTCGCCAGCAGCAAGCGTGATTGCGCGCTGGGGCCCTCCGGATTCATCACCACGCCGGGCTCGCCGTCTCTGGTCGCCACCATCGCGCACCTACTTCACACTGGCGCGCCGAGTCACGACCGGACCGGGGTCGCCCAGGCGAGCTGTCGGCGCTGACATCTCACACGGTGACTTCTCAGAACACCATGCACACGTGACCTACGCAAGAGAATCGCCGGAAGCAGGGGGAAACGAAACGCCCGTAATCGAATTGAGGGCTACTCGGAACCTCATCGAATCCCGGCGCCGCGAAACTGGCAGACTCCAAGCATGCGCGGAATCATCTTGGCGGGCGGCACCGGCTCCCGGCTGCACCCGATCACGCGCGGGGTGAGCAAGCAGCTGGTCCCGGTCTACGACAAACCCATGGTCTACTACCCCCTTTCCACGCTGATGCTCGCGGGGATCAGGGACATCCTGGTGATCACCACGCCGGAGGACGCCGAGGCGTTCATGCGGCTACTCGGCGACGGTAGCCAGTTCGGCCTGTGCCTCGATTACGTGGTCCAGCCCGAGCCCGACGGTCTGGCGAGGGCGTTCGTCCTCGGCGCCGATCACATCGGCAACGAAAGCGCCGCACTGGTACTCGGCGACAATATCTTTCACGGCCCTGGGCTGGGCACCAGTCTCAGCCGCTTCCACGGGATCGACGGCGGCGCGGTCTTCGCCTACTGGGTGTCGGACCCGACGGCCTACGGCGTCGTGGAGTTCACCGAGGGCCGCGCGGTGTCCATCGAGGAGAAGCCGAAGGCGCCCCGCTCGAACTACGCGATTCCAGGGCTGTATTTCTATGACAACGACGTCGTGGAGATCGCCCGTTCGCTGCGTCCGTCGGCGCGGGGTGAGTACGAGATCACCGATATCAATCGCGCCTACTTGGAGCAGGATCGGCTCCGCGTGGACGTGCTGGCCCGCGGCACCGCGTGGCTGGACACCGGCACCTTCGATTCGCTGCTGGACGCGGCCAATTACGTGCGCACCATCGAAGAGCGGCAGGGCCTGAAGATCGCCGTTCCCGAGGAAGTGGCCTGGCGGATGGGCTTCATCGACGACGAGCAGCTGCGCACACTCGCCGAACCGCTGGTCCGCTCCGGCTACGGCCGCTACCTGCTCGAATTGCTCGAACGCGGACGGGACTGGTGAGCATGGAGTTCCGAGAACTCGCGGTGCCCGGCGCGTGGGTGATCACCCCGCGCCAGCACGGCGACGATCGCGGCATGTTCCTCGAAGGGTTCAAGGCCTCGGAGTTCGAGAAGGCGACCGGGCGGCAGTTCGACCTGAGGCAGGTGAACTGCTCGGTGTCGGCGGCCGGCGTGCTGCGCGGCATCCACTACACCGAGGATCCGCCGGGCCAGGCGAAATACGTGACCTGTGTGCGCGGTGCGTTCCTCGACGTGGTCGTCGACCTGCGCCGCGGCTCGCCGACCTACGGACGCTGGGACAGCGTGCTGCTCGACGACGTCGACCGGCGCTCGGTGTTCCTGTCCGAGGGCCTCGGGCACGCGATCCTCTCGCTAGAGGACGGGTCTACGGTCACCTACCTGTGCTCGCTGGAGTACCAGCCTGAGTTCGACCGCGATCTCGATGCCTTCGACCCCACGCTGGGCATCGAGTGGCCGCGGATCGGCCGCGACGGCAACGAACTCACCTTCATCCGCTCCGCGAAAGACACTGTGGCCCCACCGTTCTCCTGAGCCGCATAAGAGGCGCAACCGGGACGTAGTCCGTCCGAAGCCCGCGCCGGGCCGAGCGAAGACTCGACGCAACCCGCTCATGCGCCGGGCGCAGCCGCTGGAGCGCCGGGCCGAGCGAAAGCTCGAGGCAGCCGCTGGAGCGCCGGGCCGAGCGAAAGCTCGAGGCAGCCGCTGGAGCGCCGGGCCGAGCGAAAGCTCGAGGCAGCCGCTGGAGCGCCGGGCCGAGCGAAAGCTCGAGGCAGCCGCTGGAGCGCCGGGCCGAGCGAAAGCTCGAGGCAGCCGCTGGAGCGCCGGGCCGAGCGAAGGCTCGAGGCAGCCGCTGGAGCGCCGGGCCGAGCGAAGGCGAGGCAGCCGCATATGCCGAAGCGCCGCCACCCGGTGCGGTGACGGCGCTCGGCATGCGGTACTCAGCCGACGAGTTCCAGCTCCTTCGTCTCGGCCGTCTGCTCCTGCCTGCGGAACTTCGGCGCGAAAGCCAGCAAGGCGACGAGCGCGCCGACGATCGACACGCCTGCGGCAAACTCCAGACCGGGTCGGTAGGTGTCGAGCATCCCGGCCGCCGAGATGTCGGCGTGCGCGCCGGAGGAGATGATCGCCGTGGTCACCGCGAGCACGATGGCCGCGCCGACCTGCATGGAGGTCTGCAGCACACCCGCCGCCAAACCCTGCTCGTCGTCATCGATGCCATTGGTGGCCTGGATGTTGATCGCGGGGAAGCCGACCCAGCCGATGCCGATGAGCAAGACTGCCGGCAGCAGCATCGTCAGGTACGACGGCGCGGTGTCCAGCCGGAGGAACAGCAGGTACCCGACGGCCATCACAGCCATGGTGACCGCGATCACCGCTCCGGTGCCGAATCGATCGACGAGCTTGTCGGAGAAGAACGCCGACAGCACGACCAGCAGGCCGACCGGCAGCAGCGCCATCGACAGCTTCAGCGGCGACCAGCCCAAGGTGTCCTGCATGTACAGGGTCACGATGAACTGCCAGCTGAAGTAGGAGCCCGCCACCGCGACGATCGCCAGGCTGGCGCGCACCAGCGAGGACTTGCGCAGGATGCCCAAGCGCACCAGCGGGTAGCGCACCCGCTGCTCGGTCACGACGAACCCGGCGAACAGCGCCACAACGGCGACGAACGAGCCGATCGTGCGCAGCGAGGCCCAGCCTGCCTCCGGCGCGGAGACAACGGTGTAGACCAGCAGCAGCATCGCGGCGGTGGACAGCAGCGCGCCGAGGATGTCGTGGCCGCCTTCCTCGGCGGGCTTGTCCTTCGGCACCAGCACGTAGGCGGCGGCCAGCGCGGCGAGCGCGATCGGCACCGGAAGCAGGAACGTCCAGCGCCAGCCGACTCCGGTCATCAGACCACCGAAAAGCAGGCCCATGGAGTAACCGCCCGCGCCGAACACGGTGTAGATGGACAGCGCCTTGTTCCTGGCCGGTCCCTCGGCGAAGTTGGTGGTGATGATGGACAGGCCGGTCGGCGCGGTGAACGCGGCGGCGAGGCCCTTGACGAAGCGGGTGAGGATCAGCAGCGGCCCAGAGTTGACCAGGCCACCGGCCAGCGAGGCGACGGCGAACACCGCGAGCGCGATCAGGAACACCTTGCGCCGCCCGAGCAGGTCGGCGGTGCGTCCGCCCAGCAGCAGGAGACCGCCGTAACCGAGCACGTAGCCGCTGACCAGCCACTGCAGGGTGGAGGTGGACAGATCGAGTTCCGCGCCGATGGACGGCAGCGCGACACCGATCATCGAAACGTCGAGACCGTCGAGGAACAGCACGATGCACAGCGTGATCAGCATGCCCCAAAGCCGGGCGGACCATCTGGTCGGATCGGTCGCCGGGGCGGCCGAGAGCGTTGCTGGTGAAGTCATGCGGAGTAGATTACATGCGCCTGCATTAAATGCCAACACATTTAATGCAATTGCATACGATGCTGCTGACCACTAAGATGGGGCCATGTCGAAGCCGTCCACGGTGAACACAGCCCAGTGCAGCGACGCGCCGACCGGGCTGGTCGACGAGTGGCGTGCGCTGCTCGACCGACACGCGGCGGTGAGTTGCGCGCTCGAGAAAGCACTTCAGGGCGGGCATCGCATCGGACTCAGCGAATTCGAGACGTTGGACCGACTGGTCGACGCGAACTGCGGCGACTACCGCATGAGCGACCTCGCCGGCGACATCTATCTGAGCCAGAGTGCCCTGTCGCGCGCCGTGGCCCGGCTGGAGCGGGACGGCCTGGTGCGGCGCACCATGTGCGCCGAAGACCGCCGCGCCGTGTTCGTCTGCCTGACCGACAAAGGTCGCGAGGTCTACGAGCAAGCACTGCCGACCCATCGCGCCGTTTTGAGCGACACGTGGGACTCGCCGGGCCCCGCGAAGTGCTGACCCTCGCGGCGTGATCAGCTACGGGAGCGACGCGCGCACGTCCTCGATGCCCGCGCGCGCGTCGACCGTCACCGTCTCGATACTCGCGAAAGCCGTGCGGAATCGCGTGGTCTCCGGCTCCTTGTCGAGGTAGATCGGTCCGGTGAACGCCTCCACGTACACAACAGGCGGTTCGGGCAGTTCGCCGGACTGCACCTCCGGGAACTCCAGCAGCACGAACCGGCCCGAGTTCATCCCGTCGTGATAGCCGCAATCCATGGGTACCAGGCGAATGCGGACGTTCGGCAGATCGCACATGCGGCGCAGGTGATCGAGCTGCTCGGCGGCCACCGTCGCAGATCCGATACGCCGCAGCAACACCGGCTCGTTGAGCAGCACGTCCAATCGCAGTGGTGCGTCGGCGCGGGTGACCAGCGCTTGCCTGGCCTGACGCAGCCGCACCCTGCGGTCCACCTCGTCGGTGGACAGTTCCGGATGTGCCGCCGTGAGTACCGCGCGGGTGTAGCCCTCGGTCTGCAGCAGGCCCGGCACGAGTTCGTTCTCGTAAGTGAACAGCCGGGCGGCCGCCTCCTCCAGCCCGATATAGACCTCGAAACCCTCCGGGATGACGTCGCCGTAGGCCGTCCACCATCCCCTGGCTTTGGTGTCGCGCGCCAACGCCGTCAACGGTTCGAGCAGTTCCGGCGGCGCGCCGTAGACCTTGCACATCGCTTCGACGTCAAGACTGCGCAGCGAGGTTTGGCCGGTCTCGATCCGCCAGATCTTCGCCTCCGACCACTCCAGCTGCTGCGCGGCCACCCGCGTGGTCATTCCGGCTCGGTTGCGCAGATCGCGTAGCTGGCGGCCGAGCTGCCGCCGCGGCATGGTCGAACCGGTCGTCCCCTGCGGTAAACCCATATTTCCCCCCTTCTAGCCGTACACCGGCCACGTTACGACAGATCACGTCCGGTCGGCGGCGCGGCCCTTCTCGGACACCCACGGTGGATGTTCCGGGTATCCGAACAGCATTGTTCACAGCAAAACTGACACCGGTCACTGCACGTGTCTCAGTCAGGTCGGTGTCACTTCGGCGCCGAACCGCGCCCGCGCAGCGTGTTTCGCGCTGCCTACCTGCGCGGCGTGCGCTTGCGAAAACGCCAGAACTGCACCGCCCGAACGTCTTCGGAAAGCTGGTTCACCGGCTCGGCCACGTCGGCCAGCGCCTGGAACAGATCGTCGGCCAGCTCGCTGATGTGCTCCACCCTGGTCGCCAGACGCGAGGCGTTGACCAGGAATTCGAGCATCAGGCGCACGGCCGCCGCAATGGTCAGGCCGAGCGGAACCCCGAGCAGCGCGGCGAGCACACCGAACACCGCCGATACCCGCCACATCGAGACGGTCAGCGCGATCGGCGCGGCGAAGGCGAACACCAGCCCGAGTATGTAGGCCAGCGGCAGTAGCGTCCGGGTGGCCGGACGATGAAACTGCACGTCGAGTAGGGCGCGCGCCGCCGCGGCGCTCCACTGCATGAAGGCCCGCGGGCTGCCGAACGGCTCGGCGATTTCCTCTTCGTCTTCGGGCTCGTTGCGGGAGAACCGCTTGCCCGCCGACTCCTTCCACGCGATCCATCGCGACTCGGCCTCGAATTCCCCCGCCTCCATAGGCTCGCCGCCTGCGGGCGCTCCGGTGCCGTTCGATTCATCGCTCATACTGCTGTCCTCGATCGTCCTGCGCGAGCCTTCCGTGCCCACACGGGCTGCCGCTTCCAGGATCGACGCTCATGCTGTCTCCCCTTCGGCTCGCGCGCCCTCGGTGGTTGCCCGGGCCGCCTCCGGGCCTGACGCTCATGCCGAGAATCCTCCTCGTTCGCGGCGGCGGGATCCAGCCGGAAACGCGGGGGGACCGGGAAGTTTTCGCGCAGGCAACATCAATCACACCATCCACAGCAGTCTCACAGTGTCGGTACAGCGAGCAGCCAGGTCGGCAGCCGAAAGTAGCTGCGTGGCAACAGCTGCGAGCTGGGGCCGGACGTCGGCGGCACCTGACCGGGCACTCTCGAAAATGAGACCTAGGCGACACTTCGGAAATTTGTTCCGAAGATCGCGTAACGCTCCCGGCGGCCGCTGGCGATACGCCCCATGAATGCAGGACCCAGAGATCTACCGGGGAATGGAGAAGACAGTGCGCACCACGTTTCCGACTTCCGTCTCGGCGGCTGAGATGACCGCCGCTGCGCAGGACTACAACCAGCGCGGATGGACGGTCGCCGAAACGGCCAACGGTCTGAGCCTGATCACCGACGAGGACTTGTCCGGCATCGAGGTCACCGGCGAACTGGCCGGCGAGGTCCGCCGCTTCCTGCGCGCGAACAACCTGTCCGGCCCCGTGATCGAGATCCCCGGCGCGGAGCGTCGCGAGGTTCACCTGGTCACCGGTGTCCGGAAGGCCGCGATGGCGCTGCAGGCGCTGCGCGAGGCCGGTGCCACCGTGTACAGCGACGGCGCGGGCATCCCGCTGCCGCCCACCCAGCTCTCGGCCGGCTCGGCCCACTGGGGCATCGCGCCCGCCGAGGCCCGCTGGGTGCCGCCGGTCGTCGCGATCGCCGCCGCCGTGCGGGCGGCCTGCGCATCGCGCCGCGCGAAGCTGACCATCGCCTGCTGAAATACGCCGTCCGTCCGGGGGCGCCGTCCGTCCGGGGAACACCGTTCGGGGGGCAGTTCACCTGCTGCTGATCGTGGGCCGGGACCGCGCTGACCGGCCTGTTTGCGACCGGTATCCGTCTCGGCGCTCTGGATCCCCACCCCAGAGCGCCGCCGGGTGCCGGTCGTTTGGCGTGGGTGGATATCGAGCGTTCTCTTTTCAGTTCCACCGCCGGACGCCAAGATGAGGTATGGCCCCGATCACCCAATCGCGCAATCTGCTACGGACCTGCCCGCTCTGCGAGGCGGTGTGCGGACTCGAGCTCACCCTGGACGCCGATGACCATGTAACCTCCGTCCGCGGTGACCGGAACGACCCCTTCAGCAAGGGGTTTCTCTGCCCGAAGGGGGCCAGCTTCGGACATCTCGACGAGGACCCGGACCGGGTGACCGAACCGCTGATCCGCGACCGCGCCACCGACACTTGGCGCACCGCGTCCTGGGACGAAGCGTTCGACTACATCGCGGAACGCTTCCCGGCCGTCGTGGCCGAGCACGGGAACCAGTCAGCCGCGGCCTACTTGGGCAATCCCAATGCCCACACCGTCGCGGGCGCGTTGTATCTGCCGATTCTGCTGCGCGCGTTGGGCACCAGGAACATCTACTCCGCGAGCACCGCCGACCAGATGCCCAAGCAGGTGGCCAGCGGGCTGATGTTCGGTGACCCGCTGACCGTGCCGGTGCCCGACCTGGACCGCACCGACTATCTGCTGATGCTCGGAGCGAACCCGCTGGAATCCAATGGCTCGCTGTGCACCGCACCGGACTTCCCGGGCAGGTTGAAGGCGTTGCGGCGTAGGGGCGGCCGCTTCGTCGTAGTCGATCCCCGGGTGACGCGCACCGCGAAACTGGCCGACGAGCACCTGTTCATCCGTCCGGGCAGCGATGCGTATCTGCTGTTCGGCATCGTGCACACGTTGTTCGCCGAGCAGCTGGCCGACGTCCGCGTCGAGGTCACCGGGCTGGACGACTTGCGCGCGGCCGCGATGGCATTCGACCCGGAAACGGTGGCGACCCGCACCGGTGTGCCCGCGTCCACGATCGTGCGGCTGGCCCGCGAACTCGCCGCGGCGCCGACCGCGGCCGTCTATGCTCGAATCGGCACCTGCACCGCAGAGTTCGGCACGATCACACAGTGGCTCGTCGACGCGATCAACACGCTGACCGGCAATCTCGACTCTCCCGGCGGCGCGATGTTCGCCACGGCGGCCGCGGGCGGCATCCCACGCACCCGACCGTTTCGCACCGGGCGCTGGACCAGCCGGGTTCGCGAGCTGCCCGAGGCCATGGGCGAACTACCCGTCGCGACGCTGGCCGATGAGATCACCACGCCGGGCGAGGGCCGGATCCGCGCCCTGGTGACGATCGCCGGGAACCCCGTGCTGTCCGCCCCCAGCGGCGCGCGCTTGGACGCCGCGTTCGCCCAACTGGACTTCATGGTGAGCGTCGATCGGTACGTCAACGAAACCACCAGGCACGCCGACGTGATCCTGCCGCCGCCGCGACCGACGCAATCGCCGCACTACGATTTCGCCTTGCTGCAGTTCGCCGTGCGCAACTATGCCCGCTACTCGCGTCCGCTGGTGCCATTGGGTGACCGGCCTTCGGAGCCCGCCGTCCTGGCCCGTCTCGCGGCTGCGCTGACCAGCCGGCCGCACGACGGCTCCGACGGCACCGACCCGCTCACCGCCGTGGACGAGCTGGTCATCGCGGGTCTGCTGCACAAAGCCGGGCTCGCGGACCGGCGCGGCGAGCTGATCGGCGAGAACAGCACCGAGCAGCGCATCGACCTGATGCTGCGGCTCGGGCCGTACGGGGAATGGAACGGCGGCACGCTCAATCTGCAGATGCTGCTGGACAACCCGCACGGTATCGACCTGGGCGCGCTGCGACCGCGCCTGCCCGGGGTGCTCCGGACGGCGACGGAGCGGGTGGACCTGGCTCCACAGCCGCTGCTCGACGACGTGGCGCGGATGCGGGAGCGGCTGGGCGACGCGGCACCGGAGATGGTCTTGATCGGGCGACGCCAGCTGCGGTCCAACAACAGCTGGATGCACAACATCGCGCCGCTGGTGAGCGGATCGAATCGCTGCACGCTACATATCAATCCGGCCGACGTAGAGCGACTCGGGCTCGGCGACCAGGCTGTGGTGAAGTCCGCCGCCGGAACGCTGACGGTTCCGCTGGAACCGACCGATGCCATCATGCCCGGAGTGGTGAGTCTGCCGCACGGCTGGGGCCACATCGACAGTGCGCAAACTGTCGCCCGCGCACACGCGGGGGTCAATGCCAATGTGCTCACCGATGATTCGGTGGTCGACGTGCCCTCCGGCAACGCCGTTTTCAACGGGGTCCCGGTCACCCTGAGCTGTGTTTGATTTGCAGCGCCTGCGTCGCGGCGTGTTCGCGGCTCTGTTTGATTTGCAGCGACTTCGTCGCTGCGTGTTCGCGGCCCCTTTGTGGCTCGCGTCCGAGCGACCGCCGCTGGCGACTTCGTCGCGGACGCGGCGGCCGCTCGGACGCGAGCCGGGCCGCGAACGGTAGATGCTCGGTCTCGCTTCGCTCGAAAATCGGAGTGGGGCCGATGGGTTGCGTGCCGCGGTATTTGCGGTATCGGGGTTGAACCGCCCTCAGGGGTTCTCTGCGGACGGACCTGCTCGCTCTTCATGGCACACACAACGCCACTCGGACATGAGCTGGGCAGCTGGGCAATGCTCGACCTCGCTGTGCTCGAGAAGTGGGGCGGCGGTGCGACTGCGTAGCCAGCAATCATGAGACCCAGATCTTCGCGGCTGGCGGACAATTGAACGAGCCTAGACAATCCCGGCCGGTCGGCTTTTAGCTAATCTTCCGAAACCCTTGCGCCACGGGTCGATTCAGTGCATTCTCAACGTTGATTTCGAAGTTTTGCCGTGTGGTTTTCATCTAAAATTGGCGAGGTGCGACCGCGGTTCGATGTCGAGCCTCGTGGATCCTGATTCCAGCGACCAGAGGGGCGGAGATGCCCGGTACACACAGCGGCGGCTACGGCGAGCGCGAACTGCAGGAAAGATACGGCACGCAGGACCGAGCCCAGCGGTTCTACGACGATCAGGTGCTGAACCGGCTCAATGCCGAGATGATCGAATTCATCGGCCGGATGGATATGGCCTTCATCGCCACCGCGGACCGGCAGGGCGAATGCGACGCGAGTTTTCGTGCCGGACTTCCCGGCTTCCTGCACGTCATCGACGAACGCACGATCACCTACCCGGAATACCGTGGCAATGGCGTGATGGCCAGTCTTGGCAACATCCTGGAGAACCCGCACGTCGGGATTCTGCTGATCGATTTCGTGCAGGATCTCATCGGACTGCACATCAACGGTTCGGCACGGATCGTCGCCGACCCCGCGCTGCGCGGGGCCGTGACCGACTTACCGTCCAACCACAAGGGCCGGATCGCGCAGCACTGGGTGGTTGTCGACGTCGAAGAGGCGTACATCCACTGCCGCAAGCACATCCCGCACCTGGTCCCCGCCGCACGGGAGCAGCGCGAATGGGGCACCGACAACATCCGCGCCAAGGGCGGCGACTACTTCGGCGCCAAAGCCCGGAACCACGAAGCCGGCCGAAGCCATGCTCACCCGCTGACCGCTTCGGACTCCGCATCCGATCGATCGGTCCCGATCTTGAAGATGACCAGGCGCTGGACAACGAAGTTGATCACCGTCGCGGTGCCCTGGGCGACGACGAAGGCCAGCGGCTGGCGCCACCAGACCTCGTCGAAGGCGTGGTAGAGCACCGCATTGATGCCGACCTGCACCGCGAAGGTGAGCGCGTAGAGCGCGACGACCGCGAGGAAGCGGATCCGGCTGGGCGGTGCCTGGAAGGTCCACCGGCGATTGATCAGGTATGCCGTCGTGGTGCCCGCCACGAAGCCGATCGACTTGGCGACGCTGACCGGTAGGCCGACCAGGTTGAGCAGCAGGCTGTAGAGCCCGTAGTCGACGACGGCCGAGAACCCGCCGGTGAGGGTGAACCGAAAGATCTGTGTCTTGAGGTCGACATCCGTGCTGTGTCCGACTCGGCGCTCCCGGGGCCCTACGTGGTTACGCACGCTGCCTCCTTCGGGCCCGTCGCTCGCGCCGGCGGGCTCGTCGACCAACGGCAGCTCGGCCGGAAGCGGCAGGTGGGGTTCGGCTTGCACGCCGACGAGCGTAGCGCCGACCGGGTCGCGACATGGATTCGGTTCTAAACCGACGTGTACGTCACTACCCGTGGGTATAGCGACCGCGACCGGATCCGGCGTCATACCTGTAGCCTCTATGCCGATGTCCACGAAAGCTCCGACCGCCACCACGACAACCGGGAACGGCGCCGGCGTCACGAACGACGGCTCCGAAGCGCGGAACGCGTTCACCCTTCCGACGCGTACCCGCACGTTGACCGGGTGGGGTCGCACCGCACCCACCTCCTCCGAAGTGCTCTCGACCAGCGATCCCGAACTGATCGCGAAGGCAGTCGCCATGGTCGCCGAGGACAACGACGGCAAGCCCGCCCACCTGCGGCGCGGCGTGATCGCACGCGGCCTCGGCCGCTCCTACGGCGACCACGCGCAGAACGCGGGCGGGCTGGTCGTCGACATGACCGCGCTGAACAACATCCACCGGATCGACCGTGATACCCGGCTGGTGGACGTGGACGGCGGCGTCAGCCTGGACCAGCTCATGAAGGCCGCGCTGCCGTTCGGGCTCTGGGTGCCGGTGCTACCGGGCACCCGCCAGGTGACCATCGGCGGCGCGATCGCCTCCGATATCCACGGCAAGAACCATCACAGCGAGGGCAGCTTCGGCAACCACGTGCGCTCGATCGAGCTGCTCACCGCCGACGGGCAGGTGCAGCACATCACGCCGAAGCGCAACGCCAAGCTGTTCTGGGCGACCGTCGGCGGCAACGGGCTCACCGGCATCATCCTGCGCGCGACCATCGAGATGGCGCCGACGGAGACCGCCTACTTCCTCAACGACGGCGTCAAGACCACCACGCTCGACGAGACCATCGCGGCGCACAGCGACGGCAGCGAGGCGAATTACACCTACTCGAGCGCCTGGTTCGACGTGATCAGCCCGCTGCCCAAGCTGGGCCGGGCCACGATCACCCGCGGCAGGCTGGCGAAGCTGGACGAGTTGCCGAAGCGGCTGCGCAGCAAGCCGCTGAAGTTCGACGCACCGCAGCTGATGACGGTGCCGGACATCTTCCCGAACTGGACGATGAACAAGCTGACGCTGATGTCCATCGGCGAGGCGTACTTCCGGATGGGCGGCAATTACACCGGCAAGGTGCAGAACCTGACGCAGTTCTATCACCCGCTGGACATGATCGCGGAGTGGAACCGCGGCTACGGTTCCAACGGGTTCCTGCAGTATCAGTTCGTGGTGCCGACCGAGGCGGTCGAGGAGTTCAAGCGGATCATCATCGACATCCAGGCGTCCGGGCACTACTCGGCGCTGAACGTGTTCAAGCTGTTCGGCCCGGGCAACCAGGCCCCGCTGAGCTTCCCGATGCCGGGCTGGAACATCTGCGTCGACTTCCCGATCAAGCCGGGCCTCAACGAACTGGTCGGCGAGCTGGACCGGCGGGTGCTCGAGTTCGGTGGGCGGCTGTACACGGCGAAGGACTCACGCACCACCGCGGAGACCTTCCACCAGATGTACCCGCGGATCGACGAGTGGATCAAAGTCCGCCGAAGCGTCGATCCCACAGGCGTTTTCATGTCCGATATGGCGAGAAGGCTGGAGCTGCAGTGATCAATGCCGTTGGTAACCCGCAGTCGATTCTCCTGCTGGGTGGCACCTCGGAGATCGGCTTGGCAATTTGCGCGGAGTACCTGAAGAAGGGGCCCGCGCGCATCATCCTCGCGGCGCTGCCCGGTGATCCGCTGCGCGAGGGCGCGGTCGCCCAGATGAAGGCCGCGGGTGCGAGCCAGGTCGATGTCATCGATTTCGACGCGCTGGACACCGACAGCCACCCCAAGGTGATCGACGCCGCGTGGGACGGGGGCGATGTGGACGTCGCCATCGTCGCCTTCGCGCTCGACGGCGACCCCGAAGAACTGTGGCAGAACCAGCGCAAGGCGGTGCAGGTCGCCCAGATCAACTACACCGCCGCTGTCTCGGTCGGCGTGCTGGTCGGCGAGAAGATGAAGGCGCAGGGCTTCGGGCGGATCATCGCCATGTCCTCCGTGTCCGGTGAGCGGGTACGGCGCTCGAACTTCGTCTACGGGTCGACAAAGGCCGGGCTGGACGGTTTCTACCTCGGTCTCGGCGAGGCGCTGCGCCCGCACGGCCCGCGCGTGCTGGTGCTCCGGCCCGGCATGGTGCGGACCAAGTTCTCGGCGCACGTCAAAGAGGCCCCCCTCACCGTCGACAAAGAGGACGTCGCGGTGCTGGCGGTTTCGGCCTCGCAGAAGGGCAAGGAACTGGTCTGGGCGCCGGGCACCTTCCGCTACGTGATGATGATCCTGCGGCACATCCCGCGTTCGATCTTCCGCAGGCTGCCCATCTGATCGATCAGTTTCGGACCCGGTGCCCGCGTGATCCTCGATCGCGCGGGCACCTATCGTCTGACGGAGTCGACCCCAGTGAATCCGGAGGCGCCATGCGAGTAATCGAGTGCGACGAGCGCGGAGCGGTCCGTTGAGCACGGTCACCGCGACGGGCGAGGCGCCGCCCCGATCCACCGATCCGGACCCGGCAGCAGGGCGGACGGCGCTGCTGGTGCGGCAGATCGCAACCGGCCTCGGGGAGGCCGCACTCGCGGCGATCGTCGCCGCCGTGGTGGCCGCCGTCGGGCTCGTCGCGTTCTCGATGGTGCAGTGGCCAGCCTTCAACTCCTCGAACGTGACGCGGGCGCTGACCACGGTAGGACAGGTCGCCGCGGCGGCGTTGCTCGCGGCGGCGATCGCGTTGCTGCGACTGCACAAGTGGCCGTGGGTGGCGAAACTGCTGTCCTGGGTCGGGATTTCGACGTTCGTCACGGTCACGCTGGGCATGCCGCTCGCGGCGACCAAGCTGTACCTGTTCGGGGTCTCGGTCGACCAGGAGTTCCGCACCGAGTTCCTCACCCGGCTCACCGACTCCGCCGCGCTGCGCGACATGACGTACGCCCAGCTGCCGCCGATGTACCCGGCGGGCTGGTTCTGGATCGGCGGGCGGGTGGCGAATCTGCTCGGGATGGACGGCTGGGAGGTGTTCAAGCCATACGCGATCGGGTTCCTCGCGGTGGCCGCGGTCGTCGCGCTGGTGCTGTGGTCGAAGCTGATTCGCGCGGACTGGGCGGTGGGCGTCACGGCGGCCGGCACCGCGGTCACGCTGGCGTACGCCGCGCCGGAGGCATACAGCGCCGTCATCGTGCTGCTGCTCCCGCCCGCGCTCGTGCTCGCCTGGGGCGCGCTGTACCGGCCACTGGAGCAGGTCCGGCCGGGCATGACGGAGCAGGAACCCGAGCCGCACACTGCCGGTGGCTGGGGCGCGGTGATCGGCACCGGGCTGATCCTCGGCTTGGCGGCCACCTTCTACACCCTCTACTTCCTTGTGGCTGCCTTCGCGATAGGCCTGATGGGCCTGCTGGCGGCCGTGCTCGCGGTGCGTGCGCAGCGCGCCGCCGACCATCCACGCCGTACCGCCGCGACGGGCACTGATCGTTCCTGGCGCGCGGCGGTGCCGCCGCTGGTGCGTCTGGCGGTGATCGGGGCGATCGCCGGACTGATCGCGCTCGTCGTGTGGGCGCCATACCTGGCGAAGGCGCTGCGCAGCGCCACCCCGAGTTCCGGTACGGCCCTGCACTATCTGCCGGAAGCGGGTTCGGAGCTGCCGCTGCCCATGTTCGAGTTCTCCCCGCTGGGTGCGCTGTGCCTGATCGGCACGGTGTGGCTGGTGCTGCGCGCCGCGTCGTCGCGCCGGGCACAGGCGTTGGGGATCGGGGTTGCGGCGATCTACTTGTGGACGCTGCTGTCCATGGCGGCGACGGTGGCGGGCACCACGTTGCTGTCGTTCCGGCTGGAGCCGGTCTTGCTGGTGCTGCTCGCGGTCGCGGGCACGTTCGGGTTCGTGGAAGGTGCGCGGGCGATCTACCAGGCGTTGAACGAGCCCGCCCGGTTCCGGCTGGTAGCGATCGTCGTCGCGACGGTCGCGGCACTGGCCTTCACCCAAGAGATCCCCCACATCCTTGCGACGGAAATCACCACCGCCTACACCGACACGGACGGCGACGGACAGCGCGCCGACAAACGGGCGCCCTCTGCGGTCTCGTTCTACCGCGACGTGGACGCGGCGCTCACTGCGCAGACCGGACGCCCACGCTCGGACACGGTGGTACTCACGGCCGACACCAGTTTCCTGGCCTTCTACCCGTACCTCGGCTTCCAGGCGCTCACCTCGCACTACGCCAACCCGCTCGCCGATTTCGCGGGCCGCGCGGCGACGATCGAGCGCTGGAGCAAGCTGAAGACGCCGCAGGAGCTGCACGACGCCCTGGCGACCAGCCCGTGGCGGGCGCCGGACGCGTTCCTGTTCCGGCGCAGTGGCGACGCTTACACGTTGCGACTGGCCAAGGACGTGTACCCGAACGACCCGAACGTGGCGCGCTACACGGTGAGCTTCCCCGAGGAACTGTTCGCCGACCCGCGCTTCACCACGAGCGATATCGGCCCGTTCACCCTCATCACGGTGCGCCGCTGACCGGTTCCTCGCCGGAAGCCGCGACCTGCGCGGAGGTTGAACCCGCCGCGCAGTGGATAACCCCTCCGTTTGTGGGTCCACGCACGGCGTGGTCGGTAACGGTGGGCGGCTGAACCAGCGCTGGCGAGGAGAGATTCTGCACGTGACACAGACACAGGACGTCGAAACTGCCGAGTGGGCGGAATCGGCGGTCGCGGCCACGACGACGGGCGGAGTGCGCACCGAACCTGTGCGCACGCGGCGGCTTCTACGCATCCGGTTCAGTGGCGCCGATCTGCTCGTCGCCGTCGGCTATCTGGCGCTGGCCGCCACGGTGCTGTCGGGCCAATGGCGCAACACCGACAGCGGGTACCTGATCAAAAGCGGTCAGGACCAGACGATGTGGGAATGGTTCTTCGCGGTCACCGCGCACGCGGTGGCCAACTTGGCGAACCCGCTCGGCACCGACCTGCAGAACTTCCCGGCCGGGGTGAACATGATGGCCAATACGGCCATGTTCGGCGTCGGCGTGCCGCTCACACCGGTCACCCTGCTGTTCGGGCCCACTGTCACGTTCGTGCTCGTGCTCACCCTCGGCCTGGCCGGGACGGCGTTCGCCTGGTACCGGCTGTTCCACCGTGAACTCGTCGACGCGCGGGCCGCGGCGGTGATCGGCGGCCTCTTCTGCGGCTTCGCCCCCGGGATGATCTCGCACGCGAACGCGCATCCGAATTTCGTCGTCCTGCTGCTGCTCCCGGTCATCGCGGGACGAGTCATCCGGATGGCGCGGCAGGCGGGCGGGATCGGACCGGATCGGCCGCGCAGGCGGGTTCGTGACGCGGTGGCGCTGGGACTGCTGGTCGCGCTGCAGATCGCGCTCGGCGAGGAACCGCTGCTGATCTTCGCCCTCGCCTTCGGACTGTTCGCCCTCGTCTACTACCTGCACACACCGGGCGCCGCGCTGCGCGTCGTACGCGGGGTCGCACCCACCCTCGCCCTGGCGGCGATGATCACGCTGGCGCTCACCGAGATTCCGCTGTGGTGGCAGTTCTTCGGTCCGCAGAGCTACCGCTCGATCGACCACGGCCCGATGGGCAACGATCTCCAGGCGATGGTGCAGTTCCCGTCCGAATCATTGGGCGGTGTATTCGCTCCCGGCCAGAACGTGGCGATCAATCCGACCGAGCAGAACGCGTACTTCGGGTGGCCGCTGTTGCTCTTCGTCGTCCTGACGGTGGTGCTGCTGTGGCGCGACCGGGTGGTGCGGGCGGCGGCCGTGGTGATCGCGGTCTTCGGGGTGCTGTCGCTGGGCACGGTCGCCACCATCGGCAAGCAGCCCACCGGCATCGATCTGCCGTGGCGGTGGGCCGAACAGGTGCCGCTGCTGAACACGGTGCTGGAGAGCAGGCTGAGCATGGCCGCGATCCCGGCCATCGCGGCGGTACTCGCGCTGGCCATCGAACGTGCGGTGACGACCTGGCGGCAGTCGGAGGCGGACTGGCAGCCGCTGGCCTGGTTTGCCGCGGTCACGTGCGCGCTGCTGCCGCTGACTCCGACCATCCTCCCGGTGATCGATCGGGCGCCGACACCGGATTTCTTCGCCGACGGAACGGTCCGGCGTTACGTCGGAGCCGGCTCGGTGGTCATGGTGCCGCCGCCGCGACCGCCGGACGCGCGGGCGCTGCGCTGGCAGGCCGACGCCGATTTCTCCTTCCCGCTGGCGGGCGGCTATTTCGTCGGACCGACCGGCGCCACCAAGAAAGGCATCTACGGCCCGGAGACCCGCCCGACCACCGCACTGCTGGTGCAGGCGCAGGACACCGGGGTGGTGCCGCGGATCGACGCGGACACCCGCGCCCGCGCGCTGACCGACCTGCGGTTCTGGCAGGCCGACGTCTTGGTGCTGCCACCGACCGCGAACGGCGACGTGCTGCGGGAAACCGTCACACAGCTGCTCGGATTCGCACCGACCCGGGTCGAGGACGTCTGGCTGTGGGACGTTCACACGCTGCGGTAGTTCGGGTCACACCGGGCGGTAGCTAGCATCAACCACCGTGCGACCGGACCGAGCTTCTCGAGCGTTCACCCGTAACCGATGGATCGCCCTCGTCTCAGGGCTCCTCGGCTTCCTCTTGGCATTGCTGACCCCGCTGTTGCCGGTGCGACAGGACCGGGCGAGCCTGGACTGGCCCCAGTCCGGCGCGACGAGCGTGGCGGCGCCGTTGGTGTCCTACGAGCCCCTGCGGTTCAGCGCGACGCTGCCCTGCTCGCTCACGGGAGCGGTCGGCGCGGGCACCATGCTCTCCACCGTTCCGATGGCGTCCGGCCAGGCGGCGACCAAGGGCTTGGTCGTCTCGGTGGCCGACGGTGTGCTCTCGGTGGTGCTGCGCGATGTTCCGCTGCTGTCGGCGCCACTGGCCGAGGTCGGGTCCTGCGCGACGCTCACCGTCGAGTCCACCGCGGCCGCGACGACCGCGGAACTCACCGGGGTGTCCAGGCAGGACGGGACGCCGTTCCGGTCCACGGTGGGGCGGGACATCCGGCCGCAGGTGGTGGGCGTGTTCACCGACCTGGACGCCGGTCGTCTGGACGGCGCGCGGGTGCAGGCGGACATCGACTCCCGCTTCTCCTCGACGCCGACGCCACCGAAATTGGCGGCGATGATCGCCGCCGCCGTGTTCACGCTGATCGCACTGGTCGCACTGCATCTGCTCGACACCAGCGACGGCCGCAGGCCGCGGCGGTTCCTGCCCGCGCACTGGTGGCGGGTCACGCCCGCGGACGGCGTGGTGCTCGGCACGCTGGTGCTGTGGCACGTCATCGGAGCCAACACCTCCGACGACGGTTACATCCTGAACATGGCGCGTGCCTCGGAGCACGCGGGCTATATGGCGAACTACTACCGCTGGTTCGCGGTACCCGAGGCTCCGTTCGGATGGTCCTACGAGGTACTTGCATGGATGTCCGGGATCTCGGACGCCAGTCTCTGGATGCGCCTGCCTACCTTGGCGGCCGGAATCGTCTGCTGGCTGGTGATCAGCCGGGAAGTGCTGCCGCGGCTCGGCGCGCGGGTGCGGCGCAACAAGGTAGCGCTGTGGACGGCGGGATTGGTGTTCCTCGCGTTCTGGCTGCCCTACGACAACGGTCTGCGTCCTGAGCCGCTGATCGCGGCGGGCGCGCTGCTCACCTGGTGCTCGATCGAACGCGCCATCGCCACCGGCCGACTGCTGCCCGCCGCGGTGGCCGTTCTGATCGCCGCCTTCTCGCTTGCGGCCGGCCCCACCGGCCTGATCTGCATCGCGGCGCTGATCGCGGGTTCGCGTCCGGTGCTGCTGATCCTCGTCAAACGTGCGCGCGGCGCCGTGCCGACGCGGACCGGGCCGGACGCCGACGCGGCCGCCGCCGGTTCCGCAGGCGCCGCCGCCGCGGTGAACGCCCGCGCCGACGTGCGGAAGCCGTCCCGAGCGGGCACGGTCTTCCGGCTCGCGGCGCTGCTCGCGCCAGGACTCGCCGCGGGAACGCTGGTGCTCATCGTGATCTTCGCCGACCAGACCCTGGCGACCGTGCTGGAGGCCACCAGGGTACGCGCGATCGTCGGCCCGAACGTGGCCTGGTTCGACGAGCGCACCCGCTGGGACTCGCTGCTGATGCTGTCACCGGACGGCTCGCTGGCGCGGCGGTTCGGCGTGCTGGTGATGCTGCTGTGCCTGCTGGTCTGCGTGTTGCAGGTGCTGCGCAAGGGACGCATTCCCGGCACCTCACGCGGCCCGTCGGTGCGCATTCTCGGCATCGTGTTCGCATCGCTGTTCCTGATGATGTTCACCCCCACCAAGTGGACGCATCACTTCGGCGTGTACGCCGGACTGGCTGGGTCGCTCGCCGCGCTCGCGGCGGTCGCTGTGGGCACCACCGGCATTCGCTCGCCGCGCAACCGCTCGCTGTTCGCGGCCGCGGTGCTGTTCCTGCTCGCGGTGACCTTCACCGGGTCGAACGGGTGGTGGTACGTGTCCAGCTACGGCGTGCCGTGGTGGGACAAGGCGCCGCTGATCGCGGGCAAGGGACTGTCCACGCTGTTCCTGGGGCTCAGCGGCGTCGCGTTGCTGGTGGCGATCTGGCAGCACTATCGCGAGCCGTATCGGCGGGAGAGTGCCACCGCGCCACGTCGTTTCGATCGGTGGGCCTCGGCGCCTTTGACCATCGCGGCTGCTCTGCTCGTGATCTTCGAGGTCGCCTCGCTGACCAAGGCCGCGGCCACCCAGTATCCCGCGTACTCGATCACCAAATCGAACGTGGAAACGGTACAAGGCGATTCGTGCGCCATGGCCAACGAGGTCCTGGTGGAAACCGACACCGCGGACTCGCAGTTGCAGCCCTACACCGGCGCACCCGCGGACGGATTGTCCGCGCAGAATACGGGATTCACGCCGAACGGGATCGCTCGCGACCTCACCGCCGACGCCGAGGAGACGGTCAGCGGTGGCGCGAACTCGGTGGAGAAAGACTCCGACAACAAGACCACCAAGACCACCGGCGCCGGCACCGGTGGCGGCACCAGCGAGCAGGCAGGCGTCAACGGCAGCACCGTCGCGCTGCCGTTCGGCCTGGACCCGGCCAAGACGCCGGTGCTCGGCAGCTACCAGGACAGCGAGCAGCAGCAGGCAAAGTTGACCACGCAGTGGTACCGGCTCGACCTGACCGACAGCATGCGCTACGACCCCGCCTACCGGGTGCTCGCGATCGCCGCGGCGGGCCGCATCCGGTCGGTCGACGCCGACGGTGTCCTCACCTACGGGCAGGAACTGCATCTGGAGTACGGCGTGCGCGACCAGAACGGGGATGTGCGCACACTCGGCTCGATCGATCCGCTCGACATCGGACCCGCGCCGTCCTGGCGCAACCTGCGCGTGCCGCTGGACCAACTGCCTATCGAGGTGAATGCGGTACGGCTGGTCGCGATCGACAACGACATCACCCCCAAACAGTGGCTGGCCGTCACCCCGCCTCGCCTGCCCAAACTGGCCACCCTGAATTCGATAGTCGGATCGCAGGACCCGGTACTGCTCGACTGGCACGTCGGCCTCGCCTTTCCGTGCCAGCGGCCGTTCGACCACAAGGACGGCGTCGCCGAGATCCCCAACTGGCGGATCCTGCCCGACCGCGTCGGCTCCGACGCCTCCAACGCCTGGCAGGACGACATCGGCGGTGGACCCCTCGGCTGGACCGGCCTGCTGCTGAAGTCGCAGACCGTCCCGAGTTATCTCGACCGCGACTGGACGCGGGACTGGGGTTCGCTGGAAAGATTCACCCCGTACGACCCGAACGCCGGACCCGCCACCATCGACGTCACCGTCGAGACCCGCAACGGGCTGGCCAACGACGACCCCATCCGAATCCGCTGACCAACTGCGGGGCGCACGAAACGTGCGCCCCGCGTTGCTGTTACGGCGCATTCGGCTCGGTCTGTCAGGCCACTGGCACGTTTGGAGCCGTGCGGCTTTCGGTGCGCCGAGGGAGCGGTCCGCTTCGACTACGCACGGGACTCAGGCCTTGTGCAGCGAATCGTCAGCGCCGTGGAAGCTGGGCAGTTGCCGCACGGATGGACGATTACTCGGCGAGCAAGGGCTACGACAACGCCGGACCGAAAACCGGTTGTACGGTCTGAAAACATGCTCCCACCTGTGGCGATGCATCGCAGGACGAATCGGCCTCGTGGCCTTAATCTGGGATTTATGACAACGGCATTCGATGATATGGATCTGCGCGATCTTGTCGGACTGCTCAGCGAAGAGGAACAACGGGAGCTGCGGCCTGCGGTGCTGCGGGTGCTCAACCGCCTCCCCTCGCAAGAGGTGCTCCGGCGCGAGCTCGGGCTTCGTCTGAAGGTCTGAGCGCCCGGTATCGCACCGGAAACAAACGGCAGGGCCGCCGCGCAGGGATTACCTGCGCGGCGGCCCTGTGTTCGGGTATGGGCTCCTAACCTGTACTCAGCTCGCCGAAAGCGACGTCGATGGGTATCGGCACGTCCACCGTCAGTCGACGAGTATGCAGGCACACAAGGTGATACCGGCCTTCGGAGAGCCGGTACTCGTCGATCTGCTCGATTCCGTCGCCTGGCTCGGTGAGAAACACGATGAGCTCATTCTCGCTGTTCCACCACAGCGCGGATGTCCTCGGCACGCGAGGATGCTCGAGCCAACCGTGCGTCCGTCGTGACCAGCGGCATGTCCAGCTGTTCGGCAAGTTCGACATAGAGAGCGTCGGTCAGCCTGATCGCAGCCCGCCGAGCCCAAGCACCGATGGTCAGGTTCAGTAGCGGATGGCGCGTCAGTGGCGCGCGGGCGAGGCGGCTGAGCGCGGTCTCGACGTCGGTGTCGGTCAGCTCGCCCGCTCGGTTCAGTCGCCCCAGTGCGGAGAGAACTTCGGCGTCGAAGTGGGCTGGGACATGCATGACCGTCGTCGTTATCCTCGCGCTTACGGCGGACGTGCGATCGTTGCGCACAAGGACATCGACCATGGCGCTGGCATCGAGAACGATCTGTTCGGAATCGGTCACCGGCCGAACTCGTCCCGCGCGGAATCGAGGGCGGCAAGGATGGCCTCATGCGATACCACGGGGCGGTCGTCTTCGACCTCGGCCAGCCAAGCCGAGGTCGCGTTCTTTTCCAGTTCCGCGAGAATCGCGGCCTGTGTCAGCGCGGACACGTTGAGCCCCCGTTCACGGGCGCGCTCAGCCAGTTCGTCGGGAACATACACATTGAGCCGAGTCATACGCCAACTATACACACTTGAGTGTGTATAGTTGGCTGCGGGCGATGTGGCGGATGGCCGCCGCGCAGAATTGTCAGCAGCGCAGCGGCCGCGTATTCGGGGTAGCCGAATGGGTCTCAGAACACCCGCAGCTGGCCCGGCGACCACAGGCCCGACCTGGTCGCCGTTCCGGTGTCGAGTTCGGCCGGGACCGCGTTGCGGTCGTACCGGTCGTAGCGCTCCAGCGAACCCCAGTCGCGCGCCCAGTCGTTCTCGAGATAGGTCGGCACCGTCACCGACTTCGCCAGCATCTGGGCGAAGCCGAGCGGACCGCCGAACTCCTCGGCCTGCCAGGTGTTGGTGGAGCTGATGGCCAGTGGGCGGTCCGGCAGGATGCGGTAACCGGGCACCTCGGCCACGCCGTTCTCGTGGTCGAACGGCCGCTGGCACGGGAACTGCAGACCCACCGCCCAGTCCAGCAGGATCGGCTGCTGAGAACCGAGCACGCTGTTGAGCGATTGCAGCTTCGGCATCCGCGGCGGGGTGAACGCCAGCCACTGGTCACCGATCAGGATCGGGTCGTTCGCGACGATGCGCACCGTGTCGGCGTCCGGCGCGATCTCGTCCAGCGGCACGCGCAGATTGCGCCAGGAGGGGAACGGACCGATATCGCGCGGCAGGTAGGTGCCGAGCTTCTGCACGCTGCCATCGGGCAGGCGCTTGCCGTAGTCGACGGTCAACGACTGGCCGTACTTCATCGCGCCGGTGTCGTCGAAGGAAAGGATGCGGCCCGCGGCCGAGATCACCACCAGCGGTGTGTCCGCCGAACGGGCGGGCAGCTGGTACCAGCTCGAGGTGACGCTCGCGGGCTGCTGCACGCCGTTCTGGTAGCTGCCGAGGATCGGTGTGGTCGCCGGGTCCAAGCCGAACGGAAGGGCGACGGTGCTGCCGTTGACGCCGCGCGCGCCCTGACCGCCGCCGGTGCCCGCGCTCTGGCCTTCGGCGAACGCGGCGCCGACCGACTGGGTGGAGGTGTTGCCGGTGCCCGGCTTCACCTCGACGCTGTCGGCGGACAGATCGTTTGGCACGCCGTTCGGATCGAAGCCGATCGGGTCGACACCGGCCAGCGGATCGGCCGGATCGGTCGGCGGATGCGCCGGATCGATGATCGGCTCCAGCCTGCCGCCGTTCGGGTCCGGTTCCACCAGCACGTCGTTGGCCAGGCCGCAGGTGCTGCCGCCGAGCGCGTCGATGTTCGAGCGGGCCAGCGAGTACGCCGGATACTGCGACACCGCGCCCTTGACCAGCGAGAGCACCTCCAGCGCCACCATCGCCGCGGCGACCACGGTCAGCGGGATCGCGGCGAACCGGCGAATCCGTCTGCCCCGCGCCGTCTTCGCCGACGGCTGCGGCTCGGTGTAGTCCTCGCGCAGCGCGTACCAGGCGACCAGCGCGAGTGCCAACCCGAACAGCATGAGCATCAGCGTGTTCGACTGGTAGCCGTACAGCGAGATCCGCTTGTCGAACCACGGCACGCCGAAGCTGGACACATACCAGTAGCCATTGATGCCGGAGAAGGCGACCGCGAGCACGAACAGCAACCCGGCCAGGAATATGGCCCGGTTCTTGCGCGCCCGCAGTGCGCTCGCCGAGACCGCGACCGCCGTGACCGCCGCCAGCGAGCCCGCGATACCCGCGTACGCGCCGAAGTGGTGGGTCCACTTGGTCGGGTTGAACATCATGAAGAAGATCGTTCCGAAGACCACGCCCATCAGCCGCCAGGTCGGCCCGCTCGCGATGCCGGGCACCTGCCTGCGCCGCAGCAGCACCAGCATGGTGGTGAACAGGCACAGCAGCATCACCAGGAAGGCGAAGCGGCGCGACAGCGAGCCGTCGACAGTCTCCACGAAGAGGTAGTAGTAGCGCAGGTAGTCCTCATACCAGGCGAGGTTCGGCCCGGTCACTTGGCGCACCCGGTTGGCCTCCTGGATGCCCGAGAAGGTCTGATCGCTGTAGACCACCGTGAGCACGAGGAAACCGGCCGCGGCGATCGGCGCGAGCAGCGGCAGCGTCGAACCCCACCGCCCGATACCCTCGGCGGCGAAATGCCGGTGCTTGCGCACCACGATGCGCACCAGCGGCCGAATGCCGGCCAGCAATGCCGCGACGCACATCAGGCCCGTCGGTGCGGCCGCCAGGGTGAACGCCGCCACCAGCACGGCGACCGCGGCGGGCAGCAGTCGACCGGTCGCGATGGCCCGCTCGAGCGACACCCAGGTCAGCAGCGCGCCGAGCGCGACGATCGGCTCGGAGCGCAGACCGTTGTCGAACGGCAGCCAGAACGCCAAGAACACCAAGCCGCCGGTCCACAGCGCCACCTTGCTGGTGCGCACGCCGCGGCCGAGGCGCGGCACGACCTCACGGCTGATCACCAGCCAGCACAGGATCGCGCACGCCAGCGCGGGCAACCGCACCCACGGGCTGGCCGTGGAGATCTCCGAGAAGACCTGGATCACGTAGTAGTACCAGCCGAATGGCGCCTCCGGCACGCCGTACCAGCGGAAGTAGTTGGCCATATAGCCCGCGTGCGGCGCCACCCGCACCATGCTGAGGATGTAGCCGTCGTCGGAGGTGTTCGCACCCGCGAAATGCCACAGCAGCAGCGTGCCGACCACCGCACCGTCCGCCCAGGTCGGCTTCAGCCAGTTCGCCGGGAGGAACCGGCGGTGCCCGCGCCCGTCACCGCTGTCGAGCCGGGCCAGCACCGCCAGCGCTACCAGCGTGCACAGCACCGCCGCGATCATCGCGATCAGCTTGATCGCGGTCGGGTTGGAGGAGAAGCGGGTGTCCACGTTCATGTGGAACGCCAGTCCGGCGGGCGCCGCGCCCTTCAGGTCGGAGAACACTCCGACCACCTGTGGCCGGAGATCGCCGCTCAGCTGGCCCTCCACCGGCACCGTCACCGTCTCGGGTGGCCCACCCTCGACCGGCCGCTCGACCTGCCTGGTGAGGCCGTTGAACACCGCGTACGTGCGCTCTGCATCCGAGCTGATGCTCAGCGACGTGCACTCGCCCATCCGACCGCGGTCCGCCGACACCACGACCGCGTTGCGGTCGATCACGTCCACCGAGTTCTCCGAGACCCGCACGAACATGGCCTCCAGCGCGGCCCGGTCGCCCTGCGGCGGCGCGGTGGCCAGCAGCATGCCACCCCGCTCGGGCAGCTGGGCGATCGTGTCGCACGGAATCGTCGCCGTGAGGTCGATCGGGACCTGCGACATCAACGGCGCCTGCACGTTGCCGAGCGTTCCGCCCTGCGGCCAGTTCAGCGCCGCGGTCGTCTGGGTGACCGGCAAGAACGGTGTCGCCAGCGCGAACAGCGCGCCGAGCAACCCGGCGACCAGCGCGATCAGACGCGCGGTCCGGAAATCGTTCGGTTTCACCGCCGGGGCGGCGGGGGGTTTTGTCAGAACAGCGGTAGCGGCGTCGGGCACGGTTGGCAATGCTAGCGGTCTCCCCCAGCTCTCCGGGTCTTTAGGGCATACCAGTCACATGGTGGCGGATCAGCGTTGAGGTCGCGCGTCGGGCGGTGCTCAGGTTTGCGCGTGTCCGGCCAGTTATCCAAAGTTATCCAAAGCCATGACCGGGCCAACTGATTTCGCAAGAACATGGGTAACTCACCGGGAACGCCCAAAACCCCAGCGGCACCCAACGCAGGACCTGAACGCAAACCCGCGCCACCCAACTTGTACGGCCTAAAGACCCGGAGAGGCGGCGTGGCAAGGTGGGGGTATGACCAAGGTGAATCTCTCGACGAACTACGGGCCGATCGTCCTCGAGCTGGATGATCAGAAAGCGCCGAACACGGTGCGCAATTTCGTGGACTACGTGGACTCCGGCCACTACAACGGCACGATCTTCCACCGTGTCATCCCCGGTTTCATGATCCAGGGTGGCGGCTTCGAGCCCGGCCTGCGCCAGAAGGGCACCAAGGACCCGATTCAGAACGAGGCGAACAACGGACTGAAGAACACCAAGTACACCGTCGCGATGGCGCGCACCAACGACCCGCATTCGGCCACCGCGCAGTTCTTCATCAACATCTCCGACAACGACTTCCTCAACCACTCCGCCCCCAACCCGGCCGGCTGGGGCTACGCCGTCTTCGGCGCGGTGACCGAAGGCACCGACGTGGTCGACAAGATCGCGGCCGTCGCCACGTCGTCGGCGGGAATGCACCAGGATGTGCCGGTCGACGACGTCGTGATCGAATCCGTCAGCGTCGGTTGATCTTTCGACACACAAGACGCGAATCGGGCCGCACCCCAACGGGTGCGGCCCGATCGTGTTGCGGTGTCGCTACAGCGGCAGCAGGTGGTGCTTGCGCGGGTTGCGGACTGCGGCCTTGTCCCGCAACAGCTGTAGCGCCCTGCGCAGCTCCAGCCGAGTCGTCGCCGGCTCGATGACCGCGTCGATGTACCCACGCTCAGCGGCCACCCACGGCGTCGCCACGGTGGCGTTGTAGAAGTCGATCATCTGCTGGCGAATCGCCGCCCGCTGCTCCTCCGGCGCCGCCTCGATCTGCTTAGCGCCGATCAGGCTGACCGCGCTCTCGGCGCCCATCACCGCGATCCGCGCCGTGGGCCAGGCCAGGTTCACGTCGGCGCCGAGCTGCTTGGATCCCATGACGGCGTAGCCGCCGCCGTAGGACTTGCGGATCACCACGGTCACCTTCGGCACCGACGCCTCGACGTAGGAGAACAGGAACCGGCCGCCGCGCTTGATGACGCCGATCTTTTCCTGTTCCACACCAGGTAGGAACCCGGGCGTGTCGACCACGAACACCAGCGGCAGCTCGAACGCGTCGCACAGCCGCACGAAATGCGCCGCCTTGTCCGACGCTCGCGCGTCCAACGCGCCCGCGTACACCATCGGCTGGTTGGCGACCACGCCGACGCTGCGTCCGTCCACGCGGGCGAAACCGGTGACGACGTTGCGGCCCGCGGACGCGCCGACCTCGTGGAACGCGCCGTCGTCGAAGATCCGCAGCAGGATGTCGTGCATGTCGTACCCGGCGTTGTCCGAATCCGGGACGATCGAGTTCAGTTCCAAGTCACTGTCGGTGATCTGCGGCTCCAGGCCGGGATTCACGATCGGCGCCAGCTCCTGGCAGCTGGTCGGCAGAAAGCTCAGGTACTCGCGCACCCACGTGAACGCGGCCGCCTCGTCCTTGGCGACGTGGTGGATGTTGCCGTACTCGGCCTGGCTGCGCGCGCCGCCGAGCTCCTCCAGGCTCACATCCTCGCCGGTGACCTCGCGGATCACCTTCGGACCGGTGACGAACATGTACGCCTCATCGGTCGCCACCACCACGTCGGTGTTGATCGGGGCGTACACGGCGCCGCCCGCGCACTTGCCGAGGATGATCGAGACCTGCGGGACCAGACCCGACAGCGGCTCCTGGCGCCGCCCCAGCTCCGCGTACCACGCCAGCGAGGTCACCGCCTCCTGCACGCGCGCCCCGCCGGAATCGTTGATACCGACCACCGGGCAGCCGACTTTGGCCGCGTACTCCAGGAGCCCGGCCACCTTGCGGCCGAACATCTCACCCACCGAACCGCCGTAGACGGTCTGGTCGTGCGAGAACACCGCGACCGGCCTGCCCTCGACCAAGCCGTGCCCGGTGACGACGCCATCGCCGTAGAGCGCGGCGGGATCACCCGGTTTGCGCACCAGCGCACCGATTTCCATGAAAGTGCCCGGATCGAGCAGCATGTTGATCCGTTCGCGGGCGCTGGGGATCCCTTTCTTCGCCCGCTTGGCCACCCCCGCTTCACCCGCAGGCTCCTGCGCTACTTCCAGTCGCTTGCGCAGGTCGGCGAGTTTTTCGGCAGTAGTGCTCACTTGGCCCCTTTCGCCTCGATCGCGGCGAGCTTCGCGGTCAGGTCGGCCCCGATCTTCCCGATCCGCGGTTCATCGATGATCTGCAAGTGGTCGCCCGCAACGTGGACGACCTCCAAATTCGGGATGTACTCGTCCCAGCCGCCGTTGGGCAGCCGGTCGGCGAAGCGCGGCTCCAGCTCGATCATCCCGTCGTGATAGCGATCGGCGAGGTAGAGCACCACATTGCCCTCGTAGTGGGACGGTTGGGTCTTGGCCAGCTCACGGCTCTCGATCCACGAGGTGCGCTGGTGTTCGAGCACACCGCCGGGAATCTTGGTGCCGCTGATCTTGATCAGATCACTGATCATCTTGAACTGCTCATTGTCGGAGGCCGCGGCCAGTGTCTCCAACTGTTCGCGGTCCAGTTCGCCGTCGACGCCGTAGGTCTTCTTCGCGAACACCTGATAGCGCTCGATCCGGCGCACGCGCTCCTCGGGACTGTTGTCCTCGCCCTGCGTCGGGATGGCCAGGTCGATCAGGCCGACCACACGAACGTCCGCGCCCTCGGCACGAAGCAACTGCGCGGTCTGCATAGCCAGCACCGCACCCAGCGACCAGCCGTACAGCACGAACGGACCGTCACCCTGAATCTTGCGGAGCTCAGGAAGGTACTGGCGAGTTCGTTCCTCGATCGAACCATCGACCCGCTCCAAGCCGTACATCGGCGTTTCGGCAGGCAGTCGTTTCAACAGCGGTTCGTACACCAGCGTGTTCCCACCCGAAGGATGGAACACGAACACCGGCACGGCGGCCGAGCCCTCCGCGCGCGGCCGCAACGGACGAACGAAACCGTCCACATCCGCGCCGCTGTCCTGCAGGTCGCGGACGATGTCGGCGAGCTGCTCGATGGTCTCGCAGTCGAGCACGTCATCGACGGTGACCTCGGCCTTGACCCGCTCGGTCAGGCGCGCGGCCAGCTTCTCCGCGGTGTCCTCGTCGAGGATCGGCAGCGTGTTGAAGATGCCCTTGGCGGACTTGCCGGTGACTACCGCCCAGGTGGCGAAGGTCAGTCGCTCGGCGGCGTCGCGCGGCGGGACGTCGTCCTCCGCGGCGGCTGACGCCTGGCCGCCGAAGACCGCGGCGGGTGTGGCCGGAGCCGCCTGCACCGGCGCGGGCTCGGCAGTCGGTTGCGCCGCAGGAGCCGTGTCATCTTCGGAAGACGCTTCCGAGGTCGCGGCGGGAGCCGCATCGGTCGCGGGCGCAGCGGTTTCCGGCGTGGCCTTGCCGGGCGTTCCCGTGTCCGGCGACGTGGTCGCAGCACCCGCCACCGCGGCGATGGGGTCGGCGCCGGTGGCCAGCGCCTCCCTGGCCGCGGCCATGAAGTCGGCGTCGACGGCCAGCTCACCCGATCCGCCCGCGGCCTTGTCGGCGGCCTGCTGGTCGGCCATCGCCTGCACCTCGTCGCGGTGCTCGATGGCGTAGCGCAGCACCTTGCCGACCTCGTGCAGACTCGCGTCGCGCACGGCCTGGACCTGCAACTGCGGGATGTCGAACTCGTACTCGACCCGGTTCTTGATGCGCATGGCCATCAGTGAATCCAGGCCGAGTTCCATCAGCGGGATCTCCATCGGGAGATCTTCGACCGCGTAGCCCATGGATTCCGCGACGATCAGCGCGAGCCGCTCCTCCACGGTCTGCGTGCCGTTCGGATCCCACCGCTCGCCGAAGGTCTCCACGATCTCGATGTCGGCGGCACTCTGCGTCTCCGCGGACGCCGCAGGAACCGGCTCGGCTACAACGGGTTCCGGAAGCGGCGCGCCGGAGGTCACCACGGCGTCGAACACCAGCCGGAAGCTGTTGCCCTCCTTGGCGTGCACCTGCACCGAGGCGCCGCCGAGGTGCGGAGTGAGCGTGGTGGTGAGCGTGCCCGTGGCCGGGATCGGCGCATGAGGGATCGACGCGCCCAGCGACACATCGCTGAGTACCTGTGCCGCCGCGGCATCGACCAGCGCGGCGAGGTCGGTCACCGAGGACGCCTGCACCTCCCAGACGTGCCTGCCATCCGGCAGGGCGACGTGCGCGCCGGGGACCCGGCTGCTGCCGCCCACGGACATGCTGGCTTTCGGCCAGTACTCCTTGCGCAGGAACGTGGTACGCGGAATATCGGCGTGGTCACCCGTGCTCAGCAGCGAGGGCAGATCAACCTTGTGCCCGTGCACGTAGAGCTGGGCGAATGCGGCGAGCACGCCCGCGGACTCGTCCTCCTTGCGCTTGAGCGTCGGGATGAGCTGCGCGTCGTGCACGCCCGCAGCGAAGGTGGTGCCCAGCACCTGCATCAGCGCAACGGAGTTCGGCGCCAGCTCCAGGAAGGTGGTGTGCCCCGCGTTCACCGCGAGCTTCACCGCGTTGGTGAAGTACACGCTGTGGCGCATGTTCTTGACCCAGTAATCCTCGTCGTGGACCGGGTCGTGGCCGGGACGGAAGAACTCTTCCTTGTGCACGGTCGAGTACAGGCCGGCCTTCAGCCCGGTCGGCTCGATCCCGGCCAGTTCTGCGGCCAGCTCACCGAGGAGCGGATCCATCTGGGAGGTGTGGCCCGCGCCGCGGGTCTGCAGCACGCGGGCGAACTTGCCCGCCGCCTCCACCTGCGCGACGATCGCCGCGACCTGCTCCTGCGGGCCGCCGATCACCGTGTTGGTCGGCGCCGCGTACACCGCGACCTCGACATCCGGGTAGTCCGGCAGCAGGTTCGCGACGTCCTCGGCGCTGTATTCGATCAGCGCCATGTTGCGTACGTCGTCGTCGCTGATCATCTGCTCGCCCTCGCCCATCAGGCGGGAACGGGCGCAGATCACGCGGACCGCGTCCTCGAGGTTCAGGCCACCGGCGATGTACGCGCCCGCGACCTCGCCCATGGAATGGCCCACCACGGCTTCGGGTTCCGCGCCGTGCGCGCGCAGCAGCGCGGCCAAGCCGAGCTGGATGGTGAAGATGCCGACCTGCGAGGTGCCGACGTCGTAGTCCTGGCTGTCGTCCAGGAACATCTCGCGCACCGAGTATCCGGCCTCATCCTGCACCAGTTCGTCGACCTCGTCGACGGCCTTGGCGAAGATCGAGTTCTCCAGGTAGAGCTGCTTGCCCATCTTGCGGTGCTGCGCGCCGAAGCCGGCCAGCACCCACATCGGGCCCATGGCGGCGGGCGCGTCGGCGGTGAACACACCGGTGCCCGGCTTGCCCGCCGCGATCGCGCGCATTCCGGCGACCGCCTCTTCGTGCGTCTTGGCGAGCACGACGCCGCGTGAACGCCAATGGCTGCGCTTGGCCAACGACCGCGCCACGTCGGCCAGCGGGGTCCGCGCGCCAGCCTCGGATTCCAGCCAGTCGGCCAGCTCGGCGGCGGCGCGTCGGCGCCGCGAGGGAAGGTAGCCCGACACCGGCAGGATCAGCGGCAGGGGCTCGGTGCGCTCGGCGGTCCATTCGGCCGGGGGCGCATCGACGTCGGCGACCTCGGCAGCCACCGCGACGGCGGCCACCTCGGCCGCGCCGAGGACGGCGTCGGCTTCCGCGACCGGGTCGGTGGTCTCGTCGTCCAGCACATCCTCGCCCAACTGCGTCTCGAGCTCGGCGAACGGAGCCTGCGTCCGGCCTGCGACGGTCGGCAGGTACTCCTGGACGACGACGTGCGCGTTGGTACCGCCGAAGCCGAAGCCGGAGATGCCGATGGTGGCCGTGCCGCTGTAGCGCGGGAACTCGGTGGGCTCGGTGACGACTTTCAGGTGTGCCTGGTCGAACGGTATGTACGGGTTCGGTCCGGCATAGTTGATGTTCGGCGGAATGACGTTGTGCTGCAACGCCATGAGCACCTTGGCCAAGCCGGCCGCACCCGCGCCGGACTCCAGGTGGCCGAAGTTCGTCTTCGCCGAGCCGAGCAGCGCGGGCTTGTCGGCCTCGCGGCCGCGACCGACCACACGGCCGAGCGCGTCGGCCTCGATCGGGTCGCCGAGCAGCGTGCCGGTGCCGTGCGCCTCGATGTAGTCGACGGTGGACGGCGGGATGCCCGCGTCACGGTAGGCGCGACGCAGCACGTCGGCCTGCGCGTCCGGATTCGGGGCGACGATGCCGTTGGAGCGGCCGTCGGAGTTGACCGCCGAGCCCTTCACCACACCGAGGATGCGATCGCCGTCGCGCTCGGCGTCGGCGAGCCGCTTGAGCACCACCAGACCGGCGCCCTCGGACCGCACCATGCCATCGGCGTCCGACGAGAACGCCTTGATCCGGCCGTTCTTCGCCACCGCGCCGACGGAATCGAAACCGAGCGTGGCCATCGGCGCCAACAGCATGTTCACGCCGCCCGCCAGCGCCAGATCGGCGTCACCGTTGCGCAGCGCGCGCACCGCCTGGTGCACGGCGACCAGCGTGGACGAGCACGCGGTGTCGATCGCGACGGAGGGGCCGCGGAAGTCGTAGAAGTAGGAGATGCGGTTCGGGATAATCGACGACGAACTGCCGGTCAAGCCGTACGCGGCGGCCGAGGCGGGTGTGGACGGGTCGTCCGCGCCGAGACCGAGCGCGGCGATCAGCATGAAGTCGCTGGTAGAAGTGCCGATGAAGACGCCGACCTGCTCGCCCTTGAGATCGCTGGCCGGAATCCTGGCGTGTTCCAGAGCCTCCCAGGTCAACTCCATCATCAGGCGCTGCTGCGGGTCGACCCGCTCCACCTCGAGGGGCGACATCGCGAAGAACTCCGCGTCGAAGCCCTTCACAACCTCTTGGTCGAGATAACCACCGCGCGTGTTGCCCTCGGCGATCGCCTTGGCCGCCATCGGGTCGCTGGAGAACTCCTCCCACCTGCCCTCGGGCAGTTCGCGGATCGCGTCGCCGCCGCCGATGAGGAACTGCCACGTCGACTCGGGCGTGCTGCCCGCGCCGGGCAGGCGGGTCGACAGACCGACGATGGCGATGTCGTGTGCCTCGCCCGGCGTGTAGCCCGCGGTGTAGAAGGCGTCATCGGACGAGTCCGCGGGCGCGTCCGGCTCACCGTTGATGATCCGCTCGGCGAGTGCGGCGATGGTCGGATGCTGGTACACGATGGTCGCGTTCAGCATCACCCCGGTCAGTTCCTCGATCTCACCGCCGAGCGCGATGGCGTCGCGCGAGGCGAGCCCGAACTCCTCCATCGGCCGGTCCACGGTGATCTGCTCGATCGGCTGTCCGGTCGCGTCGGAGACCCAGCGCCGCAGCCACTCACGCAGCTCCGCCACCGACATGTCGATCTGCCCGCCGCCCTTCGCGGACTCGGCCGGGGCCGCCGCGTCGGTGACGGGCTCCGCGGGCGGGGTATCGGTCGTCTGGGTGGGCGTGCCCTCGTTGTCAGCCATCAATTCCTCAAGCTACCTGTCTGCGTACCGGGCGTACCGTGAATCGACGCTCGGCGTGGGAAGGTCGGCGCCGAGCATCAATGGTCGGTCCGAGGCCGCCCTTGGCAATTACTCTTCCGGTGCATCGGGGAAGGCTTGCTGGGTGTAACCACCCCGCAGTGTTCCCTCCAGATAGGCCGCCCGGCAGGCTCGCCGGGCGATCTTGCCGCTGGACGTGCGCGGAATCGAGCCCGCGGGCACCAGCAGCACGTCGCGGACGGTCACGCCGTGGCGCTGCGAGACCGCCGCGCGCACCGCGTCGGCGATCGGCAACGGATCGGCCTTGCCCGCGCCAGGACCGCGCTCGGCGACGATGACCAACTGCTCGGAGGCGTCGTCGGCGTCGAACTTCAGGCCCGAATGGCTGCCCTGCTCGAACACTTCGGCCGGGAGCTGGTTGGCGGGCACCGAGAACGCCGCGACGAAACCGGGGCGCAGTGCCGTGCTGGCTTCCTGCGCGGAGTACTCCAGGTCCTGCGGGTAGTGGTTGCGGCCGTCCACGATCACCAGGTCCTTGACGCGGCCGGTGATGTAGAGCTCGCCCTCCAAGTACACGCCGTAATCGCCGGTGCGCATCCAGTTCGCATCCGGCTCGGTGCCTTCGGCGTGACTGCCCTCGGGCAGCCGGTGGGTGACCTTGTTCCGGAACGTCGTCGTGGTCTCGTCCGGACGACCCCAGTAACCGATGCCCATGTTGTTGCCGTGCAACCAGATCTCGCCGACCCGGCCGTCGGACAGCTCGCGGCCGCCGCCCTCGGCTTCCACCGATTCCGGATCGACGATCGTCGCCCACTGCGAGAGCGCGACGTAACCGCAGGACACCTGCGCGATCGCGTTCTCGTGACCGGGGTCGACCTTCACCATGCGGCCGGCATTGAGCTCTGTGCGGTCGACGTAGGTGACCTTGGCCTCGTCCTCGGCCTTGGTGGCGGAGACGAACAGCGTCGCCTCGGCCATGCCGTAGCACGGCTTGATGGCGGTCTTGGGCAGGCCGTAGGGCGCGAACGCCTCGTTGAACTTCTTCATCGACGATGTGGTCACCGGCTCGCTGCCGTTGATCAGACCGATGACGTTCGACAGGTCCAATGACTCACCGTGCTTCGGCAGGCCGCGCACCGCGGCGTGCTCGAAGGCGAAGTTCGGTGCGGCGGCGAAGGTTCCGGCGCCGTCGGAGACCGCGGCCAGCTCCTTGATCCACCGGTAGGGGCGGCGCACGAACGCGCTCGGCGACATGATGGTGATGTACTTGCCGCCTACCGCGGGCAGGATCACCGTCAGCAGGCCCATGTCGTGGAACAGCGGCAGCCAGGTGACGCCGCGCGAGTTCCAGTCCAGGTTGATCGCGTCCACCATCTGCAGCAGGTTGGTGCCGACCGCACGGTGGGTGATCTCGACACCGGCCGGGACCCGGGTGGAGCCCGAGGTGTACTGCAAGTAGGCGATGTCGTCGATGGCGATGTCCGGGCGCACCCAGCTCTCGCCGACGCTGTCCGGGATCGCGTCCACCGCGATGATGCGCGGGCGCTGGGCGGCGGGCAGCGCGCGGAAGAACTGCCTGACCCCGGCCGCGGAGGAGCTCGCGGTCAGGATGGCCGCGGGCTCACAGTCACCGAGCACGGCGCGCAGCCGATCGGTGTGGCCCGGCTCGTCCGGGTCGAACAGCGGGACCGAGATGGTGCCCGCGTAGATCGCGGCGAAGAAGGAGATCACATAGTCCAAGCCCTGCGGAGCGAGGATCGCGACCCGGTCGCCCGGGTTGGTCACCTGCTGCAGTCGAGCGGCCACCGCGCGCAGCCGGATACCGAACTCACGCCACGTCAGCTCCTGCGCCTCGCCGTCGCGCTCGCGCGAGTAGTCGATGTAGCGATACGCCAGGGTGTTCGCGTCGTTCCGAGTGTGCTTCTCGACGTGATCAACCAGGGTGTGATCCTCGGGAATTCGGATGTTCCCGGTTTCGTCCAGGTAGTCGTCGAAAGTCTCTTCCATTCCTTCTTCTCCTCCGAGGCACACGCAGCAAGACGGCGAGATCGCCGCTATTACCTGTGAGGCCCCGACTCGCTTTCGCCCGCGGGTGCTCCAAGTGCAGAGCCAGCCTGCAGATTTTGTGCGGTCTGCGCGGTGACCGCTTATCGGCTAGATGTACTCAAACCAGAGTCATGTTACAGAGAAGACCGGCTCACTCGTCCCGCAGCAGGGGAATAACGGGGGCGAACGCGTCCATCTGGGTGGGGAATACACCGACGTAGGACATCGAGGTGAGTTGCCGCACACGCCTGATCTGCTCGGCGATCTCCTCGAACGTGCCGATCGCCACGTAGGGCGAGTTCAGGATGTCCTCGACGGACAGCTGAACGTCCACCTCGAGGTTGGGGTGCAGTCCCTTGTCCAACGCCGACAGCGCCATCTCCGCGGTCTTCTCGCGATCGTCGGTGATCACGATGGCGGTGATGGCCCAGTTCAGCTCGATGTCGGCGAACCGGTCACCGGCGGCCTCCTTGATCAGATTCACCTTTTCGATGGCCTTCTCGATGGTGATGCCGGAGAGCAGGCCCTTGCCGTTCTTGGTGGTCACCGGAACGACGGAGACGATGTCGGCGTGCTTGGCGGCCAGGCGCAGCATCTTCGGGCCGCCACCACCGGTACAGATCGGCGGGCGCGGGCCCTGGCGTGGCCGTGGGGTCCCCTTGACACCGCGCACCTGGTAGTGCTTGCCCTCGAAGGTGCACTCCTGGCCGCGCAGCAGTACGTCGAGAATGGTCAGCGCCTCGTCCAGCTTCTCCAGCCGGACGCCGGGCGACTCGTAGGGGATACCCGCGTTCTCGAACTCTTCCTTGATCCAGCCGGCGCCGAGGCCGACCTCCAGCCTGCCCTTGGACAGCACATCGATCGTGGCCAGGTCCTTGGCCAGCACGACGGGGTGGCGGAAACCGTTCGCCAGCACCGATGTGCCGAGGCGGATCTTCTCGGTGGCTTGGGTCAGCGCCCCGAGCGCGGCGATCGGGCCGATCTGCTCACCGAGGTGGTCCGGCACGACGAACGCGTCGAAGCCGTACTCCTCGGCCTGCTGGGCGGTCTGGACGAACTTGCGGGCACCGCCCTCCTGCTTGTTTCCCTCGCCGGCCGCCGCGAAGCGGAACGGGCGCAACGGAGTGCCCAGCGCGGTCAACGCAGCATCCGCGTCGCGGCTCGCCGTGGTGGCCGGTGCGGCGGCTTCTGTCATGAACTCATGCTCCTGGCTGTAAGGAAATACGGGCGCGACACCCGCCCGAGGTCTGCTGCGGCGTTGCCCGGCGTCGCGATCATCAGCGCACTTTACAGCGTGCTGCCCAACTCGAGTTGCCCTTGTCACGCCAACCGGGTGCGGGGTATCTCACGGACTGTGCATTCTCACGAGTGCGCGGGATGCGGTGCGGCCTCGATGAGGCCGACTGCCCAGTTGACCGTCCACTGTGTCGAGGTGGCGCCATCGGGGTCGACGACGAAGCCGTTGTAGAGGGCGTGCACCGGGTTGCCCGCCGCGCGGACCAGGGCGTTCACGCTGCCCACGAGGTTGAACGGGCTCAGCGCCTCGCGCGGGGCGTCGCAGATCAGATCGCCGGGCGCGCACATGGTGTAGGTGCGGTCGGCGAGCGCGCCGAAGCCGCCTTGACGCGGACCGGTCATCGTTATGCCGGGCACATTCAACCCGCGCAACGCGACTTCGGCACCCACGCCGGGTGGCGGCGTGCCGACCTGGATCGCCTGGCCGGGGCCGGTCTCGCCGGTACGCCGCCCATCGGCGATCAACGCCACGCCGAGCACCGAATCGGCGGGCACGGGGCCCTTGCCCGCCCCGATCTGCGCGGCGACGTCACCCGCTATCACCGCGCCCTGGGAGAATCCCGCGAGCACATAGGTGGTCAGCGGACACTCCTGATGCCGGGCGGCCATGGCATCGACCATCCGCTTCGTGCCCTCGGATCGGCTGTTGTTGTAGGACTGCTGTCCGTCCGGCGGGATCGCGATCGGGTTGGAGAACTGCGCGACATACGGAACCGTGTACACGTCCAGCCGCTCCGCCGGGAATTGCTGAGCGACCGGGCCGGAGATGTTGAGCATCAGCGACAACGGGTTGGCGGTCGGGTTGTGCGGATCGTCGTAGCTGTTCGACTCCCAGGTGCCCGGCACCGAGATCATCTGCACGTCGGGACAACTCGCGGGCTGCGAGGTCGGCCGCTCCGGCGGCTTCGGCCCAGGAGCGGGCGGGCGCAACCGCCCCGCGAGCAGGTACCACAGCAGCAGGACGACGAGGACGATCAGCACGATCACGCCGATCGCGATCAGGCACCCGCGTGGGCGCGCCGTGGACGTCGGCTTGGACCGACGGGACGCCGAACGGACACGCGAACTCACTGGCAGTACGTCGCGCGCGCGGTCGAGATGTAGATCTGTCCGGCCTTCTCGACCGGCATCTTCGACGGGTCGAACGCCGGGTCGGAACCGGCCATGGCGTTCACGAAGGTCATCAGATCCTGGTCGGACGCGCCCGCGGCGGTGCCCTGGCAGACGTACGCGCCGATGCTCAGCGCGATATCCGGGCTGGACGGGGTGATGCCCTGCTTCTCCAGCTCGGCGAGGAAACGCTTGTCCTTGTCGGAGAGGTTCGAGGTATCCGGCGGCGGGACGGCTTCGGTCGGCACCGGCTCCGGACGCTCGGGCGCCACCGTCGTGGTGGGCTCCTCCGGCGCGGGGGCGGGCACCCCGGTATCGGCGGGCGGCGTCACGGCAGGCGACTGCGCCGCCGTCGTGGTGCGGGTCGGAGTCGGCGTGCTCGTCGCGGTCGAATCATTGTCGCCACACGCGGCGAGCAAGCCGGTCGCGGCGATCGCCGCAACCACGCCGAATACCTTTCCACGGGTCCGATGCATGAATTCTTGTCCTCCTGTGTCTAATTTTGCAGCGCCTGCGACGCTGCGTGTTCGCGGCCCCCGTCTGGCTCGGGTCCGAGCGGGCGTGCGCATGCGCTTCGCCCACTCGGACCTGAGCCGGGCCGCGAACGGTGCTCGTAAGACTCGCACCCGACCGGGCTGACACGTCTTGGGATCGAGCGGTTTGTGGCTCAGCCTTGAAGAGTACGGACTCGACCGAGTCCGCGCTTCGCCCCCTCGGACCCGAGCCGGGCCGCGCACGGGTGATGCCCGGTCCCGCTTCGCTCGGAATCGGTGTGGTTCGGCCGCCCGATTCAGATGCCGTGGACTTCCGGTTTGCCGTTGCGCACCGTGATGAACCCGGCTTGGAAGTTCTGCTGAATGCCGCCAGGAATGGGAAATTCGTCGCTGATCGGATAGCCGAGTTTGCCGTTCTCGTAACCGATCCCGCGCCAGGCGTCCAGCACCGGGCCGTTGCGGACCGCCCAGGCTCCGGACAGCGGGCTCCAATAGATGTTGCCGCCCTCGAATCGGCTGAACCGCCCCAAATCCTTCAGCGGCTGTTCCTCCGCGGCCGGGAAGCCGAGCGGGCTGTTCTCGTAGCCCAGCTGGGCGTACTTGCCGAGGATCATGCCCTGGACGCGGCGCACGCCGTTGGCCTGACTGTAGTAGAACGGGCCGTTCTCGAACGCCTGCACCGCGCCGTCCCGGTGCGGCGTCTTGACCTCCGGTGCGCTGGGATAGCCCGCCGGGCCGCGCTCGAAGCCCTGCTTGCCCCACTCCTCCAGGATCGCGCCGCGGACGGCCTGCGCGCCCGTCTGCGGCGTCCAGTACAGCGAACCGTGCTGGAAGGTCTGCAACCTGCCACGACCGTCCTCGAGCGCGCGCTCGTCGCCCGTCGGCAGCCCCAGCGGGCCGCCGGGGCCCATAGCGGCCTGGTAACCAGCGGCGATCATGCCGCCGACCGGATACGCGCCGCTGCCCGGCGCGAAGAAGACCCGGCCGCCTGTGAAGTCCTGGGCAGTGCCACCGGCCACCTGGTACTCGGCGGTGAGGCACTCACCGAGCCAGCCGGTCGCTGCGGCCACCGTGCCGATAGCGCCGCTCGCTTGGCAGGCGGGCTTGCCGAGTTCGACACCCAGCGCGGTGGCGGCTTGTTGCCAGGACTGGCGCATCTCGAAATCCCAGTACGGCCAGGAGTGGGTGCCGGACGCGCGGTAGTTCACCTGCGCCGGGATGGCCAGGTTGGCCAGCTTGGTCACGAAGTTCTGCGAGGTGAGCCGGGACAGGATCTCCAGGCCCATGCCCGCGAAGTTGGTGCTCACCCCTGGAATGGCGGAGATCTGGTCGAAGGGACCGATGGCACCGCTGCCACTGGAAACGTAGAGGCTGACCCCCCTCAGTTTGTCGGCCAGCGCATACGGGTCATGCCCATCCCATTCGGGGCTCGTCGGCGGACCCCACATGGCGGCCGAGTCGAAACCACCCGCGTCACGCATAGCGAACTGAATCGCCTGCGGCATGCCCAGCGTCGTCGTGGTCAGAAAGCCGGAATAGGACGCGGCATGCCGCACGAAGCCGGGATTGCGGGCCGCGAGGAACATCGCGGCCGTGCCGCCCATCGACAGTCCCTCCATGCCCCGCACGTCCGATGCTCGCCAATGGCTCTCCAGCAGCGGCGGGAGTTCCTTGGTCAGGAAGGTCTCCCACTTGTAGTTACGGCCGTTGTTCGGCTCCAGCCAGTCGGAGTAGAAGCTGGCCTGTCCGCCGACCGGAAGGACGACGGTGACGTTCTTGTCGGCGAAGAACTCGACCGCGCCCGCCTCCTTCGTCCAGCCGCTCTCGTCCTCGGTGGCGCGCAGGCCGTCGAGCAGGAACAGCAGGGGGAACTCTGCTTCCGGGCGGGCATTCCAGTCCCTGGCCAGCAGCAGCTGCAGTTGGACCGGCGCGCCCATGGACGGCGAGGTCACCCACAGCGCGACGCGACGGTCGCTGAGCCAGTGGACCTTCTCCATGACCGCCGCGGACGGCGCGGCGGCGGGCTGCGCGATGGCGGGAGCAGCAACGGACAGGCTCGCGGCTAGTGGAACCACCAAGGCGCTGGCGAGCAGCATGAGCCGCCCGCGTGCCGAACGAGCGACGAGAAGCCCGCGCTTGCCCCAGCTATCGCGTGTTATCCCTGCCACAAGAGCTTTGTACTCCGGTTATGGCGGCGTTTACGGGAGACACGCGCTGCTCAGCAAACTTTGTTCGCGGCGTTCGCGAGGCGAGCTGTCCCCGAACGCAATTCAGGCCGCACCGAGATCGGTGCGGCCTGAATGCGTCGGAGCGAACTAGGTCACCAGGCGCCGGTGGCGTCCAGGATCATGTTGCGCGAGTTGAACAGCTGGCCCTCCCAGTACTTCCAGGCGTGGGTGCCCGCCGCCGGGAAATCGTACCGAGCCGGGATGCCCAGCGAGTTCAGGCGAGACTGGAACGCACGGGTGTTCACCAAGGAAAGGGCTTCCAGCGCCATCGCGTTGCCGGTGTTGAACACGCCGACCGCCGAGTTCGGCTGGTCGTGCTGGCCCGGCAGGCCGCTGGCCGCCGAGATGTACATCGGCAGGCCGCGCAGCTGCGGCGCGAAGACGAACGGGTCCATCCGCAGCCACTGCGAGCTCCACGGCGCCGCCATCGAGTCGACGTTGTAGCGGCCTGCGTCGAGCATCGCGATGCGGATCGCCTCGCGCATGCCCGGCGCGGAGATGTTCAGGTAGCCCGAGTAGGAGGCGGCGAACTTGAACTGGTCGCGGTGGTAAGCCGCGAGGGCCAGCGCCGCGCTACCACCCATGGACAGGCCGACGACCGCGTTGTTGGTGCGCGAGACGCCGTAGCCTTCCAGGAAGGCCGGGAGCTCCTTGGTGAGGAAGGTCTCCCACTTGTAGGTGGTCTTCTGGCCGTTGAGGTTCGATGGCGCGTACCAGTCGGCGTAGAAGCTGGACTGGCCGCCGACCGGCATCACCAGGGTGATGTTGTCGTTGCCGAACTGCTGCAGCGCGTTGGTCTCGAACGACCAAGCGTTGCGGTCGTCGCGGGCACGCAGACCGTCGAGCAGGTAGAGCGCCGCGCTGCCACCGCGCGAAGCCCACTGCACCTGCACCTTGATCGGACCCATGCTGGAGGGAACCATCAGGTCCTCGAAACCACCCGCGGGCGCCCGCAATACCGGCGCATGCGCCGACGGGGCCGCGGTGGCGAGGGTCGGGGTCGCCAGTCCAGCGGCGGTCGGTAGCGCCAAGACGGCGGCACCGACAGCCAGAATTCGATTACGCCAACCGCGAGGTGCGCCTCGCCGTCCCGACGGTGTTCTCTTCGGCGCGGCCGCCCTGCCGAAACGCATGAATCCTGCTCTCTTTCTGCTGTTGTGGTGCCACCCGCCGCCCGAAGGCGAACCGGCACCCGTGTTGCCAACGAGACGCGCGTCACGGGCACGGTCCCGACCGTCCGGACCTGTGACGGCGCTACAACGATCTGGTCACACTTGCGCTCGCTGGACGATATTCGACGCCCCTCGGTTTAGCAAGGTCCGGGGCTTTCCACTGGTCGAAATCCCTCCGTTTGCACAAGGTGATGATGCGGTGACCTTATCGCGTTCATGCGGTGATGTCGTGTTGGAGCCCAAGATATTTCCGTCCCTGGCGAGAACTGTCACCGAGCCGAGATCCTGCCGAGTTCGGGGACCCATGTGAGCTCCCGCGACCTTCCGCACCCGACTCCGAGGCCGGAGTCGATTCGGCGCCGCCCGAGACCGAACCGTGATGGAGGCCGAGATCTGCCGAGATAGAGCTAGCGGTGGCCGTGAGCAATCGCACACGGCCAGTGCTAACCCTTCGATAGCAAACATTTAGCAAAGTTCAGTCCATGGCCCGCCGGGCGAACACGCAGCGCCACCGCAAACCAGCCAGCGCCGCAAAACCAGCACAACTCAACCGATGTGCGCCGACATATCCGGAATCATCCGCATGGCCTCGTCGGCCCAGTTGTTCCAGGCGTGAATGCCGAAGGGCGGGAAAGAGTAGACGGCGTTGCCGCCGCCGAGTGTCGCCATCCGGACCTGGAACGCGCGGGTATTGGCCAACGCCAGCGATTCCAGACCCATGCCGTTGAGCGTGCTGAACGACGGGGGGTCGGTCAACCCGGGCAGGCCACTGGCCGCCGCGATCCACAGGCGCGTGCCGTTGCGGACCAAGTTGGGCGCGAAGACGAACGGGTCCATCCGCAGCCACTGCGGGCCCCACGGCGGCGCCATCGAGTCGACGTTGTAACCGCCCGCGTCCATCATCGCCGTGCGAATCGCCTCGCGCATGCCGGGCGCCGAGATGTTCAGGTAGCCGGAGAACGAACCGGCGAAGCTGAACTGATCCGGGTGGTAGGCCGCCAGGGTCAGCGCGGCGCTGCCGCCCATGGACAAGCCGAAGGCGCCGTTGCGGTACGGGTTGAACCCGAGCCGGTCACGCAGCGCCCAGCGCAGGTTGTTGCTCAGGAACGTCTCCCACTGGTACCGGTAGCTCTTGCCCGGCCCGCCGGCGAACCCGTCGAGCATTCCGGAGCCGGTGCTCGAGCCGGAGCCCGCCGGGACGCCCAAGAACTCGCTCGCCGCGTTCCAGTCGGCGTAGAAGCTCGACATGCCACCGACCGGCATGACCACGTTGATGTTGTGACCGGCCAGGACTTCGGGGATGTTGGTCTCGATCTCCCAGCCGTTCAGGTGCTCCGGGGCCCGCATGCCGTCCAGCACATAGACGACCCGATTGGTGTTGCCGTTCGCGGCACGCAGAATCCGGGACTTGATCGGTCCCATGGGGGACTCGACCCAGAAGTCGAAGGCGGCGGGATTGAATGCCGCCGATGCCGGGGCACCGACGCCCGCGACGGTCGCCCCGAGCGGCAACAGCATTGCCACGGCGACACCGAGAACGAATCGCCGCACCCACGAACCGGTTGATCGAGACCTACCGGACCTGCGTTCCCAGCGCTCACTTCCCATCACATGCGACCTTTCCCTCGGACGACCTGATCGGCAAACATCTAGTGACCTCCACCGACCCCCTCATCGGACACCGAGACCCGACGGTCCGTGAGAAACGGACGAATCGACCTCTGCGTATGTGGTTCAGGTATCAATCGGAAACGAATGCCTTCATGTTGCTGGATAGTGATCCAGACCACAACTACCGCAGCGTTTCGTCTTCATATTCGTTACCGAGGGAATGTGGGACGACCCGAGAAAAAGACCGACCGCCCTGTACCAATGGCACAGGGCGGTCGGTTCCTCGTTTACTGCCTACCTATCCGATGTTCGCGGAGAGGTCCGGGATCATTCGATAGACCTCGTCGGCCCAGTAGTTCCAGTTGTGCACACCCACGGCCGGGAAGTCGTAGGTGACGTTGTTCGCGCCGAGGGTCAGCATGCGAACCTGGAACGCGCGGGTATTGGCCAGTGCCAGCGCCTCCAGGCCCATCGCGTTGACCGTGTTGAAGCTCAGGCCATCCGCCCCGCTCGGCAGGCCGCTACCGGCGGAGACCCACAGGCGGGTGTTGTTGGCCTTCAGCCGCGGCGCGAACACGAACGGGTCCATCCGCAGCCACTGCGGGCCCCACGGCGGTGCCATGGCGTCGATGTTGTACCCGCCCGCGTCCAGCATGGCGATGCGCAGCGCCTCGCGCATGCCCGGCGCGGAGATGTTCAGGTACCCGGAGTACGAACCGGCGTAGCGGAACTGGTCGGGGTGGTAGGCCGCCAGGGTGAGCGCGGCGCTGCCGCCCATGGACAGGCCGAATACGCCGTTGCCGTTCGGGTTGAACCCGAGCCGGTCACGCAGGGCCCAGCGCAGGTTCTTGGTGAGGAAGGTTTCCCACTTGTAGGTGCTGGTCTTGCCGGGGCCACCCGCGGAACCGGTCAGCAGGCCGGAGCCCGAGTTCGCCGAACCGCTGGAGGAGGAGCCCGCACTGCCGAGGCCGAAGAAGTCACTGGGACCGTTCCAGTCGGCGTAGAAGCTGGACGGGCCGCCGACCGGCATGACCACGTTGATGTTCCACTTGGTCAGCTCGCGCACGACCTCGGTGTCGATCTCCCAGCCGCTCAGGTCGCTACGCGCCCGCATACCGTCCAGCGCGTAGACCACGCGCCCGGTGTTGCCGTCGGCGGCACGGAAGACGCGCGACTTGATCGGGCCCATTTCGGAATCGACCCAGAAGTCCATGCCGTCCGGATTGAACGCGGCGGAGGCCGGGGCGGCAGGGCCTGCCACCGACACCCCGAGCGGTAGCAGAACAGCCAGCGATACCAGCATGGATCGCTTGAGCCAGGAGCCTGCTCTTCGAGTATTCAGACGACGCCCTATCACGCCACGCATCAGTTTCTAGCCTTTCGTTCCACAGCGACAGCGGCAAGCCGTCCACACGGTAACCCGCCGATGCCCACGACCAGTGGACGCCACGGCCGGGCCTACGGTCGTAGCCTATATCGGTATAGATGCGTCGGCGTTATCAAAAAGAGATAAAGCGGTGTACGCCACTTTATCGAACTCGCACGATGGGCCCTGCACAGCATGCTCGGTGGGCCCATCTGCCGCATGGGTTCAGCGCGGTGCGAGCGGTTGCGGGAACGGATCGACCAGCCCGCAGCGCTGGATCTCGTACTTCGGCACCCGGTCGATGCGGTACTTCGCGAACCGCAGCGCGTTGCGGAAGTTGTGCCGGAAGCGCTCGAAGGTGAGCGGGTCGCGGGAGGAGATCAGCAGCGCCTGGGTGTCCGGGCAGGACATCGCGGTTCGCGCCTGGGTCACCCACTTCTCGTCCAGGTACCAGGGCATCCACGGCTTCTTGTCGACCATGCCCGCGTCCACGACGACCCAGTCCGGGTACAGGCTCTTGTCGTGCCCGATCCGGCCGTCGGCGAGCCGATCGGTGTGCGCGGCCAGCGGGTAGGCCAGGCCCATCGGATCGATCACGTGCACGTCCAGCGGGACGTTCATGCTGGTCATGCCCAGATTGAGGAAGTAGACCGTGTGCCCGGTGCCGCCCGCGGGAATGGGCTGCGGCGGTGGAGCGATGTACCAGAACGTGAACGACGGCGAGTTGAGCAGCAGTCCGCCCTTCGGGCTGGCCGCGATGTCGTTGACCATCGCGCGGACGCGCGGGTAGTCCATGTAGTCCTCGGCCAGGATCGGGTGGTCGTGACCGGTGTTGATCACGTAGTAGATCCGCTCGTCGACGATGCCGGTCGAGGTGATCTTGGTACCGGTCTTGATCGCGGTGGTGCCCGCCGCGAACAGCGCCCAGCCCGCGGTGCCGACGAGCGCGACCGCGAGCACCGCGAAGGACCAGTCGGCCCGCGAACCGCCCACGGGCACCCGGATCGGCAGCACCGCGACCGGGAGCAGCAACAGGAACAGCTGCGGAAGCAGCATTCGGCCGTGCATGAAGTCGCCGCCGACCCGAAGCGCGTACAACGTCAGCAGCAACCCACTGACCAGGACCATAGTGACCACCGCGCCCGGCGAGCGCAGCCAACTCCGCACCCTGCCGACGGACCAGCCGCCTACCTCGTCGCGGTCGGCCTGCGCCGTCCGGCTCGCCCGTATGCGGGCGGCGACCACGCCGGCGATCAGCAGCACCAGCAGCGGGACCCACAGGAAGTACGGGCCGACCAGATCCCAGAGGTAGACGAAGCCCTGTCCCCATTTGGCGCCACCCGCGTCCTTCGCGACAGCGGTGTTCGGGTAGGGCAGGCCGTAGTAGCCCATGCGCCAGATCTGGTAACCCATCGGGACCACCCCGGCTACGACGACGATCATCGCGCGCAGCACGATCGGGCGCAGCCTGCTCTCCGGCATGGGCGCCAGGAAGATCATCAGCAGTGCGAAGGCGCCGACCAGCGTCATCTCGGGACGGATCAGCGGAGCGAGTCCGGCGAGGAAGACCACGCCGAGCAGCCCGGGCAGCCGAACCGATTTCGACTGGCTCCACCGCATCAGCTGCCACCACAGCAGGCCGATCCAGCAGATCACCAGACCGCTCTCCAGACCGGAGGTGACGTAATCGCGAGCCGGGGGCAGCGCGATGTAGACCAGCACACCCGCGGGCAGCAGGAGTCCGGCTCCGGTCCCGCCCCACAGCCTGGCCGAGCCGAGCATGGCGAATACGACCGCGGCCAGCGACACCGTGAGCGCGGCGCCGAGCACTACGTATTCCAGCCGCGCCTGGGTCAGCCAGCTGAAGAACCACACCAGATAGGTCCACGCCGTGCTGGTATTCGCTTCGACGCGCTCGCCCGGGTTGAAGACGGGGCCGTTGCCCGCCATCAGGTTGCGCACCGTGCGCAACACGATGAGGCCGTCGTCGGCGATCCAGCGCCGCTGCCAGCCGCCGATCGCGAAAAGAACTACGGTGAGCGCGATCCCACCGACGAACGTGGCTTTCGATAGACGGGCGGAGCGCGACATGGAGCGCGCCGGCTCCTCGGCCGACCGCCCCCCCGCGTATTCCGTTCGCCCCGCTACCAGCATCTCGTCAGGTGAGATAGACAGCGACACCTACCGCTCCGATCCAGGCGATTGCGAGGAACTGCAGGACGCGGTCCCCCAGCGCGATCTCTTCGGGCTCACCGGCCTCGCCACCATCGACGTCGACCGCGTAACGCAGGATTGCGATGGTAAACGGGATCATCGAGATCGCGAACCACTCGGTGTGATTCGCTCGGTCCTGCTCGAATGCCCACAGCCCGTAGAACACCACCACGGCCGTCGCGGCGAGCGTCCAGATGAAGCGCAGGTAGGTGGGGGTGTAGTACTCGAGCGACTTGCGGATCTTGGCGCCGGTACCCAGCGCGATCTGCAGTTCGGCGTAACGCTTGCCCGCGGCCATGAACAGCGAACCAAAGGCCATGATCAGCAGGAACCATTGCGACAGCGGGATATCCGCCGCCGCGCCGCCCGCCACCGCGCGCAGCAGGAAGCCCGAGGACACGATGCAGATGTCCAGCACCGCCTGGTGCTTGAGGCCGAAGCAGTAACCCAGCTGGATGCCGATGTAGACCGCCATCACCACGGCCAGATGCCACGACGCGAGGAACGACCCCGCGAGCGACCCGGCCAACAGCAGCGTCGAGAGCAGGTAGGCCAGGTTCACCGGGACGATGCCCGCGGCGATCGGCCGGAACCGCTTGGTCGGGTGCGCCCGGTCGGCCTCCACGTCGAGCGCGTCGTTGACCAGGTAGATGCCCGATGCGGCCATGCAGAACACCACGAAGGCGACGCCGACGTGCGCGAGCACATCCACGTCGGTGACCGTGCCCGCGGCCAGCGGCGCGGCGAGCACCAGGACGTTCTTGACCCACTGCCGCGGACGGACAGCCTTGAACAGACCACCGGCCAGCGTCTTGGGCGGGCCCTTGACAACGGCCTCGGCTAGGTCGGCGCCGGTCGGCTCTTCACTCATGTCAACCAAGGCTCTTTCTTGTGCGGTCACTCTCGAGTCTCTTTTCGGCGGCAAGCAGGGCAGCGGCGGACGCGGCACCGAGCGCGGAACCGGCGAGCACGTCGGAGGGATAGTGCACCCCCAGGACCACTCGGGAAAGCAGCATCGGGGGGACGAGCACCGCAGGCAAGGGTAGCCCGGTCAATCTGCCGAGCAACACGGCCGCCGCCGTGGTCGAGGTCGCGTGCGAGGACGGGAAGCTCAGTTTGCTCGGCGTCCCGACGTTGACCTGCACCGTTGGGTCGTTCGGACGCGGCCGACGGACGACGCGCTTGATGACGATCGAGGCCGCGTGCGCGCCGACCGCGCCGACCGCGACCCCGGCCCATTGCCTGCGCCGCGGCTTGTCCAGCAACCAACCCGCGGCGGCGATGCCGACCCAGCCGAGCGCGTGCTCGCCGAAGTGCGACATGCCGCGCGCCGCGGACACCACAGTGGGCTTGTTGCCGAGGGTGGCCTGCACGGCGTTGATGATCGCGACTTCCGGTGGCGCCGCGGGCGCCTGTTCGGCCGCGGATTCCGCGGACACCGGGCCGCCGTGGCCGTTCGCGCTCTGCGGCCGCCGGTACACCGCCGCGTCGTCGGCCGCGCTCGCTCCGAGACTCACTGCTGCCCATCCTTCGTGTCGATGCCGAAGACCTTCTCCCACGCCGCGGTGCTGGTCAGCTGCGGGTGGGCGGCGCGGTAGCGCTGCTGCATCTCCGGGAAGCGAGCGGCCAGCTCCTTGCGCAGGCGCATCGCCTCCTTGAACAGGCCGAGCGCCTGGCGCGGATCACGCTTGCGGTAGACGACACCGCGGCCGTCGGCCGTGGTGACGGTGACGCCGTCGACTTGGGAGAGCAGGAACCACCGTGCGTCCAGGGTCGGCACGTTCAACTGCGGAGTCTCATGGTGTTCATTGCGCGCCGGGCGGAAGTTGTGCACCACACCCTTGGCCAGCCGGACCACCTTGGCAAGCGGGTTGGCGGGCTCGCCCACCGCGCCGACGCCGAGGTGACTGGCCAGCGGCAGTTCGGTGGACGAGGGCAGGATCACCGCGTCGGGGTACTGCTTGCGCAGCTCGTGCACCGCACCCAGGGCGCTGGGCAGCAGCTGGAACAACCGCTCCGGGCCGGCGAGGAAGTCGCGGATGGCCAGGTTCTGGATCGCGACCGTCGAATACTCCAGGCAAAGCAGGTGTTTCAGGGTTGCTTTGACCGTGTTGGCGACCATGGCGCGGCCGTTGCCCGGCAGATGCAGCGAGGCGACCACCAAGCGGTTGCGCAGGTGGAAGTACGCCTGCCAGTCGATCGCGTCGTCCTTGTCGCTCCAGGCCATGTGCCAGACGGCCGCGCCGGGCAGCGTGACGGTCGGGTACCCGGCGGCGCGAGCGCGCAGGCCGTACTCCGCGTCGTCCCATTTCAGGAACAGCGGCAGCGGCTGGCCGAGCTCCTCGGCGACGCGGCGCGGGATCACGCAGGTCCACCAGCCGTTGAAGTCGACATCGATGCGCCGGTGCAGCAGCTTCGAGTTGTCCCGGTCCTTGAGCGGGTACTTCGAGAAATCGTGGTCGTATTCGACGTTCGGCGCCGCGGTCCACATGAAGATGCCGCGATCGACGACCTCGCCCATGACGTGCAGGTGCGAGCGCTCCTGCAGATTGAGCATCTGGCCGCCGACCAGGACCGGCGACTTGGCGAAGCGGGCGAAGGCCAGCGCGCGCAGGATCGAGTCCGGCTCGATCTCGATGTCGTCGTCCATGTAGACGATGTACTCGGCGTCGGTGCTCTTCAGCGCCTCGTACATGACCCGGCTGTAGCCGCCGGAACCGCCCAGGTTGGGCTGGTCGTGAATGGCCAGCCTGCCGCCGAGCGCCGCGGCCGATTCCGCGAAGCCGGGCTCGTCGGCCACCTTCTTGGTGCCCTGGTCGGGGATGATGACGGCCTTGATCTTGTCCAGCACCAGCGGGTCCGCACCGAGAGCGGCGAGGGTCTGCACCGCGTCGGTGGGCCGGTTGAAGGTGGGCATGCCCACCGCGATGCTGCCCTCGCCGGGCGCCTCGACCGGCGCGTACCAGCCGCCGGACAACAGCGTGACCGCCGTGTCGGTGGTGATGTCGAACCAGAGCCAGCCGCCGTCCTCGAACGGGCCGAAGTCGGTCTCGAATTCCACGATCACCGAGTCGGCTCCGGTCGCGACCGCGAACTCTTTGCCCTGCACATTGATGCGTGAGCCATCGGCCTTGGACCTGTACAGGTCGACTCGGCCGTGGCCGGCCAGTTCCAGCCGGAGCACCACCGACGACAGGATGCTCCAGCGCCGCCAGTAGCTCGCGGGCAGCGCATTGAAGTAGGTGCAGAAAGAGACCTCCGACTCCGCGCCGATCGACAGCGAGGTTCGGGTGGTGGCGTGCGCTCGCCGTGCGTTGGTGGCGGATTCCTCGACGTAGAGGGTGCGCACGTCCAGCGGTTCGCCCGGACGGGGCAGGATGATGCGCTGCAGCAGCGACTTCGCGCGGGTCTCGGTGGTCTGGTCTGCCAAGATGGATTGGGAGGTCATTCTGCTCCTATGCCTCCTGGTCGGTCACGAGCGGCGCGCCGTCTTCCAGGTGCGGGCGTAGCACGTTATCGAACGTGTTCAGCGCGCTGCCGATCGCCATGTGCATGTCCAGGTACTGGTAGGTGCCGAGCCGGCCGCCGAAGACGACCTTCGCCGTCGCGGTCTCGTTCTTGGCCCGTTCACGGTAAGCCAGCAGCTTTGCCCGGTCCTCCGGGGTGTTGATCGGGTAATACGGTTCGTCGCCGGTCTGCGCGAACCGGGAGTACTCCCGCATGATCACGGTCTGGTCGGCGGGGTAGTCGCGTTCCGGGTGGAAGTGGCGCGGCTCGATGATGCGGGTGTAGGGCACGTCCGCGTCGTTGTAGTTCATCACCGAGGTGCCTTGGAAGTCACCGACGGGCAGCACCTCCGTTTCGAAATCGATGGTGCGCCAGCCCAGCTCGCCCTCGCTGTAATCGAAGTAGCGGTCCAGCGGGCCGGTGTAGACGACCGGCGCGTCCGGGCTCTCGGCGCGTAGCTGCTCACGTACTTGGAACCAGTCGGTGTTCAGCCGCACCTCGATCAGGTCGGAGGCGGCCATGTTCTCCAGCCACTTGGTGTAGCCCTCGCGAGGCAGGCCCTCGTAGGTGTCGTTGAAGTAGCGGTTGTCGAAGGTGTAGCGGACCGGCAAGCGGGCGATGTTGCCCGCGGGCAGTTCCTTCGGGTCGGTCTGCCACTGCTTGGCGGTGTAGTCGCGGACGAACGCCTCGTAGAGCGGGCGGCCGATCAGCGAGATGGCCTTCTCCTCGAGGTTCTGCGCGTCCTTGGTTTCGATCTCCGAAGCCTGCTCCGCGATCAGCTTGCGCGCTTCTTCCGGCGAGAAGTAGCGGCCGAAGAACTGGGCGACCAGACCGAGGCCCATCGGGAACTGGTAGGCCTGCCCTTTGTGCATCGCGAACACGCGGTGCTGGTACCCGGTGAACTCGGTGAACTGCGTGACGTAATCCCAGACCCGCTTGTTCGACGTGTGGAACAGATGCGCGCCGTACTTGTGGATCTCGATCCCGGTTTCCGGATCCGGCTCGGAGTAGGCGTTGCCCCCGAGGTGGTGGCGGCGCTCGATCACCAGAACCCGTTTACCCAGCACCGTGGCGGCGCGTTCGGCAACGGTCAGCCCGAAGAATCCGGAGCCGACGACGATCAGATCGAACTGTGAGGCGGAATTGACGGAGTTACCCGGGGACGATGCGACGGTCACGGGAGCCCAGAGTATCGGAAGTCCTCGCCGTGTCCTGGGGGAGTCGGAACCTGTGCTGGGCGGCACCGCTCCCCGGCCTGGTTTCACGCCGGGGACCTCCGAATTTCGCCGGACGTTTGCCGAAAGGGGGATCGACGGCAACCGGCCCGCGGTCTACTATCCGGCCGACCCAGTGCGCGGGGTGTTCCGCGTCACGTCCTTTGCCCGTTCCTATACGCGATCAAGGGCCCTTTCCATCGCTCCCAAGGATCAGACGGGAAAGCCCACGTCGAGCTCGACCTTTGTCCCGCTGGGTGCACAGCCGCCAGTAACGGGTCCGCCGAGTACCGCACCGCTGATCCGGACGATCTCGACTCCGGAACGAACTCCGGGTGGGATAGGCCTGCACCCCCATAGGTCGACGGCCGGTACGCGTGCTCCGCGTACCGGCCGTCGGTCGGTGTGATCTACAGGTTCCGCTCGGCGTAGACCTTCATCGCGTCACGCACGAATTCCGCGGTGCCCGCGCCGTGCACGTCGTAGTTCACCGCGAAACGCGGGTCGGCGACGTACATCTCGCCCAGACCGATGAAGGCTTCCTTCACCACGGACCGGCCTTGCCAGCCGACGCCGATCCAGTCGAGGTGGCGCTGGGCGATGGCCTGCACCTCGTCGCTGTCGGGGGCGACCCCGGCGGCGTGCGCCCGGCCGTAGTCGGCGGCGATGTCGAGATGGGTCTGCTGGAAGGCCTTCTTGTCCGCGTCGGACATCGAGCGCCACCAGCGGTCGCCGCTCTCGTAGGCCTCCTTGCCCCAGCGTTCGATCACCTCGTCCTTGTACTTCGTGTGGTCGAAGCCGTCGAAAACTTCTGCTGCCACGAGTTGTTCACCTCTTTCCGTCTTGTGCAGCGTGGTTTGCACCGACTCGATCTGGCGCCGGATCCGATCCTGTTCCTGCTGTAGCAAGTCCAGGTGCGTGCGCAGCGCGGCGGTGGTGTCCTGTTCTCCGGCAAGGACTTCGGCGATGACCGGAAGGCCGAGGCCGAGTTCTCGCAGCAGCAGGATGCGTTGCAGCCGCACAAGGGAGCCCTGGTCGTAGTAGCGATACCCGTTGGCGCCGATCCGGCTGGGCGGCAACAGCCCGAGCTGCCCGTAGTGGCGCAGCGTGCGGCTGGTGGTACCGGCCGCCTTCGCCAGATCCTGAATGGACCATTCCCCGGTGACCATGGTCATGACCGCGTTCTCCCTTCTTGTCTCGTCGGTACAACCAGCATGCAAGTTGACGCTACGTCAAGGTCAAGCCCGATTCGACCGTTGTCCGGTCACTCGGCGACACACCGCCGGAGTGATCTCGCGCCGCCATCGGCGGATCCTCACCGGCGACGCGCGAGGCCGGGTCAGCGCCCCACTGTTTCCTGCAGTGGTTGTGCCACATCGCCGGACGGAGGCGCGCCACCAGAGGAAGCCAGACCGCTGGCCGGAAGCGCACCACCGGACGGAGGCGCCGCGTCAGGCCCACCAGCAGCCGGGGGCGTACCACCAGTCGATGCGGTCGACGGAGCCTCCTGCGCCCCAGTCGGGTCCGGCACCAACTGCAACAACCTCGTGAAGTCGACCACCTGCGCGCCGAGCGTCGGTGTCGCGATGATGACGCCGTTGGTGTAGAGGCGGTAGGTGCCCGCGTGTTGCGGCAGGATCATCTCCGGCCCGAGCGGCGTGCCGACAGCACTGGTCGCGCCGCCGATCCGGCGGTACTCGGCGTCGATCACCGATTCGGCGCCGGGCACCTGCCTCTGCGGATGCTCGGGCGGTGCGGTCGCGAGTAGTTCGCGAGGTGCGGGGCCGACATCCAAGGTGTAGATGTCCGCGGGTGCTCCGCCGTCGGGCGCGGCGGAGTACTCCGTGCGCAAGATCCGGCCATCGCGCAGCAACACAGTGCCCGCGGTCGCGGCGACAGCGGCGGCCGCCCGCGGGTCTTCCATTGCGGTACCGGGATATTCCTGGCAGTCGGTGGTGTCGCAGGTCTGCGCGTACGGATAACGCTGCTCGGCGAGGGCGTACGAGCGCGCCGCGATCGCCTGCGCCCGCAGCGCCTCGCTCGCACCCTTGTCTGCCCAGTTGGCCTGCATCTCGGCCGGGACCACGCCGAGTAGATAGTCCTCGACGTCCACCTGGTTGATCGTGCGCGGCACGCCGTCCTCGGTGGCGACGCCGAGCGCGCCGCGATACGCCGGTCCCCTGCACAACGTGAGATGTTCGGCCGCAGGACGATTCGGCCGGGGATCGAGCGGGTGGATCCACGGGTCGTCGGTGGCCGCCTGCCACAGCACCGCACCGTCGCAGCCGACGGTCACGACGACGTTCGCGCCGCCGCCGGGCAGCGGCGTCAGATGCGCCACCTGACCGGGCGCCACCTCGCGGCCCGCCACGCGCAGACCGGCGGCGGCAAAGGCGCCCAGGGACGAGTCGTCCTGCGCCATGAGGCGAACCCGAAGAGCTGTGGGCGCGACGGCGGCCAGCGCCGCGCCGGGGTAGTAGTGCGCGAGGATCCGTTCGGCCACCCACCCGTCCTGCGCGCTCGCGAACGCGCCGACCTGGCTCATGCCGCGCCCATGCCCGGGCCCGGCCACGGTGCGGTACCGCGTGTCGGTCGGCCAGGCGGACAGCAGGACGGCCGCACCGACGACGAGCGCGGCTCCGCCGAGCGCCATCGGTCGCGGAGTCGACCGGATGCGCGCCCGCCGACCTCGCGGGATGCGAGATTCGGCACCGCGGCACGTTCTCACAAAGCATTTCGACAACCGCCGCGCTCGTGTATTCCGGTGCATTCGTTGACTCCCATGATTTCCGGGACCGGATCGACTCGATACCGGTCGGCATGTCGTCCCCCACCGGTCGCAATCAGCGAGCTACATTCGAGCAATCACCATAATCCTCAACAAGAGGTTTAGACCTGTGACAATTGTGGCTATTGTTATCGTTGAGACATCAGGTAGCAACCTCGAATTGCTCGTGACCACCGGTTCGACCTGATTGGAGACGCTCGTGCGGTACCGCAAACCGAAACGCTCCTACGTGCTCCCGGTTGTCACCACCCTCGCGGTAGCGGCGCCGCTCGCCACGCTCACACTCAGTGACTCGACCGACTACCGGACCGCCACCGACAGCGGACCGGCCGCCGTACCGGCCCAACTCGCCCGAGTCGCACTCACCAACGCGCCCGATATCGTGCTACCGCTGCGCGAACTCACCGGATTGGAGCTGCCTGATCTGCGCCTATCCGACCTGCGCATGCTGCCGATTCCGGAGTCCATTCCGATACCGGACGGACTACCGCTACCACCCGGCGTACAGCTGCCCGAAGAAATACCTCTACCCAGAATGAATTCCGGCCAAACCTCCGGGCCGCACATATCTCCAGGACAGACGCTCCCCAGTCCGAATTCCCCCGCTCAGCCGAATCCCGAACGCGCCCCGAGCAGCGTGCGCTTCATCGCAGATCCCGATCGGCTCCAACCCGGTACCACTCCCGACACTCCCGCGCTGTCACCCGGCGTCGTGACCCCCGAGCTGATGAGCCAAGTGGGGGCGCAGGTGAAAGAACTCTCCCGCGACACGCCGTTCAGCATGGTCGCACTCACCGCCGAGGAGCTGGCGAATACCAAGGCCACGATCCGAGCCCGGCAACCCGATGGCACCTGGGGGCCCTGGTACGACACCGAACCGGTCGACACCCACCGCACCGACCGCTCCGGGCCGGGCGCGACCGACGGCACCGAGCCGATCTACGTCGGCAACACGAACGCCGTCCAGGTGCTGGTCACCCAAGCGTCGAAACCGGAGGTCCAGCCGGTGGCGCAGCCCGTTCATATCGCGGAGGACCCGACCCAACCGACCGACCCGCACGTCGGGGACCCGGCCCAGCAGACCATCCCACATTCCGGCGACCCGGCCCAGCAGACCAACCCACACGTCGGGGACCCGGCCCAGCAGACCAACCCGCACGTCGGCGACCCCGCCACGCAACCTGTCCCCCGCTCGGACGATGTCGCGCAGACCGCCGATCTGACCGCCGTGCTGATCGATCCCGGCCGCGGCGCCATCGACGGCTCGCTGCACAACGTGGCCGCAGCCCTGCCCGGCGGCGGGCCGAGCGTCATCACCCGGGCCCAGTGGGGTGCGGACGAGTCGATCCGCTGCGAAGAGCCCACCTACGACGAGGGCCTCGGCGGCGTCACCGTGCACCACACCGCGGGTCTCAACGACTACAGCAAGTCCGAGTCCGCCGGGATCGTCCGCGCGATCTACACCTATCACGCGCAAACGTTGGGCTGGTGCGACATCGGCTACAACGCGCTGGTCGACAAGTACGGCCAAGTCTTCGAGGGACGCTTCGGCGGCCTCGACCGCCCGGTGCAAGGCGCGCACGCGGGCGGATTCAACGAGAACACCTCAGGTGTCGCGCTACTGGGGAACTACGAATCCACGCCACCGACGGACGAGGCGATCAACGCGATCGGCGCGTTCGTGGGCTGGCGCAGCAAGGTCGCGGGACTGGATCCCAAGGGCTACACCACGATGTACTCCGAGGGGACGTCGTTCACCCCGTACGCAAAAGGCGAAGCCGTGCGGCTGCCGATTGTCTTCGGACACCGCGATGTCGGCAACACCAGCTGCCCGGGAGACGCCGCGTACGCGTCGATGGACCGGATCCGCGACATCGCCGCCGGTGCGCCGGGCGGCCCCTCCGGCGGGTACCACCCGCGGACATCGCCGGGCACCGAACTCGATGTCGCCGCCCTCGCCGAGTTGACCACCAAGTTGCTGAACATGGTGCACGACAACATCATCGCCAGGCACTGGTCGCAATCGGGCGGATCGAACGGACCGCTCGGCGCCGCGCAGTCGGAGGTACTGCCCGCCGCGCAGGGCCAGCAGTATGCGAAGTTCACCAACGGCTACGCCTACACCGTGCCGGACGGACAGGTCGTCGAGGTGCTCGGCACCATCCGGGACCGCTTCCTGCAACTCGGCGCCGACATGGGCGTCCTCGGACTCCCGCTGCGCAACGCCTACCCCGTCCCGGACGGCCAGCGCGCCGACTTCCAACACGGCTCACTGATCCTCAACCAGCTCACCGGCATCGTCACCACCGTGTGGAAGACCTACAACGACACCCACCAGGAGCAACTGCACCGGAACAGCCCCGTCGCGGGCCCCACTCCGGGAAGCAGCCCGACCGCGAACGGTGCTGAATCACCCGCTGTCCCCGCACCCGCGATCACCCCGACTCCCGACACCCGAACCCAGGTCGGCGCCCAGGCCCAGCCACCTGCTGCCCCCGCCCCAACTGGCGAAGGCATCCCCGCACCCTCTGCCCCGGCCCCACCCGACGAAGACATCCCCGCACCCTCTGCCCCGGCCCCAGCCGACGAAGACATCCCTGCCCCCGCCGCCCCAGCCCCACCCAACGAAAGCATCCCTGCACCCGACGCCCCAGCCTCACCCGACGAAGGCGGACTTTGATGCGGCGCTTTCCACCTCAAGCCCCAGCACCGGCCCAACCCTCATTTTCGAGCGAAGCGAGACCGAGCATTCCCCGTTCGCGGCCCGGCTCGCGTCCGAGCGGCCGACGCGCAAGCGACGAAGTCGCAAGCGGCGGTCGCTCGGACGCGAGCCATAAGGGGGCCGCGAACACGCCGCGACGGAGTCGCGGCCAAACAAGCACAGCCGCGAACACGCAGCGCCGCAGGCGCTGCAAATCAGACAGAGCCTTCCCACCAGCGTTCGAGGACGCGCGCAACTCCATCGTCGGAGTTCGATTCGGCGATCTCGTCGGCGGCCGCGAGGGCTTCGGGGTGGGCATTGCGCATCGCGACGCCGTGACCCGCCATGGTGAGCATCGGGACGTCGTTGGGCATATCCCCGAACGCGACGACGGTGGCCGCGTCCACGCCGAGACGCTGGGCGACCACCGCGAGGCCCGAGGCTTTGGTGATGCCGGGCGCGGAGAGTTCGATGAGGCCGTGCTCGGTCGAGTAGGTGATATCGGCGCGCTCCCCGATCAGGGGAGCGAGCACGGTGCGCATATCGGTGCTGCGCGCACCGGGTAGCCGGATGAGCATCTTGATGGCCGGTGCGTCGATGACCTCCTCGCGGGCGACCGAGGTGTCGTCCGGATTGAGCCAGGCGTGCTCGTACTGCGGCGAGCTGACGAATTGCGGCGTCACCGCGTCGTGCGCGCTCTCGCCCACCCGTTCCGCGGCAAGACCGCAGCCCGGCAGCGCGCGCTCGGCGACATCGGCGAGCCAGGCGAGCGTCGCGACATCCAATGTCATGCTCGCCAGCACCCGATCGGCGGCGGCGTCGTAGATCACCGCGCCGTTGCCGCACACGCACAGCGGCGCATGGCCCAGCCCCTCGACCACCGGGGCGATCCAGCGCGGCGGACGGCCCGTGGCCAGCACGAACGGCACACCGTCTGCGATCAGTGCTCCCACCGCGGCCTTGGTCCGCGCGGTGATCCGCTCGTCGTGATCGATGAGCGTGCCGTCCACGTCGGTGGCGACCATCTTGGGCTTGGGCAGGTGCAAAGGCCTCACCTCTTCCATCCTGCCGGACAGCGCCCGGCCACCGCCCGGCCCGTCGCCGGATCAGGATCGGACATGCCCGAACGTCTCGTGGCACGCGCGCGGGCAGGCACGTCCTTATGATCGGGGGCTAATACCGACGCTGGCTCGTCCAGCCGAAAGACCAGAGGACTGATGACCGGCTTCCTGCTACGACGCGCGCTCAACTATGTCGTGCTGTTGCTGCTGGCTTCGTTCCTGACGTTCAGCCTGGCGTCCCTGACGTTCCGGCCGTTGGACAGTCTCGAACAACGCAACCCGCGGCCGCCACAGGCAGTGATCGACGCCAAGGCCGAGGAGTTGCACCTCAACGACCCGATTCCGCAGCGGTACCTCACCTGGATCAAGGGCATTCCGCAGGGTGATTTCGGCACCACGTTGGCCGGTCAGCCGGTGAGCGAGGAACTGCCGCGGCGCGTCGCGGTGAGTTTGCGGCTGCTGATCGTCGGCTCACTGGTAGGTACCGTTCTCGGGGTTCTGATCGGCGCGGCGGGGGCGATTCGGCAATACAAATTCAGCGACTACTTCACCACGGTGGTGTCGCTGCTGGTGTTGAGCACGCCGGTGTTCCTGCTCGCGACGTTGCTGAAGTACGGTGCGCTGGAGATCAATTCGCTCAGCGGCGAGCAGGTCTTCCTCTACACCGGCGAGACCTCGGCGAGCAAGATCGACGGCTTCTGGCCGCAGCTGCTCGACCGCGTCCAGCACTTGATCCTGCCCACCGCGGCTCTGGCCCTCGGCGGCATGGCCGGCTACAGCCGCTACCAGCGCAACGCCATGCTCGACGTGCTACAGAGCGATTTCATCCGCACCGCCCGCGCCAAGGGACTCACCCGCAGCAGAGCGCTCTACAAACACGGCCTGCGTACCGCACTGATCCCGATGGCGACGCTGTTCGCCTACAGCCTCGGCGGCCTGATCACGGGCGCGACGTTCACCGAGAAGATCTTCGGCTGGCACGGCGTCGGCGAATGGCTGGTGGACTCGATCAACGCCCAGGATTTGTACGTGGTGGTGACGGTGACCGCGTTCGCCGGACTGGTCGTGCTGGTGTCGGGTCTGCTCTCCGACATCGTGTACGCGATTCTCGACCCCAGGGTGCGTGTGGGATGAGCGACAGGCCCATCGGAGGCAGCCCGCGTAATCACGTAGATCCCGCCATGGGGGCAGCATGACCGAAGCCGAAATCATCGTCCAAGGCGCTCCCGAGGTCGCCGCGGCCGGACGGCGCAAGCTGGTCTGGCGACGTTTCCTGCGCAACAAACCGGCCGTGGCCGGCGGCGTGATTCTGATCTTGCTGTTCGTCGCGAGCTTCGTGCTCCCGCCCCTGCTGCCGTATGACTACCAGCAACTGGATTACACCGCGCTGCTCCAGCCGCCGAGCCTCGAGCACCCGTTCGGTACCACCCAGATCGGTCAGGACGTGCTCGCGCAAACCCTGCGCGGCCTGCAGAAATCCTTGATCATCGGTCTGTGCGTCGCGCTGTTCTCCACGGCGATCGCGGCGACCACCGGTTCGCTGGCCGGGCTGCTCGGCGGCTGGACCGATCGCGCGATCATGTGGCTGGTCGATCTGCTGCTCGTGGTCCCGAGCTTCATCGTCATCGCGCTGTTCGCGCCGCGCACCAAGGGCAGCGGATCCATTGTGCTGCTGATCATCCTGCTGTCCTGCTTCGGCTGGATGATCTCCGCGCGGATCGTTCGCGGTCTGACGCTGAGCCTGCGCGATCGCGAATTCGTCCGCGCCGCACGGTACATGGGCGCGCCCACTCGCACGGTGATCCTCAGCCACATCATCCCGAACATCGCCTCGATCCTGATCATCGACACCACGCTCACCGTCGGCGCGGCGATCATGGCCGAAACCGGGCTGAGCTTCCTCGGTTTCGGTGTGCAGCCGCCGGATGTGTCGCTGGGCTCGCTGATCGCGACGGGCACCAAGTCGGCGCTGACCTATCCCTGGCTGTTCCTGTTCGCGGGCGGTCTGTTGATCATCACCGTGCTGTGCGCGAATCTGGTCGGCGACGGACTGCGCGACGCGTTCGATCCCAGCGCCAAGCGGGCGCGGTCGAAGAAGAAGGCGAAGGCATGACGCACTCGACCACACCGCTGCTGGAGATCACCGACCTGCGCGTCTCCTTCCCCAGCGAGGAGGGCCGGATCGACGCCGTCCGCGGCGTCACCTACACGGTGTCCGACGGTGAAGTACTCGCGATCGTCGGCGAATCCGGTTCGGGCAAGTCGGTGTCGTCGCTGGCGGTGATGGGGCTGCTGCCGGAGCAGGCGCGGATCACCGGCTCGATCCGGTTCCGCGGCCGCGAACTGCTCGGGCTCGGCGATCGCCCGTTGTCGCAGCTGCGCGGCAGTTCCATCAGCATGGTGTTCCAAGACCCGCTGTCCGCGCTCACCCCGGTCTTCCGGGTGGGCGAACAGATCGCGGAAGCACTGCTCGCGCACGGCAAGATGGGCAAGTCGGACGCCGCGAAGCGGGCGGTGGAACTGCTCGACTTGGTCGGCATCCCCGACCCGGAGGCGCGGGCCAAGGCATTCCCGCACGAATTCTCCGGCGGCCAGCGCCAGCGCGTGGTCATCGCGATGGCGATCGCCAACGACCCGGCGCTGATCATCTGCGACGAGCCGACCACGGCGCTCGACGTCACGGTGCAGAAGCAGATCCTCAACCTGCTGCGCAAGGCGCGCGATATCACGGGTGCGGGCGTCATCATGATCACCCACGACATGGGCATCGCAGCCACGCTGGCCGACCGCGTCGCCGTGATGTACGCGGGCAGGATCGTCGAGACGGCTACCGCCGCGGAGCTGTTCAACACGCCGCGAATGCCTTACACCGTCGGGCTGCTCGGCTCGATTCCCCGGATGGACGGTCCCGCACGCCGTGCACTGATCCCGATCGTCGGTGCGCCGCCCGCCATGCACGCGCTGCCGCCGGGCTGCTCGTTCGCGCCGCGCTGCCCGATCGCGATCGAGGAGTGCAAGGCCGCCGAACCGCCGCTGGAGATGACCGAACCCGGGCACGCCGCCGCCTGCATCCGCACCGCCGAGATCGGCACGGACGCGCTGTTCGAGGCCTACCGCAGCGAGATTTCCGAGCCGGAGGCCGAGGCCGAGGTGGACTCGCAGGTGGTGCTGCGGGTCTCCGACCTGGTAAAGGTCTTCCCGATCACCTCCGGTGTGGTGCTGCGCCGCCGCAAGGGCGAGATCAGGGCGGTCGACGGCATCAGCTTCGAGGTGCGGGCCGGGCGCACCTTGGCACTGGTCGGCGAGTCCGGTTCCGGGAAGTCCACCACACTCACCCAGATTCTCGATCTGGTTCGCCCCCAGGCGGGCGCCATCGAGATCATGGGCAGCGACGTCGCGTCGATGAGCAAGGCGCGCAGGCGGGAGATCCGCAGGAAGATGCAGATCGTCTTCCAGGATCCCACCGCCTCGCTCGATCCGCGCCTGCCGATCTTCGACGCGCTCGCCGAACCGCTGCGCATCGACGGGCGTCCGCGGGCCGAAATCGCCCGCCGGGTACCGGAATTGCTCGAGCAGGTCGGGCTGCGCCCGGAACACGCCGACCGCTACCCCGCCGATTTCTCCGGCGGCCAGAAGCAGCGCATCAGCGTCGCCAGGGCGCTCGCGCTCGATCCGGAGTTGCTCGTGCTGGACGAGCCGGTGTCCTCACTGGATGTCTCGATCCAGGCGGGTGTGCTCAACCTGCTGCGCGATCTGCAGGCCGAGCGCGGACTGTCCTACCTGTTCGTCTCACACGACCTGTCCGTGGTCCGCAACCTGGCGCATGACATCGCGGTCATGTATCGCGGCAAGATCGTCGAATACGGCACCGCCGAACAGATTTTCGCGGCGCCGGCGCACGAGTACACGCGCGCGCTGATCGATGCCGTGCCGGTACCGGCTGTCAGCCGTTAGGGGGAGGAGAGCGCGATGCGAATCCGATGGAACCGAGGCTGCACCCGGCCGCGCTCGGTGCGCTGGACGATCCCCGTCGTCGCGCTCGGGCTGGTTGTTGCTGGGTGCGGCACGGACAGCGTGGAGTCCGCCGAGGGACTCTCCGATGCGCTCGGCACTGCCAGCGACATCAATCCGCGGCACCCGGACGAGCTGCGTGAGGGCGGCAACCTGCGCCTGGCCACCACCTCGTTCCCCGCGAACTGGAACACGCTGTCCAATGACGGGCACGAGGGCGAGATCGGCGACATCGAGCGCCCCTTGATGCCTCGCGCATTCGACACCGACGCCGCGGGGCAGCTCACCATCAACAAGGACTACTTCACCGATATCCAGCTGACCGGCACCGACCCGCAGCAGGTCACCTACACGATCAATCCGAAGGCCGTCTGGTCCGACGGCACCCCGATCACCTGGGAGGACATCCGCTCCCAAGCCCATGCGCTCAGCGGCGCCGACAAACGCTTCCTGATCGCCATCACCAGCGGCTTCGATCGTGTGGAGAAGGTCGAGCGGGGCGTCGACGACCGGCAGGCGATCATCACGTTCAAGCAGCACTACGCAGAATGGCGTGGCCAGTTCGCGGGGAACATGGCGCTGTTCCCCCAATCGGTGACCGCCGACCCCGACGCGTTCAACCACAGCCTGGCCGACCACATGGGCCCGACGGCGGGCCCGTTCCTGGTCGAGTCCACCGATCGCACCCAGGGCCGCATCGTGCTGGCCCGCAACCCGAAGTGGTGGGGCGACAAATCGAAGCTGGACACCATCACCTACACCGTGCTCGACCGCGCGGCATGGGTGGGCGCACTGCAGAACAACGAACTCGACGCCGTGCGCCTGAACACGATCGACGACGTCAAGACCGTGCGCAATACCCCGGGACTGGTCGTGCGCCGGGCGCCGGGCAATCGCTGGCGGCACATCACGTTCAACGGCGCCCCCGGCTCCATCTTCGCCCATCCGAAACTGCGTGTAGCCATTTCGAAGGCCATCGACCGGCAGGGCATCGCCACCGCAACCCAGAACGGTCTGGTGGAGAACCCGAAGCCACTGAACAATCACGTCTTTCTGCAGGGACAGGCGGGCTATCAAGACAACAGTCTCGGCTACGACCCCGCGGCCGCGGCGAAGGAGCTCGACGATCTCGGCTGGAAGCTGGTCGGCGACGTCCGCGAGAAGGACGGCCGCAAGCTGGTCATCCGCGACGTGATGTACAACGACACCACCTGGGTGCAGATCGCGCAGATCATCCAGCAGAACCTGGCCGCGATCGGGGTGCGGCTGGAGATCGACACCAGACCGGGTGCCGCGTACTTCACGGACGTCATCCAGCCGGGCGATTTCGATGCCGCACAGTTCATCTTTTCCGGCGACGCGTTCCCACTCAGCAGCATCCCGCAGATCTACGCCTATGATCCGGACGACCTTCAGGGTAACTACGGACGCATCGGCTCACCCGAACTGAACGCCCTGATCGACCGCACTCTCTCGGAGCTGGACCCGGCGAAGGCTGTCGACCTGGCCAACCAAGTGGACCGAGCGGTCTTCGAGGAGGGCCACTCGCTGCCGCTGACCCAGTCCGAAGGAAACTTCGGTATCCGCGCCGACATCGCCAACTACGGGTCCCCCGGGCTCGCCTCATACGACTACACCAAGATCGGATTCGTGAAATGAGACCGCTTCAGCCCACCTGGAACCATCGGCGGCGGATGCGCGCCGTGACAGTTCGGACTTTGGCCGCGGGAACGGCGCTCACGATGCTCCTGGCCGGTTGCGGCTCGGGCGACAGTGCCGTGCAGACGGGTTCCAGCGCGATCGGCTCGACCAACGACATCAATCCCCGAGACCCGAGCGAAGTGCGCGACGGCGGTAACCTGCGCCTGGCCATCACCGCGTTCCCCGCGACGTTCAATGCGCACCACGTCGACTCCGACGGCGATCTCGCCGAGGTGGTCGACTGGACTCTGCCGGGACCGATCACGGCCGACGCGGCGGGCGAAATCTCGACCGACCACAACTTCTTCACCGACATCGAGCTGACCGAGACCACCCCGCAGACGGTGCGCTACACCATCAACCCCAAGGCGGTCTGGTCCGATGGCAGCCCGATCACCTGGGAAGATCTGCGCTCCCAAGCCGGGGCGCTGAGCGGGCGCAATACCGAGTACCGCGTCTCGGCGACCCAGGGCTACAGCAGGATCGCCACCGTCGAACGCGGCGCCGACGACCGTCAGGCCATCGTCACCTTCGCGCAGCACTATGCGGAGTGGCGCGGCCTGTTCAGCCAGTTGTACCCGAAGGAGTCGACCGAGACGCCGCAGGCGTTCAACGAGCGCGACCGCAACGGGCTCGCCAAGTCGGCAGGGCCGTTCGTGATCACCTCGGTAGATCGAGCGCAGCAGCGCATCGTGCTCGGTCGCAATCCGAAATGGTGGGGCGCGACACCGAAGCTGGATACCGTCACCTACAGCGTGCTCGACTACTCGGCCCGGCTCAACGCCCTGCAGAACAACGAACTCGACGCCATCGATGTCTCGGGCATCGAGGAGGTCAAGGCCGCGACCAATTCGCCCGGCATCATCGTGCGGCGCGCTTCGCGCGCGTACAACTCGCACATCACCTTCAACGGTGCGCCCGGTTCCATTCTCGCGGACCCGCGCCTGCGCGTCGCCATCGCGAAGGCCCTCGACCGTCAGGGCATCGTGACCGCGCTGCAGAACGGGATCGTGGAGAACCCCAAACCGCTGAACAATCACATCTACCTCGACGGACAGAAGGGCTACGAGGACAACTCCGCGGTGATCGCCTACAACCCGGACGAGGCGGCCCGGATGCTGGACGAACTCGGCTGGAAGCTCAACGGCGAGATCCGGGAGAAGGACGGCCGCCAGCTGGTGATCCGGGACGTGATGTTCCAACAGGACACCTGGGTGCAAATGGCGCAGATCATGCAGCAGAATCTCGCGCGCGTCGGGGTCAAGCTGGTGATCGAAACCTATCCGGGCAACGGCCTCTTCACCGACGTGATCGATCCCGGCAACTTCGACATCGCCCAGTTCAGCTGGTCGAGGAGCATTTTCCCGCTCGGCGCGCTGCCCCAGATCTACGCCTACGACCCGGCCAACCCGCTGAGCAACAAGGGACGGATCGGCTCGCCGGAACTGAACGCGCTGATCGAGCAGACCATCTCCGAGCTCGATCCCGCGAAGGCGATCGAACTGGCGAACCAGGCCGACCGGATGATCTTCGAGCTCGGACACTCGGTGCCGGTCGCGCAGTCGGCGGGCAACGTGGCCGTTCGCGCGAACGTGGCCAATTTCGGCGCCTTCGGGCTGGCCTCGCCGAACTACCTCGAGGCAGGCTTCTTGAAGTGAGGCCGTTCGGTAGGAGGTAACGAACAGGAAGGAGCGAGCCATGCGGATCCGTTCACTGACCACACGACTGGCGATCGCCGCTGTCGCGATCGGATTGGTGGCCTCCGGGTGTAGTTCGGACGACGAGGGCGCCCCCGCGGGCTCGGCCGCCGAGGTCGGCACCATCAACGACATCAATCCGCACGATGTCAGCGAGCTACGCGATGGCGGCAACCTGCGTTTGGCGATCTCGGCGTTTCCCGCGAACTGGAACAGCTTGTCCAACGACGGGAACGACGCCGAGACCGGCGGGATCGAACGGCCGATGATGCCGCGCGCGTTCCGGACCAACGCGGCGGGCGAGCTTTCGGTCAACACCGACTACTTCACCGACGTCCAGCTGACCAAAACCGCGCCGCAACAGGTGACCTACACGATCAATCCCAAGGCCGTGTGGTCCGATGGCACCCCGCTCACCTGGGAAGACATCCAGTCCCAGGCCAACGCGCTCAGCGGCGCGGACAAGGCGTTCCTGATCGCCAACAACAGCGGGTTCGATCGGGTCGAGAAGGTCGAGCGCGGCGTCGACGACCGGCAGGCGATCATCACCTTCAAGCAGCACTACGCCGAATGGCGCGGCCAGTTCGCGGGCCTCACCTTCCTGTTCCCCAAGTCCGTCACCGCCACCCCTGAGGCGTTCAACAAGAGCCTCGTCGACGGCATCGTGCTGACCGCGGGACCGTTCGTCGTGCAGTCCACCGACCGAGCACAGGGAAGGATCGTGCTCGGCCGCAATCCGAAGTGGTGGGGTGACACCCCGAAACTCGACACGATCACCTTCAGCGTGCTCGATTCCTCCGCTCAGTTGCCCGCATTGCAGAACAACGAGATCGACGCGGCCGGGCTCGGCACCCGAGACGACTCGAGCACCGCGAGGAACACCCCGGGCATCGCCATCCGCCGGGCCCCGGGCAACAGCTGGAACCACTTCACCTTCAACGGCGCACCCGGTTCCATCCTCGCCGACCAGAAGCTGCGTGTGGCCGTCTCGAAGGCGATCGACCGGCAGGGCATCGTCACCGCCATCCAGAACGGCCTGGTGGAGAACCCGAAACCGCTGAACAACCACGTGTACCTCCAGGGCCAGGCGGGCTATCAGGACAACAGCCTCGGCTTCGACCCGGCAGCCGCGGCGAAGGAACTCGACGACCTGGGCTGGAAGCTGGTCGGCAACGTCCGCGAGAAGGACGGCCGCAAACTGGAGATCCGCGACGTCATGTACCAGGACGACACCTGGGTGCAGATCGCGCAGATCATCCAGCAGAACCTCGCCGCGGTCGGCGTCGAGCTGACCATCGAAACCAAGCCGGGCAAGGGTTACTTCACCGATGTGATCCAGCCGGGCAACTTCGATGTTGCGCAGTGGACCTGGGTGGGCGACCCGTTCCCCCTCGGCAGCCTCAACCAGATCTACGGCTACAACCCGAACGACCTGCAGGGCAACTACGGCCGGATCGGGTCGCCGGAACTGAACGCGTTGATCGAGCAGACCGTGTCCGAACTCGATCCGAAGAAGGCGATGGAACTCGCGAACCAGGTCGATCGCAAGGTGTTCGAAGAAGGCCACTCGCTGCCGCTGATGCAGTCCGCGGGCAACGTCGGGGTGCGTGCCGACTTGGCCAACTACGGGGCCGCCGGGCTCGCGTCTCTGGACTACACGAAAATCGGTTTCTTGAAGTGAGTTCCGGATCGGGCCACCCGCTGGCCTATCCGCTCACGGTGACGATCGGCGCCCTCGCGGTCTGTGCCGCCTGGGCGCCGTTCGGCACGCTGGATCAGTTGGCGGCCATCGCGACTGTCGCGCTCGGCGTAATCGCATACACGGGGTATCGGCTCGGTGTCGCATTCGGGCTACTGCCCTTCCGGCGTTCGGGCTCGCCGCGGACGGTGCGCGTGACCCGCGTTCGCCAGCAGCACCGCCTGGTCAGCCGATCGTGGTTGCAGATCGCCGGAACGGGCCGCCCGCGCTGGCTTCCGGTCTACTTCGATCCGACGCTGATCACCCTCACCGAAACCGAGGCAGACCTCAGCGATCGCACGATCCACAGCGCCGACCGACGTCTCTACCCCTCCGGCCGCCTCCGCGACGTCGAACCGCCGGGCCGCTTGATCGACAACCCCAGCCGCCCCGACCCCGACGCCCCTGCACACGCCGCCAAGGCGACCCGTCTGCGCCGCCGCCTTCTACTCGACGCCCAATCCACGGTCGCCGCTCCCTTCGCCGCCCTCCTGTGGGTCTACATCGACGGCGGCTCCCTGCCCACCTTCCTCGCCGCCACGACCATCGCCGCAGCGACAACCGTCTGGCTCTCCGCCATTCGCGGCTCCGACCCCACCTGAGGTCCAACGCCACGCCGGTTCGGGGAAACTTGTTCGCTGTTGCCTTGGCGGGAGATACCGCTGTCAGTCAACATCCTCGCTGGGCATGACCCATAGTTGTTTCAGCTCCGGAACCGCGCGCTGTATGGTGACGAAGTCCGTGTCGTTATGCACAACCGTGGCATCGTGTCGCAGCGCAACGGCGGCGATGTGCACGTCCGTGGTTTGCGCCCCGCGGCCCGCGCCGATCTTCCAGAGGGCGGATCTGATCAGCGCGACTTGCTTTTCGACTTCGTCGTCGAACACCTGCCACCGGAACACCGAGCCGTACAGCTCCGTGATGAACTTCAGATCCTGGGCGTTGCGCGCGCTGAATCGCGCTTCGTCCATGGTCACCGTGCATGCGCACAGGACCCCGACGACCGCAAGTTGGTCGATCTTCCGTTTGACCACGGGCTTCGCCCAGTAGCGGGACATCACCGATTGGTCGAGCAGATAGTGGGGGCGATCGCTCGGCGCTGTCACTGGTTGTCCGCCGCGGTGACGTCAGCGAGCTCCTCCTCGGTAAGGAAGGGGTTGTGGTCCATTCGCTTCAGCCGGTTCAAGGCCGCGCGCTGTCGGTATCCCTGCACTAGTTCCGACATGGCGAGGTTGATGACGGCCTTCTTGGTGGTGAGGCCGGTCAGCCGCATAGCTTCGGCAAGGATCTCGTCCGGAATCTCTACCGTAGTCGCCATGACAACCTCCAGAATTATGAATTGCTCGTATCAATAATACCCCTGAATCGTAATATGACTCGCTGAACTAAGGCGACGCCAGGCGATTGGTCTGACCACTTGACCTCCTGACCAATCGGGCGCAAAGTAGACGCATGGCGTTGCAACCTGTGGTCAAGCGGTCGGTGTCGGCGGATGTGTTCGAGCAGATCGCGGCGGATGTGCTCAGTGGGGAGCTGGCGCCTGGAGCGACGCTGCCCAGCGAGCGGCAGTTGGCGGAGGCCCTGGGAGTCTCGCGGCCCGCGGTGCGGGAGGCGCTGCAGCGGCTGGCGGCGGCCGGGCTGGTGTCCGTGCGGCAGGGGGACGCGACCACCGTGCTGGACTATCGGCGCGGGGCGGGGCTCGAGGTCCTGCCCAGGCTGCTCGTGCAGGCCGGGGAATTGGAGCCCGCCGTCGCCCGCAGCATTTTGGAGGCACGGCTGCACAACGGGCCGAAGGTTGCGGAGCTGGCGGCACGCCGGATCGGCACCACCGGCGCCGACGAGGTCCGCGCGCTACTCGACGCCTCTGTCGAAGCGCTTGCCGCCGAACAGGATCCGATCGCACAGCAACGGCATGCGATGGAGTTCTGGGATCACGTCGTGGACGCGGCCGATTCGATCGTGTTCCGGTTGATGTTCAACATGTTGCGCGCCGCCTATGAACCGGCGCTCGCGGCGCTGGCCCCGATCATGTCCGCCGAGGTGGGCAACGTCGGGGCATACCGCGAACTGGCCGCCGCCATCGTGGCGGGAAGGCCGCAGAAGGCCGCCACCACCGCTCGGGCGCTACTCGAGCCGGCGACCACCGCATTGATCGAGGTCCTCGGCGGACCCTGAGCACGCATCACCTAGGAACAACAATGACGAAATCCAAGGCATCCGAACCGGATACGGCCGACGCGGAGGCGCGGGCGAAGGTCCGCCGAGACGAGCGGGCGCTGCGCCGCGGACTGTCTCTCGGCCAAGCGTTCCGCGAATTCCTCCGGCATCCCTCGCCGTGGATGATCGCGACCACGCTGGTGGTCGCGGTGATCGGCCGGATCGTCGCCGGCGACTGGCAACCGTCCGACCTGCTCGTGCCCGCCGTGATGCTGGCGGTCTTCCCGGTCTTCGAGTGGATCGTGCACGTCACCGTGCTGCACTGGCGGCCGCGGCGGCTCGGCCCGATCGCCCTCGACAGCGAGCTCGCGCGCAAACACCGCGAACACCATGTGGATCCGCGCAATATCCCGCTGATCTTCATCCCGACGAAAACTCTATCGGTGCTGGTCGTCGTACTGATCGCCCTGGCCGCGTTCGCCTTCCCGCGGCTCGGCCTCGGCCTGACCTTCCTGATCACCATCACGCTGCTCGGGCTCGGTTACGAGTGGACGCACTATCTGGTCCACACCGACTACAAACCGAAAGGCTCGCTCTACCGCGCGGTCTGGCGCAACCACCGCCACCACCACTACAAGAACGAGCACTACTGGTTCACCGTCACCACCTCCGGCACCGCTGATCGCCTCTTCGGCACCTACCCCGACCCGGCGACGACGGAGAGCTCCCCCACCGCCCGCAACCTGCACTCGGCCTGACCCCGACAGCAGCCGTCCTGCGGCGAATAGCGGGACGGCAGCTACTGGTCGGCACCGCATCGCGCGTAGATGGTTGTGGCCGGTACGCGAATCACCCCGCCGAGAACACCGGTGGGCGATAGCACGGGCGGCTGCGTCCGGAGTCCGCTCACGCAGGGCGGTGGATGGCGCCGACGGAGTTCCCGCACACACCTAAAGGACGGCCAGATCGCGATCGAGGACGGCTCCTGCACGTCAAGGTGCGGCATCGGCCGACGTTCAGGTCGTCTCGGCCTCCGCGGTCGCTGTGGTCACCTACCCGGCCCGATCCTGATCTCCAACACTGAACCCGGTCCGCGCGCGGACCGGGTTTTGTCGTGTGCTCCGGACCACACTTGACGGATTCATACCCTAGGGGGGTAGGGTAGATCAGGAGAACGACGCAACCGAAGAGGAGATCGACCATGAGCACCGCCACCACCGTGACCGTCACCGGGATGACCTGCGGCGGCTGCGCCGCCTCGGTCCGGGACGAGATCAGCAGCGTCTCCGGCGTCGGCTCCGTCGCCGTCGACCTCGCCAGCGGCCGGGTTACCGTCGAGAGCGCTGGCCCGGTCGAGCGCGCCGAACTCTCGGCCGCGATAGCCCGAGCGGGCTACGCGGTCGCCGACTGAGCACCGAAACGGAGCGCTGGCGATGAACGCATCCATAAAGTTCGGCGGTTTCGCCCTCGGCCTCGCGGCGGTCTTCGCGATCGCCCTCGCGACCGGCGCGGTCATCGGACCCGATCCCGCCGAGCCCACCGCACACAACTCGGGACCACACGACGGACCCGCCGAACCGAGCGAGGCCCACTCAGAAGCACTACCTGGAGGAATGATGGCGACCGACCGCGGATACACTCTGCGGCTCGACACCGCACAGGCCGCACCGGCAGCGAACGTGCCGCTTCGCTTTCGCGTCCTGGACCAGAACGGGACGGCCGTCACTCACTATGTACGCAGCCACGACAAGGATCTGCATTTGATCGTCGTGCGCCGCGACATGGTCGCCTTCCAGCACGTGCACCCGGTGCTGGGCGGAGACGGAATCTGGAGCGTCCCACTCGATCTCACCCGCGCGGGCGACTACCGGGTGTTCGCCGACTTCACCCCGGAGGGCGGCGACAACCTGACCCTGGGCGCGGATCTGCGGGTGGCGGGCAAGTACGACCCGCAACAACTCCCGGCCGCAACCACCACCGCCACGGTCGGCGAGTACACCGTGACGCTGGACGGCGTCGTCGTCCCCGGCCGGCCTTCGTCGGTGACCCTGTCGGTGCGCCGCGGCGGCAAGCCGGTCACCGACCTACAGCCCTAACTCGGGGCCTACGGCCACCTGGTGGCACTGCGCGCCGCAGACCTCGGGTACCTGCACGTCCACCCGGAGGGTCACCCCGGTGACGGCGTGACTCCGGCCGGACCGGGCATCACCTTCGCCCTCACGGCGCCGAGCGCGGGCGACTACCGCCTGTTCCTCGACTTCCAGCACGAGGACGTGGTCCGCACCGCCGAGTTCACCCTGACCGTTGCCAAGGGCACCCCCGCCGCAGCCACCACCATCCGCACCGAACACACTGGTCACCAGCCGGTGCCGGGCGGCCACACCCACTGACTCGTCGATCCACACCGCCCGCACAGAACGGAGCACCCACGATGACCACCGCGACACAACCACCGCCCTCCGGGCTGGTAGAGCTGGTGATCGGTGGCATGACCTGCGCGTCCTGCGCCGCCCGCATCGAGAAGAAGCTGAACAAGCTCGACGGCGTCACCGCAACGGTGAACTACGCCACCGAGAAGGCGCGGGTCGAGGTCAGCGGCGACGTCTCGCCGGACGACCTGATCGCCACCGTCGAGCAGGCCGGTTACACCGCGGCGCTGCCCGCCCTGCCGAAACCGCAGGAAACCGCACCCACCGAGGATGATCCGGCGGCCGCGTTACGCACCCGCTTGCTGGTCTCGCTGGTGCTGTCGGTGCCGGTAGTCGCCATGGCGATGATCCCGGCTTTGCAGTTCACCCATTGGCAGTGGCTCTCGTTGACCCTCGCCGCGCCGGTCGTGGTGTGGGGCGCGCTGCCGTTCCACCGTGCGGCGTGGACCAACCTGCGCCACGGCACCGCGACCATGGACACCCTGGTGTCGATGGGGACGCTCGCCGCGCTGGGCTGGTCGCTGTACGCGCTGTTCTGGGGGACCGCGGGTATCCCGGGAATGACCCACCCGTTCGAGTTCACCATTTCTCGGATGGACGGCACCGGCAGCATCTACCTGGAGGCCGCGGCCGGCGTCACCACGTTCATCCTGGCCGGGCGCTTCTTCGAGGCACGCGCCAAGCGGCGCGCGGGTGCGGCACTGCGTGCCCTGCTCGAGCTGGGCGCGAAAGAGGTCTCGGTGCTGCTGCCCCGTGCCAGCGACGGGCCCGGCGGAGGCAGCGTGCGCAACCACGCAGGGCCCCGGGAGCACGGCAGTGGATACAGCGGGGCTGAGCGGCGGATTCCGGTGGAACAGCTGATCGTCGGTGATCGGTTCGTGGTGCGCCCGGGTGAGAAGATCGCCACCGACGGCGTCGTGGTGGAGGGCGCCTCGGCCGTCGACGCCTCGATGCTCACCGGCGAGTCGGTGCCGGTGGAGGTCGGTCCCGATGACGCGGTGGTCGGCGCCACCGTGAACGTCGGCGGCCGGATCGTGGTGCGCGCCACGCGGATCGGGTCCGATACCCAGCTGGCGCAGATGGCGCAGTTGGTCGAAGAAGCGCAGACCGGTAAGGCGCAGGCCCAGCGGCTGGCCGATCGAATCTCCGGCATCTTCGTGCCGATCGTGATCGCGTTGTCGGTCGCGACGCTCGGATTCTGGCTCGGCACCGGCGGATCCGTAGCGGCCGCGTTCACCGCCGCGGTGGCGGTGCTGATCATCGCCTGCCCGTGCGCGCTCGGGCTGGCCACGCCGACCGCGCTGATGGTCGGCACGGGGCGCGGCGCACAGCTGGGCATCTTGATCAAAGGCCCCGAGGTGCTGGAATCGACTCGGCGGGCGGACACGGTGGTGCTGGACAAGACCGGCACCATCACCACGGGCCGGATGACCCTGCTCGACGTCATACCCGCCGCGGGCGAGCAGGTCTCGAGGATCTTGGAACTGGCTGGAGCGCTGGAGGATTCGTCCGAGCACCCGATCGCGCAGGCCATCGCCAAGGGCGCCCGTGAGCGGGTGGGCGAGCTGAAGCCCGTCGAGGACTTCGCGAACCTCGAGGGCCTCGGCGTACAGGGTGTGGTGGACGGTCACGCCGTGGTGGTCGGCCGGGCCCGGCTCCTCGCCGACTGGTCACAGCACTTGGACGACGACCTGACGCGGGCGATGCGGGCGGCCGAGACCGAGGGCAAGACTGCCGTCGCCGTGGGCTGGGACGGCGCGGCGCGCGGCGTGCTGGTGGTCGCGGATGCGGTGAAACCGACCTCCGCCGAAGCGATTTCCCAGCTGCGCGCACTCGGCCTCACCCCGATCATGCTGACCGGCGACAACCAGGCCGCCGCGGAAGCGATCGCCGCGCAGGTGGGCATCGACGAGGTGATCGCCGAGGTGCTGCCGCAGGACAAAGTGAACACCGTCAAGCGCTTACAAGTCGAGGGCAAGGTGGTCGCCATGGTGGGCGACGGCGTGAACGACGCCGCGGCGCTGGCCCAGGCCGACCTCGGCCTGGCCATGGGCACCGGCACCGACGTGGCCATCGAGGCGAGCGATCTGACCCTGGTCCGCGGCGACCTGCGGGCGGCGGCGGACGCGATCCGGCTCTCACGCCGGACACTCGCGACCATCAAGGGCAATCTGTTCTGGGCGTTCGCCTACAACGTGGCCGCGATCCCACTGGCCATGGCGGGCCTGCTGAATCCGATGCTCGCGGGCGCCGCCATGGCGTTCTCCTCCGTCTTCGTGGTCAGCAACAGCCTGCGCTTGCGGAGCTTCCGCTCGACGGCGCGATAACAGAAACACCGGACGGGACCGCACACGGAGTGCCGTCCCGTCCGGGTATCGCCAGGCGGCTTTCGCGTCAGCGCATATGCGTATAACGGCATTGGTGAGAGTACTCCCGGCGCAACGGAATCCGAAATGGAAGAGCTCAGCCCCGAAGGGTGGTCACGGTGACGAGCGAGGGTTGGATGAACATCCCGTACACCTCGATCGACACCCCGCCCGTCGGGGATTCGCTTGCCCACCGGGCGTGCTCGGTGATCCCCGCTCCGAGCATCGCTTTCGCTCCGGGCGACCAGGCGACGGCGACCTGGCTCAGCGCCGGTCCGAGGTTCAGGTTCGCGATCGCGGCGGACTCACCGTGGTCGAAGTAGACCTCGGTCCCACCCGGGAACGGGTTCACCGCCACCGCGGACGCGCTCGCACTACCGAACGCCGCGGCCGAACCTCCCGCTACGAGCGCTACCACGACCGACATGACCCGACGACGCATGCGAATCCCCTTTGTGTCAGCGGACTGGCCACCTGCCAGTCATGCCACCCTTGCCCAGCGCCTACCGTTCGGCAATTCGATGTGATGTCAATCACATTTATGGGCGGGTGGTCGACGCGCTCGTTCCGGCCACGAAAGCGCTCGCATGATCGGCTGCCCATTCGGCGTAAGTGCGGGCCCGCCCGAGGATCTCGGCCACCTCACCGGTGATGATCGCGTTGCCTCCCGCACGCACGTAGGCCTGACCCGCCAGCGCCCCGTCCGCGTACTCGGCCGACATTCCGGACGCGAGCATGTATTCGCGCGCTTCGGCTTCCGCGATGTCGATGACCTCGACCGGATGGCCGACGAGGGCGGCCATAGTGGCGGCCAGGTCGTGGGTAGTGCGCAGCTCTGGCCCGGTGAGGTTGTAGACCCGGCCCGCGTGGCCGGCGGACACCAGCACCTCGACAGCGACCGCGGAGACATCGCGGGGATCGATGACACCCTGGGCGGCGTCGGCGGTCATATTCGGCACCGGCTTTCCGGAGCGGATGGCCTCGGCCCAGCTCAGCGTGTTGGAGGCAAAGGAACTCGGCCGCAGGATGGTCCACTCGACGCCACTCTCGCGCGCGGCCTGCTCACCGGGCAGATGCCAGGTTCCGACGCGGCCCAGCTCGGTATCCCCGGTGCCGATGGCGGAAAGCTTGACGATGCGGCCCACACCCGCGTCGCGCGCCGTGGCGACCAGCGCGCGGTCGGCCTCCACATATTCCGGGCCGAGGACGCCGACGATGAACGCGGCGTCCGCGCCGCTCATCGCTGCCGCCATGGACGGCAGATCGGTGTAGTCGCCCCGCACCACCTCGACGCCCGCGGGGACTTCGGCGCGACCCGGGTCCCTGGTGACGGCGCGAACCGGCACGCCACGGTCGGCGAGCTGACGGACGATTTCACTTCCGATGGTGCCGGTGGCACCGGTGATCACGATCATGTGGACCACCGTGCCGCGTGTCAGCGCAGGTCTGCTAGGAAATTTCGGCACGCCCGGCGGGACACGGACTGCCTACAGTGGATGCGGTGACCACCATGCTGCGCCCGCCTCGCGTAACGACCGACCTGGTCGAATCGTCCGAGCTCGCGCCGGAGTCGCTGCGGCCGTGGCTGTCCGAACTCGGCCGGATCCCGACCGTGCTCGACCTGTCCGAACCGTTCGCACACGTTCCGCAGACGTCGACCACCATCGTGCTGCGCGCCGAACACGACGGCCCGCGCGATGCACTCGTGCTCGGGCCGCAGACCAAGGCGATCTACTCGCGGGCGAACAAACCGGCGGGCTGCGTCCGCCTGCGCCTGGCGCCCGGGGCCATCCCCTCGCTGCTCGGCGTCCCGGCCGCGGACCTCACCAATAGGGTCGTGCGGCTGGCGGATCTACCCGGCCCGGCCGCCCACCTCGCCACCGAGTTGGTCGAACTCGAACCCGACGAGGTAGTTCCCTATCTCGCGGACGAGCTGCCGCGCCACGCCGCCGACGATCCGGCCCAGCGCGCGTACCGCCGCCTGCTCGCCGCAGCGGTGGCCGCCATCGCCGACGACGACCCCGTTCCCGTCCCCGAGCTCGCCGCGCGACTGTCGGTCAGCGAACGCCAACTCCGCAACCTCTTCACCAGCGGAATCGGCGTCTCCCCCAAGCATTTCGCGCGCATTGATCGAGTCCGCAAGGTCTTGTCCCAGGCCAGAGACACCCCGTGGGCCGACATCGCGGCCGCCACCGGCTACTACGACCAATCCCACATGGCGGCCGACTTCCGCAGCCTGATGGGCGTTCCACCCACGTCATTTCTCCGAGGTGACGTACCGGCCGCTACCCCCTGCAGCAGCCCTGTTGGCTCCTGAGTACCGAAAGCCCACTTGCTCAACGATCTCGGTTCTCCGGAGGCTCGATCGGCTCCATGTACAACCGTTCGCATGGGAGCCGAGGCAGACCCTCGGCCCCATCGGGCAAGATCTCTACCGCGTCCGGGTAGTGGACGCGCCGCCACTCCTGGGCGAATGTCATCGCGGCTGTGCAGCACGCGGCGAACTCCAGCCGAAGCCCGTGCCAGAACACACTGAGGCGGACATCCGGCCCTGACGGATCCGGGGATGAATCGCCGCTCATCACACACCTGATCTCAGCGTCGAAATCTGGTTGTCCGACATATGGCATCACCCCTGAGCCCGGCGATTGGGCGGAATCTGGTCCGCCCATGCCCGAATGGCTTCGACCACAACTTGCCCAGAAGGGCGAAAGCTATTGCGCGGCGGCTCTATCCAGCAACGAATCGAGCCGACCGATGCAGTGGGAGACGGCAGCGCGATGGTCGCACCTTCCCGGCAAACCGATACGTCCAGCCGGAACAACTCGGCGAACAGCGGCACATCGTCGGGCAAATCGGGCCGGATGAGAAAGGACCATCGGCCCGAACGCGGATGTCCCACAATAGGTCCTAGCGGAACGCCTCGACTCTGCATGTGCGCTTTCACCGCCTGCCCCAGCCGAGTAGGCATCGTCATCGCCCACACCGATCCGGCTCGCAGCACGATCCGCCCGAGTTCAGGAGGATCGACCACCGCGGGCAGGTCACACTGCCGCCGATAGAACAGACACCGCGACCGCGGCGTGTCACCACAGGCTTCCATCCGTAACCCCCACTCTCACATCGAAAGACGGTTGAGGTGCGCCCGGCCCCGATGGAGAGTGCATCATCAGGACGGGATGGGCGGGCGGAGTTTGAGCTTCCCTACCGGGCGCGATCCCAGCGTTGATCAGGCGCGAGGCCGTTCCAACTACGTTTCCAGGACGTTTGGGACGTTTGCACGTTAAGGTTCGGACTGTCCCCCCTGCCATCGGAGGTAGTACGGTGAATGAAGCCCTCCGGCAAGCGATGGCGAAAGCCGGTGTCACAGGCCAACAACTTGCCGAAAAATGCGATGTCGATGTCAAGACAGTTAATCGGTGGGTGTCGAACCCTACGCGCATCCCTCATGCGCGGCACCGGTGGATGGTATGCAAAGCCCTAGGAGTAGAGGAGGCTGATTTGTGGCCTTCAGCAGTACGAGTGACACTCAAGACCGGACCTGACCGTGAAATTGTTCAAGTATTCCCCTATCGTTCGGCGGCTCCGGCATCGTTGTGGCGGACATTGGTTTCCAACGCCCGACGTGAACTCACTTTCGCGGGGTACACTAATTATTTTCTCTGGCTGGAACATGCAAACTTCGGAAATATCCTGAAAAGGAAAGCAGCGAACGGATGCCGAGTTCGATTCTTGATAGGAGACCCGAAGAGCGAGACCACCCGCGAAAGAGAGAGTGAAGAAAACGTTCCACTGACCCTGTCTACGCGCATCGCCGTTACCACTGGCGAACTACAGAAGCTGCGGGGGCTCGGCAACCTCGAAGCTAGATTCGAGACAGGCCATGTCAACTTGTCGGTATTCCGTTTCGACAACGACATGATCGTTACTCCCATCCTGGCTAGAAGGGTGGGCCACGATTCCCCGATGCTGCATATCCGCCGCGAACAGAACGACGGAATGTTCGATCGGTTCAATGACCACGTCGAAGAGCTATGGTCGCGTGGTGTCAGTATCTGGGAGGATGGGCATCATGGGACGACGTGACTACGAGAACGACCCGAACGCACCGCAGCCGAATAGCCTGGTACCGGCTGCCTCGGTAGTGGTAGTGAATGTGGCCGGACAAATCCTGCTACAACGGAGAACCGATAACGGAATGTGGGCCCTGCCGGGCGGCAAGATGGAATTAGGTGAGTCACTCGCCGATTGCGGTATACGTGAAACGAAAGAAGAGACCGGAATAGATATCCAGATAACGGGTATCATCGGTACTTACACAAACCCCCGCCATGTCTTCGCGTACGATGACGGTGAAGTCAGACAAGAATTCTCGATCTGCCTCCTCGGAAAGGCGGTCGGCGGAGAACTCAGCGTCTCCGACGAGTCTCATGAGGTTGCATGGTTCTCTTCGGCCGAGATCGACTCGCTGCCGATGGTCAACAGCATTCGACGCCGCGTAAACGATTGGCTTTCGGGAAAGTACCCCGTAATCAGATAGGGCAGCGTATACCGTTGCGCCGAGGCCGACGCGTTGGAATACATCCGGAAGACCGCCGGACCAGTTCGAGCAAATCTGCAAATCAGGCATGCCGTATCCAACCGAGCAGAGAATGAGCAATCGACGCGACTACTATCGAGATCCCAACGCCCCGAAGGCAAACAGCCTGGTTCCTGGCGGCTCTGCCCCGATCATCGACGATACGGGCGCGATTCTCATGCAGCGCCGGGCCGATTCAGGCAACTGGTCCCTACCGAGCGGCACCATGGAGATCGGCGAGACTCTCGAACAGCGCGTAGTCCGCGAGACCAGGGAAGAACCGCCCCTTGGCCTACCCTCAGCTGGGATTTCTGAACGCAACCAGAGCCGGTTGACCACGCTGGAAGCCAACGGTTTCCGATCGAACTGCGGGAGGTAAGCCGGGTACGGCACCCGACGCGCCCAGTACCGCCAGATGAAAACAATGGTAGGTGATGCCTGGAATGAAGCTCGGGCAGAGAAGTCTCTGGCGATGCCCCCCAGTAGAGCCCACCCTCCATGGGTGTATCGGAGCAGTGCTGGGCACGCCGGGTGCCGTACCCGACTTACCTTCCGCCGTCGATCACGCACCCACAGTCCCAGCCCAGTCAGCCGGCTGTGGTGGCGTTGCAGAACTTGAAATCATCGAGCGGAGTCAAAAGGCGGTCGTAGCGGGTTATTCGAGCCGCCATTTGACTACCTCCGATCTCACGGTGGTACGCGCTGCCTCCCCGATAGCGAAAGTTATCTGGCAACAACTTTCTTGATCGGCGGTGCCTGTTTCTGCCGGTTTGACTACTTCCGGCCTCGCTCCGAACTGTCCCATCTTGTGGTTCGGGCTTATTCGGGTGCGTAGAGCTCAGGCAAGAACAGCGCTTCGGCGCCGTCGCGGGTGTAGAGCTTCCGTTGCAGGGAGCGCAGGATCGTGATCGCTTCGGTGTCGCGTATCGCGTTGACGAGTTGGAACTCGACGCCCGCGCCGAACAGGTCGCTACCGAAGGACAGTTCGCTCAAAAACAGTACCCTGGCGGTCTCGACCTCGGTCAGCATGGCTCCGTCGCGGACCGCGCGACGGAGCCTGGCGGCTTCGTCATCGAACCGATCACGGTCGGCAAACCCCAGTGCGCGCACTGGGATCGGTGCGTTCGTCGACACTCCGACCCAACTGGCCAGAGCCCCGTCCACGAAATCGCGTTCCGCGGGCGTCAGCTTCGACATATCGAATTCCATCAGTATCTCTCCTGAAGTCGTTGTCACTGCCTACCGGTTACCACCAGGTTTCCGGGCGGCGTCCCTCCGGTGCCGCCGGGGACCCTGCCAGGGTCGAGTGATGGATCCGTGGTCTGGTTGGTGAGCCGGATGAACTCGCCCAATGGGTCCTTCGGCCGGTAGACGGTGCCGTGATCAGTAGTGCTGGGTCGACGATGACGATGAACCCGTCGAAACTCATGACGGGATTGCCGACTTTGTCCTTGCCCAGACGCTCCATTTTTATGCATCGAGTTCGATGTCTTCAGGACCACGTCCGCGATCTGGTTGTATCTGTCCGCGATGCCGGCCAGCGCCGAGACGCCCCAGCTCAGCACCTCACCCGGTGTGGGTGTCGCTCTAGCTACCATCGTGGGCACCGGTCGGGATCAGATCGGTCACCGCAGCCAGCTGGGCGGCGGCCACCATATCGTCGTCGCGGTAGGTACTCGCCGCATGCCCGAGCAGCTCTGAGAACCGAGTGAACCGGGCCTTCAACGTCTCTCGCGCTTGGGCCGCCAACGGAGTCGTGGACCCGAGACTGTGCCCGACCACGGATCCATTCAACTTCCCGTCGACCTGATCGGCGCCCAAGGACGCAGCTCCATCTATCTCTGTCGGCAACACAGCCAATGCTTGCGCCGCCGTCCGCAGGTTCTCCGGATTGACTTCGAACACAACGATCCCCCACTCCGGCTCGACCCTCGTCCGGCTCGACCCAGCCTAGTTCACCGCATCAGCCACTCATCGCGAACCTCTCACTCCGGCGCGTTTCTCGAACACAGCGAACCCGTTGCGGGCCTGCGACTTCCGCATTGGTCTGCCTGGTAGGTGATGACCACCTGAGGTCCGATGGTTGCTGGGCCTGTAGTCCCACCGGCCGGAACCAAGAAGGATCCGCCGCCGCCTCCTCTGCCGCCGCTTTGTGTTGGGTTGCCAGTACCTGCCATGCCGCCCGCGCCTCCCTGCAGGCTGACTCGTCCACCTCCAGCCATCGGGTCGAGAACAACGGGCTGAGGTGTATCGGACAGTCCCAGCCCAGTCGACCAGCTGTGGTTGCGTTGTCGAACTCGAGCATCGAGCGGAGTGAAATGGTGGCTTCAGGACAAGAGACAGCGACCATTTGACTACCCCCGAGCTCACGGTGGCACGCGCTACCTGCCCGACTTCGGTTTTGTGACACCGGATTTACGGTTGCGGGCAGGAAACTGCAGCGTGTCTGCCGCGGGGCCGGGTCGGCGCGATACTCGTGCACAACCGTCACCACGACGGCTGGGTGGCCACCGCGCTGAAGGGAAGTTCCATGACAACCAGCCTGCCCGCATTCCCCGCCGCGAACGAGACTCCGCTAGACACCTGTATTCGGCTCCGGGAGATCGCGCCCGTAGTCGAGGTGGAGTTTCCCGGCGGCGTGCCCGCCTACCTGGCATTGACGCACACAGCCGTACGCGAGATTCTCGCCGGCGACAACAAGACGTTCGCCCGCGACCCGATGCACTGGCCTGCCCTGCACGACGGATCGATCGCGGAGGACTGGCCACTGCGTGCCGTCGTCCAGGGCGACCACCTGTCCACCAAGGATGGCGACGACCATCGGCGGCTGCGTGGCCTGATCAGCAAGGCGTTCACGCCGGGCCGGGTGCATGCGCTGGAGCCGCGGATCCAGGCGATCATCGATCGATTGCTCGATGACGTGGTGGCCGCCGGCGATGGGGTGGACCTGGTGCCCACCTTCACCGAAGCGCTGCCGATGGCGGTGATCTGCGAACTGTTCGGGGTGCCGGAGCCGGAACGGGCTCATCTGCGGCATTGGACCGCTACCCTCCTGGCGCACACCACCCCGCCCGAGGAGGCGTTCGCGACGCAGAACGCGCTCATGGCGTACCTGCACGAACTGACCGATCGCAAGCAGCGCGAGCCCGGCGACGATCTCACCACCGGCCTGGTGCAGGCTCGGGACGAGGAGGACAAGCTCACCACCGACGAACTGGTGGCCGTCTTGTGGATCATGCTGGTCGCCGGTCACGAGACCACGGTCCATCTGCTCGGATACGCCATCTTGGCGCTGGCTCGGCACCCCGATCAGCTCGAGTTGGCCAAGGCCGAGGACCGCTGGGCCGACGTGGTCGAAGAGACGGTGCGATACCGGCATTCGGTGATGATGACCAGCTGGCGGTTCACGCTGACGGAAGTCACCATCGCGGGCGTGACCATTCCCAAGGGGAACGCGGTCGGCGTGGCCTACCAGGCGTGTGGCATCGACCCGGCGGAGTACGGCGAGACCGCGAACGAGTTCGACATCACCCGCAAGCAGCAGTCCGGCCATCTCGGGTTCGGCCACGGGCCGCGGTACTGCATCGGCGCCGGGCTGGCCCGCCTGGAGGCCCGGCTCGCGCTCGCCTCGCTCTACCGGCGGCTGCCGGACCTCGCACTCGCGATCGACCCGAAAGACATCCCTTACTCGCCGTCCTTCTTCACGATCGGCCCGCTGTCGGTGCCGGTGAAGCTCGGCGCCGTCCAGCCGTGACCATCTGCGGCCCGGTTCCGATTCCCGACCTCGGTTTTCCGGAACCGGGCTCTGCGTGCCGGCCGCTGTCCGCGCACCAACGGTCGACGTCCCGCGGTCAGCGAAGCTCGGCTCACCGCCTCTCCATTTCCTCCCGCTCCAGGATGGCGACGCTCAGGGTGCGATTCTCATGCGATGGGTCATGTGCTGTCCGGAAGCCTGGCAGCCGACACTTGCCAGGACAATTAGGCCTCGTGTCGCATACGACCGGCGGCCTTGGCTCGGCGCCTGGCCATTTCCTCCTTTTCCAGGACAGCCGCCTGGGCGAGAGTAGGTGCGGTGCCGCCGAGCCGAACGGGGACCCAACGGGCTCCCTCGGGCATCGAGTAGTTCCGCTGGGCGGCTTCCAGCAGTTCGTTCATGCGGGCGCGCATGGTGGCGGTGAGTTCGTCCGCCGGTTGGGTCGGCGGGATCGGGGCGCCGATGCGGATATTGATCGGAAAGTTGTGGCGGCCAAGCTGTTTCGGGATGTCCTTGGTCCAGATGCGGTGCGCGCCCCAGATGATCAGCGGAATGATCGGGACATCGGCCTCGATCGACATTCGGGCCGCACCGGACTTGAACCCCTTCAGCTCGAAACTGCGGCTGATGGTCGCCTCGGGATAGACGACGACCAATTCGCCGTCCCGCAGCGCGGTCACGGCGCGGGCGTACGACTCCGCGCCTGCCGTGCGATCGACGCCGATCGCCTTGCAGTGCTTCATGAGGAAACCGATGATGCCGTGCTCGAGTTCGGCCTTCATCATGAATCGGACGTTGCGGCCGGATTTGCGCCCGACCAATCCCACTTCCATGAAATCCAGATAGGCCGTGTGGTTGACGGCGAGCACAGCGCCACCGGAGCGCGGAATGTGCTCTTGGCCTCCGATATCGATACGCAGACCCTGCGCGAAGAAGATGGTGCGGGCCAAGCCGGTGAGGATGTCGTAAACCGGTTCCCGCGCCATCGCACCTCCCGTTACTGCCCCGCCGCGTTCTTGCGCGCGACCTTCTCCTTCGCCTCGGCGGCATCCATCGCGTCCGCTTCCTCCAGGGTAGGAGCGCTGCCGCCGAGCCGGGTGGGAACCCAGTACGCGCCGGGCTCGTGCACGTAACCTTTCTGCAGGTCGAGCAGCATCTCCTGCATGGTCGAGCGCAGTTTGGCCGTGAGTTCGGCGGGAGGCTGGAACGGCTGGATCGGTTCGCCGACCGCGATCGCAATTGGCGTGTTGGTGCGGCCGAGCCGCTTCGGGAAGCCCTTGGTCCACACCCGCTGCGCACCCCAGATGACGATCGGGATGATCGGCACCTCCGCCTCGATGGCCATGCGCGCCGCGCCGGATTTGAACTCCTTGATCTCGAAGCTGCGGCTGATGGTCGCCTCGGGGTACACGCCGACCAGCTCGCCACGGCGCAGATATTCCACCGCGGCCTGGTACGAGTCGGCGCCCGCCGAACGGTCGACCGGAATGTGCTTGAGCGCCCGCATGATCGGACCGGAGATCTTGTCGTCGAAGACCTCCTTCTTGGCCATGAACCGGATGTAGCGCTTCGGGGTGCGCACCGGCAGGCCCGCGTAGGTGAAGTCCATGTAGCCGGTGTGGTTCACCGCCAGCACGGCGCCACCCCGTGCGGGGACGTGTTCATCGCCCTTGACGGTGAACTTCAGACCTTCGAGAAAGAAGACGGTACGGGCCAGCCCGATGATCGTCCGGTAGACGGGTTCCACAAGTCCGCTAGCGTAGTCGCTGACCGTCACCTCCGGCAGTGCTCCGCGTGCCGCACCGGAGCGAGGACGCGCGAGCAACCCCAACCGCCCGCCCTGAGGGAAGAGGATCGTCCAAGTGCAACGCGCCCGACCGGTACCGCGTGATTACGACCACAGTCCGGCGCGCGATCGGGTTCGGGCATCAGCGAACCCGGACCAGCCGACGTCCACAGCCGCCCATCCGACTCGGCGCCAGAGCGCCCGGCATGGTGGAGCAGCGCTGATCGGTCGGGAATCAACGCCGCTGGGGCAACCGGCGTGCACCCCCACGCACTCGACTCGGCGCCGGGGCGCCCGACCGCGTATGCGCGCATCGATGATCGGCCTGGCCCTGATCGGCGCGGGCGCGCTGACCGGCTGCGACTCCGTTGCCGGTATCCCGGACGAGAGCGCCGCACCGGCAGCGGCGCGCACGACGCCACCCGCCGCCGTCCCGGCGACGACACCACCAACCAGCTCGTCGCTGCCGCCGGTGCCCGCCGACGCTCCGCCGGTGGGCGCGGTCGCCGGGCTTCCCGCCGCGGCGAGCGCAGTGCAGCGCTGGGCTGCCGACCTGCAATCGCACACCATCGCCGAGATGCAGGAGAAGTGCTGGACCATCGCGCCGAAGAACGTGGCCGACATGTACGACGACCAGCAGTCCGTCCTCGCCGCCCTGGCACAGCCGGGGACGGCAACCGAGGACACCGTCATCTGGCAGAGCAGGACCACTACGGTCGCCATCGATCGCGCGGAGGTCGAGACCGGCTACGCCTGTCCGCGCGTCGCCGAGGCCGGTGCGGACGTCGCCTACAACGACGCCGACGCCAGGCACACCGTGCGCCGCTACTTGTCCCGCTTCGTCGGATCTCCGCTCGATCCGGCCGACCAGGAAGGCACCTACCCGCTGGTCTGCAAGGCGTCTCCGGCCACCTGGGATCCCACGGCCACCGGACGCGCGATCCCCGCCCCGCTGGCCAATAACCAGGGCATGCTGACCGGTACCACCGCATTCGCCGACCAGCAGATCCGCTCGGAACAGCTGAACGCCGACTATGTCGCGGTGCTCGTCCCGGTGACAAACTCCTCGGGTGTGGCGCAGACCCGCACCTTCACCCTGCGATCCGGGCCGGACGGCTACTGCATCGGCGAGGTCTCCGCGTAACTACTACCCTGGTTGGCTGGTAACAGCAGGAGGAGCAGCTAGTGCAGATCACCAGCGTCGGACACGCCGGATTCCATATCCGCACCGCGGCCGGGTCGATCCTTTGCGACCCCTGGGTGAACCCCGCGTACTTCGGTTCGTGGTTCCCGTTCCCCGACAACACCCAGCTCGATTGGGACGAGCTGGGTGCCTGCGACTTCCTGTACGTCTCGCATCTGCACCGCGACCACTTCGACGCGAAGACGCTGGCCAGGCACGTCAACAAGGACGCGACCGTCCTGCTGCCGGACTACCCGGTGCCGGACCTGCGGCGGGAGTTGGAGCACCTGGGCTTCCACAAGTTCTTCGAGACCGAGGACTCGCTCAAGCACACCGTGACCGGTCCGGGCGGCGACCTGGACATCATGATCATCGCGCTGCGCGCGCCCGCCGACGGTCCGATCGGCGACTCCGGGCTGGTCGTCTTCGATGGCGAGACCACCTGCTTCAACATGAACGACGCCAGGCCCGTCGACATGGACGTGCTGCACGACGCGTTCGGTCACGTCGACATCCATCTGCTGCAGTACTCGGGCGCGATCTGGTACCCGATGGTCTACGACATCCCGGCCCGCACCAAGTCGAACTTCGGCAAGCAGAAGCGTCAGCGTGGCATGGACCGGGCCCGCAGTTACATCGAGCAGGTCGACGCGACCTGGGTGGTGCCTTCGGCGGGTCCGCCGGTGTTCCTCGATGACGAGTTGCGCTACCTCAACGACGATCGCGGCGACGAGGGCAACATCTTCCCGGACCAGAAGGTGTTCCTGGAGCAGATGGAGATCCACGGCAACACGGGCGGGATCATGATGATCCCCGGCTCGGTCGCCGACGTGCGCGGCGCCGAACTGACGCTGACCCACTCGAGCGACCCCGCGGAGATCTACGACAACAAGGCCGAGTACATCGAGCGGATGGCGCAGCGCCTCGCGCCGGTGCTGGAAGCCGAGAAGGCGACCTGGGCCACCACCGCCGAGGGCGCGCTGCTGGAACCGCTACAGAAGCTCTTCGAGCCGATCATGGCCCAGAGCGACCTGATCTGCGACGGCATCGGCTACCCCGTCGGCCTGGTGATCGGCGAGGAAACCGTGGTGCTGGACTTCCCCAAACGCACGGTGCGCGGGCCCGTCGAGGGCGAGGGCCGCTACCGCTACGGCTTCCGCATCGCGCCGGAACTGGTCCGCACAGTACTGCGCGACCAGGAGCCGGACTGGGTGAACACCATCTTCCTGTCCACCCGTTTCCAGGCCTGGCGAATCGGTGGATACAACGAGTTCCTCTACACCTTCTTCAAATGCCTCACCGACGAGCGGATCGCCTACGCCGACGGCTGGTTCGCCGAGGCCCACGACGATTCCGCCTCCACCGAACTCGGCGGCTGGGAGGTGCAGCGGCGCTGCCCGCACCTGAAGGCGGACCTGTCGAAGTTCGGCGTGGTGGACGGCAACACGCTCACCTGCAACCTGCACGGCTGGCAGTGGGATCTGGAGTCCGGACGGTGCAAGACGTCCAAGGGACACGAACTGCGCACGCGCAAGCTGAGCTGATCACCGGGCCTTCCGGCCGGTGCGCACCGGCCGGAAGCATCGCGGGCAGACGCTAACGCTCGGAGACCTCACGGGTGAGCCTCGACGACCACGGGCACCACATGCACCCCGGCAGGAATGCGCCGCACGCCTCGTCGAGATGATCGTTGACGTACATGATGCTGGCGTCGCAGACCTCGATCGCCATGGTGAAGAACGTGATGGTGTCCGGGTCCAGGTGGAAATCCCACCCCGGGTTGTAGGGTGTCGGGAGTTTCCTGATCCGCCCCATGACATGCACAGACATCTGCTCATCGCCCGACAGGATGCGACGGGCCTCGGCGATCCGCTGCTCGTTGTTCAGCTGGATGATGAATTCCTTGCCGGAGTAATCGGTGAATGCGAAGAGCGCCATGACTTTCCCCTCTGGGTCGATGGATCTCGGATGCTGCACCAGTGCCACTCGATGGTAGCGGCGCAAGACACAGAAAGATAGCTAGAAAGTAGCTGTCGACTACAGCGGAAGCTCATCGGCACCCGAAGGCGAACCTGTCGAAGTTCGGCGCGGAAAGAATGTACGACCCGAAACTCAGCGGGAAATCCCCGCAGGGGTCTCGTTGCGCTCGGGCGGACGCGGGCGCCGCGCCGCTTTCGCCGTGCGGATCAGCTCGCGGATTGCGATACCGCCTCTGGCGACGGGGGCAGCGACGCGGCCGTCGGGATCGATCAGTACGGCGGACGGGGTTCCGCGCACCCGATAGCGCAGAGCCGCCTCGTTGCCCTGCTGTACCAGCGAAGGAATCTCGCCGAGCCCGTTTTCGATGCCCCACGCGGCCTGCTCGACAGCGTCACCGTTACCGACCGCCACGATGGTCAGGGCATCGCCGGTGCGCGCGTGCCAGCGTGGCAGTTCCCTGGCCAGCGCAGCGCACAGGTCACAGCCCGGATGCACGAATACCAGCAGCACCGACCGATCCCCGGTCAACAGTCCTTCCAGTGTGGTCTTCCCGTCTCTGGCGTCGAGCAGTTCGAATTCCGGCGCCACCGAGCCCACCGGCAGGCCCTCCGCGCCCAACGTCGACAGCGCCTGCTCGTCGACCCGGCGGCGCAGGGCGCGCAGTTGCCCCGCCAACCACGCCAGCATCGCCGCCAGCGCGGCGACCACCGCACAACCGACCGCGTTGTCCGCGGGCAAGCCCATCGGCAAACGCGGATGGGTCAGCGCGCCCACACCGACGGCCGCGGCGAGCACGAGGAGAACGCCGTTGCGCGCCAAGGTCTTCGGACCGATGGGCATCGCGCTGACAGCGCCGAAGCAGGAACAGGAGGGCCGCTCACCACGGCGCAGCAAGCGCAGGATCGCCGCCGTGAACACAGCGAGCAGCAGCAGCGCCGCGACCGCGGCCAACCCGGAAACCCTGGGAAGCAACAGCGCGACCGCGATCATCGCCTCGGCGATCGGCAGTCCCCATGCCACAACGGGCACCCAGCGCAGCGGCACCCCGAAGTCCCCCACCGCCTGCCGCGTCGCGCTCCGATCCGCGAGCTTGCCCCAGGCCGACAGCCCGAACACGACACACAGAACCAGCCGTGCAACCCATACCCCGTATTCGATCAGCATGAGCGCACCATTCCACACTCATGCGCTTTGAACATGAATGACTCGACCGGGCTTTTCAGGACCGAGATCGAGTAGCGACGCCGACCGCGACGAGGGTCAGCACGCAACCGATGATCGCGGTCACCGACAGGCCCGCGGTTGTCGGGGTGAACAGGTCGAGGACCAGGGCGAACAGCAGTTGTCCTGCCACCGAGGTGAGGCCGAGCAGCAGCACGCCGATCCAGCGCACGGTCAGGGCGGCCAGCGCGATGAAGGCGACTCCGATCAACCCACCGAGATAAAGCCATGGCTCGGTGGGGAATTCGGCCGGGCCACCGGAGGTCGCGATCACGGCGGCCTCGAAGACGAGCAGCGCGCCCAGGCCGACACAGAAGTTGACCATGGCCGCCGAGAGCGGCCCGCCGACGGCGCCGACGTTGCCGTTCACCGCCTGCTGCCAGGCCAGACCGATCCCGGCCAGCGCCGGGAGCACGATCAGCAGCGCGGTCGGTGCGTCGCGCAGCGCGTCCGGCACGGAGAGACCACCGGTGGCGGCGCGGCTGTGGCCGATTCCGGCGACCAGTACCGCGAGCAAACCGAGCGCCGCACCGGCCAGACGCACGGAGGTGACGGGCGTGCGCCCGCTCGGGCCGAGACCGAGCCGGTCGACGACCAGGCTGCTGAGTAATTGGCCCGCCACCGTCGCGACGGTGAACGCGGTGACGCCGATGGCCGCGACAGTGAGACCCTGGCACGCGACGAAGAACGCACCGCAGAGGCCTCCGAGCAACTGCCACGGCCGAAGCACACCGTCGGTCACCGCCCGCCGCACCTGCCGCGCGCCATCGCGGAGCCGCCCGCTGACCGCGAAGGCCACCGCGAGCACGAGGAGCCCCGTGCCGAAACTGATGGTGGCGGCCGCGATCCCATCGTGCAGGCGCGCACCGAGCGCACCGTTGATCCGTCCCTGCACCGCGACACCGGCGCCGATTCCGAACCCGAAGACCAGCCCCAGTCTCACCTGCACGGTCATAGCCCGCACGCTACCGGGGCGAGATCAACGTCCAGTCCAGCGGCCGCCGCACTCGTCCGCGCACGTTATCGCACACCGCCGCCCACGCGAATGACCCGGCATTTGCCACTCACCGGCGACGAGGGAGCCAGCGGGGCGTCAGCGCGGCTATGCCGAGCATGGCGGCTCCGAGCAGGGCCAGCAGGGTTGACATGGAGTACCAGATGGCCGCTACGGCGGCGAAGCCGAAGACCGCGAGCGCGACCACCTCGCTCAGCAGGCCGGACACCGAGGTGACCGTGGCACGGGCCGGGCCCTCGATCGCCTCTTGCAGACGGGCACCCGCGACGACCACCGCGTTGTGCACGATGCCGTAGGAGATGCCGATCGCCGTGAATCCGAGCACCGCCAGCGGATACATCAAGTCGGGCCGCCGTGCCGCGAGCCCTGCGACCAGCGCGCCGCCGAGGAACAGCACACCGGCGACACCCATCACGATTCCCATCGTCCGACCCGACATGCCTTCGGTCCGCCCGCCCAGCACGGAACCGACCAGCGAACCCAGCACGGTGAGACCGACCAGCAGCGGCACCACCGCCGTGGAGACACCCACCTGCTGCGCCAGCAGTGCGAAATACTCGTCGAACGCCGTGATGCCGAACAGCAACGCCTCCAGCAGCACGCCATAGCGCACCGCCCTGACCCGAACCGCCTCCGCGACACCGGCTTTCAGCATGCCGAAGTACCGGGCGAACGGCCGCGGCCGCTCGATCACGCCGCCCGGCAACGCATCTCGCTCGATGACTGCGCCATCGCCCGCATCGCTCGTGCCGACGTCACCCGGAGCGGATCCGCGAGGGGCGTCCAGGGCAGACGGCCGCGCAGCCGAACCCGCGCCAACCATGACATCCGAGTCGACGGGACGATCCGCTGCGCCGCCATCGTGAACCGACACCACATCGACTCGGAGGGCTGAGTTATCCGGATCGGTATGTAGCAGCGCGGAACGCGTGACACCGGATCGCGCCGCACGGTCTTCCCCGGACGACTCCGATACGACGTCCTCCAAGTCGTCGACGTCCACCGCGGAGACCGCCTTCGGCGCGGCGGGCAGCGACAGCGCGATCACCGTGTGCAAGGCGGCGACCGCGACGCTGGACCAGCCGACCAGTGCGTAACCACCGTAGAGATAGAGCGGGGTCGCCGCGAGGATGGCGACGACGACGGCCGCTTCCGCGCCCGCGCGGGTGTAGCCGAGGATGCGCGGGTAAGTCGCGGATTCGCCGCGAGCGGCGAGGTCGTCGTAGAGCAACGCCTCGAACGTGCCGGAGGCCAAAGCGCCCGAGCTACCCCACAGCACGAATCCGGCGGCGAAACCCGCGAAGGAGGGCGCCACCGTCCACAGCGCGAAACCAGCGGTCAACAGCGCGCCGCTCAGGACGAGCAGACCGCGCCGCGAGACCGTGTCGGCCCACGCTCCGGAGGGCACCTCCAGGAGGAACGACGTCGCCGACCAGATCGCGAACAGCGCGGAGATCTGCCCGGTGCTCATGCCGTGATCGGCGAACAGCAGGGCATACAGCGCGTAGAGCGGAATCAGTTCACCGATGCTCATGAAGAGCACGGCCCGAACCGTCAGCGAGCGCAGGGTGAGATGGTGCGCGCTACCCGTCGAGCGGGCGCGCGGCGTTTTCGCGAATCAATAGGCGTAGATGAGCAAACGCATGCCGTCAGCATGTACACGGTCACCCGGCGGCGTCAAGGGATTACCCGGCGACGGCATGGGAGTCAGCGCGGTGCCGGGCAAGCTGCCAGGCAGCTGCAACTGGATCATCCGAGTAGCGCCACGGACTCAGCCGGGATGTCGGACTTGGCGGGGCGTTGTCGGGAGGATCAGTGCAGTGGTACCCAGCCGTTGGCGTGGACCGAGTCCCCGTCGCCCAGTTCCCGATCCGTGCCGCCGAGAGCGACCCGGCCCTGGTTCTCGTTGAGGTCGCTGATCAGCTCCGACACCGGATGCGAGTCGCTGTAGTGATAACCCTGCGCGAGCGCGAAGCCGAGCTCGGTGAGCACCGCGGCCTGGTATTCGGTCTCCACGCCCTCGGCGATCACCTGGAGGTCGAGCGCGTTGGACAGGGCGGCGATCACACCGAGCAGCGGTGGCGCGGGCGAGCCCGAGCGGATCGCGGCGACGAAGGACTGGTCGACCTTGAGAATGTCGCTCGGCAGGGTGGCCAGCCTGCTGAGCGAAGAGTATCCGGTGCCGAAATCGTCGATGGCGATGCGCACACCCCGCTCACGCAAGGTGTGCAGATTCGCGATCGCGGTCTGTGATTCGGCGGCCAGCTCGCTCTCGGTCACCTCGAGCACGAGCTGATCGGCGGGCCAGCCGGTACTGGCGAGAATGTCGGCGACCCGGTCGGCGTAGCCGGCCTCGGCCAGCTCGAGCCCGCTGACGTTCACGTTCAGCGTCAAGTCGAGCTGGGCGAAGGTCTCTTGCAACCGAGCGGCGTCCGCGCATGCCCGGCGCAGCACCAACTCGTCCAAGTCGGCGATGAGGTCGTATTCCTCGGCGACGCGGATCAGGCCCTCGGTGGTGACGTCCGGCTGCGCGCTGGACGACCAGCGCAGCAGCGCCTCCACGCCGACCGCCTTGCCGCCGCCCTCGGTCAGGCTGACGATCGGCTGGTAGTGCACATCGAGGGCGCCGCGGTCGATCGCCTCGCGCAGCTCCACCGCCAGCGGCAGCTGCCGGGAGGACTCCAGCACCGTCCGGTTCCGTCCCGCCTGCTTGGCCCGGTACAGGCCGACATCGGCACGGCTGACCAGCAGAGATCCTGATTCCCCCGGCTGCCAGGAGGTGACGCCCGCCGAACAGCCGGTGGTCACCGCCGCGCGCAGCTGTTCGGTGAGCAGGATCGCGGCCTGCTCGGTGGTATTCGGCAGCAGCAACGCGAACGCGTCTCCGCCATAACGGGCCAGGCGCTGGTCGGGGGCGAGCAGTTTCGACCAAGTGTCGGCCACCCGCTGCAGAACGGCGTCGCCCGCGCGGTGACCGAGATGATCGTTGATCTTCCGGAAGCGGTCCAGATCGACCAGCACCAGAGCGAGTCCCTGCCCGGACCGGGTGGCCTGCTCGATCGCGTTGTTGAGCGCACGATCGAAGCCGCGGCGGTTGAGCAGGCCGGTGAGCACATCGATATCGGCCTCGGACGCCATTCTGGTCAGGATGCCGACGACCACGCCGACGCCGAAGGTCACACCGGCCGGGATCAAACCCGACCACCACGGCAGCCCCGGAGTCACCGGGCGGGCGGGCAGCACCCACATGCACAGCGCCAACGCGAACGCGATGTGGGCCGCCGCCTGCGACCACGCGAAGAACAACGCGGCGTCGCACGCGATGAAGACGTAGAAGGACGCGAGGCTGATCGCGCCGACCGTGTTCGGGAACGAGTGCACCGCGATGGTCACCAGCACCGTCGCGATCGCGACGTAGATGTGGTGGATCGAATGCGGCAGTCGCGGCCCCCACGCGAGCAGCGTCAGACCGAGCACCAGCGCTACCGCCGCCGCCCCGCCGACCAGTGGCCGATTACCCTCCTCGCCAGGGGCGATCGCGGTGATGAGCAGGCCGAGAACCCCGCCCATGACGTAGAACGCCCCGGTCGTCCGAGCCATGACCATAGCTGTCGCCAGCGCAGATGCGGCCCGCACCCGAGTCCGGGTATCGCCGCGAGACCCGATTCCTCGCACGATGAATAGCCTAGACATAAGGAATCCCGCCGGTTGCCACATCCCCGGAATCCGGCATGGCGAACCGGTAGCTATTCACCTGTAGGTCACACGCTCGTCGTCAGTTCGGCGGCCGGAGCACCTCGGTGCCGACGAACGGGACCAGCGCCGACGGAACCCGGACCGACCCGTCGGCTTGCTGATGGTTCTCCAGTATCGCAACGATCCAGCGGGTGGTTGCCAGCGTGCCGTTCAAAGTGGCGGCGATCTGTGGCTTTCCATTCTCGTCGCGATAGCGCACGGCGAGGCGGCGAGCCTGGTACGTAGTGCAGTTGGAGGTCGAGGTGAGTTCCCGATAGGTCTGCTGGGTGGGTACCCACGCCTCGCAGTCGAACTTGCGCGCGGCCGAGCTGCCCAGATCGCCCGCCGCGACGTCGATCACACGGTAGGGCACCTCGACGGCCGCGAGCATCTCCTGCTCCCAACCGAGCAGCCGCTGATGTTCGGCGTCGGCCTGGTCCGGCGTGGTGAAGACGAACATCTCCACTTTGTCGAACTGGTGCACCCGGATGATGCCGCGGGTGTCCTTGCCGTAGCTGCCCGCCTCCCTGCGGAAACACGACGACCAGCCGACATACCGCTTGGGACCGCCGCTCAGATCGAGGATCTCGTCCGAGTGGTAGCCCGCCAGCGGCACCTCCGAGGTGCCGACGAGGTAGAGATCGTCGTCGGCGAGGTGGTAGACCTCCGCCGCGTGCTGGCCGAGGAACCCGGTGCCCGCCATGATCTCCGGACGCACCAGCACCGGTGGGATCATCATGGTGAAGCCGTTGGCCACCGCCTTCTGCGCGGCCAATTGCAGCAGACCCAGTTGCAGCAGCGCGCCGTAACCGGTGAGGAAATAGAACCGGGCGCCGGACACCTTCGCACCGCGCTCGGTGTCGATCAGGCCGAGCGACTCGCCGAGTTCCACATGGTCTTTCGGCTCGAAGTCGAATTCCCTTGGCGTGCCGATGGTGCGGAGCACGACGTAATCGTCCTCGCCGCCCGCGGGAGCGCCCTCCTGCACCACGTTCGAGATAGCGCGGTGCGCGGCGTCCAGGTCGGCGTCGGCGGCATGCTGCGCGACCTCGGCCTCCTTGACCTTGACCGACATCTCTGCCGCCTGCGCGAGCAGCGCGGAGCGCTCCTCCTTGCTCGCCTTTCCGATCAGCTTGCCCATCGCCTTGTGCTCGGCGCGCAGATTGTCCGCGGTGGCCACCGCGGCACGCCGCGCCGCGTCCGCTTCGAGCAGCGCGTCGACGCGGGCGGGGTCTTCGCCGCGGGCGCGCTGCGAAGCACGGACCGCGTCGGGGTCGTCCCGCAGGAATCGGAGGTCGATCATGGGCCACCAGCCTAGTGGTCGGCGCATTGCCGTTTCACGCCGATATCCCAGGATGGGGTCCATCGGCGCGGGATCGCGCGCATAGTGGGCTTGTGGGTACCCCATTCGACGAGACCGCCATCGACAACGCGCTGGCCGACCTCACCGCCGGCGAGAAGGCATGGGCCGCGACTCCGCTGCGCCGCCGCCGCGAGCTGCTCGACGAACTCCACACTCGGACCGGCCGCTTCGCCGAGGACTGGGTGCGGGCCGCGTGCGTCATCAAGGGCCTCGACGAGGATTCGCCGCTGGTCGGCGAGGAGTGGATATCCGGCCCGCTCACCCTGTTGCAGGCGACGGCCGCCCTCTCGGCGACCTTGGCCGTGCTGGAGACCGGGTACAGCCCGCTGACGGGGCTCGCACTGAAGGAGGCGCCGGGTGGGCGGGTAGCGGTGCCGATCCTTCCGCACGGCGTCTACGACCGGCTGCTGCTCAGCGGTTTCCGCGGCGAGGTATGGCTGCGGCCCGGCGTCGACGCCGACACCGCGCGCAGGCGGGCCGGACTGGGGCAGCTGGATCCGACGGCGACCGGCGGCATCGGCGCGGTGCTCGGCGCGGGCAATATCACCTCGATCCCGCCGCTGGACGCGCTCTACGAGCTGTACGCGCACAACCGAGTGGTCGCGCTGAAGCTCAACCCCATCACCGACCCGCTGTACACCGTGTTCGAGATGGTGTTCGAACCCCTGCTCGAGCTCGGTGTGCTGCGGATTCTCACCGGCGGCGCGGAGCAGGGCGGCTACCTCGTGCATCATCCCGAGGTCGCGCACGTGCATATGACCGGCAGCGCGCATACCCACGACGCGATCGTCTGGGGGCCCGGCCCCGAGGGCGTACGGCGGAAGACGGACAACCGGCCACTGCTGGACAAGCCGATCACCAGCGAGCTGGGCGGCGTCTCGCCGACCATCGTGGTGCCCGGTGCCTGGTCCGACGCCGATTTGCGCTACCAGGCCGCGCACGTGGCCACTCAGCGGCTGCACAACGGCGGCTACAACTGTGTCGCAGCGCAGACCGTCGTGCTCAGCGCGGAATGGGACCGCAAGAACGAGTTCCTCGACGAACTGCGCATAGCCCTGGAGCGGGCGCCGCAACGGACGGCGTATTACCCGGGCAGCGATGCGCGTGTCGCCGACGCGCTGGCATCGTATCCGGAGGCCGAGCGCCTCGGCGCGGGCCGCGTGCTGATCGACCAGCTGCCGCGTACCGACACTCCGCTGCTGCGCACCGAATACTTCTCTCCGGTGCTCGGGGTGGTCGAACTGCCTTACGCGGGGGGCGAGTTCCTGCAGCGTGCGGTGGACTTCGCGAACACCGAGCTGACCGGGACACTCGGCGCGAACGTGATCGCCCCTCCGGCGACCATCCGCAGGCTCGGCATCGCCTTCGACCGCGCGATCGAGCGGCTGCGCTACGGTGCGATCGCGGTGAACGCCTGGACCGGCCTGGCCTTCCTCGCGCCGCGCGCCGCCTGGGGCGCCTTCCCCGGCCACACCCTGGACGACGTGCAGAGCGGAATCGGCGTGGTGCACAATGCGTTGCTGCTCGACGATGTCGAGCGCACCGTGGTGCGCGGTCCGTTCCGGCCCGCGCCGCGCTCGTTGGTGGGCGGCGAACTCGCCCTCTCGCCGAAGCCGCCGTGGTTCATCGACAACCCCACCGCCGCGACCACCGGCCGCAGGCTGACCGAGTTCTACGCCAGTGCCAACCCGGCCAGGCTGCCCGGCGTGTTCCTGTCGGCACTGCGCGGCTGACCGCCGGGCGGGGCTGCCGCGCCGATAGGGCCAGGTCGTGGCACCACGGCACGGACACTGCCATGATGGACCGCGATGTCCTCCGAACATGTGCCCCGGTCCCGGCGAGCGCCAAGGCGCGGCGCGCCCTCGCGCGCCGACGCCGTACGCCGCACATTCGATTCGGCCAAGGCCGCGCTCGCCGACAGCGACCTGCGCAATCTGCATCTGTCGGCGCCCACCTTGCGCTGGGGTCTGCTCGCCGTGGCCGTCGGCGCCGTGGTCGCGGCCCTGGTGACGCTGTTCGTGACCGGCTTCGACAACGAGAAGGGGCTCGAGGCGCACAATCCCGGCTCGCCGCTGCAACCCGTACTGGACAAGGAGTTCGGCACTGCGGCCAAGGGCGACTGCCTGAGCTGGACCAAGCCCGACCGATCCGACCTGGTCAAGGTGAACTGCTCGAGCAAGCACATGTTCGAAGTAGCCGGCGATATCGACATGAGCAGGTATCCGGGCAAGGAGTTCGGCCCCGGCTCGCGGTTCCCGGACTCGCTGCGGCTCACCGAACTCAAGGAAGAGCACTGTGTCCCCGCCGTGCAGAAATACATGTCCGGTCGCTTCGATCCGCGCGGCAAATACATTGTCGGACTGATGTATCCCAGCCCGGACGGCTGGCAGCACGGAGACCGCACGCTGCGCTGCGGGTTGCAGGTCGCGGCCAGCGTCGGCACGCCGCCTTCGGCAGGCAGCGCCACCGAGCACGACCAGTCCAGGGTGTACGAGCCCGGCATGTGCCTCGGCATCAACCAGAATCTGCCCACCGATCCGGTGGATTGCGCGCAGCCGCACGCCGTGGAGATCATCGCCACCATCGATCTCGCCGCCCACTTCACCGGCGGCCCGCCGCCGAAGGAGGAACAGGACAAGTTCGTGGAGGAAGAGTGCACCCGCACCTCGACGGACTACCTCGGCGGGCCGGACGTGATCCGCAACAAGACGCTGACGCTGTTCTTCGACTACATCGACGCTCGCAGCTGGATGGCAGGCAGCCGCAAGCTGGACTGCATGCTCGGCAAGGGAGCCGATCAGGAGGGCTTCGCACCGATCACCGGTTCGGCCAAGGGCGACATCCTGATCAACGGCCAAGCCCCGGTACCGCCGCCGAACAACGGACGGTCCACGCCCATACCACTGCCCGGCGCCGCGCCGTTGCCGCCGCAGCGGCCGAGGTAGCCGATCGCCCATGCCCGTCTCGATGTCCGCCGACCGGTTCGAGGAATTGGTCGGCGACGCACTGGATCTCATCCCGCCCGAGCTCGCCCGCGCGATCGACAATGTGGTCGTGCTGATCGAACCGCGCAATCCGGAGGATCCGCACCTGCTCGGGCTGTATCACGGCATCGCGCTCACCGAACGCGATAGTCAGTACGGCGGAGCGCTTCCCGACACCGTGACGATCTACCGCGAGGCCATTCTCGAACTCTGCGCCGACGATGCGGAGGTGGTGGAAGAGGTGGCGGTCACCGTGATCCACGAGATCGCACACTATTTCGGGATTGACGAAGACCGTCTGCATCAGCTGGGATGGGGTTAGTCTTTACCGAGTTGTATTGCGTACCCACAGCCATGGGTGTGTAATCGGCAGGGAGATCGAAAAGTTGGGGATTCGATGGAACCGATCGCGTTGCTGTCGCGTCCTATCACTCGAAGGGGGAATTCTCGTGGTTCCGCCCCACAGCCACTAGAAGGAGTCGAGTCATGGTTGGACATGTACTGATCGCACCCGAAGCCATTCTCGCCGCCGCGGCCGAGCTCGACCTGGTCGCCGAACGGCTGGCCGCCGCCGCGGCGATCACCGCGCCCGCGACGCACGTATTGCCCTCTGGCGCAGAGGAAGTCTCGTTCGTCAGCGCCAGCCACTTCAACCAAGGCGCGCTGTCGCACGACCGCGCGATCGCGCAGGCGATTCTGGAATGCCACCACGCGGCGGCGACACTGCGCATGCAGTTGGCCCAGCACGTCGCCGGTGATGTGGTGCGTGCCGCAGGCATCAGCGCCATCCAGGTGTAGGTCCGCCACCGAGACCGTCAGCAACATTTATTCAGGGGAGTAGTCAAACATGGTTGCAGGAGTCACCGGCGTGATCTGGGCGGCCCGGCCGTCGGAGATCAATTCGGCCACCCTACATGCGGGCGCCCACGCGATTCCCATCTCGGCCGCCGCCACCGCCTGGGGCGGGCTCACCGCCGCCTGGATCGACGCCACAACGACCGTCGCCAGGGTGATGGCCGAACTCGGCATCGGCATGCAGGGCGTCAACGGTATCGCCGCGCTGAGCAAGCTCACCGGCTTCCTCGGCTGGTCCGAACAGCAGGGCGTCCAAGCGGCCGCCATGGGCGGGAAGGCCGCGGCGAACGCCATCGCCTACACCGTCGCCGCATTGGCGATGCCGAGCCCACCGGAGATCGCGACCGTCAACACCGCCTTGGCCGTGTCGGCGAACCCGGCGGGCGTGGTGACCGGCGCCTTCGAGGTCGCGGAGATCGCCAGGCACGCGATGGACATCCGTGCCGCACTGGTCATGGAGACCTACGAGGCCGCGACCAGCGCCATGCTCGCGACCCCCGCCGAGTTCCTGACGCCGCCGCCGATCGCTCACGGCGCCGGAACAGCCACCCCCGAGCAGGCGGCCAACACGGCGTCGGAGGTCCCGGCCGATCCGATCCAGGCCGCCGTCGCCGCCACCCAGGCGTTCTTGAGCAACCCCGGTGTGGCAAGCGCCGCCACGCAGGCGGCCCAGGCCGTCGGCTCGATCGCCACCACCGGCGTTTCGACGGTCGGAAATGTCGCGGGCAGCGCGATCGCGGCGGCGACCACCAGCGCTCCCGCCGTATCGGGCATGGCTCCCATGGCTATGAGCGCCGGTGTGGCCGCCGCCGGTAGCGCCGCCGCGACCCGCGCGGTGTCGTTCTCCGGCATCGGATCCTCGGCGGGAATGAGCGGTTCCCTCAAGCTCCCGGAAGGCTGGGGCGGGAGCGGCGCGATCGGTGCCGGCTCCGCACCGGCGCAGGAGGCCGCCGCCAACCGGATCGACGCGGCGCCGGTCCGGCAGACGAATACGGGCAACGGGAACCCGCTCCTGGGGAACCAGGCCCGCAGCGACGAGGACGACGAGTCCGAGCACAACGGCCGGGACTACCTGCGGTCGACCGAGCACTTCAACGACGGCCGGTTCGCCGCCGACGGAGTCATCGGCGGCGGTGACATCAGCGGGACGGCTAGGTGACCGTACTCGGTGCGGGCCGCGGCCCATCGACGCTCGAGGCGGTCGTCCTGTCGCTCGACGAGATGCAGTTTCTCATGGAGAAGCTGGAGATCGAGCTCCCAGTCGTATTGAACGCGCGGGGACGCTACGACAACCTGACCGACCACAAGACGGCGATGGACGCGGCTGCCGAGTCCCTCATCCAGCGCGAGCTCCTCATCGATGGAGTAGTGCACAGCGATCTGGAGAATCGGCTGCGCGCCCTGAACCGGCCGCACTGGATCATCGCGCTGCGGTTGGTCGTCGATGGGTGGGTAAGCCGCTTCTGTCTGGCGAAGGGTGTCGACCTTCCGGTCGTCGCCCTTCGCGGGCAGGAGTCCTACGTCATCGATGAGGCCGGAATCGATCTGCCCGGAACGGTGCTCGCGGCACTCGGCTACGCGGAACCGCTCGAGCTCTATGGCATGAACGCGCCGACCGAAGAACTCGCCACGATCTTCGGAGACACCGGTGACGCCGCCGCCACCGCGCAACGCCTGACGAAGGTCGGCAACCCCGCGAACGACGCAAAGACTCTGGCCGCGGCCCTGGTCGAGATCCACTCGTATGCCGAGATCGTCGGCGTGGTGTACGGCGACGGCACCAGAGACGTGGCCGACAACCACATCGCCGTATTCAATACGCGCGCAGGGCGATTCATCATGACCGCGAGCAAGTCCGACGACGGCGTGAAGTGGAGTTCGCTCAGCAGCGGAACCACCGCACGATTGCGCACGGCGGTGCAGGATCTGATCAACTCGCTGCCGGAACGCGAAGATTTCCCGCGGAATCCGAAGCTGTCCTGAGCGGGGCCGTCCGCCCTCGCTAACCCATCGGGTCGTCGGAGGTCGGCGCGACGTCGTATCCGAACGGCGGTGTGAACCGGCCCCAGCGAATGCACTCCCAGCCGCCGTCGGGCATCGGGACCAACTCGATGGTTTCGGTGTTGTCCAGGTGGTTGTTCGTCGTGAACGGGGGTTGCACACCGGCGAGCGTGCGACCGACGAGCCGCATGGCGGCGCCGTGACTGACCACCATTACATCGCCCGCACCGTCGTCGGGCGCCAGGTAGGTAGCCCGCACCTCCGCGATCGCCGGCAGAAAGCGGTCCAGGACATCCTGGGCGGATTCTCCACCGGGCACGCGCAGCGCGAGATCGCCCTCGTGCCAGGCGCGATAGATCCGCTGGAAGGTCTGATGGGCTTCTTCGCTGTGCTGTCCTTCCAGATCACCGGCCTGTACCTCGTGCAGGCCGTCGAGCACCATGGCAGCCACGCCGGTGGCGGCCTCGATGTAGCTCGCGGTCTGCCGTGCTCGCAGCGCCACCGAGGAGAACAGCACCTTCGGCGGCCGAAGCAGACTCTCGCCGAACGTCTTCGCCTGTGCCGCACCGCGTTCCGTCAACGGCAGTCCCGGCACCCTGGTGTCCAGCAGCTTGGCGACGTTTCCTTCGGTCTCACCGTGCCGGACCAGAATCAACCTGCCGGTCATAGGTCCGCCATCCCCTTTCTCAACTGAATCAACCACTCCGCCGCAGCTTCGTCCGATGGTGGCGGCGCGCCGGTTGCCGAAGTCGCCGGCCACGACCCGAGGAAGCGGATCCGCGCCGTGCGGTGCAGCGCCTTGAGCGCCTCGGCCACCGCCGTGTCGTCGATATGCCCCACGCAGTCGAGATAGAAACGGTACGTGCCCATACCGGTCCGGGTGGGCCGGGACTCGATCCTGGTCAGATCTATTCCGCGCGTGGCGAACTCGGCGAACGCGCGCATCAGCGAACCCGGCTCGTTGGGCAGCTCCAGCACGATGGACGTGCGGTCCGCGCCGGTGGCGGGCGGCGCCACGGTGGGGTGGGTGCACAGCACGAACCGCGTGATCGCTTGCTCGTGATCGGCGACGCCGGAGGCCAGTGCGATCAGCCCGAGCCGTTCCCCCGCCAGCGCGGTGGAGACGGCGGCATCCGCGTGGCCCGCGACCACGTCTTCGGCCGCCGCGGCATTGGACGCCGACGTATAGGACCGCGCGTGCGGCAGGTGCCGTGCAACCCACAGCCGCACTTGGGCGGCAGCCACCGGGTATGCGGCCAGGGTCTGCGCGTCCGCCAGGGTCGTCCCCGGCTTGCCGAGGATCGTGAAGCTCACCTCGAGCTCGGTCTCGGCGACGATCTGCAGACGCGGGCCGATTGCCAGGGAGTCGAGCGTCGCCGAGATCGACCCTTCGATGGAACTCTCGATCGGCACCACCGCGCCGTCCACGTCGCCGGAGCGGATCAGGTCCAGCGCGGCACCCTGGCTGGGCGCGGCGACCCGCTCCACGGGCCGGTCGAAGGCTCCCGAGGATTCGAGTTGAGCGAGGGCCATCTCGGTGAAGGTTCCGGACGGCCCGAAGTACGCGATTCGCGGCACGGTTACGAGATTACTTGCGAGCCCCGCCGCTCCCCACGGATTGCGACTGCCGGGCCGGCGCACGGCGGGTATTTCGCGCTCCCCGGGCGCGGGCTCAGCATCCGTTGAGCACACGCAATGCGTCGATCACCTGGTCGGCTTCCTCGCTTTCGATGGCGAGCAGGACCGATCTGACGGCCTCGACCGCCGGTGGTTTCAGCGAACTCAGGAACGCGATGTCGGGCGTGCTCAGGGCGGTGCGGATGTCGTCGCCGCACAGGGCGGCGGCCGTGGCGGCGACGATGGCCACCGCGCGCTGACCGGAGGAGGTTCGTGCGACGAAGCCGGTACCGGAGTGCGCCGCCGCCGCGAGGAAGTCGGCGATGTGGGCGTCCGGGGCCTCCAGTTCGAGGATCGGCGCCGCGGCGCTTGCGCCGATGTTGCGGACCAACCCGTCGACCAGGCTGCGCCGCGGGGGCGTCGACAATGTCATCAGCACCGGTTCCCCGGCTTCCGTCCTTTCCGACACGCCCTCACCGTAACAATCCCTGATCGCCCTCACCCGCGATGGCCAGCGCACCCGCATCGGACGATGCGCCCGCCACGAAGGCGCTGCCCGGGCGGGTCACGGACCTCCTTCCGCTTCGCCACGCCGACTTCCGGGCCGCGGACTGCGGTGTGCTCAGGCCGAGCGAAACACTTGCGGAACCAGGCTATGTCACTTAGCTTAGGGTAACCTAATGTAACGCGACCGAGCACCGGAGGTTTTGCATGCCGCGTCCGACCCTGACCGTCGCACCGTCCACCGCCGAGCGGGTGCGCAGCGCGTGCGTGCACGCGGAGCAGGCGGTACTCGCCATGCCGGGCATCGATCCGACGGCCGCGTCGGTGCACCATGTGCGGCCTTGTGGCGACGCGGTGATCGCGGTGCCGACCGCGTCGGTCGCGGCGATCCTGGCCGGCAACTCCGGCGAGAACGGGGCGACCGCAGTGCTGGAACTCACCGACCACGCGCCCCTGCCGTTGCGGGAGCCGGTGCGCGCATTGGTCTGGCTGCGCGGCTGGGTGCGTGCGGTGCCCACCCGAGCGCAGCGCGCTCTGGCCACCGAAGTGGCGAAGGAGAACCCGCATCCCGGACTGCTCGACGTCGGCTTCGGCGCAACCCTGCTGCGACTGGTGATCAGCTCCGCGGTGGTGGCCGACTCGACCGGCGCGGAATCGGTGAGCAGCGACGAGTTGCGGCTGGCGCAGCCGGATCCGTTCTGCGCCATGGAATCCGCGTGGCTGCAGCACATGCAGGCCGATCACGCCGACGTGGTCGCCCAGCTGGCCAGGCACCTGCCGCCGCGCCTGCAACACGGCATCGTGCACCCGCTGGCCATCGACCGTTACGGGCTCACCCTGCGCGTCGAAGGACACGACGGCGACCACGACTTCCGCCTGCCGTTCAGCGCCCCGGCCGACGACATCGAGGCGCTCAGCCGAGCCGTGCGCACCCTGGCGGGCTGCCCGTTCCTCAACGGCCTACGCCGGATCTGATTCGCCCGGTTCACGAAGTCGGCCGCAGCAGCTCCTACCGGTCTCGTCGACCAGGCACGCCCCCGTCGATCCCTATTCGCAGGCCGCTGACATGGCTGAGCAGACCGTGCCATAAACCGGCTGCCTTCCGGCCCGTGCAACAGCGTTGCCGCGATCATGTGGCCGGCCTCGGGGTCCATCCGGTCCACCGTCGCGGCCAGCTGGGTGGCCGCCGCGATCGAATCGTCGGCCGCCGACTCGAATCGTGCCGCGAGATTCGCGGACGACCACAGGTCGAGCGTGTCGTCCGGCAGCGGCCCCGAGCAGGTGCACCGGATCAGCGCGAGTAGCCACCGCTCCAGCGCACCAAAGGCGAGACTGTCAAGCGATGCCGCGGCCGAGTGCACGCACCGGCGCTGGGCGCTCGACCAGCGCGTTCACGTCGATCACCCCAGACGCGGCACCGCAACGAAGTTGGCCACGCCGACCCCGGATTCCGCTGGTCACGGCCTTCCGACGCGGACGTGCCGCGCGCCACGCAGGGCCGGCGCAATAGATTCGAGGCATGCGTGCGAAGTCCGGTGCCGAGTGGGACGAGGTCGAGCCGACCGATCGGGAACGGTTCGCGCTAAAGCTCGAGATCGCCGTCGTGCTGCTCGTCACATTCGGCCTCAGCGGGCTGAACGCGGCGCTGTCGCTGGTGGAGAGCGCCATGGCACCCGGCGGGGTCGAGGGGCAGACCATCGCACTGAACCCGTCGCGGGCCACCCAGTCCACTATCGACCTACTGTTTCAGCTGCTCAGGGTGCTGCGGCTGGTCGCGTGGGCAGCGCTGGGGCTGTATCTGTTGTGGCGCGGCGGCATCGGGCCGCGGCTGATCGGGCTGGCGAGCCGGGTCCGGTGGCGTACGGACGTGCTACCCGGCATCGCGCTCGCCGCGATCATCGGATTGCCAGGACTAGGGCTGTATCTCGTCGCGCACGCCTTGGGCGTCAGCGTGACGATCGTGCCCGCCTCGCTCGGCGACTACTGGTGGAGGTTGCCCGCGCTGATCCTGTCGGCCTGCGCGAACGCCGTGGCCGAAGAGGTGGTCGTGGTGGCGTTCCTGCTCACTCGGTTGCGCCAGCTCGGCTGGTCGGCGCACTCGGCGCTGCTGGCCTCGGCGCTGCTGCGCGGGAGCTACCACCTGTACCAGGGGCTGGGCGGCGGGCTCGGAAACTTCGTGATGGGCGTCATATTCGGTCACTATTGGCAGCGCACGAACCGGCTGTGGCCGCTCATCCTCGCGCACGCGACCATCGATGCGGTCGCCTACATCGGCTATACCATTCTGCGCGGCCATGTTTCGTGGCTGCCGTAACGCAACTGTGCCCTCCGGCTCGCTAACGGCCCGGTCCCGTTGCCGAATTACCAAGCAGCACCGTCTCCACCCCGGTGTACACACGCGGCACCCGATGACCGCCCGATAAGTAGAGTCTCAGTGATGAACGGCGACGACCCCCAGCGCAACGCGCAAGCGCGCCGGATGCCGCCGCCAGGCAGGCCCGGTGAACCCCCGATGCGGCGCCGCATGCCCGCGCCTGGGCCCGGTGCGCCGCCGCCGATCGAGCCCACCCAGGTGGTGCGCCGCGACGGGCCACCCCATCCGCCGCCGCTGGCATATTCGCAGATCCCGCCCGAACCGGCACGGCGCATGCCGCCACCACGCACGCACGCTCCCACGCAGCGCCCGGTCCCGCATCACGAGGGTCCCCGGCATGCGCCCACGCAGCGCCCGGTCCCCTTCGACGATGGGCCGCCACACGCGCCCAGGCGGCAACCGCGACCGTACCGCGAAGGTCCGCCGCCGGTACCCCCGCGTGGCGCGCGCCCCGCCCGGGCGCCGCGACCGCGCCGCAAGCGCCACCCGTTCCGCTGGTTCCTGGTGATCCTGCTGGTCCTGGTCCTCGCTGCCGTCGGCGCCGTGATCCAGCTGGACAGCTCGCTCAACCGCATCCCCGCGCTGACGAACTACGCCCAGCGGGTCGGTGACACCCCGGGTACGAACTGGCTGCTGGTCGGCTCCGACGGACGCGCCGGACTGACGCCCGACCAGGAGCAGGAACTCGCCACCGGCGGTGAAGTGGGTCCCGAGCGCACCGACACGATCATCCTGGTGCACGTCCCGGAGTCGGGTAAGACCACCTTGGTGAGCCTGCCGCGCGATTCCTACGTCAGCATCCCCGGCCACGGCAAGGACAAACTCAACGCCGCGTTCGCCCTCGGGGGCCCGGCCCTGCTGGCACAGACCGTGGAGATCGCCACCGGCCTGCGCCTCGACCACTACGCGCAGATCGGCTTCGGCGGCTTCGCCAGCGTGGTCGACACGCTCGGCGGCATCGACGTCTGCGTACCGAAACCGATCGACGATCCGCTCGCAGGCATCGACCTGCCCGCGGGCTGCCAGCGCTTGAACGGGCCGCAGGCGCTGGGCTTCGTGCGCAGCCGCGCCACCGCGCTCGCCGATCTGGACCGGATGAACAACCAGCGGATCTTCATGGCCGCCCTGCTGGAGAAGGCGACCAGCGGCGCCACCCTGGCCAACCCGTTCAAGCTCTGGCCGCTGGCCTCGGACACCGCGAAGTCACTGAAGGTCGACAATGGCGACCACATCTGGGACCTGGGCAGACTGGCCTGGGCGCTGAAAGGCGACGCGGTCACCACTGCGGTCCCCATCGGAGGATTCGACGACACCGACAGCGGCAACGTCCTGCTGTGGGACAAGGACAAGGCGAGCCGGTTCTTCGACGCGCTGGCCGGCGACCAACCCGTCCCGGAGGACCTGCTGACGCGGTAGCGTCGGTGCCATGCCGGACACCGATGTGGCCCAGTCCTTTCCCGACTTGCTGCGCGCGCAGATCCGTCACGGGTTCACCGCCGCACAGCAGTATCTCGCCGCCGCTGTGTACTTCGACTCGAAACGGTTACCGCAGCTGGCCGGACACGCCTACACCCGCTCGCGCGAGCAGTACGCGAACGCGCTGCGCATGGTGCAGTATCTGCTCGACCGCGATCTCGAGGTGCGAATCGGCGGGCTGGCGGAGATCCATTCCGCCTTCGAAAACCCACGCGCCGCACTGGCTTTGCTGCTGGAGATCGAGCAGAGCCGGAGCACGCAGATCAGCGACCTGGCCCGGGCAGCGCGCACGTCCGGAGACTATCTGGGTGAACGTTTCGTCCAATGGTTCCTCGAGGAACAGGTGAAGAACGTGGCCGGGATGACCACGCTGCTGACCGTGATCGACCGCGCCGACGGCCAGCTGTTCGACGTCGAAGAGTTTGTCGCGCGCGAGCTACGAGCTGGGCCACGCGCCGATATCACGGCGCCAAAAATGGCGGGCACACTGAAGAATTAATTAGGCAATACTAGCCTCAATAAGGCTGCACTTGGATGACAGGCGCTGTGACCAGCGCTAATGTCACTGCTATGTCAAGCCATCCGGAATCCCCCCGCAGCAAATTCCACAGCCTGTTGCAAGATCAGATCCGGCACGAATTCAATGCCGAGCATCAGTACATCGCGATTGCGGTGTGGTTCGACAATGCCGATCTGCCGCAGCTGGCCAAGCGGTTCTATGCGCAGGCTGTCGAAGAACGCAACCACGCGATGATGATCGTGCAGTACTTCCTGGACCGGGATATCAGTATCGAACTTTCCGGCATCGACGCCGCGAAATCCCGGTTCGACCATGCCCGTGAACCGATCGCGCTGGCGCTCGCCCAGGAGAAGACCGTCACCGAGCAGATCGTCCAGTTGGCGAGCACCGCCCGCGAAGAGGGCGACTACCTCGGCGAACAGTTCATGCAGTGGTTCCTGAAGGAACAGGTCGAGGAAGTCGCCAAGATGACGACCCTGCTCAACATCGCCGACCGCGCCGGGTCGAATCTGTTCGACCTGGAGGAATTCGTCGCCCGGGAAATCAGCGGCCCGAGCGACGCCTCCGGCGCGCCTTCGGCGGCGGGCGGCTCCATCTGACCGCGTTCTCCGGAAAAGGCAAACGGGCCCAGCTCCCCAGGAGCTGGGCCCGTTTCCGTTTCAGCGGGATACCCCGGCAGGCAATGGCGCCGGGCATTGTCCTGGCCAATGTGCGCATGCGTCTATGAGTTACCCAATATCAGATAACTTCGGTAAGTCTGTCCTCACCCGCTGGCATTTGTGATCAGCCGAGAACCCAACCCCGGACAATGATTGGAAATCGGCGACGAGCGCGTCCCCCACTTCCGAGCAACCGCCACGTCCGCGATGAAGTCGCCGGCGACGGTCGCTCAGCCATAAAGGGGCTGCGAACCCGCAGCGCCGTAAGCGCTGCGGAAACAACACAGCTCAGCGCAGTGTGACCTGACGCGACCGCAGGCCATCGCGGGAACGCCGCTCGTCGGCCGTCAACGGCGCATCGGTGGCCAGTGCCTCGGACAATCGAGCGCCGAACTCGACCGCGGGCTTCACCCACTCGTCGGAGTGCCGCTCGGGGTCCAGGTCGAATACCGGGACGAGCACACCGTGCGTGCGGAAGGAACCGGCGAACCGCGAGCCCTCGCCCAGATGCAGGCCACCCCCGGCGTGCACGCGGGCCAAAGCCAGCATCAGATCGTCCTCGTCCTCGGGCCGCACCCAGCGAATGTGCGCCTTCTCGCCCGCGTGCACCCACCACGCCGCACCGATCGCGTCCGGGTCCAGCGCGAGCCGCGCGGACGGCATGATCGCCTGCTCGGCCTGCTCGATGGTCGCGGCAACCTGCTGATCCGGCTCCACGCCCTCCGGCACCCACCAGTCGAAGTCCTGGTGCACGGTCACGTCCAGGGCTGCGGCGGGCTCGATGACGTCGGCCAGCCGCGGTCCGCCCGAAACGCTCTCCACCGACGTGAGCGAATCACCGGGCTCGGCGGACTGCGTCCACAGAATCGCCGCGGCCAGATCCGCAGCCGGGTCGGCGCCCTGGAACTGCACCTGCGCACCGACGTAGCCGCTGGGCTCGTCACCGGCACGCACCAGCGCGGCCACCGCGCCGGGCAGCACCGTGGCGAGCACGACCGGGCGCTCGGCGGCGACCGAGGGCGACAGCGTCAACCGCGCGGTGGCCGACGGAACGAACTCGCGTAGTGCGACCAGATCGCACTCCGCGGCCAAGCCCTCGAACGGACGCGTGACGGCCTGTGCCGCCTGCTCTTGCGCTGCCCGTCGCTCGGCGAGACGCTGCGCCCGGTTCCCGCCGGGCTTTGGACTGTTGCGCTTGCTCTTACCCACGAGGGCTCAACCTACAGGGTGCTGTGTTGGTTTTGGCAGCGCCTGCGGCGCTGCGTGTTCGCGGCCCCCTTATGGCTCGCGTCCGAGCGACCGCCACTGGCGACTTCGTCGCGGACGCGGCGGCCACTCGGACGCGAGCCGGGCCACGAACAGGCAATGCTCGATCTCGCTGCGCTCGAAAAGCGAAGCGGGGCCCATTTGGACACGTCGCGCGAAATCCGATGCACCAGATGTCCACGGGTGAAACAGGCACGCCGCTGGAGGACCGACGACTGCATCGCCAACCCACAGCCACTCGGACGCGAGCCGGGCCACGAACAGGCAATGCTCGGGCCCGCTGCGCTCGAAAAGCGAAGCGGGGCCCATTTGGACACGTCGCGCGAAATCCGATGCACCAGATGTCCACGGGTGAAACAGGCACGCCGCTGGAGGACCGACGACTGCATCGCCAACCCACAGCCACTCGGACGCGAGCCGGGCCACGAACAGGCAATGCTCGGGCCCGCTGCGCTCGAAAAGCGAAGCGGGGCCCATTTGGACACGTCGCGCGAAATCCGATGCACCAGACGTCTACGGGAGATACCGGCGCGCCGCTGCTGCACTGGCGACTGCATCGCCGACCCATCGGCCAGTTGTAGTAAACGGCGCAACAGCGGACCAGCGGGCCGTGCCTCCCCTGTCTCGCCGTACACCGTCGAGGACGGTCTAACCGGCCCCGGTCGCCGTGCGCAACCGGTTCAGGCGGCGTCGAGCAGCGACTTGGTGCGTCCCGGGTGATTGGTGGCGATCCAGCTGACGCCGAGGTCGGCGCAGAGCTGGATGTCGCCGGGTTCGTCGACCGTCCAGCAGTAGGTGGCGCGTCCAGCGGCGGCCGCCTTGTCGACCAGCTCGGGATGCTCGCGCAGCGTCTTCACCGAGGGGCCTACCGCGGTGGCACCGACCGTGGTCGCGGCGGATCCTCCCAGGTAGCGGGAGGATTCGCCGAGCAGAACGGTGGGCAGCAGCGGGGCGGCGCGGCGGATACGCCAGACCGCGGTGGCCGCGAAGGACATCACCACCGCCCGCGAGTGGTCGGCCGAGGCGGGGGTGGCGATGCCGAATCGCTGGAGCTCGGCCAGCAGCTTGTTCTCCACCAGTGCGCCGTAGCGGACCGGATGCTTGGTCTCGATGAACAGCTTGGTGGGCCTGCTGCGCCAATCCAGCACCAGGCTGATCAGCTCGCTGAGGGTCAGCACCGAGGCGGGCGCGCCGTCGGCGCCGAAGTCGAGCTCCCGCAGTTCGTCCAGGGTCATCTCGCTGACCAGCCCGCTGCCCGAGGAGGTCCGGTCGACCGTGCGGTCGTGCACGCATACCAGATGCCCGTCCCTGGTCAGCCGGACGTCGCATTCGACGCCATCGGCGCCCTCCTGCAGCGCCAGCTCGTAGGCGGCGAGTGTGTGTTCGGGACGCGCCGCCGAGGCGCCTCGATGTGCGACGACGAATGGCGCGCGATTGCCCTGGCTCACTTGGCCATAACCTCCTCCTGCTCACGGTCCCCAGCACCGTTGTTCTCGTGTGCGGGCGCGGCGGTCGTCTGGGGTGCCGAGTCGGCCGTGCCGCCCGGATGGACCGGCTCGATCACCGGTACGGCGGGATCGACCGCGATCAGCCAGCGGCGTGCGCTCCGGCTGCGCCCGAGCAGATCACGTCCATCGATCGTGCGCAGCACCCACAGGGTGAGCAGCGCTACCACGGCGGCAATCGCATCGGCGAACGCGGTGAACAGCACTCCGTCCGCCTTGACCTGCAACGAGTCGGCATTCCGCCACAGCAGCGCGGCCAGCGCGACGCCGCCGCCGACAACCCAGGCCGCCCACCAGATCCGAATCGCGCGCCGCGACCGCGGGTCACCACGCAGGGCGGCCACCTCGGTCAGGAAGATCCCCGGCCACAACAGGTTGACCACCGGAACCAGGCAACCGAACGCGAGCACCCGCGGCGAACGCGGGTCGCGCTGCCCCGCCTCGGCGTAAACCGCCTGTCTGATCTCGATCAGCCTTCCGAGCGTACCGATGGCCGCCAGCAGCGCGAACACGAGCGCGAACACTCCCGCGAGCACGACCAGCGCGTCCGAGGCGAACAGCACGCCGGGGTGGATCAGGCGCGTCCGGTTGCGTAACAGAACCGCGTAGCGAGCCAGTTCGGCGAGAGCCGCGAGCACGAAGACGGCCGCGGTCGCGGCGAGCAGCTTGGTCGCCGAATCGGTCAGCCTGCCGAGCGGACGGCGCGGCGCGGCCCCGTTCTGCGGCGGCGAGTCGATCAGACCCCAGCGCGGCATCTGCGCATAGCGGGGCGTCCGCGCGGCCGCGGGCGGGGTGCCGGGCGGCTGCGCCCGGGTGCGATGGTCGGGCTTACGTGCCACCCAGCGGTAATTACGGCGGTCGGCGGGCGCGTCGATCGGCGCGGGCGAGAGGAGCACGCCGCGACAGCGTGGGCACCAGTGCATCGGCGCCCCTTGCACGGCCCAGCGCGCGCCGCAGCGCGCACAAGGTTGCACCACCGTACTCACCGCGCACCTCGTTCTTTCGTCAGTAGATCTTCGCCTCGTGGTCGCCCTCCGCGACCAGCGGGCGGCCCGCCTGCTGCCATGCCACCATGCCGCCGTGCACCTGGATGGCCTCATATCCGATCTGCATCAGATATTCGACCACCTGCAGAGAACGGCCACCTTGCCGACAGACGACATACAGGTCCGCGTCGGGTTCCAGCTCATCGATCCGCGCGGGCACGTCGACCATCGGAATGTGGAGCGCACCCGGCGCGTGTCCGAGCCGCCACTCGTCATCCTCGCGCACGTCGAGCAGAATCGGTCGCGGCGTATCGGCCGAGGCGGGCGCACTGCTGTCGAGTTCGGCAGGCACCTCCGCCACCGTGACCGACGGAACGTGGGGGCTCGTCACAGATTCGATCCTGCCATGGGGGCCGGTGTGCCGTGCAGTTCCGTGCCCGGGCAGAAGGCTCGACAGCAGCCGACGACTTCAGGTATGTTCTCCACTCCGGAACTCGACCGCCGCCCCGCTCCATGCTGGTTGTGCATAACTCGGTCGAAGTTATCCACATAATCCACAAGCTGATCCACAAGCCGCGGCTATGGAAGAACGCGCCATCGAAAGGGTGCCTCTATCGGGCACTCGCTCGGCCGGACTCGGTGTTTTTCATACTTTCGGCCCGAAACCACCGAGCCCTGAGGACGTTCTCCCTGGTCAGCTCCCCCACGTCGAGCGATGCGAATGACCGATCCGGGACTCCCCTCCTGACCATCCCGGAGCGGCCATTCGTCGCCGACCTCGGAACCTGCGGCCGAAGAGGCTCCGATATCTACTTGGACGGGACCGGGGCGCATTCGGTTCCATGAAAAACGAGAACGCCGCCGAAATACCGGGTTCCGGCGGCGGCGGTCGGTAGCCTGGGCTTATGAACGTGAGCAGGGGGCTACTCGACGGAATGGACACCGCCGGCCTCAACGTCGCGCTGTCCGAGGCCACGTGCCTCGGCCTCGCGGTGGACGAGGCGGCCAATCAGCTACGACTCGACCTCGAAGTGCTGACACTTCGCGAGCACGGCACGGCAGCCGAGGACTACCGGGTGCAACTGACATTCACCGGCGTGAGCCGGGTCGCCGCGTCACTGCGGACGCAGCACTGGGACGATGTGGAGCCCCGGGTGCTGCCGCTGCAACTGGACGGCCTGGACGAGGCCATCCGCAGCTTCGGCGGCGGGCGGCTGCACGGCTGGGAATTCATCGACCTGGACGACAGCGGCTGGGCGCTGTGGAGTGAGCTGCTCAGCTTCGATACCCGGATCGACGACCACAAATCCGCGCACGTTCTGGAGTTCTCCCAGGAAGAGGGCATCGACCCGCGCGAGCTGGACGTCCGGGTGTGGTTCGACGGCATCACGGTGTACGACACGCAGGGCAAGCAGATCTCGCTGGCGGATTTCATCGCGGACGGAGTCCGCTGGTGGGAGGCACACGATGCGGGCGACCCGCGGGCAACCCGCCCCGGCATCGCTCCACCGCTGTAACCCGCCTATGCCAGATTGAACGTCGAACCGCACATCCGGTAACGGATGTGCGGTTCCTCCTTTCAGCCGGACTCGCTCAGTCGCCCGGGCCCACGGGGCAGCTCACGCCGGTGGCATGCACCGGGCAGTATCCGCCCGGGTTCTTCGCCAGGTACTGCTGGTGGTAGCCCTCGGCGTAGTAGAAGGCCGACAGTCCGGGCAGTGCCGCGATCTCTGTGGTGATCTCGCCGTATCCGGCCGCGGCCAAACGCTTGCCGTAGGTCTCCGCGGTCGCGCGAGCGAGATCGGCTTGTTCGGCGTCGAGCGTGAAGATGGCCGAACGGTACTGGGTGCCACGGTCGTTGCCCTGACGCATGCCCTGGGTGGGATCGTGGTTCTCCCAGAACTGCCCGAGGACGCCCGCGTAATCGATTACCGCGGGGTCGAACACGACGAGTACGGACTCGGTGTGGCCCGTCCGCCCGCTGCACACCTCTTCATAAGTGGGATTCGGCGTGTGCCCGCCGACGTAGCCGACCGCAGTGGTGTAGACCCCGTCGATTTCCCAGAATCCCTTCTCCGCGCCCCAGAAACAGCCCATCGCGACCACCGCGACCTGCATGCCATCGGGAAACGGCGGCTGGATCGGGTGACCGTTCACGTAGTGGGTATCCGGCACCAGGAGCGGCTCTGCCCGGCCGGGCAGGGCCTGTTCCGGAGTGACCATGGCGGGTTCGGGGAGGCTGAGGCGTCCCACTAGTTCGTCGTACCACGACATGGTTCGATGCTACGCGTGCGTTTCCAGTGGGGCCGATGTTCGTGATGTGACGGTGCGCGACCCGCCCGATGGCGGCCGGCAGTTGCCGCGCCTGCATCGATGGGTTCGGTGTGCAGTTTGCGCGGCGACACCGGAATGCGCGGGCATCAGCCCAAGTTGGAATCGACCGGGTGTACGAATGATGGTTGGCTGTGCTCGGAACAACGGGCACAACCAGCCCGACATAGGAAGGGACATCGTGGCTGAGTACACGCTGCCAGATCTGGATTACGACTACAGCGCCCTGGAGCCCCACATCTCCGGGCAGATCAACGAGCTTCATCATTCCAAGCACCACGCCGCCTACGTCGCCGGTGCGAACACCGCATTGGAGAAGCTGGAAGCGGCCCGCGAAAGCGGCGACCACAGCGCCATTTTCCTCTACGAGAAGAACCTCGCGTTCCACCTCGGTGGGCACGTCAACCACACCATCTGGTGGAAGAACCTCTCCCCCAACGGCGGTGACAAGCCGGTCGGCGAGCTGGCCGCGGCGATCGACGACCAGTTCGGCTCGTTCGACAAGTTCCGCGCGCAGTTCACCGCGGCGGCCAACGGTCTGCAGGGCTCGGGCTGGGCGGTGCTCGGCTTCGACACCCTCGGGCAGAAGCTGCTGACCTTCCAGCTCTACGACCAGCAGGCCAACGTCCCGCTCGGCATCATCCCGCTGCTGCAGGTCGACATGTGGGAGCACGCCTTCTACCTGCAGTACAAGAACGTCAAGGCGGACTACGTCACCGCGTTCTGGAACGTCGTCAACTGGGCCGACGTGCAGGAGCGGTTCGCCAAGGCGACCTCTCAGGCCAAGGGCCTCATCTTCGGCTGAGCCTGCCCCGGCACACCGGTAGGGTCCGCGAATCCGTCGCGCCACGCGGCTCGGGTTCGCGGACCCTTCTGTTTCGTAGCCGAAGCGGGCGCTTTGCCGAACACCGCCCGATTGGCACTCTTTGGTACTTGTGTGCCAGGTGACTCGTGGTTCATATTCGGGAATCCACCGAAAAGGACGGGCAAGGCCGCCCCGGTTTCATCACGGGAGGCAGAAATGCGCACGAACGAACCCATCGGCATCACGCCGTTCCACTCGCGTGGGTCGCTGCGGGGCTTCGTCATCTCCGGCCGCTGGCCGGACACCACCAAGGAATGGGCCCAAGTGCTCGTGCTCGCGGTACGTGTGGCCACGCTTCCCGGGCTACTGACGACCTCGACGGTGTTCGGTGTGCGCGAGGAACTGCCCGACGACCCCGCCCCCGGAACGGTCGGCCTGGTGCTGGCCGAAGGTCCCGTGCTCGGCGACGAAGCCGTACAACCGGGCCGGTTTGCCACACATGTGCCGCCCGCCCTGCTGATGCTGCATCCCCCGTCCGAAACCCTCCCTTCGCTGCCCGAATGCACGGGCGCGGCCTCCGGCTGCGTCCTGCTGCCCGGCGTGCCGCATCTGGGGCTGGAGCACCGCGCCGCCTGGGCCGAGGCGGAGTCCGACGGCACGGTCACGTCGCTGGTCAGCCGGGTCGGCCTCGACCCGATCAGCGATCCCGACACCGCGGTTCTGGCTATGCTGCTGGCCGCGTGAGGGTAACCGAAATTCCTCGCGTGGATCGCCAAACTTATTGTGCGCATTGCGATTTCGACTACAGCAATTTGGCATGACGAATCCGGCGCGGTAGAGTCGGGAGCAGCGAAGGGGAGTAGCCCCCAATTGCGCAGTCGACATACTGACCCGCCGCCCCAAGTGCGCCCTGGTCCGGCTGCGTGAACCGGCATCGATCCGGTGGGCGAGACCTTCGGCCCGGACAACCAGCTCGTTGTCGGCCGGAGGCGACCCGTAACTCCGACCGGCAGGCCGGAGACTTTGGAGCAGCTACACATGATCGCCACCGTATTGCTGAGCATCGGCATCGTCTTTCTCGCCGAGCTCGGTGACAAATCCCAGCTGATGGCATTGGCGTTCGCGCTGCGCTATCGCTGGTGGGTGGTGCTCGGCGGCATCGCGACGGCCACGGCAGCGGTGCACCTGATCTCGGTCGGCGTCGGCTATTTCCTCGGTGCGGCACTGCCCACCCGGGCCATCTCGCTGGTCGCCGCGATCATCTTCCTGGCTGTCGGTCTGTGGACGTTGCGCGAGCACTTCAGCCCCGCGGACCCGGACCCGGAGCCCAAGACGCCCAAGGCCGTGAGCGCGCCGTTCTTCGTGGTGCTGTCCGCGTTCCTGCTGGCCGAATTGGGCGATCGGACCATGTTCGCGACCGCGGCGCTGGCCGCCGACTTCGACTGGGCCGGCGTCTGGCTCGGCTCGACCGTCGGAATGGTCGCGGCCGACGCACTCGCCATCGCGGTCGGCATCCTGGTCGGCAAGCATCTGCCGGAGCACGCGATCGGCATCGGCTCGGGCTTGCTGTTCCTCTACTTCGGCGCGGCGACTCTGCTCGGCACCCTCGTACCCACCATGGGAGGACCGCTCGTCGCCGCCGTTGCCCTCTCCGCCCCTGCAGCTGCTTTCGGAGTGCTGCTGACTCGGCGAGCTGTCGAAGCCCGGCGGTCCGCCTCCGCTCGGGCGTCGACCGTCACGGAGTCTGCGCCGATCGCAGCTGGCCGGCCGCCTCGCCGACCCGCTCGTTGAGCTGGGCGACGAAGCGCGCCAGCAGTTCGATCTCGGCGGTGTCGTATCCGTCGAGATGCGCTCCGATCGCGGCGCCGAGACCGGAGAACAGCGCCGCTACCGCGGCACTTGCCTCGTCGAGCGCGACGAGCACGCGACGCCGGTCATGCGGATCACGCTCTCGTCGGACATAGCCTGCGCGTTCCAGCCGGTCGATCAACGCGGTCACCGCGCCGCCGCGGGTGATCCCGAGCCGAGCAGCCAAGCTGCCAGGGGTCTGCGGGCCATCGATGCCCAGGACATTGAGACAGCTGAGATCGGTCAGCGTGATCCCGAGGCGCGCCGCCACAGCCGAGTGGAACATGACGGTGCGGGTTGCTTGGACCCGAAGCTCGTTCTGCAACGAAGTCAGGGCCGCGCTCCGGGTTTTCCCTGATGTCACCGCACCGGGCTCCTTTCTATTCTCTCTGTAATAGAGAGTCTCTGAAACAGAGAATAGTTGAGGACGTTAGGAGTTCGGAACATGACATCGAAGCGCGCGATTCCGCTGTGGCTGCTTGTGATCTTCGTCGGCATCCAGTTCGGTGCGGGATGGTATGAGAAGCTCGGCATCATCCCGCTGTGGGAGAGCGCCCCGCCCGACCAGGTACTCACCGCTATGGAGGAATCCGGCTTCAAACGGGCCGGGCGAGCCTTCTGGCCGTTCGTATCACCTGTGGTCACACTCCTGTCGCTGATCAATCTGTTCGTCGCGTGGCGCACACCCGGCCCCTTCCGGCGCTGGTGGATCGCGGGCGCCGCGATCATGACCTGCTACTCCGTGACAACCTACGGCTACTTCGCGACCCAGATGCTGCTGTTCCAGTCCGGAGGCGCCGAATGGACACCCGATCGCGTGGAGTCGTTCGTCGAGCTCTGGACTGCGCTGAACTACCCGCGCATGGCGCTCGGCGGCATCGGCTGGCTGTGCGCATTGCGCGCACTGTCGCTGTCGGCCGCCCGCGCGGATCATCCGGCCCCCGCCGGAGTGCTCGCCTGATCATTGCGCCCTGACGGGGTCCGGACGGACTCTGTCAGGGCGCATGGTCCACCACCGCACACCCGTACAAGCCGCCACCTCGACGCACCAGATCCAGCAGTGGTTCCCGCAGGGCGAGCAGACCGTCCGAGTCACCGGCCGCGATTCGAGCGGTGACCATCGACCCCACCGCGGCGGCCAGGGTCTGGCAGGCGAAACGCTGCTGTTCGGTCCGCGCGTCGAGCACGTCGACGATCAGACCGACGAACAGCTCCTGCAGCTGGGCACGGCGCGCGATTGCTGCGGATCCCACCGCGAAGACCTCGACCAGGAACAGTCGCGCGCTGGCCGGGTCGTCCACCAAGTGCTGGAGGTAGGCGCGGAAGATCCGGTCCATCCGCGCCATGGGGTCCGTGTCTCCTCTCACGACCGAAACCTCTTCTGCCCCAGTGGCGTCGGCGATCCGGTCGAGCAGCAGCCGCACGGCGCGCTCGTAGGCCGCCTCGAAACAGTCCTCCTTGGAGCGAAATTGCTCGTAGAAGGTTTCCCGGGATACCCCGGCCCGCTTCAGGATCGCCGCGACCGACGTTCCGATATAACCGCCTTCGGCCATGGCCTCCGCTGTCGCGATCAAAATCCGCTCACGTTGCGAGGCGATCACCTGCTCCCGCGGCAGGCCGTGCCTACCGCGCGGAAGGCGTGCGCTGATGGCCGATTCGGTCATACGTGACTCCGGTATTCGGTTGAGCTGACTTAGCTGCTCCATTTTGCGTGGTCGTTTCGGGTGACCCGCAGGACAGGGTGCCCACCTGGTCGGGAGAGCGTGCGCGCCCCGCCATACGCCGTGCTGGCGAACAGTTCGTCGGTGGTGACGCTACCACCGGGGAACATCCTCGTTCGCAAAGAGCCCACCGGGTCGAGCACCGAGGGAGCCGTGCGGCCCGCTCGCTGAGCACCGGTTCTGCGACTGCCTCAGCCTCCGCTCGGCCCGGCGCGGGCCGCGGGCGGGCTGCGTCCGGCTGCGCCTATTAGGGTGCAATTGACGAAGGGCCAACTGGCTGTCACGAACGAGAGGACCATCGTGGAGATTTCGGGTTCCGCCGCCATTGTCACCGGGGGCGCATCGGGCCTCGGCGCCGCCACCGCCAAGCGTTTCGCCGAACTCGGCGCCACCGTCTTCGGACTTGATGTGCCGCAGTCGATCGAGCGCGCCGGCGACAACGTACCTGCCGGGGTCACCCTCATCGCGGCCGATGTAACCAGTAACGACGAGGTCGCCGCTGCCGTCGAGCAGGTCGTCGAGTCGGGCGCGCCGCTGCGCATCGTGGTCAACTGCGCCGGTGTCGGCTGGGCCGGACGCATCCTGTCCAAGAACGGCCCGCACGATTTGGAGCTGTTCCGCACGGTCATCACGGTGAACCTGCTCGGTACCTTCAACGTCATGCGGCTTGCCGCCGACGCGATCGCCAAGACCGAGGCCGTGGACGAATACGGCCAGCGCGGCGTCGTCATCAACACCGCTTCCGTCGCCGCGTTCGAGGGCCAGATCGGCCAGATCGCCTACTCGGCGTCCAAGGGCGGCGTACACGGCATGACCGTTCCGGCCGCGCGCGACCTGGCCCAATTCGGCATCCGGGTGAACACGATCGCCCCCGGCATTATCGACACCCCGATGCTGGCCGGCGTCACCGAGGAGTACCGCAAGGGCCTGGAGGCGGGCGTGCCCTTCCCATCCCGCCTCGGCCGTCCGGACGAGTACGCGCAGCTGTCGCAGTACATCGTCGAGCACGACTACCTGAACGGCGAGACCATCCGCATGGACGGCGCACTGCGCATGGCCCCGCGGTAATGCCGCTTCGATAGTCCGGCAGCGCGCGGTTCCTCTTCGGACGAGCCGCGCGCGGCCGTCGTCATCGCTGTGGCTTGTGCCCGATGCCGAGGTACGCGGTGGTGGACAGCGGATAGTTCGGCCGGTACTTCTCCGCGAGAAACGCCTGCATGACCGCGGCGCGTTCGGCCCAGACCTCCGCGCTGACGCTGTGGCGCATGAGTTCCAGCGGCGCGCTGCTGCGCACCATGGTCTCCCACATCTGCGCCGGACTGTCGAAGGGGAGCGCGATCGAATGCCGCTGGATCGACACGGCTTCGAAGCCCGCACCACGCATCTCCGATTCGAAGACCTCCGGGTTCTCCAAGCTCAGGAAATTCGGCTGCGGCTCCTGGATGTCCGGGTCGGCCGCGGCCAGGGCGCCGAACATCATCCGCATCAGCGGCGAGTCCGCGACCGGCGCCCAGCTCGACACCACCGCCGTGCCGCCCGGCCGCAACACCCGGAACAACTCGGCGAACCCTCTGGCGCGCTCGGGGAAGAACATCAGCCCGAACATCGAGAACCCGGCGTCGAACCGATCGGACTCGAACGGCAGGTCCTGCCCGTCGCCGACCCGCGCCCGGATATTGGTCAGCCCGCTGGCCGCGGCGTCCTGCGCCAACCGCGCGATCATCGGCTCGGAGAAATCGATCGCCTCGACCAGCGCCACGTGTTCGGCTGCCAGCAGGCTGAGTGTGCCCGGCCCCGCCGCGACGTCCACGACCTGCGACGCAGGCGACAGGGCGGCGAATTCGAGCGCCCGGGCCGAGAACGGCCGCATGATGGCGGGCGCGAACTCGGCATATCCGTCGGCGACGAGATCCCACGGCTCGGCGACGGCGAGCGGGTTTGCGGACATGTTCGGACGATCCTTTCAGCCATCCCCATCTAACCGCGCCACACCGGGAGGAACTCCCCAGTCCTGCGAATATGCCATCTCGGCAGTCTCAGTAACCGCGAAATGGCCGAAACAGCGTCCAGCGGAACAGCCGCGACCGGAGGACATTACGGCCCTCCGGTCGCGGACGGTTCACAGCGTGCGGGTGAGCCGGTCGGAGAGGATGTGGGCGAAGTGCGCCGGATCCTTCAGCTCGCCGCCCTCGGCCAGCACCGCCGTACCGAAGAGCAGCTCGGCGGTTTCGGACAGCTCGGTCGCGGTGCCCGCGTCGGCCTCCTCCCGCGTCGCCGCGTACGCCTCGCGCAGCCCGGTGACCAGGGGGTGGGTCGGATTGAGCTCCAGAATCCGCTTGCTCTCCGGCAACGCCTGACCCGACGCGCGGTACATCCGCTCCAGCATCGGCGTGAAGTCGAACACGTCACCGACCAGGCAGGCCGGGGAAGTGGTGAGCCGGTTGGTCAGGCGGACTTCCTTGACGCTCTCCTCCAGCGTCTTGCCCAGCCAGGCCAGCACGTCGGCGAAGTCCTTGTCCTGCTGCTCGCGCAGCGCCTCGGAGGCCTTCTTCTCCTCTTCGCTCTCCAGGTCGACCTCGCCCTTGGCGATGGACTGCAACGGCTTGCCGTCGAAGTCGGGCACCGAGCCGACCCACATCTCGTCGACCGGATCGGTCAGGATCAGCACCTCGCGGCCCTTGGCCAGGAACGCCTCCAAATGCGGGGAGCTCTCGACCTGCTGGCGGGTCTCGCCGGTCATGTAGTAGATCGTGTCCTGGCCTTCGGGCATCCGCTCCACGTACTGGGCGAGCGTGGTCAGCTCGGACTCGGAGTTCGTCGAGGCGAACGAGGAGACCTGCAGGATGGTCTCGCGGTTGTCGAAGTCCGAGAGCAGGCCCTCCTTGAGGACGCGGCCGAATTCCGTCCAGAAGGTCTGGTACTCGGTCTGGTCCTCGGCGCCCTGCAGATCCTTCACCGTGGACAGCACCTTCTTCACCAGGCGCTTGCGGATCATCTGGATCTGCCGATCCTGCTGCAGGATCTCCCGGGAGACGTTGAGCGAGAGGTCCTGCGCGTCCACTACGCCCTTGACGAAGCGCAGGTATTCCGGCATCAGCTCTTCGCAGTTGTCCATGATGAACACCCGCTTGACGTAGAGCTGCACACCGCGCTTGTGCTCGCGGGCGAACAGGTCGAACGGCGCGTGCGACGGGATGAACAGCAGCGCCTGGTATTCGAAGGTGCCCTCGGCCTTGAGCGGAATGATCTCCAGCGGATCGTCCCAGCCATGGCTGACGTGCTTGTAGAACTCCTTGTACTCCTCGTCGCTGACCTCGCTCTTGGGGCGGGTCCACAGCGCCTTCATAGAGTTGATCGTCTGGTCCTCGAGGACCGTCTTCTCCTCGGCGTCCTCGCCCTCACCCTCGGTGACCGTCCGCTCGACCTGCATGCGGATCGGCCAGGCGATGAAGTCGGAGTACTTCTTGACGATCTCCCGCAGCTTCCAGTCCTGGGTGTAGTCGAAGAGGTGGTCCTCCTCGTCGACCGGCTTGAGGTGGAGCGCGACCGACGTGCCCTGCGGGATCTCGTCCAGTTCTTCGATCGTGTAGGTGGAGCTGCCCGCGGTCGACTCCCACCGGGTGCCGGTGGTCTCGCCGGCATGGCGGGTGGTCAGCGTGACCTTGTCGGCGACCATGAAGGTGGAGTAGAAGCCGATGCCGAACTGGCCGATCAACTCCTCGGCCGCCGCCTCGGACTTGGCCTCGTTCAGCTGCTTGCGCAGCTCGGCGGTACCGGACTTGGCGAGGGTGCCGATCAGGTCGACCACCTCGGCGCGCGACATGCCGATGCCGTTGTCCCGGACGGTCAGGATCCGGTTGTCCTTGTCGACCTCCAGCTCGACGTGCAGGTCCGACGTGTCGACGTGCAGATCTTTGTTCCGGAAGGACTCCAGCCGCAGCTTGTCCAGCGCGTCGGAGGAGTTCGAGATCAGCTCCCGCAGGAAGGTGTCCTTGTTGGAGTAGACCGAATGGATCATCAGCTCGAGCAGCTGATGTGTCTCTGCCTGGAACTCGAGTTTTTCGACGTGCTCTGTCACGTCGCGATGGTACCGCCGCTGCCGAGCGACGGGGCCGAAGGAGGTACCGAGGACGCGTGCCGGAAATCGGTCAGGCCAGGAACCTCGAGGTCGGCGCGGGTCGTCATCCACTCGCGCAACACCTGGGTGGCGCGGACGTCGTCCTCGTTGTACTCCAGCAACCGGGTGCGCTGGGTCGGGTCGGGTGGCGCGCCGTCGTAGCCGACCGCGAGTCGATACCAGCTCATCGACGCCTCCCCGCCCGCCTCGGGATCGCGCCAGGCGAATCCGGCGACGGGTGCGATCTTCTTCAGTCCCTTGCCGTTCGGGCAGATGAACTGGTCGGACACGGCCTGGAACATGTCCACCCACTGCGGCCCGTCCACGAACGCGCGCACCTGCTCATGTGTCGGCACGCCCGGCCTGCCCGCGAATCGGCGCGCCGACTCGTACAGCCACTTGTCCTCGGCGGTGCGCGAATAGCAGTAGGCGGCGAACGTCTTCCCGGACGCGGCCGCCTCGGCGCGCACGGTCATCAGCCAGGTCCAGAACTCGCCGAAGGAGCGGCCCTCGTCCTCGGTCGGCAGCGGGTCCCAGGTCACGAACGGGCGGTACACGCCGTCCAGCAGCGTGCCCCACAGGTAGGCGCCGTGCTCTTGGAAGCTTTCCAGGTCGACGTCGACCTCCACGTCCGCCCGCCGGACCCGCACCGGCTCGACCCGGCGCACCAGCGGCGCACCGGCGATCCAGGCCCGCGCCGTGACCACAGCCTCGTCGAACGGACCGTGCTGCCAGTCCTCGGGATCGTCGCCGATCCAGGCGGCCAGCTCGTCGATCGTCTCGACGCCGTGCCCGCGCAGCACCTCGGCGCGGGATCCGGGCGCCACCAAGCTGACGTCGCGGCGCTCGATCAGCCAGCCCTCGCAGCTCGGCCCCTCGATGCCCCGCGTCCACCACGGGCACTGCCTGCACTCGGGCACCTTGGACGGCACGGTCGGCAGCTTGCCGCGCACCACCGCGATCCGGTCGGCGTAACGCCGGTCGTAGTCGGCCAGCAGCGGGGCGAGGTCGTGCACCAGGATGCGGTCGAAGTCGAAGCCGATCACGCCACCGACCACTGCGGGACTGGCCAGGCCGTGGCGCTGCAGCATTCGGTGCAGGTGGGCGAGCCGCTGCTGGTCGCGGGGCTGCTGACGTAGTTTGCGGTACGGATCCGGCTGCGGATTCCAGTGATACGGGTCCGTGGTGGTGGGGTGGAAGTCGGCCGGTTCCGGTTGGCGCGGATCGGTCACTTTGTGGTTCACCACGATGACCGGTATGTATCCGCCGCGGTCCTCGTCACGCAGCAGGATCTCCGCGCCGCCGCGCCGACCCGTTTCCGGCTCCTGCGGCAGGAGCCCGCCCCAGATGCGTTGCGCCCCTGCCGCACACGCGCGCATCGTCGCTTCGGCCCGCTCGGCGGCGCGCAGGTGCGGATCGATCACCACCCACGCTTCGGGGGCCGCCTCGATCAGCGCGTCGCGCACCCGCCTGCGGTGCGTTGCCGCGGCATCCCTGCGCTGGCGCACGCCCGCGTCCTCGGAGATTCCCGCCAGCGCTTCGGGATGTGCCGCGTCCAGACGCAGGCGGTGGCGGCATCCGATCAGCGCCCTGGCATCGATGAAGGCGGTCGACACGTCGGCGGGCCGATCCACGGCTGTGCCGTTGCGCTTGCGACCATCCTGGTCACCGATGTCCGAATCCACGCTATGCAGTATGGTCCCTCCCCCCGACAACTCCGGTAGGTGTCTATACCCTCGCAGCCGTGAGCATGGACCCGATAGGGTAGCGGCGAACTGTGTGACATGGGCGGACGGGCTTCCCCGGCGTCGTACTGCCATGGCGAACCAGCATGACGGAGGGCCTTCGATGGGGTTGTTCACGAAGCGCAAACGGCGGCCGAGCCGCAGGGCCGAGGCGAAAGCCCTCAAGCACAAGGCCACGATCGAGGCCAAGCTGGCCGCCAGGAACGACCGCAAGGCCCGCCGTGCCGAGGCGCGCACCCAGCGAAAGGTCGCCGAGGCACAGATCGCCACGCTCCAAGCGGAGGAGAAGGCCGCGCTGAAACTGGCGGCCAAGGCCGAGCGTGATCCGTTCACCGCGAGTCAGGTCAAGAAGTACCTCGGTGTGGCCCGCGTGCTCATCCCGGTCCTCGCCCCGCTCGCCTACCGTGGCGCGACGTTCCTGCGCGGTCGGCTCGACAGCCGCCGCGCCCAGCAGCTCGGCGTCGGCATCGACCAGCTCGGCGACTTCACCGGTCACGGCGGGAAGCTCCAGGCCAGGATCGCGAATGCGGAAGCGGCGCTGGAGCAGGTCGGCACGCAGGATGGCAAGGACAAGGGCGAGACGCAGAAGTTCGCCGCCGCCACCAAGGACCGTCTCGGCAGCCTGACCGCCGCCGTGCGCACCGCCGACCAGATGCCCGCCCATCGACGCCGCGCCGTGCACACGTCGATCACCCACGAGTTGTCCGGGATCGAGTCCGACATCCTGGCCCGGCTCGGCGTGCGCTGAGCCGCACCGTCCCGATGTCCCCGCACCCGATCGCCGGCCGCCTGCGCGGTGGCCTGGTCGGTGCGCTCGTCGCCACGCTCGCCGTCGCAGCGCATGGGGCCGCGGGCGGCGGTATTCCCGATTCCACCGAGCTGACGCTGCTGTTGCTGATCGCCACAGTGATGGGGTCGGCCGCGGGCGCGGTGCCGGTGCGTCCGGGTCCCGTCGTCCTCGGGTTGCTGGGGGCAGGTCAGCTGGCGAGCCACGCCGCCCTGTCGGGTCCGCTCGGGCACGACCACACCGGGCGCGGAACCGGCGGCGCCACAACGCTTTCCATACTGCCCGCCGGGTGGATGCTGTTCGCGCACGCCGTCGCGACGCTCGGTTGCGCGGTCCTGATCGTGCTCGCCGAGCGGCTGCACGCCGTCGCCTCCGGTGCACTGCGCGCGATACTCGCTCGACCGCGGACGTCGCGGATCGTCGGCGCGCCGCAATGGCCGGATCCCGGTCTTCCGCCCTATCGCTGTGCGCCGAACGGCGCGATCGGTCCTCGCGCCCCACCCGTGCCGGCCTGACTCCTCGACACCCACTTCCCTTCAGACAGAAGGCTTCAGCATGCACAGCTCGATTTCGCGCGCCGTCGGCACGACGGCCGCCGCGGCAGGACTCGTCCTGCTCGCCTGCGGCTCCGCCGCGGCACATGTCACGGTGGACGCGCCCGGGGCGACACCGGGCGGATACGCCGTCGCCACCTTCCGGGTGCCCACCGAATCCGACACCGCGAGCACCACGGCGCTCACCGTCACCCTGCCCAATCTGAAATCCGCTCGGACCGAGCCCATCGCGGGCTGGTCGGCCAGGGTCGAACGCAACGACAAGTCCGAGGTCACCGCGATCACCTGGACCGCTGCCCCCGATGCGCCCGGCATTCCACCTGGTCAATTCCAACGGTTCGCGGTGTCGGTCGGCCCGCTGCCCAAGCAGGATTCGGTCAGCTTCCCGGCCGAGCAGACCTACTCCGACGGCAAGGTGGTCAGCTGGGATCAGCCGGTCGGCAAGGACGGCGACGAGCCCGAACACCCGGCGCCGTCGATCACCCTGACCGGGGAAGCGAACGCGGTAGACGGGCACAAGGTGGGCAGCGAGGCCGCGGACGACGACGCGGACCACGCCGACGACACCGCCCGCTGGCTGGGCGGGATCGGCCTCGCGCTCGGCGTGCTCGGCGTCGCGCTGGGTCTCGGCAATGTGATTCGGGGGCGGCGCTCATGACCCGCCGTCTGCTCACCGCCGTTGTGGCGGGCCTGTTCCTGCTCGGATTCGGTATCGCCGCAACGGGAGTCGCCACCGCGCACTCCGCGGCCACCGGCAGCGTTCCGGAGGACAACGCGACCGTCGACACCGGACCGGCGCGGGCCAGCGTCACGTTCAACGAAGACCTGCAACCCAGCTTCCCTTCGCTCACCGTCGTCGGCCCGGACGGCAACCTCTGGTCCAAGGGCGATCCGGTGGTCGAGGGCAGGACGGTCGGCGTCGCCCTCGGCGAGCTGGGGCCGGTCGGCGAGTACACCATCGCCTACCGGGTGACCTCGGCCGACGGCCACCCGGTCAGCGGCAAACGGCACTTCACGCTCAGCAAGCCCGGCAACGGCACGCCCGGGCCCAAGCCCAACGCGAAGGCGAGCGAGAGCACGGACGACTCGGGCGGGGTTCCGCTGTGGGTGTTCATCGTCGGCGCGATCGTGCTCTTCGGCGGCGGGCTCGCATTCGCGTTGTTCGGCGGCAGGAGCCGCGGCCCGAAGCGGTGAACGACGCGAAGACCGGCGGCCGGGGCGCCCGGCGGCCAGCTGGCCGGGTGCCCTGGCCTGCGCTGCTGCTGGCCGTTCCGTCTGGGCTGCTCGGCGTAGCGCTCGCCTGGGTGCTGATCCTGCCAGGGCCGCTACCCGCCGAGGCCGTGGTCCGCGTGGTAGCCGACGGCGTCGGTGCGACCGCGCTCGGGTTGGCCGCGCTGCCGAGGGTGGCGCCGCGGCTGCGGACACCCTGGCGATTGCTCGCGGTCCTCGCCGGGGTTTGGGCGATCGCCGAGTTCGCCGTGTTGGTCTTCGAGGCGGCGGACGTGGTCGGCGTTCCGGTGGCCGACCTGGGCGCCGCGGAGTTCGGCACCTACCTCGTCGACGTCAGCGGCGGGCAGGTCGGTATCGCGATCCTGATCGGCGTCGGTGCGGTGGCGGGCGGGTCGGCGCTGGCCTTCCGACGGCCTCGGTCCGCCTCGACCGACCTGGTCCTGGTGTTCGCGGCGGTCGCGTTGGCGTTGCGCCCGATCACCGGGCACATGTCGCAGCAGGCGTTCGGCTCGGTGCTCGCGGCGGTGCACGCGTTGGCGGCGGCCGCCTGGTTCGGTGTGCTGATCGCGCTGGCACTGGTGGTGCGGACCCGTGGCGAGTGGGCGGTCGTACTGCCGCGCTATTCGGCGGTCGCGCTGCCGCTGGTGGTGACAGTGGGGATGACCGGATTGCTGAACGGCCTGGTCCGCGTCGGCGGGATCGGTCCTTTCGTCACGACCGGCTACGGCAGGATCCTGCTCGCCAAGACCGTGGTGCTGCTCGGACTGCTCGCGCTCGGGTGGTGGTGGCGGCGCAGCTGGGTGCCACGGGCGGCCGACCACCGGATGGGCGCGGAGGCCTCGCTGCGCCGGGCGGTCGCCGAGGTGGTCGTGATGGCGCTGGCATTCGGGCTGGCCGCGGCGCTCGCGGTCACCGCATGAATCGGTGTCGCCCTGCCCCGGTTAGTGTTTCCCCATGACCGAAGTGAAGATCGTCGAGGATTGTGTGGCCTCGGCGGAGTCCGCGTTCGCGTATGTGAACGACTACCAGAATCTGCCGCGCTTCCTGCACGGCGTCCAATCCTTCACGCCGGTCGGCGAGCAGACCGAAGGTGTCGGCGCCACCTTCGACGGACACATGAAGCTGGGACCCGCCGCGCTGAAGTCGCGGATCGAGGTGATCCGTTGGGAGCAGGGCTACGCCATCGGCGTGAAGTCCATCAAGGGTTTCGAGATCGAATCCACCTTCTTGTTCCACGCCAAGGGCGACGCTTTGTGCACGGTCGACGCGATCGTGGACTACCGGGTGCCGGGCGGGTTGGCCGGGCGGGCGCTGGGCAAGACCATCGAGCCGTTCGTGAAGATCGCCGTACAGCACACCACACACAACCTCGTCACGCAGATCGCGGCCTTCCACGTCGCGCGCACTGCTTGATTCGGAGCTGTCCCACCTCCCTTTTGCGGCTCGCCATGTGACGCATGGACGAGTTGGTCGTGGAGTCGGCTGACTCGGGTGGGCCGGGTTGCACGCGAGACACCCGGGTCGGGATGCTGGAGGGGTGAGCACCACCCCCTCCTTCACTCAGCAGATCGGCTATATCTGCGGCCGCACGCTGCCGGACTCGATGTCCGATTGGGTACGTGCGGACCTGCTCGGTCCCGGTGCGACGCGGCGTTATCTGCTGCGGTTTCTGGTGCCCGTGCTTCCGGTATTGATGCTGTTCCTGCTGCTGCCCGGTCCGCTGTGGATGGGCTTGGCGATGATGGCGCTGCTGTACCTGCCGCTGATCTACTTCACGGTGGCGTTGCTGTACGTCTACCGGCGGCACCGGCTGATCAAGCATGGACTCGACCCTGCGCTGGCGGATGCCGACGCCCGTCGCCGGACCGAACGCGAACGCCTCGACTACGAGCGCAGGCACGGCCGTGCCTGATTTGCTCGGTCTCGCTTCGCTCGAAAGCGAGGGTCGGGCCAGTGTGGTTGCCGTGCGAGGGCAACCACAGCTGGATGTTCGCTGCTCGCCGGTTGCGAGCACCTGAAGCTAGCGGTGGCTTATATCACAGGCATAGCCTGGATACATGAAAACCCCCACGATAAGGCAGCGGATCGCCTACGATGTCGGCCGCGAGCTCCCCGAGGAGCTGCACGAGTGGGTCATCCACGACCTCGTTGGGCACGGGGCCGTGGAACGCTATCTCGTCCGGTTTCTCGGGCCGATCATCCCGTTCTTCGCCTTGGTGCTGCTGTTCCCCGGGCCGCTACCGCTCAAGATCGGCTTGATCGTGATGATGATCGTTCCCCTGGTCGTCTTCACGGTCGCGCTCAGTTACGTCTGGCGCCGATTCCGCCTGGTCCAGCACGGCTTGAATCCGGAATTGGTCGACCACGGCAAAGTCTCCGAACACGACCGGGACCTGTACGAACTGCGCTACGGCCACCGATAGCGCCTGCCGCGGACGCGAGCCGAAGACGCGCGTGCGCTGAGCAACCATGTGCGGGGAGACTCGACGTCCCGAGCAGACACAGCCCCGCGATCGCACCGTGGCGCAGGCACGGCAAGATGAGCACAGTGACCGAACAGAATGTAATCGCCACCGCCGACCTGGCCGATGAGATCGGCCCGGAGATCCGCAGCTGCGACACGCAGTTCATTCAGTTCGGCGCGCGCGCGGCGTTCTCCGGACGCATCACCACCATCCGCTGCTTCCAGGACAACCTGCTGGTGAAGCAGACGCTCGGCGAACCGGGCGAAGGCAAGGTGCTCGTGGTCGACGGCGGCGCGAGCGTGCACACCGCGCTGGTGGGCGACATCATCGCCGGGCGCGGTGTCGAGAACGGCTGGGCAGGCGTCATCGTCAACGGCGCGGTCCGCGACTCCGCCATCCTGCGCACCCTCGATATCGGCATCAAGGCGCTGGGCACCAACCCGCGCAAGAGCACCCAGAGCGGCAGCGGTGACCGTGATGTGCCGGTCGAATTCGGCGGGGTCACCTTCGTTCCCGGCGAGATGCTCTACAGCGACCACGACGGCATCGTCGTGCGCGCCGAGAGCTGAGTCGGCGGCGCCCGGGTCACACTCCGGAGCCGACTGCCGACCGCCGCGCAGGCGCGGTCAGCCGGACACTCTGGCCTTGTGACCGGCGATGGCGACCACGTCACCGACGTGCAACTGCCGTCCACGACGTAGCTCGACCTCATCGTTCACTCGCACCAATCCGGCGGCGATCACCGTCTTTGCCTCCGAACCCGATTCGATCAAGTTGGCCAGCTTGAGAAATTGACCGAGCCGAATGACGTCATCATCGATCGGCACATCGACTGGTTCTGACATGGAGTAAATACTTACTCCCCCATCCGACCTCACCGAACACCGCCCTACGCCTCCAGCGATCCAGGGGCAAACCACAATCTGACCGCGAAAACCCCGTCGCATACGGTTCCGCCGAAAAGCGCACCATCGCACTTGGACAAAATGACATTCCACAGCACAGCCCCAGACACAATGCCGCACAGTCCGGTGACCAGCACACTTTCGGCCGCCGGTTCGTCCGAGCAGACTTTCCATCGCACCGAACCCGTCTCACGCACGACAACACCGATTCCACGACTTTCGAGCGAAGCGAGACCGAGCATTGCCCGTTCGCGGCCCGGCTCGCGTCCGAGCGGCCGCCGCGTCCGCGACGCAGTCGCCAGCGGCGTCCACTGGCCCACACAGGTGTCGGCGATCATAGGTGCTGTGGTTTCCGCATTGCGTGACCACTGGGCCCCACTTCCGTTTTCGAGCGAAGCGAGATCGAGCATTGCCCGTTCGCGGCCCGGCTCGCGTCCGAGCGGCCGCCGCGTCCGCGACGAAGTCGCCAGCGGCGGTCGCTCGGACGCGAGCCACAAGGGGGCCGCGAACACGCCGCGACGCAGTCGCGGCCAAATAAACACAGCCGCGAACACGCCGCGCCGCAGGCGTGGCAAATCCGACACAGCTGCGTACACACTGGTTCCGTGACATCCACGCAAGCCCAGCAACACATCGATACCGAACCGCCCCCGGATAGAACGCCGCCGGTCCCGCACCGCGGGCACGGACGACTTTCGGAAGTGCCGCATATCGCGGGATCGGTACTCGGTGTGTTCGCGGTGCTGTGCTTCCTCTGGAGCCTTTCGCCCGGACTGCGTTTCGTGACCCAGGTACCGCGCCGCTACATCGACGACCATTACTTCGACGCGCCGGACACCAATTTGATGTGGGCGCTGGTCGTCGGATTGACGGCGGGCGCGATCGCCAGCCGTAAACGAATCGCCTGGTGGTTGCTGGTCGGTTATCTCCTGCTCTATACGGCGGGCAATATCGCCACCTTCACCGGAGAAGGCGATATCAACGCGCTGGTGGCCATGGTGGTGCACCTCGCGGTGATCGGCGTGCTCATCGCGGCATGGCCGGAGTTCTACACCAAGGTGCGCCGGGGCGCGGGGTGGAAGGCGCTCGGCGTGCTGGTCGGCGGCTTGGCCGTCGGCGCGCTGCTCGGCTGGGGGCTGGTGGAGTTGTTCCCTGGCAGCCTGCCGCCGGGCGTGCAGCGACCGGCGTGGGCGTTATACCGGGTGACCGCGGCGGTGCTGGCCGAAAACGAGCACTTCGACGGTCATCCGCCGCCGTTCGTCAATTTCCTGCTCGGCTTGTTCGGCGCCGTCGCGCTGCTGGCCGCCGTGATCATCCTGCTGCGCTCGCAGCGTTCTGCCAACGCGATGACCGGGACCGACGAGTCGGCGATCCGCGGGCTGCTGGAGCGCTCGGATGTGGAGGATTCGCTCGGCTATTTCGGCACCCGCCGGGACAAGGCGGTCGTGTTCGCACCGAGCGGCAAGGCGGCCGTGACCTATCGGGTGGAGCTGGGCGTCTGCCTGGCCAGCGGCGACCCGATCGGAATCAGGGGGGCCTGGCCGCAGGCGATCGATGCCTGGCTGCGCTTGGCGGACCGATTCGGTTGGGCCCCCGCGGTGATGGGCGCGAGCGAACTGGGCGCGACGGCATATCGACGCGCCGGCCTGTCCGTGCTGCGCCTCGGCGACGAGGCAATTCTGGACACCAGGAACTTCTCGCTCGCGGGGCCGGAAATGAAGCCGGTGCGCCAGGCCGCGAACCGGCTCCGCAAGCACGGCGTCGCGGTGCGCATTCGCCGGCATCGCGATATCCCCGCCGAGGAGTTCCCCCTGATCATCGCCCGCGCGGACGGCTGGCGCGACACCGAGACCGAGCGCGGGTTCTCCATGGCCCTCGGCCGATTGGGCGATCCACTGGACGGCGATTGCCTGCTGGTCGAGGCGGTCAACCCGCAGGATCGGGTGCTCGGCATGCTGTCGCTGGTTCCATGGGGCCGCACCGGCGTCTCACTCGAACTGATGCGCCGCGATCCGCAAGGCCCCAATGGCGTGATGGAGCTGATGATCACGCAGCTCGCACTGAACTCCGAGCAGTACGGCATCACCAAGGTGTCATTGAATTTCGCGGTGTTCCGCTCGGTGTTCGAAGAGGGTGGGCGGATCGGCGCCGGTCCCGTGCTGCGCTTGTGGCGCGGCGTGCTGGTGTTCTTCTCGCGCTGGTGGCAGCTGGAAGCGCTGTACCGGTCCAACGTCAAGTACCAGCCGCACTGGGCGCCCCGGTTCTTCCTGTTCGAAGAGCGCAGGCAGCTGCCCCGAGTCGCGGTGGCCAGCGCGCTGGCCGAAGGCTTCCTCCCACGGCTCGGCAAGGAGACCGAGACCGTGGCACACACCGGCGTGCACACCGCGGTGCCCGCGACGGTGACGGGCCTGCACGCCGACGGCAGCCCCCCGGAGATCCCCGAGATTCCGGCCGAGGAGGAGCTTCCGCGCAGGCCCGAGCAGGTCCGCGTGCGCATGGACAAGCTTGCACGCCTTGCCGATTCCGGCATCGATCCCTATCCGGTCGCGTACCCGCCGACGCATACGGTCGCCGAAGCGCGGCGTTCCCCGCGCGGAACCACGGTCCGGGTCTGCGGCAGGCTGCTGCGGATACGCGACTACGGCGGTGTGATCTTCGCGGTGGTCCGCGACTGGACCGACGACATCCAACTGGTCATCGATCGTGACCGGGTCGGCGCCGAACGCAGCGCCGAGTTCGGCGAGTTCTTCGATCTCGGCGACCTGATCGAGGTGAGCGGCCAGATCGGGCACAGCAGGCGCGGTGAGCTGTCGCTGCTCGCGGTGGACTGGCGGATGCTGGGCAAATGCCTGCATCCCTTGCCGGACAAGTGGAAAGGCCTGTCCGATCCCGAGGCCAGGGTGCGGCAGCGCTACGTCGACATGGCGATCAACACCGAGATACGCGAGGTGCTGGCCAAGCGCAGTGCGGTGGTGCGCTCGCTGCGGGACTCATTGGACTCCTGGGGATACCTGGAGATGGAGACACCGATCCTGCAACGGGTGCACGGCGGCGCCAACGCGACGCCGTTCATCACCCACATCAACGCCTACGACCTCGACCTGTACTTGCGCATCGCGCCCGAGCTGTACCTGAAACGGTTGTGCGTCGGCGGTATGGAGAAGGTGTTCGAGATCGGGCGGACCTTCCGCAACGAGGGCGTCGACTTCAGCCACAACCCCGAATTCACCATTTTGGAGGCGTACGAAGCGCACAGCGACTACGAGCGCATGATGCACCTGTGCCGTCGGCTGATCCAGAACGCCGCGATCGCGGCCAACGGTGCGATGGTGGCGTTGCGCCCCAACGGAAACGGCACGTTCGAGGAAGTGGACATCTCCGGTGACTGGCGGGTGATGACGGTGCACGGTGCGGTATCCGAAGCGATCGGCACCGTGATCACGCCGGAGACCGGGGTCGAGGAACTGCGCCAGCTGTGCGACAAGGCCGACGTGCCGTATCAGCACGGCTGGGACGCCGGCCAGGTGGTCCTGGAGATGTACGAGCACTTGGTCGAGTCCCGCACCGAGGAACCGACGTTCTACATAGACTTCCCGACCTCGGTGTCCCCGCTGACCAGGCAGCATCGCAGTATCCCCGGCGTCACCGAGCGCTGGGACCTGGTCGCGTGGGGCGTCGAACTCGGCACCGCCTACAGCGAACTCACCGATCCGGTGGAGCAGCGGCGCAGGCTCACCGAGCAATCGCTGCTCGCGGCGGGCGGCGATCCGGAAGCGATGGAGCTCGACGAGGACTTCCTCCAGGCGCTGGAACACGCGATGCCGCCGACCGGCGGGCTCGGGATGGGCGTCGACCGGATCGTCATGCTGATCACCGGACGCAGCATTCGCGAGACGCTCGCGTTCCCGCTGGTGAAACCGCGTTGACCGAGTCTGCCCCGGGATAGGTTCTCATCGAACGAATCGGACGGCTACCCTTGGACATTCGGCTCCGGGAGGAGGCCGATACACCGTAAGGGGTTGCGAAATGTACCTTGACCTGCTGGCCAACGCGAGTCTGCTGGACCACTCCGTGTGGGCGAGCCCGGACGTCTGGATGGGTTCGGCGACCGAACTCGCCGCCAAAAAGAAGAAGAGCAGCAAGGGCGGGTTGATCGTCGGCGCGATTTGCTGCCTGCTGGTCGTGGCGTTGATCATCGGCGGCATCTATCTGTTGTCCAAGCGCAAGAAGAACACGTAGCGGCAGACGCCGACGGCCCGGCTCGCGCGAGGCGAACCGGGCCGTCGTCGTGGCGTGGTGCTCGTCCGAGGCGTGGTGCTACAGCGCCGTGCGCTCGGCGGCCACCTCCGCCTCCAGCCGGAGTTCGTCGTCGAACTCGGCGCCGCCCGCGCTCGGCGGTACCGACTTCAACACCACGACCGCGGCCGCCAGTGCGGCGACCACCAGCGCGGCGCCGATCCAGAACGCGAGCTGGAATCCGCTGGTCAACGCGTTGGGAACCGAAGTTCCCTGTTCCAGCAGGTGCTCGGACCGACTCGCCGACAAAGTAGCCAGCACCGCGAGGCCAAGCGCGCCACCGACCTGCATGGTGGTGTTGGCCAGTCCCGAGGCCAAGCCGGCCTCCTGCGGCTCCACACCCGACATCGCCAGGTTCATCAGCGCGGGGAACGCCAGGCCGGCGCCCGTGCCGAACAGCACCATCGGGCCGAAGATGTGCAGCCAGTAGTTACCGTCCACTGGTGCCTGGGTCAGCCACAGCAGCGCGGCCAGGATCAGTGACAGGCCGGGGATCAGTACCGTGCGCGCACCGAACCGCATCACCAGATGCTCGGAGTACCGCACCGACAGCACACCCATGATCGCCGCCACCGGGAAGAACGCCAGACCCAGTTGCATCGGCTCGTAGCCGAGCACCTGCTTCAGGTACAGCGAGCCCATGAAGAACATGCCGAACATGCCCGCCACGGTGAGTACCTGGATCACGTTGGCGCCGGAGAGATTCCGCGAACGGAAGATCCGCAGCGGCATCAGCGGGGTGCGGGCCGTCGCCTCCCGGAACACGAATCCGGCGAGCAGCAGCAGCGATGCGGCACCGAGCCCCAGCGTGACCGGGTCGGTCCAGCTGTACTCGGCCGCCGGTTTGACGATCGTGTACACGCCGAGCATCAGCGCCGAGGTGATCAGCACCGCACCCGGAATGTCGGCGCCGTCCTTCAGCCCCGCGCCCTGATCCTTGTCCAGGATCTTCATCGCGCCCACACCGACACCGATGCCGATCGGCAGGTTGACCAGGAAGATCAGCCGCCAGTCCAGCGCGGTGAGCACGCCGCCGAGCAGCAGGCCGATGGCGCCGCCCGCCGATGCGACGAAGGCGTAGCGGCCGATCGCCTTCGCCTGATCCCTCGGATCCGGGAACATCGCGAAGATCATGCCCAGGATGACCGCCGAAGTCATCGCGCCGCCGATGCCCTGCAGGAAGCGGGCCGCGATCAAGGTCACCTCGTTGATCGCGAGGCCGCACAGCACCGAGGCGAGGGTGAACAGCACCAGCCCGGACAGGAACATCGTGCGGCGGCCGATCAGGTCACCGAGCCGGCCGGCCAGCATCAGCAGCCCGCCGAAGGAGATCAGGTACCCGTTCACCACCCAGGCCAGACCGGCGGCGGTGAAGCCGAGATCCTGCTGGATGTCCGCGAGCGCAACGTTCACGATCGTGGCGTCGAGCACGATCATCAACATTCCGCCACACAGTACGTACAGCGCGAGCCAGGCGCGGCGGTCCGACACTCCAGCCCCGCCCGCCTGTTTTGGTCGTTCTCTTGCTTCAGCCACCACGTGCGCCTTCCACCCAAACGATCGTTACGGTGGCACGCTATCAACGATTAGTCCTAAAAGACAACTAATTAATTCAGTTGAAGTATCGACTGATATGATGTAGCCATGACGGTAGCCCCCGAGCATCGCAGCAAACGCAGCTATCACGACGCCTGCGGCACAGCCCGTGCACTGGACCTGGTCGGCGAGCGCTGGACCCTGCTCGTGGTGCGCGAACTACTGCTCGGACCCAAGCGCTTCACCGATCTGCGCACCGGATTGCCAGCGATCAGCCCCAATGTGCTGTCCCAGCGCCTCGATGAACTCGCGCAGGCCGGGGTGGTACACAAACGCAAGCTGCCGCCGCCGGTGAGCACGGCGGTCTACGACCTCACCGAGTGGGGCAAGGAACTGGACACGGTGGTGCTGGCGCTGAGCCGCTGGGGCGCCCGCGCCCGCAACGCCTACCGCTGCTCGGACATGAGCACCGACGCACTGGTCGTCTCGCTGCGCACGTTCTTCCATGCGGAAGCCGCCGAGGGCGTAAACGCCGAGTACGACCTCTACCTCACCGGACCCGATTCCGGGACGGACGAATTCCACGCCGTGGTAGCCGACGGCGTCCTCACGGTGAGCCGTGGCGCAGGCAACGCCTCTATTGCCATCCACGCGAGCGTCCCTGCCTTCGTCGCGGTCGTCTTCGACAGACACTCCCTGCGTGAAGCGGTCACCATGGGCGCGATGCAGATCACCGGCGACCTCACCGCCGCCGAACAATTCACCGACTTCTTCCAGCCCCCACCGGAGTGCTCGGCGAATCGAACCTAGTAGCCCTACTCAGAGTCGGTCGATCTCGGTGAGGTCGACGTCGATGTCGAACGCCTCTGGCCCGACGTAGGGGCCGGATGGAGCCGGTCGCGGTGATGCGGCAGAGTGGGCGTGTGCAGTTGATCCTTGTTCGCCACGCTCAACCGGTCCGGATATCGAACTCCGTGGGACCCGCGGACCCGGAGTTGGCGCCGGTGGGGCTGGAGCAGGCCGAGCGGGTGCCTGCGGCGCTCGGGCATCACCGGATCTCCCGGGTGGTGAGCAGCCCGCAGCGCAGGGCGCTGGAAACGGCGGCGCCTGCCGCCGCGAAACTCGGTCTCGACGTGGAGATCGTCGACGACCTCGCCGAATACGATCGCGATCTGCCCACCTATATCCCGATCGAGGAAGCCAAGATCGAATTCCGGGACGCCTACGAGCGAATCAAGGCGGGGGATTTCCCCTTGCAGGTCGATGGGGATGCCTTCAAAGCCAGGGTGCGCGCGGCCCTCTCCGACATTGTCGCTGCCGCCGACCCGGGCGACACCATGATCGTGTTCGCGCACGGCGGGGTGATCAATGTGACGCTGCAAGAGATCCTGGGACTGGAACGGCCGCTGACCTTCCCTATCGACTACTGCTCGATCACCCGGATTCTGTTCTCCCGCAGCGGACGCCGCACAGCGGCGACGGTCAACGAGAACGGGCATGTGTGGGATCTCTTGCCGCGCAACATCGCAACGCGAACCTGAGTCATTCACAGCCGATTGCCAGGGCCATCGCACCGGTGTCCCAGTGACGGAATCTTCGATGGGACCGGTGAGCTACTCGCACAGTGGCTCACGGTTCGAGAGAAAGGAATTCCGTGTCGTTCTCCAAAACCGCTACTCCGCTGCGGCGTCTCACTCGGGTGGCCGTGGCGGGCGCGCTGATCGCCGTCCCGCTCGTTGCTCTCGCCGCGACCGCGTCCGCCGAAACACCGGCCGCGCCGACCGATGGGATCCACGTCCTAGTTGTGGACGGACCGGAGCAGGGCATCGATATCAATCGGCCCCGTCACTTCGAAAGGTATGAAAGGCACGACGGCCCGTGCCCCGGCCCGGGTCTCCACCTGCGGCGCGATGCCCCGCCGCCGCGGCAGTTCCAGCAGTTCTTGCCGCCGACCGGTTCGAGCTAGCCCGGCTGGCGTCCGGGAAAACCGAAGGCCCACCTCCGAGAGTCCGGAGGTGGGCCTTGTGGTTGTGGCGATGGCTCAGGCCATGCCCGCGAGCCAGTTGCGCATCCAGGAGATGGCGGTCTGGCCGCCGCCCACCGAGTAGTTGCCGTACACCGTGTGGGCCTGCGACTTGTAGAAGCGCTCGAGGTCCTTGGCCCGCTGCTCGTTGGCCGAGTCGGTCAACTGCGCCTGCAGGGTCGGGACTCCGCCGAAGGCCATCAGGTCACCGATGATGTTGCCCGCCTCGATCTGGTAGCGCCAGAGGTTGGCAGGGTTGGCATCCGACGCCTGGGCGAGGAATCCGGCGAACCGCGTGACGAAGTCGTCGCTCGCGGTCGCGCAGTAGAGGTCGTCGACCGCGCAGATGGTGCGCGTGCGGTCGCTGACCCAGCCGAAGCCGCCGACCCGGGGGCCACCGGCGCCCGCGCCAGGAGCGACCGGACCGACCTGGACGTCGGTCGGCGAACGGCGCGGATCGGAGATCAGGCCGACGCCGGCGATACGATCGGGCGCCACGACGCTGAGACCGGTGCCGATCTCGGCCGCGAGGTCACCGGCGGCGTCCGCACCCTGGCTGTAGCCGACGAGCGCGATCCTGGTCGCGCCACAGCGCTGCGCCATGCCCGCGATCAGACCCCGCGCGTTGTCGACCGCCTCTTTCTTCGAGTTGCCGTAAACCTCACCCTCCCAAGGGAAGGCGGTCGCGGCATACGTCACATAGTCGACCTCCGCGGAGGACGGCAGACCGCGAGTGACACCGGACAGCATGCCGGGCTGCGGCGTCTTCTCGTGTCCGGTCTCCCAGGTACCCGGGATCGCCACCACGTACAGGCTCGGGCAACCGGGGGCCGCGCTCGCCGACCCGCTGCCGAAAACCAAGCCGGACATCACCGTCGCGGACGCGCCGAGAGCCGCGACGACCTTCTTCCACTGCATACCGCTCCAAACCTTTGCCCTCGTCGAACTTCCCGCCGAGTTGCCGCGTCAATGCTGAACTCATCGGATGTCGTTCCAGTGCACGCTGAGTGAACACATGCCACCCAACCGGTCAGGACGTGCACGGACAACCACATCTCAAGATCAGCGTCTCTCCGGAGATCACAATAAAGCCACAACCGCCGCAATGCCATTCGAAACCCGTAGTGTGTCGGATTTCCGACACTGGGGCGAACGGGTGCGGGAAAAGGTGTGCGCGCGGAAAGGCCGATCGATCGCGAGAAGGCGCCTGTGGACGAGTCGTCCACAGGCGCCTTCGGTTCCGCTCCGGTAAGAGGGGATCTAGCGCTGGGCCACCATGGTGGGGGTGATCGGCGCCGGAAGGGCAGTCTCGCCTTCCAGGTACCGGTCGACACCGGCGGCCGCGGCGCGGCCTTCGGCGATGGCCCAGACGATGAGCGACTGGCCGCGACCCATGTCACCCGCGACGAAGACGCCGGGAACGTTGGTCGCCCAGTTCTTGTCGCGCTGCACATTGCCGCGCTGGTCGTAGCCGACGCCGAGACCGGAGAGCAGGCCCGGCTTCTCGGGACCGACGAAGCCCATGGCCAGCAGCACCAGGTCGGCCTCGAGCGTGAATTCGGTGCCTTCGACCTTCTCGAAGCGTCCGTTGACCATCGTGACCTCGTGCGCGTCCAGGCCGGTCACCTTGCCGTCCGCGCCCACGAAGCGCTCGGTGTTCACCGAGAACACCCGTTCGCCGCCCTCCTCGTGCGCCGAGGAAACCCGGTACATCAGCGGGTAGGTCGGCCACGGGGTCGAGGCGGCCCGCTCCTCCGGCGGACGCGGCATGATCTCGAACTGGTGCACGCTGGCCGCGCCCTGGCGGTGCGAGGTGCCGAGGCAGTCGGCGCCGGTGTCGCCACCGCCGATGATGACGACCTTCTTGCCCTTCGCGTGGAGGGGCGGCAGGCCGTCGGCGTCGGTGACGTCGTCGCCGAGCTGCACCCGGTTGGCCCACGGCAGGAACTCCATCGCCTGGTGGATGCCGTCCAGGTCGCGACCGGGGATCGGCAGGTCACGGGCCACGGTGGCGCCACCGGCAAGCACGATCGCGTCGAACTGCTCGCGCAGCTGCTCGGCGGTGATGTCGACGCCCACGTTCACGCCGGTCTTGAAGACGGTGCCCTCGGCCTCCATCTGCGCGAGGCGGCGGTCGATGAACCGCTTCTCCATCTTGAATTCCGGGATGCCATAGCGCAGCAGACCGCCGATGCGGTCGGCCCGCTCGAACACCGTCACGGTGTGCCCGGCGCGGGTCAGCTGCTGCGCCGCGGCCAGACCGGCCGGACCGGAACCGACGACGGCGACCTTCTTGCCGGTGATGCGGGTCGGGTAGACCGGGGTCACCCAGCCCTCGTCGAAGGCGTTCTCGATGATCTCGACCTCGACCTGCTTGATCGTGACCGGATCCTGGTTGATGCCGAGCACGCAGGACGCCTCGCACGGCGCCGGGCACAACCGCCCGGTGAACTCCGGGAAGTTGTTGGTCGCGTGCAGCCGGTCGATGCCTTCCCGCCAGCGGTCCTTGTGGACCAGGTCGTTCCACTCGGGAATCAGGTTCCCCAGCGGGCAGCCGTTGTGGCAGAAAGGGATACCGCAGTCCATGCACCGGCTGGCCTGGGTCTGCAGGGTCTGGTGGGAGAAGTTCTCCTCATAGACCTCTTTCCAGTCCATCAGGCGCAGCGGCACCGGCCGCCGCTTCGGCAGCTCCCGAGAAGTGTGCTTCAGGAATCCCTGGGGGTCAGCCACGTGCGGCCCCCGAATAGTCACAGCGCCTCGTCGACGTCATCTCTAGAACTTTCCTATCAGCCACGAGCGGCCTCCATAATCGCTTCGTCCACGTCCTTGCCGCTCTTCTCAGCTTCGGAGATGGCGAGCAAAACTTTCTTGTATTCCCGCGGCATTACCTTGACGAAGTGGTTCACCTGTTGCGACCAATCGCTCAGAATGCGATCGGCCAGCGGGGAACCCGTCTGGTCACGGTGCTGGGTGATGATGTCGTGCAGCCAGGTGAAGTCGTCACCCGCCAGCTGCTCGATGGCGTCGGCCTGCTCGGGATTGAGCTTGGACGCGAAGGTGCCGTTCGGGTCGAAGACGAACGCCATGCCGCCGGACATGCCGGCGCCGAAGTTACGGCCGGTCTCGCCGAGGATGACCACACGACCACCGGTCATGTATTCGCAGCCGTGGTCGCCCACGCCCTCGACCACCGCGGTGGCGCCGGAGTTGCGCACGGCGAACCGCTCGCCGACCACACCGCTGAGGAACACCTGTCCGCTGGTCGCGCCGAACAGGATCACGTTGCCCGCGATGATGTTCTGCTCCGCGACGAACTCGGCGGGCGCGTTCAGCGATGGGCGAACCACGAGGCGGCCGCCGGAAAGACCCTTGCCGACATAGTCGTTCGCATCACCCTGCACGCGCAGCGTGATGCCCGCGGGCACGAAGGCGCCGAAGCTATTGCCCGCCGACCCGGTGAAGGTGATGTCGATGGTGTCGTCGGGCAGGCCTGCGCCGCCGTAGAGCTTGGTCACCTCATGGCCGAGCATGGTGCCGACGGTGCGGTTCACGTTCGTGATCTTGGTCTCGAACTTGACCGCCTGACCCCGCTCCAGCGCGTCCCGGCTCTGCGTGATCAGCTGCTGGTCCAGCGCCTTGTCCAAGCCGTGGTCCTGCGGCTTGGTGCAGCGGCGGTCCTGGTACATGAACGCCGTCTCGACGTCGTCCAGGATCGGCGACAGGTCCAGCTTGCTGGCCTTCCAGTGCTGCTTGGCCCGCGAGGTGTCGAGCAGGTCGACCCGGCCGATGGCCTCGTCGAGCGTGCGGAAGCCCAGCTGCGCCAGCAGTTCCCTGACTTCCTCGGCGATGAACAGGAAGAAGTTCTCGACGAATTCCGGCTTGCCGGTGAAGCGTTCGCGCAATACCGGGTTCTGCGTCGCTACGCCGACCGGGCAGGTGTCCAGATGGCACACGCGCATCATGATGCAGCCCGAGACCACCAGCGGCGCGGTGGCGAAGCCGTACTCCTCGGCGCCGAGCAGCGCGGCGATCATCACGTCGCGGCCGGTCTTCATCTGGCCGTCGACCTGCACCACGATGCGGTCGCGCAGGCCGTTGAGCAGCAACGTCTGCTGGGTCTCGGCCAGGCCGAGCTCCCAGGGTCCGCCCGCGTGCTTCAGCGAGGTCAGCGGCGAGGCGCCGGTGCCGCCGTCGTGACCGGAGATCAGCACGACATCCGCGTGCGCCTTGGAGACGCCCGCGGCGACGGTGCCGACGCCCGGCTCGGCGACCAGCTTCACGTGAATGCGCGCCTGCGGATTCGCGTTCTTCAGGTCGTGGATCAGCTGCGCCAGATCCTCGATCGAGTAGATGTCGTGGTGCGGCGGCGGCGAGATCAGGCCGACGCCCGGCGTCGAGTGCCGCACCTCGGCGACCCACGGGTACACCTTGTGCGCCGGAAGCTGGCCGCCCTCACCGGGCTTCGCGCCCTGCGCCATCTTGATCTGGATGTCGGTGCAGTTGGTCAGGTAGTGCGCGGTGACGCCGAAGCGGCCGGAGGCCACCTGCTTGATCGCGCTGCGCCGCCAGTCGCCGTTCTCCTCCGGCTCGAAGCGCGACGGCGACTCGCCGCCCTCGCCCGAGTTCGACCGTCCGCCCAGGCGGTTCATCGCGATCGCGAGGGTCTCGTGCGCCTCCGCGGAGATGGAGCCGTAGCTCATCGCGCCGGTGGAGAACCGCTTCACGATCTCCGACGCGGTCTCGACCTCGTCGATCGGGATCGGGCTGCGCGCACCGTTCTTGAACTTGAACAGCCCGCGCAGCGACGCGAGCCGCTCGGACTGGTCGTCGACCAGCTTGGTGTAGTCCTTGAAGATCGAGTACTGGCCGGAGCGGGTGGCGTGCTGCAGCTTGAACACCGTGTCCGGGTTGAACAGGTGGTATTCGCCCTCGCGCCGCCACTGGTACTCGCCGCCGACCTCGAGCTCGCGGTGCGCGCGCTCGGTGCGGTTCTCCAGGAACGCGATTTGGTGACGCTGGGCGACCTCGTCGGCGATCTCGTCCAGGGCGATGCCGTCCAGGTGCGAGCGCAGGCCGGTGAAGTACTCGTCCACCAGCTCCTGGGACAGGCCGATCACCTGGAACAGCTGGGCGCCGTTGTAGGAGGCCAGGGTGGAGATGCCCATCTTGGACATCACCTTCAGCACGCCCTTGCCCGCGGCCTTGTTGTAGTTCGCGACCGCCTTGCGGTAGTCGGCGGCCAGGTCGCCTGTGCTGCCCGGCATCTCCATGGCGCCGCGCTCGAGCATGTCCTCGATGCTCTCGAAGGCCATGTACGGGTTGATCGCGGCGGCGCCGAAGCCGACCAGCATGGCCATGTGGTGCACTTCGCGGGCGTCACCAGCCTCCACGACCAGGCCAACCATCGTCCGAGTACGTTCACGCACCAGGTGGTGGTGCACCGAGGAGGTCAGCAGTAGCGACGGGATCGGCGCCAGCTTCTCGTTGGACTCGCGGTCGGACAGCACGACGATTCGCGCTCCGCCGTCGATGGCGGCCGACACCTGGGTGTTGATCGCCTCGAGCGCCTTGCGCAGGCCCTTGCCGCCCTTCTTCACCGGGTACAGGCCGCGCACCACCACCGAGCGCAGCTCGGGGTGCGAACCGTCGTCGTTGATGTGCACGAGCTTGGCCAGCTCGTCGTTGTCCAGGATCGGCTGCTCCAGCGCGATCTGGTTGCACGACTCCGGTCCCGGATGCAGCAGATCGGCCTCGGGACCGATGTTGCGCTTGAGGCTGGTCACCACCTCTTCCCGGATCGCGTCCAGCGGCGGGTTGGTGACCTGCGCGAACAGCTGGGAGAAGTAGTCGAACAGCAGCCGCGGGCGGGAGGAAAGCACCGCGATCGGGGTATCGGTGCCCATCGAGCCGAGCGCTTCGAGGCCGGTCCTGGCCATCGGCGAGACCAGCAGGTTGAGTTCCTCGGTGGTGTATCCGAAGATCTGCTGGCGGATCAGCACGCGGTCGTGCGGCATGTGCACGTGCGGGCGGTCGGGCAGGTCGGCGAGGCGAGACACGCCCTTGTCGAGCCACTCCTGGTACGGATGCTCGGCGGCGAGCTTGGACTTGACCTCCTCGTCGCCGACGATGCGGCCCTGGGCGGTGTCGACCAGGAACATGCGGCCCGGCTGCAGGCGCGCCTTCTCGACCACCTTGGACGGGTCGATGTCCAGCACGCCGACCTCGGAGGCCATCACGACCAGTCCGTCGTCGGTCACCCAGATGCGGCTGGGGCGCAGGCCGTTGCGGTCCAGCACGGCGCCGACGACGGTGCCGTCGGTGAAGCACACCGATGCGGGGCCGTCCCACGGCTCCATCAGCATCGAGTGGTACTCGTAGAAGGCCCGCCCCTGCGGGTCCATGTTCTCGTTGCGTTCCCAGGCCTCGGGAATCATCATCAGCACGGCGTGGGGCAAGCTGCGGCCGCCGAGGTGCAGCAGTTCCAGCACCTCGTCGAACCTGGCGGTGTCGCTCGCCCCCGGGGTACAGATGGGGAAGATCTTCTCCAGCCGGTTCTTGCCCGCGGAGTCGGTGCCGAAGACGTCGCTGCGCAGCAGCGCCTCACGGGCACGCATCCAGTTCTCGTTGCCGGTGACGGTGTTGATCTCACCGTTGTGCGCCACCCGGCGGAACGGGTGCGCCAGCGGCCAGGACGGGAAGGTGTTGGTGGAGAAGCGGGAGTGCACGATGCCCAGCGCGCTCTCCACCCGGGAGTCCTGCAGGTCCAAGTAGAACGCGCGCAGCTGCGGCGTGGTGAACATGCCCTTGTAGACGAAGGTCTGCCCGGAAAGACTCGGGAAGTAGACCGACTCCCTGCCGACCGCGCCCTCACCCGCACCGGCCGACCCCAGTTCGTGCTCGACCCGCTTGCGCACCACGTAGGCGCGACGCTCCAGATCCATATCCGACAGCGGATCGGAAGCGTTCTTCGGCGAGGCGATGAAGATCTGCCGGAAGGTCGGCATGGCGTCGCGTGCCAGTGCGCCGAGCGACGACTCGTCGATCGGCACCTCACGCCAGCCCAGGACCTCCAGGCCCTCTTCCTTGACGATCTTCTCCACGCCGTAGGCGGCGCGCGCGGCTTCGCGACGGGCCTGCGGCAGGAACGCGATACCGGTGGCGTAGGAGCCCTCCGTCGGCAACTCGAAGTTCACGATGGCGCGGAAGAAGCGGTCGGGAACCTGGATCAGGATGCCGGCGCCGTCACCACTGTTGGGCTCGGCGCCTGCGGCACCACGGTGCTCCAGATTCAACAGAGCCGTAATAGCCTTGTCGACGATGTCGCGGCTGCGGCGGCCGTGCATGTCGACGACGAATGCGACGCCGCAGGCGTCGTGCTCGTTCGCCGGGTCGTAGAGACCGATGGGTCCAGGTGACCGGTGGCCAGGAAGTTGCGTCATGCCTCTGCCTTCAAGAAAGTCGGCCTTCGAAGAAAAACAGCCTTTCGTCGAATGCCTCCGTGCAAGACTGCGCCCGTACGTTCCGAAGCCAGCCGCGCTGATGGTCTTCGGCGTGCAGTCAGGTCTGCAGTTGTTTCCACCCGCTTCGGTGACGTAGTGGGTGCCCTTCGGTAACGGATCCCTAACAAGATCCTTACCTCCGAGCGGGTGCTCGCCCGCTACGCTGAGCACCGGCTAGGTGGCTGCCCGAGCGGGCGATGTGCCGAACATTCTGTGCTCGGCGTAAGAGCAAACGATAAGTCAGGTCCAGGGCCCAACCAACTTAGGTTTCGCTAATAACCCGGTTTAGCTGGGCTTCTTCATTCGGTCCTCCACGTGTGCGCGTTGTCCAGTGTAAAGCAGCGAGTACCGTGCGATCGATCCCTGTGGCACTCGGTGCCAGCTGGGAAAAACCGGTGTGCACAGCCGGCCCGAAACCTCCGCACAACCTCGGGAACCCGCCCTCACCTGCGTCGAAGAAGATTTCCCCGTACAGGGCCGGACAAACCAAGTAGCGGTGGCTAACTCGGCGATCGAGCCGATGAGACATCTACGACACGGGCGTGACAAGCCCCGAATGCGATCCGACCGTCCGGACTCTTTTGCCCGCTGTGGGATTCAGCACATTTTCAGCAAATATCAGAAAGTGGTGTTGGACACACCAGCTGGACAGCCGTTCAGGCCGGGCAGAGCGCGACCGCGGCTCGCACCAGCGCGGCCTGGTGCAGGGCGTCGAGCCGGCCGGTGACGAGCACGCCGAAGACGCTGCGCGCCAACCGTTCCGTGCAGTCCGGGGCGATCATCTCGGCCCGGTGGGCGGCCAGCTGGTCGAGGATTTCGACGTTCACCCGGTCGATGACCGGGCGCACGAATGCGAGGGCGGCGGGGGCGGTCGGCGCCGCGGCAGGGTCGAAGCGCCATCGCAGGATCAGGCCGCGCTGCACCGTCTTGTTCGCCTCGATCTGGCCGACGAACACCTGTCGTACCCAGTTCTCCGGCAGCTCACGGCCATTGCCGAGCCGGGCCATCGCGTCGTAGACCTCGGCCTCCCGGACGGGATCGTCGATGGCCGGCTCGATGCCGCGCTCGCCGGCCGCCGCCCACTTCGCCGCGGCCACCGCGTCGGCGGTATCCAGCCGCTCGACGACCAGCGCGACCAGCCGGTCCAGCGATCCGTCGGCCGGGGAAGCGCCCGCGCTAGCCGGCCACATGAGCAGCGCCGCCGCAAGGATCGCAAACACGACTCTGCGCATGCTGTGACCTCCCGGGATCGCAACGAATCACCGCGCCAGAGTAAGCGTATTCATGCACCGCGTTCCGCACGGGAGCTCGATGATATGTGAGCCTGGACACATCCGGCCGTCCCTGGTCGCTGACTCTGCCGAAGGCCTGTCACGCTGTCACAACGAATCCGTGACAGTTTCGTCGCGCCCGCGAAAGCGCCTGGGACGTAGAGGATGTGCCTTCCCATGACCGTCACCGGCTTGTTCACCTGGCTCGGCGGGGGCCGGACCAGCGAAATCACCGATCGCCACGAGCGCGCCGGCTATGCCGTCACGGGCGCCGCCGTGCTGCTGTTCGCGACGATTTCCGGCGCGGTCGCCGCGCTGGCCGCGGCCTCGACCGCATGGCCGCTGTGGGCGACCATAACGGCAGCGCTCGTGATCGCGGCGCTGACCGCCGCGCTCGCGCGAGCGGTGGCGACGGCGCGGCCGAGCGGAGGGCCGGATCGGCTCGGGCTGATCGCGCGCATCGCGGTCGCCGTGCTGGTCGGCGGATTGATCGCCGAACTCGCCGCGGTCGCGCTTTTCGGCGCGTCGGTCGATCGGATGCTGGACGCCGACGCCCAGCGTTCGGCCGAATCGGCTCCGCAGGTCGTCGCGGCGCAGGGCGAACTGGACCGGGCCAAGGCCGACCGCGCCGCGCTCGACCAGCCGATCGCCAAGGCGCAGCTGGATATCGACCGTGCGTTGGTGATCGCCCGCTGCGAGTACAACCCGACCCCCGAATGCCCGCAGACCAGGATCACCGGCGTACCCGGCCGCGGGCCGGAGGCACAGACGGCCAACGACATGCTCGACGACGCCCGCGGGCAGCTCGCCACGGCACACGGCCGGGTGGACGCGGCCGACCGGCGAATCGCCGACGACCAGGATGCCCTTTCCGCCGCACGGTCGGCCTCGTTCGACAGCGCCGATCGCGGGCTCGGCGCGCGCTGGCAGGCGATGAACGACTACACGGTGCGTGAGGCGTTGCCGCTGCGCATTCTCACCATCGTGGCGTTCGTCGTGCTCGCCCTGCTGCCACTGGTGCTGCGCTGGTGGCGTGGGGAGACCTCGTTCGACCGGCACAACGCGGCGCGCAGCGTACACGACCGCGCCGAGCGCGAAGCCGACACGGCTATTGCGGTCAAGCAGGCCGAAGTGCGTGCCGAAGCGGAAACTCTGCGCGCCGAACAGCAACTCACCGCCGCCCGCCTCGCCGTCGAGGCGGACACGGCCATCGACCGGGAACGGCAGCGCACCCGCATCATCGCGGCCATCGGCGGCATCGAGATCGGTATCACCGAACCGCCGCGCCGGCCCGAACTTCCCGCCGCGGCGGACGATCGAAAGGACAGCACTGTGCCCCATGAGGTGACGCCGAACCTACCCGCACCCGTGACCGCGAACTCGCCCGCTCCCGTCGTCGCGGCCACTCCCCCCGCACCCCAGAGCGGTGGCCTCGAGCTGCCGCTGATCGGTACGGTGCCGTTCACCGACACCGCCGCCCGCTTCATCCGGCCGCTGGTCCCGTCATTCGTCGCCAATGCGATCGACACCGCGACGCACCCGCTGCGCACCGCGCGCCAGGCGTTCGAGGAGGTCGAAGAGATCACCTTCACCCTGCGCCGCACCCGGAAGGTCACCATCGACGGCCAGACCTCGCACCCGCAGACCGTGGGCGTTCCGGTCGGCTACCAGCTCCAGCCCGGCTCCCCCGAGGTCGCGCACGCGCAGCACATCGCGTCCACCATCGTGGACGCCGACTATTCCGGTCCGCACGCGCCGCGCTACTCCCTTCCCCCGACCGGCGCCGCAGGCTACGGCCTGCCCACCGGCACGAACCGGGAAGAACTCCCCAGCCACCACCACGGCGAACTCCCCCACGCCAACCGCCGCGAACTCCCACCCGGCCGGTGACCCGCAGTCTCATCGGCAGTCGGTAGTCCCCACCGACCTGCTCGCCTGGCACCGGGACCAGTCGAATCGGCGACCGCCATCCCGGCCCCTCGCTGCGTGCTACCAGCGCGGCGAGAACGACATGCCGGAGTATCAGGTCCGCAAGTAGGAGGCGCTGTTCCAGCTGCGCCGCATCGCCCTCGGCGACCAGTGCTACAGCGCACGGGTGGTGGACGAGCACCGCGAACTGGCGACGCTGCTGCGTAGCAGCGATCCCGAGACGTTGGCCCGAGTCGCTCAGGAACACGTCGGCCCGGCCCGCCGCAGCCTCCTGGCCGACCTGCCCGAATAATCCCAGCGCGCTGTCGCGGCATTCGCGCACCGCACGCGGCGAGCGGGTGTGCAGCAGCCGTTACCCGCGGGCGCTGCGCAAGCGGAACGCCACCGCGGCGGCGAGCAGCAGGATCGACATGGTGCCGATGGCCGCGAAATGGATGCCCGAGACGAACGCCTCGTGCACCGAGACGAGGAACGCGTTCCCCGCGGCCTCCGGCAGCTCACGGGCGAAAGCCGTGGCGGAGCCAAGGGATTCGGTGGCGGCGCCGGTCTGATCGCCCGGCACGTCGGTCAGGTCGAGTCCGTTGCGAAAGATCGCCATCACCACGCTGCCTAGCACCGCGACGCCCAGCGCGATACCGGTCTCGTACGCGGTCTCCGATACGGCGGCGGCCGCGCCCGCTCGCTCCACCGGCGCCGAGCTGACCACCAGATCCGACGAAACGGTCAGCGCTACCCCCACGCCCGCGCCCACGAAGAGGAAGCCGAGGACGAACGGCGTCGTACTGACCGACGCGTCCGGACCGAGCCAACCGAACAGCGCGGCACCGAGCGCCGCCGTGGTGAGCGCGCCGCCGAGCACCGCGCCCGGCCGTATACGCCGCACCAGCCATGCCGCGGCGAGCGAGGCGATCATGCTGGCCAGCAGTCCGGGCAGGAGCAACAACCCCGCCTGCATCGGCGAGCGCCCGAGCACCAGCTGAAGGTACTGCGAGCCGAAGAACAGCACACCCGCCAGCGCGAACACCGCGAGCAGGTTGGTCACCACCGCCGTGCGGAACTTGGGCACCGCGAACAGCGCCAGGTCCAGCATCGGTTGCGCCAGCCCTCGCTGCCTGCGCACGAACCACACGCCCGCGAACACACCGAGCGCACCGATCGCGGCCAGGCCGAGGCTGGGTCCATGTGCCGCGAACTCCTTCACCGCATATACCAGCGGCACCAGCGCGAGCATCGACAGCGCCGCGCTGGGCAGGTCGAAGCGGCCGGGTCGCGGATCGCGCGACTCCGGGACCAGCACCGGCCCCAGACCCAGCAGCACCAGCATGACCGGGAGGTTCACCAGGAACACCGACCCCCACCAGTAGTGCTCGAGCAGCCAGCCGCCGAGCAGCGGTCCCGCCGCAGCGCCGCCGCCCGCCATCGCGCTCCACACCGCGATGGCGACGGTCCGCTGTCGCGGATCGAGGAACATCGACCGGATCAGGCCCAGGGTCGCGGGCATCAGCGTCGCTCCCGCGACACCCTGCAGCACGCGCGCCGCGATCAGCATTTCCGGCGTCATCGCCCAGGCGGCCAGCACCGAGGCGACGCCGAATCCGGCCGCGCCGATCAGCAGCAACTTGCGCCGCCCGATCCGGTCGCCGAGGTTGCCCATGACGACGAGCAGTCCAGCCAGGACGAACGAATAGACGTCGATGATCCACAGCAGTTGCGGCGTAGTGGGTGCGAGATCGGCGCTGATCGCGGGCACGGCCAGATCGAGCACCGTCGCGTCCACGGCGAGCAGCAGCAGGGCGAGCGCGAGCACGGACAACCCCGCCCAGTCGCGCGCGCTCGCGCGGGGCCGGGTGGGTGCACGGCCGGTGGTCTGGGTGGTCATGGTCTTTCTCGACTTCCATCGTCGTTTCTTACCGTCCAGACGGTATAGTACAGAACACTACCGTCCAGACGGTATAGTCAGCTCTCGTGACGGCTGACACCCGCGACCGCATCCTGGACGCGCTCGAAACCCTGCTGCTGGAAAAAGGCATGTCGCACGTGACGCTGGAGAACGTCGCGGCGACCGCGGGCGTCTCCAAGGGCGGCCTGCTCTATCACTTCAAGAGCAAGGACGCACTCCTCGCCGGGCTGGTCCGCAGGCTTGCCGAACGCGCGGCCACGCAGTTGGACGCCGCGGTCGCGAAAGGCGGCACGGTGGCCGAGTGGTACCTGCAGACACCGAACCCCGACAACGCCGCCGACGCAGTCGAACTAGCGGTCTATCGGTCCATGCTCGCGACCATGCGGACCATCGACGCCACCCCGGAACCGGACGAGGTCCAGCAGGCGCTGGTGGAGATGATGAACTCCTGGTCGGACGGGTTGGACGAGGAGGTCGCCGACCCGGTGCAGGCGGACATCATCCGGCTGGCCGGCGACGGAGTGTATCTGCGCGCCCTGCTCGGTCTTCCGCCCATCGACCCGATTCGTTACCGGCAGGTGGTGCAGCGCCTCCTGCAGCGCTGACGGTTAGACTCGGCCCGTGCTGCCAGCCGCCGAACCGGCCGGCGCCGTCGGGGCGGGAACAGATCCGGTGCCGGGGTTTCCTGGAACGACGGTGCCGATCCGACCGCTGAGTTTCCGCGAACTGCTCGATCTGCCGTTCGCGCTGATCCAGGCGAATATCCGCGCCCTGGCGGGAGTGAGCCTGGCGGGCTTGCTCGCCGCAGAGGCGGTGATCGTCGCGGTGACCGCGGGCGTCTCGGGACTGACCGACGGCTCCGACGCCGGCACCGCTTGGGCGGCGATCCTGTCCACCGCGGCCGGTGCGTGGTTGCTGCGGTTCGTGTTACGCGGGACGACGGTGGCGCTCGGACTCGCGACGGTCGGCGGGGCCCCGATCGGCTGGCGCACCGCGCTGGGCCGGTGTGGTGCGGTCTTCGGTCCGCTGCTGGTCTTCCAACTGTTGTTCACCCTGGTGGGCGTGGGCGTGATCGCGGTGGGCAGCCTGTTGATCGTGACGCTTCCGCTGGCATTGATCTGGCTCGGCTGGCTGCGGGCGCGCCGCTGGGTCGCGCTCCCGGTGCTGTTCGTCGAACGGACCTCGCATCGCGATGGCGTCGCACGTGCGAAACTGCTCGCCGAGGGCGCGGAATGGCAGACGACCGGATTGTGGATGGCCCAGCGCGCCCTGGGCGGACTGCTGGCGATTCCACTACTTGGCATCCCGCTGTTCATCACGGATTTCTCCGGCACCCATCGGTGGCCGGTGATCGTCCTGACCACCGCCGCCGTGCTGCTGGTGACGGCCTTCAGCGAGTTGGTAGAGGCGTCGTCACGGGTGGTGTGCTACCTCGACCGCCGTTGCCGCAGGGAGGGATTGGACATCCGAATCCCCATTCGGGAGGCGCGATGAACGGCCCCGCCCCCGGCACCCCTCGACTCGGCGCCGCGGCCGACCATCGGGCCGCCGCCGAATCGGCCGCGCAGCGCCGGGATTTCGACAGCGCGCTGCGGGAACGCTTCCGTGCCGTGCTGCGTGGCCTGGAACAGCATGGCGTGCTGGAAGTCCGGCGCTCGCGCACCGCACGGGAGACCGCCGACGACGTGACGACCACGCCGTCGCTGGAGGTCGCCACCGAACTACAGCCCGCCGCACACAGTTTCGACGAGGTGGTTTACGGCGGACGTCGCGCCACCGAAGACGAATACCGCAGGCTCGAATACGCCGACCGGTTCTCCGCCGGCGCGCCGCCGCCCGCACCGGAACCTACTGAGACCGAGGCGAAGGAGCAGGTGCCGCGCACCAGGCGCCGACTTCCTCCGCTGCCGAAACTTTTGCGCGACCCCAGATTCTGGGCTGCACTCGCCGCTATGGCCGCAGTACTGCTGCTGGTCTACAGCGCGCTGCAATCCTGCGGTGCGCCGACGGCCCCGCCGCCGAAACCACCACCGGATCTACCGGACGTCCCTCCGCCGGACGACTCTTTCGAGCCGCGCTTCGGCGCCGGCGATGACCCGATCTGGGATCGGCTGCCCGCACCGGTCTTCTACGGCGGAGTGCAGTTTCTCCTCGCCGCCGCGTTGGTGGTGTGGTGGCGGGCGCGGCGGCGGGGCGCTGTGGTGCGCGAGCCGCGCCCGGTGGAAGTCGCGGCGAACGAATTGCTCGCCGGTCAGGCCGCTCTGTATCAGCGCTCGAAAGACCACGACCACGTGGCCGGAAAGCTGCGAGCGGCGACGTTGCGCCGCATTCGCACACCGCTGGGCGTCACCGCGGACACCCCGCCGGACCGGATCGTCGCCGTCGTCGCCGCGCGGCTCGGAGCCGACCCGGCCCAGATCGCCGCCGCCCTGTTCGGTTCGGTGCCCGACCCGGGGACGCTGCGAATGGTGGCCGCCCAGCTCGAATGGATCGAAGCGGAGATCGGATGAGACACAATCGCGCAGCCCTTATCGAGCCGACGGTGTGCGGGATTCCCCGCAAGACACAGGAGATCGAATGACCAGCATCGATACCACCCTTACCGCCGAGGAAGCGCTCGCCGCGTTCCACACGCTGCGCGCCGAGATCGGCAAGGCGGTGGTCGGCAACGACAACGCGGTCATGTACTTGGTGCTCGCGCTGCTGTGCCGCGGCCATGTGCTGCTCGAAGGCGTGCCAGGCGTGGCGAAGACGCTGCTGGTGCGGGCATTGGCCACGGCGCTGGATCTGGACCACGCGCGGGTGCAGTTCACCCCGGACCTGATGCCCGGCGACGTCACCGGTTCGCAGATCTACGACCCGCACTCGGCGGAGTTCACCTTCCGGCACGGCCCGGTGTTCACCAACCTGCTGCTCGCCGACGAGATCAACCGTACTCCGCCGAAAACCCAGTCGGCGCTGCTGGAATCGATGGAGGAGCGGCAGGTCTCGGTGGACGGGAAGCCGCAGCCGCTGCCCGATCCGTTCGTCGTTGTCGCCACGCAGAACCCGATCGAGCAGGAGGGCACCTACCCGCTGCCGGAAGCGCAGCTGGACCGGTTCCTGTTCAAGGTGGACATCCACCTGCCCGGCCGCGACGACGAATTCCGCGTCCTGCAACGCCACGCCGCCGGGTTCGATCCGCGCGATCTGACCGCCGCGGGGCTGCGTCCCGTGGCGGGCCCCGCGCACATCGCCGCCGCCCGCGCTGCGATCACGAAGATGACTATCAGTCCGGAGGTGCTCGCCTACACCGTCGACGTGTGCCGGGCGACGCGCACTTCCCCCGCCGTGCAGCACGGTGCCTCCACCCGAGGTGCGACCGCGCTGATGGCGGCTTCCCGTGCGTTCGCCTGGCTCAACGGGCGCGGTTTCGTCACGCCGGACGACGTGAAGGCCGTCGCGGTCGCCGTGCTGCGGCACCGCCTGCACCTGCGCCCGGAGGCCGAGCTGGACGGGGTGACCACCGAGGGTGTGATGTCGTCGCTGCTGCTGTCGGTTCCGGTTCCGGTGTAGCGCATGGTCGTCACCGGTCGATTGGCCGCCGCGGCAGGAGTGGCGGCCCTGTTCGTCACCCTGGTGGTGCCATCTCCGCTGGGGGTGGTCGTGCTGACCTGCGCGCTGACCGCGGCGCTGCTCATCGATCTCGCCGCGGTCGGCCGGGTGCGGGATCTGGCGCTGTCCCGGCAAGCGCTGACCGTGGTGCGGCTCGGGCGCTCGACCGAGGTGGAGCTCGCCGCGGTGAACACCGGGACGCGGGTGCTGCGCGGCACGGTGTGGGATGACTGGCCCGCCAGCGCACGGCCCGAAAAACGCACACACCGGCTGGATCTCGCGCCCGGGACCAAGGTCCGGTTTCACACCACGCTCACACCGACCCACCGCGGCGATCGGGTCGCGGGACCGGTCACGGTGCGGCTGCTCGGCCCGCTCGGGTTGGCGGGCAGACAGTCCAGGCACAGCGTGCCCGCCCGGGTGCGCGCGCTGCCCGCATTCCGCGCCGAACGGCTGCTGCGGTCGAAAGTCAAACGGCTGCAACATCTCGAAGGCCGGAATGTGGCCAACCTCCGTGGACAGGGCACCGAATTCGATTTCTTCCGCGAGTACGTCGCCGGCGACGACGTGCGCGCCATCGACTGGCGCGCCACCGCCCGCGCGACCGACGTCCTGGTCCGCACCTGGCGCCCGGAACGCAACCGGCACATGCTGATGCTGCTGGACACCGGGCGGATCAGCGCGGGCCGGGTCGGCGATGGCACTCGCCTGGACGCGAGTATCGAGGCGGCTCTGCTGCTCGGCGGTCTGGCGGCCGCCGCGGGCGACTCGGTGGACCTGCTCGCCTTCGACCGGAAACCCCGCGCCGAAGTCCGCGGTGTGGGCGGAAAAGGGTTGCAGCTGACGCTGATGCACGCGATGGCAGGCATCACACCGGCCCTGGTCGACACCGACAGCTCCGGCTTGGTGCGCGCAGCCGTGCAGCGCACCCGCAGACGTAGCCTGGTCGTCTGGTTCACCAGCCTCGACGGGGCAGCCGTCGAGGAGAACCTGCTGCCAGTGCTGCCGGTCCTCGCGCAGCGCCACCGGGTGCTCATCGTCTCGGTCACCGACCCCGACGTCGCCGCGGCCGCAGGCCGCCGCGACAGCCTGGCCGACCTCTACGCCGCGGCTGCCGCCGAATCCGTGCTCGCCGAACGCGCCTTGGTCCAGGAATCCCTGCGCCGCACGGGGGTCGCGGTCGTCGCCGCTCCCCCGGAACGGCTGCCCGAGGCGCTGGCGGACGAATACTTGGAACTCAAGCAGTCCGGCGCCCTCTAGCCTCTCCGCACGGCGACGGCGTGGGCAAACGGGGTCCCGGTGCGAGCGCGAAGGAGGATCATGGGCCCATGTCCTCAGTTCTCGCCGCCTTCGTCCGCGGACTGCCCAAGGCCGAGCTGCACCTGCATCTGGAAGGGACGCTCGAGCCGGAACTGAAGTTTCGTCTCGCCCAGCGCAACGGCATCGAGCTGCCGGAGAAGTCCGTCGACGAGGTCAAGCAGACCTACCGGTTCCACGACCTCACCTCGTTCCTGCGGGTCTACTACCCGGCCATGCGAGTGCTACAGCGGCCGCAGGACTTCCACGACTTGGCCTTCGACTATCTGGCCAGGGCGCATGCCCAAGGCGTCCGCCACGTCGAAATGTTCTTCGATCCGCAGGCGCACACCGCACGCGGCGTCCCTTTCCCCACCGTGATGAGTGGATACCGATCGGCGATCGCGCGGGCACGGCGGGAGCTGGGTATCTCGGCCGAACTGATTCTGTGCTTCCTGCGCGACCATTCCGCGGAGTATGCGATGGCGACGCTCCTCGAAGCGCTGCCCTACAAGAACTGGATCATCGGGGTCGGGTTGGACTCCGACGAGCACGGTAATCCGCCGAGCAAGTTCGCCCCCGTCTTCCAGCGCGCCCGCGCGGAAGGTTTCCTGCTGACCATGCACTGCGACATCGACCAGCAGGACTCGATCGAGCACATCCGCCAAGCGCTGGAGGACATCGAAGTCGATCGCCTCGACCACGGCACGAACATCGTCGAGGACGACCGTCTGGTCGAGCTGGCCAAGACCAAGGGCATCGCGCTCACGTGCTGCCCGGTGTCGAACTCCTTCGTCACCGCGCAGATGAAATCCGACGAGATCGTCGGCCTGCTCGGCCGCGGGTTGACGGTGACCGTCAACAGCGACGATCCCGCGTATTTCGGGGCGTACGCCGCCGACAACTACGTCGCGCTCGCCGAGCAGGCGGGCCTCGGCGTCGAGCAGCTGGCCGAACTGGCCAGGAACTCGTTCCGAGCCTCCTGGATCACGCCCGCACGCCAGGACCGGTTTCTGCGCGAGATCGACGACTACGTCGCGGCCAACGTCTGAGGGGCGCCGCTGGAAGTCGTCTGCCCGAAGCTCATGGCCGGGCGAGCGAAGACCGACACCCCGGTGTAGACGAAGCCCTCCTACAGCCTCGCGCCCAGCTCAGCGCAGTCGAGGCAGGCGATCGAAGCACCCGCCGGGCCGAGCGGAGGCGAGGCAGCCGCATAGCGGACACAGCTGGACGGAGTCCGTATCAGCCCTGCGCCGGGCCGAGCGGAGGCGAGGCAGCCGCCTGACGGGCACGCGCCACCATCGGCGGCGGAAACACCGGGAACATCGGCTGCGGTAGCACCCGGCGCTGCCGTTCGGCGATCACCGCGCCGAGAATCTGCAATGGCGGATAGCCGGCGGGCGGCGCGACGCGGAGTCGCCCGCACACCTCGGCTACGAGCACGGTGCCCAGGTGGTGCTGCGCTGCCGGGGTGAGTGTGCGGAACCGGGTCAGATACTGACGTACCGCCAGCGCCAGGGCCTCCGGCAGCCCGGACAACTCCAGCTGTGCGCTCCAGCCGATCAGCCATGGCGGGGCGATCGCCAGCGCGGGCAGCGGCAGCGGCCGTTGCGCGTGCACGACCACGGTGCCCGCGAGCACGTCACCGACCCGCCGCGCGTGTGGCGAGCACATCGAGGTGAGCACCGCGATGGCGCCGAAGCCGCCGAGCATCCAGAAGTCGACGATGGCCCCCGCCAATCCGCGAGTGAGCGCATGCCGGAAGTCGATGGGTCCGCCGTCCTGGCGTACGACCCGCAGTCCGAGCATCAGCTTGCCCAATGTCCGCCCGCGCCAGACGGTCTCACAGGTGACCGGGTAGCCGACCAGGACAGCCACGATGGTGACCAGCACCACCGCGTCCAGCCAAGCCGAATCCAGACCCGCGGGCAGCAGCACCGTGACGATCGCGAACAGGACGAACCCGAGCACGCACTGCACCAGCACGTCGATCAGGAACGCGGTGGCCCTGGTGGGGATCCGGGCGATCGGCAGCTCCAGGGCCACCGCTTCGCCGGTTGTGAACTCAGCCATGTCGATAGCATTCTTGCGACCGGCGGGAGTGGGAGGCAACCGAATGGACGTGGACGCATACAGCCTGGCGCACCGCAGGGCGTGGGAAAGGCTCGACTACCTGTCCAAACGGGGCAAGCTGACCGGCGCGGAGGCGGACGAACTCGTCATGCTCTATCGCCGCACGTCCCAGCAGCTGGCGCGATTGCAGTCGCACAGTCCCGACCCGGAGTTGATCGCCGGACTGAGCGCGCTGCTGGCCCGTGCCCGCGGCAGAGTGCTCGGGACGCGTACCGACACCTGGCAGGAGGTCGGCCGGTTCTTCAGCCACCGTTTCCCGGCGGCGCTCTACCGGTCCTGGCCGTGGTGGGCCGGTGTGGCCGCGGTGTTCCTGCTCGTCTCGGCGGGGTTGGCCGTCTGGGTGGACCGGTTCGACTCGGCGCGAAGGGTTCTCGGCATCCCTGATGACACCGGGGAGCTCACCGCACCCGGCGGCGCGTTCGAGACGTACTACTCGGATCATCCGCAGGGTGCGTTCGCCGCGCAGGTGTGGACGAACAACGCGTGGGTGGCGGCGATCGCTTTGTTCACCGGCGTGTTGATCCTGCCCGCGCTGTACTTGCTGTTCATGAACGCGCTCAATCTGGGCGTCAGCGCGGGCCTGATGGCCGACGCGGGGCGGCTGGATTCGTTCTTCGGTTTCATCCTCCCGCACGGCACCCTGGAGCTGACGGCGGTGTTCGTCGCGGGCGGCGCGGGGCTGAAACTCGGTTGGACGCTGATCGATCCGGGTCGGCTCAGCCGGGTGGAAGCGGTGGCCAGGCAAGGACGGGCGACCGCGACGGTGGCGCTCGGACTTGTCGCGGTGTTGCTGGTTTGTGGCTTCATCGAGGGATTCGTGACGCCGAGCCCGTTACCTGCGCCGGTCCGTATCGCGATCGGCTTCACGGCGGAGGGGTTCTTCCTGGCCTATGCCTTCGTCCTCGGGCGCCGCGCGGTACTGGAACAGGCGGGCGAGGGTTCGGAGCGCTCGAGTGATCAGTTCACGGCTGTGAGCTAGACAACATTCAGCACACCCGGAGTGACCGCGGCTCGGGCAACCGCCAGCTACGCCGGGTCACGGATCGGTTTCGAGGTCCCCCATTTGAGTTCCGCTGGCCGCAGCGAGTCTCGCTCGAGCTGCGGCCAGCGTTACCGTCAACTCTACACAATCGTTATCCCTACGCAACCGTCCCCGCCGTGGTCAAGCGTATAAAGCAGCACCTCAGCAAACCCTTGCGGGACCCGCCATGCGACCCTCCTCAGCAAACCTGACGCAGCGGCCGTAGGCGCACTTTCAGCGGGCCGATGACACCCTTGTGACGTCTCTCGGCCGCTACTCCGAATCGGCTGCCCAGAGGGGATCGCACGAATCCCGCGGCATTAGCTACACCCATCAATAGACCACTCAATGGTTTGCCGAGATGCGCTCTCACCTGCACGTTCATTCGAAAGAAACGACGGTTGCTACAAGCCGACGAATAGAAAGCGACCATAAGTTTGTTTACCTCGTAATAAACCGACGCGTACACAGCCGAAGGCGAGGAAGACCGGTCAGTTCCCCAACAGGCCCCGAATTAACCGGCGCACGCATCGGAGTCTCGGTCGGCTCCACATCGCCGTCCTTCAGCACCTCAGGCGCAATCATCAAGAGGTATGTGATCTTCGCCTCACTACCCCTCCGAACGGGCCGGAACCGCGCGAAATAGACACGGCGCCACTCGAGTTCGAGAGATCCACGTCACAGTGATGGAGCGAACTCCGCTACGCCCGCTGGCGACGACGGGACCCGGGACGCACGCTCCGACCCGGTGGACCGGTGACCGTCCCGATGGACAGGACAGAACTCACCCGACGCGCAGGATTCCGGTAACCGTGCCTTGGAACAGCCGACCGTTGTGGGTGATCAACGGCGCGGTCTGGAGCGGATCGTCGACGATGGTGCCTGGGAGCGAGTGCGAGGCGGTGACCATACCGGGATCCGGATCGAGCACGGTGAACGCGTACCCGTCGAGGGGCGTGGTGTGGCCGTGGCCGACGCGAGTGATGGTGTACAACGCACCGTCGGCGGTGGACAGACGCGGTACCGCCGCGCTGCGAACCCTGTTCTCCCAGACGGTGTGACATCGATCGTCCGCCACGTCGATCCGCGTCATCCCGCCGGTGAACGGCGCGCTCGGGGGCATCGCAGGGCCCGCACCCTCGGGCAGCGCTGGATACGGATAACCGTAGGTGCTCGCGACGAACACGGATCGCCCGATCCCGACCGGCGAATTCTCGCTACCCGCACCGCCTTCGGCCAGCACCGGAGCCGCACACACCAATTGTCCGGTACCCGAACGGAACACCAGCGCGTGCACCTGGCCGTCGGTGTTGTCGACGATGGTCAGGCTAGGCAACGTGGTGTCCCAGCTCGGCGACTCGTGCGCGGGAGCGGGAGGCGCCGTCAGGCAACCTTCCAGGTACGGTCTCCGAGCGAGGCGACTACGTCGACCGTCCCACCGAGAGCGGCGACATAGGCACGAATGGTATCGATTCCGGCGATCTCACCGCGCTCGATCTTCGATACACGCGCTTGCGATACGCCGAGCGCCTCCGCCAATTCCACTTGCGTGAGGCCAGCAGCTTTGCGCATTTCGGCCAGCTGGTGGCCGCGGACGTACGCATCGCGGCGCTCCCGCGCCAGAGCGGCAGCCGCAGTGCGTTCGTCCTCCGTACGAGGGTCGAGCGCCCGCGCCTTCTCCTTGACCTCGCTCCATTTCGTGTACTTCATGTCATCACTGCTCCTCCGGCGCTTCCAAGTGCTCAGCGAAGCGCTTGTCGGCCAATGGAATCGCCTCGCGATACCACCCTTGCCAGTTACCGGACTTGTCACCGGCCACCAGCACGATCGCCTCGCGGACTGGGTCGAAAGCGAACAGCATTCGCACCTCGGTGTTGCCCGCCGACGGCGGCCGCAGCTCTTTCATATTGTGGAAGCGGCTGCCCTTGACCCGGTCGACCAGAGGCTGCCATATAACTACATCAGCGCGCCGCCGTCGACCCGGATCTCGGTCCCCGTCATGTAGCGCCCGTCGTCCGAGGCCACCATCGCGACCACCCCGGCGATGTCATCCGGATTGCCGAGGGCACCCCCGTTCAGCCACCCGGTCATCCGGGAGAACAGCTGCGGATCGAACCCCTCGGGTTGATCCAGGATGGACTTCGTCGTGATACCGCTGGTGATACCGGCCGGAACGATATTCACCGCCCGCAGCCCCTGCTTGGCGTACTCCAGCGCGATGGCGTGGGTGAAGGAGTTGACGCCGCCCTTGGACGCCGCATAGGAGGCGAGGTAAGGGGCCGCGCTGAAGGCCGCGGTCGAGGAGATGTTGACCACCACTCCGCGTCCGGTGTCCAGGAGTGCGGGCAAGGCGGCCTGGGTCATCAGGAAGGTCCCGGTGAGATTCACCGTGATGACCTGGTTCCACACTTCGAGCGGCATCTCGTGGGTGCGGGCGGGCCGCAGGATGCCGGCCGCGTTCACCAGCACGTCCAAACCGCCGAGGAACTCGAGCGCCTGTTCGGTCGCCTCGCGCACGGACTCGGGATCGGCGATGTTCACCTCGACCGTTCGCAATCGTCCGGCGCCGTCACCCGCCTTCTCGGCGGTGGCCGTCAGGCCGGTCGCGTCGATGTCGGCGGCCACCAGCTGGGCCCCCTCGTCGAGCAGCCGCAGGGCGATGCCCTGACCGATGCCGGATCCCGCTCCCGTCACCATTACGCGGCGACCGTCAAATCTGCGCATGCCAAGAATTAGAACACGTTCTCATTGAACGTCAAGGCGGTTCCGCCGGGCGCTCAGCTCTGCCGTTGCACGATCCGCAGGATCATGGCCGCCGTCGCCGCGGCGTAAGCCTGACTGGCGGCCTCCGCGCGGGCGGTGGGGTAGTTCGAGCGATGAGTGACGACGACGCCGTTGGGCAGGGTCACGGTGCTGTCCGGCACCGTGGCGACGCAATTGCCGCCCGCTTTGGCGACCAGGTCCACGATTACCGTGCCAGGAGCAAGCAGGTCCAAGGACCCGTGATCGAGCAGGCGGGGTGCGTGGGATCCACGGTGTACGGCGGTGCAGACGATGAGGTCGGGCGGTGTCGTGGCGAGGTGGTCGAGCAGCGCCGCGTTGTCGTCCTGGTTCGGCACGAAGCGTCCGGCCCCCGCGGCGAGAGCGGCGGTCTCCTGTTCGGGCCGGTTTCCGATCGCGGTCGGCTTCTCGTCGTCGAATGTGGACGCGGCAGCGATCGCGGCGAGCCCGGCGACGCCGCAACCCAGGACGAGTGCGCGGACCGGGCGCGCCCGCACCTGAGGGGTGAGCAGCTTCCGGCCTTCGGCGTAGCCCACCGCGCCCGCGATCCGGCTCATGGTGGACAGCGCATCGATCTCGGTGGTCGTGTCGTCGCGGGGCACCAGGTCGAACGCGACCGATTCGACGCCGAGCCCGCGCAGCCGGTCGATCTCGTCGCGGCGGTAGTGCGGATCCTGGAATCCGAGCAACGTCGTCCCTGCCCGCAGCGGCATCGAATCCAGCTCGAAAGCAGGCGGCTTCACCCAGGCCACGATGCCTGCGCGCTCGAACACCGTCGCGCGATCTGCGACGACGAGTGCCCCGGACGCACGATAAGCGGAGTCGCCGAAGCCGGCGCCGCGCCCCGCCCCCTCCTCCACGACAACCTGGAGCCCCGCCGTCGAAAGTTTGCGCACACCTTCCGGAGTGAGCGCGACGCGGGATTCCCGCGGGGCCGTCTCGCGAAGCACCCCCACGATCACCGTGAAGCCCTCGTTTCGGCCACAAGGGCAGTAAGACCACGGGCCGCGAGCGCCTCGCGATAGGTTTGGCCGTCGACGATGTCGCGGAGCAATCGCTCGAGCCGGTCGAAAAGTTCGTCGATCAAAGCGGGTGATTCATGCCTCGGCGCTTTGCGCGGCGCAAGGACATTCAGGCGCACCCCCGGACGCAGCGAGCCGGTCCGGTCCAACGCCACGCTGTCGACACCCGCGACAGCGAGCAGAATGTCCTCCACCTGGGCACTGGTGTGCATACCCGCCGCGTCGAGGAGCGTTCGATCGAACACCAGCGAGAGGAACATGCCTTCCTGGCTGCCCAATGGTCGCAGCACGTCGGCGCCGAGGCGAGTATTGATCGCGGTGAGGCGCCTGGCGGCCTTTTCGCTTTGCGCGCGCATGAGCGCGTGGTTGCGTTCGAAGTAGTCCTCGGAGGTGTGCTCGAGTATCGCGCGGACCAGGTGGGTGGTCTCGCGTTGGAAGGAGATGGTGAGCCGTTCCCGGATCCGCTCCAGCCACGAGGTGTCGCCGGTGCACGCCGCACCCAGCTTGCAGGGCCCGAAGGCGTTGTAGCCCTTCGAATTGCCCGTGATGGTCAAGACGACGTCGTACAGGCGCCGAACGCCCTGGTCGGTCTCGACGTGCAACGCCGCGATCGGGATGTGCGAGGCCACCAGCCGGTCGAAGGCCATATCGCAGATGACCGGAACACCGCAGTCGAGCAGGACCCGCCCGATCTCCGCCAGTTCGGCCGCCGTGTAGTCGGCGACCACGGGGTTGCCCGGCAGGGTGAGCAGTACGCCGCACAGTTCGCCCGTCGCGCGCAGATCGTCGAGGCAGCGGGCGAGCCGGACCGGGTCGATCTTGAACGCGTCGTCCGGCGCCACCGGGCAGGACACGATCCGGAGCCCGAATTTCTCCACATGGATGCTGGAGCTCTTGTAGAAGCCCTCGGGGCACACGATGACCCCGCCGGGCACGGCCAGCGTCGCGATCGCCTCCTCGAGCAGCATCGTGCTCGAGTACGGACAGACGATCACGTCCTCGGGGCGAACCCGCACACCGGGAACGCCCTCGACCGGATGCGACAACCGGGCGAAGAGGCTGCGCGCCGCCGACTCGCGCAGGCTCAGTGGCTGCCGCTTGTCGTACAGCCGGCCGTCGAGATAGTCCGCGGGCGGCGCGATATGCATTATCTCCCGCCACGCGCGGTCCAGCGCGGCGATGGCCTGTGCATCCGGCGCGCGGCCGGTTTCGCCGTGATAGGCGTCGATGACACCCGAGTAGCGGCGGCCGCCGGTCCCGGCGAACCTCGCATCCGGCGACAAGTGTCCGCGTACTTCCCGTTTCCTGGCCTCGGAGCGGTTGGTCAGGGTCGCGAGATCGACGAGCGGATCGGTGAGCACCGGGCTCTGCGTCACGGCACCTCGCCTTCTACCGAAGTTTCTCCTGGTGCGGGCATCGCGTTCCACCTCTCCTGGAGTGCGGCGCGGAACAGGCTGCGGCAGTTGCCTTCGGTCAGGCGCTCGAAGTCCGCCAGCGGCGGCTCGGCGACGATCTGGTCGACCACGATGGCCGACCCGGCGCGCCTGAGATCGTAGAGTTTCTCGAAGCGCCGGACGGCGAAGGCGACGTCGTGTTTGAGCACCGAGAAGCGCGTCGCGACCCGCGCTTGGCGCGAATAGTCGTATTCGCCCACTGCCACATAGCGGTCATCGACCACGAGCATGCTCTGCGCATTGCGCGCGTATTCCCGCTTGACCAGCACGCTCTCCACCCCGGAGCGAGCCTGTTTCCACAGCTTGTCGTCGTAGGGCCAGACGTCGGAAACGGTGTCGAGCACGTACATCCGGCGTACGTCGATCTTCGGCGGATGGGTTTTGTCGGCCAGGCGCAGGATCGCCGCATGGTAGTCGTCGCCGACGTCGCCGCCGATCGTGCCGAGGTCGGCGGTGTGGATCGCGCGTACCGACGCGGTGGCCTGCTCCAGGATCGTCAGCCAGTCGCTGACGGTGTTCCACTCCCATACCGTGGCGCTGCGCGAAGGGATTTGCGCGAGGATCTCCTCGGCGCGCTCCATTTGCCGGTCGGCGATCAGGCGCAGCGGCTCGATCTCCTCCCGCGCGCCGGACGCATCGATCAGACTCTGTGCGATACCCAGGGCGCGCTCGACCAACTCGGGGTCCTTGCCGAGCAGAACGTTGAACCGCATGCGCAGGTCGTAGTACGCGCTGCTGGTGGGATCCGTGGCGGGAGCGGCGCTGCCGTCCGTCGGCAGTTCCGCACCGAGGGCGAGGCTCAAACGTTCTCGCAGTGCGAGCGGCGGAATCCGGGTGCCGTTCTCGATCTGCTGGATGAGACTGCGTGAGCAGCCCGCCCTGGTCGCGAGCGTCGCCTGGGTGTATCCGCGTTCTAGGCGAAGTCTGCGGACCAGGTTGCCGACTTGCTCGTCCGAGCCCGAGTCAGCCATCCCGCGTCTCCCATCCCGAGTCTTGCATACACGTGCTCACAGAGTGTCACGGTGCGACATTCTAATCACTATGTGTCAAGGGGCGTCGGATGAATCGCACCGAGCACCGTATCGTTGCCAACGAGATGCTCAGTCGCGCTGCACCTTCCCCACAGCCGAGTGACGCAGCGTCGCCGCATCGGCACAGAAATACGCTCCGCAGTACTCCATTCATTCGCGAGAAGCGGTGCGGCAGACAGAATCTGCCACAATCTAATCAGAATAGATGTCATTTCAAGCGTATTAGCTTATTCAATATCATCACAATGCGTCAAAGCTTAGTTGACATCCTCACGTGGCGTTCCATAGCCTTATCCTCGTAGCCACCGCAAATCGACGTCGGCACAACGGTTGTCGCGTGCCGAGTCCCGGTGGCCCGACTACTCGAGGAGGTGCCCGACACGGATACCTCGATATGGCGCGGTCCCGGCAGCACAGGCAACAGCTGTGGCGTCGCCCGGTCGGCCGATCTTCTCGGCAACGCGCCGATCTTCTGAAACCACTCGGACACACAGCAATCAGGCACGGACGGATCCACCGCGTTCGGGCCGTGACCGAGCACGGTCACCGAGTCCTCAGCCCAACGGCGGTTCCGCGTCATCCTGTGCACAGCGAATGAGAGCGGAGCATGGCACTCGATATCACCGATTCGATCATCACCAGCGACATCACCCCGGAAAACGCACGGCTGCTGACCATTTCCCCCGGCGAAGCATGGGAACTCAGCTGGTTGCCCACCGTCGCCCTGACCCGCGAACAAGCCGTGCACGGGATGGTGCTCGACGAGCTGCTCAGCGACCCCGGCACCGCCGCCAACGACCTCGCGCTCGAAGTGGCCACCATGCGCGCCGCCGAACTCGGCATCAGCCTGCGCGACGTGCTGCTCCGGCTGTACCTCCGCATCGCGGAGCGCGATCAGTACAGCGCCCGCCACCCGCACACGCCCATACCGGCGGCCTGACGCACGGCCGGGGAACGACGCTCCCCGAAGCCCCCGCCCCTCGAACTCCGGCTACCGGGCTGTCGCCGTTCGAGCGCGAACGACTTGCGTACGGCAGGTAGGGAGCGAACGATTGGTTATGCGTCGGCCGCGGTCGCGGGCCGTGCGGCGTCATGCCCTCGGTGGACCACGACGCGCCGGCCCCGCGACACCGCGGAGATCGCTCCGCACAAGGAGGATCCGATGTTCATCCAAGTCATTCAAGGCAAAGCCGCAGACCCCGCCCGACTGCGTCAGCGCATGGATCGGTGGATCGAGGAACTACAGCCCGGAGCCGGCGGCTACCTCGGCATGACCAGCGGACTGTGCGACGACGGAACGTTCGTCGCGCTGGTTCGATTCGAATCCGAGGAGGCGGCCCGCCGCAACAGCGAGCGGCCCGAACAAGGCGCCTGGTGGGCCGAGACGCAGAAGTGTTTCGACGGACCGGTCACCTTCCTGGACTGCTCCAACGTGACCCAGTGGCTGGGCGGCGGCTCAGACCGCGCCGGCTTCGTACAGGTCATGGAGGGCCACACCCGCGACGCGGGCCGACTGCGCGAACTGCTGGCGCAGACCGGCGACCGCGTGCACGAACTGCGCCCGGAGATCATCGGCGGCACTCTCGGGACGTGCGGCACCGACGGGTTCGTCGAGGCGGTGTATTTCACCTCCGAAGCCGAAGCCCGCGAACACGAGAAGATGGAGATTCCCGACGATTTGAGGTCGCTGTTCGACGAGGAACGCCGGCTCATGGGTGACGTGACCTACTTGGATCTGCACGAGCCGAAGTTGGTGTCGGCGCAGAGGTAGCACAGTGCCCGCCACCCGGCATGACCGAGCCGGAAGCTCGTCGACGCGGTAGGCCCGGCCGCGCCGAGCGCCCTCGGTCGGCGTGTGGGTCGGCAGCGCGCTGATCGAGGCGAATCGAACTCATTCTCGCCCTATTCCCAGTGGCGAGAGGTGCTGTGCTGCGCCAGCGCGATCCGGTCGAACACAATGTCTTTTCTCGGTGTCGTTGACGCAGGGGAAGGGTTTACCGGTCTATGGGTCAATCGTTGCGGGTGGACACAGACCTGCTGCGGTCTCTGACCCCGGAACTCGCCGCCATCGCCGATACGGCACAGCAGGAACTCGCACGGCTGAAGGACCGCCTCGCCAGCGAAGGCGAGTGCTGGGGCAACGACGAGCCTGGCCGGGTGTTCGGCGAAAGCTACGAACCGGCCGCGAAGGACGGGATCACCGGCTTCGAGAACCTGGTGCACAATCTGCGCGGAATGGGCACCAGCGTCGCCGGCGTCGACGACACCTTCCACGACCAAGACCAGAAGCTCGGCGCCCAAGTCCGCGATCAGCCGACGGGCCCAGAACCCAGCACCTTCGCACCCGTCAGCCCGTCGCTCGCTCAACCGGGATGGAGTCCGCAACCTCAACCCCTCGCGACGCCGAACCCCACCGAACCGAGCCCGACTCCCGGCGCCACTGCCCCTGTCCGAACGGACACCCCCGAGTTTCCCCTTCAATCGAACGTTCCGGGGTACCAACCGGGCGGCAACCCGGTCTCGCCCTTTCAACCGAATGCCGGCGACTACGGCCCGAGTGCCACGCCCGACCTGCCCGGCCAGGAGCCGGTACCCAGCACGGCCGCAGCGCCGCCTGCTGGAGATCCCGCAGCTCCGACCGCGCGAGCCGCCGCGTCGCCTGCTGCACAGGTGCCGACACCACCCACGGCTACCTCACAATCCGCCACCGCGACCCCCAAGGCCGGTTCGCCCGACCCAGCGGCCTCCCGGCGCCCCCCGGACAGCCGCTCGATGCGGCCACCGGGCGATACGCCCTGGCTGCGAAACGCGCCTGGCACGCCATGGTCGCGGAATGGCCCCGGCAGTCCGCCGCCGGGGCAGGTCTTTCCGCCTCGTCGCACCGGTCCTGATCCGAATGCGGCGAAATCCGCGAAACCTGACAAGGCCGCCGCGCCGCGCCGACCGAAACGCGTCTCGGCCCAACCGGAGCGTTCCCGCGTGCGGACCGATCCGGCCGCCGTGGCGGCGGCCCAGGCGCTTGCCGCCCGGCACGGCCTGCGGATCGTCGGGTTCGACACCTCGGGCGTGGAGAAACACACGGTGGACGAGCTCGCGGCGGCCGTCGACGCCATCCTCGGGAAGTATCCGTTCCTCGATCTCGCCGGGATCGAGATCACCGACCTCCGCGACGGGACCGTGTCCAGCGTGGCGTGGGATCGGGTCGTGGACGAGGGGCAAGAACCCGTGCCGGGCGCATGGATCCTGCTCGACCGGTTCGTAGCGGCGAACCCAGCCGCCCTGAGCGAAAAGGTCGCTGCCGCAGCACGATCGGGAGATCGCGTGGCAGGATCCGAGGAACGCCCGATGTACACGACCATCGTGCGCGACCTCGGCCGGATCCTGGAGGCAGCGGCGGGTTCCCTTGTCCGGCAGCTGGCGCAGCGGTCTTTGATCACGGAATACCGGCGCATCAGTGGGCCGTGGGACCGCGGCGACACGCTCGCGGCCATTGTCCGTGGTTACCGGGAGTGGCGCGGCCAGTTGAGCGGTGCCTGCTTCTCCGATGGCCGTTTCGACTCCCGGGCGGCAGTGGTCGAGTCGTTCACCGAAGTCGAGCTGCATGGCGATAGTGCTTGCGGGCCGGCGAAGGTGCTGTACCGACTGGTCGTCGAACACGTACAAGGACAGGCGAGCGCCTAGTCGTGGTGCACATTCCGGAGTACTTTCCCGAGTGGCTCACGAATATGGTGCTCGGGCACTTTCCCGATGGCGACCCGGAAGCGATGCGCCGGACCGCCGACGGGTGGTCGGATTCAGCGAATCGGCTTGTGACCGTGGTGGATCGACTCCAAGCAGCGCAGGAAAAGCTGGCGCTGGCGGTCGAGGGTGCAACCGGTGACGCGATACAGAAGCAGTATCGGAAGCTGATCGCCGATACCCGGGCGCAGATCGAGTTCAACAACCGCATGGCCCGGCAGTTGTACGAAAACGCCACGGCCATCGAGTACGAGCAGTACGTGATCATCGGCATCGCGGGAGCGCTGCTCGCGCAGGTCATCATCGACATGGCGATGCCTCCGCCCGGCAGTATCGCGAGAGCGGTTCTGCATCGGGCCGAGGCGCGGGCGGCGATGGAACTCGCGAAACGCGACCTGGTGCTGGCGATGCTGGCGCGGGCTGCGCGGTTCGTCGTCGAGCACCCGCGCGTAGTGCTCTCCGCGAAGGGTGTGTTCTTCGGGACGGCGATCGGCGGCGGGGTCCCGTACATCGCGCAGCGTGCGCAGATCGCGCAAGGCAATCGGGCGGAGGTGGATTGGCAGAAGGTTCGCATCGGGGCGGCGGCCGGTGCCGTCGGCGGGTTCGTCGGTGTCCAGGTTGCCTCTGTCGTCGCGCCCGCGGTGACCCGGGTAGGCGGGCGCGTGCTGGGCACGATCGCGGCGGGCGGTGTGGGTGGTGTCTCCGGTGGTGTGGCCGGTGGGCTGACCGCGTGGGCGTTGACCGGTGGGGAGTTGCGGGGCAAGGATCTGGCCACGATGGCCTGGACCGGGTTCGGCGCGGGCCTCGTCGGGTCCGTGGGGGCCGCGGTGCGTGTCACGCGGGCCGGTGCGTACCCGGGTGGATCGGTCGCGCCCCCCGACAGCGCCGCGCCAGGGCCGAGGCTTGCCACACCCCAGGATGGGCAGCCACCCCAGACGCGGTCAGCGAGTCCTGAGCTGGTGTCCAGTACGAGTGAGGTGGCCCCGCCGCGGGCGAGGACTCACGAGCGCTTGTCCGGGGACGGTAGTGACAACCGGCCCCCTGACCTCACGCCCCAGAAGATGGCGGAGGTCGAGATGATGCTGGAGATCGAGCAGATCTACCGCGACCTCGGACCGGATCTCGACGGCGCGATAGCGAGGAACGACCCTGGCAACACGCCCGGACCTGATCCCGGCGGAGGCGGAGGCGGAGCCACACCTCGTACCTCGGGCCCGCAACCGGGTTCGTCGCATGGGTCATCCGACCCTGGGGCAAGTCCTGGAGGCACTGATCGTTGGGCTGCTTGGAATCAGACACGACAGCACATGGTGCAGGAGCCGGGGTCGGTCGGAACCATGGACCGTCCCGAAGGCAGCTTGGGCCCGCCGCAGATCGACGTCGACGGCGCTCAGGCACGTCCTGAGCTGGGCACCGACGTGACCGTGGACGCGACCGGCACACCACCGGATGCCCCTGGTCACACTGCTGAAATTCTGAGCGACGGCAGCAGCGCCTATGTGGTCGAATCCACTCCGGACGGAGGGTTCCAACTCCGGCCGGTGGAGCCGGGGCAGACCGGCGTCGATGCGCCACAGCAAGCATCGGGCGCGCGATCGTCCAGCGATGCCTCGGAGCCGCCCGCGGCGACCGCTGACGACCCCCTCCTCAACCTCGATTTCGACGCGGAATTCGCCAAATTCGAAGCGGGCCTCACCTCAACGCCGGAACAGCCGGGTGCGACCAATCCCACCGCCTCGGCGAACGCGCCGAAAACGGCCACCGACGTCCCACCGCCGGTGTCGCCGAGTCCCGAGGCGAACAATCCGGTCGCGCAAACAAACCCACCGCGACCGGTTCCGGATGCCACGCCGTCGCCGACGCGCCCCGGGACCGCGACGAGCAGCCCTGGCACGCACACGGTCCCGCCGAAACCAGGTGCCGAGGCCACACCGTCGGCGTCGACCCATCCCGTTCCCGACGCCAACAACTCCGTCGCCCCATCGGACCCGGCTCGGTCGATTCCGGACACCACGCCGGGCGCATCCCATGCCGGGACCGATCCCGCGGCGCGCGCTTTCCCACCGAACCCCATCTCTTACGCGACTCCAACAGCCCTGTCCGGCCACACATCGAACGCCGACAGCCCTAGCGCACACACCAATCCGCCGACTCCGGCGCCCGGCTCCCCGACTCCGGCCCCCAGCTCCCCGACTCCGGCCCCCGGCTCCCCGACTGCCGACCACACGGAAAGCCCGCACCCTGCCACGACGCCACCGGCCCAACTTTTCGCCGCGACCGGCCTGGGCACCGACGACGACGAACCTCCCGCCGAACCCGAAGAGTTCCCCACCCCACCGGGAACGATCGTGCCCGACCCACCTCGAACCATCGTGCCCGACCCACGGGAACACAACGTCTGGCAGAACCCGGCAGAACGAGCCGAGCATTGGAAACGCCCGCCCGGGGATTACATCACCATCCCGGGCGTCTCCTACCCCCTGGAGGACGAACCACCCGCCAACGCCATACCCGTCATACCGCGCGTACCCTCGGCGACCCACACCCGCCTGCCCGCCGATTCCCCCACCTTCACTCCAGCCTCCGAGGACCCCGACGACAATCGCGCGAACCTCCCCGGCTCCGCGCAGCCACGTCCCGCAGAGGTCCCCGAACCACTTCCGGGCCGTCACCCGGCCGCGCCGGGAACCCACCTGGACGCCAACCCCGAGCGACCGGACTCCGCACCCGTCCTACCCAGCCGGTACGCCCTCGAACCCGACCCCGAAACCCCGGGCGCACCCTACAAACCCACGGCACCCCAGCAGCATCCCGACAGCCTCGAATACAACCCCGACCAATCCGGTGTGCCCATCGTCGCCGGACCACCACCCCGACAACTCGCCCAACCCAAGCCGCCGGTTCAACCAAAACGCCTCATCCCCCAGGCCCAAGCCACGATGGGCGACGGCGAACCCAAACCACGCAAGCGGAAGCCACCAGCGGAACCAGGCAAGGCCAAACCCATGGTTCCCGAGGCCGAGGCCAAACCGAAGACGCGACCAGAACCGCCCCAGGCGCCACCGGAACCATCGACGCCGGTACCGACACCACAGCCGAAGCCCAAAAAGCGTCCCGGCAAAGGACAACTACCGAACGCACCGACACAACGGGCGGACCAGGCCGACGCTCGCGGACTCGGTGACACAGGCGTTGGGAACGGTGCCGGCCGCGACAACCAACCAGCCCAAGTATCGCCGCGGAGTACCAACAACCCACGCCACCCCTCCGTCCCGGGGCCGATCTTCACACGACTGAAGACCGGGATAGCGGCCGCATATCAGAAATCCGAGGGGGTATCAAAGTTCCACCCGGTGAGCCAGGGGTTGGCACAGATGACCCCGGAGGGATTCCGAGACGCCATCTTTCAGCTGAGTGCCTTCGAGCGCACTGCCCTTGGTGAGGCAATGAACGCGGCGCGGCGTAACGACGAGATCGCGCCCCTCCAACGCGACACGATCAACAAACTCGCCGAGTTGATGCACACCGACACGTTCGACAGCACCGGCACACTGACCGATCTCGAATTCGTGGAACTCGGGCTTGTCGCATCGGACATGCCGCTCAAGGCGATCGGGTCCGCGCTTGGCTTGGCAGAGCGCACAGTCCGGGCGCACCTGGTTCGCATCCAAGAAAAGCTCGGCGCCGATAGTCGCTCGGCGGCGGTCGCGGTGGCCATCCGCGGCGGCATCCTCCCCAGCACAGACCCTTATTCGCCGACCGAACGCCGTTCAGCCACCAGCATTTCCGAGCCGACGGCGCGCGAACTCGAGGTGCTTGCGCTGATCGCGGCGGGTAAGACCAGCAGCGAAGTAGCAGATGCTCTCGGACTGAGCGTTGACACCGTGAATTCGTACGCGGACCGAATCGGCGACAAGCTCGGAATGTCCACTCGCGCTGGGATGGTGGCCGTAGCCATACATAATGGCTTCCTTGCGAACGCGGAAACAGATAGCGCAAACGAGCCCGGCTCCCTCCCCGCGCTGAAGCCACGCGAAGTCGATGTACTCGCGCTGATCGCCGCGGGCAAGACGAGCGCCGAAATTGCGGACGCCCTCGGGCTCACAGTGCGGACCGTGGATTCGTATGCGTCTCGTATCAACCGCAAACTCGACGCGGGCACTCGCGCGGGCGCGGTGGCCATAGCCATACGCAACGGCGTTCTGCCCACTGCAGGCCCCATCACTGAACCGAACCGCACCACCGACCTGTCGGAACTGTCCGAACGTGATGTCGAGATACTCACCTTGATCGCAGCAGGCGGGACAAACGACGACATAGCGACCGCCCTCGGGCTGACACCGCAAACCGTGAAGACGTATGTCTTCAACATCAACCGGAAACTGGGTACCCATACTCGAGCGGGCCTGGTCGCAGCATGGCTACGGACGGATATCGACTCGCTCGTAGGTCCCGCCACGACAACCGGTGGTCCTCTCTCATCAAATGACGCGGCAGATGCCCAAGCACCGGAACAAGTGCCTCCAGGGGTTGCCGCCGTCATCAACAGCGTGCTGGACAGCGCAGATCTGCTGCTGCAGATATTCGCGGCGGAATCACCGGCAGGGGAGCTGAGCCAAACCGCAGACCGCATCGGCTGGTCCGAGACCCTCAAAATAGCGTTGCGACAGGAGATCCGGTCAGGCCGGATAGCACAGGGCACGCGGCTGCCCCCGGCCAGAGCTGTCGCCGAGCACCTCGGTATGACGACGGATACCGTGGGACTGGCATACCAGGGCCTGGCCAAGGAAGGCTACGTGGCGCGCACCCGAGGGGTGGGCACCACGGTGGCCGACCAGAACCAATGGCCGAGCGAACCGGTACCGGACACCGGTATACCACTGTCCGCTCCGCAATTTCTGGACATGCTCGCGGCGGAATCACCGACAGAGGAACTGGCCCGGACCGCGGAGCGAATCGGCTGGCGCGGCACTCTGAGAATGAGGTTGCGCCAGGCGATCCAGTCAGGCCGGATAGCACAGGGCACAATGCTTCCCCGTGCCATAGCTGTCGCCGAACTTCTCAGTATGTCGACGACAACCGTGGGAATGGCATACCAGGGCCTGGACAAGGAAGGCTACGTGGAAACCGTTCCCGGGTTCGGCTCCACGGTGGCGAACCGCGAACAATGGCCGAACGCGCCCGAGCCAACCGACGCGTCCGTCGAACAGACCTCCGGTACACCGAGCCCAGCACCTCGCCGTCCGGCCGGTCCAGGTGCACGGCACCACCACACAGGTATGCCGCGCCAGCGATTCACCGTCGGGATCGGACCTGCCGAATTCGACCCGTACGCGCGGAACCACCACAGCGGGGAAGATGGCGCACCTGGCCCCCATGGACGCCGCCGACGCCAAACGGGCGCGAGGAATCCCGAACCCGACGGCACTGCTGCGAATCCCAGTGGTGCTGGTTCGCCAAATGCGGGAGTCCAGTCCGATGGGCCCGGTCGCGAACCGTCCGTCCCGAATCCGGCGGCAAGCGTCGACGCTGCGACAGCATCCGTGCCGCCTGCCCGCTCGGAAACACGTGGACTCCAAGACATCTTGACCCGCGTCGATGAAACCGGCGTCGATCCAGCGACCACGGAGCAGGTCAAGCAAGCCATCCTCGGCCGCTATGAGCGGCAGCGCCAGAAGATTCCCGGGAAGGGCCCGGCACAGGACCGTATTGCCGCAGCACAGACCACCCAGTGGGTCGACGACCTCATGCTCTTCCGAGCACTGCGGGATCTCGCATCGTCGCCTGGTCAGGAAACCGCGCAGGCTGCACCGCCTGTCGCGCACCACATCACGGCGCAGGATCTCGCCAATGACATCAGTCAATTGCCGACCGCCTTGACCACGACGCTTTCCGACATCGAGAACGCCGTCACCGATACCGCCGTCACCGATCAGGCAGCCCTTGCCGTTCTCAATGTCTACAGCGAGTTCCTGCAGTCGGCCACCAAGTCCACATACCGCGACCACCAGCTGAGCAAGCACACCAACTCGGTGGCCCTCGGCTTCCCAGAAAATGTTGCGGCCGCACTGGCCAGGACATCAGCCGATACCTTCATACAGACTCAGAAGGCGCACGCGCTGGTCGCGGATATCGCCGTAACCATGACGAACCAGTGGGTCGATAAGAATCGAAGAAGGGCCGAGCGAACCCAAACCAATCTCGCGGACCTGCTGGCCGATGTCTACCGTCGTAATCACCAGCCCCTGCCCGAGGCGCAGCGAGGTGAACTCCAGGATCAGTTGCGCGCCTTGCAAGCCGAATTCGAGGAACTAGTGCCGCGACGGGAGGCGATCCTGGCGCGGATACCGAATATGACAGAGGAGGACGCGGCCCGCTGGCCCGAGGGTTTCCGCACGGGACTCGCCGAGGTCGAACAGCTTTCCATCGCCGTTGAGGCTTGGATATCCGCCGGGGTACCGATCACACGCCGCATGATCAAGGAGATCATGAATAGCGATCTCGCCCAGCTCGGCGGAGCCAGGGGAGAGATCGGGTTGGCCGAGCAATTCGATGTGCTCCATGCGCTGGGCACTCGCGTCCACCTCGAAACACCGGGTGCCGGTCGGGTCGAGAGCGAGGTCGATGTCTCGACCGACGAAGGCCGAACGTGGCATGAGGCCAAGAACTACGACCTCGACTCACAGCTCCGGAGTCAGACCAGGCTGGAGGCGCAGGCGCGTAAGCAACTCCGCATCGCGTATCTGAATCGCGAATATTGGGTGGACGGCCATCCGCCACAGATCAAGTGGCACTTCATGAACGGCGTCGATCCGGGGGTGCAGGCCGCCCTGGAGGCCATTCGGATCGAGGACGAATCCGGCGGTGTCCTCGACGATTATCGCGTCGAGGTAATCGATGGTTCCGCTGCCACTGGCGCAGTGCCCACCGCGCCGAATGCGGTCGCACCTGTCGACGATGGCGCAGGATCAAATCCTGTAGGCGCACAGCCGAATCCGCGGCCCGACGATGCGCACCTCACACCGAACGGTATCGAGTCGCAGGGTTCCGCGCCCACACATGTTGCCGAAGCACCGTCGGATCCGTTGCGTGACCAGTTCGCGGATCAGATTTTCGAGCACGCACTGGCCACAGTGGCGCATGCTGTCGGACGCGGCGTTGTCGCGCTCGATCCGGACCAACAGCGGCAGCTGGCTCATGACATCACCGAGCAGACACTGGTCATCGCCGACGATGCCGGTACCACAATGGATATCGGTCAGATGCTCGCGATTGCCGATGCGGCTGGCTTGATGCTCGTTCCCGCTCGGACCAGTCCGGCGCCCCCGCCCACCGAGCCCCTCGAAGAGCGGTCCACGGACCGGGCGGAGTTGCTGCTGGAATTATTCCCAGCGGAGTCGTCGGCAGCTGAGCTGACGCAGATCGCGCAAGCCATCGGCTGGCGCGACACCGTGAAAATGGCATTGCGTCAGGCGATCCGGTCGGGCCGAATACCAGAGGAAACACGACTGCCCCCCGCCGATGTGGTCGCCACACAACTCGATTTGTCGTCGTCGACTGTGGAAGCGGCTTACCAGAGCCTGGCCACCGAAGGCTATCTGGAGAGCAGCCGCGCGCACGGCACCACGGTGGCCGAGCACGACGGATGGCCGACTGAACCGGTACCGGACCCGGCTGTACCGATGACCGCACCGCAACTGCTGGACAAGCTCGCCGCCGAATCGCCGACCCAGGAGTTGGCCGAAACCGCGCGGCGAATCGGCTGGCGCAACACCGTGGAAATGCTATTGCGCCAGGCGATCCGGTCAGGCGGGATACCTGAGGGCACGCGACTGCCCCCGGCGAAGGCAGTCGCTGTCCACCTCGAATTGTCGCATTCAGCTCTGGCGCCGGCATATAAGGCGCTGGCCGGCGAAGGCTACGTCGAGAGCAGCACGCGCGGCACTACAGTGGCGAACCACGCCCGATGGCCCGAACCGCATCATCCACCTTATGCGGGAACGGACAATGACTCGGCCACAGCGGATCCTGGTGACGGAGGATTCGTAGCCGAGCTCGACTCTATTCGCGAATCGCTGTCCGATTTTCCGGCCGAACACATCCATGCCGCCGAATCGATGTTGGCCGCGCTGCTGGCAACAACGCACGGACGTACCCAGCTGCGGCACGGCGTTTTCGGAGAGTCGGGCGACCGGTGGGCAGTGGTGGAGGTGGTCGAGGAATTCGACGCGACCTTCGACGTGGCCTCCGAACCGGCTCTGCCGGTGCGCGACAAGCCCGGCACGTCGACGGAATTGGGCCGGCTTACCGAGTTGCTCGACGAGAACGCAGGAGCGTGGGGCTACCAGTTGAGCAACCTCGGGCAACACGCCCGAACCGGGCACGGAGGAAGAAGAAAGAGGTGGTTCAAGCTCTTCGAATCCCCCGGGGAGCATGATCCGTCGAACGTACTGCCCGATCCCATCGTGAAGCTGAGCTTCGCGGAGGAGTCGGTGCCACGAGGGGTCGGAACGTCTCGACATGCCGCCCGCGGGCTGCTGACCGGCGCGGGCTGGCCGGACCCCGACCAGATCGAAGCCGTGGGGCTGTTGGTGACGGAATTGGTCACCAATGTGCACATCCACGAAGCCGGGAGCGCCGAGGCTCGGTACTGGCTGCTCGATGACGTGTTGCGAGTAGAGATCGCCGATGACAGCCGACGTTTGCCCACGTGGCAGCCGGAGAGCAACTTCGCCGAGCTCGAGCAGACCCAGCAGGACAGCCCCGACGAGGGTCCAGACGAGTTCGATGTGGACGCCTTCTGGGATGCCATCGATCTGGACGCATTGATGGCGGGCCAGAGACAACCAGGCATGCGTGGCCGGGGCTACGGATTTCTGGACAACATGGCCACCGCATGGGGCGTGGACTTGTCCCGCACGGGAGGCAAGACGATCTGGTTCGAGGTCCAGCGGAACATCCCGCCGGGCACGGCCGAGAATGATCCCGAAGCGCCGGGTGCGGCGCCGACGGCACCCCAGCTCCCTCCGGATACACGACCCGGTCATGTATCGCAGGCACTGCCAGGGACGGAAGCACCGGACTACGTCGAGACCACAGCTGATGGCACCGAGACGCGTACCACGTCGCAACGAGCACAGCAGACTGACGCGGCTCCCGGCCCCGCACGTCGGCACCGATCCGGTCCAGGCACCCCACACCGCCACACACGGAAACCGCACCAGCGCGGGGTCGCGCCTGCCGAATTCGACCCATTCGTGCGGTACCACCACACCCCAGCGAATGGCGCAACCGGACCCGGTGGACACGGCGGGAGGCAATCGGGCGCGAGAAGCTCCGAACCCGATGGCACTGCGGCACATCCTGACGCGTCCAGTCGCCCGCGCCCCGAACCGCCCGCGGACAAATCTCTGGCGCTGCAGCCGGCACGACAGGTTGATGCTGCGGCGTTCCGGGCGCAGTACGGGCGGGACGTGTTCCGAGATGTGTTCGAAATGTTGGGAGCTCCGCCGCTACAGGGGCGTCGGCCGCCGGAACCGTTGGTGCGATTGTCGCAGGAGATCAACCGCGCTGTGTTCGATATAGCGGATTCGCGGCTCTGGGCCGTCGCCGAGGACGGCGATGTCCGCGAGTGGTTGCGCGACATCGCGCGGGACGTGGTCGGCGACAAGAAGTTTCAGCGGGTCCGCCAGGGCGTCTCGGAGTACTTGCGAGACACGGAACCGAGCGAATCGGATCCGGACCGTCTCGAATGGGACCGAGAGACGTTCGAGCAGGCCATGCTCGATGTCCCTCGCGTGCAGCGGGTCTGGCTGGAGCGCAGGTTCTGGCTGGGCCTCGACCAGGCGGAGACCGCGAGGGCGCAGCCATATAACGGCTACCAGCCGGGCCGGCTCGCAGATCTGGAGCAGGCCGCGATCGAGAACCTGATCCAGGCGATCGAGATCCGAACTGACGCGGATACTGCCGAGGACACCGACCTGTCCGATGACGTCGAAGCGATCGACACGGACGAGTCGGTGGATGACCTCGTGGATGGACTGCTGTACCAGTGGTTGGGGGTGGACGGGCTTCCGGCGCCGGGATCACAGCGCTACGACGAGTTGCGCACAGCGGTGGAGGCCCGCATACCCGACGAACTGCGGGAAGCGATGGCTGGTGATCTCGAGGCACTGGTTCGGGCCATGGTCGACCTCCCCGAGGAACGCCAGAAGAGATTTGCGGAGCTGTACTACCTGCACGGGTTGCGCCGGGCACGCGTTGTAGAAGCGATTGACAGCGGTATCGATGGCTTCCGGCATCTACACCGCTCTGTTCCTGGCCTGCTGGTGAAGTCGTTGACTCGGGGGCCGGTGTTCGAGATCGACGTCGACGAGCTTCCGCAGCCGGGCTCGCCGGAGTATGCGCAGTTGCTCGGAGCGGTAGAGGCCCGTATTCCCGCGGAATTGCGAGAAGCGATGAACGGTGATCTCGAGGCGCTGCTCGAAGCCATCGCCGCCCTTCCTACCGAAATCCACCGGAGAATCGCCGAGCTGGACTATCTGCAGGGGCTTTCCACGGCCAAGATATGGAAAGCAACGGGCGGCGCCGTTCGGGGAGCGCTGCGAAGCAAGCTCCCCCGCACCTTGGCCGATTGGTTGTCCCGAGGGCCGGTGTTCCGGGTAGGCGTAGACGACCTTCCGCTGCCGGGGTCTCGGCAATATATCGAGTTGCGGAAGGCAGTGGAGGCCCGTGCTCCCGCCGAGGTGGCCGACGCGATGCGCGGTGACCTCGCAGCGCTCCTTCGCGCGATCGAGAAGCTTCCACAAAACGAGCGCACGTACTGCGAACTGGTCTTCTTCGGGGCGGTGCGCCGGGCGGAAATGACCGTAGCGATGGGACATCGCAACGGAGACATCACGCGCGGGCTGATGGAGCCGTGGTACCGCGAGCTAGCCACCGAATTGCGAAGCGCGGTCTCCGGGGATTCCGAGTCGATGCGGATGCCGTCGCCGTCCCCCCGCGGTGCCGTTGTTGCGCGTCTTGGTGCGGATCCCGCGGAGTTGGGCCCGAATTCCGCTGCGCTGGAACAACTGCGGTCCGAGTTCGAGACAGCGCGAGCGGCACTGGCCGACCTACTCGAAGTCGATCCGAACCTGGTACTCCGTGGACCGTTGCTGCAGGCGATGGAAATCGTGGAGTACCAGCTCGGCGATCTGAGTGCGGAGAACCTGGGGGATGCCGATCCCGCCGTGAAATTCGGGCAGTGGATCGGGCGCCGAATCCAGCTGGACCACGATACCCAAGCCGCGACCACCCTGGTCCTCTCGGAGCAGAATTCGGCCGCTGACGTACGGGATCGACTGCACCGGCGAGCTACGCAGCTGGATCGAGAACTGCAGGAAGTACTCGGACTTTCGCAACTTCGTCCGATGGACGACGCTGCACCGGAAGCACCGCTGGCACAGCTGCGTCGGATCGCTGATGTCACAGGTTCGCCAGCGATGGCCCGACTCGTCACCGCGGTCGAGAACTTTCTCCACAATTACGACGCCGATGAGCTGCTCCGGTACTGGGAGCAGGACAACCGCGTTATCCGACACGTCTTCCGGATGCCCGCCGCGATAAGTGACAGCTTCCAGCTTCCGGTCACGGTCGGGCCAGACGATTCCACAGACGCCGAATTGCCCTCGCCACCTGTCCCTGTCGAGATCAGCCCCGATTCCGCTCGTCCCCGCCAAGAGCTCGATATCGAGCAGGTACGGGCGCTGCGTATCGGATTGGCCGATGTGCTGGGCATTGATCCGGCACTGGTTCAGCTGCCGCAGCTTCAGCAGGCAATCGACACCGTGCAGCAACAGCTGCGGTGTCTGAGTGAGGAGGGCTGGCGCCGGGCTATCGAGGCAGGACGGCTGCCGGAGATCGCGGCCTGGATCGGCCGTGACATGACGAAGGCCCCGGGCGCTCATACTGACTTCGAGGTGAAGGGTGAACTGGCACAACTGCTCGTGATCACGAAGTGGGGTCGGGTTCGGCCACCCTCGACCAATGATCCACTGGCCGAGTTGCGAACGGTTGCTGGCGTAACAGAGTCCCCGACAGTAGCCCGTCTCATCGAGCTGGCCGAGCTATTCCTCGAGCACGATGAGACGGAGTTGGCCAGACAACCCACCCAGGTCGATGTGATGCGCCTGGCAGGGGTCTCCCGGATGGCAGTCTTCGACGCATTCTCCCGCAGCCGGCCGACACACACAGAGGAGGAACAGCGGATACTTGTAGCCGCCCAATGGCTCGGCTATCCCATTCCGCCTGCGCTCGAAGATGTTATCGATCCGACGTTCGCGCAAAAGAGATTCGTTCCCGGGCAGTTCGTCGACGGTGCGTTCGTTCCAGGAAAGTTCGCGAGACAACCGACTCGGGCCGAAGTAGCACAGGCGGCCGATGTGCCTCTGCCGACGGCCAGCGAGGTACTGAGAGGTGACCTCGCGGCAGACACCCCAGAGGGGCAGCAGGTACTCGAGGCAGCCGACCGCCTCGGCTTCTGGTATCGACCATGGGACACTGCCGAGCGAGTGCGCACTTTGCGTATGGAGTTGGCCGATGCGCTGGGTATCGATCCGCAGGACGTGACCCGTGATCGGGTATCGCTGGAGCTGCCTCGATGGGACGACTCGGCGAGTTCGCGGAGCGGCCGTCTCACGGAAGTGGCTGCCCTCTTTCTCGGGCTCGCGCAGTGGGAGTTGAACCTCCTGCCCACGGAGGCCGACGTGCGGCGTTTGGCGGGTGTGGACCGGCGGACGGTCCCCACCGTGCTCGCCCAGACCGAGCCTTCGTACACCGAGGAGGAGCAGCGGGTACTTGTCGCGGCCCAGTGGCTCGGCCACCCGATTCCACCGGTACTCGCCAGGGCCATCGACCCGGCGTTCGTCGAGAAGAAGTTCGTTCCGGGGCAATTTGTCGACGGCACGTTCATCCCGGGATATTTTCTGGCACAACCGACCCAAGCCGAGGTAGCTCGAGCCGCCGATGTGGCTCCCGCGACAGTCAGCGAGGTGTTCAGAGACGAGATCGCGTCAGACACACCGTTGGGTCAGCAAGTCCACGACGCAGCGGATGACCTCGGCTACTGGCGGCATCCACGGCGTGATATCGACGTGGGACAGGTGCGCGCATTGCGCGTAGAGCTGGCTGACTTCCTGGGCATCGGAACTCAGGAAGTGACCCGCGAACGAGTCTCGGCAGAGCTGAGTCGAGCGCATGACGCGCTCGATCCCGTGCGGTCCGCCCGCCTGACAGAGGTAGCGGAACTCTTCCTCGGGCTCAGTGAGCGGGAACTGACCAAGTGGGCCACACAAGCCGATGTGGCGAAGCTGGCCGGAGTGCATCGCGATACCGTCAACACCACGCTCGATCGGACCGAGCCGACGTATTCGGAAGAAGAGCAGCGAGTACTCGCCGCGGCCCAGTGGCTCGGGTATCCGATTCCACCTGCGCTCGAAGGGGTCATCGACCCTGCCTTCGCCCAGCAGAGATTTGTTCCCGGGCGGTTGGTCGACGGAAAGTTTGTTGCCGGGCAGTTTGCACGCCAACCGACACAGGGCGAGGTCGCCCAAGCAGCCGGTGTTCACAAGCCGGTGGTGAGTGCTGTATTCCGAGGGAAGATCGGTGCACACACCGCCCGAGGCCGTCGGGTGCTCGACGCGGCCAAGGAACTCGGCTACTACTGGCATCCGCAGCGCGCACAGGTGCTGGCCACGGGCGGTCGCGGCTCGACCGCGAGTGCGCGGACCGTCGCGACCTTGATCCCCGCGCCCGGTCACGTTCCCACGAGCGAGACACCCAGTGCGGTCAACCCCCCTGGCCCAGGCCATCCCGACGCGCCCTCCGGAGGGGGCGGGACTCCCAGCCCCACACGTCCGCACCGGTCCGGTCCAGGCACCCCACACCGCCACGCACGGAAACCGCACCAGCGATTCCCCGGCGGGGTCGGGCCTGCCGAATTCGACCCATTCGTGCGGTACCACCACACCCCAGCGAATGGCACAGCCGGTCCCGGTGGACACGGCGGGAGGCAATCGGGCGCGAGAAATTCCGAACCCGATGGCACTGCGGCGCACCCTGACGCGCCATCTGCCGTCCCCGAATCCGGCAACGGCAATCTCAAAGCCTCGGCCCAACCTTCCGGACCCAACCCACAACGGCCAGTCCCCGGCGAGGGGCCTATCACTGGCCCACCCGCCGACAACACTCCTGTTGTCGCACAGCTGCGCGCCGCCGTCGACGCCGGACTCCTGGAGCTGGTGATCGAGGGGGTCAAAGCGGAAAGCGATGCGGCGGGGGGTTCACCCACACAGGAGCCGGTCGAAAGACTCGACGCCATGCTCGCCGGGCTGAACGAGCTGCGCGCCGCGACTCGACCGGACGCGCAGGTCGAACCGACGCGGTTCCGGACGCTGGTACAGCATTTCCACGCGGTGATGGAACGACTGGCGGCGTTGACGGATGCCGAGAACATCACAGGCGAGAACCGCCTCCCCGCGGCCGGAGTCCAGCAGGTCTACGACCTTCGCGACCGGGACGCGCGGGTGGCCGAAGCTAGGCAGCGCTTCGCCGACGCCGACCGCCGCATCCATCAACTCGCAGCACGGTTGAACGCACCCCCGACCGGTGGGCCGACGAGCATCGGAGACAGGGGTCTGCTGGAGACTGTCGATGTCGGTCTGCTCCGGTCGTTGCAGGCGGACCTCACTGCGGTGGTGGATCCACGTACCGCGGCACCGGCGGAGATGACGAGGTACCAGAAGCTCCTCGGCATGCTCGGCGGGATCAACGAACTGCTGAAGATAGTGGATGATCCAGATGCGGCGATCACTCAGGACCGCCTGCGGTTGCTGATCTTTCACTTCCACGCGGCGGTGGAGTGGCTGGCATTCAAGGACGCGAACGACGCCGATGCGACGAGCGTCCGGCAGGTCTACGTTCGTGCTCGAGAACAGCTGGTCACGGAAGCGGTTGATCGTTTCCGCAAAGCCGACGACCGGGTCCGCGAGCTCGCACACGCCTTGAGCACGCCGAGCGGCGCGCCCGATGCCCGCGCTACTGCGCAGCCGGAGGTGGCATCCGCACCTCAGCCGGTTGAGTGGCCGGAACCCGCGCAGGCGGCACAGTCAGAAGTACCAGCCCCACAGGTCGTGCCGCCGGAGGCAGGCACTGAAGTAGTCCAGAATGCCGTTGCGAATTTCCCACAGATATTCGACCGGCCACGGACCCTGACGGAACTCAGGGAGGCGTTGCCCGACGACACGCCATACGATGGGATCCTCGCATTGCGTGCGCTTTCCCATTTAGCGAACGGAATCATGCCGCCCGACGTGTCCCGAGAAAGCCTCGAGCTTCTTCTCCGGAAAGTCTGGGAGAACCGGCATTCCATCCGGACCGAAGACGATGTCTACCTACTCCAGATCGCACCCGATACGAATCCGGCTACCGATCCGCGGTCCTACGTCAGAGAAGTGGCGGGCATCGTGGAACAGCGAAGTCCGGGGCAACAAAAGGCAACCGCACAATCTCACGTAGCCGGCAGCAGGGATTTTCATCCCGGAAATATTTCCACGGTAATCCAACTTCCCTCAGTCATCGATTTCATCGCTTTCAAGCGCGCCACCGCCGAGCAGAACGGTGAATTTCGCGTCTATTGCAATCCGCACCCAGACGCGGCACCTGCGCTGATGCGGGAGATCGTGCACGAGGTCCTCGATCAATCCGATGACTATCCCGGCGTCTACGGCGCAAAGGTGGCCGGACCGCGCGAGGCGAGGAGCGACGGGATCGTCATCTACGTACACGAGTACGCGGATGCCCTTCGTGTTGCCGAGCGGCTAGTGCAGTATGCGGCACAGCACCCAGGCGCGTTGTCGTGGTCTGTGCCTGCTCTCTCGCATCAAGTAGGGATGGGAGTGAGCATCGGTGCCGAACCCTCCATCAGACATAGCTTCGGCCAGATTCGGTCCTGGCCCATATTCGACGCATTGCGATCGACGCTGGAAGCCGATGGCGATTTCGACGCATTCCACGACGGCGCCATCGCCCGCCTTTTCGAGGCCGGTGTGGACCCGGACCATCCGTGGCTGCCGGCCGGCTCACCCAGATGGCGGGATCATTACGAGGTCGATCTGATCTCGGCCGCCGGTGTGACCGACCGGGGCGGGCAAACCGGCCATCGGCACAACGTGAACGAGGATTCCTTCGCACTCACGACGGCCGATTTCGGTGGCGAGCAGTGGACTTTGGCAGCGGTAGCCGACGGTGTGTCCAGCCAAGACCACAGTGAAGAGGCATCGGAGGCGGCCACCAAAGCAGCCGCGGCTGTTCTCCGTGGGGAGGCGGCCGGTGTCGCGCGCGGCGATAGGCCGGACCCTGAAGGAACCGCGAGAAGAGCATTCGAGGCCGCTCACCGTGCCGTTGAGGATCTGATATCGACGAAATACCCTGCTTCCGAAGATCCGCCGGCCACCACACTGGTGCTGACCGTCGCTACTCCGACACAGCTCATCACGCTGTCACGCGGCGATTCACCCGCTTATTGGATTCCCCGCGACGGCGGCCCCGCGATCAAATTGACCGACGATGACCCGGCTATCGTCGAAATGGCCGCGCGCCTCAACATGACCGTCCACGAGCTGAGGCACTCCTGGCTCGCTTCCGGTCTGAACAGCTATCTCGGCAAGAACATCGAATTGGGTGAGCTCCAGCCCAACGTTCACAACCTTACCGACAGCGGATTCGTGGCACTGTTCTCGGACGGAGCCGTGAACATCTACCACGAAGACGAGTCGAGCGCGGACACTCCCGAACAGAAAATCGCCGACGCGCTCCGACAGAAACTGGCGGACTCATCGGGCAACTTGCTCGACGCATCGAGATCGTTCGTGCGGCACGCCATCGATAACGGTGAACACGACAACGTCACTGCCGTTCTGATGAGCAGCGTGACCTCGCAGACCCCTGCCCACGCGCGCCCCCCTGAACAGTCGAAGCGCCCTGGAGGCGGCGGGCGGCCTGCGGGACCGGACGTGTCTTTCCAGGACAATCCGCTCGCGCCGCAACGCCCAGCCCGCCAGCCTTATCGGCGATTCACCGCCGGGACCGGACCCGACGGGCTCGACCGTGCTGTGTTCAATTACAAGAACCCCGTAACCGGCCGGCTCTCCGGCTTGGATGACGACGACATCTTCGGCGACCTCCGTAGGACCCTCAACCCCGGTGTACTACGCGAAAACAGACGCGTAGAAGAGCTCGGGAAAGCCCACATCGACGGTGGCGGCCTCACCCCCGGAAACAACGGAAAGGACGAACCCGCCGAGGAGCCTGGCGAAGCCGCGGTACCCGAACCGCAGCGCAACCCCGCACCCGCAGGCAACAGCGAGAACACCACGGGTTCGGAGAACCAACCCACCGCGCAACAACCTACCGATCCGGCCACCGAAAAGCAGATTTCAAAACGTGAACTGATCGTCGTAAACAAACCTTTCGTGAATTTGTTGCTGGGTAGGCTTTGGGTTCCGGGGGGCGAGGTCGGCAACCAGTTCGGCTCGCTCATGGCTGCGTCGGCCGTCCCGTACGTACTGTTGGACAAGGAATCAGTGACGGCCGCCAGCATCGCGGCAGCCGCAGTGTGGGCCCCAAAATTTTTCGAACTGCACGCGGGCTCTCTTGCCGACCGTGCCGACCGGAAAAAAATCATGGTCGTCTCGCAATCGGTCGGCGCCGCTGCCGCGGCCACTGCTACCGGCTTGGTCCTGTTCGACGTGCCCAATCTCGGACTCGCACTAACTGGGGCAATGCTGGTCGAAGCCACCGCGGCAACGTACTATTTCCGCACATTTCAAACTGTGGTCAAGAACTTTCTCACCGCTGAGCAGAGGCCGGCAGGAAACCGACTGAGAAGTATCTTCGGATCGGCGGCCGGTGCAGGCGGTCCAGCACTGGGTGCCGGCCTGGCCGGTATCGCGCCATCAGCGCCCTTCGGCCTGAACACCCTCTCCTACATGTCGAACCTTGCGAACATGTGGAAATTGCCATTTCCGCCCCAGGCCGACGTCCTGGAGCAGCGCAACATATTCCGTGACATCGGTGAAGGCGCGCGGGCACTGTGGCAGCAGAAGTTTCTCCGTGATTACACCGTGATCACCGCGATCAACAACGCCGCCTGGGCCATGCTCGGGTTCCGCACCGCTACTGTGCTGCACGATTCCGACCTGCCGGAGTTGGCCATCGGCGCTGTGGTCGCCGCACCTGCGGTCGGTGGGATGATGAGTGGCTTCCTTCCGAAGGCGATCGACAAGATCGACCCTGCCACCTTGTATCCGGCGGTACTCGCCAATGTGGCCGGGCTCTTCGCGCTCCAAGCAGCGACCGCCAACCCTGCTGTACTAGCGGCCGCGACCTTCCTGGACACGCTGGTCATGTGGGCAATGAACAACCGGGTTGTCACATACGAGCAAGAGAATGTTCCCGAGGCAGTCCTGGGGCGACTGGGGAGTGTGAGAGGCCTTGCTGTCGGGATCACCCCCGCTATCGGTCTACTTGTGGGCGGCGCGGTGGCGAACGCGCAAGGTAACGATGCCCTTGCCGCGGCGGCAGCGGGCATCGCCATGACCACCGCCGCCGGCTATGGCGCCCTCGCCCTCGCAAGACGAGGCCGTGACCTACTCGGAAGGGTCGGGCTGGACCACGGCTTCATCGCATTGCGGTTGCGCCCGGCCCAGGCCACACCATCGCATGTCCCGGGCTCGGCCGGTGACGGCTCGAACGCGCACGAGCAGCCGGATACACCCCGCGTCGACCCCGCGGTCATCAAGAACTGCGCCATCCAGCACGCCCGCGTACACCGGGCCCTGACACTGGTCCACGACGGCTCCCCCGAGCCCGATGACACCGACCCCCAATGGGATTCCCGCAAGAACTGGGTCCCCGTAGAAGCCAACATAGGCGCCCAATTCCGACCGATCGCGTACGACGGCGACCCCCGCTTCACCGCCTACGCCAAAACCGTGCGCGACAAGATAAATGGCATCGACAAGATCTCCTTTGCCGTCGACGACGGCAAAACCGGGCACCTCTACACCTTCGTCAATGTCGAAGGCGAGGTCCTGGTCTTCGACACCCTCATCGACGCCCCCCACAACAAGAGCAAGAACGACGACTACATCCCCCGCGTACGAAACTACTATGGCGACGAAAGAGGTGGAAACAAATGGGAGCCCAAGTTCGACAAGGTAAAGAGACTCTTCGCCGCGGACTTGACCCTTGAGAACGGCGTCCTCACCCCCGTCGACGAACCACTCCCGAGATATCGGCACATCCGACACCCACACAAGCTGCTAGGACCCCCCGCCGACCAACAGGACCCCGAAACACCGGAGCACCACGAACCCACACCGCCGACGTCCGATAACGATCTATCGAGGGATGGGACAACCTCCCAACCGGTCGGGGACGACGAAGCCCAACCACACCCACGCCATGAGGTCTCGGGCTCACCCGGCCAACCGAACGAGCAAGCCGATCCGCCACCGTCAGCGGCGATGCCGCAGGTGCCGTATACCCCCGATCGCGACCTGACTACCGCGGAAACCAAAGCGGCGCTGACGCCATGGAGCAACCACCGGCCCTCCGCTCAGCAGACCGAGTCGACATCCGCTGCCGAGCACCCAGGTCAGTCGCACGCACCGATGGAGCCTGACAACCGCGGGCCGAGGCGGACGCCCTGGCAACGGGCAACGCCGTCCGAATCCGGCAGCACACCAACGGCGCCGGTCGCCGACCAGAACCCGCGGCTGCCGGACGAAGCGATGCGATCCGGCAATACTCAGGCAACGGATCACGCTTCCGACAGCGGCCGAGAAAGGGGAACGAACCGCCAGCCCGCGAACACGCCAACCGATGAGGCAGCAACCAGCCCGCCAGCGGCAGGAGACCGGGGTCGGCCAGTCCTGGACAAGAACGCATTGCCGAAGGTCAAAGCCGCCTTCACAGCAGCGTTCGAGGCGGCCGCCGAGGGCGACAACGCGCAGCTCGAAGCATTGCGAGCCGCCATCCAGCAGATCCGCAGCCCCGACCAGCAGCTGGTCCTCCGACTTCGATACTTCGGGAATCTGACCTTCGCCGAGATTGCCGACGAAACCGGTGGTTTCCGCAGCGAGAACGCGACAAAGCACCTGCACCACCGTGGCGTTCAGGCATTGGCCAAAATACTTGACGCAGAAGACAATCCGGATGCAAAGCGGATGACTCCCGACGAGCTGCTTGAGACGCTCGCCGCGATGTCGTCGAGGGAGAAACTAGAGGAGGAAGCTGCCCGCACCGGCTGGCGGGACACGCTGGTATCCGAGTTGCGCCATGCGATCCTTTCGGAACGGTTGCCCGAAGGGCGGTTGCTACCCCCGGCGATCGACCTCGCGGCACGGCTCGGGATTTCGTCGGAAAAACCCGTGGCCACGGCATACCAACGGTTGGCCTCCGAAGGCTACTTGTCCAGCCGCACAAAGGCAGGCACCTGGGTAGCGGGTCGAGACCGATGGCCCAATACCGGCAATGTGATCACGCGCATACTGCCCGCATCGGTGTCTACCGCCGAGATCGTCGGAAATACCGATCCGTCCCTGCCCACGGGATCACCGACCGATTCTCCGCAGGCAGATGCGGCGCGAGCAGCGCGCAACAGGCTGCGGAACCCGCTGAACGACAACGCCCGAACACCGCAACCTGATCCGGGCGCCACGCACCATGTGGCTCATGAGGCCGACAACGCATCCAGCGGCGCGAGCACCGTCGGTGCGCCTCCGCCCGGGCAGCTGCCCGAAGGAATCACGACCCGAGTGGCCACGCCCGCGCCGCTGGAACCGCAGACACCCACTGCAGCACAGGGCAATCGCACAGAAGAAGCCGTGACGCACGCGGCCCTCCTCCGGCACGTGCTGCCACCCGGCGTGCACACCACCGAAATCTTCGGCAACGAGCACAGCTCCACGCTGAACCTTCGGCGCTGCACAGAGCAAGCGCTACAAGATGCCGGTTTTGCGGGGCAGCCGATTCCAACCGGTCCGGACGGCGAACCGCTGCTGCCAGGCGAGCTGATCGTGGCCACCGCGCAGGCGAACGAATTCACGGGTGTGGTGGTCGCCGAGGCGCGAACGGTTCGCGCTATCGGTCTCGACGCCAAGAATCACGTCCCGCTCCGGTCCAACCTGTTGCTCCGTACGACACAGTCGGAAGAGCGTTACCGCATGCGGGACCTCATGTACGCGCATCCCGCGGTGCACTGGGATCAGGTGCACGTGTCCGCCAAAGACAACGTCCTAGACCTGCACTCCCGGCTGACCGGGAACCAACTGAGACACAACCAGGTGGAGATCACCCTCCATCTCGATGCCACGGACGCCACTACCGGCACGTTCGAGGCGCAACTACCCGTCGACAACCCTGCGGTGGTCGACCCGACGGCAGCGACATTCTCCGGCCGCTTCCGCATCCGGAATGGCGTCGTAGTCACCGCGATCACGCTGCGACACGAGGACGGCCGCGGTCTGACCGGGCATGCCGACGATCCGAGCGATTCCGATCCATCGATACCGTCGAAACCGACCGTGCCCCAGGAGGGCTCGGAAGGAGTTCGGTCAGCCGAACCGCCCCCTCGGTCCGATCTGCCACCCGCAGAGGCCGCGGCCGCTCGGCCACCCGACGTCTCAGCCACCAACCAGCCCCGCAGCACGACACCGTGGAACCGACGATCGGCCTCCACCATGCCGGCACAAGGCAACCCATCGACGGGGTCTGAGGCGGCTCGTGCCGGTGCCGACAACAAGCAGGCGGCCATACAGAAGGGCACAACGCCTCACGGCCCGGGCCAGGCCGATCATGATGCCGCGTCCTCGGCCCACCCCGGAGAGCCTGCTTCGATCGGCTCCCCGGCCGCTGGCGAACAGTCGGGTGTACCGCCGGAGAACACCACGACCCCGAGCACACTGCAGTCGTCAGACGAGCAAACCGGCCAGAGCTCCGACGTCGGCCCGACTCCGGGCGGGCGACCCGACCCGCGGCCCGACAGCGAGCCCGCCGAGCCAATCGGCGTCGAGGCGGAAGGTGTTCCGTCGCCGGGCCAGGCGGTGGTCGAGTACCGCTCCGGCGACGATCTGGACGGCGTACAACGGCGACTGGAGGAACTGGTCGGCCAGGTGCTGTCCGGCCGGTCCACCGAAGCGGTCGAGGTGGGACACCTACTGGCGCGTCGGATGGTCGATGCCATACCCGCGGACGGTGTGGTCGAGAGCGCGCGGCTGTCGGCCCGGCTGGTCGATGGACCGTATGGTGCGGAACTCGAAGTCGCGATGTCGGATAGCCGTGGTCGGCGCGTGGCTGGCTATGTCCCTCTGACCGAGCGGCAGTCGGAGGCGGAAGTCCGGGTGGAGCGGAGCCTGGATGTGCGGCGCGTCGACGGGGAACTGCCCGTGCAGGTCGACGCCATGCTGTCAGGCTGGGCCGATATCGAGGAGGCCGGGCGGGTCGCGTGGCTGTTGGAACAGCTGACCCCCGACCTCGACGCAGGCCAGGAGGGTTGGTGCTTCGTCAGGATGTCCCAGACCGAGAGCGGTACCGACGTGCTGCGGATCGGGCAGGGACGAAACCGCGAACAGCAGAACACCTGGATGATGCTGACCGAGCATCCGGACGGCCCCGGGCACGAGGCGGGCAGGTCACTACAGGTCACACTGGCGATCGATCCGGAGCAAGCCTTGGACACGGATGTCATGAGGGTTCGTAAGGCGGTCGAGCAGTTGACCGCCGGCTGGCCCGAGGACAGCCGCCTCAGTTCGCAGCGCACCGCCGAGCGTTTGGTCCGGAACGACTATCCGCGCCGGGCAGGCTGGTTCCAGATCGAGGTTTCGGGGGAAGCCGGCGGCCGGCTGATGGAATTCCGCGTGCTCAACGGCGAGACGTTGCAGCCATCGGATCGGGACACCGTCCACGAGCCGGTGCAACGGGCCGAGGAAGAGCAGGCGGCCGCGGTGGGGAAAGCGGAGTTGCGAAGTCTGGAGATCGGGTGGAACGCGGACCGCGACCAGGTCCGAACACAGGCGGTCGAACTGCTCCATCGCCTGATCGGCGATCGACCAGATTGGTCGTACGAGCAGATCGACCGGTTGACGCTGCTCGTCGACGAGCTGGCGGTCCCGGTCGTGAACCACCCGGAGGCCGACGGGGTGCTGGTGGCGACTCGACTGGCGGTGAACGGCGGCGAGGCGCTTTGCCTCGACTTGCGGGTGCGTGGTGCGCACGCCGCGTGGCTGGGCTTGATCGCGGACTACGCCGACCACCATGGCATCGAGTACGACCCGGGGGGCTACACCGCATGGGCCGTGTTCGGCGACGGGACCCCTAGCTCGGCGGACTTGGTTGCCGCCCTCGGCGATCGCGACGCCCAAGTACCCGAGCAGGACGGGCGCCTGATCGCCGAACCGATACCCGACAGGCTGGACGATGCACTGCGCTCGGCGGCGGTGCGGAGCGCAGATCGACTGGCCGCCGCCTCGCTCGAAGTTTCGACCGGTGTCCTGCGTTTGGCGGCCCAGGCTGCACCCGGGCACGTGGAGTTGACTGTCCTGGCGCGGCAGGTCGACACCCAGCCGGAGAACACGGTCGACGAAACTCTCGGCGGACTGATCGACTCCGCGGCCGAAACCCCGCAGCGCGAACAGAAGACAGCTCTGATCCTCGCCGCGGGAGATCCCGATGCCGCCGCGCAAACGACGGCCGCGATCGAGACGGTTGTGCCCGAGTGGCCGGCAGCGGCGCGGACCGCGGCGGCCGGCACAGTGGGCGTGCTGGTGTCCGACGCTGTCGCAGGTTCCACCGTGCGGGACGCCGAAGTCACCGTCAGTGCGATGCCGAACGACGGTCTGCAGGTGACCGTCGTTCACCGCGGCAACCACGATTTGCCACCGGAGATGGTCCGGGCCCTGGACCTCGGCGCAACCGCCTGGCGGGCCGAATTGTGGCCCGAATCCCGACGTGTGGTGTGCGAGTTCCAGCGCGCCGACGACATCGTGAGCGTGGCTGCCCGTGACACGACCGGGGCGGCGGTCGACGACCCAGTGGTGAATTCCGAAGTCCTGTCGCTGAATCCGCACCGGCAATCGGTGATGGACGCCCGTCGGCTGGTCGGCGACCTGCTGGGCAGCAATGCCGCGCCACACGACGCGCTGGCCGCGAGGAACCTGGCAGAGGTCCTGGCAAAACATGTGGTGAGCAACGGGTACCGGAACACTGTGCTCACAGCGCGGACATCGCGGTCGGGGTTGTTGACCCTGGAGTTCGAGCACGAAGCCACCGGAGCCCGATGGGGGGCGGTCTATCGACCAGCCGGAGAAGCGCCCACGACCCAGCTGAGTATCACCGCGGACGACCACCCGGACGCGATCGCGGCCGATCTCTGGCGGATCGCTGATGGCGAGATGGTGCGGCATGGCTGGACGGATGCCGATCAGCTCGCCGCTGCCGAGGTGGTGGTCTCGCGGCTGGCGTCCGAACTCCCGGCCGGGATCGACGGTCACCGGGCTTTGCAGGTGGACGTGAACGTATCCGGCGCACGGGGCGAGAAGGTCCTGGCCGTCACGGTGCAGGTCCCGCACGGAAGTTATGCCTTCCCACTGGTCGAACTCTTCCAGCGCACGGCGGCATCGGACCCGGATTCCGATGCGGCTATGCGGTTCTACCGCAATCGGTGGTTGGTCGATCTACATTGGTCGGCCGGGAACGAGGCCACCGTCCTCGCCAGCGATATGTCGTTCAGCACGACCGACATGTACTCGCGCGCGGAGTACCTGTTCACGGCGGGTGTGGATGGGGTGGAAGCGCTGGCACAGACCACCGAGCTGATCGAGCGGGTGTTCGCGGAGGTCCCCGACGAGCTCGCCGGGGACCAGACCCGGCAGGTTGCGAGGTCGGTGGCCAACGAGCTGGTGGACAACCTGGTGTTGCGTCCGGGCGGCGAAGCATTGCTCACCGGCGCAGTCACAATGGGCTTGCGGGGCTTGGAATTCCGGGTGGCAGTGGCCGATCGAGATCCGGTGGGTGCCGCACCGGATGGCGACGGATGGCAGGTGCAGAACCTGCTCGCCCCACAGGGTGCCAGCAGAGTGGGGGCGATGCCGTGGGGTCCGGGCACGGTCACCTGGGCGGCGCTGGAGCTGCAGCCGGACACCGCCGGTGGAGGCGCGGGTAACGGCGGTAGATCCGGCTCGAGTGGGGACGGGCCGGGCACCGCCCGCCCGGTCGACGTGCTGGACACGATCGCCGAAGTCCTCGGCGAGGAACCCCGGTCGCCAGTCGTCGATCACGGGCCGGCGCCAGCGCCGCAGCGCCGAGACGTCACCACTGTTCTCGCCGCCGCCAACGATGTGCTCGGCGAGCGGGCGGCGACTGATACCGACAGCGTCGTGGGAGAAGGTGAGCCGACCGACGGGCATCGGGTGCTCGATTCGCTGTCGATGAAGCATGTGACCGCACAGGCGACCACAGCCGCCGGGGCCGCCGCAGGCGTCCCTCAGCCCTCGGTCGGCGCCGTAGACCACCCGTGTGTGGTGGGAGCCTTCGCGGATGCCCGGAGCCTCGGATACGACGTGCAACAACCGGTGGACGTGGACGGACCCGTACCAGCAGCAGCGGTGTCCTGGCTGGCCGGGACGCATCACCAGCGGATCGATGGCGGATTCAGTGAAATAGCGCAGCTCATGACCGATTTGGGACCCGGCGCGGGAATGCTGGTCAACGCCCGCCCAGTCGGCGAAGCGATCGGACACCTGTTCCTACTGCACAACGACGGCACACACATCTGGATCCACGACCAGCAAGCAGAACAACCCAAAGCGGTATTCGACCCCGAAAACCCGCCATTCACAGCACAAACCACCCACGTCCTGCAATTGACCCGCCAGGACGACGGCAGCACCCTGAAAGCGCGACAGCAACAGCTAGAAGACTTCACACCCACCGACCCGGACATGACACGCGCCCGGGCCCTACGACCAGCCGATGCAGGCGCACTTCCCCCCGAAGACGATGAGCCACACCGAGCCCCGGACGACGGTGGACTCGAGCCGCCGCCGGTATCGGCGAAGCCGGATGACGCTCGGGCGTGGTACAAGCCGCGGTGGTCGAAGAAGCAATCGGCCTCCGACGAGGCATCCCGCCACGACGCCGTCGTCGCCGAGCAGGTCCGGTCGCACCACGAGGTCTTGGTCGCGGAACAAGAGGCGGCGGGGCGGGCTCTGACCGAGCAGTTCGATCTGCTCTGGGTCCCGGCAGAACTGTGGCCTGCGTTGCGGTCCATGGACGAACACCAGGCCGGGCTGGAGCGTTACGTCGAATCCTGGCGCGACACTCCCTCCCCTGAATACGTCGTCGCTGAGCGGACCATGGTGTTGCGGGACGCGGTGCTGCGCTATCACGACGCGCGTCGCGCCGTGGCCGCGGCTGGACAGCTGCTCGATGCACCGCTCGCATCGGAGTGGACCGAGCAGCACACGCGATTGATGCATCTGGTCGAGGCATCGACGAACCGGGTTGCCGCGGCGTCGAATTTGCGCACCGTCGTGGAGAAGGTTGAGGCGGCGCGGAATTCGGAGCCGCGACCGAATCTGGGCATTGTGAATCTCGCCGATCCTGACCATCAAGTGGAGACATCGCCGTATTCGGAGACTCTGGCAGCGCTTCGCTCCGCTGACTACGAAGACACCCTGGAAGACTACGACCCGCAACGCACGCACTACGACGCGAAGACCGTGAAGCGGCACGAACGGCAGTATCGGGCGTTGCAGGCGGCGGTTTCGCGCTATCAGGACGCGAATGCCGAGTTCCATGACCGTGCATCCCGAATCGATGGGTTCGCGCAACTCGACGTGGGCAAGCAGGTGCCGGGTCGTCCCACGCCGGGAGACAGGGCCGCATCGAATGAGACAACCATCGGCCGCGAGGAGTGGGAGCTGGGCCAATGGGACATCGGGAGTCACCTTCCAGAGGTCTGGCAGAGGACGGAACACGGTCCTCTCGCTGTTCGGTTGATCTCCGCGTTGTTGGACGATGCGTTTCAGCACAGCCATAGTGCGCGAGTAGCGATGGCCGAGGATCGCACCGGCTCTCCCTTCCGCGTCACCGCCGAAGGCCGTGTGTTGCCGACGCCGGATGTGCCGGCGCCGCACGATCCCTGGGTCCCGGAGTTGGAGCGATTGATCGAGTCGAGGGTGGTAGATGCCTGGGGCTTCACGTTGCGCCGGACGCCGCCGGGCAGGGAAGTCAGCTTCATCCTCCGCACCATTGACTTCTGGACCAGTTATCGGCAGGACTGGTGGGCCCTCACCCAGGGCGATGCCTTCGGTGGAGACGTGCCGTTGGATCTGGCGACCGGCGTGCGGATCAGGCGGGATCAGCGACAGTTGGTCGCCGAGGTTCGCCATGCCATCGCCCAGCTCACAGGCGCGGGACGAGGTGAGACCCTTTTCCCGGAGCTTGCGTTCTCGGCGTTGGTCGACAACGTGTTCCGGCATACCGATTCGGATGCGTGGGTGAGCGCGACGATGATCGATCGGGGCATGGTGCGGGTCGAGGTCACCGACAACAGCCAACGTCTGCCGGCGCTGGACCCGGCACGGACGGTGAGCCGAGGCATCACCATGGTGGACGACACCGCCGATGGATGGGGTGTCGAACTGCATGACCGGGGCAAGACGGTGTGGTTCGAGTACAACGTCGACCGCACCGTGGCAAATCCGGATTCCGATGCTCGGGCCGACAGTGTGGCACGTGCACTGGACGATTCCGGTGACTGGCTCGACGAGGACGTATTGCGCAGCGGTACGGCTGTCGAAGTCGCGGCGTGGTTGTCGCGCACGTGGCAGGCGGAGCTGGTCGGCTTCGACGACAGGCCGGAGGCGTCCCGGAATGTGGCTCGCGGACTGAACCACATGGTTACCGAATATCCACGGTTCGTCGTACAGAATGGTGCCGTCGTCACGGTCGGCAAAGTCTCTGGTGGCAATGGCGTCGATGTCGCGGCGCATCGCAACGATCATGGGCAGGTTTTCATCGAGTCGATAACCGTCGACCCGCGGCTGATCGGAACACCGTCCGAACCTGGCGGCCAGAAACTCTATGCGTCGGTTGTCGGCGCGATCGGTGGTGTTCTCGTCGACGTTGGTGTCGGCGTGCAGCGGCATCGCGGATTCCAGTACGGCACTGGTGTCGCCGTGGTGCGGGAGCGTGGATTCCAGTATCTCTTCGACCACTACATAAGGTCTCGGTCTGAGCGGGGAGTCGATGACGAGACCGCGTTCGAGGAGTGGGTGCGCGGCCAGCTCGGCGAGTCTGTCATCAAGCCCCGCAGCCCGATTCACCTCGGACGACGTGCTTTGTCGAAACGCTTCGATATGCAGCGGGCCGCTCGGGCGGCGACAGCCGACGTGGTGGTCAACGGATGGGACAACGCCTCGGACGCGGCGCGGACGTTGTATCGGCTGCTGTTCGCGCAACTGCGCAGCGACCCGGAGTCGCTGGATCTCCCCGATACTGCCGTGCCGGAGTTCGACCGGTACGGCTGGATGCGCAGGGGCCGCGATTACGACAATGTGCCAGATCTTGCCGCGGCGTTCACCGCCGAACGCGGCATCCCGGTGATAGGGGCCGATATTCAGGGTAGCGAGGTGTACAAGGTCCGGGGCTTCTTCGATGGGCTCCGCGCCATGGGTGACTTTTTCCCCGGTGTCGAAATCCACGCGGCAGGTTTTCGCCAGATGGACATTTCGGTAATGGCAACGCCGGACGAGAACTCCATCGACGGTGCGAATGAGATAATCCTTAACCAAACGTATCTCATGGAGAAGTATCCCACCGACTATGTCAATGGATTCAGGTTCAAGCCTCGTGAATCGTTCGACGAGGCCGGTTACCGCTTCGCATTGATCATGGTAGCCGACGCCGGTAGCGCGATTTTGGATGATGTATTTCCCGCGTTGCTCACCCGATGGCACCAAGGAAGAGCCGAAGGGCGCTATGGCTACGAAAAATACTTCGGAGAATGGCTGAGGGCGCAGTTCAAGACACACAGTCGCCACGCTCGCTACCGCGATGATCACTCGTCGCCCTTCCGAGATCTGCACTTGGACGAGAGAGCAGCTCTGGCAGAGTCAGTCATCGCAGTGGTACTCAAATCGGGGGATCCCGTCGACGGAGAGCGACCGAAGCCCACCGACGGGCAGCGAGTGCTTTATTCGCTGCTGATGAAGCATATGACCGCACAGGCGACCACAGCCGCTGGGGCCGCCGCAGGCGTCCCTCAGCCCTCGGTCGGCGCCGTAGACCACCCGTGTGTGGTTGGAGCCTTCGCGGATGCCCGGGACCTCGGATTCGACGTGCAGCAACCAGTAGCGGAGAACGGACCCGTACCACCAGCAGCGGTGTCCTGGCTGGCCGGGACGCATCACCAGCGGATCGATGGCGGATTCAGTGAAATAGCGCAGCTCATGACCGATTTGGGGCCCGGCGCGGGAATGCTGGTCAACGCCCGCCCAGTCGGCGAAGCAATCGGACACCTGTTCCTGCTGCACAACGACGGCACACACATCTGGATCCACGACCGGCAAGCAGCGCAACCGAAAGCGGTGTTCGCCCCCGAGAACCCGCCGTTCACGGCACAGACCACCCACGTCCTGCGATTGACCCGCCAGGATGACGGCAGCACCCTGGAATCCCGACAGCAACAGCTGGAAGACTTCGCTCCCACCGACCCTGACATGACACGCGCCCGGGCCCTACGACCAGCCGATGCCGGCGCACTACCCCCCGAAGACGATGAGCCACACCGAGCCCCGGACGACGGTAGAAGGCCGGGTGATACGGGATACAAAACGGTTACCCCGCCGACCATCCCGCTTGTCAGCGCATCCGAGGTCGAACTGGTTCGGCCGACAGTGGACTCGAACGGGTCGTTCCTCGGACCGGACGATGAGCCCTACCACACCGAGAACGAACAGGGTCAGCCATTCCTGCTGCTGTCGACGGAAACGTTCGTCACCGCGAACTGCTGGCACGATGAGCTGCTTGCGGCGTTCGTCGAGGACGGCGGCTCACTCGACGACGTGATCGGCTTCGGGACATGGAAGGTGAGCGGTCGGCCCACGGAGATCGAGGCGTTCTTCTGGGAATTCGGGGAGTGGAACGAGGACCCGATGATCCCCGCCAATATTCTGGCCGCTTTGTTGCAGAACAAGGCCGATCTCAGCAGATGCGCATTCGACGAGCTGGGCAACGAGCGCCAGGGTGCGCTGTGGCGCGGCCGGACGTCGGAGATGCCGCTCGATCAGCTGCTGCGCAGCCGCGGGCGAGACGCTCACCGACTGATCGCCGGCTACGGCGTCGTCCAGCAAGGGCAAGGCGATGACGTAGTCTTCTGGGCGGATCTCACCGGCCTCGAGTCGACAACCGACGGCATGTCGCTCACCTTCGATATCAATCCGATGGGCAACGATTCGGCCTCGGCCACCATCACACTGAACGAGCGCGGTGACACCGCCCGATACACCATGGCCCGTCTGGGATCGAATCCGGCCGTGGCCGGCGCGGCGTTCGGCGCACTGCACGAAAAGATCACCACCTGGCTGTCCGAGTCCGGCGCCGCATGGGCCGACAGCAGCAGCACACGGCCGCTGGCGGACACCCCGGCGTCGACCACCCGACATGCGCAGACCACCGACGCGCGGACACATCGAACCGAACTTGTCGTGCGCGTCGAGGAAACCCAGTACGACTCCGAGGCGGCAGCCGCGGCAGCCGATGACGCCACGGCTTGGCTGTCCGCGGAGTTTCCCAACTTGTCACGCCAGCAGGCGATGGCCGCCTGTTCCGCACTGACTGCGATGGTGACCGACGCGCTGGTACAGCGCAAAGGAAAGGTGCAGGTTACCGCGGAGACCACCGCCGACATGCTGCGCGTCACCCTGCTCGACACGACGCGCGATCACGTCGCCGCCCTGCCCGGTCCGGTTACGGCAGAGGGCGATTCGGGACTTGCGCGGTCCGGTGTGGACCTGTTCGAACGTTCACAGCCGGGCTGGCGCCAGGCCGTATGGTTCGAGGTCCGCAATTCTGATGCCGCGACTTCTCCTGGCCACGGTGAAAAAGAGCCGGCCCCAATACGTTCCAACGCCGACGAACCGGCCCATCACGCCCGTCTGCTGACACCGGCCGTTACCGAATCCGGACGGCCGCTGACCGAGGTGTCCGGCCGATTCACCGTGGACGGAACGATTCTCACTGCTGTCGTCATCCCGAATCCACTCGAAGCCGAGGCGTCCCCCGATGATCCCGATGCGGATGCAGCACACACGCAACCAGCCGCGGAGTCCGCCTCCGCGACGCCCGAGGGCCTAATCGAGGGCTCGGCAGAACCGCAACCGGACGGTGCGGCATTGGCGGCGGTCAAAGCAGCTGCCAAGGCAGCTGTGGACGCAGCCGCCCATGCGGACGAGCGCCAGCTGAAACGGCTGCGGCGCACCATCAAACAACTCGGCAACCCCGACTATGAGCAGTACCTAGAGCTCCGTTTCCTGCAGGGTCTGCCGGTTGCCGACGCGACGGCCGCGATCAGCGCCAACCGTACGGCCGACGCTGCCAAGTCATTGCGGCGCCGCGCCGTGCACGCTTTCGCAAAGATCCTCCCGGTGACCCCGGCAGAGCTGCTAGAGGCCCTCGACGCAACCGGGTCGAGGACTACGTTCGCGCAGGATGTCAGCCGGATCAGTTGGTCTGAGGCGCTGACTCAGCGGTTGCGCGCAACGATTCTGTCGGGTCGACTGGCCGAAGGCCGCATGCTGCCCGCCGACGATGCCTTCGCCGAGCATTTGGGCCTGTCGTCCAGAGCCCCGGTGGATATCGCGTATCAGCAGCTCGCCCATGAGGGCTACGTGGTGATCCAGCGTGGGTTCGGAACGACGATTGCGAGCCGCGACGAATGGCCCAGCACACCGCCATCGGACGTCGGTTCACCGGTGACTCCCGAAGAGTTGCTGGAAATCTTCACCGCGGAGGCATCGAAAGAGGAGTTGCTGAAGGCGTCCGGGGGCGACATAGTCCTCATGGTCTCGTCTGCGTTGCGTCATGCGCTCCTGTCAGACCAGCTGTCCCCAGGTCGGATGCTGCCTACGGCCGAGCAACTCGGCGCCTTGTTGTACACGTCGAGAAGACCGGTGGAGAAGGCCTATCGGCGGTTGAGCGCTGAGGGATACTTGGTCAGCACCCGCGGGTTGGGCACGAAGGTGACGAGTCGAGACCGATGGCCGACCACGTCCGCGAGTCAGCCGGTGACGATTGACGCGGAGACGCCGACCCCGCTTCTTGCGCCGATACCGCCCAGAGGTCATGGTCTGTCCGATACCGACGTCAAAGTGCTCGAGCTCACCGCGCAAGGCCTATCTCGCAGACAGATCGCAGAGTCCGCCGGTATCGCGCTGAGTAAGGTGAATCACAGCTTCGACCGCATCCGGGTCAAACTCGGCGTCCACGGTGACCCAGAGCAGATCGTGGCGGTCGCCAAGCGAGAACGAATCATCGGTAACGACGATCATCCCGGGACACGGGAGGCTCCCACCGAAGGTGTACGCGGGGTGCCGGGGCATCCGCATCCGGGCGATGCTGGGCATGGAACCTTACCGGATGGCACCGCGGACTTGGCCGGAGCCGCAACGGCGGAACTGGCGCCAACAGACAACGTGCCGAACAGCACCGGCAAGGTCGTGGCACCCGGTGCCGACCGAGCACCAGGGGCAAATCCACGGGGATGGATAACCGAAAATCGCGCAGCGTTCGGAATCGATGCCCTCGGCCCCAAAGCATGGAACGACCAGCCGAATGTGGTGCCACAGCCACCCGAGCAACCATTCGGCCCACTCCATGTCAAAGGCCCGAACCCAGAAGGATGGGGAGTCGGAGGACGGCCCGACCGGGAACCCGAACCACAGGCCCAGCAGCCAACCGAAGACGCTGCCACCACAGCTGATATCGGTTCGGTGCCGGACTATCCCGTGGCCTCGAACTCGAATCGCCCGAACAACGGAGTGCGCTACTCGGACCTGCTGTCCAATCCCTGGCCGGATGAGGCTGCCGTGGCCGCGGTACGGGATCTGCCGACGAATGCGGGACTTCTGGGTCCGGAACTGACCCTCGATTTCCTCCCGTTCTTCGCATCCGATGGCCTGCGGGAGGAGGAGGACGTGGAGGCGGTGGCAACGGCCGTCGGTGACATGATGCGCGAGCAGGGCTGGCAAGATCCGGCTCACATCGAGGCGGCCTCCGAGCTGGTACGCGCGGCCGGGCTCAACGCAGTGCGGTATATGACGAGCTATAGCGACGCGCTGCAAAGTGCGAACGTTCCGGGCTCCGAACAGAGTAAGGCCCTGCACGACATGAGGGCAACGCTCACACTGCGGATGCCCACGATTGCGGGTTCCCGATCGCTGCATATCTCATTCGAGGTGAATCAATACCGTCCACCACGCGAGGTCGCCGTCGAGTTCGAATGGTATGTGCCGCTGTACAGCCGGGACCAGATCGGCGCAGAGGTGCTGGCGCCGCTCGGTTCGGCCACCAGCTGGACTGTCGAGCAATGGGGTGAGGTCCGCGCACGATTCGACGAACCGCGGGCGGCCGAGGGCAACGGTGCGGTCACCGATACCCGGCCGATGGGAGACCTCGAGGCCAAGGCTGATGTTGTCCGCAGACTGGAGGACGATCACCAAATACGCATGCTGGGGTGGAAAGATCCGGCTGTCCCTCTAGCCGCCGTCGAGTCCGCAGACCGTAAGCTGCGCGCCCTGATCGCTGAACACGGAGGCCGGTTCGCCCTGCGGGACTACGGGTTCGACGACATCGACGAGGAGTGGGGTGTAACCGAGTCTTTCGGGTCCACGACCCCCGATGCCAGAGACCATTTCACGTCGGTCAGGCTCAACAAGGGCATGTTCACCGATCCGGAATTAGCGCAGGACTGGGCGCAGTATCAATCGGATCATTATCTCGCGGAGTCGTGGGAGGACTGGGTCAGCCAGGCTACTCATCACGAGTTCATCCACGTGATAGCGGCCTATGACAACTGGAAACTGCAGACTCAGGCGCTGGAGATCATGCGGGTTGCCCACCAGCTCTATCTCGACGAGGGTTTGATACCGGCGAATCTCGGATTCGACGAATGGCTGGCCGAACTCCCCGGCTACGCATTCAAGAATCCGAACCCCGAGGCAAAGATATTCCATCCCAGCGAGGGATTTGCGGAAGGGGCGAGAGCCGGTGCGGTGGAATCGTTCTTGGCGCTGACCCATCCAGCGCGGATCTTGCACTGGCTGACAGTGACCCGTGATGGGTCCTCACCGGCGCAGACCTTGGCACAGTGGGCGAAGAGAGAGGCCGCAGTGGCCCAGGACGGCCGGCATGTTCTGCTGCTCTTGGAGGACTTCCGGGACGTCACCAGCCGCGACGACATTGTGGTGCCTGCTCGTCTCCGCCCTGAAGACACGACAGCAGGCGTTGTGGAAGCCGCGACCGGCGGGCGGCTGCGACATTTCAACGGTGTCGACGAGGTCATCGCCCGGCTCAGGGAGTGGGGACAGTCGCTGGACAGCCATGGCGACCGGCAGGGTGACGGAATATCGGCGCTGGTAGTCGAGGACGACGGCCCCTACTTGCTGGTGCGCCGTGTCGCCGATAGCGGGACCGACCGGGTGGAGCTTCGAGATCCGGGCGAAGGCGTGTTGCGGGCCAACCACGTTCCGTCAGCGGAATCGCCAGATCTGCCGGGCGTGGACGCAATGTTCTTCGGCGAGAACGGCAGACCAGCACCGAACGATGGCACATCGCCTGATGCCGGGCCGCCTGCGCAGGAACCCACTGGGCCAGATGCCGTCACCGAGCCCACCGCCAGTGAGACGACGCGGTCGGCTCAGGAGAGCAACCCGACCGGAACGAAGGCGAGCCCGGGCGGCAGTGGGCCGAAGTCAGGCCCAACAGTGTCTTTCCACGACGCCGTCGACGAACGCGCCGCACTCGACCTCCCCCCACTCCGGCAGCATCGTCAACCGTTCGGACATAGGCGCGGGTTCCCCAGACTCGATCCCGCACTGGCCTTCCACCACAACCCCGACGACGGCCGAGAATGGGGACCGGACCACCCGCCAGCCGCGAATCGAGACGGACGTGCGGCACCGCAACAGCCTGAACCGCACGACGCTCCACCAGCAGCCTCCCAGACCGAGCCCGATGGACAACGAATCGAACCCGAGTCGTCGCCCAGGGAAGAGACAGCGGTCGAACCCTCGCCAAGTGCACGCCGAGTGCTGGACGCGGCGAACCACCGGCCGGCCGAGAATCGAGGCGGCCATGGGGCGCAGCGACAGCGCGGACACAGGGAAACACCGGCAGCTCACGAAAGCGCAGCCAGCGAAACCGATGTGGCCACGGGCAGTTCCGAATCGACGGCCACCGAGTTCCCGGAACTGTCATCGGTCCCACCATTCGGAGAGCTATTGGACGTCCGCGCCGAGGATCGCGACGACGACGTTCTGACGAGGAAGCTCAGCGGCATCGAAGGGCGATATGGCCCGTACCATGTGCGACAGATCGACGCGTCATATGTAGTTCCGGACCCGTCGGATTACGCTGACGACCAAATCCTTGGCACGACGACGACCGGCGCACCAATTCTGTCTACCGGCATCAGGCTGGCAGGGGGCGTCGTCATCGCGATGTCAGGAAAGATCTTCGACGACAATCATGTCCAGGTGGGCGAGCTGGAACGGACGATCTATCGCGACGATCAGAATCGGATAGTCGTCCACAACATTTCGCTCGAGCTCAAGAAAGATGCACGCCGAAAAGGATTCTCGACTGCCTTCGCCGCAGCGATAGAAGACTATTATCTCCGTTCCGGAGTCGAACGGATCTACATCGAGGCCGGTGGCGAGGACGGTAGCGTCGTTTGGGTAAAGGACTTTACGTGGGATCCCGAACCGGTGCTGCTGACCATATCGGTGGACAACGTGAGACGGAGCATCCGAAAGATCCGAACCAAGGCCACGTCCGGTGATGAGGAGCAGCTGGACACTCTCCTGAACAGACTCGAGGGACCGGTCCACGACTACCCGTCGCCTCGGGAGATCGTGATGACCACCGGCGACAACCCCCAGCTCGGCGAGCTCGTCATGAAGGGTGCAATTTGGTTCGGAGTGAGAATCCCACGGGGGATCGAAGACACGGCAAGCGAATCGCGCAAGGACGATGGTCCCGCCCCAGCCACGCCGAATGGCCCGGGACCTGCCGACTCCGACACCTCACCCCCCGGAAGAAAGCGGCGGGATAACGAGGGAGCTGTACCCCAGCGCACCACCGGCATGGCGTATGTCGCTCACGAGAAGAACGTGAAGATCGTATCCCCCGAAGAGGTGGAGCTGGTCATCGAAGCGGTTCCCCATGAGGAACTTACGACCATGTTCGCATCGTACGGCGACACCGGTGGCGAGTGGACGGGCGCGGACAGCACGTACTCGCGGCTATTACCGGACGGCCGGCATTTGTGGATGTTCTCCGATGTGTTCCTCGGAGCGGTGAATCCGGATGGGTCGAGACCCAGGCCTTTCAAGATGGTGAACAACGCGTTCGTGGTGGACCACCACGGTGAATTGTCGACGGTGCACAACGGGACAGCGGATGTCCCGAGACCGGTGATCCAAGCCGACCGCGGCGAATTCTATTGGCTCGGCGGCGGATATGTGACCGGCCAAACCGTGAACATCATGTTCATCCGGTTCCTCCGTAAAGGCCGCGGAATGAACATCACCTGGGTTGACAACCTGCTGGCAAGATTCAACGCCGAGGACCTCAGCCTGATCGACACCACTCCTATGCCCTCGAACGCGGGGGTCGCGTGGTCGGCGTGGCTGGACTACGACGGCACCCACACCTACGTCTACGGCACTGAGGAATCGGGCACCGACAAGTACATGCACGTGGCCCGGGTACGCGGCGACGACCTTCGCGCACCATGGGAGTTCTTCGACGGAACTGGCTGGTCGGCAAACGAAAACGATTCCGCCCGCATCATGCCCGGCGTAGCCAACGAGTACAGTGTGACCCGCTGGCACGGCCGCTACCTACTGATCACCCAGGACACCACAACGGTGTTCAACTCCGAGATCTGGGCCTACCTGGCGGATTCGCCGACCGGCCCGTTCACCTCGCCGACTCTGGTCTACCGGGCGCCCGAAGCCGGCGCCACTGGCTCATTCGGCGACCCGAACGTATACGCCTATAACGCTCACGAGCATCCCGATCTCCGGTCCGGAGACACACTGATCGTCAGCTACAACGTGAACAGCCTGAACTTCAAGGGCGTCCTCAACAATGTGTCGAAGTACCGGCCACGATTCATCACATTGAAATTGAACCCTGGATTCGGATCCAGCACCGATCCAACTGGGCACACACCCGGACCAGGGCACGAGACGTCACCAGCCGACACCACAGACCAGGCCCCGACCGCACCCGCAACTGCGGCACCGGCACCAACAGCAGACGCGTCGACCGGAGACAACCCCGCCGAACCGGACCCCGTAACCGATCGAGCACCGGCACACCCGGCAAATCCACAGGGCCGGATACCCGATAACCGCGCAGCGGTCGGAATCGACGCCCTCGACCCCCAAGCATGGAACAACCAACCGAATGCGGTGCCACAGCCGCCCGTGCAACCACTCGGCCCACTCCATGTCAAAGGCCCGAACCCAGAAGGAAGGGGAGTCGGGGAACGGCCGAACCGGAAGCCCGGCAATCCGGCCCAGGATGGGCCCGGGCTCTATATCGCCGACGCGCACGAGACCGGACACTTGCCACCGCTGATCCGTGCCGGATCACGGCCAGACGGCAACCGAGGCGTCGTAGAGCAGTTCCTCGCCGACGGCTATGTCGCGCACGGTAGCTATCGCCCGTTCCCCCTGCTTGTTCCGCAGCTTCCGTTCCAGTTCGCGACCTGGCTCGGCACATCACAAGCGGACGTGCGGGCATTCGGCACGACCGAGATCAACCGGGCGCTGTTCTTCGGCTTGTGCGTGTGGCCGGGCAACAGTTCCGGTGGATGCCAGCACTATTCACCCGATCGCACCAAGATCGTGGAGACATTCTTGCTGGGGCGAGCCGATCGCGAAACGGTGACCAGCCCGGGGCACCGGGGATACGTCCTGTTCTTCGAGGCCGACCAGTTCCGGCGGTCCTACTCCCCGCACTTCTATGTCACCGGAGAAGCACGCCCGCTTGTACCGGTGGCGATCGTCGAGGTCAACGCCAAGGCATGGACGGGCCCGGCACTGGCCACGCTTTCAGCGACTCCCCGCCGCTCGCATGATCCGTTCGGATACCAGCACGACGGTTCCGAAGCCGCAACCGTCGTTCGTCCGCGTCAAACTCCGGAGCTGTCCGTGGGAGCCCTTCGAGGCCCCGACGTGTCGAAGATCTCCGACGCGGGCGAATCCGAGAAGATCACGATCTATCGGGCGACCACAACCAGTCCGCCGCAGCGCTCGGCATGCGCGGGTCACGGCCGGATCGCAACCTCGGTCGATGACTGGGATCCGATGTGGAGCCCGGTTCTGGAATGGCGCCGCACCCTCGACATGACCGGATGGGAACCTGGGTCGACGCAGCCCTTGCCCCACGGACCCCGGCTCGCGCACCTTCCCGACAAGCCCAAGCCCCAACATCCGCTCTGGCTCCCCGGCCAGCCGCCACCACCGTGGCCGGGCAACCAAGCCGAACTTCACCCCCGGGTCCCTCGCTGGGGCGGCGCAAAGGACATGCCCGCCGGCCAGGGGCAGGCAGCGGTCCGAGAACCGTCGATCGAACCCATACCAACGAGTCCCGCCAACAGGCGCACTGCCCATCCCGCCCGACGCGGACGGCCTGCACACCGTCCGGCACGAGGAGCCGCGCCCCCTGGCCGAGCTGGGATCCGTGAGCGTGAACGCCCAGAGCATCTGGGTTCCCCATTGCCGGACGCGTCGACCGGCAGCCGCCTGATCTTGTCCGCGCGCGAAACCGCCGGCAACGGCAGCATTCGGATCGTTCCGGCCGGCCTGATAGTGCCCGCCGACCCGACCAGCAGCCTGATAGTGCCCGATGCCCATGTAATACCCGCCGATCCGACTCTCGAAGAGCTTATGGAAGAGCTGCTTCCGTACAGGAAAAGCTTCTGGTACTTCTGGAGCCTCGAGAGGGCACGGGAGGGGGAGTTATCCGGCCTTGCGTGGCTCGAAAGCGAAGAGCGAAAAGACTGGATGAGGAGGCGGGCGACTCTACGGGCCCCGGTTTATAAGACGCTCGGCGTAGCCGTACGGTTGACGCTCGCAGCCGAGATATGGCTGAAGGCGCCCAATGCAACGCCCGGACCGTTGCTGCTGAAGCAACGCCGGGTCATTCCGGGCCGTGGGGAGATCGATGCCGGGAAGTACCGGACCATGCCGGTTAGCATGCCGGTAGGCGAGGCATCTCCCGCCAATGTGGACCTGAGAACGCCCTTCGGGCGGTTCTTGGCGGCGGTGTCCATGGATGAGCTGCCTCAGACCGACGAGATTCGCCGGGGAAACTTGTCCTACAACGGGGGACGACTGCTGCGCGCAGAAGGTCACAACCTGATGGTGGCGGGACGTTATGGAAGGGGCTACACCCTCATGGGGGCGGAGCATGATCCTGTCCTCACTCCGCAAGAGTACGCATTGTGGCTGAGTTTGAACGGCCACGATGGGCTGAACGGCCACGATGGGCTGAACGGCCACGATGGGCTGAACGGCCGCGATGGGCTGTACGGCCAGGATGCACTGTGGGGCGTGCACTATCCCGCCTCTCGCGACTTCCCGTCGCAGTCGCCCGAGTTCCTGCGCCACCGCTATCTGACCTATGTCATCTTCACCAAGATCGCCTGCAAACGGTGGGAGCAGCAGTACTTGGATTTGGTCGTCGGTCCATACCTACGCCGCACGGGTGTAGTAGCCGGCCGGGTATTGCTCCACGATCTATCTCATTACCTGCCGAAGTCATGCCGCTCCACAGCGGAGCAGCTCGGCATGTGGGTACTCAGAGGTCTGGGCCGAAAGGTCGGGGCCGAGGTCAAGGAGCACCTGGATAACTGTGCGGCCTGCCGAAACACCGCTGCGGCGCTCCCGGGAGTGGACAGCAGCCTGGGTAGCCGCCCACTTATTGATCCGCCCGGCCCCGCCGGGGACGGCTCCACCGAGCACCACCCTGCCCGACCGACCGGGGCTCCACATACGACTGGCAGGCACACACCTGAGCAACCAGCCGGTGGCGTGGGCATGCTCGTCGACGGTCTCGGTTTGCCCCCCGGGGTGATGGCGGCGGAGATCGTCGGCGAGGATCCGACCGCGGTGCTACTGCCGGAAGAGCAGCAGACGTTGCTGACGGGACGCGAGACCGGCAAGCGGCTAAAAGAACTCGCCAATGGGCGAACCTGCGCGAGGCGAGCAATGCACAAGTTGGGATTGCCGGACACTCCGATCCTGCAGGATTCCACGGCCGTGACTCGCCAGCTGCGGAAGATGCCGCGCTGGCCGGATGGAGTGGTCGGCAGCATCACTCATACCAACGGCTATGCGATGGCGGTGGCGGCCTCGGCCGACCGGTTCCGTTCAGTGGGGGTGGATGCCGAGAACAATGTGGCGCTGGACGATGTGGAAGCCCACTTTCGCGACGAGGAACAGGCGTGGCTCGCCGAGATGGGTACCCGGGACGGCATTCATTGGCTCCGATTGTTGGCTTCGGCCAAGGAAAGCGTCTTCAAGGCCTGGTTCCCGCTGACCGAACGGGAAGGACTGCGAATCAAGGACACGCTCGTCACCGTCGATCCGAAGACTCGCACTTTCACCGCGGAGCTGTTGGTGGACGACCGCAGCACCGTCGACGGCGGGCCGCCGCTGCCGCGAACACTGCACGGCCGGTTCCTCGTCCAGGACAGCATCGTGTTGACGGCGGTCGTGGTCTGACCACCGACAGCCGACCACCACGCGCTTGGGAGTGCGGCGGAAGCTTCCACGGACAGGCGGTTCCGCAGTGACATCAGGCGCGAAACCGATGGCAATATTCAGCTCTGGAATTGCGTGGTGGCGAGCCACTCAGCACGGATGAGGAGAACGACGTGGCAGACGAACCCGGTGGATTGACCGCTGAGCATCCACTCGCCCGTGCGCTAGTGACGACCGCACCTGCCGGGTGGCAGCGGGTGGACGGGGTCTTCTCGATCACGGTGGCGGGTGAGATCTCCCGTCTCGTGTATTCCATCGGCGAACAGGCGATGTCGGTCGATCCACCAGAGGTTGTGGTCGCGCTGGTCCGGGAGTTGCGGGCCATCGCGGCGGAGTCGAGCGCCGGACCGTGGTGGCGATTGCTGGTGACGATGACCAGCTCGGGCGAGATCGAGGCCGCCTACGACTACGGCGACGAGCCCTTCCCGGACGGGCAGCTGTTCGTTCCTGAGGCGTATCGCGCCGACCTCGAGGCATACCCGCGCGACAAAGTACCGGTGTGGTTGGCCGCGTATATCGGTCACGACGACCGGCAGCGACGCACCCCGCAACAGGCGGCTGCCCAGGCTCGCGCCGATCGGTCCGAACAGGTGTGGGCGGTGCTCGCGGAGAACGAGTTTCCGCCGTTCCCGCAGATGTGGACGCGGTGGACCACGATCGCGGCCGCGTTCGTGGCCGCGAAGTCGGATTGGGGGCCGCGGATGCTGCCCTGGGTCGGCCTGTTCGAGGGCACCGCACGCGGCGGATCGACATTGCATGTGCTTCCGGGCGGGCGGGCCGTGTTGTCGGGTGGCGTGTGGAACGCGCCCACGTTGGACGCGGTGTACAACGGTGGCGCACCGATGCCCGAACTCTATGGCGGTGCGCCCGAGTGGGTGGCCGACCCGGTGTTGAACCCGCGCGCGGCTTCGGGCTTGCTGTCGTTCTGCTACTGGTGGGAGGCGGGGCGCTGGTATCGCGGGCAGTCCCCTGCGGCGCACGAATGCGCTCCGGCGGTGCCTGGCATGTGGACGCGCGACACCGCGATCGGGATCGTGGCCAGCATCCTCGCCGACAGCAAGGGTAAGGACGCCCCGGACGCGATCAGAGCATTGATGTCCGCCGCCGAGGCGGGCGTGGTAACCCGCAAGACGCTGGTCGCGGTCTTCGGCGATGACGGGCGCTTCGACATCGATGGTGCGCTCTACCAGTACTCGGTCGCCGGTCTGATGTCGACGGTGCCGGAGCCGATGCCCGCGGAACAGGCGATCAGCCGGGTGCGGGACTACATCACCGGACGACAATTGGATACCACCGGATATCCGCTGGCTCAGCTGACCGCCGAGCGCTTCAGCGTCGGCTGGATGGTGCACGTGCCTGCACCTGCAGTGGCACCCGCATCCGCCCGGGCGATCTTCTACGTCGCCGACGACGGCACGTTCGAGCAGTCGTCGTCCTCCGTACCTCCGGCGGAATTCACCGCCGCGTTCGAGCGACGATTCCAGCAACGCCACGGTTCGGCCGGCTGAGGCAGGAGGAAGATCGCCCAGCGCCGAACGTGCCGGAACGACATGTGGGCATCAGATAGTGATGGCGCGCTGGACGAGCGTCTCCAGTTCGTCCGCTGCCACCCGCAGATCGAAATCGGGCTCCGCAAGCCATTGGCCGACGAGACCGTCGATCGCCCCTCCGATCACCACGGCCGTCGTCTTCACGTCGAAGTCGCGCAGCTGACCCGCCGCCTGTCCCGCGGCCAGCAGCTCTGCCAGCACTTTCCACCGAGACGCGTCCGCTCGGATCGTCTGGTGCCCGGCCAGCTCCGCGATGGCCAATGCCTCGGTGATCGCCCGGACGTGGGCCGGATGGGCGGTCAAATGGCCGATCATCGCCCGGATGTAGGCGCTCACCGCCTCGGCCGGTGTGCCCGCCGCGTGCACGGCGCTCTCCACCTGCTCGACCAGACCTCCGATGACGCGATTCAGCACCTCGTCGAGAAGCTCGTCTTTGTTCGTGAAGTGATACAGCACCGCGGCCTTCGAGACGCCCGCCTTCTCGGCGATCCGCGACAGCGACGTACGCGCATGCCCCACTTCGGCGATCAGCTCGATCGCACTGTCGATGATCTGCCCCCGACGGAGGCTCGGGATGGATCCATCCGCAGTGCTGGTCACAGCGTCCTCCATCTCTTCGGCCCGGTCGCAACCATTTCGCGCAACAATCCTCACGACAGCGGAATGGCCACCGCTGGAGAGTAGACCGAGTCCAAATCACGGGAGAACCTGAGGACGGTGTCACCGCCACGCCGGTCCACTCGCACCGAACTCCCGTCTGCCAGCAATGTGCCCGCCGAGCCCGGCAGCGCGAGTCCCTGCACGACCACCTCGCGTCCCCTCGGGTATCCGACCACCACCACATTGACGGCACTGCCGCTGCGCGTGGTCCGCACCGGCAGCCCGTCGGTCGTCGCACCCTGCGGTTCGTCGTACGGGTTGGTGTCGTAGATCGCTGCGCCATTGGCCCGAAGCCAGTCACCGAAGGCGCCGAGTCGGCTGAGCTGCACCGCTGGGATGATGCCCGCCCCGCCGCTCGGGCCGACATTGAGCAGTAAGTTGCCGTTCTTGGCGACGGCGTCGGCGAAAGCCGGGAACAGCTCCTGCTCGAAGGACGCGTAATCCGCGTCTGTCTCGTTCCGGTTGAAGCCGAACGAGTTGCCGATGCCTCGGGTGGCCTCCCACTTCCTCGTCTGAGTCGTGTCGAACCGGGTGTATTCGCGGGTGGTGAAATCGGAATGCGGCAGGACCGGTGCCGGGGCACTGTGCACGAAATCCTGCTTCGCCTTGATCAGCTGCTTCATCAGCAGGTCGAAACCAGCGCGGGCGAGCCTCGAGCGCATCACCGTCCTGCCCCACGAGGCGGTCTGCCATCGGTCGTTGACGACACCGTCCGGCACGGTGTTGTAGTAGTGGGCGAACAATGCGAACAACTGCTTCTGCCCGGTCGGCCAGGAAATGTCATTCCACAAGATGTCCGGCTCGTAGCGGGTGATGAGCTCCCGCACCTGCGCGTCGGCGTACGCGGGGTAGCCGCTGGCGTGCGGGGAGTAGATGTAGTCCCCGAGGGTCTTCATCACTTTCGACTGGAAGGTCCAGTCGATCCCTCCCGAGTAGTAGACGCCGAATTTCATCCCCCGCTCGCGGACCGCCGCCGCCAGCTCGCCGACCAGGTCACGCTCGGCGAACCAGCCGGGGCGATGCGGATTACGCACCTCCGTCGGCCACAACGCGAACCCGTCATGGTGCTTGGTAACCATCACGACGTACTGCGCGCCCGCCCTGCGGAACGTCTCGGCCCACTCGTCCGCGCTCCAGTCCTTCAGCCCTTCCTCGAACATGGCCTTGAAGCCCTCATACGGCAAGTCTCCGAAATGCCGCCTGTGGTATTCGGCTGTCGGTCCCCCGGGATCCCTCATCATGTTCATGTATTGCTCGGCATACGGGTTCCGGGTCATCGCATGGTCGTAGTCGTCGCGAAGCGCGTCGGCATAGCTCCCCCTCGGCGCGAACCCCGGCACCGAGAACAGACCCCAGTGAACGAATATGCCGAACTTGGCATCCCCGAACCAAGTCGGCACGGAGCGAGCCGCCAGCGATTCCAGCGAAGCCTCGTACTGTCCTTCCCCGAGCCGCTCCATGGTGTCCTCTCGTCGAATGTCGATTCCCGACGAGCCTAGCTGACCGATCGGTCAGTCGCCTCCGCTGCGCGTACCCAGCAACGACGAGAAGGGCCGGAAACGGCGTCGCGGAGCCCCATTGCCCGAACCCCCGACACGACGCCGCGCAAACCGGTTGCTGTTCCATTGCCGCTTCCGATGGGCGACACTCGAGTGAACCGCCACCATCGCCATGGCCGCTCGCGGCGCGGCACTCGAGGAGGAAGGTCGATCATGTCGCTGGAAGCGAACAAGTCTCTGATCCGCCGGTTCTATCAAGAGATCGACGCGGGAAACATCGACGCCATGGACGAACTCGTCGCCGAGGACTACCTCGATCATTCGCCTCCCCCGTTCCCCGGCATCGGTCCGGGCCGCGAGGGCCTGAAGCAGGCGTTTCGTATGTTCTGGGAGGCCACCCCTGGGCGGCACGAGATCGAGGATCAGCTCGCCGAAGGCGACCGTGTCGTCACCCGGATCACCGCATATGGTCGCCACACCGGGGACCTGCCGGGTATACCGGCAACCGGTCGCGAACTGACGATGACCGGCACAGCGATCCACCGGATCCAGGACGGCAAAATTGCCGAGAAATGGTCCGACAAGGACGTGCTCGGGTTTTTGCAGCAGTTGGGTGTACTTCCGGCCGCCGCAGGGCCGTGACAGACGACACTGCGGCCTAATCGGCGAACGACCGACCGAGCCGAGCGGAATAGATCAAAAAAGCCGCGTATCGGCGCAATGTACCGATACGCGGCTTTCCGAAATCTCTCTGTGGGCGAAGGGGGACTTGAACCCCCACGTCCCGAAGGACACTGGCACCTGAAGCCAGCGCGTCTGCCATTCCGCCACTCGCCCGAGCGACTCGGAGACACTATCACGCTCCCGCGGCGGATACGAAATCGCCATTTCAGAGGCCTGACAGGGGCGTGACAGGGGCTCTGGACGGGCCAGGGAACCCCGCATCACCGCCAAGAGTTACAGGTGTGGACGATCGTGGATATCATGCAATGAACGTGGTCGATAAGCGACACGCCATACACGCGTGTCGTTGTTACGAATCAGGAAAGAGACGCTCACCGAAGGGAGGCCGAGATGGGCATCGTTTCGCGGTTCGAGCGTCGCCTGCAAGGCGCGGTCGGTGACGTATTCGCCAGAGTGTTCGGTGGCAGCGTCGTGCCCCAGGAGGTGGAGGCGGCGCTGCAACGCGAGGCCGCCGATCATGTCCAGGATGTCGGCGGCGGGCATCTGCTGGCGCCTAACAGCTATGTGATCACGATCAACTCATCGGATCATCAGCAACTGGACGCCGACCACGACCTCACCACACGCGCGTTCGCCAAACATCTACAGGACTACATCCGCGAGCAAGGCTGGCAGACCTACGGCGACGTACACGTGGCGTTCGAGGCATCCCCTACGCTGCACACCGGACAGTTCAGGGCAAGTGGCCGCGTCGATCCCGATGTCGGCCATAGAGCCAGCGCGGCTCGCGGCCCCGAATCACCGCCACAACGACCTGCAAACCCGCAACCAGGAGCTGGCCCCATGACGCAGAACTCAGGCTACGACCCGAGCCGTGAGCCCGCGGAGTCCGATCCACGCAACCGCGGGTACGCTCCACCGCCTGCTGGTCGCGGCGGTCCGCAGAACGGCGCGTACCGCGACGACTACGGCCGCGGTGGCGCGTACGACCAGGCTCCGGACGCACAACAGGGTTACAGCGACTACCAGAACGGCTACGACTACCAGCAGGGTGGCCAAGGCTATGGCCAGCAGGGCTACGCCGATCAAGGCTATGGCCAGCAGGGCTACGCCGACCAGGGTTACGGCCAGCAGCAGGGCTACGCCGACCAGGGTTACGGCCAGCAGCAGGGCTACGCCGACCAGGGTTACGGCCAGCAGCAGGGCTACGCCGACCAGGGCTACGGCCAGCAGCAGGGCTACGCCGACCAGGGCTACGGCCAGCAGCAGGGCTACGCCGACCAGGGCTACGGCCAGCAAAACCAGGGCTATGGCCAGTCCGGGTACGCCCAGCCGGGCTACAACGACCCGGGCTACGGCGATCAGAACTACCCCGATCAGGGCGGCTACGGCCAGGATGACCAGGGCGGTTACGGCCAGGCCTACTCGCAGCAGCAGGGCTACGGCGCGCCGCAGGGCTACGGCGGCCAGGGCTACGGCGCCACGCCGCAGGCGGGTTCGGGCTACTCGGCTACCCTGCAGCTGGACGACGGCAGCGGCCGGACTTACCAGCTACGGGAAGGCAGCAACATCATCGGCCGCGGCCAGGACGCGCACTTCCGCCTGCCCGACACGGGCGTCTCGCGCAGGCACATCGAGGTGCGCTGGGATGGCCAGACCGCGATGTTGTCCGATCTCGGCTCCACCAACGGCACCTTGGTCAACGGTTCTCCCGTGCAGGATTGGCAGCTCGCCGACGGCGACGTCATCCGTGCCGGGCACTCCGAGATCCTGATCCGTATCGTCTGATCCCGTAAGCTCGCGGTGCAGGTCACGACATGGCTCTCGAGGGATTCGTCGGTCGTATCGTGATCGAAATCGACCGACGGCCCTATGATGCTGCCAACACACGCGCGGCGCCGACACCGGGGCCGGCAAGACCAGCAGGCTGGTGGGGGTGGTCGAACCGCACCTACGGCACCGACGTACACGGTCGAACAGGAGGTGGAGCGCCGTGCAGGGACTGATCCTGCAACTGACCCGTGCGGGGTTCCTTCTGCTGTTGTGGTTGTTCGTGTGGGCTGTGCTGCGCACGTTGCGCAGCGACATCTACGCGGCATCCGGCATTCGGATCCAGCCCAGGGCCGCACGCGGTTCCGCGGTGCTGCCGTCCTTCAGCCGGGGCCAGAAGGGCGCCAAATTTCTTGTGGTGACGCAGGGTTCACTGGCCGGCACCCGCATCTCGCTCGGCACTCAACCGGTGCTGATCGGGCGTGCGGACGATTCCACGCTGGTACTCACCGATGATTACGCCTCGACCAGACATGCGCGGCTGTCTCCGCGTGGTGACGACTGGTACGTGGAAGACCTCGGCTCGACGAACGGCACGTACCTCGATCGCGCGAAAGTCACGACCGCGGTCCGAGTTCCACTCGGCACGCCTGTCCGTGTCGGCAAAACAGTGATCGAGCTGCGATCGTGACACTTGTTCTCCGCTACGCAGCGCGCAGCGATCGCGGTCTCGTCCGAGGCAACAACGAAGATTCCGTGTACGCGGGCGCACGACTGCTCGCACTCGCCGACGGTATGGGCGGCCACGCCGCGGGAGAAGTCGCGTCCCAGTTGATGATCGCCGCGCTGGCCCACCTCGATGACGACGAACCGGGCGACGACCTGCTCGGCAAGCTCGACGCGGCGACCCGCGAGGGTAACGCCGCCATCGCCGATCAGGTCGAGGAGGAGCCCGAACTCGACGGCATGGGCACCACGCTCACCGCAGTCCTGTTCGCGGGCAAGAAACTCGGCCTCGTGCACATCGGCGACTCGCGCGCGTATCTGCTGCGCGGTGGCGAGCTCACCCAGATCACCCGGGACGACACGTTCGTCCAGTCGCTGGTCGACGAGGGCAGGATCACGCCCGAGCAGGCGCACACGCACCCGCAGCGGTCGCTGATCATGCGTGCGCTCACCGGAAACGAGATCGAGCCCACGCTGATCATGCGTGAGTCGCGCGCCGGGGACCGGTACCTGCTGTGTTCCGACGGCCTGTCGGACGTGGTCAGCGACGAGACGATCGCGAACACGATGCGCGAGGGCACCACCGACGAATGCGCCGATCGGCTCATCGAGCTCGCGTTGCGCAGCGGCGGTCCCGACAACGTGACCGTCGTCGTGGCCGACGTCATCGATCTGGACTACGGCCAGAGCCACCCGATCGTTGCGGGCGCCGCCTCCGGCGTGGACGAGGACACGCCACCGCCGAACACGGCCGCGGGCCGCGCCTCCGCGCTGCGTCCGCCTCGTTCCGCGCCGCGCCGGGCAGCCGCCGCGCCGGAGCCGCCCGCCGAGAAGTCACGGCGGCTGCGGTGGATCGTGCTCGCGTTGGCGCTGGTCGTCGCCGTCTGCATCGGACTCCTGGTCGGGTACAAGATGATCCGCAGCAACTACTACGTCGGAGCCAACGACGGCTCGGTGGTGATCCTGCGCGGCTTGCCCGGATCCATCCTGGGTTACTCGATCCACGACGTGAACCTGGTCGGCTGTGTGACCCGCAACGGTGAACTCACCCTGGCCGAGCCGGGCAAGGACCTGCCGTCCTCGTGCAAGCCGCTGAAGGTCAGCGATCTGAAGCAGACCGGCCGCGATCAGGTGGACAAGGGGTTGCCGCCGGGTTCGCTGGACAAGGCCAAGGACGCGATGACCTATCTCGCCCAGCGAGAGCTGTTGCCGCCGTGCCCGGCCAAGGAATCGGCGCCGCAACCGGGGGTGCTCCCGCCGGCCGAGCCCGCGCCCAACGGCGCTCCTCCCGCCCCGGCGTCGCCCGCCCCTGCTCCGGCGCCGGAGCAGGGTGACGCACGCGGCACCGAGGTCAAGACACCGACGAAGTCGGAGGCTCCTGCCTCGCCGTCGAGCACGTCGCCGAACCCCCAGACCGCGGGGGAGAACTGTCGGGTGACGGACTGATGTCCGCACCGGCACCGCCGCCGGCTGGAGCCTTTCCCAGTCCCCCGGGCGGCTTCGCTCCCGCGCCACCGCCGAGCACCAGACGAAATGTCGAACTGTTGCTGCTCGCCGCGGCGGCGGTGATCACGACGGTGTCCCTCTTCCTGGTGGAAGCCAGTCAGGAACAGTCGATCACCTGGGATATCGCCAGGTACGGTCTGGCGTACCTGGCGTTGTTCGGGATCGCGCACTTGGCGGTGCGGCGCTTCGCTCCGTTCGCCGATCCGCTGCTGCTGCCGATCGTCGCGTTGCTCAACGGTCTCGGGCTCGTGCTGATCCATCGGCTCGACCTGGCCGATCAGCAGACCGCCGCCTACAACTCGTGGGCGATTCCCTCCCCCGACGCCACGCAGCAGATCCTGTGGACGGCGCTGGGCACGCTCGTGTTCATCACCCTGCTGATCGCTCTGAGCGACTACCGCACGCTGGCTCGGTACAGCTACACATTGGGCCTGATCGGCCTTGTCGCACTGGCCATTCCGGCCATCCTGCCGAGCAAGTTCTCCGAGACCAACGGCGCGAAGATCTGGATCCGGCTGCCCGGGTTCAGCGTCCAGCCCGGCGAGTTCGCGAAGATCCTGCTGATCGTCTTCTTCGCCTCGGTGCTGGTCGCCAAGCGCGAGCTGTTCACCGCGGCAGGCCGCCACGTGCTCGGCATGGAATTCCCGCGCGGCCGCGATCTCGGCCCCATCCTCGCGGTCTGGATCGTGTGCATCGGCGTACTGGTGTTCGAGAAAGACCTCGGTACCTCGCTGCTGATCTTCAGCACCGTGCTGGTGATGCTCTACATCGCCACGGAACGGGTCGGCTGGCTGGTCATCGGCGGCGGGCTGCTCGCGCTGGGGTTCTTCTTCGCATACCAGTTGTTCGGCCACGTCCGGGTCCGGGTGGAGACCTGGCTGCACCCGTTCGACGACTACAACAACACCGGCTATCAGATCTCGCAGTCGCTGTTCGGGCTGGCCACGGGCGGTCTCGCGGGTACCGGCCTTGGCAGCGGCAGACCCAACCAGGTGCCCTTCGCCAAGACCGACTTCATCGTCACCACGATCGGCGAGGAACTCGGGCTGATCGGGCTCACCGCGGTCCTGGTGCTGTTCCTGGTGTTCGTGGTGCGCGGGCTGCGCACGGCGCTCGCGGTGCGTGACAGCTTCGGCAAGCTGCTCGCGGCCGGCCTGTCGTTCACCATCGCGATCCAGTTGTTCGTCGTCGTCGGCGGTGTGACCAAACTGATTCCGCTGACCGGTCTCACCACACCGTTCATGTCCTACGGCGGCTCCTCGCTGCTGGCCAACTACGCATTGCTGGCTCTGCTGATCAAGATCTCCGACGCCGCCCGCGCGCCCGCTCCGGTGCGCAAGAAGGAACCGGCGCCGATCGCCGACGCGCAGACCGAGTTTCTGCGCCGCGACGCGGGACGACCGGAAGCGGGGGCCGCGATATGAACACTCCACTACGGCGAGTCGCGGTCGCGGTGATGGCGATGGTCGTCGCGCTGCTGGCGAACGCCACCTACGTTCAGGTGATCAAGGCCGACGACCTCCGCTCCGACCCGCGCAACTCGCGGGTGCTGCTGGACGAGTACTCCCGCCAGCGCGGGCAGATCTCGGCCAGCGGCACCGTGCTGGCCAGCTCGGTGGCGACCGAGGACCGCTACAAGTACCTGCGCACCTATCCGACCGATCCCGAGGCTTACGCACCTGCCACCGGTTTCTACTCGATGCAGTACGGCAGCACCGGTTTGGAGCGTGCCGAGGACTCGGTGCTGAACGGCTCCGACAACAAACTGTTCGGCAGCCGCCTCGTCGACCTGGTCTCCGGCCGGGATCCGCGCGGGGGCAACGTGCTCACCACGCTCAACCCGGTGATGCAGCAGGTCGCCTACGACCAGATGACCAGCAAGGGCTACACCGGCTCGGTGGTGGCTATCGAGCCGAGCACGGGCAAGATTCTCACCATGGTGTCCACGCCGAGCTATGACCCGAACCTGCTGTCGGGGCACGATGGTGCGCGCGGCACCCAGGCGTGGGAAACCCTGAGTGCGGATCCTCGCCATCCCATGTTGAATCGCGCTATCTCACAGACCTATCCGCCCGGATCCACATTCAAAGTGGTGGTCACCGCCGCCGCGCTGGCCAACGGCACCGCGACCCCCGACGACCAGTTCACCGCGGCACCGAATATCGAGCTGCCCGGCACCACCACCAAGCTGGAGAACTACAACGGCTCCACCTGCGGCCCCAACCCCACCGCTTCGCTCTTCGAGGCGTTCCGGCGCTCGTGCAACACGGCCTTCGCCGAACTCGGCGTCAAGATCGGCGCGGCGAATCTCGAGGACGAGGCCGCCGCGTTCGGCGTCGGCCCGCACCGCGGCATCCCGATGCCGGTGGCGGAGAGCACCGTCGGCCCCATCCCCGACAACGCCGCGCTGGCCCAGAGCAGCATCGGGCAGCGGGATGTCGCCTTGACCCCGCTGCAGAACGCGGTCGTCGCGGCAACCATCGCCAACGGCGGCGTCCGCATGGAGCCCTACCTCGTCGATCAGCTGCAAGGCCCGGATCTGAGCGAGCTGTCCAAGACCAAGCCGGTCTCGGTCGGCCAGGCGGTCAGCGCAGAGGTAGCGTCGACACTGACCAACCTGATGATCGCGTCGGAGAGCAATACCGCCGGAGGTGGCCAGTCCCGCTATCAGATCGCGTCCAAGACCGGCACCGCGGAGCACGGAACCAACCCGCGCCAGACGCCGCCGCACGCTTGGTACATCGCGTTCGCCCCCGCGCAGAACCCGAAGATCGCCATCGCGGTGATCGTGGAGAACGGCGGGGACCGGGCGCTTGCCGCGACCGGCGGCTCGGTGGCCGCGCCGGTGGCTCGCGCGGTCCTGGACGCGGGTCTTCGAGGGGGCTGAACGATATGGATGTGCGAGTGAAGGTACGGGGACCTCGATGCTGAACAACGGTGCGATGATCGCCGACCGGTACCGGCTGCAGCGACTGATCGCGACCGGCGGCATGGGCCAGGTCTGGGAAGCCCTGGACACCAGGCTCGACCGCCGAGTCGCGGTCAAGGTGCTGAAATCGGAGTTCTCGGCCGACCCGACGTTCCGGCATCGGTTCCGCACCGAGGCGAAGACGACCGCCCAGTTGAATCACCCCGGTATCGCCGGGATCTACGACTACGGCGAGACGATCGACCCGCAGGGTGGCGAGACCGCCTATCTGGTCATGGAGTTGGTCCAGGGCGAGCCATTGAACACCGTGCTGAACCGGCTCGGCAGGCTGTCCGTGGCCCAGGGCCTGGACATGCTGGAGCAGACCGGGCGCGCGCTGGAGGTGGCGCACCGTGCGGGCGTGGTGCACCGCGACGTGAAGCCGGGCAACATCCTGGTCACGCCGACCGGTCAGGTGAAGATCACCGACTTCGGCATCGCCAAGGCGGTGGACGCGTCACCGGTGACCAAGACCGGCATGGTGATGGGCACCGCCCAGTACATCGCGCCGGAGCAGGCGGTCGGCGAGGACGCCACCGCGGCCAGTGACGTGTACTCGCTCGGCGTGGTCGGTTATGAGGCGCTCGCCGGGCAGCGGCCGTTCATCGGCGACGGCGCGATCACCGTGGCGATGAAGCATGTCCGCGAGGCCCCGCCGCCGATGCCGGCCGACCTGCCCGGCAACGTGCGTGAGCTGATCGAGATCACGATGGAGAAGGACCCGGGGCGTCGCTACGCCCGCGGCGGCGAGTTCGCCGACGCCGTCGCCGCCGTGCGCGCGGGCCGTCGTCCACCGCCACCGAGCGGCGCTCATCCTGGAGCACCGATGACCGGAGCCACCCGGGTGTTGCCGCCCGGCCCGACGGCCGTGATCCCCTCCACACCGCCCGATTTCGACGGTGCGACGGTGCGCTACTCGACGCCCGCGGCCGGGACGGTCGGCGCGGCAACACGTGCCGGTGCGGCCGCGGCTCCGGCGACCATGCTGAGCCGGAGCGCCGACGGCAATCAGCCGCCCGGCGGCAAACGGTTCACCTCGACGCAGAAATGGTTGGCCGGGCTCGGCATCGGCTCCGTGCTGCTCGGCGCGATCACGATCTTCCTGCTGTTCGGCGGCGATACGAACCCGGACTCGACGCCGTCCCCGACCTCGACGATCGCGCCGAATCCGAAGCCGATCCCGCCGGTGGTCACCACAACCCCGAAGCCCGCGCCTCCGCCGGTGGTCACGACGGTCCCGGAACCGACGACCACCGAGCCGACGACCACGACCCCGGAGCCGACGACGACCACGCCGACCACCACCACGGCACCGAGCACGACGACGCCGACGACGACCACGCCGACTACTACCACCCTGCCGCGCGTTCCGACGGTCCCAATACCATTTCCGGGGATCCCCGGTGCCCAAGGCCCCACGGCCAGCCGCAGCGGATCCGCTACTTCTCCGCAAGGACAGCCATGACGACCCCGAAGAATCTCTCCTCACGCTACGAGCTGGGCGAGATCATCGGGTTCGGCGGCATGTCCGAGGTGCACAAGGCGCGCGATATCCGGCTGAGCCGGGACGTGGCGATCAAGGTCCTGCGAGCCGATCTGGCCCGCGATCCCACGTTCTACCTGCGGTTCAAGCGGGAAGCGCAGAACGCCGCCGCGCTCAACCACCCGGCTATCGTCGCGGTCTACGACACCGGCGAGGCCGAATTGGACGGCGGTCCGCTGCCGTACATCGTGATGGAGTACGTGGACGGCGACACACTGCGCGATATCGTGCGCGGCAAGGGTCCGCTGCCACCACGCCGTGCGATGGAGGTCGTCGCGGATGTCTGTGCCGCATTGGATTTCAGCCACAAGGCCGGGATCGTGCACCGCGACATGAAGCCCGCGAACATCATGATCAACCGATCCGGCGCGGTGAAGGTGATGGATTTCGGCATCGCCCGCGCGATCGCCGACAGCTCGAACCCGATGACGCAGACCGCGGCCGTGATCGGCACCGCACAGTATCTTTCGCCGGAGCAGGCCCGCGGCGAGACAGTGGACGCCCGCTCGGATGTCTACTCCGTCGGCTGTGTGCTGTTCGAAATCCTCACCAGCGAGCCACCTTTCACCGGTGACTCGCCGATCGCCGTGGCCTACCAGCATGTGCGGGAGGATCCGCGGCTGCCCTCGCACGTGCTCCCGGGCGTACCGCGCGAACTGGACTCGGTCGTGCTCAAGGCGATGAGCAAGAACCCGGCCAACCGCTACCAGACCGCGGCCGAGATGCGCGCCGACCTGATCCGGGTGCTCGGCGGCCAGAAGCCGAGCGCCCCGATGGTGATGACCGACGAGGATCGCACCACCATCATGGGCGCGGACGAACCCGCACCGCGCAGTTACCGCACCATCGAGCGCAACGACGACACCGCCGAACAGGAGCCCGCCGACCCGGACGGCCAGCGCCGCACCGCCTATATCGCGCTCGGTGCCGCTGCGGCGATCGCCGTGGTGATCGCGCTGTTCTGGGTGTTGATCGGTCCGGGAAGCCGACCCGACCAGGTCGCGGTTCCCGACCTGGCGAACAAGTCCGCCCAGCAGGCGCAGGACGCGCTGCAGAAACTCGGATTCACGGTGGCGATTCAGCAGAAGCCCGACGGCAAGGTCGCCACGGGCAATGTGATCGCCACGCAGCCGCTCGGTGGTTCCAGGATCGACGAGGGAAGCACCGTCACAGTCCAGGTTTCCAGCGGACCAGCGCAGGTCCAGGTGCCGAGACTGGACGGGCTGACCCAGCAGGATGCCGAGCAGAAGCTCAACTCCATCGGGTTGCAGATGGATCCGAACGTCGAACGCAAGCCCTCCAGCCTCCAGGACACCGACAAGGTGATCGGCACCGATCCCGCGGCAGGCTCGCGGGTCGACGCGGGCCGGACCATCATGGTCATCATCGGTGCGGGCCCGGAGAAGGTGCGAGTTCCCAATGTGATCGGCCAGTCGATCGACGTCGCGCAGCCGAATATCGAGGGCGCCAATTTCAAGGTTCAGATCCAGGAAGTCGCCTCGTCCCAGCCGAAGGGTGAGGTGATCGGCACCAAACCCGCTGGTGGTTCGTCTGCCGACAAGGGATCGACCGTGGTCCTCCAGGTGTCCACCGGCGACCAGATCAGCATGCCCGAGATCAGGGGCCTGACACCCACGCAGGCGGTGGACAGGCTGCGCCAGAGCGGCTGGACCGGCAGCCTCTCGCAGATCAGCCAGACCACAGTGTTCGATCCGGGCAATGTCGGCCGCGTCGTGGCTCAGCAACCGTCGGCCGGCTCGTCAGTCGGCAAGAACGCCACCATCTCGATCACGACCGGGGCGATCGCCTGAGTCGCGAGCGCCTGCGCTCGGCGGCGGTGAGAGGTGTCGCCATCGGTATCGAGAAAACGAGACCATTCGGTGTGAACTGCGGGAGAATAAGGCTGCTTCATCCTAATCAGCTCAGCTGACCACAAGGAGGTAGCTCATGACCACTGCCAGGGACATCATGAAGCCCGGCGCACAGTGGATCTCCAAGGACGAGACGGTCGAACGGGCCGCCAACCTCATGGCCGAACTCGGCGTCGGATCCCTGGTCATCGCGGACGCGAACGAGCGGATGTGCGGCATCGTCACCGACCGCGACATCGTCGTGAAGTGCATCGCTCAGCGCAAATCGCCATCCAAAACGCGGGTGGAAGAACTGTGCGAAGCGACACCGCGGTGGGTCGACGCCGACGCCGACATCGAGGTCGTTCTCGACGAGATGGAAAGTAACCGGGTCAAGCGAATGCCGGTGATCGAGAACAAGCGGCTGGTCGGCATGATCAGCGAGGCGGATCTGGCCAGGCACCTGGACGACAACCAACTCGGCGAGTTCGTCACCGCCGTCTACGGACGTCCTTAGGTGCCGGAGTAATCCAGACGGTGCCCTTGGGACACCGCCGGTACAAGGATGGCTAAATTTCGACGGCGGCTGCCGTAGCTTCCGCACCGCCACCACCGATCACGAGATCTCGCCTGGCGATGACAACTCGAGGGATCTCGCTCCGCAGGATCGGTTGGTTTACGGCAGCCGCATCGAAGTGGTGTGCCGTCCGGGCACCGAGTTCCAGCGACGCCGATGCGGACACCTCGTCAGTCCGTATGGGCCTTCGGCAGATAACGCAGCACGGCGACATCGCCGACCTGGGTCACACCCGCCAGCCGCATCCTGCGATTCGGCGCACCGGGGTAGTCGGCGTCGGCGAGGAAGCGCGGCGCCGCGGCATCGCCGACCAGGATGGGAGCGACCGCGACATGCAGTTCGTCGGCCAGGTCGGCGGCCAGGAAGGCAGTATGGACGCGGGTGCCGCCCTCCACCATGAGGCGGGTGACACCGCGATGGCCCAGGTCGTCCAGTAACGCACCGAAATCGAGTTCCGCACCGAGGCTCACCACGTCCGCGAGACCGGTCAACCGATCGGCGAGTTTCGCCGCGCCCGCGGTGGTGGTGTAGACGAGCTTGCCGCCGCCGTGATGCCAGAAACGCAGCTCCGGGGCCAGGTCGGCGCTCGCCGACACCGTCACCTTGAGGGGATACTCTGGTTTGCCCGCAGCGACGCGCGCCGCTCTGCGGTCGGCGCTGTCTATGAGCAGGCGCGGGTTGTCCCTGCGCAGGGTTTGCGCGCCGACCAGGATCGCATCGGAGTCCGCGCGGACTTGGTCGACGCGATCGAAGTCCGCCGCGTCGGACAGTCGCAGGCGTTCGGGGCTCGCGTCGTCGATGTACCCGTCGATGCTGACCGCGACCGACAGCAGCACGTAGGGACGGGTCACTGCAACACCAGCGCGGCGACCTCCGCCTCGAGCCTTTGCACCAAGCCCTCGGCGGGACGCTGGCCGCATACGCCCAGCCAGTTCGCCAGCATGCGGTGGCCGCTCTGGGTCAGCACCGATTCGGGATGGAACTGCACGCCGTGGATGGGCAGCGTGTGATGACGCATCGCCATCACGATCCCGCTCTCGGTGCGCCCGAGTACCTCGATCTCCTCCGGCAAGGTGTCCTCGAGCACGGTGAGCGAGTGGTACCGCGTGGCAATGAATGGGTCGGGCAGACCGGCGAGCACACCGGCGCCGATGTGGAACACCTCGCTCGTCTTGCCGTGCAGCAGCTCGGGCGCCCTGGTGACGGTGGCGCCGAACGCCTCGCCGATGGCCTGGTGGCCCAAACACACGCCGAGCAGCGGAACACCGTGCTCGGCGCAGGCGCGCACCAACGGAATGCTGGCGCCCGCACGGTCGGGGGTACCGGGGCCGGGGCTGATCAGGATGCCGTCGAAGTCGCGTACAACCGCGTCCACGTCGGCCAGGTTCGGATCATCGTTGCGCCAGACGACAGCATCGACACCCAGCTGACCGAGGTACTGCACCAGGTTGAAGACGAAGCTGTCGTAATTGTCGACGACCAGAACACGCATGGCATCGAGATTACGTCCCCGCCCGCCACCGCGTCGCATCCATTACCAGTTGGGATAGCCTAGGGGCACGACCTGCACGCCGAATACGAGGACGTCATGCCCAAGTCGAAGGTCCGTAAGAAGACCGACTACACGATCAACCCTGCCAGCCGGACCCCGGTCAAGGTGAAGGCCGGGCCGTCTCCGGTCTGGTATGTCGCCATCATGCTCGGTTTTATGCTCGCCGGGCTGATCTGGCTGCTCGTCTACTACCTGGCAGCCGAACAGATCAGTTGGATGAACGACCTCAACGCATGGAACTTCCTGATCGGCTTCGGCCTGATGGTGGTCGGCCTGATCATGACCATGCGCTGGCGTTGACGCCACCAGCACGGACGCGGATTACAGACGTGTCATTCATGCACATCTGTGGATGAGCCTGTGGACAACTCGAGGAGCGATTGGGGATTGCCTTGACTCCGGAGCCTCAGGATTCCGGCCCGCGCGAAGAACCGCGCATGGCGTGGACCACCCCGACTCCCGCGCTCGTGGCGGTCACGGTGGGCGGCGTCGCCTTGGCCGTGGCCGCGGTTCTCAGCACCGACGCGCCAAGCCGTCTGCTGGTCGGGCTGGCCGCCGTCGGCCTCCTCGCTCTCGCCGGGCTCGGATTCCGGCAGCGACCGCGCCTTTCCGTGCAGTCCGGCGCGCAGCCGCGTCTGATGGTTCGCACGCTGACGGGAGCGGATGAATACGCCCCTGACCAAATACTCCGTGCCCGCGTGGTGGGCTACCGCCGCCTCGGTCGCAAAACTCCGATGCTGGAACTCGACGTGGAGCGCGACGGCGCGGAGCGACTGCTGATCTTCGGCCGCTGGGATCTGGGTGTCAATCCCGAGGTCGTATACCACGAGCTCGTCGCGGCACTGCGCCTGTCGGAGGACAAGACCCGCTGATTCCGCGCCGGAACGGCCTTGCGCGCTTGTCGATAGCCGCACGCCCATGTTTCACGTGAAGCGAATTCCTGTGTCAGGCAGCCAAAGCGACCGCGCTGACGCCCACCGCCGCCAACGCCGCAACCGCGACCACCGCCACGGCCACCCAGCCGACCAGCCGCGCGGTGTCCTGGGATTTCACCCGCAACCACGCAGGCAGGAACAGGATGCCGAGCGTCGCCAGCGTGCCCGCCGCCAGACCGCCGAGGTGTCCCCAGAGCGAGATGCCGGGTAGCGACAAGCTGATGAATACGTTGATACCGATGATGATGAGCATCTGATTCGGGTTCTGCCGCAACCGGATCAGGATGACGGTGATGGCGCCGAACAGGCCGTACACCGCACCGGACGCGCCCGCGGTGAGACTGTGCTGCGCGAACAGCATCACCCCGGCTGAACCGCCCAACAGCGAGACCAGATACACCGCCAGATAGCGCAGGCGCCCGAGCACCAGCTCGGCATCTCGGCCCACGACATACAGCGCGAACATATTGAGCAGCAGATGGATCGGACCGTAGTGCAGGAAGCCGGAACCGAGCACTCGCCACCACTGGCCGTCCGCGACCGCGGGGGCGAACAGCACCCAATCCAGGAATAACGCCGAGCCTCGCTGGTTGTCCATCAGGCTCTTGGCTTGAGCAGCGGTGATCGCGTAGATCACCACGTTGATCGCGATCAGCGCGTAGGTCACAGTGGGCATCGGCGACCGGGCCGCCGGTGCGCCCGAGACCGTCCGCACCGGCGGAACACTTCGCTGATCCTGGCGCAGACAGTCCACGCAATGCTGGCCGACCGCCGCCGGGCGCAGGCACTCCGCGCAGGAGGGCCGGCCGCACCGCGTACAGGCCAGGCCGGTCGGGCGATTCGGGTGGCGGACGCACGTCGGTGCGGGCGACTGAGGATTCATAGTCTCATTCGATCGTGATCTTGGTGATGACGACGGGCTCCAGCGGGCGGTCGTCGCGATCGGTCCTGGTGGCGGCGATCGAGTCGACAACCTTGCGCGAATCGAGGTCCACGACTTCGCCGAAGATCGTGTGCTTGCGGTTGAGATGCGGTTGCGGGCGGACGGTGATGAAGAATTGTGACCCATTGGTGCCCGGCCCCGCGTTGGCCATCGCCAGCAGGTAGCCGCGATCGAAGCGCAGTTCCGGATGGAACTCGTCACCGAACTCGTAGCCCGGGCCGCCGCGACCGGTGCCGGTGGGATCGCCACCCTGGATCATGAAGCCGGACATCACCCGATGGAACAGGGCGCCGTCATAGAACGGGCCGGTGTTGCCGCCACTGGCATTCGCTGTGGTGTACGTCGCCGAACCATCGGCGAGGCCGACGAAATTGCGGACCGTCCTGGGAGCGTGGTTGCCGAAAAGCGAAACTCTGATATCGCCGTGATTCGTGTGCAGCGTCGCCACGGAGGTCTGGTTCGGTGAGGTCACGCCGCCCATCGTGCCACGGTTGGCGACGCCGCCGCGGAACTGGGCCGGACCCGGCTCTGAGCTGGGCCTCCTGCACGAATCGCCGGGCTGTGCCAGAGTGGTCCAATGACCTCGGGGCGCCTACATGTCTCTTCGCGTTCACGTAACCGGCTCATCGTCGCAGCTGCCGTCGCGCTGGCGGGTGCCGTGGCCTATCTGGCCCGCACTCGGCGGCCCCAGCAGCCGCAACCCGCCCCCGTGCCGCCTCGAATCGGATACTCCCGCAATGGCTCCGCGCCGGCACCCGTCGCGGGCGCCGGCGCGGAGCGGGATCGCTGACGCGGGACCAGCGGCTCAGCGGCTGACCGTCTTCTTGTACTGACGCAGAGCCAGCGGCACGAACACCACCAGGATCACCACCACCCAGGCCAGCGAGGTGGTCACCGGGTGCTGGAGCGGCCAGGCATCCTGGGTCGGCGCCAGCGGACTGGTGTTGCCGAACAGGTCGCGGGTGGCCTGAGTGAGTGCGGACACCGGGTTCCATTCCGCGATCACGCGCAGCACGGTAGGCAGCTTGTCACTGGGCACGAACGTGTTGGCGATGAAGGTAAGCGGGAAGACCACCATGAAGCTGGCGTTGTTGAACACCTCCGGCGCTCGCACCAGCAGACCCACCACGGCCATGATCCAGGACACCGCGTAGGCGAACAGCAACAGCAGTACATAGGCCAGCACCGCGTCCAAGAACGAACCGCGGATCCGCCAGCCGACCGCCAAGCCGGTGAGCGACATCACCGTCAGGCTGACCACGTTGATCACCACATCGCTGATCGTGCGGCCGACCAGCACCGCCGACGACGCCATCGGCAGCGAGCGGAACCGGTCGATGATGCCCTTCTGCATGTCCTCGGCCAGGCCCGCACCGGTGAAGGTCGCACCGAACACCACGGTCTGGGCGAAGATGCCCGCGATGAGGAACTCGCGGTAGCCGCCGGAGAGGCCGGGCACGTCGATTGCCGCACCGAAGACGTAGGCGAACAGCAGCACGAACATGATCGGCGAGAGCGTGGAGAAGATCAGGACGTCGGGTACCCGCTTGATCTTGATGACGTTGCGTTTCGCGATGGTCACGCTGTCGCTGACCACTATGGACAGTCGCTGGCCCAGCGAGGGCCGTACCAGGGCCGGGGCCGTCGCGGTCATCGAATCGTTCCTTCCGTAGCTTCCAGCTTGTCGCCCGCATTCAGCTTGTCGTTCGCCCTACCGCCGTCGGCGGGCGCTTCCGCCTGGTGGCCGGTGAGGGTGAGGAAGACGTCATCGAGCGACGGGCGCCGCAGGCCGACGTCGTGGATCTGGACGTTGTGCTCGGCCAACCTGCCGACCGCCTCGACCAGCGCCTGCGATCCATCGGCTACCGGGACGGTGATCCGGCGCAATCCGGGCTCGAGATGGATCTCACCGTCCGCCAAGGTCTTCAGCGCCGTCTCGGCCGTCATGAGATTGTCCGCGCGATCGACGGTGAGTTCGATGCGGTCACCGCCGACCAAGGTCTTGAGCTCGTCGGCGGTCCCCTCGGCGATCACCTTCCCGTGGTCGATCACCGCGATGGAATCGGCGAGCCGGTCGGCCTCCTCCATGTACTGCGTGGTGAGCAACAACGTGGTTCCGCCGGCGACCAACTCCTCGATGACGTCCCAGAGGTCCAGGCGCGCACGGGGATCGAGCCCCGTGGTCGGCTCGTCGAGAAACAAGATGGGCGGATTCGCGACCAGTGCGCCCGCCAAGTCGAGGCGGCGGCGCATACCGCCGGAGTAGCCCTTGACGGGTCGGTCCGCTGCGTCGGTGAGCCGGAATCGTTCGAGCAGTTCGCGTGCGCGTTCCTTACTTCGCTGCACGCCCATGTGATACAGACGTCCCACCATTTCCAAATTCTCGAAACCGGTGAGATATTCGTCCACCGCGGCGTACTGGCCCGACGCGCCGATGTGGGAGCGCAAGACTTGCGGATCGCGCAGCACGTCGATTCCCGCGACCGTGGCATGTCCGGCATCCGGCACCAGCAGGGTGGTGAGCACCCGGACCGTAGTGGTTTTACCCGCACCGTTGGGTCCGAGCAGTGCGGTGACGGTCCCCTCCGGGACCGTCAGGTCGAGTCCGTCGAGGGCCACCAGCTGGCCGTATCGCTTGACCAGACCCTCGGCGACTATTGCGTCGGGCATAATTCTCCTGAAGTTGAGTTCTCGATCTTGTTCCATACGACGCCAGGAGTCCGGGCGCCGACAATTCGCTGGATCGGGTGACCACCGATACTCGGGCCAGTATTGTCCCGGCCACCGACAAATTCATCCGAATTGTTCCGGGACGGCAACGGCTGGAACGCACGAGCGGCGCAAGAAGGCCGCATTCCGATCCAGTCGGTGCTCGGGGAGACCGGATCGGAATGCGACCGGTTCGATGATCCCGCGTGCCCGTGCGCGGGGCGTGCGTAGTGGACTACCCGAATGGACATGGACCGATACTCGGATCGCACACCGTCGAGCGCAGCGCCGCGACGCGAGCGGGTGCGCTCGGCCCGAGTTGTCGGCACTGTGGACACGAACAGATGTTCGCATCGGGGTACGACATGTACCGCGATGCGCGCGGCCCGAGGCGCGACAGCCCGGGCGCACCGACACGCGCGAATCCGGCACGGATTCGACTCTTGCGGCGACCTACCGGCACATTTCCCCTGCTGGACAGCGGGACGTCATCAGCTCGCTTCAGCACGAAATAGCCTGATTGCCAAGGGTTTTGACCTACGATGTGCCATCGGAAAGGAACGTCGAGAACAGTCGGTCGGGCACCAGCGGCGGCGATCAGGGGCTCGGAAGGTAAGGCCACCCGAAAAAACTTGGAAAGTGGCCGCCCCCACGCACACACAATCACGGATCATCGAGTAGCATCATTCACGTCGGCCCCTCCCCCCCGGGCCGACCTTACGCGGGCCTCGGCTAACTCCCCCCCTTCGCCGAGGCCCGCTCCCATTTCCAGACCAGGCGATACGCCTATTCCGGCTGGTCGGCATCCGTTTGCACGGTGCGCCACGCTGCGGTGAGTCGTTGCCCGCGCGCCCGCCCCGCCGTCGCCAGCAGTGGCCGGTCCCGCTCCCATCGCTGCCGTGTCGTGGGATCCACGGACTCCCACAGCGGGTCCAGGCCGACCAGCAGATCACCGAATAGTTCGAAGACCCCGCCGAGCGCGATGTGCACTCCCGGCGAACGCGGTGCATCGATATCCAGCCCGCGGACGGCGGCCACCGCGGTGAGCAGTCGCTGCAGGATCTCCCGCGGCCAATCCGATGTTCGGGCCACCCGCACCAGCCAGCCGAACGTGGCGGCGAGCACGTGGATGTCCTCGATCGTGCGAAATGGTTTGAGGTAATCCAGATATCCATCGCCGGGCAAGATCCGCGCGGGCACGTCGGTCAACCGCACCGAGGCGTGCGGGATCTCCGGCGCGAAAGCGAGAGCGGGGTGGTCGGTCAGGCGCACCCCGGTCGCTGCGTCGACCATGGTGGCGCGCAGCCGATTCCGCCCGTCGGGAGCCGTCCCGACGCTGGCGATCACCACCAGATGATGCGCGAAAGCGCCCATGGTCGCGAACGACTTCGTGCCGTTCACCAACCAGACGCCGTTCCGCTCGGTGAGCGTGGTCCGGATCGCGGAGGGATGACCGCCGCCCTCCTCGGTCGCGCACATCGCGACCAGCTCGTCGTCCGGCAGATCCGGGATCAGTGTCCGCAGCGCCTCCTGATAGCCGGAGAGGAACGCGAAACCGAGCCGGTCGGCGCCGAAGCCGCCCGCGATCGCGACATCGACCGGCCGATCGAATCGGTTCGCGGCCACCTGATGTCGCGTCCACGCGGCGGCGACGTCGTTCAGCGGCGCCGTCGCGACGGGCTCGGTCAGCAGGAAGTCGAGCAGAGAATCCACCTCAGCACCGTAACCGAGCGGCGGACCATCCTCGCGGACTCAGCTCACAGCCTGCCCACCGCGGCGGATGCCTGCCATATCCGGCTGCGCAGATCCCTGCCGCGGATCACCTGGATCCGCCACGGCTCCAACCGCAGGATCCGCAGCTGGGGGTCCTGCGGCGAGCGCCAGAACTGGCCGAGGTCGTAGCCGGCGCCGCGCGGACTGGTCCGGCGGTACAGCTTCCACACCCGCTGCCGGATATCGACGCTGTCCACCCCCTCGGCGGTGGCGTCGACGGCGACGGAGTTGTTGCTGCCCTGCGCCCAGTAAGAGAAGCTCACGTGCGGATTGTTCGCGATGTGTGCCTCCTTGACCGGCGTGCGGTAGGTCGCCAGCCCCCCGAGCGGGCGCCCCGCCACGGTCTCCCAGATCGGGATCAGAATCCTGGTGCGGGGCCGATTCCGCTTGTCCACCGTGACCATCGTCGCGTAGACGGTTCGCCCGATGTAGGCGTCGAACTCGTCCTCGATCTCGGCGAACGACGCGACCTTCTGCGTCATACCGCCACCTCTTCCGCCAGTGCGGGCGCACCGAGACCCTGCCCCCAACCGCCGTCGACCGGAAGCTCGACTCCCGTGGTGAACGTGGCGTCGAAGGCGAGGAACAACGCCGCCTTCGCCACCTCGTCCACGGTGCCGTTGCGCCGCAAGGGAGTACTGCGCTCGCCTTGCGCCAAGAACTCCGCTCGCTCCTGCTCGGTCAGCCCGACCACGCCCATGGTCGGCGTCTCGATGAATCCGGGCGCCACCGAGTTCACCCGGATCCGGCGCGGCAGCAACTCGGCGGCCAGCACCTGGGCGATCGCCCGCAGCGCTTCCTTCGACCCGGAGTAGGCGCTGAGCCCGGGGAAGACGACATCGTTGGCGACTGTCGTGAACACGATCGAGCCGCCATCGGCCAGCAACGGCGCCAGCCGCTGGACCGTGAAGAACGCGCCCTTGGTGTTGATCGCGAATTGACGGTCGAACGATGCCTCGGTGGCGGCGTCCAAGGTCTGGAACTCCGCGGTCCCGTGGTTGACGAACAGCGCGTCGACCCGGCCGAGCCGCTCTTCGACAAACGCGCCGAGAGCGTCGATGTCGGCAGCGACCGCCGCATCCGACCGCACGGCATGTGCCCGCCGCCCGGCCAAGCGTGCCCGCGCCTGCCCGAGGTTGTCCTCGTTGCGGCCGGTCAGCACCACCTCGACGCCTTCGGCGAGCAAGGCCTCGACGATGGCCAGCCCCATGCCGTGCGTTCCACCCGTTACCACGGCCTTCTTTCCTGCGTTCACGATCAGAGGTCCTTCGCTACGAACTGGACGGTTACTTCTTGTAACTGACAGCATCTTCCGTCACCCAGGCTGACCAGGGAAGACGGCACTTCTAAGTCACTCGGTAACCGCGTGGGAACCGACTGCGCGAATCGACGAGGCGAACGGGCATCCGGAATGAACCGATGGCAATCCATTGGCGAACCTCGGCGCTTCGTGGGCGAATTTCGGGAACGAGCCTGTATCACTGAGATGTTGCGCCCGCCCCGGAAGGAGTTGGACCTGCCGAAACCGGACGATAGTCGCAAACAGGCACTGTTCGACGCCGAGGCCAGACTGTCCTGGGTGCTCGCCGCGCTTGCCGGCTTGATCGGTGCGGCGGCATTCATGCATACGGCTGGCTATTTCGTCACGTTCATGACGGGCAATACCGAACGGGCCGTCCTCGGGCACTTCCACGACGAGCCCGATATGGCGGTGGCGGCCGTCGGTCTGCTCATGTCGTTCCTGTCCGGCGTCGTGGTCGCCTCCTGGTGCCGCAGGCGGTACTGGTCCGGCCACCCGCACGGTCCTACCCTGCTCACCACCGTTTGCCTAGCGGTGGCCTCGGTGGTCGACGTCCTGGAGTACCAGGCCACCGCTGAGCGGATCGGCTTGTTACCGATCATGTTCGTCGCGTTCGGAGTCGGCGCGCTCAATACCTCGTTCGTGCGGAACGAGGAGGTGTCGGTGCCGCTGAGTTACGTCACCGGCACGCTGGTCAAACTGGGCCAAGGCATCGAGCGCCACCTCAGTGGCGGCGACTACGCCGACTGGCTCGGATACTTCCTGCTCTACGCGAGTTTCGCGCTCGGCGCCCTGCTCGGTGGACTGCTGAGCCTGGTCGTCGCGGGCTGGGCCATGCTGAACACCGCGACCGTCGTGTGTCTGATCGTCACCGGCTTCACCTACCTGCATCTGGACCGGCACGGTCCCCTCACGCGGTAAGACTGCGTCCTGCGTCTGTCGGTGTTCCCGGCTACGGTGGCCGCGTGCAGAATTTCGACGACGAAACCGACGCGTTCGCCGTGCTCGTCATGCAACATCTATCCGCGCGTGGCGAGACCGACATCGAGTACGACCAGGATGAGTTCGCGATACGCAGCGGCGATCTGATTCTCCACCTGCACAATATCTTTCGGGAGACCCGCGAGCTCGATGACGCGGAGCGCGACGCCCGCGTGGCCCGGCACTTGGAAGCCTTGGGCGAGCTGCGAGATCCGGAGCGGGACTGGCCGTCGGTGCGGTCCGCACTGCGGCCGGTGTTGCGGCCCAATAGCTTCGGCGTGGATGTACCGGAACTCGAGCTGCGTCCGATCACGCGGCCCGCGTTTCCCTTCGTGGACGAGCTGGTCGCCATCGATATGCCCAATACGCGATCAATCGTCACCTACGCGTCGGTTCAGGAGTGGGGCGTCACCGTCGACGAGGTTTTCGCGGTCGCTCGCGAAAACCTGGGCGCCATGGTGGGTTTCACTGGCATCAAGGAACCGGGCATCCTGCGCTTCGTCGACGACGGCGACGGCTACTGCGCCTCCTGGCCTCTGCTTCCCGGTTGGCTCGCCGGATCCGGCGCCGAAGCCGAGCCGCCGGTCGCGTTCATGCCCGACATCGACACCCTGATCATCGCGCCCGGCGGGGACGAGCTCGAGCAGGTCTTCGAGGCAGTAGAGGAGCAGTACCGCGACGCGGTCCGCCCGATCTCGCCGCAGGGGTACACCGTGGACGACACCGGCGCACTGATCCCGCTCGATCGCTCGCCCGCACACCGCCACTTGCCCGCAGTGCAGCGCGCTCGATGTGGTCTGGCAGTGACGGAATACGACGCTCAGGCCCAGATTCTCAATGAGATCGTCGAGCGGGATGTCGAGTTCACTCCCTATGGCGTCGAGCCCGCCTATGTCGGCTCGGTCATGTACGGCCACGGCGACAACGGTCCCTACACGATCACGGTCTGGGGCGAGGGCGTCGAGTACCTTCTCCCGGAAGCCGACTACGTCGTGTTTTGCCGAGACGACGAAAATGGCGATCTGGAGCGTCTTTTCGAGGTCCCGTTCGATACCGTCGCAACCCTTACCGGTCTCACGCCGATCCCGGATCTGTCACCCAGCCGCTATGAGATCCGCGACTGGCCCGATACCGAAATCCTGGCCGAGCTGAAGGCTGCCGCGGTCTCACCCTGACTGGCGCAGGGAGCCGATCGCGATGTCGGCGAACCGTCCTCGCCCGGTCGGCCCCGGGGACAGATCCCGGTGGCGAGGAATGTTCACGGGCGGAGGTCAGAATCGGCGGGCACCCGCTACTGGCATCGATGCGAGGGGCGAGGCGATCACCCCGGTGCCGTAGGTCGACGCGTGGATGACGGTGCCTTCACCGGCATAGAGAGCGGAGTGGCTTCCGTCGTAGAACGCCACCACATCGCCCGGTTGCAAGTTGTCCAGCGGTATCGGCGTACCGGAGGCGAGCTGTTCGTGGCTGGTGCGCGGAAGGTCGACACCGGCCTGTCCATAGGACCACTGCACCAGTCCCGAGCAGTCGAAGGAGTCTGGGCCGACCGCGCCGTAGTTGTAGTCCGCGCCGAGTTTGGTCCGCGCGGCGTCGACGGCGATCTCGCCGGTGGTCTTCTGTGGCGTCACCGCGGCGGGCGGTGTCGGCGCCCGCGGCATGATTTCCGGTGTTCCAGCATGGAAGGGTAATTCGATCGATGGAAGGACATTGAGGAACGGAATCTGGATCGGCGGGACAACCGCGACCACCGGTACCTCAACCGCGGGAACGGACACCGAAATCGGAAGCTCAATTATCGGAGCCGGCGTGAACGGTGCGATCTCGATTTGCGGAACCGGAATGGAAGTACGGAACTCGATTTCGGAGATGTCGGCCAGGATCGGGGTTTCTTCCAATACCTCGGCCAGGATCGGAGCTTCCGAGACCGGGAGAATGGCGTGGTTCCGGAACGGTTCTTCAGGTACACCGGGAAGCGGGATCGCCTCGGCGACCTCGGCTGTTCCCACGGCGGGAATCGCCACCGGCTGGGCCGATGCCGTTCCTGCGTTGAGCAACATGCCCATGAGCGCGGCAGCTCCGGCGGCAAGCGCCCACAAAACAGCGCGTCGCAGGTAGCGGAAATATCGGACGTCGGTCGATGATGCCATGATGCGGTCCTCCGATGCTCAGATCGTCGGCCGGTGGCGGGCCGTGGACGCCGCAGTTCGTGGCGCGTGGGACCTCACCAAAGACCTCGAATTGATTCGAAAACCATCACGGTGCTTCGTCAGTCCTGCGGATCCGATCCGAGGATTCACCTTTCGTCATAGAGCACACAACGCAAAGTCCAACACGCCCGAATTCGATAACAAAGTAATAACTCCAGCAACATGCGTTTCAGGAATTATCAATAAAATGTCGTTCGTGCGGGATACCCGGCCTGCGACGCAAAGTGCCCCGCAGGGAATGCATCCGACTGCGGGGCACTGGTGGCGGTGAAACTCAGGCGGTGATCTGCTCCTCGATCTGTTCGGCGATAGTGCGGAGCCGCGCCGCGAATTCCCGCGCCGCGACCGGGTCGTGGCTCGATCCTTTGACGACTCTCCGAGTCAGTGCGGCGAGCCGAGATTCCATGGCGCTGAACACGCTTGCCGCCCGGTCATTCGGGTCGTCCGACAGCTCACCGCGCAACCACGCCTGGAGCCGCTCGACCACCAGATGCTCGTCATAGCGGTCGGGAAGCAGCGACACGGCTTGGCGGAGTCTTCCGGCGGTGACCTTCACATCGGCGCCGGCGGCCACCGTGGTGTACACGGTGACCGCCGCATCTTCACCGTGTTCTGCGACCACCGGCAGCAGTTCGCGGACCTGGCCCTCGTTGATGGCCGGCGCTATCGGATGCAGCCTGGCGGCCAGGGGCCAGGCACGAATGAGCTTGTGCGCGTACGACCGCTGCATGTCCCACCGCTGTTCCACGTACTCGTCGAAAGTCTCGTGACTGTCGCGGTACAGCCGCCCGTCACGCACGATCTGCATAGCTCGCCCTGCGGCCCAGAATGCGATGCGCAGCGTGTCGATCGACGACTCGCAGGCGGTCAACTGCGCCCGCTCCCGATCACTCAGTGGCCCGTCACCCGCGACGGGCACCGGCATCGTCAACACATTCGAAGCCAGGACCTGCGTCGAGGGCGCCGCGGCAGCGTCCGCGCCGACACCGGCGGCATTCGGTCGCCGCCATTCGGCATCTCGCAGCGGCGAGACAGGAGGTGTGTGCTCGGCGGCGTCGGTCAGCGGATTGGCCCCGCCGATCGAACCCTTTCTCCGTTGTGGAGGCATCAGGCCGGCACCTCCATCAGCAGCCGGTAGGAGCTCACCAGCTCGTCACCCACCTGCCGATATTCCGCCAAGTCTTCGATCGGGTTCTCGGCGCCCTCGCCGACCTCCCCATCGGCCGCCTCCCGATACCATTTCCAGGCGCTCAAATAGGATTCGAATACGTCATAGCCGGCGTTCTCCAGATTCCGCCGCTGGGCCCGGTATTCGGTCGAGACATTCACGCCGTGTTTCATGATCACCGGTACCTTGGTCATCAGGATCCGCACGCGGATTTCCCGGCTGCTGCCTGCCACCGCCTCCTCGGCGGCCCGGAATGTACTCGGTACTCGTTTGACTTCGGACGGGCTCACACTCGTCACCAGCAACAGCTCGTCGCTCTTCGGGATGGCGGCCTTGAAGATCTCGGCCGACTCACCCCCGGCATCCACGATTATGACGTCGAAATCGCCTGCCTTGTCGGCGATGCAATCATCGACGTGCCGGGACGGGAATGCCACCAGTTCGAACGGCACCTCGATTCCCCCTTTGACCAGCCGCCGGTGCCAGGAGTACCCGGTCTGACTGAGCGGGTCGGCGTCGATCACCAGCACCCGCAGCCGGTGAACCGAAGCGAAGTAACTGGCCAAGAAGAACGCCGAGGTCGTCTTACCGACGCCGCCCTTGAGATTCCCCAGTGTGATGACCAGGGGTTCGGGCAATTCGAGTGGCGCAACAGAATTCGTCATGGACGGTCCTCCGAGGGTGAGGAGTGCATTACTGTGTGCGGGGCAAGTCTGGCACAGCGCCACCGAATTTCGGCTGATTGCGGCGGCCTGTTGCCGCCGCCGTGGCAGCAGCGCTCTGTGTCCAATTGGACACAGAGCATCAGGGTGAATGTATTCATCCCGGCGAAGTGGTGATATCGCCGAACGCGCCATCAGCCAGGGTTACGCAGTCAGAACCACGATGGCGGTCCAAGACGTGGTGGCGCTGTCCTGGGCGGCTGATAAGCCAGAGTTTCAGAAGTGGAGCCTAGGGGAATCGAACCCCTAACCCCTGCCTTGCAAAGGCAGTGCTCTGCCAATTGAGCTAAGGCCCCGAATCAGCGGGTGGTGACCTCGTGCCAGGTGTCCGCATCGCCGCGCTGGCGCAGCTTGGAGATGCCGAAGAGAACCAGAATCACGACGCCAACCGTGAGAAGAATTTTCATGGCCCCAGCCTACTGTGCTGGTCGTGGTCAGCCTAGTGCCTCGTCCAGGTAGGTTGCCCTGGTAACCGGGTGTCGGGTTGATCGTGGACGCGTGTCCGGTGATGCTGCCAGTGGAGGTGGTGTCGGTGGCCCGGAGGCCGGAAGTGTTTGTGCGGGCGGTGACCCCGGAGGAGGGGCGCCGGTTGCAGAAGATCACCAAGACGAGCAAACAACCGGTCAGGACGCGACGAGCGATCGTGGTGATGGCCTCGGCGCAGCGGCAACCGGCCCCCGCGATCGCGAGGTTGATGCAGGTCAGCGAGGCGTATGTGCGGCAGGTGATCCACGAGTTCAACGAGCGGGGGTTCGAAGCTCTGGACCCAAAATGGAGCGCGGGCAGGCCGAAGAAGGTAGATCGGGCGACGCGTGAACGCATCGCTTGTATCGCCCGGTGCTGCCCGCGTGATCTGGGCTGGCCGTTCTCGGTGTGGAGCCTGTCGAAACTGCGAGAAGTGTTGCTGACCAACGGAATCGCTGAGATCAGCCGCGAAACTCTGCGCAAGATCCTCCACGGCGAGGGGGTGTCGTGGCAGGCGGTCAAGACCTGGAAAGCGGGCACCGACCCGGAGTTCACCGCGAAGATGAACCGCGTCCTGGACCTCTATGACCATCCACCCACCGATGGGCGGGTGGTCTGCGTGGACGAGTTCGGGCCGCTGAACTTGCAACCCCGCGCTGGTCGTGGCTGGTTCGGGCGACGAACCCCGAAACGGTTGCGGGCGACCTACCGGCGCACCCAGGGCGTGCGGCACCTACTCGGCGCTCTGGATCTGGCGACCGGCAAGATCCACTACCGGATCCGGGATCGTAAACGGTGGCAGGAGTTCCTGTCGTTGCTGAAGTCGCTGCGGGCGCGCTGGCCCGGACAGAAGCTCTACGTCATCGCCGACAACTTCTCCCCGCACAAACGAGCCGAGGTCCGCACCTGGGCTGCGGCCAACAACGTGGAACTGGTCTTCCTACCGACCTATTCATCGTGGTTGAACTGGATCGAGTCCGAATTCGCGGCTCTACGCTACTTCGCCTTGAACGGCACCGATCACCGCAGCCACGACGAACAGGACGCCGCGATCGGCGCCTACATCCGCTGGTACAACCAGCACGCCCGACCCAAACGCGACTTCGCCGTCAACTCCAAGATCCGGCACCCTGATTACCTACCGAAGGTTGCTTGACGAGGCACTAGTGTGTCGCGCCTGAAATGCGTCCCCTAAGTTGTTAGGCTGTTTGTGTGTCGCATCGTGGGCCTTCTGCTGTTGAGATCGTTGTGTCCGACGCTGAGCGTGTGGAGCTTGCGCGCATGGCGGAGTCGCCGGATCGGCGTGAGGCGCAACGAGCTCGGATCGTGCTGGCCTGCGCTGAGGGTATGTCGAATGCGGGTGCCGCGCGGCTTGTCGGTGTCTCGGTGGGGTCGGCGGCGAGATGGCGCGGGCAGTTCGCCGCCGAGGGTCTGGAAGGGCTGGGTGATCGTGATCGTGGTGGGCGGCCGGTGGCCGAGATCGTGTTGACCGGCGATGAGCGTGAGACGTTGCAGCGGTGGGCGCGTCGAGCGAAGTCGTCGCAGGCGCTCGCGGAGCGTTGCCGGATCGTATTGGGTTGTGCGGCAGGTAAATCCAATCAGGATGTGGCAGCCGAGTTGGGTATCACGGCCCAGACTGTGGGTAAGTGGCGGAGGCGTTTCGCGCAGAGACGTCTCGAGGGGTTGTCCGACGAGACGCGTCCGGGACGGCCCCCGTCGATCCTGCTGGACAAGGTCGAAGAAGTGGTCACGATGACCCTGGAGCAGAAGCCGGCAGACGCGACGCATTGGTCGCGGACCTCGATGGCCAAACGAAGCGGCTTGTCGCCGTCGACGATTGGGCGGATCTGGAGCAAGTTCGATCTGAAACCGCATGTGGCCGACGGCTTCAAACTCTCGACCGATCCGTTGTTCGTGGACAAGGTCGTCGATGTGGTCGGGCTGTATCACAATCCGCCGGAGAAGGCGGTCGTGTTGTGTGTGGACGAGAAGTCCGGGATCCAGGCACTGGACCGCTCGCAACCGGTGCTGCCGATGATGCCCGGCATGCCCGAGCGATACTCCCACGACTACGTCCGCCACGGCGTGACCAGCCTGTTCGCGGCGTTCGACATCGTCGACGGAGCCGTGATCTCCAAGCTGTACTCCCGCCGCCGCGCGGCCGAGTTCAAGAAATTCCTCATCGCGATCGACAAGGCCGTGCCCGCGGAACTGGACGTACACCTGGTCTGTGACAACTTGTCTACCCACAAGACACCGACGATCAACGCCTGGCTGGCCAAACATCCACGCTTCCATATGCATTTCACCCCGACCGGCTCCTCATGGCTCAACCAGGTCGAGCGCTGGTTCGGGTTCCTTACCGACCAACTTCTGCGCCGCGGAGTCCACAAAAGCGTTGCGGCACTGGACAAAGACATCACAGCCTGGATCGAGCAATGGAATGCCGATCCGAAACCATTCGTCTGGCGCAAAACCGCGGAAGAGATCCTCGAATCACTCGCTAAATATCTTCAACGAATTTCAGGCGCAGGACACTAGAAGGGTTCGAGCTCGGATTCCCGCCGACAACCTCCCTGGTCGGCACCGACGCCGACGATGCCAATCGTATTGACGAAATCGTCATAAATGAGCTCTCGACCACCGGCTCGGGAGACATGGCGGCAAAGTGCTGCCATGCCGATAGTCGCGGCCGCGGCGGGCCCATAAGTGCGCAGAGCGGCCATCCGCTGGCGAGCATCGTGCGATCGACCGATCATCTCGGACAGTGCGTTCGTCGAATTACACGGTGCCGTCGAAGACGGTGATGGGGTCGGGGTCGTCGGTCGCCGGATGCCGCTGTCGATGCTCCGTCACCGTGATGATTACGCCGGCGGCAGCGTGAGGTCATTTCTACTGCGGCACAGGCAATTTCCTAGCCGAGGGCGCCGAGCGTATCTACCGGATTCGTCGGATCAGAGGTGTGGAAACGAGGCATTGCGGCGCAGAGGGCCGAGAGGTCCCGGCCAGTGCGCTGCACGGTGGCGTCGGGCCGGACGAGAGCGATACGGGTGCCGATCCGGTGCAACCAGCCGTGCAGTTCGCTCGTGGGACCGGCGACCACCACTACCCCGCCACATACTCGGATCTGGGTTCGTTGCGCGGATGTCGGCTCGACGGTCGTGACGATCGCGTACCGTCCCGCAGCGATATCGTCGTACCGGCGGCCGTCGTCGAGAACCGCATTGGGCACCAGTTTGCCCGCTCGACCACCGGGCGAACGCGGCCGCACCACGAGCTCGGACCGGCGCAGCGGCGGGGTCTCGCCATTGGTTACCAGTGCGTGGAAGCCGGGCAGGCGGTGCAGGTGTGGCGTGATGAGACGGCGGAGGAAGTTGCCGAGGTCTCCCCCGTCGGTCATGGCCATCCCGGTGGCCTTCGCGAGTCGAATCATGGTTCGGGCATGCGGTTTGCGTTCAGCCTCGTAGGAGACGAGTACCCGCTCGGGCAAGTCCCCGGCGAGGACTCCGGCGAGCTTCCAGGTGAGGTTGGCCGCGTCGCGCAGTCCGGCGCCCATGCCCTGGCCGATGAACGGCGGTGTGAGGTGGGCGGCATCGCCGAGCAGGAAGATCCGGCCCGCGCGCCAGCGGTCGGCGAGCTGCGCGCGGAAGGTGTAATCGGCGACCCGGACCAGTTCGAGTTCCTCGATCGGAACGGTGCCGGTCCACGGGCGGATCAGTCCGTGCAGTCGATCGATGTCGCGGTAGTCGTCCGCGGTTTCCCTCGGCCCCAGCCGAAATTCCCAGCGGTGGCGGGTTTCCCCGATGCGCATGTACGTGGCGGCGCGAACCGGGTCGCAGATCTGATGTACCCCTTCCCATTGCCGGAGTTCGACGGTGGTGGCCACGTCGACGACCAGCCAGCGCTGCTCGAAGTTCAGGTCCCGCATGGTGGCGCCGATCGAGGACCGGACCAGGCTGTTGGCGCCGTCGCAGCCCAGGACGTACCGCGCCAGGACCGATTCCGTTGCGCCGGTCGTGCGGTCGGTGAAGTCGACGCGCACGCCGCCGGTTTCCTGCGTGACCGTTGTGACCTCGACGTCACCGCGGACGGTGACCTCCGTGTGCCGCTTCACAGCGGCCCGCAGAATCGCCTCCAGCTCCGGTTGGTCGAACATGTTCGCGTCCGGGTAGCCGTTGCGGCCGCTCGCCGGATCGCGGTGGAATTCGGCCAGCACCCGCAGGTTCCGGTCGAGCAGTCGCAGCCCCAGGGCTGGTCGGGAGATGGCGTCGAATTCGTCGCCGACACCCAACCGGTCCAGGATACGGCGGATCTCGCCGTCCAAGTGGACCGCGCGCGGCTGCGGGTAGACCCCTTCCCACCGCTCCAATACCAAAGACTCGACGCAGTACCGGGCGAGCAGCGTGGCCGCGGTGAGACCGGTCGGGCCCGCGCCGACGATCACCACCGGAACGTGCTCGGCATGCATCACAAGCCTCCCCACACTGTGGTGAGATAGCCAATTGCTATCAGTGCGGTGATCGCGGCAGGGCCGAACTGGCGCACCGCGTCACCGGTGCGCCGATGAACGACGACGGCTCCGATCATCAGCAACACCAGCCCGGTTCCCGCTGCCGCGCCGACCGGCCACCAGGCGATGCCGATCAGCAGGCCCAGTGCGGCGGCTATCTCGAGACCGCCGATCTTCCGACGGGCGGAGACGGAGAACCCGGCATGCGTGGCACGCTCTCGCATCGACCCGACCGCCACCACCTTCGACACCCCGACCAGCAGAAAGAACCCCGCCAGCAGGAGGGCGAGCACGATAGACGCACCGTTCATCGGCGCACCGCGACTCGCCACGCGATCGGGTATCGGGCGAGGATGGCCGCCACGACGGTCTCGCCATCCGCATGGTCCAGTTCGACGGTCGCGACTATCGCTCCGTCCTCGATGGTCGCGATGATGCTTTTCACTCCGGTGATCCCGCTGAGGGCATCGAGAAATTCACGGCGCGTGGCGTCGGCGCGTAGTCCGAGTCTGTAGGGTTTGCCGACGTCGGTGACCGGCAGCGCATCGAGGACCGTCACGGTCTTGGGTGCGGCGGCGCGTTCGGGTACGTGTTGGTGTGCCCAGTGGAGCAGGTCGGTTTCGGTGATGTCGGCGCTGGGGATAAGGGAGACGTACGCGACGGGCACTTCACCGGCGTGGATGCCGGGGCGGCCGACCGCGCCTGCCGCGGTGACCTGTGGGTGAGCGAGCAGGGCGTCTTCGATGGTCGCGGGGTCGATATTGTGGCCGCCGCGGATGATGAGGTCCTTGGCCCGCACCAGCAGGGCATAGGTCGATTCCGGTAGGCCGCGCTGCGCCAGCGGCACGGATTCGATCTCGGCCAGGTCGCTCGGCTGCCCGTAGAGCGGCCACAGCAGGTCCCCGGTCATTACTTCTTCGATCACCGGTACCTCACCGTGGTGCGCTGGCGACCCAAATCGATGGCGCCATCGTCGGTAGCGATCGTGGCCTCGATGACGTCGCCATCCTGCAGGTACTTCGGGTTCTTGGCCTGGCCTTTGAAGAACAACTTCCATTTCACCGCGGGCGGTAGCAACGATCCGATGATCTCGGCCGGTTTCGGCGGAGCGCTCAACGCGGTGCCGATCGGCGTCCCGGTGAGCAGCAGGTCACCGATGTCCATGCGCTGGAACCGGGTCAACGCCTGCAGGGTCTGCAGCGGCCGGTAGATCATGTCCGCAACGGTCATGTCCTGGCGCACCTCGCCGTTGACCCACAATCGCAGCCGCAGATCGGTGAACCGCTTCAGCTCGTCGGCATCCAGCAACACCAGAGCGGGCCCGACCGGGGTGAATGTCGGGTACGACTTCGCCTCGTAGAACTGGGTTTTCGGCAACTGCACATCGCGCGCGGAGATGTCATTGGTCACAACCAAACCGGCGATGTAGTCGGCGACGTTGTCCGCGCTGATCTCCGATCCGACCGCCATCTCCCGGCCGAACACCAGACCGATCTCCACCTCGTAGTCCAGCAACCGCACATGAGCGGGCCGGATGACATCGTCGTGCGGACCATTGATCGACCCCGACGCCTTCCGGAAGAACGTCAGCGGCACCGTTTCCGGGTCCATGCCCGAATCCTTCACGTGCGAGGCGAAATTCGTCATCTGCGCGACCACCCGGCACGGCGCGGTCACCGGCGAGACCAGCGAAAGCCCCGCGACCGGCACGACCTCGGCGCTGACGGCAGCCGCGCCGAGCGCCTGCCGATCGGTGAGCAGCTGAGCGGTGGTGGTCGCCGCTGTATCGACCCTCGCGGCGCCGGAAGGTGTTGCCACCCACCAGGCATCGGCGGTACGGAGAACGGAAATGCTCATGAATTGGCTACTTTCAACAGGCCGCGCAGACGGCGGAGATCGAATTCGTTGGCGTCGCGTAGCGCGTCGACCATTGCGCGCAGCTCGCGAAGCGATTCCCGGCCTGGCTTCAGGCCGAGGAAGTCCTTGCTGGCGGGCGGTCCCCACTGGGCCAGCCCGGAGGCGGTGAACGGCGCCCAGCCGGGTTCCAGCGTGCAGTCGAACATGTCGCCGTCGCTGAAGTGCTCGACCAGAAACCCGTCCGGATCGCGCCAGTAGTCGAAGATCTGGCTGCCCTGGATGTGCCTGCCGATCCCCCACGACCGGTAGTAGCCGTGATCGCGCAGGTATTCTCCACCCGCGGCCAGCGCATCCAGATCGGCGACCTGGTATGCCGAATGCACATACCGGCTCACCGGACCGAGCGCCAACGCCAAGGTGTGATGGTCAGCAGGAGTCCGGCCTCGATCGCATCGGATGAAGCTCATCACCGGCCCGAGTTCGCGCTGCCCCGGGTAGTAGAGGAAGTCGCTGACGATCAGACCCAAATGCCGCAGATACCAATCGAGCGTCTCTCGGTACTTGGTGGTCTGTACCACCACATGCCCCAGACGTTGGACCCGCGCCGGCTCGCGCGGCGGCCGCTGCGTGCGGTTCATCCGGGGCACCTCGTGCCCGAGGTTGAGTGTGTGCGGAGTCTGTCCGGGCACGGCGGTCAACGTGTGCGTGTCGGCGACAACCCGCACACGCAACCCGCTCGGATCAGTCAGATCGACGGTCGACCCGCCCAGATTGCCGGGCAGGTACGCCACCTTGCTTCCCCCGGCCTCCGCGAGCCGGAACAGATCGGCGGTGTCCGCCGCTCGGAAGGCCGGGCCGACGAACCTCGATCGCAGTCCGCGCCGGATGAGTACGCATGGCGCGGCGGCGTCGGTGCCCCGCAGCTGCAGCTCGTTCGGCGTGCGCAGCGACGTCGCGAAGCCGAAGGCATGTGCGAAGGCCTCAGCACGCTCGAGGTCCGGCTTCTCGAACTCCAGCCATGCCAGATCGTGCACCTTCACGATCGGATCGCGCGCTCGCCCTGGATGTTCGCCCGCGAAGGCACCGTGCTCACTGTGCAGTCCGGTGTGCGGGTCGTGATGGTCGATCATCGACCACTCCCTCCATAAGACTGACGATATCGTCACATGCGACGCAGTATTCAGTCAAGCAGTTATGAGGAATTCGTCATAACTGAAGTAGGGCGTTAGTATGTCCGGGTCGATCAGGGAGAGGTGAGCAGGAATGACCGGACAGCCCGCTGCGGAAACCAACCGCCTGGAGCGCCGCAAGGCACGCACCCGCGCCGCTCTCCTGAGCGCAGCCCAGCGGTTCATCGCGACCGGGAAACTGAATGCGCCGATCCTGGAGATCACCCAGGCCGCCGATGTCGGCATGGGGTCGTTCTACAACCACTTCCAAAGCCGGGAGGACCTGTTCCACGCCGCGGTCGAGGAGGCGCTCGACCAGCACGGCGCGGTGCTCGACGCCCTGATGGAGGGCTTGGACGACCCTGCCCAGATCTTCGCGCAGAGCTTCCGGCTGACCGGTCGCATGCATCGGCGAAACCCCACCCTCAGCAAGGTCCTGCTCAACAACGGCCTAGCGCTGACCGTCTCCGATAAAGGCCTGGCGCCCCGCGCTCGCCGCGATATCGAGGCAGCGGCCCGCGCAGGCCGGTTCCACACCCGCGACGCGGAACTGGCCATGACGATCGTGGCCGGCGCCGCCCTGTGTCTGGGCCAACTACTGCACGATCACCCAGAACGCGACGATGCCACCGCCTCCGACCAAGTGACCGAGGATCTGCTGCGCATGTTCGGCCTCCCCGCCGACGAGGCATGCGAAATCTGCCGACTCCCGCTGCCCTCGCTCGACACGCTGCGGCGCGGCGACAACCTCGCCTGACGGAAAGCCACTGGGTGCCGCGCGTCCTGCCGTCCACTTCCAGCCGTGACATCCTGCTGTTTTGACCGTGTCAACCTCGAGAAGGTACCGTTTCCAGGCATCTGTGCACGCCGACCGTGCGAACGATGACGGGGCCTTAGCTCAATTGGCAGAGCACTGCCTTTGCAAGGCAGGGGTTAGGGGTTCGATTCCCCTAGGCTCCACCAATAGGAGGCGAGTGCTCGCGGAGAGCGCTCGCCTTTTTGGTTTCGCGTGTTTTGTGGGGATGCAACCCCCACGCCCCGCCCGGAGGGCTTCGCCCCCGGACCCCCGTGCTTGTGGTTGCGTTGGGTGGTCATGGTTCGAGTGAGTTCCCGCAAGGTCCACAAGGGGCAGGCTCGTGCTCGCGGAGAGCGCGAGCCTTTTTTGCTCCGCCATCACGTTTGGGGGTGCAATCTCCAAACCCCACTCGAGCGCTACTGGCGTACCTCCATCGCCGAGCACGTGGCAAAGGTGAGATGTCCGCACCGCTGTTCTTTGCCATCGAAGTCGACGACACAACATGCTGTGAAAGCGGGGGGCGTGGTGCGAATCTGCTACCGGACGGTCGATGACCGGAAATGTGGGTGGGCCTAGGAGGACTTGAACCTCCGACCTCTTCGTTATCAGCGAAGCGCTCTAACCGCCTGAGCTATAGGCCCCTGTTGTAATCGACTCGGATCGCCGAGCCGAGAGCAAAGATTACCGGAAACGAGCTCCATGAACCAAAACTGCTGGTAGAAGGCTTGCGGTTGACTCGGGCCCGGCCCGAGAACGATCTGAGCGGGCCGCCTCGGCGTATTGCCGATAACCAAAACGGCCGGAACCAGCCCTGCTGAGGGCGGGTACCGGCCGTTCGGAGGACCTGGCCTAGTCGGGGTCGGCCAGGGTTACCTGGATACCGCCGACGAGGTCGCAGCACTGGTTGTAGATGAACGTGCCGACGGTGCCGAGCGCGGTGAACAGAACGACATTGATCAAGCCGATCACGCCCGCGTAGCCGAAGACGGTGCCCGCGTCGATCAACCCGACCGAGCCGCCGTCCTGGGACACCATGTCGGTGAACGTGTTGTTCAGTCGTTCCCACACACCCATGCCCTCGAGCACGATGTACAGCAGGCCGACCGCCAGCATCCACACGAAGAACATCGCCACGCTGATCACCAGCGAGATCTTCAGTGTCGACCAGGGATCGATGCGACGGATCTGCACTGTAGCCCGCAGCGGATGACCGGAAGCGACCGCGGCGACCGCGACCGGAACCGCGGGCGAAAGCGGTGTGGACTGGGGACCCGAGGCCTCGGTCGGCGGCAATGGGTGGCGGATCTCGGACAGGTCGGGCATGTCCTTGATCAGCTCCGGCCGCGCGATGCTGCGGGTGGGTCCGTCGATGCCGACGGACTTCACCATCGCCGCTTCCTTGCGTGCCGCCTTGGCCGCCAGGTCGGCGGTGGTACGCGCGTTGGACGTGTTGTTGCTGAGACCGACCGGCCCGCCCGAGTTCGGGCGGCCGGTGACCGGCGCCTGACCGGGTCGGTACAGGTTGGACTGCGGCTCCCGCTGCGGAAGCTGCGACCATCCGTCCTGATACGGCGACTGCTGGCCACCGTTGCCTGCGGTACCGCCGGCCTGCTTCTCCCCGCCCTCGGGCGCTGACTGCTCGGCCTTGGTGTTGATCCGCGCCGTCTTCTGATCGAAGTGGTCCTGGCCGTCGCCGGCGGGCGCCTTGTCCGGCATGCCCTGCTGCGCCGCGAAATCACCCTGGTTGTCACGAATCTCGTGCGGCTGGGCGTTCGGGTTGTTGGCACCGGGCTGCCCGCCACCCGGCTGCGGCCCCGGCTGGCCCTGGTGACCACCCGGTTGTCCACCAGGGTGGCCGCCGGACTGGGGACCGCCCGGTTGGCCGCCGCCGGACTGACCGTTCTCGGCCGAGGCGACCGGCCGTGGGATCGGCCGCGGCGGAATCGGTGACGGTGCGATCCGCTCGGTCACACCGTTCGTCTGGTGCCGCTCGTCATTCGGCTGATTCGGAGTGGTCAATGGGAATCCTTAGATCCGTTCGTTGCCGCCGCTGTTGGATTACTTCTCAGAAGAACCGGTATCGCCGTCACCGGCGAGCTGATCGGGATCGGGCTCGTCGGCATTGCGCGCGATCGCAAGCAAGGTATCGCCCTCTGCGAGGTTCATCAATCGCACGCCCTTGGTCTGCCGTCCAGCCTTACGAACCTGCTTTGCCGCCGTCCGGATGACGCCGCCCCCGGAGGTGATCGCGTACAACTCATCCTCGTCGTCGACGATGAGCGCCCCGACCAGGGTGCCACGTTTCGCGTCGAACTGGATGGTCAATACGCCTTTACCGCCGCGGCCCTGCGCGGTGTACTCCTCGATCGCCGTGCGCTTCGCATAGCCGCCGGACGTCGCGACCAGCAGATATGTGCCATCGCGAACCACATTGAGCGACAACAGTTCATCGCTGTCGTTGAACCGCATGCCCTGTACGCCCGAGGTCGCGCGCCCCATCGGACGCAGCGCCTCGTCGGTGGCCGAGAAGCGAATCGACTGGCCGAGCGCGGATACCAGAAGCAGGTCCTCGTCGGCCGAGCACAGCACGGCGCCGACCAATTCGTCCTCATCGCGCAGATTCACCGCGACGATGCCGCCGCTGCGGTTGGAGTCGAAATCGGTCAGCTTCGACTTCTTCACCAGACCGTTCCTGGTGGCGAGCACCAGGTACGGGGCGTCGGTGTAGGTCCTGATCTGAATGATCTGGGCGATCTTCTCGTCCGGCTGGAAGGCGAGCAGGTTCGCCACGTGCTGTCCGCGCGCCGTGCGGTTGGCCTCCGGCAGTTCGTAGGCCTTGGCGCGGTACACGCGCCCCTTGTTCGTGAAGAACAGCAGCCAGTCGTGCGTCGAGGTGATGAAGAAGTGCTTGACGATGTCGTCCTGCTTGAGACCTGCGCCCTGCACGCCCTTGCCGCCGCGCTTCTGACTGCGATAGAGATCGGTCTTGGTGCGCTTGGCGTAGCCGGTCTCGGTGATCGTGACGACCACGTCTTCGCGGGCGATGAGATCCTCGTCGGCCACGTCGCCGTCCGCCGCGATGATCTTGGTGCGCCGCTCGTCGCCGTACTTGTCGACGATCTCCTGCAGCTCGTCCCGGACGATCGCGCGCTGGCGCTGCGGCTTCTCCAGGATGTCCTTGAGGTCGGCGATCTCGAGTTCGATCTTGGCCAACTCGTCGACGATCTTCTGCCGCTCCAACGCCGAGAGGCGCCGCAGCTGCATGTCGAGAATCGCGGTCGCCTGGATCTCGTCGATCTCCAGCAGCCTCATGAGGCCGGTACGCGCGGTCTCGGTGTCGGCCGAGCGCCGGATCAATGCGATGACCTCGTCCAGCGCGTCCAGCGCCTTGACCAGACCGCGCAGGATGTGGGCTCGTTCCTCGGCCTTGCGCAGCAGGTACCGGGTCCGCCGCACGATCACGTCGAGCTGGTGGTTGACGTAATGGCGGATCATCTGGTCCAGCCGCAGGGTGCGCGGCACCCCGTCGACGATGGACAGCATGTTCGCACCGAAGCTGGTCTGCAGCTGGGTGTGCTTGTAGAGGTTGTTCAGCACCACCTTGGCCACGGCGTCGCGCTTGACGGTGACCACGATGCGCAGACCTGCGCGGTCGGAGGACTCGTCGTGGATGTCGGAGATGCCCGCGATCTTGCCGTCGCGCACCTGCTCGGCGATCGAGGAGATCAGGTTGTCCGGGTTGACCTGGTAAGGCAGCTCGGTGATGACGATTGTGGTGCGGCCCTTGTTGTCCTCCTCGATCTCGACCACACCGCGCATGCGGATGGAGCCGCGACCGGTGGAGTAGGCGTCGTGGATGCCCTGGCCACCCACGATCAGGCCGTCGGTCGGGAAGTCCGGGCCCTTGACGCGCGCCATGCAGGCGGCGAGGGTGGCTTCCTCGTCGGCGTCGTGATTCTCCAACGCCCAGTAGATCGCCTCGGCGACTTCCCTGAGGTTGTGCGGCGGAATGTTGGTCGCCATACCGACCGCGATGCCGCCCGAGCCGTTGATCAGCAGGTTCGGCACCCGGGACGGCAGAACCACCGGCTCCCGCGAGCGGCCGTCGTAGTTCGGCACGAAATCGACCGTCTCGTGGTCGATCTCGCGCAGCATCTCCATCGCGATGGGCGTGAGACGGCACTCGGTGTAGCGCATGGCCGCCGGGCCGTCGTTGCCGCGGGAACCGAAGTTGCCCTGCGGGTCGACCAGCGGGTAGCGCAGCGACCACGGCTGCGCCATCCGCACCAGGGTGTCGTAGATCGGCACGTCGCCGTGCGGGTGGTAGTTACCCATGGTCTCGGCGACCGGGCGCGCGGACTTCACATAACCGCGGTCGGGCCGATACCCGTTGTCGTGCATCGCGTACAGGATGCGCCGGTGCACCGGCTTCAGGCCGTCGCGCACGTCGGGCAGCGCGCGGCCGACGATCACGCTCATCGCGTAATCGATGTAGCTGTTCTGCATCTCCTGCTGGATGTCGACCGGTTCGATGCGCTCGCCGCCGGTCGGGGGCAGGGTGGTGTCGGTCATGAGGTCTCCTGTGTCTTGCAGATGCTCCCGCATCCCGTCGGCGTCATGAGTGCTGCGCGATGGTGTCGTGCGGAATGGGATCGCGCGTCACGACGCGCGCGCTGACTCACAGATCGAGGAAGCGGACGTCCTTGGCGTTGCGGGTGATGAAGCTGCGCCGCGCCTCGACGTCTTCGCCCATCAGCACGCTGAACAGCTCGTCGGCCGCGGCCGCGTCGTCCAACGTCACTTGACGCAACAGCCGCACCGACGGATCCATGGTGGTCTCCCACAGCTCCTTGGGGTTCATCTCGCCGAGACCCTTGTAGCGCTGCACGCCGTCGTCCTTGTTGATCTTCTTGCCCGCGGCGAGGCCGGTCTCCATCAGACCGTCGCGCTCGCGGTCGGAGTAGGCGAACTCCGGGTCGCTGCGCTGCCACTTGAGCTTGTACAGCGGCGGCTGCGCCAGGTACACGTGACCGTGCTCGACCAGCGGGCGCATGAACCGGAACAGCAGCGTGAGCAGCAGCGTCGAGATGTGCTGGCCGTCGACGTCGGCGTCGGCCATCAGCACGATCTTGTGATACCGCAGCTTGCTGATGTCGAATTCGTCGTGGATGCCGGTGCCGAACGCGGTGATGATCGACTGGACCTCATTGTTCTTGAGAACCTTGTCGATCCGCGCCTTCTCTACGTTGATGATCTTGCCTCGGATCGGCAGGATCGCCTGGTACATCGAGTCACGGCCGGACTTTGCCGAGCCGCCGGCGGAGTCACCCTCGACGATGTAGATCTCGGACTTGTGCGGGTCTTTGGACCGGCAGTCGGCGAGCTTGCCGGGCAGACCGCCCAGGTCGGTTGCCGACTTGCGGCGCACCAGCTCGCGCGCCTTGCGCGCCGCCATGCGAGCCTGTGCCGAGGACACGGCCTTGTTCACGATGGTCTTCGCGTCGGCCGGGTTGGCCTCGAACCAATGGGTGAGGTGCTCGTTGCAGGCGCGCTGCACGAAGGACTTGACCTCGGTGTTGCCGAGTTTGGTCTTGGTCTGGCCCTCGAACTGCGGCTCGCCGACCTTGACGCTCACGATGGCGGCCAGGCCCTCCCGGATGTCGTCACCGGTGAGGTTGCCGTCCTTCTCCTTGATGAGCTTCTTGTCCTTCGCGTACTTGTTGACCACCGTGGTCAACGCCGCGCGGAAGCCCTCCTCGTGTGTACCGCCCTCGTGGGTATTGATGGTGTTGGCGAAGGTGTGCACCGACTCCGAGTAGCCGGAGTTCCACTGCATCGCGACCTCGAGCTCGTGGCCGGTGCCCTTACCGGTGAACCCGACGACCGAATTGTGGATCGGCTGCTTGGTCCGGTTGATGTGGCGGACGAATTCCTCCAGACCTCCGGGGTAGTGGTAGGTCCGGGTCTTGACCTTGTGCACGGCGGGCGCGCCGTTCTCGTCCGCGTGCTTGGGCGCCTCGGCGGTTTCGCTGACCACCTCGTCGGTGACGTCGGAGTCGGTGACGCGTTCGTCGGTGAGCTTGATGGTCAGTCCCTTGTTCAGGAACGCCATCTCCTGCAACCGGCGGGCCACGGTCTCGAAGTTGTAGGTGGTGGTCTCGAAGACCTCGGGGTCCGCCCAGAAGCGGATGACGGTACCGGTCTTCTTGGTCGGCTCACCCTGGATCAGCTTGCCCGGGATGGCGTCCTTGTAGGTTTGGCTCCAGTGGTAGCCGTCGTGGTCGATCTCCGCCTCGAGGCGGGTCGACAGCGCGTTGACCACGGAGATACCGACGCCGTGCAGACCACCGGACACCGCGTAGGAATCCGAGTCGAACTTGCCGCCCGCGTGCAGCTGGGTCATGACGACCTCGATGGTGGGCACGCCTTGGGCATGCATCGCAACCGGGATGCCGCGGCCGTCGTCGACCACTTCGACGCCGCCGTCGGCCAGCAGGGTGACCTCGACCTTCGTCGCGTACCCGGCCATCGCCTCGTCGACCGAGTTGTCGACGACCTCCCAGATCAGGTGGTGCAGACCGCGCTCGCCGGTGGAGCCGATGTACATGCCCGGACGCTTGCGGACCGCCTCGAGCCCCTCGAGAACCGTGATGGAGGAGGCACCATAGTCCTGCTTCCCGGTCGCCTTGGTCGAACCCGATGCGGTGGAGTCTTTGGCAGCCACTGGTCGGTAGCTCTCCTTACTTGCTGATCCCGGCATACAACGATCGGACAGCACACGTGGGACCCTGATTGTGTCTGCTCGAAATTCAGGGTCAACGCGCGGGCTGTGCGGAACGCGCCGAAGGTATCGCCGCTAGTTACGTCACCATCCTACTGGTACACCCAACTTACAATGCACCTCCGACACCCCTGACGGCTCCGTGAATGCGAGAAATCGGATTCCGCCGACTCGGTTCCGCCTTCCATCGATTTTGATCCATCAGACGTGGGCTGAGAGATGCGTTGCCCGGTGCGGAGTTCGAACCGGGTGCCGATCAGCCTGCGGCGCCGATCCGATCGACGAAGGCAGCCGTGTGGCGAGCCAGCTCCGCCGGATGTGAGATCGGCGCCCAGTGCCGAGCCGAGATCTCGGTGCGGGTCAGATTCGAGACCCATCGGTGGGCCTCGGCATTGACCACCGGCCGCACCGCCCGATCGCCGGTGGCGACGATCAGCTGCACCGGCACCTCGATCGGGCGTGGCCGCGGGTGGCGCAGGTGCGTCCGGATATTCGCGCGGTAGAGCTTCAGGCTGTTGATCATATCGGTACGCAGCGTCGGCGCCGTCTCCACCAGTGCGGGGTCCAGGCCGTCGAAGAACCCGAGGAAGCGCGGCCAATGGCCGGACAGCACCCGTAGCACCGGGTTCGGCAGCCTGGGGATCTGGAAGGCGACGGTGTAGGCCGATGCGATGGCCTGGGCCAGCGAGCCGCGCAGCCGCGCAGCCGTGACGGGGCCGCGCAGATAGGCGCCGAGGAAGTCCAGGTTCGGGCCGGACACCGAAGTGAACGACGCGATCGCGGACACTGCGTCCGGAGCGGCGACCAACTCCCACCCGATGACCGATCCCCAATCGTGGCCGAGCACGTGCACCCGCTCGCCCGGCGCGGCCGCGTCGATCACTGCGCGGACGTCGGCCGCGAGCTCTTCGATCCGATAGGCGGCGACACCGGTGGGCGCCGAGCTGTCACCTGCACCTCGATTGACGGCCCGCGAGCAACGCGGCCACCCGGCTCCACAGCAGATGAGTGTCGGGCCAGCCGTGGACCAGGAGAACTGGCATCCCCTCGGGATTGCCGCATTCGTACACCGCCAGTTCGACGTCGCCCCGACGCACGGTGCGGGTCGGGGTCGCGGGAAATGGACCGACGGAGGTGGTGATCGTCATCGAAAGTCCTTCCGCCCGGACGATTCCGATCCGACGCGTCAGGTTCCGGGCGACATCGGGCCGAGGCGTTCCACGTGAAACGCCGGTTCGACGTAAACGTAACATTGAGTAGCAGATACTGTCTGTCACCCGTACGTGTCGCGCGGTCCGCGGCCCTTGATATGACGTTCGCCCTTGCGCCAACTCGGTGCGGCAGGCCCGGAGATCTTCAGGGAGGTCACCACACCCGGACCGACAGCGGCATTGATCTTCGCCAGAATCTGGCTCTGCAGCATTCGCAGCTGGGTGGCCCACGCGGTCGACTCGGCGGCAATACTCAGCACACCGTCCTTCAGAGTGACCGGGGTGGCGTGCGCGGCGATGTCCTCACCGACGACACCCGCCCACCGGCCGAACACCATGCCCTCGGCGACCTTGCTCGACCAACCGCGGCTCTTGGCCATGGAGCCGGCCAGCTTGGACAACAGCTGGGGATCGCGATCGTCCGGGCGGGCGCCGGACCATCCGGTGCGCCTGCGGGCTCCGGTCCGCAGCCTTCGCTGCGGAGAAGAACGACCCTGACCGACGGACTTACCGCTGGCTCGTGCCGCGGCACGAGCCTCCTCCAGCGCGCGCCGGGCCAGGTCGATTCCGCGTAGCTCGGGTTCGTGTCCTGCGGATTCGCCGGATCCGGGCCCCGCAGGCTGATCGCTCATCGGGCTTCCCTCTTCGCGCACGCTCGTTTGTCCCCAGTTTCGATCACGTTGTCCCCAGCCTTTGCCAAATGTTGTCCAAATCGCACCATCTGGCGAGTAAGCAATCGAGATTCTCGTATATCTCCACGTAACGACCACATTCTAGAAAGCTATGGGCGAATTAGTTTGCTTGCTGAAATGTTGCTGAGTCAGGTTTCGCTGAGTTGGGCGACGTCGACCTGACGAGTTTTCCACAGGTGCTGGGGAGTCCGCCGCAGCGGTTGGGAAGTCGGGCGATGTTCCCGACGACTGGTCACTGTAGTGGACCGCACTCATGGAGGCACAGGCTCGGATCGCGTGTCGACGCGAGGAGCGCCCGGCCGGTTGGTACGCCGCATCTCGGGATAGCTATGGCGCCCGCGACTCGGTCGAACCAGGGACGGAATCGCATGCGGGTTCGGGCGCAGCATGCGTGACCGCATCGTTCTGCCCCTCGCCGACATCGAAGTCGCGGGCTGCGCCGTCCGCCCGGTCCTCGGCGGCGAGACGCGAGATGCGACCATCGGGCCCGTCCGCGGTCTCGACCCGCAGTGCCACCGCAGCCAGCTCGTCGGGCACGTCTTCCGGAACCGCCGCGGTGATCAGCACCTGCTCGGCCCCTACGGCGACGGCGGCAAGCGCGGCGCGGCGACGACGGTCGAGTTCGGCGAATACGTCATCGAGCAGCAGCACCGGTTCGGCGCCGGTGGCGCGCAACAGATCGAACGCGCCCAACCGCAAGGCCAGCGCGAAGGACCACGACTCGCCATGGCTGGCGAAACCCTTCGCGGGCGAGTTCCCGAGCATCAGTTCCAACTCGTCGCGATGCGGACCGACCAGGCATACCCCGCGCTCGAGTTCCTTCGGCCGTGCCGCCGCGAGCTCGCGCAGCACGATTGCCTCGAGCGCCTCGGTGTCATCTGGCTGCGGCGGCCTGGCCGGATCGAGGAAGTCCGGCGGCAGCGCGGCGCTGCGGTAGGCGATCGCGGCGGGCTGGGACTCGGGAGCGATCGAGGCGTAGGACTGGGCAAGGTACGGCGCCAGGTCGTGCACCAAGCGCAGCCGCTCGGCGAGTAGCACGGCAGCATGGGCGGCCAGGTGCCCGTCCCACACATCGAGGGTGGTCAGGTCCGTCTTCGACCTTGCCTGGCGCCCAGCGGTTTTCAGCAAGGCCGAGCGCTGGCGCAGTACCCGGTCGTAGTCGCTGCGAACCGCGGCCAGCCTCGGCAGGCGCGCTGTGCACAACTCGTCCATGAATCGGCGGCGCTCGCCCGGATCGCCGCGCACCAGCGCGAGATCCTCCGGCGCGAACAGCACCGTCTGCAGGATGCCGAGAATTTCGCGAGTCCGCCGGACCGGCGAACGGTTGATCTGTGCGCGGTTGGCGCTGCCCTGGTTCAGCTCGACATCGATGCGCAACTCGCGGCCGGCGTTCACCACGGTGGCACCGATCCGGGCACGCGCGGTGCCGGTTCGGATCAATGGCGCCTCCGTGGCGACCCGGTGCGACCCGAGCGTGGCCAGGTAGCCGATCGCCTCCAGCAAGTTGGTCTTGCCGTTGCCGTTCGATCCCAAGAAAACCGTGCGGCCTGGGGATAATTCGAGGTCGGCGTACTCCCATGAGCGGAAGTCGCGCAGCGACAGTGCTCGGATGAACATCCGCTATCGCGCCCCTGCCTGGGCCGAAACGGTCATTCCTGCCGGTTTGCCCGCCATCGGCGCACCCGCCGATCGCCGTATCAGGGGCTTCACCTCTGTGGAACACCTGTGGATAGAGTGCGCGGGCAGCTGCGACGTGACCGAGTTCCCCGACGTCGCTGGTCGTTGCCCAGTGATGTGGCCGCTCGACTGCACCGGATCAGGCGGCGCGGATCCGCACGCTACGCGATCATGCACCGGCCATCAGCCCGGGAGCCGGACCGGCATCAGCAGATAGATGTAGGGGCTGGACAGCGCCGCGAACGACCCGGAGTCGAGCACCTCGGGCTCCTCCTCGGAAGCGGGCAGCAGCACGGCGGGCCTGCTCGGCGTGGTGAAGCCGAAGGTGACCCGGTCAACGTGCAGCGCGGACAGGCCGTCGATGAGGTAGCCGGGGTTGAACGCGATGGTGAGCGACTCGCCACGGAAGTCGGCCTCCAACCACTCCTCGGCGCGTCCGGCGTCGTCGCCGCCGGCGGAGAGCAGGAGACCGTCCGAGGAGAACTCCAACCGCACCTGGGCACCGCGCTCGGCGACCAGTGCGACGCGCTTGATGGCGTCGGTCAGCGCGGCGACCGCCAGGGTGGCGATCGAGGTGTGTTCCTTGGGGAGTAGCTGGCGGAACTTGGGGAATTCCGCGTCGAGCAGGCGGGTGGTGGTGCGGCGGCCCGCGTTCACGATGCCCAGCAGGCCATCCGAGCCCGCTCCGGTGCCCAGCGACAACTGGACCGGAGCATCGGACGGTCCGAGCGTCTTGGCGGCCTCGGAGAGCGTCCTGGCCGGGATGAGGACGGAAGTCTCGATGTCCGCGCGCGCGGGCTGCCATTCGATGTGCCGGATGGCGAGGCGGAACCGGTCGGTTGCCGCGAGGACGACTTGCGAGCCTTCGATCTCCACCCGGATCCCGGTGAGCATGGGCAGGGTGTCGTCGCGACCCGCGGCGACGGCGACCTGTCCGACGGCCTCGGCGAAGACCTCGACACTCAACTCACCGGTCTGCTGCGGCACCTCCGGCAGCTGGGGATAGTCCTCGACCGGCATGGTGGGCAGCGAGAATTTCGCGCTGCCACAGGTGATCAGCACCCGGGTGCCGTCCAGCGAGACATCGACGGGCTTGTTGGACAACGCCTTGGTGATGTCGGCCAGTAGGCGACCGGAGACGAGCACCTGACCGGGACCCGCGACCTCCGCCGCGACGCGCACCTGCGCGGAGACTTCGTAGTCGAAGCCGGAGACGGTCAGACCGTCTTCGTCGGCGACCAGCAGCACACCGCCGAGCACCGGAACGGGGGGCCGGGACGGAAGGCTGCGCGCCACCCAGGCGACGGAGTCGGCGAAATCCTCGCGGGCGACCCGAAACTTCATGCTTGCAAGCTCCATCGCCCGATCTGTCCTCTCCCGGTTCCGTGATCTGTTGTCGGCTCGTCAGTGTCGGTTCTCGAAAGGGTCCTGCCGAATCGGCCGCCTTCGCAGTCTGGCACAGGCGACCGACATCAAACCGTACCCGCGTGTGCGACAAGCACCTAGCCCGACCCTCCGGCGGATGCCCGTGGCCGATGCGTACGGGCTGCCGAGTGGCTGCCGCTGTTCTCCATGCCGGAGACAGCGTGGCACGGAAGCTGCGTCGCTCGACCGACTTTCCACACACCCTGTTTTGAAGAGAAATCTCTGATGAGAAGAACCGAAGTAGTAGTAGGTGCTGTGGATTCTGTGGACTGCGGCCGAATCCGCTGGTCAACGGGCGTGGTGCCGTGGGGATGACCGTGGGGTGTCTCGAGGATGAACATGAGGCGTCTGTGGAGGTTCATCGGTTGTCCACGATTCATCCTCGAGCGCTCCTCGAGTTGTTCCACCACATTCACCCGGTTGTTCACACATGTGCACGAAATCGTGGACAGCTCGAGGATTCCTCGAGGACTCCACATGGACTCCTCGAGGAATCCACAAGGCCTGATCCGGACACTGTGCTGGTCAACGGGTGTGCACAACCGACACTGGGGAAACTGTTGAATTCGGCCTGTGCACGGACCGCCGGGGACGCGCACTCCCGCCTGTGTACGAATCGGTGGACAACCCAGTGGATTCCTCGAGGACTCCACAGGGATTCCTCGAGGAATCCACAACCCACAAAAAAGCACCGCCCCAGGTCAGGGGCGGTGCTCAACTGTGTATAGGCCTCAGCGCGAGCGCTGCTTGATCCGGGCTGTGAGTTCTTGTACCTGGTCGTAGACGCGGCGCCGCTCGGTCATCTCCTTGCGCACCTTCTTCTCCGCGTACATCACCGTGGTGTGGTCGCGGCCGAACGCCTGACCGATCTTCGGTAGCGACAGATCGGTCAGCTCGCGGCACAGGTACATGGCGATCTGCCTGGCCTGGGCCAGCGGCCGAGCCTTGCCGGGGCCGGTGAGCTCTTCCAGGGTGGTGTTGAAGTACTCCGCGGTGACGGCCATGATGGTCGCCGCGTTGATCTCCAGTGCCGCGGTATCCGGCATCAGATCGCGTAGCACCACCTCGGCCAGCGGCAAATCCAGCGGCTGACCGTTCAATGACGCGAACGCGGTGACGCGGATGAGCGCGCCTTCCAGCTCGCGTATGTTCCGCTCGACCCGGCTGGCGATCAACTCCAGCACGTCGTGCGGCACATCGAGCCGGTCCATCCGTGCCTTCTTGCGCAGGATGGCGATCCGCGTCTCCAGTTCCGGCGGTTGTACATCGGTGATGAGTCCCCACTCGAACCGCGTCCGCAGCCGCTCCTCCAGGGTGGCCAGTTGCTTCGGCGGACGATCCGAGGAGACCACGATCTGCTTGTTCGCGTTGTGCAGGGTGTTGAAGGTGTGGAAGAACTCTTCCTGGATACCTTCCTTGCCCTCGATGAACTGGATGTCGTCGACCAGCAGGATGTCGGTCTCGCGGTACCGACGCTTGAACGCGACCTTCCGGTCGTCGCGCAGGCTGTTGATGAAGTCGTTGGTGAATTCTTCGGTCGAGACGTACTTGACCCGCATGCCAGGAAAGAGGCGCTGCGCGTAATGGCCCGCCGCGTGCAGCAGGTGTGTCTTGCCCAATCCTGAAGCGCCCCAGACGAATAGCGGGTTATAGGCGCGCGCGGGGGCTTCGGCGATGGCGACGGCGGCGGCGTGCGCGAAACGGTTGGACGCGCCGATGACGAACGTTTCGAAGGTGTACTTCGCGTTCAGGCTGGCCGAGGAGCTCGGCGGAGCAGACGCCTCCTGCGACTTGGTGAAGTAGGTCGGCCAGGAGTTGCGGACATTCACCACGGGCTCGTCGTCATGGTCGCCGCGCGGGTTGTCGCCGCGCGGGTTGTCGCCGCGCGGGTTGTCGCCGACGGGCTCGCGCACCGGATCGTGTGCCAGTCCGGTGTCGGCCTCGGCGGCTTCGCGCACCGGGGCACGCATCGGGCCGCGCATCGGGCCTGGTCCCGGTTCGGGATTGAACAGCGATTCCTGGCCCGGCGGGATAGCCGACTCCCGGCGCGGCGGAAGTCCGGTCTCCCGCCGCGGCGCGACGTCCGGCGGGGAGACCCCGGGAAGTTCGGCCATTGTGGAGTACTCGCCGCGCACGGGATAGTCCGCGCGGGCGTACTCCGGCTGGCTGTATTCCTCCGCGGGGGCGAAGTCCTGTCCGTACTCGGGCCGGGAGAAGTCGGATCCATCGTCGTAAGAGGGCGCCGGCGCGAAGTCGGCGGACTGTGCGTAGCGGGGTGCGGGGTATGCGTCGCGGCCTGGAAAGTCGGAGCCCGGGTATGTGACCGGCCCGCGGCCCGCGTCTCGTGGTCGCTCGGGCCTGCTCGTCATCCTGGCGTGCCGGGGTGTGTTGCTCTGCCGGTCGACCGTCGGGCTGGTCGGCGCGGCGATGCGGACGCCGAGCCCCTCCACTTGCGGACCGAGCCGACGGGCCAGCGAGCGGAGGATCGGCTCGCGCAGATCGCGTTCGATGGCCTCCTGAGCCAGCGACGAGGGCACCGAGAGCAGGGCGAACCCTTGTGCGACCGTCAGCGGCTTGACCAGCTTGAGCCAGGCCTGCTGTGCTCGGGTCACCGGAGGGATGGCGCCGTCCGGTGAGCCGGTGGTCAGCTCGGTGACAACCTCGGGCCACACCCTGGCCAACACGTTCTGCTCGTCGTCCATGCAATTTCCTCCCCGGAAGTAGGTCGATAGGAGCAGACGGCCGGGGTACGCAGGGAGGGTGAGGTGCGACCATGCTCGGTCGGTCCCGTGATCCTGCGAACGTCCGTAACCGGTTCGGACGCTGCCCGGGTCCCCCATCCAGGCAGCGGCGTGGCACCGTCGGCCCTACGAATATGCCACTCCAGGGGTCTTTCCACACAATTATCCACAGATGTGGAGAACCCTGGGGAAGAGAGAAACGCGCGCACGCGCAAGGGTGGCAACGCTGCGACCTGCGGTTCTGTAGCAATCGCCTGGCTACGTACCTGAGTGGTCGAGGTGCGCGATGCCTAGGGGTGTGGACGACCTCACGGTCATTGCCGGGACGTCTGAATCCTCGCGACCGATTGTTCCTTGTCGCGGGTTCGGCTCGCGGGTGGCGCGAGTTTGACCCACCCCGGACCGATCAGTACCCTCGTACAGTCACCCCTTGGTGCGGTGGCGGTCTTGTGCTGACCGCGTTTAGGTCGTGATCGACCGACTGTGCGCCAGGACCGACGCGCGCCGATGATGACCAGACTTGCGATTCATTCGCGTAATACACGTATCACCGACAAGCTTCGGGCACTACCTGTGCCCGCCTACTCGAGGAGTGTTGACCGTGGCCAAGGGCAAGCGGACGTTCCAGCCGAACAACCGTCGTCGGGCGCGGGTTCACGGCTTCCGCCTCCGGATGCGAACCCGTGCCGGGCGCGCCATCGTGTCGGCGCGTCGCCGCAAGGGCCGCACTTCCCTCACTGCCTGATCTTCGCTCTCGGACGCTCGGGTGTTGCCTGAGCCGTATCGGTTGCATCATCGTGCCGACTTCTCCCGGACGGTGCGCCGTGGCCAGCGAATCGGGAGGCGCGATCTGGTCGTGCACGCGCTCTTACACGAGTATGACGGAGTCGTGGGCGCGAATGGACTACACGATCAGATCCCGGACGACACGCTGGTTCGCATCGGCGGACCGCACTTCGGGTTGATCGTCAGTAAGGCGGTGGGCAACGCGGTGATTCGACATCGCGTTGCCCGCCGCCTGCGTCATATGTGCGCCCAGGTGCTCGCCGAGGTGTCGCCGGGGACCGACGTCGTGATCCGGGTGCTTCCAGGTGCCGCTACGGCGTCTTCGGATGACCTCCTGCGCCAGCTGCGCGGCGCCCTGCGCAAGCTCGGCGCCGGCGCCGCGGCGGGCGCACGATCGGGCGGTCCGTCATGAGCATGCGCTCGACGATCACCAAACTGCCCGCAAACGCGCTGATCTTTCTGATCGAGCTGTATCGGACCTATGTCTCCCCCACCCGCATGCCGGTGTGCCGATTCACCCCGACGTGTAGCGAGTACGCGGTGACCGCCCTGCGCACCCGCGGCTTGTTCGTCGGCTTCTTACTGACGGTCGTGCGCTTGGCCAAATGCGCGCCCTGGCACCCTGGTGGGTGGGACCCCGTCCCGGAGCGGAAGCGGAGCACACTTCGCACCGAGCCAGTGGACGAGGCAGCTACCGACGCGGCATCGCAGGAACCGACCCTGCCTGCCGGGCCGCGGTCGGAGCCGAACGCTTGGAAAGGATCACCGCACGCGGTGATCGGCGACACGAACGACGGGAGTGCATAGAGCCGTGCTCGACTTCATTTATTACCCGGTGTCCTGGATCCTCTGGTTCTGGCATCGGGTCTTCGGGTTCGCGTTCGGCGCGGACAACGGTCTCACCTGGGCGCTGGCTGTGGTGTTCCTGGTGTTCACTTTGCGCTTGGTGCTCTACAAGCCGTTCGTCAAGCAGGTGCGTACCACCAAGCAGATGCAGGAACTGCAGCCCCAGATCAAGGAGCTGCAGAAGAAGTACAAGAACGACCGCCAGAAGATGGCGACCGAGATGCAGAAGCTGCAGAAGGAGAACGGCTTCAACCCGCTGATGGGCTGCTTGCCGATTCTCGCTCAGGTGCCGGTCTTCCTCGGTTTGTTCCATGTGCTGCGGTCGTTCAACCGGACCGGGCACGGCTTCGGCCAGCTCGGCTTGACGCCCGAGCAGAACGCGAACACCGCGAACTATGTCTTCAGCGCCACTGACGTCCAGTCGTTCCTGAGCGCTCGCATCTTTGGTGCGCCGATCTCGGCCTTCATCACCACGCCCGTCAGCGAGTTGCAGGCGTTCGCCGACTACGGTGGCGTGCCGAGTCGCTTGAGCATCGCGCTCGTCGCGATCCCCCTGATGGTCATCGCCGGTCTGGCGACCCACTTCAACGCGCGCGCCTCGGTCGCGCGGCAGACACCGGAAGCCGCGGCCAACCCCCAGGCCGCGATGATGAACAAGCTCGCGCTGTGGGTGTTCCCGCTCGGCGTGCTCGTCGGTGGTCCGTTCCTGCCGATCGCCATCCTGCTGTACTGGGTTTCCAACAACATCTGGACCTACGGACAGCAGCACCTCGTCTTCGGTCGTATGGCGAAGGAAGAGGAAGCCAAGAAGCAGGCGAAGCTGGAACAGCGTGCGCAGCACGCGCCGAAGCCGGGCGCCAAGCCGGTCAATGTGAAGAAGAAGCCGACACCGGCCCCCGAGTCCGCGGGGTCGGACGAGGACAGTGCGGCCGCGTCGACGAACGGCACCGCCAAACCGGCGAAGCAGGCCGCGGGCCAGCGCCGTGCGGGCAGCCAGAAGCGGTCCGGAAGTCGGGGCCGGGCGAACCAGAAACGTCGGCGCTGACTCCATGATCGGTGGGGTGAGATGTGCCCACCTCTATCGCTGAGCAAACCCTTGATCGCGAATACCGTCCGGCGGCGATTGCCCGGCGCGCGCGATGAGCAGATGAAGGAAATCAAATGACTGTTGAGACCGACGGAGGGGACGCCACAGTGGCGACGACGATGGTGAACGCCGGAACCGACGCCGGCGATGTCGAGAACGACGCCGAGGAAGCTCTCATCGAGGAAGGCGAGATCGCGGGCGACTACCTCGAACAGTTGCTCGACGTGCTCGACTTCGACGGGGACATCGATCTCGACGTGGAAGGCGATCGCGCCATCGTCAGCATTGACGGCGGCCGCGACCTGACGAAGCTTGTGGGACGCAATGGTGAGGTGCTCGACGCCTTGCAGGAGTTGACTCGCCTGGCCGTCCAGCAGGCGACGGGTGTGCGTAGCCGGCTGATGCTGGATGTGGCGGGGTGGCGGGCCAAGCGGAGGTCGGAGCTGAGCGAACTCGGTACGGCCGCCGCGCAGCGGGTGCTGGAGTCGGGTGCGCCGGAATCGCTGGCGCCCATGACTCCGTTCGAGCGCAAGATTGTGCACGACGCGGTGGCTGCGGTGGAAGGTGTCAGCAGCGAAAGCGAAGGCGTCGAGCCGAACCGCCACGTCGTGGTCGTTCCTGCCTGAGTGCTGCCGCTCTGAAGCGGGCGGGCATTTCCGCGGCCCGGATGGGTAGTGGTTGGATAGGGCCTCTGGTCTTCGGACCGGGGGCCCTTGTTCATGTCCGGCGCCCGACTGCTCGCTCGATGATCGACTTCGAGTTCGGAAGGATGTTTCACGTGGAACGAGATCTCGGTGGATTCGCCGCGGAGCCCGGGGAGCTGAAACCACCCGCGTCGGCGGCGACCATCTTCGGTGACCGACTCGATCTCGCGCGGCGCTATTGTGCGGCGCTCGCGACCGCGGGGGTGGAGCGCGGGCTGATCGGTCCGCGAGAGGTGCCGCGCCTCTGGGATCGCCACATCCTCAACTGCGCCGTGCTCGGTGAGTTGATCGCCGAGGGGGCGTCCGTGGTCGATATCGGCAGCGGCGCCGGACTGCCTGGGATCCCGCTTGCGATCGCGCGTCCGGACCTTCGGATCACGTTGGTCGAACCGCTACTGCGCCGGACCATCTTCCTGAGCGAGTTCATCGAGTCGGTCGGATTGGACGTGACCGTGGTCCGGGGGCGTGCAGAACAGTCGGGCGTGATGAAGGAAGCCGGCGGGGCCGACGTCGTTACGTCCCGCGCGGTGGCGCCGCTCGGAAAGCTCGCACAGTGGTCGCTTCCGCTCCTCCGCGACCACGGACACATGCTCGCGCTGAAGGGCGCCAGCGCGGTGGAGGAACTCGAACGCGACGGCGACGCTCTGGCGCGGGCCGGGGCCGGGCACGCGATCGTGCTCGAGTGCGGCGCCGGATTGGTGTCCTCTCCGACGATGGTGATCAGCGCCGAGCGGCTCCCCCGGGCCGAACGCACTTCGCGGCGGCGCGCCGAACGAGCGGTCACCGGCGGCGCGAAGACGGCTCGGACCGGTGCGATGGAGCGCGGGCGCGCCAAGCGCGCGGCTCGGAAGGCCAAGTAGGAGTTGGGGGCCTGGTTGTTTCGTTACGCTGACGGAGCTGTGCCGATCGCGCCACATCGCTCTCTCGGAGTGAACAGTGGAGAGTCTCTGCGCACCGTTCGATCTGGTTCAGTCGATCACTGAACGTCGGCAGCCGTCCGGGCGCTGTTTCGGTCATGGAGATTGAACAGTATTCCGGAATGCTCCGTTGAGTCCTCGGCAATGTTTCACGTGAATCGAAGCCGCATTCGTGGTGCTGGCTGCAAGACCCCATCCAACGGGATGTGGGGCGGCTTCCAAGAGTTCGCGCTGCGCGGCGAAGTCGGGGGCAGAGCCAGTCGGTGCCGGTCCACCATCGCTGGGCGGCAGCACGGACCCAGCGGCTAGGCCGAGAGATGTCCGATTGCGATTGCCTTGCAGGATTGCTCGACGAATCCGATCCAGTCCGCCACGGCAGTCACGCTTCTCGGATTCGTGTTCGGGGATCCGGCTACTGCCATCGCGCTTGGTAGAAGTACGAGCAGGCGCGGGTTGGGTGAGTTCGCCCGAGATGCACTGGGTTCCGTGCCTCTCCGCAGCCCCCTCGGACCGGCGGCCATTGATGAGCGCACGAATAGATCGCCTGCTTCGGTGGCGGAGCAGTGCCGATCCAGGTAGCTGTCGGATCAGCGATCTCCCCCAGTGAACGTATTCGATTGGTAGATGCCGCACCGCATGATTCACGTGAAACAGAACCTCGAGCAAGTCCTTCGAGCTGACCTGACCCGAACCGATGGGAAGCACGGTGTTCGACGCTGAGGCGGCGCACTTCTTCGCAGTCGGCTTGTAAGGGGACATCGAGGGCGGCAGGCGGCCTTTGACGCCTCCAGATGCGAGCGGCGGAGAGCGGGGCGCTTCGCCGCTGGCCTGACCCGTCCGTGACGAAGAAGCTGGGCGGCGCCCTGGCCTGTCCCAGTGCCCGCGGGTGTGTCGGGCGGTGACTCGAAAGCCGATGCACCACAATCCGCTCAGGCGGCCATTCAACCCTCGCCCACCTTTGGATGATCTCGTCACCCCGTCCGGCAGCGAGCCGAGTCACCGCGCACCACGCGGATGTGCGGTCCGCGGGCGATGTTTCATGTGAAACAGCGGGCGTGGCGACACAAATCGGTGCGGATTTGCGTGTCGCTTTGCGCCTCGCCGCGGTTCAGCTTTCTTATCGCGCTCAGTGCTGGCAAGCTAGTGTGCGTCGGGCGTGAGCGTGGGTGCCACGGAGGATCTGGTTGTCACAGCGGTGAAGGCTCCGCTCGGTCGATCGGGCGCCGAGAACCCCGGTTGTGCATCGTGTTCGATCCGACAACAGGCTGTTGCAGACACGGCGCCGACCTGTTCCCGTCGCGCATGTGTTCTGACGTTTCTCGGGTTAGGAGCTGTCTATGTCGAGCGGTCCGGCGAATGTTTCACGGGAAACGACGTCGCGCGTGCCGGGGATGCTGGACTCCAGCAATTTCGACGCGGAGGCATTCGGAAGCACACCGTTCGGGCACATTTCCCCGAGCGAGACCCCGATAGCAGCCGAAGCCCAACGCGCAAGTCAGGTTCTCCATCCAGGAAAGGTGATTGTGCCGAAACCGCACGAGCAGCGCATCATCACGATCGCCAATCAGAAAGGTGGCGTCGGTAAGACGACCACCGCGGTGAATCTGGCGGCCGCCCTGGCGCATCAGGGGATGACGGTTCTCGTGATTGATCTGGATCCGCAGGGCAACGCTAGTACCGCCCTGGGGATCGAGCATCATTCCGGCGTCCCCTCCAGCTACGAGTTGCTCATCGGTGAGGTCTCGGTCAAGGACGCTATCCAAACGAGCCCGCACAATGAACGTCTGCTCTGCATCCCGGCGACCATCGACTTGGCGGGCGCTGAGATCGAACTCGTGTCGATGGTGGCCAGGGAAGGTCGGCTGAAAGCCGCCATCCAGGAGGCGAATATCGCCGGGTACGACATCGACTATGTGATGATCGACTGCCCGCCGTCGCTGGGCCTGCTGACGGTCAACGCGCTCGTCGCCGCGAAGGAGGTACTGATCCCCATTCAGTGCGAGTACTACGCGCTGGAAGGTGTCGGTCAGCTGCTCCGCAATATCGGGCTGGTGCAGGCGCATCTGAATCCGGAACTCCATGTCTCGACCGTGATTCTCACGATGTACGACGGGCGCACGAAGCTGGCCGATCAGGTCGCCGAGGAGGTCCGCGGGCACTTCGGTGATGTCGTGCTGCGCTCGGTGATCCCGCGCAGTGTGAAGGTCTCGGAGGCGCCGGGCTACGGCATGACGGTGCTCGATTATGATCCAGGCTCCCGGGGTGCGATGAGCTACCTGGATGCCGGACGTGAGATGGCAGCCCGCGCGCTGGTGTCGCGCGCTGCCGCGACGGAGTCGGCGGAGTGACTCGGCCGGCCGAGTCAACGCTCGGCGAAGTCCGGTTGGTGGCGAAACGAGGAAGGGGTCGATAGACCGATGAGTCAGGCGAAGAAGGGTGGACTCGGGCGTGGTCTCGCCGCGCTGATCCCGACGGCACCGGTGGGCACGCCGGGGCCAGGCAGCGCCGCTGCGAGCGTCATCGGTCTCGATCCGATCGGGCCGCAGCCCGTCTCGACCCACCTGCACCGGGTCCCCGACCCCGTCGACGACAACGCCGAGTTCGCCGTCGGCGGCGCGATCTACCGCGAGATCCCGCCGGATCAGATCGAGCCGAATCCGAAGCAGCCCCGCACCGTCTTCGAAGAAGAGGCGCTGGCCGAGCTGGTGCATTCGATCCGTGAGTTCGGCCTGATGCAGCCGATCGTGGTGCGCCGGGTCGAGCCGGGCGTCGACCGCTATCAGCTCGTCATGGGCGAGCGGCGCTGGCGGGCGTGCCAAGAGGCCGGTCTGGCCACCATCCCCGCGATCGTCCGCGAAACCGCGGACGAGGCCATGCTGCGGGACGCCCTACTGGAGAACATCCACCGGGTACAGCTGAATCCGCTCGAAGAGGCGGCGGCCTATCAGCAGCTGCTGGAGGAATTCGACGTCACCCATGAGGAATTGGCCGCCCGAATCGGTCGCTCCCGCCCGGTCGTGACGAATATGATCCGTCTACTGAAGTTGCCGATCCCGGTGCAGCGCCGGGTCGCGGCGGGCGTACTGTCCGCCGGGCACGCGCGGGCACTGCTCGGCCTCGAAGCGGGTGCGGACGCCCAAGAAGTGCTCGCCGCCCGCATCGTCGCCGAGGGACTCACAGTCCGGGCTACTGAGGAAGCCGTCCACCTGGCGAACCGAGAACCGGACGCCGCGGCGCCCTCCCCGGTAGCGCAGCGTAAGCCGATCCACATGCCGGGTCTGCAAGACGTAGCCGATCGGCTGTCCGGCTCGTTCGACACTCGGGTCACCGTGAGTCTGGGCAAGCGCAAAGGCAAGATCGTCGTTGAGTTCGGCTCGGTCGAAGACCTCCAGCGGATCGTTGCCCTGATGGAGCAGAACACCTCTGATGTGTGACAGAAGTGACGAAATTTAACTTGTGATTCCCATGGGTGCGGATCTCCGACTGAAACGTCACTGTGACGGCATGGCTCCGCGCGGCTTCGGAGCATGCGGTGCTCCGCACAGAGCAGCACAGAGCAGCACAAGTCCTTCTGACCAACAGCACAGCGATATGGAATGAGGCGGGTTCCCTTTGATCGCTTATTCTTGCTGGCGAGAAAACATTGTGATGATGCGGCGTGAGTGAGCGCAGCGAGCGAGCCATGTCACAGCGCGCGACGCGCAAGCCGGAGGCGAGCGCTAGCGAGGCGGAGGCGTGAGCGTGGATGAATCGGATAGCTGGAGGCTGAGCAGAGCGGTGTCGACCAGCGTCACAGCATTAACCCTCGGCGGACTGGAAAAGCTTCCCGCGCATGCGCGCCGCTGTGTCTTCTGGGAGATCGATCCCGCGGTGGCTGAGGACTCCCGCAATTTCAGCGATCCGGTCTTCGAGAAGGAAGCATGGCTGTCCACGGTCATGCTGGAGTGGGGGTCGTGCGGGCAGGTGGTGAACGCCGACGGCAACGTCGTCGGCTGCGCCCTCTACGCGCCGCCCAGCGCGGTACCGCGGGCTACCCTCTTCCCCACCTCTCCGGTCAGCCCGGACGCGGTCCTGCTGACCACGCTGCGGGCCGAATTCCCCTACCAGGATGCCGATGTTGCCCACCAATTGATCCAGGCGGTGGTGGCGGATCTGGTGCGTCGCGGCGTGCGCGCGCTGGAGGCGTTCGGCATTCGCACTGAACCGCCCACGCAGGCGCTGTCGGAGCGCTTCGGCTCGATGACGCTGATGGAGCGGATCATCGCACCGATCAATGGCTCGAGCACGGCCGGTGCGGCGACCGAATGCTCGCCGGAGAACTGCATGATCGATGCCGACTTCCTCGAGGACGTCGGGTTCGAGGTGGTCGCACCGCACCACCGGTTCCCACGGCTGCGCTTGGAGCTCGACTCCGATCACGGCTGGAAGGAAGACGTCGAACGGGCGCTGGACCAGTTGCTCGCGGCGGCTTCGATGACCGTACCGACCCGGATCGGGGCCCGCTGACCCCGGGCATGGAAGCGCCCCCTGCCGATCAGAGAAAGGCTGGGGGCGCTGGCGTTTCAGGGGCGGCGAGGCTACATCCGGTTGGCGGCGGCCAGCTCCTCGGCCAGCAATTCCGCGAAAGTGTAGGTGCCCGTGGGCTGATCGTCTTGCCCGAGCAGGTACAGTCGCTTCACCGAGATCAGGATGGCTTCGGCGATCACATCCCGCATGCGCGGATTGGTGAGCACCGAGGCGTCGTATTCGTTTGTCAGATAACCGATGTCGACCTGGACGGTCGGCATCTTCGTGAGACGCAAGAGATCCCAGGTCCGCGCATGGGTCCGGCAGTCCTGCAACGATGTTCGCGCGACCACTTCCCGCTGGATGAAGCCGGCCAGCACCTGGCCGATCATCGACACCGAGCCGTGCGAATTGCCGAAGTAGAACCCGGCGACGCCGTTCGCCAGCGGGCTCGGGTTGGTGGCGCAGCGCAGCGAGATCATCAGATCGGCGTCGAAGGCGTTCGATGTGTCGGCGCGTTGCGCGTCGGTCGGGTTGGCTCCCCACGGACGTGACAGGAAGGTCTCCATGCCGGTGGCTGCCATCCGGCCCTCCAGGCGACTTGCCAAATCCCACAGGATTTCCGACTCGTAGACATCGCCGTACTCGGTGGGCACCGCGCAACCCTTGTCCGGACCGCCGAGACCCGGATCGATGACGATCCGTTTGCCGGTCAGCTGCGGGCCCGCCCGGTGCACCACTTCTTCCTCGGCGATGCGATGCGGGTTGCCTCCGGTCACCCTGGCGCCGAGCAGGTCCAGCGAGCGGAGTGTGTCGGGTCCGCAGATGCCGTCCGCCGACAACCCGATCTCCCGCTGGAAGGCGGTCAGTCCGTCATGGGTGTGCGGGCCGAAATAACCGTCGACGCGGTGTACGTAGAAACCGAGGTCCTGCAGCCTGCGCTGGAGAGTGGCCACGTCGTCGCCGAACAGCGGTGCCGAGAGCTGGTAGATCAGCGTGCGTGCGCCGAGCCGGTAGGACGCCTCCTTCAACGCCCGATAGGTCGCCGGTCCGACCACGCCATCGACGAGCAACCCGCGGTGCTGCTGGAACGCACGGACCGCGGAGTCGAGATGATGGTCGAAGGAGACTCCGGTGTCTTTCCAGTACTCACGTGCGTCCGCGTAATCGGTACCGACGTGCGCATGTAGGAACCCGAGACTTGCCAGGGTGCTCCGAACCTCTGCTACGGCTGGACCGGAATCGCCGTGACGAAGTCGGTGCATGCGTGAGAGCCCTTTCCTTCCGTCAACCCGCGGGTACCCACCCATGCGATGGGATACACCTTCGCACGACCGGAGCGTCGGTCGATTGTCTCAAACCCGGACCGGGTTGCGACAATCGACCGGGTCCAGGCATCCTACGACGCGTTGTCATTCCGCGTCGTCAGATGACGCCGTCGAGTTCACGCAAAAGAGCCGCCTTGCCCTTCGCCCCGACGATCTGCTTGACCGGCTTACCGCCGTGGAACAGCATCATAGTGGGCAGCGAGAGGACCTGATAGTCGCGGGCGGTGCTCGGGTTGGCATCCACGTCGAGCTTCGCGATGGTCAGCTTGTCCGCGTGCGTGCCGGCGATCTCCTCCAGGACCGGGGCGACCATCTTGCACGGCCCGCACCAGTCGGCCCAGAAATCGACGAGGACGGGCTTCTCACTGAGCAGCACATCATCGGCGAAGGACGCATCGGTGACGGTGACCGTCTTGGCGGACTCGGACATGAATTTCTCCTTGGAATACAGCGAGACGGAAGTCAGTTGGCGGGGGCGGTGACCGACTCACCCGCATGCTCGAGGGTGTTCGCGGTGATATCGCCCTGCTCGGCCAGCCAGCGCTCGGCGTCGATCGCCGCTCGGCAGCCGGTGCCCGCGGCGGTGATCGCCTGGCGGTAGGTGTGGTCGACCAGATCGCCCGCGGCGAAGACGCCGGGGATGTCCGTGGCCGTCGTCGGTTCCTGTACCAGCACGTATCCCTCGTCGTCCAGCGTGACTTGGCCCTTGACCAGCTCGCTGCGTGGGTCGTGGCCGATCGCGACGAACAGGCCGGTGGCGGGCAGTTCGGACGTCTCGCCGGTGCGGGTGTCGCGCAGAGTCAGGTGGGTGACGCTGGTCTCACCGTGCACCTCGATCACCTCGGCATTGAGCACGAACTTGATCTTTTCGTTCGTCTTCGCCCGATCCAACATGATGCGGGAGGCGCGGAACTGCTCGCGGCGGTGCACGATGGTGACGCTGGAGGCGAACTTGGTCAGGAAGATGGCCTCCTCCATCGCGGAGTCGCCGCCGCCGACCACGACGATGTCCTGGCCCTTGAAGAAGAAGCCGTCGCAGGTGGCGCAGGCGCTGACCCCGCGTCCGAGCAACCGCTGCTCACCCGGGACGTTCAAGTAGCGCGCGGCCGAGCCCATTGCGAGGATCACGGCGTAGGCCTCGTAGACCTCTTCACCGACTGTGACCTTCTTGATCGTGCCGGTCAGATCCACCGACTCCACGTCCTCGGTGCGGATTTCCGTGCCGAACCGCTTGGCCTGCTCGCGCATCTCCTCCATGAGATCCGGGCCCATGATGCCCTCGCGGAAGCCGGGGAAGTTCTCCACCTCGGTGGTGGTCATCAGCGCACCGCCGAACTGGGTCCCCTCGAACAGCAGCGGTTCGAGCTCGGCCCGGCCCGCGTACACAGCGGCCGTGTAGCCGGCAGGTCCGGAGCCGATGATGATCAGGTCGCGAACGCTCATGGGGCCCTTCCGGGGAGTTTCAGTGGACGTGTCGGTCGACGACATGGACGTGTCGGTCAACAACAGGGTAATGGCTGTTGTTCCCGCGTAATCCGGGTCACACCGTATGCGTGGCCGATCTCGCAGTGTCAGCCGATGTCCTGTAGGGCTCTGCGCTGTGGATCGCCTGTGCTGCAGCCGGTTCCGACGACAAGTGCGGTGATCTTGGGTGGGTGGGGGCCGGTGAGCAGGATGAGTACCGCGGTGCGGCCTCGGAAGTTGATGTCGGTGGAGCCGAGGACGGTGCGGTCGATTCCGTTGGCGTGGACGCAGCGGTCCAGGGCGGCCGGGTTGGCGAGCGTGCCGGTGACGGTGTGGCGGCCGAGTGCGCTGAGCGCGACGGTGGCGGTGAGATCCTCGCCGAGAGGGTCGCTTCCGGGGGCGGGCCCGGCGGTGGGGGTGGGGTCGTCACCGCCGCGCAGCGTCGAAACGACGACACCCGCGCCGGCGACGGCGAGTATCGCCGCGGCGGCTGCGGCCAACCAGCGCAGCCTTCCGCGGCGGCGCTCGCCGAGGGTGATCGGTTGGGCGGGCGAGGGTTCGGAAACCGCTGACTCGTCGTCGGATTCGCCGGTCGGCGCGGAGGGCAGGGGATCGATCGTGGCGTCGTGGGCGGTGGCGTCCTCGACTGGGTTCAACTCCTCGACGAACCGGGTGAGCCGGGCCGCAATGTCGGCGGGCATGGGGTGGATGATGCGTTCGTCACGGCCCAGGGCCCGTAGTTCGGCGCTGACCTCGTCCAGCGACCGCAGGAAACGCAATGCATCCGCATCACGCGAGACCGCGGGCCACAACTGCTCGCGCTGCTCGGGTGTCACATTGTCGGCGTGCAGGTCGGCGAGCAACTCGGCTGTGAACGCAGGCCGCGGCACCCCCGTCGCCATCACACCTCCGTTCGCATCCGACATCGCAGCAATTCCCTCGTCGAGGGGGACTGCCTCTACATCGTTTCGTGGTCCGTCACTGTTAATGACGCATCCCGACTACCTCCGGTTCCCCGGATCACGCAGAAAATCCAACCGCTGTTTCAACCGCTGCCGCGCCCGGGCACACCGGCTCTTGATCGTCCCCTCCGCCACACCCAGCAACACCGCCGCCTCGGCCACGCTATACCCCTCCACATCCACCGCCACCAACGCAGTACGCTGCTCGGGCGGCAACGCGAACAACGCCTGATCGATCACCATCGACATCTCCACCTCGGCCATCTCGTCGCGGCCGTACCTGGGTTCGGGCATGCCCTCCACAGACAGCGACACCGCGCGCCTGGTCTTGTTGCGGCGGATCCGATCCAGGCACGCGTTCACCACGATCGCATGCAACCAACTACGCACCTCCGCCTCACCGCGGAACGACGCGGCCGTGCGATGCGCCGCCAGCAACGCATCCTGCAGCGAATCCGCCGCGTCCTCCCGGGTATAGGACGTGCGCAACGCCGTCTGCCACAAATGATCGTGATGCCTGCCCAGCAACACCGCGAACGCCTGCCCCTGCCCACCCACATGCGCGCGCAACAACTCCACATCACTGCACTCATCGGGGACGAACGAACGCTCGCGACACGCCACCGGCCGCGACGTCCCCCCGCGAAACCCCTCGTTCACATCCGACGACAAAGCCAACCCCTTGGACAGCGCTCATGGCGGCAACGGGCACGATTGACCATCGCCGAGATTTCGCAGCATCCGGGATCGAAAGCACCAGAACCCGGGAAGCTCCCCTGCTGAGAGCGCTCGAAGATCATATCGTCCGGCACGATTTGGCGGCAACCAAGCGATCGGGCGGAATCAGAAGAATGCGCGACGCCCAGCGTGCGCACGAATGGCCTGCACGAGTATGCGGCCGGAGACCTGTGTGGGGCGAGCTACGGCGCGGCGTCGAAACGAATGTCGGCGATCTCGCTTTGGAACTGACCGCCGGAGTTCCCCAGTCCGGTGATCCAGACGAGCACATAGCGGGCGGCTTGATCGGCGCGCACCGGGATGTCGGTGACGCCGTCGTCCAGCCGGGCGGAACCGATCAGCTGTGTCTGATCCAGAGTCGGCGAGCCGGTGGGCGAGGTGCGGATCTCCACCGACGTGCCCGCACTGGGCGAAGTGATCGATACGTTCGTGAGCTTGGCGGGGCTGGGCAGCGTCGCCAGCAGCCCGACGCCCTTCTTGAGCGCCGGGAACTGCTGGAAGTACTGATCTGTGCGCCACAGCGTGTCCGGGTCGTTGTCCAGCACCGCGTTCACGTTGGCGACGCCGTCACGGGTGCCCTCCGGAGAGAACACCGACACACCGGTCACCGGGACCGGCACGCCGGTCGACGTCAGGTTGGGGCCCGCTGCGGCCGGGGTCGGCGCGGGCTGGCTGTTCGTGGTCAGGCCGATATTGCGTTGTTCGTTCAGCGGAGCTTCCGAGGCGCCTGGTGCGAACACGCTGACCATCCACCAGATGACGATGCCGACTACGAGTGCGGCGAGGATGCCGAGCCCGACCATGATCCACATCATGCGCTGCGACCGTTCCCGTTCCGCCGCAAGCAGTTCTGGATCGGCAAGCGAGTCGTCGATATTCGCCGGCGCGCGCTGACCGAGTCGCAGCACCGGGATGAAGTCGGTCTTCTGGTCCACCACCGACGCCTGCTCGAGCACGTGCTGGACCGTGGCGGCTGTGCGCACGCCTTTGTTCGATTCCAGCGAGCGCACCGCGACAGCGGAGATCTCGAACGGCACTTCGGGACGGATCTGCCGCGGCTCCATAGGGGTGCCGTCCGGGCCGAAGTCGGCCGGGCGCAGTCCGCCGACCGTGGCGGCGGTACCGCTGACTCCGCCGGAGCGGATCGGCCAGCGGGCGGTGATCAGCGCATAGAGCATCGCGCCCAAACCGCGCACGTCGGACTGCGCGTCGGAATCGGACAGCGTGCCGGGGAATGCGAGCACCGCGTCGCCGGACGCGCTGATGCGGACTCGGTCCGGATGGTCGATGGACAGCGAGCCACCGCCGCGGTGGGCCAGCTCGGCTGCCGAGGCGAGCGCGCGGATGGCGCGCGCCGCACCGATCGGCGAGGGGACCGTCTCGGCCATCTCGCGGAGCGAGCGGCCCGGTGTCCACTCCGCCACCACGATGCCGCCGGAGCTGCCGCGCACCACGTCCAGAACCCGGGCGAGGCCGGGCGAACTGATCCGGCCGAGGCGCAGCGTGCGGGAAAGGATCGCCTGCGGGCCGTCGTGGCCGGAGTTGTCGGTCGCCTTCTGGTCGGCGTCGACGAAAGTCAGCGCGACCTCACGGTCGAGCTTGATGTCCAGCGCCTGCCAGAACTTCAGGCCGCGCGCGCCGCCATGGCCGGCCAGCAGGCGGTAGCGGCCACCGGCCACCGAGGCGCCCGGGATCAGCTTGGGGCCGCGCGGAATTCGCCGAGCGCCGAGGTTCTCGCCACCCATCGGTGGCATCTCCGGCGAGCCGATGGGGATCATCCCGGTGTCGTACATCGGATCGCGCGGCGGCAGCTGGTGCTCCTGCGGTCTCGCCGCGCCTGGATCCGGCGGAGCCGTACCCGGCTGCCTGTTCGCGTACGCGGGATCCAACGGCTCCCCCGTGTTCGGCGGGACATCGGTGAAAAGTCCGCCGGACGTGGTCGCAGAAGAATCGGCGGCCGGGACGCCGCCCACCGCGTCGTCGCTCACCCTCGGTCCTCCTTCGCCCTGATATGTCGAGGTTCCGGCGAATTCGCCACTTGTGCTTCTCTGCCGAACAGGGTACGGGAACTCACCCACGCCGGTGCGGTCAACGGGTTCCGCTCTGATCACGGGCAGCACCATGGTCTGGGCGTCCATGTACGGGTCGAAGCGCGGGTAGGCCAGGTATGGGTCGGGCCTGCGGAGCACCTGCGTGACGTAGGGATCTTCGACCGGGCTCTCCAGGTCGAGATCCGGCGCGGGCGGGGTCCAGCCGAGGCGCCGCGAGATGGCCACCGTGATGGCGACGATCTCCGGAATACCGGCGAGTCGCATCAGGCCGAAGGCCACCGCGAACATGACGATCGCGGTGATCGCCACCCGGATCAGCGAGCCGGGGCCGCCGAAGGACTCGGTCAGCCGGTCCAGGCCGAGTACTCGGTCCACGATCCACATCACCGCGCCGCCGGCGAGCGATGCGAGCACCACCCTGGTCACCGTGCGGCCGACGTTGGCCATCCGGAGATCCCCCAGGCTGCGGTGCAGCAGTAAGCCGCCGACCACGGCGCCGACCGCGAAGCCCAGACCGTTCGCGACGCCGAGTGCGATCACCACGTGCTCGGCGTCGGTGACCATCGGCGCGAGCGCCGAGAAGACGATCTTCGCGGCGGTGATGCCGAGAATGATCCAGGTCGGAATCCACGCCTGTTCCCTGGCGTAGAACACGCGCAGGTGGATGAGCACGAGTGAATACGGGATCAGCGCGAACGCCGACCAGCTGACCGCGAGGCCGAGGCGCTCGGCGTCGGAACCGAAGTTGCCGTAGCCGTACAGCGCCTGACCGAGCTGGGGGCCGGCCAGCGTCAGGAAGGTGACCACCGGAAGCAGGGCGATCATGGTCAACCGGGTGGCGGCGGAGAGATCGTCGACCACCGCGGGCGTGTCGTCGGCCGCGGCGTTGCGGCTCAGTCGCGGCATGATCGCGGTGAGCACCGTGACACCGAGCACACCGTAGGGCAGCTGCAGCAGCAGCCACGCGTTGTTGTAGATCGCCGGGCCCGCCGCGTCGGCGTGCGAGGAGATGCGCGTGGCGAAGACGAAACCCGCTTGGCTGATCAGGACGTACAGGACGATGGCGGCGCCCATGCCGCCGAACTGCTTGAGCCGGGCGTCGATCCCCCAGAGCGGACGCAGATCGATGCCCGCCCTGCGGATCGCCGGAATCAGGCTGACCGCCTGCACCACCACGCCACTCAGGACGCCGACACCGAGCACGAGCAGCTTGGCGTCGCTCATCCGGACCGGATTCAGGGTGATCTCCCCCGGCATCAGCACGTACAGGCCCAGTACGGTCAGCACGACCAGGTTGTTCAGCACAGGAGCCCACGCGCCGGGCTTGAACATCTGCCGGGTATTCAAGATCGCCGTGAGCAGCGCCGACATGCCGTAGAACAGGATCGCGGGCAGCAGCAGGAAGGCCAGCGCCGTCGTGAGCGCGGTGTTCACCTGGCCATCGTCGGACAGGAAGACGTGCGTGGTCAGCACCGGCGCTGCCGCTGTGGCCAACAGCGCGGCGGTGGCAAGGACCACGAAGGCCGCGGTCACCAAGCGCCGCACGAATGCGGCCCCGCGATCAGGGTCCTCCTGCTCCGCGCGCACCAGCGTCGGCACCACGATCGCGGTGAGCACCGCGCCGAGCACCAGCTCCGCGATCATGTTCGGGATCTGGCTGGCCACGGTGAACGCGCTGGCGATGGCCGGACCGAGCACGGTCAGCAGCAGCAGCTGCTTGCCGAACCCGGTGATCCGGCTGATCAGCGTCGCGAACGCGATCGATCCCGAGTCGCTGAGCAAGCGGGAACTCGAACTCTGCTGCGACTCCTCGGCCTTCGGCGGCTCCGCGGTGGCGGTGGTGGCCTGCCACTCCCTGGTCCGCGGGCGATCCGCCTCGCCGGGTTCATGCCGGACCGGAGCGGGCGGCCGCTGGCGCGGTGGCGGTGGCGGGTATTGCTGAGGCTGCTGTGGGGCATAGCGAGGCGGCGGCACTCGGCCGGACTCGGGCGCGGCGGCCGGGATCGGTCCGGATTGGGCCGGGCGTGGCGGCGCGGCCGGTATGGGACCCGGCTGAGGTGGGCGCGGCGTCGCCGGAATAGCACCCGACTGAGGTGAGCGCGGCGGGGCAGGCCGAGCCGGTGGCGCCGGCCGTGGCGCACCGGTCGGGAGCGGACCGGACTGCCCCGGCCCGGGACGAGCGGGACCGGGCGGTACCTGACGCCGTTGCTCAGCGGGACCGGCCGGTTGTCCGGCGCCGGGCCATTGTGCGGAACCGGACGGTTGTGCGGAATCGGGCAGCCGTGCGGGACCCGGCGGTGGCGGCGGGTACCGCCGTTGGTCCGGGTACGGCCCGGGCCCAGGACGTGGTGGCGGCATGGGCGGCCGTTGCGGTCGCGGCTGGGGTGCGAGCGGCTGGGGTGCGAGCGGCGGCGGTGGCATGTGCTGACCACCCTGCGTCGGCTGTGGCGCGGCCGAGGGATGACTGACCTGCGGCTGGCCGCCGTTCACGTCCGGATCGCCGGCTTCGGGATACGGCGGACGGCGTTCCCACGGCGCGGCGGGCGCTCGGCGGGCTGCTGGCCCGTCGAGCCGATCGCCTGGTCGAGGGCGATGAGCGGATATGTCATCGTCGCTCATCATGCCTCCTGTACCCGCCGGGATATCCGCACCCCCATCGGTGCGGTGAGCTGCGGCTCGCCGCACCGGTTCACCGTGATCGGCGAACCTTCTGCCCATCGCGCCCCTCCGGTCCGGGCCGGCACGGGAACACTGTGATTGTCCTCCACCGTGCCACACGGCACCGTGGGATACCACATTGATGCAGGTAGAAGCGGTTTGCGAGAGTCTGTCGCCGCGGGTCTCACCGCGTCTCCTGGAGATGCTCCTGCTCCCGCAGCATCCGTCTGCGTGCGCGACCGTACCGGTTGACCCGGCGCCTGGTGCCGGGATCGAAGCCCTCGTCCGCCGGATCGGGCTGCCCACGGAACCGGCGCCACAAACGGCGGCCGGCCAGCAGGAGCAGCAGGAGTCCGGCGCATCCGGTAATTATCGCCAAGGCCTGACCGTAGGCGTTCGAACGCACCGAGACTTGTGTGGGATTGCCGAGTGCGATTCCCTCCGACGTGGTAAGCGAGATCGGAATGACCAGGTTGCGGCTGTCGCTGACCTCGGTCGGAATCTGGAACGATCGGGACCCGTTCGCGGGGAGCTGCTGCTCCCCGGGATCGGTGATCTCCGTCTCCGTGGGCGCCTCGATGCGGAACCTGACCCGGATGGCTACGGGTAGATCGTTGCGTGCGACCAGCAGCAACGGGCTCTGCTCGGAGGCGAGCGTGTATATACCGCCCGGCGGAAGCACGGTGACCGAGCGGTAGAGCCGGTCCATCGTCCGGGTGGTCTGGTCCAGCCTCCGCTGGGCGAACGTGTCCGGTTGCGCGGCGTCGTCTGCGCGCCTATCCGACAGGCTCAGCGTACGAATCAGGTCGTCCCGCAGCGGCGTCAGGAAACCGTGCGGCGTCGGCTCGGCCTCCGGCACGTCCACCAATGCCCGCATCATCTCGCTGATCCGACGACCTTGATCGCGTACGGGCAGCACGAACCGGTCCGGCACCGCGTCCTGCGCGACCTGCGGCAGATAGTCCAGCTCGTAAGGCTGCGGGTCCGGCGGCAGCGCCACCAAGTCATGGAACGGACGGGCGGTGGCGAGATTCCCGCGCAGCAGCACGTCGACCTGGCGCAACAGCGCGGTCGCTTCGTCCCGGTTCGGCCCCCACTGCTGTGGCGGGGCAAGCAACAGCGAGCGGGGCCCGCTCGTCTCCGGGTGCAGCGCGCTCCAGGAGATCGCGCCGAGCGCGTCCTGCAAGCGCGCCGCACGCGAATCGTTGGTGACGTCGTAGCGGACCCGAGACGGAGTGAACGGCGGCGTAGGCGGGTTGGAGCCGACCGCGGCGAGTGCCGTCGCGGACCAGATGTCGAACGTCACCGCGTGCAGCGCGGGGTCGGCGGCGGGAGTGGGCGCGGTCGGCGGTGTGGTGTTGCCCGTGACCGGCGGCGTGGGCGCGGGCGGAGGGGACGGCGGAATCGCGGTGATTGCGGGCAGCCGAACTACTTCGGGGCTTGCCGGATCCGCGGTCGAGAGGAGCGAGTTCGAATCGGCCGTTCTGCCACTTTCGCTGGTGGAGTGCGCCCAATCCGCGGTGCCCTGCGGGATGGTGGCCGTCGAAGCGAGCACGGCGGTCCCGAAACCGTGGTTGCGCAACAGCAGTCCCGCGCTCGCATCGATGCTTCCGGAATCCGGCAGGCTGACACCTCGTACCGAGCGGGTGGACAGGATCGAGTCGATGATGTCGGCGGGTTCGGTGATCGCGCGCGCGGACAGGGCCGGGTCGTTGACGGCGGCCAGGGTCGAGAGATCGACCTGGCCGAACGGCAGCGCCACGGTGCACATCGACCCGGCCAGTGCACGCAACCGGTCCAGCCAGCTCTGCGCCTGTTCGTCGCCTGCGCCCGCCCTGGTCGCGCCATCCGGGTCCGACGGACTTGCCAGCACGCGATAGCCCTTGGTCATCGCGCGCACTGTCAGCAGCAGGTCGGGATCGACGGCGAGGCAGACCGCCGAAGCCAGGTTGCTGTCCCGGTTGCCGTCCGCGCCGGTCACCCCCTCCAGCGCGGCCAATAGCTGGTCGAGACGGCCGCCTTTGCCGAGCGAGGCGGCCAGTTCGTCGTCGGTGAGTTCCACCTTGCCGTCGACACTGCCCGGGCGGCCTGCCACCTGCCTCGGCCGGTCGGCCAGCGGCCACAGCAAGGTCGTCGCCACCGGCGCGTCGGTAGGCGCGGGTATCGCCGGGGCCGCGGAGCCGTCGTCGCTCGGAGCCGGTGGCACTCCGAGCACCGGTAGCAGGAACCTGGCATCGTCGAGCCTGGCCTGGGTGCCGTAGGCGGGTTCGCCGTTCACGTTCAGCAGTAGCGGATAGATGCCCGGCTCCGTGATGCGCAGCGATGTCGCGCCGTTCTCCGAGCGCAACGGGATGCTCAAGGTGAACTGTTTGCGCTGCCCCGGATCGAGCCGCAGCGCGACATCCTCGAACTCGCCGTTCACCTCGTAATTGACCTCGTCGAGGCGCAATGTGGCCCGCAATCCGCTCGGTGCGGTGATCGCCGCCGCTCGCTGGATGCGGATGCTGACGTCGTCGACCCAGCGGTCGCCGATGTTGGTGACCGTGCCCGACACCGTGAGTAGCGGATCGCTGGTGGTGGTCACCGTTGTCGGCGACACCGAGTCCAGCGAAAGCTTCAGGAACTTCGGGTTCGATGGGGTCCCGGATCCGGTGGGTTGCGCCACGGCCGTCGCATCCAGCAGCGGCAGCGCTGTCACCGGGCCGAGGATGGTCAGGACCGCCACGAAGATCCGGAACAGTCCACGCGTCATCGCTTGCCGGTCTCCATCCGGTCGATCAGCTTGTTCGCCATCTCGGCCAGCCGCCGTTCGTCGGCATAGGCCAGCCGAGAATCCAGCTCGCTCAACGGAACCCACGCGACCTGGGTAACTTCCACGTCGGCGTCGGACAGTTCACCACCGACCGAACGCAGCAGATAATGATGCACCGTTTTGTGTACCCGCCGACCGTCGGTCACGAACCAGTAATCGATACTGCCGAGTTCGGCGACCACGACACCGTTGATGCCCGTCTCCTCGGCGACCTCCCGGATCGCGGTTTGCTCGGCGGTCTCGCCTTCTTCGATATGTCCTTTGGGCAGTGACCACAGTAGCCGCCCGCGGCGGTCGGTGCGGCCGATGAGGGCGGCGCTACGTTTCTCGCGCGGGCCATCCAGGCCGTCGACGACCAGCCCGCCCGCCGAGGTCTCCCGCACCGTGCGCATCCGCGGTTTCGCGGCATTAGCGGCCGAACCGCGGCGCCGAGACTGGCGGCGTCGACTGTTCGCACGATCGGCCGGAGACACCTGGCAATCTTACTGTGTTGAACTGGCCGCGCCTGCGGCGCGTTCGAGGCCCTCTGCCGGCCGGCGTCCGAACTGCTGCGTCGGCCTGCGCCGTAATATTCGTTGGTGCGGCTCGGTAAGCTGCTCATTCGTGGTTTCGCCCAAGTCCGAGGACGCTGCGCTGGATAGACGTACCCGATTGCTCGCCGCCGCGGCGGTGACGCTCGGGAGCCTGTCGGATGTGCTGACGCCGCTGGGCGAGATGTTCGCCGCCCGCGGGCACGAGCTGTACCTGGTAGGCGGCAGTGTGCGGGACGCGGTGCTCGGCAGACTGGGGACCGATCTGGATTTCACCACCGACGCGCGCCCGGAGGTGGTACAGGACATCGTGCGCGGGTGGGCCGACCATCTGTGGGATACCGGCGGTCTCGCGTTCGGCACGGTGAGCGCGGCCAAGGGCGCCGAGCAACTGGAGATCACCACATTCCGCGCGGACAGCTACGACCGCGTATCCCGCAATCCCCAGGTGACCTTCGGCGACTCGCTCGAGGACGACCTGGTGCGCCGGGATTTCACGGTGAACGCGATGGCGGTCAGGATCGGCGCGGACGGCGCGCTGGAGTTCGTCGATCCGCTCAATGGGATGAACGCCCTGCTCGAGGGGGTGCTCGATACACCTGCGGCGCCGGAGGATTCGTTCAACGACGACCCACTGCGCATGCTGCGCGCCGCGCGGTTCGTCGCCCAGCTCGGCTTCGAACTGCACCCGCGGGTGCGGACCGCGATCATCGCGATGGCCGAACAGATCGACCGGATCACCGCGGAGCGGGTGCGCGTCGAGCTGGACAAGCTGATCGCGGGCGTACACCCGATCGACGGCATCAACGTCATGTGCGAGACCGGGCTGGCCCAGCGGGTGCTGCCCGAGGTGCCTGCGATGAAGCTGGAGATCGACGAACATCATCAGCACAAGGACGTCTACTGGCATTCGCTCACCGTCTTGGAGCAGGCCATCGACCAGGAAGAAGGCGACCCCGACCTGGTGCTGCGCTGGGCTGCGCTGCTGCACGACATCGGCAAGCCGGACACCAAGCGCAACGAGCCGGGCGGCGGCGTCAGCTTCCACCACCACGAGGTGGTCGGCGCGAAGATGGTGCGCAAACGGATGCGGACACTGAAGTATCCGAAGCAGTTCACCGAGGACGTAGCCAGGCTGGTGTTCCTGCATCTGCGCTTCCACGGCTACGGCAAAGGCCAGTGGACGGATTCGGCGGTCCGGCGCTATGTCACCGACGCCGGCGACCTACTCCCCCGTCTGCACAAACTCGTCCGTGCCGACTGCACCACACGCAATAAGCGAAGGGCCGCCGCGCTGCGCGCCACCTACGACGAGCTGGAGACGCGGATCGAACGTTTGCGGCAGCAGGAGGATCTGGCCAAGGTCCGCCCTGACCTGGACGGCAACGCGATCATGGAGCTGCTCGGCCTGCCGCCCGGCCCTGAGGTCGGCCGGGCCTGGCGGCATTTGAAGGAACTGCGCCTCGACCGCGGCCCGCTCACCCGTGACGAAGCCGAGTCGGCGCTGCTCGAGTGGTGGAAGACGCAGAGCTGACCGGCTCAGAAGACGATCAGGGTGGTGCCCGCCAGGATCGCGGAGCGGATCTGCGCGAGGTCGAACGAACCGGTGATCTCCGGCAGTTCGATGCGGAACCGGATCGACTCGCCCTCATGGACAGCGTGCGCGATTCGTGCGCCGTTGGGCAGTCGTTCGAGCGCCACCGCGGGTGCGTTGATCATCCGGCGCGGGATCCGAACGCCGAACCAGCTCGCTCTGCGCACCGCGATGTCCAGCCGATTGTCCGTGACGGATGCTTCGACCAGCGCGGTGACCGCTCGGCGGCGGTGCCGGGCCAGGATGAACCCGGTTGCGTGCAGGTCCAAGGTCCAGTCCAGCGGCTGGGTGTTGAGCCAGCCGACCAGCGCCGCGACGGTAACCGTGCCGTCCAGGTCGAGCTGGCCGGCACGGACCTTGGTGGGCACACCCGGAATCAACCGGACGCCGTGTGCGATGACGGTTACGGCCTCGATCGGATGATCGTCCCAGCGCAGCCGCGACAACACCGTCTTGGTCTGGAAATGCGCGCCGCGGCGGCGCACCTTCAGCACCTGCAAGGTGGCGCGGAGGTCGTGACCGAGCACCGTCGCGCTGACCTGCTGCCCGCCGAACCGGCTCGAGATGCCCTCGCTGAGCATTGTCATCAGCACATCCGGCAGCAGCGCCGTGACCGTCCCGGAGCCGAGGTCCGCGACCGGATCCAGCCAAGCGGAGCTCAGCGCGACCCACTGCTCCAGCCAGGATTGATCGAACAGGCGCTTGCCGGCATCGACGGCCCGTGACGGCGACCAGGACTTCGGATCGAAATACGTGGCCATGATTGGACCGAGCGTACTTGGCGTGGCCTGCCGAACCTGTGATCTGTGACCCAGGTCGCGCGGACGGCTGCATTTGCCGGGACGAACGCTCCGGGACGAGAATCGAAAGTCCGCCGCAACACGGAGCTGGGAGAACGGACATGGCGCTGGATCTCAACAGTGATCTCGGCGAGGGCTTCGGACCGTGGACGATGGGCGACGACACCGCGATGCTCGACATCGTCACCAGTGCGAACATCGCCTGCGGCTTCCACGCGGGCGACCCCTCGATCATGCGCAAGACCTGTGCGCTCGCGGTGGCGAAGGGGGTGCGGATCGGCGCCCATGTCGGATACCGGGACCTGGCCGGATTCGGGCGGCGCGAGATCACTGTCGCGCCCGGCGAGCTGCACGACGAGGCGCTGTATCAGATCGGCGCCCTCGACGCCTTCGCGAAGGCCGCGGGCGATCGGGTGCGGTACGTGAAACCGCACGGGGCGCTTTATCATTCGGCCGCGCGCGATCTGAAGCTGGCCGATGCGGTGCTGGGCGCGATAGTGGAGTACGACCCGCGGCTCGCGTTGCTCGGCCCGGCGGGCACCCAGCTGGAGCTGGCCGCGCAGGCCGCGGGGGTGCGATTCGTCGGCGAGGGTTTCGCCGACCGCGCCTACACGCTCGGTGGCGCACTGGCCCCGCGCGGTGAGCCCGGCGCGGTGCTGCGCCCGGAGGATGCGGTCCGCCAAGCGGTTTCGATCGCCGAGTCGGGCACGGCGCGGACGGTCGACGGATCCGGCGCGGTGGCAGTGCGCGCCGCGAGTATCTGCGTGCACGGTGATTCGCCCGCGGCGGTGGAGATGGCCCGTCGCATCCGCGCCGCGCTGGACGAAGTCGGCGTGCCGGTGGAGCCGTTCGGTTGAGGCGGGATATGCGGGATATGACGAAGGGCGCGGTCCCCGACGCGGCTCGGCACGAGGCCGAGACGGCGATTCGCCCAGCAGGCGATCGGGCGCTGTTGGTGACGCCGGAGCGACGGGAGGTTGTGGCGGACCTCGTCGCTGCGCTGCGAGCCGGATCGATCCCCGGTGTGCAGGACGTACTCCCGGCCGCGGAAACCGTACTGCTGACGCTGGATTCACCACGCGACCGTGACGCGGTGCGCCGCGCGCTGACCACCATGCTCGTTTCGCTGCGCGAACTGCGGCCCAACGCGTCCCGGGTAACACTGCCGGACAACGCTTTCCGAGCCGCCCCGGTGATGATCCCGGTGCGCTACGACGGCGCCGATCTGGACGAGGTGGCCAGGCTGCTCGAACTCAGCACCGCCGAGGTGATCGCCGCGCACACCGAGACGGTGTGGCGGTGCGCGTTCGTCGGATTCGCGCCCGGCTTCGGTTACCTGGAATCGCCCGATGGCCGGCTGGCCGTTCCACGCCGAGCGCGGGCGCGTACCGCGATTCCAGCGGGCGCGGTCGCGCTGGCCGGAGGTTACAGCGCGGTGTATCCGCGCAGTACGCCCGGCGGGTGGCAGCTGATCGGGACCACTGAGCTCAGGATGTGGGAGATCGAGCGCGATCCACCCGCATTGGTCCGCGCGGGCGACACGGTCCGATTCGTCGACGCGAAGGACGCCGGATGATCGTCGTCGACCAGGTCGGTCCGCTCGCGACCATTCAAGATCTCGGCAGGGCGGGCTGGTTCGATTCCGGTGTCGGTTCCGCGGGCGCTGCGGACCGTGGGTCGCTGCGGTTGGCCAATCGGCTGGTCGGCAACCCCGAGGGCCACGCGGCGATCGAGGTGCTACTGGGCGGATTCGCGCTGCACGCCGAAGAACACGTCATGCTGGCGGTCACCGGCGCGGCGGCGCCCGCGACTGTTGACGGCAGGCCCGTGGGGCATGCCAGTGTGCTGGAGCTCGAGCCGGGACAGGTGCTTCGGCTCGATTACGCGGCGGTCGGACTGCGCAGCTATGTCGCCGTGCGCGGCGGTATCGACGTACCCCCCACGCTCGGTTCGCGCAGCCGGGACACCATGTCGGGATTGGGGCCGGAGCCGTTGGCCGAGGGGGATCGTCTCCCGATCGGCCCGTCTCCGCACACCATTCCGATCGTGGATTTCGCCCCGGTGGCCGAGCTGCCCGTGGACGTCGTCACCGTGCGTGCCGTGCTCGGTCCGCGCGACGACTGGTTCACCGATGCCGCTGCCTTGTTCGACGGCCTCTGGGCCGTCTCCTCCGATACCGACCGGATCGGTGCGCGACTCGATCGCCGGACCGGCCCTCCGTTGGCCCGCACGGACACCCGCGAGCTGCCGACCGAAGGCATGGCGCTCGGATCGATCCAGGTGCCGCCGAGCGGGCAGCCGGTGATCTTCCTCGCCGACCACCCGATCACGGGCGGCTACCCCGTGATCGCCGTGGTCATCGATGCGGATGTCGACGCGATCGCGCAGGCGCGCCCCGGTCAGCCCGTGCGGTTCGTCCGTGCGGCCTGACCGGCGCTCGAATTCAGCCGGGCGTGCATGAGATACACGTTGTAGCTGTCCCACTCCGAGAGCGTGAAGTACAGATCCTCGCCCGTCGACCATGGATGGATGAAACCGCCATAGGACTTCGGGTAGTCGGCGGTGGATACCAGCGGGATCGTCTCCGTCCATGCCCCCTGCGGGCTGGACGCGGTGCGCAGCACGATCGCGCCCTGCGCCGAATCCAGATAGACCATCTGCCACTGCTCGGTCTCCCGGTCGTAGCGCACCGATAGCTCACTGGCCATGCCGAGCACGAGCGGGGTGGCCTGATTCTCGGCCGCGGGCGCCCAGCTGCCGCCCACCCAGTACTGGTAGGCGGATTTGTTGAGCACCTGGTGCTTCGGCACTCTGGCCAGCCCGATGACACCGATGCGGCCGTTGGGCGTGCCGAACATGTAGACGTAGTCGCCCTCCGGCACCATCGCCGCTACCTGGAACCTGCCGAGGCCGAAGAAGTTCTCCCACTTGGCATGCTGGTCTTTCCTCCAGGTACGCCCGTGATCGTCGGAGTAGGCGATGCCGCCGTAGTTGGTCCACCACAGGCCGGGGATGCGGCTCCACCTGTTCACCGACATGTAGCTCAGGTATTGCCGGTTCCCGATGGCGAACCCGGAGGTCGGGATGGTGGTGGTCTCCCAGTTCTTGATCTTGCGGCTGCCCAGGATCTCCGCGGCGTGACAGCGGCTGTCCTGTGCGAAGGTATCCAGCGTCAGGCCGTCGGACAGGTCGCGATCGGTACTGAAGCCGATTACGTTGCTGCGCCAGTCCTGGTCGTCGTTGCCTGCGCCACCGCCGCCCCAGCCCTTGCCGAAGGTGTCGCCGAAAACCACGGCCACCTCGCCTGGCGTCGTTTCCCACATCAGCCCGAGGTCGGTGCCGTCGACCTGCCAGCGCATGTCGGTGCGGTTCTCCGAACCGTGCCCGGTCACCTGACCGACCAGCCGTACCGATTCGACGCGCGGCGCGGCCACCGGCGCCGCGAGCGGACCCGGTTCAGCCGGATGCACCACGTGCGGCGGAGCGGGCTGTGGCTCCTCACCCGGACCGCCGGGCACCGGAATCGGAATCGGTTCGACCTCCGGCTTGAACTCGATGCGCGGCAGTTTGACCGGGTCACCGGAACCCGAGCCGCTGCCGGAACCCGAGCCGCTACCCGAACCCGAACTGCTTCCGGAGCCCGAGCCGCTGCCCGACCCCGGGGCGGAACCAGAGCTGGAGCCCGAACCAGTGCCGGGCCCGGGAGCGGTGCCGTTGTCGGACTTCGGGCTCGGATCGGCATCGGGCTCCGGCGGTTTCGGGTTGTCCCTGATATCCGGGCACGGGTTGTCGCACGGATTCTCCGGCAGTGGGTCGGGGACGATCCGCGTGTTGTCCTGTGGCGGGTCGGGCACTGGAACCGGCGTGATCTCCGGGACCGGAACCGGAATATCGATCTGCGGCGGCAGTGGCGGAGGAGGCGGCTGCGCGGGATCGGGCTCGCGATCGAGCGGATCGAACCCGACCTCACCGCAGCTGTTCACCGGCGGCGGCGCCCACGGGAACGGTGCGGACTGCGCGGCGGGCATCGGCATAGTGAGAACGCCGGCGAGTAGCGCGCCGAACAACGCCGGTGCACAAGGGGATGTGATTCCGGATCGGCGCATCACGTCGGCTCGGCGGCCGCTAGCCGACCGCCGGGCGACCGGTAGCGGCCCGGGTCTTCCACGCGCCCAGCAGTTTTGTCACCGCATCGGGCGTCTTCGCCGGAAAACCCATGTCGTGTTGTCTCCTGTCGGTCGGCCGCCGACAGGTCAACATACCGGAACTGCGCCCGCGAACGTGGGACGAGAATCGGAAAACGTCCGGGTAATGGAACCGGTGTCGCTGCGCGCGCGTCCAAAGGTATATGAACGAGATCGAGTACGTGTTCGGCACCGGCGACGGTCCCGTGCACGTTTGGACCAGTCCGGCCGACCTGGAACTCGGCGACACGGGAGCCGCCGACGCGGTGCGGCTGGACTTCGACGGAGATGGCAGCGCCGACGACGCGCTCTGGGATTCTTCCGGCTCCGGCGTCGCCGATATCGCGGCGCTGGATCTCGACGACGACGGTGTGCTCGACCATTTCTTCACCGACCCCACCGGGCTCGGCACCTGGAATCACCAGGTCACCGGTCTGCCCACCGACGCAGCGAGCGAGCCGTTGGATTGGATCGTGCGCACCGAGCAGGAGGCGCCCGATCGCCTCGTCGACGGCGCGGAGCCGGCGGATGTACTGTCCACGCAGCCGGACTCCGACCATTCCGCCGCACTGGCCGACGCGCTGCCCCACCACTTGGCGCACTGGTTGAGCCGCGACGGACGAACCCTCGGCGACGAACCGTTCATCGCGTGAGTGTGCCGCGTCGCGTGTTCAGCGCGATCGCCGCGATGCCCGCGCCGTAGATCGCGGCGCCGGCGAGAATCACGGCCAGCGATCGGCCGTCGTCCGGAATCACCAGCGCCGCAACCGCGATCGCCAGCACGAACGCGATGTTGAAGACGGTGTCCTGTAATGCGAATACCTGGCCCCGCCGTGCGTCATCGATATCGATCTGCATTGTCGCGTCACCGGTGAGCTTGATCGTCTGCCCGGCCAGCCCCAACAGAAACGCGCCGACCAGCAGAAGTTGATGCGCGCGCTGCACCGCGGTGCCCGAGTCGGCGAACGCGATCGGTGTGACCAGGGTGATTTGCACCAGCAAGGCGGTGATCAGACCGGCGACCACCGTGCGCGGCCGCCCCAGCCTGGGGATGAGCAGCGGCGCCACGACAGCGGCCACCAGCATGCCCGCCGCGGTGGCGGCGATGGCGACGCCGAAACCGACCAGACCACCGCTGAGCCCCGAGCCGTCCACCGGAACCTGGCGCAGCACCAGCACCATGATGAGCGTATTCACGCCGAAGACGATCCGATGCGTGCCTATCCCCAGCATCGCCGTGGTGACTTGCACCGATTGCCATACCGCTGTGGCGCCGGTGCGCAGTCCGGTGGCGATCGCGTGCACGGTGTTCTCCCGCGCCGCGGCGTCGGAGGCCGGACCGAGCACATGCCGACGGAACCCGGCCGCCAGTATCGCGCCGACCACCGACCCGGCGCCGCTCACCGCGACCGCGACCGACGAGGCGAAGTCCCCCGCTCCGATCAGCCCGATCACGCCGACCGCGGTGGCCGCGCCCAGACCGGCGCATCCGGAGGCGACCGTGGCGAACACCGAGTTCATCGGCACCAGCCACGCCTGCGCCAGCACCCGCGGCAGCGCCGCCGACACACCCGCCAGGACGAAGCGGCTGACGCCGACCACGGCCAGCGCCAAGAGCAGCAGGGGTGTCTCGCCGACCCCGGCGATCAGGCCCGCGCTCACCAGGGCGATCAAGATCGCGCGCAGCACGTTGGCCACCAGCAGCACGGCGCGCCGGTCCCAGCGATCCAGCAGCGCGCCCGCGTATGGTCCGATCAGCGAATACGGCAACAGCAGCACGGCGAAGCCCGCCGCGATGGCCAGCGGATCGGTTTCCCGCTCGGGATTGAACAGAATCGCGCCCGAGAGCGCCGCCTGGAACATCCCATCGCCGAATTGCCCGGCGAAGCGCACCGCGGCCAGACGCGACACGCCCGGGCTTTCCCGCAGTGCCGCGCGCAGACCGATCGGCTGCTGCTCCGCGGGAGTGATGCCTTCGGCGTGACCAGTCGACACGTCCGCGAGGGTACTGCGTTCGGCGACGGTGCCGCGCACCGCAGGCAGGCGGCGAATCCCGCGGCGTGCGAATCAGACCCGATCGACCAGTGTGCTGACAGTCTGCCGCGTATCGGGCGCCATCGGCAGTTCGTCGAGGCCCTCTGCGTCGATCCAGGCGAACGCGTCGTGCTCGCGCGGCGCCAGGGCGACATCACCCGGTTCCGCGTCTACGACATAGCTGTATTTGCGCACTTTCGACTTGGTCCGGGTGGCGTAATCGAATCCGCCCAGGAAGTCGGTGATGGCGCGCACACGCAACCCCGTTTCCTCCAGCAATTCCCGCGCCACGCACTCGGCAAATGTCTCTCCGGATTCGACACCTCCGCCGGGCAGTTCGTACAAACCGCCGCGATAGTCGTCCGCGGCCCGGCGCACCAGCAGAAGTCTGCCCGCGCGGAACACGGCGACGCCGATCACGAAATGTGCGATGCCGTCGCGCCGCGCTTCGCTGCGGAGTTGCTGTTCGATCCGGGCGAGCTCATCGGGTCCCAGCACGTCGCTACCTCCGGTTGGCAATGTGGCGCTTGGTTATCGGCAGGGGCCGCGATATCCGACGAGGTGGCCCCACGTTTCGACGTACCGGTTGGTTCTGCTTGCCTCCCGTTCACCTTCCGGTCGCTCGCGTAAAATGCCGAGTGCTGCACAATTTACTAGGAATGCGGAGTACCGCGACGGAAGTGCCCTACCCTGAATGGCGATCGGTGCACGGTCCCGAGAGGAGGACCATGATGTCCACACTCACGACACCACACATCGACGTCCACCGTGGTGGCGACCGCATGAAGACGCGGGTCTCCTGGTTGGATTCGAAGCACTCGTTCTCCTTCGGGGAACATTACGATCCCGATAACACCCACCACGGCCTGCTGCTTGTCAACAACGAGGACATCGTTTCCCCTGGACAGGGCTTCGATACCCACCCACATCGGGACATGGAGATCGTCACCTGGGTGCTCGGCGGCAGCCTGGTGCATCAGGATTCCCTGGGCCACAGCGGCGTCATCTATCCCGGGCTGGCCCAGCGGATGAGCGCGGGCACCGGCATCCTGCATTCGGAGAAGAACGACTCGTGGCGGCTGGACGGCCGCGCTCCGCAACACGACGAGCCCGTGCATTTCGTGCAGATGTGGGTGGTCCCCGACGACCCGGGTCTCACCCCTGGCTACGAGCAGCTGGAGATCGACGACGAGCTGGCCGGTGGCGGCCTGGTGACGGTCGCCTCGGGCCTGCCCCGATACCGCGACCGGACTGCCATCGCCATCAACAGCAGTCATTCGGCACTGCACGTGGCGCGCATGATGAGCGCGGAGCCGGGTGCCGAACAGGTCATCGAACTACCCGACGCGCCCTACCTACACTTCTTCGTCGCGCGCGGGGAGGTGGAGATGGAAGGGGTCGGCCCGCTCTACGAGGGTGACGCGGTGCGTTTGACAAGGACCGGCGGCCAGCGCGTGATCGCGCGGCGACCTTCGGAAATCCTGGTGTGGGAGATGCACGCGCGCCTGGGCGCCCAGTAGTCGCCGGTTCCTGTCCAGCCACCGCATTAACATCCGTCCGCAGGCACCGCGATCAGTAGGCGATCGCCGCGCACCTACCGGATCACCTCGTCCGGACCGAGCATCGCGAGGCACCGACGGAGAGGAAGTCCATGTCGCAGTATCCGCCCCCCGGTCAGTACCCGCCGCCGGGTCAATACCCGCCGCCTCCCGGGCAGTATCCCGGCCAGCCCGCGTACTGGCAGGAGTCGCCGAAGGGCAAGGGCCTGGCGATCACCGCGCTGGTGCTCGGCATCATCGGGTTGCTGAGTTTCTGGACGATCGTCGGTGGCTATCTATTCGGCATCTTCGCCGTCATCTTCGGCGTGATCGCTCTGGTCAAAGCCCGCGCGGGCACCTCGGGCGGCACCGGCATGGCGATCGCCGGTCTGTTGCTCGGTGTGCTGAGTCTGGTCGGCGCCGTGCTGCTCACCATCGTGGGTTACAGCTTCTTCGTCGATTCCGGCGGCAGGGACTTCGTGGACTGCCTGAACAAGGCGGGCAGCGATCAGTCCAGGATCGAGCAGTGCGAGCGCGAGTGGAATCAGAAGCTGCAGGATAAGTACAGCGTCACGCTAACTCCGCCGGCCCCGCCGACGCCCCGGTAGCCGCGGCGCACGCCCGGGTCGTGGCGATCACTTCGCCGAACTCGCGGCGGAAGTCACCATCGGGCGCGGCGGCCCAGACCCGGTAGCCGCCGTGCTCGTCCGTGGGCGAGGGCAGCACGAGGTGGCTGCCGGGTAGTGCGATCGAGGCACAGTACCGGAACAGGTCGGCGAACAGTTCGGTGTCCAGGTACGAATTGTCGGTCGGACCCGTCAGGAAGGTCCAGCGGTCGGAGCGCGGATGCGCGATGATCGGCCCCGGCCGGTGCTCGGCTCCCGCGATCAATCGTTCATGCACCCTTCGACCGAAGGCGGTGGGCATCACGACGGCGCCCACCGAGCCGACTTCCAGCATGATGCGTCCCAGTGCCGCGTCCACGACGGCGTACAGCCGGTTGTCCTGGCGGTAGCGACGGCAGCGAGTGAACGCGTCCTGGATCGCAGGCAACTCCGTCGGCGCGAGATGACTGCCTGATTCGGTGCGGGATCTACTCATGACGAACAACCTCGCCTCATTGCGGGTGGATCGCGTGCTCGGAAATCGACCGCTTGCATCGACCCTAGTCCTCGGCAAGTTGCTTGACAATAGTCACGCGCTAGCGCGGTGTCAGAACTCGGCGTGGGCGTAGCATCACCGGACATGGCACCCGTCTCGCCGACCGTTGCCCGCTGGGAGCTGGTGCTTCGCCTTCGTGAGCTGCGCGAACAGCGCGGATTCGACTCGGCGGGGTTCGCCAAGCGGGTCGGGTTCACGCCGGCCAACTGGTCGCATGTGGAGAAGGGCAGACGTGTACTCACCACCAACACCATCGGACCCGTGCTCGAGTTGCTGGAGGTGGAACCCGAGGAACGCGCGGAACTGCTCGCCTTGCTGGAGGCGAGCAAGCAGCGTGGATGGTGGGCGAAGTCGTCGGCGCTGATCGGAACGGAGTTGCAGCGGCTGTACGGAATGGAGTACGGCGCGCAGAGCATCCGCAGCTACGACAGCCTCGTCGTGCCGGGCCTGCTGCAGACCGAGGGTTACGCCCGTGCGTTGATCAGCGCCGACGTGATGATCCGGCCGGTCCAGGTCGAGCAGTTGGTGGCGATTCGGATGCGGCGACAAGAGCGGCTGCGCGGCGCGGACCCGGTCGAGCTGACCGCGGTGTTCGGGGAGGGCACTCTGCTGCAGCAGACCGGCGGGCCGGATGTGCTGCGCGGGCAGTTGAACTACCTGGCCGAGCTGATCGAAGAACTCGACACCGTCGAAGTGCGGGTGATCCCGTTCGCCGCCACCGCGGGCGCCGTACTCGGCGGCTCCAGCTTCCACCTCATCGATTTCGCGGGCGAGCAGCTGCCCACCTTCGGCTGGGTGGAGAGCGCGGTGTTCGGCGGCGCCGTCGAGGACCCGGATCTGGTGCGGGATCTGAGCTTCGCGTACCTGCGCGCCGTGGAGCAGTCCCTCTCACGTACCGAGTCATTGGCCCTGATCAGACGCTATTCCCGCGTGTAAAATCCTGGCCATGGCCACCACCGCACGGCCGGCGAGCACCGGCTGGTTCACATCGACCAGATCGAACAACGGCAATCAATGCGTCGAGGTTCGGTTCGATGGTGATGCGGTGCTCATCCGTGACAGCAAATATCGCCGCAACCCGGCCAACCGCCCCGCCGACGAGCCCATCATCACCGTCACCGTAGCCGAATGGACCGCGTTCCTCGACGTCCTGCGCACCCGCGGGCGATCGAATGGCGAACTGATCGCACACACCGCCGCGAACGGTCACACCAGGTTGCGACACCGCGCAACCACCCTCACCTACACCTCCGAGGAGTGGGACGCCTTCTTGCTCGGCGCACACGATGGCGAATTCGACCGCATCGTCGAGCTCGCCTGATTCCCCCGCTCAGTACCCCCGGCCCGCCGCGGCCGGGGGCCGGCTCTCGCGCGTGTCGGCATACTGGAGATCGTGACTTCCGAGCTGACCCGCCCTTCCGGAATCGATCTGACCCACCTGGACCAGGGCGTGCGGGTGCAGGACGACCTGTTCGCGCACGTCAACGGCAAATGGTTGGCCGCCCACCGGATACCCGCCGACCGCGCCGTGGACGGCGCCTTCCGCGCGCTGTACGACCAAGCCGAACTCGACGTCCAGGCAATCATCCAGAATGCCGCGGCCGCCGACGCCGAGTCGGGCAGCGACGCCCGCAAGATCGGCGATCTGTACTCCAGCTTCATGGACACCGCCGCGGTGGCCGCCGCCGGGCTCGCGCCGATCGCCGCCGAACTCGCCGCGATCGCCGACGTGGGCGACAAGGGGACTTTCGCGACGCTGCTCGGCCGGTTGCAGCGCACCGGCGTGGGCGGCGCGGTAGCCGTCTTCATCGACACCGACGACAAGAACTCCACCCGCTATCTGGCGCACGCCACCCAGTCCGGGATCGGTCTGCCCGACGAGTCCTATTACCGACAAGACGAATTCGCCGAGATCCGCGCGAAATACATCGCGCACATCAACCGCGTGTTCGCCCTGGCCGCCGCCGACTCGCAGGTCGCGGGGCTGCTGCCTGCCGAACTCGACACGGTCGGACAGCGCGTCTTCGCTCTCGAGCAGAAGCTGGCGGCCGGGCATTGGGACGTGGTGCGCCGTCGCGACGCCGAGCTCAGGTACAACCTGACCACCTTCGCGGCGTTGACCGCGGACAATCCCGAATTCGACTGGACCGCATGGAGTTCCGCGCTGACCGAGGGAGTCGACGGCAACGGTTCCGCTCTGTTCGCCGAGTTGGTGGTCTACCAGCCGGACTACCTGCGCACGTTCGCGCAGGTCTGGGCGGCCGAGCCACTCGCGGACTGGCAGGCGTGGGCGGCGTGGCGGGTGCTGCGGGCGCGCGCACCGTATCTGACCGATGCCCTGGTCGAGGAGAATTTCGATTTCTACGGTCGCACCCTGACCGGCGCCGAGGAGAACCGGGAGCGCTGGAAGCGCGGTGTCGCGCTGGTGCAAGATCTGCTCGGTGAGGCGGTCGGCAAGCTGTATGTCGCCGAACACTTTCCGCCGCAGGCGAAGGCGCGGATGGTCGAGTTGGTGGCCAACCTGCAAGAGGCGTATCGCCGCAACATCGCCGAACTGGAGTGGATGGGTCCGGACACCAGGTCGGCCGCGTTGGCCAAGCTGGAGAAGTTCACCCCGAAGATCGGTTATCCGGACAAGTGGCGGGACTACTCGGCCGTGGCGATCGATCCGGCCGACCTGGTCGGCAACTACCGCAACGGCTATGCCGCCGAACACGATCGGGATCTGAACAAGCTCGGTGGCGCGGTCGATCGTGGCGAGTGGTTCATGACGCCGCAGACGGTCAACGCCTACTACAACCCGGGCATGAACGAGATCGTCTTCCCCGCCGCGATCCTGCAGCCGCCGTTCTTCGACATGAACGCCGACGACGCGGCCAACTACGGCGGCATCGGCGCCGTGATCGGTCACGAGATCGGCCACGGCTTCGACGACCAAGGCGCGAAGTACGACGGTGACGGCAACATGATCGACTGGTGGACCGACGAGGATCGCACCGAATTCGGCAAGCGGACAAAGGCATTGATCGATCAGTACAACGTGCTCTCGCCCAAGGACCTGCCGGACGAACACACCGTCAACGGGGAGTTCACGATCGGGGAGAACATCGGCGATCTCGGCGGCCTGTCCATCGCGTTGGAGGCGTACAAGATCTCGCTGAGCGGAGTCGAAGCCCCGGAGCTCGATGGCCTCACCGGTTTGCAGCGGGTGTTCTACGGCTGGGCACAGGTGTGGCGCACCAAGGCCCGTTCGGAGGAGGCCATCCGCCGCCTCGCCATCGACCCACACTCGCCACCGGAGTTCCGCTGCAACGCCGTGGTACGCAACATCGACAGCTTCCACGAAGCATTCGACGTCGAACCCGGCCACGCGCTGTACCTGGAACCCGCTGAGCGCGTAAAGATCTGGTGATTCCCGGGCTGAGGCGGTCCCACAGAGGGGCTGCCTCAGCCCCGCCGGCTTCCGCTGATGATCCATGCGTCGGAGAAGAAAGACGCCTCATCCGGCGCGACGCCACAACTGATTTCGCGCGCACATGGGTAACTCGCCGGGCACGCCCAGAACCCGAGCGGCACCCGACGCAGGACCTGAACGCGGATCCCGCGTCACCTGACTTGTACGGCCTGAAGTTCGGAGAGGCGGAGGAGCCTGAAGTTTCGGAGAGGCGGGCGAGCTCTCAGTTCCAGTCGCCCAGGCCGTCGCTGGCGCTGAGGGTGCCGCCCTGGGTGTTCTGCACGATCACCGGATCGCCGCGGCGCACGTTCTCGAAGAACCACTTGGCATTCTCGGTGCTGACATTCAGGCAGCCGTGGCTGGCGTTGGACACGCCCTGCTGGGCGACCGACCACGGAGCCGCGTGCACGAAGATGCCGCTGTTGGAGATGCGGGTCGCATACTCGACCTCGAGCTTGTACCCCTCGGGGTCGGTGATCGGCACACCGTAGGTGGACGAGTCCATGATCATCTTGCGCTGCTGCTCGCCGACGATGTAGGTGCCGTTCGGGGTCTCGTGCTTGGGCTTGCCCATCGAGGTCGGCATTTCCATCACCACCTCGCCGTTGCGGGTGATGGTGATGGTGTGGGTGTCGTCGTCGGCGGTGGTGACGAACGCGTCGCCGATCCGGAACGAGCTGGTGGTGCCGCCCGCTTGGACCTGCACGTCGGAGTTGTCCGGCCAGAACTCGTCCGGCCGCCAGCGCACCTGCCTGTCGCCGCGCCAGTAGAAGTGGCCGGGGGTCGGCTTCGACGACGTGATCTTGATGGCCTGCTCGGCGGTGGCGTGATCGGTCACCGGTTCCTGGAAGGTGATGATGATCGGCTGCGCGACTCCGACGACCTCGCCATCGGCGATGTTGATCGAGGGTGGGGCGAAGTTCGCCTGCGGCGCCGGATCGGTGGCCGAGGCGGCGGAGCCCGTTCCGATACCCGGAATCGGTTCGGCCTGCGCAGGCGCGACGAGCAGGACACCGGCCGCCGCGATCGCGGCGGACAGCAGGACGCCCTCGCGCAACCGGCGGGTTAGCCGAGCTCCCTTGCGGTGCGCAGGCAACGACCCGGTGTGCAAAGCGGCATGCATAGGTTTCTCGTCCATTCCATCTCTCGTACGCGCGTGTACGAGATCGTTCATTCGGCGCGGAGCCAGAAGAGCGCCCCATGGGTATTGACGGCCCGACCCGTCGTCCTTCCTACCGTCCCGGCACCCGTCGAAGCCACCTGCGTTTCAGAGTGATTCAGTCAGCGCGCTAAATGTGTCATGCATCACAACATCTTCCAATGGGTATCGGTCTGATGAACTTCCCGGTCAACCCGGATCGACCGGCATCGGGCCGTCTCCGACCCAGGGCAGGAGGGCGGTCCGGCGCAAACTTCTTAGTGAGGAACATCACTTACGACGTCGAACCAGATCGGGCGATGTGGACCGGTCGCGATGTTGTGTGGCACCGAGAGCGGGACGTGTCCGCGCGCGTAGCGTGGTGCGAGCCGCAGGTGCTTCTGTCCGAGAATGGTGGCAAGCGCGATCCGTAATTCGTAGTCCGCGAGTGCGGCGCCAACGCAGCGCCGGTGCCCGCCGCCGAACGGAGCGAACTCGAACGGCCGGTAGCGGCGTTCGATGAAGCGGCCCGGCTCGAAGCGCCGGGCGTCGGACCACGTGTCCGGGTCGGAGTGCAGCAATGGCACCGCGATCCCCATGGTGTCGCCGGGTGCGAGCGCAACTCCGCGCAGCGTGTACGACTCGGTGAGCCGTCGCACGACGATCGGGACCGGCGGGTGCAGGCGCAACGTCTCCTGACAGACGGCGTCCAGGTAGGGCAGCCCGGCCAGCTCCGTCGGGCTCGCGTCGGGACCGGCGTCACGCAACTCCGCGCGCAGCCGCGCCAGCGGCCCCGGTGCTCGATGCAGCCGGAACAGCGCCCACACCAGGGCGGTCGCCGTGGTCTCGTGCCCGGCGACCAACAGGGTGCGTACTTGATCGCACAGTTCGTCGTCGGTGCTCGCGGCAGCGTCGACGTCAGCATCGGACAGCAGGATGCCGAGCACATCCGTCGGCTGGGTGCCCACGGACCGGCGCCGATGTGCGATATCGGCGCGGATCAGCGTGTCCAGCCGCGCGCGGGCGGCGTGAAATCGGTCCCATGGGCTGTGTCCGAGCACTCCGTGCCGCAGTGCGGGAACCAGCATCAGCGGCCCGGAGAACGCGGTGAGGAAGTCCGTGACCGCGGCGGTGTACTCCGCCCGCCGCTGCGCGTTGTCCGCTCCGAACACCACCGTCGAGATCACCCGCAGCGTGAGGGCCCGTGCGGCCGCTCGTGCGTCGACGCGCGCGCCCGCCACCCAAGCCCGGCCGCTCTCCCCGGACATCTCCCGCACGGTGGCGTCGCGGATGAGCTCGCCGTAGGCACGAATTCGCACGCTGTGGAACGCCGGCGTGAGCAGCGCCCGGTCGCGCCGGTGGCGCTCGCCCGAAGCCAGGATCAGCGACGCGGCGCCGACCATCGGTTCGATCGGATTCGGACGTGGCGGCTGCGTGCACTCCACCGGAGCGCGGAACATTTCGCGTGCACCGACAGCCGTCCCGGTGAAGAGCGCGGCACCGAAGCCGGGGAAACGAACATAGAACGGGTCGCCCTCGCGCGCTCGGCGCCACCGGAAGTATCGGTCGAAATCGATGCCCGCGGCCAGCGCGTGCAGAGCGGTCCAGCGCGGCGCGCGTGGCCCGGCGCTGTCCTCACTTGCGCAGGTTGGAGGCATACCGACGGCCATACCCAGAAACACGAACTCCGCACCGGACGGGTTCGACTCGCGTGATCGTCCAGGGCGGCCGCCCCGCGGCTTCGGCTACCGTTCGACGTGCTTGTCCTTGCGGACCGTGGCCTGCGCCGTCGCCGCCAGCCGGGCGAGTCTGGCGTCACCGAGGGCGGTCAGCATGCTGCCGATCCCATTGGTCACGAATGCGATCGACATGCCGAGATCCGGATCGGCGTACGCGCCCGAGCCGCCCATGCCGTAGTGGCCGAATGCGTTCCGTGGCTGCTGCTTGGCCATCAGCACCGGGCGGTGATAGCCGAGCGTGAAGCGGATCGGCACGCCGAGCACGTAGTCGCGGCTCCGGGTCGTCTGGACCTGGCTGATCGTCGCGATCGTCTCCGGAGCCAGGAACCGCACGAGGTGCTCCGGCGCGTCCGTACTGATGCCGCGCATGCGCCGCTCGGGGTAGACCACACCGCCGTTGGCCAGCGCGCCGTACATCCGTGCCAGCGCACGTGCCGAGAAAACTCCGTTCCAGCCGGGCATTACCGCGTCGTGCACCCGGGGGTCGCGGACCAGTTCGTCGAAGCTCTCCGGCATGCCCGCCTCGGCGAGCCCGCGCACGGGCCGCACCCAGGACATCACCGAGGAGGCGGCGTTCCAGCGGATTCCCGGCGGACCGAGCGGCCGGAGGATCTTGGCGATCCGATGCCGTTCGGATTCCGGCACCTGGAACCAGTACTCCTCGGGCCCGAGCGGCTCGGCGATCTCGGTGCGCACCAAGTCGGTGAACGACGTGCCGCTCGCCCGCTGCACGATCTCGGCGACCAGCCAGCCGAAGGTGATCGCGTGATAGCCGGAGGTGCGGATGCGGCGCGGATCCGGCGGGCTGTCGGCGAGCGCGCGAATGACGGCGTCGTAGTTCAGGATGCCCTCGCGGCCGGGGACCAAGCCGCGCACCCGATGCAGGCCCGCTCGGTGCGAGAGCACGTCGCGCACCGTGATCTCGTCCTTGCCGTGCGCGGCGAACTCCGGCCAATACTCGGCGACCGGCGTGTCGTAGCCGATCAGGCCGCGTTCGGCGAGTCGATGCACCACGGTCGATGCCACGCCCTTGCCGGTGGAGAAGGTCAGTACGACGGTCTGGCTGTCCCAGCGGCGCTCCTTGTCCGCCCAGCCGGCCCAGATATCGACGACCGGTCTGCCATCCAGGTAGACCGCGAGCGCACCGCCACCGCGGGCGGGCTGGGCGAACATGCCGAAGAACTGATCGGCCAGCCGGATGAATCGCGGGTCGACCAGCATCTCGCGCGGTGGCGCCGGCTGCTTGCCCGCCGCGTCGGCGGGCTCGAACGCGTCCGCCGCCATTGCCGAAACCATGGGGTCACCTCCTGACCACCGTTAGTCGCGCTGGTCAACCAGGGTAACTCGCGGAGTCGGTCTGCCAGTGCCCAAAAGGCGTGGTCAGTCCGGCGACTTCGGTTTCGGCTCGACGCGCGCTCGGTCAATGGTGTATTCATGGCGTGGTATTTCAAGCACAGCCATGGCAACTTCGGATTCTTACGGGGGTGTGAGTTCGGAGCGTTACAGCTCGGGAGGACTGTACGTGTCTCGTCAACCCACCTCGGGTCGTCTCGCCTTCGCCGGACTCGTGATCGCGGCTGGTCTGTCGCTGATCGGGTGCAGCTCCACCATCAGCGGCACCGCGCAGCCCGCGGTGGACAACGGGACGATCGACGCGGTCTCGGTGACCAATACGCCGAAGCCATCCTCGGGCAGGCCCACTCCGAGCAGCGGCAAGCCGTCGCCGACCAAGTCCGGCGGCGACACCGACTTCCAGGCCGAAGTCGGTGACTGCGTGACACTGGGCGGCACCACGACCAACGCGACCATCGAAAAGGCGTCGTGCGGTAGCCGTACGTCGAACTACAAGGTGATCGAGAAGAAGTCGAAGAGCTCGCAGTGCGTCAGCGACGCCGACAACTACTACGCCGAGACCGTCAACGGCATCGAGCAGGGCGCGCTGTGCCTGGATATCGACTGGGTGGTCGGCGGCTGTATGGACGTCGGCGGCGATGATCCCAAGCGCATCGACTGCACCGGTTCGACCCCGGCGAAGGGCGTGAAGGTGGTCAAGATCCAGCAGGGCGCCGACGACGTCAGTGTCTGCGGCAGCGGCACCGGGTACGTCTACGACAAACGCCGCTTCGTCGTCTGCGTTCAGGAGCTCTGACCCGGGCTCACGGGCCGCGCACTGCGGGGCGCGGTCCGTACGTCTTTCTCGCCGCTGACCGGCGGCCTGCCGCTAGGTTGTGGTGGTGAGCACCACCGAGCTTCCCCGGCTGCAGTCGAGCACAGGTCGCTGGATTCTGCTGGCCACCATCCTCGGGTCATCGGTGGCCTCGCTCGACGCGACGGTCGTCAACATCGCGCTGCCGCGGATCGGCGAATCGCTGGATACCGACGTCGCCGGGCTGCAGTGGACACTGAACGGCTACACGCTGACCCTCGCCTCGTTCATCCTGCTCGGCGGCTCGTTGGGCGACAAGCTGGGCAGGCGCAGGGTCTTCGTCTGGGGGACCGTCGCCTTCGCGATCTCATCCGTACTGTGTGGCGCCGCGACGAACATCGAGATGCTGGTGGCCGCCCGGATCCTGCAGGGCGTGGCGGGCGCGATGCTCACGCCGGGCAGCCTCGCTTTGATCTCCTCGTCGATCGATCAGCGCGACCAGGGCGCGGCGATCGGGCTGTGGTCGGGCTTCGGCGGCGTGGCGGGCGCGCTGGGACCGTTCCTCGGTGGCTGGCTGATCGAGATGGCGGGCTGGCGGTCCATCTTCTTCCTGAACGTTCCGCTGACCCTGGTCGTCGTGCTCGTCGCGGTGCGCCACGTGCCGGAGAGCCGCGACCCGAACGCGGCGACCGAACTCGATCTACCGGGCGCGCTGGTGGTCGCGCTCGGTCTCGGCGCGCTGACGCTAGGGCTGATCGACACCGTTCCGCTGCTCATCGCCGGCGGTGTCGCGTTGCTGGCGGCCTTCGTCGCGATCGAGCTGCGCAGCGACCACCCGTTGGTGCCGCCCTCGCTGTTCCGTTCCCGGGTCTTCACCGCGGCAAATCTGGTGACGCTCGCGGTCTATGCCGCCCTCGGCGGCGTGTTCTTCTTGTTGGTGCTGGAATTGCAGCTGGTGGCGGGATACTCGCCGCTGATGTCCGGTCTGGCGACCGTGCCGGTCACCCTGATCATGCTGACGCTCTCGGCTCCGGCCGGGCGTTGGGCGCAGGTGCACGGGCCACGCATTCCGATGACCGCCGGACCACTGCTCGCGGCGGCGGGCTTGGTGCTCTTGCTGCGCATCGGTCCCGATACCACGTATCTGACCGACGTGCTGCCGGGCGTGCTCGTTTTCGGGCTGGGGCTCGCGGTCCTCGTCGCCCCGCTCACCGGCGCGGTGCTCGGTGCGGTGCCCAGCAGCGAGGCCGGCATCGCCTCCGGGGTGAACAACGCTGTCGCGCGCACGGCGCAACTGCTCGCTGTGGCGGCGCTGCCCGGGCTCGCGGGCATCTCTGGTGCATTGGGCGACCCGGACGCGTTCGACGACGGCTTCGGCACCGCGATGTGGCTGTGCGCCGGCTTGCTGGCGACCGGCGCGGTGCTCGCCGCCGTCCTACTGCGTCCCGAGCGGCGCGTGCCCGTCATGGACAATGTCGACTGCATGCCGCAATGCGGGGTGGCCGGCCCGGCGCTCGCACCGGCCCGAGGCGAAAAATGAGCGGCCCGAACGGATCGCTCTCCGTTCGGGCCGCTCATCGCTTGGATCGGGTAACCGGTCGATCAGATCGGGAGGTAACCCGCGCCGAGACCGCCGCGCGCGTTGAGGTCACCCATGATCGCGCTCATGTTCGTGCCGACCTCCGGTCCGAAGCAGGCCATGGCCAGATAGGCGTTCACCATGCCGACCAGCGTGGTGCCGACGACGACCGGCGCGCCGGAGTCGCCTTCCACCACGCACATCTGACTCCAGGTCTCGACGTTCGTCCGGAACACGTCACCCCAGGCGATACCGCAGGTGTTGCCGGTGGTCCGACCTTCCTTGCAGACGATCTGTGGGAAGGTCGCAGGTCCGCCGATCCCGGTGATCGTGACATTGCCGATGCGGTTCACCGGGGTGATCTTGCCCGGCTCGAACTGAATGACGGCGTAATCCAGGTCGTGGTTGGAGTAGACGAACTTGCCGATCACGCCTGCGTCCCGGTCGGATTCGGCGTAGACCTGCGAGCCGGGATCGCCGCAGTGCCCAGCGGTCAGTCCGACCAGACGGCCCGCGTTGTCATGGCCGACTGTGGTGATCGTGCATTCGAATTGGTTGTCGATGATGATCCCGGATCCACCGCCCACGACCGGCGGGCCCGGTTGGGCGTTTGCGGCCCCTGCGCCCGTGCCGAGCAGCGCCGCGCCAAGGGCGACGGCGAAGGCGGCGTTGGCCACCTTGGCGAGTTTGCTGAACATGTCCCTCCAGACGTCGGAAGCCCGCACGATATCAATCTGTCGCACCCATCGTGTCAGTAATCGACCTCGGGCGCGTCACCCACTACGGGTTGTCCCCACTGCGATGTGCTTCAACCCTATTTCGTACACAACAGTTGTAATGTATCTTACGCGCACAATAGCGATCTGCTATTGCAATTGTGAAAATCCGATGATCGTTTGTCTCCGAGTGGTATCGACGGCCGGGTGTGTTCGTCTTCGGAATCAAATGAGATTTTTGATGAATTTTCCTCATATTAATTCGCCGCATCGACCGGCATAGGCCGGGGATTCGCGCAGGTGGGTTGTCACTTGTTCCAGAGATCAGCGCGGTGGTACTGGGCCGTATCCCAATGTTCCCGGCCTCTGCCATTGCTTTTGTCAACGGTGAGCGACATCTATGACAGCAGTCACAAGTCGGTGGTGTGTTCTGCACTACTCCGTAGTAAGGTGCGTCAAGCAAACGAGTCGTCGGGGCAGCCAACCGGCGTCGAGGAGGGTAGCCAGTGCAGTCGACCGAGAGTCCACCCCGAGAGTCACGGTTCAGTGATGCGGTCGATTGGACGAAGTCGTACTGGCAAGACCATCCGAAGCGTTCGCTGGAAACCTTCGGTCGTCAGATCACCATGGGATTTGCGGCGGTTGCCGAACTGTTCATCGCGATTTTCCGCAGACGTTTCCCCTTCGGGGAGTTCATCCGGCAGTGCGGTTTCATGGCCAGTGTCTCCGCGGCGCCGACGTTGCTGGTCGCCATCCCGATCGGCGTCATCGTCTCCATTCAGGTCGGTTCGGTCGCCGGTCAGGTCGGCGCCACCTCGTTCATCGGCGCTGCCAACGGTCTCGGCATCATCCAGCAGGGCGCCCCGCTGGTCACCTCACTGATGATCGCGGGCGCCGTCGGCTCCGCGGTCTGCGCCGATCTCGGCTCCCGCACCATCCGCGAGGAGATCGACGCCATGAAGGTGATGGGCGTCGACCCGATGCGCAGACTGGTCGCGCCACGCCTCGGCGCCGCGATGCTGGTCAGCGTGCTGCTGTGCGGCTTCGTGGTCTTCGTCGGTTTCTTGACCGGCTACATCTTCAATATCTTCGCGCAGAACGGCACGCCGGGTTCCTACGTCGGCACCTTCTCGTCGTTCGCGGTTACCACCGATCTGCTCGTCGCACTGGGCAAATCACTGATTTTCGGACTGCTGGCCGCAATCATCGCCTGCGATACCGGATTGAACACTCGAGGTGGTCCCGGCGGTGTCGCGAACTCGGTGAATTCCGCGGTGGTGAGTTCCGCCATCATGCTGTTCGGAGTGAACCTCATCATCACCCAGGTTTACAACGCACTATTCCCGTCACAGGTGGTCTGAGCCGGTGTCATCAACCTATGTACCTCCGCTGCTGCGGCCCTTCCAGACACTCCGGAAATCCGCTCAGGCGCCGGTAGATCTGCTCGCCAGGCTCGGCCATCAGGTGTTCTTCCTGCTGCGTTCGATCGGCTCGATTCCGCTGGCACTCAAGCACTACCCCAAGGAAGTCTGGCGGCTGCTTTCCGACGTCACCTGGGGCAACGGCAATCTCGTCGTCGGTGGCGGCACCATCGGCGTCGTCATCATCCTGAGCGCCTTCGGTGGCATGACCGTCGGCATCCAGGGCTACAACTCATTGAACCTGCTCGGACTGAGCCCGATCACCGGCGCCATCTCGGCTTTCGCGACAACCCGCGAACTCGGACCGTTGCTCGCGACGCTGGCTTTCGCCGCCCAGGCGGGCTGCCGGTTCACCGCGCAGCTGGGCGCCATGCGCATCTCCGAGGAAATCGACGCGCTGGAGTCCATCGCCATCCGGCCGCTGCCCTATCTGATCAGCACCAGGATGTTCGCGGCGATGGTGGCCATCATCCCGCTGTACTGCCTGGGTCTGGCCATGGCCTACATCTCCTGCGCGGTGACCGTGCAGCTGATCGGCGGCACCGCCGCAGGCACCTACCAGCACTACTTCTATCAGTTCCTGATCCCGATCGACGTGATCTACTCGCTGATCAAGGCGATCCTGTTCGTCGCGATCACCACGTTCATCCAGTGCTACTACGGTTTCTTCGCCTCCGGTGGTCCGGAGGGTGTCGGCGTGGCCGCCGGCCGGGCGATCAAGGTGAGCATCATCGCGGTCGTCTTCGCGAACCTGTTCATGACATTGGCGATCTGGGGTGTCAACCCCGGCATCCGAATCTCGGGGTAAACAGCAGATGATCATCGATCCCAGTGGGCGCGGGCCCACGATGCGGCAGTTGCTCGTCGCAGGCCTGTGCGGTCTGGTCGTCTTCGCACTGGTGCTGACCTTCTTGATGCTGCGCTACCAGGGTTACTTCAAGGAGAAGGTCAACGTCACCGCGAACCTGACCACCACCGGTGACGGCCTGCCCGAGCAGGCCGACGTGAAGTTCCGCGGCGTGCTCGTCGGCGCGGTGCAGAACGTCGACGTGGCCGCCAAGGGCGAGTTGCAGAAGGTCCGGATCGAGATGAAGCCGGAATTCGCCGGCGGCATCCCGGCCAACGTGACCGCCCGCGTGGTGCCGAGCAACCTCTTCGCCGTCACCTCCGTCGAACTGGTCTTCAACGGAGCCACCGATCAGTACCTGCACGAGGGCTCCGTCATCGAGGAGGACCGCAGCCAGGGCACCATCGCGCTGCAGGACACCCTCACCACGGTCCGCGACATCCTCGACAAGATCGACCCGGTGCAATTCGGCCGCGTGCTCGGCACCCTGTCGCAGGCGCTGGACGGCAGCGGCCGGATGCCCGGCTCCACTGTCGAGCGGTTGGACCGATGGCTGCTGGCGGTCGACGAGTCGATCCCCGACCTCGGTGTGCTGCTGAGCGATTTCTCCGCGTCGTTCCGCGCGCTCAACCAGTCCGCACCGGAGCTGGTCGACGTGCTCGGCAGCTCGGTGCAGACCGCGCGCACCATCGCCGACCGACGCGGCGAGTTGGTCGCGCTGATCACCGGCGCAGGCACGACCATGGACACGGTGAACGATCTCTTCGCCCGCAACCCGGACGTCGGCAAGGAGGTCACCGCGGGGACCAGCGACATGTTCGGCGCCTTGGCGGCGGACCCGGACGCGATCACCAGGAGCCTGCTCAACCTGAGCGAGACCACGCGCCGGATGGACACCACGTTCCACTGGGGTCCGCAGAAGCAGCAGGTCTGGAACGCGGGTGTCACGCTCACGCCGTACCGGCCGTACACCGTGGCCGACTGCCCGCGCTACGGCGAGATGGTCGGCCCGAGCTGCGCCACCGCCCCCGCCGTCGCCGAACTCCCCGACCTGCCGGAACAGCTGAAGCCGCGTGCGCTCGCCTCGGCTGCCGGGCTTCCGCCGGTGGTGCCGATGCCGGGTCTGCCGCTGGTCCCCGGCATCACCACGCCGGACCCGAACCGGGCCACCGCGGCCGCTCCGACCGGCGGGGCGCTCGCTCCGTTCGCGGGCACGCCGCTCGAGGGTCTGTTCCCGATGTTGCCGCCGGGACTGCTCCCGCCTGCCGCACCGGCACCGGCACCGGCACCGGCCGTCGCGCCCGAGGGCACCCCGTCGGCGGCGCCGATCTCCTACCACGGTGACTCGGCGATCGTCGCACTGCTCGGCCGCAAGCCGACCACCGCCGAATATCTGCTGCTCGGCTCGATTTTGAAGGGCGGAACCATGCAGGTGTCCGACAACGGTGCCGGACGATGAGCATTCGTAAGCCGCTGATCGGATTCAGCATCTTCGCCATCGTGTCCATCCTGGTCACGGTGGTGGTGTGGAATACATTGGCGCGCATTGTCAGTGGTGACACCTACACCTACACCGCGACGTTCTCCGACGTACTCGGCCTGCACGAGGGCGATGACGTGCGCATGGCCGGTGTGCGGGTGGGCAAGGTGGACAAGATCGAACTCGGCCGCGATGCCAACCTGAGGAAATCGGTCGCCAAGGTCACCTTCGTGGTGCAGCGCGACCAGACGATCTACGACGACACCAAAGCCCTGGTCCGCTACCAGAACCTGATCGGTCAGCGGTATGTGGCCCTGGCGCCCGGCACGGCAACGAGCCCGGCACCGCTGAAGAACAAAGGATCGATCCCGGTCGAGCGGACCGAGCCGTCGTTCGACGTGTCGGCTCTGCTCAACGGCTTCCAGCCACTGTTCCAGGTATTGCAGCCCGAGCAGGTCAACCGTCTGTCGGAGACCTTCATCCAGGCGTTGCAGGGCGACGGTGTCTCGTTGAGCGCGTTCATCGTTCAGGCCGCGCAGTTGGCCACCGACTTCCAGCGCAGGGACGCGATTCTGTCCGATGTGATCACCAACCTCTCGGGCGTGATGGCGGGGTTGGCCAAACGAGGTGATGAATTGGAGACCCTGATAACCCAGACCCGTGCCTTGATCGGCGGGCTGTACGAACAGGGGCAGTCGTTGCTCGCCTCGACGGAGCAGATCGCGAGCGCCACCACATCGCTGGTCGACATGATGGGCCAGATCCAACCGAAGCTGCAGACCGCGCAGAACTCCACCAGCGCGGCGCTGACCTTGCTGTTGGACAACGGCGCCAAGCTCGACCAGACGGCGATCGACCTGCCGAACATTCTCTCGGCGGCGGGCAGGCACACCTCCGAGGGCGCCTACGCCAACGCGTACCTGTGCGGCCTGGACGTCTCGCTCTACGGCATCCTGTTCCCCCGCGGCCTGTTCTCCCAGATCGGTGGGACCTCGTACTCGGCGGTGTGCCGCCCATGATGACGAAACTCAGGGCCAGGTTCGACAGCAACCGGTACTTCTGGTTGGGCATCATCGGCGGCGGTCTCATCGTGGTGCTGCTGCTGGTGTCCAGCGTCTACAAACTCATCGGGGTCGGCGAACAGTCGATCAAGGCCGAGTTCGTGCAGGCCGCGGGCATCAAAGTCGGCGACAAAGTGAATGTCGCCGGTGTGCCCTCCGGTCGGGTGGTCGGCGCCGAACTCGAGGGAAGCCATGTGCTGGTCACGCTGAGCGTTCGCGATGACCTGAAACTGGGTCCGGACGCGCGCGCCTCGATCAAGATGGCCACGCTGCTCGGCGCCAGGTACGTCGACCTGGAGCCCGGCGACGGCTCCGGCTCGAGGGGCAAGCGAATCCCGCTGTCCAACACCACCGTTCCCTACAACCTGGCCGACGTGGTGCAGCTCGGCACCCCGAAGTTCGAGGCGCTCGACACCAAGAAACTGGCGCAGTCGCTGAATCTGATCAATGAACAGATCGGCGGTTCGCCCGAGCTGGCCGCGCAGGCACTCGACAGCGTCGGCGCGCTGGCCAAGGTGATCGATGCCCGCAGGGCCGAGGTGGACACGCTGCTGAAGGACCTGGACCGGGTCACCCGAATCCTCGCCGACAACCGCAACAGCGTGCTGCTGGTGATCACCCAAGGCGAGGCCATCGCCAACCGGGTCATGGAGCGCCAGGCTCTGCTGCGCCAGCTGCTCGACGGCGTCGCGACGCTGACCAGGCAGCTGCAGGAGATCGGCGCGCAGAACAACGATCAGCTCGGCCCGACCATCCAGCAGCTGAACACCATGGCCGAGGGCCTGCAGAAGAACAAGGACAACCTGGACCGGATGCTGTCGCTGATGCCGCCGACCGTGCGCTACCTGGCGAACTCGTGGGGCGGCAACGGTCCGTACGGTGACGTCGGCCTGCCGTGGGTCTTCCCGGACAACTGGTTGTGCTTCGCCCAAGTGATCGAGGGGTGCCAGGGATGAAATTCCGCACGGCTTTTCCGTTGCAGTCCGTCGCGAAGACGCTCATGATCAGCGCCGCCGCGCTGGCGGTCGGCAGTTGCTCGCTGCTGCCGAGTTCGGTGAACGACGCGTTGGGCACCACGATGCGGATCACCGCCGACTTCGAGAACATCGCGGGCATCTACGAGGGCAATCCGATCACGGTGCTCGGGCTGGACGTCGGCAAGGTCGACAAGATCGTGGCCAAGGGCACCCTTGTCGAAGTGCACATGTCCATCGACAAGGGCGTGAAGATCCCGAAAGACGCCGAAGCCGCGATCGTTTCGCCGTCCATCGTGACCGACCGGCACATCGAGCTCACCCCGGTCTACACCAGTGGCGAGACCATGTCCGACGGTGCGCATCTGCCCAAGGCCCGCACCAAGACACCGGTCGAGCTGGACACGATGATCAAGACGATCGATCAGTTCGCCGCCGCGCTGAAGCCGGAGCCGGGGCAGGAGGGCATCGGCCCGCTGTCGGGCCGGGTGCTCTACCCGATGCTCAACGGCAACGGCGAGAAGATCCGCGATACCCTCAACGCGCTGTCCGGCGCACTGAAGGTCGGCGTGGACAACAAGGACGCGATCTCCAGCATCATCATCAAACTGAACGAGCTCACCACCATGCTGGCCGAGAACGACCAGTCGGTGCGCGATTTCAGCAATCGGGTGACCCAGATGTCCGGTCTGCTCGCCGAGCAGTCCCCCGGCCTGCAGGCCACGCTCGACCAGCTCAACGCCTTCCTGGTGAACACGAGCACCACCCTGGTGCAGTACGAGGATCAGCTGGCGGGCACCATGACCGGCCTGACCAACGTCACCCAGCAGCTGCGCGACAACGCCTACGGCATCACCGAGGTCGTCGACGTGGCGCCGATGGTCATGCAGAACATCAACGGGATCGTGAACCGCGAGCATCAATACGTGCGGCTGCACGCGCTCATCGGCACCGCCCTCTCGGGTGAGATCGTCAGCCTGTTCTGCGAACGCGTCCAGATGAAGGCCGACGGCTGCCGCACCGGAAACATGCAGGACTTCGGACCCGACTACGGGCTCACCGCCGCGCTGCTCGGCCTGACGAAATGACGTACCGAATGACGATCAAGGCACGCAGGGCGCTGGTCTCCCTCGTCGCGGTGGCCGGTGTCGCGATCACCGCGGGCTGCGGGTTGACGGTGGAGAAGCTGCCGCTGCCCAAACCCGGTCTGAACGGGGACACCTATACGGTGCACGCGGTGTTCGAGAACGCGCTGAACCTGCCGGACCAGGCGAAGGTGAAGATCGGCGGCTCGGATGTCGGCGTGGTCACCGGTATCACGACGAAGAACTTCCAGGCCATCGTGGATCTGACCATCCGCAAGGACCTCGAGTTACCCAAGGGCAGCACGGCGGAACTGCGTCAGGCCACCCCACTCGGTGATGTGTTCGTCGCGGTATCCAAGCCCAAGGTCGATCCGGGTGCGGAAATGCTGCACGACGGGGACACGCTGACCCTCGACAGCACCTCCGCGGGCGCGACCGTCGAGCAGCTGCTGATCTCGGTGTCCATGCTGTTCAACGGCGGCGGCATCGCGAGCCTGTCCAGGCTGGGCGCGGAGTTGGACTCCATCCTCGGTGGACGCGGCGGGCAGCTGGCCCACCTCATTACCGAGATGACCGGTGTCGTCGGCAGTTTGAACGCCAACACCGACCGGGTGGACAGCGTCCTCGGTGAGTTCAGCACCTTGGCGAACACCATCGAGTCGCGGCGTTCCGAACTCGGCGAGGTGGCCGACACGCTGCCCCAGATGATCGGCGCGGTCGCGGAGAACAACCGGGCCATCGGCGAACTGCTGACCAAGCTGTCGGTGGCCAGCGCCGCGCTCGGCGACTACGCGAACACCTCCACCGAGCAGCTGAGCGCGCTGCTGGACAACACCCATCAGCTGATGGACGCGCTGGCCAGGACCGGTGACGGTTTCGGCGTGCTGCTCGATCGGCTGCGGGTGCTGCGGCCGAAGGTCGACGCGACTTTCCGCGGCAGCAGTTTCGCGGTGTACGCGACCGCGACCAACCTCGACATCAGCGCGCTCACCGACCCGGAGCACGGCAAGATCCAGGATCTGCACGATCTGCAGGACTTCGCGGGCAGCCTGATCCAGATCCTGCAACTGGTGCACGGCCGGGTGGCGGGAGGACACCGATGAGCTTCCTGCGCAACCTGGCCGGCCGCAAGGTGCTGCTGTCGAACGTGGGCCTGGTGCTCGTGCTGCTGGTCGGCGCAGGGTACCTGATGGTGAACATCATGCGGGTCAACCCGCTGCGTTCCGACTACACCGTCACGGTGAACCTGGACCGTTCCGGCGGCCTGCAACCCGGCAACGACGTGACGCTGCGCGGATGGCGGATCGGCAAGGTCACCTCGATCGAGCTGATCGACCGCGGCCAGGCCATCGCCGCCACCGCGCAGATCGACGCGAAGTACAAGATCCCGGTGGACACCCGGATCGCGGTGCAGGCGCTGTCCGGCGCGGGCGAGCAGTACATCGACTTCCGGCCGAACTCCGAGCAGGGTCCGTACCTGGCCAATGGCGCCGTGATCAAGTTCGATCCGGAGAAGATCCAGACCCCGACGCCGGTGTGGCAGGTTCTGGACAACTCCAGCGTCCTGATCGCGCAGGTCAACCCGGACCACTTCAAAGTGATCCTGAACGAGCTGGACATCGCGCTCAGCGCGGGACCGGATCAGCTGCGCGGCATGGTCAACGGGATCAGCCTGGCAATGGCAGGCTTGGACTCGTTGCTGCCGCAGACCACGAATCTGATCACGAACCTGCGCACCATCGCGAACACCACGTCCATGGCGCAGCCGGACCTGGCCACGCTGACCCGCAACTCCGGCACGCTGTTCGAGCAGTTCAACAACGCGAACGCCGAGCTGCAGCGCGTGCTCGATCAGGCTCCGGGCCAGCTCACCAGCCTCGGCGCGGTGGTGGACCGGACGGCCGATCCGATCACCAGCCTGGCGACCAACTTCCAGGCGATCACCAAGGCGGCGCAGCTGCGGTTGCCCGCGCTGCGGGCGCTGTTCCCCTCGCTCGCGCTCGGTGGCGAGGCGCTCGGCATTCCGGCGCACGACGGCGAGTTCCACGCGATCATCGACATCTGGCCGCGGCCGTTCTGCACCTACGAAACCCCGAAGATCCGCAACGAGGTCGTGCAGGACGGCACGATTCCGAAGTGGAACTACTGTGAGAACCCGCCGCCGGGCCAGCTTATCCGCGGTGCCGCGAACGCGCCGCGACCCAATGTGCCGAACAACGGCGCGCACATGCCGCCGGGTGTGGATCCGAACGAGCGGACCCTGCCTCCGGTGCGGTGAGTTCGCACCCGGTCCGCCGGTCACCCCGCCGGACCGGGCATACTCGCCGGTAGAACGCGTAAGGTTCGCTGTCGCGGGCCCCGAAGCCAATCGGCGCGCGCCGATGCGCGCCGGGAAAGCAGGTTTGTATCGATGCCTACCGACGACGCCGAGACCGACAAGGACGCCGAGACCACGGCAGCCGCCAACGACAAGGCCACCGACGAGGTGACCGAGAAGTCGGAGGATGCCGCTGGCGCGGCGAAACCCGAGCTGTCCAAGGCGGAGAAGGCAGACAAGCCGAAGACGGACAAGAAGCCGGCGGAGAAGGCCGTCCCCAAGGCGGACACGGCCGCGAAGTCCGCATCGCTTCCACTGGTGGCCGCATTCGCTGCCGGTGTGCTCGCAGTCGCGGCGATCACCGCCCTCGTCGTGTTCTTCCTGCAGGGTAGGGACCGCGGTGACAAGCTCGACGCGATCCGCGACTCGACCAGCGCCGCGTGCGAGTTCGGCAAGGACGTCTCGGTCTACGACTACTCGAAGAACCTCGACGAGTACTTCACCACGGTGAAGGCCGGATCGACCGGGGAGTTCCTGAAAGAGTTCGACGACGCGACCAAGGCGCTCAAAGACGCCATGGTGCAGGCGCAGGTCAAGTCCTGGGCCGACGACGTGCAGTGCGGCTACCAGTCCGGTGACAAGACCTCGGCCAAGGTGCTGGTGACCCTCACGCAGTACCGGACCAACTTCACCCAGGCCAACCCGGAGCGGCAGTTCGTCGTCGTGATCGCCCAGTTGCAGAAATCAGGCGACAAGTGGCTGGTCGAGAAACTCGACTCGCCGATGCTCAAGGGTGCGGGTACCGGCCTGCCGGGCGCGCCTGCGCCGGGCAGCGCTCCGCAGCCCGCTCCGACGGGTCAGCCCGCGCCGCAGCCGGGCAACTGACCGAGCGCCTCCGGCGGTGGGCCGAGCCACCACCGCCGGAGGTCATTCGGGCAGTTTCCGGTCCCCGCGCAAGCGGATCAGAACAGAGTCAATGTCTGTGGCGCCGACGGCGCGGCCGCCTTCCCCGCGGCCTTGTCCTTCGGCGCTTCCGGCGCCGTCGACGTTTCCTCCACAGTCACCGCGGGCATTTCCACGGTGTTCGCCTCGGCGACGGCCGCGGTAACCGCTGCCTGCCGAGCCGCTTCGCCGGCCAGCGCGTCGGCCTGCTCGTTGAAGTAGTTGCCGACATGTCCACGGACCCAACGGAATCGGACCGGACCGGGCCTGCTCGCGATAGCCCGATCGATCTGCTGGACGAGTTCGACATTCTTCACCGCGCCGCCGGTGGACGTGCGCCAGCCGTTGAGCCGCCACCCCGACACCCACTCCGAGGCGCATTTGATCGCGTAGAGCGAATCGCTTTCGATGAGCAGGGGTTCGGACCCGGGATGGGCCACGATCGCCTCCAGCACCGCGCGCAACTCCGCGACCTGGTTGGTTCCGGATACGGCTCCTCCGCTCGCCGAGGAGCCCTGATGATTGACCCAAGCCCAGCCGATGGCGCCGCCGGGATTACGCAGGCAGGATCCGTCGGTGCTCACGATGATCATGGGCGGCACCCTACGCAATCCGACCGACAAGATCGGTACCGTGGAATTCCTCTATCTCCCTCCGTAACCGGGATTCCGTACGTCGCAGCGCCGATTCGACCGCGGCGTCCACCAGCCCGGCGCCCAGGCGGCCGACCGGCCCGCGCGGTGGACCGTACTCCGCCTCGGAGGTCAGCACCGACCGCCCGTAGCCGAGCGGGTCGAAGCGCAGTGTCAGCGTTCCGGACAAGCGTCCACGGAGCGTATACCCGATCACCGCGTTGCGGCGGTACTCGGTGATCTCGCAGGTCGGATTCGGTCGCCAGAGTGCGAGACGGGCGCTGGTCGCGAAGACAGCGCCGAGGCCGCGGTCCGATTCGCCGGTCGGCACGAAATCCACGATGCCGAACATCCAATCCGGTACGAATAGGTGGTTGTCCGTGTAGTTGAAGGCGACCTCGACAGGTGCTCCGACGTCACTCGCGTACTTGATGTGGCCCATAGGCCCTCCCTGTTCACGACTGGCGTCAAAAGTACTACAGCTCTCCTCTTTATTCGAGACTTTGTGCGTAAATTTGGTGTGTCTTATTGCCAGATGCGACCGGTCGGTTGCTCGAGTCCGTGCCTTCCGGCGACGCTCAGAGCTGGTCGACGATGTGCTCCGCGATCGGCATGGCCGAGGTCGCCGCAGGTGAGGGGGCGTTGAGCAAGTGGACCGATCGCTCGGTGTGTTCGATCATGAAGTCGTGCACCAGAGTTCCGTCGCGCAGGACCGCCTGCGCGCGAATGCCCGCCTCGCGTGGAAGCAGATCGGCGAGCGTCAGCTCTGGACAGTAGCGGCGGCACTGCGCCAGGTATCCGCGCTTGAACAGTGAGTTGCGCAGTTCTCGCAGGCCGGTGCGCACGTTCGCCCTGGCGACTCGGTGAAATCCGGGGAAGCCGAGTACATCTCGCGCGTCCTCGGCATCGAAGCTGCCCTTGCGATAGCCCTCTCTGGCCAGTCCGAGCACCGCGTTCGGGCCGACGGTCAGCGCACCGTCGATCGTCGGGCTCAAATGCACGCCGAGAAACGGCAATCCGGGATCGGGAATGGGATAGATCAGCGTGCTGACCAGCCCCGTTCGTTCCGGCGGCAGTTGGTAGTACTCGCCACGGAATGGCACGATGCGAAAGTCGGTGCGCAGCCCGGCCGCTCGCGCCATCCGATCGGACTGTAAGCCCGCGCAGACCACCAAGCGGCGCGCGGTCCAGGATCCGGCCGGGCCCGCGGCGGTAACCACATCCGCCGTCTCGGTGAGCGTGACGATTTCGGCGCCGAGCACGAATTCGCCACCGGCGGCCCGGACTTCCTCGGCGAGCGCGGTGGTCACCCGGGTGAAGTCGATGATTCCGGTGTCCGGAACGAACAATGCCCCGGCGCCGGTGATCCGCGGTTCACGCCGGGCGAGTTCCGCCGCGTCGATCAGTTCGACGGTAACTCCGTTGGTGATCGACCGTTCGTGCAGCGCGAGCATGCGTGCGTATTCGGCATGGTCGGTCGCTACCAGCAACTTGCCGCAGACCTGGTACGGAATGCCATGTGCCGCAGCGAAATCCTTGGTCCATTGCGCGCCGCGGCGGCACAGCGTGGCCTTCAAGCTGTTCGGCGGATAGTAGATGCCGGAATGGATTACGCCGCTGTTGTGCCCCGTCTGGTGGGTGGCCAGCTCGCGCGCCTTCTCCAGCAGCACCAGGCTCGCGCCGGGGTTGCGCGTCAGGATCTGGTGTGCGGTCGCGACGCCGACGATGCCGCCGCCGATGACGCAGAAATCGTAGGCTGTGCCGATGGTTCGCTCGTTCATTGCCGAGCAGCGTAAGCGGTGGCGCACCGCCCATCCGCATGTCCCGGGTGGCATTGTTGGTTTCCGCCGACCCACGAGCGGGTAAATACCCGTGTAGCTGGCGAGCGCCATTCTCGACTGCCACATCGAGACACCCCGGCCAACGGCGTCCGGCCGTCGACACGAACACGGCGCACCCAAGTGTGGCGCTCGCCCGCTCCAAATCTCGGGATCGGGTCCGGTGTCAGCGGGTCAGGCGAACTGGCCCGCTGTCCTTCCTTCGCCCGTCGGCCCCGCGAACGCCTGTGCGATGGCGAGCCATTCCGCGGCGTCGGCTCCATATGCCTCGATCGTGAGGTCGTCATGATGGCGGCGCTGTGTCACCAGGAGGCAGAAATCGAGCGCGGGTCCGGTCACTCGCTGCGCGGCATCGTCGGGACCCCACGACCAGATCGTGCCGTCCGGCGCCGCCAGCTCGACTCGGAATTCCGCTGCGGGCGGGGTCTTTCCATGCACCATGTAGGCGAAGTTCCTGGTGCGCACGCCGATATGGGCCACGGTGCGCAGCCGGGCCGTTGGCGTCCTGCGTACGCTGAGCGTGTCGGCCACGTCCTGCCCATGCGCCCAGGTCTCCATGATGCGGGCGGTGATCATCGAGGCCGCGCTCATCGGCGGGCCGAACCACGGCAGTTTGCTACCCGGCGGCACCGCGCGCAGCGCCGCGGCGAGGGATGCGCGTCCACGACGCCACCGGTCGAGCAAGTCGGCAGGGGGTTCGGTCGCGGCCTGCTCGGCCGCTTCATCGACGAAGGTGAGCGCACGCGGCCCGGCCTCGGTCACCAAGCGCTGGAAGTCCGCTGGGTCCGCCGCGGCGATCGTCGCGATCTCATCGGTCCAGGCCAGGTGGCCGATCTGATGGGCGATGGTCCAGCCGGGTGCCGGGGTGGTGCGCGCCCACTCCCCGAGTGCCAACTGGCCGACGAGTCGTTCCAGATCCGCGCATTCGTCGGCGAAATCACCGAGCAGCGCTTCGAGGTCAGCCATTCGTTTCCTTGCCGGTCCCTTGCACACCGCTTCGTGTGCCGTCGGCGTTCAGCATCGCAGCGGGCACAGAAAAAGGCAAGCATGCTTGTTTTATATTTGCCAGCGGACGCACTACCAGCCGAAAACGACCAGATGGGCGGCGCCGACGAGGAGTCCGAGGGCCGCCCCGTGCAGATACAGCAGCCAGGCGTCCTGCTCGACAGAGGCGTAGAACATCTCCATGAACTCCCCGGGCGTCAGCCGCCGCAGCTTACGCGCCGCGAACTCGTCGATGGTCTTGGCCTGCTCGAGGGTGAACTCCTCGTCCTCCGCCAGGCTGGGCGCCAAGCCGACTGCCGCACCCGCCGCGCCCACCGAGAGGTTGACGAACTGGCGGCGTCCCAGCGCCGCTCGCACCAGGGTGGTGGTCGGCCCGAGCTGGCGAGTGATCTCGTCGGCGATCACATGCTCCAGCAACTGCCTGGTCTTGTCCCCGTTCGGGCCGTCGAGAAGCTCTTTCGACAGGTTGGGCAGGGTCAGCACCTGGTAGGCCAGGATGTGGGCGAGGTCGGTCGCCGCTTGCGGCTGCCGCTTCGCCAGCAGCGCTTGTTTCCACAGGTACTTGTATCTCGGTTGCGGGTCGCCTGGCTCGAACACCATCTTCACCGCGATGACGTTCACGATCACGCCGATCGCCGCCGAGGCGAGTAGCACGATCACCCAGCCCGGCACCGAGCCGAGCACTGGAATGTGCTGGTGCACATGCAGGTACAAGGCAAGCAGCAGACCGAACGGCGCCCCGAGCAAACCGATGCGCACCATGAATCGCAGCTCGGGCGCCGCGATGGTGGTGGTCAGATCCTTCAGGATGGCCGGGTTTTCCTGCAGGTAGCGGATCACGAAGCTCTTGATGTCGATCAGCTGGTCGACGTTGTCCCCGAGTGAGGCGAACGCGCGCCGCGACAGCGCGGGCAACTCCCGATCCACCCGCTGATAGATCAGCTGCTTGGCGGCGCGCGGTACGGTGCGCCACAGATCCGGGTTCTCCCGGTACATCAGTTCGTCGACCAGCGGCCGCACCTGTTCACGCGCCAGCACCGCGGTGTAGTCGGCGATGCCGTCCAGATCGAGTTCGTGGATGAAGTCCTTGGGGCTGCCGATCCGCATCAGCGCCTTGTCCACGCAGATACTGGCCATCTTCTCCGCGCGCGCCGGAATGAAGCCCTGGAATCCGAGGCGGCGGCCGTCGGCCGAGAAGGTCGGCAGCACCTGGACCCGGCGCGGGAAGTATGGGTAGAGCACCTGCAGGCCGGGGATGTGAACACCGCGAAACCGAATCGGCCAGAACAGCATGAGCACGCCGGTCCAGTTGGTCAGCCACCCGGCCAGCGCACTGAAGATCGGAAACGTGACCAGGTCGACCACGAACTTCGACTGCCCGGTCAGCCCTTCCCAGTCGATGAACACGCCAGCGGCGAGCGACGACATCGATGGGACTCCCTAAGCCGAGCCGGCGGTACCGCCGGTATGAGATATCAAGGCCCCCACGTTCTCATTGCCTTGGACGGAGTGTCAACGAGACCCGTTCCTCGGAGCGGGCAGGTGATCAAGGCCTGCGCTATTCGCCGTCAGCGAACGACCTGAGCTGCGCGGAACAAACGCGAACACCTTCGGGTTGAGTAGGCAACGCTCAACTTTTGGAAGGGTCGAAGACGTGACTACACCACAGAACCTGCCGGTGCTGTTCCTGACCGATCCGATCGTGCTGCCGGGCATGGTCGTGCCCATCGAACTGGACGAATCGGCGCAGGCCGCGATCGATGCCGCACGGGCCGCCAAGAAGGACTCCGTGCTGCTCGCGCCCCGGCTGACCGAGGGCTACGCCACCTACGGTGTGGTCGCCACCATCGAACAAGTCGGCCGGATGCGCGGCGGGGCCCCGGCGGCCGTGCTGAAGGCCGAGCGGCGCGCCAAGATCGGACACGGGGTCACCGGACCGGGCGCCGCGCTGTGGGTGGAGGCCGAACCGGTCGAGACGCCGACATCGGACGGTCGGACCAAGGAACTGGCCGCAGAGTACAAGAAGCTGGTCGTCTCGGTGCTGCAACGGCGGGAGGCGTGGCAGATCATCGATGCGGTCAGCCAGTTGACCGACCCGTCGGCGATCGCCGACACTGCGGGCTACGCGCCGTACCTGACCTTCGAGCAGAAGCGGGAACTGCTCGAAACCCCTGATGTGGCCAAACGGCTCAGCACCTTGATCGAGTGGACCAAGGAGCACATCGCCGAGGCCGAGATCACCGAGAAGATCAGCGAAGACGTCCGCGAGGGCATGGAGAAGAGCCAGCGCGAGTTCCTGCTGCGCCAGCAGCTCAACGCCATCCGCAAGGAACTCGGCGAGGACGAGCCCGACGGCGCCGACGACTACCGCACCCGCGTCGAGCAGGCCGACCTGCCCGATACCGTGTGCGAGGCGGCGCTGCGCGAGGTCGGCAGGCTGGAGCGGGCCAGCGATCAGAGCCCGGAATCCGGCTGGATCCGGACCTGGCTGGACACCGTGCTGGAACTCCCGTGGACGGTGAAGACCACCGACAGCACCGACGTTTCGGCTGCCCGCGCGGTCCTGGACGCCGATCACCACGGCTTGGACGAGGTCAAAGACCGCATGGTCGAGTACCTGGCCGTCCGGGCCCGCCGTGCCGCCCGCGGGCTGGAGATCGTCGGTGGGCGAGGCTCCGGCGCGGTGCTGGTGCTGGTCGGCCCGCCCGGTGTGGGCAAGACCTCGCTCGGTGAGTCCGTCGCGCGGGCCTTGGGCCGCAAGTTTGTTCGCGTCGCCCTGGGTGGCGTGCGCGACGAGGCCGAGATCCGCGGTCACCGGCGCACCTATGTCGGCGCACTGCCCGGTCGCATCGTGCGTGCCATGAAGGAGGCGGGTTCGATGAACCCGGTCGTCCTGTTGGACGAGATCGACAAGGTCGGCTCGGACTTCCGCGGCGACCCGGCCGCCGCCCTGCTCGAGGTGCTGGATCCAGCGCAGAACCACACGTTCCGCGACCACTACCTCGATCTGGATCTGGACTTGTCCGACGTGCTGTTCATCGCCACGGCGAATGTCATGGAGACCATCCCCGGCCCGCTGCTGGACCGGATGGAGCTGATCACCGTGGACGGCTACACCGAGGACGACAAGGTGGCCATCGCCCGCGACTTCCTGGTGCCGCGACAACTGGAGCGCAACGCGCTGACCGCCGACGAGGTGACCGTCACCGAGGAGGCGCTGCGCGAGATCGCGGCCGACTACACCAGGGAAGCCGGTGTGCGACAGATGGAGCGGCTGATCGCGAAGGCGTTGCGCAAGGCGGCGACTCGGTTGTCGGAGCGTGGATCAGTGCCCGCCGCATCGGGTTACGATCCCGGGCTGGGCTCCGAAAAGCTGGTCGAGGATGTCCTGACGATCGGTCTGGGCGACTTGAAGGACTACCTCGGCCGTCCGCGCTTCACCTCGGACTCGGTGGAACGCACCGCCGTTCCGGGTGTGGCGACCGGACTCGCCGTGACCGGCGCGGGTGGCGATGTCCTCTACATCGAGGCCAATGCCGCCGAAGGTGAGCGCTCCCTGACCCTCACCGGCCAGCTCGGCGACGTCATGAAGGAATCCGCGCAGATCGCGCTTACCTACGTGCGCTCACACCTGGAGGAGATCGGCATCGAGCCGTCGGTGTTGGATCGCAACATCCATATCCACTTCCCGGCAGGAGCGGTGCCCAAGGACGGTCCGTCCGCGGGCGTCACCATGGTCACCGCGCTGGTGTCGCTGGCGCTTGGTCGCCAGGTGCGCTCGGATGTCGGCATGACCGGCGAGGTCACGTTGAACGGCCGGGTACTGCCGATCGGTGGCGTGAAGCAGAAGCTGCTCGCCGCCCAGCGGGCCGGTTTGAAGACGGTGTTCATCCCGGCGCGCAACGAGCCGGACCTGGACGACGTCCCCGCGGAAGTGCTTGCCGCGCTGGACGTCCGCCCCGTCGCCGACGTGACCGACATCCTGGCCTATGCCATCGAGCCGGTCGCCGAACCGGCACTCGACGGCGCGGCGCTCGCCGCAACAGCCTGAGCTCGCCCGCCTCTCCGGGTCTTCAGGCTGTACAAGTTGGGTGCCGCCGGATGTGCGTTCAGGTCCTGCGTGGGGTGTCACCCGCGTTCTGGGCGTACCCGGCGAGTTACCCATGTGCGAACGAGATCAGTTGTGACGTTCGCTCGGCCGCGCAAGGGCGACAATGTCGGCGCCGTGCGGTAAGAACGGCATGTGGCCAGATGGCTGTTGCACGTCGATCTCGACCAGTTCCAGGCGGCGGTGGAGTTCCGCCGTCATCCGGAACTGCGGGGACTGCCGGTCATCGTGGGCGGCCACGGCGATCCGACCGAACCGCGCAAAGTGGTGACCTGCGCGTCCTATCCGGCGCGCGCGTTCGGGGTACGGGCCGGGATGCCGCTGCGCAGCGCTCAGCGCAAATGCCAGGAAGGCATTTTCCTTCCCCTGGACATGGCCGCCTACGAGGACGCCTCCGACGAGGTGATGTCGCTGTTACGGACATTTCCCGGGCGGGTCGAGGTGTGGGGCTGGGACGAGGCGTTCCTCGCCGCCGACACCGACGATCCCGAAGCTCTCGCGCAAGAGGTCCGCCGCGCCATCGCGGGCTTGGAGCTGACCTGTTCGATCGGTATCGGCGACAACAAACTCACCGCCAAGCTCGCCACCGGGTTCGCCAAGTCGGCGGGCAAGTCGTCGGTCGAACCGGCCGCGGACCGAGGCGCCGCCGCGGGTGTCTTCCGGCTCACCGCCGCGAACTGGAACGAAGTGATGGCTCACCGCCCGACCAACGCGCTGTGGGGCGTCGGCAACCGGATCGCCGCCCGCCTCGCCGAGCTCGGCATTCACACGGTCGGCGAGCTGATGGCGGCCGACCGGCATCGGCTCGCCGCCGAGTTCGGTCCGAACACCGGCCCTTATCTGTGGGTGCTCGGAAACGGCAAGGGCGACACAGATGTCACCGTAGAACCGCGAATTCCCGTGGGCCGCAGCAAATCCGAGACTTTTCCGCGGGACCTGACCGATCCCGGCGAGATCCGTGCGCAGGTCGCGCGGCTGGCCACCGAGGTCGCCGAGGAGATGGCCGCCGCGGGCCGGATCGGCACCCGGGTCTCCGTCACGGTGCGCACCAACACCTTCTACACCCGAAGCAAGCAGGAAAAGCTGCCCGAACCGACCATCGATGTCGCCCAGATCGCCGAGACCGCGTTGCGCATCGTCGATCGGTTCGAGCTCGACCGGCCGGTTCGTCTGCTCGGTGTCCGCCTGGAACTCCTGCCGCAGTAACCCCCGGACCCGTCCGGACACTCGTATGCTCGTCGGCATGGAGTTCTGGGCGATGGTGGCACAGGAATCGGACAGCGGGATCGTCCTGGCCCGGCAGCAGGTCGACGAGGAATTTCTCGGGCCGGGCGATGTGACGATCAAAGTGCACTACTCGAGCGCGAACTACAAGGACGGTTTGGCGATCACCAAGGGTGGCGGCGTGGTCCGCAGCTACCCGATCGTGCCGGGCATCGACCTCACCGGCGAGGTGGTCGAATCCTCCGTCGACGATTTCTCCCCGGGCGACCTGGTGATCGCGCACGGGTACGAACTCGGTGTCTCCCACAACGGCGGTTACGCCGAATACGCCAGAGTGCCCGCCGACTGGATCGTCGAGCTCGGTCAGCTGGACACCCGCGACGCCGCGGCGATCGGCACCGCGGGCTTCACCGCAGCACTGAGCGTGCAGGCCCTGCTGGACCGCGGACTCACCCCGGACGACGGCCCGGTGCTGGTCACCGGCGCGACCGGCGGCGTCGGCAGCGTGAGCGTGGACATCCTCTCGCGCCTCGGCTTCGAGGTCATCGCCTCGACCGGCAAGACCGACGCGGAGGATTTGCTCAGCGAACTCGGCGCCAACGAGGTGATCGGGCGGCTGCCAGCGGACCCGACCGCCGAGCTGCGGCCGCTGACCAAAGCGCGCTGGGCCGCGGCGGTGGACAGTGTCGGCGGTGCTTCACTCGCCTACATCCTCAGCGCGATCGGCTACGGCGGCGCGGTCGCGGTCAGCGGTCTTACCGGTGGGTCCGAGCTGCCCACCACCGTGATGCCGTTCATCCTGCGCGGGGTCGCGCTGTTGGGCATCGATTCGGTCAACGTGCCCATCGAGCGGCGTGCCGAGCTGTGGACCAGGCTCGCCGATGAGCTTCGTCCGCAGCATCTTTCGGCCCTGGAGAGCTACGCGCCGGTCACCGAGGCGGAGCGGGTGCTGCGCTCGATCCTGGACGGTAGCCACAGGGGCCGAACTGTTCTCGGCGTCGCGGGAGAATTCTGATCGGCAACGGCGAATCGGTACCCGCGCCGGGGCAGGCTTTGCGGTAGCTGCGCCGAAGCCCGGCTCGAATCATCGAGCCGGGGCTTCAGCCGTGATGTCTCGCGTTACCGGGCCGGCACCTCTACCGCCGCGGGCCTACCGGCCTGCTCCGCGGGCTCGGTCTCGGTATTGCGCATGATGAACAGGGCGACGATCGCCGCGGCCAGGATGCCCGCGCCGCCCGCCAGGAAACTGGTCGACATCGCGGTGCTGAACGCATCCCTGGCGGTGGCGAGGAGTTCGGTGTCGCCGGTCCGCGCGGCCAGGGCCAGTGCGTCGGTGATCGAGCGCTTGGCCGGTTCCGCGGCCGAGTCCGGCATGCCGGCGGTGAACGTGCTGGACAGGATGCTGCCGAGCACGGCGATGCCGAGGGCGGCGCCCGCCTGCTGGATGGTGTCGTTGAGCGCGGAGCCGACGCCGGCCTGCTCCTGCGGAACCGCGCCCATCAGCGCGGCGATCGCGGCGGGCTGTGCCAAGCCGGCACCCGCGCCGAGCACCACGAGTGCGAGCGCAAGCATGCCGAAGTCGCTGTGCGCGGACAATCCGGCCAGCAGACCGAGCCCGACGGCCGAGACCAGCATGCCGGTGACGGCGAGCGTGCGGTTGCCGACCTTGCCGCCCAGGCCGGCGCCGAGTGCATTGCACACGATGGACGCGATCATCATCGGAATGAACGCCGAGCCCGCTTTCGTCGGCGAGTAGCCGAGCACGAATTGCAGGTACTGGGTCAGCACCAGCAGCAGGCCGCCGTTGGCCACCTGGACCAGGGTCAGCGACAGGCTGCCGCCGCTGAAATCGCGGTTGCGGAACAGATCCAGCGGAACCATGGGGTGGGCGACGCGGCGCTCCCAGATCACGAACGCGATCAGCGCGACGACGGCGGTGGTCAGCGTGATCAGGGTGCTCGCGTGCTCGAGGCCGCCCTTGGGGAATTCGATGATGGTCCACACCAGTGCGGTCATGCCGACCATGGACAGGACGGCGCCGGGCAGGTCAGGGGTCGTCCACGGCCCCTTGGATTCGGGCATGAGGGTCAGTGTTGCGATGATCGCCAGCACCGCGACCGGGATGTTGATCAAGAACGCCGCGCCCCACCAGAAGTGCGCGATGAGCACCCCGCCGAGCACGGGACCGCCGACCAGGCCGAGCACCGATGCGGCGCTCCAGAAACTCATCGCCTTGCGCCGCTCCGCGTCGTCGAACACCGTGATCAGGATCGACAGCGTGCTCGGCAGCACCAGCGCGCCACCGACACCCATCACGACACGCGCCACGATCAGCTCGATCGGGCTGGTGGCCATCGTCGCCCCGAGTGAGGCGAGCCCGAACAGGGCGAGGCCGACGATCATCACCCGGCGGCGGCCGAACCGGTCGGCCAGACTGCCCGCGGTGAGCAGCAGGCCCGCGAAGACCAGGATGTAGGAGTCCAGAATCCATTGGATGTCCTGGGCCGTCGCGTCGAGATCCTCGGCCAGCGGCGGGACCGCCACGGCCAAGACGAAATTGTCGATGACCAGGACGAGCGTGCTGAGGCACAGCACGATCAGGATCCACCAGCGTTTCGGGTCGCGGGTCGCGTTCATCGGAAAACCTCTTCCAGCAGAGTTGCGCACGTCGTTCTCGTTTTGCGAACAATGTACGCATAGAAATTTGCCGTACGCAAGTGCGAACATCGTGCGCTATGCTGGTGGCGACGGAAGGAGTGGTCATGCCCGCGGAGAAACAGCCGGTGGGTTCGGTGTGGACGCGCCCAAGGCGCGGCCGGGAACAACCGGCCCTGACCAGGGAACAGATCGTGGCCGAGGCGGTCGCGCTGCTGGACGCCGAGGGGATGGAGGCGCTGAGCATGCGCCAGCTCGGCGCCCGGCTGAATGCGGGCGCCACCTCCCTCTACCGCCATGTGGCCAATCGCGACGAGCTGATCGAGCTGGTGGTCGACGAGGTCTACGGCGAGATCAGCGTTCCCGAGATCGACGACCCGGCGCAGTGGCGGCGGGCGACCCGAGAGTGTGCGCTGAGCCTGCGCGCGATGATCCTGCGGCACCCGTGGATGGCTTCGACGCTCGGCCAGGTCGGGCTGTCGTACCTGGGCCCGAACGTCATGCGGCTCAACGACCGCATGGTGGGGCTGTTCGAAGCGGGCGGCTTTCCCGTCGACGAGGCGAGTGACGGTATCGGCACGGTGATCAGCTACGTGGTCGGCATGGGCATCTCCGAGGCGGCATATCTGAGTTTGCTGGTTCGCAGCGGAAAGACCGAGAAGGAGTGGATCGCCGAGCTGCGGCCGGCCGCCGAAGAGGCAGCGCGGGAGTTTCCGCGAGTCCAGGAGGATTGGGACCAGGACCCGGAACAACTGCGCGAGCGGAAGTTCCGCTATGGATTGGACCGCGTGCTGGACGGGCTCGAGGCGCGCCGCAACACCTGACCGCAAGCCACGACTCTGCGCGAGTGGGAGTGGGTTGCCACCACCGCTGCCCTGATCCGATACGGTTCACTGCGCAACAACCTGCGTGTTCGCTCCCGTCGAGAGGCGAAGTCTGTTGTCAGCGAAGCTGTTCTGGCGTTCCATATCGGTAGTAGCGGTATCCGTGCTGGTGACTGTGCCGGCCTATAGCCATGCGGAGCCGGTTGAGGAATCGCACCCCATCGAGTTGGACCGGTTCTATCACCAGCGGCTCGAGTGGAAGCCATGCGGTGTCGAGAATCTGGACAAGGCAGGTGGCGAGTGCGCGGATGTCCTGGTGCCGCTCGACTACAGCAGGCCCGCGGACCGCACGATGACCGTGGCGATTTCGCGGGTGAAGGCCGGGGACCCGGCACGGCGGCGGGGCATTCTGCTGTCCAATCCGGGTGGCCCCGGTGGACAGGGCCTGGACAGTGTGGATCTGCTCGGTGACGTGCTGTCACCAGAGGTGCTGGCGAGTCACGACCTGATCGGCATGGATCCACGCGGAGTCGGCGCGTCCGGGCGGAGCCCGCGGTGCGGATGGCCGGTCGGCGAGATGGTTCGGTCCGCGGGGCTGGATGTGCTCGGGTTCGCCCACGACACCGTTCAATCCGGGGTAATGGCCGCTACCTGCCTGATTCGTGATCCGATCATGCTGCGGCAGTTCACCACGCGCAATACCGCGCGGGACATCGACATCGTGCGAGCAGCCCTCGGTGAGCGCACGCTCAATTTCTACGGCTTGTCCTACGGCACCTACCTCGGCGCCGTGTTCACCCAGATGTTCCCCGAGCGGACCGATCGGATCGTGCTGGACAGCGCGATTGATCCGGACCGGTATTGGACGGGCCTGGTCCAGGATTGGGGTCCGGCGGACGAAATCGCGCTGGACGACTGGGCCGCGTGGGTTGCCGTCCGGGATGGCGAATTCCGGCTCGGCGCGACTCCGCAGCAGGTGCGAGCCAAGATCGAGGAACTGGTCCGGATCGCGGCACGCCAACCGATCGTCATCGATGGATTCGCCATCAACGATCACTGGTTGCCGTTCATCTTGCATTCCCTGCTGACGAACTTCCGGCTCAACGAAGCGATGGCCACCACCGTGCGGGAGATCGCCGACGCGGCGGGCGGTCCGCCGACGACGTCGCGCACGCCACGGCTGCGCGCGATCGTGCAGGCGCTGCGCGACGAGGAGAACTCGGCGCTGGCACAGATCGCCTGCGGCGATGTCGGCGCACCGATCGATCCGACCTGGTACTGGCGCAACATCGAAGAGACCCGTGCCACGCAGCCGGTGTTCGGCGCGCTGGCCGGGAATATCCAGCCGTGCGCCTTCTGGCCTCGGCCCGTCGAACCTCCGACGGTCGTCCGGAATTCGGTTCCCGCGCTCATCGTGCAGGCGACCGGAGATCCCCGGACCCCCTATGCCCACGGCGTCCGACTGCATCAGTATTTGTCCGAGTCGCGGATGGTCACGCTGCAGGACGTGCGCATTCACATGACGTTCCGGCCCGAACTGAGCAACTGTGTGAACAATGCGATCAACGCCTATTTCGGTGCGGGGACGCTTCCGGCCACCGACATCACCTGCTCCGCGAATCAGCCCGCCCCCTGACCCCCGGTACCGCTGACCCGGCGATGAGCGCCGGGTCAGCGGATCGATCAGGCCGCGGCCGGGACGGGTTCGTCGGCGAACTGGGTCCGGTACAACTCCGCATACCGGCCGTCGGCAGCCAGCAGCTGCGTGTGCGTGCCGCGCTCCACGATTCGGCCGTCCTCCAGCACCAGGATCTGGTCGGCGGCGCGGACCGTGGACAAGCGGTGTGCGATCACCAGCGCGGTTCGACCGTCCAGAGCTTCGGAAAGCGCCGCCTGCACAGCGGCTTCTGAGGTCGAGTCCAGCGACGCCGTTGCCTCGTCGAGGATTACCACGTGTGGTTGCTTCAGTAGCAGACGCGCGATGGTCAACCGCTGACGCTCACCGCCGGAGAGCCGGTAGCCGCGTTCGCCGACCACGGTGTCCAGCCCGTCCTGCAGCGAGGCGACCAGGTCGCGCAGCCGCGCACGCCGCAGCGCGTCCCAGAGTTCGTCCTCGCTCGCTTCCGGCCGGGCCAGCAGCAGGTTGGCCCGGATGGTGTCGTGGAACAGGTGTCCGTCCTGGGTGACGAGTCCGACCGTCTCCCGCAGCGACCGGGCGCTCAGCTCGCGCACGTCGGTGCCGTTCAACCGCACCGCGCCCCCGTCTACGTCGTAGAGGCGGGAAACCAGTTGTGCGATGGTCGATTTGCCCGCGCCTGACGAGCCGACCAGGGCGATCAGCTGTCCGGGCTCGGCACGCAGTGATACGCCGTGCAGCACTTCCACCCCGCCGCGGGTGTCCAGGGTCGCCACGTCCTCCAGCGAGGCCAGCGACACCTTGTCGGCCGACGGGTAGCTGAAGCTCACCTCATCCAGCTCCACCGAAACCGGGCCCGCCGGAACCTGCTTCGCGTCCGGCGCGTCCTCGATCAGCGGCTTCAGGTCGAGCACTTCGAAGACCCGCTCGAAGCTCACCAGCGCGGCCATGATCTCCATCCGAGCGCTGGCCAATGCCGTCAGCGGCGTGTACAGCCTGGTCAGCAACAGCGACAGCGACACAACCGCGCCCGCGTCCAACTGCCCGCGCAGCGCGTACCAGCCACCCAGCCCGTACACCAAGGCGATGGCCAGCGCCGACACCAGCGTGAGCGAGGTGACGAACACCGTTTGCAGCATCGCGGTGCGCACACCGATGTCACGCACCCGGCGCGCCCGCAGCGCGAACTCGTCGGACTCCTGCTCCGGACGGCCGAACAGCTTGACCAGCGTCGCGCCCGGCGCGGAGAACCGCTCCGTCATCTGGGTGCTCATCGCCGCGTTCAACCGGGCCGCTTCCCGCTGCAGGTCGGCGAGGCGGTTGCCCATCCGGCGCGCCGGAACCACGAACACCGGAAGCAGCACCAGCGCGAGCAATGTGATCTGCCACGAGATGCTGACCATCACGCCGAGCGTGAGCACGAGGGTCACCAGGTTGGCCACCACGCCGGACAGAGTGTCGCTGAACGCGCGCTGGGCGCCGATCACGTCGTTGTTCAAGCGGCTGACCAGCGCACCGGTTCTGGTCCGGGTGAAGAACGCGACCGGCATCTTCTGTACGTGGTCGAAAACGGCGGTGCGCAGGTCGAGGATCAATCCCTCGCCGATGCGTGCCGACATCCAGCGAATCGCCAGCCCCAGCCCGGCGTCGAACACCGCAAGCACGCCGATCACCAGCGCGAGGATGACCACGACCCGCGGCGCCGAACCACCGACGATGTCGTTGACGACCCGGCCCGCCAGTACCGGCGTAGCCACCGCGAGCATCGCCGACACCACACTGAACAGCAGAAACGCGCCGATCCGGCGGCGATGCGGCGTGGCGAACCGGATGATGCGCTTGGCGGTGGCGAGACGGAACGGGCGCTGTTCCCGTGGCGCGTTCGCTCGCCGATACATCTGACTCCACGCCACCGATTCGATGCTCACGTTGCTCTCCCTCTCGCTCCACGCCCCATCAAAGACCTGGCCACCGACACTAAGACCTCAACGTTGGTTGAGATCAAGTCGATTCCGGACACGCACCGGTTCCGCCGACAGCGAAACCAGCCACCGCCCAACGGGCGTTAGCCGCAGTCCCGCGCGCCGTGCCGGGACGGCGAAGCCGAGGCTGTCGCAGAACCGGACAGAGTCCGTCGGCGCCGGGCCGAGCGAAGGCGAGGCAGCCACTTAAGCTGGCGAGGTGACCGAGAACCGGATCGCGGCACTGCGCGGCATGGTCGCGGGTGAGGTCGACACATCCGAGCGCCGTCGCGCGGAGTACTCCTCGGACGCGTCGAACTATCGGGTTCGCCCGGCCGCGGTCGTCTTCCCGCGCACCGGCGAGGACGTCGCGGCCACCCTGGAATTCGCCCGCGACCACGGCCTGCCGGTGACCGCGCGCGGCGGCGGAACCTCGGTGGCGGGCAACGCGATCGGGCCCGGGCTGGTGCTCGATTTCAGCAGGCACATGAACCGAATCGGCGCGATCGATCCGGAGGTGCGCGTCGTCACGGTGCAGCCGGGCGTCGTGCTGTCGGAGCTGCAGCGCGCGGCCCGGCCGCATGGGCTGCGCTTCGGACCCGATCCCTCGACGCAGAACCGCTGCACGCTCGGCGGCATGATCGGCAACAACGCTTGCGGACCGCGAGCGGTCGCCTGGGGCCGCACCGCCGACAGCGTGCGCGAAGTGCGCATTCTGGACGGCACCGGCACCGAGCGCACGCTGGCAGCGGATTTGTCCGCGGTACCGGGCCTCGCGGAATTCACCAGGGCGCACCTGGCGGTATTGCGCACCGATCTGGGGCGGTTCGACCGCCAGGCGTCCGGTTACGGCTTGGAGCATCTGCTGCCCGAGCGCGGCGCGTCGGCAGCCAAGGCGTTCGTCGGTAGCGAGGGCACCTGCGGTCTGTTGCTGGACGCCACGGTCGAGTTGGTCGCGCTGCCCGCGGCGACCGTGCTCACGGTGCTGGGCTACCCCGACATCGCCGCCGCGGCCGATGATGTGGCCGCGGTGATGGCCTGCGCGCCGATCGCGGTCGAAGGCATCGACGCGCGGCTGGTCGATGTCGTCCGGGCGCACCGGGGTTTGGTCCCCGACCTGCCGCGAGGCGGAGGATGGCTGTTCGTGGAGACCTCCGGTGCGACGCAGGCCGAGGCGGTGGCTGTCGCACAGCGGTTGTGCCGGACGGCGGGCGCACTCGACAGCAGGATCGTCACCGATCCCGGTACGGCCACCGCCCTCTGGCAGATCCGCGCCGACGGCGCCGGGCTGGCCGGGCGCACAGCCGACGGCCGCCCGGCTTGGCCCGGCTGGGAGGACGCCGCCGTCCCGCCCGACCGGCTCGGCGCCTACCTGCGTGATTTCGCCGCGCTGACTCGTGACCATGGCGTGGACGGGTTGCTCTACGGGCACATCGGCGACGGATGCATCCACGTCCGTCTCGATCTCCCTATCGTCGACGCACCGCGGCGCTTCCGCGCCTTCCTGTTCGACGCCGCGGAGTTGGTGGTCCGCCACGGCGGTTCGCTCTCCGGCGAGCACGGCGACGGCCGAGCCCGCTCGGAGCTGCTCTCGGTGATGTACTCCCCCGCGGTGCTCGAGGCCTTCGCCGGGTACAAAGCCATGTTCGATCCCGGCGACGTGCTGAATCCCGGTGTGCTCGTCGCACCGCGTCCGATCGATGCCGATCTGCGGCTCGCCGGGCTGCCCCGGGTCCGCGCGTCGAACGGTTACGCCTTCCCGCACGACGATGGCGATATCGGTGTTGCGGTCCATCGCTGCGTCGGCATCGGCAAGTGCCGCGCCGACGGTGATTTCATGTGCCCGTCCTATCAGGCCACTCGGGATGAGAAGGACAGCACACGCGGGCGGGCGAGGGTCCTGCAGGAGGTGGTGCGCGGCGCACTGCCCTGGTCGTCGGAGGCCGTCGCCGAGTCGCTCGAGCTCTGCCTGTCGTGCCGGGCGTGCCGGACGGACTGCCCGGCGGGGGTGGACCTGGCCACCTACAAGTCGGAGACGCTGTACCGCCGCTACCGTCGTCGGCTGCGTCCGATCGATCACTACTCGCTGGGCTGGCTGCCTCGGTGGTTGGCCGTCGCGACTCGGATGCCGCGCGTGGTCAACGCGTTGGCCGGTCGTGCCGCGCTGCGTCGCGCCGGGTTGCGGGCAGTGGGCATCGACCCGCGCCGTGACGTGCCACGTCTGGCCGAGCGCACCTTCCGCCGGATCTGGCGTGACCTGGACGAGGGCGCCTTGCTCGCCGAGTCGGCCTACCCACCCGAGCAACCGGGCGCCGTGCCCCGCTCCGGCGAGGTGATGTTGTGGGTCGACACCTTCACCAACGCCTTCGATCCGGAGATCGCGCTGGCCGCGGCGCGGCTGCTCACCGCACTGGGCTACCGCGTCCGCATTCCCGAACGCGGCGTCTGCTGCGGGCTCACCTGGATCAGCACGGGGCAGCTCGACGGTGCCCGCGCACGACTGCGCGCCACCGTGGCCGCACTGGAGGAACACGTCGCCGCGGGCGGCATCGTCGTGGGACTGGAACCCTCCTGCACAGCGGTCTTGCGTGCGGACTTACCGGAACTGCTGCCGGACGACCCCAGGTCGGCCACGACCGCCGCTGCGGTGCGCACGCTCGCCGAATTCCTCGCCGAGCAGCCGACTTGGCGCCCACCGGCGCGAACCGGACAGTCCGTGGTGGTCCAGCCACATTGCCACCAGCACGCGATACTCGGGTTCGAGTCCGATCGCCAACTGTTAGCCAGTATGGGCGTGCTCGTCACGGAAATCGCCGGATGCTGCGGTCTGGCGGGAAACTTCGGAATGCAAACGGGCCATTACGACATTTCGGTCGCGGTGGCCGAGAACGGCATGCTGCCCGCCCTACGCGCCGCGGGCGAGGACGCGGTCATCCTCGCCGACGGCTTCTCCTGTCGTACCCAGGCCGCTGCCCTGGCCGGGCGACGAGGTCGGCATCTCGCCCAATTTCTCCTGGGGCAGTGAATCTTTCGCATGCCTGCCGGGGGGATCGGCGCGAGTAGGCCGTCCGCTCAGCTGCCGAACGGCAGAGTGCCAGGCGGAATCTGGTAGCCCGAGCTACCTGCGAACACACCGCCCCAGGCGTTGAGCAACCAGTTGAGCACGTTGGTGATCATCAGCGAACCTCCGTCAAGGCGACTGCCAGCTATTTGCCGATCGGAATCAGTATCGCCCTGCTCTCCGCTGCGTTACACAGAGGGGGACACGCCGTCCCACGCGCCGCACCGGGCAGAATGAGCGGGTGCGCACTGTGATGGCAGAGCCGGGCGCGGGCCGGACCGTGACGGCGGATCAGCCGATCGATCTGGCATGCACCCTCGCTCCACTCGGCCGGGGCAGCGGCGACCCATGTCACCGCATGACTCCTGACGGCGCGCACTGGCACGCCTCCCGTCTGCCGACCGGGCCGGTCACCTACCGATTGACCCAGTCCGGTCCGTGCGCGGTAGAGGCCTGCGCCTGGGGGCCAGGCGCGGCGGAATTCCTCGACGGTCTCGAGCGCATGCTGTGCTTGGCGGAGGATCTCTCGGCGTTCGCCCCGGATCATCCGAAGCTCGTCGACGCGCACCGTCGTTTTCCCGGTCTGCGTATGCTGCGCACGGGTCTGGTCTTCGAGGCCCTGGTGCCCGCCGTGCTGGAACAGAAAGTGCACAGCATCTCCGCGCGCGCGTCGTGGCGAAAACTGGTGCGGCAGTTCGGCGAATCCGCACCCGGTCCAGCTCCGGAGGGATTGAAGCTGCCACCGGACGCCGATACCTGGCGGCGGATTCCGTCCTGGACCTATCACCGGGCGAACGTCGGCCCGCAGCGCGCGCAGACCATCGTGCGCGCGGCCAGGGTTGCCGACTCGCTCGAGCGTGCGGCGCGGGTGGACCCGGCCGAGGCTGCGCGCATGCTGCGCAGCGTTCCCGGCATCGGGGTGTGGACGGCCGCCGAGATCGCGCAGCGGGCTTTCGGCGACGCGGACGCGTTGTCGGTCGGCGACTACAACCTGGCCGCCGCGGTCGGCTGGAGTCTGCTGGGCCGCCCGCTCGATGACGACGCGATGGTCGAATACCTGGAGCCGCTACGCCCGCACCGCTATCGGGCGATCCGCCTGCTCGAAATCAGCGGCCATTTTCACAAACCGAAGTTCGGCCCCCGCACTCCCCTCACCGACCACAGCTGGCACTGAGTCGGGTCTTTCCCCAGCGATCCGCGAAGCGGCGTCGTTCATTTTCCCCAGTTTTGCCCATTCTTTATCCGCTCTTCCCAGGCTGAATAGAGCAAAACTAGAGGTAGCCGCGCCACACTGGGCCACCGCCCTGATCCCGCACCGGTGCATCGGCTGTACAGCGCCGATGGTAGCCGCGAGGGTTCGGCATGGCTGGCGCACATTGTCGAACCAGCAGGGGGTTGTCAATGGATCAGATGTCACTTGGGGATACGCCACGGTCCCGGTGCCAGTTCTATCGACGGGAGTGTGATCTGCCCGCCGTTGTCGACCCTCCAGAACTCGGCCGGATAGTAATGCGCGCCGGGTCGGTGTGGGCTTTGACGATGCCGAGCAGCTTGGGCCAAGCGGTCAAGGCGCATATGCAGAGCAGGAGCGTCCCGCTCGGCCCGATCCTCGCGCATCCCCGCTCGAATCGGTGGACGTTCCTGATCACTCCGGATCTGCCCGAAAGCGATTCGCGACTGTTCGCCGAGCTGTTCCGGCTGGATGTGTCGGTCGCCCGCACCGGATCGACGATCGCGTTGCCGTCTCCCACGGCGTCGGTCGGCGCGATCCGCCGCTGGATAGTGCCGCCGCGCAAAAATTTTCGCCCTTCCGGTCGGGTGGTGGTCGAGGCCATACGCGCGTGGGCGGACCCGGCCCGGCGCCATCGGTGAGGACAAGCGTTGTGCGTGCGGTGCATCGGTGCTGCTCGGGCGTGCCCAGAGATGACCCCGGTTGTACGCCTGACAGTGGTGGCGGCGGCGGTACGATCGGGCGCGCGTCGAGCGCGGTGTAGTGAGAATTTCAGTCCGTAGACCTCTGCTCTGCTAGATAGCGAAGGAGTTCATGTCGTGAGCGAGCTTGCGAGCGAACCATCGACACAACGCGCCATGGGCACGGCGGCGAGCGTCGGCGAGGTGACGTTGTGAGCATCCAAGACAACGCGAACGTCGATCTGGCCGGGGCCACCTGGAGGAAGGCCGGGGAAGGTCCCGGTAACGACAGCGTGGAAGTCGCCCTGCTCGCCGATGGGCATGTGGGTCTACGCAATGGGAAGGACCCCGATGGGCCGGTGCTGATTTTCACGCCGGGAGAATGGGCCGCCTTCACCGCAGGCGTGCACGATGGCGAGTTCGACCGTCCGAAGTAGTCATCGCGCGGCCCGGCGGCGACCGAGGAGCTGCCGGGTCCGCCGTATGACAGGCACAGCCGGACGTAGTCCGGCGGTCGCCCCCGTGCCGGGCCGAGCGAAGGCGAGGCAGCCGCATGCCTCGTCAAATCCCCAGGTCGAGTCTCGAAATGTGATTGAAATTGCACTGAAGATCACGAAATGACACAGATTCGACAACAAAACCACGTTTGCCGCGACCGTTTACGGGTAGTCATACTTCGTGGACCGTGGGCTCAAGAGTTCCCATCCCCGGTACCGGAAACTACGGCCGGGCGATTGGGTGGAATGGCTGATCGTCGCGTTGCTGTTCGCGGTGTCGGCGGTCGGTGTCTTCATCCTCACCAGCTCGCTCCTGACGGCGTTGCTCGTCGGGCTGCTGGTGTGGATCGTGGCCCTTGGTGTAGTGGCAATGCTGTAGGGTGCGCCGACCGGCCGGGATGTTCCCGGCCGGTCGTCCGCGGCGTACTACCGACGAAACAGCTTGTTGCCCAGCCAGACCAACGGATCGTATTTCCGGTCGGCGACCCGTTCCTTCAGCGGAATCAGCGCGTTGTCGGTGATCTTGATGTGCTCCGGACAGACCTCGGTGCAGCACTTGGTGATATTGCACAAGCCGAGCCCCTGCTCGTCCTGCGCCAGGTCCGTGCGGTCGGCGACATCCAGCGGATGCATCTCCAATTCGGCGATGCGCATCAGAAAACGCGGCCCCGAGAACGCTGTCTTGTTCTCCTCGTGATCGCGCACCACGTGGCAGGTGTTCTGGCACAGGAAGCACTCGATGCACTTGCGGAACTCCTGCGAACGCTCCACGTCGACCTGCTGCATCCGGTAATCGCCCGGCTTCAGATCCGCGCGCGGCGTGAACGACGGGATCTCCCTTGCCTTCTCATAGTTGAAGGACACATCGGTCACGAGGTCCTTGATCACGGGGAACGTGCGCATCGGCGTCACCGTGATCACCTCGTCCTCGGTGAAGGTGGACATCCGCGTCATACACAGCAGACGCGGCCGGCCGTTCACCTCGGCCGAACAGGAACCGCACTTGCCTGCCTTGCAGTTCCAGCGCACGGCCAAGTCGGGCGCCTGCGTGGCCTGTAACCGGTGGATGATGTCGAGCACCACCTCGCCCTCGTTCACCAGCACGGTGAAGTCGTGCAGTTGCCCGCCGTCGAGATCGCCGCGCCACACGCGGAATTTGGCGTCGTAACCCATCGTTACGCCTCTCGCTCCGTCGAATTCCCGGCTGCGGCCGGGTGCCCGGCGAGTTCCGCCGGGGTGTAGTACTTTTCGAGCTCGCTTAGATCGAATAGGGCGAGCAGCTCCGGCCGCATCGGCTCCTGATCCTTGCGAGTCACCGTGACAGTGGGGATCGGGTCGCCCGACGTGCTGGGATCCACCGCGCAGACCAACAGCCTGTTGCGCCAGTCCGGGTCCATCGACGGGTGATCGTCTCGGGTGTGCCCGCCACGGCTCTCGGTGCGCAGCAGCGCGGCCTGGGCCACGCATTCGCTGACCAGCAGCATGTTCTGCATATCGAGCGCGAGATGCCAGCCCGGGTTGAACTGGCGGTGGCCCTCCACGGTCACGTGCCGGAACCGGTCGCGCAACTCGTCGAGCTTAGCGATCGCCTCGCGCACTTCGTGTTCCTTGCGGATGATGCCGACCAAATCGTTCATCGACTGCTGCAGATCGGTGTGCAAGGTGTAGGGGTTCTCGCCGTCCGTGGCGGGATCGAAGGGCGCCAGGGCGGCCTTGGCGGCATTCGTGATATCGACCTCGGAGACCGATGGCCGGTCGGCGAGGCCCTCCACGTAAGCGGCGGCGCCGAGTCCGGCCCGGCGGCCGAATACCAGCAGGTCCGACAGGGAATTCCCGCCGAGCCGATTCGACCCGTGCATACCGCCGGAACACTCACCCGCGGCGAACAGGCCGGGCACCGTGGCGGCGCCGGTGTCCGGATCGACCTCGACTCCGCCCATCACGTAGTGACAGGTCGGACCGACCTCCATCGGCTCCTTGGTGATGTCCACGTCCGCGAGTTCTTTGAACTGGTGGTGCATCGAGGGAAGTCGCCGCACGATCTCGTCGGCGGGCATCCTGGAGGCGATATCGAGGTAGACGCCGCCGTGTTCGGTGCCGCGGCCCGCCTTGACCTCCTCGTTGATCGCGCGGGCGACCTCGTCACGCGGCAGCAGGTCCGGCGTGCGGCGCGCGGAATCGTTGTCGCGCAACCACTGATCGGCCTCTTCTTCGGTCTCGGCGTACTGCCCCTTGAAGACCGGCGGAATGTAGTCGAACATGAACCGCTTGCCCTCGGTGTTCTTCAGCACCCCGCCGTCGCCGCGCACGCCTTCGGTGACCAGGATGCCTTTCACGCTGGGTGGCCAGACCATGCCGGTCGGGTGGAATTGCAGGAACTCCATGTTGATCAGCGTCGCGCCGGCGCGCAGTGCGAGCGCGTGCCCGTCTCCGGTGTACTCCCAGGAGTTCGAGGTCACCTTGTACGACTTGCCGATGCCGCCGGTCGCCAGTACCACCGCCGGGGTCTCGAACAAGACGAAGCGACCGGATTCGCGCCAGTAGCCGAACGCGCCGGAAATCCGGTTGCCGTCCTTGAGCAATTCGGTGATGGTGCACTCGGAGAATACTTTGATGCGCGACTCGTAGTCGCCGGTCTCCGCGAAATCCTCCTGCTGCAGCGAGACGATCTTCTGCTGCATGGTGCGGATGATCTCGAGGCCGGTCCGGTCGCCGACGTGGGCCAGCCGCGGGTAGGTGTGGCCGCCGAAATTGCGCTGGCTGATCCGGCCGTCCGCAGTCCGATCGAAGAGGGCCCCATAGCTTTCCAGTTCCCACACCCGGTCGGGCGCCTCCTGCGCATGCAATTCGGCCATGCGCCAGTTGTTCAGGAACTTGCCGCCTCGCATCGTGTCCTTGAAATGGACCTGCCAGTTGTCCTTTTCGTTGGCATTGCCCATCGACGCGGCGCAGCCGCCTTCGGCCATCACGGTGTGTGCCTTACCGAACAGCGATTTGCACACCACGGCGACCGACAGCCCGTGCTCCCTGGCCTCGATCACCGCACGCAGTCCCGCGCCGCCCGCTCCGATCACGACGACGTCGTAGTTGTGCCGTTCTACTTCTGCCATGCAGAGAACTCCTCAGTGAGGCGGTCAGTCGATGAACCGCAGGTCCGAAATCGTGTTGCTGGCAACCAACATGACGTAGAAGTCGGTGAGCACGAGCGTGCCGAGGGTGGTCCAGGCCAGCGCCATGTGCCGGGTGTTCAATGTGGAGACCTGCGTCCAGAACCAGTAGCGCACCGGATGCGCGGAGAAGTTCTTGAGCCGTCCGCCTGCGATATGCCTGCACGAGTGGCAGGACAGCGTGTAGGCCCAGAGCAAGATCACGTTGCCGAGCAGAACGATGTTGCCGAGGCCGAAACCGAACCCGCCGGTCTTGCCGTGGAACGCCGCGATGGCGTCGTAGGTGTTGATCACCGAAACCACCAGGGCCACATAGAAGAAGTAGCGGTGCGCGTTCTGGATGATCAGCGGCATCCTGGTCTCGCCGGTGTACTTGGCGTGCGGTTCGGCCACGGCGCAGGCGGGCGGGGAGAACCACACCGACCGGTAGTAGGCCTTGCGGTAGTAGTAGCAGGTCAAACGGAAGCCGAGCAGGAAGGGCAGCACCACGAACCCGAGCGGCAGAATCGCGGGCAGCTCGCCGAACAGGGTGCCGAAGTGGCTCGAACCCTCGACGCACGAGGTGCTCAGGCACGGCGAGTAGAACGGCGTCAGGTAGTGGTAGTCCGGAACCCAATATGCCGTGCGCACATACGATCTGATCACGCCGTAGATGACGAAGGCGGCCAGTCCGAGCACCGTGAAGAGTGGGGGGATCCACCATCGGTCGGTGCGCAACGTGCGCGCCGAGATCCGGGCTCTTGTTCTGCTGAATACGCCGGTGCCCGTGTCCGGGGCGGCAGTGGGTGCGGCACTCACTGGGATGCCTCGCTGATCTTGTGTGCGGGTGGCCATCGTTACCTCCGCAATCGAGTGTGATGCTGAGCACCATACGACACCCCTGCTATGGCGTGAGCAGGGTAGCGGCAATACGAGCCGGGTGAGATGCCAGTGATTTGCGCCACATCCAGATCCGGGCCGGCTGGCGCTCGCACGCGGTGAACTGACCGCAAACAGGTCGAACTCGGCTGAACCGGAAGGGGTTCGGGCGTCTGCACGCGAGGGAATCGGGGGCCGAGGGTTGGCGGGCAACCCCTCCGGAACTGTGTCGGAACCGTGCGCAGGACGCGAGTATCTCGATCCGCCGCGCACGTCGATTCGCGGGCCCGCTCCGGTTACCGCTGGGCCCGCGAATTCAGCGTTGGCGTCCTACTTGGTTCGCGGACGGGAGTGGAAGCCGAGCCCCTCGTCCTGCGCGCCCATCCAGGCAGCCTCGTCGGACTTGCTGTCCGGGACATAGATGACGTCCTGCGCCTCGCGCCGCACCTCCGGAGGCGGTGACTGCTCGAGTTCATCGGCGTCGATGACCAGGCGCTCGAGGTCGTTCTCCAGCCGGCGCACGGGTCCGGCGTCGCCGTAGTGGTCGCGCAGTACGCCGATGGATTGCCGGAGCTGGCCGACCGCGTAGCGTAGTTCCGCAAATTCGCTGCGTGTCATCGATACCTCCTGTATTCCCTGGCGGACATGCGAACTCGGCGGCTAGGACGCGGTTTGCCGATCTGCCTCGGGTCCGCGTGCCATCGAGTTGTGTGACCCACCACACAACGTGATCTACAACACAGTACCGAAAGAATCCGGTTCTGGCTCGTGTGCGGTCGAAATTCGGCGATTGCCGAATAGTTGCCTGGCGGTCAGCTCGCGGCGGCGTAGTCGGCTGGCGTGCGGACCGCGGCGAAGGCTCGTTCGACGAGCTCCACGATGGACAGCGCGACCTCTTCGGCCCGCTCGAGCATGACGCTGTGCCCGGCCCCTTCCAGCCGCACCAGTTCGGAACCGGCCAGCTGGGAGGCCAGCGCCACCGAGTGCGCGAACGGGACGAGGATGTCCGCCGAACCGGCCAGTACGAGCGCTGGGATGGCGCCGAGGCGGTGCAAGGTCGCCGTTTCGTCGAAGGTGATCAGCGAATGCAGGAAGCTGGACATGGTCAGCAGCGGGGTGTCGTTCAACATCGCGGTGGCCAGCGCGGCGATGCGCGGGTTGACCTTCCTGGTGCCGAAGCCGGCCTCACGCAGGATCGGCGCGACCACGTGGCGGGTCAGCCGCTTGGATGCCTGCATCATGCGCGGGGCCCTGGTCACGGCTGCCTGCAGCGAGTTCACCGCGCGCCGGTTCAGGAAGCGGGCCGGTCCGACTTCGGTGATGCCGTTGGCCGCGCCCGCCAGCAGGCCGACGCCGGCGATCCGGGTGCCGATGGCCTCCGGGTAGAGCCGGGCGTAGGCGAGCACGACCATCGCGCCCATCGAGTGGCCGACCAGGATCACCGGGCCGGTCGGGGCAACCGTCCGCAGCACGGCGTCCAGGTCGTGCCCCAGCTGATCGATGGTGTAGCTCGACGGATGTCCCTCGCCGGATTCACCATGGCCGCGGTGGTCGTAGAACACCATCCTGGTGTCGCTTCCCCACTGCCGCAACAGTTGATCGCGCAGGTAGGACCAGGATTCGGTGCGCAGGCAGTGGCCGTGCACGAAGACCACGGCCGCGGGAGCGTCATCGGCGCCGAAGACGCGGACCGCGAGCGGGACACCGTCTTCGGCCGACACCGTGACGCGATGGCCGTCGTAGTCGGCGGCGCGGCGGGCGCTCGTCGTTGACATGGCACTCTCCTGTGGGCGAGGGGCCTGGTCGGCGCTTCTTGCCCTCTTTTCGGTGGGATTTTCCGCGTCGTTACCGGCCCATACCTGCCGTTATGTACACGTTGCCCAACCGAGGCTGCCGATCGATCCGATGGTCGCGACCGCACTCGCCAGGAAAATCTACGAAATGATTGGTCCAACGCTAGATTTCGGTAGACAGCCCGATGCCGCTCGGTCGTCGGAAGAATCTGCCATGTTCTACGGATAATCCGATACTGCCGAATAGTGCCCGAGCGTCGGCCCGTCGGCACGGTCGGTCGCCGCACTCCCGACCGTGCCGACAGTGGCTCTCCGCTCGATCACGTCTCCGCGCGGCTGCGGGTCGAGGACAGGAACGGCCGCAAGAGATTCGCTTCGGTCGACGGACCCACCTGCCACTCCGCGATCCACGGCCCGGTCCCCTCGCTCGGATCGAGCACGCCTTCCTCCAGCCACTGGTAGCGGCCGTCGAGCACGCCGCGGGTGACGGTGCGATCGTCGTCGTCGGTGTTCTCCCACAGCGCGTCGAACAGCTTGCGCACGCGCAACCGGGACTGCCTGCAGAAGGTGTCCGCCAGCTCCTCGGCGGCCTTGGCCTCCGGTGCGCCTGCGGTACGCAACGCCTGGGCGCGCACGCAGGCCGCCGACATGGCGAACAGCTCCGCGCCGATGTCGACGATCCGGCCGAGGAAGTTCTGCCGGTATTCCAGGCCCGCCTGCCAGCGCCCCATCGCGTACATCAGCGACCTGGCCTGCTTGCGCGAACTGCGTTCGACGAACCGCAGGTGACGCGCCAGCACGCCGAATTCGGTGTAGGCCGCGGGCACCGTGCCCGCCCCGACGGCCAGCTGTGGGAACCACTTCGCATAGAAGCCGGTCGCGCCGACCGCCGCCTTCGCCTTGTCTTTGAACTCGGCCTTGCGGTCGACCAGCGCACCAGCGGCCGCCATGTGCGCATCGGCCATCTCCCGGGCGATCAGCAGCCGCATGATCTCGCTGGAGCCTTCGAAGATGCGGTTGATCCGCAGATCGCGCACCAACTGCTCGGCGGGGACAGCGCGCTCCCCTCTGGCCGCGAGCGAGGCCGCCGTCTCGTAGCCGCGTCCGCCGCGAATCTGCACGAGTTCATCAGCGATCGCACAGCTCATCTCGCTGGCCCACAGCTTGGCCAGCGCCGCCTCGATCCGGATGTCGTTGCGCGCCTCGTCGCACATGGTCGCCGACAGGTCCAGCGCCGCTTCCAGGGCGAACGTGGTGGAGGCGATGAACGAGATCTTCTGACCGACGGCGGCGTGCTCGCCGACCGGCCTGCCCCACTGCACCCGCTGCGCGCTCCACTCCCGCGCGATCTTCAGCGACCACTTCGCGGCAGCGGTGCACATCGCGGGAATCGCCAGCCTGCCCGCGTTCAGCGTGGTGAGCGCGATCTTGAGCCCATCGCCCTCGCGGCCGATCAGGTTGCGCTTCGGCACCAGGACGTCGTGCATCCTGGTCAGACCGTTCTCGATGCCGCGCAGTCCCATGAACGAGTTGCGCCGCTCCACGGTGATGCCCGGCGAATCGGCTTCCACCACGAACGCGGAGATGCCGCCGCGATGCCCCTCGCTCTTCGGCACACGCGCCATCACCACCAGCAGTTCGGCGACCACGCCGTTGGTGGTCCACAGTTTGACGCCGTTGAGCACATAGGCCTCGCCGTCCTCGGTCGGCGTCGCGGTGCTCGCCATTCGAGCCGGGTCGGACCCTACGTCGGGCTCGGTGAGCAGGAACGCGCTGATCGCGCCCGCCGCGCAGCGGGGCAGGAACTCCGCCTTCTGCTCGGCGGTGCCCGCCAGCTTCAGTGGTTCGGGCACGCCGATGGACTGGTGCGCCGAGAGCAGGACGCCGAGGCTCGGGTGCGTCGAGCCGACCAGCATCAGCGCACGGTTGTACCCGAACTGGGAAAGTCCTTGGCCGCCATACGATTGCGGTATCTTCAGGCCGAAGCAGCCGAGTTCGGCCATGGCTTTGACGTACTCGTCCGGAATCCGGCCCTCGGCTTCGATCACCGCTCCATCCATGGATTCGCACAGCGTCCGTAGCCGGGCCATGAACGCCTCGGTGTGCGCGGCGTCCTCGGGGCCTGGCTGCGGGTACGGATGGATCAGATCGAGCCGGAACCGTCCTAGAAACATCTCCTTGGCGAATGAGGGCTTGACCCAGCTTGTTTCGCGGGACTCCTCGACCAGTGCGCGGGCCTGTTCTTCGGTGGCGTCGACTTTCGCGGCTGTCGCCATGGTGTCCTCCCTCGGGCGTGATCAGGATCACATCCGAGTGTAGGAGAGTTTGTTACTCACCGGTAGGGCTCTTGGGTCAGAGAAATCTACGAATATCTATTGATCTTGTAAGAGGGGCGGATAGTGGGCAATCGAAGGCTGTCCCGCCTGGCTGCCGGAGCGGTCAGACCGAGCGCAGATAGCGGCCGAAGTGCGGCACGGTGAAGCCGATCGTGCCGCGCTCGGCGGAATAGATGAGGCCCTTCTTGATCAGCCCGTCGCGGGCCGGCGACAGCGAGGCAGGCTTGCGGCCGAGTTCATTGGCAACCGCCGCGGTCGCCACCGGGCCGTCGTCGCCGGCCAAGTCCGCCATGGCGCGCATGTATTCGCGTTCGGCGGGCGTTGCTCGCTCATAGCGGGAACCGAAGAACCCCACCGCCAATTCCTCCTCGGCAGCGGGCGAGGCGACTTCGACGTCTTCGGCCGTGATCGGGCTCTCCGGCGCCTGGTCCCAGGCGGCTTTGCCGTAAGCCTGCACGAAATAGGGGTAACCGTCGGCCTTTTGGTACAGCGCATCCAGTGCCTCGTCGGTGAACTTCACGTTCTCGCGTTGCGCGGGCGCGATCAGCGCTTGGTCCGCGGATTCCCGGTCGAGTCGGTCTATGCGGTGATAACTGAACAGTCGCTCTGAATAGCTTTTCGAGGCGGACAGCACCGCGGGCAGATGCGGCAGACCAGCGCCTACCACGATCAGGGGCGCGGCGTCCTGGCTCAGTTCGTGGCAGGCCCCGCAGATCGCGGAGATGTCGGCGGGGCCGAGATCCTGCATCTCGTCGATGAAGATCGCGATGCCGACCCCGATGTCGCCGGCCAGTGCCGCCGCCTCGACCAGCAACTCGACCAGGTCGATCTCGATGTCGCCGGAATCGGCCCTGCCGCTCACCGCGGGTACGTCGATGCCGGGTTGCCAGCGTTCCCGCATGCCCTTTTCCGCGGTGGACCGCAACGCGAAAGCCTTGAGGATGCCGAGGAAATCGTCCACCCGCTCCGGATTGCGGTGCGCCATGGCGATCGCGCGCACCGCCATGTGCAGCGCCGAGGACAGCGGTCGGCGCAGTTCCTGATCCGGCCGCGCCTCGATCTTTCCGGTCCCCCAGCCGCGCGAGATCGCGGCCGAGCGTAGTTGATTGAGCAGCACCGTCTTTCCGACGCCGCGCAGGCCGGTGAGCATGACGCTGCGTTCCGGGCGACCACGCGCGACGCGTTCGAGCACGATGTCGAAAGCGGTGAGCTGCTTGTCGCGCCCGGCTAGTTCGGGTGGGCGCTGTCCCGCTCCGGGTGCATACGGATTCCGCACGGGGTCCATGCCCTGACACCGTAGCGCGTCGCGTCCGCATAATCTGGGCACATCTACGGCGTGTCCTAGAGAGCCTTAGCGGTCCGTATTGCACTATTGCTCTCGCCGTCGGCTCTCCGGGCTGGTGGCGGTTCGCCAGAACGGTAGCGCGGCACGGCACGCGGGAAGGGAGGGTCATGTCCGACGAACCGATCCCGGCCAGCACCGCCGAGGTGGTGGAGTCGTGGAACGTTCCGGCGGGTGCCAAGGTGGCCCAGCGCATCAGATCGAACATCCTCGTCGCGATCGAACGCGGCTATGACGATCCGCAGTTGGTCGCTGACCTCGCGGTCGGTCCGCTGGTCATGGCGCTCGGCAAGCTGGAGGTGGAGCTCGCGGACGCGCGGCGCCGAATCGACGAGCTGGAGCGAACGATCCGCGGAGCCCGATCCTGAGTGCGTGCCGAGATTCGGTTCGGGTTCTCCGTTCGGTGACCTGACGCAGTGGGCCGAGATCGAAGCGTGACCCGGCCATGCACATCGGCTTTCGTGGATCGACCGGCAGGTCCGGCGATGATCGAAAACATCCTGCTCTGTGCGCTGGACAACATCGCGCAGACACCGTAATCTCTTCGTGACTTAGTGGAACCAGTCGCTTCGTAAGAGAAACGGCGCCACTAGTTACCGCCTAAACGGCAGTCGGGGCCAACCGGTCTCGGCCGTCGTACCGGGGACCCACAGGTTTGTCTGGGGTGAATCCTCGCGGCCAGTTCGGCTGCGGGGTAGGGCCGCTCTCCCGGCCCGAACCCGTCAGCTAACCCGGTCGGCGGGAGGGCAGCAAGATCGGAGACGTAGCTCGGTGGGTAAACACAGCTTGCAACGGGATTCTCGGGTTCCGAATTCCGTCAAGGGTGCGATTGTCATGGGTGCGGTGGCCGCGACTGGCGCCATGCCCGCGATTCCGGCCATGGCCGCGACCATCAATGTTCCAGGTGTCGGCAACTTCGACGTTCCGCAGGAATGGGAGCAGCCGGTCCAGCAGCTCAATCAGCAGATCCAGCAGGCGCTAGCGGCCGTTCCCGCCGCCCCTGCCCCTGAGGCGCCGCAGGCGATGGCTCCCCCGGCTCCCGGTTTCGCGCCGATGCTGCCGGGCCTGTTCAGCCAGCCGACCGGCCCGGGTGACATCGCGCTCGATGCCGCCAAGACCAAGGTCGGCGCCCAGTACTCGTGGGGCGCTGCCGGTCCCCGGTCCTTCGACTGCTCCGGTCTCGTCCAGTGGGCGTTCCGCCAGGCGGGCATCGAGCTGCCCCGCACCAGCTTCGAGCAGTCGCACGTCGGCGCCCCGGTCGCCTACGAGGAGCTGCAGCCGGGAGACATCGTCGTCACCGCCGGCGGCGGTCACGTCGGCATCTACGCGGGCGACAACAAGCTCCTGAATGCGGTGCAGTCGGGTACGCCGGTGTCCTACACCCCGCTGCGCCCCGACATGGTGGTTACCGCACGCCGTATCGTCTAACGAGTGGCCCGCGCCGAATCCGGCATCCAGAGCAGCGCGACCCAGGCGCGCGTCGATTCGTGGACCTGGGCGGTGCGCCTGTTCAAAACCAGATCCGCCGCTGCGGAAGCATGTCGCGGTGGGCACGTGCGGGTGAACGGCTCACCGGCCAAACCCGCACAGCACGTGCGTCCCGGTGACGAGGTGCGCATCCGGGCAGGTGGTCTCGAGCGCATCGTCATCGTGGAGCGAATCGTCACAAAGCGCGTCGGCGCTCCGATCGCGGCGCAGTGCCTGATTGATCGCAGCCCTCCGCCGCCGCCACGGGAAGTCGTGGCGAGCATGCCCCGTCGAGATCGTGGCGCCGGGCGACCCACCAAGCGTGAACGGCGCGAGACCGATCGCCTCATCGGCCGGGCCGAGAGCTGAACCAGGCTGATTCTCGCCGCGGGACCGCTCGTGACATGTGGTCCCAATAGCGGCGAATGCTTCGCCCCGATCTCACTTCGGCGGGGATCCTGTCGGGCCCACCGCGACCGACTCGACGCGCGATGTCTCGCGGACGGTGCTTTCCGGTCTCAGATCATCGCGACTGGGCGCAGCTGGCCTGCGAGGTAGCGAGCCCTGCACTCACCGCGCCGCAGCTTTCCGCTGCTGGTCTTGGGAATCCGCCCCGGTTCGACGAGCATCACCGCGCCGGGCGTCACCTCATGCGTGGACGCGACCGCAGTGCGGATGCGACGAGCCAGAGCGGAGAGCTCGGCGGGCTCGGCGGTAGCGATGGTGACGAGTTCGGCGACCACGACCAGGTCTTCGCGACGGCCGTCATCGTGCCCGAACGCCGTCACATGGCCCGGCCGGATATCCGGCGAGCACGCTTCCACGGTGGTCTCGATGTCGGTGGGATAGTGATTGCGTCCGTCGATCACGATGACGTCCTTGCACCGTCCGGCGATATAGAGCTGGCCCTCGTAGCGGAAACCGAGATCGCCGGTGCGCAGCCAGCGGATATCGCCGCGGGCCAGCGTGGCGCCGAAGGTTTCCTCGGTGGCGTCCGGCCTGCCGAAATAGCCGTCGCACACATTGTTTCCGGCCACCCAGATCTCACCGACGCGGCCCGCGGGCAGCACCGTCCCGGTCGCCGGATCGACCACGCGTACCGCCTGTCCCGCGGGTGCGCCGCAGCCGACGAGCGGCACGCCGTCCTGCGATTCCGGCGCATCGTCGGGTAGCGCGACCGCGCGACCCTCGGCGAGCGCGGCGCGTTCGAAGCGGTGCCACACCGGTTCCCGGCGCTGATCGCAAACGGTGACCGTGAGGGTGGCCTCGGCCAGGCCGAAGCCGGGCGTGTGCGCGTGGTGACGGAAGCCGTAGGGGGCGAACGTACTGGTGAAGTCGTCCAACGCGTCGGCTCGGACCGGTTCCGAGCCATTGAGCAAGATGTCCAACCCGGACAGATCCAGACCGGTCCGCTCCTGCGGAGTCGTGCCCGAAACCGCGAGCGTCAGGGCGAAATTGGGACATCCTGTGATACCTGCGCGGTAGTCGGCGATCGCGCGCAGCCAGCGGATCGGCCGTTTGACGAACTCCGCAGGCGCCAGCGTGACGCCGTGCACGCCGAGCGAGAGCGGTAGCGCGAGACCCAGGATCAGCCCCATGTCGTGAAACAACGGCAGCCAGGTCACGATCGGCCGATCGGTGGCCGCGGACAGAGCATCCCGCAGCTGCGTCAGCGCCGCGGCCAGATTTTCATGCGTGACGCGGACCCCAGCAGGCGATTTGGTCGACCCGGAGGTGTACTGGAGATAGGCGAGTTCGCCGCGCATCGGGTCGACGACGGGCGAATCCACTTGCGCCGCAGCCGGATGTGTCACCGATCCGGCCGCCTGCGGACCGGCTGCGGGCGAATAAGGCCCAGCAGCGCCCAACGCGGTTGGCTGTGTGCGTGACGCGGCTGGATGCGTGCTCGACGTGTCTTTGTGCGTGCTCGCCCGGTCGGCTCCGGGGGTGGTTATTCGTGCAGGCTGCGCGGTTGAGGGTGGCCGTAGTGCGGGCGGATCCGCCGCTGCCGTAGTGGGATGTACTCCATGCGCGGCCGCATGCCGTCCCAGTGCCGTCTGTTCGGTCACCGATGTTGTCGCCTGCCCGGCTGAGCACGTCGCCGGTGCGGCTGAATGCGGGCTCGGTAGAGCTGCTTGCGCGACCGGTGCGGCCTGACCAGTCGGCAGCGTTGAGTCGGCCGGAGCTGTCGCCGCTGTGGTTGATTCAGCGCCCGGCACGATGGAACGCATCTTTGGGGATCGCGCTTGCTCTGCGGTTGGATCCGGCAGCACCGACGCTGTTTGCGCGGCTGGAAACACAGGACATGCCGTCGACGTGACCGAATTCCCCACCGTCGCCTCTGGGTCCGCGGAAGGCGTGGATGGATCCAGGGCTACGGCCAGTACGCGTCCCAGTGCTGGTCCGAGGGTTGCGGCGGTGGTGTCGTCGTGGGCGGAGAGCAGAGTCAGGGTGGGGCGGGCGTCGGCGAGGACGGCGTGCAGGCGGTCTCGGTTGCGCGCGCCGACCGCGGGAAACAGCGGTACCGCGATGCGATTGCTGTACAGGCAGGCGAGAAAGGCAACCGCGTAGTCGATGCCGTGGGCGCAGAGAATGGCGACTCGGTCGCCAGGGGCGCTTTCCCGCCGCAGTTGTGCGGCGAGCGCGCCCACCGCGGCGTGCAGGCCCGCGTAGGTCAGCGTGACAGGCACGCGTTCTTGCATGCGGAAGCGCAGTTCGGTGTAGGCGGGGCCATCCGGCCGGGTCGCTGCCCAGTGGGCCACCTGGGCGGCGAGGATATTGCCCGGCGCGTGGTCGCTCGCGGTCACGGGGCCTCGCTGGTGTTCGCGGCGACCCGAGCCGACAGGGCGGCGCCGAGTGCGGTGATGGTGGGGTGTTCGAACAACTCGGCGGTGCCGATCCGGATGCGCAGCCGAGTTTCCAGATTGCGGCGCATCTCGATCGCGAGCAGGGAGGTGAGCCCGAGGTCGTTGAAGTCGGCGGCGAGGTCGATGGCCTCGGCGGACAGACCGAGGGTGCTCGCCAGCACGCGGCGGATGGCGGTGGTCAGTGGCTCGGAGGGTTCCGGCGGCGCGATCGAATGCTCCGGTGCGCTGTCCCGGCTCGGCGTCGGGTCCGAATCAATGGCCACCACAAGAAGATTCGCTAGGCGCACGGATACGGGTGAAGTGTCGGCGGTTGGGGTGTAGTCCAGTGCGAGCAGATACGGGCTGTCGTAGCGGAGCGCTTGGGACAGCACGGCGCTACCGCGGTGCACGTCGAACGCCTCGACGCCCGCTCGCCGCAAATGGCTCGCCCCACCAGCCGCCGCGGCGAGCCCGGAATCCCAGAGGCCCCAGCCGATGCTGAGAATCCGCCTGCGCGGGTCGCGCCGGGCCAAGGTGTCCATCGCCGCGTTCGCCGCAGCGTAGGCGGCTTGGCCCGGTGCTCCGAGTGCGCCGGTCGCCGAGGAGAACAGCAGGACGAAGTCCGTCGCGTCGGTCGCGGTGAGCTCGATCAGATTGCTCGCCGCGGTGGCTTTGGGAGCGCACATCCTGGCCAGCTGACTTGCCGTGACCGCGTCGAACGCGGCGTCCTCCAATGCGCCCGCGGCGTGCACGACACCGCGGATGGCCGCCCCCCAGGCCCGGATGTCGCTGAGCGCGTTGGCCAGATCGTCCCGGTCGGCCGCATCGCAGCGCACTACGACGATGCGGTCCTCCAAGCCGTCGAGCAGCGCGGGCACCGGGCGCGGTGCCCGCGTCAGCACCACTACGTCTCGCGCGCCCGCATCGAGCAGCCAGCGAACGGCGACGGAGCCGAGCGTCCCCAGCCCGCCGGTGACGATATAGGTTCCGTTCGTGTCGATAGCCGCCACCGGCAACGCCCGCGCTCGCGCAGGCGTGAAACGCCGGACGGCGACCTCACCCGTGGAAAGGCGCAGCTCGTCGGGAATCTGGGCAGCGGTGACCAGGCGGGTGAGCAGCGGGACGCTGTTGGGATCGGTATCAGCCCAGACCAGGCGCACCGCTCGGCCCGACTCGAGCTGCAGCGAGCGCACCAGACCCGCGGTCGCCGCAGGCTCGACCGCGGGTGGCATGGCGAGCTCGTCGAGCCGCGAGTGGGCGGCATCGTGCCGCGGCAGGACGACCGTCACCGAGGCGGTGGCGTTGTCGGTGCTGATCCGTTGCAGCAGATCGAGGACCCGGCCGAGCGATGCGATGCCTGCCTGCGCATCGCTCGCGGCGCCGTCCGCGGGACAGACCACCACCACGGCGGTCGCACTGTCACCGCGCCCGGTCAGGACCGTGTTGACGAGCGAACCCACATCGTCCGGTTCACGCGCGATTCTCTCGGTCGGAAGGCTGGCATTCAAGGCCCTGGCGAGCCGGACCGCGAACTCGGAGGCTCCGATCACTACCGCGCCCTGCACGAACGCTTCGGCTGCGGACGCGTTGCCGAGCCCGAGCGACTCCGGATCGCGAACTGTCCATGCCTCTTGGCGGAACAGCGCATCTTGTTCGGCGCGCGGCGGTCGCAGTGCGCCGACCCCGTCCGCGACACCGGGTTCGGCGTAGCGGATGTGCACTCCGGAGAAGGCGAGACAGGGCACGCCGTGCTGATCGGTCGCGATCACATCGCCCACCAGTCCGCTATCGGCTCGCTCCCGGATCAGCCCGTGCACCTCGAGCACGTGACGATTCGGTTCGTTCGACAGCCACGCGGAATCCATGCCGATCGGCAACGGGATCGACGCGGCGGGCAACTCGTCGAACAGTGCGGCGGCGAGCACTTGCAGGCAACCGTCCAGCGTTGCGGTGCGGTGCAATTCGGCCGCGTCGAAGAGGCCGAGCGCCCGCCCGGCGCCCGCGGCGATACCACGCAGCGGACGGAAGCGCGGTCCGTACTCCAACCGCCTGCGGCGCAGTTCCTCGTAGAAAGTGCCGGTAGCGATGACGCGCATGTGGTGGCGGGCGGCCCGGTTTGCGTCGACCACCCGCATCCATGCGACGATATCCGCGGGTGTGGGGTCACCGGCGGGCCGGGCCGAAGCCAGCGTCTCGGTGCCCGTGACCTCCGCCCGTACGCTTTCGTCCGCTCCTGGTCCTCGATAGACGACCTCGGGCAGCGTGCTCGCATCGGACCTCTCGTGCACGACGAAGTCGGCGAGCGCCGTCACCCCGGCGGTCGTGCGGGCCAGGTGCAGCAGCCTACGCAGCCAGAACACGGCGGGCACCGTGCAGTCGCCCTGTACCACGTGATCGGTGAGATCCTCGGTGACGAAGGCGGATTCGGGAGTGTGTCCGCTCGCGGGCCCCGACACCAGCAGCGGAAACCTCCGCTTGCGCCATTGCCGTGGCGATGTTCCGCCGAACGGGCCGAGGACCGACCAGTCGACCGGCCGCCCCTCCAGGTACAGCCGCGCGAGACAGGCGAGGAACCCGCCCGCTTCCTCCTCGCGCGACGTCACCGGATGCGTGCCGTCACGGAAATCCGGGTACTCCCGCACGGCGGAAATCAGCACAGGGTGCGGGCCGATCTCCAGTACGGTCGAGATGCCTTCCTCTGCTGCACGTTCCAATGCTGTCGCCAATTGCACCGTGCCCGCGGCATTCTCAGCCCAGTAGTCGCGGTCCATGTCTGCTGTGGTGATTTTCGCGCCACGCCGGGCCGTCGAGTACACCGGTACTCGCGGCGCCAGCGGAGTGATCTCGCTCAGCGCCGCGACGAACGGCGGGAGTACGGCGGCGATCTGCGGGCCATGGGCGGCGAAGTCGACGGCGAGCCGACGCGCGAACATGTTGCGGCGGGCGGCTCGGCGCACCAGCGTGTCGATATAGCGCGGCGTGCCGGACACGACCACCGATCTGGGGCTGTTGACCGCGGCGATGCCCACCTCCCTGCGCATGGGCTCCACCAGTTTCGCCGCTTCCTCCGGGTCGGCCTCCAGCACCGCCATCGCGCCGCGGCCGTCCAGGTGGGCGAGCGTCGCGCTGCGCAGCACGACGACGCGCGCCGCGTCGGCCAGCGACAGCGCACCGCCGACGGTAGCCGCGGCGATCTCACCGAGGCTGTGCCCGACCACCGCGTCGGGCCGAATCCCATACGCCGCCAACAGCTTCACCAGCGCAACTTGGAACGCGAACAGAGCCGGCTGCACCAAATCGGTGGCGTGCGCGGCACCGGCGGCGGCGAAGGTGAAACCATGCCGCGGCGTCCATATTCGCGGTCCTCCAGCTGCCACGATCGCGTCGGTCGCCTCCGCGAGTGCGGTGGCGAAGACCGGATACCGCGCCGCCAGCGCGCGACCCATTTTCGGATGCTGGCCACCTTGACCAGAGAACAGGAACAGCAGGCCGCCACGGCGACGGTTTCGTACGGGGCCGAGCGCCGCGTAGGCGTCGCCGCGGCCGAGTGCACGCAACCGGTGCACCGCGTCGCGGCGATCGTGCGCGGAGATCGCGGCTCGCGTCGGCTCGGGAAGCAATCGGGCTGCGGCCGCCGCGAACTCGCGCAGCGGCGAGTGCGCGACGTCCAGCTCGTCGGCCAGCCGCAGCGCGCGCTCGCGCAACTCCCCCTCGTCGCGGGCGGTGAGTGCAAGCAGTACCGGAAACTGATCGCCCCGGTCCCGCTGTGGCGCGGCGACCCCGCGCAGGGCGATGTGCGCGTTCGTGCCACCGAATCCGAACGAGCTGACGCCCGCCGTACGCTGCGGTGCGGGAACGTGACTCCAGTCCACCGGCTGGGTGGGCACCCGCAGCCCCCGCTCGGCCAGGTGCAGCAGCGGGTGCTCGGTGCGGAGGTTGATCGTCGGTGCGATCACGCCATGATGGATGGACAGTGCGGTCTTCACCAGCCCGGTGACCCCGGCGGCGGCTTCCAGATGCCCGACGTTGGATTTCACCGAGCCGATCCAGATCGGCTCGTCCGCGCCGTCGCCGAGCGCGGCGGCGAGCGCGCCGACCTCCACCGCGTCACCCACAGCCGTTCCGGTGCCATGGCATTCGATGTAGCCTGCGCTGCGCGGCGGGCACCCCGCACGCGACCACGCGGTGCGCAGCGTCTCCTGCTGGGCACGGCCGTTCGGCGCGTACAGGCCGTTGGAACGTCCGTCCGATCCGACCGCCGCTCCGACGATCTCCGCGTACACCCGGTTGCCCTCACGCAGCGCGTCCGCGGTCCGCTGCAGGATCAGCACCGCGCAGCCGTCGCCGCGGGTGTAGCCGTCGGCGGTGGCATCGAACGGCGCAGTTCGCCCGCCGGGCGACAGGAAACCGCTCTCGGCCAGGTAATTCGACGTGTGCTCCAGCAGCACCAGATTGACGCCGCCGACGATCGCGAACGGGACCGTGCCATCGGCGAGCAACCGGACCGCGAGGTCCACCGCGGCGAGCGAGGACGAGCACGCGCTGTCGAGCACCAGGCTCGGCCCGTGCAGATCGAGCACGTACGACAACCGGTTGGCGATGATGCTGAGCGCCGATCCGGTCACCGCATACGGGGCATCGTGCCCTGCCCGCCCGAGCACCGCGATGCCGTGGTCGTACCCGGACGCGCCGAACACGACAGCGGCGTCCGATCCACGTGCGCGATAACCGATCCCGGCGTCGTCCAGTGCCTCCACCGCGACCTCCAGCGCAAGCCGCTGCTGCGGGTCCATGACGGCGGCCTCTCGCTCGGAGATGGCGAACCACTCGTTGTCGAACGACTCGACATCGTCGAGGTACCCGCCGCGCCGGGTGCCCAGCCGCCCGGCGGGCGGTGTGGACGTGGCGTCCCGTCCCTCGAGTAGCAGCCGCCAGAACTCGGCGACGCTCGCCGCTCCGGGCAGTCGGCAACCGATGCCGATGATGGAGACGGGAGGAAGCGAGCCGACAGAGTCAGTAGGCGCGCTGCTCATCGCATCGCGAGATACTCGACAAGCTGTTCGATGTCTGGATGGTCGTAGATCGCAGTCAGCGGAACCTCGACTCCCATAGCGTCTTCGAGATGGGCGGTCAGCCTCGCAAGCTGGGTGGAACTGAGGCCGAGATCGGTGAACGGCGAGCTGGTCGACACCGTGGTGGCGTCGACCCCTAGTAGGTCCGCAACGGCCGAGACGGCGGCACAAGTCAACGCGGTGCGCCGGTGACAGCCGAGCGAACCGTCGTTCCCCTGCACACCACTATGCCCGTCCGGAAGACTGGGCGGCATCGCGTCCTCCCTCCCCGTCTCCCGGCTGCTGCTACCCACAGAGAACGGTACCCACGCGATTATGCCGGAGAAATCGGCGGGGGCAAGGTCGCATAAAAGGCGCAGCCGGACGTAGTCCGTCCGAAGCCCGCGCCGGGCCGAGCGTCGGCGAGGCAGCCGCATTTCCGCAGCCTGCCCAGCCTTTCGCGAACCGCGGTGATCACTTACCGTGGCATGGTGACCGAACCGGACAGCGGTGCCGCCACCCGCGCCGAACGCACTCCGATCTTGCCCACTCTGCTGCGCTGCTGCGCCGCACTGGCGGCGACGCCGGGTCGGCTACTGCGCCCGCGCCGTCCCGACACCGCCTTGCTGGCGAACCTCGAAGTGCTGCCGCTGCCCACGGCAAGCGCCGCGGTGCGGCTCACCGTGCTGACCCAGGCCACCATGTCGGCGCCGACCACCATCGTGGCCGAGGGCGTGCGCAGCCTGCGGGAGATGACGCTGTCGATGGCGGCGTTCCTGGTCGAGCATCCGAAGGCGCGTTTCCTGGTCGATCCCGCCCTGTGCGCGGGCGTGCACGACCGGGTGTTGCCCGAGTTGCCGTTCCCGGTCCCGCTGCTCGTCGCGCCGGACAAACCGGTGCTCGGTCTGGCCGATGCGCTGGCCGCGCACAACATCGCGGGCGAAGACATCGATTTCGTGCTCCCCACGCACCTGCATTGGGATCATGTCTCGGGCCTGCTGGAATTGTCTTCCTCGATCGAAGTCCGGTTGCCCGCGGTCGAATACGACTGGGCGATGGGTGGCCCGCACGCCCCGGCTGGTGTGGCGCGGGGGCCGCTGCGGGGTCGTACCTTCGACCGGTTCGAGTTGGAGGGACCACCGGTACTCACCTTCCCACGCAGCAAAGACCTTTTCGGCGACGGTTCGGTGCTGCTGGTGGATCTGGCGGGCCACACGCCGGGCAGCATCGGCGTGCTGCTCGCGGTGGACGACGGCAGCCGCGTGCTGTTGGCGGGCGACGCCGTCTGGAGCAAGCTGCAAGTGGATCTGCTGCGGGAGAAGGCGCCGATGCCGGGCAAACTGTTCGACGCCGACCGGGACGCCGCGTTCGCCACGATCCACCGCCTGCACGCGTTGCCCGGCGACATCGAACTCATCGCCAGCCACGATTACGAGGCCGTCACCGCACGCGCGGCGAAGTAGCCCCGTCAGCCGACGAGGACGTTTCGGCGGCATCGAGCTGATATCCAGTCACGGCTACGAGCCTTGGCCGCCGTGCGGCCAGACAGTCACCGCCCGTCGACGACGAAGGTTCGGCGACATCGGTCACCAGTCACGGCTGTCGCCGCCCGCACGGCCGAGCAACCCCGGTCCGCCGATGACAACGGTTTGGGCGGCATCGAGCTGATGGCCAGCCATGACTACGAGCTGACCGCCCGCGCGGCCGAGGAACCCGGTCAGCCGACGACGGTTTCGGCGAGGCGGGCGGTGATCAGCTCCTCGGCCTCGGTGATCATCCGGCGGATCAGCTCGGCGCAGGTCGGGATGTCGTGGATCAGGCCCTGGCACAGGCCGACCGACCAGATGCCCGCGTCCAGATCACCCTCCTCGAACACCCGGCGACCGCGCGCGCCCGCGACCAGATCCCGCACGTCGTCGAAAGTGCCGCCCGCCTTTTCGATCTCGACGACCTTGCGGCTGACTTCGTTGTCCGCGACGCGCGCGGTATTGCGCATGGTGCGGAAGATGAGCTGGGTGTCGCGCTCGGAGTTCGCGACGATCCGCTCCTTCACCTTCTGATCGATCGAGGACTCCTGCGTGCACAGGAACCGGGTGCCCATGTTGACGCCGTCCGCGCCGAGGGCGAGCGCGGCGACCAGGCCGCGGGCGTCGGCGATGCCGCCCGAGGCGATCATCGGAATGCTCAGTTCACGGGCCGCGGCGGGGATGAGCACGAGGCCGGGGACGTCGTCCTCACCGGGATGGCCCGCGCATTCGAAGCCGTCGATGCTGACCCCGTCCACACCGATCCGTTCCGCCTTCAACGCGTGCCGGACGCTGGTGCACTTGTGCAGCACCTTGATGCCCGCGTCCTTGTAGTAGGGCAGAAACGGTTCCGGGTTGCTGCCCGCCGTCTCGACGATCCGCACGCCGCTGTCGATGATCGCCTGCACGTATTCCGCGTACGGCGGCGGATTGATCGACGGCAGGATGGTGACGTTCACGCCGAACGGTTTGTCGGTCAGCTCCCTGGTACGCGCGATCTCGCGCCGAAGATCGTCCGGTGTCGGCTGGGTCAGCGCCGTGATGAAGCCGAGCCCGCCCGCGTCGGCCACGGCCGCGACGAGTTCGGCGCGCCCGACCCACATCATGCCGCCCTGCACGATCGGGTGTTCCACCCCGAATTTCTCGGTGAACCTGGTCCGCAGCATTGCGCTTCTCCTCTGCCTCGCGCGGGCGTGCCGGTTCGCCCGTTGGCCTCGATGGTGACATGAGGATCGCCTCACGTTCAACTCATAAGTGAACCGAGGTTTGAATGATTGAGGTTCGCTTGCGGGGCCGATCCATGCACGGAGGCGGCCGAGTTGTGCCTGAATAACCAGGTTGAACGGAGCCTTTGGGGCCAAGGCACAAATCCGTATCCCTTAACGCGGATTCATCCGGCTTAACGCTGTCTGGCGATTAAGTTAGTTGCTATTCTGCCCTCATTCAGTCCGTCGCCGCCGTCGGACGTCCCGGCGGTCGCGGTGGCGGTCCGAGAGGAGTTCGTCTCATGACCAGCGGGGCAGCAGCGCTCGACGAGCCGGGCAGGTCGCGGCGCAACCACTGGAACAACCAGATCGCCGTGCATGCTCAGATGCGCCCGGACGCGGTCGCTGTGCGGTTCCGTGGTGTGGACACCACGTGGCGCCAACTGCACGAGCGGTCGCTGAAATTCGCCGACGGGCTGGCACGCCGCGGCGTCGGATTCGGCGACCGGGTCCTGATTCTCGCGCTGAACCACCCCGAGTACCTCGAAGCCGTTTTCGGCGTCAATGCGCTCGGCGCGATCGCGGTCCCGGTCAACTTCCGGCTCACGCCACCCGAAGTCGCCTACATCGTGAGCGACAGCGGCGCGGAGGCGATCGTCACCGATACCGTCCTGCAGCCGGTGGCCACCGCGGTGCGCGCGCAAGCGCCCGCCCTGGAGACCTGTGTGGTGATCGGCGGCGCGTCCGGCGGCGGCGTGGTCGGCTTCGACGACCTGCTCGCCGAAGACGGAGAACCGCATGCCCCACTGGACATCCCCGAAGACACTCCCAGCCTGATCATGTACACCTCGGGCACCACGGGAAGCCCGAAGGGCGCGGTGCTCACCCACGCGAACATGAACGCCCAAGCACTGACGTGCATCCGGGCGCTGGCGCTGGAACCGGCTTCGATCGGACTGTGCACCTCGCCGCTGTTCCACATCGCCGGACTCGGCAGTCTCGCACCGGCCTTCCTGCTCGGTTCGAAGACAGTGCTGCACCCACTCGGCGCCTTCGACGCCGGGGAATTCCTCGACGCGCTGGAGCGTGAGCAGGCCACCTCCGCCTTCTGCGTGCCCGCGCAGTGGCAACTGGTCTGCGACCACCCGACCGTGCAGGACCGCAAGCTCGCACTGGAGGTGCTGAGCTGGGGCGCGGCGCCCGCGTCGGACACCGTGCTACGCGCGATGGCCGACTGCTTCCCGAACGCGTTCAACGTCGCGGTGTTCGGACAGACCGAGATGTCGCCGATCACCTGCGTGCTGGAGGGCAAGGACGCGATCCGCAAGATCGGCTCGGTCGGCAAACCCATCCCGACCATCCAGGCGCGCATCGTCGACGACGAGATGAACGACGTCGCGCCCGGCGAGGTGGGTGAAATCGTCTACCGCGGACCCACGCTCATGCAGGGCTACTGGAACAAGCCGGAAGCCACCGCCGAGGCGTTCGCGGGCGGCTGGTTCCATTCCGGCGATCTGGTCCGCCAGGACGACGAGGGCTTCGTCTACGTGGTGGACCGCAAGAAGGACATGATCATCTCCGGCGGTGAGAACATCTACTGCGCCGAAGTGGAGAACGTCCTGTTCGCGCACCCGAAGATCCGGGAGGCGGCGGTGGTCGGCCGCGCGCACGAGAAGTGGGGTGAGGTGCCGGTCGCGGTGGTCGCGCTGCACAGTCCGGACGACGAGCTGACGCTGGCCGAGCTGGAGCCGTTCCTCAACGAGAACCTGGCCCGCTACAAGCACCCCAAAGACCTGGTGCTGGTGCCCGAGCTGCCCCGCAACGCCAGCGGCAAGGTCGTGAAAGTGCAATTGCGCAAGGACTATTCGTCCTGACCTGGCGGACCGTACGTTTCACGTGAATCGGATACCACGAACGGGCGGCGGTGCGTAAGGTCGTCCCCATGGCGATCCGACGCATCCGCGCCGCGGTACTGGCGCTGCACTGGCAAGTGAATGTCGTTCGGCCGGAAGGGTTCTTCGGTCCGATGTTGGCCGCGCCCGTCGCGGCCAGCGGCGTGGTGCCTCGGGCGACGGACTTCCACACCGCGGCGCTCGCGATGGAGGTGCCGGTGGTCTTCACCCGGTTCACCATCCCGGTCGGCGAGGGCGAACTCGTGCGCAACACCGGTTTCATGCGCTCGGTCGGCGCGGCGCAAACCGAACTCCGTCCCGACGCCCCCGGCAGCGCGATCATTCCGGAGATGGAAGCGCAGCCCACGGACGTGTTCGACAACCAGAAGCTGTCCGGCCTCGCGGGCAGCAAGCTTCCGGAGTGGTTGGCGGATCAAGGCATCGGGACGCTGTTCGTCACCGGCGTGGCGACCAACCTGACCGTCGAGCAGACCGCGCGGCACGGCACCGATCTCGGATTCACCGTGCACCCGGTGTCCGACTGTGTGGCCGCGGCCGTTCCGGAAGCGCACGAAGCCGCACTGGCCAACCTCGAACTCGTCACGGCCGGGTGCCTGACCGCCGCACAGGCGCTGGAGCTGATCGGCGGCTGACGGCCTGATCCAGTTGTTGCGGGTCATGATGTTGTCGACGTGCTTCCACTAATCGATACGAGCCTGTTCAATCGTCGCCGTGTCTCGCTGAGTTCTGCTCGGCGGGCTTCGATGCGTCTGGCCAAGTCGTCCAGTTCCGCGCGCAGTTCTGGGCACATTTCGAGGAAGATGTCGTGATCGCTGGTGCGGGCGCAACCGAGATATTTTCCGACGGTCGCGGTTCCCAAACCGGCGGAGACCATCGTTCTGATCTGGGCCACGCGGGTGACATCGGATTCGGAGTAGTCCCGGTACCCGCTGCTGTTACGAGCCGGGACCAATAGTCCTCGATCCTCGTAGTGGCGTAGCGCTCGCGTGCTCACGCCGGTCAACTCGGCGAGTTCGCTGATCAGCACTCTTGGGTCCTCCTCATCGGCTTGACATTCACGCTGACGTGAACCCATACGCTCCTGCCGTATGACAACTGGAACAACCCAGCGGCGGGCCTCGATCATCCACGGTTACTCTGCATCGCCCGAAGATCACTGGTTTGGTTGGCTGGCCGGGCAACTCGAGGCGGTAGGCATTCCGACCACGGTTCCGGCTCTTCCGAATCCACAAGAGCCGGACCAGGTGCAGTGGACGGAGGCCGTCCGCGCCGAGGTGGGCACTGTTGACGAGAACTCGACTATCGTCGCGCACAGCTTGGGCTGTCTGACCGTGCTGCGCTATCTGCGCTCACTTCCGGAGCCCTGGCACGTCGGCACCCTCGTGCTGGTGTCCGGATTCGTCGACCAATTGCCCGCGCTCCCGGAACTGAACGCATACATCGGAGACGGCTGCGATGTGGAGGGGCTCAGCAACCACATCGGTCGACTCACGGTTATCCGGTCCGACTCGGACCCCCTGGTTCCCGTCGGTCACACCGACCGTCTTGCCAACCTCCTCGGAACTTCCGCAGAGGTGGTTCCCGGAGCCGGTCACTTCCTCGCTTCGGACGGCGTCACTTCGCTACGTGAAGTTCTTGTAGCCCTCGGCCATTCGCCCCGCTAACCAGCGGCTTTGTTCAACTCGGACGGAGAAATCCGCAAGGCGAACGTTGCGGACGGCAGTGGGATGACGACTCCCGCTTCGGTGAGCACCCGTAACACCTCCGGCGGCAAAGGGCGACGCGGCGGTGCCAGCTCGTGGTCCAATCGACGCTCGAGCACCCAGATGGCCCCGAGGTAACAACCGATCTGCACGAGAATGGAAATGGCCGTGCATGCGAAGACCGCGATGCTCACGGCTCGATCACCTGGAGAGCATCCGGCTCCGGCATCACCGCACCTCGTTTCCGGTCATCTGGGTGAAGACGTGCCGAACGCGGTCGACGAAGTTTCCGAAATACGGCATCTCCCCCGGTACCGGCGGGTCGATCCAGACGTGGCGCGGGTCGCCAGGGGCCGGAAGGCGCACCCGCATACCGAGGTAGGCGCTCACCTTGTGCACCACCAGCAGCGGATCATTGCTGATTCCCCGGATGTGTTGAACGTCCTCCGGCGCGGCGGCGGACAGGAACTGCCAGCGCCGCGATCGTCCACAGGCGCAGCCGGTGTCGGCGTGCGAAATGACCGGTGCGTGGATCTCCGACCGCAACAGCCCGTTTCGCATCACTCGGCCGATCGCACCGGGCATGCCGACTACCCGCACTCCGGTATCGAGTCCGGCTTCGAGCCACAGTGCCCCGAGGTCGGGGTCGACTGTCGATCGGAGCCCGAATTCGCCCTCGTAGAGATCGCGGCGCTGCCAGGCGAGCTGGATCGCGACGGACCTGGTTGTGCCCATAGGAACTCACAATTCAATCGTTGGAAGTCGGTTCGGCCGTCGTTCACCACGAAGACCGTCAGACCTGGGGAGTGGCTGCGGCCCCAGGCGTCGAGAAAGCCACGCGCCGCTGTCTCGCACGCACAGCGGTCGATGACCAAGTCGCCTGTCGCCCCGACGTAGACGAAGCGGAGATGCACGTCCGGCTCATCTGGTCGGGGACGACCTTCGCGTTATCCCGTTCGATGCCAAGGGCTCAATTGCTGGGCTCAACGCGGCTACCTTCCACCTTCTGGACTTCGCGAGTCCGCGGCTGCCAACACTCGGCTGGCTCGAAACCGCCCTGTATGGCGAAGTTGTGGAGGACGCCAAGCGAGTTGGCGAACTCGACTACCTGTACAACCGAGTTCACTCGACCGCGCTCAGCAGAGAAAAATCGTTACGCCTGATCGAGCAGATTGCTCGTTAGATAGGGTGACTACATGAGCACTGCTTGGTTCAAGTCCACATTCTCCGGCTCGGAAACGTCCTGCGTCGAGGTCGCCCACCGCACCGATACCGTGCTCATCCGTGACAGCAAGTACACCGGCCCTGCGGCAGAACAGCCGGTCGTTTCCGTCTCGCCCGCGATGTGGCCCGCCTTTCTCGATCTCGCCCTGAGCGCGAATTCCGGCACCCTGGACGAAGGCGTGACCGTCTCCCTCCACCAGGACGGCGGAGCCACGATCTCCGCCCAAGGCGTCGCGCTGCTCTACAACGCCGACGAATGGGACGCCTTCACCAAGGGCGTCGCCGACGGCCAGTTCGACCGCCGCTGACCTGACTGTGGAACCCTCAGCCATCAGCTGACAACCAGCGGTTGCGGCTGATCCCGGTAGGCAAATGGTCGCCGAAGGCGCTCGGGACGCCGCCATTTCACTACGCTCGCTGAACCATACTCACCTGGTTGTCTCGTCAGCGTGGCGTTGCAGTGTAGGCAGCGGTTGCGTTCGGGCCGCACACTACGAGCTGCTCGCCCTGGCCGGTGATTTCAGAGTGGGCGGTTCTTGCGTCCATGTATCCACTGAGCGATGGCAGCGACAGCGGAGAGCAGCGAAATCGCGCTGGCGAGTATCGCATACCAGGTGAGGCTGGCTGTGACGTAGGAAATCGAGCGGAACCCGGGCGCCGGATAGTTGTTGTGGCCCTTGACCCATCGGATCAGCAATCCGGCCTGTGTACCCGGATCTCGGGCCCTGCCGTAGGAAACCATTCGCGTCAGGTCATCGCCTCTGCTGTTGAGGTAGAGCGCGGTGGCGACGGTGAAAACCGCGACGAAGACCGTGGCAACGATTGTCAGATAGGTGAGGGCCTTGATGCGGGCCACGCTGTTGATCGCCACACTGCAAACGGCGATGATGATCGCAGCGCTGGTGAGGATGCCCCACGCTCCGCTGGCCTTCGGATTGGGCACTGATGATTGCGCCCAGAGATCGACCCAGAAGGTGGTCACATGGAGTCGGCCGAAGGCGTTCGCGTGGATCGCACCGTCGGTTCCGCCTGTGTTCGTGCTCAGCCATGGCTGAAACATCAGGACAAACGTGATGACGCAGCCGACCGCGGCGAACAGGTAACCCCTGTTTCCGTCGAACACTGCCCGCAGCCGAGTTCCGCCGCTCATCACGGCACGCCGCCTTGATTCGAGCACCGCCCGCAGCTGCGCGTGATCCGATCGACGTCGTGCTGCGCCACCAGCTGAGCCGACCTGCTCAGGTCGGGATTCTCTGATCTGCCAGGGAGTTGGGCGCACGATTTCCCAGGCTATGAGTTCGGCCGTATGGGCTCCGTCAAGGAATCAGGGCTTGTGTGGCAAGGATTCGTCAAACTTGCCGAAGGGCTCCAGCCTGACGGCGTCGGCTCAGCCGCCGCGGACCCGGCTGGTCAAACCGGGGCCGACCAACTCGACCACGTGCTGGTATGCCTCCTCGGCCGAGAGCGGTGGATGCGGCTCCGCGATGGCGCCGAGCATGCCGACCACGCCCCAGGACAAGAATGTCACGGTCGTCGTGAACTCGTCCTCCGGCATCGCGAGCCGGTCGCCCAGCCGCTCGGCGAGGATCTGCCCGACCATCACTCTGGTCGTCCGCAGCAGTACGGTGCCGCTCTTGCGGCCGAGCAGCGCTCGGTACACCTCAGGGTTGTCGGCGGCCAGCCGGAACAGGGTGCGCACCGGCGCGAGCGGTTCAGCTGCGTCGGTGCCCGCGTCCGCCTTGTCCATGGCTGCACGCAGGTAATCGGTGCTGCTGCGCAGCAGCAGATCGTCCTTGTCGCGGTAGTGCGCATAGAACGTCGAGCGTCCGACGTCGGCGCGATCCAGGATGTCGCGGACGGTGATCCGGTCGTAGGCGCGATCGAGCATGAGCTCGATCAGCGCCTGGTGCAGTGAGGTCCTGGTGCGCCGGACCCGGCGATCGGTGCTATCCGTGGTGTCCTGACCATCCGACACGATTCCTCCTGAACAAATGTTCCATCTGTGTCCGGTTGCGGATGATCTCCGCGGTATTGTCCCTGGTCAACGACGGCTATCTCCGCTGATCCTGAACATATGACCGGAAACGAACCCAAGTCTGCCATTGCTCCGCAGGACGACGACATCGGCGTTCTGCTCACCCAGCCGCGCCGCTACCGGGCGTTCAAAGCCGCGTTCCTGCTCGGTCGCGGGGGGCGCCTGAACGTACGTCTCGCCGAGTTGGCGCGCCCGGCATCCGGCGCTCGAGTCGTCGATATCGGTTGTGGTCCAGGAGATTTCGCTCGGATGCTGGCGCGCCGGGGCGGCCAGGTCACCGGCGTGGATCCGTCGCCGCAGATGATCGACTACGCGACCGCGCGCTCCCGCGACCTGACGCACTGCCGGTTCGAACTCGGGACGGCGCAATCTCTTCCGCTGCCCGACGCATCCGCCGATCTGGTGACCTCGACCTTCGCCATGCACCACATCCCCGCGGCGCACCGCTCCGACGCGGTCGCGCAGATGTTCCGGGTGCTGCGACCTGGCGGCAGACTGCTGCTCGCCGATACGCACCCGACCGGCCCGGTTCTTTCCACGGCCGTGCGCGTTATGGCCCGCTTCGCCGCGCACCGCACGCACGATACGGCGCACGACAACGGCGACCACTTGGCGAGCATCGATATCCGCCGGTACCGGGACGTGCTGCGCGCGAGCGGATTCGAGGACGTGCAGTTCGTCGCGGTGCGCCCCGCAACCGGAGTGCTGCTGGCCACCAAGCCGTAAGGACGCAGCCGGACGGAGGCAGCCGCAGAATGGGCGCTGCCGGACGGAGTGCGTCGATAGCCCGTGCCGGGCCGAGCGGAGGCTGAGGCAGCCGCAGAGTGGGCGCTGCCGGACGGAGTGCGTCGATAGCCCGTGCCGGGCCGAGCGGAGGCTGAGGCAGCCGCAGAGTGGGCGCTGCCGGACGGAGTCCGTCCATAGCCCGCGCCGGGCCGAGCGGAGGCGAGGCAGCCGCAGAGTGGGCGCTGCCGGACGGAGTCCGTCCATAGCCCGCGCCGGGCCGAGCGGAGGCGAGGCAGCCGCTCAGATCAGGTCCCTCGCGGTCATCCAGCGCATGGTGGCCCAGCCGCAGAACACCGGCAGCCAGCAGGTGAGCACGCGATACAGCAGCACCGAGGGCACCGCGATGTTCGCGGGCAAGCCGAAGGCGGCCAGACCGCCGATCAGCGCGGCCTCGACCGCACCGACGCCGCCCGGGGTCGGCGCGGCCGAGGCCAGGGTGCCGCCGATCATGGTGACGATGGTGACGGTGATGAAGGTCGTGCCCCCACCGAACGCCTCCACACTGGCCCACAGCGCGCCCGCGAGGCCCAGGGTGATCGCGGCGCTGCCGAGGACGATCACCGCGGAGCGCTTGGGATCGCGGGCCAGATCGGCGAGTTCGCCGAGCACTTCCTGCAATTGCGGCCGGACCGCGTTGTTCAGCCAGCGGCGCAGCTTCGGCACGAACATGAAGGTGCCGACGATGCCGACGCCGACACCGGCGAGCAGGTACAGCACCGTGGCGTCGGGGACGAAGTGCGACAGATCCGCTGAGGTACCCGCCGCGATGCTGAACGCGAGTAGCAGGCTGACGTGCGTGATCACCTGCACCGCCTGTTGCAGCGCCACCGCGGCCGTGGCGCGGACGGCGCCGATGCCGCCCTTCTGGAGAAAACGGACGCTCAGCGCGAGCCCGCCGACGCGCGCGGGGGTGGTCGTCGCGGCGAAAGTGTTGGCAACCTGCATGATCACCAGATTCCGGAAGCTCACCGCACCGGACGCACAGGCCCACAGCGCCGCCGCCGCGCCGACGTAGGTCAGCGCCGAGACCGTCAGTCCGAGCAGCGCCCACCACCAGTTCGCCGTGCGCAGCTGAGTGAAGAAGGTCGGCACCGCGCTGATGAACGGATAGGCGACGTACACCAGACCGATCAGCAGCACCAGCTGGATGATCTGGTTGCGGGAGAACCGGGTGATCTGCTCGGCCTCGATCCGGTCCTGTCCGGTCTGCTTGCGCACCTCCTCGCGCGCGTCGGACAGCGCGCGCTTCCATTCCGGGAGCGACTTGCGAATCCCGGTGGGTATGGCCGACTTGGTCAATCGGCTCGCCGCTGCGAGCACCCGCGATTCGCCGAGGGTGCCGATTGCCGCGCGCACCGCGGGCTCCTTGCCGAAGACGGCGGTGGTTGTCACGAGCAACTGGGCGATGTCGGACTGCATCTGTGCGTCCGATGCCCCGAACTCGGCGCTGCCGAAGCCGCCGAAAGCGGTCGCTCCGTCGATGATGCGGATGTCGATAGGTCGCAGATCTCCGTGCGAGATCTGCTTCTGGTGCAGGCTGTCGAGTGCCTGCCACAGACCGGGCAGCGCCTCGTCGGCCGACTCGGTGATCGGTTTGCCCCGCGGCTGGGTGTAGGCGAAGAGCATCCAGCCACGCGAGAGCGCGGCGACCGCGACCGGAGTACAGCTGGCCAGCCCGAGGTCACCGACCGCGATCGCCATCAGCGCGCGGTGCTCGACCGCGCGGTGCATGGAACCGTGGATGGCCGCGGTTTCGCTGCTGCGGAAGGTGAGCCAGCGCCACACCGTCCGCAGCGCTCCGAAGCTGCGCTGGTTCTTGCCGAACATCTCGACGACCAGCTCGCGCTCCGGCCCCTCGACGGCGGCGGCCAGCACCAGCGGTCCGCGGCCGGCCGGATGCACCACGGTGAACCCGGTGACGGCGTGGGCGCGCCTGGCGAGCACCCGGACGGCGGCGTCGAGCGGAACCTCCAGCGCGGGCGTGCCGACCACGAGCACGATCACCGCACCCACCAGCCAGCCGACCGCGAGCCCGAACATCGCCCGCGCCGGGACCACGGTGCTGACCACCAAGTGGATCGGCGCGAAGGCGAGCAGCAGGAACCACAACCAGCGCCGCGGCCGGATGGGCAGCCAGGGACTGGAGACGGTGAGCATCGCGGCGATCATCGCGATCCAGCGGGGATCGTCCAGGAATTGGGACAGGAATGTGTCCAACCGGTCCGGCACCTGGAGGTGCCATACCGGCGCGGACAGGCCGGTGCCGGTGATGGACAGCAGCAGCCCGGCGACCACGCCTGCCGCGGCGTAGCCGGCCAGCAGCTTCCACTGCCTGCCGATGATCAGCTCGATCAGGATCGCGAACGGCAGCGCCAGGATCGCCATGCCGTAGACCAGGTACACCAGATTCGACTGGGCGGGATTCAGGAAACCGACGATATTGGATACCGAACGCTCCAGTGCCAGCCATTCCGGCCGGGTGATCAGTGAGGCCGCGACGACGATCGCCACCCCCAGGATCGCGAGGACGACCCGGACGATATCGCTCGTCCGCCGGATCAACGGCTGTAGCAGGCTCCCCGTGACCGGGATTTCCCGCCCGCTCCTGCGCCGCTCCGGATCGTCAGGCCGTACCAGTCGGGTGACGCGGGATGTGCGTTCAGGTCCTGGGTTGGGTGACACCTCCGCCTCTCCGGGAATTCAGGCCGTACTGGTTGGGTGGCGCGGGATGTGCGTTCAGGTCCTGGGTTGGGTGACACCTCCGCCTCTCCGGGAATTCAGGCCGTACTGGTTGGGTGGCGCGGGATGTGCGTTCAGGTCCTGCGTTGGGTGCCACTCCTGTTCTGGGCGTACCCGGCGAGTTACCCACGTGAGTACGAGATCAGTTGTTACGTTGCTGCACGATACCGGCCAGTGTGGCGGCGAGGTTCTCGGCGGTGTCGAGACCCGGCGACCGGCTGTGCCCTAGATCACCCACACTCGAGGTTGATCCTGACATCGGTGTCAGGATCGAGCATGTGGGACATGGACAACGAACTCTTCGACTACAGCCCGATTGTCGACCGCGCGCCGGTGCGCTGGCCCGGCGGCGAGAGGGTGGCGTTCTACGTCGGTCTCAACGTCGAGCACTATCAGGTGGACCGGCCCAGCACGAGCATCTTTCCCGGCACGGCCGGGCTGGCGCCCGATCCGCTGAACTACGGTTGGCGCGACTACGGGCCGCGGGTCGGCATCTGGCGGGTGATCGACGTGCTCGACCGGCACGGCATCCGGGCCAGTGCGCTACTGAATTCCGATGTCGCCGAACATAATCCACAGATCATCGCCGCGGGCGTGCGGCGGAACTGGGCGTGGCTGGCGCACGGGAAGAACAATTCCATCTTCCAGGCGGACATGGCGGTGGACGAGGAACGCGCCCATCTCGCCGACGTGGTCGCGACCATCGAACGGGCGACCGGCCGCAGGCCCCGCGGCTGGATGGGTCCCGCGCTCACCGAGACCTTCCAGACCCCGCGACTGCTCGCCGAACTCGGCCTGGATTATGTGCTCGACTGGACCAACGACGATCAGCCCTATCGCTTGTCCGTGCCGGGCGTGCTCAGCGTCCCCTACTCGGTGGAACTCAACGACAACACCCTGTTCCTGGGCAAGGCCACCAGCGGTCCGGATTTCGTGCAGATCGTCCGTGATCAGCTCGACCAGCTCTATGCCGAGTCGGCCGACAGCGGCCGCGTCATGGCGCTCGCTCTGCATCCGTTCGTGATCGGCCAGGCGTTCCGGATCAAGTACCTGGACCAAGCGCTCGACTACGTGGCGACCCATCCGGGGGTGTGGCTGACGACCAGCGACGAGATCGCCGGGCACTACGCGGGCGGGGCGACACTTGCCGAATCCGCCGGATCCGAAGACGATCGGGTCACATAGCCGATGCTCGGGAGGCAGAAATGGCAGTGCAGGACAAGGACTTGACTGGAAAGACGGTGGTGGTGACCGGCGCGAGCTCCGGCATCGGCGCCGCGGCGGCGGAGCGGCTCGCGGCTCGCGGCGCCACCGTCGCGGTGGTGGGCCGGTCGCCGGAACGCACGGCCGAGGTGGCGGCGAAGGCCGGCGCGCAGCCGTTCATCGCCGACTTCGCCCGGCTCGATGACGTGCGCAAGCTGGCCGATCAGCTGCTCGACCGGTATCAGCGCATCGATGTGCTGGCCAACAACGCAGGCGGTGCCTGGCCCAAGCGCACCGTCACCGACGACGGCAACGAGCTGACCTTCCAGGTCAACCACCTGGCGCCGTTCCTGCTGACCAACCTGCTGCTGGAGCGCCTGAAGCAGTCGCAGGCCAGAGTGGTCAACACCTCGAGCACGACCTACCGGATGGCCAAGTTGAATCTGGACACGGCCAACGCACCGACGGGGCCGTTCAACCAGCTCGGCGCGTATGGCGCGTCGAAGCTGGCGAACATCCTGTTCACAAGGGAACTGGCCCGCCGCACTGCGGGCACCGGACTCACCACAGCGGCCTTCCACCCTGGCGCGGTCGCCACCCACGTCTACGACAACGCCCCGCTCGGTCTCGGCTGGTTCATCCGGTCCCCACTGTCGCGCCCGTTCTTCATCCGCCCCGACAAGGGCGCCGAGCCGCTGGTGCACCTGGCCACTACCACGGACGGCGCGGCGATCAACGGCCACTACTTCCACCGGTTCAAACTCGAGCCGCCGAGCAACAAGCAGGCGATCGACGCCGATCTCGCACAGCGATTGTGGACGTTGTCGGAGCGGGCCACCGGCCTCGAACCTGGCGAGTAACCGGCGGTTACGGGTCGGCGTCGGCGAGCCGGAGGGAGAGGCCGTCCGCCTCGTCCACCTGGTTCAGCTCGACGCCGACGCCGTACACCGCACCGGTCCCGTCGCTCGCGTCGAGCTCGACGATCGCGCGAGCGACCTGCTCGGTGGGCACCAGGGTGGGGAAACTGTTGGGCGCGATGGCATTGGCACGCACACCGAACTCGGCGAACTCGGCGGCGATATTGCGGGTCAGCTGATTCAGCGCGGCCTTCGACGCGGAGTACAGCGTCTGTCCGGGGTACACCTCCGATCCGGAGATGCTCGAGACATTGACGATGTTGCGGTTGCGCGCGCGGTTCTCGGGGCCGGCGTGCAACCAGCATCGCTGTGCCAAACGTGCCGAAAAACGCAGCGGCACACCCACATTGAGCGCGAAATGTGGATCGAAGTCGGCCAGCGCCGCGTCGCCGTCGACAATGCCGCGCGGGTGGAGCCGGATGTGCGCCGCGTTGTTCACCAGCAGATCGACGTGGCCGAATCGAGCCAGCGCAAGGTCGACGACTCGTTCTACCTCGCCCGGTTGCGTCAGATCGGAGCGCACCACGAAGATGCGCGAATCGTTCTCCGGCACTGCCGCATCCGGCGCCAGCGGATCGACGTACCACTCCAGTTGCGAAGGCGCGGCGGGCGTGTGGGTGCGACACACGGCGACGATGTCGTAGTCGCGATAGTAGGCGCGGCAGAAGGCGTCGCCCAGCGTGCCACTCGCGCCGGTGAGCAGGCAGACGCGGCGTTCACCAGTGGACAATCTTGTCTCCTCCCCAGCGCCGTTCGGCGTCCGCCTTGGTGCGATGCACCCACATCACCACACTGTTACGGTCCTTCGCGTTGTTGCCCGCGAAGGTGTGCCAGCTGCGGGGGGTGACCTCGAAGAGGACCATCGAATTGTCCAGCGGTGGAACGAGAGTCACCGAGGGCAGCGTGGCGTCGTCGGCGACGTGGTTGTACAGCGCGGTCTCGCCGCCGTCACCGGGCTGCCAACCCGGGTTGCCCAGATAGAACAGCACCGCGACGGCGCGCACGGTCTCGCGTGCGACAACGCCTGGCGCGCGGGCCCCGGTCTTGGTGTCGACCGTGCCGTCGGGCAGCCGTACCTCGCCGGGGCCAGGAGCCGGTCCGGGAAACCAGGCCGGGTTGAGGTCGTTGTGCGGCCAGCCGAACGGACTGGCCGGCCGATGATGGTGCACCGATCCCTCGATATCGCCGGTCGCCTCGACTCCGCCGAGCCGGGCGACCAGATCGTGCCATTCCCGGGAGCTGAACAGCGCGAGCGGGCCGTCGCGGAGGTCGGCCAGCCGGATTCCGTCCGCGCTGTAACCGTCGGCGACCGAACCGAACAGTTCGGGACGGTCGCGGCGAACCCGGTGCACTTCATCGGACAATCGCTGATAGAACTCGGGAACGAAGACGTCGCGGGCGTACACGTGTGGAAACGGTTGGCTCCGGCGGACCCAGCGCCGATGAGCGAACAACTCCGCGAACCACTGCGGAACCGCCGATGTCGCGAGCGCCGACTCGGTTGTCACCATTACTCCCTCCCGGTCTGACCCTCCGCGATCATATTGCCCGCACCCGGTGCGCGCGGGCGGGTCTCGGCGCTGCGAGGATCGTGCGGGTGAGCCGTGATCTGCGTGTGTGTTTCGTCGGAGACTCGTACGTCGCCGGGGTCGGCGATCCACGCTGCCTGGGCTGGGCGGGCCGGCTCGCGGCCGCGGCGCACGCGGAGGGTGTGCCCCTGACCGCTTACAACCTCGGCGTGCGCAGGCAGACCTCGGCCGACATCATGGACCGCTGGCTGATCGAGTGTTCCCCGCGGCTGCCCGAGGGTGTGGACGCCAGGGTGGTGCTGTCGTTCGGCGTGAACGATGCCATGTACGAGAACGGCGGACAGCGGGTAGCGCCCGCGGATTCGGTGGCCAATCTGGGGAACCTGCTCGCGCGGGCCGCTGAGCGAGGCTGGCGCGTGCTCGTAGTCGCCCCGCCGCCGGTCGCGGACGCCGAGCACAATGCCCGCACGGCCGCGCTCGACGAGCGGTTCGCACAGACCTGCGCGGCGTCGGACGTGCCTTACGTGCGCGTGCACCAGCCGCTGTACGACAACGCGGTGTGGGCCGCCGAGGTGCGTGCTGGCGACGGCGCGCATCCGGGGGCGGCGGGCTACGACGAGATCACCGCACTGATCGCGCCACGGTGGCGGGAGTGGTTGTCGGGCTGATCGCACCCGTGCCACGCTCGGCGCAGCGAACGCGGTTGTGCGCGTTGCCGACCGAGTCAACCGACGGACCAGCTGCGCTCGCCTGTTTCGGCCCGCCGCCTGCGCACCGCACCCAGATCCACCGGCCGCGTGGTGCACGCCGGTTCCTCGTCGTGAGTGAATGCCGCGGCCAATTCCGGCAGCCAGCGAAGGATTTCCGCACGATAGGGCCCTTCGGCTTCCAGCTGGCTGAGCACGCCGACCAGAGTGAGGAACGAGCGGGCGAACGGAGTGAAGTACGCGGGCATGGTCATCTGCCGCACCACGTTGGTCAGCCGGGGGTTTGTCGTGCGCAGCACCTGTCTGCGCAGCCAGCGCGTGGTCAGTCGGTAGGTCGGGTGGCGGAGCGGCTCGCCGCACGGGCTGATCGCGGCGTAGAGCGCCTCGCTGTCGAAGGCCCGTCCGGTTTCCACGAATCCGTGCCTGCGTGTGGCGGCCGCCAGGGCTTCCGGGCCGCCGGTGAAGATCGCCTTGCAGTAATCCAGGGTCAGCTCGTCGAAACCCGCTGGCGGCCACGCGCAGCACGCGCCGAAGTCCACCACGCCGAGCCGGCCGTCCGACAGCACCCGGAAGTTCCCCGGGTGTGGATCGGCGTACAGCAGACCGTGGCGGCCCCAGCCCGAGGTCACGAAGCGGACCATGAGCATGCCGACCCGGTTTCGCTCCGACCGCGACCCGGAGGCCACGATCCGCGGCACCGGCGTCCCCTCGATCCATTCGCTGATCAGTACGTCGCCGTGCTGCGCGACGACGTCGGGCACGTAGAAATCCGGATCCTCGGCGTAGGCGGCGGCGAAAGCCCTTTGATGGTCGGCCTCGGCGGCGTAGTCGAGTTCTTCGGTGACCGACGCACAGATCGCCTCGGTCACCGACTTGATGTCCGCGCCGGGCAGGAATACCGCTGCGAGATAGGAGATTCGGCGCAGCTGGTCCAGATCGCCGGCCACCGCCTCCCTGCCGCCGGGGTACATCACCTTGACCGCGACCTGTCTGCCGTCGTGCCAGACCGCGCGGTGCACCTGGCCGAGCGAGGCCGCTGCGGCGCGCCGGTCGTCGAACTCGCGGAACTGCGACCGCCAGTGCTCGCCCATGCTGGCCGCCATGGCGGCATGCACCGTGTGCGGCAGCATGGCGGGCGCGGCGTCCTGGAGTCGGCTGAGCGCGATCCGATACGGCTCGGCGAGCTCCTGCGGCAGCGCCAGCTCGTAGATGGCCAGCAGCTGGCCGAGTTTCGCGGCGCAGCCCTTCAGCTCGCCGAGTACTTCGAAAATATGCTGCGCTGTGCGGAGTTGGATGTCGCGATTGACTTCTTCGGCCGATTTGCCGAGGGCGCGTTTACCGACGCCCGTCGCCCGACGTCCGACGTAGGCCATAGGGAGCGCGGCGAGCTTGGCGCCGCGAATTGTGCTGCGAACTGGAGGTTTATCGTAGGATCGCGACGCGAAAATCCGGGATCGCGTGCCCGGGAACCCCTCCTCGGGGCGTTCACCGAAGGGACGGAAAGTCATGAGTCACCTCACAGTTGCGCGGACAAGTGTGACACAGGTGCAGTACCGAACAGTAGGGCCTAGACTGTCTGGGACGTGTTCGAAAATAGTCGAAAGGTGACTTCGATGGGATCCCAGACGGTGGTCGCCGACGTTGCCGACGAGCTGGCGCGCCGGGTTGCCGCGGGGGAATATCAACCGGGGGATCTCATGCCGTCGGTGCGTCAGGTCGCCGAAGAGTTCGACATGAACCGCGCGACGGCGCAGCTGACCTTGGGTCGGCTGGAGTCGTACGGTTTCGTCGAAGCGCGGCGTGGCAAGGGATTCACGATTCGTGACGTCCGGGAGTCCGGCGGCGTCGACCTATACCGTCAGCTGTTCCGTTTCTCGATTCCTATGCCGGACATCGCGATCGAGATGTTCCGCGACATCGTGGACGTCGAGCGCAATCTCGTGCTCGGGGCGCTGCTCACCTACACCAGTGGCGAGCAGCCGATCGACACGGCCGCGTGGAAGGCCTCGATCGACGAGCTCGAATCGATTGCCCGCCAGGACGCTCCGGACCTGCGGCAGCTCCTGACCATCGAGGTCGCGCTGGTGCGCAGGTTGCTGACCGCGCTCGGTCTCACCATGCAGCGCGCGATCCTGAACTCGATCGGCGAGATGGTGCTCGAGGTGCCGGAGGCGGTCGAGGCGTACTTCGCGGGGGCGCCCGACCTGCACGTCCTCGTGTGGCGGGCCCTCGCCGCGGTGTGGGACTCCGGGTCCGGGCCGACCGAAGCGCAGCTGGCGCTGTTCGAGGATCTGTTCGGCATGTACCACGAGAAGGTCATCGCGCGGTTCGAGGAGTTGGTCGGCAGCGTCGAGCAGGCTCTCGACGAGCCGCGTGCCGCTACGGCATAGCTACTGTCTCTCGTACGCTGCACAACGCGTCTGGGACGCGAATGGGCAACGCTCCGAGCGAATACCGTCGGCTGAGCCTGAACAGGCTGCCATGCAGCCGGGGTAGTCCGCATGTATGTCTCAGACATTGGGTCGTCGAAGTAGCGTGTCCGCCGAGGTCGCGCAGGCAACGGGCCACGGTCCGAGGTCCGATTCAGATCGTCGCGAATCCCCGCTCGGCGCAGCACGATCGCGATGCCCGGCGCGCCGCGAGCTGGATCAACTCGCCGCCTTGCGGCCTGCCGTTGGCGGCGCGGATATCGTCCATGCGTCCGTGTTGCGGGACCCGACCGGGCGGGATGCCGCGCGGCCGTACTGCGGGCATCGCCGACCTGATCTCCTCCGGGCAATGCCTTCGGACGACTCAGATCCCCCCGTTGAGCTTGTTGAGACGTTCGCACGCCTCCACGTACTCCTCGATCAGCCGGTTCACCACGTCGGCGGAGCGCTCCACCCGGTTCATCATGCCGACGATCTGACCGACCGGGTTGAAGTTGACGTCCTTGGCCGCCTCCGGGTAGCGATGGCCGCGCTTCACGCCGTCCAGGGCGACCATCATCTGCAGCGGCATCGGCAGCGGGTCCGGCGTCTCGGCCCGCTCCCACGCCTCGGTCCAGTCGTTGCGCAGCATGCGGGCGGGTTTGCCGGTCCAGGCGCGCGACCGCACGGTGTCGTGGCTGGTGGCCTCGATGTAGGTCTGCATCTGCGCGGGCGGCACGTTGGCCTCCTCGACGGTCAGCCACAGCGAGCCGGTCCACGCGCCCGCAGCGCCCATCGCCATCGCCGCGGCCACCTGGCGGCCATTGCCGATGCCGCCCGCGGCCAGCACCGGCAGATCGCCGACCGCATCGATCACCTGCGGCCACAGCACCAGCGAGGAGACCTCACCGCAGTGGCCGCCGCCTTCGGTGCCCTGGCAGACCACGAAGTCCAGGCCCGCCCGCTTGTGGTTGAGCGCGTGCTTGACCGAACCGCACAGCGCGCCGATCAGCCTGCCGGACTCCTGCACCTGCTTGACGACCTCCTCGGGCGGGGTGCCGAGTGCGTTGGCGACCAGCTTCGCCTTCGGATGCCGCAGAATCACCTCCACCTGCGGGCCCGCGGTGGTTGCGGTCCAGCCGAGCAGCTGGTTGTGGTGCTCATTCTCGGGCAACTCGGGGACGCCATGGTCGGCGAGGATCTTCTCGGCGAAGTCGCGATGACCCTGCGGGACCAATTCGGCCAGTTTCGCTTCCAACTGCTCGGGGGTGAGGCCATCGATCCCCTTGCCCTCGTACTTGGACGGAATCACCAGATCGACGCCGTAGACGCCATGCACGTGCTCGTCGAGCCAAGCCAGCTCGACCTCCAGCTGCTCGGCGGTGAACCCGACCGCACCGAGCACACCGAGTCCGCCGGCGTTGCTGACCGCGGCCGCCACGTCGCGGCAGTGGGTGAACGCGAAGATGGGGAATTCGATCCCGAGCCGTTCGCAGATTTCGGTACGCATGGCGTGCTGGTCTCCCTAACTGCTCCGCCGCGAACGGTGCGGCGCAGGTCTACTAGAACGAGTTGCATATTCAGCGCACGGTGCGGCGGGCCAGCTGCACGTAGATTCCGCCGCAAGCTGCAGATATCGCCGTAAAGCCGCTGCGGCGTCCGCGACTGGCCCGCGCACCATGCATCGACAGTAACACGTTCTAGTTTTCCGAGGGAGTCCCCGCCGCGGTGTCAGGCCGCGGCCCGCTCCAACTCGGCGAGGGAGTCCTCCAGGTGATCGAGCAGCCGGGGCATGTGTGGCACGCTGCGGCGGCAGCCGACCAGGCCGAAATCGAGATTGCCCGCGTTGGAGGTCAGCGTGATGTTCACCGCCTGCCCGTCGAACGGGATCGACAGCGGATAACTGGCATCGAGACGCGCACCGTTCCAGTACATGGGTTCGCGCGGGCCCGGCACGTTCGAAATGACGATATTGAACGTCGGATTGGTCCACGGAATGAGCGCGGGCACGAGATTGAGGGCCAGTGGACTGAGCATCAATGCCGACAGCGCCATCGTCTGGTTGCACGACAGCGCGCGGTAGACCTCTTTGCTGTCGTGCATCGACGCGCTGACCACGCGCAGCCGCTCCAGCGGATCGGCGAGATCGGTGGCGAGGTTGCACAGCGCCGCGCCGACTTTCACCCCATTGGTCTCGTTGTCGTCATCGGAACGCAGCGACACCGGCACCATCGCGATCAACGGCTTGTCGGGCAAGGCGTCTCGTTCCAGCAGATAGCCGCGCAGCGCGCCCGCCGACATGGCGAGCACGACATCGTTGAGCGTCGCACCGGTCGCTTTCTTGACTTGCTGCAGCCGCTCCAACGGCCAGGACCGGACCACCGATCGGCGCGCACCGCCGATCGGCACGTTGAACATGGTGCGCGGCGCCGCGAAAGGCTGCTGTCGCAGCATGGCATCGCGGGCGGCGCGCAGCAGCGATGCGCCGGAAGTCGCCGCCGACAGCAGGTTTCGCGTAGTGGCGCGCACTCCGGACGGCTCCGCCCTGCGCCGTGCCCGGGGCAGATGCCACGGCACCGGCGCCGCGGTGCAGGACGGGTCGCTGGTCAAGGTGCGCCGCAGAAGACGTTGTGCCGAAACGCCGTCGATCAACGCGTGGTGCATCTTCGAATACAGCGCGAACCGACCGTCGGCGAGACCCTCGATCAGATGGATCTCCCAGAGTGGGCGATGCCGGTCGAGCAGGCTGCTGTGCAGTCCGGAGGCCAGCTCGACGAGTTGGTCCATCCGTCCGGGACCCGGCACGGCCAGCCGCCGCACGTGATAGTCCAGTTCGATGTCCTCGGCATATGTCCAGGCCAGTTGCGGTGACCCGAGCATTGTTGCGGGATGCTTGCGGAAGGTCGGATCTATGTCGGTGCAGCGTAAGAGTTTTTCATGTGTGTGCGCGGCGAAGTCGGCGCCGGCGTCTTCGGGCGGCTCGAACAGTTGCAGCGATCCGACGTGCATCGGCTGCTCGCGGGACTCGGCGAGCAGAAATACCGCATCGACCGGTGCGATGAATTCCATGACGGTCGCCCCCTGACGACAGTGGTGAAAAGTTTTGTGACTTCCGATCGACCACGTTGTCGGCGGGCCCGCGCAGCCCATGAAACCGTCGCGACACGATCAACTTACCCGCACCGGACCCGCCGCGTTCGGCGAATCACCGAACCTTCGAGGCCAGCAGATAGGCCTGTCCGAACCGTTCGTCGGCCCCCGGCTCGCGCACCATACGGGCGTTCACGGTGAACCCGGCGTCGGTGAGCAGACGCGCGAGCCGTTTGGGCGCCCATCGATAGGCACGAGTCACCTTGTGATCGAAGGCTTCCACCGCATCGGACAGATCGGCAGTTTGGAACGCCAGCAGCACGTGGCCTTTGTCCGCGAGTACCCGATAGAACTCGTCCAACACCTGCGGTATGCGATCAGGCGGGATGTGGATCAAGGAATACCAGGCGACGATCCCGCCGAGTTCCTCATTGCCGATCGGTAGCCGTTCCAAGGAACCTTGGTCGAAGGAGAGGTGTGGAAATTCCGCCCGCGCGAGCGCGATCATTCGCGGCGAGAGATCGATGCCGAACACTTGTGCGCCCAGCGTAGCTAGATGCGCGGTCACCCGTCCCGGCCCGCAACCGAGATCCGCGACCGGCCCGGAAGCGTTGTCCGCCACCAATTCCGCGAACACGGCGAGCATCGCCCGGTCCAGCGGCTGGCCATCGAGCTGGTGTCTGAAGATGTCGGCATAGAGGTCGGCGACCTCGTCGTAGGCGTTGCGTGTGGCGGCGACATCGGTGAATTCGCCTGGGAAGTCTTCGGTCGAGTCGGGCATTCTCAACAGCGTATTACGCCGTCGGATCGAACGCCTGAGCGACGGCCAGACTGTCCTCGTAGACGTGGTGCCGGGTGATCAGTCCGTCCTCCACGGTGAGATGCAGCGCGAAGCGAGCGCGGTAGGCGCGACCGGTCGGGCGTGCGGTCTGGCGAATCTCCCCGAGCACCACGGCGGCATCGCCGTCGACGAGTACACGATCCACGCGTGTGGCAACCTCATCTGGCACATGATGTTCGGCGATCGAGCGGAAATGCGCCGCCGCGTCGGCACGGGTCGACCGGTGCCGGATCCAAGGTGTCGCTGCGCGGCCGTGTTCGGCCTCGGGCCAACTCAGGCGCCAATCCGCGTGCTCGGCGTACAACTCGGCGACCGACTCCGGATCGCCGGAACCGATCCGGCGCAATAGTTCTTCGACCACCGCACGGGTGGTCGGTTTCGTGACCGACAACGACGGGTCCTTTCTCAGCGACACCGCGTGGTTGTGCGGCGCGCTCTCATTCTCGGCAGCGGCGCGCCGCAGCGCGATTACCTCTCAGGTAGTGGGGCGACCGCCTCCGGCGCGGCCGGCGTGGGCACGCCGCCGGACGTCTGGTCCCGGCTGCGCGCGGTGCCGAGAATCGAGCCGAGGATGACCAGCGGGAAGCCGATCGCCATGCCCGCGGTCAGCGGCTCGTTCAGGGCCGTCACGCCGAGCAGGATCGCCACCGCCGGATTGATGTAGGTGATCACCGTGGCGCGTGCGGGACCGACTTCGGAGATCAGTGCGAAGAAGAACAGGAACGCCACGGCCGTGCAGATCACCGCCAGGCCGAGCACCGACCACGCCGAATCGGCCGTGAGGTGCGCTGGCCACAGCCAGCCCGCCAGCGGGGCGTAGATCGCCGCGGCCAGCAGCAGCGAGCCGGTGACCACACCGAGCGGAGGAAGGTCGGCGAGCGCGCGGTTGATGATGATCGGGCCGATCGCGTACCCGATCGTGGTCAGGCCGATCGCGCCGATGGCCGCCGGATTCCCCAGGTCGATGTCCAGGCCGACCAGTGCGGCGACACCCGCGAATCCCACGAGCAAGCCGGTTACCCGGCGCGCATCGAACCGATCGTGGCCGAGCTTGGTCACGATCACGACGGCGATCAGCGGAACCGCGGCGATCAGCAGTCCGACGGTCGAGCTGTTCAGCGTGGTCTCGGCGTACCCGATCAGGAACCACGGACCGGTGATCTCCACCAAGGTGTAGAGCAACAGCGGCCGCCATCGCCGGAACACCGGAGCCAATGCATCGCGGTACAGCGCGATCGGCAGTAGCAGCAGACCGCCGATCAGCGTGCGCCCGAACGCGACCACGATCGGATCGAGGTCCTCCACCGCGATCCGGATCATCGCGTACGGCACACCCCAGATCACGCCCATCGCCAGGAACAGTGCCCACCCGCGTCGCGTCATCGCGCGACCACCGATCGGCTCCGAGGGACGAGGATCAGATGGGTTGTTGACATGCTCCGCTCGCTTTCGACCTCTCGGAGCTTAAACAAATGATCCGATCATCCGACAGGTCCAGTTCTCCGGTTGTGGCATGGCCGGTTTCCGCTGGTCCGGCTGTCCTCTTCGCCCGATTTTCCCGAATGGTCTCCGCGGACAACCGTCTTCGAGCTAGTCTCGCCGAGAGCGAAGGGAATGCATGATCGTGGTCGACGTGATCCGCCGGCTTGCCCCGAGCGAAGAAATGTTCGCCGCAGGCGAGGTCTTCATCGGTTATTCGGCGCGGGTATCAGGCCCGTTGGACCTGGCGGCTCTGACGGCCGCTTTCGAAGCCGTCGCCCGCGCGCATCCGATTCTGCGCGCCCGCATCGAGCTGGCTGAAGGGGGCGGGCACACGTTCGCTGTCTCGGAGGCCACCCCCGAGATCTTCGTCGCCGACGCGGACCCCGAAATCCCGCTCACCGACGCGAAGTTCGATCAGCGCGTGGGCGTTTGCGCATTGTGCGTGGTGCGAGCAGGCGATACCGCCGGCGTCACGCTCATGATCCACCACAGCATCGCGGATGCCTATCACGCTTTCGCCGTGGTCACCGCGCTGTGGGCCGCGTACCGGGACGCGGCCGCCGGGCGCTCGCTCGACCTGCCGGTGCACACGTTCCCCGAGCCTGTGGAGCAGCTGCTCGCGGCGCGGGGCATCGAGAAGATGGCACTGCCCGGAGGGCCGCCCGCTGGCGAATCGACCGCTGCGCCGCCGGTTTCGCAGCCGCGCGACGACGAGTACCCCGTGCTGCACACGACCCGTTCCCGGTTCGGCCGAGACGAGACCGCGGCGCTGGTCGAGCTCGGCCATCGGGAGAACGTCACGGTGCACGGCCTGGTGTCGGCGGCACTGCTGCGGACCGAGGCCGAGATCCGCGAACTACCGCTGAGCGGATTGCTCTACCTGTACTCCGTCGACCTGCGAACCAGGATGAGCCCCGAAGTCGACGCCACCGAGGGGACGAACGTCCTCGGCTTCGCCAATTACCTGTCCCCCGAAGCCGATGTGACGCTGGTCGACTTGGCCCGTGGCATCAGCGAAGCCCTGCATGCGGGTTTGACCGCAGGCATCGTGCAACGGACTCCGTTGAGCATCCCCGACATGGCTGCCGCACCCCCTCCGGCGCTCCCCGGCGTGGTGATCGCGACCAACTGGGGCACCATCCCACAGCTACCGGAGCAGGACGCCCTGCGCATCGACGACTTCCACTCCACCATGCTCGCGAAACCGGACCTGACCGGCCGACGCCCGCAACAACCAGGCGGCGGCACCTGCGTCATCAGCACCTTCGCGGGCCGCCTGAGCGTAGAGATCCACCACCCACCGGAATTCGCCGACCTCCAACGCCACCGCATCGAAGTGCTCGAGCGCCACCTCCGTTCCGCACTCGCCTGACAGCTCGCGCCCGCTGGCTTCGCTGCGGCGATCTGCTGTTCCATGCTGTCACCAGGGAAAGGCTTCGCGCCGGTGCGGCATTCGTAGAGCACGCATGTCCGGCGGCGAGACCTTCAGCGCGACAACATGATCGGTCCCGTGCCGTAGACGCGATAGGGCCAGCCCACCCGCCCACGCCGGGTACCTCGAGGTCCCGCCGGCGTGAATGCGTTGGCGGATTGCCGCTAATAGACTTGACGAATGGCATATTGAGATGTCACTATTAATGCGGGAAGACACCAGAAATCGGGTGTCTATTTGTTTGTGCCCTCGACATCGGTCGATTTTGGGTGTAATTTAGTGCTTCGCGTCGGCTCGCGTGCTGTCCAACTCTCGAAATACGAAATGACTGTAGAAGTGGCACTGTCTGCGTGTCATTTTTCTACCCGTTGTTGTCGAGTCATGTTCGGGCAGCGTCCGGCACGGTGCGCAATGTGAAATACGGCCCACAGGACAAGCAGATACCGTGACGACCGCGCGAACGCGTGGGCGGCGCGAGGTGCTGGAAGGACGCATCTTGGCAGTCTCGACTCAGAGCAAGGTCAATGCCGGAATACCCGTCGATACCGGATTCGCCGGGGCGCCGAAGCGGGTCTCGTTCGCCAAGCTCCGTGAGCCCCTGGATGTTCCAGGGTTGTTGGATGTCCAGAGCGATTCGTTCGAATGGTTGATCGGTGCGCCTGCCTGGCGTGAACGGGCAGCGGAGCGCGGCGACTCTGCGGGTGGATTGGCGGAGGTACTCGAAGAGATCAGCCCGATCGAGGACTTCGCGGCAACGATGTCGTTGACGCTATCCGAGCCCCGTTTCGAGGAGGTCAAGGCCTCGATCGAGGAATGTAAAGACAAGGATATGACCTACGCGGCTCCGCTGTTCGTCACGGCGGAGTTCATCAACAACAACACCGGTGAGATCAAGAGCCAGACGGTCTTCATGGGTGATTTCCCGATGATGACCGACAAGGGCACGTTCATCATCAACGGCACCGAGCGCGTGGTCGTCTCGCAGCTGGTGCGTTCGCCGGGTGTCTACTTCGACCACAGCGTCGACAAGGCCACGGAGAAGGACCTGCACAGCGTGCGCGTCATCCCGAGCCGCGGCGCGTGGCTGGAATTCGACATCGACAAGCGCGACACCGTCGGCGTTCGCATCGACCGCAAACGCCGTCAACCCGTGACAGTCCTGCTCAAGGCGCTCGGCTGGAGCAGTGCGCAGATCACCGAGCGGTTCGGTTTCTCCGGGATCATGATGACGTCCCTGGAGAAGGACAACACGTCGGGCACCGATGAGGCGCTGCTCGATATCCATCGCAAGCTGCGTCCGGGTGAGCCGCCGACCAAGGAGTCCGCGCAGACCCTGCTGGAGAACCTGTTCTTCAAGGAGAAGCGCTACGACCTGTCGCGTGTCGGTCGCTACAAGATCAACAAGAAGCTCGGCATCCACACCGGCGAAGTCCTCGGTGCACGGGTACTCACCGAGGAAGACATCGTCACGATCGTCGAATATCTGCTGCACCTGCACGCAGGTGATTCGGTGATGACCGCACCAGGTGGCATCGAGGTTCCGGTCGAGGTCGATGACATCGACCATTTCGGTAATCGCCGGCTGCGCACCGTCGGTGAGCTGATCCAGAACCAGATGCGGGTGGGGCTGTCTCGGATGGAGCGCGTGGTCCGCGAGCGGATGACGACGCAGGATATCGAGGCGATCACGCCGCAGACGCTGATGAATATCCGCCCCGTCGTCGCGGGGATCAGGGAGTTCTTCGGAACCTCGCAGATGTCGCAGTTCCTGGATGAGCGGAACCCGCTCGCGAGTCTGACCCAGAAACGTCGCCTGTCCGCGCTCGGGCCGGGTGGTCTGACCCGGGAACGCGCCGGTCTCGAAGTCCGCGACGTGCATTACAGCCATTACGGTCGGATGTGCCCGATCGAGACGCCCGAAGGTCCGAACATCGGGTTGATCGGCTATCTGTCGGTATATGCGCGAGTCAATCCGTTCGGCTTCATCGAGACGCCGTACCGAAAAGTGATCGACGGCAAGGTGACCGACGAGGTCGACTACCTGTCCGCCGACCAGGAAGACCTGCACGTCGTGGCGCAGGCGAACGAGCCGCTCGATGCCAAGGGCCGCTTTGTCAATGCGCGAATCGCGGTGCGTCGCAAGAATTCCGAGGTCGAGCTGGTTGATTCCGCCGAGGTCGACTACATGGACGTCTCGCCGCGTCAGATGGTGTCGGTCGCGACGGCGATGATCCCGTTCCTCGAGCACGACGACGCCAACCGCGCCCTGATGGGCGCGAACATGCAAAAGCAGGCCGTGCCGCTGATCCGTTCCGAGGCACCGATCGTCGGCACCGGCATGGAGCTGCGCGCCGCCGTGGACGCGGGTGATGTGGTGGTGAACGAGAAGGCGGGTGTGGTCGAGGAGGTTTCCGCCGACTACGTCACCGTGATGGCCGACGACGGCACCCGCAAGTCCTACCGGATGCGGAAGTTCAACCGCTCGAACCAGGGCACGTGCTCGAATCAGCGTCCGATTGTGGATGAGGGTCAGCGGGTGGAGTTCGGTCAGGTGCTGGCTGATGGGCCGTGCACCGAGAACGGTGAGATGGCTCTGGGTAAGAACCTGTTGGTGGCGATCATGCCGTGGGAGGGGCACAACTACGAGGACGCGATCATCCTGTCGCAGCGCCTGGTGGAGGAGGACGTGCTGACCTCGATCCACATCGAGGAGCATGAGATCGATGCCCGTGACACCAAGTTGGGTGCTGAGGAGATCACCCGGGATATCCCGAATGTTTCCGATGAGGTGCTCGCGGATCTGGATGAGCGGGGCATCGTGCGGATCGGTGCCGAGGTGCGTGATGGTGACATCCTGGTCGGGAAGGTGACCCCGAAGGGTGAGACCGAGTTGACGCCGGAGGAGCGGTTGCTGCGGGCGATCTTCGGTGAGAAGGCGCGTGAGGTGCGGGATACGTCGCTGAAGGTGCCGCATGGTGAGTCGGGCAAGGTGATCGGTATTCGGGTGTTCTCTCGTGAGGATGATGATGATCTGCCGCCGGGTGTGAACGAGCTGGTGCGGGTGTATGTGGCGCAGAAGCGCAAGATCCAGGATGGTGACAAGCTGGCCGGTCGGCACGGGAACAAGGGTGTGATCGGCAAGATCCTGCCGACCGAGGATATGCCGTTCCTGCCGGACGGCACTCCGGTCGACATCATCCTGAACACTCATGGTGTGCCGCGTCGTATGAACATCGGCCAGATCCTGGAAACCCATCTGGGTTGGATCGGCAAGGCAGGCTGGAACATTCAGATCGCGGACGGTGCTCGTCCGGACTGGGCGAAGCGATTGCCCGAGGAATTGTTGTCGGCGGGCCCGGATACGAATCTCGCGACACCCGTCTTCGACGGCGCCCGCGAGGAAGAACTCGCCGGGCTGCTGGCGTCGACACTGCCCAACCGCGACGGAGACGTCATGGTCGGGGCAGACGGTAAGGCAACACTGTTCGACGGCCGCACCGGTGAACCCTTTCCGTACCCCGTCGCCGTCGGCTACATGTACATCCTCAAATTGCACCATCTGGTCGATGACAAGATCCACGCGCGGTCGACCGGTCCGTACTCGATGATCACCCAGCAGCCGCTGGGTGGTAAGGCGCAGTTCGGTGGTCAGCGCTTCGGAGAGATGGAGTGCTGGGCCATGCAGGCCTACGGTGCGGCGTACACGCTGCAGGAGCTGCTGACCATCAAGTCCGACGACATCGTCGGTCGTGTGAAGGTCTACGAGGCGATCGTCAAGGGCGAGAACATTCCGGAGCCGGGCATCCCGGAATCGTTCAAAGTGCTTCTCAAGGAACTCCAGTCGCTGTGCCTCAACGTCGAGGTCCTCTCTGCCGGCTCCGCCATCGAATTGCACCGCGGCGACGACGACGAGATCGATCGCACCGCCGCCAATCTCGGAATCACGCTGTCCCGCAACGAATCCGCATCAGTCGACGACCTCTCGAGCTGATCCCCAGGCCAGAGCTGCCGCGCACCGGACCTTCGGTGCGCGGCACTCCGGGACGTGCGCGTGTACGGCTGTCCGGGGAGGTCGAGAGGCGACTCCACGTCACAGGTGCAGTTGCCAACCCCGAACCCGTCTCCCCGGCCTGGCTGCCACGTCGAAGCGGGGAATGCGTTGAGATCGTGAGGGGCACTCAGCCGCCTTCGCCCGAGAGGCGTTGGCGGAGGGTGGCCGCCTGGAGCGTGAGGTGGTTGCGCTCGGCGAGGTTTTGCGCCTGCGCGGCGGCCTCCACGTAGAGCTGCGCCGCGGTGGCGAGGTCGCCGGCCCGCTCGTGGAGGTAGGCGGCCGAAGCGGTGTATCGCGGGAGCGCCGGGTCGAGTTCGGCGAGTTCGGCGAGCCCCGCCTGCGGCCCGTCCGCCGCACCGACGGCGACGGCCCGATTGAGCCGCACAATCGGGCTGTCGGTGAGACGGACCAGCTCGTCGTACCACTCGACGATCTGCACCCAGTCGGTTTCGTCGGCTGCCTGCGCGTCGGCGTGCAGGGCCGCGATCGCTGCCTGCGCCTGGTACTCCCCGAGCCGGTCGCGGGCCAGCGCGGCCTGAAGCACGGCCACGCCCTCGGCGATCAGGTCGCGCCGCCACAGACCGCGGTCCTGATCGGACAGCGGCACGAGGCTGCCGTCGGCGCGCGTGCGGGCCTGTCGTCTCGCGTGGTGGAGCAGGAACAGGGCCAGCAGGCCCGCGGCTTCCGCGTCACCGGTAGTCGCGGCGAGCTGCCGGGCCAGCCGGATCGCCTCCGCGGCGAGGTCGACATCGCCGCTGTACCCCTCGTTGAATACCAGATACAGCACCCGAAGCACGGTGCGCAGGTTTCCGGGACGATCCAGCCGGACGTCGCCCACGGTGCGTTTGGCCCGGCTGATCCGCTGGGCCATCGTCGCTTCGGGCACGAGGTAGGCCTGCGCGATCTGGCGGGTGGTGAGGCCGCCGACGGCCCGCAGCGTCAGAGCGACGGCCGACGCGGGCGTGAGGCTCGGGTGCGCGCACAGAAAGTAGAGCTGCAGCGTTTCATCCACCGACGCGGTCGGTCCGGGTGATGGCTCGTCGGAGACCCGAAGCTCGCGGCGGCGCCGCGCGGTGTCGGATCGGGCGAGATCGACGAAGCGACGCCACGCCGTGGTGATCAGCCAGCCCTTGGGGTCGGCGGGGCGCTGGCTCGGCCACGTCTCGACGGCCCGGACCAGTGCGTCCTGGACGGCGTCCTCGGCGGTCGCGAAGTCCGCCCCGCGGTGGACGAGGGCCGCCAAGACGCCGGGGATCAGGTCCCGCAGCCCGGCCTCGTCCACCGCGTCGGCGGCCATCACTCGGTGACAGTCGGCGCAGCGGTCAGGAACGGCCGAACTTCGAGCCACTCGTGGATCGGCTTGCCGCCCGCGCCGGGCGCCGCGGACAACTCGCCGGCCAGCTCGACGGCGCGCTCATAGGTGTCGACGTCGATGATCATCCAGCCCGCGATCAGGTCCTTGGTCTCCGCGAACGGGCCGTCGGTCACGGGGGGCTTGCCCTCGCCGTCATAGCGGACCCAGGCGCCCTCTGGCGCCAGGGCCTGGCCGTCGACGAACTCGCCGCTGTCTTCCAGGCGGGCCGCGAAGTCGTTCATGTACTGCATGTGCGCCTCGATCTCGGCGGGCGTCCACTGGTCCATCGGCACGTCGTTGACTGCCGCCGGAGCGCCTCGGTAGTGCTTGAGGAGCAGGTACTTGGCCATGACATTTCTCCCTTCGGGAATTGCGACCCTAGTTGGTCGCTCACCCCTAGGACGGAGCCGGGACGACGTTCTCGACATCCGCCGTCGAACTTTCTCGCGCCCGTTGATAGGGCCTGTTCATTTCGGCGGCGAAGGCGATGGCACTTCTTCAGTTCGAACCTGGTCGTCGAAGCGCGCACGTGCTCGCTCGACGGCGGGCAACGTGACAGTGGTCCAGTGCAGGAGTGCGTCGATGAGGTCTTGCAACGACCTCCCGGTCCGCGTGATTCGGTACTCGACCGCGACAGGTCGGGTACTGGTAATGATGCGCTCGACCATCCCGTTGCGCTCCAGGCGCCGCAGTGCGGCCGTGAGCGGCTTCTGCGTCACGACCGGGATCGCCCGACGGAGCTCGTTGAAGCGCAACGGCCGCTCGCACAGGGCGTCGAGGATCTGCAGCGACCACTTGTCGAGTACCTGGTCGAGCAGCTCGCGATGTTGCTCGGTGAGCTGCGGGCTGTCCGAACTGCGTGGAGCGGTTTCCGGCATGACACCTAGTCTCGTTGAAGTTCCCTTCGAGTACCAGGTAGACATCAGATACCAACTCTGACTGTGAAGGGACACACCACCATGGCAGTGCAGCTGCTGACCCCGGAGGGCATGTTCGCTCCCGTTCCGTACCACCATGTTTCGATCAGCACGGGTACTCGCCAGGTGCACGTGGCCGGTCAGATCGCGCGCGACGCCGAGGGCAACCCTGTCGCGACAGATGACCTCACCGGCCAGGTCGCGCACGCACTGCGCAACACGGCACGCGGCCTGGCCGGCGCCGGAGCGAGCTTCGCCGACGTCGTACGCCTCCGGTTCTTCGTCACCCACTGGACCCCGGACAAGTACGACGACTTCATCGCAGGTATCGAGCGCGTCGCAGACGAACTCGGCATACCGCGGCCGTTGCCGCCTGTGTCGGCGATCGGCGTCGACTACCTGTTCGAGCCCGACGTGCTCGTCGAGGTCGAGGCGTTCGCCGTACTCGACTGAGATCCAGGTCCCGAGTCACGAACTTCATCCGTGGACCCATGGGTCGATCTCAGCCGCGAGCCATATCCACGAATCGCGACAGATGCAGTTGATGTGCGACGGTGATCGTCGCGGTCGGCCCATTGCGGTGCTTACCGAGAATCAGGTCGGCCTCGCCGCCTCGCGGGTCGTCGCGTTCGAAGGCATCCGGCCGATGTAGCAGGATCACCATGTCCGCATCCTGTTCCAAACTTCCGGACTCGCGGAGATCGGACACCATCGGCCGCTTGTCGGTTCGCTGTTCGGGACCTCGGTTGAGCTGGCTGATCGCGACCACGGGGACTTCGAGTTCCTTCGCCAGCAGCTTCAGGTTTCGGGAGAAGTCCGAGACTTCCTGCTGGCGGGATTCGACCTTCTTGCCGGAGGTCATCAGCTGGAGGTAATCCACCACAACGAGTTTGAGATCGTGGCGCTGTTTGAGTCGCCGGGCTTTCGCCCGGATTTCCATCATGGTCAGGTTCGGCGAATCATCCACGAACAGCGGTGCTTCGCTGATCTCACTCATCCGCCGCGCCAGTTTGGTCCAGTCGTCGTCACTCATCCGCCCGGACCGCATATCGCCGAGCTTGATCTTGGCCTCGGCCGACAGCAGCCGCATGACGATCTCAGTACGGCTCATCTCCAACGAGAAGATAACGCTCGCCAAGCCATGCTTGATCGAGCAACTGCGCATGAAATCCATTCCCAGCGTGGAATTATGCGTCGGGATCATCGAGCGGCCTGCCAGATAAAGGTGATCGGCGTTGTCCACTTCGACGCAGCGCACCGGAACGCTGTCGATCCGGCGCACGTCGACGATGAAGCGTGAGTTCGATCGCACGGTGCTGCGGCTGGCACGTCGTTCTTTGTGCAGCAGAGCCTTTCGGTACAGGCCGAAAACCTCGTCGTCGGTGGCGAACGTGATGGTGTACGCGGTGGACGATTCCTCGGACCGGCCCCGGACCCGTTTGGTGGAGATCTGGCTGCAATAGCCGAGGCTGACGATCAGCTCCTGCACGCCCCGAACGAGCCGTGCGTTGGTGGCGCTGAACTGCACCGAGCCGCCGTGTGTGACAGTGCCGTCGGTGTCCAGCAGGCCTGCTAGAAGTGCCCGGCGCTGCGATTCGGAGGCCCGAAGGTAGTCGACCGGGATGTGTTTGTTCCCCAGTACGCCGAGCGTCTGCAGACGCGCCTGCACACTGCCTACGGTGTTTCGGCATTTTTGGCACAGACGCAAGCCGATCGACCGCTCCCCGCAATTCGGGCAGCGGGGCGCGGGAACAGGAGCCGAATAGAACCGTGCCCTGCCGCCACAGGAGCGCCCGCAGGTGCGGACCTCGCTGGTGAAGGGTACGAATTCCCGTCCACACACTACGCACCCACGAGCGGTGATCGGCTCATCAGCAGGCAACTGGAGCTGGTAACGCAGCCGCGCCGACTGCGACGGCACGGCGACGATCCCCTCCGCCTCGATGCGCACGACTATCTCCGGGTCGGCACAAGTGAGCTGTGCGGCCGCCGACGTTCCGTCGCCGAGCCACGCGCCCAGCGTGTAGGGCGGCACCGGCAACATGCGGGTGGGTAGCCGAAGCGAAGTGGCGTTGGTGACCGAGTGATTGAGCCTGCGGTCGGCCGTGTCGCATCGCAACGTGCGTGCGATCTCGGCGGTGGTCCGCACCTCGGCGACAATCCGCTTCGATCGGCGGGACGCTCTCGTCTCGGTGAGCCACTGGTGCTGTTCGTCCGCGACGAGCACAGAGCCGTCGGAGAACTCGACTTCGTAGCAGGGACGTCCGGAAATTACCTCGGTGGCTGCCACGACGCGGGTGGGAAAGCCGTCGGCATCCAGCAAGTCGTCGCCGACGCGGACCTCACCCATCGTGGTCCAGCCGGTAGGCGTGGGCAGCGGCGTGTCCAACGCCAGCGCTTTACCCACTCCGGGCCTGGCCGCGACGATGATCATTTGGCCTGGGTGGAGGCCGTTGGTGACCTCGTCGAGTTCGGTGAAGCCGGTCGGGACGCCGAGGGAGATGCCGCCGCGGCTGGCGATGGAGTCGATCTCGTCCATCGTCGGCTGGAGCAGTTCCTCGAGCGGGAGGAAGTCTTCGCTGGTGCGACGCTCGGTGACCTCGTAGACCTCGGCTTGGGCGCGGTCGACGACCTCGGCGACGTCCTGGCCGTCGGCGCCGGCGTAGCCGTACTGGACGATGCGGGTGCCCGCCTCAACCAGGCGGCGCAAAATAGCTTTCTCCGCGACGATTTCGGCGTAGTAGCCGGCGTTGGCGGCCGTTGGCACGGTTTGGGTGAGCGTGACCAGATACGGTGCGCCGCCGATGCGTTTCAGTTCGCCACGGCGGTCCAGCCCAGCGGCGACGGTGACCGGGTCAGCCGGTTCGCCACGACCGTACAGATCGAGGATCGTGTCGTAGACGGCCTGGTGGGCGGGACGGTAGAAATCGCCGGGACGGAGCACCTCGACCACGTCGGCGATGGCGTCTTTGCTGAGCAGCATGCCGCCGAGCACGGACTGCTCGGCGGCCATGTCGTGCGGAGGTTGGCGGCCGAAGTCTTCGCCGGGGGGTTCGGGTGGGAAATCCGTGTGCCCGCGGTCATCGGTGGCTGTCACCAGACTCGACCGTCCTCTCTACCCCACGACCGGGTTCCACCCTGTTGACTCGTTCTACCCCCGGGCACCGACACGTTCGCCACCGCCGCTGACCAGGGGTCCAGCTACCGCTGCGGCACCCGCCCGCGCGCGCTCTCCGGGGCGGTGCGCACATGGCGATGCGAAGAACCTAGGCGACCCGACGGGCGCCCGCCAAACCGGACTGTGCACGGAGCTGTGGATAACTTGGGGAAAGTTCACCTAACGATGTGCACCCCCTGTGTACAACTTGGGGAAAACCCAGGTACGCGGGGTCAAACGCGCAGATAAACACAGACTTCCGTGTTTCTCCACGTGTGGATTAATGAAGTTCCGGCGTGTCGGCGAAGTTGAACAGCCGGGCGTGTTGGGTTAACAGCACGTGAGGTGTATATGACTTGAATCACAGTGCGGACGGTTGGTTTCGCCCGGTAATCCACAGGGCGGAAAACCGATCCTCCGGCACGAGGTAATGAGCGGCCCAGATTGTCCCGAATGACTCTTCTCCCATTCGGCAAACAATTAGCTATTTGTTTGTAAGGGCAACACGGCACAGCCGGGACCACTCCCGCGTGAACACGGGAGTGGCCCTCGACGGATGCCTGAATCAGGCGGCGGTGACCGTCAGGTCGAACTTCGCCACCACATCCGGGTGCAGGTGCACAACGACGGCGTGCTTGCCGGTCGTCTTGATGTGCGCTTTCGGCAGCTCGATGCTGCGCTTGTCGATGACGGGCCCGCCCGCCGACTTGATCGCGGCCGCGACGTCCGACTGGGTCACCGAGCCGAACAGCTTGCCGGTGCCCGCGGTCTTCACGCTCAGCGAGACCGAATCCAAGCCCTCGACGGCCTGCTTCAGCTCATTGGCGTGATCCAGGTCGCGGACGCGGCGGGCCTCCTGTGACCGGCGGATGCCCTCGACCTGCTTCTGCGCGCCCCGGCTGGCCACAATCGCCAGGCCGCGCGGCAGCAGGTAGTTGCGGCCGTAACCGTCCTTCACCTCCACGGTGTCGCCGGGGGCGCCGAGGTTGTCCACATCAGCAGTCAGAATCAACTTCATTTGCGTGCCTCCCTTTCTCAGCGAGCCGTCGACACGTAAGGCAGCAGAGCGACCTCACGCGAGTTCTTGACCGCAACCGCGATATCGCGCTGATGCTGCACGCAGTTGCCGGTGACACGGCGGGCACGGATCTTGCCCCGGTCGCTGACGTACTTGCGCAGCAGCGTTGTGTCCTTGTAATCGATCGAAACGGTTCCGGTCTTGCTCTCCTTGCAGAAAGCGCAGGCCTTCTTCTTGAGCACCTTTTCGCGCGCGGGCGCCTTAGGCATGGTCGTGTACTCCGTAATCATTGATGGCCCGGATCATGCGGGCCGGTGTGGCCGTTCTCAGAACGGCGGTTCGTCATCCATGCGGCCGCCGCTCCCGGAGGAGCCGGCCGCGGGCGCACTGCCCCAAGGGTCGTCCTCGGCACCGCCGGAACGCCCACCGCCACCACCGGAGGAGGCGTAGTTGCCACCGCCGCTGCCGCCGGACCCGAAGCCGCCGCCACCACCGCCGCGGCTGGTCTTGTTGACCTTCGCGGTGGCATAGCGCAGCGAGGGGCCGACCTCATCGACCTCGAGCTCGACGACCGTGCGCTTCTCGCCCTCGCGGGTTTCGTAGGAGCGCTGCTTGAGCCGTCCGCTCACGATGACACGAGAACCTCTGGTCAGGCTTTCGGCGGCATTCTCCGCGGCTTCGCGCCAGATATTGCAGCGCAGGAACAGCGCTTCGCCGTCTTTCCATTCATTCGAATTACGGTCGAACACCCGGGGGGTCGACGCGACGGTGAAATTCGCCACCGCCTGCCCCGCCGGTGTGAATCGAAGCTCCGGGTCGGCCGTCAGATTTCCGATGACGGTGATGACCGTGTCGCCTGCCATGTGGTTCCTCCTGCTCGGTGTGCAGTCCGCGTCTCGCTGTTGCGCTAGAGCCTAGGCACAGGCTCCGACGCAAACGAGGGTTGCCGGACTACTTGTCGTGGCGCAGAACCTTGGTGCGCAGCACCGACTCGTTGAGACCGAGCTGGCGGTCGAGTTCGCTCACCGTGGCGGGCTCGGCGGTCAGGTCGACCACGGCGTAGATGCCCTCGGCATGCTTGGCGATCTCGTAGGCGAGCCGGCGGCGGCCCCAGATATCGACCTTGTCGATCTTGCCGCCCTCGGTGCGAACGACACTGAGCAGGTTGTCCAGCGACGGACCAACAGTGCGCTCGTCCAGGCTCGGATCGAGGATGACCATCACTTCGTAATGACGCACGGACCAATCACCTCCTGTGGACTAGGAAACGGCCACGGACGGTCCGTGGCAGGAGGGTCGTTGCGTCAGCAACCCGACAAGGCTACATGAGCGGGTATTTGTCGGGGTACACCGGCATGGTCTGGCGGGGCCGCTTAGGGTGGTTCCATGCCGACCGGACTCGCCGCCCGCGACCTGCCCGCGGGCCGTGTGCGACGCTCCGCGGCGTTGGCCGCGGTGGTGGTGCTGCTGTGCGGCCTCACCCTAGCCTTGGCATATGTGAACAAGGCGCGCTGCGCGGGGGCGCCGTTCGATCAGGACGGCCGCAGCAGGGTCTTCGACGTCATCAAGGATAGGGACGTCTGCTATTCGGATATCCAATTCCTCTGGCTCGGCCGAGACATCAACGAGCATGTCTTCCCCTATGTGAGTGGCGGCATCACCGAGGACGGCGCGCTGGTCGGCGGGGCGGTGGAGTATCCGGTGCTCAGCGGGGTGCTGATGTGGCTCGGGGCGATCGGCGCGGACAACGACGCCGAGTTCCTGCGGTACTCCGCCCTGCTGCTGGTGCCGTTCGCACTGCTGACGGCGTGGATGTTGGCCCGGCTGGCCGGAGGCGCCGCCCTGCTGTGGGCGGCTGGTCCGCCGCTGGTGCTGTACGCCTTCCACAACTGGGAGCTCCCGGTGGTGTTCACGGCGGTCGCGGCCGTCTACGTGGTAGGCGCGCTGCCCCGCTTTTCCTTGCGCAGCAGGGGGATTGCGGCCGCGGTCTTACTCGCTCTCGGATTCTGTCTCAAGCTTTACCCGGGGATCTTCGTGCTTCCGTTGCTGGCGTATGTGCTCACCGGGGGCGTCGAACGCCACAAGGATGAGTCCGGTCGCGGTTTGGATGTCCGCGGTGCGCTGCTCACCGCGGCCGCGGCAGTCGGCACCGTCGTCGTGGTGAACCTGCCGTTCGCGCTGGCGGGTTACGAGGGCTGGCGCGCGTCGATCACCTTCCAGCAGCTGCGCCAAGCCGACATCACCACGAATTCCATTTGGTACTGGGGACTTCGGCCCATGTTCACGCATGACATCGCGGGCGAGGCGTCGTTCCAGCAGGTGGTGTCGATCGTCTCCCCGATGCTGGTACTCGCGGCCTTTGCGCTGGCCATGTGGCTCGGCTGGCGGAGATACGTGGTGACCGGCGTTTTCCCGTGGGTCGGGGTGAGCGGCGCGATGCTGTGTGGATTCCTGTTGTTTCACAAGGTGCATTCGCCGCAGTACACCCTGTGGCTGGTGCCGTTCCTGGTGCTGCTCGAGGTGCCGTGGTGGCTGATCGGTGGTTATCTCGTCGCCGACGCGGCTATCGGGATCGGGGTGTTCCGCTACTTCTACTCGATGGGGTCGGGCACCTCGGTCGAGCTGATGCAGAGCATCGTCCAATTCGGTGTGTGGGGGCGCGCGAGCCTGCTGGTTGTGCTGTTCTTCGTGTTCCTGTGGGCGCTGCCGCGCGGGTACCGATCAGTGCGGCCGACGGCGCCGCGGTCCGACCCCAGTGATCTTGTTCCAGTTTCCTAGAGTCCGCTGCGCCAGGCCCGGACGGCGGCGGTCTCGGTGCGGTGGCTGGCACGGCTGCCCGCGCCGAAGGCGCACCGACCTACTTGCGCGCGCTGTGCCACTGCATGCCCCACTGGTAGGCCTGGTCGATCTCGCGTTGGGCGCCGTTGACGTAGTGCACCTCCCGGTGCACGGTGATCCCGGCGCCCTGGTTCTGTAGCAGGGCGATGGCACACGAGCGGGCACCGTCCACGGGAGAGTCGAGCCGAACCTCGATCTGCGGGCCGGCCGTGGGGGAGAGCGTCACCACGCCGTCGGCGGCGGCCCAATTGGGCACGCCCTGGTAGATGAAGGCGAAGATCAGGATGCGGCGGAACAGCTCGGGCCGGGCGAGGTTGATGTGCATGTTCTCGCCGCCGGTGGCCGAACCGCTGCGATCGTCGCCGTCCAGTTTGATGTAGGGCTCGACGTCCAGCGCGCCGAAGTTGTGACCGATCGCCTGCACGACACCCTTGGCGCCGTTGGACAGCTCGTACAAACAGCCGAGGTCCAGATCGACGGGTTTGGCACGGCGGAAGAATCCCTTGGACCCGCTCGACCAGTTCAGGTTCACCCGCATGGTGCCCTGCTGTTCGCCCGGCTTGGTCAGGTTGATGCTCGGCGTCGCCTTCGACAGCGTCACCTTGGACAGGTTGACGCCGCCGGGGTGGTCATCGATCGCCATGGCGCGATCCCCCTCTGTGGAAACGAGAACGGCAGCGGCCATCCGCGGGGATGGGGCCGCTGCCGCAACGGGTCTTCGGCTGCATGCCGGGCATCAGCCTACCGGCGTGGGTTCCCGTTCGCTGTCCAGTTCCTTCTCGTCCGCGCGGCGGTTGCGGAGGATGCTGCTGAGGAATGCCGCGCCGATGAACGCGACGCCGATCAGACCGGTGACGACCTCGTTGACGTGCACACCGATCGAGATGAGCAGGATCACCGCCAGGGCGCCGATCGCCCAGTGCGCGCCGTGTTCCAGGTAGACGTATTCCGACAGCGTGCCCTTGCGAACCAGGTACACCGTGATCGACCGGACGAACATGGCGCCGATCAGGCCGAGGCCCAGCGCGATGATGATCGGGTCGGAGGTGATGGCGAACGCGCTGATCACGCCGTCGAAGGAGAACGACGCGTCGAGCACCTCCAGGTAGAGGAACAGGAAGAAGCCCGCTTTACCGGTGGCCTTGGCCAGCTCGGACGGGCCTTCGGTCTGTTCTTCGGTGTGGAACATCGAGCCGAGCCCGTCGACCGCGATGTAGGTGATCATGCCGAGCAGGCCGGCCGCCAGGACCGTCGAGCGGTGCGCCTCGTCGGAGACGAACTCCGCGGTGAGGATCAGGCCGGTGCCCGCCACCACGATGGAGAGCATGTCCAGCTTGCCCGCCCTGGCCAGCGGCCGCTCCAGCCAGCCGAGCCAGGTGATCTCGCGCTCTTCGAAGATGAAGTTGAGGAACAGCAGTGCCAGGAACATGCCGCCGAAGGCCGCGATCTGCGGGTGTGCGTCGGTGAGCAGCTTCTCATAGCTCGGGCTGCCGTCCGGGAAGGTCAGCGCGTCATTCGGCGGCGGGTTGAGCGCCAGGTCGAAGGCCTCTACCGGACTCAGTCCCGCCGTGATCCACACGATGGCGAGCGGGAAGACCAGCCGCATGCCGAAGACGGCGATCAGCACGCCGATGGTGAGGAAGATCCGCTGCCAGAACGCGCTCATGCGTTGCAGGACGGTGGCGTTGATCACGGCATTGTCGAACGACAGCGATACCTCGAGGATGCCGAGGATCGCGGCGAGCGCGAAGGCGGTCGGCCCGCCGTACAGCACCGCGACAACGAGAGAGAGCGCCGTGACGAGGAGGGACATGCCGAATATGCGCAGGACCACGCTGGGACCTTTCGTGAAGTAAAAACGAGTCGGCGACGGTTGCTACCAGCGTGGCTGCTGGATCGCCGGTTGTCCAACGCTGTTCCCAGGGCGCCGGCATGCCTGGGTCGCATCAGCAGGGGGCCCGTCGCCGGGCCCCCTGCGAACAACGAAGTATTCCTTAGACGTTCACGCCGTAGTCACGGGCGATGCCGGCCAGGCCGGAGGCGTAACCCTGGCCGACCGCGCGGAACTTCCACTCCGCACCGTTGCGGTACAGCTCGCCGAAGACCATAGCGGTCTCGGTCGACGCGTCCTCGGTGAGGTCGTAGCGGGCGAGCTCCTCGTTGTTGCTGCGGTCCACGACGCGAATGTAGGCGTTGCGGACCTGGCCGAACGACTGCGAGCGGGAGTCGGCGTCGTAGATCGAGACCGGGAAGAAGATGCTCTCGATGGTGGGCGGGGTGTTGGCCAAGTCGACGTTGATGACCTCGTCATCGCCCTCGCCCTCACCGGTCCGGTTGTCGCCCACGTGCTCGATCGAGCCTTCCGGGGACTTCAGGTTGTTGAAGAAGACGAAGTGCTGGTCGGACAGGACCTTCTTGTCCGCACCGGTCGCGATGGCGCTCGCGTCGAGATCGAAGTCGGTGCCCGTGGTGGTCCGCACATCCCACCCGAGGCCGACCGAAACAGCAGTCAGGTTAGGCGCCGCCTTGGTCAGCGAGACATTGCCGCCCTTGGACAAACTGACACCCATGCGGGATTCCCTTTCAATAGTCCGTCATTGGTTCCCAGCATGTCCGAATCGCCGGGTACGCCATACGACAGTAGTAGGTTTCCGCGAAGTTGCGTAGGAACCCGCGTAACCCTCGGCGAACAGGAAGATCTCCTACCATCGGGGCGTGGCAGGCCGAAGGCGTGGTTGGTTCCGGTCGTCGGGAAACGACGAGTGGATCGAGCACGCCCGCACCGCGCTGGCCTCGGCGTTTCTCGATATGGATCGGCGGCAGAGCGCGGCCGACGCGGCGGTGCACGCCTCCGATCAGGTTTTCCCGGAGCGGCGGATGAGCGCGCGCTGGGAACCGGTGCGCGATAGGTGTTATGGCGCGGCCGAGGTTTACGTGACGCTGAGTGGGGAGTTGGACGGCGCGCAGCGGAGCGGCGCGCCGGTACCCCATGGACAGCAGCGGGTCGATGCCGCGGTGCGGCAGCTGACCGACGCGGCGCACGCCGTCGACGAGTTCTATCGCGGCAGCCAGAGCCGGCTCGAAGAGGCGGTCGCGGTACTCGGCGCGGTGCCGCAGCTGGTGCGGCACGTGAAAGTCGCCGCGGCGGACGTGCGCGGGCAGGCCGCCGAATCCGAATTCGCGAACTACCCCTCGGTGCGTGAACGCACGGCGGCAGTGGATGAGGCGCTGGTCACACTGGAAGCCATCGGCGCCGACACACCTGGCGCCGTGCGCGAGGCCGCGAACCGGCTGGAGACAGCCGCCAAGGACTTGGCGGATGCGTTGGCGCAGGCTCCTTCTCGGGCCGCCGTCGCTCGAACCGCCATCTCCTCGGTGACCACCCGTCTTGCCGCCGTCCGTACCAGAGCCGAAGGGGTCGCACCCGCGTTCTCGGCGCTCCTGCGCGAGTTCAACGCTGCGAGTTCGGCGGATCTGGCTGACAATGAGCGGGAAAGTCGGCGAGCCATCGAGGCCGCGGACGCGGCTCTCGTCAAGGCGCGTGCGGCAGCGGCGGAGAACAACCCGGAGTTTGCACTTGATCTGACCACGTCCGCGCGCGGGTTTCTCGCCGAGGCCGAGCAGAAGGTCGATGCCGTCACCAAGCGGCTCACCTTGCTGCGTGCGATCCGGTCCGACCCGCAAGAACACGCCAAGGCCGTACGATTCCGGCTGCGGGATGCGCAAATGCTCGCGGTGAGCCGCGGGCTCGTCGCCGAATGGGGATCGGTGCTCGACGCGCAGGCAGCACGGATCGACCGAATCAGCGAAACACTGTCGGGGCGCCACCCCGACTACTGGGCCTATGTGGCGGAATTGGATGCCGTCGCCGAATTCATAGCCGGGGTAGTGGATCGAATGAGAAAACAAGCAGGACCACGACGAGAATGAGAATGGGGCAACGATGACCGCAGGCATCGCCGTCCAGCAGGAGGTTTCCCTGCGGAAGCGAATGCCGCTGCGCCACTTCCGGCAGTTGCACGGCCCAGAGGCGAGGCGTCTTTTCCACCGGCAGCCCGAACCTTTCGCCCGCGACCGGACGGATCGGGAGCTACTCGCGATCGGGCTCGGTGCGACGCTGTACGCGCCCGCGACCAGGCCGGATCTCGCGCTGACGATCGGTAGGCGCGCCGAGCACGGTGTGTGTTCGATGGTGATCGATCTCGAGGACGCGGTCGCCGACCACGAGGTGGAGTACGCCAAAAAGCAGACCGTCGCCGCGCTCGATCTGCTCGCGACCAGCCACGATGCCAATCCGCTTCTGTTCGTGCGGGTACGCGACGCGGACACGATCACTGAGCTCATCGAGCAGCTCGGCCCGGGCGCACGGGCGCTGACCGGGTTCGTCTTCCCGAAGTTCGACAGCGATTCCGGACCGAAGTACCTCAACGCCCTGAACGTGGCAGGCCAGCGTGTGGCGCGTCCGCTGTACGGGATGCCGGTGCTGGAGTCGCCGTGCCTGGTGCACCGGGAGACCCGCGACTACGAGCTCACCCAGGTCGCGGCGCTGCTGGCCGCGCATCGGGACCGGGTGCTCGCGGTGCGGGTCGGCGCGACCGACATGTGCTCGACCTTCGGTATCCGGCGGGATCGCGACCTGACCATCTACGACGTGCGCGTGGTCGCCGACGTCATCGCCGACATCGTGAATTATCTGGGGCGCGCGGACGGAACCGGTTTCGTCATCACCGGGCCGGTGTGGGAGTACTTCGCCGATCACGAGCGGATGTTCCGGCCGCTGCTGCGCACCGCGCCATTCGAAGAATCCGACGCCGTGCCGTTCCGGCAGTACCTGGTCAGCCGGGATCTGGACGGACTGCTGCGGGAGATCACTTTGGACCGCGCCAACGGCATTCAGGGCAAGACGGTGATCCATCCGTCGCATGTGTCCGCCGTGCACGCGCTGTCGGTGGTGACGCACGAGGAGTACTCGGACGCGCTGGACATTCTGCGGGCCGATGTCGGCGGCGTGGCGGCCTCGGGCTACCGGAACAAGATGAACGAGATGCGGCCGCATCGCAGTTGGGCGCGACAGACCTTGTTGCGCGCGAGGGTGTTCGGCGTGGCGAACAAGGGAGTGTCGTTCGTGGATCTGTTGACGGCGTTGGTCACCGTATGAGCCAGACGGCAACCGAGTTCGGTGACAATGAAATTCCCTGGGCAACAAGGACTCTCGGTATAGCGCTGCGTCATGAGCGCGGCCGGGAACGCCTGAGCTCGGCCGAGCTGCCGATCACGGCGCTGGTACGGCCCGGGGTCCGCCACAACAATCCGCGCCGGGCGCACCTGCTGGTGTCCACCGTGCTCGGCAAGCATCTGCCGACCGATCCGCGGGTGGTGCTCGGGGCGGGCAATCACCTGGGCGATCTGGTGCGCGAGGTACTCGGCGCCCGCGAAGCAGTGGTGCTCGGGTTCGCCGAGACCGCGACGGGACTCGGCCATTGCGTGGCAGCGCGGATCGGCGCGAGCTGCTATCTCCATTCGACCCGTCGCGAGGTGCCGCACGCACAGACGCTCGCCGGTTTCGAGGAGGGGCATTCGCACGCCACCTCGCATCTGCTGCAACCGGCACCGGCCGACATCTTCGTCAACGATCTACCGCTGGTGTTGGTTGACGACGAAATCTCCACCGGTGCAACCGCGATCGATGCGGTGCGCGCGCTGCACGCCTTTTCGCCGCGGTCCCATTACGTGCTGGCGTCGCTGGTCGACCTGCGCAGCAAGGCCGACCGCGCCGAATTCGACGTCGCCGCGGCGCAACTCGGTGCGCGCATCGACACGGTCTGCCTTGCCACCGGCCGGGCCACGCTGCCCGACGGACTGGTCGAGGCGGTCGGCGCCCTCCCCGCGCCCCGGCTCAATCCGACCGCCGGACACCCCGGCTCGTTCCGGCGGATGGAGCTGCCCTGGCCCGCTTCGGTGCCGGAAGGCGGCAGGCACGGGATACTCGCGTCCGACACCGGCGCGTTCGAGGCGGCGCTGACGGCCGCGGCCGAGATGCTGACCGCGCGGCTAGACACGGACTTCGCTGGTCGGCCCGCTATCGTGCTCGGCCACGAAGAGTTGATGTATCTGCCGCTGCGGCTGGCGGCGCTGCTCGCCGAATCCGGTACAGCCACGCGCTTTCAAACCACCACACGATCGCCCGCGTATGTCCTGGACGAGCCGGGATATCCCTTGCGACGCGGTTTTCGGTTCGTCGCGCCGGAGCCCGGCGACGCCGCGCCGCGCTACCTGTACAACGCGCACTGGCCCGACGATTCGCTGGACCTGTTCGAGGCGGATATGGCGGGGCTCGGAGTGCTGGTCGCCGACGCGGCTGCGGGGCGCGGCGACGAGGTCACGGTCACCGATGACGGCGTCGACAGCGGTGCGGAGGGTGACGGTCCCGCATCCGATCCGGTGCTCGTCGTCGTGGTCGACTCGCCCGCCGACACCGCACAACTGCGGGCCGAGGGCGGATTGATCGACGTGCTGACCGCCTCCGGCGCCGACGTGCTGCTCACGGTGCTGCGGGAGGCCGACCCGCGGCGGCTGCAGGCGGAACGCGCCGAGTCGCCGGTAACCGGGGAGGGGAGCCGACTATGACGACGAAGGTGGGTGCGTTGCCTGTTCCGCTGCACGGTCCGGAGTTCGGATCCTATGCGGCCGACGAGGTTTCCTGGTTGCTGAAGGACCTGTCCGACGTCGACTTGGAGCGCGATATCGCGGAGCGGGAACGGAGGATCCAAGCCGGGCAGGCGCACTATGCGGAATCGCTGCCGATCGAATACCAGCCGGACGCGCAATATCGGACGCTGTTCGACGAAGTGCTCACGGCCAGCGCCGAGCGGCTCGCGCTCGCCGTGGCGACCGTGTCGGAACTGGTCGTCGCCGAACGCGGCGAGGACATCGTGCTGGTGTCGCTGGCGCGGGCGGGCACGCCGGTCGGCGTCCTGATGCGCCGCTGGCTGCGTGCGCGGCGGCCGAGTCTCGCGGTGCCGCATTACGCGGTGTCCATCGTGCGGGATCGCGGGATCGATGCGGTGGCGCTGGACTATCTGGCCGAGCACCACGAGCCGGACTCGGTCGTATTCGTGGACGGATGGACCGGCAAGGGCGCGATCGCCCGCGAGCTGACCGAGGCGCTGGACGCTTACCGCGCGGCCGGGGGTGTGCGGTTCGATGATGAGCTGGCGGTACTGGCCGATCCAGGGCACTGCGTGCGCACCTACGGCACCCGCGACGACTTCTTGATCGCCTCGGCCTGCCTGAATTCGACCGTGTCGGGCCTGGTCTCGCGCACGGTGCTCAACGAGACGCTGATCGGACCCGGCGATTTCCACGGCGCCAAGTTCTATCGTGACCTGGCCGGTGACGATGTGTCCGGACGGCTGCTCGACATCGTGAGCGGCGCCTTCGACGCGGTCCGCGATCGGGTCGCCGCCGAGGTGGCCGCGATCCGCGCGAGCGACCGCACGCCTACCTGGACCGGCTGGGCGTCGGTGGAGCAGGTCAGGGAGCGGTACGGCATCGCCAGCGTGAACTTCGTGAAGCCCGGCGTCGGCGAGACCACCCGCGTGTTGTTGCGGCGGGTCCCGTGGCGGGTGCTGGTCCGCGAGCCGGACGCGCCGGAGCACGCGCATATCCGGCTGCTCGCCGCCGCTCGGGGAGTGCCTGTGGAAGTCGTCGATGACCTGGCATATTCGTGTATGGGATTGATCAAGGACGTGCAGCAGTGAACCTATCTCGGAGAGTGCGGCGAAGACGTGCGCTGATCGCGACCGACTTGGACCGGACGATGATCTATTCGCGTAACGCCTTCAGCACCACCACCGAGGTGCCCACCGTCTGTGTGGAGCATCTCGAAGGGGCGCCGCTGTCGTTCATGACCACCACCGCGGCGCTGCGGATGCAGTCGTTGACCGAGCCGGCCGCCGTCATCCCCACCACCACCCGCACCATCAAACAGTTCGGACGCATCCGACTACCCGGGGCGCCCTGGCGTTATGCGATCACCAGCAATGGGGGCAACATCCTCGTCGACGGCGTGCCCGATCTGCACTGGCGGATCGACATCGACGCCCAGGTGCGCGCGGGCGGCGCCACCCTGTCGGAGGTGAGCAGGGAACTGCACGCTCGCATCGATGATTCGTGGGTGACCAAGTTCCGCGTGGCCGACCACCTGTTCTGCTACCTGGTGGTGAAACCCAAGGCCGTCCCCGACGGATTCCTCGCCGAATGGGACGACTGGTGCCGTCCGCGCGGCTGGTCGGCGTCCCAGCAGGGCCGCAAGATCTACACCATGCCGCAGGCCGTCTGCAAGAGCCGCGCGGTCGGCGAAGTCCGCAAACGCCTCTGGGACAGCGGTGAACTCACCGACGAGGCGAGGACTCTCGCCGCGGGCGACGGCGCCCTCGACGCCGAAATGCTGCGCGCCGCCGACTCCGCCATCCGCCCCCGCCACGGCGAACTCGAACAACTCAACTGGACCAACCCCAACCTCACCATCACCAGCGCCACCGGCATCCTCGCCGGCGAAGAAATCATCAACTGGTTCATCAAGGGATCTCCGGCACCGCTCGAGTAGCCATCACCGCATCCGTGCGCTGCTCGGTGGTGAGATCGCTGCCGTTCGACGTTGTCGACGGGAAGGCTGTCCCGATCGACTCGATCGTCACGCCGATTCGGTGGTGGGTTCGAAGGTGGACTTGAAGTCCGGGCATTCTACGAGGGGGTCGTGGGTGCAGGTGGAGGCGTGGCGGAGGCTGTCGCGCATGCGGATGAGGCGGGCGATGTCTTCGTCGAGTTGGCTTGCCTTCTCGGCCATGCGGGTGCGTAGTTGGGCGTCCGTGGGGGAGGCGCGCAGGAAGCGGGCGATTTCGGCGAGGGTGAAACCGGCGCCTCGGGCGCAGATGATGAGGGCGAGGCGGCCGAGGATGTCGGGGTGGTAGGTGCGGCGCAGGCCGTTGCGGCCGGTCGCGGCGATGAGTCCGCGTTTCTCGTAGAAGCGGAGGGCGGAGGGGGCGAGGCCGGTGTGGTCGGCCACTTCGGCGATGTCGAGCAGATCGGTCATCTCGGCTCCTTGACTTGAACCACGCTTCAAGTCACAGACTAGTGCGCATGACAATTCATCACCTCAATTGCGGATCGGTGCGGCAGATCGAGGCCACCTACGAGGGGCCTGCGCCCGCCCGCGCCGTCAACCACTGCCTGCTGGTCGAGACCGAATCAGACGGGCTGGTCCTGATCGAGACGGGCATCGGGCTGGACGATGTCCGTGACCCGGCGGGCACCCTCGGCGCGGACTGGGTCGCGATGGCGCAGCCGGTCCTGTCCGAGGACGAGACCGCCATCCGGCAGGTGCAGCGGCTCGGCTACGACCCCGCCGACGTCCGGCACATCGTCCTCACCCACCTCGACGTGGATCATTGCGGCGGACTGCCCGATTTTCCGCATGCGCGGGTGCACGTGCTCGCCGCCGAACTGGCGGCGGCGCTCGCCGAAGCGCCGAGCTTCCGCTACCGGCCTGCCCATTGGGCGCACGACCCGCAGTGGGTGACCTACCCGTCGGACGCCACCGGAACGTGGTTCGGCTTCAACGCGATTCAACCGAAGGACCTACCCGGAGACTTCCAGCTGATTCCGCTGGGCGGGCATACCGCAGGCCACACCGGCGTCGCTGTCCGCGACGGTGCGCGCTGGCTGCTGCACTGCGGCGACGCCTACTACTACCATCGCGAACTCGACCCGGCTCCGCAGCCGCACCCGGTGCTCGACATCGTGCAGACCACCTCCGAGGTCCACCACGACCTGCGGGTGGGCACCCAGGCACGGTTGCGCGAACTACACCGCGATCACGCCGACGAAGTCACGCTGATCAGCGCGCACGACCCCTGGGAATTCCAGCGCGCCGGCTGAGTGGCCGCGCGATCGGTCATCGCCGCTGCCAGCATTGGGCGGTGTCGCCGAGGTTCCACCATGAGACGTAGTCCGGGTCCTGGTCGAGCCGGGTCCATTCGGCGTCCAGGATGTCGAAGAAGGCGGTGTCGGCGGTGCGTCCGCCTCGCGACTCGCCAATGTAGACGAGTGTGCAGCCGCCCGCCTCCTGATAGGCGGTGAGCGTGGTCGAGGCCATCGGGTCTTCCCAGCCGGGAGGCCAGCAGAGGAACAGGACGTCGTCGGCGTGCGCGGCGGCGAGATCGGCCGTCGACGCCGGTGGTGTCGCGGTGGGATGCCACGTCGCGAGTTGTCCCGGAACGGCGGGAAATGCCGTATTGGTCATGAGGTCGGGCGGATGTGAGTCGAAAGCGGTTGTCGGCACACCGATCCGGGTGAGTTGATGCGCCCAGTAGCCGCGACCTGACCCGACCTCGAGAATCGGCCTGCCCTCCGTGACGTCGGCTACCCACCGCACCGTCGCAGGGGACGGAATGGCATACGCGTAGGCGGCTTGCAGGAGGATCTGCGCATAGGCCAGCCGAGCACTGCCTTTCGGATTTCCGCCGTTCACCTCGGGGCGCGCGGCCCGCTCCGGCGGCCCCGACGAGACCGCGGCGGCGACGATGTCCCAGTACGGGTTGGTGCTCGCGCCGCCGGTCATGTAGTGGAGCAGGTGTAGGTCGAACGTGGCGTCGGCGATGTCATCACCGGTGCCGGGCAACCTGCCCACGGTGGACCAGTAGTCCGCGACGCGCGGATAGGCTGCCGAGAAAGTGGATTCGTCTCCGACCAGGTCCGTCAGCGCCGTGCGACGCTGCGGCGAGAGCGCCAAGTCAGCCATCCACCGATTCTCCGCCGCCCATGCCACGCGTCGGCGAGCATCGAGACGATTTCACCGTACCGACGCGAATCCTTTGCTGTTCGTATGCTATTCGCCCGTCGACCCGCGATGCCGCGGTGGGCCAGTACTCGGCGACTCTCGGAGACGCTGTCGCGAAGGCGCAAGGTGTCGGCGAGAGCGCCGAGTCGGCCACTCGAATGCGTCCCGGGCTCAGCCGCCGTCACGCATCGACACCAGCCCGCCGAGCGTGCCGAGGTAAGCCGCTCCGTCGGGCCCGATCGCGATCCCGGCGTAATTGTTGTTGAACCCGAGGCCGGTGCCGGACAGCTGTTTCCACACGGTCGCACCGGTGCGGTAGTCGAGTGCGGTCCAGTACCAGGGATCGCTCGGCGCGGTGCCCTTCGTGTAGGTGTAGATCAGTCCGGTGGCCAGTGACAGCTTCGGCACCACCGTAGGTGCGGCTTCGACCGAGTTGGTCCAGGTCACCTGGCAGCCGCTGCCGTCGGCAGCGATGTCGACGCGAGCGAAACCCGGGGTCGTGGTCTTGCCGGACGCGGTCGCGTCGGGGTGTGCGTAGCCGTAATTGTTCTCGACGATGAGCGAGCGTCCCGCGCCGATCAAAGAGTTCTCGGTAGCGCTGCCGCCGGCCTCGAACACCGGCACCGCGCAGACCTGTCGTTCGGCGACGGAGGGCGCCGTGCGGTAGACGACGACGTTCATCGGATCGGCATTGTCTGTGATGGCGACATAGCCGTCGGGCAGGATGGTGGGTGTGGTGCCGGTTCCGTCGTCCACCTGGCCCGGCTTGCGCTGGTTGCTGTTGGCGTAGGTGACCTGCCAGGTGATCTGTGGCGCGCCATCCGGATCTGCGTCGAAACGCAGGAGCTGGCGGTTGGTAGCGAGGTAGACCTCACCGGCCGCGCCCACCGCGAACGAGTTCTCGATCTGGTTCTCCGTGCCCGCGCCGAGGCGAATGATCTGCGCCGCACCGGTATCCGGGTCCAGTGTGCCGACGACGCCGTTGGTCTTCGCCACGAACCAGATCAGGCCGTTCGAGTCCGGTAGCGCGGAGTTCAGCGTCTCGTCCGGGTGCAGTACCCCGGTCAGGTCGTAGTCGCGCACGAGCGAGAAACCGTCGGCGGCAGGGGTTTCGGCGAACACCTGAATATGTCCGGTGCTGGTGCCGACCACCGCGCGGTCCTCGTCGTCGAGATAGAAGTACCCGCCGCCGACGAAATTGTTGAAAGCGCCGGGTTGCAGCGTATCGAGCGGACTCTTGCCGGGCAGCGGATGTTTGCCGAGCACGGTCATCGTCGCGGGGTCGATGAGATAGAGACCCGGTGAAAGACCGAGGCAGGTGGTGACGATGCGGCCGGCGCGGTCGAATGCCACCGAACCGCACTCGCTGCCGAGTAGCAGCGAATCGGTTCGGGGAGCCCGGCCGAGCGGGCCGGAGCGGGTATAGGTATCGCTCATCCAACCGTCGTTGTGGACGCCCGAGTTACCGTTCGGCGCCAAGTGCGGGTTCTGTGGAATCGGGGGGATACCGGTGACCGGTTCACCCATCGCAGATGCGCCGAGAAACCGCGGAACGTCGGGTACGGCCGGGACCGAAGGAATCGGCACCGCGGCGGCGGGCACCGCTACCGCGGCGAGGACTGCTGCCGGCAGCGCTACACGCAGGATCCGGGAGGAGAGAATGTGAAACACGGGTGAACGGTATCCAGGTCCGGCGCGTCGCGAATCCCCCGCGCGGGGGGCGCGAACCCCCCATGCGAGTGATGACGAATTTTTGCTCAGTGCTGCTGTTGCCCAGCCAGCTGCTGCGCGATCACCCCTTGCAGCCGTTGCAGGCCGCCGACGGTGACGCCGCTCTGGAGCTGTCCCTCGATGGTGCGCACCAGCATCGAGTCGCTGAGCACCTTCTCGCTGGACTGGATCAGCACGGTTCCCGCGCCGGTGAAGTCGAACTGGCGTTCCTCACCGGAGTCGACACCGAAGGCCGCAGCGCCTGCGGCCAGGAAGTTGGTAACCCACCGCTGGTCGTAGTGGTGGCTCGGCGAGGGGCAGTCCGCCCACCCGACCAGTGATTCCGGGTCCACGCGCAGCGGCGGCTCGGCGAACATGACCGGCCCGTTGGACGAGGCGAGGAACTTGCCGGTGCCGATGAGGGTGAGGAACCCGGGCACGATGGACTGGTTCAGCGACAGACCCGGCTCGAACGCCAGCAGATTCGCCGCCCGGATGGTCAGGTTGCCGTTGTCCTCGAGGTCATAGGAATTGATGTCGTAGCCGCGGTCGCCGATGATCAGCTTGCCGTGTCCCTCCGCGACGACGTAGTCGCCGGTGAACAGTGGCGCGGAGAACTGCTGCGACACCATGTGCAGCAGACCGCCCTGCAGGCCGTGCGTGAGCATCTGGAACCGCATCTCGCCGTAGTAGGCGATCATCGCGCCCTTGCGCATGAACCACGGCTTGTTCAGGTCGATGCAGTAGGCGTAGCTGTTTCCCGGGATGTTGTCGCTCTCACCGAGATTCATGGGGTTGAGGATCTGGGACATGCTCACAACTTCTCTTCGGAGGCCTGCACATAGACGACGCCCTGGCCGACGCAGTGCAACTGCATCGCCTCGCCGGAACCGCGGCCGACAGCGTCCCGCCAGCTCAGCGCGGTCTTCAGCTCGGTTTGCACATTGCCGTATGCGGCGACGAAGGCTTGCGGGTCGACCACGATCGGATTCGGGCCGCCCACTTGCAGTTCCAGGAACCCGCCGTGCGCGAGCAGTACCGCCGCGCCGTGCCCGGACAGTTGGGTGGTGAACATGCCTTGGCCGGTCAACGCGCCCGATGCGGCGCCGCGCAGCGCGCCCATCAGGCCACCGCCTCCGCCTCCGCCTCCCGAACTCATCACGGACACCACCGAACTCTGCAGCCCGGCGGTATTGGCCAGTAGTCGCGAAGCCTCGACGCGCAGGGCCGCGCCCGGCTGCAGGTGCACCACATGCGCCTCCAGCCCCGCGAATCCGTAGTGCACCTGGCCGGTGCCCTGCGCCAACATGGTGCGCTCGTGCTCGCCCGCCATCGCGCGCCCGGCCAGCCGCATCACACCGCCCATGCCGCCCATCCCCTGGCCACCCGGAATCTGGTGCGGCGCAAAGGAAACATCGCCGGTATAGAACAGCATCGCGCCGTTGCGCGCGACCACACCGCCCGCCATCCCTACGTCGACCTTGACGACCTTGCCGTTGACCTTCTCGAACATCGCTGGTTCCTACCGTTCCGCCGGCTGGATCAAAACCACGCCCTGACCGTCCCAGCGCAGCGAGAACGCCTCGCCCGCGTCCTGGCCGACGAAACTGCGCCAGGACACGTCGGTGATGAAGGACTGGTTGAGGTTGCCGCGCGCGGCGACGAACGCGTCCGGGTCCACCACCAGCGGATACTGCGGCGACACCTCCAGGTGAATGAGCGGCCCGCCCGCCGAGAGCAGCGCGACCTGACCCTGGCCGGAGACGGTCGTGGTGAACAGGCCCTGTCCGGTGGACGCGCCGCGCACGCCGGCGAAACGCACGTCGGTGCGGAGGTTCCCGGCGAAGGCGAGTAGCTGTTGTGACTCCACTTGCAGCGTCTCGTTGTTCAGGTTGACCACGGTGACATGCTGTCCGTTGACCGCGAAGAAAACCCGGCCGTTGCCGGAGCACTCCATCAGCGACAGCTTCTCGCCGGTCGCCCGCCGTTTGAGCCCGGCGAGCACGCCGTCGCCTCCGCCGAAGCCGGCCGACTTGAACTGCACATTTCCTTCGTAGGCGATCATCGAGCCGGAAATCGCCCGGAGGCTGGTTCCGGCGAGGTGGGCTTCGACCACCTTCTTCGATTGCTCGAACAGTTGCGCCATGGAGTGTTTGCCTGCTGTCTCGATCGGGAACACGGTGTGATTGCCGTATTCCAAGTGCGTGCGGTCACCCTAACCGATGCCGCAACGCGTGTCGGGGGTAGCGCGCCCGCTCAGTACGAGCGGTGCCGAGCGCGTTTCTCGTAGAGTGTCAGGCGTACGCACCGACAAGCGAAGGGTCGAACTTGTCCGCAACACTCGCCAAGGGCCAGAACGGTCCGCTGGCCACCAACGACGTGGTGATTTCCGTCCAGCTCACGACGCCGGCGGATCTGTCGGCACTATTGGTCACCGAGCGGGGCAAGGTCCGTTCCGACGCCGACTTCGTCTTCTTCAACCAGCCGACCGGCCCCGGCGTGAACTTGCAGCCCGCGCCTGCCGGACAGCCCGCGTCGCTGGCGGTGTCGTTGAACGCGGTGCCCGCCGACATCGAGCAGATCCGCGCGGTGATCACGCTGGACGACGCGAACAGCACCTTCGGCCAGTTCGCCCCCCCGACCGCGGTGGTGTCGGACGGGGCCGGTAATCGCTTGTACGAGTACCGGATCGATGGTCTCAACACCGAGTCGATCGTGATCGCGCTCGAGCTCTACCGTCGCCAGGGTGCATGGAAGGTCCGCGCGGTCGGACAGGGCTACGCCGGTGGATTCGCCGCGCTGGTCACCGACCACGGCGTCAGCGTCGACGACGCGCCCGCCCAGCCCGCGCAGGCTCCGCAACCGGCGCAAGCTCCGCAACCGGCGCAGGCTCCGCCGCCGCCCCCACAGCAGCCGCCGAACTACCCGCCGCCGACCACCCCGGCCTACCCGACTCAGCAGCAGGCGCCGCAGTACGCGCCGCCCGGTTCGTATCCGCCGCCGCCGGGTCCCGGCTACCCGCCGCAGGGCGCGCCGGGCTACCCGCCGCCCGGCCCGGGCTACCCTCCTCCGCCCGGTCCGGGTCAGCCGCCTGCCCAGCCCGCGCCGCCTCAGCAGCAGCCGCAGCAGCCTCCGGCCGAAGTCAGCTTGAGCAAGGACCGGCCGGTCAGCCTGGTGAAGGGACAGCGGGTCACGCTCCGCAAGGAAGGTGCCGCGCTGACCTTCGTCAAGATGGGTCTCGGCTGGGATCCGGTGCGCAGCCGCGGCATGTTCGGCAACCGCACGGTCGACATCGACCTCGACGCCTCGGTCATCATGTTCGCCGACATGAACCCGGTGGATGTCGCCTATTACGGCCAGCTGACCTCCAAGGACGGCTCGATCCGTCACCAGGGCGACAACCTCACCGGCGAGGGCGCGGGTGACGACGAGATGATCCTGGTCGACCTGACTCGCATTCCCGCGCACGTGACCACGCTGGTATTCATCGTGACCTCCTACAAGGGCCACACCTTCGAGCAGGTGCAGAATGCGTTCTGCCGCTTGGTCGACGGCGCCAACAACGGCGAATTGGCCAGGTATACGCTGGCGGGCGGCATGCCGTTCACCGCCATGGCGATGTCCAAGCTGTACCGGGTGGGCAACGATTGGAAATTGCAAGCGCTCGGCGAGGGCTTCCAGGCCAAACACCCAGGTGAGGCGGTGCCGCAGCTCGGCCGGTTCCTCGTCAACGGTTGATCAGCGGCACGAACAACAGGTCAGAGATCGTGATTCAACTGCAGGCCGGTCAGAACATTCCGTTGACCGGTGAGGTCCTTCGTTTCAGTGCGAAAGCCGAGGCTGCCCTCGATGTTTCCGCGCTGGTGGTCGCCGAGAACCTGAAGGTGTTCTCCAGCGACGATTTCGTCTTCTACAACCAGCCCGCCACGGCTGGTGTCGCCTTGGGCGCCGACGGGGTGACGATCACGCTCGCCGAAGTGCGTCCCGACGCCAAGGCGGTGTTGTTGGTGGTGAGTGCCGACCCCGCCGCGCCTCCGAGCGGCGACGGGCTCGGAGCGGTGACGGCGACACTGTCCGAGAACGACAGTGTCACCGCCGCATTCGTGTCGGCGGCAACGTCCGGCGAGACGGCGCTGATCTGTCTCGAGGTGTACCGGCGCGGCCCGGCCTGGAAGCTGCGCGCTGTCGGCCAGGGCTACGCGGGCGGACTGGCCGTGCTGCTCACCGGGCACGGCGTGGACATCGACGGTGAGCCCGCACAGCCGAGCCAGGCCACGCAGCCCGAGGCGCAGACCGTGGTCGACCCGTTGGCGGGTGATGCGCGGGCCGCTGCCGCCGGTGCGCCGCTGGAAGTCGGGCACGGGCTGGAACGGCTGTGGATGGTATTCGAAGACGCCGCGCGGTCGGCCGCCGCGCTCGTTTCGGCGCGCGAATATGCGGCCAAGCGTTTGGATCACGAGCTGTCGCTTGCTGTTTCCGATCCCGCGACCAGGAACACTCCGGCGGCCGAGGAGGCGCGCCGCGCCGCGCAGCAGCGTAGCGACGAGTTGATCGCCACCGCCGAGCACAACCATCAGCGCGATGCCGAACAGCTGATGCGCGAACTCGCCGAAGCCGACCGGGCGCTACCGCCCGCGCTGGCATCCTGGGACTCGCCCACCTGGGACAAGCCGGTCGCGCCGAGCGACGGCATCCGGCTCGGCGAGCTCTACGCTCTCGATCGGGGTCCGTTGCGTATCCCGTATTGCGTGCCCGTGCCGCTGAATCGGCCGCTGTGGATCGATACCGAATCGACCCGCGCTGTCGCACCCGTGGTGGGCGCGTTGCTCGCGCGTCTGCTCGCCACGGATCCGCAGCGGCGGGCGCTGGTCGACATCATCGACCTCACCGGCGCGTTCGGCGGCTTCGCCGACCTGCTCGCCCCGGTGCTGAACGGACCGCCGATCACTGATCACGCCGATATCTCGCCGCGATTGCAGGCGCTGGTCGACACCGCCGAGCTCGCCGAATTGGCCTACTCGAGTGGCTCTTTCACACCACCGACAGAGCACCGGCTCCTGCTGGCGGCGGATTTTCCGCATGGCTACCAGAGCTCGGACGCGCAGCGCATCGGTGCGCTGATCGCGCGCGGCGACTTGATCGGCTTGTCCACGGTGATCGTCGGCGCCAACGAATCCGATTCGGCCGACAGCATCGTGGCGATGCTGTCGCAGTCGTGCAGGCACTTGCCTACCGTCGGTGGCACTCCGCTGTTCGATCCGTGGACCGGCAGCGCGTGGCAGCTGGATCTCGATATGCTGCCGCAGGAGCCGGGGCGGCAGGCGCGCTTTCTGCGCACGCAATAAGCGCTGGACGCGTGGGCTGATCGCGCCGGAGCGGTCAGCCGCGTGCCACCGCCACCCCCGGCCGCAGCGGCTCGGGCAGCCAGGGCAAGAGGGGATCGGGCATCCGGTCCACGATCCCGCCGGGAGGGTCGTCGACGTAGTCGCGGCGCACCAAGTCCTCCTCCGGACGGTAGATCTCGCGCACGATCAGGGCGCACAGCCCCACCACCGCGAGGTCCCGCAGCGCCACCGTGCCGGTGAACCACTGCTCGGGCAGTCCCTTGCGGTCCAGGCCGAGGTAGTAGAACATGCGCGGCACCCAGACCAGCGCGTCGATGGTCATCCAGGCCAGCAGGATGCGCCGGTGCGGCAGCGCGAGCACGGCGATCGGCACCAGCCACAGCGAATACTGCGGGCTCCATACCTTGTTCGTCAGCAGGAAGGCGGCGACCACCAGGAAGCACAGCTGTGCCAGCCGCGGCCGTCGCGGCGCGGTGAGGCCGATATAGCCGATCAGCGCGCACGCCACGACGAACGCGATCAGGGAGACCGCGTTCAAGATGACCGGCTGCTCCCCGTGGCTGAGCACGCCGTCGAATCCGGGCCAGCCGGTGAACGAGGAGATCACGTTGTAAATCGAGTCCGGATCGGCATGCCTGGTGGTGTTGAGCCGGAAGAACTCTCGCCATCCGTTCGGGTAGAGCGCGGCGATCGGCAGGTTCACCGCCAGCCAGGTGGCCAATGCCGCGGACACCGTGACCGACGCGGCGCTGAGCGGACGGGCACTGAGGACTTGCACGCGGTAGGGCGTCTCACGCACCCAGGCCAGCAACGCCGACCAGCCGTCCACATCGCGTATCCGCAGGCCGAGGTGGGTGCGTGGGGTCCGCTGCATCGTCTCGGTGCGCAGGCACAGCACGACGATGGGGCCGAGCAGCAGCAGCGGATACAGCTTGGCGGCGCCGCCGAGACCGAGCAGGACGCCGGCGAGCACGGGTTTGCGCCGGGCCCAAGCGAGCAGACCGGTAGCGGCGAAAGCCGTCGCGAGGGCATCGAAATTGGTGAACGCGTGCACGATCACCAACGGCGAGCAGGCGACCAGCGCCGCGTCCCAGATCCGGCGACCGGCCAGCAGCGCCGACGCCCAGATGGTGACCAGCCAGGCCATCGCCAGTCCGAACGCGACGACATTGAAGTAGATCACCACCTGCAGCGCGCCGGGTAGCGGCGCGGCGTCCCAGCTCTTGGCGATCCGCATCGCGAAGTACTGGTACAGACCCGAAAGCACCGGGTACTCCATGTACCGAATCTCCCGGCCGCCGTCAGGGGCCTGTTCGATCCAATACTTCTTGTACGGGAAGGCACCCTCGTTCAGTCGTTCCGCGCCGTAGAGCGGCACGGTGTCCGAGTAGCACATGGCCACGTATTGGCGGCCGTTGTTCCAGTCGAGGGTCAGCTCGCCGTCCGAGCCGGTGGTTTGCTGGATGCAGCCCGCTTTGCCGAACCAGCCGAGTGCGAGGAAGACGACGGCGAAGGCCAGGAGCACTCGCATCGGCGTCCAGAACCGCACCCGCCCGATCAGGGCGTGATCGCCGACCGGCCCGCCGATGACCGTGGACAGCTGGGCGGTGAGCGAATCGTTGCGGCTCGGTCGGTCGCGCGCATCCGCCGAGCGGAGATCCGGTGCGAGCGGGGCGGGCGCGGAATAGTACGCCCCGCCGGACCCGGCCCGGTCGGATAGCGGCGGCCTCCCGTTCGTCCGTGGCTCCACCAGCTGCTGATCGGTCACGGAACCCGAGGCTACCGGCCCCGGGGCGCTCCGGTCGTCCCCGCGTCGTTGCCGTTCCCGTTGTTGCCTGCGCGTGGTGCGCCGGTGGCCGTGGGGGACGAACCGTCGGTGGGTGCGACCGGCTGGCCGGGAAGCGGACCCGAGTCCTGCTCACGCTGCTGCTGTGAACGCGGCTGCTGCGGTGCGGGCTGGACGCCGGGGACCGGGAGGACGAGGCCGGGGAAAACCTCAATCTGCGTCGGCGCGACGACGACCGGCGGCAGCAGCGGCGAATCGACGGCAGACGGCGGGGTGTAGGGCGCCGACCATTCGGGGACACCGGCCTGGCCCTTGATCGGGGCGGGTTTCGGGAAGGCTTCGTTCGTGGTGCCCTTCAGCGCGCCATCCATCGTGGACTTCCAGATATCCGACGGCAGGCCGGAGCCGTAGATCATGCCGCCACTGGCGTTGCGCAGCGGGTCGCCCTGCTCGGTGCCCACCCAGACCGCGGTCGCCAACGACGGGGTGTAACCGACCATCCAGGCGTCCTTGTTCTCGCCTGTGTCGCCCAGCTGTGCGGTACCGGTCTTGGACGCCGATTCGCGACCGCCGGCCAAGCCATGGTTGCGCGAATAGCCCGCGATGGGCTTCATCGCGGCGGTGACGTTGTCGGCGACCGCCGCCGAGACGCGCTGCTCGCCGGCCACCTCACCGCGGTCGAGCAGGACCTGGCCGTCGGCGGTCACCACCTTCGACACGAAATGCGGTGCGTGGTAAATGCCGGAGGCCGCCAAAGTCGCATAGGCGGAAGCCATGTCGAGCGGCCGAGCCTGGTACTGACCGAGCACGATGCCGTTGTTCGGGCCGGAGCCGTCCGGCTCGCTGAGCGTCTGGCCCACGCCGGGGATGGTGTCCGGGATACCGAGCTTGTGGCCCATGGCGGCGATCTTCTGCGGGCCGTTCTGCATGTCCAGCTGCATACGGTAGAAGCTGGTGTTCAGCGACCGCTTCAGCGCCTCGGCGATGGTGCACGTGCCGCACTGCTCGCCTTCCACGTTGGTGATCTTGATGCCGTTCACGGTGATCGGCGAGCTGTCGTACATCTGCGACAGCGGGACCCCCTGCTCCAGGTTCGCCGCGAGGCCGATGACCTTGAACGAGGAACCGGTCTGCAAGCCCGCGTTGGCGAAGTCGTAGCCCTGGCCGTCGTTGCCGCCGTAGTAGGCGCGCACCGCGCCGGTGCGCGGATCCACCGAGACGGCGGCGGTGCGCAAGTTCTCCGGCTCGCCGTCCATGTTCTTCGTTACCGCGTCGATGGCCGCCTGCTGCGCCTTCGGGTCGATCGTGGTGGTGATCTGCAGACCGGCAGTGTTCAGCTGCTGCTCGCTGATGCCCGCCGCGGCGAGCTCCCTGAGCACCTGCGTCTTGATCAAGCCCTCTGGCCCGGAGTCCCCTTCCTTGTCCCTGGTGGACGCCAGGGAGACCACCTGCGGGTACTGCAGGCCCTGCCGCTCCGTCGCGGGCAGGTTGCCGCTGGAGACCATGCCGTCGAGCACGTAACCCCAGCGGGTCTTCGCACCCTCCGGATTCTTCTCCGGGTCCAGGCTGGACGGCAGCTGGATGGTGGCGGCGAGCACCGCGCCCTCGGCGACGGTGAGTTCCTGTACCGGCTTGTCGAAATAAGCCTTGGCGGCGGCATCGATGCCGTAGGCGCCACGACCGAAGTAGATGGTGTTCAGGTAGGCGGCGAGGATCTCGTCCTTGCTCCACTGGCGCGCCATCTTGGCCGAGATGACCAGCTCGCGCATCTTGCGGGTCAGCGAGCGCTCGTCACCGACCAGCGCGTTCTTCACGTACTGCTGGGTGATCGTCGAGCCACCGCCCGCGCTTTCCTTGCCGAGGACGTTGTCCCTGGCCGCTCGCGCGAAGCCGGAGATCGAGAAGCCGGGGTTGGTGTAGAAGTCCCGGTCCTCGGCCGCCATCACCGCGTTGCGCACGTGCGGCGGAATCTGCTCGATCGTGACGTCGCTCCGGTTGCCTTCCGGCGGAACGACTTTGCTGACCACCGTGCTGCCGTCGGCGGCGAAGATGGTCGCGACCTGGTTGGTCTTCAGGTCGCCCGGCTGCGGCACCGACACCGTGGTGTACGCGGCCAGGAAGATGCCGCTCGGCACCAGGATGGCCAGCGCGACGAGGACGTAGAGGGTCCGGCGGACGATGCGCCAGGGCGACTTCTTCTGCTGTGCGGGCCGACGCCTGCCCGGCCCGTCGGAGCCGTCGCCGCTACCGCTGCCTCGGCGCGGTGGCGGGCCGGATGGCGGGCCACCTGCGGTTTGCCTGCGCTCACCGGTGGTGGGGCCGGCTCCGGGAACGCGACGGCCGTCGCGATCGACGGCCGGACGCTGGCCGGTGATCGGACGGGGACCGGTGGCGGGACCGCGCCGGTTCCGCTCGGCCCCCGCCTCGGTCGGCGAGCCGGGGCGCTGGATCTTTTGGGTTGCCTGGGGGCCGGGGGCGCCACCATCGGGCACGCCGCGATTCGGCTGCGGCGGGCGCCCCGGCTGGGGGGGACGGCCCTGCTGGACCGGGCGCCCCGGTGGCGGGGGTCCGGGACGGCGCGGCGGCTGCGGGCCGCGCGGCTCGCCCGGGAGCGGGGCGCCGGGCCGCGGACCGGGCGCAGGGCCGGGCCGGGCGCCCGGCGTGCCCGGGCCCCCTCCTGGGGGCCCGGGACGGGGATTCTGGTACGGGTTGGGTGGAGGTGAACTGCGTTGCGGACGGCTGCCTTGTGGTTCATCGCCGTAGGGGGAAGTCTCGTAGGGCGAATTCACTGACAAGATCTCCATAACTCGTAGCGGTCCGGGTGGCTATCAGCGGTGCTCACCGCGGCGAACGCAGATTGGCTCCGCGAGTCACCCGACGGGCAGATGACCAGGCATTTCATTCGGCCGCGGTGCGCCGGTTCGCGCGTGTCCCGGTGCGGCGGCGCGGTGGTGCCGGCGCGGAGCCGAGCACATACGACTGCACCAGATGATTCCAGCTGCAGGTCCGGCATACCTCGACGACATGAACCGAGAACTCCTCGCGGGTCTCGGCGAGGCGCGTGAGCTCCTCGGGTGTGCGAGCCGATCCGGCGACGGGTCCGAGGCCGTCGCCGAAGACCCAGGATACGAGAGTCAGCTGTTCTTTCCGGCAGATGGGGCATGTGACCTCGCTCCCCCGGCCGTGGAACTTCGCCGCACGCAAGAGATAAGGATTCGCATCACACACCTCGGCGACATCGACACGGCCCGCATAGACGTCAGCCAGCAGCGACCGGCGCCGGAGGGCGTAGTCGACCACTTGCCGCTGAATTCGCACGAGAACCAGAGTAGCGGTGTTGCCATCGGGCCGCCCCGGGCTGGGCGGATTGGCCGGTCGGCGATCCGTGCGCGGACGCCGACTACCACTCCAACCCACATATCGCTCGAGACTGTGCACAGTTATATCGCTCCGATATAGTGGAAAGTCGCATCCATCGGTTAGGTCTGGACCACAGTCAGGGGGTGAAGCCCGTGCTCGAACTGGCAATTCTCGGGCTGCTCCTCGAATCGCCCATGCACGGTTACGAGCTGCGCAAGCGGCTGACCGGCCTGCTCGGGGCGTTTCGTGCCTTCTCCTACGGATCGCTCTATCCGACGCTGCGCCGCATGCAGGCGGACGGATTGATCGCCGAGGAGATCCCCGCGGGCGCGACGACACGCCGTGCGCGACGGGTTTACCAACTGACCCCGGCCGGGCGGGAGCGGTTCAACGAACTGCTCGCCGACACCGGACCGCAGAACTACACCGACGACGGCTTCGGCGTTCACCTCGCCTTCTTCAGCCGCACTCCCGCGGAGGCGCGGATGCGGATCCTGGAGGGCAGGCGGCGTCAGGTCGAGGAGCGCCGAGAGGGGCTCCGGGAGGCGATCAAGAGGGCCAGCGGGTCCTTGGATCGCTATACCCGGCAACTCCATCAACTCGGGCTCGAATCAAGCGAGCGCGAAGTGCGCTGGCTCAACGAGTTGATTGCGGCGGAGCAATCGACGAAGGCGGCACCACAGAAAGAGGGAAATATCGGCCATGAGTGACGTCAAAAAGGCTGACAATGCCACAGAAGTTCGCGTCGCCATCGTAGGTGTGGGCAACTGCGCCTCATCGCTGGTCCAGGGCGTGCAGTACTACAAGGACGCGGACGAGTCCTCGACCGTTCCCGGGCTGATGCACGTGAAGTTCGGGCAATACCACGTCCGCGACGTCAAGTTCGTCGCCGCGTTCGACGTGGACGCGAAGAAGGTCGGCTTCGATCTGGCCGAGGCGATCTTCGCCAGCGAGAACAACACGATCAAGATCTCCGACGTGCCACCGAGCGACGTCGTCGTGCAGCGCGGCCCCACCCTGGACGGCATCGGCAAGTACTACGCGGAGACCATCGAGTTGTCCGAGGCCGAGCCGGTCGACGTGGTGCGCGTGCTGAAGGACAACAAGGTCGACGTGCTGGTGTCCTACCTGCCGGTGGGCTCGGAGGAAGCCGACAAGTTCTACGCGCAGTGCGCCATCGACGCGGGTGTCGCGTTCGTGAACGCCCTGCCGGTGTTCATCGCCTCCGACCCGGTGTGGGCGGAGAAGTTCACCAAAGCCGGTGTGCCGATCGTCGGTGACGACATCAAGAGCCAGGTCGGCGCGACCATCACACACCGCGTGATGGCCAAGCTGTTCGAGGATCGCGGTGTGCAGCTCGACCGCACCATGCAGCTCAACGTCGGCGGCAACATGGACTTCAAGAACATGCTCGAGCGCGAGCGCCTGGAGTCCAAGAAGATCTCCAAGACCCAGGCCGTCACCAGCAACCTGAAGAAGGAGCTCGGCGCCAACGACGTGCACATCGGCCCGTCCGACCACGTCGGCTGGCTCGACGACCGCAAGTGGGCCTACGTTCGCCTGGAGGGCCGCGCCTTCGGCGACGTGCCGCTGAACCTGGAGTACAAGCTCGAGGTGTGGGACTCGCCGAACTCGGCGGGCATCATCATCGACGCGGTGCGCGCGGCGAAGATCGCCAAGGACCGCGGCATCGGCGGACCGGTCATCCCGGCCTCGGCCTACCTGATGAAGTCCCCGCCCAAGCAACTCGCCGACGACATCGCACGCACCCAGCTCGAGGCATTCATCATCGGCGCGGAGTGACGTGCAGCCGGGCCGTGCATCGGATCGCATGAGTCACCCGGAAAGGTGAGTCGTCGGCGCTCGGTCGGTTTCGAGCGAAGCGAGACCGAGCATTGCCCGTTCGTGGCCCGGCTCGCGTCCGAGCGGCCGCCGCGTCCGCGACGAAGTCGCCAGCGGCGGTCGCTCGGACGCGAGCCATAAGGGGGCCGCGAACACGCAGCGCCGCAGGCGCTGCAAATTAGACAGAGCCGCGAACACGCAGCGCCGCAGGCGCTGCAAATCGACACAGCTAGTCCAGCGAGACGTAGACCTCCACGGAGGCCGGGCCGGTGTAGCGCTCGACCTCGGCGGTGTGGGAGCGGGTGATGGTTCCCGCGTTCTCCGCCTTCGCGACCTGGGCCCATGCGGTGCGTAGCAGGTCGTAGGGCTTGTCTGCCACGACGAACTTGGCGTAGCGGCCCTGCGGGATGATGGTGAGCACGTCGCCCGGGTCCAAGTTGTCGAGCGCGGCGAGTTCGTAGCCGAGCACCGCGACGGCATGGTCGTTCTGGCCGATGTAGGCGGCCACCCTTGGCACGCTCTTCTCCCGCGCCAGATACCGGTCCCAGGTGAAGTTGACCAGGTCGAGGTCGCGCGCGGTCACCTCGCGACCGGCGAGTGGCACGGTGAGGCCCGCGACCATGCTCTGCTCCAATGTGACGATCTCGAAATCCACTGTCTGTTCCTACTCGTTGACCTGATCGTCCGCCAATGCCACGAAGACTTCCGCCGTGCGGGCATCGGGATAGTGCTCCCAGTCGCCGGTATAGGCGCGCACGAGGCGCCCTGCGGCCTCCGCGTCCCACACCGCGCGCCAAATGCTCACAATGGTGTCGCCGAGGTTGTCGCCGCTGGCGATGAACCGGGCGAACCGTCCGGCGGGCACCCGGGCGAGCACGTCACCGGGCAGCAGATCGGCCAGGCTGTGACAGCGGTAGCCGACGATATGGGTCAGGTACGAATTGATCTCCGGCGCATGGTCGACGTATGCCGTGGTCGGCGGGCCGGGCAGCTTGCGAGCCAGGTTGCGTTTCCACGCCTCTTCGACTTTCGCGCGGCGCGGTCCCTCGACCGCGAGCGCGGGGCTGCGAAGCACCGTTCCCGCCACCAGCGTCTCGGGTTGGTCAACGACATTGAAATCCACCGGCGTAGCCCCTATGTCTCGTCTGTCTCCAATTGGCGTCGCTCCCGGTGCCCTCCGTGGTGACGCAGGCTACCGCCTCCGGGCCCACCGCTCGCCGCGCTGTCGTCGCTCGAGCGCTTATCCTTCCGCATCGTTTGCGCGGTTCCGGCGTCGGCCCGTTCCGACGCACTCGCTGTTCGCTCTCACTCTGGCAAACGATGCTGCCATGTCATCCGTTCCACCGGGCCACGGAAGGTCACAGCATCATCGCTATCCCGGAACCGGAATGCTCAGTCCCGGAAAAATCTCGACCTCCCTGGGCGGCTGTGTGGTTGGCGGGATGACGACGGCGGGTTCGCGCTCGGGCGACTGCTGCGGTGGATTCAGGATGTCGTAGGCGCCGCCGGGGGGCTTGCTCTGGTTCGGCTGTCCCGAGGTACCGGGGAATGGCTCGACCGGGGTGCCGTCGAGTGCGTCGTCCATGACCTGTTTCCAGATGTCGGCGGGCAGGCCGGAGCCATAGATGTCGGCGCCGCGGGCGGTGCGAATCGGCTGCGACCGCTCGGTGCCGATCCATACCGCCGTGGACAGCGAAGGAGTGAACCCGATCATCCACGCGTCCTTGTTCGCGTCGGTCTCGCCGAGTTGGGTGGTACCGGTTTTGGCGGCCGAAGGCCGGTTGTCCTGCAGCGCGTGCCCATTGGAGTAGGCCGCGATCGGAGTCATCGCCTGGACGGTGCGCTGCGCGATCGTCTGTGAGACGCGCTGCTGCCCCGCCGGCATTTGCTTGCCGACCCGCTGGTCCGGATCGCCGCCGCGATCGAGCAGCACCCGCCCGTCACCGGCCACCACCCGCTGCACGAAGTACGGCTGGTGGTAGGCGCCCGCCGCCCCGATGGTGGCGTAGGCCGAGGCCATGTCGATGGGCCGAACCAGATACTGGCCGAGAACGATGCCGTTGAGCGGCTTTCCGCCGTCCTCGGTCAGCGTCTTGCCTGCGACGCCGGGCATCTCTTCGGGGATGCCCGCCGCGTGCGCCGCGTCGGCGATGGCCTGAGGACCGTCGAACATCGACATGGTCAACCGGTAGAAGCTGGTGTTCAGCGAGCGCTTCAACGCCTCGGCCATGGTGCACTTGCCACACGACTCGCCGTCCACGTTGGTGATCCGGGTCCGGTTGTCGGTCACCGGAGAGCTGTCCAGTACACGCGACAGCGGAATGCTCTGCTGCTGTGCGGCGATCACCGCGAAGACCTTGAACGCCGACCCGGTCTGCAACGGCGCCTGAGCGAAGTCGAAGCCGATGCCGTCGTGCCCACCGAAGTAGGCGCGCACCGCGCCGGAGCGCGGATCGATCGACACCACCGCCGCGCGCAGTTCCGGTGGCTGGGCACCGAGCCGATCACGCACCGCGCCGAGCACCGCCTGCTGTGTCTTGGCGTCGATGGTGGTGGTGATCTGTAGTGCGCCGGTGTTCAATTCGCGTTCGCTGATGCCGGAGGCGCGCAGCTCCCGCACCACCTGGTTGCGGATCAAACCCTCCGGACCGCGGGTCACGTTGTCGTCGGGGACCTCGGAGATCGGGATGATCGACGGAAACATCGTCGCGTCGCGATCACCCGGCGCCAGCACCCCCATCTCCACCATGCCGTCGAGCACGTAGCGCCAGCGCGCCTTCAGGTCCGCGAGATGGGTTTCCGGGTCCAGGATCGACGGCGTCCTGATCAGCGCGGCCAGCACGGCACCTTCGGCAAGGGTCAGCTGGTTCACCTGCTTGTCGAAGTATGCCCCGGCCGCCGCCGCGATCCCGTAGGACCCGCGGCCGTAATAGATGGTGTTGAGATAGGCGGCGAGGATATCGTCCTTGCTCCACTGCCGGGCCATCTTCGCCGCGATGACCAGCTCGCGCAGCTTGCGCGTGACCGTGCGCTCGGAGCCGAGGAACGCGTTCTTCACATACTGCTGGGTGATCGTGGACCCACCGCCCGCGTTGTCGCGCCCGAGCAGGTTGTCACGGACGGCGCGGAGAAAGCCGGAGGTCGAGTAGCCGGGATTGGTGAAGAAGTTGCGGTCCTCCGCGGAAAGCACCGCGTCGCGCACCGGCCGCGGCACCTCCGATAACGGGATCGGTGTCCGATTGCCCTCCGGCGGAACGACCTTCGCGATCACGGTGCGGCCGTCGGACGCGAGGACGGTGGCGATCCGGTTGCCCTGCATCGCGGTCGGGTCCGGTATCTCGGCGCTCCAGTAGGCCAGGACGGACAGCAGCGCGGGCACCACGCCGAACAGGATGAACAGGGCGAGCAGCAGGCGACGGACGCGTTCGGCCCGACTGGGCGGCCGCCGATTGGGATCGGGCGCCGGAGGTGGAGCGGGATGTCCCTGTTTCCGGTGCGCCGCGTTTCGCTCGCGTCCCTTCCGCGCGTTCGGCTTCAGCGCTCGCGTCCGCTGGCCGCGGCCCCCGAACGAGGAATACAGCGCGCGCCGGGGGTTCCTCTTGGCGCCGCGCGTGCGCCCTGGCGGTTTGCGGAACGAGCTCACGATCATCTCCTCCCGGAGTGTCGGACGAACCCCACCTGCACGAACACGATCGGAAAAGAGTATTGAAGAACCGAGTTTACCGTGTCGCTTTACGGCGTCTTCCGCTTCCAGAGCTGACTCGTGCGCGAGATATGGCGAGTGCAACAGCCTCGCGTCCGCGCGACCGCCGACGCCCGTCGAGCTGTCAGAGGATCGGCGAACTCTTGGTTGCCGCGATTACCACGTGCGGCAACCACATCGGCGCTACCACGGGTTTCGAGCGAAGCGAGACCGAGCATTGCCTGTTCGCGGCCCGGCTCGCGCGCGAGTGACTGCCGCGTCCGCGACGAAGTCAGCAAAGCAGGCGCCCAGCCGCTAGCGACGAAGTGCGGCACACCTTTGATGCCGCGGTTGCCGACCCACGCCGCACTCGGCACTACCCCCCTTTTCGAGCGAAGCGAGACCGAGCATCTACCGTTCGCGGCCCGGCTCGCGTCCGAGCGGCCGCCGCGTCCGCGACGAAGTCGCCAGCGGCGGTCGCTCGGACGCGAGCCACAAGGGGGCCGCGAACCCGCCGCGCCCGCGCGGCCAAAAACTCAGCTCTTCACGCCGCCTGCGGTGAGGCCGGAGATGATGCGGCGCTGGAAGAGCAGCACCATGATGACCAGCGGGATGGTGACGATGGTGCCCGCGGCCATGATCGCCGCGTACGGTTGCACCAAGGGGTTGTTGCCGGAGAAGCGGGCGATCGCGACCGTGACGGGTTCGGTCTTGTCGCTGGAAAGCAAACGGGCCAGCAGGTATTCGTTGACCGCCGCGATGAACGCGAGGATCGCGGTGGTGAACACGGCGGGCGCGGCGAGCGGCAGCATGACCAGACGGAAGGCCTGCATCTTGGTCGCGCCGTCGATCCGCGCCGCTTCCTCGAGTTCCCAGGGCAGTTCGGCGAAGAAGGACGCGAGGATGTAGACCGTCATCGGCAGCACGAAAGAGATGTTCGGGATGATCATCGCCTGGTACTCGCCGATCCAGCCGAGGTTGGTGAACAGCTGGAACAGTGGGGTCACCAGCACGACCACGGGGAACATCGAGGCGCTCAGGATCAGTCCGGACACCACGTACTTGCCTCGGAAGGTGAGCCGGGCCAGCGCGTACGCGGCGAACACGCCGATCACCAGCGCGACCACCGTGGTGGCCGCGCCGATGACGACACTGTTCACCAGTGCCTTGCCGAAGTCGTTGCCGCGGCTGGTGTCGAACGCGTTGCGGAAGTTCTCCAACGTGACGTGGGTCGGCCAGGGCGTGTTGTCGAAGGTGTAGTCGGGATCGCGGAACGCGGTGACCGCCATCCAGTAGAACGGTGCGAGCCCCCAGACCAGCACGATCAGGGCACCGAGGTACAACCGGACCGACCCGAGCCGCTTCGTCCACGGAACCGGCTGAGCGGCGGGCCCTTCCGGCTGAGCGGCGGGCTTCTTCGTCGTCTGCACGGACATCAGTGCGCCTCCCGTGTCTGGCGGGACACCTGTCTCATCCGGCCCTCCGCTGCTCTTCCTGGGTGCGAACGGCATTCGCGCCCAGCACCTTCACCAGCACGAACGCCACCGCGAAGATCAAAAGGAAGGTGAGCGTGGACAACGCGGCCGCGCTGTTGGGTCCTTGGCGAACCTGCTCGACCACCAGGATCGACACCGTGCGGGTGGACGGGTTGCCCAGCGTCATGATCGCGGGCAGGTCGTACATGCGCAACGCGTCCATGGTGCGGAACAACACCGCGACCAGCAGGGCCGGCTTCAGCAGCGGGAGCGTGATCTGGGTGAACCGCTGCCAGGCCGACGCGCCGTCGACCCGTGCCGCCTCGTACACGTCGGCCGGGATCACCTGCAGACCGGCGAGCAGCAACAGCGCCATGAACGGCGTGGTCTTCCAGACGTCGGCCGCGATCACCGCGAACCGCGCGGGCCACGCGTCGGAGGTCCACAGGATGTGCGTGCCGAGGACCCGGTTCACCACGCCGTCGTACTGGAACATGAACTCCCACAACCGTGCCGTGACGGCGGTCGGGATGGCCCACGGAATCAGCACGGCCGCGCGCAGCAGCGCCCTGCCGCGGAAGGTCTTGCCCATCACCATGGCCATGCCGAGGCCGAGCGTGAGCTCGAGCGTGACCGTCACGACCGTGAAGAACAGCGTGACCCCGATGGCCAGCCAGAATTGCGAGCCCAGGTTGCCGGTCGGGCAGGACACCATCTCGCCGGTCGCGACCTGACACTGCTGCAACAGCCAATGCGTGTAGTTCGAGAACCCGGCATTGCCGCCTTCGACGAACATGCCGGTCGCCGGGTCGAGCCCGGAGTCCTTCTGGAAGGACATCCACAGTGCCCGGACCACCGGATACCCGATGATGACCGCGAGCGCGAGCAGCACCGGCGTGACGAACAGCCAGGCTTTCCCGGAACGTCGCAGTTCCAACGCTATGGTCGTGGCGATGCCGCGCTTGGCCGGAACGAAATCGTCGTCTTTCGGCGCGATAGTCGCCGTTCCCGAAGGATCCGACACCGTTTCTCTCTCCTGCGGGTTCGTCGGGTCCGTTGCACTCAGCGCTTACGATCCGGCGGTCTCGATGCCCTTCTGCATACCGGTGATCGCGTCATCGACGGACTTGGTTCCGTTCAACGCAGCATAGGCGTTGTCCTGGATGGCCTTGGACACCGCGGGATAGAACGGAGTCACCGGGCGCGGCACCGCGCTGGCGATGGAGTCCTTCAGCGCGGGCAGGTACGGCATCTTCGCGATCAGCGCCGGGTCGTCGTACATCGACGCGCGCACCGAGGGCAGCGCGCCGGAGGCGACGATGTGCTGGGCGTCCTCGCTGATCAGGAAGCGCAGGAAGTCCAGCGCGGTGGCCTTGTTCTTGGAGAACGCGCTGATCGCCGCGTTGTAGCCGCCGAGGGTGGAGGCGCCGACGCCGTTCTCGCCCGGCAGCGGAGCTACCGCGAACTTGTCCTTCACCGCGGAGGCCTCGCCGCCGACGTCACCGAAGGTGGACGGCCAGGACCGCAGGAACAGCAGCTTGCCTTGCGCGAAGGCATTGCTGGACTCCGGCTCCTTGAAGGTGATGGCTTCCTTCGGGATCTCGCCGTTGTTGTACGCGTCGACCATGACTTTCAGTCCGGCGCGCGACTGTGGGCTGTTCACCGTGGGGGTTTTGCCGTCGGAGCCGACGAAGCTGCCGCCGTAGGCGTTGATGACCTCGGCCGCGTTCACGGTCAAGCCTTCGTAGGGCGCGAACTGGCCCGCGTAGCAGCCGATGTTCTGCTCGCGTGCGATCTGGCACTGGGCCAGCATCTCGTTCCAGGTCTTGGGCGGGTTGGGCACCAAGTCCTTGCGGTAGAACAGCAGGCCGCCGTTGGTGTTGCGGGGCGCGGCGTAGAGGGTGTTGTTGTACGTGGCGCTGGCGACCGGCGGGGAGAGCAGCGCGGTGGTGTCGATGGTGAAGGAGTCATTCAGCGGCTGGATCCAGCCCTTGGCGGCGAACTCCGCGGTCCACGGCACGTCCAAGGCGACCACGTCGTAGTTGGACTGTTTGGAGCGCATGTGCTCGACCAAGTCGTCGTACTGCTGCGAGGCGTCGTTCGACTGCTCCTTGAACGTCACCTGTTCGTCGGGGTGGGCGGCGTTCCAGCGCTCGATCAACTGCTTGACCGCGCCGGTCTCGGTGGTGTCCTTGCCCTCGACATAGGTGATCGGGCCGCGTCCGGTGAGGTTCTGGCTGGTCGGGCTGCCGCCGCTGTCGCTGGAACAGGCGCTGGTGAACGTCGCGGTCAGCAGCGCGACCGACGCGGCCGCCACCGCGGCCCGCGGCACGAGCGACAAACGTAGGGCCGACACCTTCTTAACAGCCATCGCAAACACTCCAGGATCGTTCGTGAGCGGCAACACACCCTGCCGGTGCACAAGGCAAGATACATGGTGTCGATCCGGTACGCGGGAGAGTGGCGGGAAGTCCTCATTAGGCTTGGGGTGATGACATCGCCGAACGCGGTTCCCGATCGGATGCTCACCCGCATCGGTGGACTGCTGCGCAAGGCCGAATCCACCGACAACGAACACGAGGCCGAAGCGTTCCTCGCCGCGGCCCAGCGGCTGGCCACGAAGTCCTCCATCGACCTCACGGTGGCCCGGGCGCACATCGCGGGACGCGAGCGCAGGCCGACGCCGGTGCAGCGGATCATTCCGATCGGTGAGCCGGGTAAGCGTGGCCTGCGCACCTACGTCCAATTGTTCGTCGCGATCGCCTCGGCCAACGACGTGCGCTGCGATGTAGCCCGGACGTCGACGCAGGTCTATGCCTACGGCTTCGACTCCGACATCGACACTTGTGCGGCGCTGTACGCCAGCCTGCTGGTGCAGATGGTGCGCGCGTCCGACCAGTACATCAAGTCGGGGGCCTACCGTTCGGCCACCGTGGAGAAGGTCGTCGTGGAGAAGCGCTGGGGACGCCAGACCCGGCGCCGGGTGCAGGTGCCGGTGGCCGGCGTGACGGCACGGCTGAACTTCCAGATGGCGTTCGCGGCGCGGATCAGACGGCGGCTGGCGGAGGTGAAGGCGGAAGTCGAAGCGGAGGTGTTGCCCGAGGACGCCGGTGGGACCGGTACCGCCTTGGCTCTGCGCAATAAAGAGATCGAGCTCACAGACTTCTACTCGCGGACATCAGAGGCGCGCGGCGCGTGGCGGGGGCCGCAGGAGTCGACGGGGCATTCGGCGGCGGCGCGGGCGGCCGGCGATCGCGCGGGCCGGGCCGCGCGGATCGGCACGGCACCGGAACTTCCCGCTGCCCGTGGTCAGTTGGCCCCGCCCGACTCGGGCGGATCGGCGTGAGTGTCGCTGGACGTGCCCAGAGGACAGGCAGACATGGTCGTGGGCGGGTGGCCGACGTGCTGGTTTTGCGTCCGCCGGTTTCCCGCTATGACGATCCGGAGGCCGTACGTCCAGGCAGGTTCGGCGAGATCGATCGATTCCCGCACGCCCGACACTGCCGTGCCGACGGCGCGCGGCATCCTGTCGATACGGCCGTTGGGTGCCGGACCGACTGCCCACCGGACCACTCCGCGTGGAGTGAGCTAACGGTCGACGCCGACGGCTCGCTGTCTACCATCGGCGCTGGCGGTTCATCGCCGCAAACTACCGCGGAGCAGCGTCGATGACCGTGCGGGACAACCAGCGAGCCAAGGTGTACGACGCCGAACAGTTGGTGCGCGGAGCATTCGATCGAGCCGATGAGTATGGCGTACGTACCGTCGAGCTATACGGCTCGCATCTCACCTTGCCGATCGAACGCCGCTTCGCCTCGGTGGAGTCCGTGCAGAGGTACGCGGACAAGGTGCTGGCCCTCAATTGGGTTCGGGCGCGGTGGGAACGGGCCGCCGTGGTGGTGCGGGTTCGTGCCCGCGCCGGGGTGACCGCCGCGCATTACGAGGCCGTCGAGGCCGTCCTCGCGGTCCCGCTGCATGCCGGCGGTAGCGCTTGGGCGCTGCGCGAACTGGTGATCCTGCACGAACTGGCGCATCATCTGGACGCGGCCCCCGCGTCCGTCGCCGCGCACGGGCCGGAATTCTGCGACCGATATGTGGAACTGGTCGACGGCGTCGTCGGCCCCGAGGCGGCGTTGCTCCTTCGGACCACCATGCTCGGCTGCGGTGTACGACTCGGATGACCCGCAGAGGTGCATGCCGCGCTGTCGTATCAGGCGAGGCCGCGCCTGCGACGTCGCGCGTCCGTTCCGGTGGCGCAGGGGCGGAACCGGTGCCCGGAGCTACGTGGCCGGGCTCCGCGGAACCAGGGCCGAGACGCGGGCGAATCGCTCCTGCCACCAGGCGGTGCGGTCGGCATCGGGGTGACGGTGGCGTTCCAGCAGGTCGGGATCCGGTTGGGGTGGGGTGCGGAGTACCGGGAGGTAGCCGTCGGTCGGCCGCAGCGAGCCCGGTGTCACGTCGCCGGTGAGCAGACTCAAAGTGCCGAGGCCACAGGCGAAGTCGAGTTCCGGGAGCGCGCCCGCCAGCGCCAGCTGGGCGGCGAGGCCGACGCTGGTCTCCAACGCGGAAGAGACCACGCAGGGCAGGCCCGCGGCCTCGGCCACTTGAAGGGCGCGGCGCACGCCGCCGAGTGGCGTGCACTTGAGCACGGCGATATCGGCGGCCCCGGCGACCGCCACCCGCAACGGGTCCTCGGCGCGGCGGATGGATTCGTCGGCGGCGATGCGGACGTCGACGCGGCGGCGCACCGCTGCGAGTTCCTCGATGGTCCGGCACGGCTGTTCGACGTACTCCAGGCCGCCTGCGGCCTTGTCGATCCGGTCGATATGGCGCACGGCGGTGTCCACATCCCAGACCGCGTTGGCGTCGACCCGGATCGCACCATTGCGGCCGAGCGCGTCGCGCACCGCCTCCACCCTGGCCAGATCCTCCGCGAGCGATTCGGGATGGTCGGCGATCTTCACTTTGGCAGTGCGGCAGCCGGACCGGGCGACGATCGCGTGCGCCTCCTCCGGATCGACGGCGGGGACCGTGCAATTGATCGGGATCCGGTCCCGTACCGGCTCGGGCCAGCCCGCGGTGACCTGCTCCACGGCGGTGGCCAGCCATGCGGCGGCCTCCTTGTCGTCGTACTCCGGGAACGGACAGAACTCGCCCCACCCGAGCGGTCCGTGGATCAGCATCCCCTCCCGGACCGTGATGCCACGGAACCGGGTACGCATCGGAATGGCGTAGACGACGCTCTGCGCTGCGAAATCGGTCATCGCGGACCAGCTTATTCGTCCGCTCCGTTGGAATGGCGTATGCGCCCCCCGACGGGTACCGCAGGCTCACTCACAACCGTTCGAGGATGGTGGCGTTAGCCAAACCGCCTGCCTCACACATGGTTTGCAGGCCGTAGCGGGCGCCGCGGTCCTGCATCGCGTGGACCAGCGTGGTCATCAGGCGTGCACCGGACGCGCCGAGCGGGTGCCCGATGGCGATGGCGCCGCCGTTGACGTTGACCTTGGCCAGATCCGCCTCGGTGTCGTGCGCCCAGGCCAGTACGACCGGCGAGAACGCCTCGTTGATCTCGATCAGGTCGATGTCGGACAAGCGCAGTCCAGCGCGCTGCAGCACCTTTCTGGTCGCGGGGATCACGGCGGTCAGCATCAGGAGCGGATCGTCACCGGCTACGGCGAAGCTGTGCAGCCGGGCGAGCGGTTTCAGCCCGAGTTGCGTGGCGCGCTCGCTGGTCATGATCAACATCGCGGCGCTGCCGTCGCTCACCTGGCTCGCGCTCGCCGCGGTGATCTCCCAGCCGATCTGCGGGAACCGGTCGGCCATGGCCGGGTCGTAGTAGGCGGGACGGAGCCCGGCCAGCGTCTCCAGCGTGCTGCCGACCCGGATGCCCTCGTCGGTGGCGAGTCCGTTGATCGGCGCGAGCTCCCTGGCGAACAGTCCGTTCTTGGTGGCGAGCGCGGCCTTCTCGTGGCTGCCGAGCGCGAACTCGTCCAGCTGGGTGCGGGTCAGGCCCCACCTGGCCGCGATCAGCTCGGCGCTGATGCCCTGCGGCACCAGGCCATCCGGGTAGCGCTCGGCGAAACCGGCACCGGAGATGTCGTCCGAACCGACCAGGTTGGCGCCCATGGGAACTCGGCCCATCGATTCGACGCCCGCGGCGACGACGATGTCGTAGGCCCCCGCGATGACGCCCTGCGCGGCGAAGTGGATCGCCTGCTGGCTGCTGCCGCACTGCCGATCGACCGTGGTCGCGGGGACGGATTCGGGATATCCGGCGGCCAGCACGGCCCGCCGGGTCATGTTCGCGCCCTGCTCGCCGACCTGGGTGACGATGCCACCGATCACGTCGTCGATGAGTGCGGGATCGATGCCGCTGCGGTCCACCACCGCGCGCAGGCTGTGGGCCAGCAGGTCCACCGCGTTGACGTTGTGCAGTGCGCCGTTCGGCTTGCCTTTGCCGATCGGGGTACGTACCGCTTCGACAATCACCGCGTCTCTCATGGTGCTTCCTTCCGGACCGAGAGCCGAGCCGCCTCGCCTGGCTCTATAAACCCATAGTCAGGTCTTACTATAGTTTATACAAGTCAGCCTCGGTATGATGTTCGTCATGGCAGCCGTGATGGAAGGACCGTTGGCCGATCTGAGCTCGTGGAAAGCGGAGGATTGCTCGATCGCGAAGGCGATCGACATCGTCGGCACCCGCTCCGCGGTACTCATCCTGCGCGAGGCGTACTACGGGACCCGGCGGTTCGACGGGTTCGCCGGCCGGGTCGGCATCACCGACGCGGCCGCTGCCACCCAGTTGCGCAAACTCACCGAGGCGGGCTTGCTGGCGAAACAGCCGTATCAGGAGGAAGGCCAGCGCACGCGGCACGAATACGTGCTCACGCCGATGGGGCGGGATCTGCTGCCCGCGGTGCTCGCGCTCATGCAGTGGGGCGACGCGTATCTGCAGCCGGGCCCGGCTCCACTCCTGCTGGTCGAGGAGGCGACCGGTGCTCCGGTGCGGGTACAGGTGCGCAGCGAGTCCGGCCGGGAGATCGAGCTCGAAGAGCTTGGTGTGCGGCTCAACCAGGAGTACGTCCGCGAGCTGCGGAAACGGCGGCCCGCCGGGGAGGTCTAGGACGCCGCGGCCGCGGTCGAGACGCGGCAGCTAGGCCCGTCGGCCGCATGACGTACCGCGCGGCATCTTGCCGAGGCGGTCGACCCGGATGCGATCGCGTCCCCCTCGTGGGTCGCGTCGATGTTCACAACGCGATCCGGCGAGCCGATCGGTGCTTCCGGACCAGCGGCCCGCTCGCCGAACCGGTTGGGCGAGCGGGCCTTCGGCGACTTGCTCAGTTGAGCCGACGGCCGTCGGTGTCGAAGAAGTAGATGTGCTCCGGATCGGTGGACAGCTGCAACCGGGTGCCCTTCGCCGGCGGATTACGCCAATCCGCACGCGCCACAATGGTTTCCGCGGCGCTACCGGTCTCGTCCCCGGCACTGGTACGGCCGTAGATGTAGGCGTCGGAGCCGAGTTCCTCCACCACGTCGACCTCCATCTCGATGCCGGAGCCGTCGCCCAGCTCGAAATGCTCGGGCCGGATGCCGACCGTCACGGTGGCCCCCGCCTCGTCGGCGACCGAACGCGGCAGCGGTACCGCGTGCCCGCCCAGCATGACCTGGCCATCGGTGACCGGCAGCGTGAACAGGTTCATGGCCGGTGAGCCCATGAAGCCCGCGACGAAGACGTTGGCCGGATCGCGGTACAGGTCGCGCGGCGTGGCGCACTGCTGCAGCAGGCCGTCCTTCAGCACGGCGACGCGATCGCCCATGGTCATCGCCTCGACCTGGTCGTGCGTGACGTACACGGTGGTGGTGCCGAGCCTGCGCTGCAGCTGTGCGATCTGGGTGCGGGTCTGCACGCGCAGCTTCGCATCCAGGTTGGACAGCGGCTCGTCCATCAGGAACACCTGTGGCTGACGCACGATCGCCCGGCCCATCGCGACCCGCTGGCGCTGGCCGCCGGACAGCGCCTTCGGCTTGCGGTCCAGGTAGGGCTCCAGGTCGAGCAACTTCGCCGCCTCCAGGACCCGCTTCTCCTTCTCCGCCTTGGCGACCTTGGCCAGCTTCAGCGCGAAGCCCATGTTCTCCGCGACGGTCATGTGCGGGTAGAGCGCGTAGTTCTGGAACACCATGGCGATATCGCGTTCCTTGGGCTCGGCGTGCGTCACGTCGTTCGCGCCGATCAGGATGCGGCCGTCGTTGACGTCCTCCAGTCCGGCGAGCATGCGCAGCGAGGTCGATTTCCCGCAGCCGGACGGGCCGACCAGCACGAGGAACTCACCGTCCGCGATCTCCAGATTCAACCGATCCACCGCGGGTGTGGCGGCTCCGGGGTAGAGCCGTGTCGCGTGGTCGAAGGTCACAGTGGCCATGACGTATTCACATCCCATCCCGGCAGGAACGTGCCGGACGATCCGAGTAAGGGCGGGACGATCCTACTGGGTCGGTGCCGTGCGCGGGCCGGTTGTGGGCCACCCGCACCCCAGCCGAACCCTCGACGCGCGGCGAGAGCGCCGCCCGCGGGAACCCGACCGCCGGTAGCCTCGATCGGGGAGTCCACCCGAGCGACGAGGAGTACGCATGAGTCGTCCAGTTCGTATCGGAGTTCAGCTGCAGCCGCAGCACGCGCCCGAATACGGGCTCATCCGCGACGCTGTGCTGCGGTCCGAGGACGCGGGTGTCGACATCGTCTTCAACTGGGATCACTTCTTCCCGCTCACCGGCGACCCGGACGGCGCGCACTTCGAGTGCTGGACGATGCTGGGCGCGTTCGCCGAGCAGACCGAGCGGGTGCAGATCGGTGCGCTCGTCACCGGCGGTGGCTACCGCAATCCGGACCTGCTCGCCGACATGGCGCGCACCGTCGACCACATCAGCGGCGGCCGCCTCATTCTCGGTATCGGCGCCGGCTGGTTCGAAAAGGACTACGACCAGTACGGCTACGACTTCGGCACGCCCGGAAGCAGGCTCGCACTGCTGAAGGAGAACCTGGTCCGGATCACTGCCCGGCTGCCCATGCTCAACCCGCGGCCGACCCGCCACATCCCGATCCTGATCGGCGGCGGCGGTGAGAAGAAGACGTTGCGGCTGGTCGCCCAGTACGCCGACATGTGGCACACCTTCGCCGACCTGGATGTCCTCGCGCACAAAAACCAGGTGCTCGCCGACCATTGCGCCGCCGTCGGCACCGACCAGGCGCGCATCGAACGCTCGGTGCAATGGCCGGGTGTGGCCAAGGCGCCGAGCTTCGTGGACGCGGGCGTGACGACGTTCACCGTCGGGGTCAGCGGACCGGACTATGACCTCAGCGAGGTCGAAACCGCCGTTCGGTGGCGCGACGAGGTCAACCCGGAGCCGGTCAGCGGAATCGCTTGACCCGATAGCCCGGCGGCTGACAGCCGACCCAGCGGTGTTCGGATCACCGTGATCGGAACTCTCGGCCTCCGCACAGGCAAGGGTTCTCGCGGTATCGGCCTCGGGGTAGCTGGGGAGTACAGGTTCCCGCGGCTAGGGTTGTCCATCATGGCTGTTCTGCCCGCTGTGCGGTCTCGCGCGTTGATCGCCGTGATATTGCTTGCCGTCGGTCTGAGCGCAACGGCGTGCGGTTCCGGCTCCGACGACGCGTCCACCGAGCGCAACCTCTGCGCACCGCCGGGTGTAGCGGCCGCGTCCGCCGCGCCCACGAACCTGGCCTCCTCGGCCGCCGCGGGCACCGACCGCTACACCACCGCGACGACCGCGCCGCCGGCATCGATCGACGTCTCGAAGCTCGGGTTGATCACGCCGGGCAAACTCAGCGTCGGCACGCTCTCGGACGCGCCGCCGAGCATCTGCGTCAACCGGCAGGGCACGTTCACCGGCTTCGACAACGAACTGCTGAAGGCGATCGGAGCCGAGCTCGGTCTCCAAGTGGAGTTCTCCGGCACCGAGTTCGCCGGGCTGCTCGCCCAGGTGTCCGGCGGCCGCTTCGACGTCGGCTCGTCGAACATCACCACCACCGACGCACGCCGCCAGCTGGTCGGCTTCACCAACGGCTACGACTTCGGCTACTTCTCCCTTGTGGTGCCGAACGGCAGTGCCATCAAAGGCTTTTCCGATCTCAACCGCGGCACCAGGATCGCCGTGGTGCAGGGCACGGTCCAGGACGAGTTCGTGGTGAACCAGCTGCGCCTGGACCCGGTGAAGTTCCCGGATTACAACACCGCTTACGCCAATCTGAAGTCCGGCCAGGTGGATGCGTGGGTCGCGCCGTCCGCTCAGGCGGAAGGCGCGATCAAGCCCGGCGACGGAATCTCGGTCTCGCAGAACACCTTCAGCCTGGACAACTTCGTCGGCTACGCCGTCGCCAAGCACAATCAGCCCCTGATCGATGCGCTCAACAGTGGTTTGGACGCGGTGATCGCGGACGGCACCTACGCCAGGCTCTATAGCGACTGGGTGCCGAGGGAACTGCCCCCGGGCTGGAAGCCGGGTTCCAAGTCGGTGCCCGCGCCGCAATTGCCGGACTTCGCCGCGCTCGCCGCGGACGAGCAGCAGGGCAGCACCGAGCAGAATGCGCCGAAATCCACCGTGCAGCAGTTGAAGGACACGTTCTTCGACTGGTCGTTGTACCGCAAGGCTTTTCCCGACCTGTTCAAGACCGGCCTGCCGAATACCTTGATCCTCGCGGTGGTTTCGGGTGCGCTCGGCACTCTGCTCGGCATGCTGCTCGCGGTCGCCGGAATCTCCCGGACTCGCTGGCTGCGCTGGCCCGCGCGGGTGTACACCGACATCTTCCGCGGACTGCCCGCCGTGGTGATCATCCTGCTGATCGGTCTCGGCGTCGGCCCAGTGGTGCGCAATCTCACCGGGAACAACCCGTACTGGCTCGGCGCCGTCGCACTCGCGTTGCTCGCCTCGGCCTATATCGGCGAGATCTTCCGCTCCGGTATCCAATCGGTCGAGCCGGGTCAGCTGGAAGCGGCGCGTGCTATCGGGTTCGGCTACCGGCAGGCAATGACGCTGGTGGTGATCCCGCAGGGCGTGCGCCGGGTGCTGCCCGCGCTGATGAACCAATTCATCGCGCTGATCAAGGATTCCTCGCTGATCTACTTTCTCGGCCTGCTCGCCACCCAGCGCGAGTTGTTCGCCGTCGGTCGCGACCTCAACGCCCAGACCGGGAACCTCTCGCCGCTGGTGGCCGCCGGTCTGGTCTACCTGCTGCTGACCGTCCCGCTCACCCACCTGGTGAACTACATCGACCGCCGGATGCGCACCGGACGTCCCGACCGGCCGATCGACCCGATCGAGACCGCCACGATCACGGAAGGGCGCGGATAGATGAGTGCCTCCCTCACCGGTACCGGCCTGCACCTGACGCTGGGGCACAACCATGTGCTGCGCGGCATCGACATCCATGTCGACGCGGGCAAGACTGCCACCGTCATCGGCCCCTCCGGCTCGGGCAAATCGACGCTGCTGCGGGTGCTGAACCGGCTGTACGAACCGGACCGGGGCGATGTGCTGCTGGACGGCAAGTCCGTGCTCACCGAGAACCCGGACCGGCTGCGCCAGCGCATCGGCATGGTCTTCCAGCACTTCAATCTGTTCCCGCACAAGACGGTCGCGGAGAACGTCGCGCTCGGTCCGCGCAAGCTGCATGGCCTGTCCAAGGACGAGGCGCGGACGGTGGCCGTCGAACAGCTGGAGATCGTCGGACTGGCGGAGAAGGCCGACACCAGACCTGCCAACCTCTCCGGCGGACAACAGCAGCGCGTCGCGATCGCGCGGGCGCTGGCCATGCGTCCGGAGATCATGTTCTTCGACGAGGCCACTTCGGCCTTGGACCCAGAGCTGGTCAAGGGGGTGCTGGCCCTGATGACCGACCTCGCCTCCGGCGGCATGTCGATGATCGTGGTGACGCACGAAATGGGTTTCGCGCGCTCGGTTTCCGACAGCGTGGTGTTCATGGACCAAGGGCAGGTCGTGGAGACCGGCTCGCCCGACGCGCTGTTCGACAACCCGCGGACGCCGCGGTTGCAGAGGTTCCTCTCCCAGGTGCTCTGAGCCGTACGGCCCAGCCAGCACATTGAGGGCAATCTCTATTGATGCACATCTGCTAATGTATTGCTCATCACGATTCCAGCTGTCCGATGACGGAAAGAGGGGAATTCGATGACCACAGCACATGTGCAGCACACCGGCCATGAGCACGTCCACGGCCCGGACTGCGGCCACACGGCCGTCCAGCACGGCGATCACATCGACTACGCCCACGGCGGTCATCTGCATCGCGAACACGAGGGCCACTACGACGAATGCGAGCCGTCCGGGCACACCGAGTGCACCGATCACCCGCATCGGCACGGCCCCAACTGCGGCCATGAGACCGTCCAGCACGGCGACCACGTCGACTACCTGCACGACGGCCATCGCCACGCCGCTCACAACGGACACTTCGACGAGCACTGACTCGCGGACGCCCGAGTCCCGGTAGTCCCGGCGGGGTGATCGAAGAACTCCGGAATCAGCACCTACTTCATCATCGCGGCCGAATGCGCAGGTCGCGACGCTGATCCGCGCATTCTCCGGACGTGGCGCGCGGCCAAGGGGAAAGCTGAGCATGGTCCACCACATCCGAGGGAGGTGAACCATGGACGTCAAGGAGATCAATCGTCGAACGATCGCTCAGTTCCGCGCCGGCAGTGACATCGAGGGTATGCATCGCGACCGCTTGGTCCTGCTGACCACGACCGGCCGCCGTTCCGGCGCCCCGCACACCACCCCGATGATGTTCCACCGCGACGGCGGCCGCCTCTTGGTCATCGGGTCCAACGTCGGCTCCCCGAAGCACCCGGATTGGTACCTGAACCTGCGGGCGAATCCGCACGTCACCGTCGAGGTGGGCGAGGAGACCTACGCGGCGCTGGCCACCCCGCTCACCGGCGACGACCGCGCTGTCACCTGGGCCATGCTCAAAAACGCCTACCCGTTCTTCGCCGAGCACGAAATGAAGACCGCACGCGTCATCCCGGTGGTCGCCCTGACCCGGGCGTAGTTCGAATCCGCCACCCTCGGGCAGAAATGTGTAACATGTTTAACATGAGTACACAGAGCTTGCGGGAGTTGCGAATGCAGCTCGGCGCCATTGTGCGAGAAGTGGCCGCGAGTGGCGAAGAGGTGATCATTACCGATAGCGGCACCGAGGTTGCCGTGATCATTTCGATGGCTGACTATGAGCGGCTGCATGAGCATGCTGACCTGGTTGACGCCCTCCAGTTGCGTGACATCCGCGCTGAGGCGTATTCGACCCTGTCCATGTCGCAGATGCTCGACGATCTGGGCGTTGACCCGGCGTCGGTACTCGCCTCGTGAAGATCGCGTTTCACCCCGACGTCCTCAAACAACTGCAGAGGCTGCCCCGTGACGTGCTGGAGGCGGCACTGCACGCCATCATCGGTCTGACCGAGAACCCGCGCCCGACCGGTGCGAAAAAGCTGGTCGGCAGCCACGACGATTGGCGGGTTCGCATCGGGCAGTACCGCATCGTCTACGAGATCGATGACAGCGAGCAGGTCATCACGATCTTCATCGTGGCCAAGCGTTCCGATGCCTATCGGTGATCGGCGGTCAGGGCCTCGTATCGGCGCGGGTGTGCGATGCGCCGCTCTGGTAGTCCGCGGCGATTTCGAGCAGGGTCACCAGGTTGCCCGGGTCCACGGGCTCGATGGCTCCCTCGGGAATTGCCAGTTCGGTGAGCTGGTGGCCAGTGGGGCGCAGCGGCGGGGCGTGGTCGGGTTGCCCGAGGATGGTGGCAATGTTCCCGTCGATGTCGTAGACGGCGTAGTAACGCATGAGTGGGCTCCTCAGTGGCCGGTCGAGACGGTCATCCGAATGGTGTAGCTACTCTTGGTCGGAACACGCTGTAGTTGAAGGCGTCTGAGCTTAGCTGTCTCCACCTCCGCATGGTGCCGTCGACGTCCTCGAGTGCGCATGCGTAGCGGATACCCGTTTTCGCTCGGATATTGCGGACTCTGTGCAGGTAGAGCGGTCTACGGAACCATGATCAATGGTTTGCTCATTAGGCGCGTATGGTCGCGAACGCCGCCCAGAGCACCGGCGAGTCCTCGATCCCGCCGGTGTCGCGCCAGGCGGCCAACCGGGCGCGCTGCCATTCGGCGAGCGCGGTCACCGGCTCGGGCTGTTCATGCGCCGCGTCGATGGCGCAGATGGCGTGCTGGAGCGGGTGGGCTTCGGGCGGTGCGCCCGCGATGCGCTGGAAGGCGAGGTCGGTCGGCAACGCCCACCTGCTCGCGGTGACCAGTTCGGCGCCGCCGCTGATCATGGCGGCGGTCAGGCCGAGCGCTTCGCTGAATCGCAGGTCGCCGCCGCTTTCACAGGCGATCAGCGCCACCCGGCTCGGTACCGGCCACAGTTGGGGCCCGGCAACGGGATCTCCGTCGATCGTGTGTGTGCCGAGCAGCAGATCCTTGGCCGACAATGGCCGGTGCGTGCGGGTGGGTTCGGCGAAGCCGACGGCATCGGCCGTGCAGGCCAGGTGCAGTTGGGCGTCCTCGCTGCGGCCGGATTCGGGCGCGGCGGCGGTGACGTGACCGACGTAGATCATGCGGCTCGCTCCCTCGCGCAAGACGGCGCCCAGCCAGTCGCGGTCGATGTCGGTGCGGCGGAATACCTCGACCGGGTCCTCGACCGCGGGCCGCAGCCTGCCACGCATCGCATAGCTCGCCATCCGTTGCGCGAGTGGAGTGTCGGCGGTCATGCGGCCCAGGACCGAGCCGAGCATCGAATCGGCGCGGAAGCCGGGGACCCGTGGGTCCAGCACCGCGACGACCGGACTCGCCTGCGTCCGCGTCCAGTCGCGCGCGGTGCGTCCCGGCGCTTGCACGACGCTCGCCGGGGCGAGCAGGCTGACGTCCGCGATGTCGATCAGCCGGACATCGCGGTCCGGAGCGATCAACTCCCACGGCACCTGCGCGACGCGTGGTGACGGCTGCAACCGGATATGCGGGCGCACGCCGCGCTGCCACAGTTCGTGGAGCTGGGCGGCCAAGCCGTAGGGGAGCAGCGCTCGGGAGAGTGCCTGTGCCACCACGTACTCCCGCTCGTAGTCGGCGAAGGCGCCGGTGGTCAGCGCGCGCTCCAGACCGCCGGACTCGCCGGGCCGCGGCAGCGCCTCCGCGAGCATGCCCACCGCCCGCGTGGCGGCTTCTTCCGGAAGCATGCTCGCGCCGCGCGCCGCGCTATCGCCGACCCAGCGCCACGACACGTATACGTCTCCGGCGTCCGCCATGCGGACGATCACGGTCGGCGTCATATCGTCAGTACCCGATCGTCGCGGATCACTCGGCCATAGCGCTGCTCGGCGGCGGTGATGAACGGCGCGAGCGCGATTCGGCCTTCCTCCGCCAGCGCCAGGCGCGGAGGCGGCGCGACCGGTAAGCCCGCACCGGCGGCAACGTCGGCGAGGGCGGCGCCGAGTTGCAGCGCGACGCTGCCAGGGTGGTCGTCGAACTCCCGCGGTGCATCGAACAATGCGAGCGGGAGCCGCGCAGCGCGGTCGCGTTCGGATCGGTCGATCGCCAAAGTAGTTCCAGCGCATTCTGTTTCGATGAGATCGGCGAGCAGCGGCCCGTTGTCGGACAGGAAGGCGAACCGGAACGCCAACCGCATGGCCGGGTCGGCTATCTCGCGGTTCCACTGTTCGCGCTGGGTGCCGTTGGGCAGGGTGTAGCGCACGGCATCGATCGCCAGGGCGGCGGGAACGGCGAGGCCGACCGCGTGTGCGAGCATTTCCGCGGTGGGTGCCTCGGTCGCGGCAATCGCCTCGTCCAGGAGCGTCGCGTGCCAGAAATCGAGCTGAGCGCAGTGCAGTCCGAGGCCGCGCTCGGCATAAGTCGTGAATGCCGCGGCGAACAGCTCCTCACACTCGGCGGGACGCCCGGTCTTGAACGCCACTGTGGACAATCGCATGCGCAGGTCGGCTGCGTCCAGCACGGCGCAGGACGCCATGAAGTACGCCAAGCTCCGCCCGTAGCAGTCCTGCGCGCTCGCGAGGTCGCCGCGGCCCTCAGCCAGAAAACCCATCGTCTTGAGCCCGATTCCGGCCCGATACCCGAGACCGGTCCGCTCGAAGTACTCCTGACTGGACCGCAGCGGAGCCTCCGCCTCGTCGTACCGCTCGATGCGGACCAGCATGGTCGCGAGGTTCTGTTCGGTCTCGGCGACCGCGTTGCGGTCGTCTACCGACTCGAACGCGGCAAGCGCCTGCCGCGCGAAATCGACGGCCAGGTCGCGGCGTCCGGTCTCGAAGTAGGTCGCGGCGAGATTCATCAACGGGTGGCCGGCCAGTTGCGGCGCGAAACGCCGTGCCGCCGCCAGCGATTCGGTGGCCAGCTCGGCGGCGTAGGCCCAGTTCTGGCGGTGCAGCGCGACGGCGGTCAGCGACAGCAAGCAGGCTACGCGCAGTACGCCGAGGTCGGTGTCGGTGTTGTCGGCGAGCATCGCCCGCGCCTGCTCCAGCGCCGCCTGCGCCTCGTCGAGTTCACCCAGGTGCTGCAACGCCTGCGACATGTTGACCAGCGCGTTCGGGCGCAATCGCGGTGCGTGGTCGGGCATTTCGGCCAACGCAGCGCGGTAGAGGTCGAGCGAGGCGGTGTGGTCGCCGAGTTCGTCGGCCATGCTCGCCGCGTTGATGATCGCGCCGAGCCGGATGTCGCCGGTGGTCTTGTTCGCGGCGTCCTCGAAGAGGCGCTTGGCCTCCGGGGTGTCCCCGCGGGCGTAGGCCGCGGCGCCTGCGGCGAGCAGCTCGCGACCGTCATCGCGACCGTCGTCGGCCATGTCAGAAGTCCGAATCGGTAGCAGCAGCGGCGATTTCGGCGAGCAACGGGGCGTCGACGGAATTGTCCGGCGCGTCGGCCGTGCGGCGCAGCCGCGCCGTGACCAGCGCGCGGATCCGGGCGCGACGGTCGGCGGCATCCGCTTCCTTGGCGTCCGGGCCGACGCCGGGCACGTAGATTTCCACAGCCACGCGCGACTCCGATCCGGCCGGCGCGGCGGTCTCGGCGTGCCAGAGTTCGCCGTCGCGAAGCAGCGGCACGTCGGCCGCGCCACCGGCGGCCCGGATTCGGGCGCGGGGATATAGGTGCGCTGGGACATCCACGGCCGACAGCGGTGCGGCGACCGCGCTGACCCGCACGATCGTCGTGCCCGCGGTGCGCACCACTGCCCAGGACACGGCGCGCTCCGAGGCGTCGAGCAGGCCCGGTGGGCAGCGGTGCCAGTCCCAGCCCGCGGTGCCCCTGGACAAGACGAGGGCGCCGGGCTCGACAGCCGCGACCGGTCCGGCGGCCAGCGCGTAGTCCTCCGCGCGGCTCGGTGTCTCGGCGCTGCCGCGTCTCTCGATCAGCGCGTCCGCTCCGTCGACGATCAGCTCGCATTCCTCGCTCAGCGCGGCGATTTCGTCCTCCAGCAGGTGCTCGTCCAGCGGCGCGATGCCATCCAGGGTGGAGGCGGGCCACCAACGTGCCGCCCAGCGGGCATAGCCGAGACGCCATACGCGTGCGGCGAGGTCCGGCAATGCGGGCTCGGCGGTGTATTCCCTTTCGCGCCCGTCCGATTCGTCGAGCGCGAGGGCTACCTCCGGGCCGTATACCGCCCAGATCCATTCCTGGGCGAGGGCGCGGTCATCGATCACCGCCGCCGGAATCGCGTGTCCGGCGAGCAAGCTCCAGGTCAGGTGCCCGCCTGCCACTTCGAGCACGAGCACGTCGATGCCGGCCGCGCCGTCTACAACGGTCGGCGCGCCGTCCGGGGCGATGGTCCACAGCCCGTCTCGATACCGGATCCGTACGGTCGTGCTCATCAACTCGCCTTCGATTCCGCCGCGTCCGGCTCGACCGCGCCGATCCGCACACTGAGCGCCCGTTTGACCCGCGTGCGATGGTCGAGGATGACCGAGCGCGCCACGCCGTCGAGCAGATCCCACAACTCGTCCGGGCCGTGGACCGCGAACTCCCGGACGTCCCTGCCGTGCAGGCGAACCCACAGTCGCCGCAGGTAGGGCCGCCACGGCGTGGTCAGCTCTGCGGCGATGGCGGCCAGTGGGCCGGTGGGCGGTTCGGCGGAACCGGTGCTCACCACCAGCCGTCGGGCCTGCAGCACGTAGGCCTCCCGTTGCCAGCGGCCGTTGATCACCTGGTGCGCGGTGGATTGCGCGGCGCCGGCGCCCGTTTCGGCGAGACGCAATTGACCCGCTGCTCGTCCCACTCGCTGATCAATCGGTGCCAGCCCGAGCGCCAGCGACGTCCCCGCCGTCGCGGCCACACGCAACGACTCGTCCAACAGTGCCCACGGCGCACAGCTCCTGGCGATCTCGACGTCGACCAGCTCCGGGATCGGCGGCAGCTCGGCGCGGTCGCTCGATGCCTGCAGGACGGTGAACACACGCTCGTAGACGGTGCGATCGAACGGCAGTCCCAAGGTCGATTTCGAGGCGGAGACGCCGATGACCGGTCGCAGCGGCACCGGATGCGCGGTCAGCCCGAGTTCCCGCGCCGCGGGGCCGGATTCGTTCCGCCACAGCTGGATTCCCAAGTGCGTTCCGGTGTGGGCGGCGACCAAACGATCCAGCGCGGGCTGCGCTTCGGTCGTGTCTCGACCGAGTCGTGCCGCGGCGCAGGCTTCCAGCAGCGCGTCCACTGCGGCGGCGTGGTCACCGCCGGACGGGTTCGTCAGCGGGCGCCGACGCCAGGCGAGGTCGAGCAGCCCGGCCAGCTCCCGTTCGTTGGTGTGGTCGTTCAGGTACTCCTTGAGCGCCTGGGTGGTGCGTCCGGCGGTGTACTCGTGGATCTCGCGCAGCGTGGCCTCGGCGATGGCAGAGGCCACCGCCAGGTCCGGCATGCCCGAGGTGGTCGCCAGTTCGAAGCAGCGCTGGAAGTACAGATCCTGCGGATGCCCTTCGGTGACCCGCAGCGCCCGGCGCACCTGCTTGAGCACGGTGAACCAGGCCGCCGTCGCGCGCAGCACGTCGGCCGCGGCCTGGATACGCGCTTCGAGCAGTACCGCGCCATCGGCCGTCAGGATCGGGTCGGCGCACAACGGATGCTGCACGGGGCGGATCACCAGCGGGTCGAGCACGAGCTTCACCGTGCGGCGCAACGGACCGCCGTGTGGGCCGCTGAGCGCTTCGACACCCTCGAGCCTGCGCCACACCTCGTCGAGCACCATGGCGCGCGGTCGTCGCATTCGACCAGGCTAGCTGTGTTTGATTTGCCGCGAATTCGTCGCGGCGTGTTCGCGGCCCCCTTATGGCTCGCGTCCGAGCGACCGCCGCTGGCGACTGCGTCGCGGACGCGGCGGCCGCTCGGACGCGAGCCGGGCCGCGAACGGGGAATGCTCGGTCTCGCTTCGCTCGAAAATCGCGGCGGGCCGATGTGGTGCGTGGGCGTAGCAAGTCGTGGTGTGCGCGGGATGACTGGTGCTGATGGCCGGGTGGTTGCCGCTGGCGATTTGTCGTGGATGGTCGGCTGTTCGGACATGAGCCGGGCTCTCCCTGTTCCCAGGGGCGCCAATGGCAAACGCTAGCTCTGCCTGCGCTCGAGAACGGGAGTTGGGCCGATGTTTTGCGTGGGTACGTGCCCGCGGCATCTGGATGCTCGCTGCCTACGAGGAGTGCAAAACCTGGGATCGGTAGGGCGCGAACCGTTCCTAGCTTTCTCTCATCGGCTCCGCACCGCGGGCCGAACGAAACAAAGACCGGGGCGCCGCGCCCACGAACCACAAGGACAGACCATGAACAGCATCCGCTTCGCCTCCGCCGCTCTCGCCGCGTCCGCCGCCGTCGCCCTGCTCGTCACCGGATGCAGCGACGACGCGAGCACTTCCACCGCCCCGCCCTCCTCGGCGCAGCCGGGCCCGGCGGCTCCTGCGGGCAAGTCGATCGCGTCGGTCGATGGCAAGGCCTTCGACGCGAAGTTCACCACCACTTGCGCCAGGCAGGGCGGCACGCTGGCGCTCGCACTGACCGACACCGACAACTCCGCCTACGGCAACCTCTCGGTGAGCGCGACCATTACCGACGCCGACACCGTGCAGGCGGTCGCGATCGCGGGCAGCAAGGGCGGCGACAACGGCCTCCCCTACGCGATCGGCTTCGGCAACGGCATGCCGGGCGGCTCGGCCACGGTCGTGAAAGACGGCAACAGCTACAAGGTCACCGGCGAGGGTGTGGGCGCCCCCGACCTCACCAACCCGCTGGCCGGGCCGAAAGCGTCGAAGTTCGAGATCACCTTCGCCTGCTCGTCCATCGTCGGCGCCTGATCGCCGCCTGCCCTCCGACCCGCACCCGTCATCCCGGTCGCCGCACCGGGATGACGGGCCGCGGTGAATCTTGAAACCGCACACCCCGAAGGAATGCCATGAAGAAGATCCGCCTGCTCGCCCTGGCCCTCGCCGCCGCGGCGATCGGCTACTACGTCCATCACGCGGTAACCTACGTCCCCACAAGCCAATACGAGCCCGCCGGAATGGGCTGGCTCGGCTTCGAGATGGCGCTGCCGATTCTCGCGCTGACGCTGGTGCCGATCGTCTTCGCATTCACGGGAGAAGGCATCGTCGCCGCGTTCACCGGTCGCAACAGCGCCGAGTTCCGCGCGGGGCTCACGGGGCTCGGCACGGTTCGGGCGGTGCGGCAGACCGGGTTGACCGTCAACGACCAGCCGCAGGTCCGCATCGAGTTCAGCGTCGAGGGCGCGGACGGCAAGACCTTCGATTCGTCGGCGAAGCTGATCGTGCCGCTCACCGAATTGGCCCTGCTGCGTCCCGGTGTGGTGCTCCCGGTGCGGTACTTGCCCGGCCGCACCGACAAGGTCGAGGTCGACCTGTCCGGCGACGCGTCCGCAGCGCAGGACGCGATCAACGAGTCGCTGATCCGCAAAGGCATCACCACCCGGCACAAGCTCGACATCGCCGAGCGCGGCGTCACCACCCAGGCGGTAGTGCAATCGCTGTCGGTCACCGGGGCGATCCGCGACGGTTACTCCGAGGTCGAACTCGGTCTGGTGGTCACCCGGCCGGATGGATCGACCTTCGCGACCCGGCTGACGAAGTTCCTCGCACCCGGCAGTGTCGGCCAGGTGCAGATGGGCCGCGTCCTGCAGGCGCACTATCTGCCCGAGAACGAGAGCGAGGTCGTCATCGCCCTTCCGGTGAACGCCTAGTGGGCGCGGTCCGTCCGCCGCATATCCGCCAATGGGAATGCCGCGTCGATTCGAGATCATCGGATCGCGCGGCATTCCTTCTGCCGGAGCCGGGCAATCTGAGGGTTACCTAATTGGGCGGCTGTTCACTTTGCCGTCTTTTCTGGATTGTCCGGATGGTTTACCGTGCGCCCGTCGGCCCAACCCAGGAGTCACCGTGAGTCTTCAGCCACTCGCCCTTTTCGTGAAGCACGATGGCCAGTCGTCGCGCGCAGCCGTCACATGTGAGTACAAGTGCGCGAACGCGTGCTTCCACGAGGCACCGAACACCTCCGCCGGTGCGTATTTCGGTGACATCGTCAGCTCCCTGAACCGGCGCGGGCTGATCAAGGGTGGCGCGGCCGCGGTACTCGCGGTCGGCGCGGGCAGCGTGCTCGCGGCCTGCGGCGACGACGAACCGGCCAACACCGGGTCCACCGAGCCCGCGGGCCCGCCCGGAACCGGCACCGACTTCACCGCCGTCGCGCCGAACAAGGAAGACGCCGTGGTGATCCCGGAGGGCTACGAGCAGTCCGTCGTGATCCGCTGGGGTGACCCGCTGTTCCAGGACGCGCCTGCGTTCGACTTCGACAAGCAGACCGCCGCCGCCCAGGCCAGGCAGTTCGGCTACAACAACGATTTCGCGGCCCTGCTGCCGATCGAAGGCCAGGCCAACGGCTACCTGCTCGTGGTCAACCACGAGTACACCACCGGCCCGCACATGTTCCGCGGCTACAACAAAGACGCTCCGACCGACGAGCAGCTCGCGATCACGATGGCCGCGCACGGCCTGAGCGTGGTCGAGGTCAAGGGCGAATCGGGTTCGGGCAAGCTGGTTCCCGCCTTCGGCAAGTACAACCGCAGGATCACCGCGACCACCGAGTTCAAGTTGACCGGCCCCGCCGCGGGCAGCGATTTCGTGAAGACATCGGCCGACCCCACCGGCACCAAAGTGCTGGGCACGTTCGCCAACTGTTCCGGCGGCCTGACGCCCTGGGGCACAGTCCTTTCCGGCGAAGAGAACTTCAACGGCTACTTCGCCAACGGCGACAAGGTGACCGACCCCGCCGCCGTGGCGAGGCTGAAGCGCTACGGTCTCGTGGCGGGCAAGACCGCCAATCAGTGGGAGCGCGCGGACAAGCGCTTCGACCTGGCTCAGGAACCCAACGAGGCCAACCGGTTCGGCTACGTGATCGAGATCGACCCGTGGGATCCGAACTCGACGCCGATCAAGCACACCGCGATGGGGCGGCTGAAGCACGAGGGCGCCAACATCTACGTCACGAAGAACGGTGACGTCGTCTCCTACACCGGTGACGACGAAAAGTTCGACTACATGTACAAATTCGTGTCCTCGCGCAAGATCCAGCCGGGCACCGGCGCGTCCAGCATGCGACACAACCTGACCATTCTGGACGCGGGCACGCTGTATGTCGCGAAGCTCACCGGCGACCACCCGGACAAGATCGACGGCACCGGCGCCACGCCATCGGACAAGGGCTTCACCGGCACCGGCCAGTGGATTCCGCTGCTCGAAACCGGCGCGGACGGCAAGAGCAAGTCACTGGTCGAGGGCATGAGCGCCGAAGAGGTCGCGGTCTTCACCCGGCTGGCCGCCGACAAGGTCGGCGCAACCAAGATGGACCGCCCGGAGGACTTCGAGGCCAACCCCTACACCGGCAAGGTGTATGTGGCGCTGACCAACAACGACAACCGGGGCGCGGAAGGCAAGCAGGGGCCGGACGAGGCGAATCCGCGCAAACTCAACAAGAACGGCCAAGTCCTGGAGATCGACGACAACCACACCGGCACCACGTTCACCTGGTCGCTGCTGCTGGTCTGCGGCGATCCCGCGGCCGCGGACACCTACTTCGCCGGCTACGACAAGTCCAAGGTCAGCCCGATCTCCTGCCCGGACAACCTGGCCTTCGACCCGTATGGCAACCTGTGGATCTCCACCGACGGCAACGCCCTGAAGTCGAACGACGGCCTGTTCTCCGTGGTGCTCGACGGACCGAACCGCGGCCAGACCAAGCAGTTCCTCACGGTGCCGCGCGGCGCGGAGACCTGCGGCCCGGTGGTCACCGAGTCGCGGGTCATCGTCTGCGTCCAGCATCCCGGCGAGGCCGACGACGCGACCCCGGACAACCCCCTCTCGCACTGGCCCGACGGCGGCTCGGCTCAGCCGCGCCCCTCGGTCGTGGCGGTGTGGAAGAAGAGCGGCGGCCGGATCGGCGCCTGATACCGCAGCCGCGACCGGCCCCCTGCAACCACGGCCATCCCCACCCGCGGCTTTCCCCCATAGGTGGAGCCGCTGCTCGACTGGGCGGGTAGCGGCTCCACCTCCCGCACCTACCCCGAACTTCGCACCGGCGACGGACTGTTCACATCCGCGGCGGCTGCCACCAGAGGTGCGAAGTGTGGCTATCCGCTTCCGGTAAGGCCACCCGTGTTTGCGAAGCGGGCGAGATCGCCTTGCGCGCCGCTGTAGACATTGAGGTCGACCCGGCCCGAGATACCGGGGATGGAGCCTCGGTCGGTGGTTTGCCAGAACGTCCAGGCCGACCAACCGCCGGGGACTTCGGGTTGCGCGTTGCCGCGGTAGTCGGCGATCCACAGGGGATAGCTGGAGAACTCGGCGGTGTCGGCCATCGCCGTGCGCCAGAAGCTGGGATAGGTGTAGATGATCGGGACCCGGCCGGTGAGGGCTTGGACGGTGGTCAGATAGCGGCGGGTCCAGTCGATCAGGGCTGGCGGGTTGAGTCCGCCGGAGTCCTCGAGATCGAGTACCGGCGGTAGATCGAGGGGACCGTTCTGCCCGAGCGCCACCGCCGCGTACATCGCGGCCTGCGGTTCGGGCGGAACCTTGGGCCTGGCGTAATGGTAGGTCCCGCGCGCCATGCCCGCGGCGCGCATCATGAGGCTGTCGGCCACGAAGTAAGGGTTGATGTAGCTGATCCCCTCGGTGGCCTTGATCATGGCGAAGTCGTGCCCCGCCCGCTTGACGGCGAACCAGTCGATCATGCGTCCGTCGCCGTGCTGCCAGGACGATACGTCCGGGCCGGTCGGTGCGGCGGCCGCAACCGGAGCGATAGCTGAAATGACGCTGAACGGCGCGGTTAGCGATAGCGCAATGCTGAGGCAGTGGATTGTTGAGCTAGGCCATGGGATTTCCATGCCATTTGACGCTAGATAGCTGTGCGCTATGTGGCTAGTGTTACTGATGTGATAGTTGCGAAGAATTAACTAGCGCGAAGTGAGTCAGCCGGTGGACAGGCTGCTGTCCCCAGAGGCGCGCAACCGGAGCGCGGTGATTACATCACCCGGCAGGCTGGCAGGCGTCGCGTAGGGAGCATGCGCCGCAGGAGCTGCCGCAACCGCCGACCTCGGCCGGTGGGGCGATGGCGTCCGCCCTCTGCGCGGCGGCGGTGGCGCCCGCGCCGAGAGTGAACAGCGCGACGACGGCCGCGCAGGCCGCGACGACGAGCGCGAGGATTCCGCTGGTGGCCAGCGTGACGAGACCACCGGCGAAGAGCAGGGCCCCGGCCGCGATCGAGGTGGGGGCGGCGACGCGGTTGGCGACGCGGAACGTTTCGTCGTTCGACAGCGCGGCCTCGGTGTGCACCCCGAAGAAGCGGTTACGCGGCAACCGGCCGGTCAGCCCGAGTGCGCCGGTTGTGACGGCCACGACAGCCGACACGAACAGGACGAGAGCGACGACGAACACCCACGCAGGCTAGCGCATCGGTGCCGACCGGCCGCCGACGGGCCGTGCGCCGCCGGCCGCGGCCGGAAGTCCGGGCCAGCCCGATTTCCGGTGCTGCCGACCGGACGTTCTACCCTGATAGACGAAGTTTGTCGGGGATCGGCGACCACAAGAAGGCAGGACCGTGCAGGACACACGTGCAACCGAAAGCGATGTACCAGAGCACCGGTACAACGCGGAGCTTGCCGGGCGCATCGAACGCCGATGGCAGCAGACGTGGGGCGAGCGCGGGACCTTCCATGCGCCGAATCCGGTCGGGCCGCTGGCCGGCCCCACACCCGCGGACAAGCTGTTCATCCAGGACATGTTCCCGTACCCCTCGGGCGCGGGCCTGCACGTCGGGCATCCGCTCGGCTATATCGCCACGGATGTCTTCGCGCGCTACCACCGGATGCACGGCCGCAACGTGCTGCACGCCCTGGGCTACGACGCGTTCGGCCTGCCCGCCGAGCAGTACGCGGTGCAGACCGGCGCGCATCCCCGGGTGACCACCGAAGCGAACATCGCCACCATGCAGCGCCAGCTGGACCGGCTCGGCCTCGGTCACGACCGGCGCCGCAGCTTCGCGACCACCGATCCGGAATACTACCGTTGGACGCAGTGGATCTTCCTGCGGATCTACAACGCCTGGTACGACACGGAGTTGAACCGGGCCCGCCCGATCGCCGAGCTGGAGGCCGAATTCGCGTCCGGCGCACGGGTTGTCCCGGACGGGAAGTCCTGGACCGCGATGTCGCCCGCCGATCGTGGCGCGCTGCTGGACTCGTATCGACTGGTGTACCAAACGGATTCGGTGGTCAACTGGTGTCCGGGTCTCGGCACCGTGCTGGCCAATGAAGAAGTCACCGCCGACGGACGCAGCGAGCGCGGCAACTTCCCGGTGTTCCGTAAGCGGCTGCGGCAGTGGATGATGCGCATCACCGCCTACTCCGATCGACTGGTCGACGACCTGGACCGGTTGGAATGGCCGGAGAACGTGAAGGCCATGCAGCGCAACTGGATCGGACGATCCCGCGGTGCGCAGGTGAAGTTCGACGCCGACGGCGAACAGATCGAGGTCTTCACCACCCGGCCCGACACCCTGTTCGGCGCCACGTATGTCGTGCTCGCGCCGGAACACGAGCTGGTCGACAAGCTCACCGCGGCAGCATGGCCGGAGAGCACCGACCCGCGCTGGACCAACGACGGCGCCGCCACACCGGCCGATGCCGTCGCGGCCTACCGCAAGTCGATCTCGGCCAAGACGGATCTGGAGCGCCAGGAGAACAAGGAGAAGACCGGCGTCTTCCTGGGCAATTACGCGATCAACCCGGCCAACGGCAAGGCCCTGCCGATCTTCATCGCCGACTACGTGCTGAGCAGCTACGGCACCGGCGCGATCATGGCGGTGCCCGGACACGACCACCGCGACTGGGAATTCGCCTCCGTCCTCGGGCTGCCGATCATCGAGGTCATCAGCGGCGGCGATCTGGCCACGGGCGCCCATGCGGGCGAGGGTGTGCTGGTGAACTCCGACTACCTCGACGACCTGTCGGTCGAAGAGGCCAAGGCGGCGATGATCGCCCGGCTGGAGGCCGACGGCCACGGCAAGGGCACCATCCAGTACAAGTTGCGCGACTGGCTGTTCGCCCGTCAACGCTACTGGGGCGAACCGTTCCCGATCGTGTACGACGAGCAGGGCGCGCCGCACGCGCTGCCGGAATCCATGCTGCCAGTGCGGCTTCCGGAGCTGGACGACTTCGCCCCGGTGACCTTCGACCCGGACGACGCGGACTCCGAACCGTCCCCGCCGCTGGCCAAGGCGACCGACTGGGTGGAAGTCGAACTGGACCTGGGCGACGGGCCGAAGCGGTACCGCCGCGACACCAACGTCATGCCGCAGTGGGCGGGCAGTTCCTGGTACGAAATCCGCTACGCCGACCCGACGAACGCGGAAACGTTCTGCGCCGGGGAGAACGAGGCGTACTGGCTGGGCCCCCGCCCTGCGGAACACGGCGAGAACGACCCGGGCGGCGTCGACCTCTACGTCGGCGGTGTCGAGCACGCGGTGCTGCACCTGCTGTATGCCCGATTCTGGCAGAAGGTGCTGTACGACCTGGGTGACGTGTCCGCGAGCGAACCGTACCGGCGGCTGTTCAACCAGGGCTACATCCAGGCGCACGCCTACACCGACGCGCGTGGCGCCTACGTGCCCGCCGCCGAGGTCGTCGAGCGGGACGGCACGTTCTTCTGGACCGATGCCACCGGGACCGAGATCGAGGTGTTCCAGGAGTACGGCAAGATCGGGAAGTCGTTGAAGAACGCCATCTCTCCCGACGATATGTGTGATCTGTACGGCGCGGACACCTTCCGTTTCTACGAGATGGCGATGGGTCCGCTGGACACCTCGCGGCCGTGGGCCACCAAGGACGTCGTCGGCGCGCACCGCTTCCTGCAGCGCGCGTGGCGCCTGGTGGTGGACGAGGAGACCGGTGCGCTGCGAGTCATCGACGCCGCGCCTACCGAGGAGACGCTGCGGCTGCTGCACAAGACGATCGCGGGTGTGGACGAGGATTTCGCCGCACTGCGCGACAACACGGCGGGCGCCAAGCTGATCGAGCTGACCAATCACCTGACCAAGAGCTATCCCGGCGGCGCGCCGCGCTCCGTGGTGGAGCCGATGGTGTTGATGCTGGCTCCGCTGGCCCCGCACATCGCCGAGGAGCTGTGGGCACGGCTCGGCCACACCGAATCCCTGGCGCACGGCCCCTTCCCGGTCGCCGATCCGGCGTTGCTGGTGCAGGAGTCGGTGGAGTACCCGATTCAGGTGAACGGCAAGGTACGCAGCCGGATTCAGGTGGCCGCGGACGCGGACAACGCGGCGATCGAGGCGGCCGCGCTGGCCGACGAGAAGATCACCGCGCTGCTCAATGGGGCGGCGCCGCGCAAGCTGATCGTGGTGCCGGGGCGCTTGGTGAATATCGTCGCCTGAGTCGACAGGCGGTCGGTTGCGCGGCGGTACGTCACGCGTGACCGGCCGCACCGCTCGACGATGTCGGCCGGTTGCCCGTCACAGTGGGCGACAGCGGCGTGCCGATCTGCTGATGCCGAACCGTCTGCGGCTTACCTGCGCGGACGGTCAGGTCCGGGTCGGCCATCGCAGCGCGACTGGAGCATGCGCACGGCCGAACTGCCGACTTGCCGTCTCGATCAGTACGGCCGCAGCACGATCTCGGTGGGGTGCGCATCTCGCGGGGTATCGATGGCGGCGCGCACCGCGTAGGCCACTGTCTCCGGAGTGAGGAACTCCTCGGGCCGATACTCGCGGCCCTCACCCGCGATGATCTCGCGCTGCATATCGGTGTCGATGCGACCCGGATGAATCGAGGTCACGCGCAGATCGGGTTCTTCGAGCCGCAGCGCGTCACCGAACGCTCGCAGCCCGAATTTGCTCGCGGCGTATGAGGCCCAGCCCACGTTCGCGCGCAGCCCCGCGCCCGAATTGATCAGCACCACATGGCCATTGCCGGCCCGCAACGCGGGAAGCAGCAACCTGGTCAACTCCGCTACGGCGATCAGGTTGGCTTCCAATGTGTTTCGCCATTGCTCGACCGTGGAGCCTGCGACGGTACCGAGGTCGGCGATACCGGCATTGTGCACCAGCACATTCAGCTGCTGAATCGGCGCGGTCGCAGCGGCGACGGCCGGGTAGTCGGTCAACTCGACCGGCCAGCCCTTCGCGTCGGGCAGCTCCGCCAGAATGCCGCGCAGTGACTCCGTCGATCGGGCGCCGAGCAGGAGGTCATGCGTCGGCGCGAGCTCGCGGGCGATGGCGGCGCCGAGCCCGCGGCTGGCGCCGGTGATCAACGCGGTCGGTTTCGAGATCGCGGCGGAAGTCATGGCCCCCACCGTAACCGGGAGTGGAAGCAAGGCGTAAAAACCCGTAGCAGTGGACGAAGGACTAGCGGTGCGGGCATGAATCGACCGACAATCGCGAGCAGCGATCACGGGACAGGGCATTCGAGAGTGAGAACCTTCGAATACGAGCCGGCCACCGGCCGGCGGGACGGAGCCGAAACGGACACCGCTGAACGGGCATATCTGCGGGTGACATCGCAGAATAAGGGGATGGCACACCCGGGCTTCACACCAACCCAGCTCGCGGCCCGCGCTGCCTACTTGCTGCGCGGGAACGACTTGGGCACGATGACCACCGCGGCGCCACGACTGTACCCACATATGTGGAGCTGGGACGCGGCATTCGTCGCGGTGGGACTGGCTCCGCTCAGCGTGGAGCGGGCGGTGATCGAGCTGGACACGCTGCTTTCGGCGCAGTGGAAGAACGGCATGATCCCGCACATCGTCTTCGCCAACGGCGTGGACGGCTACTTTCCCGGGCCGGCCCGCTGGGAGTGCCGCAAACTGGCCGCGAACGCACCGGACGGCCCGGACACCTCCGGGATCACCCAACCGCCGGTCCACGCCATCGCGGTACAGCGGATCCTGGATCATTCGCGCAGGCACGGCCGCAGTACCAGGGCGGTGGCCGAGGAGTTCCTCAACCGGCGCTGGCCGGACCTGGTGCGCTGGCACCGCTGGTTGGCGCACGCCCGCGATCCCAAGGAGACCGGCCGCATCACGCTGTATCACGGCTGGGAGTCCGGGATGGACAACTCGCCGCGCTGGGACCGCGCCTATGAGCACGTGATCCCCGGCGACCTGCCGCCCTATCGCCGCGAGGACGTGCTGGTGGTATCCGATCCGAGCCAGCGCCCGACCGACCGGGAGTACGACCGCTACCTGTGGCTGGTCGAGCAGATGCGCCGCGCCGGCTACGACGACTACCAGCTCGCCTCGACCATGAGCTTCGCCGTCGAGGACGTGTTCGTCACCGGGATCTTCGCACTGGCCTGTGAGGTCCTGGCGAACATCGGCGAGGAGTACAAGCAGCCCAACGCCGACGTGCGCGACCTGTACGCGTGGGCCGACCGATTTCGAGCGGGCGTCATCGCGACCGCCGATGCCCGCACCGGCGCGGCGCGCGACTTCGATGTGCGGTTGCGGCGGTGGATCAATACCGAGACGCTGTCGATGTTCGCGCCACTGCTGTGCGGCGGGCTGCCCCGCCCCACCGAGCGCAGCCTGCTGCGGCTGTTCGAAGGCCCACGCTTCTGCGGGCACCCGGATCTGCGCTACGCGCTGCCGCCCTCGACCTCGCCGGTCTCCAAGGACTTCCGTTCCCGCGAGTATTGGCGCGGCCCGGTGTGGCCGGTGATGAGCTGGCTGTTCTCCTGGGTCTTCGCCAGGCGAGGCTGGGCCGAGCGCTCGTTCATGCTGCGCGCCGAGGGCCTACGCCAAGCCAGCGACGGGGCCTTCGCCGAGTACTACGAGCCGTTCACCGGCGAACCGCTCGGCAGCATGCAGCAGTCCTGGACGGCGGCGTCCGTCTTGGATTGGCTCGGATAGGCTCCCGCGCGAACGCTTCGCTATCTCATGTCACAGTTCGATGGTTACGGTTATGTCGGATTGGGGTGAGGGCCTGGAGGACGGTGCGGTCGGCGTCTGGGTCGCCGACGGCAACGCGGGCACTGCCGTCGGGGTAGCACTTCGCGGCGATTCCTGCGCGGCGCAGGGCCGTGGCGATGCCTGGGCCGGGGAGATAGAGGAAGTTGGCGTGGCTTTCCGGGACCGCGATGCCGCGGGCCAGGAGCGCGCCGCGGAGGGCGTCTCGCGCTTCGGTGATGCGGAGGGTCCGGGCGGTGAGTTCGGGTTCGGCGGCGTAGGAGGCGGCGACCGCGGCCACGGCTGCCGCGCTCACCCCGAACGGCAGTTGCAGTTTGCTGACCCGCGCGATCAGTTCGGTTCTGCCGAAGGCGTAGCCGATGCGCAGCCCAGCCAGGCCGTACGCCTTCGAAAAAGTGCGCAACACAAGGAGATTGGGATACTTCCCGATCAGTGCGAGCGGGTCGGCGAATTCGGCGGCCCCGAGGAATTCGACATAGGCCTCGTCCAAGAGCACCGGCACCCGGGCGGGGACGGAGGACAGGAACGCCTTCAGCTCGTCCGCCGGAATCACCGTTCCGGTCGGATTGTGCGGGCGACACACCACGACCAGCGCGGTCCGCTTGTCGATGACTCTCAGCATCGCCCGCAGGTCCTGCTTGCCCGCCGTGTCCAGCGGCACCGGCACGGCCGCAACGCCGGTCATCTCGCACATGATCGGATATCCGTCGAAAGTCGGTGCACCATAGACGATTTCCGCGCCCGGCGGGACCAGCGACTGCAGGATCTGCATCGCCACTCCGGTCGCGCCCGATCCGACCACCACCTGATCCGCCCGCACGCCCACGTGCTGTGCGATCAGCGTCGGCAGCCGCCGCGGCAGGAACTCCGGGTACCGATTCGCCTGGGCCAACGTCATATGCACGGCCCGCAGCACCGAGGGCAGCGGTGGGAACGGATTCTCGCTCAGGCTCAGGTCGAATCGCGGCGGCACCCGCGGGGACAGGTGCCGCGGAGGCCGGGTGTCGTCGGCGATCCGCACGCTCATCGCGCGGCTCCCCAGCGGACCGCGGCCGCGCCGGCGAAGTCGCCCGCGTGCGCGAACGCCGACATCAGCACCAGCGATCCGTTGGCCAGTCGGCCCGCTCGGTTCTCCACGTCCAGGGTGACCGGGATACCGGCGGCGAACAGATTTCCGCATGCGTCGAAGGTGTCCGGATGCCGCTCCGGCGGAAGCTCCAACGCGTCGTGCCAGTTGCGCAGGAACAGGCGATTCGGCTGGTTGGTGACGAAGGCGTCGATCTCGCTTCCCTTCACGCCGATCCGATCGCAGACCGCGAGCGCCACCTCCGGGACCAGCCGGTTGCCGCGGGCGAACACTTTGGTGACCTTGGACTCGGTGAAGCTGACGCAGCCCTGCCCCTCGCCCGGCTCCCAGTACTTGCGCTCGCCATTGGTGGAAAAGTCCATGTCCCCGGCGAATTCGGGATAGGTGCGGCATTCGATGTCGAGAATCGGTGCGCTGTCGTCCTTCCGGAGCAGTCCGACACCGCAGCCGTCGCCAGGCACCGGCGCTTGGGCCAGCTTGCGAATGTCGGTCTGAGTGAACACCGGCCCGGCACAATTCTGTGTCGCGGCGATCAGCGCGGTGCGGGCGGTGGTGGTCTGCAACACCATGCGAGCCATCGCCATCATGTGCACGAAGGCCGCGCAACCGCCGTTGTGCACGTCGTAGGCGAACGAGGGCCGGATGCCGAGCCGCCGCGCCACTTCGGGACCGCAGCCGAGCACCGGGTTGTCCGGCAACTGCGTGTGCGTGATCAGCACGTCGACGTCGGCGATGGCGTCTTCGCCGTGGCGCTCGATCAGCGGCGCCACGGCCCGCTCGACCATGTCCACCGCGGTCTCGTCGCGTGCCACGTGGTGGCGGCCCTTGGGCGAGCGGAACATGACGTTCTTCGCCATCCGGTCCGAGCGGGCGAACTGGGTGAAGTATTCGGTGCCGACCGGCTCGCCGGGCAGGTAGCTGGACACGTCGACGAGGCTGACGGGCGGTAGTCCGGAGGTGTCGTGGTGCGGGGGAGTGATCATGTTCGCCTCACTTCATCCAGTCGGGCTTGATGGGCAGGCCGTGGGCGGCTCGGTACTCGCAGATCGCCTTGAGGTTGTCCATCTCCAGCTGATGACCGGCGGAGAACATATCCCAGAAGTCGCCGACCCACACCGGCCGCTTCGGCGGCGCTGTCTCGGGGTAGGGGTTCTCGTCGTAGAACGGGTGCTTGCAATTCACCCACAGCACTACCGAACCCGGCTTGTTGAACACCACTTGCGCGTCGACCACGCGCAGCAGGTAGATCATCCACAGGTGCTGTCCCTGGTCCCACGCGCAGTGGTAGTCGACGGTCATCGCCTCGGGGTGTGCGACGGTTCGGGTGAAGATCTCGGTCTCGGAGCCGAGCCGGTCGTGGGCCAGCCACAGTCCCGGTTCGTCGGTCTCGACGAATCCGCGCAGACTGTAGCTCCACTCCTCCAGCGATCTGGTATCGGCGAGATATTCGTACACCTCGCGCGGCGGTGCGGCGATGTAGGCCTGCACCGGACAGTATTCGCCGAAGATCTGGTCGTGCGGATACACCGAACGCAGCATGTCCATGATGATCGGAGTGGTCGCGTCCTTGTCGGAGTTCTCGATGCGCAGCACCCCCGGCAGTACCTCCGGGATGTCGCTGAGCGCGGGCAGGGAACTTGTGGTCACCATGTACTCCTCTCGGCAGGCACCAGCGGGCTGGCTGGGCGAGCCTGGTTCATCAGGGGTTCCTGGATTGCTCGATGGTCGTCAGGAAGGGCAAGAACGGGGGAATCTCGTCGGGGTCGCATTCGATCGAAAGGAACGACGGCCCTTCGGTTTCCAGGCAGTACCGCAAGGCGTGGTCGAGCTCGCCGACGGTGTGTGCCGAGAACGCGGGCAGCTCGGGAAACATGGCCGCGACGCCAGCGCCCAGGTACGCGGGACGGAATCGGTTGAAGCTGTAGCGATCCCGGTAGTACAGCTGCTCTCTGGTCACGCACATGGCGTGCGCGTTGTTGTTCAGCACGACGAAAGTGACCGGCAGGGCGTGCTCGATGGCGGTGTGCAGTTCCAGGCCGTGCATGAAGAACGCGCCGTCACCCCCGATGACCACCGTGCGTCGCACGCCATGCGCCGCCGCCTTCCGCGCGAACGCGGAGCCGATCCCGGCGCCGAACGCATAGCCCATCCCGCCCATGCCGAGCGCGACGACGAACCGCCCGTCGCGCGGGACCCGGAGATGGTGCACGACCGCGGCGCCGGTATTGCCCGCGTCCGCGAACACGTCGGTGCCCTCCGGCAATGCGGCGTCGATCGTCTCGACCACGTCGCGGTAGCGCAGGCCGGGACCGGAAGAGCCGGGTACGCGCAGCGGTGTCAGCGGTTGTGCCGTGCCGGCGCGTTCGGGCTCGGCTGCGCCGCCGGACAGTTCCTCGGCGAGGTCGGCGAGGGTGTGCGACAGGTCGGTGCTGGTCGCGTGGATGGCCGGCAGGTAGGGCGGGGCGACGCCGATGCTCGCCACTGTGCAGTCGGTGAGCAAGGGTTCGAGGCCCGCGCGCGTGGGAACCGGCAGCCGGGTGCCGACCAGCAGGCACAGGGCCGAGGACCGGATGGCCGCGGCCAGCTCGGGATGGCCCATGGTGCCCGCGACGCCGCAGAACGCGGGGTCGGCATTGTCGTAGGTGTCCTTGGCGTCGGGCGCGACGCCGACGGCGGCGTCCAGAGCGGTGGCCAAGCGGGCCAGCTCGTCGCGCGCGTCGTCGCGCGCCACCTGGTCACCGGCGATGATCACGATCTTTCCGGTCTGCCTGGCCCCGGCGAGCGCGTCGCGCACGCGAGCGATTCCGGCTCGGTCGGATCGGTGCGTCCTGGCGGACAAGCGGAACGGCGCGACGTCGCCCAGATCGGCCTGCTGCACGTCTTTGGGCAGGAGCAGGACCGCGGGCCCGCCGCGCCGTGCGGCGCCGACCGCCCTGTTCACCTGATCGGGCAGGTCGGCGCCGGTCTCCACGCGTGCGCAATAGGTGCTGACCGCCCCGAAGAGGCGGACCGCGTCGATGGCGCCCGCGCGTCCGCTGGTGTCCTGGAAGGCGCCGTTGCCTTCCAGCGACGTCGGTGGCTGCCCGACCAGCGCGAGTACCGGAACCCGTGATGCGAACGATTCGGCAAGTCCGGCAACGAGGTTCATCGCCCCTCCGCCGGATGTCGCTGCGACCACCCCGAATCCGCCGGTGCTGCGGGCGTAGCCGTCGGCCATCGTGGCGGCGGAGAACTCGTGTTTGGCGATCACACCGGTGACGTCATCCGATGCGTCGAAGATCGCGTCGTATAAGTCCTCGATGTTGGCGCCGTCCACGCCGAAGATGTGTCGCACCCCAAGCGCCGAAACCGCTTGCACGAGATAGTCCACGACCCGCATCGGCACTCCCTTCCGCTGACGAACATTCGGCTGCGTACACGAGTGAATACGGGCTAGGTCGCCGGATGGTTCAACGGCGGATCAGGAGATGCGACCGCCACCCTTGCGTGTACGTATACATCTACGTATAGTGAGTTCATGCCCAACAAGACGATCTACGTTGCCGATGACGACCTGCCGCTCTTCCAGCGCGCGCAGGAGCTGGTCGGCGGCAACCTCTCGGGGGCGGTGGTCACGGCACTGCGCCGATTCATCGAACTCGAGGAGGGGCGGCTGGAGGGCTACGACGAGATCGTGCTCAAGGTGGGTCGCGATGGTGTGCGACAGGTTCGCTTCTCCGGCACCCTGCTCGGGGAGTGGCACGACGTCAACGATACGCGGATGGAGCACGTCCGGGTGTATCGCAGCCGCAAGGGCAAGTACGTGATGCATGCCCAGTATTCGAACTGGGACGAGTACCCGTCCGACGCGGGTGCGAAGTGGCTGAAGGACTGGCGGGACCCGAAGAGCTGGCGCAGGCTGCTCGGCGTCGGGGAACAGGATTGGGGCGAGTTCATCCTCGTCGTGGTGGATTCGGTCGACGAGCTGAAGGGGCAAATCCCCGACAAGTTCTATCGGCGGGTCGCCGATCTGGCCGAAGGGCCGACGATCGAGGACCTGGACATCTAATGGGCGCTGCCGGACGTAGTCCGTCCTCAGCCCGCGCACGGCCGGAGCGAAGGCGGAGGTACGCCTAGCCGGCGCACCCAGCGCGACAAACGAATAACCCACCGGTAATCGCCGCACCCGACATCGGGGGCGGTGCAGGTGAAACATGCTCACATTCGCATGAAGGCATATAATTCCGGAAAGGAAAAATCATGGGGAACGGCCATCGCGCGCCCGCCGTCTGGGCACGGGGCCTGCGCAAATCGTTCGGTGAGCAGGTGGTGCTCGACGGAATCGATCTCACCGTCGCGGAGGGCACGATCTTCTCGCTGCTCGGTCCGAACGGCGCGGGCAAGACCACCACCGTGCAGATCCTCACCACGCTGATCGACGCCGACGCCGGTGAGGTCCAGGTCGGCGGGCACGATCTCGTCGCCGAGCGCAAGCAGGTGCGGGCGCAGATCGGCGTGACCGGCCAGTTCTCCGCGGTCGACGAACTGCTCACCGGCCGGGAGAACCTGATGCTGATGGGCGATCTGCACCATCTGCCGCGCCGCGAGAGCCGGAGGCTGGCAGCCGATCTACTGGAGCGCTTCGATCTGGTGGACGCGGCCGAAAAACCCGCGTCGACCTACTCCGGCGGCATGACCAGGCGGCTCGATCTGGCCATGACGCTGGTCGGCGATCCACGCATCATCTTCCTCGACGAGCCGACCACCGGACTCGACCCGCGCAGCAGGCGGTCGATGTGGAGCATCATTCGCGGGCTGGTCGACGACTACAGCGTCACGGTCTTCCTCACCACCCAGTATCTGGAGGAGGCCGACCAGCTCGCCGACCGCATCGCGGTGCTCGACCACGGCGAGATCGTCGCCGAAGGCACCGCCGCGGAACTGAAGCGGCTGGTGCCGGGCGGGCATATCCGCCTGGAGTTCGCCAACCGGTCCGCCCTGGTCGCGGCGGCCGACGCGCTCGGGGCCGCCGCACCGACGACGGATGACGACGAGGAAGACCTCACTCTCGCGGTGCCGAGCGACGGCGGCGTGAAATCGCTACGTGCGCTGCTGGATCGGCTCGACTACGACCAGATCGAGGTCGAGGGGCTGTCGGTGCACACCCCCAACCTCGACGACGTATTCCTCTCCCTCACCGGCCACCCCACCACTGAAAAGGAAACCGTGCGATGAGTGCCATGTCCTACGCGCTCGCCGATTCGGCGACCATGCTGCGGCGCAACCTCGTGCGCGCCAAGCGCTACCCCAGCATGACTTTCGGCGTCATCATGATGCCGACCATCCTGCTGCTGGTGTTCAACTTCGTCTTCGGCGGCGCGCTGGAGAAGTCCTCCGGCGGAAACTACATCGACTATCTCGCGCCCGGCATGCTGCTGATGATTCCGGCGTACATGACGGTCTCGGTCGCGGTGTCGGTCGCCACCGACGCGACCAGGGGCATCGTGAACCGGTTCCGCACCATGGACATCGCGCAATCGGCCATGCTCACCGGCCACGTGGTCGGCGCGCTGATCCAGGCGCTGGTCGGCATCGCCGCGATGGCCGCGATCGCGCTGCTGATCGGGTTCCGGCCGAACGCGAACCCGCTCGAGTGGATGGCCGTGTTCGCCCTGCTCGCGCTGATCATGCTCGCGCTCACCTGGCTGTCGGTGGCGCTCGGCCTGCTCGCTCCGAACCCGGAGAGCGCGAGCAACACGCCCTTCCCGCTGGTGATGCTGCCATTCCTCGGCAGCGGGCTGGTCGCCACCGACACCATGCCGGCCGGGTTGCGCCACTTCGCCGAGTACCAGCCGTTCACGCCGTTCACCGAGACCCTCCGCGGCCTGCTGATGGGCACCGAGATCGGCAACAACGGCATCATCTCGATCGCCTGGTGCGTAGGTATCACGGTGGTCGGTTACCTGTGGTCGTCTTCGATCTTCCGGCGTCAGACGCGCTGATCGGGTTGCCGGACAACGATCCCCCTCGGGCAGTGTGCCCGCGGGGGATCGTTCGATCGATCAGACGGTGCCGAGGAGTAATACCTTGCCGGTGTTCGCGGCACGGATCTCGACCGACCGGACCTGATCTGGTGTGCCGTCGATGGTGCGGTCGATAGTCAGCTCGGTGCCGGGGCTCGCAGGCCACTGGTCGAGTTGCTGCTGCTGCCCATTGGCGCGGGTGACGTACAGGGCCAGATTCCAGTTGTAGCGCTGCTGCTCGCCCGGCGGGTAGCTGCAAGACATCACCACCCGCGTCTGATCGCCCGCCGGAAAGAGTTTGAAGCTCGCCGAAACCGGCGACGCCTCCAGCGGCTCCATCGGGCGTTCGACGAAAGCCTGCTCGGTGGTGCCCGGCCCGTCCGGCCGATCCGACTCCGACATGGTGACGGCGATCGGCACCGCGATTGCCACGGCGGCCGCGGCCGCCGCCACCGCCACGCCGACCGTCGCCCACCGGCTGCGCCGATTGCGCCGTTCGGCGGCGTCGGCAAGCCGCGCCGGCGGTGGTGGCGCGGGCGGCAGTTGCGGCATCGGCGGAGGTGGCGGCATCGGCGGAGGTGGCGGCATCGACCGAACGGATTCGGTCGCGGCATCGGCAGGCGGCACGATCATCGCGAGCGCGGTCTCCGTCTCGACCAGGGCGAGCATGCCGGGCAGACCCGCCAGCTCGGCCACCGATGACCGGCATTCGATGCAGCCGGCGAGGTGGCCTTCGTACTCCAGGCGCTCAACACGGGTGAGGGAGCCGAGCACATACGGCGCGTCCCACGTGCTGTAGTCGTCGGTGATATCCGTCATTGATTCGTCACCCCCATCTCCTGTAGTGCCAGGCGCAATGCGCGCATGCCGTAATGCATTCGGGATTTCACCGTGCCCGCCGGGACATCGAGTTCCTCGGCGATCTGGTGGGTGGACAGTCCTCGGTAGTAGGCCCGCACGATCACCTCGCGATGGTCGGCGCTGAGCCTGCTGAGGGCGTCGGCGACCAGCCACCCGTCCAAGGCGCGGTCGGACTGGTCCGGGGCGGCCCGTTCGGGCGGGCTGTCGGTGCGGAACTCGCGCCTGCTGCGGGCGCTGCGATGCTCATCCACGGCGAGATTGCGCGCCACGGTGAACAGCCACGCGCGCGCCGACATGGTGGATTGATCCAAGACGTTCGGGCGTTGCCAAGCCCGCAGCAATGTTTCCTGCACGATGTCCTCTGCCCGCCCTGCATCCCGGACCAAGCCGAGCGTGTACCGCCATAGCGCGGTGGCGTGTTCGCGATAGAGAGCCCGCATCAATTCGGACTGATCGTCGGGCCGATCTTCTTCGTTGCGCACAACTAGATACCTCTCCGCTTGTGTTGCGGGGCCGGTGTGTGGGCGCACCCGATGAGTCACCCATGCTCTCGCCGGATCAGTTGTCGTGTCACATACCGTGTCTCCTTCGGTCCATTCGAGGAGTACACGATCTCAGTTGCGTTCGAGTTCAATCGGGTGTGTCGCGAGCAGGGACAGCGGCAGCGGCTGGCGGCGCAGCACGTGCGCCCACAGATCCGGGCGGCCCGTGCTGATCGGATCGGACGGCAACGCCGACAGCACGATCCAGTCGTTGTTCTCCAGCTCGCCTTCCAGCTGGCCGAAAGTCCAGCCCGCATAGCCTGCGAAGATCCGGATGCCCTCGACGAGCGGGCCGACCCGGTCGGGATCGGCGTCCAGGTCGACCAGGACGACGCGCCCATCGATGCGGCGCAGCCCGGGTACGCCATCGATCTGCGCGCCCACTCGGACGGTGCCGATGCACAGCGCCGCGTCCCGTTTCACCGGGCCGCCGATGAACAGCGTGCGCGGCGCGGCGACCGCGTCCGTCCAGCGGGGCAGCACGTCGTGTACCGCCGTATCGCTCGGACGGTTGAGCACGACCCCGAGACTGCCGGCCTCGTTGTGCTCGATGATGTAGACGACGGTGCGCCGGAAGGTGGGTTCGACCAGCTCGGTGGCCGACACCAGCAGCGTCCCGGCACGTACCACCTGCTCGCCGGGCCGGAAATCGCGCCGCCTGCGGTCGCCGTGCCCGCCGCGAGTCTTCCGATCATCCGGGTCTTCTGCGCGTGCCACTCCGACATCATCTCAGCTGTTCGCCCACAATGCGCCTTCTGCGGCCGACTTCTGTCTTCCAGATTTGCCGGACGGGTCGCGGACCGGAGCCAGGAGGCCTCGTTGCGCTGTCGCCGCCACATCGTAGAGTCCAGGTCATGGAACCGCCCGAGGTGCGCCTCGAGAACAGCGACACCGTGTACGACTTCTACCGAGATCATCGCCAGAACCGGCTGAAAGCGTGGGGGGCCTACGCCATTCTCGGCCGCCGCTACCATCCGCGGGTCGGGTACGCCGAAGGGGCACGCGCATCGCTTCGCGCGGTGATCGGACAGGGTCGGCCCCTGCTGATCGCGATCAACCACCTATCCGAAAACGATCCCTACACCGTCGCGGCGGCGGCGTGGCGCAGTGGGCTGCGGCCGGTGATCGGGCGGGTGCGCGTACTGGCCAAGGACGAGCTGTTCGTCGATCCCGACCAGCGGCGCAAGATCGACATGATGGGCGGCATCCCGGTGTTCCGCGGCAAGGACCACGGCATCCGCGCGGTGAACGCCGCCGGTCAGCGGATGATGGACATCTGCGCGGAGCGGATGGCTCGCGGCGACGGCATCGCGGTGTTTCCCGAGGGCACCTGCAACGACGTGGACCCGGCCCGGGTGCAGGCGGTGGGCAGCGGCATCGGGCACATCGCGTTCCGCGCGATGAAGCTCGGCGTGGAACCCGTGCTGCTGCCCATCGGGCTGAGCTACGGACCGCGCGAGGACCCCGCGGTGCAGGCGACGAAGGAAGAGGCCAAGTCGGCCAGCTTCTACTTCGGTGTCCCGGTGCTCGACCTTCCCCCGCGGCCCGGTGACATCGCCCGTTTGGTGCGCGACGATCTGCAGGCGGCGCTCGACGGCGCAGTGGCCGCGTATTGAACGGTTATTCCTGCTGAACGGTCATGCCCACGCCGCGCCGACGCGCGGCTCCGGCATGACCGCATCGGCGGCCAGGTCGATCGATGGCTCGTTCACTGCGGCAGGTTCAGCCGGTCGCGCGCCCAGTGCGGCACCATCGCGAGGTATTCCGGTCGGGTCTCGATGAAGTGGTGGACCGTGCGGCACATGGGCAGCGCGCCGAGCTTGTCGTCGCGCGTGCTGTTCAGCGCGGTCTCCACCAAGAGCCGCGCGTAGCCCTGGCCCTCGTACCGTGGATAGATCTCGGTGTGCACGAACGCGCGTTCGGAGGCCGTGTCCTGGTATTCGGCGTAGCCGGCGATCGCACCGTCGACGTAGATCTCGAAGCGTTCCAGTGCGGTGTTGTTGCTGACCTCGGTCGACATGGCTCGACGCTACTCTGTGCACCGCTATCGGGGTAAACCACGTGCTCGGCCGGGCGGAATCCCGCCGCCGACTTGTCTGTCCCGGCGGGCCTGCGCAGAATGCTCTTGGTCGGGCCCGTTTTTCGCACGAGCGCGGCAGGCCCGGGGAGGTACGGACATGATGAGGACACTGCGAGTTTCGCGGGTCGCGGCAGGCGTCGTCGCCGCGGCCCTGCTCGGTGGATCGATCGTCACCGGCCTCGCGGACGCAGCGCCCGGCGTCGTGTTCGGTGCGTGCCCCGACGGGGCCGTGCCCGCCGACCGCGGTGTGCGGTGCGCCGTGATCAGCGTGCCGATGGACTACGCCGAGCCGAACGGACCGAAGATCGACCTGACCGTCAGCCGGATCGCCGCGACCGGCACGCGGGAAGGCGTCCTGTTCGGCAATCCCGGCGGCCCCGGCTCCGACGCGCTGGACTACTGGTCGCGCCGGGCGGACGTTTTTCCCGCCGAACTAGCCGCCCATTATGACCGGATCGCCGTCCAGCCGCGCGGACTGCGCTGGGCCACTCCGCTGGAATGCGGAGCGGGCGCGAAAACCGCGGAGGGCGAACAGGCTTCGTTGGGCAGCGGTAACCGCGACGCTATCAAGAAGGCTTGCGATGCCGCGCAGCCCGGCTACCTGGACACCATCACTACCGAGAACACCGCACGCGATCTCGACGCCGTGCGCGCCGCGCTCGGGCTGGAGCGGATCAACTACTTCGGCACGTCCTACGGCACCTACCTCGGTGCGGTGTACGCGGCGCTGTTCGGCGACCGGGTGGACCGAATGATCCTGGACTCCAATGTCAACCCGGATTGGGTATGGACCGAGGAGTTCGCCCAACAGCAGGTCGCGGGCAAGCAGCGCCTGGACGATCTGTTCGCCTGGATCGCCGAACACAACGCCGAGTACCACCTGGGTGACACCGCCCTGCAGGTCTACCGCACCTGGGTCCAGTTGGCGGCAGCCCAGGGCGGTGGCTGGTACGCCAACCTGACCCCGCCCCCCGCGAGCCTCGCCGACCTGCCCGGCGCGCTGCCCGAACCGCTGACCGAGATCGCCAAGGACGGCTACAGCGGCAGCGTCGAGCAGCTCGGCAAACTGCAGAACCTGTTGCGCACCTTGATAACCGGTGGTGTCTCCGCGCAGGTGCCGCTGCTCGGCGCGACCACCGTGGCCAGCTACACCCGCACGTTCTGGCCGACCTTCGCCCGCGCGATGGCCGACGCCGTCGCAGACCCGGCGAACGTGCGGCGACTGCGGGCCATCGAGGGCGCGACCTCGGCCGACCCCACCGGCCGGTTCGTGTTCAGCGCGATCACCTGCAACGAGAACGCCGTGCCGGGCAGGCCGGAACTGCTCGGCGCCGCGGTCGGCACCATCGCCTCCGGCGGCAACGCCATGGACGCCCGCGCCGACCTGGTCCGCTCCGGAATGGCGTGCGGTTCCTGGAAGCCCGTGACGAAGCCGGTGCCGATCACCGGGGCGGGCCTGCGTATCCCGCCGCTGGTGCTGCAGAGCCGCCACGACGCGCTGACCAAGTACGAAGGCGGCCCGGCCATGGCCGAGGCACTGGGTGGCGCGCTGATCATCGTCGAGGGCGGCGACCACGGCACGTTCGGTCGCGGCAATCCGGCGGTGGACGAAGCCGTGCTCACGTACTTGCGGACCGGGAAGGTCACCATCACGCAGGCGGACCAGGCTCCGCTGCCCGGGAACTGACGCGCAACTTGCGGCAGTCCGCGTGGCGCGGTGCTGGCGGCCCGCTCCGGGTTGTCCTCGCGGCGTTCGCGTTCGCACCGGAGAGTCTCGGCCCGCCTTGTGCGGCTGGCTCAACTTTCGCAAGGCCGGGCGCGGTTCTGGGACCAACTCCGTCCGCCTGCGCCCATTGGGGCGGTGCGCTGGTCGACGAGGTTGACACGATGCCCCGTGTCGTGAGCGCGTCGAACTCGACCATCCGCGTTGCAGGGGCGGGATCGGATAGACCCGGCCGCAGACGGCTTCGGTGAGGTGTCGCACTGTGCGCGCTGGACGCTGACACCCTGGATCGCCGGTCGCCCCGATTGGCGGGCCAAGGCCGCGGGGCCGTAGTGCGGCCACCCCCGTCGCGTCCGAGAATGTCGGGGTGACGCAGATATCCGCTCCTCGGGTGATCCTCGCCCCGGACAAGTTCAAGGGATCGCTTTCCGCGCCTCAGGTGGCGGCGGCGCTGGCCGCGGGATTGACGCGGAGCGCACCGGACGCCGATGCCCGGCTGGTCCCGGTTGCCGATGGTGGTGACGGCACGGTGGAGGCGTTTGTCGCCGCGGGTTGGACACGCGTGGAGCTGACCGCTCCGGGACCGACCGGTGTGCCACGTCGCGCGGCCTATGCCCGGCACGGGGCGCGGGCCGTCGTCGAACTGGCGGCTGTGGTCGGTTTGTCGGCCTTGCCCGAGGGGCGGCTCGATCCGCTCACCGCGAGCACGTACGGGTTGGGCGTCGTCCTGGCGCACGCCATGGACCACGGTGTGACCGACATTGTGCTCGGTCTCGGCGGCAGCGCTTCCACCGACGGCGGCGCGGGCATGCTACAGGCACTGGGCGCCCGCATCCTGGACGCCGACGGACAGGAATTGCCCGCAGGCGGAGCAGCTTTGACGCGAGCCGCGGAACTGAACCGCTCCGCCCTGCACCCCGGAGTCGCTGCCACGACGTTCACGCTGGCCTGCGACGTAGACAATCCGCTGCTGGGGCCGACCGGTGCGGTCGCGGTGTACGCGCCGCAGAAGGGCGCGGGTCCGGCGGAGTCAGAGGTGCTCGAATCCGCGCTGGCCACTTGGGCGTTCGTCGCGGGTCCCGATTTCGCGGGCCACCCCGGTGCGGGAGCCGCGGGCGGTACCGGTTTCGGCGCGCTCGCCGTGCTGGGTGCACGGGTACGCAGTGGCATCGAGGTCGTACTCGAACTCCTCGAATTTCCCGACCTGCTCGCCACCGCCACCCTCGTCGTCACCGGCGAAGGCTCGCTCGATCGACAGAGCTTGCACGGCAAGGCGCCCGTCGGCGTATGCATGGCGGCTCGGAAGGCGGGCGTCCCCGTGATCGCTGTCGTCGGCCGCGCTCTCCTCGAGCCGGACGAGATTCGGGCCGCGGGCTTCGCGGGCTGCTACGCGCTGGCCGACCTGGAACCCGACCCGGCACGCTGCATGACCGACGCGGCGTCGCTGCTCGAACGCGTCGGCGCGCGTATCGCGACCGAACAGCTGACTTAACTCGCGGACGCCAACAGGTTCGCGGCCAGTTCGTGCCGGTGCCGGTCGCCCCACTCCTCGAGCGGGCGCAGGGCCACGGCGAGTTCCTTACCGAGCGGGGTGAGCGAATATTCGACCCGCGGCGGGACTTCCGGATAGACCTCGCGGTGCACCACGCCACCGGCTTCGAGCTGGCGCAGGTTCTCGGCGAGCACCTTCTCGCTGACCCCGGTGAGCAGCCGGCGAATCTGGCCGAAGCGCTGCGGGCCGGCCCCGAGCACCCACATCAGGTGCAGTTTCCACTTGCCGCCGACGACGTCGATGGCGACCGTCATGCCACACACATCGTGATCTGCGTCACTGCTCATGCCCACCGTGCTCCTTTGACCTGTTTTCGAACCTCGAGGTAAGCAACCGCACCTCGACGTTCGGTCTTCCCGACTCTACCTGCGGGAACGACGATGGATTCCGGCGCCGACAGCAATCCGAACGACAACCGAAGGGACACATCATGTCCGAGCAGACCACCGCCCGCGCCGTCTCCGTCGTCGGGCTCGGTCCGATGGGTCAGGCGATGGTCCGGGCCTTCCTGGACGCAGGCGTCGAGGTGACGGTGTGGAACCGCAGCCCCGAGAAGGTAGACGCCATGGTCGAACTGGGTGCGAAGCGCGCCGCGACCGTCGCGGACGCACTCGATGCCAACGAGGTCATCGTGCTCAGCCTCACCCACTACGCGGCCATGTACGACGTGCTCGGCCAGGCGACCGATCACCTGAAGGGCAAGGTGATCGCGAACCTGTCCTCCGATTCGCCGGAGAAGGCCCGCAAGGGCGCGGAGTGGGTTCGCTCGCACGGCGCGCAGTTCCTGTCCGGCGGCGTCATGTCGGCGGGGGACAACATCGTGCATCCGGCGTCCTACATCTTCTACAGCGGCCCGCGCGAGGTCTTCGAGGCCCACGCCGAGTTGCTGCGCCCGTTGAGCCCGCAGGAGTACCTCGGTGCGGACGACGGCTTGGCGCAGGTCTTCTACCAGGGGCTGTTGACCACCTTCCATCCCTGGCTGCTCGCCTTCGATCAGGCGATCGCGATGATCGAGCGCTCCGGCCACGACATCGCCGCTTTCGTCCCGTTCGCAATCCGTTCGGCGGCCGCGTACCCCTACTTCATGGAGGAGTTCTCGGTCGCCAACCAGAACGGCGGCTGGGCCTCCCTGGCCAGCCTGAAAATGATGGACGCGGGCGCGCAGCACGTCATCGACGCGAGCGAGGAGGTCGGCGTCGACGCGACACTCTCGCACACTGCTCAATCGTTCTGGCGCAAGGCCGTGGCCGCCAGCGAGCAGGCGGGCAAGCCGATCTCCACCTACGCGCTGTTCCGCGGCGACGCCTAGGTCTGCCTTGCTCGACCTCGCAGAGCTGGTCGAGCTACCGGCGGCGCGGGCTGAGCAGCCAGGGTCGCCCACCTGGGCTCTCTGGCTGCGCTGGGTGCCCCGCCTGCCCGTCCGCCATGTCCGGCGCACCGATGTGAGCCAAAAGAGAGAGAGCGGTGCTCTTGACTCGGCGGCCCGGGGCGTGGAACACTTCTCGCTATAGAGAGCAGTGCTCACGATAGAGGAGTAGGGCATGGACTACAGCACCCGCTACATCGGCCCGGCCGGACTGGATCCGTTCTTCAACCGGATCGTCAATCTGCTGCCCGAGCTGGGGATCAGCGTGATGGGATCGCGGCTGCTCGCGGTGCGTGGACGCAAGAGCGGTGAGTGGCGGACCACGATGGTCAATCTGCTGGTGCGCGAGGACGGTGAGCGTTTTCTCGTGGCGCCGCGCGGACATACGCAATGGGTGCGTAACCTGCGGGCGGCGGGCGGGGGCGAGCTGCGGCTGGGTCGCAAGGTCGAGGCGTTCACCGCCACTGAGGTGGCCGACGCCGATAAGGTGCCGGTGCTACGGCTCTACTTGCAGAAGTGGGGCTGGGAGGTCGGCAGGTTCTTCGAGGGCGTGACGAAAGACGCCACTGATGCCGAACTCTCCGCCATCGCACCCGGGTTTCCGGTCTTCCAGCTCGCCGAATGAGAAAAGTCCGCGACGCTCGGCGCCTCGCGGACCGGACGAATCAGACCGGGCGGGCCAGGAATTCGATGGCGGCGGCGTAGCCCTGGATTCCCATTCCCGCGACCACGGCGGTGGCGATCGGGGAGATGTACGAGTGGTGCCGGAACTCCTCACGTGCGTGCACATTGCTGATGTGCACCTCGACGATGGGGAGTTCCGGAATCACCAGCGCGTCCCGTAGTGCCACCGAGGTATGGGTGAGTCCGCCGGGATTGATCACGATGCCCGACTCGACGCCCCGCGCCTGATGGATGCGATCGATGAGCGCGCCCTCGGAGTTGGACTGGAAGGCGACGATCTCGCGGTCGAACTTCGCTGCGGTTCGCTGGCACAGTTCCACGACGTCGTCCAACGTCGCCGCCCCGTACACCTCCGGTTGCCGGGTGCCGAGCATGTTCAGATTCGGGCCGTTGAGCACGAGGATCGGGCCCGGCGTCGCGTCGGCGGTCACAGCCATGCACAGCAACTTACCGAGCGTCCCGGATACCGCGCCTCCCGGACCGGCCCCGACCGCGTTACAGTCCCTGCGGCCCCTCCGAGCGCAGGTCGTCGACCTTGCGCATCGCGACGCGCAGTTCCTCCAGCCACGCTTCCGCATGCTTGCCGGCCAGTTTCACCGTCCAGGCCAGCGCGTCGGCGCGGGAACGGGCCACGCCCGCGTCGACCAGGGTGTCGAGCACCTTGCGTTCCGGCTGGCGCAGCCTGGTCATGACGGGAACGGCCAGGTGGGTGAACATGATCCGTTCCCCGTCCACCGCGACACCCCAGGCGACGCTGCGCTGGTAGCGGTGCTGCGCTTCGTTCGCGATCTGCATGCGAGCCGGGCGGGTGGACTCGCGGAACCGGGCCACCGCGCCCTCTTTGGTCGCGCGCGGTACTTCGTCGGTCTGCGCGTCGGCGTCGTCGGCTTCCGGCTTCTCCGGCTGCGGGAGGGGCAGCTCACCGATGACGACGATCTCGTCCCGGTCCACCTCGATGACCGGAGGGCCGACGAACCAGTCGCTGGGCAATCTTCCGGCGAACCAATCGGGCACGTCCGCGGGATCCGGCAGGTCGGCCTGCTGCCAGCCGCCCGGTCGTCCGAAACCGCGGCCCCGATGTGCGTTTCTCATGGCGGGTCACCTACTTACTGTGGTGTGTTGCTTTACTGATTACAAGATTACTTGGTAAATCCGCACGCGGGTTCCGCTCTGTGCGAACGGGGGTCGCATGCTTCGAATCGGGGCAAATGGGGTATTTATTGATTCGAAACGTCTGGTGCGGCGGTAACCGCGCAACTTTTCGCGGAGGCCGGTACGGTAGCGGCGCCGGTTGCCTTCCCGCGGCTGGACGATGATCATGAAAGACCCCCCGAGATGCGAGATCCCGGGGCAAAATTGGGATGCTGAGCATGGGTAACGTCCGCGCTACGGAGGCATCGCGGTCTGGTCTTTTTCGGGTACGGTGGTCTTGTTACTGGAGTGACAAGAGTGAAGAGTGGGATGCATGGATGTGTGGGGATCCCGCCGCTTTCGCGTTCGAGCCGCAATGGCACTCATGGGGGTGGCATCGCTCGCACTCGCGATCGGGTCGTGTGGGATACACGAGAAGCAGAATGAAGCCGAGGTAGTCGTAGAGCGCTTCACGGATCTGCTCGACGATCAGGACTACGCCAAGGCGGCGGACCTGACGTCGTACCCCACTGCGGCTTCGGCAACTTTGAAGCAAATGTTCACCGGACTCCAGCCCGGCAAGGTCGACTACCGCAAGACCCAGTTCATCGGTCTGGACGCGCAATCCGGGATCTTCAGCATGGACGTCGAGTGGAGCTTCGGCGAGAAGAAGACCTGGAACTACAGCCTGCAGGGCACCGTGCGCAAGCTGGCCATCGGCTGGCGGATCTCCTGGGAGCCCGCGGTGGTGATGCCGCAGCTGGCGCACAACCGGACGGTCCGGTTGGTGCGGACCCTGCCGTCGCCGGCCCCGCGGGTCAACGACATCGTCGGTGAGCCGTTGATGACCGAGCAGATCATCAACGTCATCAAGCTCGATCCAGCGAAGTTGCCCGACCCGGTCGCCTCGACCAACGCACTGGCGACGGCCATCGAGCCGGTCGCACCCCTGATCACCGGGCCGGCGCTGATGCAGCAGCTGGCCACCTCGCAAGGCAAGCCGATCGTCGCGGTGAACTTGCGCGAGGGTGATTTCGCCATCCTGGAACCGCGGATGGCGCCGATTCCCGGCGTGGTGATGGAGAAGCAGCCGCGGCTGATCTCCGCCGACCGCAGGGTCTGGTCACCGATGCTGGACGCGTTGCGCAAGGTGCAGCAGGAAAGCCAGGAGGCGCACTCCGGGTGGGGTGTCCAGCTTTTCGAGCAGGACGGCCGGTTCATCACACAGCTCGCCGGGCAGCAGGGCCCGCCGGGACCGGACATCGCGGGCACCATGGACCAGCGCTTGCAGCGTGCCGCCGAGGACGCGGTGGTCAGCGTGGGCACACCCGCCTCGATCGTGGCGATCCAGCCGTCCAGCGGCGCGGTGGTCGCGGTCGCGCAGAACAGCTACGCCAGCGAGCATGGACCGGTGGCGTTCACCGGGTTGTATCCGGTAGGCGGCGCCATGGAGCTTTTCCGCATGGTCGCCGCATCGGCCAAAGGGAAGGCGCCGCAGGAGGTCTCGGTGCAGGACGCGGCCGAGGCGGCGACCGCCCTCGGCGTCGGCATCGACTTCAAGGTGCCCGGCTTGGACGAGGTGACCGGCCGGCTGACCATCGCGGGCCGTAGCGCCGAGCAGGTGGTCCAGGGCGCTGGTTCGGACGCGGTGCTGGCCAGCCCGTTCGGCATGGCGATCGCCGCGGCCACGATCGCGCGCGGCGCGGTGCCGCCGCCGATGGTCGAGGTTGCTCGACCGAGCACCACCGACGCCCAGCTCGCTCCGCTGAAGCCCGAGACCACCGATCGGCTGCGTGGCATGCTGCGCGACGCGACGAATGCGCCGGAACTGGCGAGCGTGCGACGCTACCGGGACGTCAACGCCTTCGCCGCGATCGCCGGGCGAGACGGATGGCTGATCGGGGCGATGGGCGATCTGGTCTTCGCTGTCCACATCAAAGACGTGGACAGCAGGGACGCGACCCCACGAATGGCGGCCAGGATGTTACAGGCGCTGGCGACCCCGGAGCCGTGACCGGGTCAGGGCTTTGAACACCGCGCGCCAGCCGAGCAGGAAGAGCGCGAGCACGATGCCTGCGACCAGCACGAAACTGACCGCCGTGCCCTGACCGCTGACCACGCGCAGCAGCATGCCGCCGACGAGTGTGCTGACCCAGACCGCGATTCCGGTGGGCCACAGGGCAGTACCGTCGAACTCTGCGGCGCCGGCCGTGCGCCGCCATCGGCTGGACGCGACGATGAGCCAGCCCGCGGCCAGCCCGGTGGCGAACGGCCAGAGGGTGCGCAGGAGCCCGGCGAGCACCGCCTCATCGTGGCTGCGCCTTCCGATCGCGCAGAAGACGATGACCAGCAGCGCGTCCGTGACCAGCGGCAGCAGTTTCCTCACGTGGGCAAGCGTAGTGGGGCGACGGGATGCGGGGTCACGGCCCAGGCACGCCATCGGCCGCCGCTCACAGCCGCCGTTGCTCGAATTCCTTTTCGAACTCCGCGTCTTCGGCCTGCGGTCGCCGGAACAGGAACAGGAATACGATCCAGCCGACGATGGCGACCAGGACGAAGCTCACCACCCGGTAGACGAACGCCGCGGCGACCGCCTGCGCGGCGGGCAGACCCGCGGCGACGGTGAGGCCGTAGATCAGTGTCGCGTCGACGTAGACGATGCCGCCGGGCGCGAACGGGATGGACCCGACCACCTTGCCGACCGCGAACGCGAGCAGCAGCCCCGCGATACGCGGGTCGGCGCCGACCGCGTAACAGGCCGCACCGAGGCAGGCCACATCGGCGAAGCGATGGACCAGCGCCCACACCGCGACCAGAACGCCGTCGCGCTTGCCGAGGTCTACCGACTCCAGCTGGTCGAGCACGTCGGCGATCTTGTTCGCGCCTCGGTCCTTCGGGCGCTTGCGCAGCCGGTTGACCAGCGCGAGCTGTCTCCGCAACAGCGCTTCGAGCGAACCGGGATTGCGTGAGACGTAATTGCCCGCCCATACCAGCGCGACGATGGCGGCCAGCGAAAGGATCAGGTTGAATGGGCCGACGTTCCCGCCTGCCAGCAGCGTGCCGCCGACGCCGAGCAGCGCGAGTCCCAGCGCCGCGACCACACCGGAGAACACCAGCTGCCAGGAGGCGACGATCGGACTCGCGCCCCAGCGCCTGGTCTGCCGGTAGGTGAAGGCGGTGGAGAACACCTGGCCCGCGGGCAGGCTGACCGACATCGCGGTCGCCCCGTAGACAACCGCGACGGATTTCCGCTGACTCACCGCGACCCCGCCCGCGTTGAGCAGCTGCTTCTGCACTCTGGCGAAACCGCTCATCGACACCGCCTGCAGCCAGATCGCGACCGCGAGCCAGCCCCAGTGAATTTCGGTGAGTTTGCGCCACGATTCGTGCAGGCGCGGCCAGAGATACACGCCCTCGGCGATCAGCAAGGCCAGCAGGGCGGCGCCGAGCACCCATTTCAGCCACCGGAGTTTGCGACGGCGGGAATCCGCCGCGGGCGGCGGCGCAGGTTCTCCTGCCAGTTCCCCGTTGGCCGTCACGCGGTCAGCCTAACGAACGCGCCGTTTCGACGTCGGTACCCCCGGGCGCGTCGTCCCATTCCCGTGGCCAGGCCAACAGCGTTTTTCTGCGCCTGCCGCGCAGCTGTACCTCGTCGCCGGTTTCCCATCGGTCCTGCTCGCTTCCCTCGGCGAAATACAGCGCGCTGCCCGACGCCAGTGTCCGGCCGGGCCGTTCTTTGGCCAATTCGGTGAGCCGGGACGCCTCGTTGACCGGATCTCCGATCACCGTGTATTCGAAACGGTTCGCGGCGCCGATATTCCCGGCGACGGCGAGACCCGCCGAAACGCCGATTCCGATGTCGAGACCGGGCACTTCCCGCAGGGTTTCGCGCAGTTCGCGCGCGGCGGCCATGGCTGCGGTCGGTGCGTCCGGGCGGTCCAGCGGCGCGCCGAAGATGGCCAGCGCCGCATCGCCGACGAATTTGTTCACGAACCCGTGGTGGCGGTCGATCACGTCGACCACGATGCGGAAGAACTCGTTGAGCAGGCTCACTACCTCGGTGGGCGGGCGCTCGGCCGCCGTCGCGGTCGAGCCGACCATATCGACGAACAGCACCGCGACGAACCGGGTCTCGCCGCCGAGTTCGGTGCCGTAGTCCAGCGCGCGCTGCGCCACGTCCTCGCCTACGTGCTGGCCGAACAGTTCTTGCAGCTGGCGGCGCTTGGCGGCCTCGCCCATCATCCGGTTGAAGCCGACCTGCAGCAGCCCGATCTCGCTGCCGTCGAAGACCTCCACCTGGACGTCGCGCGCGCCCGCCTGCACCTGGTCGATCGCCTGGCTGAGCTGGCGTATCGGGTCGGAAATGCTGGAGCCGGTGAGCATGGACAGCGCGAGAGCCTGCATGATCACCACGCCGCACAGCAGCAGGATGGAGATGGCCAGTGACTGTGCGGAGAACTTCACATCCGAGGAGATCTGGGTGACACACAGCAGCACGATGGCGATAGTGGGCGCGAATGTGCCCATGCCCCAGGTCATCGCCATTCTGGTGCCGACGCCGGGGGTGAGGGTGTGGTCGAAGGTCCCTTCGGTCAACGCCTGGGCCGCGACCGGACGCAGGATGCGTTCGCCCAGCATGTAGGTGAAGCCGAACACGATGGTCGCGGCCATGCATTCGGTGACGATGACCGCGCCCGCCAGCGCGGGGGTGTCCCGGATGATCAGCGCGGCCAGGACGGCTCCGCCGATCAGCCACAGCGCGAGATGCAGGATCGCCTGGCGCAGCGGGGCATGCAGCGCGGCCATCTGCTCCTGGCGGCTCGGCGGACCGCCGCGCACCTGCCAGCGCATCACCGGACGCAACATCAGGGCGGAAGCGGCCATGCTGAGCAGGCCGCCGGTCAGGAAGACCAGGGCCGGGATCAGCAGGCCGGTGCGCCTGACACCGGAGGGCTCACCCTCCGGGACGGGTAGCCCGTACTGGATGAACGCCCATACCAGCACCGCGCCGAAAGCGTTCGCCAGCAGCATCGATGTCAGGTACAGCGGCCAGCGCGTTCGCATGGTCTGTTTGACCGCTTCCAAGGGCGCCGACACGAGGACCAATCTAGCGTTTCGCTCGGTCGGCGTGTCCGGGGTGCCGAGGGCCGCCGCGCGGGCTGAAGACGGACTGCGTCCGACCGTGCCCATTAGGCTCACGGAGGTGACCGACCCGAAGTCAAGTCCAGCGCGGAAAATCGGCCTGTCGCGGCCTGCGGCGGACACAGTGCACCCGGTCGTGCGCGTCGCGGCGGAGTGGGGCTGGCGGCTGCTGGTGCTGTTCGCGCTGGTCATCGCGTTCACGGCGATCGTGCAGAAATTGGCCACGGTGGTCATTCCGCTCGCCATCGCGCTGCTCGCGGCGGCCCTGCTCGCGCCGCTGGTGGACTGGATGCAGCGGCTCGGCGTGCCGCGGGCGGTCGGTGTCTTCGTCGCGCTGGCCGGGTCCCTCGGTGTGGTCGCGGGCATCATGACGTTCGTCGTCGAGCAGTTCGTCGCCGGTGTGCCGCAGTTGTCCGACAAATTCACCGACAGCATCCATCAGATCCAGGATTGGCTGATCAACGGACGGCTGCATCTGAGCAACGAGCAGATCCGCAGCGCGGGCGACGCCATCGTCAAGGCCATCCAGTCCAATCAGGCCAGCCTGACCAGCGGGGCGCTCACCACCGCGACCGTGATCGGCGAGCTGCTCACCGGCGCCTTCCTGACCTTGTTCATCCTGATCTTCTTCCTCTACGGCGGGGACCAGATCTGGGAGTTCGTCACCAGGATCGTGCCGACGGAGCACCGCGAGCGGGTGCGTACCGCAGGGCAACTCGGATTCGGCACGCTGGTCGGGTTCGTCCGCGCCACCGTGGTGGTCGCCGCGGTGGACGCCATCGGCATCGGCGCCGGATTGGCGATTCTCGGCGTGCCGCTGGCGCTTCCGCTTGCCTCGCTGGTGTTCATCGGCGCGTTCATCCCGATCATCGGCGCGTTTCTCGCCGGATTCATCGCGGTGTTCATCGCGCTGGTGACCCAGGGGCTGGTGACGGCCTTGATCGTGCTCGGCATCATCATCGCGGTGATGCAGCTCGAGGGCCATGTGCTGCAACCTCTGCTGCTCGGCCGGGCGGTCAGCATTCATCCCCTCGCCGTCGTGCTGGCCATCACCGCGGGCGTGGTGATCGGCGGCATAGCCGGGGGTCTGCTCGCGGTACCGTTCGTCGCGGTGATGAATACCGCGATCCGGTCGCTGCTCGAAGGCCCCGAGGAGCTGTTCGAGGAGCTACAGACCGGCGATGACCATCGCGGGCTGTATTCGGCCGAACCGGATCGACCCGAGCCCGGCCGGTTCGACGTGGCGGCGACGCTGGTCGAGGCGGCGCACCGGCAGGCGGCGGAGCGGAAAGCGGCCGAGCAGGAGACGGCGGGACCGACGGGCACCGAGCGGAAAGCTGCGCGGCAGAAGCCGGAATCCGAGGAGAGAACGGAATCCGATGATGGCGCGGCGCACACCTGAGCTGCGCTCGGCCGACGTGGCGACCACGCCGCTGTGGCGCGCCGCCCAGGCTCTGCGGCTGGTCACGCTGCTGTACGCGGTCGGTCAGCAGATCGCCTCGGTGCCCTACTACACCAACCAGCGGTTGAGCTGGGTGCTCATCGCGCTGATGGCCGTGTGGTCGGGGGCATCGGCGATCATGTTGTCGCAGTGGCAGTTCCCCGGCGTCGCCCGGTTGCGTACCTGGGTGGTGATCGGCGATCACGTGGTGGTGATCGGGCTGATGGCCGCCACCAGGCTGGTCGCCGACTACGGCTGGTACCACGGACACCAGACGCTGCCGACCACGCTGTGGGCTACCAACGCCGTGATCGGTGCGGCGATTCTGCGCGGACCGATCGCGGGCGTGCTGTCGGGTGCGTTGATCGCCGCGGTGTCGCTGACCGTGCGCGATCAGTGGGGCGAGGACGTGTGGGCGGATGCGACGGTGCCGGTGCTCGTCTCGGTGGGGCTGGCCTTGGGGCTGGCCGCAAACACCGCGACCCGCGCACAAGATCAACTGGAGCGCGCGGTCCGCCTGACCGCGTCCGCCGAAGAGCGCGAACGTCTTTCCCGTGAGGTGCACGACGGCGTGTTGCAGGTGCTCAGCTACATCAAGCGCCGTGGTCACGAGATCGGCGGCCGCACGGAGGAACTGGCGCAGCGCGCCGGCGAGCAGGAGGTCGCGCTGCGGGTGTTGATCTCCGAGCAGGCCGAGCACCGCGACGAAGGCGGAGCCGAGGTGGACCTGCGGCCGCTGCTGACCGCGCACTCCACGCCGAAGGTGTCGGTGTCGACCCCGGGTGATCCGGTGCAGGTCGGGCGCTGGGTAGCGAACGAGGTCGCGGCCGCCGTGGCCACGGCGCTGTCCAATGTGGAGCTGCACGCCGGTCCGGATGCGAAAGCCTACGTGCTGCTGGAGGACACCGGCGACGAACTGGTGATAAGTGTGCGCGACGACGGCGTCGGCATCCCGCCGGGCCGGTTGGCCGAGGCGGAAGCCGAAGGGCGGATGGGGGTGTCGCGGTCGATCGTCGGGCGGATCGCGGCGCTCGGCGGCAGCACGGACCTGCTCACCGAGATCGATGGTGGCGTCGGCTTCGGCACCGAATGGGAATTCCGGGTGCCGAGATGAGCGAGCGCGGCGAGGCGCGGGCATGAGGGAGGACGGGAGGCGCTGATGACGGACCAGCCGGCCGAGACCATTTCGGTGATGGTGGTGGACGATCACCCGATGTGGCGGGACGGTGTCTCCCGCGATCTCACCGAAGCCGGATTACACGTGACGGCCACGGCCGACGGCGTGAGCGCGGCAACCAGGCGAGCCGCGGCGGTGCGACCGGACGTGGTGCTGATGGACATGCAGTTCCCCGACGGCAACGGGGCCCAGGCCACCGCCGAGGTGTTGCGCGTTTCGCCGCGCAGCCGGGTGCTGGTGCTCTCGGCGTCGGCCGAGCGCGACGACGTGCTGGACGCGATCAAGGCCGGGGCCTCGGGATATCTGGTCAAGAGCGCGTCGGCGGCGGAGCTGATCGACGCCGTTCGCGCCACCGCCGCCGGTCAGGCAGTATTCACGCCCGGACTGGCGGGGCTGGTGCTCGGCGAGTACCGGCGCATGGCGACCGCGCCCGCGCAGCCACACGAGCCGCACCGTCCCGCCCTCACCGAGCGGGAGACCGAGGTGCTGCGGATGGTGGCGAAGGGGCTGTCCGCCAAGCAGATCGCGGCGCGGCTGGGCCTGAGCCATCGCACGGTGGAGAACCATGTGCAGGCCACGCTGCGCAAACTGCAGTTGGCCAACCGGGTCGAATTGACTCGCTACGCCATTGAACAGGGGCTCGAGTAGTCCAGCGGATGCCGGGAATCGGGGATCGCCCTGATGCGGGCATGGCCGCGTGCTCGGTAACCTCGATTGCATGGGTGGCCCCGAATCGGTATCCAAAGCGGTCGGCTCCGGTGGCGAGAACCCGGCAGCGTCCACGGTGGGCGACCGGGAACTGCGGGTGTCGGACGCGGAGCGCGAACACGTCGGACAGCTCTTGCAGCGCGCGGTCGGCCTGGGCATGCTCTCGCTCGGCGAGTTCACCGAACGGATGGACACCGCGCTGGCGGCGAAGACACGCGGGGAGCTGAACGCCGTGCTCATCGACCTGCCCGGCGTCCGCCTGATCGGTCAGCCCGCCGCGCCGCCGTCGACCTTCGTGAACTCCTCGCCTGCCTTCGTCAAGCCGGCCCCGCCGGTTCCCGGCCCGAATACCGCGGGCAACGTGATCCGAGCGCGGATGTCCGCGGTGAATCGCCGCGGCCCGTGGCAGGTGGCGCCCACGCTGTATCTGAACAACTGGATGTCCGGGGTGACCCTGGACTTCACCGAGGCGATCATGTCGACTCAGGTGGTCGAGGTGCGCGTCGACGACTTCTTGGGTTCGGTCACGCTGATCGTGCCCGCCGAGGCCACCGTCGACCTGAACCCGCTGGAACTCATCGGTTCGAGCGTGCAAAACAAGGTCCGCACCGGACCGCCGCACGGCCCGCTGCACCTGGTGGTGCACGGCCGGATGCGGTGGGGATCGGTCACCGCCAAACATCCGTTCATGGCGCAGTGGCGCCGGTTGATGGGACGGTGAGCCGAATGCGGATCGGGGAGCTCGCCGAGCGCACCGGCGTCAGCGAGCGCTCGCTGCGCTACTACGAGCAGCGGGGCTTGCTGGCGTCCGAGCGCACGCCCGGCGGCCATCGCGACTTTCCGGAGCGGGCGGTGGACCGGGTCATTCACATTCAGGAACTGCTCGCGGCGGGCCTGACCAGCACGAAGATCGCGCGGATCCTGCCGTGCATGCGGGATGCGGACGGCGGCCCCAATGAGTACGCCACTCCGGCGCTCGCGGCCGAGTTGCACACCGAGCGGGAGCGGATCACCCGCACGATCAATGATCTCGTGCGATCGCGCGAGGTGCTGGACGAGGTGATCGACCGGGCGGCCGAGCGTCCGGCGGTCTAGGTGTTGACCCCGATGCGGCGGGCGAACGCGCGCAGCGGCACCCGCCGGTCCTGGTCGAGCAGTTCGGACACGATATGCCGGGGCAGCGTCTGATATTTCAGCCAGTCCGCTCCGCCCACCCGCTCCGCGGTCAGCAGTGCGTCCAGCGCGCGCTGGTGCCGGCCGGTGCGGGTCAGCGCTACCGCGGTGTCGGCCAGGTGGCGGGCCCGCGATGCCTGCGGAAGACTGCCGTTGACCGGCATTTCCTTGGCGGCGGCCAGCGCCTCCGGGTAGCGCTCCGAGGAGACGTTCACGTCGACCGTCTGCATGACCACTTGCGAAGGGCCGAAATAGGTCTCGTAATCCTGGCGATCTCCGCCGATCCGCAGCGCGACCTCGCTCGCGGTCTGGACCAGCGACAAAGCGCCGTGCACGTCCTGCGCCCGGCCCGCGGCGGTCGCGCCCTGCAACACCAGTGAGCCGTAGGCGGACAGATGGGCAGGCGCGACCTCGCCGGAGGGCTCCAGGTTCGCCGCCGCGTTCAATGCGACGCCGCGTGACTCGTCGTAGCGGCCCTGCACCAGCAGCTGCCAGGCCACCGAGCCGCGGATGGTGGCCAGCAGCAGTTGGTCGTTGCCCAGCTCGGCCGTGGTGAGTGCCTGGCGGATCGCCAGGAACGCGGGATCGGTCTGGCCGAGATGCACCAGGGTGCAGCCGGTTACCCAGTACATCCTGGCCAGCAACTCGTTGGCGGGGGCGACCGAGCCGTTGCGGGCCGCGTGTACGGTAGCGCGTAGCTGGGTCAGTCCCGGGGGAAGGATGGAGGTCAGCAGCTCGTAGCGGCCCGACCAGTAAGCGCCCCAGGCGTACTCGACCGCTCGGCGACCGTCGTCGAGGCTGACCGCCTCTTCCTCCTTGGTCTCGCCGAGCAGGTCGTCGACCGGAGTCAGCGCGCGGCGAATGGCGACGATGCCCGCGTCCGGGTTGGCGGACGGCACGCCGTGACGTTTGCCGATGAGGTCGGCGATGTCCACATCCAGGGCGCGCGCGATCTTCTGCAAGCTGGCGATCGAGGCAGTCTGGCGGCCGCCCTGCTCGAGCTTGCGCACCAGATCCACACTGACCCCGGCCTGATCGGCGAGCTGGCGCTGGGTGAGCGCCTTGCCGCGGAACTGGCGGATCCGAACTCCGATCGACGATTCGTCCATGTACCCAAGTCCTTTTGTTAAATCTGGGTTTCAGAGTACGACGCTATGCCATCGAACTCGACCTAAGTGGGACATTGCGTACGACTCGTTGGCTGCTGGTTGGAATACCGTTGCCTTTCTGCAACTTTGACAGCAAAGGGCGGCGGCAATGATCACCATGCCGAACACCACCGTTGAGGCCGGGCGCGCCGATCGCGCGTACGGGCTCGGTGTACAGACCACGCGACCGGCGCGCTACAGCATCACCCCATCGGCACGCCTCCTCAGCGCCCTACCCGCGTGCACCCGAGCGCGGGTACACGACCAGCCCGAGTTGCTACGCCGAAAGTCCGCCGTTCTGGGTGGATCCGGCTTCTACGGGGCGGGGTAGGGCCATGTTCGAGCGCTGTCTTTCTCCCCACGACGTCGCGCACCTGCTGCGGCATACATACGGGCTGCCGGTTCAGCTTCTCGCCGGACGCCCGATGATCACCACCGGCTCCATTCTCGGCGCGATCGTCATGCCGCCGGAACTGGGCCGAAAGGTGCTGACCCAGCTGGAACGCAACCACACCGCACCCGTGGTCGCCGATCCGGGCGAACGCAACTGGACCTTCCTGGTCGCTCCGCCGAGCCCGGCTCGGCCCGTGGATGTCCCGATCCGGCGCGGCCTCGCCGGCCACCAGGTCACCGTGGTTCCCGGCGGCCGGATCATCCTGCTTCCCAGCTCCGACTCACCGCTCGGCTGGCACTGGGCCGGCGAGCCCGCGCCCGGCGTCCTTCGGATGCCGCCTCGTAGCGCGGTGATCGACGCCGTGCACGAGGTCATCGGCCTGCGAGCCTACTGACCATCTGGCGCGGACCGGCCCTCACTCGACTGCCCGGGTGGGGGCCGGTCGTGTTCGCGGGAGGTGGTGCGTTCTCGCTACCGGCGATCCGGTAGATCTGCGGCTGCCACTGTCTTCGCTCGGCGCGGCTGGAGACAGACTTTGTGCGGCTGCGCTCTTTACCGGCTGTCTACAGGGGTTATTACTCATGCTCGCGCGCCTGTTGGGAAGCAGCATGAAGTCATGACAACCTCTATCGATCCGGCGCTGCTCGCGCGGCTCTCCGGCGAGTTCACCACGCTGGGGACGCGGCTGGGTGTGCTCGGGCGTGATCTGGAGCTGCTGCGCGAGCAGGTCGTCGCGGATGCTGCCGCAGTTCAGGGGGTTAGCGGGCAGCGGGGACGCACGCCATCTGGCGTCCCGGGAACAGTCGAGTCGCCGGAGCCTCCCGACACCTACTCGCGTGCGGCGCTGACCGGGCCGATGTACGGCCGACCCGGCCATCTCGCCCAGAGCGGTTCGATTGAGTGCGGGCCTGACGGTGCGGCGTCCGGAAAGCCTGGCGATCTGGCGCCGGGAGCGGCTGGCGATCTCGCTCAGCGGATGTCGGTGCGCGGGACCGGCGACCGGGTCAGCGGATTGATGCCCAGCTCGGCCGGGCATCCGGCATCTGGCGCGACCGGCCATCCGGCTGCTGGTGAGGTCGGCGGTCCGGAATCGGGTACGACCGATATGGCCGCCCAGACTGCGGCTTCGACGACGCCTGGTGCGCCCATGGCGGGGCCGCCGGCCACGCCGCCTTGGCCTGGTCCTTCTTCGGTGGCCGGCGCGCCGATTCCCGCGCCGCACCCCCCATACGCTTCGCCATTCGCCCCGCCACGCGGCGGGGCATGGGGTGGCGGCGCTCCTTGGCCGCCGAACGCGCTGGGGCCGATGCCGGGAGCCGCGCCGCCGCGTCCGCCGGTCCCACCGCGCGCGGCTGGGCCGCGAGTGCCGCACACGCCATGGTGGCAGCGCGACGGGGTGATCAGCCGGATCCTGGCGTTGGCGGGTGTCGCGGTGACGCTGATCGGCGTCGCGATGTTGCTGGTGCTGGCCGCGCAGGCGGGATTCTTCGGACCGGTGCCGAGGGTCGTTGCGGGCGGGGTGCTCTCGGCGGCGCTGGTGGGCGCGGGTGTGCGGGTCTTCGGCCAGACCGGCGGACGGGTCGGCGGTATCGCCTTGGCGGCCACCGGTATCGCCGGTGCTTACCTCGACGTAGTCGCGGTGACCGCGATCTACCACTGGCTGCATCCGGTGCTCGGCCTCGCGGTCGCCTTCGGCGTCGCCGCCGCGGGCGTAGGTCTCGCGATGCGGTGGCGGTCGCAGCCGTTGGCGGTGCTGGTGGTGCTAGCCGCGGCGGCGCTGTCGCCGGTGCTGACCACTCGGCTGGTGCTGCTGGCATTCTTGATCGTGTTGCAGGTGGCCTGCGTACCGGTGCAATGGGCGCGGAACTGGCCCTATCTGCACGTCGCGCGGACGATGCCCGCGGTACTGGCGACATTCGTATTCGTCGCCGGTGCGGTGCTCGGTACTCCGGCCGCGAGTGAGCGGGCCTGGTTGCTCGTCGCCGCGGCGGCGGTCGCGCTGGTCGGGCTCGCCGGGACGATCGTCGTCGTCCGGCATCGGCCCGCCGACCTCACCGCTTCGCTGACGATGGCGGCGGCGCCGGCCCCGATCCTGATCGCGCCAGGGATGTATGCGGAACGGCTCGACGCGGTGCTGGTGGCGTCGGTCACCGCCGCGGTGCTCTTGCTCGTCGCCGCGGTGCCCATGACGCCGAAGCTCGGCGCGTACCTGCGGATTCCGGGCCATACCGCCTTGGTCACCGCCGTGGCGGGTTCGATCGCCTTGCTCGAGGCGTGCGTCGGCGTTTCCGAGACGAAGACGCTACCGATCGCTCTGCTCATGGTGGCGCTGGCCTTTCTCGGTGTGGCGGGCCAGCAACGGTCCCGAGTCGCTGCGGGAATCGGGGCGGCCTTCGCCGTCCTCGGCGGATTCGCGCTGCTGAACGTCGCGGGCCCGGAAATCCTTGCTTCGCAGCATCGTTCGGAGGCGAACTTGGGCTCGGCGACCATGCTCGGCGCGGTGCTCGCCCTCGGGGTGGTGGCGGTGGCGTTGTGGTGCGCGCGACGGCTGCCCGGCATGGCGGCAGGCGGCGAGTGGCAGTGGATTGTCGCGAGCGCCGCGGGACTCTACGCGGTGACCGCGGCGACGGTGTCCATCGGCGTCGCGACCGGCACGCGGAACGGATTCCTCGTCGGCCACAGCGCCGCGACCATCCTGTGGATGGCCGCCGCCACCGCTGCCCTCCTGCTCGGACTCCGCAGGCTCGCCAGCGCACCCGCGGTCGCCAAACTCGCCCTCGGATCCGGGCTGCTGGTCACTGCGGCCGCTTTGGCCAAGCTGTTCCTCTTCGACCTGGCCACCCTGGACGGACTCGTCCGCGTCGCCGCGTTCCTGGTCGTCGGCATCCTGCTGCTCCTGGCCGGAACTCGCTACGCCCGCGCCTTCGCCGATGCGGAGACGGACAGCGATGCCGGTGACGAGGCGGTCCACTGAGACGTACGGCGTCGCGAGCGCGTGTGGCCGAGCCGCACGCCCCGGACCTCGGACTGCCACTCGCCGAGCGACATCCGACTGTCCTGGATGCCGCTGAAGAGGCCGGGCGATCCCGGCAGATAGCCGCCCGAACTGCCCCCGGATCGGATATGCGCGAGGCCGTCATTGCGCATCGTCGGCCGCAGGTGCCGGGGGCTTGCGGCGTACGACTGCGCGAGCACGCTCGCGACGTGCTGTGCCTGAATCGCTGGGGTGGCGCATTCCCAAGGGTGCAGCGGCCTTCCGGCTACCGGGCTCGGCCGTTCACTCACGTTCGCGGCGGCGCAGCAGTTCGTTCACGCTGACCGTGCGGCCCTCACTGTCATGATGGCGACCGTGACCCTGGTTCTGCCGGGCGCTCTGACGGCGGGAGGAGCGGAGTTCCGCCATCCAGTTCTCGATGCTGCTGCGGTTGGTGTCCGGGCCGTTGTCCGGGTCCGAGGACGGTTCGATCTCGGGTGCGCGGTGCGCGGGACCACCGGTCTCGCTCGGGGGGGTGGGCAACAATGGGCGGGGCTGCGAAGTGGGCTGATGCGGCAGGTCGAGGGATGCGGCCCGGGGGTCGGGCGGCATGGCGGGGTGGTGTGGCAAATCGACGGTCGGGTCCTGCGAAGTTCCCAGCAGCGGGTGCGCTTCCGGCGCTTGGGTCGGACGCGGCACCGGCGGCGTGACCGAGGGAACCGTGGGCCGCGGACTCCGTTCCGGAACGCCCACCGAGGGTGCGCCGACGTGCTGCCCATTCGAATCCTGCGGTACTTCCGCGGCTCGAGCCGGCCGAGATACAGCGGGTTCGTAAGGAATCGATGGCGAGGCCTGCGCCGGCGCGGTCGACGCGAGATGCGAAGCGTTCGGGATCTGCGCAATCCGCCGCGGGCGGATCGGGTCTCCCTGCGTGGGTGCGGAATTCGACGGTGGCGCAGGGCGCGTCCTGGTCGGATCGTGCGGTGCCGGCGCAGGAGGCGCCTGCGGTGTGGGCGCAGGCGGCCGTGTCCGATCGAACCGCTGCGTGGGCGCGTCGGCTTCGATCTCCGCGACAGTGCGCGGTTTGCGCCTGCGCGGCACCTTGTTGGCCGCGGCGATCGCGGGGATCTGCATGGTCACCGGGTCGGTGACCGGCGTGGTCTCGACCAAGTCGACGACATCGCCGCCGCCGGGACGTTCGTCATCGAGGATGGGTTCGCCGAGGCCGATCTTCTGCTGGACTTTCTTCATCCAAGTAGGGGCCCACCAGCAGTCGTCGCCGAGCAGCTTCATCGTGGCGGGCACCAGCAGCATGCGCAGGATGGTCGCGTCGATGAACAGCGCCGCGATCAGCCCGTAGGCGATGTACTGCATCATCACCAGGTCGGAGAACGCGAACGCGCCGACCACGACGAGCAGGATGAGCGCGGCCGCGGTGATGATGCGTCCGGTGTGCGCGGTGCCCGCACGCACCGCCTCGGTGGTGGAGGCGCCCTGGGTGCGCGCCTCGACCATGCGGGACAGCAGGAAGACCTCGTAGTCGGTAGACAGGCCATAGATCACCGCGATGATGAGCACCAGCACCGGTGACATGATCGGCTGCGGCGTGAAGTTCAGCAGGCTCGCGCCGTTGCCGTCCACGAAGATCCAGGTCAGGATGCCGAGTGTGGACCCGAGGCCGAGCGCGCTCATGAGCGCGGCCTTGATCGGCAGTACCAGCGAGCCGAAGGTGAGGAACATCAGTAGCGTGGTCACGAACATGACCAGCGCGATCATCGCCGGCATGCGGTCGAGCAGCGCGTCGATGCTGTCCTTCTGGATCGTGGGCTGGCCGCCGACGTAGAGCTGGACGTTGTCGGGCACGTCGATCGAGCGCAGGTATTCGATGGTCGGATCGGCGTTTTCCGAATCCTCCAGCGTCGCGCTCGTTCGGTAGACGTCGGGTTGGCTGTTGGATCGGCTCGGCACGTCGAACTTGCCGGTGAGGCCGGGGGCCTCGCTGGCTTGCTTCCACACCTTGCCAACCGCGTTGCTGTCGTCGGAGACCATGACCAGCTGGACCGGATCGGTCTTCCTCAGTGGGAAGACCTCGTAGAACTCCTCCAGTGCCACGCGGGTCTTGTTGTCCGGCGGCAGGTATCGCTCGTTGATGCCGCCGAAGGCCAGGTTCTTCACCGGAATGATGAGCAGCAGCAGACCGATGCAGATCGGCACGGCGATCTTGAGTGGATGCTTCATCACCCACTGCGTGGTCTTGCCCCAGAAGCCGGTCTCGACTTCCTCCGCGGTCTTGGTCTTGGACTTGCGGAACGCCTTCAGGCCCAGCATGTCCACGCGCGGGCCGAGGACGGCGAGCATCGCGGGCAGGATGGTGATGGCGGTCAGCGCGGCCAGCGAGACCGTGGCGATGGTGCCGTAGGCCACCGATTTCAGGAAGCCCTGCGGGAACAGCAGCATGCCGCCGAGGCTGGCGATGATCATGGTCGCGGAGAACACCACGGTGCGGCCCGCTGTCATCACCGAGCGCCGGACCGCCGCACGGGTGTCGTAGCCCTCGGCCAGTTCCTCGCGGAACCGGCTGACGATGAACAGGCCGTAGTCGATGGCGAGGCCGAGGCCGATCATCGAGACGACGCCGGAGACGAACGAGTTCACCTCGGTGAACTTCGTCAGGAACATGATGATGCCGTTGGCGCCGATGACCGTGAGACCGCCGACCACCAGCGGCAGGCCCGCGGCGACCAGTCCACCGAAGATGAAGAACAGCAGCACCGCGACCGCCGGGATGGCGAGCATCTCCATGCGCTTTTGGTCGGCGGCCATGGTGTCATTGAGCGTGCCAGCGACCGCCTGCAAGCCGGTAACCTGGACGTCGACGCCCGGAATGTAGAAGACGTCCTTCACTTTCCGGAAGTTGCGCACCATCTCGGTGTCGTTGTCGCCGACGATGGCGATCGAGGCGAAGGTGTACTTCTTATCCTTTGAAGCAAAGAGCGAAGGAGATGCCTGCCCGGTCTCGGTCTGCCAGTAGGCGCCGTTGACCTCGGCGATCTCGTCCGGGTGTTCCTTGGGCAGCCGGTTGAGGTTGTCGACGATCTGCTGCCGGAACGCCGGGTCGTCGATCGTCTTGCCCTCGGGTGCGGTGTAGAGCACGATCACGTCGCTGCTGTGATCTCGCCCGAACGCCGCGTCCGAGATCCGCGCCGCCTCCGCCGATTCCGACGTCGGATCGTCCCATCCGCTGGAGCTGAGGTGATGTTCCAGGCCGAAGCCGTATCCACCCAATGCCAGGAGGGCCGCGCTGACCATGCCGATGATGGCGAAGCGCAGCCGGTAAGCCAGATCGCCCCAGCGTGTGAACACTAAGCGACTCCTTGCGCGGGGCGAGAGGTGAGCAGTGCCGACAGCGGCCGGAACGGCTGCAGCCAGGCACCCTCGTCGGGCAGCGATTCGAGGCTCACCCTGGGCAGTGGTTCACGGAACACGCCCGGAATGTCCTCGAGGTCTATGAATTCGAGGGTATCGGATGTGACGGCCCAACTCGCGTGCTCGCGGAAGCCGAGCACTTGCACCGGTATGCCCTTGGCGGCGAGTTCTTCCAGCGGTTCGCGAAAGGCCTGGCCGTCGGCCGAGGCGACCATGATGCCGGCCAAGCCGGCGCCCCGACTGCGTAATGCGATGTGCGCCAGCATGTCGGCGTCGACATCGGAGTCGTCGTCGATCTTGGGTTTGGCAAAAACCGCGTAGCCGACGTTGCGCAGCGCCTCCACCCACGGCCGCACGACGTCGGCGGTACCCGGCGCGATGTTGGTGAAGACGGTGGCCTCGGGTTCGACGCGATGCAGGTTGCCCACCGACAACTCGGCGGTTCTGGCCAGCAGCCAGCGGCCGAGGGCGTCGAAACGCGGGCGATAGGCGGCGGTCGGCCGCCCGCCCAGGATGGCGCCGAGGCCCATGTCGAGGTTCGGGGCGTCCCAGACCAGCAGGACCCGGCGCACGTCCGGCGTCGCGCCGCCCAAGCCCTCGGCTCCGCCTCCGTGCACCTCCCCGGCAACATCGACCACCTCGTGGGCCATCTCACTGACGCTCATTGGTCGATCTTCCCCCATATGAGCTCTGTGATGGCGCTACCGGCGCGATGTGCCTTGCCTTCGAATTTCGTGACGGGCCGTTCGAACCCGATCGGCGCGGTCGCCCTGTGCTGCGCGCTGACTCCGCCCGTGGTCTCGTTCAAACCCCTGAACAGCGGTTCCGCCATGCCGACCTGATGGATGTGTTCGGCGTAGCCGGCGTGGTCGGTGGCGACGTGCAGCACACCGCCCGGCTTCAGGCGGCTGGCGATCAGCTTCACTGTGGCGGGTTGCAGCAGCCGCCGCTTGTGGTGGCGCGCCTTCGGCCACGGGTCGGGAAAGAACACGCGGACGCCGGTCAGCGACTCTTCGGCAATCATGTTCTCCAGCACATCGACCGCGTCGCCGCGCAGCAGCCGGATGTTCTCGATCCCCTCGCGCTCGATGCGCTGCACCAGCTGCGCGAGGCCGGGCTGGTAGACCTCGATGCCGATCAGGTTCAGGTGCGGTTCGGCCTGCGCCATGGCAGCCGTCGCGGTACCCGTGCCGCAGCCGATCTCGATGACCAGCGGTGCGTCGCGGCCGAACCAGGCGGCCGCGTCCAGCGGCTCGTCGGCGACCTCGCGGCCGATCGTGGGCCACATCCGGTCCCAGGATTGCTGCTGGGTCGCGGTCAGTGCGCCCCTGCGCGACCGGAAACTGGTGACTCGTGGGTACAGGCGGGAGCCGGTCTTGTGCCGATGCCCGCCTTCGGCCGAAGCCGAAACTGTGGACGGCGGGCCCGGAACTGATTCGGCAGTATGGTTCGCGGCGTCGTTCACGGCGTCCATTGTCCAGCATCCGGCGATCTGTGCGGCAGGCGGTTGTGCACGGACGGCTGAGCAGGAGGTCAGGCGGCGCGCGCGGGCGCGATCCTGGACTCGGCCGGTTGCTGCTGGCGCAGCGGACGACCCAGCGCGACCTTGGCCGCGGTCACCGCCATCTCCAGCAGGCCACGCACGCCCGACGGTGAGGCCGCGACCGACCAGACGGTCGTATCGCCGACGTCGCTCAGCGGTTGCCCGGCGAACCGGTCGGCCAGCCAGTCCAGGCTGATCGGGGTGGACAGCGGCAACAGCGAAAGGTGCTCGCTGAGCCGGTCGCGCACGTAGGTCACCACAGCTCCGCCCCGGCGGTATCGCTCCACTTGCCCGTCGATGGCCGCCATGTGGATGACCTGATCGTGCACGGGTTGCACCACGAGCAGCGGGCAGGCGGGTGTCGCGTTGCCGAGTCGCAGATCGTCGAACATCGCGTTCAGTTCCGGCGTGTCGAGTACCTCGGCGAGCGGGCGGCTGAGGAAGTCGTCCACTTTCTTGTGGGCGAGCCCGATGACGGCGCCGACCGGTGTCGCGTTCTCCGCGTGCACGACGAACCGATGGCCGTCCGGACTGAGCTCGTGGTCGATCAGCCTGCTCAGGGCGGGATACAGCCTGCGCAGGGCGGCGATCACGATGGCGGGCAGGCCCGCGTAGGCGGTGCCGTTGAGCCGGTCGAATATCTGGCGGGGGTCGCCGACCGGGGCGCCGAGCACCGCGCCGACGATGTCGAGTTCGGGGGCGTACGTCGGCGCCATTTCGACCGTCCACGAGCTGGCCATGCCGCCACCGGAATAGCCCCACACCGCGACCCGGGTGTCCGGGCCGAGGCCGAGCGGGCCGAAGCGCAAGGCGGCGCGGATGCCGTCGAGCGCACGGAAGCCGGGTTCGCGCGGGGCGCCGAAGTTTCCGTGCGGGCCTTCGTGGTCAGCGATGCTGACCGCCCAGCCACGCCGCAGCGCGTTCGCGACCAGCAGCCATTCGAGCTGGGTGACCGAACCGAGCGCACGGGCGCCGTAGCGCAGCGCGTACGACGGCGAGCACTTCTCGGTCACCGCGTCCATCGCGGTCTGGAACGCCAGCAGCGGCCGGTCCTCCGCCGGGTCCGCGCCGATCGGCAGCAGGACCGTGGTGATCGCCGCTTCCGGGGCGCCGTGCAGATCACAGCTCCGATAGAGGAGCTGCCAGGCCGCCACCTGTTGCGGGACTATGCCGAACAGGGCGATGTCGATCTTCCTGCTGCGCAGGATGGTGCCGGGTGGCTTGGCCGCAAATCCCTTCGGCGGTCGGTGGAACGGGTCCACGCTCGGCAGCAGGGGCTTGTGGTCCCCGGTACAAGCGGGTTCCGGGTCGACAGCGCCGATGACTTCCGCGGTCATGACACCTCCTCAACATCGAGGTCGGTCGGTCTCGAGTTCAAAGCGTTATCTAAATATTGCGTTTTGATAACGATGCAACCGTAGAAGGGTATATGACGGGTGACAGGTCTGGGAACCCCTGGAAATCGGACTGCGGTCCTAGAATTCTCGGCATGAGCAGACCGGCAGTGTTCATTACCGGCGCGGCGGCAGGAATCGGGCGGGCCACGGCTTTGCTTTTCGCCGCGCAGGAGTATCACGTCGGGGCCTACGACATCGACGAAGTCGGCCTGACCAGGCTCGCCGCCGACATCACCGGCAAGGGCGGCAGCGTGCGCACCGGCGTGCTCGATGTGACCAACGACACGCACTGGGCGCAGCGCCTCGAAGAGTTCCATGCCCAGAACGGGCGGCTGGACATTCTGGTGAACAATGCGGGCATTCTGCGCGCCGGGCCGTTCGATTCCATTGATCTGTCCGCTCACCGCGCGATTGTCGAAGTCAACCTGGTCGGTGTGCTCGCGGGAACGCACAGCGCGTTCCGCTATCTACGCGACACCCCCGGCGCCCAAGTGGTCAATCTCTGTTCCGCCTCGGCGATCTACGGCCAAGCCGAGCTCGCGAGCTACGGCGCGACCAAGGCGGCGGTCAAGAGCCTGACCGAAGCCCTGGATCTCGAATGGGAGCCCTACGACATCCGGGTGATCGCGATCTGGCCGTTGTTCGTGGACACCGCGATGGTGGAGGGCGTGACGACCGGGACGACGAAATCGCTCGGCGTGCGGTTGACCGCCGATGACGTCGCCGCCGGAATCTGGGCGGCCACCCGCAAGCGCTCCCGGCTGCCGAAGGTGCACTACGAGATCGGCGCGCAGGCGAAGGTGCTGTCCGCGGCCGCGAAATACGCCCCGAACTGGGCCGTGCGGACCGCGAACAAGTACTTCAGCGGCAGCTGAACGGTCGAGCCTGTCCGGTGCCCCGACTTCTGACAGAATTGCGCACCGAATAAGGGGGTATGCAGCATGCCGACAGCCACTGAATCCGATGGGCCACTGCGTGGGCGGGGCGTCCCCGCGCCCGACCACGATCAGCTCGACAAGCTGCTCGCCGAGTTGCGTTTCGGCGAGGGACGCGACCCGCAGGTCGGATACGCCGCCGCGGCAGCCGTCAGCGCCTGGCGCAAACCGCCGCGAATCCAGGTGACCGGGCGCGCTCACGCGGGACGAACCACGGTGCTGCACGCGCTCGCGCTGCTGTCCGCGGTGGAAACCGATCCGGTGGACGAGCCGGGGGCGCCCGATCCGGAACTCGACGCCGACATCGTCGTCTACGTTTTGTCGGCCGCGCCCACGCCCGCCGACCGCAGAGTCTTGGCCACATTGCCGCCTCAGCGCACGGTCGTGGTGCTGAACAAGGCCGACGCGATCGGCTCGCGTTGGGGTGACGCCGTGGCGGCGGCCGAACAGTACGGCAGGGAACTGCGGGTTCCGGTGGTTCCGGCGGTCGCGTCGCTGGCGGTGCGCACCAGGGCAGGCGCAATGACCGACGCCGACCTGGCCCTGCTGCGCAAGCTCGCCACCCAGGCGGACCCGTCGCTGGTGCTGTCGCCGGATCTGTTCGTCGCGCCGGGGCCGGATCTCGCCGAGCGCGAGCAGTTGTTGCAGCGGTGGGACCTGTATGGCGTGGTCTGCGCCTGCACGGCCCTGTGCCACGCTCCGGAACTCGCGCCGCAGGCGCTGCTGCAGATTCTGCACGCGGCCAGCGGCATCGACGCACTGCACCGGCTGTTGCACCGCCGCTACGAGCAGGTCTCCGCGCTGCGCGGCGGCGAACTGCTCGATGAACTGGCCCGGCTCGCCGCCCGCGCGGTTCCAGGGGATGGCGGCCGCGCTCGCGACCTCCTGGAGTCCTATCTCTATGGCGACGATGCTCTCTGGCTCGGGCTCTGCGCGGGCCTGGCCCGGCCGGAGGTGACCCACCTCGCCGCGGGCTATCCCGCTCCGGCGCCCTCGGATGCCGACGACGCGATGTCCCGCGCCGCCCGGTGGCGCGCCGTCGTCACCAGCGATATGCCCCCGGCGGCCCGCCGCGCCGCTTTACGCGTGCACAACGGGTACATCCGACTATGGGAACGGATGAGCAGTGCCGGTCTCTGACCCCTCGGAATCACCGACGGAGACCACTGTCGACCCGGCCGTTCCGCCGGCAGACACCGGGGGCGACGCCGGAACCGGCCGAGCAGCCGATCCCGGCTCGCCGGCCGATGTTGAGCCCGCTGCGGGCTCCGGAACCGTGTTCATCCCCTCGCCCGAGGTCGAGGCTGTGGTGGCGCGGTGGAATCCGCAGGGTTTGGCGCTGCTGCGCGCGCTACACGGCTCGGGCGCCGCAACGGTGGTCACGGTGATCGGCCCGGCCGATGTCAACACCACACTGCTGCGGACCGAGCTGGCCCGGTTCGAGCCGCGCATCACGCTGTCCGAGCCGATGGCCGACCCGAGCGCGGCCGTGGCGACGACCTCGCCGTCCGACCGCGGTCAGCCCTCCGTGGGCGCGCTCTCCGGGCTGGCGCTGATTCTGCTCGACGCGGGCACCACCATCGGCGCGGACCTGCTGGAGGCGATCGGCAGACTGCGCGCGGACGGGACGCGCATCCTGCTCGCCATGAACGGCATCCACGCCTACCGGGACTGGCGTGCGGTGCGAGCGCGCAATCTGGAGCTGCTGGCCGCCAGAGGCGCCGCCGATCTGGACATCGTGCCGGTCTCGGCGCGGCTCGCCGCGGCCGCGCGCACCGCGGGCGACGCCGGATTGCTGGATCGCTCCGGCCTCGGATCCCTGCACGCGCAGCTGACCGCGGCGGCCGCGGGCGCCGCCGCGGCGACCGGCGACCGATCGGCCGCGGTCACCGGCCGGGTCCTGGCCGATACGCGCCAGCGAGTGGTCGAGCAGGTGGGCGCGTTGCGCTCCGGCGCCGAACTGGCGCGGCTGCGCGAGGAACGCGCCGTGCTGCTCGCCGGCCGCGACGGCGGGCGGGCCACCGCCATGTCCACCCTGCGCGGGCAGTTGCACCTGGCGAGAGTGGACCTGATGACCGATATCGGCGCGCGGATTCGCGCGCTGCACACCGCCGCTCGCGCCGAACTGGATCGATTGCGCCGCGCCGATCTCCGCGGTTATCCCGACCGGCTCCAGCAGACCGTGACCGAGCTGACCGGCGGTGTCGACCGGACCATCGACCACCGTTTGGCCGAACTCGGTGGCCGGATCGAGGGCGCGGAGCGCGGTATGCCATCGCGACGGCGCGACCCGGCCCCGCGGGTCGGCCCGGACCCCGAGCCCAGACATCGGGGTGTCGAAGATCACCTCATGATCGCGCTCGGCGCGTCGGCGGGTGTCGGCCTCGGTCGCCTGCTGGTTGCTCCGCTGTCGCTGGTGCCCGCCCTCGATGTCGCGAGTGTCCCGGTCACCCTGGCGCTCGGCGGTGGCGCGGCGGCCTGGGTGGTCCGTGCGCGCGGGCAGCTGGCCGACCGAGCGCACATTCGGCAATGGGTGTCCGACGCGTTGGTCAATGTGAAAGCCCAGCTCGAGCAGCGGGTAGCGACCGCGCTGGTGGAAACCGAGACCGTGTTGGCCGATCTCGTGGTGCAAGCAAGCACCGCGCGAATGGTCGATACGGATCGTCGCGTCGTCGAACTGGAGGCGAAGCTGCGCCGAATGGCGGCTGAACAGCCGGGGCAGCTCGCCGCGTGCGAACGGGATATCCGGATCCTCGACCGGTCCATCTCGCCTGTTGAAACGAACGACCAATTGGGTACACAGTGAGGAACCCGATGCCGTACCGGTCGTCACATGGCGTTAACCTCTATTCAGGAACTTGGGCGTCCGCAAAGTCCTGATCGCCGCCCGACTGGGTGCGCTTTCGACCGGTCGGCGCGGGCGCCTTCCCGCCAACGGTGGCGCTAGGTGCATTCGCGCTGGTCATGGGCCTTGGGCCAGGCGGCGAAGCATCGAGTGGCCGCCCATCTCAGGAGAGTTTTCATGACGTCAGCGACCATTCCTGGTCTTCGTGGATCCGACGGCAAGGCGCCGACCGAGCACAGCGAACTACTCGCCTGGGTACAAGAAGTGGCCGAACTCACCCAGCCGGATCGAGTGGTGTGGGCGGACGGCTCGGACGAGGAATGGGACCGGCTGACCGAGCAGCTGGTCGCGGCGGGAACGTTCAAGCGGCTGGATGAGAAGAAGAAGCCGAACTCCTTCCTCGCGCTTTCCGATCCCTCCGACGTGGCCCGGGTGGAGTCCCGCACGTACATCTGTTCCAAGACCGAGGCCGACGCCGGCCCGACCAACAACTGGGTCGACCCCGCCGAGATGCGCGCCACGATGACCGAGCTGTACCGCGGCTCGATGAAGGGCCGCACCATGTATGTGGTGCCGTTCTGCATGGGCCCGCTCGGCGCCGAGGATCCGAAGCTGGGCGTGGAGATCACCGACTCCGAGTACGTCGTCGTGTCGATGCGCGTGATGACCCGCATGGGCGCCGCCGCGCTGGAGAAGCTGGGCGCCGACCGTCCGTTCGTGAAGGCGCTGCACTCGGTGGGCGCGCCGCTGGCCGAGGGCCAGGCCGACGTGCCATGGCCGTGCAACGACACCAAGTACATCACCCATTACCCCGAGGACCGGGAGATCTGGAGCTACGGCTCCGGCTACGGCGGCAACGCGCTGCTCGGCAAGAAGTGTTACTCGCTGCGGATCGCCTCGGCGATGGCCCACGACGAGGGCTGGCTGGCCGAGCACATGCTGATCCTCAAGCTGATCTCCCCGGAGAACAAGGCCTACTACATCGCCGCCGCGTTCCCGAGCGCCTGCGGGAAGACCAACCTCGCGATGATCCAGCCGACCATCCCGGGCTGGCGCGCGGAGACCCTCGGCGACGACATCGCCTGGATGCGCTTCGGCAAGGACGGCCGCCTGTACGCGGTGAACCCCGAGTTCGGCTTCTTCGGCGTCGCTCCTGGTACCAACCGCAGCTCCAACCCGAACGCCATGGCGACGGTGGAGGCGGGCAACACCGTCTACACCAATGTCGCGCTGACCGACCACAACGACGTCTGGTGGGAAGGCTTGGAGGGCGAGCACGATCACCTGATCGACTGGAAGGGCAACGACTGGTACCTGCGCGAGACCGAGACCCTCGCGGCCCACCCGAACTCGCGCTACTGCACGCCGATGGCGCAGTGCCCGACCCTGGCTCCCGAGTGGGACGACCCGCAGGGCGTGCCGATCTCGGCGATCCTGTTCGGCGGCCGCCGCAAGACCACGGTCCCGCTGGTCACCGAGTCCTTCGACTGGCAGCACGGCGTGTTCATGGGCGCGACGCTGTCCTCCGAGCAGACGGCCGCCGCCGAGGGCAAGGTCGGCACGGTGCGCCGCGACCCGATGGCCATGCTGCCGTTCATGGGTTACCACGTCGGTGACTACCTTGGCCACTGGATCAACGTCGGCAAGAACGCCGACGCCGCCAAGCTGCCGAAGATCTTCTACGTCAACTGGTTCCGGCGCGGCGGCGACGGCCGCTTCCTGTGGCCGGGCTTCGGGGAGAACTCCCGCGTGCTGGAGTGGATCATCGGCCGCATCGAAGGTTCCGCCGATGCGGAGCCGACCGCGATCGGCAATGTGCCGACCGCCGCGCAGGTCGACCTGGACGGTCTGGAGGTCGATCCCAAGGACGTCGACGAGGCGCTTGCGGTGAACGCCGACGAGTGGCGCAAGGAGATCCCGCTGATCGAAGAGTGGTTCGAGTTCGTGGGTGACAAGCTGCCTTCCGGCGTGCGCGACGAATTCGAGGCGCTGAAGCAGCGTCTGGGCTGACACTCCACCAAAAGTAGCATCGCCCGCACCATCTGGCCGATGGTGCGGGCGATTTTGTTCTGCGCGCCAATACTTTCCGCTTCGCAGCAGGATTTCCCCTGTGCCGGAGCACTATTCGGCGAATGGCGGTATGCGGATCAATCGACTGCCCGCGCCGCGATCAATCCCGCGGTGTGCTCACCGCGGGCGGCGGCGGCCAGCACTTCGTAGACTCCGTTTCCGGTCTGCTCCCAAGAGAATTCGCGGGCGCGGGCGCGGGCCTTCTCGCCCATGACCGTGCGCGCCTCCGGATCGTCCAGCAGCTCGCCGACGGCATCGGCCAACTGCGTGACGTCGTCCACCAGGATGCCGGTGGCGCCGTCGACGATGGAATCGGTGAGCCCACGCGAACTGCGGTAGCCGACGGTCGGCACACCGTGCTGTGCGGCCTCGATCACCGCGAGTCCCCAACCTTCCTTGCGCGAAGGCAGCACGTGCAGCCACGCGCGGGCGAGCAGTTCGTGTTTGCGGCGTTCGTCCACGTGGCCATGGAACGTGACTGCGTCGGCGATGCCGAGTTCGCGGGCGTTGTCCTTCAAGTTGTCCGCCCACCAGCCGTCGCCGATCACGTCGACGCGCAGCCGGGGAATGCGGTCGCGCAGCCGGGCGACGGCGGCGAGCGCGTCCTCGATCTGCTTGTGCGGCACCAGGCGGGAGAGCACCACGACGGTCGGTTCCTCGGTCCGCGTTTCCGCGGCGCCCGTGGGTGCGTCGACTGGAACCGGTTCAGCTCCGTTGCGCACCACCGCGATTCGCGAACCGTCTACACCGAGCGTGGCCAATTCCTCGGCCGAAGGCAGTGACACGGTCAGGTATTGGTTGTCCCGGTGCACCCGCGGCGACAGCCGGGACTCGATCCACCAGCCGATCCGGCCGACCAGCCGACCGGCCACCGGCCACTGCTCGCGGTGGCCGTGGTGCACCAGTACCACCGATGCCGCCTTGGTGGCGACGGTGGCGAAGAACGGGATGCCGTTCTGGGTGTCGATCACCGCGTCCGGGCGCACACCGCGCAGCGGGCCAAGGCCGACCCTCGCGAGCAGGAGGGCGGCCAACGCCCGCGGATACACGGTGTAGCGGCCGCCCGCCCGGCTGATGTCGATGCCGTCGATGCGTTCCTGTCGGGGCGCCCCTGGATACCGGGCGGTGCGCAAGGTGACTTTGACCCCGCGTGCCGCGAGCTGCGCGCCGACCTGCTCGAGGTACCGCTCGCTGCCGCCGCCCTGTGGGTGTCCGGTGTCACGCCAGCAGAGCAGGAGGACTTCGCGCACGGTGGAGCTTCTCTCGGTCAGTAGGTCCCGGTAGGGGAACGTCGGATGTCGCGCTACACCCTAACCGAGCACCCGCCGAGGACGGCGACCATCGGGGTTGTGCGAAACTCGGCGCCGTGCTCAAAGCCGAAACACCCCCCGCCCGCAGTGGCTCGCACCGGTTCGCCCGGCGTGCGACGTTACGCCGGTCGCTGCGGCTACTCGGCAGTTTCCGGTTCGAGCAGACCGATCCCGCGCTGTTCTATGGCGGTTTGGCCGCCGACAGCGCGGCCATGATCGCCGACTTCTACGCCGACCTCACCGGCCGGTCGCTGGACACTGCGACGATTCTCGACGTCGGCGGCGGTCCGGGCTACTTCGCGGACGAGTTCGTCCGCACGGGTGCGCGCTACATCCCGGTGGAGCCTGATCCGTCGGAAATGCACGCGGCGGGGCTTTCGGTGGCCGGTGCGGTCCGCGGGTCCGGGATGGCGCTGCCGTTCCGCGACGACGCGGTGGACATCTGCTTCTCGTCGAACGTCGCCGAGCACGTCTCGAAGCCATGGGTGATGGCCGACGAGATGGTGCGGGTGACCAGGCCGGGCGGCCTGATCGTGCTCTCGTACACCGTGTGGCACGGTCCGTTCGGCGGGCACGAGACCGGACCGTGGCACTACCTCGGTGGTGAGTACGCCGCGCGCCGGTATCGGCGCAAGCACGGGCGGGAACCGAAGAACCGGTTCGGTACATCGCTGTTCGCGGTGCGCGCCGCGGACGGATTGCGCTGGGCCGCAAGCACTCCGGCCGAGGTTCACACGGTCTTCCCTCGATACCACCCGCGCTGGGCCTGGTGGCTGGTGCGGATACCAGTGGTGCGCGAGTTATTCGTGAGCAATCTGGTCGTTGTGGCAACTAAAAGTTAGCTGAGCTAAGCCTCCAGCCACCCGCGACGCCAGTGCCGCTTGCCGCACGGCGCGTGTACCGGCTCGCTCCACGGTGACTCCCGGATGGCCAACCCGACCGTCTCCAGCGTGGTCAGACCGACCAGGTCGGCTAGCATTCCGACGGCGGCGACAGCCTCTGCGGCCTGCATAGCCGCGGTCGCCTGCTCGATCGTCAGGGTGCGGCCGGGTAGGAAGGAGACCACCCATCCGCCGCTGCCGACACACTTCGCCTGATGCTCGGTTTGATCACTGGTCATCAGCGACCGGCCGATCACTTGCACCGCCATGACTCGGACTCCCCAGTTTGCGGTATCGGTGGGTGAATGGAGCGAGCTGATCTGTCGCTACAGCATGACGTTTCCAGCAACAGAACGCAATAGTGCGTTCGGCGAAAAGCGAACCGAGAGGTCGGAATTCACACTGGACAGCGCGTCGGGCGGGCGTAAAACTGAAACAGGTTACAGACAAACTGGGCGTAAAACTGTAACGTGTTCTCATGGATTACGACAGCTTGTTCATCGGCGGCCGCTGGACCGCGCCAGCCACTGCCGAGCGCGTCCAGGTCATCTCGCCGGCCACGGAAGAGCCGGTGGGCAGCGTACCCGTGGTGAGCCGTGCGGACGTGGACGCCGCGGTCGCCGCGGCCAGGCACGCCTTCGACCACGGCCCCTGGCCCGCCACGCCGCCGCAGGAGCGTGCCGCGGTGCTCACCCGGGCTGCACGGCTGATCGAGCAGCGTTCCGCCGACCTGCTCGCCGCGCTGACCGCCGAGGTCGGCGCGCCGCAGATGATCGCCATGACGCTCAACCAGATCCCCGCGGTCGCCGCGCTGGACGCCTACGCGGCCCTGGCCGAGTCCTTCCCGTGGCGCGAAACGCGGGTCGGCGGGTTCGGCACCACACGGGTCACCCGTGAGCCGCGCGGTGTCGTGGCCGCGATCACCGCGTGGAACGTCCCGCTGTTCCTGGCGGCGAACAAGCTCGCTCCCGCCCTGCTGGCCGGTTGCACCGTGGTACTGAAGCCGGCCCCGCTCACGCCGATCACAGCCAATATGCTCGCGGACATCTTCACCGAGGCGGGGGTACCCGAAGGTGTGATCTCGGTGCTGCCTGCCGAGCCCGACGCGGCCGAGTACCTCGTCTCGCACCCCGGCGTGGACAAGGTGACTTTCACCGGAAGCACCGCGGTCGGCAGGAAGATCGGCGCGATCGCCACCGGGCAGCTCAAGAGCGTCTCGCTCGAGCTGGGCGGCAAGTCTGCGGCAATCCTGTTGCCCGACATGGATATCGCGGCCAACATCCCGCTGCTGGCGTTCTCCGGCCTGATGAACAGCGGGCAGGGCTGCGTCGCGCAGACACGCATTCTCGCCCCGCGCAGCCGGTACGACGAAATCCTCGACGCGCTTGTCGAGCAGGTGCGGACGATGAAGGTCGGCGACCCGAACGACCCGAGCGTGCAGCTCGGCCCGCTGATCTCCGAACGCCAGCGCGACCGGGTGGAGGGATACATCGCCAAGGGCAAAGCCGAGGGCGCGCGGCTGGTGCTCGGCGGCGGTCGGCCGGAGGGTCTGGATCGCGGCTGGTTCGTCGAACCGACGATCTTCGCCGACGTGGACAACAAGTCCACCATCGCCCAGGAGGAGATCTTCGGGCCGGTGCTGTCGGTCATCCCGTACGAGACCGAGGACGAGGCCGTGGCCATCGCCAACGACTCGGTGTACGGCCTCGCGGGTTCGGTGTGGACCACCGATATCGAGCACGGCGCCGAGATCGCCGCGCGGGTGCGTACCGGCACCTACGCGATCAACTGGTACGCGTTCGACCCGAGTTCGCCGTTCGGCGGCTACAAGGCATCCGGGCTCGGGCGGGAGAACGGCCCGGAAGGTCTCGACTCGTTCTGCGAGCAGAAATCGCTGCTCATGCCGCTCGGCTGGACCGGGTGATCAGTCGGACGGCATGACCACCCGGAGTATGGGCGCCCGGTCGCCATACAGCCAGGTCGGTGCGTCGACGACCTCGACGCGCCAGCCTGGCGGCAGCACGGTCCGCAGCCGTCCCGCGGCCCGGCGGAGCGGGGTGCTCGCGGTCGCGAACTCGAATTCGGCATCCATCGGGAGAATGGGCGCCGTCGTCTCCAGATCGGCCATGCTCCAACCACCTCTCTCGCGCCTCGATCTCGCCGTACGCCGCGGGCTCGCGGGTCCGATATCGGTAGGGAAGTAGGTCAGTCGATCAGTTAACCGCCAGTAATCAGGCTGTGTGGGTAGTAGTGAGAACACGCCCAGGATACGCTACGAACTACACGAAAACTCTCAACAAGATCTTTACCCCTTTGTATGTGTCGATAAACTTACGGCGCGGGTGGAATCCCGAGCCGCTGCTCAGTGCTGATGCACTGCGTGCCAAGGGCTTTCGCGCGAAGTAGTGGATAACACTGCGCTACAACGTCATTCGGGCCGGAATGTTACCGTGCCGCGGTCACCGACCCAGTGATCGGCGGTAGGCGGCAGGGGTGGCTCCCGTCGCCGCGCGCAGGTGTACCCGCAGGGCGGTGACGCTGCCGAAGCCGGATTGCGCCGCAACGACTTCGACCGGCAAACGAGTAGTTTCCAGTAGCTCGCGGGCACGTGCGGTGCGCTGGGCGTCGAGCCAGCGCCGCGGTGTCGTGCCCACCTCCGCCTTGAACCGGCGGATGAACGTGCGCTCGCTCATCAACGCGTGCGCGGCCAGCGCCGAAACGTCGACCGCAGCAGTAGGTTCGGAGACCGCCCAGGCCAGCGTGGCGGCCAAGCCGCTGTCGACGTGGCGAGCGCCGGGATCATCCGGAATGTACTGCGCCTGACCGCCCTCACGGTGCGGCGCGGTGACATTCCACCTGGCCAACTCCGCCGCCGCATGTGCGCCGAGTTCCCTGCGGACGATGTGCAGGCACAGGTCCAAGCCTGCCGAGAGCCCCGCCGATGTGAGCACGTCACCGTCGTCGACATACAGTGCCGCCGGGTCCAGTTTCACCGCGGGATACAACTCGGCGAACTCGTCGCAATAGGCCCAGTGTGTGGTGGCAGGCCGCCCGTCCAGCAGACCCGCCTCGGCGAGGATGAACGCGCCGACGCAGATGCTCACCAGCGTCGCGCCGCGCTCGGCCGCATCCCGCAGCGCGGTCAGCGCCTCCCGGGGAGTGGGCAATGTCGGAATGCCGATCCCGGGGACGACGACGATATCGGCCTCCGCAATCGCCTCGAGCCCGTGTGCCACCCGCAATTCGAAGCCATTGGGCGTCCACACCGGTCCCGGCCGCAGCCCGCATGTCCGCATCTCGAACCCGCTCGGTTCGCCGGTCTTACCTGGTCCATGCCGGAACGCCTGTACGGCAGAGGCCAGGTCGAAGGCCATGACACCGTCCAGCGCGAGTGCGACCACTTTCTTCATCACTCACCAGTTTGGCATGAATCCGAGCGTTACTGTCATCTCTGCCACTCGTCACCGACGCTGGGCTGCGCTTGACTGATGCGGACACAGAGTTCCGACGACGAAGGAGACCGGCGTGGCCGCACCGACCGGCATCGACTGGGAATGGGCCACCCGCACCGGTGGCGCGCTGTCCAAGGAGCAACGCCGAAGGTTGGCCGTCGAGACCGCCCGAACGCTGCCCGCCGTTGTGCCCAACCGGGTGCGGCTCGCGCTGGGGCGGCGCGGACGCGGCAAACTCGAGTTCGCCGGGCTGCGCCTGCCCGATTCCAAGCTGGCTGTCGCGGCGGAAACCGAAGCGCGCGAATCGCTTTCCCCGCACGTGCTGCACCATTCGCTGCGCACCTACTACTTCGGACGAGTCCTGGCTGGCCTCGACGGCGCCACCTACGACGACGAACTCGTCTACGTCTCCTGCCTGCTGCACGACCTTCAACTCGAACATCCCACGCCAGGACGGTGTTTCGCGGTGACCGGCGGCGAGCGTGCTGCCGCGTTCGCGCTCGATGCGGGTGCCGACCCCGGACGCGCCGAAGCGATCGGCGCGGCCATTGCCGCCCACATCACCCCCGGCGTCGCCGACGATCTCAGCGACCCCGGCGGCTTCGTCTCCGCGGGCGCGTCGGTTGACGTGATCGGCGCGCGACTGGCGGAACTGGACCAGGACTGGGTCGCCGAGCTACTGCGGCGGCACCCGCGCCACGACCTCAAACGGCACGTGATCGCGGCCTTCGAGGCGGAGGCCGAGGCTGTGCCGGACGGCAGGGTGCGCTGGCTCAACGGCAAGGGCTTCCTGACCATGATCCGGATGGCGCCGTTCGACGAATAGCGCCGCCACCGTTACCGCCACGGCGAGTTGATCGGTGTCTCTCTACAAACTGTGAGCCGATCGAGCGCGGACGGCTATCGGTCGCGGGATACTCCGCGCGCGCGGTCCTGCCCTTGCCCGGTGCCGCCCCGGACAACGCCCGGTGCATTACCAGGCGGCTCCCGCACCGCCGCTGACGGTGGCTGCGCCTGCCCGAGCCCGAGAATCTTCACCACTTCCGGGGGCACCCCCCGGGCTTGCAGTCGCGCCAGTTCTTCGGCGCGTTCCTTATCCGCCGCCTCGCGTGCTTTCTCCTCCGCCGTGCGGGCGTCGGCTGCTGCACGCTCCAGGCTGGCAGCGTCGGCTGCCTCCCGGGCCGCCTGTTCCCCCGTGTCAACGGCTTCCCGTTCCTGGAACTGATTGGGCACCGGGAATTCCAGCGCAACCCGTTCGGCAGCCGCCCGTTCAACCCGTGCACGTTCATCGGCTCCGCGTGCTTGCCTGGCTCGCTCGGCTTGTTCTCGCGCTTGTCGATCGCGCTCGACTCGTTCGGGGGCTTCTACCCGGCCACGCGTGGCACCGTCGCGGAATCTCAGCATATTCCGGAACTTCTCGGCTCGCGCGCGTGCTTTCGCCAGCTTGGCGATCTTCTCTCTCCGCTTTTGTAGCTCCTGCGCCTTCTCCTCTCGCGCCTTCTCTGCTACACCTTGGTAACTCAAGCTGCTTACCTCGCTCCGGCAGTTCGAGCTGTTTACTTCGCTCCAAATCTACGCCCAATGCCCAAATTGTCCGGGCGTCAGCTCGCGAGATGAGCCTGTGTGTGAACCGGTCCGGAAAATCCCGTTTCAGGCCGGTGATAAGTTCCTGCACTTCTTTCGATACGTGTTCGCCCTCTACGGATCGCAAAATGTGCTTGTGCTGGTCGTTCTCCTGGAGAAGCTCTCGCAGTGCACGCAGTTGTTTTTCGTCTTTCTTCCCCTCGATCCTGCCGGATTTATCTTCTATTGTGAACAGGTGGTCACGGTATTCTTTTACGTGGTCGAACTGGACTCGGCCTTCTCGGGTTTCATATACGCGAGACTGCTGTGCATAGCCGTTCTCGCTGTCACGAAAGAATCGATCGCAACCGCTCTCGAATATCCTGCCGCGCTCATGATTTGGGACCTGGTCGCGGTCTCTGTAATATTCGTCTGGCACGGCTGGCCACACCCCCCAGTGTGTGAAACTTGCTGGTCAAAGGGTTCTGTGCGGTGGCACTTACGGAGTGGTCGACGCTTCTTCGTCGAGCTTCTCCTGGTGATATCCTGCATATTCACGGAGGATTGCAGCCATTTTTGAGAACATCCCGTCATGATCTTCGGGATGGAATTCGATCATGCTTCGCATCAATCCCCACGCGGTCTCTACGTCTTCATCTGCGTCCAACGTGTCAAATCGCAGGGCCGGATTCACGTGGTCATAAAACGAATTGTCACGACCGAACCATTTGTATTCCATCCATTCCGCGCCCGCAAATTTGATACAACACTCGCCGATGAAACAAATAAATGCGTCGGCCATGTCGGCGTTCTCGGGAGCCATCGCCGTAGCCAAATCCGGGAACAGCTCGGCAATAATCGGATCGAGCCGCTCAACCTCCGCTGAGTCTTCCGGCCACGGCTCCGAAGGAATCTCACGTATGCCCGCGCGGTCCATGAATTTCCGGACTTGCGCCTTGCGGCGGTCCGGGTCGACCCATTTTCCCCATTCGGTCTGTTCGACGGGTACGCCGAGATCCATGGTCAACTGCTCGTCATTCCCCACGCCTAGCTCCTTCTCGTCATGGTCCGAACAGTAGGCCAGTGTCCCATGTCACGGCTCCAAATACAGCCGCTCACATGGCAATCTCGGATATCCGTCGGTGTCGTCGTCCATGGACACTTCGACTGCGTCGTGCCAGTGCCGAGCGCGCCACTCCTGGACGAATAGGCACGCCGCCGTGACGCACGCGACGAAATCCAGTCGGGCACCATGCCAGAACACCGAGAGGTGAACATCCCTTTCGGACGGAATCGGCGAGGTTCGGCGATCATCAGGGTCCACAGCTGCCGCTCCTCGTGCCCTCGTAGATGGTCGTCATCGGATGCGGCGCGAGGTCCGTGCAAGGGCCACAACCACATTCAGACATGTGCCACCGCCCTGCGCCTGCCGGGCCCACCACAGGCACGGATGGCGTCGAGCACAACCATTCCGGACGGGCGGAAGGTATCCCGCGGTGTCTCTATCCAGTGTCTGATAGCGCCGGACTGAGCGGTAGGAAACGGCAAGGCAACCGTCCCGCCTTCCCGGACCACTGACACGTCGACCCGGTACATCTCGGCGAAAAGCCTTGTGTCATCGGGAATATCGGGCCGTACGAGGTAGCTCCACCTGTTCGATCGCGGATGCGCCACGATCGGCCCTCCACCAACGCCACGTCGCTGCATCACCTGCCTTACCGCGCGCCCCAGCGGTGCAGGCATGGTCATCGCCCACACATGCGAGGTTCGCATGATGATGCGCCCCAGCTCGGGCGGGTCGATCACGGCGGGTAGATCGCACACTCTGCGGTAGTACGCGCATCGGGACATCGGCGTGTCCCCAAAAGCCGTCTGCTCCATGACAAGACCTCTGCTCATGTCGAAGAGTCTGTAGGTGCGCCCGCCGTCGGCGGCGTGGGTGAGAAGTGATCGTTGGCGAAGGCCACCGAGGGGGCGCAAATAGACATCAACACGGACAGAGGCGCCGGCTCAGGACTACGCTGTATTCAACGGTCCAGCTCGAATCTGAATACAGTCGGCGGGGTGTGCGTTGGACGTAGCGGCACCAGCATTGCTGGGGATGGAATCTCAACGAACCGGACGTACGCTCAGACAGCTACGCAGAGACCGCGGGCTCAGTCTGGGCGACCTTGCCGCGCTGGTATACGACACTCGGGGGCAACTCGGGAACGTCGAGACGGGCCGCCGTTGGCCAAAGGACCGAGGTTGGGCCGAGCGTGTGGACCGGATGCTCAACGCGAACGGCACCTTGGTAGCCGCATGGGATGCCGATCAAGCAGACCAGGCACGGCGAGATGACACCATCCGCATGTTGGAGCGTGCCCGGCTCGAATCGGAAGCATTGCTCGCAGCGCCGGACGCCGCACCACTCGACGACGTTCAAGACGGAATCATCGACGTAGCTCGAAACGCCCGGTTCGAGTCCTACGACCGGACCCTGGTCAGGGCGTTGGATATCCGGGCGGAGTTGATGCGCCGAATCAAATTGGGTGCGCATCGTCCGGAGGAAGTCCGGGAACTCTACGTTGCGCTCGGCCGCGTCTGCGGTGTGCTGTCGTACTTGACGCTCGACCTCGGGCAGGCAGACACCGCCCGCGTCCACGCTCAGGCATCGTTTCAGCTCGGGGACCGCGCGGACCATGACCAGTTGCGGGCATGGGCGTGCGGCACTCGAGCTCTCGCGTTGCGGTTTGTGAAGGATTTTGAGAAGGCGGCAGCGGCGGCAACGGACGGGTTGCGATATGTGAACAACTCCACCGGCACTGCCGAGCCCCGCTTGCTGTGCGGACTCGCCGCGTCGGTAGCGAACCTCGGCGACTCGGCACGCGCTCTGGAACTGCTCGACCAGGCGGAGCGTGCACGGGATGCGGCAGGGCCGGACGAGATACCGGGCCTGTTCACCTTCACTCCGGCGAAACAGATTTACTACCGGGGGTTTTCGCTCATGTGGGCGGAGGACAAAAGGACTTTGCGCAAGTCTGTTAAGGCGTCTACGGATGCTATCGAGGCATGGCAGGTGCAGCGATCGCCCGGTGACGAGATGTTGTCGCAGATCTATTTGGCTTCCGCGAGTGCACGTCTCGGAGACTTGGACGGCAGCATCGCGGCCGTATCGCCGGTTCTGGAGAACCCGATCAGTGCGCATTTCTCATGGGTGCGGAAGCGACTGAACCAGTTGGAGGGTTTGCTCGCCGAGCACTTCCCGGACTCGCCGGTCGCGGAAGACATGCGAGAAACGCTGGTTGCCTATGTGCACTCGACCTGACCGCCAGCCTGAAACAACCTGTCCGGTGCAAATGTTCGCGCGTGGAGAGTTGGATGCCCTCCCGCCCACTGTGTGGATGTTCCAGGCGACTTTGCACCGCATGTCATTTGCGTCGCCGCACCGCCGTTCGGGATCGTGCGTATAGGCCGAGAACGGCGAGCGGGCCGACGACAAGCATTGCGCCCCAGAGCGAATGGGCCGCAGAGGCAAGGGTGCGCTGGAGCGTTGTCGGGCCGCGTTGTTCGATGACGCCCGGCACGCGATATAGCGCGAGGTCGGCGTCATGGTAGGTGGGTTCGAGTTGGGCAAGGGTGGTCGCCGATTCGCCGAGCGGGCCGGGGGTGGTTCGTTCGACGAGCACCCAGCCGACGCCGAGGCGGGCCAGATCCGAGGCCGAACCGCCGTGCAGTAGTAGGGCTTCCACGTCGCTGGCGCGAGCTCCTTCGCCGGACACCGTACGGCCTCGCACCGGGAGCTCACCGGTCTGCAAGACGTCACTCGGCAGCATGCGCGGCGCCGGGTCCAGTACCGGCGCGGCGCCGCTGTAGCGGAACTTGCGGAACATCCCGCCCGGCAGCACCGCGACATCGGCGGAATCGTCGATCCTTTCCGCGACCCGTTGCCACCCGTCGGGATAGTGCACGGCTCGGACCGCTCCGCCGACACCCCAAGCGAGGTCGTAGAGCGGTAGTACAAGGAGTGCGACGAATACCGTTGCGACCGTAGATGTCACTGCTCGGTGCGTCACCGCTGGTTGGTCGGCCGCTGGCTGCGGGGCGGCGGAGAGACGCCGCGCCAGCACGCCGCATCCGGCCGCGGCGCACAACGCATAGGCGGGCATGGCCATGGCCACGTACTTCTGCGTGTCCCGCAGCAGACCCGCGCCCGGCACGTGAGCGACCAGCCACTCCAGCGCCTGCATGCCCCATGGTGTCGCGCCGAGTGCGGGAAACAGGACCGCGATGGCCGCGAGTAGCAGCAGCACGCGGCGGACGTGGCGACTATCCGGATCGTCGTTGCCCGTCGCGACGGCACGCACGCCCAGCGCGACAATCGCCAGGAGCGCGATGCTGCCGATCGCGGCGAGCGGCGTCGTGCGCGAATCCGGCACGGCGTCGGCGTTCCAGATCCCGCCCAGCCCGGCCAGGCTGCCCAGCGTGCCGAGGCCGGGTTCGGCGCGGGCGGCGAACGCCGCGATACCCGTGGGGTCGGAGGGTTCGCTACCCGCCCCGGACAAGGCGGTGGCGGCCAGCCACGGCGCGGACGCGGCCACCCAGAGTGCGAGCGTCGCGGGAAGTTGCCGCACCCGGGCGAGAGTGAGCGCCGCGCAGCCTGCCAACAACGCGCCGGTTGGGGTGAGGCCAGCAGCGGCCAGCGACACCGCGAGCGCCGCCCACGCGGACGCCGATCGGCTTGTCTCGTGCTGCGCAGCCGTTCGGAGGCGATAGGCGGCCAGCACCGTCCACGGCAGGGCGGCATAGCCGGTGAGCAGGCTCCAGTGGCCCTGCAAAAGGCGCTCGGCCACATAGGGGTTCCATAGCGCGACGGTTGCGGCGACGAGTTGTGCCCCGATCGACGCGCGCAGCAGTTCGCGCGCGAGCACCGCCGCGCCGTACGCCGCGGCCCATAGCGCGACGACCAGGATCGCCTTGACGATCAGCCCGCCGTCCACGATCGGCGACAGAACCGCGAGCAACGCGTCCTGCGGCACCGCACGCGGCGCGGCGTCGCCCAGCCCGAGCGCTGAGTCGGTCGGATAGCTGCGTGGCGTGCTCACCGCGTCCCGCAACAGCAGGTACCCCGGCCCCAGCAGCGGCCCGGCCACGAGCAACGCCGCCGCCGCGCTGTATCCCGCAGCCAGCACTCGGTCCCGACGGCTCACACCCACGCCTGAGCACTGTACGTTCCGAAGAGCCCGACGGCGGAGCCGAGCGGCGACTAAAAATCCGGTTCGGCCGGGTACGCGCGGATGCCAGCGTGGGTCCGCCTCTCCGAGTATTCAGGCCGTACCAGTCAGGTGGCGCGGGATTTGCCTTCAGGTCCTACCTCGCGCGGGCCCCGAGTTCTGGGCGGTCCCGGTGAGTTACCCATGTACTCACCAAATCAGCGGTCACGTTGCGCGGCGCGACGGCAGCTGATCCGGCCTGCCTCGGCATCGGCTGGGTGCGCGTCGCAAGCCTCTCGGGCGCGAGCCGCTGGGCGAATCGACGACTCTCGCCCAGCTCGAGGTGGCCTATCAGGACCTCGACCTCGCACTGTATTGTGTGGCGGGCGTCATCGAGAGCGGTGGTTTCAACGACAGTGCAGCCAGCCGCCTTCGCGCCGACGAGTGGCTTGCGACACCAGGACAACTGATCGCGCGAGCGCATCGGTAACTCACCGGGTACGCCCAGAACATGAGCGGAACCCAACGCAGGACCTGAACGCGAATCTTGCGTCACCCGACTGGTACGGCCTGAAGACCCAGAGAGGCGGGGGAGCGTGTCTGCTGTCCGTCGGTTTCTCATGGTGGCGGATCTGACGTGGGTGACGGCCGGGGCGATGACCGCCAACGTGGCCGGGTATCTGCTGCAGCTGCTGGCCGGACGGTGGCTGGGGGTCACCGGATACAGCGAGTTCGCGAGTCTGCTCGCGGTGCAGCTGCTGTGTGCGGTGCCGGCGCTGGCCTTGCAGAACGTGGTGGCCCGGGAGCTGGTTCGCGGTGCGGACGTGGCGGCGCTGCGCGGGTTGCAGTGGCGGTGCGCGTTGATCGTCGCCGTGGTGGTGGCAGTTCTGGTGCCGCTGGTATCCCGCACGCTGAACGTCGGTGTCGCCGCCACCGCGGCGGCACTCGGTGCCGCGCCCGCGTTGGTGCTGTTGTCCGGCGAGCAGGGTGTCTTGCAGGGCAACAAGCGGTTTCGGGCGTTGGGGGTGGTGTTGGGCGCGGCGGGGATATCCCGGGTCGCGCCCGCCTTGGTGGTTCTGGCGCTGAGCGGCGGCGCGACACTCGCGCTGTGGGCCGCGGCCTGCGGGATCGCGGCGGCGGCGGTGCTGGCCAGGATCGTGGCCGGTTCGCCGTCCACGCGGGTCGGTGCCGGAATCGAGGCGGGCGAGGTCGCCGCGGCCACGGGCGTGCTGCCGGTCCTGCGGGCCGCCCAGGTGCAGGCGGCGCTGATGGCGCTGCAGTCGGCGGACCTGATCGTGGTCCGGATCGTGCTGGACGACGTGGATGCCAGCCGCTACGCACTCGGCACCATCGCCACCAAGATCGCGTTCTGGTTGCCGCAGGCAGTCGGCGTGGTGCTGTATCCGCGGATGGCCCAGCCGACTCAGTCGGCGGGCGCCATCCGGGCCGCGCTGGCGGTGCTCAGCGGCATCGGCCTCGTCGCGGTGCTCGGCGCCGTGGTCGCCGCCCCGCTGGCCCCGCTGCTCGCCGGCGAGGACTACGCCCCGATCCAAGGCCTGCTGTGGCTGTTCGCGCTGCACGGAGCGGTGCTGGCCGTACTGCAAGGCGCGGTGCTGTCGGCTATCGCCGTCGACCGCACCTCGCTCGCGGTGGTCACCTGGCTCGGCCTGGCCGTCGAAGTCACGCTGATGCTGGCTTTTGCCCGCACGGTTCCGGCCCTGATCACGACGGCCGTATCGGTCGCGGCGACCACGACCCTGCTGGTCGCCATCGTGGTGTTGCGCGCGGCCGACAGCACGACACGCCCCGAGCCGCTGCGCCCGGTCGGTTGACGGGCCACTGCCCATGATCGAGCTCTCGACCACCGCGATCGTGTCGGTCGCGGTGGCCGACAACCCTGTTGGTCACGGTCATGGTCTTGCGCGCGGCCGACAGCAGACACGCCCTGAGCGGCTGCGCCCCGCCGGTTGACTGGCACCTACCTGAGATCGAGCCCATGATCGCCGCCGTACACGTTCTGGTCTACGTGGACGATCCGGACGGCCGAAGCTCCTCTCGGCAGGCTGTTCGCCACGGCATGCCTTGCCTTCGAGGGAAAGCTGGGCATACGTGACAACTGATTTCGTGAGTACATGGGTGGTACGCCCAAAACTTGCTCGGCACCCGACCTAGAACCTGAACGTGGGTTTCGCGGCACTTACCAGTACGGCCTGAGTACTCGGAGAGACGGTACAGAAACGAATTCGGCTCCCCAGCCGGATGGCGGGGAGCCGAATTCAGTGACGCTCAGCCGGATCAGGGTTGCTTGTTGATCCGGATCTGCTCGGTGGGCGCATCATCGCCGCCGCGACCGCCTGCACCCCGCGAGGTGCCGCCGCCCGGACGCTGGCCCGGGGCGCCGCCGGAGCGCGCGGGCGCCGGGGCGGGCCCGGCCCGGCGGACACCGAGGAACACGCCTGCGATCAGCGCGATCACGCCGAGGACGCCGAGGACGATCGGCATGATCCGGCCGTAGAGCGACAGCTTGTCGATGTTCTCCTTGGCCACCGAGATCTGCGACTCGACGGTGTTCTCGTCGAACACGATGTGCGACTTCAGCGCACTGATCTCCGGCTTGTCCGCGGTGCGCGAGTAGAACAGGTGCAGCTGCTCGCCACCCTTGATCACCGTGCCGGTCTGCGGCTCGACCCACAGGTCACGGGTGTTGGTGTAGTACCGGTTCATGGTCACCGGCTCCTCGCCGCCCTCGACGCCCCACTTGGCGGCGGGCAGGCTGAGCCGGTTGGTCGGCGACTGGACCACGTCGTTCAAGTTGGTGGCGGGCACCGACATCTGGAAGCGGTAGACCTTCATGTTGTTGATCTCGGTCTCTTCGACGAAGGTGGCGTCGAAAGTCTTGCGCACGTTGAGATCGAAGTAGGGGTAGGTCTTCTTCTCGGTGCCGATCGGGAACCGGTACTGCAGACCGGTGTGCTGCACCGGGTCGGCGATGGTCTCGCCTTCCTTGGTGGTGGTGACCGCGATGGAGCCGTTGGGCTCGGTGTCGACCGGCATGCCGGTCACGCGGTCGATGGTCACCCGGTCTACGAGCGCGCTCAGCAGGCCGGTGTCGCCCTGCTTGTCGATGCGGCGCAGCGTCTGGCCCGCCTGCACCGTCATCTTCTCGGCGTCGGCCGGTTCCTCGACGGTGAGGAACCGCTGCGAAACCAGCGGGACGTTGGTGTCGACTTTGGCGGAACCCTCCGGCGCGGTCAGCGACTTGGAGTCCAGCACTAGGCTTTCCTCACCAGGCTGATTCGTCGCGATCGTGGTGATCTCCAGATCGAGGGGAGTCTTCGCCAGCTTGTCGACGGTGTAGGTCGGGATCATCAGTGCGGCGACGATCAGCAGCGCGCCGAGACCCACCAGCAGGCAGGCCACCGTCCTTCTGGTACCGGCACTCAGTGCCATGCAAACTCTCCTCGTCGTAGAACACAGGCCGTTCCGTCGAGTACTGCGGGCATCCCGCGGCACTCGTGAGCCCCGACACTAACAGCCCGATGTCGTACCATGCCGCGTCGAGGCCGGAATCGGCCGAGAAATCGCCCGAGTTTAGCGTGAAATCTGAAACGTCGGGTTATCAACTGTGAATTCGCAAGGCAGACTGGAGCTTGATGACCGCGACGCTGCCCACCACCGCACCCGTTACCGAACGGGTGCGCCCGCGCGCGTTCGTGCCCGCGCTGGAAGGCATGCGCGGGATGGCCGCTCTCGGAGTCCTGCTGACCCACGTCGCCTTCCAGACCGCGGCCTCGGGCACGCCCGTCATCGGCCGGGTGTGGGGACGGTTCGATATGGCGGTCGCGGTGTTCTTCGCGCTGTCCGGATTCCTGCTCTGGCGCCCGCACGCCGCGGCCGCGCGCGGGCTCGACACCGCCCCACCGACCGGCTACTACCTGCGACATCGCGCCGCGCGCATCCTGCCCGCGTACTGGGTGGTGGTGTGTGTGGTGCTCGTGCTGCTGCCCAGTGCGGCCGGGACCGCTGGACTGCGGGTGTGGGTGTCGAACCTGGCGCTGCTTCAGGTGTTCATCCCACTGACACTGACCGACGGGCTGACCCAGATGTGGAGTCTTTCGGTCGAGGTCGCCTTCTATCTGGTGTTGCCGTTGCTGGCCTTCGCTCTGGTTCGACTGCGCGGCCCGGCGGCGCGCTGGCGAGTCCCCGTTCTGCTCGCTGTGGCGCTGATCAGTCTCGGCTGGAACTTCATTCCGGTGCCGACGCCGGACGCCATTCATCCCGACAACTGGTTGCCCGGTTATTTGCCGTGGTTCGCGGCGGGCATGCTGCTCGCCGAGCTCGCCGATAATAGCGTTCGGCTATCACGGTGGTGGAAGATCGCGGCGAACCAGCCTTTGATGTGGACGGTCGCGACGGTCGCCTTCCTGCTCGCCGCGACCGATCTGGCCGGACCGGCCGGGCTGACGCGAGCCGAACCGTGGCAGTACGTGGTGAAGATGGGCTTGGGCGCGATCATCGGGTTCACCTTGCTCGCGCCGCTGGTGCTGCGCGACCCGGCCGCGCGACCGCACCGCTGGCTGGAATCGCCGGTGGCCGCGATGCTCGGACGCTGGTCCTACGGCATCTTCATCTGGCACCTCGCGGTGCTGACGATCGTGTTCCCGGTGTTCGGCATCCTGCCCTTCTCCGGGGACTTCGTCTACGTCCTCGTCCTCACGGTCGCCATCACCCTCCCGCTCGCCGCGGCCAGCTACGCGCTGGTCGAGGAGCCGGTGCGACGCTGGGCCCGCAAGCGGGACCGGGTGAAGCGGGACGAAAAGCCCCAGCCTGCGCTCGGATAGACGACGCGGCAGCCACGTCAGCCGTCCAGCTGCCGGTGCATGTCCAGCAGGTGGTGGCGCATTTCGTGCAGGGTGTGCAGCGCGAGCCAACGCAGTGAGCGATCCGCTTGCTCGGGGTAGGGGAAGCTCAGGGTGCGTTCCCAGTCCTCGTCGCCGAGTCGCTCCAGCACGTTCGCGAACAGCAACGCGGCGTCGCGGATCTGGCGGGCCACGTCCGCGGGAGCCTGTTCCGCGTAGCCGTCGTACTCGACCCGCTCGTCCCGGCCCATCGGTATCGCGGGCGGGTTGTCCAGGCGGCGCGCGGCCAGCACACGCTCCCGCTGGGCCAGCAGCACATCCCGCATGTGGCAGGCGTATTCGAGCGGTGACCATACGTCGGGCCTGCCGCGCTGCCGTAGCTTGCCGGTATCCGCGCCCAGCAGGTCGGCGTACTCCACGGCGTGCTCCCGCGCCAGCGACGGCACCTCGGCCGCCGAAGCCAAGTCGTAGCAGAAACCGCATTCGGCACAGGTGTTCACGCGTGGGAACGTTAGCAACGAGTGCCGTTGCGGCGCACGGCGAATCCGCCTCTTCGCAAGCGGAAGCCCGCTTGTGCGCCCACGGCTATGGCAGTGGTCCCCGTAGGCGCTGAAGACCGAATCGGTGAGCACCGACGTGCGCTCCTCGGTGCGCTTCGCCGGCAGCTGTTCCACCACCGTCACATCGCGGTGCGGCGCGATCTCCACCCGTGTCCGCGACAGGTGGCAGGCATCCGTCAGCGACATGCGGCTGCCCGCGTCGGATGCCACAACTACGCAGCGCGCGGCAAGCGCGCTGACCGCGCCGAGGCGGCTGGCAGCGGCTCGCTCAGTCGGAGGCCGGTCGGCCGATCTCGTCCCCGGACTCGGCGGCCCGTTTCGTGTTCGGCCGGTCTTTGCGCTGGGGCAGCGCCGCGACGCCCACCGCGATGATCGCGATCAGTGCGGGCAGCTGCACCAGTAGCGACCCGCCCATATAACCGTCGGGCGAGCGCCATGGGCCGGTGGAGAGGGCGGCGGCGGACAGCGCGGTACCCACACCCGCCACGACGACGAGTGCTCGGGGGGCTAGGCGCGGCCTGAAACGAGTTGCGACCAAGGCGATCACCGTGACGACCGCACCCACCGGCCCCACGATCAGCGTGGTCGCACCGGCGAGCCCGGCCGCGCCCATCCACCTGCGGCCCCAGGTGTCCGGCGGTGATCCGGCTTGCGGGCCCTGTTGCGTGGCAGGCGAATCCGCGACCGTGCGAGTGTGTTCGGCCGCGGCCGCATCCGGTCGCTTCGCCGTGCGGCCGCGACGCGGGATGGCGAGGGCGGCGAGCGGGATGAGCAGCAGCAGGCCACCGAAGATGCCGAGGCGATACCAGCGGTCGGCCGGGAACGAGACGGTGACCGGTTCGGTGGCGTCGGCAGGCAGCAGCCAACCTTGCTGCCACCCGTCGACCACCACCGGTTCGAGGACACGCCCGTCCGCGGTGGTCGCGTGCCAACCGACGTTGGTGCTCAGGGGCAGCACGAGCAAGCGCGTTCCCGCATCCGGCTGGTGCGCGGCGGACGCCTCGGTGCTGTTCAAGCGCAGGCGGTCCACGAAGAACAGGTCGGTCGGCCCGACCGAGACGTCCACCCGGCCCTGCGGCAGCGCAAGCTCGCCTGACCGCTCGGCCGCGTCGTCGGTGCAGACCCGGGCGGGAACCGGAGCGCCGGAGCGCAACTCGCCGACGGTCGCGGTGACGGTGGTGGACAGGATCCGTCCGCCGACCTCGATCGTGGGGCCGAGCGCGCACGGGACGGTGAGCTCACGTTCCAGCGGCGCGGACTCGGGGTAATCCGGTCCGAGCACCGACACCTCCGCCAGGCCGGACGGTTGGGTCTGTGCGAACCCGAGCGCGGTCTTGTCCAGCACCGGCCGCCAGGTGCGCATGCTGAGCTCGATCCGGTCGGTCACGGTGGGGTGCAACGAGATGTGTACCGGCGTGCCGGGGTCGGCGTCGTCCAGCTCGCGTACTTGCGGGCCGTCGCCGAGATTCACCGTCACGGAGGTCGGCGCCGCGGGCAGGCCGCCGAGCGAGGGGGTCAGGTCCAAGCCGGTCACCAGCGCGGGTTCGGGCAGCTCGATCGTGAGCGTCGGCCTGCCACCGGTCATCGTGCGGACCGAGTCCTCCGGCGCGGTCCAGCTCGTGCGCGGATCGCCGTCGGTCGCGGCGAAGGCGGCGCCGCGCAGGTCGCCTACGTCGGCCTTGCCTCTGGCCACCGGGCGGCTGCGGTCGGTCAGCAGCGCCTCCAGCGCGGGCCCCTGCCTGGTCCGGACGGTCAGTTCGGGAGTGACCGACATCGGCTCATGCACCGTCAGCGTGCGCTGGAACGTTCCCGGTTCCTCCGGCGCCAACGCGAGGCCCTTGCTGCACCGCACTCGGTCGGGCGCGTCGAAACAGGCACTTCGGCCGGGGAATTCCTGGCCCAGATCCCATGCGCGCACCGGTGCGCCCACCGGAGTCGGCGGCAACACCGTCCGATGCCGGATATCGACGCGGACCGGCGCGTTACGGTCCGAGTAGTCGTCCAAGGCGAGTTCGCTGATGCCGAATTGCCCGCCGCCGGAACCGTCTTCGGTGCGGATGGCGGTGATGGTCAGCCATTCGGTCTTGCCCGCGGGCAGCGAAACCGACACCGGCGCACCTGGTTCGGATATCCGGACCGAGACGGTGCCGTTGGCGGTGCGCACCTCGACCCACTTGACCGGATCGCCGATGGCGGCCGCGCTGGTGGTCAGGTTCAGCTGCCCGGCCTTGACCGGGCGATCGAGGTCGAGCCGAAGCCACTGCCCCAACGCACGTTCGATGCCGCTGCTGATCCAGGCGGTGGCGGGGTCGCCGTCGACGACGGCCGCCGTCGAACTTCCCGGCGCCGCGCCGCCGAGCTGGGTGGCGTCCGCGGCCGAGCTGGACGCGGTGATCGTCGCGCCGGACCATTCGCCGCGCACCAGCTCGGTGCCTGGCACCGGATAGTCGGGGACCAGGTTGTGCGTGCGGCGCGCGTCATCGGGCGCCCGCAGCGCCGAATTGTGGTTGTCCACCCGGCCGAAATCGGCTTCGCGATCCATCGGCGTGTCGGTGACCGTCACCGGACCGACGGGTAGCCCGGCTCGAGCCGCGTCTGCGGCGAACAGGGTGGGAGTCTCGACGGCCTGGTCGCGGTGCAGTCGTTCGAGCACTTCAGGGCCGCCCTGTAGGTAAGGAACGTCGCCGAGGGAGACGGTGTATGCGCCGGGAAACGCCTCGGGCGCCCCGGTGCCGCCGCGCACCTCGGCGGGCGTTCCCGGGCCGGGCGCGTCCACCCGGTAGATCTCGATCGCCGGGTACGGCGGGCGCAGATCGCCGTCGGCTACCAGGTCGTCGGCGATCACCACCGATTCGATCGGGTCGCCGAACTCGGCGACCCTGCGCAGCCCGGGCGAGGCGTCGAGCGCCTGGTGGGCCAGCATCGGCCGCGTCGAGCGGGAGGTGTCCGGGTCCAGGTCGTTGCGCAGCACCACGATTCCGATGCCCTGCGCGGCAAGCGTCGGGGCCAGCCCGGTCGAGGGCCTGCCGTCGGCGATGAGCCGCTGCACCGAATCCATCGCGCGGATGGTGCCGGGCGGGTTCAGCGGCACCGCGTCGCGGATCGCCCACGGCGTGTCGGCCAGCGCTTGCAGTGGTTCGTCGCGGGTCAATCCCCAGACCTGGCTGCCGAACGGGGCGCCGGGTACGACCAGCGCGCGCGTGTCGGAGGCATTGTGCCGTAGCCAGTCCGCGGTCTGCAGCCAGTAGGCGGGCACCCGGTCGTAGGCGCCGCGCGGCGCGAGCTTGCCGGTCCAGGCCAGCGACGTGGACAGGGCCAGCGCGGTGAGGATCAGCGCGGCCACCGCGACCGCGCGGTCCCGCTCCGGATGGGCGAACGCGCCGCGCCAGACCGGCATCGGCACCGAGCCGGGCAACGGCACCCGAGCCAGCAGCTGAGCCAGCCCGAGCACGAGCGGGATGCGGATCAGCGGCTCCAGCTTGTGCACGTTGCGCAGCGGGGCGCCGCCGGAGTCCAGGAAGACGCGCACCGACTCCGCGAACGGCCCACCCAGCTCGCCCACGAACCCGGCGCAGATGCCGACCAGCCCGACGCACAGGATGAGCGTGAGCCTGCCCCGATACGGCATGGATCGCAGGGCCAGGCCCGCCATGCCCGCCGCTGCCACCAGACCGGTAGCCAGGACCGCCGCGGGCTGGGTCACCAGCACCGCGCCCGCGATGCGTTCCGGTGAGACGAACGGCGTCCAGCTGTCGGTGCCGCGCAGCACCTCGCCGAGCGAGGCCCACTGCGTGGTTACGCCCGAGGATTCGATGTAATCCAGGAACGGCGGACTCACCTTGCCGAGCAGCAGTAGCGGCACCACCCACCAGAACGTGGCGAGCACGAGCAGCGGAATCCACGCCGCGGTGAAGCGCCACCAGCGTCGGCTCGGCCGGTACGACATCCACCACAGCAGCGCAGGGAGGAACGCGGCCACCGTCGCCACCGCGTTGACCGAGCCCATCAGCGCCAGGGCCAGCGCGCTGCCCGCGGGCGATGCGGCACCGCCGCGCCGCCGCCGGTCCCGCTGGGCGATGCCGAGGGCGGCGGGCGCCAGCAGCACCCACGGCGCCAGCATCATCGGCAGCGTCTCCGAGGAGATCGAGCCGAGCGTGGTCAGCACCCGCGGCGACAGCGCGAACGCGAGCGCCGCGATGACTCGCGACCCACGCGTGCCGATGCCGAGCGTCTCGCACAGCCGGACGATTCCCCAGAATCCGGCGAGCAGCAGCAGCGCCCACCAGACCCGCTGCGTCACCCAGGCGGGTACGCCCAGCACATGGCCCAGCGAGAAGAACGCGCCGTGTGGAAAGAAATATCCGTAGGCCTGGTTCTGCACCTGGCCCATCGGCGCCTGGCTACTCCACAGATGGCTCGCGCGTGCCAGGAAGCCGAGCGGATTCTGCGCCAGGTCGTATTTCGTGTCGGCGACCGTGTTTCCGGGCGCCTGCGCGAAGGTCAGCAGGAACGCCACGACGACTGTCGCGGCGAACCAGCGTCTACCGAGCGGCGCGGTGCTGTGCTGCCCCGGCGCCCCGGAAGATCCGAGCGAGTCGGCAGATGAAGCGGAGGTCAGCGGGTCAGCGGCTGCCGTACTCAACGCTGTTCAGCAGCGAGGAGTCTTTGTCGCCGCTGCGGTCGATCTCGGGTCGCGTGTTCTGCTGGATGGCCATGGTGATGAGGAGAACACCGATCACGCCCAGCACGGCGCCCGCGACCGCACTAGCAACACCAGGGACAGCAAACTTCATCGCGGCACTCCAATACGTCGATGCAGGCACGTTCCCGGTCAACCTAGCAGGACGTCCGGTATTTGTATGCGCTCAGGCCGCGGAATCTCGATCGACTTGTCCCGCGGATCAGCGCTGCGGACGCGCTGACCAGCATGTGACCGGTCGCACAGGCCAGCCGGAATTCGGCGAATCAGTGCTCGGGCAGGCTGCAGTGCAGCGCGCCGAGCAGGGTGCGCAGCTTCGCGGTGGTCTCGTCCAGCTCCGCCTGCGGGTCGGAGGCCGCGACGATGCCGCCGCCCGCGTAGGCGTGCACCGTGCGGCCGTCGGCCGAGAGCTCCGCGCTGCGAATCGCGACCATCCACTCCCCGTCGCCGTCCGCGACACACCAGCCGACCGCTCCGCCGTAGAACCCGCGGTCCTCCTCGACGTGCGCGATGGTGTCCAAGGCGAGGTGGGTCGGGGTGCCGCAGACCGCGGGCGTCGGGTGCAGCAGCAGCGCCAAGTCCAGTGCGGTGATCGAGGTGTCGCGCAGGCGTCCGGTGATCGGCGTCGCGAGATGCCATACCTCGTGCGTGCTGATCAGCTCCGGGCTGTCCGGAATGGACAGTTCGGCGCAGATCGGGCCGAGCCGATCCCTGATCCAGTCGATCACGAACGCGTGCTCGTCGCGATTCTTGGTGCTGGCCAGCAGTTCTCGGGCTTGCGCCGCGTCGGCGTCCCGGTCGGCGAGCCGTGGCAGGGTGCCCGCCAGCGGGCGCAACGTCACGGTGCCGCCGTGCCGGGCGATCAGCACTTCCGGTGTGGCCCCGACCAGCGTCACCCCGGCGCGACCCGCGGGCGTCAGGTCGACGGCGAAGACGTTGGCGTGCGGATGCCTGGTCAGCAGGTGTCCCGCGACGAGTTCCGGGTCGAGTGCGAACTCCGCCTCCGCCAGCACCGATCGTGCCGCGACGACCTTGCGCAATGGTTGCGCCGGATCGCCCAGCTGCTCGACCAATTTCGTCACCCGTGCGATATGCTCTGCCGGACTGGGTATTTCGGCGACAACCCGGACCGCGGGCAGATCGGGTAGTGCGGCGGGCCGCCACGGACCGGCCGTGTGCTCAGCACGTTCGGGCACACTCAGGGCAGCGGGCCTGCGCGGATCGAAGGGCAGCGCACCCACGATCAGCTCCGCGCTCCCATCGCGCAGCGCCACCCCCGCCCGCTGCGCGTCATCGAACACGACCCGGCTCCCGTACCCCCGAACAACGCCGTCCGCCCGAGCAAGCAGGAACCCATCCATGGACCCAACGTAACCCCGCCGTCGGGTCCTATCGCTCTCGAGCGATCCAAATCTCACGAGTCACGCGGGCGAGCGGGTCAGGGATTCTTGCCGGGCGGGACGAGCAGGACGGGGCGATGACAGTGCTTGAGGACGGCGTCGGCGACGCTGCTGTGCAGGAGCGCGCGGATACCGGTCGCGCCGCGAGTGCCCGCGACGATGATGTCGACGTCCAGTTCGTCGGCGTAGTCGACGATGGCGTTCCAGATGGTCGTGGTGCATTCCGCGGTCCGCGCCTCGGCGTTCAGGCCCGCCAGCTCGGCAAGCCGCACGCCCTCCGAGTTGACGGCGCGAGCGTCGATGTAGGCGATGTCCTCGATCTGGTCGTCGGGCACCCATTCCGGTTGCATGACACCAGACAGCCCGGAGAGTCGAGCGGCTTGGCGCACCATCGGTTCCCACGCGGTCAGCACGATGGCTCGGTTCGCGCTGAGGAACCGCCCGGCGTATTCGATGGCGCGCTTGGCGTTGTCGGAGCCGTCGTAGGCGATGAGCATCAGATCGCAGGGCACGGTGACCTCCTGAGGGAGACGCACGGCGACACCAAGAGACTACCCCGCTCGGCCGACCCGAATCCGCTGGCACACCGTCCCCGACCTGCGCGAACACAGCCGAGTCGCATGCGGTAGCGCCGCAGCGATCTCGTTCCCGAGCCCAGTCGCCCCGACTCGGCCTCGGATGGGAAATGCACGAGCGGTCTGGTCGCTGCTCGACCGCGCCCGGTGTGCCAGCCACTTCGGCGGTAGCGGACGGATCCCCCACGACCCCAACCGCATTGCCGTCCGTTGGACCGACGCCACACGCGGCTGGGCCGCCGTCGCATCCGAGTCCGCGAGTTGCCCGCCCTTGTAGGGGCCCAGCCGCTGCTGTCGCCCATACCGCGGCGAGTACGGTTGACCTCTATGCGGAAGACGCCTCTGCTCGTCCTCACCGTTCTCGCCGCCATCGCGACCGCCTGCACGAACGGCGGTTCCTCCGATTCGGCGTCGCCGAGCAGCACCACACCGGACGCGCCGACTGCCGCGGTCCCGGTCACGTCCGCGGCGCCGCCGGACTGCACTGCCGGGTACCTCGCGCAGTTCACCACCCGCGAGAAGCTGGCCCAGTTGCTGACGGTCGGCGTCACCGGGGCGGCCGATGCCACGAACGTGGTGCGCAACGAGCAGATCGGCGGCATTTTCGTGGGCGGATGGACCGACCAGTCGTTGCTTGCGTCGGGCGAGATCACGCAGGTCAAGGAGGCGGCCAAGGTTCCGCTCATGGTGACCATCGACGAGGAGGGCGGTCGCGTCTCGCGCGTTCGCGATCTGATCGGCCCGGCGCCGTCCGCGCGGGTGACGGCGCAGACTATGAGCCCCGAGCAGTTCTACAGCGCGACGCTGGCCAGGGGGCGTGCACTGAAGGACGTCGGCGTGACGGTGAACTTCGCCCCCGATGTCGACGTCAGCTCCCAGCCCGACGACACGGTGATCGGCGACCGCTCCTTCTCCGATGACCCCGCCGTGGTCACCAGCTACGCGGACGCCTACATCCGGGCCATGCGTGAGGTCGGTGTCGGCACGGTGATGAAGCACTTCCCGGGGCACGGGTCCGGCTCCGGCGACTCGCACACCGGCGCGGTGCGCACTCCGCCGCTGGCGCAGCTGCAGACCGTGGACTTGGTGCCGTTCCGCGATCTGATCGGCTCGGGCGCGGCGGTCATGGTCGGCCACCTCGACGTGCCCGGCCTGACCACCCCGGATGTCCCGGCCAGCATCAGCCCCGAGACGATGGCGCTGCTGCGCGAGGGTCGCGGTTACGGCGCCGCGCCGTTCGAGGGCCCGATCTTCACCGACGACTTGGGCGGGATGGCGGCGATCACCGCCAGGATGTCGATCGAGGACGCTGTCGAGGCCGCACTCGTCGCCGGCGCCGACAACGCTCTGTGGATCACCACCGACGCGGTGTCGCGAGTGCTCGACCGGCTGGAGCAGGCGGTGTCGAGTGGACGTTTGCCGATGACGCAGGTGGATGCCTCGGTGCTGCGGATGGCCGCTTTCAAGGGTGTGTTGCCGCGCTGCTGAGGCAGCCGCATGAAGGACACCGCCGGGCGAAGCCCGCCTACAGCCCGCGCCGGGCCGAGCGAAGGCGAGGCAGCCGCACGGCGGGGGCGGGCGACTGGTGAGCAAATCGGACCGCCGGAACTTACCTTGGAGTAATATATGAGGTTCACCTGTGGTAGGAGTGTGGATGGCGGGCGGAACGAAGCGACTTCCGCGGGCGGTACGCGAGCAGCAGATGCTCGACGCCGCGGTGGAGGTTTTCTCGCGTAGAGGCTTCCACGACACCTCGATGGACGCGATCGCCGCCGAGGCGAAGATCTCGAAGCCGATGCTGTACTTGTACTACGGCTCCAAGGACGAACTGTTCCGCGCGTGCATCCAGCGCGAGGGGATGCGCTTCATCGAATCCGTCGTGCCGGCGGGCAACCCGCTGCTGTCGCCGCACGAGCAGGTCCGCACCGCGCTGGAGGGTTTCCTCGGCTTCGTCGACCGCAATCGCCGCTCCTGGCAGGTGCTCTACCGGCAGGCCATCGGTCAGCAGGCGTTCGCGTCGGAGATCGAGAACGCACGCGAGCGCGTCATCGAATTGACCGCCAAGCTGCTGGAATCCAGCGCCAAGCACGCCGAGCCGGGAACGAACTTCGATGTCGTCGCCGTCGCCGTCATCGGGGCGGGCGAGGCCATCGCCGACCGCTTGGCCAGTGGACGCATCGAGGTCGCCGAAGCCGTCGATCTCCTCGACGATCTGGCCTGGCGTGGTCTGGCCGGCCGCAAGAAGACCGAGTAGCCCCGCTTTTGCCCAGGCCGGTTGCTTCCGTGCCGCCCTCCTGCCAGAGTGCGTGAGTTCGACAAACGCGGACCGGCTCATTCGGTCGAGCCGGGGGAACGGGGCGGAAGTGTTCGGGTTGCTCAGGCCGTGTGCGCACGGCGCTCAGAAGTACGGCATCGATAGCACGGAATGGCGTGCGCATCTGTGCGGGTTGTGTCTCGGGTTGCGGGACGGGCACGGTCAATTCGCCCGCGCCACCACCAACAAGGACGCGCTGGTGCTGAGCATGCTCACCGAGGCGCAGTCCGGTTCGGCGCGGCGCACCACGGCGGCGCCGTGCCCGCTGCGCGGAATGCGGCGCGCGTCGGTGGCCGCCGCTGACTCGCCCGGTGTGCAGCTGGCCACCACAGCCTCATTGCTGTTGGCGGCAGCCAAGATTCGCGATCACGTGGATGACGGGGAGGTGGCCGCCCTCGCGCGCGGTCCGCTGGCGAAAGCGGCGACGCGATGGGCCGCAGACGCACACGCGGGCGCCGCGCGGATCGGCCTGGACGTCGAACCTCTCGCCGCGGCCCTCGAGGCCCAGGTGCGACTGGAGCAGGAGGCGAAAGAGCTGGTCGCCGCAGGCGTTTCGGGTGCGGCCGTGCGGCGGACGAACGCGTACGTGCCGGAATCGCTTGCCACCTCGCCGCATTGGCAGTCGGCGATGGCGCCATCGGCCGATCCGCTGGCCCGGCTCACCGCGCCCACCCAGCTGTGCGCGTCGGCGTTCTTCGCCCACACCGCCGTGCTGGCCGATTGCCCGGACAATATCGAGGCCCTGCGCGAGGCGGGGTGGCAGTTCGGCCGGATCGCGCATCTGGCCGACGCTGTCGCCGACTTCGACGATGATTCGGCGCAGCATCGCTTCAACCCGCTCGCGGCCACCGGAACCGCGGTGGGCGAGGCATACGACCTGCTACGGCAATCGAATTCGCGCTTGCGGACCGCCATCGCCGCAGCCGAGCTGAGCCGAGTGCCCACCGTGCGGTGGATGCTGCTCGATCCGCTGACCTCGGTGCTGCGGCGAATCGGCGGCGGCCTCGGGATGCTCGCCGCGCACACCTGCTCGGTGTCGCGCGACACCGCCGGACTGCCGCACGCCGAGATCCGCGCCCACGTGCGCGGCACCGGTCATCGGCCACCGACCCGCCGTCCCGGAGTGGGTGAATCTCTCGCGCTCATCCTGGGCGGGTATTGCACCGGCTACGCCTGCTGCGCCGACCACACACGACCGTGCACCGGCGAACGCAAGGACGCCTGGATCAAGCGGTGCGATTGCAGTGATTGCGGCGAGTGCGATTGCGGCTGTTGCAATTGCGGCGACTGTGGCTGCTGCAACTGCGATTGTGGCTGCGACTGCTGAACGCCGCTGGCGGCGAACCCACTGAAAGACACGAAACCGCCGCCCGATTCAGCTGCATCGGGCGGCGGCTCCGGTCGCTCAGCGAAGGGTCGCCGTCAGGTGCGAGTACCCCTTCTTCGGATGGCGCAGCGCCAGGTCCCAGCCGCCTTCCCCCTGATCGGCGTACACGTTCACGGTGGAGGGCAGCAGAATCGGCTTGCCGAACTTGACCGAATACGTGGTCTGCTCCGGAATGCGGCCCTCGACCGCGCCGAGAATGGTCGCCGCCGACCACATGCCGTGCGCGATCGACCTCGGGAAGCCGAATGCCTTGGCGCCCAACGCGGAAGTGTGGATCGGGTTGTGGTCACCGGACGCGGCCGCGTACCGGGTGATCGTCTTCTGGTCCACGCGCATCGCGCGCAGCGGCGGAGGCGGGACCTCCTCCGGTTGCGGCTCCGGCTTCGGCCCGCCCGACAGCGAGGTGCGCTGCTGGTGCAGGAACGTGGTGACCTGGTGCCACACCAGTTCACGCCCCACCTTGACGTCGCTGATCGCGTCGACGAGCAGACCCTTCGGGTGCTCGCGCAGATTCTCGATATGCGTGCGGATGTCCAGCGGCTCGCTCACCGAGATGTCGCGAGTGCGCTCGATGACGTTCTGCGCGTGCACCGCACCCACCGCGACGAATGGGAAGTCCCGCGCCACCACCAATTGCATGGCCAGCGGGAAGGTGAGGATGAACGGGTAGGTCAGCGGCAGCGCGTCGCCGAACCGCAGACCGGTCGCCCGGCAGTAGGCGGCGAGATGATCCGGATCGACCCGCAGACCCTCCAGCTGAACTGCCCGGTCCGGCAGCGTCGGCTTGCGCGCCGACAACAGCGGTACCGCGCCGAGCGCCGCTTTCGCGAACAGACGGCTGTTCTTCGGCGGCCCGGTGAGGGTGATCACCTGTGTCCGTTCCCCCGCTGCTGAGACGTGGGCCATCATGCTCCGATCAGGCTCTGCCCGCAGACCCGAACGACGTTGCCGGTCACCGCGTTCGAGGCCGGGCCCGCGAAGTAGGCAATGGTCTCGGCGACGTCGACGGTCTGGCCGCCCTGCTGCAACGAGCTCATCAAACGACCCGCCTCACGGGTTGCCAACGGGATGGCGGCGGTCATCGCGGTCTCGATGAAGCCGGGCGCGACGGCGTTGATGGTGATGCCCTTCTCCGCCAGCTTCGGCGCCTCGGCGGCGACCATGCCGATGACGCCCGCCTTGGAAGCGCCGTAGTTGGTCTGGCCGCGGTTGCCCGCGATGCCCGCGATCGAGGACACGTCGATCACGCGACCGCCCTCCTTCAGCGCGCCCCTGGCCACCAGTCCCTCGGTAATGCGGTGCGGCGCGGCGAGATTCACGTTGATGACCGCGTTCCAGCGGCCCTCGTCCATGTTCGCCAGCAACTTGTCGCGGGTGATGCCCGCGTTGTGCACGATGATGTCGATGCCGCCGAAGCGCTCGGCGGCGAATTCGGCCAGCTTCTCGGCGGCGTCGGGGGCGGTCACGTCGAGCGCGAGCGCGGTGCCGCCGACCTTGTTCGCGGTCTGCGACAGCGCCTCGCCCGCCGCCGGGATGTCGGCCACGATCACCTGCGCGCCGTCGCGGGCGAACACCTCGGCGATCGTCGCACCGATGCCGCGCGCCGCGCCGGTGACCACGGCGACCTTGCCCTCCAGCGGGCGGTCCCAGTCGGCGGGGGCGGCGGCGTCGTCCTTGCCGACGCGGATGACCTGACCGTCGACGAACGCCGACTTGGCCGAGAGCAGGAAGCGCAGGGACGACTCCAGACCGGTCGCGGCGGCCGACGCCTCCGGGTGCAGGTAGACCAGCTGGGCGGTCGCGCCGCGACGCAGCTCCTTGGCCACCGAGCGAGTGAAGCCCTCCAGCGCGCGCTGCGCGATCTGCTCGTCCACACTGGACGCCAGCTCGGGCGTGGTGCCGATGACCACGACGCGCCCGGACGCAGCGAGGCTGCGCATGGCGGGCTGGAAGAACTCGAACAGCTGCGAGAGGTCTTCGATCGTGCCGATGCCGGTGGCGTCGAACACCAAGGCGCCGTATTTGGTTTCGGGGCTGAGCGCGTCGGCGAAGGTGTAGTTCGACAGCAGCGCGCGGACCGGCTCGGCGACGCGGCCCTTGCCGCCGAGCAGTACCGGACCGGGCAGCGGCGACGCGCCCTTGACGTAGCGGCGCAAGGCCTCCGGCTGCGGCAGGCCGAGCTTGCTGGCCAGGAACGCGCCGGGAGCGGAGTGTACGAACGATCCGTAGAGGTTGGGAGCACCCTTACTCTTGCTGGCTGCCACTATTCCTACCTTTTCTGAGTTCTGTCTCTCGGGTTGGAGGTCGCCCCGACGTGGTCTGCTAGCGCACTTTTGCGGGGTACGTATCGACATTGAACTTACTCCAGAGTAAGTTCAATGTAAACAACCGCGACGGTGCGCCGATCTGCGTGGAAGCCTCCGCGCCGAACCGGGCCGCCGGGACATCCATCCACGAGACCTTGGAGACTCGAGTGACTAGCAAAGCCCGTTCGGCGAAGAGCACCGCCAAGACCGGTAAGACCACCCGCCCGGTCGCGATCGTGGGTGGCAACCGGATTCCGTTCGCTCGCTCGGACAAGGCGTATGCACACGCCTCCAACCAGGACATGTTCACCACCGCGCTGGACGGCCTGGTCAGCCGTTTCGGCCTGCAAGGCGAGCGGCTCGGCATGGTCGCCGGCGGCGCCGTGCTGAAGCGGGTCGGCGAGCACGGCTTGATCCGGGAGAGTGTGCTCGGCAGCAAGCTCAGCCCCTACACCCCCGCGCACGATCTGCAGCTGGCCTGCGGCACCGGGCTCCAGGCGATCGTCACCGTCGGTGACGCGATCGCCGCGGGTCGCATCGAAGCAGGCGTCGGCGGCGGCACCGACACCACCTCCGACGCGCCGATCGGCGTCAGCGAAGGCTTGCGCGAGTGGATGCTCGACGCCAACCGCGCCAAGACCAACACCGACCGTCTCAAGCTGGTCGGCCAGTTGCGCCCGAGCATGCTCGGCATCGAGATCCCACGCAACGCCGAGCCGCGCACCGGGTTGTCCATGGGTGAGCACGCCGCTATCACCGCAAAGGAATTCGGCATCGCGCGCGAGGCGCAGGACGAGCTGGCCTACCTGTCGCACAAGAACATGGCGGCCGCCTACGACCGCGGCTTCTTCGATGATCTGATCACGCCGTTCCTCGGCTTGACTCGTGACGACAACCTGCGGCCGAACTCCTCGGTCGAGAAGCTGGCCACCCTGAAGCCGGTCTTCGGTGTCAAGGCGGGCGACGCGACCATGACGGCGGGCAACTCCACCCCGCTGACCGACGGCGCCTCCGCGGTGCTGCTGGCCAGCGAGGAGTGGGCCGCCGAGCGCAGCCTGCCGGTACTGGCCCACCTGGTGGACAGCGAGGTCGCCGCGGTCGACTACATCCACGGCCCCGACGGCCTGCTGATGGCGCCCACCTACGCGGTGCCGCGCCTGCTCGCCCGCAACGGCCTGACCCTGCAGGACTTCGACTACTACGAGATCCACGAGGCGTTCGCCTCGGTGGTGCTGGCCACCCTGGCCGCGTGGGAGTCCGACGCCTACTGCAAGGAGCGCCTCGGCCTGGACGGTGCGCTCGGCTCGATCGATCGCGCCAAGCTCAACGTCAACGGCTCGTCGCTGGCCGCAGGGCACCCGTTCGCCGCGACCGGCGGCCGCATCGTCGCCTCCACCGCGAAGCTGCTGGCGGAGAAGGGGTCCGGCCGCGCGCTGATCTCCATCTGCGCCGCCGGCGGCCAGGGCGTCGTCGCCATCCTGGAGTACTAGCCCGCGCTGAAGTACTTGCGCACAGCGACGGTGGCCACCGCGCAGGAGGGGCCACCGTCGCTGTGCGGCTACTTGCCGGGGAGTTCGATGTGCCCGCCGAACGCCTCGCGCATCGCCGAGAGCATCTTGTCCGCGTACAGTGCCTCGCCCCGCGAGGAGAACCGCGCGAACAAGGCGGCCGCGAGCACCGGCACGGGCACGCCGGTATCGATGGCGGCATCGATCGTCCAGCGCCCTTCGCCGGAATCGGACACCCGGCCGCTGTAGGACTCCAGGTCCGGGTCGGCGTGCAGCGCGGCCGCCGTGAGGTCGAGCAGCCAGGAGGCGACCACCGAACCGCGCCGCCACACCTCGGTGACCTCCGGCACGTCGATGTTGTACCGGTAGTACTCGGGGTGCTCCAGCGGCGTCTCCTCCGCGGAGAACTCGCCCGCGTGCTCGGCACCGTAGTTGGCCTTGTGCAGGATATTCAACCCTTCGGCGTAGGCGGCCATGGCCCCGTACTCGATGCCGTTGTGCACCATCTTCACGAAGTGCCCCGCGCCCGCCGGTCCGCAGTGCAGATAACCCAGCTCGGCGGTGGACGGCTCGCCGGAGCGTCCGGGCGTCCGCTCCGCCGCCTCCAGACCCGGCGCGATGGATTTGAGCAGCGGATCCAGGTATTTCACCTGCTCCGCCTCGCCGCCGATCATCAGGCAGAACCCGCGGGTCCGGCCGAACACTCCGCCCGAGGTGCCGATGTCCAGGTAATGGATGCCTTTCGGCCGCAGCCGCTCGGCTCGCTCGATGTCCTCGTGGTAGCGGCTGTTGCCGCCGTCGATGACGATGTCGCCCGGCTCGAGCAGTTCGGCCACCTGGTCGATCACCGAGCCGGTCGCGCCCGCGGGGATCATCACCCAGACCACGCGCGGCGTCTCCAGCATGCTCACGAACTCGGCGAGGTCGGTGCTGCCCTGGAAGCCGTCCCCGAGCTCGGCGCGCAGTTCGTCGATGTGCTGGGCACGGCGTTCGTACCCGACGGCAGTGTGCCCGTCCGTGACGATCCGACGCACGATGTTGGCGCCCATCCGGCCGAGGCCGATCATTCCCAGCTGCATGCCATCCATCTCCCTCATATGCGAAGTCTTGCGGCGGGGTCGTCCTCCTCGATTCTCCCGCGTGTTTTCGATCACGGTTTGTCCGGCGCGTGTAACGCCCCCTTCGATACCCCGATAAACAGGACGGCTCCGCGCAGTTGCCAGACCCCCGACCCGGCAACTGCGCGGGCCTCTTTGCGTGAACGTGCTGTACCCGGTTCTTTGCACGGGATTTGCTGCATATCCGTGCTGTGCCGACCCCGTCGGTAAGGGCCACTATCGTTGGTGGGGACTCGCATCGTGTGGGTCCACAATTCAATGGAACGTGGAGGACGGTTCGTGACGAGCCAGCCGAGCACCGGAGACCGCGGCCCCCAAGCGGGGGGCGATGTCGGATGGCGCCAGCTCCTCGGGGCGGACCGACCCCAGGAATCAGACCAATCGGTCGGGTGGCGCGGCGATGCGCTGCCCACTCAGCCCCTGCATACCGGCCCCCGGCGCCCGTCGCCTCCGCCGCCGCGGCGGCCACCCGGGCGCCGTCCGATCTCCGACCCGCCGCCGAAGCGCCCGGCTGTCGCCATGGTGCGCCGTGTGGGCATCGCGGCCGGCGCGGTGCTCGCGATCGCGGGTCTCGGATACGCGGTGGACTGGGTGCTGTCCTCGGGTGACGTGCCCCGCGGCACCGTCGTCGCGGGCGTCGACATCGGCGGCATGGACAAGTCCGCGGCCGATACCGCCCTGCGGGCCGAACTCGAGCCGAGAGCGAGCCGGGAACTACCGCTGCGCATCGGTGACGTGCAGACCGGCATCGTGCCGAGTTCGGCCGGGCTCTCCGTGGACTGGAACGCCACCTGGACGCGGATCGGCTCGCAGCCGCTCAACCCGTTCACCCGGCTCGCCTCCGTGTTCACCACCCGCGACGTCGCGATCGTCAGCGCGGTGGACGAACCGGCACTGGACCGTCAATTGTCCGACCTGCGGGTGCACGACCGCCCCACGGTCGAGGGCACCATCACCTTCGACAAGGCCAGACCTGTTGCCGTACCGCCGGTTCCGGGCCGGGTGCTCGACGCCGCCTCCGCGCGTGCGGAATTGGTCGACAACTGGATCGCCGGTGCGGCGCTGGATCTTCCGGTCGTTCCCGCGCCGCAGAGCGTGCGCCCGGACGCGGTGGACAAGGCTTTGCGCGAGATCGCGCAGCCCGCCGTGCAGGCGCCGATCACGTTCGCGGGCAAGGGCGCGGGCGCCGAGCTCGAGCCGGAGCAGATCGCGTCCGTGCTGACCTTCGCGCCGGACGGACAGGGCGGTCTCGCGGTGTCGGTGAACCAGGACGCCGCGATCGGCCTGCTCGCACCGCAGCTCGCGCCTTCGGAAGTCGAACCGAAGGACGCCACCTTCGCGCTGTCGGGCGGTAGACCGGCGGTCGTTCCAGCGGTGATCGGCGACAAGATCAACTGGCCGAAGACCTTCGAACAGTTCAGCGCGCTGCTGGTCGCCCCCGGCGAGCGGACCGGGCAGGCGGTCTACGAGCGAATCGAACCGAAAGTGACCACCGAGGCGGCACAAGGCCTCGGCATCATCGAGTCCGTTGGTTCGTTCACCACCAGCGGATTCAGCGGACCGTCCGGTGTCAATATCCGCACCGTGGCCAGGAAGGTCAACGGTGCGATCGTGAAGCCGGGAGAAACGTTCTCGCTCAACGAATTCACCGGCCCGCGCGGTACCGCGGAAGGATACGTCGAGTCCGGCATCATCGACCACGGCCGACCGAGCACCGCGGTCGGCGGCGGCATCAGCCAGTTCGCCACCACGCTCTACAACGCGGCGTACTTCGCCGGTATGGAGGACGCGGGCCACACCGAGCACAGCTACTACATCTCCCGCTACCCGGCCGCCCGCGAGGCAACCGTCTTCGACGGCGCGATCGACCTGAGATTCCGCAACAACAGCCAAACCGGCGTTTACGTCGAAGCTTTCGTCACCGACTCGGAGGTGACCGTCCGGTTGTGGGGCACCAAGTCGGTGGACGTCGAATCCGTCACCGGCGAGAAGACCAAACCGACCGAACCCAAGACCATCACCTTGCCCAAGGGCAAGGACTGCATCGCCTCCGAAGGCGCCCCCGGCTTCACCATCACCGACACCCGCGTTATCACCGACCGCAAAACCGGACGCGAAGTCTCCCGTACGACGCGGACGGTGAAGTACGACCCGATTCCGGTCGTGAAGTGCGAGTGAGCGAGTCCGCTGAAGGGTGTGCGTCGGCAGGGCTCGTCGCTCGAACCTGTGGCAATTCGCGCTTCACAGCGGCGTTCGCATCAGCAGCACGTTGTACTGGGTGTGCTGGGTGACCAGGAAGTAGAGATCACTGCCGGTTTGGTACGGGAAGATCATCGGGGCGTAGGCGGTGGGCAGGGCGTGGGCTTCGATCAGTACCCGGGGTTCGCTCCACGGCCCTTCGGGGGCGGACGCGGTACGCATGACGACACTGTTGAACGGATCGGTGGTGAGCATGACGAACCGGCCGAGGTGGTCGTTCCACATCACCGATAGTTCGGCCACACCGCCGACGATCGGCGCCGCGGTTTTGGCGTCGGTGGGCTTCCACTCTCTGCCGTCCCAGTATTCGTAGGCGTCGATGTTGGCGATATCGGATTCTTTTGCGCGGGAGACGAATCCGGGGCTGTTGCGGCCGGAGGGAGTGCCGTAGCGGTATATGTAGCCGCCCGCCTTCAGGAAGGCGTTCTGCTGGAAGTTCTCGTGGCCGTCGACGTTGGCGCGGCGAGTGTGGGTGAGCGGCGTCCAGGTGGTGCCGCGGTCATTCGAGGCGGCCAGCGTGGAGAAGTTGGTGTGCCACTTGCCATGGTCGCCCCATTCGCGGACCGACATCAGGCTCATGTACTGCACACCGCCCACCGAGATGCCCGCCGTGGGGATCAAACTGATCTCGATGCCGGGAATCTTCGGGCTCGGCAACGGATTCGGCACCACGTCCTCGAAGAGGATGCCGTTGGCCGGGTCGTGTGTCGAGCTGCGGAAGAGCACGTTGCTGGTCCAGGCCCACATGCTGCCCGCAAGCAGGTTGGGGATGCCGAGCCCCGCGCTGTCGCCGAAGGCGGTGATCATCCGGCCATGGCCGTCGTCCCACATGATCCCGAGGTCGGTGCCGAGCACGTTGACATTCTCGGTGCGGTTCGGGCTGTCCATGCCGGTCACCTGGAACACGGCCTTGGTCGGGCCGGGCAGGTTCGGCAGTCCGTGGATGCCGTTGAGGGCTGGGATCGGTATCACGTTGTTGGGGTCGGCTCCGACCGGCGCGGCGGCGGCGAGCGAGAGGACCGCGGCGAGCGCACCGGCGCCGACAAGTGCGGACAGCGATCGAGTCATCCGGCAATTCCCTTCTCGTGGGACGCAGTCTGCTGGCTCATTGTGCCTGTTCGACGCCAGGATGTCGCCTACCTCGGCGCGTACGCGCCACGCGTTCGTTCGATCGGCACCAGCCGGTAGAGCCACCATGGCCGTTGCGGCAGCTCGGGGCTGTACACCCGCATGCTCATCGTGCGGACCCGGCGCGTGGCGAGGTCGCGTATCTGAACTCTGCTGCGCGGGATGTCCGCGGAGCGAACCTCGGTGGTCCACATGCGGTCCCAATCGGGGGAGCGGCGGCAGCGCTCGGCGATCTCCTCGACGCGCTCGCGCAGCGCGAGGGGGGACAGGATGCGGAAGGCGTCGACCAGAAGTTGCGCCTCGACGGCCCAGTCCACCATCACCCGTTTGGCGGCCGAGTCCAGAAACATCCACTCCAGCATGGTGGATCGCGCGACGGCTCCCGGAAAAGTCCGCTCGAAGGCGGAGTTCGCGGCCACCAGATCCTGCGTCGGCATCCGCTGATAGCAGGCTGGATCGGGAAGGCTGTGCAGGTCGGCCCGGTCGTCGGGGGTCGGCACCTCGGGTCCTGGTCCGTAGGCGGCTTCGAAGAAGTTCGGCAAGGTCAGCACGACGATGTGCCTGCGGTACCAGGTCGGCACTTCGAGCGCGTCGAACAGCTGCTCGAGCAGCGGGTAACTCGGCGTGACCGCGCCCGTTTCGACCTGGTCCAGCACCGGCTCGGCGAGTCCGGCGCGTTCGGCCAGGTGGGTGGCCGTCAATCCAGCGGCGAGTCGTCGTTCGCGCAAGTAAGCGCCGATCCCAGTCGCGTTGCGCATCACCTCGGGCACCTCTGCCGGCACTTTCCGTGCCGAACTATGTGAATCGGGAGGTTCCTGCCGCCTCCCGGGAGCACGCAATCTACCGGAGAGCATCGGCACGGAGCCGTGATCGGACGTCACGAATCGACAACCTAGACGACAAACGGCCCGGAGATGATCTCCGGGCCGTCGTGTGCGGCTGCCTCGCCTTCGCTCGGCCCGGCGCAGTCTTCGGACGGGCTACACCCGGCTGCGCCTTTTATGCGGTGTGCGAGTTGAATCAGAAGGCGGCTTCGTCCAGCTCCATGAGGTCGTTGTCCAGGGTGGCCAGCACGGCGCGGGTGGCGGTCAGCTCCGGCAGGATGTTGCGCGCGAAGAACTGCGCGACGGCGATCTTGCCCTGGTAGAACGCCTGGTCGGCGCCGGTCGCGCCGTTGTCGAGCGCGGCGATGGCGATCTCGGCCTGACGCAGCAGCTGCCAGCCGACGAGCAGGTCGCCGACCGAGAGCAGGAAGCGCACCGAACCCAGGCCGACCTTGTACAGCTCGCTCGGCTGCTCCTGGGCGCCCATCAGGTGGCCGGTGAGCGTGGCGGCCATGGCCTGCACGTCCTCCAGCGCGGTGGCCAGCAGCTTGCGCTCGCCCTTGAGGCGGCCGTTGCCCGCCTCGGACTCGATGAACTTCTGCACCTGGCCGGCCACGTGGGCCAGCGCGACGCCGCGGTCGCGGGCGATCTTGCGGAAGAAGAAGTCCTGCGCCTGGATGGCGGTGGTGCCCTCGTACAGCGAGTCGATCTTCGCGTCCCGGATGTACTGCTCGATCGGGTAGTCCTGCAGGAAGCCGGAACCACCCAGGGTCTGCAGCGACTCGGTGAGGTACTGGTAGGCCCGCTCCGAACCGACACCCTTGACGATCGGCAGCAGCAGGTCATTGACGCGGGCGGCCAGGTCGGCGTCCGCACCGGAAACCAGCTGTGCCACATCGGCATTCTGGTGCGCCGCGGTGTAGAGGTAGACCGCGCGCAAACCCTCGGCGTACGCCTTCTGGGTGGCCAGCGAGCGCCGCACGTCCGGGTGGTGGGTGATGGTCACGCGCGGCGCGGCCTTGTCCGTCATCCGGGTCAGATCCGCGCCCTGGACCCGCTCCTTGGCGTAGTCGCGGGCGTTCAGGTAGCCGGTCGACAGGGTCGCGATGGCCTTGGTGCCCACCATCATGCGAGCGTGCTCGATGACGTCGAACATCTGCGCGATGCCATTGTGCACCTCGCCCACCAGCCAGCCCTTGGCCGGGATGCCGTGCCCGCCGAAGGTGACCTCACAGGTGGACGAGACCTTCAGGCCCATCTTGTGCTCGACGTTGGTGACGAAGGCGCCGTTGCGCTCGCCCAGTTCGCCGGTCTGGTGGTCGAAGTGGAACTTCGGCACGAAGAACAGCGACAGGCCCTTGGTGCCGGCTCCCGCGCCCTCGGGGCGGGCCAGCACCAGGTGCATGATGTTCGGGAACAGGTCGTCGGAGTCGGCGGAGGTGATGAAGCGCTTCACGCCCTCGATGTGCCAGGAGCCGTCCTCCTGCTGGATCGCCTTGGTGCGGCCGGCGCCCACGTCGGAACCGGCATCGGGCTCGGTCAGCACCATGGTGGCGCCCCAGCCCTGGTCGGCGGCGATCTTCGCCCAGCCCTTCTGCTCTTCGGTGGCGTTGTTGTAGAAGATGTTCGCGAAGCCCGGGCCGGCGGCGTACATGAACGCGGCCGGCTGCGCACCCAGAAGCAGCTCCGCAATGGCCCAGTAGGCCGCGCGCGGGATCGGCAGGCCGCCGAGCTCCTCGGTGATGCCCAGCTTGTCCCAGCCGCCATCCTGGAGGGTGCGGTAGCTCTTCTTGAAGGATTCGGGCAGCGTGACCGTGTGGGTCGCGGGGTCGAAGACCGGCGGGTTGCGGTCGGCGTCGGCGAACGATTCACCGAGCGGGCCCTCCGCCAGGCGACGCACCTCGTTCAGCATCTCCTTGACGGTGTCCGCGTCGAGATCGCCGTAGGCGCCGCTATCCAGGATGGACCCGAGGCCCAAGACCTCGAAGAGGTTGAACTCCAGGTCGCGGACGTTGCTCTTGTAGTGACCCATTGTCAGTACTCACTCTCCGTTGAGTTGGTGCGGTCGGTTGGTTGCCGTTCCCGCCCGTTGTCGCTCCACCGGGTAGCCGTGCCGGTTTTCCGCATGCTACTCGCGGGTAACTTATGCGCCATATTACCGGTCGGTAATGAACGCGCAAAGAACTGAGCAGGCAATGTGACGCGTTTTACAGTGTTTGATGCACGCGCATTCGGCGCGGCCCTGGACGCGAGCCACCAGGGTAGCGAACACTCAGCGCGCAGGCGATGCACAATAAAGACGGTGCGCATCGAGACGAATGCCGGACCGGCCGAGGTCGAGCTCGAGCAGCCGCGCGGGCCCGCGTTCCTGCTGCTGCTCACGCATGGTGCTGGTGGCGGAGTGGACTCGAAAGACCTTCTCGTGGTGCGTGATTCGGCGCTGCGGTTGGGCGGCGCGGTGGCGCGGGTGGTGCAGCCGTATCGGGTCGCCGGGCGTCGCGCACCTGGTTCGGCGGTCAAGCAGGACGAGGCGTGGCTAGAGATCGTCGCTCGGCTACGCGGCCGCAAGCGCATTCCCCTGATCCAAGGTGGGCGCAGCAATGGGGCGCGGGTCGCCTGCCGCACGGCTGTCGCGGCCGGGGCTCGCGGCGTGCTCGCGCTTTCGTTCCCGCTGCACCCGCCGGGCAAGCCGGAGAACTCCCGCCGGGACGAGCTGGTCGCCCCCGGAGACATCGAGGTGGTGGTCGTCAACGGCGCCAACGACCCGTTCGGCATTCCCGATCCGGCCGACGCCGCCGAAGTGCGGGTCATCCCTGGCCAGCCGCACTCTTTCCGCGCCGGGTTCGATCTCATCGCCGAGACCGTCACCCCGTGGTTGGAGCGCTGGTCCTGAGCCGGCCGGTACCCGCTGCCCAGGTGAGCGTGCGGGGCAGGTCGGGTCGCGGAATCCACGGGGTGGGCACCGCCCCGGCGGCAGGCCGGGGCGCAGCGACCAGCATCGCGTCAGGAGCAGCGGCCGGGCTCTGTTGCCGCCTATTCGGCGGGCCGGGTGGCAATGACCAGCGCGTCGATGGCTTCGCGGGCTTCGGTCGGTCGGTAGACCCGGTCGGCGATGCGCACGCTGATGCGGTGGGCGGCGATCGCGGGGCCGAGGTCGGCGACGATGTCGTCGGGGGTGAAGAGGATGGCGGGTTCTTGGGGGCCGCCGCAGCCGTCGGTGAGGTTGGTGGTGTCGTGGCCGAGGACGAACAAGGTGCCTTCGGGAGCCAGCAGGCCTGCCGCCTTACGGACCACCGCGCGGCGCTGCTCGACGGGCAGGTGTAGGAAGACCATCAGCACCAGCTCGAACGGCCCCGTGACACCCGCCGCGCCCAGGTCGGTGACGTCTGCGCACTGCCAGGTGATCCGACCGCGGACCGAGCGGGACAGTCGTGACGCCACCGTGCGCCCCTTGTCGATGCCCACCTGGGAGTAATCGACCGCGTGCACCTGCCAACCGTGCGTGGCCAGCCATAGGGCGTTGCGGCCCTCACCGCACGCCAAGTCGAGTGCGCGAGGGAACTCCAGCGGTTCGCCGTCAGGTGTGGCGGGCTGCAGCGGCAATCGCCGTTCCAATCCGTAGACATGTTCCACCACGGTGTTGTTCGGCGGTGCGCCCCAGACCAATTCCGTTTGCGCATAGCGCTCGTCCCAATCGGCCGCATCCATAGTCGCGAGTCTATTGACTCAGGGTCGGCGGTCCCCGAGATTGCCAGCGGATGCAACCAACTCCGCTCGTTTGCGAGCGAAGTCAGACCGAACATCCACCCGATCGCCCTTCTCCCGTCCGATTGCTTCCCCAGATTCCTCCCATCCGAGTGGCCCACAGATACCGCCACCAGACAAGACGCCGCCCCCAGCCAAACAGCGAAACACCTGGATCCCGCCTCTACCACCCCACCGCAACCGGCATCGGCCTGACCCCCGTTTTCGAGCGCAGCGAGACCGAGCATTCCCTGTTCGCGGCCCGGCTCGCGTCCGAGCGGCCGCCGCGTCCGCGACGAAGTCGCCAGCGGCGGTCGCTCGGACGCGAGCCATAAGGGGGCCGCGAACACGCAGCGCCGCAGGCGCTGCAAATCAGACACAGCCGCGAACACGCCGCGACGAAGTCGCGGCCAAAAATTACAGCCAGTGCACCGGCGCGGTCTCGCGGACGTGGATCAGCACGTCGAACGCTGCGGCGAGGGATGCCAGCCGGATGTTCGCCTCGGCGTCCGCGGCCGGGTCGTAGACGCCGCTGATGGTGCGTACCTTCGCGGGACCGGCCAGCCAGGCGCGCACCGATTCCGGCGCGTCGGTGTGCAGGTCCAGGTAGTACACGGGCAGCTCGACGGCGCCGAGCGCGGCGTCGACCAGGTCGGGCAGCGGGTCGGGCGCCACGGCCACGCCGAGGTCGCCGTGGTGGAAGCCGATGCCGACCGACACGTATGCGTCGCCGAAGTGGTCGTGCAAATGGCTTCCGGTGCCGCGGAATTCGGCCGGACCGAAAGAGATCGGGAGGTTGGTGGTATGGGCGAGCCCGTCCCAGTAGACGATCTTGGCGCCGGTCGTGCGCTGCCGATTCAGCACTGTCTCGGCGGACGGACGCTCATCGCGGGCGAAGCCCTGGCTCGCGACGCTCTGCCGGTGGAAGTCGAGGATCAGGCGGGCGTGGGCGAGCGCGGTGACGCGTTCCGGCGTGTCCGGCAACGTCTCGAGCAGGGCGACGGCGTCCTCGGCGTGCTCGGCGAACGGTCGTCCGGGGTGGATGCCCTGATGGCGCTGGACGTGCTCGTCGATCTGATGCGCCGTGCGGATCGGTGCGAGGTGCGCCTCGATCGCGGCCGACCGGTCCGGAGCCGTGTCGCGCACGTACGCCAGCACCGCGTCGTAGTCGCTCGGCTCGGCGTGCGGAGGTTCGACGCCGAAGATTCGCACCGGGTCGTCCGGATGGGCCAGGTTGTACGCGCGAATCCAGCGCAGCGTCGCTACCGATTCCTCGGTTCGCCATGGGCGCCACGCACCGGCGAGCACCGTTTCCGGGTCGCCGTCTCCGGCGGTGACGAAACGGTCCCAGCGTTCGCCGGAACGCGCGCTGTCCTGAATCGCCAACGCGCGGAAGCCATACCGTTCGACCAGGGCGCGGAATATCCGCTCGCGCACTCCGAAGGTCTGCCGGGAGAACCGCGTCGACTCGCCGAGCCCGACCACCGTCGCGGCGCCGAGCCGCGCGATCAGTGCGTCGAGGTCCGGGCCGAGAAAGTCGGGGTCGGTGCTGTCGATCGCAATGGCGTTGTCGCGCAGCCAGGCGCGGACGTCGACTGTGGTGGTGAGCATGAAGCCTCCCGAGACGTGAACGATCCAACGCGGTTCAGCCTCATACATCAACCGTTGTTGAGGTCAAGCCGCGTTGGATCGGTGTGGCACGCGCTACAGGGTCGTGCGCATCAGCACGACGTTGTATTGGCTGTGCACCGTCGTGAGGAAGTACAGGTCGCGGCCTGTCTGGTACGGAAAGATCGATGGTGCGTACGCGCTCGGCAATTCTCGCGTGTCGATCAGCACTTCGGGTGCGCTCCACGGGCCGACCGGAGAGGAGGCGCGGCGCATCACCACGGAATTGAACGGGTCGGTGGTGAGCGAAATGAACTGTCCGAGATAGGAGTTGTACATCACCGACAGCTCGCCGACACCCCACATGATGGGTGCCGCGGCGTTCACGTCGTTCTTACGCCAGCGGTCGCCGTCCCAGTATTCGTACTCGCCGAGATTTGCGATGTCCTGCGCGCGGACCCGAGCCACATGAGCGGTGTGATTGCGTCCGGATCGGGTGCCGTATTCGTAGATGTAGGCGCCGTCGGCGAGGAACGCGTTCATCTGGAAGTTGGCGTTTCCGCCCTCGTTCGGGCGGCGGGTTTCCGGTAATTCCGCCCAGGTCTCGCCATTGTCGCCGGAGACGGCCAGCCCGGAGAAGTTGGTGCTCCACCGGCCCACGTCGTCCCAGCTCCGCACCGACATCAAGCTCATGTACTGCGCGCCGTCGACCGCGATGCCCGCGGTGGGAATGCGGCTGATCTCCAGGAAGGGAATCTTCGGGCTGGGAATCAGGTCACGCGCTTGGCCGAGCATGTCGCGGACCACGCTGTCGAAATAGATGCCCTCGGCCGGATGCGTGGTGTGGCTGCGGAGCAGGATATTGCTGCGCCAGGCCCACATGCTGCCCGCGAGCAGATTCGGGAAGCCGAAGCCTGCGGTGTCGCCGAACGCGGTGAGCATTTCGCCGTGCCCGTTGTCCCACATGATGCCCAGGTCGGTCCCGAGAACGTTGTAGTTCTGGGTGTTGTTCGGACTGGCCATACCCGTCACCTGGAATACCGCTCTGCTACGGCCGACCAGATTGGGCAGTCCGGTCGTGCCGTTGAGCACGGGAATCGGGTTGATGGCGTTTGGGTTGGCGATGGCGGGGGTAGTAGCTGGGAAGAGCAAGGCCGAGACACCCGCCAGCGCCGAGAGCAGCAAGGATGCGGTCCTGATCAATGTCTGTGAGCCCTCCGGTTTCTTGCCGAGGGCGGTGCGAAACACAGACGTCCCGCGATACACAGACTCCTTCGCAGTGTGCCTCGCACCGCTGGTTCGACTGGCTGGCAAATCGTGCAAATGGTAGCAGCGGAACCGGCGGGTTCGGGGCTTCTGTCTCACATTGGTTAGCGTAAAGCTATATTGCTGTCATATTGCTGACAGCTTTTCGCACAATTAAGGGGAGCTGGGTGGCACGCTCGACGGCGAAGGTGCGCCGCGGCGAGGCCTGCCAGCTCTTCTCGAAGAGCCGCTTGGCGGCCGCGACAGCGTGCGGCGGTCGGGCCGCGATGCGATCGGCGAGCTTCTCCGCTTCGGCGACCGGATCCGTGACCACCTCGGTGACCAAGCCGATTCTCGCCGCGTAGGCGGCGTCGACGGTGTCCGCGGTCATCGTGAGCATGAGAGCCTTGTCCAAGCCGACCAGCCGGGACAGTGTCGCCGCGCCGGTCATGTCGGGGACGAGGCCGTGCTTGGCCTCCATTACGGAGAACTCCGCGCCGGGGTGGGCGAAACGGACATCCGCGGCGAGTGCGAGTTGGAGTCCGCCGCCGTAGCAGCGCCCGTGAACCGCCGCGATCACCGGGACGGGCAGGCGGCGCCACGCCCAGCACGCCTCTTGGAAGGCGTTCGTGCCACGCCAGGGCAGTGGCACGAAATTGCGCATAATTGCCAGAGGATCGCTGGAGGCCGCCGCAATGTCCAGACCGCTGCTGAAGCTAGGCCCATTGCCGGAAAGGACGACCGCGCGCACTTCGCGGCGACGGGCCACTGTTTTCGCACTAGAAATCAGTCCGCTAATCATGTCGACGGTCAGTCCGTTGTGCTTGTCCGGCCGGTCGAGCGTGACATAAGCCCGCTCGTTCTCGAACCGCAGCGCGATATTGGTATCCATTCTCGAATATTACTAACGAGTCAGTTCTGTCGGAAGCTGTTGTGCTGCGTACTTGCGGGACCCGCATACTGGTCCGGGAGTCGGATACCGACACCACCGCGGCGGCCGGCGGGCGACCCGCTGGGCGAGAACGCCGACGACGCCGTGGATATGTTCACCCCGCTCACCGAGAGGAGCGCCATGACCGACCTGGTAGATGTCGAACGGCGCGATGCGATCACCGTGCTGACGGTCAACCGTCCCGAGGCGCGCAATGCGATCAACCTGGCCACAGCGCAGGCCATCGAGGCCGCCGTCGACGCGTTCGAAGCCGACGCGGCCGCACGCGTGCTCGTGCTCACGGGCGCGGGCGGAACATTCAGCGCCGGAATGGATCTCGTCGCCGCCTCGAAGGGCGAGATGCCGATCACGCAGACCCGCGGTCCGCTCGGCATCACGGCGAAGCCCCCGGCGAAGCCGATGATCTCGGCGGTCGAGGGCTTCGCGCTGGCCGGTGGTTTCGAGCTGGCGCTGTCGGGTGACCTCATCGTCGCCGCGCGGGACGCGCAATTCGGCATCCCGGAAGTCAAGCGCGGTCTGGTCGCCGCGGGCGGTGGCGTGCTGCGGTTGACCCAGCGGCTACCGCGCAGCATGGCCGCCGAACTCGCGCTCACCGGCGGACGGGTCGGCGCCGAACGGCTCTACCAGCTCGGCTTGGTCAACCGGGTCACCGAGCCCGGCGCCGCGCTGTCCGCCGCATTGGAGCTGGCGGGCGAGATCGTCGCGGCCGCACCGCTCGCGGTGGCCGCGAGCAAGCGGATCATCGACGAGTCACCGGATTGGCCGATCGCGGAGGCGTTCGCGAGACAGGGTGAGATCGCCTTGCCCGCGCTGTTCTCCAAGGACGCCGCCGAGGGTGCGCTGGCGTTCGCGCAGAAGCGTGAACCGCAATGGCAGGGACACTGAGAGTGCCGCGCCCGGCGGCCTGGACGCTTACCGCGCCCGACTGATCGTCTCGACCAGGACCTGTGCGCAGGCGGCGGGGTCGTCAGGGAACGGACTGTGGCCGCTGCCGCGCAACGTGACGTGTTCGGCAGTCGGCAGCAACTGACGGGCCCTGCGACTCTGGGTGGCGTAAGTGAGCAGGATGTCGCGGTTACCCCAGGCGATAGTCACCGGAATCTCGGCGAGCGAGCCGATTTCGTACAGCCGTGCGTCGGTGAACGAGGCGAGCGCCTCGTCGAATCCGGTCGCCTCGGCCGCGCCGACAGCGGTTTCCAACGCCACCTGGGCGTCCAGGGCCCAGGGCTTGCCGAAGATCAGCGAGAGGAATACGGTCCGGCCCACGGCGTTTCCGAGCACGAACGGGAGCGTGGGCCGGACCAGACGCGCGAGCGCCTGTGACTTGCCCAGCGACTGTTGGCACCACACGCGACCAGCGGTGTCCCAGAAACCGATCGGCGAAAACGCGGTGACCGAGCGGGCCAGCCCGCGCGCTCCCAGATTCAGCGCGATCAGACCGCCCATCGAATTGCCCGCCAAATGCGGCCGATCGATTCCTTGCGCCGCGAGGAATTCGGTGAACGCGTCGGTGAGGTTGTCGACGGTGGTGTGCGCGAGCGGATTCGATCCACCGAAACCCGGCAGGTCGACTGCGATCACGTCGTACGAAGCGGCGAGGGTGTCGATGATCGGCTCCCATATTTGCCACCGGCTTCCGACGCCGTGTACCAGCACCAGCGGTTCCCCCGCGCCGACCCGGTGATGGTGCAACGTCGTCATGCGCCAACCCTAACAGCGGTCACCAGCCATCAGTTCCAATCCGCCGCGCCGTGCCGCGATACTGTAGCCATCGCTGAGCACCGCGCTTGCTGGGAGAACTGGCCTGGCGCCGGTCCCGGCATGGCCGGTACGATAATTGGTATGGCAACCCGTAAGGTCACCCTCTCGCTCGACGAAGCCGCGTGGTCGTACGCAGAGCAGGCCGCGGCCCGCGCGGGTATGTCGCCCTCGGCGTGGATATCGAAGGCCGCGCGGCGGGAAGCTGTGCGTACCGGCGTCGGTCCGGTCTCGGACGTGACCGCGGAGGCCGCGGCGGACGCGGCAGAGCTGGCGGCCGCGGAGGAGGCGATGCGTGCGTCGGGGTGAACTGTGGATCTACAACCCGCATGGTTCGCCTCGCCGCCGAACGGTCGTGCTGATCAGCAGTGATGGCATCAACGAATCGCCGCGTCCGTGGCTGATCGCCGCCGAGGTGATCGAGGAGGATCCGCAGGACATCCTCGCGGTTCCGGTGCAGGATCACGGCTGGGTACATGCAGGCAATATCGGGCGCATCTTCCGCGGTTGGCTGGCCGAGCGGGTCGACGTGGTGGACCCCGAGACTCTGGAGCGGCTCGACACGGCGTTGCGAGCGGCCATGGACCTGTGAGCACCGGTCACGTAAAGCATTGTCCGGCAAGGTATCCGAGGCTGGGCACGGCGGACGACTACCGCTGGGCGCCGTGGGGCATTATGGTGGCCTCGCCACTGACGGTGGCCAGTCGAGGAAGAGGAGTCAGGTGCGGATCTGCATGATCGCCGCGGCGCTGATCGCGCTGCCGGTGCTCGCGGCATGCGGCAGCGACAAGGACACGGCGGCGGCCACGGTGACGCAGGCCGATCTCGCTCAATCGCTGCAGGACAAAGGCCTCAAGAACAAGCAACTGGCCGACTGCGCCGCGAAGGTGTTCGTCGAGCAGGGTATTTCGCAGGCCGGACTGCGGGTCATGATCAGCGACGAGTACGACGCGAAGTCTCCCAACCAGGAGACGCTGGGGATGACCAAGGAAGACGCGGACAAGGCGCGCGCCGCCAGCGGCCGGATCGCCGGTGAGTGCATGTCTGCGGCGCAGCCGCGCTGATCAGATCGAGGCGGCGTTTTCGGACCTCACAGGGCGACAGTGAGTTCGATCCGGGCGGCCGAACCCGCTTCCAGCCCTTCCGCGATCCGCACCGCCTTCTTCATGGGCAGCACGTAGGTCGCCCGGGACTTGTCCGGAAACAGCGACGTCGACCATCGGCTGTTGCCGACGACCACATGCACCCGCACGGCCCCGAACCCGCCCGCCCGCTGCGCATACCGCTCCTCGATCTCATCGGCCACGTCCTCGGGAAGCGACACGAAATGCCATGCGCTATCCCCGTGGTGCTCCCACACTTCCGCCGTGAACGAGTACTGCGAACCAGCCACGTCGCGACTGTAGCTGGCGGCACCGACTGCAAAACGACTAGGAACGCTCCTGCTCGAGGCCCGGTGTCCCGGGCGGGTGCGTGGCGGCGGGCTTCGCGGTCACGGGTGGGCCTGCTGCCATGCCGCCGAATCGGCCGTACCGGATCATCGGTAGACCCACATGCCGATCGGGCCGGACAACTTCGGACCGCCCGGCTCCGGCTGCCGCGGCCGCCTGTACCAGGGTCATCGCGGTGAGCGCGACCAGTGCGGGTGCCCAACCGTGTGTTCGGGTGTGGAGCACGCCCACCAGGGTTGGTCCCGCGGCGGCCATGGCGAACCCGACCGTCTGGGCCATGGCGGCCAGCGCGGCCGCCTGGCCGATATCACCGGCGCGTTCACTCTGAAATGCCATGGCCATGGCCAGGCACGCCCCAGCTCCTGCACCCAGCAGGAAGATCGCTAGCGGAGCCGAGCTGGGGGCGAGCGCGAGCAGCAGGAACCCTGCGGCATCGAGTACCGAGGCGGCGACCGCAAGCCACCGTTTCGCCGCGGCTGTGCGGGTGAGCCACGGCATCGCGTTGATGACCGCCAAGCCGAGGATCTGGAAGACGAACAGCGACCAGCCGGCGGTCCGCGGCGTCACCCCGTTGTCGTGCAGGATGCTGGGTAGCCAGGCGAGCGTGGTGTAGAACCCCAGCGCCTGTAGACCCATGAAAGCGCTGACCTGCCAGGCCAAGGCCGAACGCCATGGCATCGGCACCCGGCGGACGGTAAGCGGCTCAGCGACGGGTCCGGTCCGAAGCCGCCACACCAGCAACGCGGCGACGGTCAGCAGTGCGGTGGCGGCGAGCGCCTGGCGCCACCCGCCAGGCAGAACATCGGCCAACGGAACGGCGATCCCGGAGGAAACGGCCGCCGCCGCGCACATCGCCGCGACCCAGGCGCCGGTGACCGCTGTGACACGCGCGGAAGAGACGCTGCCGCGGACGATCGCGGGCAGCAGCACATTCGCGAACCCGATCGCCACCGCGATCACCGCCGTCCCGGCGAACAGCCATGTCTGCCCGGGCGTCGAGCGAACCACCAGCCCCACCAGCATCGCGACCAGCGCGAGCCGCACGAGCCGTTCAGGCCCGTGATGCACGGTGCGCAGCACCAGCACCGGGACTACGGCGAAGATCAGCAGCGGCAGCGCTGTGAGCAGCCCCGCGTACGCGCTGGATAGGCCGGTGTCGCCGGTGATGACCGGCATCAGTGGTCCAACGCTGGTCAACGGCGCGCGCAGGGTCGCGCCCACCAGCACGATTCCGAGGTCGATTGGGCCGCCCATCTATCGGCGGGGGATCGGAAAGGTCATGCGGCGAAGTAGCTTGTCGCGCACGACCATTGCGTGGAAAGCGACCGCGCAGATGTGGGCGGTCAGCGCGAGCAGCAGCAGATAGGCGAGCGCGCTGTGCAGGGTCCGCAACGCGGCATAGAGCTGGGGATCGGTCTGCGCGATCGCCGGAACGCGCAGACCTGCGAGGATGTGGATGGGAATACCGGATGCCGAAACCAGTGCCCACCCGACGAGCGGTTGAGCCAAGAACAGCGCGTACATCAGGATCTCGGATCCGGTCGCGACGAGCCGCTCGGGTTTCCGCATAGTTTCGATCTGCGGTGGTGGCCGGCGGCGGATGCGGTAGGCGATGCGGATGACAGCGAGCAGCAGGATGGCGAGCCCGATGGTTTTGTGCCAGGTCAGTAACCGGTTGTAGGCGCCGAGGTAGCCGACCATCGCCGCGCCGATACCGATCATCGCCAGGATCAGGGCTGCCATTGTCCAGTGCAGAATTCGCGCGACAACGCTGAAGCGCGTGGTGTCGACGGTGCGTTCGCGCAGCGTCATCGTCAGACCTCCTTCACCACAACGGCTCCGGTGGGTTTCGTTTCGCCTGCTCGGCGGCGGTACGACTCGGCGTAGGCTGCCGAGCGCGCCTGCAGGAGCGGGTCATCGGAAGGCGCGATGCCGTCGGGCAGCACCAGCGGATCGAAGTTCACGTTCTGCACGTTGTCCGCGGATTCGGTGTGCGCCTGCTCCACCACCACTGCGCCTACCTGCACCTCGCGGCGACCGGGCGGCCACGCCTTGGTGGCGTCATCGGTAGGGTCGACGCCGCGTTCGCCCACCGTCACGACGAGTTTCCAGCGCAGCGGCGCGGCCTGAATGCCGGCGACCAAGCCGTCGAACAGCGCGTTCTCGCCGACGGGTTGGGCGAGCGGAGCGGGATTGTCCGGGACGAGCCGCCAGCGCACCGGTACGGCGTCGCCGTCGGCGTTGGCGAACTCGAAGGCGTTGAGCCCGAAGAATGCCGTCTCCGCGAAGGTCGCTGGAGGCGCGCCTTGTTCGATGATGCTCAGCGCTGCGGCGGTCTTCGGGTGTGCCGCGATGTACCGGCTCATCACGGCGGTGTCGGGCTTGCCGGTGGCCGGATCCGGCGCGAAAGCGAGTGTGCGGTCGTAGAAGTCCTGCGCGGTGGCGTCCAGGAAGACGGGGACGTTGATCATTGCCATCCGCCACTGCTCCCCGCCGGGGAGAAACAGCCGCAACCCCAGTCCACGGGGGGCGGCCGGCACGTCGGGCATGTGCGGGTTGCCGCCCGCGAGGGAGAACCGGCCGTCGAGCCGGTAGCGACCCGGCCGGAACACGGATGCCTTCGACAACTCGACGCCATTGCCGTTGCTGTCGAAGTAACCGGCGACGGCGACGCCTTTGGCGTGGTTACGTCGACAACCGGGGAAGGTGCCGCCCGCGGTGTCCTGCAGGCGATCCACCAGTCTGCGCGCGGTCAGCCGCCACGGCCCGATCACGCTCTCGGTGAACAAGAACCCTCCGATTCCTGCGGCACCGAGCGCGGCGACAGCGGCGCTGCCGAGCAGTGTGCGGCGATTCAGCTGCAAGGAACGCTGGCTTGCCTCGGTCATATTTCTCTTCCTCCGGGTGCGATGCGCCCACGCGGAGCGCGGGCGTAGGAAGGCGGCGTGGCGGCCTCGCCGATCACGGCGGACCCATCGCCTGGAGCCGTTCTATCAGGGCCGAGTCGACGTCGGGCTTATCGGCCAGCAGCATGTCGATCGGGGGTGCGGATGCCGAAGCGATGCGGATGTCGATCACGTAGGGTTCGCCCCCGTCGAGGGCCTTGAACCCCCGCCTGAGCGCGTCGGCGAGTTTCGCGGTCTTGGTCACCACTTCGCCGTCGATGTCGAAGCTCTCGGCGATCTCCGCGAAATCCTGGGCAGGCCGACCCAACCGCAGATACCAGGCGTCGTTGGTCGGCCGCCAGCCGTAGATCTGTTCGATGGCGGACAGACCGGTCATCAGGGTCTTGTACTCGTGGTTGTTCATCACGAGGTACAGGACCGGCAGCGCCAGTTTGCTCGTGGTCCACCATGAATTGGTGTGGAACAGGGCCGAACCATCGCCGACTATGGTCACGACATAGCGGTGCTTGTTTGTGGCAAGACTGATACCTATCGAAGCGGGCAATGAGAACCCGAGGGAGCCGCCTGAGGTGCAGAAGTAGGCATCAGGTGCGTCGTAGGCGATCGCCTTCTGGATCGCCGCCGAGATCGCGAAGTCCTCGTTGATCACGGTCAGTGGCTTCTCCAGCGTCTTTTGCACCTCGGCGAGCACCATCGGCACGACGTAGTCCGGAATAGTCGGCTCGTGCCCGCGTTCGGTGGGTCCCGCCACGAGGAATGCCTCGTCCCGGCGGGCATTGAGCGCGAGAAGGCGTTGATTGCGTTGTGCCGCCGCGGCTTCGTCGTACGCAGAATGATCGATGATGGCGTCGATGATCAGCGGCAGACTGCGCTTGATGTCGCCGAGCACACCCACATCGGCATACGAGTTCTTACCGATTTCCCACGGATCGTTGTGCAGCGTCACTTGTGCGAGCGAGGGCGGGATGATCGGGCCTTTCTCCCACCGGAAGACCAGGATCTGAGCTTGGGAGTTCACGCCGATCTGGAAGATGGCGTCGAAGTCGGCCAGCTGCATGTGCACCCCGTCCTGGGTGGGCACCAGCTCGCCCTGCCAGTGCGGCAGATCGTTCGGGTAGTTCATCCGGCTGGCCTGGTTCTCCGAATAGACCGCGGCGCCGAGCACATTCGACAACCGCTCGATCTCCGGCCACGCATCCGCCTCGCCGACTCCGTCTCCGACGAGCACCACCGGGTTCTTCGCGTGCGCGAGCTGTTGCGCGGCGGCCGCGACACCAGCCGGGTCGGCGGCCACGCCGTGTGCGATGCGTGTGACACGCCCCGGCTGCTGCATGGCAGGCGCTTCGACCAGGAAATTCCATGGCAGCGACACGAATACCGGCCGGAACGGCGGGACCAGGAGTTCTTTGAAGGCACGCTGCAGCACCAGTGGCATCTCGTCGACACTGCGAATCTCATGCGCCCACTTCGTGTACTGCTCGGCCGTGTGGACCAGGTCAGAGGCCAGGATCGGTTCCTGGATCAGCAGCTCGCTGTGCTGCTGTCCGCAGAACACGATGAGCGGGATGTTGGATCGATAGGCATTGAACAGGTTGCCGATGATGTTGGCCGTGCCCGGCGTGATGTGCACGATCGCCGCGCCGGGGCGCCCCGACATCCGCGCGTAGCCCATGGCCGCGCCGAGTGCGATGTTCTCGTGCAGGCACGGTACGTACTCGACACCGTTCTCGGGAATGGTCATTCCGTCGAGCAACGGAATCTCGTGGGTGCCCGGCACACCGAACGCGTACTCGGTACCCACCTCGCGGAGATAGTCGAAAATGATGTCGCGGCCCAGTCTGCGGGGCGGTGTAGATGAACTCATGATCCTTTCGTTTCTGGTAGTTCTGTACCCTGGTCGTCGCGCCGCTCAGCGGCCTGTCCAGATCGGTGGTCGCTTCTCGACGAACGCGCGTGGACCTTCTCGGGCATCGGCGGAGTGGGCGCGCAGGGCTTCCCAGTGGTATGGGGCGGTGAATGCCTCGGGCAGCGGCATGGTCAGGGACGAGGCCGCGGCCTCCTTGATGGCGCGCACCGACAGCGGTGCGCACGCGAGGATGTCGTCGACCCAGGTGTCGGTGCACACGTCGAGGTCGGCGGCGGAAACGACTTCGTTGACCAGGCCGAGTTCGGCGGCGCGTGCGGCGGTCATCCGCCGACCGGTGAGCAGGTGGCCGAGCGCGATCCGGTAGGGAGCCTGTCGCGCCAACCGAAAGACGCCGCCCGCGCCGGGGACCAGGCCGAGTTTGGCTTCGGTGAGACCGAACTCGGCGTTGTCGGCGGCGATCACGATGTCGCAGGCGAGAGCAAGCTCGAAGCCGCCACCGAGCGCATATCCGGTGACCTTGGCTATCAGCGGTTTCGCGAATCCGAACCGTTCGGTGATCCGCGGGTAGCCGGGTTTGCCCGCGCTGCCGAACGTGGAATGTCCGTCGCCGCCGGCGATGCGCTGGGATAGCTCTTTCAGGTCCTGCCCGACCGAGAAAGCACGACCGCCGCGTCCGCTGAGAACCGCTAACCAGATGTCGTCATCGCGTTCGATGTCGTCCCACACCTGCGCGAGTTCGGTGTGCATCCGCAAGTTCATGGCGTTGAGCACTTCGGGGCGATCGAGTTCTACGGTGGCAACGCGGCCGTGCTTGCGATAGACCACGGTGGCGAGGTGCGGCATCGGGGTCACCGGTGTGCTCCCGCGCTGAACCGGCCCACCTTCGCCAGCACGTCCAGGCCGTAGAGCCGAAGCGCCTGATGCAAGGCGAACTCGGCCATATAGCGGCGGAATTCGTCCTGCGGTTCCTCGGCGGTCACGATCATGTGTTTGTTCGCCACCACCGCGTCGGCGGCCAGTTGCTCAGCAGCCGAGGCGATTTCGGCGTCCATCGTGTCGGGTTCGACGACGGAGTCGAACACGTACCGTGCCTCGGGTTCGGTGGCGCGAATTTTCCTGCCCCAGAGGATCACATCGCGCGACAGCCGCGACGTCGAGCCGCGCCCGAGCCGCAGGTTGGCCGCACCGGGGACGATCCCTTCCTGAGCTGCCGGAAGACTGAAGTAGCTGTCCGCGGCGGCGATCACTCGGTCGAAGACCAGCAGCAACTGCGCGCCGCCGCCGATCGCGAAGGTATCCACGGCGGCGATCCACGGCTTGGTGTGCAGCCGCGGTGGCCACTCGTCGGGTTCGGTGGCTGACAAGCCACGCAGGATCTTCGCGATGTACCCGGTCTCACGGCCGAGCAGGAACTCGACATAGGAGATCTTGCCCCGGTGCAGCTGTGTGAGGTTGATGCCTGCGCTGAACACTCGTTTACCGCGGTAGCGCGGGTGGGTCATTTCGCCGCCCCGCACTACCCCGACCGTGGACTGCTGGTCGAGCAGCACCAGGTCGACCGCGGTTTCCAGATCGGCGACGTGCTGGTTGTCCTCGGCGTTGAGGCAGTGGGTGTTGGTGATCGTGATCGTCGCGGCATGACCGGAGCGGGTCAGGGTCGCCGCGGGCAATGTGATTCGGCCGGTGGTCTCGAAGTCGGGCAGCAGCGCCTGCGCGCGGCTGGTGGGCCGGCGCATCGCGTCCAGTAGGTGGTCACCCGCGACCGGGTCGGAGAACACCGCGTGGAAGAAAATTCCCTGGTCGATCTCCCAGCCTTCCTTATGCGCCTGGACCGCGGAGGCGTCGGCGGCGAGCTGACCGGGCTCGGGCAGCAAGCCGGGAAACTGGGTGGTGACCGTGGCGGCGAGCTCGGACAATCGCAACGACTCGCGCAGGTTGTCGGTAGCGGAGAGGTACACCGCGGAAAGATGCTTGCGCAAGAATTCCCGGCGCAGGGCTCGCACAGCATGGTGGGCTCGAGCGGCTCGAGCGGCGCGGTCGTCGTCACGGTCCGCGACCGGCCCGAGCTCGTGCAGGATGCGACCACATTCGGTGGCGGCGGCTCGGAGTTCGGCGTGGTCGTAGCCGAGGTCGCCGAGGTACTGCGGCAGTGTGGTCACAGTGCGCTCCTGAGCCGTCGTAGCGTTCGGTCGGACGCCGCCAGATGCGCGCCCAGCGCGTCTTCGAATCGGGTGGCCGTCGCGTCCAGGACCAGACGTCGGCGGATGGCGATCTCGGACCCAACGGATGCCTCGAACAGTGCCAGACCCGCTTGCACCGCTTGGGTTTCGGCTTGGGCATCGTCATCGATCGAGGCGTCCACCAAGCCCTGCTCCAGCGCTTGGGACGCCGAGAGGCAGCGTCCCTGTACCGCGAGTGTCCTGGCATTCCCCGCGCCGTGTCGGGCGACCAGTCGATACAGCGCCATCCCGGGCCAGGTACCGCCATGCGAGGTGGCCAATCCGAAAATCGACCCGGATCGCAGGATCCGGTAGTCGGAGACGAGTAGCAGTTCGGCTGCCGGACCGTAGGCGTCACCGTCGACTGTGGCGACGATCGGTGCAGGCACCTGTTCCAGCCGCCGCAAAGCGGCTTCCCATTTGCCGACAACGCCGATATCCACCGAGCCGGGCCACGAAAAGTCCTGTCCCGCTTGTGGCCCGGTGATGTACAGGACGACACTGTGCGGTCGATCTTGTGGTGCGTCTTCGGCGCGCAGCGCGATGGCGGTCACCGTGTCGATCAGTTCGGTGGACAGCGGTCGGTCGGCGGGTATCACCGCGGCCAGAATGTTGGTTGTGAGTCCGTCGGATGTAGTCATTGTTCCCCCTGTGTCTAGTTCGACCGACGTGGATCAGAAACGGAGAAGAGCGGCTTCGATCTGAGAACCAGGGCCCATCGTCATGAGGACGCCGTAGTCGCCGGGGCGGACCTGTCCTTCCGCGAGCAGGCGCTGGTAGGAGAACAGGAACGACCCGCTGGACAGGTTGCCGAAATCGCGCATCACGCTCGAGGTGTGGCGCAGATCGTAGGAGGTGAGCCCGAGGTTGATCTTGACCGCGTCGATGACCTTCTTGCCGCCGGAGTGCACGGTCCAGTGCGCGATGTCCTTGCGCCGTAATCCGCTACCGCGCAACAGCTTGTCGATCACGATCTCGGCGTGCGCGCCCACCTCGTAGGGCACTTCCTTGTCGAGGTAGAAGCTGAATTTTCCGGCGTCGTCGTCCCAGTCGTAACGCATCGCTCCGACCGCGTGCCGAATCATGTAGCTGCTGCTGGTCAGCAGCACGGGCGTGCGATCCTCGCGCATGGCGGCAGAGCCGCCGCCGTCACCCGCCTGCACAGCCAGCGCGGCCGCGCCGTCACCGAACAAGCTGTTCACCACCGCGGTGCGCATTGTCCCGTCGAATACGTAAGCCGCCGAGCACGCCTCGGAGCAAACGAGCAAAGCGAGCTCGCCGGGATGTGCGGATGCCCAATTGGCCACGGCGGAAAGCCCGTTGAGCCCGGCGTTGCAGCCCATACCGACGACGTCGAGCCGGGCCGTGTCCGGATCGAGCCCCAACTCGTTGATCAGCAGCGCGCTGAAGCCGGGGGTGAGGAATCCGGTGGTGGTGACGGCCACCAGGTAGCGCACGTCGGGCAGGTCGCGCCCGATCTCGCGCAGGCAACGGCGTACCGCGTCGGCGCCGGTGCGAACGCCTTGGTTCCGGTGCTTTTCCAGCAGCTCGCCTTGAGTCTCGATGCGGAATTCGCCGTCGTCGCCGCGCGGGGGCAGGGTCAGATACCGCTGCTCGATGCCTCCGTTGAGGAAAACGCCGCGGATCTTGGGGTCGGTGATCTTCAGCAAGTCGACGAGTTCGCGCTGGCTGTAGCGGTCCGGCGGGTTCGCGGTGGCCACGCCGAGCAACTTCGGAAGGGTGGCGGGTAACTGCGTGTCGGTGCCGAGTAAGTTCTGCTCGAGTGCTTCGACCCGGGCCGTGCTCATGGTCGTCATGCTCAATTCCTGTGGTGATTGTGGCGACGCGCTGACATACGGGCGCGCGCGGTCGATAATTGCGATGCGCTTCCAGGCGGTCGTTTTATCCAGCTCGGCAGAGCTGGACAACGGCAATAAGGCAACCGTTATCACCCGTGAATGTGTGGGACACATTCATCGAGCAGGGCGCATTCAATATCTTGGCAGGATACCCCCGTCCCCCCTGTAATCGATTCACGCGACATAGTCGCTCAGCGGCTATGTAGTGATGCGCATTCCGGCTCAGGCCCGGAAGCACCACTTCGATCGACTCCGAACAGTACCCCCGCGTGATCGGTGGTGACAACCCCTGAACTTTAGGGGGTCAGCGCCATCGTCTGTGCGAAGTAGTCGAGATACATTGTGGCACAAGACATTTCGGTATGAGCGGATCGCTCCGAGTTGGTACGTACACGTACTATCGACCGAGTGTTGATGACCACGTAACCCTCTTGGGCAAACGACCAACCTGCGCCGGACGGCGGCGCGCGCGTGATCTAATCAGCGAATGGAGTCACTCACCTCGGCGCTGGTGCCGCATATCTTCGCGGAGACGCCCGGTCACCTGATCCGGCTGCTCTACCAGCGACATAATGCCATCTGGAACGCCACGGTCGGGGACTCGATCACACCCACGCAGTTCGCCATTCTGAACGTCGTCTACATCGACGGACCCATGACGCAACACGAGATATCCGCCCGAGTCCGGACCGACACCTCGACGATGGCGCAGTCCGCCGCGTCGCTCGAACGGAAGAACCTGATCAAGCGATCCGTCAACCCGGCCGACAAACGGGAGCGGAGGATCGCCCTGACCCGTACCGGACGCCGTGAGTACGCTCAGCTGCTACCGAAAGCCGATGAGGTACAACGTATCCTGTTCGCGGTCCTCGACCCGGACGAACACCCGCACGCCCTCGGCGTGCTTCAGCGGCTCGCCGGCATGACTCCCGTCTCGCCGGCAGAAGACGCGCTCACCGACGCCTGATCCGATCGCGCAGATTCAAACCCTCGTCCCGATCGGGGCACGGTGCTGGAGTGGATCCGAGGCTACACAACGACGGAGTCATCGACCGGTACAGTGGTCGGTGGCGTTCGGTCGCCCAGGCACTGACCCACAGCTCGAAGGCTGCGAACCATGCATGACCTGTTCGAATTCCCCGCCGACGGAGCCAGTCTGCGTCGCGCGTTCGCCAACTTCCCCAGCGGTGTGGTCGCGGTATGCGCCGACATCGACGGCACTCCCCACGGCCTCGCGGTCAGCACGTTCGTCCCCGTCTCACTCGACCCGCCGCTGGTCTCGTTCTGCGTGCAGAACTCCTCGGCGACCTGGCCCAAGCTCGCCGCCGCGAGCCACCTCGGCCTGAGCCTGCTCGGCACCGATCAGCAGGCCGCCGCCCGCACACTCGGCACCCGCGACGGCGACCGCTTCCGCGACATCCACCTGCACCGCGGCTCCGGCGACGCCGTCTTCATCGACGGCGCCTCCGCCTGGATCGAGGGCGTTCAGGAAGCCAACGTCCCGGCGGGCGACCACGCCGTCGTCATCCTCCGCATTCACCGCATCGCCACCCGCACCGACGTCGAGCCTTTGGTCTTCCAGGGCAGCCGCTACCGCCGCCTGCACGCGGAAACCGCTCACGGGGCGGCCTGAGACCCGAGCGCGCCACGGGCTTACAGCGCATCGCTTTCCGGTTCACGCGCTGTACCCGAGGTGCGCGAGGACCGGAGCGTCTGGGTGAAGCCGGCGAGCTGAGATGAAAAGGCCCCGCACCTGTGGGATGCGGGGCCTGGAGAGCCGATGACGGGAATCGAACCCGCGCTGTCTGCTTGGGAAGCAGAAGTTCTACCATTGAACTACATCGGCCTGCGCTCGAGCGCGATCGACAGCCTATCAGACCAGGCGCTATGCGGTGCAAGTCTCGTTATGCCTGCCCTGATAGCAGACCGCGTAGTCCTCCAGGGACCCGCGGGGGTGTCCGGCTCACGCGCTTGCGGGCGCCGACGAGCGAGGCGGCCTGGCGGGGCCCGCGAACATGCTGGCGGCGGAAGATATGAGGGACGGAAGGTCGAACCTTCAACATGCCGAGGTCGGTCGAAGCCGGTGGCTTCGACGTCGACGCGCCGCTCGTGACCACAACCGCGGCTGGACTTCGATGGCAGACGCTCGGGTTGGTCGCGAGTCGCGCCCGCCCCGCAAACCCCTGGTGAGCAGGGCAGACGGGTGCTGTCCTCGGTTCAGGGACGACGCGTCAACCAGCCCGTTCGGCTTCGCTCATCGCTTGCACGAGAGACTCCCCCAGTGTGGTCAGTGAGCCGGACTCACGCAGTTGGCGCAAACCTTCTGCGGTGTGACCGCGCACCTCGGCGAGCCGACGCGCGGCAGCCTCGCGTGCCGATCCGGTCGCCAGTGTTTCCCGCGCTCGCCAGAAGTCCGCGATGGCAAGGTGGGCGTAGGTGCTGTGCAGCACGCCTTCGATGGGCCGCGGATGCGTAAAACACGGTGGGTGATAGCGCGGCTCGGTATCCGAGCGGTCGTACAGTTCGAATGCGTCCATCATCGCGCCCAGCTTCACATGCTGAAATTCGTGCACCAGCAGTTCGGCGAGCGTGATCGGGTCCAGCCGCAAGGCCGCGATGCCGACTGCGCCGAATGCCAGTCTGGCCGAGGCGCTTCGGTCTGTCGGACCCTCCGCTCGCAGCGGCAATACGGTGCACAGACCGGCGCGAAGGCCGGGAGCGTAACCGGGCAGATGGGTTTCGATGAAGTCGATGGCGTCCGCGAAGGCTGCCTGCCACTGCTGCGCCTCGGCATCGCTCAGCCGCCCAGTGGGGTGGATCTCGCTGCCGAGGTAGGGGAGCACGCGATAGGGGTCGGTATCTTCCAGAGTGACAGTCGGTCCAGCGGAGGTCAGCCGACGCAACGGTTGTGCCATGGCGAGTTCATCCACCGCATCGGTTTCGATCCATACCTGTTCCACTGCACCGGCTTTCAGTGCCCCGAGCATCGGCAGCGGCGCTACTCCGTCACGAACGGGCACCGGTAACCGCATATCCTTGCGTGCTCGTACGGCCGCGCTCGCCGCGACCGCTTCCAGGTGATGGACGTCCGCAGGCGCGAACGCACTGTCGGCGGCACCTTGCAGCAACCGCATCGCCCACACCCGCGTGTACGGGTGTGCCAGCACGTCTGCCACCGCATCCGGTGCGGATGCGTCCAGTGACACGAGAACATCCCACGCGGCGGCGAACCGAGGATCGCTGCGCGGTCCGAATCTGCCTACCGCAGCCAATAATTCGCGCTGCAATGACGACTGGGCCTGCACCAGCCAGCTCACTGCCCCGGCATCGCCGAAACCCGATGCCAGTTGTGCGAATTGATCCTCCGACAGGCTGTGCGCCGATTCAACGGCCGTCATGGCCCTCCTTCATGCGCTCGTCGAACGCGGCGCGGTGTTCCGCGGCGGCGCGCACGGCGGCAGCTTCCGCCTCGGTGTCGACCGGTTCGGCCAGCCATGGCCGCATCGTCTCGCCCATGCCCTGCACGAACCGCTCGCCCAATGCGGTCAATGACCCAGATGCCTGGAGTTGGCGAATCGCCTCGGCGGTCATCATGCGCCACCGCACGAATTGCTGCTCCGATTCCTCGCGCTGCGCACCCTCCGCCTGCTTGCGATGCACCCGCCAGAAGTCGGTCACGCCGATGTGGGCATAGGTGCCCTGCAACAGCCCTTCGAGCGGACGGGGATCCGGGCGCCACGGTGCATAGTGCACGAGCGCGGTGTCGGAGCGGTCGAACAGTTCGAACATATCGAGTACCGCACCCATCTTCACGTGCTGGAATTCGTGGATCAACGGCAGGGCGGCCGACACACACGCACGGCGCAACCCGATACCGACAGAGCCGAACGCCAGCCGCATAGAGGCGCTGCGATCATATTTTTCCTCCGGCTCCATCGGCATCACCGCACGCAATCCGGCGCGCAAGCCTGGTGCGTACACCGGCAAGTGCGCGTCGATGAAGTCGATCCCTTCGGCGAAGGCGCGCTGCCATCGGTCCGCCTCGGCAGCGCTCAACCGCTCGGCCGGGTAGGTGTGGCCAATTCGGTAGGGGTCGGTATCTTCCAGCGGGACAGTCAGCCCAGCACCGGTGAGGTGACGCATCGGCTGCGCGAAGTCCAGATCGTCGATCGAGCCGGTATTGATCCACACCCGATCGTCCGCCCCGGCCTTCAGAGCGCCGAATGTCGGCAACGGCGCTACCCCGTCCCGCACCGGGACCGGCAATCGCAGATCCTTGCCCGCACGCAGCGCCGCACTGGCGGCGATGGCCTCCAGGTGGTAGACATCCTCGGCGGCGATCTCGCCGCGACTCACTCCTTCGAGCAGTCCGACGGCCCACACCCGCGTATAGGGATGTGCCAAGACCTGGGCCACTGCGGCCGGGGCGGTGGAGTCCAGTGATACCAGCACATCCCACGCCGCCGTGAAGCGCCCGTCATTCTGTGGGCCGAACCTACCTACCGCGGCCAGCAACTCGCGCTGCAGCGACGATTGTGCCTGGGCCAGCCAATCTACCGTCCCAGCATCACCGAAACCGGCTGCCAACTGGGCGAATCCATCTTCGGTCAAGCTGTGCGCGCCTTCGTCGGCCGCTCGTGCCGAGGTCTGCGCACCACCGCGTCCCGCCGCCGCTTCTGTCGCTGCCACGTGATCGATCATCTCCTCGAGATCGGCGCAATAAACGGAAGGATTGTCGAAGCCGGCACCCGGCCGGTAGCGGTGCGGATAGAAGCCCCCGCCGCACACCTGCACCAGACGGCACGATCGACAGGTAGCGCTGACACCGTCGATGCCATCCCGGCGGACGGTGATACCGGGAAGCGCGGCTGCCTCGTCGAGGGTGTTGTCCCACACGTTCAATCCGGTGGCCGCCGCGCCGTCGTAGGCAGTCTTGAGCGAGTCGACCTGCTCCAGGGTGCCGTCGGTTTCGATCACCAGCAGGTCCACCGGATCGAGCCCGATGGCTTCGGCGGTGCTCGGCCGGCCGTACATCGCGGCCACGATGGATTCGAAGGTGCGGATCGGCACCGGTCGGCCGTCGGCGTTCCAGGCGTCGAACATCGCGATCAGCCATTTCGCATACTCGCCGTCGCCGTTCGTCGGGTTGTCCGGGTCGCGCGGGATGCGCAACCCGGGCGGCTGATGTTCCCAATTCGAATGCGGCAGAAGGAGGTCCATGCGCGGAGGCTCCTGCTCGAGCAGCCCTCGATACACGGCGATCGGGTCGTTGTCGATATCCACGGTGCACAACAGGCCCGAATAGAGCGCGCGGTACTGTGGCTTCCGCAGCAGGTCCAGACTCCCGAGCACCTGGTCGTAGCTGCTTCGCCCGTTGCGATACAGCCGATGCCTGTCGTTGGCGGTGCGATCGCCGTCGAGCGAGACACCGACTCGCACATTGTATTCGGTGAACAGGTCGAGGTACTCCTCGCTCAGCTGCACCGCGTTGGTGTGAATGTGCAGATTGAGGCGGCAAACCGGAGAAATGGCCGTGTCCAACGCGGCCAGGAAATCCCTGGTGCGGTCCACGCCGAGCAGCAGCGGCTCACCGCCGTGCAGCACGATCGCGACTTCGGGCAGCGAGTGCGTTGCCGCGTGTTCGGCGATACGAAACGCAATCCGGGCGGCCGTCTCCGGGGCAAGCCCCATCGGCCGGCCGCGCCAGGATTGGTCGACGTGCTCATACATATAACAGTGATTGCACGCCAAATCGCACCGGCTGTGCACCTTGATCACAAACTGACGAAATGGAAGCGGTCTATGGTTCATGTGGCAGCCGGTGTCGACGCTGAATCAGATAAGTGCGGAGCTGAACGAAATCCCGGTGGTCGAGGAGTTGCCCAGGCTCGACAGCAGGTCGGGCAGGCTCTGCGACGAGAGCTGGCCGAGCGGCGTGCTCCGCAGATCGGTCACAGCGGAAACCACGGTTTGGTCTTTCGGGGTCATGATCATTCTCCTTCTGAGCGAAACCCTTTGGCGCTCAGGCCGAATGCTATCCCCCGCCCGGCCTCGGTCTCCTTCCCATTCATGGGGGCAGCCGGACTGCATTGGAACATAGCTGATTTCGCGTCGGCGTCAACCGATATCGACTCTGTACATGTATATTTCGATCGCATACGACTGCCTGAAGCTGTGCATCTTTCACGTTGTCCCACTTCGCAATTCGGCGTGTGCAACAGCCGCAGGTCCGCACGAATGTCGTCGTCCACCGTGCATCAGGTCTCCGGCGACCATGACGCTCGCCCTGATCTTTCACGCGGTTCCGCCGAAGTCGGCGGACGGATTGTCCGCGTCTCGTGGAAGAGACTCGCGGGGATGGTCGGCCGGTCGTGTCGCATGCTGGTCCGAGTGTGCGGATCGCCACCGGCCACCGCCGCACCTGATCCGGGTGGCGACTCGTGACGCTCCTGTTCACCGCTGGCCCCGACAGCCTCCTGGACCGGCTCGAAGTAGCGGTAGACGGTCAGGCAGAGGATGAGCCAGAGGGCGCCGATACACCAGCCACCGAGGATGTCGGTGGCCCAATGGACGCCCAGGTAGATGCGGGACAGGCCCACCGCGGCGACGAACACCACGGCGGCGGTCGCGGCCAGGATGCGGAGGGAAGGGCCGCGCACGCTGGGCAGGGCGACCACCGCGACGACGCCGATCACGACGAACGAGCCGACGCTGTGCCCGGACGGATAGGACAGGTTGGCCACGGAGATGAGGTGGTCCTCGACGGGCGGGCGGGCCCGGCCGACCAGGTTCTTGCCGCCGCGGACCAGCAGTCCGGCGCCGAGGCCCGCCCCCGCGACGAGTGCCGCGGCAGGCCACCGCCGCTGCCAGGACAGACCCATGCACGTCAGGGTGGCCAGCACCGTCATGGCGATGGTGCCGCTCAGCACGCTGACCGTGACCGCGATGGGCGTCAGCACTCCGTTGCGGTGTGCGATGGCCCACTCGGTGAGTGTTCGGTCGATCCCGCCGTGGCCGTCGTCGCCGAGCGCGACCACCGTGAGAGCGGCCGTGCACATCACCAGCATCGCGGTGAGCACCCCGGCCGCATTCGGAATCCGTGGGGAGGTCACTCCTCCACGGTGCCACTCCGGGCGCTGGAGGTTAACCGCAGCCCCTTCGCGCTGCCGGGAAGTCTCGAATCCACAGGGTGCGGACGGTCGAGCGCGGCGGCTCGGATATCGGATCTCGTCCGGACCTGCAAAGTTGCCTCACCGGGCGAATCGACGTGGGCCACGGCCCGACGGCCGGATCACCCGGTCGAGGTGCGAAGGCACGCGATCGCGGCGCCCGATCGGTGCGAGGACATCGCTCCGGCCTCGGCAGGCTGAAGCACCGCGGCAAGCAGGCGCTACGCTCGTCGGCGTGCTGCTTTCCGATCGTGACATCCGCGCGGAGATCGCCGCTGGGCGTCTCGGCGTCGAGCCGCTGGTGGAGAACCTGATCCAGCCGTCGAGTATCGACGTGCGCCTGGACCGGATGTTCCGGGTGTTCAACAACACCCGCTACACCCACATCGACCCCGCGCAGCGGCAGGACGAGCTGACCAGCCTGGTGGAGCCGGCCGAAGGCGAGCCGTTCGTGCTGCACCCCGGTGAGTTCGTGCTCGGTTCCACGCTCGAGGTGTGCACGCTGCCGGATGACCTGGCCGGACGCTTGGAGGGCAAGTCGAGTCTGGGCAGGCTCGGCCTGCTGACCCACTCGACCGCGGGTTTCGTCGATCCCGGTTTCAGCGGCCACATCACGTTGGAGTTGTCCAACGTGGCCAATCTGCCGATCACACTGTGGCCCGGGATGAAGATCGGCCAGCTCTGCCTGATCAAGCTGACCAGCCCCGCCGAGCATCCGTACGGCAGCGCCGTGGCGGGTTCGAAGTATCAGGGCCAGCGCGGTCCGACGCCGTCGCGGTCCTATCTCAACTTCCCGGTTCCGGCTGCCGCGATCGACGCCGCCGAATCACGCTGAGCCAGGGCCGGGCCCGCCTCGTCGACTGTGCGGAAGCGGTCCCGGCGGACGGCAGCGGGAACTGATCGCGGAGGTGATCAGTCCCCGCCGCCCGCTCCCACCGCGAGCGCCGTAGTGAGGATGACGGACAGCGGCGGAAGCGTGTCACCGCGGTTCGGCGGGCTGACCCAGAAGCACCCTTCCCGGGTCCAGCGGCCGAGGCCGGTCGGCAACATCACGGCACTGCCGACGGCGGGCAGGCCGATATCCAATCGATTGAGTACCTCGAGCACCTGGGGTCCCGGTCGGCTGTCCGGCTCGGCGAGGAAGCTCCATCGGATCTGTCTGGCCAACATGGGACCCCTCATGCCCTGTTGTTCCAGTGCGGCGCGCACCTTTTCGGCACGTGCGGTCGGCAAGTGGACGACGCAGACGCGCCCGGTGACCGGCAGCATGGCGAAACCACCACGTTCGGTGGCCGGCAGCCCGAACTCGTGCCGATAGAACGCCACCCAATCGTCCACGGTTCTGAGCTTCTCGACATTCACGGCGAACTCCTTGCCTTCCCACTCAATGGTCCCGTCCCGCCTGCTGATTCGGTATTGCCCGAGCGTCCGCCTTCTGCTGCCCTTCCGCTGCCTTTGATAGAAGCCGGATTTCATTTGTGGCCGTGCTCACAAACCCCTCGTACTCTGGAAGGAATCCGTTCGGAAGGGATGTCACCGTGGTCAGGCATTGGTCAGGCAGAGAGGCCCGAGCCCTTCGCGATGCCAAGCGGATGAGCATCAGGGAGTTCGCCGCCCATCTGGGCGTGCACGAACGACTGGTATCCAAGTGGGAGGCCGGGGGCGTCCGAGTCCATCCACGACCGATCAATCAGGCCGCTCTGGATACGTCCTTGGCCAGGTCCGACGAAGTGGTGCGGGCGCGGTTCGCGGCATTGATCGATCAGCCGGTGATCGATCGAAGCGTCCCGCCGGGTTCCGATGCGCGGGGCGGCGCCTCGGCACCCACCCCGTATTCGACCGACGCGGACCTTCTGGCTCTCATAGACGCCGGTGCGATGAGAGGTGCTGCGTTAGCAGCGATTTCGGAGAGGGATCTGATCATGGCGGCTGCCCACGAGGCCAGCGAGCACGCCGGCAAGGCCGAGAGCACCAATGTCGGTGCGACCACCCTGGAACAGCTCGACGCGGATGTCGCGCGAATCGCGAACGATTACGTGCATATCCCGCCGGTTCCGATGATGGTGGAGATGTTGCGGGTGCGACGCCGGGTGTACCGGCTGCTGGAGGGCCAGCAGCGGCCCGCCGATACGAGCCATCTGTATCTGCTGGCGGGCACGCTCTCGGGCCTGCTCGCCAACGCGAGTACCGATCTCGGCTATTACGACGCGGCGGGCGAACAGGTCCGCGCGGCGTGGGCCTACGCGGAACTATGTGGGCACAACGGACTTCGCGCCTGGACCCGCGGCATGCACGCGCTGATCGAGTACTGGTCGCAGCGCCCCCGGCGGGCGGTCCAGCTCGCGCAGAGCGGGCGGGAGTTCGCCGAGTCCGCGACGGCGCATGTGCGACTACTCAATATCGAGGCGCGGATCTGGTCGGCACTGGGCAGCGCCGCCGACACCGACCGTTGCATCCGGGCCGCCGCCGACGCCCGCGATCTCGGCGCGACCGATGCGCTGCACGACGAGGTGGGTGGCGTCTTCGGGTTCAACGACGCCAAGGCGAATTACTACGCGGGAGCCACCTACATCCACCTCGGTCAGGCGGAGCCCGCGCTGAACGCCACCCAGCGTGCCATCGAGCTGTATGCGAAAGGGCCCTCCGAGCAGCGTTCCTACGGCGCGGAGTCGCTGGCGAGGGTGGACTGCGCGGCCGCTCACCTGATCAACGGCAGTCTGGATGGGGCGTCCGAGGCGCTGCATCCGGTGCTCGGCCTCGACGAGGACAAGCGCATCGCACAACTGGAGGAACGGTTGAACGGCGTGCGCCGACGGATGGCGACCCCCGCGTTCAAGGACGCGGTGGAAGCGCGGCGCCTGGACGAGCGGATCGAGGAGTTCTGCGGCTCCACCGCGGCCAAGGGCATCCCGCCGGGCAATCCGGCTTGATGTATGACGCGTCACATTCAATAGTGCCGGAGCCGCCGTCGCGGCGGCGGCCGCCCGATGCCGCCTCGGACAGGCGAATTATCCAGTTGCCACGGATGGCACCATGGGACGCGTGAGTCCTCAACATCCGCACCGCCCCCCGCGTGTTCTGGAGCAGTCCACGAAGCTGCAGAACGTCGTCTACGAGATCCGTGGACCGGTACACGCGCACGCGGCACGGCTGGAGGCCGAGGGCCACCGCATCCTCAAGCTCAATATCGGCAATCCCGCCCCGTTCGGGTTCGAGGCGCCGGACGTGATCATGCGCGACATCATCGCCGCGCTCCCGTACGCCCAGGGCTACTCCGAATCCAAGGGCATCCTGTCGGCGCGGCGCGCGATCGTGACCCGCTACGAACTGGTGCCCGGCTTCCCCGAGCTCGACGTGGACGACGTCTACCTCGGCAACGGCGTCTCCGAGTTGATCACCATCACTATGCAGGCGCTGCTGGACAACGGCGACGAGGTGCTGATCCCCGCGCCGGACTACCCACTGTGGACCGCCATGACCAGTCTGGCCGGCGGCACCCCGGTGCACTATCTGTGCGACGAGGCCAACGGCTGGCAGCCGGATGTCGCCGACATCGAATCGAAGATCACCGACAAGACCAAGGCGCTGCTGGTGATCAACCCGAACAACCCGACCGGCGCGGTGTACTCCGCCGAGGTGCTGCAGCAGCTGGCCGACCTCGCGCGCAAGCATCAGCTGTTGCTGCTCGCCGACGAGATCTACGACAAGATCCTCTACGACGACGCCAAGCACATCTCGTTGGCGACCATGGCGCCCGATCTGCTGTGCCTGACCTTCAACGGGCTGTCCAAGGCCTACCGCGTCGCGGGTTATCGGTCGGGCTGGCTGGCGATCACCGGTCCCAAGGAGCACGCGGCCGGTTTCCTGGAGGGCATCGACCTGCTCGCCTCGTCCCGGTTGTGCCCGAATGTCCCTGCGCAGCACGCGATTCAGGTCGCGCTCGGCGGACACCAGAGCATCGAGGACCTGATCCTGCCCGGCGGCAGGCTGCTCGAGCAGCGCGATGTCGCCTGGGAGCGGCTGAACATGATCCCGGGTGTGTCCTGTGTGAAGCCGAAGGGCGCGCTGTACGCGTTCCCCAAGCTGGATCCGAACGTGTACGAGATCCACGACGATTCGAAACTGATCCTGGATCTTCTACTCCAGGAGAAGATCCTGATGGTGCAGGGGACCGGCTTCAATTGGCCCAACCACGACCATCTCCGGATCGTGACACTGCCCTGGGCGCGGGATCTCGCCGTCGCGATCGAACGCTTCGGCAACTTCCTCTCCAGCTATCGCCAGTGAGGAAAGGCCTGGACCGGGGCATGATTCCCGCCCCGCTTCAGGCCGGTAAACAAACCATATGTACGGATATCTGTCGGATTTTGCGACTACCTAGCGCAAAAGAAGTACTTTTGTGTACAGTAGTCCTCGGCACCACAGAGTGCCTGGTCGGATTGCCTACCCCCCTGGGCATATCCGACCTCGGGTTCGGCCGCCTACCCCCCTGGGCCGCCAGCCCGCGGGCGGCGGAGACATCCCCCTGCTCTCCGCCGCCCCCTCCAAAATCCCCTTTTCTTTTCCGATCGGATCGCTTCGCCTATGTATCGTGGCCGCCGCTCCGATCTTGAAAATGAGATCCTTTAGGCTCGCTCCGGGCAGAAACACGTCTGACAGGTAGGAGCGCGGTGAGCGACCACCACCATCACCACGATCACTCGGGACCGATCGCGATCGGCGCCACCGCGGCGCGCGTGGTCATCGGGTTACTCACCGTGATCGGCGTCGCCGTCGTCATCGGTGCGATCGCCCTGTGGCCGAGCCAGCAGCACGTCGATATCCCGCTGCCGATGCAGAACGCGGGTGGCGGCGCGGTGCAGACCGAAGCGGGCACCGTGGTGATGCAGGACATCGGCCCGTGCGGCAGCCCGTCGCTGGGCAAGGTATTCCCCGACAAGCCCGAGCCGCCACGCAGCAACGCCTACACCTGTCAGCGCAGCGTGATCGCGATCGAGTCCGGCCCGCACGAGGGCAACCGCACGCTGTTCGAGATCGCTCCCGGCCCAGGACAACCCGACCTGCGCGCGGGCGACGAGATCCGGGTGATCCGCCAGACCGACCCGAGCGGAACGCCGATGTACTCGTTCGAGGACTACGCACGCGGGCTGCCGCTCACGCTGATCGTCGTGGCCTTCGTGGTGGTGATCATCGTGGTGGCGCGCTGGCGCGGCGTACGCGCGCTGCTCGGTCTGGTGTTCGCCTTTGCGGTGCTCGTGATGTTCCTGCTGCCTGCCTTGCTGGACGGCAAACCCGCGATCCCGGTCGCATTGATCGCTGGCTCGTTGATCCTGTACGCGGTGCTGTATCTGGCGCACGGGGTGAACCTGCGCACGAGTTCGGCGCTGCTGGGCACGCTGACTGCGATGCTGCTCGCCGCGGCGCTGTCCTGGCTCACGATCGAATTGACGAATCTGACCGGGCTGTCCGAAGAACAGAACACCAACGTCGCCACCTACATCGAGCACGTCAGCATCACCGGGTTGCTGCTGGCCGGGTTCATCATCGGATCGCTCGGCGTGCTCAACGACGTCACCATCACCCAGGCGTCGGCCGCGTTCGAGCTGGCCGCTATCGACGAATCGGCTTCGCGGCGCGAAGTTTTCACCGCCGCCATGCGGGTGGGCCGTGACCATATCGCGAGCACCGTCTATACCCTGGTGCTTGCCTACGCCGGTGGGGCACTGCCGCTGTTGCTGCTGTTCAGCGTGGCGGGGCGGTCCATTCGCGATGTGCTGGCGGGTGACGCGGTCGCGATCGAGATCGCGCGCTCCGCGGTCGGCGGCATCGCGCTGGCGCTCTCGGTGCCGTTGACCACCGGCATCGCGGTGCTGCTCGCCCGCCCGTTCGGCGGCAAGGAGCCGAGCCCGCCGCCGCGGGCGCGCCACGCGCGGCACGCGCGCGTCTGACGGAGTGCCTCGGCGATCATCGCGGCAAACCCGGCCCGTGCGGTCCGTATTCGATTCAGCGTGGTGGCGGTGGGGGGAAGGGGAAGACCTCGGGCGGGATCGTCGGGACCACGATCGGCGGAAGGCCGGGCACCACAATGGTGTTCGGGCCGGGCGTCGGCGGCGCCTCGCTGGTGGTCTGGCGCCGGTTGGGCGGAGGTGCGGCGACCGATTCGTGCGCGGGTGGTTCCGTCGTGCCCGGCGCGACGGCGATCTGCGGGTCGAGAATCGTGGTGCGTGGCGCGGTTGTCGGCGGGATCGAGGGCGAGCCCTCGGTGGTGTGCGAATCGCGTTCCAGCACCTGCGGTCCGTAGCCGAGGCCGAGCCCGATCGCGGCGACCACGGCGAGCGCGCTGACCGTCAACACGGCGCCGCTGATCTCGCGTTTGCCGCGCTGGGTCGGTGCGGATAACCACGCGGGCGAGAGGTCGTCGTCCAGCGCCGGGCTTGCGGCCGGACTCTCCTTGCGGACCGGCCGGGCCAGAAGCGCGGCGCCGCGGGCCATCACGGTCTCCGGACTGTCCGGCACGATGACGGGCACGCCCATCCAGCGTTCGAGCACCTTGGCGACCAAGGGAATTCGGGCGCAGCCGCCGATGGCGAGTACCCCGTGCACCGGACGGTCCGAGCGCACGATCACATCACGCGCCATCCGCGCCGACGACTCGATCGCCAACATGATCAGCGACTCGAAGTTCTCCTGCGCCAGCAGCACCAGCCCCTGCTCGCTGGGCAGCGCCACTGCGGTGTTGCTGGTCAGCTGCTCCTTGGCCTCCCGGCACAAGGCGTCCAGCTCGGCCAGGCCGGCGGCGTTCGGCGGGTGTGCGATCCGGCCGGACGCGATCTGCTGCTCGCGAATCAGCGAATCGAGATAGTCGCCGCTGATGTCGCTGGTGCGTTCGCTGTGCCGAACCTCACGGGTCTGCGTGTCGACCACACTTACCGACAGGCCCGAACTGCCCAGGTCATAGACGACCAGCGAGGAGATGCCTCGGATATCTCCGGTGGCCTGCGCGAATTCCAGCGCGGCGATGATCTCCGGTACGAGTTCGTAGTTGGTCAGCTGCTGACGTGCCATGGCCGCGCGAATCGCGCGGGTGTGCTGCTCACTGCGATAGGCGATCGCGGTGGCGCCGATTCCCGGCGTGGCTTCCAGGGTGACCCCGATGGCCTCGGCCGCGAGTTCCTCTACGCTCTGGCCGGCAACCGGAATGGTCTGCAGGTCGAAGGAATGTGGGGCGACATGCCCGTGGGGGTTTCCGGCGTGTGGTCGCGCCATACGGACAGCGCCGGCCCCCACCGAAACTCCCAGTACCGAACTCATCAGCTGCCCATCTCGTCAACACTTCACGACATGCGAGCCTGCACCGTCCAGCGGCGCAGGAGGCCCGCTGGACGGACCCTACCGCCGGCGATCAGCTGTGCTCGAGGCGGACTGGTCATCTGTCTGGCAGTAGCCCGCCCCGCTCCGCAACTCTACGGTGTGCCGAGTCCCGCGTACACCCATCCGGCTTCTCTCCAGGTGGCACGATTGAGACAGTTCCGGCCGTCGATGATCGAGCGGGCGCGCACCACCCGGTCCAGATCCTGGGGGCGCAGTGAGGTGAATTCGTCCCACTCGGTGAGGACGAGCACGACGTCGGCGCGTTCACACGCCTCGGCAATCGAGGTCGCGTAGTTGAGGGTAGGGAACACCCGGCGCGAGTTCTCCAGTGCCTTCGGGTCGTACACGGTCACCACCGCACCGTGCAGCTGGATCATGCCCGCCACGTTCAGCGCGGGTGAGTCGCGAACGTCATCGGATTCCGGTTTGAACGCAGCGCCGAGCACCGCGACGTTGGCACCGAGCAATGAGCCGCCGCAGGCGCGGGCGGCCATGTCCACCACCTTCGTGCGGCGGCGCATGTTGATGTTGTCCACCTCGCGCAGGAAGGCCACGGCGTGGTCGGCGCCGAGTTCACCCGACCGGGCCATGAACGCGCGGATGTCCTTCGGGAGGCAGCCACCGCCGAAACCCAAGCCGGCATTGAGGAATCGGCGTCCGATGCGCGCATCGTAGCCGAGCGCGTCGGCCAGCATGGTCACGTCGGCGCCGGTCGCCTCGCACACCTCCGACACCGCATTGATGAACGAAATCTTGGTCGCCAGAAAGGCGTTCGCGGAGACTTTGACCAACTCGGCAGTGGCGAGGTCGGTCAGCAGGAAGGGGACCTCGGCGGCGAGCAGATCGGCGTAGATCTCGCGCACCAGTTCCTCGACCCACCCGGCGGAATCGCGGTCGCGATCGACGCCGAGCACCAGCCGGTCCGGGCGCAGGGTGTCCTTGACCGCGAAGCCCTCACGCAGGAATTCCGGATTCCACGCCACCTCGACGTCGGTGGCACTCAGGGCGCGGGCCCTGTCGCCGAGCGCGGCGGCGGTGCCGACCGGGACCGTCGACTTGCCGACGATCACCGAGGGACGCTCCAGCATCGGGGCCAATGTATCCACCACGGCGTGTACGTATTTCAAATCGGCGGCGTACTCGCCCTTCTTCTGCGGGGTGCCGACGCCGAGGAAGTGCACCTCCGCGTGCGCGGCCGCCTCGGCGTAGGAGGTGGTGAACCGCAACCGGCCCGCGTCGAGATTGCGGCGCAGCACATCCTCGAGTCCGGGTTCGTAGAACGGCACCACTCCGTCGGACAGCTTCGCGACCTTGCCCGGGTCCACGTCCACCCCGATGACGTCGTGCCCGAGTTCGGCCATGCACGCAGCGTGCGTGGCCCCGAGGTACCCGGTTCCGAAGACTGTGCATCGCATGATCGATTGGTAAGCCCCGCCGGTGGCCACGCCACGTCACCGAGGCAAGTGTCCGGGCAACAGCAGATGTACATGCGGCGACATGGGCATGCCTGATCCACTGACCTGGACGTATCGGAGCGGTGCCGGGCTAGCATCGGCGTGGTGCGACGTCATCGGTGGGCCTGGATCCTGCTCGGCGCGATTCTGGTGGTCGTGGTCGCGCTGTGGCCGGTCTACGTGCGCCCGCGGACCGACCCTCCTGCCCCGGCGGACGCGATCCTCGTCCTAGGCGGCGCGCACGACGGGCGCGAACAACTCGGCCTGCGCCTGGCTCGCGAGGGGTACGCGCCGCGTGTGGTGTTCTCCAATCCCTATACGAACAGCGCGATGCTGAACCGTATCTGCCACGGCGGCTACAGCTTCGAGATCCTGTGTTTCGACCCGGCGCCGCGTACCACCCGCGGGGAGGGTCGAGAACTCGCCCACCTTGCCCGCACATACAATTGGCGCCGCGTCATCGTCATCACCTTTACCCCGCACATCTCCCGCGCCCGCTACATCCTGCGAAAGTGCTGGGACGGCGAGTTGCTCTTCATCGACCCTCGACCCCACCTCTCCATGCTTCGCTGGGCCTACGACTACGCCTACCAGTCAGTGGGCTTCACAAAGGCGTTCTTCGAGGACTGCTAGGTGGAGTCAATCTGCTGGCGGATGACATCAGTTTGACTCGATGAGAGAATTAACCGTACATTCTGTCGTGGTGGCAGTCTGGCCGCCGCGGAAGCAACGGTGCACACCCTCTGGGAGGGCGGATGGAATACGACTGGTCGGCGGAGGATCTGGCGTTTCGGGACGAGGTGCGCGCGTTTCTCGCCGCGAAGCTGACGCCGGAGTTGCGGCGGGCCGGGCGCTTGGCGACGAGCGTTTATCCCGACCACGAGGCGAGCATGGAGTGGCAGCGGATCCTGCACGAGCGCGGCTGGGCGGCGCCCGCCTGGCCGGTGGAGCACGGCGGATGCGACTGGAGCCTGACCCAGCACTACATCTTCCATCGCGAATCGGCGTTGGCCGGGGCGCCGACGTTGTCCCCGATGGGGATCAGAATGGTCGCGCCGGCGATCATCGCCTTCGGCACCGCCGAGCAGAAGGCGTTCTATCTGCCGCGCATCCGCACCGGCGAAATCTTCTTCTGCCAGGGCTATTCCGAGCCGGAGGCGGGATCGGACCTGGCCGCGCTGACCATGGCCGCCGTCGACGACGGCGCGGATTTCGTATGTACCGGCAGCAAGATCTGGACCACCCACGCCACCGAGGCGAATTGGATCTTCTGTCTCGTGCGCACCGCGCGCACGGGCAAGAAACAGCAGGGCATCACGTTTCTGCTGATCGAAATGACCTCGCCGGGCATCGAGATCCGGCCGCTGGTGATGACCTCGGGTGAACAGGTGCAGAACCAGGTCTTCTTCGACAACGTGCGGGTGCCCAAAAGGAATGTGCTCGGCCGGATCGATGACGGATGGACGGTCGCGAAGTACCTGCTCGTGCACGAGCGCGGGGGAGCAGCGGCGCCGTTCCTGCAGGTCATGGCGCAGGACATCGCGACAGCCGCGGCCCGGCAGCCCGGCCGGGACGGCAATCCGCTGATCGATGACCGCGCCTTCGCGGCGAAGCTCGCGGACCTGCGGATCCGCACCGAAGTGCTGGAAATTCTGGAATACCGCACCCTTTCCGCGATGACGCGGGGAAAGGACCCGGGGCCCGCGTCCTCCATGCTCAAAATCCTCGCGACCGAACTCAGTCAGAAGCTCACCGAGCTGGCGCTGGAAGCCGCCGGTCCGCGCGGGCGCGTGTACCAGCCGCACGCAACCGAGCCGGGCGGGCCGATCGCTCACTACGCCCCGCCCGCCGACGGGTACCACAGTGGCGCGGACTGGCAGGCCGTCGCTCCGCTGCGCTATTTCAACGACCGAGCGGGCTCGATTTACGCGGGCAGCAACGAGATTCAGCGAAACATCCTCGCCAAAGCAGCATTGGGGCTCTGATGGACTTCACGCTTACCGACGAGCAGGAAATGCTCCGCTCCGCGATCGCCGGATTCCTCGGCGCCCGCTACGACCTGGAAAGCAGCCGCGCGGCGGCGAAATCGGCGGGATGGCAACCTGCCATCTGGCGCGGCTTCGCCGACGAGCTGGGGATTCTCGGCGCGACGCTGCCCGAGCGGGTGGATGGATCCGGCGGTGGACCCGTCGAATTGATGGTCATAGCCGAGGAACTCGGGCGGGCGCTGGTGGTCGAGCCGTTCGTCGACACGGTGGTCGTCGGCGCCGGACTGTTGGAACGCTGCGGTGGCGAGCAAGCCGACGTTCTGCTGCGCCGAATCGGGTCCGGTGACGCGCGCATCGCCTTCGCCGCGCTGGAGCCGACCGCAGGACATGCGCTGTACGACGTGTCGACCACCGCCTACCGCGACGGCGATTCGTGGGTGCTCGATGGCGCGAAGGTCGTGGTGACCAGCGTGCCACTGGCCACACACCTGCTGATCACGGCGCGCACCTCCGGCGAGCGGCGCGACGAGGCGGGGATCTCCTTGTTCCGCCTCGAATTCGACGCGAGTCGTCCGCCGGCCGGAGTCGAGGTGCATTCGTATCGGACCATCGATGACCGGGTCGGTTCCGACCTCGTGTTCAACGGCCTGCGCCTGCCCGCGGACGCATTGCTCGGCACGGAGTCGGACGCCTGGATGGTCATCGAACCGACCATCGCGGAGGCCACCGCGGCTATCTGCGCCGAGGCCGTCGGATGCATGCGGAAAGTGCTCGCCGACACCGTCGACTACACCAAGCAACGCCAGCAGTTCGGTCAGCCGATCGGCAGCTTCCAAGTTCTACAGCACCGCATGGTCGATATGTACATGGAACTCGAACAAGCCATCGCCGCGGTCCATTTGGCGATCCATTCGCTGCGCGCCTCCGCCGATGATCGCGCGCGGGCGGTGTCGGCGGCGAAAGTCACCATCGCGCGGGCGGCGCGGTTCGTCGGGCAGAGCGCGGTGCAACTCCATGGCGCGATGGGCATGACCGAGGAACTGGCCATCGGCCACTATTTCAAGCGCCTCACCGTGATCGAGCAGGAATTCGGTTCCAGCGACCATCATCTGGCCCGCTACGCGGCCTTGACCAGGCCGTAGGGAATACTGCACAACGCTGACCGATCGACCCCGATTCTGGTACGACATCTCGTGTCGTGCGGCCGCTGGGATGGCGTCGAAAAGTTGCCGGGTCAGCTCGTCTCGAGCCGTCGATGCGGCTGACCGGTAATCTCCGCAATGGTCTGATAGTCGCTGTCCACATGCAGGACGGTTGCCCCGTGTACCTCGGCGGTTGCCGAAATGATCAGATCGGGGATCGGCAGGCGGTGCGCACCTTGCTCAGCAAGCAGCCCCTGGACCTCCAAGGCTCTGTCCATGGCTTCTTCGGTCAGCGGCAGCCAGACCAGAGCCTTCTGGCCAGCAAGCTTGGCGACGTAGTCAGCATGGGATCGCGCTGAGTAGCCGATCTCGAGTGCGGTGAGATGACACCCCGCGACGAGCGCTCCCGGCGCGCCGGTCACATTCGCAAAGTCGGCGGCAGCAATCTTGTCGCGCAGAACCCACTCCAGCGCCGACTTATCCGCCAGCATGAACAGAGTTCTCAGTGCCAGGCCCCCTTCATCGCCTCTGTTGAGAGATCCGTCTCGCTGTCACGAAGCTGCCGAAGCATCTTCGATACCGCGCGCCTGTTCGCGACCTCGCGCAATGCGGCATTGACCGTGGCCACCTTGGTTTTGTGCCCAGTTCGTCAAACGCGCTAGCTGCCCGAAACGTGGCTGGGCCGGGTCCAGTGGTGGACCCGGCCGCGGCCGTCGGTGTTCAGTTGTCGGTGGGCTCAGTTCCTACGGCCCGGGGCCTTGGCACCGGATTTGAAGCCGAGACCGCCCGGCTTGGCGGCAGGCGGCGCGACCGCAGTTGCGCCGTTGCCGTTTGCGGTCTGCTCGGGCTCGTCGGCCGATTCGGCCTGCGCCGCGGTGGTGTCCGCGGCAGGAGCCTGCTCGGTTGCGGCAGGTTCGGCCGGAGCCGCGGCACCGGGCGCCTTGGGGCCGGGCCGCTTGAAGCCGGACTTCATGGCCAGACCCTTGGCGGGCACCGTCGGCTTGGTCTCCGTCGGCTTGGCCTCGGTCGGCGCCGCTGCCGTGTCGGCGACGGGCGTCTCGTCGGCCGAGGGGGCTGCGGTGGGCGCCGGGGTCTTGGCGCCGGGTGCCTTGGCCGCACCCTTCATTGCGAGACCACCACCGGGCGCCTTGGCGCCGCCCTTCATGCCGAGACCCTTGACCGGCTTGGCCTCGGGAGCCTCAGCCGGGGATTCGGCGGCGGGAGCCGCGGCAGCCTTCGCGCCGGGCGCCTTCGCTCCACCCTTCATCCCCAGACCACCGGGCGCCTTCGCGGGGCCCTTCATGGCCAGGCCCTTGACCGGCGCCGCGGGAGCGTCGGCGGGCGCGGACTCGGCGGCGGGAGCCGCAGGGGCCTTCGCGCCGGGCGCCTTGGCAGCGCCCTTCATGCCGAGACCACCACCGGGTGCCTTGGCCGGTCCCTTCATGGCGAGACCGCCGCCACCGGGTGCCTTGGCGGGGCCCTTCATGGCGAGACCACCGCCGGTTGGGGCGGCCTTGGCCGGGGCGGGGGCTTCCGCGGCCGGGACGGGTTCCGGTTCCGGCTCCGGTTCGGCCTCGGGCGCCTTCGGCTCCTGGATGACGGTGAGGTTCTCGGTCAGCACCGACGGCTCGACGCGCTCGATGGCGTCCAGCATCAGCTGGGCGACGTCCACCACCTCGACGCCTTCGCCTTCGCCCTTCTCCTGGCGCGCGGTGACGCCGTCGGTGAGCATCACGCGGCAGAAGGGGCAGCCGGTGGCGATCTTCGCCGGTGACGTGGTCAGCGCCTCGTCCACCCGGTCGATGTTGATGCGCTTGCCGAGCTGCTCTTCCATCCACATCCGCGCGCCACCGGCGCCGCAGCACATGGACCGCTCGCCGTGCCGCGGCATTTCGACCAGGTTCGAGCCGGATGCCGCCATCAGCTCACGCGGTGCGTTGTAGACCTTGTTGTGCCGGCCCAAGTAGCAAGGGTCGTGGTAGGTGACGTTCTGCGCCACCGGGGCCACCGGGATCAGCTGCTTCTGGCGCACCAGTCGGTTGAGCAGCTGGGTGTGGTGCACCACCTCGTAGCTGCCGCCGACCTGCGGGTACTCGTTGTTCAGCGCGTTGAAGCAGTGCGCGCAGGTGACGACGATCTTCTTCTTGCGCTGCTCCACGCCCTCGAACACCGAGTTCAGCAGCTCGATGTTCTGCTGCGCCAGCTGCTGGAACAGGAACTCGTTGCCCGCGCGGCGCGCCGAGTCGCCGGTGCAGGTTTCTTCGGCGCCGAGCACCATGAACTTCACGCCCGCGGTGGCGAGCAGCTCGGCGACGGCCTTGGTGGTCTTCTTGGCGCGGTCCTCGTAGGCGCCCGCGCAGCCGACCCAGAACAGGTACTCGTAGCCGTCGAAGCTGTCGGCGTCTTGACCGAAGACCGGGATCTGGAAGTCGAGTTCGTTGATCCAATTCAGCCGGTCCTTGGCATTCTGGCCCCAGGGATTGCCCTTGTTCTCCAGGTTCTTGAACAGACCGGCGAGCTCGGAGGGGAACTCCGACTCGATCAGCACCTGGTAGCGGCGCATGTCGATGATGTGGTCGACGTGCTCGATGTCCACCGGGCACTGCTCGACGCACGCGCCGCAGGTGGTACAGCTCCACAGCACCTCGGGATCGATGATGCCGTCGACCTCGGCGCCGCCCACCAGCGGACGCTCCGCCTCGGCCTTGGCCGCGTCGGAGATCTCGGCCAGCTTCGCTTCGTTCGGGTTGCCCTCGGCGTCGACCAGGCCGATCTCGTCGCCGCCCATGTCCTTGCGGCCGCCGGCCAGCAGGTAGGGGGCCTTGGCGTAGCCGTGGTCGCGCAGCGACATGATCAGCAGCTTCGGCGACAGGGGCTTGCCGGTGTTCCAGGCGGGGCACTGCGACTGGCAGCGCCCGCACTCGGTGCAGGTGGTGAAGTCGAGCCAGCCCTTCCAGGAGAAGTCCTCGATCCGTCCGGCGCCGAAGGTGTCGGTGTCCGGGTCGGCGGTCTCCATGTCGACCGGCTTGCCCTTGGACATCATCGGTTTGGCCGCGCCCAGCGCGACGTCGCCGTCGTCCTCGCGCTTGAAGTAGATGTTCGGGAAGGCCGAGAACCGGTGCCAGGCCACGCCCCAGGTGATGTTGCGGCCGACGTAGTAGAGGAACGCCATGCCCGACATCAGCTTGATGAAGGCGAAGATCGACACCATCACCGGGCTGGCGGGCAGCAGCTTCGCCACCTGCATGGTGAAGAAATCGGTCGCGGCGTTGGAGTGGTGGTAGGTCGCGATCTTGCTGGCCTTGACGAAGATCATGCCGAGGCCCTCGAGCAGCACGATCGCCTCGATGACGTAGGCCGGGCCGAACTTGGAGCCGCTGAACCGGGAAAGCCGCTCCGGCACCCGCGGGTGGTTGAGCTGACGCAGGATGATCAGCGTGAGGATGCCGACCACGGTGCCGATGCCGAGGATCTCGTCCCACAGGTGGTAGACCGCGAGGTCGCCGATGATCGGCCAGTGGAACGCGGGGTCGAACGTCTGCCCGTACGCCTCGAACCACAGCATGAAGCCGCCCAGGAAGCCGATCATCACCAGCCAGTGCGCCCAGCCGACGGTGCGGAATTTGTTCATCCGCGTGTGCGCGATGAACTCCACGATCATCTGTTTGAAGCGCGGGAAGAAGGGCCGCCAACGATCCGGCGCGGGCTGTCCGATCATGATGGCGCGCGCGATATTGCGGACGCCGCCAATGAACGACGCCCAACACAGGAGGCTGAGCGCCGCCCCAATCGTGCCCAGCGTCACTGTCAGGGCATTCATGTCGCGACCTTTCTTTAGAGGCACCACGAGCGCGGCCGGTCTGTAACCGCATCGGTTCGCTCGTATCCTAACTGGCAGTAAGTTACCCGCCAGTAACAACCCCGTCCATCGTACGATCGGGTTTTGGCTTATAGCCCCACATATCGGGGCTTGACCGATTATTTACCTGTGATCAATGTCACAGCTGATTTCGTCGATCTTTCTGCCGGTCCGGTGATCCATCACCGTAAACGTCGAAGCATCCCGCCCGGTCGTAAGGATTGGCTTACTCCCATGCCTGATAAGGGATCTCGCTTAAAACGCGGTGTTCCATTAGGCTCACGACGTTCTGATAGCTGTGCCCGTCTTCACACCGCTCGGGGAGGATCCGGAGCCGACCACCCGGATTTGATGGAAAGAGCTCTCGCGTGCTGGAGATCAGCCGGTGACGACAACCTGATGATGGATTGGAAACTGAATGAAACTCCGCAGAACCACCGCGGCGGCTGCGATGGTCATCGGTGCGATGACCATCGGTCTGGGGACGGCTCATGCCGACGAGCCGGCCGCTACGCCTGACCCCATCCGCTACTCGGTCAAGCTGGTGGAGAAGACCGTCGTGACGACGCTCAAGGGGGGCACGTTCGAACTGGCGAAGTCCTCTGAGGACGTCAAGGAAGACGACGTCTACAAGATCAAGGACTCGCAGGGTGACACGGTTATGGTGTTGCCGATCGCCTTCAAGGTCGCCGACACGGTCGTGCCGGTGAAGCCGGTCGTCAAAGAAGACGACACCGTGCTCGAGCTGACCCCGGACCAGAGTGTCGACGTGCCCAAGGACAAGCCGGTCAACACCGTCAACGTCGTCGCGCAGCCGATCGCCTCGCCGATCGAGAACCAGCGCGCGCAGAACGAATTCGCCAGCCAGTTCGGCATCGCGACTGCCGTCGGCGGCTTCCTCGGCACCGCGGTGGGCGTCGTGCTCGGCGGTGTGATCGGCTGCATCCTCGGTCTGCCGTTCCTCGGTGTCGGTTGCATCCCCGCCGCGATCGCGGGCGCGGGCATCGGCGGCATCCTGGGCACCGTGGCCGTCGGCGGCCCGGCACTGCTGGTCGCGGGCATGGACCTGCTGAACACCCTGCAGGCGCCGGACGGCACCACGAAGTGGGCGGATCAGCCGAAGTAAACCACTCGGCCCGAACACTTCTCGATCGATCCTCGACGGCCCGCTCTCTTCGGAGGGCGGGCCGTCGGTCGTCAGTTCGTCAGATCGAGCACCCCCCGGACGACGACCTCGCCCAGATCCTGCCCCAGAACGCCGAACGAGCGCTCGACCATCTCGAACGTGCCGTTCTCGCGTACCAGCAGCACCGTGCCGGCCCTGGTGCCGTGCACCGTGTGCGCGACGAACCTGGCCGAGAGCGCGCGCTCCAGCTCGTAGGGCACCCCGGTGTTCGGCAACCCCTCGTCCGGTGCCTCGGTGCGATCGGCGAGCACATCGAAATAGCGGTCGACCCCACCGGGATCGGATCGCACGACCTCGCCCAGCTCGGTCATACCTGTTCGTACTTTGGGCCAAATAGCCTGTGGTGCGGTCAGATTCGTGTGCGGGTCGGTCGTACCCACGGACGTGACGAACGTGCCGTTGGAGAGTCCGTGGAGGCCAGGAGCGAGCTCCCTCGGCTCCGCCGCGCTTCGGTTGGAATGCCACCACAGCGTGCGCAGGTCGGAGACCACGAGGTTGAAGCCGTTGTAGTCGTCGGGCGCGGCCGCGACATCGAGCACGTACTTTTCCGGGCCGGGAAACCCGCCCGCCGGATGCCGGTCCGAGGCGCCACGCAGGAAGTCCATCAGCAACGCGCCACGGGAACGGGCGTCGGTGCGCTGGTCGTTGGGGTCGCGCACATTCGTGACCGCCGCGAAGCGATTGTTGCCCTGCGGCTGTGCCGTGAGGCCGAGCCAGGTGCCGGGAGGCTCGCCCTCGGCTCGGCCTTCCGCTCCGGTGTCGCGCCCGGCGATCAGGCCGGACACCTCCGGCCACCGGCGCATCGACTCGGTCGGCCGGGTATAGAACTCGTCTCGGTTGGCGGCAACGATCAACCGGTATTCCGGGTGCGCGCGCCAGCCGATCAGCACCAAACACATGCAGTCCAGAATGCCCGACCGGCACCGCACCCCACGCGGCGTTTCCGCCACCGAAGGCCGTCTATGGGCAGTAGAAGGGGCCGAAGACAGCGAAAAGGCCGACAGCCCAACGGCTGCCGGCCTTCTCACGTCCTGCGGTCAGTTGGTGCGCACACGGAGCCCAGGGTTGTCGGAGAGCACGACGTGCACCGGCTGCGCGAACAGCTGCGGCACGTTACCGGTGAGCGCGCCGATCAGGTTCGGGATCTCGCAGATCGGGAAGTCCGCCACCGATGACGCGCTGGAGATGCCCAGCGCCAGCCTGCCGGTCACGATCGGGCCGCCGCTGTCGCCGGGCAGCGCGCAGATGTTGGCCGAGAAGCTCTGGGTGAGCTCCCGCTCACCGACCTGCACGGTCTGGTCGACCGCGTTGACCACGCCGCAGCTGAAGCCGGTGCGCGCGCCGGACTTGCACACCGGAGCGCCGACGACCGGGGTCGCCACGCCCTCGATCGGGATCGGCGCCGCGCCGGGCGCGCGGACGCCGTTATTGGCGAAGCGGTCCTTGGCCTGGTCGTTGATCCGCACGATCGAGTAGTCCTGCTCGCCGAGCACCGACTTCTGGAACGCGCCCAGCTGCGCGCCGAGCCGGTCGCCGGTCAGCTCGTAGACGCCGGCGGCATTGCCGCTGCCTGCCGAAGCGAGATCCGGGTTGCAATGCCCCGCGGTGATGTTCACTGTGTTGCCGTTGCGATCGGTGCCGTTGAAGCCGAGCGAGCAGCGCAGCGAGCTGCGTCCCGCGACCGAGGCGTAACCGTCGCCGCCCGCGAGGGGCCCGTGCGCCTCTCCGGCGATCTCATCGGCCTGCAGGGTGGCTTGTTCGCCTGCCACCGGCGGGGCCATCACGATGACACGCGCCGGGTCGATGAAGTTCGGCATCGGCAGGCCCGCCTGGTCGACGCGCACCGCGATGCTGTTGTTCACGGTGTCGACCACCGCGCCACGCACCAGCGACTGCACCGCCTCCGGCTGGCCCTCCAGCCACCGCTCGAACGCGCTCTTCTCGCCGCGCAGGGCGGCCTCGCTCTTGGCGACATTGCGGACCTCGAACCCGGCCGACTCCGCTGCCTTCTTGGCCTCGTCCGCGCCGTGGCCCTGAGCCAGGGCCACGACCGCCTTGCCCGCCTCGTCGAGCCAGGAACCGGCGAACACGGCCGGATACTGCCGCTGTGCGGTGGTGGCGAACGCGGCCACCTGCTGTGCGACGTCCGCGCGGTGCAGATACTCGTCGGGCGAGATCTTCAGATCGCGGGCCACCGCGGCCACCAGTTCGGCCGGCAGGCCGGGTGCCTGATCGGGTTCAGCCGTCGCTACTGCCGCCGTGGGGCCGAACAGCAGGATCGCCGCCGAGGCGGCGATCACTGTTTTTCGGATTCCGGTCTGTCGCGCGGCTGATCGGGGAGGACCTATACGTGGCAGGAGCATGAGCAGACTATATGGGGTTCTGCCCGGTATGCCTACTCATCTTTCGTTCTTGGTTCCCTGATAGCCCGTCGACCAACGATATGTCGGTCGCCACACACTCGGAGGGGTGTTCAGCCCGCGTTCGGCCGGGTGCGCACCGTGATGCCGCTGCCGATCCCGCCACCGGACGAGGCATCGATATCGGCCAGGATCGACCGGATCGGGATGCCGAGCGAGGCGGTGCCGCCGTGCTGCGCCAGGCCGATGTTTGCCTCGTTGCAATTCGGCGCGTCCGCGGCGTTGGAACCGCTGGTGATGCCCAGCGCCAGCGTGCCGGACACGATCGCGCCGCCGCTGTCACCGCCGAGCGTGCACGCCGAACTGGCGAACCCGCGCACGGTCTTGCTCTCGCCCTCCGCGGTGTAGAGCTGGGTCTCCACCCGGTCGGCCACGACGAAGCCGCAGGTGAACGTGGACGACTGGCCCGACTTGCAGACCGGGGCGCCAGTCATCGGGTCGGCGGTGCCGGTGATCCACATCGTGGTGCCATTGGCGCCACGCACCGAGGGCTGATCCATGCCCGCCAGCACAGCGCGCTCGTTCAGCTTGATCACCGAGTAGTCCAGCGCGGACGGGCCACCGAGCGAAGCCTGCACGAAGGTGCCCAGTTCAGGGCTGGCCGGAATGTCCCGAACGTTGGGGTAGTAGACGGTGGCCTCCTGGTTGCCCTTGCCCAGGTTCGGATCGCAATGGCCCGCGCTGATGTTCAGCGCGTTGCCGGACGCGTCGACGCTGTTGAACCCGAAGGAGCAGACATCGACCGCACGCAGCGACGCGTCTTGCAGCGAACCTGGAGTGCTGATGTAGGTGTCGCCACCCATCGGCCTGCGCTCGACCGGGCCTCCGCCGTTCGGCGACAGGATGACCTTGATGTTCGCCAGCAGGGTGGGCAGATTGAGCAGGTGGCCCGCGGGGGTATTGGCGACGCTGAGCACCAGCTGGCTGTTCAGGAAGTCGATCGCCACCGAGTTGATCCCCTGCGAAATCTCCCGCGGCAGGCCGGTGACCCACTGGTTGAGCTGCACCAGCGAGGTCTCCAGGCTGTCCGCCGAGACCGGGGCCAGCCTGGTCTGGTAGCCGTCGGCCGCGGCGATCTTGGCGGCATCCAGCGAGGTGACGGCGACGACGGGCTTACCGTCGGCGCCGATCCAGGCGCCCGCGTAGGAATCCGGTCGCTCAGAGCGGAAGTCGCGCGTGTAGTCACGCAGCTGCTGGGCGCGCGCGGCGCGGTCCAGGTATTCCGTCGGGGTCATGTGCAGATCGCGTGCGATGGCCTGCACCAGTTCCGGCGGCAGATTGTCCGCGGCGAGCTGTGCAGGAGCCTCGGGCACCGCCGAGGCGGTCGTCGTGCCGAGCAAGGGAGCCAGGAGAACGGTCGAGGCGATGGCGACAGCTTTGACCGCGGCGCGACGCGCCACCAACTTGCGCATGAAGTCCCTTCGTCGGCACGCACGTGCCAGCTAAATCCGTGGCCAGGGACGTAATCCATTGGCACACAGCCTTCGTCCAGCAACAGACCGTGTGTCGAAATTCATCCGACAACAGGGTCAGCGCAACACTCTAAGCCACAAACCCGGGAAGGGCGCTACTAATCACCGACTACCCGGTGTTCCCATGCCGGGGATGGTCGGGATCTGCGGGAGTTGCGGGAACGGGTTGCGGGTGGTCGTGGTGGTCCGCGTCGTCGACGTACTAGTGGTAGGGGGTGTCGTCGTGGGTGGCTCGGTGGTCGTCGGGACGGCGGTCTCCGGCGGGGTCGTCTCGGTGCTCACCACGGGCGGCTCGGGCTCCTCGGTGGTGGTGGTGGGCACGGTGGACGACACGACCGATGGGGGCGGCGGAGACGGAGTCACCGACGTCTGCTCGGACTTGGCGTCGGGCAGCGGCGGCACGGGCGTCTCTCCGCTGTCCCGGAACAGGACGGCCACCACGATGCCGCCGAGCACCAGCCCGAGCAGCGCGGCCACGGCGACCAGCAGCGGTGTTCGCCTCTGCTCCCGCGCGGGGGCCGGTGCCTGCGTGACTTTTGCGGGCGAAGCCGGTTCGGTGGCCCCGATCGGTTCGGCGATCGGGATGGCCGCCGAATACGCCTGCGGTGGTGCGTCGGCGGCGGACACCGCGGGGATGACGATGGTGTCGATCGTGGAGTTCTCCGCGGTCGACGGGTCCGGCGGGGTGGCGCCCGCCGGCGTGGCGAGTACCGCCGCCAGTGCCCCGCGCGCCGCGTCGTGGGCGAACGAGCCGCCCGCCGCGCCGGTCTCGGCGCTGGGCAACTCGCCCTCGCTGACCAGCAAGACCGAGCGGAGGCCGAGGTAGTCCAGTGCCTCGCGCAGGGAACGCACATCCTCGGCGGGCCAGTCCGCCGGATGCGTCGCGTAGAACTCGGCCGCACCGCTGAGATGTTCGGCGGCCAGGTTGATCAGGCAGAACAGGGCGGTCGCGACCAGATCCTCGGCGCGGTAGGCCTCGCCCTCATCCACCGAGATGCCCGCGGGGTCGCCGACAGCGGGCACGAATCCGGTGATCGAGTGGGAGTGCCCGGTGGGCGCCGGGCCGCCCAGTACGGTGTCGCCGTCATCGGACATGTGCAGGATCGACTCGCGGACGATGTACCGCGGTTCCTCGTCGCCGTCGGTGACGATGACCGCCGTGCACTCGTGCTCGGCGACGCGCAGGCCCACCCCAGTGGCCATCCTCAGTACCTCGCTTCGGCGTTTCCGCTGACGGAACCGCACCCGGTCACACCAAAAGCGAGCCGTGTCCCATGGCGCGGAGCATCGACAATAACTCCGAACGGGAGCGGGCACCGACCCGGCGTCGAATGCGGGCGACGTGGTGCTCGACCGTCTTGGCGGAAATGTACAGGCGCGCGCCGATCTCCCGATAGGTGAGTCCCAGCAAGACCAGTTCGGCCACCTCGCGTTCGCGTTCGCTGAGTATCGCGGCCTGCGGCTTCGCGGGCGGTGCCGAGTTCGCGTCGCCGTTGCGAGCGGCGGCGGGCGCGGACGGCGGCGGGGGCATCTCCTGGGGGCGCGCGTCGGCGCGGACTGTGCGTGCCAGTTTGAGCAGCGCGGTGGCCGTCGCCGAGTCGGGGGCCGCGAGCGCTGCCTCGCTGGCCAGCCGGGCGCCGTCCCAAGTCATACCGATCTCGGTCAGCGCGGCGACGGCGGCGTGGACCGGTGCGGTGGCGACCTGGCCGCGCAGTACGAGCACCCAGGTGCGGCCCGCGTCGGCGAGCACCGCCGCGTGCCGGTCGCCCGCCTCGGCCGCCGCCTTCAGAGCGCGGGCGTGTGGCAGCAGTTCCTCGGGGCTCTCGTGCGCGATCGCGGCCTGAACGCCGTACCAGTGGAAGGCGTTGGACCACGCGGGTGGGTCGTCCAAGCGACGAAGCAGCGCGAGCGCCGCGTCCACCAGCGGCGCGATCCGGCGCTCGTCGCGCATCCGGATGCCCGCCAGCCACAGCTCCCCGATCGGCAGCAGGGACAGCAGATCGGCCTGCACGTCGTCGAAGAGCGGATACGCAGCCTGCCACGCGCGGGCGAGCGCGGTGTGATCGCCAGTGCGCCGGGCGAGACCGACCGTGACGCCCTGCGCGAGCAGCCGGTCACGGACGTCCAGCTCGGCGTGGTCCAGCTCGGCCGCCTTCGCGGCGGCGGCCCGCTCGTCGCCACCGAGCATCGCCGTCCAGGCCGCGAGCACGTCGAGTTGATGACAGCGCAGTCCGCTCGCGGTGGCCCGCCGCAACGCGTCGCCCGCGCGGCGCGGCTCACCGGTGCCGAGGGAGAGCAGGGTCGCGATCGAGGCCGCCGTGCACGGCAGGAAGCGGTCCACGCCCGCGTCCGCGTGCGCCGCCTGCACCAGTGCCGATACCGCCGCGGCGGTCCCGTTGCCCGGTTCGACGGTGTCCGCGAGCGCGGTCGCGATCAGCCGCGCGTGCGCGTCGGCCTCGGTAGGCGGCCACTGTGTCGCCGACGCGGACATCTCCTTGGCGCCCGCCACGTCGCCCGCCACGCACAGCACGGTCGCGCCGATCGCCCAGTCCGGGCCGACCCGGTCCGGGCCGAGCCAGGTGTACAACTGCGCCGCGCGAGCGACCAGGCCGCGGCGGGTCAGCACCGCCGCGCAGATCCGCACGGCGGTCGCGAGATCGGCGCCAGGGCTGCCCGAACGCGCCAGCATCGGCTCGGCCAGCCGCATGGCGGTCTCCCCGTCGCCGGTGCGCGCGGCCACCTCGGCCCAGCGCAGCGCGATCAGATCGAGTTCCGCCCCGGCCGAGGCCGCCGCGGCGTAGTAGCGGACCGCGTCGCGACCGGCCTTCTCGGCGGCGCCGATGAGGAATTCGGCCAGGCGCGGATCGCGGACACCGGATTCGGCGAGTTGCATGGCGGTGCGGTCGCGCAGCAGACCCGCCTCCAGCCGGGCGCTGAGCAACCGGCGTTCGACCGCGACGAACCTGCGGTCGCCGAGCAGCGTGCGCAGCGGCCCGACGGCGGGCTCGAGCAGGAGGTCGGCGTCGGTCACCAGCGCGCTGGCCCTGGCTCGGTCGATGAGATCCTGCGCGGCGGCCTGCTGCACACCGAGCACCTCGGTGAGCTCGCTGGAGTCGAGTCCGGTTCCGGTGGTGGCTACCACGAGTGTTTCCAGCAGGTCGGGCTCGAGATTGTCCAGCAGCCCACGCGCCCATGCGGCGACGGCCGTGTCGACGGCCGCGATGCCCGCGTCCAGGCGCGCCGAGCAGGCCGCGGTCAGCGCGGCGACCACACCGCCGCGAATACCCGCGGTCTGCAGGTGGATGTGCTGGGCGACCTGGCGCGGCACCATCATGCCCAGTTCCCTGGCGAACGGCGCCATATCCGCGACGCCGAGCGGGCGCAGATCGACCACGCGCCCGCGCCGGGCGACCGCCTCGGCGAGCATCCGCAGCTGGGTGTCGTGTGGGCGCGGCTGGGTGGCGACGACCACTGTGCGATGGCCGGACTCGACGGCGGCGCAGAGGTATTCCAGGTCGAAGCGGCCGAGCGTGTGGGCGTTGTCGATGACCAGGGCGGGACGGGCGGTGTCGGTGGTCACGCCTGCGGTGCCCGCGACGACCGCGCTCGGCGCGCGAGTCACGTGGTGTGAGCCATTGTGCGCGTGCGTTTTGTGCAGGGCTGCGGTGTCGTCCTGCAGCGGAAGACCCCGGGTGCGCAGGCGAGCTCGGATTTCCGCGAGGAGTGTCGACTTGCCGGTTTGCGAGCGTCCGCGGATCAGGTAGACGACCGGCTGCTCGTCGACGGATTCCAGGTCGCGGAAGATGTCGCGGGCGCAGGGGAGGGTGTCGAAGGCGATCTCAGCCACCGGAACCTCCCAGGATCTCGCCGGGCGTGCGCAGCACCGTGCCGACCGTGTCGCCGACGCCGTCGATGGTGTCGTTCAGCACGCCGGTCGGCAGGCTCGGCACGTTCGGCGGTGTGGGCCGCGGCTGCTGCGGTCCGGGTTGCGGATTGGTCGGCGCGGGTGCCGGAGCTTGAGACGGTTGTGGTTGCGGCTGTGCGGCAGGCTGCGTCGGCGCCGGTTCCGCGGGAGCGGGCTGGCCAGGAGTCGGCTCGTTGTCGACCACGGCCACGGTGGTGCCCTCGGCGGCGGACGAAGGTGCGCCCGGCTGCGAGGCATCGGTTGCCGGGCGGCGCGTAGTCGTCGCGTAGTCGGTGGCGGCGACACCTGCGGCGGGCGCGGGGTCGCCCGGTTGCGTTCCGGTCGTCGCCGCGATCTGCGCGCCGGTGTTGGACTGCTCGGTCGAGGCGGGATGGCTCGGGCCGGACTGGATACCGGTGCCGATGGCGAGCGTGCCGGTGGCCAGCAGGCCGATGGCCACGGCCGCACCCGCGACCACGGCGACGCGCCGCCTGCTGGTCGGTGGGCGACGGCGTGCCGGGCGATCCTCGGGCAGCGCCGTGAGCCTCGGCGCGGGGAGTGCTCTGGGCTGGGGCACGGTCTCGTCCTCGGCGTCCGGCGCGACCACCGGGAGCTGGTCGGTCTCGGCGGCGACCAGATCGGCGGCCAGCAGCGCGGCACCCCGCGCCGTGGTGTGCCCCGGGTCGGGGGCCGCGACCACCGGCAGTCCGAACTCGGACGAGATCAATTCCGCGACCAGGGGGATCGCACCGCCACCTCCGGTGAGCAGGACCCGACCTACGTCGCCGATAGCGAGTCCCGCGCGGTGTACCGCGTCGCGGATCAGATCGATCGAACTCGCCACCGGTCCGCGCAGCAGGTCTTCCAGTTCACCGCGAACCAGCCGCACGGTGCTGCCGTGCGGGTCGGCGGGGTCGAGCCGGACCGGAACGACGGTCGCGGTATTTATGGAAAGCTCTTCTTTCGCTTTTTTGCAGCACTCGCGCAAAGCTGACAATTCGCGCTCCACTGCCGGATCGAACGGATCGAAATCCGCGGCGAGCACGGCATTTGCCAGGACATAGCGCATGGTGAGCAGATCGAATTCCGCGCCGGCGACATCGGTGGAGCGCAGCGGCGAACCGAGCAGGCTCGCGTGCTCGCCGGTGCGTACCACCGAGACGGTCAGCCCGGTTGCGCCGAGGTCGTAGACGACCACCGCGCCGTCGCCGGTCCTGCCGTGCGCCGCGTCCAGCCAGCGGATCGCGGCGGTCGGCTCCGGGACCAGGGTCACTTCGCCGAGTCCGGCCCGCTCGAGGGCGCCGCGCTGGATCTCGACGGTGTGCCGCGACCACCACGCCGGATGGCAGGCGACGACGGCCTGGGTGGCGGATTGCCCGGTGTCCGCGGCGATCTCGTCGATCAAGCACCCGATCGCGGTGGCGACCAGGTCGGGCGCGGAATACGACGAGCCGTCCTCGGCGAGGATGCCCACCGGATCGCCGACCCTGGCGAGGAAGTCTTCCAACAGGACGTCAGTGGAATGGCGGCCGGTGGCATACGCACCCGAGCCGAAAGTGGGTGCCATGTCCCGCGACAACCGCAACACGCTCGGGTGCGTGCGTAGGTAACCGGCGCCGGACGGGCCGATGCCGTCGTCGCCATCCTCCGTTGCCGCCACGGCGACCGAATTGGACGCCCCGACAGTGATGCCGAGCGCCAGGCGCTGTGTCATTCGAGAACCCCGTTCGAAAGCTGTCTTGTCCGGTGTCGCTGCTGTGTAGTTCCGCGATTGGTGCGCAGGCCGTTGGAGCCACGCCGACGCAACCGTTCTTTCGGTTGCTGGCCATCAGCCGTTACTTCGTTAGGGGAACGATTGGGGTAATTCCCCTAATTTCGCCGTCGCCCCTACTGAGTACCCTCGACCGGCTGTAGGGGTTCGCCCCGTTTCGGCGTAACGAGATGCGCTCTTAGCGTGATTTGCATTCCAACGACTGCGGATCACGGAGGTCCGCCGGATCTCAGGAGACGATTCTCATGACCCCCAATGCGATTCTGGAGTTCATCCTCGATCTGCTGCGGAACGACGAGGCTGCGGTCGCTTACTGCGCGAATCCCACCCAGGCGCTGGCCGCCGCGGGCCTGAGCGCGGTGACCCCCGAGGACATCACCCTGTGCGCTCCGATGGTCGCCGAGTCGGCGCTGGTCACCGGGGGTTCCCAATTGCAGGCAATTGTGGCGGCGGGCGCGCAGACCGGTGCGGCGGCCGCGGTGAGCGCGGCGGGCACCGTAGGCGCGGCCGCGGTGGCGAACGCAGGCGTCGATCTGGGCGCGGACCTCGGCGTCGACCTCGGCGCTGGTGCGGGCGCTGGTGCCGATATCGATCTCGGCGTGGGCACGGGCGTCGACCTCGGCGCCGGACTGAACACCGCGATCGACACCGGCCTGGAGATCGGCGCCGGTCTGGGGGCGGGGCTGGCCGCGAGCCTCGACACAGTGGTGAATGCGGGCGCCGACCTGGGTGCTGCCGTGGGCGGCCTGCTCGGCGCAGGCACCCAGGTGATCAGCGGCATCGGCGCGGGCGTCGACCTGGACGCCGACCTGTCCACCGGGTTGGCGGGCGCGGGAAACATCGGCGCCGGCCTGGAGAGTGGCCTGTCCACCGGCATCGACGCCGCCGTCGGCGCGGGCGCCGGTCTTTCCACCGGCCTGGAGGGCGCAGTGGATGCGGCGGCGGGCCTGACGACCGGCCTCGGCGCGGGCCTGGAAGGTGCCGTGAACGGGGCGGCGGGCCTGACCACGGGCCTCGGCGCGGGACTGCAAGGCGCGGTGGACGCGGCAACCGGTCTGACCACAGGAATAGACGCGGCGCTTGGCACCGGCGCCCAGGCGGGTGCTGATCTCAGCGCGGGCGTCAGCGCAGGTCTACAGGGCGCGGTAGATGCGACGACCGGCTTGACGACCGGTCTGGGAGCGGGCCTGGAAGGCGCCGTCGGTGCGGCCACCGATTTGACTGCGAGCCTCGGCGCCGGTGCCCAAGCGGGTGCTGATCTCGGCGCGGGTGTGGGGGCAGGTCTGGAAGGTGCGATTGACGCGACGACCGGCTTGACGACCGGCCTCGGTGCGGGCCTGGAAGGCGCTGTGGCTGGCGCGGCCGGTGTGACCACCGGTTTGGGTGTGGGCCTTCAGGGTGCTGTCGGTGCGGCAACTGACGTCACCGGAGGCCTCGGTGCACAAGCTGGAACCGGTCTGGGCGCGGGTCTGGAAGGTGCTGTCGGTGGCGCCGCAGGCGTGACCACGAATCTGGGCGTGGGCTTGGAAGGTGCTGTGGATGGCGCGGCGGGTGCCACCGCGGGTCTGGGCGCGGGCCTGGGGGGAGCTGTGGATGCGGTCGGTGGTTTGACGACCGGAGTGGACGCGGTGCTGGGCGGCGGTGCGCAGACAGGTGCCGGTCTGGAGGGTGCCGTTGATGCTGCGACCGGCCTGGGAGCGGGTTTGGAAGGTGCTGTTGGTGGCGCGGCTGGTGTGACCACTGGTCTGGAGGGCGCTGCGGAGGCGACCACGGATTTGGGCGCGGGGCTGCAGGGGGCAGTGGGTGCGGCAACCGATTTGTCCGCCGGCCTCGGGGCTGGTGGGCAGGCCGGCGCGGGTCTGGAGGGCGCTGTGGATGCGGTCGGCGGTTTGACGACCGGTGTGGATGCGGCGCTGGGTGCCGGTGGGCAGGCCGGTGCTGGTCTGGGTGCGGGTCTGGAGGGAGCGCTGCAGGGGGCCGGTGGCCTGACGACTGGTCTGGATGCCGCGCTCGGCGGCGGTGCGCAGGCGGGTGCCGACTTGGGTGGTGGGCTCTCCACCGGATTGCAGGGGTCGGCGGACGCGGGTACACAGATCGGCACCGGACTGGAGAGCGGCTTGTCCACTGGGATCGGTGGCGTGCTCGAGGCCGGAGGCCAAGCGACGACCGGGCTCACCGGCGGAATCGAAACCGCTGCGCAGGGGTCGGGCAATCTGACCGCCGGACTCGGTGGCAACTTCTCTTCTGCCATCGGCGGGACCGCGAACCTCGGAACGCAGGCGACGGCGGGTCTGGAAACGGGTCTCGCGACCGGACTCGGCGCGGCGGTGAGCACCGGCGCGGAACTCGGCGGCGGCCTGGATGGCTCGCTGAACGCCGGAGGCCAGTTCGGTACGGGCCTGGAAACCGGACTCGGCACGGCGCTCGATGCCGGGGCCGAGGCGACCACCGGACTGGAAACTGGTTTGTCCACTGGTCTCGGCGCGGGATTGTCCACCGGCGTGGACGGCGCGGTGCAGGCCGGTTCCGGTCTCGAGACAGGCCTCAGCGGCGCCATCGACGCCGGAGCGCAGGCTGGTGCCGGGCTCGGTACGGGTCTGTCGGCTGGTCTGGATGCGGGAGCACAGGCTGGCGCTGGGCTCGGTACGGGTCTGTCGGCTGGTCTGGATGCGGGAGCACAGGCTGGCGCTGGGCTCGGTACGGGTCTGTCGGCTGGACTCGATGCGGGAGCGCAGGCGGGTGCCGGACTCGGCTCAGGCTTGACCACCGGAATAGATGGCGGGATCGGGGCGGGCGCGGGTCTGGAGACCGGCTTGTCCACCGGCCTCGGAGCTGTGGGCAACGCGAGCGGCGGACTTTCCGGCGGACTCGAAGGCGCGTCGAATGCCGGTGCGCAGTGGGGCTCGAGCCTGGACAGCGGAATCAGCGGCGGCATCGATGCCGGTTCGCACGCGACATCCGGGCTGTCCGCGGGCCTCGACACCACATCGGGGCTCGGTGGTGGGCTGAACTCGACGGTCGGTGGCGCGGCGGACGCGGGCGCCGGACTCGGCGGCTCGGTGAGCGGCGCCACGCAGGGTGCGGTGGACACCGAGGCGGGTCTCGGTGGCAGCGTGGGCTCGACCGCGCACACTTGGTCCTCGCTGGACGTGTCGAGCGCCTTCGGTTCGGGTCTGGACAGCACCACGGGTGCGCAGACCGACGCCGGCCTGTTCGGCGACACGCAGGCGGGCGCGGATCTCTCCGGTTCGGCAGGCGCCGACCTGACCGGAGACACGTTCCTGCACTGACAGTTGGCCGGTTCTACGGAAAGAGGTCCATACCGCGATGGGGACGCCCGCGCCGAAACCCGCACCACCGGCGGTACCGCTGTTATCAGTACTCGGTGAGACCATCGCGGCGGCGCGCGCCGCGGGCCGCAACGATCTGGTCGGCCGCCTCGAGGTGGCGGCCGACCGGGTCCGTGACCCGCGCAGGCGCATCGTCGTCGCCGGGCAGCTGGACCAGGGGAAGAGCCGTTTCGTCAACGCTCTGCTGAACCTGGACATCTGCCCGGTCGGCGACGATGCCACCACCACGGTGCCGATGCTGCTGTCGCACGGCCCCGAGCCGCGTGCCGAGTTGGTGCTCGCGGCGCACGGCGATTCCAGCGGCGCGGAGACCAGGGTCGCGGTGCCGATCGCGGATATCGGTGCTATCGATCCGCGCTCCCCACTTGCGCAGGGGCGGCGGATCGTGCGTCTCGAAGTCCAGATTCCCAACACGCTGCTCGCCGACGGCATCGTCCTGATCGACACCCCCGGCGTGGGCGGGCACGGCAACGCGCACGCCGCGGGAGTGCTCGGGCTGGTGCCCGCGGCGGACGCGGTGCTGGTGCTGTCGGACGCGTCGACCGAGCTCACCGAGCCGGAACTGGCCTTCCTGCGGCAGGTGCGCGAGTTGTGCCCGACGGTCGCGCTGCTGCTCACCAAGACCGACCTGTACCCGCACTGGCGTCAGGTGCACGAGGCCGATCTGGGCCACCTCGAGCGCGCCCGCCTCGACGTGCCGATGATCCCGGTGTCGTCGCTGCTGCGCGCCCACGCGATGCGCTTGCAGGACAGTCAGCTGGGTATCGAATCCGGCTTCGGTGTGCTCTATCAGTTCCTGCGCGACCAGGTCGTAGCGCGTGACCAACTGGCCACCCGCGCGGCGGTGGCGCGTGATATCCGTTCCGTGGCGGAGCATCTCGCGCTCGCGTTGGGCAGCGAGCTGGTCGCCGTCCGCGATCCGGCCCAGGGCGCGGCGGCGGTACGGGAGCTGCAATCCGCTCGCGCGGCCGCCGAGGAACTGCACCGCAGAACCGCGGCGTGGCAGCAGACCCTCGCCGACGGCATCACCGACCTGGCCGGGGATGTCGACCATGATCTGCGCGACCGATTGCGCACCCTCGCACGGACCACCGAGGAATGGATCGACGAGCACGATCCCGGCAGGCACTGGGACCGCATCGCCGAACATCTCACCGGCACCGTCGATACCGCCCTCGGCGACAACCTGCTGTGGACCCACTCGCGGGCGATCCAGCTCGCCGAACGGGTCGCCGAACATTTCTCCGAGGTGGGCGCCGTCGACCTGCCGGACGTGCGGCCCGGCCTGCGCGCCGACACCGGCCGCGCCATCTCCGGCACGCTCGCCGATCTGGAACCCGACATCGGCTTCGGCAGCAAGCTGCTCGTCGGCATGCGCGGCTCCTACGGCGGTGTGCTGATGGTGGGGCTGGCCAGTACCTTCGCCGGGCTCGCCCTGCTCAACCCGATCTCGATCGGCGCGGGAGTTCTGGTGGGCGGCAAGGCCTTCCGTGACGACAAGCAGGCCAGGCTGGCCAAGCGGCGAAACGAGGGGAAGGCGGCGGTGCGTCGCTTCGTCGACGACGTGGCGTTCCAGGCGGGCAAGGAGTCGAAGGACCGCCTGCACCGCATCCACCGTGCGCTGCGCGATCACTACGCGGGCGTCGCTCAGCGCAGCCTCCGCTCGATCGATGACTCGCTGCGCGCCGCGCAGGAGGCCGCGACCATGGTGGCAACCCGCCGCGCCGAGCGTGGCGCACAGCTCGAACAACAGCTGCGCGTGGTCGCCGAGCTGCGCCGATATGCCGATGCCATGCAGACCGCGCTACCGATGGGACCCGCCGGTACGGTAGCCCCGTGAGGGAGCGCAGCGAGCGAACGACGGAGCCGAGCGCAGGCGAGGCGCAGTCGTGAGACGTGAAGTCGGCGCGGTGCCGGGCATCGTCGCCGAAGCCCATCAGCTGGTCGGCGCGGCGCAGGCGTCGCTCGCGGGCGAACCGCGGCCCCGGGCACTGCTGGCCGACTGTGCCCGCCGACTGGACCAGCCGCTGCGGGTGGCGCTGGCCGGTTCGATCAAGGCGGGCAAGTCGACCCTGCTGAATTCCCTTGTCGGGCAGGACATCGCCCCCACCGACGCGACCGAGTGCACCAGGGTGGTCACCTGGTACCGATACGGTTCGACCCCCAGCGTGACGGCGTACGCCGCGGACGGCGCCCGCGCGCACGTCGTGGTCCGGCGCGGCAGCGGAACCCATGGGCTGACCTTCGACCTGGACCGGCTGAACTGGAACGCCCCCGTGCCGCGCGAGGTCGACCACATCGAGGTCGAATGGCCCGCCGCGGCGCTCGCGCACACCACCATCATCGATACGCCGGGGACGTCGTCGCTGTCGCGGGAGGTGTCGCGGCGTACGGCGCGGTTGTTGATGCCAGGAGAGGACGACGAGCAGGCGGAGCGGGGCATCGCCATCCCGGGCGCGGACGCGGTCGTGTATCTGCTGCGCAGGTTGGACGCGGCGGATGTGCACTTCCTGGAGCGCGTGGGCGCCGGGACCGCGGCGGCCAACGGCGGTCCAGGGTCGCACGGCCCGCTCGGCATCATCGGCGTGGTCTCCCGAGCCGACGAGATCGGCGCGGGCCGGATCGACGCGTTGCACTCCGCGCGTGAGGTTGCCGCGCGTTTCGCGGGAGAACTCGAGCGAACCGGCTTGTGCCAGGCCGTGATCCCGGTCGCGGGGCTGCTCGCGTTCGCCGCGGCGACACTGCGTCAGCAGGAGTTCGCGGCGTTCCAGGCGCTGGCCGGCATATCCGTCGACGAACTGAGCTCCGCTCTGCTTTCGGCTGACCGCTTCGCGCGCGCCGACGTGCCACTGCCGGTGCCGCCGGAACTGCGCGCGCAGCTCGCCGAACGATTCGGGCTGTTCGGCATCCGCATGGCGGTCACCCTGATTCGCCTCGGCGTGCGCGATTCGGCCACGCTCGCCGCCGAGTTGACCGGTCGCAGCGGTGTCGACGAACTGCGTTCGGTGCTCGACGTGCAGTTCGGACAACGCGCCGACCAGCTCAAGGCGCATTCCGCGCTCACGGCGCTGGCCAGGGTGCTCACCGCCTACCCCGGCACTGCGGCCGATCGTCTGCTGCCGCGGGTGCGCACCCTGCTCGCGGATGTGCACGGCTTCGCGGAGCTGCGCCTGCTCGGCCGCTTGCGCACCGACGAACTGACCTTGCCCGCGGACGATCTCGCCGAGCTGCATCGCCTGATCGGCGGGTCCGGCATCGCGCCCCATCTGCGGCTCGGCCTTCCGATCGATGCCGCGCCCGGGGTGCAGCGCGCCCACGCTGTCGCCGCGGTCCGGAAATGGCGCGCCCGCGCCCGCCACCCCCTCGCGGACCAGTTCACGGTCACCGCTTGTCTCACGGCCGCCCGCAGCGCGGAAGGCGCGCTGAGTCTGCTGCCGGAATAGCGCCTCCTTGCCGGCAATCGTCGCGGAACCCGCCCCGTCGGGGGCGCTCCCACAGCGGGCTCAGGCGGTCGAATGGGTAGCTTCGCGGGCGGTGTAGCGGACCTGCCTGCGGGTATGCCGCCGATAGCGAGAGGAGGCAACGATGAGCCAAGAGGATGTCGTACATGAACTGCTCGTCCGGGCGGGCACGGGTTATGCCGAGGAAGCGGGTATCACGCTGGAGGACCAACCGGCTTCGCTGTTCCAGCTGCTCATGCTCGCCGAGCTGCTCAGCACCCGGATCTCCGCCGAGATCGCGGTGGCGGCCACGCGGGAGTTGATCGCCAACGGTTACCGCACGCCGCACCGGGTCGCGGACGCGGACTGGCAGGAGCTGGTCGACGCACTCGGCCGGGCGAACTACCGCCGATACGACGAGAGCACCGCGACCAGACTGGGCGCCAATGCCTCGCGCTTGCTCGACCGTTACCACGGTGACCTGCGCGAACTGGCCAAGAAGGCGGACAACGACCCGAAGCGCGCCGCCGAACTGCTGCAAGAGTTCCAGGGCATCGGTCCCACCGGAAGCGACATCTTCCTGCGCGAGGTCCAGGACATCTGGACGTGGGTGCGGCCGCACTTCGACGAGCGGGCCCTGCGCGGGGCCAAACGCGTCCAGCTGCCGGAGGATCCGGCCCGGCTGGCCGACCTCGCACCCGATCACCACACCGCGGATCTCGCCGCGGCGCTCGTGCGGGTGACGCTGGACGAGAAGATCGCCGACGACGTCTTGTCCGCCGCCCCGTGACGAGGCGGCCGCTCAGATCGGCGTGACGGCGGAGCTGCGCGGGTCGATCAGGATCTTCGCGTGCCGCTCCGGGTTGCCGAGGGCGGTGAAGGCGTTCGCCACGCCTTCCAGCCCGACGGTCCCGGTGATCAACGGGGTCGGATCGACCTTGCCGTCGGCGAGCATGTGCAGGGTGTCGCGGAACTCGCCGGGGTCGTAGCCGAGCACGAAACGCAGTTCGATTTCCTTGTTGATCGCCATCGCGGGGTGGAAGCGGTCGGCTTCCATGCACACCCCGACCACGACCACACGCGACAGCGGCGGCGCCGCCGCGAGGATCTGATCGATGATTCCGGGCACGCCGACACATTCGAAGATCACCGGCCCGGCCGGTCCCGCGTTCAGGGTGTGCGCCAGCCGGAAGACATACCACCACGGCAGGTTGGGGACCCGCCGCAGCCGTTGCATGGTGTCGAAACCGAGCCCGAGGATGTCGGTGACGTCGTTGATCCGGCCCTTCTTCGGTGCGGCGTCCCACGGCGACTCGGTCGCCGGGTCTACCACGACGTCGGCTCCGCACGCGGTCGCGAGTTCGCGTCGGCGCGGCGAGAAGTCGCTCGCGACCACGGTGCGCACGCCCGCAGCCTTCAGCATGCTGATCACCGCGAGGCCGATCGGCCCGCAACCGATGACGAAGGCGGTTTGTCCCTTGCCGACCCGGCCCTTGCGCACGGCATGCCAGGCCACCGCCATGGGCTCGGTCAGCGCGGCGTGTTCGGCGGACAGGCCGTTCGGCACCGGCATGGTCATCGATTCCTGGACCACCACTTGTTCGGCGTAGCCGCCGGGCGCCGCGGCCGAAAGCCCGACCAGATGTGGCTGGGCGCCGTGCCGGACGATCGGCAGGGCCACCACGGGGGTGCCCGTCTTCCACCGCCTGCGGCAGTCGGGCCCGTAATCGACAATGGTGCCGCTGAATTCGTGTCCGAGCACCACGCTCTGCTCGGAGCGCATGAAGTGCTCGTAACCGGTGGCCACCGCCAAGCCCGCCAGTTCGTCGGAATGTGTGCGGGCATGCAGGTCCGAGCCGCAGATGCCGCAGCGCGATACGTCGATCAGCAGCTGACCCGCTCCGGGACGCGGCGTGGGCAGTTCGGCGACGTCGAACTCGGCGGCTGTGACGACGGCGGCCCTCATGGCGACTCCTCGGATCGACGGCGCACGGGGGCGGCCCCGGTCAGGCCACCCCCGTCGTCACCCTAGTGCGTGGGAATGGGGACCAGACCGGAACGGACCCCGTCACACGCCGACCGCGGCTTCCTCGGCCGCGCGGCGGTCGTAGGTATTACGGGCCGAGGCGATTTCGTTCTGATGCGTCTCGGTCCAGGTGACCAGCGCCTTGATCGTGGTGTGCAGACTCGCGCCGAGTGGGGTGAGCGCGTAGTCGACCCTCGGCGGGATGGTCGGATACACGCTGCGCTGGACGAGGCCATCGCGTTCCAGATGCCGCAGGGTCTTGGTGAGCATCCGCTGACTGACGCCGTCGATCGCGCGCTTCAGTTCGGTGAACCGCAGACTGCGCTGGTCCAGCAGCGCGATCACGAGCAGCGACCACTTGTCGGCCACCCGGTCGAGGATCTGGCGCACTTCGCAGTCCACGCGGGTGTCCCATTGCAGGACGTCGTAGTCGGCCTCGGCATCGCCGCAGTGCGGCGTGATCGGTGCGCCGTTATCCATGAATGCCGATTGTGCTCAGTTCCGGCGAAGGTATCAACGGGGAACTGGCAGCACCATCGAGAACTGCGCGCCTGGCGTCTCCGGGAATTATTCGCGCGGTTCGTCCGTTGAGCCTTTCGACAAGATTGAGTGTGTTCGGCTCAAGTTTCGGTTGACTACCGGCATCGTGACGATGCAGGATTGAGCCGACCACGCTCAGTATTGCTGGGGCTGTGCTCCGTGAGGTGCGAGGGGCGAGGTCTCGTGGCGTCCGGTATGGGCGCCGCAGGGCGGTTGTTCGCCCAGCACCGACACAGATTGGTACGTCAACTAGGAGGAAACACAATGGCTCGTGCGGTCGGAATCGACCTCGGGACCACGAACTCGGTCGTCGCCGTTCTCGAAGGCGGCGAGCCGGTCGTCGTCGCCAACTCGGAAGGATCGCGCACCACCCCGTCGATCGTCGCGTTCGCGAAGAACGGCGAGGTACTGGTCGGCCAGCCGGCCAAGAACCAGGCCGTTACCAACGTCGACCGCACCATTCGCTCCGTCAAGCGGCACATCGGCACCGACTGGTCCGTGGCGATCGATGACAAGAAGTACACCGCGCAGGAGATCAGCGCCCGCGTGCTGATGAAGCTGAAGCGCGACGCCGAGGCCTACCTCGGTGAGGAGATCACCGACGCGGTCATCACCGTGCCCGCCTACTTCGAGGACTCGCAGCGCCAGGCCACCAAAGAGGCGGGCCAGATCGCGGGCATGAACGTGCTGCGCATCGTCAACGAGCCCACCGCGGCCGCGCTCGCCTACGGCCTGGACAAGGGCGACAAGGAGCAGACCATCCTGGTCTTCGACCTCGGTGGCGGCACCTTCGACGTCTCGCTGCTGGAGATCGGCGAGGGCGTCGTCGAGGTCCGCGCGACCTCGGGTGACAACCACCTCGGTGGCGACGACTGGGACGAGCGGGTCGTGCAGTGGCTGGTCGACAAGTTCAAGGCCAGCTCGGGCATCGACCTGACCAAGGACAAGATGGCCATGCAGCGGCTGCGTGAGGCCGCCGAGAAGGCCAAGATCGAGCTGAGCTCCTCGCAGAGCACCTCGATCAACCTGCCCTACATCACCGTCGACGCCGACAAGAACCCGCTGTTCCTCGACGAGCAGCTGACCCGCGCCGAGTTCCAGAAGATCACCTCGGACCTGCTCGACCGCACCCGCGCGCCGTTCCAGTCCGTGATCAAGGACGCGAGCATCAAGGTGTCCGACATCGACCACGTCGTGCTCGTCGGCGGTTCCACCCGCATGCCCGCCGTCACCGAGCTGGTGCGCGAGCTCACCGGTGGCAAGGAGCCGAACAAGGGCGTGAACCCGGACGAGGTCGTCGCCGTCGGCGCCGCCCTGCAGGCCGGCGTGCTCAAGGGCGAGGTCAAGGACGTCCTGTTGCTCGATGTGACCCCGCTGTCGCTGGGCATCGAGACCAAGGGCGGCGTGATGACCAAGCTCATCGAGCGCAACACCACCATCCCGACCAAGCGCTCGGAGACCTTCACCACGGCCGACGACAACCAGCCGTCGGTGCAGATCCAGGTGTTCCAGGGCGAGCGCGAGATCGCCTCGCACAACAAGCTGCTCGGCTCCTTCGAGCTGACCGGCATCCCGCCGGCCCCGCGCGGCGTGCCGCAGATCGAGGTCACCTTCGACATCGACGCCAACGGCATCGTGCACGTCACCGCGAAGGACAAGGGCACCGGCAAGGAGAACAGGATCAAGATCCAGGACGGCTCCGGCCTGTCCAAGGAGGAGATCGACCGGATGGTCAAGGACGCCGAGGCGCACGCCGCCGAGGACAAGGCCCGCCGCGAGGAGGCCGAGACCCGCAATCAGGCCGAGTCACTGGTGCACCAGACCGAGAAGTTCATCAAGGAGAACGAGGACAAGGTCACCGCGGACGTCAAGTCCAAGGTCGAGGCGGCTGTCGCCGAGGCGAAGGAGGCGCTCCAGGGCACCGACATCGCCGCGGTCAAGGCTGCCGTGGAGAAGCTGGCGACCGAGTCGCAGGCGCTCGGCCAGGCCATCTACGAGGCCTCGGCCGCGGATGCCGCGGCCTCCGGCGACGGCGCGTCGAGTGCCGCGTCGGATGACCAGGTCGTGGACGCCGAGGTTGTGGACGAGCCGGTCGACACGGAGAAGAAGTGACCGAGGGCAACACGGAGAAGGAACCGATCACCTTCGTCGACAACCGGAAGATCGACCCGGAGACCGGGGAGATTCGCGAGCCGGCCGCGGACAGCGCCGCGGCCGGCCCGGCCCCGGAGTCGGGCAACGGCGCTGAACCGGACAACGGCGGTGATGCTCAGGCACTCGCCGACACCATCAGCGGCGAACTCGCCGAGCGCACGGCGGACTTGCAGCGGCTGACCGCGGAGTACGCCAACTACCGGCGCCGGGTCGAGCGCGACCGCAAGGCCACGATCGATTCCGCCAAGGCATCGGTGGTCACCGAATTGCTGGGCGTGCTCGACGATCTCGACCGGGCGCGGGCGCACGGCGACCTGGAGTCGGGTCCGCTGAAGTCGGTGGCCGACAAGTTGGCGGCCGCGCTGCTCAAGCAGGGGCTCGAGGAGTTCGGTTCGGAGGGTGAGCCTTTCGACCCGACCCTGCACGAGGCCGTGCAGCACGAGGGTTCCGGCCATGACCCGGTGATCGGCATAGTGATGCGCAAGGGCTATCGCTTCGGCGATAGGGTGCTTCGGCACGCGCTCGTCGGGGTAACCGATGGCGTGGCCGATCTGACGGAGGCTACCGAGGCGGAAACCGCCGATCGGGTAACGGAAGAGGCATCGGACGTTGATGCCGGCGCGAACGACAATTAACGAAGCGAGAGGAGGAGATGCTCGGTGAGCCAACGGGAGTGGATCGAAAAGGACTTCTACAAGGAGCTGGGCATCTCCTCCACTGCCTCGCAGGACGAGGTCAAGAAGGCCTACCGCAAGCTCGCGCGCGACTTGCACCCGGACGCCAATCCCGGTGATACCAAGGCCGAGGAGCGGTTCAAGACCGTCAGCGAGGCGCATGCCGTGCTGTCGGATCCGGCCAAGCGCAAGGAGTACGACGACACCCGCAAGCTCTTCGTGGGCGGCGGGTACGGTCGCGGTGGGTTCTCTCCCGGCGCGGGAGGCTTCTCGCAGGAGTTCAACCTCGGGGACATCTTCGGTGGCTCGACCGCCGGCGACGGTGGCCTCGGCGACCTGCTCGGCGGTCTGTTCAACCGGGGCGGCACGCGGACCGCGAGCCGCCCACGGCGCGGCGCCGACGTGGAGACCGAGACGACGCTCGGTTTCCGGGAGGCAGCCCAGGGCGTCACGGTTCCGCTGCGGATGACCAGCCCCTCGCCGTGCACCACCTGTCACGGCAGCGGCGCCAAGCCGGGGACGAGTCCGCGAGTCTGCCCGGTCTGCAATGGAAACGGCGTGGTCAGCCGCAACCAGGGCGCGTTCGGTTTCAGTGAGCCGTGCGACGAGTGCCGGGGCAGCGGTTCGATCATCGATGACCCATGCGTCGACTGCCGCGGCAGCGGCATCCAGAACCGCACACGCACCATCACGGTGCGGATTCCTCCTGGAGTCGGTGACGGGCAACGGATCCGGCTGGCCGGTCAGGGCGAGGCGGGGCTGCGTGGGGCGCCCTCGGGTGACCTCTACGTCTCCGTCCACGTCAGCCAGGACAAGGTCTTCGGCCGTAACGGCGACGATCTGACCCTGGTGCTTCCGGTCAGTTACAGCGAATTGGTCCTTGGCACCACGGTTTCGGTGCCCACACTGGACGGCCGAGTTGGGGTCAAGGTGCCGCCGGGCACCGCCGATGGCCGTATCCTGCGGGTGCGCGGTCGCGGCGTGCTCAAGCGCGGCGGCGGCGCGGGTGACCTGCTGGTGACCGTCAAGGTGGCGGTGCCGCAGAAGCTCGACGGTGACGCCGTGGATGCCCTGAAGCGTTACCAGGAGGCGGAGCGGTCCAGCGGTTTCGATCCACGTGCGGGATGGGCGGGTGCGTGATGTCCTCTGAACCGAAGAACGCGTCCGGCGGGTCGCGCGCCGAGTTCTTCATGATCTCGGTGGCGGCCCAACTGGCCGGCATGCACGCGCAGACGCTGCGCACGTATGACCGTCTGGGACTGGTTACGCCGCAACGCACTTCGGGCGGCGGGCGGCGCTACTCGGCCAGGGACGTCGAGCTGCTGCGCGAGGTGCAGCGGCTGTCCCAGGACGAGGGCGTCAACCTGGCGGGCATCAAGCGCATCATCGAACTGACCAATCAGGTGGAGGAGCTGCGCCAGCAGGTCGCCGAGCTGGCGGCGGAGCTGGAGCGGATGCGGGCGGGCTACCGCCCCGATCTTTCGCCTCCGCAACGCAGTACCGCGTTGGTCGTCTGGCAGCCGCGCAATCGCCGCGACGACAGCAGGCGCCGACTGTAACCGGCACACATCGCCGCCCCCGGCCTCCGATCGCGCACCGCGATCCGATGCCGGGGGCGTTGTCGTTTCGGCAGGCAGACGCCAAATTTGCTGACAGTAAACCAGAATACGTTGGCCGGAAGTCGGACCGGTCTCGTCATTTCACTCTCGAATGAACACTGCGCTTTCACCATAGATTGGTCGACGGTATCGGTCACTTTCGAAGGTTTCGCAATCGGATTGTCAGTCTCGATGTTGCCGTGAAGTCGCTAGAACAGACCGATTGGGACGTAATTTCCTAAGGGGGCCTTGAGGTTTCGGCGATCAAACGGCCGATTTTGTGGCAGATCTACCGTCTTCCAGTTGGTTTCTCTGGCGTGTCTCGCTGTGCGCCCTCGTTTTGCCGAAATCGCACGCGTGATGTTTATGCGAAAGATTCCGTAGCTGGCAAACCTCGCCTACACTCCTTGCCATCGGCTGCTGTCGAGTGGCCCCGCAGCACCTCACTCGCCGGCACGGTTCGTGTACTAGTGCGAAATGGGGTTGTGACATCAATGGATTCGCGCACTGTCGCTTTGATCAGAACTACATTCAAGGCGGTTGCTGCGGAAGATGGAGGGCCGGAGAAACTGGCGAGATCGTTCTACGCGATCTTGTTCACCGACTACCCGCACGTCCGCGATTTCTTTCCGGCCGCGATGGACTCCCAGCGCGATCGCCTGGTCAAGGCGGTCGCCTATGCGCTGGACCGGTTGGAGGAGCCCGACAAGCTCCTGCCCTTTCTCGCCCAATTGGGTAGGGACCACCGCAAATACGGCGTGCAGGCCGTGCATTACGTCGCCGTGGCCACCGCGCTGAAGACGGCCGTCAAGGTGTTCGCGGGGACCGAGATGTGGACCGACGAGGTCGACCGGGCCTGGGACGAGGGCCTGAAGATCATCTCCGACACCATGATCGGCGCGGCGGAGAAGGAGACCACGCCACCGGTGTGGACCGGCACGGTCATCGAGCGGCGCGAGGTGCTGCGCAACCTGGTCATCGTCCGGCTGCAGCTCGACCAGCCGATGCGCTACGCCGCGGGCCAGTACGTGAGCGTGCAGATCCCGTCGCGGCCGCGGATGTGGCGCTATCTCTCGCCCGCCGTGCCCGCGAACGCCAATGGTGAGATCGAATTCCACGTCCGCGGTGTGCTCGGCGGCTGGGTCAGTTCGGCCATCATCGGCCAGACCGCCGTCGGCGATCAGTGGCTGTTCGGCTCGCCGCTCGGTGGACTAGGTGTTCCGCGCAACACCAAGCGCAAAATGCTGATGGTCGGCTGCGGTACCGGTCTCGCGCCGCTGCGCGCGCAGCTCATGGCGATGGCGCAACGGCGAACCAATCCGAAGGTGCACCTGTTCGTCGGCGGTCACCACCCGTGCGACCTCTACGACCTGGACACATTGAACGACCTGGCGGTGGCCAACCGCTGGCTCACCGTCACGCCGGTGACCGAACACGACGAAGACCCGTGGTGGCACGTCGAACCCGACGAGTCCCGCGGGCTGTGGCCCGCCCTGGAACCGCGGGTGATCGGACAGATCGGCAAAGTCGTGGCGAGCTTCGGTGCCTGGGCCGATCGTGACGTGCAGATCGTCGGTTCACCCTCGATGGTGCAGACCACGAAGTTCCGCCTGATGGCGGCGGGGATGCCGGCCAAGAACATCCGCCACGACCCGCTCTTCTGACGGTTCAGAGCCCTTCGAATTGAATCAGTTCCGCGGGGGTTCCGGTTTCGAGCAGGCGCTCGACAGTGGTCTGGACCATGGCGGGGGAGCCGCAGACCAGGACCTGGTGGTTCAGGAACGCGCCGTGGGAGCCGAGCACGTCGGCGAGGGTGCCGTACAGCAGGTCGTCGGCCGGGAAGCCGATGTCGACGCGGGACTGCTCGTACCACTCGTCCACCCAGTCCGGGTCCTCCGGGCTTTCCACCACCGGAATCACGGTGAGCCAGGGCAATTCCTCGGCCAGCAGGTACAGCATGTCCTCGGCGTACAGGTCGCGCGGGTATCGCCCGCCGACGAACAGATAGGTGGGCGGCGGTTCCGGCTTGCGAGCCAGGTCGAGGATTTGTGCGCGCAGCGGCGCCAATCCCGTGCCGCCCGCGATCATCACCACCTCGTTGCCGTCGGGGTCCACCTGGAACCCGCCGAGCGGAGCGCCGATCCGCCACTCGTCGCCCGGCTGGGTGTCGGCCACGATCGCGCCGCTGCACCAGCCGCCCGGCACGGTGCGCACATGGAACTCCAGTTTGCCGTCCAGCGAGGGCGGCAGCGCCGGGGAGAGCCTGCGTCGCACGCCCGGGTGCTGCGGCACCCGTACCTCGACCGACTGGCCCGCGCCGAACGGCACGAACTCGCCGATCAACCGGATCACCGCGAGGTCGTGACGAAGCCGATGATGGCCGACGACGGTCGAGGTCCATTCCGGCGCCTGATGCGCACCGTTACCGAGCGTGCTCGGATCCCCCACCGGGGCCTCCTTCTCCTACACAGGGTCGCAGCTGATGATCTGCTCGGGCGTACCGACTGCGATGAGAGCACGCCGGGTGTCCGCGATCATCCGTGCCGATCCGGCGATCTGGATCTGCCGGTCCGCCCACGCGCCGAAGCTCGCGACCACCGCGCCCAGGTTACCGATCAGGCGCCGGTGCATGCCGTACGGTGCGTCCTGCGGCGGATGCGGGTACCACCACGGGTTGGTCTTCTGCTCGCACACCGGCACGATGGTCAGCCACGGGTTGCTCTGCGACAGCTGCCACATGTTCTCCACGTCGTACAGGTCACAGGGGTAACGGCCGCCGATGAAGAAATGCACCCGCGGGTTGATGCCGCGCTGGCCCATCTCGATCAGCTGGGCGCGCAGCGGGGCGATGCCGGTGCCCGCGCCGATCATCAGCACGTCGCGGCCGCTGTCCCGGTCGACGTGCAGGCCGCCGAGCGGTCCGGCGATCTGCCATCGGTCGCCGACCCTGGTCTCGTTGACGATCGCGGGGCTCACCCATCCGCCGCGGATCTTGCGCACGTGGAACTCGATCTCGCCGTACGGATTGGACGGGATCGCCGGGGAGAGGTAGCGCCACATCTTCGGGCGCTGCGGCACGACGACCGGCACATACTGCCCGGCCTGGTAGGGCACCGGCCCGTCGGACTGCAGGCGCACGATGGCCAGGTCCTCCAGCACGCGGCGATGACCGACCACGGTCGCCTCCCAGTACGGCTGGGACTTGTCGGAGTTGGCGCCGATGGCCATGGACGCGGAGATCAGGATGGTGATGTCGCGCCAGCCTTCCTCCAGGCCCCGGTGCCAGGCCGCGCCGTTGTAGACCCGGAACGCGGCGAGCAGGGCACGGCCCGCGACGTCGTAGTGCGCGGCCTCGACGCCGAACTTGCGGTGGTCGCGGGCGAGTTGCTCCAGGAACTTCTGTGCCCGGTCCCAGTCCTCCAAGTGGTCGAGCACATACTGGATGGCCGTGGCTATCCGCTTGGCTTGCATATCCATGGCAGGCGGGAACAATTCGCGCAGCCGGGGGGCCTCGGCGAACAAATGTCCGTAGAACGCGCTGACCAACCGCTCGGGTCCATTCGGCGATTCGATCACCGAACGGAAATTGGCGCGGACCAGCGCAGCCGAACGCGCATCCACGACGTCGAGCTTCCTTTCCCTCAGTTCTGCCCGGGGACATACCCGTTACCGGCGGTCTCCCGCCGACAAGTATCCCCGAAAATGCCGTGGTCGTGTGGGTATAAGCCGTAAGACCCGGCCAAACGGTAATCGGTGGGCAAACGGCGGATGTCGCTGACCCGTCGTGCGGGGCGCCGCGGGCGAGCCGCACCGAAACCCTCGCCGCGTCGTCGCGATGAGACGGCCGGTCAGGCCCCGGCGCCGGCTCGGACCGCGGGCACGACTTGCTCGGTATAACGACGGATCTGTTCGACAGGTTCCCCGTCGGTCGGCCAGAAGACGAATCCGGCGGCCTCACGGGGTGTCGATCCGGCGCTGGGCCTGGCGGTAGCGCTCAAATGGCGAGCACGGTCTTGCCACGCGCGCCGGGTGCGCCGATGACCGCGGGCCCCTCTGCGAGCGGTACGGTCGCGTCGATCGGCACCACCACGTCGCCTGCCGCGACCCGCTGGATCAGCCGGGCCAATTCCGGAGCCCTGCCTTTGGATTCGATGTTGCCGCCCGTGATGGACCGTGCGCGCAAGGCGTCCTCGTCGGCGGCGAAGGTAGTGGAGTACACCGTCCCGCCGTCACGAACGAGGGTGGTCAGCTCCGCGAGCGCCTCGGGTGCGCTGACCAGGTCGAACAGGACATCTATGCCCTCGGGATGCGTGGCGAGGACTTGGTCGCGCACCGGGCCGGCGGTGTAGTCGACCGTCTCGGTCGCACCGAGACGGGTCATCTGGTCGGCGGAGCCGCTCCTCGCCGTCGCGATGACATGCGCGCCCGCGATATTGGCCAGCTGTACCAGGAACGAGCCGACGCCGCCGGTGGCGCCCACGATCAGCACGGTCTGGCCGGGTTGGATGTTGGTGGCGTCCACGAGGTCCTGTGCGGTGACCCCCGCGGTCGGCAACGCCGCGGCCTGGACGGTAGGGACCCCGACCGGGATCGGCACCAGCGTCCCCCCTTCGGGGAGCACCGCGTACTCGGCGAAGCTGCCGTGGCCGACCGGCGGTGTGAGGAACTTGCCGACCACCCGGTCGCCGACCGCGAACCGGCTGACGCCCGCGCCGAGCGTGGCGACGGTGCCCGCACCGTCCACCCCGAGGATCATCGGAAAATCGTGCGGCAATCTGCCGTCCAGCACGCCGGAGGCCATCCGCTGGTCGAAGGGATTCACCCCGGCCGCCTGGAGTTGCACCCGCACGGTTCCCGGCCCCGGCTCGGGCATCGGCATCTCGGCTAGCTCCGGTGTCGCTCCGAACTTCCGTACCACGATCGCACGCATCCGTTGGCTCCTCGACTCGGGCTGAATAGTGATGCATCGACTGACGGCCGTGGCCATCGTAGGCACCCGAAGGCGGTCGAAGCGCGCAATCACCGCATTCGGCGGTGTCGGAGTCGTCGCTTTCGCCCATGTCGCGGCGTAGCGTTCGACTCGATCCGGCGACCCATCGACACAGCCGGAACGGCTCGACGGAGAATTTCAAACTTGAGCGGAACAGACTCAACCTTTCCAACGTTGGACGGATAGGAACGGTGCCGAGCCGGACGACGGTCGAGTGAGATCGCGCTGGGCGCCGTGCGAATCGACCAGTAGGAAGGTGACTCGTGGACTCGTTCAATCCCACCACCAAGACCCAGGCGGCCCTGACCGCCGCACTGCAGGCGGCCTCCGCCGCGGGCAATCCGGAGATCCGTCCGGCGCACTTGCTGGTGGCGTTGCTCGATCAGACCGACGGCATCGCCGCGCCCTTGCTGAAGGCCGTCGGAACGGATCCGGCGACCGTGCGACGCGAGGCACAGGACATCGTGGACCGGCTCCCCCGCGCGACCGGCGCCACCACCGCGCCACAGCTGGGCCGGGAGGCGCTGGCCGCGATCACCGCCGCCCAGCGCCTGGCCACCGAACTCGGTGACGAGTACGTCTCCACCGAGCACGTCATGGTCGGTCTCGCCGAAGGCGACTCCGACGTGACAATGCTGCTCGAGAAGTACGGCTCCACCGCGGACGCGCTGCGGTCGGCGTTCACCGCCGTGCGCGGCAGCGCGCGGGTGACCAACCCCGATCCGGAGGGCAGCTACCAGGCGCTGGAGAAGTACTCCACCGACCTCACCGAGGCCGCCCGTTCCGGCAAGCTCGACCCGGTGATCGGCCGGGACACCGAAATCCGCCGTGTGGTGCAGGTTTTGAGCCGCCGCACCAAGAACAACCCGGTGCTGATCGGCGAGCCCGGCGTCGGCAAGACCGCGATCGTCGAGGGCCTGGCCCAGCGCATCGTGGCGGGCGACGTCCCGGAGTCGTTGCGCGGCAAATCCGTCGTGGCGCTCGACCTCGGCGCGATGGTCGCCGGTGCGAAGTACCGCGGTGAATTCGAGGAACGGCTCAAGGCCGTGCTGGAGGACATCAAGAACAGCGCGGGCCAGATCATCACCTTCATCGATGAGCTGCACACCATCGTCGGCGCGGGCGCCACCGGGGAATCGGCGATGGACGCGGGCAACATGATCAAGCCGATGCTGGCGCGCGGTGAGCTCCGGATGGTCGGCGCCACGACGCTGGACGAGTATCGCAAGCACATCGAGAAGGACGCCGCTTTGGAGCGGCGCTTCCAGCAGGTGCTGGTCGGGGAGCCGTCGGTGGCGGACACCATCGGCATTCTGCGCGGCATCAAGGATCGCTACGAGGTGCACCACGGCGTGCGCATCACCGACTCCGCGCTGGTCGCCGCGGCCACGCTGTCGGACCGCTACATCACTTCCCGGTTCCTGCCGGACAAGGCGATCGACTTGGTCGACGAGTCGGCCTCGCGGCTGCGCATGGAGATCGACTCCCGCCCGGTGGAGATCGACGAGGTGGAGCGCGCGGTGCGCCGCTTGGAGATCGAAGAAGTCGCGTTGAGCAAGGAGACCGACGAGGCCTCCAAGCAGCGGCTGGACAAGCTGCGCGCCGAACTCGCGGACGGCAGGGAGCGGCTCAACCAGCTGACCACCCGCTGGCAGAACGAGAAGAACGCGATCGACCAGGTGCGCACGCTGAACGAACAGCTGGAAGCGCTGCGCGGTGAATCCGAGCGCGCCGAGCGCGACGGTGATCTGGGCAAGGCGGCCGAGCTGCGTTACGGCCGGATCCCCGCGCTGGAGAAGCAGCTCGCCGAGGCTCAGAAGGTGTCCGCCGCGGCGGGAGACGGCGAAGTCATGCTCAAGGAGGAGGTCGGGCCCGACGACATCGCCGAGGTGGTGTCCTCGTGGACCGGCATCCCGGTAGGCCGGATGCTGGAGGGCGAGACGCAGAAATTGCTGCGCATGGAGCAGGAGCTGGGTCGTCGCGTCGTCGGGCAGACCCAGGCGGTGCAGGCGGTGTCCGACGCGGTGCGCCGGTCGCGCGCCGGTGTCGCCGACCCGAACCGCCCGACCGGCTCGTTCATGTTTCTCGGCCCGACCGGTGTCGGCAAGACCGAGCTGGCGAAGGCGTTGGCGGACTTCCTGTTCGACGACGAGCGCGCCATGGTCCGGATCGACATGAGCGAGTACAGCGAGAAGCATTCGGTCGCCCGCCTGGTCGGCGCACCGCCCGGTTACGTCGGCTACGACCAGGGCGGCCAGCTCACCGAGGCGGTGCGGCGCAGGCCCTACACGGTGGTGCTGTTCGACGAGATCGAGAAGGCGCATCCGGATGTGTTCGACATCCTGCTCCAGGTGCTCGACGAGGGCAGGCTCACCGACGGACAGGGTCGCACCGTCGACTTCCGCAACACGATCCTCATCCTCACCTCCAACCTGGGTGCGGGCGGTGATCGCGAGTTCGTCATGAACGCGGTCCGTTCGGCGTTCAAGCCGGAGTTCCTCAACCGCCTCGACGACGTGGTCGTGTTCCACGCCCTCGACGAGGAGCAGCTGGAGAGCATCGTCGACATCCAGCTCGACCAGCTGCAGAAGCGGTTGTCGCAGCGCAGGCTGAAGCTGGACGTCAGCGATTCGGCCCGGTTCTGGCTCGCCGTCCGCGGCTATGACCCGGCTTACGGCGCCCGTCCGCTGCGCAGGCTGATCCAGCAGGCCATCGGCGACACCCTCGCCAAGGAACTACTCGAAGGCGAGGTCACCGACGGCGACGTGGTCACAGTGACCGTCAGCCCCGATGGAGACGATCTGATCGTCGGGCGATAGGCACGCGGCGGACGTGCGGAGCGTCACCTCCGCACGCGCCGTTGCTGCGCGGGTGTGGTCATGCGGCTCCCGCTGACCGCGATGACGAACATGGCGCAGGTCAGCAGCACACCGGTGCCGGTCGTGCCGAACCCGCTCAGGAGGTAGCCCGCGAGCAGCGTGCCGATGGCGGCGGAACCGTCGGTCACCATGGAGAGCGTGCCGATCGTCCGGCCGAGGGTTTTCTCGGGGATGACTTCCACGCGGAAGATTGTCAGCAGGACGTTGGTCATGACGCCGACCCCGCCGACACCGAACCAGCACACCGCGAGCACCACGGGATTCGAACTCAGCGAGATCGGCAGCAGCAGCGCCGTCCACGCCCACAGCGCGCTGCGATAGACCGTCGTTCGGCCGAACCGTTTGACCAGCTTCGACGCAACGGCGGAGCCGATGATGCCGCCGACGCCCGCCGCGCCGAGGACGATACCGATCGTCCACGTCGCTCCCTCGCCTCTCTCGAGTTCCACCATGATCAGCAGCAGGCCCACCTGGATGACCAGGTTCGACAGTCCGCCGATCACGGTCGTGGTGCGCAGGAACGGTTCGGTCCAGATGATCTGGGCACCATCCCGGATTAGTTTCCATACTCCCGGACCGGTTCGTTCGCTCCGCGGAGGCTGCTCGGCGGAACCCCATTGGATCGACTGCAGAGTCTCCCGGCAGAAAACGTACGACACGGCGTTCATCGCGAAGGGCAGCCATTGCGCCACCCCGTAGGCGGCAGCACCGGTGGCCCGGCCGACCACCAAGGCGACGGGCTGTTCGGCTTCGAAGAACGCCAGCGCGACGCGGCGATGCTCGACGTCGACGATGTCACGGATGGCGGCCAGTTCGCTGGCTTCGAAGAAGACATAGGAGGTGCCCTCGACGAAAGCGGTGATCATGAGAAGCATTGCGGGGTTCGGCAACTCGAACATGACGACCGCGATAGCCAAGCAGGTCGCCGCCAGCCCGCCCGACTGGCAGAGCAGCAGGTTCCGACGCCGATTCCCGTAGTCCGCGGCGATGCCCGCCGGGATCTGGAAGACCAGACTCGGAAGCATTACCGCGAACCCGACCCAGCCCGCGAGCGCGGGGGAGTGGGTCACCGACAAAACCAGCAGCGGATAGGCGAGGCGCACCCCGTAGAACCCGACCAGAGAGGCCGCGTTACCCGACCACAGCAACGCGAAATCCCTGTCGATGCGGATGATCCGCGGTTCGCTCATCTCCCCGTCGCCGCGGTGATGTCGGCTCTGACTCTGGTTTCGATGTGGCGGATCAGACGCTCGAGGTCACCGCAATAGACCGAAGGGTTCCGGAATCCCATGCCGTCACGATAGCGGTGGGCGTAATGTCCTGCGCCGCAGACTTTGTGCACCGGGCAGGCCCGGCAGGTGTCGCTCAGCGCCTCGACGCCGATTTGGCGAGCAACCACAGCCGGTTCCCAGAGCGCCTCATCCAGCGGATTGCCATGGTCGGCCGGTCGGATCTCGGCGGCGCCCGCAAAGGCTGACTTCAGCGCGTCGACCTGTTCCAGCGTGCCGTCGGTTTCGATGACGGCAACCTGGATCGGCGCCAGGCCAACGGATTCCGATGCGCCCTGACCACCCAGCAGCAGCTCGATCACCTCGTCGAACAGCCGCACTCGGGTCTCCAGTTCGGGAGCGCCGTACCAGCGATCGAAGATCGCGATCAGCCAGTCGGCGTACGGCGTCGCCGCGATGTCGGCGACCTTTGCGGGCGGCGGGGTGGTCCAGTTGCCGTGCGGCAGAAGAAAATCGATGTCGAGTGGGCCGAAGTGAACGAGTGCCTCGTAGGTTTCGATCGGATCGTTCGCGACGTCGATCGTGCACAACAGGCCGGAGTACAGATGGCGGTGGTCGCGGCCGAGCAACTCCAGCCCCTTGGCAACGTCGTCGTAGCTGCCGGTGCCCCGGCGATACTTCCGGTGCCGGTCGTTGGCCCCTCGGTCGCCATCGAGGCTGACTCCGATCTGGATCCCCCAGCGATCGCAGATCCGAAGGAACTCCGTATCCAGCAGCACCCCGTTGGTCTGCATGCCGAGCCGCACCTCGGTAATCGGCTCCAGCGTCTGCCGGGCATGTCGCGCGAAGCGTTCCAGGGTCTCGTGTCCGACAAGCAACGGCTCCCCGCCATGAAACACCAAACTCACTGCGGGCAAGGCGAATCGGCGCGCATGTTCGCCGATGATCCGGCAGGCTTCGGTGAAGACCTGATCAGACATGGTCTTGGGCTGGCCGCGCCAACTCTGATCGGCCATCTCGTAGACGTAACAGTAGTCGCAGGCAAGATTGCAGCGGCTGTGGATCTTCACGATGAACTGGGCGAACGGCAACGGCTGCCAGCCGGTCCCGCGTAAGCCTTCGACGTCCAACCCGACGTCAGGCCACGACTGCGATCCCATTTCTTCTTCGCCTCTCCGGCGGGCTGTCCGCCGCCATGATCGAGACGGCCCGGCGCGTCACCGGACGCACCGGGCCGACCTCGGATAGGACCTGTTCCGGATCTACCGGCTCGGGCCGATGAACGAGTTGAAGTTCCCGCTGATGAACGAGTTGAAGTTCCCCTTGTTCTCGATGAAGGAGTTGAAGTTTCCTCGGTTGGCGGAGTTGCCCGCAGCCACGTGGCGCCGCAGAGCGGGTCGCACAGCGGTCGCCGCCGGCAGTCGCGCGGCGAGTTCGGCAAGGCCGAGTCCGGCGTCGATGCCGGTCGGAGTGGTGAGAGTGGATCCGGTCATGGCGATTCCTTCCTTCGTTCGACCGGCGCCCTTGCTCTTTCGGATTCGGCGCCGAGCACGGACCGCGAGCGAAATGTCCGGGATCGAGTGATCGGCACAAGAATCGGTCGGGACGCGGACACCGACGAATACGACGCCGACTATCAGTCGGCGGGTTCGGGGTTCGCATTCTGTGGAGCGGATCGCTCGCACATCCCGCTGGCTACCCCGCCGATGACGTTACGGCGGGCACTTGGCCTGCGGTATCGGACAAGTTACCGATGTCGGTATAGGTCGTCCGGATCAGCTCTCCGGATCCACGCCGCTGTACAAATCGACGTGCGCCAGCGCTTGCCGATTGGTGACACCCAGCTTCGGAAACGCTCGATAAAGATGGTGTGCCACGGTTTTGGGACTCAGCAGCAGTTGGCTGGCGATCTCTTTGTTCGTCGCGCCCGCGGCGGCCAATCGCACAACTTGCAGCTCCTGCGGCGTGAGTGCTCCGGCCAGGTCCGATCGGGTGCGGCCGCGCGCGGCCACACCGACCGCGCGCAACTCGACGCGGGCGCGTTCGGCCCACGGCCGGGCATCGAGACGCTCGAAGGTTCGCAGCGCATCGCGCAGCACCGACCGCGCCATGGTCTTGGAGCGTTCCCGGCGCAGCCATTCACCATATAGCAGCCCAGTACGGCTGTGGTCGAACCAGCGTCGTTCGGCGGCATGTAGGTCCAGCGCACGAGCGAAGGATTCGCCGTCGCCGTCGAGCATGCCGCGACAGCGCAGCAGATGCGCCTCGATCCAGCGCGAGCCCGTGGCCGCGGACCACTGTTCGAGCACGGTCATCGGTTCGATCGCGCGTTCGGGGCTGCGTAGCCGGACCGCGGCCTCGACCCGATCACTCATGAGGTGGATCCATTGGCCGAGCGCACGATACGGACTCTCGTACAGCGCCTCGAACCGATCGATGGCCGCCTCGTAGCGGCCGTAGGCGAGATCCAGGAGACCGAGTGCCCACTCGGCGTGCGTGATTTCGAGGGCATTGAAGTCGGTGGAGAAATGGCGCAGACAGCGCTGGGCGAGTTCGCGGCACTGGGGCTCGTCCCCGCGGATCGCCGCGAGAACGGCCAGGACGGATCGGGCTTGGCTCACCCGATTCGGTTGGTCCACTTCCTGCGCGGTTCGGAGGCTCTCGCTCAGGGCCGCATCGGCCTCGTGGAAGTGTCCGAGCAGCATCTCGACGGTGCCAAGGGAACTGCCGACCACGGGCAGCCACCCGACCATGCCGCCGTCGCGGCAGGTTCTGGCCAGCTCGATCAGGATCTGACGCCCGTCGTCGACCTCGCCCGAGTAGGTCGCCTGCAGCGCCAACGCGAGCGTCCCCCCCGGCTCACTGGTGTAGCCCGATCGCAGCAGCGCTCGGACGCGCCGCACGCCCTCCGCTGGATCGTCGGAGTGCAACCCGATCGGACCTTCCAGCACAGCGAGCAGCTTCTCATGTTCCGGACCGAGGGCAAGCTCGGCGATGGCTGCCTGAGCTTCGGTGATCCCGTGCAGGTTCCCGCTGATCCATGCCGCCACGGAGGCATGGATCAGCGACTCCGCCGCCTGACCAGGCGCGACGTAGGCGACATAGGAAGCCGAACGCAACAGCAGCGTGTGCGCTTCGCGCAGTGAGCCGCGTGCGAGCTCGACGCGGGCTCGAACGTGGACAAGACGGGCGCGCCCGGACGGCCACTCCGTCAACGATCCGTCTATCTCGTCGGCCAGCCGAAGGGCACGCTCCGGCTGGCCCGCCTCGGCGGCCGCTTCGACGGCGAGAAGCAGGCGGCGGACTCGGTCCGCTGAATCCGGACTGAGCCGTGCTGCCCTTTCCAGGGCGGTGGCGGCAGTGGCGATGCCGGTTCGGCAGTGGGCACGCTGAGCGGCGGCTTCCAGCGCCGCAGCCGCTGTTTCGTCCGGCCCGGCAGCGGCCGCAGCCAGATGCCAGGCTCGGCGGTCCGGTTGGTCGGTCAGGGCGGCGGCAATCGCCGCGTGCACCGCGAGGCGCTGCGTGAACGGCGCGATCCGGTAGGCGGCCGCGCGTTTGAGGGGATGGTGAAAGGTGATCGACTGTCCCGCGACCGTCAGCATGCCGGACTGCTCGGCAATTGCGAGCCCCTCGACCGTCGATCCGAGCTCGCCGAGGACCCGTAGCACCAGAGCCAGGTCGCCGCTGTCCTCGGCGGCGGCAACCAGCAGCGCCAGCCGTGCCGACTCGGGTTTGTCGGCGATCTGGGACTGATAGGCCCGCTGTAATCGGTCCGGTAGCGGAAACGGTTCCGGCGACAGCGCATCGATGTCCATCCGCGGGAGTTCGAGCAGCGCCAAAGGATTGCCCTCCGCCGTAGCCAGCACTCGATCACGAAGCGCGGACGGCAGCTCGGGCGTGCGGTCCGCCAGTAGCTCGAGCGCCGCGGTGGTATCGAGGGAGCCCAAGTGCATTTCTGGTATGCCTGGCGCGGAGAACTCCGGCCGTCCGGCGACCAGGACAACGATGCCCCGCTCGCTCAGCCTGCGTGCCGCGAACAGCAACGTGTCCGCGGAGGATCGGTCCAGCCAGTGCGCGTCATCGGCCAGGCACAGCACCGGTCCGGCCCGCGACACCTCGGTCAGCAGCGTCACTGTGGCGATGCCGACCAGGAAGCGGTTGTCGGCCGCGTGCGTGCCTGAGCCGCCGAGCGCGGCGAGCAGTGCTTCGCGTTCCCGTTCCGGCAGCGCGTCGACGCTGTCCAGCGCTGCAGATAGCAGCAGTTGCAGCCCAGCGAACGGCAGTTCCGCCTCGCTCTGGATTCCGGTGCACCGCAAGACCCGCCACTTGTCGTCGACCGAGTTCGCCGCGAGTTCCAGCAGCGCCGACTTTCCCGCCCCGGGCTCGGCGGTGATGAACAGGGCGCCGCCCCGCCCTTCCTGGGCGCTGTTCAGTAGCGCGCGAATCTGTGTCTGTTCATCGACACGACCATGCAGCATCCGTCAAACGATGGCCTGCCGGTCGGCGCGCGGCCAAGGTCGCTGGTGGGGGTTGCATCGACGTTGCAGTACATGGCTTGTGACGCCCGCCACCAGAACGGGCGATCGGGCGGGGTAATCCCGGCGGCTATGACCAATCCCGAGCGCAGACCGCACCGGGGGCCATCCACCAGCAGTACGCGGATTTATCGACGAGCGCAACACTTTTCGATCGCGTCCGTGATGGTAGGCCAGTGAGCGCCACCGACTGACTCCTGTTGTCGAGGACACCGAGACCAAGCATTGCCCGTTCGCGGCCCGAGCCGCAGGGACCGCCGATACACAGCGCTGCAGCCCTGTATATCGGACACCACCTACGCTGGATTGCATGACCAACCCGAACGATCCGTGGGGACAGCGGCCGGAGGATGCGCCGACCGAGCACCTGGGTCCGCCGGGCAAGTCCGGGGTCGGCGACCCCACACACACCGCGGAATATACCGAGGCGTATGGCACCGGCGCGCCATCGGAATATCCTCCGACCGAGCAGTACGGGGGATGGGCGCCGCCAGGGCCGAATGCGACGCGAGAATTCCCGTCCTACGACGCTCAGTGGGCCTCCTACCAGGACAGCGGCGCCAACCGGTGGTCGGGCACGGCGGTGCCGCCCGGCGGCGGTGCTCCGCCGGAACAGCCGCGGCCACCGCGGCGCAATACCGGCCTGTGGATCGCGCTCGGTATCGGCGTCCTGCTGTTGATCGGCGCGGTCGGCGTGGTCGCGGGTGTGTTGTTGGGCGGCGGCGATGCCGGTTCGAGCGATACCGCGGCGGCTACGTCGGCGCCGGTCACGACCAGGTCCGTGCCCGGCACCAGGACCGCTCCGCCGACTCCGCCGAGCGGGCTGCCGAGCCTGCCCGGCCTCGGCGATGTGGACGGCCTCGGCGCGACCATGGGGACCATCACCGCCAACGACGGGGGCACGCTGACCGTGAGCACGGTGCTCGGCGACACCGTCACCGTACGCACCGATGCCGGCACCCAGGTGGTCTCACTGTCGGGCACCAAGGTGTCCGATCTGCCCACCGGCGAGCTGGTGCTGATCCAGGGTGACAAGGCGGCGGACGGATCGATTCAGGCCAAGGTCATCGTGGGCACTTCGCTGCCCGGCGGCGGACGATGAGCGGCTGCCTCGGCTTCCCTCGGCCCGGCGCGTGCTGCGGACGGACTTCGTCCGGCTGCGTTGTTGATGCGGCTGCCTCTGGCTTCGCTCGGTCCGGCGCGTGCTGCGGACGGACTTCGTCCGGCTGCGTTGTTGGTGCGGCTGCCTCTTGCTTCGCTCGGTCCGGCGCGGGCTGGGGACGGGCTTCGTCCGGCTGCGTTGTTGGTGCGGCTGCCTCTGGCTTCGCTCGGCCCGGCGCGGGGCCAATGACGGACTATGTCCGGCTGGGCCTATTAGGCTAGGCGGCGATGACGGCAATGTGGTTCGGACTGGCGGCGATCGCGCTCGTGGGCGCGATCGTGTTGCTGTATTTCGATCGGCTCCAGCGGCAGCGGACCGGTCACGCGCGACAGGTCTGGGCGAAGTCCCAGGGCTATACCTACGTGTCCGTGGAGCCCGCGCTGCCGTCCACGTGGCGGCGCGGCGCGTTGGCCAAACTGGGCTATCTGTCCGCGGTCGACGTGGTCTCCGGCATCCGCAAGGGCGAGAAGTTCGTGCTCTTCGACCTGGAGGACGCCGCGACCCTGGTGGCGGTTCGCCGCCAGATCGGCTCGGACATCGACGTGGACATGCGGCTGAAGACTGCCGCACCGCCCAAGGACCACGATCTGGAACTGCTCGGCGCCATCGGGGACCGGGTGGTCTTCGCGACCAACCCCGAAATCGCAAGGCACGCCGTCGATCAGCGCATGGTCGCGTTCATCGAGAACCTGTCCGACACCGTGCAGATGCTCTGGAGCGAGGGCAACTGGACGCTCGGCATGCTGTCGGTCGGCACCTCCCCGAAGGACTGGGAGAACGCGATCGACGCGGTGCTGCGCCTGTCCGGCCTGCTGCACGTGTTGCCTCCGGTCAGCGAGCCACGCTTCGACGGTGGCGGCCACGATCCGGGTCGTCCGCGTCCACGCGAGCGTCAGCGGGATACCGAGGACGACACCGCGGGCGGTCCGGCCAGGCCGCGGGTGCGCAAGGAGCCCGAGAGCGACGAGCGGCCGTTCGGCGAGGACGTCTACAGTGACGACCGCGCGCCGCTGACGGCGGCGGACGAGTCCGAGCCGGAGCCTCCGCGTCGTCCTTCGCTCGCGGTGGTGCCGAACACGCGGGCCCGCGTGCGCGAAGACGATCGGGCGGACGATGACGCGCTGCGGTGGGAGGAGCGCGGCGCGCGTCCCGCCGCGGAGAGCTGGGCCGAGGCGGCTCCTGAGACGCCGCAACGGCCTGCCGACCCGCCCGGCGGACCGTTCCACCCCGGATTCCGGCCCTATCAGGGACCCGTGCCGAAGTGACCCGCCGCGCGCCCACCGCAGTCGGGCTCGCACGGCTGCGACCGACCGCGCTGTCATGACCGAGCACCCGCACGCCCGTCTGCCCGGCGCCACTCGCCCGGTGGCCTTGATCACCGGCCCGACCTCGGGCATAGGTCACGGCTACGCGACCCGGCTGGCAGCGCTGGGATTCGATTTGGTGCTGGTCGCCAGGGACGAGCACCGTCTCGCGGCCCTCGCGACCGACGTGGAGCACCGTTTCGGCACCCGCTCGCAGGTGCTCGGCGCGGACCTCGCGCGGGAGCCCGATCGCGAGCAAATCGCGGCGCGGCTGGCCGACGGTGTCGAATTCCTGGTCAACAACGCGGGATTCGCACATTCGGGGGAGTTCTGGACGCTGCCGCCCGAGCGGTTGCAGGCGCAACTGGATGTCAACGTGACCTCGGTGGTCCAGCTCACCAGGGCGGTGCTGCCGTCGATGATCGCCGCGGCGAAGGGGTCCGTCGTCAATGTGGCCAGCGTGGCGGGCCTGGTCCCCGGACGTGGCTCGACGTATTCGGCGTCCAAGGCCTACGTCGTATCCTTCACGGAAGGGTTGGCAGGCGGATTGGCCGGAACCGGAGTGCGGGTCCAGGCCCTGTGCCCGGGATTCGTGCACACCGAATTCCATGAGCGAGCCGGCATCGAGATGTCGTCGCTGCCGAAAGCGCTGTGGCTGAGCGTCGACCAGGTAGTCGCCGGTTCGCTGCGTGATCTGGAGAAGGATCAGGTGCTCAGCGTGCCCGGTATGCAGTACAAAGCGCTCACTACCGTCGCCGGAATGATCCCGCGAACCCTGGCGGCCCGACTGAATCGCGGGCTGTTCAACGCACGCGGAAGGACTTAGACATGATCGACCAGGTGATTACCAACGACAGGGACAGATTGGCCGCGCTGGTGCGCGAGCTCGCGGTGGTGCACGGCCGGGTCACACTGTCCTCGGGCAAGGAGGCCGACTACTACGTCGACCTGCGCCGCGCGACCCTGCACCACGGCGCCGGTCCGCTGATCGGCAAGCTGCTGCGCGAGCTGGTCACGGACTGGGACTTCGACGCCGTCGGCGGTCTGACCATGGGCGCCGACCCGGTCGCGCTGGCCGTGATGCACGCCCCTGGCCGTCCGATCGACGCCTTCGTGGTGCGGAAGGCCGCGAAGTCGCACGGCATGCAGCGCCAGATCGAGGGCCCGGAGATCGCGGGCAAGCGGGTGCTGGTCGTCGAGGACACCACCACGACCGGCAATTCACCGCTGACCGCGGTGCGCGCGCTGCGCGCGGCAGGCGCTACCGTGGTCGGCGTCGCCACCGTTGTCGACCGGGAAACCGGCGCTGACCAGGTGATCGCCGCGGAGGGACTGGAGTACCGGTCGATCCTCGGCTTGAAGGACCTGGCCCTGGGATAACCTGGACGGTGGTCTCGGTTACGAAGGTGAAGGGTCGTGTGAGTCACCAGTGGTGAGCATTGCAGTCAACAGAAGTCGCGACAACGTTGCGATGCTCGGAATCGGTGCCTACCGACCCAGACGCCTGGTCAGCAACGCCGAAGTGTGTGCGGTACTGGATTCCAGCGATGAGTGGATCTACGAGCGCACCGGCGTCCGCAACCGGCGCTGGATCAGCGGTGACGAGACGCTGCGGTCGATCGCCGGGGCGGCAGGCGAGCGTGCGATCGTCAACAGCGGCATCGACCGGTCCAAGATCGGCGCCCTGATCCTGGCCACCTCCAGCTGGCTGACGCTCACCCCACACGGCGCGCCGCAGGTGGCCTACGACATCGGGATGAACGGGATCCCCGCCTTCGACCTGACCTCCGGCTGCGGCGGCTTCGGATACGGCCTCGGCGTGGCCGCCGACATGATCCGCTCGGGCTCGGTTGAATACATCCTGCTCATCGGCGCGGAGACGATGACGGTCGGGCTCGACCCCACCGACCGCGGCACGGCGATGATCTTCGGTGACGGCGCGGGCGCGGTGGTGGTCGGCCCGAGCGAGGAGAATGGCATCTCGCCGACTGTCTGGGGCAGTGACGGCGAGAACGCGGCCGCGATCATGCAGGACATCGATTTCCTGGAGTACATGCATCGGGCACAGTCCATGCAGGGCCTCGATCCGGAGATCGAGCCGGTCGGCCGGATGTCGCTGCGAATGGAAGGCCCCCGCGTGTTCCGCTGGGCCGCGGTCACCCTGCCGAGGGCGCTCTCTACCGCGCTGGAGGTGTCCGGCGTGGCGAAAGAGGATATCGAGGTCTTCGTCCCGCACCAGGCGAATGCCCGCATCAACGAGCTGATGAAGAAGAACCTCGGCCTGGCCGACGAGGTCCCGATGGCGGGCGACATCGAGAACGCCGGCAATACCTCGGCCGCCTCCATCCCGCTCGCGATCGAAGAGATGCTGGTGACCGGCAAGGCCAAGGGCGGCCAGACCGCGTTGCTGCTCGGTTTCGGCGCGGGACTCAGCTACGCGGGTCAGGTCGTCACCCTGCCGCCCGCCCCGGCCGAGCCGAGCCTCTAGCCGATGCGCCTATTTCGAGCCGGGTTCCTCGTCGCGGCGGCGGTCACTGTCTACGGTGCCGTGACCGGGCGGGAGAAGGCGCAGTGGATCGCGAAGCCGCTGCTGATGCCGCTACTCGCGGCCGACGTGGCGACCGAGGGCGCCGAGATGCCGTCCACCGATCGCACCGTGCTGATCGGGTCGCTCGGCGCGGCGACGGTCGGCGACATCCTGCTCATCGACCCGGACGACGACCGTCGGCTGATCGCGGGTGCGTCGTCGTTCGCGGTGATGCAGGCCGGATACTCGGCGCTGTGGTGGCGGATGGGCGGCAGGCCCACCGCCGGGGCGGTCGTACCGCGCGTGGTCGCCTGGCTGGGCGCGGCCGGGTTGTTGCGGGCGAAGGCGCCGTCGGTGGCCGCGCCGCTGACGGCCTACGGCGTCGCCTTGGGTACCGCGACCGTACTGGCTTCCGATCCCGTGCTGGAACCCGCCGCGAAAAACATTGCGGGCGTGAATGTTCCCGGTGCCGATCCGCGTAGCCGCCTCGGCCTCGGCGCGCTGTTGTTCACCGTCTCGGACGGGCTCATCGTGCTGCGCCGTCTATTCGCGCGTGGCGAGCGGGCCCGGCGGGTGACCGAAGCGGCCATCCTGGCCACCTACGCCGCCGCGCAGTATCTGCTGGCCGACCCGAAGGCGCATGTCGAGCCAGCGATCACAGCACCAGAATGATGCGGTCCCGGTTCGCGGGATCGACGCGGATCGAGAGGATCTCGCCGACCGCGAGCCGGGGTTTGTCGGCGGGTGTGACGTCGAAAACGATGGTCCCCCGGTAACTTTCCGAGCCGGGTACGGTCAGTTCGAGATCCAGCTCGGTGAGTTCGGTGTGATGGTCGGTGCGCTCCAGTGGATGCACGCCCTCGACGGTCGCCCAACCTTCCAGGCCGTGCCGCCACAGCCGTCGGTCCGCCTTCGACGGGCGCGACGCCAGAATCATCCCGATGCCCGCGCACGAGCCGAACAACCCGACCAGCGCGACGATCTGATACGGCACGGTCCCCGGCGGCGTCCGATGCACCACCCACCCCAGCCACAACGCGAGTAGCACCAGATACCCGGCCGTCACACCGAGCACCGTATGCAGTATCCGCTCGTGATCCAAGCCAGCCTCCGCCCCGAGTGCCAGACCTCTAGGATAGGCCCGTCAGGTCCGGGGCGGAGGGCTATCGGTCGGTGCGACTGCTGGTCAGCGCGGCGATATCGATCGTGATCCCAGTTCCGGCGAGGTCGACTGTCATCCGGCCGGATTGCTCTGCAGCCAACTCGTAGTCACCGTCGATCAGGTGGTAGGCAGCTAGGCTGGTGGGTTTGTCGAGGTCGACGAGCCAGTAGTGCTCGATACCGGCGTCGGCGTACTCGAAGAACTTGGTCACGCGATCGGTGCGCCGCGAACCGGCCGACAGGATTTCGACGGCGAGCAGTACATCGGCCGCGTCCCAGCGCGGCTGGTTGGCATCAATGCCCGCCTCGAGGACCACGAGGACGTCTGGAACGCGGATGGTCGGCAGTGGACTTGCGTCGATCAACACTTCCGACTCGGTGAGAACACCGTGGGTGGACGGTAGTTGCGGTTCCAGCTGCGCGGCAAGCCGCCAGATGGCGCGCTGATGTTGCGACACCGGCCTCGGTGACACGACCAGAACCCCCTCGACAAGCTCGTAACTACGGCTGCTGTCTTCCGGCAGCGCGATCCAGTCCTCCAGGGTCAGCAGATGATCAGGCCAGTGCATTTCGACGGTCATCGCTTCCTCCCTCCCCGCACGGCTACCGCGTCGTGGCCAGTCTTGCACAGCGAGCCGACAAAACAGAGCCTCGTCAGCCTTTGAGTCGCAATACCGCCAGCACACGGCGGTGATGCGTGTCGGACGGCGGCAAATCGAGTTTGGTGAAGATGTTGCCGATGTGCTTCTCCACCGCCCGTTCGGTGACTTTCAAAGCAGTCGCGATGGCGTTGTTGGACAGGCCCTGAGCCATCAATTCGAGTACCTCGCGTTCCCGCGGGGTCAGACGGGCCAGCGAATCCTGCTGACGTGAGGCGCCCATCAATTGGCTCACCACTTCCGGGTCGAGCGCGGTGCCGCCCGTGGCGACGCGGTGCAGCGCGTCAACGAAGTCCTTGACGTCGGCGACCCGGTCCTTGAGCAGATAGCCGACGCCACTCGCGCCGCCCGCGAGAAGTTCTGTGGCGTAGCGGGTTTCGACCCACTGGGAGAACACCAGCACGCCGGTCATCGGGTACTTGCGGCGCAGTTCGATGGCGGCGAGCAGCCCTTCGTCGGTGTAACTGGGCGGCATCCGCACGTCCACCACGGCAACGTCGGGGTTGTGCGCGCCGACCACGTCGGCCAGCGTGCTCGCGTCGCCGACCATGGCGACCACCTCGTGACCGCGTTCGGCGAGCAGCCCGGCGAGTCCGTCGCGCAGGATGGCACTGTCCTCGGCGATCACGACGCGCAGTCCGTCGCTCATCGCGACCCCGCCAGCGGCAGCAGGATGGTCACCACGGTCGGTCCGCCCGCCGGGCTCTGCACGGTCAGCGTTCCATCCACCGTGCGGGCCCGCGCCGCGAGGCCGGACAGCCCGCTGCCCGCGCCGATCGCGCCGTCCGTGGGCGGCACCACGCCGCCGATGCCGTTGTCGCGCACCGTCACCGCGATGGTCCGCGCGTCGTTCGGCAGCACGGACACCCATGCGCCGGTGGCGTTCGCGTGCCGCACAACGTTTGTCAGCAACTCGGCAACCGAGAAGTAGGCGATCGCCTCGATGGCCGGGCTCGGGCGCCCGGGCAGGTGGACGCGCAGCTCCACCGGCACCGAACAGCGCGCGGTCAGCGTCTCCAGAGCCGGTTCCAGGCCCAGTTCCAGTGCGGGCGGGTGGATTCCGCGCACCAGCTCGCGCAGCTCGGTGAGTGCCTCCTTGGAACTGGCGTGCGCGTCCGCGATCAGGTCGCCGGGATTGCCGCCCGCCGCGAGCCGATCCTCGGCCCGGCCCAGCGCCATCGCGATGGTGACCAGCCTGGCCTGCGTCCCGTCGTGCAGGTCGCGTTCCAGCCTGCGCAGTGTCGCCGCGGAATCCTCTACCGCGGTCCGCCTGCTCTCCTGCAGCTCGACCATCCGGCGGTCGCGCAGCGTCGCGCTGAGCAGGGCGATGGTCAGCAGCCGATGCAGCAAGCAGACGCCGCGCAACAACCATGGCAGCACCAGACAGCCTAGGGCGCCGAGGAGCGCGAACCCGAGCACCTTGGGCCAGCTGTCGACGTAGAAATCGCCGAACTGGACCATGGATCGGTGCTCGACACCGTTCTCGTCGACGTTGGTCGGATGTACCAGTGCCCACGGGATCGGGGAGATCGCGGTGAACATGGTCATCGCCGCTGTGACGAGCACCAGATACCCGACCGCGACGCCGAGTACGGCTTGCGCGAGCAGGAACAGCACCGCACGCCAGCTCACCCGATCGGTCAAGGCGCCCTTGATAAATCCGATCAAGCCGGGTGCGGGCGCGAACGGCAGTGGGGGCGCGACGGTGACTCCGAGCAGGTCCTTGGCCAGTGCGCGGTAGATCCGGCCCCACACCCGCCCACCGAGCAGCACCAGCGCGAGCACCGGCAGGCCGATGATGGTGATCGCGAGGTACAGCCCGCCGCCGAGGCCGAAGAACAGATAGGCGACGGCCGCGCAGCCGAGTACGAACACCGTGAGGACGTAGACGAGTTCCTTCCAGAACCGTGCGCGCACCGGCGCGAGCAGCACGGTGCGCAGCAGATGCTCCGCCGGTTCGGGCTCGCCGGGTGACGGGTCGAGCACGAGGGTCGCTTCGGCATGTGTCTCGATCATGGACTCCATGGTTGTCGCGGAGGCGCGGAGGTTCGATGGAGCTGCCCGCCGAATGGTGGTGTAGCCAGCTACACCGCTACCATCCTGCGGATGAGCTACCCGCCGCAGCAGCCGCCGTACGGCTACCCAGCCTACGGTGCCTACGGACCGCCACCGGACCATCCGCAAGCCGCCACGATCCTGATCCTGGGCATCCTGAGCCTCGTGCTGTGCCAGATCATGGGACCCTTCGCCTGGGTGATGGGCAAGCGCGCACTCAACGAGATCGACGCGTCCGGCGGCGCCATCGGCGGCCGAGGCAACGTCAACGCGGGCTACATCTGCGGCATTATCGCGACGGCGCTGCTGTGCCTCAGCATTCTGTTCATCGTGCTTTTCGTGGTGCTCGGCCTGGTCGGCGCCTTCTCGGGAAGCTCGTCCAGCTACTGAGCCCAGCCCGGCCGCGCGCCGTCGGCGTTGTGGCCGGAATTAGCATCGTCGACGTGAGTCATCCAGTATCGGACGCGGCGGAGCCGGACCTACCCGGGCCGACGGAGTGGGGTGTGCACGCGCACGGCGTCGGCCCGTGGGCTGTCGAGCACGCGGAGCCGCCACCGGAGGACCCGCGTCTGGATCCGCAGCTGCTGGCGGGTGGCGACCGTCGCAACGTGGTCGACGCCTATCGATACTGGAGCCGCGAGGCGATCGTCGCCGACATCGACCGGCGCAGGCACCCATTCCATGTCGCGATCGAGAACTTCGGGCACGATGCGAACATCGGCACGGTGGTGCGCACGGCGAATGCCTTCGCGGCGGCGGCTGTGCACATCGTGGGCAGGCGGCGCTGGAACCGGCGCGGCGCAATGGTGACCGACCGCTACCAGCACATCGAGCATCACGCCGATATCGGCGAGCTGCTGGCCTTCAGCGAACGCGTCGGCCTCACGGTGGTCGCCGTCGACAACGTGCCGGGCTCGGTCCCGCTGGAGACGGCCACGCTGCCGCGGAAGTGCCTGTTGCTGTTCGGCCAGGAGGGGCCGGGAGTCACCGAGCACGCCAAACAGGCCGCCATGATGACGGTGTCGATCGCGCAGTTCGGTTCCACCCGCAGCATCAACGCGGGCGTGGCGGCCGGAATCGCGATGCACGCCTGGATTCGGCAACACGCCGATCTCGGTACGGCCTGGTGAGCGCCCGGCTCGAAACGCGGTGAGCAGGCGATCTTCCCGCAACAGACCGAACAGACACGATTTCACATCACTCTGGTCACAAATCGGGCGCATAAATCCGGTCGATCCTGGCACCATTGAGACATGACCTCGCGCAGCGACGATCTCGACGTGCCGCACGCGGAGCACGCCGGATCGGCCTCCGCGGTACCGCGTCCGCCGGCTGCCCGCTCCGGGGCGGGCCGGGACGCCGTCGCGCCCGCGACGCTGTGGTCCGAACGCGCCGACATGGCCGAATCCGCGATCGTCTCGCGTCATCTGCGCGCGCTGTGGGCGTTGCCGGGCACGGAACTGGGCGTGGTCGGCTGGCCGGCCACCAAGCGCGAGCGGATATTCGGTTCGTGGCACTACTGGTGGCAGGCGCATCTGATCGACTGCGCCACCGACGCCGCGAACCGGGTGCCGACTCCGGCGCGTCGCAAGCGAATCGCCGCACTGGCGCGCTCACACCGTTTCCGCAATCTCACCGGCTGGACCAACCGCTATTTCGACGACATGGCCTGGCTGGCCATCGCGCTGGAACGCGCCGAGCGCACTCAGGGCACCGATGTGCGCAGCGCGCTGATCGCGTTGGAGAAGGCGCTCTACGAGGGCTGGGAGCCGCAGACCGGCGGCGGACTGCCCTGGCGCATCGGCTCGGACTTTTTCAATGCGCCCGCCAACGGTCCCGCCGCCATCGCGCTGTTGCGCCTGGGGCGGGTCCAGCGCGCCCAGGAGATGGCCGACTGGATGGACGCGACGTTGCGTGACCCGGAGACCGGTTTGATCTTGGACGGCATCCACCTGCCCTCCGGCGAGATCGAGCGTCCCGTCTTCACCTACTGCCAAGGTGTCGTACTCGGCCTGGAGACCGAGCTGGCCGTGCAGACCGGCGAGGCCAGGCACATCGAACGCGTGCATCGACTACTCGCCGCCGTCGAGGAGCACCTGACCACCGGCGGCGTGGTGCGCGGCGGCGGTGGCGGCGACGGCGGCTTGTTCAATGGCATCCTGGCCCGCTACTTGGCGGTGGCGGCGGTGATGTTGCCCGGCGAGGACGCCGCGCAGCTGGCTGATCGTCGTGCGGCGGCCGCGATCGTGCGCGCGTCCGCCACGGCGGCCTGGGCGAACCGGCTCGAGGTCGAGGGCGAGCCGCTGTTCGGGCACGACTGGAACAAATCGGCTCAACTGCCCGGCGGCAGCGCCGGAGCCGGATACTTCACCCCGGGCGGTTCGGTGACCTCGTCGAAGGTGTCCGAACGCGACCTGTCCGTGCAGCTGTCCGGCTGGCTGCTGATGGAGGCGGCCTACCAGGTCAGCGCCGCGGGGCTCTGACCAGGGGTCAGCACTCGGTCTCCAGCACCACCGTCGGCGCGTCGTCCAGTTCGAAGTCCTCGGCGGGCCGGGACATTTCCTGCCGGTAGTGCCGTATGCCGAGCACTGTTCCGATGACGAGCCCCACCACCAGCGTGCCGATCACGATCGGCATCAGCCACGGCACTCGTTGCAGGAAGCTCCCCGCGTAGTAGCCGATCAGCAACAGCACCGGCGCCCAGACGATCGCGCCGATGGTGCTGGCCACGGTGAATTTGCGGTGGTCCATTCGCGCCGCGCCCGCGACCGACGGGCACAGCGTGCGCACCCACGGAATCCACCGCGCGACCAGCACCGCGACGAACCCGTGCCGATGCAGCAACTCCGCCACCCGCTGCAGGTTGCGGACGTTGATGTATCTGCCGTCCTTGCGGGCGACCAAGTGCTGTCCCGCGCGCTGCCCGATCACGTATCCCACCTGGTTGCCCGCGATCGCGGCGACCATCGCGCCGAGCGACAGCGCCCACACGTGGGCCTCACCGGAGGCATGCGACGCCATCACGATGCCGGCCGTGATGAGCATGGAGTCACCCGGCAGGAACAGCCCGAGGATTACCGCGCATTCCAGGAAGACGAAGGTCAGCACCACTGTCCAGACGAGCGCGGGGCCCGCTGACATCAGCGGATCGAAACTGCCCACAGCTAGGGGCGGAGACGCCATCGACACCGGCTCAGCGGGTGGGCTCGCTCGTCGAAGCGGTCAGCTCTGCCGTATCCGCCTCCGCCGCGTCGGCCTCCGGCGCCCTGCGGCCGAGCAGCTTCTTCGCCACCGCGGTGATGCCGGGGAGGATCGACACGAACACGATGAGCAGGAAGATCGCCTCGACGTGGTCCCGGATGAACGCGACGTTGCCCAGGAAGTAGCCGAGCACCGTGATGCCACCGCCCCAAAGGATCGCGCCGACGATGTCGAACGCGACGTACTTGCGGTAGTCCATCTTGGACACACCGGCCAGCACCGGCATGAAGGTGCGCACGATCGGCACGAAACGGGCCAGGATGATCGTCTTGGGTCCGTGCTTCTCGAAGAACTCGTGCGTCTGCGTCACGTAGTGCTTCTTGAAGAACCGGGTGTCCTCCTTGTGGAACAGCGCGGGCCCGATGGCCCGGCCGATCCAGTACCCGGACTGATCGCCCGCGAACGCGACCAGGACGGTGGCGGGCACCAGCACCCAGATCGACACCGGCGGACTCGGCTGCGCCGCCAGCAGGCCGCCGGTGAACAGCAGCGAGTCGCCGGGCAGGAGCGGGAACAGCAGGCCGGTCTCGATGAAGACGATCACCAGGATGGCCGGAAGCACCGCGTTCTTCAGCCACGTCTCCGTGAGCAGGTGCATCGGGTCGAGCAACTCGGTCAGCGCGAGGTTGCTCGTCACCGATTCTGTCGCTGCCTGCAGAATCACGTGGCCTCCTGTCCCGATACGGCTGGCCTGCATCGCTTGCCACCGCGTCGGAAGCTGCCAGCGCAAATTACCGGCCCCACAGTACCGGCTTCCCCGGAGAATGCTCGCGCTGTGCGCGAAATTACTCGCGAGTCAACTATCCACTCCATCCCTGCATACCAGGCGAAACACCGCTGCCTTAGGGTGAAGGCTGACAAAATAGGTCTTTGCCGCAACAACACGGAGGTCTTACTGTGCCCATCGCGACTCCGGAGGTCTACGCCGAGATGCTCGGTCGGGCCAAAGCCAGCTCCTTCGCCTTCCCGGCCATCAACTGCACGTCGTCGGAGACGATCAACGCGGCCATCAAGGGTTTCGCGGACGCGGGCAGTGACGGCATCATCCAGTTCTCCACCGGCGGTGCGGAATTCGGTTCCGGCCAGGGCGTGAAGGACATGGTCACCGGCGCGGTCGCGCTGGCCGAGTTCGCGCATGTCGTGGCCGCCAAGTACGACGTGACCATCGCGCTGCACACCGATCACTGCCCGAAGGACAAGCTGGACACCTTCGTTCGTCCGCTGATCGCGATCTCCCAGGAGCGGGTCAACGCCGGGCAGAACCCGCTGTTCCAGTCGCACATGTGGGACGGCTCCGCGATCCCGATCGACGAGAACCTGGAGATCGCGAAGGAACTGCTGAAGGCCACCCACGCGGCCAACATCATCCTCGAGGTCGAGATCGGCGTCGTCGGCGGCGAAGAGGACGGTGTCGAGGCCGAGATCAACGAGAAGCTCTACACCTCGCCGGAGGACTTCGAGAAGACCATCGACGCGCTCGGCGCGGGCGAGAACGGCAAGTACCTGCTCGCCGCCACCTTCGGGAACGTGCACGGCGTGTACAAGCCGGGCAACGTGGTGCTCAAGCCCGCGGTGCTGGCCGAGGGGCAGCGTGTCGCCGCGGCCAAGCTCGGCCTGGCCGCCGACGCGCAGCCGTTCGACTTCGTCTTCCACGGCGGCTCCGGCTCGCTGAAGTCCGAGATCGAGGACTCGCTGCGTTTCGGCGTGGTGAAGATGAACGTCGACACCGATACCCAGTACGCGTTCACCCGGCCGGTCGCCGGACACATGCTGACCAACTACGACGGCGTGCTGAAGATCGACGGCGAGGTGGGCAACAAGAAGGCCTACGACCCGCGCAGCTATCTGAAGAAGGGCGAGGCGTCGATGGCGGCGCGCGTGCTCGAGGCGTGCAACGACCTGAATTCCGCCGGCCGCTCGATCAGCGCCTGACCCTGGTACACCCGTCAGGGGCTTGGTGCACATGAGTCTGGATGTGCGCGTGCTCGGGCCCGTACGGCTGCTCGTCGGTGACGAGCCGGTGGCGGTCGGCGGGCCCAAACCGCGAGCTCTGCTCGCCGCGCTCACGGTGAATCGGCGGCGCGCGGTGTCGTCGGCCGCTCTCGCCGACATGGTGTGGAACGAGGATCCGCCCGACTCCTATGCCGCCAGCCTGCAGGTTTTCGTCTCGAATATCCGCAAGGCGCTGCGGAATTCGGGCGTCGACCCGGCGGCGGTGCTGCGCACCGAGTCTTCGGGTTATCGTTTGGAGATCGACGAGACCGCCTGCGACCTGGGCCGTTTCGAGGCGGCGCGGGAGGCGGGCAGCCGCGCCGCCGAGTCGGGCGATCACGCGGGCGCCGCCCAGCTGTTCGGCTCCGCGCTGCGGGAATGGAGCGGCCGGGCACTGGCGGATCTGGCCGGTCTGCAATTCGCCGACGGCTTCGCCACCGCCATGGACGAGGAGCGGCTGCTGGCCGCCTCGGCGCGGATCGACGCCGAAATCGCCTGTGGACGTGCGTCCTCGGTGATCGGCGAGCTGGTCGCGATGACCACCGAGCATCCGCTGCGGGAACCGCTGTGGGGTCAGTTGATCACCGCGCTGTATCTGTCCGGGCGCCAGGCGGACGCGCTGGAAGCGTGCCGGAAGGTGCGCGGGGTTCTCGCCGACGAGCTGGGCATCGATCCGGGGCCCGCGCTGATCGATCTGGAACAGCGGGTGCTGCGGCAGGAGCCGCTGAGCGCGGTCGAACTCCGCCAGGTCGAGCGGCTTGCCGCGGCGATGACCGAGACGGTCACCGAAATGCCGCGCGCGGTGCGCAGCGGTCAGCTGCGTTTGCCGAATGGTCGCGTGGTGGCGATCGCGCAGGGCGGTCTGCGCATCGGCCGGATGACGGACAACGACTTGGTCCTGGATGATCCGCGGGCCAGCCGGTATCACGCGCATATCATGCCGAGCCGCGCAGGACTGCTCATCAAGGATCTGCATTCGGCCAACGGCGTCTTTGTCAACGACGACCCGATCGAGAACGGCGTGCTGCTCGCCGACGGCGACCGGATCCGCATCGGCGCGACGATCCTGACTTTTCAGGCCCTGCACTAGTTGCAGGCGATCCCGTCGCCGTCCGGGTCCAAATGCGCGTTGAAGCCGGGTTGCCCGCGATACAGCGGACCGACGCCCTCCGCGCGGACCCGATCGCAATTGGTGTAGATCTTCGGCGACCGCTGCTCGGATTCCTCTGGCGGCGAGTGGTCTTCCTTCGGGCCGGAGCGATTGTGCGGAATCGGATGGTCGTCGTGCGATCCGGCGATCGCGGCGGCAGATCGCGGGGCAGCCGACGCCGTCGGCGGCACGAGCACGCACACCCCAGCCGCCAACAGTGCCGCCCCGATCGCGGGCGCGACGTGCAGAACTGACTTGCTCACGCCTCCATCCTCCTCCCGGATCGGCCGATCCGCCGGTGCCGTTCACTCGCAGGCGATTCCGTCGTTGTCCCGGGCGAGCCGTGTTCCAGCCCGTTTTCCGGCAGCCGAACGGTAGAGTCGGTCCGCTGGTTCATGTCTGCAAGGTTCGTATCCGCAACGGATTTCGAGGGGTTGCTATGGCCATGCGAATACTTGCCGCGGTCGGTGCCATGGTGGTCGGCGCGGGCATGCTCGTCTACGCCGATGGACCTGCCGCCGCGGCGCCGGAAGTGGCGGACGGCCTGGTCGGGGTGGGACCGTGCGCGACCGACCCGGTGCCGAGCCATGAGCCGCTGGTGCCCAAGACACTCGAGGTGCCGATTCCGTATCCGGTGGTCACCGTGCTCCCGCCGGCGGCGCCGGAACCCGCACCCAAGCGGACGAGCATGGAGTTTCCGCCGGACCCGTGCATCAATCCCTGCCCGGACCTCACCGACCTGCCCGGTGCACCACCCGGTCTCGCCGCGCAACTCGGGATTCCGGAGATCCTGTTGAATCCCAAGCCTTTCCACTTCGCGCTTCCCGGCCCGGGCCCGGACCCCGGTCCGGCGCCGCCGCCACCCGCGCCGGTGCAGCCACCGGTCGAGCCCGCGGCGCAGTCGCCCGCCCGGCCCGCGCCGCGTCTGGGCCCCGCACGAGAGGTGGCCAAGCTGACCGGCGCGAACTCGGTGAACCGCACCGACAAACGCTGGCAGGTGGACGGCACCGATCTCGGCATCATGTGGGAGAGCGCACCGGGCGAGATCGCGACCGTGTTCGGCGATACCGTCGGACGCGGCTTCCATCCGCCGGGCGGCATGGGGCTGGATTGGCGCAGCAATGTGCTGGCGTTCAGCACCGACCGCGACCTCGCCGACGGGATGACCTACGACCGGATGGTCACCGACGACCGCTGCCACGCCGCCGAGGTGCTCGCCAGCCGCAAGCTCGACAACGTCGAGGTCACCACGATCCCCACTTCGGGTTTCGCGCTCGGCGAGCGCCAGTACCTGAGCTACATGTCCATCCGGACCTGGAACAGCGCCCCCGGCACGTTCTTCACCAACTACGGCGGCATCGCCTACTCCGACGACCACGGCCAGACCTGGACCAAGGACCCGCACGCACGCTGGGACAACATCTTCGGACTCGCCAATTTCCAAGTGAGCGCGATGGTTCCGCACGGCGGCTACGTGTACATGTTCGGCACGCCCAATACCCGCCTCGGCGCGGTCGGATTGGCCAGGGTGCCCGAGGACCAGATCCTCAACACCACCGCCTACCAGTACTGGCGGGACGGCACCTGGACCCCGGTCGGTGGATTCGCTTCGGCCACACCGATCCTGAGTGGCCCGGCCGGTGAGCTCTCGGTGCGCTACGACACCACCCGCAACGTCTGGCAGATGAGCTACTTGGACACCGCCAAGGCCGCCATCGTCGTCCGCGAAGCGGATTCACCGCAAGGTGTGTGGTCGGAGAGCACGCCGACAGTGTCCGTCCTGAACTACCCCGAGCTGTACGGCGGGTTCATTCACCCGTGGTCGTCGGGGTCCGACTTCTATTTCACCCTGTCGACCTGGAACGACTACAACGTCTACCTGATGCACTCCGTGCTCGGCGAGTGATCCGGTCGCGCTAGCCGAGCCGGACCTCGGCCAGTGCGCGTCCGAACAGCTTGCGGCCTTCGGAGGTGCCGCCGAGCAGGATGGTGGCGGTCCGCGTGTTCGGGTCGAGCGATTTGATCCGGCCGGTGAACTCCACCGTGCTCGCCGCGTCGGCGGCGACCGGGACGAAGCCGGAGAAGCGGACGCTGAGCTTGCGGATTGCGGTCGGATCGCCAAGCCAGGTGGTGAGATAGCCGCCCGCCAGGCCCATGGTCAGCATGCCGTGCGCCACCACCGTCGGTAGCCCGGCCACCTGTGCGGCGTGGTCGCTGAAGTGGATCGGGTTGGCATCGCCGGAGACGCCCGCGTAGTTGGCGAGGTCGCCGCGGGTCAGACGGAAGCTGCCGATGGGCAGCAGGTCGCCTGGCGCGAACTCGTCGAACGCGGGCACGGTGTGTACCGGCGCGAGTTCGGGCTCGCCCGGCTCGGCCAGCGGGCTCGCGCCGAGTGGGACCAGGGCGTCGCCCAGGGTGAGATCGGATTCCGCCGGACGCCCGTGCATCATGATGTTCTCGGTCACGTCGGCGAGGTTGGCGTCGACGTCGGCGCCGCGGCGCGCGACGATCGTGGTCGACCCGACGATGGTGACCTCGTCGTGCTGGTTGATCAGCGCGAACCGCACCACGATGAAGTCGTTGTCGCCGAACTGGCGGATCGACTCGATCACGATCTCGCTGCGCAGCCGATCACCGGCCAGGATCGGCCGGTAGAGCTCGAAGACCTGGTCGGTCTGCAGGAACTGGGAGAGGTCGTAATCGGTGAGCACCGAATCGAGCAGTGCTCTGGTCGCGGTCATCCCGATCACCGAAGCGAAGGTCGGCGGCGCGATGATCGCGGGATAGCCGAGCGCGCGTGCGTCGGCCTCGTGCTGATGCGCCGCATGCTGGTTCTGCACCGCACGGGCGAACTCGCGGACCTTCTCCCGGCCGACCTCGTAGTGATCGAGTACCTGGTAGCGCTGTCCAGCCGACGTTGCCGGAACCGCGTCGATATCCGGTCGCGCCATCGTTTCTTGCCTGCCCATGATCCGGGCCATGCTACTGGCGAGCCGGACCATTGACCAGGTGTGTGTGACGCGCGCGACCGGCATCGATGCGTGTCGGCTATCACGCAAAGGTGTAGCTACTGTGTCCCGGAGGGCGGGTCGCAGACCTTCCATCCGTCGCCGGTGCGTTGCAGGTCGAAGGTGCGTTCGGACCGCTTGGCGGGGTCGGCCTCGGTGTACACCGAGGCCTGCGCGATGGCGGTGTCGTCGGTGATGCGGATGGCGTCGATGCTGTCGACCACCGGGATGTTCTTGCGCTCTACCGACAGCTGGTGCACGCCCGCGAACTGGTCTTCCGGGATGCCCTGGTAGAAGTCGTGCAGGGGGCCGCAGGTGGTCGAGCGCAGGGTGGCCAGGTCGCCGGATTTCAGCGCATCGGTGTAGTCGGTGATGGCGGCCCGCACCTGCGCCTCGGGCGAGTTGTCCCCCGCGGTAGTGACGAGCGCCACGATCACCGCGATGAGCGCGACCACCAGCACGGCGGCCGCGCCCAGCACGAGCAGCCGCCGGTTGGGCCGTGCGGTATCCGCCGGTGCGGCACTGGGCTGCTGCGGCGGAGTGATCCGCTGGGGCTGCGCGATCGGCCGCGGCTGCGGCGGACGCGGACCGGTCAACGACTGGGCGGGCACGGTCAGCTGGACGTCCGCGGGCGAGGGGGCTGTCGCCGTCTGCCGCGGCGCGCCCGGAGACCGGTGCGGCGACGGGCGGGTCTCGTCGGTTCCCGGTCCGTGCTGCGGTGGCGCCGACGGACCGTGCGGTCCGGGCAGCTTGGGACCGGCCGCGGGGCGCGGAGTGCTCGGCGGCTTCGTTATCGGCACCGGCCCTGCGGCGGGCGGGACCACGCGATCGGTGCCCGCCCGGCCACCATCAGTGGGCCGCTGGATCGGTAGCGCGACGGTTTTGGCATCGTCCAGGTCGACCACCGGCATCGCCATGGTCACGTCATCCGAACCAGGCGGATTCTGCTCCTCGGGCGCGGTGGGTTCCGCCGCCTTCGGCTCCGGTCTGCTCGGCGGCTGCGGCTTGCGCATGACGACGGTCGCGTCGTCTCCGCCCGCTCGGCTCGGATCGTTCTGCGGGATCGCCGCGGTCTTCGCTTCGGCATCCGCGGGGCCCGCCGCCGCGGTTCCGGCGGACGAGCTCGCCGCCGCTCGAGCGTGCCCTGCCGCTTCGGTCTTCGACGCGGCGGCCACGCCTCCGGCACCGGCGGCCGCAGACTTCGCATCGGTGTCCGGGGCCGTCTTGCCCGTTGCCAGCTGGTTCTGCTGCGTCGCAGCCTGTTTCGAAGCGGGCCCGCCGGAGGACGTCGAACCGGACGGAAGTTGATCCCGCTTGATCACCTCGGTCCTGGCCTCGGCGGCTGCTCCCACCGGTCCGGAACCAGCCTTCGCCGCGCCACCGGCGTCTTTCTGCTCCGGCGCGGTCTTCCGTTCGCTCGCTGTCGTTCCCGCATCCTGCGTCGCGGGGCGGCCCGGAACTCCGGTCGGCGCGCCGGGACCGGGGCGTGGCTCCGCACCGGCGGCATTCGTCGTTCCGCGCGCCGCGTCCGCCTTGCCGGTAGATGCGTTCGGCGTAGCGCCGGGTCCAGGCCTGCTGGGAGCAGCCGATCCCGAGGGAGGCACGTCTTCGGCCTGGTCCGCGCGTGGTTTCGTGGCCCCGGACGCAGGCGAGCTCGCGGACGCCGATGCGGGAGTCTTCGATTGATCCGGGCTCCCGGTGGCCGTGCCACCAGGCTGGCCGGGTGTGCTCCCCGAAGCCCCGGTCGTGGGCGAGTCGGGCATCGAGCCGGAAGAAGGCGCCGGTGCGCCGCTGGCGGGACCGGAGGCCGACACGGCCGGGGCACCGCTGGCCGGTCGGGACGCGGCCGCCTCGGCCCCGCCCGGGTTTCTGGACGCGGCTGTGGGTCGCGATACGGGCGGCGGGGTGGCGTTCCCCCCGCTGGGTGTGGTGCCGGCGGGTCCGGGCGGTTTCGTGGCACTCGATTGCCCGCTCGCGGGGTTCTGGGTCGAGCCGGAGGGCGCTTTTGCGCTGCTTGCGGGACCGGAGGCCCCGCCGCTCGCCGGTCGGGGCGCGGATGTGCCGGGGTGGCCCGGGTTTCCGGACGTGGCTGTGGGTCGGGAGGCGGGCGGTGTGGTGTTCGTCCGACTGGCTGTGGTGCCAGCGGGCGTGTGCGTGCCGCTGGATGGCCCGGTCGCCGACCTCGCGGTGGGCTGTTGTGCGGAGCCGGTTTTCGTGGCAGCGGTGCCCGCCGGGCCCGATGCGGGTGAGTTCCTGGGGGCCGAGCCGGGAATGGAGATCGAGGGGTTGGTGGTGCCCGCGGGTCCGGAGGCGGTTGCGCTCGAAGCGCCGGAGCTTCCGGCGGCCGCCTTTTTCGCATCTGCTGGTTCCGGCGCCGCCGAGTTCGCGTTCTTGGGTGCGTCCGCGTTCCCGCCGGGTGCGCTCTCGCCGCCTCGAGGTGCACCGGACACGGGGCCGCGTCCCTGGCCGGACGCGGAAGCATTTGCCTTCGAGGCGGATTCGCCCGCGTCACGTTGCGGCGTGCGGGCGGTCGATGCCGACGCGGCCCCCGGTCGCTGCGGTTGCTGCACGATCGGCTGGGTGGCAGGAGGCGTCGGAGCGTCTTTCCCGGCGGCCGTGCGGTCGGCGGCCGCATCGGGGCGTGCGTCGGCCCCGGCCTGGTCAGCCGGTCCGGCGCTATCCCGCGCCGGATTCTTCTCGTCGTTCGGGTCGGACACGCACACCCCTCGCTCAGGTGGAACTGTGGAACTCGACGGCCAGCCTAATGGGATCAGGCGGACGAAGTTCGTCATTAGCCCGCGCCGGGCTGAGCAGCGGCGTGGCAGCCGCACCGACCGGAGGTGCGGTAGCCGCATGGTGGGTGCAGCGGGCGAGGTCCGTGGTCAGCCCGCGCCGGCCGAGCGGAGGCGAGACAGCCGCCTGACGAGCAAATCGACCTGCGGTGCAGAATGAACCGCATGACCTCGTTCGGTGACCTGCTCGGACCGCAACCGGTACTGCTACCCGAAATTCCCGATGCCGAGGACGCGCTCGGCGACAACGCCGATCCGGTGCGGGTCGCGGCCGATCATCCCGCCGCCTCGATCGCCTGGGCCCACCTCGCGGAGGCGGCGCTGACCCGCGGCGAAGCCCAGGACGAGGCGGTCAACCACGACATCATCGCCGCGTACGCGTTCGCCCGCACCGGCTATCACCGCGGCCTCGACCTGCTGCGGCGCAACGGCTGGAAGGGCTTCGGCCCGGTGCCGTGGAGCCATGAGCCCAACCGTGGTTTCCTGCGCAGCGTCGGCGCGCTGGCCCGCGCGGCCAAGGCGATCGGTGAGACCGAGGAGTACGCGCGCTGCCTGGACCTGCTGGAAGACTGCGACCCGCGTGCGGCCGCGGAGCTCGGCCTCGACTGAGCCGTAGTGATCGCAGCATCGCGTAGCGAATCGATGAGGGATGGCGGTCGGGTGACGGGTGGGCTCGACCCGAATTCCCGCGTCCGAACCGCTCGCGCGAGCGGTGTGGCTCGGCTGCGCACCTCCTCGGTGCGGCTGCGGCGCTCGGCGCTGCCGATCATCCAGTGCGCGGTCGGCGCGGCGGTGGCCTGGTTTCTCGCCCATCACGTGATCGGCCATACGCTGCCGTTCTTCGCGCCGACGGCCGCCGTCGTGTCGATCGGCATCTCCTTCGGCGCCCGGCTGCGTCGTTCGGTCGAACTGGTGGTCGGTGTCGCGGTCGGGATCGGCATCGGCGATCTGTTCATCTCCCGCGCGGGCACCGGCGTCTGGCAGATCGCGTTCGTGGTCGCGGTCGCCATGGCCGCGGCGGTGTTCCTCGACGGCGGTTCGATCATCACCATGCAGGCGGCCGGTTCCGCGGTGCTGGTCGCGACGTTGCTGCCGCCCTCGGTGGGCGGTGGCTTCTCCCGAATGATCGATGCCTTGGTCGGCGGTCTGGTCGGCGTGCTGGTGGTGGCCGCGATCCCCTTGCATCCGGTGCGCAGGGCCAGGACGCTGGCCGCGGACATCCTGGGCGTGATGGGTAAATCGATCACCGAGTGCGCCGATGGACTGCTCGAGCAGGACCCGGAGAAGGTGCACCGCGCGCTCACCGCGGTTCGCGCGACCCAACCACAGATCGACTCGTTGCGCGCCACTTTGGAGGGCGGCCGGGAGATCAGCCGGATCTCGCCGCTGTACTGGAACTCCCGTTCCCGCCTGGAACGCATCAGGGCCACCGCGGATCCGCTGGACAACGCGATCCGCAACACCCGAGTCCTGTTGCGGCGCTCGCTGACTCTGGTCCGCGACGACGAGATCCTCCATCCCGGTTTGATCGATGAGGTGGAGCGCCTCGGCCAAGCCGTGGACGTGGTGCGCCGGATGATGCTCGCCGACCCGGGCGAGCAGCCCGACCGGGCCGAGGCAACCCGCCTGCTGCGCTCGGTCGCGAAGGGTGCGCGCCCAGAACTGGTTGCCGGAGCGGGACTTTCGGCGCACGTCGTATTCGCGCAGGTGCGTTCGACGCTGGTAGACCTGATGCAGGTGTGTGGTCTGCAGCGCACCTCGGCGATTGCTCTGCTGCCGCCGACGGTCAAGAATCCGTACGTACCGCCGGAAGCCTGAGCCGGACTACTCAGCGGTAATCGGACATTCTTGCCGGGCAAGGTGGTTCGCGTCCGGCGCGCCGTGGGGGAGAGTCGGCCTTCAGGTAGTGCGCTACCCGTGTTCCGCGCGCATCCGCGCCGTAGTTTTGCGATGTGACCGCGAGTTGGCGGGGTATCGCGGTCTACCGCTTCGCACGCGGACGTAATGACCCACCGGCCAGGGTGTGGTGGCCGGGGGTCGGGGTGGGGTCGGACGCGGCGAAGAAGCCGAGGCCGCCTGGTCGACACGACCGGGCGGCCTTGTGCTGCACCGGCGTTCCCGCGCGCTGAACCGATGCGTGTGCCGGACGATCCCAGCGCGAAATCAGGTCCAGAAGCGGGTCAGGTAGCTGCCGTATCGCGACCAGTCCGACGGAACGCCGGACAGTTCGAACAGCGCGTACACCGCGTCGAAGAACACTTCATTGATGGCGGGCGTGAAGAGCAGTGCGAACAGGATCAGCATGCCGAACGGCTTGAACTGATCGAGCGAGCGCCTGGTCTGGTAGCTCAACGACGGCTCGACCATCCCGTAGCCGTCCAGTCCGGGCAGTGGGATCAGATTCAACAAGGTCGCCGTGATCTGAAGGAACGCAAGGAAACTCACAGCGAACCAGAACGCGGGGTGCGTGTCGGAGCTGCCCCGGATCCGGACCACCACCAGCAGCAGCACCGCGCACAGCGCGTTCACGGCCGGCCCGGCGCCACTGATGATTCGTTGCGTCCGTGGTGTGACATTGTGCGTGTGCACGTAGACCGCACCGCCGGGCAGGCCGATCCCCCCGAGCGCGATGAACACCATCGGGAGCACGATCGACAGCAGCGGATGGCTGTATTTCAACGGATTCAGGGTCAGATAGCCGCGCAGTTCGACCTCGCGGTCGCCCGCGCGCCAGGCGGTGTACGCGTGCGCGAATTCGTGCAGGCACAGCGTGACGACCCAGCCGAACACCACGAAGACGAACACCCCCGCCTTCGCCCTGGTCGAGTCCAGCGGGGCGTCCCAGGCGAACGCACCGCCGACCGCCGTGAGAACGATGACGAGCAGGAACACCGGGCTCGGCCGGACTGCGCGCGACCTGCGATTGATCGGAATACTCATCGCACCAGCTGCCAGGATTCGTGGTGGCGGTAGAAGGTCGAGCGCGGCACCGGGCGGTCGGTGCGGACGCCGTCTCTGGTCACGATCGCACCGGGGGTACCGAGCTGGGCGGCCCGCCCCTCCACCCAGCGGCGTTTGCGGATGCCCTTCCGCACGGTGGCTCGCGCACCGGGTAGGTCGAGCGACGGCGAGACGATCATGGCCGTCACCTTTCCGGTGAACAGCTGGGTGTCGTCGACGTAGGCTTCGCCTTCCAGCTTCGTGCCGCCGACGCCGGTGATCACCGCGCGGCCGACCAGCACCGTGCCGGTGTCGTCCCGGACCAGTGGCGTCTCGGCGGCGCGACCTTCGATGGCGCGCTTGGCCGCCGCGTTGCCGGTGCCGGTCTGGTACGCGCGCGAGGCATAAGTCTTTTCGACCGGCACGTAGCCGATCTCCACGTGCAGCCGCTCGGTGCGCATCAGGTGGGTGAGCACCGCGGCCAGTGCGGCGTCATGGCCCAGCACGATGAGCCGGGGCAGGCTGTCGGCGGCCAGCACGGGAAGCAGCTCGTCGATCTCGGCGGGGTCGGGAATGGCAGCCGTCTGGGTGGTCGGCACCGCCGCGAGCGCGATGGGTACGGGTGCGCCGTCGCAGCGGAGAACATGGGTACTCAAGCTGCCGTACACCCTCCTCGGTTCGAGCCGACACCGTCGGGCCCCTCGCCACTTCCGAGCGAACCCGTTACGGCTCGCCCGTGCACGCCGCGCAGCCGCTCGGTGTGCCGTGCAACCATAGCCCTGCCCGGCCGCGACCACACGGTTGTCGAGACTACGACGAGATCCGACGCGACGCCGCTGCGGACCGGTCGGCTAGACTGTCCTTCCGGCCACCGCCTCAGTACGGCAGGTAGCTGCAACACGTCAGTGTTGCCTGTCGAACCGTAGGAGACACGACCATGCCGGCAATCGTCCTGATCGGCGCCCAGTGGGGCGACGAGGGGAAGGGCAAAGCAACCGATCTGCTGGGCGGTCGGGTGCACTGGGTGGTCCGCTACCAAGGCGGCAACAACGCCGGTCACACCGTGGTGCTACCCAACGGCGACAATTTCGCGCTGCACCTGATTCCTTCCGGCATTCTGACCCCGGGCGTGACGAACGTCATCGGCAACGGCGTCGTCGTCGACCCCGGCGTGCTGCTCGCCGAGCTGGCCGGGCTGGAAGAGCGCGGCGTGGACACCTCCGGTCTGCTGCTCTCGGCCGACGCGCACCTGATCATGCCGTACCACGTGGCCATCGATAAGGTCACCGAGCGCTTCCTCGGCAACAAGAAGATCGGCACCACCGGCCGTGGTATCGGCCCGTGCTACCAGGACAAGGTCGCCCGCGTCGGTGTGCGCGTCGCGGATGTGCTCGACGAGAAGATCCTCACCCAGAAGGTCGAGGCGGCGCTGGAGTTCAAGAACCAGGTGCTGGTAAAGATCTACAACCGCCGCGCGCTCGACCCGCAGCAGGTGGTCGACGAGGTGCTCACCCAGGCCGACAGCTTCGCCCATCGGATCGCCGACACCCGGCTGAAGCTGAACCAGGCGCTGGAGCGGGGGGAGACCGTGCTGTTGGAGGGTTCGCAGGGCACTTTGCTGGACGTGGACCACGGCACCTACCCATATGTCACCTCGTCCAACCCGACCTCGGGCGGCGCGGCGGTCGGTGTGGGCATCGGGCCTAACAAGATCAACACGGTGCTCGGCATCCTGAAGTGCTACACCACCCGGGTCGGTTCCGGTCCGTTCCCGACCGAGCTGTTCGACGAGTCCGGCGCCTACCTGGCCAAGACCGGCGGCGAGGTCGGCGTCACCACCGGCCGCGCCCGGCGCTGCGGCTGGTTCGACGCGGTGATCGCCCGCTATGCCACCCGGGTGAACGGCATCACCGACTACTTCCTCACCAAACTGGACGTTCTCTCGAGTCTGGCGACGGTGCCGATCTGCGTGGCCTACGAGATCGACGGCGAGCGGGTCGAGCAGATGCCGACTACGCAGACCGAATTCCATCACGCGAAGCCGATTTACGAACAAATGCCCGGTTGGTGGGAGGACATCTCCGGCGCGCGGAGCTTCGAAGAACTGCCTGCCAACGCCCAGGCGTACGTTTTACGCTTGGAGGAGCTGTCCGGAGCACGGATTTCCTGCATCGGCGTGGGGCCGGGCCGGGACCAGACCATCGTCCGGCACGACGTCCTCGGCTAGAACCTGTTTCGAATTCCGCGCCGTCCTGCGGAAATTCGGCGGGTTCACCACAAATTCACCGTCGCGATCGGACCCGCTCCGCTTCGATCATGATCGTTGAAGATCTAAAGTTAGAGCATGGCTCGGAACTGGCCGATGATCGAGCGCGAAAGCGAATTCGAGGCGATCCGCGCGGCACTGACCGGTCCGGAGCACGTCGGGGTGGTACTCACCGGCGATGCCGGAGTCGGTAAGACCACCCTCGCCCGGCACGCCACCGCCGCGATCGGTGGCAATATCCGCTGGGTGGCGGGCACCGAGTCGGCGCGCAGCATTCCGCTGGGGGTGTTCGCGCACATGGTCGGTGTCTACACGGCGCACGACCCGGTCACGTTCATGTCGGCGGCGCGTGAGGCGCTGCTCGCCGACGGGCACACGGTGATCGGCGTGGACGACGCGCACCTGCTCGACCAGCTTTCCGCCACCCTGCTGCTCCAGCTGGCCATCGACAAGGCCGCGCACATCGTGGTCACCGTCCGCAGCGGAGTTCCGGTGCCGGACGCGGTCACCTCACTGTGGAAAGACGGGCACCTGACGCGCATCGACCTGCGCCCGTTCACCCAGCACCAGAGCGTGGAGCTGGTGGAATTGATGCTCGGTGGGCAGCTCGAGGGGTTCACCGCCAATCTGATGTGGGAATCCTCCGCCGGAAACGCGCTGTTTCTCCGGCATTTGGTCGAGGGCGCGCTGGAGGCGGGCACGCTGCGCCAGGTCAACGGCGTCTGGCAGCTGCGCGGGCGGGCCGCGGTGACCTCGGAACTGGCCGCACTGCTCGAGGACCGGGTCGAGCAACTGCCCGAGTCGGTGCTGCGGGTGCTGGAACTGCTGACCTTCTGCGAGCCGATCGATCTGGACGTGCTCGCCGAATTGGCGGGCGAGGACGCGGTGGAGGCCGCCGAAACCCGCGGTGTCATCAGGGTCGTGGAGAATTCGCCAGAGCTGAGCGTTCGCTACAACCACCCGCTGTTCGGTGAGGTGATCCGGCGCAGGCTCGGGATCGCCTCCGCGCGGCGCTTGCGTGGCCTGCTGTATTCCTCGCTGAAGGAACGTCCGATCAAATCCGCGGCGGACCGTATCCGATTGGCCGAATTGGCGTTGGACAGCGATAAATCGGCGGATCTGGAATTGTTCGAGGCGGCGGCCGCCGACGCGATCGGATTGGCGAATCTGCCGCTGGGCGAACGCTTCGCGCGGGCCGCGGTGGAGCGCCGCGGGGGCGTCGAGTCCGCCGACCTGCTGGCGCGAGCCCTGCTGTGGCAGGGGCACCGGATCGAGGCCGAGCGCACGCTGGCCAGCTTCGACCCCGACCAGCTCGATGAGGTGCAGCTCGCGCGCTGGGGCAGTACCCGGGTGGCGAACCTGTTGTGGGCCATGGGCGATGCCGACCGCGCCGACGAGGTGCTGACGCTGGTGCGGACGAAGGTGCGGCACCCGAAGATCGCGGCCATCTTCACCGGTCTCGCGTCGGCGAGCGCGGTCAACGAGAACCACATCGATGAGGCGATCGCCGAGGCGGGGACGGTCATGTCCATGAGCGACGCGCCGCCGTGGGCAGTGTGGTGGGCCGCGTTCGGCGGCGGGTTGGCCTTGGCGTTGATGGGCAAAGCCGAAGTGGCCGAGCAGTACGCGGCTCGCGGGCACGAGGTGGAGGAGCACATCGACGGGCTCAACCGCTTCATGTCCACCCACGCCGAGGTGCTCGCGCTGACCTTCACCGGCGATCTCGAGGACGCACGGCGTTGCGCTGGAGCGTATTTCGGTTACTCGTCGCCCGGCCAGTACCTGGCCTGGGGCATGTCGAAGATCCTGCAGGGCACCGTCGACGTGGCGCAGGGCCGGTTCAACGACGGCATCGAGCATTTGGAACAGGCGCTGGCGGCGCTGGCCGCGGAGGGTGCAGCCGCGTGGATGTTCCCCGCGCGAATCCGCCTGTCGGAGGCCTATTCGGCGCTCGGCCGCGCCACCGAGGCCGCCGAATCGATCGCGCACGCCACCGCGCGCGGCGGACGGCACAGTGCGGTCTACGAGCCGCAACTGGAGATCGCCCGCGCCTGGCTGGCCGCGGCCGAAGGCACCGTCTCCCCGGCGATCCGGATCGCGGTGAGCGCCGCCGACGCGGCGGCCCAGGCGCATCAGCACGCGATCGAGGCCATGGCACTGCACACCGCGGCCCGCTTCGGCGACCATTCCGTGGCAGGACGACTGGCCGACCTGGCCGCTCGGGTCGATGGGCGGCTGGTGCAGGCCCAGGCGCGGCACGCGGTGGCACTCGCCGCGCACGACGGACACGGACTCGACGCCGCCGCAGCGGAATTCGAGCGGATCGGCGCATTGCTCTCCGCCGCCGACGCCGCGGCGCAGGCCGCGTCTGCGCACGAGCGGGCCGGGGACCGGCGCAGGCTGCTCGAGTCCGCCGCCGCGGCCAATCGTCTGGCTGCCGCATGCGGTGGAGCGAGCACCCCCGCCCTGCGCCAGGCCGCGCAGCCCTTGCCGCTGACCGCGCGAGAACGCGAGATCGCGAACCTGGTGGCGGCGGGCCTGTCCAATCGGCAGATCGCCGACCGTCTCACCGTCTCGGTGCGCACGGTGGAGGGACACCTCTACCGTGCCTGCATCAAGATGGACGTCACCGATCGCGAGTCGCTCGGCGCGCTGATGCGCGGCGAATCCGGAAGTGAGTGAATCGCCGTGCGATCAATCGTTATGGCGTCTGTGGTAGCGGTCGGTGTCGCCTTGGTCGCCGGGTGCTCGGACGGACAGCCGGGACCGGTCACCAGTTCGGCACGGCCTTCGGTGACGGTGGCGCCGCCGAAGACGGAGACTCCGGCGGAACGCAATGCCAGGATCAGGCAGCGGCTGATCGAACTAGGTTGCTCGACGAACGCGTGCATCCAGACGTACTTCGGCTGCGCGGACGGCTACATCACCGGCGAAGCCTGCGATTTCTACCGCGAACATCCGATCGATTAGTTTGGCAGCGCCTGCGGCGCTGCGTGTTCGCGGCTGTGTTTGTTTGGCCGCGCCTGCGGCGCTGCGTGTTCGCGGCTGTGTTTGTGGCTCGCGTCCGAGCGACCGCCGCTGGCGACTTCGTCGCGGACGCGGCGGCCGCTCGGACGCGAGCCGGGCCGCGAACGGGCAATGCTTGGTCTCGCTTCGCTCGAAAACGGGGGTGGGGCCGAGTAGTTGCGTGGGTCGGCGACTGCGGCGTCAGGGTGTGCCGCACTTCATCGCTAGCGGCTGGGTGTCTACCGCTGGCGACTTCGTCGCGGACGCGGCGGCCGCTCGGACGCGAGCCGGGCCGCGGACGGGAATGCTCGGTCTCGCTTCGCTCGAAACGGGGGTTGGGCCGGTGTGACTGTGGGGGGCCTTACCCGTGGGAGCTGCAGGTCCACGGCCCTTCTGCGCGGCCCGACCCGCAGACGCTGGTTCAGAACAGGGTCGGCTCGCCGAATCCCGGTGTGCGCTCGATGGTCAAAAGTCGTTGCTTGGTGTCGAGTCCGCCGGGCGCGGAGAATCCGTGCAGCGCGTGGTCAGCCGCGAGCACCCGATGGCACGGGATGATCAGCGGAATCGGGTTGCGGCCCAGTGCCTGTCCGACGGCCTGCGCGGCGCCCGGCGCGCCGACCCGTTCGGCGACTTGGCCGTAGCTGAGGGTGTGGCCGGGATCGATGGCACGCGTCACGGCGTAGACGGCGCGGTGGAACGCCGGAATTCCGGTGGTGTCCACGGGGATCCAGCGCAGATCGTCGAGCCTGCCCGCTAGATGGGTGCGAATGCCCGCGATGGCCTCGGCGATGACCTGGGTGGGCGCGTCCTCGTGGATTTCTTCGTCCAGGTGTCCGGTGCGAGAGCGCGTAATGCGCATGCGAGTAGCGGCCGGGCTTGCCTCGGGGAGCTGGAATCGGATCACTCCTTCGCCGCTCCACGCGATCGCACAGCAGCCGATCGCGGTATCGAACAGCGCCGCCGCGACAGGGAGCGCGGCCGCCGGGCGGCCGGAGGCCACGGGCTTCGTGGCGGAGCCGGTGGCCTCTGCTGCCGTGCGAGCCATGAGGGCGTGGCGCGTGGCGTCACTCATGAGCCAAGTCTGCACCTAGGGACCGACAAGTTCGCAATGATCAGTCCAGTTATGACAAACTGGCTGTCTTGTTGGTGCGGAGACGTCGCTGTGTTGGTCGCGCCACCATGGGCAGCTCGGGATCCGGTATGTCGCTGCGACCGTAGATCGCGGCGAGATCGGAGTATCGCCGCTGGTCATCGTAGTACGAGAGGGGTTCGTCCGACATCGGTGTGCCCGGATGGAAGCGTTCGAGACGAAAGGCGCGCTCGTAGGGTCGCGGCGCGAAGCGATAGATCAGGAAGCTGAAGACGGCGACTGTGCACAAGCTGGCGAGGGCGGTCATTTTGCCAGGGTGCGCTCGACTGGCCTTGCCAAGAAATATCCAATCGGTCGATACTGGACCGCATGGTAACGAGAGTGATCGGTGCGGGCAGTCTGTCCCGCGATCTGGGCGGCTGGCGGAACGCCCACAATGGCGAACCGGATTCCGCTGGGCGGCGGTCCGCGCGTCCGGCATATCTGGCGCTCGCCGAAGGCATCCGGCTGCTGATCCACGATGGTCGCGCACCGCTCGGCGTCGCGTTGCCCAGCGAACGCGACCTCGCCACCACGCTCGGCGTCAGTCGCACCACCATCACGTCCACCTACTCCCTGCTGCGCGAGCACGGCTACCTGATCAGCAGGCAGGGCTCGCGCAGCACCGTGGCGCTGCCACGCGACGTGCAGCACGACGGCATCAAGCCGGCCAGGAGCATTCTGGCCATGATGGGCTCGCCCGAGCTGCCCACCGTCGATATGACCTACGCCGCCATGGCCGCCCCGCTCGAGATGCAGGACGCGTATTCCGCTGCCTTGGCAGGGATTCCGGCCTACCTCGGCACGCACGGCATGGACCCCGTCGGTGTGCTGGCGCTGCGCGAGGCGATCGCCCGGCGCTACACCGCGCGCGGCCTGCCGACCGAGCCCGAGCAGATCCTCGTCACGCTCGGCGCCCAGCACGGCATGCGCCTGCTGCTGAACGTGCTCACCGCTCCCGCCGCCCGTGTCCTCATCGACCATCCGACCTATCCGAACGCCATCGAGGCGATTCGCGACGTCGGTGCGCGCCCGGTGCCGGTGCCGTTGCGCCCGGACGATCCAGCGGGCGGCTGGGATCTCGACGGAATCCGCAGCGCGGCACGGCAAACCGCGGCGACGCTGGCCTACCTGGTGCCGGATTACAACAACCCCACCGGCCTGCTGCTCGATGCCGAGGGCCGCGCCGACCTGGCCGCCATCGCGCGGGAAACCAGGATGACCGTGGTGATCGACGAGTCCATGGCGGATCTGGGACTGGGCGCCACCGACCCGCCGCCTCCGGTCGCGAGCTTCGCGAAGGGCGCCGAGATCGTCACGATCGGCTCGGCCTCGAAGTCGTTCTGGGGCGGTCTGCGCGTCGGCTGGATTCGCACCAACCAGGCGCTGATCACCAAGCTGCTCGGCATCCGCTCCACGGTCGACCTCGGCACGCCGGTGATGGACCAGCTGGCCACTGTGCATCTGCTCGAGCACGCCGACACCATCCTCGACCGTCGCCGGGACCAATTGCGTTCGCAGCGGGCCGCTCTGCTCGATGCGCTCGCCGAAGAGCTGCCGGATTGGCGCGTCACCGTCGGTGCGGGCGGTATGTCGGTGTGGGCGCAGCTGCCCACCTCGGTGTCGACGGCGCTGGCCGCCACCGCTCCCAATCACGGCGTATTGCTCGCGGCAGGGCCGAGATTCGGCGTGCAGGGCGCGTTCGAACGGTTCCTGCGGTTGCCGTTCACGCACCGGGAATCCGACTTGCGATTGGCGGTCAAGGCCATTGCGTCCGCCTATGCGGCGCTGACGCCGCGCGCCGCCGATCCGTTGACGCCTCTGACCTGCTACTGAACGGAGTTCGCCGGTCGGCGCGGCCATGGGCGCGAGACGACCATCGACGCGCCGATCCGGGGGGAGGGCCTCCGCCGGCGGGGCTTTCCCTCCGACCGCCGCCGGGCACGATGGGCCGGCCACCCCTCGGGGCTGGCCCTCGTCGTGCTCGGTCGGCGTGCGGAAGGCCGCACGGCGTCGAGGCCTCCAACTCGAGCTGGCGGTCAAGAAGCGGACCGGATCGCGTCCAGTGAATTCAGCTGCGCTCGAAAGCCGCCTGCTCGCGGACAGTATTGCAGGCACAGTGCCACACTGTCGAACCGGTTGGTTTGTTGCAAATTTGAACTATTCGCAGGCGGCGGGATATCGCGGCGACACGCGGGAGAGTCTCCGTGCGACATCCCGCCTCGCGCTCAGCCGACCCAGACCGACTCGATGGGCGTGGCCGTGGTCGGTGGCGGGGTGGGTACCCCGTTCGGCGTGCGCGAGAAGCGCGGCGCCGGGGCGTGCTGGGTGATGTTCTCCAACTCCAGCAGCGAGCCGCGAGCGGCGATGTGCTCGTTGGCCGTCGCCTCCTCGAAGGTGAGCACGGGCGAGACGCACGCGTCGGTGCCGATGAAGATCTCCGTCCACTGGTCCCGCGTCCTGGTCCGGAAGCGTTCGGCGAAAAGCTTCTTCAGCGTGTCCTGACCCGTGGGGTCGAGCTGGAACGGCAATCCTTCCTGGTCGATCTCCAGCCCGGCGAGCAGTTGCGCATAGAACTGCGGTTCGATCGCGCCGACCGCCATATATTTGCCGTCGGAGGTTTCGTAGGTGTCGTAGAACGACATCCCCGTGTCGAGCAGGTTCACGCCGCGCTCATCGGACCAGGCGCGGGAGCCGCGCATGCCCCAGATCATGTGCGAAAGGGCAAGGGCGCCATCGACCATGGCCGCGTCGATCACCTGGCCCTTGCCCGAGGTCTGCCGCTCGACCAGTGCGGCGAGGACGCCGAACACCAGGAACATCGAGCCGCCGCCGAAGTCGCCCACCATGTTCAGCGGCGGGACCGGACGTTCGCCTTTGCGGCCGATGGCGTGCAGCACCCCGGTGATGGAGATGTAGTTGATGTCGTGTCCGGCGCGATCGGCCAGTGGCCCCTGCTGGCCCCAGCCGGTCATCCGGCCGTAGACCAGGCGGGGGTTGCGGGCGAGCGCGTCGTCCGGCCCCAGGCCCATCCGCTCGGTGACGCCGGGGCGAAAGCCCTCGATCAGTACGTCCGCTTTCTCGACCAGCCGGAGCACCTTCTCGATGTCCGCCGGGTCCTTGAGGTCGGCCTCGACGATGGTCCGGCCGCGCAACTGCGGCCGGTCGAACCCGCCGGGCAGCTGACCACGGCGCTGCACCCGCACCACGTCGGCGCCCAGATCGGCGAGCAGCAGCGCCGCGTGCGGACCGGGGCCGATACCGGCCAACTCGATGACCTTGATGCCCGCGAGCGGGCCCTGCTCGGCGGTGGATGGCATGCTCACGCCTTACCTCGGTTCGTCGTTGATCCAGCACACCGTCAGCCGGTGCGTCCTCCCAGCGGCCACCGGGAGATGTATTGACAGTAGGACAACAACGCTGGAAGGACGAGCCCCGGTCACACTCGGACGCCCTGCGACGCCAGATAGGCGATGGGCTCGACGGGCTGTCCGTTGCGCCGCACTTCGTAGTGCAAGTGGGGGCCGGTGGAATTGCCGGTGGACCCGACGGCCCCGATCATGGTGCCCGCGGGGATTCGATCGCCGGCTCTGACCCGGATGCTGCCCGGGGTCTGGTGAGCGTAGATCGTCTCGGTGCCGTCGGCGGATCGGATGCGCACCTGGTAGCCGAAGCCACCGCCGTAGTTGCCCGCCTTGACGACTGTGCCACCGGTGGCGGCGTAGATGGGCGTACCAGCGGGAGCCGCCATATCGAGTCCGCCGTGATGCTTGCCGCCACGGGGGCCGAAATGCGAGCTGATTCGGTATCTCCCCGGATCGAGGGGCGATCGGGGTCGGCCACTACCCGGCAATGCGCCGGCCAGCTGTGTTCGTTTTCCGGCGAGGGCATTGAGATATTGGGCGGTGAGCCGATTCACCATCGCGGCGGTTTCGGTCGCGTTGGCCTGGCCGCCACGGACGATGGCTTGAGCCTTTCGCAATGCCTCCGTGAGTATCTGGTGTGCTTTCCGCTGGCCTTCTTTGGTGTAGGCGGCGGGACCGAGTTCGGCCAGTTGAACGTTGACGTCGCGCACCAGCCGGATCACCGCTTTCCGGTCGGTCTTGTTCGAACCGGAGAGGCGGGAGATGTATCGCGCGAGTTCGTTGTCGAGCGTGTTGAATGCTCTCGCGGCGTTCTTCTGGAACAGCGCCCTCGCCTTGATCGCGGTCGCTCCCGCGCCGGATCCCCCGATTCCACCCGTTCCCGATCCCAGGCTGTTGGTGCCCGACGCGGTGCCGTCGGTGCCATACATGGCTGCCAAGGTTTTCAAGGCTTTCAACGCCTGCTGTGCTTCCGGGGACAGCGCGGCGGCGCCGGGTTCGGCAGCGGTGGGTACGGAACCACCTGATGGCGCGCCTGATCCACCGCCTGCGAGGCCGGACAGCGCCGACGCCAACATAGGAAGTGCCATCATGGCCATGGGTGCGAGACTCGCGATGGTCTCCGGATCGATCCCGGGCGGTGGCGGCGCCTCGGCCGGTGCAGGAGTGCCGGATGGCGCCGGGGTGCCCTGCGGTGGTGACACGACACCACCAGGAGGGGGTGGCACGGCGCCGTGGGATGCCGGTGCCACGGTGCCGGTGGGTGGCGGCGATTGCACACCGTTGGGGGCGGCGGGTGTACCCGGCGATGAAACGGCTTGTGTACGTGTGCCCGACGCCGGCGTCCCGGTGGGACCACCCGGCGCATACCGTGCCAGGTCGGTGAGAATACGCGCCGCCTGGCCGGCGATGTCGTGCTGCTTCTGGTCGGCCGTCGACGTAGGCGGCCCGTGCGCGCCGGGCTCGTTCTCGGCGGGACCGCTCTCGACTGCCCCCTCGTCGTCCGCGAGCTGTGCCGCCTCCCCGCTAGTCATGACCACCTCCGCCTGCCCAGAGCTCCATCCGTCACGCCTCCCGCCCAGCGCTGGTGCCGAGATGAATTGTGGCCCTTGGACTTGGCCACTCGGTCCTCATCATTGGGAATGGAGATCGACTACGTCATCGACGGGTGAACAGAAGCCAAAAGGTGGTGCAGTCGCTCGCGTATCCGCCGAACACCGGGTGCCTTGGATCCCGGCAGCAAAGGCCCCGGATATCTGCCGTGCAGATCGCCCACGACACCCTGCGCGACGTCCGCTTCCAATTGGCGGAAATCGGCCCGGATTCGGCTGTCGAGCCGATAGGGGTCCGACGAGAGGCGATATCCGAATATTCGTCGAAGCCGGGTGAGCTCCGCGCGTACCGTCACGGTTTTTCCGTTGTTTCCGTACAGTTCCTCGGCCAATACCGCGGCGGTCAGTCCATCGGGATTGGCGAGCAGGAGCACCACCAGCTCGCTGTGCCGGAGACTGAGGTCATGGACCACCCCATCCATCCACAGCACGGCGCGATGACGTCCCAGCGCACTCACTCGCGGGGCTTGTTCGCCGGAATACCTCTTGGGCAGTGCGTAGACGGAAAACGGTCCACCCGGCGCGAGTCGCTCGAGCACGACGCGCCGCCCATCGGGTAGTTCGGTTTCCCCCTCGGACAGCGGTGCGGGCCAGATCGCGGGCAGCCACCCAGGCGGAGACGCATGCAACAACCGGCCCTCGTGCGATAGCAGTGCGCAGTGGTCGCCGACGCGGCTGAGGATTCGATCGAGGTAGCGGGTCCGTATTTCCGCATCGCGCTGCCGGGTGAGTTCGCGCAGATGCGCCTCGGCGAGCCGTGCCGCTGTCGCAACCAGCGGCAGCGCAAGCGGACTCGTGTTGCGGAGCTTGCAGGTGACGTCGACGACGCCGATCACGGCTCCGCTGACCGGGTCCCGGATCGGCGCGGCCGAGCAGGTGAAATCCGCGGCGACCGATAGGTAGTGTTCGGTGCCGCGGACTTGGAAGGCCCGCCCGAGAGTCAGGGCGGTGCCGACACCATTGGTGCCCGCCTCGGCCTCGTGCCAGCGTGCTCCAGGGACGAGATTGGCCCGCTCCGCCCCCCTTCGGGCCGCGGCATCGCCCTGCACCCACAGCAAATGGCCATCCGCATCGCCGCCGAACAGCACGTGGCCCGGCTCGAACGCCGCACTCTCCAGGCTCGCGAACAGCACCGGCCACACCGAGGCCATCCGATGGTCCCTGCGCCAGGTCCTGACCTCGTCTCCGTTCAGACCGACATCCGGGAGATGCCGGTCCGGATGCAGGCCGCGACGTTGGGCGCGATCCCATGAGGCGCGCACGTCGGCGCGCATCAAGTGCGTCTGCTTTGTCACCAAGTGCGTTTGCCTCGTGATATTCCGGCCGGTGCTCGCCGCGCGAGTCATGGCTTCCGGACCAGACTAGGCAGGTCGACGTCCACCTGACAACGGGTTGTCTTGCGCTGCAACGTCTATGCAACCCCCACTCGTCAGCTTGGCCGCGTGACCGCCGACACGCCATCGTGTGAGCACCACTTGTCCTGAGCTGGAGGTTGTCGATGCCCTACCTGGAATTGCCGGACGGCGTGCCGATGTACTACGAGGATCACGGCGCCGGTCGTCCCGTCGTGCTCATTCACGGCTGGACGATGAACACCACCTTCTGGGCACAGAACGTGCCCGCTCTGGCAGAAGGGAATCGGGTCATCAACGTCGACCTGCGCGGGCACGGCGCGTCCGGCAAGACCGAGGACGGTCACACCCTCGCGCAGTACGCACGGGACATCCGCAGTCTGCTCGACCATCTCTCGCTCGACGACGTGGCCCTCGTGGGCTGGTCGATGGGCGCCGCGGTGATTTTCGCCTACGTCGAGCAGTTCGGGTGCGAGAAGCTGCGATCGGTGGCATTCGTCGATCAGTCACCGCGTTTCCTCGACGGGGAAGGGTGGGACTTCCCGCTCCAAGGCGGCTACAGCCAGACCGACCTCGCGGTGTTCGTGCAGGCGGTGCGGCACGCCCGCCCGTTGGTGATCAAGCCGTTCATCGCCGCCTGCTTCGCGGAAGAACCGTCCGACGAGGTGATCGATGCGGTGTACGCGGAGACCACCAAGATGCCGACGTCGGCGGCATGCGCCATCTGGTACGACATGGCCTTCTCGGACTTCCGGCCGGTGCTGCCGCAGATCACCGTGCCGGCACTGCTGGTCTACGGAGGGCAGAGCAAGATCTTCCCCGGTCCACTCGATGTATGGATCGCCGCGCGGGTGCCGAACGCCAAGGTGGTGCGCTTCGAGCGCAGCGGGCACGTGCCGTTCTCCGAGGAACCCGAGGCCTTCAACGAAGTCCTGGCCGAGTTCCTGTGATGTCTCGACGTCTCGCGGCGTGACTTGTCGCCCCTCTCCCGTACCGGCTCGCCGAGCCGGTCAGGAGAGGGCTTGGTCGAGATCGTTCAGGAGGTCTTCCACGTCTTCGAGGCCCACTGAGATACGGACGACGCCGTCGGACAGGCCGATGGTGGCGCGGCCTTCCGGGCCCATGGCGCGGTGGGTGGTGGTGGCGGGGTGGGTGATCAAGGTCTTGGCGTCGCCGAGGTTGTTGGAGATGTCGATGACGCGCAATCGGTTCAGGATCTCGAAAGCGCGCTTCTTCGCCTCGTTTTCCGGCGCGTTCAGCTCGAAGGTGACCACGGTGCCGCCCGCGCTCATCTGGCTGGTGGCCAGTGTGTGCTGTGGATGCGACTCCAGGAAGGGGTATTTCACCCAGCTGACGGCCTTGTTGCCCTCCAGGAAGCGGGCGATCCGCAATGCGGAATCGGCCGAATGGCGCACCCGCAGCGGCATCGTCTCCAGCCCCTTGAGGAGCGTCCACGCATTGAACGGGCTCAGCGCCGGACCGGTATGGCGCATGAGCGTTTTCACCGGGCCGTCGATGTAGTCCTTGGCGCCGAGAATCGCGCCGCCGAGCACCCGGCCTTGCCCGTCGATGTGCTTGGTGCCGGAGTACACCACCACGTCGGCGCCGAGCTCGAAGCCACGCTGCAGAAGAGGCGTAGCGAAGACGTTGTCCAGTACCACTTTCGCGCCCGCGGCATGGGCCAGCTCGGTTACCCGGCGCACGTCGACCAGTGTCTGCATCGGATTGGCGGGCGTCTCGAAAAACACCGCCTCGGTCGGCACCGACAGCGCCTGCTCCCACTGATCGAGATCCTCGCCGTCGACGAAGACGGTTTCCACGCCCCAGCGCGGCAGGATCTCGTTGCACACCATGAAGCAGGAGCCGAACAGACTGCGCGCGGCCACCAGCCGGTCACCGGCGCCGAGCAGAGCTCCCAGCGCGGTGAACACGGCCGACATGCCGCTCGCTGTCGCGAAACACGCTTCCGCGCCGTCGATCAGCCGCATCCGCTCCTCGAACATCGCGACCGTCGGATTGCCGTAGCGGGAGTAGACGAAATGCTCGACCTCGCCGGTGAACGCGGCCTCGGCGGCTTCCGCGCTCTGGTAGACGAAGCCGGAGGTCAGGTAGAGCGCCTCGGCGGTCTCCTCGAAACCGGAGCGCCGCAGTCCGCCCCGCACACCGAGTGTCGCGGGACCGACGCCCTCGGGCAGTGGCTTGTCGAACGCGCCGCCGGTGATCACGACCGACGCCCGTCGGCAGAGCCGCGCGGGCAGGCCTGCCACGCGCTCACGACTGCCGCCAGGGCAGCCCTAGGGCACGCCAGCCGGAGCCGCCGCGGTGCCCGAACTCGTCGAGCGGACCTTCGAAGCCTTCCAGCACGTTGTAGGAGGTGCGGTAGCCCGCCGATGTGGCGGTGATCGCCGCGCCGACCGAACGCTGGCCGGAGCGACACAGGAACACGACCGGCGCCTCCGGGGCGTGGTCGGCGAGCGCCTGCCGCAACTGCTCGACGAACGCCTCGTTGCGCGCGCCGGTGGAATCGACCCACTCGATCAGCACGGTCGGCCGCTCGATCGAACTCGTGTCGGGTACGCCGACGAACTTCCATTCGGCTTCCGTGCGCACGTCCACGAGAACGGCTTCGGGGTTGTCGCGCAACAGTTCCCATGCCTGTTGCGGGGTGATGTCACCGGCGTAACTCATCTGCTCCTCCTGCGAATCCGCACTTGCCGCGTCCGGGATCGGAGCACGGCCAGGTCGTCACCCGGAGCACCCCACCGCGGAGGAGGGTTGCCGACCAGTAATGCCGGGGCTTGACACTGGCTCTCATGACCTTCGACTGAGATTGCACCGACCCGGGTCACCGTGTCAAACGACTGTTCGCAGTGCGAGAACGCTCAGGTGCAGACCAGCCACCGGTCATCGGATCTGGTGAGGTTCCACGTCCTGGTCGTCTCCGTGCCGTCCGCCTTCGTGGTCACGGTCGCCTTGCCCTTGTCGCCATCCACCATCGCGTTGTCGATTTTCGTGATCTCGACGGACTTTCCGGCGCCGGACTGTCCGGCCAGCGGTGAACGGGCGGCGTCGAAGCCCTGGCATGCGGCGCCGGGCGGCGGCACGGTGCCGGTGCGATTGGCGCCCTCGACGAAGTTGTGGACGGCCGCGGCGATGCGGTCGGCTTCTGTGACATTTTTCTCAGCGGGCGACAACACCCCGCCGAGCACGATCGCGATGAGCACGATCACCGCGACCACCGCGGCCGCGATGAACGGGACCATGGACCGCTTGTCGGTCTGATCGACCCGGATGATGTCGTCCTCGCCCGCGGTCGGCTGCTGCTCGGTCATGGGTCGATGATCCCTGGTCGGCGCGGGTATCGAGCGCGCGGCCCCGGAGCAGGCGGTCGGCTGTGCCCGCCCGGGACCCGGCGGGCGCTATAGGTTGCGCGGGAGCGGGTACGCACCGATTGTGATAGTCGATGACATCCACCGAGTTCACGCACCGGACCTCCGGCGGTATCGAGCGTCCCGATAGAATCGCGGGACGGCGGCCTGCTGTCATAGCGAATCGGCAGCTCATCGCCGCGGCGAACGGGGCACCGTGCAGCCACGAGCCGGCAACGCCGGCAACCGCACCGGAGGGGTGCGACCGAGCCGGTGCGTCAACTTAGCCTAAGCTAAGCCAGACGTCATTAATTGTTTCGACCATAAGGGTGCGCGTAAGAGATGACCGAACAGAGTGCAGTATCGGATGGCGGTGTTCGCGAGCCCTCCGCGGTGACGCAGGCTTCCTCCTCCGGGCCTGACGCGCACACCGCGACGCCCCGCCCGCTCCGCATCGCGATCGTGGGCGCCGGACCGGCCGGGATCTACGCCGCCGACGCCTTGATGAAGTCCGATGCCGAGGTGAGTATCGACCTGTTCGAGCGCATGCCTGCGCCGTTCGGGCTGATCCGCTACGGCGTCGCGCCCGACCACCCGCGGATCAAGGGCATCATCACCGCGCTGCACAAGGTGCTGGACAAGCCGCAGGTGCGGCTGCTGGGCAACATCGACTACGGCACCGACATCACCCTCGATGACCTGCGCGCCTTCTACGACGCGGTGATCTTCTCCACCGGCGCCAACGCCGACCGCGCGCTGCCCATCCCCGGCATCGACCTGGACGGCTCCTACGGCGCCGCGGACTTCGTATCCTGGTACGACGGCCACCCCGACGTGCCGCGCTCCTGGCCGCTGGACGCGCAGAAGGTCGCCGTCCTCGGCGTCGGCAACGTCGCCCTGGACGTGGCCCGTGTGCTGGCCAAGACCGGCGACGAACTGCTGCCCACCGAGATCCCGCCGAACGTCTACCACGGCCTGAAGGACAACAAGGCCCTCGAGGTCCACGTCTTCGGCCGCCGCGGCCCCGCCCAGGCCAAGTTCACCCCGCTGGAACTGCGCGAACTCGACCACTCCCCGACCATCGAGGTCATCGTCGACCCCGCCGACATCGACTACGACGAAGGCTCCGAAGCCGCGCGCAGGCATTCCAAGCAGGTCGACATGGTCGCCAACACCCTCGAGCAGTGGGCCATCCGCGATGCCGGTAACCGGCCGCACAAGCTGTTCCTGCACTTCTTCGAGTCCCCCGCCGAGGTGCTCGGCGACAACGGCAAGGTCGTCGGCCTGCGCACCGAACGCACCCAGCTCGATGGCACCGGCAACGTCAAGGGCACCGGCGTCTACAAGGACTGGGACGTGCAGGCGGTCTACCGCGCCGTCGGCTACCTGTCGCAGAACATCAGCAACCTGCCCTTCGACGACCAAGCCGGCACCGTACCCAACGAAGCCGGCCGCGTGATCGCCGACGAGAACGCCGACGGCGCCGAACGCTACCTGCCCGCCACCTACGTGACCGGCTGGATCAAACGCGGCCCGGTCGGCCTGATCGGCCACACCAAGGGCGACGCCAACGAAACCATCGCCTGCCTGCTCGACGACGCCCCCCGCTTCACCCCGGCCCAGCGGCCCGACCCCGAAGCCGTCACCGAGTTCCTCGAAGCCAAGGGCATCCCGTTCACCACCTGGGCCGGCTGGTACCGCCTCGACGCCCACGAACGCTCCCTCGGCGAACCCGAAGGCCGCGAACGCGTCAAGGTCGTCGAGCGCGAGGACATGCTGCGCGCCAGCGAACCGCACAAGGTCTGATCAACCCCGCGGCGACCGACTCCGCTGCCGCGGCAGCACCCACGTTGTGGCAGCGGAAAATCCGACACTGAGGCATTCTGTACAAGTGTTCGATGCCCACCTGCACATCTTCGACCCGCGGTTCCCGCTGGCCGAAAACGAGGGCTACCTGCCCGACCCGTTCACCATTGCCGACTACCGCAAGCGCATGTCGCGGTTCGACATCAGTGGTGGCGCCGTGGTCAGCGGGTCGTTCCAGGGCGCGGATCAGAGCTACCTGAAGGCCGCCCTCGCCGAGCTCGGCGAGGGCTGGGTCGGTGTCACCCGCCTCGACCTGGACGCCACCGACGAGGAGATCATCGAGCTGGACCGCATCGGCGTGCGCGCGCTGCGGTTCAACCTCAAACGCGCGGCCGCCGACATCACCGGCATGACGCTGCAAGCGCTGCGCGCGCACGAATTGGTCGGCTGGCACGTCGAGGTCTACATCGACGGCACGATGCTCGCCTCACTGCAACCCGTCATCTCCAAGCTGCCCGCGCTCTCGGTCGACCATCTCGGTATGTCCGAGGAGGGGCTGCCATTCCTGCTCGATCTCGTCGACCGCGGGGCGCGGGTCAAGGCAACGGGTTTCGGCCGGGTCGCGATGAACGTCGCCGACACGCTGCGCCGCATTCACGCGGTGAACCCCGAAGCGCTCATGTTCGGCACCGATCTGCCCGGTACCCGAGCGGGGCGACCGTTCGAGGACTCGGACGTCGACCTGATCTGTGACGTGGTCGGCACCGACATGTACGCGGTGCTGGAGGACAACGCGCGCGCCTTCTACCGGCTTCCTGCCCGCGAGCGGACCGTCACCACCGACCCGGCCCCGACGCTGCCGCTGTACCGCCCGGAACCGCCGACGCTCCGGCTGCGCCGCGACGAACTGCCCGGCAGCCGAGCCGGAGACACGATTCCGTTCCCCGCCATCGATCGGTAGCGCTCATGCCTCCGCCTCGCTGACGCTCGGCCCCGGCATGCGCGATGCGCGCTGTGCCGATGCTTCGCTCGCTGCGCTCGCTCATGCCTCCGCCTCGCTGACCCTCGGCCCCGGCATGCGCGCTGTGTTGATGCTTCGCTCGCTCAGGCGACGGTCGCGCCGACGATCCAGACCCCGGTGGCCAGCAGCGCGCCGAAGAGCTCGATGAGGATGGACAGGCCGACACCTTTCAGCGCGTGAATCGTTGCCCGCCATGCCTGTTGGTTGCCGCGCAGCCGATGGAGTTCCGAAAGGTACACGCCGAGAACGAAACCGACGAACAGGCCGACGACGGGGATCACGAAGAAGCCGACGATACCGAGAATCGCGCCGAGCAAGATCGCGCGATTGGACACCCCGGCTTCCTTCATCTTGCGTCCCGGCCAGGTGTACTTGACGACCCCGGAAAGTGCCAGCAGCAATGTGCTGATCGCGAACACGGTCCACGCGGTCGCTCCACCGGTCATGAACGCCCAGACGGCGATGGCGCCGAAGATCAGGATGACCCCCGGCAGGATCGGTACGACGATTCCGATGAGGCCGACCAGGATCACCAGGCCGACGACGACCTCACCCCACACGCTCATGGACGGTTCCTCCGCTTCTCGCGAATCTCGCGCTGCTGGGATTCTGGCGCACCTGCCCGGCCCGCGCATGGCGGGTTCTGAAAATGGCGAGGTCGCGGTAAGTTATTGACAGCATGCTGTCGAATATGACAGGGTACTGTCATGATCACGAAGACAGTGCACATGGCCGTTTACGACACTCTCGCCGACTGGGAGGTGGGCGCGGCCACCGCGCACATCAACAAGCCGAGCTGGCATCGGGAGCCGGGAACGTGGCAGGTCAAGACGGTCGGGCCGACCGCGGAGCCGATCACGACGATGGGCGGGATGCGCATCGTGCCGGATGTCGTGCTCGCCGATCTCACGCCCGCCGACAGCGCGATGCTGATCCTGCCCGGCTCGGAGACCTGGATGGGGCCGGAGCTGGATCCGTTCGGGGAGAAGGCGCGCGAGTTCGTGGCGGCGGGCGTTCCCGTCGCGGCGATCTGCGGCGCGACCTACGGCCTGGCCAAACAAGGTCTGCTCGATTCTCGCAAGCACACCAGCAACGTCGCGGAATTCCTGCTCTACAGCGGGTATTCGGGTGCCGAGCACTATGTCGAGCAGTCTGCGGTCACCGACGGCGACGTGATCACGGCCAGCGCGAGCGCGCCGTTCGAATTCGCGCGTGAAGTGCTGGGCAGGCTCGGCGTGTACGAGCCGCATGTGCTGGACGGCTGGTACCGGTTGTTCGCGCACGCCGATCCGGAAGGATGGGCGGTGCTCGAGGCGTACGACGCGCAGCAGGCATGAGCGAGCGTAGCGAGCGAACGATGGACACAGCCGAGCACTCGCTCGTGTCGGAGCCGAGCGTCAGCGAGGTGGAGGCATGAGCGAGCGTAGCGAGCGAACGATGGGCACAGCCGAGCAGCGAACCGAGACACAGCGCCCCGTCGCGGACGACGGAGCCGAGCGTCGGCGAGGCGCGGTCGGGAGCAACGGTCGGTCGGCGATCCCGTGTATCGGCCGGGTCGCCGACCCGGGCGTCGGGAGGTGAAGCATGGGCGGTGAGCAGGAGTTGTTCGCCAAGGCGGCGATCACGTCGTTTCGTTTGAACGGCCAGTTCCTCGCGGTGGCCGAGGAACTGGCGCGACCGGCGGGTTTGACCGCTGCCTGGTGGCAGGTGCTCGGCGCGGTACTGCACGCGCCGTTGCCCGTCGCGGGGATCGCCCGCGAAATGGGCATCACCCGCCAGAGCGTGCAGCGCATCGCGGATCTTTTGGTGGACAAGGGACTTGCCGAATACCGGCCCAATCCCGCCCATCGCCGCGCGAAACTCGTCGCAGTCACCGAAGCAGGCCTTGCCGCGGTCCGGCGCATCAACCCGCAACACGCGGTGATGTCCGAACGCCTTGCGGCCGAACTCGGCCCCCAACAGCTCGCACTGACCGTCGATGTGCTCACGAAGCTCTCCGCCGCCATGGACGCGATCACCGCACAGGACGACCAGCTCTGAATGTGTCGGAAAGAATGCACCCGACGAACACGATGCGATAGCCCCCTGTGCATCCGGTATCGACAGGTTGCTTCCTGCTTCGATGACGGACGCAGCGACCGATCAGGCCGTGAACGGGGACTTGGTCTTTCCGATCAGGTCCGCGACGGATTCCACCACCATGGTCGGGCGGTATGGATATGCCTCGAAGGACGCGCGAGTGGAGATGCCGGAGGTGACCAGGATGGTGCGCATGCCCGCTTCCAGGCCGGAGATGACGTCGGTGTCCATCCGGTCGCCGATCATCACGGTCGACTGGGAGTGGGCGCCGATGCGGCGCAGCGCGGAACGCATCATCAGTGGGTTCGGCTTGCCGACGTAGTACGGCTCGCGGCCGGTGGCGCGGGTGATCAGCGCGGCCACCGACCCGGTCGCGGGAAGTGAGCCCTCGCGGGAAGGGCCGGTCGGGTCGGGGTTGGTCGCGATGAAGCGGGCACCACGCTCGACCAGCCGGATCGCGGTGGTGATCGCCTCGAAGGAGTAGGTCCGGGTCTCGCCGAGCACTACGTAATCCGGTTGGCTGTCGGTGAGCACATAGCCGATCTCGTGCAGTGCGGTGGTGAGTCCGGATTCGCCCACTACGTAAGCGGTTCCGTTGGGGCGCTGGTCGTTCAGGAAAGTGGCGGTGGCCAGCGCGGAGGTCCAGATCGCCTCCTCCGGGATGTCGAGTCCGGTGTGCCGCAGCCGCGCCTGGAGATCCCGTGGTGTGCGGATCGAGTTGTTCGTCAGCACCAGGAACGGCGTCTCGTTGGCACGCAGCTCGGCGAGGAACTCGTCGGCGCCGGGTATGAGATGGTCCTCGTGCACCAGCACCCCGTCCATATCGGTCAGGTAGGACAGGATCGGTTCATCTTCTGGGGTCACGCGGCCATTATCCGCTATCGGCCCGCAACCGAAACGGGAACGATCAAGACCGGCCTGCCGCTCGCCTCCGGTACGGCAATCGCCGACGAAATACCCCGCCCCGGCCACGGCGTTCTCTTGCTGAGGCACGGTCCGGCGGGAGCAGCACCGGGCGACGACGAAGATCATCCACGGCAGGCCGTCCGCACCACACGACGACCGGGTTGGCTACTGTCGAGGGCGGATCGCGATGGCGGCGAAACGATACGCGAGGAGCGTGGCAGATGAGCGAACTCAAGCTCGGATACAAGGCATCGGCGGAGCAGTTCGGCCCCCGTGAACTCGTGGAGATCGCGGTGCTGGCCGAGGAACACGGCCTGGACAGCGCCACCGTGAGCGACCACTTCCAGCCGTGGCGGCACAAGGGCGGGCACGCGCCGTTCTCGCTGGCCTGGATGGCGGCGGTCGGCGAGCGCACACAGCGCATCCAGCTGGGCACCTCGGTGCTCACTCCGACCTTTCGCTACAACCCCGCGGTGATCGCCCAGGCGTTTGCCACCATGGGCTGCCTGTACCCGGATCGCGTCATGCTCGGAGTCGGCACCGGTGAGGCGCTCAACGAGATCGCCACCGGATACTCCGGCGAATGGCCCGAATTCAAGGAGCGTTTCGCCCGCCTGCGCGAGGCGGTCGACCTGATGCGTGCGCTGTGGACCGGCGACCGCGTCGACTTCGCGGGCGAGTACTACAAGACCGTCGGCGCCTCCATCTACGACGTGCCCAAGGGCGGTATCCCGATCTACATCGCCGCGGGCGGTCCGCTGGTCGCGCGGTACGCCGGACGAGCGGGCGACGGCTTCATCTGCACCTCGGGCAAGGGCATGGACCTCTACACCGAGAAGCTGATGCCCGCGGTAGCCGAGGGCGCGGCGAAGGCAGGCCGCACCGTCGACGACATCGACCGGATGATCGAGATCAAGATCTCCTACGACACCGATCCGGAACTGGCGCTGGATAACACCCGCTTCTGGGCCCCGCTCTCGCTGACCGCGGAGCAGAAGCACAGCATCACCGACCCGATCGAGATGGAAGCCGCCGCCGACGCACTGCCGATCGAGCAGATCGCCAAGCGCTGGATCGTGGCCAGCGACCCCGACCAGGCCGTGGAGCAGATCAAGCCCTACCTCGACGCCGGGCTCAACCACCTCGTGTTCCACGCCCCCGGCCACGACCAGCGCCGTTTCCTCGATCTGTTCCAGCGCGACCTGGCCCCGCGCCTGCGCGCACTCGCCTGAGCCCCTCCGCACCTGCGGCACGCTCTGATAGCCCGAAGCTCTTTGTGAACAGCCGCAAAACGCGACCACAGCCGGTCGACCCCGCTGGAAGCCGACGGGTTCCGATCAACTGCGGGAGGTAAGCCGGGTACGGCACCCGACGCGCCCAGCACCGCCAGAGGAAAACGATGGTGGGCGGGCACTACTCGAAGCTGCGGGCAGAGCAGTCCCTGGCGATGCCCCTTAGTTGAGTACACCCTCCGTGTGTGTACCGGAGCAGTGCTGGGCGCGCTGGGTGCCGTACCCGGCTTACCTCCCGCCGTCGATCACGCATCCACAGCCCCAGCCCAGTCGACCGGCTGTGGTTGCGTTGCAGAACTGGAGCATCGAGCGGAGTCAAATGGCGGCTTCAGGGCAAGGAAAGCGCCGCCTTTTGACTACCGCCGATCTCATGAAAGCCTCTCAGCAGGTCGGTTACGCCCGGCGGAGGGCGAAGATGCGCAGGTCGCGGGTGGTGCGGGAGCGGTAGGTGGCGTAGGCGGCGGTGACTTCGACGAAGCGGCTGAAGATGGCGTCTTTGTCGGGTCCGTCGACCGGGGTGGCGGTCACGTCGATGCGTTCGCCTGCTATCGCTACGGTCGCAGTGGAGTTCGCCAGCAGATTGGCGGTCCAGGCGGGGTGGTGGGCCTGGCCGAAATTGCTGCCGATCACGTAGAGCGTGTCGCCGTCGTGCACGTAGAGCAGGGGCTGGGTGCGCGGCTGACCGGATTTGCGGCCGATGGAGGTGAGCAGGATGACGGGCGCGCCGATCGGGCCGAGCAGGGTGTACTTGGCGCCGGTGCGTTCCAGGATCGCCCGGTCCAGCGGGGTCAGCACGCGGATGAACCGGGAACCCGGCTTTGTCGCGGCCAATCTGCTTGCCGCACGGGCCAATAGGTTGGTTCTCGAACCCCACTGCCGATCCGGAAACTGCTCAGCCATGCCCGGACTATAGCGGTCGGACCGAGCCGGGGCGGGCAATGGTCGAAACCGTGCGTGCTCGGGGATCGATCGTGTGACCGAGTCCGATAGCCGCGTGTTCACTAAGCTCTCGGACATGGCCGACAACGCTCCATCAGCCGTCTACATCGCCTCTCCGGAAGGCGACACCGGCAAATCTACGGTGGCTCTAGGAGTACTTCAGATGCTGTGCGCCACCACGGCACGGGTCGGGGTGTTCCGGCCGATCACGCGCTCGACCACCGAGCCCGACTACATCCTGGAACTGCTGCTCGAGCACAGCACCGCGGATATCGACTACACACAGGCCATCGGCACGACCTACGAGCAGGTGCACGCCGACCCGGACGCGGCGATCAGCGAGATCGTCATGCGCTTCCATGAGGTCGCGAAGATGTGCGACGCCGTGGTGGTGGTCGGCAGCGACTACACCGACGTGGCCAGCCCCAGCGAGCTGCGGTTCAACGCCAGGATCGCGGTCAACCTGGGCGCACCGGTGTTGCTGGTGGTGCGCGGCGCGGGCCGCACTCCCGACGAGGTGAAGCAGCTGGCCGAACTGTGCGCGGCCGAGTTGTCCCATGAGCACGCGCAGTTGGTCGCCATCATCGCCAACCGCTGCGACCCGGAGCGGCTGGAGGAGGTTTGCGCCGCGCTGCGCGGGTTCGGCGCGCCGTCCTGGACGCTGCCCGAGGTCCCGCTGCTGATCGCGCCCACCATGGCCGAGCTGTGCGCGGCGATCGACGGCGAAATGTACAGCGGCGACCCAGAATTGCTGCATCGCGAGGCGCTGCGGATCATGGTCGGCGGTATGACGGCCGAACACATCCTGGAACGTCTGGAGGAGGGCGTCGTGGTGATCGCGCCGGGCGACCGGTCGGACGTTCTGCTCAGTGTCGTGAACGCGCATGAGGCGGAAGGCTTTCCGTCGCTGTCGGGCATCATCATGAACGGCGGCCTGCTGCCGCATCCCGCGGTCGCGCGGCTGATGACCGGACTCAAACCCAAGCTGCCCATCCTCACCACCGACCTCGGCACCTACGACACCGCGGGCGCGGCCTACCGCACCCGCGGCCGCATGTCCGCGGGCAGCCCCCGCAAGGTGGACACCGCACTGGCGTTGATGGAGGAGCATGTCGAAGCGGTGGAACTGCTGCGGCGCGTCGACGTTCCGCCCAGCTCGGTGATCACACCGCAGATGTTCGAATACCAGCTGATCGAGCGCGCGCAGGCCGACCGCAAACGCATCGTGCTGCCGGAGGGCGACGACGACCGCATTCTGCGCGCGGCGGGCCGGGTGCTCCAGCGCAAGGTCGCCGACCTGGTCATCCTCGGCGACGAGACCGCGGTGCGCGCCCGCGCCGCCGAACTCGGCGTGGACGTCTCCGCCGCACAGGTGCTCGACCCGCGCAGCTCCGGCTACCTGGACGAGTTCGCCGCCGAGTACGCGGAACTGCGCAAGCACAAGGGCATGACGCTGGAGCGAGCCCGCGAAACCGTGGCCGACATCTCGTATTTCGGCACCATGATGGTGTCTCGGGGGATTGCCGACGGGATGGTCTCCGGCGCCGCGCACACCACCGCGCATACCATCCGGCCGTCGTTGGAGATCATCAAGACGGTGCCCGGCGTCGCCACCGTGTCCAGCGTATTCCTCATGTGCTTGGCCGACCGGGTGCTCGCCTACGGCGACTGCGCGGTCGTGCCGGACCCGACCTCGCAGCAGCTGGCCGACATCGCGATCTCCTCCGCGGCGACCGCCGCCCGCTTCGGCATCGAACCCCGGGTGGCGATGCTGTCCTACTCGACCGGCGAATCCGGCAGTGGAGCGGACGTGGACAAGGTGCGCGTCGCGACGAAGCTGGTGCGCGAGCGCGGGCCGGAACTGCCGGTAGAGGGCCCGATTCAGTACGACGCCGCGATCGAACCGACCGTCGCCGACACCAAGCTGCCCGACTCCGAGGTGGCGGGCCGCGCGACCGTGTTCGTGTTTCCGGATCTGAATACCGGCAACAACACCTACAAAGCGGTGCAGCGTAGCGCGGGCGCCATCGCGATCGGACCTGTCCTGCAAGGTCTGCGCAAGCCGGTCAACGACTTGTCCCGGGGCGCCCTGGTAGCCGACATCGTCAACACCGTGGCGATCACTGCCATCCAGGCACAGGATGCGTGATGCGGACACTGTCCGCTCCGGCACACTCGCGGCGTCCGCGGAACAATCGCGTCGTGCACCTGGTTCCTGAGACACAGGAGACGTGATGAGGCACGATCGCGAACCGTCTTATCGCGCCGATCGGGAGCCGGCGTCCAGCATGTCGCAGGAGGCGTGATGAGCAAGGCGGCCGAGGATCTGGTGTTGGTGATCAACTCCGGCTCGTCGTCCATCAAATACCAACTCTTGGACCCGGAGTCGAGCGCGGTAGCCGCGTCCGGGATCGTAGAGCGGATCGGCGAGGACGTCGGGAGGATCGAGCATCACGACGACGGCGAGACCTCCGAGCGTCCCGGGCGGATCGCCGACCATACCGCCGGGCTGCGCCTGATCTTCGAGGCATTCGCCGCGACGGGACACGACTTGGTGCGGGAGGGGGTGCGCGCGGTCGGCCATCGTGTGGTGCACGGCGGCGAGGTGTTCTATCAGCCCACACTGATCGATGACGCCGTCGTCGCCGCGATCTCCGAGCTCTCCGTGCTTGCGCCGCTGCACAATCCGGCCAATCTGGCCGGAATCGAGAGCGCACGTGGACTATTGCCCGGAGTACCGCAGGTCGCCGTGTTCGACACCGCGTTCTTCCACAGCTTGCCCGCCGCTGCGAAGACCTACGCGATCGACGCCGAAGTCGCCGCCGCCCACGGCATCCGGAAGTACGGATTCCACGGCACATCGCACGAGTACGTGTCCGGCCGCGTCGCCGAGCTGCTCGAGCGCGATCCCGCCGAGCTGAACCAGATCGTCTTCCACCTGGGCAACGGCGCTTCGGCCTCGGCTCTCCGCGGCGGTCGCCCGATCGATACCACGATGGGCCTCACGCCGCTGGAAGGTCTGGTGATGGGTACCAGGTCGGGTGATCTCGATCCCGGCATCGTGCCGCACCTGGTCCGGTCGGCGCACCTGGACATCGACCAGGTCGACACCCTGCTCAACCGGGATTCCGGCATCAAAGGCCTGTCCGGCGTCAACGACTTCCGCGAGTTGCAGCGCCTCATCGAGCGTGGGGACCGGGCCGCCCGGCTCGCCTACGACGTGTACATCCACCGGCTACGCCGCTACCTCGGTGCGTACCTGATCGAACTCGGCGGCGTCGACGCGATCACCTTCACCGCCGGGGTGGGCGAGAACAGCCCGCAGGTGCGTGCTGATGCCCTGGCGGATCTCGCTCCCTTCGGTATCGAAGTCGACCCGGCGGCCAATACGGCGAAAGATCGTTCCGCCCGGCGCATCTCCCCGCCCGGCGCGCGGGTCGCGGTGCTGGTGGTGCCGACCAACGAGGAGCTGGCGATCGCGCGGGCGGCGGTGCAGGTGGTTGCCGACCATCGCAGCCGACCTTGATTCATGTCGGGCCGGGATGTCCGTGGCCCCGATCAGGGTGACCGCAGCGGCGGATCATCTGAATCACGTCGGCGATGGTGCTTCCGGCCGTGGCCGGTCGCCGATCGACCTGCTAGATGTACCCGGCCACGACGTTGGTCGCATCGCAGCGATAGGACCGGATTCATGGACTCGGCTTGACCCTCACGTTGCGTGAGGGTGGATGGTGCAATGCATGAGTGAATTCTTCAACGCGTTCGAGATGAGCCCCATATCCGAGCGAGGTCCGGAGGCGGTTGCGTTAGAAGTGTTTCGCGGCATCTACGCGATGCCGACGTTCGTGACGATTCCGACATCCGACCTGGCGGCGTCAACGGACTTCTGGGTGCGAGGGCTCGGCTTCATCGAGCTGTTCAGCGTTCCCGGACAGGTGGTCCACCTGCGCCGGTGGGCGTTCCAGGACGTACTGCTCGTCCCCGCGGCGGCGGGCCCCGAAGAGACCGATGTGCCGCCGATGAGCGTGAGCTTCGCGTGCGTGCTGAACGAGATCGATCGCCTCGTCGAGGCGTGTACGGAACTCGTGCCCGACAGCGTGACCGGACCGCGTGATACTCCGTGGATAACTCGCGACGTCGAAGTGATCACCCCCGAACGGGCGCGGGTCGTGTTCACCGCGGCGAAGCAGTTTGATCCTGACAGCCAGGAGGCACGCGATCTTGCATCGGTCGGGATCGTCCCCCCTGACACAGCGGGTGAAAGTCACACTGGCGTTCATGGCTGATCGCGAGTTCGATGACGGTGTCATGGTGGGCGCGGCCGCCGAGCTCGTGGGGGTGACCGTCCGCACGTTGCATTACTGGGACGAGATCGGCTTGGCGTCGCCTTCGGTCCGCACCACGGCGGGGTATCGCCGCTACACCGACGCAGACCTGCAACGTCTGCACCGAATCGTCGCCTATCGGGAGACCGGGCTCGGGTTGGATGCGATCCGCGAAGTGCTCGATGACGCGACCGCGAAGATCGGCGCCACCTTGTGTGAGCAGCGTTCCCAGCTCGCCGAGCGGATCCATGACCTGCAACAGCTCGACGAACGCCTGGAACGGATGACCGAGGCGCACGAGCGCGGCATCCTCCTGAGCGACGAAGAACAGTCGGCAACGTTCGGGGCGGACTGGGACCCACGCGGGTCCGGGCAGGCCCGCGTTGTCTGGGGAGATTCCCCGCAGTGGGCGCAGTTCGCCGAACGCTCCGCTTCCCGCACGCGGGAACAGTGGCAGTCGCTCTCTCACGCGATGTCCACGCTCCAGCGTGATCTGGGCGATGCCCTGGACCAGGGCATCGCCCCGGGCAGTCCAGAGGCGAACACGCTCGTCGAGCGCCACCGCGAGGTCTTCTCCAACTTCTTCCCGCTCACACGACAGATGCAGGTGTGTCTGGGCCGGATGTTCGATTCCGACCCGGGCTTCTCCGCCCACTACGACGGCATCCGGGTCGGGCTGGCCTCCTGGTTCCGGCAGATCATCGACGAGTCCGCTCGTACCCACGGGATCGACCCCGACACGGCCACCTGGCAGTAACCCGTAACCACATCAGTTCCCCCAACGCCCGGTCGCACTGCGCTCGCGGCCGGCGTTTGTGGCATGCACCGTTTTCGGGCATGCCAGACTCTCTCGAAGCACGCGGAGGTGCTCCTGACCCACGGCAACGCTCGTCTGACCGTCCACGGCAGGCGATTGATCATCCACACCGCTCTCGGAGACCACGCCCTGATCAGCCGACTGCTATCAACGTGATGGCCGGGTACAGCTAGATCCAGCTTTTCGCGCGAATCGCGTTGGCCAGGTCGACGAGCGCGTAGCGGTGTTTGCGGTTGGGCGCGCCGCGGGCAAGGGCACGCAGCCCCGCCTCGGTGCCTGCCCTCAGTTCCCGCTGGGTGAACGGCGCGCCGAACAGCGTCGCGTCCGGGCGCTTGGGCGTGTTGCCCGCCTGGAGCCAGGCCAGCGCCGCGCCGAGGACCAGCACCCGCATCTGCACCGCACGACTCTCTCCTCTCGGCAGACTCTGCACGCGCGACGCCGAGATGTGCAGCGTGAACTCATCGAGTTCGGCCACCGGTGCGGCGGTCAGCATCAACAGGACGGCGGTCATCCGCGCGGTGGTGAAACACCGCGACGCCGCGGGCACCGCGTCGAGCGCCTGCACGGCCTCGGTCACCCGGTCATTCGCCGCCAGTTGCCTGGCCAGGCCGAAGGCGGCGCTCACCACGGTGCGGTCGGTGCGCCAGACGGTCTCGTACGTCTTCTCCGCGTAGGCGCGCCATTGCTCGGGATCCGGCGAATCCCAATGCTGAAGAATGAGTTCGGCAGTGGCGGCGAGCGCGAGCTTGGGAGCGATCTCGCCGGGAAGCACCCGGAAGACCTCGTCGAAGTTCGTGAAAGCGCGCTCGTACTCCCGGTCGAGCAGTTCGGCCATGCCGCGATACCAGCTGACCCGCCATTCCCGCTCGGGTAGGCGCGCGAGCAGGTCCAGCACGACGGCCGACTCGCGCAGGTCGATCCGCACTCTGGCCTCGGCGAGCGTGAGCTCCAGGTCCAGGCTCTCCGGGGCGTCGGCCGGATCGGCGTCGGCCCGCTCGCGTGCGTTCCACAGCGCCTCGAGCGCTTGACGCGGTTCGGGATGCACCGCGGCCGCGAGCAACGGCGCTGATGGCTCGGCCGGGTCCAGCAGCGGAATCGGCAGCCCCGCCACCACATCGAGGGCGTCGAGCCGGCTGCTGCGGGAGCGGCCGTCGGTGTAGGCGTCGGTCTGGCTGATCAGTTCCTCGGTGCCGAAGCTGCCGCGCGGCGGAGTGAAGACGGCGGACAGCTGCGGGTGCTCGTTATCGGACTCCAGCGCGAGGATTTCCCGCAGCACTCCCGCCAGTTGCGTGGCGATCGCCCGCGCGGAGGGGAAGCGGCGTTCCGGATCCGGGTCGGTCGCGCAGAGCAGCAGGCGATAGAAGAATTCGTAACGCGCCAGCACCGGCTCATCGGCGGGATCGGGGATGCCATCGAGATAGCGTCCGTGCTCCGTCGGCACATGCAGGGTGAGTACGGCCAGCGTGCGGCCGACGGTGAAGATGTCCGAAGCGATCGTCGGGCCCGTCTTCGCGATCTCCGGTGCCTGGAACCCCCTGGTGCCGTAGAGGTTTCCGTACGCTCCGATGGGGGCGACCGCGCCGAGATCGATCAGCTTGACCTGGTCCGCGGTGACCATGATGTTGTCGGGCTTGAGGTCGTTGTAGCTCAGACCGGTCGAGTGCAGGTACTCCAGCGCGGGGAGGATCTCCAGCAGGTAGGCGATCGCCTCGGCGACCGGCATGCGCTGCGGGCGTTCGTAGTTGTCGAGGATGTCGCGGAGCGAACAGCCGCTCACGTACTCCATGACGATGTAGCCGACGGGTATGCCGTGGTCGTCGGTGTGCTCGACGAAGTTGTAGATCTTGACGATGCTGGGATGCGCCACCTCGGCCAGGAATTGGCGTTCGGCCATCGCCACCGCCTGCGCTTCGGCGTCGCCGGCGTGCAGCAGTCCCTTCAGCACCACCCAGCGGTCGCTGACATTGCGGTCGATCGCCAGGTAGATCCAGCCGAGCCCACCGTGGGCCATGCAGCCCTGGATCTCGTACTGCCCCGCGACCATGTCGCCCGCGTGCAGCGTCGGCCGGAAATCGAACGGGGCCGCACAGACCACGCAGGTGCCCGCCGTCGTCGCGGGCCGGATCGGTGTCGCCCGGCCGACCGGTTTGCCGCAGCGCCAGCAGAACCGCCTGCCCTCGGACACAACCGGGTCGGCGAGCACGGCGTCGGGTGGATCGACGGACGGCACCTCCGGAATCGGCACCAGGCCCGCGCCGAGCCGTCGCACGGTCGGACGGCTGTGGGCGGTACGCACGCTGCGTCCCGTGGTGCGCAGCGGCACCGACGCACCCGGGTCCCATTTCGTCCGCCCCGCAGCTTCCTGCTCCACGGCGGATGTCTCCGGCAGCTCAGGGGCGAGCTCCGTGGCGGGGCCTTCGTCCGCGGTAGCGCCGCCGACGGACTGCCTACGGGTTGCGTTCGGGTCCTCTTCGCCCGCCTCCGAGCCCGGATCGGCTGGCTGCTCGGCCGCGCTCGATGTTTCGCCGCCCGGCCGCTGCGGGTACGGGGCCGGATCGTCGGTGCCCCCGGCCGAACCGGTCGACCCGCCCTTGAATACCTCGGCCGAACCCGGCTGTCCCGTGGCGGTTTCGTCTGGTTCGGGATCCGAGGCGGGCCGGGTATTCATCTCCCGTCAATCCTGATAGGTCGGAGTGGGTGGAGCGGGAAGCGGGCCGAGCACGGTGAGATATTTCTGGTACAGCCCGGCCCACGTGCCGTCGTTGCGGATGCGATCCAGCGTGCCGTTGACGAAGCGGACGAGATCGTCCTGGCCCTTGGGGATGCCGATGCCGTACGGCTCCGCGGCGATGCTGCCGCCGACCAACTCGGTGTACGGGTCTTGCGCGGCGAGACCCGCGAGGACGGCATCGTCGGTGCTGACCGCGTCGACTTGGCGCTGCTGCAGGACGACCAGACAGTCTGCCCAGGTAGGGACGGTGAGGATGGTCGCGGCGGGCTGGTCGCGGCGGATGTGGTCCAGCGAGGTGGTGCCGGAGACGATGCACACCCGCTTACCCGCGAGATCGGCCAAGCTGTCGATACCGGAGTTCTTCACCGCGAGCACGCGCTGATTCGCATGCAGGTAGACGGTGGAGAAGGCGACTTTCTCGCGCCGTTCGCAGTTGATCGTCATGGTCTTGGCGACCAGATCGACGGTGTGGTTCTGCAGGGCGGTCTCGCGCTCGGCCGAGCCGAGGCTGCGGAATTCGATCAGGTCCGGGTTGCCGAGCAGGTCACGGGCGACCTCCCTGGCGATGTCGGCGTCGAAACCGACGATGGAGCCGGAGACCGGGTCGCGGAAGCTGAACAGGTTGCTGCCGGTATCCAGCCCGACGAGCAGCCTGCCGCGCGCCCGGATGGCGTCGATAACCGGTCCGCGCGCGGCGGCCCCCGCCCCGGTGGGGCGCAGACTGGCGGTCGGGTCTCCGCACCGCGGTGCGCTGGGCGGCGGGGGGACCGGCGAATCCGTCAGCACGGGTATGGCGTTGGCCGGCAGTGGGGCATCGGTGTATTTGGGCGTCTTGGTCTCCAGTGGTGCGCCGGAATCGCCGGCGCAACCGCTCGCCAGCGCCACCACGACGAGGACGACGACCAGAATGCCGCGCGGGGATCTCATCGGTACTCCCGAAGCCGGGGCCACATGCCGAGTCCTACATAGCCTGCCGCCAGAATGCCGAGCACCATCGCTCCTGCTCCTAGGAAGTCCAGCACGCGGGCCGCCTGGGAGATCTCGTCGCGCAGAGTGTGCCGTGTCTCGGCGATGCCCTGTTCCAGTGAACGGTCCAGCGCCTCGACCTGCGCGGTGGCGTCCGCGGAGCCAGGGCCGGTGGTCACTGCGGCCGCGCCATTGAAATCACCCTTGGCCAGCGCGTCGTTCATGCGCTGGTGCGCCACCCGCCAACGAGCCAGCGCGGGCACGGCATTGCGCACGTCGTCGGTGGCGGGCGCGGAATCGGGGTACTTGCCGATCAGATCGGCCAGGCGCTCGATACCCGCGTCGAAGGTGCGGTCGTAGTCGCCGGTGGCGTCCCTGCGCACCAGCTTCAATGTCTCCGCGGCGCGCGCCTGCTGCACCAGAATCCGGCTCTCGGTCAGCCGCGACGACGGCACCGCGCCGTCGTCGCGCGCGCCGATCATCGACGTCGCTGACACCGAGCCCGCGACGACCGTCCACGCCAGCAGGATCAGCATCGCCGCCGACGCGAGCAGGAGGCCGGGATTGAGCACCCGCCGCCAGCGCCGCGCCAGGTCTCGCTGCACCCAGACCAGCACGCCGAGGGTGAGGATCAGCAGGCCGATGGCGGGCCATGGTGGCCGCACGTGGTTGCGCTGCGCGGTGGCCACCGCGGCGGAACGGTGATTGTGCAGTTCCTCGGCCATCGGTAGCAGTGTCGTCTGCATCTGGTTGGACGCCTCGCTCAAATACGCTGCTCCGACCGGATATCCGCTGCGATTGTTCGTCCGCGCGGTCTCGATCAGACCCGAGTACACCGGCAGGCCGGTCACTATGCCGGTACGCAGCCGGGTATCCGAATCGGCTGTCGTGTTCGGCCCGACGGCGCGGTCGGATTGGGTCACCAACTCCGCGGCCGCCTCGCCCATGGCCTGGGTATAGCGATCACGCACCGTCTGCGGCTCCAGCCCGCCCGCGATGAAGGCGGTGCTCGCGGCGGCGTCGGCGATCGACAGCGAGGTATACAGCTGGTGTGCGGAGTACGCCTCCGGTTCGGTGTCGTAGAGCAGCACGTCCAGGCCCTGCTGCCGTTCGCTGACGGTCGCGGCGGTCACCGAGCCTGCGGCCAGGCACAGGCCGATGAGCAGCAGCCCGAGCGCGATCAGCCGTCCCGGGGAGGAATTGGCGAACGAACGCAGGTTGGACAAGTCGAGACGTTCGCGCACCACCGCGACGCTCAGCCCGCCGGGAACGTTGTCCCGGCCGGCGGGCGCGGACGACGGCCGGAGTTCGGCCGCCGTCGGCTCAGAGCTAGCCATGTCCACCTCCCCAGTCTGGGCCGAGTGCGCGGATTTCTCACGGTCCGATCGAACATTCGATCGCTCCGCGCATGTTGGTGCGGAGTTTATTGTGGTCGTACGGACGCTGCGGCGTGTGAAACACCCCCGGTTGGGAGCAAGAGGCGGCTATCTTGCCTTCGCTCGGGCCGGCGTGGGCAGTGGACGGACTCCGTCCGGCTGCAAACTCTATGCGGCTGCTGTTTGCTCTGCTCGACGCGGGGCAGCAGACAGACTTCACTGTCGTAGCTGGATGAGGATGGTACGAGATGCGTGGTGACGGCGACGGTTGGTCGCGTGGCCCGGACGGATTGCGGCACTGGGGCCGCTTCGGCGCCGCCGGACTGCTGCTGCGCGCTCCGCTCGCCGGTGGTGGTTCGGCGGTGCTGCTGCAACACCGCGCACCGTGGAGCCACCAGGGCGGGACCTGGGCATTGCCCGGTGGCGCCCGCGACAGTCACGAGACGCCCGAGCACGCGGCGGTCCGCGAGGCATGGGAGGAAGCGGGTATCGATCCCGCCGACGTCCGAGTGCGCGGCGCGCGGGTGACCGCGTCCGCCCTGAGTGGCTGGACCTACACCACGGTGGTCGCCGACGCGGTGATGACCCTGCCGACCACTGGCAACCGGGAGAGCACCGAGCTGGCCTGGGTCCCTGAGCCCGAGGTCGACGCCCGTCCGCTGCATCCCGGCTTCGCCGCCTCGTGGCCCACCTTGCGCGCCGCACCCGCGCGTGTGCTGCTCGCCGAGATCGACCGCGCGGTAGCCGCCGCGCTGCCCCGCACGCTCGACCTCGCCGAGCTCGGTTTCGTCTGGCTGCACTCGGATCCGGACGGACCGGGCGACGCTGCCAGGATCGTCGATGACCTCGGCGTTCAGACCACCGAGCCGACGGCGAACGGGAACACCGCGGTGGAGACCGCCCTTTCGTTCACCCGAGGGCAGCTGCTTTCCTGATGCCGGCGGCTACGCGTTCGCCAGCAGCGCCGTTTTCAGCTCCCGCGCAGCGGCCTCCGGATCCCGGGCCTCGGTGATCGCGCGCACCACGACCACCCGAGCCGCCCCGGCTTCCAGCACTTGCGGCAGGTTGTCCGCGTTGATCCCGCCGATCGCGAACCAAGGCCGGGTCGGGTGGGCGTCGGCGGTCGAGCGGACCAGCTCGGGTCCCGCCGCCTGCCTGCCCGGCTTGGTCGGGGTCGCCCAGATCGGGCCGGTGCAGAAGTAGTCGATGTGCTCGTCGATCGCGGCGAGCCCGGCTTGCGCGCGGTTGTGCGTGGATCGTCCGATCACCACATCGGGTCCGAGGATCCGGCGCGCGTACCAGGGCGGGAGGTCACCTTGCCCGAGATGCAGCACGTCGGCACCCGACGCCAGCGCGATGTCGGCGCGGTCGTTCACCGCGACGAGCGCACCGTGCCTGCGCGCGGCCGCCTTCAATTCGGCGAGCGCGCCGAGTTCGGCCCTGGCTTCGAGGGGACCGAACTTCGCCTCGCCGGGCGACCCCTTGTCTCTGAGCTGGATGATGTCGACTCCGCCCGCGAACGCCGCCTCGGCGAACCTGGCCAGATCGCCCTTCTCCCTGCGTGCGTCGGTGCAGAGATACAGACGCGCATGTGCCAGACGCTCCCGCGGCGAGGCGGGTCGATTCGGATGGGAGGGTTGCACGTCTTCGACCGTAGCCGCGCTACCGTGGGGATGCGAAATAGGAGGCAGGTGGAGCGAATGCGGACTCTGGCCGTCGTCGGTGGCGGCGCCATCGGGCTCGCTGTGGCCTGGCGCGCCGCCGAGGCCGATTGGTCGGTCACCCTGCTGGATCCGGCGGTGGCGAGCGGCGCCTCCTGGGTCGCCGGGGGCATGCTCGCGCCACTGTCGGAGGGCTGGCCGGGGGAGGAGCGAGTGCTCGACTTCGGCGCCGCCTCGCTGGCCCGCTGGCCGGAGTTCGCCGCCCGGTTGGAAGCCGCGACCGGGCTCGCTGTCTTCGTCGCCGACGAGACCATGACCGTCGCGCTGGACGCGGCCGACGCCGCCGACCTGCGTACCGTGGCCGACTGGGTCGGCGGCCGCGGCCACGAACTGCGCATCCTGGACCGCGCCGGAGTCCGTGAGCTGGAACCCACGCTGGCCCGCTCCGTGCGCGCCGCGCTGCTCGCGCCCACCGAACCCGCCATCGACAACCGCAGGCTGGTCACCGCGCTGCGTCAGGCGGCCGAGGCGGCGGGCGTGCTGGTGCGCACCGAGTCCGTAGACTCGCTGACGGAACTTCCGCACGATCAGATCGTGCTGGCGGCGGGCGCCGCGTCGGCGGAGCTGTGGCCTGAGCTGCCGGTCCGACCGGTCAAGGGCGAGATCCTGCGGCTCCGGCAGCGGCCAGGTGTGGCTCCCGCGCCGCGGCGGGTGATCCGCGCTCGGGTGCACGGCAGGCCGGTGTACCTGGTGCCGCGCGCCGACGGGATCGTGGTCGGGGCAACCCAGTACGAGGCCGGTTTCGACACCGCGGTCACCGTCGCGGGCGTGCGCGACCTGATCGCCGACGCGGAGGCGGTGTTCCCCGGCATCGGCGAATACGAGCTCGCCGAGGCGAGCGCCGGTTCCCGGCCGGGCAGCCCGGACAACCTGCCGCTGATCGGCCGGCTCACCGACCGGATCATCGCGGCCACCGGGCACGGTCGCAACGGGATGCTGACCGTGCCGCTCACCGCGGACGCGGTGGCGAGCCTGCTCGGCGGGGCAACGCTGCCCGAAGCGGAAGTCGCCGACCCGCAACGCTTTTCGACGACTGTAGGAGGAATCCGATGACGCTGTCATCCGTCCCCATCGGTGTCACGGTGAACGGCGACGAGCACGAGTTCGCCGCACCGCTCACCGTGCGTGAGCTGCTGGAACGCCTCGACCTGCCGTGCAAGGGCGTCGCGCTCGCGGTGGACGGGGCGGTGTTCCCGAAGTCGCGCTGGGACGAACCGGTGCGGCGCGGCTGGCAGATCGAGGTGCTGACGGCGGTCCAAGGTGGCTGAGGAGTCGGTCGCGGCGGGGCGCGCGGAGGCCGACGCCCCACTGCGCATCGCCGACCGCGCGTTCGGCTCCCGCCTGATCATGGGGACCGGCGGCGCGGAAAACCTCGCCGTGCTGGAGGAGGCGCTGATCGCCTCCGGCACCGAGCTGACCACCGTGGCCATGCGGCGGATCGATGCGGCGGGCGGCACCGGCGTGCTCGACCTGCTGAAGCGATTGAACATCGCGCCGCTGCCGAACACAGCGGGCTGCCGCACCGCCGCCGAAGCGGTGCTCACCGCGCAGCTCGCCCGTGAGGCGCTGGACACCAACTGGGTGAAGCTCGAGGTAGTCGCCGACGAGCGCACCCTCCTGCCGGACCCGATCGAATTGCTCACCGCCGCCGAACAACTCGTCGACGACGGCTTCGTCGTGCTGCCCTACACCAACGACGACCCGATCCTGGCCCGCCGCCTCGAAGAGGCGGGCTGCGCGGCGGTCATGCCCCTCGGCGCCCCCATCGGCACCGGCCTCGGCATCGGCAACCCACACAACATCGAAATGATCGTCGCCGCCGCGAATGTCCCGGTCATCTTGGACGCGGGCATCGGCACCGCCAGCGACGCCGCCCTCGCCATGGAACTCGGCTGCGCGGCGGTTCTGCTGGCCACCGCCGTGACCAGGGCCCATCGCCCAGAGTTGATGGCTGCCGCCATGGCGGACGCGGTCCGCGCCGGATACGCCGCCCGCCTCGCCGGACGCATCCCCAAGCGATTCTGGGCCCAGGCGTCGTCGCCCGTGTTGTGAGGTGAACCGGAGTCGCTGTGCTGCTGTCTCCGGTGCATCCGGCCCGCGTCGATCAGTGGCGCGATGCAACTCGTGGCAGACCGGACCGGTCGCGCGTCATCATTCATCAGCTGCCCGTTGACCCAGTACGCCGCTCATAGCGGGAGCGTGCGAGCTGATAGGCCGTGCGGAGCAGTCCGCGGGCGGCTTCTTCCGAGCGCCGGCCTGGATTCACTATCGCGAGCCAACCAACGGGGCCGTAGACGGGGTGTGCGATCACGGTATCGAGGATGCTGGGGTCGATGTCGGCGGCTGGTTCGCGCGGCGCGCGGCCGGTCCACTGGATGAAGGCTTCTTTTCCGGCTGCGATGTTGACGCGGAACGTATCCGGGCGTTCCAAGCGGGAGCTTTCGTCGCCGGGGTAGTTCTTCGTCACGATCGTCGCGAAGGGCTGAGTCGCCTTCGGCACGTCCCCGGTCGGTGAGTAATAGAAGAACGTGTCGCCCCAGCTGATCTCGGGTGAGCCGTCGCCGGGTCGCGGTTGCAGGGTCAGGACTCCCTCCAGGCCGGATGCGAAGCCGATGATCTCGTCGATGGTCATGTGCTCCAGCGTTTCATTAAGGTGCTTGTGGAGACTCTGAGAAGGAAGACCAGGTACAGCAGAGTGTCGACTCTCAACTCGTCGATGCGCACGGTCGATGTCGCGCGGCAGGCCGGATACTCCGTGCAGCAGATACGCAACCTCGAGCGTGCCGGGGTGCTGCCGACGGTGACGCGCACCCCCGCGGGTTATCGCAGGTACGGCGAGATTCACCTGCGTTCAGCGCTGGCCTACCGTGCGCTGGCGGTGGGGGTCGGTCCGGTCGAGGCCAAGCGGATCGTTCGTGCGGTCCATGAGCGCCCGGCCGCCGAGGTACTCGCCCTGCTCGATGCGGCGCACGCCCGGCTCGATCGCGATCGTACGGACCTCGAGCTCGCCAAGCGGGCGGCGGAGGCGATCTCCGCCGAGCCGATCGATGATGTGCGCCCGTCGGATTCGATGGGTGTCTCCGAACTCGCCGCCGCGCTGGGTGTGCGTCCGTCGACCTTGCGGCATTGGGACGCCGAGGGGCTTGTCGTTCCGGACCGCGTTGCCGCGCAAGGGGCGCGACGGTACTCGCCGGACCAGGTCCGGGATGCGCGGATCGTCCACCAGTTGCGCAGTGCCGGATACCGCATCGACACTCTCCGGACCTTGATGCCGGACTTGCCGCGCGGGAATCGATCCGAAGACGTCGCAGCCGCGCTGGACGCCAGGGAGGCCGGCATCGCGGCTCGCTCCCGCGCCCTTCTCGACGCCGCCGCCGCACTCAGTGCCGTGCTGGTGCTTGCGGCAGACGTCGTCTGGACGGACTCCGTCGCGTCACCTGCCCGACCATGATGCACACCGCGATTCCGGTGCGGGTGGACCTGGTGGAGCGGCAGCATTGCGAGATCAGCCGCGTTTCAACCCTTTCCGGCGCGGCGCGTGCAGGCGGAGACCGGATTCGCGCAGGGTTCAGGCGGATGCCCAGGAGCGGATCGCGGTGACTATCTCTTCGGACGCGTCTTCCTGAATGTAATGGCCGGCGCCGACGAGGGGGACGGTGCGATGTTGCGGGAACAATTCTTCCCACCGGCGAAGTTCGGCGGCGCGGAAGGCGACATCCTTGGTGCCCCAAACGATCAGCGCAGGTCGGTCGGTGACAGTCGGGAGTTTGCGTTCGATATCGGCGAGCAGAGCGCGGCTGGCGAGGATCTCGCGGGGAAATACGTGCACCGGTTCGCGCGAGGCGGGGGTGGGGAAGGGGCCGCGATATGCGTTCATCACGGTGTCGTCCAGCTTCGTGAGCCGGACTCCGGCCGGGATGATGCGTTCGACGAAGAAATTGTGCTGCCGGATCAGCCAGCCACCGACCGGGCCGCCGAGAAGGCGCGAGAACGCTTGCGTTCCCAGGTCGGCTTTGGGCCAGGCCCAGGTATTTCCGATGACGAAAGCGGTGAACCGGTCCGCGTGACGTGTGGCCGTGGCGAACCCGATCGGGCCGCCCCAATCCTGCACCATCAGCGTGATTTCGCGCAGATCGAGCCGCTGGACCAGTTGACCTACGATTTCGGCGTGCTCGGCGGGGGTGAAGCGGTAGCCAGATGCCGCGTAGGACAGACCGAATCCGGGATAGTCGACCGCGATGCAGCGGTAGCGGTCACGCAGGCCGATGACGATGTCGCGGTAGAGGAACGACCAGGTCGGGTTGCCGTGCAGCATCAGCAGTGGCGGTCCATCGCCTTCATCGATGTAGTGGACCCTGGCCTCGGTGAGGTCGAGGTAGTGGTCGGTGAACGGGTAGAGCTGGTCGGGCACCCAGGACGGGCGATGCGGATGCGACTCGTGTGTGGGCATGCCGCCGATCCTCCTTGTGGGTAGGCCCGTTCCGATCCGTCATCCATGACTTCCACGCCGTGTTCGGTCGAAACCCCTCGTTATCCTGCGCGGATGATCGGATGTGCGTGCACATTGCCCGTCGTGTTCGGCAGCCGACCTGCCTGCGTATGGCGCGGTAGCCGCCGGGGGGATCCCCCTCATCTCCTCCTCATCCTCGAGGATGACCGAACTCGCCACTATTTACCGACGCGCGCCGCCCCGTTTTACGGAATGCTGGGCAGCATGATCGAGCTGAGAGGCCTGACCAAGCACTATGGGCAGACCGTCGCGGTCCAGGACCTGTCCTTCACTGTGCGACCGGGCCAGGTGACGGGCTTCCTGGGGCCGAACGGGGCTGGTAAGTCGACCACCATGCGGATGATCCTCGGATTGGACAAGCCCACCGCGGGCACCGCGCTGATCCACGGCAAGCCCTACCACGAGCTGGACCATCCGCTGCGTGCCGTCGGCGCGCTGCTGGATGCCAAGTGGGTGCATCCGAACCGGTCGGCCCGCGCCCATCTGGAGTGGATGGCCGCGTCCAATGGCATCGCCAAGTCCCGAGTGGAGGAGGTGCTGCGGCTGGTCGGCCTGTCGGAGGTGGCCGGCAAGTCCGCGGGCGGGTTCTCCCTCGGCATGTCGCAGCGGCTCGGCCTGGCCGGCGCGCTGCTCGGCGATCCGCAGGTGCTGCTGTTCGACGAGCCGGTCAATGGTCTCGACCCGGAGGGCATCCTGTGGATCCGCCGGTTCATGCAGCGACTGGCCGCCGAAGGCCGCACGGTGCTGGTCTCCAGCCATCTGCTCTCGGAGATGGCGCAGACCGCCGAGCACCTGGTTGTGATCGGTCGCGGCAAGCTCATCTCGGACTCGACCACGCAGGAGTTCATCGAGCGCGCATCGGAGCAGTCGGTGCGGGTGCGCAGCCCGCAGCTCGAGCAGCTGCGCAGCGTGCTCACCTCGAACGGCATGACCGTCCGCGAGGACGGCGCGGGCCCCGACGGCCCGGCGCTCGTCGTGGCGGGCGTGCCCAGTGACGTGGTCGGGAAGCTGGCCGCGGCGAACGACATCACGCTGTTCGAGCTGGCCCCGCAGCGCGCCTCGCTGGAGGAGGCGTTCATGCGGATGACCGGCGGCGCCGTGCAGTATCACGGCGAAGGCTTCGATCAGGTGATGGGAGGTGCGCTCTGATGGGCGTGCTGGCAGCGGAACGAATCAAGCTCACCTCGACCAGGTCGCCCTGGTGGTGCTCGGCCATCGTCGTGGCCCTCGCGCTCGGCATGGCGGCCCTGCTCGCCTGGGTGGCGCGGACGACCTACGGCGAGGATGGCGCGATCGACCTGACTGTCTCCACCGCGGTAGCCGGAATCAGCGGCTTCGGCGTGATGGTTCTGATGATCATGGCGACCCTGACCGTGACCAGCGAATATCGCTTCGGCATCATCCGGACGACGTTCCAGGCCACCCCGCATCGTGACCGTGTCATCCTCACCAAGGCGGGGTTGGTCGGCGTGTACGGCGCGCTGCTGACCACCGTGCTGGTGTTTCTCGCCTACCTGGTGGCCAAGGCGCTCGGCGGCCCGGACGCGGGCGCGAGCCTGACTCTGTCCAGTGCGGAGGACTGGCGCGAGGTCTACGGCATCCCGGTCTACGCGTTCCTGTGCATCGTCCTCGCGGTCGGCGTCGGCGTGCTGGTGCGACAGTCCGCCGCCGCGATCTCGCTGATCGTGCTGTGGCCGCTGCTCATCGAGGGCCTGCTCGGCGCGTTCGGCAGCTTCGGCCGCAACGTCACCCCGTTCCTGCCGTTCGCGAACGCGAGCCACTTCTTCAGCACGGCCCCGTCCCCTGCCAATTGGCACTGGGGGCCCTGGGGGAGCCTGCTGTACTTCACCGGCTTCGTCGTGATCGTCTTCGGCGCGGCTCTGGTCTCGGTGAACCAGCGCGACGCCTAGTGCGGAGCTACCCGAGTCGCCTTCCCTCGCCACTCGGGTTGTGGAGCGCCGACCTTGTCGGGAGGTCCGGGGCTCCGTCCACCGCCTGCCACTGCCCGGCGGACGGTGTGGCGATCGGCCCGGTGCGAGTCTTCGCGCCGGGCCGATCGTCTTTGTGCACAGCCGCGTGTGAACATCCCGGAAACTATGCGGCCGGTCGGTTCCGAGACCAGTACTCGCGCGAGTAGCCTCGGTTCAGCAACCAGCTCGTTATCCATCGCGGGGCCCGACGGCGTGCTCGCTGACGTTCACCGCGGAGGTGAGAGATGGCGATGATTGCTAACCTGCCGACGTCAGATCGGCTGAGATACCCTCGGGGCGTGAGCGAAACACCTTCCGGCGGCGCCGAGTCGGGGGCCGATGGCGACATACCGCCCGAAATGGTCATTCCGTTGGAGCCGTCCGAGGAGTTCGAGTCTTCCCGCCGTTCCGGCGGATCGCGTCGTGGCCAGCTGTCCGCGCTGATGAGCGCGGCAAATCAGCGGGCCGATCTGATCGGTGTGCTGCGCAAGGCTCGCGAGCAGCTGCCCGGTGATCCTGCATTCGGTGACCCCCTGTCGGTTTCGGGGCCGGGCGGTGCGCGCGCGGTCGCACGGGCAGCGGACAAACTGGTCGGCGACGCGCCGAGCGCGGCCAGGGAAATCGGCTTCGGCGCCTTGCAGGTCTGGCAGGCGATGTTGGAGCGGGTGGGGCGCGGAAAAGGTAGCCAAGAGGTAACTGTTATGTTCACCGATCTGGTGGCGTTCTCCCGATGGTCGCTGTCGGCGGGTGACGAGGCCACCCTCGAACTGCTGCGTGAGGTGGCCAAGGCCATCGAGCCGCCGATCGCCGAGCGCGGCGGGCAGGTGGTCAAGCGCATGGGTGACGGCGTGATGGCGGTCTTCCCCTCGGCCGACCGCGCCGTGCGCGCCGCGGTGACCGCCAGGCGCACTCTGACCGAGGTGCAGGTGCGCGGCTATCGCCCGCGGATGCGAATCGGTTTGCACACCGGTTCGCCGCGTGAGATCGGCGGCGACTGGCTCGGCGTGGACGTGACGATCGCGGCCCGGGTCATGGAGGCCGGCGGCAACGGGAACACCATGCTGTCGGAGGCGACGCTGCAGGCGCTGCGGCCGGAGACGCTGGACGAGCTCGGCTTCGAAGTCAAGCCGTATCGCCGCAGCCTTTTCGCGGCGCCGCTCAATGGGGTCCCGGACGACCTGCGAATCTTCCGTCTCTCGAAGAGCTAGCCGAGCCACCAGGCCAGGGCGCCGCCCGCAGCGAGAACGGCGCAGACCGCCAGCGCGATGGACAGCGGCCGGGCGGTCTTCCAGGTGGTGTAGGCGCCGCCGAGCAGGAATCCGGACAGGGCGAACAGAATGATCACGGTGACGTCGCTGGGCACTGTGCTCATTGTGCTCCATGCGGCGAGGTCATCGAGCCGTGGGTGCCGACGCCGTGGCCGGTATCGCGCCCATGAGCAGCCGTTCGCCTTGCGGCCGCGCGATCACGACGTCGCTGTGCCGGTATCGACCGCGGCGATACCGCAGGGGGCGCCGGTGAAACTGCCTTGGGCAATTAACAAGCACGCGTGCTTGCTTTTTTCTGGATCGAGTGTGATGCTGGTCGCGGAACGCGGACTCCACGGGTGCGGCATGCGGCCCCATCCTGACGGTTCGCCGTACAGGAGGCATTCCCGCTGATGAGTATGCTGGCCGCCGACCCGGACGTGCTCCGGATCGGCAACTGTTCCGGCTTCTACGGTGATCGGCTCAGTGCCATGCGCGAGATGCTCGATGGAGGGCAGCTCGACGTGCTCACCGGCGACTATCTCGCCGAACTGACCATGCTGATCCTCGGCCGCGACCGGATGAAGGACCCGAGCCTCGGCTACGCGAAGACCTTCGTCAAGCAGATCGAGGACTGCCTCGGCCTCGCGCTGGAACGCAAGGTGCGCATCGTCGCGAACGCGGGCGGCCTCAACCCGGCCGGTCTCGCGGAGAAGCTGCGCAAGGTCGCCGCGGATCTCGGACTGGACGCGAAGGTCGCGCACGTCGAGGGGGACGACTTGGTCGCGCGCGCCGGTGACCTCGGCTTCGGTGCACCGCTGACCGCCAATGCCTACCTCGGCGCGTGGGGCATCGTCGAATGCCTGAACGCGGGCGCGGACATCGTGGTCACCGGCCGGGTCACCGACGCGTCGGTGATCGTCGGCCCGGCCGCGGCGCACTTCGGTTGGGACCGAACCGATTACGACCGGCTGGCCGGAGCCGTGGTGGCCGGGCACGTCATCGAGTGCGGTACCCAGGCCACCGGCGGCAACTACTCCTTCTTCACCGAACTCGCCGATCTGGGCAGGCCGGGCTTCCCGATCGCCGAAATCCGCGCCGACGGCAGCAGCGTCATCACCAAGCACACGGGCACCGGCGGCGCGGTGGCCGTCGACACGGTCGAAGCCCAGCTGATGTATGAGATCCAGGGCGCCCGCTACGCCGGACCCGACGTGACGTCCCGCCTGGACACCATCCGGCTCGACCAGGACGGCCCGGACCGGGTGCGGATCAGCGGCGTCACCGGCGAGGCGCCGCCGCCCCGGCTCAAGGTCTCGCTGAACACCCTCGGCGGTTTCCGCAACGAGATGGAGTTCGTGCTCACCGGTCTGGACATCGAGGCGAAAGCCCAACTGGCGCAACGGCAGCTGGAGTCCTGGTTGCCGACCCGGCCCGCCGAGCTGACCTGGACTCTGGCCCGCCTGGACCGGCCGGACGCCGAGACCGAGGAGCAGGCCAGCGCGCTGCTGCGTTGCGTGGTCCGCGACCCCGATCCGAACAAGGTCGGGCGCGCGTTCTCCAACGTGGCAGTGGAGCTGGCATTGGCCAGCTATCCGGGATGCAGCTTTACGACCTTGCCGGGCAATGGATCTCCGTACGGCGTGTTCACGCCGGGGTTCGTCGACGCCGCCGAGGTGCCACACACGGCGGTGCTGCCGGACGGCACCCGTGTGGATATCGCGCCGTCCACCGACACAGCTGAACTCGCCGCGGTCGCCGAGCCGCCCGCGCCCGAGCCGCTGCCTGCCGGGGAGACCCGCCGCGTGCCGCTGGGCACGATCGCGCTGGCCCGCAGCGGCGACAAAGGCGGCGACGCGAACGTCGGCGTGTGGGTGCGCACCGACGAGCAATGGCGCTGGCTGGTGCACACAGTTACCGTGGAGCGAGTCAAAGAGCTGCTTCCGGAGGCGGCTTCGCTCACCGTCACCCGGCATGTCCTGCCCAATCTGCGGGCGCTGAACTTCATCATCGAAGGTTTGCTCGGTCGAGGCGTGGCCTACCAGGCCCGCTTCGATCCGCAGGCCAAGGGACTCGGCGAATGGCTGCGGTCCCGTCACCTCGACATTCCAGTGGAGTTGCTGTCATGACCAAACCCTGGGACACGCCGGAGCGACGCGAATTGCGTTCCACGGTCCGTGGCTTCGTGGAACGCGAGATCCTGCCCTACCTGGACGGTTGGGAACGCGAGGGGGAGATCCCGCGCGGGTTGCACAAGAAGGCGGGCGCCCTCGGCCTGCTCGGCGTGCAGTTCCCGGAATCCGCGGGCGGCTCGGGCGGCGACGGCGTAGACGCGATGATCGTCTGCGAGGAGATGCATCAGGCCGGTGCGTCCGGTGGGCTGTTCGCCTCGCTGTTCACCTGCGGTATCGCGGTGCCGCACATTATCGCCTCCGGCAACGCCGAGCAGATCGAGCGCTGGGTGCAGCCGACCCTCGCCGGTGCGAAGATCGGTTCGCTCGCGATCACCGAGCCCGGCGGCGGCTCCGACGTCGGGCACCTCACCACCACCGCGCGCCGCGACGGCGACCACTACATCGTCAACGGTGCCAAGACCTACATCACCTCCGGCGTCCGCGCCGACTTCGTGGTCACCGCGGTGCGCACCGGAGGACCGGGAGCGGCGGGCATCTCGCTGCTCGTGATCGACAAGGACACGCCGGGCTTCACGGTCAGCCGCAAGCTGGACAAGATGGGCTGGCTCGCCTCCGACACGGCCGAGCTGTCCTACGTGGACGTCCGGGTGCCGGTGGAGAACCTGGTCGGCCCGGAGGACTCGGGCTTCCACCAGATCGCGGGTGCTTTCGTCAGCGAACGCGTCGGCCTCGCGGTGCAGGCCTATTCGAGCGCGCAGCGCTGCCTGGACCTGACCCTGGAGTGGGTGCGCAACCGCGAGACCTTCGGCCGTCCGCTGATCAGCAGGCAGGCGGTGCAGAACACGGTCACCGAGATGGCGCGGCGCATCGACGTCGCCCGGGTCTACACGCGCGACGTGGTGCAGCGCAGCGCCGAGGGCGAGACCGACCTGATCGCCGAGGTGTGCTTCGCCAAGAACACCGCGGTCGAGGCGGGCGAGTGGGTGGCCAACCAGGCCGTCCAGCTCTTCGGCGGCCTCGGCTACATGCGCGAATCCGAGATCGAGCGCCAGTATCGGGATATGCGCATCCTCGGGATCGGCGGCGGCACCACGGAAATCCTCACCGGACTGGCGGCGAAACGATTGGGGTACCAGTCATGACCATCTTGCGCAGCACCCTGGACACCGGGTCGCCCGAGTACGCTTCGGCGGCGGAGGCGATGACCGCCAAGCTCGTCGAGGTCGAGGCGGAGTTCGCCAAGGCCATCGCGGGCGGCGGACCGGACAAGCTGGCCCGGCACCGCAAACGCGGCAAGCTGACCGCTCGCGAGCGCATCGAACTGCTCATCGACGAGGATTCGCCGTTTCTGGAGCTGTGCCCGCTGGCGGGCTGGGGCAGCGAATTCCACGTCGGCGCGAGCACCATCGCGGGCATCGGGGTCGTGGAGGGCGTCGAGTGCATGATCGTCGCGCCGGACCCGACCGTGCGCGGCGGCACCTCGAACCCGTGGACATTGCGCAAGACCCTGCGCATCAACGACATCGTGCGGGAGAACCGGCTCCCGGTGATCTCGCTGGTGGAATCCGGTGGCGCGGATCTGCCCACGCAGAAAGAGGTCTTCGTCCCTGGCGGCCGGATGTTCCGCGATCTCACCCAGGCGTCGGCGGCGGGCATTCCGACCATCGCGCTGGTGTTCGGCAACTCCACCGCGGGCGGCGCCTACATCCCTGGCATGTCCGATCACGTGGTGATGATCAAGGAGCGCTCCAAGGTCTTCCTCGGCGGCCCGCCGCTGGTCAAGATGGCCACCGGTGAGGAGTCCGACGACGAATCGCTCGGTGGCGCCGACATGCACGCGCGGATCTCCGGGCTCGCCGACTACTACGCGGTGGACGAGCAGGACGCGATCCGCATCGGCCGTTCCATCGTCAAGCGGCTGAACTGGCGCAAGCGGGGCCCGGCCCCGCGCGCCGAGGTGATCGAGCCGCTGTACGACCCCGAGGACCTGCTCGGTATCGTGCCGTCGGACCTGAAGATCCCGTTCGACCCGCGCGAGGTGATCGCGCGCATCGTGGACGGCTCGGACTTCGACGAATTCAAACCGCTCTACGGCAGCAGCCTGGTCACCGGATGGGCCGAATTGCACGGGTATCCGATCGGCATCCTGGCGAACGCGCGCGGGGTGCTGTTCTCGGAGGAATCGCAGAAGGCCACCCAGTTCATCCAGCTGGCCAACAAGTCCGACACCCCGCTGCTGTTCCTGCACAACACCACCGGCTACATGGTCGGCAAGGAGTACGAGCAGAAGGGCATCATCAAGCACGGCGCGATGATGATCAACGCGGTCTCCAACTCGAAGGTGCCGCACATCTCGGTGCTGATGGGCGCGTCCTACGGCGCAGGCCACTACGGCATGTGCGGCCGGGCCTACGACCCGCGTTTCGTCTTCGCCTGGCCCAGTGCGAAATCCGCCGTCATGGGTGGGGCACAGCTGGCGGGCGTCATTTCCATCGTCGGCCGGGCCGCGGCCGAGGCGAAGGGCCTGCCGTTCGACGAGGAGGCAGACGCCGGCATGCGCGCCATGGTGGAGGCGCAGATCGAGGCCGAGTCGCTGGCGATGTTCATGTCCGGGCGGCTCTACGACGACGGCGTCATCGACCCGCGAGATACCCGCACGGTATTGGGAATGTCCTTGTCGGCCATTCACAATGCCCCGATCAAGGGCGCCGAAGGCTTCGGCGTCTTCCGAATGTGAGGCGCGCTGTGCCCAATACCTCCCTCACCCCGCCTGTCACGAACGTCCTCGTCGCCAACCGTGGCGAAATCGCCCGCCGGGTCTTCGCCACCTGCCGCCGGATGGGCTTGGGCACCGTCGCGGTGTACTCCGACGCGGATGCCGCCGCTGCGCACGTCACCGAGGCGGACGCCGCCGTGCGCCTGCCCGGCAACACGCCCGCGGAGACCTACCTGCGCGGTGAGCTGATCATCGAGGCCGCGCTCGCCACCGGCGCCGACGCCATTCACCCCGGATACGGATTCCTCTCCGAGAACGCCGAATTCGCCAAAGCGGTGCTCGATGCCGGGCTGGTCTGGATCGGGCCACCCGTCGAGGCGATCGAGCAGATGGGTTCGAAGGTCGCCGCGAAGAAGATGATGGACGCCGCCGGTGTTCCCGTGCTCGCCGAGCTGGACCCGGCCGAGGTCACCGAGGAGCATGTGCCGGTGCTGATCAAGGCGTCCGCAGGCGGCGGCGGGCGTGGCATGCGGGTGGTGCGCGACCTCGCCGAGCTGGCACCGCAGATCGACGCCGCCCGGCGGGAGGCGGAATCCGCGTTCGGCGACCCGACGGTGTTCTGCGAGCGCTACCTGGAGACCGGCAGGCACATCGAGGTCCAGGTCATGGCCGACACGCACGGCACGATCTGGGCGGTGGGTGAGCGCGAGTGCTCCATCCAGCGCCGCCACCAGAAGGTGCTCGAGGAGGCGCCCGCACCGCTGGTGGAGCGCACCGAGGGGATGCGGGCGCGGCTGTTCGAAGCGGCGCGGCTGGCGGCGGGCGCGATCGGCTACACCGGCGCGGGCACCGTCGAATTCCTCGCCGACGAGCAGGGCGAGTTCTTCTTCCTCGAGATGAACACCCGCCTGCAAGTGGAGCATCCGGTCACCGAGTGCACCACCGGGCTGGATCTGGTCCGGCTGCAACTGGATATCGCCGCCGGTGCCACCTTGCCCGCCGAACCGCCAGCGCTGCACGGGTATTCGATCGAGGTCCGGCTCTATGCCGAGGACCCCGCGCACGGCTGGCAGCCGCAGAGCGGCACGGTGCATCGGATCGAGATCCCTTCGGTGAGCAGCGAATTCGATCTGCTCGACCGGCCCGGCGTACGCCTCGACACGGGTGTGGTGGACGGTTCGGTGGTCGGCGTGCATTACGACCCGATGCTGGCCAAGGTCATTTCCTACGCTGAAACACGAAGTGCGGCAGCACGATTGCTTGCCGCCGCGCTGCACCGGGCGAAGATCCACGGTCTGGTCACCAACCGGGACTTGCTGGTGCGGGTGCTGCGCCATCCGGCGTTCCTGGCCGGGGACACCGACACCGCGTTCTTCGATACGCACGGCATGGACACCCTCGCCGCGCCGCTGGTGTCGGAATCCGACGAGGCGTTGTCGATCGTGGCCGCCGCGCTCGCCGACGCCGCCGCGAACCGTGCCGGTGTGCGGGTGGGCGGCGGGCTGCCCAGCGGATGGCGGAACCTGCCGTCGCAGTCGCAGCGCAAGTCCTACGAGAGCCGCGCCACCGGGACGCACGAGGTGGGCTACCGGTTCGGCCGCACCGGCCTCACAGTGGACGGTCACGACGGGCTCGTCCTCGTCGATTCCGCACCGGATCGCGTCGTGCTCTCGGTTCCGGGCGAACGTGGCCCGGTGCGCAGGCAGTTCGAGGTCGCGCGCTACGGCGACCAGGTCTACGTCGACTCGCCGCTCGGCCCGGTGGCCGTGCGCAAGCTGCCGCGGTTCAGTGATCCGGCCGATCAAGTGGCCACCGGGTCACTGCTCGCGCCGATGCCGGGCAGCGTGATCCGGCTCGGCGCCGAGGTCGGCAGCCACGTCGAACAGGGCCGGCCGATCCTGTGGCTGGAGGCGATGAAGATGGAGCACACCATCGCCGCGCCCGTCGCGGGCGTGCTCAGCGCCGTCAACGTCACCGTCGGCCAGCAGGTCGACGTCGGCGCCGTGCTCGCGGTCGTCGAACCCGCCTCGAACGACGAGACCAACGAAACACAGGAGGCTTGATGAGACACCATCGCGCAGCACTCATCGAGCCGACGGGGTGCGGGAGCGCCCGCGAGATACAGGAGAACTGATGAGCTTCATCGAAACCGAAGAGCAGAAGGCGCTGCGGGCCGCCGTCGCGGCGCTGGCCGCGAAGTACAACTACCGCGACTACGTGCTGCCGAAGGCGCGTAACAACGAACCGCTCGACGAATTGTGGAACGAGGCGGGCAAACTCGGGTTCCTCGGGGTGAACCTGCCCGAGGAATACGGTGGCGGCGGTGCGGGCATGTACGAGCTGTCGCTGGTGATGGAAGAGCTGTCCGCGCAGGGCGCAGGCCTGCTGCTCATGGTGGTGTCCCCGGCGATCTGCGGCACCATCATCACCAAGTACGGCACCGACGAGCAGAAGCAGGAGTGGCTGCCCAAGCTCGCCGACGGCTCCGGCAAGATGGTCTTCGGCATCACCGAGCCGGACGCGGGCTCCAACTCCCACCAGATCACCACCACCGCCCGCCGCGACGGCGAGGACTGGATCCTCAACGGCCGCAAGATCTTCATCTCGGGTGTGGACCAGGCCGAGGCCGTGCTGATCGTGTCCCGCACCGCGGACCACAAGACCGGCAAGCTGAAGCCCGCCCTGTTCATCGTGCCGACCGACGCCGAAGGCTTCACCAAGACGGCGCAGGAGATGGACATCATCGAGCCCGACCACCAGTACAACCTGTTCCTCGACGACGTCCGGCTGCCCTCGACCGCGTTGGTCGGTAAGGAGGACGCGGCGCTGATGCAGCTGTTCGCCGGGCTGAATCCGGAGCGCATCATGGGCGCCGCGATGGCCATCGGCCTCGCCCGCTACGCCATCGACCGTGCCGTGGAATACGCCAAGGAACGCACGGTGTGGAAGACGCCGATCGGTGCGCACCAAGGTATTTCGCATCCGCTTGCGCAGGTGAAGGTCGAACTGGAGCTGGCGAAACTGATGATGCAGAAGGCGGCGACGCTCTACGACGCCGGTGACGAGATGGGTGCCGCCGAGACCGCCAACATGGCGAAGTACGCGGCGGCGGAGGCCAGCATCAAAGCGCTCGATCAGGCCATCCAGACGCACGGCGGCTCCGGCCTGACCAGGGACGTCGGGCTGGCCGCCATGCTGGCCGCCTCCCGGATCGGTCGCATCGCGCCGGTCAGCCGGGAAATGGTCCTGAACTTCGTCGCGCAGCACTCGCTGGGCCTGCCGAAGTCGTACTGAGAGGGACGCGCATGACCGAGACGGGTCCGTACGTCCGCTACGAGGTGAGCGGTGGTGTCGCGACGCTCACACTCGACTCGCCGCACAACCGCAACGCGCTGTCATCCAAGCTGGTCGCCGAGCTGCTGTACGGACTCGATGACGCGGCCGGCGACGACAAGGTGCGCGTCATCGTGCTCGCGCATACCGGCAACACCTTCTGCGCGGGCGCGGATCTCAGTGAGGCGAGCGACGCCGATCCGGCCGTGGCCGCCGACGAGCGCACCCGGGTCATGATCGGTGTGCTGCGCAGGCTGGTGGAGACACCGAAGCCGGTGATCGCGCAGATCGACGGCAACGTGCGAGCCGGTGGCATGGGGATCGTGGCCGCCTGCGACCTGGTGGTGGCCGGGCCGGGCAGCAGTTTCGCGCTCACCGAGGTGCGGATCGGGTTGGCGCCCTTCATGATCTCGCTGACCCTGCTGCCTCGGCTCAGTCCGCGCGCGGCCAGCCGGTACTACCTGACCGGCGAGAAGTTCGGCGCCGCCATGGCGCAGGAGATCGGCCTGGTCACCGTCACTGCCGAGGACCCGGCGGCCGAGGTGGCGCGGCTGTGCGGGGAGGTGCGCAAGGGGTCGCCGCAGGGGCTCGCCGAGGCCAAGCGGCTGGTCAACGCGGACATCCTCGCGCAGTTCGACTCCTCCGCCGAGGAACTCGCGCAGCGTTCGGCGAGCTTCTTCGGCACCTCCGAAGTGCACGAGGGCATGCTGGCCTTTTTGCAGCGTCGCCCGCCGAGCTGGGCAGAATAGCGACCATGGCGACACCCCACGAACCGAAGCAGGATCGCAGCCGAGCCACCCGGCAGCGCCTGCTCGAGGCGACCATCGACTGCCTGGCCGAAAAGGGCTGGGCGGCCGCTACGGTCGCCGTGGTCGCCGAGCGCGCCGGGGTGTCCCGTGGTGCGGCCCAGCATCACTTTCCGACCAGGGAGGATCTGATCACCGCCGCGCTGGCGTACATGTTCGACACGCGTGGCGGGCAGGCCGTGCAGGAGGCGGCGACGTTGGCCGAGCTGGGCGACGGACCCGCCCGCACCGAGGCGGTGGTGGCGGGGCTGGTCGAGTCCTACACCAGTCCGCTGTTCAAGGCGGCCCTGCAGGTGTGGACGCACGCCGCCGCCGATCCGGCGCTGCGCGAACGCATCGTCCCGTTGGAGGCCCGTTTCGGTCGCGCGTCCCACCGCCGTGCCGTCGAAGCCCTCGGCGTGGACGACTCCGACCCGGTCGCCCATCATCTGGTCCAGGCGACCCTGGACATGGCCCGCGGCCTCGGATTGGCCGACGTCCTCACCGACGACTCGGCCCGTCGTAAGCGGATCGTCGAGCAGTGGGCGGCGACGCTGCACACCGCTCTGCACGCCCATCGCTGAAACGGCTGCCGGACAACGGGTTTGCCCGTCGTTCGGTGCGGGCGTCTTCCGTTCGGCATGCCCAGCGGGGACACTGCACTCATGGTGTGGGTTCCGGTGGCGGCACTGGTGGCGACAACTGTCGGCGTTGTCGCCGGGTTCTACTACTTCGTGGCCAATCGCCGCCGCAATGTCGTGCGGTTCGATTTCGATTCCCGGCGCATGATCTCGGGGGTGCCGGGGCCTGAGCGCTTGCGGGTGTCCTATGGCGCGGCGGCGATCGGCGACCCGCATCTCGTGGTTGCGACGCTTGTCAATCGGGGCCAGAAAGACGTGCGGCCGGACGATTTCGTCCAAGGCATGTCGCTGCCGATCGAGGTGAGTGCTCCGGTGGTGGCGCTGATCCCGGACCAGAATGGCACCCGTCTGCCGGTATCCCGCACCGCGCACGGCCTCGACCTGGCACCCACCTTGCTGCGCAGGAACCGCAGGTACACGATCACCGCGATCACCGATGGACCACCGACTTTCACGGTCCGTGATGACGTGGTGGCCGACACCGACATCTCGTGGAAGGAGAGCGACGCTGAGTCGGCGTCGCTGCGCATCGGCGTCCGTCTGCTGATCGTGGGTGCGACGCTCCTGGCGATCAACGTCGTCACCACTGCCGTGTTCTTCTCGTATTACACGAAATCCCAAGAGGTGCTGCACGAGCAGCAACGGATGATCGCGGAGATGTACGGCAAGAATCTCTCACTCACCGAGGCCGTTCGCCGACTCCTCGAATCCCCACCACCTCGTTAGCGCGGCGCGAGAGACGGCCGCGACGGACGCCGACCGAGCGGCTAGCGGCTATCCATCGGGTAGAAGATGGCGACGGCCCCGCTACTGCCTGCGCGGCAGTAGCGGGGCCGGTCCAACGGATCAGCTCTCAGCACAATCCCTGCTGCTCGAGCCGCCCGGAATCGATGGCGTAGGACGAGGCTCCGACGGCGGCCCCGATCAGGCCGACGATGATCGCCCCTGGGATCGCGCCGACGAAGAAGACCGGCAGGCCGACGAGCGCGCCGATCGCGGCTCCGACCGCCGCGCCGATTCCGGTGCGGAGTTCGATCGTGTCACCGGGCGGCAGACACGCCTTGATGTAGGTGACCTGCGGAGGTTCGCTGGTCGCCGCGGCGATCGGTGCGGCATGTTCCACCGGCGCCGCCGATGCGGTGGAAGCGAATCCAACGGCGAGCGCGGTTGCGACGAGTGCGCTGACCACCGTCACGGCCAGCTTCGTAAAAGCATTCAACTGTTTCCCTGAGTGTTCGCGGTGTAGGCGTGACCTGATGGTGGCCCCGGGGCCCCGGCTCCCGACCCGGAGCCGTCACATACCCGAACATCATCGCTGGCGTATTGCGGGATGCCAAGAGCCCGCCGCTGAATGACCCACCGTGGTAACGAACCGCGGGTTTGGCGGCCAGGTCACCTTCGGCGGACCGCATCCCCTGTCATCGACCCGATCTCGAACAGCTCCGCCGAGAACGAATGCGCGCCGAGGATCACACCGCCAAGATGTCCACCTCGTATTTCTCGAAATACGGGTCACGGGTGACAAGGGTGAGGCTCGCGCAGCGTGCTTGGGCAATCAGTATTCGGTCGAAGGGGTCCCGGTGGATCAAGGGAAGCCGTCCAGCCATGACCGCATGCCCGTGATCGATCGGCAGCGGAATGAATCCACTGTCGCAAATGCGTTCGGGCAGGTCCTTCGGGCCCTCGAGCTTGCCTATGGCCTGCTTGACGGCGACCTCCCAGACCGTGGCCGCGCTCAGATACACATCCGGATCGTGATCCAGCCGATCGTTGATCTCGTCGGATAGTGCGGGGTCGCCACTCAGCCACCACAGTACGACGTGGGTGTCCAGCAACAGGCTCATGGCAACAAGCCGAAGTCGCGGGCGATGGATGCGTTGGTCTCTTCGGTGTCCCAGTCCGGATCTAGAACGAGTTTCCCCCGCAGTGATCCGCGACCCCCGCGATTCGCCCGGCGGACCAGCGGCACCACCTTCGCGACCGGATGGCCTGCGCGGCTGATCACGATCTCCTCGCCGTGCTCGACCCGCTCGATGATCCGCGACAGATGCGTCTTCGCGTCGTGGATATTGAATTGCTCAGCCGCTTTCCCCACTGCACACCTCCTTAGCTAAGAGGTTAGTCCACGGAGAGGCTCGGGCCAATGGTCGGGTAGACAGGACGTAGTCGAGCAGGGCACCGGAGCGCTCGGTTATGCGACGACCGACCGGGCGAGGGTCCACACACGGTCCTGTGCATGGCGCGGCCACGCTGGGAGGGGTGCGGCCCCGGTATGCAGGGCGGTGGGGCCGCACCCCGCGGTCTCAGTGGATGGCTGTCAAGTCGTACAGGGTGACGCCATCCACCTGTGTGGCGGTGAAGTTCTCCTGGACCCACTGCGTGATCTGTGCGCTGGGCGAGGAGCTGGAGGAGCCTGGGACGCCGCGGCCGCCGCCGATGAAATAGTGGATCCTTCCTTCGGCGACATACTGTTCGAACTGCTCCAGGGTCGGCGACGGGTCGCTGCCGTTGAAGCCGCCGATCGGCATGACGGGGAGTTCGGTAGCCAGCTGCAAGCCCGCGGCGCTGTTCGAGCCGATGGCCGCGGCCACCCACGTGTAGTCGCCGCCGTTCTGCTCGAGCAGGGACACGACCTGCGCGCTCGGCTCGCTTGCCCCGGGGAGCCCGCCGATTCCACCGCCGCCGTTGGGGCCTGGACCACCATCTCCGGTTGCGCCGCCGGGCATGCCTTGGTTCGGTCCGGCGCCCTGTGGAGCCTGACCGTCGGGCGTGGCGCCCTGCGGTCTCCCGTCGGGCGGGGGCACGGGCAGCCGGTTGCCGGGCATCGCGCCCTGCGGACCCATTCCAGGCATCGGACCGGAGCCCGCCGACCGCCCATCCGGCGTCTGGGGGGCACCGGCACGGCGATTCGTTCCCGGGCCGTCCTGCGGTCGACCGCCTATACCGGTCATCCCTTCGCCCCACGGCGGTCGGTTGCCGTGCATCGCGACGTTCGGCCCGGCCGAGGGGATCGAACCGGCGTGCGGGGTGGCGATCGTGTCGACCGCATACGCGACCGGTCCGGCCAAGCCGGTGAACGCCACCGCCAGCGCCGAGACAACGGCTAGCCTCCGCGGCGCGGGGAAGGCGACGGCAAGCGCCGCGAGTACGCCGACGACAAGCACGGTCCAGCGCAGCCACGGCTGCCAGTCGGGACTTCGGGACAACAGCATCCACGCGGTCGCTGTCGTGAGACCCACCGCGAGCGCCGAGGCCAGCCGCACCGACAACTGGTTCCGTTCCCGCCAGAACAGCACGACTCCCGCGCCGGCCAGCGCGGCGACCGCCGGAGCCAAGGCCACGGTGTAGTACTGGTGGAAAATGCCCGCCATGAAGCTGAACACAAGCCCGGTCACCAGCAGCCATCCGCCCCAGAGGATGAGCGCGGCGCGTTGTGGGTCCGTCCGGACTGCCCTGCCGCGCAAGAGGATTCCCACGACCAGCGCGACAAGCGCGGCTGGGATCAGCCATGCGATCTGACCGCCCTGGGCGGGTTCGAACAATCGCGTGATGCCGGTGTTGCCCCACATGCCATTGCCCCCCGCCGGAAGTTCGCCGCCGGGCCCGACGCTGCCGCGCTCGTTGCCGTTGAGCCGTCCGAACCCGTTGTAGCCGAGGGTCAGCTCCAGGATCGAGTTCTCGTGTGAGCCGCCGATCCACGGACGCGACGAGGCGGGCCACAACTCCACCGCCAGCAGCCACCAACCCGCGGCCACCACCATCGCGGCGCCCGCCGCGAACAGCTGCACGATGCGTTTGCCGAGTTTCGGTGGGCCCGCTATCAGATAGGTCAGCGCCAATGCGGGCACCACCAGCAGCACCTGCAATTGCTTGGTGAGGAAGCCGAATCCGATCATCGTGCCGGTCAACACGAGCCAGCGCCAGCGACCGTCCTCCGTCGCCCGCGTCATCGCCCACGCCGCGGCGACCATCAAGAACACCAACAGCGCATCCGGATTGTTGAACCGGAACATCAGCGCCGCGACGGGAGTCACCGCCAGCACCAGCCCCGCGAGCAATCCGGCGGCCGGGCCGAACGGTCGGCGCACCGTAGCCCACACCAGCGCGACGGTGGCGACGCCGAGCAACACCTCCGGCACCAGGATGCTCCAGCTGTTCAGCCCGAACGCCCGCACAGACAGTTCCATCAACCACAGGGAGGCGGGCGGTTTGTCCACGGTGATCGAGTTCGCCGCATCGGACGACCCGAAGAAGAATGCCTTCCACGACACCGAACCTGCTTGTGCCGCAGCGGAATAGAACGAATTCCCCCAACCGTTCGCGCTCAGATTGCACAGATAGGCCACCGCCGTGCCGATCAGCAGCACCGCCAGCGCCGGGTACTCCCAGCGGAGTTCGGACTTCGGCCGCGATGCGACCGGCGGCGGTGGCATGGTGAGTGTCGCCGTCACCGGTGGTCACCTGCACGGCCGAATGCGATGGGAGCGGATTTCGAGGCGGCCGTAGCCGTGCTGCGAGGTTCGGCGAGTGCACGGGAACGGGCGCGACGTCCGGCAGGGTCCGCGCCATCGCGGAACACCCAGCGCAGCCCGATGAACCGCACCAGCGTCGCCACCAGATTGGCCAGTACCAGCACGGACAGCTCCAGATGCACCGAGGCGCCCGGCGCCCACTGATGCAGCGCGAACAGTGCACCGCTGGTGAGCGTCAATCCGATCCCGAAAATTGCCAGACCTTGGAATTGGTGCGAGACCACCCCGGTCGAGCCGCGCACCCCGAAGGTGAAGGCCCGGTTGGCAGCGGTGTTCGCCACCGCCGTGATCAGCAGCGCCGCCGAGTTCGCCACCTGCGCCCCGGTGAACGGTTGCAGCACGACGTACAGCAGCAGATATGCCAGCGTGCTCAGCACGCCGACGATCGCGAACCGCACCAGCTGTCCCACCATGCCGAGCGGCACGCCGGGCACCAACGGCTCCCGGCCGACCGCCCGGCGCAGTTCCTGCAGCGGCAGCGCGCCGGCGGTGAGCGCCCGACCGAGCCGCCAGATGCCGCGTAGGTCCTTGCGCGCGGTGTCGATGATGTCGACCCGGCTGTCCGGGTCGTCGATCCAGTCCACCGGCACCTCGTGGATGCGCAGCCCGACCCGTTCGGCGAGCACGAGCAGTTCGGTGTCGAAGAACCACTCCCCGTCGTGCACCAGCGGCAGCAGGCGTCGCGCCACGTCGGCCCGCATCGCCTTGAACCCGCACTGCGCGTCCGAGAACTGCACGCGCAGTGAGGCTTTCAGCAGCAGGTTATAGCAGCGAGAGATGATCTCGCGCTTGGGTCCGCGCACGACGCGGGAGGCGGAGTCGAGCCGAGTGCCGATGGCCAGGTCGGAATGCCCGGTGATCAGCGGTGCGACCAAGGGCAGCAACGCGTTCAGGTCCGTGGACAGGTCGACGTCCATGTAGGTGACCACCAGCGCGTCGGAGCGTTCCCACACCGCCCGCAGCGCCCTGCCGCGCCCCTTGGCGGCCAAGTGCACTACGCGCACATCGCCCAGCTCCCCGGCGAGCAGGCGTGCGACTTGAAGCGTGTCGTCAGTGCTCGCGTTGTCGGCGATCGTGATGCGCGCCGGGAAGGGGAACCCGTCGCGCAGGTAGGCGTGCAGCCTGCGCACGCACACGCCCAGGTCGGTCTCTTCGTTGTAGACAGGTATCACCACGTCCAGCACGGGCGCCCCCGTGCCCTCGGTTCGTTCCGTCGCCGCGACGGTCACAGTCTCGGTCATGCGCACTACCCTCGACGGCCCCGCTGTAGTGGTGCTGGGGCCGAGCTGTGAGGTTGCTGGGGGTGCAGCACGGCGATGACGCGCCGCTGGCAGGCCGACATGGCGTACGGTCGATGACAGCGGGACCACTCAGGTTCTCCGAGCAAAGGACCCCGATTGTCCGATAAATCTCCGCGCAGTTCAATGTCCAAGAAGTCCGGGAAGTCCATCAAGGAAAAGCGAGCGGAGAAGAAGGCCAAGTCCGCGGGCGATAGCGGCGTCGACCCCAAGAAGCGCTGATCCTGCACCGGTCGACGGCCGGGGATCGGTACCAGTGGTAACGGGTAGCATCCGGATTCGTGACGCGTAGCGGCCCGAGACCGGATGAGGCGCCGCGTAAGCGTGTCGACGCTCGCACCGAGCGATGGCGCGAGCATCGGCGGAAGGTTCGAGCGGAGTTCGTCGACGCGGCGTTCCGTGCGTTGGACAAGATCGGCCCCGAAGTCAGCATGGGCGATATCGCCAAGGAGGCCGGCGCGGCGAAGCCCAAGCTGTATCGCCATTTCGAGGACAAGGCCGACCTCTACAACGCGATCGTCGACCGCCTCCGCGACCTGCTCTGGGAACAGATCGTCGCGAGTTTCGACCTGACCAGCGATTCGGCGCGCGACCTGGTCCGCCGCGGTGCGGCTGAATACGTGCTCGTGGTGTCACAGCACCCGAACGTCTTCCGGTTCATCCTGCACAGCCACTTCACCCAGCGTTCCGACGACTCCGGCCGTGCGTTGCAATCGGCCAGGCAGTCGGCGAAGCGCGCCGCCGAGCTGTTCGCGGGGGCATCCGGCGACGAGTCGGTACCGATCGCGAGCGCGGAACTCGTCATCTATTCGATTTTCGGTGCGGTGGCATCGGCCACCGACTGGTGGCTCGGCGCGAACCGGCTGGAGACACCGACCATGCCGATCGAGCAGTTCGTGGCCTACCTCGCCGAGATCATCTCCGCGCTGGTGGCGGCGAACGCGCGGGTCATCGGCATCCTCATCGATGCCGACCGTCCGTTGCACCTTGCCGTTTCCCGTAGGTGACCGTGGCGCCGCCCGGGCGGACGCCGAGTTCGTTTGTCGCATTCACATCGAACGCCGTTGTTCCGATTGTCTTCACCGTTGAAGCCACCTGTGTTTGCGACGCCCTCAGTATCGCAGCGCCCACCGACAAGTAATGGTGTCGCGCCGTGCGGCGATGCCGGAAGTCGATGTCTCGTTGAGTGGTTGCCTGGTCAATGCTCGTGCAGCCGCCACAGCGGGGACACCGGCCCGTGGCCCGCGCCGAGATCGTAGGACGCGGCGAGGCAGCGGTAGGTCCACTCCTTGGCGAATTCCACGGCCTCGGGCACTGAATAGCCGTGCGCCAGGGCGCAGGCAATCGCTGCGGCCAGCGTGTCACCGCCGCCGTGATCGTTGCCGGTCGTGATGCGCGGCGCGGTGAACTCGAGGAACTGCTCGCCGTCGAACAGCAGGTCGGTGCTGTACTCGGAGGAGCGCAGGTGCCCGCCCTTGACGATCGCCCATCGCGGCCCGAGCTTGTGCAGCGCCGCCGCGGCGCGGCGCGCCGAGTCCTCGTCGTCGACTTCGATACCCGTGAGCAGCCTGACCTCGTCCAGGTTCGGCGTCACCACGGTCGCGAGTGGAATCAGCGTGTTGCGCAGCGCGTCCAGCGCCTCGATGTGCAGCAGCGGGTCGCCGTGCATGGAAGCCGCGACCGGATCGACGACCAGCGGAATGTGGCCGTCGCGGCCGATACCGACCTCCTGGCACACCGCGGCGACCGCCTCGATGATCGCGGTGGAGGCCAGCATGCCGGTCTTGGCGGCGCCTGCGCCGATGTCCCCGACGACCGCGCGCACCTGATCGGCCACGATCTCTGGCGGAACCTCATGGAAACCGCTGACACCCACCGAGTTCTGTACGGTCACCGCCGCCACCGCCACCAGTGCATGCACCCCGCACAGCGCCATGGTGCGGGTATCGGCCTGGATTCCGGCGCCTCCGCCGGAATCGGTGCCGGCAATGGTGAGCGCCCGGACAGGGGTCTGCCCCTCAGCGGGCAATGGCAGCAGTTTCACGCCACAAACCCTACGGCGGTCTGGCAGTGTCGCCACCGGCAACCGGAACCCACCCCGCTGACAGTAAATGAAAATGGTTATCATTTACGCCATGGATTCCGACCTGCTTCCTGTCACTGTGCTGTCCGGCTTTCTCGGCGCGGGCAAGACGACGCTGCTCAACCACATCCTCGCCAACCGGGAGGGCCGTCGGGTGGCGGTCATCGTCAACGACATGAGCGAGGTGAATATCGACGCCGCGCTGGTCGCGGGACAGGGCCACCTCGATCGCACCGAGGAAAAACTGGTGGAGCTGACCAACGGCTGCATCTGCTGCACGCTGCGCGAAGACCTGATCGAGGCGGTTGCCAGGCTCGCACGCGCGGGGCGGTTCGACCAGTTGGTGATCGAGTCGACCGGGATCTCCGAACCGATGCCGGTGGCCGCGACCTTCGACTGGGAATTCGAGGACGGATTCCGGCTCGGCGATATCGCGCGGCTGGACACCATGGTGACCGTGGTCGACGCCTCGACGTTCCTCGCCGAAGTGGCGCGCGGGCAGGCGCTGGCCGAGCGGAACCTGCAAGCGGGAGACGGCGATGCCCGCACCATCGCCGATCTGCTCGTGGACCAAGTGGAATTCGCCGACGTTCTGTTGGTGAACAAGACCGACCTGGTCGGCGCCGCGGCGGCGGGTGCGGTGGAAGCCACGGTGCGCAGGCTCAATCCGCGTGCCCACGTGCTGCGCACCAGCAACGGCGTGGTCGACTTGGCCGAGGTGCTGGACACCGGTCGCTACAACCCGCTGGTCGCGGCCGAGGCCGAGGGGTGGGCGGAGGAACTCGCAGGCGGTCATACGCCGGAGACCGAGGAGTACGGCATTCGCAGCCTCACCTACACCGCCGACCGGCCGTTCCATCCGCTGCGCTTGTCCGAAGCGTTGGATCAACTGCGCGGTTTGTTGCGCAGCAAGGGGTTCTGCTGGATCGCGAGCCGGTCGACGCTGGCCGCGGTCTGGTCGCAGGCCGGGCCGAACCTGGTCTTCGAACCCGCCGCTTGGTGGTCGTCGTTGGAGGTGTCGCCGGGGCAGGAAATCGTCCTCATCGGGATCGAGCTCGATTGCGATGGGGTGCGCGCGCTGCTGGATGCGGCCTTGCTCACCGACGCGGAGTTCGCCGAAGGTCCGGGCGCATGGGCGGAGTATCCCGACCCGTTTCCGGCTTGGGGCGAACTGCACGAGCACGCCTGAAACTCGTTGGGCTACAACGACTGCGGCCCGCGTCCCGGAATCGGGGCGCGGGCCGCAGCCGTTCCGCCGCATGGCACGCCGTGCTCAGTGGGAGATGCCGGGCGCCTGCCGGAGGTACGTCGTGTCGGTCAGCTGCTCGATCATGAAGTCCGCGATGTCGGCGCGGGCGATCTTCAAGGTGAGACCACGCTCGCCCGCCGGGAAACCGCGCCGGTAGTTGCCGGTGCGCGGTCCGTCGGTGAAGGCGCTCGGCCGCACGATGGTCCAGTCCAGGTCGCCGGCCCGGACGTACTCCTCCTGCAGGACATGGTCGGCATAGGCCGGACGCAGCAGCAGCCCGAACATCACGTACTTCCAGAGGAAGTTCAAGTTGCCCTTGCTGTCGCCGACGCCGAGGGTGGTCTGGCAGATCAGCCGCTTGACGCCGGTGCGGTTCATCGCCTCGATGATCGCTTTGGTGCCGCCCGCCCGCACGACACCTTTGCGGCCGTTGCCGAGCGAGATCAGCACCGCGTCCTGCCCCTCCACCGCACGCTGCACCGAGTCCGGGTCCAGCACGTCGCCTTCCACCACGCGCAGCCGCACGTGCTGCTGCCCGACGCTCGCCGCGCTGCGAGTGAATGCCGTGACCTCGTGTCCCTCCTGCAGGGCACGCTCGACGACGAGGCGTCCGACGGTGCTGGTGGCTCCGAAGACTGCGATTTTCATGGTGTTCGTCTCCTTGTTCGAAAGCTGCTGTGCTGTTGGTGAATCCAGTACATCAGCGGGAAGCGAGACGAACCATGGCCGTGAGTCTCGATGACATAAGAGATTGTCTAGAGCCCCGGCGTGTGCAAAGGCCGCCGCCCACACCGGGGCGACGACCTTCGCGTGCCCGGTCAGCGCAGGCCGGCGAAGAATTCCGTGATCTCCTGCGCCATGAGGGCGGGCGCCACATGGTGCAGGTAGTGGGTGAAGACGTCGTGCGTCCGCCACGACACGATGTTGTGGTCACGCTCGGCGAAGCGCCGGATGCCGTGGAAATCGCCGGTGGAGCCGGAGAGCGCGAGCGGCACCGTGGTCGGCGTGGTGGGACGCTCGGCCTTGTCCTTCTCGTAGTAGTGCCGGATCGCCGAACCCGCGGTGCCCGTCAGCCAGTGGATCGCGATGTTGGTGAGCACGAAGTCGTCGTTCAGGTCCGGTCCGAGCAGCTGGCCGTTCCAGCCGACCAGTCCGGCGGGCGAGTCCATGATCGCGTGCGCCAGCGTCTGCGGCTGCTGTGATTGCAGCACGTTGAAACCCATCTTGTTCTTGACGAACCAGTCCAGGGTGGCCAGCGATTGCTGCTCGTCCTCGGTGAGGTCGGCCAGCTCGGCCGGATCGCCGGACGGGAACGAGTACACCTGCGCGACGTGCACGCCGACCACATTGTCCGGCGCCACCCGGGCGAGCTCCGGCGAGATCGACGCTCCACCGTCGTTGCCCACCGCGCCATAGCGGGTGTAGCCGAGTCGTCGCATCAACTCTGCCCAGGCGCGAGCGATCCGGGCGTCGTTCCAGCCCGCCTCCGTGGTGGGCCCGGAGAATCCATACCCCGGCACGGAGGGGATCACCAGATCGAACCCGGCCGCGGTGAGCGGCTCGATCAGGTCGACGAACTCGACGAAAGTGCCCGGCCATCCGTGCGTGAGGATCAGCGGAAAGGCGTTGTCCTGATCGGCTTTCACGTGCAAGAAGTGGATGTTCTGGCCATCGATCTCGGTGGTGAACTGTGGGTAGGCGTTCAGCGCCGCCTCGACGGCGCGCCAGTCGAACCCGTCGCGCCAGTAGTCGACCAGGTGGCGGACGCGCTCGACGCTCACCCCGTAGGCGTCGCCCGACTCGGGGATCTGCTCGGCCCAGCGTGTACGGGCCAGCCGGGCGCGCAGGTCGTCCAGGTCGGCCTGGTCGACGTCGATGCGGAAGGGGGTGATCGCGGTCATGTTTTGCTCCTAATTGAAACGGAATGCTTCGTTCTGTCTGAACTGTATCAGAACGGATTATTCCGTTTCAAATGGTACTGTAGATTCATGCCGAAGACATCCGACGCCCCAGCTCAGAAGGGTCTGCCCGGCCGCAAGGCGCAGGCGGCCCGCAACGACGGCCTGATCCTGGAGGCCGCCCGTGCGGTGTTCCTGGCCGACGCCACTGCCCCGATCGCCGCCGTCGCGGAACGCGCGGGCGTCGGTATCAGCGCGCTGTACCGGCGATATCCGAGCAAGGAGGCGCTGCTGCGTACGCTCTGTTACGACGGCCTTCGTCGGTACAACGCGGAAGCTGATGCGGCGCTGGAGGATTCGGACGGCTGGCGCGGACTGGTCGGCTTCCTGGAGCGGGTGGTCGACGCGGACGTGCACTCACTCACCGTGCATCTCGCGGGCACCTTCACCCCGGACGAGTCCATCCTGCCCGACGTGCAACATTCCGGAGTGGTGACCGAGGAGCTCGTTCGCCGCGCCCACGCCATCGGCAAGCTGCGTCCAGACGTCACCCCGCAGGATCTGGGACTGATCCTGGAGTCCTGCGCGGCCATCGCGGTGCCGAGCCGGGAACGCACCGTCCAGTTGCGCCGTCGGGTGCTCGCCATGCTGGTCGCCGGGCTCAGCGCGGACGGTGACCTGCCCGGCCCGCCGCCCGCGCCGGACGAGTTCGCCTGGCGCTGGACGCGGCGATAGCGCCGATGAATTTCACCGCGCGACGTGGTCTGCACTGGTACGAATACCCTGTCCGCCCCGAAAGGATGCGCCGTGAACTGGACACTCGAGGTTGTGATCGTGCCCGTGTCGGACATCGACCGAGCCAAGGAGTTCTACGCGGAGAAGCTGGGCTTCGCCGTCGACCACGACACCAAGATCGCCGATGGCGTCCGTATCGTCCAGCTCACCCCGCGCGGTTCGGGCTGCTCGATCGTGATCGGCGCGGGCGCGGTGCCGGACATGGCGCCTGGATCGCAGCAGGGTTTGCAACTGGTGGTCAACGATCTGCGCAAGGCGTATGACGACCTGGTCTCCCGCGGCGTGGAGGTGACCGATATCCAGGTCCTCGGCGAGAATCCGAGCCCCATGCCCGACCCGCTGGACAACGTCGGGTTCTTCTTCTTCACCGACCCCGACGGAAATGGCTGGGCGGTCCAGCAGATCTCCACCCGTCCTTGAGCGACTCGGCTATCGGTTGCCGAGGAACAGGGTTTGCGTGCTGCGGCCCAAGGGACCCTTTTCGTCGTAGAGCGCCGATTCGGCCATGCCGATGCCGTGGGGTTGGGGATAGGTGACGGCGTCGAGGCAGACCCATTCGCCTGCTGGCTGACGGTGCACGGTCACCGTCAGATCGGTATTGATGAACAGGTACTTCGACCAATCCAGGACCGCGCTGACGCCGTTGCCGGAATCGGCGGCCGCGAGGGTGCGTTCCAGCGGGCTCGGATCGGTACCCGCGACGATCGGGTATTTGAGCCTGATCCAGCAAATCGCCGGGCCCGGTTCCGTGAAAGAGCCGCTGACGAAGCGGTATTCGATAGCGGTGTGGAAGCCGACCGGCTGGGCGGAGGGGAACTGTGCCGGCACCGACGCCTGCTCGGGGCCTGGGCGCATGCCTGTGGGTACGAAGCGTTCCGGCAGTGGCAATTCCGGTTCGGCCAGTTTGAATCGCCAGGCATTCGCCCGCATCACCGGCCCGCGCTCGGTGGACAGCGTGGCCTCGATCAGCTCGACGCTGCGGCCAGGGCGGGCCACGCGGGCCGCCGCCGTCAGCGGCTCCAGCGGCACCGGGCCCAAGATCTCGACGGCGACCCGCCCGACCTGGAACCCGGGTCGCGGCTCGCACCGCTCGATCACGTGACCGAGCAGCGCGGAGGGCGGCCCCGCGTGCTGGGCGTCCGGCGACCAGGGACCGCGGGTGAGCTCGGTGGAGAGGAACCGATCGGGGTGCTCCGGATCGGGCAGGTAGAAGGCATCGGTCACGACTGCACCTCGCCGGCGTTCGGCTCCGCCGTGCGCGATGACGCACTGTGTCCTCGGCACCCGGTGGCGTGCTGCGTCCGCAGCGTGGTGCGCGACTGTGCGCTGTGTCCTCGGTTCACTCGCTGACGCTCGTTCACGTCGTTGTCCGTTCTTTGGGACGATCAGTCGGTTGTGTATCGACAGTAACTCGCGCCCCGACCGCGCCACGGTCAGGGCCGCCCGAACGCGAGGGCGACGTTGTGACCGCCGAACCCGAACGAATTGTTCAGCGCGAAGTCGATGCGCTGGGGCCGCGCTGCGCCCGCCACGATGTCGAGATCGATCGCCGGGTCGCGGTTGTCCAGATTCAGCGTGGGTGGGACAACTTGATCACGCAGGGTGAGCATGGTGACGAGTGATTCCAGCGCGCCGACCGCTCCGATCGAGTGCCCCAGCGCGGATTTGGGAGCGTAGACCGACGCGTCCGGGACGACGGACGTGATCGCGTTGGCTTCCGAGGCGTCGCCGATGGATGTGGACGTGGCGTGTGCGTTGACATGTTGGATATCCGAAACCCGCAGGCCCGCGGTCTGGATGGCCTTGCGCATGGCGCGGGCGGCGCCGATCCCCTCCGGTTCGGAGGCGACGATGTGGTAGGCGTCCGAGGTGATGCCGGCGCCGAGAACCCGGCCGTGCACGGTCGCGCCGCGGGCCCGCGCGTGCTGTTCGGACTCGAGCACCAGCAGGGCGCCCGCCTCGCCGAAGACGAAGCCGTCGCGGTCCCGGTCGAACGGGCGCGAGGCGCGTTCCGGCTGGTCGTTGCGGGTGCTCATGGCGCGCATCATGGCGAAACTCGCGATGGGTACGGCGTCGATGTGTCCTTCGACCCCGCCCGCCACCACCAGGTCCGCCTCGCCGGTGACGATCAGCCGCCAGGCGTGCGCGATCGCTTCCGAACCGGACGAGCAGGCCGAGACCGGTGCGAAAACTCCTGCCCTGGCACCGATTTCGAGACCGACGGTGGCGGCGGGCCCATTCGGCATCACCATCGGCACCGACATCGGCGAGACCTTGCGGTAGCCGCCGTCGCGCATCGCGTCGACCGCGGAGATCAGCGCGTCGCCGCCGCCGAGTCCGGTGCCGATGGCCACGGCCAAGCGCTCGCCGTCCACCTCGGGCGCGCCCGCCGAGCGCCAGACCCGGCGGCCGAGCACCAGCGCCATTTGTTGGACGTAGGAGTGGCGGCGCTGTTCGATCCGGGTCAACTCGGCGCCGGGCTGTGACTTCAGCTTCCCGCCGATGCGGATCGGCAAGTCGTACTCGGCTACGAAGTCGTCCTCGAGCACGCCGATTCCGCTGTGTCCCGCCAGCAGTTCGGACCAGGTCGTGTCCATGTCGTCGGCGAGCGACGTGGTCGCCGCGTATCCGGTGACCACGACCGAATCCCGAGTTTCTGAAGCGATTGTTACAGTCACGATGACATGAATACCTGTACCAGTCGCTACAGTCAACTCATGGCCCGTCCCCTCGACCACGCCAAACGCGCCGAACTGCTCGCCGCCGTGGTGCACTACATCGCCGATCACGGCTTGGCGGACCTCTCGCTGCGCCCGCTGGCCGCCGAACTCGGCACCAGCTCGCGCATGCTGATCTACTACTTCACGACCAAGGAAGAGCTGCTGGTCCAAGCGCTCGCGACCCAGCGTCCCGACATCGCGGCCCTGTTCGCCGACATCACCGGCGTGGCCGAACTCCGCGAGCGGCTGTGGGATTTCTGGACCGCCAACACCTCGGGTGCGGGCAGCACGAGCGTCAAGGTGATGCTCCAGGTCCTCGGTGCGGCCTGCGCCCCCCGCAGTCCGTACGCGGACTATGCCACCGCGGCCATCGCCACTTTCATCTCGGCGCTCACCGGCGGGCTTCGCCGTCTCGATGTTGCCGACGATCCGGAAGTGGTGGCGACCCTGCTGGTTTCGGGCCTACGCGGCATACTCCAGGATCGATTGATCACCGGCGAGGCCGAGCGGACCGATCGTGCCGCCCGGCGTCTGATCGATCAGATCCTTCGCTAGCGGGCGGCAGTGCGTGTCCGGAAGCTCCGAGCACGCTTTCGTGTTCGCAGTGTGGCTGCCGTGCGGTTTCCGGCTGCTTCCGCGCGGCGGCGATCATGCTTCGAAAGTCGTTGACCTGGCCGAGAAGTGTGCGAGTGTGACGTGTCCCTCCGGTGCGTTTCCCCCGGCGCCCGATTGGTCAATCATTTACGCGGCGGCCCGTCGGCCAGGCGCGACGGACGCCCGCAACGCATCAGATCGACCACCGGGCACGAGAACCGCGCCGAGCGCGCACCAGGAGGACAAGTGCGATCCATCAAGGGCGGCGCCATCGCCGTGATGCTGGCCGCCGCCATCATGGCCGGAGCAAGCCCGGCGCATGCCGAGGAGCCCGCACCCGGTGCGCCCGCCGAAGTCATCTGGATCGACCTCAACCTGCTGGGATGTTCCTTCGGCGCCGGGCTCGGTGGGGACGTTCTGCTGGCTCTCACCGCAGGCAACGGTTCCAGCGCAGGCATCTCCTCCGGATTGGCGACCCGCCTCCGGCTTGCCGGTTGCCTGCCTTGGACCCGATGATCCACTCGGGCGGGAGCCTATTCGGCCGACGCCGACGGTGCTTGGCGTGAATCGAACCGCGCGGCAATGGTTTCCATCAGCCAGTGGTACTTGGTGTTCTGGAAGGCGGCGAGCAGCCATCGGCCGTCCTGTCGCACGGCGACGGTGGTCTGCATCTTGGTGTTGCGGCGCGTGCGCCGTTGCTTGCCTTTGAGCACCGCGCCCTTGCTGTGGATAACCGCGACATCGGGTGTGAGGAAACGGAGCTGGGTGATCTCCCCGTCCAATCGGGTGCCCTTCAAGTACTTCTCGAACAGCGACATATGTGAGGTGGCGATCGCCGCGCGGCCTTTGAAGTGTGAGCCCACCCAGGTGACGTAGTCCGCGTCCTCGGTGAACACCTCGGCGAATGCTTCGGCATCGCCGTGGTTCCACGCTTCTGCCTGCTGGGTGAGCAGCTGCCGGATGGCGTCTTCGTCGGTGCGCTGGTCGACGGTCATGGCTTCTCCAGTAAGATGAATCGATCAACAACTGATCGAATAAGTAGTTGACTGAGTAAGATATTGACCGAGTGAGCCGAGGTTGTCAACATGCCGAAGCGTGCCGAGTTGGACGTGGCGCTGACCATGGCCGCCCAACGCAGCGCCACCGACGCCGTGATGATGCACCAGGCGGTCGCCGATCGACTCGGCCTGCACGTGACCGACCTGCGCTGCCTGAACCTGCTTCGCCTCGGCGGCCCGGCCACCGCGGGGGAGCTCGCGACGCAGACGGGCCTGACCACCGGCGCGATCACCAGGATGATCGACCGGCTACTCAAGGCCGGTTATGTCCGCCGCGAGCACGACGAACAGGACCGGCGGCGGGTCATCGTGAGTGTCGTCCAGGAACGAATCAATGAGATCGCCCCGCACTACGAGATCCTGGCGAGGGAATTCGGTGCGGCGATGGCGGATTACACGGCCGAGCAGATGGAACTCGTGCTGGAGGTGTTCAACCGGCTGCACGAGACGTCGTTGCGGGTGACGGCCCAGCTGCGCGCGGGAGGATAGGGCGGGCGATCATCACCTGCACGCCACGCGATTTCGCTATCGGGGGCCGACCCCTGGGCGAGGTTTACGGGGAGGCTCGGCGTCCCGCATGGACGACGGTGATGAATCGGGTCAGGTCGTCGATGAGCGTCGAGACCACGGATCCAACGCCGGGACCCAGTAGCGGCAGGCCGCTCGGCGGAGGTGCTGCGGGTCATATCTCGACGATAGCCGGGGGCCGACTGATCTTGCCGGTCCGCTGATCCAGCCGGTGCTTGACAACGGCGTTCCCGGGTACGCCGCTGCTACACGAGCGTCTCGATCTCCGATGTCCGGCCAGAACGCCCCGCGGAGATCACGGCCGCAGCCCGTATGGAGACAAGGAGTGAGGTCATGACCGATCGCCCGGCCCTTCGTCACCGCCGGCCCGATGGCGTCGATGACGCCACGGTCGCCGCCACGGGCAAGCTCTCGGAAGCTCTGGAGACCACCGAGCGCGCCCGCGGCCACCTGTACGCCTTCCACCAACTGACCGGCCGCGCCGACCTTATGCTCGACACGGTGGTGGACATGCTCCGCGAAGCGGGCCACCCGAAGATCGCCGACCGGATATCCACCGAGCTGATCGGCCGCAACGTCCTCGCCGGACGCTGGACATTCCAGGTCGTCGAGGCATACGACGACGGCTACTACGACCTGTTCCGCAGCATCGAACGCGCGGTCCGCGACGAACTCCTCGACGGTCGCCGCCACATCTACGAGGCAGAGATGAAAGAAGCTCGCCGCACCCACGGCTTGCCGGACCACTCCGCCACGCCGGAGCCCACAGAAAGCAACTGACCACCAGCGCGACCACCTCAGCGAGCACCTGAGCTTGCCGTCACTCGGCATGAACTGGTTGCAGGAACGGCTGGCGCCGGGCGCACCTGACCAGGTCGGCTGCCGCACCGAGGACGTGGTGTCCATGCTCGCGGACGCCGATGCGCTGCTGTCCCAGATCGAGATCAACCTCAACGCGACCTTCGGCGCGCTCGGATTCCCGATCGGCCCGCGCGAGCGCTGAGGCGGTTTCCGCCGGACGCCCTCGGCCAGCCGGGAGCCGCTCCCGGTCGGGGGCATCCTCTTTGGGCCGTCGACCTGGGGGTTCTCCCGAGCCTGTCGAATCCCCCGACACGCGCGCGGCCGCGCCGGGTATGGTCGGGCGGGAAATTTCATCACCAACGGGGGCTCGCACCAGCGGGCTGAGAGGACGGCTAGCCGAGAGGCGTCAGGGCCGTCGACCGTATGAACCTGACCGGGTAATGCCGGCGTAGGGAGGAAGAATGGCACCCGCCGCTGCGTCCGACGGCAGTTCCACGCCTGTCGACAGCGTCACCACCGGCCCCATCGAGGGCAGCGTCAAGCACTATCTCGAGGTCGACGACCTGCGCATTCCGGTGCGCCGGGTCAACCTGACCAACGGTGAGCACTTCGACGTCTACGACACGTCGGGTCCGTACACCGACGATACGGCGACCATCGATCTAGCCGGTCTACCGAAATTGCGCGACACCTGGATCAAGCCCACAGCAGAGGGTCCGCGCACCCAGCTCGCCTGGGCGCGTCATGGCATCGTCACGCCGGAAATGCGCTTCATCGCCGCACGCGAAGGAGTTTCGCCGGAGCTGGTGTGCGACGAGGTGGCGGCAGGCCGCGCGGTGATCCCGGCCAACCACAAGCACCCGGAGCTCGAGCCGACCATCATCGGCAAGAAGTTCCTGGTCAAGATCAACGCGAATATCGGCAACTCGGCCGTGTCCTCGTCGATCGCCGAGGAAGTGGAGAAAATGGTGTGGGCAACCCGCTGGGGCGCCGACACCATCATGGACCTGTCCACCGGCAAGAACATCCATGAGACGCGCGAGTGGATTCTGCGCAACTCCCCGGTCCCGGTCGGCACCGTGCCGATCTATCAGGCGCTGGAGAAGGTGAACGGCGATCCGACCGCGCTCACCTGGGAGATCTACCGCGACACCGTGATCGAGCAGTGCGAGCAGGGCGTGGACTACATGACCGTGCACGCGGGGGTGCTGCTGCGCTACGTGCCGCTCACCGCCAAGCGCGTCACCGGCATCGTCTCGCGCGGCGGGTCGATCATGGCCGCATGGTGCCTTGCGCATCATCAGGAATCGTTCCTGTACACGCACTTCGAGGAACTCTGCGAGATCCTCGCGCGCTACGACGTCACCTTCTCCCTCGGCGACGGCCTGCGGCCCGGCTCCATCGCCGACGCCAACGACGAGGCGCAGTTCGCCGAGCTGCGCACCCTCGGCGAACTGACCAAGATCGCGAAATCGCATGGCGTGCAGGTGATGATCGAAGGCCCCGGCCACGTGCCTATGCACAAGATCGTCGAGAACGTGCGGCTCGAGGAGGAGCTGTGCGAGGAGGCGCCGTTCTACACCCTCGGCCCGCTCGCCACCGACATCGCACCCGCCTACGACCACATCACCTCGGCGATCGGCGCCGCGATCATCGCGCAGGCGGGCACCGCCATGCTCTGCTACGTCACGCCGAAAGAACACCTCGGCCTGCCCAACCGCGACGACGTGAAGGTGGGCGTGATCACCTACAAGATCGCCGCCCACGCCGCCGACCTCGCCAAGGGACACCCGCACGCACAAGACCGGGACAACGAATTGTCCAAGGCGCGCTTCGAATTCCGCTGGCGCGACCAGTTCGCGCTGTCACTCGACCCCGACACCGCGCGCGAATACCACGACGAGACCCTCCCCGCCGAACCCGCCAAGACCGCACACTTCTGCTCCATGTGCGGCCCGAAGTTCTGCTCCATGCGGATCTCCGCCGACGTCCGCGAATACGCCGCCAAGCAGGGCCTGAACGAGACCGAGGCGCTGACCGCAGGCATGGCGGAGAAATCCGCCGAGTTCGCCAGCAGCGGCAACGCGGTCTATCTGCCGGTCGTCTCGTAGACAACCGCTCGCCGCCCGCCGGACTCCGGCGGGCGGCGGCGCAAACAGTCCTGATGTCGGGTGAACCGGTTGCTATTGGCTGGTCGAGGCTGAGGCTACGGTGGCCTCGATCACTGCGAAGATATGTGAATCGGTTTTGCGCTGCCAGTCGGGCATGTCGTCCCAATCGGCCACGTAGGACGGTTTCGGATCGGAGAAGTGCTTGTGGATTTGCCCGATCCAGCACAGCGCCACCCAGCGCCCCTTTTGCTCGGGGGTGAGTTTGTTGGCACTACCGTCGGTCGCCGTCAAGAATTCGGCGACTTGGTCGTACACGGCGATCGCGGCGGCTTGCTCCCAGTCGGGCATGTCTTCCCACCCAGCGACATAGCCAGGTTTGGGTTCTCCTGGGTAGAAGTTGCGCACGCCCTCGATCCAGGCGTTGCGGAAGACCCGGCCGCGGTCAGTGTCGTTGAGCAACGTCTCTCCTTGTAGTGGTCGTTGACGACGGTAGGGCTGCGATCTGTGGTCGAGGTGACGGACGTGAGTGTCGCCGCCCAGTGGCGCAGGTGTTCGCGTAGGTCGTGGAGTCGGCGGGCGAGGTAACCGGAGTGCGTGCGGTGTGCGGTGTCGAGGGCGATGTTGCCGAAGGCGACCAACTGCATCGTGTCGCGGTTCAGTGCGGCGGTGGCAGTCAAGTCGATGAGTACACCTGCGGTGCGAATCTCGTTTGGCTTCATCCAAATTGACCTTGCTGATGAGCCTGCCCGGCCAGGCGGATCTTGCGGACGACCTTGCTCACGGTACCCGTCGACCACCCCGGTCCACCACGCCGTGACGAGCTTCCCATCGCACTTTGCTCGGGATGTGACGTCACCGACGCCGCATCCCGGCGGGGAAGGCGGGGCTATGTCACGTCGCGATCATTGGCCGGGGAAGCCGTGAAGCCGGTGGCCCCGATAACCACGACACAAGGCTTGCCGATTCTGCCCATCTCGTAGAGCGATTCGTACAGGTGGGTCGACATCAAGGTCATCCACCACTCCCACGGTGACTGCTCCTGACGGCCGGGATCCTCGGCGATACTTCGGTAATACGCGAGCAGCGCATCTTCTGTGAACCTGATCGGCACAGCCGGACGTATCGGCGAGCCGCCTCGACCGGTGATCCACAAATCGCCCCGAGAATCGGAGGTGATCTCCAGGTTCCAGTCCCGTCCGGCATCGATCACCGAGCCGACCAGATCCAACACCGATGGGTCAGGCACATCCCCCTCCTGGAAACGCCGTGATGATTCGTCCGTCATTGGAGACGATCACGCTGGGCTGGACAGTCTTGGCGATCGCTCCTGTAGCGAAGTTGACCAGGTAGATCTGGCCAGAGTAACAGGAGGTGCCTCGGCCCTGATTCACCGTGCGGTCCGGGTTGTCCAGCGCCTTCGCGAGCGCCATGTCGGCGATATCGCGCCAGTTCCGATTCTCGATGGCAGCCAACTGCTGCCATTCGTCCCCGTGACGGTTCTGGATATGGCGGAACCCAAATTTGTCGTTTCCGCACAGGAGTTGTGCCTTGCTGTATGTAGCAACCACTTTGTCCTCGGGCGAGGACCTCCCGCAGGCGGCCCACAGCTGTGGAGCCGCTTCGGCCGCCGATGCGCTGAAGCCCACCGCCACGAGTAACCCGAGCACGACGCTCGCCGTGGCGACCGACCTTCCTACCTTCATCAGGAACCCCCGGTTGAGTTGCGGCACGTGGAACCGCGTTGGTGCGATTTCTGGTTGACGGGTCTACTCGCCGTCATTGACTTGGGAGCTCGAAGGAACCAACGCCCAACGGGATTGGACAAACCTGGTGTGAATCCTTGTGTCACAATAGGATTCGCTATCCTAGTTCACGAACGTGCTGCCCGCTCAGCAGGTCAGAGATGATCTGGCCGTCGCGGTACGTGCTCGGTTTCATCCGGCCGGTGACCCGCAACGTCTCGACCGCAGCGGTTTTCCATGAGCACTCGCCCGCATCGCACTCTCGATGCACCCGCATGAGCACATTTGCATCGCCGGGCCTGAACTCTGGGCGGTCCTGCGGCTCCACTGCTGGCCATCCCAACGGTGGCCAACCCAAGAGGCACAACTCCTCGTGGCTGACACGCTCTGCGATGTAATGGATGCTCGGTCCCTGCAACGGCCTTCGCCACCACCTGCTTGCCGGGAAGAAGGCTCCCACGATCAGCGCGACGACTGCTGCTGCCACGCCAATCGGCGCATTGAATTCGTGCCAATCCGGCATTAGATGTCCATTCCGCTGTCGGGGGTGCCGGTCGCGCCGATCTTGCAGATGGCCTGGCTGCCACCGGAGCACGGGGACGCTCCACCCGTGCTCCGGGGCGTCTGTTCGGCCCATCGGCGGGTCGCCGCCGCTATGAGGTCCAGCCACTCCGCGGGCAACGGCTCGGCTGCTGGGCCGTCCGGGATGTCGGACGTATCCGGAACGCGTTGCGGTAGTGCAGCCATCAGGGTCCTCCTAGCGTCGTGGGCTGGGCACAGACGCTACGAACTCAGATCCAGGTCAATCCACGAGTATGCAAAAGCTTGCAGAGGAAAGAAGATTCAGCCACAAACATGGCGATGAAGCAGGATCATCAGAAGGCACCGGTGCAAGACCCTGCATAGCACCAGACAGGAGAACATAGCCATGCCAGGAGCAGACATCATGCGCTTGCGGTTCCTGGGTAGCGGTGGATCGAACCACGACGGCTGCCCAACGCTCTTCGCCACTGACCGGGGTAGCTACCTGGTTGTGGGGTGGAAGACCGACCGCCCTGAGACGGTTGAGATTCCACACTTGCTGACAGGGTTTGCTGAACCATGTACCTACATTGGTGCCATGCTCGGCGACACCGGGCGTGGCACATTCACCCTCACCGGCCGACCAGTCACGCAGACTGAGGTGCTGGACCAGTTGACCATGGAGACTTACGAAACCGCTATCGAGGTCCCGAAGATGGAAAGGACGTATTTCGGTGGAGTTCCGGCCGAATCGTGAAATTCTGGCAGAATCCCGGTACGAAGCATTCCACCTGGAAGTCCGAGACGAGTACGGAGTTCCGTCCGAGGATGAACCATTCCAACGGTTCTTGAACAACGAACCGTTCGACTACCGGGAATGGTATAAGAGCTGGTCCGGTTTCGTGAAAGAACTTACGGCGCGTGGTGTATCGTTCAGAAGGGTGCGAGTCGTCACTGTTCCGCATAGTGATTACCATCGCTGGTCTCTCGCTATGGCAGCGTTCAATGAGGAAGCGGGCGAAGATATCCGATACCTTCCCCGTCGCCTTGCCGGAGAAGTGCCGAAAGACGATTGGTGGTTGATTGACAACGAAGCGGTTGCATTCAACCTTACGGGCATGGATGGTCGTGCGGTTGGTAGTTCGGCAGTATCGACCGACCCTGGTATTGTCTCTTACTGCCGAAGCATCAGAGATCGCCTCTGGGCATTGGCAACACCTTCCTCTGAATACGCACGGGTGACATCGCGCCAGTGACTGATTCGGTACAGGAGGCACGGGAAGCTCTCGGTAAACGGCTACGGGAAATACGTCGCCGGGGAAACCTGACCGGCCGGGAGCTTGCCCGCCGTGCTGGCTGGCACGAAACCAAGGTCTCGAAAATAGAGTACGGCGTCATTCGTCCGGCAGATGCCGACATCCGCGCTTACTGCCGTCACGCCGAAGCTGGGGATCAGCTTTCAGACCTTCTCGCCAGTCTCCACAACATCAACTCTGCATATATCGAGTGGCGGCAGATACTCGGTACCGGGATGAAGCGTCGGCAGCAGCAGACGCTGAAGCTCGAATCACAAGCGACGTTCATTCGCAACTGGGAACCGGCCGTAGTGTCGGGTCTGCTACAAACCGCCGACTACGCGACGGCGATCATGAAAAACGTCATAGCGTTCTATCAGATTCCTGACGACCTGGACGAAGCCGTTTCGAAGCGGATGGAACGCCAGCGCATCCTTTATCAGCGAGGGAGGCGGTTTCATATTATTTTGGCCGAGCAGTCGCTTTACACTACCTTCGGGAGTGATCAGGTGATGATCGGTCAGCTTGACAGGCTTTATTCGGTTATCGGTATGCCGCGGGTAACGCTGAGTATTGTGCCGCGCATCGCTGAGGGTTTGGTTGTAGTTGAAAACTTCTTCATGTTCGATAACCGCATAGTGAAAGTTGAAGGCCACACGGCTGGCATCACCATTACCCAGCCGCGAGAGATAGCACTCTATGGTCGCGCCTTCGATGTGCTGGCGAAAAAGTCTGTCACCGGAGAGGAGGCACGGAACCTGATCCGCAACGCGCTGGAAACCCGGGCTGGATAGCCCGTAGGCAGACGATCAACCGCCGCCCCATCTGTCGGTGCTGACAGATGGGGTCCAGCGTGTGCAGATTCGACGAGAGCGCGTCAGCGGGCGGCGGCGGAGCCGGTGGCCAGGGCCTCGACGAGTTGGATGAACAGGTAGGCGAGGGGGGAGCTGCAGGTTGGTGGTTGGCTGGAGGTGCAGCCGGAGCCGGTCGAGGAGGATCCGGAGTCGGCCACCGGGGCGGGGGACGCCGTTGCGGTCGCGGTGGCGAAGTGTCCGGGGATCAACAGGGCACCGGCTACGACGAGTCCGGCTAACGCGCGTTTCATAATCCTTCTCCTACATGGTCCCCGATGGGTTACTCCTCCGGTGAGAGACGGTACTGGCCGCAGGATCTTCTGCTAAGCCCTCGATTCCGGGGGTACCAATTCCGGGGTATCAGCGCGTGCGGGCGGGACGGATGCGGCCCGTCACCTCGCCCAATCCGATTCGTGCTGCCTGTGGGCCCGGAGCCGATGCGGTGATGGTGACCTCGTCGTCGTCTTCCAGGAAGGTGCGTTTCTGGTCGTTCACCGGGACAGGTTCCGTTCCACCCCACGACAATTCGATGAACGAGCCGCGCTGGCTCGGGGCGGGGCCGGAGATGGTGCCGGAGGCGTACAGGTCGCCGGGGCGGGTGGACGCGCCGTTCGCGGTGAGATGGGCCAGCATCTGCGCCGGTGACCAGTACATCCTGGCGTAGGGCGGATACGCGACTGGTTGGCCGTTCCACATCACGGTGAGATCGATGTCCAGGCCCCAGTCTTGCGTTCCGCGCAGGTAGGGCAGCGGCGTGGGTGATTGCTCCGGCAGGGGTATCCGGGCGGACTCCAGGGCGGCCAGTGGGGTGATCCACGGGGAGATCGAGGTCGCGAACGACTTGCCGAGGAATGGGCCGAGCGGCTGGTACTCCCACGCCTGGATGTCGCGGGCGGACCAGTCGTTGACCAGTGCGACGCCGAAGACCCGGTCGGCGAACTCGTCGATCTCCACCGGCGCGCCGAGGTCCGAGCCGAGGCCGATCACGAACCCGAGCTCCGCTTCGATATCCAGGCGCCGGGACGGGCCGAAATCCGGTGCGCCCGAATCGGTTCTGCGCTGGCCACACGGCCGAGTCACCTCGGTGCCCGACACCACCACGGTGCCTGCTCTGCCGTGGTAGCCGACCGGCAGGTGACGCCAATTGGGCAGTAGCGGTTCACCCTCGGGCCGGAACAGACGGCCGAGGTTCGTCGCGTGATCGATGCTCGCGTAGAAGTCCACGTAATCGCCGATCCGGACCGGCAGTCGCAACGCCACATCGGCGACGGGATGAACTGCGCCACCATCGATCTCGCGGTCCACCAGTTCCCGGACCTGTTCCCGTGCTTCGCGCCAGCGCGCGGGCCCCTGCGTCAGAAACCCATTCAGATCGGGACCGGCGAACACGGGATCCTGAAGTGTCGCAGCCAGATCGATGACCTTATCGCCGTACCGAACACCCACTCGGAAGTCTTGCCCGATCGGGGCGAACACGCCATAGGGCAGGTTGTCCGGTCCGAACAGGGATTCGGCGGGTACCTCGACCCTGGTCCTCATGCGGGCCCCCGCCCGGACCAAGTCCACGCGTAGGTCGGGTCCTCGCAGGCCAGCGCGCCTTCACCGAGTTCCAGCGGCCGGAAGGTGTCGACCATTACGGCCAGCTCGTCGAAGTACTCGATGCCGATGCTGTTCTCGTACGCGCCGGGCTGCGGTCCGTGTGCGTAGCCGCCGGGGTGCACCGATACCGAGCCCTGCGTGATCCCGGACCCCTTGCGGGCCTCGTAGTTCCCGCCGCAGTAGAACATGATCTCGTCGGAGTCGACGTTGGAGTGGTAGTACGGTACCGGGATCGATAGCGGGTGGTAGTCCACCTTGCGCGGTACGAAATTGCAGATGACGAAGTTGCCGCCCTCGAAAGCCTGATGGACCGGGGGCGGTTGGTGGATGCGGCCGGTGATCGGTTCGAAGTCGGCGATGTTGAAGGTGAACGGGTACAGGCAGCCGTCCCAGCCGACGACGTCGAAGGGGTGGGTGGCGTAGACCATGCGGGTGCCGACGACCTGCCCGCCGGGGCGATGCTTGACCAGCACCTCCACGTCGGTTCCGGTCGAGGTGATCGTCTCGGCCGGTCCGTGCAGGTCGCGCTCACAATACGGCGCGTGCTCGAGCAGCTGGCCGAACTTGGACAGGTAGCGTTTGGGCGGTGTGATGTGGCCCGTCGCCTCGATTACGTAGGCGCGCAACGGCTCCGGTCCGGTGGGTAGCCAGCGATGGGTCGTGGCCCGCGGGATCAGCACTTGGTCGCCATGGCGCGCCGACAGCGGACCGAACACGGTTTCCACCATCGCGGCGCCGGATTCCACGTACACCAGCTCGTCACCGATGGCGTTGCGGTACAGCGGCGATCCGCCCTTGGCGACAACGTAGGAGATGCGCACGTCCGCGTTGCCGAGCAGCAGCCGCCGCCCGGTCACCGGATCGGTCTCGGCGGGGGTGTCCCCGGGGAACAGGGCATGCAGGCGGAGATGACGATGGCGCAGCGGATGGTTCGGCTTCGTCGTCTGATCGCGCAGCTCCCACACCGTCGAATCGACGAGCGCGGGCGGCAGGCCGCGGTGATACAACAGCGAGGAGTCACCGGAGAAGCCCTCCTCGCCCATCAGCTCCTCGTAGTAGAGCCGACCCTGCTCGTCGCGATGCTGGGTGTGCCGCTTCGGCGGTACCGCACCCACGTGCCGATAGAACGCCATGACCGTTCCTCCGCCAGCCGCTGGTCGGATAGTTGATCACCACTGTAGTGATCGGGCTTGGCGGGTGGAGCGGAAACGCGACCCTGTCGCGCCAACTTTGCCGGACTACCGCCCACTGGCCGGTCGAATTGCCTATCAATGTCCGTGTTCATCGAACAAATGTCAGCCGGATGCTCAGGCGTTCCGCAGCGCCCGGTAGACCGCGGCGCCGACGAACGCACCGAGATCCTCCGGTGTCCAGCCGTCCTGGTCGGCGAGCAGCGTGCGCACCGCCGCTTCGCCCGCGGACACCCACTGCTCCACCAGCACGGGCAGCTTGCGCTCGGCGTCCTCGATGCCCCAGGCGCGCAAGGTCGGCCGCAACAGTCCGGTGCAGCGCTCGACGGTCAGCGCGCGGCCCCGGCCGAACGAATCCGCCACGGCCGGATCGGGATTGCCGTACATCAGCCGCCACGCGTCGGGTCTGCTCGCGGCCTTCGCCAGCAGTGCGCGGAAGCCCGCGACGAACACGGTCTCGTCGGCGTCGACATCGCGCGGGGTCGCCACCTCGAGCATGCCGCTGATCAGGTAGTTCTCCTCGCGCTGGATCAGCGCCCCGATCAGCTCGACGCGGTCGGCGAAGCAGGCGTACACCACCGGCCTGGTCACGTTCATGCGCTCCGCGATGGCCGCCATGGTGACCGCGGCGATGCCGTGCTCCACCGCGATGGCGAGTGCGGTGTCGAGCACCTGCGGGCGGCGGCGCTGCGGGCCGAGATGTTGCGCGCGCTGCCGCTGCGCGGCCGGATCGCTACCCATGCCGCTCGATCCAACCGTGCCGGTCGGCCGATTCCCACTGGTCCGGCGCGGGTAGGGCGGTTGCGTCGGCCGGATCACGAGTGCTGGGGGTGGTCGGTGAATTCGGCGATCACCGGAGCGTGATCACTGGCGCCCTTGCCCTTTCGCGCCTCGCGGTCGACCATCGCGTCGGTCACGGTGGCGGCCAGCGCCGGGGAAGCGAGGATGAAATCGATGCGCATCCCCTCTTTACGCGGGAAACGCAGCTGGGTGTAGTCCCAGTAGGTGTAGACGCCGGGTCCGGGCGCGAACGGACGCATGACATCCGCGAACCCGGCCTCGATGACGGCGTTGAAGGCGTCACGTTCCGGTTGCGAGGTGTGTGTCTTGTCGGCGAAGTATTCCACGGACCACACATCGTCGTCGGTCGGCGCGATGTTCCAGTCGCCCACCAGCGCGATCTTCGCCTGCGGATCCTCGGCCAGCCAGCGCGTGCCGTTGTCGCGCAGCGCGGCAAGCCATTCCAGCTTGTAGGCGTAGTGCGGATCGTGCGGTGTGCGGCCGTTGGGCACGTACAGGCTCCATACCCGCACGCCGCCGCAGGTGGCTCCGATCGCGCGGGACTCGACCACCGGCGCGCTGATCAGTGCTTCGCCCGCGTCCCGGTCGAAGCCCGGCTGGTTCGGAAAGGCCAGTTCGACGTCGGTGAGACCGACTCGGGAGACGATCGCCACCCCGTTCCACTGGTTGATGCCCAGATGGGCCACCTCGTAGCCGAGCTCGTCGAAGCGCTCGAACGGGAACTGGTCGTCCCGGCACTTGGTCTCCTGGATGGCCAGCACGTCGATGTCCTGGCGGTCCAGCCAGTCCGCGACGCGATCGAGCCGGGAGCGGATCGAGTTGACGTTCCAGGTGGCGAGACGCACGAAAGCACTTCCTTCACGAGGGGTGACAGGTCCGTTCTACCGCAGGCCGCCGGGTTCGGCGAGCGGCTCCGGTGCCGCGTACCGGTAGGCGTGGTGCTCGACGAAGCCCAGCTCGCGGTACATCGCGCGGGCGGCCACGTTGGTGGCCTCCACCTGCAGATACGCGTGCGTCGCGCCGCGGTCGCCGCCCCAGCGCAGCAGCTCGGCGCAGACCAGCGAGCCCAGTCCGTGCCTGCGGTGCGCGGCGGCGACGGCCACGCAGGTGAGGCCGACCCAGCGCCGTCCGTCCGGCGCGGTGGTGAGAGCGCCGCGACCGATCGCGATCGGTCGCGGCAGGCCGAGCGAGGCGAAGCCGAGCTCGCCGTCGTGGACCGCGGTCAGCACCTCGGGAAGCGGCGTGGGAGGGGAAACCTCCTGCGCGGCAGGGTCTTCGCCGCTGTGGCGGTGCATGGTCAGCCAGTCGTCGTTCGGTTCGGGCGCGATGCGCACCATCGAAGGTCCCTGTGGCAGAATGAAACTATCGATATCGATGGCCAGCATGAGCGTCTCCCGCCAGCTGTGCCAGCCGGGGGGCACCGGGGCGAGCCGATCGGGCAGCGCGAGTTGCAGGGGCAGGCCGCGCGCGGTGTACCACTCGCTGATCCGGTGCAGTGTCTCCACGGACACGACAGCCGACCGCTCCGAGCTACCCAGCGGCACAGCGGAATTCGCCCGGCCGGTGTAGCCGTGGCCAGCGCGCGCCAGCCAGCCGTCGATCCAGGCGTGCTCGACGCCCGGCCAGGCGTAGGCCGCGGCGGCCTCCAGAGCGCGGATCTCTTTGGTACGAATCGGCCGCGGGCCAATGGCTTTCAGCGCGATCACCCGGTCCGGCGCCACCGAGACGACCTGACCGTCGGCGCCGCGCACGGTCGGCGGGTCCAGCGAGACGAGTTCGCCGATCACATCGGTGAGCGGTTGCGGATAGCCCGCGGGCAGCTGGTAGCGCAGCACCACGCGGCGGCCGAGCGGAATATCGGGCAGGCCGGCGCCGGGGTCAGTCGTCATGCCCGAACGGGTCGGCGTCGGTGCCGGGCAGCCAATTCAAACCCGGTGTGCCCCAACCGTTCCGCTTGATCGCCTTCTTCGCCGCCCGCGCGTGGCGTCCGATCAGCACGTCCACATAGAGGAACCCGTCGAGATGGCCCACTTCGTGCTGGAGCATGCGGGCGAAGAAACCCTTGCCCTCCACCTCGACCGGGTTGCCGTGCTCGTCGGTGCCGGTCACCTTGGCCCATTCGGCGCGGCCGGTGGGGAACTGCTCGCCGGGCACCGACAGACACCCTTCTTCGTCGTCGTCCGGGTCGGGCATGGTCTCCGGGATCTCCGAGGTCTCCAGCACCGGATTGATCACCGCCCCGCGGCGGCGGGTCGCGGTGCCGTCCGCGCCGAGGTCGGGGCAGTCGTAGACGAACAAGCGCAGCCCGACGCCGACCTGGTTGGCCGCGAGTCCGACGCCGTGCGCCGCGTCCAGCGTGTCGTACATGTCCGCGATCAGCGGAGCCAATTCCTCCGGCGATTGGGTGACGCGCTCGGTCGGATTGTGCAGAACCGGGTCGCCTACGATCACGATCGGGAGGATTGCCATGGGCCAATTATTGCCGTGGGTTCCTCGTCACAGCGCTTCGGGTGCCTCGAGTGCGACGCACCCGCTACCGGCAGGTAGCGAACACGCCGCGCCGTGGACCGGGCGTTTCGCGGCGCGCGTGGTTGAATGTTCCGCGACGTACAAGCGTCATTTTCGTCTGGTGGTCACTCGGCGAGGGAGCGAGATGGACGGCGCAGCGGCACGGAATCTTTCCGAGATCGAGGACGGCCCTTCCGCGAGCGACGATGTCACGGCGGAATCGGCGCATGCCGAGCAGGGCGACGGCCACGGTCTGAGCCGCCGCGAACTCGACATCCTCGCCTTCGAGCGGCAGTGGTGGAAGTACGCGGGGGCGAAGGAAGAAGCGATCCGCGAGCTGTTCGGCATGTCGCCGACCCGGTACTACCAGGTACTCAACGCCGTTGTCGACCGAGCCGAGGCGCTGTCGGTGGATCCGATGCTGGTGAAGCGGCTGCGCAGACTCCGTGCGAGCAGACAGAAGGCGCGGGCGGCGCGGCGACTCGGCTTCCAGGTCTGACCCGGCGATGCGGGCCTCGACCCACCCGGTGCGACTAGGCTCGCGAGGGTGAGCTACCCGAATCCCACCTCCGGTGGGCCACCGTTGCGTGCCCTGGCGATGGTGCTGATCGCGTTGGCCATCGTCTTCGCAGGTCTCGGCGCGATGTCGCTGTCGAATTCCGACGCCGACACCGACGCCTCGGGACCGAGTCAGCCGGAGACCTCCAGCGCGAGCGCGGCTCCCCAGGTCCCGGCGAGCACGACGGCGCCCAAGGCGCCGGTCCCGGCCGCCTCCTCCACTATCGCGGCGACCAGCACCACAGCGGCCCGTTCGGTGCCGGTACGCGTGCTCAACAACAGCATGGTGGCCGGGCTCGCGGCCAAGACGGCGGACCAGCTCTCGTCGAACGGGTGGACGATCGCGGAAACCGGGAACTATCCGGGGTCCACTATCGCGAAAACCACGGTGTACTACGGCAATTCGCCCGGCGACAAGGAGGCGGCGCAGGCCATCGCGGATGAACTCGACGCGGCCGTCGCACCGAAGTCGAGCGCGATCGGGGACTCGGCGCCGGGTGTAACGGTGATCGTCACGGGTAACTGACCGATGTAGCCGCCGTTCGCGCGCGTCGGACGGGCAATGAGTGGGCGGCCCGGTCAGGGGCGCGACACGGTGGGCGTGGCATCATTCTGTCCGGTAACGAACGTGTCCACCCAGCTTTACTCGTAAACTCGGTACTCGTAAAGGAGTTCCCCGATGGCCCCGTCCACTACTCGACGCCCGTCCTGGCGGACTGCGACCCCGCTGCTCGCGGTCGCGGTCTTCGGCCTCGCCGCCTGCACGAACAGCCAGGAGTCGAGTGACGTCAAGGGCACGACTCCGCCGGTATGGACCGGTTCCCCGGCACCGGCGGGCGAGCAGGGTACCGAGCACGGTACGCCGCACACCAACCCCGGGGTGAATGTGGAGCTGAAGGATCCCTCGGGGGCCTCGGTCGGCACCGCTCACTTCGCCAAGGACGGCGAGCACCTCCAGGTCACCGTGGAGGCGCACGGGCTGCGTCCCGGCTTCCACGGCCTGCACGTGCACTCGGTGGGCAAGTGCGAGCCGAACTCGGTCGCCCCGACCGGCGGCCCGGCGGGCGACTTCCTCTCGGCCGGCGGCCACCTGCAGGTCGGCAGCGCCAACGCGCACCCGGCCAGCGGTGACCTGACCTCGCTCGAAGTGCGCTCCGACGGCGCCGCGAAGCTGGTCACCACCACCGACTCGGTCAGCTTGGACGATGTCAAGGGCAAGGCCCTGATCATCCACGCCAACGCCGACAACTTCGGCAACATCCCGAACCGCTATGTCCGCGCCGACGGCGTCGCGGGTCCGGACGAGACGACACTGGCGACCGGCGATGCGGGCGGCCGGGTCGCCTGCGGCGTCATCCAGTAGAACGGTGCCATATGGCCGGGGCAGGAATCGAACACGTTCCCTTCGGTGGCTCGCCCCGGCCCACCATCGGGGTCGAATGGGAGATCGCCTTGGTCGACAAGGTGACCCGCGACCTGTCGAATACCGCAGCGGCGGTCTTCGATTCCGTTGGTGACCTGCATGCCCACGACGGCACGCCGCAGGTGACCAAGGAGCTGCTGCGCAACACCGTGGAGATCGTCACGGGCGTGCACGAAACCGTCGGCGCGGCGGTGGAGGATCTGTCCGGCACCATGGACACCGTCCGGCGCGCGGCCGACCCGCTCGGCGTCGACCTGTTCTGCGCCGGTACGCATCCCTTCGCGCAGTGGTCGGCCCAACAGCTGACCCGCTCGGAACACTACGACGAGCTGATCGAGCGCACTCAGTGGTGGGGGCGCCAGATGATGATCTGGGGTGTGCATGTGCACGTCGGAGTTTCGCACCGCGACAAGGTCTTTCCGATCCTGAATTCGTTGCTGCTGGCCTACCCACATCTGCTCGCGCTGTCCGCGTCCTCGCCGATGTGGTCCGGATCGGACACCGGCTATGCCAGCAACCGGACACTGATGTTCCAGCAGTTGCCGACCGCGGGGCTGCCGTTCCAGTTCGAAAACTGGACGCAGTTCGAGCATTTCGTGCACGACCAGCTCGAGACCGGTGTGTTCACGCAGCTCGGCGGCATGCACTGGGACATTCGGCCTGCGCCGAAGTGGGGCACGATCGAGGTGCGGGTGTGCGACGGGATATCCACCCGCGCCGAACTGGCCGCGATGGCCGCGCTCATCCACTGCCTGATCGTCGATTTGGATCGGCGCGTCGTGGAGGGCGAGACCATGCCCACCCTGCCGCCATGGCATGTGCAGGAGAACAAGTGGCGGGCCGCACGCTACGGGCTGGACGCGATCATCATCACCGACGCCGACAACAATGAGCGGCTGGTCACCGACGATCTCGACGACCTGCTGAACCGGCTGGAGCCGACAGCGGCGCGGATCGGCTGTGCGGACGAACTCGCCTTGGTCGCCGAGATCCCCAAGCGGGGCGCGTCATATCAGCGGCAGCGCCGGGTTGCCGCAGCGTCGCAGGGTGATTTGGTCGCGGTGGTGGACGCGCTGGTCAAGGAGCTGAACCAGTAGCGACGCGCCGCGGATAGGTCGGTTGCTGTTCAGCTGGGCAGGGGGACGCCGTTCACCCCCTGTTTACTATGGTCGTCGTGCTTGTCGAAAACCCGGGATCCAGAGTAGGAAGCGCGGTCGTGCGCAGTCGCGAGCCGCGGACCCGGGTGCGGGTCGGGGCGGCGGTGGCCGCGGTGCCGGCTCTGCTGATCGCGTTGCAGGTGATCGCCATTCGACAGGGTTTCGAAGGACCGCTGGAGAGCCTGTGGCGGGATTATGTCGGCACGCCCAAATCCATGTCGGTTCCGTGGGCCGGGTTGATCCTTGCGCTGGTAGGTATTTCGGTCCGGCGGAGGCTGGTCGCGGTGGGCGTCGCGGTAGCCATCGATGTGGTGTGGGCTGGCGCCCGGTTGCTGGCCGGAGAGCCGTTCGCGATCGGCAACGGCCCCGTGATCGTGCTCACCGGACTGGCGCTGCTGGCGTGGCTGCGCTGGACAGGCGTCGAACGGCGCGACGCACTGCGCTCGGCCGCGCTCGGCGCGCTGCTCATCCTGGCCACCAAGGTCGGCGACGTGTGGCTGCACGTCACGGTGATCGGCAGGCCGACAGTGCTCGACGAGTACGTGATGCTGGCCGACCACGCGCTGGGCGATCCGTCCTGGGTGCTCGGCCGCGCGATCGACGCGCTCGGACCGGGGGTCTACGCGGTGCTGCACTGGGTATACATCGAGCTGCCGGTGGCGGCGATCGTCGTGGCCGTGTGGCAGCTGCGCGGGGTGGTGTCGTCGGGCCGCTGGCCCTCGCACTACCTGGTGCGCACGTTTCTCGTGCTCGGGTTGATCGGCCCGTTGGTGTACGTGCTGTTCCCGGTGGTCGGGCCGATGTTCGCCTATGGGCCGGACGGCAACGGGTTGCAGCTGGGCAACTACTGGCCGGGCGTGGTGCCGCCGATCGACCGGAATCCGGTGCCGCTGCCGTTCGATGCGGCGACCCCGCGCAATTGCATGCCGTCGATGCACACGGCCTGGGCGCTGTCGGTTTTCCTGCACACCCGGCGCGATACCGACGGCGGGCTCGCGCCGAGCTGGTTGCGCTGGGGCGGTGCGTTCTGGCTGCTGGCCACCCTGGCGGCCACCCTGGGCTTCGGCTACCACTACGGCGTCGACTTGGTCGCGGGTGCGGTGCTGTGCCTCACGGTCGACTCGGCGCTGCGCGAGCCGGAGCGCGGCTGGGGATGGTTCCGGATCCGGCTGGTGGCCGGCGGTGCGGCGGTGCTGGCCGCGCTGCTGCTGTCCTACCGGTACCTCGCCGTGCCGATGGCCGGTTACCCGGTGCTGGCGGGCACCGTGGTGCTCGGGCTGCTGGCCGGACTGGCCGCGGCATTCCATGCGACGTGGTTCGCGAGCGTGCGGGAACCGCAGCAGCCGCAGCGGGAGATCCAGCACGCGGTGCGCTGAGCGGACTACTCGATGTCGTCGTCGCGCATCTCGTTGACGCGCAGCAGCCCGTCGCGGTGGCGCTGCTCGCGGTAGGCGGTGCGGCCGATGAGGTGGGCGATCACCGGTGCGGTGAGCAGGGTGAACAGCCCGACCAGGGCCAGCGTCCAGACGTTGCCCTGCCCGCCCAGCTGGATCGCGGCGCCCGCGAGCACCAGGATCAGTCCGATCACCTGCGGTTTGGTGGCGGCATGCATCCGGGTCAGGGTGTCGGGGAAGCGTACGAGTCCGACTGCGGCGGTCAGTGCGAGCGTCGACCCGAACAGGATCAGGAAGCCCGCGAGCAGGTGCCAGAGGTTCATGTGTCGTCCCGCACCCGGAATCGGGACACCGCCGCCGAGCCGAGGAACCCCACCAGCGCCAGTGCGACGATCGCCGGGACCATCGTGGTGTCGGCGCTGTAGGCCGCCCACACGGCCAGGCCGGAGGCGGCGATGGCCATCAGCGAGTCGACGCCGACGACCCGGTCCAGCGTGCTCGGGCCCACCACGACGCGGTAGGTGGTGAGCACGGCGGCGGCCGTCAGCACGACGGCGGCGAGAATGGCGACAACGGTCACTGGGGCACCTCCGGTGGCGAGGTCGGTCGGGCGAACGGCCATCCGGTCGAGCGCTCCAATCCTTCGATCAGCAGGCGCTCCAACCGCCGGGTGGTCCGATAGAACTTGTCCACGGCGCCGGCGCTGCCGACGTCGAGGACGTGGACATAGACGACACAGCGCCTGCGGTCGATCTCCAGCACCATGGTGCCGGGAATCAGGTTGAGCAGGTCGGCCCACAACACGAGCACCAGATCCGATCGCGTGCCCGAGTACACCCGCAGCACTCCGGACACCGGCATCGGGGCCGGGCGGATCGCGAGCCAGGCGACCTGGAGACTCGACTCCAGTGCGTAATACGCACTGGCCATGAGCAATTCGATCAGCGGAAGTAAGCTCAGCCGTCCGGCCACCGGCACGCGCGGCAGTGGCAGCGCCACCATGATCAGTGCGGCGACCATCAGCCCGCCCAGCAGGTTCGCCACGCTGAGATCGCCCCACAGCGCGATCCAGACGAGGGCGAGCCAGACCAGAATGCCGACCCGTACCACCGTGTTGCGTCGCGTGCCGCGTCGAGTCGGTTCGTTGCTCATCGCCACGCTCCCGGCTCGTCGGGTGAATCACCCAGCACCGCACCGATGTACACGTCCGGATCGCGGAGGTCGACCGCGGCCCGGTCGGCGATGGCGAGGATCGGACCGGCCAGTACCGTCAGACACAGGCCGACCGTGACCAGTGCCGCGGTGGACAGCACCATCAGCGGCGGCATCCGGCCGGGATCGGTGCGTTCGTCGTAGTGCACGACGGTCGATTCCTCGATCAGCGTGGGCGGTCGCGCCGCGGTGAGATGCCCCTCCGGCGCGTCTTCGCGCGGACGCCAGAACGCCTTGCTCCATACCCGCGCGACGGTGTAGAGGGTGAGCAGGCTGGTGAGCACGGCTCCACCGACCAGCACCCAGGCCAGCACGCTGCCCCGCTCGGCACCCGCCTGCAACAGCGCGACCTTGCCGACGAATCCCGAGAACGGCGGAATACCACCGAGATTCAGGGCGGGAATGAGGAACAGCACCGCGAGCAGCGGACTGGCGGCGGCGAGCCCGCCCAGCCTGCGCAGCGAGGTCGATCCGGCTTGCCGTTCGATCAGTCCGGCCACCAGGAACAGCGAGGTCTGCACCAGAATGTGGTGCGCCACATAGAACACCGCGCCCGACAGCCCGGCCGTATTGGCCAGCCCGACCCCGAACACCATGTACCCGATGTGGCTGACCAGCGTGAACGACAGCAACCGGCGGATGTCACTCTGCGCGATGGCGCCGAGGATGCCGACGAGCATGGTGAGCAGGCCGCACACCAGCAGTACGGAGTCGAATCCGCCGTCGGGGAACAGCAGCGAGTGCGTCCGGATGATCGCGTACACACCGACTTTGGTGAGCAGCCCGGCGAACACGGCGGTCACCGGAGCCGGGGCGGTCGGATAGGAGTCGGGCAGCCAGTTCGACAGGGGAAAGACCGCCGCCTTGATGCCGAACGCCACCAGCAGCACCGCGTAGATCGCGGTGCGGGTGCCCTCCGGCACCGCGCCGATCCGTACGGCGAGCTGGGCGAGGTTCAGCGTTCCGGTGGCCGCGTAGGTCAGCCCGATGCCGGTCAGGAAGATCAGCGACGAGACCATCGAGACCATCACATAGGCCACGCCTGCCCGGACGCGCTCGGTGGTCGCGCCGACGGTGAGCAGCACGAACGAGGCGGCGAGCAGGATCTCGAAGCCGACGAACAGGTTGAACAGGTCACCGGCCAGGAACGCGGTCGAAACGCCCGCCGTCAGAACGAGATACGTGGGCCGGTAGATGGAGGTCGGTTGCCGTTCGTCGCCGTCGCGGATGTTCTGGCCCGCGCCGTACAGCCAGACCGACAGCAAGACGATCGACGAGACGAGCAGCATCGCGGCCGACAGCCGGTCCACCACCAGCGTGATGCCGATCGGCGCCGGCCAGTTGCCGACCTGCAGCGCGGTGGTGCCGTCCCGGTCGACCAGGAACAGCAGCAGCCCGCAGATCAGCACGACACCGGCGAGCGCGGCGAAGCTGACCGCGCTCTGGATGCGCGGCCTGCGGCCGAAGACGAGCGTGGCCGCGGCGCCGAGCAGCGGGACGAGCACCGGCAGCGGAGCCAGGACGGGCAGCAGCGCTGGGGAGAGGTTCACGTTTCCGGGTCCTCTCCCACGCGCCGCCGGGCGACATCCACGTCTTCCTGGTCGTTGGCGACATCATCGGTGGTGGTGAGCATGTAGGCGCGGTAGGCAAGGGCGAGCACGAATGCCGCGAGCCCCATGGTGATCACGATCGCGGTGAGCACCATGGCTTGGGCGAGGGGATCGGCCATGTCCTCGGTCGCGGCCTCGGTCTCGCCGCGGATGGGCGGCTTGCCGTCGCCGCCGCCTGCGGTGAGGATCAGCAAGTTCACCGCATTGCCGAACAGGATCAACCCGAGCAGCATTTTCGACACGGCGCGTTCCAGGATGAGGTACACACCGCAGGCGACCAGGATGCCGATCAGGAGCAGTAGCGTCAGATTCGCCGTCATCTGCCCGGATCCCCGTTCGCCGAAGGGGTGTCGGCGTCGGCCAGCTCACTGTCGAGCCGAGCGCCGAGGCTGCGCAGCACGTCGAGGACCAGGCCGACCACGATGAGATACACGCCGAGATCGAACAGCAGCGCGGTGACCACCTTGACGTGACCGAACACCGGCAGCGTCACCTCGATGATCGCCGAGGACAGCGGCGGCGCGCCGAGCAGCAGCGACGAGACCGCGGTGCCCGCCGCCAAAGTAAGCCCGGCGCCCAGGATGTGACCTGCGTCGACCGGCAGCGCCTCGCCCAGTTCGTAGCGGCCGCCGGCGAGATACCGCAGCGTCAGCGCGAGCCCTGCGGTGAGCCCGCCCGCGAATCCGCCGCCGGGTGCGTTGTGCCCGGAGAAGAAGAAGTAGACCGACAGCACCATGATCGTCGGGAACACCAGACGGGTGGTGATCTGCAAGACCATCGACCGCTCGGCTCGGGCGACCAGTCGGCCCGCGGGCAGCCAGCTCACCAGATCGGGGTCGTAGTCGGGGGAGTCCGCCGCGCGGGGCGCGCTGCCGAAACGCCTGCTGCGGAACACCAGCGAGGCGACACCGGTCGCGGCGACCACCAGCACGGAGATCTCGCCGAGGGTGTCCCAGGCGCGCAGGTCGACGAGCAACACGTTGACCGCGTTCTTGCCGCCGCCGAATTCATATGCGGCATCAGGAATCCGCTGCCAGATCGGTTCGGCGGTGCGTGCCGCGACGGCGAAACCGGCGAGTACCGCGACCACCGCGCCGACCACCGCGGACAGGATCGCCCTGCGCGCCTTGAAGGCGGTCGTCCTGCTCGCCTCGATCGTCGCGGGGAAGGCGCGCAGCACCAGCACGAAGATCACCAGGGTCAATGTCTCCACGAGGAATTGGGTCAGCGCCAGGTCGGGCGCGCCGTGCAGGGCGAAGATCACGCCGCAGCCGTAGCCGGTGACACTGACGAGCAGCACGCTCGCCAAACGGTTGCGCGACACGGTCGCGGCCAGCGCGGTCACCGCCATGATCACGCCGATGGCCAGTTGCAGCGGCGAATCCCACGGCCGCAGCGTGACTCCGGTACGCGTGCCGAGAGCCAGCAGCACGCTCGGCAGTACGGCCAGCGTGACTAGGATCGTCGCCTGGCTCAGCGGCAGGGAACCGCGCTGCACGGCGCCGGTCATCCGCAGCGACAGCGTGTCCATCGCGCGCAGCGTCGCGTCGTAGGCCCGGTCGGCGTTGCCGAGCCGCGGGTGCGCCGATTCGGAAAAACGGTCGCGCAGCCCGTACAGCAGGATGCCCGCGGCGAGGATCAGGACAGTCAACATCAGCGCGGCGTTGACGCCGTGCCACAGCGCCAGATGTGAAAGCGTCGGTCCGGTAAGCGTTTCGGCGTACGGCCGCACCCGCGCGTCCAGCCAGGACGGTGCGAGACCGGCTGCCAGGCCTGCGACGGCGAGCAGCGCGGGCGGAGCCTGGAAGAGGACTCCTGGCGGATGCCAGCGAACGCGGTGATCCGCGGCCCCCGGCTCGTTCTGTTCGACCGGCACTTCGCTGGGATGGTGGGTGACCGGTGTGGCGCCTGGGGCAGGCTGTAGCGCGATGTGCTTGTCCGCGAAGCTGCCCCAGACGAACCGGACGCTGTAGGCGACCGTCAGTATCGAGCCGAGCACCACGCCCACCGCCACGACGGTGCGCGCGGGTGTGGTCAGCACATCGGCGTCCAGGACGGCGCTCAGTGCGCTCTCCTTGCCGACGAAGCCGAGCAGCGGTGGGATTCCCGCCATGCTGAGCGCGGCGAGCACCGCGATGCCGCACAGCGCCGGAGCCCGGCGGCCCAGTCCGGACAGGCTGCGCAGATCTCGCGTACCCGCGCCATGATCGATGATCCCGACCACCAGGAACAGACACGCCTTGAACAGCGCGTGCGCGATGAGCATGGTCACCCCGGCCAGCGCGGCATCCGGCGTGCCGATGCCGGCCAGCACGATCAGAAACCCCAACTGGCTCACCGTGCCGAAGGCCAGCACCAGCTTCAGATCCACCACCTGCAGCGACCGCAGGCCCGCCAGCAGCATCGACGCCAGACCGAGAGTGAGCACCAGCGGATGCCACACCGGGTTCTGCGCGAACACCGGCGCCAGCCGGGCGACCAGGTACACGCCGGCCTTCACCATCGCCGCGGCGTGCAGGTACGCGCTTACGGGCGTCGGCGCAGCCATCGCGCCGGGCAACCAGAAATGCAGTGGCACCACCGCGGATTTGGTGAGCGCGCCGACCAGTAGCAGCGCCACCGCCACCTGCACGGCGGCACCGCTCGGTGGACTCCCTGCGGCGAGCAGATCCGACAGCAGGTAGCTGTAGTTCACCTCGGCGAGCACAACGATGCCGACCAGCATCGCCAGCCCACCCGCGCCGGTCACCAGCAGCGCCTGGATCGCGGACCTGCGGCTGGCCGCCTGCTCGGCGTTGTGACCGATCAGCAGGAACGACAGTACTGTCGTCGCTTCCCAGAACACGTAGAGCAACAGCATGTTGTCGCTGGTGACCAGCCCGAACATCGCGCCGGCGAAGCCGACCAGTTGCGCGGCGAAGACGCCGAGCCGCGGTTCGTCGTCCTCGAAGTACCTGGCGCAGTAGGCCAGGATCAGTGCCCCGACGCCCAGCACGAGCGCGGACAGCACGGCCGCGAGGGTATCGAAACGCAGATCGATGTTCATCGCGATGCTCGGCGCCCAAGTCAGCCGAACTTGCTGGGGATCAGCCCAATTCGCGATCACCCAGGTCAGAGAGGCGAGCGGGACCAATGCCAGCAGGTAGAAAGCGTTGCGTCCCAGTGCCCGCACCGCCAGCGGCGCTACCAAGGCGGCGGCAGCATGCGCGAGCAGGATTGCGAGCAAACTTCACTCCGTCGAGTAGGGGCGGCGGGGTGTCCGAGACAATCCTACGTAAAGCCTGGGTTTTTCGTGGAGCCGGCGGATATGGCGTCGGCTATACATTCGAGCCGAGGCTATATGTCCGCTAACGATTCGCTCTCGGGTTGCCCTTTCGGGCGTGGCTTGCTGCGCGGCCGGAATTTCCGCAGCACGACGAGCCCGATCGCGCTGCCGATGACGATGGCGAGGGCGGTGCGGCCCGGTGTGGCGTCGTGCACGGTCACGTCGTCGAGCCTGTCCGGCATCACCGAGACGGCCGAAGGGAGATAGAGCGCGGAGATCGCGAGGACGCCGCTGGGCGGGTAGCGCGGCCGTGCCGTGCCGCAGCAATAGCCCGCGGTGAGCGCGATGACGGCGCTGATCGCGGCGAAGCCAACCCGGTTCGCCGTCGTCGAGGTGACCATGGCGAAGATCGCGATCCCCGCGACAAGCAGCACTGCGATGGCGGCCGAGGACAGCCGGGCCCCCAGCGTGATGCCGGCCGCCGCAAGGGGGATCAGCAGCACCGCGCTCCAGCCGGGCCGGACGGCGTATCCCACCGCATCGACCGCCGCGGTGAGGCTCACAGCCAGGTACACGCCGGTGCCGTCCCGGCCGGGCAGCAGCATGGCCGCGGCCGTCGCGCTGACGATCGTCGCGGCCACCACGATCCCGATCTCGACGGCGTGACTCTCGCCGGGCAGTTTGCTGTATTGGCGGCCCAGCCATTCGGTGCCGGCCAGGACCACCAGCGCCAGCACCATGGCGGCGAGGATCGGGGTCACCGGCAGCGCGATCGCCATGCGCGGCGTCTTCGGCTCCTCGGTGTGTGACCAGTTGCGCAGGGTGCTGACCACCAGCAAGGCCAGCGCCAGGCCGATCATCCAGCGCGGCGGAGTCTCCAGCACCGCATATGGATCCGTTTCGATGTCCAGCAGTTCCGCGAGATCGCCGAAGGCGAAGAACCCGATGCCACCCAGCGCGAACCCGCCGGCGGGTAGCGACCGGCGCAGCACCACGGCGCCCAGCCCGCCGAGCAGTACCGCGCCGCACACCGAGTCGATGTAGTTCTGTGTAGTCAGCATCTCGGCCGTCGAAACCTGGCGTCCGGCGAAATGGTTGATCAGTTGCCCGAGCGCGCCTGCTGTCGCTGTCGCCCACCCGGTCAGCGGCCGGGCGGTCGTGCTGACCAACACGGCCACCGTGACCGCGACGATGACTGCCAGCGCTGCGCTGCGCGGCACGCTGTTGAGCAGACCGGCGATCCGATACGGCGCCGTCCGACTCTGCGTGGTGACGCTGACCGGCAGGAACAGCGTGACGCCCGCGACCACGGCTCCCATGAACGCCGTCGTCGCGTCGACCACCTCGCCGATCCTGCGCACGGTTGTCGAACTTACCCGCGGTCCTCCCGCGATCTTGTGATTGCTGACTATTCGCTCATGAGTGTCTCGAGTAGTAAAGATGCTCGAAAATATGGTTTACCGGACGTTGTCCAGTAGACCGGCTCGGTCAGAGGTACCGGCCCTCGCTGCCCGCGGTGTGCCCGCGATCGTGCGCGTACCGGCGCAGCGCATCGATCTGCAGCGGGTCGAGCGAGGGGCGCACCACCGCGGCGGCGGCCTCGACGTCGGCCGCGGTGACGTCGGCGGCGTCCAGATCTCGGCGCATCGCCGCCAGCGCGGCCTCGCGCAGCAGCGCGGCGCAGTCGGCGGCGGAGTATCCGTCCAATTCGCCCGCGAGCGCGTCGAGGTTTACGTCCTCGGCCAAGGGCACCGCTCGGCTCGCGGTGCGCAGGATCTCCCGCCGGGCCGCGGCGTCCGGCGGCGGTACGAAGACCAGCCGTTCCAGTCTGCCCGGCCGCAGCAGCGCCGAGTCGATCAGCTCCGGCCGGTTGGTCGCGGCGAGCACCACCACGTCACGCAACGGTTCCACGCCGTCCAGCTCGGTGAGCAGCGCCGCGACCACCCGGTCGCCGACACCCGCGTCGGCGCTGCGCCCGCGGCGGGCGGCGAGCGCGTCGACCTCGTCCAGGAAGATCAGCGACGGCGCGGAATCGCGTGCGCGCTGGAACAATTCGCGCACCGCGCGCTCGGACGAGCCGACCCACCGGTCCAGCAGTTCGGCGCCCTTGACCGCGTGCACACTGAGTTGCCCGCTGCTGGCCAGCGCACGTACCAAAAAGGTCTTGCCGCAGCCGGGCGGGCCGTAGAGCAGCACGCCGCGTGGCGGGTCGATACCGAGACGGGCGAACGAGTCCGGATGCCGCAGGGGCCACAGAACGGCCTCGGTCAGCGCCTGCTTGGTCTCCGCCATGTCGCCGACATCGTCGAGACTCAGGCTGCCGATCGCGAGCTCGTCCATCCCCGACCGGGACAGCGGCCGGATCACCTCGAGTGCGCCGATCAGGTCCGACTGGGTGAGTTGCGGCTCGCCCTGCTCCCTGGCGCGCGACGCCGCACGCAGCGCCGCCTCACGGCACAGCGCGGCGAGATCGGACACCACGAACCCCGGTGTGCGCGCGGCGATCTCGTCGAGTTTCAGGTCCTCGGTCGGGACTCGGCGCAGCAGCTGCTCCAGCAGCGCTTTGCGCACGGCGGCGGTGGGCAGGGGCAGTGCGAGTTCGCGGTCGCACAGGTCGGGGGACCGCAGCCGCTGGTCGATCCCGGCCGGATGCGCCGTGGTCGCCAGGAGCGCGACGCCCGGTTCGGCGATGGCAGCCCGCAGCTGGTCGAGGATGAGCGTGGCGACCGGTTCGGCATCCGCGGGCAGCAAAGCGTCGATATCGGAGACGAGCAGGATGCCGCCTTGGCCGGAGCCGATGTCGGCCACCGCCTGGGCGACCTCGCGCAGCCGCGCACCGCTCTCGGCCGCGCCGATGGTGGGACCGTCCAGTTCCACGACGCGCCGCCGCGCCGTGACCGCGCGAGCCAGCGTCGCTTTGCCCACGCCGGCGGGACCGGTGATCAGCACGCCGAGATGCGGTTTCGCGCCGAGTGTGCGCAGCAGCTCGGGCTCGTCCAGCGCCAGGCTGAGCCATTCGCCCAGTTTCGCGGCTTGGCCGCGCATGCCGGGCAGATCCTCGATCGAGATGCGCGGTGTGCGATCCCTGGTCGCCGCGGTCCGTCCCGCCGCCGCACCATCCGTGCCCGCCGCCGTGCAGAACGCGGCGGCCTCGGTGGCGCCGCGCGAGGCCTCACCGACCGGGATGGGTGTTCCGGCCGAGGCCAGATCGGCGGCGGCGCGCGCGGCGACGGCTCCCGCACCCCAGACCACCGCGGTATTCGGCTGCACGCTCACCGGGCCGCGCGGATCGGTGGCGGTCACGGTGAGCAACTCGGTGGTCCACGCGATGCCGAAAGTGCGCGAGAGCGCCTGGGTGGCCGCGGCCGAGCTGATGTCGGGGCCGAGGTCGCGCGGCAGCAGCGAGACCGCGTCGCCCACCGTCACCACTTTGCCGAGCAGTGCCTGCCGCAGGGTCGCGGCCGGAATCGTGCGGGTGGCGTGGACCGAGCCGCTCACCGAGATCTGCCTCGCGCCGTACACCGTCGCGGGAGAGACCACCACCGTCGCGTTCTCGCGCAGCCCGGCGTTGGAGAGCGTGACGTCGTCGAGCAAGGCGACACCGGCGGGCGTGCCCAGGCGTGCGACACCGACCACTGCTGCCGTACGCCGCGACCCCACCAGCATGATCCCGTCCCATTCCCGCAGTCCGAGCGCGGTGAGCGCCTCGGGATGCAAACGGACCACCCCGCGCCGGGCGTCGGCGGCGGAGGGATTCAGCCGGGCGGTGAGTGCCAGTTCTGCCACTGTGCCATTCTGCCGCGCATCCCCGCCGTAGGTCACTATGTCGTGTTTCGGCATGAAGCAGGCCTGGGCATGGATGCGAAATTCGCCGCGGCGGGTGCGGGGGTCGGGGCGTTGATGGGCGTCGTGAGCGGCGCCATCGCGGGTCTGCCGCTGTTCGTCTTCGGCGCGGTTCCGTTCGCCGCCATCGGTGCCGTCGGGGGCGCGATCAGCGGGGCCATCGTCGGCGCGGTCGCGCCCGAGGTGGTGCCGCATTTGCTGCCCTGATCGCGAGCTGGAATCGCGGGCGATGACCGGAAGGCGGGCAGCAGCGGCGCTGCTCGCCGAGGTCGCACCGGCCGCACACCGACGGGCGAAGGCGCCACGTCCCGCCGGTGTGCGGCCGACCGCGTACTCGATCTGGCTACTCCTTCACGATCCCGGCGGCGACCGCGACCGAACTGTCGGCCACGCTCGGCGACAGGCAGACCAGCTTGGCGGTGCCGAGCGCGACGTTCGGGCTGCCCTCGAACGGGCCGCCCGGGTTCTCCGCGAGGATCTGCTCGATCAGCGCTTTCTCGCCGTCGGTGTCGAGCTTCTTGAACTCACCACACGTAGTGCTGGACGCGGGACCGAGCGAGGAGGTGCCCTCCTTCATCGTGGTGACCGGTGCGTCTGTGTCCGCGTCGGCGTTCGGGGGCGCGATGGGCGCGGTCGAGGTGCGCGCGGGCGTGGTGGTGCTGATGTTCGACGCGCCGGTGCGCAGTCCGTTCGCGTCGGTGGACTCGTCCGTTCCGCCGCAGCCTGCCAGCAAGAAACCCACCGTCCCGACGGCTAGGACGATGGCGGAAGTTCGCTTCATACCGTGCTTTCCCGGGTAGATCTTGTGCCGGGGCCTCCGGCACGTTCGGTGCAGCGTACCGGTTCGGGCGGGTCAGTGGATGTGTGCCCGCCAGTCCGCCGGCACCCGCTCGCGCGGGCCTGGCACGCCTTGATCCGCCGGATGGCTACGCGGCAGGGCCAATTCCGGCCCACCGCCATACATTTCCCGGGTCTCGAAGTTGTAGTACCAATCCTCGCCCGGCTCGAAGCTCTGGATGAACGGGTGTCCGGTGTTCTTCGCGTGCTCGGTGGCGTGCTGCGCGGGTGAGGTGTCGCAGCAGCCGACGTGCCCGCACTGGGCGCAGCGGCGCAGGTGGACCCACCAACCCGAGTTCTGCTCGCATTCCGCGCAACCGGCACCGCTGGGCGGTACCGCGGGATCTATGCCCTCGACCTGCTCGCTCATGCCTCCACCTCGCTAGCGCTCGGCTCCGGCACGAGCGAGCACTCGGCTGTGTCCATTGTTCGCTCGCTGCGCTCGCTCATGACTGCCCCTCCGCGTTCGATTCGGTGTCGATCTGATTCTGCTCGGGACGGTGCAGCGGCAGCCAGACGGTGAACCTGGTGTCGCCCGGCTCGGAGTCGACCCGGATGTCGCCGCCGTGCTTGTTCACCACGATCCGGAACGAGATGTCCAGCCCGAGTCCGGTGCCCTCGCCCATCGGCTTGGTGGTGAAGAACGGTTCGAAGATCCGGTTGCGGGCCTCCGGCGGGATACCAGGGCCCGTGTCGCCGATCTCCACGACCGCGCATTCGTTTTCGCGCCTGGTACGGATGGTCAACGTGCCGTTGCCGTCCATCGCGTACACCGCGTTGTCGATCAGGTTGGTCCACACCTGGTTCAGTTCGGCGGCGTAGCAGGGCACGGGCGGGAGGGCCCGGTCGTACTCCTTCACTACGCGCACCCCGTCACCGATCTTGCGGCTGAGCATCACCAGCGTGCTGTCCAGCAATTCGTGGATGTCGACCACCTGGAACGGCGCCCGGTCCATCTGCGAGTACTGCTTGGCGGCGTCGACCAGCGAGGAGATGCGCGTCGTCGAGTCGGCGATCTCGCTCATCATCAGCTCGGTCTCGATGGTGTAGTTCAGCCACCGGATGGCGCCTTGGAACACCTTCTCCGGCGCGCCATCCAAGGTGGCCGCGACCCGCTCCAGCCAGTCCGCGTCGAAACCGGCCTGGACGAAATTCGGCGCCAGGTTCCAGCCGTCGCTGATCCCGTGGTCTTCCAGCCATTCGCCGAGCGCGTCCTCGCGGTCGGCGGCCTCCATCGGCGTGAGTTCGGGCGCCTTGGCGACGTGCGCGGCCGCCTCCTCCTGCAGCCGCACCAGAGCGCCGAGGGACTCCGGATCGAACTTGCCGTCCGCCATCATCGCGAGTTTGTGCCGCATGCCCGCGACCCGCTCGCGCAGGCCGGCGGTGGCGCGCACCGCGGCGGCGGCCGGATTGTTCAGCTCGTGGGTGAGACCCGCCGACAACGAGCCCAGCGCGAGCAGGCGTTCGCGCTCACTGATGCGCGCGTTGGTGTTGCGGCTGCCGAAGAACACGCCCTCCAGCAGGTGCACCGCCATCGGGAACCACTCGTGCATCATCCGGGCGAAGACGTCCGCGTCGAGCACGTAGAACCGGGACGGCCTGGTGACGGACATCGAGCTGTTGTACGTCTGCTCGACCTTGTCGCCGATATAGGACATCCAGGCGCCCGCGTAGGCGCCGTGATGGTCGGTGCGAACCAGCTCGATCTCCGCGCCGCCGGACTGCTTGGTGAGCACCACCTCGCCGTCCATCAACACGTAGAAGCAGGTGGCCGGTGCGCCTTCGCGAAAGACCAGCCCGGGTTCGATTGTCTCGATCCGGCCGTCGGCGCACAGCCAATCCAGCTGCTCGTCGGTCAGCTTCTCGAACAGGAACAGGGTGCGCAGCTCGGCGGGATCGCACACCAGCCTGCTGCGACGTTCCGCGGTCTGTTCCGAAGTCATTGCCAGCCTCCTGATCACGCCAGATAGCGGTGCACGAGCATGACGGCCATCGCGCCCTCGCCGACCGCGGAGGCGACGCGCTTGGCGGATTCGGCGTGCACGTCGCCCGCCACGAACACGCCGGGCACGCTGGTTTCCAGATGGTGCGGCGGGCGGGGCAGTTCCCAGCCCGCGGGTCGCACACCGTCGACGAGCAGGTCCGGCCCCGCGAGCACGTAGCCCGCCTCGTCGCGCTTGACCACGCCGTCGAGCCAGTCGGTCTGCGGCGCGGCGCCGATGAACAGGAACAGCCGTTCCGCGTCGGCCTTCTCCTCGGCACCGGTCCTGTTGTCGCGCAGCATGATCTGCTGCAGGTGATCGCCGCCGTCGACCGCGATCACCTCGGTGTCGGTGTGCACTTCGATGTTCGGGATCTGCGCGATCTGCTGGATCAGATAGTGCGACATGGACCGCTCCAGTGAATCCGCCCGGACCACCAGGTGCACGGTGCGGGCGTTACGGGACAGGAATACCGCGGCCTGCCCCGCCGAGTTCGCGCCGCCCACGATGTAGACCTCGTGCTCGGCGCACTCGGACGCCTCGGTCATGGCCGAGCCGTAGTACACCCCGCGCCCGGTGAAGTCGTCCACACCAGGCGCCGGGTGGCGGCGGTAGTCGACGCCGGTCGCGATGATCACGGTGTGCGCGCACAGTCTGCCGCCGTCGGCGAACCGCACGGTGCGCGCGGACCCGTTCACCTCCAGCCCGACCACCTCCCGGGTGGTGATCACCTCGGCGCCGAACTTCGCGGCCTGCCGCCGCGCGCGGTCGGCCAGCTGTGCGCCGGACAAACCGTCCGGGAAGCCGAGGTAGTTCTCGATGCGCGAACTCTGCCCGGCCTGTCCTCCGGTCGCGGTCCGCTCCACCAGCACGGTGCGCAGGCCCTCGGACGCGCCGTACACCGCCGCACCCAGACCGGCGGGACCGCCGCCGACCACGATCAGGTCGTAGAACTCGCCCGCGGGATTGACCGTGAGGCCGACATGCTCGGCCAGCTCGCTGTCGGAGGGCTGCACCAGCGCCCGGCCCGCCGAGGTGATCACCACCGGACATCGCTCCGGGTCGGCCCCCGCCGCCTCGAGCAGCCGTGTGCCCTCGGGCTCGTCGGCCGGGTACCACCGGTAGGGCAGCTGGTTGCGGGCCAGGAACTCGCGCACCTGCGATGAGCGCGGCGACCAGCGATTGCCGACCACTTTGGTCTCGGTGACCGGCCGGTGCTCGCTGCTGCGCCACGCGTCCAGCAGACCGTCCAGCACCGGATAGAGCTTCTCCTCCGGCGGATCCCATGGCTTCAGCAGGTAGTGGTCCAGATCGACGACGTTGATCGCGTCGATCGCGGCATTGGTGTCGGCGTAGGCGGTCAGCAGCACCCGGCGCGCGTACGGGTGCAGGTCCATTGCCTGCTCCAGGAATTCGATGCCGTCCATACCTGGCATGCGATAGTCGGCGATCAATACCGCGACCGGCTGACCGCGCAGTTTCATTTCTCGAAGCGCATCGAGTGCCTGGGCACCCGATTCCGCGCGCAGAATCCGGTAATCGGCGCCGTAGCGGCGGCGCAAGTCGCGCACGACCGCCCGGGAAACTCCCGGATCGTCATCGACGCTCAGGATGGCCGGTTTCGTAGCAGCGGGTGAAGTCACCAGACGAGTATGGAGCCTCCCGGCACCGCCTGTCGTGGGCGTTCGCGGAGAGCTCAGAGGCGATGGTGCAGGACGAGATCGAGTTCGGTCGGGGTGAGCAGTCGCTCCAGGCGTTCTTCCTGGGCGGCCGAACGGACGCTGCGCGGTGACGCCGAGGAATCACGGGCTCGGCACCCGTTCTCGCGTTCGATAGCGGGAAGTAGCGGAACCTGGTCCGCGTGTCGACGATGCAGCAGGGAGAGCAGTTTCACGGCCGATCACCTCACGTTGGGACGCCGAAAAGTTGGAGCCGGTGTCTGATGCTTCATCTATCTGTTATTGTGCGCCGGCCATTACAGCGGCCGGCGTCCGAGTGGCGAAAATGTGATGCAACTGCCTTCCGATCTAAAATGTGGCGTGAATCGTCGAACGCGCTCGGACAGATGACCGTCGGTCCGTCGCACGTATCCGGGAGGCAGCGTTGCCGAACAATCTCGAAGCCGCCATCGACATCTCCGCGTCCCCGGAGCAGGTGTGGGCGGTGGTCTCCGACCTCAAGCGGATGCCGGAGTTCAGCCCCCAGTGCGTGCGGATGATGGCGCTCGGGTCGCTCAAGGCAGGCACCTGGACGCTCAACCTCAATCGCGACGGCAAGAAGTACTGGCCGACCACCTCCCGCATCGTGCGGTACGAGCCGAACCAGGCATTCGCCTTCCGGATCACCGAGAACCGCATGGTGTGGAGCTACACCTTGGAGCCGACCGAGACCGGAACCAGGCTGATCGAACGCCGCGACGTGCCCAACGGCACCACCTGGTTCTCCCGCAGGGCCATCAACGCGGCGCTCGGTGGCGAGCTCCCGTTCGAGGAGGCGCTGATGCGCGGCATGAACGAGACTCTCGGCAAGATCAAGTCCGCGGTCGAGGCTCGCTCCTGAGCGACGCCGCGCGAGGCGCGCGCGACGAGGACCCGTAGACCTCCGCACGCGACGCGACGCCGGGTCCGTTCGGAACCCGGCGCCGTGACGGTGGCCTTCGCGGCGAAGGCCACCCCAGCTCTCGGCTGAGCGCTACTTCCAGTTGGGCAGGCTCACGACCTGGGCCGCGTATGACAGGCCCGCGCCGAACGCGATGAGCAGTGCCGTGTCGCCCGGCTTCGACTCGCCCTTGCGCAGCAGCGCCTCCATGGCCAGCGGGATCGACGCGGCCGAGGTGTTGCCCGCCTCCTCGATGTCGTTGGCGAGCGCACAGTGCTCGGGAAGTTTCAGCACCCGGGCCATGATCTCGATGATCCGGCCGTTGGCCTGGTGCGGGATCATCGCGTCCAGGTCGTCGGAGGACAGGCCGGCGCGGTCGATCGCGTCGCGGCACACCTTCTCCAACGAGTGCGCCGCCCACCGGAACACCGCGGTGCCCTCCATGGCCATGTACGGCCGCACCGCGTCCAGACCCTTTTCGTCGATCTCGTGAAAGAACTCGATCCAGTCCTTGTCCTGCCGGATGGCGTGGTGCTGGGTGCCGTCCGAGCCCCACACGGTGGGACCGATGCCCGGCTCGTCGGACGGGCCGATGATCACCGCGCCCGCACCGTCGGCGAAGAGGAAGGCGGTGGAGCGATCGCGCGGGTTGATCGTGTTGGTCAGCTTCTCCACGCCGATTACCAGGACGTGCCCGGCGGTACCGGCCCGGACCAGGTCCGACGCCAGCGCGATCGAGTGGCAGAAGCCCGCGCAGCCGGCCGAGACGTCGAAGGCGGCGGCGCCGTTCATGCCGAGCTCGGTGGCGATGCGCGGGGCCGCGGCCGGCGTCAACAACAGGTGCGTCGACGTAGCAACGATCACGCAATCGACTTGGTCGATCGCGATGCCGGAAGATTCCAGCGCGCCGCGGGCGGCGGCGACACTCATGCTCTGAATCGTTTCCGATTCGTCGGCGAACCGCCGGGTCTTGATGCCCGATCTGGTCTGGATCCACTCGTCGCTGGAGTTGATCGGACCCGCGACTTCGTCGTTGGTGACCACTCGAGCAGGGCGGTAAACGCCGAGTCCGAGCATCGCCGTGTGCTCTGCCCCGGTGGTCTGGGCGATGCGAGCAGCCATCTGCGTCTCCTATGTACCTGCGGCGGCGCCGCCGGGTGTTCCCCGAAGCATCGAAATCGGTCCTCATCCGCCACTGTCCATCCGAGAATAGACATGAGGCTTCCTCATATTAGCCCGAGGGTCGCTCATCTGGCGCGCGTATTTCGACAATCTCTGGGTATCTCGTCGACGCACGCTGCTGTTGTTAACGGCGTGACCCGACTACTGATGCGAGGACACCATGCTCGGTCTCGGAATCATCGGATGGATCATCATCGGCGGCCTGGCCGGATGGATCGCCAGCAAGTTCATGAAGACGGACGCTCAGCAGGGCATCCTCCTCAATATCGTCGTCGGAGTGATCGGCGGCTTGCTCGGCGGGTTCCTGCTGAAGTTGCTCGGCGTCGACGTCGAGGGCGGCGGCCTCTGGTTCAGCTTCTTCACCTGCCTTGGTGGCGCGGTCATCCTGTTGTTCCTGGTGCGGCTGGTCACCGGGAGCCGGATCAGGTCCTGACCCCGCGTGCCACCTGCTCTCTTCCCGTAAGGTGTGAACGCTTGCGCCGGTCCTATTGTTGACAGGGCGCAACCCGTCTGCATCGAGCACGAAAGAGGAGCCTGTGGCCCGCCGTCCCACCCCGCCCGGCACGCCTGAACGCACCGGAGTCGGCCACGTCGTCGACTTGGTCCGTCACGCGATCCCTCCGCTGCATCCCGCCGGGCTCCCGTTCGTCGCCGCACCGCTGGCGGTCGCCGTCCTGGGCGGCAAACGCAAGTGGGTGCGGCGGACGGGACTGTTCGCCGCTGCGGCCTGCGCGACCTTCTTCCGTCATCCGCACCGGGTGCCGCCGAACCGGCCGGGTGTCGTGGTCGCGCCCGCCGACGGTGAGATCGCCTTGGTCGACACCGCCGCTCCGCCCGCCGAACTGGGGCTGGGCGATCAGCCGCTGCCGCGGGTCAGCATCTTCTTGTCCGTGCTGGACGTGCATGTGCAGCGCACGCCGGTCTCCGGCGTGGTGCGCACCGTGTCGCACCAGCCCGGCCAGTTCCGTTCCGCCGACCTGCCCGAGGCCAGCTCGGTGAACGAGCGCAACAGCATGGTGCTGGAAACGCCGGAGGGCGGCCAAGTCGTGGTCGTGCAGATCGCGGGGCTGCTGGCCCGCCGGATCGTCTGCGACGCCCGAGTCGGCGACGTGCTCACGATCGGCGACACCTACGGCCTGATCCGCTTCGGCTCGCGGGTCGACACATATTTCCCGCCGGGCACCGAACCGCTCGTGCAGCCCGGCCAGCGCACCATCGGCGGCGAGACCGTGCTCGCCGTGCTCGGCTCCACCGCTGACGCGTGATGGAAGCGGCGGTACCCACCCAGCGGCGCCGGCGGACCATCCGCCTGCTGCCGAGCATTGTCACCATTCTGGCGCTCTGCTCCGGACTGTCCGCGGTGAAGTTCGGCCTCGACGGCAAGCTCGACATCGCGCTGGCCATGATCGGTGCGGCGGCCGTGCTGGACACCCTCGACGGCAGGCTGGCCAGAATGCTCGACGCCACCACGAAAATGGGCGCCGAGCTGGATTCGCTGTCGGACGCCATCTCCTTCGGCGTCGCCCCCGCACTCGTGCTCTATGTGACCCTGCTCAGCAGCAACAGTGTGGGGTGGATCGTCGCGCTGCTGTTCGCGGTCAGCATCGTGCTGCGGCTGGCCCGGTTCAACACCCTGATGGACGACGACACCCGGCCGGACTGGGCCCGGGATTACTTCGTCGGCGTGCCCGCTCCGGCCGGCGCGCTCATCGCGATGGTGCCGGTGGCGCTGCTCGTGCAGTTCGGCGACGGCTGGTGGGTGGGCTTCTACGAGGTCGCGGCGTGGACGGTGTTCGCCGCGGCGCTGTCTGTCAGCACGATTCCGACCCTGGCCATGAAGTCGGTATCGGTGGCGCCGCAGGCAGCGGCCGGTCTGCTGGTGCTGGTCGCGCTTGCCGCGGCAGCCCTGGTCACCTATCCGATCGTGCTGCTGCTGGTGCTGGTCGTGCTGTACCTGGGACACATTCCCTTCGCCTGGCATTCCCAGCGCTGGGTGGCCGCACGGCCGGAGACCTGGCAGCACAAGCCCGCCGAGCGACGCGCCCAGCGCCGCGCGAACCGCCGCCTGCCCGCGATCCGCCGTCCGGCGATCCGCGGCTCGTCCGCCCGGCTGCGCCTGCGCCGCCCCGGCGCAAAGCAGCGCCAGAACGAGAACCCGCCACCGAGCACGAATCTTTAGTAGCGCTCGCGGGTGACAACTGATTTCGTGAGTACATGGGTAACTCCATGGTCTTCTTCGGCGCCATCGAAGTCGATATCGACGCCGAACTCGCCGCACTGGGGCAGTGTTGCGGGCATGACGTTGCTGACGGGGTGGTGCTTCGCCCGCGCCGCGGCCCGAGCGGGATCACGATGTATTCGGACCGACCCGTGTCGTCGTGCGAGTATTGGCTGTGTATCTGATCGGAAGGAGCTGATCTGTTGTGAACATGGGCATGGTTTTGGGTGACCGCTACTCCCACGCTTCGGCACGGGAGCAAGCCGTGCTGCCTTCTTTATGACCAGCGGGTAGCACGCCTGCTCCCTTCGGAGCGTCGTCGGCCAGTGACACCTTCGACCTTCACGGGAGCTTCACATGTCCACGGTCAGTTGGACCGAGAACGGAACCAGACGAACTGCTCGCTGGCACTCCGAGAGCGAGACTCCGGCGCCAGCCCGCATCGTTGTCGTCGACGATCACATTTCTGCGCCTGCGGCTCTGCGGCTCGTCCGGTCAGGCGCCGGTCTGCTCTGGCGAGGCGACTTCCACAACGCCAGGCAACTCATGCGTGCCATGGGTCGCCGCCTCCCGCAGCGATCGAGTCCGGCATCTGCAGACGGTGGCCTCGGCGCCGCCTTCCACAGATACAGGAAGGCCCGCTCGGAACGAGCAGCGCTACTCGGCAAAATATTGATCACGCTGGAGCGAGACCACTCGATCCGACTACGCCGGGCACCTGACGCGCGCGCAGCGTGCGAGCACGCGTACGGGAAGCCGACGAATGAGTCAGATGACGGCTCCAGTGGAGTAACGCTTGTCTCGCTTCCCGAACTTCTCGGCGTCATCGGCGCCTACGAGTGGCACCGCAAGGGCATCGACATCACTGCTCTGGGCGCCCGGCTCCACCCCGCATACGGTGTCTTCGCCCCCACCCGCAACGAATACATCGATCTCGTTGCCTGTGCTCCCTTGCCACGCGGCATCGATCGCCCGGTCGTGTTCGACATCGGCACCGGGACCGGGGTGCTCGCTGCACTTCTCGCCCGGCGAGGTGCGCGAGAAGTGCTTGCGACCGACATCAACTCACGCGCGGTGCAGTGCGCGCGAGAGAACATGCAACGACTCGGTCTTACCGGCCGGGTTCGAGTTACCGAGGCCGATCTCTGGCCTGGCACTCAACAGCGCGCCGACCTGATCATATGTAACCCGCCCTGGCTACCTGGATACCCGACATCGGCTTTGGAACTCGGGATCTATGACGCCGCGTCCGACATGCTCAACCGCTTCCTCCGTGATCTTGCAGATCACCTCACGCCGGACGGCGAAGGGTGGCTGATCCTGTCGGATCTCGCCGAACACTTCGGCCTACGGACCCGCGACGAGCTTCTCGCACGCATCTTTGACGCCGATCTCGAGGTCATAGCCAGACACGAAACAACCCCTCGCCATTCACGTGCCGCCGACAGCACGGACCCGCTTCACGCAGCCCGAGCGCGCGAGCGAACCGTTCTCTGGCGGCTAGCGTCAAGGGCGCCCACGGCTATCGCATGGTCGTCGCAGGTGGACCGCCGGGCGGGCGGGTGTTTTCACGAGCGACCACCTATGAAACGCCCCGGCGGATCTCCCGACAGCCTCGCGCTCAACGACGGGCTGTGAGCATCGGGCTGAGGTATCAGTCGGTTGGTATCAGCTGCTCATGCCGGCGGCGAAGGGCGTCGTCTGCCAGTGGTCGAGCGCGGGCTCGAGGTACTCCATCAGTTCGGGAAGCTGCGGGACCAGGGTGAGGGTGGCGATGACCCGCAGCATGCCCAGGGCGTTGACGAAGGTGAGGACCTCCTCGTCGAGCGGCCTCGTGCCGTTGCGTCGTGCGCCGCGGTTGTAGGCGGCTTCGTGCTCGGGTCCGAGAGCGGCCAGGTCCCACTCGACGGGCCCTAGGGTGACCAGTTCGAAGTCGGCGTAGAGGTCGCCGTCTACCGCGTTGAAGATGTTCGCGGGCGGGGAGTCACCGTGGATGGGTTGGAGGTCGACGCCGGGGAACCGAGCCTCGAAGGCGCTGCGTGAGCGTACGAGGGGTTCGAGGAACTGCCATTCGCGGCGGGCCCGGTCGAGCTCGGCCGCTCCGATCAGGTCAGGATGCTGGTCGAGCCGGGCGAGGCTGCCCGCGATGAACCCCGGGTCGGCCGCGGACAGGAACTCCAGGTGGCCCGGGTAGGCGCGCAGTGCCGCGTGCAGGTCGGCGACGCTCTCGGCGTTCGCGACGTAGTCGGGTTCCTTGTCCCTGGCCTCCTCGACGAACGGCCAGAACGTCATCGAGAACCCGTCGCGCTGCACGGGTTCGCGCGGCACGAGCGGGCTGGGCGCGATCACGGGGATTTTCTGGTCGGCCAGCCACCGTGTGACATCCAGCTCGTCCTGCTGGCGGCGCGCGAGGGCGGCCAGGTCGTCCGGGCGGGGTAGGACGGTGGGAATTCGGGCCACCACCGGCGCGGGGGCCAGGTGGACGACGACCGAAAAGACGTCGTGGAGCACCGTGGGCTCGGTGACGGTCAGGCCAAGCTCACGCCCGGCCGCGACGGCTGCCTCGACGGCGGCGGAGGTGCGGTCGGCGCGCTGTTGTTGTGGTGTCAGGAAGGTGGTCATGGATCCCTTGTTTCAGTGGATTGGTGGATGCCAAGCGATTCAGGGCGGGCCGGACCGGGGTCAGCGCCTGCGGCCGGGGTGCAGTTCCAGCTGCTCGCCGGTCGGCGAGGGACTCCTCTGCGGCACGGAGCCTTCGCTCTATATCGCGCAGTTCGGTCAGGGCGAGGTCGACGGCGTCTTGCACGGTGCAGTCCGCATCAAGGTCGAGGGTCTGGGCGAGGTAGCCGGTTCCGCCGGGAAAGCGGACGGTGACCTCCCCGGCGTCCGGCGTCTCGGCCGTGGCGAGCAGCCGCAGCAAGGTGGACTTGCCGGAGCCGTTCTCACCAATGACGGCAGCCTTCTCGCCAGGCCGGACGGTGAAGGAGACCTGGTCGAGGATGGTCCGGGTGCCATACGACTTGGTGACGGACTTGACGGACAGCTGCGCCACAGCGGGGATGGTGGTGGGCAGGGAGGTATGGGCGCGGTCGCGCATAGGGCTTTCCCTGGGCATACGAGGGGTCTACGGGCAGCAGAAACGGCGGCATGGGCCGTGCCCGGACTCAGACGAAGAAGAGGAAAGCCATGGCCCCACCATAACAAGACGAATCGTCTCGCTCCAATTCTTGCGGGACACGAAGTCCGTGATCCGTAGCGCCCCGCTCGTCCGGGGAAGGTGAGGCATGGGAAGCCATTCATCGGTGCTCTGAGCTCGTCCGGGCGGCATCCGCGAAGGTCCGCGGGCGGGGCACGGCAGCGGTCGTCTCCAGGTTGAGGCGCTTGTTCATGTCGAGGCGGAAGGTGCCGTACGGGTTGTTATGTTGGACCAGAACAGCGCGGTCAGTCCGCGCCGGTCCAGAGTTCACGCGGCGTGTGCGGTGATCTTGGCCCAGGACCGGTTGCCTTCAAGATCATCTTGTGGAACCAACGTCACGCGCCACCACACCTAGACACACGTCGGCCGGATTCTTGACGAGTAGATGGCAAATGGCCGCAGATCACACGGTACTGTCGGCCCCATGACCGGCGGATATGCCTTTAGGGGGCACATTGGTAACTCGTCGGGCACGCCCAAACCAGTAGCGGCACCATACGCAGGACCTGAACGTGGATCCCGTGTCACCCGACCACTACTGCCCGAAGACCCGGAGAGGCAGCACAGCCTGCGGGAATTCCAGGAGCACCGGCCGCGGCTGTTCGCGCTCGCCTACCGGATGCTCGGTTCGGCGAGCGAGGCCGAGGACGCCGTGCAGGAGACCTATCTGCGCTGGGACGGCGCCGACCGCGGCGAGATCCGCTCCGCCGAGGCGTGGTTGACCACGGCGCTGGTGAATCTCTGCCGTACCTGGCTGGTTTCGGCGCGGGCGCGGCGGGAGAGCTATGTCGGACCGTGGCTGCCCGAGCCGGTGCCGACCGCGCGCGGCGAGCTCGGTCCGCTGGAGACCGTCGAAGAGCGCGAACTCGTTTCGTTCGCGCTGCTGACCGCGCTGGAGCGGTTGAATCCGGTGGAACGGGCCGTCTTCGTGCTGCGCGAGGCTTTCGGGTACGCGCACCGCGAGATCGCCGACATGCTCGACGTGACCGAGGCCAACTCGCAGCAGATCTTCCGGCGGGCGGGCCAGCGTGTGCGAGAAGGGCGGGCCCGCTTCGATATTCCGGCTGGCCACGCCCGCGAACTGGTCGAACGGTTCCTGAAGGCGGCGCGGGACGGCGATATCGAGGCGCTGGAGCGAATGCTCACCGCCGACGTGACCGCGACGGCCGACGGCGGCGGTGCGATCAATGCGGCCCGGCGCCCGGTACACGGCGCGAACCATGTGGCGCGGTACCTCGCGGGCCTGCTGCGTTGGGAGGTGCCGGGGATGCAGTTGCTCGTCGAGGAGGTCAATGGCGCGCCCGCCGTGGTCGCGCGGGTCGACGGCGCGCCACTGCTCGTGGTGGGGATCGAGGTGGCCGAGGGCGCGGTCGCGGCGTTGCGGTTGATCGTCAACCCGGAGAAGCTGGCTTATTTCGCCGGGTCGAGCGGGCCGGATGGCACGGTGGGCACGCTCCCGGCCCGGCCTCGCCGCTCCTTGTGACGCGGTTCACGGGTCTGGTCTGTCAGGATTCGATGGCCTGTCCGGTCTGAAGGGTGATGGCCGATCGGAAGGAGCCACATCATGACCGGACAGCATCGGATCGTCGTACTCGGCGCCGGGTACGCGGGGCTGGCGGCGGCCCGCAGGTTCGCGCGGACAGCGCGTGACGCGCGGATCACCGTGGTGGACGCCCACGCGGCGTTCATCGAGCGGGTGCGGCTGCATCAGCAGGCGGCCGGACAGCGGATTCCCGCATGGGATCTGCGGGAATTGCTGGAACGCAAGGGCGTTCACTTCGCACACGCCGTCGCTACGGACATCGATACGACCGGCAAGCGCGTAGTGCTCGACGCGGCGCCCGCCCTCGACTACGACACCCTGGTCTACGCGCTCGGCAGCGTGGCCGATGCCGAGCGCGTTCCAGGCGTCGCAGCGCATGCCTATTCCATTGCGACGCAGGAGGATATGAAGAGGCTGGTGATTCCGCGCGGAACGGTCGCGGTGGTGGGTGCCGGGGCGACCGGGATCGAACTCGCGGCGGAACTGGCGGAATCGCATCCGGATAGCCGGGTGCTGTTGCTCGGCTCGGAGGAACCGGGTGCCTGGCTGTCGTCGCGCGCACGGACGCATATCCGGCGGACACTGGAGCGTCTCGGGGTCGAGATCCGCTCGGACGTCAAGGTGATCGAGGTGACGGCCGCGGGCATGCGGTTGGCCGACGGCTCGCTCGTCGAGGCCGCGGCGACGGTGTGGACCACGGGTTTTCGCGTGCCCGATCTTGCCGCGCGCTCGGGTCTTGCGGTGGATTCCGACGGCAGCGTGTTGACCGATGCCACGCTGCGTTCGCTGTCGCATCCGGACGTCTACGCCGCGGGTGACGCCGCCCTTGTCGTGGGGCCCGGCGGGCGCGAGCTGCGCATGGCCTGTGCCACGGCGCTGCCCACCGGCAAGTACGCGGCCGATGCCGTCGTCGCGCGGATGCGCGGGGCCGAGCCGCGGCCGCTGCGGTTCCGGTACGTCTTGCAGTGTCTCAGCCTGGGGCGCCGGGACGGCGTGATCCAGTTCGTCCACGCCGATGACGCGCCGGCTCGGACGGTGCTGACCGGACGAACGGCGGCGTGGGTGAAGGAGCGGGTGGTGCGCGGCGCATCCTGGGCCGCCCGGCCCTGAGCATCGTCAACCAACGGTTGACGATTGCGCATCGTCAACCTATGGTTGACGCATGGCATCACAATTCCGCCTCGACGACCTGATCGATGGCATCAAGAAAGCCCGGCCCGACAATGTGCTCGACCAGCTCTCCGACGCCGTCGTCCTGGCAAATCATCTCGACGAGCTGGCCGATCACCTGATCGGCCACTTCGTGGACCAGGCCCGCCGCTCCGGGGCCTCCTGGACCGACATCGGCGTCAGCATGGGCGTCAGCAAGCAGGCCGCGCAGAAGCGGTTCGTGCCCAAGGTGCCCGACCCGGCCGACGCCGCCGCCATGGATCCGAACGCCGGGTTCGCCCGCTTCACCACGCGGGCGCGCCAGGTGGTGATGGCCGCGCAAGAGGCCGCTCGCAGCGCGGGAAACCGGGAGATCGGCGTCGGGCACGTGGTGCTCGGGCTGCTCACCGAACCGGAGGGGCTCGCGGTGCGGGAGCTGGTCGCCAATCGTGTTGCGCTGGACGTGCTCTCCGCGGCCGCCACCGCGTCGCTGCCGCCGAGCGAGGGCGAGGTTCCCGCGCTGGTGCCATTCGGCTCCGAGGCCAAGAAGGTCCTGGAGCTCACCTTCCGTGAGGCGCTTCGTCTGGGGCACAACTACATCGGCACCGAGCACATCCTGTTGGCGCTGCTCGAGCAGGAGAACGGTTCCGGCCTGCTCAGTGACCTCGGCATGGACAAGGCGCGGACCGAAGCGCACCTGGTCGAGCTGCTCGCGGCGTTCACGTCCGGGCAGTCCTGATCCGGCGATGAGGGGCGGCAAGCTCCGCGCGGTAACCGTGCTCGTCGTGTTCATCCTGGTGATCGGCGTGGCGCGGCGAGCGGCTTCCGATCGCCGAATCCGCAATGTGGTCAATGGAATCCGTGGCGCGCGTGCCGCACGGGCGCGTCATCGCCGGGCGCTGCGCACCCGAGCCGCCGCGATCTCCCGGCCACGCGAAAGCGCTCGGCGCGCACGCTACGCGATGCGAGCGGCCTGAATCACGCCCGCCCGGCCAGACCTCCGCCCCACCGCGGCCAACGGGCCTGCGGTTTCGGCTCCGAGACCAGCGGCTCACGATGGATGTCGGTGACGTACAGGGGAAGTCGCGGTTCCAGCTGGGCGAGCAGTTCGAGGGCGCGTCCGCCCTGCGCCGCCCGGTATTCCGGCGTCGTGAGGCCGACGATCTGCAGGAACCGGACCCGGCCGTGCGGGCTGTCGATGGTGCCGAGTTCCGGGTCGGCCACGAAGCAGACGGCATGACTGGTGCAGTCCGTGTGACCTGCCGCGATCGGCCCGTTCGACTTGATGGTGTGGCCAGGCTCGAACCACTTGCCGGACTGGAACACGTAGCGGGCCAGATTCTGCAGGAAGTTCGTCGGCCACGCGGGCGGCTCGGTCTGCTCGGGCCTGCGCACCAGGCGGAAGGTGAGTTCGAAGCCCCAGCCGGATTCCGCCGGGTTGTCCCACTCCTTCTCGTACAGCTCGGTCATGCCGTAGCCGATGTAGTGCCAGTGCGGTACCGGGTCGGTACGGGAGTAGGCGCTGATCCCGTCGAGCGGGTCGGCTCCGCCGAGCGACCACGGGTGGTCCGGGGCCCAGTGGAAGGGCTCGATATCGCCGTACAGCGGCCGCAACGCACCATCGATGGCATCCCAGCCGGGTTTTTCACTCACCCCGCCACCATAAGCACGCACCGCTCGGCCGCACGCGGGGCGTCGCACGCCCGGCCGGGTCAGTAGTCCGGCACGTTGCGGGCGAGCTCGTCCAGCCAGGCCGTCGCCGACGCGTCGCTCGGAGCGCGCCAGTCGCCGCGCGGCGAGAGCGATCCGCCGGAGCCGACCTTCGGCGCGTTCGGCAGAGTCGAGCGCTTGAACTGGCTGGTCTGCACGAAGCGGCGCAGGAATTCGGCCAGCCAGTGCTTGATCGTGGCGAGATCGTAGGCATGGCGCTGGTCGGCGGGCACGAGGTCGGGCCAGCGCCCGGCAGCGGCATCGGACCAGGCGTGCCGGGCCAGATACGCGACGCGGCTCGGCCGGTAGCCGAAGCGCAACAGGTAGTACAGATGGAAGTCCTGCAACTCGTACGGGCCGACCGTGGCCTCCGAACTCTGCCGCGGCGCCGAGGTATCCGCGTGCGGAATCAGCTCAGGGGAGATCTCGGTGCGCAGAATCGACGACAGCACCTCGCCCGCTTCGGGTCCGAACTGCTCGGTGTCCACCGCCCACGCGATCAGGTATTTGATCAGTGTCTTGGGCACCGAGGCGTTGACGCTGTAATGCGCCATGTGGTCTCCGACGCCGAATGTGCACCAGCCGAGGGCGAGCTCGCTGAGATCGCCCGTGCCGACCACCAGCGCGCCGTGCTGGTTGGCCAGCCGGAACAGGTGCGAAGTCCGTTCGCCCGCCTGCACGTTCTCGTAGGTGATGTCGTACTGCTCCGCGCCGTCGGCGGCCGGGTGGCCGAGGTCGCGCAGCATCTGAGCGGCCGAAGGCCGGATGTCGATCTCACCCGCCGTGACATCGAGCGCCGCCATCAGGCGGTGCGCGTCGGTACGGGTTCTGGTGCTGGTCGCGAATCCGGGCATGGTGTAGGCCAGCACGTTCGCCCGCGGCAGGCCGAGCCGGTCCATCGTCTTGGCCGCCACGATCAGCGCCTGGGTGGAGTCCAACCCGCCGGACACTCCGATCACCACCCGCTCCAGGCCGGTGGCGCGCAATCGCGTGCTCAGACCCTCGACCTGGATGTGGTGCACCTCGGCGCAACGCTCATTGCGCACGGCGGGATCGGCCGGGACGTAAGGGAAGCGCTCGATATCGCGGCGCAGCGCGGTCGGTCCTTCGGGGATCGGCAACCGTACCTCGACGCGTCGCATCGCGGTCAACCGGTCGCGGTGGTCGTGCACATTGTCGGCGAAGCTGGTGGTGCGCAAGCGATCCGCGGCGAGCCGGCGCAGATCCAGATCGGCGGTGATCAGCTGGGGATGATCGGAGAACCGCTCGCCCTCGGCGAGCAGGTCGCCGTTCTCGCAGATCAGCGCCTGCCCGTCCCACGCGAGGTCGGTGGTGGACTCGCCGTGCCCCGAGGCGGAATACAAATACGCCGCGAGGTAGCGGGCCGAATGCGAGGTGCACAGCGTCCGCCGGTAGTCCGCCTTCCCGATCACGATGTTGCTCGCGGACAGGTTGACCAGCACCGTCGCACCGGCCAACGCGGCAAAGCCGCTGGGTGGCAGAGGAACCCATCCGTCCTCGCAGATCTCCAGGTGAAAGGTGAAATCCGCCAGGTTGCTCGCGCGGAACAGCAGATCGGACCCGAACGGCGCCCGGTGCCCCGCGATCGTGATCTGGTCTTCCAGCGCTTCCCGCGCCGCCGCGAACTGACGCTTCTCGTAGTACTCCCGGTAGTTCGGCAGATAGCTCTTCGGCGCCACACCGAGCACGACGCCACGGCAGATCGCGACCGCGCAGTTGAACAGCCTGCCCTGCGCCCGCGCGGGGGCGCCGACGACGAGCACCGTGTCGAGGTCTGTGCTGGCCGCGACGACCCGCTCGAGCGCCGCATCGACCGCGTCGTCCAGTGCGTCCTGATGGAACAGGTCGTCGGCGGTATACGAGGACAAACCCAGTTCGGGGAATATCGTCAGCACCGCACCGGCCGCCACCGCCTCCCCGGCCAGCTCGACGGTCTGCTCGACGTTGTAGGCGGGATCGGCCACCCGGACCCGGGGCACGGCCACCGCCACCCGGGCGAACCCATGCCGGTACAGCGAATCGAACGGCAGGTCGTCCACGGCATACCCCTTCGGGATCACCTGATCATGGTCCATCCGGAATCTACGCCGCGTTGGACGTCCAGGTGCGGTGTTGGGTTCCCGGCGATCGCGTGGGCAGCGCTTCGACCTGCTCCTTTACCGTCGCAGCCGGGTAGGGCGGATCGTCCGGCCCGAAGTGTGAACCGGCGACGGCTAAGCTATAGCAATGGCGGATGAAATGGATTCCGACCTAATAGCGGGGGAACGGCGCGCAGACCTGCTGCGCGCGCTTTCGTATGTGTCCACCGAGTCCCAACCCGACGGCAGCTATGTGGTGAACGGCGACCTGCCGCCGGACGTGGCGCCGCCGTTCATTCGCGCCATCATGCGGGTCGAGGCCGAGCTGCTGCTGCACGACGCCGAGCTCGTCACCGTCGAGGGCGGTGAGCCCCGCACGCCGGAGGAACGGCGTACCGACGCCTTCGTCGCCTTGGTCCTGCGCGTCGACGATCGCCCGTAGGCGGTACCTCCGCCTTCGCTCCGGCCATGCGCAGGCTGAAGACGGACTACGTCCGACAGCGCCACTGGTCCCGGCGCGGCGGCGCCCGATGACCTTGCACTCGACACCCCTGAGTGCTAAAAAGGCTTTTGGCACTCTCGACCTGTGAGTGCCAGGTCGGGACGGTGAGACCGGGTTCCATCGACACCCTCGGTCGTCCGTCGCGGGCACCGAACCTGGCCAGCGCAACAGGGGCGATCCAACCTGCGGTCGCTCTGTGTGTCAGCCCCATATACATGTGGAGGATCTCAACGCAATGGCCAAGACAATTGCGTACGACGAAGAGGCCCGCCGGGGCCTCGAGCGGGGTCTGAACAGCCTCGCCGACGCGGTCAAGGTGACGCTGGGCCCCAAGGGTCGCAACGTTGTCCTGGAGAAGAAGTGGGGCGCCCCCACGATCACCAACGATGGTGTGTCCATCGCCAAGGAGATCGAGCTGGAGGACCCGTACGAGAAGATCGGCGCCGAGCTGGTCAAGGAAGTCGCCAAGAAGACCGACGACGTCGCGGGCGACGGCACCACCACCGCGACCGTGCTCGCCCAGGCGCTGGTGCGCGAGGGCCTGCGCAACGTCGCGGCCGGCGCGAACCCGCTCGGCCTGAAGCGCGGCATCGAGAAGGCCGTCGAGGCCGTCACCGCCAAGCTGCTCGACACCGCCAAGGAGGTCGAGACCAAGGAGCAGATCGCCGCCACCGCCGGTATCTCGGCCGGCGACCCGTCCATCGGTGAGCTGATCGCCGAGGCCATGGACAAGGTCGGCAAGGAAGGCGTCATCACCGTCGAGGAGAGCAACACCTTCGGCCTCCAGCTGGAGCTCACCGAGGGTATGCGCTTCGACAAGGGCTACATCTCGGGCTACTTCGTCACCGACCCGGAGCGTCAGGAAGCGGTCCTCGAGGATCCGTACATCCTGCTGGTCGGCTCGAAGGTCTCGACTGTGAAGGACCTGTTGCCGTTGCTGGAGAAGGTCATTCAGGCGGGTAAGCCGTTGCTGATCATCGCCGAGGACGTCGAGGGGGAGGCCCTGTCGACCCTGGTGGTGAACAAGATCCGCGGCACCTTCAAGTCCGTCGCGGTCAAGGCTCCCGGTTTCGGCGATCGCCGCAAGGCGCAGCTTGCCGACATCGGCATCCTGACCGGCGGTGAGGTCATCACCGAAGAGGTCGGCCTTTCGCTGGAGACCGCGGGCCTCGAGCTGCTCGGCCAGGCGCGCAAGATCGTGGTCACCAAGGACGAGACCACCATCGTCGAGGGCGCGGGCGACCCGGAGGCCATCAAGGGCCGGGTCCAGCAGATCCGCAGCGAGATCGAGAACTCCGACTCGGACTACGACCGGGAGAAGCTGCAGGAGCGTCTGGCCAAGCTGGCCGGCGGTGTCGCGGTGATCAAGGCGGGCGCGGCCACCGAGGTGGAGCTCAAGGAGCGTAAGCACCGCATCGAGGACGCCGTTCGCAACGCGAAGGCCGCTGTCGAGGAGGGCATCGTCGCCGGTGGTGGCGTCGCGCTGCTGCAGTCGGCTCCGGCGCTGGACGAGCTGAAGGTGACCGGTGACGAGGCGACCGGTGCGAACATCGTGAAGGTCGCGCTGTCGGCTCCGTTGAAGCAGATCGCGTTCAACGCGGGTCTCGAGCCCGGCGTGGTCGCTGAGAAGGTGTCCAACCTCCCCGCGGGCCATGGCCTGAACGCGGACTCGGGCGAGTACGAGGACCTGCTGGCCGCTGGCGTCGCCGACCCGGTCAAGGTCACCCGTTCGGCTCTGCAGAACGCGGCCTCCATCGCGGCGCTGTTCCTGACCACCGAAGCCGTGGTCGCCGACAAGCCGGAGAAGGCCGCCGCTCCTGCGGGCGACCCGACCGGCGGCATGGGTGGCATGGACTTCTGAGTCCGGCCATCCGGCAATACCGTTCGAACCGGAAGCCGGTCCACCTTCGGGTGGGCCGGCTTCCGGCGTTCGTGGTCAGATTCCGTCGACGCTGACGACCGTGAAAGGCGCCGGGGTGCCCGGACCCATCGGGCCGCCCTTGTCGAACTGGGAAGAGACGACCAGCGTTCGGTTCCCGTCGCGGACCAGGGTCGTCGGGATGGCCAGGGATTCGTCGGTGTGCTGGTGGGTGCGCGTGGCGGTGGCGCCGTCGTCGGAGATGGTCCAGCGGCTGATGGTGTTGGTCGTGTTGTGGGCTACCCACAGGGTGGCGTCGCGCAGTTCCAGGCCGTCGCCTTGCCGTAGATCGCCGCCGTGCAGCGTCACCTTGCTGATCGGGTTCGCCTCCGAGGTCAGAGCGATGCGGTACAGGTTGCCGCGGGGCATGTCGACGGTGAGCAGATAGCGGCCCGCCGGGTCGGTGACGATGCCGTTCAGCGTGAACGTGCCCGGCTCGATCGGTCCGAGGGTGGAGCGCAGATCGACGTGTGGGGTCAGCTCGCCGCGTCCGCCTTGCGCAATCGCGGCGGCCAGCTGGCCGGGGGTGACGCGATAGATGACCGACCGGAAGCTGTCGGTCAAGTATGCCGTGCCGTCCGGCGCGATGGCGAGGTCGTTCACGAAACGCGGGTCGGCGCCGGGCACCGCGAAATCGGCCAGTAGCGCGCGGGTCGCGATGTCGTACACCGCGACGCCGGTGGTCGAGTCCGTCACCCACAGCCTGCCCGCCGAGTCGACTTTCAAGCCGTTGGCCGTCTTATGGCCGTGGGCGCCTTCGGGCAGGAAGATCTCGGCTTGCCGCGCGTTCGGCGTCGCGCGATAGACCGCGCCCGTGGCGTAGGAGCCGACGTAGCTGTCTCTGGTACGGACATCCAGCGCGATGCCTTCCGGATAGATCCGGTTGCCGGGGAGTTCATATGCCGTGTGGACGTGCGTGGCGGGCGCGTCGTCGGCTGTTCCGCAGGCCACCAGCGCGGTGCCCGCGATCCCGGCGGCCAGGCTCGACAGGATGCGGCGGGGCAGTGTGGGGGACATCCTCTACCTCTTCGAGATCATGCGGTCAAATGTGGTCACATCAAAGAATGTGCACGAATCTAGATTAGAGTTCTAATCATAGTCAAGGCTCTAGCAAGAGAACGTGCGGATACCATGCGCTTATGACGTCCATGCCCGCCTCTGAACGGATCGGCTCGTACCTCAAGCGCGCCGAGCAGTCTTTGAACGCGGCCAAGAACGCCGCGTTGAAACCGGCGGGCATCACCGTCGCGCAGTACGCCGCGCTGCTGTTCCTCGCCGAGAATCCGGGCATCTCCGCCGCCGCCCTGGCCCGGCTGTGCGGTGTCACGCCGCCGACGATGAACACCGTGCTGAGCAACCTGCAGGATCGCGGGCTCATCGTCCGCACGCCGCATGCGTGGCACAAGAACGTGCTGGAGACGACGCTGACCGACGAGGGTGAGGCGGTCATGCGCGATGCGGATGCCCGCGCCATCCGCGTCGAACGCGCCCTCGCCGAAGAGCTCACCGAGGACGAACGGGCGACTCTGCTCGCCCTACTGATCCGCTGTGCCGACCGACTGGACACCATCCGCCCCGGCCCGGCGGCCTGACCCCACGTGTCCGAGTCCGAGTGTGGTCGCCGGGCCGGGGGTATCAGGACGCGGTCGTCGCCGGTGCGGAGCGCTGACTCAGCCGCCGAGTACGAAAGCTATGAGAAAGCCCGCCGCTGTGGCCATTCCGACCCACCAGCCGCCCTCGCGGTAGGCCTCGGGCAGCAGCGAGTCGGCGAGCACCGCGATCGTCGCGCCGCCCGCGAACGCCTGCACGCCGCTGATGTGTGTGGCGGAAAGGTTGTCCGACAATACGTTTCCCAGCACAGTGACCAGCACGAGCGCCGTCGCGGTCGCCGTCCAGAGCAACAGCGTGCGGCGCTGTGCGACGCCGCGCTGATCGCGCATGAGCGCGGCCCCGCTGATCGCCTCGGGGACGTTGCCGACGACCACGGCCACCAGTAGGACCAGCCCGCCGCCACTGGTCAGCGAGACGCCGAGCGCGGTGTTCTCCGGAACGCCGTCGAGCAACGTGCCGAGCATCAGTGCCCAGCCGAGCGCTCGCGGCCCCAGCTTGTTCTCGATGAGATGGTCGGCCACCACGTAAACGCCCGCGCCCGCGAACAGCGCCGCCCCGGCGATCACGGCGCCCGCCTGGTGGAACGCGGGCTCGAAGAGTTCGACGGACGCCGCCGCGATCAGGGTGCCCGCGCCGAAGGCCATCAGCGAGGCAAGCACCGCTTTCGGCAGCCGCCAACGCAATCCGATCGCGGCTCCGAGGACCAGCGGCACGGCTGTCCCGAGTCCATAGAGCAGCGCGGTGAGCATGCTTCACCCTAAGCCAGAGTGGATACGCCGCGCCTCCGATGACTCGGCGCCGGGATTCCGAGCCGCGTCCTCCGGTCCAGGCCGTCGCGGAGCCGTCATCCGGCAGTCGAACGTCGTCGGTCGTACGCTGAAGTCATGTCCGACCGCGGCCGGATCCGAGGCGTGCTGTACGACATCGACGGCGTCCTGGTGACCTCCTGGCAGGAGATCGAGGGCGCCGCCGCCGCGGTGCACCGGATCCGGGAGGGCGGACTGCGCCGGGCGTTCCTGACCAACACCACCTCGCGCACCTGCGCCGAGATCGCGGAACGACTGTGCGGCACCGGAATCGAGGTCGAGCCCGCCGAGATCGTCACGGCCGCACGGCTCACCGCCGAGTTCGTGCGCCGTGGCTACCCCGGTGCCCGTGCCTGGGTGCTCAACCACGGCGACATCGAAGCGGACCTCGCCGGCCTGACGCTCGACGACGAGCAGCCCGAGGTCGTGGTAATCGGCGGAGCAGGAGCGGAATTCACGCATCGGGCGCTGAGCCGGATAGCGGAGCTGATGCTGGACGGTGTGCCCGTCGTCGCCATGCACAGCGGGCTCACCTGGACGACGGCCGAGGGACTGCGCATCGATGCGGGCGCGTACCTCCCCGGTTTGGCGGCCGCGGGCAACGCGCGGATCGAGGTAGTCGGAAAGCCTGCCGCACCGGGCTTCCGGACCTGCGCGGAATTGATGGGACTCGATCCGGCGGAAGTGTTGATGATCGGCGATGACCTGTACTCGGATGTGCTTGCGGCGCAAGATGTCGGGTTGACCGGCGTGCTGGTGCGCACCGGAAAATTCCGGCCCGTGGTGCTGGCATCGGCCGACCGCGCGCCCGATCACGTCATCGATTCCGTGGCCGCGCTACCCGATTTACTGGCCGATCTTCGCGCAGCGGGCGAATCCCCCGTAACCGGCGAATCGGTTTGATTCAAAAAATTCTACGGTTTCCCTCCAAAATTGTCCGCAATCGCAGAGGGTCTGGGTATCGTCGCTGTCGGCAAATAGCCAGTGACAGGCAAGATATACCGTCAGATCGGAGTTGCTGAATGGCTGATCCGCTAACGAGCGTGCGTCTGCGGAAACTACTATGGTCGCCGGGCTTCGGTCCGGCGACCAATTGATGAGCTAGCAACTGTGCAGACAACTTTCGGCTAACGTAGCCTCGGCGCGGAGGTCGTAACGAAGGGCCCGATCGATGACGATGCGATCGGGCCCTTTCTGTATTGTCTGGCCCAATGTCACAGGATGCGAATACGGGTCGAATGTATGCCGGGCAACCCGTGGAGGACCGGCAGCGTCAGCGGCGTGCGCGTTTTCTGGAGTCAGGCCTGACGGTCTTCGCGCGGGACGGCTACGCCAATAGTTCGGTCGGCGCCATCTGCAAGGACGCCGGACTCTCCTCGCGGCAGTTCTATGAGGAGTTCACCGGTCGCGAGTCCCTACTCCTAGAGCTCTACGAGCAGATCGATCGGGAGTCGCGGGACGCTGTGAAGAAGGCGTTGGACGCGAAGTCCGGTGCGAGCGCGTTGGACGTCATCGACGCCGCCGTACGCGCCTACGTCGAATCCATCGGATCCGATCCGCGGAAGGCGCGCGTCGCACTGGTCGAGGTGGTCGGCGCGGGCCCGAAGGTGGAGAAGTTCCGCCTCGCGGTGCGCCGCGAGTGGGGCTCACTACTGGCCGGCGCCGCCGAGGACGCGGCCCTGCACGGCGAGATACCCACCGGCGACTACGAGATGCGCGTGCTCGCGATCATCGGCGCGGTCAACTACGTGGTGGATTCGTGGAGCGGTGCGGACCCGCGCCCGCCGCTGGATGACGTGATCCGGGTGCTGAGCAAGGTGATCATCGGCGCCGTCGGCGCATAGTGTGTGCGCCGGCGCGCGACCGGCGCGGTAGCGTGCGGACATGCAGACAGTTCCGATCCAGATGCCGGACGGCAGCACGGTTCCGGTCCGGTTGATCCCGGCCGAGGGCACGCACCGCCACCCGGTCACCCCGGACGCGCCGCGCCCGGTCGTGGTGATCGTGCCCGGCCTCGGAGTTCCGGGCGGGTACTACGAACTGTTCGCCTCGGGTCTGGCGGCGCGTGGGTTCGACGTGGCCATCGGCGAGTTGCGCGGTAACGGCGACAGCAGGCCGAAACCGAGCTCCGCCAGCACCTTCGGCTACCACGAGCTGGTCTCGGTCGACTTCCCGGCGATCTTCGAGGTGGTGCGCGACCGGTTTCCGGACAGCACGCCGTACCTGCTCGGCCACAGCATGGGCGGACAACTCGGCGTCATGTACGCCGCGCGCATCCGGGGCCGGCTCGGCGGGCTGATCCTGATCGCCTCCGGCACCCCGTATTACCGCGGCTACCCGGGACTTTCGGGACCGGGCATATTGGTCGGCACGGCCGCGATGTCGCTGACGGCGAACCTGGCCGGCTTCTGGCCCGGCGACCGCGTCTCGATGGGCTTCGGCCGCCAATCCAAGGTGCTGATCTCGGACTGGGCCCGACTGGCCCGCACCGGCCGGTTCGTTCCGGTCGGCGCGGACATCGATTACGAGGAGCGGATCGCACGGCTGAAACTGCCGGTCCTGTCCATCACCATGACCGGCGACGACCTCACCCCGCCGAGCTCCGCCGAGCACCTGCTGGACAAACTGCCGAACGCCGAGGTCACGCGCTGGCCGGAGCCGGAAGCGCTGGGCCACAACGGCTGGATCCGGCAGTACACCAGCACCGTCGACCAGATCGAGAAGTGGTTGCGCGACCGTTGATCAGGCGGGTCGTTCGATCAGCATCTGGGTGAAGAACTCGTAGATCAGTGCCGCCTGGAACGCGGACTGCTTGTTGTCCGCTGCGCCGCCGTGGCCGCCCTCGATGTTCTCGTGGTACCAGAACTCGTGGCCCTGGGCGTCCAGCAGCGCGGCCATCTTCCTCGCGTGGCCGGGATGCACCCGATCGTCCCTGGTCGAGGTGGTGAGCAGGATCGGAGGGTAGGTGCGGTCGGCGCGCGTGTTCTGGTACGGCGAATACTTGCTGATGTACTCCCATTCCTCCGGCTTGTCCGGGTCGCCGTACTCGGCCATCCACGAGGCGCCCGCGAGCAGCAGGTGGTAGCGCTTCATATCGAGCAGCGGCACCTGGCAGACGATCGCGCCGAACAGTTCGGGGTAGCGCGTCAGCATCACGCCCATGAGCAGTCCGCCGTTGCTGCCGCCGACCGCGCCGAGCTGGCCGGCGGTGGTGATGCCGCGGGCCACAAGGTCTTCGGCGATGGCGGAGAAGTCCTCGTACACCTTGTGCCGGTTGGCCTTCTGCACCGACGTGTGCCACTGCGGCCCGTACTCGCCGCCGCCGCGGATGTTGGTCATCACCCAGGTGCCGCCGCGCTCCAGCCAGCCCATGCCCGACGCGCCGCTGTAGGCCGGGGTGCGCGACACCTCGAAGCCGCCGTAGCCGGACATCACCGTCGGGCCGGGCACGCCCGTGCGGTCGCGGTGCCGGATCACGAAGTACGGCACCAGCGTGCCGTCATCGGATTCGGCGAAGAACTGCTCGGTCTCGACCCCCGTGGCGTCGAAGAATCCCTGTTCCTGTTTCAGCTGCTCGGTCGGCCCGCCGACGGCGCTGGCGAGCAGCGTGGCCGGGGTGGTGAATCCGCTGGTGGTCAGCATGAACTCGTCGCCGCCCTCGAGTGGGTCGAGGTTCAGCACGCTGGTGGTCGCCATCGGCGGGGTGTCGGCCAGTGGCTCACGCTGCCAGCCCGCCGCGCTCGGGGTGAGCACGTAGAGCTTGGTCTGCACATCCTCGAGCGTGACCAGCAGCAGGTGATTCTCCGTCCAGCCGTAGCCGTGTAGCGAGGTGTGCGGGTCAGGGGTGAAGATGACTTGGAATTCGCGTGCGCCGGACAGGAACTTCTCGAAGTCGGTGGCCAGCAGCGCGCCTGCGGGATAGGTTTGTCCGCCGACCTCCCATGGCGACTTCAGCCGTACCAGCAGCCAGTCCTTGTACCAGGATTCGCTGGCGTCGCTGGGGATGTCGAGGTGACGCAACGCGCGGTCGTCTTCGAGCAGGTAGACATCCTCGTTGAAGAAGTCGGTGGCGCGGCCGACATAGTGCCGTTCGTAGCCCGGCGTGCGGTCGTAGCCCGCCGAGACCGCGACATCGCTCGGCTCGCCCTCGAAAACTGTGGTCGCCTCGGTCAATGCGGTGCCACGGCGCCACAGTTTCGCGATCCGCGGATACCCCGAATCGGTCAGCGAGCCGGGGCCGAAATCGGTGCCGACGTACACCGAGTCGATATCGATCCAGTGGATCTCCGACTTCGCCTCGGGGAGGAAGTAGCCGCCGTCATCAGGGGCGAGGAAGACCTTGCGTTCGATGTCGAACTCGCGCACCACCTTCGCGTCCGCCCCGCCGCGCGACAGGCTGATCAGCGCGCGGGACTGCTCCGGACGCAGCACCCCGGCCCCGCCCCATACCCAGTTCTCCTCCTCGGCGGCGGCGAGCGCGTCCACGTCGATCAGCACGTCCCAGTCCGGGGCGTCCTTGGCGTACTCGGCGAAGGTGGTGCGCCGCCAGAGGCCCCGCGGGTGCTCGGCGTCCCGCCAGAAGTTGTAGAGCCAAGGGCCGCGGCGGCCCGGGTACGCGATCTTGGTGTCCGTGTCGAGCATGTCGAGGATGCGGCGTTCGAGCTCGCGGAAGCGGTCCGAGTCGGCGAACCGCTCGTGCACCACGGCGTTGTGCGAGCGCGCCCAGTCCAGGACGCGCTCGTCGGTCACTTCTTCGAGCCAGAGGTAAGGGTCGGTCACATTCTGCTCAACGCCGCTCATGCCCACATTGTTGCCGAGCGGTGCGACCTCGGTTCACCAGGAGTGTGCTATGTCGATCACGATGCGCGATCCGCTACCCGGTCCGGCGAGGGTGTGCACCTGGAACGGCAACCGGGCGCGCACCCCGAGCCCGACCGTGGTCTGGCCCTCGAAGGAGCCAGCCCAGGACACCTGGCGGAAGGTTCGGTAGTCCCGCACGTCGGCGAGCTCGGCGCGGTCGGCGGGCTGGTAGGTGGGGCTGTACGCGTCGTCGTGAGCGGGGGCGTTGAGGATGATGTTCAGCGCCGCACCGCCGCGCAGCGGGACGAGCGCGCCGGAGCCGTCCATGACGACCCGCTCGACATACCCGACGTGGTAGCCGGTCACCGGTCCGCTGATGTCGAACACCAGTCGGTCGAAGCATTCGTGCCGCCCGGCGCGCACGCCGGTCAGCGTTGCGACCGACCGGGCCTGGCTCGTCTTGGGTAGCGAACCCCCCGTCGACGTGCACTCCGGGGCAGCGGCCGCCGGGCTCGGCGCGAGCCAGAGACCGGCGAATGTCGCGAGGGAAACAAACAGCAGAAGCAAGCGACGCATGGCCGCACCGCCTTCGTGGGGCAAGGGGATGGAACTACAGGGTGAATCGGTCGCCGCGGGCACCCTGTTACGCACGGAATGCCGAAAAGCGTTGGCCAACTTGATCAGTCGTTCACACCATGAAATCCGACCGCTCGCCATCCGCTGCACGCTGCCGCTCGGGTGCATCGCGGCCAGTAGGATCGCTGCTCCGAGGCCGATCCGACCAGGAGGTTCGAGGGTTGCCACCGTTTCTCTGGGAGCAGCACTGCTGCCTGCCGCTGTCCTCCGCGGCGCGGATCGGCGACCTCGCGCGCTACCCGGCCGGGTCCTACCTGTCGGTCAATGTCGGATACTCCCGCCAATCGACCGCCGACGCCTTGGCGCTGGTGCACCAATTTCGCCGGGATGCGCTGGCGGACAGCCGGTTTCGTCTCGTCGGCAGGGTCGATGACATCGGAGGCTTCGACCGGATCGCGCTGGCGTTCGACCTCGAGGACGCGGGGCCGCTCGGCGGCGATCTGGACAACGTCGCGCGGTTCTACGACCTCGGCGTGCGGTCACTGCTGCCCGCCTACAATCACGCCAACGCCGCGGGCTGTGGCTGCCTGGACACTGCGGACACCGGGCTCACCGGATATGGGCGCGACCTGGTCCGCACGCTCAACGAAGTCGGGATGTTCGCCGACGGGTCACACTGTTCACGGCGTACCGGACTCGAAATTGCGGAGCTCAGTGTCGTCCCGATGATCTACAGCCACTCGAACTTCGCCGCGCTGTGGGACCACCCGCGCAACATCACCGACGAGCAGGCACGAGCCTGCGCCGCGACCGGTGGCGTCATCGGGATCAATGGCGTGGGAATCTTTCTGGGATGCAACGCGGCCGACGAGCGAGCCGAACGGATCGCGGCGATGGCGCGGCATATCGAGTACGGCGCCGGGCTGGCCGGTATCGAGCACATCGGGATCGGGTCGGACTACTCCTTCGACGCCGAGGACTTCAACGCCGAGCTGCGGCAGAATCCGACCGCCTTCTCCGAGGCGTACACCAGGTGGGGCCCGCTGCATTGGGTGCCGCCGGAGGATCTGCTCGGCGCCGCCGACGTTCCCGGCTTGGACGAGGCGCTGGCCTCGCTGGGGTTCAGCGCGGCGGACCGAGCCGCGGTGTTCGGCGAGAATTTCCGGCGGGTCGCCCGGCAGGTCTGGCGGAGCTGAACCCATCTCCACAGTTGGGACCTCGGGATCCAGGGTCGGAGTTGTGCACAGGATGCGTTTCCGCACTTGGGTCAGGGTTCAACGCACCTCGAGACCGGATCCACGCGCCTGTTCGCTCGGCATGCTAGCCAGCCAGATCTACCACGTTCTTCCCGCTCACGGGAATTTTTCGGCCGGGTGTGGCGCACGCCGCATTGTTGTGGGGGACCGGTGGGTGAACTTCCCCCGGCGGAGTTAGGCTCGGTCTCGTGACTTCCCATTACGACGTTGTCGTTCTCGGTGCCGGTCCAGGCGGTTACGTCGCCGCCATCCGTGCGGCACAGTTAGGCCTCCGTACCGCGATCGTCGAGCAGAAGTATTGGGGTGGTGTGTGCCTCAATGTCGGCTGCATCCCCTCCAAGGCGCTGCTGCGAAATGCGGAACTGGCACACATCTTCACCAAAGAGGCGAAAACCTTCGGCATCTCCGGCGAGGCGACCTTCGACTTCGGCGTCGCCTTCGATCGCAGCCGCAAGGTCGCCGACGGCCGGGTCAAGGGCGTCCACTTCCTGATGAAGAAGAACAAGATCGACGAGTTCGACGGCAAGGGCACCTTCACCGGCCCGAACTCGCTGTCGGTCGAGCTCACCAAGGGCGGCACCGAGACGGTCACGTTCGACAACGCGATCATCGCGGCGGGCACGGTCACCAAGCTGCTGCCCGGCACCCAGCTGAGCGCGAACGTGGTCACCTACGAGGAGCAGATCCTCACCCGCGACCTACCCGGCTCGATCCTCATCGTCGGCGCGGGCGCGATCGGTATGGAGTTCGGCTACGTCCTGAAGAACTACGGCGTCGACGTGCGCATCGTCGAGTTCCTCGACCGCGCGCTGCCGAACGAGGACGCGGACGTCTCCAAGGAGATCACCAAGCAGTACAAGAAGCTCGGCGTCACCATCACCACCGGTGCGGCCGTGCAGTCCATCGAGGACGACGGCGCCAAGGTCACCGTCTCGATCAAGGACAACAAGACCGGCTCGATCGAGACCGTCACCGTCGACAAGGTGCTGCAGGCAGTCGGGTTCGCGCCGCGCGTCGAGGGCTACGGCCTGGAATCCACCGGCGTGCAGCTCGAGCGTGGTGCCATCGCGATCGACGACTACATGCGCACCAACGTGCCGCACATCTACGCCATCGGCGACGTCACCGGGAAGCTGCAGCTCGCGCACGTCGCGGAAGCGCAGGGCGTGGTCGCGGCCGAGACCATCGCGGGCGCGGAGACCGTCACTCTCGGCGACTACCGGATGATGCCGCGCGCCACCTTCTGCCAGCCGCAGGTCGCCAGCTTCGGCTTGACCGAGCAGCAGGCCCGCGACGAGGGCTACGACGTGAAGGTCGCGACCTTCCCGTTCACCGCCAACGGCAAGGCGCACGGCCTCGGCGACCCGACCGGCTTCGTCAAGCTGATCGCCGACGCCAAGTACGGTGAGCTGCTCGGCGGGCACCTCATCGGCCCGGACGTCTCGGAGCTACTGCCCGAACTCACCCTCGCGCAGAAGTGGGACCTGACGGTCAACGAGCTGACCCGCAACGTGCACACCCACCCGACGCTCAGCGAGGCCCTCCAGGAAGCCATCCACGGCTTGGCGGGGCACATGATCAACTTCTGACCCTCGGAACCAGGGCGTGCGGTCGTCGGCCGCACGCCCTTCCGCTTGTCGGGCAATGGTTTCCGCATTGGTAGGGAATTCGGAAGTCGGCGTCGGCGCGGGTGGTCTGCTATACAGCGTGCATGCTTCGCAGGTGGCTGATCGGAAGTGTGCCGGTGCTCGTCGTCGTGGTGCTGCTGGCGATGGGCACCTATTACCTGATGAACGCCCGTAGCTTCCAGCTCGGCGGTCACGTGGTCGACCGCGTGGACACCAATGAGAAAGTGGTCGCGCTGACATTGGACGACGGTCCTTCCGACCGGGCGCCCGAAGTGCTGAAAGTCCTTGCCGACGCTCAGGTTCCGGCCACCTTCTATCTGAACGGCCGTGATCTCGCCGCGCACCCGGAGCACGGCAGGGCCATCGCCGCGGCGGGCCATGAGATCGGCAACCACACCTTTTCGCATCGGCGGATGGTCTTCGTCACGCCTGGCACGGTCCGCGACGAAGTAGAACGCACCGATGCCGAGATCATGAAAACCGGTTACGTCGGTCCGATCACCTTCCGCCCGCCCTACGGCAAAAAGCTCCTGCTGCTGCCGCGCTACCTCGCCGAGCGCGACCGCGTCACCGTGATGTGGGATGTCGAACCCGATTCGGGGAAGAAGGACGCCACCGCGGATGGGATCGTCGACGAGACCATCGGCAAAGTTCGCCCCGGCTCGATCATCCTCTTGCATGTCATGCACGGAAGCACCGCCGCGCTGGACGCCATCCCCCGTATCATCGCCGAATTGCGTGCCGCGGGATACCGCTTCGTCACGGTCTCGGCATTGATGTCTCGCTGAGCGGCTCGGTACACGCGGGCGACGGCACCGTGCCGCTGGCGTATGACCTGGCCGATGCCGCTGTGCACGAGCCAGGTCGGTGATCGCCGAGCCGTGCGGCGAGTCCCCCGTCGCGCTCAGGGGCCCGCGAGGCTGCTCGTCGCATGGCGCGAGCCCGGGGCCGGTGTTGCCGTCCCTGGCCTGCCCGGCGAGTCAGAGCATGCCGTAGGCGTGCTCTGGCGTGAACAGGACCAGAGCGCGACGATCGGCGACCATCGCGTTGCGGTATTCGTTCCAGTCCGGGTGTTCGCCGGAGGCAGTGCGGTAGTAGTCGACGAGCGCGTCGACCGTGGGATCGTCGGGGGCGGCGGCGACCGGCGTGAGTTCCACCGTGCCTTCCAGCACGGCATAGGCGAAGAAGTCGTCGCGGGTCACGTGTAACGCCGCCCATGGGTCGCGGACCAAATTGTGGTACTTCGCACGGTCGGCAGTGACGGAGATGCGGATGCGGCCGTCGGCGCCGACGACGTGCAGCACGTTGGACAGTTGCGGCCGTCCATTGCGGCGGATCGTAGCGAGCACGGATCTGCGGTGATCACGCGCGAAATCGACTGCGGCGGGAAGTTCCATGCCCGTGTAACCCGTGGTGACGCGGGCCTCTTCCCGATCTCCGGCGAGTCAGTCGCGGTGATAGGCCGCCTGCGCCTCGTGTACCCGCGGCATGTTCGTCTCCAGCACCTGGATGAGCGCTTCCAGATGTGCGGCCACCTCCGCGCCCAGTTCGGTGAGGGTGTATTCGACCCGCGGCGGGATGGTCTTCAGCACCTCCCGGTGCACCATGCCGTCGCGCTCCAACGCCTGCAGGGTCTGCGACAGCATGCGCTCGCTGACACCGTCGACCCGTCGGCGCAGCGCGCTGAATCGGTACGGACCCTCGCGCAGTGCGACCAGCGCCAGGGTGCCCCAGCGGCTGGCCACAGTCTGCAAGACCGGTCGTGACGTGCAGTTCCGGGCGAAGACATCCGCTTCCAGCGTGGGGTCGTCCACCTCGTCCGGGCCGGTGCGCTGGCTCGTCATGGCCGCCATGGTACCCAACTTGACCGCAGTGTCATCGGAATACATAGTACTTACGAATAGTAAGTACTATGTAATCAGTACACAACTTAGGAGGCAGTCATGACCGTCGCGGTGACCGGGGCCAGCGGACAACTGGGCCGACTCGTGGTGGAGGCGCTGTTGCGTGCGGGACCGACGCCGGTCGTCGCGATCGTGCGCGATCCGGCGAAGGTGGCCGATCTGGCCGTGCGTGGCGTGGACGTTCGGCAGGCCGATTACGGCGACCCGTCGGCGCTGGCCCGGGCGCTCGACGGAGTCGAGCGGGTGCTGCTGATCTCCGGCAACGAGTTCGGCGCTCGGGTAGCCCAGCACACCAACGTCATTCGCGCGGCCGAGCGCGCGGGCGTCGAACTGCTCGCCTACACCAGCATTCCGGGTGCGACGGACAATCCGCTGATCCTCGCCCAGGAGCACAGGGGGACCGAGGCTGTGCTGGCCGAATCGACCGTGCCGCATGTTCTCCTGCGCAACGGCTGGTACTGGGAGAATTACCTGGGCGGCCTCGCGCACGCGGTGGAATCGGGTGTGCTGCACGGCGCCGCGGGGGAGGGCCGGGTGGCGGGCGCGGCACGCGCCGACTACGCCGAGGCGGCCGCCACGGTCCTCACCGCCGAAGCGCAGGCGGGCGCGGTATACGAACTCGGTGGCGGCGAATCGCTCACCTACTCCGAACTGGCGCAGGTGATCTCGGAGGCAGCGGGTAAGCCGGTGCGCTACGAGAACCTGCCGGAGGACGACTACGTCGCCGTACTGGTCCAGGCGGGGCTGCCCGCCGAGTACGCCAAGGCGCTCGGCGACGCCGACGCCGGTATCGCCCGAGGCATTCTCGACGTGCGCTCCGGCGATCTGGAAAAGCTGCTCGGCCGTCCCGCGACCGGGGCCGTCGAGGTCTTCCGCGGCGCGCTCGGCTGATATCGGCACACCGAACGGCGCGGCTCCCTATCGGGAGCCGCGCCGTTCGCTTGTGCTTACACCCACTGCACCAACTGGATGAGGATCCCGTTCGGATCGCTCATCTGGAAGTATCGCTCGCCCCATTCCTCGGTGTCGATGGGCGTCACGATCGGGACTCCTTCGGCTTGCAGCCGGGCGTACTCGGCATCGATGTCGTCGACGACGAAGACGACGAGCAGGCCCTCGCCCGCGCTGCCCGCCGCGCTCGCCGGCTTGAACGTCGCCAGCCCGGTGCGCAGGTAGATGACGTTCATCCCGGCGTCGGGCCGCTCCAGCGAGACGAATCCGTCGGCCGACATCTTCTCCTCGAATCCGAGGTGGTCGATCAGGAACTTCGCCGAGGCGCCGGGGTCGGGAACGTTGAGCGAGATGGCGGAAGCGGTGATGTTCATAGTTCTCCCGTGGGTCGGCGGTTAACTCTGTACTATGTACACTGTACTTTGTAGAGAAATTTCTGAAAGGACGCACTGTGATCTGAATCACGGAGATGTCCTCGGGTTCTCGATCGGGAAGGCGGCGCTCGCGGGAAGTACGACCACGAACTGCGCGCCGTCGATGGCCTCGGCCCGACGACGTCATGGACCCTGCGTTGAGTGCTCGGCTCGGTCACGTCCGTCGCCTGCAACGCCATCGACATCGAGCCGGGCGGCCGACAGCGTCAGGTCCGATCGGCGGAGGTGAAAGCGGGCCGCTCCCTGCGCTCGCGCAGATCTTCGACGCGAAGCGCTATTCCGCCGCACACGTCGGCGCGGCCGCCGGGCCATGCGCTCGACGCCGCTTGCAGCACCGATCACGCCTACGTGTTCGGCTCGGCGCTGGTGCTGGACGGGCTGGCGGGCGCATCGAGGACCCGCCCGCCGCGGACAGCTAGACGCCGTCGCGCTGGATACGCAGCGCGGTGATGGTGGCGGCCAGCCCTTCGTATTGGTTGATCAGCAGCACGATCTCGATCAGGCTGCGCTCGTCGTAGTGCTCGGCCAACTCGGCCCAGGCGTCGTCATCGATGTCGCGTTTGTCCACCAGCTGGTCCACCGCGCTGAGCAGCGCATGATGCTTCGCCGACCAGCCTGCGGCAGCGGGTCCGCTGCGCACTCGATCGAGGATCTCAGCGGTCACCCCGGCCCGTCTGCCGAGCCGGATGTGATGGTCCATCTCGTAGTCGCACCCACGCAGGTGCGCGACGCGAATGATGACCAGCTCGGATTCGTGGCGTGGCAACCGGCCGCCCGGCATCAGCCTGCCCGAGTAGTGCAGCCAACCGCGGAACAGGCCCTTGGTGCGGCCGAGCGTGCTGAACAGATGCGCGTCATCGGTACCCGCGGCACGGGAAAGTACCTGCCAGGCAACCCAGTTGACTGGACCGAGTTCCCGGAGTCGCCCGGGAGAGATGCGTGGTTGCAGCATTGAAACCATGCTGGGACGCCTCCTCGCGTGCTGGTACGGCCTGGCGTCGGTGCCGCGACCGTATATCGAGGGTACCTGGGCGTCAGCTCGAGGATGAGGGGATCATTCTTTTGCTTTCCAGTGGTTTTCGGCCGGGTACCCCGTCATCATCAGTACCGTTGCGGGTCGCCGCGGCCGCAGTGGTTCGGAGTCAGGTGTAGACGATAGGTCGGCAGGGGAACAGATGCTGGTGAGGATCAGGCCCGGAGCGGAGCTTTCCGGTGCCGAGCGGGAATTCGTCGCGTGCCTGCGGTCGTATCCGACGACCGGCCTCGCCGTGATCGACCTGGAGGCGGACAACCGGCGCGTCGACGCGGTGGTCTGGACACCGCGCGGTTTGACCGTGCTGGAGGTGCACGGGTTCCGGCGCAGGCAGAGCGGCATCCTGAGCACGCCCGCCGACGAACCGTGGAAGATCAGCGACGCGCCGGTGGAACTGGACGACCTGGATTCCGGAAGCCCCGCAGACCGCGTGGAGCACGGCATCTACGCGGTGAAGCACATGCTCCAGCGGGCGCTGCAGGATCCGGGACATCTCAGCGGCGCCGTCGTGCTGGTCCCGTTCCGCGGCGCGGTGGTGCGCCCGGCGCGCACCAATCTGCGTCCGGGGTTGGACGTCCTCGTCGGCAACGTCACGGACGCGACCGAGCTGCGGATCTATCTGGAGGGTTTCTCCGCGGGTCCACGGAACTGGACCGTGGACCGGGTGATCGGCGCGTGCGACGCGCTCGGCCTCGCGGAACTCGCCCCGTCCCGCGCCGAACTGCTCGACGCGGGATTCGAGGAGAACGCGCCCGAGCCGACCACGATGATCCCGCGCCGACCCGAACCCCGGGTCGAGCCGACGCCCGGCGTCGCGACGAAGAGCCAGGCCTACGCGGGCTGGTCGGTCGTCGTGGTCGCGGTGGTCGGTGTCCTGCTGGTGCTCGGCGTGATCGCCAGCGCGCTCGTGCAGGACTCCGCGCAACCGGCCCCGGCGACCGACACCACGACGAGCCCGACGCCGTCGCCGCCGCCGTACCGGCCCGCCGAGTGCTGGCCGTTCCAATCGAACTGCTGACTCAATCCCGCACGGCCCGGCCCAGTTTGGTGAGCCGCAGCGCGTGCCGCGCGCGGGCGAGCACATGCGTCCGCGAGGTGTCGATATGGGCGGTGAGTGCCTCCAGTGCGGCATCCGCCGCACCGGACAGTAAGTGTTCGGCGATCGCGATGTGCTCGGCGGCCATCGTCGCGATCCGTTCCGGGGTCGGCATGTCCAGCGTGCGCACCGGGCGCACGCGGACATGCACCGCGGTGAGCGCGTCGGCGAGCGCGGCATTGCCCGCCGCCGCGAGCAAGGCGGTGTGGAACCGTTCGTCGGCTGCCACCAGCGCGGGTCCCGGTTCGGGCGGGTTCTCGCGCAGCGCGCGCCAGGTATCGAGTTCCGCGCGCACCAGGTCCAAGTCGTGCGCGTGTTCCGGCGGCCCCGCCCGCTGCAGGCCCCTGGCCTCCAGCACCATCCGCAACTCGTAGAGGTGGCCGAGTTCGTCGAGCCGGGGACGATACGGGTACAGGCCGTCGGAGAGCCGCTCGACCAGTCCGTCGGCCTGCAGCCGAGCCAGCGCCTCGCGTACCGGGGTGCGCGACACCCCGTAGGTCTCGGCGAGGCGTTCTTCGCCGAGTCGTTCGGTCGGCACGATGACGCCGGTGGCCAGATCCCGTCGTAGCGAGTCGTACACCTGCTCGCGCAACGGAATCCGACCCCTGTTGCGGGTCACGGCGGCGCTCAGATCGCCATCGCCGAGCGGACCGCGCTCTCGGCGCCCGCGCCGCCCGCACCCGTAGCGGTCACCCGGCCGGATTGCAGGACGTAGTAGTGCTGCGCCGCCTGCAACGCGAACCCGATGTGCTGCTCGACCAGCAGCACGCTCAATCCGCCGCGCCGGGTGAGATCGATGATGGTGCGCTCGATCTCGGCGACCACCGATGGCTGGATGCCCTCGGTCGGCTCGTCGAGGATGAGCAGCTTCGGCTCGGTGATCAGCGCCCGCGCGATGGCGAGCTGCTGACGCTGGCCGCCGGAGAGCAGGCCCGCCTTGCGGGCGAGCAGGTCGCGTAGCGCGGGGAACAGGTCCAGCGATTCGTCGATCAGCGCCTTGCCCCGCTTACGTCCATCCGCGACGACCTGCAAATTCTCGGCGGTGGTCAGTTGCGGGAAGCTCTGCTGTCCCTGCGGCACGTAAGCGATGCCGCGGCGCACCCGGCGGGACGGTGACAGTTTGGTGATGGTCGCGCCGTCGAATTCGATCCGTCCCGATTTCGTGCCGATCAGGCCGACGGCGGTGCGCAGCAGTGTGGTCTTGCCCGCGCCGTTGTGTCCCATGATGGCGACCACGCTGTCGTCCGGGACGGTCACCGAGACGCCGTGGATCACCTCGGTGCGGCCGTAGCCGGAGTGGATATCGATGAGCTCTAGCATCCCTATGCCCTTTCGCCTTCCAACTCGGTCCCGACGGCCGCGGCGGTGCCGAGATAGACCTCCTGGACTTTCGGGTCCGCCTGCACCTGCTCGACGCTGCCCTCACTGAGCACCTTGCCGCCCGCGAGGACGGTCACCGAGCTGGCGAAGGCACGCATGAAGTCCATGTCGTGCTCGACCACCACGACCACGCGTTCGCCGCCGATGCGGCGCAGCAGGTTTCCGGTTTCCTCGCGCTCCTCCGCGCTCATCCCGGCGACCGGCTCGTCCAGCAGCAGCACCGAGGCGTTCTGCACCAAGAGCATGCCGATCTCCAGCCACTGCTTCTGTCCGTGCGCAAGGGCGCCGGCGGGCTTGTCACGCAGGTCGGCCAGGCCGGTGGTCTCCAGCGCCTCCTCGATGCTCGGGAGCACCGATGTGCGGCGGCGCAGCATGGTGAGCACCGAGCGGCCCGCGCCCGCCGCGATGTCGAGATTCTGCAGCACGGTGAGCTGTTCGAAGACACTCGCGGTCTGGAACGTCCGCCCGATGCCGAGCCGGGCGATCTGGTGCACCTTTTTGCCGAGCAGTTCGACGCCGGTCTTCTGCGCCGATCCGCTCGCCGGGACCAGCCCGGTGATCGCATCGATGAGCGTGGTCTTGCCCGCGCCGTTGGGGCCGATGAGGAAGCGCAGATCGCCCTGCAACACCGTCAGGTCGACGTCGGTGACGGCCTTGAAGCCGTCGAAACTCACCGAGAGGCCGCGGATCTCGAGGTACTCGCTGGACATTCCGGCGTTGCCGCCGAGTTTGGGTTCGTGCGTCGTGTCGGTCATCGGGATTCCACTTTCTCGGTCGCGGGTTCCGGCAGCGTCTCGACCAGCACGACCGGAGCGGGGGCGGAGGGACGCCGGAACCGGCTGTCCACCAGTCCCTTCGCCATCGGCCACAGTCCGGCGAGTCCGGCCGGGACGAAGCCGACCACCACGATGAAGAGCACGCCTTGGAGGTAGGTCCACCCGGACGGGAACTCCTCGGAGAACGCTGTCTGCGCCCAGGCCACGCCGATCGCGCCGAGCACCGGCCCGAGCAGGGTGGTTCGTCCGCCGATCGCAACGCCGATGAGGAACGCGATGGACGGGACGACGCCGATGTCGGCCGGGGAGATGATGCCGACGATCGGGGTGAACAGCGCGCCGGCGATGCCCGCGAAGAAGGCGGCGACCACATAGGCGACGATCTTCACGTTCGCCGGGTCGTATCCGAGGAAGCGCACCCGCTCCTCCTGATCGCGCACCGCGACGAGCAGCTCGCCGTACCTGCTGTGCATCAGCTGCCGCACCAGCGCGACCACCAGCAGCAGCGTGCCCGCGGCGAGGAAGAACAGCATCCGCCGGTTGACCGGGTCGGACAGCTTGAAACCGAAGAAGGCGCGGAAATCCGACAGGCCGGTGAATCCGCCGATGGCCTGCTGACCGGTCAGCAGAATGGCCAGCGCGGCGGCCAGCGCCTGGCTGAGGATGGCGAAGTAGGCGCCCTTCACGCGGCGCTTGAACACGCCGTAACCGAGCGCCGCCGCGACCAGCGCGGGCAGCACCAGGATGCCGAGCAGCGCCACCGGAGCCGACGCGAAAGGCCGCCAGAACGAGGGCAACTCGCGAATGCCCGCGATCTCCATGAACTCCGGCACGTCGTTGCCGAGTCGCGCGGCGTCGGCCATTTGCAGATGCATGGCCATGATGTATGCGCCGATACCGAAGAACACGCCCTGACCCAGGGTGAGCATTCCGCCTCGGCCCCAAGCCAATCCGATGCCCACCGCGACGATCGCGAAGCACAGGAACTTCGCGAGCAGATTGAGCCGGAAGTCGCTGAGCACCGCGGGAGCGACCGCGAACAAGAAGACGGCGGCGACGGCGAATCCGGCCAGCGCGGTGAGCGAGGGGTGCGCGCGCCACCGTTGCACGAGTGTGGTCATGCCAAACTCCTTGTCCGGACGGTGAACAGGCCCTGCGGGCGGACCTGTAGGAAGATCACGATGATGACGAAGACGATGACCTTCGCGATGGACGCGGTGGTCGAGTATTCGATGTAGGAATTGAGCAGGCCGAGCGCGAACGCCGCGATCACCGTGCCCTTGATCTGGCCGAGCCCGCCGATGACCACCACCAGGAACGCGTCGATCAGATAGCTCTGACCGATGGTCGGGCTGGTGGAACCGATCAGCGTGAGCGCGACTCCGGCCACGCCGGCCAGCCCCGAGCCGATGAAGAAGGTGCTGATGTCGGTGAAACGGCTGGAGACACCCGAGGTTTCGGCCAAACCGCGGTTCTGCACCACCGCACGGATGCGTCGGCCCAGCGGTGTCGTCGCGAGCACCACGGCCAGCGCGGTCACCGTGACGACCGCGAGAACGAGGATGAAGATGCGTGTCTTCGGCACCACCGCGCCCAGGATCGTGACGCCGCCGCCGAGCCATTCCGGAGCGATGACGTTCTTGGCGGGCGCACCGAAGATGTCGCGGGCCAGCTGCTGCAACACCAGCCCGACACCGAAGGTGACCAGCAGTGTGTCCAGCGGCCGGTCGTACATCCAGCGGATCAGCCCCATCTCCAGCGCGGCACCGAGCATGCCGCCGACGAGGAAACCGATCAGCAGAGACACGACGAGCGAGACGCCCGCCGACGAGATGACCTTCTGCACTACATAAGTCGTGTAGCAACCGGCCATGATGAACTCGCCGTGCGCCATGTTGATCACGCCCATCTGACCGAAGGTCAGCGAGAGCCCCAGCGCGGCGAGCAAGAGAATCGATCCCAGGCTCAGCCCGGTGAAGAGCTGTCCGATCACAACGTCCATGGGGAGGAGACTCCTGTGTTGGTCAGGCTGTGTTGGTTTTTGCAGCGCCTGCGGCGCTGCGTGTTCGCGGCTGTGTTTGTTTGGCCGCGACTTCGTCGCGGCGTGTTCGCGGCCCTCTTGTGGCTCGCGTCCGAGCGACCGCCGCTGGCGACTGCGTCGCGGACGCGGCGGCCACTCGGACGCGAGCCGGGCCGCGAACGGGCAATGCTCGATCTCGCTTCGCTCGAAAGCCGGGGTTGGGCCGAGTGGTTGCAGAGGTTCGGAGCTGCCCGTCTGTGTCCGCGACCCCCCTCATTGCTCGCTTCGAGCGACCGCCGCCGGCGACTTCGTGGCGTGCGGCGGCAACTCGTAGCTGGGCCGCGGACACGGCTGCGGACACGGCTGCGGACTACTTCAGGCCCTTGGCCCATTCGTAGGACTTCAGGTACGGGTCCGGGGTTACCGCTTTGCCGGAGTCCCAGACGGTGTAGATGAGTCCGTCGGGACGGATTTCGCCGATGCGAGCGGTCTTGGTGATGTGATGGTTGGAGCCGTCGATGGTCACCGAGCCCTCGGGGGCCTCGAAGCTCACGCCGTCGGCGGCGGCCTGGATGTCCTCCACCTTGAACGACTTCGCCTTCTCGACGGTGTTCTTCCACAGGTAGACCGACGCGTAGGCGGCTTCCATGGGGTCCGAGGTCGGCTTGTCGGCGCCGAACGCGGCCTTGTAGTCGGCGACGAACTTCTTGTTCACGGGCGTGTCGACGGTCTGGTAGTAGTTCCACGCGGTGAGCTGGCCCGCGATGTTCTGCGCACCGATGCCCGCGACCTCCTCCTCGGCGATGGACACCGAGATCACCGGCATCTCGGCGGCTTTCAGGCCCGCGCTGGTGTATTCGCGGAAGAACGCGACGTTGGAATCGCCGTTGAGGGTGTTGAACACCGCGCCCGCCTTGGCGGTGCGGACCTTGTTCACGATGGTGGAGAAGTCGGTGGAGCCGAGCGGGGTGTAGTCCTCGCCCTTGATCTCGATGCCGTTGGCGGCCGCGTAGGCCTTGATCTCGCGATTGGCGGTCTGCGGGAAGACGTAGTCGCTACCGACCAGGTAGAGCGACGTGATGCCCTTCTGCTTCAGGTAGTCCAGCGCCGGGATGATCTGCTGGTTGGTGGTCGCGCCGGTGTAGAAGATGTTCTTGCTGTCCTCCAGGCCCTCGTACTGCACCGGGTAGTAGAGCAGCGAGTTGAGGTTCTCGAACTTCGGCTTCATGGCCTTGCGGCTCGACGAGGTCCAGCCGCCGAACACCGCCGCGACGCAGTCGGAGCTGATCAGCTTCTCCGCCTTCTCCGCGAAGGTCTTCGGGTCCGAGGCGCCGTCCTCCAGCACCAGCTCGATCTTCTTGCCGAGCACGCCGCCTGTAGCGTTGATCTGGTCGACGGCCAGCTTGGTGGAGTTGGCGACGGTGACCTCGGAGATGGCCATCGTGCCGGACAGCGAGTGTAGCGAACCGACCTTGATCGTTTCCTTCGATGTGTCGACGCAGGACGCGGCGTTCGAGCTGGTCGAGGCGTCATCCTTGGCGCCGCAGGCGGTCAGCAACAGGCCGGCGAGCGCGACCGCGGCTGGTACCGCCATCACCTTGACCAAGCGCCGAGGGCGCGGGATGGCACGGGAATCTGACATGGGCGGACCCTTCTCCTCATCAGGCAGTGCGGCGGCGCTGGGTTCGCGCCGCAGCGAATACGTCCGCCTTTGGCCCGGTCACGGCTGTAGACCGGGTTGTATACAGCGGCTGTATTCGTGATGCGAACGGTAGACAGAAGTTATTGCGCCGGAATATCTCTCGATGACGAGTCCGTTTCGTCTGTTTCGCGCGTGTGAACCTTTGCGGTTAACGGCCGGTGAATAGTTGTGAGGTTCTGACGAGCCCGTTGGCCGGGGCGTAGCTGGCTACGGTTGCGTAGCGTCTCCGTGATGCGGCACGCTTCGATTCGTACGACGTCAGAATCGTCCCGCCCCGGCGACTGCCGGGGACTCGAGTCGAGGAGGACCGGGTGGGTCACTACAAGGCGAACCTGAGGGATATCGAGTTCAACCTGTTCGAAGTGCTCGAGCTGGACAAGCTCCTCGATATCGGCGCCTACGGCGACCTCGACTCCGACACCGTCCGGGAGATCCTGTCCGAGGTCAAGCGGCTGGCCGAGGGACCCGTCGCGGACTCCTTCGCTGCCGCCGATCGGGAGCCGGTGGTGTACGACGCGACCACGTTCTCGATCTCGGTTCCGGAGCCGCTACGCAAGACCGTCACCGCCGTGCGCGAGGCGGACTGGAGCCGTCTGGCCATGCCGGAGGGCATGGGCGGCACCTCGGCGCCCGCAGTGCTGGTGTGGGCGGTCGGCGAGATGATCACCTGCGCGAATCCGTCGGCGTCGTTCTTCAACATGGGCCCGATCATGGCGTCTGTTCTGTACAACGTCGGCACCGAGCAGCAGAAGCACTGGGCCACACTCGGCTTCGAGAAGGGCTGGCAGGGCACCATGGTGCTGACCGAGCCGGACGCGGGCTCGGACGTGGGTGCGGGACGGACCAAGGCGATCAGGCAGGAGGACGGCTCCTGGCACATCGAGGGCGTCAAGCGCTTCATCTCCGGCGCCGAGGTCGGCGACACCGCGGAGAACGTCTTCCACCTGGTGCTGGCCCGGCCCGAGGGAGCGGGACCCGGCACCAAGGGCCTGTCGCTGTTCTACGTGCCGAAGTTCCTGTTCGACCATGACACGCTGGAACTCGGCGAGCGCAACGGCGTGTACGTCACCGGAGTCGAGCACAAGATGGGTCTGAAGTCCTCGCCCACCTGCGAGGTGACCTTCGGCGGCAGCGACCTGCCCGCCAAAGGCTGGCTGGTCGGCGAGGTGCACAACGGCATCGCGCAGATGTTCCAGGTGATCGAGAACGCGCGAATGATGGTCGGCGTCAAGTCCGCGGGCACCCTGTCGACCGGCTACCTGAACGCGCTCGACTACGCCAAGCAGCGGGTCCAGGGCGCGGATCTGACCCGGATGACGGACAAGGCCGCGCCGCGCGTGACCATCACACATCACCCGGACGTGCGGCGCTCGCTGGCCATGCAGAAGGCATACGCCGAGGGTTTGCGCGCGGTGTACCTGTACACGGCCGCACACCAGAACGCGGATGTGGCGCAGCTTGTTTCCGGCGCCGACGCCGATCTGGCGCACCGGGTGGACGATCTGCTGCTGCCGATCGTGAAAGGCGTCGGTTCGGAGCGGGCCTATCAGTACCTGACCGAGTCGCTGCAAACGCTGGGTGGTTCGGGCTATCTGCAGGACTATCCGATCGAGCAGTACATCCGGGACGCGAAGATCGACTCGCTGTACGAGGGCACCACCGCCATCCAGGCGCAGGACTTCTTCTTCCGCAAGATCGCCCGCGACCGCGGCGTCGCGCTCGGTCATGTCAACGCCCAGATCACGGCGTACCTGGACGCGAAGACCGGCCGGTTCGACGTCGAGCGCGAGCTGCTGCGCACCGCCGCGGCGGATGTGCAGGCGATGGCGGCCGCACTCACCGGCTTCCTGCTGGCCGCGCAGCAGACGCCCGCCGAGCTCTACAAGATCGGTCTCGGCTCGGTGCGCTTCCTGCTCTCGGTCGGCGACCTGCTCATCGGCTGGCGACTGCTGGTGCAGGCGGAGATCGCCGCCGCCGCGCTGGCCGCCGAGGCGCCGGAGAAGGATCGTGCCTTCTATACCGGAAAGGTCGCTGTCGCAAGCTTCTTCGCCAAGAACGTGCTGCCCAACCTGGCCGCGGTGAAGGGGATCATCGCCGCGCTCGACAACGACATCATGGACCTGGACGAGGCAGCGTTCTAACTCTCGTCACCGAGCACCGAGCTTGTCACCGAGGACCTCGACCGTCGCGCCGCGAGCCGACGGTCGAGGTCGGTGGCTGTTCGCGCGCGGCAGCTTCGTCGTGGTGAAAGTGCTGTGCTGCCTCCCCGCTGAGCTACCCGGGCCTAATCCCGCAGCGACACGGGGGGTCGTCCGCCAGCGGTCGGGGCTGGTGCCATGCCGTCAGGCGCCGGGATCGGCCAGCAGTTTGAGTACGACCGGGCGCGAGAGGGTGCCGGAGACCTGCCTGGCCAGCTGATTGGCGCTCGCGCCTGCGGCGTGGGCCGCGCGCAGGGCGGTGGCGAGTTCGTCGCGCGCGGCTTCGGCCGCTGATTGGGCCTCACGGAGGCGAGCGGCGGCCCGGTCCACATCGGACTGCCCTTTATCGGTGGTCAAGTCTTTGACCAGCTCGACTTCCGGAAGGCGCGCCTCGTACTCGCCGACGGCCGACTCGCGCCGCATCGCGGCCCTGGCGAACTCCATCAGGAATTGCCGGGTGGCGTCGGTGTCCTCCGCGGTCTCGCCCAGCAGCAGCCTGGTGGTCTGCGGCACCGCGAGCGACCAGTTGGCCAGGCCGCACAACGCGAGCAGCAGGCGGCCCGCGTCGGTGGAGTCCACGTCGAATTGCTCTTGGGCGCGGTCTGATTTGCGTACGTAGTGCTGGGCGCGCCAGCCATCGATGTCGTGCGCGTCCGCGCCGCGGTGCAGCGCCTCCCACAGCATCAGCCGCAACAGTTGGGGATTATTCCTGTGGTAATCGAACAGCTTGCCGACATACACGCCGGGTTCGGTGTCGGCCAGCGGTTCGACCACGGTGATGAACTCGCGCAGGGTCTCGATCAGGATGACGTCGAACAGCTTGTCCTTGCTGCCGAACAGCCCGTAGATGCGTTCCTTGTTGACGCCCGCCGCCTCCGCGATGCGGTCGACCCTGGCACCGGCCAGCCCGTACTGCGCGAATTCGTCGCGAGCGGCGCGCAACAGAGCCTGCCTGGTCGCGTCACTGCGTTTCATCGTGGCCGTCATGGGAAACACTCTACCAGTCTGTTAAACCAACTATTTGGTTGACAGAAACGCGTGGCGGACCTACCTTCGACGCATGGCAATGCCCACCCTCCAGCCCGTGGCCGGGACGCCGACCCGCGGTCTGTCGTCGCGTGCCCACACCGGACGCACCCTGCCCTTCTTCGTCCTGTCCGCCCTGCTGGCCACCGGCCAGATGTATGTCCCGATACCGCTTTTCACCGCGATGCAAGCCGACTGGGGCGTCGGCTCGGCCGTGATGACCTGGATCATCAGCGCGTTCGCCTTCGGATACGCGGGCGGCTTCGTCCTCTTCGGTCCGCTGTCCGACCGCTATGGTCACCGCCGGGTGCTGGTCACCGGGATGCTGGTCGCCGCGGCGGTAACCCTGTTGACCGGGCTGGCGGCCAACGCGCCGCTGGCCGTCGGCCTGCGGGTCGTCCAGGGCCTTGCGGTCGGCTCGATGCCGCCCGCGATCATGGCCTACGTGGCTACTCGCCTCGCCCCCGCGCACCGCGCGGTTGCCATCATGTCGGTATCCACGGCGTTCCTCGCGGCGACGGTGATCGCGCAGATCGTGTCGCAGGCGATGGTCGGCGCATTCCCCTGGCGCACCGTATTCATCGCATCCGCAATTGTTTTCGCCGTACTGGCGCTGGTATTGCGCACCATGCTGCTGCCCGACGTGCCAGCTGGGCGGGGCCGGCCGCTGCGGCACAGCTACGCCGCGATTCCCGCGGTGCTGCGGATCCGTCCGCTGCTGCCGCTCCTGGCCGCGGGTGCGCTGAGCATGGCCGTGATGGTCGGGGTCTACACCGCATCGAATTGACCGGCGTGGTCGATAACTCGGCCGAACTGCTCGCGCTGCGCGCGGGCGCGCTGCCGGTGATGATCGCGCTGCCGTTCGTCGCGGTACCGCTGGCCCGGCTGTCCAAACATGGTCAGATCCTGCTCGGCGTGCTGCTGTCCGCGGCCGCGATAGTGGGGGCGGCCTTCGAGGGAACGCATCCCGCCGTGCTGACCGTCCTGCTCGCCATCCTGGTCGGCGGCGTCGGCATCACCGCTCCAGCGGCATTGCAGAGCGCGGGCGAACTGGGCGGCGAATCCCGCGCCGCCGCAATGTCGGTCGCGATGTTCAGTTTCTACGTAGGCGCCACCATCGGCCCGCTCGTCGCCGCGGCTGCCGCGCCGCACGGCTTCGTGGTGCTCGCCGGGATCTTGGCGCTGCTGCTCGTCGCCGCCCTCGGTCTGACGATGGTCGGCCTGCGTGTCCCGCGGGCGGTGCAGCCTGCATCGAGGTAGCGCGAATTCTCTTCTCGCGCCATGACGACAACCTTCGCGTTCGGGGACTCGCGATCGAGCGGTGGCGGTGCGACTACTTCAACACGTATGGCGAAACCGAACTGCGGTGTTCACTGATGTCGAGCACCTTGCCAAGGGGCGGGAACGCGCGCTGCGGGCAGTTGGCGCGCTCGCAGACCCGGCAGCCCGCGCCGATCGGCGTCGGCTGCACTTCGTCGAGATCTATGCCGTCGGCGTAGATCACGCGGCCGGCGTGGCGCAGTTCGCAGCCGAGGCCGATGGCGAAGGTCTTGCTCGGCTGACCGTAGCGGGTGGCACGGCGCTCCACCGTACGGGCCACCCACAGGTACTTGCGGCCGTCGGGCATCTGGGCGATCTGCGTCATGATCTTGCCGGGGTAGGCGAAGGTCTCGTAGACATTCCACAGCGGACACGTCCCGCCGCTGGAGGAGAAGTGGAAACCGGTGGCGGACTGGCGCTTGGACATATTGCCCGCCCGGTCGACCCGGACGAACGAGAACGGGACGCCGCGCAGCGACGGTCGTTGCAGCGTAGAGAGCCGGTGACAGATGGTCTCGTAGCTCTGGGTGAAGAACGCCGAGAGCCGCTCGATGTCGTAGCGGAAATCCTCGGCGACCTCGTGGAAGTGTGTGTACGGCAGCACCGTAGCTGCGGCGAAGTAGTTGGCCAGGCCCAGCATGGCCAGCGTGCGGGCGTCTTCGGAGGCGAAATTGCCCTCCTCGACCAGTTTTTCCAGCAGTTCGCCGCATTCGAAGTAGGCCAGTTCGGCGGCCAGCTTGAAGGTGCGCTGCCCGCCGGACAGATGGGGTGCGATCTCCAGGTTCCTGGTCTCCGGGTCGTAGCGGTGCAGCACGCCCTCGCCGAGGTCGATGCGTTCGATGATCCGCACGTCGTGCGCGCGCAGCATCCTGGCGACCTCGCTGTTCACGTCGCCGCCGTGGAAACGGATGCGGGCGGTGAGGTCCTCGGCGGCCGTGTCCAACTCGTGGATGTAGTTCTGGCGCTGATAGAAGTAATCGCGCACTTCTTCATGCGGCTTGCTGATGGCCGCGCTGCCCGCGCCGTCGGCGAACCGGTCCTCGGTCGCGGCAGCCAGCTGCGCGGAGGTGTTGCGGTAGCGGTTGTGCATGTTGACCAGCGCGCGGGCCATGCTCGGATGCGCCGAGACGATGTCCGCGATCTCCTGGGCGTCGGCCCCGATACCCAGCTCCTGGTCCATGACCACCTCTTGCAACTCGGCGATGAGCCGGGTGTCGTCCTGGGCGGCGAAGAAGGTCGCGTCGACGCCGAACACGTCGCTGATCTTCAGCAGGACCGGTACGGTCAGCGGGCGCACGTCGTGTTCGATCTGGTTGAGGTAGCTCGCCGAGATCTCCAGCTGCTGCGCCAGCGAGACCTGGCTCAGCCCGCGTTCGGTCCGCAGCTGACGCAGCCGCGCCCCAACGTAAGTCTTGGCCATGCGCCCAGCTTATGGGCGGTTTCGCATCCGTGCCAAGGGAGGATTAGCACTCGGGTTCCTACGTGGGTGTCATACCCGGCGGCTACCGTCGGCAGGGTGTTGTTCTCGGATGTCGTCCTGGCCTCGGAGACGGTTCGGGCGACCAGGTCACGGAAGACGAAGATCGCCACGCTGGCGGGGTTGCTGACCTCGGCCGCGGCGCAGGAGCTGGCGCCGGTGGTCGCCTGGGTATCCGGCGAACTTCCGCAGGGGCGGATCGGGACGGGCTGGCGCACACTCGCCGCCCTGGACCACCCACCGGCGGTCGTGGCGACGCTGACGGTTTCCGCGGTGCATGCCGCGCTGAGCGATCTGGCCGAGACCTCCGGTCCCGGCTCGGCGGCGCGCCGCAGAGAACTGCTCACGGCGCTGTGGTCCGCCGCCACCGCGGACGAGCAGGGCTTTCTGCTGCGGCTGCTCACCGGAGAGTTGCGCCAGGGCGCGCTGACGGCTGTCGTCGCCGAATCCGTGGCGATCGCCGCCGAGGTGCCGCCCGACCTGGTGCGCCGGGCGTACATGCTGTCGGGCCAATTGCCGGTCACCGCCGCCGCCGCGCTGACCGGCGGCGCCGCCGCGCTCGCCGAGTTCCGGCTCGAGGTGGGGCGTCCGATCCAGCCCATGCTCGCCTCGCCCGGCGCGACGCTGGACGAGGCGCTGCTCGAATTCGAGGGCGAGGTGAGCATCGAGCACAAGTTGGACGGCGCCCGCATCCAGGTGCACCGAAACGGGGATCAGGTCCGGGTGTTCACCAGGACGTTGCGCGACATCACCGGGGGTGTTCCGGAGCTGGTCGACCTGGTCTCCGGTCTGGACTGCACGAGCGTGGTGCTGGACGGGGAGACGCTGGCGCTCACCGACGCCGGGCGGCCGCGTCCGTTCCAGGAGACCATGAGCCGTTTCGCCGAGGTGAGTTCCACCCGCGAACTGCTGCTGCACCCGTACTTCTTCGACTGCCTGCACCTGGATGGCCGGGACCTGCTCGACGCTCCGCTGTCGGAGCGGCGGGCCGCGCTGACGAAAGTGGCCGGCGAGCACAGCATTCCCGCGCTGCTGCGGCCGGATGCCGAGGCGGCCGCCGAATACTTCGACGGCGCGCTCGCCGCAGGGCACGAGGGCGTGATGATCAAGTCGCTGACCGCGCCGTACGCGGCGGGCAGGCGCGGCCGGGGCTGGCAGAAGATCAAGCCGACGCACACCCTCGACCTGGTCGTGCTCGGCGCGGAGTGGGGCTACGGCCGCCGCACGGGCTACCTCTCGAATCTGCACCTGGGCGCACGCGATCCGGACACCGGCGACCCGGTCATGGTGGGCAAGACCTTCAAGGGACTCACCGATGCGCTCCTGCACTGGCAGACGGCCGAGTTCCCGCGCCACGAGCGTTCCCGCGATCAGCACACCGTGTACCTGTGGCCGCGGCTGGTCGTCGAGATCGCCCTCGACGGGGTCCAGGTCAGCCCGCGCTATCCCGGCGGCGTCGCACTGCGATTCGCCCGCGTGGTGCGCTACCGGCCGGACAAGGAGCCCGCCGAGGCGGACACCATCGACACCGTTCGCGCGCTGCTGCCCTGATCGTTCGCGAAGTGAAGCGCGCCCGGTCGGCCGAGGGCGCGTGTCGGGCGTGCGAAGCGTCTCGAGCCACGGTAAGTATGGGCACCGCAAGGTTCCGGATGGCCGCCACAATGCCGGCCGGTTCGTGCTTCCGGACAAGGAATCGGCGGGTGGGCGGGATGATGCGAATGTTGCTGCGCGGGCGGTCTGCCCGATTGGTTGTGGCGCTGCTCGGCGCTGTGGCGGTGAGTGCGGTCGGGACGCCGGCGCAGGCGAATCCGATCGAGCAGTTCCTCACCCCCTCGCGCGAGTACAGCGGGATTCTGCCCACGCCGCTGGGCGATCCGTTCTACACACCGCCGCCGGAGTTCGAGAGCCTGCCGTCAGGAACGGTTCTCGCGTCCCGTCCGGGCGGCGCCGGTCTGACGCTGTTTCCGTTGACCTCGACCGAACTGCTGCTCCGGTCCACCGACGCCAAGGGCCGTCCGGTCCCGGTCGTCGCGACGCTGCTCGTGCCGAAGACGCCGTGGACCGGGCCGGGACCGCGCCCCCTGTTGACGTTCAATGCCGCGATCGATTCGCTCGGGCATCGGTGCGCGCCGTCCTACGAACTCAAGGGCGAGCTGTCGGGCAAGTTGTGGGCCGCCCAGATTCCCTTGTCGAAGGGCTACGCCGTGCTCGTGCCCGACCATCAGGGCCCGCGGCAGGCGTACGGTGCTGGACTGATGGCCGGACACGCGGTGCTCGACGCGATCAGGGCCGCGGTGCGAACGCCGGAATTCGGCTTGCGGCCGGACACGCCGACGGTGGTCACGGGCTACTCCGGCGGCGCCATCGCGAGCGGGTGGGCTGCCCAGCTGGCGCCGGAGTACGCACCGGAACTGAATCTCGTCGGGGCGGCGTTCGGCGGCGTCCCCGCCGACTTCGGCATGTTGCTGGACACCATGAACGGCCGCAACCTCGCGTCCGGGGTCTTCCTGGCCGCGACGCTCGGACTGGCCCGGGAGTACCCGGAGATGCTCGGCCTGATGAACGACAACGGCTGGCGGCTGGCCCAGATCGGCAAGGACCTGTGCATGTCGGCACAAGAGTTCGCCGGCGTCGTAGCGCCGATTCCGGTGCAGGTGCTCACCGACGCGGCCGCGCCCACCGACCTTCCGGTGATCAAGGAGATCCTGTCCGCCAATCGGATGGGCGCGGCCGCGCCGGCGGTGCCGGTGTTCCTCTATCACGCCTCGCACGATCCGTGGGTGCCGCTGGCCGGCGCGGAGAACCTCTACGCGGACTGGTGTCGTGCCGGGACGCCGGTCGATTTCCAGGTCTACCTCGGCGAACACTTCCTGGTCGGGCTCAGCGCTATCCCCGGAGCGACCGACTGGATCGACGATCGCTTCGCCGGTCGGCCGGTCACCCCCGGCTGCACCCGATTCGGCTGAGACTGGCGAACCAGGCCAGCCCATCCTGGACGAACGGCACGCGGCAACCGGGCGGCACTCCAGGTCACCATCACCAACGACCTGCCGTCCGAAGCCGACGTGGCTCGGGTGCGCGCCCGCGTCGAAGCGCGGGCCTGGCCGGACCCGGAAAACGGTCCCGAAGGTTCATGACGCCGAGCGTGGGCCGCTGAGGTAGGGCAGGCGACGCACTCTCGCCGCGACCTCGTAGGCGAGATCCTCGTAGCCGAGTGCGAGCTCGGCGAGGCGCTCCCAGGAGTCGTGGACGGCCCATTCCGGTGCGGCGGGCAGCATTTCGTGGGCGGACGCGGAGAACTGGGCAAGTCGGTCGATCACCATGCCCACGGTTTCGGTGTGCATGTGGGCGCCGCCGTGCGGAAGCGGCAGCTCGGTGGCGACCCAGCGATCGATGGAGAGGACGAGCCGGGCGCGATGCTGATCGATGGTGCTCGTCCCGCCCGGCTCGGCAAGCAGCCGACGCTCGTGCAATCCGGCGAGTAGGTGTGCGGACGCCAGAAGCGGATGTTCGTGGCGCGGCACGGCGCGGCAGGCATGCAGGACAAGTTCTTTGGACGGCAGCGGTTTCACCGCGATGACCCCCTGGATCGACTGGTATTGCCGGGCAGTATGTGAAACGCGCGAATCATCGACGATGCCGCCCGCCCGGGCGCGGCAATTGGTACCCATGACGGGCGTCCCATGGCTCCTCGATGAGGACCAAGCCGAACGCTTCCAGCCCGGTGAGCCGGAGGCGGTTCGCCAACTCCTCGATCAGCGAAACGGCTTCCGCCGCTTGGATAGCCGCCGTCGCCTGCTCGGTCGACAACATCCGACCGCGCAGATAGGACACCACCCACGCATCCTCACTGACCCTCCGCGCCTGGTGCGGCGTCCGATCACTCACCATCCAGACACGGTCGATGACGTGCACAGACATCAGAACCCCCTCCATCCCCGCCGAGCGGGTCCGGCCCGAAGCCCCCGCCTGTGATGCGCGACATTCGAATTGTAAAGTATACAAGTCAATTTACGGAACTGTTTGGTCGCCATGGTCGGCTGTATTGTGCGTGGCATGGCGCTGTCACCTGCGGTTGCGCGTTGGGAGCTGGCGCTCCGGCTTCGGCAGCGGCGGTTGGAGTTGGGCATTGGAGCCGCCTCGATTACCAGAGCGCTCGACGTGTCGGCCGCGTACTGGTCGCACATCGAGAACGAGCGCAACCTGCTCCCCAAGGACAAACTCGAGCAACTGCTGGACATCCTCGAGATCGATCGCAGCGAACAGCGTGAACTGCTGGCGCTGCGTGAGGCCGCCAAGCGACGCGGATGGTGGAGCCGATACTCCGCGTTGTTCGGTGACGAGATCCTTCGCTACTACGGAATGGAGTGGGGAGCCGAGTCGATCCGGACTTACGAAAGCGTCATGATGCCTGGCCTCCTGCAAGGTGAGGAGTTCATTCGGGCACAGATGCTTTCCGCAGGAGCGACGGTACGGGCGATCGAAGTCGATCAGCGAGTCGAGGCGAGACTTCGTCGGCAGCAAAGGCTGACGGGCGAGAGCCCGGTTTCGCTACGGGCGGTTATCGGCGAGGCGGCGCTCCGCCAACAGGTAGGCGGTCGGGACGTGCTGCGGCGTCAACTCGTTCACCTTGCTGACCTCCTCGAGTCGCACTCGGAGAACGTCGAGCTACAGGTCATTCCGTTCACAATCGCGGACAGCGTTCCAGCAAGCTCCACTTACCACTTGCTCGACTTCGCCAGTCCGCGTCTGCCGACACTGGCCTGGCACGAATCAGCGGTATTCGGTCAGATCGTTATCGATGACGAGAGCCGAAAGGAAGCCAAGGTGCGTGACTTGGGTTTTGTGTTCGAGCGAGCGCGTTCGTTGGCATTGCCTCGGGACGAGTCCTTGGCGCTGATCCGGGCGACAGCGGCCGGACTAAACTCGGCCGGGTGAGCAGTACCGGTTGGTTCAAATCTTCGTATTCCAACGACAGCCAGACCTGCATCGAGGTGTGCTTCGACGGCGACCGAGTACTGGTCCGTGACAGCAAGTTTCAGGGAACACCAGACGCGCGGCCCCTGCTGGCGTTCACGCCCACGCAGTGGTCTGCCTTCACATCGGCTATCCGAGCAGCCGAACTTGCTTAGTTGAGCGAAAACCGCAACTGCGCCGCGCTACTCCCAGCTGACTCTCAGCTTGGCTACAAGCAACACTCAGCTGGGCCGGGAAGAGTAGCCCCGTCGGTGTAAAGCAATCCACCGACAGCTCTACCGGTGGACAACTGCCCTGCTCCACCACCCACCCGGCCGGCGGCGCCGACTCCCTCGCTCGCGCCGCCGGCCGCCACCGTCGGTCAACGAGTGGTACATGGCTGTGGCGAATCGCGAGAAGGCCCCTCGGTTGTGTGCCACTCGTCAGAAATCTGCACCGTGGCGGCGGAGAGCGTGGCGAGTTCGGGTGGTGATGATGTGGGGGCGGTTGGTGAGGAGGGCGGCGCTTACCCGGACCACGGACCAGCCGAGGGATTCGAGGGCGGCGGCGCGGTCGATGTCCCAGGCGCGCTGGTGGCGGTCGGTCCAATGCTGAGCTCCGTCGTATTCGACGGCGACTTGCCATTTGCGCCAGCCCATATCGAGGCGTGCGAGAACCATGCCGTCCGGGCCCGTGACGCGAATCTGCGTTTCGGGCGCGGGGAACCCGGCCTGACAGAGCAGAAGCCGGGTACGCGTTTCTTGGAGGGACTCGGCGCCCCTATCGACATGGGGCAGCACTCTGCGCAGGTTGGTGACGCCGCGTGCCCGAGGATGGCGGTTGCTCACCTGGTGAATTTCGCGCGTGCCGAGCCGGGCCGCGTTGCATAGGGCGTCAACGACTTCGACCGCCTCGTTGAAATCCAGGCGCCGGGCCAGGTCGAATGCGGTGCGGGCGGGTGTGGTGCACCGTAATCCGCCGATCGTGCACACTTCGTCTCCCGGGATAGCGTCGCGGTAGACCAGCACTTGCCGCGGTGGACGGGCGCGAGTGGGCAGTGCGATCTCGGCAGGCTTGTCGTCCAGCCACAGCGCGCCGTGCATAGCCGCGGCGGAGAACCCGACCAAGATGCCGCTGCCCTTGGCCCAATGCCCGACTGCCTCCGCACGGCCCCGGGCATCTAACCGAAGCCCTTTCCGGACATAGACATCCGGATGCACCCGCTCGTAATCCTTGCGCAACTCCCAAGCGCTCACCCGCCCCGAGCGAACCGCCCAACTACCTGGAAAAGGCCCCTCAATCTCCCCCATTTCGCCGATTCTGCCCGCCACCCCCGACATAGCTTCGCGAGTGGGGTCTATCTCGCTAACGGCTCCTCTCTGTGTCAAGTCTCGATGAGTAGAGAGGAGCCGTTAGATCCACAGTCCCCGCGAGTGGCACATGGTTGCGGTGAAACGCGAGAAGGCCCCTCGGTGGGTCGCTCGCCGAGACTCGTCAGGTGAGTAGGTGAAGGAAGTGTTCGACTTCCGATTGGATGGCGTTGCGGGCGGGGGTGAGGTACTTGCGAGGGTCGGAGAGGGTGGGGTTGCCGGCGAGGGTGGTGCGGATGGCGGTGGTCATCTGGATGTTGAGGCGGGTGGCGATGTTGATTTTGGTCATGCCGTGGTCGAGGGCGGCGCGTAGGCGCTCGTCGGGGACGCCGGAGGAGCCGTGTAGCACCAGGGGGACCGGGACTTTCGCCGCCAGGCGGGCGATCAGATCGTTGTCGAGTTCCGCGGTACGGGTGTGCATGGCGTGCGAGGAGCCGACGGCTACCGCCAGCGCGTCGACGCCGGTGACGTCGACGAACTCGACGGCCTCGTCCGGGTCGGTGCGTGCGCCGGGGGCGTGGGCGCCGTCCTTGCCGCCGACCTCGCCGAGTTCGGCTTCGATGTGCACGCCGCGGTCATGGCACCAGCGGGCGATGGCGGCGGTGGCGGCGATGTTGTCTGCGTAGTCGAGGGAGGAACCGTCGTACATGACCGAACGGATACCGAGATCGACTGCGGCGTAGACTAATTCGGCGGTGGTGGCATGGTCGAGATGAACCGCGACGGCTGCACTGCTGTCGTCGGCGATGCGCAGACAGGCGAGGGCCAGTGGGGCAATGCTCCCGTGGTAGATCGCCGTGTTCTCCGAAAGTTGCAGGACCACTGGTCTTTTCGCGGATTCGGCAGCGCGGGCGATCGCCTCGGCGTGTTCCAGGGTGATGACATTGAACGCGCCGAGCCCGCCCGGACGGGCCGCGACGATCAGTTCCGGAACAGGGGTCAGCGGCATAGCTCATGCTTTCGTGATGCCGGGCGCGTGGAGCCGATCGGCGCGGGCGAACTGGCTCGGTGGGCCGTACCGTGCTGTGCGGGCGGGGGCACTGGGCCATCGCTGACGCCGCTTGCAGGTCGAACGAGCGGGAAGTCTGGTCCGCCGGGCGGTGGTCCCTGCCGCACTGGGCGGCGATGCCGGAGTCCGTGACCGCCGTGCGGGCCGCGGCACCACGCTGCGGCACGGTGGTGCCGGTCACGGTGGCGGGTACCCGCCGCGCACGTGCCGAGCCTGGAGTGTTCGCGCGGGCGATCGGGCGGCCGGGAATGGACGTGGTGGGTGCTTCCGCACCCGGTGCGGGCGGCGTGTGTCATGGCGAAGTTTCCTGAGGTTTCGGTAGGTCGAGTCGTTCGACGCGGACGGTCGGGGTGAGGCGATCGCGCAGACAGCGGTCGATCTCACCGGCCACCGGGATCACCACGGCGGACGCGGAAGTCGCTACCGCGTCGGTGAGCAGGGCGGCCCAGTCGGGTCCGGACTCGGTAGAAAGGGCGGCGATCACCGCGGCCACCGCGGAATCTCCTGCGCCGGTCGGGTTTCCGGCAAGCGGCTCAGGAAGCGCGGCCGACCACGCGCCGTCGGCGGTCACCGCGACCATTCCCTCCGGGCCGCGTGTGGTGATCACGGCGCGCACCCCGTGTTGGATGAGGGGGTGAGCGGCGGTCACGATCCCGTCCACGCTGTCGGGTTCGGCGCCGGTGAGATGACGCAGTTCCGCGCCGTTCGGGGTGAGCACGATGCCCGGCACCTGGGCGGCCAGGCGCAACGCCTCGCCGTCGACGTCGACGATGGTCGGCACGTCGGCGGCGATGGCGGTGCGCGCGATCTCGGCGGGAAGCGAGGGCTCGATGCCGCCCGGCAGCGAACCCGAGATGACCAGCCCGGCGATTTCGGGTAGCAGGCCGGCCACCCGGACGGACAACTGCTCGGCCGCATGCGGATTGGAGACGCGGGCACCCGGTTCCCACAGCGCGGTGGCGGTGCCGTCCTCGGACTCGCTGATCACCACGGTGCGGCGCACCCAGGGCAGCGCGTGCACGAAATCCACCGGCATCTCCAGTTCGGCGGCGGCCGCGAAAGCGTGGTCGGAGAAGCCGGTGGCCCTGGCGTATTTGCCGAGTTGATTCAGCACCCGCGTCACGTTGATGCCCTTGCCGCCGATGCGCTGCTCCACCGAGCGGACCCGGTGGGCCTGCCCGCGTTCGAAGCGTTCGACCCGATAGGTCATGTCGTACGCGGGATTCATTGTCACGGTGAGGATCACGACAACCACTGTCCACGTCTGAGCACCCGGCGCAAGTGGAGATTGTCACTGACTGTCAATATGTCGGCGAACTGACCGGGCCGCAGGTCACCGACATCGTCGAGCCCGAGCGCGGCGGCCGGAGTGGCGGTGGCCGCCAGCACCGCGTCCCGCAACGGAATACCGGAGTCGTGCACCGCCCGCGCCACACATGGCAACAGCGTGCTGACCCCGCCCGCGATCGACCCGTTGGCGATCCGCGCCACCCCGTCGCGCACCGTGACCGACTGTGGGCCGAGCCGGTATTCGCCATCCCCGAGCCCCGCCGCCTGCATGGCATCGGTGACCAGCGCGACCCGCGCCGGCGCGGTCGCGAACACCAGCGCGGCGAAGCCGGGATCGACGTGCACGCCGTCGCCGATCAGTTCCACGATCACATCCCCGGCCGCCGCGGCGACCAGAGCCGCTGCGACGGGGCCCGCATTGCGGTGATGCAGCGGCGGCATCCCGTTTGCCAGATGGGTGACGACGCTTCCTGAACCATTGGGGCGCAGCGCATTACGAAACGCCACGTAGTCGGTGTCGCTGTGGCCGAGCGCCACCACCACACCATTGTCGACCAATCGCCGGGCGACGTCCGCGTAGCCGGGACGCTCCGGCGCGAGCGTCATCGCGCGTAGCCGCCCGCCGCCCGCGGCAAGCAATTGATCGGTCAGGTCGAGGTCGGGATCGCGCAAGAATCGCGGATCCTGTGCGCCGCACCGGGCCTCGGCCAGGAAAGGCCCCTCGACGTGGATGCCCCCGAGCACGCCTTCTTCGACCAGCTCGCGCAGCACGGCGGTCTGCGCCACCATCTCCGCGGCGGGTCCGGTGACCACGCTCGCCACCACCGTTGTCGAGCCGCTCGCGTGGTGCGACTGGGCCGCCGCTCGCGCCTCCGCGGTGTCCACCGTGTCGAATCGGTGCCCGAACCCTCCGTGATTGTGAATATCTACAAGCCCAGGCAGCACTGTTCCGGAAAATGGCGGCTCGGGTAAACCCGGATGCACGGCGCGCCACTGCGCGAACGACCGCACCGCGGTGATCCGCTCTCCGGAAGTCATCACCACTCCGTCGTCCAGAGCGACGCTCGCCGAGACGATCCGTCCACGAATCGTCAGTTCGGAGTGCTCTGTCATGCCAGTGCCTCCTGTGCGAAGTGTGTGGCGCTCGCGGGTGCGCGGCGCTCGGCGGGCGCCATTCGGGGCGCAAGGGTCGAGCGGACCTGGTTGGCGAGCGTGCGGTGCGGCGGCAGTTCTGGAGCGGCGTGCCGCGGTGTGAATGCCCGGACGTTGTCGATCCGCTCCGAGGCTGTCCCTACGTCGTCGCCAAGGGCGACGGTCGCGATGACGGTGCGTCGGGTCGTCAGCTGGCGTGTCATGCCAGTGCCCCATGTCGTGCGAGGAGGGCGGCGCCCGCCAGACCTGCGCGGGCGCCGAATTCGCCGAGCACCACATGGGGTGTGGGGACCAGGCGGAGCCGGTCGTCCAGTGCTCGGTGCAGTGGCTCGGTGAGCGCGGCGCCCGCTCCGGCGAGTCCGCCGCCGAGGACGATCAGCTCGGGGCAGGCCGCGTGCACGATGCCAACCAGTCCGTCGGCGAGTGCGTCGACGGCGTCCTGCACGACGGCGGCAGCGTCGGGATCGGTCGCCATGAGCGCGAAAACATCGGCGGCTCCGTCGATCTCGCGTCCCGTTCGACGGGTGTAGGCCCGTGCGATCGCCGCGCCCCCTGCGACCGTCTCGACGCAGCCGATATTGCCGCAGGGGCAGGGCAATCCGTCGTCGCGCCGTACCGGTACGTGCCCGTATTCGCCGACCTGGCCGTAGTTGCTGCGCACCAGCCGACCGCCGACGGACAGCGTGCCGGAGATGCCGGTGCCGAGAATGACGACGCACACATTCTCGTGGCCCCGTCCGGCGCCGTACCGCCCTTCCGCCCAACCGGCGACGGCGACATCGTGTTCGATCAGCGTCGGTATGCGCCAACGCCCGGTGAAGCGGTCGCCGACGTGCACGTCACGCCAGCCGACATTGCTGCTGAACACTGCGATGGATCGGGCGGTGTCGACGATTCCGGGCAGCACAACGGCCGCACGGGCGACGCGACGGCGGTCGGATTCCGGCAGCTCGGTGAGCAATCGCTCGCCCAGTTCGACCATGGCATCGAACGCGGCCACACCGTGCGGCGTGGCGGCCGCGCTGACCGCGAGCGCCCTGCCCCCGGCATCGGTGATCTCGCCTTTGATGGTGGTGCCGCCGACATCCAATCCGAGCACGAGCGCGTCGTCGGGCAGCGGCGCGACCGATCGAGTCGCAGCCGCCGGGTCGAGCGTGATCGCGGACTGTTCGGCTACCTCCGGTGCGGCGGCGGAGTGCGCGAACCCCGCCGTGCGTGGTCCGGGTCCGGTCGCGTCGGGGTGCGAGGGGGTGTGCGGCTGGTCGGCTGCGTCTGGTGTGGCGGCGGGGTGCGTGGACTCCGTCGTATGTGGTCCGGGTCCGGTCGCGTCGGGGTGCGAGGGGGTGTGCGGCTGGTCGGCTGCGTCTGGTGTGGCGGCGGAGTGCGTAAACACCATCGCGTGCGATCCGGGCCCGGTCGCACCGGAGCGCGATGGCGTCTCCGGCTTTCTGCTTCCCATGCTCGGCACAGTAGTTCCTGGTAGCACCGGCGCAGCCGCACACGCGGCCTGGAATACCGCGATCGCGTCGTGGAGCGGGGGTTCCGGTGCATGCGCGGCGTCTCCGGCTCGGAATCGGACGGCCGCGCCAGGTGGTGATGTGGTCGTCGCGGGCGGGGTCGCTGCGGCCAGGAGGTGGGTGGTGTCGCATGGTGGCGCGGCGGCGGTGTGCGCGGCCATCAGAGTCTGGACTCGCCCGGCCGTTTCCGGCGGTGTCGCAGTCGTCGCGGGCGGGTGGAGGTCGGTGGTGGTGTCGCGTAGTGGCGTGGCGATGCCGGAACTCATCGCACGGCCCCGGTCATGATTTCAGGACCACGGAGCGGTTCAGGCTGCGCGGGTGGTCGGGGTCGAGTTTCAGATCAGCGGAGCGCAGGATGCAGAGTCGGTGCACCCGGACCAGGTCCGCCATCGGGTCGATGTCGCGGTGTTCCAGGTGGGCGCCGGTGGCGGCGACATCGCCGGTGAAGTCCGGCTCCAGCGGCCCGAAGGCCCAGACCGCGCGGCCGGGCGCGGAGATGCTGATCGGGCCGTGGCGATATTCGGTCGCCAAGTACGCCTCGGTCCAGGACTGGCAGGATTCGCGAAGCTTGAGCGCGGCCTCGTCGGCGATGGCGGCCGCGAATCCCATGCCGACGAAACTGATCTGCTCCGCGGCGCGCACCGCGGCCAGCGACTCGGCGGGATCCTCGGCGAGCACCGCCTGCGCTTGGGCGATCACCGGCGTCAGGTCGTGGCCGAGGTGCCAGCGGAGGATGGCGAGGGTGGTCGTCGCGAACCGGGTCTGCACTACCGACTGCTCGTCGACCTGGTCGATGAGGATGGGGTCGCCCAGGTCGAGCACGGGTGTGGCGGGGGTGGAGCAGATCACCGCCCGAGGGATGTGCTCCGGTATGGCCCGCATCGCGCGGACCACCTCGGTGGTGGTGCCGGAGCGGCAGATCACCAGGTAGCGGTCGTAGTCGCGATCGCGGACCGCGCTGGCGGGCCACGCGTCGGTGATGCCGTGACCGGCCGCCTCGCGCAGCGCGGCGATCGCTCGTGACATGAAAAACGACGTGCCGCATCCGATCACTGCCACGCGCTCCCCCGGCTGGGGTAGCACGGCGCGATGGTCGGCGGCGACGGTCTCGGCATTCGCCCAGTCGTCCGGCTGGGTGGCTACCTCGGTGGTCAGATGCGGCGCGGATGTGTGTTCGGCAGGCACACGAACAGCTTCACCTCACGTGATCGTTCATGTCAAATTTACGAGCAAATCGGTCACATACGATCACCATCCGAGCTAGATTGAGGTGCACGGACGGTGTGTCCTCCCATCATCGGCTCCTCTGTGGCGCCGGATGGGTAAATCTGAAAGGTTCTGCTCGTGAAAAGACCATTCCACCGCGTGCTTGCCGGAGTCGCGATGGTCACCGGCCTTGCGCTGGTCCTGTCGTCCTGCGGGTTCGGTTCGAAAGACGCCGCGGACTCCGACACCACGATCAACTTCCTCGCCCCCGCCTACAGCGACGGCGCGACGGGCACCAAGGCTCTGTGGGACGGCATCATCGCCGAATTCCAGAAGCAGAACCCGGGCATCACCGTCAATCTGCAGATGGAGTCCTGGAACTCGATCAACGACGTGGTGCGCACCAAGCTCCAGTCGGCCTCGACCACCCCGGACATCCTCAACATCGATGCCTACGCCAGCTTCGCCGGCGACGGCATGCTCTACCCGGCGGCCGAGATCGTCTCCGCGCCGGTGCTGGCCGACATCCAGCCTGGTTTCGCGCAGAACGCCGCGCTGAACGGCACGCAGTACGCTCTGCCGCTGTTCGCCTCCACCCGCACGCTGTTCTACAACACCGAGCTGTTCGAGAAGGCGGGCCTCACCGTGCCGCCGAAGACCTGGACCGAGCTGACCGCGGCGGCCGAGAAGATCCAAGCGCTCGGCGGGGGCGTCTCCGGATACGGACTGCCATTGGGCAGCGAGGAGGCACAGGGAGAGACCTCCATCTGGACCTTCGGCGCGGGTGGCGGTTGGGCCGACGGCGACCGGATCACGGTCGACACCCCGGAGAACCTGGAGGGTGTGCGGGCGATGCGGGCACTCATCGATGCGGGCGCGACGCAGCCCAACCCGGGCGCGACCGACCGCAAGGACGTGATCAACGCCTTCATCCAGGGCAAGATCGGCATGATCGAGGCGCTGCCGCCCACCATCGGCCAGATCGCCGCGAAGAACCCTGGCCTGCGCTACGCGACCGCGCCGTCGCCGACCAAGACCGGCGCGCCGGTCACCCTCGGGGTCGCCGATCACCTGATGGCGTTCAAGAAGGAAGGCAGGAAGACCGAATCGATCAAAAAGTTCCTCGACTACTTCTACTCCGCCACGGTGTACGCGAATTTCGTCAAGCACGAGGGCTTCATCCCGATCACCCAGAGCGCCGCGGCCGCGCTCGCCGACGACCCGGTCACCAAGGCGTTCGCCGCTACGCTCCCGGTGGCGCGGTTCTATCCGAGCAACAACCCGAAATGGGCCGCTGCGCAGGGCGCCATCCGGCAGCAGATGGGCACCATCGCACAGGGCGCGGATCCGGCCCAGGTGTTGCGGCGGATCCAGGAAGCCGCGAACTAGCGTGCGGCGCAGAGGAATTCTTGCGGCGCTGCCGTGGATCGGGCCGTCGCTGGTCTTGATCGCGGCCATCGTCGCGTTCCCGGCTTGCTACATGGTGTGGACCAGCACCAGGGATCTCAGCGCCTACGGCCAGGACCGCGGCAATGCCGGGCTGGCCAACTATCGGGCCCTGTTCGGGATCTCGGAACTCGGCTCGGTTCTGGTCCACACCGTGGTGTGGGTGGTCGGCGTCGTGCTGATCACCCTGGTGCTGTCCGCGGCGCTGGCCCAGTTCCTGAACAAGGACTTCCCCGGACGCACCGCGGTGCGCATGGCGATCCTGGTGCCGTGGGCGGCGTCGGTGGTGATGACGACGACCATCTTCTACTACATGCTCGATCCGGACGTCGGCATCGCCAACCGTTTCCTGGTCGATATCGGCGTGCTGGACCGGGGTTACGGCTTCACCAAGCAACCCACGCAGGCGTTCCTCGTGGCGATGGGCGTCGCGGTGTTCGTCTCGGTGCCTTTCACGACTTACACGATTCTCGCCGGGCTGCAATCCATTCCGGCGGAGATCGAGGAGGCGGGGCGGGTCGACGGAGCGAGCGCATGGCAGCGCTATCGCTTTCTCACGCTGCCGCAGCTGCGTCCCGCGATCGCGGTGGCGACCATCATCAACATCATCAATGTGTTCAACTCGCTGCCGATTCTGCAGGTGATCACCGGAAGCATCGCGGGCTTCTCTGCCGACACCACGACCACGCTGACCTTCAAGTTGATTCGGCAGAACCAGCAGATCGACACGGCCGCCGCGATGAGCGTGCTGAACTTCGCGCTGATCGTGGTCATCATCGCGATCTATGTGAAAGTGGTCCGCCCGACCCAGGAGGTCGACCGATGACGACGCGGACCGAAGCGGCGCGAACCGAGCAGGCTCCCGGCACGGTTCCCACGCGAGCCAAACGGCGGCGCTGGGAGCTCACCGCGGTCGGAGTGGTGCTGGCCGCGGCGTTCCTGCTGCCGTTTGTCGTGATGGTGCTCGGCTCGCTGAAGAGCAGGGCCGAGATCCTTCGCATCCCGCCCACGTACCTGCCGCAGTCCTGGCAGCCGGACAACTACGTGACCATGTGGGACACGCCGGAGACGCCGCTGCCGTTCAACCTGGCCAGCACGATCATCATCGCGGTGTGCGCCACCGCGCTGGTGTTGCTGGTCGCGATACCGGCGGGATATTACACGGCGCGCCATCGCTTTCCGGGCCGCAGGGTGTTTCTCGGTCTGGTGCTGGTGACCCAGATGTTGCAGCCGACCGTGCTGGTCACCGGGTTGATCCGGCAGTTCTTCGCCCTCGGCATCAACGACACCTGGCTGGCGATGATCTTGGTGAACGCCGCGTTCAACCTGTCGTTCGCGGTGTGGATCCTGCACAGTTTCTTCGCCGCGATCCCGGTGGAGATCGAGGAGGCCGCGTTGCTGGACGGGTTGAACCGCTGGCAGACGCTGGTCCGGGTGAGTTTGCCGCTGGTGTGGCCGGGCATCGTCACGGCGACGATCTTCGTCGTGGTGTCGTGCTGGAACGAGTTCGCCGCCAGCTTGGTCGTGCTGACCACGCCGGAGAACCAGCCGCTGTCGGTGGCGCTGACCAAGTTCGTCGGTCAGTACGACACGGCATGGCAATACGTGTTCGCGATTTCCACGGTCGGCATCATCCCGGTGGTGCTGCTGTTCGCGGTCATCGAGAAGCGCTTGGTGGCGGGGCTCACAGCGGGCAGCGTGAAATAGCCGGGACATGGCCGGATCCCTTGCCGCCCATGGCTCCAACGCCCGCGACCGCGCGAAACGGATCCTCGCGGATCGGCGTTCGCGGCGCGGACCAGCGATTGCCGCACGGTAGCATCGAATGGTGACACGGCGGGATCACGGACCCAAGGACAGTCGCCACTATGGCGGACTGTCCAAGGAACAACGGGTAGCCCAGCGGCAGACCCGGCTGATCGACGCCGCGCTCGAACTATTCGGCACCCAGGGCTACGCGGCCACGTCCATCGAACGTCTCTGCGCCCTCGCCAATGTCTCCACGCGCAGTTTCTACGAGGACATGGGCAGCCGCGAGGCGTTGCTCATCGCGCTGGCGAATCGCATCACCTCGCAGGCCCTGGACCGCGCACTCGCCGCGCTCGTGGAAACCGCGGACGAGCCGCTGGCCACCCGCGTCGTGGCGAGTTTTCGCGCCTATCTCGGGGTGACCTGTGCCGACCCGCGCCGAGCCCGAGTGTGCTACGTCGAGGTGGTCGGCGTGAGCGCCGCGGTGGAGGAATGGCGCAGGCAACAGCGCCGCCTGCTGTCGGCGTTGCTGGTCGGCGAGGCCGAACGTGCTGTGGGACAGGCTGAGGCCGGGTCGCGGCGGCGTTTCGATCTGTTCGCTCTGGCCGTGATCGGCGCGGTCAATTCCCTTGCCCAGGAATTGGTACAGAGCACGGCGCCGGATACGGCACTCGGTCTCGACGAGATTTGCGAGGAGATCGCGTTTTTCGTGAATTCCGGCCTCGCGTCGGCCGGTCCCCCGCACGAGGGGGCGGTGTGAGATGACCGGATCGATCGATCGTCCGCAACGGTGGAACCGGTTGCTGGAACTGCTCGCCGAATCCGGACGGCTTTCGGTGGAGGAAGCCGCCGAGCGGCTCGGTGTGTCCGCCGCGACCGTGCGTCGTGATTTCACCGCGCTCGCCGAACAGCAGCTGGCGACCAGGACGCACGGCGGTGTTGTGGCGACCGCCGTGGCCTACGACCTGCCCGCCCGCTACCGGCAGTCCGGCGGCGAAGCCAAGCAGCGCATCGCCGAACACGCCGCCGCCCTGATCGATCCCCACGCGGTGGTGGGGATGAACGGCGGCACCACCACCACGGCGGTGGCCAGGGCGCTGGCCGGACGGACCGACCTCGGATTGTCCGGTGACGAGCAGCTGACCATCGTCACCAACGCGCTGAACATCGCGGGCGAGATGGTGCTGCGGCCGCACGTGCGCACGATCGTGCTCGGCGGCGTGGCGCGGCGGGAGTCCTACGAACTACATGGGCCGCTGGCCGAACGAGCGCTGGCCGAATTGCGGCTCGACGACCTCATCCTCGGCGTGAACGCCGTCTCCGCCGAAGGCGGCGCCCAGTGCAGGCACATCGACGAGGCCGGAGTGACCACCGAGATGGTGCGACGTTCCGGGCGGATACTGGTGGTGGCCACCGCGGACAAGCTGCAGCGCACGGCGCTGGCCCGCATCTGCGGCATCGAACAGGTCCAGCTGCTGGTGACCGACACCGACGCCGATCCGTCGGCGGTCGCGACCATCCGCGCGGCGGGCGTGCGGGTCGACGTGGTGTAACAGCAGCCCTTTTCGGGGTCACTCCGGCGCCGCGACCGATATCGGTCGTCGAACGTTCTCCTCGCCGGGGCCGATCGGCCAGGCCCAGACCCGTCGCCGCATGCCGCCGATCGCCGAGGCCAGGCCGAAGCCGTTGCCGATCACCTCGCGCCAGAGAATCTCCGAGCCCGCGATGTGCAGCTCGGCGTCGAGCAGCGTGATGATCGGGTTCACCTGTCGTGCAACCAGCGCGGGGCCGCATCTCATCCGCATCGGATCGCCGCGATTCGAAATCCGCGCGGCGGCCTCGGTGCGCACCGTAACGATTGCGCAATCTGACAACGCCATTCGCAATATCCGCGCAACCAGGTGCTCCTAGGGTGACCGTCATGAGCACGGAAAGCAGCACCGCTGGGGGGACCGGAATCCATATCAGCGGACTGACCAAGACCTTCCGGGTGGGGCGGAAAACGGTCCAGGCGCTGGATTCCGTGGATCTGCACACCGAGCAGGGCGCGTTCCTGTCGCTGCTCGGCCCTTCCGGCTGCGGCAAGTCCACGGTGCTGCGTATCCTCGCCGGTCTGGAGACACCGACCGCGGGCCAGGCGCTGATCAACGGCGAGACGCCCGCCGAATTGCGCGGCCACCACGAACTGGGCATCGCGTTCCAGGATGCGGCACTGCTGCCGTGGCGGTCGGTGGAGTCGAATATCGAACTGCCGCTCCAGGTCGCCGGGATGACACCGGAGCCGGGTCAGATCGCCGACCTGATCCGGCTGGTCGGGCTGGACGGCTTCGAGAAGGCCAAACCCGCGCAGCTCTCCGGCGGTATGCGCCAGCGGGTCTCGATCGCGCGGGCGCTGGTGGTGAAACCGACCGTGCTGCTGCTGGACGAACCGTTCGGCGCCCTGGACGACATGACCAGACAGCGGCTCAATCTGGAGTTGCTGCGGATCTGGACCGAGAAGCCCGCGACCACGCTGATGGTCACGCACGGCATCGCGGAGGCGGTGTTCCTGTCCGACGTGGTGGCGGTGCTGAGCCCGCGGCCGGGCCGGGTGCTGGAGCTGGTCGAGATCGACCTGCCGCGCCCGCGGCTGCCGGAGATGATGCGAACTCCGGAATTCCACAAGGTGCACGACTACCTGTCGGAACTGCTGTTCGGGAAGTCGGGTAAAGGGGGCGTGGCGTGAATGGGCGCGGTTCGTGGCGCTGTCTGCGCCATCGGAAGCCGGGATGGCATCGGGTCAGCACGCACATGCAGTCGGTGCGGCGTCACCCGCTCGCGCGGTGCATCCGGCGAGCGGGAGGAGCGTCATGAAGCGTTACGGCGGTGTGCTCGGCGTGCTCGGGCTGGTGGCGGCGTGGTGGATTCTCGCGGCGTTCGAGGTCGCGGGCGGCACCATACCCAGCCCATGGCGAGTGCTGCACACCATTTACACCGACGGATGGGGCTTGTACGGGCCCAATTTCCAGATCACCGCGCTCGGTGCGTTGCAGGGGTTCGTCTGGGGTAACGGGCTGGCCATCGCGCTGGCCGTCTTGATCGTGCTCGTCCCGCCGATCGAATCGCTGGCCACCCAGCTGGCGATCCTGAGCTACTGCACGCCGCTGCTCGCGCTGGGCCCGATCATCCTGGTCGTCTTCGGCGGACGCACCCCGACCGTGTTCCTCGCGGCGATGTACTGCTTCTTCACCACGATGGTCGGCACCGTCGTCGGATTGCGCTCGGCCGACCGCACCAGCCTGGACCTGGTACGCGCCTACGGCGGCGGACGCTGGCAGCAGCTCTATCGGGTGCAGGCGATCTCGGCGCTGCCGAGCACCTTCGCGGCCCTGAAGATCGCCGCGCCGTCGGCGGTGCTCGGGGCCATCATCGGCGAATACCTCGGCGGCGTGGACAGCGGCATCGGGGTGGCGCTGACCGCCGCCCAAACCGCCTACAACGTGCCGCGCACCTGGGGCATGGCGCTGGCCGCGGCGGCGTTGGCCGGACTCGGCTACGCGCTGGTGGCGCTGGCGGCCCGGCTGGTCGCTCCGTGGACCGCGCAGGAGGCGCGATGACGACGATCGATGCGGAGGCGGCACGATGAACCTGCTGCGGCGAATCGGGCGGTTCCTGTTCCCGCTGGCTACTTCGCTCCTGCTGATGCTGGTGATCTGGTACGTCTTCCTGAAGGCGTTCCCGCAGGTCGGCCCTCGGGTCGGCAAGACACCCGGCGATATCTGGACCTACCTGGTGACAGCGCCCAACGCGGGCACCGCGCGTCAGGCGATCCTCGACGATCTGCAGATCACCCTGCGGGACGCGGCCATCGGGTTCGCCGCGGGCATGCTCGCCGCGCTGGTGGTCGCCGCGTTGTTCGTGTCGTTCGCCGCGGTCGAGCAGACCTTCCTGCCGGTGGCGCTGCTGCTGCGCTCGGTGCCGCTGGTGGCGTTGACCCCGATCATCGTGCTGGTCTTCGGCCGTGGCTTGGCCGGGGTCGCCGTGCTCGCCGCCATCGTGGTGTTCTTTCCCGCCCTGGTCATGATCATGGCGGGACTGCGCAACGCGCCGCGGCAGGCGCTGGAGCTGGTGGCCGCCTACGGCGGATCCCGGTGGACCGGGTTGCGCATGGTCGCGGTGCCCGCGGCACTGCCCTCGGTGTTCGCCGCCGCGCGGATCTCGGTGCCCGGCGCGCTGATCGGCGCGCTGCTGGGGGAGTGGCTCGGCAGCGGCACCGGGCTGGGCGCCAGCCTGATCCGGGCCATCCCGACCTTCCAGTACAGCAAGTTGTGGGCCTCGATCGTCATCGTCACGCTGGTCTCGGTCGTGCTCTACGCGATCGTCGGCGTGATCGAGAATCTGGTGCTCGCCCGCTTCGGGCCGGAGGCGGGACGATACTGACCGCGGTCCGCCGGCGAAATTCACGCGAATCCACGCTCGGAACGTCAAAGTAAAGAAAATGCAACGCGCTCCACTTAGATTCGGCCCATGACACCCGTGCAACGCTCTACGTTCGGGCACCTGAACCGGCGCACCTTTCTCCGTTACTCCTCGCTCACGGCGGCCGTGCTCGGCGGCGCGGGGGCGCTGGCCGCCTGCGGCGGTGAGTCGGGCGATCCCTCGGGCGGCTCGACCCCGGACGGCTCGAAGTACGGAAAGGTCGCGGTGCAGCTGTCCTGGCTGAAGAACATCGAATTCGCAGGCGAGTACTTCGCCGACGCGAAAGGCTATTTCAAGGAGGCCGGGTTCGGTTCGGTCGACCTCATCGCGGGCGGCGCGGCGAGCACCTCGGTGGAAGCGGGGCTGGATACGGGAAAGGTGTGGATCGGTCTGTCCGCGCCGCAGACCACCGCACCGGCGGTCCTGGAGGGCCTGCCCGCGAAGATCGTCGGGACCACCTACCAGAAGAACCCGTTCGCGATCGTCAGCTCCGCGGCCAAGCCGATCCGGACGCCGCAGGAGATGAAGGGGCGCAAGATCGGTGTGCAGGACACCAATCAGCTGATCTTCAACGCACTGCTCACCGCCAACGGGTTGAAGCCGAGCGACGTCACTGTCGTGCCCGCGCAGTTCGATCCCACCCCGCTGGCCAACGGCGAGGTCGACGGGTGGGTCAGTTATGTGACCAATGAGCCGATTACGTTGGCCGCCAAAGGTTTCCAGAACACCCACTTTCTCTTCGCCGACTTCAACCTGCCGTTCGTCGCCGAGACGCTGACGGTCGCGCAGTCCACCATCGACAAAGAGCGCGACAAACTGAAGGCATTCTTGGTCGCCGAGATCAAGGGCTGGAAGGACGCGGTCGCCGACCCGGCCGAGTCGGCCCGGCTCGCGGTCGAGGTGTACGGCAAGGATCAGAAGCTCGATCTGGCCGAGCAGACGAAAGAGGCCATCGCGCAAAACGATCTGGTGGTCTCGCCGGATACGGCCGCCAACGGCCTGCTCACGATGACCGACGCGCTGATCGAGCAGAATATCGCCGCGCTGCGTACCGCCGAGATCGATATCAAGGCCGAGCAGTTGTTCGACCTGTCCGTGCTGCGCGAGGTGTATGCCGAGAACCCCGGCCTGAAGTAATTAGATCCCGAGCCCCACAGCGGTTTTCGGCGTGACCGGGAACTCGCCGCTGTAGGGGTCGATCGGTCGCGCCGGTTGTGCGGCGCGCACCGCGAGGAGTTCGGCCGCGATCGATACGGCCAGTTCCGGGGCGGTGCGCGCCCCGATATCGAACCCGGCGGGCGAATGCAGCCGGGCAAGCGTCTCGTCGCCGAAACCGCCTGCCCGGAGATCTTCGATGCGCCGGATATGCACCTGGCGTGTGCCCATCGCGCCGAGGTACCCGAGCTCGGGTAGTCGCAGTGCCACGGTGAGCAGCGGAATCTCGAAGGCGGGATCGTGCGAGAGTACGACGATGGCGGTGCTGCTATCGATTTCACCGGCAGCGGAGAGGATGTTGAGATAGCGGTGCGGCCAGTCGACCACCACCTCCGCTCCCGGAAACGATTCCGGCGTAGCAAAATTGGGGCGCGAGTCGCAGATCGTCACGCGGTAGCCGAGCAGCCTGGCCTGCACGGTGAGGGCGGCGGCGAAGGAGTTGGCGCCGAAGATGATCAGGCGCGGCGGCGGGGCGAACGAGGCGACGAATACGTCCGAATCCGGTAATGCGACCAGTTCGGTGGGGTGCCTGCGATCGGTGATCAGGTGCTGGCCGATCAGGTCGGGGTCGGAGTTCCAGACCACCGTGAAGACGGTGACCCTGCGGTGCGCCGCGATCTCGGCGGCTACATCCGGGAACTCCGGGAAGTGTCTTCGGGAGAACGGTTCGGTGAAGACGTCCATCATCCCCTCGGCGTTCCCACCCGCCTCGAAGCCGCTGGTCACGCCGTAGCGGTTCAGCACGCGCTGGCCGGTGCGCGCGGCCTGGAGCACGGCCTCGTACGCGATATCTTCCAGCCCGCCCGCGGCGACCGATCCGTACACGCCGCCGTCCGGGTCGACCAGCATCGCCGAGCCCACCGGTAACGGGGCGGAACCCACCGTGCGCACTATGGTGGCCAGCCCACCGGTCCGGCCCGAATACCACACCCGCAATAGGTCGTCGACGATGTCCCGCATCAGCTAGCTCCGATCACCGTGCGGTCGTGGCCGGAAAGTCACGATCGATCCCCGTCGCCAAATCGTCGCACGTGACGCACACCATATCGTTTCTGCCGGTCAAATAGGTGCGAGCTCCGGAATCTCCTACGGCTTCCTGACAAACCGCGTTCCAATGCTTGTGTGCGATAACAACGGGGTGTCCCGGTGTGTTGTAGAACACAGCACGTGCGAGGCCGCTCGGTGCGGCCAGCGCGGCGTCGACGACTCGGGCGACTACGTCGGCGCCGACATCGGGGGTGTCCACCGGCATGATCACGGCGTAGCGCGCGGGTGTGCGGGCCGCGGCGATCAGACCGGCGCGCAGTGCGGCGCTGAGCCCGGTGGCCCAGTCGGCGGCCCAGACGTGGTGCACGCCCGGCGGTAGATCGACGATCTCCGGCGTCGGGCCGGTCGCGCCGAGGACGACGATCACCGGATCGCAGCCGCCGTCGCGCAGTGCGGCGACCGTCGCGCGCAGCCACGCGCCGCCCTCGGCGAGCACTTTGGGACGCCCATAGCGCGTCCCCGCGCCGGCGGCGAGAACGACACCCGCGCAGGCTGCGACAGCCGGGCGATCATGGTCAGCCATGGCTATGACGGTAATACCGGGCGGTCTGCGCCGCACGGCGTGAAACCGGTGCTCAGGCCGCGTGCACGCAGGCGACACGCCGAAGGTGATGTCGCCCGTTCCGGTGGCGGCCCGCGGGGTCGTATTCGATGCTGGTCGGATGACGGAGCAGCGGACTGGACTCGCGACCTTCGACGCGCTGCCCGACGAGGCGGCGTACCAGGCGGTGCTCGGTTGCTGTTCGTCGCCGGGCTTCGCGCGGTTGCTGGTCGCGGGCCGTCCGTACCCGAGCGTCGAGGCGCTGCTCGACGCCGCCGACGCGACACTGACGGGATTGCCTGACTCAGAGCTCGAGCTGGCGCTCGCGGGGCACCCCCGGATCGGGGAGCGGCCGCGTTCGGCGACATCGGCGCGAGAGCAGGCCGGAGTGGCGGGCGCGGGCGACGCGGTCCGCGCTGCGCTCGACGAAGGCAATCGCGCCTACGAGGCGCGGTTCGGGCACATCTACCTGGTGTGCGCGAGCGGCAAGTCGGCCGAGGAGCTGCTCGCGCTGCTCACCGCCCGGCTGCGCAATGATCCCGAGACCGAAAGGCGAGTGATGCGAACAGAACTGATGAAGATCAACCGCATCCGGCTGCGCGCGCTGCTGGCGGAGCGGTCATGAGCGAGCGAAGGATCAGCACAGCCACGTTCGTGGTCATGACGGAGCCGAGCGCCAGCGAGGCGCAGTTATGAGCACGCTGAGCACCCATGTATTGGACGCGGTACGCGGCGCACCCGCCGCGGGCGTCGCCGTGACGCTGTATCAGCAGGGGCGGCAGCTCGATTCGGGCGAAACCGACGCGGATGGCCGGATCGGGACGTTGGGCGAAGCACTCGAACCCGGAACATATCGGCTGGTGTTCGACACCGGAGCCTATTTCGCGCGCCGTGCGGTCGAAACCTTCTATCCGGAGGTCGCAGTCGCGTTCGTCGTCACCGAGGAGCGGCACTACCACGTCCCGTTGTTGTTGTCGCCCTTCGCCTTTTCCACCTACCGAGGGAGCTGAGCCGAGCATGGAACTGAGCGGGCCGATCGTGCTGGCGGACCACCGATACGGCAAGGCGGAGAATCGGATCGTCCGGATCTACCGGCAGAGCACGCGGCACGAGATCCGTGACGTGAACGTCTCCACGGTGCTGCGTGGCGATTTCGCCGACGCGTACGTCGCGGGGGACCAGGCGAAGGTACTGCCCACCGACACACAGAAGCAGACCGCCTACGCCTTCGCGAAACAGCCGGGACTGCGCACGATCGAGGACTACGCACTGGCGCTGGCCGAGCACTTCGTGGCCGATATCGCGCCGGTGGCCAGCGCGCGCGTCGAGGTCGACGAATACGCCTGGCAGCGGGTATCGGTCGGTGGCGTCGAGCACGACCACACCTGGGTGCGCCAGGGACCCGAGGTGCGCACGGCGGCGGTCACCGTGGCCGGTAAAGGCGCAGATCGGCGGGTCTGGGTCGTGGGCGGGGTCAAGGACCTGACCATCCTGAAGTCGACCGGGTCGGAGTTCGCGGGTTTCCTGACCGACGACTTCACCGTGCTCGCGCCGACCGACGACCGGATGCTGGCCACCTCGCTGATCGCCGAGTGGCGCTTCGCCGATACCGACGGCGACTGGGACGAGGTCTACGCCGGAGTGCGGGAGCGGTTGGTGGAGACGTTCGCGACGCTGCACTCGAAAGCGCTTCAGCAGACGCTGTTCGAGATGGGCAAAGCCGCGCTGGCGGCGTATCCGGTGCTGGCCGAGATCCGGCTCGCCGCGCCGAACAAGCACCACTTCGACTACGACCTGGCTCGTTTCGGCATCGAGAACCGCGGCGAGGTCTACCACGCCGACGACCGCCCTTACGGCTTGATCCACGCCACCGTGGCGCGTACCGACGCGCCGGAAGCGGGACTCGCGTGGACCAGGTGACCGTCATCGCGGGCTGCGCCATCGCTACCGTCGACGAGCGGCGCACCGAGTACTCGCGCGGTTACGTCGTCGTGCGCGGCAACCGGATCGACGCGGTCGGCGAGGGCGACGCGCCCGAGGTCGACGCGGGCGCACGGCGCATCGATGGCCGTGGCTGCCTGCTGACCCCCGGTCTGGTGAACACCCACCACCACCTCTACCAGTGGATCACCCGTGGCTTGGCCACGGACCAGACGTTGTTCGAGTGGCTCACCACGCTCTACCCGATCTGGGCGGGCATCGATGAGGACGCGGTGCTCGTCGCGGCCACGGGGGCGCTCGCCGAACTCGCGCGCACCGGGTGCACCACCACGACCGATCACCACTACCTGTTCCCGCGCGACGGCGGTGACCTGCTCGGGGCCGAGATCGCCGCGGCGGCCGAGGTGGGCCTGCGGTTCCATCCCTGCCGCGGCTCGATGGATCTGGGGGCGAGCGCGGGCGGTTTGCCGCCCGACCACGTTGTGGAGAGCTTGGACGAAATCCTCGCCGCGAGCCAGGCGGCCGTCGAGCGCTGGCACGACCCGTCGTTCGACTCGATGGTCCGGATCGCGCTGGCGCCCTGCTCCCCGTTCTCGGTCACGCCGGACCTGCTGCGGGAGTCCGCGGCGCTGGCTCGCGCCACCGGGGTCCGGTTGCACACCCACCTCGCGGAGACCGTCGACGAACAGGACTACTGCGCACAGGCTTTCGGGTGCACGCCCGCCCAGTACATGGAGCGGCTCGGCTGGCTCGGCCCGGATGTCTGGTACGCGCACGCCGTCCATCTCGACGACCACACGATCGAGACCATGGCGAGAACCGGCACGGGCGTGGCGCATTGCCCCACCTCGAACGCGCGGCTCGGCGCCGGTGTCGCCCGCGTCGCCGACCTGGTGCGCGCGGGTGTCCCGGTGGGGCTCGGCGTCGACGGTGCGGCGAGCAACGAGTCCGGCTCGATGATCGAGGAGCCGAGGCACGCGCTGCTGTGGGCCCGCAATCTGGGCGGCCCCCGCGCGATGACGGTGCGCACCGCGCTGGAACTCGCCACCATCGGCGGCGCACGCGTGCTGGGCCGGGCCGCCGAACTCGGCTCGGTCGAGGTGGGCAAACTGGCGGATCTGGCGCTGTGGCGCCTGGACACGGCCGCGCACGCGGGGATCGAGGATCCGGTGACCGCGCTCGTCCTCGGCTCACCGCCGCCTGTGGCGGCGCTGCTGGTGAACGGACGCGAGGTGGTCCGCGACGGCGAGGTCCGCACGGTCGCCGCAGACGTGGTCGCCGCCGAGGTGGCGCGGGCCCAGGCGGCGTTGCTCGCGAAGGCGGGATGAGCGGCCCCGCGCATCATGGTGCGGACGTAGCGCTTGAACGTGCTGGCGATGCGCGAGACCGCGTTGGGAGGAGGTGCGGCGGACGCAGCATTCGCCGTTGGTGAAAGACAACCGCGGACCGCCCCGCGACCAGCTAGGGCCAGGTGGCGCCGGAACGGGCGCAGGCGGCATTTCGCGGAAACGGAGTGAGCGGGGCCGGGCGAGGCCTGGCGCAGGCGTCGCGCTATGAGCTTGCTGGCGCCGCGCGAGGCCGCGTCGGGTGCGGCGGCGCGGTGGACGCCGCCTTCGGCAGCGGTCGAAGGCAACCGCGGACCGGGAAAGTCGGGCCACCCTCGATCGTGCGCCGGACCGGATCGTAGTGCCGGTCGGTCGAGCGTGCGGGCACGCAATCGCGGCTGTGAGCGAGGTGTCGTGCCTGGTCAGGCCGGACGCGGGATACTGAAGCAGGGTCGGCTCGGACGACCCGCAGAGGCGGTCGGGGCTCTGGATCGCGGACGGTGCGCCTGCGCAGCGCTCGGCCGGGGTGGGTTCCGGCGGCGGGCGGTCGTCGCGTGGCGAGGTAACGCCCGCGCAATCTGACGGACGTCGCGCGCAATGCGGCGGCAACCGACTGGCTCTACCGTGGCGGTGCGGCAGGGAACGAGGTGAGACGTGGACCTGGACACGATCCGCGAGGTGGTGATCGCCCGCGAGCGAGCGGACTTCGCGCTGCTCGGCGCGTCGACCGCGGTGCTCGCCGGCGGCACCTTCCTGTTCTCCGAACCGCAGGATCAGCTGGTGCGGCTGGTCGACATCACGACCATGGGCTGGCCCCCGTTCGAGGTGGTGGACGACGGACTGGAGATCGCCGCGACCTGCACCCTGGCCGAGTTCGCGGGTGCGGCGCAGGGGCGTGAACTGGGCGCGTCGGTCTTGCGCGACCTGTGGCCCGGGACGGCGCTGTTCGCGCGGTCCTGCCGAGCGCTGCTGGCCTCACACAAGATCTGGCGCACCGCTACCGTCGGGGGCAACGTCTGCCTCGCGCTGCCCGCGGGTGCGGTGCTCGGTGCGCTGGTCGCGCTCGACGGCTTGGCGCTGGTGTGGGCGGCGGACGGCGTCGATCGAGGTATCCCGTTGCGGGACTTCGTCCTCGGTCCCGGACGCACCGCCCTGCGGTCCGGCGAGGTGTTGCGCTCGATCTACCTGCCGCGGTCGAGTCTGCTGGCGCACACCAGCTTTCGGAAGATCGCGCTCGCCCCGCTCGGCCGGTCCGGCGCGGTGGTGCTGGGGCGGCGGGATCCGGACGGCCGCAGCGCGGTCACCATCACTGCGGCCACGACCAGGCCGGTCGTCCTGGACTTCGCCGCACCGCCGAGCGACCCCGAGCTGCGGGACGCTCTCGGCGCGATCGATCCCATGCTCTGGTTCGACGACCCGCACGGGTCGCCGGAGTGGCGGCGGCACGTCGCCGGGCTGCTCGCCCGCGAGGTCGCCGGGGAATTGCGGGAGCGCGCATCATGACGCGGTTCGAGGTCGGCGGCGGACCCGTCGAGTTCGAGGCGCGGCCGGGGCAGCGCGTGCGCACGGCGTTGCGCGAGAGCGGCCATCGCGAGGTCGCCGGAGAACCTTGGGAGCCGGTACTCACGATGCGGTTCGAGGTGCTCGGCAGGCCTGTCGAGTTCGAGGTGCGGCCGGGGCGCCTGCGCACGTGCCCGCGCGTGAGTGACCGTCGCGAGGTCGCCGAGGGGCTGCGAGAGGGGGCTTTGTGATGCGGTTCGAGGTGGACGGCAGGTCCGTCGAGTTCGAGGTGCGGCCGGGTCAGTGCCTGCGCACGGCCCTGCGCGAGAGTGGCCACCTGGCCGTGAAGAAGGGCTGTGACGCGGGCGATTGCGGGGCCTGCTCGGTATTGGTCGACGGAATGCCGGTGCACTCCTGCGTGTTTCCCGCCTATCGTGCTGCGGGATGTTCCGTCACGACGGCCGCCGGGCTCGGGACGGCGGAGCACCCACACCCGGTGCAGCGCCGGTTCCTCGACAACGCCGGATTCCAATGTGGTTTCTGCACCGCGGGCATGGTCGTCACCGCAGCGGGACTCGGTTGCGGCGCGCAGGGAGCGCTCGGCGCACGCGAGAGCGAACTCGCCGAGTTGATGAAGGGAAACCTGTGCCGCTGCACGGGCTACCGTGCGATTCGGGCGGCATTGGGCGAGCCGCTCACCCCGGATGACCCCGCCGCCATCGCGCCGGACCAGACCGTGACGACGGCGGCCGGAGGCGCGGGCACGGGAGTCGGCGCCCTCGCCGGACCACGCATCGTCGCAGGCAGCGAGCCCTTCACCCTCGATCTGCCGTCTGCCGCCATGCAGCGCGAGTTCGCCGCCGATATCTTCGCGGCGGACCGGTCACGAACGGGCGACGCGGCCGACGCGCCCCCGACCGCCCCATTGCATATCGCGGTGCTGCGGAGCCCGTACCCGCACGCGCGCATCCGATCGATCCGCACCGCGGCCGCCGAGGCGCTGCCTGGCGTGCACGCGGTGCTCACCTATGCCGACGCGCCGGACGTGCCGTTCTCCACCGCACGACACGAGCTGCGGTTGGACGATCCCGACGACACGTACGTGCTGGACCGGACCGTCCGATTCGTCGGGCAGCGGGTGGCCGCCGTGGTGGCCGAGAGTGTCGCGACCGCTCGCGCGGCGGTCGGTCTGCTGCACGTCGACTACGAGATCCTGCCCGCAGTTTTTGACCCGCAGGAGGCGCTGCGAGCCGATGCGCCGAAATTGCATGGGGACAAGCCGGACTCGGCCCGGATCGCCGATCCCGGCCGCAACCTGGTCGCCGAAGTGCATGGCGAGGTGGGCGACCCGGCGGCGGGATTGGTGGCCGCGGCCCACGTAGTGCGTGGTGTGTGGCATTCCCCGCGTGGGCAGCACGTGCACCTGGAGACGCACGGCGGAGTCGGATGGCTGGACGACGCGGGCAGGCTGGTCATCCGCTGCAGTACCCAGGTGCCGTTCCTGGTGCGCGACGAACTGTCCCGGGTTTTCGGGCTGCCGCCGACCCGGGTACGGGTGTTCGCGACCAGGGTGGGCGGCGGATTCGGTGCGAAACAGGAGATGCTGGCCGAGGACCTGATCGCGCTGGCCGTCCTGCGAACCGGCAGGCCGGTGCAGTACGAGTTCACCCGCTCCGACGAGTTCACCGCCGCGACCTGCCGACACCCGATGCGGGTCGCCGTGACGGCGGGCGCCGACGCGAACGGCGTGCTGACAGCGCTGGCTGTCGAGGTGCTGGCAGACACCGGGGCGTACGGCAACCACAGCGGCGGCGTGATGTACCACGGTGTCGGTGAGTCGGTGGAGCTCTACCGCTGCGCCAACAAACGCGTCGACGCGCAAGCGGTGTACACCAACAACGTTCCCTCCGGAGCGTTCCGCGGCTACGGCCTCGGGCAGGTGATCTTCGCGGTGGAGTCGGCGCTGGACGATCTCGCGCATGCGCTCGGCATGGACCCGTTCGAATTCCGGCGCCGCAATGTCGTGGTGCCCGGCGATCCGTTCGTCGGAGCCGCAGTGCACGAGGACGACCTGATGTTCGGCAGCTATGGCCTGGACCAGTGCCTCGACCTCGCCGAGCGGGCACTGCTGCGGGGCAATGACGTGCACGCGCCCGGCCCGGAGTGGCGCGTCGGCACCGGGATGGCAGCCTCGATGATCGCGACCATCCCGCCGCGCGGCCACCGGTCGACAGCGACAGCCTCGCTGCTGCCGGACGGACGCTACGAGATCCGGGTCGGCACAGCGGAATTCGGCAATGGGACCACGACGGTGCACGCGCAGCTCGCGGCCACCGCGCTGGACACCGACGTCTCCCGCATCGTGATCCGGCATGCCGACACCGATCTGGTGGAGTTCGACACCGGCGCTTTCGGATCCACCGGCATCGTGGTCGCCGGCAAGGCCGTCTACGCGGCCGCGGGCGCGTTGCGCGGGCGGCTGCTGGCCAGGGCGGCCGAGCTGTCGGGCGTTCCGGAGCACGACTGCGTGCTGACCTCCGGCGGTGTGCGCTGCGGCGACCAGCTACTCGGCGCGGCCGCACTGCTGGCCCACGGTGATCTCACCGCGGGCGCAGAGCACTCGGGCAGTCCCAGGTCGGTGAGCTTCAACGTGCACGCCTTCCGTGTGGCCGTGCATCCCGACACCGGCTCGGTCCGCATCCTCCAGTCGATCCAGGCCGCCGACGCGGGCACGGTGCTCAACCCGGTGCAGTGCCGCGGGCAGGTGGAAGGCGGTGTCGCGCAGGCGATCGGCACGGCGCTGTACGAGGACATGCGCAGCGATCACGGCGTGGTGCTCACGCAGACCTTGCGGCACTATCACGTGCCGCAGTTCGCCGACGTGCCGCGCACCGAGGTGTACTTCGCCGAGACGGCCGACGCACTCGGGCCGCTCGGCGCCAAATCGATGAGCGAGTCGCCGTACAACCCGGTCGCGCCCGCGCTGGCCAACGCGATTCGCGACGCGATCGGCGTTCGTCTCGACCGATTGCCGATGACCGCGGACCACGTCTGGGCCGCGCTGCGGAAGGAGGAGTCGCGATGACCAAGGTGCCCGAGCACGTCCGCGCGAGGATCGAGGGGATGCTCGATACGGTCGACGCCGAGCTGCGCCGTCGGTATCCGGGGTCGAACGGCAGAACACAGCCGATCCACACGGTGTACGTCCCCGCCGATCGCGTCACGGAGGAGACTCCGTCCGAGTGGGGCGCGACCGCGGTCGAGCTGCTCGACCGCCATCACGACCTGCTGGCCACCCTCGACGAGACCGGGTCGCTGCCCGATGTCCGCAAGCGGCTCGAAGCGGACCCGGTCCAGGACCTTCGCATCGACTTCGAGGATGGCTACGGCCTGCGCGCTGACGCCGAAGAGGACCGCGCGGCCTCGGCGGCGGGGGCCGTGCTCGCGGCTTGGGCGCGGCGCTCCGGTGGCGCGCCGGTCGGAGAGTCCGAGGTTGCGGCAGGCGCGGGCGTCGGCGAACCCGGCGAGTTCCCCTCGGGGCGCCAGCAGCACTTCGACCATGCGCAGCAGAGGGTTGTCGATGCGCGGGCGCAGCGCCCCCGCCCGCTGAGCAGCGGTATCCGGATGAAGGGTTTGGCGAGCAGTGAGCGTCGCCGTGCCCTGCGCACCCTCGACATGGTCCTGGAGGGCGCGGGCGGAGTGCCGGAGGGATTCGTTTTCACTGTCCCGAAAATCCGTGCGGCACAGCAGATTTCGGCGTTGGTGCAGCTCTGTGTCGGGTTGGAGCGCGGCTACGGCATCGCGGAGGGCAGCCTGCGCTTCGAACTGCAGATCGAGAGCCCGCAGGCGATCCTCGCCGCGGACGGCACCGCTCCGGTGGCCACCATGCTGACGCTGTCCGAAGGGCGATGCAGCGCATTGCATTTCGGCACCTACGACTACACCGCGGCATGTGGCGTCGCCGCGCCGGACCAGGCGCTGGACCACCCGGTTGCCGACTACGCGAAGGCGGTCATGCAGGTTGCCGCCGCGCAGACCGGGGCATGGGTGTGCGACGGCTCCACCCAGATCGTGCCCGACGCCGACCCGGCGGCCGCGCTGCGCAACCATCACCGCTTGGTCGCCCGCGCCCTGCGACGGGGGTACTACCAGGGCTGGGACATGCATCCCGGCCACCTGGTCACGCGCTGGCTGGCCACCTACGACTTCTTCCGCCGAGCTATCGACGTGGCGGTACCGCGCCTGCGGGACTATCTGGCCCGGCGCGGCGGCGGCGTCATGGACGAGCCCGCCACCGCGGAAGCGCTGGCCGCCACGGTACTGCGCGGGATCCGCTGTGGCGCCCGGCCCGACGCGGGCGTTCCGGAACTGCCCGAGGCGGTATTGCGCGCACTCGTGGCCCGCGCGCCGATTCCGGCGGAGGCGACGTGACCGGCCCTCCGAACGGTGCGGTGCCGAACGAAGAGTTCGTACTGCTGCCGGATCTGGCGGTCCGCCCACTCGGCGGCTCGGTGATCTGGGCCGATGACGAATTCTTCGCGGAGAAGGAGAATTTGATCAATTCCGGTCCCGCCGAGTACCGGCCGTCCACCTTCGGGCACAAGGGCCAGATCTACGACGGCTGGGAGACCCGCAGGCACCGCGGGCAGCCCGGCGAGGATTCCGCGATCGTGCGGCTGGGTGTGCCCGGTGTGATCCGCGGGATCGTGGTCGACACCGCATGGTTCAAGGGCAACTACCCGCCCGCTGTCTCGGTGTCGGCGCTGGAGATCGAGGACTATCCGGCCGCGGAAACCATTGCCGCGCGTGATGATTGGGTGGTGCTGGTCGACCGCTCCCCGATCGCGGGCGACACCCGCAACCTGTTCACCGTCGAGAACGAGAAGCGCTGGACGCATGTGAAGCTGACCATGCACCCCGACGGCGGTGTGGCCAGACTGCGGGTGCACGGCGAGGGAAGGCCCGATCCGCGACTGCTCGGCCTCGGGCCGCTGGACCTGGCCGCGCTGGAGAACGGCGCGCTGGTGCTGGACTGCTCCAACCGCTTCTACAGTTCGCCCAACCATTTGCTCTATCCCGGCCTGGCCAGGTCCATGGGTGACGGCTGGGAGACCGCTCGCCGCAGGGACGAGGGCAACGACTGGGTGCGCATCCGCCTGGCCGGGCCGGGATCGATCCGCCTCGCCGAGCTGGACACCTCCTACTTCCTGGGCAACAGCCCGGGCGCGGCCCGGCTCACCGGCCGCACCACCGACGGCACCGAACTGGAGTTGTTGCCGCGAATCCCGCTGCAGCCCGACACCAGACACCGGTTCCCGATCGCACTGATGGCCGCGTCGGTGGAGGAGGTCCGCCTGGACATCTATCCCGACGGCGGGCTGGCACGGTTGCGGCTGTACGGAGAGCTCGGCGCATGAGCGGTCAGGCCCGGAGGAACGTGACCACGGAGGGCTCCGTTCCTGCGAGAAGGGACACCGCATGAGTATTCGGGACTTCGTCGGTTACGGTCCGAACCCGCCGGACCCGCAATGGCCGGGCGAAGCGCGGATCGCGGTCCAGTTCGTGCTCAACTACGAGGAGGGCGGCGAGAACAACGTCCTCGACGGTGACGAACATTCCGAGACGTTCTTATCGGAAATGACACCCGCGGAAGCGTTCCCGAACCGGCACATGAGCATGGAATCGCTCTACGAATACGGCGCCCGCGCCGGACTGTGGCGGGTGCTGCGCGTCTTCGAACGCCGCGGACTTCCACTGACCGTCTTCGCCGTCGCCCGCGCCATGCAGCGCAACCCGGAGGCAGTGGCCGCCTTTCGCGAACTCGGCCACGAGATCGCCTGCCATGGCTTGCGCTGGAAGTCCTATCAGCTGACCGACCGCGACACCGAACGCGCGCACATGGCCGAGGCCGTGCGCATCCTGACCGAACTGACCGGCGCCGCACCCCTGGGCTGGTACACCGGCCGCGATTCGCCGCACACCAGGGAGCTGGTGGTGGAGCACGGCGGTTTCGTCTACGACGCCGACTCCTACGCCGACGACCTCCCGTACTGGGTGCGGGTGCACGACCGCGACCACCTCGTGGTGCCCTACACCCTGGACACCAACGACATGCGCTTCGCCTCCCCCGCGGGCTTCCCGACGGGCGAGCAGTTCTTCGCACATGTACGCGACGCCTTCGACGTGCTCTACCGGGAAGGCGCGGAAGGCAGTCCGAAGATGCTGTCGATCGGGCTGCACTGCCGACTGATCGGACGTCCCGCCCGCACCGCCGCGCTGGAGCGGTTACTCGACCACGTGCAGTCGTACGACCAGGTGTGGATCACCAGGCGCATCGATATCGCCGAACATTGGCGCACGGCGCACCCGGCGGGCTGGCCGGCCTGATTCTGCTGGATTTCGCCAGTCCGCACTATCGGCTGGGGGCGCGAACAGGCAGGCGTCTGGTTCCGGCGAGCACTTCGGCGGCGAGATCTTCATAGCCTTTCGCCAGATCGTTGAGCTGGGTATGGATGTCGTGGAAGGCCAACTCCAGTCCGTCGATCAGCATGGCGAATGCGAGTGCCGTGAGCTGGGCAATTCGGTCGATGATCTGGCCAAGTGTCTCGGTGTGCAAGGGTGCCTCCGGAGACGGCGCCGGTGTGGTCGAGGCGACCAGGTGGTCGATGGCGGCTGACCACCGCAGCCGCGCGCGATCGATCTGCCATGCTTCGCCGTCCGGTCGGCTCATCCGGATCTCGTGCAGCTCAGCCAGTTCAACGGCCGCCGCCAGGATCGGGCTATCGGTGGTCGGCGGCCAACCACGGCACGCCGCCAATAGCGCCTCCCGGTCCGGAAGCGTGCCTTGAGCTGGTCGGGGGGTCACCAGTCCTCTCCTGCCGGTGCCGGCAGCCGCCGTACCCCGTCGGTCACTTGCGCGATCAGATCGTTGTATCCATCGACTAGTTCGGCCAGCCGGTGCCATGCGGCATGCACCCGAGGGTCCGCTGCTGTCTGGCTGGACATCAGTACGGTGGTGGCGCGCGATTGGGCGTCGGCGATGCGGTCGATCACCGACCCGAGCGTCTCGGTGTGCAATGCGACACCGTGGCGATGTTGCGGCACGTTCCGCTCGGTCCACACGTCGATCGCGTGCACAAGATCCTCACGAGCACAGCACTTTTCGCCGCAGATTCCAGCGCTGCCGGTGAGTCGTGGCGTGCGATGCAGCTCGGCGAGCCGGCGCGCCCACCGCGCCAGCGGGTGGTCGCCCGCGTAATCCCCGCGCATGGCGCACAGCAGCTCCTTTGCCGACAACAGCGGGCCCGCGCCAAGTGCGGCCGTATCCTCCGCCAGCAGACTGCGGTCGCGGCACCGCGGCGCCGCAGGCAGTTTGTCCATCACTCTCACCGCTCAACTCCGAAATCCGAGTCGGCAGGACGATCAGCCGCACCAGCTGTGCCGTGCGTCGCGTCCATCCTCAGCTGCCGTCGATTCGATCGGATGCACCGGAATTCAGCGCCGCGGCGTTGCAGCGGTCCGCTTCCGCCGGTACCCGCGCAAGGCGGCCGGCGCCGTGGTCCTCGTGGCACATCGGTACGCCATCGGGCAGTTCCAGACACGGTATTTCGACCTCTGATCCGGTGACATCTGTCTATTCGCACACTCTGACGCGCTAGGGACAGTCGAGACCAGCCACTGGGAGGGGGTTGCACGAACGTTGCAACAGCACACCCCGCCGCAGGACTCCGTCAAAACCTGTACAACATTGCACTATTGGCTGCATCCGACCTGGTAGATCGTTCGTCGGGTGCGTTATCGGGCAAGGCGCTGTCAGTTGCACGACATTTGGGGGCGTCATATTCTGCTCTATATCGCTATGGATGACTCTGCACAAAAACGGGTCGCACAGGCCCGTGCCGACCGGCTCGCTGGCGGAGAGATACGGCAGGTGCGCGTTGATGTGCGCGCGTCATGGGATCGCGCCCGGTACCAGGGCTTGCATCCGGATCGGCACCTTCCGAGCGTCGCGCTGACCGACGACGCGTTGCGGCGTCGGCGCGAGGAGGACCCGATGGGCATCGTATGGCCCGTGTTGCAGACGGTCCTCGGCAGTGCGGCGTCGGAACCGGGGCACATCCTGTTCGTCGGTGACGTGCAAGGACACCTGCTCTGGGTCCATGGCGACGTTCCTACGCGCCGTGCGGCGGAACGCGCCCATCTCGTCGAAGGCGCACGCTGGAGCGAGGCGGGAGCCGGCACCAATGGCGTGGGCACCGCCCTGGCGCTCGGCAAGCCATTCCAGGTGCGGGGCGCCGAACATTATCTGTCCCTCGCGGTGGAGTACACCTGCACAGCGGCCCCGATCCGGGACCCGGTCAGCGGCGCCGTGGTCGGTGTAGTCGATGTCACATGTCGCCGCCGCGACTCGCGCCCGCTCGCTCTTTCGCTGGTGACCGCCGCGGCACGGCTGGCCGAAGCGCATCTCGCCGAGCGCGCTCGGCGGCGCGACGCCGAGGCTCGTGCTCGCTACGTGGACCGGATCTCGGCCCGCTCGCCCGATATGAACGCCTTGCTGTCACCGGACGGGCGAGTTCTGCATGCGGAGCCGCAGGGCTGGCTGCCCAGAGTCTGGTCGAGTCCGCTCATCGAGGGACCGACGGAACTTCCGGACGGTCGCCCCGTGATCCTCGAGCGTCTCTCGGCGGACGGTCTGTTCACCGTGCGTGCGCCACGCCACGGCACGCCCTATACGCCGACCGCCCACGTCACCGCCCTGGGGCGAGATCGGGCGCTGCTCGATCTCGACGGCGTCACCCACCAGCTCGGCGCCCGGCACAGCGAGCTACTGGTGCTCCTGCTGGCGCATCCGGCGGGACTGACCGCCGCAGCGTTGGCCGAAGAGATCTACGGGTCCGAAGGCAAGGCTGTCACGGTGCGAGCCGAGCTCGCCCGGCTGCGGCGGATGCTCGGGTACCGGCTCGCCGCCAACCCCTACCGAATCACCTCCTCGCTCACCGCCGACTTCCAGCAGCTCCGCAACCAGGTCGACGCGAGCCGCCTGCTGCCCAGCTCACAGGCGCCCGGCATCATCCGGCTACGGTCCCGGCTTCCGCAGCATCGGCACGAAGCCGACTGAACGCGCCTGTGCTGGGCACTGAGCCCGAACGGATGTGAACCCCGACGGTAGGGATATGGCTGTTGTCGAACCGCTTCGTACCAACCATGTCCCTGCTGTGGTTCGCGACCGGCGCGGACATCGATCGCCAGAATAAGTCGCATGAGCACCACCGCATCTCCGCCCCGGCTGCACTCACCGGCCACCGCCAGGGTTTGGGCTGTACTCGGCGTCTACGTACTGTCCACCCTTGCTGCCTCAGCCGCCTTACTTGCGGTACAACCTCATTCGGGCATCGACCCGGCAGCACTAGCACTGGTCCAGTTCGGCCCGACGCTCGGCGCGCTGGCAACCTGGCTGACGTTCAGGAAGACCGTCGCCCGACTGCTCCCTGCAGCGGTTTCCGCCAGGCGAGTAGCGGCAAATGTGGTGGCGATGGTCACCGCTTGCGTGGTGTTCTGGCTGGTGATCACGATGGCGGCTGTCATGTCGGGCACCACACTTGTCGGCCCCGCGGCAGTCGGGAGTTTACCGTTCGCAGGGTTTCTGCTGCTCCAACTCATCGGCGCGGGCGGCGAGGAAATCGGTTGGCGTGGCCTGATGCAGCCGATACTGGAATCTCGAATGACCAGGTTCGCGGCAATATCGGCGACCGGGGCGACGTGGGCGCTGTGGCATGTCCAGGCATTCATGGCGGGCCCGGTGACCGCGGCCTGCTTCTTCGTCTCGGCCATGGCGTTCGCCATCGTGCTCGGATACCTGGGCAACGGCAGTTTCGGCCAGCGCGTGCTGACCGCGTCGATCGGGCATTGGCTGTTCAATATCGCGTGCTATCTGCTCGCTGGTGACAACACCCTGGATCGGCCACAGATCGTGTTCATCGCAAGTTCCACGGTGGTCGTCGCCGCGGGCGTGATGGCGGTACGCGCGCTCCGCAACCACCGCACGCAATACCGTCCAGGACTGGACCACGAGCGGAGCACACGCTGATACCGGTCAGCTGCGCTTGTTCGCTAAGCCGAACGCTTCCGATGTGTCGGCGCATCTGTCCGGTCAGGGTGCCGCACGACGACAGCGCGCCAGCATGACTATGGGAGGTGCTTGCGCACGAATACTGCTCTGCATTCGTAATCCCCCTGTGGAACGTTTTCGACTTCGGCGTCTACCTGGTCGCCCTCCTCCAGGGCGAGCACGTCTCCTGCCTCGACGCTGGACACATGGAACCACGCCGGTGGCCCGTCCGATCGGGTCAGGACACCGGAGCCGTTGCGGCTGTTCCAGCGATACACCGTGGCCTGCTCCATCGGACTGCCCCCTTCGACGCCTCACTGATCTGACTCGACCACGGTCGCCTACGTGCGGCCGGAGCGCACCTGAATTCGCTGGTAGCTACCGGAAATACCCTTGCGTGAAGAGCGATTCGCCTCATTCGACCCAGGGACAAGCGTAGCCTGTGAGTATGCATGGGGACGAGGGAGTGCTAACTACACGGGGGAGAATTTGGCGCTGGAATAGTAAGCGTGCCACTGGAATTGTTGAGTTTTCCACCGGAGACCACATCTGGTTCGGGTTGGACTCATTGCGCAGTAGGAATAGACTGGCTGTAAATCGCGCCTGCGATCGGAGAGTGGAGAGTAAGAAATATTCTTTCGTGACCGCTCTCGTAGTTGCCGAGGGCGAAAGGTGAAGCGACCAGTGTGGAGATACAGGTTCCCTGGGTTGGGTGGCTGGAGACAGCGCCGAGCCAAGATGCGCGTGGACGGGGATGCCGCGGGGATGTGGTCAAAGCGAACGCATGCCCCGCCCGCTCTATCGGGGAGCGCCGAACGGCAGCCAACCTCCGACCGTGAATTCTACGTAGTCATGTCCCGGAACCTTTGAGCTCAGCATGCCATTCGGGAATTTTAGGGTGTAGCGTATCACCGGTTCCCCGAACGGATCGATGGGAACCGAGAGTGAAATACCCGACTCGATCAAGGACTTTACGATAACGAGGACGTCGGATAGCTCGAACGGGTCGTCTCGTGGTGCCATGAACGACACATTCAGTCCGAGATCGACGCGAATCCCGTCGTCCTGTTTGGTCAAGGCGATAGATAACCCCAAGCCGCCTCGGGGAATCGCGGTAATCATATCCGACTCTGCATCGAACAAGATGTGCCCGACGGTCCCATACTCTTTCGACAGCCACGAATACAGGTCCGGCATGACATGATCGAAATCATTCACGAAGCTACCCACCTCCTTTTTGCTAGCGAATCAGCAGGTCACTGTCGATCGTGGCCCGAACCCATTCTGATAGTTCTTCGTTGTCTTGCCGTCTACGGTGAGATACCCTTCTGCTACTCCGATGTACTCCCCTGGGGCACAGGGAGTTCCGTTCTGCGACATGACGGTGTACTTCTTTCCAGGCGTAGGTGAGTACACAGTTCTCTGGGCAATGCTACTCTCGATGCGGACCCACTCCGCCCCGTCGACTTTGACGTAGTATATGAACACATCTGCGCGTTCGACCTCGCCCTGACAGACGAGCGTACCCTTGACGTCCATCAGGCCGGGTGAACCTTTGGATTGATGCACGTTATGAACGTTGACGTCGCAGCTGCCGACACCGGCGTTTGCCACACCAGATCCAGCGCCCAAAATCCATCCAGCAGACATGATCAGAACAGCTCCGAGAAATTTCCATAACTGCGTATTCGAATGGCAGCGCCTCGAGTGCATTGTTCCCCCGTATCTTTCGGACCCATATTCCGAGATGGGTCCTCAGATCAGGCTACATATCGACTTCCGCATGGTCAAGGTCGAAAGTTGTTGCACGAGTGGGTCTCTGGCTCGCGGAAACGACAGCGTGCGCTGATGTCGACGAGGGGTAATGGCTTTGCTCGGATGGGCTGTGCTGGGGCGGTGTGTGTTCGGTCCTGCGAGTACAACTACGCCTGAACCCTCATCGGATGATTGCCACATGCTCGTAGAACAGCCCCGGCGCGCCAGCTTCCGAGGCTGTTCTGTGCACCGTGCAGTTTGGGTCATGCATCCGGGCGGTTGAACTCGCCGCTGGTCACGCCAGCGGTGAAGGCGTCCCATGCTCGTGGCGTGAAGATCAGCGCAGAGCCGGTTGGGTTCTTCGAGTCGCGGATGCCGACGCGGTCACTGTCTAGTGCCTCGTCAAGCAACCTTCGGTAGGTAATCAGGGTGCCGGATCTTGGAGTTGACGGCGAAGTCGCGTTTGGGTCGGGCGTGCTGGTTGTACCAGCGGATGTAGGCGCCGATCGCGGCGTCCTGTTCGTCGTGGCTGCGGTGATCGGTGCCGTTCAAGGCGAAGTAGCGTAGAGCCGCGAATTCGGACTCGATCCAGTTCAACCACGATGAATAGGTCGGTAGGAAGACCAGTTCCACGTTGTTGGCCGCAGCCCAGGTGCGGACCTCGGCTCGTTTGTGCGGGGAGAAGTTGTCGGCGATGACGTAGAGCTTCTGTCCGGGCCAGCGCGCCCGCAGCGACTTCAGCAACGACAGGAACTCCTGCCACCGTTTACGATCCCGGATCCGGTAGTGGATCTTGCCGGTCGCCAGATCCAGAGCGCCGAGTAGGTGCCGCACGCCCTGGGTGCGCCGGTAGGTCGCCCGCAACCGTTTCGGGGTTCGTCGCCCGAACCAGCCACGACCAGCGCGGGGTTGCAAGTTCAGCGGCCCGAACTCGTCCACGCAGACCACCCGCCCATCGGTGGGTGGATGGTCATAGAGGTCCAGGACGCGGTTCATCTTCGCGGTGAACTCCGGGTCGGTGCCCGCTTTCCAGGTCTTGACCGCCTGCCACGACACCCCCTCGCCGTGGAGGATCTTGCGCAGAGTTTCGCGGCTGATCTCAGCGATTCCGTTGGTCAGCAACACTTCTCGCAGTTTCGACAGGCTCCACACCGAGAACGGCCAGCCCAGATCACGCGGGCAGCACCGGGCGATACAAGCGATGCGTTCACGCGTCGCCCGATCTACCTTCTTCGGCCTGCCCGCGCTCCATTTTGGGTCCAGAGCTTCGAACCCCCGCTCGTTGAACTCGTGGATCACCTGCCGCACATACGCCTCGCTGACCTGCATCAACCTCGCGATCGCGGGGGCCGGTTGCCGCTGCGCCGAGGCCATCACCACGATCGCTCGTCGCGTCCTGACCGGTTGTTTGCTCGTCTTGGTGATCTTCTGCAACCGGCGCCCCTCCTCCGGGGTCACCGCCCGCACAAACACTTCCGGCCTCCGGGCCACCGACACCACCTCCACTGGCAGCATCACCGGACACGCGTCCACGATCAACCCGACACCCGGTTACCAGGGCAACCTACCTGGACGAGGCACTAGCCAGGCGACCTCGACGCATTGGCCCCCACTCTCGCTGTGGGTGCTCTTGAACCAGTTCGCCCCGGATAGGTCGGTCTTCACGCCTCGTAACTCCTTGCTACCCGCCTGAGCAGGTCTCGCGATCTCGTTGCCGGTGTCAGGCAGTCGGGCGGTTGGACTCGCCGCTGGTTGTGCCAGCGGTGAAGGCGTCCCATGCGCCTGGAGTGAAGACCAGCGCCGGGCCAGTCGGGTTCTTGCTGTCGCGCATTCCGACCATCCCGTGGTCAAGGAAGGCGACTTCAACGCATTCACCAGTCTGGGTGCTGTAGCTGCTCTTGAACCACTCGGCGTTCACCGAGGTAACTCCTTCGCGATCTTGGACAAGTAAGCGCGGGTCTTGGCCGCGCTCAACGCAGACCACTCTATGGCGCCCCAAGAGTGACGATACCGGTCCACCTGCTCGCGCTTCTCGAAGTACAAGGCGCTCCCGACTCCGGCTTCGATGTAAACGACTGGGGGCTCCGGTTCGAGGTCGGCTGTCTCGGCGAATTCGAGGATGATGAACGGTCCTGCCTCGATACCGCGATAGATGCCGACGTCGAAGGGTACGAGCCGGATACTGACGTTGGGCAGCGCGGAGACTTCGATGATGTGGCGCAGTTGACCGCTGGCGAGTTGCGGGTCGCCGAGCGCGCGGCGGATCACGTTTTCGTCGAGTATTGCGTCAAACCTCGGCTGGGATTCGGTGAGAACTGCTTGTCGGCGCATACGGACTTGGACGTGGCGCTCGACCTCCTCGGGCGTCAACTCGGGGCTGGTGCGGAGCAGGGCGCGGGCATAGTCCTCGGTTTGCAGTAGGCCAGGGATACGAGCGCTCTGGTACATCATGAGGGCACTGGCAGTGCCTTCCAGGGCGATATACGTGCTCAGCTTGTCTGTCGACTCCGTGTCGCTGAAAGCATGCCACCAGCCGCGAGCCGATTCGGCCTCTGCGGCAAGGGTTTTCACGTTAGCCCTGGTCTCGGGTGTCGCATGGTAGATGTCGCAGAGTTTGTCGATGTAGATCGGCTTGAGCTTGCACGGCTGGCCCTTGAGCATCTTCGTCACGGTGGCGTGGTGAAGGTTGACCTGTTCCGCCACGTCCTTGATGTAGAGCCCGGACTCTCGATGCAGCTTTGACAGGATGCGGGCCACCTGACGACGAGGGACCGACGGGGCGGCGGGCTGTGCGGGCATGGGATGTCCTCCTTGCCTTGACCAGGGGAAGATTCCAATCTCGCGCCATAGTAGTACGTTTTTTCACAGTCAATTATTTTGTATCTTGCGATTGTGGATTTGATCGCACAGGTGTGAGCTGGATCATGCGCCTGGAGAGGAGCTGCCGAGGGTGCAGCACCACGCGGCAACGCTCCGGACGCTCATGAAGCCAGCACATCGACCAGGTTCTGGGGGAACCATGACAGACACGCGCGCCATTGCTTCGCCACCGCCAAACCCATTGAAGAACAAGACAAAAGCCATTGCGTTCGTTCGTAGTGAAGTGTCGGGTCCGGACACGCCACGCCATGCCGCCGAGGTGCAGCGGCACGCTCTCACGCTCGGCTACCAGCACCTCTACACCGTGCGGCCACCGGCCGACGTTGGCGATCCGATCCGGAATGTACTCAGCATCGCCGCTGGGCTCGAGGTCGAGGTGATCGTTGTTTTCGATCTTGGGCATGTGGACAACCAGCCCGCATTGGTCTGCGATGCGGGATTCGATCTGGAAACCGTTTGCCCGCAGGGCACTTGGACGCGTTCAGCGCAGCCCAAGCCGGGCGCGGAGGCAGGGGTCGCGTGATGAACGAAGATACGATCGTCACTCCGCCGAGGATCTGCGGTTCGGCCGAGGTCAAGTTGGCACACCGGCAGATGCGGCTCCACCGTGCGTGCCGCATCGAGCAGTGTGCGTGGAAGTGGGTCGCTTACTACACGCTGGTGCGTCGTGGCCGGATCGTGCCGCAGGAGTTGAGCCCGCGAGAACGTGCTCACAGTCGCGGTATTGCTTTCCCCATCGACGCCGCCGAGCTCGGGCATCCCCGCGACGGGATCCCGGACGTCATGACCTTCCAGCAAGTCCTCGACGGGCTCGCGAGGCTAGCGCTACCGGCGACCAACCCGGGTAACGGCTGCGCTGCGAAAGGCGAGCGGCCGTGGGCGCGTGGCACAGGGTGGAGAGCGTTCTCGCCGTGGTCGGGGGTGGTGTGTTCGCCATGGTCGGGGTGGCGTGTGTGTGGCCGGTCGGTCGGCCGCGTGGCCCCGGCCCCGCCAGTAAGCCCGGCCGAGGGCGTTGCTTGTTGCGCCCGGTGGTGTGGCCGAAGGCGTGGACGTGCGATCGACCGGATCAACCGCTCACGCTCGCTGATGCCCATCGCGCGATGCAGTTGCATCGGGAACACGACTGTGCGCGTAAGCGCGCTGCGTTCGAGGCATTGGTCGCGGCTGGACGCATCACCCCTGACTCGGCGCGACAGCATCGCCTCTGGGGAAGTCCTGACTAAGAGGCGGCACATCCGACTACCGCACGCGTGTAGAGCTGCGCAGCCGAGCGTGGGTCTCGGTACGCGTGCGTTCACGCTCCTGCTCGGCATGAGCGGATATGTCGGCTGGTACCCCGCGATCCCTGTCGCGCCCGCGCGTGGTGCACACCACAGCGAAGTTGTGAAGGTGCTCACAGCCGGGAATGGGCGGACGTGGCACGGGTGGCCCGCTGGCGGTCCGCTAACAGTACGAGCGTTACGCTAAAACCGCATGTCAGGGCTACCGGCTGGTAGATTTCGCCTTTGCAATTCAATGGCAAATTTTGCAGAGTTAGCAAAAGGGCCCCCAAACCTAGCTCAGATTCACATTAGTGACAGGTAGACGGCTATTTCTTCGTGTGCCATCGTGTGGAAGTACACCCCAAGGCCCTAGCAAGCCTGCAAATTGCCGCTCCAGCAGTTCGAGTTGTTGCCAGCTCGACCGTTGGGCATCGACCGAACGAGGAAGTGGAGTCACAGATGTCGACTGCCGGCACCCCGAAGACCGCTGCGGAAATCCAGAAGGATTGGGACACCAACCCGCGCTGGAAGGGCGTCACCCGTAACTACACCGCGGAGCAGGTGTCGAAGCTCCAGGGCACCGTCGTCGAGGAGGCCACCCTCGCTCGTCGTGGTTCGGAGATCCTGTGGGATCTCGTCAACAACGAGGACTACATCAACTCCCTCGGCGCCCTCACCGGCAACATGGCGGTCCAGCAGGTCCGCGCCGGCCTGAAGGCCATCTACCTGTCGGGTTGGCAGGTCGCCGGTGACGCGAACCTGTCCGGCCACACCTACCCCGACCAGTCGCTGTACCCGGCCAACTCGGTTCCGGCCGTGGTCCGCCGCATCAACAACGCGCTGCTGCGCGCCGACGAGATCGCCAAGGTCGAGGGCGACACCACCGTGTCCAACTGGCTGGCCCCGATCGTGGCCGACGCCGAGGCGGGCTTCGGTGGCGCGCTGAACGCCTACGAGCTGCAGAAGGCCATGATCCAGGCCGGCGCCGCGGGCGTGCACTGGGAGGACCAGCTCGCTTCCGAGAAGAAGTGCGGCCACCTGGGCGGCAAGGTGCTGATCCCGACCCAGCAGCACATCCGCACCTTGACCTCCGCGCGTCTGGCCGCCGACGTCGCCGACGTCCCGTCGGTGATCATCGCCCGCACCGACGCCGAGGCCGCCACCCTGATCACCTCGGACGTGGACGAGCGCGACCGTGAGTTCCTGGACGGCACCCGCACCCCCGAGGGCTTCTTCGGTGTGAAGAACGGCATCGAGCCCTGCATCGCGCGTGCCAAGGCCTACGCCCCCTACTCCGACCTCATCTGGATGGAGACCGGCGTGCCGGACCTCGAGGTCGCGCGCAAGTTCGCCGAGGCCGTCCGTGGCGAGTTCCCGGACCAGCTGCTGGCCTACAACTGCTCGCCGTCCTTCAACTGGAAGGCCCACCTGGACGACGCGACCATCGCGAAGTTCCAGCGTGAGCTCGGCGCGATGGGCTTCAAGTTCCAGTTCATCACCCTGGCCGGCTTCCACTCGCTCAACTACGGCATGTTCGACCTGGCCTACGGCTACGCCCGCGAGGGCATGACCGCCTTCGTCGACCTGCAGGAGCGCGAGTTCAAGGCCGCCGCCGAGCGTGGCTTCACCGCCATCAAGCACCAGCGTGAGGTCGGCGCCGGCTACTTCGACACCATCGCCACCACCGTGGACCCGAACACCTCGACGGCCGCCCTCAAGGGCTCCACCGAAGAGGGCCAGTTCCACTGAGCTGGGCGAGCACCTCATGCGATCGAAAGCAGGGAGCGTCGTGGCTGACTCAGCCACAACGCGCGAGGCTATCGAGCGCCGTTCGCGGCCCGTCTCGCGTCCGAGTGACCGAAGCGCATGCGCCGTAGGCGCAAGCCTCGGTCGCTCGGACGCGAGACCTTCCCGGGGCCGCGAACACGCAGCGCCGCAGGCGCTGCAAATCGAACACAGTGAGGTTTTCCCGACGTGAATACCGACAATCCTCTACTCCGGTAGGGGTGTACTGCCCTCCCCGCTGAACAGCCCCGGCGGGGAGGGCATCCCTATACCTTGGACCATCGAAGGGGCTCGCTCACACCGGAGCGACACCTTCGCAGACCAGCCACCCCAGAGCCAGACAACCCAGCAGGAGCGGGACGTGAGCAGCGAAAAGATCCAACGCGTCGGTGTCATCGGCGCCGGACAAATGGGCGCAGGAATCGCGGAGGTGTGTGCACGCGCGCACATCGACGTGCTGGTGTACGAGCAGACCCGGGAACTAGCTGCCGCGGGCCGCGCGCGGATCCTGCGGTCGCTCGATCGTGGCGTGAGCAGCGGCAAGATCACCGAGCGCGAGCGCGAACAGGCCGCATGGCGGCTGCGCTTCACCTCCGACCTCGGCGACTTCGCCGACCGCCAGCTGGTGGTCGAGGCGGTGCTCGAGGACGAGAAGGTGAAGACGAGCATCTTCGCCGAACTCGACAAGGTCGTCACCGACCCGTCGGCGGTGCTGGCCTCCAACACCTCCTCCATCCCGATCATGAAGATCGCGGTCGCCACGGCGAACCCCGAGCGCGTGGTCGGCATGCACTTCTTCAACCCTGTCCCGGTGCTGCCGCTGGTCGAGCTGGTCACCACGCTCAAGACCAGCGAGTCGGTCTCCACCCGGGCCGAGGCCTTCGCCGGCGAAGTGCTCGGCAAGCAGGTGGTCCGCTCGGCCGACCGCTCCGGCTTCGTGGTCAACGCGCTGCTGGTGCCGTACCTCCTGTCGGCCATCCGCATGGTGGAATCCGGTTTCGCCACCAAGGAAGACGTCGACAAGGCCATGGTGCTCGGCTGCGCGCACCCGATGGGCCCGCTGGCGCTGACCGACCTGGTCGGCCTGGACACCGTGAAGTCCATCGCCGACTCGATGTACTCGGAGTTCAAGGAGCCGCTGTACTCGGCCCCGCCGCTGCTCATGCGTATGGTCGAGGCGGGACTGATGGGCAAAAAGACCGGAGCGGGCTTCTACCAATACAACAACCGCTAGGTTCTCGACCATGCCGGGAGGACCTTCGTCGAACGTGAGAGTGCGGGCGACGGCGACCGCCGGACTCCGACCGCCTGATCCTTCCCTCCCAGCCCTGTCGGGTGCGAGTCTTACGAGCACCGTTCGCGGCCCGGCTCGTGTCCGAGTGAGCGAAGCGCATGCGCCGTAGGCGCGAGTCTCGCTCGCTCGGACACGAGCCGAAGAGGGGCCGCGAACACGCAGCGCCACAGGCGCTGCAAATCAGACACTGAAAGGGGATTTCCCGCTCATGGTGAACGTGATCGACGGCTACGGGTCGAGCATTCTCGGTTATCCCAGGATCGGGCCGCATCGCGAGCTCAAGCGGGCGCTGGAGTCCTACTGGCACGGTGGGATCGACCGCGACGAACTGCTGGCGGTCGGGCGCGATATCCAGGAGACCCAGTTCAACGAGCTGGCCGCCACCGGCCTGACCCAGGTCCCCGGAAATACCTTCTCGTTCTACGACCATGTGCTGGACAACGCGCTGCTCTTCGGCGCCATGCCCAAGCGGTTCGAGCCGTACCGGGAGGGTATGCACCCACTGGATTTCTACTTCCTGATGGCGCGCGGCCGCCCGGACCTTCCACCGCTGGAGCTGGTCCGGTTCTTCGGCACGAACTACCACTACCGCCAGCCGGAACTGGACGCCGACACCGAGTTCTCGCTGCACCCCGAGGCCCTGCTCGACGAATTCGACCGGGCGAAGCTTCGAGACATCGAACTGCGGCCCGTCGTCATCGGCCCGGTGTCGCTGCTGCTGTTGTCCAAGGCCGGGCACATCCCCGGTGAGCCTGGCGGATTCGACATCCTGAGCCTGCTGGACAAGCTGCTGCCGGTCTACGAGGAGCTGTTCGAAATCCTCGCCAAGCGCGGCTCTACGTGTGTGCAGCTGGACGAGCCCGCGTTCACCAGCGAGCGCACGCCCGCCGAGCTGGCCGCTTTCGAGACCGCCTACCAGCGGCTGTCCAAAGCGCCGCTGCGCCCGCGCATCCTGGTCACCGGGCAGTACGGCGATTTCGGTGCGGCGCTGACCATCCTGGCCGCCACCGGCGTCGAGGCCATCGGCCTCGACCTGGCGAGTCATCGGATCCGTCCGGAGGATCTGGCGAAGGTGCCCGGCATCCGGCGCAAGCGCCTGTACGCCGGCGTGATCAGCGGCCGCAACGTGTGGCGCGCCGACCGCTACGTGACCCTGGAGTACCTCAACGAGCTCGCTCAGGTGTGTCCGGACCTGGTCGTCTCGACCGGGACCACGCTGCTGCACGTGCCATACGACTTGCTCATCGAGTACGACATCGACGGCAATGTCGCCGACCGGCTCGCGTTCGCGAAACAGAAGGTCGGCGAAGTGGTTTCGCTCGCCAAGGCGCTCACCGAGGGTCCGTCGGAGAAGTGGCGCAAGCGGCCGACCGAGGTGCACTTCAAGCAGAAGCACGCGGTGCGGCAACGGGTGTACGCGGTCACGCCGGACATGCGCTCGCGCGAGTCCTACGAGGTCCGCAGGGAAGCGCAGCAGCAGAAGCTGAACCTGCCGCCGGTGCCTGCCACCACGCTCGGGTCCTTCCCGCAGACCACGCGAATCCGCCAGGCGCGCTACGAACTCGGTGAGGGGCGGTTGTCCTACGCGGAGTACCGCAAGCGGATCGAGGCCGAGATCGAGGCGACGATCCGGCTGCAGGAGGACATCGGCCTGGACGTGCTTGTGCACGGCGAGCACGAGCGCAACGACATGATCCAGTACTTCGCCGAGCTGCTCGACGGCTTCGCGACCACCCACTTCGGCTGGGTGCAGGTGTACGGATCCCGTTGCGTGCGACCGCCCATCCTCTACGGTGACGTGTCGCGGCCGGAGCCGATGTCGGTGGAGTGGATCAGCTACGCGCAATCGCTCACCGACAAGCCGGTCAAGGGCATGGTGACCGGGCCGGTCACCATGCTCGCCCGTTCGTTCGTCCGGCAGGACCAGCCGCTGCACGAGACCGCCGACCAGGTGGCGCTGGCCATCCGCGACGAGGTGGTGGATCTGGAGAAAGCGGGCATCTCGATCATCCAGGTCGACGAGCCCGCGATCCGGGAGATGCTGCCGCTGCGCCCGGAGGGCAGGGCGGAGTACCTGCGCTGGGCGGTCGGCGCGTTCCGGCTGGCGACCTCCGGTGTGCAGGCCGAGACCCAGATCCACACGCACATCGGCTATTCCGGCCGCGCCGAGGTGGTCGAGGCGATCGAGCAACTCGACGCCGACGTCACCGCGATCGTGGCGACCCGCTCCATCGAGTGGGTGCTGCGGGCGCTGAAAGAGGACTGCGCCTCCGGGCACGGGCTCAGTCACGGCGTCGGCCCCGGCGTGTACGAGAGCCGCTCCGCGCGCATCCCGGACATCGACGAGCTGGACGAATTGCTCACCGCGGCAGCGGAAGCCGTGACGCCGCACCGCTTGTGGGCCAATCCGGACGGCGGCCTGAAGACGCGACACTATTGGCAGCTCGAGCCGTCGCTGCGCAATATGGTCGCCGCGGCGCGCCGCATCCGCAGGCGCGTCGAATCCGCCGAGTGAGGTAGGCGTACCTCCGCCTTCGCTCCGGCCATGCGCGGGGCTGAAGACGGACTACGTCCGACCGTGTCCATTGGGCGTACCTCCGGCTTCGCTGCGGCCGTGCGCGGGGCTGAAGACGGACTACGTCCGACCGTGTCCATTGGGCGTACCTTCGCCTTCGCTGCGGCCGTGCGCGGGGCTGAGGACGGACTACGTCCGACCGTGTCCATTGGGCGTACCTCCGCCTTCGCTGCGGCCGTGCGCGAGGCTGAGGACGCCCCTACGTCCGACCGCGCCGACTGGGCGGACCCAGTGCATACGAGGGCCGTCTTCGCGTTCGATCGAACCGGAGGCGGCCCTCCACCTGTTCAGTGGGACTCGATCGTAGATTCAATACAGTACGATTCGTACTGTATTGTTACAGTGATGGATATCGACAACGCCTGGCCGGACTCGTTGCGTGTCGCGCAGGTCCGGATCGCGCGACCAACCGACCGGCTCGCCGAGGTGGTGCGTTTCTACGTGGACGGTCTCGGCCTGCGTGAGCTCTACCGATTCGCCGACCACGCGGGTTACGACGGCGTGATGCTCGGACTGCCAGGGACCGGATATCACCTGGAGTTCACCTCGCACGTGGACGGCAGTGCCGGCGATGGCCGAGCGCGGAGAATCTCCTCGTCCTCTATTTCGAGGGCGAGACCCACATGTACGACGTGGCCCAGCGGCTCGGCGAATTCGGCGTCGAACCCGTGCCTGCCGAGAACCCGTTCTGGGCGGCGAACGGCGGCTTGACGTTTCCCGATCCGGACGGCTGGCGGGTGGTGCTGATGCCGCGACCGGTCTTCTGATGGCGGGACGGACCCGCGACGATCGCATCGACGCCGCGGTGCTCAGCGCGGCGCGCGAGCTGCTCGACGAGGTCGGGTACGCCGACCTGTCCATCGGCCAGGTCGCCGCCCGCGCGGGCCTGCACCGCCCGGCGATCTACCGCCGATGGCCGTCGAAGCGCCACTTGGTGGTGGACGTCGTGGCCGACCTACTCGGTCTGCATCCGACCCCGGACACCGGCGACCTTCGCGCCGATCTGGGCCTCGCCATGCGTGATCTCGTTGCCTCGTTGCGCGATACCTGCCTGCACCGGGTGCTGCCCGCGCTGGTCGCCGACCTGGCGGGAGACGAGCGGCTGCGTGCCCACTTCCTGGCCACCGTTTTCGAACCGCGGCGGCGCACTACGGCGACCGCGCTGCGGTCGGCTATCGCGCGCGGCGAGGTCGACCCGGGAATAGACCTCGATTTCGTGCTCGACGCGGTCGCCGCGCCGATCTACTACCGTGCGCTGTTCGGACATCTGCCGCTATCGGACGAACTCGCCGAACAGTCGGTCGCTGCCGTGCTGCGCGCGATCACCCGCTGACCACGGGCAGCGAGCTGAGCATCGCGAGCACCTCGGTGGCGGCGCCTGCCACCGAGTCGGTCTCCGCCATGGCGAGCGCGGCCGCGGCGGCGCCGCGAATGTCGCGTACCAGCGCCATGCAGGCCGCCGCGGCGGCGCGGTCGGCCGGGGTGAGCGCGTCGTCATCCTCGGCGGCGGATTGCCATGCGGCGGTGGCGATCACCTCGTGCAGCCAGTTCAGCAGCTCCAAGCGCAGCGGCTGCGGCTCGCTGAGCCAAGCGCGGGCGTAGCTCACATCGGTGCGCTCGTGCAGCAGGGCGCCGAGCACGACCTGGATCGCGGGCGCGGTGACCGAGTAGACCGAATCCTCGTGCAGTACCGCCGAATACAGAAAGTCGATGCCGCGTGAGCGGTCATCGGCGTCGTCGCCGATCAGGTCGGCCAGCATGACGGGTGCGTCGGCGGCGGAGCCTTGGGCATGGGCCAGCCCCGCCCAGTCGGTCTCGCGCAGCACGGTCGCGGCCCGCTCGTGGTAGATCGGCGCGAGCGCGTCGGCCGCTCTGGTGCGTGCTTCGGCGTCTGTCGAATCGAGTGCGCGCTGGAAGGCCGTTAGCGCCGTCTCCGCGTCGCCGAGCATGCTGCTGAACACCCCGATGTCGAAGCTGGCCCGCGCGGCGAGGGCCGGATCGTCCGATTCGGCTAAGAAGCGGGCGGCCTCCCTGGCTCCGGCCAGGTCTCCGGCGTCGCTCAAATGCTGTATCAGATCACCAGCGGCAACCAGCGCCTGATCGGCGGGCCAGTCGTCGATGACGGCGCGGTAGGCGGCTTTCAGGCCATCCGTATCGCCTTCGGTGCGCAGCAGGTAGGCGAGGTTGGACAGGGCGAGCCGGGCGATCTCGCCGGTGCCGGAGGTGATCGCCTGCTCGTAAGCCGCGCGCGCCGCGTCCGAATCGCCGCGCTTGGCCCGCGAATAACCGAGATTGATCCAGGCGCGCGGCGCCGCGTCGGGATGCCCGGACTCGGCCGCGCGCTGGTACATCGCCTCGGCCGCGGCGGCATCGCCGCGCTCGGCCAGCAGCAGACCGAAATGGTACGCGGCCCGCGGCGATGCGTCCGCGTGGCCGGAGTCGACCGCCACGTGATAGGCGCCCTCCGCGGCCGGTTTGTCACCCAACGCGTTGAGCAGATCGCCCAGCTCGGCGGCGGCGAGCGGAGCCCAGTCCGGGTGCCCGGAAGCGACCGCGGTTTGGAACGCCTCGCGCGCGGCCGCCAGGTCGTTGCGCCGCAGGTGCATCTTGCCGAGGTCGAAGGCCAAGTCCGGCGGCCGCTTCAGCATGTGTTCCCATCCAGCCTCGCCACCTTGCGGTGCGAATCGTTTTCGCACAAGTTCTACATCGGCGGGCGAGCCCATGGCCACTCGTGGGAAGGCGCCGTTCACTCCGCGGGCGGGGGATTGGCGCCTGCGAAGCGAAGGGTCAACTGCCTGGCCCACTTTCGGCGCCGCTTCGGCGGCCGCCGCCGATCGATGCCGGTTTCGTCGTCGGTCTCGACGTCATACCGGCGGATGTAGGCGCTGGAGAACGCCTGCACTGTCGCGGTCACCGGAATGGCGAGCAGCGCGCCGGTCGGGCCGAGCAGCGCCGCGCCCGCCAGCACCGCGCCGAAGGCAACGGCCGCGTGCATGTCCAGTGTGGTCGCGGTGATGCGAGGGTGCAGCACATAGTTCTCGAACTGCTGATAGAGCACGATGAAGCCGAGAATCCACAGCGCGGTGCTCGGGCCGTGGACCAGCCCGACGATCACCGGAAGCGCACCAGCCAGATAAGTGCCGACGGTCGGGATGAACTGCGAGACCACGCCCACCCACAGCGCCAGTGCGAATGCCGACGGCATATCCAGCACCCGCAGCATCACGTAATGCGCGAGCGTCGAGATGAGTGCGAGCAGACCACGCGAATAGATGTAGCCGCCGGTCTTTTCCACTGCGATGTCCCAGGCACGCAACACATGTCGCTGGTGCCGCGGAGGCAACAGCGAGCAGACCGCATTGCGGAAGCGCGGGCCTTCCGCGGCGAAGTAGTAAGTGAACAACAGGATGCCGAGGCCCTGGAAGATCGCGCCGATCGCGGCGGCGCCGATGCCCCACACGTCGCCCGCCAATCCGGTGAGGTAGCCCTCCAGGGTCGAGCTCCACTCGGTGGCGTACTTCTGGATGTCGGTGCTGACGAGGTCGGTCTTGAACGTGCGGTTGATCCAGTCCACAACGCCGTCGGCATACTCGGGCGCATTCTTCACCAGGGTTGTGACCTGCTCCACCAGCAGTGCGCCGAGCGTCCACAGGAAGGCGACGACCAGGGCCGCCAGGGCGAGGAACACCAGTCCGGTCGCGAGGCCACGCCGCATCCCGCGCCGGGCCAGCCAGTTCACCGCCGGTTCGATGGCGAACGCGAGAAACAGCGAGACGACCAGAACCGTCAGCAGCCCCTGCAGGCGCTGGAGCACCCAGAACGCGGCCAGCAGTCCGGCGATCGTCGCCGCGGCGAGCAGAAACGCGCGTGGCAGCCACTGCGGCATGCGCGTGGCGCCGTTGGCGGGTTCGGCGGCCGGTGTCGTCTCGTCCTTGTCCTCCGCAGGCACAAAGCCAACGTACCCACGCCGGGACCGGTTCGCGCCGCACACCGCGTGGCCGCGCCGGTCGAGCGAGACGGGTCACATGGTGGAGACGTCGATGACGAACCGATAGCGCACATCGCTGGCGACGACGCGGTCGTAGGCGCCGTCGATCTCGTCGGCGGAGATCAGCTCGATCTCGGCGCCGATGCCGTGCTCGGCGCAGAAGTTCAGCATCTCCTGGGTCTGCGCGATGCCGCCGATCGCTGATCCGGCGAGCGAGCGCCGGTATCCCGCGAGAGTGAACGGCTTGACGCTCAACGGGTTCTCGGGGATACCGAGGATCACCAGGGTCCCGTCCAGGTTGAGCAGGCGCAGATAGGCGTCCAGCGGAAGATCTGCCGAGACCGTGTTGAGGATGAGGTCGAACCGGCCGCGCAGATCGCGGAAGGTCTGCTTGTCGCTGGTCGCGCGGTAGCCGCTCGCGCCGAAGAGCTTGCCGTCGTCCTGCTTGCTCAGCGAGTGGCTGAGCACGGTGACCTCGGCCCCCAACGCGGCGGCGATCTTCACGCCGACGTGTCCGAGCCCGCCCATGCCGATGATCGCGACTTTCTTGCCCGGCCCCGCGTCCCAGTGCCGTAGCGGCGAGTAGAGCGTGACGCCCGCGCACAGCAGCGGCGCGGCGACGTCCAGCCCGATCCCCTCGGGGATCTGGACCACGAAGTTCTCGGTCACGACAACCTGGCTGGAGTACCCGCCGAGGGTGTGCCCGCCCGGCTGTACCGCCGGATCGACCGGGGTGTTGTAGGTCATCGTCGCGCCCGCGGCGCAGTACTGCTCCTCGTCGGCCAGACATGGCGCGCAGACGCCGCAGGAGTCGACCATGCATCCGACGCCGACGCGGTCGCCGACCCGGTATTTCGACACCGCCGATCCGACCGCGGCGACCAAGCCCGCGATCTCGTGGCCGGGCACGCACGGGTACCGTGTCCCGCCCCACTCGTCGCGCGCGGTGTGGATGTCGGAGTGACAGATACCCACGTACTTGATGTCGATCAGCACGTCGTGCGGACCCAGGTCCCTGCGCTCGATCGTGACCTTCTCGAACGAACCGTCGGGGTCGGACAGGGCGTAGGCGGCAGCGGTGCTCATGAATACATGCCTACCGCTGCATGCGTGCTGTTGCCAACTATGACACGTAAACAACAAGGTCACGACCATTTTTCGGCCCGGGTCTCCGGTTCGATGATCTTCGGCGGCGATCTCCGGCGACAATGGAATCGGTCAGCGGGTTCGGCCGAGGCGGGAGAGCCATGGACGAAGGACGGCAGCAGATCACCGCGCGGCGCGCGTCGGGTGGCGGGCGCGCGCTCGTCATGGTCGTCACCCTCGTGCTCACCGTGGCCGCATTCCTCGGATATCGCGGCGATCTGCCCAGCCGGAGCCTGTCCGACGCCACCGGGACCGCGGCCTCCGTACCGCCCGGCCTTTCCGAGCCGCTCGACCCCGCGGTCGTCACCGTGGCCGTGCAACCGGCGCTGGTCAACATCAGCGCGTCCACCAAGCTCGCCGGCCCCGGTGCGGCCGGTTCCGGCATCGTCCTGACCGCTGACGGTGAGATACTCACCAGCCACCATGTGGTCAAGGGCGCGGACACGGTGACCGTTACCGACCTCGGCAACGGGAACGCCTACGACGCCGTGGTGCTCGGTTACGACTCCGGCGTCGATATCGCGCTGCTCGACCTGCCCGCGGCCGCATTGCCGACCGCCACCATCGGCAGCTCCGCCGGGTTGCGGCTGCGCGAAGAGGTCCTGGCGATCGGCAACGCGGGCGGGACGGGCGGTCCACCGACCGCGGTGTACGGCCCGCTCACCGACCTGGACAGCGAGATCGTGGCGGTCAACGTCGCCGATCTGTCGCGCAAAGCGCTCAGCGGCATGCTGGAGGTCGCGGCGGAGGTCACCTCTGGCCAATCCGGCGGGGCACTGGTCGATCGGAATGCGGCCGTGGTCGGGGTGATCGCCGCGGCATCGGGCGACTCGGTGAGTGCACCGGACCGCTCGCCCAACGGCTACGCGGTGCCGATCGACGCGGCGATGCGGGTGGTCCAGCAGATTCGCTCCGGCACCCCGACCGACACGGTGCACATCGGCCCGACGGCCACCCTTGGTGTGCTCGTCTCCAACGCGCTGCCCAACGGCACGGGCGCGCGCGTGGACGTGGCGCTCTACGGCATGCCTGCGCATGCCGCGGGGCTCAGCGCGGGCGACGTGATCACCTCGATCGACGATCGCGCCGTCACCAGCGTCCAATCCCTGCGGGCCGCGCTGAACACCCGCAAACCGAACGACACCGTCCGGTTGGGCGTCACCGGCGCGGAGGGGGAGCGCATTGTGCCGGTGGTGCTCACCGCGGGCCCGCCGAACTGATCAGCCGGTCAGACCAGCGACAGCCAGTAGTCCTGGAAACGCAGGAACACCAGCAGCAGCACGACCGCGAAGAACACCGCGACGATCGTCCAGCGCCACTCCGCGAGCACGCCGAGCGGGCCGCCGGAACGACCCCACAACTGGTCGATACTCACCGCCAGCAACGGCGTGATGATCGCCCAGACCACCATGCAGTACGGGCACAGCGCGTTGATCCGGTACAGGCTTTCGAAGATCAGCCAGCAGACGAAGCCGACGCCGAACACGGTGCCCAGCCACAACCCACCCCAGATCCAGCGCGGGAAACCCACCCCGGCCACCGACAGCACGCCGAGGGTGACCACAACGGAGAATCCGACGACGCCGATCAGCGGGTTCGGGAACCCGAACGCCGCAGCCTGGTCGGTCACCATCACCGACCCGCAGGACAGAATCGGGTTGATGCTGCAGGTAGGGGTGTAGCCGGGATCGGTGAACAGCTTGAATCGCTCGACGGTCAGCGCTACCGAAGCCAACCAGCCCGCGAGTCCGCCGATCAGCAGGACCCACGCGGCCCGCGGCCCCGCGGCGATCACTGGCCCGCGGCGGCGGTGATCACGGGCGCGAGACCGGCGGGACCGAAGATCTCCTGGCTCGCCTCGATCTTCTTACCGTTCACGAAGACCGACGGGGTCGACTGGATGCCGCTTTCCAGCACGTCCTTGGTGCGGGCCTGGATGTACTTGTCGTACTCGGGCTCGGAAATGCACTGGGCGACCGCGTCGTCGGTGTAGCCGACGCTCTTGGCGATCTGGATCAGCTGGTCGTCGGTCAGGCCGGCGCCGCCCTCCGGCGGCTGCTGCGCGAACATCGTCTTCAGCCAGTCCTGGTACTTCGTCGGGTCGGCCTCGGCGACACAGTAGGAGGCATTCGCCGCGCGCGACGAGTACCGCGTAGTGGACGCCTTGTCCAGGAACGCGATCACGTTGTACTCCACCACAGCGGTGCCGTTGTTCACCGCGTCTTCGAGGACCTGGCCGTTGGCCGCCTCGAAGGCTTTGCAGGCCGGGCACTGCAGGTCGGCGACGACGCGCACGGTGACCTTCGCGTCCGGCTTGCCGAGCCGGACGGCGCCGTTGTCGGTGATCGAGCCGGGAACGCCGCCGGAGTTCAGGTTTCCGGTCGCGGCGATGGACGGGGCGGGGCCGGGATCGTTCTTGCGGGCCTGCTTGACCGCGATGCCGATGCCGATGGCCGCGATCAACCCGATGAGCACGGCCGCGACGGCCACCTGGATCAAGATATTGCGGTTGCGGTCGGCGCGTTCCGCCGCCAGCAGCGGGTTCGACTTCCCACCCTGGTTTTTGCTCACCGTGCGCTCACCACGCCTTTCGCTCGCCGGACGGTTCCTGCTGCCACGATCGTAGATGCGCCGGCCATTCCTTCACTTGGCCGGGCCGCAGCCGCCATCATCGTCGGCTTACCTGAGAGATTCCGAAAGATCGGTCGGCGAGCACCCGGTCGACTTCGATCCCGTCGCGGGTGGCGGCGACCAGGAGCGCCGACAGCCCCCGTTCGACAGCGACCCAACCCCGGCATCACTTTCCGGACCGGATGCCGATCCCGTCGTGCATGCCGGCGGCTTCCACCGCCACAGATCTGAGCCGGCGTCAGGCAGAGGAACTCAGCTCCAGCACACGGGGGCGTGCCGATTGAGTATGCAGCCAATAGCGCGACCCATGGAGGAACTCAGCGATTCCACGCCACCGACGACAGGGGCCGGTGACTGGGTGTCGGCGGCTTCGGTCGGCTGCTCGAGCGGGATCGTTTCCGCGGCCGCGGTAGCCGTGCCGAGCCCGGTGGCCAACAGCGCTGCGCAGACGGTGACGACAATCATCCCAAAGCGTTTCATTCCCAAATACCTTTCATGCGTGTCGATCGACGTCGACGATATCGATCGAGCAGGCATGGAAGTACTCTTGGTGTCACCATTCCTGGGATCCCCGTGCGGACAACGCGCTGGCCTGTACGGCGCCGCGTTCAGCGTGGTGCGATTCCGTCCAGGACGAGATCGACGGCCTCGCGCGCGAGGTTGGGGGGCAGCGTCTCGCCGAGTTGTGTGACATGCAGATGCACCAGTCCGCCCAGGGTGAGCATGGTCAGCCGGGGGTCCACCGTCGACGCGACCTCACCGCGGGCAATGCCACGCCGGATGATCTCCTCCGACATCGACAACCGTCGCACCCAGAACTCGCGTCGCGTGGCGTCGACGACCGGGTCGGCGTCCCCGATCACCGTGCCGCGAATCATGGCCATGCCCGACGGCGCTTCCGCGAAACGAATGAGGTCGGTCATGAACCGCTCCAGATCGCCGCGCAGTGACCCGGTGTCCGGTAGCGGGATCTCGTCGGCCATCCGAAACAGCAGTGCGTCCAGCAGCAGCCTGGGCAGCGTCTTCCACCGCCGATAGATCGACGTCTCGTGCACGCCCGCGTCCGCGGCGACGTCGGCGACCCGCACGTTGCCGATGCCGACCGACTCGATGCGGGCAAGCGTCGCGTCGATCACGGCCTTCCGCAGCCGCGCACCCCGGATCTGTGCCGGAGATTTGCCCATGTCGCCAATTATCGCAAGTTGTCTTGCGTTGTGTGCTTGCGGTGCTTAGCGTGGTGCTATCGCAAGTTGACTTGCGATAGAAGGTGAGAGCGGCATGGACAACGTGGTCGCGCCCTCGGGGCGCTGGCAGGGCGAATCGCTCGGCGGGGTAGCGGTGTTTCGCGGGATCCCCTACGCGCGAGCAGAGCGCTTCGGTGCGCCGGAGCCGGTCGCACCACAGGACGGCGTGTGCGACGCGACCCGGCGGTACGCCATTGCGCCGCAGCTGCCGGGGCGGCTGGAAAATGTGATGGGGCGGGCGGACCTGCTGGATCAATCGGAGGACTGCTTGGCGCTGACCGTCACGGCCCCCGAGGACGTCGAACTCGGCAGCTGCCCAGTGCTGGTGTGGTTGCACGGCGGCGCGTATCTCGCGGGCAGCGGACAGTGGAATCTGTACGACGCCGACCAGCTGGTGCGCGAGACCCGCATCGTCGTGGTGTCGGTGAGCTACCGGCTCGGCGCACTCGGATACCTGCGGGCGCCGGGTGTTTCGGCGGGCAATCTCGGTTTGCGTGACCAGCTCGCGGCTCTGCGGTGGGTGCGTGCGCACATCGCCGAGTTCGGCGGCGATCCGGAGCGCATCACCGTCTCGGGGCAGTCGGCGGGCGCGCAGTCGGTCGTCGCTCTACTGGGTATCGCGGAGGCGCGACCGCTGTTCGCGCAGGCCATCGTGCAGAGCGCACCGTTCGGCATCGGATTCCAGAGCCACCGGCACGCCGAACGGGTGGGGGCGATGTTCCTGGCCGAACTCGACGCCGATCCGTTCACCGCTGCGGTGCCCGAACTCCTTGCCGCACAGGGGCGTACCGTCCGGCGGATGGCGGGACCGGGCGCGTTGAACTCGGCGCCGCCCTTCCTGCCGGTGGCCGATGCGGACCCGATACCCGACGAGCGAACCTGGCGACAGGCAGTACACGACGCGGCGGCCGACCTACGGGTGGTGCTCGGCTGCACGGCCGAGGAGGCGCGGGCGTTCTACGGCGGCCCGCATCCGGTGTTCGGCAAGGTGCGGCGACTGCCGCTGGTCGGCGAACGGACCACCTCGGCGGTGCAGCGGCTGATCGGACGAAAGGCCTTCGAGGACGGCTTGTTCCGCTTCGCCGACGAGCTGACCGACGCCGGCGCGACCGTCTACTCCTATCGCGTGGGCCAGCTGCATCCGGCCAACCCATACGGCGCCTGCCACTGCATCGACCTGCCGCTGCTCTACGGCAGCGGCTCGACCTGGGCCACCTCCCCAATGCTCGTGCCCCTCGTTCCCCCGGAGATCGACGCGCTCGGCGTCCGGACCCGGCGATACTGGGGCGAATTCGTGCACACCGGAGAAGTCGGGGACACCACCTGGCGGCCACATCGGCGCGGCTCCCGTTTTGCCCAGCAGTTGCCGTGAGCTGACCGGGCCGAGAGCTGCTCGTCCGATGCATCGTGGGCATGCGGAGACAATGCTGTGCTGCACCACGCAGTGCGGATTCTCGCGCTCGGCTGAGCACAACAACCATCAGCGGCGGCGCGACGCGAGCCGGACACCAAAGTTCCGCGAGTCGAACGCGGCGGCAGCTACGGCCGAGAACGCGGCCGGGAGGCCAGCCGCAGCGAGTGAAACCGTCTGCGCCACAACGGCGCACGGCATGCTGCGCGCACGACACGCCTTACATCCGCTGGGCGCGGGTGGCCCGACGTCGCGCTGTCAGCCGATGTCCTGTACTGCCCTGCGTTGCGGATCGCCTGTGCCGCAGCCGGTTCCGACGACCAGTGCGGTGATCTCGGGCGGGTGGGGGCCGGTGAGCAGGATGAGTACCGCATTGCGGCTCTGGAATGTGATGTCTGTGGAGCCGAGGACGGTCCGTTCGAGTCCGTTGGCTTGCACGCAGCGGTCCAGGGCGGCCGGGTTGGCCAGCGTGCCGGTGACGGTGTGGCGGCCCAGCGCGGCGAGCGCGACGGTGGCAGAGAGTTCTTCGCCGAGCTGGTCGGTTCCGGTGGTGGGTGGGGGCGTGGGTGCGGCGGTGGGCGAGGGGTCCGCACCACCACGCAGCATGGCGGCAACCCCGCCGACGGCGGTGACGGCGAGGATCGCTGCGGCGGCTGCGGCTATCCAGCGTGTCCGGCCGGGGCGGTGGCGATGTCCGGCGACCGCGACCGGCGGAGGCGGCGGGGCTTGCGAAACCGTTGACTGACGGCCGGATTCGCCGATCGACCCGGAGGGCGACGCGGTGGCCAGGGAATGGATCCTGGCATCAGGTGTCGTGGGCAGAGGACGGATCGCATCAGGTGTGGCGGCGTGCTGCCCGGTCGAGTCCGGCGCGGTGCCGTTGTTCTTCGAGGCCGGCCTGCGCGCTGAATTCGCGTTGGCCGGCCGGCGCAACGGCGACCACCACCGGGTTGCGCCGTCCTGTGCGGTGCGGTCCTGGGTGCTTCCGCTCTGGGTGGTGGTGCCGGTGGTGTTCTGGGGTGGGTCCAACTCGTCGAGGAGCTGCGTGAGCCGGGCGGCGACGTCGGCGGGCATGGGGTGGATGATGCGTTCGTCACGGCCCAGGGCCCGTAGTTCGGCGCTGACCTCGTCCAGCGACCGCAGGAAACGCAACGCTTCCGCATCACGGACGACCTGCGGCAACAGTTGCTCACGCTGGCCAGCGGTGAGGTTGTCGGCGTGCAGGTCGGCGAGCAACTCGGTCGTAAACGCAGGCCGCGGCACCCCGGTTGCCATCACACCTCCGTGGTTCGCCTCTGTCATCACAACAATCCCCGCACCAACCCCGGGGGACTGCCTCTACATCGTTTCGTGGTCCGTCACTGTTAATGACGCATCCCGACTACCTCCGGTTCCCCGGATCACGCAGAAAATCCAACCGCTGTTTCAACCGCTGCCGCGCCCGGGCACACCGGCTCTTGATCGTCCCCTCCGCCACACCCAGCAACACCGCCGCCTCGGCCACGCTATACCCCTCCACATCCACCGCCACCAACGCCGTACGCTGCTCGGGCGGCAACGCGAACAACGCCTGATCGATCACCATCGACATCTCCACCTCGGCCATCTCGTCGCGGCCGTACCTGGGTTCGGGCATGCCCTCCACAGACAGCGACACCGCGCGCCTGGTCTTGTTGCGGCGGATCCGATCCAGGCACGCGTTCACCACGATCGCATGCAACCAACTACGCACCTCCGCCTCACCGCGGAACGACGCGGCCGTGCGATGCGCCGCCAGCAACGCATCCTGCAGCGAATCCGCCGCGTCCTCCCGGGTATAGGACGTGCGCAACGCCGTCTGCCACAAATGATCGTGATGCCTGCCCAGCAACACCGCGAACGCCTGCCCCTGCCCACCCACATGCGCCCGCAACAACTCCACATCACTGCACTCATCGGGGACGAACGACCGCTCGCGACACGCCACCGGCCGCGACGTCCCCCCGCGAAACCCCTCGTTCACATCCGACGACAAAGCCAACCCGACGGTCTGCTGGATCGCATTGGCCATGGCCGCGCCGGCGCGCACATCGAGACGATCGGCGTCACATCAACTCCAGACATATTCTCGCCCCCAATTCATGGACGCCCGAGTCGTTCTGGGGCTCGGAAAGAGGGCATACACAGTGCAGCGTCAGCGGTCTATGAAATCCCTTACAGCTGCGCCATTTTCGTACCGGCACATCCCATCTTGCGCCGGATGGACATGCGTACCAGGGCTCAATCGCGGGCGCGCCCCTGCGCTCCCCTCCGGCGCAGGCGGCGAATCGACGCGCGTTCTACCTCCGTATTCATATTCTCGCGCACCTGCGCATAACTAGCTTCGTATGCAGCATTCGGGCCATAGCATCGGGCTGTCAACGAGGAGGCTGTAAACAACTTGTGGACAACGATGGCTCCCGATCCAGACGAATGGCAGCTAGCCTCACTCAACAAGATCGGCCAGCCAAAGGACCACCCGCTATGAACAGCCCCCTACCTACGCCCGCGTCCGCTCGAGGCGATTCGACCGAGGATCTGCTCAGGGGAAGGACCGCTGTCGTCACGGGAGCCAGTCGTGGCATCGGCCGGGCGATCGCGATCAGGTTCGCGGCGGAGGGCGCGAACGTCGCGATGATCGCCCGAACCCAGGAGCCGCACCCCAAACTGCCGGGCACGATCCACACCGCCGCCGCCGAAGCGGAGGCCGCGGGCGGCGACGTGCTGCCGTTGGTGGCGGATGTGCGCGATGACAAGGCGCTGGCCGGTGCGGTTGATCAGATTGCCGAGCGGTTCGGCGGGATCGACATCCTGGTCAACAACGCCGGATCGGTCGATCTCACCGGCGCCGAGCAGATCGGCATGCAGCGTTACGACCACATGCAGGCCGTAAACCTCCGCGCCCCGTTTCTGCTGTCCAAGCTGGCGCTCCCGCACTTGCGCGCCTCGGCGCGAGCCGGGCGCAACCCCCACATCCTCACGCTCTCCCCACCACTCAACATGAACCCCGAGCACATCGGCAACGGCGTCGCCTACACCGTCTCCAAATATGGTGTCAGCCTTGCCACCATCGGCCTGGCGCATGAGTTCCGCCCGTACGGCATCGCCGTGAACTCACTGTGGCCACGCACGAAGATCGACACCGCGGCGGTACGCAATCTGCTCGGCGGCGCGGAAGCCGTCGCGGCGTCCCGGACCGCCCACATCTGCGCTGACGCCGCGCTCCTGATGGTGACCAGCCCTGGCGCGACCTACACCGGTCAACTGCTCTTGGACGAGGATGTCCTCGCTTCCCACGGCATCACCGACCTGGACCGATATCGCGTCGTAGCGGGCACCACCGCACTCGCCAACGACCTCTTCATAGACGCGTAGATCACCACATGTCAGGTGGAGAAAGTGCCCGTGGCAATCGAACCGAGAAGCCTGACAACCAGCTGCTCGGCGAGCTGATGACGGTAGAGCGCGAGGCCGCCGAGCTCAGCAGAACCCGAGTCGCCGAAGCCTGCCACGTCTCCCGGCAACTGGTGCACTACTGGGAGACCGGCGTGCGAGTGCCTGACGGCGAGGCACTGAGACTGTGGTTCGACGTGGTCGGTGTGCCGAACTGGAAGCGCCAGAGGTTCATCGCGGTGATTCAGCGAGTCCGGTCCTTGACCCACAAGACAACGCTCGAAACCCTCGACTGGTCGAGCGTGCCACCGGTCTGGACCACAGATGATCAGACCGGCCTCGACCGCATCCTCGACCCGGCTTGCTGCCACGATCGCATAACTTTCGACCTATTCGGCTGCAACAGACCTTTTCTCGATCGCTTTCCCGGCCTCGCGCCGGCCCCGCCCGATGCCGAGCAGCCAGCCAGTCTCATTGTCTGGATGTTCACCAATCCCGTTGCGCGCAAAGTCATTGCGAACTGGAACCTGCGTGCCCGGCTCATGGCAGCGGCGTTCGGAACTCTCGCACCCGGAGCCGTGCCGCAGCGCCGGATCGACGAGATCGTGCAAGCTTGCCGGGTAGAGCCGGCCTTCATGGAGATGTATCGCAGCACTCCCACCGATGACGAAGTGACCAACCAGCGCGTCGTGCTCTGGGACCCCGACCGCGAGGAGTTCGTGACACATCTGATGCGCGCATCCATCTTCAAATACCCACCCCGGCCGTGGGATCAGTTGGTTCTGCAGGCACCGGCATGACGCGTCGGTGCAGCTCCGCCGCAACCGGCGCGAAGCGTTCGTGGAGCACGAGCGCGCTCGGCGGCGTTGTCGCGTCGCCGGAATATGCCTGCGCCGACCGGCCGCGGCGGGTAGGAATGTCGGGGTGACTGTTCTCGGTGCTGTGTTCCGTCCGCAAAATCCGCCCGAGTCGCTCCGTGCGGCGGTCCGTGTCGCCGAGGCGACGGGGCTGGAGGAGCTGTGGTTGTGGGAGGACTGCTTCCTGGAGAGCGGAATCGCCAGTGCGGCGGCGGCGCTCGCGTGGACCGAGCGGTTGCGCGTCGGCATCGGGCTGCTGCCTGTGCCGTTGCGCAACATCGCACTCACCGCCATGGAGGCCGCGACGCTCTACCGGCTCTTCCCCGATCGGCTGATCCTCGGCATCGGCCATGGTGTGCAGAGCTGGATGGAGCAGGTCGGCGCGCGCGTCGAGTCGCCGGTGACCTTGCTCAGCGAGCATCTGGCCGCGCTGCGTGCGCTGCTCGCCGGTGAGCGGGTCACCACGTCGGGCCGCTACGTACACCTTGACGATGTCGCACTGGACTGGCCCCCTACCGCGCCGCCCACGGTCTACGCGGGCGCACGCGGTCCACGCTCGATCCGGCTGTGCGGCGAGTACGCCGACGGCACGCTGCTCGACTCGATCACCGACGCCGACGGCGTCCGCGCTGCGCGCAAGCTGATCGATGAGGGTCGCGCCGCCGCGGGCCGGACCGATCGTCACTACATCGTGGTGAATCTGCTCGCGGTCACCGGCCCGGACGCCGAGGCCCGCCTCGCCGCCGAACGCACGCCGGCTCACGCGCCAGGGGCTGGTGTCGCAGGTGACGCGCACGCGGTCGCAGACGCCGTCACCCGGCTGGCCGAAGCGGGCGCGGACACCGTCGTCGTGCAGACCACCGCAGACGACTCCGATCCCGCCGCGTTCCTTCGCTTCGTGGCCGAGAAGGTCCGGCCACTGGTCTCCTGAGCGGGCACTACGCCCGCGCGAGCCGCCGCTTCTGCTCCTCGACGTCGAATTGCGCCGCGGGCCAGTCGAGTTCCAGCTGCTCCAGCGCGTCGATGAGCAGTTCGGTGACCGCGAGGCGGGAGAACCATTTGCGATCGGCGGGCAGCACGTACCACGGCGCGTACTCGGTGGACGTGCGGTCCAGCATCGCCTGGTATGCCTGCTGGTAGGCGGGCCAGTACGCACGCTCGTCGATATCGGCCGGATTGAACTTCCAGTATTTGTCCGGGCGGTCCAAACGCTCGGCGAGCCGCTTCTTCTGTTCGTCGAGCGAGACGAACATGGCGACCTTCACCAGTGTGGTGCCCTCGTCCACCAGTTCGCGCTCGAAGGCGTTGATCTCGTCGTAGCGCGGCTCCCATTCGGCGGCCGGTACCAGGTCGTGGCGCTCTTCGCCGTCGTCGTCGGCCGGAAACGTCGGCTTCCGCCAGAACCTGTTGGCCATCTTCCGCTGGAATCACGTACAGATGACCAGTGCAGCCGTTCCATCTTCAAATCCCCATTCGTGGGTCATCGTCGGCCTGCCTACGAATCCAGCTCGTCTGCTCAACATCTGGACAGCCAGCATCTTCGCCTGATGTCCTCCTCCGCTTCTCTGTGCTTCTCCCTTTTCCTCTACGACTTCAATGCCATAACCACCTGCCAAATCTACAACTGTGTATGTCATGACCACCATCGCCTTTTCCAACCATACGCTTCAAAGCATGCCAACATTCAACGTCTATGAACTCCGCTGAATACGGTGATACGTTTCCTTTTCAACGAAGGCCATTCAAAGCAAATATCCAATCACTTCAACCTGCCGTATCATATGAACCTCCTCAGTAAAAGCTTTTCAACTCTGTGTGCATCTGTTCAATGCACAAACACAACACAGAATGTTTCTGACTCCTCTATCAAGCAGATAAGATGAAGAATACGAAATAGGCCGGTATGATACCTTCAATCTCCAAATATCAACTCCAGTGTGTTTCAAACCTTTCAAACCTCAATGAACCATCCTTCAACTCTGTGACTTCAATGGCAATCGTCAAACAAAGTTTACTGAATGTCTGTCAAAATCTGCCATTTGAAGACATTCCTTTTCAAAGATAGGCCTCAATCCAACACAATCTCAGAAACTCATTTCTTCCCATCCTATACGAAGCATATTTCCTCTTTTCCAATTACTGTGTGATCTGACTCAATCCATTCAATTCTTATTTCCATTGCTTCGTCATTGCAATGCTTCTTCACTCTGAGCGCTTCCAGATGTCTATCCAGTTATACTTCTAGCCCCGTTGGCATGAAATCACAATCTGAACTCACAGACTTTCTAGCTCTTACAGTAAATATTCACAAACTTCCAGTGTGTTTCAAACTCATCAATTATACACTCCACTGTGACTTCAATCAATCCCTTTCACAAACAAGTTTCTGAAAGCATCGTTTGCTAATGTCTATCAATCAGAATACACATTCTCTTTTCAAAGAGTTTCAAACCAAACCAAACAAAGCTTCTGTTCAATTGAACTCAATCCTCTGAAGCTGCATCAGAATGTCAGAAGATATTTTATTTCCATGTCTTCAAAGCAGTATAGGATCGTTTCAAACTTGCAATTCTGCAGAAGAATCAACGTCCCCTGCAGCAAAGAGTAAAGAACATAGTCGCCGGTGGCGGGCATGGTCGGGGTGTAGACGTACGTCATCGTGTCCCGGACATCCGCCTCGATGTCTGCCGCCGCACTATCGTGTTCCATCCTACGTTTTCCACCGTAAACCGCTTCGGCGGCCGGATCCGCCAGCGGCTCGTACCGCTGGGGTGGCGCGATCGCGCCCCGGACCGTCTGCGCGGCATCGCTATTCAACGCCATCAATCGTGCGACCGCCCAGCACACATCGTGCGCTTCGCCGCCCGCGCGGACGAACTGCCTGGTCGCGGTCGCCGCGGCGTCGGCGGCGCGGCCGGTCCAGCGCGCGAACTCCCGATTGGCGGCGTCGGAAAAGGCTTGGAACGCATCGGCTACCGCAGCGGCGTTGGCCTGCCATGCCGCGGCCGTCCGGCCGAGCGCCGCCGGGTCGAGTGCCTCGTGCACCAGGTCCCAGATCTGCTGGTGGGTGTAGCCGCCGAACAGTTCCTGATCCGGCGCGTAGGCGGGATCCGTTGTCCCGCTGGCAAATTCGGACAATTGCTGTCGGATGCCGTCGGCAGCGGCGCGTGCCGTGGAATCTGCCATGATCGCCCCCTCAGTCGGTCCCGACGCACAGGCGCGTGCTCATCGGGGTTCCAGGTACTCGGTGATCAAGCGCAGCGCGGCCTGATTCGCCGCCTCGGCGTCGGCCAGCCGGTTCGCCGCAGCCAAATACGCCGCCTTGAACAGCAGAGCCGTCTCCTGGAAGGCCGCCAGGGTGTCCAGGTATTGCCTGCCCTTGTCGGTGAACCCGCGGGCAAGGGCGTGTCCGGTCGGCAAGTTCGGGAAACCGGTCACCTCCGTGACGAACTGGCCGTTGTCCATGGCGCGGCGCAGATCATCGACCAGCTTGTCGCATGCGGCGGCGAGATTTTCGGCGACCGCGTTGTCCAGCTCGAATGGTTCGCCCCCATCCTCGCCAATGGCCGCCGCGTACAGCCTGCGCGCCGTCCCCTGCCCGGTATCGGGTACCGCCATCTGGAAGCCCCCTTCCGCTCGGTTCTGTCGTACCGCGCTGTACTGGACTCGCACTCTACCGCCCGGTATCGCGGCGCGGACCGCGTCGGTGCCGGGCCCTGGATATCGGATGCGCCGTTGTTAGACTGGCCGATGGGGCGCGAAGCAGGGGAGGCGAATGATGGCCGAAATCGACGACACACTCCCGAAATACCTGCAGATCTCGGCGTATCTGCGCGAGCTCATCGAGCGCGGCGAACTGGCTCCCGGTGCCGAGGTGCCCTCCGAGCGAGAGCTCGCCGCCCGATGGAAGGTCGCCCGGCCCACCGCGGCGAAGGCGCTGAATACGTTGCGTCAGCAGGGAATCGTCCGGTCCCGCCGCGGATCGGGCACCTACGTGAGCGACCGCAGCGCCCTGATGCGGGAGAACGTGCCGCGATACGGGCCGCCCTTCGCCGCGGACGACTCGGTGACGGTGCTCGAGGCGGCGGTGGTCGCGGCGCCGCGGGAGGTCGCGGAGGCGCTCGGCCCGTCCCGCGCGCGTGCCGTGATGCGAAAAGGGTTGAACATCGACTCCTCTGGCTCCGCAACGCTGATCACCTCCTGGTACCCCGATGGGTTCGCCGAATCCGCCGTTCACTTGCTCGCTCTCGAACCATTGCCCGGCGGAGCCTTGCGCTACCTGGAATCCGCAATCGGACGCGGCACCGCGGTCGTGCGCGAGCGCGTCGGCGCGCGTCTGGCTACCGCCGACGAACGTCGTCATCTAGCGCTGCTGTCCCCGGCCGCGGTGCTGGTCGTCCATCGCACCTGCCTCGACGCCGACGGTGTCGCACTCGAGTTCCGTGCAGCCGTCCACCCGCCCGGCGACCGAATCCTCCAGCAGGAGTATTCCACCAGCTCAGCGGCCGATTTCCGCGATTGACACCCCTCGATCGCAACTGGCATAGTCCACTTATCGGAAGCGTCGAAGGGTGGGAGTTGCGATGTCCGATCAGTTGACCATCGGCGGCTGGGTGATCGTGGGGGAGCACTGCTCGGTCCGTCTGGCCCCGCTACCCCGCGATAACTACCTCGCCTTCGTCTTCGAAAGCAGCGGAACCGAATTCGAGCTGGCACTCGCTCCCGCTGTCCTCCACCGCATGGTCGATCTCGGCATCGCCCCGCCCTGACACCGAAGGCGTTCGGCGAACTGCCCATTCACCGCGCCAGCGCACGATCCTGCGACCAGTGAATCCGAAAGCCATTGCGAGGGTGAGCGTCTCGATGTAGCACGGATCGGGCGGCCGGACTACGCGGGCTTCGTCGCGCTGACGTACTGCAGCATGCGATGGATGCGCTGATCGATCTCCACGAGGCCGTGCTCGGCGAAGAGGGTGGGGAAGGTCTTGGTGTCGAAGACGCGCAGACCACTCCAGCTGCCGACCACCCGGCTCATATCGCCGATGGGATTGTCGCCGCGGTGGCTGGTGGTGATGGCGATCCGGCCGCCGGGCGCGAGGACCCGGATCATTTCGCGGGTGGCGGTCAGTGGATCAGGGATGAGGTAGAGCGCGCCGAAACAACAGACGGCGTCGAAGGTCCCGTCGGTGAACGGCAGGAAGCGGGCGTCGCCGCGCAGATACCCGGTGCGGGGTCCGGCGTTGTCGGTGACGGCGCGTGCCAGCATCGGCGCGGAGTAGTCCACGCCGACCGCGTAACCGTCACCGGACAGCCGTTCGCTCAGATACCTGGTGAAATTGCCCGGCCCGCAGGCGATATCGAGCACCTTCTGCGCGCCGCCGAGGCGCAGCGCGGCGACCGCGTCGCGCCGGTCCGACGTGGTCGTGCGTCCGCTGGCGAGATAGAACACCGTCGGCCGCCAAGCCCGTTCGTACACCGCGGCCAAGGCCGGGGCATTCATCGTTTTGCGAGCGAGATTCACCGGCGGTATGCCTCAGGCACGGTCGACTGTGATGGTCATGCCCGCGGCGCGCAGCCGATCGGTGAGTGCGTCGCCCATCGCGGCGGCGGGTGTGAGAAGGCCCGCGAGTTCGGGTTGCTTGTCGGTGTCGAACGCCAGGCACAGGCCGCTCTCGCCGAGCAGCACCGCGGTGCCTTTGTATCCGGGGTCGCCGGTGCCGGAGAAGGTCGCCACGTATTTCGTGCCGGACGTGGTGTGCGCGAACGTCTTCATGGTGAACCAGCCACTGGCGCGGGCTTCTTCGCTCGGCCCGGTACCCGGCGCGGGCAGCACCCGGTCCAGCACCTTGCGGCCCGCGGAGGACCGCGACAGCAACGCGCCCACAGTCGTGCCCGCCACGATGCCGCCCGCCATGCCCGCCGCGATCAGCGGCGCGATCCGCGACTTCCCCGCGTTCATCACCTCGCGGTAGCGGAAATTCTTGCCGTACACCCAGCCGAGCAATCCGTTGCTGCGGCGCACGACCTTCGTGTTGTGCGCGGCCATGACGAACGTGCTCACCCAGCCGTCCAGGCTCGGGTCGATCGCGCTCGCCCGAGACAGCGCCTGATCGGATTGGCGGCCGACCTGGGGATCCCGCGACTTGTCCGGGCTCAGCGAATACGGGTGCGACAGCACCGCGCCCTTGGCCGGGTCGGCGGCGATCGCCTCCATCATTGCGCGCCCGGAATCGATGGTGCCGCCACTGGCGCCGCCCTTGAGCCAGGCGACCGTTGTGGTGTCGACCAGTTCGCCGGTGTTGTCCTCGACCGAGCGGCGGTAGAGCTGGTAGACGTTGATGTCGGACGGAATCGAGTCGTAGCCGCAGGAATTCACGATCTTCGCGCCGCTCGCGGCGGCCTGCTCCTGGTAGGCGTCGATGGCGTCGCGGATGAACAGCGGCTCACCGGTGAGGTCGGCGTAGTGGGTTCCGGCCTTGGCACACGCCGCCACCAGCGGCACCCCGTAGCGCAGGTACGGGCCGACGGTGGTGACGACCACCTTGGTACGCGCGGCCAGTTCGTCCAGCGCGGCTTGGTCGGTCGAGTCGGCGACAACCAGGCCCCAATCGGCGGCTTTCGCCCCGAGTCCGTCACGCACGGCGGTCAGCTTGTCCAGCGACCGTCCAGCCAGCGCGATGCGCGCGGATTCCGGTGCGGCGCCGACGAGATATTCCGCGGTGAGCTTGCCGACGAAACCCGTCGCGCCGAAGAGAACGAGGTCGAATTCCCGAGTTTCTGCCATGGTCGTCCGTTCTGCAGTGGTGCCGCCGGTCGGCGGCTACTTGGTGGTCTTCTTCCGCGCCCGCTTCGGCGCGACAGGCGGATGGTCGGCGAGCCAGGCGTGATGCGCGCGACCGAGCTCGGTGACCGGTGGTTCGTCGTACAGCCATTCCCGAGCCACCCGATACCAGTTCGCGGTGCAGCCGAGCTGGCCGAGCATGCCGAAGGTCAGGAAGTCGGCGCGGCGCGAGAACAGGTGTTCCGGCGGCAGATTCTGCTGCTTCATGCCGGTGAACTCGCTGGCTCTGGGGTCGACCGCGAGCAGGAACGCGCCGCTGGCCAGCTCCGGGGTGATGGTCAGCTCCTCGTCGACCAGGCACCATTCCGAGGCGGCCAGCACGTATTCGAGGCACTCCTCGGCGCCGATCTCTTGCGGCGAATCGATGACGCCGCGCTGGATCATCAACTGCCGCAGGTCTTCCGCACGGTCCTCGGCGGCGGCGCGCAGACAGATCAGCTCGAACCGCACATGATCGGGATCCATCCGGTTGAACAACCCGAAATCCAGGAAGCCGACCCGCCCGTCCGCGGCCAACAGCACGTTGCCCGGGTGCGGGTCGCCGCAGAACTCGTTGAAGGTGAACAGTGAACCGACGTAGAACCGGTAGATGATCTCGCCGATCCGATTGCGTTCGGTCTCGGGCAGCTGCCGGATCTCCTCGAAGCCTCTGCCTTCCACGTACTCGGTGACCAGCACCCGAGTGGTGCTGAACTCCGGCAGGGAGCGCGGCACGATGATGAACGGATGCTCGGTGTAGAGCTCGGCGATCTGCAGCTGGGTCGCGGCCTCGGCCCGGTAGTCGAGTTCGGCTTCCATGTTCAGCCGCAGTTCGTCCAGCACCGCGGGCGTCACCCACGGCATCGCGGATTGCAGCACGCGCCGGAACATCGCGAGGTTCTTCAGGTCCGCACGCACCGCGGCGTCGATGCCCGGATACTGCACCTTCACCGCGACCGGGCGGCCGTCGTGCAGCCGCGCTCGATACACCTGACCGATCGAGGCCGCGGCCACCGGCTCGGCGTCGAACTCGGCGAACACCGCGTCGAGCGGCTTGCCGAAATCGTCCTCGATCACGCCGCGCATGGCCGCGAAGGAGACCGTCGGCGCGGCGTTGCGCAGCACGGCCAGGCGTTTCTGGAATCGTTCTCGGTGGTTCTCGGGCACCAGGTCGAGGTCGAGCACCGACATCATCTGCCCGAGCTTCATCGCGACGCCTTTCATGGTGCCCAGCACCATGACCACCTGCTCGGTGGTGCGAATCATGGATTCCTCGGCCATTTTCGCCCGTACGGCCTCCGACCGGCCCCGCATGGTCAACCGGGTCCGCTGCGTGCGAAGCACCGAACTTGCTGCCACCGCACCCAGCTTGGTGCCACGAGCAAGCCGAGAGGTCGGTACTTGCTTCGCCATCGAGGTACCTCCGTTGGTGCCGCGGTCGGAGCGACGGACGCGCAGGCGGTAACTCGCGTGACCAGGTAGCGTCCCGCGCACCGCCGTCGAGTACGGCGCCGGCGGTGACGCAGCGCACTCGGCGCACCGCTCGGGTTCAGACTAACCAACGTTTCGGCAAAGTCGAGAGGGCTGATGAACTTCAGCTAGCGGCTCAGCTAGCACCCTGGGCGATCGCCGGATCAGTCTCCCGCAGGCGAATCGGGGGAGGGCAGCACATGCGGCTGCGCGTTGAACGCTGCCGGTGAACCGCCCGCGCGGGCCATACCCTCGATGGCGCTCCAGGCCAGCATGGTGAGGTAATCGATGACGTCCTCGCGGGACAGCGACTTGTTCGTCGTCCACCAGTGCGTCGCCAGCTGGATGCCTCCGACCAGCACATACGAGGCCAGTGCCGCACCCTCGGTCCGGACGCCGCGCTCCAGGGCGCGCTCGGTGATCACGGTGCACACCACCTCGGCGAACAGCTTCTCGAACTCCGCCAGCGAGGACTGATCGGCCGAGCCGTTGCCCATGATGAAGCGGTAGACCTCCGGGTCCTCGTCGACGGTGCCGACGTACTCGGCGAGCGCCGAGCGGACCAGCTGATACTCATCGGCGTCCAGGCTGATCGCGCCGTACACCCGCGGCATCAGCGTGGTCTCGATGTATCGCTGCATGGTCGCGTGGACCAGGTCGTTCTTGTCGGAGAAGTAGCGGTACAGCACGGTCTTGGAGACGCCGATCTCCGCGGCGATCTCGTCCATGCCCGCGCTGCTTCCGCGGGCGCGGACCGCAGCGAGGGTACCGTCGACGAGCTCTTCGCGGCGGTCGATCTTGTGTTGCCGCCACCGGCGCTTGCGGCCATCCATCCGGCCGCCGCGCACCGCCGTCGGTCGCTCGCCGATGTCGACAAGGTCTTCGGTGGACAGCGTGGGCTCCCTCGTTCGTAACTTGCTCCGGTGACTACCAGCTTAGGTCCCGAATACCCGTGATATGCGGGTTTGAGCCCGGATGCGGCAGGAACCACAGCGTCGGGCACGCCTGGCGTGTCGAGAGTCACTCGCCGACTCGCCCCCACCTGTCGGCACAGCAGAATGGGAGGTATGGAGAAAGCTCCCGGCAACACCGCGGTGCTGGACGCCCACGCCGCGCCTGCCGCCGCGCCCCTCGGCTTCGCCGCCGTGCTCGACGAGGCGGCCAAGCGTCGCGACCTGTGGCGAATGAAGGCGCTCGCCACCGGCATGCTGGCGCTGGCCACCGCGATCTACTTGTTCTGCCGCTGGATCGAATCGCGGCACGCGGGCGGAGACTGGGTCGGCTACCTGCGGGCCGCCTCGGAGGCGGGCATGGTCGGGGCGCTGGCGGACTGGTTCGCGGTCACCGCGCTGTTCCGGCACCCGCTCGGCCTGCCCATTCCGCACACCGCGATCATCCGGCGCAAGAAGGACCAGCTCGGTGCCAGTCTCGGCACCTTCGTCGGCACGAATTTCCTTGCACCGGAAGTAGTTTCGGCGAAAGTGAACTCCGCGCAGGTCTCCTGGCGGGTAGGGCGCTGGATGGCCGATCCCGGCCACGCAGCCCGGGTGGCGCAAGAGAGTTCGACGATTCTGCGCGCCGTCGTCGGGGTCCTGCGTGACGAGGACGTGCAGCAGGTGATCGACAACACCATCGTCAAGCGGATCGCCGAGCCGCTGTGGGGTCCGCCGATCGGGCGGGTGCTGGCGGAATTGCTCGCCGACAACCGGCAGCAGGCGCTGCTGGACCTGCTCGCCGAGCGCGCGCACCAGTGGGCGCTCGGCTCGCAGGAGACGATCGATCGGATCGTGCTGCGGGACGCGCCGCAGTGGGCGCCGAAATTCGTCAACATCCTGCTTTCCGAGCGGATCTACCGCGAGCTGGTCGAGTTCACCTGGAAGGTCCGCTCCAATCTCGACCATGAGGTTCGGCTGGCGGCGAACCGGTTCCTGGAGGAATTCGCCGAAGACCTGCAATACGACGACGCCATGATCAAGAAGGCGGAGCGCGTCAAGGCACAGATCATGGGCCGGGAGGAAATCACCGGCATGGCCGAGGCCACGTGGCGGGCGGCCAAGCGGCTGATCCTGGAGTCTGCCGACGACCCGAACAGCACGCTGCGGCGCAAGGTCGCCGAAAACGTCCAGCAGCTCGGCGAGCGATTGCGCGACGAGGCCGAAATGCGCGCGAAGGTGGACGGTTGGATCGACCGAGGCGCCCGGTACTTGGTGGAGAACTATGCGGGTGAGATCAGCACCCTGGTCACCGACACGGTTGCCAGGTGGGACGCCGACGAAGCGAGCAAGAAGATCGAATTGCAGGTCGGCCGGGATCTGCAGTTCATCCGCATCAATGGCACCGTGGTCGGTTCCCTTGCCGGACTGGCGATCTACACGATCTCCCAGCTGATGTTCGGCGGCTGATCCGCGGTGCGCGGTCCGTTTGCCGAGACTCTGCTAGCACGCTGCTTGCAATAGCTAGCACCCTGATTTAGAATCGAACCCGTACAACCGCCAGAAGGTGAGTGATGGCAGACCAGCCCGAGGTTTCCGCCGAGTACACCGACAGACCGGATGAGCACTCGTCCGACGTCGGCGAACGAGGGGGTCGCGTCGCCAGTGCGGCGCACGACATCGGAGGCTTCATCCGGGCGCAGCGAGAAGCCGCGCAAGTCTCGCTGCGTCAGCTCGCCCAGCTGGCGGGGGTGAGCAATCCGTATCTCAGTCAGATCGAGCGCGGACTGCGCAATCCGTCCGCCGAAGTGCTTACGCAGATCGCCAAGGCGCTGCGGGTCTCCTCGGAGGTCTTGTACGTACGGGCTGGCTATCTCGAGCAGCGAGCGCACAGTCCGGTCCGGGACGCCCTGCTTGCCGACACGTCGATCAGTGAGCGGCAAAAGCAGGTGCTGCTGGACATCTATGAATCGTTTCGCCGGGAAAACGGAGGAAACGAGGCAGGGGGGGACGTTTGGGACAGCGACGTTCCGCGCACCACAACCGACACTCCGCCACGCCAGGAGAACGAAACACCATGACCGAGAAGAACGCCACCGTGACCAAGCCCCTACTCGCCACCGTCGGCGCGGGTGATGCCCTCTACGCCGCCGTCAACGACGTCGTCGCGCAGGTTCGCGAGCGTGCGGCCGCCACTGATGTCCAGACCCGGGTGGAGGAGGCGCGCGAGCGCTTCGCCAACGTGCCCACCGAGGTGCAGACCCAGTTCGAGTCGCTGCGCGAGCGGCTGTCCGGGCTGCCTTCGGAGCTGCCGGACGACCTCGCCGAGCTGCGCGAGAGGTTCACCCCCGAGGAACTGCGCGCGCTGGCCGAGAAGTACTACCGCCAGGCGCTCGACATCTACGCCGACCTCGCCGTTCGCGGTGAGGAGACCATCGATCGGCTGCGTGCGAACGAACGTGTCGAGGAGCGGATCGGCAAGGTCGAGACCCTCTACGGCGACGCGGTGACCCGCGCCGAGGACGTGCTCGAGCGCGTCAACGGGCTGCTCGGCCGCCCGGCCAAGGCCGAGGACGACGCCGAGGCGGATCCGGTCGTCGAAGCCGAAGTCGTCGACGTGACCACCGAGTCCACACCGGCCCCCGCCGCGAACGGCGCGCCGAAGAAGGCTCCGGTCAAGAAGGCCACCACCGCGGCCAAGAAGGCTCCCGCCAAGAAGGCGGCTCCGAAGAAGGACTGACGCCCGGCGGACAATCCGTTCGACGCCCCCGTGCACCCCTGGTGTACGGGGGCGTTGCTGCTGATGGGCGCAGTCGGTCTTCGGCCTGCATACGCCTGATGAACGCGGTGGGAAGCTGTCCGTCTTCGGCTCGCGCATGGCCGGAGCGAAGGCGGAGTACGCCTGATGAACGCGGTGGGAAGCTGTCCGTCTTCGGCTCGCGCATGGCCGGAGCGAAGGCGGAGTACGCCTGATCAACGCGGTGGGAAGCTGTCCGTCTTCGGCTCGCGCATGGCCGGAGCGAAGGCGGAGTACGCCTGATCAACGCGGTCGGACGCGGTCCGTCCTCAGCCCGCGCATGGCCGGAGCGAAGGCGGAGGTACGCCTATCATGGTGGGGTGAATATGGTGCACGGATTGACCGGGATGATCCTGCTGGTGCTGTGGCTGGCGGCGCTCGGTGCGACGATTTTCGCGCTGATCCACGCCGTGCGTCAGCGTCCGGACGCGTTCACCGCGGTGGACAAACTGACCAAGCCGATCTGGCTGGCGATTCTCGGGGTGGCCGTGCTCGTGCTTCTCCTCTCGCCTGCGGGGCTGGGCCTGCTTTCGTTCGCGGCGATCATCGCGACCGGTGTCTATCTCGCCGACGTGCGTCCCAAGGTGGATGAAGTTCAGCGGGGTCCGCGCTGGTGAGGGAGTAGTTCGCCAGCTGGTAACGGGTGCTTGCACTAGCAAGCAGCGCGAATCGGGGTTACTGTATCTATCAGTAACACAAAGGAGTGTCCGATGCGTGCCATGCTGCCGACCGCGTTGACGAGCTTCCGAGCCCTGCTCCGGGGCTTGCGCGACGCGCACAGCGCCGACCTGCGTTCCCGTACCTACCAGACCGCGGCGTTCAATCCGCCGACGATGGCTCCCGAGGTGATCCCGGTACGCGCCCAGGATGGCGCGCAGCTGCGGGTGCACGCCTACGGCCCGTCGGATGGGCAGGTCATCGTGCTGATCCACGGCTGGACTTGCTGCCTGGAGTACTGGAACCCGCAGATCAACGCCTTCGCAGGCGAATACCGCGTGATCGCCTACGATCAGCGCGGTCACGGCGAGAGCGAGTACGGGTCCAGCAAGCTGAATATCGAACTGCTCGCCGACGATCTGGCCGCGGTGCTCGACGCCGCGCTCGCGCCCCGACAGCGGGCCGTGCTGGTCGGTCACAGCTTGGGCGGCATGACCATGCAGTCCTGGGCCGGTCGATACCCTGAGCGGGTCGAGAAGCAGGCGCTGGCGGCACTGCTGGTCAATACCGCGGCGGACCGGCTGATCCTGGAGACTACCCTCGTGCCGCTGTTGAACCGGCCGCTGCGCCTGCTGCAACTGAAGGTGCCGCTGCCGTTCCTGTTCGGCAGGCTCGGACTCGGAACCCCGATCGTCTTCCCGCCCATCGCGCCGGTGCGCTGGTTGTTCGCACGCCAGATCCTGAGCACTGCGGCGAAAGGCGACCTGCTGGCGTTCAGCATGGCCATCGTCCGCTCCTGTCCGGCCTGGGTGCGTTCCAGGTTCGGTGTCCTGCTCGCCACGATGGATGTCGGGGAGTCGGTGCGCAATCTGGTGGTGCCCACCACAGTGCTCGCCGGCCAATACGACGACATGACGCCGCCGGTCCACTCCGAGCGGATCGTCGAGATGCTCCGGCAGACCGGCAGCTTGATGCGGTATGGCGTGCTGCCCACCGGCCACCTGGGCAACGTCGAGGCATACGAGCGGTTCAACGCCGAACTCGCGCGCCTACTCGCCGCGGTGCGCCAACGCAGCCGCGCCGACCTCGTGGGCTGAAACTCCTCGGCGGTTGCCTCAGCGGTCAGGAAAAGACGACCGTGCGGCGGCCGTGCACCAAGACGCGTCCCTCCAAATGCCAGCGCAGGCCGCGCGCCAGCACCACCCGCTCGATGTCGCGGCCCTGGCGGACCATGTCGCGCACCTCGTCGGCGTGGTCGATGCGGATGACGTCCTGCTCGATGATCGGGCCCGCGTCCAGTTCCGGGGTCACGTAATGGCACGTGGCCCCGATGAGCTTCACGCCGCGGGCGAACGCCTGGTGATAGGGGCGCGCACCCACGAACGACGGCAAGAAGCTGTGGTGGATGTTGATCGCCTTGCCCGCCCAGTGCTCGCACAGATCGGCGGGCAGCACCTGCATGAACCGCGCGAGCACCACCGCGTGCGGGTCGTGCGCGTCCACCAGGGCGCGAACCTCCTCGAACGCGGGGCCGCGCTCGGCCGGGTCCTTGGGGAACGGGACGTGATGGAACTTCACGCCGTGCGCCTCGGTCATCGCCGCCAGATCCGGATGGTTGCCGATCACCGCCTCGATGGTGGCGGGCAGCTCGCCGCTGGCAGCGCGTCCGAGCAGGTCGTGCAGGCAGTGGCCGTCCTTGCTGACCAGCAGGACCGCGCGGCGGCGCTCGCGGGAGTCCAGCAGTTGCCATTCCGTTTCCGGCCCCAGATCGGCCGCAACCCCGGCGAACCGGTCACGCAGTTCCTCGATCGAGAACGGCACCGTCGCGGCCTTGATCGCCTGACGGGTGAAGAACCAGCCGGTGTCGAGGTCGGAGTGGTAGCCCGCTTCCACGATCGAGCCGCCGAACTCGGCGATGAACGACGTGATCCCCGCGATAATGCCGGGACGGTCCAGGCATCCCAGAGTCAGCACATAGCGGCGATCGTCCTGAACGGGTGGAGCGGAACTCATGCCCCCATCCTCCCAGGTGCGGCAATTCGGGGTGCACCGGTCTACGATTGAAGACAATGAAGGCACTGGCGCCATTGGCGACAAATCGAGCGGGTGAGTGCGCATGGCCAGACTGACTGTCCGGGATCTTCCCGACGACGTACGCGAGGCGCTGCGTGTCCGCGCGGCCCAGCACGGCCGCAGCACCGAGGCCGAGGTCCGGGCGATCCTCATCGAGGCCGTCACGCCCGCAGCGCAGATCGAGCTCGGGACGCTGCTGGCCGAAATCGGTCGTGAGGTCGAGCTCACCGACGACGATTTCGAAGCGCTCACCGCCCGTGACCAACGCCCGGTCGCGCCCGTGGAGTTCGAGTGATCGTTCTCGACACCAACGTCATCTCCGAACCGCTGCGCAAAGCACCGGACCCCCGAGTCGTCGCGTGGATCGACGCTCAGCCTCTGCACACTCTGTATCTGTCGGCCATCACCGTGGCCGAACTGCGATTCGGCATTGCCGCCATGCCCGCGGGCAGGCGGCGAGATACCTTGCGCGACAGGATCGAAACCCGGGTGTTGCCCCTGTTCGCAGGGCGTGTGCTCGCCTTCGACCTGACCGCCTCCGCCGCCTATGCCGAACTCATGACCGCCGCTCGCGCCGCCGGGGCCGCGATCGGCGCCGCCGATGGCTACATCGCGGCCACGGCAGGCGCCGCGAACATGGCCGTGGCCACCCGAGACACCGCGCCATTCCAAGCTGCCGGAGTGCCCGTCATCGACCCGTGGGCCTAGCAACCAGACCGGTTCAGAGGTCGTAAAACGGCTCCGCGTAACGGAATTCGCCGGCTATCTGCGAGTCGTAGGCCGAGAGGGAGCGGACCTGGAAGTGAGTTATCCAAGCGGGCTCGTCGGGGGTGATGCCGAGGCGAGCGGCGGGGACGAAGCCGAAGTGGGGGTAGAACTCCAGGCTGCCGAGCAGGCCGACCAGCGGTTCGTCCAGCGCGTCGGCGGCGCCGAGGGCCGCGTGCATGAGCGCCGAGCCGACGCCTGCGCCTTGATGGTCGGCCAGCACGCCGATCGGGCCGAGCGCCAGCACGGGGAACGGACCGACCGTGGCCCTGGTCAGGCACAGGTGACCGACCACGCTGTCGTGCTCGATCGCCACCAGCGAGAGTGTCGGGATCCAGCCCTCGTCGCTGCGCAGCCGGTCGACGAGGCCCACCTCGGGCGGATCCGCGCTGTCGCGGTCGCCGGACGACTCGGTGCCGGCGGGATCGATGGCGGTGGCGTAGTGCGGTGCGAATGCGCTGCGATGCACCGCCGCGATCGCAGCGGCGTCGTCGGCGCGTTCGCGACGGATCAGCACGGTCGTCTCCTCCCGAACGAAGTAGGGCCCATCCGCACACGTTAGTCAGTCGACCGTGGCGTCACGTTCTCCGATGCGCCATCAGCTACGAGTGTGCGCGAAGCGCCTCCAGGTGCGCAACGGAATTCGCCCCCTGGTGTGCCAGACTGTCACCCCATGGCAAGTTCCGCATCGCTGACCAGGGCCGAAGTCGCCGCCATGATCGACCATACGTTGCTGGCCCCGGAGGCGACCCCCGCCGAAGTCGCCACCCTTGTCGAGGACGCGCGGGAGTTGGGCGTGCTCGCGATCTGTGTGTCTCCGTCCATGTTGCCGGTGCGCGCGCCCGGGCTCGTAGTCGCGACTGTCGCCGGATTTCCCTCCGGAAAACATCATTCGCTGGTGAAGGGAGCCGAAGCGCGGCTCGCGGTGGACCAGGGAGCGGCCGAAGTCGACATGGTGATCGACGTCGGCGCGGCGCGTGCTGGTGACTACACGGCGGTGCTCGCCGACATCGTCACGGTGCGCGAGGCAGTCGGCGATCGGGCGCTGCTGAAAGTGATCATCGAATCCGCCGCGCTGCCGGACCAGGCGATCGTGGAGGTGTGCCGGGTCGCCGAGCGCGCCGGAGCGGATTTCGTGAAGACATCCACGGGGTTTCACCCTTCCGGCGGCGCCAGTGCCCATGCGGTGCGGCTGATGGCGGAGACCGTCGGTGCTCGGCTCGGCGTCAAGGCCAGCGGCGGCATCCGCACCGCCGCGGCCGCGGCCGCGATGATCGCGGCGGGTGCGACCCGGCTGGGGCTGTCGAAATCCCGCGCTGTGCTCGACGGATTTCCGGCCTGACCGTCGGCCGAGAGTAATTCGTGGCCGGGCGGATTCGGTTCCCCTGAGCGCGCCCGGCCCGGATACGTGCGGCAGCGCGAGTTCAGCAGCCACCTCCGGAGCTGTTGTCCGCGGGCTTCAGCTGGGTTCGTCCACCGGCCAGCTCGACGTCGATACCGGAATCGGTGACCTGTAGGTTCGTCGCCGCCATGCCGAGCGGGTAGCTCTGCAGGCTCCTGGTGAAGATATCGACGATGCTCTGCGCCAGATCGGCGGGCACGCCTATGCCGAGCAGCTGCGCCGACATCGTCTCCACCTCAACCGTCCCGTTCTGGACCTGCGGCTTCAGCTGGAGCTCGGCGAGGCCGCCGAGCACGTCCAGCGTGAGCATGCCCGACTCGGCGGACGAACTCACGCCGCTGACCAGGCCGCCGAGCGTCTCCCGGATACCCTCGTTGCTCCAGGTGACGTCGGCGGAGGAACTGGCGATCGTGCTCCCGTTCGGGTCGGCGACGTCGACGTCGCGGAACACGGCGTGGACCACCATCCCGACAGCGGGGCCGAATTTGGTGTCGTTGCTGTTCACCCGCACCGAGGACACCTTGCCGTCGATCCAGGTGACCAGCATCGGCTTGGGACCGAAGCTCACGTCGATCTTCGACCCCATCTCCTTCTCGAATTGCGTGCTGATACAGCTCGACACCCTGTGCCTGGCATAGGCCTCTCCGCCGACCAGGACCGTCGCGAGCAGAACCGCTACCACGGTCAGGGCGATCAGCAGGTTCCGCCGGTTGATCATCGAGGTGGACCGAGGGTTCGTACTCATGGTGGCGATTCTTCCCGACCTTTCTGTGCCGTCTCTGTGGAGGCCTTGAGGGGTTCGAATGTGACATGCAGCACAAACACCGAGCGTAGCCTGGTGCGCATGGCTGGCGATGCGGCAAGCCGCGCGATCGGGTCCGCGGAACAAGGATGGCGTGTTCTGCGCCGATGGGCCGGTCGGCACGCCGGTTTCTTCACCACTCGGCAGGTGCTGCGCACCGGATGCGCGGCGCGGGTGCGGTCCGGCCTCGGTGACGGTTCGGTGACCAGGGTCGGGGTGGGTGGTCTGCTGCGGTTGGCCGGATGGCCGGAGGGGCCGCTCGACGAATACGCGATGTGGTCGGCCTGGTTCGACGGAGCCGCGGTGGTCTCTCATCACAGCGCAGCCGAGTTGCACGGCCTCGGCACGCTGCGTCCGCGGTTCCTGCACCTGTCGGTCCGCGTGGGCCGCCCGACGGCGCCGCCGCGGTTGGTGGTCCTGCGCCGCTCGCTGACCGGCGCCGACGTGGAATCGGCCGGTCCCTTCCTGGTGACAACGCCGGTGCGCACGGTGCTCGACCTGGCCGAGGCCGGAATCGGGCAGGCCGCCTTGAACGAGGTGGTCGCCGACGCGGTCGCCATCGATCGCTGTGCGGGCGAGGAGATCACCGACGCCGGTGCGCGGTTGTCGCCTCGCGCGGCCAGAAGGGTGTATCGCGCGCTCGCCGTCGCGTGACGGTTCGTTCGTTCAGCCCGCACCGACCGGCGCCACGGCCGACCACGGCACCGACAGGACGTTGTCGCGCTGGCGGCGACGGTAGTGACGGATCGGGAAACCCTCCTCGCGCAGCGACTGCGCGGCCGCGCGCCAGCGGACGCGGGGACCGTAGGGCGCCAGCGGCGCCGCACGGGCCCACGCGCGGTCCGCGGCGGCGAGCAGCGCGTGGATCGGTTCACCGGGGACGTTGCGGTGGATCAACGCCTTCGGCAGCCGTTCGGCGAGATCGGAGGGCCGCTCGACGGTGAACGGGTCCCAGGCCAGCGTCAGCGAGCGCGGACCCTCGCGGTCGAGCAGGACCCATGCGCAGCGCCTGCCCACCTCGTCGCAGGTGCCGTCGACCAGCAGACCGTCCGGCGCCAGCCCGGACCGGATGGTCGACCACGCATCGGGGACGGCCGATTCCGGATACTGCCGCAACACGTTGAACGCGCGCACCAGAACCGGTCGCAGCCCGGCCAATTCGAATCCGCCGCGGGTGAAGGTGACGCCGTCGCGGCCGGGCACCACCCGCTGTGGATCGATCTCCAGCCCGACCACCCGCACGTCGGCGCGCACTGTGCGCAGCCGCGCGGCCAGCTCGAACGTCGTCCACGGGCTGGCTCCGTACCCGAGGTCGACCACGAGCGGATCGGCCGCCTCGCGCAGGCGGGCGGCGACCAACTCGTCGTTGATCAGCCAGCGATCGCTGCGGCGGAGACGGTTGACTGCGGTGGTGCCACGGGTGATGGTGCCGACCGGTTTGGTCAGCGGGTGGGGTGGTGTTCTTCCAGCCACTGAACCGTGAACTCGGCCTCGCCGCGGAACAGGTCGACCAAGTTCACCAGCATCAGCTGCTCCAGGCGCGGTCCGACCATGGGGATGAAGACCTTCGCCTCCGAGGAGAAGCGCATGGTGCAGCCGGTTTCGGTGGGGAAGAGGCGGATGGTGCCGCCGAGGCTGCCCGGGCCCGCCGGTATGGACGCCGAGTACTTGCCGGTGATCTCGTCCGCCGCGTAGGGGCCGAAGCTCTCCTTGCGGGTGATCACCATGTCCTTGCGCATGACCGTCTGCGCGATCTCCGGCAGCATCTCGCGGGGCAGGATGTGGTGCAATTCGACGTCGATGGCTCCGTCGCCTGCCTCCAGCTTGACCACCTCGTTGCCGGGGGTGTACTTCCGCATCTCTTGGATCCGCGCTTCCCAGTAATCGCGGTTCGACAGCGCCGCGTACAGCTCTTTTGTGGTGTGCAGCGGATAGCGGGCGGAGTAGTCCAATCGGCGTGCCATGGGCTCACACGTTACTGGGTCCGGTAACACCTACCTCGGCGGGCGGGTGGTCTGCGGAGGACACACAAACAGGGTTATCGGGGGATGTGGCCGCACCCAGTGTCCGTTTTCCGGCGGCGGATCAGTGCGACGCGATCCAGGTCTCGGTGAACTCCGCCTCGTTCTTCAGCAGCTCGGTGAGGTGTTCGTCGATCGCCTTCTCGATCTTGCCGCCGAACAGCGGGATCTTCACCTCGATGGTGCCCTCGACCGCGACGGTGGCGCCGGAGCCGTCGGCGGACAGCGTGATGGTGCCGCGCACGTGGGCGGGCGCACCGTCGACGCGCGCTTCGAAGGTGGCCGTGCCGCCGTTCCAGTGCTCGACGCGGGGAACGACCAGGTCACCGGGGCGTACCGCGGTGATCGCGGGCGGCAGCTTTTCGGCGGCGATGGCCTGCACCATCTCTACGCGCACCTGGTCACCGCTGATGGTGACCGACTCCAGCCGGGCGTTGGTGCCGCCGACCTCGGTGATGCGATCCTTCCAGTACAGCTCGTTCGCCAAGGCAGCGCGCACCTCGGCGAGGGAATGCGAGTAGCGGGCCGTGAACGCCAGCGGTGTAGCCATGGGTGCACACGCTACCGTGTGGCGCGCGAACTACACGAGTGGCGCCATCGGCCCTCCTCGTCCAGTGAATTGCACGCTACCGTGTGGCGTGCGAACTTCACGTGTGGTGCCGTCGGATCTGCTCGCCGACACCGGTGCGCGGCTGCGTGCCGACGTGCGGCTGGCCGAGCTGACCACGCTGCGGGTGGGCGGACCCGCCCTGGTCGCGGAGTGCGAAACGACCGAAGCGCTGGTCGCGACGGTGCGTGCCCTGGACGTGGCGGGTGTCCCGGTGCTGCTGCTGGCGGGCGGCTCGAATCTGCTCGTGGGCGACCACGGCTTCGACGGTGTTGTGGTCCGGATCGCCACCACCGGCGTCGAGATCGGCGCCGACGGCGTGCTCGTGGAGGCCGGCGCGAACTGGGATGACGTGGTGCGCGCGACGGTCGCCGCTGGTTTCGGTGGATTGGAGTGCCTGTCCGGCATCCCCGGTTCGGCGGGCGCGACGCCGGTGCAGAACGTCGGCGCGTACGGCGCCGAGGTGGCCGATCTGCTGCGCCGGGTGCGCCTGCTCGACCGGGCCAGCGGCGAGATCCGCTGGGTGACGCCCGGCGAACTCGGCTTCGGTTACCGCACCAGCGTGTTGAAGCACCGCGACGAGGCCGTGGTGCTCGCGGTCGATTTCGCGCTGCGCACCGACGGTTCCAGCGCGCCGCTGCGCTACGGCGAACTGGCCGCGGCGCTGGGCGCCGCGGTCGGAGATTCCCGGCCCGCCGCCCAGGTCAGGGGCGCGGTGTTGCGGCTGCGCGCGGGCAAGGGCATGGTGCTCGACCCGGCCGACCACGACACGTGGAGCGCGGGCTCGTTCTTCACCAATCCGGTGGTCACTCCGGAACGGGTGGCACAGGTGCGAGCGGCAATCGCCGCGCATGTGGGCGATGTCACGATACCGACCTACCCGGCGCCGCATGGGGTCAAGTTCTCCGCGGGCTGGCTGATCGAGCGGGCGGGCTTCGCCAAAGGCTTCCCCGGCCTCGAGGCACCGGCCCGGCTGTCGACGAAACACACCCTGGCGCTGACCAACCGTGGCAGCGCGAGCGCCGCCGATCTGGTGGCGCTGGCCAGAACGGTGCGCGACGGCGTCGCCGACCGCTTCGGCATCCGTTTGGAACCGGAACCGGTCACCGTCGGCGTCACGCTGTGAGCTCGCCCGCCTCTCCGGGTCTTCAGGCCGTACTAGTGGGGCGATCCGGGATTTGCGTTCAGGTCCTGCGTTGAGTGTCGCCCGGCTTCTGGGCGTTCCCGGTGAGTTACCCATGTGCTCACGAAATCAGCTGGCTCCTCCGCCTCTCCGGGGCTTCAGGCCGTGCTAGCCGGGTGGCGCAGGATTTGCGTTCAGGTCCTGCGTTTGGTGCCGCTCGGGTTCTGGGCGTTCCCGGTGAGTTACCCATGTGCTCACGAAATCAGCTGTCACGTTGTGTCACATCCAGTCGATCATCGCCACACGCTGCGACAACAGGTTCGGGCGCGGGGTCCGCGTAAATTCGACCGAGTGAGCAACCGTCCGATGATGCGCCGTCCTGTCGCCGCGGTGTCGGCCGTGCTGCTGGTAATCGTCGCCCTGGCGACCGGGTGCACGATCGACCGTGGCGCAGCGGGTGACTCCGGTCCGGTCGCCAAGGCAACGTTGGCTCCCGCTGCCGATGCCACCGGCGTCAACCCGACCGCCCCGGTCTCGGTGACGATCAGCGACGGCACGATCGACCAGATCGCGCTGACCAACGCCGCGGGCAAGCAGGTTCGCGGCGAACTCGCGCCGGACAAGCGCGGCTACACCATCGCCGAGCCGCTCGGCTACGACGCCACCTACACCTGGTCGGGCACCGCGGTCGGAATCGATGGCAAGCCGATTCCGATCGAGGGGTCGTTCCGCACGCTCGCGCCGAAGAGCACGGTCCCCGCGACCATCAATATCGGCGACAACCAGGAGGTCGGCATCGCCGCCCCGATCGTCCTGCAGTTCAAGTCCGCCGTGCCGAACAAGGCCGCGTTGGAGAAGGCGCTCACGGTCACCACCGATCCGCCCACCGAGGGCGCGTGGGCCTGGTTTCCGGACGACGGTGGTGCGCGGCTGCACTGGCGTCCGAAGAACTATTGGACACCAGGCACCACCGTGCGTGTCTCGGCGCGTCTCTACGGACTCGACCTGGGTGGCGGCAATTACGGCTATTCCGATCTGACCTCGGACTTCCGCATAGGCCGCAGCCAGATCGTCAAGGCGAACGCGCCGAGCCATCGCATGCAGGTGGTTCGCGACGGACAGATCATGCTCGATTTCGCGGTCAGCTATGGCGAGGGCAACGAGCCACGCAACGTCACCCGGTCCGGCATTCACGTGGTCACCGAGAAATTCGAAGACTTCATGATGTCGAATCCGCCGTATTACACCAACGTCCGCGAGCGCTGGGCGGTCCGCATCTCCAACAACGGCGAATTCATCCACGCCAATCCGGAATCGCTCTCGGCGCAGGGTTCGGCGAATGTCACCAACGGTTGTATCAACCTGTCGCCCGGCGACGCGCAGGCCTATTTCCCCACCGCGCTCTACGGCGATCCGGTCGAGGTGACCGGGACGTCGATCCCGCTCTCGGCCGCCGACGGCGACCTCTACGACTGGACCATCGACTGGAACACCTGGAAGAGCATGTCGGCGTTGCAGGGCTGAGTTGTTCGGCCGCGACTGCGTCGCGGCGTGTTCGCGGCCCCTTTGTGGCTCGCGTCCGAGCGACCGCCGCTGGCGACTGCGTCGCGGACGCGGCGGCCGCTCGGACGCGAGCCGGGCCGCGAACGGGGCAATGCTTGATCTCGCTGCGCTCGAAATCGGGGGTTGGGCCGAGTAGTTGCGTGGGTCGGCGACTGCGGCGTCAAGGGTGTGCCGCATTTCATCGCTAGCGACTGGGTGTCTGCCGCTGGTCACTTCGTCGCGGACGCGGCGGCCGCTCGGACGCGAGCCGGGCCGCGAACGGGGCAATGCTCGGTCTCGCTTCGCTCGAAACCGGGGGCTGGGCCGATGTGGGTGCGTTGGGCATTGATCGGCCGTGCTGATGTGGACCAGGAGCGCGCTCGTAAGACAGGGTCGTAGCCGCAGCACACGACCCGGTCAGCCGAGGTCTCTGGTACCGCCGACCTGCTGCTCTTGTTCGATGCGGCGGTCGGCGGCGCGTTCGGCGCGGACCGCCTCGTGCCGCTCGGCGAGCAGGTCGCGGATCTCGATCAGCAGCTCGATCTCGGTGGGCTCGGCCGCCTTGGTGGTGCCGTAGCGGTTCTTGATCGTCTTCATCGGCAGGATCAGCACGAAATACAGCACGGCCGCGACCATGACGAAATCGATGGCCGCCGTGATGATCGGGCCGACGGCTATGAAGGTGGCGGGTTTGGAGGGAATCAGCTGAACGCCGAGGCCCAGCTCGTTGGTGCTGCCGAAGACGGCGAGCAGCGGGTTGAGGATCCCTTTCGTCACCGAGGTCACCACGGCGGTGAACGCGGTGCCCATGACGACGGCGACCGCGAGGTCGATGACGTTCCCGCGCATCAGGAACTCTCTGAAGCCTTTGAGCATGAGCCGAACCACTCCCATCCGATGTCCTGCTTCGGTCCTCGGATGCTAGCGGCTCCGGTCGATCAGCGAAGGCTCGGCAATCGAGGGCCGAACCGGACGGCGGCATATTGGGCGCTGCCGGACGTAGCCCGTCCTCAGCCCGCGCACGGCCGGAGCGAAGGTGGAGGTACGCCTAGCCGTGACGGGCGAATCGGCCCGCGTCGGCCTGGTCGCGCGGCTTGACGATGATCTGGTCCAGGTTCACGTGCGGTGGCCGCGACGCCACGAAGCCGATGATCTCCGCGATGTCCTGGGCGACCAGCGGGTCGATGCCCTCGTACACTTTCGCGGCGCGCTCGGCGTCGCCGCTGAAGCGCACCAGCGAGAACTCGGTTTCCACTGCGCCTGGGGCGATCTCGGTCAGCCGCACCGGCTGTCCGAGCAGCTCGCCACGCAGGGTGCGGTGCAGCACGGCCTGCGCGTGCTTGGCCGAGGTGTAGCCGGAGCCGTTGTCGTAGGCGGTGAACGCGGCTACCGACGTGACGGTGACGATCAATCCGTCACCGGAGGCGATCAGCTTGGGCAGCAGCGCCTTCGTCACGCGCAGGGTGCCGAGCACGTTGGTCTCCCACATCCAGCGCCAGTCGTCCAGGTCGGCCTCGGCGACCCGCGTCAGGCCCTTGGCGCCACCGGCGTTGTTGACCAGCACATCGACACGCTCGACCGCGTCGGTGAACGAGCGCACCGACTCCTCGGAGGTGACGTCGAGTTCCAGTGCGGTACCGCCGATATCGTCGGCGAGGCGGCGCAGGCGGTCGAGCCTGCGGGCGCCGACGTAGACGTGGTAGCCCTGCTTCGCCAGCTCCCGGGCGGTAGCCTCTCCGATTCCCGAGCTGGCTCCGGTGACGACGGCAGTGCGAGTACTCATGCCCTGATCCTAGGTGCGCGGTGTTTGCCAGCGCCGAGCTGTCGCCGGGATCACGGTTAGCCTGAGTCTCATGCCTATTCGGGACGTGGTGAGCGCGGACGGAACGACCATCGTCTACCGGGTGAGTGGCCCGCCCGGCGCCCGCCCGCTGGTGCTGCTGCACGGTTGGTCGGCGGATCTGCGCTGCTGGGGCGCGGCCGCCGACGACCTCGCCGCGCGCTTCCGGGTGATCGCCGTCGACCTGCGCGGCCATGGCTACTCCGACGCGCCCGCCACGGGCTACGACAATCCGAAGAACTGGGCCGCCGACATCGCGGCGGTGCTGGCGGCCGAGAGCATCAGGTCGGGCGCAGTGTTGCTCGGCTGGTCATACGGCGGGATCGTGCTGTCGGACTACCTGGCCGCCTATGGCACGGATGCCGTCGCAGGTGTCATCTATACCGGCTCCATGGCGAACATCGGCCCAGGTGTGCCGGGCGCGGCGACCGGAAGCCTCATGCAGGAGGCGATTCCGGGCGTCTTCGAGGAGAGCGCGGGGCGTGCGATACGTGCCTTCGGTGCCTTCGGCAATGCAAACACCGGACCTGGAGCGGACAAAGGACCGGATGCCCAGCGCTTGTTCGGAGCCGGCCTCGCTACCGCACCCGCGGTGCGCAAAGCGCTGTTCTACCGGACCGTCGACAACACCGAGACGCTGCGCATGCTGGACGTTCCGGTGCTCGTTCTGCACGGCACCGCCGACCGGATCGTTCCGATCGAGAACGGCCGCTACATCGTCGATACCGTCCCGACCGCGCGCGCCTCGTTCTGGGACGGCGCCCAGCACGGCCTGTTCATCGAGGATCGCCCCCGGTTCGTCGCCGAGGTGAACGCGTTCGCGGCGGACCTGCGATCCTTCGCATCTGCTGTGTGATAGCTCTCACTCAGTGCGGTCAGGGCGTCTGAGACCGGCAAGGCTCCGTGCACTATGGAGAGTGTGAGTCAGCGCCTGGACCTACGGCCGAACCGTATCGCCGTGCTATCGGTGCACACCTCACCACTCGCCCAGCCAGGCACCGGCGACGCGGGCGGTATGAACGTCTATGTCTTGCAAACGGCGGTTGAGCTGGCTCGACGCGGGACCGAGGTAGAGATCTTCACCCGGGCCACCACCTCGAACGTCCCACCCGTCCAAGAGGCCGCGCCCGGCGTGCTCGTGCGCAATGTGGTGGCCGGACCGTTCGAAGGGCTCGACAAGCACGATCTGCCCACGCAGCTGTGCCCGTTCACGGCGGAGGTGCTGCGCCAGGAGGCCAGGCACCTGCCCGGCTACTACGACCTGGTGCATTCGCATTACTGGCTGTCCGGTCAGGTGGGCTGGCTGACCAGGGACCGCTGGCGGGTGCCGTTGGTGCACACCGCGCACACGCTCGCGGCGGTGAAGAACGCCGCGCTGGCCGAAGGTGACTGTCCCGAACCGGCGACCCGCGAGATCGGCGAGAAGCAGGTGATCGCGGAGTCCGATCGCCTGGTCGCCAACACCGCCGAGGAGGCCCGTCAGCTGGTCGAGCTCTACGGCGCCGACGCCGAGCGCATCGACGTCGTGCCGCCCGGCGCCGACCTGACCTGCTATCGCCCCGGGGACAAGACCGCCGCGCGCGCGGCGCTCGGGCTGGCCGCCGACGAGCAGATCGTCGCGTTCGTCGGCCGCATCCAGCCGCTGAAGGCGCCCGACGTGCTGGTGCGCGCCGCCGCCGAGGTGCTGCGCGCCGATCCGGAGCGCGCGCTGCGCGTACTCATCGTCGGAGGCCCGTCCGGTAGCGGCTTGGAGCGGCCCGACGCGCTGATCGAACTGGCCGCCGAGCTGGGCATCGCCGAACGGGTCAGCTTCCTGCCGCCGCAGCCGCCGGAGCGGCTGGTGCTGGTCTACCGCGCCGCCGATTTGGTCGCGGTGCCGAGCTACAACGAATCCTTCGGCTTGGTCGCGATCGAGGCGCAGGCCAGTGGCACCCCGGTGCTTGCCGCCGACGTCGGCGGTCTCGGCACGGCCGTGCGGCACGACGCCTCCGGCCTGCTCGTCCCTGGACACCGCACCGAGGACTGGGCGAACGCGCTGCGCCACTTGCTCGACGACCCTGCCCGCCTGCACTGGATGAGCGAGGGCGCCGTCGCGCATGCCGCGAACTTCTCCTGGGCGCACACCGCCGACGGTTTGCTCGCCAGCTACTCCGCGGCATTGGCCGGATTCCGGGGCGACCGCCCGGTGCTCGGCGGCCGTGGCCTCGAGCACAGCGTGTTGCGTGAGGACGCCTACGACCGCGTCTCCGGCGAGCGCACCAGCCTGGCCGGTGAGGGGACAGCCGCCCTGCTCGGCGAGAGCAGCCAGGCCAGGTCGCGGGCGCTGTGGCGGCGCCGGACGGGAGTACGCCGGTGAACGAGGTGCAGGCAACCGCGCGGCTCATCGACGAGACGCTGCGCGAAAGGGAGATCGAGTACACCCGGCCCGGGGAAGCGACCTTCGTCGTCGTTCTGCCCGGTGAGCGCAAGCTCGCGACCACGGTGATGCTCACCGTCGGCAAGCACGGAATCCGCGTCGAAGCGTTCGTCTGCCGCAAACCGGACGAGAACTTCGAGGGCGTCTACAAATTCCTGCTGCGCCGCAACCGCAGGCTCTACGCCGTCGCCTACACGCTGGACCGGATCGGCGACATCTACCTGGTCGGCCGAATGGCCGCGCACGCCGTCACCCCCGACGAGCTGGATCGGGTGTTCGGCCAGATCCTCGAGGCCGTCGACGCCGATTTCAATGTGCTGCTCGAACTCGGTTTCGCCGAATCCATTCGGCGGGAATGGAAATGGCGCGTTTCGCGGGGCGAGTCGTTGCAGAATCTGCGTGCCTTCGAGCATCTGGTCGACTCCGCCGACCAGCCCTGAGCACCTCGGTCGCCGGATCGAGCGTGTCGGTCCGTGCCCTGGGTGACAATCTCAGGTGGCACGGATCGGCGAAGGGGCACGGCGTTGGCGGTTATCGCATTGGATATCGGCGCGACGAAGTTCGCGGCCGGGGTAGTACATCCCGGCTATGAGGTGCGCGATGTGCGGCGGGTCGACGTGCCGCGGGCGGGCGTTTGGGCCGCTTGTCGCACATTGCTGCGCGAGGTGGCGGGAGCGGAGCCGGTCGTCGCCGTGGGAATCGGTTCGGCCGGGCCGGTAGATGTGCGAACCGGTGTCACCGGCCCGTTGAACATCCCCGAGTGGGAAACGGGATTTCGGATCGTCGCCGCCGTGCAGGAGCTGTTCCCCTCGGCCGCGATTCGGTTCGCCATCGACGGCGCCTGTCTCGCGCTGGCCGAACACCGCGTCGGCGCGCTGCGCGGGGTGCCCGATGCCCTGGCGATGACCGTGTCCTCGGGGATCGGCGGCGGGCTGATCGCGGGCGGCACGGTGCTGCTCGGGCGCACCGGCAACGCCGGGCATGTCGGGCACATCGTCGTGCCGGGCTGGGACACGCCCTGCGGCTGTGGCGGGGCCGGGTGCGTCGAGGCGATCGCCAGCGGCATGTCGTCGGTGCGTTGGGCGCGCGAGCAGGGCTGGCCGGGCGCCACCGGCGCGCAATTGGCCGAGGACGCGCACGCGGGCGATCGGATCGCCATCTCCGCGCTGCATCGGGCGGGCACCGCGCTCGGCACGGCCATCGCCTCCGCCTCCGCCCTGCTCGACATCGATCGGGTGGTGATCGGCGGCGGCTTCGCGCAATCCGGTGCGCCGCTGTGGGATCCGCTGCACGCCGCCGTTGACGCGCACGCCCGGCTGAACTTCCTGCGGGAACTGCGCGTGGAGCTGTCCCGGATTACCCACGGTGCCACGCTGGTGGGCGCGGGCGTGCTCGCTACCGACCAAACGGTCTGATTTCGTACTCCTCCCGCCCGGCCGGTCGGACCGCTGGCGGTAACCGATGCGACCCGGGCGAGCGCGCATGGGAGGATGACGGCATGACGTACACCCTCGTGCTGCTGCGCCACGGCGAAAGCGAATGGAACGCCCTGAACCTGTTCACCGGCTGGGTGGACGTGCACCTGACCGACAAGGGCATCGCCGAGGGCAAGCGGGCCGGGGAGCTGATGGCCGAGCACGGCGTCCTGCCCGACATCGTGTACACCTCGCTGCTCCGCCGCGCTATCTCCACCGCGAACATCGCGCTGGACGCCGCCGACCGGCACTGGGTCCCGGTGGTCCGCGACTGGCGGCTCAACGAACGTCACTACGGCGATCTGCAGGGCAAGAACAAGGCGCAGGTCCGGGAGAAGTACGGCGACGAGCAGTTCATGCTGTGGCGTCGCAGCTACGACACTCCGCCGCCGCCGATCGACCCGGCCAACGAGTACAGCCAGGAGGGCGACCCGCGTTACGCGGGCATCGATGTCCCGAAGACCGAGTGCCTGCTCGACGTGGTGAACCGGATGGTCCCGTACTGGGAGTCGACCATCTCCGAGGACCTGCTGTCCGGCAAGACCGTGCTGGTCGCCGCGCACGGCAACTCGCTGCGCGCGCTGGTCAAGCACCTCGACCGGATCTCCGACGAGGACATCGCGGGCCTGAACATCCCCACGGGTATCCCCCTGCGCTACGAACTCGACGAGAACCTGCGCCCGGTGCGTCCGCACGAGTACCTGGATCCGGAAGCGGCCGCCGCGGGCGCCGCCGCCGTCGCGGGTCAGGGTGGTAGGTAACCCCAGAAACGCGATCCCAACGCGCTGCCGCCCCATCGGGTAGCAGTGCGTTGTGTTTTCTGCTCCTTCGGCGACGGCTCCACACAGCTGTGTCGTGCGACACGCCGCATGCGTGAACGCCGGTCGGCAGGTGGCGGAGTCTACGGTTCCTGCGGTGAGGCAGGATTCCGGCGACCAGTGTGGGCCGCGATCGGTGTGGCCAGCACAAAAGGCGCGGTCTTCGGCATCAGGGCGAGTTATGTGAATTGTTATTCTGAACAAAGTTGATGTTACCCGCTGTTCTTACTGGCAAGTAGATCGGTACACTCTCGTCCGTTCGACCAGCCGAGAGGTGGATCACGTCCAATGAAGCACGCGCTGCGGGCCACAGTGGCGGCACTTGCCGTCGCCGTGCTCGCCCCCTTCCTCACCAGTGGCGCCGCCGCCGTTCCGCCGACCGGTCCGGACGGCGGAGTGGCCGGAGCCGCCTGGGCGGCGACCCAGGACGCCCCACAGCAGTACCCGAATATCCACATCCAGTGGGACGTCCCCATCACGATGAGTGACGGCACCGTCCTGAAGGCCAATGTCTACCGGCCCGCGGACGCCTCCGGCCGGCCGATCGACACCCCGACGCCGACCGTGGTCAACCTGACGCCCTACACCAAGCTGGTATCGAACCTGGCCGATCACGCGCAGTCCATTCCCGGCCTGTCCGACGCGTTGATCCAGTTGTTCCGGCAGATCGATATGAGCGGAACCCCGCTGTCCGGGGTCACCGACCTGACCAAGGCGTTCGGCGGTGGCGAGCTGCGCAACTTCACCGTCGACCGCCAGCTGATCAAGAGCGGCTACTCCCAGCTGGTCGTCGACGTGCGCGGAACCGGCTTCTCCCAGGGTGTCTGGGACATGCTGCGCGGGCGCGAGCAGCAGGACACCGTGGAGGTGATCGACTGGGCGGCGCGGCAGCCGTGGTCCAACGGACGCATCGGCATGAACGGCATCTCCTACTCCGCGATCAACCAGGTGCAGGCCGCCGAGCAGCGCCCACCCGCCCTGCAGGCGATCTTCCCGGTCGTGCCGGGCAGTGACCTGGTCAACGACGTGCTCGCGCCCGGCGGCGGCTTCGGCTTCAACTTCATCCCGCTGTGGCTCACCGCGATCAACGGACTCAAGCTGGTTCCCGACCTCGCATCGGTGCTCACCGGGCAGCTCGACACCACCTGGTTGGCCGACCGCGCCCGAGACCCCTTGACGTTCATGGACGTTCTGCTCAACGTCTACACCACCGCGCGGATGGAGGATCTCGACCCGCGCGCCACGGAACTGCTGACCGCCGACTCCCAGCCGCGCCGGGACTGGCTGGGCGATCCGAGCCGGATCCAGACACCGACCTTCGTCACCGGCGGCTGGCACGACCTGTTCACCTACTCACAATCCAAGATCTACAACGAGATCCCGCTGCCGCCCGGCCAGAAACAGCTGCTGGTCGGCAATACCTACCACATCAACTCGGGCAACGAGTACGGCAAACCGGGGTTGCCGCCGCGGCTGGATGTATTGCAGCGGGCCTGGTTCGACAAGTGGCTCAAAGACATCGACAACGGCATCGAGCAGTACGGTCCGGTCACGTTGCGCCAGCAGGGCGGCGGCTGGGTCACCACCGACTCGTTCGCGGTGCCGCGCGACGAGGCGGGGCAGGCACAAGCGGTGCACCGCAGAATGTACTTGTCCGCCGCGCCCAGCGGCACGGCGAACAGCCTCTACGACGGCTCGCTCACCTCGGCGGCCACCGGCGAGACCGCCCGCCTGACCGTCGCACCGGGTTTGACCAGCATGTGCTCCAACGACGCTGCGCAAGGCAGCGCGGGCGCGTTGTCGGTCATCGACGGCTGCGCGAAGGACTCCAGGATCCAGGAGCTGAACGGGCTGACCTTCACCAGCGCCCCGGTCGCCGAGCCGACCTCGGTTTCCGGCCGGATCGCGGTGCGGCTCAACACCGTTCAGGACGCCGCCGACGGCTACTGGGTAGTCACCGTGAACGACGTCGCGCCGGACGGCCAGTCCACCGTGTTGTCGTCGGGGCAGCTCATGGCCTCGCTGCGCGCGATCGACGACGCGAACAGCACCAAGTCGGCCAACGGCGACTACACCGACCCGCGCCCGTTCACCTCGCTGGACCAGCGGCAGCCGACGGTCCCCGGCGAGGCGACCACGCTGGACATCGCGCTGCCCGCCACCGAGGCGATCCTGCAGCCGGGCCACCGCCTGCGGGTCGACGTGTACGCGGGCAACTTCCCCAAGGGCCTGCCCATCCTGCCGATGCTCATCGACACCGGCCTGCGGCCACAGCATGTGCAACTGGATTCCGAGCGGCCGAGCTTCGTCAACATCCCGGTCCGCGGAAATCCGGGCTGGTAGCTGCGGGCGCGCCCGCCCGACGATCAGGCTGTGGCACAGCTGTCAGTCGGCTACGGCGAACGCGGCCTCCAGCGGCGGGAACATCGCGCGCGCATCGTGTCCGGCGAACCAGAGGCCAACGGTGAACACCGACATCGCCTCCAGATACCTGGCGCGGTGCAGCCCGCCGGCCGGGATAGCGTGCAAACCGAGGTCTTCTGCAAGGGTGGTGACCAGTCCCACCGCGTTCTCGTCGTCGCCGCAGATCGGTACGCCCAGGCGGCGTCCGTCGAACGTCCGCTCCTGCGACTGCCACACTTCCGCGGCACACAGGTTGAAGGCCTTCACCACATGCGCTCCTGGGGCCTGCGCCGCGATCCGTTCGGCGACAGCGTCTTCGGCGAGCACGAAGGCGGTCGATCCCTCCGGAGCCGCCGCGTCCGGAGCGAAGGCGTTGGTGCAGTCGATTACGGCCCGGCCGACCAGCAGTTCCCGGGTGGCGTGCAGCACCTCCGTCAAAGCCGAGACCGGTAGCGCCAGCACCACGACATCGCCGAAACCCGCAGCCTCGGTGATGGTTGCGGCCTGTGCGCCGAGCGCGGCGGCGAGCTCCGCCGCGGCGTCGGCGGACCGGGCGCCGACGAGCACCTCGTGCCCGGCCTTCGTCCAACCGCCGCCAAGTGCCAGGGCCATCGCACCCGCACCGATGATTCCGATTCGCATCTGAACTCCTCACTCGAAAATCGTTCGGCACCGACGCTACGAATTCCGATAGGCACTTCAGGGTGCGCAACGTCGGTGGCAAGCTGGATCGGTGAGCGCAGCCCCGACCGAACCGATCACCGCCGCGCGGGTGGAATTCGCGACCTATGGCGACTTCGAATCCGACTGCCCCGCCCGGATGGGCGTCGACATCTTCGGCAACTCCTGGTTGCCGGTGATCGTGTACATGCTGCGCGAGGGTCCGATGCGTCCCGGCGACCTGCGCGCGGCCATCGGCGGGATCAGCCAGAAGATGCTGACGCAGACCCTGCGCCGCATGGAACAGATGACCCTGGTGCGCCGCCACCGCTACGCCGAGGCCCCGCCGCGGGTGGAATACGAGCTGACCCCGGCGGGCAAAGACCTGCTGATCCCGATCTACGCCCTCGGCGACTGGGTCGACAAACACGGCAGAGCGGTGAACGAGGCACTGACCGACGCCAGCGACGACGACTGACCGCGACGACTGATTTCGTACGTACATGGGTAACTCCCCCGGGAACACCCAAAACCCGAGCGGCATCCAGCGCAGGATCTGAACACAAAGCCTGCGGCACCCGTCTGGTACGGCCTGAAGGCCCGGAAAGGCGGGGGAGCGCCGATCGCAGGACCTGAGCGCAAATCCCTTGCCACCCGACTGGTACGGCCTAAGGGCGCCGACAGAGGGGGGAGAGACGCGGGCGAGCGAACGATGCGTAAACATGCGGCGAACGAGTTCGTAAGGGGCCATGACCTGCGCGAAACTTCGTGTACCCGGAGTTGGCCAACCGGTCGGCGACCGTACGATTCAAGTGTGAGTGTTCCCCAGGCCGTGCTGTTGGCAGTCGTCGCGGCTGTCGTCGGCCTGGCAGTCGGCGGGCTACTTATCCCGTATGTGAATGCCAGGCAGGCCGCCCGCAGGCAGGCCGAGTCGGGTCTCACCATGTCGCAGGTCCTCGACCTGATCGTGCTCGCCTCCGAAAGCGGCATCGCGGTGGTCGACGAATACCGCGACGTCGTGCTGGTCAACCCGCGTGCGGAGGAACTCGGCCTGGTCCGCAACCGCCTGCTCGACGAGCGCGCCTGGGCCGCGGTGGAGAAAGTGCTGGCCACCGGTGAGTCCGCCGAGTTCGATCTCACCGCCAAGAACCCGGTCCCCGGCCGCGGCCGCATCGCCGTGCGTGGCGTGGCCAGGCAACTATCGCGCGAAGAGACCACGTTCACCGTGCTGTTCGCCGACGACGATTCCGAGCAGGCGCGCATGGAGGCCACCCGGCGCGACTTCGTCGCCAACGTCAGCCATGAGCTCAAGACCCCGGTCGGCGCGATGAGCCTGCTGGCCGAGGCCATGCTGGAATCGGCGGAGGACCCGGAGGCGGTACGTCACTTCGGCCAGCGCGTGCTCGGCGAATCGCGTCGGCTCGGCAAGATGGTGACCGAACTCATCGCGCTCTCGCGCCTTCAAGGCGCGGAGAAGCTGCCCGAGCTCGAGGTGGTGGACGTGGACACCGTGGTGATGCAGGCGGTGGACCGCTCGCGCACCGCGGCCGAGGCCGCCGGTATCACGGTCAGCACCGACCGGCCCAGCGGTCTCGAGGTGCTCGGCGATGAAACTCTGCTGGTCACCGCTCTGTCCAACCTGGTGGAGAACGCCATCGCCTATTCACCGCCCGGTTCGCACGTGTCGGTGAGCCGCTCGCTGCGCGGCGATCACGTGGCGATGGCGGTCACCGACCGCGGCATCGGCATCGCCAAGGAAGACCAAGAGCGGGTTTTCGAACGATTCTTCCGGTCCGACAAGGCGCGTTCCCGCGCCACGGGCGGCACCGGGCTCGGTCTGGCTATCGTCAAACACGTGGCCGCCAACCACAACGGGGAAATCACCCTGTGGAGCAAGTTGGGCACTGGATCGACGTTCACCTTGCGCATACCCGCCCACCACGAAGCAGGCGCCGACGACGACCACGACGGCGCCGTGGTGAGCACGATAGAAACAAGCCCGCGCCCCTCGGGGGCGGGCCGACCGAATGGTGTGGAGGCACGCAGATGACGAGTGTTCTGATCGTCGAGGATGAGGAGTCGCTGGCCGATCCGCTCGCGTTCCTGCTGCGCAAGGAGGGTTTCGAGGTCACCGTGGTCGGTGACGGGCCATCCGCGCTCGCCGAGTTCGACCGGTCCGGGGCGGACATCGTTCTGCTCGATCTCATGCTGCCCGGCATGAGCGGCACCGACGTGTGTAAGCAGCTGCGCACCCGCAGCGGCGTACCGGTGATCATGGTCACCGCGCGCGACAGTGAAATCGACAAGGTGGTCGGCCTGGAACTCGGCGCCGACGACTATGTCACCAAGCCGTATTCGGCGCGTGAGCTCATCGCGCGCATCCGCGCGGTGTTGCGGCGCGGCGCGGGCGAGGACCTGGACGGTTCCAGTGAGAGCGGCGTGCTCGAGGCCGGTCCGGTCCGGATGGACGTCGACCGGCACACGGTCATGGTGAACGGCAAGCCGGTCACGTTGCCGCTCAAGGAATTCGACCTGCTCGAATACCTGCTGCGCAACTCCGGGCGTGTACTCACCCGCGGTCAGCTGATCGACCGCGTCTGGGGCGCGGACTATGTCGGCGACACCAAGACCCTGGACGTGCACGTCAAGCGACTGCGCTCGAAGATCGAGGCCGACCCGGCCAAGCCGGAGCACCTGGTCACCGTCCGCGGCCTCGGCTACAAACTGGAAGCCTAGAACGAAGCCGAGCCCCTTCGCGGTCCTCCCATGCACCCCAGCCGCGACACCCATGTGCTCACCGAACAGCGCAGCTGATTTCGTGAGCACATGGGTAACTCCCCGGGCACGCCCAGAACCCGAGCGGCACCAAACGCAGGACCTGAACGCAGATCCCGCGCTACCCGACTAGTACGGCCTGAAGACCCGGAGAGGCGGTTACGGCAAGTAGATCCATGTGGTGCCGAGGGGGGTCTCGGTCTTCTGCAGGGTGATCCAGCCCAGATCGTCTTCCTGCATGCAGTCGTAGAGGTCCGCGGTGGTGGTGCCGCGGCAGGCGATCGTGTGCGAGGTGCCGTACGGGCTCGCGATGACGAGTTTGCCCGCGGCCTTGGCGTTGACCGCGGCCGGATCGGTGGCGGCGACGAACTCCGAGGTGAAGTCGTAGAACTTGTGCGGGTCGCCGTTCGGCTCCGCGTGGGCTACTCCGGTCAGCGAGAGGGCGGCGCCCACCGCGATGGTCGCCATGGTGAGAACTTTCTTCGACATAGCGGCACATCAAACCCCATTCGAGTGAAGCTCGCATGGCGAGAGGGTGAACCCGGCGCGTGCACGGGCGCACCGAGCGGGCGCTCGGTTGGCAAACGATCAGGCGGACGGACGATCGGAATCACGCATCCGCTCGGCGTGCACAGTGGCTGGGTGCACGGCGATCAGGCCGAGGCCTTCCCGGCGCTTGCAATGTCTGGCCAGCTCCTCATAGGCGGGAGCGCCGATCAGCTCGGTCAGCTCCGGCGCGTAGGTCTGCCAGACCGGCCTGCTGCCGACATGGGCGTCGGGGGAGCCGGAGCAGTACCAGTCCAGGTCGGCTCCGCCCGGACCCCAGCCGCGGCGGTCGTATTCGGTGATCACGGTGCGCAGAATCTGTACGCCGTCGGGGCGGTCCACCCACTCCTGGGTGCGGCGGATGGGTAGCTGCCAGCACACGTCGGGCTTCACTTCCAGCGGTTCGATGCCGCGGCGCAGCGCCATGGTGTGCAGTGCGCAGCCGACGCCGCCCTCGAAGCCGGGACGGTTGAGGAAGATGCAGGCGCCGTCGAACCGGCGGGTGCGCAGCGCGGGCTCGTCGTCCAGCTCGTCGAGTTCCAGGTAGCCCTTCTTGGTGACCTTGCCTTCCTCGTCGGTGGCTTCGTCCCGCAGCTGCCAATCCCGCGGTGTGAGCATTTTCACAGCGCGTTGCAGCCGTTTGCGATCGTCGTCGTCGGAGAGGAAGGCGCCGTGTGAGCAGCAACCGTCGTCGGGCCGGTCGGCCAGAATGCCCTGACAGGCTGGTGTGCCGAAGACGCACGTCCACCTCGACAGCAGCCACGTCATATCGGCGACGATCAGATGCTCGTCGTTTGCCGGATCGACGAACTCGACCCATTCCCGGGGGAAGTCGAGATCGACTTCGGAAGCCGGGTCGATCTTCCCCGCTGGTCGGGACCGGGTCGGGCCGCTCGTGGATGCGCCTACCGTCACAATTGAGGACGCTAACAGTTCGATCGCCTGGGCTGAAGTGCCCCCGCACCCAGTACCGTGTTCATGTGCGGCTTGGGGTACTCGACGTCGGAAGCAATACCGTTCACCTGCTCGTGGTGGACGCGCATCGTGGCGGTCATCCCCTGCCCATGAGCTCGACGAAAGCAACTCTGCGGCTGTCGGAGAACATCGACGAGGCCGGCCGCATCACCCAGGCGGGCGCGCAGCGGCTGATCGACACCGTCGCCGAATTCGCCAGCATCGCCGAGACGTCCCGGTGCGTCGAGCTGATGCCGTTCGCCACCTCGGCGCTGCGCGAGGCGACCAACTCCGACGAGGTCCTCGCCGAGGTGCGCGCGTCGACCGGTGTCGACCTGCAGGTGCTCTCCGGCGTCGACGAGGCGCGGCTGACCTTTCTCGCGGTGCGCAGGTGGTACGGCTGGAGCGCGGGGCGCATCCTCAATCTGGACATCGGTGGCGGATCGCTGGAGATGACCAACGGCGGCGACGAGGAACCCGACGTCGCGTTATCGCTGCAACTGGGTGCGGGCCGGTTGACGAGGGAATGGCTGCGCGAGGATCCACCGGGCAAGCGCAGGGTCGCCGTGCTGCGCGACTGGCTCGACGCCGAGCTGGTGGTCCCGGCGAAGAAGCTGATCGAGCCGGGCAAGCCCGACCTCGCCGTCGGCACATCGAAGACGTTCAGATCCCTGGCAAGACTGACCGGCGCGGCTCCTTCCACCGCCGGCCCACGGGTGCGCCGTACACTGACCAGCTCAGGTCTGCGCCAACTGATTGCGTTCATCTCGCGGATGACGGCGTCGGACCGTGCAGAATTGGAAGGCGTAAGTTCCGATCGGTCACAGCAATTGGTGGCTGGCGCACTGGTCGCGGAGGCGAGTATGCGGGCACTATCGCTGGATACGTTGGAGATTTGTCCGTGGGCGCTGCGCGAAGGGCTCATCCTGCGCAAACTGGATACCGATATGAATGGTGGACCCGAAGCAATCTACTCAGCGGGCCCGGCGGCCGGAGACGGTAAGCCGGCGCCCGGCGGTGGCGCGCCGCTGTCGGGCCCGATCGGGACGGTGTCGTCATGAGTGAGCGCAGCGAGCGAACAATGGACACAGCCGAGCTCTCGCTCGTGCCGGTGCCGAGCGTCAGCGAGGCGCGGGCATGAGTGACGACTCCAAGCAGCTGTCGGTCGCGGAGCTGCTGGCACGCAACGGCCAGCAGGGTGCCGCCTCGTCCGGCGGGGGCAGGCGTCGCCGCAGCGGTCGCGGTATCTCCGTTGCCGAACTGACCGGCGACCTGCCGGTCATCCGGGAGGGCGGCGGCCATTCGGCGCATGCCGCGCCCGATTCCGTCGCGGAGGAGGAGCCTGCGTACGCACCGCCCTCGTTCGACCCCCCCGCGCCCGAGCCGGTTTCCTACGCACCGGAACCCGAGCCCGATCCGTCGGCGTATTCGCCCATGTCGGGCCCGATTTCGATGTACGACCCGCTGGCCGGCTATGCCCAGCCCGAGCCGCCGCGGGCGGACGATCCTGGGTCTGGGTGGTCGAGCCGGGTGATGCCGGGCCGGGAGATGCCCACCTCCGCGCGGCACGGTGCGCCTTTCGACCCACTCTCGCCGGATACCCCGGTGTCCGAACTCTTTTCGGCCGCGCCGGGCCCGTATGTGCCGGACCCGCCATCCAGCGGTGCCGTGCCCGAGCCGCCGCCACGCTCCGGGCGCAGGCGCAGACGGGATGAGCCGGAGGAGGAGGCCACCGACGAACGGTCCTGGCACGAGATCCGGCCCGACCCGTACGGCCGGGACGTGCTGCCCGACCACAGGGGCGCCGAACTCGGCCGCACCGGCCACGCGGACTTCGATGAGTCCGGCTTCGGCCGGTCCGAACGCGGCAGGTCGAACGGGCTCCCCGAGCGCAACGGTGTCCAAGGCGGCCGCGCGGCCAGACGCAGGGCGGCCGAGGCGGCGGAGGCGGTCGAGGAACTCGGCCCGAGCACCGCGGCATGGTCCCCGGCCACGGGCGGCTTCGCACCCGAGTCGGAGCCGCTGCCGCTGCCCGACGCGAGACCGAAGCCGGGACGGCCGCTTCCTCCCGATCCACAGCCGGAGGCGCACCGAAGGTCACCCGGGCGCAACGCCGCGGGCGAGAACGGCCTTCCAGCCTGGTCCGTTCGGCGCCACAAGTCGCAGGACCCGGGCCCGGAGTCCGGCAGCATCCCGACCGCCGCGTGGTCACTGGCCAGTCAGGACCAGCAACTGCTTTCCGGCCAGACGGTCGCGGGTGACCTGCTGCGCGACGGCATGGAGCGGAGCGAGCGCGCCGGAGCGGACCGGCGGGGCAGGCGCGGCGCGCGCCCTGCCGAGCGTTCGGCCGTCGACGTCGGGGAGCTGGACGGCGCCACCGATGTCTACGAGCCGATCGAGCTGGACGACGACGAGGAGACCGAGGCCGCCGAGCGCGCCCGCGCCAGGTCACCGCGGCGGTCGCGGGCGGTCAAGAAGGCGGAGGACGATGCCAACCGGCGCCAGTGGATGATCCTGGGCGGCCAGAGCACCGGGGCGGCCGTCGCGGGAATGTTGCTGTTCAAGGGTTTCGAGCGCATGTGGGAGATGCTGCCCTGGGTGGCGCTGGCCCTGGCGATGATCGTGATTCTCGGCTTGGTGGCCCTGGTGCGGATTCTGCGCAGGACCGACGACATCCTCAGCACGGTGATCGCCGTCGTCGTGGGGATCTTCGTCACCTTGGGGCCGCTAGCCTTTCTCCTCAGCACGAACTGAGTAGGGAGCGGCGGTGGGCAAAATCGGGCAGGCGGGCGAGAACAGGGTGCGGCAGGCGCCCGCGGCGGGCTCGTGGACCGGAGCCGTCTCGCCGGATGAATCCGGTGGCGCGTCTCGGCCGACGCCGATCCAGGTCGGCCTGTCGACGGCTTCGGTGTACCCGCAGAATGCCGAGGCCGCATTCCGATACGCGGCCGAACTCGGCTACGACGGCGTCGAATTGATGGTCTGGGCGGAACCGGCCAGTCAGAGCATCGCCACCGTCCAGACCTACTCCCGCAGATACGGTGTCCCGGTGCTCGCCCTGCACGCGCCGTGCCTGCTGATCTCGCAGCGGGTGTGGGGCTCGGACCCGATCGCGAAGCTCGAGCGCAGTGTGCGTACCGCGGAGGCGCTCGGCGCGCGAACCGTGGTGGTGCACCCGCCGTTTCGGTGGCAGCGCCGCTACGCGGCGGGGTTCGCCGCGCAGGTCGCCGAGTTGGAGGAGAACAGCCCGGTCATCGTCGCGGTGGAGAACATGTTCCCGATGCGGGCGGACACACTGTTCGGCAGGCGCGAAGGCGCGGTCAAACGGCTGGAGCGGCGCGGCGGGCCCGGTCCGGCGCTCACCGCGTTCAGCCCGTCCTATGACCCCACCGACACCGGTTTCCGGCACTACACCCTCGATCTGTCGCACACCGCGACCGCGGGCACCGACCCGCTTGCCTTGGCCGCCCGCATGGGCCCTGGCTTGGCGCACCTGCACTTGGCCGACGGCCGCGGCGCTGCCCACGACGAACATCTGGTTCCCGGCGAGGGCACCCAGCCGTGTGTCGAGGTGTGCGAGAGTCTGGTGCGCGCCGGCTTCACCGGCCAAGTGGTGGCCGAGATCAACACGCAGAATGCTCGCACCACCCAGGACCGGGCCGCCATGCTGCACCGCACGCTGGCGTTCGCGCGCGGGCACCTCCACGTTGCCGCCGCCGCGCCCGCGCCCACCGGGGCGAACCACGCCTCGGCCGAGCCGCCGATGTGATGCTCGTCCCAACCGCCGGCACAACGAAATTCGGTGCCACACCCTGCGTTGTACGCTGTACGAACGCTGCTCGGCGGCGTCATGGACGACAGGAGTGAGGATGACGACGGAGCTGACGGCCGATCTCGGCCCGGCTGCCACGGCCGAGGCGCCTTTCAGCCAGGTGTGCGCGCTGACCGAACTGACGCCGTCCACCCCGGACACCGGCCGCTACCTGGGCGTCATCGACGAGATCTGGACCATCGGTCCGAAGGTGCACGGCGGGACGATGGTCGCTGCCAGCGCTGCGGCGGCGACCAACTGGCTGCGCGCGACCGATCCTGCCCTGGTCGGCATGGCCCCGATCGCCGCGAGTTCCGACTTCCTCGGCGCGCCCGATCCCGGCGAGGTCGAGTACGAGGTGCGCATCCGCAAGGTCGGCCGCCAGATCTGCCTGGCCGACACCGAGCTCATCCAGAACGGCCGTGTCCTGGTCCGCACGGCGTTGACCTTCGGCCGCCTGGACGACGCCGACCCGATCTACGCGCCGCAGCACGCCGACATGCCCGCGCAGCCGCCTGCCGACGCGATCGGCTACCAGCCGGGCTCGCCGATGGGCGAGGTGGTGCACGTAGGCCAGGGCGCCGACATCTACCTCGACCGCGAATGGGCCCGCTTCCTCGACAGCGAGAAAGGTGAACCGCGCCTGCGACTGTGGATGCGTCCGCGGCCGGGCGACGAGCAGGACCCCGACGTCGCCATGTTCTTCGCGATGATGACCGCCGACATGAGCCCGCCGGTGCCGGCGAACCTCGGGCACTTCGGCTGGGCGCCCACCGTACAGATGACCACCTACCTGCGCCGCAGGCCCGCACCCGGCTGGCTGCGGATCATCGCGACCACGCATGAGGTCGGCGGGCGGATGTTCGACGAGGACCAGTTGGTGCTGGACTCGACCGGGGGCGTCGTCGCCCAGAGTCGTCAACTTGCGCTCGTTCCCCAGCGCTGAGCGCGAGTGCGTGCCGTCTAGCCTTGACACCCATGACGAGAATTGCGGTGATCGGCGGCGGCCGCATCGGTGAGGCGTTGGTCGCCGGTTTGCTGGAATCCGGGCGACTGGCCAAGGAATTGGTCGTCGTCGAGACGCATCGGGAACGGGCCGATCTGATCGCCGATCGTCTCGGCATCCGGGTCACCGACGACGTGACCGATGCGGCCGTCGGCGCGGATCTGCTGGTGATCGCGGTGAAGCCGGGCGACGTGGACGCCGTGCTCGCCCCGTTGGGCAAGGCCGAGCTGGGCAGCGACCGCGATCAGGTGCTGGTTTCGTTGGCTGCGGGTGTGCCGACCTCCCGGTTGGAGGGCAAGTTGCCCGCCGGATTCCCGGTCGTGCGGGTGATGGCGAATACGCCGATGCTGGTGGGGCAGGGCATGAGCGTGATCGCACCGGGTCGGTACGCACGCGATCAGCATCTAGAGCTGGTCACCGAGATGCTCGCCGCGGTGGGCAAGGTGGTGACCGTCGCGGAGAGCCAGATGGACGCGGTCACCGCGGTGTCCGGATCGGGGCCCGCCTACTTCTTCCTGATCGTCGAGGCCATGGTGGACGCGGGTGTCGGGCTCGGACTGACCAGGGATGTCGCCACCCAGCTCGTGGTGCAGACCATGGTCGGCTCCGCCGCCCTGCTGGACGGGTCCGGCCAGACCGCCGCGGAACTGCGCGCCGCGGTCACCTCGCCCGCGGGCACCACCGCGGCCGCGATGCGCGAGCTGGAGCGCGGCGGACTGCGCTCGTCCTTCATCGAGGCGCTTTACGCGGCCAAGCAACGGTCGGCCGAACAGGGCGCGTCAGCGGAATGACCGGTCTATTTCCGATCGGAAAACCCGATTTCTCACTCCCGTCGCAATAACACCACTGGTCCCGCTAAGCTTCAAGGAGCACGTGCGTGTCTGTTCCGCCGGTGGGGAAGCCGGCGGCGCGGACGTGCCGGAGGTCAATGGTGCAATGATGTCTTCGAATAAGATGTCTGCAAGTTCCGGAGCGTCCGGCGGCTCCGGTCCCGCAGGCGGTCGGGGGAATTCCCGTACCCAGCGTGAGGCCGCGTCGCAGGGGCAATCCGTGCTCGGCGGCGGCACTCAGTTTCTCACCGTCGCCGAAGTGGCGAATCTGATGCGGGTATCCAAGATGACGGTGTATCGGCTCGTGCACTCGGGCGAGTTGCCCGCCGTGCGCGTCGGTCGATCGTTCCGAGTGCACGCCAAAGCGGTGCACGACTATCTGGAAACCTCCTATTTCGACGCTGGATGAGGCGGTTTCGGGACTACCGGGGCGGGCCGGTACGATAGCTCTTCGGTTCGTGTTCGCCCGCCGGTGGCATCGCTGTTGGTTGCCTCGTGGTCTCCGGCGGCGCGAACACAGGGCGTGAGCTTGTCGAGCGACCCCGGCTGGTCCGCCGGGGCCCGGCGGTTGGGCGTCCGGCAATCGCGTACGGAGAGCGTGCGCGCCGAGTAGAGAGAACGCGAGGACAACCCTATGGGTTCTGTGATCAAGAAGCGCCGCAAGCGCATGTCGAAGAAGAAGCACCGCAAGCTGCTTCGCCGCACGCGTGTTCAGCGTCGCAAACTCGGCAAGTAAGCGTCGCTGCGCGGTAGCTGCGGAGGCCCGTCACCAATAGGTGACGGGCCTTTCATTTGAAAGTTGAAATTTTGGAATCGGCATTTGTATCAGGTGACTGAAGTCATCGTTAGATCCTGGTTAATAACCTCGGTGAGCGGGTAGGCACCCGCTACGCTAGGACCGGGAATAAACACAACGCGGCTGGCCGACGGGAAGCGGGTGCCGGTGGGTTCTGAGGGTCGGGAAGGACACACACCGAGGGTAGTGCTGGTCACCGGAGCCAGCCGGTTCTTCGGTGGCACGGTCGTCGCGCGACTCGCCCAGGTTCCCGGCATCGAGCGCATTCTCGCCGTCGACACGATGACACCCGGCCGGGAGTTGCAGCGGCGCATGGGCCGCGCGGAATTCGTGCGCGCCGACATTCGAAACCCGTTGATCCGTAAAGTGATCGATGGTGGCGGGGTGGACACGGTGGTGCACACCGCCGTGCTGGCCCGCCCCCCAGCGGGCGGCGGTCGCGCGGTGATGAAGGATCTGAACGTCCTCGGCGCGATGCAGCTGTTCGCCGTGTGTCAGAAGGCGCCGTCGGTGCGCCGGGTGGTGTTGCGCTCCTCCTCGGCGGTGTACGGGTGCAGCGCAAAGGATCCCGCGAAATTCAGCGAGGAAATGAGTGCGCGCACGCCGCCGCGGGGCGGGTTTGCGCGCGACCTGATCGATATCGAAGGTTATGTTCGCGGGCTCGCGCGCCGGCGTCCCGATATCGCCACGTCAATTCTGCGCTTCGCCCCGATCGTGGGTCCGCGACTGGCCGCGCGCGGTGTGCAATATTTGCGTTCGCCGGTGACACCGACCGTATTCGGCCGGGACGCCAGGATGCAGCTGCTGCACGAGGAGGACGCGGTGGCCGCGCTGACCCTCGCGGCGCGCAACGCGGCGAGCGGCACGTACAACATCGCCGGTGACGGCGCGCTGTCGCTCTCGCAGGCGGTCCGGCGGGCGGGCCGGCTCGAGTTGCCGGTGCCCTTCACGGTGTTCCGCACCGCGGGGCGCCTGCTGATGGGTCCGGTGATGCGCGAGTTCTCCACCGAACAGCTCGACTATTTCCACTTCGGTTGTGGCCTGGACACCACGCGGATGCGCACCGAACTCGGGTTCGAGCCGCGCTGGACGACGGTACAGGCGTTCGACGACTTCATCGGGGGCGCAGCGTTGCGGCCCGTAGTCGATCCAGCGTGGATCGACGCCGCAGAACACAAACTGCTCGGCCTGCTCGGGGCCGGTACGGGAGCACATCAATGAGTGACGTAGCAAAGGTCATCCAACTGCACGACCTCCAGGTAGAGGCGCGCCAGCGGCCTGTGCCGCGACGCCTTTCCGCTCCCAGTCCGGTGACGTCGCTGATCGAGCGGCGCGCCACAGTGGCGCCGCCCGCGCCGCGGTCGGTGTCGGAAATGGTGCGCGGCGCACTCGGCAAGCAGGTCACCAAGACCGCCGATTTCGCCCGCCGCAGGTTCACCGGCGATTACCAGGTCGACGAGTTCGGTTTCGACGAGCACCTGCTCGAGTCGCTCATCCTGCCCGCGCTGCGCCCGCTGTCGGACCTGTGGTTCCGGGTGGAGGTCAGCGGGATGGACAACATCCCCGAAGCGGGCGGCGCACTGATCGTGTCCAACCACGCGGGCACCGTGCCACTGGACGGTCTGATGCTGCAGCTGGCCGTGCACGACAGGCACCCCAAGCAGCGTGCGTTGCGCCTGCTCGCCGCCGACCTGATCTTCGAGATGCCGGTCCTCGGGGTCCTGGCCCGCAAGGCAGGGCACACGCTGGCCTGCCGCGAGGACGCCGAACGGCTGTTGCGCTCCGGTGAGCTGACCGGTGTATTCCCGGAAGGCTTCAAGGGCGTGGGCAAGCAGTACACCGACCGCTACAAACTGCAGCGCTTCGGACGCGGCGGTTTCGTCGCCGCGGCGGTGCGCACCGGCGTGCCGATCATCCCGTGCTCCATCGTGGGTTCCGAGGAGATCTACCCGAAGCTGGCCGATCTCAAGCCGCTGGCCCGGCTGCTCGGGCTGCCATATTTCCCGGTGACGCCGCTGTTCCCGCACCTGGGCGTGCTCGGCGCGATGCCGCTGCCGTCGAAGTGGTACATCGAGTTCGGCACCCCCATCGCGACCACCGGCTACGAGCCGGAGGCAGCCGACGACCCGATGACCATGTTCGAGATCACCGACCAGGTGCGCGAGACCATCCAGCAGACGCTCTACAAGCTGCTCACCAAGCGCCGCAACGTCTTCACGGGGTGAACGGCTAGCTGCTGTCGCGGCGGCGGGTCACTGCCGCGGCGACGGCGCCACCCGCGGCGCCGAGAGCGAGTGCGGTCGGCACGCCGATCTTGGCGGCCTTGCGCCCGGTCCGGAAGTCGCGGATCTCCCAGCCCCGATTCTTCGCGACCTCACGCAGGTCCGAATCCGGGTTGATCGCCACCGCGGTGCCGACCAGCGAAAGCATCGGCACGTCGTTGTGGCTGTCGGAGTAGGCGGTGCACCGCTTGAGGTTCAGGCCTTCGCGGATCGCCAGCGTGCGCACCGCGTGCGCCTTGCCGAGGCCGTGCAGGATGTCACCGACCAGACGTCCGGTGAAGTTCCCGTCCACGCTTTCGGCGACGGTGCCCAGCGCGCCGGTCAGACCGAGCCGTTTCGCGATCACCTGCGCAAGCTCGACCGGTGTCGCGGTCACCAGCCATACCTGCTGGCCCGCGTCCAGGTGCATCTGGGCGAGCGCGCGGGTGCCTGGCCAGATCTTGTCGGCGATGATCTCGTCATAGATCTCCTCGCCGAGCGCGGCGAGTTCGGCGGTGGAGCGGCCGGCGATGAACTCCAGCGCCTTTTCCTTGCCGCTGGCCATGTCGGTGCTGCTTTCCTTGCCGGTGACCCGGAACTTCACCTGCTTCCAGGCCACGTCCACCAGATCGGAGGTCTTGAAGTACTTGCGCGCGGCAAGCCCGCGGGCGAAATGGACGATCGACGCGCCCTGCACCATGGTGTTGTCGACGTCGAAGAACGCTGCCGCGGTCAGGTCGCGCGGCGCCTCCGGTCCCGCGGCTTCCGCCTCGCCCGCGGCCAGCTCCGCGTCGTGCAATGTCAGCGCGGCGTCCGCACTCGCCTCACCCGCCAGGTTGGCGCGCAATTCCTCTTCGCTCGGGCCGAAGGGGCTGCGCGAGATGCGGGCGAGCTGGTCCTGCAGCCCTTGGCCCATCTGGCTCAGATTCCACCGAGCCGGAAACTCACCGAACCGTCCCGCGATGAATCCGGCCCTTGCCACCTTCGATCGTTCCGGCACCAGTACCTCCGCCCGTCGCGCGAACCATGTCAACAGTAGCCGGATCGGGTGACAGTCACCGCAGAAGGCGGTCTGCGACACCATCGAGTGGCGCGTACCGAGCCGTCGAGGCGAGCGGGCCCCCGATTAAATATTCGTCATGACCAATCCCACACATTCGGTGACATTGCTTACCCGGGCCCGCTGCGGTCTGTGTGCGACAGCGCTGGAACAGCTGCGCGTGATCTGTGCCGAATTCGGTATCCAACCGGCAACCCTCGACGTCGACGAAGCCGCCGCAACCGACCCTGGCCTGCGTGCGGAGTACGGCGACCGGCTTCCCGTCGTCTTGCTCGACGGCCGCGAACACAGCTATTTCGATGTCGACGAGACCCGGTTGCGAGCCGACCTGAGCCGCTGAGCGACGCGGTTTCCGGCCCGTTTCGGCCGCTGCCCTGGTCGGGACGGAAAATGAGGCCAATTTCACCGACTTTGTGCAGGGCTTCACAAGCAGTTACGGTGGTGGCACGCGACCCGCATGCCGAGGCTGCGGAGCCGCCCCGAAATCCGAAACTTCGACACCGTGGCACCGGACCGTCCCGGGTCAGAGGGTCGAACGACGAACCGGTGCCCGAGGGTCCGGGACGAGGAGCCGACGACGTGACAGAGCAGCATGAGGCGCCAGGCGGCGTCTCCGGCAGGGCTCTGCAGAAAGACATCCCGCAGGCCACCGTCGCGCGGCTGGCTACCTATCTTCGGGTCCTCGCCATGTTGGCCGACGACGGTGTTGCCATCGTATCGAGTGAGGAACTGGCTGTCGCGGCGGGTGTCAATTCGGCCAAATTGCGCAAGGATCTGTCCTTCCTCGGCCCCAACGGAGTTCGTGGCGTCGGGTACGACGTGGCCAAGCTGCGTTCCAGGATCGAGGACGTGCTCGGCCTGTCGAAGGGCCACCGCGTGGTGCTGGTCGGTGCGGGAAATCTGGGCCGGGCCCTGGTCGGGTACGGCGGCTTCCGGCGGCGCGGATTCAGCGTGGTCGGCATGTTCGACAGCCACCCCGAGGTGATCGGCATGTCGGTCGCCGGTCTGGTGGTGGGTGATGTCGCCGAACTGGCCGAAGCGGTCGCGGAGCTGGAGCCGACCATCGCGGTCATCACCGTTCCCGACGACGCGGCCCAGGACGTGTGCGATCGCCTTGTCGCGGCCGGCTTGCAGTCGATCCTGAGCTTCGCTCCGTGCGAGCTGGTGGCGCCGGAGTCGGTCGAGGTGCGCCGCGTGGATCTGGCCGTGGAAATGCAGATGCTTTCCTTCGAACGGGTGCGCAACGCGGAGCAGACCTCGTTACCGGAGGTCGCGCACGGTGGGTCGGCCCGCATCGGCCGTCATCTGCCGGCGCCGCACGCGGGGTCCGCGCACCCGGCACTTCAGCACTCGGCAACCCCGCATACGGCAACGGAGCCAAGCAGCAAGGGATCGGTGGTCACACCATGAGTGAGCGCAGCGAGCGGATCGATCAGCGCGGCACGGCGGTGCCGGGCGTTAGCGAGGCGCGCGCATGAGTGTTCTTCTCGTCGGCATCTCGCATCGCAGCGCGCCGGTATCGGTGCTGGAGAAGGTGGCAATCACCGATGCCGACCGGCCGAAGCTGATCGATCGCCTGCTCGCCTCCAGTCACGTGTCCGAGGCGATGATCGTCTCCACGTGCAACCGGGTGGAGGTCTACGCGGTGGTCGACGCCTTCCACGGCGGCCTGGCCGAGATCGGCGACCTGCTGACCAAGCACTCCGGCCTCCCACTGCCCGATCTGACCAAGCACGCCTATGTCCGCTACTCCGAGGCCGCCGCCGAGCATCTGTTCGCGGTGGCCAGCGGCCTGGACTCGATGGTGGTCGGCGAGCAGCAGGTGCTCAGTCAGATTCGGGGCGCCTATGCCTCCGCCGACGCGCAGCAGGCCGTTGGGCGGACCCTGCACGAGCTGGCCCAGCACGCACTGCGGGTCGGCAAGCGGGTGCACGCGGAGACCGGGATCGATCGCGCGGGCGCTTCGGTGGTGTCGGTGGCGCTGGATCGTGCGCAGCACGTCCTCGGGCCGCTGGCCGGTCGGACGGCCGCGGTCGTCGGGGCGGGCGCGATGGGCGGCCTTGCGGTAGCGCATCTTTCGCGCGCGGGAATCGGCCGGATCATCGTGGTGAACCGCACCATGGGGCGGGCGCGCAGGCTCGCTGAGACCGCGCGCACCCACGGCGTCACCGCCGAGGCGAAAGAGCTGTCCCGGCTCACCGAGGCGATGGCCGCGGCCGACGTGGTGGTCACCTGTACCGGCGCGGTCGGCGCGGTCGTGACGCTCGCCGACACGCACCGCGCGCTGACCGACCGCGAGCGCGGCGAGGAATTCGCCACGGTGGAGCGGCCATTGGTGTTCTGCGATCTCGGCCTGCCCCGCGATGTCGAGCACGCCGTGGCCGGGCTGCCGGGCGTCACGCTCATCGACATCGAGACGTTGCAGCGCGATCCCGCCGCGGGCGCCGCCGCCGACGACACGGCGGCCGCGCGCTCGATCGTCGCCGACGAACTCGCCAAATACCTTGCCGGACAGCGGATGGCCGAGGTCACCCCGACCGTTGCCGCGCTACGACAGCGCGCGGCGGAGGTGGTCGAGGCCGAACTGCTCCGCCTGGATTCGCGGCTGCCCGGCCTGGCCGACCCGGAGCGCGACGAGGTCGCGCGCACGGTCCGCCGCGTGGTCGACAAGCTGCTGCACGCGCCGACCGTGCGGGTCAAGCAGTTGGCGTCCACGCCGGGCGGCGACAGCTACGCCGAGGCGCTGCGCGAGCTGTTCGAACTGAAACCGGGTGCGGCGCAGGCGGTCGCCGCGCCGATGGAGATCACCGCGCTCGCCGGCGAGCGCGCCGAGATCACTTTGGCCGACGGAGAGATCGCGCTGGCCGACGACTTCACCGCGGGCCATCGCGGCGAGGAACAGGGGCAGACGGCATGACCATGGTGCACCAAGAAGGCAACGCGACAACGCAAGCCCCCCGAGCGCCTTGGCGTATCGGCACCCGGGGGAGCCTGCTCGCGCTCACCCAGGCGGGCACGGTGCGCGACGCGCTGATCGCCGCCGGGCACCCGGCGGAGCTGGTCGTGATCAAGACCGCCGGAGACCTGTCCGCCGATCCCGTGCAGAAGATCGGCGTCGGCGTGTTCACCTCCGCGCTACGCGACGAACTGGCCGCAGGCGCGATCGACATCGCGGTGCATTCCTACAAGGATCTGCCGACCGCGCAGGACCCGCGCTTCACAATCGCCGCCATCCCGCCCAGGGAGGATCCGCGTGATGCGCTGGTCGCACGGGACGGACTGGTGCTGGGCGAGCTGCCCGCGGGAGCCAAGGTCGGCACCTCCGCGCCGCGCCGCGCCGCCCAGTTGCTGGCGCTCGGTCTCGGCTTGGACATCGTCCCGCTGCGCGGCAACCTGGACACCCGGCTGCGCAAGGTCAGCGAGGGTGAGCTGGACGCCGTCGTGGTGGCCAGGGCCGGACTGGCCCGTATCGAGCGGCTGGACGCGGTCACCGAGGCGCTGGAGCCGGTGCAGATGCTGCCCGCTCCCGCCCAAGGCGCGCTCGCGGTGGAGTGCCGCAGCGACGATGCCGCCACCGTGGAGATCCTGACCGGCCTGGACGACGCGGCCACCCGCGCGTCCGTGCTCGCCGAAAGATCACTGCTGGCCGAGCTGGAGGCCGGCTGCACCGCCCCGATCGGCGCGCTCGCCGAGGTGGTCGAGTCGCTCGACGACGAAGGGCGGATCGTGGACGAGCTCTCGCTGCGCGCATGCGCGGCAGCCGTCGACGGGTCCGACGTCTTACGGGCGTCGGTGGTCGGCGCCCCTGCGGACGCGGCAGAGCTCGGCCGTGCGCTTGCCCGCGAGTTGCTCGACATGGGCGCGCGCGAGCTGCTCGCCACCGAACCGGACGACGGTTCCCCCGCCCGGGCGGCGCGTCCGTCCGGCACAGACTTGCCCAACCCCAGCCCAATGGAGAACAGCCGATGAGCGAGCGAATCCTCACCGCGCCTTCGGGCATGCCGGAGCCGAGCAATAGCGAGGTGCAGGCATGAGCCGAGGCACGAAGAAGCACCCCGGTCGGATCCTTTTCGTCGGATCGGGTCCCGGTGACCCGGCGCTGCTCACGGTGCGGGCCCGTGAGGTGATCGGACGGGCGATGCTGGCTTTCACCGATCCGGACGTCGACAAGGGCGTGCTGGCCTTGATCGGCACCGAGGTCGAGCCGGGCCCCGACGGCGAACGCCCGGTCGACGTGCGGCCTGCGCTCGGCGAGCCCGCCGAAGTGGCCAAAACGCTGATCGCCGAGGCGCGCGCCGGGCATGACGTGGTGCGCGTGGTCGCGGGCGACCCGCTGACCACCGACTCGGTGATCGCCGAGGTCAACGCCGTCACCCGGTCGCACATGGTCTTCGAGGTGCTGCCCGGCCTGCCCAACGGCTCGGCGGTGCCCAGCTACGCGGGCATCGCGCTCGGCTCCGGGCACACCGAGGCCGATGTGCGCGGCGAGGTCGACTGGGCCGCGCTGGCGGCCGCGCCCGGTCCGCTCGTGCTGCACGCGACCTCCGGGCACCTGGCCGAGACCGCGAGCGCCCTGGTGGAGCACGGCATGGCGCCGCAGACCCCGGTGGCGGTGACGGTGCGGGGCACCACCCGCCAGCAGCGCACCATCGAGGCCACCTTGGCCACGCTGAACAGCGCGGCCTCCGAGCTGGTCGGCCCGCTGGTGGTGACCATCGGCAAGGTGGTCGCGCAGCGCTCGAAGATGTCGTGGTGGGAATCGCGCGCGTTGTACGGCTGGACCGTGCTGGTGCCGCGCACCAAGGAGCAGGCATCCGAGATGAGCGAGCGGCTCGTCACGCATGGTGCCATCCCGATGGAGGTCCCCACGATCGCTGTCGAGCCGCCGCGCAGCCCGGCCCAGATGGAGCGCGCGGTCAAGGGCCTGGTCGACGGGCGCTACCAGTGGGTGGTGTTCACCTCCACCAACGCGGTGCGCGCGGTGTGGGAGAAGTTCGCCGAGTTCGGCTTGGACGCTCGGGCGTTCTCCGGTGTGAAGATCGCCTGTGTCGGCGAGGCCACCGCGGACAAGGTGCGCTCGTTCGGCATCAACCCCGAACTGGTGCCGAGCGGTGAGCAGTCCTCCGAGGGGCTGCTGGCCGACTTCCCGCCGTACGACGACGTTTTCGACCCGGTGAACCGGGTGCTGCTGCCGCGCGCGGACATCGCCACCGAGACGCTGGCCGAGGGTCTGCGCGACCGCGGCTGGGAGATCGATGACGTCACGGCCTACCGGACGGTGCGCGCGTCGCCGCCGCCCGCCGAGACGCGCGAGATGATCAAGACCGGCGGCTTCGACGCGGTCCTGTTCACCTCGTCCTCCACGGTGCGCAACCTGGTTGGCATCGCGGGCAAGCCGCACGCGCGCACGATCGTGGCGTGCATCGGCCCCAAGACCGCCGAAACCGCCATCGAGTTCGGCCTGCGCGTGGACGTGCAGCCCGAGGTGGCCCAGGTCGGTCCGCTGGTCGAGGCACTCGCGGAGCATGCCGCTCGCCTGCGCGCCGAGGGATTGCTGCCGCCGCCGCGCAAGAAGAGCCGCCGCAGCCGCTGAGTTGGGTCTAATTTGCAGCGCCTGCGGCGCTGCGTGTTCGCGGCTGTGCTGGTTTGGCCGCGACTTCGTCGCGGCGTGTTCGCGGCCCGCTCGGACGTGAGCCGGGCCGCGAACGGGCGATGCTCGGTCTCGCTTCGCTCGAAACCGGAGGTTGCGCCGTGTGGTTGCGAGGAGTTCAACAGACGCCCAACCTCGGCGGCTCGGTATGGCGGCGGGGCTACGTGCTCGTGGCTTGGGCATTCGTCGCGATCGGGCCGTCGCGCAACGTGAGGTGGGCCAGGTGACATCTCGCGCTGTGCCGGGCTCGCAGAAGTTGGCTGATTCTGTCGCGTCGGCGGGTTACCGCTGCGGTGCCGGCCTTGCCCTCGGTGCCGCGAGCAAGGCCGGCACGCCGATCTCGGCGCCTGGTCCGCAAGTTCGGTCCGCTGTGGCAGGCAGCGGCGGGACTCACCCATCGAGTCTTAGTACCGCCTGCGCATCAGCGTGCGGACCATGGTGCAGGTGGCGTCGGAGGGCGGCCGGATGCCGATCACCTCGGCGGTATGTCTGATCCGCTTGTTGGTGGCGTAACTCGGTGCGTAGACCCCCGAGTCGAGCAGGGCGATCGCCAGGCGCATCGCCTTCAGACGCCGGTTGTGTATGACATACCACGCGCGGGGACGGCCCGGCGGCAACGGGCGCTTCTGCAACGGCGCGTAGGGGCGATCGATGAGAACGGTTTGTGGTGTGCGCACTGGCATCCCTCCCGTGGCGATCGGGGGCGGCGAGCCCCCTCGAACGTATCTTCGATTCTACCCTGGGGTACCGACAAATTCCGCTGGCCACAAGGCTTTTCACCGGCGACGTGGCGCAACGGCTCACAGATCGTGCAGCAGCCGTAACGACTGTGGATGGCCGAGCGCGGCTGCGCGTTCGAGCCACTGCCTGGCCTCCTGCTGTGCCTGGGTGCGGCCGGTCGCGATCTCGGCGGCGGTCCGCAGCACCTCAGGGTCGGCGAAATCGCCTGCGAGGTAAGGCGTATTCGCCGCGCGCAGCAAGAGCGCGAGGTGGAACATCGAGTCCGGATCGCCCGCATCCGCGCCCTTACGCAGCCACCGCTCGCCCTCCACCCGCTCACCGCGATCCAAGTGCAGGGCCCCGAGCACCGCCATCGCGTCGATCCTTCCGCGGCGCGCGGCTTCGATGAGCAGAGCGATCGCACGGTCGAATTCGCCACGGCGGGCCAGGTGCAGACCGAGACTGCGCATGGCCGTGGGGCTTCCAGCGTGAACCGCGCGTTCGTACCAGCGCTCGGCCCCGGCATCGTCGCCCCGCCGATTCGCGAGAACGCCCATGTTGCATAGTGCTTCGGGCAGCCCGTTCTCGGCCGCGGGTCGCAACCAACGCTCGGCCCCGTCCAGATTCCCACGCTCCAGGTGCAGCAGGCCCAATTGCACCCGCGCGGGCTCGCTGCCGCATGCGGCGGCTTTCTCCAACCAGCGGATCCCCTCGCCGATCCGGCCGTCGGCTCCCAGTAGCGCGCCGAGCATCTCCATGGCAGGCACGCTGTCGGCCGTAGCGGCGCGGCGCAGCCAGTGTTCGGCGCCCGCCGCGTCGCCCGCGTCCCACAGCGCTTCGGCGCGCCGCTGCATGGCGAGCAGTTCGGCTTCGCTCGGAGGCTCGGTCATCTCAGCATTCCCTGCCCGGCGGCTTTCGGCGGATGTCACGTCACTGGTCATCGCGGTGGCCCGATCGGAGCCGGGTACCCGTGCTCGCGCGCGTAGGCGATCAACTGCGCGTCGTAGTTGCTCAGGCTGTCCAGCAGCCAGGTGTGTCCAGTGTCCTTGACGACCACGATCGGTCCTCGGGTGCCCGGTGGGAAGGTGGGCACCGCGCCGTCGATATACCAGGACGTGGTCGACCACGGAAAGATGAAGGCCCAGCCGATGTCGCAGACCCGCTCCGGCGGGCCGAGCTGCAAGGGGTCGGCCGGAGTGCTGTGCCGTGCGCTATGGGCCGCGAGCAGGTGCCGCGCGCTGTTGCGGGCCACCCGCACGTCCAGCGGGCCCGCGGTGGTGTCGGGGAACGGCAGATTCGCCTCGGCACCGGCCAGCAGCCGTCGGACCGCTCCGGGCGCCACCTGGCACGGCCTGCTCTGCAGGCGGACGAAAACGGTGTGGGCGGTCTCGGAGTATCGCAGCCCGATGATGGCATCCTCGGTGTCGCCGACGAGGTGCGTGCCGCGGCTGCGCGCCCATTCGGGTTCATCGGGTCGGATGCCGAGGGTGGCGAAGGCGGCATGCGCCCCGGGCATCAGCTGGGGCACGGCCCGTTGCCGTGTGACGAACTCGACGAAGATGTTCCGCCCGGTGGCGTCGGCGCGCCAAGCCCGCAGCGTGGTCGCGGGTGGGGGCAGGTCGCCGGTCAGCACCGGCCACCAGTCCGACAGCAGTACCGCCACCCACGATTCGAAGTCGGCGGCTCTGGCCAGCGAGATATCGATGTGCGGATCGGTCATGCTGTCCCCCAGCGGGTCTCGCCTAGTCGGAGTATGCGCCTTGGGATAGGTCTTCGGTGTGATTTCACGCACACCAAACGTGACGCGATCCTCGTCCGCACCATCAGGGCCGCGAACACGCGACACCGCAGCCGGTGCCAGTCGAACCGCGTCTGCCTCGACACGTAACAATATCGGCCCCACCTGCGGTTTCGGGCGAACATCCCAGTTCGCCTTCGCCGCTCTCCGCGATATGAAAATGTGCCCCTATCCGACGTTTCAGCGGGGGCCGAGGCGCACATTCGGGAGAAACGAAATCATTGCCCGTTCCCGGCTCGGCTCGCGTCCTAGTGATGGAGTCCCAGCGAGGGTCGCTGACCGGCGAACGCCGGAGTGCCGGGGCACTGCCAAGGACGCTCCGGTTGCACTCAACGCAACCTGTCGGCTCAACTCCCGCTTTCGAGCGAAGCGAGATCGAGCATTGCCCGTTCGCGGCCCGGCTCGCGTCCTGGTGGGCCGCGGCGTGTGTGATGGAGTCCCAGCGAGGGTCGCTGACCGGCGAACGCCGGAGTGCCGGGGCACTGCCAAGGACGCTCCGGTTGCACTCAACGCAACCTGTCGGCTCAACTCCCGCTTTCGAGCGAAGCGAGATCGAGCATTGCCCGTTCGCGGCCCGGCTCGCGTCCGAGCGGCCGCCGCGTCCGCGACGAAGTCGCCAGCGGCGGTCGCTCGGACGCGAGCCATAAGGGGGCCGCGAACACGCAGCGCCGAAGGCGCTGCAAATCAAACACAGCCTGCTCGCGACAGCCGATCACGCCGGGCGTATCGTGCGATTCATGACCGGAATGGACCGCCCGCGGCGGTTGCGCCGTACCCCGGCTTTGCGTCGTCTCGTGGCCGAAACAACACTGGAACCACGGCAATTGGTGTTGCCGATGTTCGTGGCCGACGGCCTGGAGGAGCCGCGCCCGATCGGCTCGATGCCGGATGTGGTGCAGCATTCGATGGACTCGCTACGCAAGACCGCCGTCGAGGCCGTCACGGCGGGCGTCGGCGGGATCATGCTGTTCGGCGTGCCACGTCCGGAGGACAAGGACGCCGTCGGCAGTCAGGCCAGCGATCCGCAGGGCATCCTCAACCGTGGCCTGCGCGCGCTCGCCGACGAGGTGGGCGATTCGACCGTGGTCATGGCCGACACCTGTCTGGACGAATTCACCGACCACGGCCATTGCGGCGTGCTCGCGGCCGACGGCGCCGTCGACAACGACGCCACGCTGGACCGCTACGTCGAGATGGCGCTCGCGCAAGCCGAGGCCGGCGCCGACCTGCTCGGCGCCAGCGGCATGATGGATGGCCAGGTCGGCGCGATCCGGCGCGGACTGGACGCGGTCGGGCGCACCGAGACCGGCATCCTGGCCTACTCCGCGAAATACGCCTCGGCGTTCTACGGCCCGTTCCGTGAGGCCGTTGGTTCCTCGCTGCAAGGCGACCGGCGCACCTACCAGCAGGACCCGGCCAATCGCCGCGAGGCGATCCGCGAATTGGAGCTGGACCTCGCCGAGGGCGCGGACATCGTCATGGTGAAGCCGGCCATGTCGTATCTGGACATCGTGCGCGACGTCGCCGATCGTTCGACCGTCCCGGTCGCCGCCTACCAGATCTCCGGTGAGTACGCGATGATCACGGCCGCCGCCGAGCGCGGATGGATCGATCGCCGCGGTGCCATTCTCGAGTCGCTGATCGGTATCCGCCGGGCGGGCGCGGACATCGTGCTCACCTACTGGGCGACCGAGGCCGCGCACTGGCTGTCGTGACGAACATGGCGGGGCCGTTCGACATTCGGCCGGCCCGGGTCCCGATGCCGGAGGACGTCGGTACGGCGCGGCAATTGTGGTGGGGTGTCATCGGATTTGGCATAGTGCAGCTGATTTCGTCGGTCATTGCCGCGCTGGAGCGGCGGCGCGCCTTCGCCACGGAGGTCTTCGAACAGGCCAGGGCGCAGGACCCCCAGGTGACAATGGCCAGCGCCGAGCTGATGGTGTCGCTGGTGTACGTGGTCGTGGTGCTGATCGGGCTCGGCGTCGGGGCGCTCGCCTTGGTGCTCGTGCACCAGTTCGGGCGGGGCAAGCTCTGGGCGCGGACCGTGCTGACGGTGCTCGGTGTGTGGCTTGTGGTGATCGGCGTCGGCGCGCTGCTGGCGATCGACGCGGTTACCGGGACAGCTTCGCTGGTGGCGGGCGGCGCCTCGATCGTGCAGGCCGTGCTCGCGATCGGCGCCATCTATCTGTCGCACCGTCCGGAGTCCACCGCGTACTTCCAGCTGGGCAGACGCTGACCCGGTTGGTGGAACACGTTCCCAGTTTGTCCGAGACAGACCGGCATGTATGGTGAGGGTTGTCACAGTGGACATTGGAACCGGGAGTTGTCTGCCATGCGTTGTTCTCCGCTTCGTGCGGGAACTCGGCAGATGGCTTCGGAAGATCGGAGGCATCGATGCGAGTGGTGATCCAGCAGCCGCACAGCATTCGGCGGGATCTGGCCGTATTGAGCCTGCTGATTCTGTTCGCCGTGTTGACCGTCGCCGTGCTGTTGCTGCCCGGCTTGACTCGCTGATCTCGTTCCCTGTCCTGTCGCCGCACGCTGCCGTGATGGGCTCGGCGTGACCGCCACGACTATTTTGTTCACCGAACCGGGCGCCCGTTGGCGTGCGGTGGCCTACGGGCCGATCCTGTGCCTGGCCATTCTCGTCCTCGAACTCGTCACGGGTGGTTCCGTGCACTGGTTCGCCTTGCTGTTCTGCGCCGCGCTGATCGCGGGCTTCGTCGCGCTGCAGGTGCTCGCCGGTAAACGACACGCCAGCGTCGAACTCACTTCGGCGACGTTGCGCTCGGGCACCGAGTCGCTGCCGCTGAGCTCGGTCGCGGAGGTGTTTCCGGAACGCGACGAGGAGTCCTGGGACGACGAACCGTGGGAGTCGGCCAGGGCGCTCGGCGAATTGACCGGCGTGCCGCGCCGCCGCACCGGCATCGGGCTGCGGCTGGCCGACGATACCCTGGTGCAGGCATGGGCCAAGGACCACAAGGCGCTGCGGGCGGCGTTGACCGGAGCCGTGCGACGCAGCGAGAACGGAGCGGACCGGTGAGGCGCTGGATCGTCGCGGTGCTCGTGGAACTCGATCTGATCCTGCTCGCGCTGGTGGCGGCGGTGCTGAGCTGGCGCAACAGCGTGCGCACCATCGACTTCGCGCCTTTCGGCGATGCGCCGGGGTTCACCGCGATCCGTTACACCGCGCCCTGGCAGCTGTTGGCCGCGGTGCTCGTCGCGGTCGCCGGAGTGCTCGCGATCGATGCGGCGGCCCGGCTCGTCCGCGGAATTCGCGGCCCGGTCGGAACCGGCAACTGACCTGGCATTCCGGGGTGCGCGGCTGTTCGGACCCGGCGTAGGCGGAATTCATGAAACCACCTGTACAGCGAATGCCTTTCGGCGCGGTGGCGGCGGGCACGATCGCCGCGGTTCCGGCCGCCGCATCCGCCGAAACCGTTACCGCACCGCCGCTTCCGGTGCTGCCCGCATTCGCGGCCATCCCGTTCGTGCCTTTGCCGCACGCGGCTGCCTGCGCCGTTGGCATGCCTGGTGACAACCGGATTCGCCGCTTTCTGCCTCGCCATCACGTAGCCCCGGATTGCCTCGGAACCGCTGCGTACACCGCGCGTCTGGGCTACCGTGCAACCGCGCGTCGTCCGGTGTGCACACCCCGCGACGGCGCGCTTTGTCAGTAATGTTCCTGTGGCCGTTAGTATTTCGGTTGTAGTTCGGAACGTGCGTCGATGAAGGAAAGTGTTTGATGAACCGGTTCGCCGTAAAGATCTGTGCCGCGTTTGCCGTGGCCGCCGCCCTCGGGATCGGGGCCGCGCCTGTCGGCGCGAACCCGGGTCTGCCGCTGGACGACGCGACCGTCGTCGTCGCGCCGATCTTCGTGCCGGATTCGGGTTCCGCCGGGCCCTACAACTCGTTCATGTGCGTCCTGCACACCATGTCGGCGCAGGTGCCCTGCATGTACACCTGACCGGCGCGCCCGCGACGGCCGCTCAGTTCCAGTGCTGGTAGAAGTCCAGCACGCGGCCGTCGCGGGTCCCAGGGGCGTTCAGATAGACGGTGATCGTCCCATCCGGATGATCGGCCGCCTCCATCAGCACTTGGCGCAGCGAGGCATACACCCTGCCGTGCTGGTCGCGATAGATCGCGGAGTCGCCCTTCAGGCCGGCCCCGATGCGGTTGGGCGGGATGACCATGGTGACAACGGCGGGAATCGGTCCGCCCGCCAGCGTCGTGGTCGCCATATGGTCCAGATGGATGCCGATACGCGAGTGGTCGAGCTGATCGAGCGGCTCCGCGGCGGCGGAACCGGCGCCCAGTGCCGCAGTGGCACAGGCGACCGCGGTGAGTACACCCGCACTGACGATGGCAATCCGCATGCAGACCCTCCCAGCCGGTAGACGATGGCCCCCGACATTACGCATCGGCAACCCTCCAGCGATCGAAATTCGCGCGAACCTCATCTCGGCGTGTTGCCGCTCGTCTGCGGCCTGCGTCACTGCACTACACCCTGTCGTCGAACTATTTCACCGGGGCTGAGAGACTGGAACACGTGAGTTCTTCTCCGCGTGTGACCAGTGCGGCGGTGCCGGTCTCCGCCCACCTCTTCGACCGGGCGAGTTCGGTGATTCCGGGTGGCGTCAACTCTCCGGTGCGAGCGTTCCAATCCGTTGGCGGCACACCGCGATTCATCGCCTCAGCGGACGGCTACACGCTCGTCGACGCCGACGGTCACGAGTACGTCGACCTGGTCTGCTCCTGGGGTCCGATGATTCTCGGGCATGCGCACCCCGCGGTCGTCGAGGCGGTGCGGCGCGCGGCGTCCGGCGGGCTATCTTTCGGTGCGCCGACCGAGGCGGAGATCGAGCTGGCCGAGGAGATCGTGCGGCGGGTCGCCCCGGTGGAACGGGTGCGCCTGGTGAACTCCGGGACCGAGGCCACCATGAGCGCGGTCCGGCTGGCTCGCGGCTACACCGGACGCACCAAGATCATCAAGTTCGCAGGCTGCTATCACGGCCACGTCGACGCGCTGCTCGCCGACGCCGGCTCCGGCGTCGCCACGCTCGGATTGCCCACCTCGCCCGGCGTCACGGGCGCCCAGGCGGCCGACACCATCGTGCTGCCCTACAACGACCTCGATGCCGTCGCCGCCGCGTTCGCCGCGAATCCTGGTGCGATCGCGTGTGTGATCACCGAGGCGGCCGCGGGCAACATGGGCGCCGTCGCGCCGCTACCCGGATTCAACGCGGGCCTGCGCGCGCTGACCACCGAGCACGGTGCGCTGCTGATCATGGACGAGGTGATGACCGGCTTCCGGGTCAGCCGCTCGGGTTGGTTCGGCAGGGAAGGCGTCGCGGGCGACCTGTACACCTTCGGCAAGGTGATGAGTGGCGGGCTGCCCGCCGCCGCGTTCGGCGGTCGCGCCGAGATCATGAACAGTCTGGCCCCGCTCGGGCCGGTCTACCAAGCGGGCACGCTGTCCGGTAACCCGGTCGCGGTGGCCGCGGGTCTCGCTACGCTGCGCGCAGCCGACGACGAGGTCTACGCCGCGCTGGATCGCAATGCCGAGCGGCTCGGCGAGTTGTTCGGTTCGGCGCTGACCACGGCGGGGGTCGGGCACCAGGTTCAATTCGCGGGCAATATGGTGAGCGTGTTCTTCGCCGAACGCCCAGTCACCGATTACGCCGCCGCCAAGGCGAGCGAGACCTGGCGCTACCCCGCGTTCTTCCACGCCCTGCTCGACGGTGGCGTGTACGCGCCGCCGAGCGCGTTCGAAGCATGGTTCGTCTCCGCGGCGCTCGACGAGAACGCATTCGACCGTATCGCTGCCGCCCTGCCCGCCGCCGCATACGCGGCGGCGGCCGCCACCTCCGAAGGACCCCGCGCGTGAGCTCCGACCTCGATCAACCCGATGCCGACCGGCGCGAGCTAGCCAAACCCACCACCGACGCCGCCGCTCCGCGCGCGGCCGACGCAGGTAGCGAATCCGCCGATCCGGATGCGCCCGCGACGGACGGCGGGACCGGACCGATCGTCGATCCCGTGTCGGAAGCGACCGTGATCGACGCGGGTGAGCAGTTCGCCGCCGCGGGTGCCGCGGCCGAGTCCGCGGCCGCCGACACCGTCGAATCGAGCGTGGTCGATGCGGGCGCCCACTTCGCCGCGGCCGCGGCGTCGTCCGCGCAGGCCGACGCCACGCGTAAAGAGGGGAAGGCGGCTTCTTCCGAGAGCGAAGTCGCTGCCGAGCCCACCGACAGCCCGGCACCGACCGGTGAGCGCGTGCACGACGGCGGCGCCGCGCCCATCGAGACGATCGTGCACGTGCTGCGGCACGGCGAGGTGCACAACCCGAACGGCATCCTCTACGGGCGTCTGCCCGGATTCAGTCTCTCGGTGGCGGGCCGCGCGCAGGCCGGCGCCGTCGCTCGGACGCTGTCGGATCACGACATCGCCCTGGTGATCGCCTCGCCATTACAGCGGGCGCAGGAGACCGCCGAGGCGATCGCCACGCAGCACGACCTGATCGTGCGGACCGACGATAACCTCATCGAGGCGGGCAATACCTTCGAGGGCCTGCGCGTCTCGGTCGGCGACGGCGCGCTGCGCAAACCACGGCACTGGTGGAAGCTGCGCGACCCGTTCACCCCCTCCTGGGGTGAGCCCTATCTGCAGATCGCGCACCGCATGCTCGCCGCGGTGAACAAGGCACGGGTGGAAGCCGCCGGACGCGAAGCGGTCCTGGTGTCGCACCAACTACCCGTGTGGACGCTGCGCCGGTTCCTCCAGGGCCAGCGGCTGTGGCACGACCCCCGCCACCGGCAGTGCTCGCTCGCGTCGCTGACCTCGCTGGTCTACCACGGCGACACGCTCGTCGACATCGTCTACTCCGAGCCCGCGGGCGGCTCCGACCCCTCGGTACACGGCGCATGACTCGCTCCACCGGGTCCGCCACCCCGTCCCCGGCACGCGCCGGGCGGGTACTGCCGGTTCTGCTCGCGTGCGTGGCGCTGGTCGCCGCGCTCGCGGGGTGTTCGACCGGTTCGGACGCGGTGGCCTCGGGCGGCACCTTCGAATTCGTCTCGCCCGGCGGCAAGACCGACATCCTCTACGACCCACCCTCCGCCCGCGGCACCATTGGGAAGCTGGCCGGCCCGGACCTGATGACGGCGGGCAAGACAACCTCGGTCGAGGACTACCCCGGCAAGGTCGTGGTGCTCAACCTGTGGGGTCAATGGTGCGGTCCGTGCCGTGCCGAGGCGCCCGCCCTGGAGAAGGTCTACGAGGCGACCAAGGACAAAGGCGTCGCTTTCCTCGGTATCAACGTCCGCGATCCACAGCAGGACAAGGCCCAAGATTTCGTGGTCGACAACAAGGTCGGCTACCCGTCCATCTACGACCCGTCGATGCGCACTCTGCTGGCGCTCGGCGGGAATTTCCCTACCAGTGTCATACCCACCACCCTCGTCCTCGACCGGCAACACCGGGTCGCCGCGGTCTTCCTGCGGTCCCTGCTCGCCGAGGATCTGCAGCCGGTGGTCGAACGTCTCGCCTCGGAGGAATCACAGTGAATCGCGACCGTCGTACCCGTCACCTGCGCGCCTGCCGGCCCCGGCAGGGCGCCCGACGCATCGGCGGCGGCTGGGCCGTCGACGACCGGTGGGCGGGGATCGCCACCGTGCCGCGCAGCGTCGCCGCCGACTCGCTGCTGGACTTCGCCGTGCTCGACGTGGCCGACGAGCCCGCCGCCACCGAGCGGAAAGTGTCGTTGCGCCGGGGTGCGGGACGAGCGCTAGAGGACACGCCGGAGGAATCGGTGTGAGAGCTGAGCGCACCGCGCCGCGTCCGGGGGAGGGCATCTGATGATGCTTGCCGGAGTCGGTGAATCGTTCCAGCAGACGGCGGCCTCCGGACCGCTGCTGCTGGCGCTCGGCGCGTGCCTGCTCGCGGGACTGGTGTCGTTCGCCTCGCCTTGCGTGGTGCCGCTCGTCCCCGGGTATCTGTCGTATCTGGCCGGATTGGTCGGCGCGGAGGCGCCGCCCGCCACTGTCGCGGAGGCCGCCGGAGCCCGCGCCACCGGCCCGGGGGCGACCGCGATCGCGCAACCGCTTCGCTCGGGACGGATGCGGGTCGCCGGTGCGGCCGGGCTGTTCGTCGCCGGGTTCACCGTGGTCTTCGTGCTCGCCACCGCCACCGTGTTCGGCGTCATCCAGACGCTCAACGTGAACCGGGAACTGCTGCAACGGATCGGCGGCGTGGTGACGATCCTGATGGGCCTGGTGTTCATCGGCCTGGTGCCCGCCTTGCAGCGCGACACCAGGATGGAGCCGCGCAGGCTCACCAGCATCATGGGCGCACCGCTGCTCGGCGGCGTGTTCGCGCTCGGGTGGACGCCATGTCTCGGCCCGACGCTGTCCGGCGTCATGGCGGTGGCGGCGGGCACCGACGGCACGACCGCCGTGCGCGGTGTCGCGCTGATAGTCGCCTACTGTCTCGGCTTGGGCTTGCCGTTCGTCGTGCTGGCTTTCGGGTCGGCGAGCGCACTGCGCGGAGTCGGCTGGCTGCGCCGTAACTCCCGCACCATCCAGATCATCGGGGGCATGCTGCTCGTCGCGGTCGGAGCCGCGATGGTCACCGGAGCGTGGGACCAGTTCGTCGCCTGGGTACGCGACGCGTTCGTCTCCGAGGTGACTCTGCCGATATGACCGTGACCGACCAACCGTCGACCGAAAACTCCGCGCGGCCGCCGCGCCAATCCTTGGCCGGACGGGCCTGGGCGTTGGTGCGCAATACCTGGCGCGGGCTCACCAGTATGCGCACCGCCCTGGTGCTGCTGTTCCTGCTGGCGCTGGCCGCGATTCCCGGAGCACTGCTGCCGCAGCGGAACCTCAACGAGCAGAAGGTCGCCCAGTACATCGCCGACCGTCCCACGCTCGGTCCGTGGATGGACCGCGTCCAGCTGTTCGACGTGTTCTCCAGCTCCTGGTTCACCGCGATCTATGTCCTGCTGTTCATCTCGCTGGTCGGTTGCATCCTGCCGCGGACGCTCGACCACTATCGCGCCCTGCGCACACGGCCGGTGCGCGCGCCACGCAATCTGACCAGGCTGCCGTATCACTACTCGGGCCATGTCACGCAGTCGCCCGGCGAGGTGATCGACCATGCCAGGGAGCATCTGCGCGGCTGGCGTACCGAGGTCCGCCCCGGCCCTCGCGACGGTGAGCTGGCGCTGTCGGCGGAGAAGGGCTACACCCGCGAACTCGGCAACCTGGTGTTCCATCTCGCGCTGGTCGGGTTGCTGGTCGCCATCGCGGTGGGCAAGCTGTTCGGCTACGAGGGCAACGTCATCGTCCTGGCGAACAACGGACCCGGCTTCTGCACCACCTCGCCCGCCGTGTTCGACACGTTCAAGGCGGGCAACGTCAACGACGGCACCGGCATGACCCCGATCTGCGTGCGGGTCAAGAATTACCAGGCCGACTACCTGACCAACGGGCAAGCCGAGATGTTCACCGCGGACCTCGCCTACCAGGCAGGCGAGGATCTGCAGACGAATACCTGGCGCGACACCCGAGTACAGGTCAACCGTCCCCTGCGGGTCGCCGGTGACCGGCTCTACCTGCAGGGCCACGGCTACGCGCCGACCTTCACGGTTACCTTCCCCAACGGGCAGACGCGCACCGAGTCCATCCAATGGCGCCCGGAAGACGCGTCGACCTTCCTGTCCAGCGGAGTGCTGCGGATCGACCCGCCCGGCGGCATGTACGCCACCGACGAGGAACGCCGCAAGAACCAGATTGCGATCGAGGGTCTGTTCGCGCCCACCGCCATGTTCCATGGGTCGCTGCTGAGTTCGGCTTTTCCGGCGATGAACGACCCGGCCGTCGCCGTCGACATCTATCGCGGTGACACCGGCCTGGACACCGGCAAGCCGCAGTCGCTGTTCGCGCTGGACCCCGAACAGGTCAAGCAGGGCAGACTGACCAAGGAAGCCAGGGTCAATCTGCGCCCTGGCGAGTCCACCACGCTGCCCAACGGCACGAAGGTCGCCTTCGACGGCGCGCAGGAGTTCGTCAATCTGCAGTTCTCGCACGATCCGGCCCAGCAGTGGGTGCTGGTGAGCGCGCTGTTGATGCTGGCGGGCCTGCTGGTCTCGCTGCTGATCAAGCGCAGGCGGATCTGGGTGCGGGTGTACCCGGCCGAGCAAGCAGCCGGTACCGTTGAAAAACGACACATTGTAGTAGAGATGGGCGGGCTCGCCAGGACCGATCAGGCGGGCTGGGGCGGCGAGTTCGACCAACTGCGCGCGCGCCTGCTCGACGAGCAGCCGGACGCCGAGACCACCGCGGCGCGTGGCGCCGAGACCAGGGGAGAGTGACCATGCCGATCGACGAGGCCATCGCCAGATACAGCGATTTCGCGTTCAAGACGGCGATCGCGGTGTATGCGCTGGTACTGGTGCTGCTGATCTGGCAGTACGCGACGGCGCGCAGCCGCCAGGTCGCCGAGCGCGAATTGGTCACGGCGGGTGGCGGGTCGACGCCACAGGGGCCGGGCAGGGTCGCCGAGCCCGCGCGTACGCCGTTGTCCGAGCGGCTCGGCAATATGGCGTTCTCGGTGCTGATGGTCGGCATCGTGTTGCATGTGGCCTCGATCGTGTTGCGCGGCTTCTCGACTCATCGTTTCCCCCTGGGCAACATGTACGAGTTCGTCACCATGGCGACGGCCGCCGCCGTGCTGGTCGGGGTACTGTTCCTACGCGACCGGCGCTACCGCGGAATCTGGGCGTTCGTGCTGGTGCCGGTGCTGCTCCTGCTGTTCCTCGCGGGCACCGTGCTCTACGCCGACGCCGCACCGGTGGTGCCCGCGCTGCGGTCGTTCTGGCTGCCGCTGCACGTCACCATCGTCGCTATCGGCAGCGGTGTCTTCCTGTTCGCAGGCGTGGCCAGCATGCTGTTCCTGTACCGCCTGCGCCAGCCCGACGGCCAGGAGTCGAACAACGTCCTCGGCGCAGTCGCCCGCCGCCTGCCCGACGCCCGCACCCTGGACCGGCTGGCCTACAAGACCACCATCATCGGCTTCCCGCTGTTCGGCGCCGGCGTCACCCTGGGCGCGATCTGGGCGGAGGCCGCTTGGGGCCGCTTCTGGGGCTGGGACCCGAAGGAAACCTGCTCCTTCATCGCCTGGGTCCTCTACGCCGCCTACCTGCACGCCCGCGCCACCTCCGGCTGGCGCGACACCAAGGCCGCCTGGATCAATATCGCCGCCTTCGTCGCCATGCTGTTCAACTTGTTCATCATCAACATGGTGATCAGCGGGCTGCACTCGTACGCCGGACTCAGTTAGTACCCTCGCCCGACATCGGATCGGCCCTGCTCCGGCTACATAGCGCCAGGCCGGAAACAAGCGTCCGCCCGGATAGTGTCGCCATTACCATTGCGGCATGTCCCTTCCGCACATCGAACGGCCGGACCTCCCCGCGTACATGACGTGGGAGGAACTGGAGCGACTGCCCGAGGAGATCGCGGGGCAGATCGAACTCTGGGACGGTCGTGTGGTCTGGGTACGGCGCGGGCCGGCCGAGCATCAGACGTTCTCCAACCGACTCTGGGCCACGCTCGAACGCTGTGCACGAAAAGTCATGTCGGAAGATCCTGAACAGTGCTGGCGTGTCACCACCGAGACGAACGTATTCCTGGGTCGCACCGGCAAGTCCGACTTTTTGACACCGGACTTCCTCGTCCACCGCTGCCTCGGCGCCCCCTACCAGGACGTGCGGAGCAGTGACGTCCTCATGGTCGGCGAGGTCCTGTCGCCGTCCAACACGCAGACCGACACAGAAGCCAAGAAGGGGCGTTACGCCAGCGCCGGTATTCCGTGGTACTGGGAGGTGACGCTGGCCCACGAGGTCAGCGCGATTGCGACCGTGCGCGCTTATGGCCTCGACATCGGTCACGCTCAGCTCCCGGACGGGGTGCGCCCACTCCGTGCTGCCAACTACATCGTCGCCGCCGAGTGGACCTACCAGAACCCGGACGGCATCGAGATCGACTTCCCGTTTCCGATCAGCATTCCCTGGACCGAACTCGAATACTGACGGAGAGTGCGGCCGCAACGGTCCATTCAGCGAAACACCTGGTCACGGCGGTCTGGGTTGTCCGGCCTGCCGATCCGCTCGGCGGGTAGGCCGGACACCTCGTCGGTGAGCCCCTCGCGTCCGGGGCCGGGTAGCTCGGCGCCGGTCGGCAGCGTTCAGAGGCGGTTGACGCAGACGACGAAATGGCGTTGCCGGTAGACGATTCCGCTGTCGGTCGAGCCGCAGGCGTTGACGTCGACGGTGTTCTGTTTGATGTCGATCACCCGCACACCGGTCGGGGTGGGGGTTGCGCAGTCCAGGCGCTTCGGGTTACCGGGGACCACCTCCATACAGCCGCCGATCACCCAGTCGATGTCCAGGCACAGCGCGGCTTGCGCTGCGCCCTGCAGGGTTTCGTTGTAGGTGTGGTCGGCGTCGGTGGGACACTGGCTGTTTGCCGGGGCCTTCTCGAAGACCTTGTAGGTCGAGTTCGGGGTGCCGCAGGCGGCCTTGTCTATCCCGCCGGAGCCGCCGAGGTGCACGCAGTCGCCGATGTTCACCTGCAGACTTGTGGCGTCCTTGTTCGACGCGCCGCGCATCGCGGAGGTGGTCGGCAGTTCCTCGGTGGTGGTCGGCAGTTCCTCGGTGGTGGTCGGTGGCGGCGCCGATGTGGTTGTCGCGTTGCCGGTCTGGGCGGCGTTGGCTGGTTCCTCCGCGGGATCCGACATCGACACCGCTGCGGCGACCACGAGGCCCGCCGCCAGCGCGGTTCCAGCCATGAAGGCAATCAAGGTCAGACCGGCACGGATACGTTGGCGCGACACGTCACGTCCTCCACAGCTGTAACCTTCGAACCCACGCCTGAGCCGACCCGAAGTTTGTGATATTTGCGGATTGAAGAACCACGCCATGCATACACTACGCGGCGTGTCCGCGTCGAGTTTTCGTTCCCGGTGCCAGTGATTTGCCCCCACAGTTAACCTGCGCGTCTTCTTCGTCAGCCGAACTGATCACAATCGCATAACGAACCTTCGCGAGACGTATGCCGATCGCCAAGTCTGGCAACAAGCTACGGGCGCTGTACAGTCACACGCCATCCGGCCTCCGGCGCCGGAGGTCTCGAGAAGGAATTCCAGAATGAAGTTCGGCACTATTGCCGCCATTACGCTCAGTGCGGTTGCCGCCGTGGGCATCACGGCGGGGGCCGCGAACGCGCAACCCGTGGAAGCGGATAAGGAGATCACGACGGTCGGTGTCGAGCAGGGCGTCGACTACCGCACCACGGTCTCCCGCGAAACCGGCGCTATCACTACCGCTGTCGAGCACGGCACCTTCGCGGTCGTGGACGACGGTACCAAGATCAAACTGACCTCCGACACCGGCGCCGTGGTCGCCGAGGTGCCTTTGAGCTTCCAGGTTTCCGGAAGCAAGCTGGCGGTCGCGCACGAGATCAGCGACAACGGAAGGAGTCTTGCGCTCACGCCGGTGGCCGACGCCAAGGAGATCGGCGAGATGCAGCCGATCAGCTCGATGAATCGCCTCATCGCCGAATTGAACAAGAACGTCGTCGGCGTGGTCGGCGGCGCGTTGCTCGGCGGTCTGCTCGGAGCCCTGATCGGTCTGGGCTTCTTCAGCATCATCACCGGTCCGATCGGCCTGGTCGTCGGCGCGATCGCGGGCGGGGCCATCCAAGGCGGGCAGCCTTTCATGGACGCCCTGCTGGCGGTCGTCAACGGCGAGCCCTGATCGACGCTCGGATCGGGAGAGGCAGGCGCACCGCAGCGCGCCTGCCTCACCCGGACCGAATGGCCGATGCACGTGCTGTCCGGCGGGAGGAGGGAGTCAACCCGCCTGGACGCCGTCAAATGTTCGGCGCAGCGCGCAGAGCAAGGGAACGGACGCCGCTCGACGCGTGTCACGCGGACGAATCGCGTCAGCGCTCGGCAGAACCGGACTCGCCGTCGCGGTGCTGGCGGGAGAGCCGCCAGAGGAACTCCGGGTCGTCGTCGGGTCCGACGATGCGCTTGCGCCGTGGTGAACGCGTTTGCGGGATAGTGGGTCCGGTCCGCTGGGGGCCGAACGCCTTCCAGCACAGCACCGCGATTGCCACCACTGCGATGAGTGCCAACAGGTACGTCACGTCGCTCACCTCCTGATTACGAGGGTAGTCGCGGACGCGACTCCAGCACACCGCAGACGCGAAAATCCGCCTGCGGGCGAGCGCGGGCCCAGCGCGACGGGCCCGCGCGCCCTGCGATCAGCGTGCGGTCGCCTCGGTGGTCAGCGACTTGAGCAGCTGGAGTACTTCCGATTCGCGGAACCGGCGATGCCCGCCCGGTGTGCGCAGCGACCCGAGACGCCCGGCGTGAGCCCAGCGCGTCACGGTCTTGGGGTCGACGTGAAACAGGGCAGCAACCTGGCCCGGAGTCAGCAGGGTGTCCTGGCCGCCGACGGTGATCGCAGTCATAGCAAACCTCTCCGTTCTCGACAGTTCCCTCATCAGATGGCGCCATCGTCGCACTGAAACCCCTAGGTACTCGAACCACCTACAGTTGGTAAAGGGGAGGTAATAGACAAAACGGATGTGCGCCTCACCCCCGGCATTGGGCGTGCACCGGGTGCGGGCAACAGCTTCGCATAGGCTGACGGATGTGCGTGACGCAACTCCACCAGAAAAGGCTTCCGGACAGCAAACCGCTGGCGTTGGTCGTCGGCTGGCCCGGAATCTGGCGCTCTATACCGTCGCGAGGTTGGGTCTCGTGGTAGTGCTCACCGCGGTGATCGTGCTGGCCGCTCAGTTGGTGTCAGTGGACATACCGCTGGTGGTCGCGGCCCTGTTCGCCCTGATCATCGCGATGCCGCTGTCACTGACCCTGTTCAAGCGGCTGCGAGTCAAGGTCAACGAGGACATCGCCCTGGTCGACGAGCGCAGGCGTCGCGACAAAGCCGAGCTGCGAGCGCGGCTGCGCGGCGAGGATCAGGGGAATCCCCCGGACGCGGGAACGCCTTCGTGAGGTCCTGCGACCACACCACACCGCGGGATTGGGTGGACAACGCGGTGCGGCTGATCGACGCCGATGCGCAGCGCAGCGCGGACACCCACCTGCTGCGCTACCCGCTGCCCGTGGAGTGGAACGTGCAGTTGTATCTCAAGGACGAGTCGACCCACATCACTGGCAGTCTCAAGCATCGCCTCGCCCGCTCGCTGTTCCTGTACGCGATCTGCAACGGCTGGATCACCGAGGGCACCACGGTAGTGGAGGCGTCCTCCGGTTCGACCGCGATCAGCGAGGCCTATTTCGCCGAACTGCTCGGCCTCGACTTCGTCGCGGTGATGCCGGCGACTACCTCCCCGCAGAAGATCGCGCTGATCGAAGCGCAGGGTGGCCGCTGTCATTTCGTGCAGCGCCCGCCGGACATGTACACCGAGGCGGCCCGCTTGGCGGCGGAATGCGGCGGTCACTACATGGACCAGTTCACGCACGCCGAGCGGGCCACCGATTGGCGCGGCAACAACAACATCGCCGAATCGATCTTCGAGCAGATGGCGTTGGAGACTCATCCGGTGCCGGAGTGGATCGTGGTCGGCGCGGGAACCGGCGGCACCAGCGCCACCATCGGCCGCTATATCCGTTACCGCAGGCACGCAACGAAACTGGCCGTTGTCGATCCGGAGAACTCCGCCTTCTACGGCGGTTACGAGACCGGCGATGCCGCCTACCAGACCGGAATGCCCTCGCGCATCGAGGGGATCGGCCGTCCCCGGGTCGAGCCGTCGTTCGTCGGGCAGGTGGTCGACCGGATGCTCGAAGTGCCCGACGCGGCCTCCATCGCGGCCGCGCGATATGCGAGCGCTCGGCTGGGCCGCCGTCTCGGTGGATCGACCGGAACCAACTTGTGGGGGGTCTTCGCCCTCATCGCGGAGATGATCGCCGCAGGACGCAGCGGCAGTGTGGTCACGCTGCTGTGCGACGGTGGCGATCGTTACGCGGGAACGTATTTCGATGACGACTGGGTCGCGTCCCAGGGTTTGAGCCTCGCCGAGCCGACCGCGATCTTGGACAAGTTCCTGGCGACCGGGATCTGGGACGCCTGAGCGGCTTCGGCCCTTACCCGGTGCCGGGTATCCGGACACCGCGAAGTCGAAGGTTCCCCGCGGCGCGGCTGGTCAGGCTGCTCATTGCCGCAGGGGCTGTTCGTTGTTCGCCCATGGCGGAAATGGGCTACACCGCGTCACGCATCGTCAATTTTTGTTGACAACACTGGCTGACGTCAATCAAAATTGACGCATGACGGAAGCAACCACCCTGGCGGCCGCCGCGGGCAGCCCCGACCCCAAGGTCGGACTGCGTGCGGTGCTCGCGCTGCGACGGCTGCTCGAACGTCTCGAAGCGATCCAAGTGGCCAATGCCCGTGCCCAGGGCTGGTCCTGGCAGGCGATCGCCGAAGCGCTCGAGGTCAGCAAGCAGGCAGTCCACCAGAAATACAACCGGAAAGGCAGGAGCCGCTGATGTTCGAACGGTTCAGCAGGTCGGCGAGAATGGCGGTCGTCATCGCCCAGGAAGACGCGCGTGCGCTGCGCGCGTCGAATATCGAGGTGGAGCACGTGCTGCTCGGTCTGCTTTCGCAGGGCGAGCCCGAGCTGACGGCGCTGCTCGCGGAGGCCGGGCTCACCCACGAGGGCGTGCGCCGCATGCTGTCGGAGAAGGGCGAGGGTGACCCGCTCGGCGCCGAGGACGCTGAGGCGCTGCGCTCCATCGGCATCGATCTCGACGCCGTGCGCGAGTCGCTGGAGGCCCATTTCGGCGAGGACGCGCTCGACCGCGCCGAACCGGAACCGCCGCGCGGACCGTTCGGCTGGGGCCGCGGCGGGCACATCCCGTTCACCAGGGACGCGAAGAAGGTGCTCGAGCTCGCGCTGCGCGAGGCGCTCAGCCGCAAGGACAAGTCCATCGAATCCGGTCACGTGCTGCTCGGCATCCTGCGGGCGCCGAACCGAACGACCATGCGTCTGTTCGGCGGCGATGACGCGATCCACGGCTTGCGCCCCAAAGTGCACGCACTGCTCGACCGTGCCGCCTGAGCCCGCGGACGTGCGCCGCCGCGGATCACGTTGTAAGTCGGCGCAAGTCCGCTTCTCGGGCCTAGCATTGGCCCATGCAGCTTGTGATTCGGTTGGTCATCAACGCGGTCGCCATCTGGCTGGCCGCCTTCTGGGTCGACAACATCGACATCCTCGCCCCCGAAGGGGGCACCGCCGCGAAGATCGGCGTCGTGCTCGCGGTGGCCGCGGTGTTCACGGTGGTGAACGCGCTGGTCAAGCCAATCGTCAAGCTGCTGTCGCTGCCGCTGGTGATCGTCACGCTCGGCCTGTTCCTGCTCCTGATCAACGCGCTCATGCTCTGGCTGACCGCCGAGATCACCGACGCGTTCACCGACTACGGCTTGCGCGTCGAGGGCTTCTGGGCCGCGCTGTTCGGCGGCGTCATCGTCTCGCTCGTGAACTGGGTGCTCGGCATCCTGGTCCCGGACGAGGACTGATATTTTCGCCGCGTCTTCGGCAGCGCCTGCGGCGCTGCGTGTTCGCGGCCCCCTTGTGGCTCGCGTCCGAGCGACCGCCGCTGGCGACTTCGTCGCGGACGCGGCGGCCGCTCGGACGCGAGCCGGGCCGCGAACGGGGGATGCTCGGTCTCGCTTCGCTCGAAAGCGGGAGTGGGGCCACTGTGGTTGCTGTGGGTAGCAACCCAGGTTTACTGACTACTGACACAACCCGACTGCGAGTGCGGTTATCGCCGACCAGGCGAGCAAGGCGAGACCGGAATCGCGCAACGCGGGAATCAGTTCCAGGCCGCCCTTGCCGCCGCGCACCGGCGCGTTGGCGCGTATGGCCAGCGGAATGGCGACCAGCCCGGCCAGCGCCAAGGGCGTGCGGGCGACCAGGACCAGCGTCGCGACGAACGGCACCGCGAGCAGTACGAGATGCAGGGTACGGGTGCGGGGGTCGCCGAGTTTCACCGCGAGAGTGACCTTCCCGGACTCGGTGTCGGTGGGGATGTCGCGCAGGTTGTTCGCGACGAGCACGGCGCTGGAGAACGCGCCCACCGATACCGCGAGCAGCGCGCCCACCCAGTCGATCCGGTTCGCCTGCACGAACTGGGTGCCGAGCACGCCGATCAGCCCGAAGAAGACGAACACCGCCAGCTCGCCGAATCCGCTGTAACCGTAGGGCTTGCTGCCTCCGGTGTAGTACCAGGCTCCCGCCAGGCAGGCCGCGCCGATCAGCAGCAGCCACCACGCGCTGGTGGCGACGAGCACCAGACCGAAGATCGCGCCGACGACGAGGCTGGCGATCGCGGCATTCTTCACCGCGGCGGGGGAGGCCAGTTTCTGCCCGACCAGGCGCACGGGGCCGACTCGGACGTCATCGGTGCCGCGGATACCGTCGGAGTAGTCATTGGCGTAATTGACGCCGACGATCAGCGCCAGCGAAACCAGCAGCGCGAGAATCGCTTTCCACCACACCGCCCCGTCGATGGACGCGGCGGCGCCGGTCCCGGCGAGCACAGGGGCGATCGCGTTCGGCAGGGTACGCGGTCGGGCGCCCTCGATCCATTGCGCTGCAGTAGCCATGTCCGCAGCATAATGGGCGCAGTCGGACGTAGTCCGTCTTCAGCCCGCGCACGGCCGGAGCGAAGGCAGGAGGTACGCATAGTGGGCGCTGTCGGACGTAGTCCGTCTTCAGCCTGCGCACGGCCGGAGCGAAGGCGGAGGTACGCATTGTGCGCGCGCGGCGATCAGGCCGTTCCGTCCGTCGCCACCTGCTGCAGCTGGGCGAGCCCCTTCTCGAAGTCCCGGCCGACGAATCTGTCCATCGGGATGAGCTTGCCGATAAAGCCCATCAGACCGGTCTGCTGTCCGGTCATCCGCCAGGTCACCTCGGTGCCGGTCTCGACCGGGTCCAAGACGAAGATCACCTGGTTGGTGGCCTTCATCGGCTTCAGGAATTCCAGGCGCACCCCGATCTGGCGCTCGGTGCTGCTGACGATTTCCATGTTGCCCGCACCCGCCTTCCGGTTCCCGCTCCAGGCGTAGCGTGCGCCGATACCGGAGTCCGCGCCGGAATAACTGCGCTGCAACTGCGGGTCGAGGCCCTCCCATGGCGACCAGTTGACCCATTCGTGAAAATCGTTGATCAGCGCGTGCACTCGCGCGGGTTCGGCCGTGATCACGGCCGACCGGACCACCTCGAACTCAGCCATGCGGTGAGCCTAAGCGACCGAGCACCCGGAATGGCGGCAAAAGAATCGTGTCGGCCCGGCCGGGCGTGCTCACTTACGATGACCGCGGGATGTTTCCGGAGCACAACGGCCCACACGGCCACAATCGAGCAGTGACGACGCCCGCAGGCGAATCGGTCGTGGTGGCCTTGCTGGGCGAGGTGGCGCTGCGCCGTGCCGGTGTGCTGACGCCGCTGCCCGGTGCGCGCTCCCGGCTCCTGCTGGCGGCGCTGGCCATGCGGCCGGGGCGCAGCCGCAGCGCGCAAACCTTGATCGATGACGTCTGGGGCGAACAGCCGCCGCGGTCGCCGATGAACGCGCTGCACACCCAGGTCTCTCGGCTGCGAGCGGCGCTGCCGGAGGGCGCGCTGGAGATCGGCCCCGCGGGCTACCGGCTGACGGTCGGTGCCGAGCAAGTCGATGTGACCTTGGCTGGAGAATGGGTGCGAGCGGCTCGCCGGTGCCACACGGAGGACGATCCAGCCGGGTGCCTCGCGGCGATCGGGCAGGCGCGGGCGCTGTGGCGCGGCGAACCCGGAGCCGACCTGCCCTCCGGTGACCTGGCCGACGACCTGCGCGCCACGGCCGGGCGCCTGCTCACCGAACTCGACGATCTCGAGCTGACCGCGCGCCAGGACGGCGGTGACATCGACGGCGCACTGCGTCTGGCCCGCCGCCGAGCCGCCGCCGACCCATTGGACGAGCCCGCGCAGCAGACCCTGATGCGCCTGCTCGCCGCGGCAGGGCGAGCCAACGAGGCGCTGGAATCCTTCGCGGCCTTCCGTTCCCGGCTGGTCGGGCGACTCGGCACGGACCCGGGACCGGCACTTGTCGCAGTGCACACCGCGATCCTGCGGGGGGAGCAGGCAGGCCGCGCCGCGGCGCAGCCGAGCTACACGGGTGTGTCTGCGGCGGTCGGCGGCTCCAGGAATGGTTTCGCACCCGAGCCGACAGCTGCGGCAGGTATCGGCGCAGAACTACCTACCGTACCGGCGGTTGCGGCTGGAATCGCCGCGGAACCGCTGCCCGCCGCCATCGGGTTGCGTGCCGCGCCCAATGCGCTGCTCGGCCGTGCGGCCGATCTCGCCGCGCTCGCCGACCTGCTGCGCGATTCCCGGGTGGTGACCGTGCTCGGCCCAGGCGGTGCGGGAAAGACCAGGATTGCCAACGAGCTCGGTACCCGCGTAGCAGGCGCGCGGCCGGTTGTGCTGGTCGAGCTGGCTTCGGTGCGCGCCGACAGCGCCGACGCCAGGGTCGAGGTCGAGGCGGCGATCGCCGCGGTGCTCGGGCTCAGCGATGTCACCTTCGACACGGCGGCACTGCGTTCCGGACAGACCATCGACGCGCGCAGACGGCTGCAGGACGCGGTGTCGGCCCGTTCGATGCTGCTCATCCTGGACAACTGCGAGCACCTGATCGACGCCGTCGCAGTGGTGGTCGCCGACCTGATCGGCGTCGCGAACCGGCTGACCGTGCTCACCACGAGCCGATCACCGCTGACGATCACCGCGGAGACCGTGTACCCATTGCCGCCCTTGACCATCGACGCGGCGGGCTCGCCCGCGACCGAGCTGTTCGCCGCGCGAGCCAGGGCGGTGCGGCCCGCCGTCCGGCTCGACCCGGACGTCGTAGCCCAGCTCTGCCACACCCTCGACGGGCTGCCGTTGGCCATCGAGCTGGCCGCCGCTCGGGTGCGGGTGATGAGCGTCGAGGAGATCAACGAACGGCTGGCCGACCGGTTCGCGCTGCTGCGCCACGGCGACCGCAGCTCGCCCGAGCGGCACCGCACGCTGCACGCGGTGATCGACTGGAGCTGGAACCTGCTCGACGACGAACAGCAGGTGGCGCTGCGCCGATTGTGCCGATTTCCCGCCGGTTTCACGCTGTCGGCCGCCGAGGCGGTGGCGAGTGGAGCTGACCTGGAGGATGTCGCCGCTGCTGTCGACGGCCTGGTCAACCAGTCGCTGCTCACCGTGTTGGACGACGAGGTGATCGGCATCCGGTACCGGATGCTGGAGACCGTTCGAGAATTCGGCGAAGAGCGATCGACCGGTGTCGCGGGCGAGCCGGAAGCGGTCGACACCCGAATGATGCGGTGGGCCGAGGACTATGCCGACGACGTCGCGCGCCGGTATATGACCGGCGATCAGGTTCACCTCGCGCTCTCGGTGGCGGCGGAGCTGGACAACCTGCTCGCGGCGCTGCGCTGCGCGCTCGAACGGCGGCACGCGGCGACGGCGTACACGGTCTTCCCCGTCGTCGCCATGTTGTGGGTGATCCGCGGCTCGCACATGGAGGTGGTCAATTGGGCGGAGCGGGTAGTCGAATTGGATGCGCCCGACTTCGGTCCGGACGCTCCGCGCGCCGACCTGGTGCTCACCACCTACGAGATGATGTTCTTGCATCTCACCTACATTGGCGGGAGCGCCCGCGAACTCGCCCGGCTGCGCCTGAAAGTGCGTCGTTTGTTCCGTGCGGGCGCCGATCTCACCGAGACCAATAGCTTCACCGGCCGTGTCGTGCTCACCAGGGCCGACGGACGCGGACTCGGCAGGCTGATCGCCGACGCGGTGTGGTCGGGCGATCCGGAGACCATGGCCGCCGCGCTGCTGTTGCGCGCCAACATCCGGGAGAATCTCGGCGACGTGCGCGGCTCGACCGTCGACGCGATCAGGGCGCTGGATGCCTTCGGGCACAACAACGTCTGGAGCGTGGCCATGGTGTGCAGGCACCTCGGCCAGGTCTGCGGCCAGATCGCGCAGTACGCGGAATCGGTGACCTACTACCGCCGTTCGCTCGAGCTGCTGCAGCGGCTCGGCGCTTACGAGGACACCGTGGAGATCCGCAGCCTGCTGGTGGCTTCGCTGGTCGGCATCGGCGAGCTGGCGCAGGCCGAGCGGGAACTCGAGCTCGCGTTCGGCACCCCGGACCTGGATGGCGCGACCGGCGGGCGGAACCGCCTGCTGTCCACCGTCATGCAGAGTTCAGCCGAGGTGGCGTTCGCGGCGGGCGACATAGCGGAGGGTTTCGCTCGCTACCAGCGCGCACTGGAACTGTTCGGCTGGCCGGACCAGGCGCTCGGGCCGGGGCCCGGCGCACTGATGCTCGCTGCGGCGGCGCTCGACGCGAAGGTGCTCTACGGTGCGGCCGATACCGGCGCGGCCCTGGCCGCCGAGCTGGCCGAGCTCATGGTGCCGATGATGACGCAGTACCAGGACCTGCCGCAGATCGGTGCCGTCGCCTGCGCCATCGGCTCGTATCTCATCGCTGTCGGCCTTGACGTCCCGCGTGGTATCGAGCTGCTCGCCCTGGCTCCGAATGTGTTCTGCCGCCAGGACTTTCCCACAATGCGCTGGGACCGGCACCGGGACGCCGCGGTCGCGACCCTCGGCGCCGAGCGGGTCGGCCAGGAGCGCGACCGGGTCGGCCACCTGCGCCGCAGAGACTCTGCCAACCGGATCATGCGGATGATCCAGGAGCTGAACGACGCTCGCTGACCGCGGTGTCTTTCGCGACGCCGGAACCTGTGGCGAGAGCCTCTTGCAGAGCGCAGGCAAGACCAATGAACGACGTGCTACGCGCTGATCGGTTCGGTGCTTTCGGCGGCTACCTGGACCCTCGAAAGAGCCTCACCCACACGACCGAACGCCGAGTGTCTGGCGTACCCCGTGTGCCGAACCCCTCGCTGCTTTCGGCCGCCACGTCGACCTCCGAGTAGTCCTCGACGGCACGACGGCACACGGGCGACCGCGGTCCCCCGGTGTGCCGATGTTCGCGCACTTCATGCCCGTCGCATGTACGCCTTGACGGTGAGCGGGGCGAAGATCGAGATCACGACCAGTGAGCCGATCAGCGACCAAGCCAGGTCGCCGCCGAACCCGCCGCCGTTCATCAGCCCACGGCACGCGTTCACCATGTAGTACACGGGGTTCGCGTGGTTGAGCCCCTGCATCCACCCCGGCATGGTGCTCACCAGCGCGAAGGCGCCGGACATGAAGGTCAGCGGGAACATGATCATCATCGAGATACCCTGCACGCCTGCCGCGCTCTTGCCGGTGACCCCGACCAGCGCCCAGATCCAGCTGATCGCGAACGAGCACGCCACGATGACCAGACCCGCCGCGACGACGCCGACCACCCCGCCCTCCGGCCGATAGCCGATGCACAGACCGACGACGACGGTCAGCACGGTCGCGATGACGTAGCGAACCATGTCCGCGATCAGCGCCCCGGCCAGGGCCGAGATGCGGGCGATCGGAAGGGATTTGAAGCGGTCGAAAACGCCCTTGTCCATGTCCTCGCGCAACTGGGTGCCGGTGACGACCGACGTGAGCACCACCGTCTGCACCAGGATGCCGGGGATCAGGGTCGGCAGGTAGTCCCGCACACTGCCGCCGATGGCGCCACCGAAGATGTAGGCGAACAATGCGGTGAACAGGATCGGCTGAATCGTGACGTCGAACAGCTGCTCGGGCTTGTGCTTGATCTTCAGCAGGCCGCGGTAGGCCATGGTGAACGAGTTCGCCACCGCCTGCCCGATCGGAATCCGGTTGCTCACTTCGAGAATCGGTGTCGGCGCCGCGGTCTCGGTCGCGGTGATCGTGGTCATCCTGTGTCCTTCGTCGGCATGCGCAGGCCCTCCGTGGTCTCGCAGGCTGCCGCCTGCGGGCCAGACGCTCATGCTGTGTCTATCGTCGGCATGCGCGGGGTCCTGCGTGGTTACGCTGCGCCGGGCCTGACCGCTCATGCCGCGCTCCTCTCGGACTCGTCGGTGCTGTCGTCGGCCGGGTGGCCGGTGATGGTGAGGAAGACCTCGTCCAGGCTCGGCTTGCTCACGGTGATCTCGTCGACCCCGATCTCCCACTCGCGCAGGCGGATCAGCAGATCCGCGGTGACACCGGCGTCGGGCAACGGCGCGGTGAGGCGTCCCGCCTCCGGGGTGATCTGCGTTTCGGTACCGAGGAAATCGCCGATGATGCGGCGCGCCTCGTCCACCTGGCCCCGATCGACCAGGGTCAAGTGCAGGGAGGAGCCGCCCACCGAGGCCTTGAGTTCGTCGGCCGTGCCGTCGGCGATCACCTTGCCGTGGTCGATCACCGCGATCCGGTCGGCCAGCTGATCGGCCTCGTCCAGATACTGCGTGGTGAGCAGCACCGTCGCTCCCGCACGGACCAGGCGGCGGATGGTCTCCCACATCTGGGCGCGAGTGCGCGGATCGAGGCCGGTGGTCGGTTCGTCCAGGAACAGCAGCGGCGGCGTCGCGATCAGGCTGGCCGCCAGATCGAGTCTGCGCCGCATGCCGCCGGAGAAGTTCCGCAGCGGTTTGTCCGCCGCCTCGACGAGGTCGAATTCTTCCAGCAGCTCGACCGCCTTGCGCCGGGCGTCGATCCGGCTCAGGCCGAGCAGGCGGGAGAAGACGACCAGGTTCTCGGTGGCGGTCAAGTCCTCGTCGACCGAGGCGTACTGTCCGGTGACGCCGAGCAGCGAGCGGACCGCCGTCGGCTCCGCGACCACGTCGTGGCCGAAGATCCGGGCGCTGCCGCCATCCGGCCGCAACAGGGTCGCCAGCATCCGGATGGTCGTCGTCTTGCCGGCGCCGTTCGGCCCGAGCACGCCGTACACCGAGCCCCGCGGCACCGCCAGGCTCACACCGTCGACGGCGCGCTGTTCCCCGAACACCTTGACCAGGCCGTCTGCCTCCACGGCGAGCGCTGAATATGGTGCGAAAGAAGTCATGCCGACGACTGTGCCGGTCGCTCCTTGCACGGCCCTTGCACGGCGCTGTCGTGTGCGATGGATCGCGTCCTCGTGATCGGCGAGACCGGCCTCGCCGATCGGGGGATGACAGTGTGTTCGCTCACACCGCGGGTGGGTTCAGGCGGGTGAAGTCCGGCAGACGGTAGTACGGGTAGTAGGGGTAGGGCGGGGTGGTGGCGCTGGCTTTGTCCAGGCGGGCGATTTGATCGGCGTCGAGTTCCCAGCCGATGGCGCCGAGGTTCTGGCGCAATTGGTCCTCGTTGCGGGCGCCGACGATGACGGTCGCGACAGTCGGACGGCGTAGCAGCCAGTTCAGGGCGATCTGCGGGATGGTCTTACCGGTTTCGGCGGCCAGCTCGTCGAGGACGTCGACCACGTCGTAGAGCTTCTCGTCATCCACCGGTGGACCGGCCGCTGCGGTCCGGTGCAGACGGCTGCCCTCCGGCAGCGGCCGGCCACGACGGATCTTGCCGGTGAGCCTGCCCCAGCCCAGCGGGCTCCAGACGACCGCGCCCACGCCCTGGTCGCGCCCGAGCGGCATGAGCTCCCACTCGTAGTCGCGCCCGACCAGCGAGTAGTAGACCTGGTGCGCGACATACCTGGTCAGGCCGTTGCGATCGGCTGCGGCAAGGGATTTCATCAGCTGCCAGCCCGCGAAGTTCGAGGCGCCGACATAGCGGATCTTGCCGGCGCGCACCAGGTCGTCCAGTGCGGCGACGACTTCCTCCACCGGCGTGCCCGCGTCGAAGGCATGCAACTGGAACAGATCGATGTAGTCGGTGCCCAGTCTGCGTAGCGACGCTTCGACCGCGCCGATCAACCTGGCTCGTCCGGAACCGGCGTCTCGCGGGCCCGGGCCGGTCGGCAATGTCGCCTTGGTGGACAGCAACACCTGATCTCGCCTGCCCTTGACGGCGGCGCCCAGTACCTCTTCGGAGGCGCCGTCGGAGTAGACGTCGGCTGTGTCGAACATCGTGACACCCGCGTCCAGGCTGATGTCGACCAGCCGTCGTGCCTGGTCGGCGTCGGTGTCGCCCCATGCGCTGAACAACTCGCCCCGTCCGCCGAAGGTGCCCGCGCCGAAGCTCAGGGCCGGGACGAGCAGGCCTGACGCGCCGAGCCGCCGGTACTCCATCTGTGTGTCTACCGTCTGCAGGTTCACCGGACCGCTCCTAATGCGTGTTCAACCGTCCGGGGTGGCCGGGATGGCCCTCCCCAAAAGGGTCTATAGTTCCGTTAACAACTCGAACAGTACACCTGCTGACGGGTAAATGAAACTGGAGTCCCGTTATGGAGCATGAAGAGGCCACGCCCGGCTCGGTTCGCCCTGGTGGACGGACCGCGCGGGTGCGTGAGGCCGTGCTGCGCGTCGCGGGGGACCTGCTCGCGGTACGTGGCTTCGCCCACCTGGATCTCGCCGAGGTCGCGGCGCGCGCCGAGGTCGGCAAGACCACCGTCTACCGCCGCTGGCGCACTCCCGCCGGGCTGGTCACAGATCTGCTGGCCGACATGGCCGAACAGTCGCTGCCGCATGCTGATACCGGTTCGCTGCTCGGCGATCTCACCGCCAACGCCCGCCTGGTCGCCTCGGCGTTGACCGACCCGCGCCAAGGGCGGCTGTTCCAGGCCGTCATCGCCGCCGCCACCTGCGACGAGACCGCCGCCACCGCGCTGCGCCGCTTCTACGACATCCGACTCACCGAATGGGCCCCCTGCGTCGCGGCCGCGATACAGCGCGGCGAAGCTCCCCCTGGCACCGACCCCCGTGCCGTCCTGTCCGCGGTTTCCGGTCCGCTCTATTACAGACTGCTCGCCAGCGGCGACCCCATCGACGACAACGCAATCCGGACAACCGCGGTGGCCGCCAGCAGCGCGGCGCGGGCCGGGATGTTCGTTACGCCGACGAAAGGCGGGCAGCAGACCGCCCTGACCTGACTTCGGCGGTTGTGCGGCAATGTGGGCCATCCCGATCACCACGACCCCAGCCTCGACCGCAGGCTAAGGGGTCCAAACCGGGTCACGCCCGGTGAGACCCAGAACCCGGTGCAGCGCAGGCGCCTCGGCAGGGATCGGTACCACCGGGCCGAACAGCCCCGGTGTTCCTTCGGGTGGCGTATCCGCCAGGAATTCGACGAGCACCGCGAGGTCGGCGGGGGCATGGCGCGGTTCCTGACCGGTCGCCTTGGCGAGGTCCCAGCAGTGGATGACCAATTCGTCCAGCGCGACCATGGCCATGACGGAGGCGGGCATCGTGACGCCGCCCGCTTCGGTGGCACCGTCCCACGCGGCGGCTTCGCGCCACGCGGAGACGAGTGCCCTCGACTGCGCGGGAATCCTGCTGCGCCAGTCCGGAACGAGCGGCCGGTCCGTGCTCGTGTTCGGCGCGACGGAACCGCCCACCGATTCTTTGGTGGCGGCCTGACGGAATGCTTCGGTCAGGTCGACGACGTGCACGAGGAGGTCACGCACGGTGGTGTCGGCACAAGGCGTCGGCAAGGTGAGCTGGTCGTCGGCAATGCGGACGACCACCGTCTCGAGCGCGGTAGCGGCCGGTTCGAAGTCGAATTCCGGGGTCATCGAATCTCCTGAGCGAGGGAACATCTCCATCTAGTGAGACGTACGAGCAAGGTGGAATTCATCGGTACCGAGGGAACGAGCACCTTGGCTGACGCCGCGAATCCGCACGCCCCGATCAGCCTTTCGACACGATGCGATCGGTCTGCTCACCATGGACGGCGAGCGCGGTGCGCAGGAAGTCGAGGATCAGCGTGAGTTGGTCGGTGTCGTAGCGACCGAGAGCCTGCGCACCCGCGTGGCCGACCGGTTCGAAGATCCGCTGTGCCACCTCACCCGCAGCGTCGGTGGCAGTCACCAGCACCCGGCGCCGATTGGCCGGATCCTGGCTGCGCGCGACGAATCCCGCACGTTCCAAGCGATCGATGACCGTGGTCGTGGCCGCTGGGCTGAGTTTCAACGCGGCGCTCAGCTCGCCGGCGGGCAGCGGGCCGCGGGCGAGCACGACATCCAAACACCGCAGGTCGGTGCGGTTCACGCCGAGATGCGCGGCGACCGCCTCGTCGAAGAGGTCGAAGCTCTGCTGGAGCAGCCGCAGCTGCATGCCGATCTCGACCACCAGTTCATCTTTCGACATTCGAAACTTTCTGTTATCGTATATTTCGTTCAACGAAACGATAGCATGGACAGGACACCAGTGATGAACGAGACCGCCGACCGCACCGCCACCGACGACGCCCAGATCCGGGCGCTGTTCCAGGACCTCATGCAGGCCTGGACCGATAACGACGCCGCCGCCTACGCCGCGCTGTTCACCGAAGACTCCGACTATGTGTCCTACGACGGCACCCGCGCGACCGGCCGCGCCGAGCATCAGCGCAATCACGACAAGCTCTTTCGTGGCGTGCTGGCGGGCTCGGCACTCGTCGGCGAGGTGGAGTCGGTCCGCTTCATCACCCCGGACGTGGCGGTCCTGCATGGCACCGCGTCGGTACTGATGCCGTGGCGCTCGCGACTGCCCGAGCGGCGGCTCTCGCGCCAGACACTGGTGCTGGCGCGCACGCCCGTCGCCTGGCGGGTCAGCGCGATCCACAACGGCCGAGTCCGCCCGGTCACGGTCCCCGAGCCGGATTCCTTTCCGGCCAGGATGTCTCAGCTCATGAGCCGCATTGCGCGCACGATCGGGCTCGGCCGGCGCCGGTCCGGCCGGTAGCCGCCGCGCGAAACCGCGTTTTCCCGACCGTCGCTCGCGACCGCGGGCGGTGCGCCGCCGTTATCCAGCCGTAGCGGCGAAAAGTGCTGGAAAAGCGGAGAATTGGAGGATGAAGGGTGATCGGGTGGAGATCGTCGTCGATGTCGGCGACGGGTCTCGCAGTTACGAGATCGCGGCTACCCGGGCAGGGCGACGCGTCGAGGTGCGGATCGCGCGCGGCGTGGTCGAAGTCAGTGAGGTGACGCGATCCGGCACGGCGGTGCGCACCGCGCGGTTCATGGCCGGGCGAACGCTCGCACTGGTGGAGCATCCCGCGAATACAGCGGCCCCGCGTCCGGACGAGGCGGGATAACCCACCCCGCGAGATGGTTGCGCCGAAGCACTGCCACGGGCATCCTCGATGCTGTCGCCAGTTGTTCGTCCGCCCTGATTGCGGCGTGCCACGACGGGTATGCCGATCAAGAGGCCTACGCGGAGAGGAGCGCACGATGACAGATCCCCTTGCGGATGCGGTCCCCGAGGCCGATCTCGCGGAGCAGTCCATCCCGGCGTATCCGGAGGAGCCGGTGTTACCCGACGACGCACCAGAGGAAAACGTCGAGCGGGTCGAGCGCGACGTCTGGGACGCCAATCCGGCGGACGTGGTCGAACAGTCCATTCCGGTACCGCTCGACGACGAGCTCGAGGACGAAGTCGGCTACTGACCAGCGCAGGGCCGGGTCAGGGCTGGATCTTCGCCCGCACCGTCGCGTGCAGTTCCCGCAGGCTCGACCGTTCGGTGGCGACCTCCAGCACCCTCGTGCCGTGTGCGTGCCCGGTCAGCTCGACCGCCAGCTGCTGCGGATCGACTTGGCGGTGCGGGATGCGGTACGCGGCGCACAGCGCGGCCAGATCCATCCCGTGCGGCGTGCCGAAGACCCGCTCGAACACGCCCGCGTACTGCGGATCACCCTGCTCGAGCAACTCGAAGATGCCGCCGCCGTCGTCGTTGGCCACCACGATGGTCAGATCGGCGGGCCGCGGTTCGCCGGGCCCGATGAGCAGACCCGAAGCGTCGTGCAGGAACGTGAGGTCGCCGATCAGCGCGATCGTGCGGCCCGGGTGGTGTAGCGCGGCGCCCACCGCCGTGGACACCGTGCCGTCGATACCGGCAACGCCTCGATTCGACAGCACCTTGATCCCCGGCCGTGGGTGCGAGACCAGCGCGGCGTCCCGAACGGGGTTCGACGCGCCGAGCAGCAGTTGGTCGCCGTCGCGCAGTGCGTCCAGCACGACGGCGGCGACGTGCAGTCCGGTCGGCTTCGGGTGCCGCGCGAGTTCGGCGCGCACTACTTGGTCGGCTTTCGCGTTCAGTTCGTGGCAATGCCGCAGCCACTCTTCGCGCGGTGTGCCTGTGGTGACCGCGCGCGTTCCGGTGCCGACCACGTTGCCGGACACGTCGGGCCAGCGCGGACCAGTGGTGAGCGCGTACACGCAGACGTCCGGGTCGGCGAGCACTTTCGACACCTGACGGTGCAGGGTGGGACGACCGGTGATGATCGCTTGCCGGGGCCGCAGCAGCGGCAGCGCCAAGGGATGCAGCGCGGGGCCGTGCATGGGTGCGGTGGGCTCGGCGACGGTCGGCAGCGCCGCCAGTTCCGGCCGGAGTCCGGCGCCGTGTCCGGAGATCACCACGGTGTCGGGGGAAAGATCGAGATCGAGCGGCACGTCCAGGGTCGCGTACTGGGTCTCGGTCCAGGCGCACTCGCCCACGCGGCCCGCTGGAGCCGACTCGTTCGGCACCGGGTCGGGGACGAGCGGCTCGCGCAGCGGGACGTCGAAGTGCACCGGGCCCGCGTTGCCGGAGCGGGTGCCGCGCGCCGCCGCGAGCACCCGGCAGACCGCCGAGCGCCACTGGCTGTTCTGATGACCGTAGGGCTGATGGCCTGCGTCGCCCGCCTCCTCCTCGGCCAGGCCGAGCGAGATGGCGGCGCGGACTTGGCTGCCGAACAGGCCGAACTGCTCGATGGTCTGGTTCGCGCCGGAGCCGAGCAGCTCGTAGGGCCGGTTGGCGCTGAGCACCACCAGCGGGACTCTGGCGTAGTTGGCCTCCAGCACGGCGGGCCCGAGGTTGGCCACCGCGGTGCCGGAGGTCATCACGACCGGGACCGGAAGCCTGCTCGCGACGGCGAGGCCGACGGCGAGGAAGCCTGCCGTCCGCTCGTCGATCCGCATGTGTAGCCGTAACCGCCCGGCCGCGTCGGCGGCCTGCAGGGCGAAGGCCAGCGGAGCGTTCCGGGAGCCGGGGCACAGGACGACATCCCGCACGCCCCCGCGCACGAGTTCGTCGACGACGACCTGCGCTTGTGCTGTAGACGGGTTCACGCCTCCAGCCTGGCAGATGATTCCTCGACAATTGCCGTGGGGAGGCTTTCGATCACACTGTGTCGTCGGACACAGACCGGCGCCGGTGTGTAGTGCATGGTCATCAGCGGGCATGAATCCCCGATCGATCCCACCGCGAGGGCTCATGAGCGCCGTTACGCTCCCGCCGGGGGCCGCAACGTATGGCGCTCCCTGAGCGAATCGGCGGTGCCGCTCACCGCACCCAGATCGGCGTTGCTGTTTGCGTCGGGGGAGGGGATTCTCGGACGCGGCGCGAATCGTCAGAGACCACGATGCCGCGGTGTCTCCAAGCCCGTGAACATCCGCGGTGCGCACACGCACCCAGATGGGGCCGACCCTTGCTTCCGAGCGAAGCGCGGCCGAGTCAGCGATGGCTTGGGCGGACACTGCGGCACGAGCGCACGTCTTCGAGCCGCATATGCGTCGGCGACTCGGACTGCGCTCGGAGAATCACGCCGCGGCTTCGGGTTCCGAAGATTTCAGTCGCTTTGGTGCGGAACCGGCCATGTCGCACATCGAGGGCCGAGAAGCCGGGGCGCCCCGATGTGCGACCTCGCAGATCAGTTGGCGTGCTTCTGGATCAGGTCGCCGACCCGCGGCAGCGCCTCGACGACGTTCTTCTTCGCCGACGAGCGCATCGAGGAGTAGACCTTCTTCAGAGCAGGCCGGGTGGACGCATCGGCGCGGGCGTCGGTGACGGCGAGCAACGCCTCGGCGACCTCGTCGGACTTGGCGACGAGCAGATCGGCGAACTTGCCGGAGCCCGACGCGGCGTACTCCTGCCAGAACGGCTCCAGCTGCGCGACGAGTTTGGGCGCCAACGACTCCAGCGCATCGGGCACGATGGACGGGCTGATCTTCTTGACCGCCGCGTAACCACCCTTCACGGCCAGGCCGGACGCACCACCCTTGTCCGAGACCTCGGCGTCCAGAACCTCGACGGCATCGGCAAGGAAAGCCGGGCGCTTCGCGTCGCCGAGCAGGGATTCAGACAGTGCTGCAACCACTTTCAGGTTCCTCCGGATCGATATCGATGAACGAGCGAGGGCAACTATACGCACCCGCGCCAGCGTTCACCCGGCTACGGCTGCCAGGGCAGCAACTGAACCATCAGCCCCTCGCAGTCGGCGAGCAGATCGCCCTGCTCATCGAGCAATTCGGCGGTGATGAAAGTTTTGCGTCCTTCGATACGGTCCACCCGCCCGCGAACCGTCAGCGGCGTGTCCAGCGGGGTGATTTTGCGATAGTTCACGTGCAGGAACGCGGTGCGGCTGATGGGCCTTCCGGCGTAGTGCACGATCATGCCGAGCAAGTCGTCGAACAGCAGCGGAAGCACGCCGCCGTGCGCTGCCCCATTACCGCCGAGGTGGAAGCGGCGGAACACGCCGGTCATCTCGATGCCGTCCGGTCCTGCCTCGACCACCTGCCACGGCAACAGCAAAAGGCTGCCGCGTCCAGGTAGTTTGACGGCGCGGCCCGCAGGGCCCTGCGACTCCGGCGCACGGTAGGGCTCGAGCAGATCGATCAGCTCACGAGCTTTGGCCTGCGCTGCCCCGAAGACATCGTCCGGTGCGTCCACCGAGACGGCGAGATCCTGCAGGGTCCGCATGTCCTCGACGAACGCGCCGAAGTTCGGTCCGACCCGGGCTGCGGTGACCTTCGGGAATCCGCCGTGGCTCTCGTACCGGGATCCGTCCACCGCGCTCCGGTCGATAACAGGTTTCACTCGCTCACTCATACCTGCACGGTAACGCGCAGTTTTACACCGTCAAATCGAGGTCGGGCCGATGCGCGGAATGCGGTGGTAGGTCAGGCACTACTCCCAGCCTCCAGCAGAGACATCTCTGGCGATACCCCGTAGTTGAGTACACCCTCGGTGCGTGTACCGGAGCAGTGCTGGGCGCGCTGGGTGCCGTACCCGGCTTACCTCCCGCAGTCGAGTGCGCATCCACAGTCCCAGCCCAGTCAACCGGCTGTGGTTGCGTTGCAGAGCTGGAGCATCGAGCGGAGTCAAAGGGCGGCTTCAGGGCAGGGAAAGCGCCGCCATTTGACTACCGTCGATTCCACGGAAGCCCCTTCGCTGGGATTTCTGAACGCAACCACAGCCGGTTGACCCCGCTGGAAGCCGACGGGTTCCGACCAACTGCGGGAGGTAAGCCGGGTACGGCACACGACGTGCCCAGCACCGCCAGAGGAAACCATTGGTAGGCGGGCATCACTCGAAGCCTCTAGCAGGGATATCCCTGGCGATGCCCGCAGTCGGGTGCACCCAGCACCCGCGACCAGGCAATGCCCGCCGTACCCAGCGCGCCCGAGCGGAATACGCCGCGGATACGCAGCGCCCCTCGGCAATGCAAAAGCCGACACAGCAATAATCACAGGGGTGACGTTCAATCCGAAGCTGTGGCGCCCCGTTCCGGGATTCGAGAACCTGACCGACATCACCTACCACCGGCATATCGAGCAGGGCACGGTGCGGGTCGCATTCGACCGGCCTGAGGTGCGCAATGCGTTCCGCCCGCATACGGTCGACGAACTCTATCGGGCACTCGACCACGCCAGGATGACTCCGGACGTCGGCGCGGTGCTGATCACCGGGAACGGTCCGAGCCCCAAGGACGGCGGCTGGGCCTTCTGTTCCGGCGGCGACCAGCGCATCCGCGGACGCAGCGGCTACCAGTACGCCAGCGGAGACACCTCGGACACCGTCGACCAGGCCCGCGCGGGCCGGCTGCACATTCTCGAGGTGCAGCGGCTGATCCGTTTCATGCCGAAGGTGGTGATCGCGCTGGTGAACGGCTGGGCCGCGGGCGGCGGCCACAGCCTGCACGTGGTCTGCGACCTCACCCTGGCCAGCCGTGAGCATGCCCGCTTCAAGCAGACCGACGCCGACGTGGGCAGCTTCGACGGCGGTTACGGCAGCGCGTACCTGGCCAAGATGGTCGGCCAGAAGTTCGCCCGCGAGATCTTCTTCCTCGGCCGCCCATACACCGCCGAGGAGATGCATCAGATGGGCGCGGTGAACAAGGTCGTCGACCACGCCGAACTGGAAGACGTGGCTCTGGAGTGGACCGCCGATATCAACGGCAAATCCCCGCAGGCGCAGCGCATGCTGAAATACGCGTTCAATTTGCTGGATGACGGGCTGGTCGGCCAGCAACTTTTCGCGGGCGAGGCGACGAGGATGGCCTACATGACCGATGAAGCCGTCGAAGGCCGCGACGCGTTCCTGGAGAAGCGCAAACCGGACTGGGCCCCTTACCCCTGGCACTTCTGACATGGACATCCTCAGCAGCAGAATTATCCTGCGTCCGGCGGACTACGCGGCCACGCTCGCGTTCTACCGCGACGGGCTGGGGCTGGGCATCGCGCGGGAGTACCCCGGCGGCACGGTTTTCTTCGCGGGACAGTCGCTGATCGAGGTGGCAGCGCACGGCGGCTCGGGCAACTCTTCGTCGTTCGAGGGAGCCATCTGGCTCCAAGTCCGCGATCTGTCGGTTGCCGCCGCGGAGCTGGCGCTCAAAGGCATCGCGATCGACCGGGCCCCCGTCGAGGAGCCATGGGGCCTGGTCGAGATGTGGGTGCGCGATCCCGACGGCGTGCCGATCGTCTTCGTCGAGGTCCCGCCTTCGCATCCGATCAGGCGGGATTCCCGCTGGTCACCGACCTGACATCGGTTCCATTCGGTAGTTCGGCGGGCCATGCCGAGTTGCCAACGCGGCAACCGGCGAGGACGATAACGCTCAGACGGCCACCGACCGCCGACGTCCGGGTGGCCGTGTCCGCGTCCCGTCCGACGAGTGAATCGCAGTCCCGATGCCAGTCGTACCCGAGCCCAGATCCGTCCGGGTGGCCGCTCCGCTCCCGCGCCACCCCGGCAAACCGACCCGTTCCGCGTGCGGCGACGCGGGCATGACACGATCCCTACCGTGAGGGAGCGCAGCGAGCGAGCCATGGGCACAGCGGCTCTGGGCACGACCGAGCCGGGCGAACGGCGAGGCGCGGTCATGAGCGAGCGCAGCGAGGCGCGGTCATGAGCGGTCAGGCCCGGAGGAGGCAGCGGAGCGTGACCACGGAGGGCTCCGCTCATGCCGGAATGGACACGGCATGAGTAAGACACTGCGAACCTTGCCGATGCCCTCCGGATCGGGTCTCGGCGACGTCATGCCGCACCTTCGGCAGGCGCTGGAAGGCAATGGGGCCGCATGGCTGCCGATTCCGACCAGTGACCGGCGCGAGGCGAGGCGCCTGAGCGATGCGCTATCGCCGGGCGAACCGATTGGTGACGAAGTCGCCTTGGTCGTGACCACCTCCGGCACCACCGGCGTGCCGAAAGGCGCGATGCTGAGCGCGGCGGCCCTGCGCGCCAGCGGCACCGCGACACACGATCGGCTCGGCGGGCCGGGCACTTGGTTGCTGGCCCTGCCCACCCATCACATCGCCGGCATCCAAGTGCTGCTGCGCGGCATCCTGGCGGGCACCGAACCGACGGTGCTGGACGTGTCCGGCGGGTTTCTGCCCGAAGCGCTCGCGGGCGCCATCTCGGGCATGCGCGGCGAGCGCCGGTACACGGCCTTGGTCCCGACCCAGTTGATCAAGGCGCTCGACGCGCCGGTAGCCGCCGTGGCGCTGGCCGAGCTCGACGGTGTGCTCATCGGCGGCGCGGCGACCCCGCTTCCGGTGTACGAGCGCGCACGAGCGACGGGCATCAACGTGGTGCGCACCTACGGCATGAGCGAAACCTGCGGCGGTTGCGTGTACGACGGCGTACCGCTGGACGGTACGAAGGTGCGGATCGAGGACGGCCGGGTGGTGATCGGCGGCGCGATGATCGCCTCCGGCTACCGCAATCAGCCCGACCATCCGGCCTTCGCCGAACCGGGCTGGTTCCGCACCGAGGATGCGGGCACGTTCGACAACGGCAGGCTCACCATCACCGGGCGGCTCGACGAGGCGATCACGACCGGCGGCCTGCTGGTGATCCCGCAGGTGGTCGAGGCGGTGCTGAGCACCCATCCCGCGATCAGCGAGGTGGTGGTGGTCGGCCTGCCGGACGAACGGCTCGGACAGCGCGTCGCCGTCGCGGTGGTGCCCACCGCCGGCGCGACCCCGACCCTGGCCGAACTGCGCGAATACGTGATCGATGAACTGGACGCCATTGCGGCCCCGCGCGAACTGGCCGTGCTCGAGGAGATCCCGCTGCGCGGCCCGGGCAAGCCCGACCGTGCCAAACTCCGCGAATACCTGATGGCCGACTAGCCTCGACCCATGGCATGACGCAGTGGCCTGTGCGCCGCCGCTACCGGCTCAGTAAACGTCGCGGACGTAACGCTTTTCGGCGACCAGCTGCTTCTTGAAGGCCAGCGCGCCGGCCTCGTCGAGCTTGCCGTGGACGCGGGCGATCCGCAGCAGCGCATCGTCGACGTCCTTCGCCATGCGGCTGGCGTCGCCGCAGACGTAGAAGTGGGCGCCCTCGCGTAGCCAGGACCACAACTCGGCGCCGTGCTCGATCATGCGGTGCTGCACGTAGATCCGCTCGCGCTGGTCGCGGGAGAAGGCCAGGTCGAGCCGGGTCAGGAAGCCGGAGCGGAACATGTCCTCCAGCTCGGCGCGGTAGTAGAAGTTGTGTGCCGCGTGCTGATCGCCGAAGAACAACCAGTTGCGCCCGGTGCAGCCGAGGGCCCTGCGCTCCTGGAGGAACCCACGGAACGGCGCGATGCCGGTGCCCGGCCCCACCATGATCATCGGTGTTGTCGGGTCGGTGGGCGGACGGAAATGTGGCGCCCGCTGTAGGAAGATCGGCACCGCCGCGTCGGCGAACTCGGCGCCCGCCCGGTCGGCCAGGAAGGTCGAGCACACCCCGCCGCGCCGCGCGGCCGAGCCGGTGGCCGCGGGGTCGCCGTAGCGGACGATGCCGACGGTCAGCTCCACCTCATCCGGGCTGACCAGCGGGCTCGACGAGATCGAATACTGCCGCGGCTGCAGCTTCTTCAGCGTGCCCAACCACTCCACCAGATCCGCCCGTACCGGAAAATCGCGCAGCACATCGACCACATGCCGGTCCCACAGGTAGCCGGCCAGCTCGTTGCGATTGTCCCTGCGCAGCAGCTTGGCGAGCTTGCCGCTGTGATTGCGCTCGGCGAGGAAGCCGAGCAGGTCTTGGCTGACCTTGGTGATGTCGTAGTGCGTTTGTAGCGCCTCGGCGAGCGGTAGTTCACGGTCGTCGATCTCGACGACACGGCGACCGTCCAGACCGGTGGCGGTCAGCCATTCGGTGACCAGCGAGGTGCAGTTCACCGGCCAAACGCCCAGTGAATCGCCCACCTCGTATCCGGCGTCGAGACCGCGCAGAGCGAACCCGAACCGGCGCACCTCTTTGGGCGAATCTCCCGCCGACAACAACTCGTTGCGCAGCAGTGGCGCGCGCAGCGGCGCGCTGCGGGTGAACGGCGCGGGCGCGGTGCGCGCGCGGCCGAGTGCCGGCGCTGCGGTCGGCCGTTCCATCGTGGCTACCGCACCACCGCGGGTTACCGTGCCCAGTGAGCCGTTTCCGGCGCGTATCGGAAGATCGAAGGGGGGGCCGGGCTCGCCGGACGGCCCGTCACCGAGCACGGCGAGCACGTCATCGAGCCAGCGTTCGGCGGCGTCCTGGTAGTCGGGTTCGCTGTCGACGCGGGGGAGCAGCCGCGTCGCGCCCAGGTCGGCCAGCTTCCGGTCGAGTTTGCGGCCGTAGCCGCAGAAGTCGTCGTAGGACGAGTCACCGAGAGCGAATACCGCGTACCGCACACCGGTCAGCCGCACGGGGCTCTCGGCCAGCCGATCCCAGAAATCGGTTCCGTTGTCCGGCGGTCCGCCGTCGCCGAACGTGCTGCTGACCACCAATACGTCGCCGCTGATCGCGCCGACGTCGCAGGAATCCAGGTCCAGCAGCCGCGGCGCGAAGCCGCCCTCGGCCAGGCGAGCAGCGGCCTTGGCGGCGAATTCCTCGGCGGTGCCGGTCTGCGAAGCCCACAGCACAGTGATCGCGCGCGCGACGTCACCCGTGCTCGGCGCGGTCACCGGAACTGCCGTGTCGCGCGAGTACATACCGGCGAGCAGGCCGTCGACCCACAGCCGGCTCTGCGTGGACATCGGCGCCGCCTCCGGAAGCACCGGCTGCCCGGTCACCGGAAGTGCTTGCAGCGCGGCCAGATAGCCGCTGAGGTAGATCCGCTCGATCTCACTGAGCGTGGGTGCGGTGCCGCTGTCGAGCCCGAGCACGGCCGCCAGCGGGTGCGCCGAATCCATGGTGGGCAGCGCGGCGGGCGTCTCCGGTTGCGGCACGGCGGCGACCCGGCGCAACGCAACCGCGCACGCCTTGAACTCCGGTTGCAGCGACGCCGGGTCGACCGCGTCGTTGGTGACCGCGTTGATGGTCAGGTATTCGCCCTGCTCGTCGTTCCAATGGAACGGCACGAAGCAATCGCCCTGGCGAACCCGGTCGCTGACCTGTACCGGCAGTACGGCCCGGCCGCGGCGCGAGGCGATCTCGAGCTGGTCGCCTCTGCGCAGGCCGAGGCGCTCGGCGTCGGCCGGATGCACTTCGACGAACGGTGCGCCGTTCAGCTTGGTCAGCTTGTCGATCTTGCCGGTCTTGGTCATCGTGTGCCACTGGTGCTGCAGGCGGCCGGTGTTGAGCAGGAACGGGTAGTCGTCGTCCGGCATCTCCCGCGGCAGCATGTGCGGCCGCGGCCAGAACACCGCGCGGCGGCTCGGCGTGGCGAAGGCGAGCCGGGGCTGATGGCCGTTCTCGTCGACGAACAGCGTCTGGCTGACCCCGTCGTTGCGGTACCGGATCGGATTGCGCCTGCGCTCGGGCTGCGCGCACGGCCACTGCATCGGGCCATCGCGCAGCGCCTCGTAGCTCACGCCGCGCAGGTCGTAGCCGGTGGCGGGATTCGCAAACCGCTTGATCTCTTCGAAAATCTCGGCGCTGGAGGCGAAGTCGAAGCCGGGGAAGCCCATCGCGGTGGCGATGTCGGCGATCAGCCGCCAGTCCGGCCGCGCGTCGCCGGTGGGCGGGACCGACTGCTGGAGCAGGGTGAGATTGCGTTCGGAATTCACCATCACTGCATCGGCTTCCGCCCACAGCGTCGCAGGCAGCAGCAGATCGGCGTAGGCGTTGGTCGCGGTCTCCGTGTAGGCGTCCTGGGCAATCACCAGGTCGGCGGCCTCCAGGCCCGCGATCACCGTCTTGCGGTTCGACACGGTGGCGACCGGATTGGTGCAGATGATCCACGCCGCCTTGATCGATCCCTCGGCCAGACCGCCGAACATCTCGACGGTGCCCGGCCCGGCCTCGGTACGCAGCGAGCCGGCTTCGAGGCCCCACTCGGTTTCCACGAACGTGCGGTCCTCGGCGGAGAGCACGCTGCGTTGACCGGGCAGACCGGGCCCCATGTAGCCCATTTCGCGCCCGCCCATCGCGTTCGGCTGGCCGGTGAGCGAGAACGGCCCGCTGCCGGGACGGCAGATGGCGCCGGTGGCCAGGTGCAGATTGCACAGGGCGTTGGTGTTCCACGTGCCGTGCGTGGATTGGTTGAGGCCCATCGTCCACAGCGACATCCACTCACCCGCCGCGCCGATCCACTGCGCGGCGGTGCGGATGTCGGCTTCGGCGAGTCCGGTGATCTCGGCGACCCGCGCCGGCGGGTAGTCGGCCAGGAACTCAGGCATCGCGTCCCAGCCCTCGGTGTGTTCGGCGATGAAGTCGGCGTCGATGTCGCCGTTGTCGACGAGCAGGTGCAGCAGCCCGTTCAGCAGCGCGAGGTCGGTGCCGGGAGCGATCTGGAGGAATAGGTCGGCACGCGCGGCCGTGTCGGTGCGGCGGGGGTCGACCACGATGAGCTTCGCACCCGCCTTGAGCCGGTCGGCCATGCGCAGGTAGAGAATCGGATGGCAGTCGGCCATGTTCGCGCCGATCACGAAGAACAGATCGGCGTGCTCGATATCGTCGTAGGAGCCGGGCGGCCCGTCCGCGCCGAGTGACTGCTTGTACCCGGTCCCCGCGCTGGCCATGCACAGTCGCGAATTCGCCTCGATGTGCACGGTGCGCAGATAACCCTTGGCGAGCTTGGTCGCGAGGTATTGCGCCTCCAGCGACATCTGCCCCGAGACGTACAGGGCGATCGCGTCCGGGCCGTGCTCGTCCAGGATCGTCCGCAACTGGGTGGCCGCCTCGTGCACGGCCTCGTCGACGGGAAACGGAACCGGGACCTGGCCACGCTCCGAGCGCCGGTAGGCGGTCTCCATCCGACCGGAGGACTGCATCATCTCCGCGTGCGTCGCACCCTTCGTGCACAGCCGCCCCGCGCTCGCCGGGTGCAGCTTATCGCCGCTGACCTTGGCGATCACCGGGTTGCCCGCGGCATCGGAGCTGGTCTGCACCGTTATCCCGCAGCCGACGCCGCAGTACGAGCACGCCGTTCGGGCGATGCCGTCGCTGCGGCCGGTCACTGCGTCAGACATGCCTTCGATCATGCGGACCGCCGATTGCGCCGGATTTACCCCGCGTTATCGGCAGGTGACATTCCTCCTCACCGCGCCGAAATCCGGCGGTGAGGTGTGATCGGGGTCTCCGGCTCAGCCGAGTTTGTACGCGCGATGCAGGGCGACGACGCCGCCGGTGAGGTTACGCCACTTCACCGACGACCACCCATCGGCCGCGATCCGCATCGCCAGCCTGCGCTGGTTCGGCCAGTCCGGGATGGATTCGGCGAGGTAGACGTACGCGTCCGGATTGCTGCTCACCACACGCGCCACCTTGGGCAGCGCCTTCATCAGGTACTCCAGGTACAGCGTGCGGAACACCGGGACGACGGGCGTGGAGAACTCACACACCACCAGCCTTCCGCCCGGCTTGGTCACCCGCAGCATTTCCCGCAGCGCGACGTCGGTGTCCGCGACGTTGCGCAGCCCGAACGAGATGGTCACCGCGTCGAAGGAGTTGTCGGCGAACGGCAGCGCCATCGCGTCGGCCGCCACCATGGGCACGCCCCGGAACCGGCCCGCGTCGAGCATGCCCTTGGAGAAGTCGGCCGCGAGGCACCACGCGCCGGATTTCCGCAGCTCCAGGGTGGAAACGCCGGTCCCGGCCGCGAGATCGAGCAGCCGCTCGCCCGGTCGCAACGCGAGCGCTTTACGGGTCGCCCAGCGCCAGTAGCGATCCTGCCCCGCGGAAATCACCGTGTTGGTCAGGTCGTATCGCCGGGCGACGCCGTCGAACATCGACGCGACCTCACGCGGCTGTTTGTCCAACGAGGCCCGGTTCGATTGCGTTTTCGCCACGCCACGACCCTAGCCCGCGGCCCGGCACGAACGAGCAAGCCACGACGATACGTCCGTCACGTCCGATCGCGGTCTCAAGCCGTATGCGGCAAGCGGATCCGCGTCCCGGTCACCTCGGCGTAGTGACCCATCAGCTGACCGCAGATAGCGGGCCAAGTGCGTGAAAGCACCGACTTCCGTGCCGCGTTCGCGAACCGGGTCCGCAGCGCCGGATCGTGCAGCGCTCCCACAGCGCTGGGCAACAGTTCGCCGAACCGATCCACCGGAAGGAGGTAGCCGTTGCGACAGTGCGCGATCAGATCACGCGGACCGCCCGCGTCCGGACCGATCACCGGTACGCCCGACGCCAGCGCCTCCTGCACGCCCTGGCAGAACGTCTCATGCTCGCCCGCGTGCACCATCACGTCCAGGCTGGCGTACGCCTGGGCCAGCTCGTCGCCGCCCAGCTCGCCCGTGAACACCGCGGTCGGCATCATCCGGGCAAGCCGCTGGCGCTCCGGCCCGTCGCCGACGATCACCAGCTGGATGTCCGGGTCGGCGGCGAGCACCGCGAGCCGCTCGACGTGCTTCTCCGGCGCGAGCCGCCCCACGAAACCGACCAGCAGCCGCTCTCGCCCACAGAGCCAGGCGTCGCGCAACGCGGCGGATCGGGCGCTCGGCGTGAAGCGTGCGATATCGACACCGCGGCCCCACCGGTGCACGCGGGGGATACCGTGTCTGACCAGGTCCTCTGCCGCGGCCCGGGAAGGGGCGAGGGTGCGGGTGGCGCCCTCGTGGATGCGCCGGGTCCATCCCCAGGCCGCCCGGCTCGCCAGCCCGAGCCCATAGCTCTTCGCGAAACCGGCGACGTCGGTCTGGTACACCGCCACAGTCGGCAGGTCCAGACGCAGCGCCGCGCCGAGGCCGCCCGCCCCGAGCAGGAACGGCGAGGCCAGATGGACCACGTCGGCGTCGAAGTCGTCGATCGCCGAGACGATGCCCGGCTGCGGCAGGCCGACGGGCAGCGAACTGACCTTCGGAACCATGACCGCCGGCACCCGGTGGACCGGGAACCGTTCGTAGCTGCGCGGTGCGGCGGGTAGCCCCCGCGTGGTGTCCGGCGCGATGATCAGTGCGTCGTGTCCGTGCCGGTCCAGGTGATCCAGCACCCGCAGCACGGAGTTGACGACGCCGTTCATATTCGGCAGAAACGACTCCGCGACGATCGCTACTCGCACGCCCCCAGCCTGACCGCTGCACCGCGCCGCGCCGTCACGCCGAAGTGAAGCGCATGGAAAGTTCCGGCGAACTGTCGGGGCCGCAAGTCGCCGGCAACAGCCCTCGGCCGGCCACACCGGAGGACTCAGCCGACCGGCGTCGGCCTGCGCCCGCTCGCGCGGTGCAGCAGCCACAACGTCGGCAGCGCGAGCAGCCAGACCACCACGATGACCGACAACGCGGGAGGAATCGCGACGCGCACGTCGCGGCCCTCCACGCGTACCAGGTCTGGGTCGCTGCGGCTGTACTCCACGCGGATGCGCTCGCCCGCGGTGAGGTTGGTCGGATACAGCACGCCGACCTTCGGATTGTGCGTCTCGCCATCCGGTGTGACGTACATTACGGCCGAGCGCAGCTTCCCCGCCGAGAGCACCTCGGCGGTGGTGCTGCCTTTGTCGGAGCTGATCAGGTAGTCGTTGCGCCACGCGGCCAGCACCAACAGCCCGACGAGCACGCTGACCGCCGTCGCGGCGATCAGCACGCCTATCCTGGCCCGCCGCAGGCGGATCGGCCGCCTGGTGGACTGGCTGGTTTCCGACACCGCCACAGGCTACCGACCGGCTCGGATACGGTGGCGGCCATGTCCCGAAAATTCAGCTTCACCGTGCCCTACACCGTCCCGGTCGAAGATCTCCACCGGGCAATAACCACCGATGACGTCTGGCAGGCCCGCTTCGCCGACGCGCCGACCGCGACGCTGCAGGTGTCGCATCCCGACGGCGCGGGCACCATCCGCGTCCACATGACCGAAAGAGCCGCGGAGGACAAGATTCCCGCGCTGGTGCGCAAGGTGCTCAAGAGCGAGCTCACCTTCTCCCGCACCGACAACTGGCAGCCCCTCGCCGGTGAGGTCGCCAAGGGCACTTTCGAGGCAGGTACCAGCGGTATCAACACCGCCATGTCGGGGACCTACGAAATACGTTCCACCGCGGAAGGTTCCGAGATCGAGGTGGCCGGGACGGTGCGGGTGAAGGTGCCCCTGGTCGGCGGCGCCATCGAGCCGCTCGCCGAACAGTTGCACCACCGCGTGCTCAACAGCGAGCGCAAATTCATCGAGGAGTGGCTGACCGCCGAGCCGACTGGCTGACGAATCCGGTCCGTTGTTTGCCCCAGCGCGAGCCGGGGCAACGTCCTGGGCAGGTGCTACGCGAAGTCCGGGGAGTACTCCTTGGGTTCCACGAGGACCAGCCAGTTCCCGGAATTGTCTCGAATGATCGCCTCGGTCCTATAGAGCCGCTCGGCGGGCGGTTGAACGAACTCCACGCCTTTGCCGGTGCGTTCCTCGAAGGACTTCTGGCAGTTCTCGGTGCGCAGACCGAGCGAGCCGTGCGTGCCGTTCGCCAACGCGCCGGACGGCGTCGGCGTAGTGCTTTCCAGCGGCGGTCCGGGGAGCATCAGCGTGATCTCCAGCTCCCGGTGTGCGGGATGCGCGACCGTGACCCACCGGAAGCCGTTGTCACCCATCGTGACGTCAGCGGTCTCGATGAATCCGAGCTTGTCGATGTACCTAGGCGAACGGCTGTCGTTCGTCGAAGCGCAGGGACGTCCGGCCCGCCAGCCGCCAAGCCCGCGCGGTCAGGTCGACGTCCTCGTCGGTGACCAGGTTGCCCATCACGCGAACCGCCGTGCGCTGCAGGTACTTCGAGCGCATCACCGGAGGGCCGCCGAGCGGAACCATCCGCGGATGGGTGGCCAGACCCGCGATCCGGCGCGCGACCGAGAAGGTGCGCCCATAACGTGTGCGCAGCAGCCGCGGCCAGATCGTGGTGAGATCGGGCTCGTCCAGCAGGTCGGCCAGCATATGGCCGCCTTCCAGGCCGTAGTCGATGCCTTCGCCGTTGAGCGGGTTCACGCAGCCCGCGGCGTCGCCGACCAGTACCCAGTTGCGTCCCGCGACGTTCGAGACCGCGCCGCCCATCGGGAGCAGGGCCGAGGCCACCGCGCGCAGCGAGCCCTCGAATTGCCATTCCTCGCTGCGCAACGCGGTGTAGTGCGCCAGAAGGGGTTTCAGCGCGATGTGCGAAGGCCGCCGCTCCGTGGCGAGCGACCCGACGCCGATGTTCACCTCGCCATTGCCGAGCGGGAACACCCAGCCGTAGCCGGGAACGAGCGCACCGGAGGCGTCGCGCAACTCCAGATGCGAGGTGATCCACTGGTCGTCGCTGCGGCCGGACTTGATGTAGGCCCGCGCCGCGGTGCCGTAGGCGAACTGCCGGTGCCAAGTGCGGCCGAGCAGGCGCCCGATCGGCGAGCGCACTCCGTCCGCGACCACCAGCGTCCGGCAGGTGATCGTCCGGGTGCCGTCAGCCGTGCGCACCGTCACGCCGCTGACCCGATCGCCCTCGCGGGTGACGTCGACCACCTTCGTTCCGTCCACCATGCGCGCGCCGGACTTCACCGCCGTCTCGCGCAGCTTGTCATCGAGTTCGGTTCGCGGAACGGCGCTTCCGTAGGTCGGGAAGGAACCGCCGGGCCAGCTCAGCAGTGCCTCGCGTCCGAAACCGGCCATCCGGAGACCGTGGTTGACGGTGTGCGCGCGCACCCACGCGCCGAGGCCGAGCTGCTCCAGCTCCGCGGTCGCGCGCGGAGTAAGTCCGTCACCGCAGGTCTTGTCCCTGGGAAACACGGCGGAGTCGATGAGCACCACGTCCCGTCCCGCCCTGGCCGCCCAAGCGGCGGACGCCGAGCCCGCCGGGCCCGCACCGACGACCAGCACCTCGGCCCGGCTGGGCAACACGTCTTCGTCGCCGCCCGCGGGAGTCACTTCCGGTGAACCCATGCGCTCCATACTCGCAGGGCCGTCTCGTTCCTGTCGACGGCGGTCGAGCTCGGCCCGATCACAATGAACGGCGACAGGACTGATACATCGCAGAGTGACGGTGTTCATGGGCCATCGGCCGGGGACACGCTAGGTTCTCTACCGTGGGGTCGGACGCATCGCTGGGAGAAGAAATGAGCAGATCGGCCATGAGTGAGCGCAGCGAGCGAATCATGGACGCGCACGGCGGCGCCGTGAGCACGGTGGTGGCCGGGGTCGATCTCGGCGACGACCAGCTCGCCGCGACGGTGCGCGGCGGCCTGGAGAAGGTCGAAAAGCTCCTGGTCGACGAGTTGTCCGACGGTGCGGAATTCCTCCAGGAAGCCGCGCTGCACCTGGCCAGGGCGGGCGGCAAGCGGTTCCGGCCGCTGTTCACCATCCTCACCGGTCAGCTCGGGCCGCGTCCGACGGATCCCGACTTGATCACCGCGGGCACCGTGGTCGAGCTGGTGCATCTGGCCACGCTGTATCACGACGACGTCATGGACGAGGCCCCGATGCGCCGCGGCGCGCCGAGCGTGAACTCACGGTGGGGCAACAACATCGCCATCCTCGCGGGCGACTACCTTTTCGCGCACGCCTCCCGGCTCACCTCCACCCTCGGTCCCGATGCCGTCCGCATCATCGCCGAGACTTTCGCAGAACTCGTCACCGGTCAAATGCGCGAGACCATGGGCGCCCGCGAGTCCCAGGACCCGGTCGAGCACTACCTGCGCGTGGTGTGGGAGAAGACGGGTTCGCTCATCGCCGCCGCCGGACGCTTCGGCGGCACCTTCTCCGGCGCCGACCCTGAGCACGTCGAGCGACTCGCTCGCCTCGGCGACGCGGTCGGCACCGCCTTCCAGATCTCCGACGACATCATCGACATCTCCTCGGCCTCCGAGCAGTCCGGCAAAACGCCCGGCACCGACCTGCGCGAAGGCGTGCACACCCTGCCCGTGCTGTACGCGCTGCGCGAAGAGGGCGCCGACGGCGACCACCTGCGCAAGCTGCTCGCCCGCCCGCTGGAAACCGACGAGGAGGTCGCGGAGGCGCTCGACCTCCTCGCCCGTTCCCGCGGCATGGTGCTGGCCAAGGAAAAGCTCCAGGGCTACGCCGATCTCGCCCACACCGAGTTGTCCGCACTGCCCGACGGCCCCGCCAACGACGCACTCGAGCGGTTGGTCCGCTACACCATCGAACGCGTCGGCTGAGTTTTTGGCCGCGCGGGCGCGGCGGGTTCGCGGCCCCTTTGTGGCTCGCGTCCGAGCGACCGCCGCTGGCGACTTCGTCGCGGACGCGGCGGCCGCTCGGACGCGAGCCGGGCCGCGAACGGGGAATGCTCGGTCTCGCTGCGCTCGAAAGCGGGGGTGGGGCCGGAGTGGTTGCGTGGCGAAGCAAAGGCGGTGTCCAGCGGTGCTTCGGGCGGATGAGCTCTGCTGCGCGGGGATCCGGTCTTCGGGCACGGCCAGCCGTGGCTTCGCGGATCCGATGGATACCTGTTCGGTGGTACTTGGGCGGTGACGGCGTCGTGCAGGCGGTACCTGCGGCGCGTCGTCAGGGAGAGCGTCGCATCCCGTGGCATGCGACACACCACAGCAAACTATCCCGTCGGTCGGGAACCTCTATTCGGGCTCCAACCGTTGACCTTGTGCAACGCAATCGACGAAATGGTGACGCCGATCAGAGTCGAGGCGGACGTGACAGCTGATTTCATGAGCACATGGGTAACTCGCCGGGTACGCCCAGAACTCGAGCGGCACCCAACGCAGGCCCTGAACGCAAACCTCGGGTCACCCGACTGGTACGGCCTAAAGACTCGGAGAGGCGGGAGAGGGAGGCGGGTCAGCACATGCACAGCTATGCGAACGGACTGAAGACCTTCGGGCTGATGGTGGGCCTCTCGGCCTTGATCGTGTTCGCAGGTGCGCTGTTCCGCAGCCCGACCATCCTGGTCATCGCGATCCTGCTCGCGGTCGGTATGAACGCGTACGCGTACTTCAGCAGCGACAAGATCGCGTTGAAGGCGATGCACGCGCAGCCGGTCAGCGAACTGGAGGCGCCGGTCATGTACCGCATCGTGCGCGAGCTTGCCACCACCGCCCGCCAGCCGATGCCACGGCTGTACATCAGCCCGACGAACGCGCCCAACGCATTCGCCACCGGACGAAGTCCGCGGCATGCCGCGGTCTGCTGCACCAGCGGCATCCTGCAGATTCTGGACGAGCGGGAATTGCGCGCCGTGCTCGGCCACGAGCTCTCCCACGTCTACAACCGCGACATTCTGATCTCCTCGGTCGCGGGCGCGCTCGCGGCGGTCATCTCGGGTCTGGCCAATCTGGCCTTCTTCGCCTCCATGTTCGGCGGCAATCGCAATGGCGGGGGCCCGAACCTGCTGGGTGTGCTGCTGGTATCGCTGCTCGGTCCGATCGCCGCCACCCTGATCAAACTGGCCGTTTCTCGTTCGCGCGAATTCCAGGCCGACCAGTCCGGGGCCGAGCTCACCGGCGACCCGCTGGCCCTCGCCTCCGCCCTGCGCAAGATAGAGCGCGGTGTCCACAGTGCCCCGCTGCCACCGGAACCCCGGTTGGCGTCGCAGTCGCACCTGATGATCGCCAACCCGTTCCGTCCTGGTGAGCGGGCGGCGCGCTGGTTCTCCACCCACCCTCCGATGACCGAACGCATCGCCCGGCTCGAGGAGATGGCGGGCGGCCCACGCCGGTACTGACGTCCCCGCGCGGCGGGCGGGCGAACTCAGCCGACAAGGTGTGCTCGAGCGCGGCGCGGACCCTGACGACCGCAGGCGCACCATCGTCGCCATCGCGGCGGCGAGCACCACACCAACGAGGACGGCGTCTTTCCCGCTCTGGCCCGGTTGCGGCCCGAGCTCGCGCCGGTGCTGGAGCGGCTGCACCGCGAACACGGCGCGGTAGCGGCGGCACTGACCGAGCTACGCGCGCTGCTCGCGACGGTGGAACCGGGCGACGCGACTCGGCTGCGCACCGAATTCGACCGCCTGGCAACGGAATTGGAAACCCACTTCAACTACGAGGAAGACACCCTGGTCGAAACGCTGAACGCGGCCGACCCGGCCGCGCTGCGGCCTGGCGGTCAGCGGTAGTTGACGAACTGCAGCGCGATCCCGAAATCATCGCCCTTCAGCAGGGTGATGACGGCCTGCAGATCGTCGCGCTTCTTGCTGCTCACTCGCAGCTCGTCGCCCTGGATCTGCGCCTTCACGCCTTTGGGACCATCGTCGCGGATCTTCTTCGAGATCTTCTTCGCATGCTCGGAGTCGATGCCCTGCACCAGCGAGCCGGTGATCTTGTACACCTTGCCGGAGGACACCGGCTCGCCGGCGTCGAACGCCTTCAGCGAGATGTCCCGGCGGATCAGCTTCTCCTTGAACACCTCGAGCGCGGCCTTGACCCGCTCCTCCGCCTCCGCGGTGAGCACGATCTTGTCCTCGCCGGACCATTCGATCGACGCGCCGGTACCACGGAAGTCGTAGCGGGTGTTCAGCTCCTTCTCCGCCTGATGCAGGGCGTTGTCGACCTCCTGCCGGTCGACCTTGCTCACCACATCAAAAGACGAATCAGCCACGCTGCACTCCTGTTCTGACGGTACGACGAGTCATCTGAACCGGATGCTTCCGGCCATCGTCAGTTCTACCCGGCAGGCCCGAGATTAGTCGCGCCGCATGCCCGATAGCCAGCCGGTTTGCATTCGGGGTGCGGGTTCGATGTATTCTGCTCAGCGCGCAGAAACAATGCGCGAACGGCAGGTTGCCCGAGCGGCCAATGGGAGCAGACTGTAAATCTGTCGGTGAAAGCCTACGTAGGTTCGAATCCTACACCTGCCACTCCGCTCGATAGGCGAGCCCTGTACGCAGAAAGCGCGTACAGGGCTCGCTTCGTTATGTCCTGTGGGGGTGCAACCCCCACGCCCCGCCCGGCGGGGCTTCGCCCCCCGGACCCCCCTTCTAGTGGTTGCGTTTGGTCGGCGGTGTCCAGGTTGTGTTGTGGGTAGGCCAGTGATTGGTTGGCTGCGTATGTTCGGCTCTCGGGCGTGCATCGTCGATCGCTTTTCGCTGCTCGGCCGTTCGCTGGGACCGACGCGAACACCCAGCGCCGCAGGCGCTGGACAGACCAACACAGCCGCGCCCGCGCGGCCAAAAATACCATCCTGACCACACGGTTTGGTGGTGAGACCGGTGAGTGTGTAACCTCGTTCAAGACTTCACCGCACTGGGGTCGTGTGTTTGGGGCCTCGGTGCGGGAGTAGTCATGCCCCCTTAGCTCAGTCGGCAGAGCGTTTCCATGGTAAGGAAAAGGTCAACGGTTCGATTCCGTTAGGGGGCTCGCCGGATTGCCGGTGGTGACCGACTCGGCATCGCTCCCGTAGTTGCGGGTTGGGCTGGCACCATGGCAATGCGACGCCGTGGCGGTGTAGCTCAGTCGGTAGAGCAAACGACTCATAATCGTTGTGTCGCCGGTTCAAGTCCGGCCATCGCTACCACAACCGATCAAGCCCATCAGGTACCGGAAAGAAGGCATATCGTGGCCGCGAAGTCCACCGATGTCCGGCCAAAGATCACCTTGGCCTGCGAGCAGTGCAAGCACCGCAACTACATCACCAAGAAGAACCGGCGCAACGATCCGGATCGGCTGGAACTGAAGAAGTTCTGCCCGAACTGCGGCACCCACCGGGCGCACCGCGAATCCCGCTAGTTCCTGCACGCGTGAACTACCGCGTGAAATGGCACCGGGAGTCGCATCCCGGTATCTCGGGCCGTGATACCGCGAGGGCCGGACATTAGTCCGGCCCTGACGCATTTTCACGGTGTGGGTGCGGTGGTGAGCGCTCCACCGACTCCGGGGCATCGGGGTCAGATAGGTACAGTCCTCCCGTGACAATCAACACCGGTACAGACGAAGCGGTCCAGGCGGGCGAGGCGCTCGACCCCTCGGCCAACGCCGCGGCGATGGTCGGTCACCACTACCGCGTCGACGACTACTACGAGGTCGGCCGCGAGAAGGTGCGGGAATACGCACGCGCCGTGCAGGACTACCACCCGGTGCACTGGGACGAGGACGTGGCGCAGGAATACGGCTACGACAACCTGCTCGCGCCGATCACGTTCATCTCCCTGGTCGGGATCCTGGCCCAACGCAAGCTGTTCGAAGAGGTCGTCACCGGTTACGACCTCAGCCAGATCATGCAGACCGACCAGATCCTGGAGTTCCACCGCCCGATCAAGGTCGGCGACCAGCTCACCTGCGACGTCCACCTGCATTCGTTCCGGCAGGCCTTCGGCGGCGACATCATCGTGACCAAGAACATCGTCACCGCGCAGAACGACGAACTGGTGCTCACCACCTACACCACTCTCGTCGGCCGCAGCGGTGCCGACATCGACCCGAACCTCAACGCCGCCGTCCGCAACGTGCTCATGCACGGCATCGGCGAGGACGCGCCGGGACACCACCCGCGCAGTGCAGCAAACGCGACACAGACGCCCGCACCGGTCGCCCCGGAAGGGGTGCGCATCAAGCACGCCATCCGCTTCGAGGACGTCTCGGTCGGCGACGAGCTGCCTCCGCGTACTGTCCGGCTCACCCGTGGCGACTTGGTGAACTACGCGGGCGTCTCCGGCGACGCCAATCCGATCCACTGGAGCGACGAGGTCGTGAAGCTGGTCGGCCTGGACAACGTCGTCGCGCACGGCATGCTGACCATGGGCCTCGGCGGCGGTTTCGTCTCCTCATGGCTCGGTGATCCCGGCGCGATCAAGGAGTACAACGTTCGCTTCACCAGCCCGGTCTATGTGGGTACCGACGAGGCCGCCGAGGTCGAGTACACCGGTAAGGTGAAGTCGGTCGATCCGCAGGCCAAGACCGCGGTTGTGGCCATCGTGGCGAAGTCGGCGGGAAAGAAGATCTTCGGCCGCGCGACCGCGACGGTGCAACTGGTCTGACCTGGTCGGCCGACCCTGACTGGCTAATGCCGCGCACGGTGACGTACACTCAGGTTTCTGGGGTCACCAGCCGCTGCGCGCTGCTCTGTAGGGCTGGTTCCAGGCGGTTCGTTGCGGATCGCCGACGGGGCCGGCAACTGCCGGAGTGGCGCGCGTGTTGTGTGACACCAGGACATAACTGAACATCGAAGCGAGGTTGGACAACACCACCCCGTCCGACCGAAGGGGCGTAGCTCAACTGGCAGAGCAGCGGTCTCCAAAACCGCAGGTTGCAGGTTCAAGTCCTGTCGCCCCTGCCCTGGATGCCAGCGACGAGAGAGGATCGACGTGGACGAGCGGGACACTCGCCGCGGCGCGCATGCCGACGAAGGCGATGGCACCGCCGCAGCGACTCGGCCGAGCGGCAAGCGGTCCGCCCGGCGGACTCGCACTGCGTCATCCGCGCAGACCGACACGGGTGCGATCGCCACGCTCGACCGTCCGTCGCGGAAGGCAACCAAGACAACCGATCGGGCCGAACGCAAGTCGGGTAATCCGCTCAAGCGTTTGATCAAGTTCCTGCGTGAGGTCATCGCGGAACTGCGCAAGGTGATCTGGCCCAACCGGAAGCAGATGGTCACCTATACGAGCGTTGTTCTGGTGTTCGTGATTTTCATGGTCGCGTTCATCAGCGGGTTGGATCTGGCGTTCATCAAGGGTGTCAACTGGCTGTTCGGCTAGCTGAACGACGCCGACGCCACTAGCCGATCCCGGGGCGGACACGGGCGGAACCACTTTCGCCGCGCGCCCGGCCCGGCACGCAGAGGATGTACGTGACGACACAGGAAGCGAGTGCCCCAGTGAGCACCCCGGAGAACGACACACACGACAAGTTCCCGGCCGACGACGCGGTGGCCGAGCCCACCGACTCTGTCGAGGAGTTCGCGACCGACGAGTCCCCGGTCGAGGAATCGGAGCCCGCTGAGTCCGCCCCTGTCGATGCCGAGCCCGCCGATCCGGTCGCCGAGATGAAGGCAGCGCTGCGGCGCGCCCCCGGCGAGTGGTACGTCATCCACTCCTACGCGGGCTATGAGAACAAGGTGAAGGCCAACCTCGAGACCCGCGTGCAGAACCTGGACCTGGAGGACTACATCTTCCAGGTCGAGGTACCTACCGAGGAGGTCACCGAGATCAAGAACGGGCAGCGCAAGCACGTCAACCGCAAGGTGCTGCCCGGCTACATCCTGGTCCGGATGGAGCTCAACGACGAGTCGTGGGGCGCGGTGCGCAACACCCCCGGTGTGACCGGATTCGTCGGCGCCACCTCGCGCCCCTCGCCGCTGTCGATCGACGACGTGGTGAAGTTCCTCGTCCCGGCCTCGCAGCAGCAGAAGAAGCCCGCCGCGGCCGCCGCTGCGACCACCGAGGCCGCGGGCGGCGAGGTCGCGCCGAAGCCGGTCATCGAGGTCGACTTCGAGGTCGGCGAGTCGGTGACGGTGATGGACGGGCCGTTCGCGACGCTGCCCGCCAGTATCTCCGAGGTCAACGCCGAACAGCAGAAGCTCAAGGTGCTCGTGTCGATCTTCGGCCGCGAGACCCCGGTCGAGTTGGCGTTCACCCAGGTGGCGAAGATCTAGATCAGTTCTGTCAGCGGCGGGGTGAGTCTGCCCGGTCGAGGATCGCAACACCAGACTTGCAAAGAGCAAGGACACCAAACACCTAGGAAAGAAAGATGCCCCCCAAGAAGAAGAAGCTCGCCGGGATCATCAAGCTTCAGATCCAGGCCGGCCAGGCGAACCCGGCCCCTCCGGTCGGCCCCGCGCTCGGTCAGCACGGCGTCAACATCATGGAGTTCTGCAAGGCGTACAACGCCGCGACCGAGTCGCAGCGTGGCAACGTCATCCCGGTCGAGATCTCGGTGTACGAGGACCGGTCCTTCGACTTCAAGCTGAAGACCCCGCCGGCCGCCAAGCTGCTGCTCAAGGCCGCGGGCGTGCAGAAGGGCTCGGCCGAGCCGCACCGCAACAAGGTTGCCAAGGTGACCATGGAGCAGGTGCGCGAGATCGCCAAGACCAAGCAGGAAGATCTGAACGCCAACGATATCGATCAGGCGGCGAAGATCATCGCGGGTACCGCGCGTTCGATGGGCATCACCGTCGAGGGCTGAGCGCACTCGCTCCCTGGTGGGAGGGCCGGCCAGGCCCGATAACCACGTCTGAACCACACACAAGGACAGAGAATCATGGCAAAACGAAGCAAGGCATACCTCGCCGCGGCCGAGAAGGTCGATCGCGCCAAGCTCTACTCCCCGCTGGCCGCCACGCGCCTGGCGAAGGAGACCGCCAGCACCAAGACCGATCCGACCGTCGAGGTCGCCGTGCGTCTCGGTGTGGATCCCCGCAAGGCCGACCAGATGGTCCGCGGCACCGTCAACCTGCCGCACGGCACCGGTAAGACCGCCCGCGTCATCGTGTTCGCGGCGGGCGAGAAGGCCGCCGAGGCCGAGGCCGCCGGCGCCGACGCCGTCGGCGCCGAGGACCTGATCGAGCGGATCCAGGGTGGCTGGCTGGACTTCGACGCCGCGATCGCCACCCCGGATCAGATGGCCAAGGTCGGCCGCATCGCGCGTGTCCTCGGCCCGCGCGGTCTGATGCCGAACCCGAAGACGGGCACGGTCACCACCGACGTGACCAAGGCCGTCAACGACATCAAGGGCGGCAAGATCAACTTCCGCGTCGACAAGCAGGCCAACCTGCACTTCGTCATCGGCAAGGCGTCCTTCGACGACACCAAGCTGGTGGAGAACTACGGGGCCGCGCTGGACGAGATCCTGCGCGCCAAGCCGTCGACCGCCAAGGGCCGCTACGTCAAGAAGGTGACGGTCTCGACGAACACCGGACCGGGCATCCCGGTGGACCCGAACCGCACCCGCAACCTCCTCGAAGAGGACGCGTAAGCAGCACCTGAACACCACCGCAACGGCGGGAACGCTTTTCGCGTTCCCGCCGCTGCGCGTTTCTGGGAATGTCCCACGCTATCCTCGCATTCGAGCTCGTAAGGGGACATGGACGCACACACTCGGTTGGCGTCGAAAGGTCGACCAACGGTGCCGAAAGCGGTTAGGGAAGCGCTGGAGTTGCAGGTTGGCGACCACGTGCTCTTCCGGGTCGAGGGGCTGGTCGTGGTGCTCGCACGTATGCCCGATCTACTCGAGTTGGCGGGTATGTGCCAGTACCGCCCGAGATTCGCGGGAAGTCTTGGGATGAGATCCGGGGAGCGGCGTCGTTGGGTTCAGTGTGACCGTCGTCTTGTTGATCTCTGGCAGCACTCGCACCGCATCCACCAACTCCGCCGCACTCCGCACAGTCTCGGCGATTGCCCCGGGGGACATCAGAACCCGGTGGTACAACGACCTCGCGGCATTGCCCGCCTTCGATCCGGACGACGACGGCTCGGCGCATCCATCGGTTCTCGCACTACGGGAACAGCTTTCGGACGCCGATGCGGTCCTGTTCTGCACTCCGGAATACGCGGGCACACTGCCCGGCAGTCTGAAGAACCTGCTCGACTGGACAGTCGGCACCGGTGACCTCTACGAGAAGCCGGCCGCGTGGATCACTGTGGCGCCACTCGGCCGGGGCGATGGTGCGACCGCGACTCTGCGGAGCGTACTCGGGTACGTAGGCGCCGCTATCGATCTCGAGGCGTGCGGGCGCCTGCCAGTGCTTCGGGACGACGTCGGCCCGGACGGACTGGTCGCCGACGCCGAATTCCGGTCCGGCGCGTCCGCGGTGCTCCATCGACTCGCCCGGCATGCGCAGCGCGCAACGCCCTGAGAACGCCTCGCGCCGGAGGGGCAACCCGGGTACCGGCTCTTCCCGCCGTACGCATCCTGACCAGGCGCGGCATCCTGGGTCGGCGGCGCTGTCCTGTCGGCGCTCCCGCGCCGGCGGGGGCCGCAACGTGAGCCGGGACACAGTGATTCGGCAGCCGATAGGTTGCGATCCTGTCGCCGCGCAGGGCCGTTTTGGCAGATGGGAACCCGTCCAGGTACATTGGACGTCAGTAATCGACAAGTTCGATCACTACCCAATCCGTTCTACCGAAGACCGTTGGTCGCCGATCCCGCCTGGGTTCGGTCGAAGGTCCGGCGACATTGCCGGCGGCCCACGCAGGGAGAGCCGAGGCTGGGAATTGACCCGGGGTACATCCCGGATCGGTTTTCTGTTGCGCCCCGGAACGCTCTGCGTTCGGGGCGTTTGTTTTGTCGCCGGCCCCTGATCGGTAGTTCGCGTGTACGAACCGACCATCAGAGAGGAGGCGAAGTATGGCAAAACCCGAGAAGGTCACCGCGGTCGCGGAGATCGCGGAGCAGTTCAGGAGCTCGACGGCCACCGTCGTCACGGAATACCGTGGCCTGTCGGTTGGCAAGCTCACCGAGCTGCGGCGCGCGCTCGGCACCGAAGCCACGTACTCCGTCGCCAAGAACACCCTGGTCAAGCGGGCCGCTGCCGAGGCGGGCGTGGAAGGCCTCGACGAGCTGTTCGTCGGACCGACCGCGATCACCTTCATCACGGGTGAGCCGGTCAACGCGGCCAAGGCGCTGAAGACCTTCGCGAAGGACAACAAGGCGCTTGTCATCAAGGGCGGCTACATGGACGGCGCTCCGCTGTCCGTGTCCGAGGTCGAGCGCATCGCCGATCTGGAAACCCGCGAGGTCCTGCTGGCCAAGCTGGCCGGCGCCCTGAAGGGCAACCTCGCGAAGGCCGCCGGTCTGTTCAACGCTCCCGCCTCGCAGGTGGCTCGCCTTGCCGCCGCGCTGCAGGAGAAGAAGCAGGCCGAAGCAGGCGGAACCGCCGCCGAGTAGAACCCGTGCGGTACGACTTCGCCCGCATAGACATCAACTACCGAAAGGAATACAACAATGGCCAACGTTGACGAGCTGCTCGAGGTCTTCGGCAACATGACCCTGCTCGAGCTGTCGGACTTCGTGAAGAAGTTCGAGGAGAAGTTCGAGGTCACCGCGGCTGCTCCGGTCGCCGTCGCCGCCGTCGGCGGTGCCGCCGCTCCGGCCGAGGCCGCCGAGGAGCAGGACGAGTTCGACGTCATCCTCGAGGGTGCCGGCGACAAGAAGATCCAGGTCATCAAGGTGGTCCGCGAGATCGTCTCCGGCCTGGGCCTGAAGGAAGCCAAGGACCTGGTCGAGAGCGCCCCGAAGCCGATCCTGGAGAAGGTCGCCAAGGACGCCGCCGAGGCTGCCAAGGCGAAGCTGGAAGAGGCCGGCGCCAAGGTTGCGGTCAAGTAATTCCCGACCGAAACACGCCGAACGGGCGGTCCTCCATTGCGGGGACCGCCCGTTCGCTATTTTTCGGCAACGCGAGCCGCAATCCGAATATCAATTGCTTTGCGGGGTTACTCTTCAGTCAGGTTAGGGGTGTGCCCCGTCTCTCTCATGGGTTACAGTGACCGAACCCACTGTGACGTGATGCATCGCGATGACCGAGCGCGGTTCCGCCAGTGGGCAGCTCGCTGAGAATTGTGGAGGTTGGCGTGGGCGTCGAGGTCAGGACCGAGGGTGTAACCAAGTCCTTCGGTTCGCAGCGAATTTGGCAGGACGTATCTCTGACGTTGCCGTCGGGCGAAGTGAGCGCGCTGCTCGGCCCGTCGGGCACCGGTAAATCGGTGTTCCTGAAATCGCTGATCGGTCTCTTGCGTCCGGAGCGCGGCTCCATCTACATCGACGGCACGGATATCACCACCTGCTCCAACAAGGAGCTGTACGAGATTCGCAAGCTGTTCGGTGTGCTGTTCCAGGACGGTGCGCTGTTCGGTTCGATGCACCTGTTCGACAACGTGGCCTTCCCGTTGCGCGAGCACACCAAGAAGAGCGAAGCCGAGATCAAGAAGATCGTGATGGAGAAGCTGGAGCTGACCGGCCTGCTCGGTGCCGAGGGCAAGCTGCCCGGCGAGATCTCCGGCGGTATGCGCAAGCGTGCCGGGCTGGCCCGCGCCCTGGTGCTGGATCCGCAGATCATCCTCGTCGACGAGCCCGACTCCGGTCTGGACCCGGTCCGTACCTCGTACCTGTCGCAGTTGCTGATCGATATCAACGCGCAGATCGACGCCACGATCCTGATCGTCACGCACAACATCAACCTGGCCCGGACGGTGCCGGACAACATCGGCATGCTGTTCCGTCGCCAGTTGGTGATGTTCGGTCCGCGGGAGGTGTTGCTGACGTCGGAGGAGCCGGTGGTCAAGCAGTTCCTCAACGGCCGGATGATCGGTCCGATCGGCATGTCCGAGGAGAAGGACGAGGCGCAGATGGCGCGCGAGCAGGCGCTGGTGGACGCCGGCCATCACCACGGCGGCGCCGAGGAGGTCGAGGGGATCATCCCGCAGATGCGGGCGACGCCGGGCATGCCGGTGCGTCAGGGGGTGCTGCGGCGCAAAGAGCGCGTTCGCGAGATCATGCACACCCTGCCGCACGCCGCTCAGGTCGCGATTCGCGAATCACTTGCTGAGAACGATGACACGCAGGTGATGGCGTATAACAGCGGCGACCTGGCCAATTATCAAGGCGGCGCGTACGACTCCACCGTGCGACACAACACAACTAACGGGTAACATCTGCGATCGTGAATTCCACCCTGGCGCGATTGCGAACTCCACTGGAGTCGGGGTTTGCCCAGGCCGGCAACATCTTCGCGCTGTTCATCGACGTCCTTCGCAAGACGTTCCGTCGGCCCTTCGAATGGCGGGAGTTCATCGAGCAGTCGTGGTTCATCGCGAGTGTCTCGATCCTGCCCAGCGCTCTGGTCGCGATTCCGTTCGGCGCGGTCGTGGCATTGCAGACCGGCTCGCTGATCAAACAGTTGGGCGCCGAATCCTTCACCGGCGCAACCAGTGTGCTGGCCACGGTCCAGCAGGCGGCTCCGGTCGTCACGGCGCTGATCATCGCAGGCGCGGCCGGGTCGGCGGTGGCCGCCGATCTCGGCTCGCGCACCATCCGCGAGGAAATCGACGCCATGGAGGTACTCGGCGTCGACCCGGTGCGCAAGCTCGTGGTGCCGCGCGTGATCGGCATGATGCTGGTGGCGCTGCTGCTCAACGGCCTGGTGTCGGTGGTCGGCATCGCGGGCGGCTACTTCTTCAACGTGCTGCTGCAGGGCGGAACGCCCGGCGCGTACCTGGCGTCGTTCTCCGCGCTCGCCCAGTTGCCGGACCTGTGGATCGGTGAGATCAAGGCAGCGGTATTCGGCCTCATCGCGGGTGTGATCGCCGCGTACAAGGGGTTGCATCCCAAAGGGGGCCCGAAAGGAGTCGGTGACGCGGTGAACCAATCCGTGGTGATCACGTTCCTGGTGCTGTTCTTCGTGAACCTCATCCTGACCCTGGTGTACCTGCAAGTCGTCCCGGCTAAGGGCGCCTGATCGATGGCCACGTCATATCGAGCCCCGGTCGCCAGGTCGATGCGACGGGCCGGGGAAGTCCTCCGCATGCCGCTCAACATCATCGATCGCGCCGGCGATCAGATGTCGTTCTACTCGCGCACGATCGCCTGGATTCCGCGTACCGCGGTGCATTACCGCAAGGAGGTCATGCGGCTGCTCGCCGAAGTCACCTTCGGCACCGGCGCGCTCGCGGTGATCGGCGGCACCATCGGCGTGATCGTGTTCATGTCCGGGTCGGTCGGCGTTGTCGTCGGGCTGCAGGGCTTCAAGGCCCTCGACGCACTCGGCAGCTCGGCGCTCACCGGCTTCCTCACCGCCTATATCAATACCCGTGAGATCGCGCCGCTGGTCGCCGCTCTGGCGCTGTCGGCGACCGTCGGCTGTGGTTTCACCGCGCAGCTGGGCGCAATGCGGATCTCCGAGGAGATCGATGCGCTCGAGGTGATGGCGGTGCCGGGCATCCCGTTCCTGGTCACCAGCCGCGTGATCGCCGGATTCCTCGCGGTGATCCCGCTGTACATCGTGGGACTGCTCGGCACGTTCCTGGCTTCGCGCATGGTCAGCATCTGGTTCAACGGGCAGTCCAGCGGGTCCTACGACCACTACTTCAATCTGTTCCTGCCACCGGAGGACGTGCTCTATTCGTTCCTCAAGGTGCTGGTCTTCGCCTTCGTGATCATCATGGTGCACTGCTACTACGGCTTCCACGCCACCGGCGGACCCGCGGGCGTCGGTGTCGCGGTGGGGCGCGCGGTCCGCGCGGCGATCGTGCTGGTGAACATCCTCGACTTCTTCCTCAGCCTCGCGATCTGGGGCACCACGACCACGGTGCGGGTGGCCGGATGAGCCGCGCGACGCAGACCTGGCGTTCGACGGAGAAGCTGCGTATTCGGGCGCTGGGCATCGCGTTCTTCGTCGTGGTCGCGCTGTTCGTGTGGACGACGATCGCGATCTACAACAAGCAGTTCGTGCGGAGCGTGCAGGTCGATCTGATCACCGACAGCGTTGGCAACGCGCTGACGCGCAATGCCGACGTGAAGGCCCGCGGCGTCAGCGTCGGCGAAGTGCGCTCGAGCCGTTCCGAGGGCGGCGAGGTGACGTTGCACCTGGCCATCGATCCGGACAAGGCGCAGCAGATTCCGGTCAACGCGACCGCGCGGCTCCTGCCCAAGACGCTGTTCGGCGAGCGCTACGTGGACCTGGTGATCCCGGAAGACCCGAGTCCGCGGCACCTGACCGACGGCGTGACGCTGCACCAGGACGTCAGCGGCAACGCCATCGAGTTGAGCAAGCTGCTCGACGACCTGCTTCCGCTGTTGCAGGCAATTCCGCCGCAGGACCTCGCCGCCACCCTGGGCGCACTGTCCCAGGCGCTGGCCGGGCAAGGCCTCGCACTCGGCGAGAGCGTGGTCAAGCTGGACGAGATCTTCCGTCAGGTCAACGGCGTGCTTCCGGACCTGCAAGCCGACCTGCGCAGTTTCGCCGAGGTGGCCGCCACGTACTCCGACGCGGCCCCGCAGCTGATCCAGGCGCTGGACAACCTGCGCACCACCAACGCGACGATCGTGCAGCGACGCACCGACATCGATGTGCTCTACGCGACCCTGACGCCGTCCTCGGCGACCACGGCCGACTTCCTGATCGCCAACCGCGACAACATCATCGACGTAGCCGCCGATTCGCGTCCGGCGCTCGAACAGCTGGCCTACTACTCGCCGAACTACACCTGCGCACTGGCGAACTTCGCGCAGTTGACGCCTCGCATCGACAAGCTCTTCGGCAAGGGCACCGATCGGCCCGGTTCGCGCGTGACCATCGAGCTGACCAACACGCGCGGCAAGTACCTGCCGAACCAGGACGAGCCGCGTTGGCTGGATACCAGGGGGCCGTGGTGCGTTCCCGAGAAGCCGCTCGGCGTCGACCCCGGCCAGTACCCCGGCGGTCCCCCCAATGACGGTTCCTACGCTGTGCCCAGCCGCAATCCGGGCGACCAGGAGGCCGGCTACCTGGAGCCGCCGCAGTTCGGCGTCTACCCGGCCGGCAAGATGCCGACGATCGCCGGTTCGCCGATGGAGCAGCAGTCGCTCGGCGCGATCTACGGCGCGGCCAATGGTGTCGCACCGGACCAGGTGCCGGGCTGGGTGACCCGGGCCGGTGCGCCCGCGTTCCGCGGAAGCGAGGTGAGCGTGCGATGAGGCAGCCCTTGCGCGGACTGGGCGGCCCGCTGGCCAAGCTGATCATCTTCGTGGTGGTGACGCTGTTCGTGACCACCATGCTCGGACTGTCGATCGCAAACTACAGCCGCGGCGGCACCGAGTTCAAGGCCAGATTCACCGACGTCACTTCGCTCATTCCCGGTGACGATGTGCGCATCGCGGGTGTGCGGGTCGGCAAGGTCACCGACGTGTCGATCGTGGACAAGCGCCTCGCCGAGGTGAAGTTCGATCTCACCGACCGGGACTGGTTGCCGGCCTCGACCACCGCGACGATCAAGTACCGCAACTTGGTCGGCCAGCGCTACATCGCCTTGGAGCAGGGGACCGGGGCGCAGGGCCACAAGCTGACCGAGGGTGGCACCATTCCGTTGGAGCGCACCAAGCCGGCATTGAATCTCACCACGCTGTTCAACGGATTCCGTCCGCTGTTCCGCACGCTGACCGCCGAGGACGTGAACAAGCTGTCCTTCGAGATCATCCAGGTCTTCCAGGGTGAGCAGGGGACGATCCACGACTTGGTCGCGACCACGGCGAATCTGACCAACAAGATCGCGGACAAGGACGCCGTGATCGGTGAGCTGACCCGAAACCTGACCGCCGTGCTGGACACGGTCAACCAGCGCGACGATCAGTTCGACCAGTTGATCGTGAACACCGAGGCGCTGATCAGCGGCCTCGCCGCGGAACGCGACACCATCGGTCGCTCGGTGACCTCGCTCGCCGACCTGACCTCGGCCACGTCCGACCTGCTTGTACCGGTGCGTCCGACGCTGCAAGGCTCGATCGCGGGCCTGAGCCAGCTGACCGGCACCCTCGACGAACGCCGGGACGAGGTGAACGAAGCGCTGTACACCCTGCCGATCAAGATGGAGAAGCTCGGCCGCGTCGGCAGCTATGGCTCCTGGTTCCAGTTCTATCTGTGTGGCATCGACATCGTCGTCGGGCCGGGTGCGGTCGACGCGCCGCAGCTCAACCTGCCCGCCGGGCTGCCGACGATCAACCAGCCGCTGTACACCAATGCGGCGCCGCGCTGCCAGGGGAAGGCTCGCTGATGGAAGATCGCATCCTGCTCGGCAAACGCAGCCCGGCCTTCATGGGCGTGCTCGGCCTCGCCATCGTGCTGCTGGTGACGGTGTCGGCGTTCTTCCTCGACCGACTGCCCATCATCGGGGCAGGCACCAAGTACACCGCCGAGTTCACCGAGGCCGCGGGGCTGAAGAGAGGCAACGAAGTCCGGATCGCGGGCGTCAAAGTCGGTTCGGTATCCGATGTGCGGCTCGACGGTGACCGCGTCGTCGTGGACTTCCGCACCAAGGACGCGTGGATCGGCAGCGAGACCACCGCGTCCATCCAGATCAAGACCCTGCTCGGGCAGAAGTATCTGGCGCTGGACCCGAGAGGGTCGAAGCCTGCCGACCCGGAAACCCGGATTCCGCTGTCCCGCACGGTGTCTCCGTACGACGTGGTGGACGCGTTCACCGATGCGGCGCGCAATATCGACCAGATCGACACCGCGCAGCTGGCCACCAGCATGCGGGTGCTGTCGGAGGCGTTCGAGACGACGCCGCCGGAGATCCGCGGCTCCATCGACGGCGTGGCCCGGCTGTCGGAGACACTCGCCAAACGCGACCAAGAGCTGAAGAAACTTTTCGCCGCGACCAGACAGACCACGCAGATCCTCGCCGACCGCAACGCCGAGTTCGAGCGGCTGCTCGCCTCGGGCGGTCAGCTGCTCGCCGAGCTGAACATCCGTCAGCAGTCCATCGCGCAGCTGCTGTCCGGCGCCAGGACGGTGTCGGCGGAGCTGAGCGCGCTGGTGCACGACAACGAGGAGCAGATCGGGCCCGCGCTGACCAACCTGCGCGCCTCGATCGACCTGCTCAACGCCAACCAGCAGAACATCTCCAAGACATTGGAACTCGCGGCGCCCTTCTACGGCCTCTACGCCAACGTGCTCGGCACCGGCCGCTGGTTCGACGCGGTGATCGTCAACCTGGTCCCGCCCGCGCTGCCCGAGATCCCCGGCTACCGTCCGCCGGTCCGCACCCTGGGAGGTAACTGACGTGGCGGAGAACTGGCGCGGCGATCCCGTCGGCGCGGTGCGCAATTCCAGCCGTGGCGCCAAGGTGGGCATCGCATTGGCCGTCGTCCTTGCCGTGCTGGTGGCCGCAGTGCTGTGGTGGCTGTTCAACCGGTTGACCACCACCAAGATCACCGCCTACTTCGATCGCTCGGTCGGCATCTACGAAGGCTCGGATGTGCGCATTCTCGGCGTGCCGGTCGGCTCGGTGGATTCGGTGGAGCCGCAGGGCGATCAGGTCAAGATCGTCATGAGCGTGGACCGCAAGTACGACGTGCCCGAGGGCGCGCGGGCCGCGCAGATCACGCCGTCCATCGTGTCGGACCGCTACATCCAGCTGACCCCGGTGTACAAGGGCGGGCCGAAGATGCCGCGCAACGGGACCATCCCGCGCGACCGTACGGTCACCCCCGTCGAAGTCGACGAGCTGTACAAGAGCATCACCGAGCTGTCGGATGCGTTGGGCCCGAACGGAGCCAACGCCGAGGGCGCGGTGAACGAACTGGTCCGCACCGGCGCGGCGAACCTGGCCGGCAACGGCGAAGCGCTGGCCAATAGCCTCACCCAGCTGTCGCGGGCGGCGAAGTATCTGTCGGACACGCGCGGGGACATCTTCGACACGATCAAGAACCTGCAGGCCTTCGTCACCATGCTGGCGCAGAATGACCAGCAGGTGCGGCAGTTCAACACCCAGCTGGCCGACCTGTCGACCTTCCTCGCCGACGAACGCGAAGATCTCGGCGCCGCACTGCATCTACTGTCGATCGCGCTGGGCGACGTCGCCCGCTTCATCGATGACAATCGGGATCTGATCGCGAGCAACGCCGAAGGGTTGACCACGCTCACCAAGACACTGGCCGATCAGCGCGACGACCTGGCCGCCGTGCTGCCCGTGTTGCCGGTGGCGCTGAGCAACCTGATCAACGTGCACAACGCCGAATCCGGCACCCTCGATATGCGCGCCAACTTCACCGACCTGCAAGACCCGTTCGGCGTGGTGTGCAAAATGCTCGACCTGTCCAAGCTGATGCCGGGCGACCCGAAGTTCGAGGCGCTCGGCAGGCAGATGCGACCGATCCTGGACCACTGCAAGGACATCACCGACCAGATCACCGCCGGAGTGAAGACTCCGACGCTGATCCTTCCGTTCGGCATCCTCAGCGGCGAGAACCAGCAGCGCGACCCGGTGCCGGGCACGGTGCCGGGCACGCCTTCGGATCGGCTTCCGCCCTCGCAGGGAGGGGACCGATGATCGACCGAATCCGTTCCGTCGCACGGGGTCTCGGTGCCGCGCTGGTGCTGGGACTGTCCACCGCGCTGGTCACCTCGTGCGCAGCCGACGGCATCTACAGCGTGCCGCTGCCCGGTGGCGCCGATGTCGGCGAACATCCGCTGCACATCGATATCCAGTTCGACGATGTCCTCGACCTGGTGCCGCAGTCGGCGGTCAAGGTCGACGGCGTGCCGGTGGGCCGGGTCGAGGAGATCGCCATCGGCAAGGACCAGTGGACCGCGACCGTGCGTACCCTGGTGCACTCCTCGGTGGACCTGCCCGCGAACGCGCGCGCCGAGGTCAGGCAGTCGAATCTGCTCGGTGAGAAGTTCATCGAACTGTCCAGGCCCGCCGCCGATCCGGATCCGCGGCGCCTCGGCGACGGCTCGGTGATCCCGGTCGACCGCACCAGGCACGCCACCGAGATCGAGCAGGTGCTCGGTGCGCTGTCGCTGCTGCTCAACGGCGGCGGCGTCGCGCAGCTGCAGCCCATCGTCACCGAGTTGAACAAGACCTTCGGTGGCCGCGAGGATCGCGTGCGCTCGCTGATCGAGCAGGCGAACACGCTGATCAACGGCCTGAACGACCAGGTCGACGACATCACAAGAGCGCTGGACGGCCTCGATGTGCTCAGCAGCAGGGTGAGCACGCAGACCGAGCAGATCGGCAAGATCCTCGAGCAGTTGCCCGAGGGCATCAAGATCCTGGAAGAGCAGCGACCGCAACTGATCGGCCTGCTCGCCCAGCTGGACCGCCTCGGCCGAGCCGGCTTCGACGTTCTGAACATCTCGAAGGACGACCTGATCCGCGACCTCACCGCGCTGCGACCCACGCTGCAGGAACTCGGCCGCTCCGCGCCGGATCTGGTGACCGCGTTCCCGCTGATTCCGACGTATCCGTTCCCCGACTCCTCGCTGGAAAGCACCTTCGGCGGGCAGGTCAACACCTGGTTGTCGGTGGACCAGCAGATCGGCGTCACGCTCAGCAATCTCGGTGTGGGCAAACCGGATCCGGTGTACATCCCGCCGGTCGGTCCGCCGGTGCCGGTGGACCCGACGAACCCCTACTACGGCGGCAACGGCCCACGGCCGGGCTGGCCGACGGTGTCGATCCTGCCGCTGCCGCCGCTCATGGCGCAGCCACCCGCGCCGGGCGTGCCGGCCGGCCCGGTCGGGGCGATCCTCGAACAACTCGGAGTGGGCGGCGGGACACAACAGAGCGTAGGGGGTGGTCCGCGGTGACACGTCTGGTCCGGTGGCAGCTGATCACGTTCGTGGTGATCGCGGTGGTCGGCGTGGTCTTCGTCGGAGCCAGGTACATCCGACTCGACCAGATGCTGGGATTCGGCCAGTACACGGTGCACGTGCGGGCCGCGCAGACCGGCGGTATCTACAAGGGTGCAGAGGTGACCTACCGCGGCGTTCCGGTCGGCCGGGTCGGTGGGCTCGAACTCACCGACGACGGCGTGCTGATCAACCTGACCATCGATTCGAGTTCGCCGGATATCCCGGCCTCGGCGAAAGCCGTGGTGGCCAACCGATCCGCGATCGGCGAGCAATATCTCGATCTGCAACCCGACTCGGACGCAGGTCCGTACCTGCGCGACAACTCGGTGATCACCTCGGTGACCACGCCGGTGCCGGTCGAGCAGTTGGTGGCCAGTGTGGACAACTTCACCCGGTCGGTGGATCTGAACGCGCTCAACACAACGGTTCGCGAACTCGGTAAGGCGTTCGACGGCAAGGGCGACGATCTGCAGGTACTGATCGAATCGCTGAATCAGTTCACCGAGACCTTCCACGGCACGCTGCCGCAAACCATCCAGCTGATTCGGGACGGCCGGATCGCGCTCGGTACCCAGGCCGAACAGTCCGCGGCCATCCGCGAATTCAGCGACGGCCTGGACCAGCTCACCGCCCAGTTGCGCTCCAGCGATCCCGACGTGCGCAGGCTCATCGGCACCGGAACCGATGCCGGTGAGCAGATCGGCGCGCTGATCAATGAGAGCGGCGGCGCGCTCACCCAGGATCTGGCGAACCTGCGCCTGACCCTGCAGACCATCTCGCCGAAGTTCTACGCGCTGCAACCGCTGCTGCAGATGCTTCCGCAGCTGTCCATCGGCGGTTCGTCCACCGCCCCGGGCGACGGCACCAGCCACTTCGGTTTGGTGTTGGAGACCAACAATCCGCCCGCCTGTACCGTGGGCTACGAGGGCACACAGCGGATTCTCGAGCAGATGAAGGCGCAGAACCCGGATTTCGACGACACGCGCGACGAGTTCCCGTTCAACAAGGACGCCAAATGCCTTGTGCCGTTCGGTAATCCGACTGCCGTCCGGGGTGGCGAACGCGCCGAGCTCGCCGATCCCGCGATCGTGCAGCCCTGGGACGCCAATCCCAAGACCGATCCAGAAAAGCTGAACCTGACTCCGGTCGCCGTGCAGCTGTCGACCCTGCTGGGGGTCACGCCGAAGCGGTGACCAGGAGCAATGACGTTAGGGTGTCTCGCGTGAGTGACTGGAGCGAGCGAACCATGGGCATGATGTCCCTGGACGCGACCGAGCCGAGCGACGGCGAGGCGCTGTCATGACCGCCGACCTGTCGAAGCAGTCCGATTCGGAGCAGGAAGCACCGGAGGCCGCGGAGGCCGCGGAGGCGTCGGTGCGAACGTCTGTGGAGTCGGCCGCCGCGTCCGCTGCCCCATCCGCGGAGGACCCGACCGAAGCCGCGGCGCAGCGCCCCGGCTCCGCGTCGGTGCTCGGCAGGGTGGCGTTCGTCGGCTCGGCGGCGCTGCTGGTGGTCGCGCTGGTCGCCGCCGCGTGGTTCGGCGCAGGCTGGGTTCGCGCCGCGCTCACCGACGGCCCGCGCGCCGACGCGCGCGACACCGCGCTGGACGCCGCACGCCAGGCCGCGCTGAACATGACGTCGATGAACCTCGACGACGTGCCCGGCTCGCTCGAGCTGGCCAGGTCCTCGATGACCGGTGCGCTGCTGGATTCGGCCACCGCGAACAAGGACCAGGCCGAGAAGCTGGCCCAGCAGAGCGGGGTCGGGATGGCCTCGAAGGTGCTCGGCGCCGCGCTCACCTCGCTGAACAGCGAGCAGGACAAGGCGTCGGCGCTGGTCGTGCTGCAGGTCACCGAGAAGGCCAAGGACAAACCGGCCGCGGAGTACCGCTACACCTGGACCGTCGACGTGGCCAAGGAGGGCGAGGTCTGGAAGGCCGAGCAGATCTCCTCGCTCGGACAGCCGGTGCTGCTGAGCGGCGGACCCGGCCCGCAGCCGCCCGCACCCGCGGCGGACCAGCCTGCCGCTCCGAAGCCGGGATCCTAGGAGGGCACCCATGACGTCTCGCCGACCGGTCAACCGGGTCACCTCCAAGCGCCGCCCCGTCGGCGAACAACCGTCGCGCACCGCGTCCCCGCGGACCGAGCGCCCCGCAACGGGCCGTAGGCCGCGCGTGACGAGCGGTTCCCGGCCTGCCGCGGCACCCAGTGCCGCCCGCCCCGAACAGATGGCCGGGCCGTCCCGATGGCGCAGGATAGTGCCGTCGAAGGCGGTTCGTCCGCAGAGCCGAGAGGTCGGCCGCCCCCGCTGGGGAGTCGCCGCGGGCTTGCTGGTCGCCGCGGTGTTGCTGGGCGCCTTCGCGTCGCTCGCCGCCCAACGGCCGGGGGTCGACACGTCGAACCAGGCGTACGTGAACAACGAGGCCACCCAGGAGGTGCGTGCGGCCGCCGACCACGCGCTGCGGACGGTGTACGCCTACGACGTGCAGAACATCGACGGCTACCGGGACACCGCGAAGCAGGTGCTCACCGGAAAAATGCTCGCCGACCTGGACAAATACGCCGAAACCACCATTTCCGCGGTCAAGCAGGCGCAGACCAGCGCCGACGCCAAGGCCGACCCGATTGCCGTGACATTGCTCACGGACGATCGCGCGGAGCTGCTTGTCAATTTGGTGGTGAGCGCCACCAAGGACGGCGTGGCGCAGCAGAGCGTCGCCGGTCCCGTCGTCCTGCACATGCAGAAGGTGGACGGTCGCTGGCTGGCCAGCGACATCGTCGACCAGTAATGCCCGCCGCATCACCCGGGATGACCCAGCGCGGCATGGCATCTCGCCGACGTCTCGGCCGGGCCTGCCACTTGACGAGTTTCGCCCGACCCGTCACGCTATTCACAACAGCGGCAGCTGTCACAGTGGCTTCCAGCGCATTGCGGTTCGGGACGCGGCCAGCGAATTCGGCCCGGCGCGCCAGCCACGTGAAGGATCACACGGGTGGTACTTTGACACCTCCGTGTACATGGGTGTAGGTTTGGACGTTGCGCTGGCTGCCTCCTGTCCATACCTCGATTTGCACACGTAAGTTCACCCTTCCGGTGTTACTTCCGTTGTTGCCTGTTCGAGTTTCGTTCGGGTTGTAACCAGCGGAATTCGTAGCAGACAAGCGACGGTCGCGGACCACCACGCGACGCGCGTGAGGTGCTGGAAGGACGCATCTTGGCAGTCTCCACCCAGACCAAGGCAGTTGCCGGAATCCCCGGAGCCCCGTTGCGGGTGTCTTTCGCGAAGATCCGTGAACCCTTGGAGGTGCCCGGACTTCTCGATCTACAGACGGACTCGTTTTCTTGGCTGATCGGTTCAGCTGACTGGCGTGAGAAAGCCGCGGCCCGCGGCGACGTCGGCCTAGTCGGCGGACTCGAGGAGGTGCTCGAGGAGCTCTCTCCGATCGAGGACTTCTCCGGGTCCATGTCCCTGTCCTTCTCCGACCCACGCTTCGAAGAGGTCAAGGCCTCGATCGACGAGTGCAAAGACAAGGATATGACCTACGCGGCTCCGCTGTTCGTCACGGCGGAGTTCATCAACAACAACACCGGTGAGATCAAGAGCCAGACGGTCTTCATGGGTGATTTCCCGATGATGACCGACAAGGGCACGTTCATCATCAACGGCACCGAGCGTGTAGTCGTCTCGCAGCTGGTGCGTTCGCCGGGTGTCTACTTCGACCACAGCGTCGACAAGGCCACGGAGAAGGACCTGCACAGCGTGCGCGTCATCCCGAGCCGCGGCGCGTGGCTGGAGTTCGACGTGGACAAGCGCGACACCGTGGGTGTGCGCATCGACCGCAAGCGTCGCCAGCCGGTCACCGTGCTGCTGAAGGCACTGGGGTGGACCACCGAGGAGATCGTCGAGCGTTTCGGCTTCTCCGAGATCATGATGTCGACCCTGGAGAAGGACAACACCGCAGGCCAGGACGAGGCGCTGCTGGATATCTACCGCAAGCTGCGTCCGGGTGAGCCGCCGACCAAGGAGTCCGCGCAGACCCTGCTGGAGAACCTGTTCTTCAAGGAGAAGCGCTACGACCTGGCGCGCGTGGGCCGGTACAAGATCAACAAGAAGCTCGGCATCCACCTGGGCGAGCAGGTCATCGGTTCGGTGCTGACGAGGGAAGACATCGTCAACACCATCGAGTACCTGGTCCGCCTGCACGCGGGCGACAAGATCATGACCGCCCCCGGCGGCGCCGAGGTGCCGGTGGAAGTGGACGACATCGACCACTTCGGCAACCGTCGCCTGCGCACCGTCGGCGAGCTGATCCAGAACCAGATCCGGGTCGGCCTCTCCCGCATGGAGCGCGTGGTCCGCGAGCGGATGACCACCCAGGACGTCGAGGCGATCACGCCGCAGACCCTGATCAACATCCGCCCGGTCGTGGCCGCGATCAAGGAGTTCTTCGGAACCTCCCAGCTGTCGCAGTTCATGGACCAGAACAACCCGCTGTCGGGCCTGACCCACAAGCGTCGCCTCTCGGCGCTGGGCCCGGGTGGTCTGTCCCGTGAGCGCGCTGGCCTCGAGGTCCGTGACGTGCACCCGTCGCACTACGGCCGCATGTGCCCGATCGAGACCCCGGAAGGCCCGAACATCGGCCTGATCGGCTCATTGTCGGTGTACGCACGGGTCAATCCGTTCGGCTTCATCGAGACGCCGTATCGCAAGGTCGTCGACGGACGGGTGACCGACGAAGTCCGTTACTTGACCGCTGACGAAGAGGACCGCCACGTGCGGGCCCAGGCCAACTCACCGGTCGGCACGGACGGCCGATTCCTCGAAGAGCGGGTGCTGTGCCGCCGCGGCAACGAGGAGAACGAGCTCGTCGCGGCCTCCGAGGTCGACTACATGGACGTCTCGCCGCGTCAGATGGTGTCGGTCGCGACGGCGATGATCCCGTTCCTCGAGCACGACGACGCCAACCGCGCCCTGATGGGTGCGAACATGCAGCGTCAGGCCGTGCCGCTGATCCGTTCCGAGGCGCCGATCGTCGGCACCGGCATGGAGCTGCGCGCCGCCGTGGACGCGGGTGATGTGGTGGTGAACGAGAAGGCGGGTGTGGTCGAGGAGGTTTCCGCCGACTACGTCACCGTGATGGCCGACGACGGCACCCGCAAGTCCTATCGGATGCGGAAGTTCAACCGCTCGAACCAGGGCACGTGCTCGAATCAGCGTCCGATTGTGGATGAGGGTCAGCGGGTGGAGTTCGGTCAGGTGCTGGCTGATGGGCCGTGCACCGAGAACGGTGAGATGGCTCTGGGTAAGAACCTGTTGGTGGCGATCATGCCGTGGGAGGGGCACAACTACGAGGACGCGATCATCCTGTCGCAGCGCCTGGTGGAGGAGGACGTGCTGACCTCGATCCACATCGAGGAGCATGAGATCGATGCCCGTGACACCAAGTTGGGTGCTGAGGAGATCACCCGGGATATCCCGAATGTTTCCGATGAGGTGCTCGCGGATCTGGATGAGCGGGGCATCGTGCGGATCGGTGCCGAGGTGCGTGATGGTGACATCCTGGTCGGGAAGGTGACCCCGAAGGGTGAGACCGAGTTGACGCCGGAGGAGCGGTTGCTGCGGGCGATCTTCGGTGAGAAGGCGCGTGAGGTGCGGGATACGTCGCTGAAGGTGCCGCATGGTGAGTCGGGCAAGGTGATCGGTATTCGGGTGTTCTCTCGTGAGGATGATGATGATCTGCCGCCGGGTGTGAACGAGCTGGTGCGGGTGTATGTGGCGCAGAAGCGCAAGATCCAGGATGGTGACAAGCTGGCCGGTCGGCACGGGAACAAGGGTGTGATCGGCAAGATCCTGCCGACCGAGGATATGCCGTTCCTGCCGGACGGCACTCCGGTCGACATCATCCTGAACACTCATGGTGTGCCGCGTCGTATGAACATCGGCCAGATCCTGGAAACCCATCTGGGTTGGATCGGCAAGGCAGGCTGGAATGTCGACGTCGCCACCGACGGCACCCGCCCCGATTGGGCGCAGGCGCTGCCGGAGGAGATGCTGGGCGCTCCGGCCGAGTCGAACATCGCCACGCCCGTCTTCGACGGCGCCCGTGAGGAGGAGCTGACCGGCCTGCTGGGCTCGACGCTGCCCAACCGTGACGGCGAGCGCATGGTCAACGACGACGGTAAGGCCACGCTGTTCGACGGACGTTCCGGCGAGCCGTTCCCGTACCCCGTCGCGGTCGGCTACATGTACATCCTGAAGCTGCACCATCTGGTCGATGACAAGATCCACGCGCGGTCGACCGGTCCGTACTCGATGATCACCCAGCAGCCGCTGGGTGGTAAGGCGCAGTTCGGTGGTCAGCGCTTCGGAGAGATGGAGTGCTGGGCCATGCAGGCCTACGGTGCGGCGTACACGCTGCAGGAGCTGCTGACCATCAAGTCCGACGATGTGGTCGGTCGTGTGAAGGTCTACGAGGCGATCGTCAAGGGCGAGAACATTCCGGAGCCGGGCATTCCGGAGTCGTTCAAGGTCTTGCTCAAGGAACTCCAGTCGCTGTGCCTCAACGTCGAGGTGCTGTCTTCCGACGGCGCCGCGATCGAGTTGCGCGAAGGCGAGGACGAGGACCTGGAGCGCGCGGCGGCCAACCTGGGCATCAACCTGTCCAGGAACGAAGCGGCCACCGTCGACGATCTGGCGAACTAGGCGGCCGGCCGGATGCCGCCACTCGGCATCCGGCCTCCACCGCGCACAACTAAAGAGTGCTCGGTCGAGCGAAGCCTCGGCAGCCACCCACTAGTGAACTTTTGCTCGAATTCGACCCGCACAGGGGAAAGGAAGTTACGTGCTAGACGTCAACTTCTTCGATGAACTCCGGATCGGCCTCGCCACCGCCGATGACATCCGTCAGTGGTCCTACGGCGAGGTGAAGAAGCCGGAGACCATCAACTACCGCACGCTCAAGCCGGAGAAGGACGGCCTGTTCTGCGAGAAGATCTTCGGTCCCACCCGGGACTGGGAGTGCTACTGCGGCAAGTACAAGCGCGTCCGCTTCAAGGGCATCATCTGTGAGCGCTGTGGCGTCGAGGTGACTCGCGCCAAGGTGCGCCGCGAGCGGATGGGCCACATCGAGCTGGCCGCTCCGGTCACGCACATCTGGTACTTCAAGGGCGTGCCCTCGCGCCTGGGTTACCTACTCGACCTGGCGCCGAAGGATCTGGAGAAGATCATCTACTTCGCCGCCTACGTCATCGTGGCGGTCGACGAGGAGCTGCGGCACAACGAGCTGTCCACGCTCGAAGCCGAGATGGAGGTCGAGAAGAAGGCGGTCGCCGACCAGCGCGACGCCGACCTCGAGGCCCGCGCCCAGAAGCTCGAGGCCGACCTGGCCGAGCTGGAGGCCGAAGGCGCCAAGTCCGACGTGCGCCGCAAGGTCAAGGACGGCGGCGAGCGCGAGATGCGCCAGCTCCGCGACCGGTCCCAGCGCGAGCTGGACCGGTTGGAGGAGATCTGGAACACCTTCACCAAGCTGGCGCCCAAGCAGCTCATCGTCGATGAGGTGCTCTACCGCGAGTTGGTCGACCGCTACGGCGAGTACTTCACCGGCGCTATGGGTGCGGAGTCCATCCAGAAGCTGATGCAGAACTTCGACATCGAGGCCGAGGCCGAGAACCTGCGCGAGACCATCCGCAGCGGCAAGGGCCAGAAGAAGCTGCGCGCGCTCAAGCGGCTCAAGGTCGTCGCGGCCTTCCAGACCAACGGCAACTCGCCGATGGGCATGGTGCTCGACGCCGTTCCGGTGATCCCACCGGAGCTGCGCCCGATGGTTCAGCTCGACGGTGGCCGCTTCGCCACCTCCGACCTGAACGACCTGTACCGTCGCGTGATCAACCGCAACAACCGCCTCAAGCGACTGATCGATCTCGGCGCGCCCGAGATCATCGTCAACAACGAGAAGCGGATGCTGCAGGAGTCCGTCGACGCGCTGTTCGACAACGGCCGCCGCGGCCGTCCGGTCACCGGGCCGGGCAACCGTCCGCTCAAGTCGCTGTCCGACCTGCTCAAGGGCAAGCAGGGCCGCTTCCGCCAGAACCTGCTCGGTAAGCGCGTCGACTACTCGGGCCGTTCGGTCATCGTCGTCGGTCCGCAGCTGAAGCTGCACCAGTGCGGTCTGCCCAAGCTGATGGCGCTGGAGCTGTTCAAGCCGTTCGTGATGAAGCGTCTGGTCGATCTGAACCACGCGCAGAACATCAAGTCGGCCAAGCGGATGGTGGAGCGGCAGCGGCCGCAGGTATGGGACGTCCTCGAAGAGGTCATCGCCGAACACCCGGTGCTGCTCAACCGCGCGCCCACCCTGCACCGCCTCGGTATCCAGGCCTTCGAGCCGCAGCTGGTGGAAGGCAAGGCCATCCAGCTGCACCCGCTGGTCTGTGAGGCGTTCAACGCCGACTTCGACGGTGACCAGATGGCCGTGCACCTGCCGCTGTCGGCGGAGGCGCAGGCCGAAGCGCGCGTCCTGATGCTGTCGTCGAACAACATCCTGTCGCCCGCCTCGGGCCGTCCGCTGGCCATGCCGCGCCTGGACATGGTGACCGGCCTGTACTACCTGACCCGCCTGGAAGACGGCGCGAAGGGTTCCTACCAGCCGGCCACCAAGGCCGCTCCGGAGCAGGGCGTGTACTCCTCGCCCGCCGAGGCGCAGATGGCGGTGGACCGTGGTGAGCTCACCGTGCGTTCGCTGATCAAGGTCCGGCTGACCGACCAGCGTCCGCCCAAGGAGGTCGAGGCGGAGCTGTTCCCGGAGGGTTGGCGCCGCGGCGACGCGTGGATCACCGAGACCACGCTGGGCCGGGTGCTGTTCAACGAGCTGCTGCCCGCGGACTACGCGTTCATCAACGAGCAGATGCCGAAGAAGCGTCAGGCGACGATCATCAACGATCTCGCCGAGCGCTACCCGATGATCGTGGTGGCGCAGACCGTCGACAAGCTCAAGGATTCCGGCTTCTACTGGGCCACGCGTTCCGGCGTGACGGTCTCCATGTCCGACGTGCTCGTGCCGCCGGAGAAGGCCGAGATCATGGAGCGCTACGAGGCGCAGTCGGATCAGATCGAGAAGAAGTACCAGCGTGGTGCGCTCGATCACCAGGAGCGCAACAACGCCCTGGTCAAGATCTGGCAGGAGGCGACCGAGGAGGTCGGTAAGGCGCTGCGCGCCCACTACCCGGCCGACAACCCGATCATCACGATCGTCGACTCGGGCGCCACGGGTAACTTCACCCAGACCCGTACCCTCGCCGGTATGAAGGGCCTGGTGACGAACCCGAAGGGTGAGTTCATCCCGCGGCCGATCAAGTCCTCGTTCCGTGAGGGCCTGACGGTTCTGGAGTACTTCATCAACACCCACGGTGCTCGTAAGGGTCTGGCCGACACCGCGCTTCGTACCGCCGACTCGGGTTACCTGACCCGTCGTCTGGTGGACGTCTCGCAGGACGTCATCGTGCGCGAGCACGACTGCGGCACCGAGCGCGGCATCGTCGTGCCGATCGCCGAGAAGCTGCTCGACGGCTCGATCATCCGCGACGCGCACGTGGAGACCTCCACTTATGCGCGCACGCTCGCGGCCGACGCGGTCGACGCGCAGGGCAACGTCATCGTGGGGAAGGGCGCCGACCTCGGCGATCCGGCGCTCGAGGCGCTGTTGGACGCGGGCATCACCGAGGTGAAGGTCCGCTCCGTGCTGACCTGCACCACCGGCACCGGCGTCTGCGCGACCTGCTATGGCCGCTCCATGGCGACCGGCAAGCTGGTCGACATCGGCGAGGCCGTCGGTATCGTCGCCGCGCAGTCCATCGGTGAGCCCGGTACCCAGCTGACCATGCGCACCTTCCACCAGGGTGGTGTCGCGGGTGATGACATCACCGGTGGTCTGCCGCGCGTGCAGGAGCTGTTCGAGGCGCGCGTGCCGAAGGGCAAGGCGCCGATCGCGGAGGTCTCCGGCCGCGTGCGGCTGGAGGACGACGATCGCTTCTACAAGATCACCATCATCCCGGATGACGGTGGCGAAGAGGTTGTCTACGACAAGCTCTCGAAGCGGCAGCGGCTGCGCGTGTTCAAGCACGACGACGGCACCGAGCGTCTGCTCTCGGACGGTGACCACGTCGAGGTCGGCCAGCAGCTGCTGGAAGGCGCGGCGGATCCGCACGAGGTGCTGCGTATCATGGGCCCCCGTCAGGTGCAGGTCCACCTGGTCCACGAAGTTCAGGAGGTCTACCGCTCACAGGGTGTGTCGATCCACGACAAGCACATCGAGGTCATTGTGCGCCAGATGCTGCGCCGCGTGACGATCATCGATTCCGGTGCTACGGAGTTCCTGCCCGGCTCGCTCACCGAGCGCGCCGAGTTCGAGGCCTCCAACCGCCGCGTCGTCGCCGAGGGCAACGAGCCCGCGGCGGGTCGCCCGGTGCTGATGGGTATCACCAAGGCGTCGCTGGCCACCGACTCGTGGCTGTCGGCGGCGTCCTTCCAGGAGACCACCCGAGTCCTGACGGACGCGGCGATCAACTGCCGCTCCGACAAGCTCATCGGCCTCAAGGAGAACGTGATCATCGGCAAGCTGATCCCGGCCGGTACCGGCATCAACCGCTACCGGAACATCCAGGTGCAGCCGACCGAAGAGGCCCGTGCCGCGGCGTACGCGGTGCCGTCCTACGACGACACCTACTACAGCCCGGAGGGCTTCGGCGCCCCCACGGGTGCCGCGGTCCCGCTGGACGATTACGGGTTCAGCGACTACCGGTAATCCGTCAGCTGTGACAGCATTCGGCCCCCGCTCCGTTTCGGAGCGGGGGCCGAATGCGTTGCGGGCTGATACGGACTTGGATCAACTATCATGGGTTATGCCTCCTGCGAGCCCCCTGCCTGCTGGTGACCCGCACCGTGTGATCACAGGTCCAGACGGCGTGGTTGAGGTCATCGTTTCTCTGCGGGAGTATCAGCAGCTAAAGGCGGCGCGCGAGGAGCTTCGCCGTCTTCGTGAGTCACAGGGGAGGAATCGCATCGCAGAGCAGATGCGTGAGGGGATGGCGCAATTCGCAACCAACCCTGCGGCGTTCCGTACCCTGACTCGTGAAGATCTGCAGCGGGAAGACATCTTTGACCGACCGTAGGGTCCTCATCGAGGTCAATCCAAAAGCAGAGCAACAAATCTACGAACTTCCGGAGTTGCTTCGCGTCAAGGTCCGTTTGGCTCTGCTCGACCTGCTTGACGATCCATTGCCTCTTGCCAAGGGCGCCATCCCGTTTCGCGCTGGCGGGGACGAGATACCGGATGCCTACGAGTGGGACATCGGTGGGTGACCCTCTTCTACAACCTGATCGAAACTGGGCCTTCGCTGATTCAAGTGATCGTGCAGGTCGTCGTGGTCGATGCTCTCTAGCGGAATAGGTCCATCCGACCGAAGAGTCCTGGCTACCGCGTGGGCGGCGGCGTTTCGCATCGAGGGCAAGCCAGCAGTGCTTCGCCTGCCCGCGATATCTGCGACGACAAGGACGTCCGGTTGTGCAGCGAGTCCGGAGTCGTGGTTCAGGGGGTTGGGCGGAGTTGACCGGCCGACGGGGTCAGCACGGTGGTCGGGTAGATCGCATCTTGGCCGCGCAGATCGAAGGCTTGATCGTGGCCGTAGTACCAGCCCACTGACTGAACGGCCTTGTCATCCTTCAGGAAGAGGTACAAGCCACGGGGCGGGCCGTCTCCGTCGCTATTGTAGGGTGTGGGAAGACCTTTCCAGCAGTTGGCTGGGGTGTTTGCTCGTCTGTTGAGTTCTTCGGCCGTGATGTTTTGCGGAACGTCGACCATGCGGTCCCAGCCATCGCTCCAGCCCGCGGTGCGTGCGATGTCGGCCAGGGTGAGGGGTTCCGTACCCGTTGCCGCTTTCATTGCCTCCCGAGTGAACGCACTCGTCGAACCGAGGTTGTCGACGTTCGTCGACATCGTGTAGCTGTTCGCGCAGTTCGCTTCGGAATCGGATCGCTTCGACTGAGGCAGCAATCCACAACCGGGGATGGCGGACATCGCCACAATCGCGATCAGAACCGGAGCAATGCGTCGGGGCTTGATCATCGGCTGTCACTTCTTTCCTGGTAGCGGGACTCCGACGCCGGGCGGCGGTCCGGTTTGTGCTTCACTGACCGCATTGCTCCACGTTATCTGGGATGGCTTCGTCGAGCCGTCGGGGTTCTTGCTTTCGATGACTATCGCGTTGCCGTTGGCGATCTCGTTTCGGATCAGGTCCTTCAATTCCTCTGGCGATGCATCGGGATGAGCGAGCGCGACATTGCGACCGAGCTGGTTGTTGTACAGGTCCATAGCCTCACGCTGCGGTGTATTTCCACCGCTCTTCTCGTGCGCCGTGGCGTACTCTTTCGTCCAATCCTCGCCGTACTGCTGCGTCATCAAAGCGTTCCAGTATGCGTGCCGGAAGGCATCACCTTGGCCATCGGCCACAGAGTTCGGGAAGAGTTCCTCCGCGGTGTCTTTCGCGGATTGCGTGAGCTCCACCTGTTCGATGACGTGCGCAGGGCCCATGGGGCTGCTCACAAGCAACCGCTTCATCGCATCGATCTCTTCGGATGTCATGAGCGACGGGTTGAAGTCGGGTTTGAGAAGGCGGATAGCTTCGAGTTCTGTTCCGAGCGGCCACAGTTGGGGCTCACCTTTGGACACATCCGTTTGATAATCGGTGAGTATCTTCGCGAGTTCGGGGTCATTCGGCACCAGAGCGACGCCCTGCTTCACGGCATTGGGCAGCTTTTCGATCAAACGGACGAATTTCTCGGCGCCCTCTTGATCGTCGCGCTGGATGTTCCGCAGGGCGCCCTGTATGGCGCCGCTCAGCAGGGTGGTCGCCAACTCTTTCGCGGCAACGGCGGCACCGCCGAACGGGAAGTACTCCTTGGATGTCTCCCAGTTCGAGTCGTGGGACAACACCTCGCCGTCTTCCTGCATGAACAGGTTCCAGCGGGAATCCTCGACTTCCTTCTTCTTCTCTCGGATAGTTCTGATATCGGCCTCGATGTCATCGGTCAGCGCGCTGATCATCTTGCCCATCTCTTCGAGCACATCTGCGGTGCTGAAGGTTTCGTCGCGGTCCTTGCGGCCGCGTACGCGCGCTGCTTCTCCGGCCTCGCTGTCGAAGTAGTCCTGGGAGCGGCCGATCTTGTTCTCCGCGGCGGTAGCCTCCTGATCGACGCCCTGTGCAGTAGCGAGCACCTTCGCCGCTGTGTCCTTCGCGTACTGGAGATTCCAGGAGAGCACAGCGGTGATCGTCAGCAGTTCGACGCTCATCGCCCGTTCCTGTTCAAATCTGCCGCCCGATGGAGGTCGACACTCTCGTAGGCGCTCGCCTGTCTATCGATTTCATCGCAGCATTCGCGAAGTCGACGTGTGTGGTAGTCGATGACAGTGTCCATCGCCTGCAAGACCTCTTCGATCTTGGTGGCAAAGTTCGAGTCGATCATCTGGGGCCGCACCTGCTGGCGGCTGTCCAGCGCGATCGGTGCCTTGGCGGCCAGTGCGTCCGCGTTTGTTCGTACATCCTTTGCCAGATCGCGCATTCTGACTGGATCGACGTTGAACATCAGCGCCTCCGATCCCAGTCAGTGGGCTCATGCCACTGATTGCTCTGGTAGGTGTCGTCGCGTCTGAGATGGGACGGTGTCCACCGCAGGGCAGGCTCGTTCGCTGCGGGGGCGGCTGGCGACACCGGGATATCCACCGGCGCATCGAAGATCCGCGTCGCTTCCGTGTTGGCGTTGTCCACTGCGGCTCGGTGGCGATCGATGATGAGTGCGGCCAGCCGGTCCGGACCGTTCTCCATCGCGTAGTCGGCGAGGTAGAGATCGGTAATGCGGCCGTTGACGTCGGTTTCGATGCTGACGCTGCCGTCCACCGACCGAGCCGAGCCGCGCACTGCGGCGAGTTGTTCGTTGAGTCGCTTGATTTCGAGCGCCTGGGCGCTGATGTCGTCCATTGGTTCGGGACTCCCCTCCTTCTGCAGCGAACAGATTACCCAGTGATCGGGCAGTGGGGAGTCCAGCGATATCAGCGCTCGCTGTCGAGCAGCGCCATCTGTGCGGTTGCGTAGCGCTCTCCGGCGACTCGGTCGGCGGGCACGGCCGACTCGATGGCGGACAGTTCGTCGTCGGTGAGTGAAATATCTAGCGCACCTACGGTTTCGGCCCAGCGTGTGCGTTTGCGAGCGCCGATGACCGGCACGATGTCGTCGCCGCGGGTCAGTACCCAGGCGATGGCCAGTTGCGCCACCGAGACGCCCTTGCGCGTGGCGATTTCGCCCAGCGCGCGGACCAGTTCGAGATTGCGATCCAGATTCTCGCCCTGGAAGCGCGGGCTGTGCGCGCGGAAGTCGTTGGCGTCGAATGCCGTACCGGGCCGGATCGAGTCGCTGAGCAGGCCACGCGAGAGCACGCCGTAGGCGGTGATGCCAATGCCGAGTTCTCGGCAGACCGGAAGAATCTCCGCCTCGATACCGCGCGAGATCAGCGAGTATTCGATCTGCAGATCCGAGATCGGATGCACGGCGGCGGCGCGGCGGATGCTTTCCGCCCCGACCTCCGACAAGCCGACATGGCGCACGTATCCCGCCTCGATCAGTTCGGCGATGGCGCCGACGGTGTCCTCGATCGCGACGTTCGGGTCGAGCCGGCCCGGCCGGTAGATGTCGACGTAGTCGACGCCGAGCCGTTGCAGGCTGTAGCCGAGGAAGTTGCGCAGCGCCTCCGGGCGGTTGTCCACACCGCCCCAGGTGCCGCCGGGGCCGCGCAGTGCGCCGAATTTCACGCTCAGCACCACGTCCTCACGCCGGCGTTCGGCGATGGCTTTGCCGATCAGCATCTCGTTGTGTCCGGCGCCGTAGAAATCGCCGGTATCGATCAGGTTGACGCCGGAGTCCAGCGCCGCGTGGATGGTCGCGGTCGACTCGGCGTCGTCGGCCGCGCCGTACATACCGGACATGCCCATCGCGCCGAGGCCGATGCGGCTGACTGTGGGGCCGGTCGCCCCGAGCTGTACTTCGTGGATCGTCCTTGTCGTCATAGAACCATCCTGAACTGCGCAAATCAGGTTCGGGAGAGATCGTCTATCGGGGGAGCGGCGATCCCTGGCTGAGGCCGCCGTTTCGGGGGACAGTGGTGACATGGACCGCGCCGAGCTCGCCGATTTCCTGCGCCGCCGCCGTGAGCAGCTCACGCCCGCCGACGTGGGGCTGCCGCCCGGCGTCCGGCGGCGCACGCCCGGCCTGCGCCGCGACGAGGTCGCGCTGCTGGCGGGTATGTCCACCGACTACTACACCCGTTTGGAGCAATCACGCGGGCCGCGTCCGTCCACCCAAGTGCTCGCGGCACTCGCCCGCGCTCTGCGTTTCACCAGCGACGAACGCGACTACCTCTACCATTTGTGCGACCACACGCCGCCGGGACGCGAACCGGCCGACAAACATGTCGGTCCCGGTCTGATGCACCTGCTCGCGAAGCTGGACGACACGGCCGCCACCGTCGTCACCGATCTCGGCGAGGTGCTGGTGCAGAACCGGATGCACACGCTGCTCGTCGGCGATCACGGCAAGCGGCGCGGCTGGGACCGGTACTACGCCTACCGCTGGTTCACCGACCTTCCGTCCCGCACCATCTTCCCGGTGGAGGACTGGGATCGGCTCGGCCGCCAGCACGTGGCCGATCTGCGCGCCACCGCCGCTCGCCGTGCGGGAGACGCGGACGTCGCCGAGTTCATCGGCAAATTGCGTTCCATGAGCGTCGAGTTCGATCGGCTCTGGGACGAACACGAAGTGGCGGTGCGGCTTTCGGACACCAAACGCATCCTGCATCCGCAGGTCGGCCTGATCGACACCGTGTGCGAAACGTTGCTCACCCCGAACGCCGCGCAGCGCCTACTGGTCTACCTCCCGCGCCCCGGCACGGACGCGGCCGAGAAACTGGACCTGCTGCGCGTGATCGGAACGCAGATGCTGATCTCCGCCGACCAGGTCGACTAGGGCGCGGTCACGTACTCCAGTGCCGCGTCGACGGCGGGCTGCCCGCCGCCGACGATGAATCCGGCCATCGCGCCGATCGCGGCGCCCGCGACTGCTGCGGCGGGCACCGTGATGAAGTCGAGCACGAACAGCCCGAGCGGGAATCCGAGGACGAAGCCGATGGCCGCGCCGATCCCGGCGCCGGTGAGGATCGAAGGCATGGCTTTCTCGGCCTCTGCGTAGAATCGCTCCTGCACGCTGACGTCGCGCAGCGGTGCGTCGGTCAGACCGGTTGGTGCGAGGGTGAGCCGGTGGCCCGCGTCCTCGACTATCGGCCGCAATGCCATGCGCTGTTCCCCGATGCGCAATGCCATCGGCAGCGCGGCGACGATCTTGCCGTCCCGGTCGGACACCGTCACCACGCGATCGTCGTGGGTGAGTTCGAACGTCCCGTCGTGGATGGTGGCCACGGCCGCGCGCCGGTCATCGGACGCGGCGACCTGGTAGGCGACCTGGTGGAACGAGCCGCTCAAGTTGAGCGGAGCGTCGTCGGGCGCGGGCTGCGCGTGCGCGGCAGTCGTGGTAATCGCGGTGGCCGCCAACGCGATCAGTGCCGTTGCGGTGAAGTGCGAAATCCTCATCATGCTCTTTCCGTGTGCTGCCCCCGGTGTCCGGTTCGTCCGAAGAACATACCGTCCGGTGGGCGTTATCAGAAGGGGTTGGGACATGGCGTCGTTCGATGTGCTCACGCGGAATTCGCTGTTGCGCTTCGCAAGAGGGTCGCCGCTCAGTGCTCGCGGCTGTGCTGGGGTTGGTTCCAGCAGGCTCTGCTGAGTGCGGTCGCGAGTGCATGGCTGTTTCGTTTCGGCTGCCCGCGCGATGTTCCGGCGGTCGCAGCACCAGCGGCATGGCGGCGACCGTGCCGCTGCGTCGGGAGCGCTGCCGATCTACGCGGATGCGGACTGACTCGATCCCGTGGTTGCCGACTCGCGACGCACATTCCCCCTTGACGTTCTCCCTGGACCGGGTAACACTGAACTAGATGGTTCAGTATGACTTCCTGGATGCCTCCTTCGGGGCGATCGCGGATCCCACCCGGCGCGGGATCCTGGAGCGACTCGGCAGTGGGCCCGCGACCGTCAGTGAGCTGGCCGAGCGCTTCGAGATGACCCTGACCGGGGTCAAGAAGCACATCCAGTTGCTGGAGGCGGCGGGCATGGTGGTCACGGAGAAGCGTGGCCGGGTGCGGTACTGCCGCCTCGGTGAGAACGTCTTCGACCGCGAAGTGGCCTGGATGCAGGGCTACCGGCGGATGGTGGAAGCTCGGCTGGATCGTCTCGGTGAATTCCTCGAGCGAACGGAGCAAGAACCATGAGCACAACCACGAACGACGCCGTTGTCACGACCGACACCGACCGCACGATCCACATCGAGCGGGTTTTCGACGCGCCGCGCGAGCGGGTGTGGGACGCCTACAGCAAGATCGAACTGCTCGCCCAGTGGTGGGGGCGCGGTAACAAGCTCGATATCGAGCGATGGGAGTTCCGCCCGGGCGGGCACTGGCGCTTCGTCGAGCACTCCGACGAGGGCACCGACGGCTTCGAAGGCCGTTTCCGTGAGGTCACCCCGCAGGAGCGCATCGTGTACTCCTTCGAGTGGGACGGCATGCCCGCCCATGTGGCGATCGACAGCGTCAGCTTCGTCGACCTCGGCGACGGCCGCACCAAGGTGGTCACCGACAGCCAGTTCCACACGCCCCAGGAGCGGGACGGGATGCTCCAGTCCGGTATGGAGGTCGGGCTCAACGCGAGCTACCGCGCGTTGGACGCGCTGCTGGCGCGCGGCTGATTCCGAAACGTGTTCGGCCCCGGTCGTTTCCGCGATCGGGGCCGAATCACGCAGCGGCCGGGGGTCATGCCCTGGCCGGTCCGATCCGTCGCTTGCGCGGTTTGAGGTGCAGTCCTGGCAGCGGTGGTGCGGGAATGCGCTGCTGCGGTGTATGACCCGCGATGTCGGCGAACCGGCTGACGTCGCGGTTCTCCCAGTCCGCCCGGGCCGCGACGATGCCCTCATGGCTGCGGCCGACGAAGTTCCACCACATCACCAATTCCTCGCCGAACGGCTCGCCACCGATCAGCGCGAAATGAGCGCCGCTCGCACTGGTGATCCGCAGTTCGTCGCGGTCGGTGCCCAGATAGAGCAGTGGTCCGGGGCCGAGTTCCTTACCCGCGACGGTCACCTGGCCCTCGATCACCAGCACCGCATGTTCGAAATGGGTGTTCAGCGGGACGGTGACGTCCGCTTCCGGCTCCACCCGCACGTCCGCGCCGACGATGGGCGTATAGGCGATCGCGGGCGAGGTCACCCCGGCCAGTGAGCCGATCAGCACGATCGCTCTGAGGCCGGGCGCTTCGAGGACGGGCAGTTCCCGATGCTGCTCGAAGTGCGGATCGATGCCGGTGCGGTCGCCCGGCAGCGCGATCCAGAGCTGCAAGCCGTGCCCGGCGGGCGCGCCAGGGACGGCGTATTCCGAATGGGCGATGCCGCGCCCCGAGGTCATCAGGTTCAGCTGACCCGGCTCGATCTCCACGTCCGATCCGACCGAGTCGCGGTGCCGGATACGGCCCTCGAACGGCCAGGTCACCGTCTGCAGGCCGATGTGCGGGTGCGGATCGATGTCCGGCGGCGCGCCGGTCTTGGTCACGGTCGGTGAACCGAAGTGGTCGAGGAAGCACCACGCGCCGACCGTCGGCAGATCCCGTTGCGGCAGCGCGCGTTCGACGAAGACGCCGCGCACACCGCCGAGCGGCACCTCGCGCGCCGGGTACAGCTCCACGGTCGGACCGGGACCCGGTGCCGGTTCGCAGAGCGTTTCCGCAGGGTGCGGATCCAGATCGCTCACGACCTCGCCTCGCTGGGGCTCGGCTCCGTCGTGCGCGAGAGCGCGCTGTGCTTCCGGTTCGCTCGCTGACGCTCACTCACCGGGCGACGCCCTTGCCGATCACGTGTGCGTCGTACTGCGGATGCTTCTCCAGGTACCCCTTGATGAATTGGCACAGCGGCCGGATCACGCGGTCGCGCCCGACGGCGTCCTCGATCGCGTTCTCGGCCAGGATGGAACCGAGCCCCTTGCCGGAGAACGCGTCGTCGATCTCGGTGTGGGTGAACACCGTCTCGTCGGCACGCTCCTCGTAGTCGGCGAAGCCCGCCAATTCTCCGCCGTGGAACACCTCATAGCGATGCCGCTCGTCATTGCGGACGACCGTGGATTCCGGAGTCGATTCGGTCATGCTCGCCTTCTCCTTCCGTGCGCGTACCGGGTGCCCGCTGAATCGAGACGCGATCGAACGCGCCGGTCGCGGTGGCTACCCAGAGGACGACAGGCAGCTGATCATCCGTCAGGTGCCTGCGAGCGAAAGCGTACTCAGCCTCTGGATGCCCAGCACCGCGACGGTCCAGCGCTACGGACGCCGGACCGCCGCGGCTCGATCACTCGATCTGGGTGAACCGCCGCAGGTCGAAGGGCTCAGCCAGGATGTTCTCCAATGTCGCCGCACAGGCCTGCAGGTGCGGTGTCCGGAAGTGCGTCGCGAGGGCGTCCGCGTCGACCCATTCCTCGAGCAACACCACCCGGCGCGGGTCGGTGGGATGCAGATACAGCTCGTAGGCGACGCAGCCTTCCTCTGCCAGCGTCGGTTCGATCATTCCCTGCAGCAGATCCTTCAGCTCCGCCTCCCGCCCCGCCTTGGCAGTGAAGCGGACATTGAGCGTCAATGTGGACATATCCGTCTCCGGTCTCGTATGTGAGTTATTCCCGGCCCGCCGACGTGAAGGACATATCCGCGTATCGGTTTCCGGAAACCTTGCCTGCGATCGGCTCCAAGGTCGCCAGCTCGTCATCGGTCAGCGGAATGGTCGCGGCGGCCACGTTGTCGGCCAGCCGAGTCCGGCTGCGGGTGCCCGGAATCGGGACCACCGCGAGGTCGCGCAGCCTGCTCTGTGAGTGCACCCAAGCAAGCGCGACCTGCGCCAGCGTGCTGCCGCGCGAGTCGGCGATGGTCCGCAACGGCGCCAGCAGCTCGGCGTTGCGTGCCGCGTTCTCGCCGGAGAAGCGCGGCATCGAGGAGCGGAAATCCTTCGCGTCCGCGGTGCCGGTGAACGATCCCGTGAGGAAGCCACGTCCCAGCGGCGAGTACGGCACGAACGGCACGCCCAGCTCCGCGGCCGCGGGCACCACGGTCGCTTCGACGTCCCTGGAGAACAGCGACCATTCCGACTGCACGGCGGCGATCGGGTGTACCGCGTGTGCCGCACGCAGTTCGGCGCCGGTCACCTCGGATAGACCGAGTGCGCGAACCTTGCCCTCCCGCACCAATTCCGCCATAGCGCCGACCGTGTCCTCGATCGGTACGCGGGGGTCTTTGCGGTGCATGTAGTACAGATCGATGGTGTCGATCCGGAGCCTGCGCAGGCTGGCCTCCACCGCGCTCCGGATATAGGCGGGAGAGTTGTCGAAGCCCCGATAGGCCGGGTCGTCGGCCTTGCGGACGATGCCGAACTTGGTCGCGAGCACCACCCGGTCGCGTTCGGCGTTGACGAAATCGCTGAGGAATTTCTCGTTGTGACCGAAGCCGTACACATCGGCGGTGTCGAAGAGCGTGACACCCAGTTCCAGCGCCCGATCCAACGTCGCCCGGGATTCGGTGAGATCGCTGGGCCCGTAGAACTCGCTCATTCCCATACAGCCCAGACCCTGCGTCCCTACCTGGATGTCGGTGGCGCCGAGCGTGGTGGTGGGAAGCGCGGCGGTGGGGGACCCACCCGCCGCCCGGCCGCCACCCACCATCGAATCGCTGTTCATAGGTTGATCCCTTCGCTGTCGTGCGCGGACACCGCGGTCGGCTGGACCTCTTGGGCTTTGCCCTCGTACAGGGCGATCTTGTAATCCAGCACAGCCAGGGTCTGACGAAGTTCATCGATCTTGGCGAGTACCTCGGTGCGCGTGTTCCGGAACATCTCCAGCCGCTGCGGGAAGGTGGATTCCCCCGCGCGCACCAGCTCGGCGTAGCGAACCATGTCCGCCACCGACATGCCCGTGGTGCGCAGCCGGCCGATCAGCACAAGCCATTCCAGATCGCGATCACTGAACCGGCGCTTACCTGCGTGATCCCTGCCGATGTAATCCATCAGCCCGATCCGCTCGTACCAGCGCAACGTGTCCCGGCTCAGTCCGGACCGCTCGGCCACTTCGCCGATCGAATACCGCGGCTGCTCCCGATCGCTCACGTCCGCGTGAGGTGCGGTTTCGCTCACGACGTCGCCTCACTGGCGCTCGGCTCCGTCGTGCGCGAGTGCGCGCTGTGTTCTCGGTTCGCTCGCTGGCGCTCGCTCACGACGTCGCCTCACTGGCGCTCGGCTCCGTCGTGCGCGAGTGCGCGCTGTGTTCTCGGTTCGCTCGCTGGCGCTCGCTCACTTGTCCTCGCCCTTCCCGTTGAACATCGACGACGTTAGTCACCTGGAGTGCACTCCAAGCAAGCTGTGTTCGGCGGGGGCTCGGTGTCCGTGGGGGAGCGTTGATCACCGCCCGGTCGGTGTGTCCCGGGCGGTGAGACGGATCGCGCTGGTCAGCTGCTGTAGTCGGGCAGTTGCTGGACGGCCCACTTGTTGCCGTCCGGATCGGAAAAGAAGGTGAACAGGCCCCAGCCGAGATCCTGCACCGGAGTGGCGTCCACCCCGGCGGCGACCAGCTGCTGATAGGCCTCTTCGGCGCTGGCGACCACCATCTGGATGCCCTCGACGCTGCCGGGGGCGGCCTCGGTGATGCCCTCGCCGAGACAGATGGAACAACCGGAACCAGGCGGGGTCAGCTGGACGAAGCGCAGATTCTCGTTGACCCGGTGGTCGTGGTCGGCGTTGAAGCCGATCTTGGTGTAGAAGTCCTTGGCGCGGTCGACGTCGGTCACCGGAATCGCGACGAGCTCGATTTTCCAATCCATTCGGCGAGCATTCCACCGCGCACCGACAAAGTCCCGGCTTCCGGCCTACCCTGGTGACATGCCTGGAAAGGACATCGACCGGATCAGGGCTCGTTCGGCTTGGGCGACGGTCAAGGAAAGCCCCGTGATCACCGCTGTCGCGGTCGCGCCGTTCGCGCTGGCCCTCGGCGTGGTGTGGTGGTTGTTCGGTGGTTTCGCCGCGTTCGTGCTGCTGGTCATCCTGGGTGCGGTCGTTGTGGTGGGCGGCAAGTTACTGCGCTGATCGCGCGTCGCCGACGCGCGGTCAGCGCGGGATATGGAAGTGGATCAGCTCCCCGGTTGCCGGGTCGATGTCGGCCCAAGGCCGCTCGAATCGCAGTACCGCGAGTGCTGAGGTCGGGAACTTCCTGCTGAGTTCGACCGCAGTCGCGCAGTCGCGATTACTCGCCAGTTCCCACGCCGTCCACGGCATGCCCGGCGCGTGCCCGATCACCAGCAGCGTCGAAATGTCGTGGTCGCTGAGCTGGATCAGCTCGATGAGCGTCGCAGGCGCGGCCTCGTAGATCGCCGGCTCGAAAACTACCGGCGCGGCGACCCCGGTGGCGGTGAGTGTCTGCCTGGTGCGGGTGGCGGTGGAGCAGCGCACGGCATCGATCGGCGGCTGGGTCTCGAGCAGCCACTGACCTGCCAGTCCGGCCTCGCGCCGGCCCCGCGGCGCCAGCGGGCGCTCGTGATCGCCTACGCCGTCCGGATAGGCCGACTTGCCGTGCCGCATGAGGATCAGAGTCCGCACCATGGGGATACCGTAAGCCCTCCGGGCGAGAGGTCTCGAACACACTCGAGGCAAACTGAAAGCGGCATCACATCACACCCCCCGGGGTGGCCACAGTCCACGTACATCTTCGAGGATCAGCACAATATGGCCTACGTAATCACGCAGCGTTGTTGCAACGACGCCAGCTGCGTTTCCGAGTGCCCGGTCGACTGCATCCGTCCCACGCCGGACCAGCCGGAGTTCGCGACGACCGAGATGCTCTACATCGACCCCGACACCTGTATCGACTGCGGCGCCTGTGTCGACGCGTGCCCGGTGGATGCCATCTTCCCCGAGGACGATCTGACCGCCTCGCTGGAGCGATTCCGGGATATCAATGCGGCCTATTTCCAACGGCATCCATTGGAATCCAACTTCGATCCGATCATCAGTCCCGGGCGTCCACCCAAGGAACTGGGCACCCTACGCGTCGCCATCGTCGGCGCCGGGCCCGCGGCCTGCTATGCGGCCGACGAACTGCTGCGCAGGGCCGATGTCGAAATCGAGATGTTCGACCGGCTGCCGACCCCGTGGGGCCTGGTCCGGGCGGGCGTCGCTCCCGACCACCCCGGCACGAAGACGGTGTCGAACATGTTCGAGTCCGCGTTCCGCCGCGAGACGTTGCAGTACTACCTCAACGTCGAAGTAGGTACGCACATCTCGCACGAGGAGCTGCTCGGCCATCACCATGCCGTGATCTACGCGGTCGGCGCATCCACGGACCGCCGGATGGGCATCCTCGGCGAGGACCTGCCCGGCAGCCACTCCGCCACCGAATTCGTCGCCTGGTACAACGGCCACCCCGACTACGCCGACCGGACCTTCGACCTGTCCGGCGAGCGAGCCGTGATCGTCGGCAACGGCAACGTAGCGTTGGACGTGGCCCGCGTGCTGACGGTCGACCCCGACGAACTCGCCAAGACCGATATCGCGGACTACGCGCTGGATGCCCTGCGGCAGAGCAATATTCGCGAGGTCGTCGTGCTCGGCAGGCGCGGGCCGCTGCAGGCGGCCTACACCTCGCCGGAGTTCCTCGCCCTCGCTCACCTGAAGGGCGTGGACGTGGTCGTCGACGAAGCCGACCTGGAACTGGACGAGGCCAGCCAGACCATCCTGGACGACCCGGAAGTAGAGCCTTCGCTGGGCTTGAAGTACACCCTCGCCAAGGAATACGCGGCCGGTCGCCGCGCGGAGGGCAACAAGCGCATCGTGTTCCGCTACCTGGTCTCGCCTACCGCTCTGACCGGCACCGAGCGGGTCGAGTCGGTCGAGTTCGTGCGCAACGAGCTGGTGGACGTGGACGGCCAGCTGGTGGCCAGGCCGAGCGACCGCACCGAGACCATCGACGCCACGATGGTGCTGCGATCCATCGGCTACCGCGGCGAGCCGGTCGCCGGGCTGCCGTTCGACGAGCGGCGCGGCGTCGTGCCCAACGAGAACGGCCGGGTCATCGGCGACGACGGCACGCCGTTGCCGGGTGTGTTCGTCAGCGGCTGGATCAAGCGCGGTCCACGCGGCGTCATCGGCTCGAACCGGACCGACTCCGAAGAGACGGTGGAGCTGCTCATCGCCGACTTCACCGCGGGCAAACTCGGTGTGCCACAGGGCGACCGTGCCGCACTGAAGTCCCTGCTGGCCCAGCGCCGAGCCGACCTCGTCGACCGAGCGGGCTGGAAGGCGATCGACCAAGCGGAGAAGAGCGCGGGCAAGACCGCGGGCCGCCCACGGGTCAAGTTCACCACCAGGGAAGACCTTCTCAAAGCGGCCCGTGGCTGACAGTGCCCGAGGTCGGTCGGATCACCCGAGATCCGACCGGCCCCGCGCATCGCGGCCCCTCCACCAGCCGCCTGATTCGTAAGTACACCGGTAACTCGTCGGGTCCGCCCAGAACCTTGCACTGCACCCAACGCACGACCTGAACGCGATCCCCGCGTCACCCGGCTGGTACAGCAGTTACGCAACGACTGATTTCGCAAGAACATGGGTAACTCGCCGGGTACGCCCAGAACTCGACCGGCACCAAACGCAGGACCTGAACGCAACCCGTGCGTCACCCGACCTGTACGGCCTGAAGACTCGGAGAGGCGGGTGAGCCGGGCAGTGGCATGATGCGGACGACTGTGGTGGTGGTTCCGCCGACCACGAACCATAACCGCAGCACCGGCTGCCCGCTCCGGTCGCCGGGCTCGTACCGGCTGCGCACGGTCACGTGCTGGCGGGCCAGCACCGGTGCCACGTACTCGATCACCGCGCGGTGCGGCCCCGCGAGGAGCTTGGGATATTCGACCAGGAATTGTTCCACCGCCTGCCAGTAACAGGCGTTGTTCACATGGTTGTACTGGTCGATATCGGTAGCGCGCACCGGGAACGGCATGTCGGTATCCGACTCCGGCGGTGTGGCGTCGGTCAGATACGGCCGCCACCGCAGGCGGTGTTCGGTGGCCGTGCGGGCCAGGTAGGCGAGGCCTTCGTCGCTGATCCGCGCGGGCATGCCGGTGGACTCGCTGATATTGATCCAGAAGCCCTCGGTCTCGATCAGCCCACCGTTTCCGCTGGTGATCCGCACGCGCATGTTGGTCCACCGGGTGGACATCGCCGAGCACCACCGCAGCAACCGCACCTCGTCCGGCCACAGAATCGGACGGATGACGTCGATGACCGTCCGCCGGATGATCCAATTCGGGTCGGTCCGATGGAAGAACGTCTTATGCAGGTTTTCCCAGGCGATATCTTGCAGGTAGCGGGCGATGGCATCGAACCGCAATCGGTCGTAGGGATCCACATCGCCAGCCCGGACGGGCCACGCCGAAGCAAAGCCCATGCCCTCCTGGGGAAGCGGGGCGAGTGGCTGATCGAGTGACACTTGTGCTCCTCGCGCTGCACGGTGTGCCGCGTTTTTTCATGCGGTGCTGTTGTGACGACTTTACGGGGCGTACGTCACACCCTCGCGTCGAGCCGTCTGTACTTCTCAATAGTCCGCCTGCGAGCACTCGGCGCCAGGAAGTACGGCGAAACCGATTGGCCGGAGGCGGGCGCGCGAATCACGAGGCGATCAATAACCCTGGTAGGCGCGGCCCGAGTGCACCGCCCGAGCCTGCGCTCGTCCCGCCGCAGGGCTGCGGACCGACGTCATCCGGCTGCGCCCGTTATGTTGTCGGTATGGCGTCGGCGCGGATCATGCCGTCGCGCGACAGAGAGGTGAGCACATGCGCGCAGCCCAGGTCAGCAAGCTGGAGGGACCGGAAGCGGTCGAGATCGTGGACATCCCGGAGCCTGCGCCCTACCCGGGCGGCGTCGTGATCGATGTGCACTCGGCGGGTGTCGCCTTCCCGGACGTGCTGATGACGCGCGGTCTCTACCAGATGAAGCCGGAGCTGCCTTTCGTCGTCGGCGGCGAGGTCGCGGGCATCGTGCGGGAAGCCCCCGCGGATGCACACGTGCGGGTGGGCGACAGAGTGATCGCGCTGACCCTGCTCGGCAACGCCATGGCAGAGACGGCCGTCGTGCCCGTGCCGATGGTGTTCCGGCTGCCGGACAGCGTCTCGCTGGAGGCGGGCGCAGGCATCCTGTTCAACGACCTGACCGTGCACTTCTGCCTACGAAACCGGGGCAGGATGGCCGAAGGCGAGACCGTCCTGGTGCACGGCGCCGCGGGCGGCATCGGCACCTCGACGCTGCGGATGGCCGGCGCGTTCGGTGCGGGCCGGGTGATCGCCGTGGTGAGCACGGAAGCGAAGGCCGAGGTGGCCCGCGCGAACGGCGCCACCGATGTGGTGCTGACCGACGGCTGGCTCGCCGCGGTGCAGGAGCTGACCGGCGGTCGCGGCGTCGACATCGTGCTCGACCCGGTCGGCGGAGACCGCTTCACCGACAGCATTCGATCGCTCGCGCCGTCGGGCCGGCTGCTGGTGGTCGGCTTCACCGCAGGCGAGATCCCCACCGTCAAGGTCAACCGGCTGCTGCTGAACAACGTCGAGGTGGTCGGCGCCGCGTGGGGCGCGTGGGTGATGTCGCACCCCGGCTATCTGGCCGAGCAGTGGGCCGAGGTGGAACCCCTGCTGGCCGCCGGGAAGATCGCGCCGCCGCAGACGGTGCTCTACCCGCTGGACAAGGCGGCCGAGGCGATCGCCTCGCTGGACAACCGCACCGCCACCGGCAAGGTCGTGGTCACGCTGCGTTGACGCGCACGGATCCGCACACGTCATGAAGCTGTCCAACCGGGTACTGAACCGGACCCTGCTGTCCCGCCAGCATCTGCTGGAGCGCTCGCGCCTGACCGCGCAGGAGATGTGTGACCATCTCGTCGGGCTGCAGGCTCAGGATTCGCCGCCGCCGTTCGTCGGATTGTGGAGTCGCCTCGCGGATTTCGATCCGATGACGGTGTCGGACGCGCTGGAGGATCGCTCCCTGGTCCGCATCACCCTGATGCGCGGCACGATTCACCTGGTCACTCCCGCCGACGCGCTGCGGATCGCGCCGCACGTGCAGCCCGAACTCGAAAAAGTGCCCTTCCGTAAGGGTTTCAACTACGGCGCCATGGTCGGCCTGGATCCGGACGAGGTGCGCAAGCACGGCGAGGCGGCGCTCGGCGACGAGCCGATGTCCGCGGCGGACCTGCGCGCCCGTGCCGCCGAATTGTACCCGGACCGCGACGCAGGGGCGGTGCTGCAGACCTGGCTGTATCAGCTGCCGGTGTTACAGACTCCGCCGCGCGGGAAATGGAAGGACAGCAGCAGGCCGATCTGGTCGCGGGTCGAACCGTGGTTGGGTGCTCCGCTGGACCCGACGTACCCGCTGGCGGAACTGCTCTATCGCTATCTGCGCGCCTTCGGCCCGGCCAGCACCATGGACATGCAAACCTGGTCGAAGTTGCTCGGCATGAAGCACGCGGTCGAACAACTCGGCGATCGAGTGCGCACCTACACCGACGAGCGCGGCCGCACGCTCTACGACGTGGCCGACGGCGAACTGGCCGACCCGGACCACCCCGCTCCGGTCCGGTTGCTCGGTTGGTATGACAACGCACTGCTCTCGCACCAGGATCGGACCAGGATCGTGCCGGACGGCGCGGCTCCTCCGCTGCGCGCCTTCGCCGCGCAGGTGTCTCCGATCCTGGTCGACGGGTTTCTCGCGGGGCTGTACAAGGTCTTCGCGAACGCCGAGACGGCCCGTCTGCGCATCAGTCCGACCAGGTCGTGGACGAAGGCCGAGCGCGTGGCCGTCGAGGCCGAGGCGCACGCTCTGCTCGCCTTCTTGGAGGCGGGTAAACAGGGGAGCGTGGAAGTTCTCGCCGCGCACGCCGACCTGCGTCCCTGAGGGGTACGCGGGGCTCGGCTACGGCTCGCGCGCCGGACGGTAGGCGGGCGCCTTCGTGGTTCCGGTCGGACCCAGCGTGCGCAGCAGCGGCAGCGCCCGGCGCCGCACCACCGTGGACAGCACGATGACGCTGTGCGAACGCACCACCGAGGACGTCCGGTCGATGCTCAGCAGCACGGCTTGCAATCCGGCGTGCGAGTCGGCCCCGATCCGGCACACCACGTCGCCCGAGCCGGTGGTGGCGTACGCCTCCAGCACGCCGGGGATGGCGTCGAGTTCGGCGGCCACCGCGTCCAGTGCGCCCTGGGCGATCTCCAGCGTGACGAACGCCAGCACGTCGAACCCCGCCGCGGTGACGTCGATCTGCGGGTCGTAGGAGGCGATCACGCCGGATTCCTCCATGCGCGCGATCCGGGATTGCACCGTCGCCCTGGCGACCTTGGTGCGACGGGACAGTTCGAGAATGCCCGCCTTCTGGTACTCGTGCATCGCGGTGAGGATGGCGAGGTCGAGTTCGTCGAGTTTCGCCGGTGTGCGCGACATGACGGCCTCCGTTTCGAGCAGCTCCCCCGCCTCTCCGGGTCTTCAGGCCGTACAAGTCGGCGACGCGGGGAGTGCGTTCAGGTCCTGCGTTAGGTGCCAGGCAAGTTCTGCCTGTCCTGCTTCTGCTATTCAAATTGTCCAGCATCCAAGGCGGTTTCCTAGCCGAATTCGCCACACTGCCCATCGAGAATTCGGGCTGTTGCCTACTGGGCGGGCTCGGCGATTTCCTTGGAGGATGACCATCGAGCACCTGCCGAACGCCCGGTCCGGCGCCGTTCCCAGCGACGGCGAGTTGCGCACACTCGTGGGGCTGGTCGACCACGACGACAGCGGCGATCCCTTCCCGGTCACCGGATGGGACGCTCTGGTCTGGGTGGTGGGCAACGCCACACAGACCGCACACTTCCTGGAGTCCGCCTTCGGTATGCGATTGGAGGCGTACTCCGGTCCCGAGACCGGCAACCGCGACCACAAGGCGTTCGTCTTGCGCAGCGGCGCAGCACGTTTCGTGATCACCGGTGCGGTGGACCCGGACAGCCCGCTGGTCGCCCATCACGATCGGCACGGCGACGGCGTGGTCGACATCGCGCTCGAGGTGCCCGACGTGGACCGCTGTGTGGCGTGGGCGCGCGCGCACGGCGCCACCATCGTCAGCGAACCGCACGACGACACCGACGACTTCGGCACCGTCCGCTCGGCCGCGCTGGCCACCTATGGCGAGACCAGGCACACGCTGGTCGACCGTTCCGGCTATTTCGGGCCCTACCTGCCCGGCTATGCCGCCCGGCGCTCGCACTATCAGCGGCGCGACGGCGCGCCCACCCGGCTGTTCCAGGCGATCGATCATGTGGTGGGCAACGTGGAACTCGGGCAGATGGACGAGTGGGTCGAGTTCTACCGGCGGGTCATGGGTTTCACGAATATGGCCGAGTTCGTCGGCGACGACATCGCCACCGAGTACTCGGCGCTGATGAGCAAGGTCGTCGCCAACGGCAATCACCGGGTGAAGTTCCCGCTCAACGAACCCGCCGTGGGCAAGAAGCGCTCGCAGATCGACGAGTACCTGGAGTTCTACCGCGGTCCCGGCGTGCAGCACATCGCCCTCGCCACCGGCGACATCCTCGCCTGCGTCGACGCACTGCGCCGCGAGGGCGTGGAGTTCCTGGAGACACCCGCCGCCTACTACGAAGACCCCGAATTGCGCGCCCGCATCGGCCGGGTCCGCGTCCCGGTCGGGGAACTCCAGCGTCGCGGCATCCTCGTCGACCGGGACGAAGACGGCTATCTATTGCAGATCTTCACCAGACCACTGACCGATCGGCCCACCGTTTTCTTCGAACTCATCGAGCGTCACGGCTCCCTCGGCTTCGGCAAGGGGAATTTCAAGGCGCTGTTCCAGGCGATCGAACGCGAACAAGCCGCCCGCGGCAATTTGTGAGCAATCCCGGCGGTCGACGATCCGCTCGCGGAACGGTCGGTGCGGCGATCGGAGCAGGGGCGGGCCCGGGTTCGTCGGACGGTCCCCCGGTCGCGTAATCGGTAGAGTTCTTCCCATGCGGATCAAGTCGGCGGTCGTGATCGCGACCGCCTTGGTGCTCGCGCTGGCGGCGTGCGGTTCGGGCGGGGAGTCCGAGGAAACCGGCCCGTCGCGACCGGCGCCGAAGGTGGTGGCGTTGGGCCCGTTCGTCGGGGAGTGTGGGCATGTGACCGACGACGAGGTGCGCAACCTCGGTGGGCTCGGCCAGATCTCCGGAGTGTTCCGGAACGCTGTCGGCTGCAATTGGCGGGCGGCCGGAGTCGGTTCCGCCAGCATCACTTTCGCTTCCTATCGCGGCAGCCCGATCGAACGGGAGCGGGCGTGGGTGACCGTCAACGGTCGCGCTCCCGACCCGATCAAGGTAGGCGGGCGCGAGGGCTTTGCCGCGTTGGACCCGAGCGGGCAGATCTGCGATCTCGCGGTGCAACTCGGCGAGGACTTCTTCGAGTGGTCGACGTCCCTCGGGATCTTCTCCACGGCCACCGGCAACCCCTGCGACCGGAGCCGTGCCCTGGCCGAGCTGACCTTGCAGCGGTTGGGGTAAGGGGATGAACGTGGGAGGAAGTCTGCGCCGTTGGAGTGCGGTCGCCGTCGCTGCCATTGCTGTCGCGTTGTCCGCGGGCGGCTGTAGCCAAGTAGTTCCCGGGTCGGCGCATCCGGTCGGCGGCAGTCAGCCGGTCAACACCAGGCTCGACAAGCTGCTGCGGGAATGCGAGATCCTCTCCAAGGAGCAGATCGGCAAGGCCATCGGCGAGAGCATCGACGTCCAAGACTCGTTCTTCGGCGCGGTCTGCATGTGGGATCTGGTCGGCGCGCCCGGCGGTAACGGCATGGCCACGCTCAACTGGTACGAGAACGGCACGCTGAGCAACGAGAAGCAGACGAACAACAAGCTCGGCTACACCACCACCAACGTCACCGTCCAGAGTGCGCTCGCGCTGCTGATCCGGCGTCCGAACGATCCCGATTCCTGCGGTGTGACCGCGAGCGCTCCGGACAACGGCGTGATCGGCTGGTGGCTCAACTACCGGCCTGGCTCCGCCCACCCCGATCCCTGCGAGGCCACCAAGAAGCTCATGGAAATGACCTTGAATCTGGCCAGGTAGACCGCTGCCTTCGCGACCCGCTTTGACCCTGTGTCCCGGCCACGGGTATCGTGGATCGCTGTGCCCGGAAGCAAGCGGGCAAGTTCGTGCGTGACCGTAGGCCAGCGAAAGCGGCTGACGAATCCAGCGTGCCCGGAATCCGGGCTCCGCGCCGCGCGCGACACGCCCGACCTCGGGACGCGAGAAACGTGGCCGGACGTGCGAGTGAAAGCTCGATGACAGCGGAGTGAACGACGGGCCCGAGGTGAAAATGCGCCGCCGAGGGCCCCGGGAGCGCCGCGAACTTACAACAGACATGAAGTCCAGACACCGCGTTAACTAATAAGGAAAGCCGGTCTATGCCAACCATCAACCAGCTGGTCCGCAAGGGTCGCCGCGACAAGGTCGCCAAGACGAAGACCGCGGCCCTGAAGGGGAGCCCGCAGCGTCGTGGCGTGTGCACCCGCGTGTACACCACGACCCCGAAGAAGCCGAACTCCGCGCTGCGCAAGGTCGCGCGTGTTCGCCTGACCAGCGCGGTCGAGGTCACGGCCTACATCCCGGGCGAGGGCCACAACCTGCAGGAGCACTCGATGGTGCTCGTCCGTGGCGGTCGTGTGAAGGACCTTCCCGGTGTTCGCTACAAGATCATCCGTGGCTCGCTCGACACGCAGGGTGTGAAGAACCGCAAGCAGGCCCGCAGCCGCTACGGCGCGAAGAAGGAGAAGAGCTGATATGCCACGCAAGGGCCCCGCACCCAAGCGTCCGCTGATCAACGACCCGGTCTACGGTTCGCCGCTGGTTACGCAGCTGGTCAACAAGATCCTGCTGGACGGCAAGAAGTCCACCGCCGAGCGCATCGTCTACGGCGCGCTGGAGCAGGCGCGCGAGAAGACCGGCACCGACCCGGTCGTCACCCTCAAGCGCGCGCTGGACAACGTGAAGCCGTCGCTGGAGGTGAAGCCCCGCCGCGTCGGTGGCGCCACCTACCAGGTTCCGGTCGAGGTCCGTCCGGGCCGCGCCAACACCCTGGCCCTGCGCTGGCTGGTCAACTTCTCCCGTGCGCGCCGGGAGAAGACGATGGTCGAGCGTCTGGCCAACGAATTGCTCGACGCCAGCAACGGCCTCGGCGCCTCGGTCAAGCGCCGCGAGGACACCCACAAGATGGCCGAGTCCAACCGGGCCTTCGCGCACTACCGCTGGTGACGTCTGCCCGGCCCGTCGTCTGGGTCGGGAGGCACAGCCGGAACGCGGCACCCACCGGCCGCGTCCGGCGTTGATATAGAGACGACCACAGGGTCGTCCCCGATAATCCCAACTAGCTACGAGCGGGGAAGATTTCCGTGGCACAGGACGTGCTCACCGACCTGAACAAGGTCCGCAACATCGGCATTATGGCCCACATCGATGCGGGCAAGACGACCACAACTGAACGCATCCTCTTCTACACCGGCATCACCTACAAGATCGGTGAGGTCCACGATGGCGCCGCCACGATGGACTGGATGGAGCAGGAGCAGGAGCGTGGTATCACCATCACCTCCGCGGCGACCACATGCTTCTGGAAAGACAACCAGATCAACATCATCGACACCCCCGGGCACGTCGACTTCACCGTGGAGGTGGAGCGGTCGCTGCGCGTGCTCGACGGCGCCGTCGCGGTGTTCGACGGCAAGGAAGGCGTCGAGCCGCAGTCCGAGCAGGTGTGGCGTCAGGCCGACAAGTACGACGTGCCGCGGATCTGCTTCGTCAACAAGATGGACAAGCTCGGTGCGGACTTCTACTTCACCGTGCAGACCATCAAGGACCGTCTCGGCGCCAAGCCGCTGGTCATCCAGCTGCCGATCGGCGCGGAGGACACCTTCGAGGGCATCGTCGACCTGGTCGAGAACAACGCCAAGGTCTGGCGGGGCGAGACCAAGCTCGGCGAGCAGTACGAGGTCGTCGAGATCCCGGAGGATCTGAAGGAGCGGGCCGAGCAGTACCGCCAGGAACTGCTGGAGACCGTCGCCGAGTCCGACGATGCGCTGCTGGAGAAGTTCTTCGGCGGCGAAGAGCTCACCATCGATGAGATCAAGGGCGCCATCCGCAAGCTGACGGTGACCTCCGAGCTCTACCCGGTGCTGTGTGGCTCGGCGTTCAAGAACAAGGGCGTGCAGCCCATGCTGGACGCGGTCATCGACTACCTGCCCTCGCCGTTGGACGTGGAGGCCACCACCGGCCACGTGCCCGGCAAGGAAGACCAGGTGCTGACCCGCAAGCCGAGCGCCGACGAGCCGTTCGCGGGCCTGGCGTTCAAGATCGCGGTGCACCCGTTCTTCGGCAAGCTGACCTACGTCCGCGTGTACTCCGGCAAGGTCGACTCCGGCGCCCAGGTCATCAACTCGACCAAGGGCAAGAAGGAGCGCCTGGGCAAGCTGTTCCAGATGCACTCCAACAAGGAGAACCCGGTCGGCGCTGCCTCGGCGGGTCACATCTACGCGGTCATCGGCCTCAAGGACACCACCACCGGTGACACCCTGTGCGATCCGCAGAACCAGATCGTGCTGGAGTCCATGACCTTCCCGGACCCGGTCATCGAGGTCTCCATCGAGCCGAAGACGAAGTCCGACCAGGAGAAGCTGGGCACCGCGATCCAGCGTCTCTCCGAAGAGGACCCGACCTTCTCGGTCAAGCTGGACCAGGAGACCGGCCAGACCGTCATCGGCGGTATGGGCGAACTCCACCTCGACATCTTGGTCGACCGCATGAAGCGCGAGTTCAAGGTCGAGGCGAACGTCGGCAAGCCGCAGGTGGCCTACCGCGAGACGATCACCAAGCGGGTCGAGAAGCTCGAGTACACGCACAAGAAGCAGACCGGTGGTTCCGGCCAGTTCGCGAAGGTCATCATTGCCCTCGAGCCGTTCGTCGGCGAGGATGGCGCGCACTACGAGTTCGAGAACAAGGTCACCGGTGGCCGCGTGCCGAAGGAGTACATCCCTTCGGTGGACGCCGGTGCCCAGGACGCCATGCAGTACGGTGTGCTCGCTGGCTACCCGCTGGTGAACATGAAGGTCACGCTGCTCGACGGCGCCTACCACGACGTCGACTCGTCGGAAATGGCGTTCAAGATCGCCGGCGCGCAGGCGCTCAAGGAAGCGGCTCGCAAGGCCGGTCCGGTGATCCTCGAGCCGCTGATGGCGGTCGAGGTCACCACGCCCGAGGACTACATGGGCGATGTGATCGGCGACCTGAACTCCCGCCGTGGTCAGATCCAGGCCATGGAGGAACGCAGTGGTGCCCGTGTCGTCAAGGCGCTGGTTCCGCTCTCGGAGATGTTCGGTTACATCGGTGACCTGCGGTCGAAGACCCAGGGCCGGGCGAACTACTCCATGGTGTTCGACTCGTACGCGGAGGTTCCGGCCAACGTGTCGAAGGAGATCATCGCCAAGGCGACCGGCGAGTGACACCATCGGGGCAGGTGTCACACTTGCCCCGACAGCCGGGCGTCAGCACGACCCCTTTTCAAGTAACCGCACTGCTGCAACTGCACGCACCAACAAGTCCAGGAGGACAAAGAAGTGGCGAAGGCGAAGTTCGAGCGGACGAAGCCGCACGTCAACATCGGCACCATCGGTCACGTCGACCACGGCAAGACCACGCTGACCGCGGCGATCACCAAGGTGCTGGCTGACAAGTACCCGGATCTGAACGAGAGCTTCGCGTTCGATCAGATCGACAAGGCGCCCGAGGAGAAGGCTCGTGGTATCACGATCAACATCTCCCACGTCGAATACCAGACGGAGAAGCGCCACTACGCGCACGTCGACGCGCCGGGTCACGCCGACTACATCAAGAACATGATCACCGGTGCGGCGCAGATGGACGGCGCCATCCTCGTGGTCGCCGCCACTGACGGCCCGATGCCGCAGACCCGTGAGCACGTGCTGCTCGCCCGTCAGGTCGGCGTGCCCTACATCCTGGTCGCGCTGAACAAGGCCGACATGGTCGACGACGAGGAGATCCTCGAGCTCGTCGAGATGGAGGTCCGCGAGCTGCTGGGTTCGCAGGAGTTCGACGAGGACGCGCCGGTCGTGCGGGTCTCCGGTCTGAAGGCGCTCGAGGGCGACCCGAAGTGGACCGAGTCGGTGCTGGAGCTGATGAACGCGGTCGACGAGTCCATCCCGGACCCGGTTCGCGAGACCGACAAGCCGTTCCTGATGCCGGTCGAGGACGTGTTCACCATCACCGGTCGTGGCACCGTCGTCACCGGTCGCGTCGAGCGTGGCGTGATCAACGTGAACGAGGAAGTCGAGATCGTCGGCATCCGTCCGGAGAAGACCAAGACCACGGTCACCGGCATCGAGATGTTCCGCAAGCTGCTCGACCAGGGCCAGGCCGGCGACAACGTCGGTCTGCTGGTTCGTGGTATCAAGCGTGAGGACGTGGAGCGCGGCCAGGTCGTCGTGAAGCCCGGCACCACCACCCCGCACACCGAGTTCGAGGGCCAGGCGTACATCCTGTCGAAGGACGAGGGCGGCCGCCACACCCCGTTCTTCAACAACTACCGTCCGCAGTTCTACTTCCGTACGACTGACGTGACGGGTGTTGTGACCCTGCCCGAGGGCACCGAGATGGTCATGCCCGGTGACAACACCGAGATGCTCGTCAAGCTGATCCAGCCGGTCGCCATGGACGAGGGTCTGCGCTTCGCGATCCGCGAGGGTGGCCGCACCGTCGGCGCCGGTCGCGTCACGAAGATCATCAAGTGATTCCCTGAATCGCTGGGAACGGCGCCGCTCCGAAAGGGGCGGCGCCGTTCGCTGTTCCGGGAGAGGTTGGCTCTTGAACCCTTGCGACACGCACGGAATGAGCTGGGTGTCGCCGGTATGCTTTGAGGGTGTCCAGGATTACGTTCGACCCGAACCAGTGTGGAGGGCGGCCCTGTATCCGCGGTATGCGGATCAGGGTTAAGGATGTGCTCGAACTCTTGGCGGCAGGCGAGACCGAAGAGTCGATCCTCGCCGATTACCCCTATCTCGAGAGAGAAGATGTGCGTGCCGTGCCATCCGGGTACTTCAAGTGGTCGAATCAGGGAAGAAGCTTGAATCCGCTCGTATGATGTGGCGAAACCGCGTGGAAGTGGCGGCGGTCCAGTGTCGCGACTTCATCGAGGCCGAGGCGCTCAGAAATGGCTATGACTGACGCGTCGGCGATCCCAAGCGGAAAGCCTTGGTACTGCGCCATCAACTCGGCCATTCGGTACAGATCCGCAGTAGTAATGTCGACCTGCGTCAGATCGCCCGCCGCGATCGCCTCGACGAGATTGATCTCCGCGGAAGCGCTGACATACTTGCAGACCAGATAGCAGGCTTCTGTCACAACATATGGCGTCACCAACAGCTCGTCGGTTCGCCCGTTCAGAAACTCAGCGCACCGCGCATGATCGGAATCTCGACGATTCAGATAAGCAACAAGCGGTCCAGTGTCAACGATCAGCATCGGATTCGCCGATCTCGTTACGCAGAACGTCCTTGGCGCGTGCGCCTAAGTCGGTCGACGGACCGTCGAACGTTCGGAGGACAGAGAAGCGGCCGGTTTTGGGGCGCACCAGTTGCAGCACATGTCGGCGCACCTCGTCCGCTTGACTAGGTTCCAGCTGGTCGATGAGCGCGTGCAGGTCGGAGTAGTTGTGCGCGGCTGTCACACTCCTAATGCTACGGCAGCTGATTTCCGTGGTTGGACCGATTTCGTGGACACTGCGGCCCACGATTCTGGTCGCACTGGTCGTCGCGGGAATGCCGCTGCTCAGCAGCCGTAGGCGCGACCGACCGCGGGTTCGCGCTGTGCCTCCGGGATTTCGCGCAGGCAGCCGAGCGGGACGACGCCCTCGGCGCTCATCTGTACACCGCTGCGCTTGGTGGGGTTCACACAGGTGAGACCGGTTGTTGCGAGGCGGCAGGCGTAGTCGCCGAAGGTGAAGGTGCTGTCGTACGGCAGCGTCTGTCCCTGGCCGTGAATGAAAAGCCCTGGGTCGCCGCGGAATTGGCCGACGGTCATCCGCTGTCCCGAGTAGGTGACGTAACCGCCGAACCAGTTTCCGAAGCCTTCATGCGGCGCGGGTGCCGGTTCCTTCAGCTCGACCATGCAGTCGAATCCGTCCATGCCGAGCGCTGTCCCTGTGATGCAACTGATCTTGCCGGTCGGACTGACGAACGCGATATCCGCCTGCAGATCGGTCACCTGACCGCCATCGAGACTCGCCGAGTGAAAAGGTCCGAGATCAATCGATGAACCTCGGCGAACCCAATCGATCCGATCTTGCAACTCGCTCTCCCGGGACGCCGACGGGCTGGTTTCCGGCGATCCTGCCACCGGCTGCGGTTTCCCCGCCGTGGACTGCGAACACGCACTCAACACCATGGCCACGCCGACCAGCACCGCCCACCGCATATCGGACACAGTAGCTGTTGCGCCTCAACCGAACTCTGTTGCAGAGCGTCAGAGCGAGGGGATGTCCTGGGGTTACTCGGGCGGTACGCGCGGGTCGTCCTCGTCCTCGATCCGCTGCCGGATTGCCTCCACTGTGCGGTCCGGTGGGATGCGCTCCGGCCAGACCAGCACGGCGACGAGCACGACCAGCGGCAGGCCGATAGCGACCGCCAACCCGAAGGTGATCCATCCGTCGCTGCCCATCCCTACCGTCCGCCCTTGGCGGCCAGGATGGCTCGTCCGCGCGGGGTGATCGACCAGCGGGAGGCATGCGGGATCGCCATGATGAGGCCGCGCGATTCGAGCTGGCCTATCGCCCGACGGGCCGACCATCCGGTGAGCTGCGCGCCACGCGTGATCTGGGCGGCGGTGAGCATCCCACCCGGCGCGAGCACAGCCAACACGGCCGACTCTGCCGTCGTTCCGATATCCACTCGACCCCCCTTGCGGTCTGTATTGGTTGGTAAGCACCCGCCGCTGGGGCGAATCGCATTGCAGCGGATCACTTTCCGGGGCGATGTTCACCCGGCGGGGCTGAGAATCACGCTAAGCGGGCATGGTCGAAGCCGACCTGGATACGCTGTTGACAGAGGTTTACCGTGCCGAAGAGGGGGCAGATGGTGGAACCGGGTTCGCTGCTGCGTGCCGCACGCGAGACGGCGGGGATTTCGTTACGCGCCATGGCCGAACGGACGTACTACAGTCCGGCGTATCTTTCGCTGATCGAGTCCGGTAAGCGCCCGGTACCTGCCGGTGTCGCCGCCGCTTACGAACGCGTGCTCGGCGCAGACCTTGATCGACTGACGGCGGTGGCGCGCTCACCCGCCAGCGTGGACGCTATGACATTGGCCGATGTGGCGGTGATGCTGTCGGCTACGCGCCGAATCGAGGACGCGGCAGGGGCTGTGACGGTACTTCCGGCGGTGCGCGGCATGTCCGCCATGACCGAAACCTTTGCGCGGGAGGCCCGTACCCGTACTGCACGAACCGAAGTGGCAGCCCTGGCGTCTGAAGTCGTGCAGTACCGGGCATGGCTGGAGCACGCGATCGGAGCCGATTCCGCCGCACGGGCCACCATGAGGACGGCGATAGACCTGGCGGAAGAATCCCGCGACCCCGACCGGCTGGTGCACGCCCTGGGCTTCGCGGGTTACGTGACTGTGAGTACGGGAGATTACGGCAAGGTCATCGCCCTGTCGGATGCCGCGCTGGCGGTACGGGACGCGCACCCCACCCTCGTGGCCTATGGGCGAATGAGACGTGCCGAACTGCTGGCTGCGCGGGGGGAGTCACGGGAGGCGGGCAGGGCGCTGGCGGCAGCGGAGCCGGAGGCGGCGAACGACCCCCCGCAGTCGATGTACTGGTGGACCCCTGGGTTCGCGGCGGTGCAGCGCGCTGGCGTCCTGGCACTGCTGGGGCACACGGCCGACGCGGTTCGAGAAGCAACGCACGGGGTAGCCGCGATGCCCGCCGAGCACCGGGGAACCGCGTGGCTGGCCTCAGCGCTGCGCCGCGTCGACCCCGACATGAGCGCGGACGGGTCGAGGTGAGGGACGAAACTCGGATGCCAAAAGGGACGGCAAGGGAACGAGTCTTGCCGTTACCCCACCTGACCTGCGCCGATATTGTCCCCTCGGCGGGGCACATCGAAGATGGGAACGGGTGTGACCTGGGGATTCTTTTTGGGCTGCTGGTGGTGGAAGCCTACTTCCCACTGACTGGTGATCAACGCAGTCGCAGAGGCGGGCGGTGGTAACGGATCGGGTCCGTTGCTCGGCTCTTCCGCCGATCGGTCTTCCTCCCTACGTAGATGCATGCTATTTTTTGCATGAAATATTGCATGCGGAGGAGGGTGGGCAATGGCGACGGTTCAAGTGCGAGACGTTCCGGATGAAGTGGCCGCGGTGATCGCGGAGAAAGCCAGTGCTGAGCACAAGTCTGTCTCGGCGTATCTGCGGGACCTGATGGCAGCCGATGTTCGACGGGAACTGCAGCGGCGGGCGATCGCCGAATGGGACGAAGGGTTGAAGCAGACACAGCAGCAGCTGGGTATCACCGGCCGGGCGAAGGTATCCGGGGCCGAAGCGGTGCGTGAAATCCGGGATGGTTATGACCGGGGCCAAGAGTGATCGTCGTCGATGCCTCGATCTGGGTCGATCTGCTGCGGGGAGCTCTGCCGCCCGGGTATGCGGACCGCATCCGCATAGCCGGGTGTGTTTCCCCGCCGCATGTGGACTTCGAGGTCGGCTCCGCGCTTATCCGGCTGGCCCGCCGTGGCGAACTGGAATTCGATCAGGCGCGCGCGTTGATCGCCGCGTTCAGTACCCACCCCGTGGAGCGGATCCGCGAGCCGGTCGATTCGGTTGCCGCTGTGGGATTGATTGATAACGCCACCTACGCGGATGCCTGGTATATCGCACTGGCCCAGCGCCTCGCCTATCCACTGATGACCCTGGACGACGGGATGCAGAAGACTGCAAGGATCCACGGGGTCGAACTCGTGGGTGCGTCCGGCTGACAGTGGCTCGGTTCGGCCGGACCGGAGGCTCAGTTGCGGGCCAAAACCCTGGGTGTCGCCCGATCAGGTCTCGGGCGGCACCAGCGTGGACCCCGCTCTGGAGAAGGATCTGTACGGTCAGAGCCCGATCAACGGCGCCGCGTGAACCGGAGTGCCCGTCTATCCTGTGATGTGATTTCCTGTGCCAGAAGGGGGTTGACGGTGACGGCAGGGACGAAGTCCCGGCGGGCCGGGTGGTGGACGCAGTGACATACGGTTCATCCGCCGCCGCTGCCAGTTGCTGCCCGTGTCCAACAACTCCACGTGCGCCGGCTCGTCCTGGCGCGGGCGGAACGATTCGGGGCGGTTGTCGTCGGGTTGTCTGTACGTGCCGTTCACGTGCAGGATCTCGTACCTTTTGAACAGGACGACGGTGACGGTACGCAGAGCCTGCGCGAGCTTGATACCGGTCCGCGTGATCAGCAGCTTGCTGCTGCTCTATGAGCGGCTGCCGGTCGTCCGTCCCGATCCCGCGGTGGCTCTTGAGCCTACCGACTCGGTGACCGTTTCTCTTGCTGAGGGAAGATCGCATGGCTGATTGGCCGGTTGCTGAAGGCGGAGGTTGATCGGAATACTACTTTGGTCAGATCTTTTCGGTGCCCAAGTCTCGCGCCCAGGATAATATTTGGCAACCGGCCGTCAGATCATGATTTGCAGCTCAAGGGGGATCGTGAGCACACCACCGCAGGTAGAGCACGTGCGGAGGGCGATCCTCCGCGAATTCGGCGAGCTCATCGACATGTCAGACGTCGAATCCAAAGACGCGAGCGCCATCGAGAGGTGTAGGGTCTCCCGCAGTTTGGCCGCGCTGGCTGCCCGGATGCTTGTAGGATGTGATGCCTCGACCGCGGCGTCCTGCGTCATCGACAGCCGGGACGACCGTGGTATCGACGCGATTGCGTTCGCAGATGGAACTCCAGATCTGTATCTGATACAGGCGAAGTGGAGTGAGAGGGGTACGGCAGGCATTAAGGCAGCGTATGTGCGAGACCTTGTCGACGGATTCCGCAAGATCGAGAACCAAAGTTTTACCCGGTTCAACCCACGGTTCCATGCCATGTCCGGGCGAGTGAAATCGCTGATTCAGAACCCGAAGGCGCAGGTTACGCTGGTGCTCGCGGTCATGGGCGATGGCCACGTACACCCTGACGTCCAAGCCGAATTCGACGACGCTGCCGACCATTTCAACAGCCACGGTAGATGGGTTCATCAGCGAGTCATAGCGGCACCGGATTTCTGGCAGTTCGTCCGCGATGACATGAGTCCCGGCCCGGTCGAATTGGTGGTACCGATGTCCCGCTGGCTTCCGCGGGACGGCATCTCGGAGTCTTACTTCGGCACTGTCTCGGTTTCTTATCTTGCGAAGTGGTATGAGCAGTACGGCAATCGATTGTTTGAGTCTAACGTTCGGAAGGCTCTTGGGCTGACCTCCGTCAACCAAGGTATGGTCCGGACGCTGCTCGACGACCCGGAAAGCTTCTGGGCCAAGAACAATGGGATTACCATCCTGTGCGCCGAGGTGGTCCGTAGCCGACATTATGGAAGCCGTTTCCGCCACGATGAGCCGATTGAATTGACGTTGACGGACGCCAAGGTTGTCAACGGCGCCCAAACTGTCCAAGCTGCAGATCGTGCCGCCAAAGAAAACCTAGATCAAGTTGCCCAGGCTGATGTGATGGTGCGCGTCATCTCGGTGCCGACTGAAATGTCGGACCTCGGTAAAACGATCACCCAGAGCACGAACACGCAGAACCACATCGAGCCGCGAGACTTCATCGCCCTCGATGACATCCAGGCCAAGATTCGGGATGATTTCATGCTTGGTCTCGACCTCACCTATGTCTTCCACCGTGGCGAGGCCGATCCGCCGCGAGATTCGGGGTGCTCAGTCGTTGAAGCGGCGCTTGCACTTGCTTGTGCTCATCGAAATCCCGATATCGCTGTCCGAGCAAAGATAAGCCAAGACACGCTATGGGAACAGGGTAAAGGTGGCACCTATCCATTGTTGTTCGGCAACCAGCCTCCAGCACTGGAAATCTGGCGCTGCGTGCTGCTGTATCGGCGTATCCGGGATCAACTCGATATTGAAACCAAGCGACTTCGTGAACGCGCGTTGGTCATCGCGGAGTACAGCGATCTGCTGCTGACCCACATATGCTTCCGCCTCGTCGAATCCGACGAGTTGGAGGATCCTGAAACCGAGTGGGAGCCGGTCATGGGCCGGATCGCCGCTCAGGTCAGACTATTGCTGCAGTGGCTGATCATCGAGAACGACCGTGAGCTCGGCGCAAAATCATTCGTGTCGAAGACCTTCACTGATGAGGGCAAGAGTCGGCTCCTGGCCGAACGGGTGCTGACTTACGTGCGGGATCAGCAGGAGATCCCCTCATTGCCGTCCGAATATCGAAGGATAAAGAAGGTAACGAAGTCCAGGTCCAAGAGTGCCGTTTCGGTAGTGCTGGACGCGAACCATCTCAAGGCTGGCACGCCGCTTCGCTACCGTGCGCTGACACCGCGCGAAGACACCGCGATATCTCAGTGGATACAGGCGGATCCGCGTCGAGGCCGCGCTAGTTGGGTGGTAGATCGCAGCAAGCCGATGCTGTGGGAAGCCGACGGAAAGCAGTACTCGCCCACCGGCCTCATCATGCATATGTGGAGCCTGGCCGGCTGGAACGAAGCCCCCGTCGCGGTTCAGGGGCCAAAATGCTGGTTGGTGCCGGAGCAGGGGTCGCTGGCCGATATTGCCGAAAAGCTGCGCAGACCCCCGGAAGAACTACTGCCTCTGGATTCGGCGGACAGGATCACCATTGCTGTCGGCTCGGAACAGGCTGCATCCGGTGACGCATAGCCCCATTGAATGCGCTCCGCACGCTGTTCGATTCACCTCGCAGCCACTCAACGCGCGGCGAAACGGTGGATTCTTGCACTGAGCAAAACGGCGCAGTTCGGTGGATTGATGAGTGGCGAGCTGGAGGAACGGTCCAATGCTGCGACCGCAGACCTCGTTCTCGAGGTTGACGTGAGGTTACTGGTATCAGACCAGATGCACGCCTCGCCCTTCGGGAGCTGCCGCACGGATAGGTGACTACCGAGATGGCTTGCCGGCAGGCGGGCCTGGAAGGATGTCGCGGTGCCGAAGCCGTATCCGAAAGAGTTCCGCGACGCCGGGTCCGGGGTCGCCCGCAACCGTGATGACGGAGTCACGCTGGATCGGGTCGCGGCCGATTTTGGGATCCATCCCAAGACGCTGTCGAAGTGGATGCGCCAAGCCGACATCGACGATGGGAACCAGCCCGGGACGACACGCAGCGACTCGGCCGAGTTGCGTGAGGCCCGGCGCCGGAACCAGTTGCTGGAACAGGAAACGAAGTGTTGCGGCGGGTGGCGGCCTATTTGTCGCAGGTGCAGTTGCCGTGAAAAGGCTCTACCCGCTCGTGAAAGAACCTGCCGCCGAGAGGATTCCCGTGGCGGTGTTGTGTCGGGTCTTGCAGCTCGTTCGCCAAACCCTACTACCGGTGGCTGGCCGAACCTGTCACCGCCCGCGAGGTGCCCGAGGCGTATCAGGCCAACACATTGTTCGACCCCCGCGACGACCCCGAGTTCGGATATCGGTTTCTCGCCAATGAGGCCCGCAAGGCCGGCGAGTCGATGGCCGAGCGCACCGCACGGCGGATCTGCTCGACCAACCGGTGGTGGAGTGCGTTCGGCAAACCCCGCGCGGCAAGAACGGCAAACCCCGCGCGGCAAGAACGGCAAACCCGGCCCGACTGTCCACGACGATCTCGTCCAACGGAACTTTACTGCCGATAGATCAAACTCGTTGTGGCTCAACGATATCACGGTACGTCGCACCGGTGAAGGCAAGCTGTACATGTGTGCGGTCAATGACGTGTTCTCCAGCCGGATCGTCGGCTATTCCATCGATTCGCGAATGAAGTCCCGACTGGCAGTGACCGCGATAACAATGCCGTTGCCCGCCGCGGTGACGTGGCGGGCTGCATTCTGTTTAGCGACCGCGAGCTCAGTTTCGCTCAAGACGATTCGTCCACACGATCAACCGTCATCGCATGGTCGGATCCATGAGTCGTGTCGCCGCGGCCGGCGACAACGCCGCCATGGAAAGCTTCTTCAGCCTGCTGCAACGCAACGTGTTGAACCGGCAGGAGTGGGACACACGAGGACAACTACGGATCGCGATCGTCACCTGGATCGAACGCACCTACCATCGCCGACGCCAAATCCGACTCGGCCGATTGACCCCGATCGAATACGAGACAATCATGACCCCAGCAGCCCGACATGCTGCTTAACCACTGTCACCCGATCGTATAGCAGCCCCCGGCGACTTGTTGGTGCAGCCGCTTGTTCTCCTCGGCCAGATCCGTCGCCGCCGGTTCCGGCCGACGGCTGGTATCGGCCTGGCGGATCCAGTTCCGCAGGGCCTCGTAATGGACACCCAACTGCTGGGCGAGTTTGCGATCGTCGGTTTCGGGTCCGACTCCGGATACAAGCGGACCGCTTGAGCCTCGAACTCGTCCGGATACTCCTTCGGTGCTGCCACGCGGGGCTCCTTCCTGGCCCCATCGGACCATGCTCAGAGCCCTCCAAGGAAGCGGGGAACCTCATCGGACAACCGGTCCCCATGCTCCTCCTGCAGTCGACAGTTCATGAGACAGCAGCTGGACTTTTATGGTGCATCCAGTACCCGCAGCATGGCTGCAGCGATCAGTTCGATCCAGTCGATTGAATCGGCGACATGGCGTGAGGTGATTGGGGACTTGTGGCCGGGATTTACTGGGTCCTTGTCTGATTGGTGCGCGATCGCGTTGCGTCTCTTGACGATTTCGTCGAGGCGTTCGGTGACCTGGTTGGGTGTGATCTGTGTGCCATCGTCACGGTGGGAGGTGAGCTCTTTCGCCACGTCCGGCCAGATGCTGCCGGTTCGGAGGTACGTGAACGAGTCCCGGATCTTGCTGGGATTTGGCGACAACTTGCCGGCGAAGAAGTCTTCTGCCCGAGCTCGGAATTCCTCGTCGAGTGGGACGCCGTGGTGATGCACGGCTTCGAACTGCTTTACGGTAAGGGTGATGTCATTGAACTTGCCGGGTCTGGGTACGTTGGGGCGCTGGATCAGCAGCACCGCGCGCTGCACGGCTTCGCGGAACAACCAGTGGTCGAACGCCGCGACACCTTGCACCAGAGCGGCGCGGTACACATCGGTGTAGTCGAAGGCGCCGACCTGCAGCCGCTCGAGCGATCTGCCGCCATTCACCAGATTTCTGGCGTAGTCCAGGTTCGTGGAAAACTCCACGAAGGCGTCGGTCGGCTGGTCGGCAGGCACGTCACATCCTCGGAATCGGCTACGCAGAGCCTATCGCAGGAGACGGATACCTGCTGTGCCAAAACATCTTTCGGAAGATCGACGGGATGCCTGGGGACACCGCGACACGCGGACCATGGCGAGCGTCAGTCGATCTCGTCGGCCGGTTGCAGTTCTGCTGCGACAGCGGTGAATTCAGCCAAAGCTGCTTGAAGGTCGTCGATGATTTCCTGGGCGATGACTCCGGGCGGTAAGGCGGCGAGGGCATCGTCGGCGCCGGGGTCTGTGAGCCAGGTGATGTCGAGATTGGCTTTGTCGCGGGCGATCAGTTCATCGTAGGTGAGGCACTTCGCGCGGTCGCTGGCGGTCCACGCAGCGCGGTCGGGGCAGTGGTACCAGTCGACGAAGTCCTGCAGATGCTCGCGGCGCATAGGGTTCTGCTTCAGGGTGAAGTGCTGGCCTACACGGAAGTCATAGACCCACAGCTTTTTCGTCCACGGCTGGTCGCTCGCTGGCTTGCGGTCGAAAAACAGCACGTTTGCCTTTACGCCACCGGCGTAGAAGATGCCCGTGGGTAGGCGGAGCATGGTGTGAACATCGTATTCCTTGAGCAGGCGCCTGCGGATAATCTCGCCGGCACCACCCTCGAACAGCACATTGTCCGGCAGAACTACTGCGGCCCGTCCGTTCCTGTCCAGCAGCTTGGCGATGTGCTGCACGAAGTTCAGCTGTTTGTTGGTGGTGGATGTCCAGAAACCCCGGCCACTGTATGCGATCTCAGGCTTCTTACCCCTGGTCTTTCCGTTGCTCACGGCATCGCCCTCGCCGAAATCGGGTTCGTCGATCGAACTAATCGAGGATTTCGTGCCGAACGGCGGATTCGCCAGAACCAGGGACGCATGGACCGGAGGATCGGATGCCAAAGCATCAGTGACAGTGATAGGAGAGGCGTTCCCGGCCTGCACCATACCGTGAAGCAAGAAGTTCATCGCTGCCAAACGTGCTGTCCCTCGGACGAGTTCGAACGCTTGAAAGGCACTGCCATCGCTGAGACGCATCCGCTGACTCGGTGTCAGCTCCGAGTAATGGTGGCGAATATAGTCATTTGCCGCCAAGAGGAAGCCGCCAGTTCCGCAGGCCGGGTCGATAACAGTGTCCTCGGGCGTTGGCCGCATGCAGTCGACAATCGCGGCGATGAGTGAGCGTGGGGTGAAATACTGCCCAGCGCCGGACTTTTGATCGGACGCGCTGCGTGCAAGTAGCTGCTCGTAGGCGTCGCCGTTGACATCGGTACCGTGCTGAACCCACGTCTCAGTGTCCATGAGATCGCTGATCAGGCGCTTGAGCAGCGCGGGCTCTTTGATTTTGTTTTCAGCGTTGCCATAGATGACCTTGAACATCCCTCGTTGTTTGCCGAGTTCGGTAAGCACATGTTGGTACGTAGTCTCTAGCTCGGCGCCCTTTACACCCCTCAGGTTCTGCCAGCTGATACCGGTGGGCATAATATTCACCCCTCCGAGGGAAACGGGGAGTTTTGCCCGTTCATCGGCCATCTTGAGAAACAGCAGGTAGGTGAGCTGCTCGACATAGTCGACCGCGGGGACGCCGGCGTCACGCAGGACGTGGCAGTAGCTCCACAGCTTATTAGCAAGACGGCGAGCTTCGGCGTGCCGGGCAGCATCGGTCTGCGAATTCGCGGTCACAACAAGACCTCCTGGACTCCGAGGGCGTCGCCGTGGTCGCCCGGTTTGTCGATAGGAAACGGAATAACCTCGGCCCCCGCAGACTGGTCGAGCAGTTCGTCGACCGGGCCATCTGAAGGCGCAGAAGAACCGCAGAACAATAGGCCCGAAAAGGCTGCGCTGAGGAGAGACCGACGCAAGGTGTCCGCGCGTTTCTTGCTCAGCCGGATGGCGTCCTGAAGCCGTCCGAGGCCAGCCAAGTCCTCCGAAATCTGTGTGGCTATGTGCTCCTGCTCGTGATATGGAGGGACCGGGACCTGCCATGCACTGAGCCGAGCAGCACCGAGGTGATGGATATTGACGCCCTGCGCGGCGCTTCCGAATCGGCCGTTCAACGCTTCGCCATAGAGGAACCGGAACAGGTACAACGGATTGATGCCGAATGCGCGCACCCGAAGAAGGGTGTTCTGGAAGCAGCAGTCCTCGATCTCGTCGTTCCACATCGCTGGCTTGCCGACCTCGCCGACACTTCCGGAAGCTTCGGACAGCAACAGGTCACCGCGCTGCAGCCGAAACACCTCAACTTCGGCATTGGTGAAGTTCATCTCCATCACATCGCCGAGCTTCAGACCCTGCCAGCCCACGTTGGCGGCGCGCAGGTAGGGGCGCATGCTGCTTCCGGTATGGTTTTTCGGAGACCGTTGCCGACCGAGGCGAACCTCTGCAATTTCGTCGAGCCGCCTTACATCCCAGTGAGCCGGTACTGATGACGGTGAAGTTCGCGCGAAGACATGGCGGTGGAGAGTGTCCACGCTCGCATCGCACGACTCCAAGTACGCCATGCCCGCGTCGACCCTTGAGAGCAGGTAATCGAGGGTGGCGACAAGACGGTGCTGGTCCTTGAGCGGCGGCTTAGGCACCTCAATGCTCAGCAACTTGGCCTGCGAAATGTTGCGCATTGACTCTTTGGTACCGGTCGACAACTTGGTGATGTGCTGGCGCACCGTCGGCGACGATAAGGCGTAGGTCAGCCACTGTTTATCGACGCCCTCGGCTGGAATCAGTCTGAGGCTCTTGTCACTGAGTAGCAGGCCTTTTCGGCAGTTTCCGACCAGGACAGGCGCGCCAACATACTCTGCCGTGTTGGCACGGCTGACAAGGATGTCTCCAGGTTGGATCTCGTGCCGCGGATCGATTTCGCGGCCGGCTGGCACTGCCTTGTTCTCATGCTCAAGGAACTTCCCCCAGGTCATCGCGCTGACCTTGATGATCCCCCACTCGTCGAGTTCCGCCGGTCGGGGCTCACAACCGAACGACTTCCCAGCCTCGATCTGAGCCAGCAGGTTCCGCAGCGGCACCCGAGTCCATCCCTCCGGCAGCTCGCTCATGCAGTGAGTTCCTCGTTCAGTTCGTCGATAAGCGTGTCCGCGCGGTCACCGAAGGCATCCATCAAGCCGAAGGCGCCGCCGCGCTGGTCGAAGGGCGGACGTTGCAGGTCGTCGGGGGTGATCCGGGCACTGGTTGCCACGACCTTCACGATCGCGTCGAGGAACCACCGCTGGTCGACGGTGAAGGTTACCTTCCGTTGCCTCTGCTTCTCGATCCACCTCTCGTACCGCATGCCGACAAGTTCGCAATAGGGCTGCAGATCGTGCTCCCGACCCAGTACGTAGCGCAGCAAAGTGATCAGGTTGGTGAGGTCGTTCTCCTGCTTGCGCAGGTACGGTGCCTGGCCGAGGTCGGCGTATGCCTCCCACACCGTGTCGACGCTGCGGATCTGTGGGATCCGGCGAATCTGGGCGGCGAGGTCCTGCAGGTCACCGTAGGAGAACTTGTCCGTTCCGCGTAGCAGTTGCTGCACGATCACCTGATCCAGGTTGTCGGCTACGAACTGCTGGAACGAGGTGACGGTGTTGCGGGCCGCGTTCTCGCGCGGAACGCCGGTGGCCTCCAGCAACTCGTCCTGGCTGATCTCGTCGATCGTGGTGTCGTACTCGTGGCGGATCGCCAGGATCCGTTTGCGGAGGTCGGGATTGTCGGCCAGCGGACCGACGGCATCGTGCAGGCGTCTCTGCACCGCCTCGTCGCCACCCTCGTCCTCAGCGTGGATCAGTTCGTCTGTGTCGATGGCATTGACGAGGCGACGCACGATATCGCGCAGCGAGGTGCCGTTGCCGACCCGGGTGAGCTCGGCGCGGTGGTCGTCATCGATCTGCTCGTTCAGCCGGTTCAACCGTGAGGCCAGGGTTGCGGTCTCGTTTTCGGTGATGGACAGACTCGCAGCCCGGGACAGCAGCTCCCGGAGAGACTTCGAACGCTCCCGGTTCAGTGGTTGCGCGTCACACAGCGGAGAGTCGGTGACTCCGACGGCATCGACGATGAGGAACCGCGTCTTCGCCGTCGCCGATGGGTCCGGGGTGACCTGCTGGAACTCGATGTCGTCGACCGTGCGAGCGCCGCGGCCCTTCATCTGCTCGAAGTAGACCGCGCTCTGTACGTCTCGCATGAAGAACACGACTTCCAGCGGACGCACGTCGGTGCCGGTGGCGATCATGTCGACCGTGACCGCGATCCGCATCTCAGCACTGGTGCGGAACAACTGCAGCAGCTGCTTCGGATCGCTGCCCTGCGCCCGCGATTTGTAGGTGATCTTCACCGCGAAATCGTTGCCCTTGCCAAAGATTTCGCGCACGGCCTGCACGATGTCGTCGGCGTGCTCGTCGCTGCGGGCGAAGAACAGGGTCTTCGGGACGGTCTGTCGGTCTGGGAACGCCTCGGGCAGCGTCTTGTTTTTGAAAGTCTCAAGAACCAAACGGATCTGGTCCTTCGCCAGCACCGAGCGGCCGATCTGGCGGCCGGTGTAGGAGAAGTCCTCCTCCAGTTCCTCGTAGCGCTGGAGACGGGTGCGGCGGTCGCGCCGCGGCACCACGACCCGGGTGCCGTCGGCATCTAGCGCCTCGATTGTGCTGCCCTGCTCGCTGATCTTCGTCTTGATCCGGTAGACGTCGAACTCGACGTTCACACCGTCCGCGACCGCCTGCTCGTAGGTGTATTCCGAGGCCAGGTTCCGGTCGAAGAAGCCGAGGGTTTGCGCGGTCGGGGTGGCGGTAAGTCCGACGATCGGCGCGTCGAAGTACTCCAGCACTGCCCGCCACTGACCGTAGATTGAGCGGTGGCATTCGTCGACGACGATCAGGTCGAAGGTCTCTGGCGGTACTTGCGTGCTGTAGACGACGTCGACCGGCACCTCCGGGGTGAAGTCGTCGGCGTCCGAATCGTCGGCGTTCGGCAACCGCTCACCGCGTAGCGCCATGAACAGCCGCTGGATGGTACCGATCACCACATTGGTGGAAGCGAGGACGGTGTCACCGGTCAGCCGATCGACGTTGAACAATTCGTCGAACTTGCGGCCGTCGTCGGGGGTCGTGAAGTTATGGAACTCGCCGGATGCCTGCTCGCCCAGGTTGTTTCGGTCGACCAGGAACAGGATGCGCCGGGCGTCAGTGTGGGCCAGCAGTCGGTACGCCTCGGTGACCGCGGTGTAAGTTTTGCCGGCACCGGTAGCCATCTGCACCAGCGTGCGCGGACGATCCTGAGCCAATGAGGATTCCACGCCGTTGATGGCCTGGATCTGCGCCGGACGCAGCCCGCCCTCGATCAGCGGCGGCAGTTCACGAACCTGGGAACGGAATGTCGGCGCTGCAGAGTTCTTGTCGGCGTTGGCCATCCATTCGGAAACAGTCTCCGGACGGTGGAAGGAGAACACCCGCCGCGACCGTGGCACCGGGTCCAGCTGATCGGTGAACCTGGTCTCGACACCAGTGGATTCATAGCGGAACGGCAGTGGCTCATCGCGGCGCCATGCGGCCAGCGAGTACTGTTTGGGCAGGGCGTGAGCGTAGCCGGCGGTTTGGGGTTCCACGCCGGTCAGCGACGTTCCCTCCCGTTTGGCCTCGACAATGCCGACAAGCTTGCCTTGCACGTACAGGGCATAGTCGGAACGCCCACCGGCGAAGGGGAATTCACGCACCGCGACACCGACAGCGGTCGTCGGTGCCAGCTCGGGCATGTCCTGCACCAGCCAGCCTGCCTCAACTAGCATGCGGTCGATAACGCGACGAGCTTGCGCCTCGTTGAGCGGCTCCGGGCGCCGGGCACGGTCGATGAATGCGTAACGATCTGCTGGAGCGATCTTCGATGCGGCCTCGAGCCGCGTGGTGCGCGCGGCTTCCAGGTCTGCGATCTGCGCCGTCATGGCGGCGAGCTGCGCGGTCAGCGCGTCCTGGTCGACGATCCGCTGCGCCAACTCCTGCTCGACCTGCTGCCGGGCTGTGGCCTCGGCGCTGAGCAGGTTCTCGTGGCCGCTGATCGATAGCCGAGCATCGGCCAGTTCCTGCTTGTAGCGGTCCAGGTCCTGTTGCAGCGCAAGGAAATCGACGCGTTGCGGCGGCTGCGGCGGTACAAACGCCATGGGCTTGCGGTCGTTGCTGATCGCGCGATACAGCACCAGCCCGAGCTGGAAGCACTTGTTGACACTGTCGAGAGCCTGACGGCGATCGTCGAGGTGTCCGTGCACGGCGTTGTTGCCGCGCCTACGCACCTCGTGCAACGCCGTGGCCATCGCACCGGTGATCACCCCGGCATCCGACAACGCCCGGATTCGCACCTCGAGCGCGTCGCTGGCCACCTTTGTACCGGCTCGCCGGACCAGTTCGGCTACCAGAACCTCGATGAACTGCCGGCACTTCACCAACGTCGCATTGGGATCGGTGTACACTGACGCCTCGGCCCCGGTCCCATAGGCCACCAGCAGCGGCTCGAACGGCAACAGAAATCCGAAGTTCGGCGAATATTGTGCTACCCGTCCTACATCGCTACTCATGCGACCTCATCTGGTGTTGTCGACACAGCGCCGTCCGAAATATACTGCTGCCGACGGTGTCCCGCCTCCGACTGGCGATCATAACGGAGTCGGGAGGTAGCTGACCAGCCAAATTGCCGTGATTGCGGGAGGTGGTCGGGCCATGCCTCTGGCGCGTTGTACACGGGGTCCAGTAACCAACGGCAGCGAAACTGATTATGGAGCGGCCCATGCGGAGTGGCGTTGCTCAGTCTTTGATGGGGCGGGTCTGGTTGTCGTCTGGCGTGGCTGGCGGTTGTTGTTGTTGGGTCGCATATCATTCAAGGATCTCGCAGAAGACCCTGGTTGTTGGGCGGTGAGGCGTTCGCCTTCCTGTCGACTACGTGTATTTCGAGGACTGTGTCGGGCCTGTCGGCCCGGCGCCGACGGCGTCAATCGCGTTCGCCGGACTGGCGTCCTTCTGCGGCGGGCTTGTCGGGCACGTCCTCAGTGTGCGCTGTAGACGAACCCGGTGATTCCGGCACCGGTGGGGTCGGCGTTCGGGTTGGTCGAGCGTTATCGCAGGTCAGGTGTGGGAAGTGGGCCGCCGCCTCCTTGAATGAGACCAGGTGGTCAGGTTATTGGGGGCCCTCAGTGCCCTACTTGAGGGGTGGGGTGCGAACCTGCGACGCGCGACCTGGGAAAATGCCTACGCTGATTTGGTTCTGTGGCGTTGTAAATCGCATCTACCTGTGCAAACGCTACGCAGGTTTGGTGCCCTCGGCAGGATTCGAACCTGCGACACCCGCTTTAGGAGAGCGGTGCTCTATCCCCTGAGCTACGAAGGCTGGTTGTGGTGGGCGGTGTGCCTACCTGGGACCGCCCGCAGTCTACCGGGTCGAGGGCTGGGAGTCCGCATCGCTGTCGCGGGTAGTTGCGGGAGGAGATCAGAAGCCGCCGTTGAAGCCTCCACCGCCGTCGAACCCTCCACTGTTGAAACCGCCGCCGTCGGTGCCGCCGGAGTAGTCGCCACCCTGGTCGTATCCGCCGCCGTGGTCAGCGGCCAGACCGTCCTGATACCCCTCGCCGTATCCGCTCTCGAACCCGTGGGCGTCGTACCCGACGCCGGACATCCCGGAGAACAGGGACGTGAACAGCAGCGCGGAACCGAGGCCCCAGGCGCCGCCGACCAGCGCGGGCTTCCACCAGGGCTCGGAGTACCAACCGGCGGGAACCGGTCGCCCGGCGACTCGGCCGCCGGGGTAGTAGTTCGGCGTTGCCGACGAGGGCTCGGGTGCGGCCGCGATCTGTCTGCCCTCGTACCGGACTACGCGCTTCTCGCTGACCTGCCCGGCGATGTTCTGGCCGTCGAGTGCGGCGATCGCGGGACCGGGGTCCATGCTCATCGCGGTGCGTGCGGCCCTGATGTAGTAGAGCCCTTCCAGCGCGGTCTGTTTCGCCAACCGTGCCTGTACGGGAGTGTGCGCCTGATCGAGTTGCGCGCCTGCGGCGAGATGCCGCTCGGATGCGTCGGCCAGCGCCTGGGTCGCCGCCTCGTTGCCGCCGGTGAGGCTGTAGACCTGGCCGCCGAGCCGCTCGTTCACCTGCCGGGCGTCGGCGAGCGCGTCGGCAAGTGCGATGGCTGCGCGCTGTTTGCTCCGTTGCGCCTGCCACACCAGCAAAGCGACAAGCACCACGATCACCACGACGATCAGCAGCCACCACACGGCGCACCTCTTCCGCTCGACCCCGGATGAGGCCAGCTTACTGACGGATTGCTGAGATTATGCTGAGTGCACAGGGGTCTGCGTCTCGTCGTAGTCGGATGGGTCGAAAGTTCTTGTCTTCCATCGGTATAAGACGGTGGCGCCGGGCCAGTTGTTGGTGATCCGGCCTGCGGCGTTGCGGTACCAGCTGGTGCAGAAGTTCCACGGCGTGTCTTTCAGGCGGTATTGCAGCCAGTCGTCCCAGCGCTGCTCGGTGGTGGGGCGGGCGGCGAGGTAGCGGCCGGGGCGGTCGGTGAGGTACTGGACGACCTGGCGGATGTAGCGGGCCTGGGATTCGAGCATGTAGATGATCGAGCCGGAGCCGACGTTGGTGTTCGGGCCGTACATCATGAACAAGTTGGGGAACTGCGGGACGGAGAGTCCGAGGTAGGCGCGGGCTCCGGCGTCGCCCCAGACGTCGGCGAGCTTGCGGCCGCCGAGTCCGGAGATGGTCATCGGTGCGAGGAACTCGGTGCCCTTGAATCCGGTGCCGTAGATGATGACGTCCACCTGGTGCTCGACGCCGCCGGCCGTGCGGATACCGGTCGGCGTGATCGCCTCGATGGCGGTGGTCTCCACGGTGACGTTCGGCTGTGCCAGAGCCGGAAAATAGTCGTTGGAGAACAGGCCGCGCTTGCAGCCCGCCGCGTAGTCGGGCGTCAGTTTCGCGCGCAGTTCGGCATCGGGGACCTGCTTGGCCCGGTGCCGGTCGGCCAGCGCGATCACCGGGGTCTTGATCGCGGGGATGTCGGTCAGCGCCAAGGCGAGGAACTCGAAGAACGACCATATGGCGAAGCGCTCGGCCATGCGGCTTGGCGGGAAGTGCTTGAACAGCGCATGGTGCAGGGCGCTGTACTCGACATCGGCTTTCGGCAGCACCCAGGCCGCCGAACGCTGGAACAGGGTGAGGTGGGCGGCACGGGGCTGGATACGCGGGATGAACTGGATCGCGCTCGCGCCGGTGCCGATGCAGGCGATGCGCTTGCCGGTGAGGTCGACCTCGTGGTTCCACTCGGCGGAGTGGAACGCGGGGCCGGTGAAAGTGTCGATGCCGGGGAGGTTCGGCAGTGCGGGACGGGACAGCTGACCGACCGCGGGGATGAGGACGTCGGCGGACAGCTGCGAACCGTCGGCTGTGCGCACGGTCCACTGACCGGTGTGCTCGTCGAACTCCGCGTCGGTCACCTCGGTGCCGAAGCGGATGAAGCGCCGCAGGCCGTACTTGTCGGCGACGCCGCGCATGTAGTCGTGGATGTCGCGCTGTTCGGAGAAACGCCGTGGCCAGTCGGATTTCGGTTCGTAGGACCAGGAGTACAGCGGCGAGGGCACGTCACAGGCCGCACCGGGATAGGTGTTCTCGCGCCATACGCCGCCGAGGTCGTCGGCGCGTTCGAGGATGGTGAACGTGTCCAGCCCGGCTCGCCGCAGCTCCAGTGCCATGCCGAGCCCGCCGAATCCGGCTCCGATAATGATGATGGACGGCGATCTCATGCCTCGAGAGTACGGGGGAGTACTTGCAGGCCAAAGGTATCCGCGGTCACTCGATTGGCATTTTCGGCCACATCTGGCGGGTTAGTTCCCGGCGAGCTGGCGCGCGATGACCAGGCGCTGGATCTGGTTGGTCCCCTCGAAGATCTGCATCACCTTGGCCTCGCGCATGTATCGCTCGACCGGGAAGTCCTGGGTGTAGCCGTAGCCGCCGAAGACTTGGACGGCGTCGGTGGTCACCTTCATGGCGGCGTCGGTGGCGACGAGCTTGGCCACGCTGGCCTGGCGCGAGTACGGCAATCCGTGGTCACGACGCCGCGCCGCGTCGATGTACGTGGCGCGGGCGGAGTCGACGGCCGCGGCCATATCGGCGAGGACGAACCCGAGGCCCTGGTGATCGATGATGTGACGACCGAAGGCCTCGCGCTCCTTCGCGTACGCCACGGCCTCGTCGAGGGCGCGCTGCGCCAGGCCGGTGGCGACCGCGGCGATGCCGAGACGGCCGGAGTCCAGTGCGCTGAAGGCGATCGAGAGTCCCTGGCCCTCGGCGCCGATGCGGCGTTCGACCGGCAGGAACGCGTCGTCGTAAGCGGCGGTGGTGGTCGGCACCGCGCGCAGGCCCATCTTCTCCTCGGGCTTGCCGAAGCTGAGTCCCTCGGTGTCGCTGGGGACCAGGAAGCAGGAGATACCGCGGGATCCTTCGCCGGTGCGGGCGAACAAGGTGTAGAAGTCGGCGCGGCCGCCGTTGGTGATCCAGGCTTTGGCGCCGTTGATCCGGTAGCCGCCCTCGACCGGGGTGGCGCGGCAGCGCAGCGCGGCCGCGTCGGAGCCGGCGTGTGGTTCGGACAGGCTGTAAGCGCCGATGGTTTCGCCGGAGAGCATCTCGGCCAGCCAGCATTGCTTCTGCTCGTCGGTGCCGAAGGTGAACAGCGGATGGCACGAGAGACCGTGCACGCTGACCGCGACGGCGATTGCGGCCCAGCGGGCGGCGAGCTCCTCGAGAACCTGCAGATACACCTCGTAGGGCTGAGCGCCGCCGCCGAATTCCTCCGGATACGGCAAGCTCAGCAGTCCGGCGGCCCCGAGCGCGGGGAAAACGCCCTCGGGGAAGATGCCGGTCTTCTCGCACTCGGCCACGCGGGGTTCGAGCACCTTGTCGGCGATGTCGCAGGTCAGCTCGAGCAGATCCCTGGCCTCGGGGGTGGGCAGCATTCGGTCCACTGGCATTGATCTACTCCGGTCGCTCGGTGCGTTTCTCGTGGTTCACAGTAACCGCGCGGTATCCGGGATCGGGCTCGTCCTCCCGCGGCGGCGCTCATGCCAGGGAGCGTCGTCCGGCTCGGTCACGCCAAGGGTGGAGCGGCCACCGCGGTGGGCGGGCAATGCAGTGTCGGGAACGACGATGCACTCTGACGACCTGCGCCGCCCCGAGCGCACACGGACGCACCGATGGCAGCAAGGGCGGGCCGATCGTCACGACCCTGGCGAAGATGCCTGCGGATGCGAACCGTTCAGTGCACAATGACCGGATCGCGTCGGCGAGGTGCCCGCGAATGTCGCGCGGCCGAAGGTGTCCGGCACTCGAACGTTCTCCTTGCACGTGCAGTTGTGTGTACAGCATGCGCACGAACTGCGATCTGGCATTGCACTATTCGTGCTGGTCAACGGGGTAGGTGTCGGTGCGAACCGAAAACGCCGGTGCGCCTGAGAAATTCGTTTGTCTCATTCGGGTGATATCCGGCCGATCTGCTGGCGCACTAGCGCCACACTCGACTAGGACAGAAAGCTGTTCGGATTCGGGGTCGACCGGTGTGTCGGCGGCAATGCAGGGGGTGCCGCCGCCACGCCGGCCCGGAGCGGCGCGCTGTACCAGGCCATCTGTATGTTCTATTATCTGCGTATGAATGCAGATAGCCAGAAAATACGGCCTCCGCTCGCGGAGGATCAGGTCGGGCTGGTTGTCGAGGTGTTCCGGATGCTGGCCGACCCGACGCGCGTGCAGGTGCTGTGGGCACTGGTCGATCGTGAACTGTCGGTGACCGACCTGGCCGGACAGGTCGGCAAGCCCGCGTCCTCGGTGTCGCAGCATTTGGCGAAGCTGCGGATGGCGCGTCTGGTGGACACGCGCAGGTCCGGCACGACGATCTTCTATCGCCTGGAGAACGAGCACGTCCGGCAATTGGTGGTCGACGCGGTGTACAACGCCGAGCACGCGGGACCTGGCGTTCCGGCGCACCACCGCGGCGCGGGCGCGGTGCGGGAACTGCCCCGCCCGGATGAGTCGAGTGCGTCATGAGCTGGGCGAAACATGCTGCCGGAGCACGAGTTACGGCGAGTGACGGGACCTGCGGTCGTCGCGCGCCGGACGTTCACGCACGCGAACACCGGCACGGACATCCCGGTCACCAGCACGGCGGCCACCGGCATCAGCACCGCAACGACGGGCACCATCATGAGCACCGGACGGGCCTGCTCGGCGCGCTGCGCGAAATCTTCGTCCCGCACAGCCATGACGCCGCCGAGAGCATGGACGACGCGCTCGAGTCCAGCGCTATCGGCATCCGCGCGGTCAAACTCAGCCTGGTCGTGCTGGGGTGCACGGCGGCGGTGCAGCTGCTGATCGTCGCCGCGTCCGGTTCGGTGGCGCTGGCAGCCGACACCATTCACAACTTCTCCGACGCGCTGACGGCCGTGCCGCTGTGGATCGCGTTCGCGCTCGGACGCAAGGCGGCTACCCGGCGTTACACCTATGGGTTCGGCAGGGCGGAGGACTTGGCGGGGCTCTTCGTCGTCGCGATGATCGCCCTGTCCGCGCTGATCGCGGGATACGAGGCGGTGCGCAGGGTGCTCGATCCGGTGCCGATCGACCATCTCGGCTGGGTCGCCACGGCAGGACTGATCGGGTTCCTCGGCAATGAGACGGTCGCGCTCTACCGGATTCGGGTCGGGCGGCGGATCGGCTCGGCGGCGCTGGTCGCCGACGGTCTGCACGCGCGCACCGACGGCTTCACGTCGCTGGCCGTGCTGCTCGGTGCGGGGGGAGTGGCCATGGGTTTCCCGCTGGCCGATCCGATCATCGGTCTGCTGATCACCATCGCGATCCTCGCGGTATTGCGCAGCGCGGCGCGCGACGTCCTGCGCCGGTTGATGGACGCGGTCGAGCCGGGGCTGGTCATGGCGGCCGAGCGGGCGCTGGTCGCCGAGCCGGGCGTGCAAGGCGTGCGCAGCCTGCGGATGCGCTGGATCGGGCATCGTCTGCACGCCGACGTGGAACTGGACGTCACGCCGACGATCACGCTCGCGGACGCACACCGGGTCGCGCACGACGCCGAGCACACGCTCACCCAAGTGGTGCCCAAGCTGAACAGCGCTGTCGTCCATGCCTATCCGGCACATGCCGAGGTCGCGGTACCGAGCTGAGCAGCGAAACTGAGGGCATCCGCCGTCGGACGGGTGGGTTCGGGAATCTCCGAGGCCTTGCCCGCCGCGGTCTACCGTTGGGTAGCATCCCCGGTGTGATGTGGCTCATGGTCGATGCGTGCTGAACCATGCTTGCGCGCGTACCGACCCTGCCGAGACTTCCTGACCTGGTCCGACGCAGTCACATCCCGGAAGATCTCGATTCCGTCGCATCCATCGGCGCCGAGGTGGCGCCGACCGACCTCGGCTTGGCGCCCGACTACGCCGAGCGCATCTGGCGGCGGATGCGGCTGGTGTACCGCAGCGGCGTGCATCCCGCCATCCAGGTGTGCGTGCGCAGGCACGGGCAGGTCGTCTTCGATCGAGCGCTGGGCCACGCGCACGGCAACGGTCTCGCGCACAACTATCCGACCGGGATGCCGCCATTGCCACCGCTGTCCAGCGCCATGGACCGGCTGCTCGGGATCAGCTTCGCCGAGGCCGTGGAGACCGGCAACGATCCGGCCTATCTGAGTGTCATCGCGCCCGCTGCGAATCTGGTCAGCACCGCCGTGGAGTTCACCCGTTTCTACGAGATCTTCCGCCGCGGCGGCGAACTCGACGGCGTGCGCCTGATGCGGCCCGGCACCATCGCCGCGGCGCTGGTGCCACAGTCCCGTATAGAGCCCGACCTCATGCTGGGCATGAACTTCGGCTTCGGGTACGGGCCGATGCTCGGCGGCCGGGTGTTCAGCCTGTTCGGCCCCGATACCAGGCGCGCCTTCGGCCATCTCGGCTTCACGAACAACGTGGCCTGGGCCGACCCCGAGCGCGCACTGACCTGTGCCGTGCTCACCAGCGGTAAACCGATTCTGTATCCCGAAGTGGCCCGGTGGATCGGGTTGCTCTACGGGATCACGTCGGAGACCCCGAAGGTGGCCGAAACGGACTTGGCTTTCTGAGCGGAAGTCACCGAAGAAAAGAGGAGTTCCGATGTTCAGCACTATGCAGGACGAGCCGTTGTCGCTGGCCACGTTGCTGCGCTACGCATCGACGTTCGCCGGAGATTCCACCGTGTCCACCTGGACCGGCACCGGCGTGCGCACCATGACCTATCGCGAGGTCGGCGTCGAGTCGGCGCGGTTGGCGAACGCGCTGCGCGGGTTGGGGATCGGGGTCGGCGACCGGGTCGGCACGTTCATGTGGAACAACAACGAACACCTGGTCGCCTACATCGCGGTGCCCGCGATGGGCGCGGTGCTGCATGCGCTGAACATCCGGTTGTTCCCCGAACAGGTCGTCTACGTGGCCAACCATGCCGAAGACCAGGTGGTACTGGTGGACGGCACGCTGGTGCCGCTGTTCGCCCAGATCCTTCCGCACCTGACGACGGTCCGTCACGTCATCGTGGTCAACGGTGACGCGGCGACGCTGGACGCCCCCGAGGGCGTGCAGGTGCATTCCTACCCCGAACTGCTGGCCGCGCAGCCGGACACCTACGACTTCCCGGTGATCGACGAGCGCTCCGCCGCCGCGATGTGCTACACCTCCGGCACCACGGGCGACCCGAAGGGCGTGGTGTATTCGCACCGCTCCAACTGGCTGCACGCCATGCAGGTCAGCGCGAACAACGGGATGGGCCTGTTCGAAACCGACACCATCCTTGCCATCGTGCCGCTGTTCCACGCGAATGCCTGGGGCCTGCCGTACGCGGCGCTGCTGTCCGGCTCGAATCTGCTCATGCCGGACCGGTTCCTGCAGCCTGGTCCGCTGCTGGAGTGTATGGCCGCGCAGAAGCCGTCCTTCGCCGCCGCGGTGCCGACCATCTGGGGCGGGGTGCTGGCGGCGTTGGCGGCGAATCCGCAGGACATCACGCACCTGCGCTCGGTCGTGGTGGGCGGCTCGGCCGTTCCGCCGTCGATGATGCACACTTTCGAGGACAAGCACGGGGTGCGGGTGCTGCACGCGTGGGGCATGACCGAGACCTCGCCGCTGGGCAGCGTCGCCCATCCACCCGCTACCGCGGTCACCGAGGAAGAGCAGTGGGCCTACCGGGTGACTCAGGGCCGGTTCCCGGCCGGCGTGCAGGCCCGCCTGGTCGGCGACGCGGGCGTGGTCGCGAACGACGGGGAGGCGCTCGGCGAGCTGGAAGTGCGCGGTCCGTGGATCACCGGCTCCTACTACTCGCCCGAGGGCACGCCGGTGGACCCGGAGAAGTTCGACGACGGCTGGTTGCGCACCGGTGATGTCGGCAAGATCAGCCCGGACGGCTATCTCACCCTGGTCGATCGCTCCAAGGACGTGATCAAGTCCGGTGGTGAATGGATTTCGTCGGTGGATCTGGAGAACGCCATCATCGGCCACCCGGCGGTGGCCGAGGCCGCGGTGATCGGCGTGCCGGACGAGAAGTGGGACGAGCGCCCGCTGGTGGCGATCGTGCTGGCCGAGGGCGCCGAGGCCAAGCCCGAAGAGCTGCGCGAGTTCCTGGCCGACAAGTTCGCGAAATGGCAGTTGCCCGAACGCTGGACTTTCATCGCGGAGGTCCCCAAGACCAGCGTGGGCAAGTTCGACAAGAAGCGGTTGCGCGGCCAGTACGCCGACGGCGACCTGGACGTCACCACCCTCGGCTGACGCCTTCCTTCCCGGGACCGCCCCGCGTCACCACTTCACCATCGGCAGTGGTGACGCGGGGTTGGTCCGCAGCCGTCGCGCGGTCAGGCGGACCAATGTGCGATGAAAGCCGTGGTTCGGATAGCGTTTCGCCAGATCGCGGTAAGCGGCGCGGGAGACGCCGAACCGCCTGAGCAGACCGCGTCCGACATCGATGGCGTCGGCGCGGCGGAAGATCTCGACCGGGTCGTGCGGTGGGCCCGCCGGGCGAATCCGGTGGTGTTCGTTGATCATCGACACCACCAGGCCGGTCAGGTCGTCGCGGTCGATGCTCGCCAGCCAGGCTCGGGCCAGGTCGCAGGAGGGGCCCAGGTAGTCGAAGGTGCCCGCGGACCAGATGCCGATGTCGTGCAGGGTGGCCGCGGTCAGGTATTCCTCGCGGGCGCTCGGCGGAGGTTGCTGATCGGCGGCCAGTAGATCGCACAGCGCCAGGACGCGCAGTACGTGATTGGTGTATGCGGCGCGGTCCGCTCCGAGCTGTTGCTGCCACGGCGCCAGCCGGGCTTCGACCTCATCACGAAGATCGTTGCTGCTCATGGCGGTTCACCCTACGCGCGCGGTATCGCGCTGAACGGTGGCGACGCGCGGATGTGCCGGACTTGTCCGAACGAACACCCGGCGCGGACCGAAACGGTTTGCCGCGCCGGGTGTTCAGGTCGCGCCGATCAGCAGTTGCGCAGTTCGGGGCTCTGGTTGAGCAGCTGCGCCCTGGTGCCGATGAACGTGGTGTAGGTCTCGCCGCCGACCGCGGACAGCGGGAACGCGGCGACCCGATGGCAGTTCTGGAAGGCGAGTTTCACCCCGAAGTGCCGCTCGAGTCCGCCGCGGATGGCGTCGGAAGCCATGGCGCGCAGCAGCTGGCCGCGGGCCACCTCGTCTGGCGGGGCGACCGTGTTGTCGGCGAATTCCGCGGTGCCGCCGGACCGCAGTTCACCGGCCACCCGGCTGACGACCTCCCAGGCGTACGGCAGCGAATTGCGCACGACCTCGACGAAGTCGGCGTCGTCGACCTCGCCGCGCTCGGCGCGTTCGAGTAGTGCGGTGGGGACATCAAGGGACATAACGCTCTCCTCCAGTGCTGGACGTCGATGCGATGCGCCCCGAGTCTAATCGACATTCGTTGTCAACAACACTGGATTCGGTGTCAAAGTGCTTTTTCCAGTGCGGTTTTCGTGTCTGCCGCCAGTGTGCGGATCAGGTCCCGGCTGGTGTTTCCGGTGCCGGAGCATGTTTCGGCCCGCCTAGGGGTCGACCTCGTCGGCATGCGGCGGTGTCGGCGGCGCTCAGGTACCCGGCGGCCACTCGGCCGAAGCCGCCCGCCTCGGCGACCGGCGGCGGTCAGTTCCGGGAGTGGAGGGGCCGCTGGCCATGGGGCGAGCACGATCGGGACGGCCAAGTGGTCCATGATCACGGTCCAAGTCTCGCCCATCTGGACGTGTGACCCGTGCCTCACCTGCGAATTCTCCGCCGAAGGTTGCGGAATGGTCACGACGAGGTAGAGTTCCCATCACAACGGATGCCAAACCGTTATCTGCTCGTCGTCACCGGATCGTTATTAAACCCGGTTCGGCGCCGGGCCCCGGCATCCGGACCCTGTACGTCGACCGAGGATCAAGCTTTGTCGCAGCACCGTGTAGGCCCCAGTTCCATTACCGTGCAGAGCCTCCTCGGCGAGGGCGGCGCCACGGACCGGCCGACGCGGCACCGCGCCGAGCCGTCCGCGGCCGAGCGGGTGAAGGCCGCCGCGAGCGCCGCGGTCGCCGCGGGCGCGCTGATCGGCGCCGCCAGCCAGGTCGCCCCGGCACTCGCGTACGCCTCCCCGCTGCTGCCAGGCGCGCACGATGCCGACGAGGAGTCGGCCGCCGCGCCCACCACGGTCAAGGGCACGGGCAACCTTCCGGTTGCCGAGGCCAAGGCCGCCGCCGAGCCGGTCGCCGAGGCCGCCCCGGCGCCCGCTCCCGTCGCGGCCACCGCGATCGCGGCTCCGGTCGCCACCCCCTTCGGCATCCCCAATCTCCCGCCCGAGATCGTCGCGCCGCTGGCCCAGGCGGAGGAGGCACTCAGGGGTGTGCAGCAGCAGGTCGCGCCGCCGTCAGCGGTGCGCCCGGTGGGCGGTGCGATCAGCTCCGGCTTCGGCAGCCGCTGGGGCGCCATGCACTATGGCCTCGACTTCGCCGACGCGCTCGGGGCCCCGATCCACTCGGTGAGCAACGGCACGGTGATCGAAGCGGGTCCGGCCTCCGGGTTCGGCCTGTGGGTGCGCGTGCTGCAGGACGACGGCACCACCGCGGTCTACGGCCACGTGAACGAGATGTTCGTGCACGAGGGCCAGCGGGTGAACGCGGGCGACGTGATCGCCACCGTCGGCAACCGGGGTCAGTCCACCGGACCGCATCTGCACCTGGAGATCTGGGATCAGGCCGGTGCCAAGATCGACCCGCTGCCCTACCTCTCCGCCAAGGGCGTGCCCATGCAGTGGGGCCCGTCGGCGCACTGATTTCCCTGTCCGGCTTGATATTCCGACCATCGCACAGTTGCGCGCCGCGGTGCTTCCCGCACCCCGATGCGGCGCGAAGCGATGCGCGCTCGGGTCTTGTGGACCCGCCCCATCAACACCGGTCGGTCGCTAGGCTCGGGCCGTGATCGAGCTGGGCCATATCTTCGAGCCTGGGTCACCGCACGGCCGCACCTATGCCGTGCTGGTGCACCATCCGCGATCGAGTCTCGCCGATATCGCGCAGTACCTGGGCGTTTCGGAAGACCTCGCCGCCGACTCGTTGGATGTGTTGTGTGAGTTACGCGCCGCGGTCCGCATCGAGAGGCACGACGGCGGCCCCGTCTGGGATGCGCACGCACCGGAATCGTTGTCGGAATCCGAGGCGCGGCGCAGGCAACAGGAGATCAACCAGATGCACGCCGCCGCGGCGCGACTGAGCGAGACGTTCCGTTCGGTGCGCCGCTCACCGCGCGGTAACGGCGCCGTGGTGCCGGTGTACGAGCGGCTGGAAATGCTGGCGGATTTCGAGGAGCTGCAGACCGGCGCGCGCGGCTGCGTCAAGCTGGTCGAACGCGGACCGTACCTCAGCGATCCGGAGCGCGAGCGGCAGCTGTTCCAGCTCAAACGAGCCAGGCTCGGCGACGGCATCCGTTACCAGACGCTGTATCAGGACACTGTCTATCAGGACCCCGAACGCCTGCGTCACGCGCTGTCCACCAATGCCAGTGGCGCGCAGGCCAGGACGCTGCCCGAGCCGCCGTTCAAGCTGATCATCAGCGACGACGAGCGGGCCAGCCTGGTGCTGCACGCCGACGAACGCAGGCCCGATCCGATGGGGCTGCGCATCACCGGATCTCCCGCGCTCGAGTTGCTGATCAAGACCTTCGACGTGCTGTGGACGATGGCCGCGCCCATCTCGGTGAACCCGGCCGCCGAGGCGCTGGACGAACGCGACCGTGCGATCCTGACCCTGATGGGGCTCGGCGCCACCGACGACACCATCGCACGCAGACTCGGGATGTCGCGGCGCACGGTGGTCCGCCGCACCGCCCGGCTGCTGGAGCGGCTCGGCGCGAGCACCAGATTCCAGGCGGGGGTGCAAGCGACCCGGCGCGGGTGGCTGTGAACAAGTTCACCGATGCGGGGCAGGCCTGCAACATGACCGTCCCTGCGCCGATATAACGACAGGCATCAGGCAAGACGCCGCTTCCAGGGGAATCCGGCGGTGTTCGACGAGAGGACGGTAGGGAAGCAGTAGGGGCGCGGACCGCACTCGCGGTAGCCGCGGCAATCCAAGTACGGCGCGCGGGCTTACCGATCAGTCCCTTATATGATTGCTCGGACCGCGCTGGGCCCGAGAAACAGACCCTCGGTCTGGATATGTCCGGGTCCTGGCTCGATGCGAGAGGTGAATGCACTCGAATGGAAACCGCCCGTCGCTCCGCTCGTGGTAGCCGTCGCCGCAGGTCGGGCAGTCCCCTCTTCGGTCAACTGCTCACCGCCGCGGTCGAGTCCGCCGCCACCGAGGTCGCGATCCGGTTCAACCCGACGGGGGATCCGGCCGACGATCGGGAGCTCACCTACGCCGAATTGGACGCGGCGTCCTCGCGGCTGGCCAGGGAACTGATCGAGCGCGGTGTCGGGCCCGGCGACGTGGTCGCCATCGGAATCTCGCGCAGCGTGGAGTCGGTGGTCGCGGTCTGGGCCATCGCGAAGACCGGCGCGGCCTACGTGCCGGTGGATCCGACCTACCCCGCCGACCGGATCAACCACATCATCGCCGATTCCGGCGCGGAGGTCGGTCTCACCACCTCGGCGCACCGCGCGGTGCTCGGTACCGGCGCCTACTGGGTCGAGCTGGACGACCCGGTGCTGTCCGCCCGGATCGCCGCGCGCGCGGGCCACCCCATCTCCTACACCGACCGGGTCCGCCCGCTGGACGAGCGGCACCCGGCCTACGTCATCTACACCTCCGGATCGACCGGGAAGCCCAAGGGCGTCGTGGTCTCGCACAGCGGCTTGGCCGGGCTGGTAGCCGCGGAGCGCGAGCACTACGGGGTGACCGAGGAATCGCGGGTACTGCACGTCTGCTCGCCGAACTTCGACGTCTCGGTGCTCGAACTGCTGCTGGCGTTCTCCTCCGGCGCGACGCTGGTGATCGCGCCCCCGACCGTGTTCGGCGGTTTCGAACTGGCGGATCTGCTGCGGCGCGAGCACGTCACGCACATGCTCATCACCCCGGGCGCCCTGGAATCGGTGGATCCGGCCGGTCTGGACGATCTCCAGGTCGTGGTGGTGGCCGGTGACAAGTTCGGTCCGGAACTCGTCGGCCGCTGGGCGGGCGAGCGCGAGTTCTACAACGGCTACGGGCCCACCGAGGCAACCATTCTCGCCACCAGCACGCCGCCGATGGCGCCGGGCGAGCCCATCACGATCGGCACGCCCATCCCGGGGGTCGGTGCGTTCGTGCTCGATTCACGCTTGCGGCCGGTGCCGGCCGGAGTGGTCGGCGAGCTCTACCTGTCCGGTCTCGCGCTGGCGCAGGGCTATCTCGGCCGGCCGGGGCTGACCGCGGAGCGGTTCGTCGCCAGCCCGTTCGGCGCCGACACCGGCAACCTCGGCGCGCGGCTGTACCGCACCGGAGACCTGGTGCGCCGCACCGAATCCGCCGGCCAGGACGGTGGCGCCATCGAATACCTCGGCCGCTCGGACTTCCAGGTGAAGATCCGCGGTTTCCGCATCGAACTCGGCGAGATCGACAACGCGCTCACCAGCCACCCGGACATCGATTTCGCGGCAACTCTCGGCAAGGCGCTGCCGTCGGGCGCGACCGCGCTGGTGTCGTATGTGCTGCCCCGGTCGGGGCTCGACGTGGACACCGGCGCGCTCGCCGAATTCGCCGGAGAGTCGTTGCCCGCGTACATGATTCCCGCCTCCATCATGGTGCTGGACGAGATCCCGCTGACACCGGTCGGCAAGCTCGACCGCGCGGCGCTGCCCGAACCCGTCTTCGCCGCGCGCGCGTTCCGCGCGCCCTCGACGCCGGTCGAGGAGATCGTCGCCGAGGTGTTCGCCGCGCTGCTGGTGCCCGAGGAGGACGGCCGCGTCGGCGCGGACGACGACTTCTTCGAACTCGGCGGCAACTCGCTGCTGGCCGCGCAGGCCGCCGCGCGCATCGGGGCGGCGCTGAACCTGCGGGTGCCGGTGCAGTTGCTGTTCGAGGCGACCACCGTCGCCGCGCTCGCCGCCAGGGTGGAGCAGCACGCGGGTTCGGCCGCGGGTCGAGCGCTGCACGCGAGTCCGCGCCCGGAGCGGGTGCCGCTGTCCTACGCCCAGCAGCGCATGTGGTTCCTGAACCGATTCGATCCGGCCAGCGCGGTCAACAACATCCCGGTCGCGGTACGACTATCGGGTCGGCTCGACGTCGACGCGCTGAGCGTTGCGATGCGGGATCTCGCCGAGCGGCACGAGGTGCTGCGAACCAGCTACCCGGAAGTCGACGGCGAGGGCTACCAGCTGGTGCTGCCCACGGCCGATCCGCGTGCCGTGCCGGAGCTCGTGGTCCAGCAGGCCGCGGAGTCCGAGGTGCCCGCGCTCGTGGCCGCCGCGGTGACCGAGGGTTTCGACGTCACCGCCGCGCCGCCGGTGCGGGTGCGCCTGCTCGTGCTGAGCGAGACCGAGCATGTGCTGATCTGCGTGGTGCACCACATCGCGGGCGACGGTTTCTCCATGGGTCCGCTGACCCGCGACCTGATGAGCGCCTACCTGGACCGGATGCATGGCGGCGCGCCGGAATGGCCGGCGCTCGAGGTGCAGTACGCCGACTTCGCGATCTGGCAGCGCGAGATCCTCGGCGCCGAGGACGACCCGGATTCCGTGCTGGCGCAGCAGATCTCCTTCTGGCGCACCGCATTGGCCGCGCTGCCCGAGCAATTGGAGCTGCCTGCGGACCGGTCGCGTCCCGCGGTCGCCTCCCAGCACGGCGCCACGCTCGGCTTCGAGATCGACGCCGAGGTGCATGCCGGGCTGAGCAGTCTTGCGCAGCGGCACAATTCGACGTTGTTCATGGTGGTGCACGCGGCGCTGGCCGTGCTGCTGGCCCGCCTGTCGGGCACCAGGGACATCGCCATCGGCACCCCCGTCGCCGGCCGCGGCGAAGCTGCGTTGGACGACTTGATCGGCATGTTCGTCAACACGCTGGTGCTGCGCACCGAAATCGACCCTGGCGTGCGCTTCGACGAGCTGCTGCGCGAAGTGCGCACGATCGACGTCGAGGCGTTCGGCCATGCCGACGTTCCGTTCGAGCGGCTGGTCGAGCTGCTCGACCCGGTGCGGTCGACCGCGCGTCACCCGCTGTTCCAGGTGATGCTGACCTTCCAGAACCTGGCCCGCACCGAGCTGGAGCTGCCCGGGCTCTCGGTATCCGCGGTGGACCTCGCGGTGCCGCTGGCGAAGTTCGACTTGCAACTGGCGCTGGTGGAGAACCTCGACCGGCAGGGCGGCGCGCGGGGCATGTCGGCGGCCTTCACCTACGCCACCGATCTGTTCGACGAGGCGACCGTGCAGGACTTCGCCGATCGCTTCGGCCGGATCCTGCACGCGGTGGCCCTCGACGCCACGGCGACCGTCGGCGATATCGACGTGCTGGCGCCCGGCGAGCGCGAACTGGTGCTGCACGAGTGGAACACCCCTGGCGCCGTGGTGCCCGAAGTAACCCTGGTGGACCTGATCCGCGCGCAGGCGCGCAGGCGGCCCAACGCGGGCGCGATCCGATTCGGGGACACCACACTGACTTTCGGCGAGTTCCAACGCCAAGCGAATCGGGTCGCCCGTGCCTTGATCGCGCAGGGCGCGGGCCCGGAGTCGCTGGTGGCCGTCGCGGTCCCGCGGACCGAGGAGCTACCCGTCGCGCTGTTGGCGGTGCTGACGGCCGGTGCGGCGTACCTGCCGATCGACACCACCTATCCGGTGCAGCGACTGGAGTTCATGCTCGCCGACGCGGCACCAATCTGCATCCTGGCCACCGCCGCGGAGCGGGAAGCGCTGCCCGCGGGCACTATTCCGGTGCTGCTGCTCGAGGACATCCTCGGGCCGGCCACCGCATTCGACGACGCCCCGATCCGCGACGCCGACCGCATCGCACCATTGCGTCCGGACAACCTGGCGTATGTCATCTACACCTCGGGCTCCACCGGCGTGCCCAAGGGCGTCGGCGTCGCGCACCGCAACGTCATCGAATTGTTCGCCAACACCCAGCTGCTGTTCGAGTTCGACGAGACCGACGTGTGGACGCTGTTCCATTCGTTCGCCTTCGACTTCTCGGTGTGGGAGCTGTGGTGCGCGCTGGCCAACGGCGGCACGGTGGTGGTGGTCGACTACCTGACCTCGCGATCGCCGGAGCAGTTCCGTGAGCTCTTGATTCGCGAACAGGTCACCGTGCTCAACCAGACCCCGTCGGCGTTCTACCAGCTCGCCGAGGCCGACCGGGCCGCGCACCCGAAGGAGCAGGGCAAGTTCGCGCTGCGCTACGTGGTGTTCGGCGGCGAGGCGCTGGATCTGCGCCAGTTGCGGCGCTGGTACGAGCGTCATCCCGTGGATTCGCCGTGGCTGGTGAACATGTACGGCATCACCGAGACCACGGTGCACGTCTCGTTCCTGTCGCTGGACGAGCAGATGGCGGACAACGCGGCCAGCGTCATCGGCCGCGCGCTGCCCGGCCTGGACGCCTATGTGCTCGATGATCGGCTGAACCCGGCGCCGGTCGGCGTGGCGGGCGAGATCTACGTCGCGGGCGCCCAGCTGTCTCGCGGCTACCTCGGCCGTCCCGGTCTGGCCGCCGTGCGCTTCGTCGCGAATCCGTTCGGCGCGCCTGGATCTCGGATGTACCGCACCGGCGATATCGGCCGCTGGGTCGGTTTCGGTGGTCAGGCCACCCTGGAGTACGCGGGCCGCGGCGATCAGCAGGTGCAGCTGCGTGGCTTCCGTATCGAACTCGGCGAGATCGAATCGGCGCTGTTGCGCTGCCCCGGCGTGAGCCAGGCCGTGGTGCTGGTCCGCTCGGACCAGCACACGGGCGATCGCCTGATCGGCTACGTCGTCCCGGACGCCGGCGCCACACTCGACTCGACCGTGCTGCGGGCCCAAGTATCGGAGTTCCTGACCGGCTACATGGTTCCGGACGCCGTCGTGGTGCTGGACGTCCTGCCGCTCACGCCGAACGGCAAGCTGGACCGCAGGGCCCTGCCCGCACCGGAGTTCGTCGGCGCGGCGGCTTTCCGTGCGCCGAGTTCGCCGGTCGAGCAGGCGGTGGCGGAGGTGTTCGCCGGACTGCTCGGCGCCGCCGAGGTCGGCCTCGACGACGACTTCTTCGCGCTGGGCGGCAATTCGCTGCTGGCCACCAGGGTGGTCGCGCGGATCAACGAGGCGCTGGACGCGAATCTCGCGGTGCGCGAACTGTTCGAGGCGCCCACCGTCGCCGCGCTGGCCGCCCGCGTGGTGCCCGGCGCGGGTGGCGCGGCGCGACCGCCGCTGGTCCGCGCCGAGCGGATGGAGCCGGTGCCGCTGTCGCTGGCGCAGCAGCGGATGTGGGTGCTCAACCAGTTCGATCCTGCTTCGCCCGCCTACAACATTCCGCTGGCGATCCGATTGACCGGCGTGCTGGACGTGTCCGCGTTGCGCTACGCCTTGGCGGACGTGCTGGAGCGGCACGAATCGCTGCGCACGCGCTACCCGGCGAGCGGGCCGGGCGGGCTGCCGTACCAGGAGATCCTGTCCGTCGCCGAGGCGCTGCCCAATGGACTGGAGGTGGCCGCCACCGACGACCCGATCGGCCGGATCACCGAGCTGATGCACACCGGATTCGATGTGACCGACGAGGTTCCGGTGCGCGGCCTGCTGCTGGAGGCCGGGCCGGACGAACACCTGCTGGCCATGGTCGCACACCACATCGCCGCCGACGGCGCCTCGATGGCCCCGCTGGCCCGCGACCTGATGACCGCCTACCTGGCCAGGGTCCGCGGAAACTCGCCGCGCTGGTCGCCGCTGGAGGTGCAGTACGCGGACTTCGCGATCTGGCAGCGCGGTGTCATCGGCACCGACGACGAGGAGAACTCGGTGGCCGCACGCCAGTTGGCGTACTGGCGCGAACAACTCGCCGGGCTGTCCGGCGAACTGCATCTGCCGCTGGATCGTCCGCGCCCCGCGGTGCCGACGATGCGTGGAGCCAACACCGGATTCGCCATCGCGCCCGAGGTGCACGCGGCGCTGGCCAAGCTGGCGCGCGAGCACAATTCGACGCTGTTCATGGTCGTGCACGCGGCGCTGGCCGTGCTGCTGGCCCGGTTGTCCGGCGACTCCGACGTGGCCATCGGCACGCCGATCGCGGGCCGCGGCGAACGCGTGCTCGATGATCTGGTCGGCATGTTCGTCAACACCCTGACGCTGCGCACCGCCGTCGATACCGGGGCGACCTTCGCCGAGCTGGTCGATCAGGCCCGCCAGACCGACCTGGCGGCCTTCGCCAACGCGGACATCCCGTTCGAGCGGGTGGTGGAGAAGGTCGTTCCTGGACGCACCACGTCGCGCAGCCCACTGTTCCAGGTGATGCTCTCGTTCCAGAACGCCGAGCAGCCGACCCTGGAGCTGCCCGGACTGACGGTGGCGGCATTGGACGCGGGTGCGGCTGCGGCGAAGTTCGATCTCCAGGTGACCGTGGAGCCACGGCACCGCGCCGACGGGTCGCTCGATGATCTGATCACCGTGATCACCTATGCGACCGACGTCATCGATGAGTCGACCGCCCAGGCCTTCGGACGCAGGCTGGAACGCATCCTCACTTCGGTGGTCGCCGACCCGGAGGTGTGCGTCGGTGATATCGACATACTCGATGCCGACGAGCGCAATCGCGTATTCGCCACTCCGGAGGCGACCAGGGATGTGGCCGGAACCGAGATCGCGGCGCCGACCGCGGGCACCGCGCTGACCAGGCTGTTCGCTGTCGCGGTTGAGGACGATCCGGACGGACCCGCCGTGGTGTGGGGTGAGGAGGCGTTGTCGTTCCAGGACATCCACACCCGATCGTCGCGGCTGGCGCGGGCACTGATCGCGCGCGGCTGCGGGCCGGGCACCGGCGTGGCGATCCGCCTGGATCGCGGCATCGATGCGGTCGTGACCGTCTGGGCGGTGCTCGAGGCCGGGGCCGCGCTGGTTCCGGTGCCCTCGGTCGACGCGGCGCTGCCCGGCGAGCTGGAGGTCAAGGTGGGGCTGGTCGCCGCGGCCGATGTCGTGCGCCAGGCGGGGAGCCGTGCGTCGGCTATCGGCAGTGTCGACTGGCTGGCGTTCGACGATCCTGCGGTGGTCGCCGAAATCGCCGCCCAATCGCCGCGGCCGGTGACGTACGCGAATCGGATACGAACGTTGCGCGGAGACGATCCGGCGGTCGTGCCGGCGGGAGTGGATCCTGCACAGCGGTATGGCGTGTCCTACGACGCGTTGGCGGCCGCGGCGTCTCGGTTGACCGCTCGGACCGGGCTGACCTTCGAATCCCGCACCTACCGGCACGGCCGCCCGGAGTCGGTGACCGCCGTGCTCGAGGCAGTGGCCGCGGGCAGCGCGGGCGCTTCGATAGTGATCGCCGCGGACGCCGAATCGGCGGAAGCCGACCCGTGGACGTTGCTCGCGGAGGAGTGGGTGACGCATCTGTTCACCGACGCCGCCGATCTCGCCGCGATCGACCCGGCCGAGTTGGAAGACCTGCGGGCTGTGGTGCTGGACGAGGGCCATCCGGTGCCCGCGCCGATAGCCCGGAGTGCGCTGCAGGTGGTCGCGCTCCCGGATCTCCTCGGGAACGAGGTATCGGGCGATGTCGGGTGAATCCGGCCTATCGGGCGCGGTTGAGGAAGCCATAGAGATCGGTATCGTGTCCGAGGGGACCGAATAGCGCCGCGACCGACGATGCCGTGCTAGCGGCGGGCGCGCCGGATCGATGGTGCGCGGTGGCGATCGGGCTGCCGACGCTGAGCAGATGGACAGCTAAACCAGATAGTAGTGAGGGATACTTCATTGGTTCGGGTAGCCGACAGACCGTGCACTTCTGCTGGCGTTGGGGTACCCGCATGACCCGCCCGGCACGGGTGCGGCCCAACCGGACCCGGCGGCCTCGGGTCACCACATTGCCGCAGTTGCTGGCGATGGCGGTGGAGACGAATCCGGACGGCGTCGCTGTCGTCCAGGCTGCGGAATGGGTCGGCGGCCGTGCCGATGGCCCGGTCGAGTCGGCGGCGCGAATGAGCTACGCCGAGTTGGATGCCCGCTCGACGAGGTTCGCTCGCTTGTTGCTCGAGCGTGGGATCGGTCCCGAAGACTTGGTCGCCGTGGGTATTCCGCGCTCGATCGAGTCGGTGGTGGCGCTGTGGGCAGTCGCCAAGACCGGCGCGGGTTTCGTGCCGGTGGATCCGGACGATGCGCCGGACCTGGTCGAGCAGATGATCTCCGATGCCGGTGTGGTGTCCGGGCTGACGGTCGGGGCAGTGCGTGACCGGCTGCCCGGACAGGTGACCTGGCTGGTCGTCGACGAGCCGGAGTTCGAGCGCACGCTTGCGAACTACTCGGCGGATGTCGTGACTCACATCGATCGGGTGCGTCCGTTGCAGGCCGAGCATCCGGCGTATGTCGTCTACCCGCCGAATTCGACCGGCCATCCGGAGCGGACGGTGGTCACACAGGCCGAATTGTCCGGTTTCTGTGATGCGCAGCGGGAGCGTTACCGGATGACGCCGCAAGCGCGCACCCTGCACTTCGTCGCACCGTCGTCCGACCAGTTGGTGCTCGAGTTGCTGCTGGCCGTGAGCAGTGCGGCGACGATCGTCGTTGCTACCGGTTTCGATGGTGCAGGGCTGGCGGGACTGCTGCGTCGGGAACACGTGACGCATCTGTTCGGCACGCCTGCGACTCTCGCTGCACCCGACCCGTCCGGATTGGATGAGCTGCGTGTTGTCGTCGCCACCGGCGAAGCGAGCCCGCCGGATCTGGTCCGCCGCTGGGTAGCTGCGGACGCGGGCGGTGCGCGGCTCTTCTTCAACGGTCCTGAGCAGGCCGAGCCCGCTGACTCGGCGGCTACCCTCGTCGATCTGTTCAACGCGCGGGTGTCGGCGTCCCCTGAGTCGGTGGCGATCGTCGACCGGTCCGTTCCCGATGGGGAGTCCCTGAGCTACGCCGAGTTCGGTGCCCGCGTCCATCGGCTGGCGCGGCGGTTGATCGATGCGGGTGTCGGCCCGGAAACCCTTGTGGCGCTTGGTATGCGACGTTCGGTGGACCTGGTTGTCGCCGTGTATGCGGTGCAGCAGGCGGGTGCCGGATATGTCCCGCTCGACCTCGATCAGCCGGTCGATCGCGTGCGGTACGTGCTCGAGTCGGCGGCGCCGGTGTGTGTGCTGACCACCTCCCGCGATGGTTTCGACGGCGCCGGAGTGACCACCCTGTCGCTGGACGAGCTGGATTTGTCCGGTTATTCGGGCGAGCCGGTGGCCGACGCGGAACGGATCGCTCCTTTGCGTCCGGCGCATCCGGCTTATGTGATCTTCACCTCGGGTTCGACCGGTCGCCCGAAGGGCGTCGCGGTTCCGCATGCCGCGGCGGTCAACCAGATTCGCTGGATCACCGGTGCGTACGGGATCGGTGTCGACGACGTGGTGTTGTTCAAGACGCCTGCGACGTTCGATGTGTCGGTCTGGGAGTTGTTCGGTCCGGTGACCACCGGTGGCCGGATGGTGGTGGCGAGCCCGGACGGCCATCGCGATCCGGGGTATCTGGCCGAGGTGATCGCGGCCGAGCGCATCACCATGACCTCGTTCGTGCCATCGATGCTGACCGTCTTCGCGAGCAGCGCCGCCACGGCCGGTGCCGAGGGACTCGGCTCGCTGCGAGCGCTGCTCATCGCAGGTGAGGCGTTCACCTCCGACGCTGTCAAGGCGATCCGCCGGGTGAGTTCGGCCGCGCTGTACAACCTGTACGGCCCAACGGAATTCACCGTCCACGCCACCCACGCTCCGGTCGCCGACGACGTGACGGGTGCGGTCCCGATCGGCCTTCCGGTGTCGAATACGCAGGCATACGTCCTGGATTCGCGGCTTCATCCGGTGCCGTCGGGCGTCGCGGGCGAGTTGTACCTGGCGGGCGCGCAATTGGCGCGCGGCTATTTCGGTCGTACCGACCTGACCGCGGATCGATTCGTGGCCAACCCGTTCGGTGCACCGGGCAGCCGGATGTACCGCACCGGCGACCTCGTCTCCGCCGACGCGACCGGTTCGCTCACCTTCATCGGCCGCACCGACTTCCAGGTCAAGCTGCGTGGTCTGCGAATCGAGCTGGGTGAGATCGAATCCGCATTGCGGTCGCACGATTCGGTCGCGCAGTCGGTGGCGATCGTCAGGTCCGACGCGCGCCTCGGCGATCAGCTCGTCGCTTACGTCGTGCGTGCGCAGCGACCCGACGACCCGAGTGGCGAGCAGTCGTACCTGGACGAGTTGCGGACGCACGTGGCCGCGCGGCTGCCCTCCTACATGGTGCCCACGGCGATCGTGGTGTTGGAAGCGCTGCCGCTGAGCCCGAACGGCAAGCTGGATCGCCGCGCGCTGCCCGAACCCGTTGCCCAGGAACGCGAATTCCGCGCGCCGTCCACTCCGCTCGAGCAGCTCGTCGCGACCACGTTCGCTGACGTGCTCGGGGTAAGTGCGGACCGCCCGGTGGGTGCGGACGACGATTTCTTCGACCTCGGCGGCAACTCGCTGCTGGCCACTCAGATGATCGCTCGGCTCGGCGCGGCACTCGACACCCGCATGCCCGCTCGGGTGATCTTCGAGGCGTCCACTGTCGAGGCACTCGCGGCACGTCTGACCTCGTTGCAGGGCACAGGTGGCCGTCGTGCGCTGGTACCGGTGCCGCGAGACGGCGAGACGGCACAGCCGATCCCGCTGTCGCTGGCGCAGCAGCGGATGTGGTTCCTCAACCAGTTCGACCCGGCCTCGGCGGCGAACAACATTCCGTTCGCCGTCCGGCTGTCCGGAGCGCTGGACGTGGCGGCCTTGCAGGCGGCGGTCGCCGATCTGGTCGATCGGCACGAGACGTTGCGCACCGTGTATCCGGCGCTGGACGGCACCGGCTATCAGCAGATTCTGCCTGCTGACCAGGCGGTTCCAGACCTGGCGGCACAGTGGATGGCCGAGGCCGACCTCCCGGGATGGCTGCTCGATGTCGCGTCGGCCGGTTTCGACGTGACCGCGCGGGTCCCGTTGCGCATCGCCCTCGCCGAACTCGTGCCGGGCGCGGACTCCGCGGACAGTCACCCTCGCACCGCCGAGCACGTCCTTGCCGTCGTGGTTCACCACATCGCCGCCGACGGTGCGTCCATCGCGCCGATGGTCCGGGATCTGATGGTCGCGTACTTGGCCCGGGTCGACGGCGCCGCGCCGGGCTGGGCGGCACTGCCGGTGCAGTATGCGGATTATACGGTCTGGCAGCGCGCGGTTCTCGGTGACGAGTCCGATCCCGAGTCGGTGGCCGCGACCCAAATCGACTACTGGCGTACGGCTTTGCATGGCATCCCGGACCGACTGGAGCTGCCCGCGGACCGTCCTCGTCCGAACGTCGCCACCGGCCGGGGCGCGGAGTTCTCGTTCGAGATCCCCGCCGAGATCCACACCGAGCTGAGCGAGCTGGCGCACCGCACGGGCGCCTCGCTGTTCATGGTGGTACACGCCGCGTTCGCGGTGTTGCTCGGCCGGCTGTCTGGTAGCGACGACGTCACCATCGGTACGCCGGTCGCCGGACGTGGTGAGCGTGAACTCGATGAACTGATCGGCATGTTCGTCAACACCCTGGTGTTGCGGAGCCGGGTCGATCCCGGCGCTTCGTTCGCCGAACTGCTCGCTGCCACCAAGGAGACGGATCTGGCGGCGCTCTCGCATGCCGAGTTGCCGTTCGAACGACTGGTGGAGGTGCTCGACCCGGTTCGGTCGCAAGCGCATCACCCGCTGTTCCAGGTCGCGCTGTTCTTCCAGAACCTGGATTCCCCGCGGCTGGAATTGCCCGGCCTGACCGCGACCGGCGTCGAGCTCGCAGGCGCGCAGGCCAAATTCGATCTTCAGCTGACCGTGGTGCCGCGCCAGGACGACGATGCCGCGGCCGGTCTGTCGGCGATGTTCACCTATGCCACCGATCTGTTCGACGAATCCACGATCGCGGAGTTCGCGGCGCGGTTGCAGCGGCTGCTCGCCGCCGTGGCGACGGATCCGGCCCAGGTCATCGGGGACATCGACCTGCTCGCGCCGGCCGAGCGGGAACGGATTCTGGTCGGCTGGAACGACACCGGCAACCCGGTCGCCGCCGAGCTGCTGCTCGATGGCTATCGCGGGGCAGTGGCGGCTGACCCGGATGCCGTCGCACTGGTCTACGAGGGTGTCTCGCTCACCTATCGTGAGTTCGATGAGCGCGTCAACCAGCTTGCGCGGCTGTTGATTTCACGGGGTGTGGGTGCGGAGTCGCTGGTGGGGCTGGCGATTCGGCGTTCGGTCGATCTGGTGGTCGGTATCTATGCCATCGTGACGGCCGGCGGTGCGTATGTGCCGCTGGATCCCGATCATCCCGATGATCGGATCGCGCACATTCTCGACACGGCACAGCCCGCGTGTGTGCTGACGAGGTCCGCGGACGCGGTGCCGGTCCCGCCCGGGACTGCGGTGCTCCATGTCGACTCCCCGGAGCTGGATCACCTCGACGGCGCTCCGGTGCGCGCCGAGGAGCTGCTGCGGCCGGTCCTCCCGCAGCACCCGGCGTATGTCATCTTCACGTCGGGCTCGACGGGCCGGCCCAAGGGTGTGGCCGTTTCGCACGCGGCCATCAACAATCAGATCGAGTGGATGCTGGCCGAGTATCCGCTGAGCCCCGATGACGTGTATCTGCAGAAGACCGCGACGACGTTCGATGTGTCGTTGTGGGGGTTCTTCATGCCGCTGCGGGTCGGAGCGAAGCTCGTGGTGGCCACTCCGGATGGACATCGGGACCCCGCTTACGTCGCGGAAACCATTGTCGCGCACGGGGTGACGGTCACCGACTTCGTGCCATCGATGTTGACGGTGTTCGCCGCGCATACCGCCCCCGGCGCCTGCCCGAGTCTGGCGCACATCTTCGTGATCGGTGAGGCATTGCCGCCGGAGACGGTGGCCGCCGTCAACGCCGTGTCCGATGCTCGAGTGCACAATCTGTACGGGCCGACCGAGGCGGCGGTGTCGGTGACGTACTGGCCCGCCGATGGTACGGATGAGCGATCGGTGCCGATCGGGTTGCCGCAGTGGAACACGCGGGTCTACGTCCTCGATTCCCGGTTGCGTCCGGTGCCGGCGGGGGTGGCTGGAGAACTGTATTTGGCCGGTGACCAGCTTGCCCGCGGGTATGTTCGCCGTCCGGATCTGACCGCGGACCGATTCGTCGCCAATCCGTTCGGAACCGGTGAACGGATGTACCGGACCGGCGATCTGGTGGTCTGGCGTGCGGCTGCCGGGGATCTGCCGCAGCGGCTCGATTACCTCGGTCGCACCGATTTCCAGGTGAAGTTCCGTGGCCAGCGGATCGAGCTGGGCGAGATCGAAACGGCTTTGCTGGCCCAGCCCTCGGTGAGTCAGGCCGTGGCGCTGGTGGCGCCGTCGGCGCTGGGGGATCAGCTGGTCGGGTATGTGGTTCCCGCGCCGGGGTGGTCGGTCGAGCCTGCGGAGTTGTTGGCCAGGATCGGTGAAACGCTTCCGGCGTACATGGTCCCGGCCACGATCGTCGCGTTGGATGCTTTCCCGTTGAACCCGAGCGGGAAGCTGGATCGTAGAGCGCTGCCGGAGCCGACCTTCGGCACTCGCGAATTCCGCGCTCCCGCAACACCGGTGGAAGAGATCGTCGCCGGTGTCTTCGGTGAGGTGCTGGGGCTGAGCCGGGTCGGCGCCGACGACGATTTCTTCGCCCTCGGCGGCAACTCCCTGGTCGCCACGCAGGTGGTGGCGCGGTTGGGCGCCGCGGTGAGCGCCCGGATTCCGGTGCGGACGCTATTCGAGTCGTCGACCGTCGCGGACCTGGCGGCGGCGATCGAGTCGCACGTTCATGCCGACCGCCATGTCGAACTGGGCGCCCTCGTGCGGCCGGAGCAATTGCCGTTGTCCTTGGCGCAGCGGCGGATGTGGTTCCTGAACCGGTTCGATCAGGTCGATGACGACCCGGCGGCCGCATCGGGCTCGGCGGCCTACAACCTGCCGTTCGCGCTTCGGTTGACCGGGCTGCTCGACGTGGCGGCGCTGGGTGCGGCGCTCGACGACGTGGTGGCGCGGCACGAGGTGCTGCGCACTGTGTATCCAGAGGGTCCGGTGGACTCGGGCGCGGATGGTCCCGTGCAGGTCATCCTGCCCGCCGGACAGGTGGAACTTGATGTCGCGCCGGAGCGGATGACCGAATCCGAGGTCGCGACGGCCGTGTACGCCCTGGCGTCGACGCCGTTCGATGTGACCTCCGAGGTGCCGGTGCGGGTGCGGCTGCTGGAGATCGATGGACGCGCGCCCGGGTCGCCACCCGAGCACGTCCTCGCTGTCGTGGTGCACCACATCGCCGCCGACGCCTCGTCGATGGGGCCGCTGGTACGCGACGTGATGGTGGCGTATGCCGCGCGGAGCGCGGGTGCCGCCCCGGCGTGGACACCACTGCCGGTCCAGTACGCCGACTACGCGCTCTGGCAGCGAGCCGTGCTCGGCGACGAATCCGATCCCGAGTCCATTGCCGCACAACAGATCGCGTACTGGCGCGGGCACCTCGCTGAGCTCCCCGACCTGCTGGAGCTGCCCACCGACCGGCCGAGGCCCGCTGTGGCATCGATGGCCGGTGGACGGGTCGAGGTGTCGGTGGATGCCGCCACGCACGCCGGACTCGTGCGACTGGCACGCGCCAACGGCGCCACCCTCTTCATGGTCGTGCATACCGCGCTCGCGGTACTGCTCGCGCGGCTGTCCGGTTCCGGTGATATCGCGATCGGAACTCCGGTGGCGGGTCGTGGTGAGCGTGAACTAGACGATCTGATCGGTATGTTCGTCAATACCGTGGTGTTCCGGACCCAGCTGTCGGGCGGCGACTCGTTCACCGAAGTGTTGGCGCGGCAACGGGAAACCGATCTGCAAGCGTTCGCGAATGCCGATATTCCGTTCGAGCGCCTGGTGGAAGTGCTCAACCCGCGACGCTCGACCGCGCATCACCCGCTGTTCCAGGTCGGTTTGTCGTTCCAGAACCTGGCGCGGACCGCCCTGGAGTTGCCCGGCTTGACCATCGCCGGGGTGGAAGCGGATCTGAACGTATCGCAGTTCGATCTGCATCTGATCGTGAGCGATGCCTACGACGAGGCCGGTGACGCGGCGGGTATCGGTGGCTACTTCACCTACGCCACAGACCTTTTCGACGCGGCAACGGTGCAGGGCTTCGCCAAGCGGTTGTCGCGCATTCTCGCCGCCGTTGTGGCGGACGCGACGACACCGGTCGGGGATGTCGAGATTCTCGAGACAGCCGAACGGATGGAAGTGCTGTCGGTGTGGAATGCCACCGACCGAGTGATCGATCCCGCTGTGCTGCTCGGCAGTGCGCGGCCGGAGTTGTCCGGGCATCATGAGTCCACGCCGGTGGCATCGGCCGGGACGACGCTGGCGACGTTGTTGGATTCCGCCGTCGCCGCGGGGCCGGATGCCGTCGCGCTGGTTGCCGACGTCCAGCACTCGGGCGGCGATCGTCAGGAACTGACCTACACGGAGCTGGACGAGCGGGTCAACCGTTTGGCCCGCTACCTGGTCGCGGAAGGTGTCGGCCCGGAGTCGCGGGTGGCGCTGGCGTTGCGCCGGTCGGTGGACCTGGTAGTGGCGATGTACGCGGTGGCGCGGGCCGGTGGTGCGTATGTGCCCGTGGACCCGGACCAGCCCGCCGAACGGACCGACTACATCCTCGAGACGGTGGCACCGGTCTGTGTATTGACCAATGCCGACGCGGGTTTCGCCTCCGCTGCCGCGCCTGTGGTGCGCTTGGACGGGATCGACCTCGCCGAGCTATCCGCCGCGGCGGTCACCGACGGTGAGCGGGTGGCGCCGTTGCGCCCGGAGAACACCGCGTATGTGATCTTCACATCGGGTTCGACGGGTCGCCCCAAGGGTGTCGCCGTGTCGCACGGCGCGATCGTGAACCAGTTGCTGTGGAAGTCGTTCGAGTTCGGACTCGACGACGATGATGTGGTGCTGTTGAAGACGGCGGCGACGTTCGACCTGTCGGTGTGGGAGTTCTGGTCGGCGGCGGTATGCCGGGGCCGATTGGTGCTCGCGGCGCCGGACGGGCACCGTGATCCGGCGTATCTGAACGACCTGATGGCCCGTGAATCGGTGACCACCTTGCATGTGGTGCCGTCCATGCTCGAGGCATTGCTCGCCACCGCGGACAAGGACATCCCGCCGGGCGCGCTGCGGCGAGTGCTGGCGATCGGCGAGGCGTTGCCCGCCGAGACGGCGAAGCGCTTCCAGATCGCGAACCCGAAGGTGGCGCTGTTCAATCTGTATGGGCCGACCGAGGCGGCGGTGTCCATTACCTGCCATTCGGTCAGTGATGCCGATCGGGTGTCGGTGCCGATCGGCGCACCGGCATGGAACAGCAGGGTGTACGTCCTCGACGCGCGGTTGCATCCGGTGCCGGTGGGCGTTCCCGGTGAGTTGTATCTGGCGGGTGCGCAGTTGGCGCGCGGCTATCTGGGGCGTGCCGATCTGACCGCGGATCGGTTTGTGGCCAATCCCTTCGGGCACGGGACACGGATGTACCGCACCGGTGATCTGGTGGCGTGGAATCGTGACGGCGAGTTGGAGTATCAGGGCCGCACGGACTTCCAGGTGAAGATTCGTGGTTTCCGCATCGAACTCGGAGAGATCGAGGCGGCGCTGCGCGCCCACTCGGAGGTCGCGCAGACGGCAGTGATCGCGAAGTCGGATCAGCAGACCGGTGACCGTCTGGTCGCGTACCTGGTGCCCGCCGATTCCGATGCGGGTGTGGACGTGGCACAGGTGAAGTCGGTATTGGCCGCGGCCCTGCCGTCGTACATGGTGCCTTCGGCGTTTGTGGTGTTGGACGCGTTGCCGTTGAACGTGAACGGCAAGCTGGACCGGAAGGCGTTGCCGGAGCCGGAGTTCGAGGCGCAGGTGTTTCGTGCGCCATCGACGCCGATCGAGGAGATCGTTGCTTCGGTGTATGCCGAGGTGCTCGGTATCGGGCGGGTCGGCGCTGACGACGATTTCTTCGCACTCGGCGGGAACTCGCTGCTGGCGACGCAGGTCGCGGCACGGCTCGGTAAGGCGTTGGATGCCAGGGTGCCGGTGCGTGTCCTGTTCGAGGCAGCGACGGTTGCGGGGCTGGCCCTTCGGGTGGAGCAGCACGCGGGAGCGGGCGGTCGCCAGGAATTGGTGGCGGGTGCACGACCGGACCGGATTCCGTTGTCGCTGGCGCAGCAGCGGATGTGGTTCCTGAACCAGTTCGACACCGAGTCCGCGGCGTACAACGTGCCTATCGCGGTGCGGCTGACCGGGGCGCTCGATATTGCCGCGTTGCAGCAGGCGGTGTCGGATGTCGTGGTGCGGCACGAGGTTCTGCGCACCATCTACCCGCAGCTCGGGGTGGGTTCGGGGGATGCGGGTGCAGCCGGTCCGGTCCAGGTCATCCTGCCGCCGAGCCAGGCAGTGCCGCGCTTGGACGTCCGATCGGTGGCGCCGGAGGATATCGAATCCGCCGTGGCGGCCTTGACGTCGACGATCTTCGATGTGACCACCGAGGTGCCGGTTCGGGTCGCGTTGTTCCAGGTCGCATCGGCCGATTCGCACGCTCTGTCCGCGGGTTCCGCTGGTATGCGGTCGGCGCGTCCCACTGATTCCGAGCCCGCGGAATATGTGCTGGCGATGGTAGTGCATCACATTTCCTGTGATGGTTCGTCGGTGGGCCCATTGACGCGGGATCTGATGACGGCGTATGCGGCTCGCTCGATGGGGGATGCACCGAATTTCGCGCCGTTGCAGGTGCAGTACGCGGATTACAGCATCTGGCAGCGTGAGCTGCTCGGTAGCGAGGATGATCCGGAGTCGTTGTCCGCTAGGCAGGTTGCTTATTGGAAGCAGGCGTTGGCGGAGTTGCCGGATCAGTTGGATCTGCCGTCGGATCGGCCGCGTCCTGCGGTGCAGTCGTTTGCGGGTGGCAAGGTCGAGTTGCGGGTGGACGCCCAGACCCACCAAGCCCTCATCGAGTTGGCGCGTGCGGAGGGCGCGACGCTGTTCATGGTCGTGCACACCGCGCTGGCGGTGCTGCTGGCTCGGTTGTCCGGGACTGATGACATCGCGATCGGTACGCCGATGGCGGGTCGTGGTGAAGCCGCCCTGGATGATCTGATCGGTATGTTCGTCAACACCCTGGTGTTCCGGACCCGAGTGGATGCGAATGAGGCGTTCACCGATTTGTTGGCCCGTCAGCGTGAGACCGATATTCAGGCGTTCGCTAATGCTGATGTGCCGTTCGAGCGTTTGGTGGAGGTGCTCAACCCGGTCCGTTCGACCGCGCGGCATCCGTTGTTCCAGGTTGGTTTGTCGTTTCAGAACCTTGCGCAAGCCGCGCTGGAACTGCCGGGCTTGGGTGTGTCGGGGCTGGATGTCGACACCGAGCTGTCGCAGTTCGACCTGCACTTGATCGCCGCCGATCACTATGGCGATGGGGGCGAACCACTTGGTGTCACTGGCGTATTCACCTATGCGACTGACATGTTCGATCGCGATACGGTGCAGGGCTTTGTGGATCGGTTCGCGCGTTTGCTGGGTGAGATCATCGCCGCGCCGCGCACGCCGGTGGGTGACCTCGAACTGCTCGACGCCGTGGAGCGGATGGAGTTGGTCGTCGGCCGTAATGCGACCGGTTCCATGCTGGATTCGACGGCGACGTTGGTGTCGTTGTTGGATGCCACCGTCGCGGCGGATCCGAAGGCCGTGGCACTGGTCGGTGACGATCCGGCTGGTGCCGGCCGGGTGGAGTTGACGTACGCCGAGTTGGATGCCCGGGTCAACCGTTTGGCACGCTCTCTGATCGCGGAAGGCGTCGGCCCGGAAGCGCGGGTGGCGCTGGCTCTGCGCCGGTCGGTGGATCTCGTGGTCGCCATGTACGCGGTCGCGAAAGCCGGTGCTGCGTATGTGCCGATCGATCCGGATCATCCGGCTGAGCGGACCGAATACATTCTCGAGACGGCGGCACCGGTGTGTGTGCTGACCAACGCCGATGCGCAGTTCGATACCGATGTTGCGCGGCTGGTGCGGATCGATGAACTCGACCTGGCTGCCGTGGCTGCCTCTCCGGTCACTGATGTTGATCGGGTTGGGCAGTTGCGTCCGGAGAACACTGCGTACGTGATCTTCACTTCCGGTTCGACTGGTCGCCCGAAGGGTGTCGCGGTCTCGCATGGGGCGATTGCGAATCAGTTGCAGTGGAAGATCATCGAATTCGGTCTCGACGCCGCGGACGCGGTCCTGTTGAAGACTGCGGCGACGTTCGACTTGTCGGTGTGGGAGTTCTGGACGGCGGCTGTGTGTGGTGGCCGCTTGGTCATCGCGGCACCGGACGGGCATCGGGATCCGGCGTATCTGAACGAGTTGATGGCTCGGGAATGGGTGACCACCCTGCACGTGGTGCCCTCGATGCTGGATGCTTTGTCGACTGCGGGGATGCCGAACTCGTTGTGGCGGGTGCTGGCGATCGGTGAGGCTTTGCCGGGTGCGGTCGCGCAAAGGGTGCTGCGGGAGTACCCGCGTACCGAGTTGTTCAACTTGTATGGTCCGACCGAGGCGGCGGTGTCGATCACCAGCCACCGGGTGACCCTCGCAGATGAGGTGTCGGTGTCGATCGGTGCGCCGGAGTGGAACAGCCAGGTGTACGTGCTGGACTCGCGTCTGCGTCCGGTGCCGGATGGTGTCTCGGGTGAGTTGTATCTGGCGGGTGCGCAGCTGGCGCGCGGTTATTTCGGACGCGCGGATCTGACGGCGGATCGGTTCGTGGCGAATCCGTTCGAGCCTGGTGTGCGGATGTATCGCACGGGTGACTTGGTCGCGTGGAACAGCAGCGGTGAGCTGGAGTACCGGGGTCGTACAGATTTCCAGGTGAAGATTCGTGGGTTCCGTATCGAGTTGGGTGAGATCGAAGCAGCCCTGTTGGCGCTGCCGCAGATCGCGCAGACCGCGGTGATCGCGAAGTCCGATCCGAAGACCGGTGACCGGCTGGTCGCCTACCTTGTCCCTGCCGATGCCGATGCCGATGCCGATGCCGATGCCGATGCCGATGCCGATGCCGATGCCGATGCCGATGCCGATGCCGATGCCGATGTGGGTGTGGGTGTGGGTGTCGATGTCGCTGAGGTGAAGTCGGCGCTGTCCGCGGGTTTGCCGTCGTACATGGTGCCGTCGGCGTTTGTGGTGTTGGACGCTCTGCCGTTGAACGTCAATGGCAAGCTGGATCGCAAGGCGTTGCCGGAGCCGGAGTTCGAGGTTCAGGCGTTCCGTGCGCCGTCCACGCCGATCGAGGAGATCGTGGCGTCGGTGTACGCCGAGGTGCTCGGTGTCGAACGCGTCGGTGCGGATGACGACTTCTTTGCCTTGGGTGGTAATTCGTTGTTGGCGACGCAGGTCGCGGCGCGGATCGGTGCGGGGTTGGATGCGCGTGTTCCGGTGCGTGTGTTGTTCGAGGCGTCGACGGTGGCTGGTTTGGCGGCGAAGGTGGAGCAGCATGCGGGTGCTGGTGGTCGCCGCGCTCTGGTGGCTGGTCCGCGTCCGGAGCAGATTCCGTTGTCGTTGGCGCAGCAGCGGATGTGGTTCCTCAACCAGTTCGACACCGCCTCCGCGGTCAACAACATCCCCGTCGCGATCCGGCTGACCGGCGAACTGGACGTCGCGGCGCTGCACTCAGCGATCACGGATATGGTTGCGCGGCACGAGATTCTGCGCACGATCTACCCGCAGACCTCCGATGGACCGGTGCAACGGATCCTGGCGCCGCACGAGGTGCCGGTCGATGTCACACCGGTGCCGCTCGGCCCGGACCGCGTCGCCCTGGAGGTGCATCGGGCTGTTGTCGCCGGTTTCGACGTCACGGTGGAAGTTCCGTTCCGTGCCGAGTTGTTCCAGCTCGGCGGAACCGAATACATCCTGGTGTTCGTGGCGCACCACATCAGCGCGGACGGCTGGTCGATGGGGCCGCTCGTCCGTGATCTGATGCTGGCCTATGTCGCCCGCAGCGGCGGTGTGGCACCCGGCTGGGCCCCGTTGCCGGTGCAGTACGCGGATTTCAGCATCTGGCAGCGTGAGGTGCTCGGTTCGGAAACCGATCCGCAGAGCCTGATCTCGCAGCAAGCCGAATACTGGCGGGCCGCGCTGGCCGGTCTGCCCGACGAGCTCAACCTGCCCACCGACCGGCCCCGCCCGGTCGCGCAGTCGTTCGCCGGCGGCAAGATCGATTTCACCATCGACGCCCAGGTGCACGCAGGGCTGACCCGGCTGGCTCGCGAGCACAACGCGACGATGTTCATGGTCGTGCACGCCGCGCTGGCGCTGTTCCTGGCCCGCATGTCGGGTACCGGTGACATCGCCATCGGCACTCCGATCGCGGGCCGCGGCGAGGCCGAACTGGACGACGTGATCGGCATGTTCGTCAACACCCTGGTACTGCGCACGGATGTGCGCGGCGAGGACGCCTTCGGTGACCTGCTCGCGCGGGCCAAGGACGCCGACCTGGAGGCATTCGCGCACGCGGACATCCCGTTCGAGCGCCTGGTGGAAATCCTGAACCCGGAACGATCCACCGCGCGGCATCCACTGTTCCAGGTGGCGCTGTCGTTCGAGAACCTGCCGAACGCCGGTTTCGAACTGCCCGGGTTGCGCGTCGAGGCCGTCGATTTCGATGTCGAGACCGCGAAATTCGATCTGTTCCTCACTGTCCGGGAGGCAGGCGATGCTACGGACGGTGTCGGCATGTACGCCGAGTTCTCCTTCGCCCGTGACCTTTTCGATGACGGCACGGTGCGGGTGTTCGCCGAGCGGTTCACCCGCCTACTCGAGGCGATCGTCGCCGCGCCGCACCGTCCGGTCGGCGACCTGCCGATACTGGACAACTCCGAGCGCGGGCTGCTGACCCACGTCCACGGTGACGACGTGCTGGCTCCGGGGCTGCTACCGGATCTCTTGACCCGCGGTGCGCAGCTCAGCCCGGGGCACATCGCGGTGCGCGATCGGGGCCGGTCGATCACCTACCGCAGGCTCGACGAGTACTCGTCGCGATTGGCGCGGGTCCTGATCAAGCGTGGCGTCGGCCCGGAAAAGCTGGTCGCGCTGTCCTTCTCGAGGTCGTACGAGATGGTCGCCGCGGTGTGGGCGGTGGCCAAAGCCGGTGGCGCGTACGTGCCGATCGACCCGGCTTACCCGGCGGATCGGTTGCGGCACATGGTGACCGATTCGCGGGCCGTGATCGGGCTCACCGGCGCCGAGTACGTGGACCGGTTGCCCGACGATGTCGCATGGCTGGTGCTCGACGATCCCGCCACGGAGGAGTTGCTGGCGGATGAGCCCACGACGCCGGTCACCGATGCGGACCGGATCGCGCCGCTGACCGTCCGGCATCCGGCATATGTGATCTACACGTCGGGATCGACGGGTCTGCCGAAGGGCGTCACCGTCACCCACGCCGGGCTGGCGAGCTTGGCCGATTACGCGACCGAGCTGTACGGCATCCAGGCGCAGCACCGGTTCCTGCACGTCTGCTCGCCGAGCTTCGACGTCTCGGTGCTGGAATGGCTGTGCGCGTTCTATAACGGCGCGACCCTGGTGATCGTGCCGCCGACCATCCTGGGTGGTGCGGATCTGGGCGAGCTGCTGCGCGCCGAAGCGGTGACGCACGCGGTGATCACGCCCGCGATGCTCGGCACGGTCGCGCCGGACGGACTGGACGACTTCGAGGTCGTTTCGGTCGCCGGCGATGCCACGACGCCGGAACTGCTGGCGAAATGGCAGCCGGGACGGCGGTACGTCAACGGGTACGGTCCGACCGAGGCGACGATCATCGCGTCGTACGCCACCTTGACCGCCGGACAGCACATCACGATCGGCAAGCCGGTCCACGGCATGTCCGCGCTGGTGCTGGACGCACGGCTCAATCCGGTGCCGCCCGGGGTCGTCGGCGAGCTGTATCTGGCCGGTGGCGCGCTGGCCCGCGGCTACCAGCACCGGATGGGGCTGACCGCGGACCGGTTCGTCGCGAACCCGTGGGGTGAGCCGGGCTCGCGGATGTACCGGACCGGTGACGTGGTGCGGTGGTATGCCGCGCCCGTCGAGCGGACCGGCGAAGCCGTGCCTGGGTCGGATTGGGCACTGGACTACGTCGGTCGCTCGGACTTCCAGGTCAAGATCCGCGGGTTCCGCATCGAACTCGGCGAGATCGACGCGGTGCTCAGCGGCCACGACGATGTCGAGTTCGCGGTCACGCTCGGCCGCGATACGGCCGGTGGAAAAGCGCTCGTGTCCTATGTGCTCGCCGTCCAGGGCCGGTCCATCGATTCCGCGGAGCTCACCGAGCATGCCGCGCGGACTCTGCCGCCGCATATGGTGCCCGCCGCCATCGTGGTACTGGACGAGATTCCGCTGACCCCGGTCGGCAAGCTCGATCGAAAAGCACTGCCCGAGCCCACCTTCGAAAAGGCGGTCTTCCGCGCGCCGACCACGCCGATCGAACAGATCGTCGCCGACACGTTCGCCGACGTGCTCGGGCTCGGCGACGGAGCCGGCTCGAGCTACCTCGGCCGCGATGACGACTTCTTCGCGCTCGGCGGGAACTCGCTGCTGGCCACGCAGGTCGCGGCCCGATTGGGTGCGGCACTGGACGCGCAGGTCCCGGTGCGTTTGTTGTTCGAGGCCGCCACGGTGGCCGGGCTGGCGCGGAAGGTCGAACAGCAGGCGGGTGCCGGTGGGCGCCGTGCGCTGGTGGCCGGTCCGCGCCCGGAGCAGATCCCGCTGTCGCTCGCGCAGCAGCGCATGTGGTTCCTCAACCAGTTCGACACCGAATCGGCGGCCTACAACGTGCCGGTCGCGGTGCGGCTGGCCGGTGACCTCGATGTCCCCGCGCTGCGGGCCGCCATCGGGGACGTGGTCGGCAGGCACGAGATCCTGCGCACCGTCTACCCGCAGACCGACTCCGGCCCGGCGCAGGTGATCCTGCCCCCGGCACAGGCCATCCCGGACCTGGTCGTGCGGACGGTCGCCGCGTCGGACATCGAATCCGCTGTGCTGGAAGTGGTCTCGACCATCTTCGACGTCACCAATGACGTGCCGCTGCGGGTGGAACTGTTCGAGATCGACGATGCGGGAGCCGAGCACGGCTACGTGCTGGCCATGGCCGTGCACCACATCAGTGCCGATGGCTGGTCGGTGGGCCCGCTGACGCGAGATCTGATGGCGGCATACACGGCGCGTTCGAACGGTACGACGCCGAGTTGGGCGCCGCTGCCGGTGCAGTATGCCGATTTCAGCGTCTGGCAGCGGGAGCTGCTCGGCAGCGAGGACGACGCGGATTCGCTTGCGGTCGAGCAGATCTCCTACTGGCAGACCGCGTTGGCGGGCCTGCCGGATCAGTTGGATCTGCCGTCGGATCGCCCGCGCCCGCCCATGCAGTCGTTCGCCGGTGGCAAGGTCGATGTGCACATCGATGCGCAGACCCACCGGGCGTTGATCGAGCTGGCCAGGGCCGAGGGCGCAACCCTGTTCATGGTCGTGCACACCGCGTTCGCGGTGCTGCTGGCCCGGTTGTCGGGAACCGAGGACATCGCGATCGGCACGCCGATAGCCGGTCGTGGCGAGGCCCTCCTGGACGAGCTGATCGGCATGTTCGTCAACACGCTGGTCCTGCGCAGCAGGGTCGATACGGCAGAGTCGTTCGCGGATCTGCTGATTCGCCAGCGCGAAACGGATGTCCAGGCCTTCGCCAATGCCGATGTGCCGTTCGAACGTCTCGTCGAGGTACTGAATCCGGTGCGCTCGACCGCGCGGCATCCGCTGTTCCAGGTGGGTCTGTCGTTCCAGAATCTCGGCAGGGCCTCGCTGGAGCTGCCGGGGCTCTCGGTCGAGACCGTCGCTATCGACACGCAGCTCTCGCAGTTCGATCTGCATCTGATCGTGGCCGACGGCTATGACGAGGACGGAAGCCCGGCGGGCATCGGTGGCTTCATCACCTACGCCACGGACATGTTCGATCGGGACACGGTGCAGCACATCGTCGATCGGCTGTTGCGGATCATCCGCGCCGCGGTGCTGGAACCGACGAAGCCGGTGGGTGACCTGCCCTGGCTGGACGAGACCGAACTGACCGAGCTGGTGTCGGGCCGCAACGCTACCGCTCACCAGGTGGACCGGTCCGCGACGCTGGTGTCGTTGCTCGAGGCATCGGTCGCCGCCACACCCGACGCCATCGCCATCGTCGCCGATGACGGCGCGGGCGCTCGGACACTGACCTACGACGAACTCGACCGTCGCGTCAACCGCCTCACCAGGTACCTGATCGCGCGAGGTATCGGCGTGGAATCGCGGGTAGCGCTGGCCATCGGCCGCTCGGTCGATCTCGTGGTCGCCATGTACGCGGTCACGAAAGCCGGTGCGGTGTATGTACCGATCGATCCGGATCATCCCGCCGAGCGGATCGAGTACATCCTCGCCACCGCGGCCCCGGCGTTCGTGCTGACGACAAGCCGCGACGAAGTGGACGCCGCGGTCATCGAGAGCGCACGCGCGGAGATCGCCGACGGGGTCTCCGCCGATCTGGACGCGGCTGCTGTGGTGCGGATCGACGAACTCGACCTGTCGGACTACGCGGACGGGCCGATCGCTGCCGCCGAACGTCGCGGCGATCTCACTTCGGCCGCCACGGCTTACGTGATCTTCACCTCGGGCTCGACCGGTCGGCCGAAGGGTGTCGCCGTCCCACACGGTGCGATCGTCAACCAGTTGCTCTGGAAGCAAGCCGAGTTCGGGTTGGGATCCGACGACGCGATGCTGTTGAAGACCGCGGCGACGTTCGATCTTTCGGTGTGGGAGTTCTGGTCCGCCGCGGTCTCCGGCGGCCGACTGGTGATCGCGGCTTCGGATGGGCATCGTGATCCGGCGTACCTGGACAACCTCATCCGCGAGACCGCGGTGACCACGCTGCACGTGGTGCCTTCCATGCTCGACGCATTGCTGACCGAATCGGAGGCCCGCTTGCCCGCGTCGTTGCGGCGGGTGCTTGCCATCGGTGAGGCATTGCCCGCCGCGACCGCGCAGCGTTTCCGGTCCGCCGATCCCGAGGTGGCGCTGTACAACCTGTACGGCCCCACCGAGGCGGCGGTGTCCATCACCAGTCATCGGGTGACGAAGGCGGATACGGCTTCGGTGCCGATTGGTGTGCCGGAGTGGAACAGCCAGGTCTACGTGCTCGATTCCCGGTTGCGTCCGGTGCCGGTGGGTGTTTCCGGTGAGTTGTATTTGGCTGGTGCGCAGTTGGCGCGTGGTTATTTCGGTCGTGCGGATTTGACGGCGGATCGGTTCGTGGCGAGTCCGTTCGAGCCGGGTGCGCGGATGTATCGCACTGGTGACTTGGTCGCCTGGAACGGTGCTGGTGAGCTGGAGTATCGGGGTCGTACGGATTTCCAGGTGAAGATTCGTGGTTTCCGTATCGAACTCGGTGAGATCGAGGCGGCGCTGCTGCGCCAGGACGCGGTCGCGGCCGCCGCGGTGGTCGCCCATAGCGATCCGAACGCGGGAGATCGTCTCGTCGCCTATGTCGTCGGCGCCGACGGCGACATCGATACGCAGCGGCTCAGCTCGGCACTCGCCGCGGAACTGCCGTCGTACATGGTGCCGACCACCCTCATCGAGCTGACCGCGCTTCCGCTGAACGCGAATGGCAAGCTCGACCGAGCGGCGTTGCCCAAGCCCGTGCTCGAGCAGGCGCGCTTCCGCGCACCGGTCACGCCCCTGGAACAGGCCGTGGCCGGAGTGTTCGGCGACGTCCTCGGCGTCTCCGAGGTCGGTCTCGACGACGACTTCTTCGGCCTCGGCGGTAATTCCCTGGTCGCGACGCAGGCGGTGAGCCGGTTGCGTCGCGTGACCGGCGCCGAGGTCCGGGTGCAGTGGTTCTTCACCGATTCCACCGTCGCAGGACTCAGCAGCCGGATCGAGACGGCGATCGCACAGGGCTACAGCTTCGGCCCTGATCCCGACGACGGGCTCGGGGTGCTGCTGCCGATCCGGGCGGAGGGGACAGCGGATCCGTTGTTCTGTCTGCATCCGATGTACGGGCTGTCGTGGAGCTACGTGGGTCTCGCCCGGTACCTGCCCGCCGAGCAGCCCATTCTCGGCATCCAGTCGCCTGCGCTTTCGGAAGACGGGTATCTGCCCGGCTCGCTCACCGAGATGGCCCGCCGCTACGCCGCCGAGATCCGGGCGGTGCAGCCGGAGGGACCATACCGGCTGCTCGGCTGGTCGTTGGGCGGCGTCACGGCCCATGCGGTGGCGACCGAGCTGCAGGCGGCAGGCGAACAGGTGGTCCTGCTGGCCATGCTGGACAGCTACCCCGACGTGGATGTCTCCGATTTCCGCGGGGCGATCCGCCAGGGTTTGGCCGAGATCGGTATCGGCGGGGACGCGATCTCCGAGGAAGGTGACATCCACGAGCTCAGCGAGGAGGCGCTGGACTCCTTGCACGCGTCGATTCCGCCCGAGCTGGCCGTGCTGACCAAGGAGCGGTTGCGGCGGATCTATCGCAGTGCGGTGCGTTCGGTCGAACTGATCGCCGAACACCGCCCGCAGGTGTACCACGGCACGCTCGAGTACTTCAGCGCCGGCATCGGCGGCCCGGGCCAGACCGAAGCCGACCTGCGGGCGGCAGCGACCCGATGGCAGCCGTACGTGGTAGGAGACATCGTCGACAGACCCATCAACGCGAATCATCAGCAGATGGCCTCGCCCGAGGCTCTCGCCGAGATCGGTCCCCAGCTCGCGACGTTGCTCGATCCGCCGGAGTAGGTGTGGGCGATCAGGGCGGCACGACGGCGGGGCAGTACCTTCCCGACCTGGCCCTGGAACGGCCGCGCTACCGCAGCGCGAGCCGCTTCGGCGGGCTCGGCCGCCACTTGGCCGGGCACTGCCGACTTCGTGGCCCGAATCTCGCGTCGGGAGGGAATAATCGTCTCGAGCACTCCCGCCCGGCAGCGCGCGCTCCGGGAACTCGTGGTCGGTCGCGTGTGCGCCGCGGCGGATCGGTAACGATCGGCATGCGCGTTCGATGATCATGAGGGCGGGGGGTGCGTGGCGACAACAGACAGGGTTAGGCATCTCGATGGTTCGGGCGGTCGGGCAGCGGTGTGACGAGACTGCGGAAGCGGTGCGCGCATGACCCGCCCGGCCCGTGTACGTCCGACCCGGACCCGCCGCACCCGTGTCACCACGCTGCCGCAGCTGATGGCCACCGCGGTGGAGGCCAATCCGGGCGGCACCGCCTTGATCTTCGCCGACGCCACCAGCACGCTGGGCACACTGAGCTACGCCGAGCTGGACGAGCGGTCCACCCGCCTTGCGCGGCTGCTGATCGATCGCGGCGTTGGCCCCGAGGACTTGGTCGCGATCGGGATACCGCGTTCGATCGACTCCGTGGTCGCGGTGTGGGCGGTGGCCAAGACGGGCGCCGGGTTCGTCCCGGTCGATCCGAACTATCCCGCCGATCGCGTCGAGCACATGATCGTCGATTCCGGGTCGGTCTTCGGGCTGGCCGTCGACGAGGTCCGCGCCGACCTGCCGGACCGGGTCGAGTGGCTGTCCATCGACACCACCGAGTGCGCGCGGCGGCTGGAGGAGTTCCCGGCCGACCCGGTGACCTACACCGATCGGGTGCGCCCGCTACGGGCAGAGCATCCGGCCTATGTCATCTACACCTCCGGATCCACCGGCAAGCCGAAAGGCGTGGTCGTCACCCAGGCGGGGCTGGCGAGTTTCTGTGCCGAGCAGCGCGATCGGTACCGGGTGACGAGTGCGTCGCGGACATTGCATTTCGCGTCGCCCTCGTTCGATGCGTCGGTGCTGGAACTGCTTCTCGCGCTCGGTGGTGCGGCCACGATGGTGGTCGCTTCGCCCACCGTGTTCGGCGGCGAGGAGTTCGCGTCCCTGGTGCGCAGGGAGGGCGTCACCCACGCCTTCGTCACGCCCGCCGCGCTCGCCTCGGTGGACCCGGCGGGCCTCGACGAGTTGCGCGTGGTGGTCGCCGGTGGCGAGGCGTGCCCACCGGACCTGGTGCGCCGCTGGGTGCTACCGGTCTCCGGCGGGCGGACCCGCGAGTTCTGCAACGGGTACGGGCCGACCGAGACCACGATCATGACAAATATCAGCGCGCCGCTGGTGCCGGAGCAGCCGGTGACCATTGGTGCGCCGATCCGGGCCGTCACCGAGTATGTGCTGGACGAACGCTTGGCCCCCGTGCCGAGCGGCGTGGTCGGCGAGCTGTACATCACCGGCGCCCAGCTGGCCCGCGGCTACCATGAACGGCGCGAGCTGACCGCGTCCCGGTTCGTGGCGAACCCGTTCGACGCGAACGGCTCACGGCTCTACCGCACCGGTGATCTGGTGCGCTGGTCGCCGAACGGCGAGTTGGAATATCTGGGTCGCAATGACTTCCAGGTGAAGATCCGTGGCTTCCGGATCGAGCTGGGTGAGATCGATGCGGTGCTGGCCGCGCACGAGAGCGTCGACTTCGCCGTCACCGTCGGGCACGATCTGGACAGCGGCACCACGATTCTCGTCTCCTACGTGCACGCCGCGTCCGGGATGGTCGCGGACGCCGCCGAACTGGCCGCCTTCGCCGAGCGAAGCCTGCCCGCGCACATGGTGCCGACGGTGGTCATGGTGCTGGAGAAGATCCCGCTGACCCCGGTGGGCAAGCTGGACCGCGGGGCGCTGCCGGTACCGCGCTTGCAGACCAAGGTGTTCCGCGCACCGGTCGGCCCGCTGGAAGAGCTGGTCGCCGAGGTGTTCGCCGAACTGCTCGGCCCGGGTGCGCCGGTCGGCGCGGACGACGACTTCTTCGAGCTGGGCGGCAATTCACTGATCGCGACGCAGGTCGCGGCCCGTATGGGGGCGGCCATCGTCGCGCGGGTGCCCGCCCGGCTGGTCTTCGAGAGCCCCACCGTCGCCGGGCTCGCCGCACGGTTGGAGCCGCTGAAGGGCGCGGGGGACCGGCAGGCGTTGGTGGCGGTGGAGCGTCCGGAACGGGTGCCGTTGTCGCTCGCGCAGCAGCGGATGTGGTTTTTGAATCAGTTCGATACTGGTTCGGCGGCGAACAATATTCCATTCGCGGTGCGGCTGTCGGGTGCGTTGGATGTGGCGGCGTTGCAGGCGGCGGTCGCGGACGTGATCGAGCGTCATGAGACGTTGCGGACGATGTATCCGGCAGTGGACGGCACGGGCTATCAGCTGATCGTGCCCGCGTCCCGAGCCGTCCCCGACCTCGCGCCGAAGCCGATCGCCGAGCACGAACTGCTCGACTGGTTGCGCGGACCAGCGCTGGCCGGGTTCGATGTCGCGGCCGAGGTGCCGCTGCGCATCGCGCTGGCCGAGCTCGGCCCCGAGGACCACGTGATCATGGTGGTGGTGCACCACATCGCCGCCGACGGCGCCTCGGTCGCGCCGTTCCTGCGGGACCTGCTCAGCGCGTTCCTTTCCCGGCGCAACGCGGCGAAGCCGGCGTGGGCTCCGCTGCCGGTGCAGTACGCGGACTACACGCTCTGGCAGCGCGCCGTGCTCGGCGACGAGAGCGACCCGGATTCGGTCGCGGCGGCGCAGATCGCGTACTGGCGTCGTGCCCTGGCGGGCATTCCGGACCGGATCGACCTGCCCTCGGACCGGCCGCGCCCGCCCGTCGCGTCCGGACAGGGCGCGGAGTACACCTTCGCGGTGGACGCCGCGGTGCACCATGGACTCGCCGAACTGGCGCACGGTGCAGGCGCCTCGGAGTTCATGGTGTTGCACAGCGCGTTCGCGGTGCTGCTCGCTCGCCTCACCGGCACCGACGACATCACCATCGGCACGCCCGTCGCCGGTCGTGGCGAGCGGGAACTCGACGGGCTGATCGGCATGTTCGTCAACACGCTGGTGCTGCGCACCCGGATCGACCTCGGCGCGTCGTTCCGCACGCTGCTCGCCCAGGCGAAAGAGACGGATCTGGCCGCGTTCTCGCATGCCGAGCTGCCGTTCGAGCGATTGGTCGAGGTGCTCGACCCGGTGCGATCGCAGGCGCACCACCCGCTGTTCCAGGTGGCGCTGTTCTTCCAGAACATGAACAAACCCGAGGTCGATCTGCCGGGCTTGTCCGCGCGGACGGTGGAGTTCGGCGGTGCGGTCGCGAAGTTCGATCTGCAATTGACGGTGGTGCCCGGCGGGGACGGTGGCGCAGCGGGTTTCACGGCGATGTTCACCTATGCCACCGACCTGTTCGACGAGGCGACGATTGCCGAGTTCGCTTGGCGGCTGGAGCAATTGCTCGCCGCTGTCGCCGCGGACCCCGATCAGGCGATCGGTGCGATCGATCTGCTGGCGCCCGCCGAGCGCGAGCGCATGCTGCTCGAGTGGAACAGCACGCGGTATCCGGTGCCGGAAGAATTATTGCTGGACGGCTATCGGCGCATGGTGGACGCGTATGCGAACGAGGTCGCGGTGGTCTACGAGGGCGCCGAGCTGACCTATCGTGAGTTCGACGCGCGGGTGAATCGTCTGGCGCGGTTGTTGATTTCGCAGGGTGTGGGTGCGGAGTCGCTGGTGGGCTTGGCGGTACGGCGGTCGCTGGATCTCGTGGTGGGGATGTATGCGATCGTGACGGCGGGCGGGGCGTTTGTGCCGTTGGATCCGGATCATCCGGCCGAACGCATCGCGCACATTCTCCAGACCGCCCAGCCGGTCTGCGTGCTCACCACCTCAGCCGACGTGGTCGACGTGCCGGAAGGCACTGCGGTCCTGCTGCTGGACGCCGTGAATCCGGATCGGTTCGACGATACGCCCGTGCGCGCCGAGGAATTGGTGCGTCCGGTATCGCCGCACCATCCGGCGTACGTGATCTTCACGTCGGGCTCGACCGGCCGCCCCAAGGGTGTCGCGATTTCCCACCACGCGATTCAGAACCAGATCAGCTGGATGCTCGCGGCGTATCCGCTCGATCCCGATGACGTGTATCTGCAAAAGACGGCGACCACGTTCGACGTTTCGCTGTGGGGCTACTTCATGCCGCTGCGCGTGGGTGCGAAGCTGGTCGTCGCGACCCACGACGGACATCGCGATCCGGGCTACATCGCGGAAACCATTGCCGCACAGGGCGTGACGGTCACCGACTTCGTGCCCTCCATGCTGACGGTGTTCGCCACGCACACGGCGCCCGGTTCGTGCCCCAGCTTGCGGGACATCTTCGTGATCGGCGAGGCGCTGCCGCCGGAAAGCGTTGCCGCGGTGCGGGTGGTGTCGGAGGCGGCGGTGCACAACCTGTACGGTCCGACCGAGGCGGCGGTGTCGGTGACCTACTGGCCCGCGACGGCCGTCGACACGCGGTCCGTCCCGATCGGTGTGCCGCAGTGGAATACCCGGGTGTACGTGCTGGATTCGCACCTGCGGCCGGTGCCTGCCGGTGTGCCGGGCGAGCTGTACCTGGCCGGTGATCAGCTGGCCCGCGGCTATGTGCGTCGTCCCGATCTCACCGCGGATCGGTTCGTGGCCAACCCGTTCGGCTTCGGTGAGCGGATGTACCGAACCGGTGACCTGGTGGTCTGGCTCGCACCGACCGAGGACTTGCCGCACCGGCTCGACTACCTCGGCCGGACCGATTTCCAAGTGAAGTTCCGTGGTCAGCGCATCGAGCTGGGGGAGATCGATACGGCATTGCTGGCGCAGCCGTCGGTGAGCCAGGCGGTGGCTGTGGTCGCGCCTTCGTCGCTGGGCGACCAGCTGGTGGCCTACGTGGTTCCCGCGCCGGGAGAATCGATCGAGCAGGCCGAATTGCTCGCGGCGGTCGGTGAAATGCTGCCCGCCTATATGATTCCGGCCGCGATTGTGGCGTTGGACGAGTTTCCGCTGAATCCCAGCGGCAAGTTGGACCGCAAGGCGCTGCCCGAGCCGACCTTCACCGCGCGCGAATTCCGTGCGCCCGCCACGCCGGTCGAGGAGATCGTGGCGGGAGTATTCGGTGAGGTGCTGGGGTCGGGGCGCGTGGGCGCGGATGACGATTTCTTCGCGCTCGGCGGCAATTCGCTGATCGCCACCCAGGTCGTGGCCCGGTTGGGTGCGGCGGTGGGCGCCAAGGTGCCGGTGCGGGCGTTGTTCGAGACGCCAACGGTCGCGGCGATGGCGGCGGCGATCGAGTCGCGGGCACACGGTGAGCGCGGCGTGGAGCTGGGCAGTGTCGTGCGTCCGGAGCGCTTGCCGTTGTCGTTGGCGCAGCGGCGCATGTGGTTCCTGAATCGCTTCGATCAGTCCGATGGCGCGGGGGACCGGATCGGTTCGGCCGCATACAACTTGCCGTTCGCGTTGCGGTTGACCGGTGCTCTGGATGTGGTGGCGCTGGGCGCGGCGTTGCATGATGTCGTCGCGCGGCATGAAGTGCTGCGTACCGTGTACCCGGAGACCACGGATGGTCCGGTCCAGGTGTTGCTGGCGGCCGGACAGGCGACGCTGGACGTGGCGGCGCATCCGATCGGTGCGGGCGAGGTCGCGGGCGAGGTGCGAGCGCTCGCGGCCACGCCCTTCGATGTGACCGCCGAAGTGCCGGTGCGGGTGCGGCTGCTGGAAATCGCCGATACGCCGAGCGGATCGCCGCCCGAATACGTGCTCGCTGTGGTTGTGCATCACATCGCGGCGGATGCGTCGTCCATGCGTCCGTTGGTGCGGGACGTGATGACCGCCTATTCGGCACATATCTCGGGCGAGGCGCCGGGATGGTTGCCGTTGCGGGTGCAGTACGCGGATTACGCGTTGTGGCAGCAGGCTGTGCTCGGTGCGGAATCCGATCCGGAGTCGATCGCCGCCCAGCAGATCGCGTTCTGGCGTGAGCAGCTGGCCGATCTGCCCGACATGCTGGAGTTGCCTGCTGATCGCCCCCGTCCAGCCGTGGCGTCGATGGCTGGTGCGCGGGTGGATGTCGACATCGATGCGGTGACGCATGCCGGATTGGTCGAACTCGCCCGTGCGCACGGCGCCACGTTGTTCATGGTGGTGCACACGGCGTTCGCGGTGCTGCTGGCCCGGTTGTCGGGTTCGGATGACATCGCTGTCGGTACGCCTGTCGCCGGGCGCGGTGAGCGCGAGCTCGACGATCTGATCGGCATGTTCGTCAATACGGTGGTGTTCCGATCGCGCATGGACGGCGGCGAATCGTTCGCGGATGTGCTTGCGCGGCAGCGGGATATCGATCTGCAGGCGTTCGCGCACGCGGATGTGCCGTTCGAGCGGTTGGTGGAGGTGTTGCATCCGCCCCGGTCGACGGCGCGTCATCCGTTGTTCCAGGTGGGGTTGTCGTTTCAGAACATTGCGCGTACCGCGCTGGAGCTGCCCGGTTTGACGGTGGCCGGTGTCGATGCCGATGTGGCTGTGTCGCAGTTCGATCTGCATTTGATCGTTGGCGATGCGTATGACGAATCGGGGGCGCCCGCTGGGATCGGTGGCTTCTTCACGTACGCGACGGACCTTTTCGACGCGAGAACGGTACAGGGATTCGCCGACCGACTAGCCCGAGTGCTGTCCGCCGTGGTCGCCGACGCCACGGTCCCGGTCGGGGATATCGACATCCTCGCCGACATCGAGCGCACCGACGTGCTCGCGGTATGGAACGACACGACGTACCCGGTGGACCCGGCCGCGACTCTGGGGTCGCTGCTGCGGCGCTCGGTCGCCGCGGCGCCGGGAGCAGTCGCGCTGGTCGCGGACCTGTCCGGGGGCGAACGCGCGGAGCTGAGCTACGCCGAGCTGGCCGCCCGGGTGAGCCGCCTAGCCCGCTACCTGATCTCGGTGGGCGTCGGCCCCGAATCCCGGGTCGCTCTGGCGTTCCGCCGATCGATGGACCTGGTCGTGGCGATGTACGCGGTGTCGGAAGCCGGTGGCGCGTACGTGCCGGTCGATCCCGGCCAAGCCGTGGATCGGACCGATTACATCCTCACCGCCGCCGCGCCGGTGTGCGTGCTGACCAACGCTGAGGCGGAGTTCGATACCGAGGTCGCACCGGTGGTGCGGCTGGACGACCTCGAGCTGGGCACGGTGGCGAGCGGGCCGATCGCCGACCGCGACCGGATCGCACCGCTGCGGCCCGAGAACACGGCATATGTCATCTTCACATCGGGTTCGACCGGCCGCCCGAAGGGCGTCGCCGTGCCGCACGCCGCCGTCGTGAACCAATTGCTCTGGAAGATCACCGCATTCGACCTGGCACCCGACGACTCGGTGCTGCTGAAGACGGCGGCGACGTTCGATTTGTCGGTGTGGGAGTTCTGGTCGGCCGCAGTGTGCGGTGGGCGGCTGGTCATCGCGTCACCGGATGGTCATCGGGACCCGGCATACCTCAATGAGCTGATCGTGCGAGAGTCGATCACGACATTGCATGTGGTGCCGTCGATGCTCGATGCACTGCTGGTGCACCGGGGGTCCGCAGGCGACGACTCGGCGGGATGGTCGCCGCGACGGGTGCTGGCGATCGGTGAGACGTTGCCGGGTGCGGTGGCGCAGCGGTTCCTGCGGGAGTATCCCGGCACTGAGCTTTTCAACCTGTACGGCCCCACTGAGGCGGCGGTGTCGGTCACCAGTCATCGGGTGACGTCTGCGGATACGGTTTCGGTGCCGATTGGTGTGCCGGAGTGGAACAGCCGGGTCTTCGTGCTCGATTCGCGTTTGTGTCCAGTGCCGGTGGGTGTTTCCGGTGAGTTGTATTTGGCTGGTGCGCAGTTGGCGCGTGGTTATTTCGGTCGTGCGGATTTGACGGCGGATCGGTTCGTGGCGAGTCCGTTCGAGCCGGGTGCGCGGATGTATCGCACGGGTGACTTGGTCGCTTGGAACAGTGCTGGTGTGCTGGAGTATCGGGGTCGTACGGATTTCCAGGTGAAGATTCGTGGTTTCCGTATCGAGTTGGGTGAGATCGAGGCGGCGCTGTTGGCGTTGCCGGAGGTCGCGCAGACGGCGGTGATCGCGAAGTCGGATCCGAAGACCGGCGATCGTTTGGTGGCGTATCTGGTCCATGGCGAAAGTGGCGTGGATGTGGCGTCGGTGAAGTCCGCGCTGTCCGCGGGCCTGCCGTCGTACATGGTGCCGTCGGCGTTCGTGGTGCTGGATGCGTTGCCGTTGAACGTCAACGGCAAGCTCGACCGTAGGGCGTTGCCGGAGCCGGAGTTCGAGGTCCAGGTGTTCCGTGCGCCCTCGACACCGATCGAGGAGATCGTTGCTTCGGTGTATGCCGAGGTACTCGGTGTCGAGCGTGTGGGCGCGGACGATGATTTCTTCGCTCTGGGTGGTAACTCGCTGCTGGCGACGCAGGTCGCGGCTCGGATCGGCGTGGCTTTGGATGCGCGTGTGCCGGTACGGGTGCTGTTCGAGGCATCCACTGTCGCTGGACTGGCGATCAAGGTGGAACGGGCCGCTGGGGAGCGCAAGCGCACACCGCTGGTCGCCGGACCGCGTCCCGACCGCATCCCGCTGTCGTTCGCGCAGCAGCGCATGTGGTTCCTCAACCAGTTCGACACCTCGGCCTCGGTCTACAACATTCCGGCCGCGATCCGCCTGTCCGGCGATCTCGACGTCGTCGCGTTGCAGCAGGCGGTCGCCGATATCGTCGCGCGCCACGAGAGCCTGCGCACGATCTACCCGCAGACTCCGGACGGTCCGGTGCAGCACGTGCTCGCGCCGAACGACGTGCCGGTGGATCTGGCCCCCGCGCAGATCGGAGACGAGCGCGTCGCCAGCGAAGTGCAACGGATCGTCACGGCCGGATTCGACGTGACCGACGAGGTCCCGTTCCGCACCAAGCTGTTCCAACTGGCGGGCACCGGGTACGTGCTGGTGTTCGTCGCGCATCACATCAGCGCGGACGGCTGGTCGATGGGCCCGCTGACCAGGGACCTGATGGTGGCCTACGCGGCGCGCGGTGGTGGCGAGGCGCCGTCTTGGGCGCCGCTGCCCATCCAGTACGCCGACTACGCGCTGTGGCAGCGCGACGTGCTCGGTGCCGACGACGACCCCGAGTCGCTCGCGGGCGCGCAACTGGCCTACTGGACAACCGAACTCGCCGACCTGCCCGACGAGCTGAACCTGCCTGCGGACCGCCCGCGGCCGCCCGCCCAGTCCTTCGCCGGCGGCAAGACCGATTTCGTCGTCGACGCCGCGGTGCACGCCGCGCTGGCCGGGCTGGCCAGACAGCACAACGCCACGCTGTTCATGGTCGTGCACACCGCGTTCGCGGTCTTCCTATCCCGCTTGTCCGGTACCGAGGACATCGCGATCGGCACTCCCATCGCGGGTCGCGGCGAAGCCGAACTCGACGACTTGATCGGCATGTTCGTCAACACCCTGGTGCTGCGCACCCGGGTCGCGTCCGGTCTCGGCTTCACCGAGCTGCTGGCCGCCAACCGAGAAACCGACCTGCGGGCCTTCGCCAACGCCGACATCCCGTTCGAGCGGTTGGTCGAAGCGCTGGACCCGCGGCGCTCGGCGAGTCGGCATCCGCTGTTCCAGGTGGCGCTGTCGTTCGAGAACTTGGCCGCCACCAGCTTCGAACTGCCCGGCCTCAGCTTCACCGCGCTCGACCCGGCCGCCGACACCGCCAAGTTCGACCTGCTGCTGACCGTCCGCGAGCAGCGCACCGAGGCGGGCGCCGAGGCCGGTCTCGCCGCGGAATTCACCTATGCCCGCGACCTTTTCGACGAGCGGACCGTGGTCGAGTTCGGCCGCCGGTTCCGGCGCGTTCTCGCCGCCGTCGCCAGGCACCCGGCCATCGCCGTGGGAGATCTGGAGATCCTGGACGACTCGGAGCGCGCCGACCTGATCACGCGTACCGGCGCGCCCGCGGTGCCGCCGAGCACGCTGCCGGAACTGATGGCCGCCGCCGTCGCCGCGAACCCGACCGGTGTCGCCGTGGTCGCGGGGGATCGTAGCTTCAGCTACGCCGAACTGGACGCCGCCTCCGCGCAATTGGCGCGCGCGCTGATCGATCGGGGCGCGGGCCCGGACGTGCTGGTCGCCATCGCGATCCGGCGTTCGGTCGAATCCGTGCTCACCCTGTGGGCGGTCGCCAAGACCGGTGCGGCGTTCGTCCCGATCGACACGACCTACCCCGCCGACCGCATCGCGCACATGGTCGCGGATTCCGGGGTCGCGCTCGGCGTGACGCTGACGGCCGAGCTGGTCGATCTGCCCGCTATGGCCCGTGGCGCCTGGGTCGCCCTGGACGATCACGATTTCACCTTCGACGTCGCGGTACGGCCGGATGAGCCGCTGCGGCCCGATGAGCTGCGCGGACCGCTGCGGGCCCACAACGCCGCGTACGTCATCTACACCTCCGGCTCCACCGGCGTGCCCAAGGGCGTCGTGGTCACCCACGCGGGCCTGGCGAACTTCAGCGCCGAACAGGTGGAGCGCTATCGGCTGGACCGGTCGACGCGCGCATTGGCGTTCGCGTCCCCGTCGTTCGACGCGTCGATGCTGGAACTGCTGCTCGCGCTGGGTTCCGCGGGCGCGCTCGTGGTGGCGCCGCCGCTGACCTTCGGCGGTGCGGAACTGGCCGAGTTGATTCGAGCCGAGGGCGTCACGCACGCCTTCCTCACCCCGTCCGTGCTCGCCTCGCTCGATCCGGACGCGCTGGCGAGTATGCGGGCGATCGTGGCGGGTGGTGAAGCGGTGCCCGCCGACCTGGCCGCCAAGTGGATGGGCGCACCGGAGCGCGCGTTCCACAACGGCTACGGGCCCACCGAGACCACCATCATGACCAATATCAGCGACCCGCTGCGGCCCGGCGAGCCGGTCACCATCGGCGGTCCGATCCGCGGTACGCGGTCACTGGTGCTCGACAACAGGCTGCGTCCGGTGCCGGAGGGCGTCGCGGGCGAATTGTATCTGGGCGGCATCCAGCTCGCCCGCGGTTATCACGCGCGCGCAGGCCTCACCGCCGCGCGATTCGTCGCCGACCCGTACGGTGCGCCCGGCGAGCGCCTGTACCGCACCGGTGACCTGGTTCGCTGGCGCCGCGCCGAGGGCGTGCCGGTCGTAGAGTACCTGGGCCGCAACGACTTCCAGGTGAAGGTACGCGGTTTCCGCATCGAGCTCGGCGAGATCGACGCCGCCCTCATGGCCCAGCCCGAAGTCGACTTCGCGGTGACGCTCGGACGCGAATCCGGTTCCGGCGCGACGATGCTGGTCTCCTACGTGCTCCCGGCCAGGGGCGCGACAGTGGACGCGGACGCGCTGACCGCGCGGATCGGGCGGACGCTGCCGGAGTACATGGTTCCCGCGGCGATCATGGTGCTCGGCGTCATCCCGCTGACGCCGGTCGGCAAGCTGGACCGCAAGGCGCTACCGGAACCCGCCCTGGACATCCGCGCCTACCGCGCGCCGATAACGCAGGCCGAGGTGGTGATCGCCGAGGTGATCGCCGAGGTGCTCGTCATCGACCGGGTCGGTCTGGACGACGACTTCTTCGCGCTCGGCGGCGACAGCATCGTGTCCATCCAGGTGGTCTCCCGCGCACGCGCCCGCGGCGTGACGTTCACGCCGCGCGATGTCTTCGAGTGCAGGACGGTCGCCGCGCTGGCCCGTGCCGCCGCGGTCGAGGGCCGCCCCGGTGACGAGGCGGGCGAGCTGCCGCTCACCGCGGACGCGGCGCGGATGCTGGACGAGGGCGTCGAGGTGCGTGCCATCGCTCTCGACGTTCCGGAGACCTGCCCTGCCGAGACGGTGCGCGGGGCGGTGGCCGCATTGCTCGACCAGCACCCGATGCTGTGGGTGCGGGTGGAGTACGACGCCGATGGCGTGCCGATGCTGCGTATCCCCCCGGCCGCGGAGCGCACCGGCGAGGCGTTCCGCCGGTTGGACCCGCAGCGCGGCGAGACCTCGCTGCCGATCGACGACGTGGTGCAGGCGGCCGCGGCGGCGCTGGATCCGGAGCAGGGCCGCAACATCCACTTCGTGCTCACCGGCGGTCCCGAGGCCCGCTCGACGCTCATCGTGGTGGCCAGCAGCTTCGTGGTCGACGACGTCTCTTGGCGCGTCATCGTCGACCAGCTCACGGCTAGCTGGAACCGGGCCAGGCACGCCGCGCCCGCGGCGCCGGAATCCGGCCTCGGCGTGCTCATTCGCGCGTTGTCGGCCATGGCGCACGATCCGGCTACGGTCGCCGAAATGGACTGGTGGCGGCGGGCTCTCGGCGCCGTGCCGGAATGCGCCGGCGCGGACGGCCGGGATCTGCGCGCCCGCAGCCGGGTTTCGCTCACGATCACCGCGGAGGGCGCGGAGGCCGTCGCCGCCGCGGCCGAGGCCTACCACACCGGGGTGGACGACATCCTGCTCACCGCGCTGGCCCTGGCACTGCATACCTCCGCGGGCGAGACCGTGACGCGCGCGATCGGTTCGGTCGTGCGCCTGTCCGCCGACGGCCGCGCGGCTACCGGCGCCGACGCGGAGAGCATCGTGGGCGGCTTCCTCTCCGAATATCCGCTTCCGCTGCGGCTGACCAGGATCGACATCGAGGACGCCTTGCTCGGCGGCCCCGCCGCGGGCGCGGCGATCGCGCAGATCAAGGAGCTGCGCCGGTCGGTGCCCTCGCGCGGTGTCGGCTACGGCCTGCTGCGCTACCTCAACGCCGAGACCGCCGCCGAACTGCGCGGGCTCGGCCGCGGCCGGTTCGGGCTGCGCTACCGGGATCTGCGTCCGGCCCGGGTGCACACCGACCTTCCGTCCGACGACCTGCTGCTCGTGCTGACCATCGACGCCACCGACGACGGCCTGCTGGCCCGGTTCGATTTCGCCGCGGGCGCGTTCCGCAGCGAGGACGCGAAAATCTTTGCCGAGCATTGGATTCGCGCGCTCGGCGGCCTGGCCGAACACGGACTGCGCCCGGACGCGGGCGGCTTCACACCCTCGGATTTCTCGCTGGTGCGGCTGAGGCAGCCCGACATCGACCGGTTCGCCCGCGCCTACCCGGACCTGTCGGACGCCTGGCCGGTCACCCCGCTGCAATCGGGCATGCTGTTCCACGCCCTGCTCGCCGAGTCCTCGGTGGACGTCTACACCACCCAGTTCGTGCTCGATCTCAACGGTGCCGTGGACGCCCGCCGGATGCACGCCGCCGCGCAGGACGTGCTGGATCGGCACGACAACCTGCGCGTCGCTTTCGCCGCCGACGGCGAAGGCAATCCCGTGCAGATCGTGCAGGATTCGCTGGAAGTGCCGTGGCGGCTGATCGATCTGCGGCAGCTGGAACCGGCCGAGGCCGAAGCCGAGCTGGAACGGATCAAAGCGGCCGATCTGGCCGACCACTTCGACATGCGGACCGCACCGTTGCTGCGATTCGCGCTGATCCGTTCCGCCGCAGGCGCTTACCACCTGCTGGTGACCAGCCACCACATCCTGATCGATGGCTGGTCCATGCCGCTGCTGATGAAGGACCTGCTGACGCTGTACGCGCTGGGCGGTAACGCCCGGAAGCTACCCAAGGTGCCGTCCTACCGCGACTACCTGTCCTGGCTGGTCGCGCAGGACGCGGAGGCGGCGCGCGCGGCGTGGCGCACCGCTTTGGCCGGTATCACCGAGCCGACGCCGCTGGCGCCGGTCGACCCTGGCCGCGAGATCTCCGCCGGCCTCGGCGAGGTCGGTTTCGAGCTGTCCCAGGCCGACACCACCGCGCTGACCCGGCTCGCGTCGGGTCTCGGCGTCACGGTGAACACCGTGGTGCAGGCGGCGTGGGGTCTGCTGATCGGCCGCAGCGTCGATCGTGACGACGTGGTCTTCGGCGCCACCGTGTCCGGGCGTCCGCCACAGCTGGACGGCGTCGAGGCGATGGTCGGGCTGTTCCTCAACGCGATTCCGGTGCGGGTGCGACTAGGCGCGACCCTGACCCTCGGCGGATTGCTGCGCCAGTTGCAGGCCGAGCAAGCCGCGCTGCTGGACCACCACTACTTGGGTCTGAGCGATATTCAGGACGCGATCGGCGTGGAAGGGTTGTTCGACTCGCTCGTCGTGTTCGAGTCCTTCCCCGTCGACCGGGAGGGACTGGACCAGGCCAGCGCGATCGACGGCATGAACGTCACGGGGGTCGGCGCGGTCAACGGCACGCACTACCCGCTCACCGTGGTGGTGGTGCTGGACAGCCAGCTGCATGTCGCGGTGAAGTACCTGCGCGACCTGTTCGACGAATCGGCGGCACAGGCACTGGCCCAGCGGCTCTCGGCGCTGATCGGCCACTTCGTGACCACGCCGCAGGCGCGGGTCGGCGAGATCGACGTGCTGTTGGACGCCGAGCGCGCCGAGCTGGCCGCGCGCAACGCCACCGACGCACCGGAACTGCTCGACGACGCGACGCTGCTGTCGCTGTTCGACGCACAGGTGGCGCGCACGCCGTACGCGCCCGCGGTACGCTACGGCGACATCACCCTCGGCTACGCCGAACTCGACTCGCGCGCACGGTCATTGGCCATCGAGCTGATGCGCTGGGGCGTGGGGCCGGAGACGCTGGTCGCTGTGGCCATGCGGCGCGGCATCGACCTGGTCGTCGCGATCTACGCGGTGCTGCGGGCCGGTGCAGGCTACCTGCCGATCGATCCGGACCATCCGGCCGAGCGCAGCGAGTACGTGCTCGACAGCGCCGCTCCGATCTGCGTGCTGACCACCGCCGGCGACGGTTTCGACACCGCGACCGGCATCCCGGTGGTCGCCGTCGACACGCTGTATCTGCCCGAGTATCAGGGGCCGTGGCCGCAGGACTATGTCCACCCGGACACCCTCGCCTACGTCATCTACACCTCGGGCTCCACCGGTCGGCCGAAGGGCGTGATGATCACGCACCGGCAGATGGTCAACCAGTTCCGGTGGGCCCAGCTGGCCTACCCGCACGACGGCGACGACGTGGTGCTGCACAAGACGCCGATCACCTTCGACATCTCCACCTGGGAGTTGTTCTGGCCCTTGCAGACCGGGGCCGCGATCGTCATCGCGGCGCCCGACGGCCACCGCGACCCGGCCCACCTGACCCGGATCATCACCGAGAACGCCGTCACCACCGTGCATTTCGTGCCCTCGATGCTGGAGGCGTTCCTCGACCCGGTGGCCAACCCGGCCGCGGAGCATCCATCGCTGCGGCGGGTTTTCGCCGCCGGCGAGGCGTTGTCCGGGGAGACCGCGGCCACCTTCGCCGCCAGCGCGCCCGGTGCGGCCCTGATCAACTGGTACGGCCCTGCCGAAGCCACCGTGGTCACCGACCATCCGGTGCGCGACACCGCCGCGGTGGCCATCCCGATCGGCGTCCCGGTGGCCAACACGCGGGTGTATGTGCTCGACCGGCACCTGCGACCGGTGCCGCCGGGCGCGGCGGGCGAGCTATATGTCGAGGGCGTGCAGTTGGCTCGCGGCTATCTCGGCGCTCCTGCTCTCACCGCCGAGCGTTTCGTCGCTCACGTGGGCGGCGCCCGGCTCTATCGCACCGGCGACATCGTGCGCTGGCGCGATGGAGCGTTGGAATACCTGGGCCGCAGCGATTTCCAGGTCAAGTTGCGCGGCCAGCGCGTGGAGCCGGGCGAGATCGAGACCGTGCTGGTGGGTCACCCCCACGTGCGGCACGCGGCGGTGTCGCTGGTGCGCGGTGCGATCGGTGATCGCCTGGTCGCCTACGTGGTCACCGTGCCGGGGCAGACCATCGACGAGGCCGCGCTGCTGCTGCACGCGCGCGGCGCGCTGCCGTCCTACATGGTGCCCTCGGCCGTGGTGGTGCTCCCGGAACTGCCGCTGAATGCCAGCGGCAAACTCGATCGCAAGGCGTTGCCCGTGCCGCAATTGACGGCGCGCCCGTATCGCGCGCCGAGCGCACCGCTGGAGCGCACCGTGCTCGACGTGTTCGGCGAGGTGCTCGACCTCGGCGACGGACACCGCGTCGGCATGGACGACGACTTCTTCGACCTGGGCGGCAACTCGCTGGTCGCGACGCGCGCGGTCAGCAGACTGCGCGCGCGCACCGGTGCCGAGGTGCGGGTGCAGTGGTTCTTCACCGATTCCACCCCGGCGTCGCTGGCCGCCCGCATCCTCGCGGCGCTTTCCGATGACCACGACTACGACCTGGACTCGAACACCGCGCTCGGGGTGCTGCTGCCGATCCGGACGATGGTGCCGCACGACATGGCCGCGGCCCAGCCGCTGTTCTGTTTGCACCCGATGTACGGACTGTCCTGGTGCTATGCGGGCCTGGCGCGCTACCTGCCCGCAGGCACGCCGATCTTCGGGCTGCAGTCGCCCGCGCTGACCGAAGACGGCTACCTGCCGGAGTCGCTGACCGAGATGGCGCACCGCTACGTGGCCGAGATTCGCGCGGTGCAGCCGCACGGGCCCTACCGGCTGCTGGGCTGGTCGCTCGGCGGCGTGCTGGCGCACGCGGTGGCGACCCTGCTGCAGGCCGCAGGCGAGGAGATCGGATTGCTGGCCATGCTGGACAGTCACCCGGATATCGACGTCACCGATTTCCGGGCGGCGATTCGCGAGGCGCTGGCCGAACTCGGCATCGGCGCGGACGCGCTGCTGCCCGGCGAGGGCGACATCCACGATCTGAGCGAGGACGCGCTCGCCGCGCTGCACGCCACGATCCCGCCGGACATGGCGGTGCTCACACCCGAGCGGGTGCGCCGGATCTACCGCAGCGCGGTGCGCTCGGCAGAGCTGATCGCCGAGCACCGGCCGCAGGTCTTCCGCGGTCGTCTGGAGTACTTCAGCGCGACCGGACACGACACCGCAGCGGCCGGCTGGCAACCGTACGTCCGCGGCCTGGTCGACGATCATCCCGCGGGCGTCGCGCACGACCAGATGACTTCGCCGGAAGCTCTGGCGCAGATCGGTCCCCGGTTGTCCCAACTGCTCGATCCCCGCGGGTGGGAAACCACACGGAAGCTGGGGCGGTCGTGATCGAATCGAATCGGTTCGGGCATGATGGGCAACGGTGCGGTAACAATGTCCCCTGTCGTCACGACTACATAGGCCGTATGGTCGGGCGTGGTGTCCAGGGCATCCACCCCGATGCAGGGGGAATGCAGAGCGAATCTCGAGACGAAGCGAAGGTGCGAAATTGATACGTCGACAGACCCGGCGCGGCGGCCTGCGTGCCGCGGCCGCGATCGCGGCAACGGCAGTGCTCGCGGGAGTGATGACCGGTCTCGGCGCGTCCAGTGCGTCAGCTGACCCGATCATCGATTCCAAGACCCTGCTGGGCAACCCGGTCGCCCCGGACGGTTCGCGTATCACCAAGGCCGAATACAAGGACGCGCGCAGCATCCGGCTCTACGTGTACTCGGCGGCGATGGACGAGAAGATCATCATCGACGTCCAGCGCCCGGCCGACGCCTCCGTGCCGCGCCCCACGCTGTACCTGCTCAACGGCGCCGGTGGCGGTGAGGACGACGCTTCGTGGCAGGCCAGGACCGACGCGCTGGAGTTCATGTCGGACAAGAACGTCAATGTGATCCAGCCGATCGGCGGCAAGTGGAGCTACTACACCGACTGGATCAAGGACGATCCGGTGCTGGGCCGCAACAAGTGGAAGACCTTCTTCACCGAGGAGTTGCCCCCGCTCATCGATGGCGCGCTCGGCACCAATGGCGTCAACGCCATCGCGGGTCTGTCCACCTCGGGCACCACGGTGCTCGCGCTGCCGATCGCCAAGCCGGGCCTGTTCAAGGCCGCCGCGGCCTACAGCGGCTGCGCGCAGACCAGTGACCCGGTCGGCGCGGAATTCGTGAAGCTGACCGTGGAGACCTGGGGCGGCGGCGACACCAACAACATGTGGGGTCCCGAGGGCGGGCCGGAGTGGGTGGCCAACGACCCGTACGTGCACGCCGAGGGACTGCGCGGGCTCGATCTGTACATCTCTACCGGCAACGGCCTGCCCGGCCAGCACGACACGCTCAACGGTCAGTACGCCCTCCCCGGGCCGTACGGCCTGGCCAACCAGATCATCATCGGCGGCGTGATCGAGTCGGGCACCAACTACTGCACGCACAACCTGCGGACCAAGCTGGACCAGTTGGGTATCCCGGCCACCTACAACTTCCGTAACTCGGGCACCCACTCGTGGGGTTACTGGCGCGACGAGTTCCAGCGCTCCTGGCCGGTGCTCGCGAAGGGTCTCGGCCTCTGAGCCGCTGATCCGATCCGCGAACTGCGCCGACCGCCTGGTTGCCCGACCTCGGGCAACCAGGCGGTCGGCTTTCCGTGATTCCCTCGGTGCGCTGCACGCGTGGCTCCAGCCCGGTCTCTCGCACGACCGCTGGTGGATCGGTCCCGGCATCAGACCCAGTTCTCGATCCAGTACTTCCAGATCAGCGGTGCGTAGGCGTCCAGAGGCGGAACCTTGATATCGGTGCCTGCCAGCGCCGCGCTGGTGTGGCGGCAGTCGAACCAGCAGGTGAATTCGCTGTGCTCCAGCACGTCCAGTGGGACGCCGACGCGGGGCAGCAGCCAGTTGGCGCCCGGGACGCGCAGCATCATGTCGAGGCTGCGTTTGGGCATGACCTCGACCAGGTGCGGCGCACCCGCCTCGTCGGCGAACAGGTTCAATGCCTCGACCACGCTCTGCCTGCGCGGATCGATCAGGTGGTAGGTGATCTTGTCCGAGCCGGGCTGGTGCGCGATGTGGTCCAGGGCACGCGCGACGAAGTCGACCGGGACCATGTTGGTCTCACCGAGCTTGGGCACCAGCACCGGCAGGAGCCTGGGCAGTTGCGCGCCCATCCGCAACAGACGGAAGAAGTAGTACGGCCCGTCGATGCGATCGATCTCACCGGTCCTGGAATGCCCGATCACGATCGACGGACGATAGATGCGCCAGCGCAGCGAGGATTCCCGCACGATCCGCTCGGCCTCGAACTTGGCCCGCTGCATCGGCGTGGCCAGCGACTGCCCACGGTCGAACATGTCCTCGGTGAACAAGCCTTCGCTGGACCCGGACACCGCAACCGTCGAGACATGGTGCAGCAGATCGACATTCAGCTCCTCGGCAACGTCGACCAGATGTCTGGTTCCGCCGCCGCGGTCGGTCAGGTCGTAACTGGCTGCCAGATGGAAGACGTGCTCTATGGTGCCGCGATGCCGGTCCAGCCAGACCGGGTCGATGCCGAGCCCGGGGGCGCCGAGATCGCCGCGCACCAGGCGGACGCGGTCGCCGCCCGCCCATTCCTGCGCGCAGCAGGCGAACCGGTCGGCCGAGGCATGACCCGGCCGGACCAGTACATGGATGTCACCCTCGCGTTTCAGGAGCTCGGGGATGAGGAACCGACCGATGAACCCAGTTGCCCCGGTAACCAGGTAAGTCATAGCCGATGAACATAGTCGCCTGTCGGTCGGCCTGTTACGGCGGGCCGATCAGTCGGCGAAGACGGGCTTGCGTTTGGTGAGCATGGCCGTGGCACCCTCGGCGAAATCAGAGGAGCGCAACAGCTCGGTCTGCCCGGCCTTTTCGGCGGCCAGCGCCGCGTCCAGTGAGGTCAGCGTGGCCTGGTTCAGCGCTTGCTTGGTGAGTTCCAGCGCGCGGCGGGGGCCCGCGGCGATCTTCGCGATAGCGGCTTGGACCGAGTCGTCGAGTTCGTCGTCGGGGACGACCGCCGTGAACAACCCGGCCGCCCTGGCTTCTGGGGCGGGCAGCCGCTCGCCGAGCAGCGCCATCCGGGCGGCAAGCGGGCGGCCCGCTGCCGCGGCGACGAGCGCGGCCGCACCGCCGTCCGGCATCAGGCCGATGTTGATGAAGGCCAGCAGCAGGTAGGCGTCCTCGCTGGCGAAGACCAGGTCGGCGGCCAGTGCGATGCCCACGCCGACGCCCGCCGCGGCGCCCCGGATGCGTGCGATCACCGGGACCGGCGCGTCGACGATCGCGCGCACCAGCCGATTCGCCGCGTCCATCACCATGTCCGAGGTGATGCCGCGCCGCGCCTCGTCCGCGCTCGCGGACAGATCCGCGCCGGTGCAGAAATCGCCGCCCTCGCCGGTCAGGACGATGACTCGCACCGCGCGGTCCTCGGCTACCGCGCGGAAGGTGTCCCCGAGCGCCACCATCGTGTCGTAGTCGATGGCGTTCTTGCGCTTCGGCTTGGTGATCGTGACCCGGAGCGCCTTGCCCTCCTTGACCGCCGTGAATCCGGTGGCGGCCGCTGGCGTGTCGGCGGCATCCACGGAATCGGTGTTACTCATGTTCGCTCCTACGCTGGAATTCGGTGGACGCCGGGCCATGAATACTGGTTAACTTTGCGAATTGTGGTTAACTTAGGTTCCATTGTCGGGCGCTGTCAACCAGCGCCGCCGGAGAACGGAGAGGTGCATGGTCGCGGATCGCAGCGAGGTCGGCCTCGCTCCCGCGCGGCCGGACCCTGGAAGCAGGGCGCGGACGGAGGGCGCACCGCAGGTACGGCGCCGTCCGAAGGACCGCAAGGTCCAGATCATCCGGGCGGCCGCGCGAGCGTTCAGCGAACGCGGGTACTACCCGGTCGGCGTGGACGAGATCGCCGCGGAAGTCGGGATCTCCGGTCCCGCGCTGTATCGGCATTTCACGAACAAGTACGCGCTGTTGGTGGCGGCCGCCGAGGAGGGCGCACGGCATCTGCTGACCGTCGCGGAGACCGCCGACGACACACGACTCGACCCGGCACAGCGATTGGACGCGCTGATCCGCGCGATCAGCGAGCACACTATCGAAATCCGCCGCGAAGCCGGGCTCTACCGCTGGGAACGGCGCTATCTCGAACGCGACGACCGCGTTCGGATCAAGAAGATCTACGACGACCTGAACAACACGCTCGCGGCGCCGATCGCGCTGCTGCGGCCCGCCGCGCCCCCTGCTGACGTGGCGATGCTGGCCGCGGGCGTGCTCAGCACGATCGCGAGCATCGCGGCGCACCGCACCGCGCTGTCGAGTGCCAGACTGCTTCCCCTGCTGCACGAGATGGCGTGGGCCGTGCTGCGCACCGAGCTGCCCGCCGCGCCACCCGAACCGGATCCTGGCCAGCCGATGCGCGGCATCCCGGTGACCTCGAAGCGGGAACAGCTGCTCACCGAGGCGATCCGGATCTTCGGCAGGCAGGGCTACCACGAGGCGAGCATCGAGGAGGTCGGCGCCGCCGTCGGCATCAACGCCTCCAGCGTGTACCGGTACTTCGCGAGCAAGGCCGACTTGCTCGCCGCGGCTTTCTACCGCACCGGCGACCGGCTGGCCATCGCGATCACCGAGGCGCTGGCCGAGGCGACCAGCCGGGAGGACGCGGCTCGGCGCCTGGCCCACCGCTACGCCAAGCTCACCTTCGCCATGCCCGAGATCATGCCGGTCTACTACGCCGAGTTCAGCAACCTGCCGCAGACCGAGCAGCACAAACTGCGTGCCATCCAGCGGCAGAACGTCCTGGAGTGGGCCAACCTGCTCGACGGGGACTCGGTGGAGGCGCGTTTCCGGGTGCACGCCGCCATCGGCCAGGTGATCGACGTGGGCAGGCTGATCCGATTCGATTCCCGCCCAGCGCAACTCGCGCGCGTCACGGCGCTGATGGACGCGGTGCTGCTCGGCTGAGCCCGCGCGGCTCAGGTGCGTGCGTGCCGGATCCGGAAGATCGTTCTGGCCAGCCGCAGGTGCCGCGGGTGCCGGTCGAACGTGGACAGGTTCACCGGTGCCTGATACCGCTTGCGCGCGATGGCCAGGGTCCTGCTGAACTCGCGCAGGCCCTGGTCGCCGTGGCTGTGGCCCTGCCCGTACTCGCCCACCCCGCCGAAGGGCAGTGCCGGGATGCCCGCGTACGCGGTGGAGGAGTTGATCGTCACCACCCCGACTCGCAGCTGCTCGGCGAACGCCTCGATCTCGTGCACGTCCCTGGTGAACACCGACACCGCGACATCGGTGCCGACCGCGTTGATCCGCTCGGCGGCGTCGTCCATGCTCGCCACCTTGTTGACGATGAGCACCGGGCCGATGCCCTCGCCGGTAATGGCGCTGCTCTCCTCCGGCACCTCGGCCAGCACGATCGGTTCGATATAGGGCTCGCGGATCGAGTCGAGCCCGCCGACCACCGCGCGTCCGCCGCGAGCCACCGCGTCGCGCACCTGCCTGCGCACCACGTCGACCTGTGACTCCATGATCATCGGGCCATAGGACGCTTTCCGGTCCGCGCCCGGCCGCAGCTTGCCGGCTTGATCCACGACCAGTTCCAGGAAACGGTCGTAGACCGATTGGGCGACGTAGGCCCGCTGAATGCCGGTGGCGTTCTGCCCGGCGTTGGCCATCGCGCCGAACACCGCGGCCTCCGCGGCGTCGTCGAGCTTCGCGTCCACGTGCACGACCATGCTGCCCTTGCCGCTGCGCTCGACGACGACCGGAGTCATGGTTTGCGCGCACGCCGAGATCACGTCGCGGGCCCCCGTGTCCGAGCCGGCATAGGCGATCTTGTCGACCTTGGCCCGGCACAGCGCCGTGCCGGTCGCGCTGTCGCCGGTAACCACTTGCAGCACCGGTTGATTCGGCGCGAGCCGGGACCAGCTGTCGGCCAGCCACACCCCGACGCCGGTGGTCAGCTCGTGCGGTTTGAACACCACGGCGTTGCCCGCCGCCATTGCGTAAGCGATCGACCCCATCGGAGTGAACACCGGGTTGTTCCACGGCCCGAGCACCCCGACCACGCCGAGCGGCAGGTAGCCGACCGAGGCCCGCTGATTGCGGCTGAGCCAGCTGGAGCCGATGCGCCGCCGGTCCAGCGCGCGGGCGGCGTTGCGCGCGGCCCAGTCCAGGTTCTCCACCGCGAGCATCACCTCGATCGCGGCGTCCACCTCCGGCTTTCCGGTCTCTTCGCACAGTAAGGCAACCAATTCGCCCGAGCGCCGGGCGATATCGCGTTTCCAATCCAGCAGCCAGCGCTTGCGAGTACTGAATCCCAGCTCCGCCCACCACTTTTCGGTGGCGCGGGCGGCGCGCACGGCGCGGTTCAGTTCGCCGCTGCCCATCACGGCGTAGTTGCCCACGACCTCGCCGGTACGCGGATCGTAGGATGTCAGCACGTTCGTTCGGCCCGTTCCTCCCGGACGCGCCGCCACCCGTGGCTGCGCGGACTCGGCCATGATCACCTCTCGCAGTGTGGAAACCAGCGTGCGGACCGCTCAGCGGGGCGCAGCCGCGGACGAGTGAGTGTGGTCCCCCACTGAGCAGACTATGGGCTGGCGCGGTGGGCCGACAAGGCTCGTCCGCTGCCACTCCGCTGCCCCGGATCGCCCTCACCAGCGTCGATCCCTTGCGCGACGAACCGGGAGGGGGAAATGTGAGTAAGGACACAATCGAAGCGCAGTGGACGGACGCGTCCTCGATGTACCTGCGCGAGGCGAAAGCCGCGGGAAGCGGGCCGGTAACATCACGCCGAGCGCGACGGATCACCAATCCGAGCGCAAGCACGCGCTCGGGCGACCTCGTCGCCGTGCCGGCCGATAGTGGAGAGTTGATGCCGAGTTCCAACCAAGCAGATTCGCATGCGGGTGAGCCAGCGGTCCGGGTAGCGGACGTCCGCAAATCATTCGGCGACGTGCATGCACTGCAAGGCGTCAGCTTCGCCGCCGAACGCGCCACCGTCCTCGGCATCCTCGGCCCCAACGGCGCGGGCAAGACGACCATGGTGAAGGTCCTCGCCACCCTGTTGCGTCCCGACTCCGGTACCGCGGTGGTCGCCGGGCACGACGTGCTGAAGGACCCGGCGGGCGTGCGCCGCTCGATCATGATGACCGGGCAGTACGCGGCGCTGGACGAGAACCTCTCCGGCCGGGAGAACCTGGAGCTGTTCGGCAGGCTGATGGGCCTGGGCAAGTCCGCGGCCCGCGAGCGCGCCGACACCTTGCTCGAGGAATTCGATCTGGTCAGCGCGGGCCGCCGCGCGGTGCGCAACTATTCCGGTGGCATGCGCCGCCGCGTCGACATCGCCTGCGGCCTGGTAGTGCGTCCCGAGGTGGTGTTCCTCGACGAGCCGACGACCGGCCTCGACCCGCGCAGCCGCCAGGGTGTCTGGGATCTGGTGACCGCGCTGAAGGCACAAGGCATCACCGTGCTGCTGACCACGCAGTACCTCGAGGAAGCCGACGTGCTCAGCGACAACATCATCGTGATCGACAAGGGCACCGTGATCGCCGAGGGCACCGCCGACGAACTCAAGGAGAAGACCGGCGGCAGCTACTGCGAAGTGGTCCCGCTGGATCCGACCAAGCTGCGTACCGCCGCGTACGCGCTCGGCGACCTGGTGCCGCCCGCGGTGCTGGCCGACCTGGACGGCAACGACCGGCTGTCCATCCCGGCGCCGGAGGGCGCGGCGACGCTGACCGAGGCGCTACGCAGGCTCGACAGCGCGGGCGTCGACCTGGCCGACATCGCGTTGCGCCGCCCTTCGCTCGATGACGTGTTCCTGTCCATCACCGGCCACTCGGGCGGTCACGCGTGACCGCTGCGACCGCCCCGGAGAGCACACCGGCCGCAACGACGCTGTTCGCCGGCCTGCCCGCCGCACGGCCATCGGCCTTCGCGCAGTGGCGCGCGCTGACCGGCCGCATCGTCCGCACCATGGCGACCAAAGGCGAGCTGGTCGTCGCGGTGGTCACGCCGCTGGTGTTCACGGTCGGCTTCTATCTGCCGTTGCGCTATGTGATGAAGTTCCAGGGCATCGACTACGCGCAGTTCGTCATGCCGATCATAGTGCTACAGACCATGGCCTTCACGATGATGTCGAACGCGCAGGTGGCCGCGTTCGAGGCGATGACCGGGTTGAGCACCCGCTTGCAGACCATGCCGATCGGCACGCTGGTGCCGTTCTCCGCGCGCATCTGCGCCGGGCTGGTCCGGTCGGTCACCTCGCTCACCGCGGCGGTGATCTTCGGATACATCATCGGATTCCGCTTCGTCGCCGGCTTCGGTCAGGCGGTGCTGTTCTGTGTCTTCGCCCTCGCCATCGGCACGGTGCTGGCGATCGGCGCCGACGCGCTCGGCAGCCTGACCAAGAGCCCGGAGTCGCTGAGCCAGGCCCTGACCCTGCCGACGCTGATCTTCGGCATGCTGTCCTGCGGGTTCGTGCCCGAACGCAGCTTCCCGGAGTGGATTCGTCCCTTTGTGCGCAACCAGCCGATCTCCCAGTTCTCCTTCGCCCTGCGCGATATGGCGGCAGACGGCGTGACCTGGCAGGTGTTGTGGGTGCCGCTGGTCTGGGTGATCGGGCTCGCGGCGGCGTTCGTTCCGTTGGCGATCTGGGCGAGTGTGAGGCGGTCATGAGTTCTGTGGAGGCGACCATCGCGCCCGCCGGCGACGCGGCCGAGCGGATCGGCCCGTCGGCGCTGCCCGAGGTGGCGGCGCGCCCGGAGGGGTCGGTCCGCAACTGGGCCGCGCACAGCCTGGTCCAGTGCAAGCGACTGCTGCTGGTGTGGGCGCGCGATCCGGCGACGACGATCCAGACGCTGGTGTATCCGGCGCTCACCCTGCTGATGTTCCGCATCGTGCTCGGCGACTCGATCTCCTTGGCCACCGGCCAGCCGAGCGTCTACGGAACCGTTCCGATGATCACGCTCGTCGCGGCCATGTCGGGTGCGGTGGTCAGCGCGCTCGGCTTCAAGATGGAGAAGCTCACCGGGCTGCTCGGCCGGTTCTGGACCATGCCGGTCCATCGCGCGGCCGGATTGACCGGGCGCCTGCTCGCCGAGGCGATCCGGGTGCTGGTCACCACGCTGTTCGTGATCGCGGTCGGCTTCACCATCGGCTTCCGCTTCGAGCAGGGACCGCTGGCGGCGCTGGCGCTGATCGGTATTCCCGTGCTGTTCGGTGTGGCGTTCGCGGTGCTGGTCACCGCCGTGGCGACGATGTCGGAGGGTGTGATGCTGGTCAACACCATCGGCCTGATCAGCACCTTGCTGATGTTCTTCAACTCCGGATTCGTGCCGACGTTCGTCTACCCGACGTGGCTGCAGGACGTCGTCGGGAACCAGCCGATGAGCTGCGCCATCGACGCGATGAAGGGGCTGTCCTACGGCGGCCCGGTGGCCGAACCGCTGCTGAAGACACTCGCCTGGGTGATCGGGCTGATCGCGGTGTTCGCCTATCCCGCGATTCGTGGCTACCGGCGTGCGGCCGAGACCGGCGCTTGATCGAAGTCGTAGTCCAGCCAGCGATGCCGGTTGGTCCAGCCGACCAGATCGAAGCGCCAGCGGAACGGCCACGTGTGCGAGACCGTATTGAACAGCACAGCGCCGAGGGCGGCATAGTCGTCGTGCGCGGACAGCAAAGCGCGCTGGCCGCGCGGGGATGCGCTGAAGAACGCGTCGAACATGGCGATGGACTGTTCGGTGGTGAGTCTGCCCAGGCCGTAGAGGCCACGCATCCGCATCCAGTACACCAGTCGCGCGCGTAGTGGCCAGAGTTCGGCGATCGGGTCGCGGCGCTGGCGCAGCGCGGTGATCGCGGTGTCTGCCAGCGCCAGTGAGTCGGCGACGCTGTAGCCGGTGCACGGGTGCATCATGCCGCCGCGCGAACCGAACGGAATCGCCCTCGCCTCGCCTTTGCGCGGCGGCGGCTGATCGAGCGGATAGTGCGCCGCCTCGATCGATTCGCCGCCGGTGAGCCGGATGCCGTGCGCGGCGAGGCGGTTGAGCGTGCGTTTGCGCAGTTCGTGCTGCGGCATACCGCCGCGCAGGCCGAGACTGGTCTCCTCGAAGATCACCGTTCCGTCGCCGAGCGGCACCGCGTAGAGGAACGACGGTGGCTCGTCGGGTCCCGCGCCGTTCTCCGGGCGCCAGTCCAGCAGCAGACCCTCGCCCTCGACGACCATCGGCGCGGCTGTCTCGGCGTCGACGAAAATACCGTGCGCGCTGACCGCTCTGCGGCGTCCGAGGGCGGGCAGCCCCCGAGTGTCGAACACCGCTGCCGCGGCGTGCACCGTGCCGTCGGCGAGTTCCACTCGATGCGCGTCCACCCGGGTGGCGCGGCCCGCCACGACGGTGGCGTCGTCGAGCGGGAGCGCCGCGCGCAGGCCAGGTTTGGACAGCACGCAGTAGGGCCGGTCGATGCGATGCTCGGTATTCGTCCAGACCGTTGGCGCCGGAATCGTGGTCGCGATGGCGCTGGACGGCAACCAGTCCGGCAGCTCGTCCACCCAGCAGGAGAAGGTCGGTGGCCACAGGCGGTCGGGACGTGGATCGATCGCGGTCACCGACAGTCCGGCCCGCAGTGCGCGGTGCGCGAGTGCCCGCCCGGCCGGGCCGAGCCCGACCACGCACACATCGACTTCCCGGACCGCGCTGACACCCATAGGGGCATTCAATCCGCTCGGCCGACCCGAGCGCAACTATCTCGATCACGCGAGCCCAAGAAATTCGGGTCTCGCGATATCGGCCACAAACAGTCGGGGTGTCGATGCGAATTCCATTTTCGCGCATGCCCCCAGAATCAGTGGCCCAGCAACTTCAGTCATGAAATGCCTTGGCGCGCACCATAGCCTGAGCTCGGAACGTGAGGCGTTCCGGGATTGGGATAAGGGGCATCATGAGAGGAAGCCACCTCCGCCGGCTCGTGCTGTTCGCCGCCACCGTCGGCGCGGCAGCATCGGCGGTCGTACCGGCGCAGGCGAACGCGACACCCGCGGAGTCTTCTATTGTTTCCGTGCAGGAGCACAGCGCTCGCAATCTGACGTTGACGGTGCATTCCGCCGCCATGGATCTCGATATCCCGGTGGAGGTGCAGCGCGCCGCGGACACCAGTGTGCCGCGTCCGGTGCTCTATATGCTGCTCGGTGCGGGCGGCGGCACCGATGGCTCCACCTGGTCCACGAAAACCGATGCAATGCAATTCCTCTCGGATAAGAACGTGCATGCGGTCACGCCGATCGGCGGGATGTTCAGCTACTACGCGGACTGGCAGAAGGACGATCCCAGGCTCGGGCGCCAGAAATGGAAGACGTTCCTGAGCAGCGAACTGCCGCCGCTGATCGATGCGTATCTCGGAACGAACGGACGCAACGCGGTCGCGGGATTCTCGATGTCGGCGACCACGACGCTCGCGCTCGCCGCGACCACCGGCGACCTGTTCTCCAGCGTCGCTGCCTACAGCGGTTGCGCGCAGACCAGCGACCCGGTGGGCCGGGAGTTCATCCGGCTCACCGTCGAGGAATGGGGCTGGGCGGAGATGGACAACATGTGGGGGCCCGCGGGCGACCCGCAGTGGCGGGCCAACGATCCCTACGTGCAGGCGGAAGGGCTGCGCGGAAAGTCGATCTACATCGCCAGCGGAAATGGGCTTCCCGGTGTCTACGACGTTTACGGCGGGAAGTATTCGCTGCCCGGCGCATGGGGTTTCTCGAATCAGATCGTGCTCGGCGGGATCATCGAGGCGGGCGCCAATTATTGCTCGCACAACATGAAGGTCCGGCTGGACAGTCTGGGAATTCCGGCGCGCTACAACTTCCGGTCGGAGGGCACCCATACCTGGGGCTACTGGGAAGACGCGCTGAAGGACTCCTGGCCGACGCTGGCCGCCCCATTGGGCATTTGATCCGCGGGACTTCGAGATGACTCTTCGCTCGCACGCCGCGCGGATCGCCGCTCTGCTGGCCGTCGCCGCCTGGACGGCGCTGCTGCACCTACCGAACGCGGTCGCCGTGCCGCAGATGCCAACGCTGGACGGTGCCAACGATTGGTCCTGCAGGCCCACCCAGGCGCGGTCCGAGCCGGTGGTGCTCCTGCACGGGTCGGGCACCGATACCGCCCGCAGCTTTCCGTTGCTCGCGCCCGCGCTGCGCGCCGAGGGGCACTGTGTGTTCGCCGCGAATCTCGGTGCGGCGCCGGGCGTTGTCGACGCGGTGAGCGGCCAGACCGGTTCCAGCTCGACCGGAGCCGGGCCGATCGGCGCCGCGCTGCTCGGGCGCGTGGTCTACGGCGTGGCCGACATCGACCGGATGGCCGTGGAACTCGCCGATGTCGTGGAAGCGGTACGGAACGCGACCGGGGCGAGTCGCGTGGCGCTGGTCGGGCACTCCACCGGCGGCACCGTGATTCGGCAGTACCTGCGGGCCCGCGGCGCGGACGCGGTGTCGCAGGTAGTGACCATGGGAACGCCGTATCGCGGTTCGACCTGGGCCGGGTTGCGCGGCAGCTACCCGGACCTGGCTTCGCTCGGCCTGGGCAACGCGCAGATCGCCGCCCAGGTCTACGGAACTCCGGGACAGCAGCAGGTGGTCGGATCACCGCTGTTGAACCGGCTGAACGCGGGAGGCGAGACCGTGTCCGGTCTCCGGTATACGGCCATCGCCTCCCGCGCCGACGAAGTGATCACCCCGCAGGACACCGCCCTGCTCGCCGCTCCCGCCGAAGGCGACCGCAACGTCTGGCTCCAGGACGGCTGCCCCGGCAACATCGCGAACCACAGCGGATTGCTTGCCGACCCGCGCGCCGCCGCGGCCGTTCTGTCGGCACTCTCCGGCGACACCCGGCCTCTACCGTGCTCTGTCTGATTTGCAGCGCCTTCGGCGCCGCGAACGGGCAATGCTCGGTCTCGCTGCGCTCGAAAACGGGAGTCGGGCCCAGTGGTCACGCAATGCGGAAACCGCAGCACCTATGTTCGCCGACACCCATGTGGGCTAGTGACCGCCGCTGGCGATTCGTCGCGGACACGGCGGTCACGGGGACGCGAGCCGGGCCGCGAACGGGGAATGCTCGGTCTCGCTGCGCTCGAAAACGGGGTTTTGGCCGTGTGGTTGTGTTGGTGGTGACCCGATCGGCAGCTGCCGCGGCTATTTGGGTGTCACCCAGGTGGTGATGTCGGCGTGCACGACTTCCAGGCCGTGCTTGTCGTAGATCGACACCGGTACCACCAGCTCGTGGCCTTCGGTGATGGTCGCGAAGTCGGGGACCTCGGCCAGCTTCGCGACGGCGCGCAGACCGGTCTCGGCTTTGGCCAGGTACTGCACGTTCATCGCCTTCGGAATCCACCGGTGCGTCGCCGGAACGGTCGCCTCGCTCAGCATGCCCATCGCGACCTCGGCCAGATTGCACGAGGCGATGGCATGAAACGTGCCCAGGTGGTTGTGGATGCCGAACCATTTCGGCGAGGTCACCTCGCACAGCCCCGGTTCGAGCCGGACCACATTCGGCAGCACGGTGCCGAAGTACGGCACTCGAGCCACCATCCCCAGCGAGAACAGGGCGTGCCCCAGCCGGTTGTCCGGCAGCTTCTTCCAGCTGCGATAGGTCGCGGTCTCTTTGGTCATGAGCCGTATCTTACTCCAAAGTAAGTTCCAGCTACCGGCTCTGATGGCAGCCCTACGCGACCTGATTTGAAGTGTCGCCGGGGCGTCGGGCATACTGTTCGGGTTGCCTTGCACCGGGCCGTGTCCGTTTCCTCGTGAAACGGGTGGCTGAGCAGGGCGAGCAGTACCCCATTATGTACCCCGCCGGGTTTTCGGCGTGGGTACGTCCGGGACAAATGTTCCAGGCCTGAGATGCTTTGCGATCCGGAGCCGAGGAATGAGCGGACGGGCGACACGCCCGACCGCGTGGACCGGAGAACCATGACAGATGAACAGCGGCGAGGATCGGGCATGCCCGGTCGTGGTCTCTCGACTGTGTCGGATCTAGCCCGAGCGGGGCCCTGCGTGGTTACGCAGACTGCCTCCTCCGGGCCTGACCCACTCGGGCTGGGACGTCTTCGTGTGTTCGGGCTGTGCAAATGAGGGTGGTCCAGAAGGCTGGTTAGCCAGCTCGGCGGGCCACGAAGGAAAGCGGAGAAAAGGACACTTAGCGTGGCGGGACAAAAGATCCGCATCAGGCTCAAGGCCTATGACCACGAGGCGATCGACGCATCGGCGCGCAAGATCGTGGAGACGGTGACCCGCACCGGGGCACGCGTCGTCGGCCCGGTGCCGTTGCCCACCGAGAAGAACGTGTACTGCGTCATCCGTTCGCCGCACAAGTACAAGGACTCGCGCGAGCACTTCGAGATGCGCACGCACAAGCGCCTTATCGACATCCTCGACCCGACGCCGAAGACGGTGGACGCGCTCATGCGCATCGACCTGCCGGCCAGCGTCGACGTCAACATTCAGTGACGGGGACTCGAGAAATGACTGACAACAAGAACAGGCCGGCCGCAGGCATTCTGGGCACCAAGCTCGGCATGACCCAGGTCTTCGACGACAAGAACCGCGTCGTTCCCGTGACCGTCATCAAGGCCGGGCCGAACGTCGTCACCCAGATCCGCACCGTGGAGCGCGACGGCTACAACGCCGTCCAGGTCGCTTTCGGCGCCATCGACCCGCGCAAGGTGAACAAGCCGGTCTCCGGCCAGTTCGCCAAGGCCGGTGTCACTCCCCGCCGCCACGTCGTCGAGATCCGGGTCGCTGACGCCTCCACCTTCGAGGTCGGCCAGGAGATCAGCGCCGACGTGTTCGAAGAGGGCAGCTACGTCGACGTCACCGGCACCAGCAAGGGCAAGGGCTTCGCCGGCACCATGAAGCGCCACGGCTTCCGTGGTCAGGGCGCCTCGCACGGTGCGCAGGCCGTGCACCGTCGCCCGGGTTCGATCGGTGGCTGCGCCACCCCCGGCCGCGTGTTCAAGGGCATGCGCATGTCGGGCCGGATGGGTAACGACCGGGTCACCACGCAGAACCTGTCGGTGCACAAGGTGGACGCCGAGAACGGCTTGCTGCTGATCAAGGGAGCGATCCCGGGTCGCAAGGGCGGCGTCGTGATCGTCAAGAGCGCCGTGAAGGGTGGTGCGCACGCATGACGAGCCTGGAGAAGAAGGCCAACCTCACGCTGCCGGTCAAGGAGATCGGCGGCAAGTCCAACGGCACCGTCGACCTCCCCGCGGAGATCTTCGACGTGACCGCCAACATCGCGCTGATGCACCAGGTCGTCGTGGCCCAGCAGGCCGCGGGCCGCCAGGGCACCCACGCGACCAAGACCCGTGGCCAGGTGCGCGGTGGCGGCAAGAAGCCGTACCGGCAGAAGGGCACCGGTCGCGCCCGTCAGGGTTCGACCCGGGCGCCGCAGTTCAACGGCGGTGGCACCGTGCACGGCCCGCAGCCGCGCGACTACAGCCAGCGTCTGCCCAAGAAGATGAAGGCCGCCGCTCTGCGCGGCGCGCTGTCCGACCGGGCCCGCAACGAGCGCATCCACGTGATCAGCGAACTGGTGGCCGGCCAGAGTCCGTCCACCAAGACCGCCAAGACCTTCCTGGCCGAGCTGTCGGACCGCAAGAAGTTCCTGGTCGTGGTCGGCCGCGAGGACGTCGCCGCGTGGAAGAGCGTGGCGAACCTGCAGAACGTGCACCCGATCGCTCCGGACCAGCTCAACACCTACGACGTGCTCAACAGCGACGACGTGGTGTTCAGCGTCGAGGCGCTCAACACGTTCGTGCACGGCCCCGCCGAGGCTGCACAGGAGGAGAGCAAGTGACCACCATCGCCGACCCCCGCGACATTCTGCTGGCGCCGGTCATCTCCGAGAAGTCCTACGGACTGATCGAGGAAGGCACCTACACCTTCCTGGTGCACCCGGACACCAACAAGACGCAGATCAAGATCGCCGTGGAGAAGGTCTTCGGTGTGAAGGTGACCAGCGTCAACACCGCCAACCGTCAGGGCAAGCGCAAGCGGACCCGCTTCGGTTACGGCAAGCGCAAGAACACCAAGCGCGCGCTCGTGACCATCTCGGCCGACAGCAAGCCCATCGAGATCTTCGGAGGCCCGGTCGCGTAAGCGCCTGGGATTCCAGAAAGCAGAGAAGAACTCATGGCAATCCGTAAATACAAGCCGACAACGCCGGGCCGTCGTGGCGCCAGCGTCTCGGACTTCGCCGAGATCACCCGGTCGACCCCGGAGAAGTCGCTGCTGCGTCCGCTGAGCAAGTCCGGCGGCCGCAACGCCCATGGCCGGATCACCACCCGTCACCGCGGTGGCGGTCACAAGCGTGCCTACCGTCTGATCGACTTCCGTCGCTTGGACAAGGACGGCATCCCGGCCAAGGTCGCGCACATCGAGTACGACCCGAACCGGACCGCGAACATCGCGCTGCTGCACTTCGTGGACGGCGAGAAGCGCTACATCATCGCCCCCAAGGGCGTGACGCAGGGCACCCGCATCGAGTCCGGCCCGACGGCCGACATCAAGCCGGGCAACAACCTGCCGCTGCGCAACATCCCGACGGGTACCACCATCCACGCGGTGGAGCTGCGTCCGGGCGGCGGCGCCAAGCTGGCCCGTTCCGCCGGTATGAGCATCCAGCTGCTGGGTAAGGAAGGCCCCTACGCCACGCTGCGTATGCCCTCCGGTGAGATCCGCCGTGTCGACGTGCGCTGCCGCGCCACCGTCGGCGAGGTCGGCAACGCCGAGCAGTCGAACATCAACTGGGGCAAGGCCGGCCGCATGCGCTGGAAGGGTCGCCGTCCCACGGTCCGTGGTGTCGTCATGAACCCGGTCGACCACCCGCATGGTGGTGGTGAGGGCAAGACCTCCGGTGGTCGCCACCCGGTCTCGCCGTGGGGTCAGCCGGAAGGCCGGACCCGCAAGCCCAACCGTCCGAGCGACAAGCTCATCGTCCGCCGTCGCAAGACCGGCAAGAAGCGCTGAAGGAGGAGGTAAGAAATGCCACGCAGCCTCAAGAAGGGCCCGTTCGTCGACGACCACCTCCTCGCGAAGGTGGACGTGCAGAACGAGAAGGGCACCAAGCAGGTCATCAAGACCTGGTCGCGTCGTTCGACCATCATCCCCGATTTCATCGGGCACACGTTCGCGGTGCACGACGGCCGCAAGCACGTGCCGGTGTTCATCTCGGACAACATGGTCGGGCACAAGCTCGGTGAGTTCGCGCCGACCAGGACGTTCAAGAGCCACGTCAAGGAAGACCGGAAGAGCAAGCGGCGATGACGACTGAGACTCAGAACCCGACTGCGCGCGCGACCGCCAAGCACGTTCGCGTGACCCCCATGAAGGCTCGTCGTGTCGTGGACCTGGTCCGCGGCAAGCGGGTCGAGGACGCCCTCGCGATCCTGAAGTTCGCGCCGCAGGCCGCGAGCGAGCCGGTCGCCAAGGTCGTCGCCAGCGCCGCGGCGAACGCCGAGAACAACCTCGGCCTGAACCCGGCCACCCTGGTCATCTCGACGGCGTATGTCGACGAGGGCGCAACCATGAAGCGTTTCCAGCCGCGGGCCCAGGGCCGCGCGTTCCGGATTCGCAAGCGCACCAGCCACATCACTATCGAGGTCGAGAGCGTTCCCACCGCCGGTGGTGCCACTCGTAACCGCCGGAAGGGAGGGGCAAAGTAAATGGGACAGAAAATCAATCCCCATGGCTTCCGCCTCGGTATCACCACCGACTGGAAGTCGCGTTGGTACGCGGACAAGCAGTACGCGGACTACGTGAAGGAAGACGTCGCGATCCGCAAGCTGCTTGGCACCGGCATGGAGCGGGCGGGCATCTCGAAGGTCGAGATCGAGCGCACCCGTGACCGCGTTCGGGTGGACATCCACACCGCGCGTCCCGGCATCGTGATCGGCCGCCGCGGCGCCGAGGCCGACCGCATCCGCGCCGAGCTGGAGAAGCTCACCGGCAAGCAGGTGCAGCTGAACATCCTCGAGGTCAAGAACCCCGAGTCGGATGCGCAGCTGGTCGCCCAGGCCGTCGCGGAGCAGTTGTCCAACCGTGTGGCGTTCCGTCGTGCGATGCGTAAGGCCATCCAGTCGGCCATGCGTTCGCCGAACGTCAAGGGTATCCGTGTGCAGTGCTCGGGCCGCCTCGGTGGTGCGGAAATGTCGCGCTCGGAGTTCTACCGCGAGGGTCGGGTGCCACTGCACACGCTGCGCGCCGACATCGACTACGGCCTTTACGAGGCCAGGACCACCTTCGGTCGCATCGGTGTGAAGGTCTGGATCTACAAGGGCGACATCGTCGGTGGCAAGCGTGAGCTGGCCGCCGCTGCCGCCGCGCCCGAGCGTCCGCGCCGGGAGCGGCCGAGTCGCCCGCGTCGGTCCGGTTCCGCCGGTACCACGGCGACCAGCACCGAGGCCGGGCGTGCCGCCACTGCGGTGGCCGACGCTCCGGCAGAGAAGACACAGGAGGGCTGACGCATGCTGATGCCTCGTAAGGTGAAGCACCGCAAGCAGCATCACCCGGGCCGTTCGGGCATGGCCAAGGGCGGCACCTCGGTGGCGTTCGGCGAGTACGGCATTCAGGCGCTGGAGCCTGCGTACGTCACCAACCGGCAGATCGAGTCTGCGCGTATCGCGATGACTCGCCACATCCGTCGTGGCGGCAAGATCTGGATCAACATCTACCCGGATCGTCCGCTGACCAAGAAGCCTGCCGAGACCCGTATGGGTTCGGGTAAGGGTTCGCCGGAGTGGTGGGTCGCGAACGTGAAGCCGGGTCGGGTCATGTTCGAGATGAGCTACCCGAATGAGGAGACCGCTCGTGAGGCGCTGCGCCGCGCGATGCACAAGCTCCCGATGAAGTGCAGGATCGTGACCAGGGAGGAGCAGTTCTGATGGCTACCGGAACACCGGCCGCAGAGCTCCGCGAGCTCACCGAAGACGAGTTGGTGGCCAAGCTGCGCGAATCCAAGGAAGAGCTGTTCAACCTGCGCTTCCAGATGGCGACGGGTCAGCTGGACAACAACCGTCGTCTGCGTGTCGTCCGTCACGAGATCGCGCGTATCTACACGGTCATGCGTGAGCGCGAGCTCGGTCTGGCCACCGGACCAGCTGGCAAGGGAGATGCCGCATGAGCGACAAAGTAGAAGGGCAGCGCGGCACTCGCAAGGTGCGTGTCGGTTACGTTGTCTCGGACAAGATGAACAAGACGATCGTCGTCGAGCTGGAAGACCGTAACCGGCACCCGCTCTACGGCAAGATCATCCGCACCACCTCGAAGGTGAAGGCGCACGACGAGAACGAGATCGCCGGCGTCGGCGACCGCGTCCAGCTGATGGAAACCCGTCCGCTGTCGGCCACCAAGCGCTGGCGGCTGGTCGAGGTCCTGGAGAAGGCCAAGTAAGCCTGCTTCGCGGCTAACAAGTCGACATCGAAGGCCCGCTTCCCGCCTGGGAAGCGGGCCTTCGTCATTGCAGGCGATGTGGCCAACAGACTATGCGTGGTCGGCCGCTGGCTCGGTACTCCGAGCACGGTGGTATCACTTCTGGTATCATATGATGCATGGCCTGGACCATGCGATTGCCGGAGGATGAAGAGGCGGCGCTGAACGCGCAAGCCGATGCTGAGGGCCGGTCGAAGCATGAAATCACCCGCGACGCGGTCCGGGCATACCTCATGCGGCACCGCAAATGGGAGTCGCCGCTGCTCAGCGATGACGAGACGTTCGATCTGGGGGGGCCCATAGACAAGGACGACATCCGCAACGCGATGAACCGACCCGCATGATCGTAGTGGCGGATACTTCGGGCATCCTCGCGCTGTTCAATCGTTCTGACCCTGAGCACTTCGGCGTACGGCGAGCTGCGGATGCGGCAAGTGCCGTCGTCGTAAGTCCGCTGGCGCTCACCGAGGTACACCATGTGGCAAGCGTTCGGGCGGGTCGCAAGGTAGCCGACAGCATTCTGGCTCTGCTTGCCAGTCGAGTCGCCTCGACTCGGATTGTGATCGCAACTGTGGATGCGACGCAATTGCACACTGCAATCGGTGTCCGCGCGAGCTACGGCAGTCTGAATCTCGATTTGGTAGACGCGGTATGCGTGACCTTGGCAGACGAATTCGACACTGATGCCATCCTCACTCTGGACAGGCGTGATTTCCGGGCGTTGCGCCCTCTTGATCGATACCCCGCGTTTCGGATATTGCCGGACGATCTCTGTCCATAACGCCTCACTAGATCGCCCCGATAGAGTTCGAAGTCTTCAGGTTGTGCCGAGTATCGCGAACGATGCCATCGATATGGGAATGAGCTGGGTACCAGCGCAATTCGGCTATCGCCTTGGAGGGGTTACCGATCAGCGCGGCAGGCTCGGGTACCGGCGGCCGATGCACAAGGTGGATGCGGTGGCCGGTCACTCGCTCGACGGCGGCGACGACGACGACGAGAATGCTTGTGCCCTGGCCGCTACCGACGTTGTACCGCGTCGCCTTGCCCAAGGGTGGCATGTTCTCGACGCATGCGACGAAAGCTGCGGCAGCATCGACTATGTGCAGGTAGTCCCGTACCGTGCTGCCGTCTCCGTTGATTTCCAACGCAGATCGTTGCCTCGCGGCAGCGAGTGCCCGAGGAATCAGACGTGTTGGGTCGGGGTCGGCACCGCCCGCCACATTCAGCAGGCGCAGCACGACAGCTGACAAGTTCCCGGCTTGCGCCTGCGCATGGATTGCGAACTCGGCCGCCAGCTTGCTCGCGGCGTACGGGTGCGGCGGCGCGTCGGGCATATCCTCTGTCATCGGCTGGCGCTCCGGCGATCCGTAAATCGACCCGGTCGACGCGAAGACGATCCGTGGGACCCCCGTAGCGGCCATTGCGTCCAGCAGGGCGATGGTGCCAGCGGTATTTGCGCGAAAGTACCGGAGGGGATCGACTGTCGACTCTCGTGCACGAGTGAGTCCGGCGAGATGACAAACCGCCTCGACTCCATCGAGCGCTTCTCGAAGCTTGACCTCATCGAGCAGGTCTGCCACCCGAGTCGGCGCGTGAATGGAGGAAGTGGCCGTCCGCACCATGGCAATCGGATCGTGTCCGGCTGCTTCGAGTGCGTCGATGACCGGCCGGCCGAGGTAACCATTCGCACCAGTAACGAGTACGCGCACGCTCCTATCTTGGCATCAAGGCAGCAGTAAGCAGGGAAAACAGATGCAAAGGCGCGGCACGAAGTCGGCTGTTCGATGTGGCAGGCTGAGGTGGGTGAAGGGCAGCTCGGTGGCGGAGTTCGAGGGGTACTGACCTCAGATCGTTGGAGGGACCGTGGACAAATCAATCTTGGTGACCGGCGGCACGGGCGCGCTCGGCCGGGTGGTGGTTGCGCGGCTGATCGATGCGGGGCAGGCCACGCGTGTGATGAGCCGCCACTCGCGGCCGTCCGCCGATGCCGCGCCGTATGAGTGGGCGATCGCGGATCTGGAATCCGGCGAAGGTGTCGACGCGGCGTTGACCGGAGTCGGCGCGGTAGTGCACTGCGCGACCACGACGAACGGCAAAAAGGATCTCGCTGCGGCGCGGACGCTGGTGGACGCCGCGCGGCGAGCCGGGTCGCCCCACCTCGTGTATGTCTCGATCGTCGGCGTCGACAAGATATCGCTCCCTTATTACCGAGGGAAATTGGCGGCCGAGCGGATGATCGAGGAATCGGGTCTGCCCTACACCATCCTGCGCGCCACTCAGTTCCACGACCTGCTGCGTGTAATCTTCGCCGGGGCGGCCAAGCTCCCGGTGATATTCGTGCCGTCCTTCAGGTTTCAGCCGATCGATGTCGGTGAGGTGGCCGGTCGGCTGGTAGAACTGGCGACCGGAAGCCCGGTCGGGCATGCTCCGGATATCGGTGGCCCGCAGGTGCGCGACGCCCGTGACCTCGCGGGAGCCTACGTGCGGGCGGCCGGGCTGCGTCGGAAGATCACACCGATCCGGCTGCCGGGCAAGATATTCCGTGCCTTCCGGCAGGGCGGCAACCTTGCCTTGGAGCACGCGGACGGCAGGGTGACATTCGAGGAATATCTTGCGGCGCACGTGGATGCGCGGAGCCTGTCCTATCGGGGACAGCAGTGATGAAGACCGGGAGCGCGTCCTGGCTATGACAGCTCGCGCGCACGTTGGCTACCGAACGCTGAACTCCGGCCGGATGACACTTGGCGAGCGCGAGACCGATCGCGGATCCCTGACGTCAGCCGGGCGGTGAGGTGCTCGTGTTCGCCTGCCCGGTAACCGTGTCGATGAATTGTTCGATGCCGTCGAGCATGCGATGCAGGCCGAATTCGAAGGCGCGGGTGGGGGCGTAGGCGGCTCCGTACTCGGCGCCGGCGGTGGCGCCGACACGGACGGCGGTGGGGAATTGGTGGGGGTCGAGTACGCGGGCCAGCGCCGGTCCGAACGCGTTCCACCATTGCTGGTCGGACATACCGGTTTCGGACTCCGCGGCGGCGGTGTCGACCGCGGTGCGTGCTGCGCCGCGCACGTAGTCGTTGACAAGGCTGACGATGAGGTCCATGTCGACGTCGGGGAGACCGAGACCGTCGACGGCACGTAATTCGTAGTCGTACTTTGCGGTGGCTCGGGGGCCGGGCAAGGGCCGGTTGGCCGCGATCTGCAACAGCCACGGGTGCGTCAGGTACAGCGTCCAGTTGTTGCGGGCGATGGTCTCGAGGCGGGGCCGCCATTCGGCCGGGCCGTCCTCTGGCATCGGATAGTCGATGTGGGCGCGATCCGCGATGAGATCGAGCAGTTCGGCTTTGCCCGGGACGTAACCGTACAAGGACATGGCGGTGACGCCGAGTTCGTCGGCGACTCGGCGCAGCGTCACGCCGGTCAACCCGTCCTGGTCGGCGATCCGGATCGCCACCGTGGCGATGTCCTCGACGGTCAGCTTGGGTTTCGGGCCGCGACGTGACTGCTGCGGTACGCCCCACAGCAGATCGATCGTGCGCTGCGGGTCGCCGCTGCCGCTGTAATCCATGCCCGCACACTCCCGTCACCATCGCGCTCGGAAATTCTATACGACGTAGCCAATTCTGGACGTGATCGGTCTGCGGCCGCGGCGGGCCCGTCGGGTCTTGCGTTATACGTATACATCTACTTATAGTGAGTCCAGCGCGGTGTTGGGAGGTCGACGCCGCGGACAACATCAAATCGACTCCGATGCAACGGGATCCGAGACGGGACCGTTGGCGGTAGACGCATGCCCGCATGCGCATTGACCTATGAAATGGGGAATTGTCATGACCAGCGATCCGAACAACCTGACCAGCGTGGATATCGTGGAGGAGGTGGGAGGGCACGTTACCTTCGCGAAAGGGGGCACCGAGCCGGGTGGCGCGGAGGATTTCCGCGAGATCGTGCTGAAGGTCGGGCCGGGAGGCGCGCGCAGACAGCGTTTCTTCGGCAAGTTGCTCGGGGAATCGCGGGAATACACGAAGGCAGGGGTGGACTCGGTGCGGGTATATGTGAGCCGAAAGGGGAAGTTCGTGGTGCACCGGCAAGAATCGAACTGGCGTGAGATGGCCGCGGCGACCGACTGGACCGACTGGAAGAACTGGCGCGTCCTACTGGGGTTCATCGGCGCCGACCACGAATGGGGCGACTACACGGTCGAAATCGTGGATTCGCCCACCGAATTGGCGGGCTGGATTCCGGAGCACATCTACCGGACGGTCGTCGACGTGGCCGAGAACCCCAGCTCGCAAGACCTCCAGATCTGAGACCCAGCTTCTACGAATCCGGAAAGGATTTCAGCACAGATGTTCGCACGACTGGGGGCCGTAGTAGTCCACAATCCGTGGAAGGTGATCGGCCTGTGGGTGCTGCTCGCCATCGCGGTGGTGGCCTCGGCACCGGAACTCAAGTCAACGACCGACCAATCCGCGTTCCTGCCTTCGCATTACGAGTCCATTCAGGCATTGGAGATGCAGCAGGAGGCATTTCCGCAGAGCTCCGCGCCCGCGGCGATCATCGTGTTCGCACGGCAGGACGGGGCGCCGCTGACCGAGGGCGACGCGGCTTCGGTCGCCTCGATCGGCACCGAGCTGCTCGGCGCGCGGATCAAGGATGTCACTGCGATCCAGCCGACGCCGCCGTCGGAGAACCGGCTGATCCAGATCATCGCGGTGCAGATGACGAAGGTGACCAATCCGAGTGACGCCACGCAGAGCGACGCGGTCGAAGCCCTGCGGGCGGAGCTGAAGAAGCGCGTTGCGGGCACCGACCTGAAGGCGGGCATCACCGGTCAGGCGGCTCAGGTACTGGACCAGCAGGAATCCAGCGAGAAGGGCATGGCCATCATCGGCGTCGCCACCATCGTGCTGATTCTGCTGTTGCTGCTGGTGATCTTCCGCAGCCCGGTGATCGCCTTGCTGCCGATCGTCGTCATCGGCGCGATCTCCAGCATGGTCGGTGGGTTGATCGCCATGGTGGCCAAGGCATTCGACCTGCAGATCGATGCTTCGATCAACGCCATCCTGGTGGTCGTGCTGTTCGGCGTCGGTACGGACTACATCCTGTTCCTGATGTTCCGCTACCGCGAGCGGTTGCGCGCGGGCGAGGATCCGAAGACGGCCATGATCAGTGCCGTCACCCGCGTCGGGGAGGCCATCACGTCCGCGGCGGGCGCGGTGATCATCGCGTTCATGGCGCTGGTGTTGTCCACGCTCGGCATGTTCCGCGCGCTGGGTCCGGCGCTGGCGATCGCGGTCGCGGTGGCGCTGGTGGCCGGTCTCACCCTCGTGCCTGCGGTGGTTTCGCTGTTGGGCACCAAAGTGTTCTGGCCGTCCAAGGCATGGCGCACCGAGCCGAAGGCTGCGCGGTTCGGTGCGGCCGGCAACGCGCTCGGCCGGCGGCCAGGTGCCTTCGCGGTGGTGTCCGGCGGGGTGCTGGTCGCGCTCGGAGTGTTCGCCTTCGGCTTCCACCCGACCTTCGACCTCAGCTCCGGCTCGACCTCGGAGGCATCCGAATCCGTGGTCTACAGCAAGGAATTGGTGAAAGGCATGCCCGCGGGGACGACGCAGCCTTCGGATGTCCTGCTGCGCTCCGGCGGTGGCGAGTTGACCGACGATCAGCTCAGCGCCTATCGCGGCGCGCTCGCAGCGGTGCCCGGCGTGGAACAGGTGGCCGAGCCGAAGTTGTCCGCGGACAAGACGATCGCCGATTTCGTGGTGACGCTCACCGACGTGCCGGAGTCGGATGCCGCTCTGGACACCGTCAAGGGACCGCTGCGGGATGTCGCGCATTCGGCGGCGCCCGCCGGTGCCACCGCCGCGGTCGGCGGGTTGACCTCGGTCTTCGTCGACTTCCAAGACGCGATGGCGCGCGACTACGCGATCGTGTTCCCGGTGGCGGCGATCCTGATCATGATCGTGCTCGGCTTGCTGCTGCGCAGTCTGGTGGCACCGTGGTACCTGATGGTGTCGGTGTTCCTCGGGTTCGCGGCCACGCTCGGCGCCGCGGTGCTGGTGTTCCAGCACGTCCAGGGCGAGTCGGGTCTGATCTTCACGCTGCCGGTGATCATGTATCTGTTCGTGGTCGCCCTCGGTACCGACTACAACATCCTGATGGTCGCCCGGCTGCGGGAGGAGGCGCGCGCGGGCAACGAGCCGAAACAGGCAGCCGCACTGGCACTTCGGCACACCGGCCCGACCATCGCGGCGGCCGGGGTGATCCTGGCGGGCACGTTCGCGTCGATGATGCTGGCGGGCAACAATGTGCTCTCGCAGATGGGCTTCGCCATCTCGGTGGGTATCGCGATCGCGGCGTTCGTCATGGCGATGTTCTTCACGCCCGCGCTCACGGCGATGATCGGGCACAAGGCGTGGTGGCCAGGGCACGGCGATCGGAAGTCCGATGACGCGGGTCCGGGCGAGCCGCGCTCCGCGAAGTCCTACGACTCCGCCTATCACTAGGGCTCCGAACAAACCTCAGCCGCAAAGAGCGGGTCCCAATGGGGTCGGTCGAACACCGGCGACTGACGCGAGCAAGTGGAACAAGGGCTGTGCACTCGGAATTCGCCGAGTGCACAGCCCTTCGGGGCAGGAACCGGTCTGCGTCGTGGGGTCGGTGGGATAGCGTGTGCCTATGGAGTATTTGCTCTGTGTGGTGGTCGTTGCGGCGATTGTGGTCGTTGTGATCATCCGTACTGCCAACAGTCAGTCCGGCAGTGAACAGCGTCGGCGTCGCCGCCGATGGGGCGCTGGCGGTAGCGATTCGGATGGTTCCGGGGGTGATTCCGGCTGCGGCGGTGGAAGCAGCTGCGGGGGTGGAAGCAGCTGCGGTGGAGGAAGCAGCTGAGCTGACAGCAGCGCGTGGCTGCTGCTGCAGGCGGCTGTGCTGTGTCTCCGGGCGTCGTCGCGGACATTGCGGAGGCGCAGGGCGGTGTGGGTGCCCGAGTCGATCGCCCGCCACCTGGTCGGCGAGGTAACGTCGCCAGCCGCGCTCCTCGCTGGGCGGGCAACCGAAATCAAGCCTCCAGCACTGCACTTCGCCATGCAGGACGCCGATGTCGCCGTCTTCGGCGTTGCCGTCCGAGATGTCGGTGTTCACCATGAGCGGGGGAACCAGCAGGGCCACGGGACGACGGGGAGGGGGTCGGCTGGGGTGATGCAGGGTCGCGAGACTCCCCGGTTCGGCAGCCAGGTGAGGCCATCGGTCCGGCACGGGTAGGCGCCGCGCAGCGGTGGCTCGCTGGGGTAGGTCAGCCGGTGATGGCGTACGGGCGGTGGACTTTGATCGCCGAGTCCAGGACGCGGTTCACTGCGGAACGGGAGACGCCGAGTTCGTTGGCTATGGCAGGGGTCGACCCGCCTTGGTCGGCGAGCGTGAGGATCTCCCTGACTTCCTCGATCGGGAGATTGGACAGGCGTCGGCCGGTGATGGCCCGTGCGATCGCCGAGATTTCGTCGTCGTCGGTGTCGGCTTCGTCGGTCCCGGCGGGGAGTTCGTCGTCCTCGTCGTCTTCGTCCAGGATCGGAATAGGTTCGGCGCGCAGGTGTGGGCGCGTAGGTTCGGGAGATTCTTCTTGCGCGAGTTGTTCGCTCTCCGCGTCGGCGGAGCGGTCGCTCTGCTCGGCGGACAGTGACCTGCCACGTTTCGCCGCGCGCGGTGCGGTGGTATTCGGATTCGCCTGAGCGGCAGCATCGGTGGTCGCTGCCGTCGGCGTGTGCGTTGGTTCGGTGATATCGGCTCTCGCGTGCCTGGCGCTGTCGAAAGCGCGATGTGCTCGCTCGACTGTACGGCCGCCGTGCTCGGAACTCGGCAGAGGCTGTGCCGCAGGATCTTTCGCCGCGGTATCGTCGCTTGACGCAGCCGACCGCGCACCGAACTCGAGTTCTTCGTGTAGGTCTTCGATCGAGATCTGCTGTGCGACCTGGGGCTCGGATCCGCCCGCCACAGGCTCTCCGGCATTGTTCACCGTGTCGGTTGGGCTGACGGGCGAAGGCGTAACCGGCGCGGTGAAAGCCTCCGTGTCAGCCGGTAGAGGCTTTGTCCGCGAGTCATCGGCCGATCGGCCTGCCCCATCAGCGGCGAGGTCGAAGACGTAGTCGGCGACTGAGGAGACGGTGTGATCTCCGGACGGTGGGGCCGCATTCGGACCACTGACAACCGAGAGAGCATCACCTCCGTTGCGAGCGGGTGTTCGCTTGCGGCCATTGGTGTTCGGGGCAGCAGTGTCACCGTCGATCGGGGGGTTGTTTGCGTGGCCGTTGGTGCCCGGGACGGTGATGTGCCCGTGGATGGGGAAGTGGTTGGCGTGGCCGTTGACCGTGGACTCAGCGGCGCGGCGGTTGGTGTTCGGTGCAGCGGTGTGCCCGTGGATGGGGAGGTCGTTGGCGTGGCCGTTGGCCGTGGGCTCAGCGGCGCGGCTGTCTGTGTTCGGGGCAGCGGTGTACCCGTTGACCGGCTGGTTGTGAGCGTTGCCATTGGGGTTCGGTGGAGCGGCGTGCCGATGGACGGGGAAGTCGGAGGCGTGACCGTTGGTGGGGATCTCGGTGGTGTGGCCGTTCGTGTTCGGCGCAGCGCTGCGCCCGTTGAGCGGGAGGTCGCGAGCGTAGCCGTTGCCGGACGCCTCGACCGCGCGGCCGTTAGCGGGCCGCGGGAATGCGTGGCCGTTGGCAGCTGTGACCGGATGTCCGTTGGTCGACGATCCGTTGGCGCGGCCTGATGCGGCGGAAGTGTGGCGAACTTCGTCGGCATGGTTCGCCGGCGCGAGCGGGTAGCCATCGTTCGGGTGGTAATTCTCGACCGAGTGGCCCTCGGTCTGCTGGTAGGTGGGGTGCCGGTTGATCGGCGAGTCGGCCGTGGGGCGTTTGATCGGCGACGGATTCGCGTCGTCGGCCGGTGTGGCGGCGGGCCGGTTCGCGGCCGTCGAGGCGGCAGACCTGTCGCCTGTGGTCTCAGTGCAAACCGTCGGGTCGGTGGCGGTCCAGCGGTGGGCAACAGTGTCGTTCACACCGCTCAGGTACGACGCGTCCGCGCCTGCGTCCCAACGAAATCGACCGCCGTTCGCCGGGGCGTCCCGGTGGACGAGATAGCTGGATCTCGCCGAGACGTGCTCCGCGTCGATCCGGATCATCGGCGCGTCGCGGTCGACCACCGGCGCACCGTCGATCAGCACCGCGTACCGCGCGGAAACCCAGGCGTGCAGCCAGATCACCACGCCGACCATCACCGGGGCGATCGCGTACTCGGCGGCGCGGGCGAGATCGCCCGCGGCGAGATGCGGTCCCGTGTTGAGCGCGACGGTCGTGCCGAGCAGCGCCGCCTCGAAGAAGATCACCTTGCCGCGCGCCAGTTCCCGGCCCCATCGCGCCGCGGTCGTCGCCGCAACCATGATGATGATGATCGGGATCGAGATCATCGCCTCGATGCCGTAGCTCAACCAGTACAGCGGATCGGACATGTCACCGCTGGGCACCAGATTGTGCTGCACATTCACGCCGGCCCACACCATGCCAAGCACGACCACCGCGATCAAGGCGCGCGACGACCACTCGGCCCGGCGGTAGAGCTGCGCCAGCCGTGCATCCTCGCTGGACACCCGCCGCCGCGCCGCCAATGCGCGCCGATGCCAGCGGGCGTCGGCTTCGTCCGTGCGGCGCAGCACGGCGGCCGACTTGCGGTCGCGTTGCTCGGCGGCCAGCTCCGCTTCGATCTCCCTACGCCGCTGCTTGCGTCGCTGCGCGCGAATCCACTCCGCGAGTTCGCGTTCCGCGGCGATCTCACGCTCGGACAACACTTCCAGCAGCGCCGAGTCGTACTGCAGGGGCAATTTGCCGCGCGCGGTCTCGACTTGCTGTGCCAGCGCGGCAATCTCGGAACTACCGTTCGACAGTTCGTCGGACATCGCGAGCCTTCCCGAGAGCAGGTGTCATGCCGAGTGGTGGAGACATGAGTGCTCGAACATATGTGTGATCGGAGTGAGACTAAACCGACCTCTGCCCGTGGTCAATGTCGCCGAGTGGTGGGCGATAGCGACACGCCGGGATATCGAAACCAGCGGTACGGTGCCAATATCCGGATGAGCGGCCCTTTTGTCGCCGTCCCCGCGTGTCGAAACTCAGTTCGAATCAGCACAGCCACTCGGGGACCCGAAACAGTGTGGTTCGCCTCACGCGCTATCTGGCGGACCCTGAGTGAAACTATGCGCGCCTCGGCGCACAGGCGCCTCTGGACATCGCGTCGTCGCTTCCTGTCGATGAACCGCCCGGCCGTAGTGATGAAATCGAATTCCCGGCGCGTGAGTGATTTCATCGGCGTGCGTTTGCTCGTGGCCGCTCTCGAGTCCGCTCACGCCACCATGCCGGGCCAGGATGCGAAAAGGCTCGCCCACGCGCCGGATCATGTGCATCATGGCGAGGACGTGGTGTCCTGGCGAGCGGATCGCCAGGGGCCCGGGTGGCCGCAGCGCTACCTCGCTGCGGGAGGTTGCTATCGCGCGGTGTCGAATCGGCACGGCATGGCCGGATGCGCGGATCAGGCCATTGTGGTGTGCCAGACGATGGCGGCTGCCAGAGCGCCCGCGCCGTTCACCGACCAGTGCAGCGCGATCGGGGCGAGCAGGCTGCCGCTGCGGTGCCGTAGCCAGGTGAACACCACGCCCGCCGCGGCCGTCGCGACGACGGCGAGCAAGATCCCGATGATCTGCCCCGCGACGCCGCCGCCGATGAATCCGGTCAGCCCGCGGTTTCCCGAGGTGAGGCCGAGCGAGGATGCGATGTGCCAGAGGCCGAACAGCAGCGAGCCCGCCGCGAAGACACCGCGTGCACCGTAGGCGCGGTGCAGTGTGCCGTGCAGCACACCGCGGAAGGCCAGTTCCTCGGGGATCACGGTCTGCAACGGGATGACGATCATCGAGGCGATCAACGCGCCGGAGACGGTCGCATACCGATCGGCCAGGAAGAACGGACGGGTGACGGGCAGCGCCGCGCCGATCGCGACGACCGCGAGAACCAGCGCCACCGCACCGAGACCATACAGCGAACCGCGCCGCCAATGCCGCGGCGAAAGCCCCAGTTCCGACCAGCGCAAGCCACGCCTGCGCATCAACGCGAGCAGCACCACAGCGGCGACCGGGACCGTCACAATGTTCGCCCACGCCGTGGTGAAGTGTGCGATCAGATTGGTGCCCGCCAAGACGACCACCACGACGGCGACATCGATGTAGGCGTGCACTTTGTGGCGTGGCTGGGGCGCTGCTGCTCGGTCCTGCTCAGACATCCCGACCAGTGTACGAACCGGCAACAGGTCCGCAACGAGCCCCACTTCCCACTGCCAGATAGGTCACATTTCTCCGTCGTCTCCGTGACCTCCGAGCCCCGCGCCGTGCACAACCCGCACGATTCGCGGCGCGATCGCCGGAGCCGGACAGTCACATTTCCGGTCGTCTCGAGACCGTGAGGTCCGTGCCGTGCACTATCCGCCGATCGTGCGCCGGATCGGTCATCCGGCCCACCCGTGTGGATCGGTCCATGCCTGCAACGTGCGGGCGGTGTCGAAGCGGCGCGGTTCCCTGGTGACCGGATCGGTGAACTCGAGCGAGGCGGCCAGCAGCTGGAGCGGCTTGCGGAAGTCGCCGACCGGCTTGTCGGTGAGTACCGGGTAGAAGTCGTCGCCGAGAATCGGGATGCCGAGGCTGTTCATATGCAGCCGCAACTGGTGGGTGCGGCCGGTGTGCGGACGCAGCCGATAGCGACCGAGCCCGTCGCGGTGCTCGAGCAGTTCGATCTCGGTTTCCGCATTGGGCTCGCCCGGCACTTCTTGGGCCGCGAGCACGTGCTTCTCCTTGATGATCCGGCTGCGCACCACACACGGCAGCGTCAGGCGGGGATCGAACCGGGCGATCGCCTCGTACTGCTTGCGGACGGTGCGCTTGTGGAACATGGTCTGGTACGCGCCGCGGCGGGCGGGATTGATCACGAACAGGACCAGGCCCGCCGTGACGCGATCCAGCCGATGGGCCGGGACCAGGTCGGGGAGGTCGAGTTCCCGGCGCAGCCGCACCAGCGCGGTCTGCAGGATGTGCTGGCCGCGCGGGATGGTGGCCAGGAAGTGCGGTTTGTCCACCACGAGCAGGTCCTCGTCGCGGTGCACGATGGGGATGTCGAACGGCACCACCGTCTCCTCGGGCAGATCGCGGTGAAACCAGACCGCGCCGCCGGGGACGTACGGTGCGTCGGGGGCAACCGGCCCGTCCAAGTCGACGATTCCGCCGGTGTGCAGCAGTTCGTCGATCCGCGCGGCAGGCACCCGGGGCAGGCGCTCCACCAGATGGTCCCGGATGGTCGCCCAGTGGCCCTGCTCCGGCAGTCGCAGCCGGGCCGGGTCCAAGCCGTGCCGCTTCGGCAACGGCGGTTGTTGCCGCCTTCTCATCGGTGTCGACCCTAGCCGGAGGTCGGATGCAGGATCCCCGAGGCCGTCCGCTCATCAAGCGCGGACCGTGATCCCTGGCGCGCGGACCCTGATCTCCGGCAGCCGAGCACCAATCCCGGCCAAGGCGGGATGCCGGAGCTGGATACGCCGCCTTCGACGAGCGATCGCAATCCATGGCAGTCGAGCATCGATCCCGATGAACCGGCGATGCGGACCCCGGATCTGCCGCGTTCAACCCCCGCGAACTCCGTAGTCGAGCCTCGTTCCCGAAGGCTGGGTGGAGGCGGTCGACCGCAGGTTCACCGTGCGCGGACCGCGATACCCGGGTAGTCGAGCACCAATCCCGACTTGTCGTATTCCAGAGTGCAGGTGAAGTCGAACTCTGGCGCGGTGTATTCGAACCGTGGTCCGTGCTCACCGTCGGCGATCCGGATGTAGCGCTGTTCCAGCCGCCCCACCGCGGCCCCGGACGCGTACACGTAGGCCGCGGGTGCGTCCGCGCGGTCGCCGATCTCCTGCGCCAGCCGATGCACAGGCAGCGCGTTGGTCAGCGCGGAGGATTCCAGATCGACGTCGAGGCAGCCGTCGAGCAGTGGCGCGGGCATGGCGTCCAGCAACCACGAGCCCGCGCCGTCCGACTCCAGCACCAGCGTGTTCCAGCCGCCTGGTTTGCGGACGGCCACCTGGGCCCGTCGCGTCCGCCATTCGGTGTCGAGCGCGATCTGGTAGTCCACCACCCACGCCGCGCCGTCCTCGACAGCTGTCGTGCAGCCGTCGATGAGCACGCCCAGTTCGGTGACCCGGAAATAGGCCACCTCGAATCCTTCGCGTGCGGTCCGATGCCGCCAGGCGGCGGTGGACGGCGGCGGCGCGAACGTCATCGGGATCAGAACCCGCGCAGCCGATCCGGAGTGACGCGCAGGACGACCGAGTACTCGGCGTAGAACTGCTCGTCGGTCATGTCGATGGAATGCAGACCGTCGGTGTATTTCGTCGTGAATGCGGCCATTTCGGCCGCGTCGGGCCGCTGTTCGTCGACGCGCGCCGTGCCGGTGAGCACGACGACATCGCCGCCTGTGACGGTGCTGTTGAGATTCAGCGCGACCCGAGGATTGCCCAGGATGTTGCGCACCTTCGGCTGGCCGGGCTTGCTGAAGATCAGGAATTCACCGTCGCGCCACTGGAACCAGACGGGATTCGGTTGCGGTGTTCCGGTGGGGCCGACAGTGGTCAACCAGAGGACGGATTCGCGGTGCAGGCGTTCGGCTACCCTCGCGCCGAACTCGGTCCCGGTGTCGACGAGAGGGGCAGCGGATCGATCGGATGCCGTTGTGGTCATGGCAGGGATAACACCTCGGCACCCAGGACGATTCCGTTCGACACGGAAAATCCAATGCGGTGTGCGCGTCCGCGCCGTGGCCCGCAGAGGCACCCGAGTGCACGACCGCGGGATGCGCATCGCGGACGCCATTACGGCGTGGCCCGCTCGTCCAGCACCATCAACCGGGCCTCGACCAGCGTCCTACGCGCCCGACGCCGGACCCGGCACAGTTCGACGCTGCAATCCAGGTGCACCTGCATCGCCCGGTGCGCTTGGCCCGCGGTGAGTTCGCCGGGATCGCGCGCGCAATTCGACAGAACCGAAAAAACTTCCGTGCCATACATATTCGGTGCTCCTATTTGATCAATCGCTTTGCTTTCGGTCGAAGTTAGCGATATGAACGGGCTATCGGACCAGGATGCGCGGCCGTTCACGGAGGTTTCCCCGGTGCGTCGGGAGTTCGAAAACCTCGGGTCCGGAACAGTTTTCGTACATTGACGAAATAAGTCGCGCAGAACAACAGCCGGTGAGCCGTCCGCTCGAACATGCGGTCGTGCCGCGGTTGCGATGTGGCGCGAAATTCGTGTGCGGTTTGTGTCGAGCGCGGTGCGCCGGTCGGTGGAACGCGGTGTCGAATCCGGTACCGCGACCCCCGGGCCGCTGGCAGTGACGCGCGATCTCCGGGCCCGACGCCGCGGTCGGAGTCCTGCCCGACTAAGGATAACTTAGGCTAACCTTCATTACTGTGTCCTTCTGTGTGAGGATGGGCCGATTCCAGTGAGCTGGGCCGAAGCGGGAGAGACGAGGTCAGATGACAGTGGAGGTCGCGCCACTGCCGGTGGCGGACACGGGGAACCGGCCGCCGAAGGCGGTGCTGAAAGAACGCAAGCGTCGGGAGGCGCAGGCGCGCAGGGAAATCCTCGCGCCCGTGCGCGGTCCGTTGACCGTCGCGAGCGTCGTCGTGGCGGTCGCGTCGGTGTGTGCGGTCGTGCCCTTCGTGCTGATCGTCGAGGCCTGCCGTGAACTGCTCGACCAGGCGGACGCGGTCCGGGTGTGGCGCCTGCTGACGATCGCGGTGTTGGTCCTTTTGGCTCGCGCCCTCCTGCAAGCCGGGGCGTTGACCTGGACGCATCTGCTCGACGCCGGGTATCAGCTTGCCGTGCGCCGGGCGCTGGCGGCCAAGCTGACCCGGGTGCCGCTGGGCTGGTTCGGCGAGCGAACCTCCGGCGAGGTGAAGAAGTATCTCCAGGACGATGTGGAGGCACTGCACTACCTGGTGGCACACGCCCGGCTGGAGTTCGTCGGCGCGCTCACCATTCCGCTGGTCACCCTCGGCTACCTGGTCACCGTCGAATGGCGGCTGGCCGTGGTGCTGCTGCTGCCGGTGCTGGTTTACGCCGTGCTCTACAGCCGGATGATGGACCGTGACGGCCGGGATCGTTTCGTGGTCTACACGCGCTCCGAGCAGCGCACGAAGCAAGCGGCCATCGAATTCGCCGATGGCATCCAGGTGGTTCGTGCCTTCGGGCAGGCGGGCAAGGCACACAGCGACTTCCAAGCCGCGGTCGAGCACCAGGCCCGCAGCGTCGACCGGCTGAAGACGCCGATCATCAAGGTGCAGGCGGCCTCCGACATCGTTGTCACTCCTGTCTTCGTGATGCTGGTCGTGGTGTTCGCGGGACTGGCGGCGATCGGCCTGGACTGGGTCGCGCCGCTGGATGTGCTGCCGTTCCTGCTGGTCGGCCTCGGCCTCGGCAGTTCGTTGCTCAACCTCGGCTACGGCGCGCAGGCACTGCGAGCGGCCGCACTGGCGGCGCAGCGGCTGCACGACCTCCAGCAGACCCCCGAACTGAGCACCGGGGCGCCGGCGCCCGCCGATCCGGGCTCCGGGCCCGCCGGTCTGGTCCGGTTCGAAGGAGTCGGCTTCGGCTATCGGTCCGGCCACGACGTTCTGCACGACCTCGACCTCGAACTCGCCCCTGGCACGATCACGGCTCTGGTCGGCCCGAGCGGATCGGGTAAGTCGACCCTGGCCAAGCTGCTTCCTCGCTTCTACGACGTGGGATCGGGTCGGATTACTTTCGGTGGCCGCGACATCCGTGACTTCCCGAGCGAAGAGCTCTATCGCACGGTCGGATTCGTCTTCCAGGACGTGCGGTTAATTCGTGGCAGCATCCGGGAGAACCTGCGCCTGGCTCGGCCCGACGCCGACGACGCCGCGGTGGAGCAGGCCGCACGCGCCGCGCAGATCCACGATCGCATCGTGGCACTGCCGCGTGGCTACGACTCCGAACTCGGCGTCGACGCGACCCTGTCCGGCGGCGAGGCGCAGCGGCTTTCGATCGCGCGGGCCCTGCTCGCCGACACCCCCGTCTTGGTGCTCGACGAAGCGACCGCCTTCGCGGACCCGGAATCCGAAGCGGCCGTGCAGGATGCGCTGGCCGTACTGGTCGCGAACCGGACCGTCCTGGTCATCGCGCACCGGTTGCACACCATTACCGGGGTGGACCGGATCCTGGTGCTCGAGCGCGGGCGACTGGTCGAACAGGGCGAGCACGCGAGCCTGGTCGCCGCGGGCGGCAGTTACCAACGACTGTGGGAGATCAACGAAGCGGCGCTGGGTCAGATCGCCCTCATCGAAAGTGCGGAGGGCGTCAGATGATTCGTAAGGTGCTCGATCTCGTCCCCACCGAATTCGCCCCGCTGACGCCGAAACTGTTCGTGGCCATCGTGGCACAGGCGCTCAGCCAGGCGGTTGCGTATCTGCTGTTGGTCCCGGTTCTGACGGCACTATTCGATGACGACCTCGGCAGCGCCTGGTTCTGGGCACTCGGCATGCTCGCGGCCGTCACGGGCGTGGTGGTGTTCGGCTACTTGCAGGCGGCGATCGGCCTGCGCATCGGCATCGGTATGCAACGCGGGTTGCAGACCCGGCTCGGCGACCACCTGAACGCACTGCCCCTCGGCTGGTTCGAGACCCACGATGCCGGGCCGCTTGGCCGACTGATCGTCGACAACGTGCGTGAGCTGCAAGGGTTGGTCGCCTATCTGCTGGCCAAGATTCTCTCCGGCGTCATCGTTCCGCTCGCGGTAGGGCTCGGCATGCTGCTGGTCGATTGGCGTATCGCGTTGACCATGCTGCTTTCCGCGCCGGTGCTCTACCTGGTGAACGGGTTGGCCAACCGCGCCTACACCAGCGCGGACCAGCGCATGCACGCGGCTGCGGCCGAAGCCGATTCGCGAGTCATCGAATTCGCCCAGGCACAGCCGGTGCTGCGCGCGTTCGGCGCGGTGGGCTGGGGCAACCGCGCGCTCGATGGCGCGCTGGCCGGGCAGCGGTCGGCTGGATCACGCATGGTCTTCGCCAGTGTGCCGGGCTTGATTCTGTTCGCACTCTTCGTTCAGGCCGTGTTCCTGGTACTGGTGTACGTCGCGGTCGCGCGGGTGACCGACGGCGCCCTCTCGGCGGCCGCCGCGATCGCGCTCATCGCGGTGAGCTCGCGATTCATCGAACCGCTGAATCAAGCCGCGCAGCTGGGCAATGCGTTGCGGTCGGCCGCGACGGCTGCGGACCGGATCGCCGAATTGCTCGCCGAACCGGTGCTACCGGAGGCTGATACGCCGGTCACGCCGGGAGCGGCTGCGGTGGTCTTCGATGACGTGACCTTCGGATACCGCACCGACGAGCCGGTGCTGTCGGGGGTGACCTTCAGCGTTCCCGCCGGCACAACCACCGCCATCGTCGGGCCGAGCGGCGCGGGCAAGACGACCTTGCTGCGGCTGGTCGCCCGGTTCTACGAGGTGGATTCGGGTGGTGTGTCGGTGGGCGGGCACGACGTGCGCGACCAGCCGTCGGCGACGCTGCTCGGTCAGCTTTCGCTGGTCTTTCAGAACGTCTACCTGTTCGATCAGTCGGTCGCGGACAACATCAGGATCGGTAGGCCGGAGGCCAGTGATGCCGAGGTGCGTCGCGCGGCCGCCGCGGCGAGGGTCGACGAGATCGTCGATCGTCTCCCCGACGGTTTCGACACTCGTGTCGGTGAGGGCGGCGCCGCGCTGTCCGGCGGTGAGCGCCAGCGCGTCTCGATCGCAAGGGCGCTGCTGAAGGACGCGCCGATCGTGCTGCTCGACGAGGTGACCAGTGCGCTGGATCCGCACAGCGAAGCGCTCGTTGTGCGCGGGATGCACGAGATCACCCGGGATAAGACGGTGATCGTCGTCGCGCACCGGCTGGCTACCATCGCCCACGCCGACCAGATCCTGTTCGTGGACGGTGGGCGCATCGTCGAGCAGGGCACGCACGCGGAACTGCTCGCGCTGAACGGCCGATACGCCGCGTTCTGGAATGAGCGATCCCGAGCGGCGGGCTGGCATCTGGAACCTGCTGCTACCTAGCGGCTCACCTGTCGAGGTGGGCAGCGGACGAGGTCGCGGTGGCCACCGGAATATCCGGTGGACACCGCGGCGTGTCTGCGCCCGGTGCGCGGGGCTGCGGTCCGGCCAGGGGTGTCCCCGTCCGGGCCGATCAGCTCGTCGGCAGTGCGCCGACACCACAACGCCGCACTACTCGTGGGAGCGTGCGGCGTGGGACGGGCCGGCGAACCTACTTCCAGTAGGCCTGGGACTTGATCGCTGTCTTGGGCAGATTGTGGATTGTCTTGAGGCTCTTCACGATCGAGCGGGTGGTGTACCCGTCGCATGCGACCCAGGCGAAAGCGTCGGCCGGGCAGGTGAGCTCGTGGGCCGCTTCCCGCAGCAATCTGCCGTCATCGATCCGCTGGAGCCAAGTCACCTGGTGGTGCGGTTTGTTGCGCAGCGGAACCGTGCTGTCGGACTCGTATTGCCACTCCAGCCAGACCCGTGCCGGTGTATCGCCGATGGCGTCCAGCAGCGAGTTGATCGCAGGCAGTGAGGCGGTATCGCCGAAGATGAGGTATTCGCCGGGCGTGGACTCCGGCAGCCGGAAGTTCGAGCCGAGCACCGACACCTCGAGTTCGTCGCCGACCGAGGCGTTTTGCGCCCATCGGGCGGCTGGCCCATCGTGCAGTGCGAACTCGATCGAGAAGCGGTCATCGGCCGGGTCGGGGTCGACCAGGGTGTAGCCGCGCTGTTGCAGCTTGTCGCTGGTGCTGTCGGGGAACCAGCCGCGAACCCACTGTGTGGGATGAACCGGGTGCTCGGCGAGTAGCCCGCCGGCGGTGAAACCGAGTCGCAGATATTTGTCGGTGACGTATTCGGTCGACGTGACGGTGAGCCGGTAGTCGTTGCCGCCCCATGCCTTGACCATCAGACCATTGAAGCCTTTGCCCATGACGCTAAGGTTAGCCTAACGAAAGTCGGATGTCGCGCGGCTGCTTCCCGCCGCGCGACGACAACAACCCGCCGAAGCGCCCCGGAGTGCGGAAGGTTTGGAGTCAGCAGGACAGCCCGAGCGCGGAGGCGAGACTGCACTCGGCCTCGCGCGTCAGCTTCCAGTAGCCGCCGATCTGCTTCCACGAGACGGCGTAGGTGAAGTCGGGGTAGCCCTCGGTGGTGAGCAGGAGCTGCGCATCGATCCGGTCGCCGGAGGTGGACGGGTTGATCACGTTGTAGCGCAGGCTCGGCGGGGCGACCGCGGCCAGGCCTGCGATCTTGTCCATCGTGGCGACGCCGGCATCGCCCGATTCCAGTTCCGCCGCTCGCGTGCCCCGCGCGGCGCCGGTGTTGAGCGCCACGCGCAGTTTGGCGGTCAGTTCACCGGCCCCGGGGGCCTGGGTGTGCAGGGGTGCGACCAACGGCGCCGCGACGGCGGGCGCGACGGTGCCCGCCGCGCCGACTAATGCGGCGGCGAGCGCGACCGCCGTTGCGGCGAGCCGGGTCAGCGCCTTGTTCGAAGTCCTGATCATTTCGTTCATCCAATCGTTCGCGGGTGTGAGTTATCACCGCCCTGGTCGCGTACGAGTGTGCAATATAAGGTAAGCCTATGCAAACATGATCTGAACGGGTTCTGGTTGTCGGGGCGGAGCAGTCCCGTGCACCCGGCGGGAAGCCGCGGGACGTCGGAGAGAGTGGAGAACCGGTGGAAACGCTTCTGGTGATCGGAGCTGGTCCGAAAGCCCTTGCGGTGGCGGCGAAAGCGCATGTGATGCGTGCCCTCGGCCTGCCCGCCCCGCGGGTGGTCGTCGTCGAGGCGCATGCAGTCGGCGGCAACTGGCTGCCGAGTGGCGGCTGGACCGACGGTAGGCACCGGCTGGGCACGAGCCCGGAAAAGGACGTCGGCTTCCCGTACCACTCGACCTGGGCTCGCGGGCGTAACCAAGAGATCAACGCGGCCATGATGGCCTACAGTTGGACGTCGTTCCTGATCGAGCAGGGCACCTACGCCGAATGGATCGATCGAGGTCGTCCAAACCCAGCCCATCACGTCTGGGCCAAGTATCTGCAGTGGGTGGCTCACCGGATCGATCTCGAACTCGTTTCCGGCACAGTGCGATCCATCGGCGCGACCGCCGACGGCTGGCTCGTCAGCGCGACGGATCCCGACGGCGACGCAATCAGGCTGGCGGCCGCCGGACTGATGATCACGGGCCCTGGCGCCAGCACCAAGGCTCTCGCCGACCATTCGCGAGTGCTGAGTATCGCGCAATTCTGGGATCTGGCCGGGCGGCGCAGCCTGCCCGTCTCGTCCCGGGTCGCCGTGATCGGTGGCGGCGAGACCGCGGGCTCGGCGTTGGACGAGCTGGTGCGCCACGGCATGCTGTCCATTTCGGTGATCTCGCCGATGGCCACGATCTACACCCGTGGTGAAAGCTATTTCGAGAACTCGCTGTTCAGCGACCCGGTCAAGTGGGCGGGATTGACCGTCCAGGAACGACGTGACGTCATTCGCAGAACCGACCGCGGCGTCTTCTCGGTGCGGGTGCAGGAGAGCCTGCTCGGCGACAGCCGGGTGCATCACCTGCAGGGGCGTGCCGTGCGCGTTGCCGAACAGGGTGACGGGGTGGCGCTGACCCTGCGTAACGAGATGCGTCCGGATCAGTTGCATACGTTCGACTTGGTCGTCGATGCCACGGGTGGGCAGCCGCTATGGTTCCTCGACCTCTTCGATCAGGACGCGGTTGACCTGCTGGAGCTGGCGGTCGGCGGCAGGCCGACCCAAGAGCGGATCGAGGTGTCGATCGGCTACGACCTCGCGGTGTCGGGTATGGGCACGAAGCTCTTCCTGCCGAACCTGGCCGCAGTCGCACAGGGGCCTGGATTCCCGAATCTCAGTTGTCTCGGCGAACTTTCGGATCGCGTGCTGGGTTCGGGGCTGTCCGGGCGGCGGTCTGGTGCGCACTTGACGGGCACCGGCGCACGACCGCTCGGGTGAGTTGCCGATTGCGATGAAGGCGGGGCTCGCAATTCGTCGGAGATGTCGGTCAGCTCGCGCGCGATGACGTAGGGCGTCCGGGTGGGCTCCATCGGTTGTCGAACTCTGCCCAGTGGGCTTGCTGAGATGGATGTAAGGTTACCCTATGCTAACCTCGCGTGGTTGGCGTGGCCTGCCGTTTAGGAGCTTGTTGATGTCGAAAACCCCTGGGTGGATTCGAAAATTTCACAAACCCGCTGCGGAAACGCTGCCGCCACTCGTGCTGTTTCCACACGCCGGTAGCGGCGCTTCCACCTATCGCACCTTTTCCAAGCGGCTCAGTGCGGATTTCGACGTCCTGCTCGTGCAATATCCGGGGCGCCAGGACCGGGCTGCCGAACCGATGGCGACAAGCATCGCCGAACTGGCCGAAGGGGCGCTCGCGGCGTTCCTCGAATCACCGCACCGGCCCGATGTTCCGATAACAGTTTTCGGGCACAGCATGGGCGCGGTGGTGGCCTTCGAATTCGTGCGGCGAGCGGAGTCCGTCGGCATCGAAGTCGGGGTGCTCGGTGTCTCCAGCGCCGTGGCGCCCCCACTGGTGGTGGACCAGCCGCCGCATCCGTCCGAAGACGAGGCGCTGCTCGACCGGCTCGCCGCGCTCGACGGCACCGGGTCGGATCTGCTGGCCAACCGGGAGATCATGCGCATGGCGCTCCCCGTGCTCAAGGCCGATTACCGCGCATTCGACAGCTACGTCTGCGCGGCGGATATCCAGGTGCAGGCCAGAATTCAGGCGCTGGGCGGGGCCGACGACGAGGTCGTCACCCCAGCCCACCTGCGCGCGTGGGCTTCGCACAGCCGAAATGGCTACGCCCTCATGCTTTTCGATGGCGGACATTTCTACTTGCACGATCACGTCGACGGTATCGCCGAGGTGTTGGCTGAAGCCGCTATGTGCGCTAGATAGTTTCGTTCTTTCAGGTTAGGTGCACAATGGCAGGATCTGTTATCGGGGGTGAAGACCCCGTCGTCATTGTCGGAATGGCGGTGGAGGCTCCGGGGGGAATCGATAGTCCGCGTTCGTACTGGTCGGCGCTGGCCGAATCACGAGAACTCATCGGGCCGTTGCCTCGGGACCGGGAATGGCCGCTGGCGCGGCTGCGTGCCCTCGGTCGCACACCGGGCTGGTCCGATATCCCTGATGCAGGCGGATTCCTGAGCACAGCGGCGGAATTCGATCCGGCCTTCTTCGGGATCACTCCTCGCGAAGCGATAGCCATGGATCCGCAGCAGCGGGTTGCGATGCGCGTCGCGTGGCGCGCGGTGGAGGATGCCGGGCTCAATCCTGCCGCGCTGGACGGCGACGGTGCAGGTTGCTGGATGGGTGTCTCGGTGCTGGAGTACGGCCCGCGGATGGCGGACGTCAGTGACCACAGCGGATTCCGGCTGACCGGGTCGGCGCTCGGCGCGGTGGCGGGGCGGATATCGCACAGTCTCGGACTGCTCGGCCCCTCGATCAGCGTCGATACGACTTGTGCCGGCTCGCTGACCGCGGTGCATCAGGCCGCGGTGGCCATCCGGGCGGGCGATTGCGACTGGGCACTGGCCGGTGGTATCTGCGTGATGGGTTCGCCGGGCATGTTCATCGAGTTCTCCAAGAACAATGCCCTGTCCAGCGACGGCCACTGTCGTCCCTACTCCGCCGACAGCAGCGGGACGCTGTGGGGTGAGGGCGCGGGAGTGATCGTGCTGGAACGGGAGTCGAGGGCGCGCAGCCTGGGGCATCGAATCTACGGGCGCCTGCTCGGCTCCCGGGTCAACCACAACGGCAAGGGCGCGCCACTGGCCGTCCCGAGCACGGCAGCCCAGGAACGCCTGATTCGGGACGCGCTGTCCGTCGCGGGCATTCCGGCCGAGCTGGTCGGCTTGGTCGAAGGCCACGGTACCGGCACGCCGGTCGGTGATCCCGCCGAACTCGCGGCGTTGATCAAGACCTACGGTTCGCCGACTCGGACCGATGGTGGTGCGAAGCTCGGATCGGTCAAGTCGAATATCGGGCACGCGCAGGCGGCTTCGGGCATTCTCGGCTTGATCAAAGTGCTGCTGTGCGGTGCGCACGGCCACATAGCGCCGAGCCTGTGGTCGGACAATCCGACCGAGGCGGTCGACTGGAACGCGACCAGCCTTCGGCTGGCGACGAAATTCGAGCCGTGGGAGCCGGTAGACGGTGTCCGCTATGGAGCGGTGTCGTCCTTCGGCGTCATCGGTACCAATGCACACGCGGTTCTTGCCATGCCGGTCCTCGAGGAGGACGTCGATGTCTGACTATCGTCTGCCCGACGGCACCGTCCCGGTGCTGCTGTCGTCGGATACCGCGACCGGACTACGCGCCGAGGCCGCGGCGATCCTGGCCTATCTGGCCGGCCGGCCGCGCGTGACTCCCGATCGTGTGGCTGACATGCTGCTGCGCACACGGTCTCCGCGCCGATACCGCGCGCTAGCGATGGTGACCGACCAGGCGGAATTGCTGGACGCGTTGCGGGCCGTGGTGGACGCCGCAGCACATGAGGCGGTGGTGGGCTCGAACGGTCCGGCCACCTCCCGCCGGATCGGATTCGTCTTTCCCGGCCAGGGCAGCCAGCATCCCGGTATGGGCCGGCTGTACTACGACCTGTCGCCGGTCTACCGGGCCGCGGTGGACGAATGCTCCGCGCTGTACGAAGAGCGCCACGGACACCTCGGACCGGTGCATTACCTACTCGGCGACGCAGGGGATTACGCCGACACGTTGGTGGAACTCCAGCCCGCCAGGATGTTCCACATGCTCGGCCTCGCCGCGATGTGGCAGGCGGTCGGCGTACACCCGGCCGCGACGGTCGGGCACAGCCAAGGCGAGCTCGCGGCCTGTGTGGTCGCGGGAACGATGCCACTGCGCGACGCCGTGCTCGTGGTCGCGCATCGGGCGGCGATCATCGAACAGGTCGCATCGGGCGACTACGCGATGGCGGTGCTGGGCACTGACCGCGAGCATTGCGAGGCGCTGCTGGCTCGCCATTCGGGTTGGGCCGAGGTGGCCGTGGTCAACTCGCCGCAACTGGTTGCCGTGGCGGGGGAGCGTGCCACGATCGGCGACTTGGTCGCGAGTGCGACCGAACAGGGTCGCTTCGCCAAGGCGATCGAGGTTTCCTTTCCCGCACACACCTCTGTGATGACCCGGCTGCGAGCGGAATTCGAGCGGGCACTGGTCGATGAGCTGGCGGACGCCACCTTCCGGTCGAGTGAGATCACCTGCTACGGAGCGACTCTCGGGAATGCGGTCACACCGGAGTTGTCCCAGCGGGAGTACTGGTACTGGAACATGCGCAATCGAGTCCGGTTCGATTGCGCGGTTACAGCGGCGGCGCAACAGGTGGACACCTTCGTGGAGATTGCCGAGCACCCGACACTGCAATTGGTGCTTCAGGACAATCTGGCGCTGGTCGAGTCGGAGCCCGGACCGAGTTCGCGTGACTTCCGCGTGGTCGGCACATCGCTGCGCACCGCCACCGGGCTGGGCGAGTTCACTCGTAATCTCGCCGAGGTCGCGGTGCACGATCTGAACTACCCATGGGATTGCCTGCGTATCGCGTCGTCGGGAGGGACTCCGGCGTTGCCGCTGCGTGATTTCCCGTCGACGGTGCTGAACCCGAAGAAGTTGTGGGCGTCGTATCGGTCGGCCCAGCTGGATCCGGCGCCGGAGGACGAAGCCGCGCCGACGCGTCTGGTCGAGGAATGGACCAGGTTGGCGCAGCGCTCGCCCGCCGAGCCGCGTCGGGTGCTGCTCACGGGGCACGACGAGCGCAGCGCGGAGTTGGCCGCGGCCCTGGCTGCCCGGGCCGCGCGCTACGGTGCCGAGATCTCGGACGGGGACGCCGCCGCGGAGACCGATGCCGTTATGGTGCTGCTGCCGACCAGTCCCGCGACGGACCAGCAGGAGGCCGTCGGCGAACTCACCGAGTTCGCGGCGACGATGCAGCGCCTGCCCGGCTTCGCCCGCGGCGTCACCGAATGCTGGCTGGTGACAACGGGAGCCGAGGCGGTGGGACCGGACGAGATCCCCGCCTCCGGCCATGCCGCCGCGGCGGCGGCGTTCCGATCGCTCGGCCTCGAGCATCTCGGTGTCGCGTTCCGGCACGTAGATCTCCCCGGGGACGCCGCGGCGCAGGATCCTCGGGTACTGGCGGACAGGATCATCGACGCGATCCATGTCGCGGACGAGCCCGAACTCGCAGTGCGCGACGGCAAGCTGTACGTCAAGCGCCTCGTCGCCGAGGAGGACCGTGGAACGGCGACCACACCGGATCTTCGAGAGGTCCTGATCCTCGGGGGCACCGGTCATGTCGGTCTGCGGTTCTGCGAGCAGCTCTGCCGCGCCGGTGCGGGCCGCATCACACTGGTGAACCGCGCGGGCGAAACACCGGCGTTGACCGAACGGCTGCGTGCGATCCGCGCGCTGGGCCCGGCCGAGATCGCCGTGGTTGCCTGCGATATCACCGATTCGACCGCGGTGGCGGAGTTGGCGGCGCGCTACGCCGAACGGCCGGTTCGCGTCCTGGTGCACGCGGCGGTCGATTACGTATGGACCGAATTGGATTCGGCGGCCGTAGCCGCCGCGACAGCCGCGAAGGTGCGTGGGCTCGACGAGGTGCTGCGCACTGTGCCGCTGGCCGAGGACTGCACGGTTCTGCTGTGCTCTTCGTTCGCGGCGACCCTCGGCGGCCGCGGGCAGGCGCTGTACGCGGGCGCCAATCGCATGCTCGACGCCCTCGCCGTGCGACTGCGTGCCGAGCGGCGCGACTGTGTCGCGGTGCAGTGGGGACTGTGGGAGCTGCCCGAGCAGGCCGAGCTGCACAGCCGCGTCGCCGGAGCCGGTCTGCTGCCGATGGCGCCCGCGGCGGCCGTGGCCGCAGGTTTCGCGAATCGCGACCGCAACAGCATTGTGCTTTCGGCGGATTGGACGCGATTGCGCCAGATTGCCGAGACAACCGGCATGGCGAGGGTTTTCCCGGAAATCGCGCCGCCACCTGGGTCTTCGGCGCCCGCCTCGCCCGCTGTCTCGGTGCAGACCGCCGTCCCTGCCGCCGCGGTATCGGCGCCGGTGACGGTGGATCTCGCACAGATCGTGCGCCGCGAACTCGACCGGGTGATGGGCGGCGACGGCACCGAGGAGATCGACGGCTCGATCCCGCTGGTGGCGCTCGGCATCGACTCGCTGCAAGCGGTGGACCTGCGTACCGCGATCAAGGCCGCCCTGGATCGCGACGTTTCGGCGGCGGCGATTCTGCGCGGTGCGTCGCTCGACGACGTGGTGCTGCTCGTGTCCGAGAACCAAGGCTGAGGAGGCTCCGCTATGCCGGAAAGTACGCACGCGCCGCAGATCGAGGACGTGCTCGCGTTGAGCCCGTTGCAGGAGGGCCTCTTCTCGCTGGCCAGGCTGGCCGGGGAGGGCGATCTCTACGCCGTGCAGTTCGTGCTGGAGATCACCGGACCGCTCGATGCCGCGCTGCTGCACCGTAGCGCCGATGCGATCCTGCGGCGACACCCCAATCTGAGGGCCTCCTTCTGGGACCAGGATCTGCCGCGGCCGGTCCAGATCGTGCCGACCGCCGCGGAGCTGCCGTGGGTGGAACGCAGTGCCGCGCCCACCGAACTCGAGGAGATCATCGCGGCGCAAGCGCGCCGTCCCTTCGACCTGGCTCGTGGCCCTCTGCTGCGGATGCTGCTGGTGACCCTCCCGGACGACACCCGGCGGCTGATCATCACGGCGCACCACATTCTGCTGGACGGGTGGTCGCTCGGCGTCTTCTTCCGCGAGCTCTATGGCTTGTACGAGACCGGTGCGCAGGCCGACGCCCTTCCCGGGCCCCGCCCGTACCGGGACTACATCGGCTGGCTGGCCGCGCGCGACACAGGGGCGGCGATCCACAGCTGGACCGAATACCTGGCAAGTGTCGACCCTCTCATCCTCGCCGACCGCACCGACGGTGCCGTGAACACAACCGTTCCGGAGATCCACACGCTAACGCTGGACGTCGCCGACACCGACCGGCTGACCGCTTGGGCGCGTACCAACGGCCTCACCATGAACACCGTCGTGCAGTACGCCTGGGCGGTGCTGCTCGGCAGGTTGACCGACCGGGCGGACGTGGTCTTCGGCACCACCGTTTCCGGTCGCCCGGACGAACTGACCGGCGTGGAAACCATGATCGGGTTGTTCATCAACACGATCCCGATCCGGATTCGCTTGGACGACAGCAAGTCCGGGGTCGAGGCCATGCTCGCCTGGCAGCGGGAGTCCGCTGCCATGCGAGATCTGGCTTATGTCAGCCTTTCCTCGATTCAACGGGCAGTGGGCGCGGGCACGCTGTTCGACACGCTCTTCGTGTTCGAGAACGCGCCGATGAGCGACGTACTGCGACCCACGGTCACCGCGGACGGCACGCGATTCCGGCCGATCACCTCGGAGAGCCTCACCCACTACCCGCTGGCGGTGACGTCGTTCGTCTATCAGGGGCAGCTCGTCGTGGTGGTCGAGGAGGTGGCGGCCGCACTCGGTGCGTTGTCCGGCCACGATATCGGCGACCGGCTGCTCTCGGTGCTGCGCCAACTGCCCGAGGTCGGCGAGCGTGGGCAGGACGCCTTCGACATCCTGCTGCCGGGCGAGCAGCCACAACCGCCCGCCGACCCAGCGACGGACGTGCGTGGACACGACGTGCCGGAACTGTTCGCCCGTCGAGTCGCGGCCACCCCGGAAGCCGTCGCTCTGAGCACCACGGACGAAAGCCTCACCTACCGCCAATTATCCGATGCGGCCGGGCGATTATCCGGCGTGCTGACCGCACACGGGGTCGGCCCCGAGGATGTCGTCGCGCTGGCCATGCCGAGGTCCGCGCGGTCGATCGTGGCGATTCTCGCCGTGCTTTCCGCGGGCGCCGCCTACGTTCCGGTGGATATCGATCTGCCCGCCGCACGCATCGAATCCATTCTCCGGCAGGCACGGCCACGGTTGATCCTGCGAGACTCCGCGCAGCCGGGCGCGCTCTACGACATCGCCGATCTACCGCAGACGCTGGTGTTGGACACACTGTCGGAAGACCTGCCGGTCGCCACGCCGGTGGCGGGTTCGCCGGACCGATGCGCTTACTTGATCTTCACGTCGGGATCGACCGGAGAGCCGAAGGGCGTCATGGGTACCCATGCGTCTTTGGTGAGTTATTTCGCCGACCACCGCGATCGGGTCTACCGGCCCGCTGTCGCCCGGCTCGGCAGAGCACTGCGCATCGCGCATGCCTGGTCGTTGAGCTTCGACGCCTCCTGGCAGCCGCTGATCGGCCTGCTGGACGGCCACGCGATCCACCTGTTCGACGCCGAGGAGATGCGCGACGCCAGTCGGCTGGTCGACGGCATCGTGCGCCAAGGGTTGGACATGATCGATACGACGCCGTCGATGTTCACCCAGCTGGCGGCGGCAGGCCTGGTTCAGGCGGGCCGGACGCCGCTGTCGGTCCTGGCGCTCGGCGGGGAGGCGATCGGCGTACCGCTGTGGAAACAGCTGTGCGCCTTGCCCGGTACCGCGGTGCACAACTGCTATGGGCCGACGGAGACCACGGTCGAGGCGGTGGTGGCCGCCGTGACGGAGGCCCACGCGGAACCGACGATCGGCCTGCCGGTTACCGGGATGGCGGGCTACGTGCTCGATTCGCGCCTGCAGGCGATGCCGCCCGGTGTCGTGGGAGAGCTATACCTGTCCGGCGCCCAGCTGACGCGCGGATACGTCGGCAAGCCCGGAATCACCGCCGATCGATTCGTCGCGGATCCGTTCCGCGCGGGTGCGCGAATGTATCGCACCGGAGACCTCGTGCGGCGCTTGCCTTCCGGTGCTCTCGCCTACCTCGGCCGCGCAGACGACCAGGTAAAGATCCGGGGCTATCGGATCGAGATCGGCGATATCGAGACCGCCTTGCTCGCGCTTCCCGGCGTGCGGGCGGCTGCGGTTGTCGTGGTACGCCGCGCCGGCGGTCCCAGCCTGGTCGCCTGCGCGGTAGGTGACGGTCTGGTCGCCGCGCAGCTGCGCGCGGCGCTGGCCGAGCAGCTGCCCGGCTATATGGTGCCGCACCGGATTCTTGTCGTCGAGCAACTGCCGGTGACCAGCAACGGAAAGCTCGACACCACACGGATCGCGTCGCTCGCCGAGGACACGGCTGCCGGCGCCGGGGCAGCCTCGGCGCCGGCACGCACCGCTACCGAACGCGGCTTGTGCGCCGCTGTCGCCGAGCTGTCCGGCGGCACCGTTCCCGGCATCGATGACGACCTGGTCAGCCTCGGTGTCGACAGCATCGTGGCGATCACGCTGGTGAATCGGCTACGGCGAGAAGGCAAGTCGATCAGCCCGAAGCTGGTCCTCACCGCGTCGACGATCCGGGAGCTCGCCGCACGGATCGATGCGGGCGCGGATCGCGTACGAGAGTCGACCTCGGCGGGTTACGGCGCGGTGGATCCGACTCCGATCGTGTCGTGGATGCACGAGTACGGGGGCTATCGCAGGCTGGTACTGAGCAACCTGCTCGAGCTACCCGCCGACATAGATCAGGACGGGCTGACCGCTGTGCTGCAGGCGTTGCTCGATGGACACGACATGCTGCGGGCCCGGTTCGCCGACACCCCAGGGGGATACGAGCTCCACACGCGCGAGCCGGGCACCGTGCGTGCCGACCAGATCCTCTCCCGGGTCGACGAAGGAGCCGACTTCGAGGCGACACTGGCCGCCCACGGCCATGCGGTGGTCGACGAGATCGACCCGTTCACCGGCGATCTGGTGCGCGCGGTGTGGTTCGTCAGGTCCGGTGCCCCCGACGTGCTGCTGCTCACCATCCACCACCTGGCCATCGACCCGGTCTCCTGGCACATCGTCTCCGCCGATCTCGCCGCAGGCTGGGCCGAGATCGTCGCGGGACGCACGCCGACCGCGGCGGTGGAGCACACCGGCTACCGGCAGTGGGCGAGGCTGCTGAACGAACGTGCGGGCACCGCGGAGGTTTCGGCGCAGCGCGACTACTGGATGCGCCAGGTCTCCGCGCCGGATCCTGTCCTGGGCGCCCGGATGCCCGACCCCAGGTCGGACACCTGGGCTTCCTATCGGGTGCGCCCGGTGCCCGCTACCGCCGAGACGACCGCGGCGATCCTGGACGGCATCGGTGGTGGCGCGGGGGTGCGCGAGTTCCTGCTCACCGCGCTGACCATGACAGTGTCGAGCTGGCGCGCGGAGCGCGGCCAGGATGCCGCCGCGGGCGCCTGTATCGCGCTGGAAGGACACGGTAGAGAGGACACGGTCCTCGGTGCCGATGCCGACTCCGCCCACACGGTGGGCTGGTTCACCACTATCGTGCCCGCCCGGCTCGGCGTTGGTGCCGACGGCGTGGATGTGGCCACGGCACTGGCCGATCCAGCTCGTGCCGCCGCGCTGCTGGAGACCATCACGACACACCTGGCCGAGCTGCCGAACGGCGGCGTGGACTACGGCGTGCTGCGCTACCTCGACGAGGCACCGGAACTGGTCGATGCGCCCCAGCCGCAGGTGCTCTTCGATTACCTGGGTCGTTTCGATCTGTCCGGCGCCGGACGTCCGTGGGCGCCGATCCCGGAACTCGCGCTGCACGAATGCCTTCCACTCGTCGCGGAGCCCGACTTCCCGCTGCGCTACGCGCTCGACGTCATCTCGGCGGTGCGGGCCACCGCGGCCGGTCCGCAGCTGGTCACCATGCTGCGCTGGAGCGAGGCGGTATTCACCGCCGCGGAGGTGGACCGGCTCGCCGAGCTTTGGCACGACGCCGTCGCGGCACTCGAGCGTGCGGTGTCCGCGGTCGCCCTCGGCGCCGACTGACCGCGATACCGCGCCGCCTCAACCCATTCGAATCCACAGCCCGAAGGACCCACCATGTCAGATGAAATTCTCGAGCGTCGCAAGCGGCTGCTCCAGCAGCGACTGCGCGAACGTCAGCTGGCGACGGAGAACCCCGAGCGGATCAGACGCTCGGGCGAACCGGCCACGCTCTCGCCGGCGCAGCAGCGAATGTGGTTCATCCAGACATTCGAGCCGGACGACACCACGCTGAACGTCTGCGTCGGCTACCGTCTCGACGGTCCACTGGACACCGCGCGGTTGCGCGCAGCCTTCGACGCCGTCGTCGCGCGGCACGAAATCCTGCGCACCACATACCATGTCGATGGCGACGGCGACCCGTATCAGGTCGCCCACGCCGATTTGGCCTTGGCATGGCAGCAGCACGATCTCACCGACCTCTCCGAGGACAGCCGAGGTAGACGGCTCGAGGTGCTGGCAAGGCGAGAATTCGCGCGTCCATTCGACTTGACCGACGAGTGCCCGCTGCGCGTAACGCTCGCGCGAACCGGTCCGGCCGAACATGTGCTGGTACTGACCATCCACCACATTGCCTGGGACGACGGTTCCTGGCCGGTCTTCTTCACCGAGCTCAACGCCGCCTACCGCGGCGACGTACTGCCCGAGATCCGATCCCAGTACGTCGATGTGTCACTTGCCGAGGGCGCCGCCTACGACGCGGCAGACCTGGCATACTGGCGCGCTCGGTTGACTCCGCTCCCGGAGCGACTGGAACTGCCAGGCGCACCGAGCACCATCGGCGCCACGCGCAACGCCGACAAGTGCGTGCTGCCGCTGCCGCAGGAGTTACTCGACCGGGTTGCCGTGGTGGGGCGCGATCACTCGGCGACCCCGTTCATGGTGCTACTCGCTGCCTTCCAGGCGCTGATCCATCGGTACACCGCGGCGACGGATTTCCTGGTCGCGGTGCCCGTGACGGATCGTCGCGGTCGCGACGCCGAGGCCCTGATCGGCTACTTCGGCAATACGCTTCCGTTGCGCGCCGAGCTCGATCCGGCGGAAACCTTCGCCGGGCTGGTCGATGCGACGAGGGACGCCGCTATCGACGCGTTCGCCCACCAAGGCGTCGGAGTCGAACGGGTCGTGCGCGAGGTGAGCCCGGATCGGATCGCGGGGCGCGACGGTCTCGCGCACCTCATGCAGCTGAGCTTCAGCGTGCGCGGCGGGGCCAACGGCTTCGATTTGGCCGATGTCGGCTCCACTGAGCTGTCGTTGCGGAGCGCGGTCGCACAGGAGACCCTGGGACTAATGGTCGTCCTGGACGAGGCGGGCGCCCGCGTGGAGGCCACCTACCTCGTCGATGAACTGGACCGGTCGGTGGTAGCCCAATTGCTGCGGCATTATCTGCAGTTGCTCGCCAGCGCGATCCGCGATCCGCGGCAGCCGGTACGCGCTATCGATTTGCTCGGTGCCGCCGACCAGGCCGAGATCATCGCAGCCTCGCGCGGTCCGCTCGTCGACGCGCCCGCGACCACACTGGTCGAACTGGTGCAGCGGCAGGCATCGGCTACTCCGGACCGTATCGCGGTGGTGTCCGATGCGGTCGAGCTCACCTACGCCGCACTGCATCGGCAGGCGAATCGCCTGGCGCACTGGTTCATTCGGCGTGGCGTCGGCGCCGAGCAGCTCATCGCGCTGCGCCTGGCGAACTCTGTCGAATTCATCGTCGCGAGCCTCGCCGTGCTCAAGTCCGGCGCCGCATACCTGCCGATCGATCCCGCCTATCCCGCGGACCGCATCGATTACCTCCTGTCCGATGCGCAGCCGACCCTGTCGTTCGACGCCGCAGGCATCGCCGCCGCGATGGACGAGGCGTCCGCGCTGCCGGAGACCGATCCCACCGACGCCGACCGAACGTCGCCGTTGCGCCCGTCGAACATCGCCTACGTCATCTACACCTCGGGCTCCACCGGCAGGCCGAAGGGCGTGCCTGTCCCGCATGACGCGATCGCCGACCACTTGGTGAACTTCGCCGCCGACTGGGACACCAGCCGCCAAGAGCGTGTGCTGCAGGCGACCTCGGTGAGCTTCGACGCCTCGCTGTCCGATATCTTCCTGCCGCTGATCGGCGGCGCGACCATCGTCGTCCCGAAACCGAACGCCTTCCACGACATCCCGTACGTCACCGAGCTGATCGCCAGACACGGGATCACTGTGCTGCAGATGGTGCCCTCGTTGCTGGCGACCTTCCTGCTGCTTCCGGAGGCGAACGACTGGCGGGCCTTGCGGCACGTCCCGGTCGGCGGCGAGGCACTACCCGGCGAAGTCGCCGATCGGTTCACCGCGCAATTCGACGCCGAACTGCGCAACCACTACGGGCCGACCGAAGCGGTCGTGTGCTCTACGTCCATGCCGGTCGAGGGGCCACAGGGAACCAGGATCGTGCCGATCGGGTTCCCCAACCGCAATGTCTACGTGTATCTGCTCGACGCCTCGATGCGGCTGGTGCCACCGGGCGTGATCGGCGAGATCTATCTCGGCGGATGCCAGCTCGCCCGCGGCTATCTGGATCGGCCCGCGTTGACCGCGGAGCGGTTCGTCGCCGATCCCTTCGTCACCGGCGGCAGGCTGTATCGCACCGGAGATCTCGCCCGGCGAACCGCCAACGGCGAGATCGAATTCATCGGCCGCGCCGACGAACAGGTCAAGGTTCGGGGGTTCCGCATCGAACTCGGCGAGGTCGAGGCGGCGGTGGCCGATCACCCTGGTGTCGCGCAATGTGTCGCTATCGTCACCGAGCACGAGAGGCTCGGTCCGATCCTCGCGGCGTACCTGGTGCCCGCACCGGGTACCGATATCGATATCCAGCAGGTGCGTGCGCGAGTCGTGGGGATACTGCCCGAGCACATGGTCCCCGCGGCGTTCGCCGTGATCGACGAGGTGCCACTGAGCGCGCACGGCAAGCTCGATCGGCGAGCGCTGCCTGCGCCGGTGCTGACGCTGACCCGCCGTTACCGAAAGCCCGAGTCACCCACTGAGATTCGGGTTGCCGCCCTGTACCAGAAGTTGTTCGACGCGGACCGGGTGGGGGCCGACGACTCCTTCTTCGAACTCGGCGGCCACTCCCTGCTCGCGGCTCGGCTGGTGGCCATGGTCCGCGAAGCCTTCGGAATCGACATCGACGTGCGCGTGCCGTTCGACACCCCGACGGTTGCCGGGCTTGCCGCGCATCTGATCGCCCGGTATCGCGATCAGTGCGGTGGGAATCTCGACGAGACGGTGCCGGGTGTCCAGCCGGCCGCCGACAACGCCGCGGTGCCGACGAAACGGGAACGACCCGAACGCGTGCCGCTGTCCTATTCCCAGCGGGCGTTGTGGCTGCGCCGGCGGCTCGAGGGCCCGTTCGGGTGGGAGAACTTCCGGTTCGCCCTACGTTTCGATGGCGAACTCGACATCGCGGCGCTCCGCCAGGCGCTCGGCGACGTCATCGCCCGCCACGAGTCGTTGCGCACGGTTTTCCCCGAGCATGAGGGGACGCCCTATCAGCAGGTGACTCCAGCAGGGCCGGTCGAGCTGTTGCGCACCGTGCTCGGTGGTGACCCGGATGAGGCAGCGGCCCGGCTGGACGAGGCGCTGGCAGCCGAGGCCGAGCACGTCTTCGACCTCGCCGCGGAGTCGCTGGTCCGATTACGGCTGTTCGTCCTCGACGAGCGAACCCATGTGCTCTCTGTCCTCACGCATCACATGGTCACCGACCGGGAATCCTGCCGGGTTTTCATCGAGGACCTCACCGTCGCATACCGGGCGCGGCTGAATGGCGCCTCTCCTTCCTGGCCGGAGTTGGCGCTGCAATTCGCCGATTTCGCCGTGTGGCAAAGGAATACCTTCGACCACGCACCGGGCGGCGACGACCTCAGCGAGTACGGCAAGGCCCAGCTCGACTACTGGCGCGCCACCTTGGCAGATCTCCCGGCAGAGATCGCGGTCGCGCACGACCGCCCACGGCCGGCGCGTCTCGGCCACTCCGGTGTGAGCACGAGCCGAGTCGTTCCTGCCGAGACCTGGCGGGCGTTGCGATCGCTGGCCGAGGCGGCCGGAGTGACCGAGTTCATGCTGTGCCAGGCAGCGGCCGCGGTGCTGCTGCACGCGCTGGGCGGTGGTGACGACGTACCGATCGGCGCGACAGCCGCCAACCGGGCGGGGGCATCGGTCGACCGGCTGATCGGACTCTTCGCCGACATGGTGGTGTTGCGCAACGATCTATCGGACGACCCGACGCTGCGCACCGTGCTCGAGCGGGTGCGCGAATCCTCGCTCAGCGCCCTCGGACATCAGGACGTGCCCTTCGAGCGGATCGTCGAATCGCTCAACCCGCCGCGGGTTCTCGGCCGAAATCCGTTGTTCCAGGTGATCATGCAGTTCGGCCACAGTGCGCCGCCCATCGAGTTCGCTGGCGAGACGATCGTGACCGCGCTCACGCCACGGTATGACGCCGCGTTCCTGGACTTCCACTTGGACTTCCTGGTGGAAGCCGACGGCGAACTGGTGGTGCAGGTCGTGGTCAACTCCGAGCTCTACGACCCGCCCTCCGGCGTGGTCTTCGTCGACACGCTGGTGCGGATCTTGACCACCTTCGCCGCGAAACCCGACATGGCGCTCGGCGAGTTGAACGTCGTGCCGGAGGGCTGGGACACCACGCGGACCGTGGTACGCCATGCGGTGTCCGACGTCGCGGACGTCGCGGCCGAGGCCGGCCCGCCGCGGACCGAGACGGAGCGCACCCTGGTCGCTCTGCTGGAGGAACTGCTCGAGATCACCGATATCGACCGCACGGATGGCTTCTTCGCGCTCGGAGGCGACAGCGTCATCGCGATCCAATGGGCGGCGCGGGCGGGTGCGGCAGGCCTGGCTCTGACCCCCCAGATGGTGTTCGAGCACTTCACTATCACGACCCTGGCCGAGGCTGTGGACGCGGCTGGTGCCGATCGGGCCGCCGCGCCGTCACACGCCGACCTTCGGCACGCGCCCATGTCGGCTTCGGGCTTGTCCGACGATGCGCTGGCCAGGTTGCGTGAATCCTGGTCGGCCCAGGGCTGAGTGTAGGTGGGCCGGTGGCACTTTCGGCGAAGTCCGAATGCCACCGGCGGGCTCGCATGTTATCGGAGGATCGGACGAAGGCCACTGTGCGGCAACGGAGATGAGCGAGGCAGCACCAGGTCTGGGGTGGTCCACCGAATGCGCGGACCGCCCACTGAGCTGTCGAGGGTAAGGCCCAGGGCCCCAGCGGGCAGCGGGGCCCTGGTCGCGTCTTGGTCGTGGTTATTTCGCCGCGGCGGCGAAGGCGGGTTCCAACTTGGTCAGGATGTACGGCACCGACAAGGCGGTCGGCTGGTTGATCGCGCTGATCTCCTGAGTGGTCAGGAACACGACCGAACCCTTTCGCACCGCGGGGAGTTCGGCATATCCGGGCAGCTGCCGGTACTTCTCGTCCATGCCTTCGGAGTAGCCCGCCAACAGCAGGTCGGCCCTCAGTTCGTTGACTCGCTCCGGCGAGAGCGCCAAGCGGCCCTGTGCCGCAGGGAGATCGGTGAGGTTCTTGGGAATGCTCAGGCCCAGCTGCGTGAAGACCTTGCTGGAGCCGTCATTCGGGTCGGTCAGCACCATCAGCTGTGTGGGGCCTGCCAGCCACGTGCTGACAAACGTCCTGCCTGTCAGCCCGGGGTTCGCCTGCTTGATCGCGTTGATCTTGCCTTCCACGTCCGCGATGACCCTGTTCGCCGCGTCCTCTTTACGCAGCACCTTGCCCAGGGTGGTGACCTGTTCCTGCCATGGCGCGACCGACGCCGCGGACAGGCCGGGCAAGGTCGGCGCCACCTTGGAGAGCTCGTCGTAGGTCTTCTGATCGGCGATGAACGGATCGGCCAGGATCAGATCCGGTTCCACAGCCGCGACCTGTTCGGCCAGATTGCCGGTCGTGGTGAGCGCCTTCGCGGTCGCCAGGGACTTCGGCTCCCACGGCGGTGTGCTCTTGGACGCCATCGCAACATTGTCGAGATACGCGACCGGCACGACGCCCAGTGCTAATGCGGTATCCAGCCATTGATTGCCGAGAGCGACGATCTTCTGCGGGGTTCCCTCGATCCTTGTCTCGCCGCGCGCGTGGGTGATGGTCACCGCTTCGCCACCCCGGCCCGAATCGTCGCTCGTCGAGCCACAACTGGCCACTCCGAACGTCAGGGCGCCGGTCAGTACGGCGACTGCCACCTGCGTCCACCTGCGGGACGTCCGAACAGAACTCATCGTTGCACCCTTACCTTCGCGGACTCTCCCGACCGGCTCCCGTGAGCCTCGAATAAGTCAGCCAAGGCTAACCTATCTGAACGAACTTCGAGGCAACCGCACCCCGATGCGTAGGTGAGGCTAGCCTTATCGGAAGGTAGTTTGGTTGGCTTGCCGAATCTCAGTTGAAAGAGAGTGCTGCGCGATGGAGGACGAGGTGCCGGTATCAGTGCAGGCGGGGCTGCTCCGGCGGGCGCCGCGTTGCGCGGGCGGCGCGTGCGCGCGCGGGATATCGATCTGCGTGGTACGGGGCTAGTTCATGTTCACGGCTGCAGAATGTGAACGGCTGGTGGGCGAGTGGGCGAACGGGGTGGAACTGACCGACATCGTGGGCATTGCCGAAGTGTTGCGCCGTGGTCGCCTCGTGCCTCCGCTTCGGACGGTGGTGTGTTGCGATTCCTTGGTCTTCACCTATGGTGATCTGGCCGAATACCTGGGACGCCCGGCATGTGTGGACAACCCGATGCTCGCGGATCTGCTGCGCCTCGTGTCCGATGTCGATGCTGCCACGCGGACTGGAGCCGCGCTGCCATTGACCACCGCGGACGGCCGAACCGTTCTGCTCACCCCAGGCGCGGTGGCCGCCGCCGTCGCCGATCGTCGATCCGTCGCCGCTCATACCCGCGGAAATGGCGATCGCGCAACGGGTTCGGCGGATGTCCGGCTGATCGTCCCGCCCTGGGGCGGTGCGGACCTGCTGATCGAACTGCTGGCTGCGATTGCCGACGGCGCGGCACTGATTCTCGCCACCGAGGAGCCGCGCCACGACCCTTCCGCGCTTGTCGACCTGATCGCCGAGCGCTCGGTCACCCACGTGGTCGCCGACGCGCACACCTTGGCTCGGCTCGGGCATATCGGAGCGACGGCGCTGCCGACGGTGCGGCGCTGGGACGTCACGCAAACCCACAGTCCCGCATCGCTGCCCGAACTGCTGCTGGCGCTCGCATCGGGATCCGTCGGCAGTGTCACCTACCGGGCTACCGCCTACGCAGGTCCGGTTGCCCGCGGCCGGCTCGATGGAACCGGCCGCGTCCGTCCGGTTCCGGGTGCCCGGGTGCTGGTGCTGGACGAATCCCGCCACCCCGTGCCGCCGGGTGTGATCGGCGAGGTCTATATCGGCGGCGCCGCACTCGTCACCGGATTCGCGGACATCACCGACCATTTCGTCGCCGACCCCCACCGGGCGAACGGCCGCTTGTTCCGCACCGGCGACCACGCCCACTGGACCTCCGACGGCTGGCTGGCAGCTGTGACACCCTGAAAATCTGTCTTCGCGGAGTGCGGTGGCGGGCTACCGCACCGCAGCTTTCGGGTTTGTCGCATCAGTTTGGTTAGGCTAACCTATCTGTCATCTGTTCGACTAGCCGAAGGACGCCGAATGTCCACTGGTGACAGTGCCTCCCTATGGAGCGGGCACCGCGACGTGACAACCTCGCAGCATGCGAGAATGCTGCAGGTCGGTGCCGAGAATCTGATCCGGGACGATCCGCGATTGGCTGACCTGCTCGACCGCCAAACTCGGTACCAAGACGAGGTTTTGGCAATGATCGCCTCGGCCAGCATCGCGGGCCCGGCAGTACTCTCCGCGGCCGCGTCCACCTTGTCGAACGTCACGGCCGAGGGGTATCCGGGACGGCGGTATCACTCGGGAACAGGGGTATTCGACGAGGTCGAGGACCTGGCGCGGCAACGGGCCTTGACGGCGTTCGGCGCGCGCTACGTCAACGTGCAGCCACTGTCGGGCTCGTCGGCCAACCTCGCCGCGCTGCACGCTCTGCTGCCGCACGGTGGTCGGCTGTTGAGTCTCGGCCTCGACGACGGTGGGCATCTGAGCCACGGTGCTCCGGTGTCCATTACCGGGCGGACCTACGAGGTGATTCACTACGGCCTCGGCGACACCGGACGCATCGACTTCGATGAGGTGGCCGCACTCGCCGCGGAACATCGCCCCACGGTGCTCATCGCAGGGGCGAGTGCCTATCCGAGAACCGTGGATTTCCAGCGATTCCGGGAGATTGCCGACACGGTTGGCGCCTATGTCATCGCCGATATTTCGCATATCGCCGGGTTGGTGGCTGCCGGCGTGCATCCGAGCCCGATCGACAGTGCCCACATCACGACATCGAGCACGTACAAACAGTTGGGCGGGCCCCGGGGCGGAATAATTCTGTCGGGTCGGGACAGCGAAACGCCCGGCCCGGACGGCCGGACTTCCTTGCGATCGTTGATCGACCGAGCGGTGTTCCCGGGTGTGCAGGGCACACCGGATCCCGCTTCGATCGCTGCCAAGGCGGCCGCGTTCGGATATCTGACGAGCGCTCGATTCCGCCATCTGGCGAAGTTGATCGTGAGCAATGCCCGAGCTTTGGCGATCGCCCTTTCGGGCCGCGGATATCACGTGCTGACCGGTGGGACCGACACGCACATGGTGGTCATCGATCTGCGTCCGTCTCCGGTAACCGGATTGGCGGCGGAACGTGCGCTGCAAGAAGTCGGAATGCTGGTGAACCGCAATCGTGTTCCCGGTGACGACCGTCCGGCCATGGTATCCAGCGGTCTTCGTCTGGGTACCAATATCCTGTCGGCACGGGGGATGGATGCCGCCGATATGCGCGAGTGCGCGGAGCTGCTCGATGGCGTGCTGGGGCAGTTCGATGCGACCGGCCAGCTGATCGCCGGGTCCAGTGTTCTGGCCGACATCTCGGATCGGGTCCGCAAACTTTGTGCGGCGAATCCGCTGACCAGCTGACTCGAAGGTTCCCAGAAGTAGCGCCACCAGATGTGTTGTACGGAAAGAAATGAGCGTTTACATGGCTTCCCAGGTGTTTGATCTTGCCGAACTCCGAGAACTCGTGATCTCGACACTCGAGCTCGATGGCGAGGGCTTGGAAGACGATGCAGATCTCATCTCGCTCGGTGTGGATTCCATCAGAATGATGCGGGTGGCCGGGCGGTTGCGTGCCACCGGTCTGGATGTGAATTTCGCGGAGCTCGCGGCGAAACCGTCTCTGGCGGCGTGGAGTGAGCTGGTATCTGCTCGAATCCGGATTACCGACGAACGCGAACCGTCCGACGACGCCGATGACGTATGTTTTCCGTTGGCGCCGATCCAGCATGCCCTCTGGGTCGGGCGTGGTAACCAATTGGATCTCAGTGGGGTCTCGAGCCATCTCTATGTCGAATTCGACACCCCCCGGTTGGATGTGGATAGACTTCGCCGAGCTGTCGACAAGTTGCTGGCACGTCACGAGATGTTGCGCGTCGCGATCGGAGACGACGGCACCCAGCGTATCTGTGACCTCGAAGCCATTCCCGATCGGCTGACCGTGACCGACCTGGCCGAGTCGGACGACGCGCAAGCCGCCGGTGTCCTGGCGGACATCCGTCGGCGAATGTCATCGCAAAGCCTCGATATCCAGCGAGGCAAAGTCATCGATGTCGCGGTGACGCAACTTCCCGGTTCGTCGTCGAGCCGCTTGCATATCGACCTGGACATGATCGCGGCCGACGCCGCGAGCTATCGAATTCTGGTCGACGATCTGGCACGGTTCTACAACGGCGTGGATCCGGTGCGATCGATCGGGTATTCGTTTCGCGAGTACTTGAAGACGACGACCGGGCGTAACCAGGAGCGCTGGGAGCAGGACAGGGACTGGTGGCGGAGTCGTCTCGACGAGTTGCCGTCGGCTTATTCGCTACCGGTCGTGCCCGAGGCCGAACGAGGTCCGATCCGGACACGCCGGTATGACCACTTGATCGATGGTGAACGCAAAGCAGCGTTGGAGAGCGCGGCTCGGCGCAACAGCGTCACCCCCGCCGCCGCGATGGCAGCAGCCTTTGCCGAAGCTGTGCTGGATTGGTCCGCGGAGGACGATGCCCTCATCAACGTTCCGCTCTTCAACCGGCAGCACGTTGATCCGGATGTCCCCGCAATTGTCGGTGACTTCACTTCGACAGTGCTGCTCGATGTTTCGCAATCAAGGGGCGCAACACTGCACGACAAGGTGACCGCCGTTCAACAACGCCTGCACGAGGTCTGTGCGCATGCCGAGTACTCGGGCATCGAGGTGCTTCGGGATCTGGGGCATAGGCAGGGTACGACCGTGATCGCCCCGGTCGTGTACACCAGCGCTCTCGGGCTCGGGGAACTGTTCTCGCCGGCCGTCCGCGACGAGTTCGGCAAACCGGTATGGCTGATCTCGCAGGGTCCCCAGGTTCTGTTGGATGCGCAGGTCACCGAACTCGACGGCGGGCTGCTGCTGAATTGGGACGTGCGTGCGGAGGCGTTTCCAGCGGGCATGGTGGATGCGATGTTCGATCGCTACCGAGCTCATATCGACTCGTTGATCGATGTCGGCGATTGGACGACAGCGCAATTCACGGCGGGGTTGCCGGCGGCCCAAGCCGCGGTCCGCGCGACCGTCAATCGGACGGCGCAGCCGATGGGTGAGCAACTGCTGCACGAGTCCTTCTTCGTTCGTGCGGCCACCGACGCGGACAAGGTCGCGATCCGATGGTCGGATGCGGCACCGGACCAGGTGCGCACCGCGTCGTACGGCGAACTTGCCGCTTCGGCATCGCGGGTGGCGGGCCGTCTTCGCGAACTCGGCTGCAAGCAGGGCGATCTCGTCGCGATCACGCTTCCCAAGAGCGTGGATCAGGTCGCCGTCGCGCTCGGTGTGCTCGCCGCCGGATGCGCGTATGTCCCGATCAGCGTCGACCAGCCCGAGGCCAGGGTCGAAGCCATCGAGGCGGTCGCGGATATCGCACTGACCATCACGACCGACGAGCGCACCCGGATGCGTGGCGCAAGGACGTTGTCGGTCTCGGACGCGCTTGCCGGTGATCCACTCGCGCAGCCGATACCGGTGACCGGGCGGGACTTGGCATACGTGCTGTTCACCTCCGGCTCGACCGGGGTGCCCAAGGGGGTCGAGGTCGAGCACGGCCCCGCGGCGAACGCGATCATCGATCTTGCCGAGCGGTTCGGGCTGGGGGAGTCCGACAGATCGGTCCACCTCGCATCGCTCGAATTCGACCTCTCCATTTTCGACATCTTCGGGCTGCTTCGACTCGGTGGTTCCGCCGTACTGGTCGACGATCGCTATCGCCGGGATGCCCACCACTGGGCCGACCTGATTCGTGCACACGAGGCGACCGTCCTGAACTGGGTGCCGACCCAGGTCGACATGCTGTTGCACGCAGGTGAACCCGACGCTGTCCGCACCGTGCGCACGGTGCTCGTCGGAGGTGACTGGGTGCCTGCCGAGCTTCCTTCCCGGACTGCGGGCCACATCCCCGGCGTCCGGTTCGCTTCGCTCGGAGGAACCACCGAAAACGTCGTGCACTCGATCGTCAACGATCTTCCCGATTCGCTCGGATCCGACGGTCCGCTGGCGTACGGGATTCCGATGCGCAACATTCACTGCCGGGTGGTGGGCTCGACAGGAGCCGACTGTCCCGACTGGGTCCCTGGCGAACTGTGGATCGGCGGCGTCGGGGTCGCCCGCGGATACCGAGGAGACCCCGAGCGCACCCGATCCCGTTTCGTCTCGCATGAAGGCACGCGCTGGTTTCGTACCGGTGATCTGGCGTACTACTCGCCCGACGGCGTACTTCGATTCATCGGTCGCCGTGACAACCAGGTCAAAGTCAATGGTCACCGTATCGAACTCGGTGAGGTGGAGACCGCCCTGCGGTCGCTGCCGATGGTGCACCATGCGGCCGCTGGTACTGCGGGATCGCCCGTTCGCCTCTGCGCCGCGGTGACCCTGGAGCCCGGTGCCACGGCTTCTTCCGGGGCCGAGGATATCCGGGACGCGTTGGGTGGGCTGCTGCCGGAGCATATGATCCCGTCTTCGATCGAGGTGTCGGGCTCACTTCCACTGACCAATAACGGGAAAATGGACCGTGCGGCACTTCGTCGTGAATTCGAGAAGCTCGCGGCAACCGCCCCGATCGTCGAAACGGATCCGGAGGACTCCTTCGAGGCGGCAGTGTGCACGCTGGTCGCAGAACTGGTCGGACGCCGGACGGTCGGTCCTCTCGACGACTTCTTTGCCGCGGGTGGGACCTCTGTTCTGGCAACGCTGTTCGTCCGTGAACTTCGAGATCGGCTGCCGCTGGTCGACGTTCAGGCAGCGGATGTCTTCTCGGGGCGGAACATTCGAGCAATCGTGCGGCGCGTGCGGGATCGCAACCCGGAGCCGGGACGCCTGGTGCAGGCTGGGGACGCATATCTCGAAATCATGGCCCTCACCGACGAGCAGGTGTTCGAGCTGAACGCAGACTGAGGCTGCGTCGGACTCGTGACTATCTATCGCCACCCGGCCGAGACCCGTTGAGTAGCCAGCCCGCCCAAATGTGCGGATGTGAAGTTTCCACGAGAAAGGTATGACATGTCAGCAACCATCAGCGCGGGTCTCGAAGAGATCTTCCGTGACGAGCTGCAGGTGCGAACCGAGGGTCTCACCAGGGACTCCCATCTCGTCGACGACGCCGGTCTCGACTCGGTGGCCTTCGCGGTAGGCATGGTGTCGATCGAGGATCGATTCGGCGTACGTCTCGATGAGGAGGATCTCCTCGACTGCGACACCGTTGGTGATCTCGAGGATCTCATCGCGTCGAAGTTGGACCAGGTTCCGCAGTGAGCGAGAGCCAGCAGGGAGACGTGCTGATGGCTGTGACGTCGACGAGAGATGTTCTCGCCGAGACCGTTACGGTGGCGCTGCGAGACTCGACGCGGGAACTGGTCATCTGGGATAGTCCCGGAAGACAGTGGCGGCGGTTGACGTGGTCGCAGATCTACCGGATGGGCGAGAGCATCGCCGCGGAGTTTGCCGATCGGGGGGAATCCGGTCCGATCGGCCTGGTCGGTGATCCGAGTGCGGAGTTGGTGGCCTGTGTTGTCGGTGCGTGGCTGGCCGGGAAGAGCATCATCATCGTGCCGGGTCCGATGCGTGGGCTGGAGGGGCGGGAGTGGGCCGCGCACACCGCGGAGCGGCTGCGTTCGGTAGGGGTCACGGTGGTGGTCGGTGCCGCGGACGCGACTGCGGAACTGGCCGCGGCGGCTGCGGGGACGGTGCGGGTGTTGGACGCTGCTGCGGCGGCGTCTACCGGTAGGGTGGCGCCGCAGGGGGTGGTGGAGGACTCTTTGCCTGCGGTGTTGCAGAGCACTGCGGGTTCGACCGGAGTGCCGAAGACCGCGGTTGTTTCGCGGGCGGCGGTGGTCGCGAATACCGGAGCGATCCAGCAGAGGTTGGGTTTGGACGGTCGGGTGGAGGTGGTGTGCAGTTGGCTGCCGCTGTATCACGATATGGGTTTGATCGTGCTGATGAATGGGCTCACGAGCGGCGCCGAGACGTGGCTGGTGCCGAACAAGACCTTCGCTGCGGCGCCGTACCGGTGGTTGAGCTGGCTCAGCGAGAGCCGTGCCACGTTGACCGCGGGTCCCAACTTCGGTTACGACATCCTCGGTCGGTGCGCGGCGAAGGCGGGGTCGGTCGAGCTGTCGTCGTTGCGGATCGCGATCAGCGGTGGTGAGCCGATCGACCCGGTGGGGTTCGACCGCTTTCTGCGGGAGACGGCGCCGTTCGGGTTCGACCCCGCGGCCGCGGTCCCGGCCTACGGTCTGGCCGAATCGGTGTGCGCGGTGACCATGCCTGCCTCTGGGACCGGGGCGCGCTATGACGAGGTCGATGTCGAGACCGAGGGCGGTTCGGGTGTGGTGCGGCGGCGTTACGCGGTCCTCGGGCACCCGATGCCGGGCACTGAGTTGCGGATTGTGCCGTCCTCGGCGGAGGTACCTGCGGTTGTCGGACGGATGGTGGGGGAGATCGAGATCCGTGGTGCGTCGATGATGACCGGGTACCTCGGGGAACCGGCACGCGACCCCGACGAGTGGTTCGCCACCGGTGACCTCGGCTACCTCACCGACGACGGGCTCGTCGTGTGTGGGCGAGCCAAGGAACTCATCATCGTGGCCGGCCGCAACATCTTTCCGATCGAGATCGAGCGGGCGGCAGCGACCGTGGCGGGTGTGCGGGGTGGGGGAGTCGTCGCGGTCGGTATCGAGGGCGGGCCCCGGCCAGGGCTGGTGCTGGCAGTCGAATATCGGGGCAGCGATACCGACGACGCGCGTAAGGAGATCGCTCGGGCGGTCCGGGCGGTGTCGGGTGTGACGCCGGTGGCCACGCACTTCGTTCCGCCGGGCGCACTGCCCCGCACGACATCCGGGAAATTACGCAGGCTGCAAGTGCGACAGTACGTCGAGCAGCAGGGAGTTGGACAATGACAGCAGCCCAGCAGGTACAGCCGCGATCCCTCGAAGACTATCGCGGGTTGTTGGCCGAGGTGTTCGACGACGAGGTAAGCGAGTGGGTGCTGGAGGCCGAACGCACCGAATTGTTCCCCCGCAAATTGCTGGAGAAGATCGGCCACGCTGGTGTCCTCGCCGAGAAGTGGTCCAGCGGAGCGCAACCAGACCTGCCCAGGCATCTGGAACTAGCGTTCGCGCTCGGCCGGCTCGGGTCGGCTGGCATCAGCGTCGGGGTGAGCTTGCATGATTCGGCGATCTCGGTACTGCGTCGATTCGGGCGATCCGATTATCTGAAGGACATCGCCGAACAAGCAATCCGAGGGGACGCTGTTCTCTGCATCGGCGCGTCGGAGGAGTCCGGTGGCTCGGACCTGCAGATCGCCGAAACCGAAATCGCACCGTACGAGGATGGGTATGTCGTTCGGGGGGTCAAGAAGTTCGTCTCCCTGTCGCCGATTTCCGACCATATCCTGGTCGTCGCACGCAGCAAAGACCATGCGGGCAACAACCGGCAGGGCAATGTGGCTGTCGTCTTGGTTCCGACGGATCGGACCACGGTCGGGTCTCGTTACCGCAAGCTGAGTGCGGGTCCACTCGATACCGCGCCGGTCGAGATCGACACATGGGTACCCGCCGAAGCGTTGGTCGCGCGGCCTGGGACCGGACTTGCCGCAATCAGTTGGGGATTGGCGCACGAGCGGCTGTCCATTGCGGCTCAGGTGGCGGCATCCTGCGATCGTGCGCTCGGTATCACGTTGGCTCGCATGCACTCCCGCACCCAGTTCGGAACAACGCTCGACCGTCATCAGGCGCTGCGGCTGCGGATGGCGGATTTGCAGTCCCGGGTCGACCTGTTGAAGTTCGCACTCATCGGAATCGTGGGCGAGGGCCGGATGAACCTCCGTACTGCTGCTGCCGCCAAGGTGACCGCGGCCCGGCTTGGTGAAGAAGTGATGGGTGAATGCCTGCATATCTTCGGCGGTTCCGGATACCTGGTCGATGAGACGCCGCTCGGCCGATGGTGGCGGGACATGAAACTCGCGCGCGTCGGTGGCGGAACCGATGAGATTCTGTGGGAACTGGTGGCCGCCGGGATGAAACCGGATACCACCGGGTATGAGCGGATGCGCACTCAGCTGCTATGACCCCGGTCGGGCGCGGTAGCGTCGGCGGCTGTTGACCAATAGTGCAGCCGGGGACTGGGCATCGCGCCCAGGCTCCGATGACGTTGTATTCGGCAGCTGATCCCTGTTACACCACTACATCACGACATTGCCGAGCTCCGGGGCATTGCGTAGAGCCGGATCCGGCGGTCCGCCAGTTCGTGCTCCCCGAGGAACTCGCAGCCCACGTATTCGCACAGTCTGTGCACGTCTGTATTGCGGTGATCCGGGTCGAAGATAACCCGTTCACAGCGAGGATCGCTGGCGAAGAGGCGTGCGGTGATGCGCGGGAGCATGCGCGGTCCGAAGCCGCGCCGCACGAATCGCTGATCCGTAATCGCGGCATGCAGGCCCAGATCGTCTGGGTGGGCGTCGAAGACGGTGGCGATACAGTCCTGGGCGGGTCGGTAGATCTCCAGGTAGCCGATTGGTCGGTCCCGGAATTCGACGATGCACGGTCGGGAGTATCGGCCCGCACACTGCGCCGCCAGGTTGCCGCGCCATCGCTCTACCGACCAGTCGCTGCGCTCCCAGGTCTCGACCATGTGGGGAAGCGACATCCACTCGGTGACAAGCGCGGCGTCGTCGCCGGCCGGCTCCACGGGTCGAACGGCGAACGGCGGGTCGAGGTTTGGTGTGGACGGTGCGGGCACGGCGAATACTTCGGACGGTGGCCCAGCGACGATCTGCCTGGAGATTATCGAGTCGAACTGCATTACATCTCCCTTAGGGTTGTTCGAGAGCGTCGCGCGAGCCATCGGTCGGCTTCATCGTGCGGATGAGAATCCAGCCGGAGCCGGATGCGATCGTCGTGGTCGCCGATCTCGTCGGCGGGAATGCCGAGTTGTTGCGTGATCGCGGCCCGGACCTGTTCCGGGCCGATCGCCCGCGTATGTCCGGCCGGATTCTCTCGTTGCTGTGCTGGCTCCATCTGCCGCCGTTGTCACTCCTCGATCGCGCCGCATGCCGCGGGCCGACACTGCCGACCGGAAGCCTATCCCAGAATATATAGGTTTGCCTAACCTATTTTTGACGTGGCCGCCTGCTGTGCCGGATCGGCGCACGGATTCCATCTCGTCCAACGCGGTGGGGCACCGCGGACGGTGCGTTATAGCCCGGCGGTTGCCGGTTTGGCTTGGGCCGGACGGGCCTTTTGTGCTGCTTTCGTGCTCGAGTTGGCCTGCCCCGTTCGACGACCTAGTGTCGACCGTGATGAGCACTGTTCCGACTTCGATTGTGGTGTCGGTTGCCGTCTGCCTCGCATTGATGACGGTCGGCCGGTGGCTTTTCGTCAATGACACGATCGCCGATCGGCTGATCAATCGAATATGGAGCTGGATGCTGGTCGCGATCGTGTCGTACGAGGTCGCGTCGGCATGGCATGACCCCGACCTCGCGCGGCGTCTGTTCCTCGGTGTCGGTCTGATGGCCACCGCCAGCTTTTACGGGCTCGCCCGGCTCGTCGGCGGCGCCGACGCCGAAGCTGCCTACCGGCGTCAACGCCGATACGATTCGGCGTTCGCCGCCGTCGGTGTTTCCGTAGTACTGGGCACACCGATTATCCATGGCGCGTTGCGGTTCGACTATGCCGAAGTCGTCTGGACGCTCTCGACGCTTCCGGCGATCTATGGCGGTCTTGTCTTCGGCCGGGCCTGCATCCGCGAACTGCGCGTCGCGGGCACCTCGGCCAGGGAGCGGCTCACTTATGCGGTGTTACTGGCGTTCTCGGTCTACTGGTCGGTCAGCTCGGTGATCATGATCGTCCGCTCGCTCGCCGGTACGCCGCCGAGCGAGCCGGGAAAGGTCTGGGCTGTCCTTGCCTTCCTCATGCTGCTGGCGGTGACCCTCTTCACCGCGATCCCGCTGGTCGTGGTGCTGCTGGCCCGGGCGGGATGGGATCGGGCGGGGCGCACCTGCCGCCGCCTGCGGCCGCTGTGGCGCGACCTGACCGCCACGGTGCCGGAAGTCGTCCTGCTCCACGATCATTCGGCTCCATCGGAATCCGCTGCCCGGCTGTACCGAATGACCGTAGAGATCTGGGACGCACTGCTGCACCTGAAGCCATACCTGCCGGAATCACCTGAGCGCAGCACTGCTGCCGAGATCGGCAACGACGTTCGCGGCTACGCACTCCAACTGGCGCGTGCCGTGCGAGCGAAGCGCGACGGCGATACACCGGCCGTCAACCCGGCCGCTCGAAGCGCGGCACATTCCGAGCCCCGCGATCGGGCCGCGGAATTGCGCTATCTTCTCGAACTCGCCTCTGCATGGTCGAAAGTTGCTGGGGAACAGCCTGGAAATAGCCAGCCGAGTCCCTACTATCTCAACCGCAGGTTCGGCTCAGCCGTCCGCCATCTCACGCCCACAGGACCTCTCCGATAGACGGATTCCCCACGCCCGCACCGGGATTACCTTCCATCCCGATACGAAGTGCCACTTCGAGGAGGCCGTTGTGGCGCGATCGCCCCACAGCGGTTCCGGAGGTCGATCTGCACCCAGCATGGCGCTGCTCTTCCAGCCGCGAGCTGGACGCGGAAAGTCCGACAACCTACTGTCGAGCGCGATGAACGCTGTTCCGGCTTCGGTTCTGATGTCGGTCGCCGTCTTCGTCGGGCTCATGACGATGGGGCGGTGGCTTCTCGTCAACAAGACGAGCACCGATCGGCTGATCAACCGTGCGTGGAGCTGGACCCTCGTCGCTATCCTGCTGTACGAGGCCGCCTCCGCGTTGCATCGTCCCGACCTCGCGCGATGTCTGTACCTCGGCGGTACTCTGATGGCACTCGCCAGTTTTTACGGCCTGGCCCAGCTCCTCGACGGTGCGGATCCGGCGAGCGCGCGCCGACGTCAGCGCCGATACGACTCGATATCGGCCGCCGTCGTCATTTCTCCGATACTCGGGACACTGGTCATCCATGGCGCGTTCGGGATCCACTACGCCGAAGTGGTTTGGACGTTGTCCGCATTTCCTGGGGCATTCAGCGGATTCCTCCTCGGGCGCGCCTGCGTGCGCGAGCTGCGCGTCGCGGGCTCCTCGATCAGTGAAAAACTCACCTACGCGGCATTACTGGCGTTCTCGATCTACTGGTCGGCCTCGTTTGTTAGCATGCTCGGCCGCTCACTTGCTGGTATGAAGCCGAGTGAGACGGGCACCGTCTGGGCTGTCGTGGCCTTCCTCATGCAATTCGCCATCACCATGTTGACTGCGATCCCCCTGGTAACCGTGCTGCTGGCGCGGGCAGGATGGGATCGGACCGGCCGCACCTGCCGTCGCCTGCGACCGCTGTGGCGAGACCTGACCGCAGCGGTGCCGGAAGTCGTTCTGCTCGGTGACCATTCCGCTCCGGGAGAGCCCGCCTCTCGGCTCTACCGGATGACCGTCGAGATCTGGGACGCGCTGCTGCACCTGAAGCCGTTCATGCCCGAATGCCCCGATCCCGGCCCGCCCGCCGAATGCGACAACGAAATGCGTGGCTATGCGCGCCAGGTGGCGCGGGCCGTACGAGCGAAATGTGCCGGCAACCCACCGGCAGCTACCTTCCCCGCTCGGCGTGCGGTGCAGGAGCCCCGCGATCGCGAGGCGGAGTTGCGGTATCTGCTCGAACTCGCGCACGAATGGCCGAAGGCGATCGCGGCCCTCCATTACCCGTTCGATCCTCCACATGCTGCCGCGATTGCCGCGGTGTCCCAGTAGAAGGGGTACACCTCGGCGATTCGGCCGTCGGCGAAGGTGATCGTCTGCAGGATCGCGAAGGAGAGTTCCCGGCCGGTCGCGCGGGCACGCGCGTGCACTTCGGTACGCACCACCGTGGCGTCGCCGGTCGCCAGGAATCGTTGGTCGAGCAGGTCGAACTTCTCCCAGGTGTTGCTCATCGCGAGGAAGAAGCGCTCCATGCCTTCGTGGCCGCGCCAGGTCCCGCCGTACGGCAGGCTTTCGGCCTGATGGAGCACCACGGTAGGGGCGAAAAACGGGGCGAGCAGGTCGAACGAGGCGTTGCCCGGGCCGCCTGCCGCCAGGTATTTCGCCTCGGCCGCGTACATTCCGGTCAGCACGGTCATCGGGTCGGTCGTCGTCCGCGTCATGTCGCCAGTCTGGCGACCGAACGATCGCGGCACCGGCGGTTATCGGACGTCGCGCTGACCAGTCCGATTTCCGCCCACGCATCGTGTGCGGGAATCGATGTGCGCGGGTCAGCTCGCGGCGACGGTCTCCTGGCGGGTGTCCTGGCGCAGGCCGATCGACATGATGTCGGAAGGTTCATCGAGTTCGATGCGGTGCCAGCGGTTTCGGGGAACGACGAACGCGGTGCCCGCGGTGAGGCGGATCATCGACTCGTCATCGGCGGGATGCTCCGGTCGCAGATAGAGCCGCAGTGCGCCGGTCAAACAGCACACTGCCTCGTCGCCGGCGGGGTGGACTTCCCAATGATCGGCGTGCACGTCGGCATCGGATTCGACATGGAAGGTGGCGAGCTGCCAGCCGCCGTCGCCGCTGTTCATGCGCCGTTGCGCGGCTCGCACGTCGCCGGTCGCGTGGAAGTGCAGTCCGAGGTCGAACAGATCGATCGGTGTGGAGGTCATCGCTTTCCTTTCCTTAGTTTTTGTACGTGTATAAAAACTAACCGATGGGTTGCCCCTTGTCCACATCCGTGCGGCTCGATGGGTGATGATGGAGCCATGCCGAGTCCGACATCGCAGCCCCAGCGCACCGGGCGACCTGCGCGGATCTCCCGCGCGGAGATCGTCTCCGTGGCCAACGCGGTGATCGATGCCGAGGGTGTGGAGAAGCTGACCATGCGCCGCCTGGCCGCCGAGCTCAGCTGCACGCCGATGGCGCTGTATCACCACGTCCGAGACAAGGAAGACCTGCTCCGGCTGCTCCTCAACGATTACGCCGACCAGGTGGTCTGGCCGGATCTGCCGGAAGACCCGCAGGAGCGCATCCGCATCGCGGCGCAAGCCATGCACGACGTGCTCGCAGCTCGCCCGTGGATCGTCGAAATCCTCGCCGCCGACGACCTTTTCGGCGTCTCCGCGCTGTGGGTCAGCGAGTCCATCATCGATGGCTTCGTCGCCTGCGGTCTCTCGCTGGAGCGTGCGGTCCAGGCATACCGCACCATCTGGCACTACACGGCGGGCGACCTCATCGTGCGCGCGAGATCCACCCGCCGCGCCGCAGAGAACCGCGCCACCTTTCGCGCCCAGGTCTTCGCCGACCTGGACACCGAAACCTACCCCCGACTGGCCACCCTCGGCCCCGACTACCTCACCCTGACCACCCAGAACACCTACGAACCCGGCCTCCGCGCCCTCATCACCGGCCTGCTCTCGTGACGGGAGTCGAATGGTGGCTCGTGGGTCCTCCCGAACCACCTTTTCACTACGCTCGCTGAGGATTCCACACCCGGCCGGTTATCCACAGAGGCGGGGGAGGTGCTGGTGGGGTGCGGTGGGTGGGGCGGGAGGCGAAGCAGGCTGAATGCATGCGACCCGGTTTGGAGCAATTGCGGGACAAGCAGTTCGGCGTGTTCACCGCGCGGCAGGTGCTGTGCGAGTACACCCGTGCTGAGCTACGCGCTCGTATCGACCGCGGGGAGTGGGTGCGGGTCTTCCAGGGGGTGTACCGCGAGGCAACCACACCGCCATCACCCGAACTTCGTGTCGAGGCGGCGCGTTTGTCGATGGGACTGGTGTCACTGGCCGCCGCTTACAACACCGCCGCCGAGCTGCACGGGTTCGCGGTCCGCACAGATCAGCCGACCGATGTTCTCGGCGTTCAAGCCTCCCGCTACAACCGGCTGGTCGTGCATCGCGATCGGGTCGATCCAGCGGAATTGGGGTTGGTCCGCGGGACAGTAGTCACGAATGCCCACCGTACCGCCGCAGACCTCGCCCGCACTCTGACCCGCATGGACGCGCTTGCAACTCTGGACGCGGCGCTACGTAGTGGCATCTCGCTCGCTGTGCTCGCCGACGAAATCGGCAAGCACACCGGACGGCGCGGTCGTCGACAAGCTGCCGAGTTGATCGAGCTGGCGGATGGCCGGTCCGAGTCACCCATGGAGTCGCGCGCCCGGCTGTGCTGCATCGACGCGGGCCTACCGCCGCCCGAGCCGCAACTCGAGGTGCCGACCTCGGACGGACTCCGCCGGATCGATCTCGGATGGCGGCAATGGCGGATCGGCCTGGAATACGACAGCGCCGCATGGCATTCCGGGCACGATGCCGCGATGCGTGACAATCCGCGCCACAACTGGCTGACTACCGAAGGCTGGACCATCTACTACGCCACCGCGACCGACGTCTACCACCACCCGCACCACTTCACGGCGCCCATCCGGTGTGCGATCGAGCGCAGTGAAATGGCGGCTGCGAGGCGGGCCCGAGCCGCCATTCCACTCCGTTCGGCGGGTCAGAATGTGACGCGCTGGTCGGCGGGTAGGAAGAGTTCGTCGCCTTCCTTCACCTCGAAGGTTTTGTAGAACTCCTCCAGGTTGCGTACGACCTGGTTGCAGCGGAATTCGGCGGGGGAGTGGGTGTCACCGGCGAGTAAGCGGATGGTGAGTTCCTCCGTCTGCTTTTCCCGCCAGCTGCGGGCCCAGGACAGGAACATGGTGCGGTAGTCGGGGTTGTCGATACCGCGGCGCTTTTCGGCGATGCGGAAGGCGGCCAGGGTGATCTGCAGGCCGCGCAGGTCGGCGAGGTTCTCCCCGACGGTGAGTTCGCCGTTGACGTGCTGGTTCGGCTCGAGGCCCTCGGGGACCAGCACGTTGTACTGCTCGACCAGTTGCTTGGCCTTGGCGTCGAACGCGGCTCGGTCCTCCGGAGTCCACCAGTCACGCCGGTTGCCGTCGCCATCGTATTTGGAACCTTGGTCGTCGAAGCCGTGGCCGATTTCGTGACCGATGGTCGACCCGACCGCGCCGAAGTTGACCGCGGCCAGTGCGTCTTTGTCGAAGAACGGGGGCTGGAGGTATGCGGCCGGGAAGACGATCTGGTTGGAAGTCGCCGAGTAATAGGCGTTCACCGTCTGCGGCGACATCCCCCATTCGGCCTTGTCGACCGGGGTCCCGAGTCGCGCGAAGGCGCGCTTGACCTCGAAATCGTTGACCGCGAGCAAAGATTCGATCAGCTTGCCCCTGGTGATCTTCAGCTTGGAGTAGTCGATCCACTTGTCCGGGTACCCGATCTTGGGATCGATCTTGTCCAGTTTCGCCAGTGACGCCGTCCTGGTCGTGGGCGACATCCAGGTGGAATTGGTGAAGTTCTCCCGGTAGGCCGCGACGACGTCGGCGAGCATTTCCTTGGCGCGCTCCTTGGCATCCGGCGGAAAGTGCTCGGCCACATAGAGTTTCCCTAGCTGTTCGCCGAGCCGTTCGTCGACCATGCCGACCCCGTACTTCCAGCGTTCCGGGCGCTCGTCCTGCCCGTTGAGCACCTTGCCCTTGAAATCGAAATTCGCGTCGTTGATGGCTTTCGGCAGGTACGGCGCGAATTCCCGCAGCACATACAGCCTGAGATAGTCCCGCCACGTGGCGATGTCGACTTCGGTCCACAGCTGGCCTGCCGCCGTGATGTAGGACGGCTGGTTCACCACGATCGACGCGAACAGGTCGCGCGGGCGGTCGGTGTTCCCCGCCAGCCAGGGGTCCCAGTCGAACCCCGGGGCGAGTGCGGTCATATCAGCCCAGCTGTACAAGTTGTACGTCGCGTCGGTGTCGCGGTTTCGTACGTTGTCCCAATGCGCGGGAGCGATGCGCTGCTCCAGATCGAACACGCGCTGCGCGATACCGTCCGGATCGGCGAGCCCGGCGCCCGTCGCGATGCGCTCGAGGAAGACTCGATACTGCCCGAGCACCTCGGCGTATTCCGGCTTCCGGTAGTACTGCTCGCCGAGCCCGAGACCGGACTGTCCGACCGAAGGGATGTAGGCGTCGGAGTTCTTCCGGTCGACGCCGATGCCGAGTCCGATCAGCCCGCCGATCGGCAGCTCGGCCATCACCTTCGCCAGGTCCGCCTTGGTGGCGGCACCATCGATCTTGGCGAACAGCCCCGACAGCGGCGTCATGCCCAGCCGCTCGATCTCGTCCCAGTCGAGCCGAGCGTCGTAGAGGTCCTTGATCTGCTGGGCTTCCGAGCCGGGTTCCGGGTTCTCGATGCCCTCGATGATCTCCCGCAACTGCTGCTGGGTGCGCTCGGCGGCCTCGCTCGTCGAGCCGAAGGCGACTTTGTCCGGCGGCAGCTGGTACTCCCGCAGCCACTTCCCGTTGACGTGCCGGTACAGATCGTCCTGGGGCCGGATCGTCTCGTCCGCCCCGCTCATGTCGACACCACTGAGCGTCCTGCCCGCCGGTTCGGTGTCGTTCGAGCAGGCGACCAGCGCGGCGGCGGCCGGTACCGCCCCGAGCGCGATCAGGAAGGCACGACGGTCCAGCTTGCCTGGACGACCGGTTGATGTCACGAGAGTCCTCTCCCCGACGCGGCGTTGCCGCAGATGTACGTAAAGGCAGCCTTGCAGGACACCGAGGCTACCGGCGAGGCGCCGGTCCAGCCCGGAAACGTGGCCCGGGTGCCGTCGCCGGCCTGCCGGCACGCACCCCGATTTGGGAACGACCTGCGGATTCCCATACACTAGACCGGTTGCCTGCGGGAGCTATGCCCGCAATCCGGCAGTGAACCCCCAGTGGTTGGTTCCGCGTTATCGCTCAGATCGAGGAAACCGCTGGCAGGCGCGCGTCCGGAGGGCAACCGACCATGCCCGTCGGGTCGGTAATCCGGCGTGCTAAACGTCCAGGTCAAGGAGGACGCTGAAGTGATTCAGCAGGAGTCGCGACTGCGCGTCGCCGACAACACGGGTGCGAAGGAGATTCTCTGCATCCGCGTTCTCGGCGGTTCGTCGCGTCGCTATGCCGGTATCGGCGATGTCATCGTCGCTACCGTGAAGGACGCCATCCCCGGCGGCAACGTGAAGCGGGGTGACGTCGTCAAGGCCGTCGTCGTGCGCACCACCAAGGAGCGCCGCCGTCCGGACGGTTCCTACATCCGTTTCGACGAGAACGCGGCCGTGCTCATCAAGCCGGACAACGACCCGCGCGGCACCCGCATCTTCGGCCCGGTCGGCCGCGAGCTGCGCGACAAGAAGTTCATGAAGATCGTCTCGTTGGCCCCGGAGGTGCTCTGACATGAAGGTGCACAAGGGTGACACCGTGCTCGTCATCTCGGGCAAGGACAAGGGTGCCAAGGGCAAGGTCATCCAGGCCTACCCGAAGGAGAACCGGGTTCTCGTCGAGGGCGTGAACCGGATCAAGAAGCACGTCGCGAACTCCGCCAACCAGCGCGGCGCCTCCTCGGGCGGCATCGTGACCCAGGAAGCCCCCATCCACGTTTCGAACGTGATGGTCGTCGACTCCGACGGCAAGCCGGCCCGTATCGGCTACCGGACCGACGAGGAGAGCGGCAAGCGGGTCCGGATCTCCCGTAAGAACGGGAAGGACATCTGATATGACCACGACGGAAAAAGTGCAGCCCCGGCTGAAGCAGCGCTACCGCGAAGAGATCAAGGACGCGCTGAACAACGAGTTCAACTACGCCAACGTGATGCAGATCCCCGGCGTGGTGAAGGTCGTCGTCAACATGGGTGTCGGCGACGCCGCCCGCGACGCCAAGCTGATCAACGGCGCGGTCGAGGACCTGGCCCTGATCACCGGCCAGAAGCCGCAGATCCGCAAGGCGACCAAGTCCATCGCGCAGTTCAAGCTGCGTGAGGGCATGCCGATCGGTGCGAAGGTCACCCTGCGCGGCGACCGGATGTGGGAGTTCCTCGACCGCCTGGTCTCCATCGCGCTCCCCCGTATCCGCGACTTCCGCGGCCTGTCGCCGAAGCAGTTCGACGGCAACGGCAACTACACGTTCGGCCTCAGCGAGCAGTCGATGTTCCACGAGATCGACGTGGACAGGATCGACCGCCCGCGCGGTATGGACATCACCGTGGTGACCACCGCGACCAACAACGAAGAAGGCCGTGCCCTGCTCAAGCACCTCGGCTTCCCGTTCAAGGAGAACTGAGCACATGGCAAAGAAAGCACTGGTCAACAAGGCCAACGCCAAGCCGAAGTTCGCGGTCCGCGCCTACACCCGCTGCCAGCGGTGCGGCCGCCCGCACGCGGTCTACCGCAAGTTCGGCCTGTGCCGCGTGTGCCTGCGTGAGATGGCGCACCGGGGCGAGCTGCCGGGCGTGCACAAGAGCTCCTGGTGAGCCCGCGCTCCTCGTGAGCGTCTTCCGGCACTGAACCCCGAGCGAGGGCACGGACTCGACCGAGTCCGTGCCCTCGCTCGCATTCACGACCGTAGCTGCTCGCCACGACGGACTAGGTAGGCTTCGGTCATGACGATCCAGGCATCCGACCACTTGCCGCACGAGATGACCGAGGAGCAGTATCGCCGGCTGCCCGAGGGAGTCGCGCGCGAGATCGAGGTTGTGCACGGGCACGTGATCGTCTGCGAATCGCCGGTGCCTGAGCACAATCGCGTGGCACGCCGCTTGGCCAGCGCGATGGAGGAGTTGCCGAGCACTGAGCCGTGCATCCGAGTCGAGACCGATATAGATGTGGTGCTCTGGCGGATACCGAAGTTCACTTTTCGGAGACCGGATGTGACGGTCTATCGCTGCCTGCCTGAGCGTGGAGCGAAGCCGGAGGCTGGTGACGCCCTGATCGTCGTGGAGGTGTCTTCGCCGTCTACTGCCGCCGAAGACTTGCTGGACAAAAAGGTTCAGTACGCTCGCGCAGGTATTCCGCTCTACCTGGTTGTCGTTCTCGACACCAAGTTCGATATCGAAGAGGTTCGCGAATTCCGGCTCGACGCCCATGCCGCCGAGTATCGCCTGCACCGGCTGCACCGCGACGGGCTCGTCCGATTGGAGCATGTGGTGCTCGGCGATATCAGCTTCGCCGACTTGGTCCGCTAGTCCGGATGGGGACACGCGAATATCAGATCCGGCGCGGCCGGTACCGCCGGACAAGCTGCCTCGCAGCCATTGACCGACGGCCGAAATCTCGTCGAACAGTTGTGACGCAGCCCGAACGTGATTCCTGAGGTGAAGCGCGTGCACGAAACGGGCTGCGAGAACCACTGCCCGAGACGCGGGTGATCGGGCTGATACCAAGAAAGGCGCTGCGGCGGATCGTCTCCGCCGCAGCGCCTTTCGCGACTTCAGCTCAGCAGGTCAATCGCTGATCGTCAGGGCAGCACCTGCGGAATGACATCGGGCGCGACCGTACCCACGATCGCGCCGATCACGGCACCCAGGATGGCGGTGGTCACCACGCCGACCACGGCGCACAGCGCGTAACCGACGACGAAGATCGCCAGGGTCGGAATGCAGGTGATGAGGGCGGCGACCGCACCGACGCCCGCGCCCGCGGCCGCACCGTTCATGACCGGATCCGGGTACTGCGCCTCCGGGTTGGTCGCGATGTCCTTCAGCTCCGCGCCCGTCGCTGCCGAGACCTCAGGTGTCGTCACCGACAGCGTGCGGCCGTCTTCGGACACCTTGGCATCCAGGGCGATGGTGGTACCGGACGGCGTGGCAAGCGTGCGCGGAAGCTCGGTGACCGCCGCACCGGCCTTGTTCACGACCTTGATCGAGGTCTCGCCGAACTGGAACGTGCCGGCATCCAGCGTGGTGGAGACGGTGCTCAGGTCCGGCGCGACCGTGGCGTGGTAGCCGATGTCCGCCGACGTGCCCGACGTCGAGATCGCCTTGGCCAACTGCGCCTGCTGATCGGCGTAGTTGGTGGCCGATGCGGCTCCGGCGCCGGCGAACGTAGTCGCCACGGCCAGCGGCAGCGCACCGATGAGCGCCTTACGACCGACCCGCATTACAGCACGATGGAACATTGAATTCATTCTCCCCTCCGACCCCCGACCACCCCAACGTGGACGAATCGAACGTCGTCTCGTGTGATGTGAACGCACTATTGGTAGCGATTGCAAGATCGGCAACGCAACTATTGTGACATTGCCGACAATGCGGAACCGATTGCGCAGCAGGGTAATTCGATCCGGGCCGGGGGAAGGGCAAAACTGGAGCGAATGCAGTTGCCGACCCCGCGCGGCATCGGTCGACTGCCGTGATGCTCTCGTTTCGGCGCTGTCCAGACGCACTGCTCCCGGACGAACATGTCGATATCGTCCGGTGCGTCCTCGGTCCGCCCGGGGGCCCGGCGTTGTGCAGCAACCTCGTGCTCCAGCCGGACTTCGTGATCAGGTGAACCGCTTCGGTGGCCGCGGCCAGCTCCGAGTCGTCGCCGACCATCCCGTGCCCGCGTTGCTGCGGGCGACATTCCGCCCTGCCCTGACCGACGACCGGCACCTCATGTCAGACGCGCGAGCATTCTCGGTCGATCTCGAGCAACTCGATAACTCGGCCGCCGAGTTCCGTAGGTCCACGGTCGGTCCGGGCCGGGCAACCCAAGGCGAGTCGCGCATCCGGCGCCGGAAGGCCAGCCAGTTCAGGCCGACTGCCCCGAAGCGTTGACCTTTCCTGCGCGGGCGCAACGAGCCGATTGCCCGCTTCGGTGCGGGATCGGCGAGTCTCGGCCGTGACTCCCGGCTTGACCATGACACTGTGACAAGGATTTGAGTGGTCGTCGAAGGAGGTGGTTGTCGTGAACACAACCAACCACGGTGAGCCGGATGCTCGCCTCGTCGACGCTCTCGTCGGTGCCGATTCGTCGACTCGACTGCGGGCGGCGCTCTCGGCCGGCATGCTGGGCGATCCGCGTCTCGCGGAGATCCTCATCGCCCGGTGTGCCGTCGAACCGGACTTCTTCGTCCGGGACATGCTGACCTGGGCGTTGTGCCGGTTGCCCGCCGAGATCACGGTACCGAGGCTGCTCGAGGAGCTCGGGTCCGACACGACGCAGGCCCGCAGTCAGGCGCTGCACACCCTGTCCAAGATCGGTGACCGGAGTGCCTGGCCTGCGGTGTCGACACTGCTGCACGACGAGTACGACGAGGTCGCGCTCAGCGCGTGGCGGGCCGCCGTGGTGCTCGTTCCGCCCGGCAAGGAGGGTGAGCTCGCCGCCGATCTGGCGTCCGCGTTCGGACGCGGTGACCACCATGTGCAGCTCAGCCTGAGCCGTGCACTGGCGGCACTCGGAGAACCCGCCGCACCGGTTCTACTTGCCGCCATGGCGAGTCCCGATCCACGCGTTCGCGCACATGCCGAGGCCACCGAGCGGCTCCGCCAGGACCCAGACAGCGGGTTCACCCTCTCGTTCGAGATGGCCAAGCGCGTCGCCGTGACCGGTTCGGACGCTTAGAAGGAAGACGATGGGATGTTGATCGGTGAGGTCTCGCGGCGTTCCGGTGTCAGCACCCGCATGCTGCGTCACTATGACGCACTGGGGCTGGTGAAGCCGACGATCCGCACATCCGGCGGCTACCGTGAGTACTCCGCCGACGACATCCGTCGCCTCTTCCATGTCGAGTGCCTCAGGACCCTGGGGCTGACGCTGAACGAAGCCAAGCGGGCGCTGGACGAGCCCGACTTCGCGCCTGCCGAATTGGTGGGAGAGCTCATCCGGCACACGCGAGCGCGGATCGCCGCAGAGGAAGAACTGCTCAGGAAACTCGAGCGCGTCGACGCGGCCGCGCCGGCGCAGTGGGGAGACGTCATGGGCATCGTCACCCTGCTGCGCGAGCTCGAATCGGAGTCCGGAGGCCGCCGTCAACAAGCGGTGCTTGCGCAGAACGAGGGCGCGTCGCTGCCCGTCGATGCGCTGGTCGAGGCTGTGCTGTCGGAGGACGACCCGAATGTCGCCGGAGCGCTGCTGTGGTCGTTGGCGAGGGCAGGCGGTGCGGGGTTGACCGATCTGGCCGTGGGTCTGGATTCGGCGGTGGTCGAGGTCCGGCGCCGTGCGACTGCCGCGATAGCGGCAGTGCCCGCCGCGGAAGCGACGGTGCTGCTGAGGAGGGCTCTCAACGACAGCGACGTGACGGTGCGAGACCGTGCTGCCCTGGCTCTCGGCTCACGGCATGTCGCCGAGGCGGTGCCTGCCCTGCTCGAGATGGTCGTCGAAGGACGGTCCGATGTCGAGGCTGCCGAGGTGTTGGGGTTGCTGGCGGAAGTCGCGGCCTCTGCTGACGACATCGTCCCTGCCATGCAGGACCTGCTCGCCAATACGGCTGACGCCCCGAAGCGTTTGCGGATCACGCAGGCGCTCGCCGAGATTCCGGGCGCTGCGGCGCGGGAGGCCCTCGCCGAGCTGGCTGACGACGCCGACCGGACGATCGCGGCGACCGCGTCTGCGATCCTGCACACTCGCGACCGCCGAAAAATCTAGTTTCACAGAGACGCACGGGTTTGGCGGGGTGCTCTATCAGCTAGCGCGCGATCGTCGCGTAGGCGATCGCGGTCTTGCCGCCGAGTCCGAAGCCCCAGAAGCAGTACGACTGCCGTCATTTGATCGATCGACTGCCCGCGCTCGCGGGATGGCGTGCTGCTACGCCGGAGTCGTGATCAAAGACATCAGCGGCTCACGCAGCTTCCGGCGGGCCAGGTCGGAGGCGGCAAGGAAGCACGCCATCGACACCATCAGGCCTTCACCAACCGGGTTCGACGGGCGAAACTTCGAATCGGCTGCGGCCGATGCGGCGCGGAATAGTTCGCATGAAATACCCCTGGACAGTAGGCTTCTCGAAATGGCAGCAGTTGTTCGGCGGCCGAAAGCGGGGATGCGCGGATGATCGGGTCCCCAGAACACACCAGCATCTGGAGTTACATCCTTGGGTACGCCACAGTCCCGTACGGACACCCCGACCTGTCCGGTCGTCCACGGCTCGCCGATGGCTTCCGAAGGTCCGAGGGTGCCGCTGTACTCGTCGGAATTCGCCTCGGATCCGCACCGTGCTTACGACGAAATGCGAAGACAGTACGGCTCTTTGGCTCCGGTTGAGCTGGCGCCGGGCGTGCCGGCCACGTTGGTGGTCGGGTATGACACCGCGCTGCGGATCCTGAACGATCCCGAGCGCTTCCCTGTCGATCCGCGCACCTGGCAGCAGAACATCCCGGCCGACTGCCCCGTCCTGCCGCTTATGGAGTGGCGTCCCACCGGGAGTCGAAGCGACGGAGCGGCCCTCCTGCGCTACCGGCAGGCACTCACCATGAGTATCGACGCGGTAGATCTGTATGCCCTCGATGCCACCGTGGAGAAGATCGCCGTCCCGCTGGTCAACAACTTTTGCCAGGCCGGTGCAGCCGATCTGATCAGTCAGTACGCGTTCCCGCTTGCATTCGCGGTCATCGATTCCCTGCTCGGCTGCCCGCCGGAAATCGGACAGCGGGTCGCCGCAGGCATGGCCGCGATATTCGAGGGGGTCGATGCCGAGGACGGCAACAAGATGACCGTCGAGGCGCTGCTGGAACTGCTGGCCCTCAAACGGACCCATCCTGGCAACGACATCACCTCGCTACTGCTGCGGCATCCGGCCGAACTCGATGAACTGGAGATGATCCACCAGCTGAACGCCGTCTACGGCGCCGGGATCGAACTGCAACAGAACCTGATCGGCAACACCCTGCTGCTGATCCTCACCGACGAACGCTTCGGCGGAAGTGTCGTCGGCGGGAACCTGTCCACCCGTGACGCTCTGGACGAAGTCTTGTTCAACAACCCACCGCTGGCAAACCTCCTCACCACCTACCCCCGTCAGCCGATCCTCATCGACGACGTCTGGCTGCCCGCGCACCAGCCGATCCTCATCAGCATGGCCGGCTGCAACAACGACCCCGCGATCCGGACCGAGAATCGCATAGGCAATCGCTCGCATCTGGCGTGGGGCATCGGCCCGCACGCCTGCCCTGCGCAGTCGCTGGCCTACCTGATCGCTCAGCACGCGATCGATCAGCTTCTCGATGCGCTGCCCGAGATCCGGCTGTCCATACCGGCCGACGCAGCGGCCTGGAGGCCTGGTCCCTTCCACCGTTCTTTGGTGGCTCTGCCGGTCACCTTTCCCCCCTCTGCTCCGTTGAACGAGTACTGAGAATCTCGCAATCTCCCACGCGCGGATGGCGATCCAGGCATCAGACCGCCATTCGTGCTTTCCAGGTGATCGCTAGCTCAGCTATGCTGCAACGAGTTCGGCTACTGGCCCGAGACGGTACGCGGCTGTCGCCTGAATCATTCACTGGCAGAGGGGGACAGAGGTTTGGCGGGGGAATCGTCCTCACTCTCGGTCGAGACCGATGAAGTCAAGGCATTGGGGCGCTTGGCATTCGATGTCGCCACCCAGTGCCGTGACGGCTACTCGGCGCTGGAGACCGATGTTCGGGACATGCTGGGGAGCTGGACCGGAAACAACTCCGGCGCCTTTACGGCTGGCTGGGAGGAGTTCCACCAGGGAGCGGTGCAGGTGTGGGATGCGCTGTTCGAGTTGGCGGAGAAGCTGGGGATCACCGCCGACACCGTTCGCGGGACCGACCAAGCTTTCGCCACCGGCGTGAGCTCGTTGGACCTGCCCTGACCGAGGACAGGCACCTGATGGCAGACGCGCAAGCTTTCTCGGTCGATCTCGACAAACTCGACAACTTGGCTGCCCGAATCCGGGGTTTCGCAGGCTTGCTTGCCGATCAGCTCGCAGCGATCGACCAGAAAGCCAAGGAAGTCGACGCGGCCTCCTCCGGGGCGGTGATGGTGGCCTACCGCGAAGCGCACGACGAATGGCTGGTCGGTGCCACCGACATCAGGGAAGGACTCACGGCCTTGGAAGAGGCTGTGCGACTGGCTCATGAGGGCTACACCGGCGCTGTGGCCGAGAGCCTACGGATCCTCGGCATATGACCCTGGCCGTCGATCCGAAGGCCTATTACCAAGCGGCCACCAACTGTTTCGACGCCGCGTCGGCGCTGCGTGACAGCTTTCTCTACATCTTCGCGGAACTGTCCGGATGCGGATCGATGGCAGGCGTGGACGAGAACGGTCAAGAATGGGCGCGCTCGTACAACACGTCCGCCTACGAGGCGGTGGGATTCTTCGAGGATGTCCACTCCACGTTGTACGCATACGGCAGCGCCCTCAACGACATCGGCTTCACGCACGCCCAGGCCGACGCTTCACTGAAGGGCGCGCCACAACCGGATCGGCCAACAGATCCGGGAATGCCGGTCTTCGGACCATTCTCGGTCCCAGCCTCGGCGGGCGGCCCCGGGCAAGGACTCATCGACAGCGGCATCAATATCGTCAGCCACATAGGCATACCCGTCCCCGATGGCGACACCGGAAAACTGGCCAAGGCGGCCGACGCCTGGGACCGGCTCGGCACGATCTACCAGAACACGAACGCCCGGGACAAGATCACGATCGCGGCGGGGTTGTTCGACAGTGTGACCGCCGACGACGCGGGCTACATCCGAGACGATCTCAAATCCCTCGCGAATTCCATCGATCAACTGCTGACCGCCTGCACCCAGATCAGCCAGTCCTGCATCGCATACAAGGACGCGCTGACCGAACTCCGCGACGAGATCAAAGGCTTCCTGACGTCTCTCGCCCAAGACCTCGCCATCGACGCAGCCATCACCATCGGCCTGTCACTGATCAGCTTCGGCGCAGGTGCGGTCACCGCTGTCAAAGCTTTGGATACGGTGCGGCGGTGGGCTGGAAAGATCAAAGACGGCATCATCGCCTGGCGAGCCCGCAAGGCGCTCCAGATCGCAGGTCTCAAACAAGAGGCGAAGGATGCCGTTGTCAAGGCCAGAAAGGTGGTCAAAGATCTATTCGAACGGTTGGGCGGCAAACGTCGCGGCGATGTGAATAGCGCGCCCAAACCGCAGTCGAAGGCTATCGTTGACGAGAAGAAGTTCGACTATCTCTTCGGTAGAGCAGCAGCGGATCCCCACAATACGCCAAGGTCGGTGCAGAATCTGGATCAGCTGAATCGTGTAGGCGTGTTTGACAACCCGGCTGGAAGGGATCTGCTCAGCCGACATTTCGACGAGGTTGTCAGTACCGATAGTAATATTGCCCGCACTTTCACCAATGAGTACGGTGAATTTCAGGTGAGGGAATCGCTATTCGTTGGCCCGAACGGTATCCTGAAGTTTGAAACGACTTGGCAAGTTACGCCGGAAGGGTTGCGCATGACGACCGTAATCCCTAAAGGTAGAGGAGCGTGAAGATGGTAGAGTATGAGTTCATCGAACCAGAAGAATCGGACTTTCTGAATACTTTTGGCGCTGAGCGTATTGCAATTCCGGGATCGACTGCCTCGTTTGTGGTGAACATAGAACCTGACGATCGCAACAAATTGGAACTGTCCTACGATGTTATTGCGCGGTCTGCTCGTGTTCGATGGATTCAGGATTCAGCGGTCCTCGCTGATATCTTTCGTGAACAGGTGAATCGTATCTCCGTTGATAGCAGCGGTATTATCAGTATCTCTACTAGAGGAGACGATCTGACTGGGGAATTGACTGTGGAGGTGTATCCGATTCAAATCAGAGACGTATTCTTGGCGCGCTGAGCGCTCCATTGATGATGCTCTCTGCCTGTGGAATCTCGGCGTATGACGTCAACGCGCTGTTGACGGTATTCGTCGAGCGTTGAGTTCGTCGCCGTGTCCGCCGACCGTCTTGATCAGTCAGGACGCCCGTCGCGCAAGTACGCTGTGGCGCCTGTCGTTCGTGCGCGTACTGCTGCGTCCAGTCGCCGCCAGACGTATGGTCGCAGCACCTGCTGGGCGTGCTGGAGATCGACGAATCCGAACTCGTCCAGCTCGCCGTCGACGAGCCGCAGGTTTGATAACTGCGTCGCGGTGAGTACCCCGCCATCGAAGATCATCATCAGGCTGTCGTCCCACGGGCCGTGCGGGGAGACCCAGTCGACGCACAGCAACGGTAGATGCGCGGCGCTCAAGGTGAGTCCCAGTTCTTCTTCGAGTTCGCGTCGGACAGTGGTGTCTGGCGGCTCGTTGGCTTCCGCCATCCCACCCGGAATGTCCCAGTTGGGTTTGTAGCTGGGGTTGACCAGCAGGATACGGCCGTCGGAATCGGTCAACAGGGCGTCAGCACCGACTCGCTTGCGTGCTTGGCGTGCGTTTCCTTCGGCGAGATGCTGTTTCCACGCCTCGGGATCGCGCTGGTACAGCGGCGGTTCGGCGTGGCTCATCGGATTGTCGCTGATCGGTGCATGGAGGTCCTCTCGCCGATCACATGGCTGAGCTTGTCAGCGAATTCTCTCACCGCAGCACTGCTGCGATAGGGCTCGAGTTGGGCACCGAGCTGATGCAGTTGGCTGGTGATTACGTGCGAGTTGACGGTAGCGATGGCGTTGACCGCGTCGGTGGCCATGGCGCATGCCTCGTCGGGGTGTCCTTGCTGGATGAGGATCGAGGTAAGCGACAGTTTCGCGAATGCGTGCGCTCGGGTGCCCTCGAGTCGCAGCTCGATAATGCGGTGGAGGTGGCGTGTGGCTTCCCTGGGATTACCAAGGGTTCGCAGGCAGCGTGCGGCGTCGCTGGCCAGGGATGCGTCATCGAAGTGGCTCACCCATGGCGAGGACACCGGTGTGTCATGTGCGGACAGACCGGTGGTGGCCCGGTCGAGCATAAGGAGTGCCTCGCGGTGATGGCCGAGCGCGGCATGGGTGCGGGCCTGCAGAGCGGCTACCCGGGCGACCAACGCGGGCGGGCGACCTGCTCGCGCGAGCACCGTCTCCGCGTCAGTGGCGTGGCGACGCGCCTGTGTCGGGTCGCGGCGGCCCAAGGCCAGGTGAGTGCGGCTGGCGAGGACATGGACGTGGAGCTGGTGGTCACGCCCAATGACGGCAAGGTCGAGGGCGCGCCGGAAGTGTCGATCGGCCTGCTGGTCGAACCCGGCGTCGTGGGCCATCCAGCCCGCCATTTCGGTGAGGCCGGCCGCGGAGATGAACAGACCTCGTGTGTCGTCATTGTCGGGGCCGCCGCCGAACATCCGGGGGCCGATGTCTGTGTGGAGGTAGTTCAGCACAGCAGCGTAGAGGTGGCCGCCACCGAGCGTGCGGTCGGCGGAGCGGAACGTATGCATCGCTGCGAGGTCGTTGTCGCCGTCGGTTGTGGCCGGGACGTGCACGAGCCGAAATGGTCCGTTGCTTGGCGCGGGCGCGGCGGGCGCGGTCGGGGTGGACTGGCCGGGAAGTTGGAACCAAAGCAGGTTCGCAGGGATCGTGAGTACCTTGGCCCACTGGACTAGCTTGCCCAGGTCGGCGAGTGGGGGCCCGTTCTCGATCCGGCTCAACTGTCCTTGGGTCAGGCCAACCCAAGACGCGACCTCGGTTTGAGAGAGGGGCCGACCGTGTGCGGGATGGTTGCGGTAGGCCGCGATCACTCTGCCCATGTGGCGGGAAGCGAGCGCTGCATGGATCGCGGGCGCATCCCAGAATCCGGGCGGCACTAGGCGTGCGATCTGGTTCCTGGTCGAGCTGGCCATGGAGGACCTGCCTGGCGTTCGTCGGTGTACCTGCTGAGCTTATCGGCGCACGACGTGCGGGGCTGGGGATATGTATCGGATGCATACGGTATGCGTGACATGCCATAGCGACGTCGGCGGCAGCAGTCGAAGGTGAACACGACCCCGAAACAGATTCGGGCCCAATCCAGTTCACCGATCTGAGGAGTTTCGATGCCGCTGCGACACCCCTGCCGCGAGGACGGTGAGCAACGGTGGTGACCGACTGGGGTGGTGTGCGTGCGCTGGTGATCGCGCCGCACGCCGACGACGAAGTGATTGGCTGCGGGGGGTTGATCTCGCGGATCAAGCGCGCGGGTGGCCAGGTGCATGTGCTGTACCTGAGTGTCGACGGGCTCACCGAGTACTCGGCGGCGGGTGGCTCGTCGACCCGGCAGCGCCTCAGCGAGATCCAGCAGGTCGCCCGATTCTTGTCGCTCGACAGCTGGCATGTGGCGCGGATAGGTGAAGAGGCGACCCTGCGATTGGACACCTCCCCCCGCGCTGAGCTGGTCAGCCTGCTGGAGGGTCGCCCACCGCACCCGGTGGCGCTGCCGGTCCTGCGGCCGGACGTGGTGCTGATCCCGGAAGTCACCAGCTACAACCAGGACCATCATGCGGTCGCACGCGCAGCGTTGACCGCACTGCGACCAGGCCCGGAGACCTTCCGGCATCAGCCGGCGCTGGTGTTGGCCTATGAGGAAGTCGCCGACTTCTGGTCAGGTGCCACCGTGCCTGCCGCCGCTCGCAGCATCTTCGTCGAGCTGTCTGCAGGGGATCTTGACCGCAAGATCGCCGGATTGAGCCTGTACGCCAGCCAGTGGCGCGACCATCCCCATACTCGCTCGGAACCTGCCCTACGCGGGCTGGCCGCTGTGCGGGGCGCGCACAGCGGGTTCGCCTACGCCGAAGCCTTCCAGTGCCTGCGGTGGAGGGGATGACGGTGGCCAGGACTGTGCGGGTGGCCGTGCTCGGCTGCGGCTACGTGGGGCTCCCGGTCGCGTTGCTGGCGGTCGCGGCTGGTCACGAGGTGATCGCATTCGACACCGACCCCGATCGGATCGACCGCCTCGCCGCGGGCGACTCCTACATCAGTGACATCGCCGCTAGCGAAGTGCGCGCCGCGCTCGCATCGAACCGATTGCATCCGACACACGCCTCGGATGCATTGGGCGGCTTCGACATCGCGTTGATCACCGTGCCGACGCCGCTGCGCGACGCTCACCCGGATCTGAGTCTGGTGCAGGCAGCGGCCGCGATGATTGCGCCGCATGTGCGTCCGGGATGCGCGGTCGTGCTGGAGTCATCGACCTATCCGGGCACGACCGAGGAGATCGTGGCGCCGATCCTCGAATCGCACGGACTTCGGGTGGGCCACGACTTCTTCCTCGGTTACTCCCCAGAGCGGATCAACCCCGGCGTGGGGCTCGCGGGGCTGCGGGCTGTCCCGAAGATAGTCGCCGGAGTCGATGCGGCGGCGACGGAGGTGATCGCCGAGTTCTGGTGCGGGCTTGTGCATAAGGTCGTGCTCGCTCCGAACGTCCGTACGGCCGAGCTGTCCAAGCTGCTCGAGAACGCGTTTCGGCTGGTGAATGTGTCACTGGTGAATGAACTCGCGCGTTATGCGGGCGCGATGGGCGCCAGCGTGTGGGATGCGCTCGATTTGGCGGCGACCAAGCCCTTCGGATTCACCCGGTTCACGCCCAGCCCCGGTGCGGGCGGGCATTGCCTGCCGGTCGATACCCGTTATTTGGCATGGCGGGTTCGCGATGTCTCTGGTCGTGCCGCGGCGCTGATGGAGACCGCGCTGCGGATCAACGACACCCAGCCCGTCTACGTTGCGCAACGCATCGCGAAAGGTTTGCTCCGGCGCGGCGGGGCGCCGATCGAGGCGGCGCACATCGTGGTTGTCGGGATCACCTACAAGGCCGGTGTGCCAGATCTGCGGGAGTCGAGCGCGCTAAAGGTGATTAGCGAACTGACCGGGAAGGGGGCGCGAGTCGTCGCGGTCGATCCAGTCGCCCGCGACGTGCCGATGGTTCGTCCGCAGGTGACCCGGGAGCTAGCGGGCACCGCGGATGCGGTGGTCGTGCTGGTCGCCCACGACGGGCTGGACCTGGACGCGATCGCGTCCGCCCGCTACGTCTTTGACGCCTGCGGGCTCATGCCCACCCGCGCAGACAACATCGAACGTCTTTGACCCCAAATAGATTTCACTTCTCCTAGGAGGGAAAGTTGACCATCACCAGGCATGTTGCCGTCACCGGGGGCGGCGGATTCATCGGCTCGCACCTGTGCCGGGCCCTGCTCGATCGCGGCGACCGTGTCACCGCCATCGACAACTTCTGCACCGGGCACGAAGCCAATATCGACCCGATCCTCGATGAGTCGCAGTTCAGGCTGCAGCTCGGCGATATCTGCGACCCCGACACTTTTGCTGGCATCACCGACATCACCGACATCGTGCACCTGGCGTGCCCGGCCTCACCGAAGGCCAACGCCGCGATGCCGATCGATACCATTCGCGCCGCCACGGTGGGCACGCTGAACGTACTCGAACTAGCCCATCACGTCGGGGCGCGCTGTGTGGTCGCGTCCTCCTCCGAGGTCTACGGCGATCCGCTGGTACATCCGCAGGCCGAGGACTACCGCGGCAATTGTGATCCGGTCGGCGCACACAGCGCCTATACCGAAGGCAAGCGGGTCGCTGAGGCGGCCGCCGCGGCCTACCAGCGGATCGGAGCGAACGTAGGAATCGTGCGTCCGTTCAACGTGTACGGGCCGAACATGTGGCCTGACGACGGTCGTGTCATCGCCGCTTTTTGCTCGGCGGCGCTGCGCGGGGAAACACTGCGGTTGGAGGGCGGCGGCACGCAAACCCGATCGCTGGTATGGGTTGGCGACTTTATAGCTGGGCTGATCGCCATGCTCGACAGTGAGGAGGCCGGGCCGATCAATCTCGGCTCGACCGATGAGATCACCATTGCTGACCTCGCGCAGCTGGTGATCGACCGGGCCGGATCGGGGTCGGTGCAGATCGCACCCGGCCGTGACGAGGTGGTGGCGGTGCGGCGACCGGACATCACCCGTGCCCACACGCTGCTCGGTTGGCAGCCCCACACGTGTCTGGCCGACGGGCTCACCATTACGGTCCAGTGGATGCGGGCGGTGTTGCAGCCGTGACCGTCCGATTCGTGTTGCCCGCCAGCTGGTCCACACTCGCCAGGGCTGACCTGTCCCAGTTGTCCTGCAACGCCAGCACTGTTGAGCAGGCACTCAGGTGGCTGATCGAGAGCCACCCGATGTTCGCCGAGCGCGTTTTCACCGAAGAGGGGGCTCTCGCGCCGTGGACGATCGTGTGCCTCAACCATATACACATCCTCGACCCGAGCACTGCGATTTCCGACGGCGACCACGAACTCCAGATCATCCCGGCGCTGATGGGAGGCTGACCCCGTTGCAACATATGATCGTGATCTCGGAGGCCACCGCGGCTGTCGGATCACCGGAATCCCACCTCGATACTATCGCGGCTTGCCAGCACTACCCGCGGTCCTGGTTCGAGGACGAGACCCCACAGCACATGGTGCGGCTCGACGCTTTCGCCATCGACCGGACCCCAGTCACCAACGCCATGTTCGCGGCATTCGTCGAAGCGACCGGGCACGTAACCGCTGCCGAGCGTCGCGGCTACGGCCTGGTCTACGGCCGCGACTACTGGACTACCGTGTCGGGCATCTGCTGGAGGCACCCACACCCTCGCCTCGACGCTCCACGCGACCGGCCCAACCATCCTGTCGTGCACGTCGATCACACCGATGCCACCACCTACGCGATCTGGGCAGGCAAACGGTTGCCGAGCGAGGCCGAATGGGAGCACAGCGCTCACGGCCCGGACTGGATGGCGTGGCCGTGGGGCAACACCTGGGACCGGGCTCGTGCCGTCACTGCCGAATACTGGGCTGGCATTGAGATCCGCGATCTGGCGACGTGGAAAGCGTGGTGGCAACCCCACTACGAGTCTCACGGGCCCGCCCCCGCCACCAGCGAGGTCGGCGTACTCACCAATGGCCGTTCCCCATTCGGGGTGCTGGACATGGCAGGCAATGTCGCGGAATGGACCGCCACGCCATACCTGCTCTACGACCGGCACCGAATCTACGATCCCAACTACCGAGCTGTCGCCGATCATGGGCACTTCGTCGTGCGCGGCGGCGGCTGGAAGTCGTTTCGCTGGCAGACCCGCACTAGTGAACGCATCGCGGTAAGCCCCGAGTACTCGGCCCCTGATCTCGGTTTTCGATGCGCCCGCGACCTCAACTGATCCGCTATCCGCATCCCGAACGTCACTGGATAAGGTCTGCTGCCATGCGCGTACTCATCACCGGCGCCGCCGGGTTCATCGGGTCCCACCTCCTCGACCGGTGCCTGGAGGATGGGCACACCGTCACCGTCATCGATGACCTCTCCAGCGGTGACCGCAGCCGTGTTCCTGACACCATTGCGCTGCACGTCACCGATGTCGCCGACACCGCCGCGGTCACCGAGATCATCACCGACACTCGGCCGGAGGTGATATATCACCTCGCCGCCCAGATCAGCGTGCGGCACTCAGTCGCCGACCCCTACCACGACGCCCGCGCGAACGTGTTGGGCACCCTCAACGTCGTCTCGGCGGCCACGACCGTCGGCGCGCGGGTGATCTTGGCCTCCACTGGAGGAGCCATGTACGGCGACGGCGTGCAGATGCCGACACCGGAGTCTGTACTGCCGCAAACCCAGGCGCCGTATGGGATTTCGAAATACTGCGCCGAGCAGTACCTGACCCTTCACAACCGGCTGTATGGCGGCCGCCATATCGCGCTGCGACTGGGCAATGTGTACGGACCCCGCCAGGATCCACACGGCGAAGCGGGAGTCGTCGCGATCTTCTGCGGGCGCATCGCCCGCGGTGAGGCCCCAACGATCTTCGGCGATGGTAAGCAGACCCGCGACTATGTCTACATCTCCGATATCATCGACGCTTTCATCGGTGCTGCGGACTACAGCGGCACCGAGGCGGTGTTCAACATCGGTTCAGGGAAGGGGACGTCGGTGCTGGAGCTGCTCGAAGCGGTCAACGCCGCTGCCGGAGCCAGCATTAATCCGCAATTCGCACCGCCTCGCGACGGTGAATGGCGCCACGGCGCGCTGAACTCCAGTCTGGCTACCACTGAAATGGGATGGCGCGCAACTCTTTCTGTTGTTGACGGCATCAGCCGAACATACGGCTCGCTCAGTTCATAGTGTGGCCATTGACGACCCGGCCGTGGTGGGAGGAGCGCCGCTGACGGTGGTGATCCCGCGCAATGGCCGCGTGCCCGGGACCAACCCTTCTTTCGCATAGTGATCGCCAATGGCCTGCGCGACGCCGGATTCTTAGCGCTCGACAAGCCATGACAGCATGCCTACAGCTAATTGAGTGGGGCAGTTCGACAAGACCAGTCCCGGGTAGGGGCAGAACCTGGGTCTGGCCCAACCTCCCTGTCGGGTTCGTCGACTCCTGGGTCGAAGGCGAGCACGATGCGGCGGGGACCGAGGACCCGGATCGTGTGGTTGTCGTTCTGCGACGGTGGCGCGGCCCGAGTCGTGTTGGAGATGGCTCGCCTCCGGTCGTGCGGCGATTCCCTCGGACCAGTAGCGGCGTCCCCGAGCCCGTCAGAACTTGAGATTCGACCAAGGGATGTGGATGGGGAACGGGAAGTCGATGGCGATGGCGTCGGAATCTTTCGGCGACCACTTGCCGACCAATAGATAGTTCGACGGGTACAGCGGGCGGACGCCGGGTGGGAGCTTGCCGGGGCTGGTCTCGAGTGCGTAAGCGCGGACCAGTGCGATGGTGCTGTTACGGCGCTTCAGCGTCACTTCCCAGTACCAGGGGATGCCTGCTTTGGCGTAGCGCGCTTGCCTGGAGTACCGGTCCGGCTGGGTGTGCGGCGGAGGAAGGATCTCGCCGACCAGCAAGACGTCCTTGGCGCGGCTCTCTTGGCAGGTGGCATCCACGGGTCGGTAGGCCACGAAGTCGGGACTGGCAAAGTCGGACATTCCGGTCTCGCCGAAGAACACTTTGGTGTCAGTGTCGACGCGCCAGGTGCTTTGTAGCTGCTCATCCGCGCATCGCTGCAATGCATTGGTCAACGCGAATATCAAACCCTGGTGCGCAGCAGGCCCCCGCGATAGCTGAACAACCCGCCCGTTCCACAACTCGATCTGCTCGGCGATCTCCTCCGGCAGGTGCTCGAGTTCCTCCCAAGTCATGGCCTCAGGGAGGTCGGGTCGTTCGGTGCTTGGGCTCGACATGGTGCCATGTTATGCCGATCACAGCCTGTTTCTGCTGGTCATGAGATGCGCAAGAAGCCGGGCATCTCCGGACCCCGATTTTGTCCTGGTGACGCCCTTGCCTACACTAGAGCGGTTGCCTGGGCATCTTCATGTCCGCATGCGTGCGCTCGGGCGATACATACCTTCTCCGGTCGGCAAGTGTCGGCCGGACCATCCGAATTGTCGTAGGCCCACCGCTGCAGATGCCGATGTGCATGGCGGCGCTGTATGGGAACCGCGGCGAGAAAGGTGTCTAGGTCGAACCATGACCATGACGGATCCGATCGCAGACTTTCTGACACGTCTGCGCAACGCCAACTCGGCGTACCACGATCAGGTGAAGGCTCCGCACTCGAAGCTCAAGGCGAACATCGCCGAGATCCTCAAGCGCGAGGGCTACATCGCCGATTACCGGACCGAGGACGCACAGGTGGGCAAGACGCTCATCGTCGACCTCAAGTACGGCCCGAGCCGTGAGCGCAGCCTCGCCGGCGTGCGCCGTGTCTCCAAGCCCGGTCTGCGCGTGTACGCGAAATCCACCAACCTGCCCAAGGTGCTCGGCGGCCTCGGCGTGGCGATCATCTCCACGTCCTCCGGCCTGCTGACCGATAAGCAGGCGGCCAAGCAGGGCGTGGGCGGCGAAGTCCTCGCTTACGTCTGGTAAGGGAGGTCAGGACAAATGTCGCGTATTGGTAAGAAGCCCATCGCCATCCCAACCGGTGTCGATGTCGCCATCGACGGCCAGGACGTGTCGGTGAAGGGGCCCAAGGGCACCCTGTCGCTGACCATCGCCGAGCCGATCACCGTCGCCAAAGAGGACGGCCAGCTCCAGGTCGGCCGTCCGGACGACGAGCGCCGCAGCCGCGCGCTGCACGGCCTGACCCGCACCCTCGTGTCGAACATGATCGTCGGTGTGACCCAGGGCTACGAGAAGAAGATGGAAATCTTCGGCGTCGGTTACCGCGTCGCGCTCAAGGGCCAGAACCTCGAGTTCGCCCTCGGCTACAGCCACCCGGTGCCGATCGAGGCGCCCGAGGGCATCACCTTCGCGGTGGAATCGCCCACCAAGTTCTCCGTGTCCGGAATCGACAAGCAGAAGGTCGGCCAGATTTCGGCGGTCATCCACGGCCTGCGCAAGCCCGACCCGTACAAGGGCAAGGGCATCCGCTACGCCGGCGAGGTCGTTCGCCGCAAGGTCGGAAAGACGGGTAAGTGATCATGGCGCAAACCGAAATCCAGAAGGCCAAGCGCATCCCCGTGGGCAAGGACGTGTCGACCCAGCGCCGTCTGTCGAAGACGCGCCGTCACTTCCGCCTGCGCAAGAAGGTCGCCGGCACCACCGAGCGCCCGCGTCTGGTGGTCAACCGCTCCGCGCGGCACCTGCACGCGCAGCTGGTCGACGACTCGGTCGGCAAGACCATCGCCGCCGCCTCGACCATCGAGGCCGACGTGCGTGCGCTCGACGGCGACAAGTCGGCCAGGAGCAAGAAGGTCGGCCAGCTGCTGGCCGAGCGTGCCAAGGCCGCCGGTGTCGAGGCCGTCGTGTTCGACCGTGGTGGCCACGACTACCACGGCCGCATCGCCGCGCTGGCCGACGCCGCTCGCGAAGGTGGGTTGAAATTCTGATGATCGATAACAAGAACGGAAGGAACGTCTGATGCCGGGACGTCAGAGGCGTGACGGCGGAAGCGGACCCGCCGGACAGAATGGCAGTGCCCCCGAGGGCGGCCGCGGCGACCGTCGCGGTGGCGGCGACCGTCGTGGTGGCGGCGGCGACCGTCGCGACAGCGGCGCCGAGAAGAATCAGCTCGAGCGGGTCGTCGCGATCAACCGCGTCTCCAAGGTCGTGAAGGGTGGTCGGCGCTTCAGCTTCACCGCCCTCGTGATCGTCGGTGACGGCAACGGTCTGGTCGGCGTCGGCTACGGCAAGGCCAAGGAAGTTCCCGCGGCCATCCAGAAGGGTGTCGAAGAGGCTCGCAAGAACTTCTTCCGCGTCCCGATGATCGGCTCCACCATCACGCACCCGGTTCAGGGTGAGGCGGCGGCCGGTGTGGTCATGCTGCGCCCGGCCTCGCCGGGTACCGGTGTGATCGCCGGTGGCGCGGCTCGTGCCGTGCTGGAGTGTGCCGGTATCCACGACATTCTGGCGAAGTCGCTCGGTAGCGACAACGCCATCAACGTCGTGCACGCGACTGTTACTGCCCTCAAGCTGCTGCAGCGTCCGGAAGAGGTCGCGGCTCGCCGTGGCCTGCCGCTCGAGGACGTCGCTCCGGCCGGCATGCTGCGTGCGCGCGCTCAGGCTGCCGGAGGTGTCAAGTAATGGCAGAACTCAAGGTGACCCAGATCAAGAGTTCGATCGGCGCCAAGAAGAATCAGCGGGACAGTCTGCGGACGCTCGGTCTGCGCGGCATTCGCAAGACCGTGATCCGCGAGGACAACGCCCAGAACCGCGGGCTGATCAACGTCGTGCGCCACCTCGTGACCGTTGAGGAGGTCTGACATGACCATCAAGTTGCATCACCTGCGTCCGGCTCCCGGCGCCAAGACCGAGAAGACCCGGGTGGGTCGCGGTGAGGGCTCCAAGGGCAAGACCGCGGGCCGTGGTACCAAGGGCACCAAGGCGCGCAAGAACGTGCCTGCCGCCTTCGAGGGTGGGCAGATGCCGCTGCACATGCGGCTGCCCAAGCTCAAGGGCTTCACGAACCCGTTCCGCACGGAATACCAGGTCGTGAATGTCGGCGCCATCGCGAAGCTGTTCCCCGAGGGCGGCGAGGTCGGCAAGGCCGAGCTCGTGGCCGCCGGCGCGGTTCGGAAGAACCAGCTGGTCAAAGTCCTCGGCGACGGCGAGATCGGCGTCGCGGTCCAGGTGACCGTGGACAAGGTCACCGGCTCGGCGAAGGAGAAGATCACCGCCGCCGGTGGCACCGTCACCGAGCTGGGCTGACGGTACTCTGCAAGTAGTGGCACCGGACGAGTGAAGGCTCGTCCGGTGCCACTGTTAGAGTTCAATTGTTGTCTGCCAAGCCTCGTCATGGCTTTCGGTGTCCCTCCTGTGCCTAGCAGGGACCGGATAATCGCTGAATAGCCATGTCATGACCATGTCGTTCGCGCCAGGAGGATCAGTGCTTTCCGCCTTCGTATCGGCCTTCCGGACTCCGGACTTGCGGCGGAAGATTCTCTTCACGCTGGGGTTGGTCGCGTTGTACCGCGTAGGTGCCGCGTTGCCATCCCCCGGCGTCGACTATCAGGCGGTCCAGGAGTGCATCGACCTGGTCTCCGGTGGTGAATCCGCCGGTATCTACCAGCTGATCAACCTGTTCTCCGGTGGTGCGCTGCTGCAGCTGTCGGTCTTCGCGATCGGCATCATGCCCTACATCACCGCGAGCATCATCATCCAGCTGCTCACCGTCGTCATCCCGCGGTTCGAGGAACTGCGCAAGGAAGGCCAAGCCGGCCAGTCCAAGATGACGCAGTACACCCGATACCTGTCGATCGCGCTGGCGATCCTGCAGGCAACGGGTCTGGTCGCGCTGGCGGCCCGCGGTCAGCTGCTGCAGGGCTGTCAACAGGACATTCTGGCCGACACCAGCATCTTCGGCATGATCATCATCGTGCTCGTGATGACGGCGGGCGCGGCGCTGGTGATGTGGTTCGGCGAGCAGATCACCGAGCGCGGCATCGGCAACGGCATGTCGCTGCTGATCTTCGCCGGTATCGCCGCGCGCATCCCGACCGAGGGCAAGGCCATCCTGGACAGCCGGGGCGGCTTGGTGTTCGGCCTGGTGTGTGTCGCCGCGCTGGCGATCGTCACCGCCGTGATCTTCGTCGAGCAGGGGCAGCGCAGGATCCCGGTCCAGTACGCCAAGCGCGTGGTCGGCCGGAAGATGTACGGCGGCTCCTCGACCTACCTGCCGTTGAAGGTGAACCAGGCGGGCGTCATCCCGGTCATCTTCGCGTCGTCGCTGCTGTATCTGCCCAACTTGGTGGCGCAGCTGACCTCGTCGCAGAACAATCCGGATCCGAGCTGGTGGCAGGACATCATCCAGAAGTACCTGGTGAATCCGAGCAACCCGGTCTACATCGGGATCTACTTCGGTCTGATCGTCTTCTTCACCTACTTCTACGTCGCGATCACCTTCAACCCGGAGGAGCGCGCCGACGAGATGAAGAAGTTCGGTGGCTTCATCCCGGGCTATCGCCCCGGCAAGCCGACTGCCGACTATCTCAACTTCGTCCTGAGCCGTATCACCCTCCCCGGCTCGATCTATCTCGGTCTGGTCGCTGTGCTGCCGAACGTGTTCCTCGACATCGGCTCCGCCGGTGGCGTGCAGAACCTTCCGTTCGGCGGTACCGCGGTGCTGATCATGGTGAGCGTTGGTTTGGACACCGTGAAGCAGATCGAGAGCCAGCTGATGAATCGAAATTACGAAGGGTTCCTCAAGTGAGAGTTGTACTGCTCGGTCCGCCGGGCGCCGGCAAAGGCACCCAGGCTGTCCTGCTGTCGGAGAAGCTGGGCGTTCCGCACATCTCCACCGGGGACCTGTTCCGTGCGAATATCAGCCAGCAGACCCCACTGGGTCGCGAGGCGCAGAAGTACATGGATGCCGGCGACTTGGTGCCCAGCGACGTGACCAACCGGATGGTCGAAGCCCGGGTCAACGAGCCCGACGCCGCGAACGGTTTCGTGCTCGACGGCTACCCGCGCACGGTGGACCAGGCCGACGCGCTGGAGAAGATCCTCAAGGACATGGACACCAAGCTCGACGCGGTGCTGTGCTTCGTGGTGCCGGAGGACACGGTGGTCGGGCGGATGCTCTCCCGCGGTCGCGCCGACGACAACGAGGACGTGATCCGCAACCGGCTCCGGGTGTACCGCGAGGAGACCGAGCCCCTGCTCGAGCACTACGACGGCCTGGTCGTCTCGGTGGACGGCGTCGGCGATGTCGACGACGTCAACGCCCGCGCACTGCGTGCGCTCGGCCACTGATGCCGCTCACGATGGAGCGCTGAGGCCGCATGGTCTTCCACCGCAAGAAGAAGGTCGTGCCGTTCCGGACAGCCGGTGAACTGGATGCCATGGCGGCGGCCGGCGCGATCGTCGGTCGCGCCCTGGTCGCCGTGCGGGCGGCCGCCAAGCCCGGGGTGTCCACTCTGGAGCTGGACGAGGTCGCCGAGCAGGTGATCCGTGACGCGGGCGCGGTGCCGTCGTTCAAGGGCTACCACGGTTTCCCCGCGTCCATCTGCGCCTCGGTCAACGATCGTGTGGTGCACGGAATCCCGACCGGCGAGGAGATCCTCGCCGAGGGTGACCTGGTCTCCATCGACTGCGGGGCGATCCTCGACGGCTGGCACGGTGACTCGGCTTGGACCTTCGGTGTCGGCACGATCATCGAGGCCGATCGGTTGCTCAGCGAGGCCACCAGGTTGTCGATGGAGGCCGGTATCGAGGCAATGCTGCCCGGTAACCGGCTGACCGACGTCTCGCACGCCATCGAACTGGGCACCCGCGCGGCGGAGAAGCAACACGGACGGGCCTACGGCATCGTCGACGGCTACGGTGGGCACGCCATCGGGCGGGAGATGCACCTCGATCCTTTCCTCGCCAACGAAGGTGAGCCGGGCAAGGGCCCGAAGCTGGTGGTGGGGTCGGTTCTCGCGATCGAGCCGATGCTTACGCTCGGCACCACCCAGACCAAGGTGCTCGATGACGACTGGACCGTGGTGACCACCGACGGCAGTCGTGCGGCACATTGGGAGCACACTGTCGCCGTCACCGATGACGGCCCGCGGATCTTGACCCTGCGTCCGGAGTAGTACCCGGCGGTCGCCTGTCGGACGTTCGATTCGGTGACACTGCGCGGCGAGGATCCGAGCCGCACCGACGCCAGGCATCCTGGTCGATCTCGCCGCGTGTCCCGTGTCGGCGCCACGCGCCGACCGCGGATCACCGGACGATACCCAGCTTGCGCTGGATCGGTGACGTCGTTCCTTGCGCCCGCGTCCTGTGCGTCCAACCGAAGCGATATGCCCGCGGCTGTGCCGGTGCGGTGTGTTCGCCCTCCTTCGTGCCGACTGTCCTGAACGATGCCGTCAGCGTATGGCGGGTCCGGTACCGGGCACCTGAGTAGATCGGTACTCGAATTCGATTGGCGCACCACGCAGTTCGATTCCGGGTACCATGCGCGCCGATTCGCCTGCGGTGACGGAAACCGCCGTGGGGTGCATATTTCGTATGCCTAGGTAGCGAGTCGAGGGCGCAGTGGTGCAGCGCCGCGATCACTCCGATCGCGGCCGGGTGCTGAGCCGATGTGGGCGCTGCCGATCCGAATCTGGGTGCGGGGATATGGAGACGCGCGGAATCCCGCCGACTCGACGCGGCTCAACGGCACCCGGTTGGCGCGGCGCGGCGCGACTCGACGGCACCCGGTTGGCGCGGCATGGCGCGGTTCGCCGATGAACCGGCCGCGGTGTGGGCGCCGAGTTCGCCCTGCTGGCGCAGGGTGCGGTGCCCGCGTCGCGACCAGTCCAACTCCCCAGGGCGTCCCACTCGTGGGATGGAACGTCGCAGCGGAACTCTACGAGGCGCCGGGCAATCTGCGGACGCCCGCGCTGACCTCGGCGGCCAAGTCGTCGTAGCCGACGGCCAGTTCGGCCAAGCGCTGCCAGGCGTCCCACAGATCCCATTCCGAGGCGCTGGCCAGCGCCGCATAGGCGTGCGCGGTGAACTTGGCCATGCGGTCGATCACGGCACCCATGGTCTCGGTGTGCACATGCGCCGCGCCGTGCGCGGGTGGCAGCTGAACGGTGATCCAGCGATCGATATCGCGAACCAGGCTCGCGCGCAGCGCATCGATCTCGTCCATCGACTCGCATCCCGCGCTGAGTCTGCGCTCGTGCAGCGCGGTGAGCTCGTGTGCGCAGCGCAGCATCGGGTTGCCTTCTTGGAGTTCACCGCGGCAGGCTTGCAGCACCTGATGTTTTGCGGGCAGGGCCCCGGTGTTCATCGCTTCCCTGCTTTCGCGCAGGACCGGACGGTGTCGACGATGGATGAGCCGTAGGGGCGGAAACCGTTGCGTGGGGCCACGATCCAGTTCCGATAGCGGCCCTTGACATCGGCGGGCGATGGCAACGCGATCTCGCCGCCGCTGGGCACGATCGAGACGTTGAGACGGAACATCTCGGCGAACAACCGGACGTCGTCGGGCAGATCCGGACGGGTCAGGAAGGTCCACCGTTCGGACCGTACGTGAGAGATGATCGGACCCAGCCCGGTTCGGTGGGCGGTGAGATCATCGCGGACCTTTTGTCCGAGCGCGGCGGGCATCGTGATCGCGCCGACCAATCCGGCGCGGACGATGATTCGGCCGATCTCCGGATGGACTCCGGCGGGCAGGTCGCAAGTGCGTCGATAGTAGGCGCATCGGGCGGTCGGGGTATCCGCCAACGCCGTTTGGTCCATGGGGCCCTCGGGTAACTTCGTGTGACAATTTCTGAGCTGCCCGGTCGGTGATGTGGCATCAGTGCTGTGATCCGTAACACCATTGGGCGCTGTCTCAGTAGAGCACTCCATGGAAGGGGATAAACATTCCGTTCAATTAGTTCGCAAGAATTTCGGACGCATATCAGTTACCGGTAGTTTCGGTAAATATTGCGGTTCAGCGCGAAGTGCCATCGTCACGGCGGCTTACCTAACATCTGGTCAGATGACCTGGGTGGAACCGGAGTTCGGACCTCCGGAATTTTGTTCACCGACGGCCCGGGCCGGTGCCCCGTATTGCGGGAAATCAGCCGACTCGGCGTCCGCCTGAGGGGCGATCAGGGCGTGGTGCGGAAGAACAGCACACGGTCGCCGTGCTCGGACAGCGGCGTGTTGACACTGATCTGGCGCAGGCCGCTGTCGGGCAGATATGTGAGGTTGGCGAACACCTTCGTGTTGCCGAACGCCGCGCGCAGCTTGGTCTCGGTCGCCCGGTCGGGGTTGTACAGGGCCAGCGTCTCGAAGTCCAGTGGCGCGAGCGGTTTGTCGAGCGGAGCCTGTCCGGCCGGACGGCCGAGCGCGGCGTATTGGGTGGCCGCGCCGTGTTCGTACCAGCACAGCTCGTAGGCCACGTTCTCGGTGACCGTGATCGCCGCCACCGGCCAGTCCTGGGAGAGACGCAGGGCCAGCGGATGTTTCGCCACCGGGGTGAGTTCCCAGTTCAGGCTCAAGACGGTCACCCAGCCGCCGTAGGGCTGATCGATCAGCACGATGTCGTCGCCGAGGGTGGTCGACGTGTTCTGCTCGGGCTCGCGGATCTTCCACTTCGACTCGTGCGTACCGAGGTAGCTCTCGCGGTCGAGGGGGTAGGCGTCATCGATGGCGTATGCCGCGATGATCGCGGCGCGCACCTGGGAGATGGCATCGCGTTCCGGGCAGTACACGCTCATCGCGCCGAAGGTGGCGCCGATGTGCACCGGCGTCGACGGCTGATCCGGCTCCGCGCCCGGTGCGAGCGGCCGCAGGCCGACCAGCGCCAGCTTCCAGTTGATTTCTTCGACGGTGGACAGGTCACCGGAGGACTTGAACATGATCTGCTGCTGGGTCAGCCGTCCGGCCTGCTCCAGGGTGCGGCAGCCCAGCTCGAGCAGCGCCCGGTGCGACTTGGGTGTGAGATCCAGATCCTGGACGCCGCACGCGCGCAATCGGATCGACATGGTGGTCGAGGTGAGCGCGGCGTACCGTTCCCGATACATGGCGATGGCCTGCTTGCGCGAGCGACCGATCATGAGCGTGCGCAGCAGGGTGCTCAGGCTGGCCAGATACTTGCCGGACAGCTCGGGGTTCGCCGCGGCCAAGCCGGCCCGAATGCGAGCGGCTTCCTCGGTCGCCGCCACCGCGGCGTCCTGGTCCAGCCTGCCCAGCCACACGCCGCATTTGGACAATCCGTCCGCGCATGGACCCGCGACGTCCGGATGTGCCTGCGCCACCTGGCGATAGACGTCGCAGGCGCGGCGGATCGTCGTGGTCGCGAGTTCCCGGCGACCACTGTGCCGCGCCGCCTGCTCGAAGGAGCGCAGCGCATCGTTCAGTTCGCCGGCCAAGCGGGCGGTCAGCACCTGGCCCCGGGACAGCAGGCGCAGCCGGATCGCCACCGCTTCCTCGGCGGGCGCCAGCGCCTCCCTGGTCCGGTCCCGCACCGAGCCGTTGGTCTTCGTGGCGATCAGACCCTTGGCGAGTTCGCCGAGAGAGGTGGCCAGACGCAGCTCGGACTCGACCGAACGGTCGAGTGCCGCATACCGATCCGCCGCGATCTGGCGCTCCAACGCGTCCAGATCCATCGCGCTCCTCGTTTCCAGCATGATCCTCCGCCACCGCGCGGCACCCGCGCACGCATCCTTCTGCGCACCGAGTTTGTCATGGTTGCCGCCTGCGCGCATCTGTATCCGGCCAGGCCGATCAGGCTGGGCGGTGCGGGCCCACCCATGTGCTCGGCCAGGCTGGGTGAGGCGGCATGATCGAGTCTTGTGCGAGCCATTTTGCAGCGTGTGAGTTCGGCGCGGGTGACCGTCGACGACCAAGTCGTCGGCCGCATCGATCCGGTGTCCGACGGTGTACCGCACGGCCTGGTCGCCCTGGTCGGCGTGACGCACTCCGACACCGAGGCGACCGCGAAGGCGTTGGCCGACAAGGTGTGGCGGTTGCGCATCCTCGACCGCGAGCGGTCGGCCGCGGACCTGCGGGCCCCGATTCTGGTGGTCAGTCAGTTCACGCTGTACGCGGACACCGCCAAGGGCAGGCGCCCGTCCTGGTCGGCGGCCGCGCCCGGCGCTGTCGCCGAACCCCTCGTGGAAGCGTTCGAGCGGGCACTGCGCGAACTGGGCGCTACCGTGGCCACCGGGCGATTCGGTGCGCATATGCACATCGATCTGGTGAACGATGGCCCGGTCACCCTGATGGTGGAGATGTGAACGGTTGGCATCACCAAACCCGCACGGAAATACCGCAATTCATCGTGCACGTCGATAGGTGTCCATCGCTGTCGCATGTAACTGGCGTGGCACTCTCCGTTCATTTCCGAGCCACGGGCGAGTTGCTCTCGGCTGTCATCGTCAGAGGCGTCCGAGTCGAACCGAAGGGGCGGGCCCGCCCCGCGTGAGCCCAGGAGGAGCGACGCCATGGCGGAGGAGCGGATCGAACTCGACCCCGACCTGCTGCGGCAGGCGGCACGGAAGACCGGACATGTCCGCGATCGCATCAACTCCGTGATGTCCACCCTGCAGACCTCGCTGGCCGGTCGCGGCGCGCCGTGGGGCAACGACAAAATCGGCGACAACTTCTACAACGGGCCCAACGGCAACGATGGCTACCGGGCCTCGCGAGAGAACCTGACCACCAACTCGGCGAACACGGCCAGCACCCTCGGCAATCTCTCCACCAACCAGACCGACACCGCCGATTACCTGGCTCGCCAGGATCGCCGCAACGGCGATGGCTTCCGGTAATCCGAGACGGCGCGGACGATGACGAACGAACTGGCCAAGGCGGAGATGGCCGCGCTGTTGGAGGAAGTCCAGGAGCAGATGCGCACCGCCGCCAGGGTGCAGCAGGAACGTGCTCGACTGGTCGGCAGCGCTTCGGTGCGCGGCAAGCGGGTGACAGTGTTCGTGAACGCGGACGGCACGGTCATCGAGACCAAATTCGGTCCCGGTATCGAGGACCTGAGCTACGCCGAGATCGCCAAGGCGATCACCGAGGCGGCGCAGGCGGCAGCCGTCGACGTCGCCCGCCGGGGTCAGCAGTTGATGGCGCCGCTGCACGATTCGCGAGCGCGGTTGCCCAAGCTGTCCGACCTGATCGAGGGCATGCCCGACTTCACACGTCAGGTCCCGCAACCGCCGAAGGTGTCCACGGCCCCGCCGGGTGCGGCCGAGCGGCAGGTGCGTGCCGCCGGTCCGGAAGACGGCAGTACCGCCATGGAATTCAGCAATGTGGAGACCTACGACCACGCCGGGGCCACGGACCGCGGAGTCACCGATTCCAGTTGGTGATCTGAGGTAATCGCATGGCTGAGCTGCCCGGGTATCTGCGGTGGCTGGAATGGGTGGCCGGCTCCGACTGGCCCGCGGGTGAGCCCGAGGGCATGTGGGCCATCGCGGGGGATTGGCGTACCGCCGCCGATGGTTTGCGCGACATCCTGACCGACATCGACGCGGCCAAGAGCGCCATGCTGGCGGCGTATCCGGACGGCAAAGGCAGCGAAGCGGCCGCGAAGCTGTTCGATGATCTGCGCAGCGGCGATCAGTCGTTGGCGAAACTGGCCGAGGTATTCGACAACGTCGGCGAGGGTGCCAACCAAGTGGGCACCGAGATCGAATACGCGCAGATCATGATGATCTCGTCGCTGGCGCTGCTCGCGGCGGAGATCGCCGCGGCCTGGATCTTCCCGCCGACCGCCCCCGCGGTGGAGGCGGCCGCGATCGGCTTCACCCGCGTCGGGATCAGGCTGCTGGCCCAGCGTGTGATGAACAAGATCATCCAGTGGACCTCGCGGTTCCTCGGTGAGAAGCTCGCCACCTTCCTGGTGCGCCACCTTGCCCTCGACACGATTATCGGCACCATGCAGGACCTGGGCATTCAGGCCTACCAGGTGAATGCGGGGCATCGGAACGGGATCAACTGGGAGCAGGTCGCGGTCACCGCGGTGAGTTCGGCGGCAGGCGCCGGTGCGGCGAGCCCGTTCGGCGACTGGATCGGCAACAAGCTCGGCCAGGAGATGCGGCCCTGGTTGCGTGGCGCGATCACCGGCGCTTCCGCGGGCGGGGTCGGCGCGGTCGCGGGATTCGGCGCCAGCGTGGTCACCCAGTTCGGCATCGACTGGGCGCAGGACGGCTGGGGTGCGGCGGTCGCGAACGCGAAGAACACGGAGTTCGACCCGCGGATGATCACGGCCGGTGTCTCCAATGGCGCGATGTCCGGAGCGAGCCGGGCGCAGGCGGATAGTTTCTACCGCTCCCGGCATCCGGAGTGGTACGCGCCGCCCGGGGGCAACGGCCCCATTCCGGAGCCGCGGATCGGGTTTCGGCCCGATGGTGCTGGTTTCGGTAACGATGGCGCGCTCGATCCCGCGGCTGCGAACGGCTTGGCGCCTGGTCCAGAAGGAGGGCCGAACGGGCAGGCCGCGGGCGACGGGGCGGGGAACGGCCACGGGGCGGGCGACGCGAACGGCCGCGGTGCGGGCGACGCGACGGCGAATGGGAATGGGAATGGGAATGGTTCTGACGATGCGAACGGGCGCGGGCCGGGGGACGCGACGGCGAACGGCCGCGGTGCGGGCGACGCGACGGCGAATGGGAATGGCTCTGGCGACGCGAACGGGCGGGGGACAAGCGACGCGAACGGCCGTGTAGCCGAGGACAATTCCGTTGGCGAGCGCGGCACCGCAGACGGCACGGCGAACGGCCATGCGACGGGCGACGCCGCCACGAACGGTCGCGCCGCTGGCGAGGCCGGTGACGGCACCGCGAACGGACGCGAAGCCGGTGACGAGACCGGCACCCGCACGCAGGACGATGGGGGCGCCACTCGTTCGGACAGCCAGGCTGAGGCAGATCGTCCGGCCGCGAGTGACGCGAATGCGCGCGGGGACGACGATTCGGTGCGTCGACCGGAACCGGCGAATTCCGATAGCGCGGTGCGTCCCGCCGCCGACCAGGATCAAGGCGCGAGTCAACCGAGTGCGCAAAGGGAAGCGAATATTGCTGCGGCACAGCAGGATACCGCTTCTCCCACGCGCAACCCGGAGACGACGGCGGTGCACAGTCCCGAGTCCACGGCGACCCGCGCTGTCGACGGCACTGTGCCGCGGACGGACGGTATGGCCGCCGGTCCGCTTACCCCGACTGGACCGGCAACCGCCGCGCCGCCATCGGCCGCCCCCCTGGCACAACCCGCTGGAACCACGGCCGGACCATCGAACAACCCGTCGGCCACCCCGGCACACGCGGCATCCGACACGCGCACGAACACGCCCGCTACCAGCGAGCCGCGCACGCAGGCCGGAGCCAGCGACCCGGCGCGCAGGCCACCAGGCGTGCCGGAAACCCGAGCGGGCGCCGCGGAGCGCACCGCCGGGCCCGCTACCCGCGAAGGAGCGACACAGGCGCGGGTCGCCGACTCCGAGGCCCCCCGCACACGGGCGTCGGACGCCGCGGAAGCCCGTGCACGCACGGACGAGGCAGATCTCCCCGAAGTTCGCGCCGACGCGGACCCGGACATCTCGATTCCACCGGAGAGTCTGCTCGTCGCACCGCCGCTGCTTTCACCGGATGCGGGCGCGGGTCAGCCGTCGCGTGGCGCGGCGCGGGTCGACCCTGGTAGCGACACGAACAGCGCTACCCGCGCGGAACCGACCGGCACGGCCGAACCCCCTGTGCCGCAGGTCGATCCGGCCAACCGGGGGGAATGCGCCAGGTTGGCGCTCGACGAGATCCAGCAGGGCACCGACAGCGACGTCATCCATGTGCCGGAGGACCCAGTGGGTCCCGCGGGCATGTCGCGGGCCGAGGTAGAGGATGCGGCAGGGGCTCCGCTGCGCGACGTCCCCGAGGCGAAGCCCGGCGAACCACGGCACCAGCCGATCGCAGACGCGTTGCTGGCGCGGAAAGAGGAGGGTGCGCGCGCCCTGGTCGTGGATGAATACGCGGGCCCGACCGACGAGCACGGCGTCGGCGCACACGCCTATGTGCTGACGGTGCGGCGGCATCCGCAGACCGGCGAGCTCTTCGTCGAGGTGTCCGATCCCGGCGCCGGTATCCGCGAGGGATTCCCGCCGCACGTGCCGAAGGAACTGCGCCGCGTCTCCGCGATCCTGTACGACGCGCAGGGCAATCCGCTGCATCCCGCTGGTTCCGATGCGGTGTGGTCCGGCGACCGCACGGGAGACCGGGACGGGCACCGGGTCGGCGATTCGGAGGATCGGCAGCCACCGTCCCGCCCCGATTCGGACTCCGCGGCGGGCATTACGCCGCAGAATGTCGATGTACTCGGCGAACCGGGGCCTGGGGTCACGCCGGAGATGCTGCGGGCGGCGATGCGGTCGGTGGCCGAAGACGGTGTCCCGCTGGTCATCTTCGGCAGTCGGCAGACCGGTGTGTCGGAGAAATCGGGCCTTCCGTTCCGTCCGGAGAGCGACCTGGACATCGCCGGAACAACCGCGGAATCGCTGTTCGCACTGGTGGACACGCACGGCGAGGGCCGGAGCCCGATTCCGATGGTCAAGGACGTGGCGGGCGTCTTCACGGAAGAGGAAGCCCTTGCCAAGGGATACCTGGTAATCAAGCCTGCGGAGCAGGCGGCTGCGCCACCGCCGGAGGACTCCGTCACGCCTGAACTCGGCCTCGACGACCCGCGGGAGCCGACCCCGCCGTCCGACTCCGACGACACGGCGGTGGAACCACCGGAGCGGCACCGTCATCCGGATGGCTGGCTGAGGAGTCTGCCGGACGAGGACGCAGCGGGAGTCCGGCAGGTGCTCGACCAGACCGAGGTCGGCCGGGCCGCGGCGGCCACGTTGCGGGAGGCCGGGGCGGCGGTTCGGTTCGGCGAATCCGGTGACGGCGCGGTGCGACCGGATGCGTTCAACGGCAGAACCATGGATGTCCTCGTGGGGACGCGGGATCGTAGCCAATTGGCTCAGGCTGCCGCGGTGGTACGGGCCGCGGCGCTGGCCGAAGCCGTGCTCGCCGGTGACGTGGAAGTGACACCGGCGGGGATCCGGGCAATGGATCGCGCGGACTATGTCGCGGCGCACCTGCGTGCGGAGGCTGCCGCGTTGGGCCGCGAGGCCGAGTTCAACCGGGAACTGCGTGCGGCGGGCTACGACCCGACACCCGGCCCGCTGCATGACATGACGGAAGCGGAGTACCGCAGGGCGCTGGAATCGGCGTATCTCGATGCCCATGACGCGGCGGTCGACGCGGCCCGCCGACAAGATCCGGGTATCGACGCCGATCAGCTGCGGCGTATCGGTCGCGAAGCCGGTGTGTCGGACCTGCTGGCGAGCGAGCGGTTCGATTCGCCGGACTACCCGGCCGCGGGTCACAGTCACCGCGATGTGGCAGGCCGGGAATGGGATGCCCAGCACCGCAGCACCGCACCGGACGGCATGCACGAGCATGTCCCGTCGTCACCGGAGTCGGCCAGGGCGCTACAGCAGTTGGTGCGCGAGCACGCGGCACTCATGCGGGAGATGACCCGGATCGATGCCGAATGGGATCGACTCGTGCAGCGGCTGCAAGGCGGCCTCAGCGTTCCGGACCACCTGATCGGACCGGACCGGCAGGCCGTGCTCGACCTGCTGATGGATCGCTCCAGGTTCGTCGTCTTCCGGAACTCCGACGCCGACATGCGGCTACTGGCCGATCTGGCCCAGCGGCGTGCGCAGGCCGAAACCGAGCGCACCCGGATCATCGAGGCCATCTCCGCGACGGTCCAGCGAGCCATGCCGGACACGCCGGTGCGGACCGACTCCGACACCGCGCCGACCAGACCTGTCCGGATCCACCTGGACGAATCCGGTGTCCTCTTCGTGTCCCCGGACGGCGCGGACCCGGTGCGGTCCGCTGGACCGGAGGCCGCGCCGCCCCCCGCGGCGGACCTGCCGAGCAACCTGACGGCGGTCGCCGACCGAGCGGAAGACGCGCTCACCCGGACCCGGAATCTGCTCGCCTCCACCGATTTCGGTCGCTGGGCAGCCGATGTCCTGGAGCGGCACGGGGTGCACATCCGGTACAGCACCGAGCCGGAGGCGCGCGCCCAGCGCAGCGATGGTGGCCGGTTCGAACTGGGCCGGGCCGCAGGCTACGACCCGATCTCGAACACCGTGGTACTCGACCTCGCCGACAACGCCCGTCAGCAAGCAATGGCCCTGGTCCGTGCGGCCGTGCTGGCCGATCAGCTGAGCGTGACCGGAGGTCACCCGCTGGAGCGGTTCACGCTGTCGCGCGACGAATACGTGGCGCTGATGCTGGACCGCCAAGCCGAGGCACACGCCGCCGGGTTCGCCTTCAGCAGGCAGCTGCGGGATACCACCGGCGCGATCGGATCGCTGGCGGATCCGTTGGCGAGGGAGTACGTGGCCGCGCGCGAACAGGCCAGGCAGACTGCGGCCGACATCTACCGCAGGCGCAATTACGGCAAGCGATTCATCATCGGCGGGGACTGGCTCGACGCGGCGGCGCACCGTGCCGGTGTCCGTGCGGTGCGTGCGCACTTGGCCGATCTCGGCCCCCTCGTCGAGGGCCACGACTACGCCCAGCGGTACGGGGCGGAATGGGACCGGGCCCATGGCATCGGACCGGGCACGGACGCCGGGGTGACGTCCCACCCCGCGCGGGCTCCGCGCGGTGACACTCCCGCGATGCGGGACCAGCGCAGCCGGGACTATGCGCTGGACATCGAGACCTTCCGGATGCTGCGCGAGTCGGGGAGGTTCGTCCCGATCAGTCCCGCGGAACGTGCTTACGCCGATGCCTACGACAAGGCGTACCGCAAGGCGAGCCGGGCCGCCGAGCGTTCGGCCGATGCACCGCCGCCGGAACGCGTCGCCTACGAGGCCGGGCGAGCGGCGCTTCGGCGCTACATCGACAAGGTCGGCCTGGAGACGGCCGAAATCGCCTTCGATGTCGTGCGTTCCGTCGACAACGACGGCCCGCGATGGGCGAATCCGCGCCATGCGGAGCCGAACGTCTCGGACAGCGCCCCGGTTCGCGAACCCGCCGACGCGGCGCCGATGCCGGCCGATGCCGCCGATCTCGTACGCCGTGCCGTCGAGGGGCAGCTGCGCCTCGAACCGGGCGGTGAGCCGCTGACCGACCACGTCCTGGCCTATCCGCGCGCGCCGGGATGGGGCAGGGTTCCCCGATTGGTCGTCATCGCTGTCGACGGGCAGCACATGGACGCTTTGCGTGAGCTGGCGGCGAACCGGCCGGAGTACAGCGATGTGCTGTGGAACGGCACGCACTGGCTCGACTACCGGCAGGTGTCGCGCGGACCAGACGGTGAGCTGGTGACGAAGGAGATCATCGCGTCGAAAGCCGAGGGACCGCACCGCCGCCCGAACCGGGATGAGACAGTCGCGGAAATGCTCGCGCATTACTTGCGCTACCGCGCCGAAGGCTTGACCGAACTCGGCTACGACGCATGGATCAAACAGCTCGACGCGGATGCGTTCTACACCAAGGCGGATCAGCGGGATGCCCGACCGACGCTGAAGGCCTGGCGTGCGGAGGGCAGGCTCCGCGACAATTTCCCCGCGGTCGGCCACCGTGCCGTCCAGGCCGATCCGACGCTCGGGCCGCCGCATCCCGCGGAGGTGGCGCATCGGTTGTACACCCGTCAGCTGATGCTGCCGGTGCAGCTGCCTGCCGATGGGGCGGCGCCCGCGCAACGGTACGACCTGCGGTGGAGGATGGAACACGTCAGCGTGCGCGGCGAATCCCTGCCGATCCAGCTCCTCAGCGATGGTAACGGCGGGTGGCGGGTGCCGCCGCCGACCGGGTCGGACACGATCTCCGATGTGCTGGCTCGTCAGTTCCAGGGCTTGTCCGAGCGAACCGCGGAGCGGCTTGCGGACCGGATCGGCCGATTGCTGCAAGATGGTTCGGCGGACCTGAACGAGCGCGGTGCGCCGCGCGGTTTGCTGGGGCGGATGTCGGAACGGTTGTCGTTCGGACCGCGCCAGGATGGCGGTGCCGCGTCGCCGGAGAAGCCTGCTTTGCCCGACCGTTCTCTGCCGGATGAGATGGCCGTCGACGACGACGGCACAACCCATGCCGCGCCGGACCGGGCCCACGCGCCTATCCAGGACGAGTGGTCGCGCCTGGATCCGGAGCAGGTCGGCGAACGCTTGACGGAGCTGACGGGTCTGGAGACGTTCGGATTCGACCGGCCCGGCCTGGATCCCGAAGCAGTGCGCGAATACGCCAGGGCCGTCATGGATATGCGGGCCGCCCACCCGCATGTCGATCTGCGCCGGGTCGGTATCGGGCCACTGCGCGGCTGGGTCGCGGGCCGGGCGTATTCGGCGATCGATCCGGCGACCGGCCGGACGTATACCGACCGGATCATGATCAGCGACCGGGATCTCTCGGATCCTGACGCGTTCCGGGATCGCTTGCGGCGCAACGTCGACGCCGGGCGCTTCGACCAGAGTGTCCTCGACCGGCCGATCTACAGCGTATTCGTGCACGAGTACGGGCACGCGATGGATCACGCGGGCAATCGAGCTGTCCACGACGTGGTCGATGACGTGCTGCTGCAGCACTACACCACGAACCATGCTCCGGCGACGGTCGAAGGTTACCGGACCTGGTTGCGCCAACTCAGCGGCTATAGCTTCGACCAGCACGATGTGCTCGACCCGAAAGAGGCCGTGCCCGAGGCATTCCGCGACGTGGTGCTGCGCGGCGCGAACGCCAGCGAGCCCGCCCGGCTGATCTACGACCTGGTGCGCCGCGCCGCGGGCTTGCCGCCGGACGGTCTCGGCCTTGCCCCGCGACCGGATTCCGCTGACCCGGGAGGCATTCAGGAACCACCGCAGGCAGGCGACGACGGACCACACCGCGACAACGACGCACTCGAAGCGCCCGACGAGCAGCAGCCCGTATTCGACGACGAATGGTCGCGGCTGGACGCCACCGAGATTCAGCGAACGCTGGAACAGCGGCATGGGCTTCAGGTCATCGGGTTCGACAATCCGAGAGCCGATGTCGACATCCTCAGAGAATTCGCCAGGGCGATCGATGAACGCCTCATCCGCTTCCCGCAGATCCACCTGGACAGCGTCCGGATCGAACCGCTGGACGACGGGATCTTCGCGAAGACCGTCTCGATTCACCGGCCGACCGACGGACGTCCGCCGTACGCCGAGTCCATCGTTCTCAACGAGACTCTCGCGACGGACCCGGTGAAGCTGCGCCGTGCCGTCGCGCTCAATGTCGAAGACGGGCGGTTCAATCCGGCCTACAACCGCAGACCCACCTACAGCATCATCGTCCACGAGGTCGGCCACGCCATGGACACCTCGGGCTCACCGCTGACCAGATTCCGCGTCGACGCGGACCTGGTGCGGCGTTACACGGCGACGCACGAGAACCCGACGCCCGAGGGCTACGACGAGTGGCTGCGCCAGCTGCCCAGGTTGTGCTTCGACGCCAGGGACGCCCTCTACAACTCGGAGGCATTGCCCGAAGGGTTCGCGGACGTAGAACTCAACGGCGACAACGCTTCCGAGCCCGCGAAGGTGCTGAATGCCGCGCTGTTGCGCGCGCTGGAGCAGAACGGGACACCACGCTCGGGAACCGGAACGCCGCGCACCGACTCCGACGACATGGCGGTCCCGCCTGGTGACGACTCGCCGCCGCCCGAACCACGCGACGACCGTTCGGAGTGGAAGCGGCGGATGGATGCCGAGCAGGACGAGTGGAACGCCCGGATGCACGCCGAGCTGGACGATTGGGTCGCTCGCCAGCGCGAGAGCGAAGCGTCCCGCGGGCTCGCCCCGCCCGAGGGAGCCGAGCCGGTAGCCGAGGCAGGCGGCGGGTCGAAGAAGCCCCCCGAGGAACCGAAGGCGCCGCCGGTATCCGAACCCGACGAGCCTCCGGCGTCCGGGCAGGAGGAACCCGAGGACGGGCAGCGCGACTCGGCACACGAGGAGGCGGTCCGCGCCCACGCCGACGCGATCACCCGGCTCGACGAACTGGCCGCCAGGATCCGTGTGCTCGCCGATTCGCTCCGGACCTCCGTGGCCCCGGAAGACCTCGCCCCTGAACGGATTCGAGCGACGGTCGCCGACTTGTCCAGCCGGACACTGTTGCCGGAGGGCGACGACGCGCGCGTGGCGGAACTCCGCATGCTCGTACCGGAATTCGAGCGCGCGGCAGCCGAGGTGGGCGACCTCGCGGCGCGGATCGGCCTGATCGAGGAATACGACAGGTTGCTCCAGCAGCGCCAGGACCTCGTTCGTGAACGCGAGTTCGTCCGTGCCAAGGCCAACGAACGCGCGGCCAACCTCGGCGTCGATGATTCGACCGAATGGGTGCGCCGGGACGCGGATTCGCGGGACGAGGCGATTCAGGCGTTGCACGCGAGCTCGCGCACCGACATCGTCGACGTGAGCGGCGGTCTCGAGGAAGCCGACCGGCAGGTGCGCAAGCCGGTGACGGACGAGGAGCGGGAGCGACGCACCGAGGCGCTGCGCAAACTGGTGGCCGCGACCGAGGAGTTCACCACCCTCGACGACCGGATTCGCCGCGTGGACCAGCGCCTCACCGAACTGGAGGAGGCGGGCGTCGCGCGGCACCGCCCGCCATCCGACGAGGCGGCCGCCGAACTGGACCGAATGGCACGTGAGCGGGCCGAAGAGCTCCGGCGGATCAAGCCCCGGCGTGGCATGCGCGACGACCTTGCCGTCCGGCTCGGGGTGGTCGATGACTCGGGCAACCCTGACGAGGCCGCGCTGGGCCCCGCCCGGCGCGAGGAGACGATCGCCGCGCTTCGCGCGCAGGCGCAGGACGAACTCCGCAACGGAGCACTGCGGGTCGACGAACTGCCTGCGCGGTTGCTCCAGATCGACGGGTTGGCCGATGCCGCGGACGACGTCAACCGAGCGCACAACCGGATCGGCCGATTGCAGGACGAGATGGCGCGGGCCGCCGGAGTGTGGCGGCGACTCGTCGAGGCCGAGGGCGGGCGGATGGTCACCGACCGAGTCGGCATCGTGGAAGGCGAGCGGCCGCGGATCATCGTGCTCGGTCCGCGCAGCGACCCGGCGGCGCCGCGCGCGGATCATGATCGCGCCCTCGCCGATGCGCTGCGTCGCGACGCCGCGGTCGCCCAGGCTTTCGTGCGCGAGGAGACGACGGTCGAATACCGGCAGGTGCTGGCCGACCGCGAGGGTAGCGCGCGGACGGCGGACATGACGCCGCCGGAAGTGGAACACCTCAGCAGCGGCTGGCACGACGGACGACGCCTGCACATGACCGCCTGGCGAGACGCCGAAGGGAACCTGCACCCGGTCGACCCGACTCGCCCCACCTGGACGACCAACCGGGACGGCGGCACTCTGCCGAAGAAGTACAAGACGAAGGACCTGCCGGACGGCGTGAGCGGGTGGGCGATGGAAGACGTCGTCAACGACATCACGCTGCCCACCGATGACGTACCACCGGGTCAGATCCCGGAAAGTTCGCTGCCGGTGCACATGCCGCAGGCGCCGTCGCAGTACGACACCTCCCATCTGCCGCGGGGGATGGACGTGTTCAGCCAGCACTGGGGCGCCGACTCCTACAACATCGTGCGCCTGATCCTGATGGCGGCGTTGGTGCCGAACCACCCGGCGGTGAAGGCCTGGATCCAGCGTCATCCGGAGATCGGCGAGTGGGTGCTGGCGCGGCCGTGGCTGCAGAAGATTCCGCCGTTCGGCACGGTATTCCGTGACTACGAGTGGTTCGCGCCGCCGGAGCGCAATATCCAGCCGATGCATCGGCCGTGGGATCCCGCCGAGCACGGCAACCCCGCCGATCGCGTCGAGATTCCGGAATCCCTGCAGCGCGAATGGGATGACGACGTAGCCGACTGGCGCCGCGTGCAGGAGTGGGCCGACAGCGAATACGACCGGTTCCTGGCCGACGACAGTGATGTGGACCGGATCGTCGAGGGGCTTGAGGCGTACCGGCGGGCGCGACAGGAGGCGGCGGCGCGCGACGTGGTCGACATCGTCCGCGACGAGCTGATCACGCGGGACCCCGGCATCAACCCGCTCTTGGACGTCGACGCCCAGCTGTTGCACATGCAGGATTCCATCGATCGGGTGGCCGGAGAGTTGGCCGACCGCTTCGCCTCCGACGACCTCGACGCCGTGCGCGACACCGTTGAGGACATTCGCGAACTGCTGCACTTCGGCACCGATCCGGACGCCATCGCGGCGGTCCTCGCCGAGCACATGCGCGACGACGTCCCGGTGTTCACCCGCGACCAGCTCCAGCAGATCAAGAACCACCTCATGGTCGACGAGCATCGGGTGCGCGATTACACCGACCCCAACGGTGCGTATCTGCGGCGGCCGATGGACCGGCTCGCCGATGTCGCCGAGGCGTGGCATCGGCTCATGGCGGGCGAGCCGCTGCCGCAAGATCTCGTGCTGCTGCACGATGCCCTGGCCGAGTCGGAGTTCTTGCGCGCCAATCCCAGCGCGGGTTGGCGCGAGGCGAACATGCACGCCATCGGTCTCGGCTATCACTGGGACGCGGACCGCCCGCCGCTCACCGGCTGGCGCGCAGGCATCCCGTACGCGGTCCATCCGGTCGCGCCGAATCCCGCCTGGCTGCCGCCCGGCTCGGGGACAGACGGCCCCGAACTGCCGCCGCCCGATGGACCCCGGCCCGCGGTGAATCCACCGCGACCGGACGCACCGGGTTCCGGCGGGGTCAGACGTCCGGAACCCGCCGACCCGGCGGAGTCACCGGAGTCCGCGACGGGTCGACACGAGACCTCACCGGACGAACCCCCGGCCCCAGCTCATCCGAACGAGCTGCCGGGGTCCGGAGCAGACAGGCTCGACGCGGGATCTGGAGAACCGCCCGAATCCACAACTGATGGACGCGACGCGGAGACCGGTGAGCTTCCCGAGTCCGCGACCGGCACGCGGGAATCCGAATCCGGTGTGCTGCCGGAGTCTTCGACCGGCCGTCGGGATGACGCGTCCGACGTCCCGACGCCTTCGGCCGGTGAGCCGGGCGATGTGCGGGTGTGGCCGCCGGAGTCGCGTCGAACTCCGGGGCAGCCGGAGCCTACGGATGCGTCCGAGTCTTCGGCCGGTCGTCGGGAGGGTGCGTCCGGTGCCCCGGAGCAGATAGGCGGTGCGCCAGGGGAGGTTCAGGGGCGGTTGCCCGAGACCGGGCAGACTCGGGACCGGTCGGGATCCTTCGATGGCCCGGAGGTGAATGCGGGCGGCGGAGCGCAGAAGCCGCCCGGCGAGCCGCCGGCGCCGCCGTCCTCGCCCGAGGACGGGCCATCGCGACCCGATCGGCTACCCGGTGAACCCTCGGACTGGTTCCTCCGCATGCAGATCGAGCAGGCTGAATGGAACGCAAGGATGGCGGCCGAGCACGCGCAGTGGCTGCATGAACTTGCTGAGCAGCCGTTGCCGCCGGACGCGACGATCGTCGATGAGATGCGGCAGTTCGCCGCTCGGATGCGCGCGGAGAACGCGGATATGGCGGCTCGGGTGGCGCAGCAGCGCGTTCAGGAGTTGCGCGATCTCGCCGCCGCCCGCAGGACCGCGGAGCCCGAAGCCGGGGCGCCCGAGCCGGAATCGCCTGCCGCCCATCGGGATTCCTCGGCTGGGCCGCCGCGAAGCGATGATCGCCCGGCAAGCCCGGACGACTGGTTCGAGCGGATGCGCGTCGAGCAGGCCGAATGGGAAGCCCGCATGGACGCCGAGCGCGCCGAGTGGCTACGTGGACTGTCCGACCGCGATCCGGAGGACAGCTGGGCGCGCTTGCAGGCCGAACAGGCCGAATGGGAAGCCCGCATGGGCGCCGAGCGGGCCGCCTGGCTGCGCGAGATGGCGGGACCGGAGAGCGCGAACCAGGTCGAAAGGCGCGGTGCAACACACGAATCCGAGGCGGGGACGGCGGAGCGCGCTACCGAGTCGCGGAGTGCCGCGCAGCCCGGTGAAGCAGCGACTCCGCCGCGCTCGGATCGTTCGGAAAGCGAGGCCGAGCCGCCGGACTCCGGCAGCGCGGGTCTACGGCCCGACACTTCCCGCGCCGATGCGGACGGCGCATCCCTGAAGCAGGAGGGCGCGGCCCCCGCGCGACCGGACGCCCAACAGCCTCGTCCCGGCGAGCAGGCGCAGGACGAGACGGTGCGGCCGCAGGCACGGGACGCCGAGGAACACTCGTCGCGGCAGCGGGATTCGGCATCGCAGGGCAATGGCGAACCCGGCGACGTGCGGGTGTGGCCGCCGCAGCCGGGACAAACTCCGGAGCAGCCGGGATCCGCCGATGCGCCCGAGGCGAATGCCGAGGGCGGATCGCAGAATCCGCCGGACCAACCGCCGAGCCCGCCGCGACCGGACGAGCCGGAAGAGCCGGGCTCGCGCGGATGGCGCCGAGACGGTCCGTCGCGGACACACGAGCCGGTGACACCGGAACTGCGCGACGCACTGCCCGCGCTGCAGGATCGGATCGCGCAGGCCGCCGCCGCCCGCCGAGCGCTCGCACGGAGCATCGCCGATCGCGCGCGGCAGATCGGGCTGCGTACGGAGGGGATGACGCCTCACGAGATCTCCCGCGCGGTCGACGAACGGATGCAGGCGGAGATCGCGCGCGCCGAGGCATTGCGCAACCGCGAGAACGTGCCGAGCGGCGAAATGGTGCAGTACTTCGACGATCTTCGCGCGGCCGAGCGACGTGTCGCCGATCTCACGACTTTCGTCCGCGCCATCCGGTCGGACCTGAACCGCTACCACCGGGCGGTCGCCGAGGAGAACAACGCCTGGACCGAGGCCGGGATCCTCGCCGCTCGCGACGTACTGGCCGCCGAAGGCGCGCGGATGGTCGCCGAGGGCGTCGGTGTGCTGCCGGACGGGCAGCGGGTGATGGTGGCGTCACCGCTGGCCGAACCGGATCCGGTGCTGGCGCCGGAGACCAGGCGGCAGCTGGCCGATCAGGGTGTGCGCATCGATTACCGCCTTGTCACAGTGGACGAGAACGGCGTACACGTCACCACCCTCCGGCCGCCGGAGGAAGGGGGGTCGCCTGCGCCGCCGGCACCAGACAGGCCTGGTTCCGGCCCCGCGCAGGGGGATTCGCGTGCGGCCCAGCCGCAGGCCGGACAGCCGCGTACCACGGCCGAGCCGAGCAGGCCCGAGCAGGTTCGCGCAGACCAGATCACGCCCGAGGCACAGGCGGAACTCGAACGCCTTGGCGCCGAGCGTGCGGAAGCGGTCGCGCGCAGCGAGGAGCTGCACACTCGGCGTGATCAGTGCGCCGAGCGGCTCCCGGTGGACCCCGCGGCCGACCTCACCGCCGACCGGCTCGACGAGACGCTGGCGGAACTGCGCGGCAAGACCATGCGGGTCGACGAAATGCCGCGCAGGCACGCCGAGATCGATGCGCTGGAAGACGCCGCGAGGGCCTGCAACGACGCGGACGAGCGCGTCGCCCGACTGGACGAGCAGATCGAGGCCGCCCGCTTGGCGGGAACGCCGGAAGGCGTCTACCACGCGCTGCTGCGTGAGCGTGCCGCCCTCGCCTCGGAGCGCGAGTTCTGGCGGGCGAAGCGGGACGACCGGTTCTCCCGCTTCGACACCCCCGGCCGCACAATCCACGACCCGGACGTGGCGCTGAACCAGGACAACTTGACCGCGATGATCGAGGAGCTGACCGCGGACCTGGTCGGCGTGCGGGACATCGCCGGTTTCGGTGACGAAACCGACACGCAGATACCGGAAGTGGTGGGCGAGGCGGAGCGCGCGCAGCGCTTGGCGACCATCTTCAAACTCCAGGAAGCCGCGGAGCGGTTCAACGAGGCGGATCAACGCCTGGCGGAACTGGATCAGCGCATCGCGCGACTGGAAGCGGCCGGCGCGGGGCCGTATCGCCGTCCGGACCAGGAGACCATTGCCGAGCTGGAACGACTGGTAGCCGAACGCGCCGAGATCAAGAACGCGAAAGACAAGTTCGCAGACCCGGACGCCGCTCTCGCGGAACTCGATCGGCGCATCGACGCATTGCGAGCCGACCTCGCGCCGCAACGGCCGTTGCCGTCCGCGGAGGTCGCCGCCGAACTCGACCGGCTCGGACGAGAGCGGGCCGATCTGGTCTTGGGCAGCAAACCGTGGCGGGTGATGCGCGACGACATCGCCGCGCGCCTGCGCGTCGATCCGGACCGGCTGGGTCCGCATGATCTGGCCGACACGCTCGACGAAGTGGCCGGCCGGACCATTCGTGCCGATGAGGTGGCCGAGCGGGCCAGGAACCTGGAGTTGCTGCGTGAGGCGGCCGAACGGGTCAACCGCGCCGAGAACGAGATCGGCAGGCTCCAGGACCGGATCGCCGAGCTGGGCGGCGCCTGCCGCGACCTTCTGGCCGAGGCGGGGGCGCGCGGCGTCACCGATCGCGTCGGCATCGTCGACGGGGAGCGGCCGCGCATCATCGTCGTCGGTCCGCGTGGCTCGCTCGACAGCCCGCGCGCCGACCACGACGCGGCGCTGCACGACGCGTTGCAGCGCAGCGCCGCCGTCGCGCAGGCGTTCATCCGGCCGGAGACGACCATCGAGTACCGGCAGATCATCGCCGACCGTGAAGGAGGCTGGCACACCGAGGATCTGGCGCCGCCGCGCCGGGAGTTCGTCACCTCGCGGTGGCGCGACGGCGCCCCCGGCATCCACCTGACCCGCTGGCAGGACGCCGACGGCGAATGGCATCCGGTGAACCCGGACCGGCCCGGCTGGGAGCCGCGCGGCCACTCGGGAACCGTGCCGAAGAAGTTCACCCCACGCGATCTGCCCGAGGGCGTCAGCGGGTGGGCTGTCGATCCGTTCCAGTCGGCGCTGGTCGATCCGTTCGTCGACAACGGCCCCGGTATCAACCAGGACCTTCTGCCGGTCATCCCGGGCGGCAAGCCGCTCGACCCCGGCGTGCCCACCTATGAGCTGCCATTTGCCGACGTCTTCTACAACACGATGCGGATCATCCTCGAGTCGGCGAAGTTGTCCGGATTCACCTGGTTCAGCGACAAGAGTCATCCCGGACGGATACGCCCGGGATTCAAGGGGCATCCGTGGTTCCGCGCGCCGCGTCCAGACGTGCAGCCGATGGCGCGGGAGTGGAACGTGCGCGACGAAGTGCCCGACCGCGGCGAGCTCAGCGAGCCGTTCCTGGAAAGACAGCGTGCGGCGCAAGCGAACTGGGCGCGGGTGCAGGACTGGGCCGATGGCGAGTACCAGCGCTTCCGCGCCGATGACAGCGACATCGACACGATCACCGACAACCTCGCCGCGCACCGCGAGGCCGACCGGACCGCGCGCGCACGGGATCTCATCGCCCAGATCGCACACCAGCTCGCGACCCGGGGCGATGTCGACCTCGACGCGCTCGCGGAAGGCCTGGCCGGTCAGTTGCGCGACGAACAGCCCGGCGACGCGATCCAATTGGTGACCGATCTCAGGGACATGCTGCGCGAGGCCACCGGCGTGGTCGACCTCACGGACCTCGCCCGGCCGGTGGCCGATCAGCTCGCCGACACCACACCCGAGTTCACCCGCGACGAGATCGAGCAGATCAAGAACCACCTGATGCGCGACGAGCATTTGGTGCGCGACCCGCGCGACGGTGTACTGGTCCGCCGTCCACTGGACGCGGTGGCCGACGTCGCCGAGGCATGGAACCGGCTCATCGCGGGCGAGCCACTGCCGCAGGACATCTTGCTGTTGCAGGACGGCCTCGCCGAGTCGAATTACCTGCGCGCGAACCCGACCGCCACCTGGCGCGACGCCAACCAGCACGTCATCATGATCGGCCTGGACTGGAACGCCAACCGCCCGCCGCTGACCGGCTGGCGTGCCGGAATCCCCTACGCGCCTGCCCCGCTCACACCGGACCGCCAGCTCCCGCCCCGCGCGGACACCCCAGAGCTTCCCCCTGGCCCGGAACCTCCTCCCAGGACTCCACCGAACCCGCTTCCTCCCGCAGAGGACGCGGCGACATCGTCGCGTGCGGAGGAACGCCCTGCCGCCGCCCCGTCGCACTCGACTGAGGGAACGGACGGCGCCGACCGGTCGCGGCGTATGCCAGAGGAATCCGAAGGCGGCCGCCGACCCGCTGAACCCGCGACCGATCGCGGCGACAGCGGGCCGGAAGAAGGTGGTGCGGGGACGGTCGCGCCGCGCGATCCGCTACCGCATCGACCGGGCTCTGGCGCCGCCGCCGCACCGCCGGTGCGGAAGGATGATGCGCCTGCTAACGACGGCGAAGACGCGGAGCCCGGCCGATCGTCGGTGCGGCCGCAGGATTCCGGCGAAGGAGAATCGCCCCGTGCCGGTACCGCGGAGCCGAGTCAGGCCGACCGGTCGACGGTGGTGGACGGGAAACCGCGGCCGGACGAGGAAGATACCGAGTCCACTCGGGACTCCGACACGCAGTTGCCGGAGAGCCCGGAGACCGGAGCGCGGTCCGGGCGCAGCGATACCCCGAACCCGCCGGAGGCAAACACCGGCGAGAACGGCGACGACGACTCGGAACCGCCAGGCTCGCAGCCCAATCCGCAGGGCACCCCCGGTCGTTCTTACCTGCCTGGTTCGTCGTTGCGATCGCATATCCCGCACCCGCCGAAGCGCTACGACTTCGATATGCCGGATCCGCTGCACATCCTCGTGCAGCACCTCCCACCCTTGCTTCCACAGCCACAGCCACAGCCACAGCCACAGCCACAGCCACAGCCACAGCCACAGCCACAGCCACAGCCACAGCCACAGCCACAGCCACAGCCACAGCCACAGCCGCCGGAGTTGCCACAGCCACAGCCGCCGGAGTTGCCGGAGCCGCCGGGGTTGCCTGAGCCCCCGGAGTTGCCGGAGCCGCCGGGGTTGCCTGAGCATCCGGAGTTGCCGGAGCCGCCGGGGTTGCCTGAGCCCCCGGAGTTGCCGGAGCCGCCGGGGTTGCCTGAGCCCCCGGAGTTGCCGCAGCCGCCGGGGTTGCCTGAGCCCCCGGAGTTGCCGCAGCCGCCGGAGTTGCCAGAGCCCCCGGGCTTGCCGGAGGGCCCGGACTTGCCGCGGCTTCCGCAACCACCGCGGCTGCCGGGGTTGCCCGATCATCCGGGTATTCCGCAACTGCCGGAGCTTCCGCATGCGCCGGATTTGCCGCGCCCGCCGGGGTTGCCGCTCGGCCCGGACCAGCCACCAGCACCAGGGCCACCGGCCGCACCGGAGCTACCGCATCGGCCCGACCTGCCAGGCTCTGCGGGGCACCCGACTGCGCCGGACGCGCCCTTCACGCCGGACCTGCCCGAGCCGCCGCGACTTCCGCATGTACCGGACCTCCCGCCGCCGCATTCCTCTGGTCCGCAGCAGTCGTTCCCGCCGGAATCCTCGGTTTCCCAGAATGGCTCGACGCCACCGAGCGAATCTGCCCTGTCGAATGGTGCGGGCCCGGGCGCCACGAATGCACTTGGGACGCCGATGTATTCGGGCGCGCCCACCGGTTCGCCCGACACGCCGGTGCCGACGACGCGGCCGGATACGCCGGATGCAACGGGCCCCCCAAACCCCGCACCAGCCCTGGATGACGCTTCCGGAAGCAACGAAGGTCCGTCATCCAGGCACACCGCACCAGACCCGGCACGCGAATCGCCGAGCCGCCAGGAATATTCGGCTCCCAGGGCGGACCCGCACATCCCGCAGCCGGACGTCGGCGCATCCAACTCCGCGACTCCACCGACCATCCAGCCCGGACAACCCGGTGCGCCGGGTATCCCCGCCATGCCGCCGATGGGCTCGCCGTCGTCCGGTTCCGCGCCGTCGCGTGCGTTTCCACGTGCGTCGTACGGCAACGGGCGAGATCAGAGTGGCAATGACGGGCCTGCCATCAGGAGCGGGATTCTGGTTCGCGCGCACACCGGGTTCGGTGAAGTCGCCGACTTCGACCCCGTGACGGGAGCTCTGCGCGGCGTCGCGCTCGGCGTCGGGCCGGTCGGCGGGGTCTTCGGCGAGCTCGGGCCGATGCAGATGGTCTTCTACCGGGATGGCGCCCGCCTGGTTCTTCGCGTGGGTGAGCGGGTGATCGATCTGGAGGACGAGCATGTGGGCGCGCAATGGCAGCAGGTGGACAATCGCACCACACGGTTGGTGGTGACCGTGAGCGGCACGGTGGTGTGCGACGTGCATTATCCCGCGGTGCCGCCCGACTTCGACCTCGGCATGCTGATCCGCGACGTGCTCGCCGACCCGGTCCGGCGCACCCGGATATTCGCCGGGTGAGCCAGGAGCGAACAATGGACGAGAGTAAGGAGGGATCGTGCGCTACGACTATCCGAGCGACGACGAACTGCGCGCCAACTTCGACGAGCTGCTCGCTTCGGTGCTGACCGGTGGCGGCATCTATTCCGAGAGCGGCTTGGACATGGAAACCGAGGAGGCGCTGTGGACGATCGCGCGCGCCTACCCGGACGTGCCCGACGAACTCGTCGACGCCGCCCGCGCCGCGTTCGCCGGTCAGCTGGACGGTTCGAACGCCGCGGCTCGGCAGGCCGCGCTCGTCCGCAAGATCGAGGAGTTCAATCGCCGCAAGGCAGCGGGTCGATCGGGCATGTGAGCGGGCCGCTGAGCCGACGGTCGCCGACTGCGAAGGACACTGGCGCACCGAGGTTCTGACCGGCTGTAACGCGAATTCCCGGCCGCGAGTTCATGCGACCAACCTTCCGGCATCCCTGACTGCGGGTCTATCGACATCCGATGGAACCCGAGCCGACGCGGACTACCGCGTAGTTCGGCGGCCGCCAGGTGGGTCGTTGTGCCAGGATGGGAGCACTGACACAGCTCGGGCACCGGCGCGCCGCCTCCCGCGTGGGGGGCCGTCCCTCGGTGCGGACGAATGAGGAGATTGCGCCGACGTGACCAGACCAGACGACGAGGCCGACGACCGCGGGGCCGGCAACGACGCGGGGTCCGGCGGCGGTCCCGAGGAACCGACCGCGGAAGGCCGCGACGCCAACGACGCCTTCATGCGGCAGTTCATGGCGAGCTTCCAAGAGCACAACGACGACCCGGACGTGGAATTCACCCTCGTCGAGGACGAGAATCCCGACATCGCCGAGCGGGCCAAGCAACTCAACCACCAGATCGCTCGCGAGCTGGCGGCATTGGGTCCGCAGGGCTGGGCGCGGCTGGACGCGGTGTTCGCGCTGACCACGGCGGCCGAGGTGGCGCAGGTCTTCTTCGCGGACGAGCAGGAGCGCTCGGTGCGCATCCAACCGACCGAGGCGGTGCTCGCACTGATACGCGAGCATCGGCAGCTGTCGGCGCAGCTCAGCGACGGCCCTTGGTGGCGCTTGGTGCTGACCTTGACCAATGTCGGAGAGATCGAGGTCGATTACGACTACGGCGACGAGCCGTTCCCGGACGATCAACTGTTCCCGCCGGAGATCTACCGCGCGGACCTCGAGGTATATCCCCGGGATGCTCTTCCGGTGTGGCTGGCGGCCTATGCCGGACATGGTGACAGGCAGTCGCGCACCGCGCAGGAGGCCGCGGCACAGGCGCGGGCCGATCGCGCGGCGGGTGTGCGCGGGGTCCTGTCCGAGCGGGATTTCCCCGCCTTCCCGGTGATGTGGCCGCGGTGGGCGGTGATGGCCGCGGCGTTCGTGGCGGCCGGATCGCAGTGGGGCCCGCGGATATTGCCCGCGCTCGGCTGGTTCGAGGGCGCCAAGCGCAGCGGCTCGACGCTGTATGTCCTGCCAGGTGGACGGGCCGTGCTGTCGGGCGGAGTGTGGAATGCGCCGGAGCTGGATGCCACCTACAACGGCGGCGATCCGATGCCCGAGTTCTTCGCGGGTGCGCCGGAGTGGGTGGCGAATCCGGTTTTGAATCCGCGTGCGGCCAACGGATTGTTGTCGTTCTGCTACTGGTGGGATAACGGAAACTGGTATCGCGGTGAGTCCTCGCCCGCGGATCAGCTCAGTGACGCGGTGCCCGGTATCTGGACCGCCGACACGGTGGCCGAGGTGATCGCGGGACTGGTGGCCGAGCAGCCGACCGACCGGCAGCGGGCGGCGGTGGCCACCCTGGTGTCGGCCGCCGAGGTCGGCGTCGTCACGCGCGACACCCTGGTGGACGTGTTCGGCGACGACGGGAGTTTCGACGTCGACAGCGCTCTCTACCAGCTGACCATGGCGGGTGTGGCGATGTCGCTGCCCGAGCCGATGGCCGCGGACGAGGCGATCTCCCGGGTGCGCAGGTTCATTCGAGACCGCGGCCTGGATACCAGCGGGTATCCGCTGGACGAGCTGCGGGCCGACCGGATCAGTGTGGGCTGGATGGTCTACGTGCCCACCCAGCCGGGTGAGATCTCGATCGGCCGGGCCATCTTCTACATCGCCGACGACGGTGTGCTGGAGCAGTCCTCGTCGTCGGTGGCACCGTCTGTGTACATCGCCGAGTTCGAGCAGCGGTTCCAGCAGCGCCACGGCTCGGTGGAGGCCTGACCAGGGCGCTACGGAAAGCAACGTCGCAGGAACCCTACGCACATGGGAGAACTGATGGTACGAGGCCGATTTCCCTCCGAAGACGAACTGCGGCGCAACTTCGAGCGTGAACTCGGGTCGGTCACCACCGGCGGTGGGCTGCATTCGGAAACGGGGCTGGACATCGAAACCGAAACTGCCCTGATCGACATCGCCAGAGCGTATCCCGAGGTCGGCGAGGGGCTGGTGGCGGCGGCGCGTGCCGCTTTCGCCGGGCAACTCGACGGCTCGAACTCCGCCGCGCGCCGCGCTGAGCTGGAACGGGCGATCGAAGAACACAATCGGAAGAAGGGGCAGAACCCAAGCAGGTGAACCCATCCGGCGCAGTCCGCGGATGATCCCTAGCCGCAGAGATTTTACGTGCTGGACAGTTGACGTTCATGCGATGATCGAAGGTGGGTGTTCGATCAGTCGAAGGACAGCAGCATGGCAGCAGACGAAATCGAGACGTATACCGAAAAGCTGCGGACTGCCGGTGCGGATACTTCCAAGGCCGATGAGGATCTGCTCAGTATCGTGGCTGCCGCGGAAGGCGCCGCGACGCGAGCGAGCATCGCCGCGGGACCCGACAAGTTCGGCAGCAAGTTCCGCGACGGCAAAGAGGGCTTCGACAACACGATGGACAGCATCAATGACGGCACGCGGAACATCGCGACCTCGTTCCGTCGGATGTCACGGGGCCAGTACCAAGCCGCCGACGCGATCGACGCGAAACAACAGGCCGCGACCGAAAACTTCGACCGCCTCGTCTGACCCGGGTAGGGGGCGGAATGAGCAACGCAAGACGCGATGAGCGGGACATGGACTCGCTCCTGGACGCGTTCCAGGAGCAGATGCTTGCTATCGCCGAGGCCCAGCAGGAGCGGACGAAACTCACCGGGACGGCGACCTCGCGCGACAAGACGGTGACGGTGACCGTGAACGCCAATGGCGTCGTCATCGAGACCAAATTCGCCGCGGGCATAGCGGATTTGAGCTACGCGCAGATCGCCAAGACGGTGACCAAGGTTGCGCAGGATGCCGCGGCAGAGGTGGCGCGCAAGAACCGGGAACTGGCCGCGCCCATCACCGATCGGCGTGCCCGGCTGCCGAAGCTTTCCGATCTGATCGACGGTATGCCCGATTTCGTCAGTGAAATCCCGGTCGAACCGCCGGTATCGCTCGCACCGCCTGGCTCACCCGAGCGCTCGGAGGGCGACGAGGATACCGCCGCAATGCGATTCACCGATGTCGAGGAGTTCGACCACGGTGAGCGTGAGGATCGGCCGGGGAGAGTCACCGACTCCAGCTGGTAGCACGAGGATTACGCCGCCATGTCGATCATGATTCCTTCCTGGCTGGAGTGGCTGGGATGGGTGGCGGGAGCCGAGTGGCCGTCGGGTGACGAGGACGAGGAGCGAGCCGGCGGGGAGGATCTGAAGCGGCACGCCGAGGAACTGCGCACGCGTACCAGGAACACGGTGGAGACGGCGATCAATTCCACCCTGCTCTCCTATCCGGCGGGGGCCGGCCGCGAAGAGATGGAGAGGTCGCTCAAGAAGCAACTGGCGGCCATCGACGAATTGGCCAAGTACTACGACGAGGCCGGGCAGCGCGCAATCGACTCTGCGGGCGAGATGCGGGCGACCAAGCTCAACGACATCTTCTCCCTGGCGTGGCTCGCGGCGGAGCTGGCGTATGCGGCCTTCCTCGGTCCTGGGGCGCCCTTCGCGCAGGCGGGTGCCATCGGGGCGACGCAGGTTGCGTGCCGGTGGATGGGCCGCCTTCTGATGAGCAGAATCGAAGCGATTCTGGCCAGGACGGCGTTGTCTCAGGCGAGCCAGGTTTTCATCAAGAAGGTCGTGTACGAGATCGTCCAAGAGGCGGTCACCGAGGTCCTCCAGGGCACCATCCAGGAAGTGGCGGTCCAGGGCCTGAATATCGAGGCCGGCTTCCAGCAGGGTGGCCTGAACTGGGGCGCGGTCGGCCAGAACGCGTGGATTTCGGCCGTTGCGGGTGGCGCGGGCGGTGCGGCGGGCTACGGCCTGAACAACCTCGTGAGGCATCTGCCGGGTGGTCCCAACGGGTGGGCGGGTGCGGGCAAGGGCGCGATCACCGGTGCGGGCGCAGGCTTGGCCGGTGCCGGTGCGGCCTACGTGGCGACCGGATTGTCGGGTGGTGGTTGGGAATTCGATCCGCGCATGTTCACCGGCGGCGCCCTGTCGGGCGTCGGGCCGAGCGTGGTCTACGGCGCCAGGGGCGGGTCGAACTACTCCGGCGGACCGATGGGCAACGGGCCGGGGCTGAGCCCGAACGTCGGCACGATGCCGGATGGCACGAGCCAGCCTCCGGCTGCGGACACCGGAACCGGCACGGGTAATGGGGCAAGCGCGGGTACTGGGGCGGGCACAGGCAGTGGGGCAGGCACAGGAACCGGTTCCGGTACCAACGGTGCAGGAGCGGCGACCACCCCCGCGGGCACGAATGGCAGCAGCACCGGCGGAACGACTCCGCAAAGTACGAATGGTGCTGGCGCTGCGGGCGATACGTCAGGTGGCGCGCAGAGCGCGAACGGTGCTGGCGCTGCGGGGGATACGTCAGGTGGCGCGCAGAGCGCGGATAGTGCTGGCGCCGCTGGGAATACGTCGAGTGGTGCGCCGAGTGCGAATGATTCCGGTGGTGGTGTCGATAGTTCCGGCGCTGGGCACAGTGCGAATGGTGCTGGCGCCGCCGGTGATACCTCGGGTGGCGGGCACGACACCGGCGGCGACACCTCGAGTGGTTCGCAGAGAGACAGCGGGGCGGATCCTGCCACGGCGGGCACGAACGGCGACAGCCGTGGCGGCACGGAAGGCCCCGGTACTCAGCAGGCCGGACCCGCCGATTCCGGCGCGGACTCCGCGGGCCGATCCGATCCGGCGGCAAGTCGATCCGCACCCGACGCGAGTCAAGGCCCCGGTACCGGCCGGGACGGGGTAAGCGTCGGCCAAGGCCCCGACGCGTCCCATCCAGGCGGCTCCACTCCGTCTTCCGCCTCGCAGCTTGCTAGCCCACCGCAAGGTATGGCTGCGGGCCCGCACGCGGCAGGCGCCACCCCGGGCGCCTCGGCTGGATCAGTCGCGGCACCTGGTGCCGGGACCGTGCCGGGAGCTGGAACGCCCTCGGGTGCCGCGCCGAACTCGACGACACCCAGCACTTCGACGGGCTCGCCCTCGACCACATCCAGCACTGCGGCGAGCTCGTCCTCGACGAGCCCCACCGCGGGTCCTCGGATGTCCGGTGCGGTGGGTGGCCCGGACCAGGGCCGAATATTGCCGTCGCAGAGCGCCGATCCGCAGGCGGGTCGCGCCGGAGATCGAGACGGCACTGTGGCGCACGACAGCGACACCGCGGCGCCGGACGGTTCGCAGCAGCGCGCCGGTGCCGCGAGCCGGACGTCTGGGCCACCCGAGAGGGAAGGGGCAGTCCAAGCCCAGACGGCCGATTCCGAAGCGCCCCGCGCGAGGTCGGAGGCGGACGCGGACCAGGGTGAGCGAGGTATTCCGGACGACGCCGTGCGGCCCGAGGATGTCGCGCTGGTCGCCGGTCCGATCGCGGCCTCGTCCAGCGCGTCACCGGATGTCCGCACCGCCGAAACCAGCCGTGGCCGTCCCAATCCTGATGCCGACCGCCGGACGGATGCCGACCGCCGGACGGATGCCGACCGCCGGACGGATGCCGACCGCCGGACGGATGCCGACCGCCGGACCGGTGCCGACTCCGATATGTCCGGAGACGGCGAGACCTCCGGGCGGACCGCCGCCGACACCGGCAGCGACGCCGACGCCGACCGGAATCGCGCAGGCGCCGATCGGGTTCGACTCCTGCCGGAGGACACGAGTCCGCCGAGTCGAACCGAGATCGACGACGCGGACGCCGCGCTGCACCGTCTGGGTGACGACGCGCGGGCGGAGGATCTGCTGCACGGCGAAAACGCCGATGCCGACGCCGCGAGGGACCGGGCACGCAGGAATGCGGAATGGTGGAACTCGCTGCGCGACAGCGAGACTCCAGACGGTGAGCTGAGCCCGATGCAGCGGGCGGTGGTCCGAACGCATCCCGGCGTGATCGGCAACGCGCCCGGTATCGACGCGGCGGTGGCGAACCAGGCGAACCGGCTGCGGATGGCGCGCGAGATCGAGGACCTCCGGTCGCGCGCCGATCTGAGCCGTGCCGAGCGTACGCAGTTGCGCAATCTTCGGGCGACGGTACGAGCCCTGGCCAGGGCGCACCTGCGGGCTTCCTCCATCGATCCGGCGTTGCCGGTGCATGTGGTGGCCTACGACTCGACGGCGTTCGGCGGGAAGGGCCGCGCCGCCGTAGCTTTCGGGGATATCGATACCGCGAACCATGTGTCGTGGCACGTGCCCGGCATCCGGCACACCATCGCGAACCTGCAGGCCGGTGTGGATATCGTGGCCCGCCAGTATCGGTCCTCGAGGGGCCGGGTGCGTCAGGGAGAGTCGGTCGCCTCGGTCGTGTGGGTCGGCTACGACGTGCCGGGTGGTCGCGCGCAGGGTGTTTTCACCCGCCGGGCTCGTTCCGGCGCTGAACTCCTGGTGCGCGACATCGCGGCCGCCGCCGCGTCGCGGGAGACCAGGGGCGGACCGGAGGCCGTGCCGACCAACAAGGTCTTCGCACACGGTTATGGCATCGATGTCGCTGAAGCCTCGGGCCGGGGCGGCAGGCTGGAGGGGCTGGCCGGTGATGTCGTGCTGTCCGGGATGGCCGAGCCGAACATCAGGGACGGGCACTTCGGCGACGTTCGCGTGCACGTCCCCGATGGCGGGCGCGGGCTGTTCGGCACGATCGATCCGGTTGTACCCGACCGTGCTTCGGGTCCGCCCACGGGAGTGCCGACGCGCGCGCTGCATGATGTCGGCCGGATCGGCGCCGACCTGGTCGGTTCCGTCGAACACCAGGCGCCCGACACCGCGCCTGATCCCGACCAGCCGCCCGCGCACTCGGTGAACAACTGCGGCGAGCTCGCGCTGTGGCGCGCCGCCGTGCGGACCGGCAACGGCTCGATCTCGCTGGTCGAACCGGGATCGATCGGCCCGGAGGGCATGTCCTGGCACGACTTGGAGGTCGCGGCGGGCGGTGAGATCACGAGGGTGGCAGGCAGCAAGAAGCGTCCTGCGCACCAGATGATCGCCGATGGACTGCGGTATCTGGGTGGCGACGCGGCGGTCCTGGTTGTCGACGAGCACAAGGGCAAGGCCGACGAGCATGGGGTGGGCGCGCACGCTTACGTCATGTATCACGACAAGGCCACCGGAAAGATCATGGTGGACGACCCGCTGCGTGGCGGAGTCTTCGAATTCGACCCGGACACTGTCCTCAACGCCAAGTCCACGTGGGGTGTCTTCTTCGGCACCGAAGGTGAGCACCTGCGGCCGCTCGCCGACGGAGGCGCGGGCAGCCGGGCCCGCGGGATCGCGGTGGGCGACACCGAACCGGACGACGAGGAAGAACAGACGGCGGGTCCGACGCCCGACGATGCGCTCGCCGACGCGGTGGCACAGCGCGATGAGCTGGAGGAGAGAATCCGGCGCCTGGCCGAGGACATGGGGCTCACTATTGATCCGGAAGGGTTGACGCCGGACAAGATCGACGAGACCGTGCGGGATCTGTCCGGTGCCACCATGGTCGACGACGACGCCGCTCGCCTGGCCGAAATCGCGGATCTAGCACCTGATTACGTGCATGCCGACACCGAAGTGCGGGCGCTGGAGGCGGGACGAGATGAGAGTTCCGTCGCGACCGCGGACCCTGGCGAGAAGGTCGCGCCAGCTCGACCGGCAGATTTGCCGACCGCTGGGAGGGACGACACCGCCGGGGACCGCGACCGTTCCGCCACCCCCGCACGTGCCGAGGATTCGTCGGCTGGCTCGAACCCTGCCGACAGCGCTGCAGCGCAGCATGCTCCCGCTACGGCACCCGGCGACGAGGTACTACCGGATGACCTGTCCGAGCCGACCGACGCCGAGATAGAAATTGCGGACACCGCGTTGCTGAGACTGGAGCCGGACGCGTCGGCACCGGACCTGCTGCACAGTGACCATCCCGCGGATGTGGTGGCAGAACGAGCGAAGGAACTCGGGCGGCGGAACGCGGAATGGTGGAATTCGCTGCGCGACAGCGATACACCGGCTGGTCAGCTCAGCCAAATGCAGCGGGCGATGGTCCGGGTGCACCCCGCTGTGATCGGCAATGCGCCCGGTATCGATGTCGCCGCGGTGGACCAGGCCAACCGGCTGCGGCTGGCCAGGGAGCTGGCCGAGCTGCGGTCGCGCGGCAGGTTGACGCGCGCCGAACGGCGGCAGCTGCGCGTTCTGCGGGCCACCGAGAAGGCACTGGCGGGTGCGCAACGGCGGGCCGCGGCCGTCGATCCCGATCTCCCGGTGCATGTGGTCGCCTTCGATTCGACCGCTTTCGGCGGAAAGGGGCGGGCCCTGGTCGCTTTCGGCGACATCGATGCCGCTCAGCATCTCGCGTGGCACGTCATCGGCATGGGCCACACAGTCGAGAAGTTGCACGCCAGCTTGGATTTCGCGCTCAACGAATACCGTATGACCTCGAGCAGGCTCGGCCCGGGCGAGCGCAGCGCCTCCATCGCGTGGGTCGGCTATGACGTGCCCGCGGGCGGAAAGATCACCGCGCTGCTACAGGCAGCGACCCTGCGCCGCGCCAAGGCGGGTGCGGAGCTGCTGCTGCGCGATATCGCCGCGACCGACGCGGCGCAGCGGCACGTTCGCGGGCTGTACGGGAAGCCGGCAAACCGCGTTTTCGCCCACAGCTACGGCACCGCCCTCACCCAAGAAGCGGGCATGGGTGGCAGGCTCGCGGGGCTTGCGGGCGACGTCGTGCTGTCGGGTGGCCCCGGTGGTCCGATGACCCATGCCGCCCAGTTCGGCAGCGACGTCGATGTCTATGTCGCCGCCGCGTCGAACGACCTCTTCACCAGGCTCGGTTCGGCAGTGCCCGGCCGAGCGGGCCGGATCCTGCCGATGCTCGGTCTCGGGCTCGGCGCGGATCCGGCGAGCGCGGCTTTCGGTGCGATCAGGATCGCCGCCGAACTGCCGGACAGCAGGCGGTTCTCCGTTGTCTGGCAACGGCATTCGGGCTATTACAAGTTCGCCGATACCCGCACCGGTACGCCGACGGAGGCGTTGGACAACTTCGGATTGATCGGTTCCGGTCGCGGCGGCGAGGTGTCCACCGCGCCGCACCGTCCAGAGGTTGCCGATCCGGGCTGGGTGCAGCGCCAATTGGGCGCCCGATTCGAAGACCCGGAACGCGGCCGTGTGCCACGTGCCGGGGACGGCTCCACCCCGCATCAGGTTCCGGATACCGCCCCGGATCAGCGGACCGACCGGCCGGATACCGCGAATCGAGTCGAGCCGCAGCACAATGAGTGCGCGCCGCGTGCCTTGCGCTGGATCAAGCGTTTGACCGGCAGCGCCGAGGTGCGGCTCCCAGCGGGCGATCTCGGCCCGCAAGGGATGAGCGCGGACGAGCTGGAGTCGCACGCCGGTGGTCGGTTGCGTGCGTACGGCGCGGACCCGCGACTGTCGGACCCGCACGATGTGATGGCGGCGCGGCTGCGTCTGCTCGGCGACGGTGCTTCGGTGCTGGTCGTCGACCAATACCACGGTCCAGCGGACGAACACGGCGTCGGTGCGCACGCGTATGTGCTGACCAGCGACAACGGAACGATCATGGTTCACGACGACAGTGTCGGTGAGCCGCACCCGTACCCGCCCACCACACCCACCCGCGACCTCGCCGGAACCTGGGGAATCTGCTACGACTCGCGCGGCAACCCGCTGGACCCGACCGGGGGCGTGGACCCCGCACCGCAAGATGGTGCATTGCCGTGGCATCGCATCGGCGCGCCACCGGGCGAACCCGACTACGTGGTCGCCCCGCGCAACCCGGAGACGGGCTTGCCGGACGACGTGCGGATCACCCGGGCCGACCACGATTTCGTGCGGTCGGCCGAGAATGCCCTGCGCGATCGACTCGGGCCCACCGCGAACGCCGACTTCCTGCTGCGTAGCCTGCATCCCGGCGATCCGGACGGTTCGGCGCGCACCCGCGCCGAGGTGAACGCGGACTGGTGGCACGCGCTGAGTTTCGACGAGCGGCGCGCCATGGTCGCGATCCACCCGGAGATCATCGGCAATGCCGACGGCATCCCCGCCCGGGTGAAGGACGAGGCGAACCGGCTGTCGATCCGGCGCGACCTGGACGCGTTCGTCGATCGACTCGGCGCCTACTACCAGCGCCATCCCGGCCAGCTGGAGCGGCTGCTCGCCGGGACCGAACTCGATCCCGCGGAGCGCAGGCAGCTGCGCAATCTCCTCGCCACCCAGCGGGCTCTGTTGCGGGCCGAGCGACTGGCCGGCGCCGTGCACGCGGATGTGACGCCGCCGCCGGTGCATGTGCTGTCCTACAGCGCGACGGATTTCGGTGGCAGCGGGCGGGCCGCGGTGGCGTTCGGCGATGTCGACACGGCATCCTCGGTGTCCTGGCATGTGTTCGGCATGGATTCGAGCATCAGGACTTTGCCGGAGCGGCTGAGGCTGGCCAGGAACGCCTACGAGATGACCGTGCGGACCGATTCGGGGATCACCGCGGCGTCCATCGCATGGATCGGTTACGACGCACCGGACAATCTGGCGCAGGCCGCGACCACCGCCCGCGCGGAGGTCGGAGCCGCGTGGCTGGCGCAGGATGTGGTGTCCTTCCAGGCCACTCGCGCGTACCTGGCCCAGCACCGGAACGGCGAGCCGCTGCCGGCGAACCACCTCTTCGGCCACCGCTACGGCGCGACCACGGTCAGCGAGGCCGCGGCGGGCGCTCGGCTGGCGCAGGAGATCGGCACCGTGACGATGCTGGCTTCGCCGGGCGCGGGCCGGGTCCAGGGCGCGGCGGAGTACGGCGCGGACGTCGAGGTCTATGTGGCCAGCTCGTCCCGGGACTGGGTCGCCGGAATGGGCGCCAATACGCCAGGCGGCCGGGGCAGGCTCTTCAACGTCGGCTTGGGCGTGAATCCGGCCATCGACGCCTTCGGCGCCACGCGTATGGCGGGCGAGATCCCGATCGAGGGCAACACGGCCACCAAGAAGACGGTGTTCTCCCGGATCTCGCTGGGGTTGCTGGGCTATCCGGACCCGCGGTTCGCAGCGGGCGCGCGTGTGCACAGCCAGTACTACTGGTTCACCGACGAACACACCCGCGAGCCGACCGAGGCACTGGCCAACATCGGACGCATCGCTGCCGGGCACGGCGACTCCGTGCGGCAGGTGGAACACCGTGCCGCGGTGGAAGATCCGAATCCGTGGCAGCGCCGGGTCGCGTCGCGGTCGGCCGACCCCGAGGCGCAACGGCCGGTCCGGTTCCGCGACGGCGCTCTGCCACCGCCCGAACCCCCTGACGTCACGGCCGCTGAGGATACCGACGCGCTGGTGCGGGAAGCGCTGGCACTGCGCGGTGACGGCGTGCGCGCCGCGGACCTGATGCACCGCGGCTACGCCGACGACTACACGCGGGCGCGCGAGCTGGCCACCCAGAACGCGCTGTGGTGGGATGCGCTGCGCGACATCGCCACTCCGGAGGGTGAGCTGAGCCCGATGCAGCGAGCGATGGTGCGGACGCATCCGTTCGAGGTGGGTAATGCCGACGGAATCCCCGCCCACGTCAAGGATCAGGCCAATCGCTTGCAATTGCGGCGGGACCTGGACGCACTGCTGGCCCGCAGGCCGCGCGGCGGCTCGCTCGCACGCATCTTCCGCGGTAGCGATATCACCGCGCTGGAACGCCAGCAGCTGAAGAACATCATCGCGACCCAAGAGGCGTTGAACCGGTCCACCGGCGTGCGACCCGGAATACCCACACCCCCGGTGCATTTGCTCGCTTATGACGGACTCGCCTTCGGCGGTGAGGGCCGCGCGGTTGTCGCCATCGGCAATGTCGACACCGCCGCGCATGTGGCCTGGCAGGTGCCAGGTGTCACCACGACAGTGGAGAAATTGACCAAACGCCTGCAAGCGGCGCGCGACCCGTACGAGGCCATGGTGCTGGCCGATCCCACCGTCGAGGTCGCGTCCATCGCATGGATCGGCTACGACGCGCCGAGCGGCGCGAAGATCTGGCTGGAAACCAGGACCCCCGAGTTCGCGGAGGTCGGTGGCCGACTGCTCGCGCGCGACGTGATGGCCTACCAAGCCGCTCGAGCGGCCCGTGCCGGGCGCCCCGTCGACCAGGCAGCGGTCGATCCTGCCTCGACCGAAACCGGGCCGGTGGGCCCTCCGCCGCCGAAGGTCCACCTTTTCGGCCACAGCTACGGTTCCACCACAACGGGTTACGCGGCCGCGAACGGGCGACTGGCTCGCGACGTCGCCACGATCACGCTGGTCGGCTCGCCGGGCGCCGGGCCGGTCCAGCACGCTGCCGAGTTCGGCATCGGCGCCGAGAACGTCTACGTCGCCAAGCTCTCCTACGATCCGGTCACCGGGCTCGGTGCGCTCATGCCCGGCCGCCATGGCCGCTTCCTCAACATGGGTCTCGGGATCAACCCGTCGGTCGAGGCATTCGGCGCGCGGCGCATTCCGTCGCAGTTCCCCGCGGTCGGCCCGTTCGGCCGTGCGTTCCCGGCGCACGGGTTCTACTTCGACTTCATCGACGCCGATATCGGCGAGGCCCCGGAGTCGCTGGCGTACTTCGGCCTGATCGCGACCGGACATGGCGACGAGGTGCCGCAAGCGCCGCACCGCGTCGTACCCGGGGATCCCGGGGTGTTGCACCGCGCCGGATGGGCGCCGAAAGACCCCGAGGGCAGGCGGACGCCGGTCCGGCAGGATCAGCTCGGGCACCGGCCCGCTGACGGAAGTCAGGAGCACCGGACGCCGCGCGGCCCCGAAACGGAACGGGCAGCGCCGGATCGCACGGACTCGCAGGACCAGCCGGGCGAGGTGCGGGAGCCGGCGTCACCACAGCCCGGCGCCGAGCGGACCACGCCGGAAATCCAGGGTCATCGCGGTGGTCGTGGACTGTGGTCGGAGAACACTCTCGCCGGTTTCGCAAGGGCGATGGACCTCGGCGTCGACGTGATCGAACTCGACGTCGGGCTGACCAGGGACGGCGTGCCGGTCATCTCGCATGAGCAGAAGATCGACGGGCACACCGCGCGCGACACCGGCCCGGTACGGCCCAACGATCCGCAATACCCGTACGTGGGCAAGCCGATTCGCGAGCTCACGGCCGAACAGGTCCGCACACTCGACACCGCGGTGGTGAACAAGTCGTTCGCCGGAACCCAACAGGCCGCGCCGCGCGGCAGCGGGGTGCCCACCCTGGCCGAGGCGGCGGCGCTGGCCTCCGGCCGCGGCGTGACGCTGGCGGTGGAGATCAAGACCGACCCCTCGTGGACCGACGCGGAAGTCCATGCCGTGGTGGCGGCGACGGTGGAGTGCCTGCGCGGCTACGACGTGCCGTATCGGCTGCTCGGCTTCGACTGGCGGGTGCTGACGCGCGCCGCCGAGCTGGCGCCGGACGTCGACCGTGTCGCGCTGGTGAGCTCGCGCACCGCCATCGAAGCGTGGCTCGGTGTCGATCCCGGCGTCACCGGGGCAGGCCGGGTCCGTGGCATGGCGGCGCAGGTGGTCGGCCCGCGCCGTTCGCCGGGCGGCGACATCCCTGCCGCCGCACGGCAAGCGGGCGCGACGATGCTCTCGCCGGAGCGTGCCATGGTGACCGACGAGTTCCTGCAGCAGGCCGCCGACGTGGGCATGCCGGTGGTGCCCTACACGGTCAACGATCCGGATGAGATGCGGCGCCTGATCGAGGAAGGCGTCGCGGGGATCGTCACCGATTTCCCGGACGTGCTGCGCGCGATCTTGGTCGAGCAGGGCTACGAGGTGCCGGAATCGGTGCAGCCGCAGGGGGATTACGGCCCGGAGGATCCGCCGCCCGCCCCCGGCCCGCACGGTCGTGGTCCAGATCGAGGCCCGAGCGACCGCGGCCCGAATGATCCCGGCGACACCCAGTCGGCGGCTTCCGACCCGCACGAGCCGGGGCCCGGCGATAGTGATCAAGGCGGCGCGGATGCGAAGCCGCCCCACCTCGGGCCCGCTCTTCCGGTGGATCACGGATTCACCGAAGAGCAGCAGCGGCTGGCCGACACGGCACTCAGGGACGGCGGCTTCGACAGCCCGGATGCGTTGCAGCGCAGTGGAACCCGCCGTATCGCCGCCTCCGCCCGGCAGCGGGCGACCGAGAACGCCGACTGGTGGCATGCGCTGGCCGATCCGGCCCGCCCCGGCGAACTGAGCGCGACACAGCGGGCTCTGCTGCAGGTCTACCCGCATCAGATCGGCAATGCCGACGGCCTGCCCGCGCATGTGCGCAACGACGCGAACCGGCTCGCGATCACCCGCGACTTGGAGGCGTTCCTCGCGCGACGGCCCGAAGGACGCGGCATGTGGTGGTCGCGCGCCGTGCTCAGCGCGGCGGAACTGAAGCACCTGAGCAACCTGGTCGTAACCCGGAACCACCTGGTGCAGTTGGATCAGCAGGCGCGTCGGTTGCCGGGCAATCCGCCAGTACACGTCCTGTCCTACGACGCCACGGCGTTCGGCGGTGACGGCAAGGTGGTCGTCGCGCTCGGCAACATGGACACCGCCCGCACGGTGAATTGGCATGTACCCGGCACCAATACCACCCTGCAGTCGTTGCATTACCAGTTCACCCCGCTGCGCCACCTGTACGAAGAGACCAAACGGGTGGACCCCGATCTGGAATTGGCCTCGGTCATCTGGATCGGCTACGACGCGCCGACCGGGCCGGTCAATACCGGGTACGTGAAGGCGGCCTTCCGCGGTCGTGCGCAGGCGGGCGGCGATCTCCTGCTGCACGAGATCGCGGCCTTCCACGCGACCAGGGATCACGCGGGAACCGCTGGCCCGCAGCGGCTGACGAACCGGATCTTCGCGCACAGCTACGGTTCCGTCACCGCCAGCTTCGCGGGCAAACACGGCAGGCTGGCCGGACTGGTCGGCTCGATCACGCTGTCGGGTTCCCCCGGTGCGGGCCCGATGCGCAGTGCCGCCGCGTTCGGCATCGGTGCGCAGAACGTCTACGTCGCTGCCTCCTGGCGTGATCCGGTGACCGGGTTCGGCGCCGACCAACCGGGCGGGTGGAGCCGTTACCTCGGTACCGGGCTCGGCCTCGGTATGGATCCGTCCTCGGAAGCATTCGGCGCCAGGCGAATTCGCGCCGAATTCCCGCGGTCGGAGAACTTCGGCAATGCCGAACAGGTGCACCAGGGCTACCTGCGACCCAGCGATCCCCGCACCGGGCGGCCCACCGAGTCCCTGGCCAACTTCGGCCGGATCGCCGCGGGGCGCGGCGACACCCTGCCCCCCGTGGATCATCGCCGTCCGCCGCCGGATCCGGGTTGGGCACAGCGTCGGGTCGGCACCGCGCCGATCGACGTCGAGCGCGGCCGTTACGACGACGGCACCAGCGATACCAGGGCGCCGGACCAGGCGCCGCGCTATGTCCCGCACGTCGTGGAGGCCGGTCCGCGTGACTGCGCCGTTCGGTCGCTGCGGCTGATCCAGGACCGAACCGGCAGCCGGGCGATCAATGTCCCCGCGGCCAGTGACGTCGGCCTGGACGGCATGCGCTGGCAGGATCTGGAAACTCATGCGGGCGGACGGCTCCGGGCCGAAAGTCACGCGACCATCGCGGCACGCCTGCGGCGCATGGGTAACGGCGCGACCACCCTGGTGGTCGACGAGTATCGCGGCGTCGCCCAGCGCAATGACGGCGTCGGCGCGCACGCCTACGTGATGACCAACGACAACGGCACCATCCTGGTGCGCGACCCGGCGACGAACGAGGTCCGCCGCTACCAGGACTGGACTCCGCCTCCCGGCGTCGCGGGAACGTGGGGAATTCACTACGACGCCGCCGGTGTTCCGCAAAACCCGCATGACCTCGGCGTGGACGATGGCTTCCGTCCGGCGAGTCTCATCGGTGCAGCGCCGCACCCGCGCGGCGATCCCGATGCGCAACTCGCGCGGGCGCGCGCCCAATGGACCGCGGTGGAAGAGGCGGTGCGTGCGAAGGGCGAACCGGTCCGCTACGAGCGCATTCCGACCGGGCCGGAGAGCAACGCCGTCTACATCGTCGAATTCGCCGATGGCAGCAAGTGGGTCTACAAGCCCACATCCGGCCAGACGTTCGGCCAGATCCAGGTGCTGCCGTCGGGCTCGGTCATCCGTGAAGTCGCCCGCTACCGAAGGGATCTGCTGCTCGGATACGGGCACGTGCCGCCGACCATCGCATGGACCGGGCGTTCTGGCGAGGGTTCGCTGCAGGAACTCGTCCGGGCGCTGCCGAGCAGCCCGGTGTCGGCGTATTCGCCGGCGGAGCGGCACGCGGTGGCGATCGGGGTCTACATCGACGCCGATCAAGATCACAACGATTATCTCACCGCGGCCGGTGACGCGCGCCGCCCGCGCGGATCTCTCGTGATCCACGATGGTGAGCACACCGCGCCGCTGGACACCAGCCGCATCGGCATCCGATCGAGTTTCGTGGTCGACGCGCTGCACGAGTCGCTGCATCCGGATCCGCTCGCGGCGGCCAGGGAACTGCATCCGGATGCGTTGCGCGCCGTGCTCACCGAGTTGGGCATCGAGCCGGAAGCCGTGGACGGCGAAGTCCGGCGGCTGGCGGAAATCCAGACCGACGGCGTGATCAGCGGCAGAGAATGGCCGGGACGGATCAGGGACGTCCCGCGCATCGCCCCGCCCCCGGAGCCCGAAGTCGCGCCCGCTCCCGAGCCGGAGAGCACCGAGCCCGACGCCCGCGCGGACGCACCGAGCCTGTGGCGGCGCATCCGCGGCCTGTTCTCGGGCGACAGCGGCACCGCGCCGGACGCGGAAGTCATCGACGGTACTAGCGAACGACACGTACCCGACGACACCCCGACCGACAGCGCCCGCTATCGCAATGACTGTGCACCGCAGTCACTTTCGCGGGTGGTCGAGCTGACCGGCAGCACGGTCGTTCGGGTGCCGGAGGCGGCGGTCGGCCCGGAGGGAATGACGGCCGATCAGCTGGAGGATTCGGCCGGTGGACGTTTGGAGAGCTTCGACTCGCGCGACGCGATCGCCGACCGGCTGCGCGGAATGGACGACGGCGCGACGATTCTGGTGGTCGAGGATTACCACGGCCCCACCGACCGGTACGGCGTCGGCGCGCACGCCTACGTCATGACCAACGAGGGCGGCACCATCGTGGTGTACGACTCCGCCCTCGGCTTCCCCCACCCCTACCAGCCCGGGCAGCCCACCCCCGACGTGCGCGCCATATCGGGCATTGTCTACACGCCCGACGGCACGCCGACGCGCTCCATCGAGACGTTCGGGCCGGAGACCTCCGCGCGCCCGGTTTCGCGGATCGGTCAGAGCCCTGACGAGCCCACGGTTGATCCGCCCCCGCCAGAGCCGCACAGCGGTCCGCCCGCCGACCCAGGCGAGCAGGAAACCGATCCGGTCGCCCACACCGAGTCGGCCACGCGTACTTCCGGTCCCGAGCCGGGACACGATGCGGCGACCGATCCGCCCGCGGAAACGGACCAGCCCGCCGAGGAGCGCGCGGACCGGAATCCGCCTCCCGCAGGCCGCAAGGACGCCCCGACTGAGGGCGACGACAGCACGCCGCTGTCCGCTCCGTCGGCGACCGGCGCCAAGGACGCGCCCACCTGGACCATGACTCCGGCGGAGCTGGCACTGCTCGACATGGGACCGGTGCTGCGCGTGGAGGTACTGGAAACCGGCCGATTCCATCTGAACGAGGTGCTGTTGGTGCACTTCGAGAGGGGCACAGCGGTGTACCGGCCCGGCGCGCGTGAGCCGATACCGGGGATGGAGCTGCCCGCGGCGGGGCCGGTGGCCAGCGAGGTCGCCACCTTCCGGTTCGATCATCTGCTCGGGTTCCACCAGGTTCCGCCGACCGTCCCCTACGACGGAAGCCGCGGCCATGGATCGCTGCAATATTTCGTCGCCGAGCTGACGGAAACGCTTGCGCCGCAGGAATATTCCGTTGAGCAGCGGTTCATGACGGCGATCCGGGACGCCATCACGGGCGAGTGCGACCGGCAGGACAGCGACGGTACCGCGGGTGCGATCGCCATCGCGGCCGACAACGACTTCTCGTTCCCCGAGAACCCGGGTTCGTTCGTCGTCGCCGATCCGGATCTGATCCTCACCGACCGCCCGGATGTGCGAACCGATCTGCCGTTCCTCGGCACCAGGTTCCCCTACCTGCTGGAAATGATGGATCAGCCGATCCCGCCCGACATATTGGCCAAGGTCCGCGCGGTCACGCGCGCGCAAGCGGAGGCGGTGCTCGTGGAACTCCGGCACTCGCCCAGCGCGATCGATGGCGCGCTGCACCGCCTCGCGTCGATTCAGGCCCGCGGCATGATCACCGCGGAAGCCTGGGCGTACACCGGCCCGCCACCGCGCCGAAGCGACGGGATCGGCCACGCCGACGAGACGACGCCTGACCGACCGGACGATATCGCGCCTGGCGACGGACCGGCCCCGACGTCGGCCCGGTCCGGTCGCGCCGACGAGGGTTCCGCGACAGCGGTCGGCCCGATGAACCGGGGCGCGGACGAGGGACCCGCCCCGGACGCCGACCGACTGGACGACGGCCGCACATTATCCAGTGCGGCAACCGAATCCGCGCGCGAAGTGCCGATCGACGACGACTTCGCCCGATGTGGCACCGCGGAAGAGGTCGGCGCACTGCTGACCGCGAAACATGGTCTGGCGGCAGTGGGATTCGACACCCGTCGGCTGCCCGATGGCCGGGTCATCGATGTGGAGGCGGCACGCGAATTCGCCAGGGCGCTGGACGCCCAGCTCCACAAGCATCCCTGGCTGGATATTCGCCAGGCGCACATCGGGCCGACCGACGATCCGGAGAACTTCGCCGAGACCGAATACGGGGTCGAGAACGGCAGGCTTTATGCGAAGTCGATCGTCCTCAACGAGCTGTACGCCGCCGATCCCGAGCGCGCCATGCGGGAGTGGGCCGAAGACCTCGCCACCGGACACCACGTGGGCCCTGAAAACCGGCCTTGGTACGGCAACATCGTGCACGAGATCGGCCACGCGGCGGACTACGCGGGCGGTGTCGCAGCCCGGCGGGAGGCGCCGTTCGCACTGCTCGAGCGCTATCTGTCCCTGCGAGGTCAGGAAGGCGTCCAAATCGAGGCGGATATCGACGGCTACGAGAACTGGGTGCGCGAGCAGTTCAGCAGGTACTGCTTCGACGAGCGTGGCGATCTGAAGTTCGGCGAGGCATTGGCGGAGGCGTACGCCGCCGTCGAACACGACGATACGGATATCACCGAGGGCGAAGCGGTGCTGTACGACCTGCTGATGCGGCATGCCGGAGTCGCCTCCGACGCACAGGTCATCATGTCCGACCTCGATATGCCCGAGTCGGGCAGGGAAGCCGTAGCCCCAGAAGGTGACCGCCACCACGGGACAGTCGGCAATCTGGGTGAGTTCCGCGGCGACGCACGTGAGCCCGGCCGCGCCGCTTGGCGTCAATCCGTTCTGATGCGCCAGGTCGAAGGCGCCCTGCGGCTGATCGCCCCGGACGACGTGAGCTGGCTCCGGCCGCGGCCGGTGGGTCCGGCGGGATCGATGGGCCGCGTTCGCGAAGACGGGTATTTCACGCTGCCGGACGGACGGCCGGTGCACCTGCGCGTCGGTCAGGTCAGCGCGGAAGCGGTCGCCGAATATCACGAGCGCGCCGACCGTTCGGCCTTCGATCTGACCGTGTCGGACCGGGCCCGCTCGCGGGACTTCGCGCGTGCGGTGGCCCATCTGCTGGTGCAGATCCGGTCGGCCACCGATCCCACCTTCCGGCATCCCGGCGGGCGCTACGCCGAGCTCAAAGTGGTTGCCGCCCACTTGGACCAATCGATCTTCGATCCGGCACGCTCGAATCTGACGCCGGACTACCGCAGGGATCTCGCCGATCTGCTCGGCCATCTCGGGATCACCGCCGACCCGGTCGGCGAGGCCACCGAGCTGCTGGCCGAGCACGATCCCGAGTTGGCGCGGCGGATCGAACTGGAGTACGGCGGTGTCGCGGCCGCCCGCCCGGTCTTCGGACTTCTGCTGACCGCACCGGCCTTCGGCAACGCGGCCAGGGCACATCTGGCCCGCCTCGGTGAACTGCTGCGCGGCGAGTACGCGCCCGACATGCTGACCATCGAGGCGTTGGCGCTGCACGGACGGATGCACGAGGAACAGGTACGCCGCATCTTCGACCCGATCTACCTGGATTCCACCGCTGACGCCGCGCGGCGAACCGTGGACAAGGATGTCCTGATCGAGGCGCTGAACCCGCTCAAGGCGGCGATCAACGACCCGCTACCGCACGGCCCGCAGCGCGCGGCCGCGATCGAGGCGGCCATCGACGAGCTGCACGCGTCACCGCTGATCACCGACGAGCTGCGGGGCGCGGTGAATTGGGCGCTCATGCGCCAGGCCGCGTCCGCGTTGGCGGCGATGCCCGACTGGATCGGCGGCGTGCTGGACCGGACCACGGGACAGGTCGAGATCCGGGCGCATTCTCCGGGCACGGCGATGTCTCTGCTGGACTTCCTGCACTCCGTGGATCGAGCGAATCGCGGTGCGGCACAGCATGGTTTGAACGCCGAGTACGTCGTCGTGATCCACGACCAAGCTGACGGACGGTCCTCGGTGGAGGTGCTCTCCCGCCCGCTGCCGGCCTACCGACTGCCCGCCGAGCGCAACGATCCGGTGCTCTTCGCCGCCCGTCCGTCGGTTCCCGCGGCGCGCGCGGGCGGGCACACCGTCGACGTCGGCGTGGGGCGCAGCGCGTTCGCGGTGGAGCTCACCCCGACCCAGGACACGATGGGCCGCGGCCTGATTCTGCAGACCGAATTGCCGCAGGACTTCGCCGACGCCGGGCAGCGCCGCCGCAACCTGGGTGTCCTCGATCCAGGTCCGCTGCCGATGCCGGGTGCGCTCGTGCTGTTCGCCGACCTGCTCACGCACGGCGAGGTGCTGGCGGCGGGCGGCAACGGCGGTGTCGCCAGGTTCTACATCAACAACGTCAGCGCGCACTACACCGCCGCCCAGTACGACGCGTTGGCCGCGCAACTGCCGCGGACCCTGGCGCCGGGCGCGCGCATCGAAGTGCAGTGGGACATGACCTCGGAGCGCGCCGAGGGCGGCAGGCCGGGCGACCGCGGACACATCCAGGGCGATCTGCTGATGGAAGCGATCCAGCGGGTTCTGCCGCCCGCGGTCGGCGGCGCCTTCCGGGCCGTGGAGCACACCGTCTTCGACCCTCCGGGCAACGAGGACTACCTGTACTCGATCGATGCGGGCGCGAGCAACGTCCTCAACGCCGGGACGATGGCGCTGTACACGCCGCCGAAACCCGACCACCGCATGGTGATCGCCTACGAGCCGGACGCGGGCGCGCCGGTGGCGGCACTGGAGCGGGTCGCGCCCGTCGCCGACGTCGACGCGATCCTGGCCCACGACCGCAGACCGGAGGCACTGGCCCACCCGACCGGAGATCCGGCGACCGCGCATCTGCCGACGCTGCGTCAGCACTACATCGCGGAGGTGGGCCGCCTCCAGGCCGTTGAGGACGCGCTGCGCGAACGCGGTGCGTCCGACGAGGAGATCGCCAGGACGCTGCAGAACGCTCGCCGGGAGATCGGCGCCTTCTACAAGACCCAGGACTACGGTGAATTGGAGCATCTGAAGGATCGGATCCGGAGGCGAAACATCCGCGAGTACAAAGACCCGCTCGGCCCGACCGTCGAATATCTGCGCGAGGTCAAGGGCCTGCGCTGGGCGCAGATCATCGCGGGTGCGAAGCGGGCGGGTGGTGCCGATCTCGGACTCGGTCGTGACGAATCGGGAGGCAGCGCGTGACCGCGCCGCGGGCTCGGCTCGACCGGGCGGCGGAGCGGCTGCGCGACTACCTTTTGTGGTTGGCCGCGCGGCTGACGCCCGGCGTGACCCCGCAGGTGTCGGTGCCGGACCATCCGGTCGCGGTGGACTGGCACGAGCCGGTGCGGTATCAGTACCGCGTCAGCGCCCGCGTGCATCCGCCCGGTGCCGTCTACGACCCGGCCGTGGTGCGCCGGGCGGTCGCCGCGCTCACCGAGGCCGGATGGTCGGTCGAAGTCGAGCGTTCCGCGGATGAGTCCGGGGCGGTGCAGTCGACGGTCATCGGCAATCACGACGAGTTCGTGGTTCGCATTCGCGTGCAGGAAGGGTATGGCGGTGTCATTTTCACCGGCGAGACACCGATTGTCGCTGTTCCCGAAGAGGATTCGTTCGTCCCGCCCCAACCGGTCGTCACCGCGGCGACCGTCGGCGCGGGCGCGGTGCTGTGCTACGAGTGCGCGGGTCTGGGCTGGTGCCCCGCCTGTCAGAGCCGCGGCTGGACCGCCACCGGTCCGTCCGGTCGGCAGCGCTGCCGCGAATGCTTCGGCGCCAAGGTCTGCCCGGTCTGCCGTGGGGCAGGCGAACTCGTGATCGCCGAGCTCACCTCGGGCGATCGGGCCCACTATCCCGATCTCCCAAGGACTTTCGACCAAGGCCGAGCCGATGGGTGAACCAGCGGCCTTCAGGATGGACGGTGATGTCACTTGCTGGACATCGGTTGTTCGGATGAACCTTCGACACTTCGTTCCGGAAGGAGAGGTTGCGGCGAGAGCATGGATGGGATGATCAGACGATGGTGCTCTGTGCCGGGGTAAATCCGGCTCGGCATCATCGGCCACACGGCGCGCCGGGTATGCCCCGAGGAATGTAGCTTGGGGATACAGGACGTGCGACGGATAGGCAGGAGCAGGACCTGTGGGCGACGGAGTGAACCCATGGACGGGATTGCAAGGGTTGGCCCGTGACGGCAAGATCACGGTGGACCACGGCGTCGCGGAGACCGCCGCGATCAATGTCGCTGACGCGCTCACGATGGCGGGGATCGTGCACACCGCCGTCGAGCGGGTCCTGAACTATCAGGGTTTCGGGAACCTGGGTTCCGGCACCGCGCTCGCGTCCAAGTTCTTCAAAGCCGGTCGGGATCTGGACGATCGGCTGAAAGACCACAAGAACATCCTCAGCGAGATGGGGGAGACGTTCGTCGCCGCGGGCCGGTTGTACCGGGACGGCGAGACCGATTCGGAGGCGGCGTTCACCCGGATCAAGAACGGACGGTGGGGCGAGTGGCAGGACTTTCCACACGTGCCGGACGCCGGTGAGACCCAAAGACCGGACTGGACGAGCGGGAGCGAACTACCCGCCATGAACGAGCGTCTTCGAAACGTCAGCTCGTCGCGGGAGCGGGACACCGCGGCGGTGACACCGGAGCGGGCTCCGGACCGGCCGCGCGACAGCGCACAGCGCGACGAGCACTGGGACGAGAACTCGGTGCGCGTCGAGAACGCCTATGCGCTGGAGTACAACACCTACTACAGCCTGGGCCAGTCCATCGGCGACCACGCTTCGGAAGTGACCGATGCGGCAGGCACCTGGAAGTGGATGGCCGACCGGCTCGAAACGGTCTTCACCAACCTCAAGAATCAGCTGACCCAGCTGCAGTCGAACGGTTCGTGGACCGGCGACGGCGCAGCGGGCGCGATCACCGCGGCAACCGCGTACCAGGGCAATGTCACCGAGCTGACCGGCGATATGCGGCTGGTCGGCGACAACCTCATGTACACCTCGGGATGGCTGTGGGCCACCAAGATCAACATGCCGCACACTCCCTGGGCGAACGTCGGCAAGCCTTACGCCAGGGACGAGCTGCTGCCGAAGGCCAGGACCGCGTTCAGCACCTTCTACGCGCCGGGTATCACCGCGTCCAGCAACGCGATTCCGCTACTGCCCGCCGCGCTGACTCCCGTCACCGCCCCCCAGGGGCCCGGTCCTGGTCCTGGGCAGCCCGGTCCTGGGCAGCCCGGTCCTGGCATCGCCCCAGGTCCTGGTATCGCTCCCGGCCCCGGGATCACCGGCCCCGGTCCGGGAACGTCGCAGACGAAAGCGCAAGCGGACGCGCAACGCCGGGCCGAAGCCGCAGCACGCCAGCAGCAGCAGGAAGCGCTGCAGTTCCAGCGGGAGCAACAGGCCGCGGCGCGCCGGCAGCAGCAGGATGCCGCCCAATTCCAGCGGGAGCAGCAGGCCACCGCGCGGCAGCAGCAGGCGCAGCAGGCCGCACAGCAGGCCGCACAGCAGGGCCAGCAGGCGATGCAGCAGGCTATGGCGGCCGGACAGCAGGGCCTCCAGCAAGCGATGCAGGCCGCCCAGCAGGCCGCGCAACAGGCGTTGCAGGATCGTCAACGTGCGGGCTTACCCACGATGCCGGGCACCGAGATCGACCCAAAGACCGGGTTGCCGAAAGGCACCGGTGGACCCGGTCCCGGGGCCGCGGGTCCGGGCGCGCCGGTCGGCAAGGACCTCACGCAGGCCGCCAAACTGTTCCCGCGTGCGAGCACGGCCACCGCCGCGGTGGAAGGCACGGCGGTAGGCCGTGGTGCGGGCATGGCGCCGACGGCGGGCATGCCCGGTTCACCCGGAGCCGCGGGAGCCGCGGGCCGAGGCGCGGGAGATGGCGGCCAGGGACACAAGCGAGCGACGTTCCTCGACTCCACCGAGCACCTGGAAGAAGCGCTCGGCGATGCGCCGCGTGTCGTCAAGCCGGTCGTGGAGAAATGACGCGAACCTGGAAGTTCACCGACATCGAGTTCTTCGTGCTGTGGGAGGGCCACGCCAAGGACGCGCTGCCGCCACCGCTGGTCTTCACCAGTCGCACCCCGCTGCTCGACGACTTCGAGCTGGAAAAGAGCAGCACTCGGGAAGCGTTGCGGGACAAGGTGGAGCACACCTTCGGCGCGGTCCTCGAGACGTTCGCCGGGCCGGACATCCGCATCGTGGTGGATGGCTGGGACGGTACGGACCGTGACGATCCGACGAAGTGCGTCCGCTTGCTCGCGGCGCGACGCGGCGACGCCGGATACGTCGTCAAGCAGCTGCCGGGGGAAACCATTTGGCACAGTGGCGGATTCGAAGTGACAGAGTGTACCGCGGTGGGACTCGCCGATGCGGTGGTCGCGCGGATGCCGGAAGCAGGAGCGGGCAAGCTGCCGGAGGTTGTGCTCGCCACGGACAGCGGCTCCGACATGGACTACGCGTACGGCGAATCCGCGGTGGAGGATTCGTTCGACGACACCGTCGCGTACCGGTCGGAGAAGTTCCTCGGGGCCGAGGCCACCACGATCGGGACCATCGCGGTGATCCAGGGCAGCTCGGTGTTCGGGCCGCGCGGCGTCACGCGCCGGGAGATCCGCTGGCGCGACGTGGTGGACGACGGCCGCTACGCGAGCACTCCCAGTCTTCCGTCCGTCGCGGCCGGCGCCGACGCCGCTCGATTGACCGCGATGATCAACACCGAGGTCGCCGCTGTGGTCCGTGCAATCAAGGACGAACGCCGGTAGCCGAGCAGGCCGGGGCCTCCGCTTCCGGACGCGCAATGTGGAGTCGATCGAACACATCGGCGATCACGCAATCGGTGTCGAAACACGTTGCGGACCAATACGCGTGTCCTGGCGATTCACCGATCTGGAGTTCGTGGTCCGTTGGAAGAATTGAAGGAGTATGGCCTCCCCGTTCCAGTCGTCTTCACTGTGCGTTCAGGTCCTATGACGATAATTGCTGAATCGGCTGGCGCGACTCGGCGGGATATGGCAGGTACGCGATGAGGTGAAAACCTCTATCGCGGTGGGGCAAGGGCAGGATCGCTACCATGATCAATTTCGAAACGCCGAGATCATTTTCGTGATCGAAGTGCTCGGGTGTGGCCGGGCCTCGAGAAATGTGGGTGCTACTTGTCGGTAACGGGTCGTACACTGGCAAGTACGACGAGCGGATGAGGGGTGCCATGTGGAAAGCAGCGTCCAGGAGTGGCTCGATCTCGGTTGAGACCACCGAACAGGGACTGCCGGTCCGTATTACGGTCGAACCTGGGGAATTACGGCGCGAGCCAGGCGAGTTGGCGCGGGAAATCCTGAGATTATGCAAACAATCGGCGAATCGCGCTGGGCTTGCTCGCAGGGCGGAATTGGAAGCGGCTGGGCTCACCAGCGAAGTTCTGGCATTGACCGGCTTGCCCAAGCCGGAAGATGTTGCGCGGCAGGAGTTGGTGGACGAGGCCGAGTACGAGGTCGAGCCGGAGAGCTGGCTCAGGTCGGTATGAACGAGGCGGTCGGTATGAACGAGGCAATGGACGCGCTCGAGGCGCGAGTTAACCGTCAGCTCAACCGAATGCGCGATCTGGCCGACCAGATGGCCGCGGTCCGTGTGCGTGAGACCTCACCCGATGGGTCGGTCACCGCTGTGGTCGACGGCAACGGCGCGCTCGTGGATCTCGAACTGTCCGGCGCGATCACGAAACTGTCGCCCGCCGAGTTCGAGCGGATCTTGGTGAGCACAGCGGCGGCGGCGGCCCGCGGGGCGTTCGCCGAGCGCGGCGCGCTGGTGACCAGCTTCAACGAAGAAGCAGCCGAATACGCGTAGGAATTAGGTGCCTGAAATGTCATGGAATTGTCTACCGGTGTTTACGAAATATTACCGGACCGACTGGTGGGATGATCCGGTACATTTGAAAAGAGCGGGCCAATCATGTTCCGGCAGCGGAGGTTCCCGATGAACGAGATCGTTGTAGTTTCCGACGCCATCCGCGGATACGGCGACGCTTCGGCGGCCATGGCCGTCGATGTCGCGGCGGCGGGCGCGGCCGACCAAGCGGCCACCATCGCCGCGGCCATCCCGGTTTTCGGCCTGATCGGGCAGGATTTCCTCGCCGCCTTCGCCTTTGCGCAGGCCAACAACATGATGTCGGTCGCCGAGCTGGCGCATGTGCACGGCATGACCGCGGTGGCCGCGCACGAGAGCGCCGCGACCTACGACCTCACCGATGACGCCTCGGCCAGCGACTTCGGGTCGATCAGCACATCGATATGAGTGCCCCGCTCGACCAGTCCATTCTGGATCTGCTCCGCCAGAGCGCGGTGGCGCCCATGCTCGACCGGCCGGTCAACGATGTTCTGAAGGACATGGGTCTACCGCCGCTGCCGGAGATCTCGGGTTTTCCGCCGCTGCCGGAGTTTCCGCCGCTGCCGGTGATCGACCTCTCCCTGCTGGCCAAGCCGCTCACCGATCTGGCGAGCAGCTTCGGCACCGGGCAGTTGCCCGCCGCGCCGCAGCTCGACCCGGCGCAAGTGTTGTCCCAGGTCTCCACCGTGGTGCAGACCGCGATGCAGCTCGGCACCTCGGCGCTGCAGGTCGTGATGCAGCTGTGGCAGAGCATGGGCGCGACATCGGCGGCGGAGAAGGCAGGCCAGGCGGCGAGCGACGGCACTGCGGTCGCGAGCCAGAGCGCGGCGACCTCGGCCGGTACCACGGCGGCCGCGGGATCGGTGTTCCAGGGCGCGAGCCTGATGGCGGCGATCATCACGAAGTTCATGACCTCGCTCGCCGCGTCGGCGCCGTTCCTCGGCACCCCCGGCGGCCAGCTCTTCGTGGTCGCGCTGACCACCGAAACGCTCGCCGAGGCAACGACCGTCGTCGCCAAGACCCGCGGCGAACTCACCGTGCACAGCGCGGAGATGACGAAGACCGGGCAGAAAGTGCCGGTCACCAACGCGCCCGAGAACGTGGACCCGATGCAGACGGTGTCGCAGCTCATGCAGCTGCTCGGCCCGCTGACGCAGATGGCGACCACCGGCGCGCAGGCGTTGCAAGCCGCGCAGACCGCGTTGAACGTGCCGAAGTCGATCTCGGACGCCGACAAGGACCGGGAGCGGCTGAAGGACGGCGAGCACCCGGACGGCGTGGCAGGTGCTGGTCCCCTCGGGGCGGGCGTCGGTGCGGCCGGCGCAGCGGGAACTCCTGCGCGTCAACTGACCCCGTGGGCGGGCGCGCGCGGAGCGGGATCGTTCGGCGCCGCAGGCACGAGCATGCCTGCCGCCGAAGGCGCTTCCACCACGTCGGCTTCGGCGATGCGTGGCATGGGTTCCGGTCCGGGCATGGTGCCGATGGCAGGCGCGGCTGGGGCCGCGAGCATGGCGCGCTCGGGCGAGCAAACCACCGACGGTATGCGTGGACTACTGGTCACCGAGCAGCACGGCAACGAGGTCGTGGGGGAAATCGAGGGCGCCTCGCTGCCGGTGGTCGGCGCGGCCGAACGGGTCTCCGAACCACTGGACTCCGAGCCACCGGACAAGTCGCTCACCCTCTGACAGGAGGACGTCATGGAATTCGATCCGACCCTGGCCCGCAAGTCCGCCGCAGACCTGGACGCGCTCGCCGCGCGTCTGGAAAGCGATCTGCGGCTGAGCATGCCCGCGCTGGCCGTCGAGCCCGCGGGCTCGGACGAAGTGTCCGGTCGCGCGGCGGAGACGTTGCGCGGTGTCGCGTCCTCCTATGACGAGGCCGCGTCCGACGGAGTGCTGGAGATTCGAAAACTGGCCGCGGCGTTGCGTTCCCACACCGATGTGCTGGTGCGGATGGACGACGACAATGCCGCCGGCTTCGGAGCGAACTGACACGGAGCGCGCATGGTCGAACCACCGGTAATCGGATTCACCGGTGTGGTCTGGCAGGCCAGGCCAACCGAACAATTGGCGCGGGATCTGACCACAGGACCCGGTGCCGCGCCGATGGCCGACGCGAGCACGGCATGGGCGAAGCTCGCCGCGAGTTTCGGCGCGGCCGTCGTGGAATACGACCAGATCGTGGCGAAGATCCGTGAGTCGTGGCGGTCCGGCGAAAGCGAAGCCGTGCTGGAGCGCATCACCAAGCTGCGTGACTGGCTGGTCGACGCCGCCGCGGCGGCCGGCCAGAACGCCGCGAAGGCGGGTGCGCAGGCGGTCGCCCACGAGGTGGCGCGCCTTGCCATGCCGCACGTCGTCGAGATCGCCGCACTGGAAGCGGCGAAGCGCGGGATCGAGCAGGCGGGTGCCGCCCTGGGCGCACCGCTGGTGGCGGCCGCGGCTCAGGTCGATTCCGAACAGGACCTGGCGAAGGCGAACGCGGCTCGGGTGATGCAGAGCTATGAGGCGGCCGCCACACCGCTGGCCACGCCATGGGAACAGCAGCACCCGCCGGTCATCGCGAGCGCCGCGGCGCTGGAGGCCGAGGCAGGCGGGAACCAGGCCACCACCGCTGCGGTAGCCGCTGCGGGCTTCCCTCGCATCGGCGGCATGCCGAACCGGGTCGGGCTGTCCATGCCGCGCGCGAAGACCGCTTACCACGCTCAGACGGTGTCGCAATCAGTGGCCGCGCCGGAAGTTGTTCCGGTGGAGCCGACTCCGGTCGTCACCGACAACGCGGCGAGCCGGATGGTGCCCGGTGCGATGGCTCCCGGCATGGCCGCGGGCGACACCGAACGTGCCGCCCGCGCGGGAGCGCCCGCGGCACCGCGTCCCGGCGAGGGCCTGCAGATCGAGACGGGTGTCGAAGCGGCGCCGCCGGTGCTGGGCGCAGCACCCGAACAAGCCGCGCGGCCGGAGTCGGCACATACCGAGGCGGCACCGTGATCGATCACAGCGAGAGAGCCATCGAGCACAGCACCAGCGGGCGCGGCGCGACCGTGCGCCAGCGAGGCGGCGTTGCGTCCGATTGTGGCGAGCGGGCCATCGAGCACTGCACCAAAGGGTGCGGCACGACTGTGCGCCAGCGAGGCGGTGCTGTCCCCGATTGCGGCGAGCGGGCCATCGAGCACAGCACCAGGGGGTGCGGCGCGGCGGCGCGTCAGCGAGGCGGCGTTGCGTCCGCGCCACGGGGGAGGAGGCCGGTATGCCGACGATGACCAACGATGGACTGCTCGCGGCGTCCGGCCTGGTCGGTGTGCAGACGCTGCCGTTGGTGCTGGGCGTCGGCCCGCGGCAGGATTCGGCCGAGGCCTGGCAGGAAGCGCAGCGGCAGGCCCTCACCGGGTTGCGTGCGTCCGGGCTGGTCGACGGCTACGACGAACTCGACTCCGAACTCGCCGCCGCTCTGCACGCCTTGGCCCAGCCCGATCGTGAACTGGTAGCCCGCATTTACACCGAAACCGGTCCGGTGCGCGTCTGTTTGGCGCGCCGGGGCAGCGCGCACGCGGTGGCTGTCCGCACCGGCGACGCCTTCGACGTACGCACGGCCTGGGCCGACGACGACGGCGCGGCGCTCGCCCGCCCGGTGCTCGCCGCGCTCGGCAGCTGCCCGCCCGCCGAGATCACCAGCTTCAGCGCGCTGTCCGAGGAATTGCGCGACCGCCTCGACGGCGCGACCTCGTCCAGCGATTTCACCCAGGCGGTGTACGCGCTCGGCGTGGTCGACCAGCGCGACGCGATCGAATTCGGTCTCGCCATGTCCAGCTGCCAGGCGCACGCCGAAATCGTCGCCTACGCCCACGAGGACGGGGCGACTCTTCGATCGTCCGGGGCAGTGGCCGTGTACGACACCACGCGGGGTCGTATCGCGGCCAGCCCCGGCGCCGCCGCGGACCGTCGGGTCTGGTCCACCTTCACCCCGGGCTCCGATCACCGGATCGCGCAGGCGATTTCGGCCCTGGTCGAATCCCTGCCCGGAGGAAGGTGGATGCCCTAGCTCGCGCGTCGTCGAGAGCTGCGTGCGAAAACCCGGGAAACGTGAACCGTGAACATGAATGACGACAGACGAAGAAAGGTCACAAAATGTCAAAGGTAAGTCTCGACGATGCCGCGGCCGCCCAGGTCGTGAACGAGTTCATGACGGCCGTCGGTCAGATCAAGTCGACGATCAGCAACATCGGCAGCGACATCGAGGCCGCCAAGCCGGGCTGGCAGGGTGACGCCAACGACGCGTGCGGCCGGGCCGCTCAGGCATGGCAGGACGAAGGCGCCCGCCTGAACAGCAAGCTGGACGACATGACCTCGAAGATCTTCGAGGGCAGCCAGACGAAGAACAACGTCGACGCCGAGAACGTCGACTCGTTCACCAACCTGGTCTGAGCGCGGCGCCGACCCATCTCCTACGAAAGGACCCGAGATGCTCTACGACCCCAAGTACCTGGTGCCGCTGATGGATCAGCTGGACGGACACTACCGCGGCCTGCAGACCCAGATCTCCAATCTGGAGGAGGCCGCGGCCAAGCTGATCAACGTGGCGTGGGAGGACAACGAGTCTGCCGAGGGTTTCCGCGCCGCACACACCGCGTGGACCACCGAATTCGGCGACACCGCCGACATTCTGGAGCGGCTGCGTGACGCGGTCGACCGCGCGCTCGGCAACGCTCAGCACGCCGACCAGAAGGTGTACAACAGCTTCTCCGGCTGAGCCGCACCCGCAGAGACCACGAACGGCCCGTTCTCGGTAAGGGCGGACGGGCCGTTCGACGGTTCGCGGTTCAGGAGAGGTAATCAGTACGACAGCGCGATCGGCGTGCCGAGGTAGTTCATCTCTGCCGGGGTGGCGACCATATAGACGGTGGCGGTTCCGGTCGCGGTTCGTACGGTGACGAGGTTCGCCGTCTCGGGATCCTCGATCAGGGTGACGTCGGCGTCGAATGGTTCGGCGCCGTCCGTCTCCGAACGCAGCGCGACGACCGTCGCGTCGGAATGGTGCGTGGACGGCGGAATGCCGTCGTAGACGAATACCGTTGCCGACCGATGTAGGCTCGCCTGCTGCGACCCGGCCGACCACGATGCGAGCGACAGCGAGTGCGGCGCGTCGACGTACGCCACCATCGAGCGCCACGCGTCGTGCCGATTGGTGTGCACGACCACGGTGGCGCCCAACGCGATCGCCCGCAGGATCACCTGTTTGGCGATGAGCAGCGCCCCGATGATCTCGACCCGGCGCACGTACTGCCCGACCAGCGGCAGCGCCACACCCTGGCCGGAGGAGTCGGCGCCGATCACCTGGCCGCATCCGGTGATCGGGGTGAACAGATCGGCCAGGGATTCCGGCGTGCCCAGGTAGCTGTCGATCGGCAGCTGCGGACCCTGGGTGTCGACCGGCAGGTATTGCAACAACGCCCGGCGGTGTTTGCCCGACATGGGCAGCAGCCCAGGGATATGCACGTCGAGTGGCCGGACACGCGAATCGAAGCGAACGGTCGCGGTCACCGCGATGGTGGCGGGCCCGGCGTCGTGCGGCCGCGTGGTCGTCCCGGTCGCCTGCCGCAAGCGCAAAGTCACGGTGGTCGCCAGACTCGGTGTCGCCCAGACCTCGGCGAGCCCGCGTGGACCGAGGGCCTCCGGCGCCATCCGATAGACGGCCGAGTGGATGCCGTCGTGCTCGACGCCGTGCTGGGTCTCGGTGAGCCGGTCGAGAGCAGCGCCACGGGTCAATTCGTGCACCGCGGAGGTGATTTCGGCGGCCGACAAAACCGACACGGTGAGGTCGCGGGCGGCCAGCCGGTTGGCCACCCGGCGGGTGGCCACGATCGCCGAGCGCAGGGTTCCGGTGGAGCCGCCGCCGCGCCGGTCCACCGCGGGAGCGTTGGCCAGCGGATCCAAGCGGAGCACGACCCACACCGTGCGGTGCGCGACCGCGGGCAGCGGCCCGAGGATCTGCTCGTAGAGCCGGGCCACCTGGCCCGCGTCGGAGGTGCGGGATCCGGTGCTGATCACGTCGATCGAGGCCAGCCCGATATCGAATTGGTGCAGGCAGCGGGCGATTTCGGGCAGCGGAACCATCTCGCCGGTGTTCAGCCCGCTCGGACTGAGCAGGGTGACGCCGCGCGGCTGCGCGTCGATCCGCAGTACGGTGATCAGCCGGGTGCCGTCCCAGCGCATGCCGTAGCTGCCGCCGTCGGGCAGCGGCACGTCGAACGGCGCGTGGTTGACCGCGGCCGAACGGTGGCGAAACGCGTGCCACCGGAAAGTGAATTCTTCGGCGAGAAACGCGGCCAGGCAGGTTCCGCGCCGGCGCACCAGCCCGAGCAGCACGATCAGCGCGCCGCCCGCGACCGCGGCATAGGTCGGCGCGTCGAACGCCACCGCGATCAGCGCAACGACGATGGCCAGCAGCAATACTGGGAGTACCAGGCGAAGCGGGAGAGTCCGGAACAACCAGAATTGTCGGGAGTGCAGCGGCGGAGCTGAAACCTGTGTGGCCCGGTCGGCCGTCGTTGACGCCATGGCTCATCATGGACCGAACTTCCGCGGCTTCGCTACTGTAGAGCCGCGCGACCATGTCGCCCCCGATCCACCCGCGTCCCGTTCGGAGGATTCGTGCCGGCCCAGTTGACCACGCGTGCTCAAGTCAACGGCTACCGATTCCTGCTACGCCGTTACGAGCACGCGCTCGTGCGCAGGGACGTGCGGATGCTGCACGACCCGATGCGCTCGCAGTCCCGGTCCCTCGTCGTCGGTGCGGTGCTCGGCCTGCTGGTGGTGGCGGGCGCCGCGATTCTGGCGTTCCTGCGACCGCAGGGCTCGGTCGACGACGCGAAGATCGTGATGGCCAAGGAGAGCGGCGCGCTCTATGCCGTCGTCGGCGACACCCTGCATCCGGTGCTGAATCTGGCCTCGGCGCGGCTGATCACCCAGAGCAGCGAATCACCCACCTCGGTCAAAGAATCCAAGCTCGCCGCGCTGTCCCGCGGTGCGCTGCTCGGCATCCCCGGCGCACCCGCCTCGCTGCCCGGCTCGTCGGCGGGGAAGCGGTCGATCTGGACCCTGTGCGACGCGGTGCAGTTGTCCTCCGCGGGGAGCGCGGCGCGGTCGCCCGGCGTGAACACCACGGTGATCGCGGGTGGTCTGGCGACCGACGCGGACGGCGGCGCCCTGCCGCTCGGCGCCGACGCGGCGCTGTTGGTGGTCCGGGAGGGCAAGACCTTCCTGCTGTTCGACGGCAAGCGCGCGGAGGTCGATCCGAAGGACTCCGTGATGGCCCAGTCGCTGAACCTGCGCACCTACCAGCCGCGGCCGATCAGCACCGGGTTGTTGAACGCCGCGACCCAGGTCGCCGCCTTGGCGCCGCCCCAGATCGAGCGGGTCGGCGAGCCAGGACCCGGCAAGCTGTCCGGCGTGCCGGTCGGCGGCGTGGTGCGGGTGCGCGGCGTGGTCGCCGACGACCTCTACGTGGTGCTCGCCGATGGTGTGCAGCGGGTGTCGCCGTTCGCCGCGCAGGTCATCCGGAACGCGAATTCCCAAGGTATGAGCGAGATCACCACGGTGCCCCCGGACCGCCTCACCGGCGTCCCGGTACTCGACCGGCTCCCGCTCGACCACTTCCCGCGGGAGACGCCGAAAATCATGGCCGCCGAGGACGCGCCGGTCGGCTGCACATCCTGGTCGAGGGAAGCGGACGATCCGGCGGCGACGGTGACCATCCTGGCCGGTCGCAAAGTGCCGCTGCCCTCCTCGTCCACGCCGGTCGAGCTGGCCACCGCCGACGGTACGGGCGAGCGTGTGGACAGGGCCTACATTCCGCCGGGCACCGGCGAATACGTTCAGGTCACCGGCATCGATCCGGACAGCGCTCGGCGCGGCACATTGTTCTACGTGGGCGACAACGGCATTCGCTACGGCATCCCCGACGCGGAGACCGCGGCGGTGCTAGGCCTGGAATCGAAGCCACGGCTGGCTCCGTGGCCGATCGTCGGCCAATTGGTGCCCGGCCCGACTCTCACGCCCCGCGACGCGCTCGTCAGCCACGACACACTGCCGTCCGGACGGTAGACCCAAACCAACACCGCGTTCGCCGCAGGCACGGTCTGACAACCACCTCGCCACCCAACCACACTGGCCCAGCTCCCGTTTTCGAGCGCAGCGAAACCGAGCATTGCCTGTTCGCGGCCGGGCTCGCGTCCGAGTGGCTGCCGTGTCCGCGACGAATTGCCAGCGGCGGTCGCTAGCCCACACGGGTGTCGGCGAACATAGGAGCTGTGGCTTCCGCACTACGTGACCACTGGGCCCGACTCCCGCTTTCGAGCGCAGCGAGGCCGAGCGTTGTCCGTTCGCGGCCGGGCTCGCGTCCGAGTGGCTGCCGCGAACCACGACGAGTTGCCAGCGGCGGGCCACTAGCCCACGCGGGTGTCGGCGATCATAGGTGCTGTGGTTTCCGCATTGCGTGACCACTGGGCCCGACTCCCGTTTTCGAGCGCAGCGAGACCGAGCATTCCCCGTTCGCGGCCCGGCTCGCGTCCGAGCGGCCGCCGCGTCCGCGACGAGGTCGCCAGCGGCGGTCGCTCGGACGCGAGCCATAAGGGGGCCGCGAACACGCAGCGCCGCAGGCGCTGCAAATCAAACACCGCTCAGCGTGGCGAGGACATTCGTGAGGGCATTGCGCATGTCGTCGGCCTCGATGCGCATGAGCACCGCCTCGTCCAGGTCGGCCAGGTCCAGGGTTTCGTCATTGGCCAGCCGGAATTCGCGTTCCTCCTCGGCGGCCTCGATCACGTTCCTGATGAAGCGGCCGTTGCCCGCGAGGTCGATGGCGCGGCGCGGCTGACCACTCTGGTCGGTGCTCTCCTTCTCGTACAGCCCGGTGCAGGCGGCGACGAGCAGCGCCAGCGCCTCGTCGGAGACCTCCGAATCCCGCTTCCCCGCGATGAACTGGCCGATCTCGCCGAGTTCCTGCGGGGTGTAGGAGTCGAATTTCACCCGCTTGGCGAAGCGGGAGGCCAGGCCGTCGTTGGCAGCGAGCAGGCGATCGATCTCGCCGTCGTAACCCGCGATGATCACCACGAGCCGGTCGCGATCGTCTTCCATCCTGGCCAGCAGCGTGTCCACCGCTTCGCGGCCGAACGCGTCGCCACCCTGCAGGCCGGTCTGGATGAGCGTGTACGCCTCATCGATGAACAGCACGCCGTCCATGGCGCTGTCGATCAGCTTGGAGGTCTTGATCGCGGTGCTGCCCAGGTGCTGTCCGACGAAATCCGCGCGCTTGGCCTCGACGAGACTGTCCGTCTTCAACAGTCCGAGCCCGCAATAGATCTTGGCGACCACCCTGGCGATGGTGGTCTTGCCGGTGCCGGGCGGCCCGGTGAAGGCCAGGTGCTGGCCGCGCGGCACGCTGGCCATGCCCTTCTTGGCCCGGATCTTGGCCAGTTGCGCGGTGGCTTGCAGCTTGGCTACCTGGGTCTTCACCGCGGCCAAGCCGATCTGCGCGTCGAGTTCGGCGCGCGCCGCCTCGAGGATCTGCTTGGCCTTGTCGTCGCGTTCCTCGCGTCCGATCTGTTCCGCCGAGGGCGCCGAGGCCGGATCCCAGCGGTTGGTGCGCGCGTCGATCTGTTCTTTCGTGGTCACGGTGATGCGGTATTTGCGGTCTCGCATCGCCTGGGTGTTGGCCTCGAAATCCGGCGCCTCGGAGAACACTTTCTCGAACAGTGCCTGCGCCTCGACCTCGTTGCCGGTTTCCCGCAGACACAGCCCGCGGCAGAAACGGGCGGTGGTCGCCGCCGCGGGTATCGGTCCCTGCTCGGCCTGTTCCATCCGGCGGATCGCTTCGCCGAAGAGCCCGAGCTGGGCGCACGCGGTGCCGACCATGACGTGCGCGGCGGCGGCCATGTACGGGTCTTCCCACTCCGCGGAACCGGCCAGTACGGTCATCACGTCGGGCCAGCGCTGGGTCTGGTAATGGAGCACCGCGCGCACATAGGCGCAGATGCGGTCGTCGATCTCCTTATCGGGCTGGGAAAGCTGGGTTTTGCGATGCGCGGCCAGCTCGTCGAGTACCCGTTCGGCCTCGTCGTGGTCGGCGTCGCCGATCAGCTGCGCGGCCTGGGCGAGCCAGATCTCGGTGTAGCTGGCCAGCGGGTAGTCGATGTACTGGGCGACGACGAATCGGCCCGCGAGTTCCCTCGGCCGGAGGCCGAGCCTGCGCTGTTCCCGAAAGAGCGTGGTCGAGCTGGTCTTATAGAGATTGAACAGAACTTCCCGGGTGACCTCGCCAGCGGCGGCGCGGCCGAGCCACGCGTCGCACATACCGGGATCCCATTCGGTCGCCCTGGTGAACGCAAGCTTCGCGTAATCCAGATCACGGGTGGATTCCTGCCCGTCGATACTGAGGCCCAATGACAAGACGCCGGCGTCGAAGGCGCGTTGTGCTTGGCGGTTGCCGGTCATGTGGGTAAGCCCCCAAAGCTTACGGTATTTGCGATTTCTCGCTCAGCATACCGGGAGACAGCGGTATAGATTGAGTGCGTTGCCAAGCAGGACAGAGTCAACGTAGGGAGTCTGCAAACCCGTGACCGAGTCGTCGACCAGCGGCTTGGGAGCCGCTGATCCGGAACTGTGCCGAGTCTCGGTGATCGGCGGCAACACCCAGCTGGATCTGGGGCTGCCCGCGACGATTCCGATCGCCGCGTTCATCACCGAGATCGTGGAACTGATCGAGTCCCGTACTCCCGACCTCACCGAGCACGACGACGGCGCTCCGCTGCGCACCGAGCACTGGACCCTGGCCAGGATCGGGCGCGACCCGATTCCGCCCAACCAGACGCTGACCGACGCCGAGGTGTTCGACGGCGAGCTGCTGGTCTTGCGGTCGGTGACGGCGAAGGAATCCCCCGCCCTGTTCGACGACGTGATCGACGCGGTGTCGAGGCTGGCGGGCGAGTCGTTCCACAGCTGGTCACCGGTCGCGGCCCGCTGGATGGGCTTGATCACGGCGCTGGTCGGCGTGCTCGCCGGGATGGGTTTGCTGGCCGTGGCCAAGGACGGCGGCGCGAGCCTCGCGATCGGCTTCCTGCCCGCGGGGGCCGGGCTCGCCGCGGTGACCGCCGCGGTGATCGGCGTGCGGAAGTACCAGGCCACGCCGGCCGCGACGCTGCTGTCGCTGTACGCGATCGTGCTGTTCTTCGCGGCCGCCGCGTTTTTCGTGCCCAACACGCTCGGCAGTCCGCATCTGCTGCTCGCCTCGGTCACGGCGCTGGTCGTGGCCGTGGTCGTCTACAGCGTCACGGGAGTCGGCGCGTTGCTGTGCGCGGCGGCCGTCACCACCGCCGTGTTCGCGGGCTTCGCCGCGCTGGTGCGCATGGTATGGGAGGTCGAAACGACCAAGATCGCGGCCGGCGTACTGGTCGCCGCGCTGATCATGGTCACGACGGCGCCGCGGCTCGCGGTCGCGGCCGCGCGCTTGCCCGTCCCGCCGGTGCCCACCGCGGGCGGCGCGATCGACCCGGCCGATCACGAACCGCGTCCTACCATCGAGGACATCGGCGCGATCGGCGCCACCGCGCTGCCCTCGGCGGCGGGTCTCGAACTGCGTGCGAAAGCCGCCAACCAGTACCAATCCGGCATCCTGCTGGGCAGCACGCTCGCAGGCACGATCGGCGCGGTGCTGGCCGCGGACCCGCTGGGCGCGGCGCGATGGCATGGCATCGCACTGGCCGTGGTCATCGGCCTGATCCTGTGCCTGCGCGGGCGGGCGTTCGCGGACCTGATCCAAGCGGGCACGCTGATCGCCGGTGGCGCGACCACGCTGGTCGCGGTCGGCGCCGCCGTCGCGGTCGGGCATCCGTCGTGGTTGGTGCCGATCGCGGGCATCCTGCTCGCGGTCGCGACGGCGATGGTCGGCTTCGGCGTCATCGCCCCGCACACCGAGACGTCGCCGGTGACAAAGCGAGCCGGTGAGATCTTCGAATATCTGCTGATCGTCACCGTCGTCCCGCTGGTGCTGTGGATCATGGAGTTGTACTCGGCGGCAAGAAACCTGTGATCGTGGAGTGGTTGTGGCGATGAGCGTTCCGCTGCGGCTCACCGGGGTCGCGCTGGTGCTCGGCCTCAGCTGTCTCGCACCGCCCGCTCCGGCTTCCGCCCTCGGGCCGCCCGGCATCGATGACGGCGCGCTCGGCGCCGCGATCGCGGTCAATGCCAGGGGCGGTCCGCCGGACGAGACCGAACAGCGCTCGGTGTGCGCCGAGCCGATGCTCGGCGGTGGCCCGCCGCGCGACGCGCCACTGCCGCAACGGATTCTGGACCTGCCCGCGGCCTGGGAGTTCAGCCGTGGCGGCGGACAGAAGGTCGCGGTGATCGACACCGGCGTGAACCGGCATCCGCGGCTGCCCGCGCTGCAACCCGGCGGCGACTTCGTGTCCAACTCCGACGGCACCAGCGACTGCGACGGCCACGGCACACTCGTCGCGGGCCTGATCGCCGCCCGGCCCAGCCCCGACGACGCGTTCTCCGGCGTCGCTCCCGATGCGGAGATCCTCGCCATTCGGCAGCTGAGCCTGGCGTACGAGCCGAAAGACCGGGCGCGTTCGGAGGTTCCGGGAAAGATCGCCAGCGCCGGGTACGGCAACGTGCTGACGCTGGCCGCGGCGGTCGTGCGCGCGGTGGACATGGGCGCGGGCGTGATCAATATCTCCGAGGTCGCCTGCACGCCGCTGGGCGGGGACCCGGCCGACGGCGCACTCGGCGCGGCCGTGAAATACGCCTACGATCGAAATGTGGTCGTGGTGGCCGCGGCCGGGAACATACAGCAGGGTGGGGCTTGTGATGGCCAGAACGAGGGAACAGGATGGGGCGCGGTGCGTACCGCGGTGAGCCCGGCCTGGTTCGCGCCGTATGTGCTCTCGGTCGCCTCGGTGGAGGCGGACGGGACGCCCTCGCCGTTCTCCATCCACGGTCCGTGGGTGGGGGTCGCGGCGCCGGGCCGCAATATCGTCTCGCTGGACAGCAAACCGGGCGCTACCGGTCTGGTCGATTCGGTGCAGACTGCCGAGGGCGTCGGAACGATTGATGGGACGAGCTTTTCCAGCGCCTACGTGTCCGGGCTGGCCGCGCTGGTGCGCGCCAGGTTCCCCCAGCTGTCGGCGCAGCAGGTCATCGACCGGATCACCCGCACTGCACAGCAACCTGGCTCCGGACGCGACGACCGGATCGGACACGGCCTGGTCGACCCGCTCGCCGCGCTGACCGCGCAACTACCCGAGCGTCCGGTGAACGCGGGAGCCGATGTGGCGCGGCCGATTCCACCGCCCCCACCGCCGCCCCATGTCGATCCGATGCCGCGTCGCGTCGCCACCATCGGCGCCATCGTGCTGCTGGCCTTGCTCGGCATCGGTTTCGCGCTATCGGTCCCGTTCCGGCGGGGCCGCGGCGTCGTCGACCCGGCGGAGACCGGAGAAGGACTGTAGGACATGGCTACCGAAGGATTCGTGCGCCGACCTCGCATCGCGCCGCCGCGGGCGCCCGGCGGCGAGGTGGCGCTGACCGCCCCGCCCGAGATTCCCCGTCCGGTACCGACCGGCCTGCTGATGAAGCTCATGCCGGTCGTGATGGTGGTCGCCGTGGTCGGCATGATCGCGATGATGGTCATGATGGGCCGCAGCCTGCTGGCCAATCCGTTCATGATGATGTTCCCGATGATGATGATCATGTCGATGGTGGGCATGATGGCGGGATTCCGGGGCGGCGGCGGACCGAAGAAGGCCGCCGAGCTCAACGAGGAACGCAAGGACTACTTCCGGTACCTGGACCAGGTGCGCAAGGACGTCCGCAAGACCGGTCGCGCGCAGCTCGACGCGTTGCTGTGGAGCCACCCGGACCCGGCCGATCTCCAGTCGATGGTCGGTACCCGGCGCATGTGGGAGCGCCGCCCCAACGACCCGGATTTCGGGCACGTGCGCGTCGGCGTCGGCAGCCACCGGTTGGCGACCAAGCTGGCCAGGCCCGAGACAGGTCCGCTGGAGGATCTGGAACCGGTGTCGACGGTGGCGCTGCGCCGTTTCGTGCGCACCCATTCGGTGGTGCACAGCCTGCCGACCGCGATCTCGTTGCGCGCGTTTCCGGCGATCAACCTCGAGGGCGACCAGGCACAGACCCGCATGCTCGCGCGGTCGGTGCTGATGGAGTTCACCGCGTTCCACGGACCCGACCACACCGCGGTCGCGATCATCTGCGCCGACCCCGATGACGAGGCGTGGTCGTGGGCCAAATGGCTCCCGCACCTGCAGCACCCGGTCGATCGCGACGGCATCGGATCGGCGCGCATGATGTACCGGTCGCTGGGCGAACTCGAAACCGCCATGGCCGCCGAGTTGCTCGAACGCGGTCGGTTCATGCGCAACGCGCAGCCGACCGCGGGCCGGATCCACTTGCTCGTCATCATCGACGACGGTTTCGTCAGCGGAACCGAGCGGATCGTCAGCGACGCGGGCCTCGACTCGGTCACCGTGCTCGATCTGACCGCGCCGCAGACCGGCCTCGCGGTGCGCCGCGGCCTGCAACTGGTCGTCTCGGACGGGTGGGTGGCCGCGAAATCCGCCGCAGGCACCGAGCGTTTCGCGACCGCCGACTCGGTGAGCCTGGCCGAAGCCACCGCGCTCGCGCGCGACTTGGCCCGATACCGGGTCGCGACCGCGGCGCAGATCGTCAGCCTCGGTGACGAGACCCGCGTCGTTCCCGGTCTGATGGCGCTGCTGAAGGTCCCCGACGCGGCCCAGATCGACCCGGCCGTGGTGTGGCGCCCACGCAGCGACCGCGAGCGACTACGCGTGCCGATCGGCGTCACCCCGGACGGCACGCCGGTGGAGATCGACATCAAGGAGTCCGCCGAGAACGGCATGGGCCCGCACGGGTTGTGCATCGGCGCAACGGGTTCGGGTAAATCGGAGTTCTTGCGCACGCTGGTGCTCTCGCTGGTCACCACCCATTCGCCGGACCTGCTCAATCTAGTGCTGGTCGACTTCAAGGGTGGCGCGACCTTCCTCGGCCTGGAATCGCTGCCGCACGTCGCCGCGGTGATCACCAACCTCGAGGAAGAACTCTCGATGGTCGACCGTATGAAGGACGCGCTGTCGGGCGAGATGAACCGGCGTCAGGAACTACTCCGCTCGGCGGGCAATTTCGCCAACGTCACCGAGTACGAGAAGGCGCGCGCGGCGGGCGCCCAGCTCGATCCGCTGCCCGCGCTGTTCGTCGTGGTCGACGAGTTCTCCGAATTGCTCTCGCAGAAACCGGATTTCGCCGACCTGTTCGTGATGATCGGCCGCCTCGGCCGCTCGCTACGGGTGCACCTGCTGCTGGCATCGCAGCGCTTGGAGGAGAACAAGCTGCGCGGCCTGGACAGCCACCTGTCTTATCGCATCGGTCTGCGCACCTTCTCCGCCAACGAATCCCGCGCGGTCCTCGGCATCACCGACGCCTACCACCTGCCCAGCGTGCCGGGTTCGGCCTACCTCAAGAGCGACGCGGACGACCCGCTCCGGTTCAACGCGGCTTATGTGTCCGGACCATATGTGTCGCCGCGGGGCAGCCAGCAGGTGGACGGCCGCGCGGTCGGCGGCCAGTCACTCGTGGTGTTCTCCGCGAGCACGGTGGCGGAGAGGGAGCCGGCTCGCGACGAAAGCCCGGCACCCTCTGGGCTTCCCGAACTGCCACCGTCGCCCAATGGGCTCGAACTGCCGCCTCCACCGGGTGCGGCCGACCTTGTGGAAGAGCCGGTCGTGCGGCTGGCCGAGGCGGTGCCGGCGACCTTGCTCCAAGTGGTGGTCGGACGCCTGACCGGTCACGGCAGGCCCGCGCACGAGGTCTGGCTGCCGCCGCTGGACGAATCGCCCTCGGTGGACATGCTGCTGCCCGACCCGGACTGGAAGTCACCGGTGAACCGGCACGGTCAGCTGTGGATGCCGATCGGCGTGATCGACAAGCCCTACGAGCAGCGCCGCGACGTGCTGGTCATCGATCTGTCCGGTGGACAGGGCAATCTGGCCGTGGTCGGCGGTCCGCAGTCGGGCAAGTCGACCACCCTGCGTACGGTGATCATGGCGGCTGCGGGCACGCACACCCCGGAGCAGGTGCAGTTCTTTTGCCTGGACTTCGGCGGCGGCACCTTGGCGGGCCTGGCCGACCTGCCCCACGTCGGTTCGGTCGCAGGTCGGCTCGAGGTCGACCGGGTGCGGCGCACCATCGCCGAGATGACCACGCTGCTGCATCAGCGCGAGGAACGGTTCCGCGAGCTGGGCATCGAGTCGATCCACGAGTTCCGCAGGCGCAAGGCGAAACTGGCCATGCTCACCGAGGCCGAGCGCGCCGCCGACCCGCTGTCGGAGGATTTGTTCGGCGATGTGTTCCTGGTCGTGGACGGCTGGCCGACCGTTCGCGCCGAATTCGACATGCTGGAACCGGCGTTCAACGCGCTGGCCGCACAGGGCCTGTCCTACGGCATCCATCTCATGGTCTCGGCCAATCGCTGGGCCGAGATCCGGCCCGCCGTCAAGGACCTGATCGGCACTCGGCTGGAACTGCGCCTGGGCGACCCGGCGGACTCCGAGATGGACCGGCGCACCGCGGTTCTCGTCCCGATGGGTCGTCCCGGCCGTGGCCTGACCCCCGATCGGCTGCACATGCTGATCGCGTTGCCGCGGCTGGATTCCGACTCCGATCCGCAGACCATGCCCGAGGGCGTCGGCGCCGCCAAACAGCAGCTCAACGATCTCTACGGCGGCAGGCGCGCGCCCGAGGTGCGCATGCTGCCCATGGAGATCCCGCGCGAGCAGGTCCTCGCGGCGGCGCGCGCCCGCGGTGTCGAACAAGGTCCGACTCGTGTGGTGGTGGGGCTCGGCGAGTCCGAATTGCAGCCGCTCGTCCTGGATTTCGGCACTCAGCCGCACTTCATGGCCTTCGCCGACGTGGAATGCGGCAAGACCACGCTGCTGCGCAATATCGTGCTCGGCATCGCGGAGAACTCGACCGCGGACCAGGCCAGGGTGATCCTCGTCGACTACCGGCGCACCATGCTCGGTGTGCTCGAAGGCGACCAGCTGGCCGGCTATTCGACGTCGTCGCAGACCTCGGCCGGCATGATCAAAGAGGTCGCCGGATATCTCGCCAAACGCATTCCGGGTTCGGACATCACGCCGCAGCAGTTGCGGGAGCGCAGCTGGTGGAGCGGGCCGGAGATCTACATCGTCGTCGACGACTACGATATGGTCGCGGTCGGCCAGAACCCGCTGGAGCCGTTGCTGGAATTCCTGCCCCAGGCGCGCGATATCGGCATGCACCTCATCGTCACCCGGCGCTCCGGCGGTGCGTCGCGGGCGCTGTACGACAAGGTGCTCGGCCGGATGAAGGAGATCTCGGTGGACGCGCTGCTGATGAGCGCGCCCAAGGACGAGGGCAAGTTCCTCGGCGACATCCGTTCGACCAAGCTTCCGCCGGGCCGGGGCACCCTCATCTCGCGCAGCAGAGAACCGGAGATGATCCAGATCGCCTATCTGCCTCCGCTGTAGCGGGCGGGATCAGTTGTTCGGTCGCGGCGGTCCCAGGATCACCGAACGGTCCAGTCGGCCGACGGTGGAAACCGGCACGGGCAGCTGACGGTCCCAGCTATCGGACCTGCGCTCGAACAGCGCGCACGAGGGACCCTGCGCCTTCGGCCCCGCGATGCGGACCAATCGGAATCCCGCCGAACGGTAATAGTCGTGCAGGCCGGTGTTGGTGGTCCACGCGTCCAGCCGGACCCACTCGCGTCGCAGTTGGCGGGCAAGCGTTCCCGCGTGGGCGAGCATATGGTGCCCCACGTGCTGACCCGCGAACCGCAGGTCGACGATCATGAAATGGACGATCACCGCGTCGTCGAGTTCCCACCGTGACCACAGACCGGTATCGGCGCGGTCGTTGACCGTGATGGTGCCCGCCGGTTCGCCCGCGACCTCGGCGATCCAGGTCTCGCCCGCGTCCAGCGACCGGCCGACCGCGCGGGCGAAGATCTCGATGGGCAGGCCGCGTCCAGCGGCAGTCCACTGATCGGACCCGCGCGCGGTCAGCCACGCCGTGCGCTGGACGCGCAGGCGGCAGATCATGCCGAGATCGCCGAGTGTTGCTTGGCGGAGCACGATGGTCATGTAAACGCGCGGCCGGTCCCGTGTGATCTCGCGAGCGTGGCCTGGATGACGGCCGTACCCTCGGCGTCGCCGAGCTCGTAGGCCAGGCGGTTGCCGGTGGCGAGCGAGCGATGACGGGTGGCGCGGGTGACTCTTTCGTGGGTGGCGCCGATGCGCAGGTGGTCGAGCAGGACGGTGCCCGCGGCTACGCCGAGCACCGACGCTTCCTCCGCGGTGGCGGGCCGTGCGACGAGAGTGTCGCGGTGCGCGGTCTCCGCGTGGCCCCGATCGGCGAGCCGGCGGGTGGTGCCTTCCGGAATGTCGTGCGGGGAGTCGATTCCGGTGGCCTCGGCCAGATCTCGGGGATAGAAGCTGACCTCCCAGGACCACGGCTCGTGGTCAAGATACTGCACCACCGTCCTGGCCAATACCCAGGAGTCCGGCGGCACGCCGAGCCAGGACGCGACTTCACGGCTGGCCGGCTCCATTTTCGCGCTGAACTGCTTCGACGGCTCTCGGTGCGCGGCCCGCGCGATCTCCTCGAAGATGTCGTGCTCGGTCGTCGGCCGATCCGGGCGGATATGGTCGGTGACAACGGATTCCAGCACTTCCTGGTTTCGGACGATGGTCCCGCGGGAAGTAGCTGTGTAGACGAGGTTTTCGGTCACCAGTACCTGGATGGCATTGCGGGCGGTGGTAATCGAGACCTGCATCTGATCGGCAAGTTCGGAATGACTGGGCAGTCGATCGCCCGGCTTCCACTTGGCTGCGCGGATCTCCTCACGGAGGAGGTCTGCGATCCGGTGATACGTCGGACCGTCCGCCATCTTGCTCCTCGGTTGGTCATGCAGGTAACGAAGTGTACTCTTCGTGACTTCCTACGGCCGGGTAACGCTTGACAGGCGACTTCAGAGGTTTATTGTAATGAACGTCCTGATCCGGTGTTGTGCGGCGACGACGGCGAGGCAACGTGGCAGGTTCGGATACAACGGTCGTAATGGCCCTCACCGGCACACCGAGGTGTGCTGACCCTTCGGTGCGTTCTTCGGCACCCGGACTAATTCCCATGTCCGACCTACTAGTTCGGGCGTGTCGCGGCCACCGGGTGGTCGGCGGTCCGCTGCTGTGGTTCGCCCGGGACCTGGCGGTGCTCCATGAACGCCGGCTGGTCGGACGGGGTGGTTCGGTGGACACCTCGGTGGCGGTGATCCGCGAAATCGAGCGTCGCAGAGTCGAGTTGGTGATGGCGATCGACGACTGGGTGATGCGCAGCGTGCCGCAGCACCGACTCGGCGCCACCTTGCACACCGAGACCGTAGGCGCGGTGATCGACCGCATCGCCGAGTCGTCGGTGCGGGCGCATCACGCGTTGATGACCCTGGATGCGCACGACGATTTGCTGCACAATGCGTGGCACCATCTCGCCGAACTCGCGGACGCCTACGACGATCTGGTGCGCGACGTGCTGGCGGGCAGGCGGCGTCTACCCGAGTGGTGAGCGGTCTCCTCGACACCGCCGGGGCACGCTCCGGCTGGTGTCAAGGATGGTAGCGGCGGTGATCGGTCGCGAAATCGTCTGCGACGGTAGCGGCCAGCTCGACATAGGCCCGCTTGGTCTGCTTGTGCAGTCGGTGCAGATCGATCTCGGCGCCCTCGGACAGGTGCTGGTCATACGGGATGATGTGCACAGCGCGGCAGCGCGACAGGAAGTATTCCCGCAGCTGCTGGATGCCGACATTCGGTGATCCCTCGCGCGGCAGGTTGATCACCACCACCGCGTTGCGGACCAGGTGATCGTGGCCGTGCAGCGACAACCAGTCCAGTGTCGCCGCGGCGCTGCGGGCGCCATCGATCGCCGCCGAGGAGATCAGCACCAGCGAATGCGCCAGGTCGAGCACCCCGGTCATGGCCGAATGCATCAGCCCGGTGCCGCAGTCGGTGAGGATGATGTTGTAGAACCGCTGCAGGATGCCGGCAACCGCGCGGTATTCCTCGTCGCTGAACGCCTCCGAAGCGGCCGGATCCCGTTCGCTGGCAAGCACTTCCAATCGGCTGGTGCCTTGCGAGGTGTGCCTGCGCACGTCCGAGTACCGCTGGATGGCGGTGTCGAGCAGCAGATCGCGCACGGTGGAGCGGGTCTGCAGCGGCACCCGCTGCGACAGCGTGCCGAAGTCGGGGTTGGCGTCCACCGCGATCACCCGGTCGCCACGGATGGATGCGAAGATCGATCCGAGTCCCATCGTGGTGGTGGTCTTTCCGACACCACCTTTCAGCGACAGCACCGCGATGCGGTAATCGCCGCGGACCGGCTGCCTGATGCGCGCGACAAGTTCCTGGAGTCTGCGCTCCTCGGCGGACATGCCGGGGTTGATCGCGCCGCCGGACACGTGGTGCACGGCCTTGCGCCACCCGGATCCCGGTGCCCGCTTGACCCGTCGCAACGGGACGTCGTCCAGCGAAGGCTGCTGGAATGGCGTCCCGGGCTGTGGGTTCGGGTGCTGGGCAGGGGGCTGCGCGTAGCCTGCCGGGTTGCCCCACTGCTGGCCACCCGCCTGCGTGGCGGCTTGTCCATAGTTCTGCGGTTCGGGACGCTGCTGCGGGGAAGGCGCGGAGTATGGCGCCGCCTGGTGGGATTCCTGAGCGGAATTCTGCTCGGCGACATGGCGCCACTGGCCGGGAGGCTGCTCGCCGACCGGAGCCTGTCCGCCCACGAACGAGGCAGGGCCTCCGGTGGAGTCGGCCGGTCCGGTGCTCGGGTGCTGGGGGGTATCGCGCCAGTGGTCGGTGGGGCCGGGTTGCCCCGCGACCGGTGCCCGACCACCCTCGAACTGCGGTGGGTAACCGGAATACTCGCCGGTGCGGTCGGCCGGAGCGTGCGGACCCGGCGCGAGGTTGCCCGCCTCACGGTAGGGCGGTGCGGTCTGCTGCTGGGCCACCGGCTGCTGGTCGAAGTTCGGCGCCTGCTCGACCGGCAGCTCGCTCGTCCCGGTGGGCAGCCGGTGTCGTCCGGCGATCGGCCGTGCCGAAGCGGCGCCGACTTCCGCCGCGCTCGTCCAGCCCGATGCCGCGGCGCCCAGATCCCGTTGTGTATGCGGCGGATTCGCCGCTGCTCCATGCCGTTCGGTCGCCTCATTCGGCGGCGGGGTGCCTTCGGGCGCGATGGTCGACGGGCTGCCGGTCGCGGAGGCGCTTTCGGGCGCGGGTGGCGCGGAACCGACGCCGCCGTGCGCGGTCTGCGGACCGGTCGCGGACGGTGTGGCAGCCGAAGCAGCTTCGGTCCCGGTGTCATCCGCGGGCGGCCGGGTCGAGGCAGGTCGGCGATCGGCGCGCACCTGGGGTTCCGATGCGGCGTCCGAATGCGTGCTGTCGGCGGACGTCCGGGCGCCGGTTACTCGATCAGCCTGTGCCGCAGTCTCATTCGGCGCGGGGGGAGGACCTGATCGGCTCGGCTGCTCGGCCTGGTCGGGCGCGATGTGACCGAGCCACGGCGGCGGGCCGTCGCCCTCGCGTGCAGGCAGCCGTCGCTCGTCGTGTGGTGGTGGGGCCGTCGGCACCCCGGGTGCACCGCTGTGTGGGCGCTCGTGCGGCGCGGGAGGGTCGGGCAGCAGTGGCAGCCGTCGCGGCGCGGCCGTCGTCGGCGTAGCCGCCTGCTGGGGCGGGGGCGCGGCGAGCCAGGGCGGTGGACCACCGGAACCCGCCGCGGTGGGACCACCGGTAGATACGGACGAAGACGGGGCGGCCTCAGCGTTCGGTGTCGCGGGACGCTCACCGACCGGCGGCACCGCGGACTGATCATCCTGCGGACGTGTCCGTTCATCGGCGGCGGGCCGATCACCCGGCGCTGCGGATGATCCGCTCGAATCGGTGTCCGATACCGCGGGCTGGTTCCCGGTCGCGACCGGCCGGACATCGGCAGTTGGCGCGACACGCTCCGAGCCCGTTGGCGGCGTCTGCCCGCCGACCGGAGGCATGGTTTCGTTCGTACGCGATCCGACCCGATCAGCGGCCTGCTCGGCACCCGCCGAAGCTCCGAGGTGCTCGCCCACATGCGACGCGCCGAGGCTCTCGGTAGTCGCCGGAGTCGAAGGGCGCTCGCCATACGACTGCGCGGCCGGACTTCCGCCGGTGGGCGGCACTGCCATGTTGGTGCCGGTGGATCCCGAGGGGCGTTCGCCGGTCGGCGTCGCCGGGTGAGTTCCGGCCTGGGGCGCGTGGTCGGCACCGGCCTGTGGTGTGCCGGGATATCTGCGGTGCGGCGGCACGGCCGACCGATCACCTGGAGGCGCTGCCGAGTGGTCGCTGGTCGGCCACGTCTGGTTCGGGCCGGTCGGCGGGATCGCCGGAGGCTCGTTATCCGGCCTGGTGCGGGGATCCGCGCCCGTCTGGCCCGCGCCGGTGGCCGGTGCGACTGGACGGCCATCGATCGGTGGCGGCGACATCTGGTTGGTCGGCCAGTGGCTCGGCCGCACGGCGGAAAGGGCGGCGTCGAGCCGGGGATTACCGGTGGACGGCCATTCGCCGGATTGCGGTCGGAGCGGAGGCCGATCCGGTCCGGTGGTCCGTCCGCCGACGTCCTCGCCGGTCGACGGCCCGGTGTACTCGCGGTTCGGCGCGGGGTCGGGCCGTTCGTCGTTCGGTTGCCGCGGTGGGTCCGGCAGCGGCGGTGGCGGCGGCAGATCCGGCCGGCCGGCCTGCTGCGCCGCCGACCGGTCATTCGACACCTGCATTTCGGCGGGCCTGCGGCCCAACGGTTGGAACCCGGGCGAGGGCTGTGCAGGATTGCGGGTGGGCAGAGCGTTCTGGGGAGCATCGGCGGGCTGGGGCCGAGCCCCCCACGAGTTGTCCGTCTGTGGCGGTGCCTGGTCGTAGGTGGGTTGTTGCCACGAGTCGTGTGGAATCGGACCCGGCGCGGGCCCGTCCGGCCCAGGTGCGGGCATGGGGCGCGACGCGCTCTGCTGCCCTCCCTCCTCGGAGGGTTCGTGCTTGTCGCGGCGCCAGCCCTTGCGGCGCTTGTCCGGGCGCGCGGCTTCGGGGCGTTCCGCTTCTGGAGCCCGGTTCTTGAACCGTCCGCGTCTGCGGCTGGGTGCTTCCTCGATGAGTTCGTCGTGCGGGAGATTCTGTACCGGTGCCTCGTAGCCGGACTGTGTGACGTCACTCTCGGACAGCCACGGCGGCAGCATGGGCAGGTCGTTGTTGTTCCGGCTCACGACTTCGCCTCGCTAGCGTTCGGCTCGGCCGGGATCGTGGGTGCGGTGTTACTGGCTCGCTCGCTACGCTCACTCACAGCCGCGCCTCGCCAGCGCTCGGCGGCCGAAGGACGCTGTGCTTATGGCTTGCTCGCCGCGCGCTGTGTCTGTTGTTCGCTCGGCGCGCTGGCTCATGCGTCCTCCTCGATCTGCTCGACCCAAATACCTGGACAGCGGCCAGTTTACGCGACAACACACCGCCGTCGCGGCGCAGGACCCAGCGCTCGCCATGGGTGGGAAGGTGGCTGCGAAACCCCTGGCGACGGAGGTATACAGGGAGGCATTTTTGCCCGATCCGGAACTGATCGGTAAGCTGGAGCGGCGGTGCACCTAGGCGCCGCCTGTTTGTGTGCGAGCGGTCGGTCCATACAATCAGAGGTCAGGCAGACAAACCAGGTTGAGCGTAACCGGGATCGCGGAGGATATGGCGAAGAAGGACGGGGCCATCGAGGTCGAGGGTCGAGTTGTCGAGCCGCTGCCCAATGCGATGTTCCGGATCGAGCTCGAGAACGGGCACAAGGTTCTCGCGCACATCAGCGGGAAGATGCGGCAGCACTACATTCGCATCCTCCCCGAGGACCGTGTGGTCGTCGAGCTCTCGCCCTACGACCTGTCACGTGGCCGGATCGTATACCGCTACAAGTGATCGCGCCCGGCGCGATCGGGTCGGCGCGAGCCGGCCGTCCCGGCGCAGGCCGGGGCCGAGTCGAATGACTCACCACAGAGCTTCCCCAGTCGCCGACTGGGGAAAAACTGTGTTCACACCAGTGTGAACCACAACAGATTGGACGGACGTGAAGGTTCAGCCGAGCGTCAAGAAGATCTGCGAGAAGTGCAAGGTGATCCGCCGTCACGGCCGGGTCATGGTGATCTGCGACAACCTGCGCCACAAGCAGCGCCAGGGCTGAGCGGAGGCGGGGGAGACCTCGCTCCACAGCGCCCGAGGCTCGCCGAAGGCGTCGCTCGACGCAGCACCAGCCAAGCACCGAACCGCAGTTCGGATTGGCAAAGAAGAACTCCCAGCTCCAGCCGCACGCTGCGGAAATCCGGGTTCGCCCGGGGCGTGCGCGCCTACCACCGGTCCGGAGGCCGGTGCCCCATAAGACGAGGGGATGGACAGGGAGCAGACCTCCGCAACATTAAGGAACTGCCACATGGCACGTCTCATGGGCGTTGATCTCCCGCGCGAAAAGCGCATGGAGATCGCGCTGACCTATATCTACGGCATCGGCCGTACCCGCTCCAAGGAGATCCTCGAGGCGACCGGCGTCAGCCCGGACCTGCGCTCGAAGGACCTCAGCGACGAGCAGGTCACGCAGCTGCGTGATTATATCGAGGGTTCGTCCCTCAAGGTCGAGGGTGACCTGCGCCGTGAGGTGCAGGCCGACATCCGTCGCAAGATCGAGATCGGCTGCTACCAGGGCCTGCGCCACCGTCGTGGCCTGCCCGTGCGTGGCCAGCGCACCAAGACCAACGCGCGCACCCGCAAGGGTCCGAAGCGCACCGTCGCCGGCAAGAAGAAGTAGGGATAACCGATGCCTCCGAAGAGTCGGGCCGCGGGCCCGAAGAAGACCCAGAAGTCGCGTCGCCGGGAAAAGAAGAACGTCCCGCACGGCCACGCGCACATCAAGAGCACGTTCAACAACACGATCGTGTCGATCACCGACCCGAACGGCAACGTCATCTCCTGGGCGTCGTCGGGTCACGTCGGCTTCAAGGGCTCGCGCAAGTCGACCCCGTTCGCCGCGCAGCTCGCCGCCGAGAACGCCGCCCGCAAGGCGCAGGAGAACGGCGTCAAGAAGGTCGACGTCTTCGTGAAGGGCCCGGGTTCGGGCCGCGAGACCGCGATCCGCTCGCTGCAGGCCGCCGGCCTCGAGGTGGGCACGATCTCCGATGTCACCCCGCAGCCGCACAACGGCTGCCGTCCGCCCAAGCGGCGTCGCGTCTAGCGGGAAAGGAATAGCGAACAATGGCTCGTTACACAGGCCCTATCACCCGCAAGTCGCGTCGTCTGCGCGTCGACCTCGTCGGAGGCGACCAGGCGTTCGAGCGTCGCCCCTACCCGCCGGGCCAGCACGGCCGCGCGCGGATCAAGGAGAGCGAGTACCTGCTCCAGCTGCAGGAGAAGCAGAAGGCCCGCTTCTCCTACGGCGTCATGGAGAAGCAGTTCCGCCGGTACTACGAGGAGGCCAACCGCCTCAAGGGCAAGACCGGTGACAACCTGCTGCGCCTGCTGGAGACCCGCCTGGACAACGTCGTGTACCGCGCCGGTCTGGCCCGGACCCGTCGGCAGGCGCGTCAGCTGGTCAGCCACGGCCACTTCCTGGTGAACAACAAGAAGGTCGACGTTCCCAGCTTCCAGGTGACCCAGTACGACATCATCGATGTCAAGGAGAAGTCGCTGGGCACGCTGCCGTTCCAGGTGGCGCGGGAGACGGTCGGCGACCGCCCGGTTCCGGGCTGGCTGCAGGTGATCCCGGGCCGGCTGCGGATTCTGGTCCACCAGGTGCCGGAGCGCGCCCAGATCGATGTGCCGCTGCAAGAACAGCTGATCGTCGAGTACTACTCGAAGTAGCACTCGGCGAGCCGTCCTGGGCATACCTTGGGCGGCACAGCGCATGGTGCGTGGTCGTCCGGAAGCGGACGATCACGCACAACCCCTGAGACGAGGCGTCAAATAGCGGGCGCCCAACAAGGAGGATGATCCAAATGCTGATTTCACAGCGTCCGACGCTGACCGAAGAGGTCGTCGCCGAGAACCGCTCGAAGTTCACCATCGAACCGCTCGAGCCCGGCTTCGGTTACACCCTCGGCAATTCGCTGCGGCGTACCCTGCTGTCCTCGATTCCGGGGGCCGCGGTCACGAGCATCCGCATCGACGGCGTCCTGCACGAGTTCACCACTGTTCCCGGGGTCAAGGAGGATGTCACCGACATCATCCTGAACCTCAAGGGCCTGGTCGTTTCCTCGGAGGAGGACGAGCCGGTCACGATGTACGTGCGCAAGCAGGGCCCCGGCACTGTCACCGCCGGCGACATCGTCCCGCCCAGCGGCGTCGTGGTGCACAACCCGGACATGCACATCGCGACCCTGAACGACAAGGGCAAGCTGGAGATCGAGCTCGTCGTCGAGCGCGGTCGCGGCTATGTCCCCGCCGTGCAGAACAAGGCGTCCGGCGCGGAAATCGGCCGGATCCCGGTGGATTCGATCTACTCGCCGGTGCTCAAGGTGACCTACAAGGTCGAGGCCACTCGTGTCGAGCAGCGCACCGACTTCGACCGGCTCATCCTGGACGTGGAGACCAAGAACTCCATCAGCGCACGGGACGCGCTCGCCTCGGCGGGCAAGACCCTGGTCGAGCTCTTCGGCCTGGCCCGCGAGCTGAACGTCGAAGCCGAGGGCATCGAGATCGGCCCCTCGCCGGCCGAGGCGGATCACATCGCCTCGTTCGGTCTGCCGATCGAGGACCTGGACCTCACCGTCCGGTCCTACAACTGCCTCAAGCGCGAGGGTGTGCACACGGTGGGCGAGCTGGTCGCCCGTACCGAGTCGGACCTGCTGGACATTCGCAACTTCGGCCAGAAGTCCATCGACGAGGTCAAGGTCAAGCTGCACGCGCTCGGCCTCTCGCTGAAGGACAGCCCGGCGTCGTTCGACCCGTCCAGCGTGGTCGGCTACGACGCGAGCACCGGCACGTGGAGCGACAGCGGCACGTTCAGTGACACCGATGGCGGCGAGCAGGACTACGCCGAAACCGAACAGCTCTAGGCCGTCGGGGTAGGCGCCCCGGACCGGCCTCTCATAAGGAGAACCAACAATGCCCAAGCCCAAGAAGGGTGCCCGCTTCGGCGGGTCGGCGACGCACCAGAAGGCGATCTTCGCCAACCTGGCCACGGCGCTCTTCGAGCACGGCCGGATCACCACCACCGAGGCCAAGGCCAAGGCTGTGCGCCCCTACGCGGAGAAGCTGATCACCAAGGCGAAGGGCGGCACGCTCGCCGACCGTCGCGAGGTGCTCAAGGTGATCCGCAACAAGGACATCGTGCACGAACTCTTCGAGCAGATCGGCCCGTCGTTCGAGGGGCGCGAGGGTGGCTACACCCGCATCACCAAGACGCTGCCGCGCAAGGGTGACAACGCGCCGATGGCGATCATCGAGCTGGTCCGGGAGAAGACCGTGACCAACGAGGCCGATCGCGCTCGCCGCGTTGCCGCGTCGAAGAAGGCCGAGGAGGCTCCGGCCGCCGAGGTCGTCGAGGAGCAGGCCGAAGAGGCCGCCGCCGAGACCGCCGAGGCTCCGGCTGCCGACGAGGCCGCTGAGGACAAGAAGGACGCCTGAGATCGTGCTCCCCGTACCTGCGGGGACGATCTCCGACGTCATGCCGGAGTTCACGAACGAGCCCGCCACCCGTTTCCGGGTCGGCGGGCTTGTTCGTGTCGACCAGGAGATCGTCGTGAGGGAGCGTCAGCGAGTGAACCGAAGGCGCAGCGCGCACACGCGCTCGACGGAGCCGAGCGCCAACGAGGCGCGGTCGTGAGGGACGGGTCGGCGCCGGACGCCGTGCGCCCGACGGCTCGGGTCCGGCTGGACATCTCCTACGACGGCACCGATTTCAGCGGGTGGGCGCGCCAGCCGGGTCTGCGCACCGTGCAGGGAGTGTTGGAGGACTCGCTGAGCAAGGTGTTCCGTGAGCCGATCCAGCTGACCGTCGCGGGGCGCACCGACGCGGGCGTGCACGCCGAGGGGCAGGTCGCGCATTTCGACACCTCCGGCGAACTTGATCCGGACAAACTCGTGCACCGGATGGCGCGATTCCTGCCCAGGGACGTGCGGCTCGAGCAGGCGCGGCTCGCCCCGTCCGAGTTCGATGCCCGGTTCTCCGCCGTCCGCCGCCACTACGTCTACCGATTGACCACCGCACCGTATGGCGCCGCGCCGTTGCAGGCCCGCAGCGTGGTCGCTTGCCGGTCCGGGGTCGACATCGAGGCCATGCGGGCGGCCTCGGGAAAGCTGTTGGGGCTGCACGATTTCGCCGCGTTCTGCCGACGCAAGGAGGGCGCGACGACGGTACGCGAGCTTCAGCGCTTCGAGTGGGTGCGCCACGGTGACCTGCTGGTCGCCTACGTCAGCGCCGACGCGTTCTGCTGGTCGATGGTCCGCAGCCTGGTCGGCGCGGTCCTCGCGGTCGGCGAAGGACGCCGCAGTCCGGAATGGGTGGGCGAGCTGCTGCGCGAGACGGAGCGGTCCAGCGCGGTCACCGTCGCCCCTGCCCACGGCCTGAGTCTGATCGGGGTCGACTATCCAGCGGACGACGAACTCGCCGCCCGCAACGCGCAGACGCGCGAGATGCGGTCCGTCCCGGTCCCGGACGGTGCTTGCTGCGGCGACTGACAAAGGGCTACCCGCACCCACGCGTGGGTGCGGGTAGCGGGACGGTCACTTCGAGGATTGCCTCCGCTGTTCGGGCTGCGGCGACGCTTCGATCGTCCTCGGTTCCTGGGACGCCCCGGAGATCGCGATACGGCGCGGCTTGGCGCGCTCGGCGATGGGGATCGTCACCGACAGCACACCGTTGTTGTAGGTCGCGCTGATCCGATCGGCATCGACGTTCTCACCGAGGGACAGTTGCCGCATGAAGGTGCCCGCGAAGCGCTCCGAGGCGATCCACTGGACGCCTTCCTCACTGGGAACGGTGCGTTGCGCGCGGAGGGTGAGCGTGCCGCTGTCGACACTGACGTCGATCGAGCCGGGGTCGACACCGGGCAGGTCCGCGTTCAGCACGTAGTGATCTCCCGCCTTGAACAGATCCATCGGCATGAATCGCGGTACGCGAGCGGTTCCGGCGGTTTCGCCGAGCAGTTGGCGGGCTACGGTGTCGATGTCATGGAATGGATCGAATCTGAGCACAGCGATCACCTCCATCTCCTAGTGGTGACGCCTGCCACGGCGGCGGGCGCCGATAGCTGTGCAATTTTCACAGTAGCTCGCTCGGGTCCTGATTGCTTCGACCTGACGGGACGAAGTAGCGCGTCGCCCGCCGACACGGAATAGCCGTCTGTGGACCTGTGTTGGCTCGGGACATGGCATTCGAGAGTCTCGGACGGTTCGGAGTGTGGCGGGCGTACACCGGGTTCAGCCCCGAGGATGCGCGGGAATTGGAGCAGCTGGGCTACGGCGCGCTGTGGTTGGGGGCCTCCCCGCCGGCGGATCTGGCGGTCGTCGAACCGCTGCTGGAGGCGACCGAAACGATCACCGTGGCGACCAGCATCGTGAATATCTGGGCGGCGCCTGCGAAGGAAGTGGCCGATTCGTTCCAGCGGATCGAGGCGCGCTTCCCCGGCCGGTTCCTGCTCGGCATCGGTGCGGGCCACCCGGAACATACCGGGGAGTACCGCAAGCCCTACGACGCGCTGGTGGAGTACCTCGACGAACTCGACGCGGCGGGCGTGCCCGCCGAGCGGCGTGCGGTGGCGGCACTCGGACCGCGGGTGCTGAAACTGGCCGCCGAGCGGTCCGCGGGCGCGCTGCCCTACTTCGTGCCGTCGGCGCACACCGCGAAGGCGCGTGAGATCACCGGCCCGGACGCATTGCTGGCGACCGAGCACATGGTGGTGCTGACCGACGACGCTCGAGCGGCGCACGCCGTCGCAGACGGGACCGCCGGGTTCTACCTCGGCCTGACCAACTACGTGTCGAACCTGCGCCGGTTCGGTTTCACCGACGCCGATCTCACCACCCCGCCCAGTGATCGGCTGTTCGACGCGATCATCGCGCACGGCACGCCGGAACACATCGTCGCTCGGTTGTCGGAACATCTGGATGCGGGCGCCGACCACGTCGCCGTGCAGATTCTCGGCGACAACTACCTCGCGGCGTTGCGCACCCTCGCGCCGCTGCTCACCGCGCGATCCTGAACATCTCGATTCGAGTCTCGTCCGGCCCTCGGCGTCCGCCGTCCACCGCGGCGCCGTCCGTCCACCGCGGCGCCGTCCGTCCACCGTGGCGCCGTCCGTCCACCGTGGCGCCGTCCGTCCACCGTGGCGCCGTCCGGGGCCGAACCTGTTTTCGCGCCCTGCGGCGATCGTCCTAAGGGACTGTTAGGAAGGGTCGAGAGCCGTTCCGCGAGCTTGTGACTGTCGACACACTGATCTGCGACGACGCGATGAGGCGTCGAAGAAGGAGATCTTGTGACTACGACACAGCCCGTGGGCGAGCGCCGGGTGGTCGCGAATGTTTTGCGCGGTTCCATCGGCAATCTCGTCGAATGGTACGACTGGTACGTCTACGCCGCGTTCAGCGTGTATTTCGCGAAGACGTTCTTCCCCAAAGACGATCCGACGGCGCAGCTGCTGTCCACCGCCGCCGTGTTCGCGGTCGGCTTCCTGATGCGCCCGATCGGCGGCTGGGCGCTGGGCCGGTACGCGGACCGGTTCGGTCGCCGCTCGGCGCTGACCCTCTCGGTGACCGTGATGGCGGCCGGTTCGCTGATGATCGCGGTGACGCCCGGCTACCAGACCATCGGCCTCGCCGCTCCGGCGCTGCTACTGGCGGCGCGGTTGCTGCAGGGGCTTTCGGTGGGCGGTGAGTACGCCACCAGCGCGACGTACCTGTCCGAGGTGGCTTCGGCGGGCAGGCGAGGGTTCTACTCGAGCTTCCAGTACGTGACGCTGGTTGCCGGCCAGCTCGTCGCGCTCGGCGTGCAGATCGTGCTGCAGCAGTTCCTCGACGCGGCCCAGATGAACGCGTGGGGCTGGCGGATTCCATTCGTGATCGGCGCTGCCGGTGCGCTGATCGTGATGTGGTTGCGGCGCGGCATGGACGAGTCCGAGCAGTTCCGCGCCGAATCCGAACGGACGCCGCTGGTGAACAGCGTGAGCGACGCGGCGACGGTCGTGTCCGCCGGTACGCGGAAGTCGCGCGGTTCGCTGCGGATCCTGTTGCAGTACCCCCGGGAATGCCTGCTGGTGATCGGGTTGACGCTGGGCGGAACCGTCGCGTTCTACACCTACACGACCTACATGCAGAAGTTCATGATCAACACTTCCGGCATCTCCAAGTCGACCGTCGCGTGGATCAACTTCATCGCGTTGCTGGTCTTCGTGGTGCTGCAACCGCTGGCAGGCGCGCTGTCGGACCGGGTGGGGCGACGCAAGCTGCTGATCTTCTTCGGCGTGTCGGGCACCGTGCTGACCGTGCCGATCATGACCGTGCTCGCGCAGACCACGAATCCGGTCGCCGCGTGGGGCCTGATGATGGTGGCTCTGCTGATCATCACGGGGTACACCTCGATCAACGCGATCGTGAAGGCCGAGTTGTTCCCGACCAAGATCCGCGCGCTCGGCGTCGGGCTGCCCTACGCGCTGACCGTCGCGATCTTCGGCGGCACCGCGGAGACGATCGCGCTGGCGCTGAAGAAGGCGGGCCACGAATCGCTGTACTTCTGGTACGTCGCGGGATGCATCGCCATCTCGTTGGTCACCTACTACTTCATGCGGGAGACCTCGGCCTCGTCGACGATCGACGCGGGCGAGCCCACCGCGGATGCCGGCACCGGGGCCGGCGCCGCGGTGGCCGAGCCGGGACGACCGTTGGTCACCGTGCGTGACTGACCGCCCGGCACACGCGCCGATTCGCCCGTTGTGGGAGGATCGGCGCGTGCGGCTTGCGGTGGTCGAGGACGACGACGGCGTGGGAGACGCGCTGGTCGAAGCGCTGGTCGCCCGCGGTTACCGCGCCGAACGCAAGCGCCGCGGCGCGGATCTGCTGATCGCGCATCGCGACTACGACGCGGTCATCCTCGATCTCGGACTGCCCGACGGCGACGGTCTGCAGGTGCTGCGCAGGCTGCGTGAGGTCAGCTCGGTGCCGGTGCTGATCCTGACCGCGCGCAGCGACGAACGCTCGATCGTCCGCGGCCTGCGTGGCGGCGCCGACGACTACCTGGTGAAGCCGCCGCGGATCGCCGAGCTGGTCGCGCGCCTGGAGACGGTGACCCGGCGGGCGGCGGGCGCGGCGCGGCAGGCGCAATCGGTGGTGGTCACCGGTGACGTGCGGGTCGATCTCGGCGCCCGCGTGGTCGAGGTGGCCGGTGCGCCGGTGCCGTTGACCCAGAAGGAATTCGAATTGGTCGAAGCGCTGGTGGAACGGCCGGGCGCCGCGGTGAGCCGCCAGCAGCTCATGGATCGCATCTGGGGTGACGCCTTCGTCGCGGTGTCGCGCTCGCTGGACGTGCACATGACCGGTTTGCGGGCGAAGTTGAATCGGCCGGGGCTGATCACCACGATCCGGGGCTACGGATATCGGTGGGGGCAGTGAGCGCGATGTCCGCGACCCGGCGGGCCGGAGGTAGGTCATGCGGCGTCGCCTGCTCGTCGCGCTGACGGTCTTTGCGGCCATCGCGGTGCTGGCGTTCGCGGTGCCGCTGTCGCTGACCATCGCGACCAGTCGCACCCAGCAGCTGCTGCTCGCCCGCTCCGGGGACGCCGACCGCTTCGCCACCCTCGCCGATGACGCCGTCACCGCCGGGGATACCCGCGCGCTGGCCGACGAAGTACTGCGCTATCACGAGCTGTACGGCGAGAACGTGCTCGTCGTCGACGCCAGGGGCGCCACGACGGTCAACGCCGGAGCGGACGTGACCCGTCCCGGCATCGTCGCGGCGGTCGCGGCCGCGCGCCGCAATCAGCGTCCGCACGCGGTGGACAAGCTGACGCCGTGGGGCGCGCCGACCATGCTCGTCGCGCGGCCGGTCGGCACCGGAGTGCAAGTGAACGGCGCCGTGGTGATCGAGGCGTCGACCGCGCGCGCTCGCGGCGACATCGCGTGGGCCTGGGCGGTCATCGTGCTGGGCGGCGTGGTCGCGATGACACTGTTCATGCTGCTCGCGGTGACGCTGAGCCGCTGGGTGCTGCGGCCGTTGTCGGCACTGTCGCGGGCGGTCGCGGAGTTGACCGCGACGCTGCCGAAACCGCGCGCGGACACCGTCGCCCCGGTATCGATCGCGGGTAGGTACGGCGGACCGCCGGAGATGCGGGCGGTCGCCGAATCCTTCGACTCCATGGCCCTGGCCGTCGCGGATTCGGCGGACGCGCAGCGTCAGCTCGTCGCCGACACCGCGCACGCGATGCGCAATCCGCTGGCCGCCTTGACCATCCGGCTCGATTCCTTGGCACCCGCGATTCCCGCGAGCGCCGCGGGCACCTTCCGCGGCGCCGGCGCCGAAGTCGATCGCCTGACCGCGCTGCTCGACGGCCTGCTCAGCCTCGCCGTCGCGGAAACGCCCGCGGCGTTCGACGTCACGCGGGCCGCCGAGGCCGACAACCAGTGCGACGCCGTGCAGGTGGTCGCCGACCGCTTCGACGCCTGGTGCTCGGCGTTCGACGCGGCCGGGCAGCAACTGCGTGTCGGGTCCGCGCCCGAGCATGCGGAGGTCGCGGTACCGGCCGACGTGCTCGCCCAGATCCTCGACGTGCCGCTGAGCAATGCGACGCGCTACGCGGGACCGGGCGGGCACACCGAGCTGATCGTCGTCGCGGAGCGTGGCTGGGTCACGGTGTGCGTCCGTGACGACGGCGCCGGTGTACGGCCTGACGAGCTCGACAAGCTCACCACCCGTTTCTTCCGCGGTTCGTCGGCCGGGGCCGGTGGCTCCGGGCTCGGCCTGCCGATCGCCGCGGCGCTCGCACAGGCGCGCGGCGGCACGCTCACCGTCGAGGCGGTGCATCCGCACGGTCTCGCGGTGGTGGTCCGATTACCCGCGGCGGAGGTGCGATGATCAGCCGAGAACCAAGTGCGCGGCGCGGCCTCGGCCGGCGCGGGTTTCTCGCGCTGGCCGTCGCGGCGGGCGTCGCGGGCTGCGGGCCGAGTGGTGGCGGCGCCACTGTTCGGCTGGCATCCGGTGAGGTCGGCGGCTTCTATTACGCCTTCGCGGGGTTGCTCGGCGCCGCAGCCGCGGAGGCCGGAGACGTGCGCATCGAGCGGGTCACCACATCGGGTTCGCAAGAGAATCTGGCGCTGCTCGCCCGGGGCGAGGTGGATGCCGCGCTCGCGCTCGCGGACTCGGCGCGCGACACCACCGATCGGCTCTCCGCTCTGGGGCGGGTGTACGAGAACTACCTGCAGCTGGTGGTGCGCTCCGACAGCGCGATCGGCTCGGTCGCGGATCTGCGTGGGACGCGGGTGAGTCTGGGCGCGGAAGGATCGGGCGCTGCGCTGACCGGCGAACGGATCCTGCGTGTCGCGGGCCTGGATCCCGCCGTCGACGTGGCGATCTCGCATCGCCCGCTGGCCGAGGCGGTGGCCGCTCTGGCGGGCGGTGCGGCGGACGCACTGCTCTGGGCGGGCGGGGTGCCGACCACGCTGCTCGCGGTGCCGAGCCGGATGCGGCTGGTGGACATGGGCGAACTCTCCGCGCCGATGCGGGAGCGGTTCGGTCCGGTCTACGACCGCGTCGCGATCCCCGCCGACGCCTATCCCGGTAGCGTCGCGGTGCACACCATCGGCGTGGCGAACCTGCTGCTTGCCGCCACCACCATGCCCGAGGAGGTGGCCGCATCGATCGTGGAACTGCTGGTGTGGCACGCGGACGCGCTGGTGCCCACGGTGGCGGCGGGCACCCAGTTCCTCGACGGACGATCGCTGATCAGCACCGGCTCGACCCCGCTGCATCCGGGCGCGGCCGCCGTCTACCGCCGCTGGCACGGGTGAACCGCGCCTTCCGGGTTTCGCCCTCGAGAACTCTGCTCATGCTGTCTTCGCACAGGACTCTGCCTGTGGCTTGGTCGCCGCTCGGTGGCTCGGTGCGGCCGTGCCTGCAATGATGTCCGGCATGAGCGCTCCCGACGGGCAACACGAACTGCGTCTGACCGCCGAGGAGTTCGCCGATGGGGCGGCGGCTCGGCTCGGTGACATCGAGATCGTCGAAGGGCGCGTTGTGCGGCTGATGGCCCAGAGCCCTTTGCACAGTCGGGTGGTGCGGCGTTTGGCTGGGTTGTTGGAGGCTGCGCGACGTGACGGTGGGCCGTGCATGGTCGTGGATTCCGACATTGCCGCACGATTCCCTGATACGGAGTCTTCTGCGGCCGATCGGCGGTTGAACATCCGCTATCCCGATGTCTGGATTCGGGACTGCGAGCCATACGACGTCAACACGGTGCGGGAGCACATTCTGCTCGTCGTCGAGGTGACGTCCGAATCAACCATCGACGTCGATATCACCGACAAGCGAATCCAGTACGCGACTGCGGGTATTCCTCGTTACTTGATCGTCCGCCTGGATCAGAAGGAGGAACGGATCGACGAAATCGAGGAATACCGTCTCGACTGGTCCGGTCGCCGGTACCTGGTGCACACCGTCCATCGGCGTGTGCTGTTGCTCGATGACCCGGTCGAGGCGACCATCCCGTTCGACGTACTGGAGCAGGCCTAGCCAGTGCGGTGACCACGGACGTTCACCGCGGCCGGGCGGGGTGACGATGGCCGCTGTCTACCAGCAGTCGGTACCGGCGGGTGCAAGGAGTGCGCGGTGCGCGCGATTACCGCTGGTCAGGAACGGACGAGCCGGGCGATGGCGTCGGTGGCTTCCTTGATCTTGGCTTCCGCCTCCGGGCCGCCCGCGACCGCGGCGTCCACCACGCAGTGGCTGATGTGATCCTCCAGCAGGCCCATCGCCACCGCCTGGAGGGCCTTGGTCATGGCGGACACCTGGGTGAGGATGTCGATGCAGTACTTTTCCTCCTCGACCATCCGCTGCAGACCGCGCGCCTGACCCTCGATGCGGCGCAGCCGCTTGAGGTAGTCGTCCTTGGCGGTGATGTAGCCGTGCGCCGCGGCTTCCGGCGCCGCGTGGTCGTGGGGGGTAGCTGCCACCGGTGTCTCCTCGCTGTCTGCCGGTCCGAGAACCGGATCAATACCCCCCTAGGGTACAGTTAACGGTTCGGCTTGTCAGGTCGGGGCGCGTGTGTGCGCCCTGTCGGGCCGGACCGCCGATCCCTGGTGCGGACCTCGGCGACCTGGCCGATGCTGCCATGTTCGGGGGCCAACGCCGATCCCCCTGGGCGGGAGCAGCGCCGAGACGAGACAATTGCGGTATGAGTTCGCACCCCCGGGCCGCGCTCGCCGTCATCGGCGGCAGCGGCTTCTACGATTTCTTCGACGCCGAGGCGAGCACCGTCGAGGTGGAGACGCCCTACGGCGCGCCGAGTGCGCCCATCTCGGTCGGAGAGGTGGAAGGCAGACCGCTGGCCTTCCTCCCGCGGCACGGCAAGAACCACGAATTCGCTCCGCACACCCTGCCGTACCGGGCGAACCTGTGGGCGCTGCGCTCGCTGGGCGTGCGCCGGATCCTCGCGCCCTGCGCGGTCGGCAGCCTGCGCGCGGACTGGGGGCCGGGCACGGTCGCGGTGCCGGACCAGTTGGTCGACCGGACCTCTGCTCGCCCGCAGACCTACTTCGATGGCGGCGGCATCCATGTGTCCTTCGCCGACCCGTACTGCGAGGAACTACGCGCCGCCGCCATCAAGGCCGAGTCCGACGCGCTGCACATGATGCACGCGGCCACCATGGTGGTGGTGGAGGGGCCGCGGTTCTCCACGCGCGCGGAGAGCCGGTGGTTCGCCGCGCAGGGCTGGGATCTGGTGAACATGACCGGCCACCCGGAGGCCGTGCTCGCCCGCGAACTCGAAATGTGCTACGCCGCCGTCGCGCTGGTGACCGATCTGGACGCGGGCCTGGAAGAGGGCGACGGCGTGCACGCGGTGGACGTGTTCGCCGAGTTCGAGCGCAATCTCGCGCCGTTCAAAGAGCTCATCCGCCGCGCGGTCGCCACGGTGGACGGCACCGACACCTGCGAGCGGTGCCGCGTCCACGCGGGCGTGTCGCTGCCCTTCGAACTGCCCTGAGCCGGATGCGGGTACTGGTCACCGGCGCGGCCGGTTTCCTCGGCGGGCACCTGCGCGGCGCCCTGATCGCCGCGGGCCACCAGGTGGTCGCGGCGGACCTGCTGCTCGACTCGGTGCACGGACCGAACGCGCAACCGCAGGAAGGTGTTTCGCGGGTGGACGTGCGCGACGCCGAGGCGCTCGCGCCGCTGCTGGACGGAGTGGAGGTCGTCTGTCATTTCGCGGCGGTGACCGCGGGCGGGCAGGCCGCCGAGTTCGCCTCGCACAACGACCTCGGTACCGCGGTGCTGCTCGGAGCGATGGAGCGGGCGCGCGTCGGTCGCCTGGTGCTCGCCTCGTCGATCAGCGTCTACGGCGAGGGCCGCTATCGCGGTGCGCAGAGCGGGCCGTTCTTCCCGAACCTGCGACGCAGGGCGGATCTCGATCGCGGCATGTTCGACCATCGCGCTCCACGCACCGGCGAGGTGCTGACCTGGGAGCCGGTCGGGGAGGACGCGCGGCTGCGTCCGCGCGGTGCTTATGGTGCCAGCAAGCTCGCCCAGGAGAATTACGCGCTGGCCTGGGGGCTGGCGACCGGTGGCGCCGTCACCGCGCTGCGGATGCACAACGTCTACGGCGCGGGAGCGCGGGCGGGATTGGTGGGGCGGTTGCGGGCCGAGCTGACGCAAGGACGCGCGCCGCAGGTCTTCGAAGATGGCGGGCAGGTCCGGGATTTCGTCCACGTGCGCGACGCGGTCGTGGCCACCGTGGCGGCGGTCGAGCGCGCGCTGCCGGGCTTCGTCGCGCTGAACATCGCGTCGGGACACCCGATCACGCTCTGGGAGGTGGCCTCGATCATGGCGCGCGCGCATGGCGGGCCCGGGCCGGTGGTGACCGGTCAGTACCACATCGGTGACGTCCGGCATTTTGTCGCCGCCCCGGAACGGGCCAGGCACGCATTGGATTTCACTGCCTCCGTGGTTCCCTCCCTCGGCCTTGCCGAGTTCGCGGCGACCCTCGACTGATCAATTTCTCACTCGGACGGGCGCATGGTCAGAGGGACTGTCGCTAGTGTCGGTCATCTGCTGTGGCGCCCCGCGTCGTTACTTGGAATCAGCCGCTCGGGGTCACCTGGATGGTTGCTCGGGCAGTGCGTGGTCACCTGGGCCGTTGCTCGGACGGTGCATCGTCACCTGGACCACAGCGAATTCCGGTGACAGCGCGCCGGGCACGCCGCTGGGCAGCGGCTCGGCTTCCAGGTCGGCGACGATCCAGCCGCCCTCCATCGTCGCCAGCCGAACTCCGGCCAACCCCACTCGTTGCATACCGGCGCGGAGATCGGCGCGTGCGGCCAGAATCCGCGGACGGTCCTGTGGATGCGGCACGGTACGTTCGTCCGCCGGTCCACCCCAGCGCAAGCCGGGCACGGGCTCGGTGACCCAGCGGATCAGCCGGACCTGTGCCAGATCGACGACGGCGAGGTAGCGATTCGATCGCGTGCCGCGCAACAGATCCAATGCCGCCGATTCCAGCGATTTCGCTTGCGGGGCAATGTCTGCTGTGACATCGGCGGCAACGCCCACCCAGTGGTGGCGGTCCGGGTCCGGATTGCGCGCGGCCAGCAGCAGGGTGCGCGGGCCGGCCGCGGAGCGCAGGGTGGCGGTGTCGAGCCAGCGGACGCCGGGTTCGGCGCGCGCGATGGTGGCGACGAATTCGAGTGCGCCGTCGAAGCGCTCCATCGCCTCGAAGACCTCGGCGCCGAACCACACCACCGGCCGGTGATCGCAATGCGGGCCGGATTCGTCCCGGACCGCCTCGATCCGCCTGGCGCGGCCGTCGATGCTGAAGGTCGTCACGCCGACCGGCGGTGGCGGGGCGCCGCTGCCGACCCATAACCGGACCGCGTGCACCCGCGCACCCGGGCCGAGCAGCGGCTGCGCCCGGACGCGCCGTCTCGACCAGACGTGGCGCGACGGCGGTAGCTGGTGCTCGACCGCGGCGCCGGAGTGGTGGGCCGCTGTGACGAACCGTTGCAGCCGCGCGGGAACCGCGCGCCGATACGACTTCCACGCTCGCGGCGCGGAACCGGCCGCCAGCAGCGACCAGGTGCCGACCGGTCCGAGCGTTTCGATCAGCAGCCAGCGTCCGATGATCACAGTTCCCCCCTCACCCCACGTCGACCCTACTGCCACGGCAAGCCGGATAGCCAGTGAAATGTCGCCGAAAACCGGGTTGCCCGAGGTGGAAGAGGTGAGCACCGCGACCTGGTCCGCGGGGCGCAGCGCCTGCGGGCCGGTCGGTCGATCGAGCGCGCCGGTGTCTGTGGGCGGACACTCCGGGGGTTAGGCTCGCGCGGTGGACACCCCGTTGCGGCTCGAGGTCATCGTGGCCAGCGTGCGTCCGGAGCGGTTCGCTCCGGTGGTCGCCGACTGGTTTCTGCGCACGCTACGCGCCCATGCCGAATTCGATACGGGTGTCATCGATCTCGCGCACACCCCGTTGCCGCTCGACCTCACCGAGACCGAGCAGACCACGGCCTACCGTGCTCGGCTGCGCGCCGCCGATGCCTTCGTCGTCGTAACGTCCGAATACAACCATGGCTACCCGGCGTCGCTGAAGACCGCGTTCGACACCGCCAAACATGAATGGCGCGCCAAGCCCATCGCTTTTGTCTCCTACGGCGGCCTTTCCGGCGGACTGCGCGCGGTGGAGCAGCTGCGTCAGGTCGTCGCCGAGATCCATATGGTCTCGGTCCGCGAGACGGTCAGTTTTCATCAGGCCAAGAAGCGGTTCGATGCGGCGGGTGACACCCGCGACGGCGCCGCGATCGACGCCGCCGAGCGAATGCTGCGCCAATTGGCCTGGTGGGCACGCACTTTGCGGGCTGCCCGCGCCGCCGACCCGTATCCCGGCTAGCCCGCTATCCAGCCGCCGCCACGGTACGGCGGCCACGCGGCTGACCGATGTAGGTGGCCTCGCGCGGGATCGACACCAGCGTCAGGTCGACCTGCGCGGTGCCGGTACGCAGGACCACATGGTTGCCGATCGCGCCGGGCTGGTGGAGGGCCAGGTCGGGACGGGTCGCGGGCCAGCCCATCGGATCACCCGTCACGTAGATGGTGGTGACGCCCGCGTGCGGGGCAGGGGCGAGCACACCATCCACCACCGTGGCGGTGAATCCCGCGTCGGACTGGTGGGTTTCGACCGCGATGGTCAGCCGCTCCGGATTGCCGATCGTCGTCACCAAGTTCTCCCACGCCTGCGCCCGGTCGGTGCGGATCAGGATCCGCTCGCCGACCGCGAGCGCGCGGAACACCAACTGCTGCGCCAGGTACAGCTCGCCCGCGACGTACACCGTCGAGATACCCGCGCCGACGATCCGGACGGCGACGCCGTTTCCTTCGTCGTCCGAGCCGATCAGCTGGCCGCAGCCCGAGGAAGGCAGGTGCAGCACGTCGATCACCTCGATGGGGTACTCGATCATCGGCACGGTGTCGTCCAGGTCCGGGATGGCGATCGGCAGGTGGGCGAGCAGCCCGTCGCGGTGGCGTCCGTTCATCGAGATCATGTCCGACAACTTGGTTCGCTCGGGCAGCTCCCGCGCGGTCAGCCGCCATGCGGCGCCGATGCTCACCGACTCGGCCGAACGGCCGGGGCGCAGCCGCACCGCCACCGTGGTGCCGCGCGACGGCGCCACCCACAGCTGGGCGAGCAGGTCGGAGCCGAGGCGTTTGGGGTCGACGGCGCTGCCGATGTTCACGCTGTTGCCGATTTCGGCGTAGCGCCACCGGTGTTCCAGGGACCGCGGGTCGTAGCCGCCCGTGATCTGCAGGACCGCCTTGCGGATCTCGGGCGCGGTCAGGATGCGGGCGTTGCAGTCGGCGTCCTCGAGCGTGCGCATGATGCGCTGGGTCGCGATGGTGACCGCCCGCGAGGCGCCCTCGGCCCCGCCGCCGCGCCGGGCCGCGGCCTCCGGGCAGGCCACCGCGTCGAAACTGATCGCCAGCCACACCGTGCGGTGTGCGGTGGCCGGCAGCGGACCGAGCAGCGATTCGTAGATCTGGCCCGCGGGTGTGCCGGAGCGGCTGCGGTGCCCGTGGCTGATGATGTCGATGCCGCTGAGCAGGATGTCGTGCTGGTTCAGGCATTTCGCCAGTTCCGGCAGCGGAAGCAGGTGCGAGGCGTGCACCGTGGTGCGGGCGATCCTGGTCAGGCCGCCGGGCGGGGGCAGCACCTCGACGACCGTCACCACGCGGCTGCCGTCCCAGAACAGGCCGAGTGAACGCCCGTCCGTGCCGCGATAGTCGACGGTGTTGCCGATCTCGTACTCCCGACGGGTGAGATAGCGCCACCACGTGACGATCCAGTCCAGCAGAGTGCGTTTGGCGACCGGGATGAGCGGGATCGACATCGCGACCACCGCCACGCCGAGCGCTGGGAGCCCGGGTAGACCGGCGAGCAGCGCGATCACTCCGGCGATCAACCCGATGATCTGCGCGATCAGCAGGTTCCGCATCGAGATGCGCCCGAGCAGCGGTCGTGGTCCCACGCCTGCCGGTTCCGCCATTATCGCCCCCCCATGTACCCGGTGTCGGCCGGTTTGTCATGGCCGAGCTGAACAAGAGTCCTCGGGAACTGTACTGTGTTCGGCGAACGCGAGCACTGTTCGGGGGAGGAATAATGCCTTCAAAACCCACTACACGCTGGCAGGTGAGCGGCTATCGCTTTCTGGTCCGGCGGATGGAGCACGCCTTGGTGCGCCGGGACGTGCGAATGCTGCACGACCCCATGCGTTCCCAGTCCCGCGCGTACGCCGCGGGCCTGATCTTGGCCTGCGTCGTACTGGCCGGCTGCGGCGTGCTCGCGTTGTTGCGCCCGCAGGACAAGATCGGCGACAACAAGATCCTGATCGGCAAGGATTCCGGCGCGGTCTACGTGGTACTCGACGACGTGGTGCATCCGGCGCTGAATCTGGCCTCGGCGCGGCTGGCCGCGGGCGAGGCGGCCAAGCCTGCCATCGTGAAGGAATCGGAGCTGGGCAAGAAGCCGCGCGGCCAATTGATCGGCATCCCAGGCGCTCCCGGCTCGCTGCACTTCGACAAGGAGGGCAAGGGGCGCGTCTGGACCGTGTGCGACTCGCTGAAGACCGACGGCAGCGACGACCGCAGCACCTCCGTGTTGATCGGCGACCTGGAACTGGGCGACAAGGCCGCGCCGATGGCCAAGGACAAGGCGCTGCTGGTGAAGGGCAGGGACGCGGCCTATCTGGTCTGGAACAACACGCGCGCCCGCGTCGACATGAACGACCCCACCGTCACCGATCCGCTGAACATCCGGGGCGTACCCCCGCGGCCGATCAGCGAGGGTCTGCTCAACGCGATTCCCGAGGTGAATCCGATTGTGCCGCCGAAGATCACCGATCCGGGCGGCCAGCCGTCCGGCTACTCGATCAACGGCCTGAAGATCGGCACCGTCGTCCAGCTCGATGGCAAGGCGAATCAGAACTACGTCCTGCTGCACAACGGTCTGCAGCCCATCAGCCCGTTTACCGCCGAAGTGATCCGCAGCTCGCAACGCAACCCCGACCACGGCACCGCCATCGAATCTTTCGACAAGACCAACGCGCCGGAGTCGAGGGCATTGAACGTCGACACCTACCCTGACACCGCACCGACGATCATCCAGCCCAAGGCGCGGCCGGTGAGCTGCTTGTCGTGGAAGCCCATCCCGGGCGTCGCGGGCAATACCGATGTCGCCGTGCGGGCGGAGCTGGCGGTCATCGACGGCAGCGATCTGCCGATGTCCGCCAACGCCAAGGCGGTTCCGCTCGCGCAGGCCGACGGCAAGGGCGACAACGTCGACTCCGTGTACTTCAAACCAGGTTCGGGCGCCTTCGTGCAGACCACCGGCATCGAACCGGACAGCCGACGCAAGGACAGCATGTTCTACGTCGCCGACACCGGAGTTCGCTTCGGTATCAAGGACAATGAGGCGGCGAAGGCGCTCGGCATGGACAAGGAGTCCGGCGTCACGCCGGAACCGGCGCCGTGGCCGATCGTCGGGCTGCTCGCCAGCGGTCCGACCATGGGCCGCGACGCCGCCATGGTGGCGCACGACGGCGTCGCACCGGACTCCGCACCCGCCAAGCAGCCGGTCGCCTCGGCGAAGTAGCCGATCGGTCAGCGCCTGAACCGGCGAGTTCGTGCCAGGGTTCCTGCGCACCAGCGGTCGAGGACATCGGCGAGCTGTCGGGTTCACCGGAAGTATCTCGCTGGTTTCATGTGCCCGGCTTCGATGAGCACGTCGATGGCTGCGGCCTTGGCAGCGCAGGTGCGGGCGTCGCAGTCGATGTGGTCCTGCGTTACCCAGTGGGCTTCGTCCACCGGGTACGGCCTGCGCGGTGCCGCGTGGGAGCTCGCGTATTCCCGGGTTTCGCCGGTGTGGTCGGGCAACTGGGATGCGCTGTCGATCAGCCAGGGCAGCACCCAGAACAGCAGGATGAGCAGCCCGGCGACGGCGGCTGTGACGGTCAATACGACTGCGAACTCCGCGGGCACTATTGCCCACTTCCGTCGGATGGTTTGTAGGCGAGTGCCCAGTCGTATTCCGGGGCGATGGTGATCAGGGAACAGACGCGGCAGACGCGGCCGGGGCCCCCGATGTGTTCCAGGGTCGGCGTGATCACCGCGGCGATATCGAGGCGGCGGACGATGATCAGCAGCCGGGACAGCGGGTCGTGGATCTCGGGGTTCATGCGCACGGTTTTCACCAGGTCGTAGCCGAGCCGGGTGGCCAGTGCCAGGATCGCCTGCTCGTCTTGCTGCCAGTTCGGCCCGCTCACGTCGGTGCGCAGGTAACCCAGCGCCTTGGGGAGGACTTGTGGGGCGGGCGGCTGCGGCGTCATGGGCGGCCGTGTCATGCTCTGTCCTTTCGCGTCGACAGGAAATCGAGCGTCCGGCGCCGGGGGCTCACGCCACCGACCGGCAACCCTTTGCGGCCGATGTGCCAAGGAGATGTCATCGGCCCGGCGCCGGACTCTCAGTAGCCTCGGCCGCGGCAAGCGCTGCGGCGACAGCGTCGGCCGACCGGCCCGATTGCGCGATTTCTGCTGTTTGCCGCCGTGATTTGTGTTGGCGGGCATAAAGTTCCGGGTATTGCGTATCGCTTCGGGGTAGGGGGCCGGATGTGACCGATTCACCGTTCACCGCTGTGTGGGATTCGCCGCGGTTCCGGCAGTTGCTCGCCTCGGGCAAGCCGGGCCCGGCGTTGGCGCTCGTGCGTAAGCAGATGGGCTTGTCCCAGGTCGACTTCGGGGAGCTACTGCACTGGGATCGAACCCATGCCGGGCGGGTCGAACGTGGTGAGGTCGGCACGATTTTCGATGTGCGCGAGTTGATCCGGGCTGCGGATGCGCTCGGCATCCCCCGCTGCGCGCTGTTGCCGCTCTTGCTCGGCGACACCAACACAGGGACCATCGAGGATAGGCCCGGTGAAGGAGTCGATGACGTGGATCGCAGGCAATTCGTTCAGACAGCAACGATCGCGGTGGCGGCTACGGGTGCGGCGGCTGACCTGCCGTGGTCGGATCCGATACGAGTCGGAACTGGCCACATCGCGTACCTGCGCAGGGTGACTCAGCAGCTGTGGGAGCACGATAACGTGTACGGCGGCGGCAGGATCGCTGACTTCGTAATACAGCAGTACGGTCTGGCTCGTCGCCTGGTCGATCATGGTGAATACGGTTCCCGCATAGGCGCGGACTTGATCGATGCGGCCTGTCGGCTCGCCGGTTTCGCAGGTTGGGTCGCCGAAGACATCGGGCGGTTTGAGAGGGCGAGGCGGTTCTACACGGAGGCAGTTCTTCTCGCAGAACAATGCGGAAAGGAAGAGTTGCTGGAGGACGCCGTCGCGAACATGTCCTTCCTCGCCACGAAACGTCCGACGAGCCGTGAGCCGGTACATCTGGCGCAGCGTGCAAGCGAACTTGCCCGCCGAATCCCTTCAGCGCGTTTGAACGCACTCCGCACTGCGCGAGTAGCAGTGGCGCACGCGGCGGTTGGCGAGGGACGCGAGTTCGAACAGGCCATGATCCGCGCCTGGCGGGAAGTGGACCGTGGCCTCGATGATTCGGATGACCCGATCTGGTTGCATTTCGTCACTCCGGCCGAGATCAAATCCATCGAGGCGAGAGGGCGCTCCTACTTGGGACAGCACAGTAGGGCGGCAACCGTTTATCGCGAGGCGATCGGCAGTGGAGGAACCATGCTTCCGCGAGACGAGGCGTCGTACCGTGCGTACTTCGCGGCGTCGCTCGCTGGTCTCGGCGATCTCAACACGGCAATCACCGAGGGGCACATGGCCTTATCGCTGCTGAAAGGCCCGGTCAGCTCTCCGCGCCTGGTACAAGAGCTCCGACCAGTGCGAGTCGGAGTCTCGCGGTTACGCGGAGACGAGGCCGAACACTTCCGCCACCGGTTCGATGCGTTGTGTGGTTCGGCAACGGGGCACGGTGGATCCTCCTGATCGACGTAGGCCCCTGCATGCGGCGCCTGATCGACACCACCGTCCGCGCATACCGCGAAGACAACGATCCCAACTACAGTTGCAACTAAAGATCTTCGGTCCAGGGCCAGTGCGGGGAGATGCAGCACGGGTTTCGCCGTGGCCAGGTCAGCCGTGCGGGGACAGCGATGATCTTGCGGCGGAGGGCGGCACCGCGGGCTTTGTCCAGACGGGAAGTGCCTTCTCGAACTGCACGATTGTTGCCGAGACAACAGCAATCATCCCAGCTTGAAGGACACTTTCCCGTTCCTGGCATACCGACGGCCGCAAGGACGCCGGTGGATCGAGGCTCAGTTACCGCAGTGCACGCCGAATTCCTCGAAGAGGTCGTCCTTGATGCGGCCGCCCCAGTCGATGCACTTGCCTTCCGCTTCGATCTTCGCATAAGCGAAGTGGGTGAAGACGCGGTCGTCGTTCACGACCACCTGGGAGTGGTCCTTCGACTGCCGCACACCGGCGCCCATCGATATCGCCTCGCCCGGCTTGTCCCGCACGGTGACCACGCAGTTTGTCCTACCGTCGTAGGTGAGAAAGACCGTGCCGCCCTTCAACTCGTGTGAGTCGATCACCTTGAAACCTTCACCGCACTGTCCGCCATATGTTGCCGCAGATGCCGTGGCCGGGAGGAATACCGCCGCCCCGGCAGTGATCCCGATTGCGGCCGCACACACGGCGATCGGCTTTTTGACGTTGATCAATGTAGAACCCTTTCCTCTTTCCTGTGACATCTAGCGTTCGGCTTCATACCCCCCAGGCTCGGCACCCAAACTTGCACACCATTTGCTGCCGCCATGGGCCGAACCTACGGCAGCAGTTGACGACCGCATATTCGCGGCCTTCCAGATCTGGGAACCGATGCCCGAGCAAATGCGGGAGCGAGTGCGGAAGTGCTGTACCAGATGGGCAAAGGGGCTGGCTGCGGCGCGGTGGCCTGGCCGACCGGCCGAATGGCTACGGACCATGCGTATCAGCTGGTGCCATCGGGGCCGCCGGGTTGTCGGCGGCCGAACTGGCGAGCGCGGCGACCTCGGCGCGCAGGGCACGGACCTCCTCGGCCAGGAGGCCGATCTCGATATCGGCACGCTCCGCGGACTGTTCGACGGACCTCAGCTGGTCCATCACCCAGCTGGTGGTGGTGCCGATGGCGAAGCTGATCAGGCCGATGCCGAAGGTCATCAGGATCAGCGAGACGAAGCGACCCTCGGTCGTCACCGGATAGACATCCCCGTAGCCGACGGTCGTCACCGACACCATCGACCACCACAGCGCGTCGCCGAAGCTATCGATCTTGCTGTCCTCGACCCCGTACTCGGCATCGAAGAATGCCAGGCTACACAGCAGGATCACGAGCGCCGAGCTGGTGCCGACGAACACCGCCATGCGGGCACGGGTCACTGCTCTCCGGTTCACCGTGTCGACCAGCAGCAGCGCCGCCCGGACCAGCCGCACCGGACGGAACGGCGGCAGCAATACGATCAGCAACTCCAGCGGATGGGTGCGCACGAAGCGCCAGCGATTCGTGGACAACCACAGCCGGATAGCGAAGTCCGCCGCGAAAACCGCCCAGATCGCCACGTCCGCACGCGTGAGCCAGGCATCCAGTTCCTGTGACGCACCGGTGTCGAGCACGTACCAGGCGTAGATGCCGACGAAGCACACCGCGAGCATGATCATCGGCGCATTCGTCGCACGTTCCCATGCCTGCCTGCGGGTGAGCACGGGCGGGCTCGCCGTTGTCGCCACGCCGGGCTTGCTCTGGGGATCGGAATCGGACATTACGGATGACATGGCAGCTACCTGTGTCGATCTGACGCGGTATTCAGCTACCGCATTGCAACACGTGCACGCTAGCTGCCGCCGTTCACTCGAGCACGTTGGCCGGTCGGAGTCGCACAGGTCGGCGCCAGATCGGGAACACGGAAGTTCTCACCCGTCCTCGTGGACGCCGAACCGGCGGCGGATCGGGAAAGAAGCGAGCATGCCCAGGATCAGTAGTCCCGCGACGCTGCCGCTGCCGATCAACGCGACGTTGCGAGCGCGGTGGTCCGGCGCCGGAGATGGCGCGGGAACCGCCAGTTGCACACTCAGCGGCGCCGCCGGTTTCTTCGGCGGGAGCGCTTTCGGTACTTCGGCTGTCAATGCGGCAATCGGGTCGATCGCGCCATAGCCGACGTACGGGTTCCAGCCTTCGGCCGGGGCGTGCGCCGTGGCCTGGATGCGTTTGATGACGTCGAGAGCGCTGAGTTCGGGGAAGCGCGCGCGGACCAAGGCGACCACACCGGACACATAGGGCGCCGCGAAACTCGTGCCCTTGAGCGGCACCAGGCTCTGGCCGTCGTATTTGCCGGTGATGGTGCCGGTCCCGCGCGGATCGAGCGAGACGATGTCCTCACCGGGTGCCGCGACGCCGACCCATGGCCCCGGCACGGTGAAATTCGACGGTGCGCCGTTCTGGTCGATCGATCCGACGGTCAGGACGTAGTCGTCGTAGCGGGCGGGCGTGACATTGGTGGTCACGTTGTTCCATTGATCGCCCTCCGGCTTCAGCGGGTCGATCCCGGGGTTGCTCGGCTTGCAGTTTCCGTCGGTATTGCCTGCCGCGACCACGACGACGGCGTCCATCTCCAACGTCGCGTAACGCACAGCGGCGCCGACCGGGCCGTCGTTGAAGCTCTGGCCATTCGGCACGCACGAGACCAGCGAGATGTTGATGACCGAAGCGCGCCGGTCGGCAGCCCGCCGGATCGCCGAGGCGAGCGCATCGAGCCTGCCGTATCCCTTCGGCGGATCTTCCGGCCGTTTGTCCTGCCTGCCGGGGATCTCGTACAGGGCGCTCGTCTGGCGGATCGAGAGAACTCGCGCCTCCGGGGCTACGCCGGAAAAACCCTGTCCCTCTACGGGTTTGGCGGCGACGATGCCTGCGACGACCGTGCCGTGGGCGTCACAGTCCTCGCTGGTGCCGTCGCCGGGTTCCGCCACATAGTCGCCGCCCGCTTCGAGATCGGGCAGGCGTGGGTGCGCGACGACGCCCGTGTCGATCACCGCGATGAGCTGGCCTTCGCCACGGGAGAACTCCCACGCGTGCGGCAGGTTGAGCGATCGCTGCGGAATGGGAACGGCGGGGCCGTCGCCGCCCTGCTGGGTGGAATAGCAGGAGGCATTGGCCGGGCGCTCGGTTTTGTCCAACGGCCGAGCCGGATCACCCGATGGCAGTTGGCCAGGATCGACCGGCGGCGGCCGATCGGCGTAAGCGATGCCCTGGCCCGTGCCCACTCCGAACGACACGCTCAGCGACAGCACCGCCGCGGCCGCGCCGGTGCGTAGTACGCGCTTCACAGCCCGCGGACGAGGGAGTAGAGGTCGGTGACCCAGAACACCAGGGGCAGCACGGCCGCCACGAACGCGTATTCGAGAAGTTCGACGCCGCGGCGCATCGGCGGCGTGGCCGACTGGTTCGGGACGATGATGCCGAGGATCAGTGCCGCGACCAGCGCGACCATGGCCGCGCCGAATACGGCGAGCGGCTGGTCCATCGCGAATCCGGCGCCGACCAACATGATCAGCACGATCGCCGAGCCGCCCGCGATGAGCACGACGGCCTGCTCCGCGCCGGCGTAGGTGCGGCTGCGGAACATCAGCACCGCCGCGCAGACCAGCGCGAGCGCGATGCCCTGCCAGTACGGGTCGTCGGTCGTCGGGTCGGTGGCCGCCAGCGCGCCACCGGCGGTGATCAGCGTGGTCGCGGCGACCAGGCCCGCGAGGTACATGCGGGCGCGTTCCGACTTCACCCGCAGTATGTCCATGGTCGGCAGCGCGCGGTGATCGTCCGGATCGTCCTCGGTCGGATCTATCGGGGTGCCCGGCGAAGGGACCGGCGGCAGCGGCAGTTTCGCGAGCAGCATGGATACCCGCGGCGCCAGCGAGAGGCCGCCGAGCCCGAGTGCCGCCGCGCCCGCGCCGATCGCGCGCTCGGGCTGATCGGTGAGCAGACCGACCAGCGCCGCGGGCACCGCGTACGCCGCGAGGGTGGCCGCGCCGATGAACAACGCGAGACCGACGCCGGTCACCCGCCAGGCCAGAATCGCCGTCGCGCCCGTCAAGACCGACCCGAGCAGAATGTGCGCCCAGTCATAGTGATCCGGCACAGAGAGCATGCCCGCGCTGAACGCGGCCGGGAGAGCGCAGCCGCCGAGCACCAACGCGGTGCGCGTGTCGCCGTACATTCTGCTCAGCACCGTCGCCGCCACTACGAGCAGGATCGCGACCAACAGCGCGACCGAGCCGCCCACCCCGATCGGCAGCGAGCCGGGGGACAGCAGCAGGCCGAGGCAGCCGACGACCATGGTGACCGCGGCGAGCACCGAGCCGGTGATCCGCGCGACTTTCGGTGTCCAGCTGCGGTAGTGGTCGGTGTCGGCGATCGCGACGTTGTACATGATGTCGTCGAACAGCGGCGTCGGCGCGGTGTGCGAGGCGCTCTCCAGCATCAGCAGCTCGCCGTCCCGGACGCCGTGCTCGCCGAGGCTCAGCGAATTGGAGAACGGCGGATGTCCGATCCGGGCGAGCACCCATTCCGCGGGCTCGAAACGCTCGCCCTCGTTGTCGAACTCATTGGTGCGGCTGTGCTGGGCGACCATGTCGACGACGCTCGGAATCACCAGTGCGACCGGCACGTCCACCGGGATGGCCATATCCACCTGGGTGTGCTTGGCCAGAATCGTCACCCGGGCGAGGTCGGGAGCGCGGACGATCCCGCGCGAGGATTCTTCGTCGATACGGTCAAGTCGCGCGTGCGTCAAGCTTCCCCCAACTCGGTCTTCTACCTCGTGATTCCGCGACACCGCCGACCGAGGGCGAGCTTGCGAACCCACGGTACGGGAAGCAGAATGCTGGTCGAACTGTACGACATGTCCGCTGTGACCTCTACACTGAGGCCGAATCACAGCGTGCCGAAGGGGGATTCTCGTCGATGAGCACTGTCCGCTTCCAGCGCCGTGCGCGCCGCGAGATGCCTCGCACGCCCGGCGGCGAGGTCACCCTGCAGCCGCCGCCCGAAATCCCCCGGGTGACACCGGGAAACCTGTTGATGAAGTTGATGCCGGTCGTGATGGTGATCGGCATGGTCGGCATGATGGCCCTGCTCTTCACCCAGGGCGGCGGCATCGCGTCCAATCCGATGACCATGATGTTCCCGATCATGATGCTGTTCTCCATGGTCGGCATGTTCGCCGGCCAGGGCGGTGGCAAGGGACAGAAGGCCGCGGAGGCCAACGAGGATCGCAAGGACTATCTGCGCTACCTCGACCAGGTCCGTAAGGACGTCAACGAGACCGCGGGCCAGCAGCGGGCTTCCGTCGAGTGGAGCCATCCGGAGCCGGGCTTGATCTGGATGCTCGCCGGCACCAGCCGGATGTGGGAACGCCGCGCGGGGGACAAGGACTTCTGCCACGCCCGCATCGGCATCGGCGGGCAGCGCCTGGCCACCCGATTGGTCGCACCGGAGACCGGCCCGGTCGAAGAACTCGAGCCGATCGCCGCCGTTTCGTTGCGCCGTTTCGTGCGGGCCCATTCGACCGTGCCGGACCTGCCGACCGCGATCGCGGTCAAGGGCTTCGCCACCATCGCGCTGGACGGCGACCGCGGTGAGGCGCGGGACATGACGCGCGCGATGTTGCTGCAGCTGTGCATGTTCCAGGCGCCGGACCAAGTGCTCGTCGGCGTCGTCTGCGGACCGGACACCGCGCGGGAGTGGGAGTGGACCAAATGGCTCCCGCACACCCAGCATCCGGACGCGCAGGACGGCATCGGCACCCAGCGTATGTTCTACGGCTCGATCCGGGAGGCCATGGCGGGACTGCAGCCGTTGCTCGGCAACCGGGTTCGGTACTCGCGCAACCAGCCTGCCAACGCGAACATGGTGCACATCGTCATCGTGGTGGACGGCGGCCTGCTCGAGGCCGAGGACGATCAGCTGCGGGAATCCGGCTACGAGGGTGTCACCATCATCGACCTGTGCGGCTACGCGCCGCGCCTGGCTGTGTCCCGCGGCATCAAGATGATCGTGGAGAACGGTGAGTGCGTCGGCCGCGGCGCCACCGGCAACCAGGAGCGTTTCGCGCTGATCGACCGGATCAGCCCGCAGCAGGCCCAGCAGGTGGCGCGCAGGCTCGCGCCCTACCGCGCGGCCACCCAGCGCAGCAGCGACGTGGAAACCGATGACTCCGAAGTGATTTCGACCTGGGCGCAACTGATGGGGCTCGGCGACATCGGCATGTTCAACCCCGAGCACGCCTGGCGGCCGCGGTACGGCCGGGAACGCCTGCGTGTTCCGTTCGGTGTCGGCGCGGACGGTCTCCCGGTGGAACTGGATATCAAGGAAGCCGCCGAGAACGGCATGGGCCCGCACGGTCTGTGCATCGGCGCCACCGGTTCCGGTAAGTCGGAATTCCTGCGCACCCTGGTGCTCAGCCTGCTCGCCACGCACTCGCCGGACCAGCTGAACCTGGTACTGGTCGACTTCAAGGGTGGCGCGACCTTCCTCGGCCTCGATGGTGTGCCGCATGTCGCCGCCGTCATCACCAACCTGGAGGAAGAGGCCGATCTCGTCGACCGCATGAAAGACGCCCTGGCCGGCGAGATGAACCGTCGCCAGGAGGTGCTGCGCGCGGCGGGCAACTTCGCCAACGTCTCCGAGTACGAGAAGGCCAGGGCCGCAGGCGCCGACCTGGACCCGCTGCCCGCCCTGTTCGTCGTGCTCGACGAGTTCTCCGAACTGCTCACCCAGCACCCGGATTTCGCGGAGCTGTTCGTCATGATCGGCCGCCTCGGTCGCTCGCTGCACGTCCATCTGCTGCTCGCCTCGCAGCGCCTGGAGGAGGGCAAGCTCAAGGGCCTGGAGAGTCACCTGTCCTACCGGATCGGTCTGAAGACGTTTTCCGCCAATGAATCCCGGCAGGTGCTCGGCGTCCCGGACGCCTACAACCTGCCGAACAACCCCGGCGGCGGCTACCTCAAGGCGGATTCCGGTGAGATCCAGCGCTTCCAGGCGTCCTACGTCTCCGGTCCCTACGTCGGCGGCGGCTCGCAGCGCGACATGACCGTCGCGACTCAATCCGGTGAAATCGACGTCAGAGCACGGGCGTTCACCGCGACACACGTCAGGTTCCGTGCCGCGGACCACGTTCCGCTCCCGCCCGAGCCGAGCGTGGAGCCCGAGCATCAGGACGAGGACGGCGAGCAGCTTTCCAACGTGAACATGCTGGTCTCGCGGATCCGCGACTACGGCCGCCCCGCGCACGAGATCTGGCTGCCGCCGCTGGACGAGGCCCCCACGCTCGATCAGCTCCTCCCGCGCTCCATCCTCACGGGCGAATACTCTCCGGTCGCTACGCTGCGCGCCCCGATCGGCATCGTGGACCGGCCCTACGATCAGCGCCGCGATCCGATGATCGTCGACCTGTCCGGTTCGCGCGGCAACGTCGCCATCGTCGGCGGCCCGCAGTCCGGCAAGTCGACCGCACTGCGCACCCTGATCATGGCGATGTCGTTGACCCACACTGCCGAACAGGTGCAGTTCTACTGCCTCGACTTCGGCGGCGGCACCCTGGCCAGCCTGCAGGGCCTGCCGCACGTCGGCTCGGTCGCGAGCCGCTTGGACGAGGACCAGGTCCGCCGCACGATCGCGGAGATGACCACCATCGTCCGCCAGCGCGAGCTGCGCTTCCGTCAGCTCGGCATCGAGTCGATGACCGAATTCCGCAGGCTGCGTGCGGTGGACCCGTCCAGCAGCCCGGCGGCCGCCGGTGTGCACGAGGATCCGTTCGGCGACGTGTTCCTGGTGATCGACGGCTTCGGCTCGATCCGCCAGGACTTCGAGATGCTCGAACAGACCATCATGAACCTCGCCGTGCAGGGTCTGTCCTACGGCGTGCACGTGGTCATCGCGATGAACCGCTGGGCGGATGCGCGTCCGGCGCTCAAGGACCAGATCGGCACCAGAATAGAGCTGCGCCTCGGCGATCCGATGGACTCCGACCTGGGCCGCAAGTTCGCCTCGCTGGTCCCGCAGGGCCGGCCGGGCCGCGGTATGACACCGGAGTGCCTGCACATGCTGACCGGCCTGCCCCGCATCGACGGCAGTGCCGACCCGAACAACCTGGGCCAGGCGGTCGGCGACGCGGTCGCCACCATTGCCAGGCTCACACCGGGCCGCCATGCCCCGCAGGTCCGCATGCTGCCCGAGCAGCTTTCGCGCGAGCAACTGCTGTACCTGGCGGGCGACTGGCCGTCGCAGGTCGACCCGAACGCCAAGTGCTTGCGCATACCGTTCGGCATCAACGAGTCCGAGCTGGCGCCGGTCTACATCGACTTCGTCGAAAGCCCGCACTTCATCATCATCGGCGACACCGAATCGGGGAAGACGACGCTGCTGCGCTCGCTGATCGAGGGCATCGCCGCGTCCAACACCCCCGACCAGGCTCGTTTCATTCTCGGCGACTACCGGCGCAGCATGCTCGGCCTGGTTCCGGAGGGCTATCTCGCCGGTTACGGCTCCACGGCGCCGCAGTTCACCCAGAACATGAACGATCTGGCCGGCTACGTCAGCCAGCGCACCCCCGGCGCGGACGTCACGCCCCAGCAGCTCCGCGATCGCTCGTGGTGGAGCGGGCCGGAACTGTACGTCATCATCGACGACTACGACTTGGTGGCCACCTCCGCGGGCAACCCGGTCCAAGCGTTGCTCGAACACCTGCCACACGCCCGCGACCTCGGTTTCCACGTGATCATCGCCCGCCGCTCCGGTGGCGCCAGCAGGGCTATGTTCGAGGCGACGTTGGCCAGGATGCGTGATCTGGGTTCGGCCGGACTGATTCTGAGCTGCAGCAAGGACGAGGGTGTGCTGATGGGCACCAAGCGTCCGAGCCCGATGCCCGCGGGCCGCGGCACCTATGTGACCCGGAATACCGAGGGGCTGGTCCAGACGGCGTGGATGCCGCCACTCTGATGTCCGATGTCGAGCTGGTCATCACGGAATCGCGCATCTGGGCGCGTGGCGCTGCCACGCACTGGGATCTGCCGCCCTCGATCGTGCTGGGCAGCAATGGTTTCGATCTCGTCGTGGGGCAGCCGCTGACTCCGCCCACCCAGGTCGGGTCGGTGGTTCAGTTCATCCCCGCCGATGCCATCGCCTTGCCTCCCCGCACCCCGTCGGTGGTGGATGCGATGGGCGCCGTCTTCGCAGGCGTGCTGGACAACCTCCGCGTCGCCACGCCATGCGAGCGGATCACGCTGATCTGCCCGACCGAGTGGGGTGCCGGCCGTCGCAGTGTGCTCGACGAGGCGGCGCGCCGCTGCGCAGCGGATGTCGTGTTCGAGGACATCGCGGTGCGTGCGGTCGCGGCGGACGAGGGCACCAGCCACAGCCAGCGCACGCTGGTGCTGGAGTTCGGCTCGCTGACCACCACCGCCTCCGCGGTCATTCGAAGCCATCGCGGAGTCCACATCGAGTCCTGCGAATACGAACCCACGCTCGCGCTCGCGGAAATCACCGCGGATTCATCGGGATTCGCCGCCCTCTGCGCCCTTATCGAACGGCTGCTCGACGGTCGACCAGTGGACCTGGCTCAGGTGGTCGGCATCGCTGATCCCGCGAAACTCGACCTCCTCGGTGCGGCCATCGAGCAGACCCTGGGGGCCGCCGTCGAGCTACGTCCGGTCGCGGGCGCCGGTCTCGTTCGCGGCCGCCAAACCCCACCGAGCCAGCAACACGAGGCACCGGTTACGCCGCCCAACGCCGAGTGGATGCAACCTCTCCGCGACCGTGCCGCCGCGCAACAACCGGGGCATCGCTCGACCGGCGTCGCGCTCGCGGCGGTCGCCGCCTTGGTAGTCGTCGCCCTCGCGGTAGTCACCGCGGTGATTCTGGTGAACCGCAAGGACGATGCTTCGACGGCCGCGCCGAGCACAGGCCCAGCGCCGACCAGCGCCGCGGCGTCGCCCGCTGGTACGCCATTGGCGGAGCCGGAAACCTTCGGCCGCATCCGATTTCGGGTGCCGACGGGTTGGCGTGTCGCCGCGACGCCGGAGAGTGGTCGGGCACGCGTCGATTTGGTACCGGAAGATGCTGTCCGGCAACGCATTACGGTGGTCCAGACGCCGCTGGTCGATGGCGCGGGTTATGAACAGGTCGCCGCGAAGTTGGAGGCGCAGATCGCGCAACGCCCGCCCGGGGTGTTGACCGATCTGAAGCGCGATGTCGTGTTCGGCGGCCGTTCCGGTCTGGCTTATTCGGAACGACCCGGTGACGGATCGACTGTTCGCTGGCATGTCCTGCTGGAGTACGGAATCCAGGTCAGTATCGGTTGTCAGTACGTCGGCGACGGTTGGGGTCAGTTGGAGACCCAGTGCGCGAACTTCGGCGACTCGGTGCGCGTCATTTCGTAATTGGAGACCGACTTGTTCATATGATTCGAGCCCCCGGCACGAGTACCGGGGGCTCGAATCGGCCGAGACGGGATCTCAGAAGAGGCCCGCCAGCGAGGTGTCGGTGGCCTGCAGGTCGGAGTTGCCGCTGCTGACCAGGCGGCCCGCGCTTTCCAGCGTGGTGTTCAGCTGGGTGATGTTGGTGTTCCACTGGGCCTGCAGCGACGCGAACGCGTCGTTCGCGTCACCCTTCCAGTAGTTCGTCACGAAGTCGGTGACCTGCTTGTGGAAGTCTTCGAGCATGGTCATGACGTTGCGGGCCTCGGACACGATGGCCTGGGCGCCCGCATCGACTTCGCCGAAGTTAGAGGCAATCCGCCCGGGATCGTTCGCTACCATAGGGAGCTCCTTGTTGTCTGTGGTTCAGCTGTGGAATCAGGGAAGGTCCAGGCTGGAGGCCTGCGAGGCCACCTGCTGGGCGAACGCCTGGTCCTGCTCCGTGAACTTCTTTCCAGCGGTGGCGAGCTTGTCCGAGGTCTGGTCCAGCTGGTCGCTCAGCTTGCGAGCCTGGGCGAAGTAGCTGTCCATGAAGGTGTCGAACGCCTGACGTGCCGCACCGCTCCAGGTCGCGGTGGTCTGGTCCGACTTCGTGTTCAGTGCGGTAATGGCAGCCTGCAGAGCAGTGTGCCGGTCCCGGCAGTTGTTCACGAACTTCGTGATCGCCTCGTCGCTCGCTTCGAGCTGTCCTGCCATTTCGGCTCCTTTCGGTTCCCGTCTCGGCCAACGGCTGAAGCCTCAGTTGGCCTGTACATCTGGTTGGACGCGGTGTGGGTCTGATCGGTTCCATCCGACTCGAAAAAGTTCGGAATCGCCCCACGAGATCAGTGCCCTGCGCCTTTGCCCGGCTCGTCCATGGTTTCGGTGGCCACATACAGGCCGCTCGGAACACCACGGTGCATACCGGGTCTGCATGACTTGGCAACGCCAGCGCTCGGCTCCCCTCCTTCCCCCTGCTCGCTGCTGAAATGATCGGCGAGTGGGCTGGCTGCGGTACACCTTACCGAACCCCAATGTCCGCCGCTACCAGCAGATTGCAGTTAGGCCACGACGAAAGCCGGTGATGCGGACGACAAGAGGCTATTGGGCGTTTGCCAGCAGCGCGTCCTGCGCGGCGACACGCTGTTGAGCAGCTTGTAGCTGAGTACCCCAGACATAGCCGACTGGCGCACCGCAGCACGCATACGAAGTTGTTGACGTTCTTGGTGGTTCGGAGTTCCGCGCATTTTGGCGCCGGGCACTCCCGGCGGCGCCATTGTGATTTCCGGAGCGTCGACAATCCTCGTCTAAAAGAGCCGAAGCGGAGTCGTTGTCGCGCACGCGAATAAGGATGGCGCCTTCCAGCAATCGCGAGACAGCCTTTTCAAAGGTTGGCGCATCGTCGGCAGCAACATGCACTCGCGGAGGAAGTGCCGGGCGGTGTAGGCGCGACCGGCTACTTCACTCGGTTGCGCAGCACCGGCAGCAGCCGATCGAGCAATGTCTGCTCGGAGGACTGATTCCAGTTCCGGACCGCGGCGACGGCAGCGGGATCGTCCAGGGGAATCACCGTGGCGCGGAGGCCTGCGATCTGATACGGCAGGCCGAGCAGGCCACCGCCGCCTGCCTTTTCGTCGCTGCGCACCGCCAGGACGTAACCCTCCGACGCGACTTCCAGCTTCGCGCTACCCGTCAGTTCCCTGGGCGAGGCTTCCTCGCCCTGCCTGGCGTAGTTCAAGTTGTAGACGAACCCGAGATCTTCCAGGAACTTGGTCTGCGGGGTGCCGCCGAGAAAGATCGAGACCTGCGTGCCGCGCGGTACGTCCACCATCGTGATGGTCTTGCCCCGGAACACCGGGTTGTTCGCTCGCGCCTGTTCGATCGGCGACAACGAACTCGGTGCGGCCGTGCTGCTCGTCGCGGCGACGGTGGGCGCGGATTCGTCCCGGTTCAGTGCCCAGATGCCGATTCCCGCCGCGAGGGCGACGACAACTACGCCGATGCCCGCCACGAGCACGGGCTTGCGGCGCGGCGCCGGCGCGGCCGCGCCGTGCAGCCTGGAGGCGGCGATGCGTGGGTCGGTCGCGGGCCGCGGGTCGAAGACCTGGACCGGGTAGGTGGGGGAAGTATTGGTGGCGGTCGGGTTGTAGCCGGGGGTGAAGGCGCTCGAGGCCGCGTCGGTGAATTCGCGGCAGCTGTTGAAGCGTTCGGCCGGGTTCTTCGCCATGGCGCGTGCGAAGACGTGGTCGATGGCCGGAGGCAGGCCCGGGTTGACCGCGGTGGCCAACGGCGGCGGCTCGTGCAGGTGCCCCATCATCACCAGCGCGGGTTGCGTTCCGGGGTAGGGGTTTCGGCTGGTGAGCAGTTTGAAGAACGAGCACGCCAGGCTGTAGACGTCGGCGCGGTGATCGAGCGGGCTGCCGGTGAGCTGCTCGGGCGGGGCGTAGGCGATGGTGGCGACGAAGCTGCCGGTCTGGGTGAGTTCGGTGGTGTCGTCGTTGGATTTGGCGACCCCGAAATCGGTGAGCAGGACGCGTTCTTCCTCGCCGTCCGCGGGCGAGGAGAGCAGGAAGTTGGCCGGTTTGACGTCGCGGTGCAGCAGGCCCTTGCGGTGCGCGTAGTCCAGACCCTTGCCGACCTCGGTCGTGATGCGCAGTGCGCGAAGCGGACTCATCGCGTGCGGGTCACGGGCCAGTTCGGCGGCGGCGTCGGTGCCGTCCACGTACTGCATGGCAATCCACAACTGGCCCTGTTCTTCACCGCGGTTGTACACCGACACGATGTTCGGATGATCGAGTCCGGCGGCGAGATTGGCCTCCCGCTCGAAGCGGGTCCGGAACTCGTAATCGCGGCTGAGCTCGCCGCCGAGCACCTTCAGTGCGTCGGTCCTGGGCAGGCTGGGATGTTTGGCCAGATACACCGTGCCCATCCCGCCCGCACCGAGCACCCGCAGGATGCGGTACCCGCCGACGATGGTCCCGGGGCTCATCGCCATCTTTCACGATCTCCTGACTCGACGCGGGCCGCTGCGTTCGCCACGCAGCATACTGGACTCGGTTCGTGACGAAACTGCGGCATTATCGGCTGTTCGCGAAAATGGAATACTGTGCTGCCGCGCGCTGCTGGGCGTCGAGCAGCTGATTTCCGGCGACGAATCCGACATATTCTTTGTACGCCACGATGCAGGTGAATCGTTTGTCGTCGAATAATCCGGACTTGTTCTCCACGCATGCCGAGTCGGGCAGGTGCGGGGGTGGCTCGGCCGGGCCCGCGGTGAACGTGGGCGTCATGCGTTCCGCGGCGACTCGGCGCGCCGCCTCCGGGCCGGATGCGCGAATCACCAGTGTGCCGTTGGACATTGCGAATTTCTCGGCGCCCATCGCCGTGAAACGTTCTCTCGCGTAGTTCCGGTCTTCGGCGTATTGCATGATCCCGCGCAGACCGAACAGGGCATGCGTCGCGTCGAAACTCGGGCTCTGCGTCTTATTCGGATTCAGTGTGCGGCTCAGCAGATGGTCCGGGTCCCAGGGCAGCCGCAGCATCTGTTCCTCGGTCAGCGGCGGTAGCTGGTCGAGCAGCGGGAGCTGGACTTCGTACGCTTTCTCCGCCAGCGCGACCACGGCGTTCCGGTCGGGAGCGTTGGCCGACACGAGGAAGGCCACCACGTAAGGCCCGTGCGCGAGCACCGCGCGCAGGAACGGAGACCCGGGCCGCCAATGTGCGCGTGCTTGGGGGTACTTGGGCAGCGCGACCGGCTCGTTCCGGTCGTGGTACGCGCCGAAGTCGGCGTCGTGGAACTCGGCCGCGGCTTCTCGCGCGCGATCCGGGTCGGGAAATTGCATGACGACCGTGCTGGTCGTTGTCGAATTGGCCCGCGGCTTGGTCGGCCATCCCGAGGCGAACATGCTGATGTTCTGATCGGAGCCGTTGGTCTGGAACCCGAACATCATTCGGTGCCGTTGCGCGATCGGCTTCATATCGTCCGGGCGCCCGAGTTCATCGGGCAGGACTCCGCTGCTGACACTCGATGACGACCAGCCGTATTTCATCCGCGGATCGATGTCGTAGGCGGAGGCGACGTGATCGGCCAGCCGCATCGCGGCGACCTTCTTCATGTCGATGAACAGCGGAAGGTAATCGTCGTCGTGCGCGTTCGGGGGCTCGGTGGGGTAATTGCCTGCGTCGAGAGCACGGATATCGATCTCACCCGGTCGCGCGGTTCCGGGCATCGTCGAACCACAGGCGGCGAGGATCGCGGCGGAGACAACGCAGACGAGTGCGGCCGTCGCGGAGCGGATCGATGTCATGCGGCGTTCACCAACAATGCGTATTGGGCTGAGATTCGTTGCTGCGCGTCGAGCAGCTGATGCGACCAGGCGAAGGCCGCATAGCGGTCGTAGGTCACCGAGCAGTAGAACCGGACGACGACGGTTTTGTTGCCGATGTACTCCTTGCACCGGGCGACGGGCAGACCTTTCGGTGATTCGGCCCCGCGGAACTTCTTGGTGAGGCCGCCACGATCTTCCCGCAGCCGCGCGGCTGCGGCCGCGTCGCGCGCTCGGTACAGATCGGTGCCGTCGGTCGCGAAGCGATCCACGCCCGCCGCTTCGATCTGCCTGCGGTCCTCCGCCGAATCGGTGGTGAAATGCAGGGCGCCGTGGCCGGTGTAGGCACCGGGCGGGTCGATCCAGGAGTCTTCTCGCGGTCGCGGAAGCGCGCGGTTGAGCATGCCGTCCATGTCGATCGGCAATGTCATCAGCTGGTCGACCGGCGTGGGGGTGAACCGGCCGATCGACGGAACCACACGATCCAGACTCTTCTCGACCAAGGTGTGCAGTTCGGCGAAGTCGACCTTCTCCAAGAAGATCTTCACGTAGTCGTAGATCCAGGTGTAGACGACGAATCTGCCGGTGGCGAACCAGGATCCGATCGATTGCTCCTGCGGCTGCCAATGCGCGTGCGCGGCGGGGTACTTCGGGAGCTGCACTCGCGTGTTCCGCTCGTTGGCCTCGAAGTCGACGCGCTCGAGCGCAGCCGCGGCCGCGGACGCTTTCTGTTCGTCGGGGAAGATCAGGACGGCGTTCACCAGGTCCGTGCCGCGGTTGTCCGGAGCGCTGCCCGCGCTGCTGAGAAATCCCGCGACGAAATCCGGTGCGGCCTCGGCGAACCGGGAGACGTCCATGATCCGCCCGAGCGCGGCTTTCGGCTCGATGAAGATCTTCGCAATGGACGGATTCGCGTGGACGAACGCCGGGTCGATGTCCGACGGCGCGGGAACGAAGTTCGCCAGCCGCTCCGCCTCGACCATGCGCGCCTGTTCGGGATTCTTCACCGGTCCCAGCTCGCGCGGCTGGGTCGCATAGCTCCCCACGTCCAGCTGGGCCAGGTCGACGGGACGCGCCGACTGCTCGGTTCCGGTATCCGAGTTGCCGCACGCGCCGGCGCCCGCGGCCACGATCGCGGCCATGATCAGGGCACCGGCGGTTCGGACCGGTCTCGACATCGCGCCGGGCTGCACTTACTTCCCTCCCCTAACTGCGGTGGTTGCGGCGGAATGCTACTTCACCCCGCCTTGCGATCAGGGATCGCAAGGGCGCCGACCATCCCCGCTACGAGCTCAGAAACTATTCGCCAGCAGGGCATACTCCGCGGCGACCTTTTGTCGCACGTCCGGTTCCTTATCACTGGTGACGACCCCGACGTAGCGCTTGTAGGCGACGTAACAGCGGTACTTGTACTCCCGTTCCGGATCGCCCTTGCCGTTGAGCTGGAGGCACTTGGCGCCCGGCACGTCCTTGGGTGCGCCCAGGGGGTCGTAGTGCCCGCCTTCGCTCTCCAGCAGGCCGGTGACCAGCTTCTGGGCGGCGGCAGCGTCGCGGGTGCGTGTGACGTAGCTGTCGTCGGCGACGGCGGTGTGGTCGACGCCCGCATCCTCGATCAGGCGCAGGTGCGCGGTCTCGTCGTCGGCGCGGTGGACGGTGTAGTAGCCCCCGTATACGGCGAAGGTGTCCGGGTCCGGCTTGCGGTTGGCGCGGTCGGCGACCGCGACGCGAGCCAACAGGTTGTCGGGGTCGACCTTCAGTGTGTCGAGCTGGGCGACGGGGGTCGGAGTGAACTTGTCCAGCTGCGGAACCTGGGCGGCGAGGGTCTTGTCGACCCACTTCACCAGGTCGTCGCCGTCGGCTGTCGGCCGTTGGATGAACAAGGAGATGACGAATTCCTTGTGGGCCATGAAGGTGCCGACGCTGGGAACGCCCGGGCGCCAGTGGATATGGGCGTCGGGATACTTGGTGGACGGCAGTTTGCGGTTGTCCGGTGACACGGCGATGTCGATGTCCTCGAGTTCGCGGGCGGCGAGCTTCGCGGTGGCCTCGTCGGGGAAGCGGAACAGCGCGTTGGTGATCGCCGTGGCGTCCGGGGCCGGATTGCGCTGCCCCGCGGGATCGGGACGGTCGGCGCCGCTGACGACGTACCCGACGATCAGCTTGCGGTTGTCGAAGACCGGTTTGGACACCTTGGCCACGAAGTCGAGCGCCTGCTCGGTGTCCGCGACGACGGTGCTGCCGCGCCCGACCTGCAGGGACGAATCGATGCGCACGGTCGGGACCACCGCGTCGGACATCCGCATGCCCTCCAGCAGCGCGCCCTTGCCGCCGGATACCTGGTCGTACTCGTGCCGGTCGACGGGATAGGTGCCGACTTCCAGCGTCCGCACGTCGATCTCCCCCGGGGTGGGTGTCCCCTGCACGCCCGCGCAGCCGGTCAGCAATCCTGCCAATGCGAGACTTGACGCGGCGAGCGCGATCCGTTGCGTCCGAACCATCTCAGGCCCCTCGTTCCTCCCGTAAGTGACACTGAAGTTACCCGACGGGCGCCGGGGAGGGGGACCGATGGTGTTCGTATTGCAATACCCTTGTCGGTGTGGCGACGACCCTGTACTGCACCCTCGGTGGAGGCCGATACCGGTGATGGATCGGCAGGTCGAGGTCGTCGTAGGCAGTCATGCCGTGGCCAGGGTAGCGGGCGCGGTCATCGTCGTCGCGCACCGTAGACCGGGCAGGCCGACCCACGATTCGCCCGCCGTCGTCGCACTCGAAGCACTGGCCGAACTGGTGCGCGAGGCCACCGATCGGGAGCCGCAGGGGCCCGGCGCGGCGGTAGCGCGGCAGGCGAGGCGCTGGCTGATGAAGCACGCCGAGCAGATAAGCCCCGGCGAACCGATCGATTTCGGCATCCTTTCCGCGGCCGAGAACGGCGGCGTGGCGATATTCCTGCACGGCGCGATCACCGCCGTGCTGGCCGATGACGGTTCGATCGAGCAGTATCGCGGCAGCGACGCGGCGTTCACCGTGGATCGGGTCGCGGGCGCTCCCGCGCGGGCGGTCGCCTTGTTCGTCGACGACGCGAAGGGCCGCATCCCGGATCTGCCGCCGGAGCGGGGCATCGGTTGGCTTGTCGAAGGCGTCGCGCAGGCGGGTGGTGCGATCGTCTGGTCCGCAGGCGCTCGCGTCAGGACGCCGAAGAACGACCGGGCAGCCCGCGCCGAGGGCGCGCATCGCCGCCCCGAGACGCCACCGCTGCCGACCGCGCGCATCGAACACGAGCCGCCCGCCGAGGCCGAAAGGCAGCAGCCCGCGCCCCAGCATGCGGTAGAACCGTCGCCGCCCCGGTCGGCGCCGTCCAGCGCGATGGTCGACGGCGAGCCCGAGCAGGCACCGACCGACCCGCACAACGCGCCGACCCAGTTGGGCGGCACCAATCCGGCGCCGCTGCCGGACCCGGACCAACAGCGTCGTCTGGAGGCGACCGCGCGGGCCGCCGCGCTGACCGTCAAGGTGATGGGATTCAAGTGCGCGCGTGCGCATCCCACCGATCCGCGCGCCGCGTTCTGCACCGTCTGCGGGATGCCGGTCGACCAGACGCAGCCGCTGATCGAAGTGGTGCGCCCGCCGCTGGGCATGCTGATCCTCGACGACGGCATGACCTACATGCTGGCCGCGGACGCGGTGATCGGCCGCGACCCGGAGCATTCCGAGGCAGCCGAGCGCGGCCTCGTTCCGCTGCGCGTCGACGACGCCTCGGGCGGTATGTCGCGGGCCCACGCCGAGATCCGCCTGGTGAATTGGGATGTCACCGTGGTGGATCGGGGCTCGACCAACGGCACCCGCACCCGCCTGCCCGGTTACCGCGACTGGATGCGTCTGGCGCCGAACCAGTCCATGGTGCTCGTCCCCGGCGCCGAGATCATGATCGGCAACCGGGTATTGCGCTTCGAACTCGCCGCGCCACCACCATTCGGCCGCTGATCTCGGGATACGCGTCAATCACGCCGGGTCGGCTACCGGTACGGCGAGCGCGGCAATTTCATCTGCGAACCGTGGCTCCGGAGATTTCGTTTACGAATAGCGCGCCATACACGTGCTCTCGCCGTTCAGGACTCCCGCGCGGAAAGCGTCGACGCGAGAGAAACCACTGGGCACGGTCTTGCCCTCGGCATCGCTCGCGGCCAGTCCGTCGGTGAGCAGACCGGAGACCGCCTCATCGAGATCACCTGCCGCGAGCTTGATATCGCCCTGGCTGACCGGTCGTCCGGATTCGGCGAGCTTGCCGGTGACCACTCCGGACAGGCAGGCCGCGCGAAGCGCGGTCTTGGCGCCGACCAGACTCTGGCCGCGGCCCTGCTGAACGGCCAGGGTATATCGCGAGATGAATACGACGTAGCCGTTGTAGTCACCGGTCACCTTGAGGGGCAGCGGGTCGTCCGCATCGGTGTCGGAAGTGCCCCGCTCGGCGAGGCCGGATACGTCCGTGGCGATCGTGTTCTCGGCCGGGCAATACGACACCGGTTCTGTGGCAACGCCGTCGCGGCAATCAATCGTCGCTCGGGAGTAGTTATAGGCCGGCTCGTCGTCGATCGGCAGGATGGCTTTGAGTGCCTTGGTGAGCTCGACCAGGGTTTCCTTTGTTATGGGGAACTCGCCGCGTCCTTCGTCGTCACCGAAACTCTGTGGCAGGTCGCCGCGACGCTGGTTGATCTCGTCGATATCGATGCCCTTGCAGGCGCGCGGCCCGTCGGTGAACCCGATCTGCACGGCGGTGACCCGCTCGAAGGCGGAGCCGTGCACGCTCTCCGGATCGTCGGGGTCGGAATCGCGAATGGCCACGGTCGCGGCGAGCACCGAGTTGAGGCCGTCGGAGGTGTTGATGGTGAAGTGCTCGGCCTTGCCCTCGGCGACGTGGCGCATGAACGCGCCCGCGAAGCAATCGGCCTGCTGCTCCTTGACGATCACCGGGTCCTTCGGTCCGACGATCTTGGCCATGGTCTGCACCGCGTGCCCGTACTCGTGCGCGAGCACCATCACCACGGCCATCTTCCCGAAGGTCTCCTCCATGGTGGGAAGTAGGACGGAGCGATCCCAGCCGATGGAATTGTCCAGTCGGCAGTAGGCGGCGTTCACCAAGCGGTAGGTGCTCTCCTTGCAGAACTCGATCGCCTCGGTGCGGCCGGACTTCGCGCTCCAGGAAACCAGCTTCTCGACCGGCTTGAACTCGCCTTGGAATTCCTTGCCGAACTCACCGCGCCAGTAGGTCTGGATGTCGTCGACGGCGTTGAGCGCCAGCGTATCCATCGGGCCGCGGTCGCCATTGGTCGCGGTGAGCGGGCTGTCCGGGACGCCGGAGCGCGGTCCGCTCGGTCCGCTCGTGGTGGGCAGGCCGGCGACCTTGAACGGGTTGTCATAGATGGAGACCGCGTGGCCGTCCACGAACCGTGTGCAACCCCCGACCAGCACCAGAACACTCAGCAGGGCGGTAATAAGCGCGGCGGTTTTTGCTGTCGGCATGGCTCCCCCTAGTCGGCCGGTATCACGTTCACATCGGTCGCCGGATCGGGGTAAAGGCGCGTCGGGGGCACCGCCGATGTCCGGGTGATGGAATAGTATCCGCTGCATGTCTTCACCGGGGGCGCAGACCATCACCGTGCGCCATGATGGAAACGAACGAGTATTCGATTCGAGCCAGCAGGTCACCATGGGCCGGGCGCCGGAGGTGATGCTGTTCGTCGACAGCCCGCTCGTTTCGCGTGTGCACGCGACGCTCGCCTGGCAGGGCAGTGCCTGGGTGTTGACCGACAACAGGAGCACCAACGGCGTCTTCGTCGACGCGCGCAGGGTGACCCAGCCGGTGTCCATCGATCGGCCCACTCAGGTTCGTCTCGGTGACGCGATCAGCGGCCCGTTGCTCCACCTGCTGCCCGCGAATCCGCAACCGCCGCTGCGCCCTTCGATGCGCCCGCCGCAACCGGTGCCGCACCCGCAGCCGGCTCCGCCGCCGCAGCCGGTTCGGCGGCCCGCGCAACAGTTCCAGCATCCGCAGTATCCGCCGCCGCAGGACGCGCCCGCACCCGCACCCGCCCTGAACGTCAACATGACGACCAGGGCCGACACCTCGAACGTGCCGCCGGTCCGGGCCAGGGCCGCCTCGTCACCGATCGCCCGCGCGGACCGGATTCCCCAGGCCGGTCTGGCCATCGGCCGCACCACCGACAACCAGATCGTCGTCAACGACCCGCTGGCCTCCCGCAAACACGCCCGCCTCGTCGCCTCCGCCGAGGGGCTGATCATCGAGGATCTGGGTTCGGCGAACGGCACGTTCGTCAACGGGCACCGGCAGCAGCGGGCGGTGCTGCGCGAGCGGGACATCATCACCATCGGCAACGTCGACTTCGTGGTCCAGCAGGGCACGCTGGTGCACCGGCAGAAGCCGGTCGCCGAGCAGGGGCTCGCGGTGCACGGTGTCGGGTTCACCGTCGAGGGCAACAAACAGCTGCTCGTCGACGTCAACATGTCGGCCAGCCGCGGGACGCTGACGGCGCTGATCGGCCCCTCCGGCGCGGGTAAATCGACGCTGTCGCGGCTGATCGCGGGCACCACCCGGCCCTCGGGCGGTGTGGTCACCTTCGAGGGCCGCAACTTGCACGCCGAGTACGAGGCGCTGCGCTCCCGCATCGGCATGGTGCCGCAGGACGACGTGCTGCACCGCCAGCTCACGGTGCGCCAGGCGCTCGGTTACGCGGCCGAGCTGCGGCTGCCCCCCGACAACAGTAAGGAAGACCGTCAGAAGGTGATCGACGGCGTGCTGCACGAGCTTTCGCTCACCGAGCACGCCGACACCAGGGTCGACCGGCTCTCCGGCGGTCAGCGCAAGCGCGCGTCGGTGGCGTTGGAGCTGCTGACCGGTCCGTCGCTACTCATCCTGGACGAACCGACCTCGGGCCTGGACCCGGCGCTGGACCGGCAGGTCATGGTGATGTTGCGCGAGCTCGCCGACGCGGGCCGCGTGGTGATCGTGGTGACGCACTCGGTGGCGCACCTGGACATGTGCGATCAGGTGCTGCTGCTCGCGCCCGGCGGCAAGACCGCCTTCTGCGGCAATCCGGCCGGTGTCGGCGCGGCCCTCGGCACCAGCGACTGGGCGGAGATCTTCGCCAACGTCGCGGCCAACCCGGATCAGGCGTTCGCGGCCTATCGCTCCCGGCAGGCGTTCGCGCCCCCGCCCCCGCCGCCGGCACAGCCGTACGGGCCTGCGGGCAGTCCACCGCAGTCCAGTCGCGGCAAACAGTTCTCGACCTTGGCGCGCAGGCAGATCCGGTTGATCTTGGCCGACCGCGGTTACCTGACGTTCCTGGTGATCCTGCCGTTCATCCTCGGCGCGCTGTCGCTGGTGGTGCCCGGCAAGAACGGTTTCCAGCGCGGCCCGTTGAAGGCGCTGCCCGACGGCACGTTCGTACCCGAAGGCGGCGGCGAGGCCCAGCAGTTGCTGGTGGTGCTGATTCTCGGTGCCTGCTTCATGGGCTCCACGCTCACAGTGCGCGACTTGGTCGGCGAACGGACCATCTTCCAGCGGGAACGCGCGGTCGGACTGCTGCCTTCGGCGTATCTGATCGCGAAGATCGCGGTGTTCAGCTGCACCGCGCTGCTGCAGTCGGCGGTGCTGGTCGGCATCGTGCTGGCGGGCAAGAAGCGGCCGGGCGAGGGCGCGGTGCTGGCGGCCGGCAGCGCGGAACTGTACATCGACATCGCGCTGACCGCGGTCTGCTGCGTGGTCGTCGGCCTGCTGCTCTCCTCGCTGGCGAAGTCGAACGAGCAGGTGATGCCGCTGCTGGTGGTGGCCGTCATGTGCCAGTTCGTGATGGCGGGCGGTCTGATCCCGGTCACCGGCCGACTGGTGCTCGAGCAGGTGTCCTGGTTGTTCCCGGCCCGCTGGGGTTATGCCGCCGGTGCGTCGACGGTGAACATCCGCGAGTTGTTCCTCAACGCACAGCCCGACACGCTCTGGCAGCACAAGCCGGAGATCTGGGCGCTGGACATCGGCGTCCTGCTGTTGATCACCCTGGTGCTCGCGATCTTCACGTGGCGCCGGTTGCGACTGAAGAAGTCGGCGGCGTGAGGCGTTCCGCACGGCTCGCGGACGCCACGGCGCGCGAAAACGGCGACGACCGGCGCCGGGGCACAACGGCGAGCATCTCCGCCGCGAACCGGGCAGACTAATGCCTGTGACGGTGCGAGTAGGGGCAGTACATCTCGGTTGGGATGTGGTGTCCGTGGCGGCGGGCGGCGGTGGCACGCCGATCCGCCCGGTGCAAGTGGAGGGCATGTGGACGCCGCCGGCGTACCTGCTTGCGGATTCGTCGGGCCGACTACACACGGCCGGTGTGGAACGCAACAGGCCCGATCTGGGGATGGCGATCGCCGACGTGCGCGACATTCTGGGGCATCCGCAGATCGTGGTGGCGGGCGCGACGTGGCCGGCCGAGCTGGTGTTCCGCGCCCGGCTGTACAACCCGCTCGCTGAGATCGGCAAACATCTGCGCGGCAAACCCGACCTTGTGGCGCTGCCCTTCCCGGATGGCTGGCCGGACGAGAAGGTCGAGATCTACGCCTCGATGGTGGAGCAGCTCGACGTCATCGTCGAGCCGCTCCCGGAGAGCGTGGCGCTGTCGGGTTACGTCCGAGCGCTCGGGCTGGTGCAGCCGCCGGACCGGGCCAGGCCACACGGCATCGGCGCGACGGGCGTGTACTCCGACGGACGCAGCATGCTGGTGGTCGCGGTGCACGGCGACGACGAGCAGCCCACCGAATCGGTCGAGGTTCCGGTCGACGCCGAGGCCATGCGCGATGCCCGGTCCGCGGACAACGTGGTGATCGAGGTGATGGCAGCCGCCCGCTCGATCGGCGCGGACACTTCGACGGTCCTGCTGTCGGGCAACGTGCGCTTCAACGACGCGCTGCGACTGGCCTTCCAGAACCATCTCGGACACCGGTTGCATGTGGCCGACCATCCCATGCACGCACTCGTGCTCGGCGCCGTGCACCTGCTGGTGAGCGATACCGAGGCGGCGGAGCCGGAGCCGCCGGGCAGGCATGCCGCCGAACCCGCGCCCGCCCCGCAGCATCCGGTGGACGCTGGGCAGCAGGCCGACTACCCGCAGCGGCAAACCGCGCCCTGGCCGGAGGACGCGGCCCCGCGTTCCGGCGAGCAGGCCACGCCGCGACCGGAGACTTCGCCGCGGCAACCCGACCCCGGCCTGCGTCGGTCGGAACAGCCGCCATCCGGGCCGGTGCCCGGCGTCCAATACGGGCCGGGATACCCCACCCAGCACGACGAGGCGCCGCGCGGCCTCCCGCCGAACCTCGCCGAACTCGGCAGCCGCTTCACCAGGCCACCGAGCGCGCCGGACGATCAGCGGTCCAGCGCGCTCGGGCGTTCGCAGGGCGATCCGGTGCCGCCGCCCGGTGGCCCGGTGCCGCCGCTCGGCCCGCGGCCGCCCTATCAAGGAGCACCCGAACAACAGCAGGGCGGGCCGGAACAGCATCAGCCGTACCACGGCGCGCACGAGCAACAGCGCCCCGGTTCGTGGCAGGAATCCGGCGCGGAGTCCGACGACGCCGAGGACCGGCGCCGCAAGGGCAAGCTCTGGAACAAGATGAAGGGCAATATTTTCGGGGCCAATACCGTCGTCGGCGCGGTGGCGCTGGCCGTGGTCGCGCTTCCGTCGGCTGCGGGTCAGGCCGAGCCGACCATGCGGTCGGCGGGTTTCGACGCGGGGTCGGTCACGGTGGACGAAGTGGCTGCGCCGAGCGAGGTCGAGCCGATCGCGTGCCCGCGGACGCCCTACGCCATCAACCAGCCGGAGCCGGGGATCGCCACCGCCAGAGGTGGTCAGCAGGAAGACCGAGGCGCCGTCCCCGACTGCGGGCGGCCAGGCATCGATACGCTGCGCTACCTGGTCCCGGGGCCGCCCGGCGCCATCGACCTCGGGCCGCCGTTCGAGATCTGACGCGATTTCTTCCAGGCGATACCCCGCTGGTATCGTGGCTCGTTGGCGTGTGGAACGTCCGGCCGATCTCCTGGTGAATCGTCCGGTCGTCCGCCGAGGCCCGGGTCTTCACCGGCCGCCGGGAAGCATCTCGACCACACGCTCGGCTGGCAACACCGACGACAGACAGGGAAGCACTGTGCCTACGTACAGCCCCAAGGCGGGTGACGTGACCCGTAAGTGGTACGTCATCGACGCCACTGACGTAGTGCTCGGCCGTCTCGCCGTCCAGGCAGCGAATCTGCTGCGTGGCAAGACGAAGCCGACCTACGCTCCGCACGTCGATGGTGGCGATTTCGTCATCATCATCAACGCCGACAAGGTTGCCATCAGCGGCAACAAGCGGCAGGACAAGCTGATCCACCACCACTCCGGGCACCCGGGCGGCCTCAAGTCGCGGACCGTCGGTCAGGTGTTGGAGACCCGCCCCGATCGGCTCGTCGAGAAGGCCGTCAAGGGCATGATCCCGAAGAACAAGCTCGGCAACGCGATCGCGGGCAAGCTGAAGGTCTACGCGGGCCCGACGCATCCGCACGCCGCTCAGCAGCCCATTCCGTTCGAGATCAAGCAGGTGGCCCAGTGACCGCTCCTGAGGAATTCAACGAGGACTACACCGAGGAACTCGACGCCGCCGAGGCCGTCGAGGACGGCGCGGGCTACGAGGAGTCCGAGGCTCCGGCGTCCGTTGCTCCGATTATGATCGACCGCCCGGTGCAGACCGTCGGACGACGCAAGGAGGCTGTCGTCCGCGTCCGCCTGCTGCCCGGCACCGGCAACTTCGTGCTCAACGACCGCACCATCGAGGACTACTTCCCGAACAAGGTGCACCAGCAGCTGGTCAAGTCGCCGCTGGTCACCGTCGAGCGCACCGAGTCCTTCGACGTGCACGCCCGCCTGGTCGGTGGCGGCCCGTCGGGCCAGGCAGGCGCCCTGCGGCTGGCCATCGCCCGCGCGCTGATCGAGGTCACTCCGGAGGACCGTCCCGCCCTGAAGCGGGCCGGCTTCCTGACCCGCGACCCGCGCGCCACCGAGCGCAAGAAGTACGGCCTGAAGAAGGCGCGCAAGGCGCCGCAGTACTCGAAGCGCTGATTTCGGCAGCGTCGACCACGGCATCCGGCGCCTCGGTGGCGTCGGATGCCTGGACGTGGCCAGGAAGCGAAGCTCGCGCAACCCTGTCAAGGGCCCCGCTTTCGCTGCATCCATACGGTACGGTCGACGCGGCAGCTGTACGAGAGCAGGCACCCAGCGAACAGCTGGTCGCCTGCTCTCGTGCTGTATGAACTCGCGGTGTTCGCGAGGTCCTGCGTGGTGGCACAGTGTGCCGCCTCCGGGCCGTCGCTCACATCGCGGGGATGAACGTGCGGCGTTCGCGGGCCTCCATGGTGACACGGGCTGCCCTCCGGGCCCGTCGTGAACACCGCAGACCGACCGATGTAAGGGCGAGGTATGGGACGTTTGTTCGGCACCGACGGAGTCCGCGGGCTTGCCAACGAGTCGCTGAGTCCGGAGCTCGCGCTGCGCGTTTCCGGTGCGGCCGCGCAGATCCTCAGCCGCGGCAAGCAGCGCGCGCTCGCGGTGGTCGGACGCGACCCACGGGCCAGCGGCGAGATGCTCGAGGCCGCCGTGACCGCGGGGCTGACCGCGGCGGGCGTAGATGTGCTCTCGGCAGGTGTGTTGCCGACGCCCGCCGTCGCCTACCTCACCGGTATTTACGACGCGTGCCTCGGCGTGATGATCTCCGCCTCACACAACCCCATGCCGGACAACGGGATCAAGATCTTCGCCGCGGGCGGGCACAAACTCGATGATGCGATCGAGGACCGGATCGAGGCGCTCGTCGCCGCGGACACGCCGTTCCGTCCGACCGGCGCTGGCATCGGCCGCGTGCGCAACGCGGCAGGCGCGCGCGATCACGGGCTGGTCATCCCGGACCAATACAGCCTCGCGGGCACCCATGAACGCTACGTGGAGCACCTGGTGGAAGCGACCGGACAGGACTTGTCCGGACTGACCGTCGTGGTCGACTGCGCGCACGGCGCCGCCTCCGAAGTGGGGCCCGCCGCCTATCGCGAGGCGGGCGCGACCGTCATCGCCATCAACGCCGAGCCCGACGGGCTGAACATCAACGACGGCTGCGGCTCCACCCATCTCGACCAGGTCCGGGCCGCGGTGCTGGAGCACGGCGCCGATCTGGGCCTCGCACACGACGGCGACGCCGACCGCTGCCTGGCCGTCGACGCCAACGGCGCCGTTGTCGACGGCGACGCGATTCTGGTGATCCTGGCCCTCGCCATGCACGAGGCGGGCGAACTGGCCGACGACACCTTGGTCGCCACGGTGATGAGCAACCTCGGCCTGCACATCGCCATGCGGGCGGCCGGAATCGCCGTGCGCACCACCGCAGTCGGCGACCGCTACGTGCTGGAGGAGCTGCGCCGCGGCGGCTTCACGCTGGGCGGCGAGCAGTCGGGACACGTGGTCTTCCCGCGTTACGGCACCACCGGCGACGGCATCCTGACCGGCCTGCGCCTGATGGCGCGGATGGCGGAGACCGAGCGCACCCTCGCCGATCTGGCGAGCGTGCTGCAGACTGTGCCGCAGGTCCTGGTGAACGTGCCGGTCAGCGACAAATCCCTGGTCGCACGTGCGCCCGAGGTGCGGGAAGCGGTGCTGGAGGCGGAACGGATTCTCGGCGAGTCCGGCCGAGTGCTGTTGCGCCCCAGCGGTACCGAGGAACTGGTGCGGGTCATGGTGGAGGCCACCGACCTCACGCAGGCGCGGCAACTCGCGGACGATCTGGCCAAGCGCGTCGCGGCGCTGTAATTTTTCGCGGCGCTGCGTGTTCGCGGCCCCCCTTATGGCGAGTCGGCGCCCATGCTCACTCCTGTTCGAACAATGTCCCCGCACTATAGGCAGAAGGCCGCGATCAGCGGGTCTCGGTGAGGACCCCCGCGGCCATGTGCCAGCGGCGTGTCGCGCGGACCGTGTCGAGCATGCGGCGGTCGTGCGTGACGAGCAGGAGTGTGCCGGTGAAGGATTCGACGGCCTGCTCCAGTTGTTCGATGGCGGGCAGGTCCAAATGGTTGGTCGGCTCGTCCAGCACGAGCAGGTTGACGCCGCGGGCTTGCAGCAACGCCAGGGCGGCGCGGGTGCGTTCGCCGGGGGAGAGGGTGTCGCAGGAGCGCAGCACGTGCGGGCCGCGCAGGCCGAACTTGGCCAGAAGCGTGCGTGCGTCCGCTTCCGGCCGGTCCGGCAGTTCGGCGCCGAAGGTGTCGGCCAGCGCCGCGGTGCCGCGAAACAGCTCGCGCGCCTGGTCGACCTCGCCGATCGCGACGCCGGAGCCGAGGCTCGCGGTCCCGCCGTCCGGCTGGATCTTTCCCAGCAGCACGGCCAGCAGAGTCGACTTTCCGGAGCCGTTCGCCCCGGTGAGCACGATGCGGTCGGCCCAATCGATCTGGGTGCTGATCGGGCCGAGGGTGAAATCGCCACGAGTGACGGTGGCTTCGGACAGTGTGGCGACCACCGAGCCGCTGCGTGGAGCGGCGGCGATGCTCATGCGCAACTCCCACTCTTTGCGGGGTTCCTCCACTACCTCGAGTCGCTCGATACGGCGCTGGGTCTGCCTGGCCTTGGCGGCTTGTTTCTCGGTGGCTTCGGCTCGCATCTTGCGGCCCGCCTTGTCGGAGTCCATCTTTCTGGGGTCCCGCGCCTTGCGGCGTGCGGTGCGGACGCCGTGTTCGAGCCAGTTGCGTTGCATCTGCGCGCGGTCTTCCAGGCCCGCTTTGGTGTCGGCGTACTCCTCGTAGGCCTCGCGCGCGTGCTGCCGTGCGATCTCCCGCTCCATCAAGTACGACTCGTAGCCGCCGTCGTACTGGCCGACCTGCTGCTGTGCGAGGTCCAGCTCCAGAATGCGATTCACGGTGCGTGCCAAGAACTCCCGATCGTGGCTGATCACCATCAGCGGAACGCGAACACCAGCGACGAACTGCTCCAAGCGCGCGAGGCCGTCCAGGTCCAGATCGTTGGTCGGTTCGTCCAGCAGCAGAATGTCGAAGCGCGACAACAGGACCGAGGCCAGGCCCGCGCGCGCTGCCTGCCCGCCGGACAGACCGGTCATCGGGGTGTCCAGGCCATTGGGGAGGCTGTCGGCGAGGCCGAGGTCGGCGGCAACTTCGTGGGCACGCTGGTCCAAGTCGGCGCCGCCGAGGGCGAGCCACTGTTCCAGCGCGGGCGAGTACTCGTCGGGACCGCCTTCGGCGAGGCGCTCGGCGGCCGCGTCCATTGCCCGCTGCGCCGCGGTGACCCCCGTCCGGCGGCCGAGGAATTCGAGCACGGTCTCGCCGGGCACACGCTGCGCCTCTTGGGCCAGATAGCCGACCGTCGCGTCCGGCGGACTCAGGGTGATGCTGCCGGTCGGGGTCCGCCGATCGGCGAGAATCCGCAGCAGCGTCGACTTACCCGCGCCGTTCACGCCGACCAGTCCGATCACGTCGCCGGGCGCCAGGGTCAGATCGAGGTCGGCGAACAGCGTGCGCTCGCCATGACCGGCCGACAGGCCGCGGGCATGCAAAGTGGTGCTCACCAGCACGATTCTGCCGTGCTCGGGGTTTCACCCTGAGGTCGGCCCCGGGAGAAATCAGGGTCGGTATCGGCAGCCTGACCGATGCCCGGGGTATGCGACAGCGGGCACAGTGGACGTCATAGCGATCACCGCCAGAAAGGGAAGACAATGACCGTCCCCACCCGCCGCTTTGCCCGCTCCACCACCGACAAGTGGATCGCAGGTGTCTGCGGTGGCATCGCCGAGTACCTCGGCTGGAATGCCAACGTCGTCCGGCTACTGTTCGTGGTTTCGTGCCTCCTGCCCGGGCCCCAATTCATCATCTACCTCGTGCTGTGGCTGCTGATGCCCAAGAAGTGAGCCAGGGGCTGCGTCGAGTCCACTCGGGATGAAAGGATGGAGCGATGTCGCCGGTGCGGCACCGCACCACCGCACGAGCCCCGCTGATGGAGGAGTCATGATCACCTCAGGCGAATTCCCGGGTCTGGATATACCCAACATCGACGCGTCCTCGCCCCTGAGTGGACTGGGTGCGGTCGAACTGCACCACCCCACCCAGGACATCGACGGCGACGGCACCCTCGACACCGTCACGACAACCGGCGACGAGGCGATGCAGGTCTGGACCGACTACGACCACGACGGCTTCGCCGACCACGTCACGGTGGTGGAAAAGGACGGCGACTACGCCGCGTGGGAATTCCACCGCCACCCTGACGGCACCTCCGAATGGGTCCGCACCGACCAGGGCAAGATCGGCTAGCCCGAACTCGCCACCCTTCCTGCCGACTGGATCTCCCTAGCGCCGTTGGGATGTCGGCGTCGGTCGCTCCGTTGTGGCGGGCGTGGCCAATCGGCGCGGTGGCGTGCCGATCGTCTCCCTCGGCGGGTGGCAGCTACTGGACGTTGACGGCAACCCTGTCATCGGGTCGAAGGTCGCCGGAAGCCGGAGGGAAGCGGTAAGTATCGCGTTGGCCGGTTGATCGCCGCTAACGCTTCTGTGCACGATACGAGCGGACAGTAGGTTCCTGTCGACATCGAGTCGAATTCGGGGGAACCGAGTGTCGGTGTGTTGCGTCGAAGGAAGTATGGCGGCAGTCGGCGAGAAGAGGATTCGGCGCCTGGCGAGTTGACACGACGAGGACGGAGGGGAGTTCGTGGGCGGTTCGGAGATGGTCGGGGTTCGGACGGGGGAGCTCGGTGCACTGGGCAGCGACTACCGGAGATCGGCGGACGCCGTTCGCGGCCAAGCCAAACGGGTGGGCGAGCATATGTTCGGCGAGGGCGGCGAGGCGGGGCGGAACGATGCGCAACAGGGCGTCGCGGTGCATCAGGGGTTGCAGCGAATCAGTGCGTGGCTGACGAACTGGAGCGACGCCACCACCGCGACCGCTGATGCGCTCGGCGCGGCGGTGGTGGTCTACTCGGATACCGACCGGCAGCGCGCGGCGGAGACGCCCAAGACGTGAGGCCGCCGAATGACGACACGTGTTTCCACTGAACGCCAGACATTCGAGGAGCCGGAATCATGACCGTTTCCTGGCAGGGTAAGGCGATCGACGCCATCCTGGACGAAGGCAGTTACGGACTGCAGTACTGGATAAGATTCATGCCGCTATATGAGGCAGCGTTCGGTAACAACGGCGGCCGGGGGGATCTCGGCAAGCTGTTGGCGATGTACGACGAGCAACGCGGCACGCGGGTGGAAAAGCTGGAGCAGGCGGGGGAAGCGCTGAAAGCCGCACTGGCCGAGGTGGATACCCAGTGGGACGCGCAGCGCAGCTACACGGGCCGCCTGCCCGGACTGTGGCAGGGATCGGCGGCTACCGCCGCGCTCGACCTGCTCACCGAACAATCCCTTCTGGCCGACGAGGATCGGGTGCACGCGCGGGACGCGTGGAAGACGATCGAGCCGATGGCGAACTCGCTGCGCGAGTCGGTCGGCGGGAAAGCCGATATCGTACTCGGGCTGCTGGAGGATTCGGGGAAAGACAGCAGGGTCGTGAAGATCGGCGGCAAGTCTCCCGAAGATGTGAAAGTCATTGTCGACGTGCATAAAGCGCGCGAGTGGATCAGCGGAAACCAGGTACGTGACCTCGGTCGGATCTTCCCCGCACTCGATGTGCCCGGCTACTCCACCAAGCTGCAGCTCGACACCCCGCTCGGCGAAAAGATTCGCGATACCGTCAACGATTGGCTGAAGGACCCGTTCAAACGGGACTTCGATGCCAAACTGACGCGCTACATCGACGCCTGTAAGCAGACCGACGATCACTTCAAGCAGCAGTACCAGAACCTGGCCACTGCGTTGGCGGCGGTGTCCGACCGGGCTTACCCGCGCCCGGAGGGACCGACGCAGCCGTCTCAGGACAAGCCGGAAAACCAGAACCAGCCCAATCCTTCCGCACCACCGGGCCCTCCCGGCACGCCATCGCCCTCCACGGTCCCGGCCGGCACCACGCCGAGCACAGTCCCGGCGAGCACTACTCCGACCACACCGAGCACGCCCGCACCCCTTGCCCCCAAGATGCCGTCGATCGACGGCCTTGCCGCGATCAATCAGGTGGCGAGGGAATTCTCGCCATTGGCAACAGGTCTCACCCAGACGATCAGCCAAGGCATCACGGCGCTGAGCGGAACCATCAAGAGCGGAATCGACGACGCGATCGAAAGGCTCAAAGCGAGTATCGATCCGAAGAACGCCGAGAAAGACGGTGAGGACAGGCCGAAGGCCGAGTTCGATATCGCCGGAAAGCATGTGAAGTTCGAGATGGGGCCGGACGGCCAGTTGAAGCTCATGCTGTCCGACGCGACGGGCAAGCAAGAGGAGTTCTCCGTCGAGTTGAACGAGCACGGAATACCGATCATCTCGATGACCGAGCCGAGAGACGAGAACGCGCAGCCCCCCGCGTCCGAAGATCCAGCGCCTGACGCCCCGGAGAAGAAGATGCCTGCCGATGCCACACCGGCGCCCGGGGACAACACTGGCCAGCCCGGTCTGCCGACCGGAACCCCACCGGCCGCGCCGCGCGAAGAAGACGGCGAGCACCGGCCGAAGCCCATGTCGGAACACCGCGATTCGGAACCGGACGCGCCGTTGGACAGTGGTGCGGAACTCGCCGAGGCGGGTCCGCTGGGCGCGGAATTGGCTGAGGCGGGCCCCCTGTGAGCCGGAACACCGAAGGCGCGGCGGTGCAGGACGAGCGAGGGGATACCGCATGGTGAACTACGCCGAGGAGGCGAGGCGACTCGCCGAGGAGAACCAGCGACGGATGGCGATCCTGATCGACGAAATCCAGGAGATCAACGAGCTGACCGCGGCGCGGGGCCGCGAATTCGCCGACCGCTTGGCCGCCGACATGGGCCAGTTCTGGGCGGAACACGCCGCCGAACTGGAGCAAGCCCGTGCCGAAGCCGAGGAGAAAGAACGACTGGAGGCCGAAGCGCGCGAGCAGCGCGAGGCGATCGCGCGATCGATAGCGGCCCGCAAAGCGAACCAGACCGTGGCGCCGGTCGACGACGAGGACGAAGAGGCGAAGTTCTATCAGCGCAAGACCTGGCTGATCTGATCGCCTCCCTGGACGCCGTTGCGTCGGCTACCGCCGCAGGAGCGCCGCCAACTGGCCCACCTTCAGCTTCGGCGGCTCCTCTTCGTCGGGTGCTTCGAGGTCGATGATCGTGGTGTGCGGGATGACTTCCTCGGGATCGGCGAAGGGGCGGTAGGTCTTGTCGCCCGCCAGCGTCGCGAGCAGGTAACCGGCCAGCAAGGCGCGGGTGATGCGGGCGGTCTTGGGTTCGTGCTTGCCCGCACCCACCGCTGCGAGGATGCGACGGCCCTCGATGATGCCGCTGTGCGAGGCCTTGTCGATGACGCGCAGGATCGCGGAGCCGTCCCATGCGGTGGCCAACGGGATGGCGTTGGAGCTGACCGAAGTGAGGTCCGTCGCCCCGCCCAGGATCAGCGCCGGAATGTCGAGCTTGGGTGCGAGGTCTTCGGCGGACGGAGCCGTCGGCGCCGGGAACAGGACAGCGACGGTGGCGACCCTGCGCTGACCGGCGGCGATGACGGCCGCACCCGCCCCCATGCCGTGCCCGGCCAAGGCGAGACGCTCGGGATGCACGCTGATCTCGCCGTCCCCGAGCCGCACGCCGGTGCAGATGTCGAGCGTGGTGAGCAAATCTGCGGCCAGTCCCAGATGTGACGGGATCGGCCCGCGCTCGGTGTCGGGGGCAGCGGCCACAATTCCCCAGGAAGCGAGATGCTCGAGCAGGCTGCGGTAGTGTCCGGCGCCGGTCAGCCAGCCGTGCCCGAAGGCGACGGCGGGGAGATTGCGCCCTGACTCGGGCGTGAACACCACCCCTGGCTGGCCCGCGATGGCCAGATTGCCGCGCAGCACACGGTGCGGGCCACGGCTGGTCAGGTTGCTCAATAGCGATTTCACAGACGCCGACACGACGTGAACGTTATCCGATAAGTAGTGTGGTGAGCCATGTGCGGAATCGTGGGGTACGTCGGGTACCGAGACGCGCTCGGCGTCGTCGTTGACGCATTGCGCCGCATGGAGTATCGCGGCTACGACTCCGCGGGTGTGGCGATCCTGGACGGCGCGGGCGCGCTGGCGGTGGAACGCAAGGCCGGTCGGCTGGCCAATTTGGAGGCCGAACTGTCCGAAACCGGAATCGACCGTTTCGCGGGCACCACCGGCATCGGGCACACCCGCTGGGCCACGCACGGCGCGCCGACCGACCGCAACGCGCACCCGCATCGCGACCACAGCGGCAAGGTCGCCGTGGTGCACAACGGCATCATCGAGAACTTCGCGCCGCTGCGCCGCGAGCTGGAGGACGCCGGGGTCGAGCTGACCAGCGACACCGACACCGAGGTGGCCGTGCATCTGGTCGCCAGGGCGTACGCCGACGGCCCGACCGCGGGCGACTTCGCGGCCAGCGCGCTGGCCGTGCTGCGCCGCCTGGAGGGTGCGTTCACCCTGGTCTTCACGCACGCCGACCATCCAGGCACGATCGTGGCCGCTCGCCGTTCGACACCGCTGGTGGTCGGCGTCGGCAAGGGCGAGATGTTCATCGCCTCGGACGTCACGGCGTTCATCGAGCACACCCGCGAGGCGGTGGAACTCGGCCAGGATCAAGCCGTGGTGATCACTTTGGACAGCTACCGGGTCACCGACTTCGCGGGCGAGGACGCCGGTTCGCGCACCCGCCCGTTCACGATCGACTGGGATCTGGCCGCCGCCGAGAAGGGCGGTCACGACTACTTCATGCTCAAGGAGATCGAGGAGCAGCCCGCGGCCGTCGCCGACACGCTGATGGGGCATTTCAGTACCGATCGGGATGGCGGGGGCCGGATCGTGCTGGATGAGCAGCGCCTCGCCGACCAGGAGCTGCGCGATTTCGACAAGGTGTTCGTCGTCGCGTGCGGCAGCGCTTATCACTCCGGTCTGCTGGCCAAGTACGCCATCGAGCACTGGACCCGGCTGCCCGTCGAGGTCGAGCTGGCCAGCGAATTCCGCTACCGCGATCCCGTTCTGGACCGCTCCACGCTGGTAGTGGCGATCTCCCAGTCCGGCGAGACCGCCGACACGCTGGAGGCGGTGCGCCATGCCAAGGAGCAGAAGGCGCGCGTCCTCGCGATCTGCAACACCAACGGCGCGCAGATCCCCCGCGAGTCCGACGCGGTGCTCTACACCAGGGCCGGGCCCGAGATCGGCGTGGCCTCCACCAAGGCGTTCCTGGCCCAGGTGACCGCGAATTACCTGGTCGGACTCGCTTTGGCGCAGGCGCGCGGCACCAAGTATCCGGACGAGGTCGCCCGCGAGTTCGCCGAACTCGAGGCGATGCCGCGGCTGGTGGAGCGGGTATTGGAGACGGCGCCGCAGGTGCGGACCATCGCGCGTGAACTCGCGCACGTGCCGACCGTGCTGTTCCTCGGACGTCATGTCGGATACCCGGTGGCGCTGGAGGGCGCGCTCAAGCTCAAAGAGCTGGCCTACATGCACGCCGAGGGTTTCGCGGCGGGTGAGCTCAAGCACGGTCCGATCGCGCTGATCGAGGACGGGCTTCCGGTGATCGTGGTGATGCCGTCCCCGAAGGGCCGCGCGGTGCTGCACTCGAAGCTGCTGAGCAATATCCGGGAGATCCAGGCCCGCGGCGCGCGCACGATCGTGATCGCGGAGGAAGGCGACGACACGGTCCGTCCGTTTGCCGACGATCTCATCGAGATCCCCAGCGCGCCAACGTTGTTCCAGCCGCTGCTGTCGACGGTCCCGCTGCAGATCTTCGCCGCCGAGGTGGCCCAGACCCGCGGCTACGACGTCGACAAGCCCCGCAACCTGGCGAAATCCGTCACCGTGGAATAGACCGGCAGCCGCGCACCTCGGCTGCGCGGCGGCTGTGTTCATCGGTGCGAACATGTGGGGCGGTCGCGGCCACCCTCCACATGAAATTGCGTCAGATCCTTACGGGCGCTGACAATAATTGCAGACGCCCAATAATTGCAAGCGCTGTCTATTGTGATGCCCGGCTATCCTGGAGGCAGGATCCCCGATGCCGAAGGAAAACCATGACCGCGGATGCCGCCCTGACCGGCCTGGCCGATGGTTGGTACGCACTCTCGCTGCTGCACGATCGGATCGAGGCACATATCGAAAGGGCCCTGCAATCCGGCCATGACCTGAGCGTTCGCGAGTATTCGCTGTTGCTCGTGCTGAGCCGTCAGCACGACGGGCCCGGCGGCCACCTGCGCATGAACCAGGTCGCCGACGCCGTGGTCCTGAGCCAGAGCGCCACCACCCGCCTGGTCTCCCGGCTCGAGGACCGCGGCCTGCTGCAGCGCTACCTGTGCCCCGACGACCGCCGCGGCATCTACACCGACGTGACCCCGGCTGGCCTCGACCTCCTCGAACAGGCCCGTCCCACCCACGACGACGCCCTCGCAAGCGCCCTCGGCCAAGCCGCCGCCGACCCGGAACTCGCTCCGCTCGTCGCCGCCGTCGAAGCCCTGAAGACCCGCGGCGCCCGCACCCGCGATTACCGCCCCGTCTGAGATGACCCGGCGCGGGACTGCCGTCGATCGGCGTGGGTGACCGGCGCGGGATCTCGCAGAGTGGGCGGTGATTCGCCTCCGGGCCGTGACGTTGTGCCATCGGCTCGCGCCGCTGGTCCGGTCCGGCGCGGCTCTCGCATAGCTTGGCCGCTGGTGCGTTCCGTCCGCACTACTCGACGGTGACCGACCCGCGCATCTCCGGGTGCAGTGAGCACAGGTAGCGGTACGTCCCCGGATTGGTGAAGGTATAGCTCCACTCACCCTTGTCGAGGATGGGGCTGTTGATGCCCATCGCCTTGTCGCCGATGCCCTGCACGGTGTGCGGGGCCTTGTCGTCGAACTTCCAGGTGACCGTGTCGCCGACCTTGACGGTGACCTCGGCGGGAGAGAATCTCATGTCGTCGACCGAGACGGTGGCGGCGGCGGGTTTGCGCTCGCCGGTCTGCTGCGCGATGGTCGTCGGGCGCGCCGGTTTCTTCGTAGTCGTGGCGGCCGGGCCGGATTCGTCGCCGCCGCATCCGGTCAGCAGCAGCGCGCCGGTCATGGCGACTCCCGTGACCACCTGGATGGTCCTTGTGCGGCGGCGGACGCTTGGCATGATGGCCAAGCGTAGTAGGCCACACCGACGGAGGGAGCGGCGATGTCCGCGCAGCGGGGCTATTTCACCGTCGACGAGGTGCGTGCGGCGGAGGCCGAGTTGTTCACCCGGGCGCCGGAGGGGGTGCCCATGCGTCGCGCGGCGCACGGGCTGGCCACCGTTGTGGCGGGCGAACTCCGGGAGCGCACCGGCGGTATCGCGGGACGCGCGGTGACCTTGTTGGTCGGGTCCGGCGACAACGGCGGCGACGCGCTCTGGGCCGGTGCGCAGCTGCGCCGCCGCGGCGTCGCGGTGACCGCGCTGCTGTTGAACCCGGAACGTGCGCACGCGAAAGGGCTTGCGGCGCTGCGCAAGGCGGGCGGCCGCAGCACCGATCAGGTCGGCGACCCGGACCTGGTGATCGACGGCATCGTCGGCATCTCCGGTCACGGACCGCTGCGGCCGCGCGCGGCGGAAATCGTTGCGGCGCTGGACGCTCCGATCGTCGCGGCCGACCTGCCCAGCGGCGTCGACCCCGACACCGGTGCGATCAAAGGCGCCGCCGTGCGCGCGGACGTCACGGTCGCCTTCGGCGCCTACAAACCGGTGCACGCCCTCGCCGCGGCGCAGTGCGGCCGAATCGAGCTCGTGCCCATTGGTTTACGTCTGCCCGAACCGAACCTCGCCGCGCTGGAGCCCGCGTCGATCGGCGCCGCGTGGCCGGTCCCCGGCCCGGCCGATGACAAGTACACGCAGGGCGTCACCGGCGTATGCGCGGGCAGCGCGACCTATCCGGGCGCCGCGGTGCTGTGCGCCGGTGCCGCCGTCGCCGCGACCTCGGGCATGGTGCGGTATGCGGGAACCGGAGCGGCCGAGGTCCTGAACCACTTCCCGGAAGTGATCGCCACACAGCAGGTCGCCGCCGCCGGGCGCGTCCAGTCCTGGGTCTTCGGCCCCGGCGCGGGCACTGACGCCGACGCCATGAAGCGCCTCGCCGAGATCCTCTCCACCGATCTTCCGGTCGTCATCGACGCCGACGGCCTGACCTTGCTCGCCTCCGAACCGTGGCTGGTGCGCGACCGCACCGCCCCGACCGTCCTGACCCCGCACGCAGGCGAGTTCGCCCGCCTCACCGGTCGCGAGGTCGGCGCGGACCGGGTGGCGGCCGTCCGCGACCTCGCCGACTCCTGGCAGGTCACCGTGCTGCTGAAGGGCCGAGCCACGCTGGTCGCCGCCCCGGACCGCCCCGTTCTGGTCAACGACGCGGGCGGTTCCTGGGCCGCGACCGCCGGTGCGGGCGACGTTCTCTCGGGCATCATCGGCGCTCTCCTCGCGGCCGGCCACGACTCCACCTGGTCCGCCGCCGCGGCCGCGCGCGTGCACGCGCTGGCCGCGAACCTCGCCGCCCGCGATGACACCCCTGCCGGAGCCCCCATCTCGGCCAGTCTCCTGTCGGCCCACGTCCGCCCCGCGATCAGCGTCCTCCGTCGCCTCGCACACCCGTTCTGATGCGAGTTCCCCGGACGACATAGCGGGCGCGAACCGGCGTGCCGGGTCCTGCATTATCGGAAGCAGCGCGCCGTAGTACCGGGTCGCGCAGGTCGCTTGGCGCATTACCGGCTACAACCGGAAGCCTGCGCGCAAATAGACTCGATCAACGGAACAACTGATTTCTCGAGCACATGGGTAACTTGTCGGGCACGCCCAGACCTCGAGTGGCACCAGGCGCAGGACCTGAACGCACATCCTGCGCCACCCGACTGGTAGGGCCTGAGTACTCGGAGAGGCGGAACATCAGCCGTGAATGCGCAAGTGGAGGCGGTGATCGATCTCGATGCCATCGCCCACAACGTGCGGATCCTGCGGGAACACGCAGCGGATGCCGCGGTGATGGCGGTGGTGAAGGCCGACGGCTACAACCATGGCGCGGTCGAGGTGGCCAAGGCGGCACTGGGGGCTGGGGCGGCCGAGCTGGGTGTCACGACGGTGGCCGAGGCGGTGCAGTTGCGCGCGGCCGGGATCACCGCGCCCATCCTGTGCTGGCTCAACAACACGAACGCGGACTTCACGGCCGCGGTGGCCGCCGACGTCGAGATCGCCGTCTCCTCGCCGGCTCATCTGCGGGCGGTCGAGGCGGCGGCCCGCCGGACAGGACGCACCGCGACGGTCAGCGTGAAGGTGGACACCGGCCTGAACCGCAACGGCGTTTTGCCGGTCGAATACCCGCAGGTCCTGACGCCGCTGCGCGCTCTGGTCGACGAGCAGGCGGTGCGGTTCCGGGCGATCTTCTCCCACCTCGCGCACGCCGACGAACCGGCACACCCCAACAACGACATCCAACGCGCCCGGTTTCTGGACGCGATCGCCGCGGCCAAGGAGCACGGCCTGGAACCCGAGCTGGTGCACATCGCCAACTCGGCCGCCACCTTGACCCGCCCCGACTTGGCTTTCGACCTGGTCCGCCCCGGCATCGCGATGTACGGTCTGTCCCCGATACCGGATGACGACTTCGGCCTACGTCCAGCGATGACGTTCCAGGCCAGGGTCGCGCTGGTCAAGCGGGTTGCGGCGGGCGAAGGCGTCTCCTACGGACACCAGTGGATCGCACCGCGCGACACCACCGTCGCGCTGATTCCGGCGGGCTATGCCGACGGCGTGTTCCGCCCGTTGAGCGGACGGTTCGACGTCTGGCTGGGTGGCGCCCGGCGCCGAAACGTCGGCCGGGTGTGCATGGACCAGTTCGTCGTCGATCTCGGTGACAACGCGGCGGGCGTTCAGGAAGGCGACACCGCCGTCCTCTTCGGAACGCAACCGCACGCCCAGGAGTGGGCGGACCTACTCGGCACCATTCACTATGAAGTGGTGTGTTCACCCCGCGGCCGGGTCACCCGGCGTTATATCGGCGGCGCCCGATGAGCCGCTTTCGGATCACCCCGCTGCGCGGCGGGCTGGCCACCATCGGCGTGGTCGGCGCACTGGCGGGCGCGCACGCTCTGCGTCGCGCCGGAGCGCGTGTGCTGTGGCCCGCACGGCGCGACGACTACCGTGACGAGGATTTCGGGCTGATCGAAGCAGACCGCGCGGGCACCGTGCTCGCCGACGACGGCGTTCCCCTGGCCACCCGCACCTGCGGGACCGACGACGCGCCGGTCACGGTGGTCTTCGTGCACGGCTTCTGCAACAGCATGGAGTCCTTCCACTTCCAGCGCCGCGACTTGGAAAAGCTTTGGGGCGCACAGGTTCGGATGGTGTTCTTCGATCTGCGCGGGCATGGCCGTTCCGGTATGCCGAGCACGGCGAGTTGCACTGTCGCACAGCTCGGGCGCGATCTCGCCGCCGTGCTGGCGGCCACCACGCCGGCCGGACCGGTGGCGCTGGTCGGGCATTCGCTGGGCGGTATGGCGATTCTCGCCGCGGCCGCACGTTTCCCGGAGTTGTTCGCGGCCAGGGTGATCGGGATCGCGCTGCTCTCGACGGCCGCCGCCGAGGTCACCGCGGCGGGCATCGGTCAGCTGCTGCGCAACCCTGCGATCGACGGCTTCCGGCTGGCCGTGCACACCGCACCCGCGCTGGTGCAGGCGGGCCGCGTCACCGCGAGCAACGTGATCACGCCGATTCTGCACGTCAGTTCGTTCCACGGCCCGGTGAGCCCGACCCTGTCGCGCTTCACGACGATGATGATCGATCGGACGCCGGTGGAAACCATCGTGAAGTTCCTCCAGGCCATCGAACTGCACGACGAGTCGGCGGCGTTGTCCGCTCTGGCCGACACGCCTGCCCTGGTGCTCGGCGGCGGGCACGATCTGGTGATCCCGTTTCGCAACTCCCGTGCGCTGGCCAAAGCGTTGCCGGGCAGCGAGTTGATCCGGTTGGATGGCGCCGCGCACATGCCGCATATGCAATATCCGGACCTCGTCAACGCCGCACTGGATCGGTTGCTGGTGCGCGCGGGCGCGATCGAACCGACGCTGGGCGACGCCCCGGAGGTGGCCGGTGGCTGATCCGGGGCACCGGGTGTTGCCCACCGTTGCCGACACCGAGGCACTCGGCCGTGAACTGGCCATGGACCTGCGCGCCGGTGACCTGGTGGTGCTGGACGGCCCGCTCGGCGCAGGCAAGACCGCACTCACCCGCGGCATCGCCGAAGGGCTCGGCGTGCAGGGTCGGGTCAGCTCGCCGACGTTCATCATCGCTCGTCAGCACCGGGCCGGGCACCGGGTAGGCGCGCCTGCGGTGTCCATGGTGCATGTGGACGCCTATCGGCTCGGCGGCGACTTGGACGAGCTCGACGCCCTGGACCTGGACACCGATCTGCACCAGGCGGTGGTCGTCGTGGAGTGGGGGCGCGGGGTGGTGGAGCATCTCACGGAGCGGCACCTGCGCGTGCTGTTATCCCGCGAGCCGGATTCGGATGTGCGCACCGCGATCTGGGAATGGGTGGATTAGCTGTCAGGTAGCTCGCATCGATGGCGGCGACCACCCGGTATCGTTAGGCCAATCATGCTTGTACTCGCCGTCGACACCGCGACACCCGCCGTCACAGCGGGACTGGTGGACCTGGATCAGGGCGCCGACGCGGCCGGCCCCGTCCAGGCGCGCACCATCGCCTCCCGGGTTCGGGTCGACCCCCGCGCCCATGCCGAGGTGCTCACCCCGCAGATTCTCGAATGCCTCACCGAGGCAGGCCGTTCCAGGACCGACATCGCCGCGATCGTGGTCGGCGTCGGTCCGGGTCCGTTCACCGGCCTGCGCGTCGGCATGGCGACCGCGGCCGCGTTCGGTGACGCGCTCGGCATCCCGGTATACGGCGTGTGCAGCCTCGACGCGATCGCCGCGGACGCCGCAGACGAGCTTCCGCCGTCCGGCGAGCTGCTCGTGGTGACCGACGCGCGTCGGCGCGAGGTGTACTGGGCGCGATATCGCGAGGGCGCGCGGGTCGCGGGACCCGAGGTGTGCAAGCCGACCGAGCTCGACGCGGGTTCTTCCACGGCCATTGCCGGATCCGCTTCGCACGTCGACTTCTTCGATCTTCCCGTGCTCCCGGCCGAGACGCCGTCGCCCACCGGATTGGTGCGCGTCGCTGCGGCCGAGCTGCTCGCCCGCACCGTGCCCGAGCCGCTGGTACCGCTGTATTTGCGCAGGCCGGACGCGGTCGAGAACGCCTATCGCAGGCTCGACCGGACGGGGGCGTGACACCGGTGGCCGTCCGAATCGAACCGATGGCGCCTGCCGACATCGCGCGCTGCGTCGAGCTCGAGCAATTGCTGTTTCCAGAAGACGACCCGTGGGCCGCGGTGGCGTTCCAGTCCGAGCTGGCCGGTTCGCACAACCGCTACATCACCGCGCGCGACGGCAACGGGCGAATGGTCGGCTACGCGGGCATCGCCCTGCTGGGTGATGCCGAACACCCCGAGGCCGAGGTGCACACCATCGGCGTCGACCCCGGCTGCCATCGCGCGGGCATCGGCACGCTGCTGCTGGAGGCGTTGCTCGCCGAAGCGGGCAGGCGCGGTGGCCCGGTCTTCCTGGAGGTCCGCACCGACAACGCGCCGGCGATCGCGCTCTACGCGAAGCACGGCTTCCACATCATCGGATTGCGCAAGAACTACTACCACCCCAGCGGCGCCGACGCGTACACGATGCGCCGCCCCGCGCTGACCAGCGCGGACCGGGAGTGGCGCGCACAGAACGAGGTGCTCTCGTGATCATCATGGGGATCGAAAGCTCCTGCGATGAAACCGGTGTCGGCATCGTCCGCAGAAACGCCGACGGCACTTGCGAACTGCTCGCAGACGAGGTCGCCTCCAGCGTCGACCAGCACGCGCGCTTCGGCGGCGTCGTGCCCGAAATCGCCTCGCGCGCACACCTCGAGGCGATCGTGCCCGCGATGCGCCGCGCGCTGTCCGCCGCGGGCATCGCGAAACCGGACGCGCTGGCCGTGACCATCGGACCAGGTCTGGCCGGTGCACTGCTGGTCGGCGTCGCCGCCGCGAAAGCGTATGCGGCCGCGTGGGATGTGCCGTTCTACGCACTCAACCATCTCGGCGGGCACGTCGCGGTGGACGTCCTGGAGCACGGGCCGATGCCGCCGTGCGTCGCGCTGCTGGTCTCCGGCGGGCACACCCACCTGCTGCACGTCACGGATCTGGCCGAGCCGATCGTCGAGCTGGGCAGCACCGTCGACGACGCGGCCGGGGAGGCGTTCGACAAGGTGGCGCGCCTGCTCGGACTGGGCTTTCCCGGTGGTCCCGCGCTCGACGCCGCCGCGGCGACCGGGGATCCGCGTGCCATCGCGTTCCCCCGGGGCATGACCGGGCCGCGTGACCCACGCTACGACTTCTCCTTCTCCGGCCTCAAGACGGCGGTGGCCCGCTACGTGGAGGCGGCGCATCGCGACGGCATCGCCGCCGACGATCTACCCATCCCCGATATCGCGGCGTCGTTCCAGGAGTCGGTCGCGGATGTGCTCACCATGAAGGCGGTGCGTGCGGCCCAGGACGTCGGTGTGGGCACGCTGGTGCTCGGCGGCGGTGCGACGGCGAACTCGCGGATCCGATCGATGGCCGAGGAGCGTTGCGCCGCGGCCGGTTTGACCCTGCGCGTACCCAAGCCCCGGTTGTGCACGGATAACGGGGTGATGATCGCGGCGCTCGGCGCACACTTGATCGCCGGTGGCGCGCCGCCGTCGCCGCTGACGGTCGCCACCGATCCGGGTCTGCCGGTATCGGTGAGCCTGGTCTGTTCCGCCTCTCCGGGTCTTTAGGCCGTACCAGTCGGGTAGCGCGGGATTTTCGTTCAGGTCCTGCGTTTGGTGCCGGTTCAGTTTTGGGCGTGCCCGACGAGTTACCCATGTGCTTGCGAAATCAGTCGTTGCGTTGGCTTCGTCGGTGTGGATCGGCTCGGCCGCAGATGCGTTCGGCTGTTGGTGCTCGAATCAGTTCGACAGGAGCAGTCCTGGGTTTGCCGCTGAGCCGGAGTTCACTAGTGGCGGGAGCGGTAGGCGCGATCGCGCGGGTGCCTGGGTCGGTGTGGGACCCGCGCCGAGCTCGGCGCTCAGTGTCCGGTCCTCGGTTCCGTTCGGCTCCGCATCGGACGAAGCGCCCAGTGGCGCAGTCCGGTTGCCGAGCATCGGGCCGAGCAGTTCGGGGAACGGGATCGGCGGGAGGTTCGGGTCCGGGCGCAATGTGGGCTGGGTCGGCGTAGTCGAGGGGGCACCGGTGCCGCCCGGCCCACGATCGGTGGTCGGCGCGACGCTGCCGCTGGTGGGCCGGGCGGTGCTGTGGCCATTGGTGGTGCTCGCCGTGGTCGGCGCCGGAACCGGGACCGAGGTCGGCGGCTGGGACGCGCTGCTCGTGGTACCCGCGGGGGAGACTTCGTCGTCCGAGGTCGGCGCGAACGTCTTCACGCCGTAGCCGACGATCAGGCCTACCACCACGATCGCGCCGGCCAGCGTGCCGAACACCTTGGTGAATGTCCCGGCGGGCGCGTCGCCGCCGAGTGTGCCCACCGGGAACACCGACGGCTGTACCGAATCCGCGACCAGCGCCGCGCCTTTCGCGGTCACGGCCTCCGGATCGGGCACGGTGAACACCGGCACGTCCAAGGCTGCGGTCAACCTGTCGAGCACTGCGGGAATGTTCGCGCCGCCACCGATCACCGCGACCGCCTCCGGTCGCCGGGGCGCTCGCGCGAAGGCGGCCGCGACGAACACCGCCAAGTCGCGCAGCAGGTCGGCGATCAACTCCTCGAAATCGGCCCTGGTCAGTTTCAGCGGACGACCGGCGACATGGTCGATGGTGACCGCGTGCGCGATGGACAGGTGCTCCTTGGCCGCGCGGCCCCGGTTGGTCAGCATGCCGCGGTTCGGGCGGGTGCCGCGCCGGGCGAAGTGCAGGTCCACCAGATGGTGGTAGATCAGATCGTCGATGGCCTTGCCGCTGACGGTCGCGGTGCGATCGCAGCGGAGCAGGGAGCCGTCGGTGAGGTCGGCGACGGTGACCGTGAGTCCGGACGCCCCGAGATCGACGATGGCGACTGTGTCGTAACGGTCGAGCAGACCCGTGTACCGCAGATACGTCAACGCGGCGGTGCCCTCCGGGATCAGCCGCAGATCACGCTGTTTTCCGGTGGCCGACCGAATGATCTGCGCCTGCTCCTTGGTGCGGTAGGCGACCGCGACGCTGGTGGGCGGGCGCCTGGTCACGGACTCGAAATCGCGTGGGACACCGGCGAAGCGCCCACCGACCGGCGGGACGATATCGCGTGGCGGCTGGGTGGTCGGCAGCTGGGTGGTCATCAGCTCGATCGACGACGCCACCAGGTCACCGAGGTCGGAATGGGCCGCGTCGGCGGAGACGACGCGGTAGTCGAAACTCTGTGCGCCATTGGACGCGGTGGCGACCAACGCCGAGCACACGACCTCGGTCCCGGCTGAGATGCCGAGGGATGTTCGCATGTTCACCTCCCTTCGAGCGGATGGTCATGGTGTGTCCGACCATCTCGAATGAACTGCCGGACCGCCGTGTGGATGACGTTCGACCCGGACCGGGAATCGAACCGGCCCTCGTCCGGGTGAGGTCGCGGGGACCGGCCATGGATCACGTGTGGTTTGCTCTCTGGTGAAGCTGGTGGTGCAACGAGGATGCTGCGGCGCTGCGTGTTTCGGCGACGCTGTGGTATTTCTGCATGGCTTCGACGTCGCCGGTTGGTGACGAACGGCAAGGCCGGACAGCGACCGTCGTCCATAGTGTCACAATCCGTTATCCGAACGTTACTGTTTTCCCGAACTAATCGCCAAGCCCCGAGCGTCGTGGGCGCGCCGGGCGAAGTTGGCACCGCCCGGCCTCGGCGCTGGCACTCTGGCACTCTCATGTATAGAGTGCTAGTCGGCACTACGTGTAGCGCTTGTGCCAGCAGCTTGACTACTGAGCAGGGGTCCCGGCACCCGCGACGACGGGGCTATGCCCAGGGTCAGCACCGTGACCGAAACGATGAGTCCGGGACAACAGTTCCGGGCGACCGACATCCCCTGAAAGTGGAGGGCTCAACGTGGCGAGCGTGAACATCAAGCCGCTCGAGGACAAGATCCTCGTCCAGGCCAACGAGGCCGAGACGACGACGGCCTCCGGCCTGGTCATCCCCGACACGGCGAAGGAGAAGCCGCAGGAGGGCACCGTCATCGCCGTCGGCGAGGGACGCGTCACCGACAAGGGCGACCGCATCCCGGTCGACGTCAAGGAGGGTGACACCGTCATCTACAGCAAGTACGGCGGCACCGAGATCAAGTACCAGGGCGAGGAGTACCTCATCCTGTCGGCGCGCGACGTGCTGGCCGTCGTCAACAAGTAGCCGATCAGGCACGCATGCGTTCCGCCCCGGTGTCGTTCGTGACCCGGGGCGGAGTGCGTTGACAGTGTCTTCGGCGTATTGCCTGGCGTGGTTTCGGTAACCACCCGCCAGCGCCGCGAACCCAATACAGGAGCGAAACCCATGGCAAAGCAGATCGAGTTCGACGAGAGAGCTCGTCGGGCTCTGGAACGCGGTGTCGACAAGCTCGCCGACGCGGTGAAGGTCACCCTCGGCCCGCGCGGACGGCACGTCGTACTCGCGAAGGCCTTCGGCGGCCCGACCGTGACCAACGACGGCGTCACCATCGCGCGCGACATCGAGCTGGAAGACCCGTTCGAGAACCTCGGCGCGCAGCTGGTCAAGAGCGTCGCCACCAAGACCAACGACGTCGCGGGCGACGGCACGACCACCGCGACCGTGCTGGCGCAGGCGCTGGTCCGCGCCGGCCTGAAGAACGTTGCGGCGGGCGCCAACCCGATCGCGCTCGGCTCCGGCATCGCCAAGGCCGCCGACGCGGTCTCCGAGGCGCTGCTCGCGCTGGCCACCCCGGTTTCCGGCGAGCAGGCCATCGCGCAGGTCGCGACGGTGTCCTCGCGCGACGAGGAGATCGGCGCGATGGTCGGCAAGGCGCTGACCACGGTCGGCAAGGACGGCGTGGTCACCGTCGAGGAGTCCTCCACGCTGCAGACCGAGCTTGTCGTCACCGAGGGCGTGCAGTTCGACAAGGGCTACCTCTCGCCGTACTTCGTCACCGATCCCGACAGTCAGGAGGCCGTCCTCGAGGAGGCGTTCATCCTGCTGCACCGCGAGAAGATCAGCTCGCTGCCGGACTTCCTGCCGCTGCTGGAGAAGATCGCCGAGAGCGGCAAGTCCGTGCTGATCATCGCCGAGGACGTCGAGGGCGAGGCGCTGTCCACCCTGGTGGTCAACTCGATCCGCAAGACGATCAAGGCGGTCGCGGTGAAGGCGCCGTTCTTCGGCGATCGCCGCAAGGCATTCCTCGACGACCTGGCCGTGGTCACCGGTGGCACGGTGGTGAACCCCGACATTGGCATCTCGCTGCGCGAGGCCGGTGTCGACGTGCTCGGCAAGGCGCGTCGCGTCGTCGTTACCAAGGACGACACCACCATCATCGAGGGCGCCGGTTCCGCGGCGGACATCGAGGCTCGCGTCGCGCAGCTGCGCCGCGAGATCGAGGCCACCGATTCCGACTGGGATCGCGAGAAGCTCGAGGAGCGGCTGGCCAAGCTCGCCGGTGGCGTCGCGGTGATCAAGGTCGGCGCGGCCACCGAGACCGCGCTCAAGGAGCGCAAGTACCGCGTCGAGGACGCGGTGAGCGCAGCCAAGGCCGCCGTCGAAGAGGGCATCGTGCCCGGTGGCGGCACCGCTCTGGTGCAGGCGAGCGGCAAGCTGGCCGAGTTGCGCGACGCATTGTCCGGTGACGAGGCCGTCGGCGTCGAGGTGGTGCGCACCGCACTGCGGGCGCCGCTGTACTGGATCGCCACCAACGCGGGTGTGGACGGCGCCGTGGTGGTCAGCAAGGTAGCGGAGGGTAAGGAGGGCTTCAACGCCGCCACCCTGAGCTACGGCGATCTGCTCACCGACGGTGTGGTCGATCCGGTGAAGGTGACCCGTTCGGCCGTCGTGAACGCGGCGTCGGTCGCGCGCATGGTGCTCACCACCGAGAGCGCCGTGGTCGACAAGCCCGCCGAGGAGCAGAACAACCACAGCCACCACGGCCACGCGCACTGAGCCGGGCACTGCTGGGGAGAACCAGATGACAAGGCCCTCGAACCGCCTGGTTCGGGGGCCTTGTCCGTGCACACGACACGCCGGCGTCGGGACCGCGACTACCGGGGTATTTCGAAGCTCGACACGCTGTCTGCCGCAGAACCCGAAGGCGACCCCGGAACGGTTCGACTGCTATGGGTCTGCACGCGCGGAGCGGAAAGCCGTGGGAAGCCGGATCAGCTCGCGACCGGTGGCTGTTCAGCGGCGATGGCCGCGAGTAATCGAAGACGCAGCGACGACGGCGGGGTGGCCGCCGCAGCTGCGGTAAAAGCGGAAAGAGCTTCTCTCGTCTCTCTGACGTGCATGGCGAACTCCGCGCGTAGCACGGGGTCCTCACTGTCGAGCAGTTCCTGTACTTCGTGATGGTCTTCGTCGTCGATCGATCCGAGCGCGACGGTGTGCGCGAGATCGATCTGGCGTTGGTTCATCTCACGTCACCCCCAAACTTCTTTTCAGTCGTGTCAATCCGTCCCGAATCCGGGACTTCACGGTCGGTAACCCTACATTGAGGTAGGTTGCTACCTCGGCATAGGTTCGCCCGCCGTAGTAGGCGAGCGAGATGGCTTCCCGCTGGGTCTCCGTCAGCGTGGCGAGACCGGCCAGGACGGCTCGTTGCTCGAACCTGCGCTCGACCTCTTCGGTGACCTCGTCGAACTCGTTGCCGAGAACCCGTATCCCATAGGCGACTTCGCGTTGGGTGTGGGCTTGCTCGGCGCGGACCCGGTCGACGGCGCGTCGATGCGCGAGCGTCATCAACCACGTGACTGCCGAGCCCTTCGCCGGGTCGAAACTCGCTGCCATCCGCCAGATCTGCAGATAGACCTCCTGTGTGGTCTCCTCCGCATATCCCGGATCATGCAGCACCCGCAACACCAGACCGAAGACGCGCGCACACGTCCGGTCGTACAACTCGGCGAATGCTTCTTGGTCGGCGTGGCCGCATCGATGCAAAAGGGCGGCGAGCTCGATACTTTCGGCTGCGCGTGCCGTAACCGCAGAATCCACCGTGGGTGGGAAGGCATCTCTTCGGAACGAGTCGCCCTCTGCGGCTGGCGGCCGCGTTGTCACAACGCTCCATTCTGTGTCATCGGTCACTACCGTAGCGTGTAGCTATGACCTCCCTTCCGGTGGGGTACCCGCAAACTGACGGTAGGCCAGCGGCTGCGCGAGAAACTGCGACACGCCGGACATCTCGGAAGGAAACACGCCGTGACCCGCTGTGTCCGATCGGCGGCACTCCCGAGGCCTGCATGGCTACCCGGGCTACCCACCTACCGGCGCGTCGTTCGCACCGTCGAGCGTGGCCGCAATACGTGGGACCGACAGCTGCGACGCCTTCGGCCGTCGCCACGGCGGCCGGCCGATCGATGGTGACCGATCGAAACCCACGCGCCGATCTCCTGCGCTGAACCGGGCACCGTGGTGCGTGCGCGGCTCGGCCGGAGCTTGGTTGCAGTGGCCCGTTGTTTGCTAGGCATTCGACGCCCGGCAACGTGCGGATGGGAGGGGATTCGCCTCAGACGGCCATGCGACGGCGGTTGCGCCGCGCGTGCATCTCGCGTTCGGTCTCCGACATGCCGCCCCAGATGCCGTAGGGCTCGCTGACTTTCAGCGCGTGCGCGCGGCACTGCATGAGCACCGGGCAGGTGCGGCAGATCTCCTTGGCGCGCATCTCGCGCGCCGTGCGCGCCCGGCCACGCTCCCCATCGGGATGGAAGAACACCGCGGAATCCTGCCCGCGGCAAGACCCTCGCATCTGCCAATCCCAGACATCGGCGTTGGGTCCAGGAAGGTGGGTCGGCATGGGCATGGTGAACTCCTCGTGGTGCGAGCTCGTCAGCATTGTCGAGCAGTTGTTCTGCAACAGTTGTGGGCCACGGCGCCGTGTCGGCGAGGGTGCCCGGGCTCGCCCTTCGCGGTCGCTGCAATTTCGCGCGGCGCCGTCCGTGGCGATGAGCTACGTTAGGTCCAGCCGCGAAATTCCGTCAATAGTTCGGCGCAGCAGTTTTCCAAATCTCGCGCTGCCACATTTAACCTCCGAACTGTTTACTTTTCGCATTGGTTCCGGCGATACTGATCGGTTGGCCGGAGGTCCGTGGCTCCATCATGCATCGGATCGAGCAGTGTTTATGCAGGTAGAGGCCATTTTTCCGGTTGGGTGGCGCCCCGAGGGCCGGTGCATGCCGTGTGGCGACGCACCCCCTGCCGTCCAGGGCCTCCGCGTCGTGCAGATCAGAGATGGCGGAAACGGGGCGGGCAGGTTAATTACACGAAACGCGCATGAATTCCCGGGGTGGGCGCTCGGCGATTGCCGGGCCTAGATTTACCTAATGGCAACATGGCCTCGGCGGCGGAATGCCGGGAGGTTGCTAGTGGACTGCTGTCCGTCCTTCCTCCGGACCGGGCCCGCGCCGGGCGCAGGATAGAGTGCGCCCGTGTTCGCGCCCGCTTCGCTCGGAGCTCCTCGTCTCGCCGTTCTTGCCGAGGCCGCCTTCGGAGCCGATCCCGGACGTGCCGCCACCGAGTTGCCGCCCGCTTCGGACGCGCTCGGCTGGTGGTATCGCGCCGTGGTCCTGGGTGGCCAGGGACGCTACGCCGCGGCACGCGCCGAATTGCGAAGAGTATGCAACCACAGTGCCGACTCCGTCCTCCTCTCACTGGCGGGAAGCACGGAAGGGTCTTTTCTGCGCCAGCTCGGCTGGCACGAGCGCGCCTCGGCGTTGGACGGACGGGCCGCCGCTCTGATCCTCCCGAGCGGCGCCGCGGACGAAGCCCTCATGACCGAGAGCGCCCCGGACGCGATCGCCCACTATCGTCCCAGCCGCGCCGACGCCATCTGTGACGCACTCACCGGACTAGCCGCCGACGCGCTCGGTACCGGAAGGCTCGCGCTGGCGGATCGGCTGCTGCGGCGCAGCGCCGCGGCGGCAGGACAGCTCCGGACCGGCTGGCGCCCTGCGGTCCGGCTGCACTGGGTGTCCGCGGAAACCGCTTTGGCGGCAGGTGATTCCGGGTCCGCGGCCGAGCATGCGGCGGCCGCGCTGGAACTGGCCGAACGCGCGCCCTCGGTGCGGCACCAGGTCAAGTCCCGCCTGTTGGTCGCCGCGGCCGCCGCGGCATGCGACGCGCGCGGGCGATCGGTCGCGTTGAGTGCGGAAGTGGCCGAGCAGTGTCGTGCGCACGGTCTGCTTCCGCTGCGGTGGGCCTGCGCCATGCTCCGCGCCGGACTCGGCGTCGAAGGCGCGGAGACGGAGGCGGTCGAGTGCGCCGCGATCGTTGCTCGTCGTGGCGGGGTACTGCGCCCCCTCGGTGGTCGGTAGATGATCACGGAGACCACCGTGTTGCCAAGTTCCCGCCAACGGGTCGCTATTGTTAGATCCGTTCCGCCCCTTCGGTGGAAGCACTGGTCGTCACCGGACCGTGCCACTTTGTAACGCCAGGAATATCTCTGACGATGACGCACACGGGCGAAGAGTTGGACCTCGCCGTCGCTGCCGCTGCGCAGGGCGACAGATCCGCTTTAGCTCAGGTACTGGAGATGATCCGCCCGCTGGTGGTGCGCTACTGCCGCGCGCGGATCGGAGTCGCGGAGCGTGGGCAGCTCTCCGCGGACGACGTTGCGCAGGAGGTTTGCCTGGCTGTGATGACCGCCTTGCCCAGGTATCAAGACCAGGGCAGGCCCTTCATGGCCTTTGTTTACGGAATCGCTTCGCACAAGGTCGCCGACGCTCACCGCAATGCCGCCCGTAACAAGGCGGAGGCGATGGCCGAAGTACCAGATGTCATATCCACCGACCAGGGACCGGAACAACGAGCTCTCGAGTCCGAGACGAGCAGACAGATGAACCGCCTGCTCGCGACGCTTCCTGAGAAGCATCGGGAGATCTTGATCCTGCGCTTGGTCATGGGTTTGTCAGCGGAAGAAACCGCAGTCGCCGTGGGCAGTACGGCGGGTGCGATACGGGTGGCCCAACACAGGGCACTCGCGAAACTCAAGTCACAAGTGGCGAGGGCAGGTGAAATGTATGGCTAGGGATGGCGAGCGCGGTCGGGGTGACTGGAAGGCGCGGCTTGGATCGCGGAACAGCGGTCCCTACGCCGAGGCGTCCGGTGACACCGACCCGGTCGACATCGCAGCGGTACGCCGCGACGATGCTCTGATCGACGCCATCGCCAGCGATGGTCCGGTGCACACCGACAGCGCCGAGGAGTATCAGCTCGCGACGTTGCTCGCGGATTGGCGGGCGGAGCTGATCGCCGCGCCGATGCCCGCGGAGCCGGACCTGGATGTGATCGTGGCCGCGGTCAACCAGGAGATCGGCGCGCGGCAGGCTCGCATCGGAGCCCAAAGCGGTGGGCGGCTACGGCTGCTACGCCCGATCATGGGCACCGCGGCGGCGCTCGCCCTGGTCATCGGAGGCATGACGGCCTTCTCGTACAACGCCGAGCCGGGCGATCCGCTGTGGCGGGTCAAGGAGGTCGTGTTCAGCGAACAGGCCCAGACGACCGTGGTGCAGCGGGCCGACACCGACCTGAACCAGGCGTCGGCACTGGTCACGCAGAACCCGACGCAGGCGAAGGCGCGTCTGGAGCGGGCCAAGGAGAACGCCGATCAGGTCAGCGATCCGGGGAAGCGCACCGAGCTGATGACGGAGTGGCAGCGTCTGCTCGTCGAGCTGCGCAAGGTGTCGCCGGAGCTGGCCGATCAGCTCGAGGCGACGGTGCCGCAGACCACCGACCCGCGTGCGACCCCGGGCAACGGCGCGACCACGCGGCCCAATCCGGCGACCGGCGGCAGCGGCACGACGATCCTGCAGCAACCGGCGGAGCAATCCGGCAAGCCGACGCAATCCGCGGATGCGACCGCGCCGAACGGCGGCACACCGACCACCGTGCCACCCGTGACCACCCCGCCGCCTGCGGCGACCACGCCGCCGCAGGCCACCGTGGAACCCACGACGCTGCCGCAGCAGCCGCCCACCCCACCGACCACGGACGTGCGGCCGCCCACTGCGGAACCGACAGCGGACACCGGCGGGCCGACGGCGCCGCAGCAGCCGCCGCCGACGCGTGTGCCGACCCAGGACAGCTACACGCCGCCGACTGTCATCGTGCCCGGCGTACCCAACACTCCGGGTACGTTCACTCCCAGCCGCTGAACAGAAAACCTCGAAAAAGACTGAACCGATCGCCATCCGGTGGTCGGCTTTCTGTCTGTGCCGTTATCGGCGTGTCGATCTGTCGCTGAAGTACTACCGCTGTGGTCGTGTGCGTCGAAAATCACAGCGGCGACGGTCGAGTACGCGAGCCTCGAGCGGGCCGCGTTCGTTTCAGGGGAGCCTTCTCAGCTGTCGAATCCGTCGAATCCGTCGCCGTGGAAGGCCTCGTTCATCGAAGCGTCCGCGTAGCCCCGGCAGTAGTCCCAGGTGACGTACGCTTCCGGTGTCGGGTCGTAGGCGGGCTCGTGCGGGCGGACCGTGCCGTCGACCAGCAACTGAAGCAGGTTGGCGCGCAACATGTCCCAGTCGTGGTAGTGGTCCTGCCTGCAGTCTTCGCAGCTGACCACGAGTCCGCGGATACCGCGGTGGGCCAGCAGTGCCTCGTACACCGCGAGGTCGGCGAGATCCTCCTCGACCGCAAGGCGCTCGTGGGGATCCAGCGGCTCGCCGGGCTCGATGGCATCGAGCGCGGCGGACGGGTCGGAGGGGTCTCCGGCGAACGGATCCGGCGGCAAGCCAGGTGGTAGATGGTCGCGCACATCCCCACGGTACGCAGAACAGTGCGGTCTGCGCCAGCGATGCGGCCCGCCAGTTTCGGTGGTGGGCTCACTTCGTCGGCGAGTTCACCGGACCGATACCATGGAGCACAGGCTACGGCGGGTCACGACAACACCGCCGCCGAACGCCACTGTCCATCCCATCAGCCGTCCCGACACCGGTTCGTCCGGCGCCGGTCGCTATCGACGTCCAGGAGGGGTCGATCCGAATGAGTAATCCCGTATCGGGCGAACGAATCGCAGTCCGCCCTCCTACGGGTGGCGACGATCCGAACAAGATCGCCATGCTCGGCCTCACGTTCGACGATGTGCTGTTGCTGCCTGCGGCCTCGGATCTCATCCCTAGTTCCGTGGAAACCTCCAGCCTGTTGACCAGGGAGATCCGCCTGCGCACCCCGCTGGTCAGCTCGGCCATGGACACGGTGACCGAGGCGCGGATGGCCATCGCCATGGCCCGCGCGGGCGGCATGGGCGTGCTGCACCGCAACCTTTCAGCAGCCGACCAGGCGTCCCAGGTGGAGACGGTCAAGCGGTCCGAGGCGGGCATGGTCACCGACCCGGTCACCTGCCGCCCGACCGACACCCTCGCCGAAGTCGACGCGATGTGCGCCAGGTTCCGCATCTCCGGGCTTCCCGTGGTGGACGAGACCGGCGCGCTTGTGGGCATCATCACCAATCGCGACATGCGTTTCGAGGTGGACCAGGACCGCCGGGTCGCCGACGTGATGACAAAGGCCCCGCTGATCACCGCGCAGGAGGGCGTCACCGCCGAGGCCGCGCTCGGTCTGCTGCGCAGGCACAAGGTGGAGAAGCTCCCGATCGTCGACGGCAACGGACGGCTGCGCGGACTCATCACCGTCAAGGACTTCGTCAAGACCGATCAGTACCCGAACGCCACCAAGGACCGCGACGGCCGCCTGCTGGTCGGCGCCGCGGTCGGCGTCGGCGAGGACGCGTGGTCGCGCGCCATGACGCTCGCCGACGCGGGCGTCGACGTGCTCGTGGTGGACACCGCGCACGGTCACCAGGCGCAGGTGCTGCAGATGGTGACCAAGGTCAAGTCCGAGGTCGGCGACCGGATTCAGGTGGTCGGCGGCAACGTCGCCACCCGCGCGGGCGCGGCGGCCCTGGTGGAGGCGGGCGCGGATGCGGTCAAGGTAGGTGTCGGCCCCGGCTCCATCTGCACCACCCGCGTCGTCGCCGGTGTCGGCGCGCCGCAGATCACCGCGATCCTGGAGGCCGTCGCCGCGTGCAAGCCCGCGGGCGTCCCGGTGATCGCCGACGGCGGCATCCAATTCTCCGGCGACATCGCCAAGGCCATCGCCGCGGGCGCGTCCACCGTGATGCTCGGCTCGCTGCTCGCGGGCACCGCCGAATCGCCGGGTGAGCTGATCCTGGTCGGCGGCAAGCAGTTCAAGAGCTACCGCGGCATGGGCTCGCTGGGCGCCATGCAGGGCCGCGGGCAGGCCAAGTCGTTCTCCAAGGACCGTTACTTCCAGGACGACGTGCTGGCCGAGGACAAGCTGGTGCCGGAGGGTATCGAGGGCCGGGTGCCGTTCCGCGGCCCGGTCAACCAGGTCATCCATCAGTTGGTCGGCGGCCTGCGCGCCGCGATGGGCTACACCGGTTCGCAGTCGATCGCGCATCTGCAGGAGGCACAGTTCGTGCAGATCACCGCGGCGGGCCTGAAGGAGAGCCACCCGCACGACATCACCATGACCGTCGAGGCCCCTAACTACACCGGACGCGGCTAGCCCGCTACGTTCATGACAGGACCAACCGGTCCGTGCATGATTGAGCTTGCTCAACGAGCTATGGGCGACGAGCAAGCCGTGCGGCAGTCGGGGCGGCGCGACCTGCGCTGTCTACCTGCCACTGGTTCAGACTGGAGGCGCGAGTCTTACGAGCGCCGTTCGCGGCCCGGCTTGCGTTCCAGCGGCCGAAGCGCATGCGCCGCAGGCGCGAGTCTCGGCCGCTGGAACGCAAGCCATAGAGGGGCCGTGAACACGCAGCGCCGCAGGCGCTGCAAAATGTTAAGGAGAATTCGCGTGCGCGACATGGTGGAGATCGGCATGGGCCGGACCGCCCGGCGTACCTACGAGCTGGACGATGTCGACATCGTCCCCTCGCGCCGGACCCGCTCGTCGAAACAGGTGTCGCTGTCCTGGCAGCTGGACGCCTACCGTTTCGAGATCCCGTGCCTGGCGCATCCGACCGACGCGCTGGTGTCGCCGGAGTTCGCCATCGAGCTCGGTCGGCTCGGCGGTCTCGGCGTGATCAACGGCGAGGGCCTGTGGGCGCGGCACGCGGATGTCTCCGCGAAGATCGACCAGTTGCTCGAAATCGTCGGCAAGGGCGGCTACGAGCGCGCCGTCGCGATGCTGCAGGAATTGCACGCCGCGCCGATGCAGCCGGATCTGCTCGCCGCCGCGGTCGCGCAGGTGCGAGCGGCCGGTGTCACCGTCGCGGTGCGAGTGAGCCCGCAGAACGCGCGCACCCTCACCCCGGCGCTCCTGCAGGCGGGCATCGACCTGCTGGTCGTGCACGGCACGATCATCTCCGCCGAGCATGTCGGCGACGGTGAACCGCTGAACCTCAAGACCTTCATCGCCGAGCTGGACGTACCCGTGGTCGCGGGTGGCGTGAGCGATCACCGCACCGCGCTGCACCTGATGCGCACCGGGGCGGCCGGCGTGATCGTGGGTTACGGCTCCTACCCCGGGGCGACCACCACCGGCGAGGTACTCGGCATCGGGGTGCCGATGGCGACCGCGATCGCGGATGCCGCCGCCGCGCGCCGCGACTACCTGGACGAGACGGGCGGCCGCTACGTACACGTCATCGCCGACGGTGACATCGCCACCTCCGGCCAATTGGCCAAGGCCATCGCGTGCGGGGCGGATGCCGCCATGCTCGGGGTGCCGCTCGCCGCTGCCGCGGAGGCGCCGGGCCGCGGCTGGTACTGGCCCTCGGCGGCCGCGCATCCGTCGGTGCCGCGCGGTTCGCTGCTGCACGTGGACGATCCGTGGGATCTCGGCGGCGAGCCGGAGGGCGGCACCGTGCGCCCGAGCCTGGAGCGCGTGCTCTACGGTCCGTCGGACGATCCGTTCGGGGCGCTGAACCTCGTCGGCGGTCTGCGACGTTCGATGGCCAAGGCCGGGTATTCGGATCTGAAGGAATTCCAGAAGGTGGGTCTCAGCGTTCGCGCCTGAGGTGTGTTTGTTTCGGCCCTTCACCGCACTCGGGTCGGTTTCGTTTTGCGGGTCGGTTTCGTCCTGGTGCGCAGGAACTGCTGGATCACGTGGTTCACCGGCTCTGGATGGGTCATCGTCACGGCCAGTCGCGCGTTCGCGATCTCGACGAAGGTGGCGCCGGACAGCCCGCGGGCCAGCTGCTGGGCGCGCTCGCGGTCCATGCCGCTGTCGGTGGGATGAATCACCAAGGCGGGGCAGGCGATTTCGCGGAGCCGATCCAGCACCGAATCGCGGCTGAGCAGGCAACCCGCGGCGGCCTCGATGCCGCGCCCGTCGCGCACCAGCCAACGCTGAGTCCAGATGGTGCGGTACCACTCGTCGTCGCCGATCAGCCAGGTGGCCAGTTGATGCGCGGCGCGTTCGCGGGAGCCGTCGTCGTACCACCGATCGAGGAACTTCTGGGTGGCGGTGGATTGCTCGGGCGTCGGGCCGTGCGCTTCGGTGCTGATCAGGATCAGCGCGGAGACCCGCTCCGGCGCGATCAGCGCCGTGCGCAACGCCGTGAAGCCGCCTTGCGCGGTGCCGCCGACCACGGCCTGTTCGGCGCCGAGATGATCGAGCACGGTCAGTGCGTCGCGCGCGGCGGTCCAGTAGGTGAACGGTAGGCCCTCGTCCCTGGTGCGGCCGTGGCCGCGGGCGTCCCAGGAGACGATCCGGAATTCCGGTGCGAGCGCGGCCATTTGGGAGGCGAACATGGTGCGGTCCATGAAGAACTCGTGCGCCAGCAGTACCACCGGGCCGTCCCCGCCGCTGTCCTCGTAGTGGATGTCGGCATCGATCGCGCGGGCGAAGGGCACGAGCAGAAGGATAACCAGCGGGGCGGGGGTAGCGGGACGATTCGGTCGGCCGACTCGCTCGTGCTCGAGGACGCTGTGCCGATGATTCGCTCGTTTCGCCGCTCACTAAACTGGGTGGGTGGCACAAATCCAGAGACCGGTCCTCGTCGTCGACTTCGGAGCCCAGTACGCACAGCTGATCGCACGGCGGGTTCGCGAATCGAGTGTGTTCTCCGAGGTGGTTCCGCACACCACGACCGTGGAGGAGATCGCCGACAAGCAACCGCTCGCTGTGATCCTCTCCGGCGGCCCGGCCAGCGTGTACACCGAGGGCGCACCGCAACTGGATTCGCGGCTGTTCGAGCTGGGTCTGCCGGTCTTCGGCATCTGCTACGGCTTCCAAGCGATGGCGCAGGCGCTGGGCGGCACGGTCGCGCACACCGGCACTCGGGAGTACGGCCGCACCGAACTCAATATCGATGGCGGTTTGCTGCACGGCGGCCTGCCCACCATTCAGCCGGTGTGGATGAGCCACGGCGACGCGGTCACCGACGCGCCGGAGGGCTTCGAGGTCACCGGCACCACCGCGGGCGCCCCGGTCGCCGCGTTCGAGCATCGCGCGCGTCGTCTGGCCGGTGTGCAGTACCACCCCGAGGTGCTGCACTCGCCGCACGGTCAGCAGGTGCTGAGCCGGTTCCTGCACGAGCTCGCGGGCATTCCGTCCACGTGGACTCCGGCGAACATCGCCGAGTCGCTGATCGTCTCGGTGCGTGAGCAGGTCGGTGACGGGCACGCGATCTGCGGGCTGTCCGGCGGTGTGGACAGCGCGGTCGCCGCCGCGTTGGTGCAGCGCGCCATCGGTGACCGGTTGACCTGTGTCTTCGTCGACCACGGCCTGCTTCGGGCGGGGGAGCGCGAGCAGGTGCAGCAGGATTTCGTCGCCGCCACCGGCGCCAAGCTGGTCACCGTCGACGCGGTGGACAAGTTCCTCGGCGAGCTGAAGGGCGTCACCGATCCCGAGGAGAAGCGCAAGATCATCGGGCGGGAGTTCATCCGATCCTTCGAGGATGCGGTGGGCGAGGTGGTCCTCGAGCACGGCGACGCGGAAGGCGTGACGCCGAAGGTCGAGTTCCTGGTGCAGGGCACGCTGTATCCGGACGTCGTGGAGTCCGGCGGTGGCAGCGGCACCGCGAATATCAAGAGCCATCACAATGTCGGCGGGCTGCCCGACGACCTGGAGTTCGAGCTCGTCGAGCCGCTGCGGTTGCTGTTCAAGGACGAGGTCCGCGCGGTGGGCCGCGAATTGGGGCTGCCGGAGGAAATCGTTGCCCGCCAACCGTTCCCCGGGCCCGGTCTCGCCATCCGGATTGTCGGCGAGGTCACCGCGGATCGCCTGGAGACGCTGCGCCGCGCCGACGCCATCGCCCGTGAGGAGCTGACCGCGGCCGGTCTGGACCGCCAGATCTGGCAATGCCCCGTCGTGCTGCTGGCGGAGGTCCGCAGCGTCGGCGTGCAGGGCGACGGCCGCACCTACGGCCACCCCATCGTGCTGCGCCCGGTTTCCAGCGAGGACGCGATGACCGCCGACTGGACCCGCTTGCCCTACGAGGTGCTCGAACGCATCTCCACCCGAATCACCAACGAGGTGCCGGAAGTCAACCGCGTGGTCCTCGACGTGACCAGCAAGCCGCCGGGCACCATCGAGTGGGAGTAATTCTCGGTCTTCGGGTTCTCGGCTGCCAGGTATGGGGTGTGTGAACGGGTCAGCGCGGCCGGTGCCAAGTGGCGCTGTGCAGGACCAGGTAGCCCAGGAGCGCTCCGTTGGTGGTGCAGAGGTGAGGTCTGGTGCGGGGATTCGGTGGTGCGGGCCGGGCGGGCTCGGTCTGATCGGGCTTCATTGGATTCTCCTGTCGTACAACGGCAATGGGAAGTACGGTCTGGCTGCCGCTCGTCATCGCTGGTGCGGCAGGAGGATTCGTGCTGCATCCCGTGATCCGGCGGCCTGTGATCGAATCCGGGCCGGGTGATCTCGAGATGACCGGCAGGGCCGCCGTCGGCGATCTGTCCCAGTAGCGAAATGGCCCGTCTTCGTGGACGGGCCATTCGTTTTCGGGTAGCGGCCGGATGGTCACGGACGTTTGCGCGGGGAGATCACCAGCACGATGCCGATGACGATCGCCGCGAGCACCACGCTCCAACCGATCGAGAGCATGCTGGCCGTGGCCAAGGACGAGGGACCGACAAAAGCCCACACGCTCACTGCAAGGGCCAGCAGTCCGACGATGAGCAGCGAGGCGGCGGGGCCGCGGCGGGACTCGGTCGGGTTGTTCTTCTCGGTGTCAGCCACGCCGCACCTCCACGTTTCCGAGCCGGATGTCGACGTTCAATTCGAGCACCGGTGTGCCAGGAGTGTTCGGGCCGCTGATGCCGTCGTCGCAGATGGCCTCGGCCATGGACGCCGTGCAGTCGGTGCGGACCGTCATGTCTGTCGGCAGCAGCACGCGGACTTCGGCCATGTGGGCGTCGATGTCCACCGTGCGGTTCTCGGTCAGTTTCAGCGAACGCAGGTCCAGCGTGCCGGTGCCCATGTTCACCTGATACTGCGGCTCCAGCTCGGCGACGGAGGTCGGCGTCCAGGTGAAGTCGCCCATCGCGCCGCGGTCGAAGTCGATCGGGCCGACGGCGGAGGCGAGCAGCACGAACCCGGCGAGCGGTGCAGTGAGTACAAGCAGGCCGTAGCCACGGCGCAGGAACGCGCCCAGTACCAGGCCGAGACCGATCACCGCCAGTGCCACCGCGCCGATCCGCCCCGGCGTCATCCACTCCACACCTGAGGCCGCCGCCGCGCCCGCGCCGGCCGCCGCCAGGATGGCCAGGCCGATCACCACCGGGGTCAGCCGCGAGCGAGGACGCTTCGGTGGTGGGGCCGCGAGGGTACGGGCGGGTACGGGTTCCGGGAGGTCCCAGGCGAGCGGGGCGGCGCCGAGCGGATCCCAGGACGGTGGAGTGGCGCTGCGGGCGATCGCAGGGCGCGCGGCCGCGGCGTGCGGCGTGCTGGGGCCTCCACCTGCATCGATCGTGAACGAACTCCGATCGGCGCCCGCGCTCGGTCCGGTGTTCTCGATGGACGTGCTCGATTCGGACCGGTCGCCGATGGACGCGGCCAGGTCGGCACGGCCGCTGAGAGGTGCCTCCGTTTCGTCACCGGTGGATGCGTTCGGTCCGGTTTGCGCGGTTGCCGATACGGTGTTCCCGGCCTGATCGGACGTCGGATTCGCGGCGGGTTTGTCGAGCACCACGGCCGCGGCGTCGCTGCCTTGCTGGTCGGCCACGTCCTTGTCCAGCAGTACCGTCTCGGCATCGCCGTCAGCGACTCGCGCCTGCGTCTCCGGCACGTACGAATCCGGCAGTTTGGTGTATGGCGTGTACATGGCGCTCGGCGGCACGTACATGTCTCCGACGGTGCGGGGCGTTCCCTGCGGGAAGACCGCGCCGGGATAGCCGGTGGCGGTGATCCCGCCGTCCGGGGCGAACCCGCCGAAAGCTTCGGTGGTGCCCGGCGGCGGCATGGGCGTGCGCAGGTGCAGCATCCACCAGCCCGCCAGCATCAGTCCGAGGCTGATCAGGCCGGACCCGCCGAGACCGACGCCGACCGGACCCATGGTGCTGACCGCGATGGCCAGCGCAACGATCAACACGATGCTCTTGGTCTGCGACTGCGAGCTGTGTCCTTTGCCGACCAGCGACTCGGCCGCCGACGCCTGGTCACCCGACGCGCTCAGCAGCAGCCAGGCCAGCAGGTAGAGCACGATGCCCGCGCCGCCGAAGATCGTCGAGACCACGAACGCGACGCGAACCAGCACCGGGTCGATGTCGTAGCGGCGCGCGAACCCCGCCGCGACGCCCGCGATCGGGCCCTGCCGCGGCAACCGCACAGGCCGCGTCTGCCACATCTGCTGGAGCTGATCGCCGAAGCTGGTTTTCGTCATGTTTCCCATGGTGGGCCCGACCCATGGGTCGGCACATCGGGGGGAACCCTGAAAAATATCTGGCGCACTTTGGACTGATCAACTGATTGAGCAACTGTTCGGTTACATGGAACATTCTGCATACTGTCGAGATTGTCGATCGTTATGATCCGCCTATCGGCGCACATGTCGATTCGAGCAACACGCCGGCATCTTCTACTGGCGGCCACTTCGGCGATTCTCCCTGGGGAATCCATCGATCGAACGGCGGTGGACCCGGCACGACCAGGCTTCGGTCCTGCTCGACGCGGTGCCATGGGTGAGATCAGGGTGATTCCCGATAGCTGGCCGTCCGGTACTCGTGCCAGTATCGAAGACATGTACCCGTCTGTTCCCGCGTTCGACACTCGGGGGTTCGACGCTGCTCGCGGGCCCGCGCCCGCGTTGGTGCCCGGGCCGCCGCAGGCGCGGATGGTGCGCCGATCGGGGGGCCGGGTCGTCGGCGGGGTGGCGGGTGGTCTGGCCGATCACCTCGGTATCGACGTGTTCAAGGTGCGGATGGCCTTTGTGATGCTGTCCGCCCTGGCGGGGGCCGGTATCGCGGCGTACGGGTTGCTGTGGATCTTCACGCCGGGTGGCTCGGATCAGGCGAAGCCCTCCGGTGCGGAGCGGCGGCAGGCGATCGGGCTCGCCCTGCTCGGGCTCGGGCTCGCGGTCGCCGTGTCGTGGGTGTTCAGCGGTACGGCGGCGAAGGTGATCGCGCCCATCGTCGTGGTGGCGGTTGGCGCTGCGCTGGTGTGGCGGGAGTACGACGTCGACGGTCCGCGCTCGTTGCTCGGGCTGCCCGCGCGGCCATCGGCGGTGACTTGGTCGCGCATCGTCGCCGGAGCCACGCTGATCGTGGTCGGGCTCGGTGTGGTGGTGCTGGCCAGGATCGATCTGAGTTCGCTCGGATCCGCGTTGCTCGCGGTGGCGGTCACGCTGATCGGCGCGGGGCTGTTGACGGTTCCGCTGTGGCTGCGCATGATGCGCACGTTGAACGCCGAGCGTTCCGCCCGCATCCGCAACGAGGAACGCGAGGAGATCGCCTCGCACCTGCACGATTCGGTGCTCCAGACGCTCGCCCTCATCCAGCGGCAGGCCGACGACCCGCAGGAGGTGGTGCGGCTGGCCCGCAGCCAGGAGCGGGAACTGCGCAAATGGCTGTTCGAGGATTCCGGTCCGGCCCAGTCCAGTCTTGCCGCGGCCCTGCGCACCATCGCGGGCGAGGTGGAGGACCAGCACGGGGTGAAGGTAGCGCCGGTGACCGTGGGGGACGTGTCGATGGACATCGACGGCTCCGGGGCCGGTTTGCCGAAGGAACATTTCACCGCGCTGCTCGGCGCGAGCCGGGAAGCGCTGGTCAACGCCGCGAAGCACGCGGGTGTCCCGGAGATCGACCTGTTCGCCGAGACCGAGTCGCACCAGGTGAGCGTCTTCGTCCGCGACCGCGGCGACGGATTCGACCTCGCGTCCGTACCTGAGGATCGCCGTGGCCTGGCCAAATCCATCCGCGGCCGGATCGAGCGCCGCGGCGGTCAGGTGGAGATCCTGTCCGGTCCCGGCCGCGGTACCGAGGTGCGGATCATCATGCCGCGCAGCGATTCCGGCGGACAGGATGGCGAAACGGACGCTACCACCACACCCCAGGATTCGCCGGTATCCGCCACGGTGATGTCCGAACCGGTACCAGAACAGCCGCTGCGGCCGGGAAGGTGACGAGTCCGGCGGATAGCTAAGGTGGCAGTGGTACTGAAGACATGGAGAGGCGGGGGAGTGGCATCCAACGCAGGACCTGAACGCAAATCCTCGTCCCACGAACTGCCCGGCCCGAAGGCCCGCAACGGCGGGGCAGTGCGGGTCTTTCTCGTCGATGATCACGCGGTTTTTCGCTCGGGCGTGCGCGCGGAGTTGAGCCGGGAGACCGATATGGAGGTGGTCGGCGAGGCGGGTGGCGTGGCCGAGGCGGTCGCCGGGATCAATGCGGCGGGCCCGGATGTCGTCCTGCTCGACGTGCACATGCCCGAGGGCGGCGGCGTCGCGGTGCTGTCCGGTATCGAGTCGGGGCCGGTGTGTCTGGCGCTGAGTGTGTCCGATGCGGCCGAGGACGTGATCGCGGTGATCCGGGCCGGGGCCAGAGGGTATGTGACCAAGACGATTTCGGGAGCCGAACTGGCCGACGGCATTCGCCGGGTGGCGGGCGGCGACGCGGTCTTCAGTCCGCGGTTGGCCGGCTTCGTCCTGGACTCGTTCACCGGAAAGTCCCCGGTCCCCGAGCCGCCGCTGGATCCCGAACTGGACTCGCTGACACCGCGCGAGCTGGAGGTCCTGCGCCTGCTCGCCCGCGGCTACACCTACCGGGAGATCGCCGAATCCCTGTTCATCTCCGTCAAGACCGTGGAAACCCACGCCTCCAACGTGCTGCGGAAGACCCAGCAATCCAACCGTAATGCCCTGACCCGCTGGGCCCATCGCCGCCGTATCGACTGACTCCCATTCGCATACTGTTGTGCCGCCGCGCCCGTCATGCGGCTACCTCGCGACCTCAGAGGACGGCGACGATGATCGCGATGATGATGATCAGGCCGATGAGCAGGCCCACCGCAATGGCCAGCGGGGCGTTGCTGGGCTGGGGAGTTCTGGCGCGCTGAGTCTGTGTGACGGCGGTCGCCCCCGCGTGGTTGCGGTGCGGGCGGGGAAGCGGTGTGGAGTGCGGGCTGCGGATGCCTGATGCCGAATTGCGCGCCGCCCAGGGCGGGATGGTTCCGTCCTCGGTGCGGACGGGCGCGCCGATGATGTACGGCCCGGTGCCGGGACCGAAAGCGGCCGTGAGGATTTCGTCCCGCGCCTCGGCCATGGTCGGGCGACGCTGCGGGGCGGGCTCCATCATGTGCAGTAGCGCCTGAGTCAGCATGCCGCTGCGGCTCGGCGGGATGATCTGCGCCATGGCGGCGCGCTGCACGATGACGTCGCTGTCCTCGTGGAACCCGAACGGCGGCTGGCCCTCGATCGCGGTGTAGAGCGTGGCGCCCAGTGAGAACACGTCACTGGCCTTGGTCGGCTGTGCGCCGCGCGCCACTTCGGGGGGCAGGTAGGACGGGGTGCCGGTGATCACGCCGTCCGGTTCGTCGGACAGATCGCCCGCACCGCGGGAGATGCCGAAGTCGCTGAGTTTGGCCATGCCGACGCCGGGACCGCGATCGGCGACAAGGATGTTGCCCGGCTTGATATCTCGGTGCACGATGCCTACCGCGTGTGCGGCGGCGAGCGCGTCGGCGACCTGTGCGCCGATCTGCGCGACCTCGATCGGCGGGAGCGTGTCGACCAGCGCGAGCGCTTTCGCGACGTTGCGCGAGGGTAGGTGCTCCATCACCAGCCAGGGTTCGCCGGCCTCGAGCACCACGTCGTACACGGCGATCGCATGATCGTGCGAGAGTTTCGCGGCGACCCGGCCCTCGTGCATGATCTGGTTGCGAACCGCGTTGGCCTCCGCCTCGTCGAGTCCAGCCGTGGTGAGGACCTGTTTGATCGCGACGTCCCGGTCGAGCAGCCGATCGTGTGCCAGCCAGACGGCGCCCATGCCGCCGCCACCCAGCTTCGACTGGAGACGGTAACGGCCTGCGACGAGGTATTGAGGGCCGACAGTGGGACGAGCGCGTTCGGTCACGGGTGCGAGGGTAGCGGAAAAGAGGGCTAGCTGGCCTGATCTCCCCCGCCTCTCCGGGCCGGTTCTCCTCGATCACGTCCGGCAACCGCTTGTGGAGAAACCGGCCGTGGATCCTTGACGAAACCTGGGGGTCGGTTTCTACTGAGGCGGTATCGAACGTATATTCGATACAGATCGATAGCTGGATCGGTGCTGCTGCTCAATCGCGAGGGCTGCTCCGCATGCTTCGCCTCGGGTCCATCGTCGGAAGTAGGTGGTTGTGATGGGTTCGGATGCGATATCGCAGGAGGGGGTGAATCGGGGCTCGCTGCCGCGCGGCGACGGGCGGGAGAACCCTCCCTCGTTGACTGAGCTGCGCAGACGCATAGCCGCGGTACCTGGGCGCGGTGAATCGGCCACGGCGAGGCGAGGCGGGCTCGGTGCCGGGCGGCGCACCGAGGCGTTGCCGGTGCCCGCAGCGCTCGCGCCACTGTTGCCCGATGGTGGCTTGGCCAAGGGATCTGTCGTGGCGTACACCGGGGCGAGTTCCCTGCTGGCCGGGTTGCTCGCAGCTGTGACCGAGGATGGCGGACATGCCGCGGTGGTCGGAATGCCCCGGCTCGGGCTGCTCGCCGCGGTGGAGATGGGGGCACAGCTGCGGCGGCTTGCCGTGATCGCCGACCCCGGCCCCGACCCGGTGGAGGTGGCCGCGGTGCTGCTCGACGGGCTCGACCTCGTCGTGCTCGGGCTCGGCGGCGGCGCCGTTCCGCCCGCCCGCGGCAGGGTGATCGCGGCCCGCGCCCGCGCCAAAGGCGCCACCCTCGTGGTCGCCGACGGCCGCTGGCCAGGAGCGTCCCTCCAGCTCGACGCCCGTATCGCGGGGTACGCCGGTCTCGGCCGCGGGCGCGGACGATTGCGTTCGCTCGGCGTGACGGTCGAGGTGCGGGGCAAGACAGGACCGCCACGACACGGGCGGCTGGACCTGTGCCCGAACGCGGGCCGCGTGGAGTGGGTGCTGCGCGAAAAGCCCGCTCGGACAGTCGAAGCCATCGATACGCAAGAGGCGGTGTCGTGAGCGACGGCAGGACGCTGGAGCGTGTAGGTCGCCTTTGCGCTGGGAAGACGCGGCATGAAGGCGGTGCGGCACCATGACTCGGCGGGGGTCGAAGCGGGTGCTTGCCTTGTGGTGTCCGGATTGGCCCGCGGTGGCCGCGGCGGCGACGGCGGGACTACCCGCGACACGGCCGGTGGCGGTGCTGTTCGCAAACCGGGTGGTGGCGTGTTCGGCGATCGCGCGAGCCGAGGGGGTGCGTCGCGGGCTGCGGCGCAGGGAGGCGCAGGCGCGGTGTCCCGAACTTTTTCTCGCGCAGGAGGATCCGGATCGGGACGCGCGACTGTTCGAGCCGGTGGTCGCCGCGGTCGCCGAGACGATGCCCGGCGTGGAAGTGCTGCGCCCCGGACTGCTCGTGCTCGGCGCACGCGGCGCGGCGCGGTTCTTCGGGTCCGAGGAGACCGCGGCCGTGCGTCTGATCGACGCGGTGGCCGCGGCCGGTGCGGAGGCGCAGGTCGGGATCGCCGACGAGCTGTCCACGGCGGTGATCGCCGCTCGCCGCGCCGCGATCGTGCCCGCGGGCGCGGGAGCGCGGTTCCTCGCGCCGCTGCCGGTGGGGGAACTCGCGATCGAACCGAGCCTGGCCGCCCCCGAGCGCGCCGACCTGGTCGACCTGTTGCACCGCTTGGGTTTACGACGCGTCGGTGATTTCGCCGCGCTCTCCTCGTCGGAGGTCGCCTCCCGGTTCGGCGCCGACGCCGTGCTCGCGCATCGCTGTGCCAGGGCCGAACCGGAGCGTCCACCGTCCGCGCGGCGGCCGCCGCCAGATCTCGTGGTGGAGTACCGCTGCGATCCGCCGATCGAACGGGTGGATGCCGCCGCCTTCGCGGGGCGCCTGCTCGCCACCCGGTTGCACACCGAGCTGGCGGGTGCCGGGCTGGCCTGCACCAGGCTCTCGGTACTCGCGGAAACCGCGGCGGGAGAGGAGCTTTCGCGAATCTGGCGGTGCGCCGAGCCGCTGACGCCGGAGGACACGGCGGACCGGGTGCGCTGGCAGTTGGACGGGTGGCTCACCCGGCGGGACGGCGCCCGGCCCACCGCACCGATCATCGTGCTGCGGCTGGAACCCGTCGAGGTGGTCGCGGCGGGCGCGCTGCAACTCGGGTTGTGGGGCGGGGTCGGCGAGGAGGACGAGCGCGCCCGCCGCGCGCTGGTCCGAGTACAGGGCCTGCTCGGCGGGGAAGCGGTGCGGGTGGGCGTGCTCAGCGGCGGACGCGGCCCCGCCGAACGCATCACCATGGTCGCGCTGGGTGACGAGCTCGTTCCCGCGACCGATCCCACACAGCCTTGGCCGGGCCGGCTACCCGAGCCCGCGCCCGCCGTGATCCTGCTGAACCGTCCGCTGGTGCGGCTGGAGGCCGCCGATGGTGCTCTCGTCAAGGTCACCGACCGCGCCATGTTCGACGCCGACCCCGCCCTGTTGCGCTGGGGAAGCAAACAGTGGCGGCTCACCGGCTGGGCGGGACCATGGCCGGTGGACGAACGGTGGTGGGCGCCGGATTCGGACGACGCCCCCGCCGAATTCACCGCCCGCGCCCAGGTACAGCTCGACGCCGCCCCCGATCGGCGGTCGGCGATCGCCGAAAGTCGAGTACTCCTGCTGGTTTACTACAACGAAACCTGGTGCGCCGAAGGACTTTACGACTGAATGCCAGGGTCTGTTGTCAGGGTTGTCGGTGCCCAAGGCCAGGGTTCGGGATGTGTTGACCGGCCGCCGTTATCGCTTGTGTCTCAACGAGACTCAAACCCGCTGGAAGTAATGAACCATGAACCGGTGTTCGGTCGGCGCGTGGTCGCATAGTTCACGCTGGGCGCGACCACACCGTCGCCAGGGTGAACGGATGTCCGTGCAGGTGAGCCCATTTCGGCTTGCGGGCCAGCCACGCGTCGTCGATCAGCGCTTCGGCGACCTCGGTCAGTACCCAACCGGCGGCGAGGCCCGCCGACAAGTGCTCGCTGACCAGGTGCAGGTGCGTCTCGATCGCCACCGGCTCGCCGGAGACGCCCGTGTAGTGCGTCGGCATTCCGGACACCATGATGAATTGCGGGTGGTAGCTGACCAATACGCATCGTGCACCAGGAGCGGCAAGGCGCCATGCCTCGGTGTAGAACGGCGCCAACTCCGGCAGGTGTTCGTCGATCAACGAGGCGATCACGAGGTCGTAGGCGCCCTCCGGCAGTTCGGTGGCTCGCACGTCCGCCCGGGTCAGCGTGGTGTGTGCCCCGCGTTCGGCGGCCAACGCCAGCATCCCGTGGCTCATGTCGACGCCGTCGATGTGCGCGATCCCGTGTTCCCGCAGCCAGGTTCCGGTTCGCCCGGTGCCGCAGCCCAGGTCGGCCGCGCGTCGAACGCCGCCGAGATCCAGCCGCAGTCGACCCAGCAGCGCGAGATCCATCTCGTCGAGCACCGTCTGCTCGTAGGTCGGCGCCCATCCGTCGTATCCGGTGGCCACGTCGACGGTGCGGTAGCCACGACGGTCGAAATCGGCGAAGGACGGCATGCGGCGAGTATTCTCCCGCGCCCGCCCGCCGCGCCAGGTATTTACTGGCACTGCACCGCAGCCCCTTCGGGTGATCCGCGCTACACCGGACGAGTCGAGTGCATGACGCCCAGTATTCTCGTTCGTCGTGGATCTGACGGTGGGCCAGGTGGCATTCGGCGACGTGCGGATCGCCTATCGGGATTCGGGCATCGGCGCGGTCAGTGACATCCCCGTGATGCTGGTGCACGGCATGGGCGGTGACGGATACACCTGGGATCGGTTCGCGCGCGTCCTGGTGCAATCCGGACGCCGAGTGATCATCCCCGATCTCCGTGGGCACGGCCGTAGCTCACACACGGATTCCTACCGCTTCGATGACTTCGGCGCCGATCTGCTGCGGCTCTGCGACGAGTTGGAGCTGCCCGCGGTGGATCTGGTCGGGCATTCGCTCGGCGGCTACGCGGTGTCGTGCGTCGCGCAAGAGCGGCCGGAGTTGGCGCGCAGGCTGGTCATCGAGGAATGCCCGCTTCCGCTGCAGTCCGGCACCGAGGAACTGCGCCTGACCCGTCGCTTTCCCACCGTGCCCGAGCTGTGGCACGCCACTTCCAGCCTGGCCCGGCACCCGCGCGCGGTGCTCGCCTTCGACCGCTCCATGACGAAGACCGCGCTGGAGCAGTTCCGCAAGCCGAACCCGGAGTGGTGGGACCGGCTCCGCGATATCACCGCGCCGACGCTGGTGCTTTGCGGCGGTCCCGGCGGCATGATCGATCCGGCGAAGCTGGACGTCCTGCAGGCCGCCATACCGGACTGCACGGTGACTACGTTCACCTGTGGTCACAGCATCCACCGCGACCGCTATCGGGAGTTCGCCGCGGCGGTTCGGCCGTTCCTGGCGGGCTGAGCGGGGGCGTGCGATGCCCGGATCCTAGAGTGAGGGCATGTCCGCGCACGACCGTCCGCTGTTCTCCGACGCACCGGCCCTCCGCGCACGTCCGAGGGACGACTGCCAGGTCAGCGGCGGATTCGCGACGAAAACGACGGGCGGCGCCTCGCTCGGGTTCGCGGGCGTGTCGTGCCGGAGGTCCGCAGTGTATGCCGGATGCCGATGAGCGGCTTCGAGGGAATGCCGTGCTCGGCGGCCGCGGCGGTCGATGTTCCGTTGCCTGGTACCGCGACCCACGTGAGCGGTTGGCTCTGTGTGGAGCACCCGGGCGCCTGGGGCAGGGACGTGCTCGGCGACGAAGTGCTCGGGCCGGAGATCACCGCCGAGCTGGCGGCGCGCACCGCGGCGGCGCACGTCCGGCCGACCCTGATCCGCCGCCCAGGTCGCACCGGATTCACCGGCACCCGAACGGTTCTGCTGGCGAGTTCACGCCGGGAGGAGCCGTGGTGCGAGCGGCTCGAGATCACCGACCTGACCCAGCTGCTCGATTTCGACCTACAGCTGCTGAACGGTCCGCCGCCGGGAATCGGTGTACCCGTACATGATCCGCTCGTCCTGGTCTGCGCCCACGGCAGGCGCGACCAATGCTGCGCGCTCCTCGGCCGCCCCATCGCCGCGGACCTCGCCGAGAAGTATCCCGGGCAGGTGTGGGAGTGCTCGCACACCGGCGGGCACCGGTTCGCGCCCGCGATGGTGCTCTTGCCTCATGGTCTGACCTACGGTCGCCTCGACGCCGAGGGGGCCGCCGAGGTGGTCGAGGCAGCCCGCCGTGGCGAGGTCGCGATGACCGGTCTGCGCGGCCGCAGCTGCTATCGGCCGATCGAGCAGGTCGCCGAAATAGCTGTGCGCGAACACATTTCGGCACTCGCCGACGACCTCACGGTCGAGTCCAGCTCCGCCGAAGCCACCATCGCGGGCGCCGCGATCGTCAGCCATCGCGACGGCCATCGCTGGCGCGTCACCGTCCGCCCACAGGCCCTTGCTCCCCGGCAGGCCAGCTGCAATGCCGCGCCGAAAGCGGTGACGGCCCTGATCGCGGACGACATCCAATCGCTCACTCCGTGAGACCAGCGGATTCACCAGTGCGTGCCGGGTACCCAGCGCGCCGCCCGGCGCAAGGCGGTGCCGGTGACGCGGCGAGCGGTCGACTGGGCGCGCGGCGTGTGAAGCGGGGCGGGTTCGGTCTGCTGATCGGCGGGTGTGCTCTCTTCGCCCTTGGCGGCTGGAGAATCGGGCAGGGCGCGGTAGTACCGGTGCAGGATGCGGTCGCGGATCTTCGGAGTGAGCAGGGCGCCGTATTCGGCGATGGTGCCCAGCGGCACGTCGATGCGCTTGGGCCGTTCGGTCAGCGCGCGCACGATGGTCGCGGCCGCCCACTCGGGGGATTCGGACGGACCCTGGTCGCCGCTCGGAGCGATCATCGGTGTGCGCACCAGCGGCATGTGGATGGTGGTGAACGTGACGCCGTCGGCCAGCGTTTCGATCGCGGCCACCTCGGTGAACTTGTCCAGCGCCGCCTTGCTGGCCAGATACGCCGAGAACCGCGGTGTGGCCACCTGCACGCCCGCGCTGCTGATGTTGACGATGTGCCCGAACTTCCGTTCCCGCATCTGCGGCAGTAGGGCCAGCGTCAGCCGCAGCGCGCCGAAGTAGTTGACCGCCATGGTGCGTTCGAAGTCGTGCAGCCGGTCGGTGGAGCGGTGGATGGCGCGGCGGATGGAACGTCCCGCGTTGTTGACCAGCATGTCGACGTGGCCGTGTTCGTCCAGGACGGCGTCGACCACCTTGTCGACGGAGTCGGAATCGGTCACGTCGCAGGCATATCCGTAGGCCGAGCCGCCCGCGGCCCTGATCTCGTCGACCACGGCGTCGAGTTCGTCGCCGCGGCGCGCGAGCAGGAACACCGTCGCGCCCTTGCCCGCGACGGCCAGCGCCGCCGCCCGTCCGATTCCGGAGGACGCTCCGGTGATGAGGACATGCCGTCCGGCCAGATCGCGGTTTCGGCGTCGGTGCCGGACCTGCCCGCGCAGGTCGGCAGTCTCTGCGTCGGTCATTCGCTGCTCCTTTGCAGGTCTGGTCGGGATTAACTTACTCTGAAGTAAGTTCACTGCCAAGTGGTCCTGGTCATGTCTGGGGCCGACGGCTCTCGTCGTCCGGCGGGTCCGTCGGCGTGTTCGAGAGCCCAATGCGCGCGAGGGTTTCGAGGGTGCGAAACGGTTCGAACAACCCTCGAAACGTTCGAACATATGTGCGATACTCAGCGCATGTCGGACGATCGGATGGCGGAGGTGTTTGCCGCGGTGCGGCTCGGTGGCGTCGACCCGGCGGCGGGGCGGCGGGCGTTGGAAAAGCTCTGGAACGAACTCGGCGAACGCGCGGAAGTGTTGCACCGCTGCGTGATCGCCCATCATCTCGCAGACCTCCATGAGGAGGCCGCCGAGGCGCTGCGCTGGGATCAACGCGCCTTGGCCGCGGTGTTCGGGCCCGGCGTGCCGCTCGACGAAGGTCTGCGCGGTTTCCTCCCGTCGCTGTATCTGAACCTGGCCGACAGCCATCGCCGCGTCGGCGAGTTCGAAGTGGCCAGAATGCAGTTGGCCATTGCCCGCGGGCATCTCGACGTCCTCGCCTCCGACGCCTACGGCGCGCTCATCAGGGAACGCCTCCGCCGGGTCGAGAACGCCATGGCCGCCGGGTCCATCGAACGTCTCCCAAGTCCCTGACCTGCCTGTACATCGCCATTCTTCGAATGTATGTTCGAGGGTAGGAGGTGTGTCTTGGGCTGGGGCAACGGTCCGCCGAGCTGGGCGGAGATGGAGCGGGTGCTGTCCGGACGGCCCGGCCGGACGAACCCCGACGCGATGTACCCGGGCGACGTCGGCGACGGCCCATGGTCGCGCAAGCGCGGGGAGTACCGGCCCGGACCGGTGGAACGCGCGGACGAACCGCCGGTGCCATATGCGGAATTGCACGCGCATTCGGCCTATAGCTTCCTGGACGGGGCGAGCCATCCGGAGGAGCTGGTGGAGGAGGCGGTGCGCCTCGGCTTGGCGGCGATCGCGCTCACCGACCACGACGGCTTCTACGGCACCGTCCGCTTCGCCGAGGCGGCCAAGGAATGGGGGATGCCCACGGTCTTCGGTGCCGAACTGTCGCTCGGTGTGCCAGCCGAACCGCGCGTTCCCGGCACGGAACACGGACACGCCGCCGCCCCCGATTCGGCGCCGCGCACCGGCGCGCCGGACCCGGCCGGGCCGCATCTGCTGGTGCTGGCCCGCGGCCAGGAGGGCTACCGCAGGCTCTCCCGGCAAGTCGCCGCCGCGCACCTGGCCGCGGGGGAGAAGGGCATCCTGCGCTACGACCTGGACACGCTCACCGCCGCGTCGGAGGGCCACTGGCACATCCTGACCGGCTGCCGAAAGGGACATCTCCGCCAGGCGCTCGAACTCGACGTGCGCACGGGCAACACCCGTCTGGAACACGCGGAGGCCGCGTTGCGCGAGCTCACCGACCGCTTCGGCGCCGACCGGGTGAGCGTGGAACTCACCCACCACGGCATCCCCGAGGACGACGAGCGCAACGCCCACCTCATCGCCCTGGCCGATCGTCTCGGCCTGCCCGTGCTCGCCACCACCGGAGCGCATTTCGCCGCGCCGAGCCAGCGCCGTCGCGCCATGGCGCTCGCGGCGATCCGGGCCAGGCAGAGCCTGGACGAGATCGCGGGCTGGCTGGGCCCCGTGGGCGGTGCGCACTTGCGGTCCGGGGCGGAGATGGCGCGACTGTTCGCCGACTGTCCGCAGGCGGTGGCGAACGCGGCGGCGCTGGCCCGCGAATGCGCCTTCGACTTGAAGCTGATCGCCCCGAAACTGCCGCCGTTCGATGTGCCCGCCGGACACGACGAGCAATCCTGGCTGCGCGAACTCACCCTCACCGGGGCCGCGCAGCGCTATGGGAATCCGACGCGAAACCCTCAGGCGTACCAGCAGATCGAGCACGAACTCGCGGTGATCAACGCCTTGGAGTTCCCCGGCTACTTCCTGGTGGTGCACGATATCGTCAGCTTCTGCAAGGACAACGGCATCCTCTGCCAGGGCCGCGGTTCGGCGGCCAACTCCGCGGTCTGCTACGCGATCGGCATCACCAACGTCGATCCGGTGCGCAACCAGCTGCTGTTCGAGCGTTTTCTCTCCCCGGAGCGCGACGGCCCGCCGGATATCGACATCGACATCGAATCCGACCGTCGCGAAGAGGCGATCCAGCACGTCTACCGCAAGTACGGCCGCGAGTACGCCGCGCAGGTGGCCAACGTGATCACCTATCGCGGCAAGTCCGCGGTGCGCGATGCCGCACGGGCCCTGGGGTTTTCGCCGGGTCAGCAGGACGCGTGGAGCAAGCAGGTGAGCCGCTGGACCGACGTCGGCGCCGAGACCGGCACCGACATCCCCGCCGAGGTGCTGGAGCTGGCCGCCGATATCGAGGGCCTGCCGCGGCATCTCGGTATTCATTCCGGCGGCATGGTGATCTGTGACCGGCCGATCGCGGACGTCTGTCCGGTGGAGTGGGCACGCATGCCCGGCCGCAGCGTCTTGCAATGGGACAAGGACGATTGCGCCGCCATCGATCTGGTGAAGTTCGACCTGCTCGGCCTCGGCATGCTCTCCGCGCTGCACTACATGATCGACCTGGTGCGCGAGCACAAAGGCGAGACCGTCGAGTTGCACGAACTCGATCTGGCCGAACCCGAGGTCTACGAGATGCTGTCGCGCGCGGACTCGGTGGGCGTGTTCCAGGTCGAGTCGCGGGCGCAGATGGCCACGCTGCCCCGGCTGAAACCGCGCAGCTTCTACGACCTCGTGGTCGAGGTGGCGCTGATCCGTCCCGGTCCCATCCAGGGCGGCTCGGTGCATCCCTACATCCGCAGGCGCAACGGGGCGGAGGACGTCCGCTACGACCATCCGGCACTGCAGAATGCGCTGGAACGCACGCTCGGCGTGCCGCTGTTCCAGGAGCAGCTCATGCAGATGGCCGTCGATGTCGCCGGATTCACCGCCGTCGAGGCCGATCAGCTGCGCCGCGCGATGGGCTCCAAACGCTCCCCGGAACGCATGGAGCGGCTCCGAGAACGGCTCTACCGGGGCATGCGCGAGCGGCACGGCATCACCGGCGAGGTCGCCGACCGGATTTACGAGAAGCTCTACGCCTTCGCGAATTTCGGCTTCCCGGAAAGTCATTCGCAGAGCTTCGCCTCGATCGTGTTCTATTCGGCCTGGTTCAAGCTGCATCATCCCGCCGCGTTCTCGGCGGGTTTGCTGCGCGCCCAGCCGATGGGCTTCTACTCACCGCAGTCGCTGGTCGCCGACGCGCGCAGGCACGGCGTCGTGGTGCACGGCCCCGACGTCAACGCCAGCCGGGCCGAACCCACTCTCGAGGCGAAGGGCAGCGAGGTGCGCCTCGGGCTCGCCGCGGTGCGCCAGATCGGCGACGACATCGCCGAACGCATCGTCGCCGCCAGGGGCGAGCAGCCCTACACTTCCTTCCTCGACCTGACCGGGCGGGTGGAACTCACTGTCGCCCAAGCGGAATCGCTCGCCACCGCGGGTGCGCTCGGCAGTCTCGGCGTCACCCGCCGCGAAGCATTGTGGGCGGCGGGCGCCGCCGCGGGCGAGCGTCCGGATCGTCTGCCCGGGACGGGCGCGGCTACCACCGCGCCCGCCCTGCCCGGGATGAGCGATCTGGAAATGGCCGCCGCCGACGTGTGGGCAACGGGTGTCTCCCCGAGCAGCTATCCGACCCAGTTCCTGCGTCCGCGGCTCGACGCCCTCGGCGTCATCCCGGCGGCCGGCCTGGTCGAGGTGCCCGACGGCTCCCGCGTCCTGGTGGGCGGCGCGGTGACGCACCGGCAGCGTCCAGCCACCGCGGAGGGCGTCACCTTCCTCAATCTGGAGGACGAAACCGGCATGGTGAACATCGTCTGCTCGGTAGGTCTGTGGAGTCGCTACCGCCGCCTCGCCCAAGGCGCGACGGCCCTGCTCATCCGTGGCCGGGTGCAGAATGCCGAGGGCTCGGTGAGTGTTGTCGCCGAACATCTGCAACGCCTGGATCTGCGAATGGGATCCAAGTCGCGCGACTTCCGTTGAACACGAAGCGCAAACGCTACTGTGCCAGGCATGAGGAAGCTTGCTGTGCTGTGCGTCGGCGTGCTGGGGTTGACTTTGCTCGCCGGCTGCGGTGACGACGAGAACGCGACACCCGGCCTGGACCGATCGTCATCCATAGCCACCCGTCCCGCCCCTGCGGTCGTGCCTCCCGGGTTCCGGGAGCAGGCGCCACCCAAACGGGACAACTCGGGCGGCGAACCGATGACCGCGCGCAAGGAAGTCGTCACCGGCAGCGTCGAGATCACCGCCGACGCACCGATCGCCGCGGCGGGAGCGATCATCGACCGGGTGCGCGACGCGGGCGGTCGGGTCGACAGCCGCACCGAACAGCCCGGCACCGACGACTCCGAGCCGAGCGCCACACTCATCGTCCGGCTCCCCGCCGACAAGACCGATGCGTTCATCGCGGGACTCGGCGGTGTCGGCCAGGTCACCCGGGTCACCACCAACCGCGACGACGTCACCATGCAGTGGGAGGACCTGGACGCCAGGATCAAGGCGCTGCAGACTTCGGTCGACCGGCTGCGCGCGCTCATCGCAGGCGCCACCAACACGTCCGACCTGATCGCCGCCGAGCAGGCGCTGTCCAGCCGCCAGGGCGAGCTGGACAGCCTCACCGCGCAGAAGCGGCGCCTGGACGATCAGGTTGCCTTGTCCACGCTGACCATCGACATCACCACCGACGAAAAGAAGTCCGACGACGACCCCGACAGCTTCTGGGACGGCATCGTCTCCGGTTGGCACTCGCTGGTGGACTGGTTGCAGGACGCGGTCGTGTTCAGCGGCAAGGCCATTCCGTGGCTCGGCTTCCTCGCGGTACTGGCCGCGGTGCTGTGGGCCGCCGCGCGGCTGGTGCGGCGTGGGAAGGCCGCACCGCGTGGGGAAGAATCGGCGCCCAGCGCCGCTTCCTCGGAAGGTGCGGAACCCAGCGCAGGAGAGAAGGGTGTCGACAGTAGTAAGGGCGACGATAAAGCCGAACAGCCGTAAGGGCCCGCTGGTGGAAACCCTCGATGACGGCAGCCTGCAACTGTATGTGCGGGCGCCCGCCGTCGAGGGCAAAGCCAACAAGGCGGCCATCGAGCTGCTCGCCGAGTACTACGGAGTGCCCAAGTCCGCCGTGCGCCTCATCGCCGGGACCACTTCGCGCTTCAAACGCTTCGAAGTCGACATCTGAGACCCTGCCTCACCTCGCTGAGGTGGGTGGCGGGCTGCGGACTCGGGCTATCAGTACTCCAGTTCCGCCCAGGGAATGTAGATGGGGAAGGGGAAGTCGATCTCCACACCGTTCGGATTGTCGTGGGTCCATTCGCCGACCACGAGGTAGTTGGCCGCACGGAGCGGATGGACTCCATCCGGCAGGTGGGCGTGCCCGGTCTCGAGTCCGTACGCACGGACGGTGGCAATGGCGCTCGCCTCGCGGGCGAGCGAGACTTCCCAGTACCAGGGTATTCCGGCGCTCGCGTAGCGGCCCTTCTTCGCCTCGATGTCGGTCTGGGTGTTGGACGGGGAGATTACCTCGCCGGCCAACAGGACGTCGGCGGCGCGGACGTCCTGATAGGGGGATTCGAGGCAGCGGTGTACCAGGAAGTCTGGTGTCACGAAGTCGGACTTGCCATTGGGCCCGAAGAAGACGTTCGTCTCGAGGTTGGCTCGCCAGCAGTGCTGTGGGTTGGCTGACATGTCCTTCCGGGCGCTGCGTTCGAGCGCTGTCCACATGCGGGCTGTGAAGATCTGGTGTTCACCCGGACCACGCCGCACCCAGACCACCCGCCCCTTCCACAACTCGATGTGTTCTGCGATCTCCTCGGGGAGACGCTCCAACTCCTCCCAGGTCATGTAATCCGGGAGGTCCGGCCGCTCAGCGCGTGGAAGGGACATGCAGCCATGGTAGCTGCGCAGTCCGCGGCTCACACCGCTCCCAGGGACCCGAGTTGGCCCAGACTTCACAGGGTTGGGCGCAGGCTGGCCGCCTCCTGGAAAGCGAGCCGGCGCCATGCCTCGTACATCGACCGCCGCCACGTTCCGACATTCGGCGGGCCGGGCGGGCTAGACCCCGCCGGGAAACCCGAGTTGGCGCCATGCCTCGTAGACGGTTACCGCCGCCGCGTTCGAGAGGTTCATCGAGCGGCGGCCGGGCAGCATCGGGATGCGCAGCCGGTCGGTGATGTGCGGGTCCGCCAGCACCTCCCCCGGCAGTCCGGTGGGTTCGGTTCCGAACAGCAACACGTCGTTCTCGCGGTACGTCACATCGGTGAATCGGGTGGTGGCCTGCGTGGTGAACGCGTAGACCCGCTCCGGGCGCAGCGCCGCCCACGCCGCCGCCAGATTCGCGTGCACCGTCACCGACGCCAGATCGTGGTAGTCCAACCCGGCCCTGCGCAACTTCGGCTCGGACAGCTCGAACCCCAACGGCTCGATCAGATGCAGATGACACCCGGTCCCCGCGACCAACCGGATCGCGTTGCCGGTATTCGGCGGAATGCACGGCTCGTGGAACATCAAGTGGAACACAGCGGACCAGTCAACCAGGTTGCACGGTGCGATCCGACAGGGCGTTGGTCACTCGGGCAGTAGCCGGAGGGGTTTGGGGTGACGGGTCCGGACAGCGTGGAAGTGTCGGCGATCCAGGGTTGCTACCTCGTCCACGTCGAGTCGTTCGGCGACCGCAAGGACCGCAGCATCGACGGCTCCCAGTGGGAAGTCGGCGTATTTTCGAACCAGTTCGGCCATTCGTAGGAGATCGGCTCGCGTGAGTTCAACAAGCTCGATTTCTTCGTTGGCTATCGATTCCAGGAACTTGGCCTCAGCAGACGGCCCGACACGAGTCTCCAAGAAGTAGCACACTTCTGCGAGTGCGGAGCAACTCCTCCGACCTCGCAGCGAGATCGGGCTCTGCGTGCATCAAACCGGCGAATGAGAGGCGCCTGCGCCGCTCGCCGACCGGCTCGGCCGTCTGATCGCGCTGGGCGGTATCCGTGACAACCAACTGCAGCGCCACGGCGCGCAACGCATGCGCTTGGTCAGGCGTGAGCCGATCGACCAAACGATGCAGGTCGTCGTAGTCGTGCGCTGCGGTCATAGCGCCGATTTTAGTGGCTTGCCACTATTCATGTCGTGACCGGGAGCAGCAACCTCGTTTGACGTTGATGAGCGGTAGCTGCCCGTTCTGCGGAGACTGATGCACGGCTCGTGGAACATCAGATGGAACACAGGTGTCAGTTGATCAGGGGCCGAGAGCCACCGACCGCGTCGGTCAGTCGGTCAGCAGTCGGAGCGGAACCGGGTGACGGGTCCTGACCGCGCCGATCACCACTGGGTGTACACCGTGTGGTCTGTGCCGAGGGCGCGAACGGTGTGGCCGGGAAAATCGATCTGCAGCACGATGGAGTCATGCGGAACCGGGCACAGTATGAGCGCGGGACTACGGGCGGAGTGGCCTGGCAGGCGGTGGCGGCCCCGGCCGACGTTGCGCTGTCCGGGATCGCGCGCGAGTATTCGGAATTTCGCGAATGTGCCTACCAACCCGTTGAGCGTAGCGAGGTGGCCGGTGCCGAACCGGTGCTCATCGTCGAATTCGATGATCCACTGCTTGTAGCCGATGTGGCGGAACACGGGTCGCCGCGGGTGTGGCAAGCATTCGGCGCGGGCATGAGCCAGGGGCCGACCTCCACCTTGCACGCGGGTAAGCAGCACTGTATCGAGGTGCGGCTGACGCCGCTCGGGTTGTATCGAATGTCCGGCCTGGCGATGGACGAACTGAGCAATCGCGTGGTCAGCCTCGAAGATCTGTTCGGCCGGGATGGTCGCGAGTTGCCCGAACGCCTTGCCTCCGAGCCGGATTGGGCGCATCGGTTCGACCTGCTCGACTCGATGTTCGTGCGCGCCGCGACCAATGGGCCCGAGCCGGACGCCGAGGTCGCGTTCGCCTGGCATCGGTTGCAGCGCACCGGCGGAACCGCGATCATCGGCGAAATACTGACCGAGATCGGCTGGAGTCGTGCTCGATTGGCGAAACGTTTCCGCAGCCAAGTCGGTCTGACACCCAAGGCCGCCGCGCGGGTGCTTCGTTTCGATCGCGCTATGGCGCTACTCGCCGAGCCGGGCCACCGATCGCTCACCTCGATCGCCTTGGCGTGCGGCTATTACGACCAAGCACATTTCAATCGAGATTTCCGTGAACTCGCGGGATGCTCACCGCGGGAGTGGGCGGCAGCGCAGCACAACTTGCCGGGAGCACCGGCCCCCGCCGTTCGATGAACATTTTTACAAGACGGTCGCGGATCGCGGGCCTAGCGTCGGTGCTGTCCAGCAAATTCGATTGCGGAGGAAACCACGATGACCGGTGAACCGACCTTTTTCGAGATCGGCGTGCCCGATGCGGTGCGCGCTCAGAAGTTCTACCTGCGGCTTCTCGGTTGGACACCGCACCCGATGGGTGAGGATGGGCAGGCGTGGCTCGAAACCGGAGGTATCCGCGGCGGGTTACACAACCACGACGAGGACCGCCGAATCGACATATTCTTCAGCGTCGCGGATATCGAGGCTGCGGTCTCGGCCGTCCGCGAACTCGGCGGTGAAGCCGAGGATCCCGGACCCGAGGAGCCGGGCTTCGGCCGATTCGCTTTCTGCAAGGACGACCAGGGCGTGCGGTTCGGACTGCATCAACTTGCCCGCTGAGTCACTGCTCCAGCGAAAGCCGCATCTCTGCTCCGCGGATCGGTGAAGTCCGAGCGGCTTTCTCCCAACGCTCGGGGTGTCTGCAAGAATCGGGGCGTGACCGATGCCGATACGCCTTCCGTGGAGCAGCGAACCGTGCGCCGCAGTTCGGGGGCGGAATTCCTGCGTTGCCATCTGCCGATGGTGGTTGTCACGCTGGTCATCGTGGTGGCGGTGGTCTTCGTCGCGTCCGATCGGTGGCGGCGCGGGGCCTTCTTCTTCGGTGGCGCGACGTTGCTGGCCGCGGCGTTCCGGCTGTGCTTGCCGACCGAGCGGGTCGGTCTGCTTGCGGTGCGCAGCAAACCCTTCGACGTGGGGACGCTGACCCTGCTCGGTTCGAGCATCTTGTTCCTCGCGGCCACCATCAATCTCGGCTAGGGAGTAGTGGCCCGGTCGCTCCGGCGGGCAATTCACGCAGGCGACTACGGCATGGTACGGGGCGAAACACCCTGGGGCGGCGGTCTTTTCAGCGTTCGGGCCGCACGCCGTCCCGCGCCAGCCGCATGGTCTCGGTCAGCAGTTTCGACACTGCCGCCGCCTCGGTGAGGAACCCGTCGTGCCCGTCGCGGGAATGCACGACCTCGAGCCCGTCGCAGCCGGGCAGCAGATCGGCGAGCTCCTGCTGGGTCCGCAGCGGGTACAGGCGGTCGGAGTCGACGCCGCCGACGACGCACGGCACCGGCGTCGCCGCGAGCGCCGCTTCGACGCCACCGCGGCCGCGGCCGACGTCATGGCGGTTCATCGCCTCGGTCAGCAGCACGTAGGTCGCCGGATCGAAGCGTTTGCACAGCTTGTCGGCTTGGTGGTCCAGGTAGCTCTGCACCGCGTAGCGGCCGCCGTTCCACGGGTCCTCGTCGCCCTGCGGCTTGTTCTCGAACCGATGGTCGAGCTCGAACTCGGTGCGGTAGGTCAGGTGTGCGATCCGCCGGGCGATGGCCATGCCCGCCAGCGGGGCGCGGCCGGTGGCGTGGTAGTCGCCCCCCTGCCAGTCCGGGTCGGCCTTGATCGCCGCGATCTGCGTGATCTGGGTGCCGATCTGGTCGGCGGTGGCGCGCGCGCCGACCGCGAGCACCAGCGCGGCGGCGACTCGCTCGGGCGCGCCGACCATCCACTCCAGCACCCGCATGCCACCCATCGACCCGCCGACCACGGCGGCGAGCCGGTCGACGCCGAGCAGGTCCATCAGGATCGCTTCCGCGGTCACCTGATCGCGGATCGAGATCTCCGGAAACCGTGTGCCCCAAGGCTTTCCGTCCGGAGCCGAACTGGACGGCCCGGTGCTGCCCTTACAGCCGCCGAGCACGTTCGTGGCGATCACGCACCATTCGTCGGTGTCCAGCGGCGCGCCCGGTCCGACCATGCCGTCCCACCAGCCGGGCAGTGGGTGCATGTCGTCGGGCTTGCCGACGACGTGCGAGTCGCCGGTGAGGGCGTGTTCGACCAGCACGACATTGTCCAGCTCCGGGGAGAGTTCACCCCAGCGCTGCACCGCGAGGCGCACGTCCGGAACGACCGCGCCGTTCTCCAGCCGCACGTCCCCGATGGGGATGAAGCAGAGCTCGCCGTCCGGAGGCGGCAGGGTGACGTCGGACGCGCGGAGGCTCGATTCGGTACTCACGGTCATGTCGCCGCCGCCGTGAAACCGGCGCACCGATCGGCGCGAATGTCCTCGATGCCCACCGCGAGGCGGATGGCTCCTGGACCGATTCCTGAGGTCGGCTCCTCCGGCATGAACTGGGGATGCGTCATCGACGCGGAGGGAATCACGAGAGAACGCACATCGCCGATGGTAGCCATGCGGCCGTACCGGCCCGATCCGCCTGCGAACGTCCTGCTCGCGTTCACATGGACCCGCAGGGTCTCGAAGGACCACTGCGCCGGTTCGTTCCCGGCCGCGGACGCGGTCGATTCACTCATGGTTTGCTCCAAATGAAGGTGTTCGCCGGTACAGCAGGGGCTAACGGTGTGCCGAACAACACATACCGGCGACCTCCTGATGCGCGCTTGCTCCCGACTCTCGGGAGCCAGGTCATCACCCGGAGCACCCCACCGCTGCTGGAGGGTTGCCGACCAGCGAGCCGGGGCTTGGCGCTGGCACTCATGACCTGCCCGGCATCATAACCGGCGGGCGGTCAGCGTCCGAAATCCTTCGGCGAACTCACTGGCCGGCGTCGTTCGGCGGGACGCAGCAGATGCGTACGAACTCGTCGAAGGTCTCGATGAACGCGGTGCGCCCGGCCCGGGACGCGGTCGCCACGTCCTCATGATCGAACGATCCGCCGGTGCACTCCATGCCGACGGTGCCGATCAGCTGCCAGGCTCCGACGATGAGCCGCACGGCGCGCGCGTCCGGCTCGGTGCCGAGGCGCTCGGCGAGCACGGCCGCGATCGCGGTGTTCTTGGAGTCGGCGTGCTCGAGACTGCGTGCGCTGACCGAGGGGCTGCTGCGCAGGATTCGCCGCATCTGCTGGTATCGCCGGAACGAGATCGGGCTGGTGTTGCCCGCTCCGGCGGCCTGGTCGACCACGTGCAGGAAGGCCTCGCGCAGCGCCTCCAGTTCGTTGCCGGCGCGGGGGAGCCCGCGCAGCGTCTCGGCGACGGCGATCCCGAAGTCCTGCACGGGGCCCAGGATGATGGCCTCTTTGCTGTCGAAATAGCGGTTGATGGTGCGCGGCGAGACGTCCGCGCAATTGGCGATCTGCTCGATCGTGGTCGCGTCGAAGCCCTGCGTGTCGCACAGATCGAGCCCGGCCTCGATGATGCGCAACCTGGTCTGCTGCTTCTTACGTTCGCGCAGTCCCGGGGTCGCTGGGGCGTTGTCCGCCGCTGCGCTCGCGCCCATCGGCGCCGATGACTCGAGCATTTCCTCATGCTAACGCAACCCTCCGTTTTCTTGTCGTAAACCGCCAGATGTCGTAGTACGACATTTTTCTCTTGACGACAAATGTCGCTCGATGACAGGATGATCCGGCACATCGAGGACGAGGAGATGACAGTGACGGAAACTGCGAAGGCGGTGGACGCGCCCGCAAGACAGGGCCGCTCGGCGCGCTGGCTCGCGCTGGCGGTAATCGCGTCGGCCCAGCTCATGGTGGTACTGGACGCCACCATCGTGACCATTTCGCTGCCGTTCGCGCAGCGTGATCTCGACATCAGCGATGGCAACCGGCAATGGATGCTCACCGCCTACACGCTGATCTTCGGCGGCCTCCTGCTGCTGGGCGGCCGACTCGCCGACTACCTCGGGCGACGCCGGATCTTCATCATCGGCCTGATCGGCTTCGCGGGCGCGTCGGCCCTCGCCGGGCTCGCCCAGAACGGCGCGGAACTGTTCGCCGGGCGCGCGTTGCAGGGCGCGTTCGCCGCGCTGCTCGCACCCGCCGCGCTCTCGCTGCTGTCGGTGACCTTCACCGAACCTGGCGAGCGAGCCACCGCGTTCGGCGTCTTCGCGGGCATTTCCGCCGGCGGTGCTGCGCTGGGGTTGATCGCGGGTGGCGCGCTCACCGAGTACGCGTCGTGGCGCTGGTGCCTGCTGGTCAACACGCCCATCGCGCTGGTCGCGCTGCTCGGCGCGCTGGCCTGGGTGGTGAAGGACGCGCCTGCGCCGCGCACCGGAGGTTATGACGTGCCCGGTGCCGTCACGGTGACGCTCGGTCTGATCGCCATCGTGTACGGATTCAGCCGCGCCGCCGAGGACGGCTGGCTGGCCGGCAGCACCCTGGCGCTGCTGATCGCGGGACTGGTCCTGCTCGTCGCCTTCGTCGCGATCGAACGGCGCTCGTCGAACCCGCTGCTGCCGCTGCACATTCCGGGCGAGATCAACCGGGGTGGCGCGTTCCTGGCCGCGCTGCTCATCCCGATCGCCATGTTCGCGATGTTCCTGTTCCTGAGCTACTACTTCCAGATCACGCTCGGTTACTCCGCGCTGAAGGCGGGTTTCGCGTTCCTGCCTTTCCCGGCGGGCATCGCGATCTCCGCGGCCGTCACCAGCGCCCTGCTGCCGAAGCTCGGCCCGCGGCCGTTGATGGTGGCCGGCGCCGTGCTCGGCGTCATCGGCTTGCTGCTGCTGGCGCAGTTGAACTTGGGCGACAGCTTCGTCGCCGGGGTGCTGCCCGCCCAGGTGCTCATCGCGCTCGGTATGGGCCCGCTGTTCGTCGGCATGCAGACCGTCGCGCTGCACCAGGTGGAGGAAGAGGACTCGGGCGTGGCCTCCGCGCTGCTGAACGCCGCTCAGCAGGTCGGCGGCGCGGTCGGCACGGCGCTGCTGACCACCATCTCGGTGCAGGTCGCCAAGACCTTCGCGCAGGAGAACCCCACCATCGACAATCTCGCCGCTCGCGCCGCGATCCACAGCTACGACGTGGCCTTCTATGTGGGCGCCGGGTTCTTCCTCGCGGCGGTTCCGATCATCGCGCTGATGATCCGGGACCGGCCGGAGAACCTGATCGAAGGCTCCGAGGACGGGGCCCGGATTCCGGTCGCGGTCTGACCCTCCGCAGGTGAGGTCCGCGCATCGCCTCGCGGTGCGCGGACCTCGCTGTTTGTCGGGGGTGCGTACCTCGCGACTTCCGGGCGGATCGGGATCGACGGTTGCCGCACCGAAACGGAAGGCGGATCATTACGGCGGCGGTTCGCGGGTGCCCGTGCCCCGCGGAAGCGCTACCGATCTATCGATCGGTAACTGACGTGGTGCGTCTCACACCGGGGGCTGCCGGTGCGGTGAGGACTTCGGCAGCAGTACGCTTGTCTTGTTTGCACCACAAGTCTCGCGGACAACGCGGGACCGTATACGTTGTCTGTTGGAACAGCTGGGGTCCGCTCACAAGCGTGTTCGCCTGGCCGTGCAATGAGGGCACCATCCTAGGAGGACACGAAGATCCATGTCCAAGATCAAGGTTGAAGGCACCGTCGTAGAACTCGACGGCGACGAGATGACCCGGATCATCTGGCAGTTCATCAAGGACAAGCTGATCCATCCCTATCTCGATGTGAACCTGGAGTACTACGACCTCGGCATCGAGTACCGGGACAAGACAGACGACCAGGTCACCATCGACGCCGCGAACGCCATCAAGCAGCACGGCGTCGGCGTGAAATGCGCCACCATCACGCCGGACGAGGCGCGGGTCAAGGAATTCGGCCTGAAGAAGATGTGGCGCTCGCCCAACGGCACCATCCGTAACATCTTGGGTGGCACCATCTTCCGTGCCCCGATCATCATCTCGAACGTCCCGCGGCTGGTGCCCGGTTGGACCAAGCCGATCATCATCGGCCGTCACGCCTTCGGCGACCAGTACCGCGCCACCGACTTCAAGGTGTTCCAGGGCGGCACCGTCACCCTCACCTTCACCCCGGACGACGGCAGCGAGCCGATCGTGCACGAGGTCGTGAAGATGCCCGAGGACGGCGGCGTGGTCATGGGCATGTACAACTTCCGCAAGTCCATCGAGGACTTCGCGCGGGCGTCGTTCAACTACGGCCTGCAGCAGAACTACCCGGTGTACATGTCGACCAAGAACACCATCCTGAAGGCCTACGACGGCATGTTCAAGGACACCTTCCAGGACATCTTCGATGCCGAGTTCAAGAGCCAGTTCGACGCGGCAGGCCTGACCTACGAGCACCGCCTCATCGACGACATGGTCGCCTCCTCCATGAAGTGGGAGGGCGGCTACGTCTGGGCCTGCAAGAACTACGACGGCGACGTGCAGTCCGACACCGTGGCCCAGGGCTTCGGCTCGCTCGGCCTGATGACCTCGGTGCTGCTCACCCCGGACGGCCAGACCTGTGAGGCCGAGGCCGCGCACGGCACCGTCACCCGGCACTACCGCCAGCACCAGCAGGGCAAGCCGACCTCGACGAACCCGATCGCGTCGATCTTCGCCTGGACCCGCGGCCTCGAACACCGCGGCAAGCTGGACAACACCCCCGAGGTCATCGGCTTCGCGCAGACCCTGGAGGACGTGGTCATCAAGACCGTCGAGGGCGGCCAGATGACCAAGGACCTCGCGCTGCTCGTCGGCGGGGACCAGGGCTACCTGAGCACCGAGGAATTCCTCGGCGCGCTGGACGCCAACCTGGCTCGCGCGCTGCGCTGAACTCCCCCGCCTCGCTCGCCCGCCTCTCCGGGTCTTCAGGCCGTACAAGTCGGGTGGCGCAAGAGCTGCGTTCAGGGCCTGCGCCGGGTGCCTGGGCAAGGTCTGGGCGTGCCCGACGAGTTACCCATGTTCGAGCGAAATCAGCTGTCGCTTGCGCAGGCTGATGTGAACGCCGAGTTCCGTGTTGATGCGGAGCATCGGTGCTGATCCGGGCACCCGCAGTCACACTGGTGGAACGGGTGCCCGGACTGTTTCGGCGATCAGTTCGCACCGGCTTCGGCGCGCTGAGCGCGCAGGTGGCTCTGTTCGCGCCGCTGACTTCGGTGCGGTCCAGCAGGCTCGCGACAGCCCGGGTGGAGCTGCCGCTTCTCTTCGGCGATCAGTTCACGGCGGCTTCGGCGTAGCCCATGGCGCCGCAGGTGAAGGTGGCTACCTGCGTTCGCCGCTCAGCTCGCGGCGACTGCCGCCTGGTCGACCAGGCTCGCGACAGCTCGGGTGAAGCTGGCTGTTCCGTTGCCACGTTCGACCTCCGCCTCGAACAGCCGCAGCAGGGGATCGAGCAGATCGGTCGCCACGCCCTGCTTGCGGCTGGCGGTCAGGATGTTGGCCAGGCCCGCCCGATTGACCGCGAGGTCGGAGAAGTTGACCGGGAATTGGCGCGAGTCGATCTCAGCGGCGAGCACCGGCAGCATGTCCAGCAGCGCGCGCAACCATGGGACCAGGAAGCCGTCGGTGAACTCGCCAGCGGTGAAATCCTCACTGCCGACCATCGCGACTGCCTGGAAGAACCCGGCGAACATGCCATACATACCCGCGAGTACCGCCATATCGTGCAATCCGGCCAGGCCCGCGTCCGCGCCGAGGAATTGCGCGTTCCCGAGTTCGGCGATGGTGGCGGCGTGCTCGGCCTGTGCGGCGGGGGAGCCGCTGTACATCAACAGCGTGTCGGGTGTGCCGAGAGTCTGTGGGACGCCCAGGATGGCGCCGTCCAGAAAATGGCCGTTGCGGGCGTCGATCGCGGTGACCAGGTCGCGGGCCTCGTCCGGGCGACCGGTCGCGACATTGAAGACGGTGCGCCCATCCAGCCCGCCGGACACCGAACCGAGCAGGGTCGCCGCCGCTTCGGTGTCGGCCGATGCCACCATGACGAGCCGCCCTGCCGCGATCGCCTCGGCTGCGGATGCCGCACGCGTCGCGCCGAGCTCTTCGAGCCCGATTCCCTTGTCCGCGGACCGGTTCCACACGGTGGTCGGGTGGCCGTTGCGCAGGAAGATCTCGGCGATAGCCGCGCCGATGCGCCCCAAGCCGAGCACGGTCACCGGTGTCCGGTTGTCATTCATGGATTCCTCCGTCGATGCGTGAAGTTCGGGTGTGGGGCGCCCGCAGACCAGTCTCGGCGCTCGAGCCCGCCGATCGTGAGTGGCAGGACTGCCCATCACCGAACTATTCCTGCCATACTCGGGGCATGTCCGGTCGAACTGTTGCGATGGCGATCGCCCCTGGAACCCTGCATCCCTGGGATCTCTACGAACTCGGCGTGGTGGTCTCGATCTTCGGCACGCCGCAGCCCGATCTGGCCGACCCCTGGTACGACCTGCGGATTTGCTCGGTGACCTCGGAACCGGAGACGCAACCGATGGGCTTCGGAGCGTTCCTGCGCCCGGAATACGGGCCGGCGGAATTGCTGGAGGCAGACACCGTGATCGTTCCGTCCGTCGCGCAGGATTGCGTCACCGCCGAACGCGAACTGCCGGGAGAGCTGCTCGACGCGCTGGTCGAAGCCCATCGGCGCGGCGCCCGCATGGTCGCCCTGTGCGACGGGACCTTCGCGCTGGCCGCCGCCGGACTCCTGGATGGACGCCGGGTCACCGCGCACTGGGAGCACGCGCCGCTGCTGGCCGAGCGCTATCCGAGCATCGAAGTGGACGACTCGGTGCTGTACGTCGACGACGAGGACGTCCTCACCAGCGCGGGCATGACCGCCGCGCTCGACCTCTGCCTGCACCTGGTCCGCCGCGACCTCGGCGCCGCCGTCGCCAACCGGTTGGCTCGCCGCATGGTGATCCCGCCGCACCGCTCCGGCGGGCAAGCGCAATTCGTCGACCTGACAGTGCCCGCGCGCGCCGAAGACGACCTCGGCCCCGTACTGCAATGGGCCATCGCCCACCTCGACGAACCTCTCACCGTCGAAACCCTTGCCGCCAAGGCGAACATGAGCCAGCGCACCTTCCACCGCCGCCTGCAACGCTCCACCGGCGCGACCCCGATGCAGTGGCTCCTCGGCCAACGCCTCGCCCACGCCCAATCCCTGTTGGAATCCACCGATTACGGCATAGAGCGAATCAGCCGAATGTCCGGCCTCGGCACCGCCACCAACCTACGCCGCCATTTCGCCGACGTAATCGGTGTTACTCCAGCGGAATACCGCCGCACCTTCCAACAGCGCGAACCGGCGGGTGCCGGTGCGGGCGGGGAGCCCGCGTAACCCTGGCCACCGCGCCGGTTCACGCGACGTGCCGTCGCGATGGCGGTCAGGGCCGCCGCGACGGCAGTTTCATCTGAGTGCCACCTTGACGCCACCCGAGAACATGGAGTCGTGCAACTCCAGGGCGGCAGGGACAGTGCCCGGCGGCACGTCGAACACGATCGTCACCGAGATCTTGTTGCCGGGGTTGATGTCCGCCGAGAGGCGTTCGTTGACATTGATCTCAGCGCGGGTGTCGTTGGTGAACTTGCGGCCCTGGTCGTCGATCAGGGTTTGATTGCTGCCGAAGTAGCCACGCGCTTCATTGCCGATGTTGCTGACATCGACATGGATCAGAAGGTATTCGCCTTGGGCTGTGGTGCTGAGGAACTGGTTGTCGCCGACCGTCCTCACGGGCGGGTCGACGGCGGTGACAACGAACTCGAACTTGCCGTCCCGGACCGCCGACCCCACGGGTGCGATATTGGACTTCGGGGGAGCTTTCGGGGCGGCAGGCGCTGGTGCGCCTGCCGCGGCGGACTGTTGCGCCACAGCGGTACTGGATGTCGCGGTGGTGCTCGTGTCGGAGATGGCGGCGACGCATCCGCCGAAGCCGCAGAGAACGAACAGCCCTGCGAGCAGCAGCCACGGCCACACCACCTTCTTGCGTGGAGGCTGCGGCGGCGGGTATGGCTGCCCGTACGGCGGCTGGCCATAGGGCTGCGAGCCATATGGTTGCTGAGGGTACTGCGGAGTGGTCATGGATGGTGATTCCCCTGTGTAGATGCGTGGGTGGGCCTTCCCCCGCTATTGCTGGCCCAGCTCCGGCGGAGCCTGACGGCGGGGGAATCCCGGCTCAGCCTTGCCGTGTTACGGGTCACAGCGTGTCTGGCGGGACACGCCGTGACGATCATCGAATGGCGTGGTACGGGTCCAGATCTGCTCGTTCACTCGGGCTCGGGTGTAGATCACTGGCCTATTGGTGGATTCTGTTGCTTTGCAACGAAAATCGTTTACACCTGGCTCTTCCTGTGGCGTCGGCCGACAGTTGGAACTGAGAAAAGACTGCTGCGACGGGGAACCCGACGCCGACGCCAGGAGAGCCATGCGCACCGCCGTGAATCCCCCGGTGAGTTCGGATACGGCTGTCGGCACCTGGATCGATACGCAAACCCAGAAGATACGCTGAAGGCCCTGCGCCTCGAAATCTGAACGAGGGCAGGGCCTTCCGGCCTTTGGTCAGTTGCGGTTGAGCTTGCCGTCGATGACGCATGTGGTGAAGGCGTCCCACTCGCCCGGGGTGAAGACCAGCGCCGGGCCGGTCGGGTTCTTGGAGTCACGGACACCGACATGACCGCGCCCGAGGAACGCGACTTCGACGCATTCCTTGCCGCCCGAGGATCGGCTGCTCTTGAACCAGTCTGCTCCGGACAAGTCGATACTCACAGTGCATACTCCCTTGCCATCTGCCGGAACCGATCCCGGCTCTCTACCTCGCTCAGCGCCAAGTCCTGAAGCGCTGCATGCGCCTGATGGTAGCGTTCGACCGCGATTGGTCTTTCCATGTAGAGGTCTCCCAGGTAGTTCTCCTGGTACACCACCGTTGGCTCTACTGGCTTGCCCTTCGCATCTATCCCGAACACGAGGATGACGTACGGTCCGAGCTGAGCGCCCAACGGAGCGCCAGCCGAGAACGGCAGCAGCCGGATGCTGATGTTAGGCAAAGTGCTGCGGTCCGCCAAATGACGGCACTGCGCTCCCATCACTTGTGGCCCGCCCACGATCCGCCGCAGCACCGCCTCGTGGATAACGACGTGCAGAATTACCGGTTGGCGACTTCGCGTGATCAAGGACTGTCGATGCATCTTGATCTGGACTCGCCCTGCCAGCTGCTCTGGAGTGTCATTTGGATACGCACCACGAGCGAGAACGTGCGCGTACTCCGGGGTCTGGAGCAGCCCGGGTACGAGATCGGGCTGATACACCGTCAGTTCCTTGGCGGAAGATTCCAACCCGACATATAGATTGAAATTTTCCGGGATGAGATCGCCATACTCGTGGTACCACGACTTTACATTCGCCTGCTTCGCGAGGCCGATTAGCGCGGCGGTCAGTTCGCCGTCCATGCCGTAGATGTCGCACAGCTCTTTGACATCGCGCCACCGGACTTTCTCGGCGTTGCCGGTCTCGATTCGTTGGAGTGTCGACTCGCTCCACTCCATCAGCTCGGCCGCCCGCACGATGGTCAGGTTGCTGCGTTGCCGCCATTCCCGCATGTACCGGCCGAGCTGTCGGCGAGGCAGCGTCGACCCTGTCTCAGACATGGGTTCCCTCACCATGAATGATGCAGTCCTTCACGCAGAATGACCCAAGTCCCCCGAGAGATTGTGCCTCTGCATGAACTACGTAGTTCGTCAGAAGATTCATGAAAGAGATTGTGCCGCAAGGTTGCCGGTGGTGTCCTGAGTTCCGTATCGGAATGCGGAACGGTCACCGCATCGGGCGTTATGTCAGGCATGTCGACATATAAGAGGACGAACCGGATGGACCACATACCTTTTGGTGATACGCCATTGACGCGGTGCCACTATTACCGGCGCGTGTGCGACTTACCCGCCGTAATTGATCCGCCGCACCTGGGTCGCATTATTATGCCCGCGACACACGTCGGGGCCCTGATCATGCCCGGATCTCTGGGGCAGGCCGTGAAGACCGAAATGCAGTGCTGGGGGACCGATCTCGGTCCGATTCTGTCGCACCCCCGGTCGCGCAGATGGACCTATCTGATCCGGCCGGATCTGCCGGACGAGGTCAGCTTGTTCGCCGAGCTGTTCCGCTTGAACGTCTCGGTGGTCCGCGACGGCGGCACCATCGCCTTGCCCTCACCCACCGGCGAGTGTCCGGGGTTCCGGCACTGGGTGGAGCCGCCGCGCTCCATGTACCGCCCTTCGGGCCGCGCCGTGCTCGACGCGATCCGCGCCTGTTCCGGACCGGGCAGGCGCCGGGCGGCAACGCATGTGTGAAAACGATTGCGGCCCATGGACTCTGTGGTCGCACTGCGGATTCGTCGCGCTCGACCCGAACACCGAGGTGCTGGTCGAGGTTGCCTGCCCGTCCCGCCACTGCGCGACGTGGGTCCGGCTCGCCGACAGCAAACTCATTGAACATGAACGCACCGAGGGCGGACGCCGCCCCTGGACCGGAGTCCGCGTCGACGACGACCGCGCCGCCTTCCATGGCATGCCGGTCATCGACCCCGAAGCGGCGCGATGGAGCGGCGAACAGTGATGAACACCGACCTGTCACCGCTCCCCAGCGAACCGGATGTGCATCTCAGCGTCTTTCTGCACGGCGCACGCTTCGACTTCGCCGCCTGCCGGACCGCCGCCCTACGCTTCATCGAAGACCATCAGGCACGACACCACGCCGACGCCGTATACGTAATCCCTGGCGATGCGACCGGCCTACCGCGGCTACCGTGCGAGCGCTTGTTCCTCGGACCATGAACCGGACCTGCGTGGGTCGCCGACGTTAGTCGAATGGTGGCGGAGCGCTACCGTATCGCCGCCATATCACTACGTTCGCCGAACCAGTCGGCATGTCGGTATCCCGCACCGTGCGTAGCCGGTTGCGACTGGGCGCTTTAGTGGCCCGTCGGTGTTTCTGGCCGGGATCTGATGCCGGAAGCGATTTCGAGCTGGCTCGCTGGCACGGAGACCATCGAGACCAAAGAAGCATCGGCTCCGGGACTTGGGTGGTGTTTGCCGTTTCGTCCGCTCGGTGCGTGGCATCGGTTTGACCAACCGTGGGCGAGCCATCCTCGCGGAGCGCTGGCTCCCATCGGAGTACTGGAGTACGGCCGCTTTGCGCGGCTTCGGTTGCTCGACCCGTGCTCGCGCCGATACGGGGTTCCGGTAGTAATCGTGCGACAAGCCTGGTGTCTCACCCTGGCCACCAATGCGGTAGTCGCCTGGACCACCGAGTATTACGGGCTCGCAATCGAGCAGATGCGCCGGGCCGGTCGGAGAGTGGACGACGAGGCTCGGCCCACATCTCACCCGCCCACAGCGAGAACATCAACTTCTTCGGTGCGATCGAGGCCGACATCGACGCCGAACTCGCCCAACTCGGACCCATTGGCTATCGACCGCTGCGGGTTCGCGACAACCTCTTCTGATCGTCAGCGATCGCAGCGACCAGTATCCGATGGGGCGGGTGGGGGGTAGACCCACCGCTCGTGGCGCATATATGCGGTAGTCGGCTGGACCATCGGGTTGCCGACTCGGCGGGTCAGCTGGCGCGGCGGGCGACCCAGACGGTGCGTTCGGTGCGCAGGGCGAGGTCGTCACGGCGCAGGATGTTGTGCGGGCTATCAATATCGAGCAGCCGATCGAGTGCGGCGAGGTCCTCGGTCGCGACCGCGCCGGCAACGCTGTGGCGCAAGCGCTGCAGGGCGGCGAGCGCGTAGCGGCCGACGGCCGAAGTCCGCGAGCCCGCGATATTGACGGTGAAGGTGCGCACGCCGTCAACGGTGAACCCGGCAGAGGTCAGCATCGGACCCCAGTCGGCGCCACGGTGGGGCACGTGCTCGGCGTCGAAGTGGGCGGTCGTGGCGTGGCACCGCTCTTCGAGGCCAGGCCGGTCGGCTGGGGCGGTCACCGGCAGGAACCGTGGTAGTCCTGCAAGCTCGACGACGGCGAACAGGCCGCCGGGCTCGAGTGCGTCGTGGACCTTGCCCAACGCTTGGACGGGATCGGCTATGTGGTGCATCGCGGCCGAGGCCCAGACCAGGTCGGGCGCGCCGAGGTCGGGCCACTCGGCGGCGTCGAGGTCGGCCGCAACGGTGTCCACGCGCTCGAGCATTCCGGTGGCGCAGGCCTTGTCTCGCAGCCGGCGAAGGTGTTCGACGGAGGAGTCGACTGCGGTGACATGCGCGTCAGGGAAGTGTGCGAGCAGTGTGAAGGTGCCGGCGCCCGTGCCGCTGCCCAAGTCCACGATCGAGCGTGGCGCTGCCTGGACGGGCAGCCATGCGGCAATGGCGGTGGTGTACTCGGCGAGGACTTCCGCATCCAGGTCGAGAATTTCGGCTTGGCCAGCGGACGCCGCGACATCGGGGGTCGCGTGATGGATGCTGTTCGAGTGCGTGTGGGCCATGTACACCACGCTAAGCCGTCATGCGTAAACGGCAAATAATCTTCCCATATGCGCAAGAAGAGTGTTCCCCAGAGTGCCGCACGCGCAAACGTGCGGCAGCGGCGATCACGTGCAGGAGCCGTCCGCTGCACAGTCATCGCTTCGCTCGGTGGCAGCGTCGCGCTGGTGGCCTCGGCGGGCGTCGCGGTCGAAGATGCCCAGGATTTCGCACGGACCGCCGTCGGCGCCGATGGCGTGCGGCAGCATGGTGGGGAACTCGGCAGCCTGGTTGGTCTCGACGCGGAAGCGCCGGTGGCCCAGCATGAGGACCGCGGTTCCGGACAGTACGACGAGCCACTCCCGGCCAGGGTGCGCGCGCATGCGTGCGGGATTGTCCGGCGGCGGTTCGGTCATGCGCTGGCGCACGACGCTCATGCCCGGCTCGCCCTTGATCGACCAGCGCATCAACCCGTGCGCCGCATCGATCATCGGGCTGATGACGACATCGTCGGCGGCGGTCTCCACCAGCTGATCCAGCGTCGTGTCCAGGGCGCGAGCGAGGGTGACCAACTGATCCAGCGCGAGTCGGCGCTGACCGTTCTCGATGCGCGAGAGCGTGGCCTGGCTGAAGTTGGCGCGGGTGGCCAGTTCCTCCAGAGACCAACCCTGCGCCACGCGTAAGGCGCGGATGCGCTTGCGTACAAGGCTGTCCAGCTCACTATCTTCTTGCGGCATAGGCAAGATTGTATGCCTTTGATGCAAGCCGCGGTTATGGTCGCCCATGGATGTCCACAACAGCTGGACCAGGCAGAAGGGTAAGGAAATGGCGGAGACCGCTTTCACCTACGCGTCTGACACACTGCCCGATGAGACCGTCGACGTCGTGGTGATCGGCGGGGGCGCCGCGGGCCTCAACGGCGCACTGATGCTGGCCCGCTCCCGCCGCTCGGTCGTCGTGATCGACAGCGCGAGCCCCCGCAACGCACCCGCCGAGGCCATGCACGGCTTCATCGCGCTCGACGGCACCCCGCCCGCGCAACTGCTCGAGCGAGGTCGGCAGCAGGTGCGCCACTACTCCGGCCGGGTCGTGTACGCGACCGTGGCTTCCGCCGAGCCGGCCGACCGGTCCGCCGACGGTGACCTGCGGTTCACCGTCGCCCTGGCCGACGGCCGAACCCTGACCGCCCGCCGTGTGCTGGTGGCCACCGGACTGCGCGATGTGCTGCCCGACGTACCCGGCTTGGCGCAGCATTGGGGCCACAGCGTGGTGCACTGCCCCTACTGCCACGGCTGGGAGGTACGCGACGAGCCCATCGGCATCATCGCCACCGGTCCCGCCTCGATCCATCACGCGCTGCTCTTCCGTCAGTTGACCGACGACCTGATCTATTTCACCGGCGACACCGAAATGGACGACGACACCCGCGCGCGCTTCGCCGCCCGAAACATCCGCATCGTCGGCACACCGGTGACCGAGGCCCTCACTTCCGACAACGGCACGCTCACGGGTGTGCGTCTGACCGACGGCCGAGTCATAGCCCGCCGCGTTCTTGCGGTCGCCACCCACATGCGGGCCCGCACCGCAGGCGTGGAAGGACTCGAACTGCCGATGGAGGACCTGCCCGACAACATGGGCCGCCGCTTCTCCTCCGGTATGGCCGGAACCACCGACGTGCCCGGCGTGTGGGTGGTCGGCAACGCCACCGACCTGACTGCCCAGGTCGGTGCATCCGCCGCAGCCGGCGCGCTGGCCGGCGCCCACATCAACGCCGTGCTGGCCACCGCAGACACCGACGCGGCCCTGGCCGCAACACAGGCCACCAGCACCTGACGGGTGGCCACCGCGGGCCCACCTCGGTCCACCCTCAATCCCCGGCGACCGGCTCTGCTTCGGCGCTGACTTCGGCGTGCCCTTTTCGAGAGGAATCCATGAGTACGAACCAACCCGCACAGGCGGTCCCCACCACAGGTAGTGGCGGGGGCACACCGGATGCAGGTGAGCTGCGCACCATTCTGATCGCGGTCTCGATCGCGCTGATGGCTGTCATCGCCTCGGTGTCCGGGCTCAATGTCGCCCAGACCCAGATGGCTGTCGAGTTCGGCGCCTCGCAGAACACCATTCTGTGGATCATCAACATCTACACCCTCACCCTGGCCGCGCTGCTGCTGCCGCTCGGCGCCATCGGCGACCGGCTGGGCCGCAAACCCATGCTGATCGCCGGCCTGGCCGTTTTCGGCATCGCCAACGTCGTCGCGGGGCTGGCTCCCAACGCCGAGGTCATGCTCGGCGCGCGTGTCGTCGGTGGTATCGGCGCGGCCATGATCATGCCCATCACCCTTGCCGTGATCACCTCCACCTTCCCCGAGGAACAGCGCGGGAAAGCGATCGGCGTGTGGACCGGAGTCGCCGGCGGCGGCGGCATCCTCGGCATGTTCCTGTCCGCGCTGCTCGTCGACGTCGCCGACTGGCGCTGGCTGTTCGTCCTTCCCGTGGCGCTGGTCATCGCAGCCCTGGCGACGGCGCTCAAAGCGGTGCCCAACTCCCGCGAGCATTCCGCCCACGCATTCGATACCGTCGGGGCGCTGATTTCCGTTATCGCCGTGGTCGGTCTCATCTTCGTGCTGCAAGAAGGCCCCGAACGCGGCTGGACCGCACCCGCGACACTGATCAGCCTCGCCGTGGGCCTCATCGCCACCGTCGGATTCGTGGCATGGGAGCTGCGCCGCCGCGACGCCGCACTACTGGATGTCCGCCTCTTCGGTGCGCGTGGTCTCGCTGGCGGCTCGATCACGCTGCTGGTGGTCTTCGGTGTCCAAGCAGGTATCGCCGTGGTGCTGTTCCCGTTCTTCCAGGCGGTGCTCGGCTGGTCGGGTCTGCTGGCCACGCTGGCGCAGATGCCCATGGCCGTGGCGATGATGATGACCTCCGGTCTGGCCCCCAAACTGGCCGAGCGCATCGGCTCCCGCTCGACCATGGCGATCGGCATCGCATTGGGCGGCGTCGGCCTGGCGCAGATGGCCGGGTTCGCCTCCGTCGTCGTCGGCTACCTGTCCATCCTGCCGGGCATCATCGCCATGGGCGTCGGCATGGGTCTGGCGATGACTCCCTCCACTCAGGCCATCACCAGCTCCCTGCCGCGAGAGAAGCAGGGCGTGGCCTCCGCTCTCAACGACGTCACCCGCGAGTTCGGCACCGCACTCGGTGTCGCCCTGCTCGGCGCGCTCGTGGCCACCGGCTACCGCAACGCTATCGATGGCAAGCTCGACGGCATCCCGCAGGACACCGCGGATACCGCACGCGCAGGCATCGCCAACGCCGTCGAGGCCGCCGGCGGCGCGGGCTCACGCGCACAACAGCTGGTCCAGGCTGCGCAGCAGTCCTTCGTCGATGGCTGGCAGCAAGCCATGTGGGTGGGTGTCGCCGTGATGGGTGCCCTGTTCCTCTACATCCCCGCCGTCGGCCCGGAGAACACCGTCGCCTACCCAGCGCAGGACGCCGAAGCGCCCGAGCCCATCGCATCGCGCTGACCACGCAACAACCGGAGTGGCTCGTTCATGCCTCCCTCGGTTGGCGTGCGGGCGCCGGGCAACGCCAGCCCGGTGCCCGCATGTGACCGGCCTGCGTGAGCGCGACGTGCTGTTCGGGCTCGGCAGCTCGATCTGCTACTGGCACGACCCGTTCGGCAAGCTCTTCCTTCAAACCCTCGCCATGGTCGCCGAGTTCGAGGCCGATCTGAACCACCTGCGCACCCGCGAGGGCATGGCCAAGGCCCGCGCGAAGGGCCGACTCGAGGGCAAACAGCCGAAACTGCCTCTCGCCGCACGGAAAACGATCCACCGCCGCTACCACGACCCCGACGACGACGCGAGCCTGGCCGACCTCGCCGAGGAATACAGCGTCGGCCGCTCCACCATCCACCGCATCAGCGGCACCGCGCCACGGGCATAGCACTCATTTACCCGGCACCCCCGAACTACTCGCCATCACCGCTGGTCAAGCCACTGTCGTTGTTTTCGCACGATTACTACCGGAACCCCGATACGGTGTGCGAACTCACGCTTGCTCGGGAAGAGAGTGCGGCTGGCAGACGGTTACATGAACACGTGACCACTCCTGTCGCCACCCGTATCAGCGCGCGTCCCGAGCGCACCGATTGGCACGTGCCCGCCATGTTGGCATTGGCGCTCGGTGGATTCGGGATCGGGACAACCGAGTTCGTCACCATGGGTTTGCTGCCGGATATCGCCTCGGCCATGGATGTCTCCGAGCCGACCGCGGGGCACGCGGTGTCGGCCTACGCGCTCGGTGTGGTGATCGGTGCACCGCTGATCGCGGCGCTGTGCGCGCGGGTGGGGCGCAAGCGATTGCTGGTCGCGCTCATGGTGGCGTTCACGCTGGGCAATGTGGCCACGGTGCTGGCGCCATCGTTCGAGACGCTGGTGCTGGCGCGGTTCGTCTCGGGGTTGCCGCATGGTGCCTACTTCGGTGTCGCCTCGCTGGCGGCCGCCACGCTCGCACCGGTAGGGCAGCGCGCCAAGGCGGTTGCCGCGGTTATGCTGGGCTTGAGCGCCGCCAACGTTGTCGGCGTTCCCGCAGCTACCTGGCTCGGCCAGCATCTCGGCTGGCGCGACGCGTTCGTGGTGGTGGCGGTGATCGGCGTGGCCACGGTCGCGGCCCTGCTGCGCTTCGTCCCCGAACTCACCGGCATCACGATGACCAATCCGATGACCGAACTCGGCGCCCTACGCCGTCCGCAGGTGCTAATGACGCTGCTGGTCGGGGCCATCGGCTTCGGCGGCATGTTCGCCGTCTACACCTACATTGCCACCACGCTCATCGATGTCGCGGGCCTGCGGGCCGGACTGGTGCCGCTGGTGCTGATGCTGTTCGGCGTCGGCATGGTGGTCGGCAACATCGTCGGCGGCGTCCTCGCCGACCGCGGCGTCGACCGGGCGATCTTCGCGGCGATGATCGCCATGACCGCCATCCTCGGCGGCTTCGTCCTCGCCGCGCACAACCCCTACACCGCCGCCTTCGGCGGACTCCTGGTCGGCGCTTCGGGAGCCGCGCTGGCACCCGCCCTGCAGACTCGCCTGATGGACGTCGCCGCCGACGCCCAAACCCTCGCCGCCGCCCTCAACCACGCCGCCCTGAACATCGCCAACGCCGCAGGCGCCTGGCTCGGCGGCCTGGTAATCGCCGCGGGCCTCGGCTATACGGCACCTGCCCTGGTCGGCGCCGCTTTGGCCGCCACCGGCGTTTTGTTGTTCATTGGGACGGTCTGGGCCGCGCGCAGGTAGCAGCCAGAGCGCGGACGAGATCGTGACGGCCGCCATCACCCCACCAGACGCCTCGTGGTCATGAGCATTCATTCATCCTTCCCCGCAAGGCTTTTCGTGGTCGCGCGGCAAACAAACCGCACGGCACGACAACTCGTTCTCACAGGAAATCATTGGCAGGATGGTCGGTTTCATGACCACTCCAGCTACGTGCGGTCGGCGCGAACATTGGGGCGTTCGGGATGTCAACCAGCCTCTGGTCGGGGATGCCGCCTGGATGGAATCGCTCTCCAGGGGGATGCGACGGCCGGGTCCTTGGATCGATGATGCTCGTCATGTCTTTGCGTCGCACCGCGTTCCGCGTGTTCTTGAGTACCGCCATGCTCACCGGCGCGTTGGCGGCGTGCACGTCCACCGAGGCGCCCGCGGCCGGTATCCGCTGGGAGCCCTGTGCGGAGAACGGTGCGTACGACTGCGCGGCCGTGCCGGTGCCTATCGACTGGGCACAACGCGATGGGGCGACGATCGATATCGCGGTGGTGCGGGACCGGGCCGATGACCCGGCGCGCAGCATCGGGACGCTGATTTCGCTGCCCGGCGGACCCGGTGACTCCGGTGTGGACCAAATCCTGCGTGGCTCGCGGTTTTCCGCGGAGTTGCGGTCGCGATTCGACATCGTCAGTCTCGATCCGCGCGGCGTGAAACGCAGCCACCCGGTGCGCTGTGATGCCGGGTTGGCCGATCGTCCGAACATGGTGCCCGATTCGGGTGGTCGACTCGATGAGATCCACTCCTACGCACGAGCTCTTGCCGCGAGCTGCCGACAGCACACCGGACCGCTCATCGATCATCTCGACGCGGTGAGCGTTGCGCGGGACATCGATGCGGTGCGTGCCGCGCTCGGCGACGACCGCATCAGCATCTACGGCCGTTCCTACGGGACGCTGGCGGGTCAGGCATTTGCCGAGCTGTTCCCGCAGCGTCTCCGCGCCATGGCCCTCGACAGCGTGGACGATCACGCGCTCGACGGCCCGGATTTCCTCGCCGGTGAAGCCCGTGCCGCGCAGGACTCTTTCGGTGAATTCGCGTCGTGGTGTGCGCGAGACGAACTCTGTGCCCTGCACGGTACCGACCTGGACCGGGCCTACGGCCGGCTCGTCGCCGCGGCCGGACGGGGCGAGCTGCAGAACCCGAGAATGCCCGGCAAACCGTTCGGGCCCCTCGAACTCAGCTGGCTGGTCACCCGGCGGCTATACAACCCTGACTGGCCCGAATTGGCCACCGATCTCCAGACATTGACGAATCAGCCGCCGGACCGCCCCGCCCCGGCGGCACCACCCCAGCAGCTCGGCGAAGCCGCACCGATGCCGGAGATCTTCGTTTGCTCCGACTGGCGATTCCGGATTCTCGACCAGGATCAGTGGGCGCGGCTATGGCGCGAGCAGAACGACAACGCTCCGACCCTGCGCGCTCACTTCGCTTGGGGCGTGGCCGCCCTTTGCTCCGGATGGCCGACCGGACCGCAGAATCCGCCACATCGGCCACAAGTCATCGACGGCCCACCGATCCTGGTCATGAACTCCCGGCACGATCCGGCAACTCCGCACGAGTGGGCCGCCGCGGTAGCAGCGAACACCGACCGCGCGACGTTGCTGACCTACGAAGGCTGGGGCCACGGTGTCTACGAACGAAATTCCTGCACCACGACCGCCGCGGACAACTACCTGGTCGATCTGACCCCGGCCCCGGCAGGCTGCCCGGCCCGCTGACAAGTCGCCGCCTGGGCTCAGGCCCGGGTTGTGTGTGAATCAGCGTGCCGACCAGGACAGCAATGTGGCGGATCAGGTCAGCGATCGAGCGCGGTGGACGCACCTCGACCCGCGGTTCGGATCGGCCGTCGACGTCCTGGAGCATCCGTGCGGCGTTCGTTCGATCATGCCGAGTCATCCGCGAGAAGGTCGGCGGCGGTGGAAGCGGCCTTCAGGCCGCTGCCGGTGAGCAGGACGACGGTCGACTCGGCGGGAGTGATCGTGCCTGCACTGCTGAGTCGTTCGAAGGCGGCGGCGGCGCTTGCGCTGGTCGGCTCCGCGAACAGGCCGTTGTTGCACAACCTGCGTAGGCCTTCGACGATCTCGGCTTCGGTGATCGCGATCGTGCTTCCCGCGGTCGCGCGCAGTGCCGCAATGATCTGGCGCAGGCGCAGGGGCTGTTTGATCGCGGTGCCTTCCGCGATCGTCTGACGGACGTCCCGGTCGACGGGGGTATCGACGCCTGCTTGGAAACTCGCGTCGATCGGGGAGCAATTCAATGGCTGTGCGGCGAAGAGCCGGGGGAGTTTCGTGATCTGTCCGGAGGCGAGGAGTTCGGTGAAGCCGAGGTAGCAGCCGAGCAGAGTGCTGCCTGCCCCCACCGGCATGATCACGTTGTCGGGGGCGGTGAAGCCGAAATCCTCCCAGATCTCGTACGCCAGGGTCTTGGTGCCCTCGAGGAAGAAGGGCTGCCAGTTGTGGCTGGCGTAGAACGTCGTCTCCGATTGCCGGATCGCCTCGGCCTGGGCGGCTTCGCGTGGTCCTTCGACCAGCTGGACGTCGGCACCGTACGCTCTGACCTGAGCGATCTTCGCCGGTGACGTGTAGGCCGGTGCAAGGATCTTGACGTTCATGCCGCCAGCGGCCCCGTATCCCGCCACCGAAGACCCGCCGTTGCCCGAACTGTCCTCGAGGACGGAGGTAATCCCGGCGCGCCGCAGATACGAGAGCATGACGCTCGTCCCACGGTCCTTGAAGCTGCCGGTCGGGCTGAACCATTCGAGCTTGAAATACGGCCGGTGCTGTCCCCAAGTCGTCTGGACGACGGGAGTGCGCCCCTCCCCGAGCGATATGGGATCGGCGATATCCACGGGGAACGCGGCGCGATACCGCCACAGCGAGCGATCGCCTATGACGATGTCGCCGCGCGAGATCCCGGTCTGCGCCGTGATCATCATCGGACGCCGTGCGTCCGAGCACCACCTGGGCTCATCGAGCGGATACCGGGATTCGTCCACTGGATCCACGTACTGTGCTCGCGTCATCGGCCACCGTCCAAGTCTTAGAAAATTTGTCGAACTTTAGACAGATTGTCAGAGTGGTTGAAGGTGGTCAATCCTGGGGGTCGGCGCAGGCTCGGCCGACCGTGCGGAAGTGGGGAGGTTCGGCCGGACGAGGTAACCGGAGGCGAATCGGTCCTACTTCGCGTAGTTGTACACCGTCGCGCGAGAGATGCCGAGCAAGTTTCCGATGATCTGGGCCGAACTGCGGGAGTCGAAGTAGCCGTCCCTGTGCAGCTGCTTGACGAGTTCCCTCTTCGCCTCGCGGTCGAGGCTGCGCGGGATGTGTGACCGTTCGGCGGCGAAACCCTCGATCACCTCCCGCAATTCCCGGGAATTGCGGTGGCGGAGGGTCTCGACCTGATCGACCTCGGGCTCGCCTGTCGCCAGGAGGTTGGACAGGGTGAGTGTTACCGGCGACAACGTCGACACGTCCAGATTCAGGCACAGCGCACCGATGTACTTGCCCTCGCGGTTCTTGATGCCGATGGAGGTGCTCTTCACCGGGCGGCCATCGGGGAACTCATTGGCGTAGTTCTGGATCACGCTGGGGTAGTTGGGGTCGGCGATCCTGCGGAGGCCGAGTTCGGTCACCGAATCGCCGACCTTGCGTCCGGAGAGATTGTTCTCGATCGCCCGGATCGCGTGCTCGGGCTGAGTGAGATCGTGCAGGACGACTTCACACAACCCGGGGAACATCTTCCCGATGGCGACGACGATCTTCTCTGCCTCGAGCATCAGGTGCTCATCCTCGGACTCGGCCATTGCTGGTTCCGTTCTGATCGGTTCGGCTGATGTCCACGCCGAGCTTCCGACGCTGGTGCGTGGCATGTCGCGCTCGCCGCTTGGACAAACAGTATCAACTTGGACGAGGGGTATTGAATGGCGTGCTTGACGCATGCCGGCACACCTCTTGATTTCTTAGACATTTAGTCTAATCTTGGACGGCACGACGAGCCTTCGGGTCGTGAACCGTCCGCCAGAGCATCCGGTCGCACTGTGCGACTGGTGTCGTTGTCGGCAATTCCGGCAAGCCGGAGCCCCGTCTTCACCCATCGCACAAGGGCGCGGCCCGCTCGAGTCGTCGCCGTCATCAGGAGACCTCATGAAGAACAAGACGAGTGCCTTCATTGTCGGAGCCATCGCGCTCGGCATCGGCGCGGGGCTGTCGTGTCACTATCTCGTCGGATCGGCGGAAGCAAGAGAGATCGTCGTCGGTGCGCTCGATACCGTCACTCACCTGTTCCTGAACTTGGTCAAGATGGTCGTGGCACCCCTGATCTTCGCCACCATCGTCAGTGGTGTCACCGGAGCGACAGAGTCGCTGCGCCTCGGAAACCTCACCGCCCGCTGCCTGGCGTGGTTCTTCTCCGCGTCGATCCTGGTAGGCGTAGTCGGATTCACCCTCGCCCACCTCATGGGGGTCGGACATGGCCTGCACCTGGTTGCTACCGGCGAGGATTCCGGACTCGACACCGCCCTGAACTACAGCACGTTGATCTCCGATATCGCGCCGCAGAGCTTCGTCAAGGCCCTGGCCGAGAACAAGCCGATGCAGATTCTGGTATTCGGCGTCTTTTTCGGCGCCGCATTGCTCGCCCTCAAACGTACCGGGCGCGCCAAGATCGCCAACGCGATCGACGAACTCGCCACTGTGATGCTCAAAGTTACCGGCTACGTGATGAAGCTGGCGCCGATCGGCGTCTTCACCGCGCTCGGCTCCGCCTTCGCCGAACAGGGCCTGGACGCCTTCGCCACCTACGGAATGTTCATCGCCGGCTTCTATGCCGCCCTTGCGAGCCTGTGGGGTCTGCTTGTCGGCATCGGTGCCATCTTCTTGGGACGGGCGGTCTTTCGTCTCATGGCCGCTCTCCGTGAACCGGCGTTCATCGCCTTCTCCACCGCGAGCGCCGAGGCCGCCTTCCCCCGACTCATCGAAACCCTGAGTTCCTACGGTATCGACCGGCGCATCACCGGATTCGTCCTGCCGATGGGTTACGCGTTCAATCTGGACGGGTCCATGCTTTACATGACGTTCGCCTCGGTGTTCCTCGTCAACGCCTATGAGATCGACCTCAGCGTTCCGCAGCAGATCGCGATGGTGCTCGTACTGTTTCTCAGCAGTAAGGGGATGGCCTCCGTACCCCGTGGTTCGCTCGTCGTCATCGCCGCGGTTGCGCCCGGATTCGGAGTTCCCGCGGCAGGAATCGGCATCCTGCTGGCGATCGATCAAATCCTCGATATGGGCCGCACCGCAACGAACGTCATCGGCAACGGAATCGCCACAGCCGTTCTCGGGCGCAACCCGAACCCGGGCCCGGGTGACGACAAGGGTCCCCGAGTTCGAGTCGACACCGACGAGCCGGCCGCCACAATCCCGGTGTCCGCCAGCTGATCCGCATCCAACCGTCCGCAATCCATAAGTTTGTCGCGTCACCCATATCGCTGTGCCACTTACGAATTCAGAAAGCAGGCCCATTCATGACCGACCCGGCTCCGGCCATCGATCCGCGCGCGAACGTCGCCGACATCGCGGTGTTCGACAGCCCCGACCTGCCCGCACCGCTCGGTCACTACTCGCACGTCGCGGTCCACGCTGGGCTGGCCTACATCTCCGGGCAGCTACCCCTGAGCAGAGAGGGCGTTACGCTGGTCGATCAACCGTTCGAGGTGCAAGTGCGGCAGGTTCTGTCGAACCTCGATCACTGTCTGAAGACCATCGGGATCGACCGCGCCCGCCTGGTGCAGGTCATGGTCCACGTCACCGACATCGACGAATGGCCCACGTTCGACGCGCTCTACCGGGAGTGGATCGGTGATCATCGCCCGGCCCGGGCAGTCGCCGGTGCCAACGCACTGCATTACGGCGCCGCGGTGGAAGTCCACGCGGTCGCCGCCGTGAATCCGGCCACTTGACCATGGCCGTACCCATGCGGGCGGCCGTCCCTTGGTTCAGCGGGCCGTAGAGTTCGGGTGCAAGCGCCGCCGAGCGGATCAGGCGCTGGGACAGGGTTGTCGAGATGAGGAGGCCCGCGATCGAGGTATCACGCGTAGAAGGTGTGCAGGCCGAGCGTGCAGAGGGTGCCGCGACCGCGCCGGGTTTCGCGGTCCTGGCGAGCGCGGTTCTCGCTGTCGCGGTTCTGTTGTGCGTCCACACCGACCGGGCTCCATTCATTGGGAGATTCACCATCGCCGATCAGCTCATTGCCCTGGTAATCGGCGGGATTGTGCTGGCCGGTTCACTGTTGGTGTGGGCGATCAAGACGCTGTACCTGGTCGGCAGAGAGCGCCGGTGGTCGTGGAAGGTCGTCTTGGTGCCGGTAGTCGTCCTTGCGGGTCTGATGATCGGGTTGGTCTTCCAGCCCGCGAACTTCGACTCCGCACATCCGGAAATGGAGGACGTCACGGTCGAGATGTTGCGCGCGGATGGGCCGAGTGCACGCCTGGACCTGAGTCTCGGCGGGCTCGATATCAGCTTGGCCCAGCGCCGGTTCGATGGGCGCGGCTACATCTAGGACGACGAGTCCGCCCAGGGACCGGTCCGGTTCGGCGAGCGGCCCGCGCCGCTCGTAGTAACGCAAAGTCTGGGTATTCACCCCGGCCGCCGCTGGCTCGCCAGTGCGCAGCGCGGAGTCCTGACAAGACAATGACAAGTCGACTGCAAGCCGTCTGTGGGACGGTGGGGGCATGGATTCCCAGGGTTTGCTGTAGACATGAACAGGCCGCTGTTCGCTGCCTTGGACGAGGTACGACGCAAATTGAAGAGTTTGCTCGGACCCGCGCGGGACGCCGATGATGGGCGTCTCACTGGCAGCGAGGCGGTGCATGGGTTCTACCGAGCTGAGTCCGAGACCTGGCGCAAAGGGGCGGATGAGTACGATCGCGTCGACACTGAAGGCGCCGCAAAGGTCGCTGGCATCGCCTCCGAGACGGCAGGACTCACCCCCGCGCCCGCGCGATTCAGCACATCATCTGTGCCGCTCGCCGAGATACGCCCAGCAGGGGTGTCCCGGTTGATCCGCAATGCGCATCAACCGACGCGAGCCGAGGCGGATGCCATGCGGCGAGCCTACGACGCCCAGGCCACGATCATGTCCCGGATCGGTGACCGGCCACCAACCCTCGCCGAAGTGCGCGAACTGCTGGCGCTGGTCAACCCGACCAGATCACGGACGGCGGGCAACTGTATGGAGTGCTCGTGGGCGGTGCGCGATATTTTTGCCGGGCGGCCCGCGGTCGCGGGGCCGAGCGGTGCCCAGAAGTTCATCGAGCCCTCGACGGAACGTTTCCATGGCGACAGCCACCACGAGATTCACGAATCGATATCCGAGGAACTACACCAGCCCGGCCAGATCGCGATCATGTCGGGGAACCGATACTCCGATGCCTTCGGACATCACTACAACGTCGCCAACATCGACGGAGAGATCTACTATCTCGACGGCCAAACCGGCACCGTGACAGATGAGAACATCGTCCCGGACGGCGACTACTACGTCGTGTTCCCGATACACGACAAAGACCCATGACGGCGTGCGGGCGCCGTCAGACGGACCGGTCCGTAGATGACTATTCGGCGCGGCGGACGGCGAGAGCGCGGACGGCGATCTCGTGCAGGTGTGCCGAGGCGCGCCGCCAGCGGCGCTGTGCGCGTTCGGTATCCGGGTCGACGAAATTCGAGATCAGGATGCCGCGCAGCGCGTCCATCGCCGTGTAGATGAAGTCGCGCGCCTCCTTGCGGCGCACGTCGTCGGGCACGAATCGGGCGACGGCCAGCAAGACGGCGTTGTTGACGAATGGCTCGACCTTCTCCATCGCAGCGGCAAGCACCGGGTCGGTTCGCCCGGCCACCCACAGCTCGACGGTCGCGATGAACAGCGGACCCTGGTGGAGATCCCACAGGAACTCCAGCGCCGCCGCCACCGGATCGTCACCGGCCTCGACCCGGGACATCTCCCGCATGGCGGTCTCGGCGCGCAGCTGCGCCAGATGGCTGATCGCCGCCACCACCAGGTCGGTCTTCGAGCCGAAGTGATGCACCTGAGCACCGCGGGTCACCCCGGCCCGTTCCGCCACCCGCGGTGTCGTGGTTCCCGCGTACCCGTACTCGACCAGGCAGTCCACCGTCGCATCGAGCAACCGGGTGCGCATCTCGGTGCTGCGCTGCTCCTGCGTTCGGCGCTGCTGCTTCACGACTACGCTCCTGGCCACCTGCCGATCTTACACTTACATACAGTGCTGTATGTTGCGGCCATCCAAACCCCGGGCAGGGGGACGAGATTGCCCGGCCACCCTCGCGATATTCGCACCTGGCCGTCGACCCCTTGCCCACTTACATACAAGTATGTATGTTTGTTTTCAGCTCGTACTCGAGGGCCGCCCCGCGCGGTGCACACGATCTGAGGAGTTCGATGACGAACAAGGTTTACGTCGTCGGCGTCGGCATGACGAAATTCGAGAAGCCGGGCCGCCGCCGCGTCGAGGAAGCCGACGGCACCACCCGGGCCTGGGACTATCCGGACATGGCCAGGGAATCGGGCAGCAAGGCGCTCGCGGACGCGGGCATCGCCTACGACCTGGTGGAACAGGCCTATGTCGGCTACGTATACGGCGAATCCACGTCGGGTCAGCGCGCCGTCTACGAACTCGGGATGACCGGCATCCCGGTGGTCAATGTGAACAACAACTGCTCCACCGGCTCGACCGCGCTGTACCTTGCGGCGCAGGCGATCCGGGGCGGTCTGGCCGAGTGCACGCTGGCGCTGGGCTTCGAGAAGATGCAGCCCGGCTCGCTCGGATCCACCTGGGACGACCGTGAGCAGCCGATGGCCAAGCACATCATGGCGCTCGCCGAGATCTCCGAGGTGCTGTTCCCGGTGGCGCCGTGGATGTTCGGCGCGGCGGGCCGCGAGCACATGAAGCAGTACGGCACTACCGCCGAGCACTTCGCGAAGATCGGCTACAAGAACCACAAGCACTCGGTGAACAACCCGTACTCGCAGTTCCAGGACGAGTACACGCTCGATGACATCCTCGGCTCCCGGATGATCTACGACCCGCTCACCAAACTGCAGTGCTCGCCGACCTCCGACGGGTCCGGCGCGGTGATCCTGGCGAGCGAGGATTTCGTGGACGCGCACGATCTCGCCGGGCAGGCGGTGGAGATCGTCGGCCAAGCGATGACCACCGACTTCGCCTCGACGTTCGACGACACCGCCAAGAATCTCATCGGCTACGACATGAATGTGCAAGCGGCACGGAAGGTTTACCAGCAGTCCGGGCTCGGCCCGGACGACTTCCAGGTCATCGAGCTGCACGACTGTTTCTCCGCGAACGAACTGCTGCTGTACGAAGCGCTCGGCCTGTGTGGCGAGGGCGAGGCCGGGCAGCTGATCGACGACGACCAGACCTCCTACGGCGGTAAATGGGTGGTGAATCCGTCCGGCGGCCTGATCTCCAAGGGCCATCCGCTCGGCGCGACCGGCTTGGCGCAGTGCTCGGAGTTGACCTGGCAGCTGCGCGGCGCCGCGGGCAAACGCCAAGTGGACGACGTCACCGCTGCCCTGCAACACAACATCGGTCTCGGCGGCGCCGCCGTCGTCACCGCCTATCAGCGCGCGGTCCGCTGAATTCAGCTCGGCCGCAGTCGAACTCGACGAGGAGCAGCATGGGGCACATCGAAGCCACCAAGGACGTCAACGCCACGCCCGAGGCGTTGTGGGCGGTCGTCTCCGACCCGCGGACCTGGGACAAGTGGTTCACCATCCACGAGCGCTTCATGGAGGAGCCGCCCGCAGTGCTGAGCGAGGGCGCGAAGCTGGTCGCCAAGATCGTGATGCTCGGCATGGCGAACAAGCTGGAGTGGACCATTGTCTCGGTGGCCGCGCCGAACAAGCTGACGCTGGGCGGCACCGGCATGGCGGGGGTGAAGACCGAATTCACCTTCGACATCCGGCCCAACGGCGACGGCAGCACGATCCTGGTGTCCGGCGACTTCGAGGGCGCGTTGATCAAGGGCGCACTGGGCAAGGCGGTGGAGAAGGACGGCATCAAACAACTGGACCGATCGCTAGCACAACTCGACGCCCTGGCCTCGGCATGAGTTCCGATTTCACCACCGCCGCCCGCGTGGTCGAGTTCGATGACGCGGGACTGGAAACCTGGTGCGACGAAGAGCATTTCGAGGTTACCGCCGAGCGGATAACGGAGTACGCCGCCGCCACGAACGACCCGATCGCGGCGCATCTCGAGGGCGCCGTGGCGCCACCGGTCTTCGCCATCGTCCCGGTCTTCGAGGCCATGATGCTGCCGGTGATCGATGTCGCGCCGATGGACATCTTCGGTCGAGTGGTGCACGGAGAGCAGGACTTCCACTTCCATCGCGCCATCCGTCCCGGCGACCGGCTGGTATCGCGCGCAAAGGCGGTCGGCTACACCAGCCGATCCAATGGGACGACCATCACCATCCGCATCGAATGCCGCACCGAGACAGGCGAATCGGTCAACGATCAGTACCTGACCGCGTTCTTCCGCAATATCGACGCAGGCAAGACGGCCGGCGCGGCCGCTCCGGCGCACAAGTTCGACGAACGGCTGCGTGAGCGGAACCCGGTCGCGGTCGTGGCGCAGCACGTCGACCACGACCAGACCTTCCGCTACGCACCGGCCTCCGGCGATCCGGTGCCGCTGCACCTGGACGATCAGGTCGCCAAGGACGCCGGGCTGCCCGGCATCATCGCGCACGGGCTGTGCACCATGGCCTTCGCGTCCTGGGCGGTGCTCACCGAGCTCGCGGAGTCGGATGTGCACCGGCTGAGCCGATTCGCGGTGCGCTTCACCAAGCTGGTCTTTCCCGGCGACGACCTGGAGACCCGGATCTGGAAGGCCGGTTCGGCCGACGGCGTGACCAGCTACGCGTTCGAGACCGTGCGCGGCGACGATGTCGTGCTCAGCGACGGTCTGGCCGAGATCGCCGACTGACAGCGGCGACACGAGACACCGCCGCGGCATCCCATCGCGGGATTCACAACGACTTCAGGAGACAACACATGGGCGCACTGGCCGGACGGGTCGCCGTCATCACCGGGGCGGGCCGCGGTATCGGCCGCGAGCACGCACTGCTGTTCGCGAAGGAAGGCGCCGCCGTGGTCGTCAACGATCTCGGCGGCAGCAACGCGGGCGAGGGGACCGATACCGGGCCCGCTCAGGACGTGGTGCGCGAGATCGTCGCCGCGGGCGGTAAGGCGGTTGCCGACATCAACGACATCGCGACCTGGGAAGGCGCGCAAAGGCTTGTGGCCCAGGCAGTTTCGGAGTTCGGTGGGCTCGACGTCGTGGTCAACAACGCGGGCATCCTGCGCGACGCCTTTGTCGCGGGTATGACCGAGGCGCAGTGGGACGCGGTGATCGCCGTGCATCTCAAGGGCCATGCCGCTGTGCTGCACCATGCCGCCACCTACTGGAAGCAACAGTCCAAGGCGGGCAACCAGCCCAAGGCCGCCGTGATCAACACCGCCTCTGCCTCCGGCACCACCATCCCGAACCCTGGCCAGGCCAACTACGGTGCGGCCAAGGCTGGGATCGCCGCGCTGACCCTGGTCGCCGCCGACGAGCTGGCGCGCTACGGCGTGCGGGTCAACGCGATCGCGCCGATCGCGCGCACCCGGCTCACCCTGGCCACTCCCGGCATGGGCGACATGATGGCGGCCGAGGCCGAGGCGGCCGCCGATGGCGGGTTCGACGCCTTCAGCCCGGCCAATATCGCACCGCTGGTCGCCTACCTGGCCTCGGAAATCTGCCCGATCACCGGCAAGGTGTTCGCGGTGCAGGGCGGTGCGATCTCCGAGCTGGCCGGTTGGCACGATGTAAGGACCATCGAGACCGAAGGCCCGTGGCTGATCGACGACATCGCCGCCCGGCTGCCCTGACCTCGGCGGAACGTGAGGAGAACGACGATGTTCGAATGGTCCGAAACCGATGTGCTGCTCCGCGATGCCGTCCGGGCGTTCATCGACAAGGAGATCCGCCCCAACCTGGACGCGCTCGACAGCGGCGAACTGCCGCCCTATCCGATCATCCGCAAGCTGTTCGGTGAATTCGGTATCGACGTCATGGGCGGCGAGGCGGTGCAGAAGATGCTGGCCAAGCAGCAGGCACGAGAGGCCGTCGCCGCGGGGGAGCCGAGGCCGGAGAAGAAAGCGAAGACGAGTCCGTTCGCCGGACAGGAATCGCTGATGGCGGTGCTGATCAGCGAGTTGTCCGGGGTGTGCATGGGCCTGGTCACCGCGCTGGGGGTGAGCATCGGTCTCGGCGCCACCACCATCATGTCGCGCGGCACGCTGGCGCAGAAGCAGCGCTGGCTGGAGGACATCGTCACCATGCGGAAGGTGGCGGCGTGGGCGATCACCGAACCGGACTCCGGTTCGGACGCGTTCGGTGGCATGAAGACCTACGTCAAGCGCGACGGCGAGGACTACCTCCTCAACGGCCAGAAGACCTTCATCACCAACGGCCCCTACGCCGACGTGATGATCGTCTACGCGAAGCTCGACGACGGGGCGGGCGGGGACAAGCGCGAACGCAAGGTGCTCACCTTCGTGCTGGACAAGGACATGCCCGGGCTCACCCAGGGCAAGCCGTTCAAGAAGATGGGCCTGCACGCCTCACCGACCGGTGAGCTGTTCTTCGACAACGTGCGCGTCGGCCGGGACCGGCTGCTCGGCGAGACCGAGGAGCACAAGGGCGGCGACGGCAGGGAGAGCGCCCGCTCCAGTTTCACCGCCGAGCGCATCGGCGTGGCCTTCATGGCGTTGGGCATCATCAACGAATGCCATCGGCTCGGCGTGGAGTACGCCAAGAGCCGCACGCTCTGGGGCCAGGAGATCGGGCGATTCCAGCTGGTCCAGCTGAAGCTGGCGAAGATGGAGATCGCGCGGATCAACGTGCAGAACATGGTGTTCAACACGCTGGAGCGCGGCCGGGCGGGCAAGCCGCCGACGCTCGCCGAAGCGTCCGCGATGAAGCTGTACGCGTCCGAGGCGGCCACCGAGGTCGCCATGGAGGCGGTGCAGCTTTTCGGCGGCAACGGCTACATGACCGAATATCGCGTCGAGCAGCTCGCCCGCGACGCCAAGTCGCTGATGATCTACGCAGGCAGCAACGAGATCCAGGTGACCCACATCGCCAAGGGCCTGCTCGCGCAGTAGGTCCACACCGCGTCACACCGCGCGCAGGCGAGTGCGGCTGGCATAGACGTGTTCGGCGATGAGGGTGGCGATGCGATCGGGCGCCTCCAGCATGGGCACGTGGCCGACGCCGTTGACCAGGATGCGGTCGGCGGATTCGGGCAGTTCCTTCAGGTAGCGGCGAGCGTAGACGCGGTTGGGGATGACCCGGTCGTACTCCGACAGCAGCAGCCGGACCGGTGTCCGCAGCGTGGACAAGTCGTCCTGTGCCGGTGCACGCAGGGCGGTGATGATCATCGGGAGCATGGCCGGGCAGTTCAGTGCGGCCGTGATGGCGGCCGCGGCATCGCGGCGCGACACCGCGGACGCGTGCTTGCTCAGCGCGAGCAGGGCGATGCGCTGGGCGAGCGGGTTGTCGATCGCGAATCGGCCCAGGTGCTTGCCGATTTCGAGGAGCGGAACCAGGGAAAGGAATTTCAGATTGATCCGCAGCTGGGTCAGCGAGGGCGCGTGCCAACCGCCCGCGGGCGCGATCAGTGTCAGCGTGCGGGCACGCCCGCGGCGGGCGAGCTCCACACCGACCCAGCCGCCGAGGGAGTTGCCCGCGATATGACAGGTGCGCCAGCCCAATTCGTCGAGCTGATCGCAGATCTGGTCGGCGAGGAAGTGCACGTCGATGGACCAGCCGTTCGCGGACGGGCCGCCCCAGTGGCCCGCGAACGCGGGCGCGAACACCTCGCACTGCGTCGCCAGCCGCGCCGCGGTCTGCTCCCAGCAGTGCGGCGACATCGTGAATCCGTGCAGCAACAGCAGCGGGTCGCCGGAACCGACGTGCAGAGCCTTGATCGGCTGGAGCGGGTTCGCCGCCTTCGCGGAGCCGCGAGCGGCGGCTCGCGCGGGTGTGCCGGGGCGATCGGCGGCGGAGGAGGACTTGGAGGCGTCAGACGACATTGTCTTCACCCCTTCCTGGACGGCAGTGTCCGAGGGATTTCATCAGACCAGCATTGTACGGTCGAGGAGTGCCCTATATCTCGACAGTGAACGTGAACGGTGTCCGCGCGGCCGCGGGCAAGGGCCTGCTCGCCTGGCTCGCGGCCACCGAGGCCGACATCGTCTGCGTGCAGGAGACCCGCGCGACCGACGAGCAGGTCAGGGCCGCGCTGGCGCCCGCGCTCGACGCGGGATGGCAGCTGTCGCACGCGGAGCCGGAGTCCAAGGGGCGAGCGGGTGTCGGCATCCTGTCCCGGCGCGTTCCGCGTGCCGTGCGAATCGGGTTCGGCAGCAGTGAGTTCGGGGCCGCGGGCCGCTACCTGGAGGCCGATTTCGACGACGTCACGGTGGCAAGCGTGTACGTGCACTCCGGCGACGCGGGCTCCATACGCCAGGACGAGAAGTACCGCTTCATGGCCGAGCTCGGCGCCTACCTGACCGCGCGGACCGGAGATTTCGTGGTGGCGGGAGATTGGAACATCGCGCACACCGAGCGCGATCTGAAGAACTGGAAGGGCAACCTGAAGTCGGCCGGGTTCCTGCCGCAGGAGCGCGCCTGGATCGACGAGCTGCTGGCAACGGGCTACATCGACGTGGTGCGCGGTCTGCATCCCGGGGTCGACGGCCCGTACAGCTGGTGGTCCTACCGTGGCCGCGCGTTCGACAACGACAGCGGGTGGCGCATCGATTACCAGCTGGCCCGAGGCGATCTCGCCACCCGCGCCAAAGCGGCGGTAGTGGAACGCGCCGCCGCCTACGATCAGCGCTGGTCCGACCATGCGCCCGTCACGGTGCAGTACCGATGAACCGCTCGCCGAAGGTGATTCGCGGGCTCGGCGTCATCGGGGCGGTCGCGCTCGCGCTGATCGTCGCGGTGCTCGCCCTGCGCGGCGGCACCGATGCCACCACCGCCACGCCGGTCAGCCGCGCGATCACGACCGCCACAAGCACCGTCGTCACGCCCGGCACGGCGCCGCGGGGCGCGGACAGTGCGTCACCGGTCACCCAGGCGGCCGGGGTCCCGGAGCGCGCCTACGCCACGCTGCGGGAGATCGACGCGGGTCGCTGGCCCGACTCGGCGAATGCGCCGGGCACCAAGGGCGGCGAACGCTGGATGAACCGCGGCGGCGACCTGCCCGCCACGGATTCCGCTGGCAAGCCGCTCACCTACCAGGAATGGGACGTCAACCCGAAGCAGCCCGGCCGATCCCGCGACGCCGAACGCATCGTCACCGGCAGCGACGGCTCGGCCTGGTACACCGGAGACCATTACAAGACCTTCACGAGGATGCGCTGATGACAAAGACCGTCACGCTGTCGCAATTCCTTGCCCGTCCCGACGCGGACGAAGCGCCGCCCAGCCCAGCGCTCGCCCCGCCTGGCGTCACATTCGGAGCGCTCGCGGTCGACGCCGCCGAGTTCAGTGGGGTGCGCGACAAGGCGCCTTCCGGTTATCTGGTGCGCGAGGTACGCGGCGCGAAGATGCCCACCGCGGCGCGGGTCTTCGACGAGTTCGCCGCCGCGTTCCAGTTCCCGTACTACTTCGGCGAGAACAAGGACGCGTTCGACGAATGCCTGCGGGACCTGGCCGATTTCATCGGCGAAGCGGCCGGATACGTTGCCGTGGTGCGCGACTCGGCCGGACTGCTCGCCGACGAGCTGGTCGAACGCGACTGGTTCGCCGAGGCGATGCGCGACTGCGCGGCCTATTGGTCGCGGCGGGACGTGCTGTTCCGTGTCGTCCTGCAAGGTGACGCGCCCGACCTCCAGGACGTGTCGCTGCGGATGTGACGCGGGGCGCTCAGCGCAGCTTTTCCGCCAAATCCTCGCCGAGCAAGACGAACACATCGACGGTGTGCTCGATCAGTTCGTCGCGGCTGAGCTCGAGATCGCCTTGGAGCCAGGCGGTCAACGTCTGCACCAGTCCGCCGACCAGATACATGGCCCGGAAGTCGATCGCCGGGTCCGGGGCGGCGTCGCTGATCCGGTAGAAGTCGATGCCTTCCGCGGCCACCATCCGCGCGAACACGCGCACCGTTTCGGTGGTGCGTGCGCGCAGCTCCGGCGTCGCCATGCCCGCGATCAGGGCGACCTTCGCCTTGCGTGGGTCCTCGGTGAGCAGGTGCACGCCCGCGGTGATCGCGGCGTGCGCGGTCGCGCGGGTGTCCGGCGGGGCAGCGCGCACGGCCGCGAGGATGGCGTCCGCCAGCTCCTCGGCGATCCCGTCGATCAGGGCGGCGAGCACGGCATCGCGGCTGTCGAAATTCTCGTAGTAGTACCGTTCGTTCAGCCCCGCCCGAGCGCACAACCCGGAGACGGTCAGCTTCTCCAGCCCCTCGGTGCCGATGATCTCCAGCGCCGCCTCCAGCAACGCCGCGCGCCGCTGCGCCCGGCGCACCTGTGCGGAAATCCCCCCGTACGTTCGTTGCGCAGTCACAGGCTGAGTCTATTTGCAGCGCCTGTGCTTGTTCGGTCGCGACTTCGTCGCGACGTGTTCGCGGCCCCCTTATGGCTCGCGTCCGAGCGACCGCCGCTTGCGACTTCGTCGCGGACGCGGCGGCCGCTCGGACGCGAGCCGGGCCGCGAACGGGGGAATGCTCGGTCTCGCTTCGCTCGAAAGCGGGAGTTGGGCCCAGTGGGTGCGTAGTGCCACGTCTGAATGTCTCGGTGGTCAGTGGACCTTCTTGGCTGTTGCGGCGGCGAGCGTCCGCTGGCGACTGCGTCGTGGCCGCGGCGGCCGCTCGGACGTGAGCCGGGCCGCGAATGGGCAATGCTCGGTCTCGCTTCGCTCGAAAGCGGGAGTCGGGCCCAGTGGGTGCGTAGTGCCACGCCTGCATGCCTCGGTGGTCAGTAGACCTTCTTGGCTGTTGCGGCGGCGATCGTCCGCTGGCGACTGCGTCGTGGCCGCGGCGGCCGCTCGGACGTGAGCCGGGCCGCGAACTGGGAATGCTCGGTCTCGCTGCGCTCGAAAGCGAGGGGTGGTTGCCGACCCGAAGTCGTGGGGATCTCAGCAGCACCTCGAGCGCCTCCGACATTTGTCGCTGTGCAACCGAGGCGGCGTCCGCTGGTATACGGGCAGGGTGAGCTCGGGTAGTTCGCACATGGGCAGATCGGGGCGCGAGTCAAATTCTGGCAGACACTCTTGCCAGAATTTCAATTCTGGTGGATGCTGTTGCCAGATGCTCTCGACGAGGAGGCGACCATGTCCGAGCCCGGTTACTTCAGCGATCACTCGATGATTCGGCGGGTGATGAGCAAGCGCGCGGTGGGGCTCAGCTACGGCTTGCGCGCCCTGGTCATCGGCGCGGTGCATCCGCTGCTCTACGTCGGTACCGCGGAGAACACCGAGCATCGGATGACGCCCTACACCCGCCTCGCGCTGACCGGGCATCTGTTCGAGGCGGTGTTCCTCGGCAGCAAGGCCGAGGCCGATCGCGCGCTGGCGTTCACCAGGAAGAAGCACGTCGAGGTGCGCGGCACGCTGCCCGAGGACGCGGGTGCGCAGCACCCGGCCGGCACCCGGTATTCCGCGCTCGACCCACACCTGATGTTCATGACGATGGCCTTCACCTTCGACTCGGCCGAGGTGATGTACGACCTGCTGGTGCGCGCCATGACCGACGGCGAGCGCGAGGGGCTCTACCAGGACTACGTGCGCTGGGGCCAGCTGTTCGGCATGCCCGCGGACGCGGCGCCCAGCAGCTACCGGGAGTTCCGCGCCTTCTTCGACGGCTACCTCGCCTCCGACGAGCTGTTCCTCACCGACGAGGCGCGGCTGGTCGGCTCGTACCTGGCCGGTCAGCGCGTGCCCTACGCGCAGGGGGTGCCGCTGCAGCAGGTCACCTCCGTGTTCTATCTGCTGGTCCAGGGCAGCCTGCCGCCGCGTATCCGCCGGATGTACGGGATGCGCTGGGGAGTGTCCGAGGAGGTCGCCTACCAGGCGCTGTCGCGGGCGGTTCGCACCGCGCACGTCTCGGTCCCGCTGGTCCCGCCGGTGCTACGAGGCACGCTGGCCGGGCCGAGCGCACCGGTCTACAAACTGCTCTCCCGCCGCGAACGTGAACTGGTCGGCAGCGGGCGGCCGAGCATGCCCGGAATCGATCCACGCAACTGGGTGCAGCGAAATTCGGCTTGAGCCACATGCGAAGATCGGGGTATGTCCAGTCCTGCGCCCACCCCGGCCGCCGAACGCAAGCAGCGGGTTCTGTCCGGGATCCAGCCGACCAGTTCCTCGTTCCATCTCGGGAACTACCTTGGCGCGCTGCAGTACTGGGTGACCATGCAGGACGACTACGACGCGCTGTATTTCATCCCGAACCTGCACGCGATAACGGTGCCGCAGGATCCCGAGGAGCTGAAGGCGCGCACGAAGGCCGCCGCCGCGCAGCTGCTGGCGCTCGGCATCGACCCGAAGAAGTCCACCCTGTTCGCGCAGAGCCAGGTGCCCGAGCACGCGGAGCTGGCCTGGGTGCTCAGCTGTGTCACCGGGTTCGGCGAGGCGAGCCGGATGACCCAGTTCAAGGACAAGTCGGTGAAGCAGGGCGCGGAGAACGCGACCGTCGGCCTGTTCACCTACCCGGTGCTGATGGCCGCGGACATCCTGCTCTATCGCGCCCAGCAGGTTCCGGTCGGTGAGGATCAGCGCCAGCATTTGGAGCTGACCCGAAACCTCGCCCAGCGCTTCAACACCCGGTTCAAGAAGACGTTCGTGGTGCCGGAGGCGCATATCGTCAAGGGCACGGCGAAGATCTACGACCTGCAGGACCCGACCGCGAAGATGAGCAAGTCGGCCTCCACCGACGCGGGCCTGATCAACCTGCTCGACGACCCGAAGATCACCGCGAAGAAGGTGAAATCGGCGGTCACCGACACCGAACGCGAAATCCGCTACGACCCCGAACTGAAACCGGGCGTGAGCAACCTGCTGGTGATACTGAGTTCGCTGACCGGGACGCCGATCGTCACGCTGGAGAAGGACTTCGAAGGCAAGGGCTACGGCGAGCTCAAGGCCGACGTCGCCGACGCGCTGGTGGAATTTGTCACGCCGTTGCGGGCGAAGGTGCAAGAGTATATGGCGGATCAAGGCGAACTCGATCGCATCCTCGCCGCCGGAGCCGAGCGGGCGCGCGAGATCGCCGGCAACACCCTCGCACAGGTATACGACCGGGTCGGCTTGCTGGCTCGTTAGGCGGCTGCCTCGCCTTCGCTCGCCCCGGCGCGGGCTGAGGACGGACTTCGTCCGGCTGCGTGTTTTCTGCGGCTGCCTCGGCCTTCGCTCGGCGGTGCCTGGTGGGCCTCATGCGAGGTCTCTCGTTCGAAGGGGCGCAAGGTGCAGGTGATCGACAACATCAAAGCCGGGCTCGAACGCCGGATTCAGACGCTGCCGTGGCTGGATCATCTGGTCCGGGCGGCCGGGCGCTATGAGCGACAACGCGGCGACTATTACGCGGCCGGTATCACGTACTTCACTGTGCTGTCGCTGTTTCCACTGCTGATGATCGCGTTCGCGGTGGCGGGCGTGGTGCTGTCCAGCAATCCGGACCTGCTCGGCGAGTTGCAGGCCAAGATCGTCGAGAACATCCCGGGCACGTTCGGCGACCAGATCAACGACCTGGTCGGCAAGGCGGTCGAGTCGCGGCGCACGGTCGGCGCGCTCGGTCTGCTCGTCGGCATCTACACCGGCCTCGGCTGGATGGCCAACCTGCGGGCCGCGCTCACCGAGCAGTGGGAGCAGAAGACGCCGGACGGCAATTGGTTCATGACCAAGCTCTCCGATCTGGGCGCGCTGGTGGGTCTCGGTCTTGCCTTCGCGGTGTCGCTGGGGCTCTCGGCGCTGGCGTCGAGCGCCCTCGGCACGCGGCTGCTCAGCAGCCTCGGCCTCGAACAGCTACCCGGTGCCGGGGTGCTGCTGACGCTGTTGTCGACCCTGTTCGGGTTCCTGGCCTCCTGGGCGGTGTTCGCCTGGGTCATCGCCAGGCTGCCGCGCGAACCCGTCACCCTGGCCAGCGCGGCCAGGGCAGCGGCGCTGGCCGCGCTGGCATTCGAGGTGTTCAAGATCGTCGCCTCGATCTACCTGCGATCGGTGCTGAGCAGCCCGGCCGGCGCCACCTTCGGCTCGATCATCGGTCTGATGGTGTTCACCTACGTCACCTACCGGATCGTCCTGTTCGCCACCGCCTGGGCCGCCACCGCCGTCGAGAACGAGCCGGAAGCCGAGATCCCGCCGCCCGCCCCCGCGGTGATCGCGCCGCGAGCCCCCGCGCGCGAGATCCCGGTGGGTGTGGGTGCCGCTTTCTTCGGTGCGGGCGCTCTTGCGGCTCTCGCCCTTTCGGGGTTACGCCGGTTGCCCGGCCGCCGGTGACCGGTCCGCAGGCCGAGTTGTCCTGCGTGCCGGGCTGATCAACGCCGTCGAGTGGCTCGGCGGGCCCCGGCCAGCAGGATGAGGATCAGCATGACGCCGCCGGCGATCAGCACGGTCCTGGTACCGACGCGGCGCTCTCCGGCAGGAGGCATGGCGGAAGGGTCGGTTCCCGATGCGGGCGGCGCGGCAAGGGCGACTTCGCTCTGTTCGCGCTGGGGTGCCACCGCGTCACGCTGGGGTACCACCGCGCCGGGCATAGTGCCGATCGACGCCCCGCTGGACAACGCGAAGCCGTAGTCGAGCAGCCGGGCCGCCTGTTCCCATGGCCGCAACGGCCGCACCTCGGCCTGCAGCAGCGTGACGACGAGTCTGCGGCCGCCGCGCTGTGCCGCGGCGACGAACGTCTGGCGTGCGTCGTCGGTGAAGCCGGTCTTGCCGCCGAGGGTGCCCTCGTAGTTGTAGAGCAGCTGGTTGTCGTTGCCGATCGGGTAGCCGGGCCGGTCGGTGTCGCCCGGAATTACCGGGTCCGCGGGGTAACCGGGGAAATCGACCTGCTCGGTGTGGATCAGCTCGGCGAACAGCGGGATGGTCATGGCTTCACGGAACAGCACGGCCAGGTCGTAGGCCGAGGTGCTCATGCCGGGTCCGTCCAGGCCGGACGGGCTGGCGGCGCGAGTGTCCATGGCGCGCAACGACTTCGCCAGCTCGTTCATCTTCGCGACGGTGGCCGCGTCGCCGCCCAGTTGCGCGGCGATGGCGTGCGCCGCGTCGTTGCCGGAGGCCATGATCAGTGCCTGCATGAGCTGGCGATTGGTGTAGCGACCACCGGGACCGATGCCGACCCTGGTGCCGTCCACATCGGCGTCGTCCCTGGTGCCGGCCACGACCTTGTTCAGGTCCAACGTCCGAAGCGCCAGCGTGGCGAGCAGTACCTTGATCGTGCTGGCGGGCCGGTAGCGCCCGTGCGGGTCCTTCGCCGCGATCACCTCGCCGGTGTCCAGATCCGCCACCAGCCAGGCCGTCGCCGAGATGTCCTGCGGTGCGGGCGGCGCGGATCTCGGTAGCACGACTCCGCACTCGCCGAGCCGGGCGCCGCCGATCGGTGGCGTCGGAATCGGCAGCGGAGCCGGCGTCGGCTGCCCCGGCGCGGGCACCTCGGATGCATCGATCGGTGCGGGCGGCAGCGTCTTCTGCGGGCAGCCGTCGGTGTTCGGCGTGGTGAACGGTGTGGTGGTGGTCGGCGCGGCGAGTGCGGGCACGGCTGTCGTCCCGATCGCCACGACAGCCAGCAGGGCGCCTGCGTAGAACCTGGCGCGGCGATGGAACTCCGTGGTCTTCATCGGCAGTGAGCCTAGCGAGCATTCCGCCGGTCGACCGCACACCCGTTCCCAGCGAAGCGACCACTATTGACATCTACTAGCAAATGATAGTTACTATCAAAAGGTTGTAGATGTCATTTGTGGAGGTGTCATGAAGATCGACTCGACCCGCCGCTGGCTCGCGCTCGGCGCGCTGGCGGTCGCGATGCTGACCATCGGGCTCGACGTCACCGTGCTGACCGTGGCCCTGCCCACGCTCGCCGTCGACCTGAATGCGAATACCGCCGCGCTGCAATGGTTCAGCAGTGCGTACACGCTGGCGTTGGCCGCCGTGATGCTGCCCGCGGGCGCGCTCGGCGACCGCTACGGCCGCAAGAAGTTCTTGTTGGCCGCGCTGGTGCTGTTCGGTGTCGCGTCGATCGCCTGCGCGGTGGCAACCTCGCCCGGCCAGCTCATCGCGGCGCGGGTCGTGCTGGGGATCGCGGCGGCGGCGATGATTCCGCTGTCGATGTCGGTGTTGCCCGACATGTTTCCCGACCAAGGGGAACGGCAGCGTGCGCTCACCATCTGGATCACCTCGACCGCCATCGGGCTTCCGCTCGGCCCGATCGTGGGCGGATGGCTGCTGCGCAACTTCTGGTGGGGCTCGGTGTTTCTGATCAACGTGCCGATGGTGGTGATCGGCGCGCTCGCCGTCGCGGCGCTGGTGCCGGAATCGCGCAGCGCGCAGGGCTTCCGCATCGATCTGCTCGGCATCGTGCTGTCGGCCGCTGGCATGCTGGGGCTCACCTACGGCTTCATTCGGATCGGCGAGGAAGGCTGGGGCGACGGCCCCGCCTGGGCGACCGTCGCGGGCGGTGTGCTGCTGCTCGGGGCGTTCCTGGCCTGGCAGCGCAGGACCGCGCATCCGCTGGTCGATCTCGGCCTCTTCGCCGCCGACGGATTCCGCTGGGGCACGGCGTTTTCCATCGTGGTGAACTTCGCCATGTTCGGCATGTTCTTCACCGTGCCGCAGTACTTCCAGGCGGTGCTCGGTGTGGACGCGCTCGGCAGCGGACTGCGTTTGCTTCCGCTGATCGGCGGGTTGCTGGTCGGCAGCAGGCTGGTCGACCGGATACTGCCGAAACTGGGCATCCGTGTGGTGATCACCGCCGGGTTCGCGCTGCTCGCCGGTGCACTGGCGCTGGGCGCGCTGACCACCGTCGACAGCGGCTACGGCTGCACCGCGCTGTGGCTGACGCTGCTCGGAGCCGGTATGGGCGTGGTGATGCCCGCGGCCATGGGCGTGGCGATGGGCGAGCTGACCGCGGAGCGCTCCGGCTCGGGCTCGGCGCTGCTGCAGGCGTTGCGCCAGGCCGGCGGCACGATCGGCGTCGCGGTGCTGGGTACCGTGCTATCCACCCGCTACCGTTCGGAGCTCGGCGCGTTGAATCGCGACCCGATCGCCGATGGTGTCAACGCGGGTGTCGCGACGGCACATGAGGCGGGCGATCCGGCGATGCTGCTCCATGTGCAGGACGCGTTCGTCGGCGGCATGAGCGCGATGTTGTGGGCCTGCGCCGCGCTGTGCCTGCTGGCGGCGGCGCTGACGGTGGCGTTCGTCCGCACCCGGCGACCCGCGCAGGCGCCCGAGCCGGGTGCGGCAGAATCGATTCATGTCGGTTGAGCTACCCGCGAACGGGATGGCGCAGGGTCTGCGCGAGCGGAAGAAGGAACGGACCCGCCGGACGATTCGCATGGAGGCGTTCCGGCTGTTCCGCGAGCAGGGCTACAACGAGACGACGATCGAGCAGATCGCCGCGGCCGCGGATGTCTCGCCGAGCACCTTCTTCCGCTACTTCCCGACCAAGGAACAGCTGGTACTCGCCGACGACCTCGATCCGGTGATGATCGAGGCGCTGCGACGGCAGCCGCGCGACATCTCGCCGTTCGCCGCCCTACGCACGGCGGTGCTCGAGGTCTTCGCCGAGCTGCCCCCGGCCGATCTGGCATTCGAGCAGGAGCGGCAGGCACTGCTCTATCACGTGCCGGAGCTGCGGTCGGCCATCGGCTGGGAGATCATCCGCAGCATCGACCTCCTCGCGGGCTTGCTGGCCGATCATGTCGGCAGGCCCGCCGACGATTTCGAGGTCCGGGTGGCGGCGGGCGCGATGGCGGGCGCGGCACTGGCCATGGCGACGATGACGCCGTTGAACGTCGAGAACATCACCCGCACATTGGATTTCCTGGACGCGGGCATGCCGCTCGGGCCGGATCGCGAGTCCTGAAGACTTCCCTCCGGTCGTGCTCGGCCCGGGGGACCGGACTCACTACGCCCCGGCGGCGCTGGCGTGTCGCAATCGATCGGGTGTGTCGTCGTCCATGGTCGCGAAGAAGCCGCCGATCACGTCCTCGATCTCGGCGACCGATTCCGCGCAGTAGAGAATCGGCTGATAGTGGGTGATGTCGTAGACCGCGGTACCCATCTGGGCGATGTCGAGCGGGCGCAGCTCAGCGTGGCGGAACTCCTCGATCTCGCCGTAGGACGACAGCAGACCCGCTCCATAGCACCGGACCTCGCCACCTTCCCGGACGACGCCGAATTCCATCGAGAACCAGAAGACGTCGGCGAGAAACTTCAGCGCGCGCTCGGTGCTCAGCCTGTCGACGGCAGCGCCGACCGCGGCGTAGATGGCCGCGAAGCGCGGGCTGGCGATCTGGTTGGCGTGCCCGATGATCTCGTGAATCGCATCCGGCTCCGGTGTGTACAGCGGCGCGGAATGGTGCCGGATGTACTGGGTGGAATGGAAGATCCGGTCGGCGAAGGAGCCGAAGAACTCGCGTAGCGGCACCAGGCCTGCGGCCGGGACGTAGCGGAATCCGGTCAGTGGTGCGAGCGCCGACGACACCTCGTCCAGCTGCGGGATGTGGTCGGTCGGCAGGGCGAGTGCCTCGGCGGCCGCGAGCACCTCCGCGCTGGCGTAGGTGCGGTGTTTGCGGGCGAGTTCGGCCGAAACGATCCGCCACACCCGCTGTTCCTCGTCGGTGTAGTCGATGTGGGGGAGCGGCTTCCCCGGCGCGTAGTCCAGTGCCAGCGCGGCGATGGCGTTGCGCCGGGCCCGGTACTCCGGGTCGTGCACGCCGGGGTGCTCGTCGCTCAGGTGCACTGTCACATCGTCGCCGGAGCGGGTGACCGGCGAGTACAGCTGAGCCTCGTTGAACATGCTTCGATGCAAGCACCGCTGGCCGCCGTCGACAACAAAAGCCCGTCCAGCTGTGCAAACTGCCTAGCTGAACGGGCTTCTTCGGGGCGAGTCGGCAGCTGAGGCTGGGCCGCGTGCTGATCAGTGGCCGTCGTGCAGCGAATGCACCACCGCGTGACCCTTGCCGCGTCCGATCATCCATTTGTTCACCGGCGTGGTCACCACGAACGCCACCGCGAACGCGAAAGCGAGAGTCGCCCAGAACAGCGCGCTGTCCAGGTGGGCGTCCATCGCGCCCGGGACGGCGAGGATCACCGCGTTGTCCACGATCTCCATGACGGTGATCGACACGGTGTCGGCGGCCAGGGCGGTGCTCACGGCGGCGGCCAGTGGAAGTCCCGCACGCAGCACGCTGCGCATGGTGAACGCGTAGCCGAACAGGAACGCCAGCACGATGGCCAGGGCCATGGTCGCGGCGTTGTTCCACCCCAGCGCGGTGCCGATCACCATGCCGAGGACCTCGCCGATGGCACAACCCGTGAGGCAGTGCAGTGTCGCCGCAGCCGCCATTCGCCAGGTAGCCGATGGGTGGTGTGCGGTGGGGTGCTCTGCTGTATGCGTTGTGTGCGCGGCCTGGTCGCCGGAGGGGTCGTGCCTGTGATCCATGGCTGGGACTATACCCCCGTAGGGTATTAATGCAAGGCCGAGTTGGTGATTTGCCGGACATGAGCGGGCGCCATGGCGCAAGATGGCGAATGTACGAAGGAGGGCGCATGAAATCCGTGCGGATCGATCTCGACCAGAACTTGCTCGCCGCTGCCGCCGCCATCATGGGCACAGTGACGAGCGATGCCACCATCAACGAGGCCCTGCGCAGGATCGTCGTGCACGAGCGGCAGCTGCATCACCTGGAGAAGCTCGCCGCGAACGCCTTCTTCGCCATTCCCGAGCCGAAGGCCGCGGTCATCGAGCGGTAGCGGAAGGGCGCTACCGCTCGTTGGGCGGTTGCTCCGCGAGGGCACGCAACCAGACGCTCTCGAACTCGCGAGAATCGACCTCGAGGGCGGAATACTCGAACTGGGTGTCGATCTCGTCCACCGTGGGGATCGGCATCTGGCTGAGGCTGGTCGTGCCGGTGCCGTGCCGAGAATCGGCCCAGTCCATGCGGCCGTCGGAATAGACCTCGACCTTGCGCACCTCGAAACCGTCATCACCGATCTCGCTGAACATCTCGACCGGCTCGTCGGCGAAGTCGTGATGCCATTGCGCCCTCAGGTACCACATCGCCCATCAACTCCCAGCTCACGGACCGACTCGGTGACCGAACCGCCCCTCAGCATATGGCGTCGCCGGCGGATCGCCGGGATGCCGCAGGCGATCGACTCTGCGCGAGGTGTCGGTGGCGGCTGGCAGAATCCCCGGCACTGTTGGCGTGACCGAGGGGTGGAGTCATGGCGGTCTCTCTAGTCGATGTGCCGGTCGCGCAGCGGCCGCGCGAGCGGTTGCTGGTACTCGGGCCGCAGGCGCTCAGCGACGCCGAATTGCTCGCACTGCTGTTGCGGCACGGCAGGCGCGGTGCGAGCGCGCTGGATCTGGCGGCGGAATTGCTGGTCGAGCACGACGGGCTACCCGGATTGGCGTCCGCGCGTCCGGAGGAACTGTCGCGGCGGGCCGGGATCGGCGTGGCGAAGGCGGCCGCGATCATCGCCGCGTTCCACCTCGGCGCCCGAGCGCGCGGTCGGCCGGACACCGCGTCCCGGCTGGCCAGCGCCGCCGACGTAGCCGCAGCGGCCCGCCCGCAGTTCACCGGCGCCCGTGTGGAGCGACTGCTGGTACTGGTATGCGACGCGCAGAACCGGTTGCGCCACAAGGTGTTCGTCGCCGAAGGCGCCGTCGACCAGGTCGCCGTCCCGGTCCGGGAAATCCTGAACACCGTCCTCCGTCACGACGGCCGCGCCTTCGCCATAGTCCACAACCACCCCTCCGGCGATCCCACCCCCAGCCCCGACGACCGCCGCGCCACCGCCATCCTCACCGAAGCCGCCCACACTGTAGGCCTCCGCTTCCTCGACCACGTCGTGATCGCAGGGGAGCAATGGGCCAGCGCGCCGGGGTATCCGATGCGCTGACGGCGAATGGCGAATGCCGCCTCGATGCTGAGCCGGTGATCGCTTCAGTAGACGGAGTAGGAGGTGGTTCGGAGGTGTGCAGCTGGCAACCCTGCAGCATCGACTGTTGTCATCGGTTATCTCCGCCACGAGATGGACTCTGCCGCGGCGGTGTTCGGCGGCGTCGGTCACGATGGCCGTGAGTTCGGCGCACGCGAGGTTCACTTGTTCGGTGGGCCAGCCGTCGAGCTGTTCGGCCAGCCAGGACGCGGCTTCCGACGCCGCGTTCGGGCTGTATTGGCCCTCCGGCTCGGCACGAATGATTCGCTCGGACCGTTGGGCCGACTCCACCACTGTCGCAGGTCGGGTGGCCGCGACGGAAATGTCTTCGGTCGGAGCCGTTTCGCTGCCCATCGCCCAGGACGCGCCGGAATCGGTGAGCCAGAAGGTGAACTTGTCGTGCACGACCGACCACGCGGCCGCTGCTCGCGCTTGATCCTGGCCGAACCGGACGGCGGTGTAATGCGCTGCGACAAAGTTCCCGTCGGCGCGCACGGTGATCGTGCCCTCGGCAGGTTCCCTTCGGGCCGCGTTGACCCGGATGGTGAACGACTGGCCCTCGGCGGTCGCTTCCCAGGCGACAAGGTCGTTCCAGAAGACAACGCGGTTACCCGCGCCGTCGTCAGCGGACGAGTAGCCGGACAGCAGCTTGTATGCGTCGCCTTCGTGGCTGAGTATCTGTCCGACAAACATCTCGGCTGCCGCGCCTCGCCACATCAGGCCCTGGTGCTCGGAACCGAACTGTGCGTCGAATTCGCACACGCTGAGATCGGCTCCGCTGTTCTCCAAGGCGTCGAGGATCTGCGCGGGGTTCATCGGATCCCCGTTCCATTCCTCGAAACCTTGGCTGAACGCATCGAGACCCTTCACCCGGCCGCTGATCCGCCACCATCCGAAGCCGCTGATCTCATCCAGCGATACGCCCTGCGCGAGGAGTGCGCTGAGCAGATCCTCGTGCGACGCGTCGGCGGTGACGAACTTTCCGTTGGCGAGCAGGATGAAAGGGTCGCCGTTCTCGGGGTCGTTGGTGTGATAAGGCTGCTTGTCCGGCCCCGTCCCGGCTATGAGGAACCAACCGCGCGAATCCACCTCAGGCCAAACCAGTTCGACGTCGTCCGCAGGCTCGAGCGGAATTTCCGGCAATGGCATTGTGTCGTAGGTGGATCGGCTCGTCCCTGAGGATGAGGCTGTCCTTAGCTCGGAACCATCGCCATCGCCGAGGTCGATGGCTACGGGGTCGATGCGGTTGCCGGATGATGGCGGAGTCGCCTCCGATGTGGCGGATCTCGTTGTCGGCCGCTGGTCGCTCTCGGCTGCTTACGGTTGCGCGCTGGGGGAGGGGAGATCGATTCCGGCGGACCGTGCCGCCTCCGCGAGCTGTGCCCGGTTGCCGACCCGAAGCTTGCGGTAAATGTGTTGGGCGTGCGTGCGGACGGCTGCCGGAGTGATCCCCAGCGCTGCGGCAATTTCCGCGAAGTACATGTCCGCCAAGAGCATTCGGAGGATCTCGGTCTCACGATCGGACAGCACCAATGGGCGTGGTTGCGGCGCGGTCGGTGGCGCGGTGGTCGCCGGTGCGTCGGTGGTTGTGCGCAGTAGTTCGGCGATGGTACGGACGGCGCGGAGCTCTCGCATCTCGAACGCACGACTGCCGACGCCAGCCGCCTCTGCGGCTTCCGCGCGTGGCAGGCGGCGGACGAACCGCAATATCAGCGTCTGTCGATGCGTGGCGTTGGTGAGTCCGGGGAGGGCGAGTATGAGTGCTTCCGGCGTGGTCTTCTGAACCAGTTCCCGATCGGCTTTTGCCCCGGGACGCGCTTGGGCGTCACCGAGCAGCAGCGCCGAAAGTCGTTGGATGCCACGGTAAAAGGTATTGCGATGGTCCTTTCCGTGTGCTTCGGCCAGTTCACGATTGGCATGCCCGAGTACCAGCCGGTCCCTGACGACGGCACCCCGTTTTCCGCCGAGTTCGGCGAGACAGCGGTTGAATGCGTCGGGGTCGTCCCGCTGAGCTTCCTCGACCACCGCCAAGGCCTCATTGCCTGCGCGCCGCTCCAACAGCGCGGCGAGACGGGCGAAGGTGGCATGCTGTGCCGTACGGACGGCGGCGGGAGTCCGATCCAACGTGTCCGCGGTCCGGTCGGGTGACATTCCGAGCCCGAAACGGAGATGCAGAATCTGTCGCTGGGGCGGGGCGAGTTTTTCGATGCAGTCCTGCAAGGCCTGCCGGTCACTCGCCAGCGCCTCCCGAACGACCTGCGGCAGGTTCGGTGCGATCGAACTGGTGGCCAGCGTCTCCACCAATTCGGCGGCCGATGGTGCATCGGGCGGTCCTTCAGGTGCGGCCGTCCTTCCCGCCGACTCCGCACGAGAATTCGCCGCTGGCGTAGTTTCTGTCGGTTCGGTCTGGGGCGGGGCAGCCGGCGCGGGACTGCTGCCGGACTTCGTACGCTGCGGCCTGGGTGCGTCCGGGAGCGACGCCTGCACGCCGCCCGCATCCGCGACCGCGGCGACCAGCGCGCAGGCCGCATGCCACAGAGCGAGTGACTCTGCGGCGGGGTCGCCGGGCAGCACGGAGCGCGCGCCGGGATCCGAAGGTCTCGACGCGAATCGGCGTAGCATCTGCTGTTGGTTGGGGGTGAGCGCGTGCATGTGTTGCCGCACCTGCACGGTGTCCGCCTCGGCGAGCACCGCGGCCAGCGGATCCGATTCGCGCCACCGCGCTCCGCGGGCAACGAAATCCTGGATGCGGTACCAGATCTCGGCAATCTCACGGTGCTGGGCCATGAGATTTCTGGCGTTGACGACAACCCATTCCCCAACCTCCCGCTGCCCTATCTGGCCGATCCTCCGGATCGCGTGGGCACACGCCTCGTCGAAGACTTCACGAGCCGCCTGCGGCGCTCGCATGTTCGCCTGTATCCAGCGGAACACGTTGTGTGCGAAGGATTCCCGGAGGATGGCGACTGCCTGTTCGGTATTGCCCTGCGCTACCAGCTGTTTCACCTGCCGTCGGAACTGTTCCGGGTCTCCCGGCCTCTCCGAGCCGGACCGATGTGAGGGCGCGTCCAGTCGGTCGCGCGGCGAGGCGTCGGTGTTCGGCAAGGCATCCGCCGCGGTATCGGTGTGCTCAGAGGCAACGAAATCGCGACCCTCGGAGCTTTCATCGCCGAGGTCGATAGCGACGGGGTCGGTGCGATTGCCGGTCGACCGCGGTTGCTCACCAATAGGAATGGATGCCGTCGCCGACTTCGCGCTCGGGGGCTCGGGTGGCTCGACGAGGTATGTGTCGTCGGCGACGTCGTAGCCGTTGAATGTCGTGTTCTCCGAATCGATCCGGATCCGCTTCAGTTTCTTGCGCTCTGCGGTCAGGTGATCGAACAGCACGGGACGATTCGTCGAGGCGCCACCTTTGTGATCGATGACAATGGCGAGCCGACATCCGCGGGCGGTGGCAATTTCTTGTGCCCAGTCCATAAATTTTCGGTAGAAATCGGCGACGGAGACGTGGTTGATATAGTTCTCGATGGGATTGAGGCCGCGCACCAGCAGGAGGGGTTCGCCGGCTTCGCTACTGGTCTCGAGGAGAAGACTGGCTCCGGCAAACGCGGTTCGGGCCGGGTCGTCCGGGTTCCGGACCATGATGACGGCCGTCATATTGGGCATGGCCTCGGCGACCGAAGGGTATCTGCCCGCCCAGCAGGCGCTGGCGATATTCCCGGAAAGTTCGAGCAGTTGTCCCCGTGTCGGAACAAACTGCAGTGGAGTGGAATCGCTCGAGACGCCGACCCCCTGGGTTCGTAGTATCGCTTCTTCCAGCGCCATGACACTTGTCATCCGGCGGAATTTGTTCGCACTCTTGCGGCTCGAGAAGTAGCGAGCAAATACTTCTTGATTGGTGGTGTGATCGACAAAGTCCCGGACAAGGCCCACGTCCTCCAGCGTGGGTTCTTCGGGTCGTAGGCTTTTCAATCGATCGATCCACACCGGATGTTGCTGTATCGCCCATGCAAAGCATATGGTTCGCAGATCGTCATGCAGTTTACCGACCTGCACCAATCGCTGAAAATTATTCTCGAAATTCTCGAGTGACCGCAGCGCCGGGAACTGTTGTGATCCCCCTGCCTCCGATGCGATGAGTTCCTTCAGCTCATGCACTCGCGCTACCATATTCCGACGTGCTTTGTCGTTCATGGGCGAACCGTCGGCCAGCGTGTCCGAAGCGATGCAGCGGTCCAATTCCTCGATATGCTCGACAATACCGCGGCCGAGTTTGCCGACTAGATAGGTAATCGGTCGATGCGCGCTCGTCAGAGCCGAGCGCGCATCGAGCAGATTCTTCGCCAGCCTCTCGAAGCGGGTCAGCAGGTCCTCCGTCCATTGCGATCCGGACCCACTGTCGCGAGACCGTAGTTTGGCGATTTCGAGGACACTGCTGGGTTGATATTCCGCGGGGATCGGTGCGATTCTGCCTTCCGCCGATGCCCGATCATGGTAGCGGAGCAATTCACGCAGGGACGCCAGGGTGCGGGACCCCCAGTCGGACGAGTCATATCGGGTGACGATGATCAGCAACTGTCCCAGGAATTCCGACGACTGCACCTTTGCCAAATTCTCGGGCGAGATATTTGCGCTTTTGACCTCGGTCACGAAGGTGCGTGCGATCTCTATCAACTCATGAACTACGGCGTCTCCGGTGCGTCGCAAACCGAGGGTACTTCGCTCGGTTTCGGAGACGCTGTCCGATATCAGATCACGGACGCATCGGGCAAAACCAGGCGTTACATCCCGCATGATCTCCAGCGACGCACGAACCGTCGGCGGCCGCTTGGAGGAAGCTAGCTTACCTACCGTTGTGATGTAGCAGCTGAAGTCCGGACCGGGCGGCCCATCGACGTAGGTGTCCTCCACTGCGTGCAGCTGCTGCGGACTGAACGTCACCTCGGCCAGCACATCGTCCGGGATGTGCGAGATCTGGCCGGACCGCAGGAGTCTGTCCGCGAACTCGTGCCGGACAGAGCCAGGCGAGAAATCCTCGAGAGACGACAGGAACTCCCATGCAATATCCCTGCCATTCGTTCCGTCGCTGAAACATTTGTCGAGCGTATCGAGAAGACGCGATTCCATGCTTCCCGGCGGCAGCTCGGCAATACGGCTCAATTCCCGCTCGAAGCTTGCCAGGTCTGCAATTCGGATTGGCATTCCCGCGATGACATAGGGCGCGAAGTGAGCATTTTTCTGATGAATCTCACGTAACGCGGCAGCGACCTGGGGTCTCGAGAGAAGGTTGATCCCGTCTGCGACGGTGGCGACACTCCAATTCGGATCCCGCACCATTTCGTACAGTATCTCGTACGCTAGCGGAGTCAGGATCGCGTCCTCGATATCGGCGTGGGCGGCGATGCGCATTCGAATCTGCTGCTGGTTCAAACTACTGCCGAGGCGGTCCTTGGTCCCGCTGTCGGCGTAGTACTCGGCCCCCGCTTTTGTGAGCTCGAACTCGGCCGTGAGGTCACGAAAGTAGCCGACGATCGCTTCCTGCGCGTCGGCTGGTCGTCCGGCAAGTTCGTGTACGAGACGTGCGACGGTGTCCGTACTCAATGAAAGACGGGAGCCCAGCTGGGCGAGTTCCGCGGTCGTGTCCGCTGGTGCGGGCACTCGATCGAACGCCTCCAGTGCGGCGGATACAGATGCTGTGAATCCCCTGGGCACACGTCGATTGGTTTGCCTGAGGTCCAGCTCATCGCGGGTCAGCCACTGAACATCGTGGAGCTGCGTCTCGCCGACGGCACCGGCACCGAACCGCTCGGACACCTCTACCACCGCAATGCCGGCCCGAGTGGTGGCCGACGCATCCACGGCCCGCACATTCAATGCGGTTGCCTCGTGCGCGGAAGGCAGCCGCCACAAATCCGGCCGACCGTTGTCGTCGAACCCCTTGACCACCAGGATCCGCTCGACGCCTGCGGCATCGACATGCCGGGCCAGCACCTCGGCGGCCGGTGATCTGTCGCCAGAGTCGTTCTGCCCGGCGGCAGTGGTTGCCCGAGTTCCGGGCGACTGATCGGTCTCAACTCGGGGTGTCTCGCTCGGCGGCCCTGCGGTTTCCTCTGCGTCCAAGGCGGGCCCCTCAGCGGGCTCGTTACCCGCTGAGCCGTCCGGATCGCCGAGGTCGATCGCTACGGGGTCGATGCCCTCGGGGCGGCGCGCTGATTTGTCGGTCTGCGGTGTCTGATCGGTGGTCTCGGTCGGCGCGGCCGGATTGCGCGGGGCGGCCGCGGCGGTGCTGGCGGCGTGGCGGACTCGGATTGCTGCTTCCAGCTCGTTGCGCCCCTCGATCGGCGCGACCGACGGGTCAGGCGACTCGGCGTTGTCGATCGGTGGTGTGGGTTCGTCGCCGTCGCCGTCGCCGAGGTCGATCGCGACGGGGTCGGGGCTGTTGCCCGGGGTCGTTCCTGTGTGCGTCGACGGCTGTGCGGTGTCGGGGGCGGGGACACCGTTCAGCGAGAGGGCCCGGACCACGGCGTCGCGCACCTCGACGGACAGGTCCCGATCGCTCTCTGACAGACCCACCGCAGCGCGCACCCTCGCGGTGGCCTCTTCGAAGGCCGTGATGGTCCGCGCGTCTTGCTCCCCGAACACGTACCCGCGCACCGCGGCTTCGGTGTAACTGCGCAACACCGCATTCTCTGCCCGGCGCAGTGCTTCCCGGACGCCGCCCGACACACCCAGCGGCGCAGGGAATCTGCCGATGACGGCATCGATGACGTCATCTCGGCCGAGCCCGCCTCGGGCGAGTTCCGACAACAGCGGCAGCAGCCGATCCTCGGGGATGCGGCGCCACGCGTCGGTGATGGCCCGCCGAGCGGCCTCGGCAGCGGACAGCATCGAACGGCTGTTGTCGAGCAAGCGCTGTACGGTCCACTCGGAGTCACTGCCGGAGTAAAACTTTCGCACCACATCGTCGACCTCGGCGCGGCGGCCGTGGAAGAATTCGCTGACAGCCAGGTCCACGGCCACGCGCGAGGGCCGGTCGGCGTCGAGATCCGCGAGCAGCGAACGGGCCGCCGCAAGCAGCGCTTGGACGTAGCGATCATTCGCCCCGCGCAACAACCCTGACATTCGGCTGCGTTTTATCGGGACGATCTCGGCGAGCGTTCGGACATCGCTCTCGGTGAGGTCCGAGCGAGAGGTCAAATCCCGCAGCGTGGCAATCGTCTGATCGTGCCGGCGCGCGGCATCCGGGCGGGCTGCCAGCCGGTCGTCCACGAGGGCGTCCAATTCCGCACGGATACGAAGCAGCACGGTCGGGTCGATCATTCCGGCGCTGTCGGCCAGTTGCCCGAGCGCACTCTCCAGGTCGCGCATCTGGCCGATGACCTGCGTAACTTCCTGCTCGGGCTCGGGGTCCGGTGAGTGGTCCACCTCGCCGCTGTCGGCCGTGGGTGCAGCGACGGAGTCCACCAGCAGGTCGTAGATCAGCCCCACCGGCTCGTTGACACTGTCGCGGCCGTTGAGCACGACATCGACGAAGGCCTCGGCCAACGCCTCTGTGGGGTGGAAATAGCCGTTCTCGTCGAAGCTGTATACGGTCAGGTAGCGGTGCAGCCAGGCCGTGAACGCCGCGTAAGTATTCTCGCCCAGGCGATTTGCCTTGTAATGATCGAACAGCATCTCGTCGGCACGGTATCGAGCCTTCCGCCGTCCCGCGTAGTCGAGCATGTGGCCGAACTCGTGCACGACGATCGCATACGCAGGACGGTCGGCCATGCTGGGATGCGCCTTCCCGGAGGCGATTCGGTCCTGCATCCACCGACGGAGTTCGTCCGGATCGGCGGCCAAGTCGGCGTTGAATGTCATCCATTCGGTTGTGACGGCACCGGTGATGGGATCGGTCTTCGACATCGTCCTTGCGCCCACCTTCGACGAGAGCTCGCCGATGTCGATGCTGCCGATATCGACCTGCGGGTGCTGCGTGGCCATGTCGACCAAAGCCCGGGCGATCTCACGGATAGTCTCCGGGTCGAGATCGGGCCGGTCGAATTCGTGGACCTCAACGTCGGGATTGCCCGTCAGTCGGCGCAGTTCGTCGCGCAGCCATACACCGACCTCCGCCGGGCTCAACCGCGATACTGCGTCCCCGCCGACGTCCTCGTTGCCCGCTGGCTCGTCCGGATCGCCGAGGTCGACCGCGACCGGGTCGACGCGATCAGCGGTCGACGTCGGCTGCGTAGCGGAGGTAGTGGATCGCGTCGTCGGCGTCACGCTCGCTGGTTCGATCGGCTCGACACCCGTCTCGGTCACGACCACGATGCCGCGCCGCTGCTGCGTCCAGCCGAGCTCGGTGGCGGCCGACTGCACCCGGTTCGTCGTCTCGGGATTCGCTCCGCCGCGACCGTTGAGCACGCGATCTGCCTGGGCCTTGCTTACCTGCGCCCGAGTGGCCACATCGTCGAGCGTCACTCGCCGGAGCGGGCCTCGGCTCAGCACCCGCGACACCAACTCTGGTGGGAGTTCCCCGGCCAACACGTGCGCGATCCGATACAGCGCGCCCTTGACGGTGCTCTGGCTGCGGCCCGTCGCTCGAGCGACTTCGGGTTGCGAGAGGCCCTGCACCAGATACAGATCGGCGTATTCCCACTCGGTGCGCGAAAGCTGCGAGTAGCACGGCCCCAGCACATCCGGGTAGTGCGCCGCGATCGCCTCGATCAGGAACATCGCCGAGCCGTCGGTCAGCGACACACCGATGGACAGCATCGTCGCCAGCCGTGGCGCGGCGGCCTGCCGCAGCGCGGCGACCCGCGCCGGCGACAAACCCAGTGCCTTCGACTTCTCCTCGATGGTCAGCTCGTCGGAGTACAACAGGGCGCCGCCTGCTTGCAGTTCCGGCGGAAGTTGACCGATGCATTCCGTCAGCACTTCCGGTGGTGCTGATCGGATGATCCGAAACGCCCTGCCGCGGCGCGGATAGTCGGCGGTGCCCTCGTGGACCGCCGGGACCGGTGACTTCTCGTCGGGATGATCCACCACGACGCCGGGACGTCTACTTGCCCATCCGAGCCGAGCGGCTTCCGTCCGAATCCGCTGCTCCGTCTTCGGATCGGCGTGTCCGCCAGCAAGTACCCGGCGCGCCGTCCCCTCGGTCACTCCGGCCCGAACGGCGATGTCCGCCAGCGTTACTCGACGAAGTGCGCCCGCCCTCAGATAACGCCGCACCAATGTGGGCGGGAGTTCTCCCGCCAGTATGTGGGCAATTCGTCGCAGCAGCTTGTTGACGGTCGTCTGCTGGATGCCCCGAACATTCGCTATGTCATGTGTCGAAAGCCCCTGTGCCAGATACTGATCGGCATACTGCTGCTGGAGACGGGTGAGTCGCGGGAAACACGCTGCCAGTATCGCCGGATCGTGCGCGTGGACCGCCTCGACCAGCAGTAGTTCCCAATTCTCCGACAACAGCATTGCCGCCAGCAGGTCGGCGATGTCATGTTGGCGTTGTTGCACCGAGCTTGCCGGGCGGCTCAATCGTTCCGCCGTGACGGAGACGGGCAGTCCCTCCAGGAGCAGCAGCGTTGCGACGTTCTGGTCTCCCTCGGAAAGGAACGGGATCAGGTGCCGCAACTCATCCTTCGACGTCGCGCGGACGAGCTGCAGCTCCCTACCTCGCTGGTGGTACGGCACTCGATCGTGATCGGTGCGTACCACGGGAACCGGCGAATTCGACGTCTGTTCGTCGCCATCGGCGACAATCCCGGTCCGTCCACGTCGCACACCGAGGCGGCGCGCGGTCGCCCGGATCCGCTCGATCGTGTCCGGTCCGGCATCCGGATGCCCAGCGAGAACTCGTTTCACAGTTGCCGTGCTGACTCCCGTTTCCCGGGCGACATCGGCGTGGGTGGCCCGCCGGAGCGGTCCGCCACTCAGATACCGCTCCACGACCTCCGGCGAGAGCGTCGAGGCCATGCGCCGTGCGATGCGGTGCAGCATGCGGCGAACTCGCTTCGGCCTCCAGCCCAGCGCCGTCGCGATTTCGGGCACTGTCCGACCCTGCCGGAAATATGACTCGAAAACTGCCTGCTCGGCCTCGGTTACCAGCCCCGTGGCCGGTTCCAGCAGATCTCGGTCGTGAGCCCAGACCGCCTCGACGAGCAGCAGCATCTCCTCATCGGTGCGTTCGCTGGGATGCGGTTGGGAGCGCTGCACAGCGGGAGAGTCGACGTGGGACAACGCCATCGACACGGTGCGAACCGCGTTGTGCAGCCGCTTGTGGATGAGGTCCTTCTTGCGCCCCGTGGCGGCCGCGATGTCGGCCACCGTCTGCCCCATGAACCAGCGGACGAAGTATTCCCGAGGTCCGGGGCGAAGGCGTCGAACTACGCTGCCGAGCAGTTCGGGCCGCTCATGCTGAGCTGTTCGAATCACGGCCACATCCGTGGCCAGGCGTTCGTCATCCATCGCAAGCGCTTCGCCGCCCTCGGCGAGCACCGAGGTGAGGCCTTCGTTGTCGGCCGCGAGCGCGGCCAATGCCCTGACCAGCGGGCCATGCTGCGGCTTTTCCGCCGCGAACTTCCGGCCCAGCTCGGCACGTGCGCGAGCGATCAGCTCCTTCACTTCACCCCGCGCAGACCCCAAGTGGTCAGCTACCTCCTCCGGGGAATAGCCTTCGACCGCGGTGAGCCAGAGCACCGTGCGAAATTCTTCGGGCATCGATTCGAACGCCAGACCGATAGGGGTCTCCTCGGAGATCTCCGGTGCTCGATCGCCGCCCAGCTGGATTCGATCGAGTTTGGCCATATCGTCGGTGGGGACCTGCCGGCTGGCGCGAGTGCTGGCGGCAAACGCCCGGTGACGAACGGCCGTACGCAGGTAGGCGCCGAAACTGAGGTCTGGTCCGTCACCTCGGCGGATCCTCACGAGAAGGTCGGCGAAGCAGTCGGCCACGATGTCCTCGGCGTCGGATCGGTCGCCGACAATCTCCATGGCGGTACCGAGACCCCATCCGTAGTACCGCTCGTACAGCTCGTCGTAAGCGCCGGGGTCGCCCGCGCGAACTGCGGCGATCCGCTCTTGATCCCAGGCACGTTCCCGGCGCCACCGCTCGGGGATGTTCGCGTCGTCCCGGGCCTCGTGCGTGTTCGGCTGCGCGGGTGCGGGATGCTCGGACTCGGTCCCATCGCCGAGGTCGATCGCGACGGGGTCGATGCGGTTGGCGGATGGGATCGGCTTCGCGTCCGGAGCGGCGAATCGCGTTGTGGGCGTGGGGGATATGGGCTGTGGGGTCGACGCGTCGGTGTCGGCCCGCGAGATGGGCTGCGGAGCCGACGGATCGGCGTCGGACGGTCGTGTGGGCCCGTGGTCGGGTGTTCGAGATTCCTGTTCGCCGGCGTCCCGGCCCAGGAGCTGGACTGGGTGTTTGCGGTGCAGGAACTCGGGTAGTTGGCGGCGGGCGGGAGTGGGGGTGCCCGTCTTGATGCTCTTGAAATAGGCGGCGAAGGACTCTTCGAATGTGTCGTACGAGGGTTCCCATTTGTTTTCACCGTTTTCGTCACCGTCGTAATTGCGGACGTGGAGGTCACGTTGTTTCCGGGGGCGTTTCGCTTCTGATGCGGTGCTCGCATCCGGGGTGGTGGCGGTGTCGATGAGGGTGTCGAAGATGAGGATTTGGCCTTCGACGTCGACGATGTAGTGGATGTGTCCAGCAACGGTGACAGCGGCGCTGTCGATTTTGTTGCGTTTGTCGCGGATTTTTTTGACGGCTATGGCGATGGGGTCGAGGCCCCTGGTCTTCATCGGGCGGAGTTGGGCGCCGAGGGTCTCTTCGGTGATGCGCCAATTGTCTTCGGCCTTCCATCGCGGATCGGTGTCGACGGGTTCCGGCGCGGTGTCGTCACCCAGTGCCCGGTGGACGCGGCTCATATGGATGGCGCAGTTGCCGATGACCTCCGGTGCGGGGGTCGGTGTATCCGGAGTTGCCTGCGTAGGCGAGCCAACGCTCGCTGTTGCCGGGATCTGCGTCGGCTCGATTGCGGTCTCGGTCTCGGCGGGGCGCTCGCGTCGTCCGAACCACCCGCGGCCGCCTTTGCGGACGATCCGGTAGAAGACGCGGCCCTGTCTGACGAAAAGGACAACGCCGTAGCCGGCCGCGGCGATTGCGCTGATGGTCGCCGCCAGCGCGGCAACCGGGTCGCCGCTGTGCGCGTTCGCTGCGGCACCGCCGATGAGGGCGCTGGCCACGAATAGACCGGCACCGGCGGGGACATTCAAGATCCCGCCCTTCACACCTCCTACTCGACCTCGCATTTCCGAGGGGATGACCTTTTGCTCGTGCGTGCCGGCCCGGGCGAGCATGGTCCACATCACCATCGAGTCCACGAATGTCGCAGCCGCGATAATTGCGGGGTCGGTGGTTGCGGCCTGGAGCGCGAAGCCCCCCGCCGTAGTGGCTAGTGCTAGCGGGTAAAAGGTGGTGGTCTTTACATTGCGAGTCACCTTCGAGAGAACGCCGCTCATTATCCCACCTATGGCAGGCGCGGCGACCACCGCTCCTGCTGCCCAGCCCAGGTCGGAGGCTTCCACAACGGTGGCCGTGCGGAAGCCCATCATTGCAAACGCGGCATAATTTATCGCGGAGATTGCGGTGTAGTCACGGAGAAACTTGTCGTCCCACAGTGTCCGTGCACCGGCGGCAATATCACGGAACAGGGACTGCGGCGCGCTGAAGGTCTGGGGCGGCAACGACAAGTTCTTTATGTTTACCCAATTCGTCAGATAGGAAAGGGTGTTCAGGCCGAATGGCGCCGCGGGCGCGATGCCGGCCAGGCCGGGACCCAGGGCCTGTCCGGTGACAGATGCCGTGGATCCGGTGACGTTCCTCAGGTCGTTGCCTGTTTGCTTCTGTGCATCGGTGAGTAGAAGGTCCCCGTTCACTGCTTGAAAGGCGCGGAAATAGTAGGTCGCCGCGGTACCTTCGACCAGTGATGCCGCGGCCACCGTAAGGGCGAGATTCGGCGCATCGAAAAGCATCAAACCGGTGGTGGTGGCGGCAGCCGCCGCGCCGATCGCTTGGGCCCGTAGCATTATTTTTCGCCGATCGGAACGGTCGGCGGTGCGGCCGGCCAATGGCTCGGCGCCCTTCGCGAGCCACCCCGCGGCGGCGGCTATGGCGGCGGCCGCCGGTGATTGGCCCGCGTTCATCAGCGCATAGGGTGCGGCAGTCGTTGCCAGGCTGGTGCCGAAAATGTTGCCGACCTCTGCCGGGAGATACCACCTGCCCAGCAATAGGTGTGCGAACGGTTTGTTGACTACGAGCAGCTCTCGCGTCGACAACGACTTCTCGGCGGGCGGATCGGTCGGTTGCTGTGGTGTGGCGGGCTCCTCAGCGGGCTCGTTGCCCGCTGGATCGTCCGGATCGCCGAGGTCGATCGCTACGGGGTCGATGCCCCCGGGGCGGCGCGCTGATTTGTCGGTCTGCGGTGTCTGATCGGTGGTCTCGGTCGGCGCGGCCGGATTGCGCGGGGCGGCCGCGGCGGTGCTGGTGGCGTGGCGGGCTCGGATTGCTGCTTCCAGCTCGTTGCGCCCCTCGATGCCGAATTTGGCGTAGATCGACGTGGCTTGCTTCTGCACCGCCCACGGCGTTATTTCGAGTTCCGCTGCGGTTTCTTTATAGGTCTTGCCTTGCACAAGTCGCGTGAGAACCCGGAACTCTTGCCGGTTCGACCCGATTCGGGCGAGTTCGAGCGACCCGGCCACGTTCTGGTAGGCGATGCGTACGCTATCAGGTATTTCTTGCTCGACGATGTGTCCCATCGCCGGTGTCTCTATGAGTCCTCGCACCTCGTTCGCGATGGCGGACACGAGTTCCCGTCTGGTCATGTCGGGCAGGCCGGAGCGGAGAAAATTGGGCATCGACACGGGTGCGGTAGCTATGCCCGGCTGGAATTCCCATTTCAGGTCGAGGCGCAGGTAGTCCCAGACTTCCGTCAGATCCGACATCATCTGTTCGGTGTCGATTCCCAGGTCCCGAAGCTCCTGGAACCATTCGTCGAACGAATTGGTGCGCGCGGTGGTCGGCGGTGCCTGCAGACCCGACCGAGCGTGTGGCACGACCTCTTTCCGAGTGCTGCCTGCGCTCCGCGCGGCCTCGGTGAGGGACGCTCTGTCCTTCCAGGGTGTCCAGCCGTCTGTTCGAGGCTCCGATGCGGCCGGATCGGGCCGAGCAGTGGATGGAGATTCGGATGGCTGCCACGGTGTCCGTGCCGGCTGCCGTTTTGTATCACTCGGCTCGGCATGCGGCGGGCGGTCGGGCAGCTGCCCGGGGCCGAACTGTTCGATGATCGTGCGGTACATCGACTCCGAGTCGTCGCCCATCCGCACGCCCGCCATCTCCAGGCCCCGCACGATCTCGTACACCGTGTGCTGGTGGGGAAGCATGAAGGCGATCAACGCCGCAATGAAATCGTGCCGGGAGACGCCCGGCGGGCGCAGCCAGTCGAAGCGGGCGAGCATCCGGGTGGCGGTGCCGGAAATGCCGGCGTTCGAGGGGATTTCCTGCTCGGCCAGCCTGCGGATGTCGTCGTTGCTGTCGTCGGGGGCGACGTAGACGTATCCCGGTCGCCACGGGAGCTGGATGACCCGTTCGGAGTGGTCGAGGGCGAAGGCTTCCTCGGCATCGACTGTGCCCTCGTCGTGATAGACGCTGATCCATGCGATGCGGCAACCTTTCTCGTCGACGATTCGCTGTCCGCGGGGGTCGAGCATGTAGGTGGGTACGACATAGGCGACAGAGTCGTCGTGTTCTCTCAGCTGGGCTTCCAACCGGGAGGTATCGACGCGGCCGTCCTCGAGACGCGGGATTGCCACGCCGTCCTCGAGTTCGAGTTTGCTGATGCGCAGCACTCTCCGCTCCGGCAGCGCAGCGAATTCGCGCAGCGACAGCGGCATGCCCAGCGCGGCGGCATCCCGGGAAGTGGGAGTGAGACGTGGCACGTCAGAATTTCGTTCGGGGAATGCCAGCTTTCGTCGCTCGTACTCCGTGTAGGCCCGATCGGCGGCGTCGCCGTGCCTCCGCACGTACTTGACCGAGTTGAGGTCTTCCCAGGTGACCGGTTCTCCGGGCTGCTTGTCCTCGAGAACGGCCGCGCGAACCGCCTCCAGTGCGTCGAAGTCCAGCCCCAGCTCGCCCGCTCTGCTCCGTCGCCACGCCTCCGTCTGATTCATGTACCGGGCGATGCCCTGGTCCAACGTCAGGCCCACGCCTGCTTCCCCCAGCTCGGCATTGCGGATCATTGCGTTGAGCATGGCCGACAACAGTTCGCGCAGGTTTCCGTCGCGCCTCAGCTCGTCCATCGGCACCGACGGCAGCACCATGCCGCCCCACCGCGGCCTCGCGGACGCGTCGAAGACTGCTCGGATCCGCTCGTCCCGGGCCGCCGCTGGCAGATCCTCGAGCACGTCCTCGAACAGGCCCCTGATCACCGTCTCCAGTCGGTCCAGCACCGCCACCGCCGCAGCCTTGACCTCGGGCTGACCGTAGAGGTATCGGGCCAGCTCCGCCTCCTGGACTCGATGCAGGAGAGGACCGGGCCGTGAATCGCTCACATTGAGCGCTGCGGTTCCCGGCGGTGTCTCGCTCTGTGCGGGTCGAGCCCACGGGGTGGCGCCGGGCGTCGCGGTGCCCTGCGCTGATTGCTCCGCCGGTCCAGCGGCGCGCGACGGTTGGGGTGTGACGGGCGCAGGTTCGTCGGGGTCTCCGAGATCGATGGCGACGGGGTCCGGTCTGCGGGCTGCACTCGGTGTTGTGCCTTCGTCCGCCGGTTCGTCGAAGGCTCCCAGCCGCACAGCCTTCATCAGCAGGGGAGTTCGCTTCGTCTCGCCGAGTACGGCACCGATCCGGTCTCGGCGGCGCTTGACGGTGAATGTCGCCACGCCGAGCTGCGCGGCGATGGCCTGATCCGTGAGGCCGTCGGCCATCAATCGGAGGAGTTCTCGTTGCGCTCCGGAAAGTTGGACGGTACCGACCTGTGGTCGGTCCCCGTCGTGGACGAATCCCTGCCGCTTGGCCGCCAGGACCGTCTGGATGGCGCCGGTGGTACCGAACTTCTTGGCCGCACTCCTCAGGTAGTTCGTGACCGCGTTCGGATCGACGCTCAGCCGCCGCCCGATCTCCTCATAGGTCAAACTCTGGTAGATCAGTTTGAGCACCTCGAGTTCCCTGCTGGTGAGCCAGGGCGAGGACGTCGTTGTGGACGGGCTGCTGGGTCGGCCGATCCGAGCTGCGTTGCTTGCGGCCCGAACCGGTAGCTGGGCAGGGAAGTTCGCGGCGGCCGCCACCGCTGTGGCCAACTGACGCGCTGCGACCCAGAGCGCATGAGGATCGGATTCGGTGCCGTCGGCCGCTGTCGGCGATGTGCCGGGACCTGCGGGCCAGAAGGCTCGGATCAAACGGTCACGCCGGTGACTCGGCAACGCCTCCAGTATCCGGCGCACATCCGTGGTTCGGGTTTCGGCCAGCAGCCGGACCAGTGGGTCGGATTGCTCGAGCTGTGCACATTCGGCAACGAACTCCCGGATCCTGTGCCAGGGGCCCGCGATTCTGTGATGGTTCCAGATGACCCCTCGCGCAATATTGTTCAACCACAACTCGATGTTTCGGTTACCGAGCTGCCCGAGATCTGCAATCGCCGTAGCACATACCTCGTCGGCGATGTGGTGCGCTGCTTGCTGGCCGAAATTCTCTGCGAGGCGCGGCATCTCGGCCTCGAACCGTCGCCGGAGCAGGGCGGTCGCGAGCTCCGGTCGTCCGTTCGCGACGTGCTGCTCGAGCACCTGCCGGAGCCGCGCTGCGCTGTCCCAGGGGGTGCCGACCCTGCCAGCGGTGTTCGCCTGTTGAGCCGTGCCGTCGTGCTGTGGGCTCGGCTGTGCTCCAGGGCGATCCGGCGAGTCCCGCAGTGGGGTGGTGTCCAGTGGTCGTGACCCGACCGGCGTGGGATCGGCTTCGTCCGGATCGAGGTCGATCGCGACGGGGTCAGGGCCGCGATTGGTCGGGGTCGCGGGCCCGTCGTGGTCCGTCGCTGTATTCGCGGGGGTGTCGACCTTCGCGGCCGATAGGAAGGCCGCTGCGGCGGTCACATCGTCGGCTGTGCCCGCTTCGATGCCGGCCTGTACCAGTGCGCGGGTGACGGCGCCGAGATCGCCCGGGGCCTCGGCGAGCGAACGCCGGACGATGGCTGCGATGGGTTCGGGGTCGTCCGGGCTGATCGGTTCCCACACGCCGTCCGTCAGCACCAGGACGACACCTTCGCCGCGTATGTCTCGGGCCTTCTCGCGCGGTTTCAGCCCGTCCAGAGACCGGCCCAGGTTGTGGGTGAGACCCGGGCCGCCGATCGGCGAGTGTTCGGCTTCCTCACGAGTGGTGTCGTCGAAGATATCCAGAACGTCCTGGACCTTCGAGTCGTCCCTGGTCAGCTGAATCGGAGGGCCGCCGTCCAGTGGAATCCAGTACGCCCGGCTGTCGCCGACCCAGTCGACGGTGAGCCGTCCCGACACCATCAAAGCGACCACGATCGTGGTGGCAGGGGGGCTGTCCGCGGGCGACTCCGGCGGCAAGGCGAGTACCGCCTCCTGGGCGGCGGCCACCGCGCCGTCGACTACGGCCACCGGATCGATCCGGCCGTCTCGGTCGGCCTGCCGCAGCGCCGCCACCACGAAATCGTGAGCGGCTGCTTTGGCGGCCGCGGAGGCGCGGTGACCGCCCTTCGGCCTGGAGAGACCGTCGTTCACGATGAGTGCGGTGGCCTCTTCGTCACCGACATTCATTCTGATCAGGGCGAAGGCATCCTCGTTGATCGCGTGTTGGCCCCGATCGCTCGCTGCCGCAACGGAACCCAGATCTTCCACCGTCAGGTTCTCTTCGGCATAGCGCCGCGGTGCGGTTTCATCGGAGCCGCGGGGTTCCTCGACATGGTGTCGCCGTGGGTGTTCCGATCCGGGCTGCGCTGCGCGGTCCTCTGCGGCCCGATCGCGCGACGCTGACCCGCTGGGATCGGATGCCGCGGGATCGGCGAGATCGTGCTGCCGGGGCTGGGTTTGTGCGATGTAGTCGGGTTGTCCGTCCGCACCGGGCCAGACGACGGGTGCGCCGGGTTGCGCCGCCGGAGGAGTGGCCGTCACGTGATGTTGCGGTTCGCCCAGCATCTCCGCGATGTTGCGGACCGCGCGGTCGGCCGTGCCGTAGTTCTCGGCGGCTTGCGCGAGTCGTCGTTCTCGATCGGTCGCCCCAACCAGGGCGGCAGCGGCATTGTCGCGAAGCTCGGTCGCCGCCAACAGCTCTGAGATCGCGCGGAAATGGTCGATCAGGAACGCGAGGCGCTCCCGGCCTATCCGTGCCATACCCCCCAGCAGTTCCTCCAGCCACTGCGACATATCCCGCAGCGCGTCATAGCGCCGCGTGGCCTCGGCAAGCTGTTGTTGGTTGGTGGTACTTACCGAATCGACAGCTGCCCCCGCAGCCACCATCTCCGCGAAGATCGTTTCGGCCACGTCGCGCAGCCGCTCTGTCTCCCCCGGCCGGAGATGATCCGCGGGCCGGGTCCGGATCGGTGTGTCGGTGTGCGGGCGGGTCTGCGCCCAGACCTCCGCGACGGCGGCGAGAGCCGAGCCGAGCCGAATCTCCGCGGCGTCCTGCCGGGCCTGCAGGACGGCCGACGTCCCTTCGCGCAGGCCCTGCTCGTAGGCGGCGTTCGCCTCGGCGGCTTCGTCCGCGCAGGCCAACCACGCCGACATCTGGTGCGCGAACTGCTCCAACAGCCGCAGCCGTTCCGCGGGAATCTGCATATTCGGCTCCCGCCGCGCGGTCACCAGCTCATCGATCAGAGCGGGTGCGCGATTCAGCACGGGATCGTTCGAAACGTCCGCTGCGCCTTCCAGTCTCGCAGCGACCGCCGCACGCAGCGCCCGCAACTGTTCTATGTCACGGGATTCCGCGTTGTCGGGCTGACGGTCTGCGGGTGAGCTTTCGTCGGGGTCGAGGTCGATTGCAACGGGGTCGGGTCCGTGGGGGGTGGTCGGCCTGGCACTTTCCGGCTGATCCGTCCGGCGAGCGGCATTTGCCTTGTGCTCCCGATATTGGCCGTGGATTCGTTCGGCGTCGTCGAGGAGACCGGACTTCTCGCGATACTCCTCGACCAGCGGGAGTGCGCGCGCCTGGCTGGAGTTCAGCTTGCCTTCTCGCTCGAGATGCAGCAGCGCCCCCAGCAACCTGTCGACCGCTGCCGCGGTCGACAGATCTGCGCGCCCCTTGCTGAGCTCGAGGAGTTGCCGCCGCAGTGCGTCGACTTCCTGCCGCAACGTCTTCAGTTTTCCCGGATCCGCGACCAGTTCCTGAGTTGTGGGCAGTGGGGCCGGATCGTGTTCGTTCGGGTTCGTCGACGAATCGGCCGACTCGGTGGGGCGGTCAGGGGACGAACCGGGTGTGTTGGGCTCGTCGGGATCGCCGAGGTCGATCGCGACAGGATCGATGCGGATCCCGGATGTCGCCTCACGGTCGCTGGTCGATTGCTGTTCTTCGAACCAGATGGTTTTGCCGCCGGCGCGTTCCAAGGTGACGCCCCAGGCCGAGGCCATTGTTTCGAGCATGCCGAGGAAGAAGCCGTGGGTGTCGGCGACGATTCCGGTTTCGGCCCATTCGGCGGCTTGGTCGTCGGTGAAGCCGGTGGCGTCGACGGTGCCTCGAGTGGTTGCCTCCTGTCGTGCGGGCAGGCCGCGGCTGGTGTCGGTGACCCCAACGCGAATTGTGTTTCCGTCGAGTTGGATTCGCACCCGGGCGTCGCCTTGGTCGGCATAGCGGTAGACATTTTGTACGAGGTCGGATACGAGGACGGTCACCTCGTAGGGATCCGGGTGGCCGGCCTGTCGCAAGCACTGTCGTACTGCTCGCCGCGCGAGGCCCGGGCCATGTTGCAGGGAGTCCTGCGGTATCGGCAGGTCGAGGATGAGTTCCTGTGGTGCTTGCGAGGGGTCGTTGGTGTCGGGCGTTTCGAAAAGCTTGAACCAGACTTGTTTTCCGCTGTTGCGGGGGAGCTCCCATCCCCAGGTTTCGGTGTGCGTGTCGAGGAGGTCGACGGCGCGCCACCCGAGGCGGCTGCCGCTCTCCCGCGCCGGCAGGGTGCGGCTGTTGTCGCTGACGTGGATCTCGATCCAGCGTTGACCTGATTGTCCGTGGATGGCAGCGGAGATGTCGGGTGTCCCGCCGCCGTCGGCGCGAGCTTGCAGCGCGAGTTCCCAGGCGATGGCGGCGGCCTGGTCGGTGTGTTCGGCGATGGGCCAGTCGGCCAGCGCCCGGTGCAGCGGTTCGACGGCCGCGGCGATGTCCTGCAGATTCAGGCATAGGGTGGCGGTGTCGACCAGGTGACGGAGTTCGGCGGGAGCGTCCGGGCGGCGCGTGAGTGCGCGGAGGTGGTGCAGCGGGTCGCTGCTGATGCGGTCGGTCCATCCGGTTCCCGGCTCGGGCAGGCCGAGGATGTGAGCGAGTGCGTGGTCGAGTCGTTCTGCCCGGCTTTGCCATTGGGCACGCTGGTCGGGGGTGGTTGTCTGGCGGGCGAGCTGCTGGGCTTCGGCTTCGTGGGCGAGGCGGTCGACCACCCAGCCGGGGAGCCGGGTGAGGTCGGCTCGGTCGGTGGCGTCGCGGCGCTCGGTGTCGGTCATGGATCGCAGTTCGACATCGATCTGGTCGAGGACCTGCTGGACCGCGCCGGGCAGGCTGTCCTGTAGGGCCGCGGCGACATCTGCGCGGGTATGCGTTGCGGCCGTCGCGCTTTCATCAGCGTCCGGCATCTGTGCGCCGGAAGCGGATTCTTCTGTGCGGTCGGTCGAAGATGCCTGCGGGTTGTTCGGTGGCTCGTTCGGTGTGTCGGACGGGCGCGCAGCGCTTCTGTGCAGCCTGCTCGAGTCGGCAAATGGTGCGGCACCGTTGCGCGGATCGGGCTGAACCGCCCCGAAACCGGAGGTGTCGACCGGCGTCGCATCCGTATCAGGCGACAGCGCGTCTCGGTGGGCGTTGACGTCCTCCAACGCCTCCACCAACTCGGTGGTTGTCTCGCGCAGCTCCGGAGTGGGTGTCACGGGTGACCGCAGTTGCCCGGCTTTCTCCCGGAGGCGGGACAAAAGCAGTTCACGAAGTACCCGCAGCAGGTCGGGCGTCTGCGCCGCGTCTACCAGACTCTGTGCTTTCGCATCGGCGCGCAGCAGGCCCTGGGCCGGCTCTCGGCGATCCTGTGTGGGTGAATCCGCATTGGCGGCATCGAAGACGAGCCGGGTGAGCCGTGCCGATTCCTCGCCCAGCCGGTGGAACTCCCGCGTCAATCGCGCGGTGTCGTCCGCGGCGGAAACGTGCGCCGCGTGGATTTCCGATTTCGACTCGTCGGTGGCGGAGTCGATCAGAGCGGCCAGCCGGTCGCGTTCGTCGCGCCACCGGTCTCGTGCGGCTCGCGCACGTTCGCGCGCGGTCACCACGGCATCGCGCCGATCGAGCAACTCTAGCAATGGGATTCGATCGCCTGGCCCGCCGGTGGCACCGCGGGGCTCGACCGCGTCGGCCCTGGCCTGCACCCGGAGGGTTCGCAGCTCCTCGGTGAGCATCTCCAAGCGCGCGAGCAGCTTTCGCTGCCTGGACTCGTCGGTCGGCGTCATCCGGTTCGGGTCGACCGGCGTGGGAAACAGTCGCGCCCGGACTGCGGCCGTGCGCGCGAGCTTGTCCTGTACGGCGGTGATCCGCGCACCCCAGGCGGGCTGCACCGCCGGCGGCACCACGGCCGGTTCGGCGGTGCTCAGCTGCCACAGTCGATACTGGCGCTGCGTGGTCGCCGCGCGTACCGCTTCCGGGAGTTCCTCGACCAGAATCCTGCCGGTCGGGTCCACCCGCACCTGCCGGGTGATCATCGGAATTCCCTGCTGCCGCAGTTCATCCCCCAATTCCTCGATCAGGGAGACGGGTTGGTAGGGGGCTTCGAACACCTCCAGCCGGACTCCGTCGATGATCCGCCCACGCGGACCGAACTGCAGACCGCCCCGGGCGGCCGCGACCTCGCGGACCGCCAGCTGCTCCGCTTGTGCGCGTGCGAGGATCAAATCGGTGTCGAGACTCTCGCACCGTTGCTCGACCGCCTCGAGATGGTCGAGCAACGTCTGCAGCCGGGCCGCCCTCTCGCTGTCGATCCCCGGACGGGACTGCGCATCTTGAATCCGGGTGAACAGGTCGGCCACGTCCAGATACGCCTGGCCGGCTCCGGTTGCGGCCCAGGCGCCGAGGCCGAGGAGCTCGGCCAGGCCGTCGGTCTGCACCAGCAGCCGTCTGACGTCGTTCAGGAGGTCGGCCCGCTGCCCGGCCAGGAAGGAAATATGGTGAGTCCATTGCCCCAGCTCGCCAGTGGGCGGTTGCTCCCACTCCGCGAATCCTGGCAGTGGTTCGACAGCGGCCGTTTCGTGGCTGCGAGGGGTGGCACCATACCTTTCGGCCTGTTGACGTTCCACGAGCCGGGCCAGCTCATCGAATGCGCAGAGCTTCCGGCCGTCGCGGCCGGTAACCACCACGATCGTGTCCGCGGCTTCGAGGGCCCTTTGCTCGTCGGGACGCATATCGCGCCATCTCCGCGCCGACCGCGCCAGCACGCCGTCCGGTGACGTGCTCGGGTCGAAGCCGGATGCCGCGGGGACCGGCTCGCGGTCGTTCGCGCGGTCGGTGCGAATCTGCACGTCCCGCCATACTTGTGCCAGCGGGATGCCCCGCAGGAGTGCCTGCAATACGTAGACCGGATGTGTGAAATCCTTCGGCGCGCTCTTGCCGAATGCATTGTTGGCCTCGGCCAGGGCTTCCGTCGGGTCGAAAACCGATTTCCCGCCCAGGCCGAGGTCTACCGTGCCCAGGTTCAGCTGGGTGCGTTTCTGTCCGTATTCCTCACCCGCAACGATCCGGCTGCGGGTATCGCTGTCGAGTTGTTTGAGCCAGGCGTCGTATACGGACTTCAGGTCGACCCAGCCCGTGTCGTCGGTTTCCGCATCCCATGGACCGTGGTGGGTCCGCCGCCGCCCGCGGGCAGCCCCGCCATCGTCTCTCCGGGAGAGTCCGGACTGTCGTAGCCATTCATCGAAAGCCGCTCGACTCTCGAATTCGTTCAACCAGAAGTCGAATGCTGCGAACAGGCGGTCTCCGTCGCGCCGCGTCTGCTTGACGCGGCTGTAGCCATTGAGCTGTCCCAACCAATCGTCGAATCGGGTCAGCGGCGGTAGCGCACCGGCCCTCCGGAACTCGATGAAATGCTGATACAGAAACCCGAATGCCTTCGCGTCCAACCAGTCGGTGTAGTCATGCCTCCAGTCGAAGCGGGAATGCCCGGGCAGGGCGCCTGCCCGCCGCCGCTCCGCGAGGTGCTCGTACCGGAAGTTTCCGTCCTCACGCGGGCTATCTTTCGGCGCCCGTAAGTGCGCAAGCTCGTGCCGGACAATATCGTAGACAGAGTCTCCGGTCGGCGCGTTGAGTCGGCCGGACCTATAATTTCGTTCGAACAGCTCCCGAATATACTCCGGATTCCCGAAGTAGGTTTCATTGAGCAATACATAGTTCTCTGGTTCGTCACCGAAAAGCCGCCCAGCGGCAGCGAACGTATCACTGTCCAGAGGCAGGACCACCACCGCGTCGGGGCAGATGGCGTCGGCTTCCTCCAACTCGTCGAATATTGCTTTCCGAACCGACATCGCCATATCGACGGAGAGTTTCTCCAGGCCCAGCACCTCGATGCCGTAGGTCGAGTAGAGATCTCCCGCAATCGCCTGTTTCACGCTGCGTTCCGCATCCGAAGCGGTGCTCAGTGCCGGAGATTCGGGCAGTGCGGCGGCGGAATAATCTTTCCACGCAGTGGCGGGACCGGATTTCCATACTCTTGCCCGGCCCAAGGAATTGTTCCCTGCCGACGGTGGTGTCCCTGTGGCTGCCGTCGCGGCGACTGCCAACGGTCCGTCCTGGTGGTACCAGTACCCGACCTCGTCGGCAGCCCGGCATACCTGGCGTATGGCCTCAGGTTCCCCGATCCCCTTCTCTGCATCGCGGACAACGGCCTGGGCTGTGCCCGCGGCCGCGACCACCTCGTCAAGGTGCGGTTGCGGCCTGATGCTCGCCGGGACGAATTCGTCCCCGACCCACCGCGCGGGGCGGAGACGCTGCTCGACATAGGTTGGATCGACCAGCGCTGCGATATCTTCGCGATCGGGGAGCACGCCCAAGTGCTGGGCTGCGACCAACATGCGTTGCATGGGCTCGCTATGCCACCGTTTTCTCGAATCGGATCGTCCGTTGAACGCACGGCTGACGGTTGCCGCGGTCACACCTGCCAACCGGGCTATATCGGATAAGGTGGGTTTTCTCGCGGCTTCATCAGGGTCGAGCGTCCGGTAGCGCTCGGCCAGACGGCGAGTGAGCGGAGCAATCGTGTCGTCGGCAGCAATGTTCTCGGCATACGCAGGTGTCACCTCGTCGAGTCCGACCCCCAGCCGCTGTGCCAGTTGGCTGCGCAATGCGTGTATCTGCACGGCGTCGAGGGGAACGAGTGTCTGCTGCTCGGACCCCGGGAGCAGGAAGAGTTCGATCGCGTCCACGAGATGCTCGAGCTCCGCCGAATGCGTCACGCGCGCAACCCAATGCAGTTCGGCCAGTACCTCGCCGGTGGTCATCGAACGGGGCGGGTTCAGTTCCCGCAACCCGAGCAGTTCCAGCAGGTCATGGTCGAGCTCCCGGCGCCGCCTTTCGAAACCCCGCCGGCCCAGCGGATCCGGTTGTTCCTCACCCGCGCCTCGGACCGGCGGCTCCTCGACGTCATCGGATGCTCCGAGCTCGGCACTGCGACGGGTCGTCGCCTCCTGATCCGAATGCAATTCTAGTTGGGCCGCGGCCCACTGCACGACGGCGTGGCCGTCGACGGTGGCCACCGCTGCGGGCTTCGTGACCTGCATCTGCTCCGCCAGCAGGGTGACAGCCAGTCGTACCGATCCCTGGCTCAGCTGGTCCGGTGTCACACCGAGCCGATCGGCCAGCACAGTCTCAGCGGGGTTCGATTCCGAATGTGGTTGCAGTGCGGCGGAAACCGATCGCGCGCCGTCGGCCGCCTGTTTTGCTGCGGCAGTTTCGAATGGTTTATGGTGCGGGTCGGGCATCGCAGCGCTGCCCGGCAATCTCTCCCCGGCCACCGGCCGGTGCCCGAACAACTCGTTCGCCAAGCGGTGGAAGGCCTTCGTCTGCAGGCTCTTCGCGGTGCTGACGGCATTGCTCATCAATTCCGCAGCCTCGGACAGCGGCAACCGTTGGCCGATGCGGAGTTCGACGAGTCGCCCTTCCGCGGGCGAAAGATGCTCCTGGACACAGGCGTCGAATAGTTCCCGGTTGTCGCGGCGGACGATCCGCAGCACCTGCATCAGCTGCTCACCCTGCGCGATCCGGCCTCGATGCACCTGCGGCCGAGCGGATGCCGGTCGCTTCTCGTCGCCTTCCGGCGCGTCGGGCACCAGTCGTTCTCCGGCCGCTGGGAGGTGCCCGAAGAGTTTGAGCGCCAGGAGGCGCGTGGCTCGGGACTGCATGGACCTCGTTCTGGCGGTTGTCTTGTTCAGTGCCGCTGCGGACTCTTCGAGGGTCAGGCCCTCCTGCACCCGCAGCCGGACGAACGCCAGCTCGGCAGGCTCGAGAACCTCGAGGCCCGCTTCGAAGGCATTCAGGTTGTCGCGCTGGGCGTCGGCGAGCACAGCCACCAACTGTTCGACGCGGGAACGCCATTTGCCTCGGGGCGGCGTTTCCGATCGCGGCCTTTCTGTCGATGCCTGCGGAGTACCGCGGACGTCGCCGGTCGCGCTGTCGTCGCTGGTCGACGGGAGCTCGGAGGGCGCGCCTTGTTGCGCTTGCTCCTCACTGTCGTCGCCGACCGACACTGCCAGTCGCCGGATCGTGGCGTGGTCCAAGTCGACCAACAATTTCGACCCGTAGCTCTTGAACGGCCGTATGGATGCGGCCTCTGCACGACTCAACCCCATTCCGAATCTGCGGTGTAGCCAAGCTCTTTGGTTCGGGGCGAGCCCATCCAAGGCCCGCTGGAGCCGGTCAGGAGGCGCCGCAGCGATTCGGCGGATAACGGGTTCGGTCGCCTCATCGGCTCGCACCTCGGCGAGTACCCCGTCGCGGATGCGCTGTAACAGCTTGCGCGCCAGCACATCCTGCGCAAGATCCTGCAGCCATTCCCGGATACTCGTTCCCTCGGGGACCTGCCGGCCTTGTGCTTCGGCATACTGGAACACTTCGCCGTTGACCTCTTGTACCAGCCGTACTTGCGACGCAGGCACCTGCCCGCCGGGTGCCGCGGATACACCCAGTGCGCGCAGCAAGTACCGGAATACGGCCTCGCCGTGCTGGTTTCGCAGATCGCCGAGGTTGGCATCGGCGGGTCCGGCGGTGCCGGGAGTGTCCGACTCATCGGGATCGTCGAGATCGATCGCGACAGGATCGATCCGGGTGCCGGATGTCGCCTCACGGTCGCTGGTAGATTGCTGTTCGTTGCCGGTATCGGCGTCTCCGACGAATCGGTGCTGTTGTGCCGCCTGCACGGTGGGATGCAGCCCGTCGGTGTGTAGCTTGATTTCCGCGCGCGCGATGTACCCGTTCACCGTGTTGCGGGACAACCCCAGCCTGGCCGCGATCTGTCCGGCCGTCAGGCCCTCGGCGAGCAGCGCGAGTACTTCCCTTTCCCGGCGCGTGGGCACGGTGGGGTGCCGCTCCGCGAGTGTGGAACGGAATGCCTGAACGGTGTCCGTGGGGACCGTGCCGGCGATGGGGGTATTCGGCAAGTCCGCCACCACCAGTCGCAGGGTCTGTACCTGCTGAGGCGACAGGCCGGGTGGCTCCGGAGATGACGAGGGCATGAGAACCTGCCCCTCGAAACCCACCTTCTCGGCCAGCCGAGCGAGCAGCCGGTTCGATTGATCCGGCGTCATTGCGAGGGCGGCCGCGAGGGAATCCTCTGCGATGCCGTCGGCAACCAGGCACATGACGTAGAACTCCCCCTCCGACAATGCGACCGCGTCGACCGTTCCCATCGGCCCGTCCGGGTGATACCAGAACCCGACCTCGTCGGCCGCCCCGCGTACCAGCCGCATGTTCTCGCTCGTGCCCGACCCTTTCACCGCATCACGGACCGTGGCCTTGGCCGCGCCCGCTGCCTCGGCCAACTTGTCGCGAGGCGGCTGCGGTTTGATATGCGCCGGGACGAACTCGTTGCCGATCCGGCGCGCCGGACGAACGCGACGCGTCACGAAGTTCGGATCGGTGAGGGCTGCGATGTCCGCGCGGCCCGGCGGTACACCCAACCGGTGGGCCGCGGCCAGTACGCGCTGCGTGGTCTCGCCGTGCCACGGCTTCTTCGCGCCGAACCGTCCGTTGAAAACACTGTGGACGTATGACTCGCCCACACCTGCCAGCCGGGCGATATCGGCTCGTGTCGGTTTCTGCGCGGCTTGGCTCGGGCGGAGGGTGAGGTAGAGCTCCGCCAAACGGCGCGTCTGTGGCGCAACGGTCTCGTCGGCGGCCAGCGCTTCGGCGTGCGTGCGGGTCAGCTCGTCGGCGGCGACGCCCACCTGCTGCGCCAGCTGGTTGCGCAGCGTGTGAATCCGGACCGTGTCCAGCGGGACTGCCGCCGACGGTTCGAGAGGTGCACACAGGAAGGTCTCACTCGCGGCGACAAGGTGTTCCAGTTCCGGCGAGTCCGTCAGGCTTGTGATCCAGTACAGCTCGGCCAGCACCTCGCCCGTTGTCATCGGCTGGGGTGGGCTCAGGTCTTGCAACCCCAGCAGTGCCCGCAATTCTTGGTCGAGGGCCCGGCGCCGGTTGTCGAAACCGTTCTGGTCCAACGGATCAGCCTCAGGGTCGGCCGCATCCCGGAGACCGGATTCTTCGCCGTCGCGCCGCTCCAGCTCGGCAAGCGCGCCCTCGCGAGTGGCCGCTTCCTGATCCGCATGCAGTTCGAGCTGGGACCGGATCCACCGACTCAGCGCCTGACCGTCGATGCCGGTCACGGCGGTGGGCATGGCGTGTGTCTGTTCCGCGACGAGGGCGAGGGCCAGGCGTACAGCTCCCCGCGTCACCGCACCCGGTGGCAGCCCGAGGTGCTCGGCCAGCGCGGTCTGGGCCGGGTCCGAGGCCGCTTCGGCGGGCTGGGCCGATTGTGCCTCGCCGGATCCGTCGATGTCGGCGGGGATGGGCGAGGCCTCGTGGGAGTCGGGTGTCGACTCGTCTCGGCCGTTGTCGGTATCCGTCGCCGTTGCCCGCCGCAGCGCGTCCGTGACGCGCGCCTGCAACTCCGGGTCCGGGGCGTCCGCGGGATCGTCGACGGCGATACCGCTGTGCAGTGCCCAGGCGACCAGCCCGGCGGTGTCGTTGATACCGAGTTTGGTACGAAGGCCGATCCGGATGTGCTTCACCAACGGCACCGAGATGCCCAGCTCTGCCGCAATGGCCGGGTTCGTGAACCGCCGGGCCACCAGGCGCAGGACCTCGGTTTCCTGCGGTGTCAGACTGACGTCGACCGTTGGTTCGGGTATCGGTTCCGGGTGGTCGGCCGACCATGCCCGCTGCGCCGCCATCAGTAGCACGGCCCGATCAGGGGTTCCGAGCTTCACCGCGATGCTGTCGAGTTCGTTGATCACGGTGGCGTGCGATCCGCCCAACGTGCGAGCGATCGCTTTGAGTGACAAGCCTTGTGCGGCCAGCCGCAGCACCTCGGGTTCACGCGCGGTCAGTTCGGACGAGTGGGTGGCGATCCGAGATCGGAAGGCGCGCACCGTGGCCCAGGACACCGCTGCCGGATCACGGCTCGTGCCCGGCAGCGACTCGGCAAGCGACTCGAGCCGCTCGAGCTGCGATGTCGGTTCCGGTCGCTCCGCCGACACCCGAATCCGGCCGCGCGTGCCGATCTTATCGGCCAGCTGTGCCAGCACGGGGTCCAACCCACTGATCGGCAAACCGAGCGCTGTTGCGAGGGCCTCGTACGGCACTCCCTTCGTGACCAGGTGCAGGAGGAGCGCCTCGGCTTCGCTCAGCTCGACAGTCTGCGCCGCTGCGGCCGGCGACCGGAGGCTGCGCGCCCGGGCCGCGAGTTCCTCGTGATCCGAGGTGCCCAGCTTGGCCTGGATGTGGATCCGATAGCCCCGTGCCGTCGATGCCGTAACTCCCAGCCGGTCACCGATCGCCTGATCCGTGAGATCGTCCGCCACCAGGTCGAGAACCTCGCGTTCGCGGGGAGACAGATCGACGTGGTTCCGCGTTGCCGCGGAGTGGGGATCGCCGGGCTGGAACGCCCCCTGCCGCTGTGCCGCCAGCAGACCGGGCAGCCTGCCCTCGACGCCCAACCGGCCGGCAAGCGCGGCCATGAATGTCCGCACTCGATACCGAGTCGTCTCCAGCTCGGTAGCGATGTCACGATTGTCCAGGCCGTTCGCCGCCAGCTGGAGGATGGCGACCTCGTCCGGGGAGAATTCGACGTCGACGTGCGGGCCGGATGGTTCGTCCAGCCATGCCTCTCGATCTGCCGCGAGGACCGCGGGAATCAAACTCGGGCAGTGGAGTTTGGCGCAAGCATGCCGGGCGTAACTCTGGACAGTTTTGTGCGAAATCCCCATCACGGGGCCGATTTCGCGGTACGACAGTCCGCGTGCACTCAGGCGCAGCACCTCGAGCTCCCGGGGGGTCAGTCCGCCTCTGTCCGGGATCGGATCGTCGGATTCGGTTCGATCCGATTCCGGAGCCACCCCTGCGGGAGATTCCCCGGCCGCCCGGACCCGAGCGACTGCCGAGGCGAATTTGCGAATCGGAGCCCACAGTAGAGGGTCCATGTCCTCGCCGGGAGCCGGTAGCACTGCTTCGGCCGTCCGGTCCGATTGGCCTGGCCAGAACTGGCGGAGTACTCGCTGCTGGTTCCGGTCGAGCCCGGCCTCGCGGAGAGCGCGCTGCAGATCCTCGGGGGCGGCATCGGCCAGCGCGCGGGCTACCGCATTATTCCGTTCGCTCGATGGACCAGCGACGTAGATCGCCAAGATCTGCTGCCGGAAGCTGTCGAAAGAAGCACGCCTCGACGCCGGAGCTGAGCGAGGAGTCGGCAAGTCCGGGCCGGGTTGCGTCGAGCCCGGCTGCGCATCGTCGGGATCATCGAGGTGGATCGGCGCCGGAACAGCCGCCCGCGCGCGCGGCTCACCGAGCTGCTGCCAGAACGCCGTCGGGAACACCGACCGGTGGTCAGCTCGTCCGGCTGCCACCGCTCCTGATGAATTATCTTGGGGCGCTGTCGGTTCGGGCGTCTGCGCGGGAGCCTGTGCGGTGCGATCCGGGGACGATGCGACGGTGGCGCGGTGCTGCGCCTGGAGCCGGGCCAACTCGTCGAGCACGAAACCGCTGTCGGGGTTCAAGTACGCGACTTGCTGTTCCGCGTAGGCGGCGCGGGCGGCGGGGGATTTCGCGCGCCATCTCGCGGCCAGGGACGCGGCCCGGCCCTGCGCGGCGATGCTCGGGCCGAACTCGGAGGCGGCCGGGACCGGCCCGCGGTAGTTGGCTGTTGCCAGGGCGTTGCGTTGTGTGGCGTCCTTCAGGACCTGGGCGAACGGAACTCCCCGGAGCAATGCCTGCAGTGCGTAGACCGGGTGTGTGGGGTCCGCCGGTGCGCTCCTGCCGAACGCATTGTTCGCCTCGGCCAGCGCCTCCGCTGGGTTGAATACTTTGAGTGCGCCCAGTTCGAGCTTCTCTGCATCCAGCCCGAGCCTCGTCGCATCCGGGTCCAGAGCGGTGCGAGACTGTATGCGCTCCTCGCCCTTGCGTATTCGCTGGTTCGTGGTGTCATCGAGCTGCTGCAACCATGCGTTGTATACGGCCTCGAGGTCGACCCAGCCCGGTTCGTCGTCGGCTTCTGCACGACCGCGGTCGGCCGGGCGCCGCGCACCCGGAACCTCGGCGCCGTCTCTGCGTGAGATTCCGGATTCCCGCAGCCATGCGTCGAAGTCTGCGCGACTCTCGAATCGGCTCAACCACGATTCGAAGGCCCCGAACAGGCGGTCTTCCTCTTCATCCCGCGGTTTCTTCCGGCTGCTGCTGTACGCATCGAGCTGCCCCAGCCAATCATCGAATTCGGTTTCGGGCGGTAGCGAACCGAATCTTTTCAGTTCAGCGAAATGCGTGTACAGGAAACCGAAGGCCCGTGCCTCTTTCGAGTCCTTGGAGCTCTCTTCCTGGATAGGTCCGATTCGCGCATGGTCCATCGGCCGTTTGTCATAGAGGCCCTTCCGGGCGTTTTGGTCCCGCAGGTGAGCCATCTCATGGCTGATGGCGTCGTACGCAGGATCGCCGGTCGGGGCATTCAGTCGGCCCGCCTGCACAGCGTCGTGCATGGTCGCCCGGAAGTGCTCCATGTCCCCGAAGAGGTTCTCGTTCAGGACCATACAGATCGGGGCGGTCTCGTCGACGCCATCGGCAGTCCAGATACAGGCACCCGTATTGCCGCGCATCGGAGCGATGAGTATGACGTCGAGGTCGATCGAGCGGTCCGCGGCGAAACCATCGACGATCGCATTCCTGATCGACAGGGCCGTATCGACGGAGATCTCCGGCTTGTCCAGTCCGAGCACCTCGATGTCGAACGTCTCGAACAACTGCCGGGCGATGGCTTGCTTGGTTTTTCGATCGGCCTCGGCTGTTCTCGCAGGGTTCGCTCGGTCGCGGTTCTCGGCCGAGGATTTCCGGTGCCGGGCCGTCGAATCGGCCGCCCGTGCTGCGATCTCCTGCGCGACCCACCCGAACAGGGCGACCTGAGCGTCGGTGAGGTCGTTGCTGCGGGATTTGGAATCGAGCGCTTCGTTGACGAGTCGACGTACCGCGGGATTCAGGTGATTAAGGCTGTCGAGCCACGTGTCTTGCGCTTCGCCGAGCAGCCAGTCGCCGATGTCGACGCCCGGGGGGACTTGCCAGCCACCGGCTTCGGCGGCGCCGAGCGTGGCACGGGCGACGGCGTGCGCCAGGAGCTGGATCCGCGTGGGTGAGGTGCCGTGCTCCGCATCCCCGCTGAGTACGGTACACATGGCCTGGGCGGTGGCGGGGCCGAAATGGCGGTCCAATGTCTGCGCGGCGGACCGGTCTCCCTGCTGCGCCCGTTGCAGTATCTCGGTGCGGTCGCCGGCGGGCAACTGGTCGAACGGGACGGTGGTATCCGGAGCGGCCGCGAGGAGGGGCTGGGCGGTCGGCACCTGCGCAACCAATTGGGCGACGGCTGCGGTTTGCGCGTCTTCGAGCCGACGTCCTTGCTGCAACGCCGTCCCGGCATCGGTGACGAATTGACGCTGCGCCGGATCGAGTTGATTCAGGCTGGTGTCCAGCAGATTTCGTGCGGTCTCGCGCAAGTGGTCGGCGACGTCGGTCCCGATGGGGATCCCTTGCGACTCGACCTGATCGAATGCTGCGTCGCGGATGGCCTGCGCCACCGGCAGCAGCGGTGCGGCCGCCTGTCCGCCGGGTGCGTCCAGCAGCCGCAGGAGGTGGTGGAGGGTGCTGTCGCCGTGCTCGTCACGCAGGTTGGGCGCGACCGGTGGGTTACCGGAAGCCAGGGTGGATGTGGCCCCGGCAGCGAGGCCGGCGGCGGTCGGGACGGGGGTGCCGTTGTGGGTGGCGGCAGGGGCGTGCTGTGTGTGCGGGGTCGCATGTGGACCGGTCGCATGCGGAGCCGCCGTACCTGCGGTCTGGGGAGGGGGATGCTGGGGTTGCTGGGTCGCAGTGCCATGTGCGTCGGTGGGCGGGGCGTTGGCTCGGTTGGCGCTCGCGTACTTGGAGGCCAGCTGATTCGTCTCGACGGCGTCCTTCATCGCCGGGACGGCGTGCTTCCACAGGTCGGACTCAGCGTTTCGCAGCGCCGTTTCGGCCTTGTTGAGTTCGATGCGGGTGGCCTCGGTGTTGCGGGCTTCGTGCTGTTCCTGGGCGGCTCGGTGCGCCTCGACGGCTTCCTTGTACTGGACGATCTGTTGCGTGACGCCGTGGTCGGTGACGCGGCCCAGAAAGTCCTCGGGGGAGACGTAATGCACCGCCGAGCCCGGGGTGCCACCGTGCTCGCGGTCGTCGCCGGATCCGCCGCGGGCGCCGCGACCATCGACCTGATCGTTGACCCGCTCGGAGTACGACGGCCCGCCGCTGACCTTGACGTCGACACCGCCGAGCTCGATCACATCCTTCGACGGTGTCGGGTCGGCGCCGCGGCCGCCGTCCTTGTTGGTGATATAGATGGTGCCCTTGTCCCCGAATTCCTCGATCTTCTGCCGGACGAGGGCCTCGGCGTCGGCATTGCTACCGCCGTGCTCGGCGTAGAACTCCGCATCGACCACCTCGAACTTCAGCTCGAATTCCGGGCCGTGTTCTTCCTTCGCCATTGTGCGGAGCAGGTCGACCAATCCGATCCGTCCGGCTTGCTGGTCGCCCCGGATTTCGCCGTTGTCCATACACACGATCCACTGCGCCCGACCCGTTTGTTCCCCGTCGACAACCCTCGCATCCGTCAGGATGTCGCGAGCAAGCTGCGTGAGTTTCGCATGGGTATTTTCGTAGAATTTCGGTGGTTCCACGATCCGTTGCGATGTATAGAATGTCGGCAGTTCCGGCACCGGCCCCACGCCGTACAGGTCATAGGTGATGCCCTCGACACCCTTCAACGTCCCCGACAAACCGGACGGCTCGAACAGCATTGCGCTGCCGATCAATTGCTGGTCCGACATCCGCAACGAATGCTCCTGATTCGCCCGGACCGGCAGGCCTTCCTTGAGATCCACGAACTGACCGACGTCCTGCCAGCGCACTTCGGTCGATTTCGTCCTGTCCCACATCGCCTTGTCGTTGGTTTCGTGAGCGAGGATACCGATCTTCGCGCCCTCGCCCTCGTCCGCCCTCGTGACGTAGTGCGTGCCCTTCTCGAGGCCCCAGCGTGCGTTGGCGGCATCGGCGTAGAGCTTCAGCTCCGAGACGGTGACAGGTTCACCCGCCACCTTTTCGAGCTTGGCGACAGCTCCCAGGGTCGTCTCCGCTGCCCACATTCCCCGCGTGTTCTCAGGTCTGTTGAAATCAGCAGCCGTCAGACCGTGCTCACGTTCCGCAATAGCCAATCGATCCCAGATCCCCTGCAGTTTGGCGACCACCTCGGGTGTGGCTTCCTCCGCCGCCCCGGGGGAAAGCACACATTCGGAATTGCCGTCGAAGATGGTGTCGAATTCGTCGATGGTGAGCTTGCCCGCCGGGAACGGGTCGTACCGGATGTCCAGGCCATGGTCGGATGCCGCGGTATCCAGCCTTTCTTTGATCAGATCGATCGACGGTTTCGTGTTGAGGAAGTCCCGCAGTGCCGTCACCTCCTGGTGCGACATGCCACTGGCTGCGAGCTCGTTCATCATCGAATCCGCGGTCTTCAACGCGCGGAACAGGTAGTCCTCCTTCGTGCCCACGATGATCCGGCTACGGCCGGGCACCGGATCCGGCAGCGGGCCGTCCTGATCCATCCGGACCACATCGATCCCCGTATCCGACTCCGGCCGCGCCACGAACGCCTCGAACTCACCGGCCAGCTCACCGGCGAGCAGATCACTGCTGGTCCATGCATGTGCGGTGCCGTGATCGATGGCATCGGCCACCTTCTTCATCACCATGACGATGGTTTTGCCCTCGCCGGTCTTCATATCGACCGGACCGTGCTCCAGCAGCAGGAACGCAGCGGCCTGCGTCTCCCGCACCAGCCGATGCCGGTCGTCACCCCGGCGAATCCATTCCGTCATCGCCGCGACGCGATCCTCCCTGGATCCCCGCACCATCGTGTCGACCAACGACTCCGGTGATGCGTTCGCCATCGGGCTCGAACCGTCGGCCGTGCTGCCCGGCTCTCGCAACGCCCCGATGGCGCGACCGGCATCCAGGGCCGCGCGTACTCGCTCCTGGGCAACGACGTCGAACACGGCGCCGCGATCGGTGAGCACCCCAGCCTCGTAGTCGTTCATCAGCGAAACGCCCGCGTTGTCCGAGATTTCCACCAGGTCACGGGCTCTCGCCTGCGCCGCTGCGTCGTGCTGGGCCACCGCCGCGTCATACGCATCCTGGCACTCGGCCAACTTCGTCCGAGCTTGCCGGAGCTGTTCCTGAGCCGCCCGCGCGGCTTCGACGGCCACTCGATCCTCCGCCGTGCCCGGCCCGAAGAGATCGCGCATCTTGTCGCCGAGGCCGAGGCGGGTGGCCCGCTCATGCTCCTCCGCCACTCGTACGGCCTTCTCCTGCCGCTTCAGCTCGGCATGTGCGGCCTGCTCGCGCTCGGCCGCCGCTTCGACACGCTGCCGGTGGTGTTCGCGCACCAGCTCGTTCTGCTGCCGCTCTGCCGCAATACGCTGCTCTACTTCGGCTCTCGCCTTCGCACGTGCGTCCGCGGCGGGGTCTTCATCGCGAGCGGCGGGCGGCGCATCCGAGTCATCCTGTGCGCGAGGGTGTTCGGGTTCGGAATTGGGTTTTGGTGCGTCCGCGTCGTCGGGGGTATCGGATTTCGTCTTCGCTTGTTGCTCGCTCGCACCATCGTCGCCGGCACGGCCGCCGGTGGCATCGTCTCCTCTGGTGTCGGACTCGTCGGGTTTCGGCCGCGACGCTTCCTCAGCGTCGTCGGAATGAGCTTTGGCCTGTTGCTCATTCGTCCCGCCGTCGGCCGTGCGGCCGTGCTCCGATTCCGGTTTGCCGGCCGGAGGCGGCGTGTTCCGGTTGCCATTCTCGGTGGCGTGAGCCGTCGTCGATCCAGGTAGTGCCGAGCCGTCCTCGGCATGCCCGCGTGCTCCTTCGACCGGTTCGACGGCCGGAGGGCGCTCTGCAGCAGCATTCTTCGGGGCCGACACACGTGGCGGCCGATTGCCTCCGGCAGCAGCGGGCGGACCACCGGCAGCGGGTGTGCCGGGCTGGACGCCAGCGGCCGGTCGCGCTGGGCCGCCCGTCGGCTGCGCGGTCTGCCGCTGCTGCCCGGCCGCGTCGACGAGCCTGTCCCCGCCGGGGGCGCGCGGACCGGAATCGCCGCGTTGTGGAGGGGGCGCCGGGTCGGTGATGACCGTCATTCTCGGGGACACGTCGTGGTCCGATGACAGGACGCCGTCGGCCGAATCCTTGTGCGCCGCCGCCGGTACCAGTTCGGACACGGCCGGTTCGGGATGGGCGGCTGCGTCAGGAACACGTTGTGCCCCTTGGCCCTCGGTCGCCGACGCGATCGGACCCTGTTGCGCCAATGCGTCGTGCGGGTCGGTCGTGACGGGTTGCGGACCGGATTCCTCGTCCGCTGCGACACCTCGATGCCGAACCGGTGCCGACGGCCCGGCTGCCGGATCGTCGCTGCGGGCATCCGCGACCGCGCGGCCTCGCCCGGCCGGCCCCTCGCCCGCCGTGTCCCGGCCGCTGGGGTGTGGCCGGGCCGCGGCGCCGGCGTTGTCCGGCACCGCGGCGTGCTCCGGCGTGGAATGCGGTGCCGGCGGCGAGGTATTTTCGGAGCCAACCCGATGCCGGTCGCCGTGAGCCGACCCGGGTGTGGCCTCGGCCGGTCGAGCGCTGCCTTCGCCGGTATCCGCGGGGTGCGGCCGCGCGGAGTCGTCGGGGCCGGCTACACGGTGATCATGCTCGGTGGTCTGCCGTGCCGTGCCCGCGTTCTCGGCGGCGCTGTTATCCGAGTCGTGCGGTGCCGGTGGCAGTTCACCGTCGGCAGGAGCCTTAGCGGCGCCATCGACCTCGGAATCCGGTTGTGCGGCAGGAGCATTCCGTGACCCCGGCGCCTCCGCAGGCGCCGGATCCGTCCCGATGCTCGGCACGCCGACCGGGTTGACGGTGGTAGCGATGGCGGCGGCCGGGAAGGTGACGTTCTTGACAGGATTGACGTTGTCGACCAGCACGCCGGGCACGCCTGTGGGTTCCCAGTCCATGCTGTTGTTCGGCACGGAGAACGGTTGCTCCGGCCGCGACTTGTACTCCTTCGACGGCGACACATCAGGTGGTTGAATGCCTGCGTCGGAGTCCGGCGTTGTCCTTGCAGGGGCCGGATCCGCAGGTGTGGCATCCGCGTCCGAGGGGGGCTTGACGGACTTGACCGGGTTGAGGTTGTCGGGCAATGCATTCGGCAGATTCGAGGGCTGCCAATCGGCACTGTTCAATGGGAGCGCAGGACGGGCCGGCCCGTCCGCGGTAGCCCCCGTTTGGCGCAGCAGCGCCACAAGATTGTCGATCTGCTGTTGCTGATGGGTGGGGGAGGGGTTGTTCGGATCGAAGTCAGCGGTGAGGATGCCATGCGAGCGCAGTGCGTCGACGAGCGCACCAGGCGACGCTTCGGCCGTGGTGACATCCGGTGAGGCAGCGGGGTCGGCAGTCGTGTCGGGAAGTGGTGCCCGGCTGCGCATCCCCTGTGCCGCAAAGGCTGCTGCGCCGATGAATCCGCTACCGATACCGGGGATCAGGCCCTCAGTGAAGGCCTTGCGGCCGAACGGCTGATCCGACAGCACAAGCGAGACGGCGGTGCCGCCGAGAGCGCCGACGGCTCCGGCTCCGGCGCCGACCATGGTGGTGCCGGCGAGCTGCAGGGCCACCCGTCCCGCGGTGCTGTTGGCGTTTGCGCCGATGGTGGCGACCTTCGGCCCGGCCCAGAGTCCGAATAGCATGCCGAGGAAGCCACCGACACCGCCGGCGGCCGTTGCCACGCCGACCGACTTCCAATCCATCTGTTCGCGGTCGCCATTGGCAACCTGAATCGCCTGGGCGCCGGCTTGCGTGCCGCCGCCCAGTGCTACCCCGATCACGACTCCGTTGCGCAGCAGCACCATCGAGCCGCGTTCCGCGGCCAGTTCCGCACCGCGTCCGGAAAGGAATGCCACGAATCTCATCCACGCGCGCTGCGCCGCGGTTCGGGTCGCCATCTGTGCTATGGCGGCCTGGATCGGACCACCGGCCACGAACATCAGTGCGCACCGGGCCAGCTGGATGGCCAGGATCACGGCCATGCTGATGATGACCATCTTCTGCAGCTCGGTGGCGTTGGCGCTCTCGTAGAGCTGCCTGGCGAGGCTGTCGCAGTTGGTGGCCTGCTTTCGGAAGCGATCGGCCGTGCGCCGGTGCTTGTCGGCGATCGCGGCGACGGTGTCGCCGTGTGAGCCCTCGGGCGGCTTTGCCTTGGCCTCGTGATATTCAGCCTGCTCACGACACCATTCGGCCATATCCGACCAGGCATCGGCGGCGCGTCGTTCCGCGTCCTCGTCGCCCAGAGGGAAGTGCCCGGCGACACACATCACTACGGCCGGGGGGAGCCAGTCCGGCAAACCCAGCGTCATGTGCGCTCGCGTTCGTCGATGCGTATCTGGCAAGCGGCTCCGTGAACGCTACTGTTGCCGGCATCGCACGGTCGCACCCGAATCCCATGCCCTCCCGCCGGCGGGAAGTTCCTCTCCGGTCGTCGGCAAGTACGCAGCATCGTCTGCACTACGCGGCCCGGGTACTACCTCGGGGGATCTTCGTTGTCCCCGCGGAAGAAGGCGCGAATCTCGTTGAGGCTGGGGGCGTCCGGGGAGATATCGGGCAGGTCGGGCAGGTCGTCGAAGTCGGCATCAACGGGTGCGGCGAGGGCCTCGGTCTGCTGCTGCGCCCGGCGCGCCGCGGCCCGAGTGACATCCACGATCGCCCTGCTCAACTGCTCCGGTGTCTGGCGCATTGCCGCGGCAGTGAGGCGCAGGTCAGTCAGCACGCCGGCGGCGTCCACGGTCACCTCTACCGATTGGTCGGGAGAACTCGCTTGCGTGCGAGCATTTTCCAGTTCTCGGAACACATCGGCGAGTCGGCCCTGCTGACGTTCGAAGGAGTCGAGGAGATGTTCGAGCTGGTTGCGCATGCCGTAGTTGGCCGAGCGCAGGCCTTCGCGCTCCCATCGATCCATGCCACTACCTTCCGACTCGCCCTCGAAATCCTCAGCGGACAGCGACGACCGCGGACCTCCGAACGTGCCCATAATGATGACCGACAGGTGCGTGGCAACTCTCACCGCTGGTGGGAAGGGGGACGAACCAGACGCCGTCCGCCCCGGCGGCAACGGGTCTCATTGCCGGTCCGGCAACGCCGCACGCGACATCACCACCAGCAGCCGACCCAGCACCTTCTGCGGGCCGTTGGCCTCGTCCTCACTCGATTCGACCGCGGCGAATCCCTCGGCCAGCGCCCTGCCCGGAACGAACAGACCCTGCTCGAAACAGTTGTCGCCGAGCTGCGCCCGCCATCGCTTGTAGCCGGCGACCACCCGGCTCAGCGTCTCGCCCCGGAAGTCGTTGATCCGCACGTATTCGGTGATGAGCGCGCGTTGCGCCTCCCGGTGTGCCCGAAACCCGCCGGTGAGGTCGACCGCGGCGCCGAGTTCCCGCAGGATCGCGGCATACATCGGTCGCCGTGGTGGACCGGATCCGGTCGTCGCCCGAGAACCACCGGCCAACATCCGAGGATCGGTCACAGCAGTGCGAGCCAGCACGATCCACGGCGCCGCCTCTCCCGATTTCTTTGCCGTGCTGCGATTCTCGACCGCAGATAGCGAACCCGTCACATCCCGGATCTCGATTCCGCGCAGCACGGACGGCATCCGCGGGAGGACGGTGTCGACAGCATCGGCGATGTCCTGGACCGTTGCCGCGGCGATACCCGCCGCGTCGAATCCGACGATCTCGATGTTGTGCCGAGCGGCCATCTCCCGAGCGATCCGCATGGCCCCGGCGTCGGTTTCTCGGCGCGCACGCACGCCTGCCTGTTTCGGGGGCCGCTTCTGCTCGGGACGTTCCGGCGCCGGCTTCTTGCCCGCGGGCGGGCGGTCCGGGGTGCGTGGAGGAGATACCCGAGGCGGGGTTTCGTTCGCCGGCGCGCCCGAGGGGCTCGGAGCCTTTGCCCAAGGGGTGCCCGACCTGTTCCGCGACCACGGCGTATCCGCCGACGGCTTGCCGGAGTCGTTGCGGCCGCCCGGCATCGTCTGTGGACCCGCCTGCTTCCCCGTCGGTGTATTCGTCGGCGCTCCCTGTCGCTCTGCGCCGTTACCGGGCGTCGTCGGCGATCCGGTCTCGGCTGCCGGGGGTTGGTCGCCGGATTTGTCATCGGGCGATTCGGTTTCTGGGGCATTGCCCGTCGAATCGTCCGGCTGTCCGGATTCCGTAGGTTGCTGTCCAGACTCCGCGGGCTGCTGGCCGGATGCCGGGGGTTGCTGCGTATCGACGCTGCCGCGGTCGTTCGGGGTGTCCGACTGCGGACGGGCGGAGTCTCCGTTCGCCGGGCGATCGGACGTGCCCGGCGGCCGTGCGGAATCGTCTGTGGTGCTGAGGGATTCGGTAGACGCCGCCTGCGGAATGGGTCCTGCCGACCGGTTCTGGCTCGGTGCGTTCGTGTCCGGGATGCCATCGTCGGCCGGGTTTCGGATGTTCTGCCCGCCGTAGTGGTCTCCGTCCTCGAACGCATCGGCCGCATGCTTCATCGCGGAACTCATCGCCCGCATGTCCGCGACGAGGTCGTCGAACCCCTCCAACGTACGGTCGGCACCGGGCTTGTAGGTGTGTGCGAACGTCTCGCCGGCTTCGTCGTCACCCCAGAACTCACCCTCGTCGGCGAGTGCCGCCTTCAGCTCGTTCGTCACCCGCTCGGCGTCTTCGGCCGCCTGCCACAACTCCGCCGCCGATTCGCGCATCTGGGCCAGGTCGACCGACAGTGATTCGGCCACGCAACCCCCTAGGTCGATATCGAGACGGCCCGGCCGTCTTCGGCTGCTGGACGGGACGTCGCGCATCGGCGAACAGCCACGCGCTAGGCCGACCCGAGCCGAAGCATAAGCGACGTTCGCTGGTGTTCCCGTCTGCGGGAATGCCGCTTGCCTCGGCCGGCATTTATGCCCCGGGCCGGGGAGCTGTTGGGAGTGCGTGCACGATCAGGAAGCCGAGCGTGCGGATATGCGGCTCCCTGCCGATGTCACGCCGGAAGACCTCGAGCCGCAACTGCCGTGGCATCCGGTCAACGCCGTATCCGCCGGTGTCACCGGCAACCTCCTCACCCATCTCGCTCTGGCCGTTCTCACCGGCGCGCTGTCCGTCGAACCCGGTTTCCGGTCCGGTGTGAACCTCGTCGTCCCCGGTGATCTACTGCTGACTGCTCTGGGGTGGTCGCGAATGACGAAGGCCGCCACCATCTTTGGGATGGTGGCGGACTTCGGGTTCGGTGCCTGGGGTCAGCGGGTGAAGAGCAGGGCTCGTTTGACTTCTTGGATCGCCTTGGTGACTTCGATGCCGCGGGGGCAGGCGTCGGTGCAGTTGAAGGTGGTGCGGCAGCGCCAGACGCCTTCGACGTCGTTGAGGATGTCGAGGCGTTCGCGAGCGCCTTCGTCGCGGCTGTCGAAGATGAAGCGGTGGGCGTTCACGATCGCGGCCGGGCCGAAGTAGCTGCCGTCGCTCCAGTACACGGGGCAGGAGGTGGTGCAGCAGGCGCACAGGATGCACTTGGTGGTGTCGTCGAACCGGGCGCGGTCGGCCTGGCTCTGGATGCGTTCGCGGGTGGGCTCGTTACCCGTGGTGATCAGGTAGGGCTTCACCGCGCGGAACGCGTCGAAGAACGGCTCCATGTCCACCACGAGGTCCTTTTCCACGGGCAGGCCGCGGATCGGCTCGACGGTGACGGTAATGGACTTGCCGCCCTTGGGCAGCATGTCCTTCATCAGCACCTTGCAGGCCAGCCGGTTGACGCCGTTGATCCGCATGGCGTCGGAACCGCAGACGCCGTGCGCACAGGAGCGACGGAAGGTGAGCGTGCCGTCCAGGTACGACTTGATGTAGATCAGCACGTTCAGGAAACGGTCGGTCGACAGGACCGGCACCTGGAACGATTCCCAGTGCGCGCCTTTGTCGTCCTCCGGGTTGAACCGGGCCACCTTGACGGTGATCATCACCGAGCCCTCGGGGACCGGAGCGGGCTTCTGCGAAGAGGGTGCTTCGGCAACAGCAGTCATCAGTACTTACGCTCCATCGGCTCGTAACGGGTCTGCACCACCGGCTTGAAGTCCAGGCGGATGTCCGACAGGAGATCCGAGCCTTCCTTGTAGGCCATCGTGTGCCGCATGAAGTTCACGTCGTCGCGGTCCGGGTAGTCCTCGCGGGCGTGGCCGCCGCGCGACTCCTTGCGGTTGAGCGCACCCACCACGGTGACCTCGGCCAGCTCGAGCAGGAAGCCGAGCTCGACGGCCTCGAGCAGGTCGCTGTTGTAGCGCTTGCCCTTGTCCTGCACGGTGATCCGCGTGTACCGCTCCTTGAGCGCGTGGATGTCGGTGAGCGCCTGCTTGAGCGTGTCCTCGGTGCGGAACACCGAGGCGTTGTTGTCCATCGACCGCTGCAGCTCGGTGCGGATGTCGGCGACCCGCTCGTTGCCGTGCTCGGAGAGGATCAGCGCCAGCCAGTCCTGCACCATCTGCGCCGGGTTCTCCGGCAGCTCCACGAACTCGCTGCGCTGCGCGTACTCCGCGGCGGCGATACCGGCGCGCCGTCCGAACACGTTGATGTCCAGCAGCGAGTTGGTGCCGAGGCGGTTGGCACCGTGCACCGAGACGCACGCGCACTCGCCCGCGGCGTAGAGGCCGGGGACGATGTCGGTGTTGTTGCGCAGGACCTCGCCCCGGATGCGGGTCGGGATGCCGCCCATCACGTAGTGACAGGTCGGGAACACCGGCACCAGTTCCTTCACCGGGTCCACACCGAGGTAGGTGCGGGAGAACTCGGTGATGTCGGGCAGCTTCTCCTCGAGCACGTCCTCGCCGAGGTGGGTCACGTCGATGTAGACGTAGTCCTTGTTCGGTCCGGCGCCGCGGCCCTCCAGCACCTCGAGCACCATCGAGCGCGCGACGATGTCGCGCGGCGCGAGGTCCTTGATAGTGGGGGCGTAGCGCTCCATGAAGCGCTCGCCGTCGGCGTTGCGCAGAATGCCGCCTTCGCCGCGGACGGCCTCGGAGATCAGGATGCCGAGCCCGGCCAGACCCGTCGGGTGGAACTGGTGGAACTCCATGTCCTCCAGCGGCAGGCCTTTGCGGAACACGATGGCCATGCCGTCACCGGTCAGCGTGTGCGCGTTCGAGGTGGTCTTGTACATCCGGCCCGAGCCGCCGGTGGCGAACACGATCGACTTGGCGTGGAAGACGTGGAGGTCGCCGGTGGCCAGCTCGTAGGCGACCACGCCGGTCGCGACCGGGCCGCGGTCGGTCTCGGTGAGCACCAGATCCAGCACGTAGAACTCGTTGAAGAACTCCACGTCGTGCTTGACGCAGTTCTGGTACAGCGTCTGCAGGATCATGTGGCCGGTGCGGTCGGCGGCGTAGCACGCACGGCGGACCGGGGCCTTGCCGTGGTCGCGGGTGTGGCCGCCGAAGCGCCGCTGGTCGATCTTGCCCTCGGGCGTGCGGTTGAACGGCAGGCCCATCTTCTCCAGGTCGAGCACCGCGTCGATGGCTTCCTTGGCCATGATCTCCGCGGCGTCCTGGTCGACCAGGTAGTCACCACCCTTGACGGTGTCGAAGGTGTGCCACTCCCAGTTGTCCTCTTCGACGTTGGCCAGCGCGGCGCACATGCCGCCCTGCGCCGCGCCGGTGTGGCTGCGGGTCGGGTACAGCTTGGTCAGCACCGCCGTCCGGACACGCGGGCCGGCCTCGATCGCGGCGCGCATGCCCGCGCCACCCGCGCCGACGATGAGGACGTCGTAGCGGTGCTCCTGAATCGGTCGAGATTCACTCATGCCTCCACCTCGCTGCGCTCGGCTCCGGCATGTGTGAAACACGCTGTATTGATGATTCGTTCGCTGCGCTCACTCATGGGAGGGGGCCTGTTCCTAACTGATGTTGGGGTCGAAGGTGAAGATGACGTAGGTGCCCACGCCCATGACCAGGATCATCGAGCTGACCAGCAGGGTCTTGAGCCAGAACCGGGTCGAGTCCTTGCGGGAGTAGTCGTCGATGATGGTGCGCAGGCCGTTGCCGCCGTGCAGCTGTGCCAGCCACAGCATGCTCAGGTCCCAGAACTGCCAGAACGGGCTGGACCAGCGACCGGCGACGAAGGCGAAGTTGAGTCGCTTCACGCCGCCGTCGAGCAGCAGCATGATCGTCATATGGCCGAGCACCAGCACGATCAGCAGCAGGCCGGAGAAGCGCATGAACAGCCAGGCGTACTTCTCGAAGTTGTTGGACGAGCGGGCGCGCGGCGAGCGGGGGAGATCCAGGCTGGCCGGACGGTCATACGACTTGCCGAGAACAGGTGCAGTCATGATCAGTGCTCCGTGAACAGGTAGAAGAACTGGCGCCCGACCGCGGGAACAGCCAGCAGGAACCACGCCGCGAGGACGATCCAGAGCATCAGGCGCTGGTACTTCGGGCCCTTGGCCCAGAAGTCCACCAGGATCACGCGGACGCCGTTGAGCGCGTGGAACAGCACGACTGCGACCAAGCCCATCTCCATCAAGGCGACGATGGGCGTCTTGTAAATCTCGATCGCCTCGTTGTAGGTCTCCGGGCTGACGCGCACCAGCGCGGTGTCCAGCACGTGGACGAAGAGGAAGAAGAAGAGGGTGACGCCGGTGATCCGGTGCAGCGCCCACGACCACATTCCGGGGTCGCCTCGGTACAGCGTCTTCCGCTTCGGCTGGGCCGGAGCTTCAATCGTGGTCATAGAGTGCGGTGCCTCCAACGTCGTTGATGGACCCGGTTGCAGGTCCGACGCCGGCGGGGCGTTGGGTGCGAATGCCCAGGTGGCTGTACTCCGGCCCGTCGCGGGAAACCTGAACCGATCTGTTCTGGACTCTAATCCCCCAGCAATCCCGGAACTAATTCGGCGTACCGTGCGTTGCGCGACAAACGATCGGGTTAGGTTTACCTTTCTCGACATGTGCGGGGTTCTGTCCTGGCCCTCGCGCGGCCATGTTCGGCTCGGCCCGAGAGGGGTTCCTCATGTCGGAAATTGACTGGAATGTGTTGCGCAGCAACGCAATTCGAGTTATGCGCAATGCCTATGCGCCCTACTCGCGGTTTCCGGTCGGCGCCGCGGCTCTCAGTGTCGATGGCCGAATTGTGAGCGGTTGCAATGTGGAGAATGTCTCATATGGATTGGGCCTGTGTGCCGAATGTGTACTCATCGGTAACTTGATTTCGGGGGGTGGTGGACGTCTGCTGGCCGTCTCGGTGGCCGATTCTCGCGGCGAAATCCTGATGCCCTGCGGGCGCTGCCGCCAATTGCTCTACGAGCACGGTGGCGCCGACCTTCTGATCGATCACAAAGCGGGACCTTTGCCGCTGCGTACGCTGCTCCCGGATGCCTTCGGCCCCGACGACCTGGACGCCGGGCAGGTGTGAGCCGAGTTCGTCAGCACTCCGCGTCGATGTCGACAAGAACCAGGGTCGGCGTGGCTCGTGCCAGACTGACGAATGTGACAGCACTGGACGCGGTTTCGATCATCACGACCAAGCGCGACGGCAGGGAACTGTCCGACGCACAGATCGATTGGGTGATCGACGCGTTCACCCGCGGCGCGGTGGCCGACGAGCAGATGTCGGCGCTGGCCATGGCGATCCTCTGGCGTGGGATGACGCGGCGCGAGACGGCCAGGTGGACCGCCGCGATGATCGCCTCCGGCCGCCGGATGGACCTCACCGACCTGCCCCGGCCGACCGTGGACAAGCACTCGACCGGCGGGGTGGGCGACAAGATCACGCTGCCGCTGGCGCCGCTGGTCGCCGCGTGCGGCGCCGCGGTGCCGCAGTTGTCCGGGCGCGGACTCGGCCACACCGGAGGCACGCTGGACAAGCTGGAATCCATCCCCGGCTGGCGAGCGGACGTCCCGGTGTCCCGAATGCGCGACATCCTGGCGGACCCTGGCATCGGCGCGGTGGTCTGCGCGGCGGGCGCGGATCTCGCGCCGGCGGACAAGCGGCTCTACGCCCTGCGCGACGTCACCGGCACGGTCGAATCGATCCCGCTCATCGCCAGCTCGATCATGAGCAAGAAGATCGCCGAGGGCACCGCGGCGCTGGTGCTCGACGTCAAGGTCGGCTCCGGCGCCTTCCTGAAGACACTCGACGGGGCGCGGGAATTGGCCGCGGCCATGGTCGCACTCGGCGCCGACGCGGGCCTGCGGACGGTGGCGCTGCTCACCGCCATGGACACCCCGCTCGGCCGCACCGCGGGCAATGCCATGGAGGTCGCGGAATCGGTCGAGGTGCTCGCGGGCGGCGGACCCCCTGACGTGGTGGAGCTGACCCTCACCCTGGCACGCGAGATGGTTGCCCTGGCCGGGCTCGACGTCGACCCCGCCGACGTCTTGGCCGACGGCCGGGCGATGGACCACTGGCGCGCCATGGTCCGCACCCAGGATGGCGACCCGGACGCGCCACTGCCCGTCGCCGAGCACACCGAGACCATCCGCGCCGCTGCCGACGGCGTGTTGACCAGGCTCGACGCGATGGGCGTCGGCATCGCGGCCTGGCGTCTCGGCGCGGGCCGAGCGCGTCAGGGCGATCCGGTGCAATTCGGCGCCGGAGTGGAAATGCACGCGAAACCGGGCGATTCCATCACCGCGGGACAGCCACTGCTCACCATGCACACCGACACTCCCGAGGCATTCGCGGGTGCCGCGGCCGCCCTGCGCGATGCCGTCACCATCGACTCCGCGCCCGTGGCCGCGGCCGCACCTCTGATCCTCGATCGCATCGGGGTCTGATCGGCGCCGCCGGTCGGTTCTGGTGTCGCGTTGTGGACCGGCCCGCATCCGATGGGCAACGAGATGGTTGCCACGGCCGGAGTCCGCTGCCGTTTCGGCGCGCTGCGGCTACCGTCGATACATGACTGGACCGATGCCGCTGACCCTTGCCTCGATCCGCCAGGCGCCGAAGGCCCTGCTGCACGATCACCTCGACGGTGGGCTGCGGCCCGCCACGGTGCTCGAGCTCGCCGCGCACAGCGGTTACGACGACCTACCCGCCACCGACGAGGTGTCGCTCGCGGCCTGGTTCCGGGACGCGGCCGACAGCGGATCGCTGGAACGGTACCTGGAGACCTTCGACCACACCGTCGCCGTAATGCAGACCCCGGAGGGCCTGCGCCGGGTCGCCCGCGAATGCGCCGAGGACCTCGCCGCCGACGGTGTGGTGTACGCGGAGGTGCGCTTCGCCCCCGAACAGCACTTGGAGCGCGGGCTCACGCTCGACGAGGTCGTCGAGCACACACTGGCCGGTTTCCGTGCGGGCGAGGCGGCCGCCGCCGAGCAGGGCCACACCATCGTGGTGATCTGCCTGCTCACCGCGATGCGGCATGCGGCGCGCTCACGGGAGATCGCCGAGCTGGCGGTGCGCTTCCGCGACCGCGGCGTCGGCGGTTTCGACATCGCGGGCGCGGAGGCGGGCTTCCCGCCGAGCAGGCATCTCGACGCGTTCGAATACATGCGCGCCAACAGCGCGCACTTCACCATCCACGCCGGGGAGGCGTTCGGTCTGCCGTCTATCCACGAGGCGCTCGCGTTCTGCGGCTGCGACCGGCTCGGTCACGGCGTGCGGATCACCGACGACATCAGCGTGCCCGGCGCGATCGAGGACGCGCGGCTCGGGCTGGTCGCCAACTACGTCCGGGACACGCGCATTCCGCTGGAGCTGTGTCCGTCGTCGAACGTGCAGACCGGCGCCGTGCCCTCGCTGGACAAGCACCCCTTCGACCTGCTGGCTCGGCTGCGTTTCCGCGTCACCGTCAACACCGACAACCGGCTGATGAGCGACACCAGCATGAGCAAGGAGATGCTGAAGCTGGTCGAGACGTTCGGTTACGGCTGGAGCGATCTGGAACGGTTCACCATCAACGCCATGAAGTCGGCGTTCATCCCGTTCCCCGAGCGGCTGCGGATCATCGACGACATCATCAAGCCCGGATACGCGGTGCTCATCGGATAGCCGGACACAACGAGATTCGAGTGGTCTCGGCCTGGCGATCGACCCGGCGCGGCCTCGGGTCACGCGCCGGGCTCGCTGCTGCAGGAACGAGAGCGAGTCGGCGGTGAGGCCCTCCCAACCGGTCGGGCATCGGTTCGCTAGCGTGACGAGAATGGCGACCTTGCGCATCCCCCGCCGGTTCAACGGCCCGCCCGACTCCGGTAACGGCGGCTACGTGGCCGGTCTTCTCGCCGAGCAGCGCGGCGAGGACGCGGTGACCGTGATCCTGCGCAGCCCGCCGCCGCTGGAGACGCCGCTCGACGTGCGCGACGGACGGCTGTACGACGGCGACGCACTGATCGCGGAGTCGACCAGCGGCAAACTCGAGCGGGACGCACCGCCCATCGTCCCGTACACCGAAGCGGTCGCGGCGTCGGACACCTATGTGAGCATCGAGATGTTCGCGTCTTGCTTCGTCTGTGGCAGTGGTCGCGCGGACGGGCTGCGCATCGAACCCGGCCGGGTGAGCGAGAACCAGGTAGCCGCCCCATGGGTGCCCGACGACACCGTGCCGATGCGGCCGCTGCTGCTGTGGGCCGCGATGGACTGCCCCGGCGGCTGGTCGCTACCCGGCATGCTCCACCGTCCCGCACTGCTCGGCTCGATGACCGCCATCGTGCACGATCTGCCCCGGGTCGGCGAGCACTGCGTCGTCGTGGGCGAGTATCACGGCGAGCAGGGCCGCAAATGCTTCGCCTCGACCGCCGTCTACGGCGACTACGGACGCCTGCTCGGACAAGCCGAGCAGGTCTGGATCCGATTGACCTGATTACTGCTTGTCGAGCCTGGACTCCAGGTTGCGTTCCAGCTCGCGCCATGCCTGGGCCTCGGCGGTGAACGGCGGGTTGGGCGCCAACCGGGTCGGGTCGGGATTCAGCAGGTAGGAGACGTACCAGCCCAGCGGGGTGGACTGCGCCAGCGCCTGTTCGACGGTGTCGTCGTCGGCGTAGTCGGCGGCGTCGGTGAACAGTTCGACCGCCAAGTCGAGCTGTTCGATGTCGACCGCCTCCGGTCCCTCCGCCAAGTCCTCGGAGAGGCCGGGGAGCACGTACACGTTCTCGTCGGTCACCTCGACCTCCAGCGAGCCGTCCACCGCCGCGGTCTGCACGTCGGCGAAGGTGCTCACCCGGGCCAGGTCGTGCTCGTGATCGTCGGCGAGGTAACGGGCCAGCGCGCGCTCGGAGGAGAACACCGTGATCGAGCCCCTGGCGCCGAGGAAGATCGGTTCGTCGTCCAGGTAGCAGCGCAGCGTGAAGAAGCTGCCCTCGGACATGACGATCTTGATCGGGTCGATGCCGACCTCGTTCCAGAACGACTCGTCCTCGTCCTCGTCTTCCTCCTCCTCGTCGTCGAGGTCGACGGACTCGAACTCCTCGTCCTCATCACTGTCGGCCGCGTCGTCGGCGTCGACGACGTTCTCCTCGGCGGCCAGGAGTTCGGCCTCGGCGACCGCGACCGCCTCGGCATCGACCTCGGGGGTCTGCACGACGGAGTCGATGGCGTCCAGGACGTCGTCCCAGCCCTTGGCGATGGCCGCGCCGATCTGGTCCCACAGCTCCTCACCGTCGCGCCCGACGAAGGCGCTCACCCCGCCGGGCAGCGCGCCGAGCACCGGATGCGAACCGAAGAACTTGGTCACCGCCTCCAGTTCGCAGACCTCGCCGATGTTGCGCACCATGCCGAGGGTGTCCTCCAACTCGGCGACGGTGTCCACGTCGGGATCGCCCGCGGCCAGTTCCGGCACCGCGACCAGATCGAAGGAGAAGTTCTCCTCCGGCTCCAGTTCGACGGCCGACAGGCCCGCGACGACCTTCCACGCCGGATGGTCGACGAGGTCGTTGTCGGAGTTGGTGCGGATGAACGCGGCCAGCTCTGCAACGGACTCGAAACCGTAGAGGGCGTCCTCATGTCCGAGGAACGCCTCCCACTCGTCGTCACCGTCTCGCCAGCGCGGTGCCCACAGGGTGACGAGATCGCCGTCGGTCAGGCCGAGCTCGATCGGGACGATGTCTCCAGAAGCCATGTGCGGAAGCCTATCGACCTTCCGAGTCAGGCACTATCCGGCCCGCCCCCATTCGTCGCTCCGGGCGGCTGCCCGGCGGGGACGAACGACTCGTTCAGTGTCGCAACGACCTTGGACCGCTGTGCGCCGGCGTCCTCGGCGGCCTGTCGGCACGCCCATACGATCAGCTGTCCGACCTCGGTGGGCGGCAGCGATATGACCGACTCCGCCAGCGTGAGACCCACCAGCGCTCCGTCGCTGTTCACCTCCACGCTCACCGCGCCGTCCTCGCTGGTGAATCGTCCGCGCACCTGCTCGAGCCCGTACAGTGCCGCTTCCAGCGCCTCCAGCTTCTGGGTCGCCGACGCGACCAGGGCGTCCATTTCCGCGCTCATACCTCCACCTCGCTGGCGCTCGGCTCCGGCATGACCGCGTTCGCGGCTGTGTCGATGATTCGCTCGCTTCGCTCACTCATGAGACCTCCACCTCGCTGGCGCTCGGCTCCGGCATGACCGCGTTCGCGGCTGTGTCGATGATTCGCTCGCTTCGCTCACTCATGAGACCTCCACCTCGCTGGCGCTCGGCTCCGGCATGACCGCGGCTCGGCTTGCTCACACCGGCCTCATCCAGCTCGTCGGTCCCGTGTCCGCGTCGTCGATCCGGTCCAGTTCGTCCACCGCCTGTTGGCGAGTGGGCAGGCCGAGCCGGTCGAGCATGTCCGAGGGCATGCCCGTCTCGGCGAGCAGTTCGCGCCGTCGCGCCCGCGCCGCGATGGTGGAGCGCTGGGTGAGCCGCAGGATCTCGTTGGCGAGTGACTGTGCGCCGTAACGATATTCGCTGCGCTCGAACTTGATCTCCACCGGCATGCCCTGATCGGTCGCCCGCACCGAGATGGTGCCCGACCGGTTGCTGCTGGCCGCCACGGTGACGTTGGGGACTTGTGGTTGGGTCATGTTGTCGGCCTGTAGAAACCGTAGAAGTCCATACCTGAGTTCTCCGTTCGAATCGAGCTGATCTGGACCGGGTCACCCGCCTCGACGAACTGGCCGTTGCCGACCACCATTGCCACGTGGCCATCCCAGATCGCGAGGTCGCCGGGCATCAGGTCGCCGGGGGAGACCGGTGTGCCCCCGCTGCCCTGCTCGGCCGCGAGCCGGGGCAGGTCGACGCCCGCCTCGCCGTAGGCGTATTTGGTGAGCCCACTGCAGTCCAATCCCGCGCCGGGGGTGTTGCCGCCCCAGACGTAGGGGGTGCCGAGGGTGCCGATTGCCGAGCGGACCGCCGTGGCGGCCTGCTCGTTCGGCGCCTCCACGACGCTGCCGTCGGGCAGCGTGAGCTTCACGCCTTTGCCGTCGTCGGGCATCCCCGAACCGGTGTCGGGCCGGGGCACACCCGGAGTGCCCCGCGTGGTCCCGGGAGTTCCTTGGGAGCGGGGCGAGCTCATCGCGGTGTTCATCATCTGGCCCGCGCCGGTGAGCACGCCGGACGCGGTGGAAACCAGCTGCTGGACGCCGGAGGCGGAAGCGGCGACGGGGAGTCCGGCGGGCGGCGGGGTCGGTGGCGGTGGGGTCAGCTCGTTCATCGACGCGGTCTGCGTGTGCAACTCGTTCTGCACCCGGCCGACCACGTTGAGCGCTTGGCCGAGATGGTCGATCGCCGAGCCGACGAGCACCGTCAGCCCCTGCGGCGTCGCCAAGGCAGGCCCCATGCTCGCCGCGGTGTTCACGAACGACTGCGCGATATCGGTGAGTTCTTTCTGGCCCGTCTCGACCTCGGCGGCCGCCTGGTTCACCACCGTGGCCATCTCGTTGCCGCGATCGGAGATGGTGGCCGCGGAGGTCTGCACCCGGAGTGCCTTGGCGGTGGCGGCGTCCGCGGCGCGGCCGTCCCACGCGGCGTTCATCCCGTTGATGCTGTCGCGACCCATTTGATGGATCTGGTCGACCACGGCCGAGGTGCTGCGCAGCGCGTCGGTGGGACCGCCGGTGGGCAGCACGCCGGAGCCGAAGCTGGCGAGCAGGTCCAGGATCGGTTTGGCCAGCGCGTTGATATCGATCACAGGCTCACTCCAGTTCGGTGGCCGCGTTCTGCAACGCGCTCGCGGCGGCGGTGTCGGTCTCGGTGAGGACGGTCGCCGCGCCGGTGGCCGCGCCACCCATGCTCGTCAGCACGGCCGACAGCTGGCCGATCGCGGCGACCTGCCCGGCATGCGCCGCGGTGTAGGCCGCCGTGAAGTCGGCGCCGATGAGTCCCATGATCGGGCCTAGCAACGCGGGCTCCGCCGCGGCCGCGCAGACCCCCGCCGCCGCCATCTCGCCCGCCATGACGTGGGCGGTTGCGCCATAGGCCGCAATGCCCTCGGTGTCCGCCGACATCTTTCGCATCAGAGCTTCCCCCATCTGTTGTTCCCAGGCAGAGTACGTCATCCACTTGGTTCGACGCGCGCTGTTCCGGTTCGGTTCCGCCGCTTCGGAAAAAAGTCGGGTCGAGTCCCACGGCGCGCCCGCGATCGACCTTATCGTTCCCTCATGCGCACCCACACCGTCGACCATCCACTCGTCGCCGCCCTGCTCACCACGATGCGCGACGAGCGCACGCCGAACCCGGCTTTCCGTGCCGCACTACGTGATCTGACCGGAATCCTGATCTACGAGGCGCTGCGCGAGGCGCCGGTCGAGCGTTTCGAGATCGTGACGCCCGTCGCCGCCACCGAGGGCGTCCGGTTGGCGCAGCCGCCGTTGCTGGTTCCGGTGCTACGCGCCGGGCTCGGCATGGTCGACGCTGCCGCGGAGTTGATCCCGGACGCGAGGATCGGATTCCTCGGCATGGCCCGGGACGAGGAGACCCATGTGCCCATGCCCTATATGGAATCGCTGCCCGCCGACCTCGCCGGATCGCCGGTCTTCGTGCTGGACCCGATGTTGGCCACGGGCGGCTCGATGCGCTACACCTTGGAGCGGCTCGCGGCTCGCGGCGCCACCGACGTCACCGCGGTCTGCGTCGTCGCGGCGCCGGAAGGTATTGCGGCGCTGGCCGACTCGGGGCTGCCGGTGCGGCTGGTCACGGCGGTGGTGGATGTGGGACTGAACGAGAACGCCTTCATCGTGCCCGGACTCGGCGACGCAGGCGATCGGCAGTTCGGTCCGCGCTGACCCGGTGCGGGGACGTAGCCGGGCTTGCGGTTGCGTCCTCCGTGCCCGAAAGGCATTGTCGCGCTGGCGGAATCGGGTGGTACTCGACAATGTCGTCGACCACACCCCTGCGGCCGAATGGCTTCGAGCTCGGCGCCGACATGGTTGTGTCGGCCGCTGAGCACATCGACGGCAGGGCCGGGTACTCAGCTCGGGCGGGCCCGGCCTCGGCGACGCGGGCGATCACAGTGCGGCCCGTGCTGATGATGCAGGGACGATCAGAGTGTCAGACAGAAGTCGCGCAGCGCCGAAAGGCGTACGCGCGCAGCGTTTCGCGCGCCCGGAAGGTCGGCGCGTGAGCCGACCGTCTCGACCACCTCCAGGTAGCACTTGAGCTTCGGCTCGGTGCCGGAAGGACGCACCACCAGGCGGGACGACGCGCCCTCGAAGATCAGCGCGTCGGTCCGCATCCGGCCGCGCACCTGGAGTTGGTCGGTGTATTCGACCGGCTCGTCGGCGATTTCGTCCGGCGGGTTCGCCCGCAGGCGCTCGACCACCGCCGCGGCATCGGCGGCCGAGGCCAGTCGCAGCGACACCTGATCGCCCGCGTGCAGGCCGAATTCGACCGCGTAGTCGTCGAGTTCGTCGTTCAGCGTGCGGCCCACCGCCTTCAGCCGGGCGACCAGGTCGGCGACCAGCACCGCGGCGGAGATGCCGTCCTTGTCCCGGACTGTCGCCGGGTCGACGCAGTGGCCGATCGCCTCCTCGTAGGCGTACACCAGGCCGTCGCCCGCGCGGGCCAGCCACTTGAACCCGGTGAGCGTCTCCGCGTAGCGGCCGCCGCGCGCCGGAGCCAGTCTGGACAGCAGCCGCGAGGATACGATCGTCGTCGCCACCAGCGCGTCGGCGGCGGCGGTGCGAAGCACGCAGTCACCGAGCAACACGCCGGTCTCGTCGCCGCGCAGCATCTGCCAGGTTCCGTCGGACTGCGGAATGCCTACCATGCAACGGTCGGCGTCCGGGTCGAGCGCGATCGCCACATCGGCGCTGATCCGCGCGGCCAGCGCGTGCAGCAGGTCGGTCGCGCCGGGTTCCTCCGGGTTCGGGAACGCCACGGTGGGGAAGTCGGGGTCGGGCTCGAACTGTTCGTCGACCATGTGGACGTCGGGGAAGCCCGCCGCGGTGAGCGCTTCGACGGCGAGGTCGCCGCCGACGCCGTGCAGCGGGGTGAGCGCGATCCGGATGCGCGCCCGCTCGCCGGGGCCGCCGATCAGGGCGGGCAGTTCGGTGACGCGGCGCAGGTAGCGCCGCACCATGTCGTCGTTCGCGAGGGTGACCGTGGCACGATCGACGGGCTCGATGACCTTCTCGATGCAGCGCTCGATTTCGGTGTCGGCCGGGGCGATCAACTGCGAACCGCCGTCGAGATAGACCTTGTAACCGTTGTCGGTGGCCGGATTGTGCGACGCGGTGACCTGCACGCCCGCGACCGCGCCGAGCTCACGCACCGCGTACGCGACCACCGGCGTCGGCAGCGGACGCGGCAGCAGCGTCACCGGAAAGCCCGCCGCGGCAAAGACTTCCGCGGTTGCCGTGGCGAATTCGGCGGATCCGTGCCTGGCGTCACGGCCGACGACCACCGCGCCGCCGCCGAGACAGCGGCCGCGCAGCCAGTCGACGATCCCGGCGGTCGTCCTGGTCACCGTGGTGACGTTCATGCCGTCCGGACCGTCGTGCAGCGGCCCGCGCAGGCCGGCCGTGCCGAAGCGCAGCATCTACACCCGTTCCAGCACGCCGCGCAGTAGTTTGCCGAGTCGCGGCGCGGCGGCATGCCCTTCGGCGAGCACCTCGGCATGGGACAGGTGTGCGCCCGTGACCCCCGCGGCCAGGTTGGTGACCAGCGAGATGCCCAGTACTCGGGCGCCGAGCGCGCGGCAGGCGATGGCCTCCAGCACCGTGGACATGCCGACCAGGTCCGCGCCGATCGTGCGCAGCATCCGGATCTCGGCCGGGGTCTCGTACTGCGGACCGGTCAGGCCCGCGTACACGCCCTCGGTCAGGCTCGGGTCGATTTCTCGGGTCAGCGTCCGCAATTCGGGATCCCACGCGTCGACCAGATCGACGAAGGTCGCGCCGGTCAGCGGCGTGCGGCCGGTCAGATTGAGGTGATCGCTGATCAGGACCGGTTCGCCGACCCGGAGGCCGGAACGGATGCCGCCCGCGGCGTTGGTCAGCACGACGATCTCCGCGCCCGCGGCGATGGCCGCCGTCACCGGATGCACCACGTCGGCGGGCTGGTAGCCCTCGTAGAGATGCTGGCGGCCCATCAGCAGCAGCACGGGGGTGTCGTCCACCCGGAGCGAGTGGACCATGCCGACGTGGCCCTGCGCGCTCGGCGTCCCGAAACCGGGCAGTTCCGGCATCGGCACCGACGCCCGTGGCGCCCCGATCTCGGCGGCCGCGTCCTGCCAGCCGGACCCCAGTACCACCGCGACCCGGTGGCGTGGCACTCCCGTACGTTCGGCGATCGCCTCGGCGGCCTCTTGGGCAAGCATGATCGTCACTCTAGCGCCAAGATCGCCCGGCCAGGAGGCCTGACGTGGCGGGGCTGGGCGCTCGACTCCTACCCGCGAGTAGGACTTTCCGTGCCCGCCGGATACGCTGCACGCATGCCGTATCTGGAACGTGAAGGGGAAGTGTTCGTCCTCTACCTCGGCGCAGAGGGACAGACCGACAGTGAGAACCGCTTCCACCCGGACTGGATCGACGAATTCCACGCGCTGCTGGACAAGGTCGAGAGCTCCGAGGGTCCCGCCGCGCTGGTCACCACCGCGACAGGGAAGTTCTACAGCAACGGTCTGGACACCGACTGGCTGTTCGGCAACATGGACAAGATCCACGGTTACCTCGACCGCGTGCATTCGCTCTACACCCGCCTGCTCGGCTTCCCGCTGCCGACCGTCGCGGCGATCAACGGTCACGCCTTCGGTGCGGGCGCCATGCTGGCCACCTCGCACGACTTCCGGGTGATGCGCGCCGACCGCGGCTTCTACAGCCTGCCCGAGGTGCACCTGGGCATGCCGTTCACCGTCGGCATGAACGCCCTGCTCAGCGAGCGGCTGAGCAACCAGGTGTGCGTGCAGGCGATGACCACCGGCCACCGCTACCCGGCCGACGAGGCGATCGCCGCGGGCATCGTGGACGGCAAGGCCGACGCGTCCGCGCTACTCGCGACCGCTGTCGAGCGAGCAGCCGCCCTGGCGGCCAACCGCAAGCCGAACCTGCCGGTGATCAAGCGCGCGCTGCACGCGAAGGCGCTGGCCGGACTCGCGGTGACCACCACCCCGGAGAACCTGGCCTTCGGCGCAAGCTGACCCGGCGTCCGCCATCGCCCGCATCGGACTGCGCGCGCACCCAGAGCACCGTTCACGGCCAACCTGGCTGCGGAGACGTCCGCGCCGAAGCAACCAGCGTCTCGCATACGCCGAGCGCCTGCCGCCGACAGCCAGCGGACACCCAGGTCGTGTAGCGACGGCCACACGACCACACCGGCCCATCCCCGGTTATGAGAAAGCGCGACCGAGCGCTCGGCCCGGCTCGTATCCGATCAACCGCCCCCTCGGCGACAAGTCAGCGGCGGCTGGCACCCGGTTCACAGCTCCATAGGTCGGTGAACGTCGAGGTCCCGCGGTGACCGCCCTGCTCGACGACACCGGCCCATCCCCGGTTACGAGAAAGCGTGACCGAGCGCTCGGCCCGGCTCGTGTCCGATCAACCGCCCCCTCGGCGACAAGTCAGCGGCGGCTGGCACCCGGTTCACAGCTCCATAGGTCGGTGAACGTCGAGGTCCTGTGTGACCGCCCTGCTCGACCACTCGGCCCGACTCCCGTTTTCGAGCGCAGCGAGACCGAGCGTTCCCGTTCGCGGCCCGGCTCGCGTCCGAGTGGCCGCCGCGTCCGCGACGAAGTCGCCAGCGGCGGTCGCTCGGACGCGAGCCATCAGGGGGCCGCGAACACGCCGCGCCGCAGGCGCGGCAAATCAGACAGAGCCGCGACGAAGTCGCTGCAAATCAAACACATGCGAGACTGTGTTGCATGCCACCACCGCGCCGTGGGCCCGACCGATCGCACCGTGACGACCACGTTGTGTGCTCGGACGCCGACCCGGCCGATCGCAGTGACGCCGCGATCGACGCGGCGTCCGCCGAGCTGATCGCGCTCTCGCACGCGATCCACGCCGAGCCGGAGCTGGCGTTCGAGGAGAGCCGCAGCGTCGCCAAGACCATCGCCCCGCTCGCCGAACGTGGGTTCCAGATCGAGACCGAGGTTGCCGAGCTGCCGACGGCCTTCCGTGCCAGCTACGGCAGTGGGCCGCTCACGGTGGCCCTGTGCGCCGAATACGACGCGTTGCCCGAGATCGGGCATGCCTGCGGGCACAACATCATCGCCGCCTCCTCGGTCGGCGCGGCGCTGGGCCTCGCCGAGGTCGCCGACGCGCTGGGCATCACTGTGCTGGTGTTCGGCACGCCGGCCGAGGAAAGCGGCGGCGGCAAGGTGCTCATGCTGGAGCGCGGAGTGTTCGACGACGTCGCGATGGCGATGATGGTGCACCCCGGTCCGCTGGACATCGTCAGGGCCCGCTCGCTGGCGCTGGCCGACGTCTCGGTGGTCTTCCACGGGCGCGAGGCGCACGCCAGCGCGGCCCCGGAGGAGGGCCGCAACGCGGGCGACGCGGTCACCGTCACACAGGTTGCCCTGGGGTTGCTCCGACAACATCTCCTGCCGGGCCAGCAACTGCACGGTATAGTCGGCGACGGTGGCGTAGCTCCCAACATCGTGCCCGGACGTGCGGAACTGCTGTATTACCTACGCGCAGTCGACTCCGCATCCCTCGACGATCTGACGCGACGAGCGTCGGCTTGCTTCGAGGCGGGTGCCCTCGCGACCGGCTGCACCCACGAAATCCGGACGCTCGCGCCGACCTACACCGAGTTGACCCCGGATCCGGAGTTATTGTTCGCCTACCGCGAGCAGATCATCGGATTGGGACGCGTGCCGCTCGCTCCGGAACTCGAGGCGCAGCGGCCGCTGGGCAGCACGGACATGGGCAACGTCACCAACGTCATTCCGGGCATTCACCCGGTCATCGGCATTGATGCCGGTGGTGCGGTGACACATCAGCCAGGCTTCGCCGCCGCGAGCGTCAACGCCTCGGCGGATCGTGCGGTCCTCGACGGCGCGCTCGCGCTCGCGCGTACCGCGATCACCGTCGCACGCGATGACATCCATAGAGACAGGTTGTTGCAACGGCTAGTTCAACGACAGGAGGACATTCGGTGAGCACATCCGGCCGTTCGGCGGCGCAGGCGACGGGTCCGACAGCGGGCGCTCGCGTGGTCACGGAAGGCCTCGGGAGCGCCGCGGCGGCGGAGACCGTGGCATCCGGGCGGAAAGCGGTGGAGTCGTGGCTGGCCGATCACACCGTCGACCTGGTCCAGTGGCGACGGCACATCCACGCCAACCCGGAACTGTCCCGCACCGAGTTCGGCACCACCGAGTTCGTCTCGGCCTGGCTGACCAAGGCGGGTCTGGCCCCCCAGGTACTTCCCGGCGGCACCGGTCTCATCTGTGATATCGGGCCGGAGGGCCGACGGATCGGTCTGCGCGCCGATATCGACGCGCTGCCCCTGCAGGAGTTCACCGGACTGAGTTTCGCCTCCACTGTGCCGGGAGTGTCGCACGCGTGCGGCCACGACGCGCACACCACGATCCTGCTCGGCACGGCGCTGGCCCTGGCCGAGGTGCCCGAGCTGCCGGTCGGCGTGCGGCTGGTCTTCCAGCCGGCCGAAGAGGTCATGCCCGGCGGCGCGATCGATGTGGTCGCCACGGGAGCGATGGCCGACGTCGAGCGGATCTTCGCGCTGCACTGCGATCCACGCTTGGAGGTGGGCCGGGTCGGCATCCGGGTGGGCGCGATCACCTCGGCAGCCGACACCATCGAGCTGGTGCTCGACTCGCCGGGCGGCCACACCTCACGCCCACACCTGACCAGTGACCTGGTCTACGCGATCGGCACCGTGATCACCGGCCTGCCCGGCCTGCTGAGCCGCCGGATCGACCCGCGCACCAGCACCGTGATGGTGTGGGGCGCGGTGAGCGCGGGCAAGGCGCCGAACGCCATTCCGCAGACCGGCATGCTCACCGGCACCATCCGCACCGGCGATCACGACACCTGGTCGCTGCTGGAGCCGATGGTGCGCGAGATCGTCGACGGCCTGCTCGCCCCGACAGGCGTCCGCTACCAGCTCAACTACCGGCGTGGCGTGCCCCCTGTGGTCAACGAGGAGCACTCCACCCGCATGTTCGAGGACGCGATCCGTGCGCTCGGTCCCGACACGCTGTCGGACACCTTGCAGTCCGGCGGCGGCGAGGATTTCTCCTGGTACCTGGAAGAGGTGCCGGGCGCGATGGCGCGCCTCGGCGTGTGGCCCGGCGAAGGCGAACAGCTGGATCTGCACCAGCCGACCTTCGACATCGATGAGCGGGCGCTCGCGGTCGGCGTTCGAGTGCTGAGCAATATCGTGCTCGGTGTTTGATTTGCAGCGCCTGCGGCTGCATCTGATTTCCAGCGCCTGCGGCGCTGGGTGTTCGATGGCCTTGTACCCGACGGGGCTGGGAGTGTGTCGGCCACGGCGTGGCCGACACGGAAGTTCACGCCGCTGGTGTCCGGCGTGGAACATGTGGTCAGCCGAAGTTGCCCGGCCCCACGTTGCGGCTGTTTCGGGTCCGTAGCTCGTGTACGTAATCCGGTGGCGCGCCCGCTTTTTCGGCGGCGTCCGCGATCACGCCGAGGTAGCGGGCCGACGGCAGGCCGCCTTCATAGGCGTCCAGCACGTAGAGCCAGGCGAGGGTGGGTTCGGTGTCGCCGTCGCCGTTGCGGGTGACGCGAAGGCGGATCTTCTTGTGGATGCCGAAGTCCGAACCTTCCCAGCGGTCCAGCCGCAGCTCGTCCTCCGGGGATACGTCGTAGAGCACGACGAAGACCTGGGAACCCGGTTCCTCGACGACCGTCGCGAGAGGCCCTTCCCAGCCGATGTCGTCCCCGGCGAAGGTGAGCCGCCAGCCCTCCAACCAGCCCGTCCCGGACATGGGGGAGTGTGGACAGCGCTCGAGCATCTGCGTTGCGTCCATGTTGGACCCGTAGGCGGCATAGATCGGCACCTGCAAAGGGTAGCCAATAACCTTCGCGGACCGCGTTTGATTGCCGCACCTGCGGCGCGGCGCGCGGCGCGGAAGTGTCGCGCAGCGGTAACTCGGTCGAAAGTGCGAGGTGGTTGCCGGATAACGTTGACTTCGTACCGGAGATCCCGGTGCGAAGCACGAGCGGAGGTATCAATGACCCGCATCGCGATCATCGGTGGCGGACCGGCCGGCTACGAGGCGGCCCTGGTGGCGGCCCAGCACGGTGCGTCGGTGACGCTGATCGATTCCGACGGCATCGGCGGGGCGTGTGTGCTGTGGGACTGCGTCCCCTCCAAGACGTTCATCGCCTCGACCGGAGTGCGCACCGACCTGCGCCGCGCCCGCGATCTCGGGATCACCCTCGACCCGAACCAGGCGCAGGTCCAGCTGCCTGAGGTGAACGCTCGCGTGAAGGCGCTGGCACTGGCCCAGTCCTCGGATATCCGCTCGAAGTTGCAGACCGTCGGGGTGACGGTGCTGTCCGGACGCGGCGAGTTGATCGATCCCGGCAGCGGTCTGGCCGCGCACCGGGTGCTCGCCAAGCTGGCCGACGGCGCCCAGCAGACCGTCGAGGCCGAGGTGGTGCTGATCGCCACCGGAGCCAGCCCCCGCGTGCTGCCCGGCGCCGAACCGGACGGTGAGCGCATCCTCAATTGGCGTCAGCTCTATGACCTGGAGGAGCTGCCGGAGACCTTGGTGGTGGTCGGCTCCGGCGTGACCGGTGCCGAGTTCGTCTCCGCGTACACCGAAATGGGCGTGCGGGTGAAGCTGGTCTCCAGCCGCGACCGCGTGCTGCCCGGCGAGGACGCCGACGCGGCCCTCGTGCTGGAGGACGCGCTCGCCGAACGCGGCGTCGAACTGGTCAAGCACGCACGCGCCGACGCGGTGGAGCGCACCGCCGAAGGCATCGTGGTCAAGTTGTCCGACGGGCGCACGGTGTCCGGCTCACACGCGCTGATGACCGTCGGTTCGACACCCAACACCGCGGGGCTGGGGCTGGAGCGGGTGGGCATCGAACTCGATCGCGGCGGCTACCTGCGGGTGGATCGGGTTTCGCGCACGTCGGTGCCGGGCATCTACGCCGCGGGCGACTGCACCGGTCTGCTGCCGCTGGCCTCGGTGGCCGCGATGCAGGGACGCATCGCGATGTACCACGCACTCGGCGAGGGTGTCAGTCCGATTCGCCTGAAGACCGTTGCCTCCGCGGTGTTCACCCGGCCTGAGATCGCGACCGTCGGGGTGAGCCAGACCGCGATCGACAACGGCGAGGTACCCGCGCGCACCGTGATGCTGCCGCTGAACACCAACCCGCGCGCCAAGATGTCCGGGCTGCGCCGCGGTTTCGTCAAGATCTTCTGCCGTCCCGCGACCGGTGTGGTGATCGGCGGCGTGGTCGTGGCGCCGATCGCCTCGGAACTGATTCTGCCGATCGCCCTTGCGGTGCAGAACAATCTGACGGTGAACGACCTGGCCCAGACCTTCTCCGTCTACCCGTCGCTCACCGGGTCGGTGACCGAGGCGGCCCGTCTGCTGATGCGGCACGACGACCTGGATTGACGTCGGCTTGACGCATGCTGTGCCGTGTCCGGTTTCGGACATCGTGCCCCGCGAACACGGGGCTGGCGCGCGGCGTGGGTGATCTTGCCACCCTTGGCTATTCGCCACATTGCCCATCGTGCACACATGTGGTTCACTCCTCGACAGAGATGCGATCGGAGGGCGATCGCGAAGTTCGGTGCGGGGGGATGGGTTCCTTTCCAAATCGGCACGGCGAACGATCCGGATCGTTCGACGATCGGGCGTCTCACCCAGGGACAACTGAATGCGGCCGACCAGGTCGCACCCGTGAAGGGAATGCGCAAGTGAAACATCGTAAGCCGAGTCGGGCGCAGCGAGCGATGGCGAGCACCTCGTTGCCACTGGCCACAGCGGCTGCAGTGGCCACTCTCTTCGCGGCGCCGGCGGGGGCGGCTCCCAACGATCAGCCCACCACTCCGCCGACGCCCGCTCCGGCGCAGCCGGGCGTGAACGAGTCGCCGAGCACGCCCGAGACCACCCAGCCGGATCCGAACAAGCAGGATCCGCAGAAGCCGGAGAGCAAGCCGACGCCGAGCCAGCCCGGCGTCACCACCCCGGACTCGGACCATGCCGCGCCCGACCAGAAGGACCCGCGACTCGGCCGGCCGTCGCAGCCGGGTGTGACCACCCCGCGCGTCGCGCCGCTGCCGGTCCCCGGCCAGCAGCCGGGCGAGCCGCAGCCCGCGGTGGTGCCGGACCAGGCCGCCCCGCAGCCTGGGCAGGAGGCTGCCCCGCAGCCGGGCACGCAAGGCGGCGAAAACGCCGAGGCGCAACCGGAGACGCTGGTGCAGCCCCAGAAGCCGCGCTGGCAGGCGCCGCGTCAGGAGACCGCCCCGCCCGCTCCGGTCGTGGAGATGACCGGTCCGCACGCGGAGGTCGGCGCGAACATCAACGGCAACAGACTGCTGCCGGGCTACGTGGCCAACACCCACCACTTCAGCAACGAGGCGGGTTACGTCGGCACCATCGGCTACCGCACGCCGACCGGCCAGGGCGAAGCGGGCGTCTCGGTGGAGTTCGTCGACAAGAACACCGTCAAGCTCACCACCTACACCGGTGGCGAGGGCCTGGCCGACAACAACGCCACCGCGGTGTTCGACACCACTCAGCTGAACATGGCCAAGGCCGCGGTGGAGGATTGGATCCGGGAGCAGCCGGGCGGCGCGGCCGCGCTCGAGGCCGCCGCACAGGTTAAGCTTCCGCTTCAGTCGGGCGATATCGCTCCGCAGACCGTCGACGTGGCTGGTGTCACCGCCCAATGGGGTGGGTCACTCCAGTACTGACACGAGCTGATCTCGACGGGTGGGGCGGTCGTTCGCGACCGCCCCACTCGTGTGTCCTGGGAAAGGATTGGGTGTGACCTCCGAGGGTGATGCGAGGGAGAACGAATCCGACCAGTCCGGGTCGGAGTTCGGTCCCCCGTTGGGGGAGTTCGGACCGCCGGTTTCCGAATTCGGGCTGGCCGTTTCGGAATTCGGTCCACCGATGGGCGCCGACACCGGCCCGCGCTGGCAGGTGCCGCAGCAGCCCACCGACCACCCCGAACTCATCTGGCGCCCCGCGGGCGAGCCGGAGACGACGCCCGCACCGCCACCGCAGTTTCGCGCGCCGGATTCCACGGTCTACACCGAACAGCCGCCCGCGCCGGCCCAGGCCGAGCAGCCTGCCGCGGAGCCCGCGCGCCCACAGAACACCGGCAGCGAGCGGGACACGTGGTGGAACCAGCCGACCGCCGAGGGCGGCGTGCCGAAGCCACCTCCGGCGTCCGAGTCCGGCCTGTCCTGGGCCGAGGACCCGATCGCGATGCGACTGGCGCTGCGCGTCCCCCCGACGCCGGCACCCGCGCGGCGCTCCGGCTCCTCGCCCCGATGGGTCGTGCTCGGGGCGCTCGCGGCGGTCGTGGTGCTGATCGCCCTGACGGTGACCATCATCGCGGTCTCCCGCGACAACGGCGACAGCAGCGCCGCGCCGAGCGTCGGCGGCACTACGGCGGCGTTGAGCTGCCCCTCCAACAAGGACGGCAAGGTCACGGTCGGCAACGGCTCGGGCGACGCCGGCAGCGGCCCCGGCGCCATCCTCGGCTTCCAGTACGCCTTCTACGTCGAGCGCAGCGGTGAGCGAGCCAGGCGATTCGTCGCCGCCGACGCGGAGAACGTCTCGACCGCGGAGGTCATTCAGCAGGGCATCGACGAGCAGGTGCCGGTCGGCACCACGCACTGCCTGCGGATCACCGAGCTGGCCACCGACACCTTCGACGTCGACCTGACCGAGCACCGGCCCGACGGCACCACCACGGTGTACAAGCAGACGATCACCACGGCGAGCCGGGACGGCAAGACGCTGGTCTACGCGATCCGGGAGCGCCTGTAGCGGGTCGACCCGCGTCGCTCCCAGATCATGGGATGAATATTTCGGATTCTGGTCGGGGTATGCGACAGTGGGGTTATCGCGTACCGCGGCGTCTCCCGGAGGTTTCCCATGTCGCCGACCATCCCACCGCTGGCAGGAAAACTGGAGGGCCTGCGGAGTTCGGCGATTCGTGACCTTCTGAAGCTGACCTCGCGCGCCGAGATCGTGAGCCTGGCCGGTGGCCTGCCCGACGCCGAGCTGATGCCGCGCGAGCGGCTGGCCGCCGCCGCGGACGCGGCCCTGAGTCACCACGGCTGCCTGCAGTACACCGAGTCGACCGGGTGGGCGCCGCTGCGCGAGGTGCTCGCCCAGCGGGAGTCGGCCGGACTCGGCCGCCCGGTGGAACTCGCCGAGGTGTTCGTGACGCACGGTTCACAGCAGGCGCTGTCGCTGCTGGCCGAGGTGCTGCTCGACCCCGGCACGCTGGTCGTGGTCGAAGATCCGGCGTATGTCGGTGCGCTGCAAGTCTTTCGGGCCGCGGGTGCGCGTATCGCCGCGGTGCCGTTGGACGCCGAGGGTATGCGCACCGAGGCGCTCGCCGAGCTGATCGCGGGTGGTGCGCGCCCGGCCGTCGTGCACACGGTGAGCAACTTCCACAACCCCGGCGGGGTGACGATGAGCCCGCGCCGCCGCGCGGAACTGGCGAGGTTGGCCGAGGAGCACGGCTTCTGGGTGATCGAGGACGATCCGTACGGTGAGCTGTGGTTCGACAGCCCCGCGCCCGCTCCGGTGGCGTCCTACTCCCGCAACGTCATTCGGCTGTCGAGCGCGTCGAAGATCCTCTCGCCGAGCCTGCGCGTGGGCTGGATGGTCGCGGCCGAACCGGTCTGCCGGGCCGTCGAGCTGCTGAAACAGGGGGCGGACCTGTGCGGTTCGGCGCTCACCCAGCAGATCGCCGCCGACCTGCTCGCCGACACGGCATGGCTCACCGTCCACGTCGACCGTGTCCGCGGGGTCTACGGCGAGCGGGCGAAGGCGCTCGTGCACGCGACGCGCACCCGCTTCGGAGATCGTGTGCGGTGCAGCGACGCGGTGGGCGGCATGTTCGTCTGGGCCGACTTCACCGACGGCACCGACACCGATCAGTTGCTGGCGCGCGCGCTCGACTCCGGCGTCGCCTACGTTCCCGGCTCCGCCTTCGCGGTGGACGGCGGGTACCGCAACTCGATGCGGATGTGCTTCACCACCTCCGACGCGGCGACGCTGGAACTGGCGATCGACCGGCTCGCGGACGCCGTCGGGTAGCGGGCCGGAGACGTTCAGTCGACCCAGTTGTAGGTGCGCTCCACCGCCTTGTTCCACGCCGCGAGGTGTGCGTCGCGGTCCACGTCCGGCATGGTCGGGTGCCAGGTCTTGTCGGCGGCCCAGTTGGCCCGGATGTCGTCGGCGCCCGACCAGTAGCCGACGGCGAGTCCGGCCGCGTACGCCGCGCCGAGCGCGGTGGTCTCGTTGACCACCGGACGCACGACGGGCACGTCGAGGATGTCGGACTGGAACTGCATGAGCAGGTCGTTGGCGACCATGCCGCCGTCCACCTTCAGTGTGGTCAGTTCCAGGCCGAGCCGCTGTGACTCGGCGTCGGCCCGCATCGCGTCGACCACCTCGCGGGTCTGGAACGCGGCGGATTCCAGCACCGCCCGCGCCAGGTGCGCCTTGGTCACGAACCGGGTGAGCCCGGCGATCACGCCGCGTGCGTCCGGCCGCCAGCGCGGCGCGAACAGCCCGGAGAAGGCGGGCACGATGTAGGCGCCGCCGTTGTCGGCGACGCTGCGGGCCAGCGGCTCGATCTCGTCGGTGGTGGAGATGATGCCGAGGTTGTCGCGGAACCACTGCACCAGCGAGCCGGTGACCGCGATGGAGCCTTCCAACGCGTACACCGGGTCGGCGTCGCCGAGGCGGTAGCACACCGTGGTGAGCAGGCCGTGCTTGCTGAACACCGGTGTCGTTCCAGTGTTCAGCAGCATGAAATTGCCGGTGCCGTAGGTGTTCTTGGCCTCTCCGGGCGACAGGCACGCCTGGCCGAAGGTGGCGGCCTGCTGGTCGCCGAGGATGCCCGCGACCGGCACCCCGGCCAGCGGCCCGGAGCTGATCGGCGCGTAGACCTCGGAGGAACTGCGAACCCGCGGCAGCATCGACTCCGGCACGCCGAACTCCGCGCAGATCCGCGAATCCCACTGCAGCGAGCGCAGATCCAGGAGCATGGTGCGGGAGGCGTTGGTCACGTCGGTGATGTGTTCGCCGGTGAGGTTCCACAGCACCCAGCTGTCGATGGTGCCGAAGCACAGCTCGCCTGCTTCCGCGCGCTCCCGCACGCCGGGCACGTTGTCCAGGATCCAGCGCAGCTTCGGCCCGGCGAAGTAGGTGGACAGCGGGAGCCCGGTGCGGTCCTGGTAGCGGGTCGGCCCCACCTCGCCGCCCAGCTCGGCGCACAGCCGATCGGTGCGGGTGTCCTGCCAGACGATCGCGTTGTGCACCGATTCACCGGTCGTGCGATCCCACACCACCGTGGTCTCGCGCTGATTGGTGACGCCGACCGCGGCGATGTCGCCGCTGCCGAGCCCGGTGCGCTCGAGGACCTCGCCCAGCACGAACTCGATATTGCGCCAGATGATCTCGGGATCGTGCTCGACCCATCCGGGTTGCGGGAAGATCTGCGCGTGTTCACGCTGTGCGACGCCGACGACGCGCCCCTCCCGGTCGAAGACGATGCACCGACTCGACGTCGTGCCCTGGTCGATGGCGGCCACAAAGGAACGCATTCCAGCAGGCTACAGCGTATGTGTTAGCGGATTCGGCTTTGCAGCGCCCGCGGCGCAGCCAACGGCCGAGCGCGATCTCGCTACGTGAGAGGTCCATGTAACGTGAGAAGGTCCACGCAACCGAATCGGTTCAACCCCCGGTTTCGAGCGTAGCGAGACCGGGCATGCCCTGTTCGCGGCCCGGCTCGCGTCCGAGCGGCCGCCGCGTTCGCGACGCAGTCGCGGCAAAACAACACAGCGCATCCGCGTCGGCGGGAGGAGTCGAGCATGACCAGGAAACCGGATTCGCAGTTCCTCGGCCCGGAGCAGCGCACGACGGCTTGGGAGCGCTTCGGCAAGGATCATTTCGACGTGGTCGTCGTCGGCGGTGGAATAGTGGGGGCAGGCATCGCCTTGGACGCGGCGACCAGGGGTTTGCAGGTCGCGCTGGTCGAAGCCCGCGATCTCGCGTCGGGTACCTCCAGTCGGTCGTCGAAGATGTTCCACGGCGGCCTGCGGTATCTGGAACAGCTGGAGTTCGGATTGGTGCGCGAGGCGCTGCGGGAACGCGAGCTTTCGCTGTCCACCCTGGCGCCGCACCTGGTCAAGCCGCTGCGCTTCCTGTATCCGCTGACCCGTCGCGCCTGGGAGCGTCCGTACGTGGCCGCCGGGCTGGTCCTCTACGACACCATGGGCGGTGCGAAATCCCTTCCCGGCCAACGGCATCTGACGCGAGCAGGCGCGCTGCGGCTGGCGCCGGGATTGCGGCGCGACTCGCTGATCGGTGGCGTCAGCTACCACGACACGGTCGTCGACGACGCGCGCCACACCATGATGGTGGCGCGCACGGCCGCGCACTACGGCGCCGTGATCCGCACGTCCACCCAGGTGGTGGGATTCCTACGCGAGGCCGACCAGGTGGTCGGCGTGACGGTGCGCGACACCGAGGACGGGCGCAGCGGAGAGGTTCGCGGACATGTCGTGATCAACGCGACCGGCGTGTGGACCGACGAAGTCCAGGCTCTCTCCCATCAGCGGGGCCGGTTCTACGTGCGGGCGTCCAAAGGCGTGCACATCGTGGTGCCGCGCGATCGGATCGTCAGCGACACCGCGGTCATCCTGCGCACCGCGACCTCGGTGCTGTTCGTCATCCCGTGGGGCACGCACTGGATCATCGGCACCACCGACACCGACTGGAACCTGGACCTGGCGCATCCGGCTGCCACCAAGGCCGATATCGACTACCTGCTCGAACGAGTGAACCAGGTGCTGGTCACGCCGCTCACACCCGACGACATCGACGGCGTGTACGCGGGACTGCGCCCGCTGCTGGCCGGCGAGAGCGACGAGACCTCCAAACTGTCGCGCGAGCACGCCGTGGCCCGGGTCGCGCCCGGCTTGATCGGCATCGCCGGCGGGAAGTACACCACCTACCGCGTGATGGCCTACGACGCGGTGGACGAAGCGGCGCAGGACATCCCGGCCCGGGTCTCCCCGTCGGTCACCGCGAAGGTGCCGCTGCTCGGCGCGGACGGCTACTTCGCGCTGGTCAACCAGGCGGTGCAGCTGGCCGAGGTCTACGGCGTGCACCCCTACCGGATCAAGCACCTGCTGGACCGGTACGGCTCGCTGATCAACGAGGTCATGGCCTTCGCGGAGGACAAACCAGAACTGCTGCAACCGATTACGGATGCGCCATCCTATTTGCAGGTGGAGGCGGTCTACGCGGTGGCGGCCGAGGGCGCGCTGCACTTGGACGACATCCTGGCCCGGCGGACCCGGATCTCGATCGAGTACTCGCACCGCGGCGCCAACTGTGCCGAGCAGGTGGCCGGGCTGGTCGCCCCGATCCTGGGCTGGGACGAGGAGGAGATCGACCGGGAGGTCCGGACCTATCAGGCGCGAGTCGACGCGGAAGTCCGCTCACAGACCCAGCCCGACGACGCCTCCGCCGACGCCCTGCGGATCGCAGCCCCCGAACCCCGCCCGGAGATCCTGGAACCGGTGCCGTCCGAGGGCTGATGCGCATTCGCTCGAATGTGGGTCTTTCCGGGGCCGAACGGTCCGAGAGCAGTCGTAGCTACGGGGTGGCGAACCCGGCTACGTGGCCGGAACGGGCTGGCAGTGGGGGCAGAAATAGATGCCGCGTTCCCGCTGCACCACGCGGTCGTGATCAGGTGCGGTGTCGCCGAGCAGATCGGCTTGCAGCGGGGTGCCGCAGCGTTGGCACGGGCGGTGGGTGCGGCCGTAGGCCAGTGGGCGCCGCGGGGGTTTGTCGACTGCTTCGGCCAGTACCCGGTGCGCCTCGTTGACCAGGGCGAGTAGATCCGGAACGTCGCCGACCCGGGTATCAGGGTGCACGCGGCGCAGGAAACAGACCTCGCTGCGGTAGATATTGCCGATGCCCGCGAGGTTGCGCTGGTCGAGCAGGGCGACGCCGATCGGCTGGCCGGGATATCGCTCCAGACGCCGGACCGCTTCCGCCGCATCCCAATTCGGGCCGAGCAGATCCGGCCCGAGATGGCCGACGATCCGGTCCTCGTCGCCCACCCGCACCACCTCGACGGTACCCAGCGAGAACCCGACGGCTTCCACGTCCTCGGTGCTCAGCACGACCCGTGCGGCTACCCGTGGTTTGGTCCAGCGCTGTCCGCAGTGGAACACGCGCCAGCTGCCCTCCATCTTCAGGTGCGTGTGGACACTCACGGTCGGCGTCCGGATGAACAGGTGCTTGCCGTAGCTGCCGACGCTCTCGACCGCCTGTCCGCGCAGATCGACCGTCGCATACCTGGGCACGCGAAAATCGCTGCGCGTCAGCTCCTTTCCGGCCAACGCGGCACGGAGCCGGTTGGCGGTAAGGAATACGGTGTCACCCTCGGGCATACATCGGCCTCGATGCCGTGCAACCGTTCTCGCCCGTGGTCGGGTCGGCGATGCTGCGCGGGCTCACGGGTGGCTCCGCAGGCGCAAGCCGCGCGGGGTGCTGGAAAAGCCCGCCTCGGTGAGGAACCCGGCGAAGGTGTTGCCGTGCACGGTGTCTCCGTTGACGCGGTCGATGACCAGCGAGTCCACTCGGCGGTGCCGCACCAGGTCGGCGAGGGCCTGCGCGGCGCTGCGGCGGGCGTCGGTGTCCTCGGTGAAGGTCAGCAGGGTCTTGCCGCCCCGTTCCAGGTAGAGGACCAGTTCCCCGTCCATGAGCACCACCAGCGCCCCGGCCTTGCGTCCGGGACGATGCCCGCCCTCGACATCGCTCTTCGGCCAGGCCAGCGCGGCGCCGTATGGGTTGGCGGGATCACAGGCGGCCAGCGCCAGCACCGTGCCGGTCGGTTGCCTGGACTCGGGGCGGGCGCGCTCGGTGTCGAAGGAGCGCAGTCGGTCCACCACGTCGGTGGTGGAGAACTGAGCGCCGCCGAGCGAGTCGACGAAATATCCTCGGCGGCAACGTCCGCGGTCTTCGAATTCCGTCAGCACCCGGTACATCAGCGCGAATCCACCCGGCACTCCCTCATTCTGCACCGATCCTCTGGTCAGCACCCCGTACCGCTCCAGAAGCAGATCCGCGGTCGCGTGCGCGCGAACGGTGTTGTCCGAGACGCGCTCCGGCAGCAGCGACCACCGGCCGGCAACCGATGGCGGGCCGGAACGAGTCGGCATGCTCGGCCTGGGTAGGTAGGCGCGGCCGCGCGGAGCACGCCGGGGAGTGCGGTGGGCGGTGGTGGTCCGCGTCGTTCCCGACAGCAGCGCTCGGACCGGGGCGAATGTGTCACCGGAAACCAAGCCTGCCCAGACCAATTCCCACAGCGCCGCGGCCACTGCGGCGTCGTCGAGGAGACCGGTGGCATCCGACAGCTGCCGGAAGAAGAACGCGCCGCCGCCCTGCGGCACGGGCACCAGTCGTCGGCTTCCGCCGAGGCGTTCATCACCGCCCACGCCTGCTTCCCGTCCGTCGGATCGGCCGCCGGTCGAAGTCCTATGCGTGCCATTGCCGTTGATCGACGAAGGATTCGGCTCATCCAGCGGCACCGGCTCCCGGGCGGCGAGGGCATCGGCAGGCGCATCGCGCCCTACACGTGATTCCCGTCCGGCGGATCCATCCCCGGTCGAATCCGCCCGCGCGTCACTGCTGTCGGCCGCCGATGGATCGGGCTCGTCCAGTGCCACCGGCTGCCTGCTCGCCGCGGCGCCGCTGGTCCCGAGAGGTGTCCACGGCACGAAGGTCGCCCCCAATGCCGTGAGCAGCCGCAGCTGAACCTCCGACAGCTCGATCTCATCCGGGGGTGCGAGGGTGAACGGAGCTTGCTCGGTCAGGTGCAGGGCGATCCAGCCGTCCTTGGCGGTGATGGCCCCATGTCCGGACCAGGTCACCTCGCCGGTCGCCATCAGTTCGTCGAGCATGGCGGGGGTGTAGTCGGGCACCCGCGCGGGCAGGATGAGCGATTCCCACGCCGACGCCGGAATGGGCACGCCCGCTAGCTGTTCCACGACGGCGGCGACGCCGTCCACGCCGCGCAGTTCGCCGGTGCCGATGTGCTGCCAGGACGGCAGGAAGCGGCCCAACGCCGCTGTTGGCACCGGCTCGACTTCGTGCCGTGCGGCGGCGAGCGAACGGCGGCGCAACCGGCGCAGCACTTGCCCGTCACACCATTCCGACCCGCCTGCTCCCGGCGTGAATTCGCCCTCCACCACGCGTTTTTCGGCGACGAGCCGGTGTAGCGCGGAAGCGGCGACGGCGGTGCCGAGCCCGAACCGTGCCGCGACCGCCTCGGTGCCGAAAGGCCCGTGCGTGCGGGCGTAGCGGCCGACCAGATCGCCGAGCGGATCGGCCACCGGTTCGATGAACGCCGCGGGCGTTCCGATCGGCAGTGGAACGCCGAGCGCGTCGCGCAGGCGGGCCGCGTCCTCCACCGCAGCCCACCAGCTTCGGCCCGCGAACGACACCTCCAAGGCCCGCCGCGCGGCCACCAGGCTCGCGAACCATTCCGTGGGGTCCGCTTCGCAGCGGTCGGCGGCTTCGACGGCGGTGAGCGGCCCGAGCAGCCGCAGCAGATCCGCCAAGCCCTCGGCGTCTCTCGCGCGCCGCTCCGGGGTGAGCCGCTGCAGTTCGCGCTCGGTCAGTTCGATGACCGCGGCGTCGAGCAGTTCGCGCAGCTCGACCCGGCCGAGCAGCTCGGCGAGCAGACTCGAGTCGAGCGAGAGCGCGGCGGCACGGCGCTCGGCCAGCGGGCTGTCGCCGTCGTACAAGAACTGGCCGATGTAGTTGAACAGCAGGGCGTTCGCGAACGGTGACGGCGTCGCGGTCTCCACTTCGACCAGTCGAACCTGGCGGCGCGCTATCCGGCCGAGCAACTCGCGCAGCGACGGCAGATCGTAGACGTCACGCAGGCATTCGCGGACCGTCTCCAACAAGATCGGGAACTCGGGAAACTTGCGTGCCACATCGAGCAGCTGGGCCGATCGCTGCCGCTGCTGCCACAGCGGGGCGCGTTTGCCGGGGTCGCGGCGGGGCAGCAGCAGGGCGCGTGCCGCGCATTCGCGGAACCGGGAGGCGAACAGGGCGGAGCCGCCCACCTGCTCGGTGACGATGTCGTCGATCTCGTCGGACTCGAAGACGAACAGTTCGGCGCCGGGCGGATCGTCGGTGGTGTCGGGTAGCCGCACGACGATGCCGTCATCGGAGGCGTTCGTCGCGGCGTCCACACCGAACCGCTCGCGCAACCGCGCCCCGATGGCCAGCGCCCACGCAGCGTGCACCGGCAGGCCGTAGGGCGAGTGCAGGACCAGCCGCCAGTCGCCGAGCTCGTCGCGGAAACGCTCCACCACCAGCGTGCGGTCGGTGGGCAGATGACCGGTCGCGGTGCGCTGGTCGTCCAGCAGCGTGAGCAGGTTCGCGGTCGCGTTGTCGTCGAGACCGGCCGATCGCAGCACCGATGCGACGCCGTCGTGCGCCGGACCGGTGCCGGTTTCGGCGCTGCCGGTCCTCGACGCACTGCTCTTGCGCCGCACTGCCTTACGGGTTCCGGTGGCACCGTCCAGCTCGGACACGCGCCGCTGTCCGACCGTGCGCACGAATTCACCGAGCGCCGCACCGAGTTCCGCGGGCCGCCCGAGCCCATCGCCGTGCCAGAACGGCAACCGGCCCGGCTGCCCGAACGCGGGCGTGACCAGCACCCGGTCGAAGGTGATCTCCTCGATCCGCCAGCTCGTCGCCCCGAGCGCGAACACGTCGCCGACCCGTGACTCGTAGACCATCTCCTCATCGAGTTCACCGACGCGCGACGCCTTCTCGCCCACCATGTACACCGCGAACAAGCCGCGGTCGGGGATCGCGCCGCCGGAGGTCACGGCCAGGCGTTGCGCGCCGGGCCGCCCGGTGAGCGTCCCGGCGTCGCGGTCCCAGACCAGCCGGGGCCGCAGCTCGGCGAACTCGTCGGAGGGATAGCGCCCGGAGAGCAGATCCAGCACCGATTCGTAGGCCGAGCGCGGTAGCGACGCGTAACTCCCCGTACTGCGTACGACCTCGAACCACGCGTCCACGTCGATCGGATCGAGGGCGCATGCGGCCACGGTCTGCTGCGCGAGGATGTCCAGCGGGTGCGCCGGGATCTGGATCGCCTCGATCTGCCCCGCGGTCATCCGCTGCGACGCCACCGCGCAGTGGAGGACGTCGGTGCGGTGCTTCGGGAAGATCACCCCGCGGGAGATCTCGCCGACCTGGTGTCCGGCGCGCCCGATCCGCTGCAACCCACTCGCCACCGAAGGGGGCGCCTCCACCTGCACGACCAGGTCCACCGCGCCCATGTCGATGCCGAGTTCCAGGCTGCTGGTCGCGACGACGCAGCGCAACCGCCCGCTCTTGAGATCGTCTTCGATCAGCGCCCGCTGCTCCTTGCTGACCGAACCGTGGTGCGCCCGCGCCAGCAGCGGCCCGGCACCGTGGATCACCTCGGTGGACGCCCCGAGCTGGGCGGGCGGTTTGTGTTCGGTTTCCACCGGTTCGCCGAGCCGTTCCGCATAGGCCTCGTTCAGCCTCGCGGTGAGACGTTCGGCCAGCCTGCGGGAGTTGGCGAACACGATCGAGGATCGGTGCTCCAGGACGAGATCGACGATCGCCTCGTCCACGTGCGGCCAGATCGATCCCGGCTGGTCGGAGTCGCCCGGCTCGGTCATGTCCGCGACGGGCACGCGCACCGACAGGTCGAACGTCTTCGGCGCGGGCGGCGCGACCAGGGTGATCGGTGCAGTGCCGACCAGGAACCGCCCGACTTCCTCCGGCGGCCGCACGGTGGCGGACAGGCCGATGCGCTGCGCGGGCCGCTCGGTCAGCAGGTCGAGCCGGGCGAGCGACAGGGCCAGGTGCGCGCCGCGTTTGGAACCGGCGATCGCGTGCACCTCGTCCACGATCACCGTGCCCACCTCCCGCAGTGTGTCCCGCGCGGCGGAAGTGAGCATGAGAAACAGCGATTCCGGCGTGGTGATCAAGATGTCCGGCGGGGTGCGCAGCATGGACCGCCGGTCGGCGGCGCTGGTGTCACCGGAACGGACCCCGACGGTGATCTCCGGCGGCTCGACGCCGAGCCGCTTGGCGGTCTGCGTGATGCCGACCAGCGGCGCCCGTAGATTGCGCTCCACATCCACCGCGAGTGCCTTCAGCGGCGACACGTACAGCACCGCGGTGCCGCCACGCTCGGCGGTCTGCTCCGGGGTAGCCAGCTGGTCGATTGCCCAGAGGAACGCGGACAGCGTCTTCCCCGACCCGGTCGGCGCGATGACGAGGGTGTGCTCGCCCGCCGCGATCGCCTGCCACGCCCCGAGCTGAGCGGATGTGGGCGCGGGAAACGCGCCGTCGAACCACTCCTGGGTCGCGCGGGAGAACTGGGCCATGGCATCAGTGTGCACCGGCGCACCGACAAGCCCACCCGTGCCATGGGACACAGCGCACCCCGCGCACGACGGAGCCGAGCGTGAGCGAAGCGGGAGCAATCGAACTACGGCCGTGGCGATCGCGCCGTACGCTTCGACAGGTGCAAAAGGTGCTCAGACTCGATCTGGTCAGCCATGGCATGACCGAGGCGATGCGCAAGGCACGTTTTCCGGTCGACGAATCGCTCACCGAGGCAGGCCGCCGAGCGGTGTCGGGATGCGGACCGTTGACCGCTCCGCGTGTGCTCACCGGACCGGAGCGCCGGACCGTGGAGACCGCCGCACTGCTCGGCCTGCCCGGTGCGGAGGACGGCAGGCTGCGCGACCTGGACGCGGGCGCCTGGCGGGGCGGGGAACTCATGTCGGTGCCCCAGGACGAGCTGTACGCATGGCTCACCGATCCCGGGTTCCGCGGGCACGGCGGGGAGTCCGTGGTGGACGTGATCGAACGGACCAGATTCTGGATGGCCGAGGTCGCGGCGGGGGCCGTCTCCACCATCGCGGTCACCCACCCGGCGGTCATCCGGGCCGCGCTGCTGGTGACGCTGGATGCCCCGCCGAAATCGTTCTGGCGCATCGATATTCCGCCCGGCAGCGTCACCCGCCTGCACTATCGCGGCGAATGGACGCTGCACTTCACGGCCTGAGGCCGGTCGGTGCCGCTCGGCTGATCACCGAGACGGGTGGCATTTCGGCCGAGTCCGGCTAGTGTCTGAGACTATGAGTAACAACAATGGGTCGCAGCGCCGCGGCCTGGCCATCGGATGCGGTGGCACCGTGGGGGCCGCGTGGATCGTCGCCGCGTTGGCCGCCGCCCGCGACGTGCTCGACTGGGATCCGCGCGAGGCGGACGTGTTGATCGGCACCTCGGCGGGCGCGGAGACGGTGACGATGCTCGGCAGCGGCGTCTCGGTCGACGAACTGGTCGCGATGCAGCGCGGCACGTCGACCGATCCCATCCTGAGCGAGCACCGGCAAGCCGAACCGGGGCGGTTTCCTCCGCTGCCGCGTCCGCGACTCGGCTCCCCGCGGCTGCCTCTGCGGCGCCGAGAGCCTGGACAGGCGCTGCTGGCCGCGGGCAGCGGACTGCTGCCCATCGGCGGCGGCGACCCGAGCTGGTTGCAGCGGCTGGCCGAACGACTCAACCCTGGCCGTTCCTGGGTAGCCCATCCGGCCACCCGGCTGGTGGCGATGGATTACGAGACCGGACAGCGGGTGGCGTTCGGTTCGCCCGGCGCTCCCGATGCGACGATCGGAGAAGCACTGCGCGCGTCGTGGGCGATCCCCGGCTGGTTTCCGCCGGTCTCGATTGCCGGTCGCCGCTTCGTCGACGGCGGCGCGGGTTCGACCGCGTCGGTGGATCTGCTCGTCCCCGAAAAGCTGGATGAAGTGCTCGTGCTCACTCCGATGGCCTCGGCGCGACGACTGCCCGCGACCGGTGTCGGTCATCTGTTGGAGCGGCAAATGCGCAATCGCATGACCGCGAAGCTCGATGCCGAGATTGCGCGGTTGCGCGCCGCGGGCACCAAGGTCCTCTTCGTGGGCGCCACCGCCGACGACCTCGCGGTGATGGGCGCGAACTTCATGGACGGCCGTCGCCGTCTCGCCACCTTCGAACACAGCCTGCGCAGCACTCGTCGCACGCTCGAACAAGGAGCCTTCGAATGAGAATTCTCGGATCCGGCTACCCCGCCGTCGACCTGCGCGAGGCCAGAGTCCTGATCACCGGCGGTGGCCGCGGCATCGGCCGAGCCGCCGCGGAACTATTCGCCGCCAAAGGATCGCAGGTCGTGCTCGCGGACGTGGACAAACCCACCGCGGAAGCGGCCGCCGCCGCGATCGGCGGGGTCGCCTATGAACTGGACGTGCGCTCGCGTGGCCAATGGGACGCGGTGATCGACGCGGTCGGCGGGGTCGACATCCTGGTCAACAACGCGGGCGTCATGCCTGCGGGCGCGTTCCTCGACGAACCGGATGTGGTCGGCCAGGCCACGCTGGACATCAACGTGTGGGGCCTCATCCACGGTATGCGGGCCACCGCGCCGGGCATGATCGAACGCGGTCGCGGCCACATCGTCAACGTCGCCTCGCTGGCGGGCAAGGTGCCGATCCCCGGCCTCGCGGTCTACAACGCGAGCAAGTTCGCGGCCGTCGGCCTCTCGGCGGCAACGCGTCTGGAGTTCGCCGGACATGGCGTCAGCGTCAGCTGCGTCCTGCCTTCGGCCGTGCGCACCCGCCTCTCCTCGGGGCTGGCGCTCGGCAACGGCATGCCGACCGTCGAACCGGAGGACGTCGCCGCCGCGATCGTGCGCACCTGCGTCACCCGTAAAGCCGAAGTGGCCGTGCCGAATTTCCTCGGTCCGGTGGACATCGCGCTGGCCGCCGCGCCGGAACGCGCGGTGCGGCTGGTCCGCAGGCTGTTCGACGGTGACCGCGCCCTGCATCCCACCGACGCGAAGACCCGCGCGGAGTACGAGCGGCAGGTCCGCTCCATCAGCTGATCGGAACGAAAAGCGGCCCGGGAGATCATCTCCCGGGCCGCTGCTCGCGCGTGCTCAGCAGTTCGTCGTTGCGGGCTCGCCGCGGAACCTGGCTTCCACGTAGTTCCACGCGTCCGCGAATCCGGCGACGGCCGCGGTCATGTGCTCGGAGATGTCATAGGTGTGGAACTCCACCGGCGCCCCTGCCTTGCAGTACCGGTCTGCGACCTCGGCGACGGGCCCGTAGAAGGTCAGCGTGTCGAATCGGCCCTGCCAGAGATAGGTGGGAACGGTCGGAACGCCCTGGAAGTGGCGAAGGCTGTTCTCCCGCAGTACCGCGCGCGCCTCCTGGCTGTCCATCAGGCTCTTGGTCGCCGCCATCTGCTCCGCACTGCGGAAGGCGCCGTGGAAGAGCAGGAACCGGCGGCAGGCGTCGTGCGTGAATTCCCGGAACCACAAGCCGTTTGCGTTGAGCTGATCGGAGACCGGCAGCTGGTCCGGGTACTCGCGTTCCAGTCCCATGGCCGCGGCGAAGGCAAGCCCGAATCCCGGGTGCGGCTCGAAGCCGAGCGACATCGCCATCGCCTCCAGGTCCGCCGGGATGCCGCCGGCCACGGCCGCGGTGAGGCGCAGATCCGGCGCGTAACTGGGTTGCAACGCGGCCGCCCAGGCGGTGGCCATGCCGCCGCCGGAATAGCCCGCGATGGCGACCGGGGAGTTGGACAGACCGAGATCGGCGACCTTGCGCACGGCCTTGACGCTGTCGAGGGTCATCATGCCGCCCAGCTTCGCCGCGCCGTAGGCGGAGGTGGGGCCGAGGTAGTCCGGCAGCGAGATCGCCCAGCCGCGTCCGATCGGCAGCATCGCGCCGACGGCGTCCTGCAATTCGCCGTTGAACAGCGAGCGCGACGGGTTGCACTGGGTACCGAGGGAGTTGATCAACGCTTGATAGGAGACCAGCGGCGGGTTCTCGACGCCGACCGGCAGCAGGACGGTCGTGACGCCCATGACCGGCTCGCCCTGTGAGTTGGTGGACCGGAACGCCACCTGCCAGCCCTCGGTCCCCACGTAGAGACCGGTGTCGATCCTGCGGGCCCGCACTACGTCGCCGGGCGCCAGCGCCGCCAGCTCAGGCGGCGCGCTGTAGAACAAATCAGGGTCGGGCGTGGGGTAGAGCGGCTGAGCCGTCGCGGGGAGGCCGAGCAGGCCGACCGAGACGACGCTCAACAGCAAGATCGCGATCCGGAACGGAATTCTGGACACGGTTTTCCTTCGAAAGTCAGCCGCCACCGACCCACCGGCGCGCGACGGTCGTGCCGCGGCGTCGGTGCTTCGGACGGACCGGCACTGCACGGAAACCCGCGGCGAACCACCTCGTTCGCCGCAGGAAGGAACAGAAGGAATCACCGGAACGGCCGGGGCCGATCGCGGCGAACTGGTGCACCCTCCTTCTGCTCCGGGACCGCCGGTGGCCTCGGAGGCGGCACCATCCGCTGCGAAAATAGCGTCGAACCGAGCGGAATGCCGAAAGAGAAACGACGAACAGTACAAATCACAACACGTGCGGCTCGGTGTTCGACAAGATCACTATTGAGTGGCTGCCCATGGACCGGTAAGCGGAACCGCACGCGCCCGGGGGCTCACCCGAGACTGAGCACCGTCCGATTGCCCAGCGGGTGTTCCAGGTCGACGACGACCACGCCGTACTCGCGCTTCTGCTCCGGGCTTGCGCCCTGGCACGGCGGCATGCCGCGATGCAGGCCCCGGATCAGCCGCACGCTCACCCGCTCAGCCGATTCCTCGACCCGCGCGGTGAACCCGATGCTCGGGCAGCCGACCGGCCCGGGGATGTGGATCGCGAGCTTGTCCGTGCCGTCATCGATGTCGTACTCCGAGAAGGCCATCGCCGTACTCGGTTCCAGATCGGCCGCGTGCGGGATGACGACCATTGTTCCGCCCGCGTAGCGGCGGGAACCCGGATCGGCGCGCGCGCCCGGCGCCGCCGCGGCGGTCGGATCCCGTGCGGAGGTGGCGTCCGAATCCGCGTCCGGCGCCTGCTGCCCGCACGCGGTCAACGCCCACAGCGCGGCGGCTGCGACGACCGCCGTGCCCCTCCTGCGCATACCCATCTCTCAACCTTCACACAGGTGCGGACCGGTGTGGGGGAGCAACGCGGTGTGGCGTGCCCACAGCTCCGTCCTGCCGGGAGGTCGTTGTGTGCGTCATCACATTTACCTCGCACTGTGCAAAGTCCGTGCCCATCGTGGGCTTATCTGATTGTGCAGAATGCTCAGTCAGTTTTCTATAGGTTGTGCGTTCAGATCTTCGGATACAGGATGTCGGCACCAAGTGCTCAACGATGCGAGGTGCCGGATCGGTGCCGAGCGGACGGGTGGATCTGTATGACCGAGCTCGCTGACCGCGATCTGATCGCAGCTCCCTATGACCTTGCCGACCGTTACCGCGTGGGCGCGGGGACGGTTGTCCTCACCGGCGTCCAGGCCATCGCTCGACAGCTGGTCGAGCAGCACGTGCGCGATCTGCGCGCCGGCCGGCGGGTCGGCACGTTCGTCTCGGGCTATCAGGGCAGTCCGCTCGGCGGCGTCGACAAGATGCTGGCCGGGATGCCGGATGTGCTCGCCGATCACGACATCACGTTCGTCCCCGGATTGAACGAGGAATTGGCCGCGACTTCGGTGTGGGGCAGCCAGGCCGACTTGCCCGCCGGCACCGCGACGCACGACGGCGTCGTCGGTGTCTGGTACGGCAAGGGGCCGGGGCTGGACCGGGCTACCGATGCGCTGCGGCACGCCAACATGTACGGCGTGAACGCGCGCGGCGGCGTGCTGCTGCTGGTCGGCGACGATCCGGCGTCGAAGTCCTCCACCGTGCCCGCGGTGAGCGAGCGCTCGCTGGCGGCGATGAACATCCCGGTGCTGTTCCCCCGCAACGCCCGCGAGATCATCACCATGGGCTTGCACGGCGTCGCCCTGTCGCGCGCCTCGGGGTGCCTCGTGGCGCTCAAGATCGTCGCCGACGTCGCCGACGGCGCCTGGACGGTCGACGGTTCGATCGGCGACATCGACATCGTCGTGCCCGAGATCGACTGGGAGGGACGGCCGTTCCGCTACCGGCAGCGTCCGATGGCCGCGCCCGCGGACAGCCTGCTCGCGGAGGCGGATCTCTACGGTCCGCGCTGGGAACTGGTGCAGGCCTACAGCACACGCAACGGGTTGGACGTGATCGAGGTGAACCCCGCTCACGCCACTGTTGGAATCGCCGCCACCGGACCGGCTTTCGATGCGGTCCGGCAAGCCCTGATCGACCTCGGCGCGGACGACGACACGCTGCGCCGCGCGGGCATCCGACTGCTGCGCATCGGCATGCCGTACCCCATCGCGCCCGAACGGGTTCGCGAATTCGCCGACGGGCTCGCTCGGCTGATCGTCGTCGAGGACAAGACCGCCTTCGTCGAAACCCAGATCCGGGACATCCTGTACGGCACTCTCGGCGCTCCCGAAATCGTCGGTAAGCGGGACGCTTCGGGCCGTCCCCTGTTCGGGCAGGACGGCGAACTCACCTCCGGGCGCATCGCCGCGCCGCTGCGCCGCGTGCTCGACGACTATCTCGAATTGAAACGTCCACTGCCGCAACCACTGTCGCTGGCCGTCCTGCCTGCCAAACGTGCGGCCTACTTCTGTAGCGGCTGCCCGCACAACCGCTCTACCGCCATACCCGAAGGCTCGCTGGCCGGCGGCGGCATCGGCTGTCACACCATGGTGACCATGTCGGGTCGCGCCGACAGCAAGGTCACCGGGCTGACCCAGATGGGCGGTGAAGGCGCGCAATGGATCGGCCAGGCCCCGTTCACCGACGTACCGCATCTGTTCCAGAACATCGGCGATGGCACGTACTTCCACTCCGGTCAGCTCGCTGTCCAGGCGTGTGTCGCGGCGGGGGTGAACATCACCTTCAAATTGCTGCACAACGACGTCGTCGCGATGACCGGCGCGCAGCATGCGGAGGGCGCGCTCACCGTGCCGATGCTCACCCACAAGCTCACTACCGAAGGCGTGCGGCGGATCATCGTCTGCGCCGACGAGCCCGAGCGTTACCGCAAGCGTGATCTGGCCCCCGGCACGCTGCTCTGGCACCGGGATCGGCTCGACGAAGCGCAGCGCATCCTGCGCGAGGTGCCCGGCGTCACGGTGCTCATCTACGACCAGCACTGCGCCGCCGACGCCCGGCGGCAGCGCAAGCGCGGCACGTTGCCGGTGCGCCGCACCAGGGTGGTCATCAACGAGGCGGTGTGTGAGGGCTGTGGCGACTGCGGCGTGCAGAGCAACTGCCTCTCGGTCCAGCCGGTGGACACCGAGTTCGGCAGGAAGACCAGAATCGACCAGACCTCCTGCAACACCGACTACAGCTGCCTGAACGGCGACTGCCCCTCATTCGTCACGGTCGAGCTGCCCGACCCGGCGAAGGCGAAGAAGCGCACTGGCATTCGGCGCCCCGAGCCGCCGCGAGTGCCCGACCTTCCCTACCCGGCGCCGACATCGACACAGAACGTCTTCCTCGCGGGTATCGGCGGAACCGGCATCGTGACCGTCAACCAGGTGCTGGCCACCGCGGCGATGCGGGCCGGATACGAGGTCGCGAGCCTGGATCAGATCGGCTTGAGCCAGAAGGCCGGGCCCGTGGTCTCCCACCTGCGGTTCGTGCTCGGCGATCTGGAACCGGCGAACCGGCTGGCGCCCGCCTCCGCCGACTGCATCGTCGCGTTCGACCTGCTCGCCGCCACCGATGACAAGAATCTCGCCTACGGCTCGCGGACGGCCACCGTGGCCGTGGCGTCGACCAGCAGGACGCCGACCGGCGACATGGTCTACGACAAGTCGGTGTCCTACCCGGAGGAGCGGCAGCTACTGAGCCGTCTGGCGCAGGCGTCGCGCTCGGTGCACTCGTTCGACGCGCTGGCCGCGGCGGAAGCGCTGTTCGGCACCACCGCCGCGGCGAACTTCCTGTTGGTCGGCGCCGCCTACCAGGTCGGCGGCCTGCGGTTGCCCGCAGCGGCGATCGAGGAGGCGATCGAGATCAACGGCGTCGCGGTCGGCGCGAACATCGCCGCGTTCCGCTGGGGCCGGGTCGCGGTGGCGCGGCCGGACGAGTTCGCCGCGGCTACCACGCGGCAGCGTCGACCCAAGGCTGAAAGACCAGTGCCCACAAGCCTTTTCGATGGACTGACTGCGGTAGGGGAGACCCGGCGGCTGGTGGAGTTGCGGGCCGAAGAGTTGATCGGATTCCAGAGCGCCGGAATCGCCCGCGCGTACGTAGGCGCCGTGCAACGGGTTTGGGAGGCGCAGAGCCGAGTCGGCGACCGCACCGAATTCAGTGAGCAAGTGGCGCGCGGCTTGTACAAGTTCACCGCGTACAAGGACGAGTACGAGGTGGCGCGCAGGCTCACCGATCCGGCTTTCCTGGACGACGTCGCGGCGCAGCTGCCCGATGGCGCGAACCTGACCTACCGGCTGCACCCGCCGATCCTGCGGGCCATGGGCCGCGAGAAGAAGATCGGCATCGGCCCGCGCGGCCACTTCGCACTGCGTTTGCTGGCCAGGGGAAAGAGACTGCGCGGCACCAAGTTCGATCCGTTCGGCTACGCCCACGTGCGCCGGGTAGAGCGTGCCCTGCGCGACCACTACCTCGAGATGGTGACCACCCTCGCCGACACCCTCGACGCGGAGAACTACGACCGTGCCGTGGAGGCCGCCGGCCTCGCCGATGTCGTGCGCGGCTACGAGGACATCAAGCTCGGCAACGTGGCGGTCTACGCCGAGCGTTTGCGCGAACTCGGTATCGAGCCGCCGCGTTGCTAGCGGCGATCTCGCTTTGCGGCGCGGTTGTCCACAAGGTCCCGGGAAATTGGGGGCAACCGCGGTTCTCGTTCTACCTGTAGCCGGTCACCTTGCCGATCCACTCGATGAAGTCCTCCGGGTCTTCATTGCTGCCGTGCCCTGCGTCCCAGTACATCGCGGCGTCGACGGCGTCGCCCAGGTTCTCGAGTCCGGCGGCGAGATTGCCCACGACCGTCAACGAGGTGTCGGTGTCCTTGGTGCCGACGCGAATCCACCAGTGCTTGGCCCGCGCGGGATTCCTCTGCCCGATGAAGTGCGTCGGGTTCATCATGGTGATCTTCTCGGGCAGGTCACGGTCGAGTTGTGCGCCTGCGTCGCCGGTCGCGGTCCGCAGGCTGTAGTGGGTGAAGTGCCTGGCCTTGGTCGTTCCCACACCGAACAAGTTGTTCTCGCCGGACGACAGATCGAACGCGTCGAACGCGGGCGCGTTCTTCGTGCGCTGCCCGACGTGAACGAGAAAGTCCTGCCACGGGAACTCCGCTCGATCGCCTGCCCAGGTGATCCAGGTGTTGTCGGCCAGGTAGCTGGATCGTTCGGGGGCGGTCAGATCCGTGAGGTACTCGGTGGCGGCCGGTTCGAGGTAGGTCCGCACGAGATATCGGCCGTAGTTGTCGGCCGTGATCGGTCCGAACCCGTTCTTCCCTTGCAGGCCGAGTGACGCCTGGTAGTCGACGAACGCCCTGCTCAATTCCCGTGAGACGGTCGGGTCGAGTTCGCCGGAGGCCAGCGGGTTGGCGCCCCAATTCCATTCGTACGCCATATCCGCGTGCTCGAGATCGGCGATGGGGCAGTAGCAGGCGCTGGCGAAGACGGCATCACTGGCGTCCGCCGCGCCCAGTTCATCGAGGTACCGGTCGTATATCCGGCTGTCGCCGGACGCGCCCAGCAGGGCAGAGAGCGCGCCGCCCGCGCTGACCCCGGTCGTGACGATCCGGTCGGTGTTTCCCGGCACGCGACCGGAATTGTGCCGCAGGTACCGGACGGCGGCCTTCAGGTCGACGATGGCGGCCGGGGCCACGCCGTAGTGCACGCCGTCGTCGGCGACCAGGTCACGCCCGCGTGCGCCGGACTCCACGACGACGTACCCCGCGACCAAGGCGAGGTCCGGGTTCCTGGTCCGATCGCCGCCGTCGAAGCCATTCGGCTTGCTGCTCGTCGCCGACGACGAGAGGTATCCCCCGACCGAGTTGCTGAAGAGAATGGGCGCCTTGCTCGTGTCGACCGGCTTTCCGTCGACTTCGACGGGAACACTGATATTCAAACTCTGATAGGCCTCGTCCACCGGTTCCGCGACGTAGACGATCCCCCGATAGAGGCGATAGGTCACCTTCTTGTCGCACTCGACGGTGGCCACGGTCTTCGTCTCCACCGTGAACCTGTCCGGGTCGAAGACCAAGGCGTCCATCGGGTTCCCCTCGGCCTTTCGCGAGCAAGCGGTACCGAAGATCGGCACGGCCACCGCCGCGGCACATCCCTTGAGCATCGCTCTGCGCTGCACAGCTATCTCCTTCGCGTACGTGACAAGTCATGGCGCGACGGGCGTCGGTGGAACTGTCGCTGGAACGAATCAGCTGGTATTCGGGTAGAGCTGAGAGGAAAGGATATCGGTGTCAGACCTATCGCCCGCGAATGTGTTGCGCTGCGTCACCAAGTTCGGCGATCCATTGGCTACCAGATCGCTTGCTCGCAAGAGCGGGGGGTGTCTGTCTGGTCACGGCAAGTCACCGTGTCCTCGTCACTGACCATGTGCTTGGCTCCGCGCTGTGCGCGCCCGATCGAAGTCGGGCGTCCGGTAGAGGCGTTCCGGGACCTGGGCGAGTGTCGACGGGTGTGCTCGCTCGCCGAGGCCGTAGAGCTGTTGGAAGCTCATGATGAGCGGGCGCCAGGCGTCCGGGTCGATACGGTCCGTCGTTCCCGCCATCCGGATGTTCTCGTGCACCAGGACGCGCGTGATGCGTACCTCGATGACGACCACGTACCCGGTCTGCTTCGGGTCATCGGCCGCGAGCGGATGCTCGGCCTCGACCACGGCCTCAAGGGCGACCGGGCATTCGGCGACCCGCGGTGGCGCAACGGTTTCCGATGCGACCGGAGTCAGTCCCGCCGTGCCGAATTTGTCCGGCTCGTACCGGTAGCCACGCTCCAGCTTGAGCGGCGGTACCGGATCGGTTCCCGTCGTGAGCGCCAGCCGGTCGACAGCAGGGGCAAGCGCGTCGGAGGGCAGATTCAACACGCATTCTCCGGTGCGGAGCATGTTCTGCGGCGTCTTCGATCCGGCACCCAGCCCCAAGATGCAGCGCCAACCGAGCCAGAACGCCGACGACATCGGCGCGAGGTTCGGCGTTCCGTCTTCGTTCACCGTGGAGATCAGCACGACTGGCGTTCCGAAATACAGGATGCCCGGCTCGATTCCGATGTGCGTAGTCATCGTCGTTGTCGTATCCACACCTCGAGACTGCCCCGCAAGATCATTCCCGGCTGGCGGAATCTGGACCGAGCATTGGCCCGCCGGTGCTCCGAAACGCTCGCGCCCGCAGTGAGCAGCATCGGCAACGACGAACAGAGCGCCTCGTCGAGAGGCTCGGCCGCGTTCATAGTGCGGTGTCGTTTCGCTGCACAACGGCAGCGCGAGCAGGGGCTGGAGCTGGAGCTGGACCGATGATCATCTATCGCTGGACGGGAATCGAATCGAAGGCACTGCGGGAAGCCATGCTGCTCGGCGTCGACAAGTTCGCCGCCACGCTGAGCATCACCGCACGCACCGTGGCGAACTGGGGAGGCACAGGGAGCCCAGGCACGGCTACGCCCGACCAGCTACAGACCGAAGGAGACGCGGTAGTGACCGTGCTCGACACTGTCGATGGAGTGGGCCGGGCTTCGGCGGGAAGCCCTGGGCCAGAGTGCCATCGGCCCTCGGGCCCAGGGCGTTGTCAGTGCGAGCAACCTGCCCGGCCGGGGGTCACCGACCGCCCTGTGGCGCACCGGTCAGTGGTCCGTCTCGGTCGTCTACACCGAGCGCACGCTTCGCTCGCTGCAAGACGAGGCAGCGCGGGGAACACAGGGTGTGGATATCGAGGGCGCGTTGGGCCTGCCCCTGGGGGAGTTCACCGGGATCGGCGAAGCAGTCGCCGATATTGGAGATGAGTGATCGCATGTGTGGTCAACCAACTCTCACCGGGACGACAGCGTCATCGGTGAATCGACCCCGGCCAACCGTAAGGGCAACCAAGCCGACATTGCCTGCCGCAGAAATCAGTGGACCGGCAATCGAAGCGAATTCGAATCCGCTCACCATGAGCACTCCGAGCAAGCCGAGACCGCCGGCAAAGGCATTCGCGGCGAACATTTGCCAGGTTTCTTCATGGGGTTTGAACCATGCGTGCCGGAGCGTCGGCACGGTGGCAATGAGATTCGCGCACACGGCAAAGAGTGCGCCGAACGCCTTCTCCGGTACTTCGACCGTGACCATTACACAGGCGATCGAAGAAATCAGACAAGCCCAATCGATATTGTCTCCCGGTCGCAGACCGGACCCACGCGTTATACCGACGGCGATGACCGCGGCATTCATAGCTGCCGCAGCGGCGTTTATGCTCGCCGCAAGATGCGCTCCCTCGAGATACGCCACGACCGCGAATACGGTATTCGCGGTGCACCACGCCGCCCACGATGCGATACGCGGCCGTGTGTCACCTTCCAGTATCCCCGCCAGATATGCGATGGCACCATACAATGAAATGCCGACGCTGAGGCACGCCAGAGACGAGCTGACATTCCAGAAATCACTCACGCGAAACATTCCTCACAGATTCTTGCTGTTGCACGCAGGGATGGCCGACATTGGCGATTGAATCCATACGAACACGCCGAAGGAGACAAGCCGGCGCGGCGATGGGAACCGGGCATTGCCTGTGGGTAAACGCTTCGGGATGAATTGTCCGGGTGCGACTCGAAAATATCGTGACACGGCGACATCGGTACCGCAATCCAAGGACTGCCTCGTAATCGTCTGTTAACGCGTGCTTTGCCGCAGCGCCGGCTATGAGTCCGCAACGGCAATTCTGACGCGGATCCACCGCTTGGGGATGTGAGCGTGGTAACAGATATGCGATCCTCGTCGCAGAAGTGTTCCACGTCGCCGGCGGGGGGCGACGACGTGCGCCGTCCGTGACGCCCCTCCGGCAAAGAAAAACGGCCCGGAACTGTGTGTTCCGGGCCGCATTCTAGTAGCGGGGACAGGATTTGAACCTGCGGCCTCTGGGTTATGAGCCCAGCGAGCTACCGAGCTGCTCCACCCCGCGTCGGGTACACACAACACTACACAGGAATGTGTGTAACACCGAATCCGCTGGTGGGCGGGGGTGTTCAGCCGAACTCGATGCCCTGGGCGAGGGGGAGTTCAGTGGAGTAGTTGATCGTGTTGGTGGCCCGGCGCATATAGGCCTTCCAGGAGTCCGAGCCGGATTCGCGCCCGCCGCCGGTCTGCTTCTCGCCGCCGAAGGCGCCGCCGATCTCGGCGCCGGAGGTGCCGATGTTGACGTTGGCGATCCCGCAGTCGGACCCGTCGGCGGCCAGGAAGCGTTCGGCCTCGCGCTGGTCCGTGGTGAAGATGGAAGACGAAAGGCCCTGCGGCACTTCGTTGTGCAAAGTGATCGCGTGGTTGAAATCGTCGTAGGCGAGCACGTACAGGATCGGCGCGAAGGTCTCCTCGCGCACCACCGCGGTCTGGGCGGGCATGCGCACGATAGCGGGACGCACATAGTAGGCCTCGTCGCCGTACCCCTCGACTCGCTCACCGCCGCAGACCAATTCACCGCCGTCGGTCACCGCCTTGTCCAGCGCGGCGCGCATTCCGGTATAGGCCTTCCCGTCGATCAGTGGACCGACCAGCGCCCCGTCGTCGAGCGGATTGCCGACGGGCAGCTGCCGATATGCCCGCTCGAGCCGGTCGATCAGCGGGTCGACCACGTCGCGGTGCACGATCAGCCGCCGCAGCGTGGTGCAGCGCTGCCCGGCCGTGCCCGCCGCCGCGAACACGATCGCCCGCACCGCGAGCTCGAGATCAGCGGAGGCGGTGACGATCGCGCCGTTGTTGCCGCCCAACTCCAGCAGACTGCGTCCGAGCCGCTCGGCAACCCGCGGCGCGACGAGCCGCCCCATCCGCACCGAGCCGGTCGCGCTCACCAGCGCCACTCGTTCGTCCTCGACCAGGCGGGACCCGACGTCGCGCGCGCCCTGGATCAATTGATGCACATCGGGATCCGCGCCGACCTCGCTCGCCGCACGCCGTAGCAACGCGTGGCAGGCCACCGCGGTCAGCGGCGTCGTCTCCGAGGGCTTCCACACCACGGTGTCACCGCAGATCAGTGCGATCGCCGTATTCCACGCCCACACCGCGACCGGGAAGTTGAACGCCGAGATCACCCCGACCACGCCGAGCGGATGCCAGGTCTCCATCAACCGGTGCCCCGGTCGTTCGGAGGGCATGGTGTGCCCGTACAGCTGCCGGGACAGGCCGATGGCGAACTCGCAGATGTCGATCATCTCCTGCACTTCGCCCGCGGCCTCGGCGGGGATCTTGCCCGCCTCCAGCGTCACGAGCTCGGCCAGGTCGTTCTTGTGCGTGGTGAGCAGCTGCGCCAGTCGGCGTACGACCGCGGCCCGGACCGGCGCCGGAACGCTCCGCCACGCCTGGAAGGCGGTGGCGGCCCGGCCGATCGCGGCGTCGACGTCGTCGAGCGAGCTGGACCGGAGGGTCAGCAGCTGCCCTCCGGTGATCGGAGTGCGTGCAGGCAGCTCGCCGGGTTCCGGCGGTTGCACGCCGAGTTCGTGCAGCACCGCGGTCGCGCGGGCGGCGAGTTCCTGGGTAGTGGTCTTGGCGCCGAGTACTTCAGTCATCTGTTGTTCCGCCGTACCTTTCGGCCGCATCGCGGCATTTTTGTCCCGCTGAGCGGGGCGTGTGCGTCCCACATAGCGGGAGGAGGGAGGTCAGGTTCCGGACACGAGGCGGGCTGCCTGGGTTAGCCTTCGCTGATGGCGGATACACCGGCAAGACCCGTACTCGATGACATCGATCGCCTGCTGATTCGTGAACTGATGGCCGATGGACGGGCCACCCTGTCGAATCTGGCCGAAAAGGCAAGTCTGTCGGTGTCCGCCGTGCAATCGCGGGTCCGCCGATTAGAGGCCCGCGGCGTGATCCGCGGGTATACCGCGCACGTCGATCCGGAAGCACTCGGCCAGCTGCTGTCGGCATTCGTCGCGATCACTCCTCTCGACCCGTCGCAACCCGATGACGCGCCCGCGGTGCTCCAGCACATCCCCGGCATCGAGGCCTGCCACTCGGTGGCCGGCGACGAGAGCTACATCCTGCTGGTGCGCGTGGCGTCTCCGAGGCACCTCGAACAGCTGCTCCAAGAGATCAGAGCGACCGCCAACGTACGCACCCGAAGCACCATCATCCTTCAGACATTCTATGACAGGTAGGGATTGCTCGGAATTAATCCGATTTGGTGTAGAGGTTGCGTAAAATTTTACGTACCCTCAGGGCGTGACCATCGAACTGGAACGCACCCGCCCGGCGGTCACCCCCGCCGCCCGGGTCCATGAGATCTTGTCGGCCAGCATCCTCGCCGACGGCTTCGACCTCGTACTCGACCTCCGACAGTCCCGCGGCTGCCGTCTCGTCGACGAACGTGACGGCACCGCCTACCTCGACATGTTCGGCTTCTTCGCCTCCAACGCGCTGGGCATGAACCATCCAGCCCTCGCCGACGACGAGGAGTTCCGTGCCGAACTCCTCACCGCGGCACTGAACAAGCCGAGCAACTCCGACATCTACACCGTGGAGATGGCCCGCTTCGTCGAGACGTTCGTACGGGTGCTCGGCGATCCCCGCCTACCGCACCTGTTCTTCATCGACGGCGGCGGTCTCGCGGTGGAGAACGCCCTCAAGATCGCGTTCGACTGGAAGAGCAGGCACAACGAATCACACGGTCGCGCACCGGAACTCGGCACCAAGGTGCTGCATCTGACCGGCGCGTTCCACGGCCGCACCGGCTACACCATGTCGCTCACCAACACCGATCCGGTGAAGACGGCGCGTTTTCCCGCGTTCGACTGGCCCCGCATCAAGGCGCCCTACCTGACCGACGCCTTCGACGTCGAGGAGGCGGAAGCGTGCGCGCTGGCCCAGGCGCGCCGGGCATTTGCGGAAAACCCGGACGACATCGCGTGTTTCATCGCCGAGCCGATCCAGGGCGAAGGCGGCGACCGGCATCTGCGCCCGCAGTTCCTGCAAGCCGTGCAGCGGCTGTGTCACGAGAACGACGCGCTGTTCATCCTGGACGAGGTGCAGACCGGCGTCGGTATGACCGGAACCACCTGGGCCTACCAGCAACTCGGGCTGGCGCCGGACGTCGTCGCCTTCGGCAAGCGGACCCAGGTGTGCGGCGTCATGGCGGGCGGGCGCGTGGACGAGGTGCGCGACAATGTGTTCGCGGTCAGCTCGCGGCTGAACTCCACCTGGGGCGGCAACCTCGCCGACATGGTGCGCACCCGGCGCATCCTGGAGGTGCTCGAGCGCGACGAACTCATCGAACGGTCCCGGCCGCTGGGTGCGCATCTGCTCGATCGGCTGGCGGGAGTAGCCGCGCGGCACGCCGACGCCACCGAAGCGCGTGGGCGGGGACTGATGTGCGCGATCACGCTGTCTTCGGCTCGGCTGCGGGACGAGGTGCTCACCGCGCTGCGCGAACGGGAGCGCGTCCTGATTCTCGGCACCGGCGAGCGTGGCATCCGCTTCCGTCCGTCGCTGACGGTCACGATCGCCGAGCTCGACGCGGCCGTTGAGGCCCTGGATCGGGTCCTGACCAGCCTCGAATAGCTCGCGAACAGGATGATCCGGGCATTCCGGTGTCCTCGGCGCGGGGTGCGCCGGAATCCCGGATTCACCTTCTAGGCTTCGCAGCCATGTCCTCTCGTCTTCACCACTCTCCGAGCGGGTGCAGCGCGTGAACCGACAGCGTATGTACCGATGCTGCGCGCCCCACCTCGCGGTGTCGCTCACTGTGCTGTCCGCCGTGGCAGGCTGCGCCGCCAGCGACGCGGGCACGGTGGGCGCCGAGGCGGCCGGTGCGGCCACGACCACCGTGGCCGCACCGCCCACCAATGCGCTCCCACCGCACATGACCGATCTGCTCCCCGGGATGCCGCCGCCGCTCTCGCCGACCGACGTGTACGCGGCCAACCGCGAGTTGAGCCCGAGCGTGACCGACCACCGCCCGCTGGTCTACGTGCCCAACAGCCAATCGAATACGGTCTCGGTGATCGATCCGGACACCTTCCAGGTGATCGACACCTACCCCGCGGGCGGCTCGGAGCCGCAGCATGTCGTGCCGTCCTACGACCTGCAATCGCTCTACGTCACCAACGACTTGCCGCTGGGCGGGGGCAGTCTGTTGCCGATCGATCCCCGCACGGGCAAGCCGGGGGAGCCCTTTCCCGTGCGCGATCCGTACAACATGTACTACACGCCGGACGGTCAGTACGCCCTGGTAGTCGCGGAGGCGGACAAGTCGCTGGACTTCTACGACCCACATACCTGGCAGAAGATCCACGCTCTGCCGGTGCCCGACTGCGCAGGCGTCGATCACATGGACTTCACCGCCGACGGCCGGTTCGGCCTCGCGTCCTGCGAATTCATCGGCCGGATGCTGGCCTTCGACGTCGCCGAGCGCAAGGTCGTCAAGGTGGTCGACCTGCCCGGTGGCCGCTCGGGCAAGCCGCAGGATGTGAAGCTGTCGCCGGACGGGCGCACCTTCTTCGTCGCCGACATGGCCGCCGACGGCATCTACACCTTCGACGCGCACACCTTCGAGAACACCGGTTTCGTGCCGACCGGCAAGGGCACGCACGGGCTCTACGTCACCCGCGACTCCCAGCAGATGCTCATCACCAATCGGCACGAAGGCAGCATCTCGGTGTGGGATTTCGCGGCGAACGGGCTGGTGCACAAGTGGTTCGTGCCCGGAGGCGGCAGCCCCGACATGGGCAATATCTCCGCCGACGGGCGCATCTTCTGGGCGTCCGGCCGCCACCACAATGAGGTGTACGCCATCGACATCGTCAACTGGGATCTCTTGGCGCGCATCCCCGTCGGGAAGGGGCCGCACGGGCTCACCATCTGGCCCCAACCCGGACGCTATTCCACCGGGCATACCGGCGTCATGCGCTGATCGCGCCCAGTCGTCATCGGACAAGGCACAGCCAACACGGTCTGTGCGCAGGCTGGGTGGGCTTGCGATGCTTTTCCTGGGCTCGCGCCTGGTCAGGAGGAGACCGGGCGCAGGCCCAAACCGCTCTCGATGAAGCGGCGGACGGACGTCAGCCCGGCCTCCAGGGCCGGCTGGTAGCCCGGGCGCGCCCAGCCGGTGATGCTCGCGGTGCCGTCGCCTGCGGGCGTCACCCCGATCTCGGCCACCAGCTCGGCGGTGGTCGGTTCGCAGACGGCCCAGGAGAAGTGGGTCTCCTCGGCCCAGGCCGCGCTGCGCCGGGCCACGTAGTCCGGGTCGGTGACGCCGCCCTCGGTCAGCGCGGGGCGGTCATCGATGCGGTCGTCCGCGCGCAGAGCACGCAGATACCAAGCGCCCGCGTTGATCTCGATCGGTTCCATCAGTCCTCGCCCGCCTCGCCGCGCCGGCTGCCGAACAGCGCACCTGCGTAGCATTCCGCGCCACCGAACAGCCCTGCCGCGACATACGCGGACTTCCCCGGCATCGCGCTGGCGCGTTCGGTGCTGCCGAGGCGGACTTCGGGTAGATGCTTCATGTGGAGCAGGCTAGCCGTTGCGGGTCATGGCGTTCGTGTCGCGGGGACGGGCGGGGTTCGGCTCGCGTACGACATCGCCAACCGTGGTGCGTCTCGGCCGCCGCGTCGGCGCTGAGACCGAGATTCCGCAGCGATTCGCGGGGAGACGCCCGGTGGGCCGCTCGAGTGCGCCGGCCCGCATCTGATGCCGGTCCAGGGCCGGAGGTCGCCGCGGCAGGCGTGCGGTACAAGCGCCGCACCGGGCGAAGGCCGTTCGACGGACGGCGCCGCAGGGGACTGTCGTCCAGCACACAGTGGTGTGTCCCGCGGCGTGCGGTTACGCTCCGAAGAGGCCATGTCCTCGGTATACACACGGTGAGCTGGTGATTTCTGTTGTCGGCTCCGCAGGCGAGGGGCGGGTCGACCAGATGTCGACGGTGACTGGAGGTTCGCGATGAGGGAGGTGCGATTCGGGGGTTACCGGCTGGAGCGGCTGCTCGGCAAGGGCGGCATGGGGCAGGTGTGGCTGGCGTACGACACGGCGGCGGCGCGCTGGGTGGCGTTGAAGCTCTTGCCCGCCGAACTCGCCGCCACTGGGGGCTACCGCAAGCGATTCGAGCGCGAGGCCGCGGCCGTGGCACAGCTGCGCGACCCGCACGTCCCGCGGATCCACCGGTTCGGCGAAATCGACGGCCGGATCTACATCGACATGCAATTCGTCGACGGCGCCGATCTGGCGGGCAAACTCGTGGCCGCGGGGCGGATGACACCGGACGTGGCGGTCGGCATCGTCGGTCACGTCGCTGTCGCGCTCGACGCGGCGCACCGGGCGGGGCTGGTGCACCGCGACGTCAAACCCTCGAACATCGTCGTCCATCCCAGCGGCTTCACCTATCTGATCGACTTCGGCATCGCGCACGGGCTAGGCCAGACGGCCGTGACCACCACCGGGATGGCAATCGGCACGCTGGCGTATATGGCGCCGGAACGGTTCACCGGTGCGGTGGACGGTCGCGCGGACGTCTACTCGCTGGCCTGCGTGCTCTACGAATGCCTCACCGGTTCGCGCCTCTACGGCGACACCGATCCCGCGCAGCAGATGCACGCCCACCTGATGTCGGCGCCACCACGGGCCCGCTCGGTGTGCGCCGATGTTCCCGCTGCGCTGGATGCCGTCATTGCGCGTGGTCTGGCCAAGGATCCGGACGAACGATTCCCCACCGCAGGCGAATTCGCCGCCGCCGCACGCGCCGCGATCGGTGCCGCGGCCCCGCACGCGGCACCGCCACCCACGCCTTCCGGCGCTGGCCGTCCGGCAACGAAGCCCGATGGACCGGCGGCGCTCGTGCCACAGCGGGCGCCGACCGAGCACCTGCCCGAATCCGGGAACTCAGCCGGGGAGGCCGCAGAGAGCGGGCACTCGCAGGAACATGTTGCCGCCGCGCAGTCCGGCGCCGCCGACGGCTTGCCCGGGGCTCGCCCGCGGGCAAGCGGTTCGGAGGCGGCCGCGCGACCTGCGCCCACGCCCACAAAGGTCCTACCGGAGCCGGGGCCCACGCCGACCCTGGTGGCCACCGAACTCGACTGGTCTCTGCTCGCGCCCCGTCCCTATCCGGCTCCGGGGCCGGGTGTTTCGAATCCGGGTTCTGCTGTGCCGGGCTATCGCGGTACGCAACAGCCCCCAGCGGGTAATCGCTATCCCGTTGCCGGACAGCCGTACACCGTTGCCCGGCGGGGGTATCAGAATGCGTCCTACCCTGCTGCACCGGTCCGGCGCGGACACCAGGGCAGCGGTTGGCAGGCGCGGTTGCTGGCTCTTCAGGCGCGCGTACTGTCCCCGAGGCCGGGTCCGGCTGTGCCACCGCCCTATTCGCGGCCCGGCGCACCGGCGCGCAAGGTCTTCCCGTCGGTCGGACGTCCTGGTTATCCAGCGGTTCCGGCACGACGCCCGGTCACGCCGGTGCTCCGACGCCCCCCGCGACGGCGCCGGGGTTTGCTGTCGAAGTTGATCGGCGCGCTGGTCGTAATTTTCCTCGCGCCCTTCGCGTTCGCCGCAGGGTGCGTCGCCCTGATCGCGGCGGGGAGCAGATCGGGCGACTCGGGCACGCCCGCCCCGGCGCTGCCGCCTTCCGTGGCGGCTGTAGAGCACCCGGGACCGCCCCAGGACCAGCGGCTGCCCGACCCTGCCGCCGTCGCGCCGGTCGGCACCCCCGTCCGCGACGGCAAGTTCGAATTCGTCGTGACGAACGTGGACGCGGGCGTCTCCCGAATCGGATGGCAAACGGCCGCAGGCTCGTTCCTGACCGCCACACTGACCATCCGCAATATCTCCGACGAGGTGAAGTGGTTCCTACCGCTGGGGCAGCGCCTCGTCGACGCACAGGGCACTCCCTTCGACCACAACGCCACCGCCACCATGTGGCAGAACACGCAACAGCGCCTCGGCTACTCCTTCGAACTGCGCCCCGGCCGATCTGCCACCACCCAACTGGTCTTCGACCTCCCGCCGAACACCAGCCCCGACCATCTCGAACTCCACGACTTCGTGCTCTCCAACGGCACTCGCGTCAAGCTTTCTTGACTTCTTCGCCCGGTTCGGCCCGTAGCCCGGGGCGTCGTGCCCGCCAGGGAAACGCAGTTCGCGGTGATGCCCACTCCAGGGTGGAGAAGGGGTCCGGCGAGCACAAAATGGCTGCCCCACGGAGCGCGGGCGCTGTGTGAGCAGCGCCACGGTGTGCCGCGATCACCGCACTACGGCGGGGCGGTGGAGGAGCGGCCATCGAGGACAGGATGGCGGCCGCACGCACCGCGCGGGCGTTGTGTGACCAAGCGCGACACGTGCAGCGAGTACCGCTATACGGCGTGGATGGTGGTGGAGAGGGCGCTGAGGACGGCGTGGCGGCCGATATGGAGGGCGGCGGCCAGGAGCGTCGTATCGCGTGCGGCGCTGTCGATATCGGGGGACCCCGGCGGCGGGTGGATCTGCAGGACGGAATCGCCGAGAGCGGCCAGCGCCTTGTCCTCGATGTCCTGCTGACGCGGGCGTTCCAGCCACGCACGATAGGCGCCGGGGGCCACCGCACGCAGATAGCCGCCGCCCACGATCTGGTGCAGTCGTGAGGCGGGCGGGCGTCTCTCGTCGACGCGGCGGGTGCGCAGAACCAGGGCATGCGTGGCGCCCGCTTCGACGGCGGTGCGGATCGGCACCGTCTCGGCGAGACCGCCGTCGAAGTAGGCGGAGCCGCCCAAGCTGACCGGTGGCCCGGCCAGGATGGGCAGCCCCGCCGACGCTCGCAGCGCACGCATGAGGGTGCGCTTGTCGGTGATATGCGGATGCAGGTCGACCGCCCGACCGGTACGGGTATCGGTGGCGATCGGATGGAACGTCGTGGAGTTCGCCAGAATCGCGTCGAAATCCATCGGCTCGATGCTGTCGTACACCTCGTGGACGAGGTACCGCAGATCGAACGCGGGTCGCCCGCGCAGGAGGCGGGCCGGGTCGATGGCGCGGCCCATGATCACCGGGTCGGTCCACGTGCGCATCCCGGGGATCGCACGCCCGCACAGCAGCCAGGCGCCGTTGATCGCGCCCGCGGACGTCCCGTACACCGCGTCGAATACCCCGGCGAGCCCGAGTTCCTCCAGCGCGGACACCATTCCGCTGGAGTACACACCTCGGCTGCCACCGCCCTCGACGACGAGCACGAGCCGATGCCCGTCGGCACGGCTGGACGCGGCACGGCGCGCGCGGATCAGCTCCGCGACGGGGGAGACGCTTGGCGAGCTGGTCACCGCATCACGATACGACACCTCGGCGTGAACCTCAGGCCGGAGAAATGAACACACCCCGAACGAGCGGAGCGGGCGCGGACGTCGTTGTCCTGCGCCCGCTCCGAGACGGTCTTCGTCAGGTGTCTACTTGATCTCTGCGAGAACCGTGCCCTGCGTGATCGCCGCGCCCGTCTCGACGGACAGGCCGGTGACCACACCCGCCTTGTGGGCGTTGACCGGGTTTTCCATCTTCATGGCTTCCAGGACCACGATCAGATCGCCTGCCTCGACCGACTGGCCCTCCTCGACGGCGACCTTGACGACGGTGCCCTGCATCGGAGCGGTGACCGCGTCACCCGAGGCCGCGCCGCCGCCCGCGCCGCCACGCTTGCGGGGCTTGGGCTTCTTGCGGATCACACCGGCGCCGTTGCCCGCTGCCCCGCCGGCTCCGGCTCCGACGGTGAAGTTGCCGGGCAGCGACACCTCGACGCGGCGCCCGCCGACCTCCACGACGACCTTCCGCCGCGGCAGTTCCTCGTCCTCGTCGGCCGCAGCGCCCGCGCCGGCGAACGGCTCGACGGTGTTGACCCACTCGTTCTCGATCCACTTGGTGTAGACGTCGAACTTCTCGCCGTCACCCACGAATGCGGGGTCCTCGACGATCGCCCGGTGGAACGGGATGACCGTGGCCAGGCCGTCGACCTGGAATTCGGCCAGCGCGCGCCGCGCCCGCTCCAGTGCCTGGGTGCGGTTCTCGCCGGTGACGATCAGCTTGGCCAGCATCGAGTCGAACTGTCCGCCGATCACGCTGCCCTGCACCACACCGGAGTCCACGCGCACGCCGGGGCCGGCCGGCTCCTGGTAGACGATGACGGGGCCGGGGGCGGGCAGGAAGCCGCGGCCGGCGTCCTCGCCGTTGATGCGGAACTCGAAGGAGTGGCCGCGCGGGGCCGGGTCCGCGGTGATTTCCAGCTTCTCGCCGTTGGCGATCCGGAACTGCTGGCGCACGAGGTCGATACCCGAGGTCTCCTCGGTGACCGGGTGCTCGACCTGCAGACGAGTGTTCACCTCGAGGAAGGAGACGGTCTCGCCCTGCACCAGGTACTCCACGGTGCCCGCGCCGTAGTAGTGGGCTTCCTTGCAGATGGCCTTGGCCGAGGCGTGGATCTTCGCACGCACCTCGTCGGACAGGAACGGAGCCGGCGCCTCCTCGACGAGCTTCTGGAAGCGCCGCTGCAACGAGCAGTCGCGCGTGCCCGCGACCACGACGTTGCCGTGCTTGTCCGCGAGCACCTGAGCCTCGACGTGCCGGGCCTTGTCCAGGTACTGCTCCACGAAGCACTCGCCGCGGCCGAAGGCGGCGACCGCCTCGCGCACCGCCGAGTCGTACAGCTCGGGGATCTCCTCGACGGAGTGCGCGACCTTCATGCCGCGGCCACCGCCGCCGAACGCGGCCTTGATGGCTACCGGAACGCCGTACTTCTCGGCGAATTCGACGACCTCGTTCGCGTTCTTGACCGGATCCTTCGTGCCCGCGGCCATCGGCGCGTTCGCGCGCTCGGCGATGTGCCGGGCGGTGACCTTGTCGCCCAGGTCGCGGATCGATTGGGGCGAGGGGCCGATCCAGATCAGCCCGGCGTCGATGACCGCCTGGGCGAAGTCGGCGTTCTCGGACAGGAAGCCGTAGCCGGGGTGGATGGCGTCGGCGCCGGACTTGGCCGCGGCGTCGAGAATCTTGTCGAACACGAGGTACGACTCGGCCGAGGTCTGGCCGCCCAGGGCGAAGGCCTCGTCGGCGAGCTTCACGAACGGTGCATCGGCGTCCGGCTCGGCGTACACCGCGACGCTGCCGATACCGGCGTCCTTGGCCGCCCGGATCACACGCACGGCGATTTCGCCCCGGTTAGCTACGAGTACCTTCGTGATCCGCGCGCTGGCATGGCTGGGCACTGAGCCTCCTGTGTGCATTCTTTGGTCGCTTCGCGGGGATGGGGTTGCTGCGCAGGCTCCGCTCCCGTAGTCGACAAAACTTACGTCTCGGCGAGTGTAGGCAGTCTGCCAACAGACGCCGAACTCGGCTAGCCCTACTCCACAGTAGGTCGTGGATCACAACGTACGCGGCCTGTGGTCGGGACCGTACACGACTGCGCCTCGCTGGGGCTCGGCTCCGCCGTGCCCGAGTGCGCTGTGTTCTCGGTTCGCTGGCACCCGGCTCACAGCCCTACCTGCCGCGGGTGCGTCTCGAACCACCGCCAACGGGGACCTCGCCGGGTTCATCCCCCTTGGCGATCGGCATCCGCACCGAGTTGCCCCACTCGGTCCAGGAGCCGTCGTAGTTGCGCACGCGGTCGTAGCCGAGCAGATAGGTCAGCACGAACCAGGTGTGGCTGGACCGTACGCCGACCCGACTGTAGACGATCAGCTCGTCCTGGCCGGGCAGCGTCCGATAGATGTCGGCGAGTTCGGTGCGCGAGCGGAACCGCCCGTCGGAGGCGAGCGCCTCGGTCCACGGGATGTTCGACGCGGTGGGAATATGGCCACCGCGCAGCGCCGCGTCTTCCGGATCGTCCGGCTTGTGGCTGCGCGCGCCGGAGTACTCGTCGGGCAAGCGCACGTCGAGCAGCGGCTTGCCGAGGTGGGCGAGCACGTCCTCGCGGAAGGCGCGAGCGGTGCCGTCGTCACGGCGCACGGTCGGGTATTCGCAGGCCACGGTGTAGGCGGGCTCGAAGGTCGTGTCGCGTTCCTCCGAGATCCACGCCGCCCGTCCACCGTCGAGCAACCGCACGTCCTCGTGCCCGAACAGGGCGAATACCCACGCCGTGTGCGCCGCCTGCGCGTTGCCCCGATCCCCGTAGATCACCACGGTGTCGTCACGTTCTATTCCTTTGGCGCGCATTAGTTCGGTGAAGCGGGTTCCGTCGATATAGTCGCGCGTGACCGGATCGTTCAGATCGCTTCGCCAATCCAGTTTGGTGGCGCCCGGAACGTGCCCGATGTCGTAGAGCAGCGTGTCCTCGTTGGCCTCGATGATCTTGAGTCCCTTCGCGCCTATGTTTGCCGACAGCCACTCGGTGGTTACTAGTCGGTGAGAGTGTGCGTAGGAACCGAACGAGGGATGAGGATCCGGAGCAACGGGCACGGTATGGGTCCTTCGCACGTGGGTTAGGGCGGTCGGTGGCAGCGATCGGGAAGTTTCACAGCGATGGTAGGTGTGAGACGACAGTGACTCTCGTTTCAGATCACAAATCGGATGAGGGGCGAATAAGTGGCACCTGGATCCGATAAAGTCTCCCGGGAGGAGGGGTGAGCTATGTCCGATTCTTGGCCGCGGCGGCGACTGCTCGCGATCCTACGTGGCGCCAGTGAGCCTCTCGATGCCCAGGAACTGGCCAGGATCACCGGGCAGCACGTCACCACGGTCCGGTTCCATCTGGACGTGCTCACCAGGGAATCCCTCGTCCGGCAATTCCAGCAGCCGCCGCGAGGTCGCGGTCGTCCGCGCATCGGTTACAGCGCGGTGCAGCGATCGGTGGGCTACCAGGACTTGGCGCAGGTGCTCGCCGACCAGCTGGGGCCGGATCCGCGGCGCAGATCGGAGGCCGCCGTCGCGGCGGGCCGGGCATGGGGGACCAAGCTCGACATCGGTGAGCACCGGGTCGAATCGCTGGAGGACGCCAAGGACGTCACCATGACGCTGATGTCGGAACTCGGCTTCGCGCCCGAACGCGACCCGTCCTCGGAGAGCGGGGACAAGGTGCTGATCCGGTTGACGGCCTGTCCGCTGCGCGAACTCGCCCGGACGCACTCCGAGGTGGTGTGCGGAGTCCATCTGGGCCTGCTCGAAGAGGTACTCGGTCGGAGCGGCGCGCGCGGCGAGATCGACGTCCGGATACATCCGTTCGTCGAGCCGGAGTTGTGCGTGGCGCGGCTGGAACTCATCGCCGCGTCACACGACGAGACACACGAGGCGGCAACGGTGCCCCCTGGCGGTGACGCCGAGGCGTTGACCACCCCGTCAGGCCGTGTGGCCCCACAACTGCGTAACGCTGATCCCAACGTCGCCAAGCAGTCGGCGCAGCAGTGGTAGCCCGATTCCGATGACGCTGGACGGGTCGCCGTCGATGCGATCGACGAACCAGCCGCCGAGTCCGTCGAGAGTGAACGCACCCGCCACCTGAAGCGGCTCGCCGGTGGCGATGTAGGCGTCCAGCTCGTCCGGTTCCGGCTTGGCGAAATGCACGGTGGTGCTGCTGCAGTCGACCGCTTCGGCGGTGACCTGACCGTCCGCCAGCCGCATGACGCAGTGGCCGGTCACGAGGTCCGCGCTGCGTCCGGCCATGTCGCCCCAGCGGGCACGCGCGACCTCGGGGGTATGCGGTTTGCCCTGGAGCTCGCCGTCGACGAGCAGCATCGAATCACAGGCCACCACAACGCAGTCGGCGGCGAACTCCGGAATGCCTGCGGCTACGGCGGCCGCCTTGGCTCGCGCGAGCTCCACCACGACCACCTGAGGTGGCGTGCCCTCGGGCAGCGCAGCGGCCACCGCGTCCTCGTCCACTGCGGAGACTCGGACGATCGGGTCGATACCCGCCGAGCGGAGCACCTCCCGGCGGGCAGGCGACGCCGAAGCGAGAATCAGATGGGTCACCCGCGCAGGTGGGACAGCTGCGGGAAAGCGTACGGGGAGAACGGCGAACTGCCGCGGTGCATGAGCGTGGGACGGCCCCACATGTCCGGCGGCCCGGACGGACCCGCCGGCTCGCTGTCGCTCGCGATGGCGGACAGCACGCACACCAGCGCGGCGAGTTCCTCGTCGGTGGGTGAGCCCTTCACAACACGGAAGAACGGCTCCGCGGTGGCTTCGGCAAGCGGCGCGTCGGCGTCCGGGTCGGTGGCCGCACCGATCTCGTCCGCGATCGGGTCGACTGTGAGATCCAGTTCGACGGCGCTCAACACATCTTCTTCTGCCACGGTCGTCACAGTGCCAGGTCCTCTCTTTGCCTCGATCGGGATGATCACCTGATCAGGCTGTTCCCATTTTCCGGCTGTTTACGGATGAAGCAATCATCCTCGGATTCGCTCATTGCGTCTCAGCAACAAGCATGCGCGGCCTAACGAGGGTATCGCTCGATCACAGCGGAATGTTGCCGTGCTTCTTCGCCGGAAGGGTCACCATCTTGCGTTCGAGCAGTCGCAGCGCGGACACGATCTGGCCGCGCGTGTGCGACGGCGGGATGACCGCGTCCACGTATCCGCGCTCGGCGGCGACGTACGGGTTCACGAGCGTGTCCTCGTACTCGTTCTGCAGCTCGAGCCGCAGGGCGTCGACGTCTGCGCCCTCCTTGGCGGCTTGCTGCAGTTGCTTGCGGTAGACGAATCCGACGGCGCCGGAAGCGCCCATGACGGCGATCTGCGCGGTCGGCCAGGCGAGGTTCACGTCGGCGCCCATGTGCTTGGAACCCATGACGTCATAGGCGCCGCCGTAGGCCTTGCGCGTGATGATCGTGATTTTGCCCACAGTGGCCTCGCCGTAGGCGTAGAGGAGCTTCGCGCCGCGCCGGATGATGCCGTTGTACTCCTGTCCGGTGCCGGGCAGGAAGCCGGGAACGTCGACCAGGGTGATGATCGGGATGTTGAACGCGTCGCAGGTGCGCACGAACCGCGCGGCCTTCTCCGACGCGTCGATGTCCAGGCAGCCGGCGAACTGGGTGGGCTGGTTGGCCACGATGCCGACGCTGCGGCCGTCTACCCGGCCGAAGCCGACGATGACGTTCATCGCGCGCTCGGCCTGCACCTCGAGGAACTCGTCGTCATCGAGCAGGCGACGGATCACCTCGTGCATGTCGTAGGGCTGGTTCGGCGAGTCCGGGATGATCGTGTCCAGCTCGAGGTCCTCGTCGGTGAGCGAGTCCTCGATCGCGCCGGGGATCGGATCGGTGGCCGGGAACCGCGGCGCCTCGGCGCGGTTGTTGCTCGGCAGGTAGGACAGCAGGTCCTTCACGTAGTCCAGCGCGTCCTGCTCGCCGGAGGCGACGTAGTGCGCCACACCGGACTTCACCATGTGCGTGTGCGCGCCGCCCAGGTCCTCCATGGTGACGTCCTCGCCGGTGACCGTCTTGATGACGTCCGGGCCGGTGACGAACATCTGGCTGGTGCCGTCGACCATCACCACGAAGTCGGTCAGCGCCGGGGAGTACACGTGACCGCCCGCGGCCGGGCCCATGATCAACGAGATCTGCGGGATCACGCCGGAAGCCTGGATGTTGCGGTGGAAGATCTCGCCGTAGAGGCCCAGCGAGACGACGCCCTCCTGAATGCGCGCGCCCGCGCCCTCGTTGATGCCGATCAGTGGGCGGCCGGTCTTCAGGGCCAGGTCCATCACCTTGACGATCTTCTCGCCGTAGACCTCGCCGAGACTGCCGCCGAACACCGTGACGTCCTGGCTGAAGATGCAGACGTCACGACCGTCGATGGTGCCGTAGCCGGTCACCACGCCGTCGCCGAGCGGACGGTTGTGCTCCAGGCTGAAGTTGACGCTGCGATGGCGGGCCAGCGCGTCGAGTTCGACGAAGGAACCCTCGTCCAGCAGGGCGAGGATGCGCTCGCGGGCGGTCATCTTGCCCTTCGCGTGCACCTTGTCGACTGCGGCCTCACCCATCGGGTGCTGTGTCTCTTCCAGCCGATTCCGCAGGTCAGCCAGCTTCCCGGCGGTGGTGTGGATATCGGGGGAACCCGCCGGGCCTGCGGCGGGCTGCTGCTGGACACTCGTCATGGCTTCGGAGTGTAACCAGTGCCAGTGCTTCTCTCTAACCCAGTCCGCGCTACCGACGAGTAAAAACCGCAGCTAGATCATACTTCCGCGACAAAATTCCTGGTCGGTCGCCGGGTCGGGAAGGCGGAAAATGAGTATCGCCCGCCGGGGGTGTCCGGATAGCCTGGGGGCGACCGATTTTCGAGCTCAGGGGAGGAGCCCGGCATGTGGGAATGGAGCAAAACGGTCGCCGAATACGCCGCCGCCGCGGCGTGGACGCACACGCAGGCCGTCGAGGCCGAGCCGAAGTACGGAGAGCCCGAGACCTGGTCCGAGACCGCCGTCGAGGCGCCGTCCGCGGAAGGTGATGGGGTACGCACGGCGGCACGCGACCCGATCCTCGGCGAGTACGACCTGGTCGGATAGCGCCTCGCCCGGCGGGTAGCCTGCCGGTATGCAGAGGCCACCGTTGGATGCGGAGCAATTACGGCGCAACGTCATCGAGTCGCCCGAGCTGTCGTTCTTCTCGCAGATCGACGTGGTGGAGTCGACCGGGTCCACGAACACGGACCTGATCGGGCGCGCGGCCCAGCCGGGCGCCGACCACGCGGTTCTCCTGGCGGAGGCCCAGGAGCAGGGGCGCGGCCGGCACGCCAGGGCCTGGGTCAGCCCGGCCCGGGCGCAGATCTCGATGTCACTGCTGGTGCGGTTGCGCGGAATCGACCCGGCCACGCTCGGCTGGCTGTCCCTGCTGACCGGCGTGGCCGTGGTCGACGCGTTGCGGGCGACCGCGGGCGTGGCCGCCGAGCTCAAGTGGCCCAACGACGTGCTCATCGATGGACGCAAGGTCGCGGGCATCCTCGCTGAGGTCGCGTCGGGCGCCGGCGCGCCGGCGGTGGTGGTCGGCGTCGGGCTCAACGTGAGCCTCACCGAGGCGGAACTGCCGGTGCCGCACGCCACCTCGCTCGTTCTCGCCGGGGCGAAGGAGACCGACCGCACGGTGCTCGTGTGCTCGCTGCTGACCGAGTTCGCGCGTCGTTTCACCGCTTGGCGCGACGGCGACTGGGCGATCGGCGAGCTGGCCGCCGCCTACCGCGAGCGGTGCGCCACCATCGGCGTGCAAGTCCGCGCCGAGCTACCCGGCGGCCGGACGCTGACCGGCATCGCCGAGGACATCGACGACGCGGGCCGCTTGCTCATCGCCGGTGCGGCGGTGTCCGCCGCCGACGTCACACATCTACGCGCGCAGCCGTGACCGGCGACGAAACGGCAAGCGGCACAAGGCGACCGGTGATCAGGCCTGCTGCGGGACGGCGCGCGCGGCCTCGCGGGCGAGCGCGCGTTCGCGCTGCTCCTCGAACTTGATCACCTTCTTGCCGAGCTTGTCCACGAACAAGCCCAGCTCGTCGCGCGCCTGCTCGCCGCGCGGCCCGAAATCCGAGCGCTCGAAGACGTTCCACTGCTTGAGCACCGGCTGGATGACTTCCTCGAGGTGCTGGCGCAGGTCGTAGATGCCGTGCTTGGCCATCAGCACGCCATAGCGGCGGAAGTTGGGCATCCCGGCGCCGGGCATCAGGAAGTTCGTCACGATCCGGGTGATCGCGGGCATCGCCTGGTCGGGCACCAGGTCGAGCGCAGCACCGCAGAGGGTGCGATAGAAGATCATGTGCAGGTTCTCGTCCGCGGCGATGCGTTGCAGCATGCGATCCGCCACGGCGTCGTTACACGCCTTGCCCGTATTGCGATGCGACACACGGGTCGCCAGCTCCTGGAAGGTGACGTAGGCGACGCTCGTCAGGAATCCGCCCCAGCCCTCCGGCGACTGAACGCCGTTGGCCATGTGGATCATCCTGGCTTCTTCCAGGGCGACCGGATCGACGCCGCGGGTGACGACCAGGTAGTCGCGTATGACGATGCCGTGCCGATTCTCCTCCGCGGTCCAGCGGTCGACCCAGGTGCCCCACGGGCCGTCCTCGGAGAAGTTCTGCGCGATCTCCCGGTGGTAGGAGGGCAGATTGTCCTCGGTGAGCAGATTCGTGATCATGGCGACCCTGGCCACTTCGCTCAGTTTCGACTGCTCCGGAGCCCAGTCCACGCCGCCCAGCGCGGCGAAATTGCGGCCGTGCGTCCACGGCACGTAGTCGTGCGGATTCCAGTCTTTCGCCATGGACAGGTGCCGATCGAGATTCTGTTCGGCCACGGGTTCGAGTTCGGTCAGGATTTCCAGCGATGTCAGGTCCTTGGTCACGCGTTCCTCCACGGTCGGAATTCGGCTATGTGGGCAACCGGGCGTTGTGCGGTGCACTTCGGGCGGGGGCGGAGCCAGGTCGAGCGGGAAGCAACTGCGTGGAGGAATCGTCACACGCAGGCTGACGATTGTGCAGCATGACGCGCTGCGGCGTGCGTCTTTCGGTATCCGCACCCGGTAGGGTGCGTGGCATGGGTTATCCGGAGGATGTCCTGGCGCCCGACGAACAGTTGCTGCTCCATCGTCATCCGCATTGGAAGATGCTCTTCTGGCCGATCGTGACACTGATCGTCGCGACCGCGCTGGCCGGTTTCGCGGGGGGACTCATCTCGCGCAGGGCCGAGGGGACCGCGCGCTTCGCATTGCTGATCACGGTGCTCGCGGTGTACCTGGTGATTCTCCTATGGCGTTGTGTCGCACCGATAGTCAGTTGGAAGTCGACGCATTTCATCGTCACCGACCGCAGGGTGCTGGTGCGCCAAGGTGTGATCACCCACAGCGGCATCGACATCCCGATGAGCCGGATCTCCAGTGTTCAGTTCCGGCACGGCCTGTTCGACCGACTGCTCGGCACCGGGACGCTGGTCATCGAGTCGTCCTCCTCGGAGCCACTGGAGTACGACGACATCCCGTCCGTGCAGCAGGTGCATTCGCTGCTGTATCACCAGGTGTTCGAGGTCGAACGCCAGCGCAACGGGCACGACGACCGCTGGGACGACCGCCGCAGCTACCGGTGAGGCCGTAACCTGGGCGTATGACCGCCGTACTGCTGGCCGAGGACGACGAGGCCATCGCCGCTCCGCTGTCGCGCGCCCTCGGCCGCGAGGGCTATTCGGTGACCGTCGAGAGTTTCGGTCCCGCCGTGCTGCAGCGTGCGCTGGAGGGCGGCCACGATCTGCTCATCCTCGACCTCGGTCTGCCCGGCATGGACGGGCTGGAGGTTTGCCGTCAGGTGCGCGCCCGCGGCGCGGATCTGGCTGTGCTGATGCTCACCGCGCGCACCGACGAGGTGGACTTCGTGGTCGGGTTGGACGCGGGCGCCGACGACTACGTCGGCAAGCCGTTCCGGCTCGCCGAACTGCTGGCCCGAGTGCGAGCGTTGTTGCGGCGCAGCGGAATCGGCGACGACAGTGTCGAGGTCGGTGGCATCCGTATGGAGCCGGCGGCCCGGCGGGTGCTGGTCAACGGGGTCGAAATCGGTTTGGCCAATAAGGAATACGAGTTGCTCAAGGTGCTGATCGACCGGGCGGGCCAGGTGGTGGCGCGGGAGACCATCCTGCGCGAGGTGTGGGGCGACGCCGAGCTACGGGGTTCCAAGACCTTGGACATGCACATGTCCTGGCTGCGCCGGAAGATCGGCGACGAGGGGCCGATGGCCGAACGGCGCATCGTCACCGTCCGCGGTGTCGGGTTCCGGCTGAACACCGACTGACATGCGCCGCCGGATTCTGCGTTCGATGCTCACCGTGCTGACGCTGACCACGGTGGTGCTCGGTGTGCCGCTGATCTACACGGCGTGGCTGTGGGTGGAGGACATCACCCGCAACGATCTGCAGAACCGGCTGGACCGGATCGCCGCGGAGATCATCGCGCAGGAGCACGGCGATGGGATGGTGCTCGGCGAGCTGGACACCCGGTCGGTGGCGCCGCTGGTGCCCGAGAACAGCAGACTGACCATCGTCTATCCCGCGCCCGCGGACAACGCCTCCCACCGCGACCTCGGCGTGGCCGAGGTGCCCGACCCGCTGGTCGAGTCGCTGTCGATGGGCACGTCCGGGTCACTGCGCCTGGAGGTGCCCTCGGCGCCGATGCACGCCATGCAGCGCCAGGCGGTCGCGGTGGTGGCGCTCGCGGTGCTCGCCTCGCTCGGCGCGGCCGTGTCGGTGGCGGTGGTCACCGCGCGCCGGGTGGCCGATCCGCTGCGCGACGTCGCGGCGCGCGCCGCGCGGCTGGCGATGGGCGACTTCCGGCCCGATCCGCGCAGGCACGGCATCGCCGAACTGGATCGCGTCTCCGACGTGCTCGACTCCGCGACCGTGGAGATCGCCGGACGACTGCAGCGCGAGCATGCCCTGGTCGCCGACGTCTCGCATCAGTTGCGCAGCAGGCTGACCGCCGTGCGGCTGCGTCTGGACGAGCTGTCCGCGCATGCCGATCCGGAGGTGGTGCACGAGGCCGAGGAAGCGATGGCCCAGGTGGACCGGCTCACCGAAGCGATCGACGACCTGGTGCGCGCATCCCGCGACGAGGACGCAGCCGATCGCGATCCGGTGCCGGTGATGCACGAACTGCGCGGCGTGGTCGCCGAATGGACCCACCCGTTCTCCGAGGCGGGCCGGACCCTGACGTTGACCGGCGACGAGTCGCTGTGCGCGCCGATCACGGGTTCGCGGTTGCGCGAGGCGGTGGCGGTGCTCGTGGACAACGCGCTCATGCACGGCGGCGGGACCTGCACGGTGTCGGTGCGTTCGGTGCGGCCGGGGGCCGACCGCGAGCCGCTGGCGTGTGTCGAGGTCGCCGACGAGGGCCATGGGGTGCGTGACGAGTTGGCGCCACACATCTTCGACCGGGGCTTCTCCGCGGGCGGTTCGACCGGTGTGGGGCTCGCGCTGGCGCGGGCGCTGGTCGAGGCCGACGGCGGGCGGTTGGAGTTGCAGCGGCGCAGGCCCGCGCTGTTCGCTGTGTTCCTCGGCTCGTCGAAGGTTCGTCCGCCCAACTCGGTGGTGCCCGAGCCGCGGTGACTCAGCTGCGGCCGAGTTCCTCTTCCACGAGATCCACGAATTCCGCTTCGAGTTCGCTCATTTCATCGGGGAAGACCCAGCGGCGCATCGCCCAGAACCGGAACGCCATCTGCAGCAGGTTGCCGATGACGAAGGCGCTGATGAAGTCGGCGATGTTCTCCACGGTGAAGCTCACGTTGGGCTGCCGCAGGTCGAAGATGTAGCTGGAAATCCACAGCGGGGTGAACGCGAGGACGACGCCGACACCGCTGACGCCGAAGAACAGCAGCGCTTCGTGATGACGCTCGCGTCCGCCCCGATTCTTGAACGACCATTCCCGGTTGAGTATGTAGGACGCGATCACGGCGATGACGCCGGAGATGATCTTGGCGGTCACCGGCTTCTCCGCCAGCACCGTCCACTTCAGCGCGTAGAAGATGCCACTGTCGATGACGAACGTGGTCGCGCCGACGATCGCGAACTTGATCAGTTCCCGATGCCGGTACGCGATATCTTGCAGCGGCTTGGGCAGGACGCTGACCACGTCGTCGACGAATGACACAAGACCGGAGTGTACCGGTCCCGATCATTTGCGCCGGACATGACAATATGGTCCGACGTGAGCGCACGATCCTTCGATCCATCGGCCATGCCCACCGTCACCATGATCGGTGGTGGCCAACTCGCGCGCATGACCCACCAGGCGGCGATCGCGCTCGGCCAGCGGCTGCGCGTGCTCGCCGAGAACCCTGAGGACCCGGCCGCGCAGGTGAGCCCGGAGGTGGTGATCGGCAGTCACACCGATCTGAGCGCGCTGCGCAAGGCCGCGGTCGGCTCACACGCGCTGACCTTCGACCACGAGCACGTACCGACCGACCACCTGGAGGCGCTGGTCGCCGAGGGCGTCAACGTGCAGCCGCCGCCGCGGGCGCTGGTCTACGCGCAGGACAAGCTGGCCATGCGCACCAGGCTGAGCGAGCTCGGGCTGCCCGTGCCCGCGTTCACGCCGGTGACCTCGGTGGCCGACGCGGTGCGGTTCGGTGCGGAACACGACTGGCGGATCGTGCTGAAGGCAGTGCGCGGCGGCTACGACGGGCGCGGTGTGTGGATGCCCGATTCCGCCGCGGCGGCGGAGGCGATCGTCAGCGATCAGCTCGCCCATGGCGTTCAGCTGCTCGCGGAGGCCAAGATCGACCTGAAACGCGAGCTGTCGGCGATGGTGGCGCGTTCGCCGTTCGGGCAGGCGGCGACCTGGCCGGTGGTGGAGACCGTGCAGCGCAATGGACAGTGCGCGGTGGTGATCGCGCCCGCGCCCGGTCTGCCGGAGGATACGGCCGCCGCCGCGGAGACCATGGCGCTGAATCTCGCCAAGGAACTCGGCGTCGTCGGCGTGATGGCGGTGGAGCTGTTCGAGACCACCGACGGCGAACTGCTGGTGAACGAGCTGGCCATGCGGCCGCACAATTCCGGGCACTGGGGGATGGACGGCGCCCGCACCGGCCAGTTCGAGCAGCATCTGCGTGCCGTGCTGGACTACCCGCTCGGCGACACCGCTCCGCTGGCGCCGGTCACGGTGATGGCCAATATCCTCGGCGCGCCGCAGGCCCCGGCCATGTCGATGGACGAGCGGCTGCACCACCTGTTCGCCAGGATGCCCGATGCGAAGGTGCATCTGTACGGCAAGGGCGAGCGCCCCGACCGCAAGATCGGGCACGTCAACATTCTCGGCGACGATGTGGCCGAGGTTCGCGAGAAGGCCGAGCGCGCGGCGCACTGGATGTCGCACGCGGTTTGGACCGACGGATGGGATCCGCATGAGTGAAGCAGAGGGCGTGACCCCGCTGGTCGGCCTGATCATGGGCAGCGACTCCGACTGGCCGACCATGGAGGCCGCAGCGGAAGCCTTGGCGGAGTTCGGGATTCGCTTCGAGGTGGGCGTCGTCTCGGCGCACCGCACCCCGCAGCGCATGCTCGACTACGCGCGCGACGCCGCAGGCCGCGGGCTGAAGGTCATCATCGCGGGCGCGGGCGGCGCGGCCCACCTGCCCGGCATGGTCGCCTCGGCCACCCCGCTGCCCGTGATCGGTGTGCCGGTTCCGCTCAAATACCTCGACGGCATGGACTCGCTGCTGTCCATCGTCCAGATGCCCGCCGGCGTCCCCGTCGCCACCGTCTCCATCGGCGGCGCCCGCAACGCGGGGTTGCTGGCCGCCCGCATCCTCGCCGCCCACGACCCGGCCCTGCGCACCCGTATGGAACAGTTCCAGGCCGGACTGGAACAGATGGTTCTGGAGAAGGACGACGCCCTTCGCGCCAAGCTGTTGGGCTGATCCGTTCCCGAGCGCGATATGCCGGAGACCCCTTTGCGAGGGGGCTTCATCAATGACGTGGTCCGTATCGGCGACACCGTGCGCCGCCGCCCCAGTGCGCGGGCCGAGTTCGTGCACGAACTCCTCGGCCGGTTCGAGCAGTCCAGTTGGACCGGCGCGCCTCGTTTCGTCGGCATGGACGAGCAAGGGCGTGAGATTCTCACATACCTCGACGGATATGTGGCATTCGACCAGGAACGCTCCGCGCCGATCGCCTCCCGGGCTGCCTTGGCCCGGATAGCGGAACTGATCCGCGCGTTCCACGACGTGACCGCGGGAACCGATCTCGCGGCGGACGCCGAAGTCGTCTGCCACAACGACCTCTCACCGAAGAACACCGTCTATCGAGACCTCGGCGACGGCATGCAGCCCGTGGCTTTTCTCGATTGGGACCTCGCTGCCCCGGGCCGCCGGATTCACGATCTCGCGCACGCATGCTGGCAATACCTCTATCTCGGTCCCGGTATCACCGATGCCGCGACGGCCGCCGAGCCGCTGCGGCTGATGTGCGACGCCTACGGAACCACCGAACGCTCCGAACTCCTCGACACGATCCTCTGGTGGCAGGACCGGTGCCAGCGCGGAATCGAAATCGCCGCCGCCGCAGGCGAACCCGCAATGGTCCGGCTGCGCTCAGATGGAGTGCCCGCGCGCATCCGCGCTGCGCACCGGTGGGTCACTGAGCACCGCACCGAGCTGGGAGCCGCGCTTAGCTGAAGGCCATGGTCAGATGCCGAGATCCTGACCGAGCCTCGCCATCTCGTCTATTGCGGCACGGCTCTTCGCTTCGGTTCGCTGCTGATATGGCTTCAGATCGTCGTAACGGATCCGGCGATGTCTCCCCACCAGGCGGAACGGTATCTCGCCTGCCTCCAGCAACGACACCACGTAGGGCCGGGAGACGTTCAGCACGTCTGCTGCCTGCTGGGTGGTGAGTTCGGCGTGCGAGGGCAGCACTGTGATACCACGCCCCTCCGCGGCCTGCGCCAGGATGAAGACCAGCAGGTTCACCGCCTCGCGCGGCAGGACGACAGCGTCGTCGCCCGCCTGTTCGGTATACATCCGGATGTTCTGCTCGGCCGGGTGCCGCACGAGGTAGTCCTTGATTCTGTGCATCGCCGGGCCCGCGATATGGGCATCGATCGCACCCTGCTCGGCATGCATCGCGGCTCGAGTGTTCCCCATTAGGGCCACCTCCTAACCGCAGTATACGAATTAATCGAAATTATCGAAACGGTTCCCTGCGGGGAACTGAGGTACTCGGTTCCTGACTTACGGTTAGTGCGTGACTACAGGGGATATCGCTCGGCCGCGGGGCAACGACGACACCGCGTACTTTCGGCTCACCGTGGTTGATCAGGCGCTGCGGTTGTTCGCCGAGAAGGGGTACGAGGCGACGACGGTGGACGAGATCGCGGAGGCGGCCGGGATCTCGCGGCGGACGTTCTTCCGGCAGTTTCGGTCGAAAGAGGATGTGATCTTCGCCGATCACGAGTCGCAGTTGGCGCAGGCGGCGGAGTTTCTCTCCGCGTCGCGCGAGGACCCGTGGGAGGCGGTGTGTGCGGCGGTGGTGCAGGTGTTCGAGCGATTCACACAGTGGCGGGAGATCGCGGCGCGGCGGTATCAGGTCGTGCGCCGCGTGCCCGCGCTACGCGAGCGGGAGATCGTCACGGTGTTCCGTTACGAGCGGTTGTTCACCGACTACCTGCGTGAGCGGCTGCCCGATGTCCCGGATCTGGCCCGGGTGCAGTTCACCGCTGCGGTGACCGCAACGCACAACTACCTGCTGCGCAGGATGGTGCGCGGCGAGTCGGACGCGGGCGCCGCGGATCTGCGGGTGGAGCTGGCAGCGATTCCACGTGGCGCCGGGCGCGCGCTGAACGGCGACGAGTTGGTCCTCGCGGTATTCCCGCGCGACGCCCCGCCCAGGCAGGTCGCCGATCTGCTCGTCCGCAAGCTCGGTACGCTCTGACCCCGGCCGAAATGCGACGAATCTGACACTCGGTGCCACGATATATCCGCATGTGACTGGCATGTAGCGGGTATACTCGATGAAAATGTGGCACTGAGTGCCGACCGTGTTGACGCGCGGCGGACATCAGCGATCATCACCGACGACCAGGAGTGAGCTCGATGGCGGGAAACCCCGATTTCGACCTGTTCAAGCTAGAGGACTTCCACGATGAGCTCCGCGAGGCGATCCGTGCACTCGCGGAGAAGGAGATCGCCCCGCATGCGAAGGACGTCGACGGCAACTCCCGGTTCCCCGAAGAGGCGCTGACCGCGCTCAACGCCTCCGGCTTCAACGCTGTGCACGTGCCCGAGGCGTACGGCGGCCAGGGCGCCGACTCGGTGGCCACCTGCATCGTGATCGAAGAGGTCGCCCGCGTCTGCGGCTCATCCTCGCTGATCCCCGCGGTCAACAAGCTCGGCACCATGGGCCTGATCCTGAACGGCTCCGAGGAGCTGAAGAAGAAGGTGCTGCCCGACATCGTCGACGGCGAGATGGCCTCCTACGCGCTGTCCGAGCGCGAGGCCGGCTCCGACGCCGCCGGCATGCGTACCCGGGCCAAGCAGGACGGCGACGACTGGATCATCAACGGCTCCAAGTGCTGGATCACCAACGGCGGCAAGTCCTCCTGGTACACCGTGATGGCGGTGACCGATGCGGACAAGGGCGCCAACGGCATCTCGGCCTTCCTGGTGCACAAGGACGACGAGGGCTTCGTGGTGGGCCCGCTGGAGCACAAGCTCGGCATCAAGGGTTCGCCCACCGCGGAGCTGTACTTCGAGAACTGCCGGGTGCCGGGTGACCGCATCGTCGGCGAGCCGGGCACCGGCTTCAAGACCGCGCTGCAGACCCTCGACCACACCCGCCCGACCATCGGCGCGCAGGCCGTCGGCCTCGCCCAGGGCGCACTGGACGCGGCCATCGCCTACACCAAGGACCGCAAGCAGTTCGGCAAGTCGATCGCCGACTTCCAGAACACCCAGTTCATGCTCGCCGACATGGCGATGAAGATCGAGGCCGCCCGCCTCATGGTCTACAGCTCGGCCGCCCGCGCCGAGCGCGGCGAAAAGAACCTCGGCTTCATCTCCGCCGCCGCCAAGTGCTTCGCCTCCGACGTCGCCATGGAAGTCACCACCAACGCCGTCCAGCTGTTCGGCGGGGCCGGTTACACCACCGACTTCCCGGTCGAGCGCATGATGCGCGACGCGAAGATCACTCAGATCTACGAGGGCACCAACCAGATCCAGCGTCTGGTGATGTCCCGCGCGCTGCTGAAGTGATGTTTCCGTAGATCGCAGGACGTTCGGGCGTGCCTGGGAACACATCTCAAGCCGTCTCCAGGCCGTCGAGCAGTACAGGCCGCCCGAACATCCGGTCGATCGCACGCCGCGCCAGCTCCAGATGGGTGTAGGTGTGCGCAGCGTGAAATCCGGATCGTTGTGACCGAGGAAGGCGACGAGTTCGGTTACCGAGCAGCCAGCCGCCAGCGGCATCGGCGCGAACAAGTGTCGCAGCGCGTGCATACCGTCAATCTGACTCCGGTACGCCAGCCCGGAATTGCGGAACGCTCCCATCCACACTGCCTTCGTGAACAGGTCACCGGTGTAGAGCCGACCCTTCTCGCCGGTCACCAGCAGCCGCACCGTCACCGACTCGCCGTCCGGCCTGCCCCACGGCAAGCTCACCGAGGTCGGCATCTGCCCGATCCACCGGCTGTGGTTCCGTCGTAGAGCTTCGACAAACCGGAATCGTCACCTCGGTCACGGGTTCCGCAGGGGCGCAAGGACACCGAGGCCCCGTTCACCCTGCCCATTTCGCATACGAACTACTGCGCGACCTCCGGCCGCGTGGCCCTGAAGTGTGGTGGCCTGCATTGTGTTCACGCGCCCTTCCAGCGTCAAGAGCGCCTACGGCGTCACTCCGTGATGGCTACGCCACTCTTGACCCCGGAGCCTCTACGCGCGAAAGGCAGGCCGATAAGGGGCAGGCACAGCCAGCCCGCCTTTACGTGCAACCCACCACCCAGCAGGACCAGGCCGTGCTCCGTCAATGCCCTCATACTTGTGATCGTGATCGACTACCTTGACCAGCTGCGCATCACTATTCAGCACCACGACCGAGGCCTCTCCGAACCGCCAGCTGAGGAGTGGCTTATTGTCGCCCGACCGGCAGGTGCAGTGGATCGTGACGCGATCCGTCATGACTTGGTAACTGCATTTCGCCAAGAAAACTACGCTATACAAGATCGCCATGACCTACTTCACTGGGGTGCTTCAGCAGCAGTACTTGAGTTCGTGATGCAGGTAGCCCAGAACGTCGCCGAGGACGGCATCTCTGATGCTCTGAAGCTCGGACTAGGCTATTCCCTTGCTCAACTCAGCCAGCGAATCGGGCGGGGAAGCAACGTGGAGCTGGTCACGATGACCGAAGACGAAGCTGTTAGAGCCACCAAACGCTACGTTCAACGCCAGTACCGAATTCGCTTCGAAGACCTCGCCGTCACTGCAACCGAAATAGACCACCAAGCAAGGTGCTCCACTGTCACCCTGGCGGCACCCGACAGCAAGTTCTACGTGGTGACGATCCGCAAGACCAACACTGAGATCGAGATCTTGAAGATAACCATCCAGCATTAGTTACGAAGGCAGTCAGCTCCGTTAATTCTCGTCTGCTCACACCTACGGTTTGCCATATGTGGCCGATATGAGGTACGTCATACAGCTACGCGAATAGCGTCGTGTACTGCTCGATTGTTGGCTGTATGCGCGATGGGTAACGTTTTGCCCGCCCAGGACTCTCTGGGTTCGTCGCTTGAGCTTCGTACAGTGCCACTGCGGACTCGGTGACAAAGATCGCAACACTGATGGCCTCGGAAAGCATGGCACCGACATCGCCGATGTTGAGGCAGAAGTCGATACCCCAGTTGTATCCGTGCGTGAAGCTAGAGCACAGACGGTACTGCTGGCTGATTTGAGCAGGAAGGTCTACGGAGTCGAACTCGGTCTTGAGGTGTACGGGTCGGTTGGCTGAAAGCCAATCGCCCGCCTTGGTGACCATCGTAGAGAAATTGTCGGTCTCCCGATCAAGACTCGCCACTCGGTCACGTTCTTCGACGGCGAAATGTAGGTGATCTCGCATACCTGATAGGTACGGTTCAGGGATCACGCGCTTTCCAGAATCGTGGGTTTCCAACTCAACACGCAGATGACTCGACTTCTGCCCTGCTCCAACCATCGACGCGCCAGCAGCACGTTTTCTCCGCTGATCTCGAGTTGAGGGCGACAGCATCCAGATACATTGTGACGCAGACTCAAATGCCGTCCGGCAGAGTGACATCACACTCGCGGGGTGATGATTGAACGGAAGCGATTTCGGCACTAGTTCGAGCATCACGCAGGTCATAGTAAGGGCATCGGCTGCGTTCATGATTGGGTAGAGCGCTGCGCCAGCGACGCCATGCGGTGTGTTGGCCTTAAAGTGGGTGTCGTCATCCTGATCCATGACGCTGCCGCTATCAGGACGCTCAGGATTGAGGCCCCAAGCACTTAGCTCACGACCGCGTCTGGCTCGTTCCATCATCCGCCCGAGAGCCGGGTACTGGACCAGCCCGAGCGCATAGATACTCTCAGGATTCACTACGCAGCACTCCAATTCATCGGTTGGGCTTCCATGCCCAGACAGTCGAACGATAGCGAGACATACCGACAAATTGGCTTGTTCGCTGGATAGCCAAGGTGCGTCCGGCGCGATCTGTAGTCGCGCGCCCTGCTCAGGAAGGCCGTCCACAGGCCGTCGCATGGTCGGGAGCTTTCAGACTCAGCGAGAAATGTCGAGACGGTTCAAAGCAGGTCACGGATGGTTTCGGCATAGAACTAGCTGATGGCTCAAAACCGGCTGCAAAATCGCCCAGATCTACGAGGGCCCAGCCCGTCCCGCCTCCGACGCATCGGGCGTTCTGTGGTCGACCCGTCGATTGGGACGTTCCGGGGGAGGCCGGTTCGGATCTCACGTCAGTCGTAGAGGCGCGCAACGATGTTTCGGACCGCAAGGCTCGAATCTCACTGGCGTAGGGGCTGGCAGACGGAGTGGATCCCCTTTCCATGGCGGTAGGCCGGACTGGCTGATGGGCGGTCTCAAGGTGCGGGCTCACCATGCTCGAGGTAGGCAGTGTGGCCCTGGGTATGGGCGGCATGGGCCTGTCGCAGCCGACGGGCGAGCCGTGGGATTGCGTAGTCATCGAGCTCGGCGACCGGAACCCATTTCCAGCGGTCGAGTTCGGATGCCTGAAGCTGGATGGCTTGCTCGTCGCCGAGGTCGCCGCAGTCGAACACATAGAGGACCTTGTCGCGATCGGCAGGGGTCGGCGCCCAGTCATGAACGAGCAATCGCTTTGGAGCGCGGTCGATCCCGAGTTCCTCATGGACTTCGCGGTGGCAGGCCGCAGCGGGCGCCTCGCCTGGCTCCAAGTAGCCGCCTGGAATGTCCCAGCCGTTGCCGTATGTCTTGTGCACCAGCAGCACGCTGTCGCCGCGCACGAACAGTGCGCCCGCGGCCAATCGGGCGCGAGCGAACTGATTGTCCTCGTCTGTCATCGGGTCACCTCACGATTCGCATACGCTGGGCAAGGGACTGCAACGCGAACGATGAGCTGTTGTGGGCGTTGCGCATCCAGGTGAGTACGAGCTGTCGGCTCAAATAGTGGTGTCGAACTTGTTCCGGGGCCACCTGCTCTGCCGCCAGCACAGCGGCTATCGAGTCCTGCTGACGGCCCGCGAGATTGAAGGCGCGAGCGACCTCGAGTTGATGTCGAATCCTGCGTTCCATCGGGAGCGCGGAAGTATCTAGATCCGGACCCAACTGTAGTGCGATCTGCACATCTCCGAGTTCCATAGCCGTGTTGACACGGTGGATTGCGACGTTGGTCGGGCCAAACGCGGTCCACAGACAGTTGCGGTCGCTGCCGAGTCGAGTTGCGGTCTGTTCGGCTTCGATCAGAAACTCCTGGACAATATCTCGCCGGTTGCTGCGGGCGGCGGCCATCGATCCGACTAGCAGAAGAGTTCCGTACGCCGACAGCACCTCGGCACTACCACTGCAGAGATGTGGCTGTAGGTAACTCGCTCCAGCTTCGACGAGGTCGAGAGCGGGCTGCACGCGGCCCGTGGACATCACGGTGAAGGCGACCGATCGCATCAGGGATCCGATAATCGCAGCGTCGTCTGTATGCTGTGCGGAAGCGAGACCGCGCTCGGCGGCGTTCCATGCGAGGTCGGTCTCGCCGAACTTGGTCAGGACAGACGCTGCCGCCTGATATCCCAACGCGAGCACCCGGTAGTTGGGGACATCGGCTTTGCTCTGGACTCCCAAAAGCGCTGCAGACAGCAGATCCGGCAATTGTCCGGCAGCGGCTCCGAACCTCGATGCCTGGTAAGCATCGAAAACTCCGCTCAATCTGCGTACCAGAGCTGGCAACTGGACAGATCCGACAGTACGGGTCAATGGAAGCAGCGCGGGTATCAGGTGGCCGTAGTCCATCAAAGCGGCACGCAGGGCTGGGATCGTGGATGTTCCGCTGTCACTAGTCCACTCAAGCAGTGTCGGTTCACCGATCAAGTCTCCGAGCGAGACGTCGAGGGCATCGGCCAGCAGTCGGATCACGGACAGACGGTCCAATGGGATCCGGTTGTTCTCGACCTTGCTGATCCAGTCTTCGGTGCGGCCGACCAACCCGGCGAGAACCTCCTGAGACATGCCGCGTCGGCGTCGGTACCAAGCCACTCGTTCGCCGATGGTGAGGTCCTGCGTCATTCCGCGCACTAGATGATCTTCCGCCTTTGTTGACAAGGATGCCCGGAAGGAAATTCCGGGGCGCGAAGCCGATCAGGGCTCACGCTACTGCCTGACCAACGACAACAGTGGTGGATGGGGTGGATCGCCGTGAGTATCGAAGAATTCAGCGCAGTGGCCGACTGGGTGGACTATTACCGTCGACAGTTCCATCTTCCCGCCGAGGAACGCGGCGGATATGTGATGCTGCCGGTGACCAACACCGTCGGGATCGTCCACATGCCGAAGTCAGCCGCACAGCGGGTCTTGGATTCATTGCGTGAGCAGGGCACTCCAGGACCACTGCTCGCGCGGCAGATTCGCTGGACGTTCGTCGCCGCCGTGGACTATAGCCCTGGATGCCAAGTGCTGGAGCTGTTGTCCCGCAACGACATCTGCATTCCGGTGGTCGGTAGCGCCTTGATGATCCCGACGAGCTTCGGAAGATGCACGCGAGAAGGCTCCTACTGGGTCAACCCTCCTGAGCGCGATCGACGCCTGCCGCTGTTGTCCGGTGTCATCACAACCGCGCTCACCGTTAGGGATGCTGACACATGCGGAGAGGAGCACCGAGCGTAGGCAAAGGTCGCCCTGCTCGGTTGGGCCGATATTTCGCTCTCTCGGTGACAGGCGCGACTATCCGACCAGGTCGGCGTATTCGCGGTGTTCGGTGATGTACTTCTCGACGTACCAGCAGGTGGGGATGACCGAGAAGCCCGCCTTGCGGGAGTCGTCGAGGGCGTAGCCGACGACCTGGGCGGCGATTCCGTGGCCGCGGAACTCGGGGAAGGTCAGGGTGTGGTGGAAGTCGCGGACCTTGGTGTTCGCGTTCTCGGCGTAGTCGGCGTAGCCGGCGAGGGTGTCGTCGATGAAGATCTCGAAACGGGTATCGGCGACGTTGTGTTCGAGCCTGGTCGTCATGATCGGGTAGAACTCCTTGGCAGCGGGGAATGTTCCGGCGTGGCGGTTACAGGATCGCGCCGGGGTTGAGGATGCCGTTCGGGTCGAGTGCGTCCTTGATGCGGCGTGTGAGGGCCATGACGTCGGGGCCGAGTTGGTCGGGCAGCCAGGCCTTCTTCAAGCGGCCGACGCCGTGCTCGCCGGTGATGGTGCCACCGAGGGCGATGGCCAGCTCCATGATCTCGCCGAAGGCGCGGTGCGCTCGTGCGGTGTGGTCCGGGTCGGACGGGTCGTGCACGATCAGGGGGTGGGTGTTGCCGTCGCCCGCATGCGCGATCACCGACACGGTCACCGCGTTGCGCTCGGCGATCGCGGCGATGCCGGTGACCAGGTCGCCGAGCCGGGGCAGCGGGACGCCGACATCCTCCAGCAGCAGGGGGCCGAGTTTCTCCACGGCGGGGATCGCGAAACGCCGTGCGGCGGCGAAAGCTTCGCCCTCGGCTGGGTCCTCGGTGTGAAAAACCTCTGTCGCGCCTGCCTTCTCGCAGGCGGTCGCCATGATCTCGGCCTCGCGCCGGGCGAATTCGCCGGGCGCGTCCGACCGTGCGACCAGCAGCGCGGCCGCCGTGCGGTCCAAGCCCATCCGCAACTCGTCCTCGACGGCGTTGATCGATACCGAGTCCATGAACTCGAGCATCGATGGCCGCAGTTCACCGGTGATCGTCAAGATCGCCTCGGTAGCCGCGGTCAGCGTGCCGAAGCTCGCGACCACCGTGCTCTGCGGCGGCTGCGCGGGCAGCAGCCGCAAGGTCAGCTCGGTGATCACTCCGAGCGTGCCCTCGCTGCCGACGAACAGTTTGGTCAGCGACAAGCCTGCCGAGTCCTTCAACCGCGGACCGCCGAGCCGCACCACGGTGCCGTCGGCGAGTACTACCTCCATGCCGAGGATGTAGTCGGTCGTGACGCCGTACTTCACACAGCACAGGCCGCCCGCGTTGGTCGCGGCGTTGCCGCCGATCGAGCAGATCTCGAACGACGAGGGATCCGGCGGGTACCACAGGCCGTGTTCGGCGACCGCACGCTTGACCTCCGCGTTGAGCAGACCCGGCTGTACTACCGCGGTCCTGGTCACCGGATCGACCGTGATCGCGCGCATCCGCTCGGTGCTCAGCACGATTCCGCCGTCGATCGCGGTCGCGCCGCCGGACAGGCCGGACCCGGCGCCGCGGGGGATTACCGGGACGCGGTGCGCGCTCGCCCACCGCAGCGTCGCGGCCACGTCGTCGGTGCTGGTGGCGCGCACCACGGCCAGGGCGGTGCCCGCGTCCGGATCACGCGCCCAGTCCTGCCGGTAGCTCGCGAGCAGATCGGCATCGGTGAGCACCGCGCCGTCGGGGAGGCAGGCGATCAGGTCTTCCAGGTCCACACCCATCACGCTAGCTCCACATGCCCGATATCTGCCGCTCGGCCGATCCGTCAGCGTGTAACCGGCGGAAGCGAGGTGATCGATGGGTGTATGCCAGACCACAGCTCGGGGCACGCGGTCGAGTACGACGAATGGTTGATCGCGCTGGACCGCTGCGCTGTCTTCGGCCGGGTAGCGCTCGGCGAAGCGGTCGAGGCTCGGTGCCGCGATGCCCGCGCGCTACTGGAGGCGCCGCTAGCCGGGCCGAGGTCGCGCGCGGACGTGCCCTCGCGACTTGGCTGGACCATCCGGCGGGCGCGTGCCATGCACGAACCAGCTGAGCTACCGGCCGGTCTCCGGCTGCTCATCTGACAGACACCTACCGCTGGCAGGCTGATCGCGTGCACGAGCTGTCCGAGACCGCCGACAATATCGCCGATCGGTTCACCCGCTGGTGCGAGGCAGTCGTCCGCCGATTGCCTTTCGGGCTGGATCGTCTCGTCCCCCAGACCTTCCTGGGCTTCGCCCTGATCAACAGCTTCACCTTCGGCGTCGACCTGGCGTTGCTCACCCTCTTGCACGGGTGGTGGGGGTTGCCGATCTGGCTGTCGGTGACCGTGGCGTATGTGTGCGCGTTCGGCCTCAGCTTCGTGCTCAACCGGACCTTCAACTTCCATTCGCATGCACCCGTCGGCAGGCAGGCCGCCGTTTACGTCGTAGTGGTCGTCATCAACTACTTGGCGTTCATCCTCGGCGTCGGCAGCGGGCTGGCCGCGCTCGGCGTGGAGTATCACCTGTCCCGGCTGCTGGCGGGCGGCTGCGAGGCCGTCTACATGTACAGCGCGATGCGCTGGGTGGTCTTCCGTCGCCGCGCGAACCAGCCGGAGCCCGAACTTGCACCTGATGCGACGTGATGTCCCAGCGTCGCGCGAATGGCGCAGTGGGACGAGGTCTGGCAGTCGGACATGGCTTCGGAATCGGTTGCGGTTCAAGGATTCCTGTCGCCATGATCACGTAAGGTGGATGCACCTCCAGCCGAGGGGCGGTGGACATGGTCCACACACCGCGCCCAGGAAGGAGGTGGTGGGGGATGGCGAAACATCGCCGGAAAAAGCAAGAGACCCCGGTCGACTACGGCATCATGTTGGTAGCAGCTGCCGTGATCGCCGGGGTGCTCATGCTGGTCCGCCGAGTGTGGACTAGATAACCCACCAGGTGGGGCCGTCATACGGGGCGGTCCCACCGCTCAGCATCACTCGCGTGACGGATCCAGTGTAGAGCTGCTGTGCTGGTGTTGCATAGCATCGATGCGAGTCGGTTCCCAAAGGCGGACGATTCGAGGCGCGAAGTCGCAGGCGCGGTGGTTTCGATGTCGACCTGCACCAAGCCGCCGGGGCTGTCGAGTTGTGACCTCGAGCAGCGGCTGCGGACGTTCATCTCGCCGCTGGACCGATCAGTTCCTCGGTATCCGATCCCTCGATGACGATCGCGTCGTCGTCGGTGAGCGCCCAGTGCGCGATGCCCTCGGCACGGTATCGCGCGGCAAGCCGGTTGCATTCGCCGTCCGGATCGGTGGCGGAATCGATATGCGGGACGATTGGGCGATCGACCAAACCGAGTCCGTCCCATTGTGGTTCGACGCCGGAGGCCGGCGCGACCTCGGCCGGGTCGTCGAGTGTCTCGAGGCCGTGCAGGTCTGGTGTGAGCACACAGGCGCCCGCGCTGTAACCGGCGTAAGCCAACGCGTCCTCAGCGAGTAGCCGAGTGAGTGCGAGATCCGCTCCGCTGCGGGCGAATTGGGCGCGCAGCACGAACGTGTTCCCGCCGCGCACCCACACGAGGGGGAACTCGGCCAGGCGGTGTTCCAGTTCAGCGGCACGCCCGACGAAGTCGCGCAGGTCGATCTCCTCAGGGATGTACCCGAGCTTGCGCAGCGGCACCAAGTCGCTGGTGATAGCAGATGCCCGCATGGCGGGCCATGCGTCGCAAGCATTTCCGATGACCGCGACCCGGCCCGGCGGCCCGGCGAGCCCGACCAGCCGGTCGTGGTGCGCCCCGAAACGGTAGCTGGACAGGAAGAGGCGCACGCGGGTCAGATGGTGAAGGCCAGGTGGCTTACCAGTCGCTGTCCGAGGTCGGTATTGCCGTGGATGGTGATCTCGTCGAGGTGTTCCTCGGCCTTGGTCCGGCCGCCGCCGAGCCGCACGAAAAGCTGGGAGTCCATGTCGATCTCGACCGTGGCGGGTTCCTCGAACGCGTCCACGTAGTTCGCCCGGCCCGCCACCTGGATACGCAGCGTCCTGGCCAGCGGACCGGTCAGCGCGAAGGCGATCCGCGCGCCTTCCGGCGCCTCGCCCTTCTTGGCCACCACGCGCGGAACTCCGAGCACGAACTCGGCGAACGCCAGCTCGCCGCGCGGCCCGCCCTCCTCGACCCGTGCGCCCAGCGCGTCGGCGATGTCGAGTTCGTGCATCCAGCAGTCGAACAAGCGCACCCGCATGAACCGGCCGTAACTGATCTGACCGATCGGCGACACGGTTTCCTTCTCCCATTCGGCGTCGCCCATCGCCGCGAGTGCCGCTCGCCTGCGATCGATGACATCGCGGTAGAGCCCGAGCAGTCGGGCGCCGGACAGCGGACGCAGCCGGTCCACCCAGATCTCGTTGAGCACCGCGGTCTCGTTGCGCACATAGGGAAGCGTGCGCACATCGGTCTTGACTCTGGTCGGGTCGTGGGCGGGCGGGCGGTCGCCGAGCAGCCAGGACTCGGTGCCGATGACGTGGGCGACCACGTCGAACACGGTCCAGCCCGGCAGCGGCGATGGCGTGCGCCAGCGGTGCTCGTCCAGCGGGGCGACCAGTGCGTCGATCGCGTCCCATTGCTGCGACAGCAGGTCGATCTGCGCGGTGCGGTCCAGCGTCTCGATCATCCGTCGACTTCCTTTTCCGGGCCTTCGCCCTCGTTGTCCAGTGCCGTGATGCCGGCCCGGATGGCGGCGGCCGTGGTGACCGGGTCGTGCGGACGCCGCAGCAGAAAACCCTTGGCGAACCGGAACGTGTCGCCGTGCCGGCGGGGAATCACGTGCATGTGGACGTGCGGGACCGTCTGAAATGCGGCGATGCCGTCGTTGAGTACCAGGTTCGCGCCGTCCGCGGCGAGACTGCTGCGGCGGATGGCCAGCGCGAGCCGATGCCCGGCCCGGAAGATCTGCGCGCCGAGTTCGGCATCGAGGTCTTCCAACTCGGCGGCGTGCCGCTTGGGGATCACCAGCGTGTGCCCGCGGGCGACCGGCCGGATATCGAGGAATGCGCAGAGCGTGTCGTCCTCGTACACCTTGGCCGCCGGAGCCTCGCCTGCCACTATGCGGCAGAAGACGCAGTCGTTCACACGCTGGACCATACGGCGTACGAGCGACGCGGAACACCCCCTGCGTCCCGGTCGAGCATGACGCACGTCACTGTTGGTCGCCCCGCCGATGCCCTGACCAGTTGTCGAACGTCGGGGTAAGTAAGGGACTTTTCCGTACGGTCTTGCCGCGTTCATCTGGGGCGACCACGATCACACAGCGAGAGGGAAAACAGGTAGACCATGGTTCGGCAGTCGGCGCCCGCTCCGCGACGACCGCTGGGTCCGGTGTTGCGGCGCGACTTGCCCGGCGTGTGTGACGGGCATCTCAGCTAGGCTCACCGCGAGCCAGGTACAGTTGCGAGGATTTGGGCGAACTTACTCGACGGTAACATCGTCCGATCGTCTACCCGTTGCCTGAAGCTCAGTACGAGAAGGAAGTCTGACAAGTGGAGACAACGCAGAGCGTAGGCGATCCATCGCCGCGCGGCGCGCGTGTCGGAGTCGTCCGCGAATCCGCCGCGGGAGAACGCCGTGTCGCATTGGTGCCGAAGATCATTCCCAGCTTGGTGAAGCAGGGCGTGGAGGTCGTCGTCGAGTCCGGCGCCGGACTCGGTGCGCTGATTCCCGACAGCGCCTATGAAGAGGCGGGTGCCACGATCGGGGATCCGTGGTCCGCGGATGTCGTCGTCAAGGTGGCCCCACCCAGTGACGACGAAGTCGCGAAGCTGTCCGAAGGGCAGACGTTGATCGGTTTCCTGGCGCCGCGGAACGCGGAGAATCAGATCGGCGCGTTGCGGGCCGCTGGAGTGCAGGCCTTCGCGGTGGAGGCGATCCCGCGGATTTCGCGTGCGCAGGTCATGGACGCGTTGTCGTCGCAGGCGAACGTCGCCGGTTATAAGGCAGTGCTGCTGGCCGCCTCGGAGTCGACCCGCTTCTTCCCGATGCTCACCACCGCGGCGGGCACGGTGAAACCGGCGACGGTGCTGGTGCTGGGTGTCGGCGTGGCCGGGTTGCAGGCGCTGGCCACCGCCAAGCGTCTTGGCGGGCGCACCACCGGGTACGACGTGCGGCCGGAGGTGGCCGATCAGGTGCGTTCGGTCGGTGCGCAATGGCTCGACCTGGGCATCGATGCCGCGGGCGAGGGCGGGTACGCGCGCGAGTTGACCGAGGAGGAGAAGGCCACCCAGCAGCAGGCGCTCGAGGACGCGATCAAGGGTTTCGACGTGGTCATCACGACCGCGTTGGTGCCGGGGCGTCCGGCGCCCAGGTTGGTGACCGCTGCGGCGGTGCAGGGCATGAAGCCCGGCAGCGTGATCGTGGACCTGGCCGGAGAGACCGGCGGCAACTGCGAGCTGACCGAGCCGGGTGAGACCGTGGTCAAGCATGAGGTGACCATCGCCTCGCCGCTGAACCTGCCTGCGACCATGCCCGAGCACGCCAGCGAGCTGTACTCGAAGAACATCGCGGCGCTGCTGGAGTTGATGCTGGTCGACGGCGAACTCGCGCCGGACTTCAGCGATCAGGTGCTGGCCGATTCCTGCGTGACTCGTGATGCGACCGACGCGACCGAACCGGCGGACGCGAGTGCGGCTGCGGAGTCGACCGCCGCGGTGGACGCGGCCGAGGCCGCGGAGCCGGTGGAGTCGGCCGAGGCGAAGGACGCGACCGAGGCGAAGGTGGAGAGCTGATGTACACCGAACTGTTGGCGAATATCGCGATCCTGGTGCTGTCCGGGTTCGTCGGCTTCGCCGTGATCTCCAAGGTGCCCAACACCTTGCACACTCCGCTGATGTCGGGCACCAACGCCATTCACGGCATCGTCGTGCTCGGCGCGCTGGTCACCCTGGGGAACGTGCAGGATCCGTCGCTTCTGACGCAGGTGATCCTGTTCGTGGCGGTGGTGTTCGGAACCCTGAACGTGATCGGTGGTTTCGTGGTCACCGACCGCATGCTGGGCATGTTCAAGGGCAAAAAATCGGGAGCCGCGGCTGAGTCTTCGGCGAAGGCGGGTAAGTGATGCACACCTTCGACAATGTGACCTATCTGGTCAACGGCCTCTACATCGTGTCGTTCGCGCTGTTCATCTACGGTCTGATGGGCTTGACCGGCCCGAAGACCGCGGTGCGCGGCAACCTGATCGCCGCGGCCGGTATGGCGCTCGCGGTGGGGGCGACGCTGATCTCGGTCCGGCACACCAGCAACTGGATTCTGATCATCGCCGGTCTCGTGGTCGGCATCGTTGTGGGCGTGCCGCCCGCGAAGTACACGAAGATGACCGCGATGCCGCAGCTGGTGGCCGCGTTCAACGGCGTCGGCGGTGGCACGGTAGCGCTGATCGCGTGGTCGGAATTCATCAATTCGCAGGGCTTCTCGCATTTCGAGGAAGAGCCCACGGTGCATATCGTGGTCGGTTCGCTGTTCGCGGCGATCATCGGTTCGGTGTCGTTCTGGGGATCGTTGATCGCGTTCGGCAAGTTGCAGGAGATCCTGCCCGGGCGTCCGATCGGGGTCGGCAAACTGCAGCAACCGTTGAACCTGCTGCTGTTGCTCGGTGCGATCGCCGCGGCGGTGGTGATCGGCGTCGGCGCTACCGGTGACGGGGTGTCGCAGCTGTGGATGATCGCGGTGCTGGTGCTCGCCGGTGTGCTCGGCCTGATGGTCGTGCTGCCGATCGGCGGCGCGGACATGCCCGTGGTCATCTCGCTGCTCAACGCCCTGACCGGATTGTCGGCCGCGGCCGCCGGTTTGGCGTTGAACAACACCGCGATGATCGTCGCGGGCATGATCGTCGGCGCGTCCGGCACCATCCTGACCAACCTGATGGCCAAGGCGATGAACCGGTCCATTCCGGCCATCGTCGCGGGCGGCTTCGGTGGCGGCGGCGCGGCCGTCGGCGGCGCCGGTGGTGAGCAGAAGCAGGCCAAGGCCACCTCCGCGGCCGACGCCGCGATCCAGATGGCCTACGCCAACCAGGTGATCGTGGTGCCCGGCTACGGCATGGCCGTCGCGCAGGCGCAGCACGCGGTCAAGGAGATGGCCGAACTGCTGGAGAAGAAGGGCGTGGAGGTCAAATACGCCATCCACCCGGTCGCCGGTCGCATGCCCGGCCACATGAACGTGCTGCTGGCCGAGGCCGAGGTCTCCTATGACGCGCTCAAGGAAATGGACGAGATCAACGGCGAATTCAACCGGACCGACGTCGCATTGGTGATCGGCGCCAACGACGTCACCAACCCGGCCGCCCGCGAGGACGCCGCCAGCCCGATCTACGGCATGCCCGTGCTCAACGTTGACCAGGCCAGGAGCGTGATCGTGCTCAAGCGCTCGATGAACTCCGGTTTCGCCGGTATCGACAACCCGCTGTTCTACGCCGACCACACTTCCATGCTGTTCGGCGACGCCAAGAAATCCGTCAGCGCAGTCACCGAAGAACTGAAGGTCTTGTAGGCCGGAAGTTTCGACGCGAACGCCCCTGCACCGAGCCTTCGGTGGAGGGGCGTTCGTCGTAATTCGATGGACACCCCGGTCTGTCACCCCGGATCATGCTCGGAGTGTCCGCACGTCATGAGCCTCTTCGGTTGATCGGTCCCGGGCAGCCTTCGGCCGATCCCGCCGAGCGGCTGCCGTGGACCGTCACGGTCGATTCGACCTACTCGATCCGGGACGCGATCGATGCCCTCGCGCTCGGTCCGTTCCTGCGCGGCGACCAGCCGTGCGCCCGCACAGCGCATCTGGAGCGGGTGCGTCCGGACGCGCCGCTGCGGCCCGCATGCGGCCGTGTGGTGCGCACGGTGCGCGACGACGACAGCGGCGCGACGCTGGTGGTCGGCACCGGGTGGTCGTTGCGCTCGGTGCGCTGGTCGGGCGGATCGGCGCTGGTCGAAGTCACCGCCGTCACCGATGCGCTCGCGGACGAACTGCTCGCCGAGGCGATCCGCGACGCGGCCGCTGCGCCCGAGGTGGGCGAGACCGTCGAGATGGGTTTCTGGCATCTGCACAGCCACGGCCCGCAACGGCGCGCTCGTTCGATCTCCGCGCCGGAGTGGTCCGCGATCCGCGGCAACTACGCGGGCGAGGTCGCCGCCGCGATGGATCATCTGATGACGCTCACGGTCGGCGACGTGCGCGGCCGTCTGGTGCTGTTGCACGGACCTCCCGGCACTGGGAAGACCACCGCGCTGCGCGCGCTGGCTCGCGCCTGGGGCTCCTGGTGTCAGTTCGATTGCGTGCTGGATCCCGAGGTGATGTTCGGCAAGCCCGGATATCTGATGGAGGTGGCCGCTGGCGTCGACGGTGACGGAGGCGAGCGCCGCTGGCGCATGCTGGTCCTGGAAGACTGCGACGAGCTGATCCGCGGTGAGGCGAAGGAGGCGGCGGGCCAGGGACTTTCCCGACTACTCAACCTGACCGACGGCATGCTCGGGCAAGGCCGTGACGTGCTGGTCGCGATCACCACCAACGAGGATCTGTCCCGGCTGCACCCGGCCGTGACGCGGCCGGGGCGGTGTCTGGCGCGGATCGAGATCGGGCGGCTGTCCGGCGCGGAGGCGGCGGCCTGGCTGGAAAGGGAGCGCAGCGACGCCACCGCCTGCCCGGACGGCGCGACCCTCGCCGAGCTCGTCGTGCTGCGCGATGGTGACGTTCGGATCGATGCCGTCGCACGAGACACGGTGAATCCGGGGCTGTATCTCTGACCCGGCAAAGCCGAAGTCATTGCGGCGGTTCTTACTGTGTCCAAAGAGGACCGTGCGGTATCTCATGCGGCGGCGCCCGGACGGATCGGCTAGATTCCATGGGTTCGCCGGTCGCCCAGTGCGGACGGAACCACGCGAGACCCGGGGAGGGGATCCATGACCACACCACCGAACCAACCGTATCCAGGTCAGCCCGGCGGCCAGCCGGGCTTTCCTCAGCAGCAGCCTGCAGCCGGGGCGCCGCCAGGCTTTCCGGGCCAGGCCCCTGGCTACGCCGGACAGCCGCAGGGCTATCCACAGCCGGGATATCAACCGCAACCCGGCTATGCACCACAGGGCGGCGGCTTCCCGCCGCCGCAGCAGCCGAACTACCCCCCTGGCGGTTTCCCTCCGCCTGGGCCGCCGCGGCAGAACCGCGGTGGCGGTAGCGGAATCGGCAAGATTCTCGCCGTGCTCGGCGCAGTGGTGGTGGTCGGCATCCTGATCGTCGGCGGCCGGACCGTGCTGCGCTCGGACGGCGAGAAGATCGAGATCGGCCAGTGCGCGAAGTTGTCGGGCAGCACCGTCAAAGCAGAGTTCGCCACGAAGGAATGCTCGGATCCGGAAGCCAATTACGTGGTGGCGCAACGGCTCGATGGCTCGAACGCGGACTGCCCGACCAAGGATTACGCCAGCTACTACCAGACCGGCCGCGACGAATACACGCTGTGCCTGCGGTTGAACGTCAAGGAGGGCGACTGCATCGACGGCGGCTTCCTCGGCGCCAGCACCAAGGTCGCCTGCAGCACGTCGGCGGACTTCAAGATCGGCCGGGTGGTGCGCGGCACCGCGGATATATCCGCGTGCGGGTCGAAGGCCACCGAGAACGAGACGATCGTCTACCCCAAGCCCGAGCCCATCACGCTGTGCCTGGTGGAGCCCGAGTAGGCCGCGGCGGCTGATCGCTAGCGTGGAAGGATGACGAGCATCGGCGCGCGGTTGCTGCGGACCAGGTGGCTCGTGCGCGCGCCGATCGTCGTGTTCCGCGCGCGGCTCGGCTTCTTGTACAGCGGGCGGCTCCTGCTGCTCGAGCACACCGGTCGCACGTCCGGCCGCCCGCGCTCTGCGGTGCTGGAGACAGTCGCTCGGCCGAGCCCGGACCGCATGGTCGTCGCGTCCGGATTCGGGACACAGGCGCAATGGTTCCGCAACCTCGTCGCTGATCCCCGCTGCCGGGTGAGTATCGGTGCGCGCCATCGGGTTCCGGCGCTCGCGCGGGTGCTCGGCCCGGACGAGTCCGCGGTGGTGCTCGACGGCTACCGCCGCGAGCACCCCAAGGCGTACCAGGGGCTCGGCCGGATCATCGAGGAGGCCACGGGCTCGGCCATCGAACAGGTGCCGCTGGTCGAGTTGTCCTTTCCGGCCTGAAATCTGTTCAGCTCGAAGCTTTTCGCGGCGTGGCGACCACGCTCGCGTAGCGGCAGCAGAGCAGCATGGCGACCAGGGGCACCACCATGGCCGTGGTCAGCGGCACCACCGCGGTGAGCCAGCCGATCACCGTGGGACCGGCGAGCAGTCCGAGATAGCCGATGCTGAACACCCGGGACATGTCGGTGGCGGCGGTGTCGGAGCCCAGATTGCCTGCCGCGCTGAAGATCTGCGGGACGCCGCCGGAGAGTCCGAGTCCGGCCATAGCCCAGCCGAGCAGCGTCAGCGGAACCCACGGCGACACGATGATCACCGCAAGTCCGATGGCCGCGATCAGCGCGCCGTAGCGAACCACCGCCACCCGGCCGAACGCGTGGCTGACTCGGTCGGTGCCGAACCGTCCCACCGTCATCGTGGTGGAGAAGGCGCCGAACGCGAGCGCCGCGGTCGCCTCGTCGGCGCCGAGATGCTCGCGCATCTGCAGCGTGCTCCAGTCGGCGGCCACACCTTCGGCCAGCAGCAATGCGAAAGCGATCGCGGCCAGCGCCACTACTTTCCGGCTGCGATCGCCGGTTGCGGTATCCGTCGCGATGGCGGTGCTCCGGTCGGGCTTGTCCAGCGGTTGTGCGGCGTGGTACTCGATCGGCTCGGCCTCGGACCGGACCGGGTTGTGCTCGGAGTCGACTTCGAGCAGCGCTGTCTCTCGCTCGAGCGGAGTCGTATCGTGCTTGCCGGGTTCCGAGTCCTGCTCAGGCAGCGGTGCGTCGCGCTCGGACGCGTGCGCGGCAGCGACGGCGGCAATGGTCGTCTCCTCCTCGCCGTTCGCGTCGAGTGTGGTGTCGCGCAGCAGCCGCGGCACCAGAGTGAGGGTCAGCGCGACACAGCCCAGCGCGGCCAGCACCAGGGTCAGGCGCACATCCCAGCCCGCGCGCAACGTGGCGGCGCCGAGCAGGGAACCGAGCAGGCCGCCGCCGGAGAACAAGGCGTGGAACGCGGCCATGATCGGACGCCGATAGGCCCGTTCCACATGTACCGCTTGGGTATTCATCGACACGTCCAGCGCGCCGTTGCCGAAACCGAAGCAGGCCAGCGCCAGCGCCAAGGTCACCGGTCCGGTGGCGAGGCCGGGCCCGAGCACCGCCACCGAGGCGATGCACGCGGCCGCGCCGACCAGCGTCCTGCTGCCCAAGCGGTCGGCGAGTGGACCGGCCAGCCGCATGCCGACGATGCCCGCACCGGCCATCAGCAGGATGAACATGCCCAGCGTCGACTTCGAGACCCCGGTGCGGTCGGTGACGACCGGGATGTGCACCACCCACATGGCGAGCAGGAAGCCGTTCAACGCGAATACCGTGAACACCGCGGCTCGCGCGACGCGGATCGGACGATCGACCGTCGGGCTCAACACCACTTCGACGGTACCGACGGGCGATCCGGTATGGCCAGCTCCCCCGCGGAACCGGTCCAGGGCCTCGTTGACCTGGTCGTGCGTCCGGTGCATGACGCTCGACGCTGCGCGTCATGTCCGCGGGCGAGCCTACTGATCACTTCAACGCCTCATCGCTGCGAGACATTCCAGATTCCGGTGATCACCGTCTCCATGACGTAGTCCGCGAAATCCTTCGGGTCCCGTCCGAGCGCCCGGCGTACCCCGTCCGCCGGCTTGGCATTGCGGCCGTCGAGCACGGCGCCGAAGAGGTAGTCCAGCAGGCTCACCGTGTCGGCGGGCACCCCGCATTCGGTCAGTCCGGCGACGAAATCCGTGCGGGAGATCGGCACGAAGGCGATCGGCCGGTCGGTGGCCGCGCCGATCTCCGCGACAGCTTCGGCGAAGGTTATCGCTCGCGGGCCGGTCAGTTCGTACATCTCGCCGTCGTGTCCACCCGAAGTGAGCGCGGCGACGGCGACGTCGGCGATGTCGTCGGCGTGCACGAACGGCTCCGGCACGTGGCCATTGGGCAATGCGACCTCCCCGGCCAGGATGTAGTCCGTGAACGCGCCTTCGCTGAAATTCTGTGCGAAGAAGCTGCACCGCACGATGGTCCAGTTCAGGCCCGATTCCTGCACGATCTGCTCGCATTGCACGGCTTCCGGCTCGCCGCGGCCGGACAGCAGCACCAGCTTGCACACCCCGGCATGCGCGGCGGCCGCGGCGAACGCGCGGATCACTTCGGGAGCACCGGGAACCGCGAGGTCCGGTTGGTACGCGACGTAGGCGCTGTGCACGCCGGTCAGCGCCGCGGCCCAGGTGTCGCGGTCGGCCCAATCGAAGGGGATGTCGGCGGCTCGGGAACCGACGCGGACCGGATGCCCGGCCGCTTGGAGCCGGGCGACGACGCGGCTGCCGGTCTTGCCGGTGCCGCCGGTGACGAGGATGAGGCGCTGGTCAGCGGTGGTGTGTGTCATGTTTCGAGTACACCGGTCTCGGTCGAGACGGACCATGGCTCATCGGCTCATGATCATGCGCGATCGTCTACAGTTGACGAGTGGATGCGCTAGCCAGTCTGCTCGAAGGTCCTCGCGCCCGCGGTGCGTTCGTCATGTGTTCGCTGCTGGATCCGCCGTGGTCGCTGCGGATTCAGGACAAGTCCCCGCTGACCGTGGTGGCGATGATCCGCGGCGGCGCGTGGATCGTCACCGACAAGGGCGCGCCGCGGCAGCTGACCGCGGGGGATGTCGCGATCTTTCGCGGGCCCGATCCGTACACGGTGGCCGACGACCCGGCGACCGAACCGCAGATCGTCATCCATCCGGGGCAGGTGACGAAGACGATGGATGGTGAAATACTCTGCGAGACACTCAGTCTCGGCGTTCGACAGTGGGGCACCGACCCGCATGGCGCCACCATGATGGTCACCGGGACCTACGAGTCCGCGGGCGCGGCCAGCGAGCGTTTGCTGCGCGCGCTCCCGCCGGTGATCGTGTTGCAGCGCGGCGACTTCGACAGCAGGGTGCTCGACATCCTGGTCGACGAGGCGACCAAGGACGAGCCCGCGCAGAGCGCGGTACTGGACCGCCTGCTGGATCTGGTGCTGATCGCCGCGCTGCGCGCGTGGTTCGCCCGCAACGACGCACCCGCCTGGTACCACGCCTACGGGGACCCGCTGGTCGGCAAGGCCTTGCGCCTGCTCCAGCACAACCCGGCGCACGGGTGGACGGTCGCGGGCCTGGCCGAGGCGGTGGGAGTGTCGCGGGCCGCGCTGGCCCGCCGGTTCACCGACCTGGTCGGTGAGCCGCCGATGGCGTTCCTCACCGAATGGCGGCTTGCGCTGGCCGCGGACCTGCTCCAGGAATCCGATGCCACCATCGAGGCGATCGCCCGCCAGGTCGGGTACGGCAGCGCCTTCGCGCTGAGCACCGCCTTCAAGCGTCACTTCGGCGTCTCCCCGCGCGACCACCGCCAGGGCCGGACTCCCACTGAGCTATCGTCGGCCGGGTGACGCAGCAGTATCCGGTGCTCTGGCCGGTCCCCACCCGGTGGGCCGACAACGACCACTACGGGCACGTGAACAACGTGACGTACTACTCGTATTTCGACACCGCGGTCAACGCGTGGTTGATGCACGCTACCGGTGCCGATATCCGGACGCTGCCCGCGCTCGGTGTGGTGGCGCAGACCTCCTGCCAGTATCTCGGTTCGCTCAGCTTCCCGGACCAGTTGCAGGTCGGCCTGCGCATCTCGCGGCTCGGCCGCTCCAGCATCACCTACGACCTGGCCATCTTCCGCGAGGCCGACGGTGGCCTGGAACTGGCCGCCACCGGCACCTTCGTGCACGTCTACGTGGACGCGGAGACGCGGAAGCCGGTCGAGATCCCGGAGGTCATCCGGACCGCCGCGGCGGCGCTGGTCACGGACTGACAGTCTCCGAACGGCCACAGCGCACCGGGTTGCCGCGATGCGGTAGAACGGCGCACCGGCACGCCTAGGACGTTTGCGGTGTATGGCGTCACATGCGGCTGAGGAGCGTCAGCGGGTCCTCCACGAGGCTCGCGGTGGTGGCGAGGAAGCGGGCGGCCAGTTCTCCGTCGATCATCCGGTGGTCGAAGCCGGCGCCGAGGGTGGTCACCCAGCGGACTGCTAGTTCGTCGCGGAATACCCACGGCCGCTTGCGGATCGAGCCGAGACACAGGATCGCGGCTTCGCCCGGATTGACCAGCGGTACCCCGGCGTCCACGCCGAAGACTCCCACGTTGGTGATGGTGAAGGTGCCGCCACGCAGGTCGGCGGGCGTGGCGCGGCCGGCACGGGCGGTGTCGGCCAGCCAGCCGATCTCGCGGGTGAGATCGCGCAGGCTCAGGGTCTGCGCCTCTTTGATGTTCGGCACGAGCAGGCCGCGGTCGGTGGCCACCGCGATGCCCAGGTTCACAAAGTGTTTGGTGACGATCTCCTGGTTGGCTTCGTCCCAGAAGGCGTTCATGCCGGGGAAGTCGGCGAGGGCGGCCAGCGCCGCCTTGGCGACCAGCGCCAGCGGTGTCGGGGCTAGGCCCGCAAAGGATTTCGTGCTGCGCAGGTGGTCGAGCAGTTCCATCGAGGCGGTGCAGTCGACCGTGACGAAGACGCTGGCCTGCGGGATGGTGCGGGCGCTGTTCGACATCGCAGCGGCGGTGCGCTTGCGGATGCCGCTGATCGGGGTACGGGCCTCACGCGCGGCGGGGCGGACTGCATCGGCGTCGGTTGATGTCCCGGCGCCGACTGGACGCGGTTGCGAGACGGGCACCGCGCCGCGCACGTCGTCCACGGTAACCGCGCCGCCAGGCCCTGACCCCGCGACGAACCACAGATCGATGCCGAGTTCGCGTGCGAGCTTTCGCGCGGCGGGAGTCGCCGCCGCGCGCGTCGCGCCGAGCGCTGAACCTGGCCGTTCCGGCTCCCGAACGGCGCTGTCGGGCCCAGCGGTAGCTGCCGTGCCGTTTGCTGAACCCGGTCTTTCGGGGCCGAGTTCAGGTGAGGTATCTGCCGCGATATCGCTCGCGCCGAGCGCTGGACCCGGTCGTTCGGGTTCCCTGACGGCGGTATCCGGCTGGGCGGTATTCGCCCCGACCTCCTGCGTGATGCTCTGCGCCGGTAGTACTGCGGGCCTGCGGCGCCGAGACGCTGCTTCCTCCCCAGGACCGTAGCCGACCAGAACCGAGGATCGCCCCGATTCCCGAGCGGCCTCGTCGGGTCCGGCTTTCTGCTCGGGCTCCACGCGAATGAGCGGTGCGCCGACCGCGACGGTGTCGCCCGGCTGCGCCAGCAGTTCCACCACGCGGCCCGCGAACGGACACGGTAGCGACACCACCGCTTTGGCCGTCTCCACCTCCGCGATGGTCTGGTTCAGCTCCACCGTGTCGCCGACTTCCACCGCCCAGGACACCAACTCGGCGTCGGTCAGCCCTTCCCCGAGGTCCGGGAGCCGGAACTCCAGCACGGACGCCGGAAGAGGCCGGCGGGCATGGTCTTCCACGTGGGCACCTCTCACTACGGCGAACCCCCGTCAGGCGGCGAGGGAACGGTCGATCGCGTCGAGAATGCGGTCGGGGTCGGGCAGGTGGTGCTTCTCGAGCTTAGCCGGGGGATAGGGAATATCGAATCCGCCGACGCGCAGGACCGGCGCCTCCAGGTAGTAGAAGCAGCGCTCGGTGATCCGCGCGGCGATCTCCGCGCCGAGCCCGGCGAATACCGGCGCCTCGTGCGTGACGACCAGCCGCCCGGTCTTCGCGACCGACTCCTCGATCGTGTCGAAGTCGATCGGCGACAGACTGCGCAGATCGATCACCTCGAGCGTATGGCCCTCCTCCGCAGCGATTTTCGCGGCCGCCAGCGCGGTCGCCACGGTGCCGCCGTACGCGACGACGGTCGCGTCCGTACCCGTGGCGCACACTGTTGCGCGATCCAGCGGCAGCCCGCCGTCGCGGTCGAGTGCGACGAAGTCGACATCGGCCTTGTCCCAGTATCTGCGCTTGGGCTCGAAGAAGATCACCGGGTCGTTCAGCGCGATCGCCTGGCGGATCATCGAATACGCGTCCACTGGATTGCTCGGTGTCACGACGCGCAGCCCCGCGGTATGCGCGAAATAGGCTTCGGGCGATTCGGAGTGGTGCTCTACCGACCCGATGCCGCCGCCGAACGGGATGCGAATCGTGAGCGGAGCGTTGACCTTTCCCTGGGTCCGATAGTTGATCTTCGCCACGTGCGAGACGATCTGGTCGAACGCGGGATATACGAAGCCGTCGAACTGGATCTCGCACACCGGCCGATAGCCGCGCAGCGCCATGCCGAAAGCCGTGCCGATGATGCCGGATTCGGCCAGCGGCGTATCGATGACCCGATTGTCGCCGAAGTCTTTCTGCAGTGTGTCGGTCACCCGGAACACCCCGCCGAGGCGGCCGATGTCCTCGCCCATCAGCAAGACCTTCGGATCGTCCTCCAGCGCGCGGCGCAAGCCGGTGTTGAGCGCGGCGGCGAAGGTGGTGATCATTGTGTGACTCCTTCTCCTCGAGCGGAGGACTCGCCGGGATCGCCGGACAGGTACTCCGTATACGCCCTCCGCTGTTCGGTGATCAGCGGGTGCGGTGTGGTGTAGACGTGGTCGAACAGCTCCGTCGGCGCGGGATCGGGCATGTCGATGGTGGCGCTGCGCACAGCCTGGGCGACCTCGTCGGAGCGCTGGGCGACGCGTCGGGCGAACGCCTCGTCCCACAGGCCCTCGCGCTCGAGCAATCTGCGCATCCGGTCGATCGGATCACGCCGCGCCCACTGCTCGGTCTCGGCCGCCGAGCGATAGCGGGTGGGATCGTCCGCCGTGGTGTGCGGACCCATCCGATAGGTGAGCGCCTCGATGAACGACGGGCCGCACCCCGAGCGCGCCCGTGCTACTGCCTGCCTGGTCACAGCGAGCACGGCCAGCACGTCGTTGCCGTCGACCTGCCTGCCTGGCATGCCGTATCCGTCCGCGCGGCGCGCGATCGGGGTGGCGCTCTGCACGCGCACCGGTTCGCTGATCGCCCAGTGGTTGTTCTGGCAGAAGAACACCACGGGCGCGCTCCAGCTCGCGGCGAACCCCAGCGCCTCCGCGATATCGCCCTGACTGCTCGCGCCGTCGCCGAAATAGGTGATGGTGGCGATTTCGGCGCCGTCCAGGTGCGCGGCGAACGCGTAGCCCGTGGCGTGCAGGCCCTGGGAGCCGACGACGATGTTCGGGTTGGTCATGTTCACCGCGTGCGGGTCCCAGCAGTGGTGGGCGGCGCCGCGCCACAACCGGGTGAGATCGGTCGGCGGCACACCGCGGCAGTAGGCTACGGCGGTCTCGCGATAGCTGCAGAACACGTAGTCGTCCGGATGCAACGCGTGCGCCGAACCCACCTGGGCGGCTTCCTGCCCGAGCAGTGGCGCCCACAGGCCGAGCTGGCCCTGGCGTTGCAGCGCGGTGGCCTCGGTATCGATCCGGCGGGTGACGACCATGTCCTCGTACAGCGTGCGCAGGTGGTCGGGGCCGACATCGGCGACCAGCGCGGCGTACTGCGGATCGAGCACGCGACGGCCATCCGGCTGGACCAATTGGACCGGATAGTCGGACTTGCCCGTCATCGGTGCTCGCCTCCTCGTCCGTCACGGCCGTGGGAATGTGTTCTATCTCACAGCATCCACTAGAACGCGAACTGCGCAAGTGCTTGACAGGCGGATGGGCAGAATGCTCAATTCCGACCTGGCGAATGGTGTCATACTGCGTTGTATGACCAGAGAAAACGTCGGCGTCACCCTGGACGCCACCGACGCCAGGCTGTTGCTGGAGCTGGTCGCCAATCCCAGGGCGACGGGCGTCGAGCTGGCCGCCCGGCTCGGCCTGTCCCGCAACACCGTGCAGGCTCGGCTGTCCCGCTGGGAGGCCGGGGGCGTGCTCGGCAGTTTCGAGCGCCGTGTCGAGCCGCGCGCGCTCGGCTATCCGCTCGCGGCGTTCGTCGCGGTCGTCGTCGATCAGCACCGGCTGGATTCGGTGGTGGACGAGCTCGCGGAGGTGCCCGAGGTGACCGAGGTGTGCGGCATGACCGGGCTCACCGACCTCACCGTGCGTGTGGTCGCGCAGGACGCCGACGACCTGTATCGCATCGCGGGGCAGATCCTCAAGATTCCCGGCGTCGAGCGGACCAATATGGCGCTGGTGATGCGCGAGCTGGTCGGTCCGCGTACCGCCCCGCTGCTGGATCGCCTGGCGAACTCGAGCTGAACGTGCAGCTCGCGCCGACCGAGCGGAGGCTGGGGTAGCCGCATGGCCGAGCGGAGGCTGGGTAGCCGCAGGGAAGGCGGAGTCGGACGCAGTCCGTCCTCAGCTCGCGCCGGGCCGAGCGGAGGTTGAGGTAGCCGCAGGGAGGGCGGAGTCGGACGCAGTCCGTCCTCAGCTCGCGCCGGGCCGAGCGGAGGCGAGGCAGCCGCCTAGGGTATTGGGATGGAGATTTGGGGCAAGGTTGCGATCGTCACGGGGGCGGGCGGGGGGATCGGGGCGGCGCTGGCGGAGCGGCTCGTCGCTGGTGGGGCGCGGGTGGTGCTCGCCGATCTCGACGGTGCGAGTGCGGCGCGGGTCGCGGAATCGCTCGGCTCGGCTGCGGTCGCGGTCGGTGGCGACGTGGCCGACGAAGCGGTGATCCGCCAGCTGATCGAGCGCGCCGAGGCCGAATTCGGTCCGGTAGACCTGTATTTCGCGAATGCGGGCATCGGCGGCGGCGCGGGGCTGGACAGCACCGATCAGCAGTGGGCGGCGGCGCTCGAGGTCAACGTGATGGCCCATGTCCGCGCCGCACGGCTGCTGGTGCCGGGCTGGCTGGAGCGTGGCAACGGTTACTTCGTGAGCACGGCGTCGGCGGCAGGGCTGCTCACCCAGCTCGGTTCGGCGCCCTACGCGGTGTCGAAGCACGCGGCCGTCGGTTTCGCCGAGTGGCTATCGGTCACCTACGGCGACAAAGGGGTGCGGGTGAGCTGCGTGTGCCCGATGGGCGTGGACACCCAGCTGCTGCACGGCGGTCTCGTCCCGCCGGAACACGCCGCCGAAGCCGAGCTCGCGGTGAAAGCCGTCACCAGCGCGGGTGCGGTGCTGTCCCCGGACGAGGTCGCCGAGATCGTGCTCGCCGGTGTCGCGGACGAGCACTTCCTGATCCTCCCGCACCCCGAGGTACTGAAGATGTACCGCCACAAGGGCTCCGACTACGACCGCTGGCTCGACGGCATGCGCCGCTTCCAGGCCGCCCTGACCGAGTAGCGCCGATACGCGGCCCGGCGGCCGGTTGAAGAACAAGGACAAGCCCTTTCAACAGCATCGGCGGACCATTCCGCGCGAAGATCGCAACTAGCGGCGGATGCCCCTCGCGCAGGCGGCGCGGGGCCGAGGGGCACGGTAGCGTGGCGCATCCGCCTAGCGCAGGACCTTGCGCACCACCAGACCGGCGAGCAGCGCCCAGAAGGCCGCGCCGATTCCGGCGAAGCCGACGCCCGACGCCGCGATCAAGAAGGTGACGATCCCGGCTTCCCGGTGTTCGTCGGAGCGCAGCGCCGCGTTGAGTGCCGCGGCGAGTGTGGCGAGCAGGGCAAGACCGGCGACGGTTTCCAGCGTTCCCGCCGGAGCGGTCGCGATCAGCGTGACCAGTGCGGCGGAGCCCAGCGCGAGCAGCAAGTACGTGACGCCGGCGGTGAACGCCGCGATCCAGCGCCGTTTCGGGTCCGGATGGGCGGCCGGCGCCGCCGAGAGCGCGGCGCTGATCGCGGCGAGGTTGATCGCGTGCCCGCCCGCAGGCGCCCCGAGGACGGTGCCGAGGCCGGTCACGGTCATCGCCGCACGCCAGGGCACCCGATAGTCGAACGACGCCAGGACCGCGGTGCCGGGAATGTTCTGCGACGCCATGGTCACGATGTAGAGCGGGATCGCGACGCCGATCAGCGCCTGCCAACTCCAGTGCGGCAGGGTCAGTTCCAGCGACGGAACCATGCCGCCCACGTCGAGCGGCTTGTGCTGGACGACGATGCTGATCGCGGCGCCCGCCGCCGCGGTGGCGAAAGCCGCGATCACGGCCCAGCGCCGGGCATACCGTTGCAGCACGAGCCAGACGAGGATCACCGGAATCACCACCACCGGACTGGTCTGCACCGCACGCACCGGAGCCAGGCACAGGGGCAGCAGCACCCCGGCCAGCATTGCCTGCGCTATCTCCACCGGGATCGCGGCGACCAGCGCACCCAGCCGCTGCCACAGTCCGGTGATCACGATCAGCACCCCGGCGACCACGAACGCGCCGATCGCCGCGGGCCACCCACCCGCAACGGCGCCGGTGCCCGCCAGCAGCGCCGCGCCCGGCGTCGACCAGGCCAGCGTGATCGGCATCCGATACCGGTAACTCAGCAGCATCATGCCGAGCGCCTGCGTGACGCACAGCGCGAGCAGACCCGAGGCAGCCTGCGCGGCGCTCGCCCCCACCGCGGTCAGCCCGCTCAGCACGACGGCGAACGCGCTGGTGAAACCCACCAGCGCCGTCACCGCGCCCGCGCCGAGCGGCACGAGACGGGACTCGGACCGATCGGGTTCGTGCGCGGTACCGGCGCCCGTGGTGCCGAAACCGGGGGCCGTGGAAACATTGGACATTGGCCGGATATTGCCCCTGGTCACCGGGACGTGTCGCCAGCCAGTGCCCGGAAACTGGCCTGACTCGCGGCGCCCTGCTTCGCGTCTCGCGCTGCGGAACGCCGGAGTATCGCGACAACGATGCATTCGGATGCGTAGGGTGGGGGAGTCGGTGCGCGAGGATGCGATTCGGGACGAGGAGCTGAGTTGAGCGCGGTGCTGATCTCACCGGGAGAGCTTCGGGAAGCGTTGGCGGACAAGCGGCTTCGCCTGCTGGACGTCAGATGGGCGCTGGGCGACCCGGACGGGCCGCAGCACTATCTCGACGGCCACATCCCCGGAGCGGTGTTCGTCGATCTGGAAACCGAACTGGCCGCGCCACCCTCACCCGCGCGCGGCAGGCACCCGCTGCCCGAACCGACGCACCTGGAGAAGTGCGCGCGCAGTTGGGGTCTGTGCGACGGCGATCCGGTGGTCGTCTACGACGCCACCGGCGGCATGGCCGCTGCCCGCGCCTGGTGGCTGCTGCGCTGGGCGGGCGTCGCGGACGTGCGCATTCTCGACGGCGGACTGCCCGCCTGGACCAGCGCGGGCGGACCCATCGCGACCGGCGCCGAACCGGATCCCGAGCCGGGTGATGTCGAATTGAGCCCGGGCGGGCTGCCGGTGATCGACGCGGACGGCGCGGCGCGCTGGGGAGGCGTGCTGCTGGATGCCCGCGCGGGCGAGCGTTACCGCGGTGAGGTGGAGCCGATCGATCCTCGTGCCGGGCACATTCCCGGCGCCCTCAGCGCTCCGACCGCCGACAACCTCGACGCCGATGGCCGCTTCCGCCCGGCGGACGAACTGCGCGACCGTTTCGGCGGATTCGGGTCCGAGCCGATCGCGGTCTACTGCGGGTCGGGCGTGACGGCAGCGCATCAGATCGCGGCGCTGGCCCTGGCGGGTGTCGAGGCGGCGCTGTATCCCGGTTCGTGGTCGCAGTGGTCGAACGATCCGAAACGGCCGGTGGCGACCGAGAGCTGAAGGCGACAGCTCGCTACAACCAGGCGCGGGCCAGGAGATCGTCGTCGGTGACCTCGCTCGCCCGGGGCGGGAACCGGGTGGCCGCGATCGACTCGACGTGCGTCCCATCGTGCCCGATCAGCCATGAGCCGCCACGCTCCTCGCACTCGGCGATCTTCGCGAAGGTGGTGAGCAGGAACGTGACCGCTTCACGCGGGTCGCTTGTCCGCGCCAGACGCTGGGATTCACCAGGTCGCGACAGGTCCAGCCACACGCCGCACTGTCCGTCGCACCGCATGCCGACGATCTTGTCGGCGTGCACGAAGGTGAACTTGCGTCGTTCCCACGCGGTCGTCGGTGTGAAGCTCTGTTCGAGGACCTGGAGCAGAATCGTCATGCTGCTTCCTCCGCTTCCCTTGACACCAAGCTGCGGTTCTTCCGCGATGACCAGCGGATATTCCAGTATGTTCCTTTTCCGGTCCGTTGGGTACTGCCCGGCCGTCCCGCCAGGTCGGAGTCTTCTCATCGTCCGGCCCATGCCGCCGCGCCCGGCTCGCCCGTGCCGGCCGCGCATCTGCGGCACCTTCGAAACTACGCCTGACCTGCGTCGTCCGCTCGGTGCGGCAGGTCGTCGGCGTGTCCGCCTATCGCCACCGCGCAGTCCAGCCCATCCGGCGGTTCCCATCCGAGAGCGCGTCCGCTTCCGTCCGGACCGCGTCCGGTGCGTCGATGGGCCGACCGGAGTTGCGCGACGGCCCCGCCACAGTGGCCGTGGGCGTGTCGGACCCGTTTGATTGGATGGGGTGATGCTGCACGGTCTGTGGTCGCCGGGACGCGGGTTGCTGCTCTGGCACGACTTGCCGGCCACCGTGCTGCCCGAGGAACTGGGCACGCTTCCCGACCCGCTGGGCAATACGTTGCGTGCCGCGAAGTTCCGGCATCGAGCGGAAGTTCTGGTGGGGTCGGGCGCGAGCGACCAGGTCCGTGCGCATGCTCTGACTCCCGCCGCGGCGGCAGAAGTGCTGCGGCAGCGGCTGCCCGCCGAAGCGGTGGCGGGGGATCTGCGCTTCCTCGCGCACGTCGCGCGCGGGGTCGAGCGCTGGGTGCGCGCCGGGCGGGTCGTGCCGGAGCTGCGCAGGGAAGACAGCCAGTGGTGGGTGCGCTGGCGGCTGGTCGGCGGCGAGCGGCAACGTGCCTGGCTGGCCGAACTGGCCGTGGCCATGCCGCAAGCCTTGCGAGTAGCCGGGCGTCCGGCCGCGTTGCTCGACGATATGGTCACCGAACTCACCGATCCGATCGCGCGGGCGCTGGTCGACCACTCGGATTCGCCGCATCCCCTGGTGGCTGCCCTGGTCGGCGATACCGCACTGGACAACGGCAGTTATCAGGTGGCCGAGGTGCTGGAACGCTGGCGCGCCAGCCTCACCGGCGACGAACCGGAGCTGGTGCTTCGCCTGCTCGAGCCGGATGGCGAACTGGGCGCCGTCGACGAGACGATGGCACTGTGGCGGTTGGAGGTCTGCTTGGCCGTCACCGGCGAGGCACCCGAATCCGTTCCGCTGCACGGTGACCCGAACCTCATCCGGATCGTGGTGGACAAACTCGGCGCGGCGCAGCGGGCCTATCCGCGATTGCGCGATCTGCCGAGCGATCCGCGCAGCATGGATCTGCTGCTGCCCACCGAGGTGGTGCTCGACTTGGTCGCGCACGGCGCGCACGCCCTGCACGCCGCGGGGGTCCGGCTGCTGCTGCCGCGAGCGTGGAGCGTCGCCGAACCGAGCATGCGGCTGCGAGTGGAGAGCGCGGTGCCCGCGGCGGAGAGCACGGTCGGCATGCGCGGCCTGGTCTCCTACCGCTGGGAACTCGCACTCGGCGACATCGTCCTGACCCCGGCCGAGATGGAACGACTGGTGCGCGGCAAGTCGGATCTGGTCCAGTTGCGCGGTCAGTGGGTGCAAGCCGACCACAAGGTGCTCGCCGCCGCGGCCCGGTATGTCGCCGCGCACACCGACGACTCTCCGATCACCTTCGCGGACATGCTCGGTGAGATCGCCGCGTCACGGGTGCAGCAGGTGCCGATCGCCGAGGTCACCGCGTCGGGCTGGGCCGCGGACCTGCTCGATGGCGCCCGCGAACCGACACCGGTCACGCCGCCGGTCGGGTTGAAGGCCGACCTGCGGCCGTATCAGGAACGCGGTCTGGCCTGGCTGGCCACCATGAGCCGGATGGGTTGCGGCGCGATCCTCGCCGATGACATGGGGCTCGGCAAGACGGTCCAGGTGCTCGCCTTGCTGGTGCACGAGCGCGAAACGGCGTCGCCTGCTTCGAATGATGGGGCTGGGTGCGTCGCCGCGAAAGCGCCCGGCGTCCGCGACGGCGATCGGGTTCGCGCGTCCGCGACCGGCTCTGCGGGCCCGACTTTGCTGGTGTGCCCGATGTCGGTGGTCGGCAACTGGCAGCGCGAGGCCGAGCGATTCGCCCCCGACCTCCGGGTGTGGGTGCACCACGGCGCGGGGCGGCGGGCGGGTGGCGAACTCGACGAGGCGATCGCCGCGGCCGATCTGGTGATCACCACCTACACGCTGCTCGCCCGCGATGTCGAGGAACTCGGCAGGCAACCGTGGGACCGCATCGTCCTGGACGAGGCGCAGCACATCAAGAACGCGGGCACGCGGCAGGCGCGGGCGGCGCGGTCGCTGCGCGCGCGGCATCGGCTGGCGCTCACCGGGACTCCGGTGGAGAACCGGTTGGAAGAGCTGCGCTCCATCATGGATTTCGCGATGCCCAAGGTGCTCGGCAGCCCGCAATCGTTCCGCGCGCGCTTCGCGGTGCCCATCGAGCGCGAGCGCGACGAGAACGCGATCAGCCGCCTGCGCTGGCTCACCCGGCCGTTCGTGCTGCGCCGAGTGAAGACCGACCCCGCGGTGATCAGCGATCTGCCGGACAAGCTGGAGATGACGGTGCGGGCCAATCTCACCGTCGAGCAGGCCGCGCTCTACCAGGCGGTCGTCGACGACATGCTGGCCAAGATCAAGGACGCCGAAGGCATGGCCCGCAAGGGCGCCGTACTCGGCGCGCTCACCCGGCTCAAGCAGGTGTGCAACCATCCCGCGCATTTCCTCGGCGACGGGTCGGGCGTGCTGCACCGCGGCGCCCACCGTTCCGGAAAGCTCGCTCTCGTGGAGGATGTGGTCGACTCGGTGCTCGCCGACGGCGAGAAAGCCTTGCTGTTCACCCAGTTCCGTGAGTTCGGCGGGCTGATCGCGCCGTATCTGGCCGAGCGGTTCGGCGCCGAGATCCCGTTCCTGCACGGTGGCGTGCCGAAGAAGAAGCGCGACGACATGGTCGCCCGGTTCCAGGCGCCGGACGGGCCGCCGCTGATGTTGTTGTCGCTCAAAGCAGGTGGCACGGGAATCAACCTCACCGCAGCCAATCACGTTGTCCACCTGGACCGCTGGTGGAATCCCGCGGTGGAGAACCAGGCCACCGACCGCGCCTTCCGGATCGGGCAGCGGCGCAACGTCCAGGTGCGCAAGCTGGTGTGCGTGGACACCATCGAGGAGCGGATCGACGAGATGATCACCGGCAAGCGGCAACTCGCCGATCTGGCCGTCGGTGCGGGGGAGAACTGGATCACCGAGCTGAGCACCGACGAACTGCGCGATCTGTTCACCCTCGGCGCCGCGGCGGTGGGCGAATGAGCCCCTTCGTCGACTACTCCGAGTACGGAAAGAAGCTGCCGGTGCGCGGCGGGGCGGCCGCGCGCAGCCGCCGCGGCGCGTTCGGGCGCACTTGGTGGGGCAAGGCCCTGGTGGAGTCGGTGGAGCGGATGGCGGAGCCGGGGCGTCTGTCGCGCGGCCGCAATTACGCCAGGTCCGGTCAGGTGGTGAACTACCGGATCGAGCCCGGCGCCGTCACCGCGGAAGTGCAAGGCAGTCAACCACGTCCGTTCACGGCGCTGTTCACCGTGCGTCCGCTGCGCGAGGACGAGGTCGAACTGCTGATCGAGATGATCCGTTCCGCGCCGGGCATGCTCGCCGAGATCGCGTCCGGCGCGTTGCCGACCGACCTCGGGCCGCTGCTGCTGCCCAGCACCGCGGCGGACCTGGATTTCACCTGCACCTGCCCGGATCCGGGCTGGCCGTGCAAACATGTGGCCGCGGTGTGCTATCTGCTGGCCGAGCGGCTCGACGAACGCCCGCGCGAGATCCTCATCCTGCGCGGCCTCGACCTGGACACGTTGATCGGCGGCATCGAACGCGAGGCTCAGCCTGCCGCCTCCGATGACCCGTATGGCGACAACATGATTTTGCCGGACCTGCCGAACCTCGAATTCCGCCCCGCACCAGAGGATTTGGACCCAGTGCTGCTGCGCAAGGCGCTGCGGATGACCGCGCCCGACGAGACGACCGCCGCGACCGGCCTGCGCGAACTCATCGCGCTCTATCGCCGGTTCGACGGCTGAACGGCTTGGTGGGCACCCAGCATCGGGGCTGTCGGTTGACGCCGGACAATCGGGGCGGGATCGAATCCGGCGCTGCCAAGGGACCGGAGACTTCCCGACGCCGGGTGCCGCTATTAAGTCTCCCGCCCAGCCCTTCCATACGGAACTGCCCCAGGAGCGCCCGCGCACTGCCCTTGCGCCGAACTTGACGCGTAAACCGTGATCGGCAACAGTCGTCGCCAGATCTACTGGAGCCCAATGCTCTTCATCCAGCCGGGCCGCCGGTAATGACGAGGTGAAGTCGTGCCGACGCTGTCGGCCGGGTACTGAGCCCACACCCGAGGTTCCCGGCAGCATCGGAACGTGGAGCGACCGAACTCGGATGCCGTGAAAAACGCCCGAGAAATGCCCATCCACCAGCGTATATGTTCTGTTATAGGCTGGTGTACGTGGCAGGGAACAGCCCATCGGCAGCGTTGCCGCGCGACGATCTCGGAACCTCCGTGGACGTCCGCACGCCCCCGCGCCGGGTGGTGTCGCTGGTGCCGTCGCTGACCGAGGCTGTGGCGCTGACCTGCCCGGAAGTCCTTGTCGCCGCCACACAGTGGTGCACGCATCCGGCGGACTTGGCGGTCGAACGGGTCCGCGGCACCAAGAATCCGAACATCCGGCGCATCATCGAACTCCGCCCGGACCTCGTGTTGTGCAACATGGAGGAGAACCGCCGCCTCGATGTCGTGCGCTTACGCGCCGCGCGAATACCGGTGTGGGTCACCAGGATCGAAACCGTCGACGACGCAATGGCTTCCCTCGCCCGGCTCTGTATCCAGGCGCTCGGCGTCGGCATCCCGCGCTGGCTGGTCGAGGCGGAATCCGCGTGGGCGCCACCGGCACCCGAACCGGAACGCGCCGCGGTCATTCCGGTCTGGCGCAATCCGTGGATGGTAGTCGGACGCGAAACCTTCACCGGCGATATCGCGCGCCGTCTCGGCTTGCGGCTGGTGCACGCCCACCGCCCCGAGCGCTATCCCCGCGTCACCGAGGCGGAGCTGACCGAGGGTGTCGAGCTGGCGGTGCTCCCCGACGAGCCCTACGTTTTCACCGAATCCGATGGGCCGGACGCCTTCCCGCATATTCCGGTCGCGTTGGTGGAGGGCCGCGCCCTCACCTGGTACGGGCCGTCGCTGGCGACCGCTCGCGACGAACTCACCGCGCAACTGGCCCGGGCGCGGCTCCCGAATCAGCCGAGTTCGTAGTCGTCTCAGTCCGCGATCCGGTACACGCGCTGCGCGGTGGTCCGGAAGACCTGCTCGAGTTCCGTCTTGCCGCCGCCGTGACCGGTGATCGCGGTCGCGATCGTCTCGATACTGCCCGCGATGCTGGTGATCGGCTTGTCCACGGGGAAGTTCGAGCCCCAGATGAGGCGATCGGCGCCGAAGACGTCGAGGGCATGCTCGACCAGCGGGCCGATCCGGTCGAGCAGCTGCGGCACCGGCGTCGGCGTGCCGCGGGGCGGGACCGGATGGCCGAGGATCGGCATCATCAGCCCGCTGACCTTCGCGACCACGTTCGGGCGCGCGGCCAGCGCGGAGAGATCGTCGCGCCACCGCACCAGCAGCTGTCTACGCAGTCCGGGATGGGTGCCGGTGTGTTTGCCGACCGCGCCGAAAATGCCTGCGGGAGTGCCGAGATGGTTCAGCACGATCGGCACCTCCGGATACCGCTCGGCGAGAGCGGTGACTTCCGGAATGGCGTGCGAGTACACCCACGCCTCGAAGGACAGGCCGCGGTCGGCCAGGTGCGCGAAGCCGTCCAGGAACGCCTTGGTGGTGAGTTTGCCCGGCGTGTCGGTGAACGACCGCACGCCCGGATCGGGATGGTGGGCGACCATCGCGCGGATGCCGCGCAGCAGCGGCGAGGCGGCGGCATGCGCGTCCAGCAACTCGGGGAACCCGGGCTGCGCCGGATCGCCGCCCGCGAGAATCGCGCCCAGTCGCGGTGCTGCTTCCAGCGGCAGCCCCGCCACCCAGGCGGTTTCCCCTGCCTTCCCCAGCGGCCCCGGCTGCGACCATTGGACCTCGATGTGCGCGACCACCTCGATCGGCGCGTTCCCGGCATCGGCGCGGTAGTCGAACGGGAGATAGGGCCGAAGGTAGGCGACCGGATCGCCGACGAACTCGCTGTCCCGCCGGGGCGCGAGGCGCTTGGCCACCTCCACCGGCACCGGCAGCAACCGCAGCATCGTCGCCAACCGGCTGAAATCCCGGGGCGTGGTGAACGGGTCCCACTGGTGGATGTGTGCGTCGATGATCCGAATGCCCGAGAGGTCCATGTCTGCCGTCCCAACCGCGCTGATGGTCTGCCTGGCGATTGTCACACGCCCCGCGCCGCGGGTCCGGAAATCAGCGGGACCCGTAGGCGGCCAGGAAGGTACGGATCGCGGCCGCGGCGATGCTGTCGAGTTCGCCGGCCTCGACCGCCCGGGTTCCGAGCCGGGAACGGGCCTCCAGCGGGCCGGTGAGCAGGGCGAGCAATTGGTCGGCAGCCTCCGACGGGTCGGTGACGCGGAGCCTGCCCGCGAGCGCGAGCCGGGCGAGCCGGTCGGCCAGCGCTTCGGCGACGGCGCCCGAGGTGCGGGTGAGCACGGTGTCGACGAGGTCGGGAAACGCCGCGAGCTGGGCATAGGTGAGCGCGCGCAGGGCGCGGGCGCGATCGCTCGCACAGATCTCGAGCAGCCGGGACGCCACATCGGTCAGTGCCACGGCCAGATCCTCGCCCGGCTCACGCAGCTCGTCCACGATCGCCAAGGTCTGGGCCGCCACGGCGTCGGCCGCGGCGAGCGCCGCATGCTCGAACAGCGTCTGCTTGTCGTTGAGGTGGTTGTAGACCGTCGGTTTGGCGACGCCGGCAGCGTCGGCGATCTCCTGCACACAGGCCTTGTCGTAGCCACGGCGAGCGAAGACGGTGAACGCGACGTCCAGGATCGCCTGTCGCTTGTCGATGCGGCCGCGCGCCGCCGTTGTTCCGGCCACCTCTGCATGCTAGCGCCTCGCCGGACCGGAATGAACTTACAAGTTCAATCTTGTGGATCTACCAATTAGTTCTCTAGATTGAACTAGTTAGTTCAATTCGAGGAGGAATTCATGATCGTTCACCTGTTGCGCTTCGGCTTCCGCCCCGAGACGACCGAGGAGCAGAAGGCCGAGGTCCTCGCGACCATGCGGCGCACCGCGTCGGTCGAGTCGGTGTCGTTCTCGACCGTCGGCCAGAACCTGGGCGACGCGTCCGAGGGGCTGACCCACGCCTACTGCGTGGGCATCGAAGACTTGGCCGCGCTGGAGCGATACCTGCACGACCCGGTGCACTTGGACGGCGATCCGCGGATCATCCCGTACTTCGCGAAGATCGCGATCGGTCCGGACGTCTCCGATCAGCCCGACCCTGAGCTGCGCGAGAAGATCATGGCGCTGCACGAGGCGAAGCTCGCCGAGTATCCGGAATGGGCCGCGCTCATGGACACCATCCCCGAGGTGCGAATCTTCTGACGGCTCAGCCGTTCGGCATGACTCACACGTTGCGGCGGTACTGACCGCCGACGCGGAAGAAAGTGTCGGTGATCTGCTGCAGCGTGCACACCTGGGCGGCGTCCATCAACACCGCGAAGATGTTGTCGTCGGTGCGGGCCACCGCTTCCAGACGGGCCAGTGCGGTGTGGGCGTCGTCGCGGTGCCGCTGCTGGAACTCGCGGACCCGCCGCAGCTGCGACTGCTTCTCCGCCTCGGTCCCGCGCGCCAGCTCCAGCACCCGGTGCGGTTCGCCGTGTGAGTTGCGGAAGGTGTTCACGCCGATGATCGGCAACGAACCATCGTGTTTGCGCTGCTCGTAGCGCATCGATTCGTCCTGGATCTTGCCGCGCTGGTAGCCGGTCTCCATCGCGCCGAGCACGCCGCCGCGTTCGCTGATCCGGTCGAACTCGGCCAGTACGGCTTCTTCGACCAGGTCGGTGAGCTCGTCGACGAGAAAGCTGCCCTGCAGCGGATTCTCGTTCATCGCGACGCCCCACTCCCGGTTGATGATCAGCTGGATCGCCAGCGCGCGGCGCACCGATTCCGTGGTCGGGGTGGTCACCGCCTCGTCGTAGGCGTTGGTGTGCAGGCTGTTGCAGTTGTCGTAGATCGCGATCAGCGCCTGCAGCGTGGTGCGGATGTCGTTGAAGTTCATCTCCTGCGCGTGCAGCGACCGGCCGGAGGTCTGGATGTGGTACTTGAGCTTCTGCGACCGTTCGCCTGAGCCGTAGCGATCCCGCATGGCGATGGCCCAGATGCGCCGGGCCACCCGGCCGATGACCGAATATTCCGGGTCCATCCCGTTGGAGAAGAAGAACGACAGGTTGGGCGCGAAGTCATCGATGTGCATGCCGCGCGCGAGATACGCCTCCACATAGGTGAACCCGTTGGCCAGGGTGAAGGCCAGTTGGCTGATGGGATTCGCGCCCGCCTCGGCGATGTGGTAGCCGGAGATCGACACCGAGTAGAAATTGCGGACGCTGTTGCGCACGAACCATTCCTGGATGTCGGCCATCATGCGCAGGCTGAACTCGGTGGAGAAGATGCAGGTGTTCTGGCCCTGATCCTCCTTGAGGATGTCGGCCTGCACCGTGCCGCGCACCGTGGCCAGCGTCCGCGCGCGGATATCGGCCGCCTCGGCGTCGGTCGGTTGCCGTCTGTGCTCGCCGGTGAACCGATCCAGCGCCTGGTCGATCGCGGTGTTGAGGAAGTACGCCAGGATGGTCGGCGCGGGGCCGTTGATGGTCATCGACACCGACGTGGTCGGCGCGGTCAGATCGAAGCCGTCGTAGAGCACCTCCATGTCCTCGAGCGAGGCGATCGACACCCCGGACGTGCCGACCTTGCCGTAGATGTCGGGGCGCTCGGCAGGATCGTGACCATAGAGTGTCACCGAGTCGAATGCGGTGGACAGCCTTTTCGCGTCGGAATGCTCGCTGAGCACCTTGAACCGGCGGTTGGTGCGGAACGGGTCGCCCTCGCCGGCGAACATCCGCGCCGGGTCCTCGGTGTCGCGTTTGAACAGGAAAACTCCCGCCGTGAACGGGAATCGTCCTGGCAGGTGCTCGGCGCGCAGGAACCGAAGCAGCTCACCGTGATCGGTGTAGCGGGGCAGGGCGACGCGCGGAATCGAATTGCCGGACAGCGTTTCCCGGCGCAGCGCGGTATGGATCTCGCGATCGCGCACGCGCACCACTTGCTCGTCTCCGCGATAGGACTCGGCCAGCGCGGGCCATTCGGCCAGCAGCGCGGCATTCGCCGGGGTGAGATCGGCGCGCGCCCGCTCGGCCAGTTCGGCGACGGCCGTGTCGTCGGGCAATTCGGCCGCCACTTGCTCGAGGCGTTGCGCGCGCTGCGCGGCGACGACTTGGGCGGCGGTCTCGGCGTGATAGCCGCGCACGGTCTCGGCGATCTCGGCCAGGTAGCGGACTCGCGCGGGCGGAATGAGCTGCGCGAAGCGCGTGGAAACGCGGGTGTCCACCTTCGGCAGCGCGCCGGGCTCCAGCGGTAGACCGTGTTCGGCGAGCAAACCGGTCAGGTGCTGGTAGAGCGCTGTCACTCCGTCGTCGTTGAACGTCGCGGCGCTGGTACCGAAGACGGGCATGTCCTCCGGCGTCGCCTGGAACTCCTCCCGATTGCGGATCAGCTGCCGCGCCACGTCGCGCAGCGCGTCCGCGGCGCCGCGGCGCTCGAACTTGTTGATCGCCACCACGTCCGCGAAATCCAGCATGTCGATCTTCTCCAGCTGGGAGGCGGCGCCGAACTCGGGCGTCATCACGTACATCGACACGTCGACGTGCTCGCTCACCGCCGCGTCGCCCTGACCGATGCCCGGCGTCTCCACGATGACCAAGTCGTATCCCGCGGCTTTGCAAGCGGTCACGATCAGATCGATGTTGTCCGGCAGTTCCCGTCCACCGCGGGTGGCAAGCGAGCGGAAGAAGACGTGGTCGCCGTCCAGAGCGTTCATCCGGATCCGGTCGCCGAGCAGCGCGCCGCCGCCGCGCCGCCGGGTCGGGTCCACCGCGAGGATCGCGACCCGCAGCTTGTCCTGTTGGTCCGAACGCAGGCGGCGCACCAATTCGTCGGTGAGCGAGGACTTTCCGGATCCGCCGGTCCCGGTGATGCCGAGCACCGGCACCCGGCGCGCCGCCGCCGCCTCGATCAGCTTCCTCCGGTCGGTCTCGGGCAGCGTGTTGCCTTGCAGACAGGTGATGACGCGGGCCAGAGCGGCTCGCTCGCCCGCGAGCACCGCGTCCAGCGCGGACGGTTGGGCCGCCACGTCGATATCGCAGTCGCGGATCAGCTGATTGATCATCCCCGGCAGGCCGAGTCGTTGCCCGTCCTCGGGGGAGAAGATGGTCACGCCGGATTCGGCCAGCCGCGCGATCTCCTCGGAGACGATCACGCCCCCGCCGCCGCCGAAGATCCGCACGTGCTCGGCCCCTGCCTTGCACAAGGCGTCCGCCAGGTATTCGAAGTACTCGACGTGGCCACCCTGGTAGGAGCTGACCGCGACGCCCTGCGCGTCCTCGGTGAGCACCGCGTCCACCACCTCGCTGACCGCTCGATTGTGGCCGAGGTGAATCACCTCCGCGCCCTGGCTCTGCAGGATGCGGCGCATGATGTTGATCGCCGCGTCGTGCCCGTCGAACAGAGCGGCGGAGGTGACGAAGCGAACGGGATGGATGGGCGTGTAGAGAGCGCTGCGGTCTGCCACGGGATTCCTCCGGCGAGTCCATTGGCGCCCAATACTAGGACGTCAAACTAATCTTACGGTGATAGTGATCACATCGCCAGGTTGTCCGCGGGATCGGGTCTGGGTCATCGACGGCCCGCCCTGCACTCCCGCTCGTGTCTGCGATGTGCCGAGTCTTGTTCGTGCCACGCAGCGGACATGCGGTTTGTCGAGGTCGACGCCTACTGGCGGTGTTGGTTCGCGAACGTTGTGCCGGTCCTGGTTTGCGTTGTCGAGCGCTCGACTCGGGCAGTGGGACGGTTGAGGTCGACGGTTTGTCGCGATGGTTTTGCGAGGGGTCTGCGTCGTCGGAGCGCGGTTAGTCCAGGTCGGTGCCGACACCGGAGCGGGCTGTCCCGGGCTGATTCGTGTTGTCCGAGCTGCCGACTCGGACATACTGGGCGCATGATGAGCGACGACAGGGCGGCGACAGCGGTAGGGCGGCTGGTCGCCGAGGGTGTGCTGTCCCGAGAGCAGGCCGACGCGGTACTCGCGGCGCTTGCTGTCGAGCAGGCTGCGGCGGCGCGCGGGAAAGTGCTCGCCGAGATCGCCGCCTACCTTGGCACCGGTCTGCTGTTCGGTGGGATCTTCCTGGTGATGGATTCGTCCTGGGAGGACCTGGGCCGTCCGGTCCGGGTGGGCGTGCTCGCCATCGCGGCGGCCGGGCTGCTGTTCGGCGGAGTCCTCCTCGCCGGGGCGTTGTTCACCCGCCAGCGGGCGTACGGCGCCCGCGCCAGGCTTGCTTCGGTGCTGTTCGCGCTCGCTTCTATCGCGCTCGCCGCAGCCGTCGGCACTGCGTTGGAGGACGGGAGTTCCGACGCCGCTTGGGTTTCCGCGTGTGCGGTAGGAGCGGTGGTCGCGATACTCGGCTATCTCGCGCTGCCTTCGGTGCTCGGCATGCTCGTCTGCGCGTGCTTCGTGCCCGCCGCGATCGCGGGGTTGCTCACCGAAGTGTTCGATCTCGACGACGCGTGGGGCAGTGCGGCCGTGCTGCTGGTCGGCGGCGCGTGGTTCGCGCTGACCAGAATCGGCGCCCTGATCGAAACCCAGGTCGGATACCTGATCGCGATGGTCACCTCGGTCGCGGCCGCGCAGAGCATCGACGTCGAGGGGCGGGCCTGGGCCTACGGGCTCACGGCGCTGGTGGCGCTGGTCTGCTTCGTGCTGTACGCGACCCAGCGATCGACGGTGCTCGTCATCGGCGGTGGCGTGTCCATCGCGCTCGCCGCGGGCGAGGCGGTCTCCGAATGGACCGACGACGCGCTCGGCGCGGCGGTCGTGGTCGTGGCGATCGGCGCGATCACGCTCGCCTTCGGCGCCTTCCAGCTCACAAGATCCCAGAAGAAGCCGAGCTAGGTCAGCCATGCGCCACTCGCTAGCGCTGTGGACGCCCGAGCGCCTCGGGTAGCCGACCGCCGCAGACGTGGGATGAATCACATCACGCACAACGGTCTGTCGATACTTGGACATCCAACTATAGGATCCCCGTATACCGCATCGCGGTGTCCCGACTGGCTACGAGAACAGGACTGGCATGGTTCGCGAACTCACCCACTTCATCGGCGGACAGCATGTGCCGGGCGCGTCCGGCAACTTCGGCGACGTCTTCGATCCCAATCTCGGCCGAGTGCAGGCCCGGGTGCCGCTGGCGAGCAAGTCCGAAGTCGAGGCGGCCATCGCGAATGCCGAGGCGGCGCAGCCGGAGTGGGCCGCGTTCAACCCGCAGAAGCGGGCGCGCGTGCTGATGAGGTTCCTCACCCTGGTGCAGGACGAGATGGATTCGCTGGCCGCCCTGCTGTCTTCCGAACACGGCAAGACCATCGCCGACGCCAAGGGTGACATCCAGCGCGGACTGGAGGTCATCGAGTTCGCCACCGGCATCCCCCACCTGCTCAAGGGCGAATACACCGAGAGCGCGGGCACTGGCATCGACGTCTACTCGATGCGCCAGCCGCTCGGCGTCGTCGCGGGCATCACCCCGTTCAACTTCCCGGCGATGATCCCGCTGTGGAAGGCCGGTCCCGCGCTTGCCACCGGCAACGCGTTCGTGCTCAAGCCCTCCGAACGCGACCCCTCGGTGCCGCTGCGGCTGGCCGAGCTGTTTCTCCAGGCCGGTCTGCCCGCCGGTGTGTTCAACGTGGTCAACGGGGATAAGGAAGCGGTCGACACGCTGCTGCACGATCCGCGGATCAAGGCCGTCGGCTTCGTCGGCTCCACCCCGATCGCGCAGTACATCTACGAGACCGCGACCGCGAACGGCAAGCGCGCCCAGTGCTTCGGCGGCGCCAAGAACCACGCGATCGTCATGCCGGACGCCGATCTCGACGACGTCGCCGACCAGTTGATCGGCGCTGGTTACGGTTCCGCGGGCGAGCGCTGCATGGCCATCTCGGTGGCGGTTCCGGTGGGCGAGGAGACCGCCGACCGCTTGGTGGCCAAGCTGACCGAGCGGGCGCACAAGCTCAACGTCGGCCGCTCCGACGACCCGGGCGCCGACTTCGGCCCGCTGGTCGGCCAGGACGGGGTGCGTCGCGTGAACAACTACGTCCAGCTCGGCCTCGATGAGGGGGCCGAGCTGGTGGTGGACGGTCGCGGGCTGGTCGTGGACGGCGCCGAGGACGGCTACTTCGTCGGCGCGACGTTGTTCGACAACGTCACCCCGGACATGCGGATCTACCGCGAGGAGATCTTCGGTCCGGTGCTCAGCGTGGTCCGCGCCAAGGACTACGAAGAAGGGCTGCGGCTGGCCAACGAGCACGAGTACGGCAACGGCGTCGCGATCTTCACCCGCGACGGCGACACTGCCCGCGACTTCGCCGCTCGCGTGCAAGTCGGCATGGTCGGCGTCAACGTCCCGATCCCCGTGCCGATCGCGTACTACACCTTCGGCGGCTGGAAGCGTTCCGGTTTCGGCGATCTGAACCAGCACGGGCCGGATTCGATCCGCTTCTACACCAAGACCAAGACGGTGACGCAGCGCTGGCCCTCCGGCCTGAAGGAAAGCAACGCGTTCGTCATCCCGACCATGGACTGACGCGCATGTTCGACTTGAACGACGACGAAAAGGCGATCCGCGACACCGCACGCGGCTTCGCCGACGAATTCCTCGCCCCGAACGCGCTGGAATGGGACGAGCAGAAGCACTTTCCCGTCGATGTGCTGCGTAAGGCGGGCCCACTCGGCCTCGGCGGCATCTACGTGCGCGAGGACGTGGGCGGTTCCGGCCTGCGCAGGCTCGACGCCGTGCGGATCTTCGAGCAGCTGGCCACCGGCTGCCCGGCCATCGCCGCATACATCTCCATCCACAACATGGCGACGTGGATGATCGATCGCTACGGCGACGAGGATCAGCGCAACCGCTGGCTGCCCCGCCTGACCACGATGGAGCTGCTTGCCAGTTACGCGCTGACCGAACCGGGTGTCGGATCGGACGCGGCGGCGTTGAGCACCAAGGCCGTCCGCGACGGCGACGACTACGTCTTCAACGGCGCCAAGCAGTTCATCTCCGGCGCGGGCGCCACCGACGTCTACGTCGTCATGGCGCGGACCGGAGACGCAGGGGCGCACGGGATCTCGGCGTTCATCGTGCCCGCCGGCACGCCCGGCGTCTCCTTCGGCGCCAACGAGAGGAAGATGGGCTGGAACGCGCAACCGACCCGTCAGGTGATCTTCTCCGACGCCAGGATTCCCGCGTCGAACCGGCTCGGCGCGGAAGGCGACGGCTTCCGCATCGCGATGAACGGGCTCAACGGCGGCAGGCTGAATATCGCCGCGTGCTCGGTCGGCGGCGCGCAGGCGGCGCTGGACAAGACGGTGCCGTATCTCGCCGAGCGGCACGCGTTCGGCAAGCCGCTGCTGAAGAATCAGGCGCTGCAATTCGAACTCGCCGATATGCGCACCCAATTGGAGGCCGCTCGCACCTTGCTGTGGCGGGCCGCCGCGGCACTGGACGCCGACGCGCCGGACAAGGTCGAGCTGTGCGCCATGGCGAAACGATTCGCGACAGACGCCGGTTTCGAGGTGGCCAACAAGGCGCTTCAGTTGCACGGTGGCTATGGCTATCTGGCCGAGTACGGCGTGGAGAAGATCGTCCGGGATCTGCGCGTGCACCAGATCCTCGAAGGCACCAACGAAATCATGCGGGTGGTCGTCGCCCGCTCGGTGGTAGGAGCGGCATGAACGGTCAGGCCCGGAGGCGGCAGCGCAGCGTGACCACGCAGGGCCCCGTTCATGCCGGCAGTGGATACAGCATGAACGGTCAGGCCCGGAGGCGGCAGCGCAGCGTGACCACGCAGGGCCCCGTTCCTGCCGGAAAGGACACAGCATGACCGAACCAGAAGTTCTGCTCGAACAGCGCGACGGGCTCGGCCTGATCACGCTGAACCGGCCGAAGGCCATCAACGCGCTGAATCACTCGATGGCCCTCGCCATTACGGATGCGCTGCGCACTTGGACCGAGGACGACGCGGTGCGCACCGTTGTCGTCACCGGCGCGGGTGAGCGCGGGCTGTGTGCGGGCGGGGATATCGTCGCCATTCACGCCGACGCGAAAGATGGTGCGAATACACCGGATTCGGCGACCGGCCGGTTCTGGCGCGACGAGTACGTCCTCAACGCGCTGATCGGTCGCTACCCGAAGCCGTACGTGGTGGTGATGGACGGCATCGTGATGGGTGGCGGCGTCGGCCTGTCCGGGCACGGCAGCCACCGCATCGTCACCGAACGGTCCAAGATCGGCATGCCGGAAGTGGGCATCGGCTTCGTTCCCGATGTCGGCGGCACCTATTTGCTCGCGCGGACCCCGGGCGAGATCGGCGCCCACGTCGCGCTGACCACCGCGCGCATGAGCGCAGGCGACGCGATCGCGGCAGGCTTCGCCGACTATTTCGTCGCGTCGAATGACCTGCCCGCCCTGCTCGAGACGCTGCGTTCGGAGAGCGCCGACATCGCGATCGCCAAGTTCGCAACGGACGCACCGGAATCCGTGCTGGTCGCCGGACGGGGATGGATCGATGCCTGCTACGGCGCCGATTCGGTCGAGGAGATCGTCGCGCGGCTGCGGGCGCACGAAGCGCCCGAGGCGCGGGCGGCGGCGGTCGAGATCCTGGCGAAATCCCCGGTCGCGCTGAAGGTCACGCTGCGCTCGCTCCGGGCCGCGCGGACCGCGCCGAGCCTGGAGACGGTGCTGAACGAGGAGTACCGGGTCTCGATCGCCTCGCTGTCCTCGCACGATCTGGTCGAGGGCATCCGCGCGCAGGTGATCGACAAGGACCGTACCCCCAAGTGGTCGCCAGCGACTCTCGCCGAGGTTACGAACGCGCAGGTAGACGCATATTTCGCCGAGTTGGGCGAACGAGAGCTGGGTCTGGTGGCCCCGGAGGTGGCGTGATGAGCAAGCGAATCGGTTTCCTCGGCCTCGGCCACATGGGCGCGCCGATGGCGGCCAACCTGGTACGGGCGGGTTATGAGGTAGTCGCCTTCGATCCGGTGCCCGCGGCGCGGGAACAGGCCGAGCGTGACGGCGCGACGGTCGTGGGCGCGGCCGCCGACGCGGCGGCCGCCGACACCGTGATCACCATGCTGCCCAACGGCAAACTCGTCCTCGACGTGTACGCCGAACTGCTTCCGGTCGCCGCACCCGGCACGCTGTTCATCGACTGCTCCACCATCGACGTGGCCGACGCCAAAACCGCGGCCGAACGCGCCACCGCCGCCGGACACCGCGCGCTGGACGCTCCCGTCTCCGGCGGTGTGGCGGGCGCGGCGGCCGGGACGCTGACCTTCATGGTCGGCGGCGCCGCCGAAGGCTTCGCCGCCGCGCTTCCCGTGCTCGAGGTAATGGGCGGCAAAGTCGTGCACTGCGGCGGCTCCGGTGTGGGCCAAGCGGCGAAGATCTGCAACAACATGCTGCTGGGCATCTCGATGATCGCGCTGTCGGAGTCGCTGGTTCTCGGCGAGAAGCTGGGCCTGAGCCACCAGTCGTTCTTCGATGTGGTCTCCACCGCCTCCGGCCAGAGCTGGGCGCTGACCAGCTACTGCCCGGTCCCCGGCCCGGTGCCGACCAGCCCCGCCAACAACGACTACCAGCCCGGTTTCGCCACGGCGCTGATGACCAAGGACCTCGGCCTGGCAGCGAACGCTTTGCGTGAGAACAACGTCGATGGTCAGCTCGGAATGCTCGCCGCCGAGATCTATACCCGGTTCAACCAGACGGACGCCGGGCGGGACTTCTCCGCTATCGTCACCGATATCCGAGAACGTTCCGACCAAGAGGGTGCCTGAAGATGAACGCATCGCGAAGCGATTCCGTGGGGGGCGGCGGCCGGGTGACGGGAGGGCCGGACTTCGAGACGATTCTGCTGGAACGCAAGGGCCGGGTCGGCTGGATCACGCTGAACCGCCCGCAGGCGCTGAACGCACTGAACGCGCAGGTCCTCGACGACGTCATCGCCGCGCTCGACGAGCTCGAGCACGACGACGGGATCGGCGCCATCGTGATCACCGGGTCGGAGCGGGCCTTCGCGGCGGGCGCCGACATCAAGGAGATGCAGCCCAAGTCGTACATGGACATGTTCCTCAACGACTACTTCGCCCGCTGGGACCGGCTGGCGCAGTTCCGCAAGCCCACCATCGCCGCGGTCGCGGGCTACGCGCTGGGCGGCGGCTGTGAGCTCGCCATGATCTGCGACATCCTGCTGGCGGCCGACACCGCGAAGTTCGGGCAGCCGGAGATCAAGCTGGGCGTCATCCCCGGCATCGGCGGCTCGCAGCGCCTGACCCGCGCGATCGGCAAGGCGAAGGCGATGGACCTAGTGCTCACCGGCCGCAATATGGACGCCGAGGAGGCGGAGCGTGCCGGTCTGGTCTCGCGCATCGTGCCCGCCGCGGAACTGCTCGACACCGCGCTCGAGGTCGCCGAGACCATCGCGTCGATGTCGCTGCCGGTCACGATGATCGCCAAGGAAGCGGTGAACCGCTCGTTCGAAACCACCCTCGCCGAGGGCCTGCGCTTCGAACGCCGCGTCTTCCACTCGCTGTTCGCGATCGAGGACCAGAAGGAAGGCATGAGCGCCTTCGTCGAGAAGCGCCCCGCGAAGTTCACCAACCGCTGACGACTGGTGCCGTCCAGGGCCGGCTACCGCATGGGCCCCGAGATGCAGCCAGCCGAAGTCACCCTGCCGAGTTTGTACGGTCCGATGTACAGTCGAAGACATGACCGACTACCACAGCGTTCCGCTCACCGAGCTGCGTGACCAGCTCGGCCAGGTCGTCAACGACGTGGCCGAATCCGGTCGCCCCGTCATCGTGACCCGCGCCGGCAAGGAGATCGCCGCCGTGGTCCCGGCCGCACTGCTCCGGTCGGGCCTGCTGCCCCCGGCCTACTTCGACGATGCCCTGCGCGCGCAGACCATCGCCGAACTGGACGAGAAGATCAACGCGCACACACCCGAGGAAATCGCCCAGGCCCGCGAGTGGCTACGCCGAGTCAAGGCTGCCGACCGCGCGTCTGCGGCGGGCGCTGCGTGAGCAACGTCGCTGACCACACCGCACTGACCTCCTTCGCCGAAACCCCGATCTTCGGGCAGGTCTTGGTCGATGACTACGTCCGTGATCGGCGATTTCTCGCCGTGCCGACGGTATCCCTGATGGAGGCAACCCGAGCCGCGGACACCAGCAGCGGTGAACTGGCCGATCTGCTACGTCGCCGCGTAGTGATCAAGGTTGTCGACCTGGACGCCGAGCTCGCCGTCCGCATCGGATCCCACATTCCCGTCACGGGCGCGCAGGCCGATTGGCCGCTGGTGGCCCCAGTCGTATGGGTTGCCCGCAGCCTCGATATCGGAGTCCTGACCAGCCAGCCCCGCCTCTACAACGGGTACGGAGTCCGAGTCGTTCCGGTGCTTTGACGCGAAAAGGTTGCCCGTGCAAACGGATTCGCCCATCCACCGTGAAGGTTAGTGCACGGTTGGCGATCCAGAGTGCAGGTGCCGATGAGAACTTCCACCTGCCCGATCTCGGGCGCGCTCGATCGAATGGGACGCCTTCACCGCAGGCGTAGCCGATGGAGAGTTCGAGCGCCCCTGAGCCGGAACTGCGAAGTCCCGCCCCTCGAAACGCGAAACGAGCGGCGGGGCTTCATCTTTTGGGAACCAATCCGGGCATCGGGTGGGTTCCACGGTGCGGCATGCTCACGCGCGCCCGAAGTGATCGGCGCCTACGCGGGCCGACAACGATGAACCTCACCGTCGAGAAGAAGGCGGCGATGCTGTGTATGCCGCGAGTGGCGTCGGTGTCGGTTTCGTCCAAGACGGCAGCGCTACCCGCCCGTAGCCTGGCAAGGCGCGGCCCGAAGCGGCGCGTCGAGCTGACGCCCGGCCCGCCTGTATCAGCTGGCCACCGGCAGTCTCCGCCGTCCATTCTCAGGAGGATTCCTTGACACGTGAACTGGTCTACACGGGCTTCATGTCGCTCGACGGAGTGGTGGACTCACCAGGCGGCCAGGTCGAGGGGCACCGCAGCGGCGGCTGGGTGTTGGACACCGAGTTCGTGCCCGAGGCTTACGCGCTCAAGGCGGAGGAACTCGCTGAGACGACGGCGCTGATGTTCGGCCGCCGCAGCTACGAGGTGTTCGCCCCGATCTGGCCCGATTCGGAGGATCACGTCGCGTACAAGGAGCTCCCCAAGTACGTCGTCTCCACCAGTCTCACCGACGACGCCGTGATCGAGGGATGGGGCCCGATCACGATCCTGCGGTCGATCGACAATATCGCCGAACTGAAGCAGAGCGCTGGTGGCGCGATCTTCATCCACGGCAGCTCCGAGCTCGCCCGGCGTCTGTCGGACGCCGATCTGATCGACCGGTACAACCTGCTCGTGTTCCCGGTGCTGCTGGGAGCGGGCAAGAGCCTGTTCAGCAGGGCGGACCGGGACAAGCAGAAGCTGCGCCTCAGGGAGTCCGCGACCTACTCCAACGGAGTGGCCAAGCTGGTCTACGACGTCGTGCGCTGAGCGGGATCGAGCGCGATTGCACCGCCGAGGCCCTCGCGGAGCTGCCGTGCCGTCCGCCCGACGTACCGTCGCAGCGCCCGGGCGAGATGGGGTTCGTCGTAGTACCCGAGTGTGCCGACGACATCGCTCTCGGCCTCACCCGAGGTCAGCAGTGCCGCGGCGGTGCGAGCGCGCCCGATCTGCCGCACCGCGCCTCGGGTGAGGCCCGTCGCCGCCCGGAAGCGGCGCTCGAGCGTGCGATCGGTGACCGCGGGACGGTGGCCCCGCAGAGTCTGCGCGACCAAGCGATCGTGGATCACGACTCCGTCTCGGACGAGTCGGTGGACGAGCGCCTCGGCGTCGTCCGGGTGGGGCGTCTCCCAGCGGGCACCGTCCAGCCAGAAGGTCCGGTGGGTCACATCGGGCAAGAGGATCCCACTGTCGACCAGGGAGGGAGCGGCCACCGCGCGAGGGGACGTGCCGACCGCGAACTGGATACCGACGAAGGTCGCGCTTTCCGGCACAGGGGCGGTGCCGGTGCGGCTCTCGGGACCTGTGACGCCCGCGTACGCCGTCCCCTCCTGTTCCCAGAACACCAGACCCCAGGTCTCGGTCGCGACGGAGGTCATCTCCGCGACCTGCTCGCTCCGGCACGTCCACACAGAGGCGATCCAGGGCGAATCCGACGCACGCGTCTCGAACAGCAATCCCACCGTCGGCATTCTAATCCGAGCACAGAGCCGCATCTGTGGAGATTTTTGACGGTCTCGATGCGCGTGATGAGCGCCGGCGATGAATACAGATGCCCCTGAACGAACTTCCCGAGCCCATGCGCTGAGGATCACGTACTACGACAGCACGCGAATCGGTAGAGGCGGCTGCCCGCACTGATGGATGGTTGTGGGCATCGACCTGACACCGATGGCGCCGTCCACGTTCATCTGATCGTGTCACGCCTCATCGAGATTCATCGAAAACTCCCGGTGTGCAGCGAAGAGTTTCAGTTGGCGTCGAGGTCAGCGGCGACGAGTTCGGCGATCTTCTCGAGGGTGGGCTGGTGATCGCTGGTGACGACCACCTTGGTGCCCTTGGCTGCGGCAAGGGTCATGATCATGAGGGCGGAACCGGCGTCGACGGGTTCGCCGCCGAGCAGGGACAGCGTGACCGGGACGTCGGCTGCCTGCACGGTCTCGGCGATGATGTTGGCCGGTCGAGCGTGCAGGCCGATCGTGGAGCCGACTTCGACGGTGATGTAGCCCATGGTGGTGAATTCCTTTGTGCGGCGGTGTTTCATGCGGTGGCGACGAGGCCGGAGTCGGGGATGGCGGACATTGCGGGTTCTTCAGCGGTGGGGCAGGACATCCAGCGCCGTGACGGACACGGCGGCGGGCTCGATGTGGTGCGGGCCGGGCAATTCGGTGCCGGGCAGGGCCACGGCGGCGCTGCCGTAGGCGACGGCGAGGCGCAGCCGGTCGGCCGGTGCGGCGCCGTCGAGATCGGCCAGCAGATAGCCGGCCAGCGCGGAATCGCCTGCGCCGACGGTGCTGCGCGGGGTGATGGCCGGTGGGGTGGCGTGCCAGGCGCCGTCGGCGGTGACGAGCACGGCGCCGTCCGCGCCGAGCGTCGCCAGCACGGCGTCGACGCCGCGGGCCACGACCGCCGCGGCCGCCTTCGCCGCGGCAACCGGATCGTGTAACTCCGCCGGGTCGAGGCCGGTGAGCTGGCCGAGTTCGTCGGCGTTCGGTTTGAGCAGCTGCGGTGCGGCGGATTCGAGCCGCGCGGCCACCGCCTGCAGCGGGGCGTCGGACGTGTCGACGGCGACCCGGGTGCCGCGCAAATGGTGCAGCAGCTCGACGTACCAGTCATCGGGCACCGCGAGCGGCAGCGATCCGGACAGCACTACCCAGCGCGCGTCCCGTGCGAGTTCGATGAGCGCATCGGCCAGCCGCCACCGTTCCGCCACGGTCAACGGTTCGCCTGGTTCGTTGATTTTGGTTGTGGTGCCGTCTATTTCGGTGAGGGTGAGGTTGACGCGCGCCGGGCTGCCGCACGGCACCGCCCGGTAGTCGATGCGGGTTTCGGACAGGGCGCGCAACAGCGGGTCGTCGCCGTTGCCGGGCAGCACCGCGGTCGCGGCGACACCGGCGGCGGCCATCACGCGTGCGACGTTGATGCCTTTGCCGCCTGGGTGGCTGGTGACCGCTCGGGCGCGCTGTACGCGTCCGCGTCGCAGTGGCTGGGGCAGGTCTACGGTACGGTCGATGCTCGGATTCGCGGTGAGAGTGACGATCACGCGGTCACTACCTCGATGCTGTACTCGGACAGCTCGTTCCGCGCCGACGGCAGCAGCTCGTCATCGGTGACCAGTGCGTCGCATTCTTCGATCGGTGCGAAACGGATCAGATCCTCACGGCCGATCTTGGTGGAGTCGGTGACCACGACGACCCGATGCGCGCTGGCCACCATCATCCGCTTGACCGCCGCTTCGTCCGGATCCGGAGTGGACAGCCCGTGCGCGATCGTGAGCCCGTTGGTCCCGATGAAGGCGACGTCGATGCGCAGCTCGCCCAGCATCCGGATGGCGTCGGCGCCGACCACGGCCTGGGTGATCCCGCGGACCCGGCCGCCGATCAGGTGCAGCCGCACGTTCGCGTATCCGCTCAGCCGGGCCGCGATCGGCACGGAGTTCGTTACCGCGACCAGCTCGCGATCGGTGGGTAGATGCGCCGCGATGCGTGCCGTGGTGGTGCCCGCATCGAGCAGGATGCTGCCACCGGCGGGTGGCAGAAATTCCAGCGCCGCCTTGCCGATCCGGTCCTTCTCGGCCGCACGGCTGCCCTCGCGCTCGGTGGTGCCGAGTTCGATCGCCGTCAGCGTCGCCGCGGGCACCGCCCCGCCGTGCACCCGGCGGACCAGTCCGGTCCGGTCGAGGACCGCAAGGTCGCGGCGCACGGTCTCGGTGGTCACGCCGAACTGCTCCGACAGATCGGTGACGGATACGCGGCCGCGTTGCCCGACCAGTGCGGCGATGGCATGCTGCCGCTCTTCCGCGTACATCCAACCCTCCCGGCTCTGTGTTTGTTTATATTGTTTTATGCCTGAATGTGTTGCTTTGTCAAGAGTTCTGCGTAATATAGGTCACACCGCACCCGCGACCGGCTTCGGGCCGCGCTCGCTCGACGACAGCGTGGAGGAGCAGTCCCATGACGGGATTGATGCAGGATAAGGCCAATACTTCGGTGCTTTACGGCACTCCGGCGGTGCCCGGGGTGATCGCCGCGCCCGCTGTCCGGCCGACGCCACGGGTACGGATCGACACCGGAATCGAGCCGATCGACACGCCCGATCGGGCATCCGAGGTGCATGCTCTGCACGGGGCCGCCGCGGCTGTCGCCGAACGGTTGCGGAATCGGGCGGCCGCCTCGACCGGCGCGGCCGCCGAGGTGCTGTCGGCAAATGCGGCGATGGCGACCGACCGCGGTTGGCTCGGCGCCGCGGACCGGCTGATCGATGCCGGGGCTTCCGCGGCCGCCGCGGCGGCCGCCGCCACCGACCAGTTCGCGGATATGTTCAGCAAGGTCGGGGGTTTGATGGCCGAACGCGTCACAGATCTGCGCGACGTCTGCGACCGGGTCCTGGCCGAGCTCGCCGGCGCACCGGAGCCCGGGATTCCCACCCCCGCGCGACCGTCGATCCTGCTGGCCGACGACCTCGCACCGGCCGATACCGCCGGTCTGGATCCGAACCTCGTCGTCGGTCTGGCCACCTCGCTGGGCGGGCCGACCAGCCACACCGCGATCATCGCGCGCCAGCTCGGCATCCCGTGCGTGGTCGCTGTCGAGGGGCTCGATGACGTCGCCGCCGGGACGGACATCCTGCTGGACGGATCGGCCGGGCGCGTGCTCGTGCGCCCGGATCCCGAGACCGCGGCGACAGCCGTCACGGCCTACCGCGCCTCGGCGGATCGGGCCGCGCGGTGGACCGGGCCAGGCGCGACCGCCGACGGACATCGAGTCGAGGTCCTGGCAAACGTGCAGGACGGCACCGGGGCACGGGCGGCACGCCGCGGCCCGGCCGAAGGTGTCGGACTGTTTCGGACCGAATTGTGTTTCCTGGACCGCGAATTCGAGCCGACCGCCGAGGAACAGGCGGCCCGCTATCGTGAAGTGCTCGACGCCTACCCCGAGGCGAAGGTGATCATCCGCACCCTCGATGCCGGATCCGACAAGCCGCTGCGCTTCGCGGGCCATTCCGACGAGGCCAACCCCGCGCTCGGTGTGCGCGGATACCGGATCGCCGCGCGTGACAGCGGACTGCTGGACCGCCAGCTCGACGCTATCGCCGCCGCGGCAGCCGACAGCGGACGCGCCCCGTGGGTAATGGCGCCGATGATTTCCACTGTGGCAGAAGCGAAGGCGTTCGCCGATCGGGTCCGCGCCCGCGGCTTGGTGCCCGGCGTCATGATCGAGGTGCCCGCCGCCGCGATCATGGCGGAAGCCATCCTCGAGCAGGTCGACTTCGCGTCGATCGGCACCAACGATCTCGCCCAGTACGTAATGGCCGCCGACCGGATGTCGCCGCAGCTGGCCTCCTTCACCGACCCCTGGCAGCCCGCGGTGCTCGAGCTCGTCGCTCGAACATCAGCAGCCGGTCGCCTGCTCGGCAAACCCGTCGGCGTTTGTGGCGAAGCCGCCGCCGACCCGGTGCTGGCCTGTGTGCTCGCTGGTTTCGGCATCACCTCCCTGTCCGCGGCCGCCACGGCGGTCGCCGCCGTCGGGGCCGCACTGGCCACCGTCACGATCGACGACTGTCGCCGCGCCGCCGCCGCGGTCCTGGCGACGACCGATCCGCAGGCCGCCCGCGCGGCGGCCAGATCCGTTATCGCGGGGGATACAGCCCGGTAAGGCCATGAGCGATGTTCGTGGACGGGTTCACATCAGCGGCGCAGCAATCCGACGGTCAACCGTCGTCGACCCGCACCGTGCCGTTACTGGAACCTGCACAGCTGTTTCAGGCGATCTCCGGCCGCTTCACCAGCGCCCTACCGCTCGTCGGGTGGGCGCGGGAACTCGGTGATCTGCATGCCGAACTGCTGCCGTTCCTGGTCGACCAGGCGCCGCGGCCGCGCGGCTTCGATGGTGAGCAGATTCGCGCACTGATCGAAAAAGTTGTGGGCGAGATCGACGCGTGGGCGGCGCGCAACATACCGCGCACGAATAACGCACGCAAACACACGCACTCGCTGGGCGAGGTGATCAGCCACATCGCAAAGACCTATGCCGAGGCGTGGTGGACGGTGCTGCATTCGGCGGACGTCGAACTGCGGCACCAGGCGTGGTTTCACCTCGGCGAGGCGCGTGAAGGCTACGCGGAAATGGTGAACGAGATACGCGCACGACAACTCCAGCTGCCGCTGGGGATCAGTGGAATTCGGAGAGGTCGAATGCACTGGAAGATCGAATAGGGCCTGGTACCGGGATTCGTCCGTCTCGAGGTGCGGGTGCTCGACACCCTCGCCGCCCGGCAACGACGCCGCCCGCGGTTCACAACGGCGTGAACCTCGAGACAGACGGTTACCGGCAATCCGTTTCTGCCGGTGTCACCGAGCACGGTATACCGCTCGGGCTCCGATCACCGTCACGCACGTATGACCGAGGGGCCGAGAGCCTCGAACCGCCGGGCTTCGACCACCGGCAGTTCCACGCCGGTAATCAATGCCTCGAAATCCGCGACCTCGGCGAAGCGGCAGAAGCTGGTCATCCCGAACTTGCTGTCCGCGGCGACGAGGACACTGCGCTTGGAGCGGCTGACCGCCTGGCTCTTCACCGCGGCGACCGCCGGATCCGGCGTGGTCAGGCCGTGTTCGACCGAAATACCGTTCGTACCAAGGTAGGCGAGGTCGATGACGAGTTCGCCCAGCATGCGCAGTGCCCAGTGGTCCACGGTGGCAAGCGTGCGGCCGCGCATGCGTCCTCCGAGCAAAAGGACAGTTATCCCCGCGCTATCAGCAAGAACCTCGGCGGCGAGCAACGACGAGGTGACCACGGTCAGCTCGCGGTCGGCGATCTTCTCGGCAATGAGGCGCGGTGTGAAACCCTCATCGAGATATATGGTTTCGGCTCCGTGCAGCAGGCCCGCCGCGGCGGCGGCAATCCGGTGCTTCTGCGCGAGGTCCACTCGGCTGCGGTAGTCCACGCCCGACTCGAACGCCGCGCTCTCGAGCGGGATCGCCCCGCCGTGCACCCGTTTGACCAGCCGCCGATCGGCCAGCACACGCAGATCGCGACGGATGGTTTCGGTAGCCACCCCGAATGCGGAAGCCAGCTCGCCCACGTCGACCCTGCCACTGGTCCGGGCGTGCTCCAGAATTTTCGACTGGCGCGTGTCTGAATCCACCAGGGCATTCTGCTCCATCGACGATGGATCCGTTGCGGGCCGACGGCACCTGTCAAACGGGATGAGACCGACCGCAGCACATCCAGCAGCCCGAGCCGTGATCTACCGTGGTAGGTATGACTGCCCTGCAGTACCGGCATCTGCTCATCGCGCGTGCCGGCGGTGCCGTCCGTATCACGATGAACCGGCCGGATCGGCGCAATGCCCTGTCCGCCGAGCATTTGGCCGAGCTCCTGGCCGCCTTCCGGGCCGTCGGGGAAAGCGACGCCACCGGCATCGTGCTGGCTGCCGCCGGTCCGGTGTTCTCCGCCGGTCACGACTTCGCCGATGTCGCCGCGCGCGATCTGCTCGGAGTGCGCGAGCTGCTGACGGTGTGCACCGAGCTGATGTCGACCATCGAGTCGGTGCCGCAGGTGGTGGTCGCGCGGGTACACGGCCTGGCGACCGCGGCCGGCTGCCAGCTGGTGGCCTCCTGTGACCTCGCTGTCGCCGCCGAATCGGCGGGGTTCGCGCTGCCCGGGGGCAAGGGCGGCTGGTTCTGCCACACGCCTGCGGTGCCGGTGGCACGTGCGATCGGCCGTAAGCGCCTGATGGAGCTGGCGCTGACCGGCGATCCGATCGATGCGCACACGGCCGCGGGGTGGGGCCTGATCAACCGCGTCGTGCCCGACGCCGACCTGGACGCCGCCGTCGACGACCTGCTGGCCCGCGCCACGCGCGGCAGCCGCGCCAGCAAGGCGCTCGGCAAGCGAACCCTCTACGCGCAGCTCGACCGGCCCGAGGACGACGCCTACGCCATTGCCCTGGAAGTCATGGCTGCTGCCGCCCAATTGCCGGACGCGCGCGAGGGCATGACCGCGTTCCTGGAGAAGCGCCGGCCGGTGTGGCCGGACTAGGGCTCGGGAGTGAGAAGGAGGTCGACCCGGAGCGCCGTGCCGGCGTTGCTGCCGATCGGTTCCCCGAGCCGCCTCCCGCACCCGGCGCCCCTCATAACGCGCCGGGTTCTCCCAAGCCCCCGGTCGGCCTGGTGTCATCTCCTGCGGCACCCGCCCATGGGGGAGCGGTCGGCGGCAGCTGGGCAGGTAGCAAGGCCGCCGTCACGCGGGTGTGTTCGCATCAATCGTCACTGTTGTCGAGGACCGCTTTGACCTCGTCGGGCGTTCGCGCCGCACGCAGCCGCTCAACCTGGTCCTCATCCACGAAGACCTGGGCAACACGGTTCAGCAGCGCCAGATGGTCATCTCCGGCCCCAGCGATGCCGATGACGAACTCGACCGGCTTGCCGTTCCAGTCAATGGCCTCCGGGTAGCGCACGACCGAGATCCCCGAATGACGAATCTTCGTCTTCGCCCCGTTTGTGCCGTGCGGAATCGCAAGCCGGTTGCCCATGTACGTAGAGATCGATCGCTCCCGCTCGTGCATGGAGTCGACATACGACGCGTCGACCGCGCCTACGGCGACCAGCAGTTCGCCGACCTCATTGATAGCGTCGGCCCTGGTACCGGCCTGACCGGACAGCACAATCGAGTCGAGGGAGAGCACGTCGGTGCCTGAGATCCGGTCGTTCTGGACCGGTTTGCCGTCCACCGGGGCGCTGACCCGGTCGGCACGTGCGATCATGGCGACGATTTCGTCGTATTCAGGACTGTTCATGAAGTCATCGACGGAAACATGAATGGCCGAGGGCGTCCGCTCCCGCGCCCGGTCGGCCAGGTCCTCGTGGGTGACGACAAGGTCATAGCTGTCGGTCAGGTGCGAGATCGCCTGGTTGACGACGCTGACCTCAGCGAATCCCGCACTCTGGATCCGCCTGCGCAGCACGGAGGCACCCATGGCGGAGGAGCCCATTCCGGCATCACAAGCGAAAACAATGCTGGAAATGGCTGGTGTGGCGATCGTGCCGGTCGACGAGAGCGCGGTGGAGGCAATGGAACGCTTGCCCTTCATCGCCTCCATGGCGGCGGTGGCGTCGGCCAGGTCGGGTTCGTCGGTTACTCGGTCTGTCTTCAGCAGGAGAGCAGCGACCAAAAACGTCACGGTCGTCGCGCAGACGACGGACAGCGTGACTCCGAGAAAGCTGCCACTGGCAGTCTGCGCATATACCGCGATGATCGATCCGGGCGCGGCGGGCGCGCGCAGACCGGAGCCGAACAGCACGTTGATGAAGACACCGGCCATGCCACCGGCAATGGTGGCCACGATCAGTTTCGGCTTCATCAGCACGTAGGGGAAGTAGATCTCGTGGATACCGCCGAGGAAGTGAATGATCGCCGCCCCGGGAGCCGACAACTTCGCCGCACCTCGGCTGAACACCGCATAGGCCAACAGGAGTCCCAAACCCGGACCTGGATTGGCCTCCAGCAAGAACAGAATCGACTTTCCGCTCTCGCTGGCCTGGCTGGTGCCCAGTGGTGTCAGGATGCCGTGGTTGATGGCGTTGTTGAGGAACAACACCTTCGCGGGTTCGATGAACACCGAGGTCAGCGGCAGCAGGCCGTGGTCGACCAGGAAATCCACGACATTGCCTGCGAAGCGGCTGAATGTGGACACCAGGGGACCGATGCCGAAGAAACCGGCCACAGCCAAGGCCCCGCCGCAGATCCCCGCTGAGAAGTTGTTCACGAGCATCTCGAAACCGGGGCGGATCTTGCCGTCCCAGAGCGCGTCGAGCTTCTTGATGACCCAGCCACCGAGGGGGCCCACGATCATCGCACCCAGGAACATCGGCACATCCGCGCCCGCAATCACACCCATCGTGGCGATCGCACCCACGACAGCGCCGCGGGTGTCGTAGACGATCCGGCCGCCGGTGGCCCCGATCAAGATCGGCAACAGGTAGGTGATCATCGGCGCGACGATGCCCCCGCTGGCGTGATCGCCCCAGCCGCCGATCTGGGCAACCCAGCTGTCGTCGCCCCATTGATCGGTCAAGGCCGTGATCCAGCCTTTCTCGATGAACAGGGCGGTGATCAGGCCCCAGGCGATGAAGGCGCCGATATTCGGCATGACCATGTTCGACAGGAACGTACCGAACCTCTGCACACGCACCCGCGCGCTGATACCGGACTCCGGTGGGGTGATAGACATCTTGACTTCCTCAGAGCAGCTTGACCGGCAGTGTGACTCCAGCCACATGGTATGCAGTAGTAGACCGCATAATCGGGCATGTTGACAAGAGATCGGGCATAAATGGGCACAAACTTGTGTGGCTTTACGCCCGAATGGCCGCTACGGTGGACCGTGGCGAACGTCGCCGACAGGCCAGACGACGGCGGAAGGAACACTGATCCATGAAGGCGCTGCGCTACTACGCACCCGAGGACGTCCGCCTGGAGGAGATCCCCGAGCCGGAGTGTGGTCCGGAAGAGATCAAGCTCCGGGTGCGCAACTGCTCGACGTGCGGTACGGATGTCAAGATCTTCTACAACGGCCACCAGAACCTCACCCCTCCGCGCACAATCGGCCACGAGATCGCCGGCGAGGTCGTTGCGGTCGGCTCGTCGTTGCGGGAGTTGTACGGCACGGATTGGCGGATCGGCGACCGCGCACAGGTCATCGCCGCAGTGCCTTGTGGCGAGTGCCACGAGTGCGGCAGGGGCTGGATGGCGGTCTGTCAGAATCAGACGTCGGTGGGGTACCAGTACGACGGCGGGTTCGCCGAATACATGATCGTGCCCAGCCAGGTGCTCCGGGTCGGCGGCCTGAATCGGATCCCGGACAACGTCGGATACGACGAGGCTTCAGCGGCCGAGCCCTTCGCCTGTGCCATCAACGCCCAAGAGCTGCTCGGCATCGAGGAGGGTGACACGGTCGTCGTCTTCGGTGCCGGTCCAATCGGTTGTATGCACATACGCATCGCGCGCGGCGTGCACCGCTGCGGGCCGGTCTTTCTCGTCGATGTCAATGCCGAGCGCCTCAAATTGTCGGCGAATGCAGTCCAGCCCGACGAAGTGATAGACGCGACCGAGGTCGACGTGGTGGAGCGAGTCATGGAGCTGACCGGCGGCCGTGGTGCTGATGTGGTGATCACGGCGACCGCTGCCAACATCACCCAGGAGCAGGCCATCGCCATGGCCGCACGTAATGGCCGCATTTCCTTCTTCGGCGGGCTGCCCAAGACCAACCCCGTCATCACCTGTGACTCCAACGTGGTGCACTACCGCCAATTGCACATCCATGGAGCCAACGGATCCGCACCCGAACACAACAGGCGCGCCCTCGAGTACATCTCCACCGGCAAAGTACCGGTGAAAGACCTCATCACCCACCACATCTCGCTGGAAAACGTGCTGGACGCCTTCTCGATCGTCAAGAACGGCGAGGCGATAAAAGTCACCGTGGAGCCCTGAGCTATCGGCGCATCCATATGACGCCGCATGCCGTGCGTGACTGCCGCTTGATCACAGGCCAGAGCCCGGTATCCACCAAGGTCGTCAGCGACTTGATTCTCGCTGCCTCGGCTGAGTCCGAGTAATCAGCGAAGGGTCGACCACAAAGCCCCGTACCTCGAAACGCGAAACGAGCGGCGGGCTCAATCCTGTGGGAACAGATGGGGATGCGCCGTGGGTCAACCGAAGGATCTCGGTGTGGGCGCGACGATTTCGGCAGGCGTGGGCTCGCTGCCGCTTTCCGGCCGGGATGAGCCTTTGTCGGTGGCGAGGAGTCCGGCGATGGTGGCGCCGAGCGCGACGGTGACCGCGACTGCGGCGATGAGCTTGCGCCGGTCCACGGTGGAGGGGACCAGTGCGGCGGCTCCGGTGCGGGCTCGGGGCATCCGGAGGTCGCCGCTGCGTCGTTCGGCGGCCAGCAGGACGGCTCCCCGTGCGGAGACCAGGTCCGGTTCCGGGTCGTAGATGATCGGCAGATCGACCAGTTCGGTAAGTTCGGCGCGGATGCCGGGACTCCGGGTGCAGCCGCCGAGCAGCACCATCGCCTCGGGTCGCACGCCGGTTTCCTCGATGGTCTGGCGCACGAACGACGCGGAGTGGTGGATGCCCGCGGCGAAGAGTTCGGTCAAGTCGCTGCGGGTCAGCACGGCGCGGTCGCCGGTGCCGGTGTCGATCGCGGTGACCACCCTGGCGTCGCTCAGCTCCTCCCGATGACGCCTGCTGGTCGGCTTGTCGGTGAGTACGCCGTCGCGGGCCAGCCGCCAGCGCAGCAGCGCATCGTAGCCGTCGCCGCCGAGCACCGTGCTGCGTTTGCTGGACAGAATCGTATCGTTGCGGCAATCGGCGTGGGTGATGGTCAGCCCGGAGCTGCCCAGGTCGTACAGGATCACCGAGCCGCTGTCCGGAAGTCGGCCGGTGAAACGGAGATAGCGCAGCTGGGCGAGCGGTTCGTCGACGATGGTGAGCCTGCGCTCGCCCGCACCGGCGCGGATGGCGTCGGCGTGCAGCGGACAGCGGCAGGTCACGGCCGTCCCGGAGATCAGCTCGTCGCGCGCGCCTGCGGCGCCCATCATCTGGCGGATCGCCTCGAAGACCGACTCCTCGACACCGCCGCCCGCCCGCCGGGGCACCTCGCAGTGATCGATCGGAGGTAGGTGCGGCTGATCGGAGTGTGTCAGCATCGCGTGGGCGCCGCCAGCGCCCGCCGATACACCCAAGACCAGCACCATGGATTACATGGTGAACCTTTTCGCTGCCGCTGCCAAGATGACGGGCCCGGCAATTCGCCGCTTGGATGCCCGGTAGACATGTGCCGGTCGGAGCACGGGAATATGCGACCGACCGGTACTGTCGCTCATTTCGCGGCGGTGGCCGACCAGCGCGCCGTTCCCTCCCCGGTGTCGAAGTCGCCCGCGGCATGGCGGAATTCGGCCAGCAGTTGCAGGAGTGTGTGCAGCCGGTCGGGCGGGAGCCCGGGGAGCGCGAAGACCTTCTCGTTGAGTTCCTTGGTCGCCTTCGCCACCAATTCTCTTCCGTCGTCGGTTATTTCGATCAAGGTAGCGCGCCGGTCGCTGGGATGTGGCACGCGCTCGACGAGTTTCGCCGCTTCCAGGCGGTCGACGGTGTTGGTCACGCTGGTGGGGTGCACCTGCAAGCGCGCGCTGGCCTTCGCCATCGGCAGCGCGCCGGTCTTGCTGAAGCTCAGCAGCGTCAGCAGTTCGTAGCGCGAGAAGGTCAAACCGGTCGGTTTCAGCGCCTCGTCGACCCGCGCCATCACGATTTGCTGGGCGCGCACCAGCGAGGTCACCGCGGCCATACCGTCGGCGACGTCGCCCCAGCCGTGGCCGACCCACTGACGGTGGGCCTCCTCGATCGGGTCGAGCGGAAGCGGGCGTGGCCGAGACATATTTCGATCATTCCATGCGGCCCGCGTCAGCCGGGGACATCCGACCAGGCTTCGGATCACTGTGAGCGCAATGGTGGGCCGCGCCGCCCGGTTCCGGGCACTATCTAGGGCGAGGCGGGCGTGGCTGAGTGGTTTAGGCAACGGTCTGCAAAGCCGTTTACGCGGGTTCAATTCCCGCCGCTCGCTCCAAGCGTCCTCGGGGACGGCCGCTCTACGCGGCCGCCGCTCGGCTCGGTGTACGCCACTGCCGAGCCGAGCGCCTCGAGGCGCACGTCGCGCGGCACATGGTTGCGGCAGAGTGCGATCAGACCTCGGCGTGCCACGCGCATGTGCTTGTGCTGGGCGTCGTTTCAGGCGGCCGCGCTCGGTTCCGGGTACGCCAGGATGCTGGCCATGCCCGCCGGGAGTTCGCCGGCTCGTTACGTCAATCCCGAGAAATTACGCAGCACAACATGATTGCGATCGGCACAGGTGCCGAACGTGTAATCGGGGAGGAGTCCGAAATACTCGCCGCGGGTGAGGGCGCTCCAGCGCCGCGCGCTCTCGGTGCGCGTCTTGTAGAAGTTGATCATGTAGCCGCCTTCGTAGAGGCGCAGCAGGCTGTAGCCGCCCGGGTACTCCTTGACCGCGGCGACCTCCAGGAATTCCACCGCGCACGGCGCGTCCGGCCGGGTTCGCCGATTGCGATGGGTGTGGCCGCTGTGGTGCAGGAAGACGCCGGGGCACCGAGCGTAGAGCGCCTGCAGTTCGGCGCTGTCGCGTCCGTTGAGCACAAATCCGGGCCCGGCGACATTGGTGAGCCCGGATTCCGTGGTGACGGGATGATGGCCGAACATGAGCGTCGGCCGATCCGGGTCCGCGCCCAAGCGCTCGGTGAGCAGATCGAATTGCGGACGATCGATAGACCCGCCCGCGCCGTCCAGTTCGCTGGTGTCCAATCCCAGCACCCGCAGGCCGCCGATCTCGTGTTCGATCAGCTGCTGGCGCGCGGCGAAGGCGTCGGCCCAGCAGTCGTGGTGGCCTGCGGGCGCGGGTGCGCACCCGGCGTATTCGGCCCCTACGTGCGGCCGGTCGTGGTTGCCACGGACGGCCAGGTAGTCCCGGCCGAGTGCGCCCCACGCGTCGAGCCGGGCGCGCACCGCGCGGGTTTCGTGCTCGGAGGCTTCGGCGGTGAGGTCGCCCGCGAGCAACAGGCGCTCCGCTGCGCGGTCGGGGCGGCGCAGGTCATCGAGTACCGCGGCAAGCATCACCTCGGGGTAGGGCGCCAGGCCCGGGGCCTGCCGGAAACCTGGTGGCAGTTCGCCGACGAGCAGACCGCTGACCTGCTCGCCGAAGTGGATGTCGTTGGCCAGGGCGAGGGTGCGCAGTCTGCGGCCGGGCGGCGGGACGAGCGTCGTGAACTCGCCGCGTGCTTCCGGCGCCGCGGGACCGGATGTGGTGAGTGAGAGCGCGGGCGTCGCGCGAAGACCCGCCGACCATGCCTCGAAACGGTAGGCGCGGCCCGGTTCGAGCCCGCCGATCTCGGCGTAATGGAACGGGGTCGGCCGGTCGTCGGCGTATACGGGCGCCGGTCCGCGCGGGGAATCGGCGGGACCGATGCGCACCTGCGTGTCGGCGTCCACCGGGACCAGTCGCCCGGTCGAGTCGGGCGCAAGCGTGGTCCAGGTGAGAACGGCCGAGGTGTCGGTGATCGTGACCACCTCGAGATCCGTCACGACGAGTGGATTCGATTGCGCCCGAGCTGGTTTCGCGTAACCAGCGAGGGGGAACAGTGCGGCGAGGCCGAGCGCCCCGAGTAGGGTCCTGCGGGTCGGTCCGCAGCAACTCATGCGTGCCTGCATTCGGTCAGCGCGTGCTCTCCGCGGAGCAGACCCTCCACATGCCGTCTTCCTTCTCCAGGTGCTCGGTTGTGCCTGCACCGGTGTCGGGCTGCTCGCGATAAGCCATGCCGTCCTCCCGTCTGCTCCGGCGCCTGGAACGTTACGGCATGGCGTGCCGAGAGAACGGAAACCAAACCGGCGGGACCGTTCGCGAACTGACGGAATCCGGTAACGAACGCGCCCGCGTCGGCGTGCTCAGGCGTCGGTCTCCGCAAGCGCGTCATACCAGCGCGCGGTGTCGGTGTACTGGTGCAGCCGGGTGATGCGGCCGTCGTCGTGCACCTGCCACAGGTGCACGAACTCGGCGTCGTACTCGCGACCGGTAGCGCGGGCGGTGCCGCGATAGTGGCCGGTCACCACGACGGTGCCGCCGATGGTCTCCTGCCAGGTTTCGTCGTACGGAGCGGTGTCGAACTCCCGGTCGACCGCGCCCCAGATCCGAGTCATCGCCTCGAGCGGGCCGTGGAAGGCGCCGCCCGCGCCGCATGGCATGCCCGGCGCGGTCCGCGCCTCGAACTCCGGATGCAGCAGGGCCAGGATTGCCGGTCCGTCGCCCGCCTGCGTCGCCGCGTAGAAACCCTTGATGACCTCGAACTTCGCTGACATCATGTCTCCTTCTAATATGATCGTTCTAGAACGATCATATTAGAAGCGCGATCGCGGGAAGGTCAGGGGCTGTGGTGACCGTCATGCCGTCCGATTCGAGTCCGGGTTGCCTGGTGCTTGCCACGAGCGCGAGCTAGCATTCGAACATGGGTTCGACAAGCGATGACGTGCCGCGAACCGAGGGCACGGAACCGGAGCTGGTCTACCCGAACAGGACCGGCCACTACTACCGGACGCTGACCTACCCGCCGCGGCCGGTCTGGGTCCGGCTGGACGCGATCCTGGTCCGCGACCCGGGGACCCCACGGCATGTCAACGGCGCGGGCGTGATCATGCGCGGCGAGCGTCCCGGAACCCTGACACATTGGCTGCCCACCGTCGACGGCGATTGGATGGGTCGCGTGACCTACAGCATCCAGTTCGCCGACGGCCGCCCGGACCTGCATGTGCGGGATCAACTGGTCCCCGCCTACGCCCTACGCCCGCGGCTGTCCGCCTCTCCGGGTATTTAGGCTCCTCCGCCTCTCCGGGTATTTAGGCCGTACTAGGTTCTGTCTCGAAGTGAAGTGATGGGTGGCACCGCTGTGCGGTGCCACCCATCAGCATGTTCGGTGAAAGTTGTTGGCCGCTTTGGCATATGGGTGAGGTCTCCGGTATTTCGGGTTAGCGACCAAGCAAACCTGAATAGTCCCGGAGACCTCGTGCCCAGCGTAGCGGTGGCGGGGCGGGCGGATCTGACCGATGCCCAGTGGGCGCGGTTGGAGCCGTTGCTGCCTCGACCGAAGAAGGCGGGCCGCCCGCCGAAGTGGACGAAACGGCAGCTCATCGACGGGATCCGGTGGCGGACCCGGGCCGGGGTGCCATGGCGCGACGTTCCCGCCGAGTACGGGTCCTGGCAAGCGGTCTACGGATTGTTCCGACGCTGGCAGCGAGCCGGCGCGTGGGCGGCGATCGTGACATCGCTGCAGGTGCTGGCCGACGCGGCCGGGGTGATCGACTGGCAGGTCAGTGTGGACTCCACGATCGCTCGGGCCCACCAGCACGCTGCTGGTGGGCGCCGCGACAGCGACCGGCAGGCCGAACCGCCAGCCGGGCCTGGTGAACGCGAGCCGGCCGATCACGGGTTGGGGCGCTCTCGGGGTGGGTGGACCAGCAAGCTGCATCTGGCGTGTGAGCAGGGCTGCCGGGTGTTGTCGGTGCTGGTCACCGCGGGTCAGGCCGGTGACAGTCCTCAGTTCACGGCGGTGTTGGACGGTATCGCGGTGCCGAAACTCGGAGGCGGACGTCCGCGGGTGCGGCCGGTGCGGGTGTTGGCCGACAAGGCGTATTCCAGTCGCGGTAACCGGGAGTGGTTACGTCGTCACGGGATCAGAGCAACGATCCCGGTCCCGTCCGATCAGGCCGCGAACCGGCTGCGCCGCGGCCGGGCCGGTGGGCGGCCGCCGACGTTCGATCCGGTGATCTACCGTGACCGCAACGCTGTCGAACGCGGCATCAACCAGCTCAAACAGCATCGGGCCGTGGCCACCCGGTTCGACAAACTCGCCGTCCGCTACCAAGCCACGATCCACATCGCTGTCATCAACCAATGGCTTCGACACTCGTGAGACGACCGGCCACAGGCCAGCCCTCACCACTTCGAGACAGAACCTAGTTGGGTGGCGCGGGGTTTGCGTTCAGGTCCTGCGTTGGGTGCGCTCGGGTTTTGGGGTTCCCGGGGAGTTACCCATGTGCTCGCGAAATCAGTGGTTGCGTGGTGTGACAGGGGGGTAGTCGCCGGGGTTGTGTGGGATGTTCCCTGCCTTCTTGGCAGTCCCGGGGCATCTGCGCAACTGCCGCTCGCTCGTTCGCGACTGCTGATTTCGCGAGTACATGGGTAACTCGCCGGGTACGCCCAGAACTAGAGCGGTACTCAGGGCGGGACCTGGGCGCAACTCTTGCGGCATCCGACTTGTACGGTCAGAATACTCGCCAGAGGCAGGGGAGCCGATCCGGTTGTCGTGGTGGGGGGCCGGTGATACGTTGCCGGGCATGGGATTTCAGTTGCCGCATCCCGAGGTGCTGTGGGCGCGTGTGGCCGTCTTGGACGTGATCACTTCCGCGACCCACGCCGACCAGCGGGTTGCGGGCGGAGAGGAGATCGGGCAGACGGCCAGAGTGGCAGGTGGCCGGCTGATCAACGACGACGGCGAGGGCAATTGGTACTCGCTGGTCAGATATCCCGGCGAGCGTGCGCTCCTATTCGGCAGGGACGAGGACAACGAGGTCGCGGGGACCGCCTACGATCCGCTGGCCGCGGCGCCGGGCTGGGTGCGCTCGGCGGATCCGGCGGCGAACCTGCTCGTCGGAGCCGACGGACCGGTCACCTTCGTGCGCTGGTGGGAGTTCGGTCGCTGGCAGCACACGCCGACCGATCTCGACGACGGTCTCGAGATGAGCCTCAGCGCCGCCGCCGACCGGGAAGGCTTCACCGGCAGCGTCATGAGCGCTGCGATCCAAGCGAAATGGGTGGAGATGGACTACGAGGCGGGCAAGCTGACCGCGCTCACCGTCGACCCGACCGCCCTGCACGCGCTGTGTGATGCCACCGAGAACGGCGCCGTCACCAAAGCCCACCTCTACTTTCTCCAGCCGGGCCTGACCGCGCCCGCGTTCGCCTACCTCTCCGCCGCCGGCGTCCTGAGCGCCACCGACAAGCCGACCGAACCCCTGCCGTAACTCACGGTCCGCCCCACGGCCGAAGAAAGCTATAGGAACGATAGTGCCCCAGCTCAGCACGGAGAGCCGGGGCACTGTCGATTCGCTGGTCGCGAAGAGGACAGGCTCGAAGTGATTCAGATGGCGTACATGCCGATGACCGGCTTCCTCGACGGCTCGAGAATGGTGAGGAGAGTGCGCATGACGTCGCTGGTGACCGCTACGCAGCCCGCGGTCGGTCTGCCTACTTCGACGTGGATGAAGAAGGCCGAGCCCTTCTTCGGTACGACGGGGAAGCGGTTGTAGTCGATGACCAGTGCATAGTTGTATTGCGGCTCGGTCTTTCCGAGGTTCTCGCTGAGCGTGGTGTCGAACGGGCAGTCGGCCGCCGCGCACTGGTATTTCTGGTTGTACAGCGGACTTTCCGTGTCGGATACCCACCACCACGTGTTGGACGAGTCGACCGACAGGTAGGGAAGCTTCGTACCCACATCGGATAACCGGCCGAAGGCTTCGGTCAAGGCGAATGTGCCCTCCGGGGTATGTGTGGCGCCTTCTCTGGCTTCCTCGGAGATGCCTTCCCTACCAACCCATGCCGGTACCGCAAGCGTGCGTTCCCAGCGCCGGAGCCTGTTTCGCTGCCACAGCTCCAACGTCCCGCGTTCGGCGGCCGCCGGAGCTGTCACCCAGACGACCTGAGTTCCTGGAACGGTGCCGGGGTCGAACGGCGGCCGGTCGCCGATGATCTCGGGCAGCAACACGATGCCCAGTACCGCGGTGACAACTGCCACCGCCGCGACAATCGTCCAACGCCGTACCGGCCACCATCGAGTTCCACTGTCAGCCAATGCTGTTCACACTCCCGCAAGATGAGCTACGAATGGGCACATGATGCCCCTTCCGGCGCGTCTTTACACACTGCGGCTATCCCGTCGCGGAGGCGTCGGATATCCCTCCCGGCCATGAGCCATCGGAATCATTCCAGGCGCCAGTCGAGCTCGGGCCAGCTCGGCGCAGGCGCCGATGCGCGGCGCAGCCGCTGGTCGAGGAACCCGCCGACTACGCTGCGGGTGATCGCCGAGGCACGATCAGCGGCCAGTGTCCCGCACAGCACCGATGATGGTGCGAGCGCGGGTAGATCCGTGGCCGCGTAGTGCCCGGCACCGCGGATCGTGCCGAGCGTGAATGCTCGGCTGGCCGAAGCGAACCGGATCCACGACGCGTGCAGCATGTCGCCGGAGCCGAGCATGAGCACGGGCCGGTCGACGCCGTCACGCTCGACGGCGGTGTTGCCGGTCCATCCTGCCGGGCCGTCGAGCACTACGCCCGCCCGGACGCGGTGGTCGGCGCGCATTGTGGCCACCGCGGTCAGTCCTCCGTACGAGTGCCCGGCCACCGCAATCCGGTCGAGGTCGACGTGCGGGCCGACGACCGGCAGCATGGCGAGCTCGTCGAGGACCAAGCGCACATCGGCGACCCGGATGTCCAGCGCGCGGCGCATGTACTCGGCATCGTCGTACGCCGGCGGGGCACCGACCACGACCTTGCCGTGCAACTCGACCGCAGGTGTCTCGCCGGGGTGATCGACGCCTATCACGATGTAGCCGCGCGAGGCGAGATCGCTTGCGAGACCTGATGCCAGCCAGCGCGGCGTGCCCAGACCGGGTGAGTACACCACCACCGGCATGGCACCGACCTCGGTTTCCACCGGTGCGTCCTGACCAGCCGCAACCGTGCCGCCGAGCATCGCGGGCGCGGCGGCCGGCTCGTGCAGCCACAGCGCCGCCGCTGTCGCCAGTTGCGCCGCGGCGACCCGGCTGGAGGCGGGAACGTAGTGCGCTGGGATCGCCGGGGCGGCAGCCGGATACCAGACCGACACCGGCAACTCCCGGTCGCCTGCGGCCACGGTGGTGTCGGTGCGACCGACGAGATGCTCGCCGGTCGGCGCGGGTACCTCGGCGTATACGAGCCCGGCGAAGGACACGGCGCAGATCAAGACCATGAGCATCGCAGCGAACCCGGAGACGCTGCGAGTGATCATCGCCGGTTCACCACGCGGATCCGCCTGCCGTCACACTCCCCGGCCCGCACTCGATCGGCTGGACTCGATCGCGGGCAGCCTCGTTTGCCGGGCGCACGCTTCCGGGATGTCGGCGCCGCGATGTCCCACGGCGACAGGGCGAGCAAACCGCCCGCAGCACGGTGCCAACCCATCTCGGGATGTGCGCGGGTGAGGTGCGCGAGCAGCGCGTCGCCTGCCCGGCCGCGCGGGCGGATCTCGTCTACCAGCCGCTGGAGGTTCTCGATGAGGGATTTATACCCGACGGTCTGCGCTGTGAGCTGCATCTGATGCGCGCGTTCCTGATCAGACGAGGCGATGTCCGCAACTATCCGGTCATCGGACACGGGCTTGTCCACCGTGCCCGGGACGAAAAAAAGGCCCTGAGCCAGTTGGGGGCTGGTCAGGGCCTATTTCTGAGGTGCCCTCGGCAGGATTCGAACCTGCGGCCTTCTGCTCCGGAGGCAGACGCTCTATCCCCTGAGCTACGAGGGCGGGATAGGGCTCGGTCGGGGCCGGATGGCGGTCCGATCGGGCTGGGTCAGCCTATCGTATCGGTCGCCGTCCGCCAAAAAGCGCGTCGGGCGGCGTGGTTTCGGGTCAGCCGAAGGGGAGGGGAGTAGCGCCGCGTGTGGTGAGCATCGTGGTCATCAGCGCGGATTCGCCCCGTTGGGTTTTGGCCATGGTGTCGGCGAGGGTGCGCACCGCGGTGGTGTCGGCGTGCTGGGCGGCGTAGTCGATCATCGGCAGCCCGCCCTCGTGGTGGCGCAGCATCAGCTGCAGGAACATGGTGTCGAGTGCGGGTCCGGTGGCTTGGCGTAGCGCGGCTAGTTCGGTGGGCGTGGCCATGCCCGGCATAGCAGCCACCGGCCCGGAATGGTGCGGCGAACTCGTCTCGGAATGATCGTGGCTGCCCATCGGTTCGGTCATCCAGCCCATGAACCCATCCACACCCTGTGCGGGTTCGCCCCACAGCTGCAGCCAGCCCTGCATGCGGCCGATCTGGCTCTGCTGGGTGGTGAGGATGTCGTAGGCGAGGCGGCGTACCTCGGTATCGGTGGAACGAACCAGCACAACGCCCGCCATTTCCACGGCTTGGGCGTGATGCGCCGACATGTCCTGGCTGAAGCCCACATCGACGGGTCCAGGGTCCGGCTCGGTGGAGCTGTCCAAGGGAATCCGCGCCAGCACGCCGATCGCGAAGCCGATCAAGATGGCGCCGAGAGCGCCGAGGATCACCAGCGCGGTGCGCTGGCGGTGGAACTGCCCGCCGAGACCGGATTCGGCCTCGGCGTTGTCCGGGGCCTGGTCGATGGACGCTTTGTCGGTGGGCGCTGCCGCGTGCCCGGATTCGGCCTTGGCGTTGTCCGGGACTTGGTCGGACGCTTTGTCGGTGGGCGCTGCCGCGTGCCCGGATCCGCGCTCGGCGCTGTCCGAGACGTCGTCGGCGGCCACTACTGCCCCGCGCCTGGTGCAGGCTGCGTCGGCGCGGGGATACCGGGCGCGCCGGGGAGAGCGGGCACGCCGGGCACTCCCGGCAGACCGCCGCCGGGCAGACCGCCGCCGGGCAGGCCACCGCCGGGCAGGCCACCGCCGGGCAGGCCACCGCCGGGCAGGCCACCGACCTCGGACGGGTCCGGCGTCAGGCCCTTGCCATCCATCGGCACCGCGTCGGGTCCGGGCGGCGTCGGGTCGAACGGCGGCGGGTTGTCGGTGTCGAAGACGATGGTCGAGCAGTCGGCGCCGACCTCGGGGTAGGTGTAGGAGTTCAGCCGCAATGCGGTGATGAACTGGCCGACCCGCTTGTCATCGGGGCTGTCCAGCTTCAGCTGATGCCCCCAGGACTGCAGCGCCACCGCCGAATCCTGGCCGGGGAAGGGCGACATCATCGTGTACGGCTTCCCCTCCACCTTCGCCTTCAGCGTCTGGATCCCGTCGGCGCCCACCTTGTCGGGGTTGTAGGTGATCCACACCGCGCCGTGTTCGAGCGAGTGCACCGCGTTCTCGACCCGGATCGGCTTGGTGTAGACCACGCCGGTGCAGGTCGCCCAGGACTGGTCGTGCGGGCCGCCGAACGGCGGCGACTGGTCGTAGGCCACCCGCTGATTCCCGCCGATGTGCAGGCCCGCGGGGTATTCCTTCTTCACCACACCCGCGATCCCATCGGAGGGGTCCTTCTGCTGCGCGCTCGGCGTGTACTTGTCCAGCTCTGCCCTCTCCCGGTACTTGGGGACCAGGTTGTAGGCCAGGGCGCCGATCAATGCGATGATGACTACGGCCGCGCCGATGGCCAGCCAGGGAATCTGGCGATTCTTCTTCGGAAGTTGCCCTTGTCTGCCCCGCTTGCGGGGAGCCGACAACTTCGCCGCGGCCTTGGCGGCCTTGGCCGATTTGGCGCTGGGACTGTTCGGCATCGCTCGTTGTGCTCTTTCGACGTGGTGGATCCGCTGGCTGCGCAGTGCCCACCCCGTGGTGTACACCCGCCAAGACCATAGGATAGAGACTCGTGACTCCAGCTGACCTTGCAGATCTCCTTCGCGCCACCGCGGCGAAGGTGCTTGTCGAACGTGGACTGGATCCTGCGGTCCTGCCCGACGAGGTCACCGTGGAGCGTCCCCGTAACCCGGAACACGGCGACTATGCCACGAATGTCGCCATGCAGGTGGCCAAGCGCGCCGGAACCAATCCGCGCGAGCTGGCCACCTGGCTCGCCGACGCACTGGCCGACGCGGACGGCGTCGCCGCCGCCGAGGTCGCCGGACCAGGCTTCCTGAACATCCGCCTCGCCGCCTCCGCGCAGGGCGCGATCATCGAGCGGGTGCTCGCCGCAGGCGCCGCGTACGGCACCGCAGGCACGCTGAATGGCACCCGGATCAACCTCGAGTTCGTTTCGGCCAACCCGACCGGCCCGGTGCATCTCGGCGGCACCCGCTGGGCCTCGGTCGGCGACGCGCTCGGCCGCATCCTGGCCGCCCAGGGCGCGGACGTGGTGCGCGAGTACTACTTCAACGACCACGGCGCGCAGATCGATCGGTTCGCCGCCTCGCTGGTTGCGGCCGCGACGGGCGCCGCGACCCCGGAAAACGGCTACGCGGGCGCCTACATCGGCGAAATCGCCGACAAGATCGTGGCCGCGCACCCCGACGTGCTGAGCAAGCCGGAGGCCCAGCGCCTCGAGCTGTTCCGCGCCGAGGGCGTCGAGCTGATGTTCGCGCACATCAAGGAGTCGCTGCACGAGTTCGGCACCGACTTCGACGTCTACTTCAACGAAAGCTCGCTGTTCGCTTCCGGCGCGGTCGAGCAGGCGGTGGAGAAGCTGAAGAACTCCGGCGACCTGTACGAGAAGGACGGCGCCTGGTGGATCGCCAGCTCCGAGTACGGGGACGACCAGGACCGGGTGGTCATCAAGAGCGATGGCAAGGCCGCCTACATCGCCGGTGACATCGCCTACTTCCAGAACAAGCGTTCACGCGGCTTCGACCTGTGCATCTACATGCTCGGCGCCGACCATCACGGCTATATCGGCAGGCTGAAGGCCGCGGCGGCCGCGTTCGGTGACGACCCGGCGACCGTCGAGGTGCTGATCGGGCAGATGGTCAACCTGCTGCGCGACGGCGTCGCGGTACGGATGAGCAAGCGCGCGGGCACCGTGGTGACGCTCGATGACTTGGTCGAGGCGATCGGCGTGGACGCGGCGCGGTACTCGCTGGTGCGTTCGTCGGTGAACTCGAGCATCGACATCGACTTGAACCTGTGGACCAGCCAGAGCAACGAGAACCCGGTCTACTACGTGCAATACGCGCACGCGCGGACCGCGTCCATCGCGCGAAACGCCGCCGAGTTCGAGTACGACTCCGTCACCCCGGATCTCGCGCTACTGTCGGCCGACGAGGAAGGCGAGCTGATCCGCACTCTGGGTGAGTACCCGCGTGTCGTGGCCGGCGCGGCGAGCCTCCGCGAACCGCACCGGGTGGCCCGCTATCTGGAGGAGCTGGCCGGCGCCTATCACCGCTTCCAGACCAACAAGAACCTGCGCGTCCTGCCTCTTGGCGACGACCCCGTCTCGCCGACGAATGCCGCCCGCCTCGCCCTGGTCAACGCCACGCGTCAGGTCTTGGCCAACGGCCTCGGCCTGCTGGGCGTGAGTGCGCCGGAGCGTATGTGACCCGGCACCAGACCACAGCGAGCAAGGAAGCAGAGGACATCACAGCATGACCGCGCACCCCGCCGGTCCCCGGCACGCCGAGATTCCGCACGCGCCGAATCTGCCGGAGCGTCCGGGCGATCCGCAGCAAATGATCGATCTGCCCGCGAATGTGTGGCCACGCAACGCCGTTCGCGACACTGACGGCGTGGTCCGGCTGGCGGGCGTGCCGGTGCACGATCTGGCCGCCCGGTTCGGCACCCCGTTGTTCGTGGTCGACGAGGACGACTTCCGTTCCCGCTGCCGCGACATGGTCCGCGCCTTCGGGGCGAACGCCCGCGTCCACTACGCGTCCAAGGCGTTCCTGTGCGGTGAGATCGCACGCTGGATCCGGGACGAGGGCCTGTCGCTGGACGTGTGTTCCGGCGGCGAACTCGCCGTGGCGTTGCACGCCGGATTTCCGGCCCAGCGAATCGCGTTGCACGGCAACAACAAATCGGTAGCCGAGCTGGAGGCCGCGGTGTCCGCGGGGGTCGGCCACATCGTGGTCGACTCGCTGCTCGAGATCGAGCGCCTGGAAGCCATCGCGGGCCGCGCGGGCGTGGTGCAGGACGTGCTGGTCCGGGTCACGGTCGGCGTGGAAGCCCACACCCATGAATACATCTCGACCGCGCACGAGGACCAGAAGTTCGGTTTCTCGATCGCGGGCGGCGATGCCATGGAGGCGCTCGCGCGCGTATTCGACGCGGACAACCTGCGCCTGGTCGGCCTGCACAGTCACATCGGCTCGCAGATCTTCGAGATCGACGGCTTCGAGATCGCCGCGCGGCGCATGCTCGGCCTGCTGCGCGAGGCCATCGACAAGTTCGGCATCGAGCGCACCGCCCAGATCGCCACGCTGGATCTCGGTGGCGGACTCGGTATTTCGTACCTTCCGTCGGACGACCCGCCGCCGCTGGACGAGTTCGCGGCGAACCTGCGCCTGCTGGTCGCCGCCGAGGCCGAACGCGCGGGCTTGCCCATGCCGGTGATCGCGGTGGAACCGGGCCGCGCCATCGCGGGCCCCGGCACGGTGACGCTGTACGAGGTGGGCACCATCAAGGACGTCTCGCTGGACGGCGGCCTGCGTAGGCGCTACGTGAGCGTGGACGGAGGCATGAGCGACAACATCCGTCCCGCGCTGTATCAGGCGGATTACGACTGCCGTCTGGTCTCGCGCTCGTCGCAGGCCGGGCCGGTGGTCGCGCGTGTGGTCGGAAAGCATTGCGAGAGTGGCGATATCGTCATCCGCGATACGTGGCTGCCCGCCGACGTCGGCCCCGGTGACCTGGTCGCCGTCGCCGCCACCGGCGCGTACTGCTATTCGATGTCCAGCCGGTACAACCAGTTGACCCGCCCCGCGGTCGTCGCGGTGCGGGACGGACAGCCGCGCCTGATCCTGCGCCGGGAGACGGTGGCAGACCTGCTCAGCCTGGAGGTGGAAGCGTGACGAACGCGAAGAACGGCATCTGGGGGAACGATCGCCCGATCGGTGTCGCGGTCCTCGGCATGGGCAATGTCGGCACCGAGGTCGTGCGCATCCTGCGTGAGCACACCGAGGACCTGCGTTCCCGAGTCGGCGCTCCGGTGGTGCTGCGCGGTGTGGCCGTGCGCAACCTGGACACCGACCGCGGCGTCCCCGCGGACCTGCTGACCACCGACGCCGACGCCCTCGTCGCCCGCGAGGACGTCGATCTGGTCGTCGAGGTGATCGGCGGTATCGATCCGCCGCGCCGGCTGATCCTGGCCGCGCTGAACGCGGGCAAATCCGTGGTGACCGCGAACAAGGCGCTGCTGGCCGACTACACCGGCGAGCTCGCCGCCGCCGCCGAACGCAGCCGCGCCGACCTGTACTTCGAGGCCGCCGTCGCGGGTGCCATCCCCGTGGTGCGCCCGCTGATCCAGTCCCTGGCCGGGGACCGGGTGAACCGGGTCGTCGGCATCGTCAACGGCACCACCAACTTCATCCTCTCCGCGATGGACGAGACCGGCGCCGACTACGCGGCCACGCTGGCCGAGGCCACCCGTCTCGGATACGCGGAAGCCGACCCGACCGCCGACGTGGAGGGCTACGACGCCGCGGCCAAGGCCGCGATCCTCGCCTCGCTGGCGTTCCACACCAGGGTGACCGCCGCCGACGTGTATCGCGAGGGCATCTCGCGGATATCCGCGGAGGATCTGGAGACCGCCTCGGCGCTGGATTGCACCGTCAAGCTGCTGGCCATCTGCGAGCGGGTGGACGCGGGCCCCGGCGAGCCGACCCCGGACGAGGGCGGCAAGGAGCGCGTCTCGGTGCGCGTCTACCCGGCGCTCGTTCCGCGCAAGCATCCGCTCGCCGCGGTGACCGGCGCCTTCAACGCGGTGGTCGTAGAGGCGGAGAACGCCGGGCGGCTGATGTTCTACGGGCAGGGCGCAGGCGGCGCCCCGACCGCGTCCGCGGTGCTCGGCGATCTGGTGATGGCGGCACGCAACAAGTTCTATGGGGGTCGCGCGCCCGGCGAATCGGTTTATGCTGAGCTACCGATCGCGCCGATCGGCGATACGCCCACCCGCTATCACGTGAACTTGCAGGTCGAGGACCGTCCTGGAGTCCTGGCCAAGGTGGCGGGCGAATTCGCCAAGCACGGGGTGAGCATTTCGACCGTCCGTCAAGAAGGGCACGGTTCGGGTGCGCGCCTGGTCGTGGTGACCCACCACGCGGTGGAGTCGGCGCTCGCGGACACCGTCGCCGCACTGGCGGAAATGGCATCCGTCACATCCGTGACCAGCGTTCTGAGATTGGAAGGCACCGAAGAATGACCACAGTGTCGCGCAGCGACGCCATGAAGGGTGGTGGCCGGGAGACGGCTGGGCGTGCGACTGGCGTCGCGCCCCAGGCAGGAGTGCACTCCCGCTGGCCGGGCCTGATCGCGGCCTACCGCGACCGGCTCGCCGGCGCGGCCGACTGGGAGCCGGTGACGCTGTACGAGGGCGGAACGCCGCTGGTGCCCGCGCCGCACCTGTCCGAGCTGACCGGGTGCGAGGTCTACCTGAAGGTCGAGGGCCTGAACCCGACCGGCTCGTTCAAGGACCGCGGTATGACCATGGCGATGACCGACGCCAAGTACCGCGGCCAGAAGGCGGTGCTGTGCGCGTCCACTGGCAACACCTCGGCATCCGCCGCGGCGTACGCCACCCGCGCGGGCCTGAGCTGCGCGGTGCTGATCCCGCAGGGCAAGATCGCGATGGGCAAGCTGGCCCAGGCCGTCATGCTCGGCGCGAAGATCATCCAGGTGCAGGGCAACTTCGACGACTGCCTGGAACTCGCCCGCAAGGTCACCGCCGATTTCCCCAGCATCGGCCTGGTGAACTCGGTGAACCCGGCGCGCATCGAGGGGCAGAAGACCGCGGCTTTCGAGATCTGCGACGTGCTCGGCAAGGCCCCCGATGTGCACGCGCTTCCGGTCGGCAACGCCGGCAACATCACCGCCTACTGGCGCGGCTACCGCGAGTACCACGCCGACGGCCTCGCCGGCCGGCTGCCGCGCATGCTCGGTGTGCAGGCCGCGGGCGCGGCCCCGCTGGTCTACGGGGCGCCGGTGAAGGACCCGGAAACCATCGCGACCGCCATCCGGATCGGCGCCCCGGCCTCCTGGAACGGCGCTGTCGAGGCCAAGGAGCAGTCCGGCGGAGCCTTCCGCGCCGCCACCGACGAGGCGATTCTCGAGGCGTACCGCCTTGTCGCGGCCACCGAAGGTGTGTTCGTCGAGCCCGCGTCGGCGGCCAGTGTCGCCGGTGTGCTCGCTGCCCGCAAGGAGGGCTGGCTGGATTCCGGGCTCACCGTGGTGTGCACCGTGACCGGTAACGGCCTCAAGGATCCCGACACGGCGCTGTCGGGAATGCCGCAGGTGCAGGCGATTCCGGTCGACCCGGTCGCGGTGGCCGCCGAACTCGAGCTGGCCTGAGTTGAGTTCGCGCGACAGCCAGCTCATGGGCGAGCGAATCATCGACACAGCGCATACCGGAGCCGAACGCCAGCGCGGCGCGGCCAAGAGCGCGACGCTGCCCGCTGGTCTCACCGTGACCGTACGGGTACCCGCGTCGACCGCGAACCTCGGCCCGGGGTTCGACTCGCTCGGTATGGCCTTGGGTATCTATGACGAGATCGATGTGCGCACCACTGATTCCGGGCTCACCATCCGGGTCGAGGGGGAAGGCGCCGACGATGTGCCTTGGGGCCCTTCACATCTCGTGGTCCGCGCGATCGAGCGCGGCCTGGAGGCGGCGGGCGTGTGGGCCGACGGCCTGGATGTGGTGTGCCGCAACGTGATTCCGCACTCGCGCGGGCTCGGCTCGTCGGCTTCCGCGGTGGTCGGGGGACTGGCCGCGGGCTGTGCGCTCGCGGCGAAGCTGGACCCGGCGCTGGCTACGCCGACCGAGCAGTTGGTGCAGCTGGCGTCGGAATTCGAAGGTCACCCGGACAACGCGGCGGCCAGCGTGCTCGGCGGGATCGTGGTCTCCTGGACCGAGGCCGAGACCGAGCGCGCTGCCGACGCCGGTGACGAAGTCGATCCCACGACGGAGTACCACGGTCGCGTCTACCGCGCGGTGCGGCTCGACGCGCATCCCGCGCTGCGGCCGGTGGTGCTGATTCCGGAGGAGCGCTCGTCCACCGCACACACCCGCGGCCTGCTGCCCGAGGTCGTGCCGCATGGCGACGCCGCCTTCAACGTCAGCCGCGCCGCACTCGCCGTGGTCGCGCTGACCCAGCGCCCCGACCTGCTGATGCCGGCGACCGCGGACCGCCTGCACCAGGCCCAGCGTGCCCCCGCGCTACCGCTGACCACCGCCTGGATCGCCCGCCTGCGGGCGGCGGGGATCGCGGCCACCGTCTCCGGCGCCGGACCAACGATCCTGGCCCTGAGTACCAGCGAATTCCCCGCGGAACTCCGCGAACTCGCGGCCGCCGAGGGCCTGCGTGTGGTGGAGCCGCGACTCGCTGAAGGCGTCCGGGCCGACTGACGGCGAGTCTGCCTTGCCGAGATTCGCAATGGACAGCTATCCTGGGCAAGTCCGTACATCGTGCGCATCAGACGCCGGTGCTTCATCAGGGCAATCGCTCCAGCAGGCTCCAGGCTCGAGCCTCCAGGCCATGGGGGTGCTGCGTAGCTGCGCAACTGGAATGATCACTCCCCACCTTTCGCCAATGGTGGAGAAGCCGCCGGTCCGGCGGGGCAGGTGATACGGCACATAGCGCCCGGACGGACGCACCCCAGTCCGGCAGAATGCCCGGACTGCGGGACAAACCCTCGAAACAGCACACGGCGATCGAGGGAAGGAAAGGATTTCCGTGACAGATACGGACCTGCTCGCGACACCCGGCGTGGAATCGAACCCGACGGGCGATCGCGAAAGTGAATCCGGACAGATTTCGAAGATGAGCGAACACACCGACGTCGCACGATCGGGGCTGACTGGAATGTTGTTGCCGCAGTTGCGCGCCCTCGCGGGGGAGCTCGGTATCCGAGGCACCTCCGGAATGCGCAAGGGCGATTTGATCGCCGCCATCAAGGAAAATCAATCCGCCGGGAAGTCGGCGAAGGTGGAAAAGCCCGCCAAAGGCGAGGCCAAGTCCGCGGTGACCGCCAAGGCCGACGCTCCGGCGAAGGCCGATTCCGCGACCGCATCGGCGCCGGCCAAGGCCGAGCAGGCGACCCTCGACGTGACGCCCGCGGCTCCGGCCACGGCCTCCGAGGCTCCCGCCCCGGCGAAGACGGCCCACGCCGAACCCGCGCCCGCGGCTGACGCTGCACCCGTCTCCTCGACCGAAACCTCCGAGGAGTCCGGCCGTGAGGGTGGCCAGCGTGGCCGCGGTCGGCAGCGGCGCGGTCGTGACCAGGCTCGATCCGGCGGCGATACCGCGCCCGCCGAAGGGCGTGGTGACGAGGCGAAGCAAGATGCCGAACAGGGCGGTGAGCGTCGTCGGGAGCGCGGCCAGGGAGAGCGCGGCCAGGGCGAGCGCGGCCAAGGCGAGCGCGGCCAGGGAGAGCGCGGCCAAGGCGAGCGCGGCCAGGGAGAGCGCGGCCAGAGCCAGAACGGCAGCGCGGCAGGCCGCGGCGGTGACGACGAAGAAGGCGGTCGCGGTCGTCGTGGACGCCGCTTCCGGGAGCGTCGTCGTGGACGCGACCGCGAGAGCGGTGGCGGCGAGACGCGCGAGCTGGAGATCCGCGAGGACGATGTGCTGCAGCCGGTCGCGGGCATCCTCGACGTGCTGGACAACTATGCCTTCGTGCGCACCTCCGGTTACCTGGCCGGGCCGAACGACGTCTACGTGTCGATGAACCTGGTCCGCAAGAACGGCCTGCGCCGCGGTGACGCGATCACCGGCGCGGTCCGTGCTCCGCGCGACGGCGAGCAGGGCAGCCAGCGGCAGAAGTTCGATCCGCTGGTGCGGCTGGACACGGTCAACGGCGGTGAGATCGATGCTGCCAAGCGCCGCCCCGAGTTCGGCAAGCTCACCCCGCTGTACCCGAACCAGCGACTGCGCCTCGAGACCGCGCAGAACAAGCTGACCACCCGGGTCATCGACCTGATCATGCCGATCGGCAAGGGCCAGCGCGCCCTGATCGTGTCGCCGCCGAAGGCCGGTAAGACCACGATCCTGCAGGACATCGCGAACGCGATCGCGACCAACAACCCCGAGGTCTACCTCATGGTCGTGCTGGTCGACGAGCGTCCGGAAGAGGTCACCGACATGCAGCGTTCGGTGCGGGGCGAGGTCATCTCCTCGACCTTCGACCGTCCGCCGTCGGACCACACCTCGGTCGCCGAACTCGCCATCGAGCGCGCCAAGCGTCTGGTGGAGATGGGCAAGGACGTCGTCGTGCTGCTGGACTCGATCACCAGGCTCGGCCGCGCGTACAACAACTCCTCGCCCGCCTCGGGCCGAATCCTTTCCGGTGGTGTCGATTCCACCGCGCTGTACCCGCCCAAGCGGTTCCTCGGCGCGGCGCGCAACATCGAGAACGGCGGCTCGCTCACCATCATCGCCACCGCGATGGTGGAGACCGGTTCCACCGGTGACACGGTGATCTTCGAGGAGTTCAAGGGCACCGGTAACGCCGAACTCAAGCTGGACCGCAAGATCGCGGAGCGGCGCGTGTTCCCCGCGGTGGACGTCAACCCGTCCGGTACCCGCAAGGACGAGCTACTGCTCAACCCCGACGAGGCGGCGGTACTGCACAAACTGCGCCGCGTATTGTCCGGCCTGGACTCGCACCAGGCGATCGATCTGCTGCTCGACCGTTTGAAGAAGTCCAAGAACAACCTCGAATTCCTCATGCAGGTGAGCAAGACCGCCCCCGGCGGCATCGACGAGTAGTTCGTAAAGGCTGTCCAGCCTCTCCGCAAAATCAGTTGCCACCATGGCAACGGCCGAAAGGGTCCCGCACCAGCGGGACCCTTTCGGCGTCTGTGGGGCGAAGAAGGCGAGTCCGATCGCGGCCGCGCCACTGATCAGGAAGCCGAAGATGAGCGCGCAGGTCGCGTCTCCGGGGCCGGGCGTAGCGGTCCGGACATACACCGCATTCGCGGGCGCCGGGTAGTTCGTAGTTTCGGGGAGTGCACACCAGCCGATGGCGACGGTGAGAATCAGGAGAACGAAAATCGCGGAGGCGATTCGGATCTTCACGCGGGTCCCCTTCCTGTCGCGGAACAGCGATGTGCACCAGGTCTGCAACTCTATGAACGGATCTGTTCGCATTCCTGAGTAGCGGACTACCCGACTTCAGGGTCCCGAAGGCGGCGAGAATTCGCGCGCCCGAAGTTCCAGGGGCGCAAACGATCGGGGGGATACCTAGGGCGGGAACAAACCACTCGCCGGGGGCGTTTTGGGAGCGTAACGGCGGTTCTGGCATACTGAACGGTCGTTGCGTCTGCTCACGTGAGCAGACCTCCCGCCTAGTCGGTTCCGGTTCACGTCTTCGCGAATTCGCGTGGGCGACCCGGCGACCACATCTCGAGAGGACATCCATGAAGGCAGGAATTCACCCGACATATGTCGACACCACGGTCGTCTGTGGCTGCGGCAACACCTTCCAGACTCGCAGCACCAAGGAGTCGGGGCACATCACCGTCGAGGTCTGCTCGCAGTGCCACCCGTTCTACACCGGCAAGCAGAAGATCCTCGACACCGGTGGCCGCGTGGCGCGCTTCGAGGCCCGCTACGGCAAGCGTGCCGGCAAGAAGGCCGACGCAAAGTAGCTTCCTCGCCGACGCCCGGTCCTGCTGTGCAGGCCGGGCGTCGGTGTTTGTATGGACAGGTTCCCAGGAGAAGGAAGCACCGTGACGCAACCGTCCGCCATCGACGACGTTCTGGCCGAGTACGCCGGTTTGGAGACGCAGCTGGCCGATCCGTCGCTGCACAACGATGCGGGCGCCGCGCGCCGGGTCGGCAAGCGGTTCGCCGAACTGGCCCCGGTCATGGCCACCTATCGCAAGCTCGAGACGGCGCGCGACGACCTGTCCGCCGCCCGGGAACTCGCCGCCGACGATGCCGCCTTCGCCGCCGAGGTCCCCGGCCTGGAACGACAGGTCGGAGAACTGGAACAGACCCTCGCCGACCTGCTGGCCCCGCGCGACCCGCACGACGGCGACGACGTCGTGCTCGAGGTGAAGTCCGGGGAGGGCGGCGAGGAGTCCGCGTTGTTCGCTGCCGACCTGGCCCGCATGTACCTGCGCTACGCCGAGCGCCACGGCTGGAAGGTCGAAATTCTCGACGCGACGCTGTCCGATCTGGGCGGCTACAAAGAGGCGACGTTGTCGATCAAGAGTCGCGACGCTGCACGCGACGGCGTGTGGTCGCGATTCAAGTTCGAGGGCGGCGTGCACCGTGTGCAGCGGGTGCCGGTGACCGAATCGCAGGGGCGGATCCACACGTCGGCGGCGGGCGTGCTGATCTACCCAGAGCCCGACGAAATCGAAGAGGTGCAGATCGACGAGTCCGATCTGCGCATCGATGTCTATCGCTCCTCCGGCAAGGGCGGCCAAGGCGTCAACACCACCGACTCCGCGGTCCGCATCACCCATCTGCCCTCCGGCATCGTGGTCACCTGCCAGAACGAGCGTTCCCAGCTGCAGAACAAGGCCCGCGCCATGCAGGTGCTCGCGGCCCGGCTGCAGGCGCTGGCCGAGGAACAGGCCGACCAGGAGGCGGCCGCGGGCCGAGCCAGCCAGATTCGCACCGTGGACCGCTCCGAGCGGATTCGCACCTACAACTTCCCGGAGAACCGGATCACCGACCATCGCATCGGCTTCAAGGCGCACAACCTCGACACCGTGCTCGACGGCGATCTCGACGCGCTGCTGGATGCCCTGGGTAAGGCGGATCGCGAAGCGCGTATGGCCGCGGAATGATCGCCTTTCCGGCAGAGTCAGTGCCATGTCTACGACCCGAGTCGCGTTGCGCCCCGCCATCAACGACGCCATCGCGACATTGCGGAGGGCCGGGGTACACAGTCCGCAGGCCGATGCCGAGCAGCTGGCGGCGCACGTTCTCGGCGTGGAACGGACCAGGCTCGCGCTGACACCGCTGGTGCCGCCGGGCAAGCTGGACGAGTACCGTGAGCTGGTCGATCGCCGTGCGCAGCGGATTCCCTTGCAGCACTTGACCGGAACGGCTGTGATGGGTGCGCTCGACCTCGCGGTCGGACCCGGCGTCTTCGTGCCGCGCCCGGAGACCGAGCTGCTGTTCGCGTGGGCGCTGGCGCAGCTGGAGGCGCTGCCGCACGATCACGCCCCGATCGTCGTCGACCTGTGCACCGGTTCGGGCGCGCTCGCACTGGCCATCGCGCACGCGCGCCCCGACGCCGACGTGCACGCGATCGAGCTCGATCCCACGGCGCTGGTCTGGGCACGTCGCAACGCCGACGACCGCATCGCGGCGGGCGACACCCCGATCACCCTCTACTCCGACGACGCCACCGACCCCAGACTGCTCACCGACCTCAACGGGCGCGTGGACGTCGTGGTCTCCAACCCGCCCTACATCCCGGAGGGCGCCCGCCTCGACCCCGAGGTGGCCGAGCACGACCCGCCCATCGCCCTGTTCGGCGGCCAGGACGGCCTGTCCGTCATCCGCGGCATGGTCCCCAACATCACCCGCCTGCTACGCCAAGGCGGCGGCGTAGCCGTCGAACACGACGACACCAACGGTTCGGCCCTGGCCGCACTGCTGGCACAGCACGGAGAGTTCACCGGCATAGTCGAACACCCAGACCTAGCGGGAAAGCCGCGCTTTGTCGCGGCCATCCGCACTTGACGGCGTCAGGTTGCACCGGCCGATCAGCGGTGCTCCGATCCTGTGCGCTGATCGAAGTCGCTGCCTCTGAAGCCCGGTCCGCCCCACGACCAACACGCTCGGCCCTAGTGCCGGGCCGCGTCAGCAGGGGAGTGGAGTACAGGTGTGCGTTGGCAGAGGTGTGTGTTTCGACATAGGGTGTGTCGCCGGGTGCCGTTCGGGTCGTTTCAATGACGGCAAACAAAGTCGCGGCAGCATCGCCGTGGGCGAGAACGCGACAGCTGACTTCGTAAGAACATGGGTAACTCACCGGGCACGTCCAAGACTTGTTCGGCACTGAACGCAGGACCTGAACGCAGGTCTCGCGGCACCTACTGGTACGGCCTGAAGGCCCGGAGAGGCGGGATAGCCATGGGTAACTCACCAGGCACGTCCAAGACTTGTTCGGCACTGAACGCAGGACCTGAACGCAGGTCTCGCGGCACCTACTGGTACGGCCTGAAGGCCCGGAGAGGCGGGATAGCATGGGGTTCGTGAGTACCGTCTACGACTGCGCGGATCCCGACTCGCGCGCCGCCGGACTGTCCGCAGCCACCAGCGCCCTGAAATCCGGACGGTTGGTCGTGCTGCCCACCGACACCCTGTACGGCTTGGCCGCCGACGCGTTCGATTCCACCGCGGTGAGCTCCCTGCTGGCGGCCAAGCGCCGAGGCAGAGACATGCCTGTGCCGGTGCTCGTCGGATCCTGGCACACCATCGACGGCCTGGTGTTCTCGGTGCGGCCGCAGGCGCGCGAACTGATCCGGGCGTTCTGGCCCGGCGGCCTGAGTCTGGTTGTGCAGCAAGCTCCTTCGCTCGCCTGGGATCTCGGGGACACGCGCGGGACGGTGATGCTGCGGATGCCACTGCACCCGGTCGCACTCGAGGTGTTGCGCGAGGTCGGACCGCTGGCGGTGTCCAGCGCCAACGTGTCCGGACAGCCGCCGGCCAAGACCGCGGCCGAGGCCCGTGACCAGCTCGGTGACCTGGTCGGCGTCTACCTCGACGGCGGCACCGCCGAGCACGCGGTCGCCTCCACGATCGTCGACCTGACCGCCGATCAGCCGCGCATCCTGCGCGCGGGCGCGGTGCCCGTCGCCGACATCGCCGAGGTGCTCGGCATGTCGCCGGAGGCGCTCGGTGGCGCCGCGCAGCGGCTCGGATGATGGGTTCGAGCGCTATCGTTCCCCTGCGGGAGCTGCTCGTCGTGCTGCTCATCTCCGCGGCGGTGACCTTCCTGGCCACCGGTGGGGTGCGTGTGCTGGCGATCGGCTTCGGGGCGGTCGCCGTGCCGCGCGATCGGGATGTGCACGTCAAGCCGATTCCGCGGATGGGCGGCGTCGGCATGTACATCGGGGTGGTCGCCGCGGTGCTGTTCGCGCACCAACTGCCCGCGCTACGGAGTGGATTCGACTACAAACCCAATATCCCGATCGCCGTGCTGGTGGCGAGCACGCTCATCGTGGCGGTCGGCATCGTCGACGATCGGTGGGGACTCGACGCGCTCACGAAGTTCGCCGGGCAGGTGACGGCGGCGGGCGTGATGGCCGTCATGGGGCTGGGCTGGTACGTCATCTATAACCCGTTCAGCAACACCACGGTGGTGCTGGATGGGTTACAAGGCGGCTTGGTGACGGTCGCGGTCACCGTCACCCTGGTCAACGCGATGAACTTCGTCGACGGTCTGGACGGTCTCGCGGCGGGCCTCGGCCTGATCGCGGCGCTCGCCGTTTTCGTGTTCTGCCTGGGCTTGATGAACGAGCAGGGCGGCTCGGTCGACACCTACCCGCCCGCTCTGCTGGCCGCCGCGCTGGCGGGCGGGTGCCTCGGATTCCTGCCGCACAATTTCCAGCCCGCGCGCATATTCATGGGCGACTCCGGCTCGATGCTGATCGGATTGATGCTGGCCGCGGTGTCGACCGGCGCTTCCGGTCGAATCCCGCTGCAGGGCTACGGGCCGCGCGACATCGTCGGTCTGCTTTCCCCGCTGTTGCTGGTCGGCGCGGTGATGTTCATTCCGGTGCTGGACCTGTTGCTCGCCATCGTGCGCCGGGTCCGCGCGGGCGTCAGTTTCTCGACGCCGGACAAAATGCACTTGCATCATCGTTTGCTGCAGATCGGGCATTCACACCGGCGCGTGGTGCTGCTGATCTATTTGTGGGTCGGCGTGCTTGCGTTCGGCGCGGTGGGCACCTCGCTGATGGACCGCACACTGGTTGTCCTGCTGATGGCGGGCGGCCTGGTCTTCGCGTTGGTGATCACCGCGATTCCCGGGCTGCGGCGTGGGGACCCGGCGGGTGACCGATCGGCGTCCGGGTAAAGTCGGCGCCTGTGAGCGAACCATCGACCCCGCGCAGCGCACGGCGGAACCGAGCGGCAGCGAGGTGACGTCGTGAGTTTCACACCCGAACCCATCGCAGGCCCCGACGCGCCGCTGCGTGCCGCGCTGCGCTACGGCGTGATCGGCCTCGGCGTGCTGGTGGTCCTCGCGGTCGGGCTCGGCGCCGCGATCTCGGGAATGTCCGGCGTGTGGGGCGCGCTGCTCGGCGCCGCGATCGGCGGCGGCTTCATCCTCACCACCGCGGCTGTCGTGCTGTTCGGCGCGAAACTGCCGCCGACCACCGCCGGCCTGGTCATGCTGGTCAGCTGGGTGGGCAAGATGCTGGTGGCCTTGGTGGTCGTCGGGATCCTCAACCAGTTCGATTTCTACGATCGGGTGGTCCTGTTCCTCACCGTCGTCGGAGCCTTGGTCATCGTGCTCGGCGCGGAGACGTATGGCGTTCTCCGCCAGAAGGTTCCATACGTGACCACAACCGACACGGAAGCGTCTGATACCCGCGAGTAACAAAAAACGCACACCCCCTACGCGCTGTCGTAGATCACTTGGTAAAGTGTTGGTAAGCAAGCGACCAAGAGAGGGGTCAGCCACTGGATCCCCCGCGAGGCAGCTATGCTTACTGCCGTGCCGGGCTCCGAGGGGTGTTCCGGTTCTGCATGTCGACGATGTCGCCGACACACGTACAGACGCCGGGTGGAGTCCAAACCGCCGCACAGCTGCTGACGAACTTCGAGCCGACCTGAGTCGACCCAAATTGATCGTCAATGTCCGATCGAACCGCGGGAATGACCGTACCCGCGGCCCGAACACGGGAGAGAACGCTGAGCGTCACCACTCTGGCGGCCGAGTTCCATGCGCCGTCGCTTACCGACTTTTTCCCTCCAGCTGTGCTGTTCGAGGGAACACCGTTCGAACTCGATCGATTGATGCTGATCCGCATCCTGATGTCGGCCGTTCTGGTCGGTGTGATGCTGCTGGCGTTCCGTTCGCCGAAGATCATCCCGCGCGGTCTGCAGAATGTCGCCGAAATCGGCCTGGTCTTCGTCAAGGAGCAGATCTGCGAAGAGGTACTCGGCAAGGAATCGGGTCGCCGGTTCTTCCCGCTGATCGCGACGATCTTCTTCACGGTCCTCTTTCTGAACTTCTCCGGCATCATTCCGGGGTTGAACATCTCGTCGAATGCCCGAATCGGCATGCCGCTGGTGCTGGCCGTCATCGCGTACCTGGCGTTCAACTACGTCGGTATCAAGAAGTACGGATTCCTCACCTACATGCGCAGCAGCATCGTCGTTCCGAATGTTCCCCCCGCACTGCACGTGCTGTTGATTCCGATCGAGTTCGTCTCCACCTTCATCCTGCGTCCGTTCACGCTGACCGTCCGACTCATGGCCAACATGCTCGCCGGTCACATCATGTTGGTGCTGTTCTTCAGCGCGACCTGGTTCTTCCTGTTCGACGCCGCCGCATGGATGAAGGTGTTCTCGCCGTTCTCGCTGCTCGCGGGACTCGGATTCACGCTGTTCGAGATGTTGGTCATCTTCCTGCAGGCCTACGTGTTTGCGCTGCTGACCGCCGTCTACATCGGGCTCGCACAGCACGCGGCCGATCACTGACCTGACCGACAACTACCGGAAACCTGCTACACCACGCCGACCGGCGGGTGGGCAACAGAAAGGGAATGGAAGACTCATGAGCCTCGCTTACCTGGCCCAGGAAGCCGCGACCAACGAGAGCACCTTCAAGGGTCTCGGCGCTGTCGGCTACGGTCTCGCCGCGATCGGCCCCGGCATCGGCGTCGGCATCGTCGTCGGCAAGGCCATCGAGGGCATCGCGCGTCAGCCTGAGCTGCAGGGCACCATCCGCACCAACATGTTCCTCGGTATCGCGTTCACCGAGGCGCTCGCGCTCATCGGTCTCGTCGCCGGCTTCATTTTCTGATTCCGATGTACGAGTCAGTTTTGCTCGCGGCGGCGGAGGGAGAGGAAGTGAATCCTCTCGTCCCCGAAACGTACGACATCGTCTGGTCGATCGTCTGCGTCATCATCATTGCGGCCCTGTTCTACAAGTACGTGGTTCCGCGTCTGATGAAGACGCTCGACGAGCGCTCCGACAAGATCGAAGGCGGCATCGCTCGCGCGGAAGCCGCGCAGGAGGAAGCTCAGCTCACCCTGCAGCAGTACCAGCAGCAGCTGGCCGAGGCCCGGCTCGAGGCCGCTCGCATCCGGGAGGACGCGCGTACCCAGGGCCAGGAGATCCTCGCCCAGATGCGTGCCGAGGCTCAGGCCGAAAGCGACCGCATCGTCGCGGCAGGCCACACCCAGCTGGAAGCCCAGCGCCAGCAGATCCTGACCGAACTCCGCTCCGAAGTCGGCCGCACGGCCGTCGACCTGGCCGAGAAGATCATCGGACAGTCGGTGTCGGACGAGGCCAAGCAGGCGGCGTCGATCGAGCGGTTCCTCGACGAGCTCGACGAGTCGGATGCTGGCATCGGGGTCGGAAGGTAACGACGCGAAAGTGAGAAGCATGTACGCAGCGAGCCGCGAGGCAAGCGCCCGGTCCCGTGAGGCGCTTCGGGCCGCTCTGACCGGAAGCGATACGGCTGCGGCCACGACGGGCTCGGAACTGTTCGCCGTTGTCGCCGTGCTGGACGACCAGCGTTCGCTGCGTGTGGCGCTCGCGGACGTGTCGGTGCCGGGTTCCGCGCGCGCGGAACTCTGCGAGCGGGTCTTCGGCGGCAAGGTCAGCGCTGCCACGCTGGCGGTGCTGACCACCGCGGTGGCCCAGGACTGGTCGCGCACCGCGGACCTGGTCGACACTCTGGTGCTGCTCGGCCAGGAGGCGTTGCTGGAGTCGGCGGCGCAGCGCGGTCGACTCGACGCGGTCGAGGACGAGCTGTTCCGGCTCGGCCGGATCATCAGCGACAACCCCGAGCTGGAGCAGGCTCTGTCGGATCGGGCGAAGCCGGCTTCGGCCAAGCGCGAGCTGGTCACCCGCCTGCTCGCGGACAAGACGGAGCCGATCACCCTGACCCTGGCGGAGCAGGTGGTGACCAGGCAGCGCACGAGCATCGGCGCGGCTTTCGACGAGCTGTCCGACCTGGCAGCGGGTCGCCGCGATCAGATCGTGGCGCACGTGCACGCCGCGATCGCGCTCACCGAGCAGCAGCGCGAACGGCTGGCCGTCTCGCTGCGCCGAATCTACGGCAAGGCGATCACGGTGCACGTCGAGGTCGACCCGAGTTTGCTGAGCGGGCTCGTCGTGCGCATCGGTGACGACGTGATCGACGGCAGCGCCGTCGGCCGACTGGAAAAGCTGCGCCGGGCCCTGACCTAGCGCGCTCACCACCACCCCCCGACATTCCAGACCCAGACAGCGAGAGCAGGAAGAACATGGCGGAGCTGACGATCTCCTCCGACGAGATCCGTAGTGCGATCGAGAGCTACACCCAGAGCTACACCCCCGAGACCTCCATCGAAGAAGTCGGTGTGGTCACCGACGCCAGTGACGGCATCGCGCACGTCAGCGGCCTGCCTTCGGCGATGGCCAACGAGCTGCTCGAGTTCCCGGGCGGCGTGCTCGGCGTGGCGCTGAACCTCGAGGACCGTGAGATCGGTGCGGTCATCCTCGGCGAGTTCGCCAAGATCGAGGAAGGCCACGAGGTCCGCCGGACCGGTGACGTGCTCTCGGTTCCGGTCGGCGACAAGTTCCTCGGCCGTGTGGTGAACCCGCTCGGTCAGCCGATCGACGGTCTCGGCGAGATCGAGGCCGAGGAGCAGCGCGTGCTGGAGCTGCAGGCCGCGACCGTGCTGCAGCGCCAGCCGGTCGAGGAGCCGATGGCCACCGGCATCACCGCCATCGACGCGCTGACCGCGATCGGCCGTGGTCAGCGTCAGCTGATCATCGGCGACCGCAAGACCGGCAAGACCGCGGTCTGCATCGACGCGATCCTCGCGCAGAAGGCCAACTGGGAATCCGGCGACCCGAAGAAGCAGATGCGCTGCATCTACGTCGCCATCGGCCAGAAGGGTTCGACCATCGCGGGCGTCAAGACCGCGTTGGAGGCGCACGGCGCGATGGAGTACACCACCATCGTCGCGGCGCCCGCCTCGGACTCCGCCGGCTTCAAGTGGCTGGCGCCCTACACCGGTTCGGCCCTCGGCCAGCACTGGATGTACCAGGGCAAGCACGTGCTGATCGTGTTCGACGATCTGACCAAGCAGGCCGAGGCCTACCGCGCCATCTCGCTGCTGCTGCGTCGCCCGCCGGGCCGCGAGGCGTACCCGGGTGACGTCTTCTACCTGCACTCCCGTCTGCTGGAGCGTTGCGCGAAGCTGTCCGACGAGATGGGCGCCGGCTCGATGACGGGTCTGCCGATCATCGAGACCAAGGCCAACGACATCTCGGCGTTCATCCCGACCAACGTCATCTCCATCACCGACGGCCAGGTCTTCCTCGAGTCCGACCTGTTCAACAAGGGTGTCCGCCCGGCGATCAACGTCGGTACCTCGGTCTCCCGTGTCGGTGGCGCCGCCCAGACCAAGGGCATGAAGAAGGTCGCCGGTTCGCTGCGTCTGGAAATGGCGCAGTACCGCGAGCTGGAGGCGTTCTCCGCCTTCGCTTCCGACCTCGACGCCGCGTCGCTGGCGCAGCTCGAGCGCGGCGCCCGCTGGGTCGAGCTGCTCAAGCAGGACCAGTACTCGCCGGTGCCGGTCGAGGACCAGATCATCTCGATCTACCTGGTCGACGGCGGCTACTACGACTCGGTTCCGGTCGCCGACATCCGCCGCTTCAACACGGAACTGCTGGAGGACCTGCACCGCACCGCCGCGGACGCCTTCAAGTCCATCGCGGGCGGCAAGGTGCTCGACGGCGAGGCGGCCGAGGCGATCAAGTCGGCCACCGAGAAGTTCAAGCAGGGCTTCCTCGCCTCCGACGGCAGCCGTGTGGTGAACGAGGCCGACGCGGGCGAGCTCGACCACGAAGAGGTCGAGTCGCTGTCGGTGACGCGCAAGCACGTCGAGAAGTAACGCGGGTACGCAATGCGCTATTCGATTCTTGCGAATGAAGGGAGTGTGAACCGCTGATGGCAAGCTTGCGTGAATTGCGCTCCCGCATTCGTGGTGTGAATTCGATCAAGAAGATCACCAAGGCTCAAGAGCTGATCGCGACCTCGCGCATCTCCAAGGCCCAGGCCAGGGTCGCGGCGGCGAAGCCGTACGCGGAGGAGATCACCAAGGTCCTCAGTGAGCTGGCGAGCGCGTCGAAGAATCTGTCGCACCCGCTGCTGACCGAGCGCCCGAACCCGCGTCGGGCGGCGGTGCTGGTGATCACCAGTGACAGCGGTATGTGCGGTGGCTACAACTCGAACGTGCTCAAGCGCGCCGAAGAGCTGATGACCACGCTGCGCGACGAGGGCAAGGAGCCGGTGCTCTATGTCATGGGCAACAAGGGCCTGACGTACTACACCTTCCGCAACCGCCCGTTCGTCTCCGCCTGGACCGGGTTCTCGCAGCAGCCGAAGTACACCGATGCCTCGGCCGCCTGCCACCACTTGGTGGATGCGTTCATGGCCGGGTCAGACGGCGAGGTTCCCCACCCGCACGGGACGGGCGACATCGCCGGAGTGGATGAACTGCACATCGTCTACACCCGCTTCGTGTCGATGCTGACCCAGACACCGGAGGTGCGCCGGTTGGCGCCCATCCAGGTGAGCTTCGTCGACGAGAACTTCGACCTGGGCGAGGACATGGTGTCGGATTCGCCGACCGCGGAAGTCCACGCGCAGTACGAATTCGAGCCCGACGCCGATGTGCTGCTGGCGGCGCTGCTGCCGAAGTACATCAATACGCGTATCTACGCGTCGTTGCTCGAGGCAGCGGCATCCGAGTCCGCGGCTCGGCGCACCGCAATGAAGGCCGCCACCGACAACGCCAACGAACTGGCCAGTGTGCTACAGCGCGAGGCGAACTCGGTGCGTCAGGCCCAGATCACGCAGGAAATCAGCGAAATCGTCGGCGGCGTGAACGCGCTGGCGGCGAGCTCGGACCGCGACTAAGCGCCGCGGCCCGAGGGCCGCCCATCGACACGGAGAGAATCAACACCAATGACCGCAGCTGTCACTCAAGACAAGAGCCGGACCGGCGCCGCCACTGGCCGCGTCGCCCGGGTCATCGGCCCCGTCGTGGACGTCGAATTCCCGCGCGGAGCCATCCCCGAGCTGTTCAACGCCCTGCACGCCGAGATCGCGCTGACCTCGGTGGCCAAGACCCTGACCCTCGAGGTTGCCCAGCACCTCGGCGACAACATCGTGCGCACCATCTCGATGCAGCCGACCGACGGTCTGGTCCGTGGCGCCACCGTCACCAACACCGGCAAGCCGATCTCGGTGCCGGTCGGCGACGTGGTCAAGGGCCACGTCTTCAACGCGCTGGGCGACTGCCTGGACACCCCCGGCCTCGGCCGCGAAGGCGAGCAGTGGGGCATCCACCGCAAGCCGCCGTCATTCGACCAGCTCGAGGGCAAGACCGAGATCCTGGAGACGGGCATCAAGGTCATCGACCTGCTCACCCCGTACGTGAAGGGTGGCAAGATCGGTCTGTTCGGTGGCGCCGGTGTCGGCAAGACCGTTCTGATCCAGGAGATGATCACCCGTATCGCGCGGGAGTTCTCCGGTACCTCCGTGTTCGCCGGCGTCGGTGAGCGCACCCGTGAGGGCACCGACCTCCGCTTGGAGATGGAAGAGATGGGCGTCCTCCCGGACACCGCCCTCGTCTTCGGCCAGATGGACGAGCCGCCGGGCACCCGTATGCGCGTCGCCCTCTCGGCCCTGACCATGGCCGAATACTTCCGCGACGTGCAACACCAGGACGTGCTGCTGTTCATCGACAACATCTTCCGGTTCACCCAGGCCGGTTCCGAGGTGTCCACCCTGCTCGGCCGCATGCCCTCGGCCGTCGGTTACCAGCCGACGCTGGCCGACGAGATGGGTGAGCTGCAGGAGCGCATCACCTCGACCCGCGGTCGGTCCATCACCTCGCTGCAGGCCATCTACGTGCCCGCCGACGACTACACCGACCCGGCGCCCGCCACCACCTTCGCCCACTTGGACGCGACGACCGAGCTCTCCCGCCCGATCTCGCAGAAGGGCATCTACCCGGCTGTCGACCCGCTGACCTCGACCTCCCGCATCCTGGAGGCATCGATCGTCGGCGACCGGCACTTCGCGGTGGCCAACGAGGTGAAGCGGATCCTGCAGAAGTACAAGGAGCTGCAGGACATCATCGCCATTCTCGGTATGGACGAGCTCTCCGAAGAGGACAAGGTCCTCGTCGGTCGCGCCCGCCGTCTGGAGAAGTTCCTCGGCCAGAACTTCATCGTGGCCGAGAAGTTCACCGGCCAGGTCGGTTCGGTCGTGCCGCTGGAGCAGACCATCGACGACTTCGACCGGGTCTGCAAGGGCGAGTTCGACCACTTCCCGGAGCAGGCGTTCAACAGCTGCGGTGGTCTGGATGACGTCGAGGCTGCTGCCAAGAAGATCGCCGGAAAGTAGTCACCGATGGCGACTGAGTCCAGTAACAACATGTCGGTCGATCTCGTCGCGGTCGAACGACTGCTCTGGTCCGGCCAGGCATCGTTCGTCAGCGCGCAGACCACCGAGGGCCAGATCGGCATCATGCCGGGGCACGAGCCGCTGCTCGGCCAGCTGGTCGAAGGCGGCACCGTGAACATCGTGTCCAGCGAGGGCGAGCGGATCGTCGCGGCGGTGCACGGTGGTTTCTTCTCGGTGACCGCGAATTCGGTTCGGGTACTGGCCGAGTCGGCGGAGTTCGCCGACGAGGTCGATGTCGAGGCGGCCCGCCGGGTGCTGGCCGACGCGGAGGCCAGTGAAGAGCAGCAGAAGGCGGCTCAGGCCCGGGTGCGCGCGGTCGAGCAGACCTCGAACGCGTAAGCAACAACCTCTCATTGAGGCACGACGGCTGTCGGCGGTGAAGAGTCTCTTCACCGCCGACTGCGTCTTGTAGGCGAGTCGGACACGGCCGGGCCATTTGTAAACTCAGGGCCGTGGTTGAATGACCGCACGCGGTGTGAGCATCAGGCTCGGAGGCGGCAGCCTGCGCAACCACGAAGGGCTTGCGAACACCGTTAATCGAATTCCGTGTCGACAACACGGTGGCGGAGCGAAGGGACGAACGGCATTGCAAACCGGGATGGTTCTCCTGATCATTCTGGTGCTCGTGCTCGTGTTCCTCGCGCTGGCCTCGACCTATCGCCTGATCATGTTGCGCCGTGGCGGAACTGCCGCGATTCTGCGGGTCTTACCCGCCCGCGGTGGCCAGGGTTGGCGGCACGGGTTGATCCGCTACGACGAGGACCGGCTCGTCTTCTTCAAGCTCACCAGCCTCAAACTCGGTCCGGATTCCACAATTCAGCGTCAAGGCATCGAGATCGGTGATCGCCGCGGCCCGCGCGGTGACGAGTACGACATCATGACCGACGATATCGCTGTGATCGCGGTGTCGGACCGGACCGGCGGCTTCGAGTTGGCACTCGATCGCGACTCCCTGACCGCCTTTCTTTCCTGGGTGGAATCCCGCCCTTCCGACCGCACCCGGCGTATGCCGGGTTTGTAGAACAGAGCGGCAGCCGCGTCTTGTCTTTGCTCGGCCCTCTGCGGGCTGTGGACGGACCTTGTCCGGCTGCGCCCATTAGGGTTGTGCTGTGAGTGAGCGTCAGCGAGTGAACCGAGAACGCAGCGCGCCATGCGCATGGCGGCATCGAGCGGCAGCGAGGTGACGTCGTGAGCGTGCACTTGACGCGGATCTATACCCGGACCGGCGATGACGGGACCACGGGACTGAGCGACTTCTCCCGGGTCGCCAAGACCGACCCGCGCCTGGTCGCCTACGCCGACTGTGACGAGACGAACGCCGCCATCGGCGTGGCCATCGCGCTGGGACAGCCGGAGGAGACGATGCTGGCGGTACTGCGGCAGATCCAGAACGATCTGTTCGACGCGGGCGCCGACCTCTCCACACCCGTGGTCGCGGAGCCGAAATACCCGCCGTTGCGCGTGACCCAGCCCTACATCGACCGGCTCGAAGCATGGTGCGATGAGTTCAATGCCGAACTGCCCGCGCTGAACTCGTTCATCCTGCCCGGAGGTACGCCACTGGCGGCCCTGCTGCACACCGCTCGCACCGTTGCCCGCCGCGCGGAACGCTCCGCGTGGGCCGCGATCGAGGTGCACCCGGAGGAAACCGACGCCCTCCCCGCCAAGTACCTCAATCGGCTCTCGGACCTGCTGTTCATCCTGAGCCGGGTGGCCAATCCCGGCGGCGATATCCTGTGGAAGCCCGGTGGGGGCCGGCCGAGCGCCTGATCGCGTCGGCCAGAACATGCGAGTACGCGAGTAACCACCGGGTATGCCGGGAACACGACGCCGACCACGCCGTCGGCCGCGGAAGGACCTACTTCGCGGCACTCGCTCGAACGGCCAGAGAAGGCGAGAGGCGAGGGAGTCGCGGAGAGGCGGCACCATAGTGGGCCGCCGCAACTATCCTTGCACCAACAGTGCGCCGAATACGCGGAGAGGCGGCATGGAACGGTTTTTGGTTACCGGCGGGAATAGACTCGTCGGTGAGGTCACGGTGGGGGGCGCCAAGAACAGCGTCCTCAAGCTGATGGCCGCTGCGTTGCTGGCCGAGGGCACCACCACGATCACGAACTGCCCGGACATCCTCGACGTGCCGCTGATGGGCGATGTCCTGCGCGGCCTCGGCTGCGACGTGACCATCGACGGCGGGGTCGTCGCCATCACCACGCCCACCGAGCCGAAGTACCACGCGGACTTCCCGGCGGTCACCCAGTTCCGTGCGTCGGTGTGTGTGCTCGGTCCACTGATGGCTCGGTGCAAGCGCGCTGTCGTCGCGCTGCCCGGTGGTGACGCGATCGGTTCCCGTCCGCTGGATATGCATCAGGCCGGCCTGCGTCTGCTCGGCGCGACCAGCGAGATCGAGCACGGCTGCGTAGTGGCGAGGGCCGACGAGCTGCAAGGCGCTCGGATCCGGCTCGATTTCCCTTCCGTCGGCGCGACCGAGAACATCCTCATGGCGGCGGTGCTCGCCGAGGGGGAGACGGTGATCGACAACGCCGCGCGCGAGCCCGACATCGTCGACCTGTGCAACATGCTCGTCCGGATGGGGGCGCGGATCAGCGGGGCGGGCACCTCGGTGCTCACCATCCAGGGCGTCGAGCGGCTCTCGCCCACCACCCACCGCGTCATCGGCGACCGCATCGTGGCCGCGACCTGGGGCATCGCCGCGGCTATGACGCTGGGAGACATCCGCGTCACCGGAGTCAACCCCAAGCACCTGTCACTGGTGCTGGACAAGCTGCGTTCCGCGGGTGCCCGGATCTCGTTCGAACAGGAGGGCTTCCGCGTGGTCCAGGCCGAGCGCCCGCGCGCGGTGAACTTCTCGACCCTGCCGTTCCCCGGTTTTCCGACCGACCTGCAGCCGATGGCCATCGGGCTCGCGTCCATCGCCGACGGGACCTCGATGATCACCGAGAACATCTTCGAAGCGCGCTTCCGCTTCGTGGAGGAGATGATCCGGCTCGGCGCCGACGCGCGCACCGACGGGCACCACGCGGTGGTGCGCGGGATTCCTAGGCTGTCGAGCGCTCCGGTGTGGTCGTCCGATATTCGGGCGGGCGCCGGGTTGGTACTCGCCGGGTTGGTCGCCGACGGCACCACCGAAGTGCACGACGTCTTCCACATCGATCGCGGCTATCCGAATTTCGTTGAGCAGCTGCAAGCCCTGGGGGGCGATGTAGAGCGCGTCGGAGCCGCGGATTGATCGCCGATTCGATCCGGATTGTCCACGCCTTCCGAACATTTCCGTCAAAACGCTTCCTGACCAGGCGATTTGACATCGTGCACGCAGACACGTAACTTTGTCCAAGTCAGAGCGACACGGACACCGACCCGGAGCCGAGAAGCTGAGCGGAAACGCTGAGCGGGAGGCCAGGGAAACGAGGTAGGACGAGGAGCGCCTGACGCTCACACTAGCTCGAACGAGAACCTTGTTTGCAACTGGGTTCGAGACTGAGCTAAGCTGGAAAAGTTGCTTCACCGATCAATCGGCTCAAACCGGGCGATGGTGTGTGCGTGTGTTCTTTGAGAACTCAATAGTGTGTCGATGAATGTCAGTGCCAAATGTTTTTTGGTTCCGGCTCTTCTCCCCCCGTGTGGAGGGTCGGATATTTTTGTCAGCTATTTTTTGGTTGGCGATTGTTTTGCTGGGTTTTCGGACTCTGGTTCAGATACTTTTGATTGCACCTCTTTGTGGGGTGTGGTTGTGAGTCTTCAACGGAGAGTTTGATCCTGGCTCAGGACGAACGCTGGCGGCGTGCTTAACACATGCAAGTCGAGCGGTAAGGCCCTTCGGGGTACACGAGCGGCGAACGGGTGAGTAACACGTGGGTGATCTGCCTCGTACTTCGGGATAAGCCTGGGAAACTGGGTCTAATACCGGATATGACCTGCCGGTGCATGCTGGTGGGTGGAAAGATTTATCGGTGCGAGATGGGCCCGCGGCCTATCAGCTTGTTGGTGGGGTAATGGCCTACCAAGGCGACGACGGGTAGCCGGCCTGAGAGGGCGACCGGCCACACTGGGACTGAGACACGGCCCAGACTCCTACGGGAGGCAGCAGTGGGGAATATTGCACAATGGGCGAAAGCCTGATGCAGCGACGCCGCGTGAGGGATGACGGCCTTCGGGTTGTAAACCTCTTTCGACAGGGACGAAGCGTGAGTGACGGTACCTGTAGAAGAAGCACCGGCCAACTACGTGCCAGCAGCCGCGGTAATACGTAGGGTGCGAGCGTTGTCCGGAATTACTGGGCGTAAAGAGCTTGTAGGCGGTTTGTCGCGTCGTCTGTGAAAACTCACAGCTCAACTGTGAGCTTGCAGGCGATACGGGCAGACTTGAGTACTGCAGGGGAGACTGGAATTCCTGGTGTAGCGGTGAAATGCGCAGATATCAGGAGGAACACCGGTGGCGAAGGCGGGTCTCTGGGCAGTAACTGACGCTGAGAAGCGAAAGCGTGGGTAGCGAACAGGATTAGATACCCTGGTAGTCCACGCCGTAAACGGTGGGCGCTAGGTGTGGGTTTCCTTCCACGGGATCCGTGCCGTAGCTAACGCATTAAGCGCCCCGCCTGGGGAGTACGGCCGCAAGGCTAAAACTCAAAGGAATTGACGGGGGCCCGCACAAGCGGCGGAGCATGTGGATTAATTCGATGCAACGCGAAGAACCTTACCTGGGTTTGACATACACCAGACAGCCTCAGAGATGGGGTTTCCCTTGTGGTTGGTGTACAGGTGGTGCATGGCTGTCGTCAGCTCGTGTCGTGAGATGTTGGGTTAAGTCCCGCAACGAGCGCAACCCTTGTCCTGTGTTGCCAGCGCGTAATGGCGGGGACTCGCAGGAGACTGCCGGGGTCAACTCGGAGGAAGGTGGGGACGACGTCAAGTCATCATGCCCCTTATGTCCAGGGCTTCACACATGCTACAATGGCCGGTACAGAGGGCTGCGATACCGTGAGGTGGAGCGAATCCCTTAAAGCCGGTCTCAGTTCGGATCGGGGTCTGCAACTCGACCCCGTGAAGTTGGAGTCGCTAGTAATCGCAGATCAGCAACGCTGCGGTGAATACGTTCCCGGGCCTTGTACACACCGCCCGTCACGTCATGAAAGTCGGTAACACCCGAAGCCGGTGGCCTAACCCCTTGCGGGAGGGAGCCGTCGAAGGTGGGATCGGCGATTGGGACGAAGTCGTAACAAGGTAGCCGTACCGGAAGGTGCGGCTGGATCACCTCCTTTCTAAGGAGCACTTCTACACGATGCCTCGAACAGTCGAGTGTTGTTCGTGTCAGAGACCGTTGAGTCCTCGTCTGTGGGACTGCGGACGCTCATGGGTGGAACGCTGACAGTTTCTCTTGTGGATGGTCGGAGCTGTGTCTTCGGTCGCGGGTGATATATCGACACACTGTTGGGTCCTGAGAGAACACGCGAGTGTTTCTTTCTAGGCAATATGACGATCCGGGAGTTTCTCCGGTCATACCGGTCTCGGCCTCTTGTGGGGTTGGGGTGCTGGTGTCGGGACAGGTTTCTTTCGGGTGTGTTGTTTGAGAACTGCACAGTGGACGCGAGCATCTTTGTTAGTAAGTGTTTAAGAGCGTACGGTGGATGCCTTGGCACCAGGAGCCGATGAAGGACGTAGGAGGCTGCGATAAGCCTCGGGGAGCTGTCAACCGAGCTGAGATCCGAGGATGTCCGAATGGGGAAACCCAGCACGAGTGATGTCGTGTTACCCGCATCTGAATATATAGGGTGTGTGGAGGGAACGTGGGGAAGTGAAACATCTCAGTACCCACAGGAAGAGAAAACAATTGTGATTCCGTGAGTAGTGGCGAGCGAAAGCGGATGAGGCTAAACCAGGTAGATGTGATAGACGGCAGTCGTTGTCTGTCTGGGGTAGTGGGGCTCACTTTCCTATCACTGCCGTGGTGGGCAACAGTCAGAAAAGTGCGTGTTAGTTGAAGTGGTCTGGAACGGCCTGTCGTAGAGGGTGAGAATCCCGTAGACGAAAATGCGTGCTCTGTTGTAGTGGGTTCCCGAGTAGCAGCGGGCCCGTGAAATCTGCTGTGAATCTGCCGGGACCACCCGGTAAGCCTGAATACTCCCTGGTGACCGATAGCGGACTAGTACCGTGAGGGAAAGGTGAAAAGTACCCCGGGAGGGGAGTGAAATAGTACCTGAAACCGTGCGCTTACAATCCGTCAGAGCCTTCCCTTCGGGGTGGGGTGATGGCGTGCCTTTTGAAGAATGAGCCTGCGAGTCATCGGTGTGTGGCGAGGTTAACCCGTGTGGGGTAGCCGTAGCGAAAGCGAGTCCGAATAGGGCGTTTTGAGTCGCACATCATGGACCCGAAGCGGAGTGATCTACCCATGGCCAGGGTGAAGCAGCAGTAAGATGTTGTGGAGGCCCGAACCCACTTAGGTTGAAAACTGAGGGGATGAGCTGTGGGTAGGGGTGAAAGGCCAATCAAACTCCGTGATAGCTGGTTCTCCCCGAAATGCATTTAGGTGCAGCGTCACGTGTTTCACGCCGGAGGTAGAGCTACTGGATGGCCTAGGGGGCCTACAAGCTTACCGAAGTCAGCCAAACTCCGAATGCCGGTGTGTGAGAGCGTGGCAGTGAGACTGCGGGGGATAAGCTTCGTAGTCGAGAGGGAAACAGCCCAGATCGCCGGCTAAGGCCCCTAAGCGTGTACTAAGTGGAAAAGGATGTGGGGTCGCTGAGACAACCAGGAGGTTGGCTTAGAAGCAGCCACCCTTGAAAGAGTGCGTAATAGCTCACTGGTCAAGTGATCCTGCGCCGACAATGTAGCGGGGCTCAAGTACACCGCCGAAGCCGCGGCACTCCAACGTTCGGTTCCCTTCGGGGCAGCTGTTGGGGTGGGTAGGGGAGCGTCGTGCAGCCAGGGAAGTCACAGGGTGACCTAGTGGTGGAGGCTGTGCGAGTGAGAATGCAGGCATGAGTAGCGAAAGACGAGTGAGAAACTCGTCCGCCGAATGACCAAGGGTTCCTGGGCCAGGTTAATCCGCCCAGGGTGAGTCGGGACCTAAGGCGAGGCCGACAGGCGTAGTCGATGGACAACGGGTTGATATTCCCGTACCCGTGTATCCGCGCCCAATGGCGAATCATCTGTGCTAACCATCCAAAACCGGACGGATCTCCTTCGGGAGACCTGAGGGGGCTGCATGGGATCCTGGGTGTAGTAGTCAAGCGATGGGGTGACGCAGGAAGGTAGCTGGGCCAGGTGATGGAATACCTGGTGTAAGCCGGTAGGGCGTTGTGTAGGTAAATCCGCACAGCATGTGCCTGAGAGGTGATGCGTAGCCGATTGAGGCGAATTCAGTGATCCTATGCTGCCGAGAAAAGCCTCTAGTGAGTTGGTACACGGCCCGTACCCCAAACCGACACAGGTGGTCAGGTAGAGAATACCGAGGCGATCGAGAGAACTGTGGTTAAGGAACTCGGCAAAATGCCCCCGTAACTTCGGGAGAAGGGGGACCAGGCCTGGTGATGAGACTTGCTCTCGGAGCTGGGTGTGGTCGCAGAGACCAGAGAGAAGCGACTGTTTACTAAAAACACAGGTCCGTGCGAAGTCGTAAGACGATGTATACGGACTGACGCCTGCCCGGTGCCGGAAGGTTAAGAGGACCGGTTAGCGCCCTTCGGGGTGCGAAGCTGAGAATTTAAGCCCCGGTAAACGGCGGTGGTAACTATAACCATCCTAAGGTAGCGAAATTCCTTGTCGGGTAAGTTCCGACCTGCACGAATGGCGTAACGACTTCTCTGCTGTCTCAACCACAGACTCGGCGAAATTGCATTACGAGTAAAGATGCTCGTTACGCGCGGCAGGACGAAAAGACCCCGGGACCTTCACTATAGCTTGGTATTGGTGTTCGGTACGGTTTGTGTAGGATAGGTGGGAGACTGTGAAGCGGGCACGCCAGTGTTCGTGGAGTCGTCGTTGAAATACCACTCTGGTCGTATTGGACTTCTAACCTCGGGCCATGATCTGGTTCAGGGACAGTGCCTGGTGGGTAGTTTAACTGGGGCGGTTGCCTCCTAAAATGTAACGGAGGCGCCCAAAGGTTCCCTCAGCCTGGTTGGCAATCAGGTGTCGAGTGCAAGTGCACAAGGGAGCTTGACTGTGAGACTGACAGGTCGAGCAGGGACGAAAGTCGGGACTAGTGATCCGGCACCGGCATGTGGAAGCGGTGTCGCTCAACGGATAAAAGGTACCCCGGGGATAACAGGCTGATCTTCCCCAAGAGTCCATATCGACGGGATGGTTTGGCACCTCGATGTCGGCTCGTCGCATCCTGGGGCTGGAGTAGGTCCCAAGGGTTGGGCTGTTCGCCCATTAAAGCGGCACGCGAGCTGGGTTTAGAACGTCGTGAGACAGTTCGGTCTCTATCCGCCGCGCGCGTCAGAAACTTGAGGAAGGCTGTCCCTAGTACGAGAGGACCGGGACGGACGAACCTCTGGTGTGCCAGTTGTCCCGCCAGGGGCATGGCTGGTTGGCTACGTTCGGAAGGGATAACCGCTGAAAGCATCTAAGCGGGAAGCCTGTTCCAAGATGAGGTTTCTCACCACCTTCGAGTGGTTAAGGCCCCCTACAGACCATGGGGTTGATAGGCCGGAACTGGAAGCACGGTAACGTGTGGAGGTGACCGGTACTAATAGGCCGAGGACTTACCAACAAAGATTTTGCTACGCGTCCACTGTGCGGTATCTGAAACAACACACAGACACCGCTGCCGGACCCCACCCGGGTCGACCCCCACACATTGGGGGAGGATATTTCCGGGTGTGTGGTCGGGGTTGTGTGGTGTGGATAGTTTCATAGAGTTACGGCGGCCATAGCGGCAGGGAAACGCCCGGTCCCATTCCGAACCCGGAAGCTAAGCCTGCCAGCGCCGATGGTACTGCACTCGACAGGGTGTGGGAGAGTAGGACACCGCCGGAACATCCTTCACGAAAGGCCCTCGGACCACCGAGGGCCTTTCGTCGTATACGGGCGAAGAATGTGCTTCGCGGCAATTTCGCAGGGATAGGCAAGAGCACGCCAGGCACGGAAGCCACCGATCAGAACCACAGATCGACAGGCGTTTTCGCGGGCCGGAAGGCTGAGCCCGCCCGCGTTCTACCGGGCGCCGAACTACCTTGGCGCGGCCGAACGCTGGCTCGGGCGATGGCAGCAGAGCACTGTCGCCGTGCGAACAACGCAGGTAGAAATGGTTGTCGTGACGACGACCGTCTCGGCGTCGCCCGATCCCGGTAAACCGGCGCAATCCCGTTGGTGGCGGCCGAGATTGCCCGCGACGGCTGGCTATCTGGCGGTCGGGGCGCTACTGTCGAGCGCGTTCGTGATCGGCGACGTCGTGGGGCCTGAATCATCCCGTTGCTCGCTCCTCCAGCCGAACTGCGTTTCGGTGCAGTGCGTTCGGCCCAGGTCTTCCTGCTCGGTCATATCGGCGCCACGCTGCTTGTCGTGGCGGGTTTGTGGATGGGCGTGGAAGCCGGGTGGGTGCTCGCGAGCGTCCGGTGGGCGGGACGTCGGCGTCAGCCTACGGGGCTGTCGCGCTGGTCGGCGCGGTGATCGCGGCCATGCCGCAACGGTGGCGGATCACTTGGGCCACAGCGTGGTTCGGCGTCGCAGTCGGTGGCGCACTGATCGGGCAGACTTTCACTCATCGGTCACCTGGTGGCATTCCCCACCGGCGCCGCCGCGGGGTTTTTCTGATTCACGCCAGGACCACCAGTCGGCACAGGCTCACCCGGGTCGAAACAGCGCTACTCGCCGCGAGCGCGCTACTCGCGGCGATGCTGCTCATGGGCTGAACGCGAACGCGATTGGGCGCTCACCTACAGTGCTTGGGTGCGCCTAGTGATTGCTCGCTGCCAGGTCGACTACGTAGGGCGACTCACCGCCCATCTTCCGATGGCCCGCAGGCTGCTGCTGATGAAAGCGGACGGCTCGGTGCTCGTGCACTCCGATGGCGGCTCCTACAAGCCGCTGAACTGGATGAGCCCCCCGTGCTGGCTGGACGAACGCAACGGCGACACGCCGCTCCCAGAGGGAGCGAAGGCGCTGTGGGTCGTCTCCAACAAGGCCGGGGAAGAACTCCGCATCACCGTCGAGGACATCGAGCACGACTCCTCGCACGAGCTGGGCGTCGATCCCGGCCTGGTGAAGGACGGGGTGGAGGCACACCTCCAGGAGTTGCTCGCCGAGCATGTACAGACGCTGGGCGCGGGCTACACGCTCGTCCGCCGCGAATACATGACCGCGATCGGGCCGGTGGACCTGCTGTGCCGGGACGCGGACGGCGGCACGGTCGCGGTCGAGATCAAGCGACGCGGCGAGATCGACGGCGTCGAACAGCTCACCCGTTACCTGGAGCTGCTCAACCGCGACCCCTTGCTCGCTCCGGTCACTGGCGTCTTCGCGGCCCAGCAGATCAAACCGCAGGCCCGCACGCTTGCCGAGGATCGCGGCATCCGCTGCCTCACACTCGATTACGACGCCCTGCGCGGCACGGAGAGCAATGAGTTCCGTCTGTTCTGAAGCGGGCCCGTACGGGCTGTCTGCGGTCGGGTAATAGGCTTGTCGCATGCCCCGCCGGAGACCGCGTTCGGATCGCCACGCTGATCGCTGGCGGTCAGGTTCGCCGCTCGGGGACGTGTTCGGTCGCACGGAGGCGGGGCCGGACGGTGACGAGACGTACGTCGTCCGCACGATCCCGGGCAGTCGTGCGAGCAAGACCTACCGCTGCCCCGGCTGCGACCACGAGATCGCGCCCGGGGTCGCCCATATTGTCGCCTGGCCCGCCGACGGCGGTGAGGACGACCGAAGGCACTGGCATCGCGGGTGCTGGAACGCTCGGCGAACACGCAGAATCACCCGGCGCTGGTCCTGACCCGCGAATCGGCTGGACGAAGGCGCTACGCCAGGTCGATGCGGTCGCCGCGCGGCTGATCGGCGGTGACACCGGTGCCGTCACCACGGCAGACAGCCCCACTTCGACTGCTGGCCCGGCGGCGGCGTCGGTACTCTGAAGCCGGGGCCTACCGGGCGAGGGTCGCGGGTGGTCCCGGGATCGGTACGCAGACACGCACAATGGGGTGTGCTGCTGCACGCTGCCGTGAAGTTCGGGCTCGTCGGTGATCGGCCGATCACCGAGGAAACCGAAAGACGTCGCAGTACAACGACTGTTCCGAAGGAATTCCTGAACCGAGAGAAGGGGCACGACATGTCGGCACGGGGTGTGCTCTATCGCCTTCCGCTGGCGGTGCTTTCGGCGATCGCTTCCCTCGCCACGGCCGCCGTGTTCGCGACGCCGGCGGTCGCGGACGACGGCAGCCTCGGCCAGCTCGTACCGGTCGATGCGGCCGAATACCTGTCGTCGGACCCGCACTACCGGGGCACGGTCTTCTTCCAGGCGCCCGATGGCCGCGATTGCGCGATCTACTTCAACGACGGCGGCGCCGGCTGCGACGCCGTGCCCGCCGACGCTCCGCAGGGAACGAACCAGGTGCGCACTTCCGGCTACGAGATAGCCCGGTACACGGTCTCGGCGACACCCACCTACACCTACCCGGCTGGGGCGAAGGTGCTGCCCGAGGGCCACAAGATCACCTGGTCGAACGCCACCTGCGGAGTGGGACTGCAGGGCACGATCACCTGCGATGTCGGCGACCACGGCTTCACTATCGCCGCAACCTACGGCGTCCTGTACTGACCCTATCCCAGCCTCGGCCGATCCGCGCGCCCGGGTCCGATGACCACCGTGTTCGGTCCCGGATGTGGTCGATCGTTCGCGTAACGTCGAATCGAATTGTCAGAGCGAGGATTCGGAATCAGAGCCGAGACTCGCCCCAATGACGAGCCCCCGCCGAACTGGTACCCCTCGACCACGTGCACTACCGAGCGACCGTCGGCTGAACAGTGCCGACTGCACTTGCCCGGCACGACCACATCGAGCAACTGTCGCTAGCTACGGGCCGCAGCGTACGGAATTAGGGAAGGCCGCCCTTGTGGGGGCGGCCTTCGGTGAATTCGGTTGGGGTACTGCTTCAGTCGCCGTGGGCCCGACGTCAGTTGCTGATGTCGGCGTTCTCGCGATCGTCCGAGTCGATTTCGTCGTCCTCAGTGGCGACCTCGGGGATCGCCCTCTGGCGCGAGCCGGTGACCGACTTGGTGCTGCCGCCGATCGACTTGCGCTGATCCGGAACGCCGTCCAGCAGTTCGCTTTCCCGGTTGACCGCGGCGAGCATCGCGGGCACCGAGTCGAGCTGACCGCGGATACCGAGCAGCTGGGCGAGCACGCGACCGCGCAGCACGCGCATCTCTTCGGCCAGTTCCTTCGCATGCGCGATCTTGCGCTCGGAGGTCTGGGTGGCGGAGGTGATGAGGCGGTTGGCCTCGTCGGTGGCGTCCTTGATCCGCTGGGCGGCCTCGGCGCGGCTGGTGGCCTCCAGCTCTTCCATCGCGCGGGTGAGCTTGGTGCGACGCTCGGCCATGGTGGCCTCGAAGTCCTGCTGAGTGGCCTTGCGCTTCGCGTCGGCTTCCTTCGCGATGCGGTCGGCCTCCGCCTGGGCGGCCTCGATGATCTTGGCGGACTCGGTGCGTGCGTTCGCGAGGGTCTGCTCGAATTCGATTTCGAGCGCCTCGCGCTTCTCCTTGGTCTCCCCGAGCAGCGACTCGTACTTGCCACGCATCTCGGTGGCCTGCTGCTCGGCGATCGACACCATTTCCGCTGCCTCGGCCTGCGCCAGGGCACGGACCTCGGACGCCTCGTCGGAGGCCAGGCGCAGCATGCGGGAAATGCGGTCGGACATGCCTTCCGCGGTGGTCGGCGGCACCGAGAGTCGGTCGACCTCCTTGCGGAGTTCGTCGATCTCGTCGCGCGCGTCTTCCAGCTGGCTTGCGAGGTTACGTGCTTGTGCCGCAGCGGCATCGCGGTCGGTGGCGGTGACTCTCAGTTCCGCGTCGAAGCGGTCGAAGTAATTACGCACCTCGTCTTGCGCATAACCCTTGCGCACAACGGTGAAGGGCAGTGCAACGAAGCGATTGCGATCGGACTCGGGTGACGACATGGCACACAAACTACAGCCTGAAGACAGCCGATGGTGACTCGACTGCGAATGTCATTCCAACGAGTTTTCTCGACTTGACGTTGATACTAGTGCGTAACATTCGCGTTCGGTTCGACCAACTCGATCAGCACACCGCCAGCATCCTTCGGGTGGATGAAATTGATGCGGGAATCGGCGGTTCCGGGCCGTGCAGCCTCGTACAGCAAACGCAGTCCCTTGGCGCGGAGGTACGCGGAGACGGCGTCGATGTCGGTCACCCGGTAGGCCAGTTGCTGCAAGCCCGGCCCGTTGCGGTCGATGAACTTCGCGATGGTGGACTCCGCGCTGAGCGGGGCCAGCAATTGCAGGGCGGTCGCGCGATCGGGTGCGCCGGGCAGCGACAGCATCGCCTCGTGCACGCCCTGCGACTCGTTCACCTCGCGATGGGTCTCGACCATGCCCAGGTGCTCGGCGTACCAGGCCACCGCGGTGTCCAGGTCGGGCACCGCGATGCCGACGTGGTCGACCGCGGTCACGTAGTCCGCCGGGATGAAAGATGACTGATCCGTAACGGTGCTCACCAGTCGAACGTAGCGCGACCTGGCCCCGGGCGCGTGGGCCGGACCCGCTACCGTTGAGTAGGAATACTTGCTCTCGCGCCGCGGGTAGGCGCGGGTGGATCTACGAATGCGAGGCTCGTCGTGACCACTTCCGTGATCGTCTCCGGTGCGCGTACCCCGGTCGGCCGGCTGCTCGGGGGCCTGAAGGACTTCAGCGGGTCCGATCTGGGCGGTTTCGCCATCAAGGCGGCGCTGGAGAAGGGCGGCGTCGCGCCCGACCAGATCGACTACGTGATCATGGGCCAGGTGCTCACCGCTGGCGCGGGCCAGATCCCGGCCCGCCAGGCTGCGGCTGCCGCGGGCATTCCGATGGACGTGCCCGCGTTGACGCTGAACAAGGTCTGCCTGTCCGGCATCAACGCGATCGCCTTGGCCGACCAGTTGATCCGGGCCGGCGAGTACGAGATCGTCGTCGCGGGTGGCCAGGAGTCCATGAGCCAGGCGCCGCATCTGCTCGAAAAGAGCCGCGAGGGCTTCAAATACGGTGACGTGACCCTGCGTGACCACATGGCCTACGACGGTCTGCACGACATCTTCACCGATCAGGCGATGGGTGCGCTCACCGAACAGCGCAACGAGACCGATCGGATCAGCCGTGCGGACCAGGACGCGTTCGCGGCGGCTTCGCACCAGCGAGCGGCGGCCGCGTGGAAGAACGGCGTCTTCGACGACGAGGTGGTCCCGGTCGCGGTGCCGCAGCGCAAGGGCGATCCGGTCATGGTCAGCGCCGACGAGGGCATCCGCGCGGACACCACGGTCGAGTCGCTGGCGAAGCTGCGCCCCGCGTTCCGCAAGGACGGCACGATCACTGCGGGCACCGCCTCGCAGATCTCCGACGGCGCCGCCGCCGTCGTGGTGATGAGCAAGGAGAAGGCGCAATCTCTCGGTCTGAGCTGGATCGCCGAGATCGGCGCCGCGGGCGTGGTCGCGGGCCCGGACTCGACCCTGCAGGACCAGCCCGCCAACGCCATTGCCAAGGCGTGCGCCCGTGAAGGCATCTCCCCCGCCGACCTGGACCTGGTGGAGATCAACGAGGCTTTCGCGGCGGTCGGCATCGCCTCCACCCGCACGCTGGGCATCGACCCGGAGAAGGTGAACGTCAACGGCGGCGCGATCGCCATCGGCCATCCGCTGGGGATGTCGGGTGCGCGCATCCTGCTGCACCTGGTGCTTGAGCTCAAGCGCCGTGGCGGCGGTGTCGGCGCGGCCGCGCTCTGCGGAGGCGGTGGTCAGGGTGACGCTCTGATCGTCCGCGTCTGACGCTGGGCGGGCAATGTCCCGCGCTGGATCATCGATTGATGGCCGTCCCGATCAGGGGCGGCCATCGGCCGTTTACCGGTCGTCATAGACGTATCGATCATGGTGAACCACCGGGTCCATCCAGGACCGTCCCTGCGCACGCGGGAAGCACTCGAGTCTGGCCCGCGTCCAGAGCTTGCCGTCCCCGCATGCGTGGGGAGCACCAGCCGGTCAGGGCGCTGGACTATGCGATCGCGGGATCATCCCCGCACGCGCGGGGAGAGTCTTCGATCTGGGCACGGTGGCCAAGCGGTTTCGGGATCATCCCCGCGAGCGCGGGGAGCGCGGATGCACCCGGATGCACTACGGGCCGTCGTAGGGATCACCCCGCACGCGCGGGGAGCGCACTTCTTTCCCTCAGCGGTGATTCTTGGCTTCCTTGATTTCTCTTTCGGTTTCACGATGAGGCCGGGTGTGCTCGGGTGGTACGGGTGAGGGTGGGGTCCATGGCGCCTTGCTGCCGATCGATCGCGCCCGACCCCGACGATGCGTGGGTTGAATGCCGGGGTGTGATTCGTTCCATTACGACAGCTTGTAGTGCATCCGGCACAATGGGGCGCATGGGCAATGTCTTCGACCTGAGCACGGTGGCCAAACGGTTTCGGTTTATCGCGGTACTGGAGGCGATCTCCTGGGTCCTGCTGATCATCGGGATGGTGTTCAAGCGGATTCCCGAGCCGGTGATGTGGCCGGTCAAGGTGTTCGGCATGACGCACGGGATCGTTTTCGTGCTGTTTGTGATCGCCGCGATCGTGGCGGCGCGCGAGCTGGGCTGGAACGCCAAGACCACCATCCTCGCGCTGGCGTCGAGCATTCCGCCGTTCTGCACGGTGCTGTTCGAGGTGTGGGCGGTGCGTGCGGGGCAGCTGGGTGAGCTGAGCAACGGCATTTCGGCCGAGTCCGCGGCGCCCGCGTCGGCCACGTCGTGACAAACTGGACGTTGTGAATCGACCAGCCGCACGCCGTCCTTCGCCCGCTGTCGCCGCCGCCATGTCCGGCGCGGTCGATCTGTCCAGCCTGAAGCAGCCCGCGAGTGGCGCGGGCGGTGCGGCCGGCGACTACGCGGTGTCCGAGGCGGATTTCGAGACCAAGGTCCTACGCCGCTCGATGCAGGTGCCCGTGGTGGTCGTGCTGTACTCGCAGCGCAGCCCCGGCAGCGTCGAACTGGTTCGGACGCTGGAGCATCTGGTGGCCGCCGACGGCGGCACCTGGGAGCTGGCCACGGTCGAGGCCGAGGCCAACATGCGCATCGCCCAGGCGCTGCGCGTGCAGGGCATCCCGACGGTGATCGCGATCGCGGCCGGGCAGCCGCTGGCCGACTTCGAGGGCGCCCAGCCGGAGCCGCAGGTGCGGCAGTGGCTGAACGCGGTGGTCGACGCGGTGGCGGGCAAGCTGGAGGGTGGCGCGGCGCCGCAGCAGCCCGCCGAAGACCCGCGCTTCGTTGCGGCCGAGACGGCGCTGGAGCGGGGCGACCTGGCCGGTGCCGAGGCGGCCTACGAGGCCATCCTCGCCGCGGAGCCGGGCAATGAGGAGGCCAAGAGCGCGCTGCGCCAGCTCCGGTTCCTCGCCCGCGCACAGGAGCTGCCCGAGTCGGCCATCGCGACCGCGGACGCCGATCCGTCCGATGTCGACGCCGCGATCGCCGCCGCCGACCTGGAACTGTTCCAGCAGCAACCCGAGGCGGCCTTCGACCGGCTGATCGGCGTGGTCAAGCGCACGTCGGGAGATGAGCGCACGAAAGCGCGCACGCGTCTGCTGGAGCTGTTCGAGCTGTTCGACCAGGCCGAGCCGTTCGTCGTCGCGGCGCGCCGCAAGCTGGCCGCCGCTCTGTACTGATTTCGCGGCACCACGCAGCTCGGCGGGTGTCGTCCCTGGTCAACGGGCGCTTCAACGGTCCGGCGACCTGCCACACCTCGCCAGCTGCCGGTGCTGGAGTCGCTGTAGCGGGCGTCTCGGTGCTTCGGATCTCGGGAGCCGGTCGGCAGCGTCGTGCCCATTAGCGGTGGCAGTGCCTTGCTGCCGCGCACCGAACGGCTGGCGCATAGCCCGCCAACGGCGTCGTCAGGCGGGGCGCAACCACACCGCACTGTTCGGAGCGAGCGTGACCGTGCCTGAGGCCTGCCGGTCGTGCCATGGCTCGTCGGTGGCCACTACCTCGCCGAGGTTGCCGACGCCGGATCCGCCGTAGTGGACCGCGTCGGTGTTGAGGATTTCGAGCCAGCGGCCCGCATGCGGTAGGCCGACGCGATAGGCGTCGTGCATCGAACCGGAGAAGTTGTAGACGCACGCGACGACGGAGCCGTCCGAACCGTAGCGCAGGAACGCCAGCACGTTGTTCGTGCGGTCGTTCGCCTCGATCCACGCGTAGCCGCCCGGCGTGGTGTCCTGGCTCCACAGGGCGGGGTGGGCGCGGTAGACCGCGTTCAGGTCCCGCACCAGCGTCGTGATGCCCTGGTGCAGGGGGTTGTCGAGTTCCTGCCAGTCCAGGCCGCGGTCGTGCGACCACTCGCGGAACTGGCCGAAGTCCTGGCCCATGAACAGCAGCTGCTTGCCGGGATGGGCCCACATGTATGCCAGCAGCGTCCGCACGCCGCAGGCCTTGGCGAAATCGTCGCCCGGCATTCTGGTCCAGAGCGTGCCCTTGCCGTGCACGACCTCGTCGTGGCTGATCGGCAGCACGTAGTTCTCGCTCCAGGCGTACATCAGCGAGAAGGTCATCTCGTTGTGGTGCCAAGTGCGATGCACCGGGTCGCGGCCGAGGAACCCAAGGGTGTCGTGCATCCAGCCCATGTTCCATTTCATTGTGAAGCCGAGCCCGCCGACGTCGGTGCCGCGGGTGACGCCGGGCCAGGTGGTGGACTCCTCGGCGATGGTGACCACGCCGGGGTGGTTGCGGTGCACGGTGTCGTTGAGGTCTTGGAGGAAGTCGACGGCCTCCAGGTTCTCTCGGCCGCCGTGCACGTTGGGCTCCCACTGACCTTCCGCACGGGAGTAATCCAGGTAGAGCATGGAGGCGACCGCGTCGACGCGCAGGCCGTCGATGTGGAATTCCTCGATCCAGTAGCGCGCGTTGGCGACCAGGAAGTTGCGCACTTCACGTCTGCCGAAGTCGAAAACGTAGGTGCCCCAGTCGAGTTGCTCGCCACGGCGCGGGTCGGCGTGTTCGTAGAGCGGGGTGCCGTCGAAGCGGGCCAGCGCCCATTCGTCGCGCGGGAAGTGCGCGGGGACCCAGTCCAGCAGCACGCCGATGTCCGCGGCGTGCATGCGGTCGACGAACGCGCGGAAGTCGTCCGGGGCACCGAAGCGGGCCGTCGGCGCGTAGTAGGAGGTGACCTGGTACCCCCACGAGCCGCCGAACGGGTGTTCCGCGATGGGGAGCAGTTCGATGTGCGTGTATCCCGCTGCCTGCACGTATTCCGCGAGCTGGTCGGCCATTTCGCGGTAACCGAGGCCACGACGCCACGAGCCGAGATGCACCTCGTAGACGCTCATCGGCGCCCGGGCCGGGTCGGTGGCCGTGCGCCGCTCGAGCCAGGCGTGGTCGTTCCATACGTAGTGGCTTTCGGTGACCACCGAAGCCGTGGCGGGGGGCTGTTCGGTGGCGAAGGCCAGCGGGTCGGCGTGATCGACGGTCCGTCCGTCGGCGCCGTGCACACGGTATTTGTACTTGGTGCCCGGTCCGACACCCGGGACGAAGACCTCCCAGATACCGGACGATCCCAGCGAGCGCATCGGCGCGGTCTTGCCGCTCCAGCCATCGAAATCGCCGATCACCGTGACGCCGCGCGCGTTCGGCGCCCATACCGCGAACGACGTGCCCTCGACCTCGCCGTCCAAGGTGGTGTAGCGGCGCGGGTGCGCGCCGAGCACGTCCCACAGGCGCTCGTGGCGGCCCTCGCCGATGAGGTGCAGGTCGAGTTCGCCGAGCGTGGGCAGGAAGCGGTAGCCGTCGGCGCCGATGATCGTCCGGCCGCCTGGATAGTTGGTAACGACGCGATAATCCATGAGGTCGGGATACGGCACCACTGCGGCGAACACGCCGTGGCCCAACGACTTCAGCGCATGATCGACGCCGCCGACACGCACCGACACCGTCTCCGCGTGCGGGCGCAGCACCCGCACGGCCGTGCCATCGGGATGAGGATGCGCGCCCAGCACCGTGTGCGGGTCGGCGTGCGTGCCCGCCGCGAGCAGCATGAGGTCGCGTCGCCTCATCGCAGCGTCCTGCGATAGGCCAGTTCGGTGCGGGCCTGCTGGGACACCGGCGGCAGCCTGATGATGTGCGCGACCGTGTACGCGGGATCCAATCGCACGTAATTGGTCTGCGCCCAGTGGTATTCCTCGCCGCTGACCTCGTCGTACACCACCGGATGGTCGTGCCACTCCCGGCCGATCGCGGGCAGGTCGAGCGAGAGCATGCCCCACTCGGCGCCGAACGGGTTCAGGTTCACCACGACCAGTACGGCGTCGCCGCTGGCCGGGTCGATCTTGGAGTAGGCGAGCAGCGCGTCGTTGTCCACATGGTGGAAGTGCAGGCAGCGCAACTGTTGCAGGGCCGGGTGCGCGCGACGGATCTCGTTGAGCCGGGTGAGCCACGGCTCCAACGATTCCCCGCGCGCCAGCGCATCGGCGAACGGGCGCGGACGCAGCTCGTACTTTTCCGAGTCCAGGTACTCCTCGCTGCCCGGACGCACCGACTGATGCTCGAACAGCTCGAAACCCGAATAGACACCCCACGTTGGCGCGAGAGTAGCGGCCAGCACCGCGCGGATGGCGAACATGCCCGGACCGCCGTGCTGAAGGCTCTCGTGCAGGATGTCCGGGGTGTTCACGAACAGGTTCGGGCGGGCCTCGTCGGCCTTCGCGGCCAGCTCGATGCCGAACTCGGTGAGTTCCCACTTCGCCACCCGCCAGGTGAAATACGTGTAGGACTGGCTGAATCCGCGCCGCGCCAGCCCATAGAGGCGGGCCGGGCGGGTGAACGCCTCGGACAGGAAGATCACGTCCGGATCGGTCCGGCGCACGGTCGCGATCAGCCATTCCCAGAAGTCGGCGGGCTTGGTGTGCGGGTTGTCGACGCGGAAGATCTTGACGCCTGAGCCGATCCAGTGCCGGACTACGCGCAGCACCTCGGCGTAGAGGCCGTCGGGGTCGTTGTCGAAGTTGACCGGGTAGATGTCCTGATATTTCTTCGGCGGGTTCTCGGCGTAGGCGACGCTGCCGTCGGGCAGGGTGATGAACCATTCGGGATGGGCCTGCACCCAGGGGTGGTCGGGCGCGCATTGCAGTGCGAGATCGAGCGCGACCTCGAGGCCGAGCCGGTGCGCCGCCGCGACGAACTCGGCGAAATCGTCCTGCGTGCCCAGCTCGGGGTGGATGGCATCGTGGCCGCCGTGCTTCGAGCCGATGGCCCACGGCGAGCCGACGTCGCCCGGGTCCGCGGTGAGCGCATTGTTGCGGCCTTTGCGGTTCACCTCGCCGATCGGATGGATCGGCGGCAGGTAGACCACGTCGAAGCCCATGGCGGCGATGCGCGGGAGTTGTTCCGCCGCAGTAGCGAAGGTGCCGTGGATCGGCTTTCCGGTGGTGTCGCGGCCGCCGGTCGAACGTGGGAAGAACTCGTACCACGAGCCGTAGAGTGCGCGGTGCCGCTCGACCAGCACGGTGTGTTGCGGGCCGCGGGTAACCAGGTCGCGCAGGGACGTCGCACGCAGGATCTCGGCGACTTCCTCGGTGAATGCCGGAGCCACCCGCGCCGGCAGTTGTTCGTTGCCGCGCAGCGCCGCCGCGACCGCGCGCAAGCGTTCGAACTGCTTCTTCGGGACGGCTTGCGCCGCGCGGTCGAACAGCCGGGCACCAAGCTCCAGGTCGTTTTCCAGATCGGCGGCGCTCTGCCCGACGGCCAGCTTCGCCTCGATCGCCGAGCGCCAGGTGGCGATGGGGTCACTCCAGCCCTCGATGCGGTAGGTCCATGTGCCCGGAGCGTTCGGGGTGAACGTGGCGTTGAACACGTCGGGCTCGTGGTCCGGCGTCATGCGGATACGGGTCGGTCGCGCCGCGCCGGGGCCTTTCACGACCAGCGTGGCGGCGACGGCTTCGTGGCCTTCTCGCCACACCACGGTGCGTACCGGGAAAACCTCGCCGACCACGGCCTTGGCGGGCCGACCGCCTGCGATGGACGGGGCAGTGTCATCGATAGCGATGCGGCCGGTCACGGGGACCAACCTACCGGTACACCGTGGTACAGGCCGGATCAGCGGGTATTCCGGAGCGGATTCGGGCCGTGGTCGCGATACGTGTGAGCAGGGCCCGTCCGGTTGGTGTGCGTCGGTGGCGAGGATGACCGGGCCGCCGGGAGCGCGCGGTCCCCCGCTGAATGCCGGTCTGGTTCAGCTGGGCACCTGCTGAACGCCAGGAGTGCGATGCCGCCCGGTCAGCGGGCGTCGGCGGCGAGGCCGAGGCCGAGGGCGACCAGGATCGCGCCGAGCGCGCGCTCGACCCGCTGCCGGATGCCGCTGCGGCGCAGCCAGGCGCCCGCGCGGTCGGCGGCCGAGACCACGCCGACGCACCAGGCGGTGTCGATCACCAGCTGGATGAGCGCCAGGATCACCACCGTCGGCAGCACCGGCCCGCTGGTGGGAAGGAACTGCGGCAGGATCGTCAGACCGAAGACGGCCGCCTTCGGGTTCGCCGCGATCGAGACCAGCGACGCGCGGAAGGCGGAGCCGGGCGTGCGCCCCGAGGGCAGCAGCTTCGTCATCGAGCTACCGAACTCGCCGCCGCCGCGTGCACCTCGCCACGCCTGTACGCCGAGCCAGATCAACACCAGCGCGCCGACGATGTGCACCGCCGCATGCATCGCCCGGTTCGCGACCAGGAGCACCGACAGCCCCGCCCCGCCCGCAAGCGTCCAGCCGAGCACACCGATCTCGTTGCCGGCCACGGCCGCCAGCCCGGCCGCGCGTCCATCGCGCACGGCGCGCTGCAGGAACAAAGCGGTCGCCGGTCCTGGCAGCGCCGCAAGAATCAAGCAAGCCAAGAGGAATTGGGGAAGAACATCAACCCAGTGCGGCATCAACTCATGCTGCCAGTTCGGCACCGCGACGGCCATCGTTTTTCCGCAACATGAACTAGGGCGGCGGTGTTGCGTTTTTTGTGTTTGTGAACGATGCTGTCACTATGTCATCGCCGGACGAACTGTTGACCACCGGTCAGGCGGCGCGCCTATTGGGCTGCACCCGCCAGCATGTGGTCGACCTGTGTGAACGGGGCGAACTTCCGTATACGTCGGTGGGCACGCACCGACGTATACGCCGTCGAGATCTGGACGCACTCGTAGCGGGTGGCCTTACCCGCGACCAGGAGAAGTCGCTGTGGCAGCACCGCGTGGTTGCCGGTCGGCTGGCCGTCGACCCAGACTCGGTGTTGGCCAAGGCGCAGCGGAACGTGCGACGACTCCGAGAGATCCACCCGTCCGGGATGACAACGGCGTGGCTCGATCAGTGGCAGGAAATCTTGGACTCCGGTATCGACGCCGTGTTCGATGCACTGACTTCGCGCGCGGGATGGGCGGTCGAACTCCGGCAGAACAGTCCTTTTGCTGGAGTCCTCGACACCGAGGAACGTGAGGCCGCGCTGTCGTCGTTCGGTAAGTACTGGCGCCGGAAGCATGTTGCATGAACCGGAGGCAACTGGAACACGTGCTGCGCGCCGCGTCCCGCATTGCCGAAGAACGCGACGTCGTGGTTATCGGCAGCCAGCCAGTCAGTCCTGGCCAGCTACGACGAGGGCGCCCTTCCGTTCGAGGCCACGGCCTCCATGGAAGTCGATGTAGCATTCCTCGACGACCCCGATGAATCGAAGGCCGATATGGTCGACGGCGCTATCGGCGAATTGTCCCCGTTCCACGAAACTTTCGGTTACTACGCACAGGGCGTCAGTGTCACCACTGCCGTCCTGCCCAAAGCATGGAGTGACCGAGTCGTTGCCTACGGGACCTCGGGCACGGAACCGGGGCGCGGCCTTTGCCTCGAACCCCACGACTGTGTCATCTCCAAACTCGTTGCTGGCCGTGCAAAGGACCACGCTTTTGCCGCAGCACTCGTAGAACAGGGCCTCATCAACCTCGACATCCTTGATGCACGGCTTGCCGAACTCGACGCGCACCCTCTGAGTCTGGAGCGGATCCGCGATTGGATCGTGGCACACCGTACGAGGTGAATGAATGTTCAGCCTTACTGAACTGGGTTGACGTCGCCCATGCCCGCTGGGTTACTGGGTTCGTTGCAATGGCAGATCGACCCAGGAGCCCAATGGAGAACGCGTTCCCGTGCACGAGATCATCGAGGGGGTCGAGGATGAGCAGCGGTGCGGCGGCGGGACGGCCGGGAAGGTCCCGCCGCCTGGTCGGAGCACGGTAATGGAACGCGGTGCGTTTGCGCCGCACCGCTGCTCGGCGCTCAGGGCATCGCTAGGCAGACGAAGCCGAGGCTGATCCCGTTGCCGACCGTCAGCGTTGGTGAGTTCACCGCGGTGGCCGTCTCCTGCGTCGGGGAGGGTCCTGGTGTCGCGGAGGTGCCTGGTGTCGCGGAGGTTCCTTGTGTCGCGGAGATAGTGTGTTCGCCGGTCGCGGTGGGAGTCCAGGTTGTGGTGGCCTGGTTGCCCTCCACCTGCGCGGGATTCGGCGAGAAGGTTCCGGCGGCGCTGTCGGTGAAGCGGACGGGTTCGGTACCGGTGGTGCTGTCCAGCTTGGCCGTCACCTCGTATTCGCAGTTGGTTCCGTAGTCAGCGGAACCGAAGGTCATTCCTTGGGCCGCGCTGACCGATGTGACTGCCGCCCCGGCGTTCGGCGCGACAAGCACGAGTGTGGCCGCGATGGTGCCGATCCCCGTGATGCCAACTCCAGCCCGCGACAAGTGGCGTTTGCGGGCGCGATTCGGGTGTGCTGTCGTCCACATCTTGATCACTCCCGGACTGATTCGGTTGATGCGGCCGGATGGTCCGCACAGCTTCAGGGTTTGCCCCGCGTTCCGGAGTTCACAACCGGTCGCGGGTCTCGATCGGATAGCGGCGTGCCGTACGTCGCGACGATCTCCGGAATCTCGTGTGGGCGGAGTTTGCGGCAGACTCGCCGGTGCGCGGCATGTATCCGTTTCGTGACAGTAGAGATGGCTATCCGCCTTCGGGTGAGCGGTCCGGACAACCGGGCATGCGCCGAAACCCGCAGGTCGGAGGTCTTTTGGTCGCTACTCCAGCAGGGCGCGTGCCCCGGCTGCCGTGTAGTTTCTACCCAATGAAGGCATTGCGTCGTTTCACCGTCCGTGCCCATCTGCCCGAGCGTTTGGCGGCCCTGAGTGAGCTCGCCACGAATCTGCGCTGGTCGTGGCATCCGCCGACGCAGGGCCTGTTCGCCGCGTTGGAACCGCGGCGGTGGCAGGACATGGGGCATGATCCGGTCCGGATGCTCGGCGAGGTGCCCGCGGCGCGGCTGGACGAGCTGGCCGCCGATCCGGACTACGTCGCCCGCGTCGACGCGGCGGCTGCCGACCTGCGCGATTACCTGGCGGCGCCGGGGTGGTTCCAGCGTCGTGCGGGGGAGGAGGTGCGCGGCATCGCCTACTTCTCGATGGAGTTCGGCGTCACCGAGGTCCTGCCCAATTACTCGGGCGGGCTGGGCATTCTGGCCGGTGATCATTTGAAGGCCGCCTCCGATCTGGGATTGCCGCTGATCGGTGTCGGACTGCTCTACCGTTCGGGGTACTTCCGGCAGTCGTTGTCCGCGGACGGTTGGCAGGCCGAGCACTATCCGGCGTTGGACCCGCAGGGCCTTCCGCTGCGCGCGCTCACCTCGAGCGGTTCCCCGGTGCTCATCCACGTGGCCATGCCCGAGGGCAGGGTGCTGCGCGCGAGGGTGTGGGTCGCGCAGGTCGGCCGGATTCCGCTGTTGCTGCTCGATTCGGACATCGCGGAGAACGATCCGGAACTGCGCGCGGTCACCGACCGCCTCTACGGCGGCGACCAGGAACATCGGATCCGGCAGGAGATCCTGGCCGGCATCGGCGGCGTGCGCGCGGTGCGCGCCTACACGGCGGCGGAAGGGCTGCCCGATCCCGACGTGTTCCACATGAACGAAGGCCACGCGGGCTTCCTCGGCGTCGAGCGCATCCGTGAATTCGTCGCGGCGGGAAGGGATTTCGACTCCGCACTGGCCGCCGTGCGGGCGGGAACGGTGTTCACCACACACACCCCCGTCCCGGCGGGCATCGATCGATTCCCGATGCCGATGGTGCGCCGCTACTTCGGCGGTGCGCACGGCGAATCCGAATCTGCACTGCTGCCCGGCCTTTCCATCGATCGAATCGTGGCGCTCGGACGCGAAGCCGACCCCTCCGTCTTCAACATGGCGCACATGGGTCTGCGGCTCGCGCAACGGGCCAACGGCGTCTCGAAGTTGCACGGCGAGGTGAGCCGGTCCATGTTCGCCCCGCTGTGGCCCGGGTTCGACTCCGCGGAGGTGCCGATCGGGTCGGTCACCAACGGTGTACACGCCACCACCTGGGCCGCGCGGGAATGGGTGGACAAGGCCCGCGAGCACATCGGCCCGGAGCTGGTCGAGGAGGCGCGCGGCTGGGAACGGCTGCGCGACGTCGATCTCACCGAGCTGTGGTCGACGCGGAACACCCTGCGCGGCATCCTCGTCGACGAGGTGCGCCGCCGATTGCGCGCGTCCTGGCTGGAGCGCGGGGCGGCGGAGGCCGAACTCGGCTGGGTCAACGGGGTTTTCGACCCGAATGTGCTGACCGTCGGATTCGCGCGCCGGGTGCCGACCTACAAACGTCTCACCCTGATGCTGCGCGACCCACAGCGATTGCGCGCCCTGCTGCTGGACCCGCGGCGGCCGATGCAGTTGGTGGTCGCGGGCAAGAGCCACCCGGCCGACGACGGCGGCAAGGCGCTCATCCAGCAGGTGGTCCGCTTCGCCGACGATCCCGAGGTGCGGTACCGGATCGTCTTCCTGCCCGACTACGACATATCGATGGCCCGGTTCCTGTACTGGGGTTGCGATGTCTGGCTGAACAACCCGCTGCGCCCGCTGGAGGCCTGCGGCACCTCCGGCATGAAGTCCGCGCTGAACGGCGGGCTCAATCTCTCCATCCGGGACGGCTGGTGGGACGAGATGTACGACGGAGACAACGGCTGGGCCATCCCCACGGCCGACGGCGTCCGCGACGAGCAGCGCCGCGACGACCTGGAGGCCGCCGCGCTCTACGACCTGTTCGACCGCACCGTCGCGCCGCGCTTCTACGACCGCGACGCGACGGGGATGCCGGTGCGCTGGGTCGAGATGGTCCGCCACACCCTGCAGACGTTGGGGCCGAAGGTGCTGGCATCCCGGATGGTCCGCGACTACGCGGTGGAGTACTACGCGCCGGCCGCCGCGGCCTACCAGAAGGCGACGGCCGACGACTTCGCGGTCGCGCGCGCCATCGCCGAGTATCGCCATCGGGTGGAGTCGGCGTGGCCGTCGGTGAAGGTGATCCAGGTGGACAGTGCGGGACTGCCGGACACGCCGGTCATCGGGGCGCGGCTGTCGCTGACCGCGCGCGTCGAGCTCGGCGGGTTGAGCGTCTCGGACGTGGTGGTGCAAGCGGTGCTCGGACGAGTGTCCGCGACCGACGACCTCTCCGAGATCACGACGATCCCGATGACGCACAGCAGGTCGGATTCCGGCGTCGAGCTGTTCACCGTCGACACCCCGGTCCCGCTGTCCGGCGCGGTCGGCTACACCGTGCGCGTGCTCCCGCACAACGACCTGCTGGCCTCCGACGCGGAACTCGGTTTGGTGTCCGCACCGAGCGCGTAACTTCGAGGGATCCGGCGCGGCCCGTCGGTCGCGCCCGACGAGAGGCCCCGAGTGGCCTGGGCCGAATGGACCGCAACCCTGGAGTATGGCGCCGCCGCTGGTCTGTTCCGTGGCGTTGATCACGTAAGCGCCGTCGGCGTCCGACGCGAGTTGCCGGAGGCAGTGAATCGTCGGCTACCGTGCCCTGCATCCCCTTTTCATTCCGCACTGGAGTCAGCCATGGTCACCGACGTTTTGAACCGGACCCGAGGACGCGTCGACGGGTATTTCGGCGTTCGATCGACCGGCTCGACCGTCCAACGGGAGCTCATGGCGGGAACGGTCACGTTCCTGGCGATGTGCTACGTGCTCGCGGTGAACCCGGCGATCCTCGGCGACCAAGGCCCGCTGGGCGACAAGGGCATCCCTATGCAGGCGGTGTTCACCGCGACCGCCGTGGCCGCGGTGTTCGGCACGCTGGTGATGGGTCTGTGGGCCAGGTATCCGATCGCGCTCGCGCCGGGGATGGGGCTCAACGCGTTCTTCGCGTACTCGGTGGTGCTCGGTATGGGGATTCCGTGGCAGGTGGCGCTGTCGGGCACGTTTCTGTCGGGCGTCGTCTTCTTCGTCCTCGCGGTCACCAAGGTCCGCGAACGCATCCTCAACGCCATTCCGATGCAATTGAAGCTCGCCGTGGGCGCGGGCATCGGGTTGTTCGTGGCATTCCTCGGGCTGCGGAACGCGGGAATCGTGGTGTACAGCGAAGCGACGCTGGTCACGCTCGGTGACTTCACCAAGGGCACCACGCTGCTGGCGTTGTTCGGACTGCTGGTGACCGTGGTGTTCCTGGTGATCGGCTGGCACGGAGCGGTGCTCTACGGCATCGTGCTCACCACGATCGTCGGGATCGTCAGCGGCTTGGTCGATCTGCCCAGCGGCGTGGTCGCCGCACCCAAGGGGCTCGAGCACACCTTCGGCCAGGCGATCAGCCACCTGCCCGACGCGTTCACCGCGCAGATGGCGGTGGTGGTGCTCACCATGCTGTTCGTCGACTTCTTCGACGCCTCCGGCACCTTGATCGGGGTCGCGAATCAGGCCGGGCTGCTGGACAAGGACGGCAAGCTGCCGCGTGCCGCCAGCGCGCTGGCCGCGGACTCGGTGGGCACCATGGCGGGCGCGGTGATCGGCACCTCGACCACCACCGCCTACGTGGAGTCGACCGCGGGGGTCTCGGCGGGCGGGCGGACCGGGCTGACCGCCGTCACCACGGCGGGCTGGTTCCTGGTCGCGCTGTTCTGCTATCCGATCTTCGCGGTGGTGGCGGGTTCCGGGGAGATCACCGCGCCCGCGCTGATCGTGGTCGGCATCCTCATGTCCCGGGCGCTCGGCCGGATCGACTGGAACCGATTGGAGTACTCGGTTCCGGCGTTCGTCACCATCGTGATGATGCCGCTGACCTACTCCATCGCCAACGGTCTGGCCATGGGCATGCTGCTGTACCCGGTCGTCATGGTGGCCAGGGGCAGGATCAAGGAAGTGCACCCGGCCATGTGGGCGCTGATGGTGGTGTTCCTCGGCTACTTCTTTTTCCTCGCGGAGTAGCCTGCCGCTCGCCTGCGCGCTGAACCATCCCACTGACCGGACCGTGGAATAGTCCGAGGGGTTGGGCGATCGACCCCTTCGTGCAACAATCGGACCGCAGTCCGGTTTGCCGTAGGCATTATGTCCGGGACGACATTGCAGGGATGAGGACCAGCATGACCATCAAATCCGTACTCGAACGCACCAGCGGGAACACGCAGCTGGATGGAATCTCCACCGACATCGGCTTGCTGATCATGCGAGTCGTCTTCGGCGGATTGCTCGCCGCGCACGGCGCGCAGAAACTCTTCGGCTGGTGGGGCGGCCCGGGGTGGCGAGCCAACGCCGACGGTTTCGAGCAGATGGGCTACAACCCCGGCAAGATCTTCGGGACGCTGGCGGGCCTGAGCGAACTCGGCGGCGGCCTGCTGCTCCTACTCGGCCTGCTGACACCGCTGGGCGCGGCCATCGTGCTCGGCACCATGATCAACGCGATCAACGCCACCTGGAGCGGCGGGTTGCTGACCGGCAAGGGATACGAGATGGGCGTGCTGTTCGCGGCGGCCGCCGCGGCGCTCGCCTTCACCGGTGCGGGCAAGTTCTCGTTGGACGCGGGGCGTCCGTGGGAGCGCAAGGGATTCGCGTGGGGCGTGGGAGCGGTGATCCTCGCGGTCGTGAGCGGCGTGCTCACCCTGATCTTGAAGTGGGTGCTCTGAGCCAGAGCCGAATTCGCGGCGCGGTGACCTCGGGTCGCCGCGCCGCGGTCGTTTGTGGCCAAGGGCATGTCACAAACCAGCCTGCTGTGTCGTCGACTTGCTGTTGCGGCACACGACAACCGAGCAAGGAGCAAAAATGGCCGTCGAGATCAGCAACCCCGCCGACCTGCACGACCCGACCGGGTTCGGCTACAGCCATGTGGCGACGGCGCGGGGTGAACTGGTGTTCATCGCGGGGCAGTACGACTCGGACGCCGAAGGGCAGACCACCAGTACGGATTTCGCGGCTCAGGTGGACAACGCGTTCGGAAACCTCGGGATCGCGCTGCGGTCGGTGGGATTGGACTTCGCCGACGTCGCGCAACTGCGGACGCATATCGTCGATCACGACCTGGACAAGCTGGCCGTGCTCGGCCAGAAGATCGCCGCGATCTGGGGTGGCCGGCCGCCCGCGCAGACGCTGACCGGAGTGGCCGCGCTGGCGTTGCCCGGCATGCTGTTCGAAGTCGACGCGGTGGCCGTGCGCGGCTGAGATCGCTGTCCGACAAGGGGATTCGGTGTCCCCGCGCCGCGTGCAGGGCTTGGCGCGGGGACCATCGGCACGTTCGGTGTGGGAATTGGGGGTCACCGAAGCACCGGCCACCAATCTACTTCCGTATGGAAATATGTACCGACAGGTGTGTGCGGTATCACACCGTCGCGGCGGCAGCGAGGCGGCGCAGCGCTTTGACCACGACGTCGGGGTCGGCGGTCTCCCAGTAGGGCGGCAGCGACGCGCGCAGGTATCCGCCGTAGCGGGCGGTGGCCAGGCGGGAATCGAGAATGGCGACCACGCCGCGATCATCGACGCTGCGCAGCAGGCGCCCGGTGCCTTGCGCCAGCAAGAGCGCGGCATGGCTGGCGGCTACTGTCATGAATCCGTTTCCGCCGCGCGCCTGGACCGCACGCTGTCTGGCCGTGAGCAGGGGGTCGTCCGGGCGCGGGAACGGGATGCGGTCGAGGATCACCAGGCTCAGCGAAGGTCCGGGCACGTCGACTCCCTGCCACAGTGACAGCGTGCCGAACAGCGAAGTCTCCGGATCGTCGGCGAACTTGCGGACCAACGCGCCCGTGGCATCGTCACCCTGGCACAGGATCGGCGTCCGCAACCGGTCGCGCAACGCGTCGGTGGCCGCGCGGGCCGCGCGCATCGAGGAGAACAGGCCGAGCGTGCGCCCGCCCGCCGCCGTGATCAGCCGCTCGATCTCGTCCAGGTACGTCGGCGCCAAGCCGTCGCGGCCCGGTGCGGGTAGGTGTTCGGCGACGTAGAGGATGCCGGACTTGGCGTGGTCGAACGGCGAGCCGACATCGAGCGAGTTCCAGCGGACCGTATCGGCATCCGACGGCGCCTCGGCGCCATTCGCGGTGGCAGGGTCGGTGCGGCTGCCCGACTGCGCGGGCAGGCCCCAGGTGGTCGCGAGCCCGTCGAACGAGCCGCCGATCTGCAACGTCGCGGAGGTCAGCACGACGGTCGCGGTGCCGAAAAGCCTGCTGCGCAACAGTCCGCCGACCGAGAGCGGGGCCATGTGCAGCGAACGGCGCACGACACCGCGGACCTCGTCGGCCGCCAGCCAGATGACGTCGCGCCGGGCGGCCGGATCGGACTCCTCGAACGCCGTCAGCGCGCGGACCGCGCTGTCGTGCACCTCGTCGATCGCGGCGAGCGCCAGATTGCGGGCCGCAGCGCCTTCCGGATCGCCCTGCGCGGTGGTGCCGCCCGGCGGCGCCAGCGCGGTGCGCGCGTTCCATGCGGCATCCCGGATCAGTGCCAGCACCGGCGCGACGCCGTCGGGCAGGATGTCCCAGCGCGCGGCGGGCAGCTCGTCCAGCACGGTGTGCCAGGCCTCGCCGGCACCTTCCAGGCGGTCCACTTCCTGCTCGTCGATGAGTTTGGCGCAGCGCCGGGCGGCCGCGCTGATCGTCGAAGGGGCGAGCTCGGCGGTGGCCACGCCGGTCACCCGGTCGACCAGCTCGTGCGCCTCGTCGATGACCACCACGTCGTGCTCGGGCAGCACCTGGATGCCGCTGATCGCGTCGATCGCGAGCAGCGCGTGATTGGTCACCACCACGTCGGCCTGCGCCGATTCGGTCCTGGCCCGCTCGGCGAAGCAGTCCTGGCCGAACGGGCAGCGCGACTTGCCCAGGCACTCCCGCGACGACACGCTGACCTGCCGCCAGGCGCGGTCGCTCACCCCGGGAGCGAGTTCGTCGCGGTCTCCGGTCTCGGTATCGGAGGCCCACTCGTTGAGCCGCTGCACCTCGCGTCCGAGGCGCGAGATCGCGAACGCGTCGAACAGCTCCGCCTCGGCGGGCTCGTCCGGGATGACGCTGTTGATCTTGTTCAAGCACAGATAGTTGTTGCGTCCCTTGAGGATCGCGAACCCCGGGGTCCGGCCCAGCGGCGTGCTCAACGCCTCGGCCAGCCGCGGTAGATCCCGGTCCACCAGCTGGCGCTGCAACGCGATCGTCGCCGTGGAGACCACCACCGTGCGGCCGGTGCGGACCGCGTGCCGCAGGCTCGGGACGAGATAGGCCAGCGACTTGCCGGTGCCTGTCCCGGCCTGCACCGCGAGGTGTTCCTTGGTGTCGATGGCGTGGTCGACGGCCGCCGCCATCGTCACCTGTCCGGCGCGTTCCTTCCCGCCGAGCGCCTGCACGGCGGTGGCCAAAAGATCGGAAACGGGCGGCAGTTCGGGCACGCGAGCAGCCTACTCGGTGCCTCCGACAGACCAGGCCGGTCAGCCGGACCGGACGGTCTACCTGCTGATGCTTCCTTCCAGATCGACTCCCGCTCCGCGCATGCGGTCCAGCGCGGCGGTGACGGTGTCGGGTGCGACACCGGCGGTGAGATCGAGCAGGACGCGGGTGTCGAAACCCTCGATGCGCGCGTCCAAGGCGGTGGCGCGCACACAGTGATCGGTGGCGATGCCGACCACGTCGACGGCGTCCACGCCGCGGTCGTGCAGCCAGTCGGCCAAAGCGGTGCCGTTCTCGGTCGTGCCCTCGAAACCGGAGTAGGCCGCGGCGTACTCGCCCTTGGAGAAGATCTCCTGGATCGGGCCGGTGGTCAGGGCCGGATGGAAATCGGCGCCTGGTGTGCCGACCAGGCAGTGCGGCGGCCAGCTGTCCACGTAGTCGGGCTGGTCGGAGAAGTGCGCGCCGGGATCGATGTGATGGTCGCGCGTCGCGACCACCGCGCTGTAGTTCGTCGCCGAGAGGTGCTCGCTGATCCGGGCGGCCACCGCGGCGCCGCCGGTGACCGCGAGCGACCCGCCCTCGCAGAAATCGTTCTGGACATCGACGATGATCAGTGCTCGGGGCATGGTGACCTCCCGCGGTGTGACTGGTGACCTCTCACGATTCTGCCGCCAGGTCGGACGACCGGTTCAACCGACGCGCGGGAAATTCCGGTGGATGCGATGTAAACACCTCCACCCCACGCGGTGATTACTGTGTGCCCTCTTTTTCCCGGCCCGGTCCGCCAGGTCGGCCGACTCCCAGCATGGAGACCCCATGAGTCACGCCCGACTGTTCCTCAGCGTAATCCTCGGCACCCTTGTCTATCTCGTGATCTCTTTCGTGCTGGGTGACCGGCCCGCCGAGCCCGCGGCGTGGGTGCGGTTCGCGCTGATGGGGGTCGTGTTCGCGCTGATACTCGGCACCGGGCTGCTCCTGCTGCGTCGCGTCAGCAAGCGCATCGACTGACCTCAGACGAAAGTGGTCACGACGGCCGGTTCGCCCGCCGAGAGCTTGAGGCCCTCCCAGGGCAGGCTGATCAGCCCGCGGGCGACCAGGTCGCGGCTCTCGGACAGCGTGGGCAGGTCCTCGACCTGCTCGCCCCCGCGGATCAGTGGGACGAGGAGCTCACGGGCCTGGAAGCCGTTCGAGGGCGGCACGGGCCCGGCCGCCGGGTACACGATCTCCTCGACGATCGTGCCGGTGTCGCGGGCCAAGCGGATCGCCTTCTTCGTGCCGCCGCGCGACTGCTTGTGACTGCTGCGCTTGGCCACCGGTACCCCGTCCACCTCGACGAGCTTGTAGACCATGCCCGCGGTCGGCGCGCCCGACCCGGTCACCAGCGCCGTGCCGACGCCGTAGACGTCGACCGGTTCGGCGCGCAGCGCGGCGATGGCGTACTCGTCGAGATCGCCGGAGACCACGATGCGGGTCTTGGTGGCGCCGAGCACGTCGAGCTGGTCGCGCACCTGGCGGGCGAGAACGCCGAGGTCGCCGGAGTCGATCCGGACGCCGCCAAGGCCGGTGCCTGCCACCTCGATGGCCGTCGCCACGCCCATGGTGATGTCGAAGGTGTCCACCAGCAATGTCGTCCCGATCCCGAGCGTCTGCACCTGGCTGCGGAACGCTTCGGCCTCGTGCGCACCGTCGGGACCGCTGTGCAGCAGGACGAACGCGTGCGCGCTGGTGCCCGCGCCCGGAATGCCGTAGCGGCGCACCGCCTCCAGATTCGACGTGGCGTCGAAACCGGCCAGGTACGCGGCGCGGGCGCTGTCGGGAGCGGCGAGTTGGTGGGCGCGCCGCGAACCCATCTCGATCATCCGGCGGCCACCGGCGGCGCTCACCATGCGGGCGCCCGCCGACGCAATCGCGCTGTCGTGGTTGAGAATCGACAGCGCCAGCGTCTCCAGCACCACGCATTCGGCGAAGCTGCCGCGCACCGAGAGGATCGGGGAGCCCGGGAAATAGAGCTCGCCTTCGGCGTAGCCGTCGATATCGCCGGTGAATCGGTAGTCGCGCAGCCAGTCAAGGGTCCGCCGATCCGAGAACGGGGCGACGACGGCGAGTTCCGATTCACCGAAACGGAACTGCCGCAATGCGTCGAGCAGCCTGCCCGTACCGCCGACCACGCCATAGCGACGACCATTGGGCAAACGTCTGGCGAACACCTCGAAGGTGCATCGGCGCCGCGCCGAACCGTCGGCGAGTGCCGCGGCGAGCATGGTCAGTTCGTACTGGTCGGTCAGCAGCGCCGTGCTGGCGACGCCGTCACGCAGGTCCACGCAGTCACTGTAGACAGCACGTTCGGGTCACGGCGGCCGGCATCGTCCCGGTGAACCGGGGAATGCGCGAATCGGGGCTGTGTGGGTGTTGTTTATCCGGAGTCGAGTCGTACCCTTGACGTTATGGCCTTGCGCAACATAGTCCGGGGTGACGTCGTCATGGGCGCCGCGAACGCGACAGTGTCGGCGCCACAGGCGACGCCAGAGGCGGTCGAGTACACCGAGATCCTGGAGGCGGAGGATCGCCCCTGGGTGACCGTGGTCTGGGACGACCCGGTCAACCTCATGCACTACGTCACCTACATTTTCCAGAAGCTCTTCGGCTACAGCAAAGCAAAGGCGACCGAGCTGATGCTGAAGGTCCACAACGATGGCAAGGCGGTGGTCTCGTCCGGCTCTCGGGACAAGATGGAACACGATGTCCAGCGGCTACACGCCGCGGGCCTCTGGGCCACCATGCAACGGGACGACTGACCAGGACGCTACCCTGACGCCGTGCGTAAGTGGAGCAGGAAGAACTCGCTGAGCGGTCTCAAACTGCGTTCCGAAATGGACGCACGCGAGGCCAATGTGCTTCGGTCGCTGGTGGGCGCGGTCTCCGGACTGCTCACCGAGCGCGGCGCGTCCGCCCCCGATGACGATCTGGCGGCGCTGACCGGATTGCGATCCGGCAACACCGCCCCGCCGGAGGACCCGCGGCTGCGCCGACTCCTCCCGGACTTCCACCGCAGCGAGCCCGGCTCACCGGACGCCGACCGCGCCGATCTCAACAGCGCGCTGCGCGGCCTGCACGAGCCCGACATCATCGACGCCAAGCTGGCGGCGGGCTCTGTCGTGCTGGACACCGTGCCGAACGCGGGCGGCAAGATCGTGCTCACCCCCGAACAGGCCGACGCGTGGCTGGCCGCGCTCACCGACGTGCGGCTCGCGCTCGGCACGGTGCTGAACATCGACGCCGACACGCCCGACCATCTCGAGCCCGACGATCCGCGCGCTCCGCACCTGGACGTGTACCACTGGCTGACCTGGATGCAGGACTCGCTGCTGCAGGCGCTGGCTCCCTGACGGCTCCAGTGCGAAGATCGGCGCGGTCGACCAGCACCTTCGCGCCATGAGGAGTAGAGATGGTGAATGCCGCGCCGGGGCAGAACAATTCGCTCACCGACGTCCCAGGAGTACTGGTCGGACATCACCACGTCCTCGATCCGGATGCCGCACTGGGCGCCGGGGCGGCCACCGGATGCACGGTCGTGCGCGTGCCGGGTGGCGCGGTGGCGTCGGTCGACGTGCGCGGCGGTGGTCCGGGCACGCGCGAGACCGATCTGCTCGATCCGATGAACACCGTCCGCCAGGTCGACGCGATCCTGCTGGCCGGCGGCAGTGCCTACGGTCTGGCCGCGGCCGACGGCGTGATGCGCTGGCTGGAGGAGAACGGCGCCGGCATCGTGATGGATCCGGCCGACGCGGGCCGGGTGGTGCCGATCGTGCCAGGGGCGGTGATCTTCGATCTTCCGGTCGGGGCATGGGACATTCGTCCCACGGCCGAGTTCGGCTACCGGGCAGCGGAGGCGGCGGCCGTCGATTTCGCCCGCGGGTCGGTCGGCGCCGGCGTCGGCGCACGTGCCGGATCGATCAAGGGTGGGGTGGGTACCGCGAGCATCGTGCTCAGCGACGGCCTCGCCGCAGGGATCACCGTCGCCGCATTGATCGTGGCCAATCCCGTTGGCTCGGTGTTCGATCCGCGCACCGGGCTGCCATGGGGGTGTGGCACCGACGGACCCGACTACTTCGGGCTGCGCGCGCCGACCGCCGAGCAGCTGGCGGCGGCCAATGCGCTGCCGGTGAAAGGCACAGTGCTCAACACCACGATCGGCGTCGTGGCGACGGATGCTCCGCTCGACCCGGCCGGATGCCGGCGGGTGGCGGTCACCGCGCACGACGGCCTGGCCAGGGCGGTCCGTCCCGCGCATTCGCCGCTCGACGGTGACACGATCTTCGCGCTCGCCACCGGGACGGCCGAGGAGGGCTCGGACCTTCCGCTCCCGCCCGCTTTCCCGCCCGACCTCGTTGTCCTGGACGAGATTTGCACGGCGGCCGCGGTGGTCGTCGAACGCGCCATCGTCGACGCGATCCGCTCGGCGCATTCGGTCGCGGGCATTCCCGCTTACCACGACCTGTTGGGTGCGTGATTGCAGCCCCTCCAGCGCTGGGTGCCGGAACCGGGGACCGGTCGATGCCGCCTGGGGAATACCCGAATATTCTGACTCGTTGTCGACTGCGGTAGGTCGGCGTTGCGGAAAGGTGTTCGACTCGTGCTGGTGATCAGGGCCGACCTCGTGGAGGCGATGGTGGCGCACGCGCGCGCCGATCACCCCGATGAGGCCTGCGGCGTCATCGCGGGGCCGGAGGGCTCGGACCGGCCGGAGCGCTTCATCGCCATGGTCAACGCCGAGCGTTCGCCCACTTTCTACCGCTTCGATTCGGGCGAGCAGTTCAAGGTGTGGCGGGAGATGGATGAGGCGGACGAGGCGCCGGTGGTGATCTACCACTCGCACACCGCCACCGAGGCCTACCCGAGCCGGACCGACGTGTCGTACGCCTCCGAGCCGTTCGCGCACTACGTGCTGATCTCCACTCGCGATCCCGAGCAGCACGAGCTGCGCAGCTACCGGATCGTCGACGGCGAGGTCACCGAGGAGCCGGTGCGGATCGTCGACGCGTATGAGACCTAGACCGATACTTGTTCCTGAAACCGAGGAGTACCCATGCCGGTAACCGTGTCCATCCCGACCATCATGCGCGGCCTCACCGGAGGTGAGAAGCGGGTGCGGGCCGAGGGCGCAACGCTGGCCGCGGTGATCGACGACCTCGAGGCCAACCACCCCGGTCTCGCCGAGCGCCTGCTCTCCGGCGGCAAGCTCAACCGCTACGTCAACATCTACGTCGACGACGAGGACGTGCGCTTCGCCGGTGGTCTGGAGGCCGAGGTGCCCCAGGACGCGAGCGTGACCATCCTGCCCGCCGTCGCCGGAGGCTGATCGGTCCCGTGGCGCGTTACGAATCGCTGATCGCGACCCTCGGCAACACCCCGCTGGTCGGCCTGCGCACGCTGTCTCCGCAATGGGACGGCGAGAACCATGTGCGGCTGTGGGCCAAGCTGGAGGATCGCAATCCCACCGGCTCGATCAAGGACCGGCCTGCGCTGCGCATGATCGAACAGGCCGAGGCCGACGGGTTGCTGCGTCCTGGCTGCACCATTCTGGAACCCACCAGCGGCAACACCGGTATCTCCCTGGCCATGGCCGCCAAGCTCAAGGGCTACCAGTTGATCTGCGTGATGCCGGAGAACACCTCGGTGGAGCGGCGGCAGTTGCTCACCATGTTCGGCGCGCAGATCATCGATTCTCCCGCGGCGGGCGGCTCCAATCAGGCCGTCGCGCTGGCAAAGCAGATCGCGGCGGAGAACCCGGACTGGGTGATGTTGTACCAGTACGGCAATCCAGCGAACGCGCTCGCCCACTACGAGGCCACCGGCCCGGAGATCCTGGCCGACCTGCCGGAGATCACGCACTTCGTCGCCGGTCTCGGCACCACGGGCACGCTGATGGGCACCGGCCGCTTCCTGCGCGAGAAGGTGCCGGGCATCGAGATCGTCGCCGCCGAGCCGCGTTACGGCGAACTGGTCTACGGGCTGCGCAACATCGACGAGGGATTCATCCCTGAGCTGTACGACGAGAGCGTGCTGACCACCCGTTTCTCGGTCGGTCCTTATGACGCGGTCAAACGCACTCGCGAACTGGTGCTGGAGGAAGGGATCTTCGCGGGGATCTCCAGCGGCGCCATCCTCCACGCTGCGCTCGGCGTGGCCCGCAAGGCGGTGCAGGCGGGCACGCGCGCCGACATCGCGTTCGTGGTCGCCGACGGCGGCTGGAAGTATCTGTCCACCGGCGCCTACGACGGCACCATCGAGGAGGCGGAAGAGCGGCTCGACGGCCAGCTCTGGGCCTGATTTCCGCCCCGCGCCGGTACCCTCGGTGAGGCGGGGCCACAACCCCGCGCGGCGAGGAGGTGGCCATGACCGGCGCGGGACTCGGGCCGTCGTTCGACCCTGATCGGCTCGCGGCGATCCGTGCGCAGTTGGGCAAGCCCACCGGTGTGCCGGGGCCGTCCACGCGGCCGGAACCGACGCCGACCGGGGGATTCGCCGCTATCAAGCGGCTGTGGGTGCGCTCGGGGGTACTGATCCTCGGATTCGTGGGGCTGCTCTACGGCATCGAAGGAGTCGACAGCATCCTCGACGGTCGGCTCGACTACGGGGGCATCGAGCCGCGCGAGGCCGACGGGCTGACCGGCATCCTGTTCGCCCCGGTTCTGCACGGTGACTGGGGCCACCTGATCGGCAATACGCTCCCGGTGCTGGTGCTCGGCTTCCTCGTCCTGCTGGCGGGGATCGGCCGCGGGTTGGTCGCCACCGCGATCGTCTGGCTCGTGGCGGGGATCGGCACCTGGCTCACCGGAGCGACGGGGAGCGTGCATATCGGCGCCTCCGCCCTGGTGTTCGGCTGGCTGACGTTCCTCATCTCGCGCGGCTGGTTCGCTCGCAACGTCGGTCAGATCGCGCTCGGTCTCGTGGTGCTTGCTCTCTACGGGTCGCTGCTGTGGGGCGTGCTGCCGGGACAGCCGGGAATCTCTTGGCAGGGGCATCTTTTCGGGGCGTTGGGTGGGCTGTTCGCTGGCTGGGTACTCTCTGGTGATGAACGTCGACACCGCCGCGGGGATCGAGCCGGAGTCAGTGCGTCGCCGCGGTGAGCCTGTGACCGGTGGGGAGCTGTGGGGGGATGCTTCCGCGAGCCGGAATTCCGCGTGGCAGCATGGGGGAATGCGCCTTACCGTCCTCGGGTGCTCGGGCAGTGTGTCCGGCCCGGACTCTCCTGCGTCGGGTTACCTGCTGACCGGCCCGGACATGCCGCCGACGGTCATCGATTTCGGCCCGGGAGTGCTCGGCGCGTTGCAGCGCTACGCCGACCCAGGTGAGGTCGACATCTTCCTGACCCATCTGCACGCGGACCACTGTCTGGATTTGCCTGGCCTGCTGGTATGGCGGCGTTACCATCCCACGCCGCCGGAGGGGAAGGCTATCGTTCGCGGCCCCTCGGACACCTCGCTGCGTATCGGCAATGCCTCCGCCGAGGTCGGCGGCGAATGCGACGACTGGTCCGACGTGATCGACATGCAGCCGTGGGCGGAAGGACAGCCGGTCGAATTCGGCCCGGGCCACACCGTCACCGCGCGCCGGATGTATCACCCGCCGGAGTCCTACGGCCTGCGGATCGACACCGCGAGCGGACGCACCTTCGTCTACACCGGCGACACCGCGCTGTGCCCGCAGGTCCACGAACTCGCCCACGGCGCCGACGTCCTGATGGCCGAGGCGTCCTGGACCCACGATCCGGCGAATCGCCCGCCCGGCATTCACCTTTCCGGCACCGAGGCAGGCCAGATCGCCGCCGAGGCAGGCGTCAAGGAACTGCTGCTCACCCACATACCCCCGTGGACCTCCCGCGAGGACGTGATCGCCGAGGCAAAGGCACAGTTCTCCGGTCCCGTGCACGCGGTAGCGCCGGGCGAGACGTTCGATCTCTGACCGACCCGGAAAGAATTCCTCGTGGGCGCTTCCGCCGTGGAGTGCGAACACGCGCCGCAACGGCTCTGCGGCGAGTCGGATGGCAGTATCACGACCATGTGCGCGCAAGACCATCGAGCGCCATTCACGGCTCGTGGTGTGGCCGAGTAGCTGCCGTATTCGTCTCGTAGTCGCCAGCGACATTGGCCTGACCTGGCGGCCAGCAGCAAGCACCGCTCACTGCTTCGCACGATTACCCCTTCGAGCAACCACACTGGCCCCACCCCCGTTTTCGAGCGAAGCGAGACCGAGCATTCCCTGTTCGCGGCCCGGCTCGCGTCCGAGCGGCCGCCGCGTCCGCGACGAAGTCGCCAGCGGCGGTCGCTCGGACGCGAGCCATAAGGGGGCCGCGAACACGCGGCGCCGCAGGCGCCGCAAATTAGACACAGTAGGCTGTGGCCGTGTCGAGACGAGCCGATGGCAGGGCGGACGATGAGCTCCGCGAGGTACGGATCACCCGTGGATTCACCACGCATCCAGCCGGTTCGGTGTTGGTGGAGTTCGGGCAGACACGGGTGATGTGCACCGCGAGTGTCACCGAGGGCGTGCCCCCGTGGCGCCGCGACTCCGGGCTGGGCTGGCTCACCGCTGAATACGCGATGCTGCCCGCCGCCACGCATACCCGCAGCGGCCGCGAGTCGGTGAAGGGCCGGATCGGCGGACGGACCCAGGAGATCAGCCGCCTGGTCGGCCGCTCGCTGCGCGCCTGCATCGACTTGGCGGCCATCGGCGAGAACACCATCGCGATCGACTGCGACGTGCTCCAGGCCGACGGCGGAACCAGGACGGCCGCCATCACCGGCGCCTACGTCGCGCTGGCCGATGCGGTGGCCTACCTCGGCGCGGCGGGCGCCTTGGCCGACCCGCAGCCGATCTCGTGTGCGATCGCCGCGGTGAGCGTCGGCGTGGTCGACGGCCGGGTGCGCGTGGACCTGCCGTACGAAGAGGATTCGCGCGCCGAGGTCGACATGAATGTGGTGGCCACCGACACCGGCACGCTGGTGGAGATCCAGGGCACCGGCGAGGGCGCCACATTCCCGCGCTCCACGCTGGACAAACTGCTCGACACCGCGCTCGCGGGCTGCGAGAAGCTGTTCGTCGTGCAGAAGGAAGCGCTGGCGCTGCCGTACCCCGGCGTGCTGCCGGAGCCGGCCGAGTCGAAGAAGAAGTGATGACCCGCCGTCTGCTGGTCGCCAGCCGCAATGCCAAGAAACTGAACGAGCTGCGCCGCATCCTCGACGAGGCCGGCATAGCCGGCATCGAGATCGTCGGGCTGAACGACGTCCCCCCTTACGACGAAGCTCCCGAGACCGGCGCGACATTCGAGGAGAACGCGCTGGCCAAGGCCCGCGACGGTGCCGCGGCCACCGGTTTGGCCTGCGTCGCCGACGATTCCGGCCTCGAGGTGGACGCGTTGAACGGGATGCCCGGGGTGCTGTCGGCGCGCTGGTCGGGCGGGCACGGCGACGACGCAGCCAACAACGCGCTGCTGCTGGCACAGCTCGCCGACGTTCCGGACGAGCGCCGCGGCGGGCGGTTCGTGTCGACCTGCGCGCTGGTGGCGCCGGGCGGCGCGGAGACCGTGGTGCGCGGCGAATGGCCGGGCTCGATCGGACGGAAGCCGGTGGGCGACGGCGGTTTCGGCTACGATCCGCTGTTCGTCCCGGCGGGTGGCGACATCACCGCGGCCCAGCTGACCCCCGCCCAGAAGGACGCGGTATCGCATCGCGGGCGGGCACTGGCCCAGTTGCTGCCCGCGCTGGCGGCGCTGGCCGCCGACTGACGCGCAGTCAGACGCCGAAGTCCTGCTTGACCTGCTTCGCGTTGACGTGCTCGACGAAGAACGACAGCAGCGGGACGGTGCCCGCGAGCAGGGTGCCGACGGTGCGCAGGACCGGCCAGCGCACCTTGACCGCGAGATCGGCCGTGACCAGCAGGTAGACGAAGTACACCCAGCCGTGCACCACGGCGATCCAGCTCGGGGTGTGCACGCCGAAGCCGTACTTGGCGATCATCTCACCGGTGAGCAGCAGCAGCCAGAGACCGGTGATCCAGGCCAGCGTGCGGTAGCGCAGCAGCGCCGGGGCGATCTTGGCGGCGTTCGCCGTCGGCGCGGGGGCGACGGCGATCTCGGTGGAATTCTCGCTGGTGGTCAACCGGCGCTCCTCTCGCGGGTGTGCAGGCCCGCCGTGCGGACCTGCGCATCGATGTCATTGGCGTGCAGCTCGGCGAGGTATCGGTTGTACTCGGCGAGCACCGGGTCCTCGTCGCGGACGGCCTTCGGACGCTCGGGCAGCAGGCCCGCCGGGATCTCCCTCGGGGCGACCGGTTCGGCAGCGCGCTCGGATGCGGCGGGAGTGCGCCGCGTGTCGGCGGATTCGTGCTGTTGCTCGGCCTCGCGCTCGAGCCGCACGAACCGGAAGTAGGCGAAGACGGCGAACCCCGCGAACAGCGGCCACTGCAGCGCGTATCCGAGATTCTGGCCGGTGCCGCTGGCGGAGTCGTACCGCTCCCACTGCCACCAGGCCAGCGCCAGGCAGCCCAGCGCGGCGACGACCACCAGCGCGATGAGGGCCGGACGATTGTGTGCCGAGCGGCGAGGTGAGGCGGACACGGCTTCTACGGTACCGTGTCTGATTTGCAGCGCCTGCGGCGCTGTGTTGTTTTGCCGCGACTGCGTCGCGGCGTGTTCGCGGCCCCTTTGTGGCTCGCGTCCGAGCGACCGCCGCTGGCGACTTCGTCGCGGACGCGGCGGCCGCTCGGACGCGAGCCGGGCCGCGAACGGACAATGCTCGGTCTCGCTGCGCTCGAAAACGGGAGCGGGGCCGATGTGGTTGCGTTGCGTGGTAGAGGCGGCACCAGGTGTCTGCGGTTGGCTGGTGGCTGATGACGCAGCCGGGCCAGTGGTGCTCAGAACGAGTAGATGACGCCGGTGAGTCGCTCGGATTCCGTCCACAGTCGCTGCCACAGGTCTTTGTTCTTCGACAGGCGGGTGGACGAGGAGGCGCGCACCGGGCCCTGGGTGCCGAAGAACCTGGTCGGGCCCCAGTACACCGTGGGGTCGGCGTCGGGCATTGTCGCGGCGAACAGCGACGAGTGCGCCGCCTTGGCGGGGGAGTGTCCGATCAGGCGGATGAAGGGCTTGGCGACGTGGTCGATCGGCGTCTCGGTGTGCGCGAAGAGGTCGGTGGCCGAGACACCGGGGTGCACGCCGTAGGAGCGTTTGGCCGATCCGGACTCCGTCAGCCTGCGTTGCAGTTCCCGCGCGAACATCAGATTGCACAGCTTGGCCTGCGCGTACGCGAGATTGCGCTGGTAGCGGCGCTTCTCGTAGTCGAGGTCCTCGATCCAGAGCTTCGGGGTCTGCTTGTGCGCGATGCTCGCCAGGGTCACCACGCGATCGGTGATCCGGTCCAGCAGCAGCCCGGTGAGCGCGAAGTGCCCGAGGTGGTTGACCCCCCACTGGGTTTCGAAACCGTCCTTGGTCCGGGAGAACGGGAGATTCATCAGCCCGGCGTTGTTGATCAGCACGTCGAATTCGCCGCTGTCGTCGGCGAACTTGCGCACCGACGCCAGGTCGGCCAAGTCGAGTTCGGCCACTCGGACATCGCCGTCGATGCGGGCGGCGACCTCCTTCGCCTTGGCCGTGTTGCGGCAGGCCATGATCACGGTCGCGCCTTTGGCCGCGAGGACTTCGGTGGTCACGGCGCCGAGGCCGCCGTTAGCGCCGGTGATGACAAAGGTGCGTCCCGTCTGATCCGGGATCTCAGTAGGTTTCCACGCCATGGGCCAACCTTACTTTGGAGTAAGTTCCGGGGGAAGGTCTGTGCGGGTATTCGGCTTAGATCGTCTCAGACGCGGCAGCCCGTGTCCGGGGATCGCCGCCGCGACACGGGCATTCGCATGGTGGGCTAGCGTCCGCTGCCGATCGGCTGCCCGAAGGCGGCCGCGAGCACACATCGACGACCACGGGGTCGGTGAAGGGATTCTTGGTCAGCATGCCGATGTCGTCCGCGAACGGGAACAGCGCCGCCTGATAGCTCGCGCAGAGCTGTTCCTTGCCGGCCATCATGACCTTGCCGAGGCCATTCATGTTGTCGTCGAGTAACTTTCGCAGTTCGGGATATTCCCGCGCGACGCCGAGCGCGCCCGCGAAGATCAGTCCGGCCGAGAGGTTGTCGTTGGCCATCCGCAGGGCCGCGGCTAGGGCAGCCAGCAGCGTCGCTGCGTGCTTGCGGGGAGTGACCACGCGAGAACCTCTTCGTTCCATGGGCAATGTGAGCCCACTTGGTTTCAGACTGGTCGAGTATGCGGTCTGATGACCTGGATCACAAGACGTCGATCGACAGCGGCCGGCGCATCGCGATGTTCGCGCGGATCGGCCGTGGTCGCCGCGATTTCGCTACGGTGAGAGATGTGACGGCGACAGTGGGAAGGCAGTACGGCGGGCGCGCCGTCGTGGAGCGGAAGGCCGAGCGACGTCAGCGGTTCCTCGAGGCGGCTACCCGGATCTTCGCCGAGCGCGGTTACGCGAACTGTTCGCTGGCCGAGGTGTGCGCGGCCGCGGGCCTGTCCAAGCGGCAGTTCTACGAGGAGTTCCATACCAGGGAGGACGTGCTGGTCGCGGCATACGATCGGATCCAGGACGAAGCCGCCGCCGCCGTGCTGGCGAGGATGGGGGAACTCGACGCCCGCTTCGATCGGACCGCCGCGATGACCGCTGTGTTGACCGCCTATCTCGCATCAATCGGTTCCGACCCCTATCGCGCGAAGGTTGCCTTCATCGAAGTGGTCGGGGTGAGCGATCGGATGGAACGGCACCGTCGCGAGCGACGTCATGCCTGGGCGTCCGTGCTGGAGTCCCACGTCGCGCCGGTGATCGCGCCCGGTTCACGGGTGCGCGGCGCGCCCGGATGGGGGGCGAGCGCGCTCATCGGCGCGATCAACGGGCTCGCGCACGAGTGGGTGCTCGCCGATCCGCGTCCGACTGTCGACGAACTGGTGGATCTCCTCGTCCCGATCGCGATGTCGCTGCTCGAGCGGCCGGAAGAGAGCTAGCCGCCGCGGATGGCGTAATCGCCGATCGCCTGCTCCAGCGTGTCGAACGCGGTGCCGATGTATTCGGTGAGGGCGGTGGCGATCTCGTCGTTGGATCGGCCCGCCAGGGTGCGGCGCGCGGTCTCGTCGAACAGCACGCGGTGCACGCCGCCGAGCAGCGCGGCCACCACGCGCGGCGCGATATCGCCGGCGGCGGAATCGGTTTCGGCGGCCAGTGTGACGGCGAGCGCCCGTTCGCGCTCGTCGTGGAACTCGCGCAGCCGGGTAACCAGCGCCGGGCTGTCGGTGATCATCCGGGCGAATTCGGGTCCGGAGAAACCCACCACCGGATCGTGCCCGGCCACCGCGGCCAGATAGGCCCGCCGCAGTGCGGCGAGCGCGGACTCGCCTGATTCGCGTTCCCGGACGACACGGGCGAGCTGGTCGACGAACACCTCGTGCAGATCGAGGGCGAGGTCCTCTTTGCGGGGGAAGTAGTTGGTCACCGTCATCTTGGCGACCTGTGCCGCGGCGGCGACGTCGGCGATCGTCACCTTGTCGAAGCCGTGCTCGAGGAACAGCAGGGTCGCGTGGTGGGAGATGTTGTCCCTGGTCTGCTGCTTTTTCCTGGCACGAAGCCCGAGGTCCGCTGTGCTCATGCCGCCACCATATCTGATATCGACACAAAAATCTGCTTGACATATTTTTAGGTTCATTCTAAGTTTGTGATCGTCATCAGAACGAAGGAGTGTCAGCGCGGATGAACCACGGACTTGTCGAAGCGACCTCGGCTCACATCAGCTCCACCGTCGACCGAAAGGGATCAGCCACCATGACCGACAAGGCCAGCGCTGACGCCGTCCTCGAGACCGCGGTTCGCTTGCTCCTCGCCGAAGGAGATGGCGGAACCGGCGCCCGACGGATCACCGCCGCGGCTCGCTCCACCCCCGCATATCCGAGTGTGGTGCGCCGAGAACGAAAGGGAGTCAAGCCGATTCGGCCTGCAATGGCCTATCGCGCCAAGCCGCAGCGTCCGCTGCGGATTCCCGGGCGCGGCTGACCGCCGCCCCATCCCCGCCCGTTCGGCGGCGTGCTCGACACGCCGCCGAACGGTTCGCCCGGCAGAAAGGAACGTTCTGTGACCCAGCTGTGCACCCATCCCGCCCGTTTCACGGGCACCGTCAGCGAGGACCCGATCAAGGACTATCTACGGCTCATCGGCCGCACCCCGCTGCTCACCGCCGCGCAGGAGGTCGAGCTCGGCGAGCGGATCGAGGCGGGCCACCTGGCAGCGCGTCGCCTCGGCAACGCCGGTGCCGCAGAGGAACTCGCCACCGGAGAGCGTCGAGAACTGCGTCGTCGGATCGCAGACGGTCAGCGCGCCAAAGACCATATGGTCGAAGCGAATCTGCGCCTGGTCGTCTCGATCGCCAAGCGGTATCCCACGCCGACGGGCACGTCGCTGCTGGACCTGGTCCAGGAGGGCACGCTCGGCATGATGCGCGCGGTGGAGAAGTTCGATCACCGACGTGGCCTGAAGTTCTCCACCTACGCCACCTGGTGGATCAAGCAGTCGATCGGGCGCGCACTGGCCGACCAGAGCCGCACCATCCGCATCCCGGTGCATGTCGTCGAGGTGCTCAACCGATTGCACCGGGCGCAGCGCACGCTCGCGCAGCACCGGGGCCGGGCGGCCACGGTGGCGGAACTCGCCGCCGAGCTGGAACTGTCCCAGGAGAAGGTGCGCGAACTCCTCGACATCGGCCGCGAACCGCTCTCGCTGCACACACCGGTCGGGGAGGATGCCACCGAATTCGGCGAGCTGATCGCCGACACCGCGCCGGACCCGTCCGACACGGTGACCGCGTCCGCGCTGCGTGGCCAGCTGGACAAGGTGCTCGGTTCGCTGACCGAACGCGAGGCGGAGGTGATCGCGCTGCGCTTCGGCTTGCGCGGCGGCGAACCGAGGACACTCGACGAGGTCGGCAAGTCCTACGGAGTGTCGCGCGAACGCGCTCGCCAGATCGAGGCCAAGGGGATGGCGAAGCTGCGGCGGCCCGGGCGAGCGACAGCGTTGGAGGGCTTGCTCGGCTGATTCGCTGCTGTGTCGCTGGGATGCTGTCGCGGCGGCAACGTCCCATACTGAGCTAATGACCGGTGCGGTTGCTGTCGCCGACGACCCCGCTGCTCCACTGGGCAGGGCCAAGACCAACATCGTGTTCGGCACGATCGTGCTCGGCATGCTGATGGCGGCGCTGGACCAGACCATCGTGTCCACCGCGCTGCCCACCATCGTCGCCGATCTGGGCGGGGCGGGGCATATGGCGTGGGTGGTCACGTCGTACCTGCTCGCCGAGGCGGTGGCGACCGCGCTGGCCGGAAAACTCGGCGACCTGTTCGGGCGCAAGCTCGTGTTCCAGATCAGTGGGCTGATCTTCATCGTCGGTTCGATGGTCGCGGGCCTGGCCAACGGCATGCTGTTGCTGGTCATCGCCCGCGGCGTCCAGGGCTTCGGCGGCGGCGGACTGATGGTCACCTCGATGGCGTTGATCGCCGACATCATTCCGCTGCGGCAGCGCGGCAAGTATCAGGGCGCGCTGGGCGCGGTGTTCGGGGTGACCACGGTGATCGGCCCGACGCTGGGTGGTCTGTTCACCGACCACGCCAGCTGGCGCTGGTGCTTCTACGTCAACGTGCCGCTCGCGGTGCTGATGATCGCCCTCGCCGCGCGCACCGTTCCGCGGGTACGCGCCGCCGCCAAGCCGATCATCGACTACGCCGGTATCGGGTTGGTGGCGCTCGGCGTCTCCTGCCTGATCCTCGGATTGGAATGGGGCGGAGAGCAATACGCGTGGGGTTCGGCGATGATCAGCGGCCTGTTCGTCGCGGCGGCGATCCTGCTGGGTGCGTTCGTAGCCGTGGAGTTGCGGGCCGGCGAGCCCATGCTCCCGATGGGGTTGTTCCGCAGTCGCGTGTTCACGGTGTGCTCGGTCCTCAGCTTCATCGTCGGCTTCGCGATGCTCGGTTCGATCACTTACCTCCCTGCGTATCTGCAATATGTGAACGGGGTTTCGGCCACTGCGTCCGGCATACGCACGCTGCCGCTGGTGGCCGGACTGTTCGCCACCTCGATCCTGTCCGGCCAGGTGGTCGGCAAGACCGGGCGCTACCGATACTTCCCGATCGCGGGCACGCTGGTCATGGCGATCGGCCTGTATCTGATGTCCACCATGGGCCCGGCGACGGGCATCTGGCTGGAATCGCTGTACATGCTGGTGCTCGGACTCGGTATCGGCCTGGCCATGCAGGTGCTGACCATCGTCGTGCAGAACACCGTGCCCTATGCCCAGCTGGGCACCGCGACCTCCGGGGTCACGTTCTTCCGCACGCTCGGAAGCGCCTTCGGCACGGCCATTTTCGGCACGCTGTACAGCAACGAGATCGGCCCGAACCTGACCGACGCGCTGACGCGGGTCCGTGTGGTGCCGCCGGAGGTCGCGGCCGATCCGCAGTCGCTGCGCGCTCTGCCCGCTGAACAGTCTGCGCCTATCATCGACGCGTACGCGACCTCGATCGATCACGTGTTCTTCTGGGTCGTTCCGGTCGCGCTGGCCGGGTTCGTGGTCGCCTGGTTTCTCCCGGAGGTGCCGCTGCGGGACAGCGCACGGGCGGGCGCGGGCGATGTGGGCGAAGGGTTTTCGGTACCCGATTCGCCGGATCGGGTGGTGCAGCTGGAACGGGCGATCGCCGCGGCAGTGCGCAAAGCGCGGGACGAGGAGCCGATCGGCCCGCGCATTTTCGCCGACGCCGACAGCGATCTGACGCCCGGCGAAGCGTGGGCGCTCGGTCAGGTGTATCTGCGCGACCGCATCACCGGCGATGCCACGCTCGCCGCGATCGCACGGGCGCACAACTTGCCGGACGAGGTGATCGAACCGATCTACGACCAGGTCGGTGCGGAGGGCTACCTGAGCAGAGAGGGAAAACGATTGCGGCTCACCGATTCCGGCGCCGCCGAACTCGATCGGATCAAAGCCGCGTGGCGGCGCTGGCTCGACAGCAGGCTCGACGACTGGAACGACGCCGATCCCACCGACCGCGCACTGCTGGATCAGGCGCTGACGAACATCGCCACCAAGTTGCTGGAAGACCAGGCGCGCGCGGAGGAATCCGTGCCCGCCTGAACACTTGCGCCCGTGATATTCGTGCACGTATATTCGTAGACGAGTAAAGGAGGTGCCGCGGTGCAGAAACGTAAGGTCGACAACCTGCTCGCGCTCGCGGTGCTATCCGTGATGGTCGAGCGGCCGATGCATCGTTACGAGATCGCGCAGACCCTGCGCGACCGGGGCAAAGAGCGCGACATGACGATCAAGTGGGGTTCGCTCTACACCGTCGTGCAGAACATGGCGAAGGTCGGCTTCCTCGAGGTCGTCGGCAGTGAACGCGAGGGCGCGCGGCCGGAGCGGGTGATCTATCAGATCACCGATGCGGGCCGCGCCGAGATGGCCGACTGGACCAGGGAACTGCTGTCCACGCCGGAGCCGGAACAGCACCGTTTCGTGGCGGGGCTGTCCATTCTCGCGGTGCTGCCCCCCGACGAAGTGATCGAGTTGCTCGGCGAACGCCTCGACGCGCTGGAACGGACCACCGAGACGGTGCGCCGCGAACTCGATGAACTCGCCACGACGACGCTGCCCCGGCTGTTCACCGTCGAGACCGAGTTCGGTGTGGCGATGCTGGAAGCCGAAGCGGCATGGACGCGTTCCCTGCGCGACGAGCTGACCGAGGGCACCTTTCCCGGGCTGACGCAGTGGCGGGCGTGGCACGACCGTGGCATGCGCCCGTCCGAAGTCGCCGACCTGGAGGAGAGGGGGATGGCCGAGAACTAGCCGAGACCGGACCCGGCGAGGTGCGGCAACACCACCGCCGGGCCCGATCGAAACAGTCTCGAACCGTGCCCGCGAACGCGCACCCGGCTACAAGGCTGGCAACCACAGGATAACCGGGTGGATGGCGCGCGGGTCGGTTCGGGGAACCGAAACCCATCGCACGAATCCTGGAGATACCTATGTCCACGACACGTACCGCCCTGGTGATCGGAGGCGGCATCGCCGGTCCCGTCGTCGCGACGGCCCTGCGCAAAGCGGGCATCGACGCCCGCGTCCACGAGGCGTACCCCGGCCCGTCCTACGGCATCGGCAGCGGGCTCGCGCTCGCGCCGAACGGCATCGCCGCGCTCGACATCATCGGAGCAGGTGATCCCGTGCGCGCTATCGCGCTGCCCGTCACGGGGATGACCATGTCGATCGGCGACAAGCTGCTGTCCCTGCCCGCCCTGTCCGATGTGCCGCCCCTGCAATTGGTCGATCGCAGCGAACTGCACCAGGCGTTGCACCGGCACGCGGTCGCCGCGGGCGTCCCGTTCGAGTACAACAAGCGCCTGGTCGACGTCCGCGAGGACGAGTCGGGCGTCACCGCCCGGTTCGCCGACGGCAGTACGGCCACCGCCGATGTGCTGATCGGTGCCGACGGCATCCGCTCGACCGTTCGCACGCTGATCGACCCGAAAGCGCCGGGCCCCGACTACACCGGCATGCTCGGCTTCGGCGCGATCACCGAGTGCGATACCGACATCCCGCCCGGCACCATGACTTTCGCGTTCGGCAAACGCGCGTACTACCTGTACTGGCCGCTCGGGGACGGCCGGGTGGCATGGGGCGCCAACCTGCCGCACAAGGAGTACCTGTCGTTCACCGCGGCACGGGCCATCCCCAGCACGCGGTGGCTGCAGATCCTGCGCGAAACCTACGCCGACGACACCCCCGGCGGCGAACTGGTCCGGCGCACCACAGAGGAGCAGTTGGAGGTGGTCGGCGCGCTGCACATCATGCCGCCGGTGCCACACTGGTACCGCGGACAGATGGTGCTGGTCGGCGACGCGGTGCACGCGCCGTCCAACAGCTCCGGCCAGGGCGCTTCGCTGGCGATCGAGAGCGCCGTGCAGCTGGCCCGCTGCTTGCGCGATCTGCCCGCCGCGGAGGCGTTCGCGGTCTACGAGCGTTTGCGGCGCGGCCGGGTGGAGGGTGTCGCGGCGCGTGCGGCGAAGATCAACCACAGCAAGACGCCCGGTCCGGTGGCGCGCAAGATGATGCAGCTGCTGGCGCCGGTCATGGTCAAGACGGTGATGAACCCGGAGAAGACCATGGGTCCCGAGCAGCGCTACCGGATCGACTGGGACGCGCCCGCCGACAGCGAACTCGCGGCGGCCTAGTGGAGAAGTCCTGCCGGTCCGCCGGACCGGCAGGACATCGCACCACCAGGGGGTCTGTCATATCGCCAGGGAAATAGACTTGTGCGGTGAGTGATAGAGATTCCGATGGGAATGTCGATCTGAACCAACTGCGCACGTTCCTGGCCGTGCACCGGGCCGGATCGATCACGGCGGGGGCGCGGATGGTCGGGCTGTCTCAGCCGACGGTAACCGGTCAGTTGCAGGCATTGGAGAAGCGGCTCGGCGCGCGGCTGTTCGAAAGACTGCCGCGCGGGGTGGCGCCGACCGCGGCCGCAACCGAGCTGGCGGCGCGGATCGCCGCACCGCTGGACGCGCTGGGCACGGTCGCTGCCCGTCGCGGCGAACCCGCTCCGCAGCCCGCGGTCCGGCTGGCGGGTCCCGCCGAAGTACTTGCGGTGCACGCGCTTCCGGCGCTGGCGCCACTGGTCGCCCGGGGCGTGCGGCTGGTGGTCGGCGCGGGGCTGTCGGACGAGCTGCTCGGCGCGCTGCGCGCCGGACAGTTCGACGTGGTGGTGTCCGCGGTTCGGCCCAGAGGCCGGACGGTCATCGCCGAACCGCTGTTCGACGAGGAATTCGTCCTCGTGGCCGCGCCGTCGGTCGCCGCGCGGATCGACACGGGAGTGCTGCGCGCCGAAGCACCGGCAGCGCTGTCCGGCTTTCCGCTGCTCAGCTACGCCCCTGACCTGCCGATCCTGCGGCGGTACTGGCGACACGTCTTCGGCATCCGGCTCACTGCGGAGGCGGCGGTCGTGGTCGCCGACCTGCGGGCGGTCACCGCGGCGGTGGCGGCGGGCGCGGGTATCAGTGTGCTGCCGCGTTACCTCTGTGCTGCCGAACTGGATTCAGGGGCGCTGGTCCCGCTGCTGGAGCCGGACGATCCACCGATCAATACGGTGTTTCTGGTGCGCCGTCCCGGTTCGCCGGCCCCACACGTCGAGTTGGTCTACCAGCGGCTGATCACGGCCGCTCGGCAGTGGTGACCGGCGGCGGGCGCTATCGAGTTTCCCTGACGCTCAGGGGCAGGCGCTCAGTACCCGGACCATGGCGTCTTTCTCGGACTGGGTGACCCAGAGCTGGTAGGCCGCCTTCACCTGAATCTGCCTGGTCACGTAGGCGCAGTGGAAGCCTTTGTTCGGCGGCAGCCACTCGGCCGCGTCGGAATCGCTCTTGGACTGGTTGGTGGGGCCGTCCGCGGCCTGCAAGTTCAGCGGATCGTTCGCCAGGTCGCGTCGGCGTTCGGCGGAAAGCTTCTGAGCGCCTTTCTGCCAGGTATCCGAGAGCGCGACGACGTGGTCGATCTGCACATCGTCGGAGGACTTCACGCCGCGCTCGAAGTGAATGGTCTTGCCCGTGTAAGGGTCGCCGAGCGTCCCGGTCGAGACGATGCACTTGCCCGACTTGAACGTCACGTCGGTCAGGTCGCGCTGCAGGATGTCGTTGCGGGTGTCGCAGCCGTTGTTGCCGCCGGGCACCGAGACGTTGTCCGACCACGGCGGGCCGAATTCCTCTCGGCTGTAACCGGTTCTGGCGGCGCGGTCCGCGACCCGCAGGGAATTCAGTAGGGCGAGGGCCTCGCGACTGGGTATGGCGGCGGTGCATGCCTTGCCGCCGGAACCGCAACCTGTCGCCGCGGTCGACTCGCTGGTTGTGAGGGAGGAGCAGGAGACCAGTCCGAGGGAAGTCGCGACCATCACGCTGATCAGGGCAAGGCGGTGTGCTGTGGATTTCATGGAACTTCCTAACGCCGAACCCACCGGAAACTGTAACCGGCGTCAAACTATCCATTGCTCGCGCCGACACAAATGACTGGCGCATATGAGATTCGGCACAGCCGCCCGGATCGGACTGGTGCCCCAAGGTGATTCGACAGCAGTAGTGGGCCCGCCCCCGAATCGCCGTGCCGGCGCCGACTCGGGGGCGGTTTGTCACGAGCAGACCATGCGAGCCGCGCGGTTGTGCGGACGGTTGTCCACTCCGAAGACCGCACTGGGACGACACCACGGGGCTGATGAGGGGGAGGTCCCGAGGTGTCGAGCCGCGCCTGCTCCGGACTCACTCGTGACGATCAGGGATGATCGGGATCCGGCGGGTGCGGGTGGTTCGGTCCACCTGTATCCGGTTGTGCACCAGCACCTTTTCGCTCCGTCTCGATCACGCTTTGTTCTACGTATCGAGACAGTAGATAGCCGAGACGTTGATTGGCAAGTTCGTTCGGATGTTCCGGAAGATTTCTCAGATGATCTTCAGTTTCCGCTATTTATCTACTGCATGGCTACGGATGTACGCGTCGCGACGGCGCGTCGACGACTGTGATGAGCATCACCTCGCGGCCGGTCACAGGTGGCCCTGATCGTGTGTCGAAACGGGTGAAGGCAAGCAAGCCGGAACCTGGAAGGACGACATCATGCCCACCGTCGAAGTACTCGACTCGTTTCTCAACTACCGCGACACCGGCGCTGGCACGACCCCGGTGGTGTTCCTGCACGGCAACCCCACCTCGTCGTACCTGTGGCGCAACGTGCTTCCGCACGTCGCCGATCGGACCCGAGTGTTGGCGCCCGACCTGATCGGGATGGGGGAGTCGGGCAAGCCCGACAGCGGCTACCGCTTCACCGATCATGCCGCCTACCTGGACGCCTGGTTCGACGCGCTCGGCCTGGACCAAGTTGTCCTGGTCGGTCACGACTGGGGTGGCGCGCTCGGCATGCACTGGGCTGCTGGGCATCCCGGGCGGGTGCGTGGCATCGCGCTGATCGAGACCTTCTTGCGGCCGATGGCCTGGGACGAGCTGCCCCCGCTCGGCGCCGAGCTGTTCCGCAAGTTCCGGTCCGCCGATGGCGAGCGAATGATCCTGGAGGAGAACACCTTCATCGAGTTCAACCTGCCGAAGGGCGTCGCGGACCTCGCCGTCGAGGACCATGACGTCTACCGAGCACCGTATCCGACCCCGGTGTCGCGCAAGCCGCTGCTGGTATGGCCGAGGGAGTTCCCGCTCGGCGGGGAACCGGCCGACGTGGTCGCCATCGTGCGCGAATACGGCGCGTGGGCGGCCGCGACGCCCGAGGTGCCGAAATTGCTGATGGCGCTGGATAACGGCGTCGGCTTGGGGTCGCCGGAGATGATCGACTGGGCCGCGACCACCTTCGCGAGCGCCGAGGTCGCGCCGATCGGTCCCGCGGGGCACCACGCGCCGGAAGATCGGCCGGACGAAATCGGTCGCGCGGTCGCGGACTGGTTGGACCGGCACGCTCTGGTCGGGGCAGCCGCGCGGTCGTGACGCGGGCTCCGCGCCGAACGACCCCGGCGGGGCCCGCACCAGGCTGCTTGCGTCAACCGCGAGGCAGGCCGAATGATGGCCGGATGGGCACCGAGCACGACCTGGTCGCGGCAGAGGAGAAGGACATGGTCGCCCGCGCGATCGCGGGCGACCGGGACGCGGTCGCTCAGGTGGTGCGCCGGCTGCAGGACCCGCTCTACCGGCTGGCCCTGCGCATGGTCTGGCGGCCCGCGGAGGCCGAGGACGCGACCCAGGACATCCTGCTGCGCGTCCTCGACCACCTGCACACCTGGCGCGCCGAGGCGAAGCTGCTCACCTGGGCCTACCGCATCGGCGTCAACTACCTGCTGAACCTGCGACGGCAGACCCCGCAGGAGGCAGCCCAGCTGAGCCTGGACGCTTACCGGGAAGGGCTGGCCGACGGCTTGGCGGACGCGGACTACCGGGGACCGGAGGCGCAGTTGCTGACCGCGGAGGTGCGGCTCACGTGTAGTCAGGGCATGTTGCAGTGTCTGGCACGCGACGAACGGATCGCCTTCGTGCTGGGCGACGTATTCGAGCTGAGTTCGACAGAGGCAGCTTGGATCCTCGGTATCACCCCCGCCGCCTACCGGAAACGGTTGCAGCGAGCGAAGCGACGGCTGGGCGAGTTCCTGAACGCCACCTGCGGCCTGGTCGACCCGACGGCATTCTGCCGCTGCTCGCGCCGAGTGGACAAGGCGGTGGCCCTCGGCCGGGTCGACCCGCGCAAACCGGTGTTCGCACACCATCCGGTCAGCGCGGGCGGTCGCACCGCGGCCGAGGCCGAACAGCAGATGATCCACCTGCATGACGCGGCATCGGTGCTGCGCGCACACCCGGACTACGCGGCGCCGCAAGCGAAGATGGACGCGATTACCGGCCTGCTCGGCTCGGGCCGCTTCCCGATGCTCGGTGAGGCGTGATCTCGACAGGACCTCAGCCGGGTGCCTGGATCAGCGCCGCGCCTTTGACGATCCTGCACCGCCGGATTCCGGTCGGCGCCCTGGCTGCGGCAAAGGATTCGCGGTAGGGGGATCTCCTGACGGCGGGCTCTCGACCGAAGGCTCAGCGGGGCGACGGACCGGCGGACCCGAGATCGGTCGCGGTTGAGGTTCCACGGAGCTCTGATGCGAGGCGGGCGATGTGGGCGGGGCCGACGCGGCAGCATCCGCCGATGACGCGGGCGCCTCGTGCGACCCAGGCGGGTGCCAGAGCTGGGGCGAACTGGGCGGGGCCGGTCCACCTGTGGCGGGCGGGGTCCCACCCTTCGCCGCTGTTCGGGTAGGCGATCACGGGTTTGCCGGTACTCGCGGCGAGGCCGATCGCGGCCTCGACATCGGCGGGTGCGCAGCAGTTCACACCGATCGCGACGATCGCGTCCGACCCCGCGGCCACAGCGAAGGCGTCCGCGAGCGATTGCCCCGCCCGGGTGCGGGTCCCCTCGATGGTGTAGCTCAGCCACGCGGGTACGCCGATGCCGGTCACCAGGTCGACCATTGCCTCGGCTTCGTCGATGTCGGGAACGGTTTCCAGCGCGAGCAGATCGGCGCCCGCGTCCGCAAGCACCTCCATTCGCGGCCGGTGCCAGGCCCGCAGTTCGGCCACGCTGCGTCCATAGCGCCCGCGGTATTCCGAGCCGTCGGCAAGGGCCGCGCCGTACGGGCCTACGGAGGCCGCGACCCATCGGCGTCGCCCGTCCGTCCAGGCGGCACGTGCCGCGCGGGCCAATGCGACGCTGCGGCGTAGCAGCCGAGTCGACTCCGCTCGGCTGAGCCCGCGTGCGGCGAAACCCTCGAACGAAGCCTGGTAGCTCGCGGTGGTCGCGATATCGGCGCCCGCCTGGAAATAGGCCGCGTGCACGGCCTCGATAGCGCCGGGATCGTCCACCAGCAGCCGGGCCGACCACAGCGCGTCGGACAGGTCGTGCCCGCGCGCCTCCAACTCGGTGGCCAAGCCGCCGTCCGAGATCAGCACCCCCGCCGCGGGGTCGAACAGCACGGTTCCACCCTACCCGGGCAGGAGGAGAAGGAGTCGATCCAGACCCGCTAGCGCAGGCTCGAATTCATCGGAATGCTTTGGCGCACACCGATTCCGGCGCCGGGTTCGGGAGGCACGGTCGAGCTCGGGAACCAATCGCGCTCACCCACCCCGCTCGGTGGACTTCGGCTCTACCAGGTACTCGGATCGGGGGGACGCCGGCCGGTGCGCAGGCTCACTCGTCGTCGTTGGGCTGAGCGGTCGGGGGGACGCCGGTGTCGAGGAAGCGGATCAGCCGATCGATGCGTGCGGTGTGATCGACACAGCGCTCTAGGTGGTGCCCCAGCAGTGCGTTGTCGATCGCCATATCGGTGGACGGTTGAGATGTGGGGTCGCGCAATGCCGAATGCAATTGCTGGTGCAGCGTTTCCATCGACGGGTCGGTAGGAGTCTCCGCGGACAGTGGTTGGTGGCCTGCGACCGCCCAGCCTGCCAGTGCCGTGCGCTCGGCCGCCAGCTTCCCCATCGCGGCGAGGATGTCGAGCATCGGTTGCCGCGCCACTGGTCCCGGGTGGCGCTGGTACACCTGGTCGGCGACCCGGCTGGCCAGCCATCCGATTCGGGATAGTTCCCCGGCGATCTGGATCGCGGTCACCACATGTCGCAGGTCGCGGGCGACCGGCGCCTGCAACGCCAACAGCACCACGGTGCGCGCCTCGCACGCGCCGTACATCTTCTGCAGCTGCTCGTCGAGCGCGAAGACCTCGTAGGTGGCGGTGAGGTCGGCGTCGACGAGCGCGTCGGTGACACGCTCGACGGCGTCGTGGGCGAGCGTGCACATCAGCGTCAAGTCTTTGGTCAACGCGATGAGCTCGGCAGTGAACTGGGTCCGCACCGCCAAATTCTCACCCATCGATCGGTACCGGGTCGATTCCTTGCCGGATGTTCTTCGGTAACGACATCGCCTCGGCGCCTCTCCGCAACGCCCGCCACGGTCGAACAGACGAAGGGGCCGGTGATTCCGCCCTGGTGCGATCACGTGAAATCGCTGTTGCTGCCGCTGGTCCAGTGTTGCCCCGCCCGCTGTCGCGCGGTTCGGCGAAATGATAAGGCGGCGATACGGCACGGTTCAGCCCCCATGTGCCCACCGCCGATAACTCGCGACAGCTGGTGCGGCACTGCGGAACGCGGCTCGGCCGCGGCCGAGCCGGTCCGTTGGGCTGACATGCAGAGGCCGAGGAGTTGTGGCATATATCACGCAATGAGATTCGTGGACATGACGACTCGTTCGATTACGCACAGTGCGACCGGCCACCCCGGGTGGTGCGGCCGCCGGTCAGTACTGCGCTATGCCGCTGCCGGGTGTTCGCGACCCGGTGCCTACGCGTGCGGAAAATGCGTCTCGAGTTGTATGCGCCCTGCTCGGTGACCGAAACGCGGATGCGCTGACGCCTGCCGACGAGTACCCGGTGTTACCGTCGCGGCATGCCGAACATGCGCGACATTCAGCATCGGGTGGTGACGGCGCTGCAGCGCCGAGTCGGCAATCCGATTCTTCGCACTGTGCCCAGTCAGACGCTCCTGGAAACGACCGGCCGAGTCAGCGGTCAGCCGCGAATCACCCCGATCGGCGGACGAAAGTTCGGAAACCAGTTCTGGCTCGTCTCCGAGTTCGGCGAGCGATCCCAGTACATCCGGAACATCAAGGCGAACAACCACGTCCGGCTACGCCTGCACGGACGCTGGCATACGGGCACCGCGCACCCGCTGCCCGACGACGACGCGCGTACCCGCCTCGCCTCCCTGCCACGCGCCAACAGCGCGGCCGTCCGATTGGTCGGCACCGACTTGCTCACAGTCCGGATCGATCTGGACGACTGAATCACGGTCCCGACGTTCGGCGGTGCATCAGGCACAGGTGGTGCAGGGACACCGGCCGGTAATGACTTGCGCACGGTACGTATGGATCTCGACGCCTGGCCCCTGGTCGCGTGGGGGTGGAGAGTGATCACCTGATCGGGATGCGAAGAATTTGCTGGGAGGATGGTGGGCATGATCCGTGTGTTGATCGCCCGCTGGACCGTTCTCGTACCACTCCTCGCTCTGCTCGCTCTCGCGGCTGTTTGGGGCCGAAGCCTGCCCGGTGTCGCGGTGACGATGGTGATGGTCGCGTTGATCGGTGCGGTGCTCGCGGCGGTGCACCACGCGGAGGTGGTCGCGCGCCGGGTCGGTGAGCCGTTCGGTTCGCTGGTGCTCGCGATAGCGGTCACTGTGATCGAGGTCGGGCTCATTCTCGCGCTGATGAGCTCGGGCGGCGATCAGACTGCCACGCTGGCCCGCGACACGGTCTTCGCGGCGGTCATGATCACCTGCAACGGCATCCTCGGTCTTGCGCTGTTGGTCGGGGCGGTGCGCAGGCGGGTTGCGGTGTTCAACGCGGAAGGTACCGGCGCGGCGCTGGCCACCGTCGCGACCCTGGCCACGCTCAGCCTCGTGCTGCCGACCTTCACCACGAGTAAGCCCGGACCGGAATTCTCCCCTGCGCAGCTGGCCTTCGCCGCCGTGGCATCCCTCGCGCTCTATGGGTTGTTCGTGATGGTGCAGACGGTGCGTCATCCGGGCGACTTCCTGCCGGTCGAGGCCGACGGCGTCGTCATCGAGGACGAGCACGCCGAGCTGCCGAGTGCGCGCGCCGCCGTGATCAGCCTCGCGATGCTGTTCGTCGCCCTGATATGCGTGGTCGGGCTGGCAAAAGTGGTCTCACCCGCTGTGGAATCGGCGGTCGAGTCGGCAGGTCTGCCGCAATCGGCAGTCGGTGTGGTGATCGCACTGCTGGTACTGCTGCCGGAAACGCTCGCGGCGGTCCGCGCCGCTCGCCGCGACCAGGTACAGATCGGCCTCAATCTCGCGCTGGGTTCGGCGATGGCCAGCATCGGCTTGACCATTCCTGTGATCGCCGTGGCGAGCATCTGGCTGGACGGACCGCTGGTGCTCGGTCTCGGCGCAACCCAAATGGTGCTCCTGGCCCTGACCGTCGTGGTCGGCGGGCTCACGGTGGTGCCAGGACGCGCGACTCTCCTGCAAGGCGGCGTCCACTTGGCTCTGTTCTCGGCCTTCGCGTTCCTCGCCGTCAGTCCCTGACGCGACATCTCCGCGCGAGATCCGGGCGCAGGCGCGGCTGCTCGATACCGTGAGATCCATGCACAACGACGCGGGTCCGCTACGTATCCCCGAACTGGACGCGGTTCGGGGATTTGCACTGTGCGGGATGCTGGTGGTGACTATCTGGCAGATCACGGGCATGGCGGTGACGGACGAGACCGGCATGGTGAATCCGGTCCGGCATGCGCTGACGGTGGCGTTCGAAGGACGGTTCTTGCCGATCTTCTCGTTCGTGTTCGGGCTCGGCTTCGCCTTGTTGCTGAATGAACAGAGCGAGCGCCCGCGACTCGTCCTGGCCCGCCACCTGGTCGCGCTCGGGGTCGTCGGTCTGGTCCATCAGCAGTTCCAGCCGGGCGCGGCGCTGCTGCCGTACGCGCTGGTCGGGGTGGCGATCCTGCTGCCCGCGTCGGTGCTGCCGAATTGGGCGGTCCTGCTCGCGGGCCTGGTCGGCACCGTCGGCGTGGCTCTGGCGCTCGGTGGCGAACTAGCTCTGGTGCCCGGGTTGTTCCTGCTCGGCTCGGCCACCGCCCGTGCGGGGATCGCCGAGACACTCGGCGAGCGAGGTTGGCAGATCGGCGCGGTCTTCGCTCTCGCGCTACCCGCCGCGGTGGTGGCGGGCAGGTGGGAGTATCGCACCCCGTATCTGGAGCTGTGGTCCACACCGGCCGCGGCAGTGGCGGGCCTGCTCGGCGCGCTCGCCTACGTGACCGGATTTCTGCTGTTGCTGCGCATCGAACCGGGACGGGTGCTGTCCGAAGTACTCCAGCCGCTGGGCCGCATGGCAGCGACGAATTATGTCGGCGCGACGGCGCTGATCCTGCTCGCCGAACCGCATCTCAGCCTGTCCGGCTCCGCCGACTATGCGGCGCTGCTGGGTTCGGCGGTCGCGATCATCATGGGGCAGGCGCTGTTCAGCGCCGTGTGGCTGCGGTTTTTCGACTACGGTCCGCTCGAATGGGCGTGGTGGTGCGTCACCTGGTGGTCGGTGGTTCCGATCCGTCGTGCGCCGGTTCCGATCCGCCGGTACTGACCCCAGCGGAGCCGGCTTCCAGCGTGGCCAGTGTCGCGGGCACCAGCGGTGCGGTGTCGAACTGGGTGGCGACCTCGACCAGCCACGCCAGCTCGCCGGCCAGCGTGGGCTGGTTCGGCTCGGTGAAGGATTCGCCGTCGAGGGTCGGTGGCAGCCCCAGCCGGTAGGCCCGCAGGGCGGCGGCGATGCGCGCGGCTTCGATCGCGGCGGACCGTGTGCGCTCCGGTACCTCCAGTGCGCTCGCCAGATGCTCGGCGACTGCGCTCGCCTCGGCGGACAGGTGCGGTTGCAGGCGAAGCAGCCAGTCGCGAATCTCGATCACCCTGCGGTACACCCGATCCCGGGTCGCCGGACGCCGCAGCGACGACGTGCGCGCCAGCTCCGGAGCCACCTCGCGCAGAGCGAGCCACAGCGGACGCAGCCGGGGCAGCGCCCGCAGGCGCGCGACCGTGTTCAGCAGCCACGGGGCCAGCGAGGGGCACAAGTAGCCGACCAGCATGACGGTCGCGCCCAGGCTGGCGAACGCGGGCGCGATGTCGGTGTTGAGGCGTCGCAGCCCGATGTCGAACCACGCCGCGACGATCGCGACCACCTTGCCGACGCTGTAGCCCAGCGCTATGGCGCTGCCCACCGCGAGCAGCCGCAGGCCGCGCCGCAGCCAGACTCGATCCACCTCGCCGATCCACCTGCGGCACAGCAGAATGATCCGGATCAGCGCGGCCGAGTACACGGTGAGATAGACACCGAGGAACGCCACCGCGAGCGGAACCTTCGCGTAATGGTCGTCGAAGTCGGTGGGATGACTCTCGTCGTGCACCGGGGCCACCGTGAACAGCAGTGCCAGTACCGCGAGCACGAGCAACGGCAGCGCGAGGATGCGTCGCCGGGCACGACTATCCGGCTCCTGAGGCGCCACCATGAACCCGGTCCAGACGATCTGGGCGAGGACCGCGGTCGCGACAGCGCCGTACACCACGAGCGAAGCCAGATTGGGACTGCCGGAAACGTCCCCCAGCCAGGTATAGGTCTGCGGCACAGCGGCTTCGAACCCGATGCCCGCCGCGAGAATCGCGAACGCGACGGCCCAGCGTGCGGGATTGCCCGGGCTGCGCATGGCGAGGCCGACGCGCCACAGAAACGCTGCGAACGCGAAGGCGCCGATGCCGCCGTACACCACCGCGAACCACATCGGCTCAGCCCTGTCCTGGGCCGAGCGCGTCCAGCAGCCGGCGCGCGGTGACGGGCGCGGAATCGGGCAGCACCCACTCCTCCCGGGCGGTCCAGTGTGTGATGTGGTGGGCCATCAGCATATTCGCGATGTCCTCGGCCTCCTGCTCCTGCGGCTGCGCATAGCTGGTGCGGCCGAGCATGCGCCGCACCACCGCCGGGTCGATATTCGGGGCGAGCAGTCGCACCGCTTCCGCGCCGCGCACGTCGACGGTGCGATGCCCGGCCAGCAGGTGGCCGAGTTCGTGACACACGATGTGGTCCTGGTGCACTTTGGAGGTATTGCGCTGGTAGGCAATGAAATCGATCGCGTCGGTGACCAGCAGGCCGCCGGTGAGACCGGTCACCGGGAAGTTCTCCGGGCGAAGCCGCAGCGGCCGGGCGCGGTGCTCGGCCACCGCCTCGGCCAGCTCGCCGACGGTGAACCGGCCGGGTAGCCCGAGGCCACGCAGTTCGCGGCGCAACCATCGACGATCCGGCACCGGATGGTCACCTCCGTCCTTGCTCCACGCCGCGATCCGCATCGCTCACTCGCGGTCTTCGTTCTCGATGCGCCGCAGGATATCCAGCATCGCCAGCACCGACTCCGCGCGGACCGTACCTTGTTGCAGCCCGTCGCGCAGCACCAACTCCAGCGCCTCGTGTTCGGCATCTCCCTTGAGCGCGTTGATCAATGCCAACTCGCTGCCGCGCGCCGCGGCAAGCTGCGGATCGGTGAACGGGTCCAGGCTGTCCAGCCCGAAGTAGCCGCGGAACACCTCGAGCGTCTCGTAGGACGGGTTCACCGCCTGCCCGGTCCGCAGCTTCCAGAGGTAGTTCGCGGACAGCCGCGCTCCGGTGGTGTGGTGGATGTCCTCGGCCAGGGCTCGGTGGGTGATCTCCAGCGGCCGTCCGTCTTTGCTCGCGGGCGGATGCATTCCGTTGATCAGCGCGTTGAGAGCCCGGGTGAACGGGTGTGCAACCTCCCCCATGATCAGCATGTCTCCTGTAGTTGACAGGGTATGTGTCGTAGATCATACTCGTCCATGCTCCGCCAGCGCATGCCGGTGTGGTCTCCCCGGGGAGCTGTGTTCCGCGATGGCGTGGCACGCATTCCCCGTACACGCGGGGATGATCCGCGGGGTAGGTAACCGCGAGAGGCCCGGTGCCCGAGAGCGGCAGCAGGTGGGGCGATCATCGTCGCTCGCCCCATCTCATCGGAGCTTCATCGGCAGCGCGAGCGGTCCGCGATGCCGAAAGCCGGAGCGCCAGACGATCTCCCGCTCGTCCACCAGCAGCACCGAATCCGGCCACCGGGTCAGGACGTGGTCCAGAACCGCCGCGGTCACCGTGTGCACGAGCGCGTTGCCCAGGCAGGCGTGCACGCCGTAGCCGAGTGCGAGCTGCGCGCCGCGGTCCCTGGTGAGGTCCAATTCCTCAGGCCTGGCGAAGATTTCGGCATCGTGATTGGCGGAGGCGAGGCACAGCAGCACGGTCTGTCCTGGCTGGATCGTCGTCTCGCCGATGGTCAGCTCGGCTGTCGCGAAGCGCGGTCCGGCGAGCACCTGCGGGGAAAGGTAGCGCAGCAGCTCGTCGACGGCTCCCTGCTTGTCGGGCATTGCGCGCAGCAGTTCCCGCTGATCCGGGCGGCCGAGCAAGGTGAGCACCGAACCGGCGACCAGATCGACGAGCACCTCGTACCAGACGAACAGCAGGTAGAACAGCAGCCCGGCCAGTTCGTCGGCTGTTGGCGACCCGGAGTCCATGTGCGCGGCCACCAAGCGGCCCAGCACCGTGTTCGTGCGGTGCGTTCGCGCGTGTGCGGTGGTGTCGGTGATGATCGCCAGCATTGTGGTCAATGTGTCCCGGGCGCGCGGAGGCGACCCTGACGGGAGCAACGTCGAATTCGCCCACCCGCGTAGGCGTTCCCGGGTCGGCTCGTCGAGGCCGAGCAGCTCGCCGAGCACCGCGGCGGGCAGCGGCACCGCCAGTTGTTCGACGAAATCGATCGGCTCGCCCGAATCCAGGTCGCGCAGCAAGGAATTCACCAGGTCGGGAGCCAGCCCGGACCACTCGGCCAGCCGTCGCGGCGACAGCTCGGCGGTCACCAGACCGCGCAGTCGGGCATGGTCGGCCGGGGCGGCGTTGAGTAAGTTGTCCAGCGGTGGTGGCACGGCGAAACCGCGATAGTCGTCCGAGTTCGCGTACCGTACCTGGGTGGACAGCCGGTGATCCAGCAGTCCGGCCCGCACGTCGCCGTATCGGGTCACCAGCCAGGCGGGGGGACCGTCGGGCGTTCGGATGCGATGCACGCCGCCCCCGGTACGCAGCCGGTCGAGCGTGGGCCACGGGTCTCGCGCGAATTCGGGGTCGAACACGTCCGTCACCCGGCCATCATCTCGCACTGCCTCGCGTCGGATACGCATGATGCGTTGACACCTCCGTGACAGCGCCCGAAGGTGCCCGAATCCGGCCGGCCGCCGGCCCGCGCGGCTGAAGACTCGATCAGGAGGCGGAGGCTCCGGTCTGCCGGATCGCGTCGAGGACTTCGCCGTAGGTGAGGGTGGAATTCACCAAGGCGCGCTCCGACGGCACATCGATGTCGACCGAATCGATGCCGTTGACGCCGCGCAGTGTCGCTTCGATGGCCGAGGCGGACTCCCGAGAGACATTGTGCAAAGTAATCGTGTACGTCATGCGTTTCGGATACACCGATTCACCGGAGTCAAACAATCCGTTTCGCTCGGGTTTGATCGTCCCGACTGCGGGAATAGCCGAGTTGTTCAACGACTCGACGCAACAGGGATTGTCATGATCATCATCATCGGACTCGCCGTCTTGATCGCGGCGGTGATTATCGGGGTTGCCGCAGTAGTGGGCAACACCGGCGAGGTTCAGCAATTCGCCGTATTCGACTACCAGTTCCATGGCTCCATCGGAGCGCTGTTCGCTTACGGGATCGTGCTGGGCGCCATCGGGATGCTCGGGCTTGCGCTCGTGCTGTCCGGTGCCTGGCGGGTCACCCGGCAAGGCGCGACGGCACGTCGTGAACTCAGGCAGTCACGTCGCGAGATGGCTGCGGTACGGCGTGATCTCGCGGCAGGGACCCCTGAGCCGGGTGAGCGAACCACCGGAGAGCCTGCGTGGCGGCGGTGGTTGCACACACCCGCGCGGGGCGACCGTGGGGCGACGGCTTCCACCTCGAAACCGTTGACTGCGAAATAATTATCAAGAAAAGGAAACACGGCAATGATCGTTCTCGGCCTCATCCTCCTGGTCCTCGGTTGGCTGCTCGGAATTTCACTGCTCACTACCGCGGGCATCATCGTGCTGATCATCGGTCTGGTGCTGCTCGTGGCGGGCTCGGTGGGCCGTCCGGTCGGTGGCCGCCGCTGGTACTACTAGCGACATCGGAATTGGACATGAAGTTCGAAGATCGCGTCGCGCATCAAGCGCGGGCCACCCGGGGCAGGGTGAAGAAACTCCTCGGCAAGGCGACCGGAAGCGCCCGGCTGCAGTCCGAGGGGCGTCGTGAGCAGTTCCGCGGCAACCTGGAGCGCGCCGCGGACAAGCTGCGGGACGCGTTCCGGCGCTGATGCGCGGATCAGATCCCAGCGACGTCGGGCGAGCCGGCCGATGCCGTAGGTGACCGCCATGGCCAGCGCGCCGCCGATGACCACTCGGAGCACGGCCCGCCCGCGATCGCTTCCGCCGAGCCGGGCACTGACCGAACCGGTGATCGCGAGCGCAGCCGGCACGGCCGCGAAGGTAACCGGGATGCGCGCGGTCACCGGCGGCAACCGTGCGCTGCCCCTCCGCCCAGGCGGCTATTTCGGTTGGCGAAGGACCGATGGCGGACTCGGGAGCATCGTGCGGTGGGTCACCTGCAGGATCAGCAGGAACAACACCGAAAGGCCCGCGGTGGTGTAGTCGCCGAACAGGACGGCCAGCCCCGCGAACGCGCTGAAGATTGGAATCTCCAGCAGTGTGCACCAGCGCAGGATCCGCAGCCGCCTGGCGTTGACGTTCAGCCGCCGCACACCGTCGTCGATGATGGTGAGCGCGGTCTCGTAGCGCACCATGCCGTCGCCGACCTGCACGAACATGTGCACCGCTTGGTCGCGGCTGAGCTCGCCGAGCCAGGCACGGTCGATCAGGCGCTTGCCCTCCTCGGCGACCTCCTTGACAACCGCGTCCATGCGGCCCCCTTCCCAGTCGATCCCGCAGAGTGTAGCGGCCGAATCGCGTCTTCCCAGGAGGGATTCGAGGGCGCTGTTTTCAGGTGTGGTCGGCTTCGAGGCGGTCGTCTCGGATACCGATCCAGGCGTAGTCGCGCGCCCGTGTGATCGCCACGAGTTTCTGGCGGTCGGCGAGTTCGGCCCGTTCGCGGCTCGCTCCGGTGCGCGGTCGGTCGTCGTCGGACCAGGTCGGGTGGAAGACCGCCGCGAAGTCGATGCCCTTGGCACGGTGGACCGTGCCGACTTTGACCGCGGCGCTCGGTGTTCCGTTGAAGTCGGTCAGGGGGAGCGTCGCGATCCCGACCGCGTCGAGCGCGCCGATGAGCCGGTCGACTTCCTGATTCGTCCTGGTCAGCACAGCGATATCGGACAGCGGTTTGCCGCACTCGTGAATGCCGGTCACCAGTGCGCTCTCCAGGTACTGGTCGGGACCGCGCCAAATGTCCACGGCGCCGTCGGGCAACGTGACATCGGCGTCACGCAGCGCCACACCGCCGTCGCCGTCGAAATCGCCGAGCGCGTTCACCGCGTCGATTCCCGCCGCGTTCTCCCAGACGCGACGGCGATTGCGGTAATTGACCCGGAGGATCTCGCCACGGCCACGCAAGGTGATGCCCGCGTCGGCCATCCGCCAGCCGCCCGCGTACACCTGCTGCTGGCCGTCACCGAGCAGCAGCAGCGGACTCGATCCGTCTCCGCCCGCGATGGCGTGCGCCAGCCGCAGCCCGGCCAGCGTCATGTCCTGTACTTCATCGACCACGACCGCGTCGTAGGGTTGCGCGAGCGGTTCGTTGCGGATCTCGGCCAGCGCGATGGCGATGACGTCGCTGTAGTCGGAGATGCCCAGCGTCCGCATGTCGCGCACGTACGGGACGTAGAGCTTGTGCCACACATCGGCGCGTTGCACATCATCGAGTCGAATTCCATTGCGCCCGTTGCGTTCCGCGCGCAAATAGACATCGAGATCGTTGATCTCGCGGCCTTTGATGACGCGGTCGATCTCCTCGCGCCAGTAGCTGTCGTGCGGCTCGATGGTCTCGAAATCGGCTCTCGCCCGATCCCACACCCGGCCGAAAACGCGATCGGCGCCGCGCGGATCGAGCCTCGGCGGCGCGATCCGCTGCCCCAGGAAATCCATCGCCCAAGCATGCAAACCGGCGAACTGGACATGTCTCTCGGTCCCCGGCGCGAGCTGGCGGAAGTGTGTTTCCTGACAGTTCGCCAGCGTCTTGACGAAGGTCGTGTACAGCTGCCGTCCGGTGGATCGTTTCGCCTGCCTGGCCATGCGGTGCAGGGCTACGACCGTCTTGCCGGTGCCTGCCGGGCCGGTCAGTCGTGCGGGGCCGGTGTACGTGCGCGACACCAGCGCCTCCTGATCGGGATCGAGGAAGGTCATCCAGTGCTGGAACGGCCTCCGCAGTGCCGCATCGCGCTGTGGGGCAGTGACATCCGACCGGTCGAGCAGAGCTGGAGCTGCGTCCGGCTCCTCGATCTCCAGTAGGTCGTAGTCGAGGGTCTGGTCGGCGACGGTGCTCGCGATCGCGTGGACCCGGCTCGGCCGCAACTGCCGATGTCGTGTGCGGATCACCCGATCGAGATCGGCCGGTCCGGCGAGGGCGAACCTACCGTCCGCGGCGACGCCGATCTCGCCGGGAACGAGCAGCACGAGCTGCACATCGTGAGCGACGACCTTCTCCCGCCCGAACTGCACCTTGCCGAACCTCGCCTCGGCATGGCGGCGGATTCCGTCCAGCCGCGCGGGGACATCCTGGGCGAAGCGCAACGCGAAAAGCCCTGTGCCACAGACGAGAAGCGCGTGGGCATGGTCGTCCGGCGGGTGCGCCACGTTTCGATGGATGAGCAGGCGCCGGTCCGGCTCCAGCAGGGCTTCGGCCAGGCATGACCGCTGTCGCGAGGTCAGTCCGGGGACGCGGCCCAGCGCCTCCGCCACGCGCCCGCGCCAGCTGTCGGTGGTCATGACTCCGCCTCGCCGACGTGCGGCTCCGCCGTGACCACCGGGGTGGCTGCGCTGATTTCGCGCTCGCTACGCTCGCTCATGGGTCCCCCTTCCGGCACACACCTACCCGGTATTCGACGGTAGAGACCGAGCGTCGAGGAGGGAATGGGTCGGGTGCTTTCGGGAGCAACCGTTACCGAACCGGGCGAATCGGACGCTGGACCGTTGCCGTGCTGTCACCCGAAAGTGTTGTGCGGCTGGATCGTTCCGTGCGATCCCGTGCGCCGCAGCGCGGTAGGCGTTGTCCCCCACCATCTTCGGGCGCACCGGGTGAACGTCGCCTGTTCGGACAGCCCGATCAGCGAGGCGACCTGGCTCATCGGCATGTCCGTCGTGGTCAGATACCGCCGCGCCGCATCCCGCCGGACCTCGTCCAGGATCGCGGCGAACGAGGTGTGCTCGGCGGCCAGACGCCGTTGCAGTGTACGCGGATGCACCGTCAGAAGCCGTGCTACAGCGCTGATTTCGGGCGCGGCCGTGCCGAGCAGCTGACGCACGGCGGCACGCACCTTCGGCGCGATCGCCGCGTCCGCGCCGCCGGACTGCTCGGCGAGGAACGCCATGGCCAGCCGGTGCAGGTTCTCGTCGCCGCCGGTGAGTGGGCGGGTCGCCAGGCTGCTCGGCACCCGCAGCGCGGCGGACGGCCGCTCGACGCGTACCGGTGCGCCGAAGAACTCCTCGTAGCTCGCGATCGGCGCCTTCGGTCGGTAGGGCAGTTCGACCGAGCGCAGTCCGTAGCGGTCGTCCACCAGGCGCTGGATGGTGCGATGCACGAAGGCCAGCCCCAGGTCGGTGCCCTGCACGGGCATCGCGAGCCCCGGCTGCACGCCGTATCGGAGCGCGATCACGCCGCGCTCGGCATAGGGGTCCGGCTCCAGCGCCAGAGTCAGCGAACGCGCGTGCAGGAACAGATATCGCGCCGAGCACTCGATCACGTCGGACACCGACGGTGAGTTACGGATGGCCAGCGCCAGCGGACCGAGCATGTCCAGGTCCTGGCGCTGGGAAACTCGCAGGCCCAGGTCGGGGCAGTGCAGCCGTTGCGCGGCCAGCTCCAGGACGGCCGCTACCTGCTCCTCGGGAACGAGCAGGTCGTCGGTGTCGAGCGTGGCCGCCGGCAAGCCGCAGGCCGTGGCCAGCGCCTCGGCGTCCCCGCCCAGCTCGGCCACGGTGGCACGGAACCCGCGCAGCCCCGCCGATCGAATCACGGACATGTCGTCGAGGATCAAATAGTTGTCGCGCAAAGTCAAGAAAGCGGTTCGTTCGGCTCGCACACTGGAGGGATGACCGAGACCGCCGCACCGCCGGAACACCTCGATGTCGTGATCGTCGGGGCCGGACTATCCGGCATCGGCGCGGCCTACCGGCTGCAGACCGAGTGCCGCGGCAAGACCTACGCCATCCTGGAGGCGCGTGACGCGCTCGGCGGCACCTGGGATCTGTTCCGGTATCCGGGCGTTCGCTCGGACTCCGACATGTTCACCCTCGGCTATCCATTCAAGCCGTGGCGTGGAACCAAGGCGCTCGCCGACGGTCCCTCGATCCTGCGCTACATCACCGAGACCGCCACGGAGTACGGCATCGACCGGCACATCCGCTACCGCACCAAGGTGCTCGCCGCCGACTGGGATAGCCGGAGCGCACGCTGGACGCTGACGCTCGAGCACCGCGACGAAGCGGGCGCCCTGGAGACCCGCACCCTCACCTGCGGCTTCCTGTATTCCTGCGGCGGGTACTACGACTACCAGCGGCCGTACGCGCCGGAATTCCCTGGCATCTCCTCCTTCTCGGGGACGGTGGTGCACCCGCAGTTCTGGCCGGAGGACCTCGACTACCGCGGCAAGCGCGTCGTCGTGATCGGCAGCGGCGCGACCGCTGTCACGCTGGTTCCGGCGCTGGCCGAGCAGGCGGAACTGGTGACGATGCTGCAACGCACGCCCACCTGGATCAGCGCCGTGCCCGGCCGCGACAAGCTGGCCGACAAGATCCGCGCACTGCTTCCGCCGCGGTTGGCGCATCGGGCGATCCGCACCAAGAACATCCTGTTCACCATCGGCTTCTACCAATATTGCCGTCGCCGCCCGGAACGCGCGCGCAAGCTGCTCACCGGCGTCACCGCGCGAATCCTGAAGGACGACAAGCTCGTTGCCGAGCACTTCACGCCCAGTTACAACCCCTGGGACCAGCGCCTGTGCGCCGTGCCCGACGCGGATTTCTTCAAGGCGATGAAGAAGGGCAAGGCCGAAGTCGTCACCGATCACATCGATACGTTTGTGCCGGAAGGCATTCGACTGAAGTCCGGCCGAGTCCTGGAGGCGGATGTGGTGGTCACCGCCACCGGGCTGCAACTGCTCGCCTTCGGCGGCATCACCCCGAGCGTCGACGGCGTGCGGGTCGCCCTGTACGAGCAGTTCGTCTGGCAGGGGACGATGATCACCGGCGTGCCCAACTTCGCCGTGTGCATCGGGTACACCAACGCCTCGTGGACTCTGCGCGCCGATCTCACCTCCCGGCTGGTCTGCAAGGTGCTCAACCATATGGACCGCAAGGGCTATGCCGTCGTGGTGCCCGAGCCGCGGGGGAAACTGGACGAGCATCCGCTGCTGGATCTGGCCTCCGGCTACATCCAGCGCTCCATCGGCGAGTTCCCGCGCCAGGGCGACCGCCATCCCTGGCGGGTCCGGCAGAACTACTTGCTCGATTCGGCCACCACCCTGCGCACGAACCTGGACAAGTCGCTCACCGCGACACCGAAATCGGCGCTCCGCCAGCCGGTGTCCGTTTCCTAACGCTGTGCAAACACCTTCCTGATGGACTAGGGCCAGGTTTCGAAGTGGCTCGATCACTTCTCCGGGTCGGCTGCAGATTGTCGAGTTCGGTCGCGGTGGATGGTAGGAACGGATGCATGGAGCTACGAGCTGCTGTAGCTGGGCTTGCCGATGCTGCTCTCCCGACCGAGATCGAAGACCGTTCGGGCCGCGATGGGTTCCAGCAGCAGAACGGGATTCCCGACCGGGTGACACCGATGCTCATTGCCGGACGAGCCTCGGTCGATCCGTCACGGATCGGCGCGAACACCCGTATACAGGGGCACGGTGTGCTAACCCTGACCGCCTGTGGGCGTCGCCTGGGGCACCGCGGCGCGGGCAACATGTGAGAGGCATTCGTTTCAGATAGATCCGAGTAGGCTCGCGCATGATCACCAACGACCCCGGGAGAAACGGCCATGGCAGGCGACTGGAACACCCAGATCATCGAAGAATTCCGGGCCAACCAGGGCAAGGTCGGCGGTCCTTTCGCGGGCCATGAGCTGCTCCTGCTCACCACGACCGGCGCCAGATCCGGGCTTGCGCGCACCAACCCCCTTGCCTTCATCCGCGACGGCGACGACATCGTCGTCATCGCCTCCAAAGCAGGCGCCCCGACCAACCCCGACTGGCTGCACAACGTCCGCGCCGATCCCGAGGTCACCCTCGAAATCGGCTCCGAAACCGTCCCGGCGACCGCGACTCCGCTCACCGACGGCCCGGAGCGCGACCGGCTCTTTGCCGCCATGGTCGAGGTGATGCCCGGCTTCGCCGAGTACCAGGAAAAGACGGACCGAATCATTCCGGTCGTCAAGCTCAGGCCGCACTGAGCCAGGGCTGCCCCAGTCGACACAGGGTGTGCGCGGCCGTTCGAGCCGGGCTTGTGCAGATCGGCGCGGTTGCGCATCGCCGATCTCGCGTACCGCTCGTGTCTCCGACGTCGCGAACCAGAATTCTGCAGTCGCCGATGTGGATTCGGGCCGAAGCTGTCTCGGTGTCGTTCTCGGTGGGCGCGACCGCGGCGACATCGTTCGTCCGGGCTTGCTCTGGAGCCGCGTCGAGATGCTCATGCTCGCAGGTGAATTGAGTGCCGCGCAGCCGCTGCGAAGACCAGAAGTGGTCAGCCTGCCGTGATCCCGGTGATCAGGGTCTGGTCGGTACCGGTCCGGGTGGTGATGAACTGCGTGAAAGTATTCGTTTCCTCGCCGGGGAGCTGTTGGGTCAGCCGGACTTCCCACCGCTCCTGTCCGGCGGGACTGTTCACTGCGCGAGTGATCAACACGCAGTAACGGGTGCCTACCGGCACGTGGTTGATGCCGCGCTGAATCTGATCGGCGGGCGCCACCGCCGCGTCCGGCGCGACCACCGCACGCGCTCGGTAGCCGGAACGCTCGGCGTAATAGGCGTATTCGAAGGCGAGGATGGCATCGGGGCCATTGCCGGTGCCGCCCGGGTCGGTGCCGGAGACGACGTCGGGGGCGCGCCGCTGCTCGCATCCCGGGGTCGCGATGGCCCACGGCGGCTTGGCCCACGTGGTGGACGTCGAGGTGGACTGCGCGGAACCCGCCGAGCGTGCGGGAGATGTCGCCGCCGCCGTGCGCGTCTTCGTATCGGAACCGTAGATGATGGTCAGCCCGATCGAGACGGCAGCGACGGCGATACCGAGCACGATCAGCACGGTCAGCGACCAGTTGCGGCGCGGCTGATCCGCCTGCCGCCGGGGATGGCGCACCGGATTGCCGGGATGGACGCCGGATCGATTGATGATCGCGGGCATCTTACCGTTGCTCTGCTCGACGGCAGGCGGCTCCGGCTCGGGCGGCGCGCTGCGCTGCTGCACGGGCGGTTCCGGCTGTTGCTCGGCCGGGGACGCCGGTTCGAGCCACTGTTCCCACTCGCCGAATTGCGGCCGGGTGCTCTGCTTGTCCGGCGCACGCGGCGGCTCCGCGGCCGCGAACTCCGGTTCGCGGCGACGGATCACCTTGCGGCGGCCGTGCGGACGCCGCCGCTTCGACGGCTTGCCCGCGGGGATGCGCAGCATCGGCAGACCCGTGTCGAACGGATTGCCGTGGCCCACATTCTGACTGGGATGCTCCCGGTCAGGGGGCATCGTCGTCGAATTCGCCCAGCACCGGCACCACCGCCGTCACGGCGGACGGGATGGTCACCCCGAGCTGGCCGTCGCGCGGCTTGTGTTCTTGGTCGCTACCGCCCGGAGGCGGCGCCGGTGGCAGCATCATGCCGCCGGTCGGGCCTGGATGGCCGGGGTGGTCCGGGCGGCCCGCGGGCGCGGGAGGGGCCGAGTCGACGGCGGGTGGTGTTCCAGCGGGCGCGGGCCTGCTCTCCGGTCGCGGCGCGTCCGATCGAGTGGTCGGTGCGGAGTTGTTGGGCGGAATCACCGAATTGGCGCCACTGGAGGAGGGCTTGTCCTGCGACCCGCCGAAGTCGAACAACTTCGAGGAGTTCCGCGAGTCGTCGCCGTTCGCGCCGTGGTTCGTGGTGGAGCCAGGGTTGATCAGTTCCGGAATCGCTTTGTCCGCCGACGCCGCGACGGTGTCGATGGTGTGCATGCCGACTTCGGCGATCTTGTCGATGATGTGTGTGCCGATGTCGACGCCCGCGTTGATGGCCGTGCTGCCGAGTTGCACTCCCGCGGCGATGAGCTGCTGCTGCAACTGGAGCTGTGCGGCCGCGGCAGGGTCCATCGGCTGCGTGGTGGCCGGTGTCGTGGTGCCCGGGACGACGTGCCCGGTGGTGCCGGGCTGTATGGTCCCGCCCTGTGCGACGCCGCTCGGCGCGGTCACCGTGAGCGGTCCCATGTCATCGAGTCTTCTGGTGTGGTCGCTCATTTCGGTGCGTGCCGCGGTCACCGTGGTGATGGCGTCGCGCAGCGCTCGGGTGGCGCGCGCGATGACGGCGTCGGTCTCCGGCGCCGAGCTCGCGTTGTCCAGGATCTCGCGCGCGTCGCGCCGGAACTCGGCGATGATCTGGTCGACGCGCTGGGCCGCACGCCCGGAGGTGGCGTGCGCGTCGGCGAGGACGGACAGGTAGGCAGGCCCGCGATCGGAGATGTCACCGATCTGGGTCTGCGTCGTACGCAGCGCGGGCACCGCGGCGGCGGCGGCGCGTGAGGTCCAGGTCGACTCCAGGGCGTGCAATCCTTCGCGGTGCGGATCCTCGGTGTCGGACGCCTGCGTGGTGGCGGCCGAAAGCGCGCTGGTCGCAGCCGCATTCGGCACGCCGACACCGGTGCCGAGCGAGGAGCGCAAGGTCAGCAGTGGGCGTACCAGCGCGGCGACGATGGGCGGGTCGACGCCCGGCTCCGTGCGCGGCGGCCGGGTGGCCTCGGCGGCCGGGGTGGCGTGCGCGCGTTTTCGCAGTCCCATCAGGCTTCTCATGCCATCTCCTCCCCAGCCTGGGTGATGGCACCCGCCGTGGCGGCGTCGACGTCCTGTGCCTTTTCGCGGTAATCGCGCAGGACTTTGCCGTAGACGCCGACCAACTGCCCCGCGGTTGACAACGCCTCCGCGTGTTCGGACACCGCCGCGGAGAACCGGGCCGCGAATTCCGCGCCGACGAGCCCGAGATCGCCGGCCAGCTGGTCCGGATTCACCGCGCCGGAGGCAACCGCGGCGGCCGACGCCAATTGTTCGGACACCGCGTCCGCGATCGCGGTGTAGGCGGCCACCGCCGCCGGGTCGAGCTCGAGCGTATCCACTGTTCCCCTCCCGGATCCCAGTCTGTCGCTACCGCGCCATGATTCACCGCCAAGCGTACTGTGCCGACGCGCCGTTATGCGCCCGATCCTGGGTGGTCCGTTTTTCTGCGACCGTCCCGATGCCGCGCGCCGGATGTCCGGTCCGCGATCGCGGAGCCCGTCCGATCCCTCGGCGGCGATGCGTCCGGGCCGCCGACACGCCTGTTCACGAGCCCTCCTCGGCCCCGCGACCGCTCATGCGGACCGGCGTTCACCTGAGGGAATGCGCGTATATCGAGATTGTTATCGGGAACAACAAATTACCTATTGTGCGGTCCGTCACAGTCCGATATGTTGCCGTGAACAACATTCGCTCCACTCCGACCGGCCCGGGCACTACCGCGGCTGGTGTATGAAAGGCCCACTCATGCGTCAGGGCATGTTCACCGCCGCGGCTTTGTCGGTCGCGCTCATGACAGCACTCACCGCTTGCGGCGACGACTCCGCGGATTCCGGCGGAAAAGCGCAGATCGGCGTAATCCTCCCGGACAGCAAGACTTCCGCACGCTGGGAGACCGCGGACCGGAAGTACTTGCAGCAGGCGTTCGACGCCGCGGGCGTCAAGGCCGATATCCAGAACGCCCAGGGCGACAAGAACGCTTTCCAGACCATCGCCGACCAGATGATCACCAACGGCGCGTCGGTGCTGGTGATGACCAACCTGGACAGCGGCACCGGCAAAGCCGTGATCCAGAAGGCGAAAGCCCAAGGTGTCACCGTGATCGACTACGACCGGCTCACCCTCGGCGGCGGCGCGCAGTACTACGTCTCCTTCGACAATGTGAAGGTCGGCAGCCTGCTCGGCGAGGGCGTCGCGAAGTGCCTCACCGATCGCAACACGGTCCGCCCGGTGGTCGCGTACCTGAACGGGGGGCCGACCGACAACAACGCCACCTTGCTGAAGACCGGCTACGACGGCGTGCTGAAACCCAGGTTCGACGCGGGCCAATACCTGAAGGGTCCGGATCAGGCTGTCCCGGAATGGAACAACATCACGGCGGGCACCATATTCGAGCAGATGCTCACCGGTCGGCCGGACATCGCGGGCGTGGTCGCGGCGAACGACGGGCTGGCCAACGCCGCGATCGCGGTGCTCAAGAAGCAGAAGCTCAACGGCCAGGTCCCGGTCAGCGGGCAGGACGCGACCGTCCAGGGCCTGCAGAACGTGCTCAACGGCGATCAGTGCATGACCGTCTACAAAGCGATCCAGAAAGAGGCGGAGGCCACCGCGAAACTCGCTGTCGCCCTGGCGAAGGGGGAGCAGGGCACGACCAACGGCACGGTGCGCGACCCGGAGTCGAACACGGACGTTCCCTCCGTGCTGCTGGAACCGAAGCCGATCTATCCGCAGAACGTCAAGGACGTCGTGGCCGACGGCTACGTCACCAAAGCCGAGTTGTGTGCGGGCGAGTTCGCGAAACTCTGCGCGGACAACGGGATCTGATGCCGCACGCCCCTTCCGCGGTTCGATGAGGGGACGGCGGAAGGGGCCCCACCCCTTTCAGAGGAGCTACCCCATGTCCGAACTGCCGGTCATCGAATTACGGGGAATAGAAAAGAGTTTCGGCCCGGTCCACGTCCTGCACGAGGTCGGTTTCAGCGCCTATCCCGGCGAGGTCACCGCGCTCGTCGGCGACAACGGCGCAGGCAAGTCCACGCTGGTCAAGTGCATCGGCGGTACGCATCCGATCGATGCGGGCGAGTTCTTTTTCGCGGGCAGGCCGGTGCAGGTGCACAACCCGCGCGACGCGGCGGCGCTCGGCATCGAGATCGTCTACCAGGATCTCGCGCTCTGCGACAACCTGGACATCGTCCAGAACATGTTCCTCGGCCGGGAACGCAGACGCGGCCTCGTGCTGGACGAGTACGCGATGGAAGAACTCGCCGTCAAAACGTTGGCGAGCCTGTCGGTGCGCACCGTCAAATCGGTCCGTCAGCAGGTGTCGAGCCTGTCCGGTGGCCAGCGCCAGACAGTGGCCATCGCGAAAGCCGTGCTGTGGAACAGCAAAGTGGTGATCCTCGACGAGCCGACCGCCGCGCTGGGCGTGGCGCAGACCCAGCAGGTGCTCGAGCTGGTTCGCCGGCTCGCCGACCAGGGCCTGGCGGTGGTGCTGATCTCGCACAACATGAACGACGTCTTCGCGGTGTCCGACCGGATCGCCGCGCTCTACCTCGGCCGGATGGCGGCCCAGGTCCGGACCTCCGACGTGACGCACTCGCAGGTCGTGGAATTGATCACGGCAGGCCGCAGCGGCGCGCTCGGTCTCGAAACGAGCGGAGTCACCCGATGAACGCCGTAGCGACCGAGCAGCGACCGGCGGCGGCGCCGGTGACCGACCTGGTGACCGGCTACGTCGGCCGGGTACGCGGCGGCGACATGGGCGCGCTGCCGTCGGTGATCGCGCTCGTCGTGCTCTCCGTGATCTTCTGGGCGGCACGCCCGGTCTTCATGTCCGAGGCCAACTTCGCCAATCTGTTCACCCAGGGTGCGGCGATCGCGGTGATCGCGATGGGCCTGATCTTCGTGCTGCTGCTCGGCGAGATCGATCTGTCGGCCGGGTTCACCAGCGGGGTCTGCGCCGCCGTGCTCGCCGTGCTGCTCACCGACAAAGGGTGGCCGTGGTATCTGGCGGTGGGTGTCTCCCTGCTCACCGGCGTGGCGATCGGGCTCGTGATCGGCACGGTCGTGGTGAAGATCGGCATTCCGTCGTTCGTGGTGACGCTGGCCGCGTTTCTCGCCCTGCAGGGCGTCGCGCTGAAAATCATGGACAACGGACGCAATATCGCGATCCGCGACGAGACGATCGTCGCGGTCGCGAACAAGAACGTGCCCCCGCTACTGGGTTGGGCGCTGTACGCCGTCCTCGTCGCAGGGTTCGCGATCGTCCAGTACCGGAAGCTGCGGGCCCGCACGAAACTCGGCCTCACCGGTGCGACGGCGCCGGTGGTCGCGGTGCGCGTCGCGGTGCTGGCGATCGTGGCGGGCGCGGCGGTGCTGGTGCTCAACGGCGAGCGCAGCCGCAATCCGGAGCTGCATTCGCTGACCGGCATGCCCATCGTGGTGCCGCTGATCGCCGCGCTGTTGCTGCTGTGGACGTTCCTGCTCGATCGCACCTCGTTCGGCAGGCACATCTACGCGGTCGGCGGCAACGCGGAGGCCGCCCGACGGGCGGGCATCGCGGTGGACCGCGTGAAAATCACCGCCTTCGTGCTGTGTTCGACGATGGCGGCGGTCGGCGGACTGATCGCGGCCTCGCGGGCGAACTCAGTAGATCCGAATACCGGCGGCAGCGATGTGCTGCTCACCGCGGTCGGCGCGGCGGTGATCGGCGGCACCAGCCTGTTCGGCGGACGCGGGCGGATGCTGGACGCAGTACTCGGCGCCGCGGTGGTCGCGGTGATCAACAACGGGATGGGGCTGATGGGCTACAGCGCGGGCACGAAATTCGTTGTGACAGGATTCGTGCTGCTCTTGGCCGCCGGAGTGGACGCGCTCTCCCGGAGGCGTGCACTCCTGCATCGATGAATCCCTGTCCCGCGACGAAGGCCCGGTGAATGCGAGCAGCACCTTCCCCCGAGGAAATTCGCACGCGCAATCTCGCCACGCTGCTGCGACACGTGCACCGCGGCGGCGCCGTGTCGCGTGCGACCCTCGCTGAACGAATGGGGTTGAACCGCAGCACCATCCTCGCCCTGACCACCGACCTGGCCGCCGCGGGTTTGGTGAGCGAGGAGCTGCCCGGCCAGACCGGGCGGGCGGGCAGGCCGTCTCTGGTGGTGCGGCCGCAAGAGCAACGCGTGTACGTCGTCGCGCTCGACGTCGGCGCGGACCGGCTCGCCGCCGCACGGGTCGGGCTGGGCGGCGCCGTGCTCGATCGCACCGAGACCGCCCGCCCCCGCGGCGCCTTCGACCCGGAGGACGTGATCGCCGCACTGGTGGCGATGGCCCGCACGATGATCGATGCGGCGGCAGCGGATTCGGTCTGCGTCGGCGTCGGCGTCGCGTTCTGCGGCATGGTCCGCGAGGAGGACGGCGTCGTCCGGTACGGGCCCAACATCGGCTGGGTGGACGTCGCGTTCGGCGCGAAGATGACCGAGCAACTCGATCTCGGGCTCCGGGTCGCGGTCGGTAACAACGCCAACTTGGGCGCGCTGGCCGAACGCGAACGCGGGGTGGGCGAGGGCCTGGCGAACCTGATCTACCTGCATGGCGACGTCGGCATCGGCGGCGGCATCATCATGAACGGCGAGCTGCTCGGCGGCGAAGGCGGCTACGGCGGGGAGGTCGGGCATATGATCGTGAACCCGGGCGGGCGGGCCTGCGCCTGCGGTTCCCGCGGCTGCTTCGAGGCCGAGGCGGGCGAACTCGGGTTGATCGCGGCGGCAGGTCGTTCCGATCCACCGGGACAGGCGGCGGTCGACGCCATCGTCGAGGCCGCCGCGCGCGGTGACGCCGCCGCGCGGGACGCGCTGCACCAAATCGGCGAATGGCTCGGCTACGGCGTCGCCAATCTGGTCAACATCTTCAATCCGTCGATGGTGGTCTTCGGCGGCGTACTGCGCGAGATCTACCTGGCCGCCGCGGCGCAGGTGCGCAGCCGGGTGGCGGTGAACGGCCTGCAAGCCGTCCGCGAACGGGTCCGGTTGCGCACCAGCGCACTCGGCGGCGACGCGACCCTGATCGGCGCCGCGGAACTGGCTTTCACCGATGTGCTGACCGATCCCTTGCAGACACTGGTCCGCACCGCCGCCGCTCGCGCTTGACGACAGCTTCGTGATCGGGTCAGCCGCCGAGCGCCACCGGAAGCGCGACCAATCCATGGGCGCGCCACGAGTCGCGGTAGGTCAATTCGGACTCGGGGACGGTGAGCCGTGCCTTGGGATATCGCGCGAAGAATTCCGGGACGACGGCGTCCACGATGAGGTCCGCGGTCTGCGCGCCGAGACAATAATGCGGTCCGCGACCGAACATGAGGCTCGGCCTGCCCGCGCGGGCGGGATCGGAATCGGCGCCGAATATCGAGAGCAGGACGGTGTCGCCGCGGGAGATGGTCTGGCCGCCGACAGTCAGCTCGGTCACCGCGAAACGGCGGATGGCGAACGGGAGGGGATTGGCTCGCTCCATCAGGTCGCGGCGGCGGGCTGGCCAGTCGGCCGCGGTGACGCCCCCGGAGCCGAGCAGGGTGGCGATCAGATTGCCGCACAGGTGTACCGCGTTCTCCAGTCCGGCCAGCATCATCAGGAACGCGAGCGAGACCAGTTCGTCCTCGGAAAGCGTCCGGGCGTCGTCGGCGGCGCACAGCCATTCGCTGATCAGATCATCGCCCGGCCTGGCACGTTTCGCGGCGACCAGATCGGTGAAGGTCGTGGTCAGCCAGCCGATCGCGGCGACGAGCCGCCGTCCGGATTCGGGCGACGCCGCGTCGAACGTCACCATGGACGTGGCGGCGTCACGCAGGCCGGGATGCAGATCTGCTGGTACACCGAGTAATTCGCCGATGACCAAGGCGGGCACCGGAAGACACAGGCGGTCGAGCAGATCGACCGCTTCGCCCGGCGCCTCGTCCAGCGCGTCGAAGGTCCCCTCGGCGATCCGGCGCACAAGGGGCCGCAGGTTCGCGGCCGCGCCGCGGGAGAACGCGGGCCCGGCCAGTCGTCTGATCCGGCCGTGTTCGTCGCCATCCATGTTGAGCAGATTGCGGTCCAGCGCGGGTGGCAGCGCGAACCCCGCGTAGCCGCCGCCGGAGCGCCGCTTGTCCAGGCTGAGCCGTTCGTCGGAGAGCAGGGCGGCAACCTCGTCGTATCCCGCGACCACCCAAACAGGTTGTCCACCAGGAAGTTCGGCCTGCCGGACCGCACCGCGCCAGCCCGCGTGCTCGTCCCACCGTTCCCGCGCCGCCGTCCGGATCGTCCGCACCATCACCAACCTCACTGCCGCCGTCTTCGTAGAATAGGCGGCTGCCTCGCCTTCGCTCGGCCCGGCGCGGGCTACGGACGGACTTCGTCCGACTGCGTTTGTTCATGCGGCTGCCTCGCCTTCGCTCGGCCCGGCGCGGGCTACGGACGGACTTCGTCCGACTGTGTTTGTTCATGCGGCTGCCCGTCGTCTTCGCTCGGCCCGGCGCGGGCTACGGACGGACTTCGTCCGGCTGTGTTTGTTCATGCGGCTGCCCGTCGTCTTCGTTCGGCCTTGGGCTGGCTATTGACGGACTTCGTCTGATTGTGTTTGTTCATGCGGCTGCCGTCGTCTTCGCTCGGCCCGGCGCGGGCTACGGACGGACTTCGTCCGGCTGTGTTTGTTCATGCGGCTGCCCGTCGTCTTCGTTCGGCCTTGGGCTGGCTATTGACGGACTTCGTCTGATTGTGTTTGTTCATGCGGCCGCCGTCGTCTTCGCTCGGCCTGGGGCTGGCTACGGACGGACTTCGTCCGAAGCTGTCTCCGGCTTCGCTCCCACGCCCGGTGTGCTGCTGGCGGGCTGCGTCCGACTGTGCCGGTATGCTGCGCTTTCGAACCTGTGCAGGCTGTGTGCGCTATTCGCCTGCCTGCGGCTGCACTGTTGCTCGGCGCGGGTGTCGAGTGAACAGGGCGTATTCGGCGGTCGTGTTCAGCTTGTGCTCGCGCCGGACACCGACAGGTGCGTCGCGAGCAGGCGCACGCGTACTCGCTGTTCCTCGGTGGTCTCGTCGGGATGGTGGATCTCGATGCTCAGCCGGTCGTCGAAGGTGCTGATGATGATGGTGCCGCTCGGCTGCTGGAGCCGGTGGCCGGTCTTATCCGGCTTGCCGAGCATGATCGAGCGGAAGTCGGTGACCCGCAGCGCGTCCGGCACCCGGGGCCTGCACACCCGGCCCCAGTTGGTGGCGAGCACGATGCCCGGCGCGCGTGGCGGGGGACCCGCGGCGATTTCAGGGATGTGCAGCGGGGTCTGCTGCACGATGCCCGAGCCGAGTCCGTCGCGTAACGCATCGCTGATGGCACGAGCCAGCTCGACCAGCGTCGCGCCGGGCGTGGGAACGAAATTCGCGAAGCCGAGGACGTTGGTGCCCTCGGTCATGCCGATCGGCGGCCGCACCCGGGTGCGCAGGTCGACCGAGTAGGTGTAGCTCAGCTCGGTCAGCGACAGGCCGCGCAACTCGGCCTCGGTGAGCAAAATCGCGGCGGAGGCGAGCCCGTTGATCGTAGTCTTCTCCCGGTGCCCGAGTTCGATCAGCGCCGCGGTCTGCTCCCGGGTCAGCCTGCAGCGGGCCGTGCGGGGCAGCAGGTAGTCGAGATCGTCCGGGCCGCAATGGGTCTGGGCGACACCGGCCGCGCGGGGCGGCAGCGCTGGTGTGTCGATCTTCTCGACGCCGCGTTTGCGCAGGAGGTCTTCCACCGACCCCGGGAATCCGTGCGGGGCCAGCTCGGGCAGGCAGCCTCGGGTGAGATCGGTGTAGCAGGACCACAGCTCGGCGAATACGGCCAGCGAATGACAGGCATCCGCGATGCTGTGGTGAGTCACCAGGGTGACGCCCGCGTTGGCGCCGTCGCGTACCACGCACAGGGTCCCGAGCATTCTGCGCTGATCCAACCGGGCGCCGGTGAGCAACCGTTCGGGATCACCGTCGGTGACCGAGATCTCCGGCGGCGAACCCGGCGATTCGAGTAGCAGATGCCCGCCGTGCTCGTCCGATTCCAGGCGGGCGCCGAGGATCGGGCGGGCACGGACCACGGCCTCGAACGCGGCGGACAGCGCGGTGAGATCCAACCGACCCGTCACTCTGATCGAATAGCCGACGAGGACTTCGCTATTGGCGAAGATCGCCTCGCTCGGCGCCAGCGGACGGATGACGGTTGCTGCGGTCATGTCGCTTCCTCCACCTGAGCCTGTCCCAGAGGCTAGCCCGAAGCCAGGACGCGCCAGGCTCTTCGGCACCCTCACCTTGGCCCTCTATCGGCGAATCCGCAGCCGCTGTTTCGTGTCGTTTCCGCAACGACACGTGCTCGCGACCCGGGCCCCCACGCTGACGCCCGCGGGTAGCTGAGGCGGACCCGCGCCGGTGGTTCGGCGGTAGCGGCATGGCCCCGGATGCGCAACGTCGGTTGCGCGGGGGCGGTGTGTGATCGACAGTGGTTGTCGAGTTACGGGGTGCGGCGACGGGAGGCCACTATGGACCGCGCGGATGTGGTTGTCGTCGGCGCAGGCTACGCCGGATTGTGCGCGGCGCGAGCGGTGCGGGCGGCGGGGCGCGAGGTCGTCGTTGTGGAAGCCGCCGATCGGGTCGGCGGCCGGACGCTGACCGCACGGGTCGGCGACGGATGGGCAATCGACCTCGGCGGACAGTGGATCTCGGGAGCGCACACCAGCTTCGCCGCGCTGGCCGAGGAGTACGGCGCCCTGACGTATCCGCCACCGGCCGGGGTCGACCTGCTGGTCGAAGGCGTGGTCCGGCGGCGGTTCACCGGCGCGCGTCCGCCGCTACCCACACTCGTCCTGGTGGTGCTGGCCCAGGCCATGTGGCGACTGGAACGGATGGCCGCCCGCGTCGACCTCGCGCGCCCGTGGACCACGCCGGGCGCGGATCGCCTGGACGCGATGACCGCGGCGACCTGGTTGCGCCGGAATCTGCCCGAGCGGCGCGCTCGGCACCTGGCGGAGGTGATGATCGGCGAAGAGTTGTGCGTCGACGTCGGAAGCATCTCGATGCTCGGCTTGCTGACCACGATCCGCTCGGCCGGTGGCGTCGAAGCGGGGATCACGGCCGAGACGGTGACCCGGCTGTTCGTCGAAGGGGCCGACGGGCCCGCGCTGGCCATGGGGGTGGAATTGGGGCGGGCGTTGCGTCTCGGTGCGGCCGTCACGTCGATCCGGCAGCAGGCCGATGGGGTCCGGGTGGGCGGTGAGTTCGGCGAAGTGCACGCCGAGCACGTGATCGTCGCGGTGCCGCCGGTCATGGCCGGGCGCATCTCCTACGATCCGCCGCTGCCCGCGGCCCGTGACCAACTGACCCAGCGCATGCCGATGGGGTCGGTGCTGAAATCCTTCGCGGTCTACGAGCGGCCGTTCTGGCGTGACGACGGGCTCACCGGCCAGTCGCTGAATCCGCACGATCCGGTGCCGGTGACCTTCGACGCCACCCGCCCGGGCGGGCCCGGCGTGCTCGGCGCGCTGGTGCCCGGCCGTGCGGCCCAGCGGCTCGCCGCGCTACCCGCGTCGGAGCGACGCGCCATGATCGTCGGATCGCTCGTGCGCGCGTTCGGCCACGCGGCCCGCGATCCGATCGAGTGGCACGAAAAGGTCTGGGCGGAGGACCCATACGCGCGCGGTGGTTACGGCGCCTTCTTCCCCCCAGGTGTGCTGACCACTTTGGGTTCGGCTCTGCGGCAACCGATCGGCGCGATCCATTGGGCGGGCAGCGAAACCGCCACGGAATGGTCGGGCTACATCGAGGGCGCGATTCGCTCCGGCGAGCGGGCAGCCGCCGAAGTGCTGGCACTACGTCGATCCGTGACCGGGGCGTGATCGGCCACGTAGCCCGAATGCTGGCTCGGGTCGGCCCCGAGGGACCAGAATGAAGGGGTGTTCCAGCGGATCGTGGTGGGCTACGACGACTCACCCGGCGCCCGAGCCGCCTTGACGATGGCGCTCGACTTGGCGGCGGTGCACCGCTGCGCGCTCACCGTGGTGGCAGTCGAAGAGTTTCTGCCGCACTACGGTCCGGTGGTCGGCGAGATCGAGGACGAACGCTCGATCGGAGAGCAGACTTGCCGCCGATGGCTGAACACCGCCGCCACGGCCGCCGAACAGCGCGGGATCCCGGTGCAGGCGGAGATTCGCGCGGGTCAGGCAGCACGGGAGCTGGCCACCGCGGCCGAGGACCATGATGCCGACCTGCTGATCCTCGGGCGCAGCGGACACTCGGGCATCTGGGGCCGGTTCATGGGCAGCACCGCAGAGAAGGCCGCCCGGCACGCGGGCTGCTCGGTTCTCGTCGCGCACGAGGGCGTCCGACCGGCCGAGCAGCGGTGACCGTGCGCGGCGGTGCGGCTACCCGGAACAGCCGCGGCATTCCGCCCGCCGACAGTCCTACTCCGAACAGCGCCGCATCGTGCGTATAGGAGACCTGTGTGCCTGAACTGACCGAGCACCCGATCGAGACCCGTGCGCGTCGCACCCGATGGCGCGAACTCTGGGGCATGCACGGCACTGCGCTGCTGGTCGTCGCCGCGGGCGGCGCGCTCGGTGCGCTGGCTCGTTATGGAATCGCACAGTGGCTGCCGGTCCATTCCGGTCGATTCCCGTGGGCCACCTTCCTCACCAATGTCAGCGGTTGCTTTCTGATCGGCGTGCTCATGGTGGCGGTCACCGAGATATGGGCGGCGCATCGGCTGCTGCGCCCGTTCCTCGGCGTGGGTGTCCTCGGCGGATTCACCACCTTCTCCACCTATGCCAACGAGATCCGCGCTCTGCTTCGGCCCGGCACGCTCGCTGTCGCGTTCGCTTACACGACGGGCACAGTGATCTGTGCTCTGTTTGCCACGGCTGCCGCGATGTGGTTCACCCGGGCCGGCTACGAGCGCCGGCGCCGCGCGCGGGTGCGGTCGGCATGAGCGTCGGAACGCTGCGCGGTAGCTCGGGTAGCGACCGAGAGTCCGGCCATGCCGCGGAGGGGACAGCGTGAACGTGCTGCTCGTCGTCTTGGGCGGCGCGTTAGGGGCGCCGCTGCGCTACCTCATCGACCGGGCGGTGCAGGATCGCCGCGACAGCCTGTTCCCATGGGGAACGTTCCTGGTCAACCTGATCGGTTGTCTCGTGCTCGGCGGGCTCAGCGGCGCGGGGACCGCGCTGGCGACGCCGCTGTTCGCCTGGCTCGGCACCGGATTCTGCGGGGCGCTGACGACCTACAGCACCTTCAGTTACGAAACCGTGCGGCTGGCCGAGCGCGGCGCCTATTTCTACGCGGCGATGAACGTCGTGGTCAGCGTGATTGCCGGGTTGGCCGCCGCCATGTCCGCGTATGCCGTGGTGCATGCCATGCTCGGCTGACGATGCCATAGCGGCGCAGGCGTGCGGCCGCTCGCGCCACGGTCGTCGAGGACGGCGGCGTGGCGGCATTTTGCGACGTGATCCAGCTCACTGTGTCTGTCCACCGCGAGCCGGTCACGGTGAGTTAAGCTACCGAACAGATGCAGTTATGCGCATACATTTCAGTGACGCGAGAGGGGTTGGGTCGATGGGACACGAGCACGGGCATGGTCACGCCCACGGACACGGGGTGTCCGGTAACGCCGACCGCAGGTGGCTGACCGTCGCGCTCGCTCTGATCGCCGGATTCATGGCGGTAGAGGTTGTGATCGGTGTGCTGGCGAACTCGCTGGCGCTGCTGTCCGACGCGGCGCACATGCTCACCGACGCGGCGGCCATCGTTCTCGCGCTCGCCGCCATCCGGCTCGCCGCCCGTCCCGCGAAGGGCAAATACACCTACGGCTACAAGCGCGCCGAGATCCTTTCGGCGCAGGCCAATGGTGTCACGCTGCTCGTGCTGGCGGGCTGGCTCAGCTATGAAGCCGTGCGGCGGCTGCTGGAGCCGCCGGAGGTCACCGGCGGACTCGTGCTGGTGACCGCGTTGGCGGGTGTCGCGGTCAATATCGCGGCCACCTGGGCGATCAGCAAGGCCAACCGGTCGAGCCTCAACGTCGAGGGAGCCTTCCAGCACGTGCTCAACGACCTGTACGGATTCATCGCCACCGCTGTGGCCGGCCTCGTCGTGCTGACCACCGGATTCGCCAGGGCGGACGCGATCGCCACGCTGGTCGTGGTGGCGCTGATGGTCAAGGCGGGGCTCGGCCTGGTGCGCGAATCCAGCCGGATCTTCCTGGAGGCGGCCCCCGCCGGTGTCGATCCGGACGTGCTCGGGCGCAGGCTGGTGGACATCGAGAGGGTCGACGAGGTGCACGACCTGCACGTCTGGCAGATCACCTCCGGTGACATCGCGCTGTCGGCGCATGTGCTGGTCCGCCCGGGCGCCGACTGCCACGGGCTGCGCCAGCGGATCGAGCGGTTGCTCGACCACGACTACGGCATCACCCACACCACGTTGCAGGTCGATCACAGTCACGGCGTCACCGCCTCTGCGGCAGCGGACGCGCAGCGCCTCCTCCCGGTGCTGGACGGCCACTGCGACGATGCCCACGGACCGGTGCACCGCGACCGCCCGTCGTCCGCGGCGCGGATCAGCGCGCCCTGACCTACTGCGCGCCACGCGCGTGGACTATGGCGGGCGGAATATCGCGCAGCACCGGAAGACGTTCGAACAGCGGCAGACTCACCGCGAGCGGCCCCCGGGAAGGTCCGTAGGATGACACGTTCACCTCGGCCACCCGCGGGCTCCACTCACGCAGGAGTCGCGCGACCCGGCTGCGCCGGATGCCCCACGGCATCGGGGGAGCGGTGTAGTGCGGCGTTTTGCGAAAGCCCTGCATGGTCTTCTGGGAGAACCACGGCGGGATGACGTCGAACATCAGCTCGACGCCGGGCAGTCGGTCGAAGATCGTGGCGCACAGCCGCCGCACCTCGCTGGGTTCGAAGTACATGAACAGCCCCTGCGCCGTGATGAAGACGCCGCGGTCGGCGTCGACTTCGTCCAGCCAGGCCAGGTCGAGTGCGCTGATCGGAAGGTGGCGACAGCGCGCGCTCGGTGGCAGGAACCGTTCCCGCAGCGCGATGCCTTCGGGGACGTCTACGCACAACCAGTGCACTTGTCCGTCGTCGCACCGCTGGAACTGGGTCTCCAACCCGGAGGCGAGTTCGACGACGGTCCCGCCGGGGTGCGCCGCCAGCCATGGGCGCAGCGCTTGGTCGAACCGCAGCGACCGCACCGCATGCGTGCCGTCGGGAGCGCCGAACGCCCGCTCGTAGTCGTAGTCGAGCGCGTCGAAGATCCGGACGCAGTCCGGGTCGCGCAGGATGCCGTCCGCTCGTTTCGCTTCCGACGCCCGGTTGTAGAGCGTCCACAGCATGGTCTCCGGGACTCCCGCCAATTCGACGTTCGTGCCCATGATTTCGTCCTCTCCGGCCGTGAACGCTTCTTCTAAATTTAGCCTAACCTAATTTATCTGGAAAACGATCCAGACGAGGGAACGGCTGCTCGGACTCCACCAGGTAGGCCAGCTCCAACAGGGTGCGTTCATTGCCGCGGGTGGCCGCGAACTGGACGCCGACGGGGAGCCCGGCCGCGGTGAGGCCCGCCGGAACCGTGATGGCGGGCGTTCCGGTGATGTTGTTGATCGGGGTGAAACAGACGTAGGCGCGCAGCCGGTCGATCAGTTCGTCGAACGGCACCGTCGGGCTGAGATAACCGAGTTCCGGGGTCGTGTGGCCGAGCGCTGGAAGCAGCACCGCGTCGTAGGGCCCGAGCGCCCGTTCGTAGGTGGTGGCCGCCGCGCGTAACCGGTAGAGCGTCAGCGGCGCGTGCAGGGCTCGGCGCAGGAACAGGCCGCGCAAGCCGACGGTGAGGTCGTCTACGCGGCGCGCATCGAAGCGGCGATCGAGCAGCTTTCCGGTCGTGGTGATCGCCGCCGCGAGCAGCCCCCAGTAGTGCAGGAAGGCATTTTCGATCGCCACGTCGAACGGCAGCGGCACCACCTCGACCGAATGTCCGCCGGATTCGAGGGTCCGGGCGACCTTTTCGACCGCATCCCGGGTCGGACCGGCCGCGAGCGGTCCCGCGATGTTGTCGAGCACAAGTGCGATCCGCATCCGCCGGGTTGTGGGTCCCTCGACATGGCCGATCGGCCGCAGCGCGGGGTTGCGCCAATAGCGTTCGGCCGCCGCGACGTACGCCGCCGTGTCGCGCACCGTTCTGGTCAGCACTCCCTCGCTGATGATATCGATCGGCAACGTGCGAGCCAGTCCGGACACGACATGCCGTCCGCGGCTCGGCTTCAAACCGACCAATCCGGCGCAAGCGGCCGGGATGCGGATCGACCCGCCACCGTCGTTGCCATGCGCGATCGGGACGACGCCCGCCGCCACCAGTGCGGCAGCCCCGCCGGACGACCCGCCCACCGAAAACCCGGTGTGCCACGGATTGCGCGTGGGCGGGCCGTGCGGAGGCTCGTTGCTGGCGTTGAAGCCGAACTCGGGCATGGCGCTCTTACCGAGGACGGTCATGCCTGTGCTGAGGAACTGCCGGGTGTAGCCGCTGTGCGCCCGGGCGGGCAGGGCGCGGAAGGCCGCGGTGCCCTGATTGGTCGGCATGCCCGCGACGTCGGTGTTGTCTTTCACGAAAGTGGGCACGCCATGCAAGGCGCCGGTCCGCTGGGCAGCAAGCAGCGGTTTCGTGTAGCTGGGGTAGGCGACCGCGGCCAGCTGCTCGACCTGCTGGGCGCGGGCCGCCGCGGCGGCCGCGAGTTCGCCTGGCGAGACCGCTCCGTCGCGCACCAGTGCGGCGAGGGCGATCGCATCGTGATCGCCGAGCGCGTCATCGCCGAAGGCGTGGACGCGCGTGGGTAGCGGAATATGAGCGTCGGCGGTCATGTACCGAATCTAGTGTGTGCACCAGGCAGTACGTCCAGATGAGAAAGGACCGCAGGTGCCCGCGACACAGCCCGATCCGCTACCACCCAAGGCGCGTGTCGGCCCGCAGCTGTTCGCCCTGCCAGCTGTCGGCAGACGGTGGAGCCCAGCGCTGCGCGCCGCGGTGGCGTTCGCCGTGCCAGGCGCGCTCGTCACCGGTCTCGGCCGCCCCGACGCGGCGGTGTTCGTCCTCTTCGGCGCCTTCGCTGCGCTCTACGGCGAGGGACGGCCGTTCCGGCTGCGCGGCCGGGTGGTGCTGGCGGCCGGTCTGGCGCTGCTCGCCGCGTGTGGCCTGGGTGGGCTGGTCGGCGGACTGCTCACCACCGGATTCGCCGCTTCGCTGGTCGTGGTGGTCGTGGTGTCGGCGATCGCGGTGTCGGCCGTTTTCGTGATCGACGCGCTGCGGCTCGGGCCGCCGGGCGCGCTGTTTTTCGCGCTGGTCTGCGCGGGCGCAGTGAAAGCCGTGGAGTCGGGCACGTCGCTGGTGACACTGTTGACCTGCACGGCGTGCGGTGTGCTCGCGTCGATCGTCGTTTCGATGGCCGGCGTGTTGCGTGATCACCGCAAACCCGAACGCATGGCGGTCGAGGCCGCGGTGCGCGCGGTCGACGCGTATGTCGCGGCGCGGGAGGCGGGCGGATCCGCTATCGATCTGCGCCACCGGGCGGGCGACGCGATGGCCGACGCGTGGGCCGCGGTCTACGACGGCGGCTTGCCGAGCGACCCTGGGGAAGCGAAGCTGCTGACCGCCCTGCAGCGTGCGCGGCACCGGCTCGCCGGGCACGCTCCCGCCGGCAACACCGATGACCTGCTGGTCGACCCGTTGGTCTCGTTCGCCCGTCCGAGCGTCGGCTTCCGGCTGCGGCGTTCCTTGTCCTTCTCCTCGCATGCGGCGATCAGCGCGATGCGCGTCGCGGCGGGCTGTCTGGGCGCAGGCGCGCTGAGTGCATGGCTCGGTCTGGAGCGACCGCACTGGGCGGTGCTCAGTGCGCTGATCATGTTGCAGACCGGGCCCGATCAGGTGCGCGGGCAGGTGCGGGCCATCCATCGTTTCGTCGGCACCCTCGTCGGCCTCGGACTGTTCGCGCTGATCTACCAACTCGCGCCGACCGGATACGCCCTGATCGTGCTGATCGCCGCACTGCAGTTCGGCATCGAGCTGTTCGTTTCGCGCAACTACGCGCTGGCCGTCGTCTTCATCACCCCGGTCGCGCTGATCGCGAGCGGGGTCGCCACCACGGACGGGCCGATCGGGCCGGTGCTGCGGGATCGGTTGGTGGAGACCGTGCTCGGTGTCGCGGTGGCGGTGTTCGCGCTGTACTGCGTCGTGCCGCACGGGCATAGGCGCACTTTCCAGTGGATGGAACGTCGCGCGCTCGCCGACGCACGCACCCTGCTCGACAGGCTGCGCCGCAAGCCGATGGACACCGCGGCGTGGGTGCTGGTCCAGCGGTTGCAATTCGAGTTGGTCGGGGTGGTCCGCAGCGGTATCGACTCGGCGACCGACGACCCCGAATGGACCCGTGGACACTGGCCGGAGCATGCCGTCCTCGCGCATTTCGGTCATGACCTGCTCGCCGCCTGCTGGGTACTGCAGCCGGGCGAGCGGCTCCCCGACGTGGACGGGTGGGCAGACCGCCTGGAAGCGGCCCGGCTCGAGCCGGGCGCGGCGAACCGGTTGCCCGCTAGGCGGTACCTCCGCCTTCGCTCCGGCCGTGCGCGGGCTGAGGACGGACTACGTCCGACAGCGCCCATTAGAGTTCGGCGCATGCACGACAGCGTGACGGTCCGGATGGCTGCACCGGCCGAGAAGATCTGGGAGCTGGTCAGCGATATCGAGAACACCGGGCGGTTCAGTCCCGAGACGTTCGCCGCGGAGTGGCTCGGTGGCGCCACCGGCCCCGCGGTGGGGGTGAAGTTCCGCGGGCACGTCAACCGCAATGGCTGGGGCCTGAGGTATTGGACCGTGTGCCGGATCGTCACCTGCGAGCCCGGTCGCGAGTTCGCGTTCACCGTGCTCGGCCCGCGCGGCATGCCGGTCATCACCTGGCGCTACGTTCTCGAGCCGGTGGACGGCGGCACCGACGTGACCGAGTCGTTCCAGTTGCACGACAACCCGGCGCTGCGGCTGTACTGGCTGGTGGCCGGATGGACGCGCGGCAAGACGAACGTCGAGGGCATGCGCGAGACACTGAACCGGATCAAGGCCGTCGTCGAATAGCCTCCTCGCACAAAGCCGTCCGGCGTGGCTCAGGTGGCGCACCTAGGCTCGATAACCATGAGTGCTCCTGTGTTCCTCGTACTCGGTGCCGGTCCCGGCATCGGGCTGTCGGTTGCCCGCTTGTTCGCCGATGACGGCTTCGCCACGGTGCTGGCCTGCCGCTTCGACGACGAGGCCGAACCGCTGGCGGAGCAGTTGCGCGGGCAGGGATTCGACGCGGAAGGCGTCGGGGTGGACCTGACCGATCCCGCCGACGTGGGCCGGGTGGTCACCGGGGTGGGCGAACGCCATGGCCGCATCGACGTGCTGCACTTCAATCCGAGCATCTTCCGCCAGGCCGATCCGCTGCAGTTGTCGGTTCCCGAGCTGATCGAGGACTTCACCGTCGGCGCCGCGGCACTGCTACCTGCCGTCCGAGCCGCGCGCCCCTTCCTGTCCGACGGCGCCCGCGTGCTGGTCACCGGGAGCGCGGCCGCCGACAAGCCGGGGCATCAGGCCGCCTCGCTCGGCGTCCAGAAGGCGGCGGTGCGCAACCTGGTGACCAGCCTCGACACCACACTGGCGCCCGCGGGCATCCGCGCTGTCGCGGTGCAGATCAACGGCGTGCTCGGCGAGGGGGCGTTCACCCGGGACCGGGTCGCCGCGGCGTTGCATGCGGCGGCTACCCGCCCCGCTGACGCATGGACGCCGCACGTCTCCTACGACGGCTGAATCCCGTCCACCTGGGACGCCCGCCAGCTGGATCAGGCAGGTGCGCCCACACAGATGACGTGTTCCCGGTAGTGCGGCGGCTCGGCGGGCAGCGAGAGTGAGTCGACCCGTGGTGCGAACCGGGTCAACGCCGGTCGCGGCTATCGCGGCCGGATCGCCGCGAATTCGATCGGCAGTTGCGCTGGCCCACGCAGATTGACGTGTTCCCGGTAGCGCGGCGGGTGCGTGGGCAGTGCTGTGGATTCGACGCGTTGTGCGAAACGGGTCAGCGCGATTCGCGCCTCCAAGCGGGCCAGCGGAGCGCCGACGCAGAAGTGGGCCCCGAGTCCGAAGGCCAGGTGGCGGTTGTCGCGTGCCGGGTCGAATCGGTCGGGGTCGCCGAATACCGCTGGATCGCGGTGTGCGGCGGCGATCAGGAGCACCACCAGATCGCCGCCCTGGATGTTCATGCCGCCGATGGTCAGGTCATCGGCGGCGATACGCGGAATCAGCTGAACCGGCGGGTCGAAGCGCAGCGTCTCCTCGACCACGCCCGCCGCCCGGTCCGGGTCCGCGCGCAGTGCGGTGAGTTCGTCCGGCCTGCGCAGCAAGGCGAGGGTCGCGTTGGCGATCAGATTGACCGTGGTCTCATGTCCCGCGACCAGCAGCAGCGCGCACGTCGAGATCAGTTCCGCGTGGGTGAGCACGTCACCGGCGTCCTCGGCCGCGATGAGTTCCGACAGCAGATCGGGGCCGGGCGCGTGGCGGCGGCGCTCGGTGAGTTCCTCGAAGTAGGCGTGCAATTCGGTTCCGGCGCACTGAATCTCGGCTGGGTCGGCGCGGAACTGAGGGGCCGCGCGGGAGGTCGGGTCGAGGGTGCGGGACAGCAGCGCGGACCAATTGCTCAGCCGCGCTTCGTCTTCCAACGGCACGCCGAGCAGTTCGCAGATCACCGTCACCGGAAGCGGGTAGGCCAAGTGGTCGACGACGTCGAATGTCCCCGCGTGTGCGCGTTGATCGAGCAGATCGTCGACGATCTCGGTGATCCGCGGCTCCAGTCGCCGCACGACGCGCGGGGTGAACGCCTTCGACACCAGTCGGCGCAGGCGGGTGTGGTCGGGCGGGTCGAGGAACAGGAACGAGGGTTTCGCCTGTGCCGCACCGTCTTCGCGCGTTCCGTCGTAGATCGGCATCGAACCGAGTTGCAGTCTGGCCAGCGACCGGTCGACGCTCGCCCGCGGATCGCGCAGCATGGCGGCGCAGTCGTCATAGCGGGCCAGCACGACCACGGGTGCGGTGCCGATCCGGAACGGACCGGATTCGCGCAGCCGCGCGAGGAGGGGGTACGGGTCCGGCCGCACCGCCGGGTCGAGCAGCCGCACGTAGTCGTCGGTCGGGTGGTTGGTGGTCGTCATCGACACTCCCAGCTGTCCGGCCCGGAGTCGGCGCCGGGCTTAACGGTATTATTCAGATACCGTCGGTAGGAATGCAATACTGGGTCGGGATGCGAAGATGTCGCCATGACACTCCGGCGCCCGGTCGACGATTCGGTCACTCGCGTCGTCGAACTGCTCGGCGACCGGTGGACCATCCTGCTCATCGCCGAGGCGTTCTTCGGGGTGCACCGCTTCAGCGATTTCGCCCGCAACATCGGCATCACCAACCGCAACCTGCTCACCAGCCGTCTGCGCATGCTGATCGAGGCGGGCATCTTCACCCGCACCGATCACGGCGGCGGACGCGTCGACTACCACCTCACCACCGCGGGCCGTGAGCTCTATCCCATCGTGATGGCCATGATGGTCTGGGGCGACAACCATCTGGTCGGGCCGGAAGGCCGCCCGATCGTCCTGGAGCACCGCATCTGCGGGCACGAGACCTCACCAGTGCTGGTCTGCGACCACTGCCGCGAACAACTCGACCCGCGCGACGTCGAACCCAAGGCGGGCCCCGGCTTCCACCAACCGCCGGGCGCCGAACAGGCCGGTTAGCCGGGGTGTACGCCGCCGGAGCGGAACCGCCTGCGGTGCGCTGGAATCGATCCGCGCTCAGTCCAGCATGCGAAAGAAGGCCTCGGCCAGATAGAACGGCAGGAGGACGTAATACAGCAGCATCGCCATTGAATCGGCTCCGATCATGAACGCGGGTCCCACGCCGTGCCGCCGTGGGTACGTCGCAAGATGGGAGACCGAGTGGTCTCGCGAGTGCAGGAGGCTAGTGCAGGCGCCGGGTGTCGGCAAGACCGATCAGCGGGTCGCCCGGTGGCGTACGTGCGACCACCGCGGCGCGGATCTCCGCCGTCGGATGTCAGTTACCGGTCATCGCCCCGCCACGCCGCCAGCACGGTCTTCGGGCCCGATGCCGCGGTGCTGACCCGGCACTTGTGCTCGGTCGACCACCAGCGGCGCGGCCGACCGACGGCGGCGGCCTGATCGACCCGCGCTACAGGCGGCGGATCCTGGCCAGCCATGCGGCGACGTCGACCTGTCCGGACTCCGCGACATCCAGCTGAGCCGCCTCCTGGGTCACCGCTTCGGTGACCCGTCCTCGATACCGAGCCGGACGCAGGTCCTCGATCGTCCAGCCGTCGCCGAAGGAATCCCGGATCAGCGTGTCGCTGATCCGTGGCCCGAACCCTGGCTCGGCATCGGAGAGCGCGAGGACATGGACCGTGCCGCCCGGCTTGCAGACCGCGTGCAAACTGCGGACGTACGCGGCGCGCGCCTCGTCCTCGGTTCCGAAGACGTGGAACAGCGCGCTGTCGACGATGGTGTCGAATGCGGGGGCAGAGCCGGGTGGGTCACCGGCGAAATCCGGCCGGTCGCTCAGCGTGAGCGCGTCGGCCACCTCGAACGCAGCGGTCGGCACGCCCTGTGTGACGGCATTGGCGCGCGCATACGCCACCGCGCTGGGCGACATGTCGATCCCGCGCACGTTGTACCCGAGTTCGGTCAGCAGAATCGTGTGCTCGCCCGCACCACAACCGGGATCGAGCACACGTCCGCTGATCCACCCCTCGCGTTCGAGCTCGACGATGGCGGGCTGCGGCTCGCCGATCACCCAGGGGGCGGTGTCGTTGTCGTAAACGGCGTTCCAGAAATCAGCGGGACGAGTCATCACTCCATGGTCCATCCTCTACCCCGCTCGAGGTCAAGATCGGAAATGATGCGGCGCCGAGCGGCGGGCCCATTCCGTCGGACCTGCCTACGGCCACCGGGTGCCGCGCCGACCTGCGTCGCCAACCCGTGACCGGGTACGCGCCCGGTATGAGCACACCGAATATCGATCCAACCACCGCGGAGTCGATGCAGCAGGATGCGGATTTCGCCGACGAGCACACCAAACCGACGCACGCCGACGAGCATCCGACCGACGAACAGCTGGAGACCGACGAATCGACGCCGCGCGGGCACGGCGGCATGGACCGGTGAGCACGGCGTGGCACGGTCGCTGGGAACCGTGCCACGCCCGGGCTCAGGCGATGGCGGCGACCAGCCGAGCCGCGTTGGCGGATTGGTCGTCGGCCGCCTGGTTGGCGGCCAGCTCGGCGTGCACCCGGTCGCGGTAGCGACTGATCTCGCGCTCGGTGGTGGCGGCGTCCCAACCCAGATGGCCGCCGATCAGCCAGGCCACCTCCGGGCTTGCGGCCAGTCCGCGGTCGGCCGCCTCGATGGAGATCCGGGTGCGGCGGGTGAGCACGTCGTCAAGGTGCAGCGCGCCCTCGTGGGTCACCGCGTACGCCGCCTCGGCGGCGAGGTAGTCCGGTGCGCCGGTCAGTGGCTTGCCCAATTCGGGCTCGCGTTCGATCAGTTCGAACAGGTCGGCGATCGCCGAACCGTAGCGGCCGAGCAGGCGCTCGACCGTCGCCCTCGGCAGGCCCGCGCGCTGGGCGAGGCTGTCCAGGTCGGCGGCGAGTTCCTGGTAACCCACCGCGCCGAGGATCGGCAGGTGCTCGGTCACCGACGGAGCGACCGCCCGGCCGAAGCCCGCCACCGCCGCGTCCACGACGTCGGCCGCCATCACCCGGTAGGTGGTGTATTTGCCGCCCGCGATCACGAACAACCCTGGGGCCGGTTCGGCGACCGCGTGCTCCCGCGAGAGCGTCGCGGTGTCGGACGACGCACCGGACAGCAGCGGGCGCAGCCCCGCGTAGGTGCCGACGATGTCCTCGCGGGTGAGCGGGTCGCGCAACACCCCGTTGACGTGGTCGAGCAGGTACTGGACGTCGGCGTTGCTGGCGGCCGGATGGTCCTTGTCCAGCGACCAATCCGTGTCCGTGGTGCCGATGATCCAGTGCGCGTGCCACGGGATGACGAACAGCACGCTCTTCTCGGTGCGCATGATCAAACCCGTGTCCAGGTTCAGGCGGTGGCGCGGCACCAGGATGTGCACGCCCTTGGACATGCGGACGTGGAACGGGAAATCGACACCGGTCATCCGGTTCATCTCGTCGGTCCACACACCGGTCGCGCTGATCACCCGGCGCGCCCGCACAGCGTGCACCTGGCCGGTCTCCAGATCGGTGACCTCCGCGCCGACGACGCGCTCGCCGTCGCGCAGCAACCCGGTCACCTTGGTGCGGGTGAGCACGGTCGCGCCGTGCTGGGCCGCGGTGCGGGCGATCATCATGGTGTGGCGGGCATCGTCGACCTGTGCGTCGAAGTACCGGATCGCGCCGGTCAACGCGTCCGCGCGCAGTGCGGGCGCCAGCTCCAGCGCCCGCGTGCGGGACAGGTGCCGGTGCATCGGCAGCGCGCGGGCGCCGCCGATGGTGTCGTAGAGCGCGACACCCGCTCCGATGTAGGCGCGCTCCCACACCCGGTGCTGCAACGGCAGCAGGAACGACACGGGGCGCACCAGATGCGGCGCGAGGCGGCGCAGCAGCAGCCCGCGCTCTTTCAATGCCTCGCGCACCAGCCAGAAGTCGAGCTGCTCCAGGTAGCGCAGGCCGCCGTGGATGAGCTTGCTGGAGCGGCTGGAGGTGCCCGCCGCGAAGTCCCTGGCCTCCACCAGGGTCACGGTCAGGCCGCGGGAGGCGGCGTCGAGGGCGGCGCCCGCGCCGACCACGCCGCCGCCGATGACGAGCACGTCGATCTCGGTGTCGCCGAGTGAGTTCACCGCGCGGGCGCGGTACTGGGAGTCCAATCGTGCGGACACAGCGGTATCTCTCCTTGTTTCGGTGTTATTCGGATAGGCCGACGTCGCCCCTCATTCGTCGACGTCGATCCAATCGAGGGTGCGGGCGACGGCCTTCTTCCAGCGCGCGTAGCCGCGCTCGCGCTGCTCCGCCGACCAGGTCGGATGCCAGCGTTTGGCTTCGTTCCAGTTCTGTTCGAGTTCGTCGGTGTCGTTCCAGAAGCCGACCGCAAGCCCGGCCGCGTAGGCGGCGCCCAGCGCGGTGGTTTCGGCGACCACCGGACGCGACACCGGCACACCGAGGAAGTCGGCCTGCAACTGCATGCACAGCTCGTTCGCGGTGACGCCGCCGTCCACGCGCAGCGTGTCCAACTGCACGCCGGAGTCGGCCTGCATGGCCTCGACCACGTCGCGGGTCTGGTAGCAGATCGATTCCAGCGTCGCCCGCGCGAGATGGGCGTTGGTGCTGTAGCGGGACAGGCCGACGATCGCGCCGCGGGCGTCCGAGCGCCAGTACGGCGCGAACAGTCCCGAGAACGCCGGGACGAAATACACCCCGCCGTTGTCCTCGGCCTGCCGGGCCAGCGATTCGCTCTGTGCCGCACCGGAGATGATGCCCAGCTGATCACGCAGCCACTGCACTGCCGAGCCGGTCACCGCGATCGAACCCTCCAGCGCGTACACCGGCTTGTCCGAGCCCAGCTGGTAGGCGACCGTGGTGAGCAGTCCGTGCTGTGACCGCACGATCTCGGTTCCGGTGTTGAGCAGTAGGAAGTTGCCGGTGCCATAGGTGTTCTTGGCTTCGCCGGGGCGGAAGCAGACCTGCCCCACCGTGGCCGCCTGCTGGTCGCCGAGCACACCCGACAGCGGAACCGCGCCGCCGAACGGACCGTCGGCGCGGGTGGTGCCGAACAGCTCCGGGTTGGCCGAGGGTGCGATGGTGGGCAGCATCGCGCGCGGAACACCGAAGATGGACAGCAGTTCGTCGTCCCAGTCCAACGTCTCCAGGCTCATCAGCATGGTGCGACTGGCGTTGGTCGGATCGGTGACGTGTACACCGCCGTCCACGCCACCGGTGAGCTGCCACAGCAACCAGGTGTCGGTGGTACCGAAGAGCGCGTCGCCACGCTCGGCGTCCTCGGCCACACCCGGGACATTGTCCAGGATCCAGCGCAGCTTCCCGCCGGAGAAGTAGGTGGCGGGCGGCAGGCCCGCCTTGCGCCGGATGGTCTCGCCGTGCCCGGCCCGCTCCAGCTCGGCGGCGATGCGGTCGGTGCGGGTGTCCTGCCACACGATGGCGTTGCAGTACGGCCGCCCGGTCTTGCGATTCCACACCACCGTGGTCTCGCGCTGGTTGGTGACGCCGACCGCGGCCAGATCGCCCGCGACCAGATTCGCCTTGGTGAGCGTGCTCTGGATGACCGCGCGGGTGCGCTCCCAGATCTCGGTCGGGTTGTGCTCCACCCACCCCGGGCGCGGCAGGATCTGCTCGTGCTCGAGCTGGTGGCGGGCAATTTCGTTGCCGCTGTGGTCGAACACCATGAAGCGGGTGCTCGTGGTGCCTTGATCGATCGCGCCGACGAACTTGGTCATTGCGGTCCTTTCGAGAATCTGCTAGCGGAGAGACGGTTCAGAACAGGAACTGGGCAGCGAGACCGGCCAGCGCGCCGCCGACCAGCGGGCCGAGCACCGGCACCCAGGCATACCCCCAGTCGGAGTTCTTCCCGCGCGGTTCGGTGCTGACTTCGGGCGACTCGGCCGACGAGCGGGCGCCTACGCCTACCGGCACCAGCTCTGCATCGGCCGGCACGGGCTTGCTGATCGGCAACAGTGCGTGCGCGATGCGCGGACCGAGATCGCGAGCCGGGTTGATGGCGTATCCGGTCGGGCCGCCGAGCGAGGCGCCGATGCCGACGACCAGCAGTGCCGCAGCGGCCGGACCGAGCCCGCTCGGGGTGTGGCCGAACGCGAGGATCACCAGGACGAGGGTGAACGTGCCGATGACCTCGGTGGCGAAGTTCCAGCGGAAGGCACGGATCGCGGGGCCGGTGGCGAACACCGCGAGCTTCTTCTCCTCGTCGGTCTCCTCGTCGAAGTGGCGCTTGTAGGCCAGGTAGGCAACGGTCGCGCCGAGGAAAGCGCCGACGAGCTGGCCGCTCAGATAAGCGAGCGTGCTGGCGCCCGAGATGGCGATGCCGGAGGCGTACTCCTCGGCGCCGCTGAACAGGATGCCGATGGTGACCGCCGGGTTGAGGTGGCCGCCGGTCTTGTAGGCGACGTAAACGCCGGCTAGCACCGCGAACCCCCAACCCACGTTGATCAGTAGCCAGCCGCCGTCCAATCCTTTGGACTTGGCCAGCAGTACGTTCGCGACCACACCGACCCCGAGCAGCAGCAGTACTCCCGTACCGAGTGCTTCGCTGAGGAAGATTGAGCCGAAGTTCATCGTTGAGCCTCCGTTTCGCCCCGCAGGTCGCGGGCGCGACCGTGCGTGAAACGGAAGTTACGGGCGGATTCCGACCGCGGATATAGGCCGCATTCGACAATGTCGAACGGGTCGGCTGGTTGCCGACGGGTGGCGCCACTACCGTCCGACCGGCTAGGAGGATGTATGGCGCAGCTCACACTGGGTTTCAATGATGTGGCCCAGGTATCACCGATCATTCGACATTGTCGAATCGCGACCTTCCGGATAGGTTTCCCGATATGCCGGGTCCGATCCAATCGATCGAGCGGGCTGCGGCCGTACTGCGGTTGCTGGCCCGGGGTTCCGGGCGTCTCGGCGTCGGCGACATCGCGGGCGCGCTCGATCTGCCCAAGCCGACTGCGCACGGCATCCTGCGCACGTTGCAGGGCGTCGGTTTCGTCGAGCAGGACCCGGCGACCGGCAAATACCAGCTCGGCGCGGCGGTCCTACGGCTGGGCAGCAGCTATCTCGACGCCAACGAGCTGCGCTCACGGGCGATCAACTGGGCCGACGCGTTGGCGGCGCGCACGGGCGAGTCTGTGCGCATCGGCGCACCGGTGGACGGCGCGGTGGTCGTGGTCCACCACGTGTTCCGGCCGGACTTCACCGAACAGGCGCTCGAGCTCGGCGAACTCCTGCCGCCACACGCCACTGCCCTGGGCAAGGTCCTGCTCGCCTACGACACCGACCTGGCCGCCTCGGTACGCGGTGGCGAACTGGCCCCGCTCACGCACCGCACCCTCGTCGACCGGGCCGCGCTCGCCAGGGCGCTGGCCGGTGTGCGACAGGCCGGTTGGGCGGGCGACACCGAGGAATTCCGGACGGGCGAAGCGGGTATCGCGGCGCCGATCCGAGCGCCCGGTGGTCTCGTGGTCGGCGCTATCGGCATCACCGGCCGGGTGGATCGGCTGTGCGACGCACAGTTGCGGCACCGGCGAGCGCTGGTCGATCACGTCCTCGACGCCGCACGGGCGGTCTCGCGGGATCTCGATGCGGCGCACTGAGTTCCGGCAGCCCGATGACAGGCGGACTCCGGCCGGGGGGTGCCGACGATGACACAACGTTACGTGCTGTCCATCGACCAGGGCACCACCTCCACTCGCTGCATCCTGTTCGATCAGCGCGCCCGCCTGGTCGGCGTCGGGCAGCGCCCGCACCAGCAGCACCACCCGCGGCCGGGATGGGCCGAGCAGGACGCGATGGAGATCTGGCGCAACGTCGAGCGGATCGTGCCACAGGCGATGCGGGATTCCGGCGTCGCGGCGAACCAGATAGTCGCGCTCGGCATCGCCAATCAGCGCGAGACCACGGTGGTGTGGGACCGGCGCACCGGGATGCCGATCGGGCGGGCCATCGTCTGGCAGGACGTGCGGACCGAGGAGTTGGTCGAGGAGCTGCGGGAACGACCGGGCGCGGACCGGATCCGCGAGCTGTGCGGTCTGCCGCTGGCGACGTATTTCGCGGCGCCGCGTCTGCGGTGGATGCTGGACGCCGTCCCGGGTCTGCGCGAGCGCGCCGAACGGGGCGAGGTGCTGTTCGGCACCATGGAGACCTGGCTGATCTGGAATCTCACCGGCGGGGTCGACGGCGGGCTGCACCTCACCGATGTCACCAATGCCAGCCGGACCCTTTTGATGAACCTCAGCACACTCACCTGGGACGACGAACTGCTGGCCTTCTTCGGCATTCCCGCCGCGATGCTGCCGCGCATCCAGCGCTCCACCGCGTCCTACGGCGTCAGCCGCAGGGTGGTACCCGGCATCCCGATCGCCGCCGCGCTCGGCGACCAGCACGCCGCGCTGTTCGGCCAAACCTGTTTCGCGCGTGGGGAGACCAAGTGCACCTACGGCACCGGCGGATTCCTCATGATGAACACCGGACGCGAGCTGGTGCGGTCCGAACACGGCCTGCTCACCACGATCGGCTACCAGATCGGCCCCGAGCCGGTGTACGCGTTGGAGGGACCGATCGCGGTCACCGGCTCGCTCGTGCAGTGGGTGCGGGACAACATCGGCCTGGTCACCAGCGCACCGGAGATCGAAACCCTCGCGCGCACCGTCGACGACAACGGCGGCTGCTACGTGGTGCCCGCGTTCTCCGGGCTCTACGCGCCGCATTGGCGCAGCGACGCCCGCGGCCTGATCGCCGGACTGACCTCCTACATCACCAAGGGGCACATCGCCCGCGCCGTACTGGAGGCCACCGCGTGGCAGACCCGTGACGTGGTCGAGGCGATGAACGCCGACTCCGGTCTGCAGGCCGAGGCCCTGCGCGTGGACGGCGGCATGACGTCGAACAACCTGCTCATGCAGATCGTGGCCGACGTGCTCGACCTCCCGGTCCTGCGTCCGTTCGTCGCCGAAACCGTCTCGCTCGGCGCGGCGTATGCCGCCGGCCTCGCCGTCGGCTACTGGCCGGATCTGGAAGGACTGCGCAATAATTGGCGCCTCGCCGCCCAATGGATTCCGCGCATGGACCCGGCGCATCGCGAGGACGAGTACGAGAAATGGAATCGCGCGGTCGAACTGACCTTCGGCTGGGTGCGATCGAAACCGCGAACTCGGTAACCGCACATCGCGCCTGGCGTACCGAACAACTTATTTCGTGAGCACATGGGTCACTCACTGGGTACGCCCAGAACTCGAGCAGCACCCAACGCAGGACCTGAACGTGAATCCCGCGTCACCCGATTGGTACGGCCTGAAGTCCCGGAGAGGCGGGGGAGCAGGACCTGAACGCAAATCGCGCGTTACCCGGCTAGAACGGCCTGAAGACCCGGAGAGGCGGAGGAGCGCTAGCGTCGCAGTCATGCGGCTTCATGTGGGATGTGCGATGTGGACGCACGCGGCATGGCAGGAACGGCAGCTCGCGCCGGGGGAGCGGTTGCGCTGGTACGCCACGTGGTGCAACGCGGTGGAAGGCAACACGACGTTCTATGCCACGCCGTCGCGGCGCACGGTGGAATCGTGGGCGAGCCAGTGCGATCCGGAGTTCCGGTTCGTGCTCAAGCTGCCCAGACCGATCACGCACGAGCGCAGGTTGTCCGGCGTCGAGGAGGAGTTGCGGTCGTTCCTCGGCGCTATGGCGCCGCTCGGGGAACGCATCCATGCACTGTGGGTGCAACTGCCCGGCTCGTTCGGTCCGGCCGACCTCGGTGCGCTCGCCGGATTCCTGCGCGTGCTACCCCGTGCCTACCGGACCGCGGTCGAGGTGCGCCATCCCGCGTTCTTCGCCGACGAGCAGGCCGCGCTCCAGCTCGAATACGTGCTGTCGCGCGTCGGCGCCGAATGGGTACCGTTCGACACCACCGTGCTTTTCGACGGTCCGGCCACCAGCGCGGCGGAGCTGGAAGCGGCGGCGAAGAAGCCGCGGGTGCCGCGCAGGATGCGCGCGCTGACGGAAAACCCGATCGTCCGCTATCACGGCCGCGACGATGTCGAGCGGACGGTCGCGGGCTGGCGACCGTGGGTCGGCACGGTCGCCGAATGGTTGCGCGAAGGGCGGTCGCCGACGGTGTTCCTGCACACGCCGGACAACGCGGGCGCGCTGGAGCTGGCTCGCCGTTTTCACGACGAGGTCCGTGCGCGCCTGCCGGAGCTCGACCCGCTGCCCGAGCCCGTGCCCGCCGGGCCGATGACGCTGTTCTGATCGAGAAGGACGTTCCCGCACGGTGATCGCGGGAACGTCCGGCTGTTCAGGACTGCAGGCCGACCTCGATCGCGAGCGTGAGCGTGATCTTGTCACCGATCACCGCGCCGCCGTCGGGCAGCGGCATGTCGATGGTGATGCCGAAGTCGCGGCGATTGATCACGGTCTTGGCCTCGAAGCCTGCGACCGGTCCGTGGCCCATGCCGGGGTTCACGCCGAGGAACTCCACGTCGAGCGACACCGGCTTGGTGACGCCGCGAATGGTGAAATCACCGTCCACCACGAAATCGTCGCCGTTGACCCGGAATCCGGTGGACTTGAAGGTGGCCACCGGGAACTGTTCGGCCTGGAAGAAGTCCGCGGTGCGCAGGTGGGCGTCGCGCTGCTCGTTGTCGGTGGTGACCGAGTCGACCCTGATCTCCGCCTCGGCCGATGCGCCGCCGTCCTCGGCGATGACCAGCTTGCCGGAGAAGTCGGTGAAGCGGCCGCGCACCTTGCTGACCATCAGGTGGCGTACCGAGAAGCCGAGTGTGGAGTGGGTGGGATCGATAGCCCAGGTGCCCGCGGTCAGGGCGTTGGTGGTTCCGGAGGCCATGATGTTCTCCTATCTGATTGAGATTTAAACTATGTGGACAGAGGGTGGATCAGCGGGAATTCGCGAAAGTCAGTTCGTGTCGAGCAGCTGCGCGAACGGTACCGGGTCGTCGTAGGGATCGGTGGCACGCGGGGGCGGCGTGTTGCTCAGCATGGCGGCGAATTCCGTTGCCGCGCGGTCGATTCGGGCACTCAATCCGTCCGTGTCGGCGGATGCCCAGTCCTCGGACGCCGCGTACACCGAGGTAGGCGCGGCCACCGCGCGCAGGTGGCTGAACATCGGACGCAGCGCGTGCTCCAAGGCCAGCGAATGGCGCGCGGAGCCGCCGGTCGCACCGAGCAGCACCGGCATACCGGTCAGCGAATCCGGCTCCAGCACGTCGAAGAACGTCTTGAAAAGGCCGCTGTAGGAGGCGTTGAAGATCGGTGTGACGGCGATCAGGCCGTCGGCGGTGACCACGGTGTCGATCGTTTCGCGCAATCCGCTCCCCGCGAATCCGGTCACCAGGTTGTCGGCCAGATCGCGGGCCTGGTTGCGCACCTCGACGACGTCGAACGTCGCCTCGACGCCGGAGTTCGCCAGCACCTTGGCGGTGGCCGTGGCGAGCCGATCGGCGAGCAGCCGCGTCGACGATGGAAGGGACAGTCCCGCCGAGACGACGGCGATGCGGGTCATCGGGTCGCCTCCAGCGTGGCGCCGCGGGCGGCGACCAGGCCTGCGTGTGTCGGCGCGTCCGGAACGTGCGCGGGGCGCATGGCGTCGAATTCCTTGCGCAACACCGGTACGACTTCCTCGCCGAGCAGATCCAGTTGCTCCAGAACGGTTTTCAGCGGAAGACCCGCGTGGTCCATCAGGAACAGCTGCCGCTGGTAGTCGCCGAACGACTCGCGGAAGGTGAGCGTCTTGTCGATGACTTCTTGCGGGCTGCCGACGGTGAGCGGGGTCTGCTCGGTGAACTCCTCCAGCGAGGGGCCGTGTCCGTAGACCGGCGCGTTGTCGAAATAGGGCCGGAACTCGCGCACCGCGTCCTGGGAGTTCTTGCGCATGAACACCTGCCCGCCCAGGCCGACGATCGCCTGGTCGGCCGAGCCGTGCCCATAGTGCTCGTAGCGCCGCCGGTAGAGCGAGATAAGCCGCTGGAAGTGCTCTTTCGGCCAGAAGATGTTGTTGGCGAAGAATCCGTCGCCGTAGTAGGCAGCCTGCTCGGCGATCTCGGGGCTGCGGATCGAGCCGTGCCAGACGAACGGCGGCACGCCGTCCAGTGGGCGCGGCGTCGAGGTGAACGACTGCAGCGGCGTGCGGAACTTGCCTTCCCAGTCGACCACGTCCTCGCGCCAGAGCCGGTGCAGTAGGTGGTAGTTCTCGATCGCCAGCGGGATGCCGTCGCGGATGTCCTTGCCGAACCAGGGGTAGACCGGTCCGGTGTTGCCGCGGCCCAGCATCAGGTCGACGCGGCCCTCGGCCAGATGCTGCAGCATGGCGAAGTCCTCGGCGATCTTCACCGGATCGTTGGTGGTGATCAGCGTGGTCGCCGTGGAGAGCTGGATCCGCTTGGTCCGCGCCGCGATATAGCCGAGCATCGTCGTCGGCGACGACGGCACGAACGGCGGGTTGTGGTGCTCGCCGGTGGCGAAGACGTCCAGCCCGACCTCTTCCGCCTTCTGTGCGATCGTCACCATCGCCGTGATGCGCTCGTGCTCACTCGGCATCCGCCCGGTGGTCGGGTCGGCCGTCACATCACCGACCGTGAAAATTCCGAACTGCACGACGCCTCCTTCGTGCTCAGTCTGACCCAATTTGGTGGATATGGCAACCAATGCAACGGCCATCGGTGCCGGGCTATTCCCGAAGCGGCGGTGTGGCCTCGGCTACGGCAGGTATTCCTCCAGCCAGGTGCGGGTGAGGTGGCGGGTGACCTGGGCTCCGGTGTCGAGTTCGGTGGTGCCGAAGGCGTGGTCGAGGAAAGGGAGCTCGACATAGCGCTGGGGGATGCCCGCGGCATCGAGCGCGGCGGCATAGGCCGCGGTGTGCTCGGCGAGCACGAGGTGGTCGTTCGCGCCCTGGATCAGCAGCGTCGGTGGCGATTTGCCGGTGATGTGCGGCGCGGAGTCGGTCGCGGCGTACCGATCGGGGTGCTGCTCGGGCGTTCCGCCGAGGTACTGCCGGGCCGCATCGGCCCCGACCGCGGTCTCGGTGCCGAAGGCGGTGAGGTCCACCGCCGGGTACAGCGCGATCACCGCGCCGACCCGGGGCAGCTCGGCTGCGCTGCCGCAGCTGGGTCGCAGGACACCGGCGTTGATCTTGTTCGCCACGTTGATCGCGAGGTTGCCGCCCGCGGAGTTGCCGAACGCGGCGAGGCGGTGCAGGTCCAAGTTGTATCGCTGTGCGTTCGTCGCGGCCCAGGTCAGTGCGCAGGCGACGTCGGCGTCCGCGGTGTTCCAGCGGTGGTCGGCGACGCCGGAAAGCCGGTAGTCCACATCGAGGACGGCATACCCGTTGTCGGCCAGCCACGTCGTGTAGGCGTTCGTGCCCCGGCTGCCCCCGACGAACGCGCCGCCGTGGATGCTGACCACCAGCGGCGCCGGGGCGGACCCGGGCGTGGGCAGGTACAGATCCGCTTGGATCGGTTGCCCGTCGACGGTCGCGTAGGTGACGGTCTCGTCGGGCGCGTCGCCGGTGGTGCTGAACGGGACGGCCGGGGCGAACGGGATCCAGGCGCCCGCGGCGTCTCGCGCCGCGCATACCAGTGCCGCGCTGGTCGCGACGGACAGGACGAGTCCGACGGCGGCCACCACCGCAACCGCTCCAGCAGCCCGCCGATGGCCTGCGTTCGAGCGGAGCGCTACCAGCGAAAGTCCGGCCGCGACCACCGCCGATACCACGTTCCACGAGCCCATCGCGTCGCGCACCGCGCCGAGCAAGAGTACGGCGGACTGAGTGATCGCGTTGCGCAGCAACGGCATGACCCACGCGACCGGCACGACGACGAGCAGCTGGCTGAGCGCGAGGTACGCGGCGAGCGCCGCCGCGAGCGTCAGCAACCCGATCCGGCCGACGCGCCGCGGGCCCTCGGACCTTCCGGGTGCGGCCACGTCCGTTGCTCGCTCGTCGGTCATTCGAGGGTCTCCGCTTTCGTATCGGTTCGTGACGACTCCAACATAGGTCCGCCGCGGTGCTGCGCCGCTTCCCGCTGGCGAGGCGTCCGGCTCGCAATGGGGTAGGCGACTACGCACGACTTCCCGTGGCGGGTCCGCAGAATCGGTCGTCACAGGTTCTCGGACACAGCGGTTTCGAAGGGGATTCGATGACTGGATATCGCGATTGGTTGACGCCCGCTCCGAATCCGGAGCCGCCGCTGGACAGTCGTCGCCGCGGCGAGGCCGACCAGATGGCGCGCGATCCCGCGGCGGCGCGGGCACTACCGTGCCGACCGCGGACCCACCTCGCCGCGTCCGGGCGGCCGAGCGCGGGAGTGCGCAGCGCGCTGCGCCGGAGCCATTCGCAGGGAACGTCGAGCGACGCCGAAATACGCTCCGCAGCACGCCGTTCCGCCGAGTCGGCAGTGCGGATCGTGCTGGAGGTGCTCGACCGCAGGAGACCGGTGGCGCAGCTGGCCGTGGTCGCCGACGCCACGGTCATCGCCGCCATGCGCACCCTGATCGCCGCCGACTTGGTGCCGGGCCGCGCCCTCGGCGCCGCGGTGCCGATCCGGGTGAGCGTGGCGCTCGTGGATGCCAAGACCGCCGAGGTCTACGCCGCATACGCCCGCGGCGCCAGGCGTTTCGCGCTGGCGGCCCGCATCGTCCGCACCCGGTCGGCGGGCTGGCGGCTGACCGCTTTGCGCATCCGGTGATCGCCTCGCGGAGGTATGGCGGCCTCGGCGGCGTCACATGCACTTCGAGCCGCGGGGACGCGCCGGTCGTGGCTGATCGAACTCGTCGACCCGCCCCACCTCCACGGTGAGGTAGCCGGCTACCTAGGTCCGGACTTCGCCCGGCGTTCGGGTGATGGCCGACCGGCGACCCGGCCCTTCGAACGCCAGGGCGTCGCCGTATCGGCTCCGGCGGCACATCGGTTGTATGCCCACGCGGCGGCCGATTCACCGGGGTCTCAGCGCGTGCCGGGCGCTCCTGGCCCTCTACGTGCCGCCGCTCAATGCCAGCGAACTCAGCCAGTCGTGCATCCAAGACAGCGCGGTCGCGCCACCGCCGACGGGGTAGTTGCCGTAGGCGGTATGGGCCTGGGAGCGGTAGAACTCGTCGAGCAGCCGCGCCCGTTCCTGGTTGGCCGACTCCGACAGCTGGCTCTGCAACAGCGTGATCCCGCCGTTGGACATGAGGTCGCCGACGATGGCGTTCATTTCGAGCTGGTAGCGCCAGAGGTTTGCGGGGTCCGGATGGGAGGTCTGGGCCAGGAACCCCGCGAAGCGGGTCACGAAATCGTCCGTTGCCGTGGCGCAGTAGAGGTCGCCGACCGCGCAGATGGTGCGGGTCTGCGGGCTGACGAAACCGAAACCGCCGATCCGGGGACCGCCCGCGCCCGCACCGCCCACCGGCGGCCCGACCAGCGCGTCGGTGGGGGAGCGGCGCGGATCGGAAATGAGTCCGACCGCCGCGATCCGGTATGGCGGCACGGCGGCGAGGCCGGTGCCGATCTCGGCGGCGAGATCCCCTGCGGCGTCCGCTCCTTGGCTGTAGCCGAGTAGCGCGATCTTGGTCGCACCGCACTCCCTGGCCATCGCCGTCATCATGCCGCGCGCGCTGTCCACGGCCTCGCGCTTGGAGGCGCCGTAGACGTCGCTCTCCCACGGGAACGCCGTCGCGGCGTAGCTGACGTAGTCCACGCGCACCGAGGAGGGAAGTCCGTTGGTGACCCCGGCGAGCATTCCGGGGCCGGGCGGGTCGCCGTCCGGCCGGTCGGTGGTCTCCCATGTTCCCGGGATCGCCACCACGTACATGCTCGGGCAATCCGGTGCGGCTGCGGCGGGCCCGCTGCCAGGGCCGGCGCAGGACAGCGTCATCGCCGCGATACCGATGGCTGCCGAGATCAACTTCGATCGCATGCGTTCGCTCCTGGTAGTCCACGCGCCGCAGGCGCTCACCGGCAGGAATAGGCCCCCGCCGGTGCCGTGCGGTGGTCGGACCCGGCCCCGTCGAAGGCAGCACTGAGACTCGGTGGTCTCAAAGTGCAGCCAGGATAGCGAGACTATGCGAGGCGACACAATCGGCGCGACGAGTGACGCGCATCACAATAGACCAGCTGCGCCGCACTCCGGCTGATTGCTATGGACTGTGGGTGAACAAGATGACAATGGCCTCCGCCCATCGATCGATGGTTGCCGTGGCGGCGCGCTCGGTCGAGCGCAGCGGCCGGGACATCGCGGTGCCGCGCAGTATCGCGACCGTGAGATCGCGGACGGCCGGATAGCGCGGATGGGCGACGACCTCCGGACCGAACAGCGTGTCGACCACGCGGTGTAGGTCGCGCCCGGCCTGTCGTTCGGCCGCACGCAACGCCTCGGCAAGCGCCGGATCGGTGCGCGCGGCCGCCCACAATTCGAACTCGGCCTGCGCCGCCGGGCGTGTCATCGACTCGTACAACGCGGTCAGGGTGCGCACCACCGGATCGGAGCCGGCGCCCAGCCGATCGGCGACCTCCCGCACGGCCGCTTCGTTGCGTGCGACCAGATGAGCGACCAGTCCGGCGACCAGCGCGCCGATGGTCGGGAAGTGGTGTAGCAGCGCCCCGCGACTGATGCCCGCCGCGCGCTGCACCCCCAGGGTGGACAGCGCCGAGTAGCCCCGCTCGGCCAGGAGGTCGGCCGCGGCGTCGAGAATGCGGACGCGCGTCGCCCGCTTCTGCTCCTCACGTGGTCCGGCCATCGGGCTCCCTTCGTCGCCGGGACGATTTCACAGTCAGTATTGACTGTCAAACGTCAGGTGGGCCAGACTGCGGATACCGGGTTCGGCCGATGTCGAAGGGAAAACGATGACCGACAATGAACTCCAGGATGACCCCTCGGCCGCCTGGTATCGCAATTGGGCCGAGTCACCGGAGTCGCCGTGGGCAGGCCGCCCCGAGCCGGACGACGCCCGTGAGTACCGCACGTTGACCTACGAGCGGGACGGCCGCATCGCGCGCATCACCTTCAACCGGCCGGAGAAAGGCAACGCGATCACCCCCGACACCCCACATGATCTGGCGCACGCGGTCGAGCGCGCCGATCTGGATCCGCGGGTGCACGTGATCCTGCTGTCCGGGCGCGGCAAGGGATTCTGCGGCGGGTACGACCTGAGCATGTTCGCCGAGCAGGGTTTCACCGTGACCGGCGGCCCCGACGACGTAGCCGGGACGGTCGTCGATCCGGTGGTGCAAGGCCGCAACCACGACCCGGCACAGACCTGGGACCCGATGATCGACTACGCGATGATGAGCCGGTTCAACCGCGGGTTCGCCAGCATGATGCAGGCGAACAAGCCGACCGTGGCCAAGCTGCACGGCTTCGCCGTGGCGGGCGGCAGCGATATCGCCCTGTTCGCCGACCAGATCATCTGCGCCGACGACACCAAGATCGGTTATCCGCCCACCCGCGTCTGGGGTGTCCCGGCCGCGGGCATGTGGGCGCATCGCCTCGGTGACCAGCGCGCCAAGCGTCTGCTGTTCACCGGCGACTGCCTCACCGGAAAACAGGCCGTCGAGTGGGGCCTCGCGCTCGAATCCTGGCCTGCCGACGAACTCGACGCGCGCACCGAGGAATTCGTCGCGCGGATCGCGCGCATGCCGGTCAACCAGCTCATGATGGCCAAGCTGGCACTCAACTCGGCGCTGTATGCCCAGGGTGTCGCCAACTCCGGCATGATCAGCACCGTCTTCGACGGCATCTCCCGGCACACCAAGGAGGGCTACGCCTTCCAAACCCGTGCCGCCACAGTCGGTTTCCGCGCGGCGGTCCGGGAGCGCGACGAGCCGTTCGGCGATCACAAACGCAATCGGTCCGAGCGGTAGAACACTCGGTCGACCAACCGTCGGCGAGGCCCGTAGCGATGCCGCTGCCGGATCGGCGGCTACTCGCCATGGTCGATGTGCCCCCGACGATCTCGTCCGCGCGGTCGGCGACGTGCCACCGACAGTTCGCCCGATGTAGTGGCCACCGTGCGGCCTTCGACCGCGAGGTCCGGTCACCACGTCCGAGCCCGGTCAGCGGGCGGGCGGAACCTTTCCGGCCGCCTCCTCCTCGACGTCGTGGCCCATCCGCACGTCGTGCGCGACCTCGCCGCCGCACACCGTGACGCGGCTGGTCACCGGCGGGTAGCCACGCGCGACGATCGTGTAGTCGCCCTCGGCGAGATCGGTGACCACGTAGTGGCCGTTCTCGTCGGTGCGTGTCGTCGCGGTGAGTACGCCCGCCGTGTCGAGCACGCTGATCTGGACATCGGAGGCCGCCCGCCCGCCGTCCGACCACGCTGTTCCGGCCAGGACCGCCATCGGGGCGAGCTCGATGTCATGGTGCAGGGGCCGGTTGTCCGGAACCGTCAGCGTGGTCGCGCCAGGACGCATGTGCTCGGCGATCGCCACCAGGGTGTAGCTACCGGGTACCAGGCCATGGCACAGGTAGGCGCCGTCGGACGCCGCGGTGGCGGACCCGACGACCTCGCCGTCCGGGTCGGTCAGAGTGACGGTCGCGCCGGGGAGCGGCTCTCCCCGGGTGCGCGACCGGACCACGCCCGACACCTCCCCGGAGCCGCGCAGCGTGATGTCGACCTGCTGGGTCCGGTCTCCGGCGGTGACGTCGACCGCCGCCGGTTGATGCCCGGCGGCCGACACGATCAGCACGTACCGACCGGTCTCGGGCGCGTCGACGATGTAACCGCCGTCGGAGCCGCCGGTCGCCCGCCCGGCCTGACGTCCGCGCTGGTCGATGAGAGTCAGCGCGGCGGAGGACACCGGGCGGCCGTCTTCGCGGCGGACGTGACCGCGGAGAGACGGAACGTCTTGCGCGCCGAAGCTCGCGTGCAACTCGAGGTGCCGCGCGCCATTGCCTGCCGGGTCGCCCGAGTCGTGCTTGCCCGCCGCCGCGAGCACCGGTTCCGGTTGCGACAGCGCTTGCGCCGCGCCCTCCCAGACCTGGTCCGCGTCCCACTGCGACTCGGCATCCTCCGGCTCGTCGATCGGCCTCGCCGGAACCGGATTATCCTGCAGCGGAATCTCTTTCATGAACATCAGCACCACGCAAGCCAGCAGCGCCACCCCCGCCGCCGCGTAGAACACACCGTGCATGGAGTCGGTGAACCCGGTGAGGATCGGTATCTTCAGCTCGTCGGGCATGGCCGCGATGCCGCTGGTGTTGGACTGTATGCCGCCGAGCTGCTCGGGGCCGAAGCCGGGCGGCAGCCGGCCGCCGAACGCGTCGGTGATCCGGTGCGGCAACAGGTTGAACAGGATCGTCAGGAACACCGCGACGCCCAGGGTGCCGCCCATCTGCCGGAAGAAGGTGGCCGACGCGGTCGAAACGCCCATGTCCGAGCGCGGTCCGGCGTTCTGCGCGGCGATGATCAATGTCTGCATGCAACAACCGAGCCCGAGGCCGATCACACCGCCGTACATCAGAGGCTGCCACAGCGGGCTGTCGTAGTGCACCTGCGCGTACAGCGTCGCGCCGACGGCGACGATGAAAGTCCCGGTCACCGGCAGGATCTTGTAGCGACCCGTCCGCTTGGTGATCCGCCCGGCCGTCTGCGAGCCGATAGTGATGCCGAGCACCAGCGGCAGCATCAGCAGCCCGGCCTTCGTCGGCGAGTAGCCGCGCACCACCTGGAAGTACTGCGGGACCATGGTGATCGCGCCGAACATCGCGACACCGACGATGAAACCGCCTGCGATGGTGACGCTGAAGGTCGAATTCCGGAACAGCCGCAACGGGATCAGCGCCGCGTCCTTCATCAGGAATTCGACGAGAACGAACAGCAGGAAGCCCGCCGCCCCGATGCCGTAGCAGATCAGCGCCCGCTCCGACGACCATCCCCAGTGCCTGCCCTGCTCGGCGACGATCAGCAGCGGCACGACGAAGATCGTCAGGGTCAGCGCGCCGAACCAGTCGATGCGCTGGTTCTGGCGCTGGTGCGGCACGTTGAGCACCTTGGCCACCACGAGCAGGGCGATTACGCCGACCGGGACGTTCACCAGGAACACCCAGCGCCAGCCGTCGATGCCGCCGAGCTCTGCGTAGTCGGAGAAGAAGCCGCCGAGCACCGGACCGAGCACGGTCGCGGTGCCGAAGACCATCATGAAGTAGCCCTGGTAGCGCACCCGCTCCCGGACCGGGACGATGTCGCCGATGATGGTGAACGCCAGCGACATCAGCCCGCCCGCGCCCAGGCCCTGGAAGGCGCGGAACCCGGCCAGCTGGTACATCGAGGTGGCGAAGGTGCATGCCACCGAACCGATGATGAACAGTCCGATCGCCAAGAGATAGAACGGCTTTCGGCCGTAGATGTCGGCCAGTTTGCCGTACAGCGGCGTGGTGATGGTCGCGGTGATCAGGTAGGCCGTTGTCGCCCAGGCCTGTTCGTCGAAACCGTGCAGGCTGTTGGCGATCTTCACGATCGCGACGCTGACGATGTTCTGGTCGAGTGCGGCCAGGAACATGCCGAGCAGCAGGCCGGACAGGATGGTCAGGATCTGCCGGTGCGACAGTGACGTGCCCGCGCCCGCGTCCAGGTCCCGCGGAGCCTGGGTGGTGGAATTCGTCATGGATGAGCCCTAATTCGGATCGGCTGGCTGTCGGGGAGTTGTCTCGATTCCTGCGGTGAGCCGGTCGAGCAGAACGGTCAAGGTGTCCCGGTCCCGCGCGGACCAGTCGGCCAGGATGTCGGCCAGCCACCGATTGCGCAGCGCGCGATTCTCCTCGAAGACGCGCACGCCCTCCGCGGTGGCCGCCAGTACGCACGCGCGGCCGTCGACCGGATCGGCCCGGCGCTCCACCAGGCCGTGTGCCACGAGCGATCTGCTCTGTCTGCTGATGGTGGAGGCCTCGGCATGCAACAGCTCGGCGAGCCTGCCCGCGCGCTGTGGTCCGTCGTGGACCAGGCAGAACAGTACGGAGTAGGCCAGCCGCTCCAGTCCGTCCGGGCCGGGCTTGGCCGGCTGGGCCTTCGCCCGGTTGACCGCTCGTACGAACCGGACCAGCTGCTTGCCGAGCTCGTCGGCGGCCACCAGGTCGGCCGCCGTGACGACACGCTCGCGAGCGGTGGTGGACATGGCGCTTACCTCGACGTTCTCCAACAGCGGATTAGTTAGCAAAGACAACTAGTTGCTTTTGGCAACTATACATCCGTGGGTGCCGGACATTTGCGAGGTGGGTCACCGTGCCGTTCGGCCTTGTCTGTTGACCATTCGACCGACAGGATCCACTGAAATATGCAATGTTGTTACTGCGCAACGGCATTGAGTGGGAACCCACGGTGGCCGAGTAGGCACCGGTAAAAGGGGGTGCGGCGAGATCATGTCGTCGAACACGTCCGAGCCCGGCGGTCGCCCCGGCCGGGCAGGGCCCGACCGGGTGCCCACGTGGCCCGGGATGATCGCGCCGCAGCGTCCGTCGCACCGCGTTCGCCGGGAACGGCGCCCGGCGCCCCGCGGTCGGCGCCGTTCCCGGCGCGGACCACGCCGTGCCTGGCTGGTCGGCGGCGTCGGGATGGCGGCCTCGCTCGCCGCGGCGGCGCTGGTGCTGGTGTACACGGACGCGGCGTCCGCACCACGGCAATCGGCCACCGTCGCCGACCCGGTGCTCGGCGGCGGCCCCGGCTGTGAGCCGATCCGGGGGGAGCAGTTGGTGCGCGGCAACGGCACCGGTTCGGTCGACTCGGGTCCGGACGTGATCCTGGCCTTCCAGCACGCGTATTACGTGGCCCGCTCGGGAACGGCCGCCCGATCGTTGACCGCCCCGGACGCCGCCGTGCCACCGGTGGCCGTGATCGACGCGGGTATCGCCTCCGTCCCTCTGGGAACCCAGCACTGCGTCATGATCACCTCCATGCTCGACGGCCGCTACGACGTGGTCATCACGGAGCTGCGACCCGACGCGGCGAACCGCACCTATCGCCAGTTCGTCACCGTGGCCGACAGCGGCGGCAAATCCACCATCATCAAGATCGCCGCACCGAACTGACCACCCCGATCTTCTGGCCCGTCGTCGTTATGACCCTCGAGCGCAGCGGATTTCGCTACGCTCTCACTGCCGGAGCGATCGGCGGCGAATGCGGTGCATGTCGGGTCGGTGCAGGGGAGGTCGTCGGTGGGATTCGCACGATGTGGTGCGGCTGTGGGAGTGGCGCTTTCGGTTCTTCTGGCGATGCCGGTGCCGTCGGTCGCGTCGCCGGACGTTTCGATGGTGGAGCCCGCACCGCCGGAGCAGGACGCGTTCTATCGGCCGTCGGCCGGCTCGGTCGCGTCGAAGCGGCCGGGCGAGATCATCGCCGCCCGGCCGGTCGAGATCGCGAACCAGCTCGGCGCTTCGCTGGATGCCGAGGCGTGGCAGGTGTCCTATCGGTCGAACAACAGCGCCGACCAGCCGATCGCCGCCATCGCGACGCTACTGAAACCCCGCGCCGGAACCGGCGAGCTGGTGTCGCTGCACCCGGCTGAGGACTCCACCGGGCTCTACTGCGCGCCGTCGTACACAGTGCGCCGGTCGGTGCAGGCGGGTCTGCTGGACGGCCAGCTGGATCCGCTGCGCGGCGCCCAGGCGCTGCTGGCGCAGGGGTGGACCGTCGTGGTGCCCGACCATCAGGGGCCGAACGCGGCGTTCGCCCACGGACCGCTGGCCGCGCGGATCGCCCTGGACGGCATTCGTGCCGCGGAGCGGTTCGGTCCGCTGGGGCTGCCGGGTGCGGACACCGAGGTGGCGATGTGGGGCTATTCCGGCGGTTCGATCCCCACGCTGCACGGAGCGGAATTGCGTGCGGCCTACGCACCGGAGGTGAATCTCGTCGGCGTCGTCTCGGGCGGCACCGATGTCGATCTCGAGGTCCTGTCGCGGGAGGCGAACAAGGGGCCGGGCGCCGGTCTGGTCGCGGCCGCGATCATCGGGCTCGCGCGCGAGGAACCGGAGCTGGACGCCTTCCTGCGTGCGAACGTCACACCGCGCGGACGCGAGCTGCTCGCCGCGAAGGACCGGATGTGCGTCCTGAAACAGGCCATGACGGAACCATTTCTCGACATCGATAGTCTGGTGCGGGGCGGTCTGCTGCACACGTCGATCATGCGGGACGTATTCGCGCGCACCAGGATGGGCAAGTCGGTCCCCGACGCCCCGGTCTTTCTCTACCACGCCGCCGCGGACTGGCTGGTGCCCATCGGCCCGGCCGACGACCTCTTCGCCGCCTACTGCCGGGACCCCGCCGCGCGCGTCAGCTACATCCGCGACCACCTGAGCGAGCATCTGACGCTGAACACGCTCGCCGAGCACAGTGTGGTCGCCTGGTTGCGCGAGCGATTCACCGGGGTTCCAGCCGAAAGCGGCTGCACGACAGCGAATATCGCCTCGATAGTGTTCGGGCGCTGATCCGGTCGACGCCTGTCGGCTGGATCGAGGAGAACGCTCCGCGACGACGGCGTGCCGGTGAACTCCGGATACTCCCGCGGGATCGGTCTGTGCAGTGCCGCAGCGGCCGACGACCGGGGGCTGCCGCCCCCTACTCGATTCCGGCGACCTTCCGGCAGCGCCAGTCCAGGTAGTTGATCATCGTCCAGAAGTCCTTGAACGCCGGATTGGTGGTCTGGCCGTGGTGGTAGCGGTAGTAGATCTGCTGGGCGATGACCGCAAGGCGGAACAGTCCGAAAGCCTCATAGAACGGCCAGTTCTCGGCCGGATGACCGGTGCGCGCGCAGTAGTGCTCGACGATCTGCGCGCGGGTCAGCATGCCGGGCAGATGGCTCGGCTGACGGCGGAAAGACCGCATGGTCTCGTCGTCATCGGCCTGCACCCAGTAGGCCAGCGCGCCACCGAGATCCATCAGCGGATCGCCCAGAGTCGCCATCTCCCAGTCGAGTACGCCTACGATCGCGCCCGAACCCGCTGGGTCGAGCACGAGATTGTCGAGCCGGAAGTCGTTGTGGATTACGGTGGTCGCGACGTCCGCGGGCTGATTGCCCTCCAGCCAGCCCATCACCGCCGCGAAATCGCTGACATTGTCGGTGCGCGCGTTGACGAACCGGCGCGACCAGCCCGCGACCTGACGGCCGACGTAGCCCGCGCCTTTGCCGAGTTCGGTGAGTTCCGCGGCCACCGGGTCGACTTCGTGCAGTTCGATCAAACAGTCGAAAGCCGTGGTCGACAGTCGCCGCGCCTGATCATTGGACAGGCTCATCCCGTCCGGCAGATCACCGCGCAGGATCGTGCCCGCCACGCGTTCCATCACGTAGAACTCGCTGCCGATCACACCCGGATCGATGCACCGGGCGACCATCCGCGGCACGTACGGGTAGTGCGGACGCAGCCGTTGCTGTACCGAGAACTCGCGGCCCATGTCGTGCGCGGAGGCGGCCTTCGTCCCCGCCGGTGGCCGGCGCAGGATCAGATCGCGGTCCGGATAGCGCAGCAGATAGGTGAGATTCGAAGCGCCGCCGGCGAATTGACGCACCTCGGGCGGCCCCTCGAGGCCTGGCACCTGATCGGCGAGCCAGGCGTGCATGGCCGCGACGTCGAAGGCGTCCTCGGCGCGCACGGCGGCGGGCTCCGGCGCGCTCACCGGTCGGTCCCGTACTTACGCAGTTCCTGCCGGGCGATCACGCCGAGGTGCACTTCGTCGGGACCGTCGGCGAAGCGCAGCGACCGAATGCCCGCGAAGGCGCGTGCCAGCGGGAAGTCATCGGAAAGACCGGCGCCGCCGTGCAGTTGGATCGCCATGTCGAGGACTTCCTGGGTCATCCTCGGCACGACCGCCTTGATCTGGGACACCTCGCTGCGCGCGCCGGCCAGTCCCTTCGTATCCAGCAGCCAGGCGGTGTGCAGCACGAGCAGCCTGGCCTGATCGATCGCGACGCGCGCGTTGGCGATGCGCTCCCGATTACCGCCGAGGTTGGCCAGCGGCTTGCCGAACGCGGTGCGCGACAGGCTGCGACGGCAGGCCAGTTCGAGCGCGCGCTCGGCGAGCCCGATGGCGCGCATGCAGTGATGGATACGGCCCGGGCCGAGGCGGCCCTGCGCGATCTCGAAGCCCCGTCCCGGCCCCGCGATCACGGCGTCCACAGGTAGCCGCACGTCGGTGAAGGTGACCTCGCCGTGTCCGTAGGGTTCGTCCAGGTAGCCGAAGGTGCTGAGCATGCGCTCGATCCGCACACCGGGTGTGTCGAGCGGGACCAGCACCATGGAGTGGCGCTGATAGGGGTGCGCCGCCGGGTCGGTGAGTCCCATGAAGATGACGAACTTGCAGTTCGGATGGCCGATGCCGGTGCTCCACCATTTGCGGCCGTTGAGCACGATCTCGTCGTCGTCGACTACGGCGGTCGCGGCCATGTTGGTCGCGTCGGAGGAGGCGACCTCGGGTTCGGTCATGCAGAACGCCGAGCGGATCGTGCCGTCCAGCAGCGGCTCCAGCCACTCCCGGCGCTGCTCCGCGCTGCCGTAGTGCAGCAGCACCTCGGCGTTGCCGGTATCGGGGGCGTTGCAGTTGAACACCTCCGGCGCCCAGCCGGAGCTGCCCATCGCCTCGGCCATCGGGGCGTAATCGACGTTGCTCAGGCCCGCGCCGAGTTCCGGATCGGGAAGGAAGAGGTTCCACAGTCCCGCGGCCCGCGCCTTGTCCTTGAGCTCTTCCACCACCGGCGGGACCGCCCATGGCGACTCGCGCAAGAAGGCCGCGTACTCCTCGTCGCGTGGCTCGATCTCGTCCCGCACGAACTGCCGCACCTGGTCGGTGAGGCGGACGGCTCGGTCGGAATGCGTGAAGTCCATACCCATCCTCGAGGCTGCGCTGAGCATTGCTCAACTTCCGGTCGGGTCATTGGTAGCATATTATTGAGCATTGCTCAATAGAGCACGCGTGATGAGAAACTACTGCGCAGCGCCTTATCGCGCCGACCGAGTGCGGCTGTCCCGCACGACACAGGAGGCTGGATGACCGAGGCTGCCGCGGAGCCCGGCGGCCGCCGCTCGGCGGACGACCGGCGCAGACAGCTGATCGGGATCGGGCTGGGCATGCTGCTCGACCGGCCCTGGCACCAGATCACCGTCGACGCGGTCGCGCAGCAAGCCGGCATCTCACGGGGGCTGCTCTTCCATTACTTCCCGACCAAGCAGGACTACTACGCCCAGCTCGTCCGCGCCGCCGCGCAGCGATTCCTCCGCGGCACCGGTCCCGACCCGGATGCCGCCGACCCGCTCGCGTCGATGATCGCCAACTTCGTCGGCTACATGCGCAGGCGCAGCGGACCGCTGGTGAGCCTGCTCCGCGCGGCGGGCCAGGATCCGGTGCTCGAGTCGATCATGGAGCGGATGCACGACGAGCTGACCGATCGGGTGTTCGACGCGCTCGGGCGGGCCGAGCCGACGACCGCCGAGCGTCTGGTGGTCCGGTCGTGGTGGGCGATGGCCGAAGATCTGACGGTGCAGTGGCTGGCCCGTGCCGATGTCGACCAGAACCTGCTGGACCGGCTGCTGTTCGACACGCTGTCGCGGGTGCTCGACTCGGTGGACGCCGAACGCGCGGCCGGTCGGGGCTGATCGACTCGCCCATTGCCGACCGGTTTCGATTTCGCGTGAAGTCTCGAAATGCTCTCCGGGAGAATTCGGCCCGGTGCCGCCGAGTGGTGAATCTCGGCGACACCGGCGTATCCGAAACGCTCCGCGGGAGCGCACGCGCCGCCGCGAAGGGAAAGCGCGCCACCTCAGCATAGGGTGATCAATGGTTCGGCGCGCGGCTCGATGCCGAGGGTGTGCTGTAGGCCGACGCGTGTCGTCCGCGGCACGCCGAATAGTTTTACGGGATGGCAAATGAATAGGTTTCGCTTGCAGCAGTGCATCGACTATGAATGGGGTGTGCCGTTGCCATACGTGATCACTTGTCTGCCATCGAATCTCCCGTGCAGGGAGCGCTGATGGTCATCGAACATCCCATCGAGGACGAGGTCACACAGCTGGCGAGACGGGTCGAGAAGGCCCGTGGACGGCTCGCCTACCAGTTCGATCCCGCGCTGACCCAGGCGCTGTCGGAGGACGAACTGCATGCCGAACGTGAACTAGCCGAACGGATTCGCACTCAGGAGCGCGGACAGCGCTGGAAAGAGGCGCAGGCTACCGCCGCGGCCTCGGACCGGGCCAGGCAGACCACCGAAGCGATCGAGAAGGCCGACATGCGAGATCTCCTGCTCGCCCGCAAGGCGATTGCCGCGCAGCGACGCGAATCAAGCCCGCACGCGAAGCTGGCCTCGCTCTACCGGCATAGATCCTGGTCGCTGCGCGCGCTGGCCGGTGTCGTCGCGGCGGGCATGCTGTGGTCGGCGGTCAACGTCCAGCAGAACATCGCGCCCGGCGGGGCGACCGATCCGCTGTACTGGTTCAGCTATCTGCTCGAAGGCATGATCAGCGTCTGCCTGATCATCATCATGATCGGCACCAACAAGGTCGCCGAATGGGGCGTGGTCGACAACCGTCGCCAGGTCGCGACGGCCGAAATCGCCCTGCTGGCACTGACGGTCAGCCTCAACACCTACCCGTATCTGCGCGCGGGCGCGTGGTACGACGCCGCGGTGCACGCCATCGCGCCGGTGATGATCGGCGTCGCGCTGCTCATCCACGATGCCGCCAGCGCACGCTACGGCCTCGCCATCGCCAGAGCCACCGAGCAGGTCCGCGAGCTCCCCGACCCGGCCGAGCAGATTCGGCTCACACTGCCCAGGTACCGGATGCCGGTTCCGCCGGAGGCGATCACGTCCGGCGTGCCGCACGATCAGCCGGACGTTGCCCAGTATCCGGCGGCGCCACCGGTCGAGGTGATCGAGCAGGAGGTCACGGAGGCGGTCGTCGACGAAACCGATGACGCGCCGGAGCATCCCGTCGAGCGTCCCGCTCCGGTGCGCGCCGAGCCGAAGCGCGCACCCGTCGAGTCTCCCCGGAAGCCGCTGCTGCCCGAGACCATCGAAGCACTCGACGCGATGGAGAGCTTCGAGACGCCTACCACCACGCCGGTGCAGGCCGAGACCACCGAAGCCGCGGTTGCCGCGAAGAGTAGTGCCGCTTCGGCCAACGGCAAGAATCCCGCCCCGACCAGCGAGCCCGTCGCGCCGTCGGCGGCTCCCGCGACCACGGCCGACGAGCGCCCCGCGACGCGGGTCCCCACCGAAGAGCCCGCCCCCGCCAAGGCGGTTGTCCGGCCCCCGGCCACACCGCGAACCTCGGTATCCGACAGCGAAACCCCGACCGCCGCGCTGCCGGAGATCACCCCTACGCCCCGGCGCCCGCTTGCCGACGCGAAGAGCGAGACCCCAACGGCGGAAGCAAAGAACGGCAAGGACAGTCCCAAGCCCGATCTCGAGCCGCCCGCGACGGCCCGCACCCCGGACATCTACGACACCGGTTCGTTCCGCGTCGCCGACATCCTCGAGCAGGAACTCGCCGAACTGCAGGCCGAACGCCGCCGCGCCCGCACCAACAGGCAGCGGTCCGCCTCGACCGCGGGCCGCGAATCCTAGCCACACCCGTTCTCCAGCAACGATGCCCGTCGACGCAAACCGTTCGACGGGCATCGTCGTTTCCGGGGGCGGGTCGATCGTGTACCAGCGGTTGGAGCCGCGCAGGATGTTCTCGGCGTTCGCCGATAGCTGCTGAGAGCAGATCTGCCGAGGGCAGCGTGGCAGCGGTTTCGCGGGTCGACTGAGGCACCGTGGAGGCATGGCTCACGACGACAAGACCCCGATGTTCAGCTGGCGGGCCAGGGAGCAACTGCTCAGCCGCCGCGTACTGGTGCTGGACGGCCCGCTCGACGACGACAACGGGACGCTGCTGATGACGGAGTTGCTCACTCTCGCCGCGGAGGACCCGGAGGCGGGCATCTCGCTCTGGATCCATTCCCCGGGCGGATCGGTCCCATCGATGCTCGCCATCCGCGATGTGATGCGGTTGGTTCCGTGCGAGGTCTCGACGCTCGCTCTCGGATTGGCGTGCAGCGCGGGGCAGTTTCTCTTGTCGGCGGGCAGCCGGGGTCGGCGTTTCGCGTTGCCGCACGCCCGGGTGCTGATGCATCAGGGGTCGGCGGGTATCGGCGGCAGTGCGGTCGACGTCGAAGTCCAGGCCGACGATCTGCGCTACACCGTGGAGACGGTGCTCGGCATCATCGCCGAGGACACCGGCCAGCCGTTCGACCGGATCTACGAGGACTCGCTGCACGACCGCTGGTTCACCGCTGCGCAAGCCAAGGAGTACGGCTTCGTCGACCACATCGTCGACTCGTTCGGACAGGTCGTCCCCCAGCGGCAGCGCATCGGTATCTCGGCATGAGCGAGCGCAGCGAGCGAATCATCGACACAGCGCGCACCGCGCATGGCGGAGCCGAGCGGCAGCGAGGCGCAGTCATGAGCGTCAGGCTCGGAAGCGGCGGCGTGCGCGACCTCGCAGGGCCTGCGCACGCCGGAAAGGACACAGCATGAGCACTTACACCATCCCCAATGTGATCGCGCAGCATCCGCGCGGCGGTGAGCGGATCACCGACATCTACTCGCACCTGCTCGCCGAGCGGATCGTCTACCTCGGCACGCCGATCGACTCGGGCGTGGCCAACGCGCTCATCGCGCAGCTGCTGCACCTGGAATCGGAGAGCCCGGAGCAGGAGATCAACCTGTACATCAATTGCGAGGGCGGCGATCTCTCCTCGATGCTCGCGGTGTACGACACCATGCAGCACATCAAGTCACCGGTGCAGACCACCTGCGTGGGCCAGGCGATCGCGGTGGGCGCGGTGTTGCTGGCAGGCGGGGAGCCGGGCCGCCGCGCCATGCTGCCGCACGCGAGGGTGGTGCTGCATCAACCTGCCGCGCGGGGCCAGGGCGCGATACCCGACCTCATCCTGCAGGCCGACGAGCTGGTGCGGATGCGCGCGGAGATCGAGTCCATCCTGTCCCGGCACACCGGCCAGTCGGTGGAGCGACTGCGGCATGACACCGACCGCGACCGGGTCTTCACCGCGCGAGCAGCGGCCGACTACGGCTTGGTCGACCAGGTGCTCGGCGCCCGCGACTGATCAGGCGGCCAGCGCCTGGAGCGTCGGCCCGGCGCCGGAGCGCGGCGCGGGCCGGAGGAAGGCGACCCGGCGCTGCGCGCGAAGCTCATCCGCCACCTGCTCGACGAGCTCGCCCAGCGTAGTGCCGAGCGATCCCGCCAGAGCGGCGATCATCTCACTCGACGGCTCTTTGCGGCCCCGCTCCACCTCGGACAGGTATTGCGGGGAAATGCCCGCCCGCTTGGCCGTTTCGACCAGCGTCTCGTGCCGATCCTGGCGAAGCGTGCGTAGCTGTTCGCCGAGGGCCTCGCGCCAGAGCGGTTCCGGAGCCGTCCGCGGTTCCGGCCCTCGGAACCGGTCGTCGCGTCCTCCCGGGATCGAGTGAAGTCTCGGATGCTCGGTCATGGTGTGAGCGTACGGTCCGGCCTCCCCGGCCTGCCCGCTATTACGCTCAGGGCGTACGAGTTCGAGTTGCGCTGAATTCCGCCTCGCGCCAAGGAGTTCATCCTCCGGCGCGATGCACGCCGCGGCAGCGCGCGCCCGGGCTCGTCTGATCGCGCTGATGCCGTTCGGCGTGGTCGCTGCCGTTCGCGCGCCCGACCGAGGATGATAGGGAACCGTGCCGGAGAATCCGAAGGTTTCCGACCTCAAGCCGCGCAGCCGCGACGTCACCGACGGCCTGGAGAAAGCCGCCGCCCGCGGGATGCTGCGCGCGGTCGGCATGGGCGACGAGGATTGGGAGAAGCCGCAGATCGGCGTGGCCTCCTCCTGGAACGAGATCACCCCGTGCAATCTCTCCCTCGACCGGCTCGCCAGGGGGTGCAAGGACGGCGTGTTCTCCGGCGGAGGCTTTCCCATGCAGTTCGGCACCATCTCGGTGTCCGACGGAATCTCCATGGGACATGAGGGAATGCACTTCTCCCTGGTCTCGCGTGAGGTGATCGCCGACAGCGTCGAGACGGTGATGCAGGCCGAGCGGCTGGACGGTGCGGTGCTGCTGGCCGGCTGTGACAAATCGCTGCCCGGGATGCTCATGGCGGCGGCCAGGCTGAACCTGGCGAGTGTGTTCCTGTACGCGGGTTCGATTCTGCCGGGAATCGCGAAGATGTCCGACGGCAGCGAGCGCGAGGTGACGATCATCGACGCGTTCGAGGCGGTCGGCGCCTGCGCGCGCGGCCTGATGAGCCGCGAGGACGTCGACGCCATCGAGCGGGCCATCTGTCCGGGCGAGGGCGCGTGCGGCGGGATGTACACCGCCAACACCATGGCCAGTGCGGCCGAGGCGCTCGGCATGTCGCTGCCTGGCAGCGCGGCACCGCCCGCGACCGACCGCCGCCGCGACGGCTACGCCCGGCGCAGCGGCGAGGCGGTGGTGGAATTGATCCGGCAGGGGATCACCCCCGCGGACATCTTGACCAAACCCGCCTTCGAGAACGCGATCGCGGTCGTGATGGCCTTCGGCGGCTCCACCAATGCCGTTCTGCACCTGCTGGCGATCGCACACGAGGCGAACGTCGACTTGGCGCTGGACGATTTCGCCCGCATCGGTCGCCGGGTGCCACACCTGGCCGACGTCAAACCCTTCGGCAGGCACGTGATGACCGACGTGGACCGGATCGGCGGCGTGCCGGTGCTGATGAAGACGTTGCTCGACGCCGGGTTGCTGCACGGCGACTGCCTGACCGTGACGGGGCGGACGGTGGCGGAGAACCTGTCCGCTATCGCCCCGCCGGACCCCGACGGCAAGGTGATCCGGGCAATGGCGTCGCCGATGCATCCGACCGGAGGCATCACCATCCTCTTCGGGTCGCTCGCACCGGACGGCGCCGTCGTCAAGTCGGCGGGCTTCGAATCCGACGTCTTCACCGGCACTGCAAGGGTTTTCGACCGCGAGCGGCCCGCGATGGACGCTCTCGAAGACGGCACGATCTCGGCGGGAGACGTGGTGGTCATCCGGTACGAGGGCCCGAAGGGCGGTCCGGGGATGCGCGAGATGCTGGCCATCACCGCGGCCATCAAGGGCGCGGGCCTGGGCAAGGACGTCCTGCTGCTCACCGACGGACGGTTCTCCGGCGGCACCACCGGTCTGTGCGTCGGGCACGTCGCCCCCGAAGCGGTCGACGGCGGACCGATCGCCTTCGTGCGCGACGGCGACCGGATCCGCCTCGACGTCGCCGTGGGAACTCTCGACCTCCTGGTCGACGCCGAAGAACTGGCCCGCAGACGCGAGGGTTGGAAACCCCTGCCGCCTCGCTACACCCGCGGTGTGCTGGCGAAGTACACGAAACTGGTGGGCTCGGCGTCGATCGGCGCCGTCTGCGATTGAAGTTCAGAGCATCCCGGAGCTCTGGCAACGCGTCGATCCAGGGCGGCGTGCGCCGTCAATCGGACGCTGCGAAACGACCGCTCCGTTCGACTCGTATCTCCGCCGGTCGCATCGGCGCGCGGCGCAGCGGTGTGGTTTCGGCTGGCGCACCCGCGAGGCCCGCGAGTCGGCGGGCGCCGAGTATTTCCTCGATCGCTTCGGGTGTGAGCAAGCCGAGTTCGATCGCGATCTCGGCGACGGATTGCCCGGTTTGCAGTGCTTGTTTGGCGATGCGGGCACTGGCCGCGTATCCGATGTAGGGGGTCAGAGCCGTGACGATGCCGACAGAGCGCCGAACGCCCTGCTCGAGATGGTCGCGGTTGGGAGTGATGCCCGCGACGCACTTGGTCGCCAAGGTGTCGACCGCGGCGGTCAGATGTGTGGTCGTGCGCAGCATGCCATAGGCGATGATCGGCTCGAACGCGTTGAGTTGGAGCTGCCCGGCCTCAGCGGCCATGGTCACGGTCAGGTCGTTGCCGATGGCCTCGAAGGCAACCTGGTTGACGATCTCCGGAACGACCGGGTTGACCTTTCCCGGCATGATCGATGACCCGGCCTGAACCGGCGGCAGATTGATCTCGCCGAAACCCGTTGTGGGGCCGGACGACATCAGCCGCAGGTCGTTGCACGTCTTGGACAGTTTGACCGCGACACGCTTGAAAATGCCGGAGACCTGAACGAAGGCACCGCAATCCTGCGTGGCCTCGATCAGGTTCGCAGCCGGCGTGACGGCTTCGCCGGTGAGCTCGGCCAGGTGGGCGCAGGCCAGCGCGGGATAGCTCGGATGGCCGTTGATTCCGGTGCCGATCGCGGTCCCGCCGAGGTTGCTCTCACACAGCAGCGCGATGCCCTCCTCGAGCCGGTCGCAGTCCTCGCGAACCATGACCGCGAAGGTGCCGAATTCCTGTCCGAGCGTCATGGGGACGGCGTCTTGCAGCTGGGTGCGGCCCATCTTGATGACGTCGGCGAATTCGACCGCCTTCGCGCCGAACGCGTCCGCGAGCCTGCGCAGTGCCGCGACGAGTTCCCGAATGTGCCGCACGACGGCGAGCCGGACGGCGGTCGGATAGACGTCGTTGGTGGATTGGCCGAGGTTGACGTGGTCGAGCGGATCCAGTTCGAGGTAGCTTCCGCGGTCGTATCCGAGCAGTTCCAGCGCTCGGTTGGCGATGACCTCGTTGGCGTTCATGTTCGTCGAGGTGCCCGCGCCGCCTTGGATGGGGTCGATCGGAAACTGGTCGTGCAGCGCGCCGCCCCGGATCTCGTCGCAGGCCGATTCGATTGCGTCGGCACGACGAACGTCGAGCATGCCGAGTTCTCGGTTGGCGCGGCAGGCGGCCTGCTTGACCGCGGCGAGTGCGGCGACGAGCGCGGGGTATCGCCCGATGCTGTCTCCGGTGATGGCGAAATTGTCCAGCGCGCGTGCGGTGTGGATGCCCCAGTACGCGCCGGAGGGGACGGTGCGGGTACCGAGCGAGTCTCGTTCGGTACGGGTGCTGTCGGTCATCATCGGCTCCGGGCGGTCAAGGCGTCTTCGCGGAAAGCTGTTGGAAGCGGCGTGGTCGTCGCGGGATTCGACAGCTCGCCGAGCAGGTTGGTCATCATCCAGTCCCGTAGTTGCCCGCCGGAGAACCCGAGGTCGACGAGGTAGGCCAGCTTGGCGAGCGCCGCCTCTCTGGTCATATCGCCTCCGCTGATCGCACCCGCGTCGAGTAGGGCCCGCCCGGGCAGGTATCGCTCGAGATCGACCGAACCGCTGTCACACTGAGTGATCACGACGACCGGGGTTCCGCGCCGAGTCGCCGTCCGGATCGTCTCGATTACTTCGGCCCCGTGCGGCATCGTGCCGGAGCCGTAGCATTCGAGGACGATTCCACCCGGGTACTGCCGAAGTGCCGCCGTCAGAAGTTCGGCGTGCAGACCGGGAAAGACCGTGAACAGCCCGACGGGAAGGCGGGTAGTCGTGCTGTGTCGTCGGGGGAGGAATGCCGGGGACGGGGGCGGGGTGAATTCCCGAACGGTGGTGAAGCCGTCGTAGTCGTCGCAGGCGCGTTTGCTGGCCCGCAGGGCGGGATGCAAAGCCGAGCCGAAAGCGATATAGGTTCCCGGGCCCGGTTGTGCGGCAATCGAATCCAGTGCCAGATGCAGGTTGCGCTGCGCGTCGCTGCCAGGGTGGCCGAGTGGTATCTGGGCGCCGGTGAACAGTACGGGGACATCGAGATCGCGCAGTTCGAACGCGACGCGGGCGCCGACATAGGCCATGGTGTCGGTGCCGTGAATGACGACGACACCATCCGGGCGCGTCGATTCGACGCTGTATCGCACCCACTCCGCTATCCGGAAGGCGGTGCCCGGGTCGGCCTCGGCGCTGTCGATGACGCGGTCGAATTCGGCGTACCGGAGCTCGACCGACCGGCCCGTCAGCTCGTCGTATCGGGTGATGACGTCCGCGATCTCGGCGCCGATTCCCGAACGCGGTCCCATGCCCGCGCCCCGATCGGCCATCCCGAAAGTGCCGCCGGTGTAGAGGACGTGGACTCGCAATGCCGCGTGGGAACGTGCGGTTCCGCGATTGATCATGCGCCCGGCGCTCCCTCGGTGGTCGCGTCCTTGCGGTCCGTCGAGGCGAGCACGTCCGGATCCAGACGCCCCCTGATCCTGAACCATCCCGCGACCATTGCCGCGACGACGACGGTGAACACAGCGAGCGTGATCCGCCCGATCTCGTCGTCGAAGAACATCAGCGCGACGACGCCGGCCAGGAAGCCGAGAGTCAGGATGTTGAGCACCGGAGCGAACGGCAGCCGGAAGGCGGGTCGACGGTACTCGCCCCGCTGGGACTTCCGCACGAAGATCCAGTGACAGATCATGATCGAAGCCCAGGTCCCGACGATGCCGAGCCCGGCGAGGTTCAGCACGATCTCGAACGCTTTCTGGGGCATGAGGAGATTCAGCACCACGCCGGCGATGCCGACCGAACTGGTGATCAGGATTCCGCCGTACGGAACCCCATGGCGATTCATCCGCGCGGCGAAGCGTGGCGCCGCTCCCGCCACGGCCATCGACCGCAAGGTGCGACCGGTCGCGTACAGACCCGCGTTCAGGCTGGACATCGCGGCGGTGAGCACGACCAGGTTCATGACATCGCCCGCGTGCGGGATCCCGATCGAGCTCATCACGGTGACGAACGGGCTCTCGCTGGGGGAGTACGCCGTCCACGGCAGCAGCAGCGTGAACAGGACCACCGAGCCGGCGTAGAACAGGATGATCCGCCACATGATGGAGTTGACCGCCTTCGGAACCACGGCGCCGGGGTTGTCGGATTCGCCCGCGGCGACGCCGATCATCTCCGTCCCGCCGAACGCGAACACCACCCCGAGCGCGATGGTGAGCATCGGAGCGAGGCCGTGCGGGAAGAAACCACCGTTGTCGGTGATCGTGGAGAATCCGGGGACATTCCCGTCGACCGGTGTGCCGGTGACGAGGAACGCCACGGCCAGCACCATGAAGGCGACGATGGTGCCGACCTTGACCAGTGCGAACCAGAACTCCAGCTCGCCGAACAGGCGCACCGACACGACGTTGAGCCCGACGACGACCGCCAGCGCTATCAGCGCGAGGACCCACTGCGGTATCGGTACGAACAGCGACCAGAAATGCGCGTACAGCGCCACGGCGGTGATGTCGGCGACCAGGGTGGTCGACCAATTCAGGAAGTACAGCCAGCCGACCGAATATGCCCCGCGCTCGCCGAGGAATTCGCGGGCGTAGGAGACGAACGCGCCGGACGAAGGCCGGTACATGACCAACTCGCCGAGCGCGCGCACCACCATGAACGTGAAGACACCGCACACGATGTAGACGATGGCCAGCGACGGACCGGCGAGCGCCATGCGGCCACTGGCCCCGAGGAACAGCCCGGTGCCGATGGAACCGCCGATCGCGATCATCTGCATATGGCGCTTGCGTAGCTGTTTCTGATAGCCGGCATCGCCGATGTCGACCTTCGCTGCTGGTGTTGGCGTGGCTGGCCGGGCCGACAATTCGTCGTGGTGCGTCATGGAAACCTTCCTTGGGCCGAAATCCAGCCTGCGGGACAGCGCGCTGCTCAACCGAGCCCGGAAGGGGTATAGCTGCCATGCGGTCAGGCTGTAAGACAGGTTGACCGTAATACAGGTCACATCTGCTGTCAACGCCGGGCTCGAACGAAACTCGCTGGACCGAGCGTTTTGACGCCCTACCGGCGGATCTCCATACTTGGTCACGTGACAGTCGAAGAAGGTCGGGTGCAGCGCATCGGCGCCACGGAAGCGGTCTTTCGTCGGCTGAAGGGCCTGATCCAAAGCGGCGAATACGAGGTAGGCGACCGCTTGCCCGCCGAGCTCGCCTTGGCCCAACAGTTCGGCGTCAGTCGTCCGGTGGTCCGCGAGGCGCTGCACGCCTGTGCGACCTTGGGCCTCACCGAAACGCGAACGGGCCGAGGCACTTTCGTCGTCTCCAAGAAGGAGAGCGCGCAACTGACGTTCGCCGGTGTGGACGCCGGAGATCTGATCGAGGCTCGTCAACTCATCGAGATCCCCGCCGCGGGGTTCGCGGCGCGGCGCCGCATGCCGGACCAACTGCAGCACCTGTTCGAGTTGCTCGACAAACTGGCGGCAGCCACCGACGTACGTGAGTGGGTCCGCTACGACGGCGAGTTGCACACCGCGATCGCGGCAGCCAGCGGAAACAAAATGCTGACCGCCGTGGTCGCCGATACCCGCCGTGCGCTGGACCCGCAGTCGGAATTCCTCAATCTGACCCAAGACCGCCGCGCCGATTCCGATCGGGAACACGAGGCCATCGTCCGGGCCATCGAAGTGGGCTCGCCGGAGGCCGCGGAACAAGCGATGGCGGAACATCTGGAGCGGGTAGCGGAGACGATAGCCCGCATCGGCGAGTAGTCGATGCCATACGGTTGCGTGCCCGCGGCCGAACCGCTGCTGGTCACGCGTGTGGGCATTGTCACCGCTGCCGTCAAGGTTGCGTCAACACGGGTGTGATCCGCTGGTCCGTCGGTCGACACTCGCTGGTGTGAGTAGCGTTGTGCCGCGCACGGAGCCCGAGCCGCCTGCCGCGCCTCGGTCGCACCACGTGAACAGTTCCTGAAACGGATTTCAGGTGACTTCAGGCTGCCTTCAGCCACACCCTGCGACGGTACTGGTCATCTTCGAGACCACGACTTCCGCAGGAGGTTTCACCATGGATGCCATTCTCGGCCGCGCACTCGCGGGTCTGCGCTGGCTGCTCATCGGCGCCGCTGTCGCCGCGTTTCTGGTCGGTGGCGCGGTAGCGCTGGGTGCCGCCACCAGTACCCAGGGGCACGATTGGATGCTCACCGCGGCCCCCACCATCGGCAGGCAGCAGGCCATCGACAAAGCGCTCGCGACCGTGCCGGGCGGCACGGTGATCTCCGCCGAACTCGACGGCGAAGGGGGAACCACGGTCTGGGAGGTCGAACTCAGGGCGTCCGACGGCATCGAGCACGAGGTGACTATCGACTCGAACAGCGGCGCCGTACTCGGCACAGCGAAACAGGACTGACAGCCGAGCATTCGCGATGATCCGCCTGCCGGACCCCGGATTGTCGAATTGCCCGCCGACAGCATCAATCGTCACGTAATCGCATCATCGATACACACGGGTTAGGTTCCGAGAACATGTTTCTGCGCAGGATCGCGACAATTTCCACGCTGGCTGTGGCGGTTACCGGCATTACCGCCGGAACCGTCGGCGCCGCTCCGCAACCCACCGACAGCGGAATCGTCAACTACACCGCAACCACATCCGAACAGAGCGTCGTCATCGACATCGACTCGGGTTCCATGGAGGTCGAGAACGGGGTGTTCGAAGTCGAAGCAGCCAATGGCACCGTACTCGCGGGCACGCCGCTGGAGTTCCGCGTCGACGATTTCCTCTTCCCCATCGCCGCCGAGGTCAAGGGCCGAACCGCCACGCTCACACCGCAATTCGACCTCGAGCACGCGGTGTATCAGCCGGTTGCACTTCCTTTCGAAGACCAGGCTCTGTGGCGAACGCCGTACGAACGCGAAGTCGCGGCCTTCACGCGCTTGAAGGACACCGTCGCAACTGGAGCCGCGATCGGCACCACCGTCGGCGGAATCGGCGGCGGTATCGTCGGCTGCGTACTCGGTGGCATCGCCGGTGCTACCATCGCCGCCGCGACCATTGTCGGCATGTTCGGACCGTTCATCCCCGCCGCGGCCGTCGGCTGCCTCGGCGGCATCCTCGCCGTGGGCGCGCTCGGCACCCTCGCCGGTCAGCTCTTCGTGACGGCCCCGGTCGCCATCGCCGCACTCGCCCAATACTTCACCACGATCAATCAGCCGTTCACCCCGGCGCCCAGGTAAGACGGTCTTCTCCGCCCGCCCGAGCTCAGACGGCGAGGCGCGGGTTCTGAGAACGCATCCAACTGTTATGAAGCGCCAGGACATGCCAGTCGTCCTGGCGCTTCATCCGGTGCATGCATCAGCGACTGGTCAGGGCCTCGTCGGTGCTCACGATTGCGGAGCATCCTCGGTGTGCGCCTCGTAGACGAGTTTGATCTTGAGACTGGCATCAGCGGAGCCGCTGGCCACGATGACATTGCCCTTCATCGAAAACCCCAGTCCGAATTCGACTTCCACGCGATCGGGCCGGGTCTTGTTCCCGAGTTCGCGAACCGTGTTCGCGGTCGAGGTCGCTGCGGCGGCGATCACATCACGGGCGCGCTCCAGCGCGTCGACCACCCGCCCGGACCCGGCACCGGTACCGGTGCCGGTGCCAGTGGGTTCGGAGCCGGGTACCTTCACCGTTTCCACGAGCACGTCCACACCCCCGAACCGCATTTCGACCACCGGGCCACCGGCCACCCCAACCACCCCTTACGTAAATTCGAAAACTGTTGTCCGCCCGCCGCTATCGGGCGGGTCGGCGTCCGATCCGACGGACACCACACCATACTCAGCTTCGCCTCGGCCGCACAGGGACATCATCCACAACGGTCACGGTCAGACGGACAGCTTCGGTACGACTTCCTCCATCAGGAGTTCGTGGCTGTGCCACATCTGCTCCTGCTTGCCCATGTGGTCGTACTTGGTGGGCAGTACCGTTCCGAATCCACCGAGTTCTCCGTACAGGTCGTCCAGACGCTGGCGAACGGTGTCCGGCGAACCGACGATCCACAGGTGATCCATCAAGTAGTCGATGGTGATATCCGAGTCGTGCACAGAGTCGTCGTGCTTCAGGTGCTCGAACCAGCCGAACCCGCCCATGAACTCGAGATAGTGTTTCTGCCAGACCTCGGCCTGAAGGCCGTTGCGGACGAATTCGCGTGCATCCGTGTCGGTGTCGGCCACGAAGATCTCGCGGTTCACCCGCCAAATGCTGCGGTCGACCTGGTGGCCGTTCTCCTCCGCCGCGGTGGAGTAAGTATCCCAGTGGCCCTTGAGGAATCGTGCGTTGAAGAACACGCTCAGCGGAATGTGCCCGCCCTGACCGGCGAACTTGATGCTGGCGCTGTTGGGCGAGAAACCCGCGATGGCGATCGGCGGATGCGGATCCTGATACGGCTTCCAGAATGGGCCGAAGCCATAGGAGCACTTGGTCGGTTCGTCACCCATCAGCAGGCCGTGGCCGGGATTGCGGACATGCCAGAACTTGCCCTTGAACTCCCACTCGCCGTCGAGGTGCTCGGTCCAGATCCTCTTCATGATCTCGATCGCTTCGGCCTGCATCTCGCGGTGCTGACCCGAGAGGTTGTCGACGTTCGTCAGCGTGAAGTCGCCGGATATGGCACCGGCCGCGATGCCGCACATGTACCGGCCCTGCGCCATGTGGTCGAGCTGCATGATCCGGAATGCCAGTGCCGCCGGATGGTAGAACTGGGGAATATAGCCGCCGGAACAGAGCTTGATGTTCTTCGTCCGCGGGATGGCCTGCGAGATGATCAGGTCACCGGCAGGCCACGGCTCGGTCTTGGCGGTGAGGTGCTCACCGAACCACGCCTCGTCGACACCCAACGAGTCGAGGAACTCGATTTCGTCGAGGTCTTGTGCAATTCCCTCGAGCACGGGTGTGTTCGGCGGGTGAACCGGCTGCATGAAGAATCCGACCTTCATTTCGAGTTACCTTCTTTGCAGGGATCATGTTGTGGTGTGTTCGTATTGGATGATTCAGTCGCTCGAGCGGATTTGCCGGCGCTGTCATGGTTTGCGTGCGACGCCGCCGTAGGAGGAAATCGACTGCGGCGTGCCTACCTGGACTGCGTCATTGCGCCATTCGGTGATCGGACCGAAGCCCGGTTCGACGAACTCGAATCCGTCGAAGGCCGCGCGGATCGCGTCCTGGGTGCGTGGAAAATATGGCACACCACCGGTTTTGGTGTACTCCTCACACAGGGTCACATACGCCTGGCTGTCGGGGGTTCCGTCCCACAGCACCAGATAACTGCCGGAAGGAGTCGCGTCCATGACGGTGCGCACGATGCGCAGCATGTCCTCGTATGTGCGGGCATGGCCGAGCACGCCCATGAACATGACCCCGACCGGCTGGGTGAAATTCAAGATATTGCGAGCGTCGGCGACGATCTGGTCGGGGTCGTGGAAATCGCAGTTGAAGTAGGCGGTAACGCCTTCATCGGTGGTGCTGGTCAACAAGGCGCGCGCGTGGGTGAGCGCCAGCGGGTCGTTGTCGATGTAGACGATCTTGGACTCCGGTGCCACGGACTGGGCGACCTCATGGGTGTTCTGCATGGTGGGCAGACCGGTGCCGACGTCGAGGAACTGGCGGATCCCCGCCTCGCCGGCCAGGTATCGCACCACTCGGACGAGGAACTGGCGTGACTGCACGGCCACGGTCGCGATGTCCGGGTCGATCTTCAGGCTCGCCTCACCGACAACGCGATCCACCTCGTAGAAATCTTTGCCACCCATCCAGAAGTTCCAAATCCGCGCGGAGGATGGGATGTCGGTGCGGATCATCGATTCGTACTCATTGGTCATGGGTTCAGCTCCTCGGTCAGTGCTGGCCAGATGGTCGGTGGCGGCGGGACGCCGATGTGCTGCGTAGCTTCGACCGGACGGGCTACCCGGCACCCAGGGGCGACCGAACATGTTGCTGTGCTGCGCCATTCGCGATCCCGGCGCGCCACGCTACAACAAGCCCCCATGTGTCCGGGCACATTTTGCCGAATGTTCAGATCCCCACGTTCTCGCTGCTGCCGTTGCGGTAGCCGAGGGTGCCCCATCACCTGTTCGAGTGAGCTATCGGTATGAGTTCGACATTGGATGCGAAGGTGACTGCGGGGCTACGCCTGTCGATCGAGCAGATCCTCGAGAGCCCTGGCCTGGGCGGGGTCGAGGACTTGGCGTGTTCTTGCGAGAAAGGGCCCCGGACCCATCCGGTCGCGCAGTTGTCGCAGCGCATCCACGTTGTGCACGGCTGCTGCCCCGAGTTTCATCTCTGTGTGTAGGAGCCAGGCTCGGATGTGCAACTGTACTGCTTCGATCAGCTGGCCACGCTCGAGTTCGAGGGACCCGAGGGAAGAGATCGTGGTGGCTATTCCGGCGCGGTAGCCGAGTTCTTCGGCGATGGCGAGGGCACGCCGGTAGTGGTGTTCGGCTCCGGTGTAGTCACCACGAAGTTGGGCGAGAATACCGAGTTGGTGGTGGTTGCCGGCTATTCCGGCGCGGTCGCCGAGTTCCTCGGCGATGGTGAAGGCGCGCTGGTATTGGTGTTCGGCCTCGGTGTAATCGCCCTGCAGCTGGGCGAGCGCACCGAGCTGGCGGTAGCTGGCGGCTATTCCGGCGCGGTCGCCGAGTTCTTGTTTGATGGTGAGGGCGCGCTGGTATTGGTGTTCGGCTTCGGCGTGGTCGCCCCGATCCTGGGCCAGCGCGCCGAGCTGGCCGTAGCTGGCGGCTATTCCGGCGCGGTTACCGAGTTCTTGTTTGATGGTGAGGGCGCGCTGGTATTGGTGTTCGGCTTCGGCGTGGTCGCCCCGATCCTGGGCCAGCGCGCCGAGCTGGCCGTAGCTGGCGGCCATGCCGGAGCGGTTGCCCAGTGCCCCCTTGATCATGAGCGAGCGCTGGTATTGGTGTTCGGCTTCGGTGTAGTCGCCTCGTAGTTGACTGATCATGCCGAGTTGGTGGTAGCTGGCGGCTATTCCGGCGCGGTTGCCGAGTTCTTCGCCGATGGTGAGGGCGTGCTGGTATTGGTGGGGACTGCTGCACGATCGGGTGACAGATTCGATCACGCGGCCTGACTGGCCGGTGGGGTCATGATGGTCTCGTATTGGACCGGCGTCAAACGGCCGAGGGTAGCTTGGCGTCGGCGGCGGTGGTAGGTCCGTTCGATCCAGGTGACGATCGCGATGCGCAATTCCTCACGGCTGCACCAGGATCGGCGGTCGAGGACATTCTTCTGCAGCAGCGCGAAGAAACTCTCCATGGCGGCATTGTCACCGGCCGCGCCGACACGGCCCATCGACCCGGCCATGCCGTGACGAGTCAGGGCTCGCACGAATTTCCGGCTGCGAAATTGCGATCCGCGGTCGGTGTGCAGAATGCAACCGGCCACCTCGCCACGGCGAGCCACCGCATTGTTGAGCGCGTGCACCGCCAGCGCCGATTTCATGCGTGAGTCGATGGAGTAGCCGACGATCCGGTTGGAATAGACGTCCTTGACCGCACAAATGTAGAGCTTGCCCTCGCCTGTCTGATGTTCGGAAATGTCGGCCAGCCACAACCGATTCGGAGCCTCAGCGGTGAAGTCGCGTTGGACCAGGTCATCGTGGACCGGCGGGCCGGCCTTGCCCTTTCCGCGTCGCTTCTTGCCGAACGCACTCCACCAGCCCTGGGCCGAACAGATCCGCCATGCAGTGCGGTCGGCCATCGGTTCACCGGCGGCGCGGGCCTCGTCGGCGAGAAATCGGTACCCGAATTCGGGATCGTCGCGATGGGCGTCGAACAGCGCGTTGGCCCGATACGCCTGGTCGAGTTCGGCGGCAGTGACCGGTTCGGCCAGCCATCGGTAGTACGGCTGACGAGCCAGTTTCAGCACCCGGCACGTCACCGTGACGGGGATCCCGTCTTCGGCCAGCTCGCGGACGAGCGGGTAGATCATTTTCCCGGCAGGTTCGCCTGCGCGAAATAAGCGGCGGCCCGTTTGAGGACCTCGTTCTCCTGCTCCAGCAACCGGATTCGCCGTTTCGCCGCCCGCAGCTCGGCCGACTCGCTCGTGCTGGTGCCCGGTTTGGTTCCCTCGTCGACGTCGGCCTGACGCATCCATTTCGACAGCGTCATCGGGTGGATCCCGAAATCGGCGGCGATCTGCTCCAGCGTCACACCATCGTCGCGATTGCGAGCCACACGCACGACATCGTCGCGGAACTCACGGGGATAGGGCTTCGGCACGATGACATCCTTCCAGCCCACCCGAAGGGCAAGCCAACTCGGTTGTCACCTATCCGTGCAGCAGTCCCGTGTTCGGCTTCGGTGTAGTCGCCTCGTAGTTGACTGATCATGCCGAGTTGGTGGTAGCTGGTGGCCATGCCGGCGCGGTTGCCGAGTTCTTCGCCGATGGTGAGGGCGTGCTGGTATTGGTGTTCGGCTTCGGTGTAGTCGCCTCGTAGTTGAGCGATCATGCCGAGCCGATGTAGCCAGTGAGCGCGCTCGGGTGCGTTGGGTTGTAGGTGGCGCAGGGTGTCGTGGATGAGGGTGGTTTCGTGATCCCACGCACCGATGGTGTGCAGACGGTCGCAGATGGCGAGGGTGAGGTCGTGTGCTGCGGCCGTGTTGGAGGTTTGCTGGTAGTGGTAGCGGGCTTCTAGCCGGTCGTGCAGATCGGCATCGCGATCCTGTGGCCAGGCTGCCACGCGCCAGACCCAGTATGTGGCAGCACGACGGTGCGCGGCGGCGAGGACGTCGTCACGCTGGTGTTGTGCGCAGGACCTTTCGAGTGCGGCGGCGGTCGAGCGATGCACGAACGCCCGCCTGTTATCCGGATCGATGGTCAGCAGGCTGTTGGAGGCCAACTCGCGGGCGAGCTCTCCGAGGTCGGCATCGGTGGCGATCGGCGGGCGCGGCTTGGTGTTGTATTCGGCGATTGCGGGTGCGATCTCATCGAGTACGTGCTGCGGGAGCGCGGCGAGGTCGAACGCGGGTGCCGTGGGATCGATGCCGTATCGGGCGGCGATGGTGTTCTTCAGTGCCCGGTAGTCCGGTTGCCGGGCGGCGCCGGGGCTGTCGGTGCCGATCTGGTAGAGCAGGGCGTTGTCCTCGACGGGTTCTCGGTAGACGGAGGCGCCGATCAGCAACTGATGTGCGGCAGGGGTGAGTTGGCCGAGGAGTTGGTCGAGCAGGATGTCATCGGCGATGAGCGTGACGGTGGCGGCGAGGGCGGTATCGAGAGTGAGCGCTGTGAGCGCGTGTCGTGCTACGGGGTTGTTCGCGATGGCGCCCTCGAGCCGATAGGTGATGTCGTGGTAGCGGCCGATCTGGTTGTTGAGCAAGGCGTCGAGGTATTCCAGGCTGCGCGGATGGCCGCCCACGAGCCGCCAGATGTGGTCCAGCTCCTTGACGGTGAGGCGGTCCAGCGCGGGCAAGGACCAGATCAGCTTGAACGTCTCCGCCCGCGACAGCGGTCCCACCTGATGCAACAGCAGCCGATGGTGGGCGTTGTCCGGGAGCATGAACGGGTAGCGGGAGGTGACGAGCAGCCGGCTGCATCCCGGGTCGGCAAGCCACGCCGACAGCAGGGCCGCCAAATGGGGATCGGACAGGGAGCGTGCGTCGGTGAGGTTGTCTTCGAAGTTGTCCAGCACCACCAGTACCGGCACACGGTCGAACACGAATGCTCGCAGCGCGGTCAGCCGGTTCTGCCACGTCTCAGTGGCGCTCGACGCGATTTGGGCCGCCCGCAGCACACGTGGGTCTCGCGGGGCACCGTCATCGATCAGGCAGTGTCGGCGGATGGTGCCGGCGACCGCCGACAACAGGCTATCGATGTTGGTCTCGCCGGTGACTACTGGGATCACAGTGGCGAGGCGTTGGCAGTGCACGATCCGGGCGGCCAGGGTTGTCTTTCCGACACCACCGATGCCGTGCAGCACGACGCCCGGGTACTGATTCCCCGTCAGATACGCAGGGAGCCTGCGTTGTTCGCGACGCCGCCCGACGAATTCCCCGACCCCACGAGTCGGCAATCCCGATACCGTAACGGTGTCATGCGGCGGAACTGCTTCGGATATGGCCGGGTCGTAGACACTTACGGCGCCAGTGTCGGCCAGCACCGTGACGACGCTCCACTCGTCCATGCTCGCCAAGATGACTTCGGTGGGATCGGTCGAAGCCGACCACTGCTGGTGGATGAGGCGGCGTGCGTCGGCGACCGCGGTGACCACATCCGGAATTCGATTCTGGGTGAGTTCCTGGTAGACACGGGCGAACAGCGCCGTGGCGTAGCGATCGGTCACCGAGGTTTCGGTGCCGATCACCACACTGGCGCCATGGGCGATCAGCGCGGCGGCGAACGACGGTGCGGCTGCCTCGGCGGCGACATCGGTGTAGCAGGCGGCCAGGCTGATCACTGGCGGCATCGAACCAGGTGGGATCGCCTCGGCGACAAGCTTTTCCGCGTCGACCTCGCGTACCGAGCCGGTCTCGTCCTCGAGCAGCAGACACCCGGGCTTGCCGTGCCCGGACAGGTGCAGGATATGCGCGGGAGCCTGAGCCAGTTCGGCCCTGATGGCTGCGGTGGTGGCGAACTCGACGATGCGGACCTCGGCGTCGCGGTGGCGGGCACCACGCACCGCCGACAGCACATTACGGAGTTCCCGCTCGTAATCCAACACCGGCCCGCTGCCCTCGTCCGGCGCCGCGATCGCCACCAGAATCCGCAACGGAGCAGGGAGATTACGCACTGGTGGGGCGGGCACACGCCGATAGACCGTGATCAGCGGGTGCAACACGAGCGGCCGTCGAGTGATGGGATCAGGCAGCGCCTCCCACGGCAACCCAGGGAACGGTCCCGCCTCGATCCCGATTCTGACCGGCACGTGCGCGGCCGCGGCGTCGGTGAGGATCTGCGCAAGCGCCACGGACACCGGCAACGGCAGAAAGGAGTCGGCGACCAACTCGCCGGCACGCCGCAACGACACCGAATGGGCTCCGGTTTCCGATGCCAGGCCGGTGAACTCGGCCCGCGTAATCGCCGACGACCACAGCCGCGTCCGTTCCCTGCGCACCTCGGCGATCGCATTCGTCAACCCGGGACGCACTCCGGTGTGGGGGGCGGTCACGTCTATACCGGTGCCGTGCAACCGCACCCGAGCATCGGTCACTGTCAGCACGACCTCGACCGCACCGGTTGGCGATAGCGGCCCGGTCACGGCGATTTCGCGCATTTCGGCCAGCAACGGCTGCAGGTCCTCGACCCGCGCCACCCATACACTGTCGCGTCCCCACCCGTCCGCGCTGTTGTAGCGCTGCGACACGACCCCGATCACAACATCGTCGGACAGCCGCCGCACCGGCGCACCGCTCATCCCCCGCACCACCGCGGAAGAGACGAAGCGTCCCAATGGGATCTCGTCGTCACGAGTGGTGCCGCCACCCCAGTACCCCGGCGCGTCCAGAAAACGGTGGGTGTGCTCGTCAGGGAACACCGAGACCCCGGTCACGACAGCCGGGACGGTCAGATCGATCCGGTCGGTCGCCGCCCACCCCGCCACCGACTCCGACAACCGACCTCGAGAGTTCAGCACGGCCAAATCATGCAGCGCGTCCGTGCGCGTGACCGTGGCCTCGAACGCCGGGATCCCACCCGCCAACGCGTCCACCCGCACTACTGCACCCTCCCGGCCTGCGTCGATATCGTCGAGCACGTGCAGGGCGGTGGCTATCACCCCCGGTGCCACCTGGAAACAGGAACCAACCGGGTAGGCGCCGTCCAGAATACGGCCCAGATACCCCGGCACCCGCGGATCTGATGCCGGCTTCGGGGACGACGGCGAGGTCACGGCTGTGGCTCCTGATCGGTCCCGGGACTGCCCCGGCTGACCAGGGCACCTAGAACGAGGGTGTCGCGAATCGCCCGCACCGGTAATGGGTGTTCGAGTTCGGCGCGTGCGGCTTGCACGAGTTCGAGGGGAAGCACGGGTCCAGATCCTGCTGCTGCCAGCCTTGACGGCGCAACTGGTCGGACAGTTCTGTGGTCAGAGATTCCAGCGAGGTCGCCGCGGAGACGAACGCGGCCGCGGTGATGTACTCGGCGGTGTAGGGGTTGCGGCCGAGCAGATTCGGGCGGATGAGTTAGGGCCTGCCAGCCTGCCACCCACCCGGCGCCGATACCTCCCGAGTCGTGTTTGGAACGGGATCGGTTGATGCTGCTGGGCTTTCGATCCCCGATGTGATCGATATTGCGGCGGTGACGGCTGGTTCTGGAGCGGCGGGCGTGCTCGGGAGGGGATCGGAGCGGCGTCGCGGAATCTACCGGCAGGTGGTGACGCCAAGCCTGTGAGACCGGACAGAACACGAGCTCTGTCCGGTCTCCCGGCGCGTATCACCCCAGGTCGGAGGCCCGAAGCCGGTTCCTGGTCCCGGCCCCATCCCGTCAAGCGGCGTCGAGGGCTCCGGTGATCTTGCGGGCCATCTCAGCCATGGTGGGGATGGGCTCGCCCTTGTGGCGCTGGCGGGCTGCTTCGAGGGCGACGAGGATGGTGCTGCGGAAGTTGTCGGCCTCTGCCGGAGCCTGCTTCTCGAGCAGGCTCATGGCTGCCGTCAGGGCAGGCAGCACCTGGTCGGCGAGTCCGGCTACCGACTTGCCATTCAGCTTCATGCCCTTCGGCTTGGCGAGCACGTGCCCGACCAGGCCGGTCGCGGAGGACAGGGCGATGCTGCCGTCGGTGGCCACCTTGTGGGGCGAGCCACCGGCGGCAGCAGCGGCGGACATCAGCGAGACGGCACCGTACGCGGCGGTCTGCAGGGTGAGCTTGTCCTGGTCGGTAAGGGTGATGGACATGGTTGCGTGCTCCTTGGATCTGTTGTTACCTAGCGACCGTAACTATACGTAGAAGTATACGTATAGGCAAGATCCGGGGACACGCTTGCAGCGCACGTGAATTCGCTACTCGACAGTTCGGCACTTGGGCCGGACGCCCGCTCGTTGCCGTGAGCGGAGTGGGCGAGGGCCAGCAGCGCGACGGTCGACTGCGCCATCGAGCCTTCGATGACCAACGGCCACAGCCACGCTTCGCTGGACGGGACGCCAGTCGTGACCGCCAGTGACCGTAATGCGTTGTACGACAGCCAGAACGCACCCATGGCGATGAGCGCGGTCATCGCGGTGGCGATCCAGTGAGTAGCGCGTGCTCCGGCGTGTGCGCGAAGCAGCATCGAGACCCTGTGGGTCGCCGCCAGGAGTGTCAAGGACGGGAATATCGCGACAGCAGCGGCGACGCCGGTCAGTGCGGTGTCGTGCAGGAGGGCCTGGAGCGCGTCGCCGGTGATGCCGAAGGCGGCCGCGGTACCGAGCACTATCCAGAAGAAGGTGGGGCGACCGGTCGTGGCGTGGTGCGCATAGCTTCGATGAGCTCGTGCAGAGCTGTCGGTCAAGTCCAAGCGGGTGGTGTATCGGGGTGATTGCCGCGTGACCCTGTTCGGTCAGGCGGTCAGTGCTGGGGTGGTGTCCTCCTGTTCGGCGGGGTCGGTGAGGCCGCGGGAGCGGGCCAGCACGTCGAGGCCGAGGTAGCGGCGGCCTTCGATCCATTCGTCGTGTTGCTCGGCGAGCACGGCGCCGACGAGCCGGATGATGGCTTGACGGTCGGGGAAGATGCCGACGACGTCGGTGCGGCGGCGGATTTCCTTGTTCAGCCGCTCTTGGGGGTTGTTGCTCCAGATCTGGCGCCAGATCTGCTTGGGGAACGCGGTGAACGACAGCAGGTCAGCGCGTGCTGCGTCGAGGTGTCCGGCCACCTTCGGCAGTTTCTCGGTCAGTGCATCGAGCATCCGATCATATTGGGCAGCAACCGATTCGGCGTCTGCCTGGTCGAACGCCGAGTGCAACAGAGTCCGCACCCACGGCCACGACGATTTCGGGGTGATCGACATGAGGTTCACCGTGTAATGCGTACGACACCGCTGCCAGGCAGCTCCGGGCAGTGTCGCGCCGATCGCGGCGACCAGCCCGGCGTGGGCGTCGGACGTGACAAGGCTGACGCCGGACAGGCCGCGGGCGACCAGGTCGCGGAAGAATGCCAGCCAGCCCGCGCCGTCCTCGCCGCTGGTGACCTGGATGCCGAGGATCTCGCGGTAGCCATCGGCGTTGACACCGGTCGCGATCAGGGCATGCACGTTGACCACGCGGCCGTTCTCGCGGACTTTGAGCACCAGCGCGTCCGCGGCGAGAAACGTGTACGGGCCTTGGTCGAGTGGTCGGGTGCGGAACGCTTCGACCTGGGCGTCGAGGTCGGCGGCCATGATCGACACCTGGGACTTGGAAAGCTTTGTCACACCGAGTGATTCGACCAGTTTCTCCATGCGGCGGGTGGACACACCGAGCAGGTAGCAGGTCGCCACCACCGAGGTGAGCGCGCGTTCGGCGCGTTTGCGGCGCTCGAGCAACCAATCCGGGAAATAGGAGCCCGAGCGCAGCTTCGGGATCGCGATGTCGATCGTGCCGACACGAGTGTCGAAGTCGCGGTGGCGGTACCCGTTTCGTGAGTTCACCCGCTCGTCGGATCGTTCGCCGTAGCCGGCGCCACACACCGTGTCGGCTTCAGCGCTCATCAATGCCTGGATGAACGTGGACATCATGTTGCGCAGCAGATCCGGGCTCGCGACGGCGAGTTGGTCCGACAGCATCTTGGATGGGTCGATAGGCTGGACAGAGGTCATCGCGTGAAACTTTCTTCCTTCAGTGACTTGGTAGGTCTGTTGAAGGATCACGCGGTGACCACCCTCTACTCGGCTACGACACGCCCAGACTTTGCTGGTGTCCGGTCGTACACCATCCTGCTGGACTCAACCGAGCTGTCTGCGGTGGGATGACTGGTGCGATCAGCACGAGGGCCACCGCCCTGCAGTCCTACCCGGGTGTTCGGATTCGGAGTACTCGACTTCTCTGTGGGCCAAGGATTTACCTCCGAGTCGGGGCACTCGACCGCACGGCCCCGGTGCGATCAGCCGCACCGCCGGGCGCGTGAACGATGACGGGAAGCATTCGACCACGCGGGCGAGGGCGTGCCGCGTGTGCATGCGTCCGCCGCAGGTTCGTGCCCTCGGCGGAGCTCCGTACAGATTTGAATCGTGCCGATCAAACTGAATTTGCGCTTACGGAAACGGTTTCTGGGGTCTCCTGCCCCACACCCAGCAACTCGACGACCACCCTTGTCGCGGCCCACTCCAGCTCGAGTCTGCAAGTGTTGGAGGTGGCCCGGCCACGGGGCTGGCGGACAATAGGGCACGGATGCGTGGGCGATGCTAATTGGCAACCTCGGCATACATTCGCACCGTCCGCTCACGCAGCTCGGCCGCGTCCTTCTTCCTCGACGACACGACTCCTTCCTCTCCAGCATCCGCCACGCACAACCGCTGGTCAGCACGTACACCACCCCGGTGAACACCGCCCGCTGGTCGACCGGCGTGGTACCGCCACCCTGTGTGCGCGGGACGAACTCCGGCAGCAACGGCTCCACCAGCTCCCGCAACTCGTCGGGCGCAAGCCGCTTCGACAACTCGCCTGCCACGGCCAAACATCATGCGGCACAAGCGATCCCGACACACCGGAAACGGATTACATCGACGTGAGACAACGTGTACGCACAGTCGGTCGCCCATGGTTGGACCGCCTGCCAGAGACAGCTCATTAGATTGCTGAGCGATGCGTCTCCAGAAGGCTTGCCCTGGTTGTTTATTCGCACGATGCGAACGCGGTGTCAATCTTCGCCCGGGCGTAGAGGCCAGTACGTACGAATCATCGCCTGATGTACTCTCGTTCAGCATCTGCTGTGCCGTCCCGGATGGAGGATCGTGGACGACGAGTCGATGCTCGCCGAGACCAATAGCGCCCCAGCCGAACTTGCCAAGGGGATCAGCCGCATGTACGAGTTGATGCGTATTCCTGTTACGTCGCGGCTGTCCAATGCCGCTGCGGCGGAGGTGATTTCGAAACTTGTGGGAACATCACCCAGTCCGGCTTATCTGATGCAGCTGCGGACCGCTACGAAGTCGAACCCGACTAAGCAGTGCATCTGGACGATTGCTCAGTTCTTTGCCGTCCCAGCCTCGTATCTGCTCGACAGCCGGTCGGACAAGGCAATCGACTCCCAGTCGAGGTTGTTAGCGGCCATGAAGGATGCCGATGTGCGAAACCTGGTCTCACGCGCGTCGGGCCTGACTCCCGAGACGCTCGAGAGCCAGTCCGCGATCGTCGGCCGTGCGCGCGAGTTGGAGAATTTGTCCGCGGTGCATCCGAAGGAGCAGCCGCGTAGACACGGGGACAGCGAACTGTCGCTGGATGAATCATGACGGGGACCTCTGTCAGGCGGATCAAGAAGGCGATTGCCCAGCTTCCGGTTCCAGACCCGTGGGACCGCAGGCGATTTGTGGAGAGTGTGGCTGAGATGCGTGGCCGTCCGATCACCTTGTTGCCGGTGGGCATGCGCGGTGGGCTCGCGAGTCCGTGTGGTCTATGGCTTGTCCGTGAGCACGATGATGTGATCATTTACGAGGATGCGACCTCGGAATATCACATGGACCAGATAGTGTGCCACGAGATCGGCCATATGGTGCTCGGACATGATCGCACGCAATCATCCGATACCAGAGTCACGTCCGATCCGATGTTCCGATCGGTGTTTCCCGATATCGATCCGTTGACGGTACGGACCGTGCTTGGCCGCTCGGATTATGGGAACGCGCTGGAACGCGAGGCGGAGATGTTCGCCACGATGGTCATGGTCTCTGGAGGGCGCGAGCAGCGCGACCAGAACTTCCGCAACGTTCTGTTCAAGCGGCAGTGACGTCCTCGATATCCGCGGTGATCGCGTGGCCACTTATCGGCGCGATGCTGCTGGTGGTGGCGGCGCGGTGGCGATGGTTCAACGGCACCTCGGCCGAGCGCTACCTCAATGCCACGCTCACCATCATCGTCACCACTCAACTGCTGCGCGAGCACATAGTCGAGCGTTTCATCGCTGAGTGGTCGCCGCTGACCGAAACGGCAGTCCAGCAGGTGTCGCTGTGCACCATCGTTGCTTCGATCGCACCATTCCTTTGCGTGATCAGTCTGCTGTCCGGAACAGATCCGAAAGACATTCGGCGGCAGCAGTTCTTGTTCTACTTCGTCGCTGGTGCACTCGCCCTCGGGATACTCGCCGCAGGGACGCGGGCGCGCCGTGGTGAACAGCCGCTGGAGATCTCCGGTGGCTGGGATGGTGTGCTGGCTTGGGTAGCGTTCTCGGTTCTGCCGCTGTTCTTGGCATTCGAGATGATCCGCCGATGTGCGGCGGAGTATCGACAGTCCGGGGTGACCGCCGGTGAAAAGCTGGTTCTGGTCGGGATTGCTGTCGCGGGCGCGACCATTGGAGTGACGACGATGATCGCGGCTGTCCTTGCCGTGCTGCAGGAGCTGCATCTTGTCGACTCGGTCGAGTACCGGTTGGCCACCCACTCGCGCAACTTCTTCTGGATCGCCACAACGATCGGGGCCGTATCTGCCGCTCCGTTGGTGAAAGAGGTAGCCGGATATCTCGGCTACGACTCGACAAGCAAGCGGTGGCGGCGCCTGCAACCGATGTGGCAGGCGATGGTGTCGATGTTTCCGGACTGCCGACTTCCGCTCGACTCGAGTGAATCCGGACGCCGGGTCAGCAAGGTGCAGTTGCATCGCACGACGGTCGAGATCCGTGACGCCATTCTGCGGCTGCGTCCATACTGTCGTGCGGTCGACCCATCCCAGTTAGCCAGCTTCGTTGCCAGCGAACGTGTGCCGGGTCGAGAGCGGGAATCGGCCGAGTTGGCGTTGCAACTCGCCGCCGCGGCACAAGACAGGTCGGGTATTGCGAACCCGCCCGGTGATGCTGCCGGGATGACGGCCCCGTCGGCGTCTGCCAGTCTGGACGACGAGGTCGCCGAACTTCTCCCGCTGGCCAAGTGGTGGGTGGCGGCCTGTCGGTTCGTCGCGACCCGGCACAGTTCAGACTTCGAATCCAGTTCCGAATCAACACGATGAGCAGGGAGACGGCATGAGCGAGGCGTCGACGATCGAGGTAGGGGCTGGCTCCGGTATGCTTCCGCATCCACCTTTTCGGCTGCCGTTGCTCGGTGATGTGCTGACTACCGATTTCGCCAAGCCTTGCCAGCGGTTGGCCGAGCAGGCACGCGAACTCGGTCCGGTATTCGAGCAGAAGCTCTTCGGGTATCCGGCGGTCATCGTGACCGGCACTGGGGCGGTCGAGGAGGTGAACGATGAGTCGGTGTGGGAGAAGCATGTCGGGCACGCGCTGATGAAGCTTCGCCCCCTCGCAGGCGACGGGCTGTTCACCGCATTCAGTCGGGAACCGAACTGGGAGAAGGCGCACAACGTCCTGATGCCTGCCTTCACCAAGGCGGCGATGGCCAACTACCACGCCACGATCACCGCCACGGTGCGCGAGTTGACCGATGCATGGTCGGCGCACGCCACCAGCACATGGATCGACGTACCCGAGCACTCGAATGCGTTGACGTTCGAGATCATCGCGCGGGCCGGGTTCTCACATTCGTTTCGTTCGATGGCCGACCAGCACTCGGATCCGTTCGTCGAGGCGATGGTTCGTGAGCTCACCTACGCCAACCGGCGAACCGACGTCCTGCCCGTATTCGAGCGGATCTTCCGCCGTGGTCGGGCCCGTCAGCACCAGCAGGATCTGGGGCATGCGCACAGCGTCGTCGACAGCATCATCGCCGCTCGCCGAACCCAGTCCGGCGCAGCGCATCACGACATACTCGAGCTCATGCTCAGCAGTACCGATCCCGAATCCGGGGAATCGCTGGAACCCACCAACATTCGCAACCAGATCCTGACCTTCCTCGTCGCGGGCAGCGAGACATCAGCGAACACCATCGCCTTCGCGCTGCACTATCTGTCCATTCACCCCGAGATAGCCGACGGTGTCCGGGCCGAGCTCGATGAGCGTTGGCCGACAGAAAATTTTCCGGATATCCGTTTCGAGGATGTGGCCAAACTACGGGGCTTGCGACGGGTCGTCGATGAGACGCTGCGGCTGTGGCCGACCGGACCGGGCTACTTTCGGCGTGCACGACAGGACACGACTCTCTGCGACGGCAGATACCGCTTCCGGCAGAAGGATTGGGTGTTGGTCCTGCTCCTGGCCGCGCACCGGGACCCGGCTTGGGGTCCCGACGCCGACGAGTTCAACCCTGACCGGTTCCTTCCCGACAACATCCGGAATCTGCCACCGCGCATTTTCAAACCGTTCGGCACGGGTCCACGCGCCTGCATCGGGCGGCAGTTCGCACAGCACGAGATCACCGTCGCGTTGGCCGCGATCCTGCACCAGTTCGACCTTGAACCCGACCCCGCCTACCGACTCGACGTCCGCGAAACCCTCACCCTCAAACCCACGGGCCTCCGACTGCGGCCGCACCCGCGAACCAGCCACAAGATGTGAGTCAGATGTAACACCGCTTGCGTGGTTATGGCGCGCTAATGGTGTGTCCCCGAGCCAGAAGGGGATCGGCTCGGGGACACTTTCCAAACGTACAGGGAAGCTCCGGCCCATCAGCAGACGATTTCAATCGATAGGGCGCGCTGTCGACTATCAGCAGCTGGGGGACGAGCTGAGCTCACCCAGGGACGTTACCTCGGTGCCGATCAGCGCATCGAAGCGAGCCGGTTGTGTTCGTCCGATGCTCGCTCGTTTCGATGTTGTTGATGGTGGTCGTTGTGGTCAGCCCGGTCGGTGGTGAAGGTTGCGGCGTCGCTGAGTATTCGGCTGATCGTGGATCGGCTCTTGTTGAGGTGACGTGCGATTCGTGTCGGGTTCCAGCCGTCGCGGTGGTGGTGGACCAGTGCTTTGGTGACGAGGTCGGGATCGCGGCGGCGCGCCGGATCGCGTGCGCACAGACGCGTCGCGAGGTCGATGAAGTCGGAATGGCTCGGTGGTGAGGTGTGCGGTGGCGTGTGCACGCCAGTAGCGTCGACGGTCTCTGCGGGCGCAGTTGGTGTGGGCTCGGTGTCGGCCGTTGTGTCGGTGTGCGTCGGTTGGAGCGGGCGTGCGGTGACGTGGTGGGCACGCCCGGATGTGCTGTCGGGGTGTGCGGAATGGGCCAGCGCGAGGAGCGCGACGGTGGATTGGGCCATGGATCCTTCGATGATGAGCGGCCACACCCACGCCTCACCGGGTGGGACACCAGCGGTGATCGCCAAAGCCCGGAGGGCGGTGAAGGACAACCAGAACGCGCCGGTGGCGATAAGGACGGTCATCGCGGTCGCGGTCCATCGGGTGGCGCGGGTGGCGGTGTGCGCACGGGACAGCAGCGAGACCCCGTGCACGGCCGCCAACAGTGCCAGAGGCGGGATGATGGCGACCGCCGCGGCGACAACCGGGAGGGCGGTGTCGTGCAGCAGGGCTTGGGTGGCGTTGCCGGTGATGCTGACCGCGGCTGCGGCAGCCAGCACCGTCCAGAAGAACACGTGCGCATGCGATGTACGCACGGCGGGCGCAGCTGATCCGCCGCCGCGTCCGGTAGGGGATCCGGAAATACCCGGCGGAGGTCATCGATACCGGCCCGTCCTGTGCTGGGCGAACCGACAGCGCGCCCACCTCGAGATACGCCAGCGCCAAGCGCATACCTGGGCGCCAGTCCAGGGCGGCGAAGACGGTCTTGTCCAGGACTCGGCCCGCTTCCCCCACGGTGCACATCCCGTACACGATCTCACTGTCGGCGGCACGGACCACGCGGTTCGTGACCTGCGGTCCGTGAACAAGTTCCTGCAACGGCGACTGCGGCGGGATGACCGGCGCGATCATCGGCAATCACCCACCCCAGCAAACATTTCGGCGGGTGGGGCGCTAAGGAGATCCAGCAGATTTGCCGGGTATCGCCGCAGGTCAGAGCAAAAAATCACTGGTGTCCTCCGTGTGTTCGAGTGCACTCGCACACACGGCACGTGAAAACCACAGATCTGTTGGGAATCTGTGCGCGAGAGGGGACTTGAACCCCTACGTCCGTGGACACCAGAACCTAAATCTGGCGCGTCTGCCAATTTCGCCACTCGCGCTTGATGGTACGACCGTCCAAACTCTACCGGGCATTTCGACCATAGCGAAGCATTGGGTGGGCGTGGCGTACTCGTCAGTAACCTTACCTGGGATTATAACGATTTGGAAACTGGCAACATGAGGGGCGCTCATGTTTCGTACGGGTTAGTAGCCCCCAGACCTGCAGGTTCAAACATGAGGAGGGGTCATGTTTCTCACCATTCTGGTACGATCGTACGAAAATACTCCTAAGTAATGGGCGCGTCGGGGGACAAACGTGAGGATTTCCTCATGATTTTGTGCCATCCTCGCCGGTATCAGGCCGATCGCCCGCGATCACCCGCGTACCGGTAGGGACCGGCGTGTCGCCGAGGCATGTCGCATGGAGAAGGAAGTCGAAGCGTCTTGACGATCAACGAGAGCACCAAGACCGGGGCCGGACAGAGCGCGAAGGTGGTCGCGGCCGCCGGGAAGGCCGCGCCGGGCGGGGCGCGGTCGCCGCTGTTGGATCGTCTGCTCGGCGGCGTGCCGTACGCGCTCGCCTTCGGTGGACAGGGTGCCCAGTGGCTGAACGAGCTGGAGGAGATCGGGCGCGACAGCGCGCTGGAGCCGGAGCTGACCGCACTGGTCAACGAGGCGGCCGCGCTGCTGGAACCCGTTGCGGCGCAGTTGCTGGTGGTGCGGCCGGTCGGCTTCGACCCGATCGGCTGGATGCTGGAGAACGAGCTCGCCGACACCGAGGAGGGCGAGACCTCGGCGGCCCCGTCCGAGCAGGTGCTGCGTTCGGCCGCGGTGTCCATGCCGGGCGTGCTGTTGACCCAGGTGGCGGCCGTGCGGGCCCTGCGGCTGCAGGGGCTGGACGCGGCCGAGCAGGCACCGGCCGCGATCGTCGGGCACTCGCAGGGGTTGCTCGCGGCGGCCGCGGTCGATGCGGGCGGCACACGTGACGCGGAGCTGCTGGCGATCGCCCAGATGATCGGCGCCGCAGCGGGTTTGGTGGCGCGCAGGCGCGGGCTGATGCCGGTGGGCGATCGGTCGCCGATGGTCGCGGTCTCGAACGTCGACCCCGAGCGGCTGAGCGCCGTCGTGGCCCAGGTGTGCGAGGGAATTGATCCGGCCGCGGCCGTCGTGGTCTCGATCCGCAACGGACGTCGCCGCGCTGTGCTGTCGGGCCCGCCCGCGCAACTGGAGCGGGTGCGTCAGCGGTGCGCGCAGCTCCACGACGAGCAGGCGCGCGAGCGCGACGCCAAGGTGCGCGGTGGCTCGGTATTCGCTCCCGTCTTCGAGGACGTGGCCGTGGATGTGGCGTTCCATCACCCCGCGCTGGCCGACACGGTCGACCTGGTGAGCAGCTGGGCCACCCAGTGCGACCTGGACGCCGAGCTGGCCGGCGGGCTGGCACGGCAGATCCTCGTCGACCCGATCGACTGGGTGGACATCGTCGAGGGTGTTGTTTCGGCGGGCGCGCAATGGATCCTGGACCTGGGTCCGGGCGATCTGCTGTCCCGCATCACGGCGGGCACGCTGAAGGGCAGCGGCGTCGGCATGGTCGCGGCCGCCACCCGCGCCGGACAGCGCAGCCTGCTCACCCCGGGCGCGGCGCCGGAACCGGCGACACCGTGGTCGGCGTTCGCGCCGCGACCGGTGCGGCTGCCCAACGGGCGCATCGTCGTCGAGACCGCGTTCACCAAGCTGACCGGCCGCTCGCCGGTCCTGCTCGCGGGCATGACACCCACCACCGTCGACGCGAAGATCGTCGCCGCAGCGGCCAACGCCGGTCACTGGGCGGAGCTGGCCGGCGGCGGCCAGGTGACCGAGCAGATCTTCGCCGACCGGGTGGACGAGCTGAAGAAGCTGCTGCACCCGGGCCGCGCGGTGCAGTTCAACTCGCTGTTCCTCGACCCCTACCTGTGGAAGCTGCAGCTGGGCGGCAAGCGACTGGTACAGCGGGCCCGCGCGGCGGGCGCTCCGTTCGATGGCGTCATCGTGACCGCGGGGATTCCGGAGCTGGAGGAAGCCGTCGCGCTGATCCGAGAACTCACCGAGGTCGGCATCGCACACGTCGCGTTCAAACCGGGCACCGTCGCGCAGATTCGCGCGGTGCTGCGGATCGCCGACGAGGTGCCGGACTACCCGGTGATCATGCACATCGAGGGCGGCAAGGCCGGTGGCCATCACTCCTGGGAGGACTTGGACGACCTGCTGCTGGCCACCTATGCCGAGCTGCGCAACCGCGCGAACGTCGTGGTGTGCGTCGGTGGTGGCATCGGAACCCCCGAGCGCGCGACGGAATACCTCACCGGTGAGTGGGCGGTGCCGCACGGCTACCCCGTCATGCCGCTGGACGGCGTGCTGGTCGGCACCGCGGCCATGGCGACGCTGGAGGCCACCACCGCACCGGAAGTCAAGCAATTGCTGGTGGACACCCCCGGCACGCCGGATTGGGTCGGTGCGGGTACCGCGTCCGGCGGAATGGCCTCGGGCCGTAGTCAATTGGGCGCCGACATCCACGAGATCGACAACGCCGCCTCGCGCACCGGCCGCCTGCTCGACGAGGTCGCCGGTGACGCCGACGCCGTCGCCGCGCGCCGGGACGAGATCATCGCGGCGCTGAACGCGACCGCCAAACCGTACTTCGGCGACCTGACCACCATGACCTACCAGGAATGGCTGGAGCGCTACGTCGAACTCGCCGTCGGCCTGGACCACCGCAAGGACTTCGACTGCGGCACCGACCTCGGCGACGCCATCGCCGAGGCCACCCGCTCGGTCTGGCTCGACATCACCTGGCGCGACCGGTTCGCGGAGATGATGCGCCGCACCGAATCCCGGCTGCATCCGGCCGACCGCGGCGAGATCCCCACGCTGTTCGCGAGCGACGAGGACTTCGAGGACCCGCTCGCCGCCCTGTCCACGTTGAAGAACCAGTACTCTGCTTCGGCTCGGACTCTGCTGCACCCCGCCGACGTCCCGTTCTTCGTATCGCTGTGCAAGACCCCGGGTAAGCCGGTGAACTTCGTGCCGGTCGTCGACGCCGACGTGCGCCGCTGGTGGCGTTCGGATTCGCTGTGGCAGGCGCATGATCCGCGCTACTCGGCCGATCAGGTGTGCGTCATCCCGGGCACCGTCTCGGTCGCCGGCATCACCCGGGTCGATGAGCCGGTCGGCGAGCTGCTGGACCGCTTCGAGCAGGACACCGCGTACTCGCTGGTGCGCGCAGGCGTGGTGCCCGCCGCCGTGGACGCGCGCCGCACCGCTGGCGTCACCACCGGCCCGATCGACGCCGTGCTGGCCGCCCTCGACGTCCAGTGGGCCGGGCGCACCACCATCAGCCCGGTGCACCGGCTCGGCGATCTGGCGGAATGGATCGTCGACGGGAAGGGCGCGACGCATCCGCCCAGCGGTGCGACGCTGGCCGAGACCACAGGACCCGAGCCGGAGCACTCCTACCTCGAGCTGACCGTTCCGTTGCTGGCCGACAACGCGGTGCGCATCCGGATCACCGTCCCGGCCTCTGTATACAACGGTGGCGCCCCGGTCGTCACCGAGGCCGACGCGGACGAGGCCATGTCCGCGCTGCTGGCCGTCGCGGCCGGGCAGGCGCTGCCGGAGGTCAAGGGCAGGGTCGCGCACGTGAACCTGGCCTGGACGCCGGATCTGATCGCCGATCACGCCGGGGTGACCGGCTCCGGCCTGCCCGCAACCTTGAGCACGCTCGGCCGCACCGCGCCCGACGTGCTGGTCGGCGCCTGCTGGCCCGCCGTGTTCGCGGTGCTCGGCGCCGCGCGCACCGCGAACGGTGAGAGCGTCATCGAGGGCATGCTCGACCTGGTTCACCTCGACCACCAGATCCACATCTCCGGCGAGCTGCCCGCGGAGACCAGCGTGCTGGCGGTGCGCGCGGAGGCGGGGGAGACCCTCGACACCGACCTCGGTCGCGTCGTCGAGGTCAGCGTGCGGATCACCGCCATGCTGGACAAGCCCGAGACCGGAATGTCCATGCCGGTGCTGGCCACGCTCACCGAGCGATTCGCGATCCGCGGACGCAACGGTGCGGGCGAACTCACCGATCCGCCGCGCGCGGCGGGCACGCTGTCCGAGGCGGCCACCGACACTCCGCGTAGGCGTCGCCGCGACATCACCATCGTGGCGCCTCGCACCATGCACGCTTTCGCCGCCGTTTCCGGTGACCACAACCCGATCCACACCAGCGATTCCGCCGCGAAGCTGGCCGGGCTCGGCAGCCCGATCGTGCACGGCATGTGGCTGTCGGCCGCCGCGCAGCACGCCGTGTCGGCGGTCGATCCGGCCAGCTCGATTCCCGCGCGGACGCTGACCGCGTGGACCACCCGTTTCCTCGGCATGGTCCGTCCCGGCGCGGAGATCGACGTGCGCGTTGAGCGCGTCGCGGTCGACGCGGGCAGCGAGATCGTCGAGGTCTCCTGCCGGACCGGCGGCGACCTGGTGATGACCGCGACCGGTCGCACCGCGGCGCCGAAGACCGTCTACGCCTTCCCCGGCCAGGGCATCCAGCGCAAGGGGATGGGGCTGGATGCCCGCGCCCGGTCGAAGGCCGCCAAGGAGATCTGGGAGCGCGCCGACAAGCACAGCCGTGCGGCGCTCGGCTTCTCGATCCTCGCCGTGGTGCGGGACAACCCGACCTACCTGAAGGCGCGCGGCGTCGAGCACCGGCACCCGGACGGCGTGCTGCACCTGACCCAGTTCACCCAGGTCGCGATGGCGACCCTCGGTGTCGCCCAGGTGGCGGAGCTGCGGGAGGCCGGCGCGTTCGTCGAGGGCGCGATCTTCGCGGGCCACTCGGTCGGCGAGTACAACGCGCTCGCGGCCGTCGCGGGTGTGCTTCCGCTGGAGGCGCTGCTGGAGGTCGTGTTCCAGCGTGGTTCGGCGATGCACGAGCTGGTGCCGCGGGATGCGCAGGGCCGCAGCGACTATCGGATGGCGGCGATCCGGCCCTCGCAGATCGGGCTGGCCGACCAGGACGTGGTCGAGTTCGTCACGGGCGTCGGCGAGCGGGTCGGCGAGTTCCTCGAGGTGGTCAACCTGAACCTGCGCGGCTCGCAGTACGCCATCGCGGGCACGGTGGCCGGGCTGGAGGCGCTGGAGCAGGAGATCGACCGGCGCCGTGCGGAATTCGGCGGCAAGCGGGCGTTCATCCTGGTACCCGGCATCGATGTGCCGTTCCACTCCACCGTGCTGCGCAAGGGCGTTCCGGAGTTCCGGCAGAAGCTCGAGCAGCTCCTGCCCGCGGACCTGCACCCCGAGATCCTGCTCGGCCGCTACATCCCGAACCTGGTGCCCAGGCCGTTCTCGCTGGAGCGCGCGTTCATCCAGGAGATCGCGGATCTGGTGCCGTCGGAGCCGCTGACCGCGCTGCTGGCCGACTTCGACAGCTGGGCGGCCCGCCCGGCCGACCTGTGCCGCGTCGTGCTGATCGAGCTGCTGGCCTGGCAGTTCGCCAGCCCGGTGCGCTGGATCGAGACCCAGGACCTGCTGTTCACCGATGCCGCGTACGGCGGCCTCGGCGTGGAGCGGTTCGTAGAGATCGGACTCGCCGCGACGCCGACGGTGGCCAACCTGGCCGGCCAGACGCTGAAGCTGCCCGCATTCGGCGGCGCGAAGGTCGAGGTGCTCAACATCGAGCGCGAAGCCGCGATCGTGTACGCGACCGACAACGACCCGGCGTCCATCGACGAGCCGATCGAGGAGCCGACGGCAGCAGCCCCGGCGCCCGCCGCCGCGGCCGCTCCGGTCGCCGCTCCCGCCCCGAGCTCGGCGGGTCCCCGTCCGGACGACATCGCCTTCACCGCCGCCGACGCCACCCGCGTGCTGATCGCGCTGTGGACGAAGTTGCGGCTGGACCAGATCGGTCCGGTGGACACCATCGAGGGCCTGTGCGACGGCGTGTCCTCCCGGCGTAACCAGCTGCTCGTCGACCTCGGCTCCGAGCTGTCGCTCGGCGCGATCGACGGCGCGGCCGACGCCGACATGGGCGCGCTCTCCGCGACCGTGGAGCGACTGGCCCGCACCTACCGTCCGTTCGGCACCGTCCTCGCCGATGCCATCGGTGACCATCTGCGCAAGGTGTTCGGCCCGTCCGGCAAGCGCCCGGCCGCCATCGCCGAGCGGGTGACGAAGGTCTGGGAACTCGGCGACGGGTGGGCCAGCCATGTGACCGCCGAAGTGTCGCTGGGCACCAGGGAAGGCACCAGCGTGCGCGGCGGCGACCTCGGCGGGCTGGTCTCCGGTTCGCTGAGTGACGCGGCCTCGGTCGACGGGGCCATCGACGCCGCCGTGCAGGCCGTCGCGGCCCGTCGCGGTGTCGCGGTGTCGCTGCCCTCCGCGGGCGGCGGTGGCGGCGCGACCGTCGACGCGGCCGCGCTCGGCGAGTTCACCGAGCAGATCACCGGCCGCGACGGCGTCCTGGCCACGGCCGCCCGCGTCGTGCTCGAGCAGCTCGGGCTTGCCGAGCGGATTTCTGCTCCGGATGCGAAGGACGACTCGCTGGTCGACCTGGTCGCGGCCGAATTGGGTTCGGATTGGCCGCGTTTGGTCGCGCCCGCGTTCGACGCGCGCAAGGCGGTGCTGCTGGACGACCGGTGGGCCACGGCGCGCGAGGATCTGGCCCGGCTCTGGCTCGCCGACGATGCCGGAAGCGCGAACGGTCCGGTCATCGGGTTCCTCGGTGCGGGCGAAGCCGTTGCCGCGCAGGCCGACTGGTGGCGGGAGCGCGCGATGCACGAGGCTCGTTCGGTGCTCGCGGGGCTGTACGAGCGGATCGCCGAAGCGGCGCGCAGCGCCGGTGAGCCCGGGCTCTGGTCCTCGGACGTCGCGGTGATCACCGGCGCGAGCAAGGGATCCATCGCCGCGGCGGTGACCGGCAAGCTGCTCAGCGGTGGCGCCACGGTGGTGGTCACCACGTCCACGCTGAACGACGAGCGTCTCGGCTTCTACCGCAAGCTGTACCGGGACAACGCCCGGCACGGCGCCGCCCTGTGGATCGTGCCCGCGAACATGGCCTCCTACCAGGACATCGACGCGCTGATCGACTGGGTCGGCACCGAGCAGGTCGACAACGCGGGCGGCGCGAAGATCAAGATCAAGGACGCGATGACGCCGACCCTGCTGCTGCCGTTCGCGGCGCCGCGGGTGGCCGGTGACCTCGCCGACGCGGGTGCACGCGCCGAACTGGAGATGCGGGTACTGCTCTGGTCGGTCGAACGGCTGATCGGTGGACTGTCCAAGCTGGGCGCCGACCACGACGTGGACGCGAAACTGCATGTGGTGCTGCCCGGTTCGCCCAACCGGGGCATGTTCGGCGGTGACGGCGCCTACGGCGAGTCGAAGGCCGCCCTGGATGCCGTGGTCGCCAAGTGGCGGGCCGAGAAGTCGTGGTCGGCCCGGGTCACCCTGGTGCACGCGCTGATCGGCTGGGTGCGCGGCACCGGCCTGATGGGCCACAACGACCCGATGGTCACCGCGGTCGAGAAGGCGGGCGTGCAGACCTGGTCCACCACCGAGATGGCGGACGAGCTGCTCAAATGGTGCACTTCGCGGGCCAGGCAGGTGACCGCGGCCGGTCCGCAGCAGATCGACCTGACCGGCGGATTGGCCAGGGCCAAGCTGGACCTGCCCGCGCTGGCCAAGCAGGCCGCCGAGCAGGCCGAGCCGGAGACCGCCGCCGATGCGGAGAAGACCATCGCCGCACTGCCCGCGCCGCCGACCATGTCCTCGGCGCTGCCGGTGCCCGAATGGGGCGAAGTGACCGCGGATCCGGCCGACATGGTGGTCATCGTCGGTGCGGGCGAGCTCGGCCCATACGGCTCGGCGCGCACCCGCTTCGAGATAGAGGTCTCCGACGCGCTCTCCGCGGCGGGCGTGCTGGAACTGGCCTGGACCACCGGCCTGGTCACCTGGGAGAACGACCCGAAGCCGGGGTGGTACGACACCGCCTCCGGCGACTACGTGCCGGAGCACGAGCTGGCCGAGCGCTACCACGACGCCGTGGTCGCCCGCTGTGGCGTGCGCCGCTACGAAGACGACGGCGCGATGACCGACAACTCGGCTCCGCTGATGACCTCGGTCTTCCTCGATCAGGACCTGTCGTTCACTGTGGGCGGCGAAGCCGAGGCCCGCGCCTTCCACGCCGCCGCCCCGGAGCACACGGTGATCACGCCGGTCCCCGATTCCGGCGACTGGACGGTGACGCGCAAGGCCGGTACCGAGATCCGCGTGCCACGCCGGGCCAAGCTGTCGCGCACCGTCGGCGGCCAGATCCCGACCGGCTGGGACCCGACCATCTGGGGCATCTCTGCCGATATGGCCGCCTCGGTGGACCGGGTGGCGCTGTGGAACGTCGTGTGCACGGTGGACGCGTTCATCAGCTCCGGATTCAGCCCCGCCGAGCTGATGAGCTGGGTGCACCCCTCGCTGGTGGCCAACACGCAGGGCACCGGCATGGGCGGCATGACCTCGATGCGCTCGCTCTACGTCGACAACCTGCTGGGTGAGCCGCGTCCGAACGACATACTGCAGGAGGCGCTGCCGAACGTCGCTCTGGCGCACGTGGTGCAGTCCTACGTCGGAAGCTACGGCGCGATGGTGCATCCGGTGGCGGCCTGCGCCACCGCGGCGGTGTCGGTCGAGGAGGGCGTGGACAAGATCCGGCTCGGCAAGGCGGAGCTGGTGGTCGCGGGCGGCTACGACGACCTCGGCATCGAGGGCATCGTCGGCTTCGGTGACATGTCGGCCACCGCGGACTCGGCGGCCATGAGCGCCAAGGGCATCAGCGACCGGTATTTCTCCCGCGCCAACGACCGCCGCCGCGGCGGGTTCGTGGAATCGCAGGGTGGCGGCACCGTGCTGCTGGCCCGTGGGGATATCGCCCTGGAGCTCGGCTTGCCGGTGCTCGGAGTGGTGGCGTACGCCCAGTCGTTCGCCGACGGCGTGCACACCTCGATCCCGGCGCCCGGACTCGGCGCCCTCGGCGCGGGCCGAGGGGGTCGCGAGTCGCGGTTCGTCGCGGAGCTGCGCAAGCTCGGCGTGCGACCCGACGACATCGCGGTGATCTCCAAGCACGACACCTCGACCGCGGCCAACGACCCGAACGAGTCCGAGCTGCACGAACGCCTGGCCGCCGCGATCGGGCGGACGGACGGCGCCCCGCTGTTCGTCGTCTCGCAGAAGAGCCTGACCGGCCACGCCAAGGGTGGTGCGGCCGCGTTCCAGCTGATCGGCCTGTGCCAAGTGCTGGAAAGCGGTGCGATACCGCCGAATCGGAGCCTGGACTGCGTCGACGACAAGATGCGGGAGTACCCCCACCTGGTGTGGGTGCGCGAGCCGCTGCACTTCGGCGACCGGTTGCCGCTCAAGGCGGGCCTGGTGACCTCGCTCGGCTTCGGGCACGTGTCCGGGCTGCTCGCGGTGGTGCACCCGCAGGCGTTCATCCAGGCCATCGAGCCGGGCAAGCGCGAGGAGTACCGGCGCAAGGCGCAGGAGCGGCAGCTGTCCGGTCGGCAGCGGTTCGTCGAGGCGATGTGTGGCGGCGCGCCGCTGTACGAGCGTCCCGCGGATCGCCGCCTCGGCGGGGAGGGCACGCCCACCAAGCGGATCCGGCAGCTCGAGGCGGACGTGCTGCTCTCGCCGGACGCGCGTTTGGCCGAGGACGGGGCGTACCGGGCGAACGGGCTCGGATGCGCGTAGCCGGAAGCGCGGCGGGGCAACCCGCCGCGCAGGGTTCCCGCACGGCGTCGTCGACCACGTCGTAGGCTGCGCGCTTATGACGATCCTCGGTATCGGCTTGGACTTGGTGACCATCTCCGAGTTCGCCGAACAGCTCGAACGCGCCGGAACCACCATGCTCCGGGAGAGTTTCACCGCGGGCGAGCGACGCTACTGCCAGAGCAAAGGGACCGACCCGGCGCGTAGTTACGCGGCGCGGTGGGCGGCGAAGGAGGCGGTGCTCAAAGCTTGGGCGTCGTCGCGGTTCGCCCGCCGCCCACAGATCGGGGACAACCCGTATCCGCTGATCGAGGTGGTCAACGACGCCTGGGGCAGACCGAGCATCAAACTGCACGGCCTCGCCGCCGAATTCCTGCCCCGGGTAAGGGTTCACCTGTCGTTGACCCACGACGGCGACACCGCGGCCGCGATGGTCGTGCTCGAAGACCCGGGTGAGCTGGCCGATCTCATCGAAGGCCGCGACAACGTCGGCTGAGTCGTGCGGTGGTCCCGGTTCGTGCCGGGACCACCCTTACCTCTCGCTGCCGGTACGCGATTCCTTCTCCGCGACGAGCAGGTAGGCGACCATCAGCCGCTTGAGTTCGGCGACCGCCTCCGCGCTGCTCTGTTCATCCTGGACCGAGAAGTTCAGCATCGAATAGACCACGTGCACCAGCACTTCGGCCATCATGGTGCGCCGTGCCCGCGGAGTGCGCGGGGTGAGTGGACGCAGCATCTGCGACACGACCTCGGCGAACTGCTTCTCGTGAATCGCGCCGGTGGCCCGGGTGGACGGCGTGGATTGCATGGCAAGCCAAACTTCTCGCCGAGACGGGTCGGTCATCCACAGGTTGGCCAGGTGGTCGACGAACTGGTTCATGTGCCGCAGCCAGTCCAGTGACGGGATCTCGCCGTGGAAGTCGGCCAGCTCCTGGGAAACGGCCACCAGGTCTTGACGATTCAGCTCGCAGACGATGACGTACTTGTTGGCGAAGAACTGATACAGCGTGCCGATCGGCACCTCGGCCCTGGCCGCCACCTCTTCACAGGTGAACGACTCGAACCCGACCTCGACGAGCAGTTCTCTGGACGCCTGGAGTAAGGCGTCGAACTTGCGTTTGCTGCGTTCCTGCGTCGGCCGGCGTCGCGGCATGAGCTCCTGTGGGTCGTCCTGCAGCTCCAACGCAGGGTCCAGACGGTGCTTCGACCTGGCCTCCGCGCGTAGTTCCACGCATCCAGGCTAACGGTATGGGCACGTCGGCGACACGTGCGTCGGCTGTTCGAGTTCAGCCCGTTTGATTTCCCCCACCCATCCGGCGCAGATGTGGCGTCGAACACACACCGAGCGCGCGTGTCTCGCGACGTGTGCTCCGAGCAGGGGAATCCATGCGGCTCATGGCTTTCGGCAAGCTCGTGAGCTCGGTCAATGCCCAGAGGGAGGCGTGATCAGTGGTGGCTGAATCTGTGGTGACTCTCGGCGTATCCACCGAACGAGGCGCGGTGCACGCGGTAGCGCTCGCCGACGGCAAGAAGCTCGCGGAACGCGTGCTGTTGCGTCGGGTGGGGCGCACCGATGGCGACAGCAGGGCGGAAGTGGCGGCGGCGGTCGAGGCCGTGCTGAACGCCCTGGCCGCCGGGCTCGACTCGGACCAGGAGGTCGGCGGCGTGGCAGTCGCCTACCGGGACGCCGCGGAGCGGCGTGCCATCGTGACCCGCTTGGCGACCGGTCCCTGGCACAGCGCTTCGATGGTCTCGGCGAAGTCGGCGCATCTGAGCGTGGCGGGCATGATGACCTGGCTGGATACCTTCGACAATCTGCTGGTCTGCGAGGTCGTCCCCGGATACCAGGCGTTCACCCTGGTCGATCGCGGGCGCCGCCGGGTGCTGGCCGCGGTGGGGCGGGCGGGCCGGACGACCACGCAATCGCTCGGCGGGGCCGTGACGGCGGCCTGGGAGCAGTTGGAGGCGGCAGCGACCCGGCCCGACGCGGTGGCGTTGATCGGCTCGGCAGCCGCCGAACCGGCGGTGTCGGCCGCTGTCGAGGACTTCGGGGCACCGGTGATCCCGTGCACGATGGCCGCTTTCGCGTGCGCGGCGGGTGCCGCGTTGAGCGCGCGTATGGAAACCGACAGCTATGTCGAGCCGGCGGGCGAGCCGCATCGGGCGCGCGGCGGGGTGGCGTTGTTCGCGGCGGCCGGTGTGCTGGCGAGCGGGATGGTTGTCGGCGGCGGTTACGTGCTGAACGGGTTCGCGCGCTCGATGCCGACTGTGGTCGTAGCGGACGCTCAGCGGGATGGAGCCGGTGCGGATGGCGCCTCCGGAGGGCTGGACCGGACGCTGGATACCGAGGCGGACGGACGTTCCGCCGGGCCGCTCGGCTCGACCACCGATGCCGCGACCGGATCGCAGTTCTCGGATCAGCGCTGGGGCGCTCTTCCAGGGGACAGTCCGGTGCCGCTGTCGATCGGCGAACCCGGGGGTGCGGAGGAGACGGATACCGCGGAGCCGGTGGTGCCCGGCACCGGGCTCCCGTCCCACCGCAAGGTGGAGGCGCCCAATAGTGCGCTGCTCTTTCCCGGCGAGTCCCCACCGCCAGCCGCCTTCACCCCAGAAGCGGCGGCCTGGTGGGACGAGCACCTCCGATTGATGGCGCAATGGGCCGCTCAACAGGTGATGCCCGCCTGAGCTCTGTTTGTTTGGCAGCGCCTGCGGCGCTGCGTGTTCGCGGCTGTGCTTGTTCGGCCGCGACTCCGTCGCGGCGTGTTCGCGGCCCCCTTGTGGCTCGCGTCCGAGCGACCGCCGCTGGCGACGTCGTCGCGGACGCGTCGGCCGCTCGGACGCGAGCCGGGCCGCGAACGGGGAATGCTCGGTCTCGCTTCGCTCGAAATCGGGGGTTGTGCCGATGTGGCTGTATAGGTGAGCAATCGCGGCACTTGGTGTTCGCCGTGCATTGATGCTTCGGGCTGTGTCGGTCTGACTGGTGCTCGTAGTACCCGCCTCGATGGGCCGGAGGGAGGCGGAACTCGTCGCAGCCCGGCGCCCTTGCGGCGCCGGGCTTTTCGCTGCGTATATCGCTACACCGACAGGTCGCGGCGCAGCTTGGCGACGTGGCCGGTGGCGCGGACGTTGTACTGCGCCACGGCGATCTTGCCCTGCTCGTCGACCAGGAAGGTGGAGCGGATGACGCCGACGACCGTCTTGCCGTACATGGTCTTCTCGCCGTACGCGCCCCACGCGGTGAGCACGGCGCGATCGGGGTCCGACAGCAGCGGGAAGCTCAGCCCTTCGGCGTCGCGGAACTTGGTCAGCTTGGCCGGTTTGTCCGGCGAGATGCCCACGACGTCGATGCCCGCGCCGTTCAGATCGGTCAGGTTGTCGCGGAAATCGCAGGCTTGCTTGGTGCAGCCCGGCGTGCTCGCGGCGGGGTAGAAGTACACGATCACCTTGCGGCCCCGGTAGTCGGCGAGCGAGACGTCTTTGCCGTCGGCGTCGGGCAGCGTGAAGTCGGGGGCGGGGTCGCCGGGGGAGAGTCGTTGGTTGGTGGTCACCTCCAGCACGGTAACCGAACGCTCGGACAGGACATCCTCGCGCGGCCCGATCGCGCGGTGTGGGGGCGGATAGACTCGTCGGCGTGCCCTGGGCGCTCGGCGAACGGACGAGCATGCGGCGTCGTTCGGGCCCCGGGCGCGGCAATCGACAACAGGAGGGTGGAACGTGGCAAGGGATACCGAGCGGATCGAGCGGGATATCGAGGCCGCCCGCACTCGGCTGGCGAGCACGCTCGACGAACTCGCGGTGCGCGCGGATCCGCATCGGATCGCGGACGACACCAAACAGATCGTGGTCGCGAAGCTGAACCAGCCGAAGGTGAAGTACAGCCTGATCGGCGCTGCCGCCCTGTTCGTCGGGCTGGTGCTGGTGAAGATCTTCCGCTGAGCTGGGAAAACGACGACACCCGGTGTGGCGATGCCCACCGGGTGTCGTCGTTGTGGCGGTCGGTTCAGACCGTCGGGCAGGCGAAACCGTCGCCGTCGGGATCCAGGTGCGGGCCGAAACCCGGTTCCCCGCGGACCAGCGGGGCCCGTCCGGCGGCGCGGGCGTCATCGCAGTTGGCGAAGGCGCCACCAGCCGAACCGGTTTGGGACAGATTGGCCGAGCCGGTGGCACCGGAGCCGGTGTCGACGGCCGAGGAGCCCGTACCGGCGGAACCGGACGGAGGGGCGGCTAGGGCGGCGGGTGCCGCGAGAAGCGTCAGTCCCGCGACGGCCGCGCTGACGGTGAGCCGACGAACGTTCATGTATTCCTCTGTGTGTCTGCTGCGGTGGATGGGGCGCCCGACCGGACGCCGCATCCACTGTTGTGACGGCTCGCTCTCTTGTCAACCGTAGGGGGACGGAACTAGGGCATTAGGGGACGGGTGTTCATCACGAACGGCCCGTACTGCACCACCGGTTCCTGGATCGGCCGCCCGCCGAGCAGCAGAACCTCGAGCGCGCCGGTCCGATTGCCTTGGTGCGCATCGGCTGTCACGGTGATCGCGTCTCCGCGACCGAAGACTGCCAGCTGGTGTCCATGTCAACCAACCGGGATTACACTTCACGTCCATGGTCCGGTGGCTGAGCGACGACGAGCAGGAGACCTGGCAGGCCTATGTGCGGCTGCGCCAGCGTTTGGACGCGGCGATTTCGGCCGGGCTGGCCGAGGACGGCCTGTCCCTGGCGGACTACGAATTGATGGTGGCGCTGTCCGCGGCGCCGGGCGGCTGTCTGCGCGCCAAAGAGCTGGCCACCGGGGTGTGCTGGGAGAAGAGCCGGTTGTCCAAGCATCTGGCCAGGATGGACGCCCGCGGACTGGTCGAGCGCCGGCCCGCCGAGGAGGATGCCCGCGGCATCATCGTGCAGCTGACTCCGGAAGGTCGCACCGCGCTGGAGCGGGCCGCGCCGAACCATGTGGAACTGGTCCGCCGCGTGTTCATCGAGCCGATGACGGCGGCGGAGGCGCGAGCGCTGCGGGCACTCGCGGACAAAGTGGTCGCCGAGGTGGAGCAAGCGACCGAACTAGACACCTGACCGGCGGCGATTCCCGCGGCCGAGCCATCGCCGCCACCAGCGGCGTCGGGGCGGATGTGCGGTGACCTCATCGGCACGCCCTTGTGATGCCTCCGTCGACGACGGTGCGCGGCGTGCCCGCATCGCATCGCGCTCGGTCCGCCATTGCGCGACCACCTCATCCGCATTCACGGGCGCGATCGGCACGAACGGCCCCTCCGGCAGGCGCAGCCATTCCACGATGCGCTTGTTCAGTTCGCTCACCGCCGCCCGCACGTGTCGCTCGGCGGTGAGTTCCCGGACGGTCTCGGGCAGCCGCTCGATATCGCGTCGCAACAGCAGCGAGGGCGGCAGCAGGGCGTCGCCACCGACTCCCTGGCGACGGAGATACCCGCGCAACCACCAATCCTGGTCGTGGGCGGCACCCGCGCCGGGGATCGGCTTGCCGGTGCCGGGCAGATTGTCGAATTCGCCGCGCGCGGTCGCCTCGTGGATCTGCTTTTCGATCCACGACTCGAAGGTCAGCTTCGACGGCTTGCGCTCGGTCATTGCGACGGCGACCTCGGCTGGTGCATGACGCCAGTCTACGCAATCCTGTAGTAGACGCGGAAAATATTGTGCGGGAAGGGTTTTCGGAGAGGATCAGGGCCACGGCCGGATCGGCGGCTTGACCCAGAGCAGCTTCTCGTCGGCGTGCTCGCGCCGTGCCGCGGGATGCTCCGGATGCCGGGCGGCCCAGGTGTCCTTCTCGTCCAGCAGTGTCGCGACCGTCACCCAGGTCTCGTCGGTGCTGGGCGGATTGGTCTCTGCGGCCCTGGCCAGTTTGCGTCGCACGGGTCCGGACATCGCGAGCACCTCGGCTCCGGTGATGCCGCGCTGCCAGAGGTAGCCCGCCAGCCGTCGCGCTTTCTCGGCGCGGCTCTTGGCCGCCGCCTCGCTGTGTGCGTAGTCGGTCATGGCGTGTCCATGGGTCGGAGGTGCATCGACCCTAGCCGACCGAGAGGACCCGCCGGAACGCGCCGCAGCCTCCCCATCGTCGGATGGGGAGGCTGCGTGGCGGTGCTGGAGGCTCAGTACGCGCTGTTGACGTTGTCCATCGAGCCGTAGCGGTGCGCCGCGTAGTTGCAGGCGGCGACGATGTTGGCGACCGGATCCCAGATGTCCCAGGAGGTGCCTTCGACGTGGTAGGAGCGGAAGGTCGGATCGATCACCTGCAGCAGACCCTTGGACGGGATGCCGGCGGCGGCGTTGGAGTCCCACAGGTTGATGGCCTGCGGGTTACCGGACGACTCGCGCAGGATGTTGCGGTGGATGCCGTCGTAGCTGCCCGGGATGTTGTTCGCCCGCATGATGTCGAGGGCGTTGCGGATCCAGCCGTCCAGATTGTTCGGATAGACCGGTGGGGCCGGGGCGGGCATCGGCGCCGGGGCCGGCTCGGCGGCGGGCGCGGGAGCAGGCATGGGCGCGGGGATGGCCTCCGCGACCGGTGCGGCGGCGGGAGCCGGGGCGGTGGCGGGAGCCGGGGCGGCGGGCGCGGGTGCGGCCACGGGTGCGGCGGCAGGCTGCTGCTCGGACACCATGGCGATGCGAGACGGGACGCTGTTGTCGGCCACGGATGCCGCGGAGGAGGCTGCCACGGCCACGACACCCGCGGCGGCGACGGCGACGGTGATGGTTTCGCGAAGGGAGGGACGGCGAAGGGCGGAAAGGCGTCTGTCAGGCATTGCGAATCGGTTCCTTGTTCGGGGACTTTCTCGATCCGGCCGCGTTCGGGCAGCACGGATCCTGCGGCGGACGCTCGTGGACGTTCGCCGAAACGGCCATCTGCTGTTGTTTGGTTTGGTTGTGGGGGAACGTGTCCCCGGAACGCGGCGCACTTCGTGCGTGCGGCGCCGGTTCGCCCTCGGTGGGGCCTGGAGCGCGGTGTCGCGCGGGACTCCGCATCTCGCGATGCGAAGCGACGGGCGGAAGAATGGGATCGCGGGTCCGTTGCCGGATTTCGCTCCGCCGATCGCGTGGCTGACAGTTGCCGTCCGTGCGATCGTTACCGAATCGGTGTCTAAATCTCCTCGGCTGACCAAACTCCAGGTCGCTTTGTGACCTGATTGCAGAATGGTCACGCTTGGTTAACGTACGGTGAACGAGCAGTGAATGAACGGGGCTGCTGATCTTGGAAGGCCCACCGCGAGGTTGCCGAATCGTTATCCGAGCTGGGGCTTTGCCGATAAACCTGATGTGTGCTACGTCACAGATTTTTTTGGCTTGCGGACTGGATTTCAGCGGGCTCGCGGAGGTAGTGCTGTCCGAATTGAGACCCCTGGTGCTTCTGGGAAGATCCGCAGGTCACGCGAAGGTCACGGAAATCGTGGACCTGCCGGAGAAGAAAGAACGTGCCCTTGCCGTCTGGTAACTGGCAAGGGCACGTTGCGTCTGTGTTGTGCGCCATCAGGGACTCGAACCCCGAACCCGCTGATTAAGAGTCAGCTGCTCTGCCAATTGAGCTAATGGCGCGCGCATCCGTGTTCCGATGCGGGACAAACCTTAACAGGCCGGGGTGGCAGAAGTGAAATCGTGTCCTGACCGGCGCCGATGCGGCGGCTTGCCGCGCCGGTAACGGCGGGGATTCCGGAGGTTGATCTATCGGTTGTAACGCTGCAGTGACGGGCGCGGTATTCACATTGGCCCAGGCGTGACGTGCTGGCAGAATGTCCGATTGTGGTCCCGACCGCCCGCGACACGGCGGGGTGCGCGGCGTGGTGGGTATCCGAAGCCATCGGTGTGTTCCGGGAGCACCGAGACTTGAAACGGGGTTGAAATGAACGTTGGTCAGGGTCGGCGCAGACCGGCCACACGGTGGTCGATACGCACGATCGCCGCACCTGTCATCGTCGTCGCCGTCGCGGCGCTGACGTTGACGGGATGTTCGTCATCGGACGCCTCGCAGGCAGCGCAGGCGGTGATCGACCGCAACCCCATCACGGAATTGATCAAGCCCAAGCTGCTGTCTCCGGTCAAGGACGGCGAGGTGGGGGTCTCGCCGGGGATGCCGATGGCGTTCAAGGTCGAGGACGGCAAATTCACCACCGTGAGCCTGGTCAGCCCGCAGGGCAAATCGGTGAACGGCAAGCTGGCCGCTGACGGACGGTCCTGGGAGACCACCGAGGTGCTCGGCTACGGCAAGACCTACCGGCTGAAGGCCGACGCGATCGGGCTCGGCGGCGCGAACTCCGCGACGCTCAGCTTCACCACCAGCTCGCCGGACAACCAGACCAAGCCCTATCTGGTGCCTGGCGAAGCGGAGGTGGTCGGCATCGGTCAGCCGGTGGCCGTCCAGTTCGACGAGAACATCCCCGACCGCAAGGCCGCGCAGGCCGCGATCAAAGTCACTACCGAGCCGCCGGTGGATGGCGCGTTCTACTGGGTGAACAACCGCGAGGTGCGCTGGCGACCGGAGCATTTCTGGGCACCGGGGACGAAGGTCACCATCGACGTGAACGTCTATGGGCGTGATCTCGGTGACGGTCTCTACGGCCAGGACAACATCCACTCGTTCTTCACCATCGGCGACGCGGTGGTCTTCACCGCAGACGACAACACCAAACAGGTGACCGTCGAGCAGAACGGTCAAGTGATCCGGACCATGCCGACCTCGATGGGCAAGGCAGGCACGCCCACCGACAACGGCGTCTACATCGTGGCCGACCGGCACGAGAAGATCATCATGGATTCCTCGACCTACGGTGTGGCGGTCAACTCCCCGGACGGGTACAAGACGCCGGTGGACTACGCGACGCGACTGTCCTACAGCGGCATCTTCTTCCACTCGGCGCCCTGGTCGGTCGGTGCGCAGGGCTACAGCAACACCAGTCACGGCTGTCTGAACCTCAGCCCGGCGAACGCGCAATGGGTGTACCAGAACGCCAAGCGCGGTGACATCACGATCGTGAAGAACACCGTTGGCGGCACCCTCTCCGGCGTGGACGGCTTGGGCGACTGGAACATTCCCTGGCCGGTCTGGAAAGTCGGCAACGCGGACGACAACCGCTGAGCCACAGCACGAAACCGCCGAACGGGTCACCAGAAAACTGGTGACCCGTTCGGCGTTTCATGGGCTGATGTTGCGGTCGCAGCGTCGTGGCCGACCTCGCGCGGGTCGGATCAACCGCTCCTGCGTGGCGCTGCTACGTCACCGGCCCTGGTACCGCACCCAGGTGGTTGATGTAGGCGTCGAGGATCTGCTCGCCGGTGCAGAAGTGCGCCTCGGGATGCGCGCTGATGTGGCGCAGTGCCCGGTCCAGATACCGCAGTCGGTGGGGGACGCCCATGATGTAGGGATGGACGACCAGCGCCATCACGCGGGCTGAGCCGTCGGCGCGGGCGTCCGCCAGGAGCTGGTCGAACTGGTCGATCGCCCGCTGCCGGTACTCGTCGGCGGAATGGTGCTGGATCAGCATCATCGCGACGTCGTTGCACTCCTGGGTGTAGGGCACGTTGACGATCGGTGCGGTGCGGGTGCGCAGTAGCGTGGGCTGGTCGTCGAGCACCCAGTCGCAGACGTACTCGTAGCCCTCTTCGACCAGGATGTCGGGAGTCTCCCAGGTCTCGGTGAGCCCGGGGCCGAGCCAGCCGCGCGGGGGCCTACCGGTTGCCGCCGCGATGGCGTCGCGCGTGCGCTGGATGTCGAGGCGTTCGTCGTCGACCTTTTGCATGTTCTTCTGGGTGTAGCCGTGCCCGATGAACTCCCAGTTCCGCGCGGTAGCGGCGGAGGTGATCTGGGGGTAGGCGGCGACCGCTGATCCGTTGACGGCGAGGGCCACCGGGATCTCGTATGCGTCGAGCACCCGCAGCATGCGCCAGAAGCCGACGCGATTGCCGTATTCGTGCCACGCCCAGTTGGGCACGTCAGGCGATGGCACCCCGCCCGCGGGCGGGGTGAGGACGGTGCGTGGCATCGGCTCCGAGTCCGACCATTCCTCGACATTGACGATCAGCCACACGGCCACCTTTGCCCCGCCAGGCAGATGCAGCGGTGCCCGGCCGTCGATCGGGTCGTAGTCGATGCGCTCAGTGGGTCGCATGGTTCTTCCTTTCAGCGATGGTGACGGTCAGTGGGGTGAGCCCATCGATGTCCACCCGGACCTCGTTTCCGGGTCGGAGGGCGGCGACGCCCGCCGGGGTGCCCGTGTAGACGAGGTCGCCCGGCATGAGCCGGTAGTCCATCGAGAGGTGGGCAAGGATCTCGGCGACGTTCCAGATCATGTGCGCGATCCGGGTGTGCTGACGTACAGCGCCGTCGACGGTGAGGCGCAGCTCGGCAGCACCGACATCGCCCGCGGCCGCGGCCGGGGTGATCGGGCCGCATGGCGCCGAGGCGTCGAAGGACTTTCCCGCTTCCCAGGCCACCTGTCGTTCCCGGCAGTCGCGCTGCCGATCGCGGCGGGTGAGGTCGATGCCCGCGGCGTAGCCGAAGACCAGTTCCAGGGCCCGTTCGACCGGCACGTCGACGCCTTCGGCACCGACGGCGACGACGAGCTCGCCCTCGAACTCGAAGTCGGCGGTGCGCGGCGGGTATGGCACCCGAGCCCCGTCCCCGACGACGGCGTCGGGCGGCTTCTGGAAGAAGAACGGCTTGTCACGCTCGTCGCCCTCTCGCATTTCCCGCACATGGTCGAGGTAGTTGCGGCCGACGCAGTACACCCGGCGCACCGGGAACAACCGGTCGGAGCCGACCACCGGCACCGTGCTGGCGGTGAGGCTGAACAACAAGGTCATGAGGCTTCCTTTCCAGGGGCGGCGATGGAGCTGAACAGCGCCGGACGCAGCAGCACCGACAGGGCGGCGCCGACCAGGGAGAGCCCGGCGATCTGGATCAGACCGGCGCTGTTCCAACCGAGGAGGGTGACCATGCGGCTCAGCAGGTACCCGGCGACCCCTGCGGCGACGTAGATACAGGTGATGAACAGTCCCGAGGCATGCCCGGCGATCTCCGGACGTACGGACTTGACCAGCAGCCCGGCCAGCGCCACGTACATGCCGCTGCTCGCGAAGAGCCCGAACAGGAAGGAGAACGCAGCATGCCAGCCCGGCGTCGGGGGCCCGAGGAACAGTGCCGCGGCCGAGGCGGCCGTGAGGACGTTGAGCAGGGCGAGGCACAGCCGCGGGTCGAGCCGGTCGCTGAGCCACCCGCCCAAGGGGGAGGCGAAGGCGGCCAGGCCGGACAGGCTGACTGCGAGCCCGGCCTGTCCCGGGGTGAACCCGAGGTGTTCGCGAAGGAAGGTGGCGTACAGGCCGATGTAGGCGAAGTCGACGAGCCCGAACAGGACGGTCACCACGGCGAGCAGCATCGGATTCCAGGACAGCACCGATCCGGCGCCGCCGCGGTGGCGCGAATCCGCAGTCTCCACAACACGTTCCGGTGAGCCGACCTCGGTGAACCGGAGCGGCACCAGCACGAGCACGGCGACCGCCAGGACCAGGCCCAAGAGCCCGAAGACGATCATCGGAGAACGCCAGGTGCCATGTTCGACCAGCAGGGCGGTCGCAACGAGCGGGCCGATGACCGATCCCGTCGCGAACGCCATGTTCACCGCGCCGATCGCGAGGCCGCGATGGCGCGGAAACGCGCCCGCGGCAACGGTGATGATCGCCGCGAGCTGCAGCGCTTCACCGACACCGGAGAGCACCCGCCAGGCGAGCATGTCGGCAAAGCCCACGCTCACCACGGTCAGCACGGTGGCGACGGAGAAGAGCACGGTGCCGACGACGATCAGCCTGCGGCGACCGAATCGGGCCACGGCGATGCCCGCGGGAATGCCGGTGATTCCCATGCCGAGCGCGAACATGGTCGACTGCAGGCCCGACTGGTCGAGCGTGAACCCGTATTCGGCCCGGACATCGGACAGCAGTACGGGAAAAACCATCCGATCCATTGCGTTCACCGAATAGGCGAGCAACAGCAGCGCGAAGAACGCGATGGCCGGCCGGGTGGCGACACGTGCTCCTGTCGAAGGGACCGTGGCGACGTTCGTGGTCATTGGTGCACCGCCGTTTGTGTTGTCGTCGAGTGTGATTCGGTCATTTCCAGGCCCCTGCCGTCCGTGCCCGCTCGACCAGCGCGTCCCGCCGCGCGTCCGCGTCGGCCACCGCGGTGCGGGCGGACGGTTGGGTGAGCTGCCTGTCGTCCAGCAGCACGCGGCCGTCGACGACGACAGTCGTGATATCGGTCGCGCGGCCCTGCCGGACCAACGCCTCGGCGGCATCGCCGGAGGGCAGCAGGTTGGACGATCGCGCGTCGAGCAGGATGAGATCCGCGCGTTTGCCAGGGGACAGCGAACCGGTCACCGCGTCGATCCCGAGGTCGCGGGCGCCGTCGACGGTTGCCAGCTGCAGCAGCCGCCGCGGGCTCGGCGCGCGATCGGCGCCGCAACGCGCACTCTCGACTGCCTCCACTGCGCGCAAGGTGCTGAACACGTCCGGCGCGGTCGGCATGGCGAGCGTGTCGGTGGACAGCGAGACCACGACTCCGGCTTCGAGTAGCTCCGTTACCAGGGGGAACCCCATTGTGCGCAGCTCGGTGATCGGGCTGAGCGACACGTGCGTTCCGGTCGCGGCCAGCGCGGTGATGTCGGCGCCGGACGCATGTACCGCGTGTACGACCTGCACGTCCGGACCGAGCAGCCCCTCGTCGTCGAAGCGGACGAGACCACATGTGCGGCAGTCGGTTTCCCGCAGGCAGCGGTCGCAGTGCAGCGTGATCGGCAGACCCCATTCGCGAGCGCTGCGCCACTCGGCGCGGTAGACCGACTCCGGCGTCCGGTGCGGGCCGCGCAGCGCGACGCCGACATCCACCAGGCCACCGGTCCGACTGGCAGGCCAGCGATCGATGAAGACGCGCAGGTCGGCCAGATCCATGGTCGCCTCGGGTGTGCTGGAGTCGCGCGGACCGTAGGAGAACCGGCCGCGAATGCCCGCGTCGAGCTGAGCCCGCACGTTCGCGTCGGCATCGTCGGGGGAGCGGACGTTGTGGTCCCAGTTGTGCACGGTGGTGATGCCCGCGGTCACCGCCTCGGCGAGGGCGAAGCGCGCGGCCCAGTAGAAGTCCTCGATGTCGTGGAACGGTCCGAGGCCGCGCTTGACCGAGAAGTAGTCACGTCCCGGCGCGTCGGACACGGTGCCGCGCAGCAGGCTGTTCCAGAGATGCCAATGGGTGTCGACGAAACCCGGCAGCGCCAGCAGTCCAGCTCCATCGAGCACGCGAGCGCCCGCGGGGTCCATCGGGTCGACGCCGATCTCGGTGATCACCCCGTCTTCGATGCGTATCGTGGCGTGTTCGAGATCGCCGAGACGTGGATCCATCGTCAGCGCGGTGACATCGGTGATCAGCAAATCCGCGCGAGCGGGCAGGTCGGAGTCAGGAAACATGTCGGCTTACCTCCAATGAGACGGCGATCGCGGCACCCCACGCTGCGACTGTCCAGCGCAGCACGGGAGCAGAGATACGGCGGGCGAGTTGGACGCCGAGGCGTCCCCCGGCCAGCCCGGTCAGGGCCAGCAGTGCGGCCGGACCCCATGCCACCGGGGTGAGCAGGCCGAACGTTACGGTCACGACCATCCCGATGACCAGCGACAACGCACCTTTGAGCGCGTTGAGCCGCTGCGTGGTGTCGTCGAGGAACATCCCGAGCGTGGCGAGGATGACGATGCCCAGCCCCGCCATGAAGAACCCGCCATAGAAGGCGGCGGCGAACTGGGCCGACATCAAGGCCGCCCCACCGGTGGCGTCGACGCGGTGCCGGTTCAGCCGGGCGACGAGCCACGGCTGGGCCGCGAGCAGAACCGCGGAGGCCAGCACCAGCCAGGGCACTACCGCGCGGAACGTCTCCGCGCTCACCGTCAGCAGCGTGATCGCTCCGGCGGTCGCGCCCAGCGTGCTCACCGCACCGAGTCGCACAATGCGCCCGCGCTGGCCGGTCAGTTCCGGCCGGTAAGCCAGCGATCCACCGAGATAGCCCGGCAAGGCCGCGACCGAGTTCGTGACGTTCGCCGTGACCGGCGGCAAGCCGAGCGCCAACAGCGCGGGAAACGACAGCATCGACCCGCCACCCGCCACGGCGTTCGCCGCGCCGGCCAACAGACCGGTCACGGTCAGCACTGCGAGTTGTACCGGAGTCACTCCGATCATGCGCCTCTCCCGTCGTTGCGAGAGTGAGTGTATGCAGTGCATGCAGTGAGTGTCAACGGGCGTTTTGCATGCACTGTATGCTTTAGGTATGAGCAATCCGGCTGCCAGCGGCACCCACGCGGTCTACCTCGAGTTGCGCCGACGCTTCGCCGACGGCGACTTCGCTCCGGCGGAACGCCTCACCGAGACGACGCTGGCCCAGGAGTTGGGCGTGAGCCGGACTCCGGTCCGCGAAGCGCTGGGCAGGCTGCTCGCGGACGGGCTGGTGGTGCCCGCCGCGCGGGGCGGCGCAGTGGTGGCGGCGCTCGACAGTGACGAAGTCCGGCACATCTATCGGCTGCGGGCGTCCCTCGAAGGGCTCGCGGCAGCGGAAGCCGCGAAGCGGCAGGCCAGCGGTCTGATCGCACCCGTGGAGATGCGGGCAATCGGCGACGCCGCCGATGCCGTCGAGCGCGCGATCGAGTTGGGCGACGCGAAGCGCTCCGCCCAGGCGAACCTGGCATTCCATCGCGCGATCGGGCGGACCGCGGCCAATCCGTTTCTCGAAGACGCCCTGCATCGTGTGTGGGACCGGATCGCGGTCGCGACGGTCTCGAATCTCTCCGACCCGGTGTGGGCCGCGAGAGCAGTGGCCGAGCACCGGGCGATCTTCCAGAACATCGCCGACGGCGACGAGAACGCCGCGCGGGCGGCGGCCGAGCAGCACATCAATGACGCCGCGCTGATCTACGAAGCCGCCCAGGCGCGTCGGTGACCCAAAGGCCCGCAAAGCGATTTCTCGAGAGAGGGTCGCGTGAAGAATTGCGGGGATCCCGCTGAAAAGAGGGCCAGATCAGGGTTTGTTCCCTGACCTGGCCCGTATGGGGTGAGCGACGGGACTCGAACCCGCGACATCCAGGATCACAACCTGGTGCTCTACCAACTGAACTACGCTCACCATCGCCGGTGAAGAACCGGCGGGCTAGATATTAGCGTGTCACCCCGCCGACTCCCTAATCGGTTTCTGGCGCGGCGTTGACCTGGGCGGATTCGGCGACCTCTGCGCCCACCTCGGCGGCGACCGCGGCGATCTCGGTGGTGGATGGCCCGGGCGGGGCGACGAATGCGGTGCGCCGGTAGTACTCCAGCTCGCGGATCGACTCCTTGATGTCGGCCAGCGCGCGGTGGCTCAGGCCTTTCTCCGGCTGGCCGAAGTAGATGCGCGGGTACCAGCGGCGGCACAACTCCTTGATCGAGCTCACGTCGATCATCCGGTAGTGCAGGTGCGCGTCCAGCAGCGGCATGTCCCTGGCGATGAAGCCACGGTCGGTGGCGATCGAGTTACCGGCCAGCGGCACGGTGCGGGGGGTCGGGATGTACTCGCGGATATAGTCGAGCACCCGCCGCTCGGCCCCCTCGAGGGTGACGGCGGAGCGGCGGACCTCGTCGGTCAAGCCGGAGCGTGCGTGCATCTCGGCGACCACCGCGGGCATCGCGGCCAGCGCGTCGTCGTCGGCGTGGATGACGATGTCCACGCCCTCGCCGAGGATGTTGAGATCGCTGTCGGTCACGAGTGCGGCCACCTCGATCAGCTTGTCGCTGTCCAGGCGCAGGCCGGTCATCTCGCAATCCATCCACACCACGTATTTGTCGGACACTCGTGCAACACTAGCCGGGTCGAATTGTCCGGCTCGCGGTACGGCGTCTTCGCCCGGTTCCGGGGCGCGCCGCGGACGACGGCCGTCATCGCCTGCGCGCCCGAATCCCGGCGCGGTCACCGGAAGCCGCCGATGAGGCAGGCGAACGCGACCAGCGGCGATACAGTTTCCCCACGATCGGTCCCGCGTCCGGCCCCGCTCACACGCCCGGTGCTATGCACTCGTGCCGACTTGCACGTGCCTGGGGGATGTGGTTCAGCCGTGCTGGCGCGGACCGTCCTGGCTCGTTCGTGATCGAAGGCCGTCCGATCACGACCGAGCCGGTCTCACCGCCCGACGTCGCGGGCCGGCAGATCGGCGGTGGTCTCCCTGCGCACCAGTTCCCTGGCGCGGCCGTCGCGGACGGCGATGACCGGAGGGCGGCCGACACCGTTGTAGGACGAGGCCAGGCTGTGGTGGTAGGCGCCGGTGCACGGCACCGCGAGCACTTCGCCGGGACGCAGGTCGGCGGGGAGGTGCACGTCGGTGGCGAGGATGTCGCCCGCCTCGCAGAAGCGGCCGGCGACGGTCGCGGTCATCTGCGGACCGCAGGGATGACGGTTGGCGACCACGACCTCGTATCGGGCGCCGTAGAGCGCGACGCGCGGGTTGTCGCCCATGCCGCCGTCCACGGTGACATAGGTATGGCCTTCGTCGATGTGCTTGACCGAGAGCACCCGGTACACATGACGCCGCGGATCGTCTCGGTGACGCAGGTCGCTCAGCCGCCGAGCTTCCGGTAGAAGACGCCCGCGATGGGTGCGGTGAGCGCGCGCGGTCCGTACTGTCCCGCCACGCTCATTCCCTTGCTGATCAGGCCGGGAACCACGCGCATCTTGTTGCGGGCGAGCGCCTCGATGGACACCTTGGCGGTGGATTCCGAGGAGACCCACATGAAGTCGGGCACCATCCGGTCCACGATCGAGGCGTCGGCGGGATCGGGGGCTTCGGTGCGGACCGGGCCGGGGGCCAGCAAGGTGACATGCACGCCGGAGCCCTTCAGCTCGCCGCGTAGCGACTCGGCGAAGGTGTTCGCGAACGCCTTGCTCGCGGCGTAGGTGGCGTTGTTCGGGATCGGCATATTGCCCGCGGCCGAGCCGCTGATCAGGATGCCCCCGCCGCCCCTGGCGATCATGCCGGGCAGCACGGCCAGCGTCAGATCGTGCACGGCGACGGCATTGAGCTCCATCTGGGCGCGTTCGTAGTCCGGGTCGAGGTCGGCGACCGCGCCGAAGGTCGCGATGCCCGCGTTGTTGCACAGGATGGCGATGTCGCGCGCGGCCAGCTCCTCCGCCAGCACGCCGCGCTGGGCGCGGTCGGCCAGGTCGACGGGCCGCACCTCGGCGGTGACGCCGTGGGCCAGCGTCAGTCGCTGCGCCAGCTCGGTGAGCAGCTCCTCGCGGCGGGCGATCAGGATCAGCGAGTAGCCGCGTGCGGCGAGCTCGGCGGCGAGCGCGGTGCCGATACCGGAGGAGGCACCGGTGACGACCGCGCGGTTCTCGGAGGTGGGGGAGGGCAGGCTCACCCGGTGCAGCATAGGAGGTACGCCTAGGCGATGCGAAGGCAGCCGCATATCGCCGCTCACAGCCGCGCGGCCAGGCGGGTGCCCTGGTCGATGGCCCGTTTGGCGTCGAGTTCGGCGGCGAGGTCGGCGCCGCCGATGAGGTACAGGCTGACACCGGCGGCGCGCAGCGGGGCCTCCAAATCCCGGACGGATTCCTGGCCCGCGCAGACCACCACATTGTCGACCGGGATCAACTGCGGCTGTTGACGTTTCGCACCGAAGCTGATGTGCAGGCCGTTGTCATCGATGCGTTCGTAGTTCACGCCGCCGACCTGCTCGACTCCCTTGGCCTTCAGTGCGGCGCGGTGCACCCAACCGCTGGTCTTGCCGAGGTCCTTGCCGAACGGGCTGGTCTTGCGTTGCAGCAGAACGACTTCGCGTGCCGCGGGGGCCGGCCTCGGTGTAGCGAGCTGTCCGGGCACCTGCTCGTCGTCGGCGGTGACGCCCCACTCTTCCTTCCACTCGTCCAGCTTGAGCGTGGGATGTCCTTCGACGGTGAGGAATTCGCTGACGTCGTAGCCGATGCCGCCGGCGCCGATCACCGCGACGCGCTTGCCGACCGGCTTCTCCTCGCGGACCAGCTCGGCGTACGACAGCACCATGGGGTGATCGATGCCGGGGATGTCGGGGATGCGCGGCCGCACGCCGGTGGCCAGCACTACCTCGTCGTAGCGGCCTGCGATGAGTTCGTCGGCGCCGACCCGCTTGTTCAGGTGCACCGTGACCCCGGTCAGCTCGAGCATCCGGCTGTAGTAGCGGATCGACTCGCTGAACTCCTCTTTGCCGGGAATACGGCGGGCGATGTCGAACTGGCCGCCGATCTTGTCGTCGGCCTCGAACAGCTCGACGCGGTGCCCGCGTTCGGCGAGGTTCACCGCCGCGGCGAGACCGGCTGGTCCCGCGCCGACCACCGCGACGCGCTTGGTGCGGCGGGTCGGGAGCAGCTTCAGCTCGATCTCGTGCCCGGCGCGCGGGTTGAGCAGGCATGACACGGTCTTGCGCTGGAAAGCGTGGTCCAGGCAGGCCTGATTGCAGGCGATGCAGGTGTTGATCTCGTCGACGCGATCCTGCGCGGCCTTGTTCACCCACTCCGGGTCGGCGAGGAACGGCCTGGCCAGCGAAACCAATTGGGCGTCACCGCGGGTCAGGATCTCCTCGGCGACTTCCGGCATATTGATCCGGTTGGACGCGCACACCGGAATAGTCACCTGGGCGGTGATCTTCGCGGTGAACTCGACGAACGCCGCGCGGGGCACCGAGGTCACGATGGTCGGCACTCGCGACTCGTGCCAGCCGATATCGGTGTTCAGGATGTTCGCCCCGGCCGCTTCGAGTTCCTTTGCCAGCGCGATGATCTCGTCGAAGCTCTGGCCCTTCTCCACCAGCTCGGCCATGGACAACCGGAACACGATGATGAAATCCGGGCCGACCGCGGCGCGCGTGCGGCGCACGATCTCCACCGCGATCCGGCGCCGGTTCTCCGCGGAGCCGCCCCATTCGTCGGTGCGCTTGTTGGTGCGCGGCGCGAGGAACTGGTTGATGAAGTAGCCTTCACCGCCCATGATCTCGCAGCCGTCGTACCCGGCGAATTGAGCCAGCTTCGCGCAGCGGGCGTAGTCGTCGATGGTTCGCTCGACGCCGTTGGCCGAGAGTTTGCGCGGCCGGAACGGATTGATCGGGGCCTTGATCGACGACGCCGAGACGCTGCCCGGCATATAGGAGTAGCGACCGGCGTGCAGGATCTGGATCGCGATCTTGCCGCCCTGCTCATGCACGGCCTTGGTGATCGTCCGGTGCCGATACGCCTCGGTCTTGTTGGTCAGCTTCGCGCCGAATGGCAGCAGCCAGCCCGTGCGGTTGGGTGCGTAGCCGCCGGTGATGATCAGGCCCGCACCCCCGCGTGCGCGTTCGGCGAAGTAGGCGGCGAGCTTGTTGGTGTCCCAGGCGCGGTCCTCCAGACCGGTGTGCATCGAGCCCATCACCACGCGGTTGCGCAAGGTGGTGAAGCCGAGATCGAGCGGCTCGAACAGATGGGGGAAGGAGCTCATCGGTGAGATCGCCTTTCTCCGTCAATCCGCGTGCGGGGCTGAGGCACGCGGGTGCAGTGCTTGCAGAACTTCGTCGCACCATTCGACGAACCCCGACTCCACGCGGATGCCCGCGCGCAGAACGAGGTACTGGTGCAGGGCGGTCCCGGAGAGCTGGTCCGGGGCCGGGAAGTCTCGTTTCTCGATGTGCCGGTACAGCTCGAGCCGCTGGGCGTGCTGGTCGCGGTGGCGGGCCACCTCGGCGCGCAACGCGGTGATGTCGCCGTAGGCGGCGGCGCGGATCTTCACCGCGAGCTCGTTGCGCGGGGTGCCGGGGTCGCTCGGTTCGGCGATCCAGCGGGCCAGCTCGGTGCGCCCGGCCTCGCTCACCGAGTACACCTTCTTGTCCGGCCTGCCCTCCTGGACCACCGACACGCCGTTGACCCAGCCGGACTCCTCCATGCGTTTGAGGACGCGATAGATCTGCTGGTGGGTCGCGTTCCAGAAGTAGCCGATGGACTTGTCGAAGCGGCGCGCCAGCTCGTACCCCGAGCCGGCGCGCTCGCTCAGCGATACCAGCAACGCATGCTCGAGTGCCATGCGGTGAGGATAGCCGTGACACTTGGTACTATGCAACTAGGTGCATAGAGGTTCGGGTGCGATCGTCGCGCCATCGCTGGGGGCGGACCCGCGTCGTCCCGCTGTGCTCATGGGCTGCGGCCATTAAGCTGCGCGGCATGACCGAGGTGAACGCGCAGGCGACCGTCGGGCAGGCGGCCGGGCGCGGGCAGATGGTGGCGTGGGGGTTGTGGGACTGGGGGTCTTCGGCGTTCAACGCCGTCATCCTCACGTTCGTCTTCTCGGTATATCTCACCGACAAGGTCGGCGACGACCTACCCGGCGCGGTTTCCGCCAGTGCCTGGCTCGGCTGGTCGCTGGGTATCGCGGGCCTGATCGTGGCACTCACCGCGCCGATCAGCGGGCAGCGCTTCGACGCGTCGGCGAAACGCAAACGCTCCCTGGGTGTGCTGACCGCGCTCATCATCGCCCCGATGACGCTGATGTTCTTCGTGCACGACGACTACAACGACCTGTGGCTCGGCCTCGTGCTGCTGGCGTTCGCGTCGGCCTGTTTCGAACTGTCGAACATCCCGTACAACGCGATGCTGCGGCAGGTGTCCACGCCGCAGACGGTTGGCCGGGTCTCCGGATTCGGCTGGGCGATGGGCTATTTCGGCGGGATCTTCCTGCTGTTGATCTGCTACGTCGGTTTCATCGCCGGCGAGGGCGACAATCGCGGGCTGCTCGGCGTGCCCACCGACGACGGGCTCAACATCCGCTTGGTCGCGGTGCTGGCCGCCGTGTGGTTCGCCGCCTTCGCGCTGCCGGTCATGTTCGCGGTGCCCGAACTGCCTCGGACGAACGCTGATCCCGGCGCGGCGAGCGCCGGGGTCTTCGCCTCGTACCGGGTGCTCTGGCGCGATCTGCGCGAGTTGTGGCGCACCGACCGTCGCACGGTCGGTTTCCTGGTGGCCAGCGCCGTGTTCCGCGACGGTCTGGCCGGGGTGTTCACCTTCGGGGCGGTGCTTGCCGTGCGGGTCTACGGCATCGACGACTCGGACGTGCTGCTGTTCGGCATCGCCGCCAATGTGGTTGCCGCGCTGGGCGCGATCGTCGCGGGACGCTTCGACGACAGCGCAGGCCCGAAGATCGTCATCGTGGTATCGCTGGCCGCGATGCTGGTGTGCGGTTTCGCCCTGCTGGTGGTGTCCGGCCCGCTGATGTTCTGGATCTTCGGGTTGCTGCTCACGGTTTTCGTCGGTCCCGCGCAAGCGGCGGCGCGCTCGTTCCTGGTGCGGGTGGCCCCGCCGGGCCGAGAGGGTCAGCTCTTCGGCTTGTACACGACCACGGGCCGCGCGGTGTCCTTCCTGGCTCCGAGTCTTTTCGGTTTGTTCGTCTGGCTGTTCGACGACGATCGCGCGGGCATTGCCGGGTTGCTGGTCGTGCTCGCGGTGGGGCTCGCGGTGCTGCTGCCGGTGCGGTCGCCGGACCCGATGGAAGTCCGAACCGATCCGGTCCCTGAGGGGCCCGGGTCGGCCCGGTGAGATCCGCCGTGGGCGTCACCGGCGCTTCGGTGGCCGCCAGTTGCCCATGCCGAGCGCGATCAGGCGCATCTGCTGCACGGTGCGGTCGATGATCGCTTGTTCTTCGCGCGGTGCGGCCGACACGTAGGCGGCGATCGCATCGGTCACGGTGGTGACCATCAGGTCGGCGGCGATTTCCAAGTCGCGCGGGGTCCAGGAGTCCAGAGCCGTGATCCGGGAGAGGTCGGCGACGAGTTCCCGCACGATCAACTGGATCTCGCGGGCGATCGCGGTGCGCAGCGCCGCAGATCCGCCGTGCCGCTCCCTGGTGAGAAAGCCGAACAACTCCCGTTTCGGGCCTACCTGCGTGAACACGAATCGCACCGTGTCCGACAGGCTCGCGTCCCGGTTCCGCCGCACCTCGCGCAGCGCCAAGCGCAACGCGGTGACGCCATCGTCCACCAGTGTCGCGCCCAGGTCCTCCAGCGACGCGAAGTGCCGGTAGAACGCGGTCGGTACGATGCCGGCCGATCGGGCGATCTCCCGCAGGCTGAGCGCGGCGAAACCGCGGTCGGCGGCCAGCGTCAAGGTGCCGTCCAGCAGTGCCTGCCTGGTCCGCTCCTTGCGTTCGCCTCGGGTAGCTGCCTGCTCACTCATCCCGGTGAGCATACATCCGTTCACCATTCGGCCTATCGATAGCTGTTGTTCAGGTCACATGTTTTGCCCGTTGACACCGGTCCACGGTCATCAGTCACACTAGTTGAGTGTACAGACGTGCACTGAAATTTACGTCGCACGTCGTCGGCCCGACTAGAGGCACGGAGAACGAATGGTGGATCTCATCAACCTGGTGCAGACCCTGACCTCGCCCCACCCGCTGGATCGGTATCTGGAACTGGTCCGCCCCACCCTCACGCTGCGGGACATGCGGGCGGAGATCACCCGGGTGCGCCACTCGGCGCCGGGCTCGGTGACGCTCACCTTGCGTCCGACCAGGCAGTGGAAAGGCCATCAGGCCGGACAGTACGTCCAGCTCGGCGTCGTGATCGATGGCGTTCGGCACACCCGGTGCTATTCGCCGGTGAACCCGGAAGGCGGTCGGGATCGCCACATCGAACTCACGGTGAAGGCACATCCCGGCGGAGTGGTGTCGCCATTTCTCTACCACAACGCCGTGCCCGGCATGGTGGTCGATCTGACGCCCGCCGACGGCATGTTCCGGCTGCCCGAGCCGCGTCCGGAACGTCTGCTGTTGATCAGCGGCGGCAGCGGCATCACGCCCGTGCTGTCCATGCTGCGCACGCTGGCCGCGGAGAGCCATCGGGGCGAGGTCGTCTTCCTGCACTACGCGAAGTCGCCCGCAGTGCTGCCGCACCGCGCCGAACTCGACGCTATCGCGCGGCGGCACCCGAACTTTCGCATCGAACTGCGCCACCCGCACCGGCCCGAACGCATCGACCCCGGCGCGCCGTGGATCGACCTCGCGCGCCCGAAGGGCAGCGGGTACTTCGACTACGACGAATTGGAGCGTGTCGCTCCCTGGTTCGCCGACGCACAGACCTACGTGTGTGGTCCACAATCGCTGATGGACGCGGTGCGCAAGATCTACCAGGCCGAACAGTGGGACGACCGGCTGCACACCGAAGAGTTCACGCTGTCCGTCGCGGCTGCGGACGCCGCTCGAGCCCACGGCACGGTGAACTTCTCGGCGAGCCGGGTGAGTGCCGAGAACAACGGCGCAACGCTGCTGGAGCAGGCCGAATCAGCCGGCCTCAGCCCCGAGTACGGCTGCCGCATGGGGATCTGTTTCTCCTGCACCGCGGTGCGCCGCGCGGGCTGCACGCGCAACCTGCGCACCGGCGAGACCGACAGCGATCCCGACCAGCCCATCCAGTTGTGCATCAGCGCGCCGGTCGGCGACGTCGACATCGATATCTGACACCGAACGGGAGCAATCATGACCATCCTCACCGAAACCGAATCCGGGCCATTGGTCCTGAGCCGGGAGCAGATAGAGGAACTCGGCCGGGAGCTCGACGAGCTGCGCGCCGCGATCGTCGCCGATCTCGGCGAGCGCGACCGGGAGTACCTGTACTCGATCATCAAGGCGCAGTGCGGCTTCGAGATCGCCGGGCGCGGCCTGATGTATCTCGGCTTCCTTCCGCCGTTCTGGCTGGCCGCGGTGGCGGCACTGAGCGTGTCGAAGATCTTGGACAACATGGAGATCGGCCACAATGTGATGCACGGCCAGTACGACTGGATGCGCGAACCCGGCCTGAATTCCCGCGTGTTCGAGTGGGATACGGTCTGCCCGGCCGACCAGTGGAAGCATTCGCACAACTACCTGCACCACACCTACACCAACATCCACAACAAGGACCGCGACATCGGCTACTCCGTCCTGCGGATGGACGAGGCCCAGGAGTGGAACGTGCTGCGGCTCGGACAGCCGCTGTACGCCTTCATGCTGATGATGCTCTTCGAGTGGGGGGTGATGGGCCACGATCTCGAGGTCGAGAAGATCGTGCGCGGCGAGCGGACGTGGCCGGAGATCGAGCAGTTGATCCTCGGCCAGTGGCGCAAGGCGGGCAAACAGGTGCTCAAGGACTACCTGGTGTTCCCGGCGCTGACCGGGCCACTGTTCTTCCACACCCTGGCGGGGAACGCCGCGGCCAACCTGGTGCGCAACGTATGGGCCTTCGCCATCATCTTCTGCGGGCACTTCCCGACCGGAGTACAGACGTTCACCGAGGAGGAGACCGCGGACGAGACCCGGGGTGAGTGGTACATCCGCCAGATGCTCGGCTCGGCCAACATCACCGGCAGGAAGCTGTTCCATATCATGGCCGGCAATTTGTCGCACCAGATCGAACACCATCTGTTTCCGGATCTGCCCGCGAGCCGCTATCCGGAGATGGCGCCGACGGTGCGCGCATTGTGTGAAAAATACGGCCTGCCGTACAACACCGGCACGCTCGGTAAGCAGATCGGCTCGGTATGGAAGAAGATTTTCAAACTCGCGCTGCCGCCGCGCTGGGTGAAGAGCGAGCCATCTCCCGGTGTTATCGTGATGCGTCAGCGAAAGGCGAGCGAAGCGGGCGTGTGAATGATCGGTAAATTCGAAAGCAACAAAGATCTCATTCAGGAATTGACCTCCTCCGGGGCCAGGCACGTCGGCAATATCGCCAACATCGTCACCGGCACCGTCGCGGAGGTCACCAGGGAGATCGGTGAGTGGATCACCGACGCGATCGAGATGAACGAGGCGGCCGCCGCGGCTCGCCGGGACGCGGCGGCCGAGCGCGATCTGGCCCGCGATTCCGACGATGTGCAGGTCACGAAACCGCCGGTGACCGAGACGGAGGGGTTTGTGGACGCCGAGGTCGTCGACGCCGAGGTCGACGAGCCCCGCTGATCACCACACCGGCAACCGGCGCCGGTGTTCGATGACGTCGGTGATCAGATCCTGGTAGCCGTCGATCAGCTCGGCGAGCTTGGTCCACTGCAGGTGAGCTTCCCCGTCCACCTGCAGTGGATGTGGCCGCATCGTGACCATGCCGCCCAAAGAATATTGGGCGGCAACCCATTTCTCCGCGATGCGATCGATGACCGCCCCCAGCGTCTCCGTGTGCAGCGAGGCGCCCGCGCGGTGTTGAATGTGCGCATCGACCCAGGCGTCTATGCGTCCGATCCACTCGGCGCGTTCCGCATCGATACCCTCGACCAGTTGAGTGCAGACCGCGACGTGCGTACTGGCGGCTCCGGGCGCGTGTGCCCGCTCGAGCGCCCGGTGTCGTCGATCATGGCATTCGACGAGCTCTTGCGCGGCCTGCAGCACGTCGTGCCGGTGCCGGTCGGCGTCGTCGGGTGCACGGAATGCGCGAAGCAGCGCGGCGGCCGGCGGGAGTTCATCGGCTCCGAAACTGCGTTGAGCGTATTGGGTTGGCATGACATACCCCTGCGACATGATCAGAATCCTGGTTACGCCAGGGCCGAGGGGGATTCAGGGAGGGGCCGCCCCTCGGCTCCGGCGCAGTCCCGCACCCGGATGGCCATCCCACCGTCCACAGCACGGCAGAGAAACCGGGAAATCCGCGACGATGCGAGAGAAGACGGTCCGAGAAATCGGGACACTTTCAGGAAAGCGCGGTAGTCGAATCCGCGCAATAGGGTGATGTGCGAATCCGAAAGCTGCCGGGAAATCGTTATGTTCCGTTACGGCTGGGTCACCCGCTGCCCGGGAACGTTGCGCAGCGGCGCGAATAGCCGGAGCGCATCAGTGGCAAACCGATGGATTGCGGCGGCTGCGCGTGCCGGTCCGATCGGCTAGCCTCGGTGTTCGTGCCCGCCTACGTGTCATCGCCCGAGCTGACATTCGGGTTCATGTTCGCGCTGGAAGACCCTGAGCGAATCGCGGAAGTCGTGCGCACGCTCGTCGTCCGCAAGACCGTGTCTGTCTTCCGCCTCGCCCGGCTGTCCGACGACGATGGCCCGCCGGAGCGCTACGTGGTCAACTGGGCGGTCATCCCGCAGATCTCCATCACCACCGCCGCGCCGGACCAGGATGAGCTCCGCGCCACCCGCACCATGCTGGTCAACGCTTTTCTCAGCGAGGACGGCGAGGTCAGTCTGTATTCGGCACAGTCGAACGGACCGGCTTGACCGACCGCCCGGATGGCGGGCATCCGGGGCGGTCGATCGGTCAGCCTGCCGCGATCGGTTCGTCCAATCGCCCGGAACGAGCGAGCCTGAACAGGCCGGCCGCGGCGATCAGGCCGACGGCGGCAAGCGCCGCCCAAGCCAGGGCGCTCATCCCCGCGTCGCGAGTGGCATCCAGAAGCGTTCCGATGCCAAGGTTTCCGATCAGGATGCCGATGCCGACGATGGTGTTGTAGACGCCGTAGTGCGTCGCCACCAGGCGGTTGCCCGACAGCGCGACCACGGTGTCCATCTCGAACGGAAACACCGCTGCCGCACCGACTCCCAGCACCGCGGCGGTCAGCAGCAGGGCGCCGACCGCGGGCCACACGCCGAGGCCGATGCCCGGCACCGACAGCAGCGGCAGGAACGCCGACGCGAGTATCGCCATGCCGCGTGCCAGGCTGTCCACGCGACCCCAGCGCTGCCCGAACCAGCGGGTGATGCGCAGTTGCCCGGCGATCGCGATCACCCCGGACAACACGAACACCGCCGTCATCAGCGCGGTCGCCGAGTCCGCACCGACGATCCGCGCAGCGTGCACGGGCAACGCCAGATACACCTGGAAGGCCAGCACCGAGGAGCTGATCATCGCGGCGGCGAACAGCAGGAACGGTCGGTTGGCCAGTACGACGCGCCAATCGTCCAGTACCGTAGCGGTTTTCGGCTCGGCCGTGTGCTGCGGCAGGGCCCGCAGCTGTGCCAGGGTCAACGCACCGAAGACCACCGCGGCGCCCGTGGCGGTGGCGCGGAAGTCCACGGCCATCAGCGCGAGCCCGACGATCGGGCCGAACAGGATGCCCGCCTGATAGAAGACGTTGAACACAGCGAACGCCTCCACCCGCCGCGGCTGCGAATCCACCGCCAGATACGCACGGACCGCGGGGTTGAACAGCGCGCCGGCGAAGCCGGTCGCCGCCGCCGCGATCAGCAGCGCGGGCAGCGAATTCGCGATGGTCAGCAGTGCGAAACCGCCGGTGCGCAGCAGGCAGCCGGCCACGATGAGCGGTTTGTAGCCGAGTCGATCTGCCAGTGTTCCACCGAGCAGGAACATGCCTTGCTGAGCGAAGTTGCGGACGCCGAGCACCAGCCCGACCGCCCACCCGGCCAGGCCGAGCGGGCCCGCCAGGTAGCCGGCCAGGTAGGGCATCAGCATGTAGAAGCCGGTGTTGATGGCGAACTGGTTGATCATCAGCATGCGGCTCGGCCGGTTGAAGCCGCGGTAGGTGGTGAGCAGTTCGGTCATCGTGCCCGCTCCCCGGTGGGGGCGCCGGCGCGGGGATCGGTGACCGTCGTGCACCGGGCCCAGGAGTCGACGACGGCGTCGGACGGATGTGCGATGCGCAGCGGTGCTGATGGCGGTTCCATGCCGAGCAAGCCGTGCGCGCGGCAGTAATCGTCGCTGTACACGGTGTCGAAGTAGCGCAGTGGACCGTCAGGGAAGACGGCGGCGATCCGGGTGTCCGGGTCGCCGGTGCGGGCCAGCCAGCCCGCCACCAGCGCGACCGCGCCGACGCTCCACCCGCCGCTGGCATGGTGTGTCGCGGCGAGTCGGCGGCAGGCCCACACCGCCTCCGCGGGCGCGACCCAGTGGACTTCGTCGAACGCCGGGTAGTCGACGTTGTCCGGATGGATGCTCGAGCCGAGACCGCGCATCAGCCGCGGGCCTGCGGGCTGGCCGAAGATCGTGGAGGCGACGGTGTCCACGCCGATCAACCGCAGATGCGGGAAATACCGCCGCAGGGTGCGCGCGATCCCGGCGGAATGACCGCCGGTGCCGACCGAACAGACCAGCACATCGATCCGCCCCAACTGAGCGACCAGCTCGAGGGCCAGCGTTTCGTAGGCGTCGCGGTTGTCGGGATTACGGTACTGGTCGGGGCACCACGCCCGCGGATCCTGGGCCAGGAGTTCGGCGACGCGGTCGCGGCGCGCCTGCTGCCAGCCGCCTGCCTGGTGCGGTTCGGTGACCAGCTCCACCGTGGCGCCGTAGGCCGCGAGCATGTGGCGCATGAGCGGCTCCAGGCCGGGGTCGGTGACCACCGTGACCGGATGGTGATGCACCATGCCCGCCAGCGCCAGTCCCAAACCCAGAGTGCCGCTGGTGGATTCGATGATCGGGGCGCCCGGTGCGAGCTCGCCGCGCGCGGCGGCGCGTTCGACCATGTGCAGGGCGGGCCGGTCCTTCATGCCGCCGGGATTGGCGCCCTCCAGCTTCGCCCAGAAGCCGCGGCCGTCCGGTTCTGTTGCGGCGCCGAGTGGTTCGGTGATCCAGAGGACCGGCGTGTTGCCCACCATGGTTGCCGGACGCGGGCAACGGTGGGCGGCCGTCAAGAGACTGGCGGGGCTCGACAGCGGGGTCGACGGTGCCGTATCCGATTCGCGTGGAGCGGGATTCGGCACAGCCGGGTTCTGCAGCGCAGAAGTCATGGGGAATCGTCGATTCTGTGCGGTCGCTGCGTGCAGCGACGGTGTGAGTGCGGATGTCGCACGAACACCGGCCGGGCCCCGGCAGGCTCCGGCCTGACGCTGGCCGATCAGTTCCGATCGATACCGAATCGAGTGAGTGTTTCCCTGCCCCTACACACGGGCAGCAGCGCCACCGGAGGCGCGCGCACACCGCCTCCCAGCGTGGCCGCAGGCGCGGCCACCAGCACCACAGCAGCCGCGATCAGCAGCAATACCAGCAGCGATACGGCACGTGGCAGGGCGGCGAGCACCGCGTCGGCGGGCATATGCCGGTCCGGCTGCGCGGCATGCTGGTGCCGGTCGGTGAGTATCGCGGGGGACGCGGCGGAAGCCATGGTTGGCCCGGACGCTTCGATGTGCGCGTGCGGTGCGGCGGCGTGGGGGAAGACATGGCACTGCGGCACCGCCATCGCGACAACCCAGGCGGTGAATGCGAGGGCAACGACGATCCGGGTCACCGGTAGCCGCAGCGCACCGAACATCACACTTTCCGATGGTACAAGTCGGTCCGCAGCAGGCTCAGCGGGTCGGGACGATGGTGGGCCGCGCCGCGCACGCCGTGCCGTCTTCTGTGCCGTCCAGCCGGTCGAGCTGGATCGAGTAGCCGCTGTCGGCGCGCCGCACCGGCGCCTTTCCCGCCTTCCATGCCTCGGCGCAGTCCCGGAATGGCTGCTGCTGCGCCGTCGAGGTGGCCGCGGGCCGCGACGACGTCGAATGCCGTCGCTTCTTGCTCGCGCATCCGCTCATGGTCAACACCAGCACTGCGATCATCAGCGCACCGACGATCAGCACCATAGGACGCGACCTGCGCATGGTCGAAAATACCCCCGGTATCAACGTGATTGGTCAAAACATCGGCCAGTATCCATGCCGCCCTGGCGTAGTGCAATTCGCGGCCATGCCGGCGGCGCTGCCTGAACTGGGCGGCACGGCGCGCGCCTGTGGCAGGAGCAGGCCCGCGCCACGCCGTGATGCACCGTTTCGTTGGCGTGTCGGTATCGGATGGTGCCGTTTCTGAATGGCCGGATACGCCACAATCAGGGCATACCGCACTGTTTGTGGCGTGGATCACAAACAACCGGAAGGAGTATCGATCATGGAACCTGAGAAATCCGTGGTGCCGGCCAACCCGATTCGTGTTCGGGGCGATCTGGACCCGGGGCTGTCGCGGTGGATGTGGCTGGTCAAGTGGCTCTTGGCCATCCCGCACTACATCGTGCTGTTCTTCCTACACGTCGCGTACTTGGTGCTCACGATCGTTGCCTTCTTCGCGATCCTGATCACCGGCAAGTACCCGCGCGCGCTGTTCGACTTCAATGTCGGCGTCATGCGCTGGGGCTGGCGGGTCACGTTCTACGCGTTGTCGGTGCTCGGCACCGACAAGTACCCACCGTTCAGCTTGCAGCCGAGCGCGGAGTACCCGGCCGATCTGGAAATCGACTATCCGGACACCCTGCACCGCGGCTTGGTGCTGGTGAAATGGTGGCTGCTGGCGATTCCGCACTACCTGATCGTCGGCGCAATGGTGAGCGGCGGCGTCTCGGTCGGGATGAGCGACGACTGGGGCGGTGCCTCGATTCCGCTGACGAGCATCCTGCTGATCGTGGCGCTGGTCGCGTTGCTGTTCACCGCGCGCTACCCGCAGGGCATCTACGACTTCGTGATGGGCATCAACCGCTGGATCATCCGCGTCCAGGCGTACGCAAGTCTGATGCGCGACGAATACCCGCCCTTCCGGCTCGACCAAGGGGCAAGCGAAGCCGACTGAAGCCGGATGCCGACCCGCACCGAATCCGCCCGCCGGCTCAGCGGGCGGATTCGTATATCCGGCGGACCACGTCCTCGATCTCGGGCTCTTCGATCGACAGATCCCGTACTTCGGCCCGATCGGACACGGCCGCAAGCAATTGTGCGGCGGTGATCTGCTCCGGATCGAAGGCCAGCCGCTGTCGCATGCCGTTGCCTTCGCTGCTCAGCAGCTGGGCCGCGGGCAGATCGTCGAAGTCCGGCGCCGGTTCGGCCAAGTCGACCACCAGGACTCGGCGGGCGCCGACCGTGGCCGCCAAGCCGGTGAGCGAACCGTCGTACACCAGGCGTCCGTGATCGACGACGAGTACACGGCCACAGAGCCTTTCGATGTCGCCCATGTCGTGCGTGGTGAGCAGTAGGGTCGTGCCGCGTTCGGCCCGCTCGGCCCGGAGGAATTCGCGCAAACGCTGCTTGGACAGCACGTCGAGGCCGATCGTCGGCTCGTCCAGTATCACCAGCTCGGGCGAATGCAACAGCGCCGCAGCAACTTCCGCGCGCATGCGCTGGCCGAGCGACAGTTGCCGCACCGGCGTGTCGAGGGTGTCGGCCATTTCCAGCTGCTCGATCAGCTCGTGCGCGCGCTTGCGCGCGGCGTCCGGCTCCAGCCGGTGGATCGCGGCGAGGATCGAAAACGATTCGCGCAGCGGCAGGTCCCACCACAGCTGCGAGCGTTGCCCGAACACCACGCCGATCCGCCCGGCCAGTTCACGCCGCTGCCGCACCGGGTCCAGCCCGCAGGTGCGCACCGCGCCGGAGGTGGGTACCAGGATGCCGGTGAGCATCTTGATGGTGGTGGACTTGCCCGCGCCATTGGCGCCGATGTAGCCGACGGCGGCGCCGCGCTCGATCCGGACGGTCATCCGGTCGACCGCGGTGAGTATTTCGCGTCGTCGGCGCCAGCGGCGGCCATCCTTTCGGTACAGGGTGAATTGCCTGGTCAGATCGTTCATGTCGATGATCGCCTCCCCGCGCCCCGACTGCGCCATGCCTATCCGCCGCCTCCCTGGTAGTGCCGTGTGCCCGACCGCCACAAGACCAGCGCCAGCAGCCACACCCAGAGCGCCGCGGCCGGAGTCAGCCAGGCCAACCAGGCGGGCAGCAGGGGCGGACCGGGCAGTCGCAGTAGCGCGAGGGTGGGTAGGTAGGCGGTGAATGAAACAGGTATCGCGAAGCCGAACAACAGCTTCATCGGCGTGGGAAACACCGACGCCGGTTGCGTCGCGGCGAACGAGCCGCCGTAGGTGAAGCTGTTGGTGAGTTCGGAACCGTCGATCAGATAGAACTGCAGCCCGGCGGCGCAGACGAACATCCCTCCGAACAGGGCTATACCGCCCAGGATCGTCAGCGTGAGCAGTGTGACCGTGCTCGTCTCCCAGGCGATGTCGTTGCGCACCAGACCCACTCCGAGCGCGACGATCGACACCGAGGCGCGGGCGAACCTGCGCAGTGAGATGTCGCTGGTGATCAATTGCAGCAGCAGCGGTTGCGGGCGCAGGTGGTAGGCGTCGAGCTGTCCCAGCCTGATCAGAGCAGGCAGATTGTCGAGGTGGCCGAACAACACTTGGGACAGCGCGAAACTCGAGTGGCTCAGTCCGAACAGCAGCAGCGCGGCGTCCAGGTCGAGCCCGCCGAGTATCCGCGCGGTACGGAAGATCAGCCACACTTCGGCGAGCTCCACCAGTCCCACCACGAACGCACTGACAACCTCACTCGCGAACGACAATCGGTAGCTGCGCTGGGCACGGATCCGGGAGCGCAACACCGCCACATAAGGTGTCGACCAAGACCTGGTGCGGGGCGTGGCGACCTCAACCACCCTGCACCTCCAGCCTGCGCCGCCCGGCGGCCAGCAGCACGCGCCCGGCGATCCCGATCGCCAGCACCCAGAACGCCTGGACGGCGACGACCGAGAACGCCTCCGCTCCGGTGATCCGCCCCGAGAGCACGTCGACCGGCGCCTGCAGGATCGACGGGAAGGGGGTCGCCGCCGCCACCGCGGCCAGCCACGACGGGAACATGTGCACCGGCACGAAGAGTCCGGCCAGAAACGTGCCGGAGGTGTAGTACAGCAGGCGGATACCGCGGGTCTCGACCACCCAGAATCCGATCAGCACCACGACGAACCGGCACAGGAACGAAACCACCACGGCCAGCAGCACACTCACCATGCCGAGCAAGTAGGGTCCGGGCGTGGCGGGCATCGCCAGGCCGAAGGTGAGCGTGCCCACCAGGACACTCGGTACCCCGCGCGGCAGGAAGGTGCAGACGGCCCGCCCGAGATCGTCGGCGAGATAACCGCATTGGATGTCGACCGGGCGAAGGAAGTCGATCGCGATATCGCCGTTCTTCACCCGATCGTCCAGCTCACCCAGCGGACCCATGAACTGCACCGCACCGAGCAGGCCCTGGGAGAGCCACACGTACGCGCCGATGCTGCCCTGGTCGTAGCCGCCGAAGTCGCCGGCGGCGTCGACCGCGGCGACCAGCACGGCCGCGCGCACGAACCCGAACACGCTGTTGGTGAACAGTCCGGCGAACATGGCCAGTTTGTACTGCCACTGCCTGCGGAATCCGGCGCCCACCAGAGCGGTGTAGAGGGCGACGGCGCTGCGAAATCGTTCTCCGACGGCACGCTGTCCGTCCCCCTCCGGTATGCCGCGCACAAAGAGTTCACCCTACCGGCCGAGGCGGACGTGGGAAAGGCCTCGCCACGGTCCGAGTGGTGGCAGGGTCGATCAGCCGACGAGTCTCACGGAGCGATCGGCTGGAAGGGGAGAATCTCGTCGTGGCCGGGATAGACGACGCCTGCCGCTGATTCCGGGACTTCGTTCCATGCCCCGGAGAGGTCGCGCAGCGGCTCGGAGACCACGAATCGGGCTTCTTCGCCCAGCTGATACAGAACCTGGACCTCGGGATGCAGCGCGCGCAGGGCGGCGATATCGGTGGAGTAGAACAGTGACCGTGTCTGCCGTTCGCTGGAGTAACGGAAGAACCACATCGACCGGCCGTCGGTGGTCGCGACGGTCATCTGGACCGGGGCGGCGACGTCGTATGCGCGGCAGGCGTCCTCGACGAAGCCGACCGCACGGGCGACCGCGCCGAGCGGGTCATCGCGCAGGCCGAAGGTCAGCGCGAGAAAGAACAGGAGCTCCGAGTCGGTAGAACCCTCGATGTCGGGGAACAAGGACGGCTCGACCGCGGTGATCAGGTCGCGCTTGGTGTCGTGGAAACCGCGCAGCGCCCCGTTGTGCATCCACAACCAGTGTCCGTACCGGAAGGGGTGGCAGTTGCTGCGCTGCACCGCGGTGCCGGTCGACGCGCGCACATGCGCGAAGAACAGCGGCGTTCGCACCTGTCCCGCGACCTCCCGCAGGTTCCGGTCGTTCCATGCGGGTTCGATGTTCTTGAACACCGCCGGTCGCGGGCCGACGCCGTACCAGCCGATGCCGAAGCCGTCGCCATTCGTGGTCGTCGCGCCGAGCCGGGAGTGCAGGCTCTGGTCGATCAGCGAATGCTTCGGCCGGAACAAGAGTTCCTCGGCCAGGATCGGCTCACCTGAATAAGCCATCCACCTGCACATATATCGATTGAAGCAGAACAAGCGGGTGTACGGGGACACGTTGCTCGATGGTGTTCGCATCGTGAAGTTCGCGGCACCGGCGGGTAGGACCACTTGGAGGCGGTGACTGCGCGGCGTAGACCCGTTCGTCGCCGCAACTCGCTCGCGAAGCTCTCGCACGCTCGGCCGGAGCACCGAACCACACATCTGGTGAGAAGCCGCACCTGGCGGAGATTCTTGGGTGTTTGAGCTCCGCAGCCAGCGGGTAATAGCACTGGGAACCCGCATCGTTGCAGGTCACCAGTGCTGTTGCGCCCCCGGCAGGAATCGAACCTGCGACCTAGGGATTAGAAGGCCCTTGCTCTATCCAACTGAGCTACGGAGGCAGTGGGTTCCACCATGGCCGACATCGGCCGTGCTGTCCAGCGGGGCAATTATAGCGACCGTCCAGGTCTCCAGTTTCTTACCTTTAGCAACGTTTCAGCCACCCCGAGACGGTAGTTGACGCACTGTGGTGATCCGCGGCCCAGAATATCGGCCCAAACCCGACCGGGCCACGGAATACTCGCCGAACTACGCTCAGGCGTATGTCGTCCGCCGCCACCCCGTCCGCCGCTCCTGATGCCGAGGCTTCCCGGTCCGGGGCGACGTTCGCGGCGGTCACGGCGCTGTCCGGCGCCATCGCGGCCGTGGTCGCGGCACTGGTGGTGGGGCTGTCGGCGGCGCAGGCGCTGAGTCTGCTCGGCATCCCCGACCCGGGCGCGTCGACCACCTACGGCCTGCCCGCGGTGCGCGCGCTGGCCGATCTGTCGGCGGCGCTGACGGTCGGCTCATTGCTGTTCGCGGCGTTCCTGGTGCCACCGCAGCCGAATGGCCTCCTGGACGTCGGCGGGTACCGCGCGGTGCGCATGGCGTCGAATTTCGCGTTGGTCTGGGCGTGTTGCGCGGCGCTGCTCGTACCGCTGACCGTCTCCGACACCACGGGGCAGCCGGTGGGCGACATGCTGCGGCCGGACAGTCTGTGGCGGGCGATCGCGCAGATCGAATTGGCCGGTGCTTGGCGAACCACCGTGATCTTCGCGCTGATCGTCGCGGTCGGATGCAGGCTGGCGTTGCGCTGGGGCTGGACGCCGGTGCTGTTCGGCGCCTCGATCATCACGATGATGCCCTTGGCGTTGACCGGACACTCGTCCTCGGGCGGATCGCACGATGTCGCCACCAACAGCCTGATCCTGCATCTGGTTTCGTCCGCGGTCTGGGTCGGTGGTCTGTTCGCGGTCCTGGCGCATGCCTTTCGTGGCGGCCGGTACACCGACGTGGCGGCGCGGCGTTTCTCGCTGACCGCGACGGTCGCGTTCGTCGTGATCGCGGTCAGCGGCGTCCTCAACTCCTGGGTGCGAGTACCGCTGGACGAGCTGCTCACCAGCACTTACGGCAGGCTCGTGCTCGCCAAAGCCGCCGCGCTGCTGCTGCTCGGCGTGCTCGGCTATCTGCAGCGCCGCGCCGCGCTGCCCGCGCTGGCGGCGGATCCCGGTAATCGTGCGGCACTGGTCCGGTACGCGGGCGTCGAGGTCTTGATCTTCGCCGCGACCGTCGGGCTCGCGGTCGGGCTCGGGCGTACTCCGCCGCCACCGCCGGAATCGGTCCCGACGCCTGCCGAAGTGGAACTCGGCTACAACCTGGCCGGGCCCCCGACCGTCGCCCGGCTGCTGTTCGACTGGCGGTTCGACCTGATCTTCGGAACGCTGTCGATCGTGCTTGCTGTGCTGTATCTGCTCGGCGTGCGGCGACTGCGTGCGCGCGGGGACGCGTGGCCGGTCGGCCGCACGCTCGCCTGGCTGTCCGGCTGCGTAGCGCTCCTGATCGCGACATCCTCCGGCGTCGGCCGGTATTCGCCCGCGATGTTCAGCGTGCACATGGGCGCGCACATGGCGCTGTCGATGCTGGCGCCGATCCTGTTCGCGCTGGGCGGCGCGGTGACGCTAGGGCTGCGGGCGCTGAAGCCCGCCGGCCGCGGCGGTGTGCCGGGCTCGCGGGAATGGCTCCTGGCCGCGGTGCACAACCCGGTGTCGCGTTTTCTGACCCACCCGGTGGTGGCCTCGGCGATCTTCGTTGCCGGCTTCTACGCGCTGTACCTGGGCGGCATCTTCGATACGTACGCCGACTCGCATGCGGCGCATCTGTTGATGAACGTGCACTTCCTGCTCAGCGGCTACCTGTTCTACTGGGTGGTGATCGGCATCGATCCCAAACCTCGGCAGGTGGAGCCGCTCACCAAGCTGGCCATGGTGTTCGGCTCGCTGCCGTTCCACGCGTTCTTCGGGATCGCGCTGATGAGCATGGCCACGGTGCTCGGCGGCTGGTTCTACCGGAGTCTCGGCCTCGGCTGGAACGCCGATCTGCTCGGTGACCAACGCACCGGCGGGAGCCTGGCCTGGGCAAGTGGCGAAGTTCCGTTGGTGGTGGTGATGCTGGCATTGCTGATCCAATGGTCCCGCAGCGATCGGCGGCTCGCACAGCGCACCGATCGAGCCGCCGAACGCGACAACGACGCCGCCCGCGCGGCACACAACGCGATGTTCGCCGAACTGGCCAAGCGAGATGGAGAAGTGCGTAAGTGAGTGAACGCGCCACCACGGTCTCCCCACGCAGACCGGTCAGGGTGGAACGGCCGGACGTGCGAAGCGCGCGCAGGCGGATGGCCGGGAAGATCCGCAAGACACCCGTCTTCCACACGTCCGTCGCGAGCCCGTCCGGCCCCGTGCCGGTGACGCTGAAGCTCGAGCACCTCCAGCACGCCGGGACGTTCAAGGTGCGCGGCAGCCTGAACGCGCTGCTGGTGTCGGGAGAGGGCATCGATCAGGTCGTCATCGCGTCGGGCGGCAACGCGGGCATCGCGGCCGCACTGGCCGCCGCGCGACTGGGCAAGTCCTGCACCGTGGTGGTCCCAGAGACCGCGCCGCACACCAAGGTCGCCGCGATGTGGTCGCATGGCGCCGAAGTGCTCTGGTACGGAACCAGCTACGCCGAGGCACGGCGGCACGCGACCGAGCTCGCCGCCGATCGCGGCGCGCTGCTGCTGCACGCCTACGACCTGCCCGACGTGGTCGCCGGGATCGGCGTGGTGGGGCTGGAGCTGGAGGAGCAGGTGCGCGGACGACCGCCGGTGCTGGCCGCGGTGGGCGGCGGCGGACTGGTCGCCGGGATCGCGGCCGCGCTCGGGCGCCGTCAGCAGGTGATCGGGGTCGAGCCCGAGGGCGCCGCCATTTTGCGTGCGGCGCTGGCGGCGGACCGTCCCGTGGATGTCGTCGCGTCCGGTGTCACCGTGGATTCGCTTGGCCCGACCAGAATCGGTGACATCGCGCTCGATGTCGCTCGCCGCAACCGGGTGCGGTCGCTGCTGGTCACCGACGACGCGATCGGCGCGGCGCGGGAGTACCTCTGGCGCGAATTCCGCATCCTGGTCGAGCTGACCGGGGCCGCGGCGCTGGCCGCCATACACAGCGGCGCGTACGTTCCCGCACCGGATGAGCGACCGATCGTCGTCCTGTGCGGCGCCAACACCGACGTGGCGGTGTTCTGAATCCCACGCTTGCGAAAGATGCTGTTTTCACATACCGGATAGTTGTGCACATTCGCGGATCGCGTCGTGCGGCGGGTGCGGGTTCGGCGCAGGCTGGAAGGGCCCTCCTGGAGGGGGAGGAATTTCCGGGCCGGCCCGGATCCGAATGTGAAGGGGCGTCATCATGTACGAGGCCAACGCGACCGTCATCGGAACGATCGCTACGCAGCCGATCAAGCGGGATCTGACCAATGGCGAACAAGTGGTCACCTTCCGGCTGGCCAGTAATTCCCGCAGGCTCGATCACGCGTCGGGGCAATGGATGGACAACGGCACGCTTTACCTCACCGTCAGCTGCTGGCGCAGGTTGGTGCCGGGTGTCGACGCGTCCCTGCGCCGCGGCGACCCGATCATCGCCTACGGCCAGCTGCGTTCGCACGAATATCGCAGCAAGGACGGCGTGGAGCGGCGGGATCTGGAGATGCGCGCCACCGCGGTCGGGCCGGACCTGTCCCGCTGTGCCGCGCAGGTGACCCGATGGTCCGATCTGGCGCCACGGAATACTTCGGCGGGTTCGAGCGCTGTAGGTCGGGTGCCGGTCGGCGACCCGCCCGGAGAGGATGCCGCGGTCGCCGGCTCCGCAGCCCCGGCCCGGGGCAACACACCCGAGTCCGTCAGCACCTGATCGCTTGACCGGTTTCGGCCCGGCGGCAGTGGTGGCTCTGCTTCGTCCTCTCGTCTCCCGCACCGATAGGCTTCACACTTATGGCTGAGTTCATCTACCAAATGAAGAAGGTTCGCAAGGCGCACGGCGACAAAGTCGTGCTCGACGATGTCACCTTGAACTTCCTTCCCGGCGCCAAGATCGGCGTCGTCGGCCCGAACGGCGCGGGTAAATCCAGCGTGCTGAAGATCATGGCCGGACTGGACCAGCCGAACAACGGTGACGCGTTCATCGCCGCAGGCGCCACGGTCGGCATCCTGCAGCAGGAGCCGCCGTTGAACGAGGAGAAGACCGTCCGCGGCAACGTCGAGGAGGGTCTCGGCGAGATCAAGCTCAAGCTCGACCGCTTCAACGAGATCGCCGAGCTGATGGCCACCGACTACTCCGACGAGCTCATGGAGGAGATGGGCAAGCTTCAGGAGGAGTTGGACCACGCCGACGCCTGGGATCTGGATTCCCAGCTCGAGCAGGCCATGGACGCGCTGCGCTGCCCGCCGCCGGACGAGCCGGTCACCACCCTCTCCGGTGGTGAGCGCCGCCGGGTCGCGCTGTGCAAGCTGCTGCTGAGCAAGCCCGACCTGCTCCTGCTCGACGAGCCGACCAACCACCTGGACGCCGAGAGCGTGAACTGGCTCGAGCAGCACCTCGCGCAGTACCAGGGCGCCGTGCTCGCGGTCACTCACGACCGGTACTTCCTGGACAACGTGGCGCAGTGGATTCTCGAACTGGACCGCGGCCGTACCTACCCCTACGAGGGCAACTACTCCACCTACCTGGAGAAGAAGGCCGAGCGCCTCGAGGTGCAGGGCAAGAAGGACCAGAAGCTGCAGAAGCGGCTCAAGGAAGAACTCGCCTGGGTGCGTTCCGGCGCCAAGGCCAGGCAGGCGAAGAACAAGGCCCGCCTCGGCCGGTACGAGGAGATGGCGGCCGAGGCCGAGAAGATGCGGAAGCTGGACCTCGAGGAGATCCAGATCCCGCACGGTCCCCGCCTCGGCAACGTGGTGGTGGAGGTCGAGCACCTGGACAAGGGCTTCGGCGACCGCCAGCTGATCAAAGATCTGTCCTTCACCCTGCCGCGCAATGGCATCGTCGGTGTCATCGGCCCGAACGGCGTCGGTAAGACCACGCTGTTCAAGACCATCGTCGGGCTCGAGCAGTCCGACAGCGGCGAAGTGAAGGTCGGCGACACGGTCAAGCTGAGCTACGTCGACCAGAACCGTGCGGGCATCGACCCGAAGAAGACGGTCTGGCAGGTGGTCTCCGACGGCCTGGACTACATCGAGGTCGGCCAGCAGGAAATGCCGTCGCGCGCCTATGTGAGTGTGTTCGGTTTCAAGGGTCCCGACCAGCAGAAGCCCGCGGGCGTGCTCTCCGGTGGTGAGCGCAACCGCCTCAACCTGGCGATGACCCTCAAACAGGGCGGCAACCTGATCCTGCTCGACGAGCCGACCAACGATCTGGACGTGGAGACCCTCGGCTCGCTGGAGAATGCCCTGGAGAAGTTCCCCGGCTGCGCCGTGGTCATCTCGCACGACCGCTGGTTCCTCGACCGCACCTGCACCCACATCCTCGCCTGGGAGGGCGACGCGGACAACGAGGCCAAGTGGTTCTGGTTCGAGGGCAACTTCGAGGCATACGAGGCGAACAAGGTCGAACGTCTCGGCCCCGAAGCGGCCCGCCCGCATCGGGTTACGCACCGGAAGCTGACCCGCGGCTAGGTGGGCTACGGCGGGGTGGGCGCGGTCCGATCGCACCCATCCCGCTTTACGTGGGCCGCTCGTCTCTGATGGGGCACGGCGGTTCTGGAATCAGATATGTTCTCGGCGAAATCATTTCGGCTGCGGCAACTTCCAGCCGGTCAGCAGCAGGTAGTGCGTGGAGTGAGCCGGGGATCTCGGCTGTGGCCCGGAATTTGCCGATGTCCTGGGGCAGGTGCCGAGGCCCGCGTCCACAGCGGAACAGGTCGATGGTTGCCTCGACGAAGCGGCACCGTGAACCTTCGCCGACAACCCGGACCAGGAGTGACACCTACCCGCGCGTAGCTCGCTAGGGTGGGAGTCGTGAATGCGCAGGCGCAGTTCGAGCAATCGGTGGCCGAGACCACCGACGCGGTGGCCGAGCTGACCCGAGGTACCGGTGCGGCGCCACTGCCGCCGCGGATACGACCTGTGGCGCTCATCTGACGTTCGCAGGTCCGATCTTGTACTGCGCCGAGGTCATCCGTTGGGCCTCGGCACATGAGCGGCGAACTCCGCGGTCGTGGTGAACACCCGGATATCGGAAGGGAATTCACCCACGCGTCTTCGGCGCACAGTTACTCTCGGACCGGCGTCACTTTGTTACGGAACCGATATCCGAGGGAGTTGGCGAAAATGACCGTCTCGTCCGAATTGTCCAGCGCGGCGTGGGCCGCGGGCTTGCCGCAGCCACTGCGCGGCGAGCTCGCGATGCTCGAGGAAGCGTATTTCCGCCACGTCGACGCGGGCGATGTGGACTGTGCGATCACCGGCATCACACAGATCTTCCGCCGGCATATGGAGCTGGCGGTGAATCGCCTCCCCGGTCGCGCGTTGGTGCGGGTGTACCACCCGGATGACGGGTCCGGGATCGGCGCCGCTGTGCAGATCGTCACCGACGACATGCCACTGCTGGTCGAGTCGATCAGCTCGTCGTTGAGCCGGATCGGTGTCAGCGTCAGCGAGATCATCCACCCGATCTTCGAGGTCGAGCGGGACCAGGAGGGTCGGCTGACCCACGCCGCACCGCATGAGGTGGACGGCACCGGCGCGGCCGGGCTCCGCGAGTCCTGGATGCACGTGCAACTGCACCCGTCGACCGGCCCGGCGCTGCTGGCCAAGGTCGAGGCCGCGGTGCCGGACGTGGTCGACGACGTGCGCCAGGTGGTCGGCGACACCGAGGACATCAAGGATGTGCAGAGCAAGCTGGCCGACGACCTGGAACTGGCCGCGCAGTCCGGAGCGGCGCCCTTCGCCCCGACCGACTTGGTCGACACGGCCAATCTGCTGCGATGGCAGGAACAGGGGAACTTCACCGTGCTCGGCTATGCCCGCTACCGCCTGAGCACCGAGCAGGGGCAGGAAACGTCCACCATGCTGCCCGGCACCTGCCTCGGCGTGCTGCGGCCGGACGTCGGCACCGACTTCCACGTTCCGGTCAACGGCGGCGACCGTCCGTTGCTCACGCTGACCCAGGGATTGGTCCCCGCCACCGTGCACCGCGCGGTGTATCCGTACTTCGTCGGGGTCGCCGACTTCGACGCGACCGGAACGATCATCGGCGAACACCTGTTCATCGGCGTCTTCACCATCACCGCGGTGCACGAGAACGTCTTGGACATCCCGGTGATCGAACGCCGGGTGCGTTCGGCGATCGAGGAGAGCGGATTCGATCTGGATTCGTTCTCCGGTCAGGCGATGCTCGAGGTCATCCAGTCCTTCCCGCGCACCGAACTGTTCTCCTCCGATGCCGAGACGCTGCGTCGCACCGCGACCGCCGTGCTGAGCGTGGGCCTGCGCCGCCAAGTGCGCTTGTTCCTGCGCGCGGACGCCTACGGCCGCTATGTCGCCTGCCTGGTCTACCTGCCGCGCGACCGCTACACCACCAGGGTGCGGCTGGAGATGCAGGATATCCTGGTCCGCGAATTGGGCGGCGTGTCCATCGACTACTCCGCGCGGGTGGGCGAAAGCGATTTGGCGCGTGTGTATTTCACGGTGCGGCTGCCGGAGCCCGAGCTCGGCGTCGCGCACCAGGTGCCACCGGCCGCCGACACCTCCGAGGCCAACCGGCTGCGCCTGCAGAACCTGCTCGCCGAGGCGAGCCGTACCTGGGACGACCACCTGAACGACGAGGTGAGCACGTCGACGGTGCTCGATCCCGCCGTGGTGCAGCGGTACGCGGCGGCCTTCCCCGAGGGCTACAAGCAAGATTTCGCCGCTGCTCGCGCGCTCGCGGACATCGTGCGCCTGGAGCGGCTGCGCGACGGCGGCATCGACCAATACCTCTACCGCAAGCCGGATTCGGAGCCGGGTTCGTGGCGCTTCACCTTCTACATCGGCGGGAGCGGCATCTCACTGAGCCAGGTGCTGCCCCTGTTGCAGAGCCTGGGCGTCGAGGTGGTGGACGAGCGGCCGTATCAGGTCGAGCTGGAGGCCGCGGCCGACGGCGGTGCGGGCGGTGAGCGGTGGATCTACGACTTCGGCCTGCTGGCCCGTCCCGAACTGCTGCGCAGTGCGCTGGACCGGGATCTGGACGCGGAGCTGCTCGAGTCTACCAAGCGCGCCGATGTGCTGGAGGCGGAGGTGCGGGGCCTGCGCGAACGGTTCGTGGAAGCGTGCGAGGCGATGTGGTACGGCAGCGCCGAGGCAGACGGTCTCAACGAACTCGTGCTGCGCGCCCGGCTGCCGTGGCGGGCCGTCTCGATCCTGCGGACCTACGCGAAGTACTTGCAGCAGGCCGGTTTTCCGTACAGCCAGGCGAACATCTGTCGTGTATTGCTCACCTATCCGGATATCGCGCGGCTGTTCGTCGACCTGTTCGCGGCGCGCTTCGATCCCGATACCTTCTCCGCCGAGCGCGCCGCTGAGCTGGATATCCAGGTTCGCGGACGCATCGATGAGGTCGTCAGCCTGGACGCGGACCGTATCCTGCGCGCGATGCTGGGCTTGGTCAAAGCGACGCTGCGGACCAACTACTACGTGACCGACCCGGACGGCAGGTCACGCGACTACGTCTCGGTGAAAGTCGAACCGCACGCGATCGCCGAACTGCCCAGGCCGCGGCCGCAGTTCGAGATCTTCGTGTACTCCCCGCGGGTGGAGGGTGTGCATTTGCGCTTCGGGCCTGTGGCGCGTGGTGGTTTGCGGTGGTCGGATCGGTTGGAGGATTTCCGTACCGAGATCTTGGGTTTGGTGAAGGCGCAGGCGGTGAAGAACGCGGTGATCGTGCCGGTGGGCGCGAAGGGCGGGTTCGTGGTGAAGCAGCCGCCTGCGGCCACGGGTGATCCGGTGGCGGATCGGCAGGCGTTGGGTGCTGAGGGTGTGGCGTGCTATCGGACGTTCATTTCGGGTTTGCTGGATGTCACCGACAATGTGGATCGTGTGAGTGGTGAGGTGTTGCCGCCTGCGCGGGTGGTGCGTCGGGATGGTGATGACACGTATCTGGTGGTGGCCGCGGATAAGGGGACGGCGACGTTTTCGGATATCGCGAATGATGTGGCGCAGAGTTATGGGTTCTGGTTGGGTGATGCGTTCGCTTCGGGTGGGTCTGCGGGTTATGACCACAAGGCGATGGGTATTACGGCCAAGGGTGCGTGGGAGAGTGTGAAGCGGCATTTCCGTGAGATGGAGATCGACACGCAGGCGCAGGATTTCACTGTTGTCGGTGTCGGTGACATGAGTGGTGATGTGTTCGGTAACGGTATGTTGCTGTCGGAGCACATCCGTTTGGTTGCTGCGTTCGACCACCGGCACATCTTCCTCGACCCGAACCCGGACGCGGCCATCTCCTACGCCGAGCGGCAGCGGCTGTTCGCGCTGCCGCGGTCGTCGTGGGCCGACTATGACGCCGCGTTGATCAGTACCGGCGGCGGTGTCTGGGACCGGACGGTGAAGGCGGTGCCGATCAGCCCGGAGGCCAGGGCGGCGCTCGGTCTGGCCGACGATGTCGAATCGCTGTCACCGCCGGAATTGGTTCGCGCGATCCTGCTCGCGCCGGTCGACCTGCTGTGGAACGGCGGTATCGGCACCTACATCAAGGCGAGCACCGAGACCAACGCCGAGGTGGGCGACAAGTCCAACGACGCGGTCCGGGTCAACGGGAACCAGTTGCGGGTCAAGGTGATCGGCGAGGGCGGCAACTTGGGCGCGACCGCGCTGGGCCGGATCGAGTTCTGCCGCAACGGCGGCAAGATGAACACCGACGCGCTGGACAACTCGGCGGGTGTGGACTGCTCCGACCACGAAGTCAATATCAAGATCCTGCTGGACGCCGTCGTCTCCGGCGGTCAGCTTCCGGAAGCCGAGCGCAATCCGCTGCTGGCCTCGATGACCGACGAGGTCGCGCAGCTGGTCCTCCGGGACAACGTGGCGCAGAACTTCCTGATGGGAATTTCGCGCACCGAGGCGCCGCACATGCTCAGCGTGCAGATGCGGCTCATCGAGGATCTCGAGCAGCGCCGCGGCTTGGACCGCGAACTCGAGGCGCTGCCCTCGGATCAGGAGATGAAGCGCATGCTGGAGGACGGCGCGAGTCTGGCGTCGCCGGAGCTGGCCAATCTGATGGCGCACGTGAAGCTATCGCTCAAGACCGATCTGCTCGATTCCGACCTGCCCGACAGCCAGTACTTCGCCGCGCGGCTGCCCGACTACTTCCCGACACCGCTGCGCAGCCGTTTCGGCCCGGCGATCAAACGGCACCGGCTGCGCAGGGAGATCGTCACCACCATGATCGCCAACGAGATGGTGGACTACGGCGGCATCACCTATGCACACCGGTTGAACGAAGAGATCGGCGCGACCACCACCGACGCGCTGCGCGCCTTCGCCGCGGCCAGCGGAATCTTCGACCTGCGCGAGATGTGGGCGCGGATCCGGGTGTGCGACGCGCCCACCTCGGTGCGTGACCTGCTCGAGCTGGAGACCAAACGGACAATGGATCGTGCGTCCCGCTGGCTGCTGAGCAACCGGCCCCAGCCGATCGCGGTCGGCTCGGAAATCAGCCGGTACCGCAATGACGTGCGCGAACTCGCCCCGAAGGTTCCGGGCTGGCTGCGCGGACACCACGTATCCACGCTCACCGACCAGTCCGCCGAGCTGATCGCCCGCGGCGCGCCGACCGATCTGGCCACCGAGGTCTTCGGCCTGCTCAACCTGTTCCCGTTGCTGGACATCGTGGACATCGCCGACATCACCGACCGGGACGGCGATGAGGTCGGCTCGCTGTACTACGCGCTCAACGATCACCTCAAGATCGATTGGTTGCTGCAAGCGGTGAGCCACCTCGAACGCGGCGACCGCTGGCACTCGCTGGCGCGGCTGGCGCTGCGTGACGACATGTACGGGTCGCTGCGTTCGCTCACCCTCGATGTGCTCTCCGGCGGCGACCCCGAAGAGACGGCGGACGAGAAGATTGCATACTGGGAGTCGAAGAACCAGTCCCGCCTCGGTCGAGCCAGGGCGGCACTGTCGGAGTTGTTCGAGTCAGGAACCCACGATCTCGCCACGCTGTCGGTTGCAGCGCGGCAAGTGCGGAGCATGGTGAGCGGGGTGGGCGCTCAATCGGAGGTACCACGGTGACGAGATCGATGTACAGAGACGGGACGGCGGCGGGCAGCCTGGTGCTGCCCAAGCGCTTCCACGCCAAAGTGGACGTCAGATGGTCGGACATGGACGTGTTCCAGCACGTCAACCATGCCCGCATGGTGACGCTGCTGGAGGAGGCGCGGATCCCGTGGCTGTTCGAGGACGGCCGCCCGACCGCCCCGCTGCGCGAGGGCTGCGTGCTCGCCGACCTGCGGGTCCGCTACCGCGGCCAGCTGCGGCACGAGGACACGCCACTGGATATCGCTATGTGGATCGAGCAGTTGCGTGCGGTCGACTTCACGATCGGTTACGAGGTGCGCGCGTCCGGCGCCGAGCCCGGCTCGCCGGCCGCGGTGGTCGCGTCCACGCAGATCGCGGCGTTCGACATGCCTGCGCAGCGGTTGCGCAGGCTCACCGATGCCGAGCGTGACTACCTATCCGAGTGGATGGAGTGAGTCGTCGCGCGTCGGTGATTGCCCAGCGGTGACGGCAGAGCAGCTGTGATGGCGGAACAACGAGTGCTGCACGTGTCCGATCCGGCGGAGCGGGAGAATCTCGCGACGTTCCTGACCAGGGCCGCGCGGCTGGACCCGGCGGCGGTGGTGCGCCTGCACCGCCGCGGTGAGCGCTATGTGGCCGCGTGGGTGGCAACAGGTTTCGAGGCGCTCGCGGTGCGCGCCGTGGTCGCCGAGCTCAGCGTCGACGACGTGACCGTCGGCGCGGACCTGGTGCTGGCCGGGCTGGGCAGCGGCGGCCCCATCGACCTGGGATATTCGATGGATTCCGCCTGGCGTGGGGCGCTGCCGCCCGCGGACGGCTTCGCGCACGTCGACGACGTGCCCGCGCGCACCCTGGTCGAACTCGCCGAGCAGGGTGCGCGGCTGGCGAAGGAACATGGCAGCAGCCACGGCCCGCCCGCCTCGCTACTCGACCAGGCCGTGCTGACCGTATCCGGCGCGGGCACTCAGGTGCAGGTGCCGATGCGGGTCGTCTTCGCGCTCACGGCGATGGATTTCATCCCGCATTCGGGGGAGAAGGCCGATCCGCGTCGCATCCCATCCGCCGAGATCGTGCGGGTCCGTGCCACCAGAACATGGCTGCGGCTGGATGCCCGCTACGGCTCGGTCGCCCGCCGCATCGGCGGCGGAATCCCACTCGTGCCACGCTCTGTCTAATCTGCAGCGCCTGCGGCGCTGCGTGGCTCTGTCTGATTTGCAGCGCCTGCGGCGCTGCGTGTTCGCGGCCCCTTTGTGGCTCGCGTCCGAGCGACCGCCGCTTGCGACTGCGTCGCGGACGCGTCGGCCGCTCGGACGCGAGCCGCGGACGGGTAATGCTCGGTCTCGCTTCGCTCGAAAATGGGGGTTGGGCTGAGTGGTTGCGTGGGTCGGTAACCGCGGCATCAAGGGTGTGCCGCACTTCATCGGTAGCGCTGGGTGTCTGCCGCTGGCGACTTCGGCACGGACGCGACGGCCAGGTGCTAGTCGGACGCGGGCCGGGTCCTGCTGTGCGGTCGGGCCATTGCTGCGCTGCGCCGAACGTGTTGGCGGGCCGATATTGCGTGTATCGGCGTTGGCCGCGAATTCCCTGGTAGCACATTGCCGCCCGGAAACGATCGATGAAGTGGGCGGCGCCGTCAGCAGGAGGGGACGGCGCCGCCCACATAAGATCTGTGGAGAAGACCGGCCGAGAACAGTTTCGGGATGTTCAGGCGACGCCGATCAGCCGCAACAGCGCCGTTGTCGCGGCGGCGGCCACGATCACCACCAGGATCGGCTGCTGCTTCCAGGCGAGAGCGCCACCGACGAGAACGCCTGCGGGAACGGCGAATCCGAGACTTCCGGTGCCGACGGGCAGAGTGGTTACAGCTACCAGCGCGGTGAGTAGCACGACGGCGCCGATCTCCAGCAGGCGCACCACCCGTGCGGGGATGCGCACCCGTTCGCGCAGCACCGGGCCCGCCCAGCGGAAGGCGTAGGTACCCGCGGCGAGAGCGAATATTCCGGCGGCAAGCATCATCGCGCTTCCTGTGTGGTGACTGGACCCCGTTGCTCGCGCGCAGCGACGAGCACTCCCGAAAGAGCAAGCAGGACGGGCATTCCGGTGGGCAGGAAGGGCGCGGTGGCCAGGGCGACCGCAGTGCCGACGCACACCGCGCCGAGCGTGGCTCGATCACGCAGGGCGGGCAGCACCAGGGCGAGCAGCACCGCGGGAAACACCGCGTCCAATCCGAGTGCCGAGGTGTCGGGAACCACCGACCCGATCAATGCTCCGATCGCCGCACCGCCGGGCCACGCGAGCAGCACCCCCGTGCCGGCGACCCAGTAGGCCGCCCGCTTGCGCCCCGCGTCGGGCTGGGCGATGGCCAGTGCGACGGACTCGTCGTTCATCAGATGCACCCCGAGCGGCCGGCGCCAGCCGGTGCCGACCACGTCGGGAACCGACAGCCCGTACGGCAGATGCCTGGCGTTCACCAGCAGCCCCGCGAGCACCGCCGCGATCGGGCTACCGCCGGTGGCGACAATGCCGAGGAAGAGGAACTCCGAGCTTCCGGCGAGCACCACGCACCCGAGGAGGATCGGCAGCCAGATCGGGAAACCCGCACTCACCGCGGTCGCCCCGTAGGAGATCCCGATCACCGCGACGGCGACGCAGACGGCCGCAATGCCCATGAGCTCATCCCGACCGAGTGTTCGCCATATCGAACGCATGTTTCCTATGGTGAACATGGCAGGCCGGTTCGTCAATATGGTTTTCTGGTTGGCATGACGCAGCAGGACGCGACGACGACACCCCAGGCGGTGATCGCCGCCGCGCTGCGCCGCGAGCGCACCAAGGCCGGATTGTCGTTGAGCGAGGTCGCCCACCGGGCGGGCATCGCGAAATCCACGTTGTCGCAACTGGAATCGGGGACCGGGAATCCGAGCCTGGAGACATTGTGGGCGCTGTGCGTCGCCCTGGACATGCCGTTCTCCCGGTTGCTCGACCCGCCGCGCCCGAACGTGCACGTGATCCGGGCGGGCGAAGGACCGGTGGTGGCCGCCGAGCAATCGGAGTATCGAGCTACCTTGCTGGCCGCCGGTCCGGCCAACTCGCGCCGCGATTTGTTCCGCATCACCGCGGAACCAGGGCATGCGCGCAGATCGGATCCGCATATCTCGGGTGTCGTCGAGCACGTGCTGCTCGCCGAGGGCCGCGCGCTGGTCGGCCCGGTCGAGGCGCCGGTCGAACTACATCCCGGCGACTACATCGCCTACCCAGGAGATCGGCCGCATGTGTTCGAGGCCCTGGCATCGCCGACTTGGGCGACGCTGGTGGTCGAATACACCTGATCGATCAGGCCGCGCCTTCGCCGAGGTACTGCAACCACACCGGGTCGAGTTCCGCGGTGGTGGACAGCAGGCGCCAGTGTGGGCCCTTCGGCGAGACCAGCGGTGATCGCAGTGTCCAGCCCAGCTCGGTGAGTAGTTTGTCGGCCTTGCGATGGTTGCACGGCGCGCAGCTGGCGACGCAATTCTCCCAGGAGTGTTCCCCGCCGCGGCTGCGCGGGATGACGTGGTCGATGGTCTCTGCCTTGCCGCCGCAGTAGCCACACCGATAGCGGTCCCGGTGCATGAGGGCGGCGCGGGTCATCGGCACCCGGGCACGGTAGGGCACGTGGACGTAGCTGCGCAGGCGGATTACCGATGGAAGGGTGACCGACGTCTCGGCGGAGTGCACCACCGGCCCCTCGTCGTTGTGATGAACGGCGTCGGCCTTGTCGCAGATGAGGAGGACGATCGCGCGGCGCGCGGACAAAGCGGTGAGCGGCTCATAGGTGGCGTTCAACAGCAGCACCCTGGTCTTGAGCCAGCTCGTGCCCTCGGTGGGCGGTGCGGTGGGGCGGGGCCCATGGTCGTGATGGGCACGATGCCCGCCCGGATAATGTTCGGACAAGATGTGCAGCGGAGTGGCCCCCGACCCACGATTGTGGACGTCGGCGGGCTGGAGTTGTCGGTACGCTCGCGCCTCGTGTGACCTGGCGCTGTGCCGCTGCTTCATCTCGACCTCGATTTCATGATTGGCAGGATCATGTGGTATCTGCGGAGCAGAGACTGTCACCCAGTTGACCATGGAACGTCGGGCATTGCACGGTGATTTCCAACAATGTCCGGTTAACTGTGGCTGAAGAGCTGCCCAGCCGCGACGTTTTCCCGGCGCTGAGCGGCCGCGGGAGAGCAACCGCGCGCCGACGCGGGCACAATGGACAGCGGCGCATCCGGTGAATCGAGAGGGTCTATGACTTCGGGCGAGCAGACAGCGACGTCGTTCTACGAGGCGGTCGGCGGGGCGGAGACGTTCCGGCGGATCATCGCGACGTTCTATCGCGAGGTGGCGGCCGACGAGGTGCTGCGCCCGCTCTACCCGGAAGAAGACCTCGGTCCGGCCGAGCGCCGGTTGCGGATGTTCCTCGAGCAGTACTGGGGCGGCCCGCGCACCTACTCCGACGAGCGCGGACATCCGCGGCTGCGGATGCGGCACATGCCGTTCACCATCGGACCGATCGAGCGCGACGCCTGGTTGCGCTGCATGCGCATCGCGGTGGCGGAGGTCGAGCCGGAAACCCTCGACGACGAGCATCGCAAGGCGCTGCTCGACTACCTGGAGATGGCGGCCAACTCGCTGGTGAATGCCCCGTTCTGACAACCGGGCACACGCGCAGGGCCACGATGTGTTTCCGACCGCGTTGTGGTGGTCGTGCATTCGCCCTTTGGCACTATGGCGGATGTGATTGATGCACCAGCCGTAACGGCGCCGGTGGATCGCACCACCCAGCCGTGGTGGCGGTCGGCCGTGTTCTACCAGGTTTATCCGAGGTCCTTCGCGGATTCGAGCGGCGACGGGATCGGCGATCTCGGCGGAGTCCGGGACAAGCTCGGGTACCTCGAACTGCTCGGCGTCGACGCGCTGTGGGTCTGTCCGGTGATGCGTTCCCCGATGGCCGACGGTGGCTACGACGTCGCCGATCCGCGCGACATCGACCAGCTCTTCGGTGGTCTCGCCGCGATGGACGCGCTGATCGCCGAGGCGCATGCCCGCAGGCTCAAGGTCACGATGGACCTGGTGCCCAACCACACGAGCGATCAGCACCCGTGGTTCCGTGCGGCGCTGGCGGCTGGCCCCGGTAGCTCGGAACGGGAGCGGTACATCTTCCGCGACGGTCGCGGACCCGGTGGCGTCGCGCCACCGAACAACTGGCCGAGCATTTTCGGCGGGCCCGCCTGGACCAGGATCACCGAACCCGACGGCACCCCCGGACAGTGGTACCTGCACATCTTCGCCCGCGAGCAACCCGACCTGAACTGGGCCGATCCCGAGGTCGCCGCCGATTTCGAGCAGACTCTGCGGTTCTGGCTCAACCGTGGCGTGGACGGGTTCCGGCTCGACGTCGCGCACGGCATGGCCAAACCCGACGGCCTGCCCGACATGTCCGAGCTCTCCGTCTCGGCGCTGCTCGCTCACGATGACAGCGACCCGCGCTTCAACAACCCCGCGGTACACGAGATCCACCGCCGGATTCGCAAGGTGGTGGACGAATATCCGGACGTGGTGACCATCGGCGAGGTGTGGGTGAACGACAACACCCGCTTCGGGGAGTACGTGCGCTCCGACGAACTGCACCTGGCGTTCAATTTCCGCCTCGCCGAGTCCGGGTTCGGTGCCGAGGCGGTGCGCGACGCGATCGACAACTCGCTCGCCGCCGTCGGGCCGGTGTTCGCCGTGCCGACCTGGACGCTGTCCAACCACGACATCGAGCGTGAGGTCACCCGGTACGGCGGTGGCGCGGTCGGTGTCGCGCGGGCGCGGGCGATGATCCTGCTCGAGCTCGCGTTGCCCGGCGCCGTGTTCATCTACAACGGCGCCGAGCTGGGACTGCCCAACGTGGACGACCTGCCGGAGGAGGCGCTGCGGGATCCGGTGTGGGAGCGCTCCGGGCACATTCAGCGCGGCCGCGATGGCTGCCGGGTGCCGCTGCCCTGGGAGGGCGCCGTGCCGCCGTTCGGGTTCACCAGCGGGGCGCCCTGGCTGCCGATTCCCCCCGAGTGGGCGGGGCTGACGGTCGAAGCGCAGCTGGAGCAACTCGGCTCCACCCTGTCGCTGTACCGCATGGCGATCGAACTGCGTCGACTGCGTCCGGAGTTCTCGGGGGACCGGATCGAGTGGTACGGCAGTCCGCCGGGCTGTCTGGCGTTCCGGCGGCCCGGCGGACTGGTCTGCGTGCTCAACGCCTCGGACGCGCCGATCCAGCTGCCGCCGGGGGAGGTGCTGCTGGCCAGCGCGCCGTCCGAAGGTGGCCAGCTGCCGCCGAACGCGACGGCCTGGTTGGTCTGAGCAAGATCGAAAAGCCCAGGTCGTGGCCCGGTGAAGTGGACACGGACAGCCCACGGGTTCGACCGGACGGAGAACTACTACAGACGATCGTCTACCCTTCGACCCGTGAGCATTCTCGAGACAGTGCTGATCTTCGTCGGCATTCCGCTGGTGATCTACGGCGTCATCGCCGGATTGTCGTTTCTCGGTAAGCCACTGCCTGGTGAGAAGCCGGTCCACTTCGCCCTCGGCCAGAAGTGGACCCAGTCGCCAGTGCTGTGGAGTGCTACCGACGAGGTGACCATCTCGGGTCACCACATCGCAGAGACCTCGCATGGACAGCATGCGGCCATCGAGTCCACCGAGGTGGAGCTGATCGGAGGACGGGCAAGTGGCAGGTTCTAAGTGGCCCGCGGTGGTCGAAGCCGATCTGCCGCACGGATACGCGCTCACCAGCAGCGGGCGCGTATCCGGCGTGCACGAGGCGGGCGATGTGTTCAAGGAAGCGCCGTTCAACGATCACGAGCGGCTCACGATGGACAACGTGCTCACCGAGGCGACCCGCGCGACCAAGGTGCGCTTCACCGTCTACATCGGGGATCTGGGCGAGGACCCGGCCGCGGGCGCGGACGCGATCTTCCCCGATACGCCCGAGGCGGCGCGTTCGGTGTTCATCGCCGTCTCGCCCAACGAGAAGGCGATCGAGGTGCGCTCGGGCCGCGACGTCGCCGACCGCGCGAACGATCGCGTCTGCCAGCTGGGCGTCACCGCGGCACTGAGCTCGTTCCGGCAGGGCCAGCTGATCGACGGCCTGGTCTCCGCGGTCCGCGTGATGGCCGCGGCCATCGGCCGCTGATTCACCCCCAGCGCATACCAGCGCGCTCACTCGTTTCGGCGCGCCGCGGTATTTCGCGATTCCGTTGCCCCGGAACGACATAGCGCGGAAATCGAAGCCGCGTTGGCGGCACAATGCGGATAGGGCGTGCTCATCACGATGATGAGCACGCCCTCTTTCGGCTGTCAGGTCCCACATCCAGCACGTCGAGCCCGGAGGGTCGATCGGCTGTCCGTTGGCCCGGCGTGCGCCGGGCCGACCGAGGACGCCGGTTCAGCCCTGAGCGTCGAAGGCGCGGGCGCGCAGCGAGCGTTCGATGCCTGCCTTGCCTTCGCTCACCAGGCGGCGTAGGGCGGGTGGGTGGTCGCCCGCGAGGAACTTGTCGGCGACGGACACCGCGTCCTCGCTGATCGCCCAGTGCGGGTAGAGGCCGACCACCACGGTTTGGGCGACCTCGCTGGAGCGCCGCTCCCAGACGCCGGGGATCTCCGCGAAATACCGCTCCACGTAGGGGGCGAGCAGGTCACCCTGTCCGGCGGGCGCGAATCCGCCGACGATCGAGCGGGCGGTGACATTGGGCACCGAGTCGTCGCCCATCACCGTCGTCCACGCCTGTTGCTTCACCTCGGCGATCGGCCGCGCCGTCGCCGCGGCGGCCGCCTGGCGCTTGCCTGCGGCGGTCGGGTCGTTGGCCAGTTCCTGGTCGATGACGGGGGTTTCCATGCCGTCGGCGTCGATCTCTCCCGCCGCCGCGAGCGCGGACACGAGTCGCCAACGCAGGTCGGTGTCCACCACCAGGCCGGCCAGCCCGACCTTCGCCGGGTCGCCGTCGAGCAGTTCGCGCAGCACCTCGGTGTGCCAGTCCGACAGCTTCGCGCCGGTCAGCGCGTTGACGAAGGCCAGCTGGTGATCTGAGCCCGACTCGGCCTCGCGAGCGAGCTCCAGCAGCCGGTTCGCGTAGTCCGGCCAGCCGGTGGCCTCGGCCCAGGCCGGATCGGCGTAGCTGCCGAGCGTGAGGTTGGCCTGCATCAGAAGTCGTTGCACCACACCGATTTCGGTCTCGGCGCCGACACCGCGCTGGATCAGCGCGACGAAATCGCGGGCGCGGAACTCGGCCTGGCGAGTCATCTCCCAGGCCGCCGACCAGGCGAGCGTGCGCGGCAACGGCTCGGCGATGTCCGCGATGCGGTTGACCAGCACGTCGAGCGAGCCTGCGTCCAGCCGGACCGAGCAGTAGGTGAGGTCGTCATCGTTGACCAGCACGAACCTGCCGCGCGGCACGCCGACCAGCTCGGGGACCTCGGTGCGCTCGGTGGCGTCGAGGTCGAGTTCGACGCGCTTGGTGCGCACCAGCTTTCCGTCCTGATCGTCGTAGACGCCGACGGCGAGACGGTGCACGCGCTGTTCGCCCGCGCCCGGCTGGGCGCCCTCCTGAACCACGGCGAACGAGCGGAATCGGCCCTCGGCGTCCACCTCGAAGTCGGGGCGGAGGATGTTCAGGCCCGTGGTCTTCAGCCACTGGGCGCCCCAGGTTGACAGGTCCCGCCCGGACGACTTCTCCAGCGCCGCCAGCAGGTCGTCGAACGTGGCGTTGCCGTAGGCGTGCTCGGCGAAGTAGGCGCGCAGCCCCGCAAGGAACGGCTCCAGACCCACATAGGCGACCAGCTGCTTCAGGACGCTGGCGCCTTTGGCGTAGGTGATGCCGTCGAAGTTCACCTCCACGGCGGCGAGATCCGGGATGTCCGCGGCGATCGGGTGCGTGGAGGGCAGCTGGTCCTGCCGGTAGGCCCAGGACTTCTCCACGTTCGCGAACGTCGTCCATGCGTTCGCGTACTCGGTGGCCTCGGACTGGCACAGCACCGAGGCGAAGGTGGCGAACGACTCGTTCAGCCACAGGTCGTCCCACCACTTCATGGTGACCAGGTCACCGAACCACATGTGCGCCATCTCGTGCAGCACGGTCTCCGCCCGGCGCTCATAGGACGCACGGGTCACCTTGGACCGGAAGACGTAGTCCTCCAGGAAGGTCACCGCACCCGCGTTCTCCATCGCACCCGCGTTGAACTCCGGCACGAACAGCTGGTCGTACTTGCCGAACGCGTAAGGGACGCCGAAATTGCCGTGATAGAAGCCGAAGCCCTGTTTGGTTTCGGTGAACAGCCGCTCGGCGTCCATGTATTCGGCCAGCGAGGCGCGGCAGTAGAGGCCGAGCGGGATGCTGCCGTGCTCGTCGGTGTAGACGTCGGTCCAACGCGCGTACGGACCCGCGATGAGCGCGACCAGGTAGGTGCTCATCTTCGGGCTGGTGCGGAAGACGTGCCTGCCCGGGTCCGCGGCGAGCGTTTCCACGACGGCGCTGTTGGACACCACCTGCCAGTCCGCGGGCGCGGTGACGGTGAGGTCGAAGGTGGCCTTCAGATCGGGCTGATCGAAGCAGGCGAACATCCGCTTGGCGTCGGCGGTTTCGAACTGCGAGTACAGGTACACGGCGTCGTCGGTGGGATCGACGAACCGGTGCAGGCCCTCGCCGGTGTTCGAGTATTCGCAGTCGGCTTCCACCACCAGCTCGTTGCGCTCGGCCAGATCGGTCAGCGCGATCCCGGTCGACTCGTCGTAGCCGGAGACGTCCAGTGCGGCGCCGTTGAGCACCGCCGAGCGCACACCGCGCGCCACGATGTCGATGAACGTGCTCGCGCCCGGCGTCGCGGTGAAGGTGATGGTGCTGCGGGAAGAGAAGGTCTGCTCGCCAGGTTTGCCCGCCCCGTCGGTCAGTTCCAGATCGATGCGATAGTTCTCGACCGACACCGTCGAAGCGCGTTCGATCGCCTGTTCACGAGTGAGGTTGGGTGCGGACATAAGGCTCCTTCGTGGTCGAAGAACTGGCACGTGCGCCACCAACAATGCCATCTCGGTGCGGCAGGCCGCGCGGGACTTTCCAGGCCGACCTCGGTGAGCCGGTTCGTCACCGCTAGCGGCCGTGCCCGAGGGGCGACGGTATTGTGCCTGGTGCAGCGCAGTTCACCAGCACGGATTCGGAGGCTCGACGTTGAAGCATGTGCACGCCGGGAAGGTGCGTGACCTGTACGAGGACGGCGACACGCTGCTGCTGGTCGCCTCGGACCGAGTGTCGGTGTACGACGTGGTCTTGCCGACGCCGATCCCGGACAAGGGCGCGCTGCTGACGCAGTTGTCGAACTGGTGGTTCGAGTACTTCACCGACGTGCCGAACCACGTGGTCTCCGCCACCGACGTGCCCGCCGAGTTCGCCGGCCGCGGCATTCGGGTCAAGCCGCTGAAGATGGTGCAGGTGGAGTGCATTGCGCGCGGTTATCTGACCGGGTCGGGTCTGGCGGAGTACCGGCGGACGGGCTCGGTGTCCGGGGTGGCGCTGCCGCCGGGACTGCGTGAGGGGGACAAGCTGCCCGAGCCGATCTTCACGCCGACCACCAAAGCATCCGAGGGACACGACGAGTCGATCACTTTCGCGGACGTGGTGAACCAGGAGGGTCGCGAGGTCGCCGAGCGGCTGCGCGAGCTGACCCTGCACATCTACGCCCGCGGTGCGGCGCATGCCGCCGAACGCGGCGTCATCGTCGCCGACACCAAGGTCGAATTCGGCTGGGACGGAGACGTCCTCACCCTCGGTGACGAGGTGCTCACCTCGGATTCGTCGCGTTTCTGGCCCGCCGCCGAATGGGAACCGGGCCGTGGGCAGCGCTCGTTCGACAAGCAGTTCGTCCGCGACTGGGCCACCTCCACCGGCTGGGACAAGGAGCCGCCCGGCCCGGAGATCCCCGCCGAGGTGGTCGCGGCGACGCGCCAGAAGTACGTGGAGGCCTACGAGCTCATCACCGGCCGGACCTGGACGGGCGTTCCGCGATGAGTCCGTACCGCCAAGGGATGAATAGCCTACGGTCGTCGGCGGTCGAGTGCAGCACGGATCAACTCCCGTGCCGCTTCGCCGGTTACCGACAATTCAGCGAGTTCGCCGAACAACCGACCATAGATTGCAATTTCCCTCGGCTGAGTGATCGTCAATTCCGCTGTGGCCGCTTCGACCAGAACCATTCGTTCATCGAACATTACGAAGTTGGTAACTTGCATTGGTAATTCTGCCTGCGCCGGGACAATACCGAGCAGAACCCTGGGTAATCCGATGACGGCGAGGAGCCGGTCCAGCTGACCGACCATGACCGAGTCACCGCCGACCGTGGTCTGCAAGGCTTGCTCGCCTACCAAGATATGGAACCGATGGTTCCCTTTGTACAGAAGTTGTTGTCGTTCGAGGCGTTTCGCTACGCCTTCGTCCAAGTCGTCTGGCACCCGGTAGAAGTCGATATATCGGCGGAGCACTGCCGCAGCGTATTCCGCAGTTTGGAGTATCCCAGGGATGATGTTCGGCTGAAAGATCCGCATGAGTTGGGACTCTTCAGCCAGCCTCACCGCTTGATGCTGTCGTCGCTTGGTGCCGGTGCCGAGCACCTTGCGCCACTCCATGTACGCGGCCTGGACGTTCCGCAGGGTGGCTATCAGGTCGGGTAGTTGAGCCTCGTTGCCTGTGTGGCGGCAGTAGGCCCTTAGATGCGCTTCTGTGGGGCTACGGTCCCCGGTTTCGATCTTTGACACCACGGACTCATGCCAGCCAGCGAGAGACGCAAGCTGACGGCCGGACAACCCGGCATCACGACGAAGCCCCCGGAGGGTTGCCCCGAGGGCTCGACGTGCTTCGTGAACGGAGCTTGTCACCGCTGGGCATACTCCGCGTACGGGATTGCCAGCTTCCAGAGCCGTTCGCGTACCTCTTGGCAGTACGCGACGATTCCGCGGTCTGTGGTTACCGCCAGCCCGGCCGGTGCCCCGATCGGATCGGTGAGGTTGTAGACAACTCGCTCTCCGTCCAGAAGCCACCAGTCGTCCGGAGGTACCTCTCCGGCAAGGTTCCTTGCCACGTACCGAATATCCTCACCTGCTTCGACGTTGTAGCCGGTGACCGACAGCAACCACCGCTGATAGTCCGAGAGTGGTTCGGTAACCACCCGGACACGGCTCACGGTCACACCCCTGCCGGTCGTCTTCTGCATGAGGTCTTGCCACGGCGTCCGTGTGTACGGCGCTGGTTCGCCAGCGAGGAACGCGCGTATCCGGGAATCCTCGTCGGCTACGTGGTAAGCATCGCGGACTTCCAGGTGGAACGCATCCCGCTTCAGCTCATGGAACAGCTTCGGCCACAGGTCCGGCTCATCGTTAGGCCGCAGCAGCATTGCCATAAAACGTCCTAATCAGTTCGGGGAGTGAGCCATCCGGCAAACTCCTTGGTGGTAGCCGACCGGTAGGTGAGCACTCGTGCGTCCTGGACGTTGAGTCCTGAAGAAAGACTGTGCCCCTGCCGGTAGGTCGGGAGAGTTGATCGCTGCTGGGATGTCGTGCCCGTTCGTGGTGATGTGAGCACTGCTTGATTAGGTCGCTGATGGTTCTCTCGCTGGCTGCTCGACGGTGATCGGCATCGAGAATGGGAGGACCATTGCGACTGTTCGTAGGAGACGACTGGGCTCAGGATCATCACGATGTGGAGGTGATGGATGGCTCCGGTCGCCGTCTGGCCAAGGCGCGCCTTCCTGCGGGGGTGGCCGGGATGGGCAGGTTGCACGCGATCATCGGGGATCTGGTCGGCGACGACGTCGATGAGGCCGAAGTGCTGATCGGGATCGAGACCGACCGGGGTCCCTGGGTTGGGGCGCTGGTCGCCGCGGGATACACGGTGCTGGCGGTGAATCCGTTGCAGGCGGCCCGATTCCGTGACCGGTTGGGGGTCTCCGGCGCCAAGAGCGACGCCGGCGACGCGCACGTGCTGGCGGATATGGTCCGCACCCACTCGCATGAACTGCGGTCTGTCGCTGGGGATTCCGCGCGTGCGGAGGCGGTGAAGGTGGTGGCCCGCATCCATAAGACGATGATCTGGGAACGCACTCGCCACACCCAGCGGCTGCGGCACGCGCTGGGTGACTATTTCCCCGCGGCGCTGGCCGCCTTCGACGACCTCGACGCCGCTGACACCCTTGAGCTGCTCGCCAAGGCACCCACCCCGACCCAGGCAGCCCGACTGACGATCGCCCAGATCAGCGCCGCGTTGAAGCGGGCGCGCCGCCGCAACGTCGCGGACAAAGCCGCCGCGATCCAGACCGCGTTGCGCTCCGACCAGCTCGGCCAACCCGAGGTCGTCACCGATGCCTACGCTGCCTCGGTGCAGGCGCTGCTGGCGGTTCTGACCGTCCTCAACACCCAGATCAAGACTCTGCAAGGGCAGGTCGAGGCCCATTTTTCCAAGCACCCGGCCGCTGACATCATCTTGTCCCAACCAGGTTTGGGGCCGGTCCTCGGTGCCCGGGTGCTCGCAGAGTTCGGTGATGACCCCGACCGCTACGCCAGCGCCAAGGCCCGCAAGAACTACGCGGGCACCTCCCCGATCACCCGCGCGTCGGGCAAGAAGAAAGTCGCTCTGGCCCGGTTCGTGCACAACGACCGGCTCATCGACGCCCTCACAACACAGGCATTCTCCGCGTTGTTGTGGTCCCCGGGTGCCCGCGCCTACTACGACCGGCAGCGAGCCCGCGGCGTCGGCCACAACCCCGCCCTGCGCCAGCTCGCCAACCGACTCGTCGGCATCCTGCACGGCTGCCTCAAAACCGGCACTCACTACAACGAGGCCACCGCCTGGCCTCACCTGGGCGAGAAGGCTATTGCTTGACATTCAAGCCTCCTGGGATGTCTTTCTTGCTTCGGCACCTCTATGGCGGTTTCGCCAGGGTAGATGTCCATCTGTGCCAGCGCTTCGGCGTCGGTCACCGATTTGCCGGACACAAGGAAGGTGCCCCTGCCGGTATCGGTCATGGTCGCGCCGATGAAGGTGTCCGGCTCCAAGAAGCCGAGTAGCAAGTGTGGTATCTCGATGGTGCCTGGTGTGTCCGTGATCCATCCTTGTGCTAGGTAGGTACCTCTTTCGGTGGTGTAGAGGGTTGGGCAACCCCCGGAGTCCGATCCGCCACTGCCCAGGAACACTAATTTCATCGTCGTAACTGCCGTCTATTGGTATGACGTTGTTTGGCGTCTGCCTCTCTCATCGTCCCGCAGATGGACCCGCTGTGCGGCCGGTACAACGAACTTCCGCCAAGTTCCGCCAAGTTCCTGGCTACGGCCGGTCTTGACTCCTTAGCGTTCTGAGCTGGCCCCCGTGACATGTGACGCCCAACCGGTCACGGGGTGCCTACCAACTGCCTAGGAGGGGTCGCGATGGACAGGCGTACGAGGGTTGTCGTGTTCGACGGCGGACTGTTGGAGGTCGCCGACTACGAAGACACCTACGACGACGGCGCTGTGTATCTGGAGTTGCGTACTCTGCCGCAACGGGTTCCGGGTGCTGCCGAGATAGATCCCCCGGGTAGCCCGTTCGAGCCTGCCGACGCCGAACTGTCCGGGCGTGTGCTGCGACTGCTCCGAGACCTGCCGTGATCACGCTCGGATGGTTCATCGCGATCGGGGTTCCGCTGGCGGTGTTCGCCGCAGCGGTGTTCTGGCCTGAGCGGAGACCGAAGGACCGGACCGTCAGGGGAATCCGCGAACGGATCGAACGCGAGGACACGGGCCGGATGAAGCCCGATGCGGCACGGGAGTACTGATCGGCCCGCTGGTCAGGCTATTTGAAATGGAGAAGACGTTGCGTAACAACATTTCTCGGCTGAGCATCAGCGTCGCAGCGCTCGGCGCGATGCTGATTTCCGGCGCAGGCAGCACTATCGCGAACGCCAGTCCCAGCGGGCCGCTGGTGATCGATGCGCGAAGACAGCTGTGTGACAACGGATTCATCTTCTCAAAGCCGACGATCATACGGCCGGAGGTTCATGCAGACGCATGGGCGAAATGCGACATTCCCCGCGACGGCGACCCTGGTCTCACGCATGACTACTACCTGAGCTTGCAGCGGCTCAGTAACTCGGGCCAGTGGGAATCCGTTGGCGAGCACGTACGAACCAGGCTGGTGCCGTGGTCGCGCCGGACTCACACCGCCACTGCTCCGTGTGTGCCGGGGAAGTGGCGTATGTATGCCCAGGTCGTGGGTACGATCCAGGGCAGGCCATACGGCCCGATCGAGACCATATCCGGTACGCGAGATGTTTCGGCCGACGACTGCAAAATAGGCGGATGACATGCGATTGCCGAACGGACGGCGGCACGCCGACTACGACGGTCCGGTTACCATGCGCGATCACCTGACCGGTCTGTGGAGGGCGGCGACGCGACCACGATCCCGGCGATGGCTGAACACGCGGTACACGGGTGGGGGCCACATGCTGCTTCGCGAGATGGGGTGGTGGACAGTGCGACCCATGATCGGGTGGCGGTCACGGCGATGGGTGAGCAAGCCGACGTGCGCAACCCGCGCCATCCCCCGCAACGATCTCGAGGCAGCCCGGAACTGGATGGTCGCGTCTCTCGGAATCTGACGGAACCAAGCTCGTACGCCATACAGCCGTGACCGAAGTACGCCCCGGTTTGGCGTGGCGAGTTTGCGTTCACCAGTATGGATTCGGAGGCTCGACGTTGAAGCATGTGCCGCCAGGAAGGCTGGGCGTAGCGGCCGGTCAGCCCGCCAGGTGCTCGGTCAGCCGGTCCAGATAGGGCCGCTGGCCCGCGACCAGCTTGTCCCGCGCGGTGGCCGGGTCGAACCACTCGGCGCGATCGATTTCCGGGAAGTCCACGAACCGGCCCGAGTGCGGCGGCCACTCCAGCTGGAAGGTTCCCGGCACGACCTCGGCGGGGTCCACGTCGCCCTCGACAGCCCAGGCGGTGAGGATCTTCTTTCCCTTGCCGCTGCCGTAGCGCACCTCGCCCAGCGGTACCCACGCGCCATCGGGAACCGGGAGACCGAGCTCTTCGGTGAACTCGCGGCTTGCCGCAACGCGCGCGTCCTCGGTCTCCGGCTCGTACTCGCCCTTGGGAATCGACCACGCGCCCAGGTCTTTTCGCGTCCAGAACGGCCCGCCCATGTGCCCGAGCAAAACCTCGACCGCACCGGCCGTACTTCGGCGAAACAGCAGGACGCCCGCACTGTGTTTGTCTGCCACACCGCGTAGTCTGCCTCGGCCGCAGTCGGCTACATGCCCCAGCCCGCTCGTGTCCCCGTCCCCAGTCGAAGCCGCGGCACCGCCAGCCCTGCCGATCGAATCGAGCACAGCCCTGGAACGGCCAACCGTGCCTGCTGCCGTCACCACTGCAGGCGCTGCAAATCAAACACAGCGCAGACGCGCGGCGCGGATGGTCAGGTAGTCGCGTTCGGGGATGCTGGTCGTGCGGGCGGCGGCACTGGCGTAGTGGGTGATCGCGGCGTCGACATCGCCTGCCATCTCATGCAGATGACCGCGCACCGCGTCGAGGCGGTGTGTGCCGGTGAGTTGGTCATCGAGTGTTTCGGCAAGTGCGAGGCCTGCTTCGGGCCCCGCCACCATGGCCGTGGCCACCGCACGGTTGAGCGTCACCATCGGGTTGTCGGTGCACTGCTCGAGCCGGTCGTACAGTGCCAGGATCGTGGTCCATTCGGTGTCCTCGACGCGGGCGGCCTGGGCGTGCAGAACTGCGATGGCGGCCTGGATCTGGTAGGGCCCGCGCAGGCCACCGGCCAGGGTGCCGGTGATCAGCGTGGTTCCCTCGGTGATCAGCGCCCGGTCCCACTGCGCGCGGTTCTGTTCGGCCAGCGGGATCAGCTCCCCGTGTGCGCCGCTGCGTGCCGCGCGGCGGGCGTCGGTGAGCAGCATCAGTGCAAGCAACCCGGTGACCTCCGGATCCTCGGGCAGGAGCCGGCGCACCGCCCTGGTGAGCCGGATCGCCTCCTCGGACAGGTCCGTGCGTTGCAGGGCCGGTCCCGAGCTGCTGGTGTGTCCCTCGTTGAAGATCAGGTACAGCACGTGCAGGACCGCGCCGAGCCGCTCACGCCACTGATCGTCATCGAGCCGCGCGAAAGGCCGCTCCACGGAGGCCAGTTTCTTCTTCGCCCGCGTGATCCGTTGCGCCATGGTTGCTTCCGGCAGCAGGAAGGCGCGGGCGATCTGTTCGGTGCCGAGCCCACCGACCGCGCGCAACGTGAGTGCGATGGCGGCGGCCGGGGACAGCGTCGGGTGGCAGCACAGGAACAGCATGGTGAGCGTGTCGTCATGGTCGACCGGGACGGCGCCGGTCACCTCGCGGTCGGACGCGGTGGCCTCCCTGCGCCGCCGGGCCACCTCCGCGCGCACCGCGTCGGCCATGCGCCGCTGCGCCACCTGGGTCAGCCAGGCGCGCGGATGATCCGGCAGGCCGTGCTCGACCCATTGGGTCGCGGCCGCGAGCAGGGCTTCCTGCAATGCGTCCTCGGCGGTGTCGAAATCGCCGAACCGGCGGACGAGCGTTCCGAGGACCTGCGGCGCCAGTGTGCGCAGCAGGTCCTCGGTGCTCGCCGGGAGCGGTGTGTCGTCGGGCACCGCACGCCGGTCGCTCACTGCTCGGTGGCGTCCCGGCCTCGCCACCCGGGGGCGCCCATCACCGCGCGGACTTCGATGTACTCGCCAATCGGTTTACCGCCGGGGCCGGGTGCGGCGGAGGCCTGCGCGGCGATCTCGCAGGCCCGTTCGGGGCTGTCCACGTCGACGAGCCAGTACCCGGCCAGGAACTCCTTGGTCTCCGGAAACGGCCCGTCGGTGATCACCGGCGCCGACCGCCCGTCCGAACTGACCACCCGCGCCTCGCTCGGCCCGGCCAACCCCTGCGCGTCCACCAGCTCGCCCGACTCGGCGAGCTGCGCACCGAGCGCGCGCTGGAAGTCTATGTGCGCTTGGATCTCTTCCGGCGACCATTCGTTGATCGGTGTGTCGCAGAAGCTTGTGGGCCCGTAGGTCTTCAACAGCATGTACTTCACCGTTCGTTTCCTCTCCTCCGGCGCTCGGCCGCGTGGAACGCCTGGTGCGTCCGCGATGAGGTCGGTGCCCGGCGCACGGATTCGACACATTCACCGCGTGATACACGTCACAGTGCCGTCGTGGTGTCGGCGAGCCGATCCGGATCCACGGGCTCGCCCGCCAGGATCAGTTCTTTGATCCGGTCGGTCACGTCCCAGACGTTCACGTTCATTCCGGCGAGCACCCGGTTGTCCGCGTCCAGCCAGAACGCCACGAACTCGCGGGCCGCCAGGTCACCGCGCACGGTGACCCTGGCGTACTCGCCCGGCGCGGCGTACCCGGTGTACTCCATGCCCAGGTCGTATTGATCGGTGAAGAAGTAGGGCAGCCGCTCGTAGGCGGCCTCTTTGCCGAGCATGGTCGCGGCGGCGACCGCAGGCTGGTTGAGTGCGTTCGCCCAGTGCTCCACGCGGATCCGCCGGTCCAGGACGGGGTGCCGATGGGCGGCGATGTCGCCGACCGCGACGATGTCCGGATCGCTGGTGACCAGGCGTTCGTCGACGAGCACGCCGTCGTCCACGGCGAGCCCGGCGTCGGCGGCCAGCTCCACGTTCGGGCGCGCGCCGACCGCGACCAGCACCGCGTCGGCTTCGATCGTGCTGCCATCGGCGAGCCGGACACCGTTGGCGACCGCGGTGGCGATGGCGTCCTCGGTGGTGATCGACTCGACCTGCGCGCCGAAGCGGAAATCCACACCGTTGGCCCGGTGCAGGTCGGCGAATACCTGGCCCATCTCCGGCCCGAGCGCCGCCCGCAGTGGCAAGTCACCGAGTTCGACGATGGTCACCTCGACGCCCGCCGCACGCGCCGCGGCCGCGACCTCGAGACCGATCCACCCCGCCCCGATGATGACCATCCGGCGGGTGCCGTTGAACAGCTCGATCAGCGTGTCGGAGCCCTCGATGGTGCGCAGCGTGTAGACGTTGGGTGCGTCGGCGCCGGGAATGGACAGGGTGCGCGGCGTCGAGCCGGTGGCGAGCGCGAGTTTGTCGTAGGGCAGCGTCGAACTGTCCGGCAGGGTGACCGTCTTCGCCGCGGGGTCGAGTCCGGTGACCGTGGTGCCGAGACGTACATCGACGTGGTGGTCGCGGTACCACTGGGCGGGCTGCACGAGGAACTCGCCGAATGCCTTCTTGCCGGCGAGATGCTCCTTCGACAGCGGCGGCCGGTGGTAGGGGAGGTGTTCCTCGGCGCCGATCAGCGTCACAGTTCCGTCGAAGTCCTTGTCCCGCAACGCTTCCGCGACCTTGGCCGCAGCCAGTCCGCCGCCGACGATGACGAAACGCTGGTCAGAACTCATCGCGGACTCCTTCTCCGAAGGGAACCAAGCTCCTGCCGATCACCCTACTGGCAGCCGGGTGGGCGGCTCTGGAAAACGGCGCGCCGGGCGGGAACGAATCGCGCGCCGGTGTGGTTGCTCGGAAGGCGGCGAGCTGTGCGCCGCGCGCCAGCATGCGATCGAGAGGAAGCCCCCGTGACTGACAAAGCCACCAAGGACGTCGCCGATTTCTGGTTCGACCCGCTCTGCCCCTGGTGTTGGATCACCTCTCGCTGGATCCTCGAGGTCGAGCAGGTCAGGGACATCGAAGTCCGGTTCCACGTGATGAGCCTCTCGGTGCTGAACGGGGGCAAGGAGGTGCCTCCGCAATACCAGGAACTGCTGGACACGGGCTGGGCGCCGGTCCGCGTCGCGATCGCGGCGGCGCAAGAGCACGGCGAGAAGGTGCTGTCGCCGCTGTACACCGCGATGGGCACGCGTATCCACAACCGGCGCGACGAGTACCAACGCGAGACTCGTAAGGAGAAGCTCGCCGCGGTGATCGCCGACTCGCTCGCCGAGGTCGGTCTGCCGGCGGAACTGGCCGCGGCCGCCGAGAGCACCGAGTACGACGAGGCTCTGCGCAAGAGCCACCACGCGGGCATGGACAAGGTGGGACCGGACGTCGGGACCCCGACCATCCACATCAACGGGACGGCGTTCTTCGGCCCGGTCCTGTCTCGCATTCCGCGGGGCGAGGAAGCGGGCAAGCTGTGGGACGGCGCCGTTGCGCTGGCGTCCTACCCGCACTTCTTCGAGTTGAAGCGGACGCGAACCGAAGATCCGTCGTTCGACTGAGTACCGCGGGGCGAGTGCCGCCCGCGGCACTCGCCCCTTCACAGCACGGATTTCGGCGGATTCGCCGGCACCGCACCGTAGGAACTCGGGTAGCCACCCGGCGCCGTAGCGATACCCGCGGGCGGGTTCGGGCGCAGGAAAAGCTTGCCGTGCCTGCTGCGATCGCGCAGCGCCCACATGCGCCAGGTGAGCACCGGGTGACTGGACAGGGCATTGACCATCCAGACGAAGAAGCCCTTCTCGACCGCCGCACGATCGGCCATCTCGTCGAAGCCGATCAGCCTGTTCATGTACTTGCCCGCGGCCAGCGTGCCCATCGCGGCGGACGCACCGGTTTGCCGGTTGCAATAGCCATGGTTGTCGGCGGTGAACTCCTGCGCGCGGATCAGACTGCTTCCGATGATCGGCAGGAACGGCACGAGGAACATGCCCAGCTGCCGCCAGTACGAGGCGTGCCCGGCCGCGATGTGGCCGACCTCGTGGCCGATGATGAACGCCAGCGCGTCGGGTTCGCGTGCGGCGCCGCCGATCTCGAACAGGTCGCTGTAGACCACCACGAAGCGCCGGAAGCCGTGTCCGCTGGCGAACGCGTTGATCTGGCCGTTGCCGAGCACCACGTACGCGTCCGGCACCTTCGCCATGCCGAAGCGGGCGGCCGCGTCCACCACCAGTTGATAGCCCTCGGGGAACTGCGTCGGCGACATCTTGACGCCGTTCACCCGCTGCGAGGCGTAGGTGATGCCGCGACCGAACCACAGCAGCAGCGGGGCCGCCACCAACGCCAGGACGTATTGGTCGACATTGCCGGTCGCCAGGAGCAGCAAGGCGATCAGGTAGGCGAAGACGGTCAGCACGATCACGATCACGAGCATCGGAATCTCCCAGCTGTGCCGGGCGGGCATGCCGAACGGCGACAGACCACGCGGCTGCTGCTGCGGTGGCACCGCAGGTGGCATCGGCGCACCGGGGTAACGGCCGTATGCCGGATACGACCCGGCGGGCGCCTGCGGGTAGGGCGCCGAGGGATACGGCTGTCCGTAGGGTGCGGCGGGCGGGTTCGGAACCTGGACCCATCCGTCCTGCTGGGTATACGCGTCGGCCTGCCGGCCCGCCTGGTCGTGCGGCTGGGGTTCGTGCGGCTGCATGAGATGAACTCTATTCAGTCGATGGGAACGGGTCGGGCCGCGTACGCGGGATCGTTGCCGCGAACACAGCTGCCGTATCAGTGGGATTCGCGCCGACGGGCGCTGGTGTCAACGGTGGGGTGTGCCCTGTTGCCCGCCGCGCCGCAGCGGCCTGACACAATGCCTGCCATGCGCGTTTACCTGGGTGCCGACCATGCCGGTTTCGAACTGAAGAATCACGTCAAGGCCCATCTGGAGCAGGCGGGCCACGAGGTCGTCGACTGCGGCGCGCTCGACTACGACCCGCTCGACGACTACCCCGCGTTCTGCATCGAGGCGGCCCGCCGCACCGTCGCCGACCCGGGCAGTCTCGGCCTGGTATTCGGCGGCAGCGGCAACGGCGAGCAGATCGCGGCGAACAAGGTGCCCGGCGCCCGCTGCGCGCTGGCCTGGAGCGTAGAGACCGCGAAGCTGGCTCGTGAGCACAACAACGCGCAGCTGATCGGCATCGGCGGCCGGATGCACTCGACCGAGGAGGCGCTGGCCATCGTGGACGCGTTCCTCGCCACCCCGTGGTCGGGCGAGGAGCGCCACCAGCGCCGCATCGACATCCTGGCCGAGTACGAGAAGACTGGTATAGCCCCGGAGGTTTAATACTTGCGTGCCGACTGATTTCGCGAGGACATGGGTAACTCACCGGGTACGCCCAAAATCCGAGCGGCATCCAGCGCAGGACCTGAACGCAAATCGTGTGCCACCTAACTGGTACGGCCTGAATACCCGGAGAGGCGGGGGAGTTGCCGGAGGGGCATACGCTGCACCGTCTCGCGCGGCTGCATCAGCGTCGTCTCGCGGGTGGTGCGGTGCGCGTGTCCAGCCCGCAGGGTAAGTTCGCCGCCGGCGCGGCCCGGGTGGACGGACGGGTGCTGACCAAGGCCGAGGCGTGGGGCAAACATCTGCTGCACCACTACGAGTCGGGCCTCGTCGTGCACGTGCATCTCGGCTTGTACGGCACGTTCAGCGAATCCGCGCTGCCGATGGGAGAACCGGTCGGGCAAGTCCGGATGCGCATGTTCGGGGAGCTGGATGGACCGTCCGGTTTCGGCACCGATCTGTGCGGCCCCGCGGCCTGCGAGATCCTGCTCGAGCCCGAGGTCGCCGCGCTCACCGAGCGGCTCGGCCCGGACCCGCTGCGCCGCGGCGCCGACCCGGACCGCGCCTGGCGGCGCATCCATCGCTCGCGCAGGCCGATCGGCGCGCTGCTGATGGACCAGCAGGTGGTGGCCGGCGTCGGTAACGTCTACCGTGCGGAACTGCTCTTCCGCCATCAGATTTCACCGCATCGTCCCGGCGTGGCGCTGTCGGCCGACGAATGGACTGCCATGTGGACCGATCTCGTCGCGCTGATGCGGGTGGGGGTGCGCGTCGGGAAGATGGTCGTGGTGCGACCCGAACACGACCACGGCGAGCCGTCGTATGCGTCCGATCGTCCGCGCACCTACGTCTACCGCAGGCAGGGAGCGCCGTGCCGTCTGTGCGGCACGCCGATAGCGCATCAGGTCATGCAGGCGCGAAACCTCTTCTGGTGCCCCTCCTGTCAACCGGACTGACCGACCCGGACCGGGCGCACCCGGCCCATGCCGGTCAGCCGGCGACGGCGGTGTCGATATCCGGCTCGTCCGCAATGGCGAAGCGGCGGCCGCCCGCGGTCTTGGCGGAATACATGGCCCGGTCGGCGCGGCGGAGCAGATCGGTGAAATCGAACGGGGCGCCCGGCGGGTTGTAGGCGGTGCCGACGCTGGCCGACACCGGAACCGGCCCCGCCGAGGACCAGACCGGATCACGCAGCGCGGCCACGATCCGGTGCGCGAGGTCGCCGAGAGAGTTGCGGTGCGGATTGGTGGCGAGTACGAACTCATCACCACCGTAACGGCAGATCACCGTGTCCGGCGGGCAGGCTTCGCGGAGCCTGCTGGCCAGTTCGACCAGTACCTCGTCGCCGATCGCGTGTCCGTAGCCGTCGTTGATCTGCTTGAACCGGTCCAGGTCGATCAGCAGCAGCCCGACGCCTCGGCTCGGATCGGTGGCCATCAGCCGGACCTTGTCCTGCAACAGCGTGCGGTTGGCCAGATCGGTGAGCGCGTCGTGGGTGGCCTCGTGGCGCAGCCGGTGCTGCAGCGCGGCGATCTCCTGGACCCGCAGCGACACCTTGGCCGAGAGGTTCTGCTCCTGCTGCGCGAGCGCCCGCTCTTGCAGTGCCTGCGCGTAACTGTCGATGGCCTGGCTGGCGATGAACGGCCAGCGCGTGGCCACCAAGGAACCCGGCGTTCCGGAGGGAAAGCCGAGCAGCCATCGCGTGGCCTGTGCCAGCATCCGGATCCGGTCGAACGGCGCCTCGGCGAGCCTGGCCCCGAGCATCCGCGCTTCGGGCACGGGGAACGGCTCGGACCTCGCCAGCGTGAGCAGTCGCTCGACGATCTCGATCAGCACCGGCTCCAGCAGTTGGGGTGTCGCGCCCGAACCCGGTTCGGCGCAGACCGCACGGGCCCATGCTCGGGCCATGGTGGCTACCGGGGGTTCGATGTCGGAGGACATCGGACTCACCCGGCGTGGGTGACGTCGGTACCCAGCTGCCCTGTGCTGACACAGGCGCCGGCGTCACGCTGATCGTTCCCACTGCTACGCGGTTGTGTCCACCTGGTTCGGCGCACGCTCACCGCCCCCTTTCCAGATACCCCCGTCCGGCAAAAAGGATCCTAGCAAGCCACTCGGCATCGAAAAGCACCGTTTTGCAACGTGTTATCGACACCTCGCGAATGGCGATCGGGAATGTGATCGTTCCCGTCGTGTTGGTGTTACACCCGCATTCTGTTCGCTGCAAAATCGCGCCGCGACGCGCTGGCGACACGCTGTAGGACGTGGGCAGGCAGTGCCGCGCAGGCTCCGGCGTCGCTTCCGCGCTCGGCCGGGGGACGGCGGCGGCGGTTGCCGCGCGATTAGCCAACCATGCGCCGGAGGGAGACGTCCTCGGGGCACGCTGCCCCGAGGAGGTGCCGGTACCGTGGCCGACGCTCGGCAACACGCCGAGTGCGCCGGCAGTGACGGCGAGTCGTGCGGTCCTCATCGGAAATCCCCTGAGCGATGTTTCCTGGCGTGGCCGGTGGCGGGTCGGCCACGCTTCCCCGGCGGGGTCGTCACGTGTCATTAGAGTTTCGCCCAGCGGCATCCGACACGCCAGAGTTTCAATGAAAAACACCCTCTAAATTTTGGCTCCAGCGCGCTGCTCCGGTGCGGCGGCCGGGTCGTGCGACACTTGGTGCGGCAACCCTGGAGCGCTACGGTCCGCATCGTCGAGGTCACGCTGCCCGAGGGGGCTGATTGGCATTTCGGAAGCCGGATTCGGTACAGTCGGATCGCACACGGCATCGTGGCGATCCCATCGGTGTCGTATGCCTGCGGGTGTAGTTCAATGGTAGAACCTCAGCCTTCCAAGCTGATGGTGCGGGTTCGATTCCCGTCACCCGCTCCACGGAGCATTCACCCTCGTCGGCGGCCGCCCCGCCGCCGCGAGGACCACGGGGTGTAGCGCAGCTTGGTAGCGCATCCGCTTTGGGAGCGGAGGGTCGCAGGTTCAAATCCTGTCACCCCGACCATCGTTCGAGGGCGGCGGCGTAGCCGCGTTCATTTCCGATCCAACAGCGTCAGGTAGAGCCGGATGGCGACTGCTTCGGCGTCTTCGGTCATCGGATCGGTATACGTACGTGCGCCAGGAAGATTCGCCGCGTGCGAGCGCGCGGCCGCGGCCAGCGTGGTGAACAGGCCGGAGGAGCGTTGGATCGGGGCCTTCGTCCGCCAGGCAAGGTCCAGCGCGCCGCTGGGCAACTCTTCGGCACAGGCCATGCGTAACGCTAGTTTGTCGATTCGCCGGCCATTGTGTTCGCCGAACAACGCTGGGGGCGCGAGACGTTCGGCAAGCCGCCACCAGCGCACCGTTTGAAAGACGTGAACGAGTTTATCTGCGTAAGTATTCAACAGTGCCGGATGGAAATGCGGGACCAGCCGTCGGTAGCGGAAGTTCGCGGCCGACTCGGTGCGGATCAGGCTGTCGAGTTCCGCACGGGCCGCCGCGGAGTGGAGCGGATGCCGCAGCGACCGGCCGCCGCCGAAGATCGCATCGGCGCCGGAGCCGGTGAGGATGGCGCCGACGCGCTCGAACCGGTCGAGGCTGCGCTTGGCGGCGAGCAGCGGGATGCCCGCCGCCACCTCCCACAGCTCCGATGTCCCGAGCCTGCGCATGGCGTCGCGGGCGAGGTCGACTACTTCGGCGCCGGTCAGCCGGATGACGTCGTGGGGGAGGCCGAGCGCTGCCGCGGCTGCCGCCGCACCCGTGGCGTCGCTGTCACCGGCCGTGACGATGGTGATGGCATGTGGCCGGACACCGAGGCGCACCGCCAACGCGGCGAGATAGATCGAGTCGACGCCGCCGCTGAGCAGGATCGTCGGGACGCCGTCGAAGCGATCGATCACGGCGCGCAGCCGCGAGCGGGTCTCCTCCGCGATGAGTGCGGCGGCGACTCGGGGATCGGTGATGGTCCGCGCGGTGGGATCGGGCGCCGACAGGCTGTCCCCGAGCAGGTCGGCGACGAACTGGATCGGCTCGGAAGTCTGTGCCGCCGAGCCGATTTCGTCGTTCACCGCGCAGCCGCGGACCGGTGCGCCGTCACAGATCGGCGGACGCCTGCGTGCCCGAGGCCATCGAAGGCGGTGGCAGCTCGGAATGCTTGGCGAATGCCTGGTCGATCAGTTCGGAGGTGGCACGGGTGACGATGAGCCGTGCGATCGCCAGATCGGTCTCGAGTTTGGTGCGATCCCGCGGCGTCCGCGCGGATTCCTCGTAGGTCTGCCCGGCCAGACGGTAGAACAGCTCGGTGGCGAAGCGGTCGGCGATGCGATCGCAGTCGGCGCGCAGACGCTCCACCAACTGGAACGTGTCCCGCACCGGCAGCCCGGTGTCGGTGAGGCGGGTGGCCAGGTCACAGCAGCGCGGGTTCGTGACCCGGTACGCCTCCAGCGGATCGTCGCTGGCGGCCAGTGCTTGCTTCGCATACTCCGGCAGTTCGGCGTAGCTGTCGTCGGGTTCGGTGTCGACTTCCGGTTCCAGCTCGCCGGCTTCTGCGGCTGCGTTCTTCACGCCGAGTACGTCGGCGAGTCCGTCGCCGCGGTCCCAGGCCTCTAGCAGTTCCCTGATCCCGTTCAGCTTCATACCTCGCCCGAGCAGGCGGCTGATGGTCTGCAGCCGGTTGAGGTGGTCGGACCCGTAGTACCCGATCCGCCCGCGCACCTCCGGCGAGGGCAGAAGACCTCGCTCGTGGTACACGCGGACGCTGCGCACGGTGGTCTCGGCTGCCCGTGCCAGTTCGTCGATCGTGAATTCAGAGTCTGCAGCCATGTTTAAAAGGAAACCATAGTCGGGCCCCCGTGGAAAATGAGCCGTTTCATAACGTGCCGTTAAAAACGGTAGCTGGGAGTTGCTGAAACGTCAACGAGCCGTTACATAGCGGCACAAGAGGTTGTGTGCTGGGCAACAGTGGGCTACCGTGCGTAGACCAGCTTATCGCGGCTGGATTCCGGGGACTGTTGAGCAGCCCTGATGACCGTCCGATCCATGGGCCAAACACCTGCCACAGGTGTGCCCTCGGCATCTCCGGAGATGGCTATGAGCATTACGCGAACCCTTCCGATGGACACGGGATCCCTTGCGTCAGCGAAGATCTCGTCGATTCCGGCAAAGTCGAACCAGCGGCCCCCGTGCGCCGACGTCCCGGACAACTGGGACATGGACACCGGGAATCCGGATGCCTGGCGGTCAGCCGTCCGAACCTGTCAGAGCTGCCCCCTCTTCGTACAGTGCCGCCAGTTGGCGCAGACGCTCACGGCCCGCGGTGACGGCCCCCGCGCGATGATCTGGGCGGGCGTCGCCTACGACAATTCCGGCGGCGTCATCGAAAACCTGGATCGGCACCGCGCCGCGCCGATCGACCACAAGCGCCCCATGCGCATCATTCGTAACGGACCGCGCCCGCTGCGCACCGTGTCCACCCTTCCCGCCCCCCGCAGGCACATCGTGCTCGGGCAACCGTTGAAGCCGACTGGAACCGACGGCCTGTGACATGCTGCGTGGACCTTTTGGCGTCGAGTCCTTTGGTGGTGCGTAAGTCATGACAGTGCTGGCGTTGGAGATCGGTTCATCGAGGTTCGCGGCGAGCCGAATCGCCGACGATGTGAGTACCGACGACATCGTGCAGATTCCGATCCCGCCCTCCGGCGCATGGGACCGGTGCCGCGAGATTTTGCTCGAGGCCGCGGGCGGTGCCGAGGTCACCGCCCTCGGTATCGCCTCCGCCGGGCCGATCGATATGACGGCGGGGGTGGTCGCACCCGCGGAAGTCCCTGAGTGGCGGACGGGTTTCGGCATCGTGCAGGCTGCGCAGAAGTTGTTTCCTTCGGCGGAGGTTCGGCTCGCGGTGGATGGCGTGTGCCTCGCTGTGGCCGAACAGGCATACGGTGCCACGGGTGGGGTGATGGATGCGTTGGCGATCACCGTGTCCACTCGCATAGGTGGTGGTGTCATGGTCGGCGGTTTCACCGTCGTCGGTCGGACCGGCAACGCGGGAAACGTGGGTCATGTCCTCGTCCCCGGTTTCGATGATCGCTGCGTGTGCGGCGGCCGAGGCTGTTTGGAAGCCGTCGCCAGCGGGACGTCGGTGGTGCGCTGGGCTCGGGAGCAAGGGTGGGCGGGTACCTCGGTGCCGCAGCTGGTGGAGGCCGCCCGTGTGGGGGAAGACATCCCCGCCGCCGCGTTGGGCAGGGCGGGCACGGCACTCGGCAGCGCGATCGCGTCGGCGGCCGCACTGCTCGACATCGATCTCGTGGTACTCGGCGGGTCGCTCGCCGAAGCGGGTCCGGTGCTGTGGAAACCCCTGAACGAAGCGGTCGCCACCCACGCCAGGCTGAGCTTCCTGCCCGGATTGCGGGTCGTTCCTTCGCAGCTCGGCGACGTCGCATTGCTTGCCGGTGCCGGTGTGCTTGCGCTCAGCGCACAGAGCGCTTGATCGGTTCCTCACCGTTGTGTAATGCCGTGTGTGAGAAAGGTTTCGGAACGCACCGCAGGATTAGCCGCGTGGAAGCCTGAAGGTCGCCCGAAGCGGTGCGCGGTCGGTTTGCGGGCGATGAGCCGCCGGACTGCGTGCCGTCTCCGGGTCTGTTCGACTGAACGAAACCTGAACAAAATGAACACGCGGCGGCGTGTCCGATGAACATGATGCAGACTTCGTAGAAATAAGAGGGTGGGCCATACGAGTTGATTGCGCCGCTGAATAACGGTACATTGCCTAAGTCACATGATGTCTCATCCGGATTGAGGCGGATCCGGAGAACGGCTGGTACGGGCAAGTGCGAAGCGAAGTGGCGCAGTGATTCCATGGGTGACGATCGAGACGTTGGCGCCGGACGGTATGTCCGTCGCGTCGGTGGGGGATGCACCACGTGAGTTCGCGAACTGGCAGCGGGTGTTGCAGCGAACGCTGTCCAAAACGCCCGCCCTCTACGACAAGCTCACGACCGCGGGACTGACCGAGGCTATCCGTACGGCGCATGACCAGGCGCAGGACGTCGATGTGGCTATCGAGACGCGGGCCGGTCGGCACCAACTGCTCATTCGGCCGGTCTTCGGCCCTGCGGCTGACGTACATGCGGTGCGCCTGTGGCTCGGTCCTGCGGCCGAGCGGGTGCCCGTGCTGCGTCCGGCGGTGGGCGCCATCTGGGACCTGAGCAGTCAGACCATCCAGCAACCGAGCGGCATCACGCGGTTGTCCGGCAGCACGGCCGAACAGTACGTGCCGAGGATGTCCATCGCGGAACTGTTCCACCGGGTGTCGAGCTTCGATCGGCACGCGGAGGTTCTCGATCTCCTCTATGACCCCAAGCCTGGTGACCGGATGCAGTTCGACACCACCGTGGTGCACGGGTTCGGCCGTCCGGCCCAGTGGCGGATCACCATTCGGGCCCGTGACGACGAACGCACCCGCGGCGCCTGGCTGCTGATCGAGGATGTCACCTCGGACAACGCGCCGTCGGCGTGGCCGACCCTGGAGCGGATCGGTTTGCGGGAGGCGCATCGTCGCGCGGGTACGCATCTGGCCGTGGTCCAGCTCGAGCGCACCAGCATTTCGCACTGGCTCACCGATCCCGCACCGTGGGTGCGCTGGGACTATCTCTTCCGGCCTGTCGACGTGTTCCACCCCGAGGACCGGCCCCGGCTGGTGGAACTCGGTGACCGGCTGCGGTCGGGCGACAGTGCAGGCGTCACGCTGCGGGTGCTCAACTACGGCGGCGGATACACGCCGACGTCGCTGCTGCTCTACCCGTATCCAGGGTACTCGAGCAGGCAGCTCGCGATCGCGCAACTGGTCCGGGTCGCCGACGACGTTCCGCTGATGGAGACCCAGCGCCAAGTGCTGGAACCGCGGCAGCGCAGCGCGCCCATCGGCTATGACGAACAATTGCGACATTGGCTGGCGGGCAGGATGAAAAGCAGCCCGGCCTACTGACAGTTTGATTCCCACGGCTGGGAACTACCGGCCGGTTGGGTTCGCCTGCGCTCTCTACCATTTCGGGAGTGAGGACAGTGGTTCGTGGGTCGGCAGATTCGGGTGAGGCTCTGCTTCGCCGGATGGCCGCTCGCCGCCGTCGCGACAATGTGGTGGTCGCGGTGCTCGCCGTGCTCGCCGTGCTGGGTGGCGGCCACGCGATTCTCAGCGTCTTCGATTCAGGCCCGCCCGCGCCGTCCGACGATTCGACGACAGCAATTGTCGGGCATGCGCAATTGGCCGGTTCTTTTGCCGAGCAGTTCGTCGTCACTTACCTGACGTCCGTTGCGGGACAGCAGGATCGGATCGGCGAGTTCGTCGGCTCCGGCCAACAGGTCGCGTTGCCCACGTCCGCGCGACAGGTGTCGGACCCGGCGGTCGTCTATGTCTCGCGCACCCTATCGACGGGTGGGCTCGAGGTGTGGTCGGTGACGGTATCGGTCCGAGTCGGCAAGGCCGGCGCGGCGACCGCGCCGGAGAACCGGCAGTTCTACCGAGTCGGGGTCTCGGTGTCCGATGGACGATTACGCGCGCTGTCGGTGCCCGCCGTGGTCCAGCCCCCGGCGAGGGGAGCCGATCTCGCCCTGGCCTATCGCGCGCCCTGCGCGGCGGATACACCGTTGGCGCAGGTGGCGACCGGATTCCTGGGCGCACTGCTGACCGGAAACGGTGATGTGGCGCGCTACACCACGCCGGACGCCGGTCTGGCCGCGTTGAAACCGGCCCCGTTCACCGGCGTCGAGCTGGTCTCGCTCAGCGCGGACGATTCAGGCTGCGGATCGGGTGGCGCGAAGGCCCAGGTGCTGGCCACCATCAATCCGAAAGCCGATACCGGCGCCACCGCATCGCTGGCCTACCCGTTGACGATGATCCGCAACGCGGGCCAGTGGCAGGTGGTGTCCATCGATCCGGTTCCCGCCCTGTCGAGTCCGCTGGCGGTGGTCGCCGGCCAGGATTCCCGCGGCGGCGCGCCGCCCACTTCGACACCGTCACCCTCGTCGTCGGCGCAGATCCCGCCGGCGACACAGAACTGATCAGAGAAGAGGCAGCCCGATGGGTAATCTCAGTAACATCCTGTACGGCGTGCTGGTCTTCGTCCGGTGGGCGGGATTGATTCTGATCACCATCCTCAGTATGGGGGTGCTGATTTCCGAAGCGGCGAAATCGCGGTTGTCCCCGGCCAAGATTCTCGCGGTGGCCGGATCGGCGGTCCTCGCGGCCGTTCTGTTCTGGGTCCTGCCCACGCTGGTGAATTACGCGCGCACGGATTCCAACATCATCGTTCCCGATCATCCCATCGGTGGCTATCGATGAGTCAGGTGATCAAGGTGTTCACGCCGATCAAACGTGTGCCCACGATGATCGGCAAGGCACAGAACGGACAGAAACTTCCGTTCGGTCCCTACACCCTGCCCCAGGTCGCCACAGGCGTGGTGCTGATGCTGGTGACGTCGGTGTGCGCCATGACCTTTCCGGTCAACCCGGCGGTCACCTTCATCGCGGGTCTGGCACTGACGATCATGGCCGTCTTCGCGATCGGACTCGTGCCGTACACCGGAGTTCGGATGACCTCACGTGCCATGTGGCTGGGCAGGCTCATCGTCTACCGCAAGCCGGTGTCCGCGTCGGGGATGCCGATCAGCAGCGAGTCGGTGCGCCACATGATGTTCATCGAGGAGACCGTAGTCCTCTTGCTGCCCGATCGCCCTGGCGCAGCCGCTGCCGCGGAAACGAAGCCGGATCGCCGGCTGCTCGAGGCGGTCGGTGCGGGCGGCACTGGCGCGGACCTGTGGCAGCGAATGAGCGGCACTGACAACGGCGACGGCCCGGCATCCGGAGGACGCCCCTGATGGCACTCGGACGAGATCTACAGCCCACCGCGGCGATTCGCGGGAATCTCCAGTTCACCCACTCGGGTCTGGTCACCGCGACTTACTTCATCAACCCGCTCGGCTACGGATTGCGCAAGGCCAGCGACAAGCACGACGTGAAGATGGCGCATCACGCACTGGTCAACAACCTGCCGAGTGGTTCGCTGTTGCTCGGCATCCAGGCGCGGCTGAACACGATCGACGTGCTCACCAAGATGGTGGAGGGCGTCGACCTGGACGAGTGCGAGGACTACGCGGACGAGGTGGTCGCCTCCTACGAGCGTGTGCATGCGATCCTGCCGCAGACCCGCCTCTTCCTGCTGTCGTTCCCGGTCGGCGCCAGCAACTCCAGTATCTCCGGGTTGTCGCGCCTGTGGCGCGGCAGTACCACCACGGTCGATGCGACGGCGATCTCCCGCGCCGACCTGGACGCCTACGACGAGAAGGCGAATGAGATCCTGTCCAGGATCGGCGGTGACTTCGATCCGATGCCGGTGCCCGCCGCCCTGTTCCAATGGCTTTGGGAGCATTACCTTTCGCGGGGCGCGGCGGGGGACCCGGTGGCGCCGACCCGGGCGGGCGCGCTGGACGACGCCACGGCGGCCGTGTTCCGCTCCGCCGCACTCGACGAGGGCGCCCAGGCCGACAGCAATCGGCGTCTGCGGCCGTCGTTCGTCCCCGTCATCAAGGTGGTGCAGCCGGATTACGAGTACCGCCCGTCCTACCAGGCGATGCTGACGCCGCACTCGTTCCCGTACGCGGGCATGACGTTTCCCGGCGGCAGCGAGTTCCTCAACGTGCTCGAGGGCCTCGGCGACGTCACCGTCGACTGGGGCATGCGGATCTCGACCAAGCCCGCAGACCAGGTGCTCAAGAACAATGAGCTCAGCCTGCGTCGGCTCGGCGAGCAGATGGATCAGCGGGATCAGGAGGTCTCGTTCGCACAGAACACGCTGGCGTCCAAGGCGCGGATGCTCGGCGAGTACAACCAGCACTTCGAGGTCAACGGCGGTGAGTCGGAGGTCTCGTTCACCACCGTCATCGCCATCGGCGGGCCATCGCGGGACGCCACTATGGACGCGGTCAACGCGCTCAAGCGCCGCTACAAGCGGTTTCAGGTCGAGATGACCGCGCCGGTCGGCGCGCAAACCGACTTGTGGTCGATGTTCATTCCCGGCAGCCCGCCGCGCCGGGCTTTCGACGACTACGCCCATATCGTCCCCTCGGACATGTGGGCGGGTTTCGTGCCGTTCACCACCAGTCAGATCGGCGACGACAGCGGACCGGTGATCGGGGTCAACCTGCTGTCGGGCCATTTCGAGCCGGTCCACTTCGGCATCATGGAGGCCGCGCTGCACGACCTGTCCGCCTCGTTCGCGGTGACCGGCGAACTCGGTTCGGGTAAGTCGTATTTCCTCAAGCTGATGGCGGTGCTCGTCCACGATATGGGCGGGCAGTTCCTTGCCATCGACCGCAGTCAGGTTGGCGAATGGGAGCATTTCGCGCGGTCGATCGATGACGCGGTCGTCATCGACCTGGCAAATCCCACGGTGTCGCTGGACCCGCTGCGATTGTTCGACCCGCGGATCGCGGGCGAACGAGCGCTGGACTCGATCCTGCCGCTGCTCGACCTGTCGCCGACCTCCGGCGCGGGCGCCGCGGCGAGTAATCTGCTGTCGCCAAGGGGCATTGCCGAGCACGGAATTCGGAGCATGCTCGATCTGTTCCACACCGTGCGCCGGTTGCGCGATCACCCGGGCCAGGGTGAGGAGTACGCCGATCTGGCGGCGCGGCTCGGCACTGTGGTCGAGCGGGTGCCGGTGCTGTTCGACCCCAAGTTGCGACCGCTGCGCCTCAACGCCGCCGCGACCGTTGTACGCAGCCACAATCTGCAATTGCCCACAGCCGAGGAACTCACCACCCCGCACCTGTACAACCGGTTGCCGCTGACCAAACGGCTCGGTACGGCGTTGTACGAACTGGTCGGCGTCGCCGCGCGAGAGGCGTTCCTCACCGACAACGGCAGATTCGGCCTGCTGGTCGGTGACGAGGCGCACCACTTCACGCAAACGCAGGTCGGCTCGGCGGTCACCTCGGATTTCAGCCGCGACGGTCGTAAGCACCTGGCCGCGATCGGGCTCGCCTCGCACGACCCGGCCACCGACTTCCAGGGCGCCGCGCACAACCTCATTCCGAACCGGTTCGTCTTCCGGCAGCGCGATGAGACGCTGGCGCGCAACAGCTTGGCATGGCTCGGCGTCGACCTGGACGAAGCGCCCTTCCTGTTGCAGATCCTCCGCGAAGAGACCTCGCCTCCGGTCGGTCCCGGCCGTCAGGTGCCCGACGAGCGTCGTGGTGAGATGTTCATGCGTGACGCGCTGAACCGCATCGGTCGTGGCAAAGTACTCGGTCCGGCGCGTCCGGACCGCGCCGCGGCGATCACCAGCACCCCGACCACCGCCAATGGCGCTGGCTCCTCGCTTCCGGAGCGGTCGGTGCGTCCATGAGTTCTCGTCTCGGTCGGAGCATTCGGCTGGATCAGCCTTCCTTCGGGATGCCATGGGAACCGCAGTTCTGGGATACCGAGCGCTGGCGACCGGAGGCGGTGTTCCGGCGATGCTGTGCTTGGGTCGCGGCGACTCGCCGTCGGCGTTGGATCGCGGGGATTCTCATCGCCCTCTTCGTGCTGGTCGTATTCCCGGGCATTATCGGTGCGGTATCCACCGCGCAGACCGGCACACTTGCATCGGCGAGCGCGCCCAACGGTGCGACTGGCTGGATGGATATCAAGGACTCGTCGGGGGTCAATGTTTCGAACTACATGTTCGTGACCAATAACGGCGGGTTGTTGAACCCTGGAAAATTGATGGCGTCGCAAGTGCTCAAGTTGCTGTTCGCCCCCTGGCACGCGGTGGAGACGTTCCAGATCTGGCTGCCCGGTAAAACAATTAGTTTCGACTGGATGCCAACGATCACTGCACCGTTGGTGCCGGTGATCGATAACTTGATCAAGCTGATCGCGACGCCGCTGATGGCGGCGACGGCGGCGGCGATCGGTGCGTTCTTCGTGGCGTGGTTCATCGTGCGCGGTTTGATCTCCAAGGCCGTGGTGCAGATCCTGATGATGATGGTGGTGGCGATCGGCACACCACTGTTTCTGGCTAGCCCGCACGAGGTCGTGTCCGCGCACGGTTTGCTGATCCAGGGGCGTGACCTGGGGCTCTCGGTCGCGGCCGGTTTGAATGGTGACAGCAACCCGAATCCGGACCAGCTGGTAACCACGATGCAGGCGCAAATGGCGGATAATTTCGTGCGACGTCCGCTGCAGGTGTGGAACTTCGGACACGTCGTGGATGTCCGGCCGTCCTGCAAGGCGGCGTGGTCGGCTGGCATGATGGCCGGTGATGAAGACCGTGTGAAGAACGGGTTGAAGGCATGCGGCGACAGCGCCGCATATGAAGCGGCCGATAATCCGGGTGGGGGCCAGATCGGGGCCGCAGCGCCGCTGCTCGTAATCGCGGTGCTAAACCTAATCGTCTTCTTGGGCTTGTCCATCAGAACCTTCTGGGCCATCTTCGATGGCATCTATTACGGGGTCATGGCGATCTTTGGATTCTCTGCGGGCGGGTACGTGTACGGGCCGACGCAGACGTTCACCGTCCGGTGCGTGGTACACGGCTTCTTCGCCGCGGGGCGGGTCGCCGCCTATATCATCGTTTCGGCTTTCCTCCAGATGTTTGTGGGCGGCCTGTTCGAGCAGGCGGAAGGTCAGGAAATGACTGTGTACGTCCTCGTGGGGTTAGTCGAGGGTGTTTTCATCGTTCAGCTGCGGAAGGTGCGTCGCGGCTTCGACGACGGCAATGAATGGACAGTCAAGCGGGTCGGCGCGTGGATACAGAGCGGCGGCTCGAGCGCGGGTTCGGGTGGTGGTGGGAATGCCCTGGGAATGGGTAACGCGGGCGCGAACAACTCGATGTCCATGCTCGGGATGCTCGCCGCGGCCAGCACCATCAACAATTCGCCAGCCACAGCATGGGCGTTCGGGGGCCGCCTGAACCCCTTGAATCCCTTCTCGCGGGTGGACCACCTCGATAAGAAGAACAAGGCGAAAGGCCTGAAGAATCGGGACCTGAGAGCGGGCGCACACGGTAACGTGTACGACCGTGCTGCTGCGGCTGACTTCGCCAGGGCTGGGATCCGAAGTTCCGGATCTTGGCGTCGTAGCGAACGAGCCGCAGCCTTCGCCGCGGAGAATGCCTTCCACGTGACGGGCATGATGGGCGGCGTGCCGTACGCCCTCCGGATGGCCGGTATCAGCTGGGGGCGCTCCAACAAGGCCGCCATCGTACGATCGGACATCATCCGGCACGCGGATGATGAACCGCTGGCGTCGAAGCACCTCGGCCGCGTCCTCGCCGCCCACAAACATTTCGAGCGGTATTACATGGATCCGGAATGGGCGGGCGCCAGGCTGCACGGGCTGGAGGCCAGCGTCGCGCGGTATCGAGGTGACTATCCCGGCGGTGTCAGCATTTCGGAAGAACTGCAAGATGTTGGCAGGCAGTACCTCGACAGTCCCAACAAGCAATGGATCGAAACGCTACAGGCCCATGTGGACGGTCCAGTCTCGCGCACGTCCACACACCTGGCGTTCGCCAACGGTCAGCCGTTGAACCAGATCGAAGCGGACCGGTTGCGGAGCTGGATTGCGAACGAGCATGCGCTCCGGGTCCAGGCGGCCACCGCGTGGGTTGCCGAAGATCCAACCAACCTCGAACGGATCCGGGCGCTTCGCTCGGAGATCGACAAGGCCGCCCAGACGGACCAGTGGCAAGCAGGCCGGAATACGACGGGTGCTGTCTCGCTCCCGCAGCCGAACCCCAATACGCCACTCCAGGCCATCCCGGACAGGTTGCTGAACAATTTCAGAAACACCCGCAGGCCCTGACCGGAACCAAGATTCCGAGCGCAGGGCGGCGGGCCGGACCTCACAGAAGGGCAGTCGATGATCGGTCGTCTCCTGATGCTCGCGATGATCCCGGTCTGGGTCTGGCTGGTGCTCGGGGTCGTCATCGGACTCTTCGGAACGGTCATCGTTCTAGTGCTCATTATCGGTGGCGCGACATCGTCGATCGCCTCGGACCTGCACTACCAATGCGACAGTGCGGTGGGGCCCGATCCCTCCGAGACGGTGACTCCGAGTCGCGCTCCGGCCGCGGGGCCGTCGACGACGCGGAGCGCACCGGCGGCGCGTACCTCCATCGCTCCGACCACGAATCCGTTCGCGGAACTGACCATCGCACCGGACGACACCAGCGCGTCCGACTGGCAGCGCGCCTGCACTACGGCGCTGAAAGACGCGCCGTACCAGAGCCCCCCTTTGCTCACGGGCAGTGCGGGATTCGGTGCCGACTGTGCGCGTGAGCTCGCACTCGCACAGCTGGCGGGATCGTCGTCGGGTGAAGCCCAAAACGGCACTGCCCGTGCGGACGCCGCGGAATTTACTAGATCGGTCATCTACCGGGCCTCGGCCGCGCAGTCGACGGGGCGATGTGGACTCACCGCAGGTCCGGCGGCGCAGCCGCCCGCAGCGGACGTTGCCAGGCAACCGAGCGGTTCTGCTCGGCGGGCGTGCGGACAGTCCGACGGCTCCGGCGCCGCGGTTGTCGTGCTGCCGAATACCATTGCGGCGCAGGGAGCATGCGGCCAGCGGGTGGATCTCTCCGCGGTGTCGGCGGGCGATCTGGTTTTCTGGAACTACCGGAACAATGCCCCGACCGACGTCGGAATCGCCGTCAGCGCCACCCAGCTCGTCACTGCCGATTCGGCGACCGGTGGCTTCGTGGAGCTGGCCATCCCCAGCACGAAAGACGTGCGGGTGAAACGAGTACTCGGCAGCGGGGGGTGACGAGTACACGATGCCACCAACCGAAGTAGAGCCGCAGATCGAATCCGGCGAAGACGCTGAGGCGCCGCCGGTTCCGGTGACGCCGTGGTCGGATCGACCGGGAAATCCGCGTACGCGGCCCGGGACCGTGGCGCCTGGACAACCCGGTACTCCGTCTCCTGGACCTGGTCAGCCGAATGGTGCACCTGGTCCTGGTCAGTCGATCGGTGGTGGGCAGCCGGACCAGCCGGGGCAGTCTGGGGCGCAGGGTGTTCCGGGTTCTGCTGGGCAGCATGGAAGCCCGGGTCCGTCGGGTGTGCCTGGTCAGGGGCAGCCGGGTCAGCCGGGTCAGGTGCCGGGTGAGGTGGGGCCGGTGGTGCCGGGTGGTGTGGTGGCTCCGCCGGTGGGGCCTGTGCCGTCGGGTGGGGATGGGGGTGAGTCTGCGCCGCCGTTGGTGGATGGGGATTTGGTGGGGGATTTGTTGCCGGTGGCGGCGATGGCGGCGCCGTTGGCGTTGGGGATGTTGCCGATGATTGCGTCGGCGTTGGCGGGGTTGGGTAGTGGCGGTGGTGGGGGTGGTGGGTCTGCTGCGGCGCCGGTGGCGGCGGATGGTGGTGGTGGTGTGGCTGGTGGGGGGATGTCGCCGGAGGCGGAGCGGGCGTTGCGGGTGTTGAAGGCGTTGGAGGCGGTTTATGGTGGGGGTGATCCGTCGGATCCGCGGGTGCGTGAGTTGCAGCAGCAGTTGGGTGTTTCGCCGGGTGGTCGGGGTGCGGGGGCGGGGTCGATTCGGGCGACGCGGTTGTTTCAGCGGACGGCGGCGAAGGCGTTCAATAATTTGGATAATCAGTTGGTGTCGTATGTGCGGGGGTTGGCGGGGTCGAACAAGGTTGATAAGAAGGCTGTTGTCGGTTTGGTGCGTGAGGTGAATGTTGCGTTGGCGGAGTTGGGGCCGCAGGCGTATACGAAGGCGGGGCAGCGGAAGGTTCATCAGATTTTGACTGCGGCGTTGCAGAAGGCGCAGTCGATTGTGTCGGGTGGTTCGGCGAAGTCGGCGGATACCGCGGCGGCGATCAATCGGTTGACCAAGCAGTATCTGTACAACATCGCAGGCAAAAACTACCGACCGCCGACTCGATCGGGATCCGCCGACAGCATCCCCGGCGGACAGAACCCCCAGGTTGCCGACATGTATCGGTACCTCATCTCACACTATGGGCTCACACCTGCGCAGGCAGCGGGAATTCTGGGCAACATCCAGGTCGAATCAGGCTTCAAGACCGATGCCTTCAATCCGCGCGAAGGCGCCCTGGGGCTATGCCAATGGCTGGGTGGGCGACGGCGGAATCTCGAGCGATTCGCCGCTACCTATGGGAAGCCGGTCACCGACTGGAAGGTCCAAATCGATTTCATGATGCACGAATTGCGCACGGGTGAATCGGGTGCTTACGCGCGCCTCAGGGGTGCGCAAACGCCGGCCGCCGCGGCGGCGGTGTTCGATCACTACTACGAAAGAAGTTCGGGCGAGGCCCGAGGGCAACGCATGGCGTATGCGAACGCCATTGCGGGAGCTATGCGCAACGTGTCCGCATAGCCGAGGGCGGAAGACATCATATTCCCGTGCTCGGGAATATGACTGGGGGAGAATGAGCGAGAATGGGTTAGGCTGCGGCTACGCTGCCGGACGAGTCTCGGCGCGAAGGGTCTCCAGCAGGGGCGCGCGATACAGCGGGGCAAGTGACATGAGGCCAGCGGATCGACGGAGGTTGCCACACCGATGTCCGGAGCCGAGAACGCCTTTCACACCATCAGCGACATCGTGAGCGTCGGGTACCCCGATGATCGCCGCGGCTCGGTCTGCAATTTTCCGGGCGTCCGGGTCATGCTCGGCCGCGCCTAGGTGGGGTACTGATGGCGCCGACGAAGCGGACCCCTACTGAAACGGAACCGGACCATACCGATGACCTCCGTGCGGGCGTCACCACGTCCGCCCCCCGTCGTCCGGCCAAGTCCTCGCCGCGGGGCAGTCCAACCCCGGTACCCCCGTTACAGGCCGGAGCGCCCGCACCGGTGGGGACGACCACCGCTGCGGCGCGGGGTCAGGCCGCGCCAGCGGTTGCCGAAACATCCTCCGCCACTTCGGGACCGGCGTCGTTTGCGCGCTCGGACGCGATGGGGATGGCAGGTTCGATGCCCATGGCCGCCGCGGCGATGGGGGCCCTGGCCGCTATCGCCGCCCAGTACGGCGACGGAGCGCCGACGGCCATGACGGGACAGCCATACCGGCCGCCCGATGTCGCAGGCGCGCGGCCCAGTGGACCCGTTGCGTGGGACGGCGAGCTGGGCTCGCACTATGCGGGAAGCAACCAGAATCGGGCACGCCACGGAGACGCCACGCAATCGATGAACGCCGAACTCGAACGCGTCCTCGGCGGTGCGGTCGAAAGCTCCACCCATGGCCGAGCCGCCATCGGAGCGATCATCGCCGAGGTGAACACCGCCCTGACCGCCCTCGGCACCATCAACGATGCCAACGCGAGCAGGCAGCTCGTGATCTCCACCTTGGACAGCGCATTGCAGCGCGCGGGAACCGTTCTGGGACAGGGCCAGACCTCGGCCGTGCTCACTGCCGAGCGGGTGGCCGCTTTGGCGGATCGCTACCTGCAGGAATCGCGTCCCGCCCAGCCACGCAGGCCACGCCGCACGGCGCACCCGGGCATGCGCGGCCCCAGCGGTGGTCCGCCGCGCACGCGGCCGTCGGGGCAACAGGGGCAATGGATCAACGAGGCGATGCAAGTCTTGCGGCAGCACGGCTACGACACGCGACAGATCGATCCGGCCGACATCGCGGCGATCATCCAGCACGAGTCCGGCGGCAACCCGAACGCGATCAATCTGTGGGACAGCAACGCCGCCGCGGGCATTCCGTCCAAAGGGCTGATGCAGACCATCGATCCGACGTTCAACTCGTATTCCGTTTCGGGACATCGGGATATCTGGAATCCAGTGGACAACATCGTCGCCGGGGTGCGATACGCCATCGACCGCTACGGGTCGGTCAGCAACGTACCCGGGATCGTGCAGATGCGGAGCGGCGGATCATACGTGGGGTACTGAGTTCGCGAATCGCACTCGTGCGGTCCGGCCTCGAGCCCCGGCTCGTGCCGCCCATTGGTCATTTGTTCAATTCTGTTGCGTCAGAATGGAACTGACGTACATACGTTCTCCTTCGCCTGCAGCAGGTCAGATGCTGGAGGATGTCCGGAAGATGAACAATCGGTTGCGTGAAAGGCTTGTCGCGCAACAGAAGTTGCGTCATGCTGGAGTTCATGGTTGCACGTTCCCCACAGAGTCGGCCGTCTCGGCTGGAACGGGGATCGGACGATTCGGAGAGCCCCTGTCCGGATACCGCGCTATCGCGGGTGCGAGTTCGGTTCGGCGATCGGTTGTGGCGGCGCAGGATCGGCTGGCTTCTCCTGATCGTCTTCGTGCTCTTCGTCTTTCCCGGCCTGCTCGGTGCGGTGGCGACCGCGCAGTACCAGGCGGCCTCGGCCGGAACATCCGAAATCGACGGCCTCAGCTGGATGAACATCCGTGACTCCTCCGGAGTTCCGTTGTCCAGCTACACCTTCGCCACCGACCGGGGCGGTCCGCTCAACCCTGGCGCCACCATCCTCTGGGCGATCCTCGGCCTGGAGTTCATCGGTTACATGGCCATTGTGACGTCGGCGATCTGGCTCATCGGCTACGCGTTGAGCTTCCGCTGGATGGATTGGTTCGCCGCGGCGCTGCGCGGCGTCGCGGATGCGCTGACCGGTCAGATCGCGACGCCGATCATGCTGGTGACCGCGGCGGCGATCGGCGCGTTCTTCGTAGCGTGGTTCATCGTGCGCGGGTATCACGCGAAGGCCGCCATGCAGGTCGTGACGATGGTGGGAGTGGGGATCCTCGGACCGGTGTTCCTGGCAGATCCGCTGTCGGAGGTGCTGTCCTCACACGGATTGCTGGCCCAGGGCCGGGATTTGGGTCTCTCGGTAGCCGCGGGGTTGAACGGGAATTCGAGCCCGAATCCATCGCAGCTGCTCGCGACGATGCAGGAAAATCTCGCCGACAATTTCGCACGGCGTCCGGTGCAGGTCTGGAACTTCGGGCACGTGGTGGACGAGAATCCTTCCTGCCGCGCCGCGTGGACCGCGGGGATGCGCGCAGGCGACGACGATCGCGTGAAGAACGGCATGAAGGTATGCGGCGACGCGGCCGCGCACGCCAAGGCCAGCGATCCGACCATGGGCCAGGTCGGTACCGGCCTGCTGCTGCTGCTTTGCGGCGGAATTCTGCTGGTGTTCGCGGTGTTCCTGGGCGTCAAAGTCATCAAGACGGCCATGGACGCGATCTACCACTGCTTCATGACGATCTTCGGATTCGCCGCTGGCGGTTTCGTCTACGGGCCGACGCAGACGTTCTTGGTGCGCAATATCGTCGACGGGTTCATCGCGGCGGCGCGAATGGCGGCGTTCACCATCTTCCTCGGCGTCTATGTGCTGTTCCTGGGCAATCTTTTCCAACAGGCTCACGGGCAGGTCATGGCGGTGATCATCATCGCGGGAGCGGTCGAGGTCATCGCGATCTCCCAGTTGCGCAGGCTCAATCTGAGCCTCAGCAGCGGTAACAACTGGATGGCGAACCGGTTCGCGTCGGCGATCCAAGGGCCTCCGCGCGCCGGCGGTGGAGGTGGCGGTGGTGGTGGTGGACCCGCGCTCGGCATGGGCGGGGCGCAGGCAGCGAGCTCGCTGCGCGGCGGGCTGGTGGCGGGGATGTCCGCGCTGAACACGATCAATGCATCGCCGGTGACCGCGTGGGCCCTCGGAGCAACGATGAGCCCGTTGAACCCGTTGTCGCGCCGTAAGAAGCGGATGGATCTCAACAACATCGCCGTGTCTCCGATGCTGCGGCAATTGCACGAGTACAACCATTCCGGCCGGGAGAACTGGCGGCTCAAGGCTGCTGGCCGGTTGACTGGAATCCCTGGTGGAATAAGGGCCGCTCTGGGTGTGGGGAATGTTCTCGATGGCCTGGGCGACAGCAAGGTCCCGGACTCGATGCTTGCTCCCACTCTGCGGGCAATGGGTGCGACCCATGAGCAGGTGATCGATGCTCAGCGCGCGGTGGCGGTTCAGAAGGCCAGCATGAAGGACTTCAATCCGCTCGGCTCCGCGCCGTTGCAGAAGGCGCTTGCCGCGGGGTATGCGGTGGAGAACCATCAGAACGTCGGCCGCGCGCTGCCGGCATTTGCGGCGCAGGCTGTGGTCGCGGCGGACAACCTCGTGCGGCACTCCACCGCGCCGATGAACGCGGTATCCAACAATCACCAATTCGTGCGGCGGGTTATGGGCGTGGTGGACGACGAGCAGCAGCTCAGGACTATCACTCCTGCTCAATGGGCCTCCGCCGGGCGCGATGTCCGCCAGCACATCGGGCGACGATTGGCGTTGGAGCACCAAGGTGCGGCTACTGCCTACTACAACAACCAGAACGACCCGGTACTTTTGCAGGCGTTGCAGCGGTCCAACCGGCGACTGGCCAACTTCAACAACTTCGATCCGAACGGCGGGCTCAACCCGTGGTCTTCGTAGGCGAGCGTGTGGGCAGGCTGACAATATTCGCCGATCGGTGGTGTGAGAGCCGCCATCACGGGCAATATCGAACGAATGGATCGGCAGTCGGCCTCCGCGGTCATCGGATAGGGCACCCGTGGCAGGCGAGGCACCCCAGACATATCGCGAGTTGCGTGCGATTTTGCAGCATCGATTACCCGAGTTCGCCGACGGTCAGCAGCGGATCGCCCGACTGGTGCTCGACGATCCGGACGGCACCGCGTTTCGCAGCATCGGCGAGAGCGCGGAACTGGCCGGTGTCCATCGCTCGTCGCTGGTGCGTTTCGCGACCATGCTCGGTCTGTCGGGATACCCGGATCTGGTCAAGCTCTGTCGGACACAGCTCGCCGCCGAGGCGAATCTGTTGCGCGAGCGCGCCGTCGAGCCGACCTCGCGAGAGCAATTTCTCTCCGCCGTGCTGAACCGCGACGCGGCCAATATGGCGCGCGCCTTCGACCGGATCGACCGCGACGACTGGGACCGCGCGGTGCACGCCGTGGCGTCGGCCGAGACGGTGCATGTCGTCGGACTGCGGGTCTCCCTGGCGGTGGCCTACCAGGTCACCTATCTGCTGCGGGCGATCCGGCCCGGGGTCAGACAGATCAGGGCGGCCGCCGGGCTGCTCGTCGACGAGCTGCGCGGGATCCAGTCCGGGGACACGCTCGTGGCGATTTCGATCCACCGATACGCGCGCGACACCGTGCACGCCGTGGAATGGGCGCGCCGCCGCGGCGCCACGACCATCGCGCTCACCGATGGGCCGTCCTCGCCGCTGGCCCGCATCGCGGATGTGACGTTCTACGCCGAGACCGACAGCGTGGCGGAACTGCCTTCGCTGACCGCACTCAGCTCGGTCGCTCAAGCGTTGGCGTTCGCGGTCAAACGTCAGCTGGGGCCCGACCGGCACTCGGATCTGACTCCGGATGAACAGTTACTGGAGGAGTTCGCCGTGTATGAAGATCATCGTGCGCGAGGTATCTGATCTGGATTCCATCCGCCGATCGGGCCGCGGGGTGATGCGGGTCAGGTCCAGCGAAAGCCGGGCGGTGGGTCAGCTGGGTGGGTGGACGACGCCGACCATGCCGCTGGTGCCGAGGTAGTAGGTCCGCTGGCGCACCGCATCGCTGGAATTGCCTTCGATGGTGGTGATGGTATTGCCGGTGCGCGCCACCACCATGCCGATGTGTTCGCCGCCGTTGAGGATGACGAGATCGCCGGCCCGGGCGTTGTATGAGCTGTCGGCAAGACGCATACGCTGCGCATCGGACCAGATGCTCCGCACATGATTCTTGTTGGACCAGGGAACGTTGATGCCGGCTTGGCTCCAGGCCCAGGTGGCGAAGGAGGCGCACCACGCGTCGTTGATGTTGTACGGCCGGTTCACGCGATTCTGGGCGTACTCGCTGACGCCGAGTTCACCGGCGGCGATCTGGATCGCCCGCTGCGTGGCCGAGGACGCTCCGGCCGTATTACGGTTGCCGCCGGGTCGGTAGTTTTTGCCTGCGATGTTGTACAGATACTGCTTGGTCAACCGATTGATCGCCGCCGCGGTATCCGCCGACTTCGCCGAACCACCCGACACAATCGACTGCGCCTTCTGCAACGCCGCAGTCAAAATCTGATGAACCTTCCGCTGCCCCGCCTTCGTATACGCCTGCGGCCCCAACTCCGCCAACGCAACATTCACCTCACGCACCAAACCGACAACAGCCTTCTTATCAACCTTGTTCGACCCCGCCAACCCCCGCACATACGACACCAACTGATTATCCAAATTATTGAACGCCTTCGCCGCCGTCCGCTGAAACAACCGCGTCGCCCGAATCGACCCCGCCCCCGCACCCCGACCACCCGGCGAAACACCCAACTGCTGCTGCAACTCACGCACCCGCGGATCCGACGGATCACCCCCACCATAAACCGCCTCCAACGCCTTCAACACCCGCAACGCCCGCTCCGCCTCCGGCGACATCCCCCCACCAGCCACACCACCACCACCACCATCCGCCGCCACCGGCGCCGCAGCAGACCCACCACCCCCACCACCGCCACTACCCAACCCCGCCAACGCCGACGCAATCATCGGCAACATCCCCAACGCCAACGGCGCCGCCATCGCCGCCACCGGCAACAAATCCCCCACCAAATCCCCATCCACCAACGGCGGCGCAGACTCACCCCCATCCCCACCCGACGGCACAGGCCCCACCGGCGGAGCCACCACACCACCCGGCACCACCGGCCCCACCTCACCCGGCACCGGCTGACCCGGCTGACCGGGACCAGGCACACCCGACGGACCCGGGCTTCCATGCTGCCCAGCAGAACCCGGAACACCCTGCGCCCCAGACTGCCCCGGCTGGTCCGGCTGCCCACCACCATTCGACTGCCCAGGACCAGGTGCACCATTCGGCTGACCAGCGCCATTCGACTGATTAGGTGCGGGAGGCCCCGGCTGGCCCGGCGCGGGGGAGGCATCCGGCTGCCCTGGAGCACTCGTACCCGGTCCCGCACGTCGCGGTGCGGGCCGGTTCGACCATGGAGTCGCGGGCCTGGGCTGCTGATCCTCAGCCGTTTCCGGCTCTTTCGCCTCTACCTCGACGCCCGCGGGCCAGACTTCAGCGGTAGTCATGACACATCCAGGCTTGTCGGCACGATCGGCGGTGGAGACGGCCTGTGGCGGCACGTTCGAGCAGCAGGCGACGGAGGTTCATCCGATACTTCCTCCTACTCGGTCACCGTCGGCGGGAAACGGTCTGGCGGCCGGGGCAATTCGCGCATGTCAGTGTAAGTCTTGGACGATCATCCTGGCCGGTCCGGCCAGGACGCTACTTCCCGCAGGTGGGAATCCTCGACAATGAACACGTCGAAAGTAGGTCTCACTCATGGTCGGTCGCTCCTCGCGCTGCTCCGGTCGATGATGAGGCGTTGATCGAGAGGCGGACCTGGCCATGGTGATGCACAAACCCTCCCTGGCCTTGACCGGGGGTGCCGGTCCTTGCATCAAGCGCTCACGCTCGACATCAGGTAGGTGATCTCATGGGATTCTGGGGTGGAGTTCTCAACTTCGCGGCCACCACCGCGGGCACCATTGTCGGTGGCGCGGTTGGATCCTTGGTTGCCCCGGGGCTCGGTACGGCGGCAGGCGCTGCGCTCGGCTCAGGGCTGGCCGAAGGGCTCTTCACGAAGTTCGCGGAGGGCGGCAGCTGGGACGAAGCAGGGAAATCGGCTCTGCTGACCGGCGGCCTCGGTGCATTGCTGGGAGGAGCGGGCGGCGGAGCGGCGAGAGGTCTTTTCGCATCCGCACCGACGCTGTTCGGGCGGACGATGACGAGACCAGCGGCGCGGGCGCTCGCGGGCGCGTTGCGGCCGGGTGTCGCTCGTGGCGCGAGGAATGGGGCAGGCCGGTGGTCGGGCAATTCAGCCAGAGGCTGGCTGATGGGCTCCGCGACGGGTGCCGGAATTACGAGCCTCACGTATGGCGGGACGCCGCAGGCGCCGGGGTCGGGGATGCCCGCAAAGCTCCCGGTGCGCCCGGCGGGTGAGAAATTCAGGGGTGCTACTACTCCGCCCGCGCTGGTGTCTCCATGACGGACGAAATGCCGCGTTTGTATGTTCCCGACGTATATTCCGAAAAGTGGCCGAAGCAGCTCACGCTCTCCACAAAAATTCATGACTGGTTGGAAATAGACGACACTGACACAAAAAGTCTGCTTACAACTCTGGAATTGGACTGGGACGCGTTCGGTAAGGACTCCAAACAGCCGGTGCCGGAATACGGTACGGTGCCGCAGGTGGATTACACAAACCACAAAGTCAGGTCGGGCATGTTCGAGTCCTATGTCACGGTCAACGACGGCCTCCGGCGCGCCTTCGACGCCATGCAACAGCAGGATGTCAAGGTCAAGGACAAGATCGAAAAGTCGAAGATTTCCAGTGAGACTGCTCGGGGCTACGTCAGCAACCTGATCGAGGGTCTCAACGTACAGGCGGAGACTCCGCCGCCCGACAACATGAGCATGAACGAACATGTCATGACCTACGTCACGCTCGGTATGGAAGAGTCGCTGAAAATCATGACAGATGCCAAATCCGAGCAGGACAAGCATGCGGATGGCGTCGACGAAGAGACAGCTTTGACCAAGGAACTCGACAAGAGACTAGCGGCGCTGGAGGCTGCGCAGAAGAACCCGGCGCTGACTCCGCCCTACGTGCCCCCGGTGTCCCCGGCGCCGCCGCCTGGAGCAGAGCCGCCATACGTGGACGACAGTGGCTTCCCCCCTGGCTTGGACGATCTGGACGACGGCAGCGTTCCCGACGGCCTGACGCCGGGCGGCTTGGACGATTCTGGCATCAATGGCCAGACACCGGGCGGGCTGGACAATCTCGGGAATACGCCGGGCGTGACGCCGGCCACCCCCCCTATGCAGCCCGCGGCCGCGACCTCGCCGTACGGCGGCATGGGCCCGGGCATGATGATGCCGGGGATGTGGGATCAGATGATGAACCGAGACCGCGCCGATCAGTACTTGAACGACCGACGCCGGGACCTGGATCCGGACCGCTTCGAGGACGAAGTCGCGGCGGTCACGCCACCGCCGGTCAACGCGCCGGTCACGGCGCAGCCCGCTTCGGTGCAGCAATCCACGACGGCTCCGGCGACGCATCACGGACAGCCCTCTGGCACAACGTCTTCCACACCGCCCGCCGGGGTGCCCGGACGCACACCAGGTGCGGACGGCAGCGTGATCTACACGTTCCCCGACGGCCGCACGCAGAAAGTGTCCGTGCTGGTCGCCCAAGCACTGGACGCGGCGTTCGGCAACAAGAGCGGCACCGACGCCCAGAAGGCGTACGAGAAGACGTCGGCGAAGTGGTCGGACCAGAAGCAGATCGGCGATCGTGTCGATCCGTACCAGCTGATGACCGGCGATGTCGCCACCTGGGACAAGGGCACCGCGATCGTCGTGGTATTCGGCTCCGAGGAGGGTGGCGCGCCTGATAGTGGCACGCTCGAGGTGATCGTCAACGGCGAGCTGAAGCCTTTCAGCATGCTCGTGCCCGGCGACGGCGGGAAGACACCGGAAATGCCCGATTTCGCAGAGAAATTCGGTCAGTTCGCCGGATTCGCGCACCCGAAGGGCATCGAGTTGACCGCGCCGGCGGATGGGGGCGCGCCCCCGGCGACGCCGGGCACGGCCGATCAGTCCGCGAACGCGGCAATGCCGGTTGCCGCGACAATCGCGGGCTGATCGCGCGAGCCGAGGAAGTGCGGCAGATGAGGAGAGGAGGTTGCGATGCCGCTGAATGTCGATCCGCAGGAACTCGTCGCTACTGCGGCGAAGCTCGCCGCGATGGCACGCGACACCGGCGCGGCGCTGCCCCCTGGTTGGGTCGTGCCAGCGGGGGCCGACCCGATCTCGGCACAGGCGGTGCCGCAGCTCAACGCGCAGGCAGCATCGCTTCTCAACGGAATGATCGGTGTGCTCAATGAGATTCAGCGCACCGCGTACAACGTCGGCGCCGCGGCGGTCGACTACACCGAAGAAGACGACCGCGGCGCACAGACGATCGGCGGCAGCGGTCGCGACATCGTCGCCAATCCGGTCGGCGAGGTCCAAGAGGTCAGCCAGCGGCGGCCGCCGTCGATCCGGTTTCCGGTTGCCGGCGGCGCGGTCGACCCGTTGACCTTCGCGAAGCAGTTGCATACCGGGCCGGGGCCGGGCGCGGCAAAGGGATTCGCGGACGCGTTGCGCAGTTTCACCGGTGGTCCGCACCTCCTCGCGACGGAGGGCGTCGACTCGGCGGCGCGGGTGATGCAGAACTGGGAGCCGGTGGGGGCCGCGGCGGCGACCGAACTCGGTCAGCGCCGCGGGTGGCTCGACCAGATCGGCACGGGCCTCGGGCTTCTCGCCGACGGAATCGACACCTACAGCGACGCATTCCGGACGGCGAAGGCGAAACACCCGACCCCGCAGGAGATCATCGCGGCGCGCAAGGAGCTGCTCGCCGCGATGCGCTCCAAGAACGAGCTCGGCATCCAGGCGGCGTTGGCGAAATTCAACGAGCAGAATGCACGCTCGATGGAGACGATCACCGGATACACCACCGAGGTCGGCTCCAAAGTGGGGGCTGGTGAGGGAACTGGCGAAGGCAACGGAAACGGCAAGGGCAATGGCAGCGGTGGCGGCGACAGCAGCGCGCTGAGCTCGATGCTGCCCGCTCTGATGAGCGCGATGGCCTCGGCCGGAATGCCGTTGGCGGAACTCGGCCGGTCGGATTCGGCCGACGATTACAGCCTCGAGGAGTACGGCTACGACGACCTCGGCATCCCGAGCGGCCTCGGCATCGGCAGCCCCGGCGGGACGCCGAGCAGCCTCGGCACCAGCATCTCGGACGTCACTACGGAAACCGTCGCTGCCACGGCCTTGCCGCTGACCGCGGCGGCCAGCGCTGGCTCGTCGTCCATGCCACGTACGCCGGTGATCGAACCGCTCAGTGCGTCATCGGCCGCCAATACCGCCGCCCGCGGCGGAACGCCGATGATGCCCTACATGCCGATGGCGCCGGGCATGGGCAACGCGGGCGGCAGCGGCAATGAACGCAACCGGGTTGTGGCGTGGCATCCCGACCGCCTCATGTACGTCGACGACACACCGCACACCGAAGCGGTGATCGGCGAGCGGCCCACGATAGCCCCGACCGTGACCTCGCCGACGCCCGCGCCGACCAACCAAACCCCGAGCCAACCCGGAGGTAACGCATGAGTGAGCGCAGCGAGGTGGAGTCATGAGTTCCATCCACCCGGACGTGCAGGCGGCCTTGGATGCCGCCCGCGATCTGCGGCACCGGATCGCCGAGATGCGGGAAAAGATCGACAACATCCGGGCCCGCAGGCCGTCGCCGAACGGTGCGGTCATCCCGGAGGTCGACGCCATGGGCAGGCTGACCGATCTCTATCTGGCACCGGGTACCGCCGCCCGGCTGACCTCCCCCGAGTTGATCAACGAGATCATGTCCGCCATCCGGGAGAGCACCGCCGACGCCGCGCGGCAGTACGAGAGCGTCATGGACGCGACGCCGATCGACGAAACCGAGCCCGTCACCACTGCGTCCGGGCATGCGGGATGAGCGAGCGAACGATGGACACGGCCGACTACTCGCCCGTGCCGGCGCCGAGCGGCAACGAGGCGCGGGTATGAGTGAGTCGACCCCGGACGTCACCGTCGCGGACACGGTGCGGTGGTTGCACGACGAGGGGCTGGTGCGTCTGGCCGGGGTCGCGGAAGGCATGCCGGAGACGATCGTGGCCTACACGATCGATGTCGAGACCGGTACCGTCACCGCGCATCCCGCGACCGGAGGCGGGGTCGGCGCGGACGCGGTGTCGCTGGCCGCCGACGATCTGCCGTACCCGGTCGGCACCGCCAAGCGTCTGGTGATCGCCGGTGTCACGACGACGGATTCGGTGCTCGTGGTCGACTTGGCCGCGACCCTCGCGATCGCGATCAACGCCGACCACCCCGAGCAGGCGGCGCGGTCCTGGGTGATGCAGTTGCTGCTGAACCCGGACGTCACCATCACCACCAACAGCGCCGACGTCGCGATCGGCAGCAGCGCCCGGCTGCGGCAGAGTTTCATCCCCGGCGGCGGCGCCACCCTGGTGAACGTCGACGACACGCGCCCGCCCGTCACCGCTGTGACGTTGAACGCGACCACCGACGGTCCCGATCATCTCGACGTCGCCGCCGACGGCGCCGGCGAGATGTACCTAGGCGCGCGATTCTGGCAGCTACGCCAGGTCATGCGCATCGAGGACGCGGCGTGGTCGGCGCTGGCGGCGCGCTTGGACGCCACGGCCGACGACGCAGGCTACGCGATCAGTTCTCAACCTGCCGAACGACTCTGAGAGAGCACCCGATGACCGACATGCACCCGATCGACATGGACGACTTCGACGTCGACGACGATCTCGACGCCGCCCCGCCGGACTGGCGGAGCATGACCTACGAGGTGTTCAACCCCGATCACACCGTCGGCGTCGGCTGCGACCGCGATGGCGAGATCATCGGTCTCTACATCACCGACGATGCCCGCGACAACGGCGACACCTGGCTGGCTGCCGAGATCGTTCGGCTCGCCCGGTTGGCGCATGCGAAGTCACGGGTCGGGTTGCGCGCCGAAATGGAGTACAACGGCACTCGCTCCTACACGATCGACTCGTTCGACCTCCCGACCGAGGCGTCTTATCGCGCGATGGAGGAGTCCGAGTTCCGACGCGATTCCTGAGTGCAGAGTTTCGACCTTGGAGAGAGGACACCGAGATGAACGACAAGGTGGATACGGACGAGACCTACGAGGTCGCCGCCTCTTGGCGCAAGTACCGGACGGCGGACACCACGTTCGGTGACCGGGTCGAGCAGATCGCCGGAAAATTCCAGGTCCCAGAAGGTCCGAAGTCGGAGTTCGATCTGGACCACAGCAAGTACACCAGCGCTGTGCGACGACTGTTCCGTGCCCACGTGCATGGGGATGCCCGCCGTACGGTCGCGGTCGATGGGCACGTCACCGAGACCATCAGCGCATACGACCACACGGACCAGGCTGGGGCCGCCACGGTTCGCCACACCGAGTCCACCTGATCCCGTCGATGGAGCCGGAGCGCAACAGCCCGTACTGGCGCGAGATCGTCCGCGACAACTGGCCGGAGATCGGCCCGTCGCACTGGAACGATCTCGAACGCGTTGCGCGCGAAGGTGCGGCGTCGCTGGACCTGTTCGACGCCGAAAGCCGCCGCCGCGACTTCGACGAGCGGGTGCGCTCCGGCGCGGGGTTGGAACCGGTCAAGCAAGACATGCTTCGCCGGCACGCGAAGCGACAGATGTTCATCGACGCCTTGGAGACTACGGCGGATGCCTTCCGAGGTATCTCCGATGTGGTGCGCCGAACGCGGAGCCAGATCCTGGACATCGTCGAGGGCGCCACCAAGGAGATCGACCAAACCAAGCGCGCCGCGGCGGCGGAGGAGGACGAATCCGACGCCGAGGCCATCAAGGACCGAATTCCCGGTATCATCGCCGCGGCACGCGACGACGTCGAGGACGTCGTCCGGAGCGCGCGGAGCTTCCCCCTTCCCGACCTACCCATGGGGCCGCCGGAATCCGGACCGGGCAAAGGGGATGGGCACGGCGCCGATCCACAGCACCGGCCCGCCCATCACCACTCGGGCAACCACCGCCATAGCGGACCACCCGGACGGCCCGCGCCGAATGACGTTTTCCCGATACCACTTTTTCCGGATGGCACCGGATATGACCCCGAGATCGACCCACTCGCGCCCGGGGCCGAAACTGAACTCCCGTCGAATGCCGGTCCGACCGAAGATACTTCCGTCGTTCCTCCGTCGACGAGCCCATCGCCCCTGACAACGACACCCGGTCCGCCAACGGCACCCGGCCATACGACGACTCCCGTCGGCTACGCACACGGCGCCGTCACCGATGACGGACCGGGCTCGCCCGCAGGAAGTCCCGCACGTGCGCAGGGCAGCGACAGCGAGACCGCCGGTTCGGACCAGGATGCCTCGGCGGATGACGCCCATCGGGATACGACTTCCGCGGACCCCTCGGCCGAAAGTGCGGAGTCGACCGCTCATGACGGTTCGACCACCGTTTCGGCCGAGGAATCGCTCCACGCGGCCGGTTCCGATCCGTTCACGGCGACAACCACTCCGGCCGCCGCGGTGCCACCGCTCTTCCTTCCGCCGCCCATCGCGCCACCGGCGCCGGCCGCATCGGGAGCATCAGTGGGGTCGGCCGCTCCGTCCGGGTCAGGGGTCTCCGCACCCTCGGCCCAGGCGGGCTCGGGACCACCACCGGTGCAGGCCAAGCCGATGGCGCCACCGGTGGAGTCGCGCGGGCAAGTCGTCGCGCCGAAGGTCACGGCGGGTGCGTCGGCGCCGCCGTCGGCAGTGTCCAGCGGCACCGGCAAGGAGCCGCCGGAGCGGACCAACCAGCGCGCGGACGCCGCGAAGAGCGAGGCCGAAGACAGCGACGAGCTGATCCGTGACGTGGTCGGTGCGGCCATGACCTCCGCCGCCGCGCCCGCGTTCGTGCTTGGCGAGCGGGTCGACGGCGACCTGGTGCTGGCGCGCACGTTGCTCAGCGGCGTGCTGGCCGCGGGCGGCGACGCGGTCGTCGGCCTCGGGTGGGCGGTGTCGGTGATGCGGCATCAGAGCGGCGTCAGCGCGTTCGTGACCTCGAACGAAGGTCGCGGTTGGTTGCCCGCCGGACTGTATCTGCCGCGTGAGGTGTCCACGCCGTGGGTCTGGGAGGTCTCCCATGGGAGCGGGTGGGAGGGCGTCGCCGACCCCGCGCGGGTGCTGGCCGAGTTCGGGCTGGCCTGGGGGCGCAAGTCCGGCGCCCGGTTGACGGCGGTCGTGTCGTCCGGCGAGATCGACGCGGACCTGCGCAGGCAGTTGGGTGAGGTGCCGATGGAAGGTGAGGTGGCCGCCTCGTCGGCGATGGATCTCAGCGCGGCGAAGCCCGGACTGGTCGACCGTCTCGAACTGGTCGGTGCGCCGCCGCTGGTACAGCGCGCGATGGCGACGCCGGAGGCCGAGATCGCTCGGCGATGCTGGGAATTGGCCTCGAACGCGCATGTTCGCGTGCACAAGGCCGGTCTCGGTTCTCCGGCCGCGCTGGGGGCTCCCGCGGTGCGCGACCGCATCCTCGCCGCGTTGCGGCAGCGCCGCGAGGTGCCGCAGGAGTGGTGGGAGGAGTTGCGGGACGCCGACGACCTGCTCGCCGCGTCGATGCTGGCGCGGCGTGCGGACGTGTCCCGGGTGACGCTGGGCGAGTTGCGCGCCGACGACGGCAGGTCGGCCTCGGAGATGACCGCCTTGCGTGCCATGGTCTTCGAGCGGCGGTGCGATGAGCTCGTGCTGTTGCTGGCGGGCGCCGCTACACGCCAAAGTCTGCGCGACGCGGTGTACGCCCACGCGCAGGTGGTCGGCCACCCGGCATTCGTGGAACCAGCCGCACCGGGTCCGACCGGCGGTCCGGCCCGTCGTCCGACTATCACGGCGGGTCCGGGGCGTTGAGCGGAGCGAAACGGGTTGCGGCGCAATATCGAAACATATTTTCGCTCAAACTAGTAGAGCTATTCGACGAGGCCGGCCACACCGCTTGGCTCCCCAGTCTTGGGAAGAATCGACAATAGGAAGGTCAGTGGCGGGAAAGGATCTGATCGAGCATGCCGGATGGCCGCATGGAAATCGACCCTGCAGTATTGCGTCAGCTGGCCAGTCAACACGACCAGGTCGCGCGCGATACCCGGGAATGGGCCAAACCGCCGGCGGATTGGCTCGCGAACTTCCTGCCCACCTACGGCAAGATCGCGTTCCCGGTCTACGAGGCGCTGGAAAAGTACTATGACGCCCGGCAGCGCGCTGGTGACGCGCTGGCCGGCGAGCATGAGCGTACTCGCGATTCCCTGCTGGCGTCCGCGGAGGCCTACGAAGATGCCGACGATGAGTTCGGTTCACAGATCCGGCAAGCCGGTGGCCTGATCGACGGCTCGCCGTTGCCCGTGGCCCCCGCTGGGCCGTCAAGTGATTCGCCTGGTCCGGACGGGTCGACGCCACCGTTCACCCCGCCACCCGGTGGACCTCCGGGTGGTCCGACTGCGGTTGGACCCGACGGCACCCAGAACAACAACCCCCTGGGCACTACGCCTGGCGAGTCGAATGGGGCGACGCCGTCGAGCACGGCTACGCCGTCCGGTCCGGTCACGGCGCCAACGGACTCCTCCGGCGGCGCACCCAACGCCACCGGCACGACGTCGACGTCGACCGGGCCGTCGAGCACCGGTGTGACGGCGCCGGCCGGGACCGGCGTGCCACCTACTGGTGCAGGACCCCTCTATTCCTCGGCGGACGACAGAGGATCGGCGCAGCCACCCAGCGGCGCGACTGGTCGGCCGGACCTGCCGCCGATGCCGCTGCCGGTCACGACTCCGTTCGGCGCCGCGGTGGCCGCGGCGAAGGACAAGGAGGCCGAACCGGCGTATGTGGTCGGCGGTCAGGTGAACGACGACCTGGTGCTGGCCAAGACCCTGCTCGGCAGCGTGCTGGCGGCAGTGGACTCCCCGGTGGGTATGGCCTGGTCGGTAGCGGTGCTGCGTGGTCCAGGTGGAGTCGGCGTATTCATCACCTCGAACGAAGGCCGCGGCTGGTTGCCAGCGGGCCTGTACCTGCCGCGGGAGGTCTCCACCCCGTGGAACTGGGACGAGTTGCTGACCGAGGGAGACGGCAGCGGATCGCCGTGGGAGGGTGTGACCGACCCGGCCCGGGTGCTAGCCGAATTCGGCCTGGCCTGGGGTGCCAAGGCGAACGCGCAATTGTCGGCGCTGGTATCGTCCGGATCGATCGACCCCGGCTTGCGTTCCCGATTCAGTGACGCGGCGATGGAAGGACTCGTCGGTCCGTCCTACGACGTCGATCTGCGTGAATTCACACCGGACACGGCCGACCGGCTCGGCCTGACCGGGTCGATCGCGGCTCTCGAACACGTGTCGGCGGTCCCCGACGCGCAGGTCCGGTCCCGCTGCACGGAACTCGCCGCCGACGCGCACGCGCAGGTCGGGCGATCCGGACCGGTGCCCGCCGAGGCCGCCGCGTCACGGCAGGTGCGGGAACGCATTCTCGCCGCGCTGCAGGCGGGAAGGCCGGTGGCGTCCGAACTGTGGAACGAATTGCGCGACGCCGACGATCTGCTGGCGGCCTCGATGCTCGGACAGCGGGTCGACGTCGGCCGGGTGGAGATCGGGCAGCTGCGGGTGGACGCCGGGCTTTCGCCCTTGCGCAGCATGGTCTTCGAGCGCCGGTGCAACGAGCTGGTGCTGTTGCTCGCGGACGAGTCGAGCAGGCAGACGCTGCGCGACGCCGTGTACGCGCACGAACAGATCACGCAGCATCCACAGTTCGTCTCGACTCCGGCGCCGGTGTCCACCGCCACCCAGCCCGAGCGCGTCGCTCGGCCCACGGTCCCGGCTGTCACCGCACCGGATGTCGTTGCGGGGCCGCCGCCCACTTCCGTGGTCGCGCCGTCGACGCCACCCCCGGTCGCGCCTCCGGAGCGGTCGTGAGTGCGAGGATCCTGAGTTCGTGATGTGGTGTGCCGCGCTGGTCGGCCCCCGACGCTGATGGCGGGCCGGTGACAACCGGTGAGCGGCTGGGGTCATAGCACCGCGCTGGCCCCAGCCGCTATCCGAGTGGCGGCGCGCCCTCGATCATGAACGTCGGAGAACGCCCATGAAGTTGTGGCGCCGACAGCGGACGACACCTGCACCCGCGTATGGGACGCGTGCCGGTCGGAATCCGGGATATACGCGGCGACAGTGTGGCTCGCCGCGGTGACGACCCTGTCCTGAGGGCCCACAACGGCGGCTGGTCGAAGAATCCTGTGGCGAACCGACGTGCGCGGGCCGTGGGTTGCGGCCGATAGCGCCGAAATGCACTGGTGACGGACTGAATTGAGCCGGGCGCACCGGACTACTCGTGGCGCCGCCGGACTACATGTGGTTGTCAGTGCTCAGCGGGTGCCGCTCGAACCGGCACAACACGCCGGACGGCGGACAGGGCGGCCGTCACGAATTCAGGTTTCCCCACCGGTGCGGAGCCGGACGGATCTCCTCAGCAGCCGGTGCCCTCCGGGTGTGCACAGCTGACGCTGAACTCGAATCGTATCGCGCCCCAGCCAGATACCTGCGCGGTCGACTATGCCTCGATGACGGTGCCTTGTTCCGGATCCGCTTCGTCCTCCGGTGTGGGCTGTTCTTGGCCCGGCTGTCCGGTTGGGGGCACGTTCCGAGCCCGCCGGGCCTGCACTTGGCCGGGTGGCATAGTAGCCGCGGCCGGAACCACATTCGGATCGCCGGAAGCGTTCGCGGCCGGTGCCGCGTTGGGATCGCCAGCTGGTACAGCCGCGTTCGGATCGCCAGGCACCGGCGCGGGCGCATTCTGATTGCCGGGCTGCGCAGGCGCTCCGGCCTTCTGGTTCTGCTCGGCTTTTTCGGCCTTTTCCGCCCTATCCTCTTCGGCTTTCTGCAGCATTTCCGGTATCTGCGCCACCAGCGGAGCCGCAGCCATCAGCGGCATCATGAGCATCGGAAGCAGCGACGACAATCCACCGTCACCGCCGCCACCGCCGCCGGGGGCCTGGCCCCCTCCGCTCTGGCCCCCTCCGTTCTGACCCCCGCCGTTCTGGCCGTTCCCCCCGTTTGCCGCCTCCTCATTGAGGTCGGCAATCGCAGTGACCTTGTCGTACACCGCGTCCACGGCGGCGGCGACGGCCTTCAGCAAGGGCAGCTCTTGCGCGGGCTTGAGTTTGGCTGTGCCCGCAGACTTCAGCTTCGTGTTGAGGTCGGCCACGATGTTCTTGATGGATTTCAGAGCCTGAACCTGTTCGGCAGCCACCGTGACCGAGGTCTTGATCACCTTGTTGTCCATTTGCAGCAGTTGCAGCTGCCTGGCCTCGACCTTGTCGATGGTTTTCCGGTATGCCTCGTCTGCCTTGCCTTTACCGAGGGATTCGTAGAACGCGGGCTCGAGCAGATCGTCCACCTTAGGCGGTGGCATGCTCATGCCGCGGCCGAGTAGGTCGACGGCGGTTTGAATCGCGGTGTCCGCCAGCGAGATGAAGGCGCGCAGCCCTTCCGAAGCGCCAGGTGGGCAATGCAGATCCACCAGCCAGAAGTGCTTGGCCTCGGCAGCGACGCTGGCCAATGGAGTGGCCGCCAGCGTTGCCGCCTGCTTGGCCTTGGTATCCGCCGCCGTTGGTGCCATGCCGTCGCCACCGCCTCTCAGAAGTCCTCACCCATTCTCTCGGCTTCCCGAGATTGGGAAGGAGTGCACAGTTTCAAGAACCCCACCCATGAATGGGAATATGACGGAATCGGTCCGGGCGACACAATGGCTAGTCAGAATTGTGAGAGGCGGTCAGTGATGGGCGATGGCGAGTCGGTCGAATGGCAGCTGCACTGACAAACGACCTGGACGGGGTGCTCCGATCGCTGCTCGCGCTGTATGGGGACGGCCAGCCCGCGGGCCAGTCGGCGGCCGCGCGGCAAGCCCTCGCCACTGATCTGCGTCCGCATTCCGGCGCGGTGGCGATGCGCTACGGGGATGCGCTGGGCATGCAGATGTCGGTGGCGGAGTCGCACGCGGGCAAGGACGGCATCGTGGGCAAGGCCGTCGGCGAGTCGGGCGACGGAACGGTCCACGGCCGGGGACGGCTGGGTAATCAGATCGCGGATTTCCAAACCAGGGTGCAAGCGATCGCTTCGGTGGCCGACACGCGTTTCAGTGGTCCCGCACTCCTCGATGCCGCCCAGACCACCATCACCAATGCGACCAAACAGGTCAATGCCGATGTCGCGGCAGCCCAGCAGCAGGCCGCGAAGATCATGCCACCTGCCATTCCGCAGACGCGCCAGGCTCGGCACGGGCCCTCGCCGCGCAGGCGCCGGCGAACGCGAAGCAGGTCGAGATCGGACTCGCGGCTGCGGCGACGCGGCATGGTTCCCTCGGACGGGACGGTGGGCAGCAACGCGGTGCGCGCCGCCAGCGGCTGGCTCGGCACGCCCTATGTCTGGGGCGGGGGCGGCGCGGGTGGGCCCAGCGGCGGTGGATTCGACTGCTCGGGCCTCACCCAGTACGCGATCGCCCAGGCCAGCGGCGGCGACGTGGTGTTGCCCCGCACCACCTACGAGCAGATCTACAGCGGGGTCCGGGTGCACTCTGATGACGTGCGGCCCGGCGACCTGGTTTTCCCCGCCGGGTCGTTCAGCGCCAGGGGGCCCGAGCATGTCCAGCTCGCGGCAGGCAACGGCATGGTCATCGAGGCGCCCTACACGGGGTCGACGGTGAAGTGGTCGCGCATGCCCAGCGAAGCCGTCGTCGTCCGAGTCCTGTGAGTCGGTGAGGGTGGAGGAGAACCGGGCGTGGCCATAGATCTACCCCATGAGGTCGCGTTCTTCCTCAACCTGTGCGGAATCCCGTACCCGGACATCAACGAGGACGACGTGCGCGCCCTCGCCAGACATGTGAGTACCTTCGCTTCGCAGGTGCGCGACACCCATGACTCGGCGACCGGCGTGCTCGACGATATGGGCGCGGTCTACTCGGGCGAGTCCTACGAGCAATTGGTCGCCAGCTGGGGGAGCATGAACTCGACCCACATGGAACAGCTCCAGAACGCGTGCAAGGTCGTGGAACAGGCGCTCTACGCCGCTGCGACGGTGATCACGGTGGTGAAAGTCGCTGTGCTCGCCGAACTCGCCGCGCTGGCGGCGGCCTACATGTCGATGATGGTGACGCCACCGCTGGCGCCGTCCGCGCCCCTTGTCGCCGCCGCGGCGCGCCGGATCTGCCACCAGATGCAGGAATGCCTGATCGGCTACATCGCCGCCGAGGTCATCGGCAGGGCCATCGAGCCGCTCGAGCATGCCATCGACGACATGATCAAGGGCATCGTGTACGACACGACCCGGCATGCGCTCGGTGTGCCCGCCCCGTCGAACGATCCGAAGCCACTGTACGTCGAACCCGACGAGGTGCATCGCTTCGCCAAGCTGCTCGACGATCATGCCGACGACATCATGCAGCACGCCGCCACGTTCGCGGAGAACGTGTCGACACTGGATTTCACGACACCGGCGCGCTTCGACGACATGGCGGATCCCGTGTCGCCGGGGACGGTGTCGCCCACCGGTCCCACCACGACGCCGGACGATCTCGTTCGCCAGCCGGGGGAACGGTTCGAGTCGCGACCGAGCGCCACCGCGCCGACGGAGTGGAGTCACCAGGGTCGGCCCGAAACCGCCGGCGGGCAGCCGCCGACGCAAGACGCCAGGGCCGCGGCCGGAACCGGGGAACAGCCGGGGGATCGACGCGTTCCCACAGGCAACGTGGACGAACGGGCGGACACCGGAGACCGGCCGACACCACCGGCTGGGGGAGCGGAACGCGGTGCACCCGGCCTCGACCCTGCGATGAAGCCGTCGGTTGCCGGTGCGCCGACCACACCGGACGCCGCTGCGGCGGAAAGACTTTCGACCGCTGATCCACGTTCCACGCATCAGCAGGACGGGTCACACCCTCGTACGGCAGCTTTCCGCGACGTGGGGCTCGGTGAACCGGTGCGTCCGGCGTTCGATTCCGAGCTGTTCCGGCCTAGTTCGGGGTCCGATCAGATCCCCGATGCCGGCCATGCGCGCGGTCTCGACAACCCCGCCCAGGGAGGCCAGGCGGGTGCTGCGTCACCCGCGCGGCAAGCTCCAGGCGCGACGGCCACGCCATGGGGACAGCGTCCGTCGACTCCGAAATCGTTGCCGCCCATACCCGCACGCTCGGCCGACAACCGGCCGAAGCCACGCGCACCTATGGTCACCCCGTGGACCAAGTCGCGGCGGACGCGGGAGGTACCGGCTGTGGTGCACGCTCCGTCCGGCACCAGGCCTTCGCTGCGCATGTTTCGGGAGAGAAAAGCCGCTGGGGACAAGGTCGAGCCGGTCGCGTCGTCCGACGCGACCCCGGCGCCACCCCGCGTGACGGCGCCGGCCTCGCCGCCCGATCGCGTGGATTCTCCCGGCAGGCACATCTGATCGTCGCGGCATCCATCGCGGCAAGCAGACCCTGGCGGTAGCACCCGTTGCGTCGGCGGGACTTCCAGCCGGACGCATCAGGGCGCAGACGTTCCCTCTGACAGCAGAACTGCCGATGGGTTTGCTTCTGCCCCAACGACAAAACCCATTCCCAGTAGGGGGAATGGGTAGGTAAGTGGGGGTGGCGGCAGTGGTAAAGGTAGACACATTGCCGGGTGCGGGTTCGACCTGTCTCGGGCTCCGTACCCCACAACGGCCGGTGGCCTGCCGGTGCCACCGGCCGCTGTATTGGGTTCAGATCGTCAGGATGAGGGACCGACGATCTGTGTTCAGACAGTACCCTCTTCTGTCGGAACGTTCAATAGTGTGCACCTAAATAACGGCAAGAAATTTACGGAAGGTCTCTGACCTGCTGTGCGGCGGCTGGAGGCCGGATCGCGGCTTGCCAGCCGCCGCCGAAGGGGCCGTCTGCAGGCGGATGATTGCCGACCCGGGGCAAACATACCGCTATATGACGGCCCGTTCAAAATCGGCATGTCAAAGCTGATCGAAGGTTGCGGATCGGCGTTCGGCCATGCTCGCCGTGTCGAGCCGGGGCCGCCGTAGCGCGCGGTGTCGCAATTCCCATCATTGGGAAGGGGTCGAGTCCTGGGCGTGACCGCCGGAATCTATCGTTCGATCAGGCTAGGTCGGCGGAAGGGAAGTCCGAGTGTCAGCGGCCGAGGACGCGTTCTACACGGGTGTTCAGAATCTTGGGTTGGTCGCGGGTGGTGTGCGCAATGAGCAGCACGCGGCGGCGGCGTTTCGGGCTGCCACCGACCTCGATCCGGACATGTGCGATGCCTGGCTGGGGCGCGCCATGGCCGGGGAAGTCACCTCGGAGGTGATCTACGGCGCCTACCGTTCGGTGCACAACCTCTATCGCGACCAGCAGCGGGCGGGTCTGGTCGACCGCGCTCTGTGGTGCCAGGTCGAAATCGGGATGTACGGGTTGCGGGTCGCGATGGCCGATCGTGACCAGATCTCCATCGCGCAGGCGTGTGCGTATGCCGAAGGCGGCGAATGGCAAGAAGCCGCGGCCATTATCGACGAGGTACCCAGTGACGACGTGGCGGACTTCGTGCGCATGTCGCTGTTCTTCCGGACCAAGCAGTGGCCGGACGTGATCGCGGGGCGCAACGCGCGGCCGGTGCTGGAAGACGGCCTGCTGGACATCGCGGCCGAACTGATGACCGCGCAGTCGCTGGCCCATTTGGGCCGCTTCGGGGAAGCCATGCCGCGCGCGCAGCGGATCGTGGAGGACAGCTCCTCGGGCAGTCTGTCCTACATCTGGGCCGACGCGCACTTCCTGCTCGGAATGCTGATGCGGCACAACGGCGATCATGACGCCGCCGACAAGATCCTGAAGGGTCTGCAGGGTTCCGGACTGTGGCCCGAGCGCGAGGAATGGCAGCGCGCCGTGCGGGACAAGTCCTACCGGTTCGAGGTCGCCACCGCGGAACTCATCGCCTCCCGGACGAACAAGTGGGACCCGAAAACGGGTGACGACCCACGCGAGGCGGCCGCTACCGCGGCCCGCGCCGAGCGTGAGAGCCTGCTCGCGGAGGCCTCGGAGCTGCTGCAAGCGCAGATCGGCATGGACTCGGTCAAGGAACAGGTCGACCGGCTCAAATCCGGCGTGCTGATGGACCAGGTCCGCGCCAAGCGCGGGCTCGCCGTGGATTCGCGTTCCCAGCACCTGATCTTCTCCGGCCCGCCCGGCACCGGCAAGACCACCATCGCGCGTGTGATCGCCAAAATCTTCGCCGGCCTCGGCGTCGTCGAGAACGCCGACGTGATCGAGGTGTCCCGCAACGACATGGTCGGTACGCATCTGGGCCACACGGCGCCGAAGACCAACGCGCTGATCGATTCGGCGCTGGGTGGCGTGCTGTTCATCGACGAGGCGTACACCTTGATCCAGGAAGGTCTTTCCGGCGGCGACGCATTCGGCAAGGAAGCGGTCGACACCCTGCTGGCCAGGATGGAGAACGACCGGGACAAACTGGTGGTGATCATCGCGGGATACGAGGACCAGATCGACCGGTTCCTCGCGTCCAACGACGGTCTCGCCTCGCGATTCACCAAGCGCATCCGGTTCTCCAGCTATGACGCCGACGAACTGGTGCAGATCGCCGAACATATCGCACGGAAGAAGGATTCGATCCTCTCCGAGCAGGCGCGCGAGGTACTGCGCTTGCGCTGCGACGAATTGGCCGGGCAGACCAAGAACGGCAGGCGGCTGATCGACCTGGCGGGCAACGGGCGTTTCGTGCGCAATGTGGTCGAGGCCGCCGAGGCCGAGCGCGACTACCGCTTCACCAGAGACAACGCCGACATCGCCTCGATGACCGACGAAGAACTCATGACGATCGATGCGTTCGACGTCACCGCGGCACTGGAGGGTTTGGCGCCGAGCTCTCGGGTGTGATGCGTCGGTTTGCGCCGGTCGGGACTCCGCGACCGGCGCCGAATCCGGGATCAGCGGCTTCGGGCGTGCACCGGATTCGCCATTCCCACTGTTGGGGATAGGGGTGGTATTCGGGTTGTTACCGGCCGTTAGGGTCTGACAGCAGGTCGGCGGAAGGAATGAAACCGGTGGCGCGCTTCCGGGTTGTGACCAAGCACCAGATATCTGGTTGGCGCTTTCTGTTGCGGCGGATCGAACATGCGCTGGTCCGCCGGGACGCGTCGATGATCGACGACCCGCAGCGTGGCCGTTCCACCGCACTGGCCATCGGTGTCGCGTTGGCCTGTGTGATCATCGCGGGCGCCGCTGTGCTGGCCTTCTTCAAGCCCGCCAAGAAGGTGGGGGATTCGAATATCGTGGCGGAGAAGGACACCGGCGCGCTGTTCGTGCGTCTGGGCGGCCGGTTGTTTCCGGCGTTGAACCTCACCTCGGCTCGACTGATCGTCGGTTCTCCCGACAAACCGGTACAGGTCTCCCGCGACGAGTTGTCGAAATATCCGCGTGGGCCGTGGGTCGGCATTCCCGGCGCGCCCGGCAGCATCGTCGACACCGACGAAAGAGATTCGACATGGACGGTGTGCGACACGGCGAGAACCGGCGCCGCGGCACCGGTCAACCCCACGACCGGTCTGCCGACGGTGAGCCGCTCCGCGGTCCGGACCACCGCGATCGGCGGTCCGCTCACCGTGGACGGTGACGCGATCCGCCCGCTCGGCGATGGCGAGGCCCGGTTGCTGCGCGACGACACCACTACGTGGCTGGTTTACGGCGACGCCGAGAAAGGTGTGGTTCGCGCGGCGATCGATCTCGCGAACACCGCGGTCGCGATGGCGCTCGGCATCGATTCGAGCGCGCCGGTGATGGCCGCGTCCAAGGGCTTGGTCTACGCGATTCCCGAAGTGCCGCCGCTGCGGGTGCCCGAAGTGCCAGGCAAAGGGGAAGCCGTCACCTTGAACTCCGGATTCACCACTCCGGTCGGGTCGGTGCTGACCGTGCCGACACCGGATCAGGGCGCCGCGTACTACCTTGTCTCGCAAACAGGTTTGGTGCGGGTGACCGCGGTGCTGGCAGCGATGGTCCGCAATGCGGACTCCCAAGGCTCGGTCTCCACTCGCACCGTCGGCCCGGACGTGATCGCGGCCAACCTCCGCCCCGGCCAGTGGCCGGGCACGGCGACCTACCCGGCCCGCACCATTCGCCTGGTCGACCCGGAACGCTCCGGCGTGACCTGCTATCGCTGGTCGCGTGCCGGGAACGACCCGAACGCGGCCACCGAACTGCTGGTGGGCAGGCAACTGCCGTTGACCAAGGACGAACAGGGCCGCGTCGTCGATCTGGTGACCTCGGCCGCCTCGCGCGGGACCACCGCGGACTCGGCGTACCTGCCTCGTGACACCGGCCGTTTCGTACAGGTGACCGGAGCCGAACCGGGATCGCCATTGCGGGAATCGCTGTACTGGGTGTCCGACAGCGGCGTTCGTTACGGCGTGATCACCGATCCGAACGGCGGCACCAACGACCCCACGCTGTCCGCACTCGGGTTCCGGACACCGGTCCCAGCCCCGTGGAGCGTCATCTCGTTGTTCGCCGTCGGTCCGGCATTGTCCCAGAAAGAGGCTCGCATTCAGCACGACGGAATTCCGGGCAACAAGATCGTCGCCGGGCTAGGTGGTTCGTAGTGACCAGTACCCGCAGATTCGTTCGACCCGCCCGGATGGTGCGCGGTCCCAAAGCACCCGCCGTGACCGAACTGCGGCTGCAGCCGCCGACCGAGCTGCCCAAACCGGTTCCGCCGTCGCGGCTGCGCATGATCATGCCCGTGGTGATGGTGGCGGCCATGGCCGGGATGGTGGTCATGATGTTCCGCGGCGGCGGTGCCATGAACCCGATGATGCTGATGTTCCCGGTCATGATGCTGGTGTCGATGTTCGGCATGATGGGCGGTTCATTCGCCGGAAACGGCAGTGGCGGTGCGGCGAGTCTCAACGAGGAACGTAAGGACTACCTGCGCAGCATCACCGACAACCGCAAGACGGTGCACGGGGCCGAAGCCGAACTGCATACTTTTCTACGCTATACCCATCCCGGTCCGGACGAGGTCGCCCGGTTGATCGGCGGCAAGCGAATGTGGGAGGTGCAGGTCGCCAGTCCGCAGTTCCTGCGCGTTCGGGTCGGCCGTGGGCGCATCGCCAACCAGGTCCGCGTCATCGTCCCGGAGGCCGCACCCACCTCGGATCTGGACCCGGTCGGCGTTGTCGAACTGACCCGGTTCGCCAAGGCGTATTCCACGGTCGGCGGCATGCCGGTCGCGATCAATTTGCTGTCCGCGCCGCAGGTCGGCATCGACGGCGACGCGCAGCTGATGGCCGGGCTGATCCGTGCGATGATCGCCGAGGTCGCGGTGCTGCACGGACCCGACCAGGTGGCGGTCGCCGCGGTGCTGACGAATCCGGACGCGCCGGAATGGTCCTGGCTGAAATGGCTGCCGCACACCCAGCATCCGAGCGACACCGACGCGATCGGGTCCAGCCGGATGGTCTACCGCACTGTCGCCGAGCTGCGCACCAAGGTGCTCGCCGGGTTGAATCGCGGTCCTTTCTCGGCGAATTCGCAGCCCACCTTGGATCGCACGCATTACCTGCTGATCGTGGACGTCGGCGGGCCGGCCACCGACCGCGATATCTCCGGCATCGACGGCTGCACCTGGTTGCGGCTGGGCGCCACGGAACAGAACCTGCCCCGCGCACTGCGGTTCACGGTGACCGAGGACCGGTCGCTGAACGAGGTGACACCGCGCGGCCTGCGCCGCGTGGGCGTCGCCGACACACTCTCGGTCTCGGCGGTGACGGCCATGGCGCGCCACCTCTCGCCGTACCGGCTGTCCACGGTGGTGGAGGCGGTGGCCGCCGAACAGGCCAGCGGCGGCACGTCGTGGGAGGAAATGGTCGGGCTGCTCGATCCGGGCGCCGTTCGCATCGACTTGCAGTGGCCCCGGCGACGGGACGCGGAACGGTCGCGGCTGAACATCCCGTTCGGCCACGACCCAGCGGGTGGTGTGGTCTACCTCGACATCAAGGAATCCGCCGAAGAGGGCATGGGCCCGCATGGTATGTGCATCGGCGCAACCGGTTCGGGCAAGTCGGAGTTCCTTCGCACCCTGGTGCTTTCGGCGATCGCCACGCACTCCTCGGACGTCTTGAACCTGCTGTTGGTCGACTTCAAGGGTGGCGCCACCTTCCTCGGCTTCGACCGCCTCTCACACGTGACGGCTGTCGTGACCAACATGGAGGAGGAAGCCGATCTCGTCACCCGCATGGAGGACGTGATCAACGGCGAAATGGCCCGCAGGCAGCGTATTCTGCGTGACGCGGGTAACTTCGCCAGTGTGGCGGACTATGAACGAGCCCGCGAGCAGGGTGCGGACCTTCCCCCGCTGCCCACGCTGCTGATCATCCTCGACGAGTTCGCCGAACTGCTCGAGCAGCACCCGGGCTTCTCCAAACTGTTCGTCGCCATCGGCCGCCTCGGTCGATCGCTGCGCATTCATCTGTTGCTGGCCTCGCAGAAGGTGCCCGCCAACCGCATGGGTGAACTCGAGGCACACCTGTCGTACCGGGTCGCGTTGCGCACCAACCAGACCAGCGATTCGCGCGACGCCATCGGCACCGCCGACGCCTACCATCTGCCGAAAAAGCCGGGCGCCGGATACCTGCGCGTCGGATCTGGTGACCTGCAACGGTTCCAAGCCGCGTATGTCGGCTCGCCCTACATCGCGCCCGTGCAGAACTCCGTGGCAGCCGCCCAACGGGTGCGCCGGGCAGGGGGCAGCTATCGCCCGCCGCAACGCTTCACCGCTGCGCACATCATCGACGTGCGTCCGGCTCCGGTCGCCGCGCCCGATCCGGTCGCGCCGACACCTGCCGCGGACGGCGAGCCGGTGACCATCATGGAAACCGTTCTCCAGCAATTCGCCGGTCATGGCAGGCCCGCGCACAAGATGTGGCTGCCGCCGCTGGGCGCACCGCCCACCCTCGACCAGCTCGCCAGCTCGGTTCCGCAAGGGGCGCTGAGGCTTCCGCTGGCGATCGTGGACAAGCCGCGTCAGCAACGCCAGGATGTGTGGTCGGTGGACCTGTCCGCCGCGGGCGGTCATGTGGCCGTGGTCGGCGGCCCACAGTCCGGCAAATCGACCGCGCTGCAGAGCTTGATCATGTCGGCGGCGCTCACGCACACTCCGGAACAGGTGCAGTTCTACTGCCTCGACTTCTCTGGCGGTCTGTCCGGTCTGCGCAACCTCCCGCACGTCGGTGTGGTGGCGCCGGCTCGCGAAGGCGACCGCATTCGGCGGACTTTCGCACTGATCACGAACATCATCGCAAGACGACAGGCGGTATTCGCCGAACTCGGCATCGACACCATGCGCGAGTTCCGGCGGCGGCGCAGCTCGCCGCGGGAATCGGCGGAACTCACGGCCCGTGGGGATCAGCACGGGGACGTGTTCTTCGTGGTCGACGGCTGGGATATCGGTTTCGCCGTCACCGGCCCGTACTACGACGAGTACATGCCGGTCATGGAGTCGTTGGCGCTGCAAGGGCTCAATTACGGCATTCATCTGGTGATCAGCAGTTCACGCTGGGCCGCGATCCGCCCGGCCATCAAGGATCTGCTGCAGACACGACTGGAACTGCGCCTCGGCGATCTCACCGACACCGTGTTCACCGCGAATCGTGCTGTGGTCGCGGCCATTCCGCCCGATCGGCCGGGTCGGTGTATCTCCGCCGAAGGGCTGCACATGCTGACCGCGTTGCCGCGCATCGACGGAGTGGGCGATGCCGAATCGGCGGGCGCGGGCCTTGCGGCGGCGATCGAACACCTGACGCGATCGATGCAGGGCCGCAGGGCGCCGGAGGTGAAGCTGCTGCCAGCGCAGATCGGTATCGACGAGGTCTTCGCGGGCCACCCGGCGCCGACGAGCCTGGCCGAGCGTCTCAGAGTTCCGTTCGGAGTGCGCGAGTCCGATCTGCGGCCTGCCATAGCCGATTTCGGTGTCTCGGCACATCTGATCGTGGTCGGTGCGCCCGGCTGCGGTAAATCCACGGTGCTCGGCGCGTTTCTGCAGTCGATCCGCAGGCAGTTCACCGTGGACCAAGCTCGCGTGCTCCTGGTCGACTATCGGCGCCAGCACATGGATGCCATTCCCGATGATCAGCTGATCGGCTACTTGACCAGCGAGCGGGATCTGCTCGAGGGGTTGGCGCCGTTCGCCGAGAAGATGCGCAGCAGGCGCCCACCGGACGGGGTGACCTCACAACAGCTCAAGGAGCGTTCCTGGTGGAGCGGCCCGGAGATCTTCGTGGTCATCGACGACTATCACATGGTCGCACAGCGCGGCATGCTGATGAACCCGTTGGAACCGTTGAAGGACATCATCGTCGACGGTCGTGACATCGGCTTGCATATCATCGTCGCCCGCAATATCGCCCAGGCCGATTCGGCGATGTACGACAGCGTGCTGGGCCAGATCAAGAACCTCAACTCGTCCGGACTGATCATGGACGGCTCCAAGCTCGACGGCATGCTCATCGGTGACGTGAAGCCCATGAAGCAGCCGGTTGGGCGCGGGATATTCGTCGAGCCGATGCGTTCGCGCAAGGATCTGGTCCAATCTGCCTGGACACCAATGGATTCCTGAACCGATCGCGGGTCGTCCGCCGCGGGGGAGGTGCGCTGTACGGCGTAACATTCCCAACATTGGGGATGGCTTAGCGTTCTGTTTGTACCGCTCGAGACGAGTCGGCAGCTCTCGTTAGGAGATTTCCATGTTTCTCGACATCAGTCCGGAGCATCTCCCTCTCGTCAGCACGCAGCCGGGCGTCTCGACCGCCGGTCCGATGCAAGTGATCGGTACACGAGCTTCGGACCACGTCCGGATGCCACACGTGGCGGACGATGTCAGCCACCTGCTGATCCCACCCGTCCATGCTGTCCGCCAGGCAGGCATCTTCGGTTGCACCGGAGCGGGAGTCAGCCATCGCCTCCGCGAAGAGGCGGGGATCCGAGCTGTGGCGGCGGCCTATTCCAGCGAGGACATCCTGGACGGCGCCCGCGTCAGCGCGATGAGTGTGGCTTTTGTCGAGTAGTAGAACGTGTCCGAGTAAAGGCTGATGTCATGCTGCCGATTCGATTCGATGCGCTGCCGCCGGAGGAGGATATCCGCCGGTTGCTCACCAGTCCCGGGGGCACCCTCGCGCTGAATACCGCGAATGCGTATGCGGCTGTTGGACAATACGCCACCGCGTGGGGCTACCGCGCCGAAGGCGCAGACGCATCGGCGCGGCGCCGACGAGGACCGCGAATCGAGTATGGCAACGGTGGAAGCAAGGAACAGTCCATCGGAAAAAGGTCGCTGCTGGTCGGTGCGCTCGCGCACTTCGATGACGATGATTCGGATCGTCTCGACGACCCCGCAGCTCTCCAGAACGTCCCCGGTGATGCGCACCGAGGCCGAGTGTAATTCATTAGGGAAAGGAATAGGCAGATGGAAGGCCTTAACGCAGACCCGGCGCACTTGATCCCGTGCGCCCAGAAGGGGATGGGTATCCAAGGAGAACACGAGGGATACTTGAAGGCCCTCGTCGCCGTGCAGGACGAATTGCAGACCGCCGTAACGAGTCCGGGTGGCGGCCAAGCGATTCAGTCGGCCATGTATTCGGCATGGGAGAAGGGAAAGGCGCTTTCCTCGTCGCTGCAGCAGATTCTGCAAGAGCTGACGGACGGTGCGAACCGGATCGGAATTTCCGATGAGGAGGTCAAAGCCCAGATCATGGCTGCCGCTGCTGAACACGGTGCGACCGCCCTCGGCGCGGACGGTGTCAACAGTGTTGCCGGTGACATGACGCAAACAGGCACGGTCAATGTAGATGGGGCGAACCAAGCGGTAGGCAAGGTCAACACCCTGTGGTGACGGTCGGCGCGACTGTCCGGCGGCAGCTGGCTCGAGAAAGGTAGAAAAATCATGGCCAGTGGAATGAAGTACGACTACGCTGCGGTAGACACAAATTCTCTGACATTCAACAACATTGTCAGCGGGATCTTGGCCAACAACGGCGACTTGCGAGGGATGGACTCCGCACTCCGGGCGTCCTTCACGGGTGACGCCAAGCAGGCCTGGGAGCAGCAGATCAATCTGCTGATGAGCAAGCTGGACCAGTACAACGACGCCCTCGGTCGTTTGCAGAAGGTGGTCCAGACGGTGGCCGGTGCGGGCGGCGACATGCACAACACCGACAAGGCTCAGGGCGGGAGGTTCCTGTCCATCAACATCTAGTTCACCGTGCAGCCCCTCCGCATCGGGCTCGCGTCGCGATGCGGACGGGCTGTATCGGATGACGATGTGTGATGCTCGCGTCTATGACGAGACCGATTCTGACGCATGCTGTCGTCCTCGACGAGTTCGTTCGCGCGGACTTCGTCGAGGACGATCGCGTGTATCCGGCGCTTGCGCATGGGCTGGATGGTCAGTGTCGACCGGACGCGAAACCGCTGCGACAACCAGGCAGGCGCTGATCTGTTGCGAGGACGACTCGAGGTGTAACACCCGTCCGCCCGCCGATAGCCGCAGATCAGTCCCCGAGCGCCACCTGGGCCTAGCGCACCTCCCAGCAGTGGGAATAGCATAACGTTCTGATTGCACCGCTCGACGCGAGTTCGGCGTCCCTCCTTAGGAGCTCTCATGTTCTTCGCCTTCAACAATCCGGGACAAGTCACCAGCATCGGTGTGCAACTGGCCGGCGAGACCGCCGACATGGTCGGGGTGATGGGTGTAACCGCTCCGGCCAGCGTTCCGCTGCTGGCGGGTATCGATGACGTGAGTCGCAAAATCACGACAACCTTCTTCGACTTCGCGGTCGACCTCTTCGATAAGACGGTAGAGGGAGCGAAGCACCGCGTGGACGCGGCGCCGCAGTTGCCGGAGGTGGAGGTGTCCTACACGTCGGGAGACAGCACTGGTGGCAGCCACGTTGGCGCCCACCGTTCGGGATTCGGCAAGTAGTCGAAGTCAGTTCGAGCGAAGGCTGATGTCATGCCATCCCTGCCGTTCGCATACCGCGCGATGACGCCGGAGGAGAATATCTGGCGGTTGAAGACCGGTTTCGGCCCGGGTGTGTTCGAGCTTGCCGCAGACGCCTACACGGCTTTGTCCACCTCGTTGGCTGCCACTGCCAGCGGAACAGATGCCTCGATGAACGCGATGGGGCAGGAGTGGCAAGGGCCGTCGTCGGAGCGGGCTCAGGCAGCGTTTCGTCAACATGCGGCATGGTTGCACAAACAGTCCGCTGTGGCCGCGCAGGCCGCGCATGTCGCGAGAGAGGCGCAGTTTGCGTACACCGCGTCTCTCGGCGCCATGCTGGGCGTGGAGGTATGGCTTTTCGATCACTATCGGAGGAGGGCCGAGGTAGCCGCGGCCAGTACGACGAAGCTGGCTCCGTTTGCGCTCGGGGCGGCCGTGGCCCTCATAATCGAGTATGGCCTCATCAAGGAGGCCGCGGCGGAGGTGATGTCCGGCTATGATGCCGCGGCCTCCGCTGCACTGGCGACGCTGCCGAAGCCGGAAGTCCCATTGCCGATCGTCTTTGGTGATCCAGGGCCGACACCGCCGGGAATGTCGCTCGAGAACCCGGTTCTGAAGCACTTCTCTGACACCGGTGACCGTTCGATCATCGACCGGGGCGACACGGGGGTCGGTGACCGGACCGGTGATCCCCGCACCGATCCCGGCAATGACCCCGGTACCGATCCGGGCAAGTCCACCCCCGATCCCACCGACCCGACGACGCCGGACGCCACGCAGCCGGTGGATCAGGCGCCGGAGCTGGACCCCACGTCGTCGCCGTCCGATTCGTTCGCGAACCCGTCGGCGGACGGTTCCGGTACCAATTCGATGCAGCCGCAGGGCTTTTCCGAACCGTCGCAGAGTTCGACCACCCTTGCCGGGCTGAACGGCGGAGTCGGCAGCCTTGTCGCGCTGAACATGGCCCGCGGCGGGCTCGGCGCCATGCCCGGCGCCTCGAGCGGGTTCCGGATGCCGTCCAACTGGTCGCTCGGCCGCGGCACCGCCTTCGGCGCAACGTCGAACCCGACTGCCGCCGGGCCTGCCTCGCGCAACAACCCACCCCGCGGAGCGACCGCCCCGAAGGCGCAGATGCGGCGGCGCAAGCGTGACGAAGACCGCGAGAAGTCGAAGGTGTTCGTACCCGGCGAACCTCAGGAAGTTCCAGTCCTGGAACAGCCTCCGGTCATCGGTGTCATCGAATACGCCGACGCCGAACGCCGAGAGGAACACGAAGAGTCGGAAACCGAACAGTTGCTGCTGGTCGGTGTCATCGGAGGTGCCGCCGACGAACCAGCGGCGGCCAACCCAGAACGTGCGCGGTGAGGTACACCGTGTCCGAGTTCCAGCCGATGGAGAGGAGGCCTTTACCCTTGTTTGTCCGGACAAAGTCGAGGACTCGGCGACCAGCACCGCGGGTTGCCTCGGTGCGTTCGACGGCCCTGATCTGTATTCGGTGAAGTGTGGAAGCTGATCCGGTATCGATCGAACTGAATGTCGATGCCGCTCTTCTGTTGCAAGAGATGGTGGGCATCGATGCCTATCCTGCGGTGCTCGCGCTGGTGCCCAACGTCTACCGGCTCGAGGATCAGAAGCGGGTGCACGCTGTGGTAGCGCAGGAGCTCGCCGAAGCGGGCGTCACCGACGGCGAGAGGGTGGATCCGACGGTCGAGCACTGGCTGCGTTGCCTGGATCGACCGGATATGGAAGTGGTGGCTATTGTGCTGACCACCGGACTGGACGATGAACCGCAAACGATGTTGCGGTTTTCGCTGGTGCGACGCGGCGACACTCATGTGCTCGCCGTGCGCTGTGACGACAATGTGGTCATTCAGACGATGTTCCAGGACGGGCATAACCTGGAGCATGTGACGGCCGCGCTGGCCGCCGCGCTCGGCCCCGCACAGGTACTGCAGTTCACGCCCATGACCACCACTGTCGAGCAGCTCGACGAGGTGCCCGCCGAACCGGACGAACGGCGACAAGCGTTGCTGGAGCTGGGCGCCCAGCCGCAGACCGCCGCCGCGCTGACCAGGGCGCTGGCGGAGGTGGTGCGTCGCGCCGAGATCTTGGTGGTCGAGCATCGGGATGGCGGCTCGACCCAGACCGAGGCGTGTGTGAGCGTGCTCGACACGCTCTCGGGACGCCTGATCGTCACCCCGAGCAGGGCGATGGATGGAGAGATATGGTCCACGTTCGCCCCTGGCGACGATGTGGCCTTGCGGTCGGGTATCGGGGCGCTCATCGACCTGCTGCCCGGCCGAAGTTGGTTCGACACCAGCAGACTGAACTGAACGTCGGACCGTGGTTGTGGAGAGGACGACGGAAATGAACCGAGCACCGAGCAGAAACGGTCATTCGGCCGACGCCGCGCGGGCTCGCGGCGGCTACGACGCGTTCTTCGCACCGACCGGCGAGTTGGCGGACGCGGCCGTCGCGCAGGGGCCTGCTGCCGAAACACGTCAGGATGCCGACACATTCCCCCACGTCGACCCTGTGGTAGGACCGCCGCGCGAGCCGCAAGCGCCTCCCGCGCCAGAACCCGACCACCGCTCGCAGGGCGTGGTTGCGCCGCCGCCCAGCGCGAGTGTGCCGCCGCCGCAGACCAGTGTGCCGCCGCCGCAGACCAGTGCGCAGCCGCCGCAGACCAGTGCGCAACCGCCACAGGCGAGTAGCCGACCGCCGCAGGCCAGTGCGCAGCCGCCGCAGGCCAGTGCGCAACCGCCACAGGCGAGTGGTCGACCGCCGCAGGCGAATATGCAGCAGGACTACTTCGCGGCCCCGCCGGAAGCGCAACAGCAAGCCCAGCAATATTCAGGGCAGACAGCCGAGCAGTACCAGGCCGCGCAGCAAGGCGAGCAGGCCGCGGATACATCCCAGGCGCTCGCGCGGAAGACCGACCCCGCGTCCGCGAATCAGGAATGGTCGTCCGGATCGGCGACGCAGTGGGTTCCGGACCGCGTAGACCGCTCGGCCTATGACGGGACGCCGCGGATCGAGGTACTGCCCGCCGCGCTCAGCTCGATCGAGCTGCTCGCCGACATCTCCGCCGCGAGGCGCGCACAGCTGCGCTCCAACTCGGGCGTCCGTGGTGCACTCAACAAAGTTGGCTTCAACCTGGGGCTTTCGCCTGCTGAGCAGCGCGCGGAGGACCGCCGCAACCGCATCCGCCGACAGTTGACCACGACCTATCAGATCGCGGTGGTTAGCGTGAAGGGCGGCGTCGGCCGCACCACCACCGCCGCGACGCTCGGCTCGACATTCGCCAGCCTGCGCCCGGACCGGGTGGTCGCGATCGACGCGAACCCGGACTTCGGCGATCTGGCGACCCGCACCTGCAGGCACCCGTACGGCCTCACCTTGCGCGACTTGGCCCAGTCGCAGAACCTGGACGCGTTCTCCGCGGTGCAGTCGTTCACCTCGATCAACTCGGCCGACCTCGCCGTGATCGCCTCGCCATGGTCCACCGAGGCCACCGAGGCGCTGTCCGGCCGGGAATACCAGACCGCGGTGGAGGTTTTGCGCCGCCACTTCAACCTGCTGCTGGTCGACTGCGGGACCGGTGTGCTCGATTCGGCGACCGCGTCTGTGCTGCAGACCAGTGACGCCGTCGTGGTGGTCACTCCGGCCACCGTGGGCGGAGTGACCGGCGCTGTGGCCACCCTGAACTGGCTGAGCTCGCACGGCTTGCAGCATCTGATCGCCAAGTCGATCGTCGGCATCGTGCATCACCAGCCCCTGAAGCCGACCGTCGACGTGGACGCGATCGAGAAGCTGTTCGCGACCGCGCAGCGCCCGACCTGCGTGTTGCCCTACGATGCGCACCTGGCTGAAGGCGGCGAGATCGACCTGCGGTTGCTGGAGAAGGAGACCGTGCTCGCGTTCGAGGAACTGGCCGCCTGGCTGTCCGACGGATTCCCCGGATACCTGTCCGGTGGCGCCGACAACTCCGGTGATCGCGGAGCGTGGCAATGAGTGAGCGCAGCAAGCGAACGATCGACACGGCCACCCTGGTGGTCATGCCGGAGCCGAGCGTCAGCGAGGCGAAGGCATGAGCACTGCCGTCGCGCCCGCGCCCGCCGGGACGCAGCCGTCGGCGGAGGTCGTACGGGCCAGGATCGCCGTGATGGTCGCTTCCTACCAGGTCGACGTGGTGGTGCCGACCAAGTTCACCATCGAGACCTTCATCGACGATCTGCTGGTGGTGCTGGCCTCGGCGATCGATGACGAGAACGTGGACTTCACCCCGCCGCAGGGCCAGTGGAGCCTGGCCCGCCCCGGCGAGCAGCCGATGCCGCGCTGGCGCAGCCTGGCCGACCACGACGTCACCGACGGCACCGTGCTGATGCTGTCGGTCGTCGAGTCGGCGGAGGTGTTCACGCCGGTGGTCGAGGACATCACCGACGCGCTCGCCTTGATCAACGAGCGCGAATTCGCCGAATTCGACGTGAACACCGCGACGATCGTGGGTCTCACCGCGCTGGGAATCGGCGCCTCGGCGGTGGCCGCGATGCTGTCCTGGTCGTGGACCATGACCGGTTCGGTCGTGTGGTGCGGGCTGCCCGCCCTGCTCCTCGGTGCGCTGTGCTGGGCCGGCGCCGCGCTGGCCCGCCGCCGCGACGCTCCGGCCAAGATCTGCCTCGGCTTGTCGTTGTCGGCCACGCCGCTGCTGTTCGCCGGTGGCGCGATGCTGGTGCCGCCCGCCTATGGCCAGGCAGGGCCTTTCGCCGCGGCCAACCTCGCGGCCGGAGCGGTGGTCGCCGCGGTGGCCGCCGCCACCATGATGCGGCTGAGCGGGCTTGGCATCGCGACGCTGATGGCGGTGACGGTGCTCGGCGTTGCCCTGACCGCCGCGGCCTTGCCGCTGACCTACGTGGATCTGTCCGTGGGGCAGGTGGCCGGTGGCGCCGCGTTCGTCGGCATCGTGCTGCTGACCGCGGCGCCACGAATCTCCGTGGTGATCGCGCGCATCCGGCCGCCGGACCTGCCCGACCCGGGCAACGAGGTATCCCCGACGACGCTGACCGACCTCTTCGACGCCGAGACGGTGCGTGAAGGAGACGAACACACCGAGGACAGCGAACGACAGCGCCAGAGCAACGAGGTGGGCATCGAGAGCCGCGCCCGGCTGGCGGTGACCAGCCTGCGCGGCCTGATCGCCTCGATCTCGACCGTGCTCGCGGTCTCCGCGGTGACCTCGGCCGCGGTCAGCCCCGGCGGTATCCGCGAAATCGTCATGGCCGCCGCGATCGCGGGCTTGTTGGCGATGCGCTCGCGCTGGCATCCGGACCGGGTGCAAGCGATCGCCTTGATCACCGCCTCCGCCGTCACCGTGTGCGGCGTCGGCTTCGTCTTGGTCGGCGCGTACGAGACCCCGGTCGCGCGTCTGGTGGTCGGATTGGTGGTCGCCATCGCGGCCATCGCGGCCTGTGTCGCGGCGATCCGCTTGCCCGGCAAGCGACTTTCCCCAGTGACCCGGCGGGTCATCGATCTGATGGAGTACGCGCTCATTCTGGTGGTTCCCGTGATCGCCTTCTGGATCATGGGCGTCTACACCGCCATGCGAGGGATCTGATGAAGCTCGGCAGCGCCGCTGTAGCGGCTCTGGCCGGGGTGCTACTGGCCATCCCGGCCGCGCCCGCCATCGCGTTGGAACCGCCGCAGGTCGTGGTCGGCTCGCCGCCCGCGGACGATCCGCCCGGACCCGAACTCCCGACGAAGCAGGACAAGGGCTGTCTGGCCGCGGGTCTGCTGCCGGACAGCGACGTGTCCCGCGTTCCACCACCGGAACTCGCGCTGGATCTGCGCCGCGCCCGGGCGCTGAGCCGCGGCGCGGGCGTGACCGTCGCCGTGATCGATACGGGCGTGACTCCCCATACGCGCCTTCCCAACCTCGTCGGCGGCGGCGACTACGTCGCGGCGGGCGGCGACGGCCTGTCCGACTGCGACGCGCATGGCACGCTGGTCGCCGGGATCATCGGCGCCGCCCCCGATCCGGCGGACGGATTCGCTGGCGTCGCCCCGGACGCGCGGATCATCTCGATTCGCACGCGTTCCGGCGCGTTCAGCCTCGAACGAGCGAGTTCCGATCCTGACCTGCAACTCTCGATCGACGTGCGCACCATGGCGCGAGCGATCACCCGCGCGGCGAACCAAGGCGCCGGAGTGATCACGTTGTCGCTGCCGATCTGCGTGCCCGCTGACGCGCAGGTGGACCAGTCCATACTCTCGGCGGCCATCGGCCACGCCGTGCATGTTCGCGGCGCGCTCATCGTTGCGGGCGCGGGCAACACCGGGGGCAGTGTCGGTTGCTCGCAGAATCCCGACGTCGATCCGGCCCGGCCCGCGGATCCCCGCAACTGGCGAGACGTGAAGACGATCTCCACGCCGGGCTGGTTCGGCGCCGATGTGCTCACCGTCGGATTCACCACTGCGACCGGCGCGCCGATGCAGGATTCGCTGAACGGGCCGTGGATATCGGTGGCCGCGCCGGGGACCGGCATCGAGTCGCTCGGCCCCGGCGGCGGCGGTCTGATCAACGGCGTCGGCTCGCCGGACAAGCTGGTTCCGGTCGGCGGCGCGTCGTTCGCCGCGGCCTACGTCAGCGGGGTCGCCGCCCTGTTGCGGTCGCGGTTCCCCAATGAGACCCCCGCCGAGATCGCCGCTCGTCTGCAAGCCAGCGCGCACGCTCCGGCTCGTGGCATCGATAACGCGGTGGGCGCGGGCATGATCGACCCGCTGGCGGCGCTGAGCTACCGGACGCCCCCGAAACAGCCCGCCGGGCTGTTCCGGTCCGCGGAACTGCCCATGCCCGCCCCGCCGCGCCCGAAGGATCCGGTGCCGGCGATCACCGCGACCGTCGTCATCGTCATCGCCCTGCTGCTCGGCCTCGCAGGCAGTCACACGAACTCCGTGATGCGGAGGCGACGGTGAGCTTTCCGAGCGTTCGGGTCGGCGGCGTCGAGCGTGGTCCTTTCGCCGCGTTCGTCGTGGTCGGCAGCCCGCTGCTGGTCGGCCTGTCGGCTAAGACGCCATGGTGGGTCAGCGCGGTGGTCGTCACGGTCCTGGTCACGACGGTCACCGTCCGGGTGAACGGACGCACGGGCGCGCGCTGGCTGCTCAACTGGGTGGCATACCGGTCCGGCCGGGCCGCCAGGGCGCGGGAAAGGGCGCAGCTGGCCGGAATCCGGGATGTGCAGGTCGCGGCGGGTGTGTGCGGTATCAACGAGGCCGGCGACACGCTGATCGCGATGATCCAGCTCGCGCCGAACCTGGACCTGCCCACCGTCATCGGTGAGCGAACCCTCTACACCGAAGACACCATTCCGGTGGAACTGCTGTACCCGATGCTGGATCAGTTCGGTATCTCCGTCGACATCGACATCGTCACCACCGGGCAGCGGGTCCGCTCCGCCGGCAGCTACAGCATGCTCTACGACCAGCTGATCGGCTCGCACCCGGTGGTCGGCGATCGGCTGACCTGGCTGGTGGTCCGGCTCGATCAGGAACGCAACCTGGCCGCGCTGAGCAAGCGTGGCCCGTGCTCGGTGGTCGCCCCCAAGGCACTGGCCAGCGCCACGCACCGGATCGCGGGGCGGCTACGCGAACGCGGCATCGCCGCGCACGCGCTGCCCGCGGAGGCCCTGCGGGATGCGACGCGGCTGCTGCACGCCGGCGTCGAGCTCACCGATCTGCGGGAGACCTGGAGCGCCCTGGAGTCTTCGGTGCCCGGCCGCTGCGTGACCAGCTTCCTGATCGACTGGACCCGCCTGGAAGGCGTCGGGCTGGACGACTGCTGGACCTGGAACCGCGGCCGCACGACGCTGGTGGTGAGCCTGACCGACGACGCAGGAGGGCCGCGCGCGCTCGTCCGGTTCATCGGCCCTGCCGTGACCACCGCACCGCCGGACTATCTGCGCCTGCTCGGCGGCGACCAGTCCACGGCACTGATGGCGTCGTTGCCCACCGGCTACTCGGTCCGCGCTCTGCGCGGTTTCGAGTCCGGCTCTGACGTCGCACCCGACGAGCTCGTCGCCGACTTGACCATCGCGATCGGCCCGAACGGCCAGATCCTGGGTGCGATCAGCGGCCAGCCACGGCACACTCTGGCGCTGCCACTGTTCGACCCGGCTCGGTACAACCCGCGCAGGCGCACGATCGATGTGCAGGCAATGCTGCCGGTCGCGCAGCAGATCATTCTGCGTGCGATGGTGGTCGGCGCCGACGTGGAGATCCATTCGGCGCGACCGGACAGCTGGCGCCAGCTCGTCACCGCGGTCGGCGACTCCCGTTCGATGCGGATGGCCGATCCGAACGCCGGAGGACCGGGGAGCCAGGCCGGTGCGGAGGTGGAGACCCCCGCGACCATCGCCGTCTTCGACCACCTGCCACCGCGTGCGTCGAGCGCGCACACGACGGTCACCATCAGCGAGCCCGGCGGTCCGCGCAGGCGCGCCGTCGATCTGGCGATCAACCAGGTCAGCGCGACCGCGGTGGACGTGAGCATTCCGATGCGCACGGTGCGGGTTGACCTCATCGAGCCGAGAGGCGAAACACGATATTTCGATACCGTCGACGGCCCGCCCGCGCCCGGTGCGCGGGCAACTGCACCCACGGTTGCGCCTGTGCAACCTGGTGGCCGTCGCGTGAGCTGACGGGAGCGGTCGGTTAATGTCTATCACCGTGGTAGCGGACACCCATTCCGATGGCGGCGATCTCCCTCATCAGGACGCCGGGGACGCGCTGACCCCGAGACAGGCCGCCGCCGCGATCTTCTCCAGCCGGTTGTCGGAGCTGATCGCGGAATCCGTCGTATCGACCGAGGACGGATCGACGCGTTCGCTGACGCTCTACTCGCTGGCGCAGCACCTGGAATTGGCCTACCCGGACGTGCCGGTGTCGCAGTCCGGTCTGTACCGGCTCATCCATGGTGACGCGATCCCGCGGCTGGACTTGGTGATCGCGCTGGCGCGGGTATTCGATGTGCCGCCGGAGTACTTCGTGACCGAGGAAAAGAAACGCTGATCCGTCTGGTCAGCTGTTCTCTGCAGCGGGAATAGCGGGAACTCGGCGAGCCGCTCGCGCCGGATACGATCCGGATCATGCCCGATGAGGACGCGGGAGACGTCTTTCTCCGTCATCGAGGTGCGGTCCTGGAGGCGTTGCTTTCCGATCCGTCGTTCGGGTCGTCCGCCGCGCCGCCCAGCGACAGCCCGGAGTTCGACACTGCGTCGCTCGGGTTCCCCGACCTCGATCCGGACTCGGAACCTGCCGCGCCACGGCGCCGCAGCGGCGACGGCCCGAGGGCCAGCGAGCGAATCCTCGCGCTGCTGAACGGGCAGGGCCAGGACACGACGCCCGCGATGGATTTCTCGGGCGACTACTCCACGGCGGCGGCGAGGTCGAACGCGCAGGCCGCTCCGGAGCCGGAGCCGGAACGCCCCGCGGTCACCCAGCAGTCCAACCGGCTCGCGCCGGCTCAGCAGGTAGCCAAGGACGCGCTCGTCCAACTGCGCAAACCGAAGGTGGCTCTGATCGTCGGCGCGGTGGTCGCGGTGCTGCTGGTGCTGCTTTTGGTCACCACCGGTGGTGGCGACTCGAAGAACACGGCGCAGAACCAGCTGCTGGTCGTCACCCCGCCGCCGACCTCGGCGGCGCCTGCGACGTCGGCCGCTCCGGCGGCGGGCTCGATCATCCAGGTGAAATCCGCGGAGTCGAAGTGCGGTCCGGGCGGTACGCCGGCGATGGACGCCTTTTCCGGGCAATCGGGCAAGGCGTGGTCGTGCGTGCGCGCCTACAAGGTCGACGGGCAGGTCATCACCATCGACCTGGGCAAGACCTATCAGATCGACTCGATCGGCATCGTGCCCGGCTGGGATCACATCAGCGCGGAAGGCACCGATCAGTGGGCGAAATACCGCACCGCGAGCCGGGTTTCGTACATCTTCGACGGCGACAAGACCGTCTACACGCAGCCGACCCTCGATCAGCGCACCTTGGTGGTGACCAAGATCGAGCCCCCGGTGAGCGCATCGAAGATCGTGCTGACCGTGTTGGAATCCAAGGGCGATCCGTCGGTCAATACCACCGCGATCTCCTCGATCGTCATCACGGGGCGCTGAGGTGTCCACGCTGCCCGAGCTGGTCTGCCAGTACTGCGGGAATCGCAACACCGGCGCGGATTCCCGGTGCACGCACTGCGGTGCGCCGCTGCGCGCGGCCGTGAATGAGGTCAAGTCCGTCGCCGAGGGCAAGCTGCCTCACCAGCTGGCCGGGGTTGCCGAGAAGGTCGGCGCCGAGGCGGAAAAGGCGGTCGCCGAGACCAAGAAGATTGTCGGCAGGTCGTATCCGCTCTGGCAGTGGCGTGCCGTCGGTATCGGAATCCTGGTCATGATCGTTGCCGCCGTCCTCGGTGCCCGGTCCTGTTCGATGCCGCTGCCGTCGATGCCGCGGACGGACACACCGGCGCAGGCCATGCCGGATCAGCTGCGGTCGGCGGCGGTGTGTCAGCCGCTGGATGACAGTGGGCGAGGGGAGAAGTGCGTCATCGCCGCCGGCCATCCGATGCTCTTCGGCGGCATCGCCGGCGGCCGAGACCTGACCTTCTATGCCGAGTTGATGCAACCGAATCAGTTGGCCGACACCATTTCCCGCTGGCGCAGCGCTCGCGGCGCCGCCCTCGTCGACGGTCCCGTCTACGCGGCGATCGGTCCCTCGGCAACCGTTTGGTACGCGGACACCCGGGTGGGTCTGCGGGTGGAGACGGCGACATTCGCCGGTCAGGTTGCCGCCAAGACCTTCGTCTCGCGGGCGGGACTGGTCCGCTGACGCAGCACCACCCGCATCCGTTCGGCCGGGAGAACTCCCTGATCCGGACGCCGTAACCCATATCAGGCGCGGAGATTTATTGTTACACTGTTGATTGTGCCGTTAACCAGCGGTACGTTATTTGCAGTACGAAACACGTACGGGCGCAGTTCTCGGGAAGGCAACGGATCGATGGTGGCAACCACCCAGCAGACGATTTCACCGAAGCGGTTCCACGATGATCCGACCGATCTAGAGGCGGCGTATTTCCGGTGGATCCAGCCGGGCTCGTCGACGTCGGCGATCACGGATCGGGCCGAGCGGATCTTCCGTCAGCATCTCGGACTGGCGGCCACCCGTGCGCCGGGTGCGGCGACCACGCGGGTCTACCGGCCGGACGACAGTGCGGGGCTCGGCGCGGCGATCCAGATCGTCAACGACGACATGCCGCTGCTGGTCGACTCGGTCACCGCGGCGCTGCGCCGGCTCGGTGCGACGATCACCGAGGTCGTGCACCCGGTGTTCGACGTGTCGCGGGACGCCGAGGGCAGGGTGCTGTCCATCGCTCCCCGCGACGGCGAGGCCGAACCAGCCGATGCGAACGACGGTCAGGTATTGCGTGAGTCGTGGATCCACGTGCAGCTGGGCGCGGGCCTGTCCGACGAACTGGTGGACCGGATCGAGGACTCGCTGCCGCCCCTGCTCGCCGACCTGCGCCAAGTCGCCGACGACACGCCGACCATGATCGAGGTGCTCAACAACGTTGCCGGCCAGCTCGACCAGGCCGCCCAGTGGGCCGGTGACGCCGAGATCCCGCAGACCGCGAATCTGCTGCGCTGGTTGTCCGACGGGCACTTCACCCCGCTCGGTTACGGTTACTACCATTTCCGCCGTTCCGCGCCGAGCGCGAACGCCGATTTCGAGCCGTGGCAGCTGCCCGGCACCGGACTGGGCGTGCTCGCAGGCGGCGCCGCCGCGGATATCAGCGTGCCGGTGGTCGGCGCGAAACGCACGGTCCTGCGCATGGCCAACGGCTCCGTGGAGTCGCTGCTGCCGGGGTCACGGGATCTGTACTTCATCAGCGTCGCCGACTACGGCTCAACCGACCCGAGCGGTCGCGCGGCATGGGGTGACACGGTCGCCATGGTCAAGGGCGAGCACGTCTTCGTCGGCACCTTCACCGTCGCGGGCCTGCATGAGAACATCCTCGACATCCCGGTCATCTCGCGGCGCGTGCTGCAGGTCGTGGAATGGGCCGGCTTCGACCTCAACTCGTTCTCCGGGCAGGCGATGCTGGAGATGATGCAGTCGTTCCCGCGGGTGGAGCTGTTCTCCACCGACGCGCGCAGGCTGTTCGAAACCGTCTCCGCCGTCATGAATCTGGGGCTGCGCCGCCAGGTGCGGTTGTTCCTGCGGCGCGATGCGCGCAGCGACACCATTTACTGCCTGGTGTACATGCCGCGGGACCGCTTCTCCACCGAGGTTCGTCTGCGCATGGGCGACATCCTGCGCGAGCAGTTCGATGCCCAGCAGATCGCCTATTCGGCGCGCGCCACCGAATCCGAGCTGGCCGTGGTCTATTTCACGGTGCACCGCAAGCCGGGCGCCGAACCCGCCGACATCTCCGAGGACAACAGCGAGCGGATCCAGGAGCTGCTGCTGGCCACGACGTGGACCTGGAGCGACCGCCTGGTCGCGGAGGCGGCGGCGGTGTCCGACGTATCGCAGGCGCTGGTCGGCGAGTACGCGGCCGCCTTCCCGGCGAGCTACCAGCAGGAGCACGAGCCCGCGCACGCGCTCACGGATCTGCGGCGGCTCGAGCGGCTGGCCGAGGGCGACATCGACACCAATCTCTACCGCCAGGGCGAATCCAACTCTGCGGATTGGCGATTCACGCTGTATGTGGCGGGCGAGGGCGTCTCGCTGAGCCGGGTGCTGCCGGTGCTGCACAGTCTCGGCGTGGAAGTCGTCGACGAGCGGCCCTACCGCATCGCGGTACCGGACCGGCCGGACCGCTGGATCTACGACTTCGGGCTGCGCGTTACCGCCGCGCCGCTGCGGGAGGCGCTCGACAGTGAGCCGGCCGCGCAGCTGGGGCAGTCGGTCGATGTCGCGTCGCTGCCGGAAACCAGTGTGCGACGGCGTTTCCCGGACGCCGTGACCGCGATGTGGTTCGGCCGTGCCGAGGTCGACGGTCTCAACGAACTGGTGTTGCGGGCCGGCCTGCACTGGCGTCAGGTGGCGCTGCTGCGTGCCTACGCGAAGTACTTGCAGCAAGCCGGATTCGCCTACACCTTCGGCAACATCACCCGCGTGCTGCTCACCCACCCGGCCACCGCACGCTCGTGCACCGAACTGTTCGCCGCGTACTTCGATCCGGACGGCGTCGGCGCCCAGACCGCAGAGCTGGCCGCCGAGATCGCCGAGCGGGTGCAGACCGAGATCGACGCCGTGGTCAGCCTGGACACCGACCGTATTCTGCGTGCCCTGTTCGGCTTGATCGAGGCGACGCTGCGGACCAACCACTACCGGCGCGACGAGGCGGGCAATCCGCTGGACTACCTGTCGGTCAAGCTGAACCCGCACGCGATCGCCGAACTGCCCAAGCCGCGGCCGCAGTTCGAGATCTTCGTGTACTCCCCGCGGGTGGAGGGCGTGCATTTGCGCTTCGGCTCGGTCGCCCGTGGTGGTTTGCGGTGGTCGGATCGGTTGGAGGATTTCCGTACCGAGATCTTGGGTTTGGTGAAGGCGCAGGCGGTGAAGAACGCGGTGATCGTGCCGGTGGGCGCGAAGGGCGGGTTCGTGGTGAAGCAGCCGCCTGCGGCCACGGGTGATCCGGTGGCGGATCGGCAGGCGTTGGGTGCTGAGGGTGTGGCGTGCTATCGGACGTTCATTTCGGGTTTGCTGGATGTCACCGACAATGTGGATCGTGTGAGTGGTGAGGTGTTGCCGCCTGCGCGGGTGGTGCGTCGGGATGGTGATGACACGTATCTGGTGGTGGCCGCGGATAAGGGGACGGCGACGTTTTCGGATATCGCGAATGATGTGGCGCAGAGTTATGGGTTCTGGTTGGGTGATGCGTTCGCTTCGGGTGGGTCTGCGGGTTATGACCACAAGGCGATGGGTATTACGGCCAAGGGTGCGTGGGAGAGTGTGAAGCGGCATTTCCGTGAGATGGAGATCGATACGCAGGCGCAGGATTTCACTGTTGTCGGTGTCGGTGATATGAGTGGTGATGTGTTCGGTAACGGTATGTTGCTGTCGGAGCACATCCGTTTGGTTGCTGCGTTCGACCACCGGCACATCTTCCTCGACCCGATTCCCGACGCGGCTCGCTCGTTCCAGGAGCGTCAGCGGATGTTCACCCTGCCACGGTCGTCGTGGGCCGACTACGACACCTCGCTGATCAGCTCGGGCGGCGGCGTCTACGACCGCTCCGCGAAGGCGATCCCGGTGACGCCGGAGGTCCGCGCGGCGCTCGACCTGCCCGCACAGGTGACCACCTTGTCGCCGCCGGAGATGATCAAGGCCATTTTCTCGGCGCCGGTCGACCTGCTGTGGAACGGCGGTATCGGCACCTACATCAAGGCGAGCACCGAGACCAACGCCGAGGTGGGCGACAAGTCCAACGACGCGGTCCGGGTGAACGCCGACGAACTCCGGGTCAAGGTAATCGGTGAGGGTGGCAATCTCGGTGTGACCGCGCTGGGCCGGATCGAGTTCTGCCGCAACGGTGGACGGATGAACACCGACGCGCTGGACAACTCGGCGGGTGTGGATTGCTCCGACCACGAGGTCAACATCAAGATCCTGCTGGACGCCGTCGTCTCCAGCGGCGAGCTCGCCATCGACGAGCGCAACCCGCTGCTGGCGTCGATGACCGACGAGGTCTCCGAACTCGTGCTGCGCGACAACATCTCGCAGAACTTCCGGCTGGGGATGTCGCGAGCCGACGCGGCGGGCATGTCGGGAGTGCACGGCAGGCTGATCAACGACCTCGAACAGCGCCGCGGCCTGGACCGCGAACTCGAGGCGCTGCCGACGGAAGCCGAGCTGGCCCGCCGCGCCACCGAAGGCACTGGGCTCACCTCGCCCGAGATGGCGAATCTCATGGCGCACGTGAAGCTTTCGCTCAAGGCGGACCTGCTCGCCGGCGACCTGCTCGACGGTCCCGCGTTCGCGTCGGTGCTGCCCGCCTACTTCCCCGCACCGTTGCGCGAGCGGTTCGCCGCCGCGATCGGCAGGCACCCGCTGCGGCGCGAGATCGTGGCCACCGTCGTGGTCAACGAGATGGTCGACTACGGCGGCATCACCCACGCCTTCCGGCTCGCGGAGGAGGCCGGGGCGACCACCGACGACGCGGTGCGCGCGTACAAGGCGGCGGTCGAGATCTTCGATTTGCACACCCTCTGGGAGCGGATCCGGCAGACGCCGATGTCCACGGCGGCGCGCAACGAACTGGAGCTGGAGACCAAGCGCACGCTCGACCGGGCGTCGCGGTGGCTGCTGTCCAACCGGCCGCAGCCGATCGCGATCGGCGCCGACATCGCCAGGTACCGGGACGGGGTACGTGCCCTGGTCGGCCAAGTGCCCGCCTGGCTGACCGGGTATCTGACCGACGATCTCGCCGAGCGCTCGCGGCGGTCGATCTCCCGTGGCGCGCCGCGGGAGCTGGCCGAGGAGGTCTTCGGGCTGATCCACCGCTTCCCGCTGCTGGATGTGATCGACCTGGCCGACATCGCCGACCGTGATCCCGCGGAGGTCGCAGTGCTGTACTACGCACTGAACGAGCACTTCCAGATCGAGCGACTGCTGACCGCGGTGGGCAGGCTGGAGCGGGGTGGGCGCTGGCGGGCGCTGGCCCGGCTCGCGGTCCGCGAGGATCTCTACGATTCGCTGCGCTCGCTGACCCTGGACGTGCTGACCGCGACCGAACCGCAGGACAGCACCGCCGAGAAGATCGCGTACTGGGAGTCGACCAACCGGTCGCGGCTGGCCCGCGCCGGTGCGTCGTTGACGCAGATCTTCGCCGCCGAGACCCACGACTTGGCCGCCCTCTCGGTGGCGGCGCGGCAGGTCCGCGGCATGGTGAGCGGCGGCGAGTCGACGGCTGTCGCACCGACGGTCGCAGGCTGATCCATCCGGACGAGGCCCGGAGGCAGGACGCGCTCGGCGTCAGCCTCCGGGCATCGGCGTTCCGCAGGCACCGCAGAACTTGGCCGTCGCGCCGGATTCCGCACCGCAACTGGGGCAGTGCCGCGGCTGCGGCGTGAGGCGCGCACCGCAGTTCATACAGAACCGTGCGTCGGCCGGGTTCGCGGTATCACAGGCGGCGCAGGCCACCTGTCCCGCCGCGGGCGCTGCGGGCGGCAGCTGCGGCGCGGCGGAATGGTTGCCGACCTGCTGGCCGATAGCATTCAAACTCAAAGCGGCGCCGAGGAATCCGCCGTCGGCGCCGTGGTGGTGGCCGTGCGCGAAGCCCTGGCTCGCGCCGAGCGCGAGTTCGCCCGCGGCGTAGCGCTGGAAATCGCCGGTGAGGCTGATGTACTTGACGTCCTTGGCCAGTCGCTTCAGCCGCTCGGCGTCCTCGGGCGCCAGCGAGATGTCGAAGTTACCGATCCGTGGGATGCGCAGACCGTATTCGTAGAGCGCGGTGTTGGTTTGGCGCAGCACCGCGGTCTCGATCGGCTGCAACTGCGCCGAGAGCCCGAGCACCTGCCAGTCGCCGCGCGAGATGCCCTGGGTCACGGCGATTTTCATGGATTTCAGCAGCAGGTCGGCACACCAGCTCTGCACCCGCTGCTGATCGGTGAGGTCGGCGGTGCCCGCCAGCTGGGTGAGTAGTTCGCCAGGATCGCGGACGGTGAGGGCGAACTCGCCGAACACCCGCAGGGTCACCACCTGCTCGCTGACCGGGTCGAGGATGTCGGCCAGCCGTCCGCCGAAGCGAATGCCGGGAAATTCCCTTGTCGAGACGAAGTACAGCTCGGCGCGGTAGAAGTTCCCGCCGGTGACCGTGTCGACGAGCGCGCCGAGCACCGGTAGCTCGCTGGCGTCGATGCGATGGCGGCCTGGGCCCATCGCGGCCACGACCTGCCCGGTCTTGACGAACAGGGCGATCTCGTCGGCGTTGACGATCGCGCGGCTGTAGCGGCGGATGTTGACATCCGGCCACTTGTAGACCATCTGGTTCTTGCGCTCCTCGGGGACCGCGATGAACTCCCGCTCGAACCACGCCATCTGCGCTCCCTACTGCCGCTTATCACATCGATCGTACCGATACCCGATGGCCCGATCAATGATTCCGATGTGCGATCACCGCTGCTCGGACCACATTTTCCCAAAAACTTTGATGTCCAGCACGTTACAAGTGGCGAGTCGCTATTGAACGTACCGCTATCTAACGGTACATTGATCGAAGCTATGATCGCCGTCACCTGAAAGGCCATCGACATGACCACAGTTCGACCTCCCGCGGAGGCGCCCGCGCCGGCTGCTGCCGGGCTCCATGCGGAGGACGCGGGATACCACAAGGCCCTGCGCCCGCGTCAGCTGCAGATGATCGCGATCGGTGGCGCGATCGGAACCGGGTTGTTCCTGGGTGCGGGCGGGCGACTCGCCAGCGCCGGTCCGGGACTGTTCATCGTCTACGCAGTCTGCGGCGTATTCGTGTTCTTCATCCTGCGGGCGCTCGGTGAGCTGGTGCTGCATCGCCCCTCCTCCGGATCGTTCGTCTCCTACGCTCGTGAGTTCTACGGCGAGAAGCTGGCATTCGCGGTCGGGTGGATGTACTTCTTCCACTGGTGCATGACCGGGATCGTAGACATCACCGCCATCGCGACCTATGTCCATTACTGGGGAGCTTTCGAGGCCATACCGCAGTGGCTGATCGCCCTGGTCTCCTTGGCCGTCGTGGTGAGCATCAACCTCGTCTCGGTGAAGTGGTTCGGCGAGCTCGAGTTCTGGGCCGCGCTGATCAAGGTGGTCGCCCTGGTCACCTTCCTGATCGTCGGCACGGTGTTCCTCGCGGGCCGTTTCAAAGTCGACGGTCAGGTCACCGGCCCGAGTGTCATCACCGATAGCGGCGGACTGTTCCCCAGTGGGCTGCTTCCGCTGGTCCTGGTCACCACTGGCGTCGTATTCGCCTACGCCGCGGTGGAACTGGTCGGCACCGCGGCCGGTGAGGCGGAGAACCCGGAGAAGATCATGCCGCGCGCGATCAACTCCGTGATCGCCCGGATCGCGCTGTTCTACGTGGGTTCGCTGGTCCTGCTCGCCCTGCTGCTGCCCTACACCGCCTTCAAGAGCGGGGAGAGCCCCTTCGTCACCTTCTTCTCGCGGCTCGGCCTGGATGGCGCCGGTTCGGTGATGAACCTCGTCGTGCTGACCGCGGCGTTCTCCAGCCTGAACGCCGGTCTCTACTCGACCGGCCGCATCCTGCGCTCGATGTCGATGAACGGCAGCGCGCCCACCATCGCGGCGCGGATGTCCGGCGGCGGCGTGCCCTACGTCGGCATCCTCGCCACCGGCGCGGTCGCGCTCATCGGTGTCGGCCTGAACGCGGTGGTGCCGGAGCAGGCGTTCGAGATCGTGCTGAACATGTCGGCGCTCGGCACCATCTTCGCGTGGGCCGCGATCGTGGTCTGCCAGTTGCAGTTGTGGCGCTGGTCGCGCACCGGCCGCGTGGAACGGCCGTCCTTCCGGCTGATCGGCACGCCGTACACCAGCTTCGCGACGCTGGTCTTCTTGGTGGCCGTGGTCGGCCTGATGGCCTTCAGCGACGACCATTTGCAGCGCGGCGCGGTGATCGCGATGCTCCTCATCATGGTTCCCGCGCTGGTCGGCGGCTGGTTCCTCGCCCGAAGGCGGGTGCTGCAGATCGCGGCGAGCCGCCAGGGTGTCACCGGGCAGTTCCCGGTCCTGGCCGAGCGGCCGCAGCGCCGCGCACCGGGTGCCGACACGGTGGTGATCCTCGACAAGCCCGACGAGGAGTGAGCCAGTATCCGCCCCGGGTCTTCGGCCCGGGGCGGATCTATTCCCAGTACCGGGAACAACTCTCTGCGCATCGACAGGCGGCGGACCAGAATGAAACACCGATTCAACGGTGGGTTTGAGAGGTTCGTATGCCGGAGCACCCCAGCGCCTCCGACCGTCCGCCCGCGCATCCGTGGGCGAATCGGCGAATGCGCGGCACCGAGGTGCCTCGGCGAACTTCCCACCCCTGGGCGACTCGGCACCTGCTCAAAACCGAAGTGGCCCCACGACTCCCCAATCCGTGGTCGACGCCGCGGTACGTCGAGGACCGGTCGAAACGTGCCGTCGCCGTGGACTCGGCCCCGAGCGTCGTCGACCCCTCGACCGCTCCGGACGCCGCACTCTGGACCGACGACGCGAACGGGACGGACGCGGCACCCGAGCCGACCATCGGCACCGCCGAGTTGCTGCTCGGTCAACTCGAATCGGAACCCGGTTCCGGGCGCAGCGCGCGCTCGCGGCCGAGCGTGCGAAGATTGGGCGGCGGTCTGGTGTCCATGCCCAAAGTGAGCCCGCTCGATCCGCGCACCGCGGTCATGCAAGACCCGGAAGTGCCCGAGCACAAACGGTTTTGCTGGAAGTGTCAGCAGCCGGTCGGCCGTACGACCGATGCGGGGCGGGGCGCGGTCGAGGGGGAGTGCGGCCGATGCAGCTCCCCGTTCAACTTCCGGCCCTCGCTCCAACCGGGCGAGATGGTCGCCGACCAGTACGAGGTTCAGGGCTGTCTGGCCCACGGCGGGCTGGGCTGGATCTACCTCGCCGTCGATCGCAATGTGAGCGACCGCTGGGTGGTGCTCAAGGGGTTGCAGAACCCGCTCGACTTCGAGGCGCACGTGGTCGCCCTCGCCGAACGCCAATTCCTCTCCGAGGTGGCCTATCCCGGCATCGTCAAGATCCACAACTTCGTCAAGCACCGCTCCGGCCGCGATGTGGCCGACGGCTACATCGTCATGGAGTACGTCGGCGGGCGCTCGCTGAAGAAGATGCTGGATCTCCGTGCGCCGGAACGTATTCCGGTGTCCGAGGCGATCGCCTTCATGATGGAGATCCTGCCCGCGCTGGACTATCTGCACTCCTTCGGCCTGGCCTACAACGACCTCAAGCCGGACAACATCATGGTCAGCGAGGACGAGGTCAAGCTGATCGACCTCGGCGCGGTCGCCGCGATGGAGTCCTACGGCAGCATCTACGGCACCCCCGGCTACCAGGCGCCCGAGATCACCGAGACCGGTCCGACCGTGGCCTCCGACATCTACACCGTCGGCCGGACGTTGGCCGCGCTGGTCATGGACATGCCCAAGAACGCCGACGGTCACCAGCTGCCCGGCATTCCGTCGCCGGAGCAGCAGCCGCTGCTGCGGCGCTACCCGGCGCTGCGCCGGTTGTTGCTGCGTGCGACCGATCCGGATCCGCGCCGCCGCTTCCCGACCGCCTATTCGATGTACGGCCAGCTCGCCGGGGTCCTGCGGATGGTGCTCGCCTACGACACGCTCAAGGAGCATCCTCAGGCGTCACTCGAATACGGCGCGATGCGTGGCGATTTCGGCATCGAGACGCTGATCGGGCAGACCGACGGGATGGCCGACGGGCGGCACCGATTGCCCGCACTGGACGCACCGAGTGTCGTCGCGGCTCTGCCGGTGCCGTTGATCGACGGCGAGGACCCCAGCGCCGACCTGCTGTCCACGCTTCTGCACGGCGACCCGAGGCACGCCCTGGACGCGTTGCGCCGCACCGCCGACCGGATCGTCTCCGGGACGATCCGGGAGCCGGAGACCTTCGAACTGGAGGGCACGCTCACCGCGGTGCGCGCGCACCTCGACCTCGGTGAAGTCGTGCCCGCGTGCGATCGGCTCGCCGATCTGCGGCCGGACTACGGCACGGACTGGCGCATCGAGTGGTACTCCGCCATCGCCGCGCTGCTGGACGGCCAGTACGAGCGCGCCTTCGAGTACTTCGATCTGGTGCACAGCATGTTGCCCGGCGAGATCGCCCCCGCCCTGGCGCTGGCCGCCACGGCGGAACTCACCCTGCAGCATCTCGGGGACGCCGCCGGCGACAACCACTGGGGTGGGCTCGCCGAGGAGTACTACCGCACCGTGTGGCGGACCAACCACGGCGTGGTGAGCGCGGCCTTCGGCTTGGCCCGCAGGCTCGCCGCCGACGGTGGCCTGCTGGAGGCCGTGGAGGTCCTGGACCAGGTGCCGGAGGCCTCGCGATATCAGAACGTGGCGCGGATGACCGGGTGCCTGCTGTTGGTCTCCCAACCGATTCCGGAGACGATGGAGGCCGACCTGCTCGAGGCCGCGGCGCGCCTCGATGCCGCGCCGGACGAGCCACGAGCGCTGCAGCTGCAGGTCATCGTGGTGGGGGCGGCGCTGGAGTGGGTGCGGGCCGGCGGTCGATCGGCCGCCCCCGACGCGACCCTGCTCGGTTTCCCGTTCACCTTGCTGGGGCTGCAACGCGGGCTCGAGTCCAGCCTGCGTGCGCTGGCGCGGATCGCGCCGCATCGCCTGCACCGGTACCGCTTGGTCGACCTGGCCAACTCCGTGCGGCCGAAGTCGCGATGGTGACCGGCCTCAGGTCGTCCGCGCCGTGAGCATGAAAAGCGCTGGCGCTGCCAGGATCACCAGCAGCCACAGCCAGTTGCCGGTGGTCACCGCGAGTACCACCGAGAACACCGCGGCCGCTCCCGCCAGAACGGCGAGGCGAGGCAGAGGATTGGTCGGGGTCACCTCGGGTGCGGGCGGTGTGCTGCCGGGCAGCTCGGCGAATAGCTCGGCCAGCTGAGCCTTGCTGGTCGCGGCCGCGACGACCGCGCTGAGCTCGTCGAACTCGGTCAGACCGATGCGGCCCGCGCCCAAGTGCTGGGTCAGCTCGCGAAGCGCCCGCTCGCGGTCGGCGATACTGGCCGGAGGGCCCGCTGATTCACCCATGCCGGAAGGATAGGCGTAGCGGCAAAACCGGTGCACGACGCGGGTTTCCAAGGGCGGGAAGGGCGGTCGGCCACGATTTGTCCCCCGCGCCTCCGGGCGGCGGACCGCCACCGCACCCGCGTCGTTTGCTGATTTGTCGCTAGAGACCGGACGGTCGCGCAGGCAATGGCCGTGGACCGGCGGTCGTGACATGTTGCGATGTGGTTTCCTTGAAGTATGACTGCGGGTACGGAGTACACGATCGACCAGCTGGCGCGGGAGGCCGGTACGACCGTGCGCAGCCTGCGCGTTTACCACGAACGCGGTGTGCTGCCGCCCCCGCAGGTCAAGGGGCGGACCGGGTTCTACGGCACCGACCACCTGAACCGGGTGCGCACCATCAGCAGGCTCCTCGACCGGGGGATCAAACTCAACGGCATCAAGGAATTGCTCAACGCCTGGGACCGCGGTGACGACCTGGGTGACATCCTCGGCGTCGCCGAGCCCGGCGCGGTCGAGACGGCCGCCATCGACGCCGGGGAGACCATCGCGGCGACCGAACTCGCCGAGCGTTACCGCGACGTGCCCAACGGTCTGGCGCGGGTGGTCGCCACGGGCCTGTACGAGCCGGTGGACGCGGCGACCTATCGGATCGCCGATCGCAGGCTGGCGCACAGCTTCGATCGCATGACCGCCGCAGGCGTGCCGCCCGATGACGTGCTCGGCGAGCTGGAAAAGCTGCGCGCCGACGCCGACCGGATCGCCCGCCGGTTCGTCGACCTCTTCCGGCGCACGGCCTGGGCGTCGTTCCAGGATTCCGGCCGCGGCCCAGCGGATGTCGCCGATCTCGCGCAACGGCTCGACGCGACCCGCGTGATTCCCGGCGAGACCGCTGTGGAACTCGTAAACCATTTCGTCACAAAGTATCTCGACGAAGACACCGAGTTCTCCGAGGCGCTGCCGCAGGACTGATCGGCGCGTTCGGCCGAAACTCGGAGCGCACTGGAAGCACTTCTGTTTCAGATTCCCATCAGTGGAGATACGTAACAGTAACGTGCCGTTAATTAGCGGTATATTGGTCTGATTCGGCGCGCGTTCGCATTGTTGCGACGCTACCTATGGTCGTCTACCTAAGTATGTCTTCCGCCGACCTACCGATGCGCCGAAGTGTCGCTCTCCCCGACAATCTGACCGTCGCACAAGGGCAGCAGATGGGTGTGGGCAATGGGTAGCGTGACGCTGTGGATGCAGATGTCGCTCGACGGCTTCGCGGAGGGACCGGATCAGGAAATCCACTGGCCAGTGGTCGATGAGGAATTGTGCGAGTCGTTCCTCGACGAACTGCGTTCGGCCGACCTGTTCCTCTACGGCCGCAAGACGTACGAGATCATGGCATCGTTCTGGCCGACCGCCGACGTGGATCCGGCGATCTCGGAGTTCTACGTCGATTTCGCGCGGTGCTGGAAACAGACACCGAAGCTCGTCTTCTCCCGCACCCTGCCCACCGCGGGGTGGAACACCCGCATCGTCCAGGAGGATCTGGTCGAGCAGATCACCGCTCTCCGCGCACAGCCGGGCTGCGACATGGTGCTGTTCGGCGGCGCGGAGACGGCGTCGGCGTTCATGAAGCACGATCTGATCGATGAGTACCGGCTGTTCGTCCACCCCATCCTGCTCGGTGGCGGCATCCCGCTGTTCCCGACGCCCGCGGTGGCCTCGGGGCTGCAGCTGGTCGATGTGATGACTTTCGACAGCGCGGTCGTCCAGATGCACTACCAGCAGATGGCCTCGGCGTCGACGGTGTAGTGCGCGCACCCGCGGAAGTGAGACGAACGTTAACCTCTGATTGCGCAGCGCGTGGGCGCGTCGTCGGCTAACTTTCGTTTGTATGTCCGTGGTTCAGGCACGTGGCGACGTGCTGCCTGCGTCCACCAGTGAATTCATCGGCCGGGAAACGGAATTGGACCGGCTGGGCGCGCTGCTGGACAGCGACGCCCGCCTGATCACCCTGGTCGGCCCCGGTGGGATCGGGAAGACGCGATTAGCCGCGGAGGCGCTGCGCCGTGGTTCGCGCACCAGGCGCAGGCCGGTCTACTGGGCGCGCCTGGCCGAACTGGACGCCGATAGCGACGCCAGCGCGCAGGACGTGATGCAGTCGGCGGTGCGCACCGACCTCAGCTCCCCGCCGAGCCACGCCGCGTTGGTGCGCACCTTCACCAGCGGTGACCGTTCCACCGATGGCGCGGTTCTGGTACTGGACAACTGCGAACACCTGCTCGGCGCGGTCGCGGCCATGATCGCCGAACTGCTGGATGCCGCGCCCGGACTCACCATCCTGGCCACCAGCCGGGAACCGATCGGCTGGGTCGACGAGTACATCCTGGCCGTGCCGCCGCTGTCGCCACGCCAGTCGCTCGAATTGTTCCGCCAGCGAGCCGAACTCATCGGGCGGGCGCTCCCGGACGATCGCGAGCAGGTCGCCGTCGCCGCGCGGATCTGCCGCCGGGTCGACCACAACCCGCTGTTCATCCGGCTGGCCGCGGCCCGGCTGCGGCATCAGCCAGCGGTGATGGTGTTGCGGGAACTCACCGGCGACGCCGACGACAAGCGCCTGGGCTGGACGCACGGGGCCCGAGCGGGCGCCGAGGAGCGCCACCGCGGCGTCTACGACGTCGTCGCCTGGTCCTTCGCGCTCTGCAGCGCGCCCGAGCAACTGCTGCTGGAGCGGCTGTCGGTCTTCGCCGCGGGCTACGAGACCGATGACGAGTCGGTGCGTGGCGGCATCGAACTCGACGCCGCGATCGCGGTGTGTGCCGACGACTCCCTCCCCGCGCGTGAGATCGAGCACCTGCTGGAGCGGCTCACCGAACAATCGCTGCTGTCGGCGCATCTGACCGCGACCACGGTCAGCTGGTACCTGGTGGAAAGCGTGCGCGTGTTCGCCCGCGACCGGCTGCGTCGCCGCGACCGCGGTGAGTTCGACCGGCTCGCCGCCCGGCACCGCCGGTATTTCCGGGACAAGGTCATCGCCGGACAAGCCATGTGGCTCGGCCCGCACGACCTGGCCTGGCTGGCATGGGCGCGGTCGGCGTGGAACGACATCGTGCTCGGCATCGAATCCGGCCTCGCCGATCCGGCGGAGGTCATGGTCGCGCTGGAGACCGCCACCGTTCTGCTCTCGATGAAGGTCCCGTTCGTCAAATCCGGTGCGGGCGCGTTGACCCGGCTGACCGAACGCGCGCTGGAAGCCACCAGGGCGGCCGGGCTCGGTCCCTCCGGGGTCGCCGACCTCGCCACCGCGCTGCTCGGCTGGATCTCGCTGTGGCAGGGGCGGACCGACAACATCCCGCAGTTGCTCGCCGAGTGCGTGACCGCGCCGGCCGGGTCGGGGCCGCGCTACACCGACGTGGATTTCGGACTGCCCGCGCCGGTGGAATGGATGTGGGGACTCGAGCTGATGCTGGTACGCGGCGACCCGCACGCGATCACCGTCCTCACCCGGGCTCGCCACAGGTTCGCCGAGCAGGGCGACCGGATCGGCGCCGAGCGCAGCGACGTGTTCGTGGCGTTCTGCTCCGCGCTGGTCGGCGACCGGCAGCAAGCGCTGGAGAACACCGGGCGGTTCCTGGAGCGGTCGGTGTCGTCGGGCTCGACGCTGTCGACGGCGTGGGCGGAGATCGCGCGCGCCGTGGCGCTGGCCAAGCACGGGTCCGCCGCCGAGGCGCTGGCGATGACCCACGGGGTGCTCACCCGCCACCGCGGTGAGCAGGACACCTGGACGGCGAGCTGGGCGGTCGGCGCGCACATCGTGGCGTTGGCCCAGGTCCTCATCGCCGAGCGGGTCAGCGGTGGCGATCCCGCGGCGGCCACTGCCGCGGCCACCGAGATCGCCTATCTGGTCGGGAGCTTCAAGACCCGGCAGCGTTCGATGGGTATCGCCGTCGACCGGGTGCCACTGATCGCCGCCGAGATCCGCAGCGCCGCGGAGGTCGCCCGCACCGTGCTCGGCGACCGGGCATACGCGTCAGCCGAGCGCCGGACTCGGCTACGCCCCGAACTCGACGCGCTGTGGTGGCCGACCACGGACTCGGCGCCGACGTCCCGGCGACCGGACCGGCCGAGCGCCTCCCGCCCCACGCCGCGGCGGCGCACGTCGCGCTGGAGCGAGCTGTCGCAGGCCGAACGCGACGTCGCCGTCCTCGCGGCGGCGGGCTGGCCCAACAGCGCCATCGCGGCCCGGCGGCGCAGCTCCATCCGAACGGTCGACGCGCAGGTCGCGGCCATCCGGCAGAAGCTGATGATCGCCTCCCGCGCCGACATCGCGGGCCACATTCCCGACGAACTCGCCGATCGCGTCCGGTACGAATCCGAGCGGCGGCCCAGACGCGGGCGCGCGGGAGGGACGCGGAATCGCTAGGCGGCTACCTCGCCTCCGCTCGGTCCGGCGCAGTCTGTGGACGGACTCCGTCCGGCTGCGCCTTTTCTGCGGTTGCCTCAGCCTCCGCTCGGTCCGGCGCGGTCCGACGGGCTCCGTCCGGCTGCGCCTTTTCTGCGGCTACCTCAGCCTCCGCTCGGTCCGGCGCGGTCCGACGGGCTCCGTCCGGCTGCGCCTTTTCGGCGGCTACCTCAGCCTCCGCTCGGTCCGGCGCGGTCCGACGGGCTCCGTCCGGCTGCGCCTTTTCGGCGGCTACCTCAGCCTCCGCTCGGTCCGGCGCGGTCCGACGGGCTCCGTCCGGCTGCGCCTTTTCGGCGGCTACCTCTGCCTCGGCTGGGTCCTGCGCGGTCTGAGGACGGGCTCGGTCTGGCTGCGTCCTGTCTGCGGCTACCTTGGCTAGGTGGCTGTCTCGGATTCGTTCCGCTCGGCGTGGGGGAGTGGGCGGACCTTGCCTGGCGCGCTCGTTCTGCGGCTGCCTGGGCCTCGTCCGGCCGGGTGTGGGTTCGTGGACGGGCTTTTTCCGGCCGCCCTTGCTGCCGCTGCCCCTGCCCGGCGCTGGGCGGGGGACGGGCTTCGTCTGGTGGTGCTCGTTCTGCGGCTGCCGCGGCGTGGTTCGGCTTGGTGCGGGGCTGTGCGCGGACTTTGTCCGGCGGCGCCTACTAAGCTGCTGCTCCCGGTGGTTTCTGGATCGATAGGTGCGTCGGCATGTCGGAAGTGAACGGCGGCGGTGGCAACGGCCCCGCCGCACCGGGCGAGTTCGTGGGCAGACACGCCGAACTGCGGCAGATCGACACGCTGCTTGCCTCCCCGAGCGCTCGGCTGATCACGCTGGTCGGGCCGGGCGGCATCGGCAAGACGACGTTGGCGGTCGAAGCCGTACGCCGGTATCGGGGCACGGCGCGGCACGCCGTCTATTGGACGCGCCTGGCTCGGCTCGCCGCGGGTGCGGAGACCGGAGCGGTCGCCGAGGAAGTGCTGCAGTCGCTCGCGAAGAACGGCATCACGGGCCGATCGGCCTGGGATGGCCTGGTGGCGACTTTCAGCGACGACGCCGACGAGTCCCACCGGACGATCCTGGTGCTCGACAACTGCGAACACGTGCTCGGTGGGGTCGGCCCGATGATCGTCGGCTTGCTCCAGGCGGTTCCCGGCCTCACCGTCGTCGCGACCAGCCGGGAGCCGGTGGGCTGGATCGACGAGCACCTGGTGGCGGTGCCGCCGCTGTCCAGCGTGCACGCACTCGAGTTGTTCCGGCGGCGCGCCGAGCGCACCGGACGGCCGATACCCGAGGATCCCGCACAACTCGCGATCGCCGCGCGCATCTGCGGGCATGTCGACAACAATCCGCTGTTCATCCGCCTGGCCGCGGCGCGGCTGCTGCATCGGCCGCCTGCGATCGTGTTGCGCGAGCTGTCCGGCGACACCGCCGACCGGCGCCTGCAGTGGACGCACGGCGCAAGGGGCGGCGTCGGGGAACGCCACCGCAGCGTGCGCGACGTGATCGCCTGGTCCTACGGTCTGTGCACCGACCTCGAACAACTGCTGCTGGAACGGATGTCGGTGTTCGCCACCGGCTGCGACGCGGACAGCGACGACACTCCGTGCGCCGGCGCGGAAGTCGACGCGATCGTGGCGGTATGCGCAGACACCGCGCTGCCCGCCGAGGAGATCGACCGGTTGCTCGAGCGTCTGGTCGAACGGTCGTTGCTGTCGGTGCGCATGACCGCGACCGCGGTCCGGTACTACCTGCTGGAGAGCGTCCGGCTCTTCATGCGTGACCGCCTGTCGGCGCGCGACGACGACGTGGACGAGGCGCGGCTGCTCGCCCGGCACCGGCGCCACTACCGGGACCGGGTCGCCGCGGGCCCGGCCACCTGGTACGGCCCGCGGGAACAGGAGTGGATCGACTGGGCGCGCGCGGCATGGGACAACATCCTGATCGCCATCGAAACCAGTCTGGCCGACCCGGAGGAGGCCGTCGTCGGACTGGAGACCGCCGCGACGCTGATGGCGTTGCGGGTGCCGTTCATCACCGGATCCAACCGCGCCATCACCGGCCTCACCGAACAGGCCCTGGAAGCCACCGCACAGCTCGATCCGCCGCCGACCCGGCTGCGCATCAACGCCACCGCGCTGGTCGGCTGGATCGCCATCTGGCAGGGTAGGCACGCCTACACCGCGCAATTGCTGGACGAGTGCGCCGCGGAGTGCCTGGCCGACCCCGACCTGCGCCGTAGCTGGCGGGAGACGACCGCAGCCGATATCGGCCTGCCCGCCGCGGTCGAGTTCACCTGGGGCCTCGAACTGCTGCTGATCCACCTGGACCTGCGCGCGGCCGACGTACTGTCCAGGGCGCGAAGGAAATTCGCCACGGCGGACGATCGGGCGGGCGAGCAGCGCGGTGAGCTCTTCGAGACGCTCACCTACGCGAACCTCGCCGATGCGGACGTGGCGCTCGGGGCCGCGCGCAGGCATCTGGACCGGGCCGTCGCCTCCGGCGCGGCCTGGGCGATCGCTTGGGCGGAACTGGCCTGGATGATCGCGGTGTCCAGGCACGGCGATCCGCGCGAGGCGGTGCGACTCGGCCAGTCCACATTGGAGCGCCTGCTGACCACCGGCGATACCTGGACAGCGGGCTGGGTCGCCCACTTCAGCATGATGGCGAAGACGTACTTGCTGTCCGCCCGGATCGATGCGGGCGATATCGGCGGCGCCGAATCGGCCGCCGCCGCCACCGAAATCGCCCATCTGCAAGGCGGAATCGCCACGCTGCACCGGTCGATGGGCATCGTCGCCGAACGGGTGACGCTGGTGGCCCGCGGCACCGCCCTGGCCACCGAGGTGGCCTCCTCGGTGCTCGGCGACGAGGTCTACGCGGCGGCCGCCGAGCGCGGCGCTCGTCTGCGGCCGGAACTCGACGAGCTGCAGTTGTTCCTGCTCGGCAGGTTGCCGATCGATCAGCTGCCGAGCCCGCGACCGCGAGCCAGGACCACTGCATCGCGCTGGGACGAGCTGACGCCCGCGGAGCGGGAGGTCGCCCTGCTCGCCGCCGCGGGCTGGGCCAACAGTGCCATCGCCGGGCGCAGGGGCAGTTCGATCCGGACGGTCGACGCCCAGGTCGCGGCGGTGCGCAGGAAGCTGATGGCGGCCACCAGGGGCGATATCACCTGGCATATACCGGAGCATCTGGACGAGCGGGTGCGGCTGGAATCCGAGCGGCGGCCCGCGCGGCGGGGTGTTTGATTTGCAGTGTTTGATTTGCAGCGCCTGCGGCGCTGCGTGTTCGCGGCCCCCTGGTGGCTCGCGTCCGAGCGACCGCCGCTGGCGACTTCGTCGCGGACGCGGCGGCCGCTCGGACGCGAGCCGGGCCGCGAACGGGGAATGCTCGGTCTCGCTGCGCTCGAAAGCGGAGGTCGGGCCAGGGGGTGCGCTGGGAGGCGAACGCGGTATTGTTCGGCCACACTTTTGGTTTGTCGTAGTAGTCGGCGCTGCGTGTTCGCGGCCCTTGTGGCTCTCGTCTGGGGCGGCTCGCCCAACGCAAACCACGCCCGTAACCGTCGCAGCGGTTGCGGGCGTGGAATCGGGTGTTCGGGTTCGGTCAGATCAGGGAGCCGTCATGGCACATGCCCGATGACCGCCAGGACGGCTGCGGGCCCGTGCCGGGATCGAATGCCCACTGGTCGATCGATCCGGCGGCCTTCCAGTACAGCGCGCCGCGTCCGTCCGCGATCACTTGGTATACGTCCTCGGAGCCCTGGATGAGCTGACTGCCGACGCAGTAATCGTTGTAGTCGGTTCCGTATTGGCGAGCGCCGGGGCTGAACAGACCGGCGGGGTTGGTGTACGCGCCTGGATTGGGGACGGTGCTCGCCCGCCGCCCGGTGTCTCCGCGGTGCCAGGAGGACGTATGCCAGTACGGAGTGCCGCGACCGTCGGTACCGCAGAAGTAGGTCGAGCCGCCGGCCATGACCGTCGTGCCCTGGCCGTAGGCGCCACCGGCCCAGAGGCAGGCAGCGCCCTGAGCCTCGGCGGTGCCCGCGCCGAGGCTCAGGCCGCCTGCCGCCACCACTGCCGCCGCCAGCAGGGTGAGCGTCTGTGCCGTTGCGGTCCGCTTGTCCTTACACGCGGACGCCCGGCGTAGGCCTCTAATCTTGCTCATTGGTAGTTCTCTTTCGTGCGCTCTTCCGGCCGTCGACGCGACCGGGAATTCCGGCAGGTTGATGCTTCATGTAGTGTGCCGCTACACAGCGGTACAATTAGTGCGGATAATGACTCGGGGGAGGACTCGGTAGTGCTGCGAGCGAGTGCTCCGGCTGAGCGGTTACTTGCACCAGGAGGCTTGCGGGCGGCACACGGTGTAGCCGCTGCCGTCCGGACGGGTCACTCGCGACCAACTCGAGCTGTTGGAGTTGCCGTTCGTGGCGGTGTCGCTCGACCCCGGCTGGCTCTGGCGCCGGTAGTCGCGGCGAGCCTGGTCGGCCGCGTTGGCGTCCAGTCGGTCGCGGTTCTGGTGGTGCTGGCCCATCGGGTCGATGTGGTTCCAGCCGGTGGAGTCGCCCGTGCCGTTGCGCGGGTCCGACGGACGCGAGTGCGACTCGGCTGTGGTGATGCCAGCGGCGCCCACGGTGAGTGCGCCGACGATCGCGGCACAGGTGAGCAGTCGCCGGGCGATATGTGTGGTGTTGGCGTTCATCGTCAGTCTCCGTTCGGAATTCGAACCATGCGCGGCGCGATTCGGGATGCGGCGGTGCGGCGAACGGCGGGTGTCGGAGTTGCCGCGCTAGGTGGGGGCGGGAAAGGAATCGCGGCGGCATCCGTCGCGGACATGTCGTCCGCGGGGCGGTGCCGGTCGGCGCGATTCCGGTCGTCGGGGCGGGAAGAGCCCGGCCTGTCGTCTCCGTGGCGGCTCGGGTGTGCGGGGCGCGGAGCCGCGACGGTGTCGGGCCCGGCCAGCGCTCGGGTCGGCGCCGGGGTTTCCGGCGTGGCCGCTATCGCGCTCACGATCAGCGGGCGGACGAGCCAGGTCTGCGTCCGGCGCTGGTGTGCCGTGATGCCGGTCATCGTTCGTGTCCGATTCATCTCGCCACCTCAGGAGTGAGGATCGGCCGGTGTGGGCCGGTCTTCGACACCCTATCTATCGTGCCGTTGGATAACGTCACATTAATGGACGTGTCGATAGTTTGTCGAGTGGTTTTCCAATCTTGGGAAGTTTGCGCTCCACGAGCGTGTGCGGCCCGCCTGGTGACCAGTGGCAATGTCGCCGGTCACGGGCACGTCGAGAGGGTCGTCGATGGCAATTTTTCGCCCGTGTCAACTCGCGACCAGTTGGCCACGAAGCCGGAGCGAAGCCCATCTACCGAAAAATGACGTGGCCCACTGCGTTCGCGGAGGCGGTGGGACCAACACCCCGGGCATCCGCTGACCTGAGTGATCGGCGATCGCGGGCCACGCCGCGGTTCACCGCGGATACTCGGCAGCCGACCTGCTGGAGATGGTCGGTGCTCGCCCGCAGATGCGGCATCGGCTGGGCGCTCGGCGAATGCGCCGTGGCCCCAGCGGGCTTACGCCGGTGGCGTGGCTGTCGGTATCACGGCCGATGGAGAGAGTTCGCGTGCACCGTCCACGTGCTCGCTGGTCGAGCGGATCTGGGAACGATGGACACGATCGTGAACGTCTGCGCGTAGGCCTATGGTCGCTGCTCTCCGCAGTACTGTCCGCTGGGCGAGCCGCACACTCGGTGGCGCTTCGGATTTGGGCTGCGCCGGGACGCGGTGAACGGTTCAGGGGCAGAGCGGCCGGAGTCGCGGGCGGTGAGCACACGATCCGCAATGCGCCGATCAATTCCGGGGGCGGCGTAAGAGGGGTTGCCATGGCGGAGAAGCCGACGGGCCGCCACGGTCCTGTGGAGGCGGTGACGGCAAGTGTGTGATGACGAGTTACCGCGCCTGTCGGCAGTGAGCGCCGACAGGCGCAGCGGTTCCGATCTCGGGATCAGGCTTCGACCGCGTACGCCGGAGCCACCGGCTCCTTTGCCGAGGCCCGAGCCCGGCGAGGCTCGGCTGTGGCGGCGGGATCGCGGAACGGGGCTTCGATCACCGCACGCTCACGCCACAAGTGGTGCAGCGCCAGCGCGAAGATGGTCGTGCCGATCACGTTGGCCAGGAAGTGCCACCAGACGCGGTAGGCAGACGCGCCGGCACCGGGATCGAGCAGGCCGAAGATGGTCGACAGCCCGATTGCCTTCGTACCGAACGCGACCGTGAGGGTGAGCGCGAGATGTTCGAGCCCGTGGATGCCCTGCATCAGCACACCCATCCGGCCCCACTTGCGTGCCTTGCTCTCCAGTGCGTGATGGGTGACCAGCGCGACGCCGACCAGCCCGGCGAGGAAGTGGAAGTTGCCGACCAGGTGCAGCAGTTCCATGCCCAACGACGGCTTCATGTGGTTGACCTGGCCGAAGCCGTTGGCGAGGCCGGTGCCCCACGGGGTCATCCAGGCTGGTGAGTTCGGATTCTGGATCCAGTACCCGACCTGCGCGACATGTTCTTGGAAGTGGCCGATCTGGGCGATCACGCCGAGACCTATGACGCCGAGCGCGGTCCGGAACATCCAGGGCCGCAATGGTTTACGCAATGCGACGACCAGCACGCCGACGGCCGCCCACATGACGACCATCCACGCGACCATCCCTATCGCGCCTAGGATCTCCAACCCGCTCGCTTCGGCTGTGTGGTTCATCGGAACCCCCTTCTGTGCGCCCTCCGGCAACGGCGACGGATGGGATGTTGCCACGGAACGCGTGCAGACGCGTTATCCGCAAGATACAAGCTGACGCGCCGTTTGTCCGAAGTATCCGAATGTCCAGAGCTGTCGCATGATTCGGCCCTGGTTATGCATAAACCGCATAGTGCATGCTCAGGCGGGCTTCAGGAATCCTTCGATGATCCGGCGGGCGCGGGCGGAGGCCTCCGGGTCGCCGATCCGCAACGCGGTGTTGGTCGCGCAGAGCACCGCGTCGATCTGGAACGCGACCAGATCCGTGTCCAGGTCGGCGATCTCACCGGCGGACACCGCCGCCCGCAGTTCTCGTTCCAGCAGCCGCACCCATGCCCGCTGGTCGCGGAACAGGGCGTCGCGGACCGGACCCGGCTTGCTGTCGTGCTCAGCCATCGTCGCGACGCGGAAGCACCCGCCCGCGAACAGCGGCGTTTCGGCGTACGCCATCCAGTGATCGACCAGCGCTCGCAGGCGGGCGACGCCGTGCGATGCGGACCGCGCCGGTTCCACGACCGCCTCGGTGAACCAATCTCGTGCGTAATCGATCGCGGCCAGTTGCAGCGCCTCTTTGGTGCGGAAGAGGGTTTGGATGCCCGCCTTGCTCAGTCCGGTCTCGGTCGCCAGCCTGCCGAAGCTCAGACCGGAGAGCCCGTCCAGCGAGGCGATGTCGACCGCCTGTCGCAGCACCGTCGCGCGGGTCTTCGCGCCGCGCAGCAGACGTTTGTCGGTGATGTCCGCGGTGTGCCGCGCGGGCGGCGGTACGGAGTCCACACCTTCCATACGGCCGATCGTACGTTCTCGCTCGGAGCCCTCGGGGCCGGGCCGTGTCCGTCGGCGCCAGCACTGGCGATGTGCGCAGATCAGCGCCGACGACCGCGCAGGCGGCGGCCGCAAGCCGCCCCGGCAGGGCTGACCGTTACCGGCGTCAGACGCCCTGGTACGGCCAGGTCCAGTCGGCCACCTCGGGGATGTCCGCCCCGTGCTCCCTGGTCCAGGCGCGTGCGGTCCATCGCGCGTCGACCATCTCCTGTCGCAGACCCGCGGCCCGTTCGCGCAGGGTCGGCACCCGATCGATCACGTCCATCACCAGGTGGTAGCGGTCCAGGTCGTTGAGCATCACCATGTCGAACGGTGTGGTCGTGGTGCCGCGCTCCTTGTAACCGCGCACGTGCAGCCCGGCATGATTGGTGCGCCGATAGGTCAACCGGTGGATCAGCCACGGGTAGCCGTGGAAGGCGAAGATCACCGGCCGGTCCCGGGTGAACAGCGTGTCGAACTCGCTGTCGGGTAGCCCGTGCGGATGCTCGTCCTGCGGTTGCAGCCGCATCAGATCCACCACGTTGACCACCCGGACGCGCACATCGGGCAGTCGTTCGCGCAGAATCGCCGCCGCGGCCAGGGTCTCCAGCGTCGGGACGTCGCCCGCGCAGGCGAGCACCACATCCGGCGTGGTGCCGACCTCGTCCCGGTGGCAGGCCCAGGCCCAGATACCGATGCCGCGCGCGCAATGCTCGGCCGCTTCCGCCACCGACAGCCAATCGTCCTGTGGTTGCTTGCCCGCGACCACCACGTTCACGTAGTGCCGCGAACGCAGGCAGTGGTCGTAGGTGGACAGCAGCGTGTTGGCGTCCGGCGGCAGATACACGCGCACGATCGAGGGCTTCTTGTTCAGCACGACGTCCAGGAATCCCGGGTCCTGGTGGGTGAAGCCGTTGTGGTCCTGGCGCCAGACATGCGACGACAAGAGGTAGTTGAGGCTCGCGATCGGCCGCCGCCACGGCACCGCCGCGCTGGCGTCGAGCCATTTGGCGTGCTGGTTGAACATCGCGTCCACGATGTGGATGAACGCCTCGTAGCAGGTGAACACGCCGTGCCTGCCGGTGAGCAGGTAGCCCTCCAGCAGACCTTGGCACATGTGCTCGGACAGCACCTCGATCACCCGGCCCGCGCGGTCGAGTTTCTCGTCGCGGGCATCGATGTCGGCCTGCCAGTCGCGTCCGGTGACCTCCAGGATGGCCTGCAGTCGATTGCTGGCCAGCTCGTCGGGCGCGAAGGTCAGGAAGTTGTCCAGGTTGCTCCGGGTGACCTCGCGCAGCCATTCCCCGAGCACCCCGGTGGCCTCGTGCCGGGTCGCGCCGGGCGCGCTCACCTCGACGCCGAACTCTCGCCAATCCGGCAGGCGCAGGTCGCGGACCAGCGCGCCGCCGTTGGCGATCGGGTTGGCGCTCATCCGCCGATCGCCGTCGGGCACCTGATCGCACAGCTCCGACACCGGCTTGCCGGTTTCGTCGAACAGTTCCTCCGGACGATAGGACCGCAGCCACTGCTCCAGGACAGCGCGATGATCCGGATCGGTGCGCGCGCCGGGCAACGGGACCTGGTGTGCGCGGAAGGTGCCCTCGACCGGATCGCCGTCCACCAGCGGTGGACATGTCCAGCCCTTCGGCGTGCGCAGCACGATCATCGGCCATGCGGGCCGGGTCCTGTCGGTGCCGCCCCGCGCGGCCAGCTGGATCTGGGCGATCCGTTCCAGACCGGCGTCCACGGCGCTCGCCATGGCCTGGTGGACGGCCGCGGGGTCGTCGCCCGCGACCATGAGCGGCTCGTAGCCGTATCCGTATAGCAGTGCGAGCAATTCCTGCTCCGGGATGCGGGCCAGGATGGTCGGATTGGCGATCTTGTACTCGTTCAGCGCCAGGATCGGCAGCACCGCGCCGTCCCGCGCCGGGTTGACGAACTTGTTCGCATGCCAGCTGGTGGCCAGCGGTCCGGTCTCCGCCTCACCGTCTCCGATCACACAGAACACGGTGAGGTCGGGGTTGTCCAGTGCGGCGCCGAACGCGTGCAGCAGCGAGTAGCCGAGCTCACCGCCCTCGTGGAAGGAACCCGGGGTCTCCGGTGCGCAGTGACTCGGCACGCCGCCGGGAAAGGAGAACTGGTGGAACAGCGCGGCCATGCCCGTCGCGTCCTGCGGAATGTGGCTGTAGAGCTCTGAGTACGTGCCCTCCAGCCAGGCGCACGCGTTCGGACCTGGCCCGCCGTGCCCGGGACCAGCGACGAAGACCGCGTTCAGGCCGCGCTGCCGGATCGCACGGTTGGCATGGGTCCAGACCAGGTTCAGGCCGGGCACGGTGCCGAAGTGGCCGAGCAAGCGCGGCTTGATGTGCTCGGGTCGCAGCGGTTCCCGCAGCAGCGGGTTGGCCATCAGGTAGATCTGGCCGACCGCGAGATAGTTGGCCGCCCGCCACCACGCGTCGATGGACGTCAGCTCGTCGCGCTCCAGCGGGCCCGGCGCGTCCGCCAGCCGATAGGGACGCGGGGCGACGGTTTTCCCGCCTGTGCCGCCGACATTGTCGGCCGAAGTATCGCCACCTGCACTGGCCATGTGGGTCATGCGCCGACTCTCCTCACGCTCGGGTCTCGCGGACAGCGGCGCAACGACGCCCTGTCCCGGGTCGTGCATTGGTTGCCGGCCGGAATCGGCAACGCGGAATGGAGAATTCATCGCCAGCTTAACGGCGCGCGCGATTCCGGCGTGGCGAACGCGTGTCGCGGGACGTCCGCCCGGCTTCGCCCGGCCTGTGGTCGAGGCGTACCTCCGCCTTCGCTCCGGCCATGCGCGGACTGTCGACGGACTGCGTCCGGCTGTGTCCATTAAGGTCCGCGGCATGCACATTCTCGGAAGGATCATCGGGATCGGCGCCCTCGCCGCGACGACCATCGCGCTGGCGGCCTGCGGCTCGGACGAGGAGAAGTCCACTGCCGTCACCACCATGAAGACCACCGCTCAGGCGGATCCTTCCGCCGTGCAGCGCCCGGCCACACCGAGCAAAGGCCGCGAATGTACCGCCGAGGACATCCGCGTGACCGGCGATTTCGGCGCCGCGCCGACGATCACCATCCCCGACGACTGCGACCCGCCGAGGCAGCTGATCGTCAAGGACCTCAGCGAGGGCAGCGGAGCCGGCGCCGCGGCAGGCCAGCAGCTGACCATGAACTACGCGCTGGTCACGTGGTCGGACAAGAAGACGCTGGACAGCTCGTTCGACCGCGGCAAGCCGTTCCAGCTCACCCTCGGCGCGGGCCAGGTCATCGATGGCTGGGACCAGGGGCTGGTCGGTGTGCAGGAGGGGTCGCGCAGGCTGCTGATCGTGCCGCCGGAGCTCGGCTATGGCGCAGGCGGGCGCGGCATCGCGCCGTACGAGACGCTGGTGTTCGTCACCGACGCGGTCTCGGTGGGGAAGTAGCCGAACCCGTCGCGGCCTTCGCCGGGCACCGCCGAGTGCAGGTCCGCTCCGCCGGTCAACTAACCTGGTCGGGATGCGTCGCGCACGCCGCATCCCTCGTCGTCTCGGCCGAGGCCGGGACCCCGGTTCGGATCAGCGCCGGGTGGGGAGTGCGGCCGTCGGCGTAGCGTCGCTTCGCCTGCCATTCCGACCGCCGGGGTGCGCGGTGGAGCACGCACACCGAACGTCAACCAGTACGAACAACGAACAAGGAGCATGTCCGTGAAGAGCACCGTCGAGCAGCTGAGCCCGACCCGGGTCCGGATCAACGTCGAGGTGCCCTTCGAGGAGCTGAAGCCGGATTTCGACCGCGCGTACAAGGCACTGGCCAAGCAGGTCCGCATCCCCGGCTTCCGTCCCGGTAAGGCGCCCGCGAAGCTGCTCGAGGCCCGCCTCGGCCGTGGCGCGATCCTGGAGCAGGTCGTCAACGACGCGCTGCCCGGCCGCTACAGCGAGGCCGTCACCACCTCCGAGGTGAAGGTCATCGGGCAGCCCGAGATCGAGATCACCAAGATCGAAGACGGTCAGGAGCTCGCCTTCACCGCCGAGGTCGACGTGCGTCCGGAGATCGCCCTGCCGGATTACGCGAGCATCGGGGTCACCGTCGATGCCGTCACCGTGGGCGATGAGGACATCGAGGAGCAGTTGCAGTCGCTGCGCCAGCGCTTCGGCACCCTGACCGGTGTCGAGCGCCCGGTGCACGAGGGCGACTTCGTCTCCATCGATCTGTCCGCGGCCGTGGACGGCGAAGAAGTGCCCGAGGCCGCCACAACCGGCCTGTCCCACGAGGTCGGCTCCGGCCAGCTCATCGAGGGGCTGGACGAGGCGCTGGCCGGGCTGTCGGCGGGCGAATCGAAGGAGTTCACCTCGAAGCTGGTCGCCGGTGAGCATGCGGGCAAGGACGCGGTCATCACCGTCACGGTGCAGACCGTCAAGGAGCGCGAGCTGCCCGAGGCCGACGACGAGTTCGCCCAGCTGGCCAGTGAATTCGACACCCTGGACGAGCTGAAGACCGACCTGCGCAGCCGGGTCGAGCGGGTCAAGAAGGTGCAGCAGGCCGGCGAGATCCGCGACAAGGTGCTGGAGATCCTGCTGGAGCAGGTCGAGGTGCCGTTGCCGGAGGCCGTGGTCAAGGCCGAGATCGATGCCGTGACCCACGACGCCGTGCACGGCTTCGACCATGACGACGCCAAGTTCGCCGAGGCGCTCGAGGCGCAGGGCAGCACCCGCGAGGAGTTCGACTCCGAGACCAAGGAGGCCGCCGAGAAGTCGGTGAAGACCCAGCTGCTGCTGGACGCGATCGCCGAGGCGGAAGGCACCCAGGTCGGTCAGGAAGAGCTCACCGAGCGGATCCTGTTCCAGGCGCAGCGCTACGGCATGTCGCCGGAGCAGTTCATCCAGCAGGTGCAGCAGGCGGGCCAGCTCGGCGCCGTCTTCGCCGACGTGCGCCGCGGCAAGGCGCTGGCCGGTGTGGTCGGCCAGGTGACCGTCACCGACTCCGCGGGCAACCCGGTGGACACCGCCGAAATGTTCGGCGGCCCGGAGGATTCCGCGGACGAGGGCGAGAAGGCGTCCGCGGCGGACGCCGAATAATTCCATGGAATACCGGTGCGATCGACGCCCGAGGGGTGCATTGATTGCGCTGTGAGCGAAGAAAGGGCGGTACCGGGAGTTCGGTGCCGCCCTGCTTCGTTAATGTTTGTGACGACAAGTTGGATAGGCCCTGTCCAATAGGGTGCGGCATATCCGACCAGTGATGGCTATGTGGCAATCCGCAACGAGCCGGTGAGAGAAGGCAGGTATCCGTGACAATCAACCAGGCAGGGGTCATGACAACCGCGACTGCTGGTCTCAACCTCAGTGATTCGGTGTACGAGCGCCTGCTGCGTGAGCGCATCATCTTCCTCGGCACCCAGGTCGACGACGACATCGCGAACAAGCTGTGCGCGCAGATCCTGTTGCTGACGGCCGAAGACCCCACCAAGGACATTTCGCTCTACGTCAACTCGCCGGGCGGTTCGGTGACCGCCGGTATGGCCATCTACGACACGATGCAGCTCGCCGAGTGCGACATCGCCACCTACGGCCTGGGCCTGGCCGCGTCGATGGGGCAGTTCCTGCTCACCGCGGGCACCAAGGGCAAGCGCTACGCGCTGCCGCACGCGCGGATCATGATGCACCAGCCGTCGGCGGGCATCGGCGGTTCGGCGGCCGACATCGCGATCATGGCCGAGCAGTTCGCGCACACGAAGCGGGAGCTGAACGAGCTGCAGGCGCTGCACACCGGCAAATCCGTGGAGCAGGTCGCCGCCGACGCCGACCGCGACCGCTGGTTCACCGCGTCCGAAGCCCTGGAGTACGGCTTCATCGACCACGTGATCAGCCACGCGAACCAGGCCAACGGCGCCAAGAAGAAGTAACGCACCGGATCACCCCTCAGGCCCCCGGACACCTCGAACGTCCGGCCGCCGCACCGACTTTGGAGACGAAGATGGCCAATCTGATCGACCCGCGCGCCGGCCTGTCCGGCACCGCTCCGCAGAGCCCGCAGGCACGCTATATCCTGCCCTCGTTCATCGAGCACTCGAGCTTCGGCGTCAAGGAGTCCAACCCGTACAACAAGCTGTTCGAGGAGCGCATCATCTTCCTCGGCGTGCAGGTGGACGACGCCTCGGCGAACGACATCATGGCGCAGCTGCTGGTGCTCGAGTCGCTGGACCCCGACCGCGACATCACCATGTACATCAACTCGCCGGGTGGCTCGTTCACCTCGCTGATGGCCATCTACGACACCATGCAGTACGTGCGCGCCGACGTCGCGACGGTCTGCCTGGGTCAGGCCGCCTCCGCCGCGGCCGTACTGCTGGCCGCGGGCACCCCCGGCAAGCGCGCCTGCCTGCCCAACGCCCGCGTGCTGATCCACCAGCCGTCGCTGGAGGGCGGTATCCAGGGGCAGGTGTCGGACCTGGAGATCCAGGCCGCCGAGATCGAGCGGATGCGCCGCCTGATGGAGACCACGCTCGCGCGGCACACCGGTAAGGACGCCGACACCATCCGCAAGGACACCGACCGCGACAAGATCCTGACGGCCGAGGAGGCCAAGGAGTACGGGATCATCGATACCGTGTTCGACTACCGCAAGCTCAGCGCGCAGAAGTGAGAAACGCGCCCGTCGTTTCCGGCTGGGCGCGGGCGGACGGGGGCGAATCGCCGATCCCGGCGGTGGTTCGCTCGAAAATTGCTTTACGACAGGGAAATCCGGCCGGGAGGTATGTCAGGGGCATGCTGCCCGGCCGGGACCGCTTCCACATCGTCCGCGGTTCGAACAATTCCTCGTTCGAACGCAGACGTCGCGGCGCGGTCGGCCGGAGGTCATGGCGGCGATCGGGCGGGCGGTCCGCCTTTCGGTGTCGTGAGAACACGCACAACGCGCGCGAGAAACATGCGCGAGTTGTCGACCTCCATCCCGCACACCGGGTACGGTCAACCTAGGGACCTTTGCTCCCGGTTGACAGCACTGTCCATCAGCTCCGAAACAGTCGATGCGTTTGCGGCTGCGAAAGCGGTGGACAGCTGGCAGCCTGGACGGACGGTTGCACGCGGACAAGGAAGTAGGGACCCACGAGATGGCGCGCATCGGAGACGGCGGCGATCTGCTGAAGTGCTCGTTCTGCGGAAAGAGCCAGAAGCAGGTCAAGAAGCTCATTGCGGGACCAGGGGTGTACATCTGCGACGAGTGCATCGATCTCTGCAACGAGATCATCGAGGAGGAGCTCGCCGAATCCAGCGAGGTCAAGCTCGATGAGCTGCCCAAGCCCGCCGAGATCCGGGACTTCCTGGAGAACTACGTCATCGGGCAGGACACCGCCAAGCGCACCCTCGCGGTGGCCGTCTACAACCATTACAAGCGCATCCAGGCCGGTGACAAGAGTCGCGACAGCCGCGGCGAGACCGTCGAGCTGGCCAAGTCGAACATCCTCATGCTGGGTCCCACCGGCTGCGGCAAGACCTATCTGGCCCAAACGCTGGCCAAGATGCTGAACGTGCCGTTCGCCATCGCCGACGCCACCGCGCTCACCGAGGCGGGGTATGTCGGCGAGGACGTGGAGAACATCCTGCTGAAGCTGATCCAGGCGGCGGACTACGACGTCAAGCGCGCCGAGACCGGCATCATCTACATCGACGAGGTCGACAAGATCGCCCGCAAGAGCGAGAACCCGTCGATCACCCGTGACGTTTCCGGCGAGGGCGTGCAGCAAGCCCTGCTGAAGATCCTGGAGGGCACCCAGGCGAGCGTGCCGCCGCAGGGCGGGCGCAAGCACCCGCACCAGGAGTTCATCCAGATCGACACCACCAACGTGCTGTTCATCGTGGCGGGCGCGTTCGCGGGCCTGGAGAAGATCATCTCCGACCGCACCGGCCACCGCGGCATCGGTTTCGGCGCCGAGGTCAGGTCCAAGGCCGAGATCGACACCACCGACCACTTCGCCGAAGTGATGCCGGAGGACTTGATCAAGTTCGGGCTGATCCCCGAGTTCATCGGCCGTCTGCCCGTGGTCGCGTCGGTGACCAACCTGGACAAGGAATCGCTGGTCAAGATCCTCTCCGCGCCGAAGAACGCGCTGGTCAAGCAGTACGTCCGGTTGTTCGAGATGGACGGGGTCGACCTCGAGTTCACCGACGACGCGCTGGAGGCCGTCGCGGACCAGGCGATCCTGCGCGGCACCGGCGCGCGCGGTCTGCGGGCGATCATGGAGGAAGTGCTGCAGCCCGCGATGTACGACATTCCCAGCCGCGACGACGTCGCCAAGGTGGTCGTCAACGCGGGTACCGTCAACGACAACGTGCTGCCCACCATCGTCCCGCGCAAGACGCAGCGGCAGGAGCGCCGGGAGAAGTCGGCGTAATTCCGGGTGTGGCGGCGGGTGCGCCCGGGTACTCCTCTGTGAGGGTTGAGCAAACAGCCTAGTTCCGGCAGGAGTGTCGTCCGGAGCGAATCATTACCGCGGGCACCGTTCTCGAGATCGCCGCGGACGACAGGACCGAGGTCCTCATGTCGACAGTTTTCGCCGCCCCTCCGTTTCTTCTCCCCAGCGCTCGCGGGGGCGACCATCAGACCGAGCGGCTCCAGGTTTCCGTCACTGCCCCGAGCGACCTGGTCACGCTGTGCGCCGTCGCCGGCGAGGTCGACTATTACACCGTCGATGTGTTCCGCCGCGGACTGATCGGCTCGCTGAGCGCGGCGGCGCCGCTGGTGGTCGTCGATCTGTCCAAAGTCACGTTCTTCGGTGTCGCCGGGCTGCGGGTGCTGATCGAGGCGCAGTCCCGGCTGGAACGCACCGACCGCCGCCTGCGACTGGTCACCGGTCCGCGGTGCGTGGACCGTTTGCTCGAGGTCGCCGCCGACGTCGCGCCCTTCGAGACCATGACGAGTCTCGTCGACGCCGTGCTCGAGGCTGCCTGACCCTGCCGCTCAGTACGATCAGGCCATGTTTGCCCACCGGCGTTTGGAACGCAAGGTCGACGCGTTGCACTACAAGCTCGACCTGATCATGAACCATCTCGGCATTCAGCAGGGTGCGGGCCCGCTTGCGACCGCGCCGCCCCTACCGAGCGGTGACGGAATGGCCGAGATCGACGCACTCTTGGCGCAGGGCAAGAAGATTCACGCGATCAAGCGGTATCGGGAACTCACCGGGTGCGGGCTCAAAGAGGCCAAAGACGCCGTCGAACAGCGGTACCCGTACTGAGTCCGATGCTGACGGCACCGGTCGGTGGCTGCTATCGGTACGAGCTGGAGACCAATAGGCCGTCCCGCTGCACGCCACGGCGTGTCAGCGGCGGATCGGCGTCCGCGCCGATGCGAACGTCCGCCGAGAAGGGTTCCGGTTCGGGCCCGCTCGGATCGGGGAGATTCCGGACCTGCTCGGTGGCGATGGCGATCGCACGGCCGTAGCGTGCGCTGGCGGCATCGTGGATGAGCAGTGCGACACCGATCATCACCGGCGCGACTCCGTGCACCGCGGCGTCGAACCACCGGCCCGCGCTCACATAGGGGTAGGTGTTCAAGCCGACCGTCAACGCCAGCAACGCGACCTCGGCCGCCGCGACCTGGGTGCGATTGTCCAGCACGCCCCACTCGGTGACCTTGTTCGTGCCGATCATGATGATGATCAGCGATACGCTGATCATCGCTTCCAGCAGATAGCTGAACCAGTACAGCGGATCCGTCGGCCCGCCCGGCGCGATGTTGTGCTGGACGTTGACCGCCGACCACAACATCCCCGCCGCGACCACGCCGGCCAGCGCACCGAGCGACCAGGACCGGTGCCGATACAGCGACGCCAGCCTGGCATGCGGGCTGGACGCACGCCGCTGCGCGGCAATGGCCTTGCGCGCCAAGAGAAGATCTTTGACCTCGGCCTTCTCGATGGCCTCTGTGGTATGCCGCGCCCGGTCGGATGCCGCGGACGACGCCTCGGCATGCTTCCAGCGCTGTTCCCGGTCCTGGGTCCGGATCCGTTCGGCCAATTCGCGTTCGGCGTGCAGCTCCTCCTCCGACAGCGCGCCGGTCAACGCCGGGTCGAACTGGTAGGCGAGGCGGCCCCTGGCCTTCTCGACCCGTGTCGCGAGCCGCGCGACGTCGTCGTCGAGGGGATGTTCGTCGAGCATGCGGCTCCAAACGGTTGAGCGGAGGGAACTCGAGAAACCGAAGACGCCGGCTCGGCCTACCGGTCATCGAATGCGACACGATAGCTCGCCGACCGGGACCAGCGGCGTCAACACCTCCTATTCATAGTCCATTCCCGGCCGCAGCGACAGTCCGGAGCGGAAGCGACGCTGAAATACCTGGTTGGTCAAGACCTTCCGGCAGCACCGCAGCCGATCTCATGCCCACGGCACTCGGCAGGAGTCGGTGCTGAAGCCTTGCGCGGTGATGCCGAGCGCTGAATTGGACCGCGCACGTGAGTTTTCCAGCGCGATGTGATAGGTGAGTTCGACCACGCCGGCGCGGCCGAAGCGTCGCTCGAGATCGGCGACCTGCTCGTCGGTAGCCGAAGTCGGGGTCGCGGTCATGGCGTCGGCGTAGGCGATGGCGGCGCGCTCGTCGTCGGAGTACAGCGGCGAGGTCGCGTAGTCGGCGATGTGCTCGAGCCGTGCGGTGTCCAGCTCGCCGAGGCGCATGAGCATGGCGCCGAAGTCGACGCACCATGAGCAGCCGATCGTCCACGCCGTGCGGTAGACCGCGATCTCGCGGATGACGGCGGGCAGCGCGGTGCTGGCCTTGTCGACCATCGTCTCGTGGACCGCGTTCGCGACGAGCAGCTTCGGATGGTTGGCGGCGACGGCGAACGGCTCCGGCACCTCACGGAAGCGGCGCTTGGCAAACCGGTACAGCAGCTTGGTCACAGGTCCGGCCTGCTGCGGGGTGACGGCGGCGATGCGGGTGGCGCCCATGTCGATCTCCTTCGATCAGCGGATGTGGTTCCTACTTCTCGGACGAGAGACCGTGCCGGAATGTGATGGGGGCGCGGGTGTGATCCGGCGCACCCACGGCAGGCTATTCGGGCTCGACCCGCAGATCCTGCTGACTCCAGTAGGCGCGCATCCCGGTGATCCGGCCTTCGTCGTCGAACTCCATCACGTCGATCGGCGAGACGGTGAAGCGCTGCCCGCCGACTTTCGTGACGAGGATGAACGGGAACGCGGCCTGGTTGCCCGCGATCCTGATGTCCTCGGGCCGCAGTTCGGTCTCCCGATCCAACGCGGCGATCACCTCGTAGAACTCACGGATGGCGGCGTGGCCGTGCCGGGCGGGGGTGCCCACCGGGTCCTCCACGATCGCGTCGGGTGCGTATAGGTTGACGATGTCCTCGGTCGGGCCCGAGCCGACCAGCTTGACGTACTGCTCGACCACGTCGCGGATCTGCTTGGCCATCGAACCTCCTACGAAGTGAAACGTGTTCTAGTTCTAGACTAGCAAGTTCAGGCCTCGGGTTCGATCCCTTCGGCTTCGTCGAGCACGACGATCCGGACGCCGGTGGCCAGCAGCGCGGTGGCCGACAGCCCGAAGAGGGCATGGAAGGCGTCGCTGAAATGGGAAGGGCTGGCGAACCCGGCGTCGGTCGACGCGACGGTGATGTTCTGGCCTTTGGCGATCGCCCGGCCGACGCCGAGCATCCTGGCCCAGCGCCGGTAGCGCCGGAACGAGGTCCCCGCCTGCGCCGCGAACAGATGCAGGAATCGGGATTCCGACAGGTGCGCCGCCGCGGCGAACCGTTCGGCGGTGAACTCGTGGGCGGGATGCGCGAGCAGAGTCGCCATCGCTTCCGCGACGCGTTCGTCCAGGGGCGGACGCGGTGCCGAGCCGACGAGATCCGCCAGCGAGCGTGCCTCGGGGCGGTCGTGGGCCGCGGCAATCACCAGCGCGGCCTCTTGCCGGTGATTCAGCCCGAAATCGTTGTCCCACAGGGTCATTCGGTCGCGGCATGCACGCGCTCCCGGTGATCTCGGATCGAGATAGCAGAACATCATATGGTCGCCGCCCGCGACCACCCTATGCACTCGGCGCGGCGGGATCAGCGCGCTGCGCACAGTGCGCGCGATGCCGTCGGCCGCCAAGGTGAACGGGGCGTCCACGCCGACAGCCAGGCAGTCCACCGCGGTCGAGTGCGCATCGAGGCGCAGGGAAGGTCCTCGATAGATCGCCTGCCCGGCCCATAGCCACAGCGTCGCGGGTGAGCCCGCTTCCGGCGGAGTGCTCGGCTTCATGCGGCCATGCTGGCACGGACGTGCGCATCGCGGCCGTTTTTCGATTGTCGCGCTCGCGCCGGGGCGACAGTGCCGACGGCCGGGCCGATCGCGCCGGTTTCGGGGGATCACCGTTGATCCCCCTCGGGTTCGCCATTGAACCTTGACCAGCGCTTTGTGTTACTGCTGAGTCTGTCGGGGAAGCGGTCGCCGGTGTTACTGGGCAGCCGTGGCCACTTCGGTGTAGTCCCCATACTGCGGCGCACCGGCGTTGCGGTAGGTGCTGATCACTATGCCGCTGCCGGTCACGCGGTAGTCGGTGAGCCGCAGTCCGGTGGGCTGGACCTCGCTGGTGAACAGCCGTTTGCCGGTGCCGAGCAGCACCGGGAAAGTGAGCAGGTGCAGGGTGTCGACCAGGCCGTTCGATAGCAGGGTGTGCGCGAGATTCCTGCTGCCGTGCACCTGGAGTTCGCGGCCGGGACGCTGCTTCAACGCGGTCACCTCGGCGACGACGTCGCCGCGGAGCAGTTCGGTGCCCGCCCAGTCGGCGTGTTCCAGGGTCGCGGTCGCGACGTACTTCGGGAGCGCGTTCAGTTGCACGGCGACCGGGTTGTCCGGATCGGTGACCTTCGGCCAGTACCCCGCGAAGATCTCGTAGGTGCGCCGTCCGAGCAGGAACGCGTCGGCCCGCTCGAACACCTCGTCGATGAACGCGCCGAATTCCGTGTCGCCGAACGGCACCGACCACCCGCCGTGGGTGAATCCGCCGCTGGTGTCCTCCTGCGGACCGCCGGGCGCCTGGCACACGCCGTCGACGGTGACGAACTGGGTGAGGGACAGCTCCATGACGTGGTGTTCCTTTCGTCCGTTTCGCCCGCCGGAAGCAGGCCGGTTACTCGTTCCGACGGCGTGGACCGGGGAAACTCATCGCTATTTCCGCTGCTCGTGCCCCGGTGTGTCGAGCTTGCGCTCCCGGTGCCGTGATGTTTACTCGGTCCGGTCAACCAGATGTTCGAGTGACGAGTGGAAGCGGAGGAGACATGGCACTGCCTACCATGACCGCAGAGCAGCGCACCGAGGCGTTGGCCAAGGCGGCTGCGGTCCGCAAGGCACGCTCCGAACTGATCGGCAAGGTGAAGGCGGGCAAGGTTTCCGTAGCCGACCTGCTCAAGAAGGCCGACACCGACGAGCTGGTCAAGAAGACCAAGGTGGCCGCCGTGATCAAGGCCCTGCCCGGCGTCGGCCCGGTGAAAGCGGCGAAGTTGATGGACCAGGCGGAGATCCCGGAAGACCGCCGCATCGGCGGCCTCGGCGCACGTCAGCGTGCGGCGCTGCTCGACGCGCTGAAGGACTGACCGGCGGGAGACGCGTGGCGTCCGCGGACGCGCCGGATCACGCCCGTGGTGATCGCCCACGGGCGTCCCCGGACTCGCGGGCGCGCCGGCCCGTATTTCCGCGTCAGCGGGATGCGCGCGGACGGCGGCGCGGGAAACGCAGGGTGATCGGCTGCGGGTCCGCCAGCGGGAGATCGCCGCGCGGCGGAACGAAGACGCAGACCAGTCCGCCGACGACGAGCAGGAACGCGGCGATCAGGCTGGCCGTGAAGCTTGCCGCGCCCATCTCGGCGGGCTTGTGCAGGACGTGGTAGAGGAAATGCGGGATGCCGAAGGTCAGCCAGCCGACGCCCGCGATCCGGGCCGCCGTGGTGCCGTTGACGACGAGCGCGGCGATGGTGACGGCGGTCAGTGCCAGGAAGAACGCTCCGACGTCGCCCGCCAGATGGTGGTTGTAGGGGCCATCGGCCGCCACCCACTGGATACCGAAGCCTGGAAAGCTCGTGTACCAGGAGTGCGGCGCCAGGGTGGCCCAGAGACCGACGATCGCGCCCTGCACGGCCAAGATCGCCAGGACGATCCGCGTGAGCAGCAGGCGGCGGCGGTACTGCTCGAACCGCATCCGTACGCGTAGGCCCTCGGAGGTCCCCTCAACCGAGATCCGCATCGGCCGCTCCATTCTCGCCGAACCCGTTCCGTGCAGTCACGGTAATTCGAACGATCCGCTCCGGGCAATAGTGATGTCAAGCCAAGAGAGAGGTCGCGCCGGGTTCGGCGCTGATCCGCTCGGGGGCGGTGTAGACGTTCATGGTGTCGCCGCGCAGAAAGCCGACCAGGGTGAGTCCGGAGTCCGCGGCGAGGTCGACCGCGAGCGAACTCGGCGCGGAGACCGCGCCGAGCATCGGGATACCGGCCATCACGGCCTTCTGCACCAGTTCGAACGAGGCGCGCCCGCTCACGATCAAGACGAGATCGAGTGCGGGGACGCGGTTTTCGCGCAGCGCCCAGCCGATCACCTTGTCCACCGCGTTGTGTCTGCCGATGTCCTCGCGCACCGCGAGTGCGGTGCCGTCGGCGGTGAACAGTCCCGCGGCGTGCAGGCCGCCGGTGGCGTCGAACACGGATTGGCGGTCGCGCAGGCTCTCGGGCATGGCGGCCAGCACGCGAGTGTCCACCACCGGACCGTCTTGTGGCAGCGGGAACCGGGAGCGGGTGCGCACCTCGTCCAGGGCGGTCTTGCCGCACAGGCCGCACGCCCCCGTGGTCGGGAAGGCGCGGGTCGGCACCGGGACCGGGATGCGCAGGGAGACGTCGAGGACGTTGTAGGTGTTGCGGCCCTGGTCGTCGGTGCCCGCGCAATAGCGGGCGGCGACGATGTCCTCGGCGGAGCCGATCATGGCTTCGCTCAGCAGGAATCCGTGCACCAGGTCGATGTCGTTGCCTGGCGTGCGCATGGTGACGGTCAGCGAGTGCCCGTCGATGCGGATTTCCAGGGGTTCTTCGACCGCGAGGGTGTCCGGACGCTGGATTTCGCCGGTCGGTGAGATCCGGCGCATCCGGCGGCGGGCGGTGACGCGGCTCATGAGGTGCTCGGCTCGAAGCGGACGGTGACAGCTTTGGCGACGGGCGTATTCGACCGCGCCGCGACATGGTCCAGCGGCACCAGGGGGTTGGTCTCGGGGTAGTAGGCGGCGGCGTTGCCGCGCGGGGTGGGGTAGGAGACCAGGCGGAAGCCTTCGACGCGGCGTTCGGTGCCGTCGGTCCACTCGGAGACCACGTCCACCAGGTCGCCGTCGGCGAAGCCGAACGTGGTGATGTCGTCGGGGTGTACGAGCACCACCTTGCGGCCGCCGTGCACGCCGCGGTAGCGGTCGTCGAGGCCGTAGATGGTGGTGTTGTACTGGTCGTGGCTGCGCAGCGTCTGCAGGATCAGCCTGCCCTCGGGCACCGGTAGCCAGGTGAGCTCGTTGACGGCGAAGTTGGCCTTACCGGTGGCGGTGCGGAATTCACGGCGGTCCCGCGGCGGGTGCGGGAGCTGGAATCCGTTGCGCTGCCTGACTTTGGTGTTGTAATCCGCGCAGCCGGGCACCACACGGGAGATGGCGTCGCGAATGGCGTCGTAGTCACGGGCGAACCGTGCCCACGGCACGGGATGGTCCGCGCCGAACAACTCCTGCGCGAGTTCGCAGACGATCGCGACTTCGCTGCGGAGTCGGTCGCTGACCGGCTTCAGCCGCCCGGTGGACAGATGCACCATCGACATCGAATCCTCCACCGACACCTGCCGCTTGCTGCCGTCCTGGGACAGGTCGAGGTCGGTACGGCCAAGGGTGGGCAGGATCAGCGCGGTCCGGCCGTGCACGACGTGACTGCGGTTGAGCTTGGTGGAGACCTGCACGGTGAGTGCGCAGCCGCGCAGGGCGGCCTCGGTCACCGTGGTGTCGGGGGTGGCGGAGACGAAGTTGCCGCCCATGCCGACGAAGACTTTCGCGCGACCGTCGCGCATGGCGCGGATGGCCGCGACGGTGTCGAATCCGTGTTCGCGCGGGCTGGTGATGCCGAATTCGCGGTCGATGGCGTCGAGGAAGGTGCCCGGCATCTGCTCCCAGATGCCCATCGTGCGATCGCCTTGGACGTTCGAGTGGCCGCGCACCGGACAGACGCCCGCGCCTGGTTTGCCGATCATGCCCCGCAGCAGCAGCAGGTTCGTGGCCTCCTCGATGGTGGCCACGGCGTGTGTCTGCTGGGTGAGGCCCATCGCCCAGCAGATGATGATGTTCGTCGATCGCGCGAACAGTTCGGCGGTGTGCTCGAGTTCCGTCGTGCTCAGACCGGTCGCCGCCAGCGCCGTGTCGAAATCGACCGCGCGGACGTGCTTTTCGTAGTCGGCGTAGCCACCGCAGTGGGTATCGAGGAAGTCCCGGTCGACGACCGTCCCCGGCGCCCGGTCCTCGGCTTCCAGCAGCAGGCGGCCCAGCGCTTGGAACAGCGCCATGTCACCACCGAGGCGGATCTGCAAGAAGTCGTCGGCGATCGGCACGCCGGTGGTGACGCCTTTGACCGTCTGCGGATCGCGGAAGGCCAGCAGCCCGGTCTCCGGCAGCGGATTCACCGCGACGATCTTGGCGCCCTTGGCCTTCGCGCCCACCAATGCGCTGAGCATGCGCGGATGGTTGGTGCCCGGGTTCTGTCCCGCGACGATGATCAGGTCCGCCTTGTCGAAGTCATCGATGGTGACCGAGCCCTTGCCGATCCCGATCGAACTCGACAGCGCCGCGCCGGAGGACTCGTGGCACATGTTCGAGCAGTCCGGCAGATTATTGGTCCCGGAGCTGCGCACCAGCAGTTGGTAGAGGAACGCGGCCTCGTTGCTGGTGCGACCGGAGGTGTAGAAGACCGCCTCGTCGGGAGAATCCAGGCCGCGCAGCGTGTCCGCGATCAACCGGTAGGCGTCGTCCCAGGTGATCGGCGAATAGTGGGTGTCGTCGTCCCGCAGCACCATCGGATGGGTCAACCGGCCCTGCTGGCCCAGCCAATAGCCGGACTTGTCGCTCAATTCCGCGATCGAGTGCGTCGCGAAGAACTCCGGAGTCACGGTGCGCAGCGTGGCCTCTTCCGCGACCGCTTTCGCCCCGTTCTCGCAGAACTCCGCAGGCCGGCGGTGACCGCTCGGCTCCGGCCAGGCACAGCCCGGGCAGTCGAACCCGTGCACCTGATTGACCCGCGCCAGAGTCCGCGCGGTCCGGATGACACCCATCTCCTCGACCGAGCGTTTCAACGCCACCGCCACAGCGGTGACGCCAGCGGCCTCCGCCTTGGGCGGAGTCACGGTCAGCTCGGACTCGTCGATGTCCCGGCTCGGTCCGTTTCGATGCATGCCGCCATTGTCCTCCCGCGCCGACCGCGCCGAGACGGGGGCGGAGCTCGATCACACTCGTCTGAGTATGAGCCTCGAGGCATCACAGCCCCGAGTATCACATCTGTGTGATACCGTTAATTTGTGCTGTACGAGATCCTCGCGGAACCCGAGGTAGTCGAGTTTCTGTACCGCCTGGACCCCGCCAGCCGTGCGGCGGCAGACCATCGCGCTGGACTTCTCGCTGAATTCGGGCCGCGACTAGGGGAACCGTACAGTCGCTTTCTTGGTGATGGAGTGCGAGAGCTCTCTCCACCAGTCAACAAGCGCGCATTACCTACTGGTTCCCAGGAGGACAAGTGATCGTCATGCTCACCGCGTTCACAAAGCAGCGGCAGCGGGAATCCGCCGAGGTGGAGCGCGCGAAGCATGCGCGGAAGGTCTGCGAAACGGAGCATGACAAGAATTACCAGCACATCATCACACTCTAGAAAGGAGGCCTACGTCCCGATGATCACGCAAGAGGAATTCGACCGTCGTACCGCTGAGCAGCGAGCAGCCCCCGAATATCAGCAGGCCTACCGGAATGCTGAAATTGCCTACAGGGTGGGGAAGATGGTGCGAGAGGCGCGAGAAGCGAGGGGCTGGACCCAAATCGAGCTGGCTGCACGTTCTGGGCTGAAGCAGCACGCGATTTCGCGCCTCGAAGCTGGGGATGTGGTGCCAACACTCACCACCCTGGAAAAGATTGCACAAGCGTTCGGCGGTCATGTGCACGTGAACATTGCGGCATAGTAAACCTACTGACGGCCGCCGGGTTCGGCCAGGGTTCTCGGTCCCGTCCCGAAGCCGGTCGAGGCGAGTTCGCGGGGCGCCTCGCAGCGCGTCGGCCGCCGAATAGTCCAACAAAGCATCAACGACCAAGGGTCTTGATCCAGAAGTCGTATTCGGTTGGCAAAAACGTCCGCCCATCGGTGCAACCGAATGCCCATCGTGTGTAGGTGTTCTCGGGCTGGACCGTGATCACGTCGACGACTCTCACCAGCTCGGCCGGCACATCCGCACCGAAGTGCTGGTGGTTGGGCACGATCACGGCATCGACATCGATTCGCCGGATCACGTTCAGAAGCCGACTCAACGGGCAGTCCGTCCTGGGACCGAATACCACGGTTTTCGCCAGTTCGTACCCGAGTCGCTTTGCGAGGCTGCGGATTTGGATCTCGTCCCAGGTCTGGGACACACCGGAAACATCTCGGCGCAGGTACCCGATCGCCGTCGGCCGTGGTCTCATTCGTTCACCTCGCTCGTAGTCGTTGGCTGGCGACCCGGAGTCGGGTCTACTCATCGGCCCCGAGCGCCTGGGCCTGAGACTATGAAGCTGACACCCGCCGTCATAACGCACTTGCGGAAACTTGCACAGATTTGCTGAACAGGTCACTGAGTGTGCTTGCACCGTGGATCATGGGCTATGCGCATGCAAGTAGGTACAAGCAAGTGGATAGGGGAAAGATCATGTACATACGCTTTCTGGGCAAGGGCGGCTCCGACAAGACGGGATGCCCGGCGTTGTACGCCACCGACCAGGGCAGCTACCTCGTTCAGGGGTGGCGGACCGGCCACCCCGGCGCGGTGGAGATACCGCACCTGTTGACCGGTTTCGCGGAGCCGGACACCTTCATCGGGGCCATGATGACGGACACGGGCCGAGGTACGTTCAGGTTGACGGGTCGGCCAATCACCGATCGTGAAACGCTGAACCAGCTGACTTTGGAAGATGACGAAGTAGCCATCGAAGTGCCGAAGGCTGAGAGGAACTACTACGGTGGAATTTCGGTCGAATGATCGGTGGATGGAGCTGTTCGAGAACACGCGAACGTCAGCGTTCCATCTGGAAGTGCGGGACTCCTACGCGGAACCGGAGGAGTCCGAACCGTTCCGCCGGTTCCTCAACGGTGAGCCGGAGCCGCTCGGTGGCTACGACAAAACCGATTGGCTCAACCTTATAACGACATTGGCCGAGCGCGGTGTCACCATGAGCCGCATCCGCGTCGTCACGGTGCCGCACTCGGACTATCAGCGCTGGTTGCTCTCGGTGACACGCAGCAGTGTCGAAGCTGGTGAGGACATCCGCTACGTGCCAAGACATCTTGCCGGAGAGGTCCCCCTAGATGACTGGTGGTTGTTCGATGATGAGCGGGTAGCGTTCAACCTCGTTGACCAGGCGGGCAAGCCAGCCGGGGCAGCGGTGACTACGGATCCCGACATCGCCGCCTACTGTCGGGGTGTGAAAGCACGGCTGTGGACTCTGGCGACTCCGTTCGCCGAATACACCTCAGCGGCACACGTCCGGCGGTGACGAGTTCAGTACAGGAAGCGCGGGAAGCTCTCGGTCAACGGCTTCGCGAAATCAGACGCGATGCCGGGGTGAGCGGCCGAGAGCTTGCCGCACACGAGGGCTGGCACGAGTCCAAGGTCTCCCGAATCGAGCATGGGAAGACCCAACCATCAAGCGGCGACATCCATGCGTATGGCCGCCACTGTGGTGCGAACGAGCAGCTTGCCGACCTTCTGGCCACGCTTCACAACATCGACGCGGCCTACCTGGAATACCGACGTTTGCTCGGTGCGGGCGTCAAACGCGGACAACAGCTGTACGCGAAGCTCGAAGCCGAAGCGAAGGTTGTCCGCAACTACGATCCCCAGATCATCCCCGGTCTGTTGCAGACCGCCGACTATGCCGAAGCCAAGTTGCGTAGCGTCATCGAGTTCTACCAGCTACCCAACGACATCGACGCGGGCGTGTCCAAAAGGATGGAGCGTCAACAGGTCTTGTATCAGCGCGACCACCGGTTCCACTTCATCATCAGCGAACGCTCCCTGTACACAACCGTGGGCGGTGATGACGTGATGGTCGGACAACTCGATCGGTTGCATTCGATCATCGGTATGCCCCGCGTGACGCTGGGGATTGTTCCGTTGATGGCGAATGCCCAGGTAGTCCTAGAGAACTTCACGATGTTCGACAAGCGAATGGTGAAGGTCGAAGGGCACACAGCCGAGATAACCATCACCCAACCTCGAGAGATCGCCCTCTACGGACGTGCCTTCGATGTTCTTGCAAGACAGTCGGCGACCGGCGACAAAGCCAGGGATTTGATCAGGGGCGCGCTCGACCGACGGCGTTCGTAGTCCGCCCGAGATAACGCGAGCTCACAATGAAACAGCGGGCGAGGTGCCGAGCGAGAAGGGCGTTCTACAGTGTGGCTGATACAGCGTGAACCGCCGCTATGGGCGGACCTCTTTCGGGGGTGCAAGCAGGAAGCATTTCACCTGGAGACGAAAGACTCCTATGGCGTACCGGAGGAATCCGAACGTTTCCGGCGCTTTATGGCCGGACAGCCGCCGCCACCGGACGCCTACAAGAATTCCTGGCTTGACCTCATGCGGGAGTCGACCGCACGAGGTGTCTCCGTGAGCAGGGTCCGTGTGGTTACGGTCCCACACACCGACTATCGGCGATGGCTGCTGTCGGTGACCGATAGCAATGTTGCGGCGGGCGAGGATATCCGTTATGTCCCAAGGCATCTCGCTGCTGAGATGTCATCCGACGACTGGTGGCTCATGGACAACGAACGAGTGTTCTACAACCTCGTTGACGGCACCGGTGCACCGTCCGGCCTCGCCTTGACCACAGATCCCTCGATCGTCGCATACTGCCAAGGCGCGCGGGAACGCTTGTGGAGGTCAGCGATTCCATACACCGAATACGTCGAAAGTGAACACGTCCAGCAGTGACGAGCAGGGTCTACGCCGGTAGGCAAGCTCTCGGCGCACTGCGCCGCTTCCCGCCCGGGCGGCGTGAGTCCGAGTCGCCACCGAGCCGCCCCTCTCAGGAGCGGCGCGCACTCGCGATATCGGCCGTGCCCATCTGCTGGTCGTCGCCCCGGTAGGTGAGGATTCGTTCGCTGATGCGCACGCGCCAGCCGGGTGGGAGTTCGGTGGGGGAGGTGGTGATGCGGGTCCATTGGTCGGTGTCGGGGGCGGCGATGAAGGTGCCTGAGGTGGTGGCGGTGGCGTCGCGGACGTAGACCTTGCCGCTGTCGACCGAGACGTAGGCGTGGACGCGGGAGACGTGACGGTCGCGCTGGATGACGAGGGGAGCGGCGGTCGCGGCGCGGACCGATTCGTCCACCTGCGGGCCGCGTCCGATGACGTAGGGGCGGTCCAGAGGGTAGGCCGTGCCGTCTTCGGTGATCAGTGCGCCATGGCCGGTTTCGCTGGCGAGGGCAGCCGGACGCAAGACGCGGGTTCCGCCGTTCTCGGCTGTCTTGCGCAGGGCGACGGGCTCGCGCGGGTGTTGCGCCGCGGACTGTAGCTGCGACCAGGCCAGTGGGCGGTCCGCGGCGGGCCGGGGTGGCCGCGGTTTGGCAAGAGGCCGCGGCGATTCGGTCGGCCGGGCGGCTGGGGGAGCCGGTGCGACGGCGTCGGATGCGCCGGTCGGTTCGGGCATCGCCGCGAATCCGGCCGCGGCCGTGGCCTCGGGCTCGGCCTGAGCGGAGCGTCCGGTATCCGTGGACCGCTCGGCGGACTCGGATGGGCGCGACTCGGTGGTCTTCCCGGCGCGCCGAACCGCGGCGTTCCAGATGAAGCCGCCGCCGGGGACCACGCCCGTCCGCAGATCGGTACGGGGCCGTGCCGTCAGCGGCTCGCCGGTGCTCGCGCCGATCGTGATGCGGCGCACCGGTTCGCGCACGATCTCGTCGACCCAGGTGAACGCGCGCCCGCCGTCCAAGCGGCGGACGCCTTCCGCGCCGTGGATCTCGGCGGTGACCGGTCCGCGCAAGAGGATCAGGATTCCGTCGTCGGTCGGCGCGACCACACCGAACGGCGGCGTCTGCGCCGCGCCGCCGAAGATCACCGCGGCGAGGCGTTTGGCCAGCGCCGCGCCGGGATATTCCACATCGGCCACCGCCTCGATGGTGCCGAGAATTCGGTCCGTGGAAGCGGTCTCGCCGCCCACGTAGGCGACGACCGCACCGAAGCGGACGACCAGGCCGTCGCCCGGTGCGATACCCACGGTGGACGGTTTACTGCGCACCCGCGCCCTCCTTCCCGGCGCACTACCGGCATACCTGAGCCAGCATAGAACGTCGGCCTAAGCCGGACCGGAGACTCGAGGCTTCGCCAGGCGGGTGCCGAGCCCGTCCATCAGTGCCGTCTGCTGGTGGAATTTCCCAGGGCCAGCCGCTTTCCGCTCACCGGCCTCAGCCGGTGTCGCGACGGCCCTGAACTGCGCATTGTGGTTTCAGCCGCACCCCGGCCGGAGTATGCGCGCGAACCAGGAAATATGACGCACATCACGTGCGTGGCGGAATTGGGTGCGCCCGCACTGGCGTTGGCGCGACTTCGCGGCGCAAAGAAGACACTGCCTCTCGTTGTCGGGTGCGGCTGTCGGCGCTTCCCGCCTCGCCACGTTCGGCGTCGATCCTGATCGGCTCAGCAAACCTCACCATCTGATGTCGCTACTGGTGATTTCGGGGACGCTGACGTGGCGGCCAATGGAGGTGAGCGGTGGGCGGCATCCGACCGTCAGGGTGCGGCGAGCAACTGTTCGCGGTTATTCGGCCGTGCGACGACGGACCGCGAAGGGACAACCCGTCGGCGACGAGTCGCGCCGACAAGCCGGGGCAGCGGCGGGGCTGATTGGGCAACGCACGGCCGCCTGCTCGGCAACCACATGTCGATGGACGGCGGGAGGTAGCGGCAGCCGAGTAGAAAGAGCAGAAGCGCACCCGCTCTCCGGATGGGGCCGCTGCTCGGCGCTGAGCTTTCGCGCGGGCACCTGTACGCAAAGTAGTTGGTGGAGAGGGTAATTGGATACCGCCCCCAAATCTGGTGGGGTGCAGCCGAGGGGTTGGGCTCTTAGACTTCCCTTGCATGGGGACTTCGACCATCCGAACACCATGACTCCGCGGCAGCCGAACCCACGCCCTGGCACAAGGCCACAGCGTGGGAACCCTCTGCGTCATGCCCCTCGTCGACAGTCGCGGCAACCCGCAGAAGAGCAGCCTGCCTCGCCTACGTCACCCGCGGAGAGCAAACCATGGTGGAAACGTGCACTCGCCTGGCTGTTTACTATTTTCGTGGCCGGCGGCGCTGTCTTCGCTTTTGCGAATGATCAGATCAAGAGTTGGCTCACCAACCAATCCGAAAAGTACGGCACAGACATCAAGGTCGTCGATATGACCGAGGTCTATGATCCGGCGAGCAACTGGGTGCTGCCCGCCGGCGTCGACCCGACGCCCTACCTCACTCGGCCGATGACGAACGCGCCGCGCACGGTGTGGATGCGTGAACACGGTGCCGTCGCGGCATCTTCCATGACCTGGGAAGTGACGCTGCTGGCCAACCGGACCAGCGCCGTGGAGATCGTGGATATCGTTCCGGTGTTCGTCGAACCATGTGGGGCCCCGCTGGGGTCCGGATACGGCTTCATGGACGAACACATGGAAGGAGAAACGGACAAGCTCGTTCTGGTTACCGATGTGGCAAGCGAGCATCCGGTGTTCGACCGGATCGGTGTCGATGACAAGGGTGAGCGTGTCGATGTCGGCGAATTCTTCACCAAGAAGCGCGTCAGCCTGCCCAAAGGGGAGAAGAATACGATCGCGTTCACCACGAGGATCACCGAAGGGCACTGCCGGTGGACCTACCGGCTCGACTACATCGCCGAAACCGGCCGGGAATCGATGACCATCACCGCGCCCGGAGGGAAACCGTTCGAAATGACCGCGGGCGATCTCACCAAAGACTACGACTGGATCGTGCCGACCGTCGCGCTCAAGTGTCTCGGAGTCCCGGCTGATGTGGTGCGGCCGAAGCTGAGTGGAACAGCGGGCCCGGCACTTATCAACAACGGCGAATGCTGGACCCCGCGGTAGTCGAACCCGGCTGTATCACCGCGGCATCGTCTTGCGCGCTGCGAAGCGCAGGATAGGGCCGGTTCGGGTCCCGGGCAGATGGCACGAACGCTGATCGTGTCAAACGGCGTTCGTCCACGGTTATGCTCGGGCGCAATGAGCGAGCCAACGATCGAAACAGCCGCAAGGGCGGTCATGTCGGAGCCGGGCGGCAGCGAGGCGAAGGTATGAGCGCAGCAGGCGTCAGCCGAAGGGCTCGCCCGGCCAAAGCTCCGCTCAGCCGCGAGGTGATCGTCGAGACCGGTCTGCGCATCCTGGACCGGGACGGTGCTGCGGCGCTCACCATGCGTCGGGTCGCTCAGGACCTGGATACCGGAGCGGCCTCGCTCTATGTCTACGTCGCCCACCGCGATGATCTCATGGCCGCCATGCTCGACCATGTCCTCGGCACGGTTCCCGAGCCGGTGGGGGGCGGCTGGCGCGAGCGGCTCACCGCTCTGGTCGACGCCGCGGTCACGGCGATGAGCAGGCACGAAGGGTTGGCGCTCGTCGCGCTCGGCACGATTCCGACCAGCCCGAACGCGCTGCGTCTGATGGAACTGATGCTCCGGTCGCTCGCCGAGGCGGGACTGGACGATCGCACCGCGTCCTGGGCGGTGGACCTGCTCTACCTGCACATCACCGCGTCGGCCGCCGAACAGAGCGTGCACAGCACCGGCGGCGGCACCGAGTCGGACTATCTCGCCGAGGTCGGGCGACGTTTCGCCGAGCTGCCCGCCGACCGCTACCCGACCATCGTGGCCATGCGGGACACCATGCTGTCCGGCGGCGGCGAGGCTCGCGCGGCATGGGCTGTCCGGGTACTGCTCAACGGCATCCTCGCCACGCGAGCCGACTAGGTTCTGTCTCCCAATGACCTGAGCCATTCGATGGTTATTGACGCGCAGTGTGTATTCCGAGGTAGTTGACGATGCTAGGTGCAGGATCGGCTAGATCGTCGACCCGCAGATACCGCAATGCCGCCGCTTCGCGGATATGTTTTGTGGCGTCCGTCAGCGGAGGGGTGGGCTGTCCGTCGACGACGCGTATCCCGGTACCGGGTACGTGTTCGATGTTGAACACATGGGAATCGCCAAGGTCGACGCGCTGGCCCGGAGGCCAGTCCGCAATGACGATCCCGCGTGAACCGGGTTGCCGGAATACCTCGTGCAGATGACTCCGCTGGAACACCGCAGTGAATCGTCGCGCCCAGGCAATCTCGGCAATACTGTGCGGGAACCCAGCCTCGAACGGGAACGGCACCTGCCCTGCCTCCACGTCGTATCCCCGCCGACGCAACTCGTACGCGGTCGCCACGGCCACACAGTTGTTACTTCGTCGCGGATCGGCCGAGTCGAAATGCGGATTCACCCTGGTCAGGCAGTCGTCGATCTCTCGGTTGATCCGCTCGGACCGCGGCAGCCTCGGTTGGAACCATGCGAAGCCGTCTCCCTCTCGCCGGGACGAGTTGCCAGTCGATCCCCTGGGTTCTGCGTATGCAGCCAACTGCGTTCCCAGAGAGTGGTCCATGTGACCAAGCTCATCCATCGTCCTCTGCAGCCGTCCACTTGTCTGCCGCATCACTCCCGCGAGAGCCGGCGTCCCACAGTCGACGAGTGCACGAGTGACGTCGTCGGCAGCGCGCCGAATAGCTGTGATCAGCTCGTTGTTCACCTGCATAGCTGCCGGACCGTCCATTTAGAAAAACCAGTTGGTATTTTTTCGAAGAAGACGTTCCGAGCGTTAACAGCTGTCGCTGTCCGGCTGGTTCCTACGAGTTCACGAAGACGAACTGGGTTCCATCCCAGCTCTCGGGAATCGTTGGTGACTCGACGAACTCGATCTTGCGGTCACCGAGATAGATCATCTTCGTCAGGCCGCCCGTGGCCAGGTGGCCACCCGCTATGACAAGCTCGCCCTGACCTACCGCGCCGGATTCGGCCTGGTCCGCATAGTTGAATGGCTCAAATCATTGGGAGACACGACCTAATTCGCTGGCTCGCGTGGTGGCCGCCGGTCCACAATGACCCGGTGATCCGGCCTGCGACGACCCGTGACCTGCCCGCGCTTCAGGACATCGAACGTGCGGCGGGCAAGCCGTTCGCGGAGATCGGCCTGACCGCGGTGGCCGACGACGACCCTCCCTCGTTGGAGACGCTGCGCGGGTTCCAGGAGGCCGGACGCGCCTGGGTCTGGGCCGAGGACGATCAGCCGATCGGCTACCTGATCGTCGGGGTGGTGGACGGAAACGCGCACATCGACCAGGTATCGGTTCAGCCCGATTACGCCGGGCGACGCATCGGCAAGCGCCTCATCGACCGGGCCGCGCGCTGGGCGGCCGCCGAAGGCATGGAGGCGATGACGCTGACCACGTTCACCGAGGTCGCCTGGAACGGGCCATATTACGAACGGCTCGGCTTCCGCTACCTTTCCGCGGCGGAGGAAACGCCCGGCCTGCGCGCGTTGCGCGCCGCCGAACGTGCCCACGGCCTCGACCGCTGGCCGCGCGCGTGTATGCGCGCGGAGCTGTCCGCGTGGTCAATGGACTGACGCGCCTCGCACAGCGAAACCGTTGGCGGCCCCAGTTGGCCGGTGACCTCCGCCTCCCGTGCTACTCCAGCATCTCGCGGGTACGTCGCGCACGATCTCGTCCAGCAACGACCGGCCCACCGGAGACGCCCGAGCCGCCGGGCATACCGCGCCGCCGGGTATACCGCTACGGCGGAGTCCCGCGGCATCGTGAACCAGCTCGGCCACAGGAGATCGGGCGTCGGGCGGGCTCGAATTACGCAGCAATCTCACCGGCTCAGGGCGGCTGCACGGACGGGAAGCGGTCCCGGCAAACCCGTGCTGACCGGAGGGCTCGGAACCCAGGAGGTGAGCGGGGTGTGCTTGCCGGGCGCTGTTCGACCGGAGTCACACTGTCACGTCCACTGATTCGTAGACGCCTTCCAAACTGGTAGACGCCACCACCTCATCGAGGCGCCGATGGGACTCCGGATGAATCAGCCGCGGCATCGCGGCCTCGAAGTCACTCATCAATCCGTCGAATCGGACGATCGTCAGCACGCTGCGCCCATTCTGGGGGTCGACGGCAATCTCGACCTGAGCGGGATAGGGATCTGCACTTTCTGGTGCCCACGCCTGTACGAACTGCTCCAACGACACACCGTCGCGCAGCGTCCTGGCGAAAATCGCGACAATCACATCTGTCTCCTTTCACGACGAACAGGGACAGACCGAACATACGGCCACGCTCCGACAACTCGGCCGAGTCAGGTGATGGCGGCGAGTGCAACCTCGGCGGCGGGGGCCGCGCTCGCTCGGTCCTCGGCGACCAGGCCGATGCGGGTGCGCCGGTCCAGGAGATCGCCGGCGTCGAGCGCGCCCTCGTGTGCCACCGCGAACGCGAATTCGGCGGCGAGCACGTCGATTCCGGGGGCCACCGGCTCGGCGAGTGCCGGATCACGGCGCGCCGCGGCAAGCACGGTGGATGCCTCGCTGCCGTAGCGTTCGATCAACACCGGTGGGGCGTCGATGCGGTCGCGGGCCGCTCCGGAGACCGCGCCGACCAGGGGAAGCTGCCGGGTGCGGCATGGTCCGGCGGTGAGCCCACTCTGTGCGAGAGCCGCGTCGACGGCGTCTTCGGCCATCTTCCGGTAGGTGGTGAGCTTGCCGCCGACGATCGTGATGACGCCGGTGGGGGAGCGCAGCACCGCGTGCTTGCGGGAGATGTCGGCAGTGTTGTCGTCGGCGGTCTGCAGCAGCGGACGCAGGCCCGCGTACGAGCCGCGAATGTCGGTGCGGGTCAAGGGCTCGCGCAGGGCGGGGTTGATGGTGTCGAGCAGGAAGTCGATCTCGGCGTCGGTCGGCTTCGGCTCGTCGGGCACCGGTCCCGGCGCGTCCTCGTCGGTCAGTCCGAGGTAGATCCGGCCGTGCGCGGCCGGGAAAGCGAAGACGAAACGGCTGGTGCTGCCGAGCACCGGAACGGTCAGCGCGGCGGTGAGGCCGCCGAAGGACGCGGCGGAGAACACCAGGTGGGTGCCCCGGCTCGGCCGCAACTGGATGCTGGGGTCCACTTGGTCGGCCCAGACGCCGGTGGCGTTCAGCACGGTGCGCGGCCGCACGGTGAGGGTTTCGCCGGTTCGGGTGTCGCGCAGGGTCGCCGAATCACCGGTCACATCAAGGGCTTCCGTGTGCGTGATGACTCGCGCGCCGTGCGCCGCCGCGGTACGCGCCAGGGCGACGACCAAGCGCGCGTCGTCGACGAGCTGCCCATCCCAAGCCTGCAAGCCGCCACGGAGCCCCGCGCGGCGCACGGTCGGCGCGAGCCGCAACGCCTCGGCGGCGGCGATATGCCGGGAGCGGGGCAGGATCGCCGCCGGAGTTCCCGCGCCACGCCGCAGCAGGTCGCCCGCCAGGAAACCGGCGCGCACCAGAGCGGTTCGGGCCGTGCCCATGCCCGGCAGCAGCGGTACCAGCTGGGGCAGCGGGCGCACCAGGTGCGGCGCCGTGGTGCGCATCAGGATTCCGCGTTCCACTGCGCTCTCGTGCGCGATACCGACCCGGCCACTGGCCAGATAGCGCAGCCCGCCGTGTACCAGCTTGGAACTCCACCGGCTGGTGCCGAAGGCCAGATCGTGGCGTTCCACCAGCACGGTCCGCAGTCCGCGGGCGGCAGCGTCCAACGCGGCGCCCGCGCCGGTGACGCCGCCGCCGATCACCAGCACGTCGATCTCGGTGCCGTCGCCGAGCCGGGACAGGTCCGAGGCGCGGCGGGCGGCGTTCAACGCGGAGTCGCCGGTGGGTGGCGAATTCGTGGTCATCGCAATGCCTTTCCGATCCAGCAGGGCGCCGTCATCGCGGTCGCGTCCGGTCGCCTTCTTCGGCGCGATCGTCGAGATATCCGTCGATCGCGCGGCGAAGTTCGGTGTCGAGGTGTTCGCCCGCCAGCAGCGGCGCGACGGTGCCCGCCGATTGCACCGCGGACTGGGCGATCAGCAGCAGCATCGTGGCCATCTGTTCCGGGTCGCCGTCGCGAATGGAGCCGTCTTGCCGGCCTTCTCGAATGCCTGCCGCGAACAGCTCGATCAGCGCGCGCTGGTTGCGGCCGAGCCGGCCGAACACGTAGGTGAGCATGAGGTCGGTGTCGGTGCGGAAGATCTTGCCGAACAGCGGATTCGACCGAACCGTTGCCGCGCCCGCGACCACGCCTTCGACCAGCCTGGTGCGCGCGCTGCCCGCGGACGGCATGGTCGCCGCGACGATGCCGCGTAGTTCGCGTACCAGCAGCTCGGCCACCAGCGCACCGGTATCCGGCCAGCGGCGATACACGGTCGGCCTGCTGACGCCCGCCCGTCGCGCCACCTCGGTGAGCGTGGTGCGGCGCACGCCGAACTCCTGTACGCAGGCGCGGGCCGCGTCCAGGATCGCGAGGTCGGTCGCCGAGAGTGCGTTCTCGTCGGGAGCGGTCAAAGTCACCACCGGAGTCGATACATCGACGGCAGGGCCGCCGACCAGGGCAAAAGGCTGAATACTCGTTACTTCTTGACAGTATATGTCAAACTGTAACGCATGGTGGAGCGAGTGACCAACGAAGACACCCCGGTGCGGGATGCCGGAGCCGGGCGGCGGCGAGGTGGAGGCATGACGCCGCAGCACACCGCTGGGGATCCCGCTCTCGCGGCGAACACCGGAGTGGGCGCGTCCGCAACGAGCATGGTCTGGGATGCCTGGGGTGTCCCGGCTGGACACCAGCCGCTGTCGGAGCGGATCCGTACCCTGCTGACGCAGGTCTTCGGGGTCTCCGGCACCCCGGTGGCGCGCCGCGATGAGAGCGACGTGCCACTGCGCGAATCGGCCCTGACGCCCGCGCGGCGAGCCGGGTTGGTCGAGGTTGTCGGCACCGGCAATGTGTCGGCCGACCACCGAGACCGTTTGCGCCACGCCGGGGGCAAGAGCACGCCCGATCTGCTGCGACGCCGCGCGGAAGGCCCGCAAGAAGCGCCCGATGCCGTCGTCTTTCCCGCTGATCACGACCAGGTTCTCGCCGTGCTCGGGTACTGTGTGGAACACGCCGTCGCGGTGGTTCCGTTCGGCGGCGGAACCAGCGTGGTCGGCGGTGTCGATCCCGTGCGCGGCCGTTTCGACGCCATAATCGCGCTGGACCTGCGCAGGCTCGATCGCGTGACCGACCTCGATCCGACCAGCGGCACGGCCACACTGGGTGCGGGGCTCACCGGTCCGCGCGCGGAGGAACTGCTCGGCGCGCACGGTCTTTCGCTCGGCCACTTCCCGCAGAGCTTCGAATTCGCCACGATCGGCGGCTTCGCGGCAACGCGGTCGTCCGGACAGGCGTCGGCCGGTTATGGCCGCTTCGACGACATGGTGCAGCGGCTGAAGGTCGCCACACCGAGCGGCACGCTGGAACTCGGTCGTGCCCCCGCCTCGGCCGCCGGACCGGACCTGCGCGAGCTGTTCGTCGGTTCGGAGGGAACACTCGGCGTGATCACCGAGGTAACCCTGCGGGTGCATCCGGTCCCGGAAACCGTTGCCTACCAGTCGTGGTCGTTTCCCGATTTCGAAACCGGCGCCGCCGCACTGCGTTCGGTGGTGCAGGCGGGCGCCGCGCCGACTGTGCTGCGGCTGTCCGACGAGGCGGAGACCGGGATCAACCTGGCCCGCTCCGGCGACATCGGCGACAGCTCGGTCGCGGGGTGCCTGGCCGTCACCACCTACGAGGGCAGCGCGGCGCATGTCGCGGCGCGCAGTGCCGAGGCGGGCGCGGTGCTCGCCGCCGCGGGTGGCACGCCGCTGGGTGAGGAACCAGCGCAGGAGTGGGAGCACGGCCGATTCGCCGCCCCCTACCTCCGCGACGCGCTACTGGACGTCGGCGTGCTGTGCGAGACCCTGGAGACCGCCACCACCTGGTCCAACCTCGCGGCGCTGAAGGCGAAGGTGACCGCGGCGCTGACCGACGCCCTGGGCAGGCAAGGGACGCCCGCACTGGTCATGTGCCACATCTCGCACACCTATCCGACCGGCGCTTCGCTGTACTTCACGGTCGTCGCCAAGCAGTTGGACGACCCGCTGGACCAGTGGCTGGCAGCGAAGCGCGCCGCGGGCGACGCCATCGTCGCGGCGGGCGGCACCATCACCCACCATCACGCGGTCGGCACCGATCACCGTCCGTGGCTGCCGGAGGAGGTCGGCGATCTCGGCGTGCGCGTGCTGCGCGCGGTGAAAGCCGAACTCGACCCGGCGGGCATCCTGAACCCCGGAAAGCTGGTGCCGTGACCGAGCATTCGTCAGTGCGGGCGATCACCGTGGTGACCAATCCGCGGTCCGGGCACGGCAAGGGCGGCGACGTCGCGAGCGCCGCGATCGCCCGGTTCCGCGCCGGCGGCGCCGACGTGACCGAGGTGTGCGCGCCGTCGGCCGCCGAATCGGTTCGGCAGGTTCGCGATTCGATCACCGGCGCGAGCGGCGCGAAGCCCGACGGGGTGGTCTGCGTCGGCGGCGACGGGCTGGTCAACGTGACCCTTGCGGCCGTCGCCGAGACCGGCGTCGCGCTCGGCATGATTCCCGCGGGCACCGGCAACGATCTGGCCAGGGAACTCGGCGTGCCGACCGACGACCCGAGCGCGGCGGCCGATCTCGTATTGCGCGGGCGGACCCGTACCATCGATCTGGGTCGGATCGAGCCCACGGGGTCGGGCGCGCCGATGTGGTTCGCCACCGTGACGGGCACCGGATTCGACGCGCGGGTCACCTTGCGCGCCAATGACATGCGCTGGCCGAAAGGCAGACTGCGCTACACCGTCGCGGCACTGGCCGAGATCTCCGGACGTTTCACCGTGCCCTACCGCGTCGAGCTGACCGGTGCGGTCACCGACGGACTGACCAATCCCGGCGCGGGCTCCCTGCTGGAGACCGAGGCGGTCATGGTCGCGGTCGGCAACACCCGCACCTACGGCGGCGGCATGTTGATCTGCCCGGACGCGGTCATGGACGACGGACTGCTCGACCTGACCGTGGTGGGCGCGCTGTCGCGGAGGGAGATGCTGCGCCTGCTTCCCGCGCTGTCGGCGGGTAAACGCCAGAACCATCCCGAGGTCAAGCAGTACCGTGCCGCGGCCATCACCCTCAGCGCGCCGGGCGCGCCCGCGACCGCCGATGGCGAACCCGCGGGCACCTTGCCGATCACCATCCGCGCGGCTCCCGCGGCGCTCACTGTTCTGGTGCCCTGACGGCGACAAGCGGTTCCATGGTCAGGCGGCGAAGACCACGCGACGGATCCGGTTGACGGCAGCACGGTCGACGATGACCACCGAACGCGATGTGCCGCTCGGCGTATGGTGCTCGGTCGCGATTTCACGCATGAGCCGCCGCCAGCTCCGCACGTGCACCGTGAAGGCCACGCGGTTGATCCGGCGACCGCGGGCGTACTGGCCTGCCCGCGCCACGGTGGCGGGCACGTCGAGCATGAGCAGGTGCAGTTCGCGGCCATATCCCGCTGCCCAGCGCTGGATCAGCGTGCGCGTCCAGCGGAAGGTCGCGCAGTCGTGGATGACGACCGGACCGGTGGTGTCGCGCAACGCCGTGCGGATCGCCCGGAGGTGCGCGATGTGCACGACAGGCCGCCACAGCAGATAGGGGAGCCACCACAGCCTGGGCCGTAAACGGTTGCGCGCCTGCATCGAGTCGAGCACCAGCGCGCCATCGGGGCCGCGCGAGGGCGCCGCGGCATCGGACTCGGCGCTGAAGAACTTGCGCAGTGCGGTGCTCTTGCCCGCGCCCGGGATACCCGCGACGATCAGCGCCGCCGACGCCGGGTACCGCAGCTCCTCGATCGCGTGGCCCCGTAGATCGTGCAGGGTATCGGGAGACAGCAGCCGGGGTTCGGGGGCGTGCGTCGGTGTGGCTTCGAGCGGGGGGTTCACCCCTACCAGCGTCCCCAGCGGAGACTCGTTCGGCAACCGGGAAAACCCTGGTTTTTCTTCGAGATTCACCGGAGGAGGAACGCTGGGATCAGCCACGTTCTCCAGGATCCAGATTTTCCGCGATCCGGCAATAACAGACATTTCGGACATTAACGCATTACGTGCGTTTTCGTCCTGCCGAACGCGCGCGAAGGTGCATTCGTTCTCCCTGTGCGCCGAAAAGGCTGAGGATTTCCACCGAGCCGCGGCCCGCGCTGCCGAACCAATGCGGTTGGCGGGTGTCGAATTCCGCGGCCTCGCCGGGGCCGAGCACCAGATCGTGCTCGCCGAGCACCAGCCGGAGCCGTCCGGACAGCACGTAGAGCCACTCGAAACCCTCGTGCACCTTCGGGTCCGGCTCGCCGCGACCGGGTGGGATGATGATCTTGAACGCCTGCAGCGGACCCGGCTGTCGAGTGAGCGGGACGATGGTGAGCCCGTTCATCTTTCGTGCCGTGGCGTGCACCCTGGGGTCGGCGATCTTCGGCGCGGCCACCAGTTCGTCCAACGGCACCTGGTGGGCCATCGCGATGGGTAGCAGCAGTTCCAGACTGGCCTTGCGCTGCCCGGACTCCAATCGCGACAGCGTGCTCTTGGAGATCCCGGTGCTTTCCGCCAGCGCGGTGAGGGTGACGTTCCGGCGGGTGCGCAGCGCCTTGAGCCGGGGGCCGATGTCGGCGAGGGCCTGGGTGACGGCCGGTTGCGTGGACATGTCACCAGTGCACCGCGGTTTCCCGGAATCGGCAACATTTGTTGCCGGACTGGTGACCGGGACGGCACTCTGTCGTCGGAGGTGATCGCAGATGAGCGAGGGAACAGATGGATACAGCCGAGCACTCGCTCGTGCCGGAGCAGAACCCCGGCGAGGCGTAGGCATGAGTTCCCTGAGTCAACCCCTATGCGGCGATCGGTTGTTGAGTCGGTTGTTTTTTGGTGGGGTCGTAGCAGGTTTTGGTGCGCCAGCAAGCCCAGATGATGCGCAGCCAGGCGCGGCCGAGGGTGCGGATGGCGTGGGGGTGTCGTTGGCCGCGGGCGCGGGCGGCGGTGTAGCGCTGGTCTGCCCAGTCGCTGGCGCGGCGGCTGTTGTCGATCCAGGTCACCAAGGCTTGTCTGGCTCGCTGGTTGGTGGCGTGGCGGAAGGCGACGGTGTGGATTTTGCCGGAGGAGCGGGTGACCGGGGCGATGCCGGTTTCGGCGGCGAGTTGATCGAAGCTGTTGGCGCGCTCCAGGATTGGGCCGACCTCGCCGATGATCTGGGCCAGGTTCAGTGTGCCGACGCGGGGCAGATCGGCCAGCAATCTGGCGTAGGGGTGTGCGGCGAGAGCGTCGGCGATCACGGCGTCGAGTGCGTCGATGCTGGTTTGGATCGAGCGGACGAGCCCGGTCTGGGCGCGGACCAGCTGCGCGATGACCGGCTCGCCGAGCCTGCTGGCCGATGTGGGTGCCTCGCGCAGCCGGGCGAGCAGCTCGGTGCCGGGACGGCGGCCGCTGTAGTGGTGGCGGCGGCAGAACGCCTCGAGGCGGGCCGCGGTGAGCCCAGCAGCGGCCTGCGGGCTCGGGTAGCGGTCCAGGAACGCCAGCGCGATCGGCGAGTGCAGGCTGGCGAAGATCGTCCTGCCTCCGGGCCAGTGCGTGTCCAGCAGCGCGGCGAGTTGATTGACCGCGGCGATGCGCATGCCCAGGTGGTCGCCGCGCTGACGGGTCAATGCCTGCAGTTCGAGCGTTTGCGGCAGGGTCGGGGCCAGTACCGGCAGCCGGTGGCCGTCGGTGCGGGCGTAGTCGGCCAGCTTGAACCCATCGCCGGGATCGTTCTTGGCGCGGGCGGCGCCCCAACGGGGGCGAGCGGCATGAAAAGCGTTGGGGTGCACCGGAATCACCGGATGCCCGGCGGTCAGCAGCCGGTCCACGACCAGCCCGCGGGTGGTCTCGATTGCCACCGGCAACTCACCGGGCCCGCCGTAGCAGGCCAGCCGTGCCAACGCGCGAGCGATGCCGTCTTCAGTATGCGGCACCGGGAAGCGTTCGATCTTGCCACCGGCATCGTCGATCACGGTCACGTCGTGAGTGGTGCTGCCCCAGTCCCAGCCGGCGAACGCCACAGGTGTGCTCCCTCGAGGTCGATGAACTGCCTCCTCGGAAGCGAGGGCCGCCGCCGGAAGCTCATTGATCGGCCCTCTGCGGGGCATGTCCCTGACGCCGGTCCGCGGCCCTCGGCCCGGTGGGGCTGGCAGAACTCATGCTGGCCATCAAATGGCACGCGACGAAGGCCATGCACCCACCGGAACCGAGAGACAACAACCCTAACTGTTCGGGCTGCAGAAGGGATGGTGCCCCAATGAGCGAGACATACGACGTGGTGATCGTGGGTGGCGGCGCGGCAGGACTGTCCGCGGCGCTGGTCTTGGCCAGGGCGCGGCGACGCGTCGCGGTGGTAGACGGCGGCGCGCCGCGGAACGCGCCCGCCGAGCACATGCACGGGTTCTTGTCGCGCGACGGAATGGCGCCCGCGGCTCTGCTGGCGGCCGGGGTCGCCGAGGTCGTGGGCTACGGCGCGGAAGTGATCGATGACGTCGTCATCGATGCGGGCGCCGCCTCGGACGACTACACACTGCGGCTCGGACGAGGCGGGTCGTTGCGGGCACGCCGCGTGGTGGTCGCCACCGGACTGCGGGACGAACTGCCGGAGCTGCCCGGCGTGCGCGAGCGCTGGGGTCGCGACGTGCTGCACTGCCCGTACTGCCACGGCTACGAGGTCCGTGACCAGCCGATCGGAGTGCTCGGCGGCCGCGAGCCGGGCGCGGTGGCGCGCGCGGTGCACTTGGCGCTGTTGCTGCCGCAGTGGTCGCAGGACGTGATCTTCTTCCCGCACACGATGACGCTCTCGGACGGCGACCGCGCCCAGTTGGACGCGCGCGGGGTTCGTGTGCTCGAGGGGGAGGTCGCACGGTTCGTCGTGGACGACGTGCTGCGCGGAGTGGAACTGTCCGACGGTAGGGCGGTGCCCCGGACGGCGATGTTCGTCGCCCCGACCTTCCGTGCCAACGACGCCCTGCTCGTCGCGCTGGGCTGCGCGTTCGACGACGCCGGTTGGGTGGTCACCGACCCGACCGGACGCACCAGCGTTCCGGGTGTCTGGGCCGCGGGCAACGTCGGCAACCCGGCAGCCCAGGTGATTTCGGCGGCGGGCGCGGGCTCCACCGCGGCGATCGCGATCAACGGCGACTTGGTGATGGCGGACCTGGGCGTGCCCGCCCGATAAAGGGAATGTCGGGGTAGAAAATGCCGGAAGCTGAGAATTACTTATGGATTCCGGGTCCGGTCTCGGATCGCCGGTAAGCTACTGACATAGGCGGAGTGTTCGGTGTCCCTCATCCACCGAAGACTCCGCCTTATTTTGTCTTCAGCCAGGAATGGCGCACCTTCGATCGGTAAGGTAAGCCCCTCGACCGGCCCCGGTGAACGGTGGTTACCCTGCGGGCGCCGATCGGCACGTCCCGCGGATTCGCGCGGGAATTCGCCTGCCTGGTGCCAGGCGGGTCGACCGACCCGAAGTGCACGGATCGACGCGCTCTAGAATCGCGGGGTGACCAGCGCAGCCCCTGACAACACGCGTAATCGTGCCGATGCCCTCCCCAAGAGCTGGACCCCCAGCGACGTAGAGGCCGAGATGTACGAGCGCTGGGTAGATGCTGGCTATTTCACCGCCGACACCGCCAGCGGCAAGCCCCCCTACTCGATCGTGCTGCCGCCACCGAACGTCACCGGCACGCTCCACATGGGCCACGCGCTCGACCACACCCTGATGGACACCCTGTCGCGCCGCAAGCGGATGCAGGGCTACGAGGTGCTGTGGCTGCCCGGCATGGACCATGCGGGCATCGCCACCCAGACCGTGGTGGAAAAGCAGCTCGCGGTGGACGGCAAGACGAAGGAAGACTTCGGCCGCGAACTGTTCGTCCAAAAGGTGTGGGACTGGAAGCGAGAGTCCGGCGGCGCCATCCAATGGCAGATGCGCGCGCTCGGCGACGGCGTCGACTGGAGCCGGGATCGCTTCACCATGGACGACGGCCTGTCCCGCGCTGTGCAGACCATGTTCAAGCGGCTCTACGACGCGGGCCTGATCTACCGCGCCGAGCGCCTGGTGAACTGGTCGCCGGAACTGCGCACCGCGATCTCGGATATCGAGGTCAAGTACGAGGATGTGCAAGGTGAGCTGGTCTCGCTGCGCTACGGGTCGCTGAAAGACGACGAGCCGCATGTCGTCGTGGCGACCACCCGGGTGGAGACCATGCTCGGCGACACCGCGGTGGCCGTGCACCCCGAGGACCCGCGCTACCGGGACCTGATCGGCACCACCCTGGAGCATCCGATCACCGGGCGGCAGATCCCGATCATCGCCGACGACTACGTCGATCCCGAATTCGGTTCGGGTGCGGTGAAGATCACACCCGCACACGACCCCAACGACTTCGAGATGGGTCTGCGGCACGGCCTGCCGATGCCGACCATCATGGACGAGCGCGGCCGGATCACCGGCACCGGAACCGAATTCGACGGTATGGATCGTTTCGAGGCGCGGGTCGAGGTGCGCGAGCGGCTCGCCGACGAAGGCCGGGTCGTCGCCGAGAAGCGGCCGTACCAGCACAGCGTCGGGCACTCCGAGCGCACCGGCGAGCCGATCGAGCCGCGCCTGTCCATGCAGTGGTGGGTGAAGGTGGAATCGCTGGCCAAGGCCGCAGGCGACGCGGTGCGCGGCGGCGACACCGTGATCCATCCGAAGAGCCAGGAGCCGCGGTGGTTCGGCTGGGTCGACGACATGCACGACTGGTGCATCTCGCGTCAGCTGTGGTGGGGCCACCGCATCCCGATCTGGTACGGCCCCGAGGGCGAAGTGGTGTGCGTCGGTCCCGACGAGCAGGCGCCCGAGGGTTGGGTGCAGGACCCCGACGTGCTCGACACCTGGTTCTCCTCCGGCCTGTGGCCGTTCTCCACCATGGGCTGGCCGCACGCCAGCGCCGAACTCGAGAAGTTCTATCCCACGAGTGTTCTCGTCACCGGCTACGACATCCTGTTCTTCTGGGTGGCGCGGATGATGATGTTCGGCACCTATGTCGCCGAGGACGCCGTGCTGACCACGGGCAAGGGCGGCGAGCGTCAGGTGCCGTTCAAGGACGTGTTCCTGCACGGCCTGATCCGCGACCAGTTCGGCAAGAAGATGTCCAAGTCGCGCGGCAACGGCATCGACCCGCTGGACTGGATCAACACCTTCGGCGCCGATGCCACGCGCTTCACCCTCGCCCGCGGCGCGCAGCCCGGCGGTGACCTCTCGGTCGGCGAGCCGCACGTGCTCGCCGCGCGCAGCTTCGTGACCAAGCTGTTCAACGCCGTCAAGTTCGCGCTGATGAACGGCGCGCGCGTCGGCGATCTGCCCGACCGCGCGCAGCTCACCGACGCCGACCGCTGGATCCTGGACCGGCTGGACGAGGTACGCGCCGAAACGGATTCGGCGTTCGACGCCTACGAGTTCGGCAAAGCATGTGAGGCGCTCTACCACTTCGCCTGGGACGAACTGTGCGACTGGTACCTGGAATTGGCCAAGGTGCAGTTCGCCGCCGAGGGTGCGCGCGCCGATGCGACCCAACTGGTGCTCGGGGCGGTGCTGGACGCGGTGCTTCGCCTGCTGCATCCGGTCATCCCGTTCGTCACCGAGGCGTTGTGGCAGGCGCTGACCGGCGATGAGTCGGTGGTCGTCGCGCCGTGGCCGCAGGCCTCCGGCGTTCCCGCCGATCAGGCTGCGGCGCAACGGATCGCCGATACCCAGCGGTTGATCACGGAGATCCGGCGGTTCCGCAGCGACCAGGGCCTGGCCGACAAGCAGAAGGTGGCGGCCAAGCTGATCGGCGTGGACGCAGCGGGGCTCGGCGAGCTCGGCCCGTCGGTGGCGAACTTGGCCCGGCTCACCGAGTCCGGAGCCGATTTCGCCGCGACCGCGTCGGTGGAGGTGCGTCTGAGCACGGCGACGGTGACGGTCGAGCTGGACACCTCCGGCGCGGTCGACCTGGACGCCGAACGCCGCCGGCTGGAAAAGGACCTGGCCGCCGCGCAGAAGGAACTCCAGGGCACCGCCGCCAAGCTCGGCAACGAGGCGTTCCTGGCCAAGGCGCCCGAGCACGTGGTCGACAAGATCAAGAACAGGCAGCAGGTCGCCGCCGACGAAGTGGCCCGCATCGGGGCCCGACTGGCGGAGCTGAGCGGCAAGTGAACCACGAGCCGGAACCGCAGTACGGCGACGATGAGCGCCGTGGCGGCGGTGCGCGGCTCGGGTCCGGGCCGTCGCCGGTGGAACTGGCCGAGATGGCGCTGGTCGAGGCGGAACTCGACCAGCGCTGGCCGGAGACCAAGATCGAGCCGACGCTCACCAGGATCGCCACGCTGATGGATCTGCTCGGCTCGCCGCAGCAGAGCTATCCGGCGATCCACGTCGCGGGCACCAACGGCAAGACCTCGGTGACCAGGATGATCGACGCGCTGCTCACCGCGCTGCACCGGCGGACCGGCCGGATCACCAGCCCGCACCTGCAGCTGGCCACCGAGCGGATCAGCATCGACAACGCGCCGATCTCCCCGGCGAAGTATGTGGCGACCTACCGGGAACTGCTGCCGTACGTCGAGATGATCGACAAGCAGTCGGCGGCCGCGAGCGGGCCCGCCATGAGCAAGTTCGAGGTGCTCACCGGGATGGCATTCGCCGCATTCGCCGAGGCGCCTGTCGATGTCGCCGTCGTCGAGACCGGCATGGGCGGCACCTGGGACGCCACCAACGTGATCGACGGGCAGGTCGCGGTGATCACGCCGATCGGCCTGGACCACATCGACTACCTCGGCCCCGACCTGACCTCGATCGCGAAGGAGAAGGCCGGGATCATCAAGCGCGTACCGGACAGCGTGGTGCCACGCGACAACGTCGCGGTGATCGCGGAGCAGGAGCCGGAGGCGATGGAGGTGCTGCTGCGCCGCGCCGTCGAGGTGGACGCCGCGGTCGCGCGCGAGGGCGCCGAGTTCCGCGTGCTCGCCCGCCAGATCGCGGTCGGCGGGCAGCAGCTCGAGTTGCAGGGCCTCGGCGGGGTGTACGACGAGATCTTCCTGCCGCTGCACGGTGAGCACCAGGCGCGCAACGCGGTGCTCGCGCTCGCGGCGGTGGAGGCGTTCTTCGGCGCGGGCGCGCAGCGCCGGCTCGACGTCGACGCCGTGCGCGCCGGGTTCGCGAGCGTGACCAGCCCGGGCCGGCTCGAGCGCGTCCGCAATGCGCCGACCATCTTCATCGACGCCGCGCACAACCCGGCGGGCGCGCGGGCGCTCGCCGCGACGCTCACCACGGAGTTCGACTTCCGCAAGCTGGTCGGCGTGATCGCGGTGCTCGGCGACAAGGACGCCGCAGGCATCCTCGCCGCGCTGGAGCCGGTGTTCGACGAGATCGTCGTCACCACGAACGGCTCGCCGCGCGCGCTGGACGTGGAGACCCTGTCCGATCTCGCGGTACAGCGGTTCGGCGACGAGCGGGTGGTCACCGCGACCACGTTGCCGGACGCGCTGGAGACCGCGATCGCCATGGCCGAAGAGGTCGGCGAACAAGGCGAGATGGTGTCCGGAGCGGGCGTCGTCGTCACGGGCTCCGTGGTGACGGCGGGCGCGACCCGCGCGCTGTTCGGGAAGGACCCGGCATGACGGGTCGGGCCCGGAGGTGGGCCGTGCACGCTGAGGAGGGCACAGCATGAGTGAACCCGCCGACCAGGGCGAGCGGCCGGTGCCGCCGCCCGCGACCGACCCGTGGAAGGGCTTCCGCGGGGTGATGGCGGGCACCCTGGTGCTCGAGGCGATCGTGGTGTTGCTCGCGCTGCCGGTGGTCGCCGACGTCGGCGGTGGGGTGACTTGGCTGTCCGGCACCTACCTCGTGGTCCTCGCGGTGGCGATGTTCCTCGGCGCCGGGTTGCAGCGGCGGCCTTGGGCCTTGCCGTTCAACCTCGCGCTGCAAGCGCTCGTCCTGCTCGGCGCGTTCATCCACCTCTCCATCGGCATCATCGGCGTGGTGTTCGCCCTGGTCTGGAGCTTCATCCTGATGCTGCGCGCCGACGTGCGGGGCCGGATGGAAAAGGGCTTGCTGCCGAGCCAGCGAATCCGGCGCGACTAGCCGCCGTCGCACGGTCCGCGCCGAGGTGTGTACTCGTGTAACGCCGTATAGAGCATCGTCGGCGCGGTCCAGCCGATGACGAGGACGTAGGCGGCGATCGACGAGAGAGCGCTTCCGCGACGCAGTCCGCAGGCCCAGGCGCCCCGGAACGACCGCTGGTGAGTCGCCCGGAAGGTTGCCGGATAGGCTGTGCGCCGTGACTGAGCAGACGTTGGTACTCATCAAGCCGGACGGGGTATCCCGTGGCCTTGTCGGCGAGGTGCTGGCACGCATCGAGCGCAAGGGGCTGAAGATCGTCGCCCTCGAGCTGAAGCAGGTGTCCGAGGAGCTGGCCAAGGGCCACTACGCCGAGCACGCCGAGAAGCCGTTCTTCGGTTCCCTGATCGAGTTCATCACTTCGGGACCGGTCGTCGCGGCCATCCTGGAGGGCCCGCGGGCCATCGCGGCGTTCCGGCAGATCGCCGGCGGCACCGATCCGGTCGAGAAGGCCGTGCCAGGCAGCATTCGCGGAGACTTCGCTCTCGAGACGCAGGAGAACCTGGTGCACGGGTCTGATTCGCCCGAATCGGCCAAGCGTGAGATCGCCCTCTGGTTCCCGGAGCTGCCCGCCTGATCGGGTCTGGACCGTCGTGCCCGGGCCGCTCAGAGCAGGGCGAACGCGCCGCGGGCGGGACGGACCCGAGCGCCGATGGCGAACGCCCGGCGCGCGGTGTGGGATACTGGCATCGGCTGCATTAGATGCCGACTGTTCGTGCAGGTGCGCGAACAAGACGTGACGAGTGCAGCCGGATGACACTGCGGTTCGATGCCGATCATCGCTGCTACGGACAAAAGGCCTGGTTATCGGGCTCGCTGTTCGCGTCGGCACGCTGGATGAGCGCTCGATCCGCGGAGTTCAGCCATACAGCCAGGCGCCGCGTGACCAGTTAGCCCGAATGACGAACGACCGAGGAGATAACCGGGCACGCGGGGCGAGACCACATGACCTCGCGCCCACCGGGTGCGAGTCGAACGGACAGCGCCCCCGCGTCGGCCGCGTCACTCCCGTTGGGAGGGACGCGCCCGGGGGTTCGAGGAGACTTCGTGGCCGATCAAGAGCCGCTGGAAACAACATCACAGGATGCCGAACAATTGCCGGAGCGAATCCGAGTCCACGCACTCGCCAAGCTGCTGGGGGTAACGAGCAAGCGCATCCTGGCCAAACTGACCGAGATGGGGGCGGACGCGCGCAGCGCGCAATCGAACGTCGACCGAGCCGTCGCGGAGTCGGTGCGCGACGCTTTGGCGCCGGTCGAGGCGGACGCCGCGGCCGAACAGGAGCAGTCCAGCGCGCAGCCGCCCACCGCGGAACCGGCGGATAAGGGCACCGCGCAGGCGGCCGCCACCGCCCCCGCGGCGGCTGAACCGCCGGAACCCGCTCCACAACCACAGACCGGAACACCTTTCGCCGCCGCGGGCGTCATCTTCTCCGCGCCGGAAGCGGTGAGCCCCGGACAGCCGCCGAGCGTCGGCGCGGCGCACCAGCCGACGACGCAGTTGTTCACCCATGTGGTGCGGCAGGAACCGGAACCGGCCACCCCGCCGGTGTTCGAATCGGCCGCCGTCGTGCAGGCGCCGCTGTTCCTGTCGCCGGACGCCGCCGCCGCGGAGCAGGCGCGCAGGCAGCGTCGCTCGGAACGCGAGACCCGGCGCACCGAGGAGACCACACCCGAGCCCGCCGAGGACGAGACCGAGGTCGCCGAGGACGAGACCGAGGTCGCCGAGGACGAGCGCGAGTCGTCCGACCAGCAGGGTGACGCCGAGGGCCAGCCACGGCGCAGACGTCGCGGTCGCCGCGGACGTGGTCGCGGTCGCGGCGAACAGCAGTCCGAAGCCGACGAGGGCGAGGAGACCGAGTCCGAAACCGAGGACGAGTCGACTCCCGAGACCGGCGAGGCGGCAGAGCCTGCCGAGGCCACCACCGACGACGCCGAGGACGACGACGGGGTGCCGGAGGGCTCGAGCCGTCGTCGCCGTCGTCGCCGTCGCCGCAAGGTGGCCGGCGAATCCGGCGAGAGCGAGTCCGCCGACGACGATCCGCCGAACACGGTCGTGCACGAGCGCGAGCCGCGCAACAAGACGCGCAGCCGCGCCACAGTGGACGAGGTCCAGGGCATCACCGGTTCCACCCGGCTGGAAGCCAAGCGGCAGCGGCGGCGCGATGGCCGCGAAGCCGGCCGCCGCCGTCCGCCGATCCTGACCGAGTCGGAGTTCCTGGCCCGGCGCGAGGCGGTCGACCGGGTGATGGTGGTGCGCGAGAAGTCCTTCCCGGACCATCCCACCGCGACGCAGGTCGCGGTGCTCGAAGACAACGTCCTGGTCGAGCACTTCGTCACCAGCACCGGTTCCGCGTCCATGGTCGGCAACGTCTACCTGGGCAAGGTGCAGAACGTGCTGCCCAGCATGGAGGCGGCGTTCGTCGATATCGGCCGCGGCCGCAACGGTGTGCTCTACGCCGGTGAGGTGAACTGGGAGGCAGCCGGGCTCGGCGGCAAGGAGCGCAAGATCGAGCAGGCGCTCAAGCCGGGCGCCCAGGTGCTCGTCCAGGTGAGCAAGGACCCGGTCGGTCACAAGGGCGCCCGCCTGACCACGCAGATCAGCCTGGCCGGGCGCTTCCTGGTGTACGTGCCGGGCGGCACCTCCACCGGGATCAGCCGGAAGCTGCCCGATACCGAACGCAAGCGCCTGAAGGAGATCCTGCGCGAGATCGTTCCCGCCGACGCCGGCGTGATCATCCGCACCGCATCCGAGGGCGTCAGCGAGACCGAACTGGCCCGCGACGTGGAACGGCTGCAGGCCACCTGGCGCACGATCCAGGAGCAGACCGGCAAGGACAACAACGCGCCCAAGTCGCTGTACGAGGAGCCGGACCTCCTGGTCAAGGTCATCCGCGACCTTTTCAACGAGGATTTCTCCAAACTGGTCATCGAAGGCGACCGGGCCTGGAGCACGGTGGAGAAGTACATCGGCACCGTCGCGCCGGACCTGCTCGCCCGGGTTGCCCGGCACGAGAACAGCGGCGTCGACGTGTTCGAGGCCCACCGGATCGACGAGCAGCTCGCCAAGGCCCTGGATCGCAAGGTATGGCTGCCCTCCGGCGGCACCCTGGTGATCGACCGCACCGAGGCGATGACGGTCATCGACGTGAACACCGGCAAGTTCACCGGTTCCGGCGGTAGCAACCTGGAGGAGACGGTCACCAGGAACAACTTGGAGGCGGCCGAGGAGATCGTGCGCCAGATGCGGCTGCGCGATATCGGCGGCATGATCGTCGTCGACTTCATCGACATGGTGCTCGAGTCCAACCGCGATCTGGTGCTGCGCCGCCTCACCGAGGCGCTCGGCCGCGACCGTACCCGCCATCAGGTTTCCGAGGTCACCTCGCTGGGCTTGGTCCAGATGACCCGCAAGAAGCTGGGCACCGGCCTGGTCGAGGCGTTCTCCACCACCTGCGAGCACTGCCACGGCCGCGGCATCCTGGTGCACGCCTACCCGGTGGAGCCCGGCTCGGGCGAGGAAGCCGCCGGGCGGACCCGGGAAAGCGGTTCGCGCAGGCGGCGCGGCCGGGACAAGGGCGCGGCCGCCCAAGCCCAGCCGTCGAATGGGTCCGGTCCCGCCGCCGACCACGCCGAGGAGGGCCCCGCCGTCAAGCGGGCGCACCCCGCGGCGCTGGCAATGGCCGCGCACCAGCCCGAGGACGACCAGGAGGCGACGCAGGCCGGCGACAAGGCCGCTGCGGCGTCAGCGGTCGCTGAGACTCGGGCGGAGACGGCCGAGGCCGTCGAGCCCGCGGTGGCCGACGAATTCGCCGCGGCCGTCGAAGACGGCGCCGCCGCGGAGTCGCTGAGCGCGGCGACTGTCCACGCCGCCGTGGCGGTGCCCGCCGAGGAGCCCGAGACCGAGCCCGCCGAAGTCGTCGAGGTCGTCGAACAGGCGGAGCCCGTCGCGGCTGTGGACGCCGTGGAGCCGGAGCCCGCCCGGGCTGCGGAGGCCGCCCCGGCTGCCGAGCCCGCGCAGGCCGCGGCGCCCGCTCGCGGTGCCGAGCCGGTAGGCGCTGCCGAAGCCGTGCAGGCTGAGACCGCGCAGGCTGCTGAACCCGCTCGGGTTGCCGAGCCCGCGCAGGCCCCACAGCCTGCTCATGCTGCCGAGCCCGCTCGGACTGCGGAGCCTGCTCTGGCAACAGAGCCCGTGCAGGCTGTGGAGTCTGCTTCGGCGGTCGAGTCCGGTGCTCCGGCGACCACCAACGGTGTGGCCGAATCGGGGCAGGACCGCCCGGCTCGGCGCCGGAGGGTTGCTCGTTCGGCTGCCGCACCCGCCGCGGATAGCTCGGGCGCGGTGTTCGTGCTGCCCACCGCTGAGCAGGCACCCGCGCCTACCATCGACTACTCCGAGTCCGCTCCGGTCGAATTGCCGCAGCGCAGTCGGCCGCGCAGGCGGGCGGTCGGGCGACCGGCGGGCGCGCCGGACGCGTAGCACTGAGTCGTCGCTCACGTCCCGTGGCCCTCGTCGGTGCGACCGGCGGGGGCTACGTGCGTATCGGCAGTGCGCCGGTGGCATAGGCGGGGTATGCGCCCGGACGCCGGTTTGGTTGTGGCGGCGGCCGTCCTGTAATCTTGGACAGTCGCTGCCCGGTGACAACATGTTTTGTCTTCGTGGCCCGGTTCTCGTCAGTTCGATACCGGGAGCCACCAGGCGCCGAGGCGGCGGCGATTACCAGACCAGTCGTGTGGCGGTTTCCGGTGGATCAGACCCGGGAAGTCGCCGCGTGAGCAAGTGCCGAGCACTACAGGAAGAAGGGCAGCCGACCGATGGCAACGTACGCGATCGTCAAGACCGGCGGAAAGCAGTACAAGGTCGCGGTCGGTGACCTGGTGAAGGTCGAGAAGATCGAGGGTGCGCCGGGCACCGCCGTGGCGCTGGATCCGGTCCTGGTCGTCGATGGCGCCGAGCTGACCACCGATGCCGCGAAGCTGGCCGAGGTCTCCGTGGCCGCCGAGGTGGTCGAGCAGACCAAGGGCCCGAAGATCCGCATCCACAAGTTCAAGAACAAGACCGGCTACCACAAGCGCCAGGGTCACCGTCAGCCGCTGACGGTCCTGAAGGTCACCGGCATCAAGTAAGACATCCCGAGGAGAATCAGCTATGGCACACAAGAAGGGCGCGTCCAGCTCCCGGAACGGACGCGATTCCAACGCCCAGCGACTCGGCGTCAAGCGCTTCGGCGGCCAGACGGTCAAGGCGGGCGAGATCCTGGTGCGTCAGCGCGGCACCCACTTCCACCCCGGCGTGAACGTCGGTCGTGGCGGTGACGACACCCTGTTCGCCCTCGCTGCGGGCGCGGTGGAGTTCGGCTCCAAGCGTGGACGCAAGACCGTCAACATCGTGGTCCCGGAGCCGGTTCAGGCCTGACCGCCGAACCACTTCCGGACACAACGAGCGGGTCAGGGTCTCGAAACCCTGGCCCGTTTTTCGTGTTCCCGGCCGACCAGATCCGAGTACGACCAGTCCCGAAGGAGGATGATTCGGCGTATGTCCAAGTTCATCGACCGTGTCGTACTGCATGTGCGTGCGGGTAAGGGCGGCCACGGTTGCGCCTCGGTGCACCGGGAGAAGTTCAAGCCGCTCGGCGGCCCCGACGGCGGCAACGGCGGCAACGGCGGAGACGTGATCCTCGAGGTCGACGCAGGCGTGCACACCCTATTGGACTTCCACTTCCACCCGCACGCCAAGGCAGGCAACGGCAAGCCGGGCGAGGGCGGCAACCGTGACGGCAAGCAGGGTGGCGACCTGGTGCTGAAGGTGCCCGACGGCACCATGGTGCTCGACGACGACGGCAAGGTGCTCGTCGACCTGGTCGGTGCCGGCAACCGCTTCATCGTCGCCCGCGGCGGACGCGGTGGGCTGGGCAACGCCGCTTTGGCCTCGAAGGCGCGCAAAGCGCCCGGTTTCGCGCTGTTCGGCGAGGACGGCGAAGAGCTCGAGCTGGTGTTGGAGCTGAAATCGGTCGCCGATGTCGGGCTCGTGGGTTTTCCGTCGGCGGGCAAGTCGTCGCTGGTGTCGGTGCTGTCGGCGGCCAAGCCGAAGATCGCCGACTACCCGTTCACCACGTTGGTGCCCAACCTCGGTGTTGTCGCCAGCGGTGACACCACCTTCACCGTCGCGGATGTGCCCGGCCTGATTCCCGGCGCCAGCGAAGGACGCGGACTGGGCCTGGACTTCTTGCGGCACTTGGAACGCTGCGCGGTGCTCGCACACGTGGTGGACTGCGCCACACTGGAGCCGGGGCGCGACCCGGTGTCCGACGTGGACGCGCTCGAAGCCGAACTCGCCGCCTACCGCCCCGCGCTGAGTGCCGACGCCGGGCTCGGTGATCTGGCCGACCGCCCGCGCGTGGTGATCCTGAACAAGATCGACGTGCCCGACGCCGCCGAGCTGGCCGAAATGGTGACCCCGGAATTCACCGAGCGGGGCTGGCCGGTGTTCGAGATCTCCGCGGTGAGCCGAGCGGGCCTGCGCCCTTTGATGTTCGCTCTTGCCGACCTGGTGCTGAAGTACCGCGAGGAGCATCCGAAGGCGGCGCCCAAGCGCCCGGTGATCCGTCCGATCGCGGTGGACGAGACAGGGTTCAGCGTGGTCGCCGACCCGGAGGAGCCGGGCGGGTTCATCGTGCGCGGCACCCGGCCGGAGCGCTGGGTGCGCCAAACCCAATTCGACAACGACGAGGCCGTCGGCTACCTGGCCGACCGTCTCGCCCGCCTCGGCGTCGAGGACGAGCTGGTGCGGTTGGGGGCCGAGCCGGGAGCGCCGGTGACCATCGGCGACGTGACCTTCGAGTGGGAGCCGCAGATCTCGGCGGGCATCGACATGGTGCCCACCGGGCGCGGCACAGATGTCCGGTTGGAGCAGACCGACCGGGTGCGCGCGGCCGAGCGCAAACACGCGTCCCGGGTGCGGCGCGGGTTGGTGCGCGAGGACGAGGAGTAGGACGTGGACGGCGGTCGAGTCGTGGCGTCGCCGAGGTGCATGTCCCGCGTGGCGGGCTCGATCGTTCGCGGTCGAGGGCCGATCGTGACATCCGCCTCGACTGCGGTGGATTCGATTGTGGTGCAGGGAGTTCGGTGGCGATGCAGGTGACTTCGGTGACCGCGGCGACGGATTCGCCGGGTCTGAGCGAGGCTCGGCTGGCGATCGTGTCGGCGCGGCGGGTGGTGGTGAAGATCGGTTCGTCCGCGCTGACCAGTCTGAAAGGCGGTCTGGACACCGCGCGACTGGATCGGCTCGCGGATGCGGTGGAGGCGCGGATGCGTGCGGGGTCCGATGTGGTCGTGGTGTCCTCCGGGGCGATCGGCGCGGGTATCGCGCCGCTGGGGCTCACCAGTCGTCCGCGTGACCTGGCCACCAAGCAAGCGGCCGCGAGCGTTGGTCAACTGGCGCTTGCCCACGCGTGGGGTACCTCGTTCGCTCGCTACGGCCGCACCGTCGGCCAGGTGCTGTTGAGCGCCGACGACTTCGCCCGCCGCGAACACCATCGCAACGCACAACGCACCCTGGATCGGCTGCGTTCGCTCGGCGCGGTGGCGGTGGTGAACGAAAACGACACCGTCGCCACGGAAGAGATCCGCTTCGGCGACAACGACCGGCTCGCCGCGCTGGTCGCACACCTGGTCGGGGCGGACGCGCTCGTGCTGCTGTCCGATGTGGAGGGCCTCTACGACGGCGACCCCCGCAAGGGCGCGGCCAATTTCATTCCCGAGGTCCGCAGCAGCGGCGACCTGGACGGCGTGATCGCGGGCAGCGGCGGCGCGCTGGGCACCGGCGGCATGGCGTCCAAGCTATCCGCGGCTCGGTTGGCCGCCGACGCGGGCGTACCCGTTCTGCTTGCTGCCGCCTCCTCGGCCGCCACCGCCCTCACCGCCGGCACCGTCGGCACCGCGTTCGCCGCCCGCCCGGTGCGGTTGTCCGCGCGCAAGTTCTGGGTCCGGCACGCGGCCGACAGCCGCGGCGCGCTGCTCATCGACGACGGCGCGGTCCAGGCGGTGGCGCACCGGCGTCGGTCACTGCTCGCCGCGGGCATCGTCGGCGTCCGCGGCCGCTTCTACGGCGGCGACGTGGTCGACCTGGTCGGCCCCGACGGCCGCGTCGTCGCGCGCGGCGTCGTCGAATACGACAGCACCGAACTGGCCGGCATGCTCGGCCGCTCCACCGACGAACTCCCCGAGACCATGCAACGCCCCGTCATCCACGCCGACGACCTGGTCAAGGTGTAATTTCGCGACCAGCCCGGCACGCTCCGCGAGATCGCGGGCGAGTCCGAGCCGCGGTGCGGACGCAGGTTCGCGATCAGGACGGGACGACGCCGGGTTGGTTGGTGGTGGGTATATGCCCTTGGTTGCCCTCCACCGGACCGGTGACGCCGGGCTGGCCGCCCGGGTCGGGCAGCTCGGTCGGCGGCCGGGCAGGGCCGGGCAGTGGGGGCTGCGCAGGTGGCGCGGGCGGCGGTGCCTGGGGTGGGCTCGGCGGTTGGGCCGGTTCCGGGATCTGCGGCGCGGGTGGTGGAGTCGGCAGCGGTGGCGGGGGTGCGGACGGGCTCGGCGGTTGCGTGGGCTCCGGGACCTGCGGTGCGGGAGGAGGACTGGGCGGTGTCGGAGTTGTCGGTGGTGCCTGCTGCGTCGGCGGTGCGGGTTCGGGTGAGGGTGTCGGCGGTGCAGGTTGGGGTGATGGCGTGGGCGGTGCGGGTTCGGGTGAGGGTGTCGGCGGTGCGGGTTCGGGTGAGGGTGTCGGCGGTGCAGGTTCGGGTGACGGCGTAGGCGGTGCCTGCTCGGGTGCGGGTGTCGGTGGTGCAGGTTCGGGTGATGGCGTGGGTTGCGGTGTCTGCTCGGTGGAAGGGGGTTGCTGGGGCGGGGGAGTTTGCTGGGTAGGTGGCGCCGACGGAGACTGCGGTGTCTCGGGCTTCGGCTGGGCGGGCGGCACCGGGTTATGCGAGGGCGCAGGCGATTCCGGTGCGGATGGGTCGGGTTGCTTTGCGTCTGGGGTGGATTGGTCGTTCGGTGGCGTCTGCTGCGGCGCCGCGTATCTGGGCGTGGGCGAGCCCACCCGCGGTGCGGACGGCGCGGCGGGGAGGGCGGGCGGCTCGGGGAGTGCGGGCACGGCGGTTCCCGCCGCGGAGTAGGCGGGCTTGTAGACCATGTTCATCGCGAGCAGGGCCTCCTGACGCAGTGCTTCCTGCGCCATCTGCGCGTCGATGACGCGGGCGGCCTCCAGCGCCTTCGCGATTGCGCCGACCGGTCCGGACCCGCCGGGCGGCACCACCGCGAGCTTCACCGCCTCGGCGGCCGCGGCGACACCGCCGAGCCGGGCTCCGACCTGACCCAGCACTGCCGCCAGTTCATCGGCCGACGCCGCGAAGCTGCGTGCGCCGGCCAAGGCCGCGTCGGCGGCCGCGCCTCGCCACTGCACGGAGTCCATCACGCGGTCCACTCCGCCGCCGGTGAGTGGGAACGACGTGGTGAGGGCTCCGGCCACCTCGAGCCAGGTTGCCGAGGCGTGCAACACCTGCGCGGCGTCGATCTGCTGGGCTTTGGCATAGATCTCCTCGTGCCGCAGCGACTCGAAATGCTCCATCGAGCTGATGTAGGTGGGATCGGAGCCGGTCATCGCGACAGCCTCGGCTCGACGGCGCGCAGAGCTGCGGCATGTGCGGCGTCGGCCTCTTCGAACAGACCGCCGCTGATCAGGAACGCTTCCTTCATCCGGTAGGCCGCCTCGATATAGTGGTCGAGCAGAGCGGCGGCATCCCGCGCCTTGTGGCTGAAACCGGCCTGCAACTGCTGCGCGGAGACGAATCCGCCGAATCCGCCGAGTTCCGCCGCGGCTTCGAGGCGCTGCTGTAGGTGGAGCAGCCGATCGGCCTGCCGGTCGTACATCTCGGCGCACTGCCGCGCCGCCGCCGGATCGAACTGAACGGTCCCGGCCTGCGCCGCCTCCTTGAATCGGGCGATATCGGTTCGGCTGGTCTCGATCGTCATCGCTCACCCCTGAGATCGGTCGGTCCGCCTCAGATTAGCCGGAAGCCGGTGCCGGGTCAGCAAAGTCATCGCCCTCGGCCGCCGACGCGACCTAAGCGGGAATGCGTTTCTGCAGTTGCGCGGCGATCTGCTCCGGCGAAGCCGGGGTGATGCGCACCTCGTCGCCCGCCTTGATCAGATACCGCCCGTCGCCCTGCACGTCGATCCAGGAGTAGTGGATCGGCGGCGGCGGAGCCGGACGATCCAGCCGCGGTTCGATTCTGATGTGCCCCTCGGCGGTGTGCGGCTCGAGCAGCAGCTTGCGGATCCGCGGCGCGGCCGATCGGCGTGTGGGCACGGTCTCCTGGTCGCGCACCGCGTCGCCGGACGCGACGCGAGGAGGTTCCTTGCCCGGCGGTGTCTTCGGCAGCAGCGCCGTGATCCGCTGGCCCAATTTGGCACTGTGTCCAATCGAAACCCGCACGCGGCCACCGAAATCCGGTCTCGACCCGGGTTCCTGCACCGCCAGCACGGCGCGGTCGTAGATCGCGGCGGCCAGCAGCCGCAGCTCGCTGCCCGGCCGGTGGGCGCCGCCGATCGCGACGATCCTGGTGTGCGGCTCGGCCAGAATGCGCAGGCAGGCAGACAGATCGGGGTCGGAGCCGAGCGGTAGCCGCTCGGCCAGGACGATGCGCAGCTTGTCGGCCTCGTCCTCGGTGCGCGGCGTCTCCAGGATGCGCAGGGGATACGGGTGGCGATCCAGGTCGGTCTCGCGCCAGATATGGGCGAACTCGTCCGGAGTGAAGGTCCAATCCACGGCCGAATCACATCCTCACCGAACCCGCCGACGCTGTCCGTAGCCTAGCGGTCCGATGTCCGGCCGGAGACGTCATGCGCGCGACCAGGATTGCGGGCCGTCGCCGCAGCGCACTTTCGGAGGCGTGACCAGCATCTTCGGTGTGTTCCGTGCCGCGCGTCGGGGCGCTGTGCTCGGTACGGCGACCGAAGGCGTGTTTCGTGCGGGTTCTAGGGGCGATGCCTCGACGATCGCCGCTCCACATGCATGGGAACACTCGCATCGGTTGCGGCAGAACGTATTTCGTTATTCCCGGTTCGGACCGCAGCGGCATGGCGGCTTCGATCGCTTCCTCGTCGGCGTGATCTATCTCACGTCCGAATCGATGAGGGCATTCCCAGAGGCGACGTGGATCCTTTTGCGGCTGTTGTTGATTCCGCGTCGTCGATGCGCGGCGGACCGCACGTGCCGCCGATGAACTCCCATGCTTCCGGCGGCGGTGTTCGGCGATCTCGTCCTGATCGAGCCGAAGCACGTCATGGGTGTCGCGCTCGACCGTCTCGTCCGATTCTGATGCAATATCGGGACAGGGCGCGACGCGAGGGCGATGGGCGGCCCCGCACCAAACCAGGTTGGCTGAGATCTGCCGAGGAGGATTGCGGTGCACACCATGATGTGGCGAGTAAGCGTGGCTATCGGTCTGCTGCCCTTCGGGGGTGGTCTCCTCTTCGCCGGTGCGGGGGCCGCCGGTGCGATGCCGACGGGCTGCTATGTGGACCGCGGTGTCACCGACGCGGCCGCACTGTGTCATAGCGGTGAGGGGTCGGCGGTCTTGGAAGCCGAGTGCCTCGGTTTCTTCGTGCCGCCGGGGCACTCCGGACTCGTGTTCGGCCACTACAGCGGCTTCGAATCGCAGCAAACGAAGGTCGGCAAGCCGATGCGCGCCACCTGTGTTTCGGATGGCTCGGTGGGAATCGCGACGCTCGCGTTCGTCATTCCCGCCGCGCCCTAGGGAAGGCGGGCACCATCGGCCGATCAGCGTGCGAGACCCTCGCCGATACCGCTGTGCGCGCGGTCGGCGTTCAGGCGGGCCGTGCTTCCAGGACGTTGTCGGGGGAGACCGTTGGCACCCGCCTGGCCAGGGTGAATCCGTGGCGGGCGAGGAACTCCCGGTACTCGGTCTCGGTCCGTTCCCGGCCGCCCGCGTTGACCAGCATCTCCAGGTCGATGAACTTGCTCGGGTGCGGACCGGCGTGTTCGGGGACCACGAGCTCGATGATCAGCAGCCGGGCGTCGGGCTCCATGGCCGCTCGCAGTGCGTCCAGGATGCGGCCCGCGTCCTGCTCGGCCCAGTCGTGCAGGATGTGTTTGAGGATGTAGGCGTCGCCGCCCTTGGGGACGCTGTCGAAGAACGATCCGCCTTCGACGGTGCAGCGTTCGGCGAGGCCGAGTTCGGCGAGCCGGGCGGGCGCGGCGGCCACCACTTCGGGGAGGTCGAACAGGATGCCGCGCGACCGCGGCGCGCGGCGCAGGATCTCGGTGAGCAGGGTTCCCTCGCCGCCGCCGACGTCGACGAGGGTCTCGTAGCGTCCGAAGTCGTAGGCCGCCAGCAGCGGTTCCATCGCCAGCGTGCTGATGCTGGTCATCGCGCGGTCGAACAGCTCGCCGAGTTCGCGATCGTGCTGCACGTAGTCGAAGAACGGCATCCCGTCCAATTCCTCGCCGACGGGTCGGCCGGTGCGCACGGCGTCGACGAGGTGCGACCAGTGGTTGCGGTGTGCGGCCGAACCGAAGAACAGCGCCGCGTCGCGCAGTGAGACGTCCGCGTCGCGCCGCAGCGCCTGCGCCATCGGGGTGAGCGCGTACCGTCCGTCGCGCTGCCGAGTGAAGATGCCGTAGCTGATCAACAGCCGCAGCAGGCGCCGCAACGCGGCCTCGTCGGCGCCGACCGCCGCGGCGAGTTCCGCGCTCGACCGCGGCCCTTGCGCGAGTTCGTCGGCCACCCCGAGCGCCGCGGCGGCGTGGATCGCCTGCGTGATCCACCCTGCGGCGATCAGTTCCATCAGCGCGATGTGTCCCGGCACCAGCTTGCGAAACGCCAAGGCCAGTACCGTGCGGACCGATTCGATGGCCCGCACCAGCGGCCGCGGAGGAATTCTCGGTCGGTCGGACGCCACGGCGACTCCATCCGTCGAAGGTCGGCACTCTGCGCTTGTCCAGAAGGGTACGTCGCGGCGGCCGGTTCAGTGGGCGCACGCGTGCATGCGGCATCTGCTCGCGCCGCCGCGGAAACTGAGGGGCGGGCGGGCGCCGCGGCCGATCGCGGAGTGCTCGAAGGCTCAGGCGCGAGTCGGCGGCTCAGATCTCGTGCCGGCCTCGGTCCGCCGACGCTCCCGGTCGGCGGCCGTGGCGAGGTACTCGCCGAGTTCGCGCCGCAGGGTGACGTCCAGCGACCGGGCCAGGGTGGCGTGCACCGAGGCGACCGCCAGTTCGCGCATCTTGTTGAGCATCGTTGTGGTGTCGGCGATTTCGCTGCTGGTGTCCGGCAGCCAGCCGGGCCCGCGCTCATCGATGATGTGCTGCTTGGCGGCGGTGATCATGATGTGGGTGATGTCATCGATCCGGTCGGCCACCTTGGCGTAGATCTCGATGAGCGTGCGCAGTTCGAGACCGTACTCGTGCAGTTCGGCGAACGAGGTGAGCAGCTGGGTGTCGGTGAACACCACCGTCTCGCCCTCCAGCCGGACGAGTTTCATCTCCCGCAGACGGTCGACCAGCTCGTCGGCTTCGGCGCCGAGAATGGTGCCGATCAGCTCGCGCGGCACCTCGAAGGTCTCGTCCTTGGCCCAGGACGCCGTCACGGCGTGTTGCAGTCCGAGTACTTCGGTCAGGTCCTTGCCGGTTTCCCAGCTGGTGATGAAGTCGGCGATGTGCGCGGTGGTGAAGCCGCGCTGGAGCAGCGCGTCGATCAGGCGCAGCCGCTCCAGGTGCGAATCGTCGTAGATGCTGGCCCGCCCGTCCTTGCCGACCGGCGGCGGCAGCAGCCCGCGTTCCTGGTAGGCGCGCACATTGCGGGTAGTGGTGCCCGCGGCGCGCGCGAGATCGTCGATCCGGTACTCCGGCGTCGACCTCACCTCCCTCGCTCACCACTGCGCCGGGCAGACCGGCGGCGCACTGCGGAATTCCCGCGGACCGAGTCTATCGCCCGCGCCGCCGCCCGTTCGGCACCTAGGAAACCGGTACGACCCGCCGTTGCCGCTGGTCGGCGCGCGCCTCGACCACCACGTAGTCGTCGAGGTCGACCGTACGCAGCTGATGGACGTACTGACTGGCGAAGCCCGGATACATCGTCGCGTTGAAGCCGTCCTCGGTGAGATACCAACTGCGGCATCCCGAGTTCCAGGTGGTGGCGGTGAGCCTGCGCTGGATGTCGGCGTTGTATTGGTCCTGACGGTCCCGCCGCACGTCGAGTATCCGCAGATCCCGGGCCAGAATCGTGCCGATCGCGCTGACCAGGTAGTCGATCTGGGCTTCCAGGTACACCAGCGCCGAGTTGTGCCCCGGTCCGGAATTGGGTCCGAACGTCAGGAACAGGTTGGGATATCCGGAGACCGCGACGCTCTTGTAGGCATACGCGCCGCGCGCCCACTCCTCGGCGAGGATGCGCCCGTCGAGCCCGGCCACCGGAATGGGTGTCCCGGTCTTGGATACGTCGAACCCGGTCGCGAAGACGATGCAATCGGCTTGGTGCTCAATGCCTTCCGCGGTGCGAATACCCTGCTCGGAGATTCGGGCGATGGGCCAGGTGATCAGTTTGCAGTTGTCGTGTTGCAGCGCGGGGTAGTAGTCGTCGGTCATCAGCAGGCGCTTGCAGCCCGCCCGGAAGTCCGGGGTGAGCTGACGGCGCAGCCAGGGGTCCTTGACCTGCCTGCGCAGCTGCGCCTTGCCGACCAGCTCGACCACTCTGGTCAGCGGCGTATTCCAGACCACGCCCAGCGCGACCGACTCGTGCCCGTAGTACCACGCGCGCCGCGCCAGCTGTTCGGCCGCGGGCACTCGGCGGTAGAACTCCTTGGTGAGGACGGCGGTCCGCCGGTTGATCCGCGGTAGCACCCAGCCGGGCGTGCGCTGGAACACCTTCACCGAGGCGGCCTTCTCGACCAGCTCCGGAATGATCTGGACCGCGCTGGCCCCGGTGCCGACCACCGCGACCCGCTTGCGGGTGAAGTCGTAGTCGTGATCCCATCGGGCGCTGTGGATCTTGTGACCCCGGTAGGTCTCGATGCCGCGAATATCCACGAGACCGGCGTTGGCCAGCGGCCCCGATGCCAGCACTATCGTGCGCGCCAGAACCGGGTGCGCGTGCCCTTCGACGGCGATCTCCCAAACTCCGGCCCGCTCGTCGAACACGATGCCCGTGACGTTGTGCCGGAGCCGGACATGCGGACCGAGCCGGAACTCGGCGGCCATCGCCTCGATATAGCCGAGGATCTCGGCGCTGCCGGAGTAAGTGTGCGACCAATTCGGATTCGGCGCGAAACTGTAGGAATACAGCCGCGACGGAATGTCGCACGCCGCACCGGGATAGGTGTTGTCGCGCCAGGTTCCACCGACGGCGGTGCCCCGTTCGAAGATCGCGAAATCGTGGATTCCGTGCTGCTTCAGGCGGATGGCCGTGCCGATCCCGGCGAACCCGCCGCCGATCACGGCGACGTCGAGGGTGTGCGTGCTCATCGGTTCCCTTGTCATGCGGCGGGCTCGTAGGTCAGTTCCTTCGACCAGGTGGGGTCCTTGCGCAGCAGGGCCTTCGGCACCAAGCCGGTGATCTTCACCAGCGCGTCGGCAACCAGGTGGTACGGGTGGTCGCGGTTGATCACCCAGCCTCCGTGCAGCTTGACGATCTGGTACATCGGGAGCCTGCGGGCGAATTCGCTGCGCTCGCCGACGTTCGCATACCGCTCGAGCGCCTTGTAGAGCTTCTGTTCGTCGACGCCCATCGCGACGATGTTGTCGCGCATCTTGTTCAGCAGCGGCACGTAGCTGAGCACGCCGAGGATCAGCGAGGGCTTGGCCCAGCCGCCGACCAGGTCGATGAGCAACTTGCGCATCTGCGCGTGCCCGAGCAGATCCATCACCGCGAAATCGACGGCCAGATGCCGGGATTCGTCGGAATTGATCTTCCGGAACGCCGCCTGGCAGACCGGGTCGTCGATCTCGTCCATGACGAACTTGATCAGCGCCCCGTCCAGCGCCACCTCGAGCATCGGGATCACGGTGCCGAGGAACGACAGGGACATGTCGTCGGAGTACTTGTCCAGGAAGTCGATCACCAGCTTGACGTTCACGTTCGGCTGCGGGATCTCGTCGCCGTCGAGCATGCCCCATCGGCGCATCAGCGCCAGCTCGGCATTGGCGTGTTTCTGCTCCTCGGCGTGGAAGTAGCGATAGATTTCGCGCAGCGTTTCGGTCGGCGCCTTTTTGGCCATCGCCGCGAAGCCGCGCGCGCCCACGTTCTCGATCCACATCAGGTCGGCCATGAACGGCTTCAGTCTGGCATGCAGTTCGGGCGTGATCGTCTCGGCGCCGGGTGCGTCCCAGTCGATGTCGGCCAGCGCCCACTGGCGGTCCTTGATCTTGCGGAGCATGTCGTCGAAGTCCATCGCGATGGCCATGTCAGACCCCTGTCTTGTCGGTGACCGGCGCGCTGCCGGTGCTGGTCGAGTCGGCCTGGGGCAGCAGCCGGTCCAGCAGCCCGAGGACGTAGGTGTACCGAGCGGGGAAGTGCCGCTTGAGCAGCCAGACGATGTGCGCGTCCAGCTGCGGGAGGACATAGAGGTGCCCGCGGTCGTGCGCATCCAGCGCGGTGCGCGCGACGCGCTCGGGAGAGAAGCCGGTCCAGCGCATCAGGAAGTCGGCCAGCTGCGCGGATTCCTTGGTGATCCGGCCGTCGCGGGCGACGTTCGTCCGCACGAACGTCGGGCACAGGACGGTGACCGCGACGCCGCTGCCGCTCAGTTCGGCAGCCATGGTCTCCGATAGCGACAGCACACCGGCCTTCGATACGTTGTAGGCGGCCATCGAGGGCGCCGCGGCGAATCCGGCGGCCGAAGCGACGTTGATGATGCCGCCGCGCCCGACGGCGCGCAGCCGCGGCGCGAAGATCTCGCAGCCGTGCACGACACCCCACAGATTGATCTCCAGCGCCCACTGCCAGTCATCGAATCCGATGCGGCCCACCGGCTTTCCGCCGATACCTACGCCCGCGTTGTTGATCACCAAGCTGACCGGGCGCTGGAAAAGCGTGTCGGCGAAGCGGGCGAGCAGCTCCACGTCCTCGCGCCGCGCCACATCGCAGCGGAAGGCGTGCGCTGCGCCGGGGTGCGTGCCTTTGATCAGGGCAACTGTCTCGTCGGCGCGTGCCTCGTCGATGTCGGCGCAGATCACCTGGCCGCCGCGGGCCGCGATCTTCAGGGCGAACGCCCGGCCGATGCCGCTGCCCGCGCCGGTGACCACGGCTCGCGCGCCGTGCGTGCGGCCCGACCTGCCCAAGGTCGTCAACCGGTCCAATCCGAACATCTCAACTCACCTTCTCGGTAGCGGTAGCCACCAGCGCCGCGCGCAGGAAGTCGGCGGCGCGGGCGAGGGCGTGGTCGGCCTCGGGCACCACCATCGGGAGGGCTTGGAAGACGTGCAGCTGCCCCCGCCAGAGCTCCAGCTCGCAGCTGCAAACGGGGCCGCCGATGGCCATCAGTGTGGCGATGAGCCGGCGGGCGAACCAGACGCCGGGGCCGTTCATCGGAATCGCGCAGTTCAGCGGTCGCAGCCCGAGACGGGCCGCCGCGGCGGTCACGGTGGCGCGCGGGGAGGGCGCGAGGGGAACGCCGGGGACCGAGGTCCTCGTTGACCTTGTCATGCGCTCAGAATCAGCTATGAATGTGCCAGTTGTCAATGGCACATTCATTGAAGGCTGATCAAGGGTGCAGGTCCGCGCCACGCGCTCGTCGGTGACGTGCGGCTGAGCAATAGCGGCGCTACCGATGGAGGCGCACCGGAAATCGAGCGGATGCCGCGTTCCGTGACCGGCTGCGCACTGACGACGACAGGGCGTACTACGAGTGGACCAAACCGGAACCCCGCGTGCTGGAAATTCGTCCAGCACTACGCCGAACGCCGAGAGCGACGTCGTCGAGGAATCCTCAGCCCGGCTCTGCCTGGCCGAATGCCGGGTCACCGCAGCTGATTCCGGGTTCCGGCCTCTTGTGCACCGGTGGGACTCGCTGCGATCCCGACATTTTCATGCTCAGTAGCCGCGCCCGCGATCGATCGGTGCCAGGAGCGGGCGTCCGGTGATGAACCGCAGGACGTTCGCGCCGACGTGATCGGCGAATGCGGCCAACCGCAGCTGCGGCGGATTCGAATCATGTGGCGTGACAATGGCATTCGGCAGCACCCAGAGCGGATGGCCGTCCGGGAGCGGTTCCGGATCGGTGACGTCGAGCCCGGCGCCGCCGATCGCGCCCGAGGCCAGCGCCGCCACCAACGCGTCGGTGTCGATGAGACTGCCGCGGGCGACGTTGATGATCCAGGACGACGGCTTGAGCCGGGCGAGCTCGTCCGCGCCGATGAGATGCCGGGTGGCCGGCGTCGCGGGCGCGGCGATGACCACGTGATCGGTGCGCGGCAAGATCCGGCCGAGATGGTCGGCGGAGATCGTTTCGACGGTCTCCGGGATACCGGGCCCGGCGACCGGATGCCCGCTGCGGTTCACCGCGATGACGTGCGCGCCGAGCGGAATCAGCATCGGGATCAGCGCGCGTCCGATGCCGCCCGCGCCGACGATGGTCACCGTCTTGCCGCGCAGCGTACCGACGTGCGGAAAGAAGTCCTGCTGACGCCAGCCCGCCGCGCGCAGGTGCTCGGGCAGATAGCGGACACCCGCGAGCAGCAACATGAGCGCGTGCTCGGCCACGCTGGCCGAGAAAGCGCCTGCGGCGGAGGTGAATCGGATGTCGGGATGCTTGGCGAAGATGCCCGCGGTGAACCAGTCCTCGATGCCTGCCGCGGGCAGCTGCACCCATTCCACGCCAGCGGGCAGCTCGTCCGGGAACTCGCCGGGGCCGCCCACCCAGATCAGCCCACGCGCCTCGTCGAGGTCGCAGATCATGGCGCCCGCCTCCAGCACCGCCTTCTCCACCAGCGTGGGGGGAGGTTCGGTCGGGCAGATGGCGATCGGTACTGCTGCCGGTCGGCTCATGGATGGACCTCCTTCGGTGCAGTACGACGTGGTCGTGCGGCGGTGAACAGCGGTCGGACGCGCCGCTGCGACCGTAGCATCGTGGCGTTGGCGGCGGAGTGTCGCGTCCGTCCGGCGCGGCGCTAGCTCTCGTCCTGATCGGACTGTTCGTCCAGCTCCGCGTCCACCTTGTCCCGTTCCGCCCACTCCAGCAGCCGATCCAAGTGGAACACCGCGTCGTCGATGCCCGCGTGCAGGTCGCCGAACTCGGCGAAGCGGGCTGGGACGGTGGAGATGGTGAAGTCGCGTGGATCGATATCGGGAATCTCGTCCCAGCGCACCGGGGTGGAGACCGTTGCGGCGGGAACACCGCGCACCGAGTAGGCGGCGGCGATCGTGTGGTCGCGCGCGTTCTGGTTGTAGTCGACGAACAGCAACTTCGGGTCGCGGTCGCGCCGCCACCACGTGGTGGTCACGTCATCGGGCGCGCGGCGCTCGACCTCGTGGGCGAAAGCGAGCGCCGCGCGGCGCACGTCCTGGAATCCCCAGTTCGGGGCGATCCGGACGTATACGTGCAGTCCGCTGCCGCCGGAGGTTTTCGGCCAGCCGACGGCGCCGAGCTCGTCGAGCAGCTCGTGGACGACGCCCGCCACGCGCTGCACCCGTGACCATGGGCAGTCCGGCATCGGGTCGAGGTCGATGCGCCACTCGTCGGGACGCTCGGTGTCGGCGGCGCGGGAGTTCCACGGATGGAACTCGACGGTCGACATCTGCACCGCCCAGATGACATCCGCGAGCTTCTCGACGCAGAGCTCGTCGGCATGCCTGCCGTAGCGCGGGAAGTACACCCGCACAGTGGGAACCCAGTCCGGCGCGCCCGCGGGCAGTCGCTTCTGGTGCACCTTGTCACCGGCCAGTCCCTTGGGAAACCGGTGCAGCATGCAGGGCCGGTCGCGCAGCGCGTTGACGATGCCGTCCCCGACGCTCAGGTAGTACTGCACCAAGTCGAGCTTGGTCGCGCCGGTCTCCGGGAAGTAGACCCGGTCCGGGTTGGAGATGCGAATCGTGTGGTCGCCGACCTCGAGTTCGATCGCCGACGCAGCGGATTTGCCGGCCACGCATCCGACCTTAACGGGCGCAGCCCGACGAAGTCCGTCTCGAGCCCGCGTCGAGCGGAGCGAAGTCCGAGGCAGCCACAGGCGCGGTCGGACATAGTCCTTTCGCCGCGTCGGGCCGGGCGACGTCTGCGGTGGCCGCATGACGCAGCCGGGCGCAGTCCGTCCCGCCGCCCAACGGATGCCCCGGACAGGTTCCGGGTGGTGCATCGTTCTGGTATGCATACGGGTATGAGCAAGGCGACACGCGTGACCGTCACGCTGGATCCCCAGGTGGCCGAATGGGCCAGGGAGGCCGCCGATCGCCAGAGCCGCAGCTTGTCCTCGGTGATCAACGCGGCGCTGCGCAGCACACTCGTGCACGACAGCCTGAGCGCGCTGATCATCGACGAGGAGGCCGAACAGGCCGCCGCCTACGACGACTTGGCCCTCACCCAGGCCGCCGAAGACGACGCCAGTGGCGCGGCATGAGCATCAGGCCAGGAAGCGGCGGCTTGCGTAACCATGGAGGGCCCGCTCATGCCGAGGGAGGCAACGCATGAGACGCGGTGAGATCTGGCGCTACGCCCCGACCCTCAGCGACGGCACGCCGTTCCCGCGGCGCATGACGGTCGTGCTGATATCCGATTCGGCGGTGATCACCTCGCGTTACCCGTGGCTGCACGTGGTCCCTTTGCGCGATGCCGACCCCGGTCACGTCCTGGCCACCAAGACCGACCACGGCTGGGCCGACACCCTCGAACTACACCGCGCCTACCGCCCCTGGCTCAGCGAATACGTCGGCGTGCTGAGCTCAGCCGAGACGGAATCCCTCGACGCCCGACTGCGGGCGACGCTCAGCCTTTGACGGCAGCCACTGGTGTGTACGGGTCGGCCGAAGCTCGACGGATTCGCCGGCGGGCCTGCACTTTCGCAGTGGTGCATCCGGACCTGAATGCCTTTGCGGCCGAGCGGGAGTGCGGCCAGGCGCGGCTGTTCGGCGCGATTTGTCGATGAAGCTTCGGAGAAGTCGCCCGGCTGCGGTGCGATGCCACCGCAACCCTGCCGCCGCTACGTCGGCGTGGCCAGCGCGAACGGCAGGACGGCGTCGGCTCCGGCCGCGCGCAGTGCGTGGGCGGCGACGGTGAACGTCCATCCGGTGTCGGTGGTGGCGTTCACCAGCAGGATCGGGCCCGGTACGGCGGTGAGGTCGGGGAGTTCCCATGAGTCGAACAGTCCTGCGACGCGATGCGCGGAGTTCGCGGCCGAGACCGGCGGCCGGTCCGGGCGGGTGTGCAGCGTGCCGAGGTCGCGCAGGCGGCCGATCTCGGCGAGCCGGGCGGCGAGGCTGGCGGTGAGCACGGGATGGCGTGCGGATTCCAGTGCGAGCACCGATGCGGGGCGGGTTGCCCAATCCCATTCGCGCAGAACGGCGATGCAGGCGTCGAAGACCGCGTCGGGGACGGGGGTGTCCGGGCCGTCGAGCAGTGTTCGCAGGCGTTGCCCCCAGCCGAGGTCGGTCAGTCTGCCGAGCACGCGACCGGTCTCGGCGCCGCGGGTGATCTTGCCGGACAACGGGATTTCGAGTTTCGCCATTCCGGTGGGCCACTGTTTGCGCGGGGCGAGGTCTATGCCGGGGCGGTCGAGACGGGCTCTGGTCGCGGCGACGGCGTCGGCGGTCACGGTGCGATCGGGGCGGGTGCCGGTGCAGTTGTCGCAGCGGCCGCAGCCGGGCGCATCCGCGGGCAGTCCCGGGTCATCGAGCTGGCGGCGCAGGAACTCCATCCGGCAGTCGGAGGTCGACTCGTAGTCGATCATGGCTTGCTGTTCGGCCTCGCGGGCGACGGACAGGCGCTCGTAGCGTTCGGTGTCATAGGTCCAGGGCTGGCCGGTGGCGATCCAGCCGCCGCGCACTCGGCGCACGGCCCCATCCACGTCGAGCACTTTCAGCACCATCTCCAGCCGGGAGCGGTTCAGCTCCACCAGCGGTTCCAGCGCCGCGGTGGACAGTGCCCGGTCGGACTCGAGCGCGTCGAGCACCGCCCGGACGATGTGCTCGCGGGGGAAGGCGACCGAGGCGAAGTAGCTCCAGATTCGCGCGTCCTCGGGGCCGGGGAGCAGGACCACCTCGGCGCGGTCGGTGCCGCGCCCGGCCCGACCCACCTGCTGGTAGTACGCGATGGGGGAGGAAGGCGCGCCCAGGTGCACCACGAACCCGAGATCGGGCTTGTCGAAGCCCATGCCCAGCGCGGAGGTGGCGATGAGTGCCTTCACCTCGTTGTTCAGCAGCGCGGCCTCCAGCACCTCGCGTTCGGCGGGGTCGGTCTGGCCGGTGTAGGCGGCGACGGTGTGGCCGTGTGAGTTCAGCAGGTCGGCCAGATCGTGCGCGCCGGCGACGGTGAGGGTGTAGACGATGCCGGAGCCCGGCAGCCGGTGCAGCTGACCGCTGAGCCATGCGCTGCGTTCCACGGCGTCGTCGAAGCGGATCACCGACAAGTGCAGCGACTCGCGATCCAGCGTGCCGCGCAGCACCAGGGTGTCGGTGCCGATCTGGGTGGCGACGTCGGTGACCACCCGGTCGTTGGCGGTCGCGGTGGTGGCGAGCACGGGCACGTCGGAGCCGAGATCGGCGATCAAGGTCCGGATGCGGCGGTAGTCCGGCCGGAAGTCGTGACCCCAGTCCGATACGCAATGCGCTTCATCGATCACCACGAGGCCCGCGTCCGCCGCGAGCTCGGGCAGCACCTGGTCCCGGAAATCCGGGTTGTTCAGCCGCTCCGGACTCACCAGCAGCACGTCGACCGCGCTCGCGGCGACCTGCGCGTGGATCTCATCCCATTCGGTGACGTTGCCCGAGTTGATGGTGGCGGCGACCACCCCAGCGCGCTGCGCGGCGGCCACTTGGTTGCGCATCAGCGCGAGCAGCGGCGAGACGATCACCGTCGGCCCGCGACCGGCCCTGCGCAGCAATTTGGCGGCGATGAAGTACACCGCGGACTTGCCCCAGCCCGTGCGCTGCACGACCAGCGCCCTGCGCCGCCGCACGACCAGGGCCTCGATGGCGGTCCATTGGTCCTCCCGCAGCCGCGCCGCAGGCCCAGCCAATTCGCGCAACAGTTGCTCGGCATGCATGCGCAGGTCCGGGGCGCTGAGGTCGATCGAGACATCGGTCGCCGTCGTCATGCGGACCATCGTGCCCGAGGCCACCGACACACCACGCGCCGCCCGCCGCCGAGCTCATTCAGGCTCGCATTTTCCCGGCCCGTCCATACGGCCATCGGGCAGCCAGTGGATTTCCGATCGGGCCGGTAACGCGCCTTCCGGCCGCTGTCGACGGTGGACGTGGAGCTGCCCCATGTGTGCGGTTCACGCAGTACGTGGCGCGGACGCGTGACAACGTCGGCCGTCGACGACGACCGATGCGAGACCGTGCTCAGGCGGGTCGCGCGGTCGTTGCCGCAAGCTCGACCAGTCGAGCTCGGACCAGGTCCGGCCGTTCCTCGCCGATGAAGTGGCCGCAGTTCTCGACAAGTTCCAGGCGGTAGTCGTCGGCATGCGCGGTCTGTTCGGCGGCGAGCGAGGGATGGATCGCGGCGTCCTCGACGCCGAACAGGGTGCGGATGGGTACGGTTGCGCGGCGTTGTTCGCCGCCCCTGGCCGACCGAGGGACTTCGCGTAGCAGGAAAGTGCGGTAGGTGTCGGTCGCGGTGGCGGCGCAGATCGGGTCGCGGAAGCGGTCGGCGTATGCGTGGATCACCTCGGGTCCGAACTCCGCACGGTTGCGTACGGCACCGGCGAAGATGAGTTGTTCCAGGAAGCGGGTGCGCTGGTGCAGGTACCTGCCGAAGGCCGCGATCGGCGGCTGATAGACCAGGAACCGCCACGCGTGCGGGAGGATACTGCGCGGCGTCTGCCAGGGGTGGGCGATGTTCAGCGCCAGGAGCGCGTCGAATCGTTCCGGTGCCCGCAACACGAGCAGGTGGGCGATGTAGCCGCCCCAGTCGTGCCCGACCAGCAGGACGCGGTCGAGGCCGAGCGCGTCCAGCAGGGCGAGCAGGTCGGAGGCGACATCCTCCTTGGCCCACCGATGCGGCGCGGGGCCGGACCAGCCGTATCCGGGCAGGTCCGGCGCTATGATCCGCAGTCCGTCCGGCGGATCGGCGAGCAGGTGGCGGTATGCGTAATGATGCTGTGGCCAGCCGTGTAGCGCGAGCACGGGGCGTCCGCCCGCCGGGCCCGCCTCCGTGACGTGGAAGCGGACGCCGCGCGCGGTGACGAACGAGCGCCGCACACCGGGTATCTCCGGTGGACCGGTCGCCGGGTCCGGCTCCGGAGCGGGGGAGAAGAACGATGGCCGCCAGGGCATATCCGATGGTACCGAGGAGACCGCCACAGAATCCAGACCGGCAGGTCCGATTCGTGGTCCGTGGCGCATCCGCCGCGAAATCACTTCCGGCGACGGACAATAGGGCGGACAGAATCCCGAGCCCGGGGAACCGCGCAGGAGGCAGTCATGTCGAGCCACTACCAGCCAACCGCGGGGTGGTCCCCGCCGGGCGCCCAGTTCCGCACCAGCAACAACATCGCCCGCACCCTGGTCGGCACGGTGGTCTGCCTGGTGGTGACGCCGATCGGAATCGGCTTGGCCGCCAGCGGCAGCCTGGACACCAGGCAGTGGGTGATCCTCGGCAGCGCGGGGGATCGGTGGGGCTCCAACGCGCAGATCATCGGGGGCGCGCTGCTGTTGTTCCTGGTCGCGGTGCTTGCCGCGTATTCGCCCGCGGGCACCGTGATCGCCGGTCTGGTCTGGGGTCTGCTGCCGGGCGCGATGCAGATCTTCTCTCCCGACGACACCTGGCGCCTGATCGAGCAGTCACCGGCACTGTCGCCGGAACTGCGCCTGGCCGTGCACAATTGGGTGCTCAACGGCCTGGCCCTGATGCTCGGGCTGATCCTGATCGGGGCGGGCCTCGCCGCCACTTTGCGGCGGCGCTGAACACGGGAATCCGCGCCGGGCGACCGCAATTCGCCCGGCGCGAAGCTACGCGACGGTCACCCCTTGACGCACAGCACCTGGTGCAGCGTCGCCACGATGTCGACAAGGTCGCGCTGGGCCGCGATGATCTCGTCGATGTCCTTGTACGCGGCCGGGATCTCGTCCACCACGCCCGCGTCCTTGCGTGATTCGACGCCCTCGGTCTGGGCGATGAGATCGGCGACGGTGAACTGCCGCTTGGCCGCGTTGCGGCTCATCCGCCGTCCGGCACCGTGCGAGGCCGACTGGAACGAGGCCGGATTACCCTTGCCGCGCACCACATACGACCGGGTACCCATCGAGCCCGGGATCAGTGCGAGATCGCCGTCGCCCGCGCGCACGGCGCCCTTGCGGGTCACCAGCATCGGCACGCCGTCGATGATCTCTTCCGCCACATAGTTGTGGTGACACGAAATCGGCTGTTCGAAACGCACTCCGCGATCGGCGAATTCGGCGCTGACCGCGCGGCAGACCAGGGCGAGCATGACCGCGCGGTTGCGCGCGGCGTACTCCTGCGCCCAGGTGAGGTCGCGCCGGTAGACCTCCATCTCCGGCGTGCCGGAGACGAAGACCGCCAGATCGCGGTCGGGCAGGTCGGCGTTGTGCGGCAGTGTTCGCGCGATCGTCATGTGTCGCTCGGCGAGTTCTTTGCCGATGTTGCGGCTGCCGGAGTGCAGCAGGATCCATACCCGGTCGTCCTGGTCCAGGCAGACCTCGATGAAGTGGTTGCCGCCGCCGAGCGTGCCCATCTGCTTGTGCGCCTTGGACTCTCGGGCCTGCACGTGATCGTCGAGGGTGCCGAAGGAACCCCAGAAGCGATCCCAGCCCGCCCGCAGCGTGGTGGTGCTGGCGCCGAGCCCGGCGACCTGGGTGCCGAGCCTGGTGACGTCGACCGCATGGTCGTGGGCCTGGAACCCGACCGGCACCGCCGCCTCGATCCGCGACCGCAGCGAGTGCAGGTTGTCGGGCAGGTCGGCCGCGGTGAGGTCGGTGCGCACGCTCTCCATGCCGCAACCGATGTCCACCCCGACCGCGGCGGGCGACACCGCGTCCTTCATGGCGATCACCGAGCCGACCGTGGCCCCCTTGCCGAGGTGCACGTCCGGCATCACGCGGACGCCGTGCACCCATTTCAGCGCGGCGATATTGCGCAGCTGCTGGAGCGCGGCCAGCTCGACCTCGTGCTCATGGGCCCACATCAGCGTCTGCGCCTTGGTGCCGCGCAGCTCGACGGGAAACATCGTCTCGATCCTTTCGCTGGTTCTCACCATCAACGGTAGGGACCGACAGCACCCGGCGCACCCGAATATCGACCGACCGCCAGGTTTGATTGTCAGGGGGTGAGACGGTCGAGCGGTGCCAGATACACGCGCTCGGCATTCCCGTGTGCAATGGCCGTGACCAGGGCTTCCGCGTCGGCTGCGGTGATCGCGTCGGCGGCGATCCACTCGTCCATCAGGGCGCCGAGCCCGCGCCGCCAGAGCAGGGCGCCCAGATAGTGCAGTTCCGGCAGTCCGTAGCCGTCCGACGAGTAGCACAGTGCCCGGAACGGGGCCAGCTCCAGTGTCTCGGCGAGTACGGCTCCGGCTCGATGCCCCACATACGGGATGGTGAGGCCGAGATCCACGTGGACGTGGTCGAAGAGGTGCGCGAGGTACGCGGCATGGCGATGGAACGGCCAACAGTGCAGCAGCATCACCGACAGCCCTGTGCCCGTGGTCCGGCGCAAGAAATCGGTGAGCAACAGCGGGTCGCTGTGCCGCAGGTGGAGGTCGGGGTCGCCGAATCCGGTGTGGAATTGCAAGGGGAGTCCGAGCTCGGCCCCGATCCGCGCGCCGAGACCGACCAGCCAGCCGAGCACATGCGGATCGGTGAGCCGGTGTTCGGGCGCGAAACTGGTCGGCGGGTGATCCCGAAATGGAAAATCCAAACCGCACCGATAGGCGACGGTCGTCTCGAGCCCGACGGCGGTGGCGGCACGCACGCGCAGCTCGGCTTCGATCCGGTCGTAGACGCCCGACACCGCGCCGACCTGCGCGATGACCTGTTCGGCGATCTCCTCCAGGCGCACGACCTCGTGCACGTCTCCCTCCGCCAGCGCGGCGAAATCCGCTGTTCCACCGCCGATTCCGGTATCCAGGAACCATCGGGTCACACCGGTCGCGCGGAGCAGCCGCGCGGCGACTTCGCCTCCCCCGAGCTGGGCGCGATGGCGGAGATAGACGTCCGGGCCGACGTGCGGGGGCAGGTCGAGCGCGGGCGCGCACCAGCGGCGCACCGCGAGCCCGATCGCGGAATCGAAACTGCCCCGGGCGCCTTGGCCGAGCAAACGCTCGAAGCCGGGCCGATCCAGCGTGCCGGCGTCGACGCCGTGACAGTGGTGGTCGGTCAGTGGCAGACCGTCGGTGAGCACGTCAGAACCGCCAACGGGTCAGGGCGACGAGTTCTTCGGCGCTCGCGCCTGCGTATCGCTCGGCTTCCGCGCGGCGCACGGTGAGCAGCGAGTCGTGCAGTTCCGCGCCCATCGCGGTGGCGAGCACCCGGGACTCGGCGAGGTGGTCGGCGGCTTCGGCCGGTGTGGTCGGCAGCCGCCGCACCTCCGACATCCCGAGGGCTTCGGCATCGAAGGTCACTGGGTCCCCGGTGATTTCGGCGGGCAAGCGCAGCTGGTCGGCGACACCGGCGAGCCCCGCCGCGATCACCGAGCCGACGATCAGGTACGGATTGCCGGTCGCGTCGAAGCACTTGATCTCGGCGTTGGCTGCCCATCCCTCGGTGCCGCGCACCCCGGTGATGAAGCGCAGCGCGGCCTCCCTGGTCTCGCGGCCCCAGCACTGCCACACTCCGGCCCATCGGGAGGGTTCCAGCCGTAGGAAGCTCGCCGGGTTTCCCGCGCCGACCGCGACCAGCGCGGGCAGTTCACGTAGCACTCCCGCCAAGAACGCCTCGCCGGTCCGCCGCATACCGTGCGGCCCGTCGCCGCCCGAGAAGAGCGGGCCCTCGTCGTCGTGGACGGACAGATGCAGGTGCGCCCCGGAACCGGCGCCGCCCGGTTCGATGCACGGAGCCAGCAGCGCGCGCCAGCCGTGCTGTGCGCTGACCTGACGGATCGTGTGCCGGACCAGGACGGCCTCGTCCGCGGCGGTGACCGGCTCGGACGGTTCCACCGACAATTCCAGTTGGCCGAGCGCGTATTCCGGGTGGAACTGGGCCACCGCGACGCCCTGCCGGTCCAGCGTGGCGACGAGGTCCGCGGCGTACTCGGCGACCTGCCCGAGCCGCACGATGCCGTAGGCGGGGCCGTGGACAGCGGGGGTGAAGCCGTCCGTGTCGTCGGCCCGGCCCACGGACCATTCGGTCTCGAACGCCATGGACAATCCGAGCCCCGCAGCACGGGCCGCCTCCTCCTGGCGTGCCGCGAAGTGGCGCTGGCAGGCGACGAAGCGAGTGCCGTCCTGGGTGTATTTATCGGCGGGCGCCCACGCCCAACCGGGCTGGCAGGCCAGTTCGGTGAGCATGGACAGATCCGGCACGAGCCGCAGATCACCGTCGGGACCGCCGAGATAGCGCCCGACCGTCATCAGGTCGTCGAAGGCGAAGGTCTCGAAGCACGGGGACACGCCGACGCCGTACCAGGACGCGAGGTCCAGGCGTTGCCTGGGCACCGCTTTCACCCGCGTGATGCCCGCGTTGTCGACGAAGCTCAGTACGACCATGGCCGCGTCCAGCCGGTCGATCGGCGCGGTGTCGCCGTCGGCGGGGATGCGATCCGGCGTGGAGGTCATGCGCACCACCATAAATCGGCGCAACGACATACGGCACGAGCGCCGCGGGAGCGGAGCTTGCGCGTCCGCCATCGGGCTCCCGGTGCGCCGCTGGTGGCGCGCCCGCGCTCGATCTTCCCCCCACGTTATCTCCGCCATCGCACCGAGGTCGGGGCAGGTGAAGTCGCCACGCGGCTGCTGCGCGCGACCGGCGTGACCCAGCGGCCGGAAGGCGTTTCGTCGAAATGGCATCTAGGCTGTTGGATCGGCCGGTACGGTCCGCGACGGCTCGCCCATTGCGGCGCACGGATGCGCGGCAATCGACCGCGTCCTACTCGGCGACCAGCGCGGCGGTGATCTCTTCCCGAGTGGGGATCGAACTGCTGGCCCCCAGCTTCGTGGTCGCCAGCGCCCCGGCCGCGCATGCCCAGCTCAGCGCCCATTCCGGGCCGCGGTGCCAGGCGGCGGACAGTGCTCCGGTGAAGGCGTCACCCGCCCCGGTGGTGTCGATGACGTCCACCTGCGGGCTGGGGCGCGACAGCCGCGTGCCGTCGGGTCCGCGATAGTCGGCGCCCGCCGCACCGCGCGTCATCACCACGTGCGGAACCGGATCGAGGTCGGCGCCGAGCTGCTCCGCCTCGCCCGAATTCACCACGGCCACATCGACATCGGACCACAGTTCGGCGGGCAGTCGGCGGACCGGCGAGGGATTCAGCACGACCCTCGTGGCGTGCGCGCGGGCGTGGCGCGCGGCAGCGGACACCGTCTCGATCGGAACCTCCAACTGGCACAGCAGGATATCGGCCTCCGCGATGGCTGCCAGATCGTCCTCGCTCAGCTCGGTCATCCGGGCGTTCGCCCCGCCGACGACGATGATGCTGTTCTCGCCGTCGCCGTCGACCACGATCGTGGCGATGCCACTCGGCCCGGCAACGGTGCGCAGGCGGTCGGCCGCCACGGCGGAATCCGTGAGAGCTCTGCGCAGTTCGGCGGCGAACACGTCCTCGCCGACCGCCCCGAGGAATCGCACCTGCGCACCTGCTCGCCGCGCCGCGATGGCTTGGTTGGCGCCTTTCCCACCCGGCACCATGGCGAAGCCCGTGCCGAGCACCGTCTCACCGGGAACGGGGCGCCGCGCGGTGGTGGTCACCAGGTCCATGTTGATACTGCCGAGCACCACGATCGTTGGGGCGTCCGGTTCGACCGTCATATGCCGGACGGTAGTCGCCGGCTGCGCCGCTTGCACGCACCACCCGAGTCGTCTCGTCGCCCTCGTTCGCGGCCGGTGTGGCCGAATGCGGGCAGATCCGCGGTATCTTCCAGCGCGTGTTTGCACGGTTCGCGCGGACACGCTGCCAGGCGTCCCCGGCTGTCGAGTGGGCGGGCGCTCGGGTACGTCGACACCGGTCCCGGGGAGGTCAGCGGGTGGAATCGCCGGTGCACCCGGTGCGTAGGCTGTACCTCATGACGGTAGGAACGACGACCCAGCCGGATATCCGTGCAGCGGTGCACGAGGCCGCGCGCAGGGCTCGCGTCGCGTCGCGGACGTTGGCGCAGTTGACGACCGCGCGGAAGAACGACGCGCTGCACGCCGCCGCCGACGCACTGCTGGCCGCCGCCGACCGGGTCCTCGCCGCGAACGCCGAGGACATCGCCGCGGCACAGGCCGCGGGCACCGAGGAGTCGCTGCTCGACCGGCTGCGGTTGAGCAAGGCCCGCATCGACGGCATCGCCTCCGGACTGCGCCAGGTCGCCGGGCTGCCCGACCCGATCGGTGTGGTCGTCCGTGGCTCCACCCTGCCGAACGGCCTGGAGATCAAGCAGGTGCGCGTGCCGCTGGGCGTGGTCGGCATGGTGTACGAGGCCCGGCCGAACGTCACCGTCGACGCGTTCGGGCTCACGCTCAAGTCCGGCAACGCCGCCCTGCTGCGCGGCTCGTCCTCGGCTGCCCGCTCCAACGCCGCGCTCGTCGCTGTGCTGCGTGAATCGCTTGTCGCGCAGGATATTCCGGCCGACGCCGTGCAACTGCTGCCGAGCGAGGACCGCTCCAGCGTCACTCATCTGATCCAGGCCCGCGGCCTGGTCGACGTCGTCATTCCGCGCGGCGGCGCCGGGCTGATCAGCGCCGTCGTCCGCGACGCGCAGGTGCCCACCATCGAGACCGGCACCGGCAACTGCCACGTCTACGTCCATGCCGCCGCCGATCTGGACATGGCCGAGCAGATCCTGATCAACGCCAAGACCCGCCGCCCCAGCGTGTGCAACGCGGCCGAGACCGTCCTGATCGACGCCGCGATCGCCGATACCGCGTTGCCGAGGCTCACCGACGCTCTGCAGCGGCACGACGTCACCATCCACGGTGACCTGCCCGGGCAGGTTCCGGCGACCGACGCCGATTGGGGCGAGGAGTACCTCACCCTGGACATCGCCCTCAAGGTGGTCGACGGCCTGGACGCGGCGGTGGAGCACATCAATACCTGGGGCACCGGTCATACCGAGGCCATCGTCACCGGCGATCTGGCCGTGGCGCGCGAGTTCACCAGCCGCGTCGACGCCGCCGCCGTCATGGTGAACGCCTCCACCGCGTTCACCGACGGCGAGCAGTTCGGCTTCGGGGCCGAGATCGGCATCTCGACCCAGAAGCTGCACGCCCGCGGCCCGATGGCGCTGCCGGAACTGACTTCGACGAAGTGGATCGTCTGGGGCGAAGGCCAGATCCGCCCGGTCTGACCTGCCCAGGCCGCGGCGACGCCGAGTCGGTGCTGCCGTAGCGTGGGGGTGGGTTCGGAAGAAAGGTGCCGGGTGGTGTCGGACAGTACGGGTCAAGAACCGGTCTTCGCGTCGGTGGACGATGTGCTCGAGCGGTTGGCGAGCACGGGGTACCTGGCGGACAAGGCCACCGCCACTTCGGTGTTCCTCGCCGATCGGCTGGGCAAGCCGCTGCTGATCGAGGGACCGGCGGGCGTCGGCAAGACCGAGTTGGCGCGCGCGGTCGCGCAGACCTCGGGGGCCGAGCTGGTCCGGTTGCAGTGTTACGAGGGCGTCGACGAGGCGCGCGCGCTCTACGAGTGGAACCACGCCAAGCAGATCCTGCGTATTCAGGCCTCCAGCGAGAACGACTGGGAGGAGACGAAGGCCGACGTCTTCACCGAGGAGTTCCTGCTGTCGCGGCCGCTGCTCACCGCGATCCGGCGCACCGATCCCACGGTGCTGCTGATCGATGAGACCGACAAGGCCGACATCGAAATCGAGGGCCTGTTGCTCGAGGTGCTCAGCGACTTCGCGGTGACGGTTCCGGAGCTGGGCACCATCACCGCCAGCCGCAAGCCGTTCGTGGTGCTCACCTCGAACGCCACTCGCGACCTGTCCGAGGCGCTCAAGCGTCGCTGCCTCTACCTGCATCTGGACTTCCCGGACGAGGAACTGGAGCGGCGCATCCTGGCCAGCCGGGTGCCCGAGCTGTCCGCCGCGGTCGCCGCGCAGCTGGTGCGGATCGTGCACGTGCTGCGCGGTATGCAATTGAAGAAGCTGCCCTCGGTCGCCGAGTCGATCGACTGGGGGCGCACCCTGCTCGCGCTCGGCCTGCGGGATCTGGACGACACGACCGTCCGCGCCACCCTCGGCGTGGTGCTGAAGCACCAGAGCGACCACCAGCGTGCGCTGGCCGAACTGAAGCTGGCCTGAGCCATGGCGGCGGGATCGATCCCTGCGGAGGTCGCGTCGCTGGGTGCGCCGCACGGGCTGGCCGGCCATCTGGTCGGATTCGTGGAGGCGCTGCGGGCGCGCGGGATCCCGGTCGGCCCCTCCGAGACGGTGGACGCGGGCCGCGTGGTGACCGTGCTCGACCTGATGGACCGCGAGGTGTTGCGTGAGGGTCTGGCCTGTGCGCTGCTGCGGCGCACTACGCATCGCGCGATCTTCGACGGATTGTTCGACCTGTGGTTCCCGGTCGCGTTGGGAGAACGCACCGCGGCGGCGGACGAGGTCGAGATTCCCCGCACACCGGCAGGCGAGGTGGACATCCCGGCGTTGCGCGAGCTGCTCGCCGAACTGCTCACCCAGGACGACGCGACCGCGCAGCTGGAGGCGCTGGCCGCACAGCTGGTCGAACAGCTCGGGCAGTACCAGGCCGCGAGCCACTCGTCGTTTTCGGCGTACAAAGCCCTGAAAGAGGTGCAGCCGCAGACGTTGCTGGTCAAGATTCTCGCCGGTCTGGCCGCCGGACCCGACACCAGTGATTTCGACATGGAGATCGCCCGCCGCGCGGCGCGGCAGCGCATCACCGATTTCCGCAGGACGGTCGAAGCGGAGACCAGGCGCCGTGTCGCCGAACGGATCGGCCGCGAGCGGGTGGCCGGCTACGGCGTCGCCCGCCAAGCCGAAGAAGTCGATTTCCTGCGCGCTTCCGAGGCCGAACTCGCCGAACTCAAACGCAGCAGCCGGCGTCTGGCCCGCATCCTGGCCTCGCGCCTGGCCGTGCGCCGCAGGCACGCCCGTCGCGGCGAGATCGATCTGCGCCGGACCCTGCGCAAATCCATGTCGACCGGTGGCGTGCCGATCGATCTGGTGAACCGCAAGCCGCGGCCCGGCCGCCCGGAGCTGGTGCTGCTGTGTGACGTCTCCGGGTCGGTGGCCGGTTTCAGCAACTTCACGCTGCTACTGGTGAGCGCGTTGCGCGAACAGTTCTCCCGGGTGCGGATCTTCGCGTTCGTCGACCAGGTGGACGAGGTGACCCGGTTCTTCGATCCGCGCACCCAGCTGGACCAGGCGATGACCAGGATCTTCAGCGAGGCGAGCGTCGCAGGCTTCGACGGGCACTCCGACTACGGCCATGCGCTGGCCGGGTTCGCCAGGGATTACCCGGACGCCGTCACCAGCCGCAGTTCGCTGCTGATCCTCGGCGACGCCCGCACGAACTACCGTGACCCGGAGCTGGCCACGTTGCGGTCGCTGGTCGCGGTCGCCAAGCACGCACACTGGCTCAATCCGGAACGGCGCGACCAGTGGGGCACCGGTGATTCCGCTGCGGAGAAATACCGCGAGGTGATCGAGATGCACGAATGCCGCTCGGCCAGGCAGCTCACCGCGGTCGTGTCCCGGCTGCTGCCGGTGTGAGCATGGACGAGGCCGCGCTGCTGAACTACTGCCTGGCGAAACCGGGCGCCTGGCAGGACGAGCCGTGGGAAGGTGATGTCGTCGCCAAGGTCGGCGACAAGATCTTCGCCTTCCTCGGAGATACCTCGGTCGGCCTCAAATGCGGACGTACCCGCGAGGAGGCCGACGAACTGGTCCGGGTGTATCCGAACGACGTCGCGGCATCGGCCTACATCGGCCGCTACGGCTGGAACACCATCCGGCTGGCGGGCGCGGTCCCCGACGACGAACTGTGCGAGCTGGTTGATCTCTCCTATGCGGCGATCGTGAGCAAATTGCCGAAGTCCAAGCGGCCCACCGGCTGAGCCGAACGGCGAAACGTGCGGGTCCCTTACTCGGCGGAGGCCGTGTTGCCCGTGGGTGGCGTGCGACGGGCAACACGACCCCTTGGACCTCAGTCGAGACAGCTAGCGGCCTCGAGTTCGGCGTACACATCGTCGGAGACGGTGATCGTGCCGCCGGGACCGACCTTCAGCAGCGCGGCCACGTCCAAGTCCACCACGCCTTCGAAGGCGCAGCCGAGCAGCCTTCCGGTGACGGTTACGGTTTGGTCGGCGTGTGCCGCGCCGGCTCCAATGATGGTGGCACAGGCGAGTGCCAGAGTGATGGCACCTGCTTTGACGAATCGCATGAGTGTCCTCCTTCGAATCGAAGTGGTGCGCAGTTTGTGTTGATCCGGGTGATCGAACGGAGTCCTGAAGATGTCAGGCGTCCCGGGCAGACCTCTCGCCGTCCGCGGTTGCCGACCCTAACAATGGTTGTCGGCTCTGGTCGAACGTGTCGGCAGCACCGGCGATTCGTCGGGGAAAGCTCCACATGCTGCTGTGTTCGGCCCCGCGGTCGCGGAAGAATTCGAAGTCGTCGCGGGTCACATTGCGGCCGCGACGAACGTCGAGCACTCCGGTGGAGGCGTGTCGGCTCGCCAGGGTCTGTCCGGGTGAGCGTCAGTCGATGCTTGCCGCCGTGACCGGAACCAGCCAGGGCGTCAAGTCGCGCGAACTACCGGGAGTCGGAGCCGGAACTCCGAGCGAAAAGCGTTCGTTAAGCGAATCTTTGGCGCACGCCGACAAGATCAGCGCCCATGGTGAACAGAACCCCCCAAGGTCCGGCGGCGGTACACGACAGTTATTCGTTCCAGGTCGATCTGCGCGGGATCGTCGATCTGCTTTCCCATCACCTCTACTCCGGTCCGCGGGTCTATCTGCGCGAGCTGTTGCAGAACGCCGTCGACGCGGTCACCGCGCGTACGCGACTGGATCCGTTGTCGCCTAGCACGATTCGGGTTGTGGTGGACGAGTCCGGGGTGCGGATCAGCGATCCCGGCATCGGTCTGACCGAGGCCGACGTACACCGGTTCCTGGCGACCATCGGCCGCTCGTCCAAGCGTGATGACATCGAAGGTGCGCGGCGAGAGTTCCTCGGGCAGTTCGGGATCGGGCTGCTGGCCTGCTTCACGGTGGCCGAGACCATCCGGGTGGTCACTCGATCGGCCACCGACACCGCGGCCCCGCCGGTCGAATGGCTGGCCGCCGCCGACGGCACGTACACCGTGCGCGCGCTCGATCCGGGCGAGCACCCGGAGCCGGGCACGACGGTGTGGCTCGAGCCGCGCGGCGGAGCGCAGGCATGGTTCCAGCCGCGGCGGGTCATCGATCTGGCGCGCGAATTCGGGTCATTGCTGCCTTATGAGGTGACGGTGGAATCCGATGGTGTCGTGGAGTCGGTCACCGAGGGTGTTCCGGTATGGCGGCGCACGTATCCGACCGCGGAGGATCGCAGAGCCGCTTTGCTCGAGTACGGTCACCGGGCGCTGGGCTTCCCGCCGCTCGATGTCATCGAACTCGATGCCGGTCCGGCCGGGGTAAGCGGTGTGGCCTACGTGCTGTCCCAGCCGGGGAACCCGAGCGAGAGCAGTGCGCATCGGGTGTACCTGAAAGGAATGCTGCTGGGTGACGCGGTGCGTGGCGTGCTGCCGGACTGGGCGTTCTTCGTGCGCTGTGTGATCGACACCGACACGCTGCGCCCCACCGCGTCGCGGGAGGCGCTCTACGAGGACGAGCGGCTTGCCGTCGTCCGAGAGGTGCTCGGCGACCAGATCCGGGACTGGCTCACCGAGATCGCCGTCGAGCAGCCGCGGCGGCTGGCCGCGTTCCTGTCGGTGCACGCACTCGGCGTGAAGGCGATGGCCAGGCATTCACTCGATCTGCTCCGAATCATGCTGCCCCACTTGGTTTTCGAAACCACCGACGGACGGGTGCCGCTGACCGAGTTCGCCCGCAAGCATCGCACGGTGCGGGTGACCTCGACGGTCGAGGAGTTCCGTCAGGTGGCGGCGACCGCCGCCGCGCAGGGGATCGGGGTCGTCAACGGCGGCTACGCCTACGACCGCGACCTGGTCGCGCTGCTGCCACGACTGGTGTACGGCGTCGAGGTGGTCGAACTCGACGCCGGGGCGATCACCGCGGCGCTCGACCCGGTCGACCCGGCCGAGGAACTGGCGCTCGCCCCGGTGCTCACGCTGGCACGTACGGTGCTGGACCCGCTGTCCTGTGACGTGAGCATGCGGGCCTTCCATCCGGTGTCGGTCCCGGCGCTCTACCTCGACGGACGCGCCGCCCGCAATGAACGCGCCAGAGCGCGGACCGCCGAGGGCGCCGACGAGCTGTGGACCGAGATCCTCGGCGCCTTGGCCGCCGCCGCGCCACGGGCCCAGCTCGTCCTGAACCACCACAGCCCGATCGTGCGCAGACTGACCCGCATCGGCGATCCGGGCTTGCTGAAGGCGGCGGTGGAATCGCTGTACGGCCAAGCCCTGCTGATGACTCACCGCCCGCTCAGCGCGGCCGACACCGCATTGCTCAACCGCGCTTTCGGCGAATTCCTCGGCTGGGCTACGCGCCGCGGTGAAGGGACCGAGTGAGCATGGACACGGCCGCGATCACCACGGAGTTGGCGCAGGTCTACGCACTACCGCACGGCCGCATGCGGACCGAGCGACTCGAAACGCTGACCGCGGCCGCGAAAGCGGGACCGGACCGCGCGCTGGAAGGCCGTGTGCTGCTGGAACTGGCCAAGTCGTACACCTTGGCGGGCGAACGCGATCTGGTACCGGTCGCCTACGGCAGGCTGCTGCGCATCTACGACGATCACCCCGTCGAGCTCGGACCGATGACTCATTCGGTGCACTGGCACCTGAAGTGGATGACCTGGGGAATGATCGACAACCCGTCGATTCCGCTGCCCACGGTTCACCGTTGGTTCGACGAACTCGACAACCGCTTTCGCCAGCGCGGCTACAGTCTGCGCCCGGTGCTGGCGCTGCGCGCCGAACTCGCCCGCAAGACCGGTGACAGAGCGGCTGCCGCCGAGTGGCTGGAGGCGGCGATGGCCGCTCGGCGCGACAGCATGTCCGACTGCGACGCCTGCGAGCGCAACGAATGGGGCACGGCCAGCGTGTCTCTCGGCGACGACGAGGCAGGCCTCGCGCACTGGCAGCCCGTGCTCGACGGCGACCGCGCCTGCGCCGAAGAACCGCACCGGGTGCTGGCCGAGGCATTGCTTCCGCTGGTGCGCACCGGTCGCGTCGCAGCCGCACGCGGCGCGCATCTGACCGGGTACCCGCTGGTCCGGCACACCGAGGACCTGCGAGCCTCCGTGGCGCTGCACGCCGAGTTCTGCGCCCTGACCGGAAACGAGGCGCGCGGACTGGAGATCCTCGCCGAACACGCGAGCTGGCTCACCGACCCGGGTGCCGACGCCGCCGCACGGCTCGCGTTCGCGACCGGAGTGTGCGTGCTGCTGCGCAGGTTGGTGGCGTTGCGGCTGGGCGATCTCCCGCTCGCGTCCGGGACCGTGGAGTCGGTCCGTGCGGATCTCGAGGTCGAGATCGGCGCGCTGTGCGCCCGCTACGACGCCCGCAACGGCAACAGCGCGGTCAGCCTGCGCACGGCCGCCCGGCTCGCCACGCGACCGCTGCTGGACGGACTGCCGCTCGGCCTGCGCAGCCGGTTGCCTCATGCGACGAGCGGTCTGTCCGCGGCCACGGAACTCTCCGGTGATCCGACCGTCGAGGTGCGGCGGCTCGCCGAACTCGGCGCCGCCCGGCTCGGCGACGCACCCGAGGAGGCGGAAGCCCACCTGCGGGAGGCTCTGGCGCTCGGCACGCCGGTGTTGCCCCGGGAGGAGACCGCCCGGCTGGGTGCACAACTGGTCATCGCCATCGCGAGTCAACCGGACCGCGCGCTCGACCTCGCCGACGCCGCGGTGCGTGCCGCCGCTCGCTGGGAAGGGCTCTCCGAACCAGACGTCCTGCACCACACCCTGGTCGCCGCCAGGGCGTTCCACCGCGCCGGACGTCACGGCGAGGCGGTAGCCCTGTTCGAACAGGTGCTCGCCGACGGCGAGATACCTTATCCACCAGCGGAATCGGCCGTGGTGCGCACGCAGTTCGGTCGATCCCTGACCGCGCTGAACCGGCACCGTGAGGCCGCGCGCCACTTCCTCGACGGGGCCCGCCTCATCGAGCACGATCCGGAGCGGTCGAAGCTGCACGCGGAGCTCGCGTGGTCGGCAGCCACCGCGCTGGAGCACTGTGGGCAGGCCGAGGAGGCCGTGGCGGCCTACCACCGCGCGGCCGAGTTGTGGGCACGGCTGGGCGAGGTGGCGGCGCGGGCGCGCTGTCTGCGGGCGGCGGCATGGCTTCAGGTGTCCGACGGCGCCGGTCCCGGCCCGTGGCTTCCGTCGATGCGGGCGCTGACCGAAGAGCTGGCCGCGCTGGCCGAGCAGTCGCCGGAGGCGGCCGACGAACTCGCGCGTACCCGCGCTCACCTGGCTCGCATGCTGGAGATGGGCGGTGGCGGCCTGGAGTCCAGCGCTTAGCGCCGAGCTGCTACCGGTCGGTGTGCGGGCGGGCGTCCCCAGTTGGCGTCCGCCCTGGTGACCGGCACGAGGCGACCCGTTAAGCTCGGCAGTCATGCACGAGACAGGTCGGCGCGGCCGCAAGCTCGGGGTGATGGGCGGCACGTTCGACCCCATCCACCACGGGCACCTGGTCGCCGCCAGCGAGGTCGCCCACCGCTTCGAGTTGGACGAAGTGATCTTCGTCCCGACCGGGCAGCCGTGGCAGAAGTCACACAAGCTGGTCAGCCCGGCCGAGGACCGCTACCTGATGACCGTGATCGCCACCGCGTCCAATCCGCGGTTTTCGGTCAGCCGTGCGGACATCGACCGCGGCAAGGTCACCTACACCGTCGACACGCTGCGCGAGATGCAGTCGCAGTATCCGGACGCTCAGCTGTACTTCATCACCGGTGCGGACGCGTTGGCCAGCATCCTGACATGGCAGGATTGGGCGGAACTGTTCGAACTGGCGAAATTCGTCGGGGTGAGCCGTCCGGGGTACGAGCTGAACACCGATCATCTCGAGGACCATCTGCGAGATCTTCCGGCCGATGCGGTGACCATGATCGAAATCCCCGCACTGGCCATCTCGTCGAGCGAATGCCGTCGCCGCGCCGCCGAGAACCGGCCGGTGTGGTACCTCGTCCCCGACGGCGTGGTGCAGTACATATCGAAGCGGCACCTGTATGTGCCCGGAGCAGCGGAAGGTAGCTGAGCTTTTGAACGAGCACAGCGAGGTGCAGGCAGTGAGCGAGCGGAGCGAGGGAACCATCATGCCGGAGCCGAGCGCCGGCGAGGTGCAGGCATGAGCGCGTCGGTCGAGTCGGTCGAGATCGCCCAGGTCGCCGCGCGGGCGGCCGACGAGAAGCTGGCGTCCGATGTCGTGGTGCTGGACGTGTCCGAACAGCTGGTGATCACGGACTGCTTCGTCATCGCGTCCGCGCCCAACGAGCGGCAGGTGAACGCCATCGTCGACAACGTGGAGGAGAAGCTGCGCGCCGCCGGGCACAAGCCGGTCCGGCGTGAGGGCACCCGCGAAGGTCGCTGGGCGCTGCTGGACTACGTCGACGTCGTGGTGCACATCCAGCACAACGACGAGCGCAATTTCTATGCGCTGGAACGGCTGTGGAAGGACTGCCCCGTCGTGCCGGTCGCCGGGATCACCGGCGCGGGGCCGGGGGCGCGCGCCGCGGCGACGGAGGACGAGGCGCGATCGTGAGCGAGCGTGAGCGAGTGAACCATAGGCACAGCGCGTGGCTGCGCGCGACGGAATCGAGCGCCAGCGAGGCGGAGTCGTGAGCGAGCGTGAGCGAGTGAACCATAGGCACAGCGCGTGGCTGCGCGCGACGGAATCGAGCGCCAGCGAGGCGGAGTCGTGAGCGAGCGTGAGCGAGTGAACCATAGGCACAGCGCGTGGCTGCGCGCGACGGAGCCGAGCGCCAGCGAGGCGGAGTCGTGAGCAGACATGCCGGCGTGCGTACCCTGATCCTGTTGCGCCACGGGCAAACCGAATGGAACGCCGCCGACCGGATGCAGGGCCAGATCGATACCGATCTCACCGAACTCGGTCGTAGACAAGCGAAAGAGGCTGCCCGCGAGCTCGTTTCGCGCAATGCCACGGCGATCCTCTCGTCGGATCTGCGCCGGGCCTTCGATACCGCGACCGCGCTGGCCGAGCACACCGGCCTCACCGTGGTACCGGACACCAGGCTGCGGGAGACCAACCTCGGCGACTGGGAGGGGCTGACCCACCTGGAGGTGGACGCGGACTACCCGGGCGCGCGCCTGGCGTGGCGGCTGGACGCGAACTACACACCGCCGAACGGCGAGAGCAAACTCGAGGTCGGCGCGCGGTCGCTGCCGGTTGTCCAGGAGTTGCTGTCCGAGCGGCAGGACTGGCCCGGCCGGACTATCATCCTGGTGGCGCACGGCGGGCTGATCGCCGCCCTCACGGCCGCGCTGCTCGACCTGCCGCCGCAGAATTGGCCGATCCTCGGAGGACTGGCCAACACCAGCTGGGTGCAGCTCAGCAGTCACGGCCCGAGCATCGAACAGCCCGGCTGGCGTCTGGATGTGTGGAACGCAGCGGCGAAGGTAGCACCAGATGTCCTCTGATGAGCCGATCAGATCGGTCCCGGACGAACTGTTCCGTAGAGTGTCGGCGAAGGCCGAGCGGCAGCTGCCGGACGCGTTGTTCGGCGGCCCGCCGCTGGCTGCGCCCGAACCCGAAGCACAGCCCGAGGCAGCGTCTTCGAGTGCGGCGGAATCCGGTGGCGGGGCCGAGTCGTCCCCCGAGGAATCCGATGGAGGCGACGCGGAAGACGATCGATCGGTTGCGATAGACCACGCCGCCGAGGTCGAGCGGGATGGTCGTGCCGGTATCGACGTCGAGCCCGTCGTCGTGCGATCCGGCGGTGTCGAGTCCGCGGTCGGCGATGACGACGGGGCCGCCGATGCGGTCGAGGACAACGCGGATGCCGCGGTGGCTGTGGACAAGTCGGTTGCTGAAACCCCCGCGCCTGCCGCCGTGTCGGTCGAGTCGGCGGCGGTTGCCGACGAGTCGGTCGCGTCCGCCATCGAGGACACATCCGCGTCGACCGCCACGGCGGTCGAGGCTGCTGGTGCGGCAGCCGAATCGGCCGACTCGGTGCCGGTCGAGATCCTCGAAGCCCCAGCGGCCGCCGGATCGCCTGAGCCGACCGCCGCCGCGTCGACCGAATCGGTCGTGGCGGTCGAAGTCTCCGGAGCCAACGCGCCCGATTCGGTGGTCGAGCTTTCCACGGCGGCAACCGAACCCGAGAGTGTAGGAGGCCTCGCGACTGCATCGGCGGCCGGGTCGAGCGATCCCGTCCGTGAGTCAGTTGCCGTCGGCGAGCCCGGCGAACCGGATACCGCGCGCCCGGTGCTGTTGGTGCTCGCCGACTCGCTGTCCTATTTCGGCCCGAAGGGCGGTCTGCCCGCCGACGACCCGCGCATCTGGCCGAACCTCGTTGCGGCCGAATTGGATTGGGATGTCGAGCTGGTCGGGCGGATCGGCTGGACCTGCCGCGATGCCTACTGGGCGCTGATCGGCGACCCCCGGGTGTGGGCCGCGGTACCGCGCGCCGGTGCGGTGGTATTCGCAGTCGGTGGCATGGACACGCTGCCCTCGCCGCTGCCGACCGCACTGCGCGAGCTGATCCGCTACGTGCGCCCGCCCGCCCTGCGCCGCATCGTCCGCGCCACCTACAACTGGTTGCAGCCGAAACTGTCGAAACTCGGCCGCCCCGTGGCCCTTCCGCCGAAGGTGAGCGTCGACTACCTGGAACAGTCCCGCACCGCGCTCGCGCAGTTGCGGCCCGATCTGCCGGTCGTCGCGGTGCTGCCCTCGGTGCACAACTGCGACGCCTACGGGCGCGTGCACTCCGGTCGGCCGCGCGCCGTCGCGGTGTTGCAAGCCTGGTCGGAGCAGACCTCGGTGCCGTTGGTCGACCTGGCCGAAGCCGTGCGCGACAACATCTTCTCCGGCGAGGCGAATCCGGACGGCATCCATTGGGGCTGGGCAGGCCACACGGCGGTGGCCAACGCGATGGTCAAGACCCTGCAGGAGGTTCGGTAGTCCGTGGCTGTCGTGGTCGTCACCGATTCATCCGCCAGCCTCCCCGCCGAACACCTCCACGAGCTGGATATCGCCGTCGTCCCACTGCACGTCCTGATCGGTGACCGGGCGATAAGAGAAGGTGTCGACCCGGTCGACGTCGACTACGCCACGGACACCGTGACCACCTCGGCTGCTTCCCCCGGCGAGTTGCGCGCCGTGTACGAGCAGGGGTTGGCCCGCAGCGGCGGCGACGGCGTTGTGGCGGTGCACCTTTCGCGGCAGTTGTCCGGAACCTGGGAGGCCGGTCGGCAGGCCGTGCGCGATATGGACGCCGCCGATCGGGTCCGGTTGGTCGATTCGCTGGGTGCGGGGCTGGCCACCGGGCTGCCCGCCCTGGCCGCCGCTCGGCGGGCGCGGGCCGGGGCGCCGCTGGACGTCGTCTACGACGCGGCGGTGGCCGCCGCTGCCCGCGCCAGGACGTTCATCCTGGTCAATCGCACCGAGCAGCTGCGCCGCGGTGGCAGGCTGTCGACGGCGGCGGCGTTCTTCGGAACCGAGTTGGTCACCAAGCCGCTGCTGCACATAGTCGAGGGGCGTCTCGAACTGCGCGAGAAGGTCCGCACCCGCTCCAAGGCGTACACGAAACTCATAGCCGCGGCCGTCGACGCGGCCGGTGACGACGGCGCGGCGGTGGCGGTGCAGCACCTCGGTGCCGAGGACGCCGCGCACACTATCGCGGGTCAGCTCCGCGAACGCATTCCGGGTATCCGTGAACTCATCGTCGCCGAGTTCGGCCCCGCGCTGGCGGTGCATCTCGGGCTCGGCGCCATCGGCGTGCTCGTCATCCCCGGTGGTTGCGCCTGATGCGCACCGAAGTGTGCGCTCGCGCAACAATCTTGATGATTCGAATTCGCGCGTGCCGCCGAAGGTATGGTTAGCGTCAAGGGAATGACCAGCTCCGCGCAGCCGCCGGTTCGTCCACCGCTGACCGTGATGTCGGTCGACTGGGAACACCCGGATGCGGTGACGTTACGCGCGGAGATGGCCGCCGAAGTCCGACCGCGCTACGCCTACCTGGCGAAGACGCTGCGCACCAGCTCGAATGCCGTCGATCCCGGCACCGTGCACCGCACATTCGTCGCGTACTCGGACGGGCCGGTCGGCCACACCGCGATCCGCTGGAACGCGGAGGATCTCGAGGTCAAGCGGATGTTCGTCCGTCCGGCGCACCGCGGTTCGGGAGCCGCGGCGCTGCTGCTCGGCGCTGCCGAGGACGCCGCCCGCGCGGCCGGACGCCCTCGCCTGATCCTGCAGACCGGCCACCTGCAACCGGAAGCCGTCCGCTTCTACGAACGCAGCGGCTACTACCGCATCCCGATCTTCTCCCCGTACGAGGTTCTGCCGCTGTCGAACTGCTTCGCCAAGGATATGCGCTGAGGCACCGGGTCTCCGACGTGCGGGTGTGATCCGCGGCAGTCCGGATTTGTGTCAGGCGGTGGCCTACGTCCCCATCGGGACTGCCCTCCCGCAACGCTGGTCATCGCGTGGCCGGAGCGACTCCCGTAGCCGCGGCGTGGCCACGCTGGTGTGCGGCGGCTTCCGTCGCCGAGTCACGGGGCATGGATGCGACTGTCGGGCCGGGTTGTGCACAGCGCGGCGGCTATCAACAGGTTTCTTGAATCGGCTGTTCGGGCGAATCTTTCTGCCGCGCGGCGGCACTAGCGTCGCCGCCATGTCACGACAGGACGAACGCGAGCGGGTGCGACGGCGGCTGGGCGACCTGACCGCCCGGGTCGGTGCAAGTGCGCCCGGGCCGGGACGAGGCGGCGGGCGGAGATCGGTGCGGGACCGGGGATTCTCCGAGGACGCCGCTGGGGCGAGCGAGCCGCGGTCGGACGATCATGCGGACTGGGCGGGAAAGTGGGATCTCGGGCGGCTGCCTGCCGACCAGGAGCCTGGTGGAGAGGACGAGATCGATGTCGGTCGCGTGCGGTCTCCCGGCTGGCTGGAAGAACCCGCGGCCGGACCGCGTTGGCGGGATCGTGTGGTCCCGGAACGGTTCCGGAGCATCCGGCTCGATCCGGGTCGTCGCGGTATGCGCACCCTCGCGCTGGCCGGGCTCGCCGCGATGGTGGTCGCCGGGGTGATCGTGTTCCGCGAGCGGCCGATCACTCAGCCGGTCCCACCGGTGCCGGTAACGCGGCAGACACTCGCTGCGGGACCATCCGGTGTGGCTGCCCCGGCGAGTGCCATTGCCGCACCTGGCGCAACGCCGATGTCGGGTGACGCGGGCGATGCGACACCCGAATTGGTTGTCAGCGTCGTCGGACTCGTCCAGCACACCGGTCTGGTACGTCTCCCCGAGGGATCGCGCGTCGCCGACGCTCTCGCGGCGGCGGGCGGGCCGAGCGAAGGGGCCGACACCAGCGGTCTGAACCTGGCCCAACGGCTGTCGGACGGCGACCAGGTGCTGGTCGGTCCGGTCACACCGAACCCAGGCCCACAGCCGGGCAGCACGACTATCGGCGCTGGTGGTCGTCCGTCGTCCGGTTCCGCGGCCACACCGGGCCGCCCGTCGACTCGGGCGGGCAAGGTCGACCTCAACACGGCATCCGAGTCCGAACTGGATGCCCTTCCCGGCGTCGGGCCCATCACCGCACGTGCCATCATCGCTTGGCGTACGACCAACGGGCGCTTCACCTCCGTCGAGCAACTCGGTGAGGTCGACGGCATCGGCCCGGCCCGCCTTGCCCGGTTGCGGGATCTGGTGACGGTATGAACGCCGATCGGCAGGGCGAGGTAGCCCCGGGCGGTCCGGTGGAGGATGCGGGAGCGGACGGCCATGACGGTGCATTTCAGGTGCTCGACGCCCGACTGCTGCCCGCCGCGTTGTGTTGTTGGGGTGCAACGATTGTGACGCTGACGGCGGGCTGGAAGGCCGGGCTCGCGGTGAGCTCGGCATTGGCGGTGCTGGCCATCGGGCTGTGGGCGCTGCTGCTGTGGGCGGTCGCGCATCGCGATGAACGTCGGCGGGCAGTGGCGGTAGTGGCGCTGGCTGCCGTGGTCCTGGGCGCAGGGTTCGCCGCCGCGGCGGCATGGCGGGAACATCGTGTGGCCACTCACCCGCTGCGGGCGGTACCGGGGCTGTCGCTGGGTGTGGTGGTCACGCCGACAGACGACCCGAAACCGCTGCGCAACAATGCTTTCGGTGACAATCGGGAGTGGGTCGTCAGGGCGGATCTGCGGGAGTACCGGCGCGGTGGCATGACGGTACGCGCCGGTGGCGCAGTGGTGGTCCTTGCCTCCGGACCCGAGTGGTCCGAGGTATTGCCGGGCAGGCCGGTCGAGTTCCGGGCCAGGGTGGATCTTCCGATCCGATCCGACCTCACCGTCGTGGCGCTGCACGCACAGGCGCCGCCGAGGGTTGCGGGGCCGCTGCCCTGGTGGCAGCGCATCGCGAATTCGATCCGTGCCGACTTCGCGGCGTCGGCTGCGCGGGCACTCTCACCCGACGCCGCCGGCCTGTTGCCCGCGCTCGTCGTCGGCGATACCTCGGCACTGTCCGGCCACCTGCGCGACGACTTCGAAATCGCTGGGTTGCAACATCTCACGGTGGTCAGCGGTGCGAACTTCACGATCTTGCTTTCGGTCGTGTTGTCCGCCGTGCGCCTGCTCACGCTCGGACCGCGCGCCGCAGCGGTCGTAGCCGCCGCGGCGCTGCTCATGTTCGTGGTGATCGCGCGGCCGGACCCGAGCGTGCTGCGCGCGGGTGCGATGGGTGCGATCACCGTAATGGCCGTACTCACCGGTCGCCGAAAACAGGCGCTGCCCGCGCTGTGCGCGGCAATCATCGCGCTACTGGCCCTGTGGCCCGGACTCGCCGTCGACGCCGGTTTCGCGTTATCGGTAGTCGCGACCGGTGGCTTGATCCTGCTGGCACCCAGCTGGGCTGACTGGCTGCGCGCCCGAGGATGGTGGCGGGTACCCGCCGAAATCGTCGCGGTCTCCGCCGGGGCGTTCGTGGTGACGATGCCGATCATGATCGCACTCACCGGGCGACTCAGCCTGGTCGCGGTGCTCGCGAATGTTCTCGTGGCGCCGGTCGTCGCGCCGATCACGGTTATCGGGGCCAGCGGCGCGGTGCTGTCCTGCCCGTGGTCACCGCTTGCCGTGCTCGTCCTGCACTGCGCGGCGCCGCCGTTGTGGTGGTTGCTCACGGTCGCCCGACACACGGCAGCGCTTCCTGGCGCATCCGTCACAGTTCCGGGCGGTCTCATGGGCGGACTGATCGCGGGCGCTGCCATCGCGGTTGCCATCGCCGCATTGCGCGCGCAGGCTGTGCGCCGGATCGCCGCCGCGATGGTGCTCGGCATCGCGGCGGTGCTCATTCCGGTCCGCCTCTGGCACCCCGGCTGGCCGCCGAACGGCTGGGTCATCGCGGCATGCGACGTCGGCCAAGGCGACGGCCTCGCCCTCGCGGTCCGGCCCGGGTCCGCCATCGTCATCGACGTCGGACCCGACCCGCGTCCGATGCGGAACTGCCTGGATCGCCTGAACATTTCGCGTATCCCGCTGCTGATCCTCACCCATCCCCACGCCGACCACATCGGCGGACTCGCCGGCGCGCTACACGACCGCACGGTCGATGCGATAGCCGTCGGCATCCACGAACTCGATGGGGTTCCCCCACTCATGGCGCCCGAACAAACTCGCCCGCCCCCGCGAGCCAGCCTCGGATGCGGAGCGATGACTTCGGTGAGACCTGCGGCAAGTGCGCACGGGCACATCAATGCTGGGAGCAGCCACGCTGACGGCGGCCAGATCCGTCCGTTCATCGGTCCGGGCGACGCGCGGAGTCGGGCACAGGGAGGTTACGAACGCCCCGCGGATTTCGCTTCGTCGCGGACGCAAAACCCTTGTGACCCGAATGGCTACGGGCGTACGACGTATCGAGGCGACGGCGGCGGACAGCGTGCCCCGGTCACCGGTATTGCGGAGGTCGCCGCCGTGGCCAGAAACGCAGGCGTACCCCTGCTGGAGTTGTCGGCCGGACACCTATTGGATTTCGGGGCAGTCGAAATCGAGGTGCTGGCGCCGTCCAGAACCGGGCCACGGCCGATTCCTGGCGCCGAAACCGAGGACGCCAACGACCGTTCGGTGGTGGTAGCCGCCCGCACTCCGGCAGGCCGGATCCTGCTCACGGGGGATATCGAGGCCCCCGCGCAGCGTAGGCTGATGCGCGCCGGAATCCCCATCCAAGCCGATATCCTCAAACTTCCGCATCACGGATCACGCACCACCACAAAGGAATTTCTCGAAGCGGTGCGCCCCGGCCTAGTGCTGATCAGTGTCGGCGCAGACAATACATTCGGACACCCGAACCCCACCGTTCTCGCGGACTTGTCCGCTCTCGGCACAACGGTGGCTCGGACAGACCGGAACGGCGACATCGCGGTCGGAAGCGAGGATGGGCGTCTGCGTATTACCAATTCACGCTGACAGGCGGAGCTATGGATACTCCACCCTCGCGTCTGCTGACGTTCTTCGGCGCGGATCGTGCTGATCGGACGTGCAGCGACAACGGCCGGACGCGGTCACGGACTTACGTCGACGGCAGCACAATCCGGCCCGTGGCAGCGGCTCGGAACTCGAACCTCATCAGCTCGATTTGGTGGCCCACAGGATGACGTTGGTGCCGAAGAATTTCTTGCTCCACCCGATGCTGTGAAAACCGAGGCCGCCCAGAACATTGGCGACATGTTGTGGTGAATCGAAGGCGAGCGTGCTGGATTCGAGATAGGTGTAGGACGACCGGTCGCGAGCCACTATCTGCCCCAGCAGCGGAACGACTATACGCATTCCCCACTCCACGACCGGCTTCACCGGGCCGCTCGGGGGGCAAGTTTCGAGTATGACAATCCGGCCGCCGGGCTTGAGAACTCGGTGCTGTTCGCGAAGCACTCCGGCCAGGTCTTCGACGTTCCGGAGGAGATAGCCTTCCGTAACCCCGTCGAAAGACTCGTCCTCGAACGGCAGACGGGCTGCATCTGCGTGGCGCCATCGAACCGCGTCTGCCCCGGACTTGGTCATTGCACGAGTCAGCATCTCTTCCGAGAAGTCGACACCTGTCACGGTGACGGAGGGGTACCGCTGCGCCGCCGCCAAGGCGATCACACCTGTGCCCGTAGCGATATCCAAGAGTTGTCCACCCGCGGGTGGTGCGACACGCTCGGCCACTTCCCGGCACCATCGTGCATGGCGGCCGAGCGTCATGACGAAGTTCATCCGGTCGTAGTACCCGGCGATCTTCTGGAAGATCCCGTGTACTTCGGAGCCTTTGCCGTGAGCTAGTCGGTCACTTGTCATCTCTCGGACCTCTCTGGTCGGTACATTTCCCTAACGGCATGGCAACTGTTGCTCCCCTACGACGGTACGGTGAGCGCCCACGACGATCTGGGCCAGGCCACAGCTGGCCCGGGAGTGTTGGTGCCGCCTGGGCTTTTCCGCACGGCTGCGCACTCGCGTGAGTTCGCGTGGTGCGGCTCGATCCCTACCGCCTCGCAGTTCCCGGTCCCGACGAATCCAGCCACTCGACCGAGTCCAGGTCCGTCGCCTGCTCGTCGACGTCCAGGGTCGGCGGGTTCACGTCTCCCGTTCCACCGCCCGGAGGGGACGGTGTGTCAGTGGCGGATCGTAGGATCGGGCTGTGAACGCGCGCGAGGAGTGGACTGATACGGCACAGCCCTCGGGCCGGTGGAGGCCGGTGTCGGGGAGGCGTTGCGGTGAGTGAGCATCCTGCGGCCGTGCACCTGGTGCTCGGGGAAGAAGAGCTGCTGATCGAACGGGCGCTGGGTGCGGTGACGGCGCAGGTTCGGGCGTTGGCGCCGGATCCGGACGCGGTGCCGGTGGATCGGTTGCGTGCTGGCGATGCGAGCACCGCTGAGCTGGCCGAACTGCTGAGTCCCTCGCTGTTCGCCGAGGATCGGGTGATCATCCTCGAGGCGGCAGCCGAGGCGGGCAAGGACGCGGTCGCGGTGATCACCGAGGCGGCGCAGAACCCGGTCGAGGGTGTGGTGCTGGTGGTCCTGCACTCCGGCGGCGGGCGAGCGAAGGCGCTCGCGCCCACCCTGCAGAAGGCCGGAGCCGTCACCCACGACTGCGCCAAGCTGACCAGGGCCGCCGAGCGGGTCGAGTTCGTGCGCGGGGAGTTCCGCAACGCGGGGGTGCGGGTGTCCGGCGAGGTCGTGCAGGTCGTGTTGGAGGCGGTGGGCTCGGATCTGCGCGAGCTTGCGGCGGCGTGCGGGCAGCTGGTCACCGACACCGGCGGGAAGATCGACGTCGCGGCCGTGCGTCGCTACTACTCCGGCAAGGCCGAAGTCTCCGGGTTCGACGTGGCCGAGTTCGCCGTCGCGGGGGACCGACCCGGTGCGATGGAGGCGCTGCGCTGGGCGAACGACCGCGGCGTGCCGCATGTCCTGCTCGCCGACGCGCTCGCCGACTCGGTGCACACCATCGCGCGCGTCGGCTCCGCCGGGCGCGGCGACCCGTTCAAACTCGCCCAGCAGCTCGGCATGCCGCCGTGGAAAGTGAAGAAGGCACAGGCCCAAGCCCGCAGCTGGACCCCGGCCACCATCGGCTCGGCCCTCCAGGTGGTCGCGACACTCAACGCCGACGTCAAGGGCGGCGCCGCCGACTCCGGCTACGCCCTGGAACATGCCCTGGGGCAGATCCTGGACCTGCACGGCGCGGGCTGACCTGGAGGCGACTGCGACCCAGCCCCGGCGTAGCTCGATCGGCAGAGCAGCTGACTCTTAATCAGCAGGCTGCCCGAGCAGGAGTGGAGCCAACCGCTCCAGCTGGTCGACCGCCTCCGACAACTCCTGCGCCAAAGGATGCAGCAGCACGTGGTCGGCGCCCTCGGCCAGATGCCGCTCGATGCGCGTGGCAACCGCAGCCTTGTCTCCCCAGGCCAGAAGGGCGTCGACCAAGCGGTCGCTGCGGCCGTCGGCGAGGTCGGCGTCGACGTACCCGAGCCGCCGGTAGTGCCGGGTGTACGGGGTCTCCACATTGCGGCTGCCCGATCCGAGGAAGCTGCGCAGCAGTCCGCGCGCTCTGGCCGCATTGGTGTCGAGCACCAGCGCCTGGTGTGGAATCAATACGGCGTCGGGGCCGAGCGCCGCGCGGGCGGTCGCGGTGTGCTCGACCGGCTGGAGGAACGGATGCACTCCGTCAGCGCGATCGTGCGCCAACCGATGCATTTGGGGGCCCAGAGCCGCCAGGACTCGGGGGTAGCGCACGTCGGGCCGGATCCGCACGGCGGCTTCATCCATGCCGTCCAGATAGTCACGCAGCGTGCCGAGCGGGCGGTCGGCGCTGTGTCCCCCGAGGCCGAGAACCAGCCGCCCCGGGTACGCCTCGGCGAGGGTCACGGCCGCGGCGTGCATCGCCGCCGGGGCGCGCATGGTGATGTTCGCGATGCCGGCACCGGCGACGAGATGCTCAGTGGCAGCCAGCGTAACGGCCAGCTGGGCGAAGATCTCTCGACCGGCAACGGGCGACGAGGTGGGAGCTTCGCCGGTCCATACCGAGCCGTATCCGAGTCGCTCGATGCGCCGAAACTGTTCGCGCTGCCGGACAACCGGCGTGTGCAGCAGTGTCATCGGCGCGATCCACACACCGAAACGGCCCAGCCCGCGTCGGATCTCCGCCTTTGGTGTCCAGTCCATCGTCATCACCCTTGTCGTCCTGTGCCGTTAACGGAGGCCACCTCCGTTTATCGTCCAGTAGAATACGGAGGCATGCTCCGTTTTGTAAACTGCAGGCGATCCCGATGAAGCGGGCCCCGCGCGCGGACGCGCAGCGCAATCGCGATCGGCTGCTGACCGAGGCGCGGGTCGCCTTCCTGGCCAACGGGACCGACGCCTCACTGGAGGACATCGCCGCACGCGCCGGGGTGGGGGTCGGCACGCTCTACCGGCATTTCCCGTCACGCGAGACGCTGTTGGAGGCGTTGCTGCGCGAGCGATTCGACGCGCTGACCGAGCGGGCACGCGAACTCGCCGATCGACCGGCCCCGCGAGAGGCGCTGGTCACCTGGACGCTGGCTTTCATCGAGACGACCACGGTGTACCGCGGGCTCACCGCAGCGATGACCGCTACGCTGCGCGACGAAACCTCTGCTCTGCACGCCTCCTGTGCGGCGATGCGAGACGCAGGAACGACCTTGCTGGCTCGCGCGCAGAGCGCTGGAGAGGTGCGGGCCGACATCACGCCAGTCGAATTCCTGACTTTGGTCGCCGGTGTCTCATGGGCATGCGAACAGACCTCGGGGGGCGAATCCGCTGGCGAGCGCCTACTCCCGTTGCTATTCGAGGGGTTGGAACGACGCCGTGGCAATGCTCGATCGCCCGAATGAGCGCATACGGCGGCGGCTTCGAAGCATGCTTCCCCAGTCGCGCTGTCACGCTTTCGAATTCGATCGGCAGGGAACGCGCCGGTCCCGCGGGGGTGCGTTATTGCGTTCGTACCAGCGCCGCCGTGGCGCGGCGCACCACCGGCAGCACCAGTAGCAGCGTCGGGAAGGCGATGGGCCAGGATACGGCCCAGGAACGCAGCCACACCCCGATCGCGAGGCCATCGCTCATCAGGGTGCTGATCAAAGAGACGATGCAGGTCATCAGGATCGACAACAGCATCGGCATGATCACCGACGTGTAGCGAGCGGGCAGCTTGCCGAAGCCGTTGCGGGACTGGGGGTTCGCTGAATTCATCGGTCGCTCCGTAAATGTCTCGTCAGCCAACGGCGCCGCCGTGTGGCGGGCCGACGCGTTGGTTGACGTGAACGCTTACGGCGACACGAGGTCGCGGCACCGAGCTTAAGCAGCCGCCGCGCGGCGATGCAAGTCCGGCTCGCACCGCCGCATGGGACCGAAGGTCAGTCGAGGCCTTCGATTTTCAAGTCGCCGAAGGTGACGTTCCGGACCATCGGGCGGGCCAGGAACTCGTGCGGGAAGCCGAGATCCACGGCACTGGCCTGCTCCAGCCGGGCGAGCTGGGCCGCGTCGAACTCGACGTCGAGCGCGCCGAGATTATCCTCGAGCTGTGCCACGGTGCGCGCGCCGATGATCGGCGAGGTGACGGCGGGGTTGCGCAGGGCCCAGGCCAGCGCGACCCGGGAAGGCGTCGTGCCGATCTCGGACGCGACCTGCTCGACCACGTCGGCAATGGCGAGACCGCGCTCGGTGAGCGAGCCGCTGGCGGCGGCCACGTTCTTGCGGCTGCCCTCGGGCGAACTGTCCGCCTCGTGGTCGAGATCGGCGCGGCTGTACTTGCCGGTGAGCACACCACTGCCCAGCGGCGACCAGGGGATCACGCCGAGGCCCAATTCGCTTGCCATCGGTATGAGGTCGCGTTCGACGGTCCGCTCGATCAGGCTGTACTCGATCTGCAGTGCGATCAGTGGCGACCAGCCGCGCAGGTCCGCGATCGTCTGCATCCGGGCAACCTGCCACGCGGGCGCGTCGGAGATTCCGACGTACAGCACCTTGCCCGAACGCACCAAATCGTCCATGCCGCGCAGGATTTCCTCGACCGGCGTCAGGAAATCCCAAGCGTGCAGGTAGAGCAGGTCGATGTAGTCGGTGTTCAACCTGCGCAGGCTGGCCTCGACCGAGGCGATCATGCTCTTGCGGTGGTTGCCGCCGGAGTTCGGGTCGCCGGGTCGGCGCAGCATGGTGTATTTGGTCGCCAGCACCAGGCTTTCGCGGTTGTCCGCGGTAAATTCGCCCAGTAGTTGCTCGGAGGTGCCGTTGGTGTACTGGTTGGCCGTGTCGATGAAGTTGCCACCCCGCTCGACGTAGGTGTCGAAGATCTTGCGGGCCTCGTCCCGGTCTGCGCCCCATCCCCAGTCGGCGCCGAAGGTCATGGTTCCCAGAGACAGTGGAGATACCCGAAGACCCGAGCGGCCGAGCAGCCGATAGGTGTCGAGGGTGCGGGCTCCGGACATGTCCAGCTCCTTGTCGTTCGCGATGCCGTGTTGTCGAAAGACAGTTTTCAGCGGTGTGCGCCGGCCGGGTAAGGGAAGCTTCTTCCTGGGAAAGCCAGTCCTGGTCAGCCCGTAGGATCGACGGTGATGACAGGCACGGTGAACGCGACCCAGCGCCGCGACCTCGGGCCCGGAGGTGGTAGCTTGCCTGACCACTCAGGGCCAGGGAGCGGCGCAGATCCAGCACGGCACGGCGACCCGAGGACCGCTGGCGGTGCGGATCGGGTGCGGGAAATGGCGGCCTTTCTGCGGGCCCGGCGCGAGCGTCTGACCCCCGCCGATCTCGGACTTCCGCAGCGCAGGCAGGCGCGGCGGACGCCGGGCCTGCGGCGTGAAGAGGTCGCCGAACTGGCGGGTGTGAGCACCGACTACATCGTGCGACTGGAACAGGGGCGCGGGCTGCGGCCGTCGGCCGAGGTGCTGAACGCGCTGGCCCAGGCGTTGCGGTTGACCAGCGACGAGCGCGCCTACCTGTTCGATCTGGCGCGACAGCGGCAGCCGGACAACGGCAAGCCGAGCACGGTGCCCGCGCCCGCGTTGGCCATGCTGGTGCGGGATCTGTCGCCGCTGCCCGCGATGCTGGTGAACCACCGCTACGACATCCTGGCCTGGAACCGGGAGATGGCGCTGTTGATCACCGACTTCGGCGCCTTGCCGCAGCGGCAGCGCAACTCCATGTGGTTGTGCCTGATGGACCCGAGCATGCGGGAGTTCTACGTCGAGCGTGAGCGCATCATCCGCGAGGGCATCGCGGATCTGCGCGCGGCCTGGGCGGCCCATCCCGACGACCAGGCACTGGCCGACCTGGTCGCCGGGCTCACCGCACAGAGCGCCGAGTTCGAGCAGGCGTGGGCGCGCCATGACGTCCGGGTGCAGGGACGCGGAAACAAACCCTTGCGGCACCCGGTGGTGGGTCCGCTGGTCGTCACCTACGAGGTACTGATGCCCGTGCAGGATCCCGACCAGCGGATCATCATCTATCGCGCTGCGGACGAGGATTCCCAGACGGCGCTGGATCGGCTCGCAGCCACGGCGCACGAGGTATGACCAGAGTTACTCCGCGGAGCTGAGCACCAGCTCCCCGTCGTCGTCCGCGTCCTCGTAGCGTCCTTCCCATTCCTCGTATTCGGGGACGTCCTCGTCCCGCGTGACGATCCACGCCAACGAGTAACCGTCTTCGTCGTCGGGAACGAGCACATTCTCGATCTTCAGTCCGAATCCGAGCACCTCGGCCGCGCGGATCACGTCCGGCAGATCCTCGGCGCGGACGACCGTCTGATTGGCATACACGGTTACCATGCGCGGAATGGTAGCTGGAACCTCTGACACGGCGCGGGCCGATCCCGAAACACCGGGAAGAGAGGTCGGCTGTACGTCGTGTGGGCACGACAAAAGCCGCCGTGGTCATCGGGGCCACGGCGGCTGCGTCTCAGCGGGGGTCGGTACGGCGCGCGGTACCGGGTGAATCAGAGCTTGTTGAAGACCAGCGCCAGGGCCGACTTCTTGTTGGCGGCCTGGTTGGTGTGGATGACGCCCTTCGAGGCGGCCTTGTCCAGCTTGCGGCTGGCGAACTGCAGCCGGTCGGCGGCCTGGTCCTTGTCGCCGGCGGCCGCGGCCTCGCGGAAGCTTCGGATGGCGGTGCGCAGCGCGGACTTGACCGACTGGTTGCGCTTGCGCGCCGCCTCGTTGGTGCGGATCCGCTTCATCTGGGACTTGATGTTGGCCACGCCTGTTTCCTCGTGTTCCTGTCTGGTGGTCTGTCCTGGGAAAAGTTCACCGAGCGCGCGAAACACCCGAAGTGAACGGGTAACGCTGCGCCGAAGATCGAGACTACCAGCCGCCGTCTGGCACACGAAATCGACACCGCCCCGGCCCCGCCGGACTGTCGCCCTCACGCAGAGACATACCGCGAAGATCGCTGTGAGAGACATGCGGGTCGCGTAGCGTGCTAGAAGACAGGCGCGGTCCGCGCTGCACAACCCTGCGGCCCCGCACGCGACACCTGATTTCGCAAGAACCGCGACACCTGATTTCGCAAGAACCGCGACACCTGATTTCGCAAGAACATGGGTAACTCACCGGGAACGCCCGAAACTTAAGCGGCACCCAACGCAGGACCTGAACGCGGATCCCGCGGCACTTACTAGTACGGCCTGAATACTCGGAGAGGCGGTACAGCACATGTCTCCAACGGCGCAGGAAGTTGTCGAAGAGGCTGTCGAGAACGAACCGATTCCCAACAGCAAGAAATGGGGCGCCGAGGCGCTCGGCACCTTCGTCCTGGTGATCGGCGGTGTCGGCACGGCGGTGCTGGCGCAGGAGAAGGTCGGTCCGCTGGGAGTCGCGCTGGCTTTCGGTCTGACCCTGATGTTCCTCGTCTACTCGATCGGGCCGATCTCGGGTTGTCACGTCAATCCGGCGGTCACGCTCGGACAGTTGCTGCTGGGCCGGATCGGCGCGGTCACCGCAGGCGGATACGTGATCGCGCAGCTGATCGGCGGCTTCCTGGCCGGTCTCGTGTTGTTCGCGCTGGCCAAGAATCTGCCGTCGTACGACCGATCGATCGATGGCCTGGCCGCGAACGGGTGGGGCAAGCACAGTCCGGCGGCGGCGCGGGGGCCGCTCGGCGAGGTGGTCGTGCAGAACGGTTACGGGATGGCGGCCATGATCATCGTCGAGGTGATGCTGACGGCGCTGCTGGTATTCGTGGTGCTGTCCTCGACCGACCAGATCTCCGACGTGCCGCTTGCCGGCCTGTCCATCGGTGTGACGCTGGCGGTGATCCACCTCGTGTCGATTCCGGTGGACAACACCTCGGTCAACCCGGCCCGCAGCCTCGCCGTGGCGCCCTATCAGGACGGCGCGATGGGACAGGTCTGGGCGTTCGTGGTGTTCCCGCTGGTCGGCGGCGCTCTCGGCGCCCTGCTGTACGGCCTGCTGTTCGGCCGGTCGCGCGACATGATCTCCTGACCACCGCTGCTGTCGGGCCGAGCCTCGTACAGTGCGGTTCAGGGAGGTAGGCGATGACGATCGTGCAGCACGACCATGACATCCCGGTGTCAGAATTCGAGAACATCGCCCGCGCAGTCGAGCGCGAGTCCGACAGTGTTCGACTCGAGTACATCGGCGGACGAATGGGGTTCAAATTCATACCGGACGGCGATCACAGTCGCATCCTGAACTGGCTTCTGATGATCTTCGTGCCGTTCAGCCCTCAGCTGTTCTTGCATGTCACGGGCCAGGGGCTGAAAGTGGATCCGTACCGGCAGGGCAGGGCCCGTCCTGATGGTGTCCTCGCACCGTTGGACGCCTTCGTCGGGTATGGCGAGTGGGCGCCAGCCGACAAGGTATCGATGATGGTGGAGGTGACTTCGCGCGACTCCGACACCAATCAACGCGACCGGGTCGAGAAGCCGACGGCGTATGCGCGTACCGCAATCCCGATCTATCTGCTGATCGACCGGGAGAGCGCGGAGATCGTTGTACACAGTGAGCCGACCCCGGGCAGTGGCCGGTACCGGCGAGTCCGCCGGTTCGCCTTCGGTCATCCCGTGCCGCTGCCCGCGCCAATCGATATCACGCTCGACACTGTTTCGCTGCAGGATTGGGTCGACTGATACCGGTCACCGGATTCCCTTCAGCTCCAGTTGTATTCGGCGACAAGCCGATGGGCGACCAGGTCGAAGGTCTTGCGCTCCAGGATCGCTCCCTCGCGGCGGATGCCCGCCTCCGGCACGTCGAGCACCCGGTCGAGCCGGACCCAGCTGGGCCGTCCGTCGTGGTCCCAGGACCCGCTGCCGATGCCGACCCAGTCTCGGTCGAACGCGCGTTCCGGATTCGACGACAGCATCAGGCCGAGCAGTGTGCGACGGTCGCGGCCCACCACGAGCACCGGCCGGTCCTTGCCGTTGCTCGGGTCCTCCTCGAACGGCACCCAGGTCCAGACGATCTCGCCGGGATCGGCGCGCCCGTCCAATTGCGGTGAGTACACGATCTGCCGGGCTCGCTCGGCCGTAGGAACCGGCGTCGACGCAGCGGGCCGCACCGAGACGCCGCCGGTCGAGCGCCGCTGAGCCAGAGTCCCCACCAGGCGGTCGACCAGCCCGGGGCCCTGCTGCTTGACGATTTTGGGACCCTGTTCCTTCGCGAGAAGACCGATCTGCTTGCCGAGGGAGTTCCAACTTCGGGCCATCTCTGGAGGATAACGGCGCACCCCCGCGTTCTCACCTGCGCCGAATCCGTTGTGTCGCCTGGATCATCCCCGATCCGGGGCGCCGCACGATCCCCGGCGATCGTCGGCGAACTCGAGGCAGACGCTGAGATCCCCCAGGCAAGCCCTGAGATTCCCAGCCCCGTCGGGTGCGAGTCTTACGAGCGCCGTTCGCGGCCCGTCTCGCGTTCGAGTGGGCGAAGCGCATGCGACGTAGTCGCGAGTCTCGCCTGCTCGGACGCGAGACTTCCCGGGGCCGCGAACACGCAGCGCCGTAGGCGCTGGAAATCAGACACAGCGTGCGAGTCTTACGAGCGCCGTTCGCGGCCCGTCTCGCGTTCGAGTGGGCGAAGCGCATGCGACGTAGTCGCGAGTCTCGCCTGCTCGGACGCGAGACTTCCCGGGGCCGCGAACACCCAGCGCCGTAGGCGCTGGAAATCAGACACAGCACCACCGGCGAAAGCTTCGCACTGCACATGGGACGATGGACGGCAGTCTGCCGATACCCATGAGGAGTGGAGTGCCCGCCAGCTTCGCCGACACGACGTTCACCGATCCCGCCCGGATCCGGAACTTTTGCATCATCGCGCACATCGACCACGGCAAGTCGACCCTGGCCGACCGGATGCTGCAACTGACCGGTGTGGTCGAGGAGCGGCAGATGCGTGCCCAGTATCTGGACCGGATGGATATCGAGCGCGAACGCGGCATCACGATCAAGGCCCAGAACGTGCGGCTGCCCTGGACGCCGCGGACCGGCGAGCAGGCGGGCACCGATTTCGTGCTGCATCTCATCGATACGCCCGGTCACGTGGACTTCACCTACGAGGTATCGCGGGCGCTGGAGGCGTGTGAGGGCGCGATCCTGCTGGTCGACGCCGCGCAGGGCATCGAGGCGCAGACGCTGGCCAACCTGTACCTGGCGCTGGACAAGGATCTGACCGTCATTCCGGTGCTGAACAAGATCGACCTGCCCGCCGCGGATCCGGAGCGCTACGCCGCCGAGCTGGCCCACATCGTCGGCTGCGAGCCGTCGGACGTGCTGCGTGTCTCCGGCAAGACCGGCGAGGGCGTGGCCGATCTGCTCGACCAGGTGATCGCCCAGGTGCCGCCGCCGGTCGGCGACGCCGACGCGCCCGCCCGCGCGATGATCTTCGACTCGGTCTACGACACCTACCGCGGTGTGGTCACCTATGTCCGCGTGGTGGACGGCAAGCTGACCCCGCGCCAGAAGATCAAGATGATGTCCACCGGCGCCACGCACGAGCTGCTGGAGATCGGCATCGTCTCGCCGGAGCCCAAGCCGACGCAGGGTCTCGGCGTCGGCGAGGTCGGCTACCTGATCACGGGCGTGAAGGACGTGCGCCAGTCCAAGGTCGGCGACACCGTGACCGGCGCGCGTGGCGGCGCGAGCGAACCGCTCACGGGATACCGCGAACCGCGTCCGATGGTCTATTCCGGCCTGTACCCGGTGGACGGCTCCGACTATCCCGACCTCCGCGACGCCTTGGAGAAGCTGCAGCTCAACGACGCAGCGCTCACCTACGACCCGGAGACCTCCGTGGCGCTGGGGTTCGGCTTCCGCTGCGGCTTCCTCGGCCTGCTGCACATGGAGATCACTCGCGAGCGCCTGCAGCGCGAGTTCGACCTGGACCTGATCTCGACCGCGCCGAACGTGGTGTACCGGGTGGAGATGGAGGATGGCGCCGAGCACGTCGTCACCAATCCCTCGTACTGGCCGGAAGGCAAGGTGCGCAAGGTCTACGAGCCGGTCGTGAAGTGCACGATCATCTCGCCGAGCGAGTTCATCGGTTCGATCATGGAGTTGTGCCAGTCCCGCCGCGGCGAACTCGGCGGCATGGACTACCTCTCCGAGACCCGCGTCGAGCTGCGCTACACCATGCCGATGGCGGAGATCATCTTCGACTTCTTCGACTCGCTGAAATCGCGCACCCGCGGCTACGCCAGCCTCGACTACGAGGAGGCGGGCGAGCAGGAGTCGCAGCTGGTGAAGGTGGACATCCTGCTGCAGGGCGAGGCGGTGGACGCGTTCAGCGCGATCGTGCACAAGGACGCCGCTCAGGCCTACGGCCACAAGATGACCACCAAGCTGCGCGAGCTGATCCCGCGCCAGCAGTTCGAGGTGCCGATCCAGGCCGCGATCGGCTCGAAGATCATCGCGCGCGAGAACATCCGGGCCATCCGCAAGGACGTGCTCGCGAAGTGCTACGGCGGTGATATCAGCCGCAAGCGCAAGCTGCTGGAGAAGCAGAAGGAAGGCAAGAAGCGGATGAAGACGATCGGCCGCGTCGACGTCCCGCAGGAAGCCTTCGTTGCCGCGCTGTCCTCCGACGCCGCCTCGGACAAGCCGAAGGACAAGAAGTAGGCGCAGGCCCGGCCGGGGCGGTCACGGGCAGGGCGTGCTGGGGTGGAGTTCGGTCGTGCCGGAATGCAACTCGTCCGGCCGTCCGGCCGAGTCCGGGCAACTCTCCGGAATGCATCGGTTCGGCGTTTATTCCCTCGGGCGCTCATCGCCGCTGTGACCGTGACGTTTTCGATCACGCCTGGCAGCGGTGCTTATCGGAGACGACGTCCGGTACGGAAAGGCCACGGAAATAGGGCTTTCGATCCGGTAATTCGGATGGCAGGGTTGTGTTGCTCGCCACAGTCGTATTCTCTACAGTCCTGAAGAATGTGACAGACGAGTATTCCCGAAATACTGTTGGGTGATCTTCACTTGGTCGGACCGGCGTGGTGAGGATGCTGGACAACCGAGAGTGGAGCCTTTATGACGCGTGATCTGCCCTTCGACGACGACACCGAAGCGGCTGAGCGCGCGGGCGACACCGCCTACCGCGTGGCCACCGGCGTCGCGCGGGTCGCTCGGGCGGGCGCCTACGTCACCGGTGGCGCGCTCGTGGCCGCCAATGGTGGTGGCGTACCCGCACAGCCCGGCGAATCCCGGCTCGACAGCTGGAACACCGGCTGGGCACACACCACCGATCCCGACCCCGACCAGCCGAGTCCGGTGATCACCTTCCCCGATCCGGTGGAGCTGGAGCCGTTGCCGCCGCACGCGTCGAATGTTCCGGTCGCGCACGGCAACCCGGCTCCGGGTTTCTCGCTCCCTGGTACCGGCGCCGGACCCGCCGAGCTTCAACTGCCCACGCTCGGCGGCGAGTACGGCGGCACCGACGCGGGGCTGCCGCTACCGAGCCTGCCGGACGGCGACCAAGGTGCGAATGGCATGCAGCTGCCGAGTCTGTCCGACAGCGACGCGGGTCCGAACCCCATGCAACTGCCCGGATACTCCGGCGGCGGTGTCCCCGGACTCGGCGGCATCCCCGGCGCGGACGGCGGTTTCCCGGGCGGCCTGGCCCTTCCTGGGGCTCAGGGCAACGTGTCCAACGGACTCTCGCTGCCCGGTATCCGGTCCGAGTCGTCCCGCGAACTCGACGAGCCCGGCGGGCAGGGTTTCGGCCTGCCCGGCCACGGACTCGGTCAAGCCGGGCACGGTTTCGGCCTGCCCGGCGCGAACGGTTTCGTCGCACCCGGCTCCACCGTGTTCGATCTGCCCGGCAACAGCGCGGTCGCGGCGACGCCCACGGCGGACGATCCGTTCGACGGTATCGGCGCGGGCGGCGACCAGCTCGGCGCATTCGTCGGCACGCAGTGGTCGGTCGACTTCGGGCTCGGTCCGAACGGCATCTACTTCACCTCGGAGATGAAGGTCGACGCCGCGGCAGGCCGGGTCGGCGACCAGCTCGACGAGTACACCGACTGGCTGGCCGACGGCATCCACCTTCCGGACGGCACCGACCGCGCCGTCACCGAGACACAGCAGCCGGGGCAGGGCAATACCGGCTTGCTCGGTGGGCTGGGCACGGCGACACCCGGCACGTCCGCGGCGCAGTCCTCGGCGGCAGCCGGCGCCGCGCAATCTCCGGCCGCATCGGGCGTCGCGCAGCCGCTGGCCGCCTCGGCGCCGATCGGCGCCGCCCCGGTCGCCTCGGTCGCTCCTGCTTCCGCGGTCGCTCCTGCTTCCGCGGTCGCACCGGCCGCTTCGGTGGCTCCCGCGGCTCCGATGCCCGCGCCCGCGCCCGCGGCGGTCGCCGCCGCTCCGGTCGTCGCGGCCACCCCACTGCAGACCACGATCCAGCCCGATGTCGCCTCGACGCCGATCGCGAATGTGCTTGCCGCCCCGGAGGGGCCATCGGTCCTCACGGCACCGGCCGCATCGGTGCCCGCGCTGTTCGACGCGGTGCGGCCGACGCCGGTGGTGAAGCCGGCTCCGGTGACCGATCCGCAGCCGTCGCACCCCACGCAATCGCCCGCCACGGTCACCAACCCGACGACGATCATCAAAACCACGCCGACGCCGAGCGTTCCCGGCGACGTGACCGTCCCGTCCGTGCCGAAGACGCCGGGCCACGACGTGACCAAGCTCCCGGGTGTCACCACGGCGCCGCACGGCGGCATCACCACCGGCCCGGACGTGACGAGCACCAAGATCCCCGGCGTGACCGTCACCCAACCGCCGACGCACGGTTCTCCGTCCACGCCGGACGACGACATCACGACACCGGGCGGCCATACCGGCCGTCCCAGCACGGGGGGTACGTCGCACAGCACCCCGCCGACCTACGACCTGCCGAGCGATGACGTGCCCACCGTGAGTCGCCCGTCCCAGCCGACGTACACCGCGCCCGACCAGCCGACCTACAGCGCACCCGCTCACGCGCCCACCATCGAGCCGCACACGCCGGTCCCCACCTACGTCGCCCCCGCGCCCACCCAGGCCCCGGTACCGGTCAAACCGCAGGTGATCGACCCCAAGCCACAGGGGATCTCGGCGCCCCTGGCGGTCGAGCACCCGATAGCCGACCACACCACACTTCTGGCCTCCGGAGGCAGCCTCTCCGGCACACTGCTGCCGGACTCGGCCATAGCCGAACAGCATTATTCCGCGTCTGGTGTGTCGGACATCTCGCTGTTATAGCAGGGCTGCAAGGGGATCGGACGACTGCGGAGCATTCGCAGGGGGTACAAGGATCTAGAGTCACCGAGAGTAAGGAGGAGGGTTGTCTGCCGCTGCCGGGCTGACGGCCGCAACGGTGAAACATCCGGATGCGATGGCCCCGCTCATCCGAATACTCGACGAGCTGCGGGAGACGGCCCGATCCGCGGGACGTGACGATCTCGGTAGCCGGCTGAACATGGTCCGCGCCAGGGTGAGCGATCCCCGGCTGCGGCTCGTGGTCGTCGGTCCTCCGAAGAACGGGATGAGCACGCTGGTCAACAGCCTGGTCGGTGCCTCGGTCAGCGCGACGAACAGCGATCTGAGCGTCCCGGTGATCGTCGAGTACGGTCCGGAGCCGACCGCGACGCTGGTGCGCCAGACCGAATACGGTCACACCGAACGCCAGTCGGTCGACCCCCTCGATCCGGGTCCTTCCCTGGCTACTCAGGGCGTCGTCCGTGCCGAGTTCACCCAGCCGAGCCAGTTGCTCGCCGACGGCGTCGTGATCATGGACGCCCCGGGTGCGCTGGGCGACAACCGCACCACTTGGTCGATGATCGCCGCGGCCGACGCTGTGCTCTACGTCGGCAACGCGGGCGCCGAGCTGACCACGGAGCAGATCGCCGAATTGCAGCGCATTCAGCAGATCTGCCCGACGGTGGTCTGCGTGCTGAACAAGATCGACGTCTTTCCGCACTGGTCGCACACCCAGCAGCGCTATCGGGAACTGCTCGACGCGGCGGGGCTCGGTTTCGCCGTGGCGCCGGTGTCCGCCGAGTTGCATCGACAGGCCGGGACGACAGGCGACTACCAGCGCGATATCGAATCGGGTGTGCCGCAACTGATCGATCATCTGCGCGACTACGTAATCACCCGCGCCGACGCGGTGGCGCTGGAAGCCGCGGTCGGGGACATCCGCCTGGTCTGCGACCACCTCGCGCTGACGCTGCGTACCGAGGCCGAGACGCTGCGCGATCCGCACCGCAGGGCCGAGATCACCGACCAGCTCGTCCGCGCCCGCGACGAGGCCGAGCAGTTGCGGCAGCGCACCGCGAACTGGCAGGTCACCCTGGTCGACGGCGGCACGGAGCTGATGGCCGACATCGAGCACGATCTGCGCCACCGGCTGCGCAGCCTGATCCGCGACGCCGAGGCCGAGATCGCCCGGACCGATCCGGCCCGCCGATGGAAGGATTTCGGCGCCGACCTGGACGCGCGAATCTGCGAGGCCGTCGAAGAGAATTTCGCCGTAGCGCACTACCGCTCGGTGGAGTTGTGCGAGCAGGTGGCCGCCAAGTTCCCGGCCGACAACCGCGCCGCGCCGATGGCCGACCTGCGGTTGGCCAATCCGGGGGAAGTGCTCGAAGCGGTGCAGCCTCTGGAACCGCTGGACAGCGCGAAAGCCGGTGTGACCCAGCAGTTCCTGACCGGCCTGCGCGGCTCCTACGGCGGCATCCTGATGGTCGGTCTGGCCACCAGCTTGCTCGGTATGTCGCTGGTGAACTGGTACTCGGCGGGCGCGGGCGTCCTGCTCGGCGTGAACGCACTGTGGGACGACCGCAAGAACCGCAAGCTGCGTCGCCGCGCCGAGGCCAAGGTCGCGGTCGCCCGCCTGATGGACGACGTGATCTTCCAGGTCGGCAAGGAATCGCGAAACCGCTTGCGCGCCATGCAGCGTGTGCTGCGTGACCACTTCACCGAGATCGCGGCCGATGTCTCGCGCAGCGCGGAGGAGACGCTGCGGGTGGCGGAGGAGAGCTACGGAAAGTACGGCGACCGCAGGCAGGAGCGGGTCGCCGAACTCGAGGCGCGGCTCGACAAGCTGCGTGGGCTGCGCGAAGAGGCTGCTGCCCGCCTCTCCGCGTATTCAGGCCGTACTAGTTGAGTGGCGTAGATTCGCGTTCAGGTCCTGCGTTGGGTGCCGCTCGGGTTTTGGGCGTTCCCGGTGAGTTACCCATGTTTTTGCGAAATCGGTCGTTGCGTGCGAAAGAGCGGTAGTTATGCGTAGGACATCGTGAATCGGACCGGATGATGGCTGTGCGGTGTCGGATGGGGCGACCTCGTGGTGCTGGACCGGGGGACCGGGCGGTGTCGGATGAGGCGTTCCCGTGGTGCTGGACCGGGGGACCGGGCGGTGTCGGACGAGGCGATCTCGTGGTGCTAGACCGGGTGACCGGGCGGTGTGTGTGCGGGCTGGAACTGGCCCGCGTGCCGGGAGTCCTCGGCTCGGATCACGTGGGTGACGGCGTTGATCAGGGCGAGGTGGGTGAATGCCTGCGGGTAGTTGCCCAGGTGACGGCCGCTGCGCGGATCGATCTCCTCGGCATACAGCCGTAGCGGGCTGGCGAAGCCGAGCAGCCGCTCGCACAGATGCCTGCCGCGCTGGATTTCGCCGATCTCGACCAGGGCGGACACCAGCCAGAACGAACAGATGGTGAACGTTCCTTCCGCGCCGGTCAATCCGTCATCGGTGGTCTCGGTGCGATACCGCAGTACCAGGCCGTTCTCGGTGAGCCGGTCGGCGATGGCCAGCACGGTGGCGCGTACCCGGTGATCCTCCGGCGGCAGGAACCGGGTGAGCACCACCAGCAGCAGCGAGGCGTCCAGCGTGTCGCCGCCGTAGACCTGGGTGAACACACCTTCGGAGTTCACCCCGTTGGCCAGGACGTCGGCCTTGATCTCCTCGGCGATGGAGTACCACTCTTCGGCGTGCTCGACCTGACCGTGCAGCTCGGCGAGTTTCGCGCCGCGGTCGAGTGCCACCCAGCACATCACCTTGGACGAGGTGAAATGCTGCGGCTCGCCGCGCACCTCCCAGATGCCGCGGTCGGGTTCCTTCCAGTGCGCGATGGCCGCGTGCACCTGGCGGACCAGCAGCGGCCACAACGTCTCGGGCACCTGCTGGCGTGACTTCACATGCAGGTACACCGCATCCAGCATGGTGCCCCAGATATCGTGCTGGTCCTGGTTGTAGGCGTTGTTGCCGATCCGCACCGGCCGGGAGTTCTCGTATCCGCTCAGATGGTCGAGGACGGATTCGGTGAGCTCCCGCTGGCCGCCGATGCCATAGAGCACCTGCAACGGAACGGGTTCGCCGTTCTCGCCTTTGGTCGCGTCGTTGAGGAAGGCGAAGAAGTCGTCGGCCTCGCGGTCGAGACCGAGTGTGTACAGACCCCACAGCGCGAAACTGGCATCGCGCACCCAGGTGTAGCGGTAGTCCCAATTGCGCTCGCCGCCAGGGGTTTCCGGTAGCGACGTGGTCGGCGCCGCCATCAACGCTCCGGTCGGCGCGTAGGTGAGGCCCTTGAGTGTGAGCGCACTGCGCTGCAAGTAGTTGCGCCATGGATGGTCCGGGAACTTGCCCAGAGTGATCCACTGCCGCCAGCATTCGGTGGTCTGCCACATTTTGTTGGCGGCCTCTTCGAAGGTACGCGGCGCGGGCAGCTCCGACCAGGTGAGCGCGACGAAGACCTCGTCGCCCTCCCGCATCCTGGTGCGGGCGCGGGCCTCCCTGCCCTCCAGGCCGAGCCGCAGATCCGTGGTGAGCACCAGGGTCGGGCCCGCACTCGGATCGTCGCTGCGGACCGCGGTCGCCTCCTCGTACACCTTGCCGGTGTACTCCCAGCGCGCCGTGGCCCGGTGGTAGTCGAACGCGGGCTCGCAGCTCATCTCCAGCTCGACAGTGCCGTTCACGCACTTCACCGTGCGCAGCAGCAGGTGCTCGGCATCCCAGTCCATCGGTGTGCGCCGGTGCGTCTTGCTGCGCTGGTCGAGATTGTGCCACCGGCCGAGCACCAGCGCGTCGCGCACGATCAGCCAGCCGGTGCCGGTCTGCCAGGTGGTCTCCAGGATCATCCCGCCGGGCAGGTAGCGGCGGGCGGCGGGCACGTTGACGCCGTAGGGCCCGATCCGGAAGTGGCCCGCGCTGCGATCGAGGATCGCGCCGAAGATGCTCGGCGCGTCCGGCCGTGGCACGCACATCCACTCCACCGCGCCGTTGCTGGCGACCAGGCAGTTGGTCTCGCAGTCGGACAGGAACGCGTAGTCATCGATCGGCGGGTGGGAGCCGTGGCGGTGCGGCTCGGGAAGGTTCGACGGCATGCCATCGGCATGGTTGGCGATGAGGTCAGCTGCGGACGCCATACCCCATCTTGGGGCCGATGCATGCCTGTCGTCCACCGCTCGGTCGCCGCCGCGGGTCCCGGTCCTACGGAGCCCTGCGGCGAACCGACTAGGCTGGAGCCGTGCATCGCATCGCAGGATGGTGGGACGGCTTCGAGCTGTGGGTGGCGGGACTGCCGTTCATTCCGCAGTTCCTCGTGGTCCTCATGGGCATGGTTCCGATCAGCTTCGCCATCGCCTACGGGCTCGACCGCGTCCTGCGTGCCGTGCTGCGCATGCTCGATCGCCGGTACGCGGCCGATGTCGTCCCGGCACGGTCCGCGCCGGTCGCCGCCGCGGCGATGCCCGAATCCGAGCAGGTGTCCGCGGACGACCGCAGGCCCGTGCAGAGCGGAGCGCGCTGATGCCTCGTTCGCGGGTCCAGCTCGCGCTGATCGCCCTGCTCGTGCTCGTCATCGTCGCCTGGTTGATCACCCGTTGAGCGCGGCGGCCCTAGAGTGACCGCAAGATAACCAGAACCCCGCGGTCGGCGCGATGCTCTCCGCGTGGACGCCGATGCAGGTAACCGGGGGTACGGGCGCGATCAAGACCCCTGATCATGGGATGAAACCCCGCTCTTCCTGGGGTCTTCGATTCGAACTCCGCCGTGCGCTCTGTTAGAGTCTGCCCGTGTCTTCGAGCGCAGTCCCGCAGGTCCGCCATGAATTGGTGTTGATTGCTGTCGGCGACCTCGCGGTCGCGGACGTCTACTGTCGTTGATCGGCGACCAGGCACGTCCGCGTCTCGTTTCCCAGTAGACTGGCGCGCTTCCTGCTGACGTGCTCGCCTCCCGGCCCGTCGCGGCTGATTGTCGCGCCACTGCCGTCTTACTTCGTCGGCAGGTCTACTGATCATCACCATTGTCGCCGCCACCGACGTATTACCGGGCGCCTGGCGGTCCGCACGAAAGGTCCATCCCGATGGCTCGCAAATCTTGGCTCTTGCCGCGCCGACGCTACAGCGCCGTTGCTCTTGCCGCACTGGCGGCGGTCGCGCTGACGGCGTGCGGCGGCGGAGCCAGCGACACGGTCGGGGGAGGCAACGCCGACGGCAGCGCAGGCACCCTGAACCTCTACGGCTACGCCGTGCCGAAGCCCGGATTCGACAAGGTGATCCCCGAGTTCAACAAGACCGAGCAGGGCAAGGGCGTCCAGATCCAGCAGTCCTACGGCGCCTCCGGCGACCAGTCCCGCAAGGTGAAGGACGGAGCCGAAGCGGACATTGTTAACTTCTCGGTCGAGCCCGACATCACCCGGCTGGTCGACGCCGGTCTGGTGGACGAGAGCTGGAATGCCGACGCCACCAAGGGAATCCCGTTCGGTTCGGTGGTCGCGATCGTGGTGCGCAAGGGTAACCCGAAGGGCATCAAGGACTGGGACGACCTGCTCAAGCCGGGCATCGAGGTGGTCACCCCGAACCCGTTCAGCTCCGGTTCGGCCAAGTGGAACCTGCTGGCACCGTACGCGGCCAAGAGTGACGGCGGCAAGAACCCGCAGGCGGGCCTGGACTACCTGAGCCGGCTGATCTCCTCCGAGCACGTGAAGGTGCAGCCGAAGTCCGGCCGCGAGGCGACCGAGACCTTCCTCCAAGGCACCGGTGACGTGCTGCTGAGCTACGAGAACGAGGCGATCTTCGCCGAGCGCAACGGCGATCCGATCGAACACATCGTCCCGCCGGCCACCTTCAAGATCGAGAACCCGGTCGCGGTGCTGAAGAACAGCAAGAACCAGGAGAAGGCCGTCGCCTTCCGCGACTTCCTGTTCACCGCCGAGGGCCAGAAGGCATGGGCCGCCGCCGGTTTCCGTCCGGTCGACCCGAAGGTCGCCGCCGACTACGCCAAGGACTTCCCGGCCCCGCAGAAGTTGTGGACGATCGCCGATCTCGGCGGCTGGAAGACCGTGGACAAGGAGCTGTTCGCCGCGAACACCGGCTCCGTCGCGGTGATCTACGACAAGGCGACCAAGTAGTCGGGTGACCCACGTTACACGGGATACTGGACGATTGTGATCGACCGCAATAGCGCCGGGACCGCGCAGGTAGACGGTCCCGGCAGCTCCGACGCCGCGCGCCGGACCGGGCGCTGGAACTGGTCGTGGCTGCGCGTGACCGGCTCGGTGGGCCCGCTCGGCATCGCCACCGCAGTGCTGTGGCTCAGCATCATCGTGCTCCTTCCGCTGGCAGCGCTCACCGTGACCAGCTTCGAGGACGGCTGGTCCGGCTTCGTCGATGCCGTCACCGCCCCCGCCGCGCTGGACTCGCTGCGCATCACCGTGCTCGTCTCGGTGGTGGTGGCGCTGATCAACGTGGTGATGGGCACGCTCATCGCCTGGGTGCTGGTGCGCGACGAGTTCCCCGGCAAGGGCGTGGTCAACGCGCTGATCGATCTACCGTTCGCGCTGCCGACGATCGTGGCCAGCATCGTGCTGCTTTCGCTGTACGGGCCGCAGAGTCCGATCGACATCCATCTCAACGCCACCCAGCCGGGCTTGGTGGTGGCGCTGGCGTTCGTCACGCTGCCGTTCGTGGTGCGCTCGGTGCAGCCGGTGCTGATCGAGGCCGACCGCGAGGTCGAGCAGGCCGCGCTCTCACTGGGTGCGAACAACTGGACCACGTTCCGCAGCATCGTGCTCCCCGCGCTGGCGCCCGCGATCATCAGCGGCGGCGGCCTCGCCTTCGCGCGTGCGATCGGTGAATACGGGTCGGTGGTGCTGATCGGTGGCGCGATCCCGCGCGAGACCGAGATGGCCTCCCAGTACATCCAGAAGCAGATCGAGATCGACCGCCCGGTGAACGCGGCCGCGGTGTCCGTCGCACTGCTGGCCATCTCGTTCGCGACGCTGCTCGTGCTGCGGCTGCTCGCCGAACGCACCGCCCGCAAGGAACAGGCGACCCGATGAGACACAATCGCGCAGCGCTCGTCGGGTCGCCGGGGTGCGGAAACTCCCGCAGGATGGAGCCGACCCGATGAAACTGTCTCCGTTGACCCGCATTTCGTTGCGGACGGTGGCGCTCGGCTACCTGTTCGTGCTGCTGTTGTTGCCGCTGATCATCATCCTGTGGCGCACCTTCGAACGGGGTGCAGGCGCTTTCGTCGACTCGATCACCACACCGGCCGCGATCTCGGCGTTCCAGCTGTCTCTGGTGATCGTGGCGATCACCGTTCCGGTGAACGTCGTCTTCGGCATCGTGACGGCGCTCGCGCTGGTCCGCGGGAAATTCCCGGGCCGCAACCTGGTTCAGGGCATCGTGGACCTGCCGTTCGCGGTCTCGCCCGTGGTGGTCGGCGTCTCGCTGATCCTGCTCTGGGGCGCGGGCGGCTGGTTCGGCGGGCTGGAAGAGCTGGGCCTCGAGGTGATCTTCAACCTGCCCGGTATGGTGATCGCCACCATTTTCGTCACGCTGCCGTTCGTGGTGCGTGAGGTCGAGCCGGTGCTGCACGAGATCGGCGACGACCAGGAACAGGCCGCGGCCACGCTCGGCGCCTCCCGGTGGCAGACGTTCTGGCGGATCACGCTGCCCGCGATCCGGTGGGGCCTGACCTACGGTGTGGTGCTCACCGTAGCCCGCGCGCTCGGCGAGTTCGGCGCGGTGATCATGGTGTCCTCCGCGCTGCCCGGCCAGTCGCTGACGCTGACGCTGCTCGTGCACGGCCGGTACATCAACGACCACAACACCTTCGGCGCCTACTCCGCCGCGACCTTGCTGATGGGCATCGCGCTCGTCACCCTTCTGCTGATGACCCTCCTCGAACGTAAGCGGGGCGCAAAGTGATCACCGTGACCAACGCGAACAAGAACTACGGTTCATTCGCGGCCCTCGACGACGTCACCATCGACATCCCCTCCGGCGAGCTGACCGCGCTGCTGGGACCCTCGGGTTCGGGCAAGTCGACGCTGCTGCGCTCGATCGCCGGGCTGGAGTCGCTGGACTCCGGCGTGGTCAGCATCGCGGGACGCGACGTCACCCGGGTGCCGCCGCAGAAGCGCGACATCGGCTTCGTGTTCCAGCACTATGCGGCGTTCAAACACATGACCGTCCGCGACAACGTCGCGTTCGGCCTGAAGATCCGCAAGCGCCCGAAGAACGAGATCAGCAAGCGCGTCGACCAGCTGTTGGGCATCGTGGGACTGGACGGCTTCCAGCACCGGTACCCGGCGCAGCTCTCGGGCGGCCAGCGCCAGCGCATGGCGCTGGCTCGCGCGCTCGCCGTCGATCCGCAGGTGCTGCTGCTGGACGAGCCGTTCGGCGCCTTGGACGCCAAGGTTCGCGCGGACTTGCGTAAGTGGTTGCGCCGCCTGCACGAGGAGGTCCATGTGACCACCGTGCTGGTCACCCACGATCAGGAGGAGGCGCTGGACGTCGCCGATCGGATCGCGGTGATGAACAAGGGCCGCATCGAGCAGATCGGCACCCCTGAGGACGTGTACGACCGGCCCGCCAATGAGTTCGTCATGTCGTTCCTCGGTGCGGTGGCCCGGCTCAACGGACATTTGGTGCGTCCACACGACATTCGCGTTGGCCGCGACCCCAGCATGGCGCACGCCGAGCACGAGGGCACCGCGGAATCGGCGGGCGTCACCAGGGCGACGGTCGACCGGGTGGTCCATCTCGGCTTCGAGGTGCGCGTGGAACTGCGCAACGCCGCGACCGGAGATCTGTTCGCCGCGCAGGTCACCCGTGGTGACGCGGAGGCGCTGCGGCTTTCGGACGGTGAGACGGTCTATGTCCGGGCCACCCGCATTCCGGAACTGCCTGCGCAGTAGCCGGTTTCGGGTGCACTCGTCCGTTCCGCACGTTGTGAGCTGGAAAGTTGCTGTGCTTCCATGACGATCGGCGCCGGCTGTCTCGCGCCGATTCGCGGCGTGATTGCCAGCCCGTGCCGACAGCGCGGCGGCGGCACGGCGACGCCGACGATGCCTGCGGTGAGCAGGCCGAATGAGCGGTCCGGCCGACCGCTGCCCGAGCGATGCCTTCCTCGGATCCGCTAATCGGCCGCACTCAGGATTTCGGATTGGTCGAGGAAAGTCTATGCACGTCCGAGGGGATCGATCTGGACGAACCGGCACGAGGCTCGCATCCTGGCAAACCATAACCGGGCATGTGTCGATCTCCGCGTGTCGCAAGGAAATCCGACTGGACGGAATGTCTGCCCCGGTGTGCCCAGGTGAGCGCGTCGACGATCGCTCGAGCGTCGCAGCCTAGGACAGGCGGCTTGCGGACAATCGGTTGTCCGGCCTTGGCATGAAGATCGCGGAGTGGTTGCCTGGGGGGCGTTCGAAGCAAATCGGCACGGCGATCGGGTGGATTGCGATGGCGGTTGGTCTCGGGTTGAGCATCGGTACGGTGAATACGGTTTCCGTTCTCGTGGAGGAGGGTTCGGCCAAGGCTCCGCCGGGGCGCCGCAAAACGCAGCGCCCGCAGATCATCACGCGCCGGACCACGCTGGCCTTCGACAGCACCGGCGTGGCCAAGCTCGGCATGCTGCCGAGGCACGGCCGCGCGGTGACCGAGTTCGCCGACCTCACGCAGCGTTCGAGCACGTGGGCCCGGGTCGGCAACCGCGCGCTCGCTCCCGCGGACCTCGTCGCCACGGTGGCGAAGTGCCTGATCGGCGAGGTGCTGGAGGATCATCCGGCCGGCGGCGGCATCGGTATCGCGATGGCCTATCCGGCCCGCTACGCCGACGAGCAGGTCGACGAGCTACGCGCGGCACTGGCCGGTGTCGAACTCGGACAGGTCGCCTTGGTCGCCGAGCCGGTCGCGGCGACGGCCTGGCTGGAAGCCGATCGCGGTCCGCTGATGCCCGGACTCGCGCTGGTCTACGATCTCGGCGGCGCGGGGCTCGATGTCACCCTGGTCCGGGTGGGGGCGGGGTGTCCGCGCAATCCGATCGTCGGCGTGTCGTTGCGCTCCACCGACTTCGGCGGACGCGCGTTCGGCACATCGGTCGCCGAACAGGCCGGACACGCTCTGCCCTCATCCTCGGTCGCGCAATCGGTCACCGATGCGGCGGTCGACGAACTGCGTGCCCGTCATGTCCGGGAATCCGTGCAGCTCGTCTACCGCTGCCTGCGGGTCGCGGACCTCACCATGGCCGATGTCGACTGCGTCCTCGTGGTCGGCGGTGCGGCGCGCCCCGCCCAGGTCGCCGAGGTTCTCGCGGAGGAATTGGCCAGGCCGGTGATTTCGGCGCCGGATCCCGAGCGGACCATCGCCGACGGCGCCGCGATCCTCGGTCGCAGGGCGGCGGCCGCGGCGGAGGCGGCGGCTGAGAAGCGACGCATCAGGCGCCGCCGCGCCCGTCGTCGCGCCGCTACCCGCGCCCTGATGCTGTCCCGCCGGACCCGGCGCCGGTTGACCAAGGCGGTCGTCGTCGCAGGGGTGTGGACGACCGGGCTCGCGACGTCTCTGTTGGCGGCAGGGGACGGAGCGCTTATGAGCTGAGTCGCAGATCGGGGCGGCGGTATAGGACGGGCCGTCCGGTGGTGCGCGTGATGAGGGCGCGCATCGCCGGACGGCCCGAGCAACTGCTGGGTTGACGTAACTCTACATTGGTGTAACTATGAGACACAGTAAATGGTCGCATCGAGGAGAGGCAGTGACGACGATGTCGACAGCCGTGACGCCCGCAGTGGATCCCGATCTGGAGAAGGCGCAGGAGTACGCCGCGAAGCTGCTGCTGCTCTCCGAAGGATCGGTCGACAAGCACTTCGACCCGTTCGAGGACATCGACTGGGACAACCCCGACTTCGCCGCCGACGCCGGAGAAGAGCGCTGGATCCTGCCCGTATCCGCCGACACGGTGGCCCGTCACCCCTGGTACCAGGCGCTGTCGACCGAACAGAAGATCGCGGTCGGCAAGTACCGGCAGGCGAACATCGCCAAGGTCGGCCTGCAGTTCGAGTCGATCCTGATCAGCGGCATGGTCATCCACAACTTCGGCCTGCCGAACGGTTCGCCGGAGTTCCGGTACTGCTCCCACGAGATGATCGAGGAGCACAACCACACCCTGATGTTCCAGGAGATGGTCAACCGGATCGGGCTGGACGTGCCCGGCATGGGGCCGCTGGTCAGCACGTTCAAGTATCTCGCCGCGCCGGTGGCGGCGTGGTTCCCGAACCTGTTCTTCATGGCCGTGCTGGCCGGTGAAGAGCCGATCGACCACATCCAGAAGCAGATCCTGCGCTCGGATGAAGAGGTGCACCCGATCATGCGCGGCGTGATGGCCATTCACGTCGCGGAAGAGGCGCGGCACATTTCCTTTGCGCACGAGTTCCTGAAAAACCATGTGCCGCAGGCGAACCCGAGGCAGAAGTTCATTCTGTCGCTGGCCATGCCGATCGTCATGTGGATCCTCGGCCGCGCCATCGTGACTCCGCCGCGGGCGTTCTTCGCCGAGTTCGACATTCCCGGGCAGGTTCGCAAGGAGCTGTTCTACGGGTCCAAGGAGGCCAAGCAGGTCTTCAGCGACTACTTCTGTGACGTGCGTGCCCTGGCCAAGGACATCGGGCTGATGACCCCGGTCGCCAAGGCCGTCTGGAAGGCGCTCGGCATCGACGGTCACACCACTCGGTACCGGTCGGAGCCGCTGCGCGCCGCAAGCAAGGTCGCCTGAGTCGCATGCCCTACGTCGTCACCCAGTCCTGCTGCAGCGACGCGTCCTGCGTGTACGCCTGCCCGGTCAACTGCATCCATCCCACGCCCGACGAACCGGACTTCGGGACGGCGGAGATGCTGTACGTGGACCCGAAGGCGTGCGTGGACTGCGGCGCCTGCGCCACTGCGTGCCCGGTCGACGCCATCGTGTCATCGAAGAAGCTGACCGAAGAGCAGAAGCCGTTCATCGAGATCAACGCCGATTTCTACCGGTTGACCCGGCCGCGCCCGCTGCTGGCCCGGCCGATGCCGGCGGCGCGGATCCGCACCGAGCGCACACCGCTGCGGGTGGCGATCGTGGGATCGGGACCGTCGGCGATGTATGCCGCCGACGAGCTGCTGACCCAGCCCGACGTGTCGGTGACCGTGCTCGATCGGCTGCCGGTGCCCTACGGGCTGGCCAGGCACGGCGTCGCGCCCGACCACGGCAAGACCCGCAAGGTCGGCGAGCTGTTCGACCTGATCTCGGCGCAGCCGGGGTTCGGCTCGTACCTGAATGTAGAGGTCGGGGCGCATATTTCGGCGGCCGAACTGCTCGATCACTTCCACGCCGTGATCTACGCGGTCGGCGCGTCGTCGGATCGAAAGTTGGGTATCCCGGGTGAGAGTTTGCCTGGCACCGTGTCGGCCACCGATTTCGTGGCCTGGTACAACGGCCATCCCGACTACGTGGATCGGGTCTTCGACCTATCCGATCGTCGTGCGGTGATCGTCGGCAACGGCAATGTGGCGCTCGACGTCGCACGCGTCCTGACCAGTGACCCGGATACGCTGGCCCACACCGATATCGCGCCATACGCGCTGCGGGCATTACGGGAGAGCAAGGTCGAGGAAGTGGTCGTGCTCGGTCGGCGCGGTCCGCTCGAATCCGCGTTCACCGTGCCGGAATTCGTCGGTTTGCTCGGGTGCGATGTGGACATCGTGATCGAAGGCGAGCTGCCCGGCCTCAGCGCTGAGCTGCCCTTCCACGTCGAACAGAAGCTGCGACTGCTGCACAGCGTGCGCACCCGGCCGGTCGGTGCGCGCAAGCGAATCGTGTTCCGCTACCTGGCCGCACCCACCGAAATCCTCGGCGCCGACCGGGTGACCGGAGTCGAGGTCGGCCGCACCGAGCTCGTCGCCGATCCGGGCGGGCGTATTCGGGCCGTCGCGACGGGAGAGACCGATCGGCTCCGAGCCGGAGTGGTGCTCACCTCGGTCGGCTACCGTGGCGTCGCGATGCCGGGGCTGCCGTTCGACGAGAACGCGGGGGTGATTCCGAACGAGGAAGGCCGGGTGCTGGACCGCGTGGGCGGATCGGTTGTTCCCGGCGCCTACGTCACCGGCTGGATCAAGCGCGGACCCACCGGCTTCATCGGCACGAACAAGTCCTGTGCTCGAGAGACGGTGCGGCAGCTGGCCGCGGACTTCAACGCGGGGCGGCTGCCCGAACCCACCGGAACCGCAGCGGAGTTCGACCGCATGGTGCGGCTGCGTCAGCCCGCGGTACGCGCCGACGGGCGCGCGCTCGTCGACCGGCGCGCGCCCGCCGACCGGCGCGCGCCCGCCGACCGGCGCGCGCCCGCCGACCGGCGCGCGCCCGCCGGGGGAGCCGCCGCTCGTCCCGGCCGCGTCCGTCGTCTGCTGACTCGCGTCTGAACAGACCCCGCCTCGAGGTACCCGGCCTGCACCGGTACCTCGAGGCGGCCCCATGTCCCGGATGGGTCAGCGTGCGGTGAAGCCGCCGTCGATGGCCAGTGCCGCACCGGTGACGAAACTCGACTCGCCACTGAGCAAGTAGGCGCAGAACGAAGCGATTTCCTCCGGCGTGGCGATCCGGCCCATCGGGTGCAGCGCGGCGATGGCTGCCTCCCCCTCGGGGGTGGCGCCCATCGAGTTCCGGAACGCTGGAGTGTCGACCGCCCCGGATACCAGGGCGTTCACCCGAACGCCCTGGTCGGCGGCCTCCAGTGCAACCGCCCTGGTCAAGCCGACCACCCCGTGCTTGGCCGCCACATAGGGCGCCACCGAACCCATGCCGACCACGCCGAGATTCGATGCGTTGTTCAGGATCGCGCCCCCGCCGGACGCCGCCAGCGCGGGAACCTGATGCCGCAGGCCGTAGAACACGCTGGTGAGATTGAGCTCCAAGTCGGAGCGCCAGTCCACCTCGTCGATCTCCGCGACCGTCCCGAACGCGTGCACGGCGCCCGCGTTGTTGAACGCGGCGTCCAGGCGGCCGTATTCGGACAGCGCCGCCTCGGTCAGCCGGGCCACGTCCTGCTCCACCGTGACATCGGTCGGCACGAACAGCGCGCGCCCACCGGCCGCGCGGATGTCGGCGGCCACCTGGTCACCCGCGTCCTTGCCGCGCGCGCCGAGCACGACCGCGGCGCCTTCGGCTGCCACCCGCATCGCCACCGCCTTGCCTACGCCCGAGCTGGCGCCGGTGATGAGGACGACCTGCTCGGCGAATCGTGTTGGCATGTTGCACTTCCCTTTCCACTCTCGCGATCCCACTTCCGTGGGTGGGATCTCGCCGTCGAGTCAAGCCGGGCGACGAGGGCGGCGCTGGCGGATATCGGACGTTGAGTTGATACGTCAACGAGCCGCAGGGGGTGGCGGTCGCGCGCGATTAGTAGCTGAGGCAACCTTCCGGTAACCGACCGTTAAGTGTCTGTCGCGCGGTGTGTTTCGACGCTGAAAACCATCTTTGGGTCTGATTAAGGCGACGATAACGAGATCGCTGTGAAGTAGCGGAATGCTCCGGATTGCATGCGGATTGGCCATGTAGAGGGGGTGAACGCGGCGTTATCGATACATCTACCTGGCAATTCGGATGATTATGGCGATTGGCAAAACATTCCGTATCAATTGCGCATCCGCGCGGACGCGAAACAGCTAACCTGTGGTGGCTGTTTGGAAGACGACCGCGGCCACAGGGAACTCCATGTGATGGACGTGGTCACGGTGCGTTGACGGGATAGCAGATGACGACAGGTCTGGGTTTCAGCATCGGTGCAGTGAACTCCGTGACTGCTTCGGTCGCCGCCGAACGAACGCGGCCGACGGTGCGATCGCGGCGCACCGCGGTGACGTTCGACAGCGCGGGCGGCCTGCGGCTCGGGGGGATCCCCCAATTCAGCATGGCGGTCACGGATTTCGCCGACCTGGGTCGTGACCCGGACGCGGTGATCGTCGGTGGGCGCATCTGGTCGCCGGCCAACCTGATCGCCGCGGTGGTGAACGAACTCCGCGCGGTGGAGCCGGGTACGTCGGAGGCGGGAGTCGTGGCCACCTATCCCGCGATGTACTCCGACAAGCAGGTCTCGTTGTTGCGCCAGGCGCTGGATTTATCGGGAGCGGGCGACGTGCTCCTGGTGCCGGAACCTGTCGCGGCCGCGGAGTGGCTGGAACACGAGCACGGCCCGCTGGAGACGAGCTTCGTGCTGGTCTACGACCTCGGTGGCACCAGTCTCGACGTGACCATCGTGCGGGTCGGCCCGGACTGGGACAACCATCCGATGATCGGAAAGCCGGTGCGCTCCTACGATTTCGGCGGCAGGCCGCTCGGCTCGATGATCGCGCGGTACGCCCCCGACGTGTCGCCCAAGTCCACGCGCCTGTCGATGACCTCCCTCGTCGACATCGACGGGCTGCGCACCGCGCATGTGCAGGACTCTCTCGAACTGGTCCGCGACTGCGTTCGATCAGCGGGTATCACGATGTCCGATATCAGTCGCATCCTGCTGGTGGGGGGTGCGTCCCGGCCCGCCGAAGTGGCGCGCACGCTCGCCGAACTCGGGCGCCCCGTGATGATTTCGGCTGATCCCGGCCATACTGTCGCCGCGGGGGCAGCCCTGATGGCGGCGCGAACCATGGCGCTAGGCGCTTCCGGCGGCCGTGCAGGCGCTCCCCGCGTGGCTGTGTTCTCCAGCGCCGCGGTGGTTTCCGCGGTCGCCATGTCGGCCGTCACCGTGTTCGGCGGACCTACCGTCCCCGAGCTGTCGCCCATGCTCGAGCGTCTCCCGGATCTCCCGGCATCGGCCGACAACCTGCTCTACGAGGTGGGTGGCGAGCATTTCGCCGAGACTTGGTCGCGGATGTCCTCGCCAGCGGAATGGAACTCCAGTAGCGTGCTGCCCTCGCTGCTGTCCCCTCGGGCCTCCGCCTACACTCGATTCATCACGCCGGTACCGCGCAGTGCCAACTATGGGCCTTCGGTGTCCGAGTCGCGGATCGCCTCGCACCGGGACCCGCGAAACTGCTGCACCCCCGGCGGATTGCGGCGCAGCGGATACAGCGATCCCGCCTACTTCACGAATCCGCTGCCGTTCGGCCCGGTCATCCGGCCCGCGCCCAAGGACACCGCTCAGCCTCCCGCGTCCGGTCAGCCGGGCCGGATTGTTGTCGGCAGGCCTCCCGGGGACGGTCTGCCGGGTCGGCCTCCCGGGTCGGGGGAGCTTCCCGCTCCCGGCGACGTGACATCCGCACCGTCGAACACTGGTGCGCCGCTGCCCGGTGCGAACCTGCCTGCACCGCAGGGTAATTCGACCACAACGCCAGGTCCGGCTTCCGGACCGGCCATGTCTGGCTCGACGCCAGGGACCCGGACGGACATTCCTGCTACCGACGCGTCCGATTCGCAGAATGCCGGGACGGTATCGGGCGGTCGGGGTGACTCCTCCGGAACGGATTCAACGGGTAGTCCTTCGCGGGCCGGTGGAGCCTCCGGGGGCGCCTCGTCGGGAGCTTCCGACGGAACGTCGACGGGCGGAGCATCTTCGGGCACTGATTCCACCAGCGGCACGGCATCGACCAGCGGTTCGAACGGCAGTTCCTCCTCGGGCGCGTCGACTGGTCGTTCGTCGGGTGGGTCGGCTGGTGGTTCGTCGTCGGGTGGGTCGGCTGGTGGTTCGTCGTCGGGTGGGTCGGCTGGTGGTTCGTCGTCGGGTGGGTCGGCTGGTGGTTCGTCGTCGGGTGGGTCGGCTGGTGGTTCGTCGTCGGGTGGGTCGGCTGGTGGTTCGTCGACCGGCGGCTCCGCATCGAGCGGGCGTTCGGGCGGTACGTCGTCGACGGGTGGTTCGGCTGGCGGGAACTCTTCGGGCGCTTCGTCTTCCGGCGGATCGTCGAATCGTTCTGGCTCGGGCGCGGCATCGAAGCCGGGCGGGTCGTCAGCAGGTGGAGCCGGGGGTGCCAGTGGTGGCAGGGGCGGAGGCAACGGTCGCTAGGAGCGTCCACGAGTTCGACCGGTTGTGGTGCGTGGTGGTCGAAGGAAGCCGCTGTCCTGCTCGGCGGACAACGGCCACCGTCAGCCGACTGGTCGTGGTCCGCCTGCGTTCGTGGTCACCGCACTGGGAGACCTGGCAGCGGCACGAAACGTCCAGTGCGCGTACTGTTCTCGGCGTGCGCGATTTGCTGACGGGTGTCGCATCGCGGAGGCACAATAGGTTGATGGCATCCGGGGGCCCCCAGTTGATCGCGTTGGACGTGGACGGGACGCTGCTGGACACCGGGACGCCGATCAGTGCGCGGGTGGTCGCGGCGGTACGCGCAGCCATCGCGGCGGGCGCGCATGTCGTGGTGACGACGGGGCGAACCCTCCTGGCCACGCGTCCCGTGCTCATCGAACTAGGCCTGCGCGACGGGCACGCGTTGTGCTCGAACGGCGCCGTGCACATCGACGTCGCCAAAGCGGAGCCGATCGCCGTGCAGGCATTCGATCCCGCGCCCGCCATCACCGCGTTGCGGGCGTTATTTCCGGAAATGATCTTCGCGGTGGAGAAGGTGGGTATGGGAACCTGGGCCACCGGCGCCGGTCCCGGCGAATACTCACTCGGGGAGTTCCTGCTGGTCGACTACCACGCGTTGAGCAGCGAACCGACTCCTCGACTGAACGGCTGGTTGCCGGACGGTTCGCTGGAGGAGATGCTGGTCATGCTGCGCTCGCTGCGCGTGCCCGGGGCAAGCTGGGTGCACGGCGAGTTCGGGCCGTGGCTCACGGTATCCAGGGAAGGCGTGTCCAAGGGCTGGGCGCTGGAACGTCTGCGCATCGCGCTCGGCATCCCGCGCGAAGCGACACTGGCCATCGGCGACGGCTACAACGACCGCGAGATGCTCTGCTGGGCAGCGCATGCGGTAGCGATGGGCAACGCGCCCGCGGAGATCCGCGGGCTTGCCGACGAGGTCACCGATCACGTCTTCGAAGACGGCGTCGCCACCGTCCTGGAGCGCTGGTTCCGTCCCTGACCGGGCGGCCCACGGTGGAACAGCGGCCTTCCGTAGCTATTCGCGAACCGGCATCGCGGTAGACACCGCACCGAGCAGGCTCCCGCAGAGCGGACCCGGACGGTCCGGAGTTGTCGGCTGAGCCGCCCCTGACGAGGCGGTTGTCCTCGGCCAGGTCGATGAGGCGTCGTGGCGAGGTGACGGTCGCGGGGCGCACGATGTCGGGCGCCCGCTGTCTTTTCCGTCGACACAGTGCTGGTCGTGGCCCGGATCTCGGCTCTTGCCGCCGAGCCGCGCGGCGGGCGATGTACCTCATTTCGATCGAATGCTCTCCGGCAGTTGCGTTGTGACCCGCGGCAGCCGGTTCGCGTGGTGTCGGGCGGGCCTGTTCCGCCCGACACCACACCAGATCTGGTGATCTACGCGGGACCGGTCTTGGCGACGATCTCCAGGTAGTGGGGGTTCGACATCAGACCGAGGACGTTGCCGAACGGGTCGACCACCGAGGCGGTGACGAAGCCCTCGCCGTTGCCGCGCGGGGTGATGGGGTCGTAGACCGTCGCGCCGAGTTCCAGCAGCCGGTCGAACGTCGCCTGCAGATCGTCGACGTGCCAGTTGACGATGGCGCCGCCGGGCGCGTTGCGCGCGCCCGCGGGGGCGTACGCACGGTTCACGATGCCGAATTCGTGCTGGTAATCGCCGATGCGGAACTCGTAGTAGCCGCCCGCGACGTGATAGTACGGCTCCATGCCGAAGAAATCGCTGTACCAGTCCTTGGCGGCCTCGAGGTCGTCGGCGTAGAAGGTGCTCGTCGCCATTCCGCGCAGCATGAGGGTTCTCCTTCGGTTGATGTTCGTCCTTGCTTGTGAATCCATCATCCGACCAAAAGTGCGCACCAAATGATCACTTTTAACGGCAGAATTGTTCGTATGCGAGCGGACAGGTTGGTGGCGATCCTTCTGATGATGCAGACCCGCGGTCGGGTGACGGCCGCGCAGGTCGCCGCGGAACTGGAGACCTCGATCGCCACCGCGCGGCGGGATCTCGAGGCGCTTTCGGCGGCCGGTGTGCCGGTGTATCCGCAGCCAGGGCGCGGCGGCGGGTGGTCGCTGGTAGGCGGCGCACGTACCGACCTGAGCGGTTTGACCGCGGGGGAGGCGCGCGCATTGTTCCTGCTGGCCGGCCCGTCCGCGGGTGCGGTGCCGGAAGCCAGATCCGCGCTGCGCAAGCTGGTGCGGGCACTTCCGCAGACCTTCCGCGGTGATGCCGAAGCAGCGGCCGACGCCGTGGTGATCGACCCGGCCCGCTGGGGAGCGACCGACCGTGAATTGCCGCCGGTGGTATCGCTGCTGCAACGAGCGGTCGTGCAGCGCAACAAGGTTCGGCTGCGCTATGCGAACCGGACCGGCGAGCGCTCTGAACGTCTCGTCGACCCTTGGGGTCTGGTCGACAAGGACGCCGTCTGGTACCTGGTCGCGGGGACCGAGCGCGGACAGCGAACCTTCCGTGTCGATCGCATCGCCGAAGCGATCCCGACCGACGAAATCGCCGACCGCCCGGACGATTTCGATCTCGCCACCGCCTGGGCGGCGGTGGTCGAGGAGATGGAGCAGCAGCGCGCGACCGCCGCCGCGACCGTCCTCGTGCCCGAGCGCCTGGTGCCGATCCTGCGCAACCAGCAGGGCAGGCACTGCGTCGTGGACGGTCCGGCCGACGACGGTCGCGTCCGGGTCCGCATCACCGCCCCGACAGCGTGGATGATCGCCCAGCAGCTGGCCGGGTGGGGAGCATCGATCGAAGTACTCGGCCCACCCGAGGTCCGCGCCGAACTGGCCCGCCTCGGCGCCGAACTACTCGACCGCTACGGCCCCGGCACGGACAGTGCGTCCGGCGGTGCTCTCTGACGAATTCCGCGGGCAGATCCGTTGGCCTATATGCGACGTCACGGATCGCGGTCGCCAGCAGCCGCGTGGGGCGGGGTTGAGCCGAGCGCTGCAGAAGTCGCTCTGCGCGCGCGTGATGGATCAGGCGGCGTGGTGATTGCTTGTGGCGCGGTACGTGACGGATCGCGGCGGTTCGGTGCGGCGGCATAGGGCGGTGATCGGGACGTGACGGTGGCACACGCCGCAAGAGGCTCCGCCACGTCCCGATTGGAGAATCAGCGAGAGGCCGAAATCCGTTCGGCCAAGGTCCGTGCCATGTCCGAGGCGAGCACGGCGTGGCCGCTCAGGCTGAAGGCGGAAGGAATGGGACACGGCCCCAGGCGGCGGCGAACCGGACGACTCGGTACCGAGATCTTCACGAACTGGACGCGTAGCCGAGGGCCTGTTCGGCTGAGCCACTACATGAGCAGGAATCCGGCGGCAGTGCCGTGAGAACACCGGCGGGTTCCATCTTTTGCATGGTCTGCAACGAATTCCTTCTAATCCGTTGCTGGATAGCAGATTCAGTACGGGCTGATGGGTAACTTCACTGGACGGCAGGAGGTAACGTGATGATTCCTCGCTTCATCGATCAGTTTGTCCGTGCGGTCTCCGATTTCTTTGGAATGCTTCTGATTCCGTAGCCGATCCGGTCCGGGTCCGGGGCGCCTCGCTGCTCCGGACCCGAGCCGTATTCGAGTTGTCCAACTGAGCTTCTGCGTGTTTCGGTCGGCCTCCGCCACGTTCCGATCGGGAATCAGCGAGCGGCGGGAATGCGGTCGGCCAACGTGCGCACCATGTCCGAGGCGAGCACTGCGTGGCCGCTCATGCTGAAGTGGATGAGGTCGGCGCTCATCAAGTCGGGGCGCAGGCGCAGCGGGTGAGCCCAGAGTTCGAGCAGGAGCGCGTCGTAGCGGGCGGCCAGCTCGCGGACGAGATCGTTGAGCGCGGCCATGCGGTCGCGCATCGGACGCATCGGCGCCATGTGCTCGATTTCCCAGACGTCGGCCAGCGTGAAGGTGACGACCTGGGCCCCCGTGCGGGCCAGCGTTCCGAACAGGGTGTTCAGGTTCTCGCGCAGGGAGGCGATGTCGCCGCCCGGCAGGAACAGGTCGTTGCCACCGCAGCTGAGATGCACCAGGTCCGGCCGGAATTCGAGCACGAACGGCAGCTGTTCGGCGAGTACCTGCGCGGAGGTGGCGCCGATCCGGCCGGTGTTCGAGTAGGCGAGACCGGGACGCACCGCGGTGAGCACGGCGGCGACGCGGTCGGCCCATCCCACCGGCTCGTACCCTGGGCTCGGGTCGCCCACGCCTTGGGCGATGGAGTCGCCGAGCACTGCGTATCGCCGCCATGGCGCGTCGGCGAGCAGGCGGCGTTGTTCCTCAGGGGGCAGCAGCATCGGGTCGTTGGCCTCGGTGCGAATGTCGCTCATGATTGCGCTTCGCTCGTCATCCGCTACGCGCGCTGTATCGATGATTCGCCGGCTGGGCTCGCTCATGGAATCTTCCTAGCTGTCGGTGGAGTGGGACAGGGTGCGGATGGGCAAGGCCGCCAGACATGCGGCGACCGTGGCGATGCCCGCGCAGACGGCGAACAGGGTGTGGAACGCGCCGAGCGGATCGCCGGGACGCGCCGCGAACACCGCGGCCAGCACGGCGACGCCGAGCGCACCACCCACCTGCCGCGCCGTCAGATTCATGCCGGTGCCCGCGGCGAATCGCTGCGGCGGAAGCGAACTCGCGGCCGCGGTACCCAGCACGGTGACCAGGAACCCGATGCCGCCACCGCCGAGCACGCCAGCCGGAATCCACGCCGACCACAGCGCCGGAGTCGAACCGAAGGCGTCCGTGCTCATCCATACCGTGCAGGCGACGAACATCAACGCGCCGAGCACCCCGAGCCACCGCCTGGCCGCGGGAGAGCCGACTCGTCCCGCGATGGTCGCGGTCACCATCGAGGCCACCGCCCCGATGGTCATCGCGCCCGCGGAGCCGAGCACCGAATAGCCCCAGATCGCGTCCAGGAAGAGCGGTCCCGCCAGCAGCCAGGCGAACATCGCGGCACCGAAGACGAACGAGGTCGCGTTGGCCAGCGCGTACGACTTGCTGCGCCAGAGCTCCACGGCGATCGCCGGATCCTGGTGACGCGCCGAGCGCACGAGCGCGGCCACGACCAACAGCCCGCCGCCGATCAGCGTGGTGAGCGTCCCCGCCGAGGTCCAGCCCCAGCGTTGCCCTTCGGTGACGCCCGCCACCACACCGCCGAGACCGAGCGCGACCGCGAGCGTGCCGAGCGGATCCGGTAGCGCACTACCGGGCGGCCGGACGTCGGAAGCCGGGATGCGGGCCGCCGCCGCGATGAGCACGGCAGCCACCGGCACGTTGATCACGAAAACCGCTCGCCAGCTGAAGCCTTCGACCAGCGCCCCGCCGAGCGCGGGACCGACCACGGCGGCGAACCCGCCGGCGGCCGACCAGGCTCCGATCGCCGCGCCGATCTTCTCGCGCGGGGTGGCGGCGAGCACAAGTCCGAGGGCGGCGGGCACCATCAGCGCCGCGGTGGCGCCTTGCAGCACCCGGCCCGCGATGAGCCAGCCCGCGGTGGGCGCGAACCCGCACAGCAGGGAGGTCAGGGCGAAACCGGCCAGTGCGCCGAGAAAGAGCCTGCGGCGCCCGAGCACGTCCGCGAACCGGCCCGCCGGGGTGAGCAGCGCGGCGAAGGCGACCGCGTACCCGCTGACCACCCAGGTCAGCGTGGTGGCCGCCGTGCCGGGGTAGTCGCGGGCGATGGAGGGGAAGGCGATGTTGACGACCGAGAGGTCGAGGAATGCGATGAATGCCGCGCCGCAGGCGATCAGCAGTGTGCGGGTAGCCGCGCTCGCGGTTGGCGGGCTTTGGGCCCGCGCGGACACGTCGGTCATAGGAGTCCTTCGGGAGAGAGAAACAAAACGCACGATCGGTCGTACAATTAAAGTACGACCGTACGTTCGTATAAGCAACCGCTGAGTGGAAGGATGGGGCCATGACCGAGTCCGCAACCGACCCGCCGCGCGACATCGATCAGCGTTTGGCCAAAGGAGCGCGATCCCGCGCATCAATCGCCCGCCGCGCCGCCGATGTGGCTTCCGTCGAAGGACTGACCGGGATCAGCATCGGCCGGTTGGCCGGCGACCTCGGCCTCAGCAAGAGCGGCATAGCGACGCTCTTCGGCAGTAAGGAGAGCCTGCAACTGGCGGCGGTTCAGTCCGCGCGACAGGTGTTCATCGACGCGGTGATCACGCCGAGCATGCGGGAGCCCCGCGGACTGCCGCGCCTGCACGCCTTGGTCGAGCGCTGGTTCGGCCAGGTGACCGACCCGGCGTTCCCCGGCGGATGCTTCCGCGTCGCGACCATCGCCGAGTTCGACAGCAGGCCGGGCCCGGTCCGCGACGCCATCGCCGAGGACCGCCGGGACTGGCTGGCGTTGCTGGTCAAGGAGATTCGCCGCGCGCAGGAACAAGGCCATCTCGGTGAGCGCAGCGCCGACGTCATCGCTTTCGAACTGGACGCGGTCATCGCCGCGGCGCACACCGCCCGGCAGATGGGCGACGAGCGCGGCGTCGCCACTGCGCGTGCCGTAGTCGACGACCTGCTCGGTGGACCCGTCACTCAGTAGGCGACCCGTTGACGAAGTAGTCCAGATCGGGGCCTCGCTGCGGGGGGCTTCGCCAAGCTGTTGCCGCCGCCTGGGCGATCTCAGTTGCCGGGCCAGGAAAAGTTGCGCAAACCGTCGACTATGTTGTGGCTGGCGGACGCGTCACCGCCAGCTGACCCGAAGACCCCCGACCGAGCGCGACGCGGGCCGATCTGTCGTCCGCACATTCGGATTGCCCTGCCTGCAAAGCCCGGATCGGACGGATCGGGGTCGAGTGCACTGCTGGTGGAGGTCGGGCAGCTGTGCAGTCACGCCGTCGAGCCCTAGGCTAGCTCGACCTCGTTGAATCCGACGGTCAGGCTATGACGCAGCACCCGCAGCACGCCCCCTTCGCGGTGGACAAGACCCTCGTCGAAGTCGATACGCAGCTTGGCTCGACGGGCACCGACTTCCCGCACGACCCCGCAGATACCCCAGAACGGACCTTCCGGGAAGTACACGACATCACCTGGCTCATATTCGGTAAGCCCCACGCCGCCAATGTAATCGAGATCAACGACCTTTCTGCGTAGCCGCACGGCTGAGCGGGGACGGTGTCGGCGATCCGGTCTCGCCCAGTCAGGCTGAGAGTGCGGGCGTCTCGGCGATGGCCGCGTGGTAGCGATCCAGGATGACGCCCGTGAGGGCCGGGTGCGGGCCGAGTACGTCGGCGTGGACGGCGTGGGGCGCCGCGTGGAGCAGGCGGTCCGTCAGCAGGCCGGGTGCGAGGAACCAGGGCGCGACCAGGACGTGGTCGGCGCCGCGGGCGTGCAGACGCGAAATCGCCTCGGCCACCGATGGTTCGGTGGTCGCGAAGCAGATCTGGGTAAGCCAGCCGGTGCGGGCGGCGAGCCGGGCGGCCACCTCGGCGGTGCGCGCGTTGGCGGCGGCAGACGACGATCCGACCGCCGCGAGCGCGACGCCGATTCGCCGATTCGCCGAGGTGTGATCGATGTCGCAGGCGGCGAGCACGCGATCGCGCAACGCGCCGATCAGCAAGGCGTCGGCGCCGAGCACATCGGCCTGGGTCAACCGCAGCTGAGGATTGCGGGCGCCGGCCGCGGCGAGCAGGCCGGGCAGGTCGACCCTGGCGTGGAAGGCGCTGCCGAGCAGCAGCGGCGTGACCACCGCGTGGGTATGCCCCTGGGCGGCAAGGGAATCCACGACCTGCTCGACCGAAGGCGCGGTGAGGTCGAGAAATGCCGTGCGCACCTCGATGTCCGGCCGCGCGGCGGCCACGGCCGCGACGACTGCGGAAACCGTCGCCGCGGACCGCGGATCGCGACTCCCGTGCGCCACGGCGATCAGCGCGGGCGGCTGCTCCGCGCTGACCCGTCCGAGGCCGGTCGGCGCGTGGCCGAACCGGGATTTCGCGCAGCCCGCCACGGCGCCCGCGACCAGCCGGGCGCCGAACGGAACTCGCGATACCGCCATGTCAGACTCCGGTGCCGACCTCGACCGCGGTCAGCACGTCGCCGACCAAACCGGCGGCCAGCGTGTTGCCACCGGCCGGGTCGATCAGCAGAAAGCTGCCGGTGTGCCGGTTCACCCGGTAGTCGTCGGCCGCGATCGGCTCGGCGACGCGCACCGAGATACGCCCGATATCGTTGAGCTCCAACGACTCCGGGTTCGGATCGGCCGCGAGGCGCTGCTCGTCGAAGCGTTCCAGCAGCGTGCCGACGATGGCCTGGGTGGTCCGGGTGCCGTGCTTGAGCAGCAGCCGCGCGCCGGGGCGCAGCGGCTTGTCGCCCAGCCAGCACACGGTGGCGTCGAACGTGTCGATGGGCTCCGGCGCGTCGGCGGCCGAGGCGATGATGTCGCCGCGCGAGATATCGACCTCGTCGGCGAGGATCAGTGTGACGCTGCGGCCGGTCTGCGCCACCGCGAGCTCGCCGTCGGGAGTGTCGATCCGCTCCACGGTGGTGCGGATACCGGAGGGCAGCACCACGACTTCGTCGCCCGGCGCGACCGCGCCCGCCGCGATCTGTCCCGCGTAGCCGCGGTAGTCCGGGTATTCGGCGGTGCGCGGCCGGATCACGTACTGCACCGGGAAGCGCAGGCCCAGCGCGTGATCGCCGGTGCTGTCGGCGTCGACCGGCACCGACTCCAGGTGCTCGATCAGCGAGGGACCGTCGTAGTACGGGGTGTTGTCCGACCGCGTGGCGATATTGTCGCCGTGCAATGCCGAGACCGGAATCTCGAGCACGTCATCATTCGACCAGCCCAGCGTGCGGGTGAGCTCGTTGAACTCCGCGCAGATGGCCGCGAACACGGTGGCGGCGTCGTCGACCAGATCGATCTTGTTCACCGCGAGCACCAGCTTCGGCACGCCGAGCAGCGCGAGCACCGCGGCATGCCTGCGGGTCTGCTCGATGACGCCCTTGCGCGCGTCGACGAGCAGAATCACCAGCTGCGCGGTGGATGCCCCGGAGACGGTGTTGCGGGTGTACTGCACGTGCCCCGGGGTGTCCGCGAGTACGAAAGAGCGGCGCGGCGTGGCGAAGTAGCGGTAGGCGACATCGATCGTGATGCCCTGTTCGCGTTCCGCGCGCAACCCGTCCACGAGCAGCGAGAGATCCGGTGTGGCGAGACCTTTGTCCACCGACGCGCGGGTGACGGCGTCGATCTGGTCGGCCAGAACGGACTTCGTGTCGTAGAGCAGGCGTCCGACCAAGGTGGACTTGCCGTCGTCGACAGAACCGGCGGTGGCCAGCCTCAATAGGTCGGACATGTCAGAAATAACCCTCTCGTTTGCGGTCTTCCATCGCCGCTTCGGACACGCGGTCGTCGCCGCGCGTGGCGCCGCGTTCGGTCAGTCGGGACGCGGCGACCTCGGCGAGGATCGCCTCGTTGTCGGCCGCGTCGGAAATGATGGCGCCGGTGGAGGATCCGTCGCCGACGGTGCGGTAGCGCACCGACCGGGTCTCCAGCACCTCGCCGTCGCGCGGACCGCCCCACACGCCGGGGGTCATCCACATGCCGTCGCGCAGATACACCGGACGCTCGTGCGCGTAGTAGATGCTCGCCAGGTCGATGTCCTCGCGAGCGATGTAGCGCCAGATGTCCAGCTCGGTCCAGTTGCTCAGCGGGAACACGCGCACGTGCTCGCCCGGCGCGTGGCGCCCGTTGTACAAGTTCCACAGCTCGGGACGCTGCCGCTTCGGATCCCACTGCCCGAAAGCGTTGCGCAGCGAGAAGATCCGCTCTTTCGCCCGCGAGCGTTCCTCGTCGCGGCGGCCGCCGCCGAACACGGCGTCGAACCGGTTCTCGCTGATCGCGTCCAGCAGCGGGATGGTCTGCAGCGGGTTGCGGATTCCGTCGGGACGCTCGGTGAGGCGGCCGTCGGCCAGGTAGTCCTCCACCTTGGCCACGTGCAGGCGCAGGTCGTAGCGTTCGACCACCTTGTCCCGGAACTCCAGCACCTCGGGCAGGTTGTGCCCGGTGTCCACGTGCAGCAGCGCGAACGGCAGCGGCGCGGGCCAGAACGCCTTGAGCGCCAAGTGCAGCAGCACGGTGGAGTCCTTGCCGCCGGAGAACAGGATCACCGGCCGCTCGAATTCGCCGGCCACCTCGCGGAAGATGTGGATCGACTCGGACTCCAGCGCGGCGAGTGTGTCGAAATCGCTGATGCCGAGGGAACGTTCGCTTCGGATGGTGTCGGTCATGATTGATGCAACCCGCATTCGGTCTTGGCGAGGCCGGCCCATCGGCCGCTTCGCGGATCGGATCCCGGCTCCGGCTTCCGTGTGCACGGAGCGCAGCCGATGGACGGATACCCCTCCTCCACCAGGGGGTTGACGAGGATGCCGTGCGTGGCGATGTATTCCTGCATCTCGTCGTCGGACCACGGCGCGATCGGGTTGATCTTCACCAGTCCGAACGCCTCGTCGAACGAGATGAGCGGCGCGTTGGCCCGCGTCGGGGCCTCCACCCGGCGGATGCCGGTGGCCCAGGCGTTGTACCCGGCGAGCGACTTCCGCAGCGGGACGACCTTGCGCAACCGGCAGCACTCGTTGGGTTCGCGGGCGAACAGATCCTTGCCGAGCAGCTGATCCTGTTCGGCGACCGTGTGTTCCGGCTCGGCGTTGACCACGTTCACCCCGTACACCGCCTCCACCGCGTCGCGCGTGCCGATGGTCTCGGCGAAGTGGTAGCCGGTGTCCAAGAAGAGCACGTCCACCCCGGCGCGGATCTGGGCGGCCAAATGCACCAGCACCGCGTCCTGCATGTTCGAGGCCACGATGTAGTTGGAACCGAAGGTGTTCTCGGTCCACTGCAGCAGTTCGGTGGCCGAGGCGCCGTCGAGTTCAGCGGCCCCGCGCGCGGCGATGGCGCGCAGTTCGTCCTCGGACAGCTTTTCCGCGAGTTCGGTTGTCACAGTTGATCTCCCGTTCACACTTATCTCAGGTCGGCCTCGTCGGCGCGTACCGCCCACTGCGCGAATCGTTCGCCGTCCTCGCGGTGCTTGACGAAGTTGCGCACCACCCGCTCGATGTAGTCGCCGAGCTCGCCGGTGGTCACCTTGTGCTGGCGCAGCTTGCGTCCGAAGGCGCTGTCGAAGCCCAGGCTGCCACCGAGGTGAACCTGGAAACCCTCCACCTGATTCCCGGCGCCGTCGTCGACCAACTGGCCCTTGAAGCCGATGTCGGCGATCTGCGAGCGGGCGCAGGAGTTCGGGCAGCCGTTGATGTTGATGGTGATCGGAACATCCAGCTGCGCGTTGAGATCCGCCAGCCGCTCCTCCAGTTCGGGCACCAGCACCTGGGACCGCTTGCGCGTCTCGGCGAAGGACAGCTTGCAGAACTCGATGCCGGAGCAGGCCATCAGGTTGCGCCGCCACAGCGACGGCCGGGCCTGCAAGCCGAGTGGTTCCAGCTCGTCGATCAGCGCGTCGACCTTGTCGTCGGCAACATCGAGCACGATCAGTTTCTGGTACGGGGTGAACCGGATGCGGTCGGAACCGATCCGCTCCACCGCGTCGGCGACCTTGGTCAGGATGGTGCCCGACACCCGGCCCGCGATGGGGGAGAAGCCGACGGCGTTGAGCCCGTTGCGCAGCCGCTGCACGCCGACGTGGTCGATCGGCTTGGTCGGCTGCTCCGGTGCGGGTCCGTCGATCAGCTTGCGCTTCAGATACTCGTCTTCGAGCACCTGACGGAACTTCTCGATGCCCCAGTCCTTGACCAGGAACTTCAGCCTGGCCTTGGTGCGCAGGCGGCGGTAGCCGTAGTCGCGGAACAACGCGACGACGCCCTCCCACACGTCGGGAACCTCGTCCAGCGGCACCCAGACGCCCACCCGCTGCGCGAGCATCGGATTGGTGGACAGGCCGCCGCCTACCCACAGGTCCAAGCCGGGGCCGTGTTCGGGGTGCTCCACGCCGACGAACGCGACGTCGTTGATCTCGTGCACGACGTCCTGCTGGCCGGAGATCGCCGTCTTGAACTTGCGCGGCAGGTTGGAGTACTCCTTCTTGCCGATGTAGCGGCGCACGATCTCCTCGATCGCGGGCGTGGGGTCGATGATCTCGGTCAGCGACTCGCCCGCCAGCGGGGAACCGAGCACCACGCGCGGGCAGTCGCCGCACGCCTCGGTGGTCTTCAGGCCGACCGCCTCGATCCGCTTCCAGATCTCGGGGACGTTCTCCACCTCGATCCAGTGGTACTGCACGTTCTCGCGATCGGAGAGATCGGCGGTGTCGCGCGCGAATTCGGTGGAGATCTGCCCGAGGGTGCGTAGCTGCGCGACGTTCAGCGCGCCGGCGTCGCAGCGGATGCGCATCATGAAGTACTCGGCTTCGAGGAGGTCGATGTTCTCGTCGCCGGTCCAGCTGCCGTCGTAGCCCTGCTCGCGCTGGGTGTACAGACCCCACCAGCGGAAGCGGCCGCGCAGGTCGCCCTTGTCGATGCCGTCGAAACCGGTCTTCGAGTAGATGTTCTCGATCCGGGTGCGGACGTTGAGCGGGTTGTCGTCCTTCTTGGACTGTTCGTTCGGGTTCAGCGGCTCGCGGTAGCCCAGCGCCCACTGGCCCTCGGCCTTGCGGCGCACGGGCTTGCCGGTGCGGACGCGCGGCCCGGCGGGCGCCTCGCGACGCGGGCGGTCCGGGCGGACGCGCCGCTCGGAGGCGGGGCGGTCGGCGCGCGCGTGGTGCCCCGGCCGGGATTCGGGCGTGGGCTGATCGGTCGGACCGCCGTCGATGCTCGACGTCATAGGGTCGCTCCTGCGGGGTGGGTGGTACATCCTGCTGAGGGCGTGAGGGGCTGACTCACGCCTACGGTGTCAGCGGGCCGAGGAAGTCGGGGATCGCCGGGGACCCGGGATCGGGCGCCGCTGAGCTACCGGAGGGAACCGGGCAGACAGCAGGCGCTGCAGACGCGCTTGTAATCGACGTGGCGACGTGCCACAAGTCGTACTCCCAAAGCGCGCATGCGGCCCATTGTGCCACGTCAGCGAGGGCCGTCCGACCCCGTGTGCGGTATTTTCCGTGCCGCTGCGGGAAATCCCCTGGACGCTCGACCTCGTTTGTGACGGCAGTCATAGTTCGCGACCCCGCCGCGGCGGGTGATACGTCCGTTTCCTCCCGTGTGACGCGCCACGCACTCCGCTTGACCTCGAGTTCGGTCGAGGTAGCACGCTGTGCGCCATGAGTACCGCAGCCATCGACACCGCCGCCGAGATCGACGCCATCCGCACGGTGGTCGCCGCCGTCGAACACGCCCAGCAGAACGAGCTCGTCGACGAGTTCGTCGCGCTGTTCCGGGAAGACGCCATCTGGACCACCGGGCACGGCAAACACCTCTTCGGCCGCGCCGCCATCGCCGAGTTCACCGCCCAGGTGCTGCCGGGGGCCACCGCGCACGGCAAGGCGACCTACGAGGTCGGGCACGTCCTGTTCATTCGCCCCGACGTGGCCGCGGTCAAGGTGCGCCAGCGCTACTTCACCAACGACGGCGCCCTGGACAGCGAGGGCTCTCCGATGTACGTCATGTCCAAGGAGGACGGCCGCTGGTTGCTCACCGCCAACCAGAACACCCCGGTTGTGGCGGACTGAGCCGGTCCGCGGTTCGGCCGCGCGATCGCAGCCGGCGGGCGGCGAAGCACCCGAAGGTGGCCTCCTCCTCGACGAGCGCCGTGACCATGTCCAAGTCGCTCGTGACGCAGTCCTCGCGCCGCCGGCTTGCCGGAGTTGCCGGGTCGCGTGGCGAGGTGTTTTTTCCCGCCAGGTGTCCCGGATGTCGGCGCCGACACGCCGACGTTCACACTGGACAGGTGAGTTCTTCCGCCACCGCGCCGCTGAGCGCCACCGCCTCCGCGCCGATGCTGCGCGATTTCGGGCGGGGGTCGTTCGGGGTGTACGTGCACGTTCCGTTCTGCGCGACGCGGTGTGGATACTGCGACTTCAACACCTATACGGCGGGTGAACTCGGCACCTCGGCGTCGCCGCAGTCGTGGCTCGAGGCGTTGCGTGGGGAGCTGGCGACTGCCGCGCGGGAGTTCGCGGCGTTGCCGACCGCGACACCGGAGGTGTCCACCGTTTTCGTCGGCGGGGGGACGCCCTCGCTGCTGGGCGGTGACGGGCTGGCCGCGGTCTTGGATGCCGTGCGCGGCGAGTTCACCCTCGCCCCCGGCGCCGAGGTCACCACGGAGTCCAATCCCGAGTCGACCTCACCGGAATTCTTCGAGCGCATCCGCGAGGCCGGGTTCACGCGGGTGTCGCTGGGCATGCAGTCCGCCGCGGCGCACGTGCTGAAGGTGCTCGACCGCACGCACACCCCGGGTCGTGCGGTGGCCGCCGCGCGGGAGGCGCGCGCCGCCGGATTCGAGCACGTCAATCTCGACCTGATCTATGGGACGCCGGGCGAGCGCGACGCCGATCTCGACGCCAGCTCGGACGCGGTGCTCGATGCGGGCGTCGACCATGTCTCGGCCTACTCGCTGATCGTCGAGGACGGCACCGCACTGGCCCGGCGGGTGCGTCGCGGCGAACTGCCCGCGCCGGACGACGACGTGCTCGCTGCCCGCTACGAACGCATCGACGCCAGGCTGCGCGCGGGCGGGCTCGACTGGTACGAGGTGTCGAACTGGGCGGCGAACGACGACGCGATCTGCCGGCACAACATCGGCTACTGGGACGGTGGCGACTGGCTCGGTGCGGGTCCGGGCGCGCACAGCCATGTCGGGGGAGTGCGCTGGTGGAACGTGAAACACCCGGCGCGGTACGCCGACCGGGTCGGCGCGGGCGGCTTGCCCGCGGCGGGCTGGGAAGCGCTCTCCGACGATGAGCGGTACACCGAGCGGATCATGCTCGCCGTTCGCCTGCGCACCGGCCTGCCCCTGGCTGATCTGGCCTCCACCGCCGCCCCCGCGGTCGACCGCGTGATAGCCGACGGTCTCGCCTTTCGCACCGGCGACCGCCTCGTCCTCACCGATCGAGGCCGCCTCCTCGCCGACGGCGTCGTCCGTGACCTGCTCGCCTGAACCGCGCCGGCGCCCATCGAGTCCGGTCGAGCCGCTGATCACGTGGGCCGTCGCCGATGCAGCAGGTGGCCACCTCACCGGGCGGGCCGAATCGTGGTGAACCTCGAGAAACGCGCGCCGGGGCCACGGTTTTCGGACGGCCGGGCCGGCTGGCGGCAGGCCGACCCACGGCTGCTTGTCCGCCGCCGACGTGTTCCGTTTGCGCCGAGGGGAACTGGGCAGCGGCCGTCCTCGGCGACGTCCGCGATGGGAACTCGCACAAGCGGTATGGCGTGTGATCGTGCCCCGCACGGGCCATGTCCGACTTCGGGTCGGGGATCCGGGGATCCGGCGAACTCCGCGTCCGGTTTCGGTCACGCGGCGCCGGTCGGCAACGTAGGCTTCGACCAACCCCAAGGAGACTCATGGCTTCGGCACCCCACATCACCCTTATCCATGAACCGGGCGAGTTCGCGGAAGCGCGGGCAGCGGAGAAAGCGGCGACCGCGCGCCAATGCGCCGTCGCCGCCCGCACCGTAGCCAGCTACGCGGAGAACGCCGCCGACTGCCAGTCCTTACTGGCGATGCTCGGCCTCGACGCCCGCGCGGGCAAGCAGGCGAGAATCCCCGATCGCCGCTGACTACGGCTCATCGGCGTCCAGCGCGACCCTGCGCCATTCCCGCGGAGAGAGTCCGTAGGCGGCGCGAAAGCGCCGGGCGAAATGGGACGGGTCGCGAAAACCCCAGCGCCGAGCGATCATCGAGATCGTCCGGTGCCGGTGGTCCGGCTTCGTCAGATCGGCGCGTACCTGCTCCAAGCGCTGGCTGATGATCCACTGCTCGAGGCTGTACTCCGCGTTCGCGCAGATCTTGTACAGCTGCCGGACCGACATGTTGTGCGCCTTGGCGACCTGTTCCGCGCCCAGATCGGGGTCGGCCAGGTTGCGCCGAACGTAGGCCCGCATCCGGGATAGCAGGATGTCCGACGGGACGACGGCGGCGTTGCCGTCGTCGCTGCCCGCCGACAACAGCAGTCCGCGAATCAATTCGATGCTGGCGCAGCCCGACAGCGCGGCCGCCGGGTCGGCGCTGAGCGCGTCGGCGACGGTGGTCAACTGGACGATGTGGTTGGCGACCAGCCGATAGTGCGGGCTGTCCTGCACCCGGGCCGCGGCCTGGCTGATCAGCTCGGCGGGCAAGCCGAGTTGATCGAGCGGCACGTGCAGGCAGGTGGACGCGCCGTCACCGTGCCAGCTGAAGTCGTAGGGCGCGTTCAGGTCCATCACGTGCAGTTCGCCGGGCCGCACAACGCGCTGCACGCCACCCTGCTCATACCTTCCGTCGCCCACCTGCTGTACCGCCACCGCCAGCACCGGCGCGGGTGAGGTGCGCACCTGCTTCGGCGTCCGGATGAGCTGAATACCCGAGGTGCGGGCACGAAAGATGCTCGCTTCGCCGAACTGCCACACGTCGAACGTGGCGTGGACACGCTCCTGGGGTCCGTCCAGCACGACGTGGGACGGTACCGACGCCTCCTGCACAGCTGTGGCCACCGCGTCCACCCGCTTGTGCGGCGCGATGGTGTCCGAATTGAACACGACCGTCATGGCAGCCTCCGTCGCAATTGGGACAGATTCGGCAATCCTCGCACGGACCCGGCCGATCGGGCCGTGCATTCTGAGCCGAGGATCGTGCACGGACAGTCATTTTTCCGGCCGCCGTGCGTCATACGCTGTCGAACGGTGATCGACAGGGGTCGATTCCCGTTTCGCCGTAGGAGGCATGGTGGCGCGACCACGATCACGTCCGGTGGTGTTCATTCATGGCCTGTGGATGCACAGCAGCAGCTGGGCGCCGTGGGTCGAACTGTTCGACGGCGCGGGGTACCAGGCCTCGGCGCCAGGGTGGCCCGGCGACGGCGAGACCCCTGAGGCCACCAGGAAGGATCCCGCACCGCTGAACAATCGCGGCATCGCCGAGGTCACCGACCACTATGCGGAGTTCATCTCCACGTTGCCGATGCCGCCGGTGGTCATCGGGCACTCCTTCGGCGGATTGATCGCCCAGAAACTGCTCGGGACCGGCTTCGCGAGCGCGTGTGTCGCCATCGCGCCCGCGCAGTTCAAAGGGGTGCTGACGCTGCCACCGGTGCAGCTGCGCAACGTGCTGCCGATCCTGGGCCGCCCCTGGCTGCGCGCCAAGACGTGGTCGCACACGGCCGAGAGCTACCACCGCGCCTTCGCCAACGGCGTGTCCCGCGCGGAGTCCGACCAGCTGTTCGCCGACTATGCCATCCCCGCGCCGGGACGCCCGCTGTTCCAGGCGGGACTGGCCAATGTCCTGCCGCGCAGCGAGGTGGCGGTCGACACCCGCAGCGACCGCGGGCCGCTGCTGATGATCGCCGGCGGCCTCGACCGCACCGTTCCGGAGGCCGCCGTGCGGTCGGCCTACCGGATCCAGCGCCGCAATCCGGCGGTGACCGAGCTCAGGGTCTTCGCCGATCGGGCACACTCCATGCCCGCCGATCACGGTTGGCGTGCGCTGGCGGATACCGCTTCGGAATTCCTCGCCGAGCACCTCCCGCCGGTGCGCGGCGCGTCGTAGTCCGACATCCATTCCAGATCGAAGGGAACATCCATGCCGACGATCACAACCACCGATGGCGTCGAGATCTACTACAAGGACTGGGGTTCGGGACACCCCGTGGTGTTCAGCCACGGCTGGCCGCTGAACGCGGACGCCTGGGACAACCAGATGAACCTGGTGGCAAGCAGAGGCTATCGCGCGATCGCGCACGATCGGCGCGGTCACGGCCGCTCCGGCCAGGTGTGGGGCGGGCACGACATGGACCACTACGCCGACGATCTCGCCGCCGTGCTCAACGAGCTGAACGTGACCGACGCCGTTCTGGTCGGGCACTCCACCGGCGGCGGCGAGGTCACCAGGTACCTGTCTCGGCACGGCACCTCCCGGGTCGCGAAAGCCGTTCTTGTCGGTGCGGTTCCGCCGCTGATGCTGCGGACCGACGCCAATCCCGAAGGACTGCCGATCGATGTCTTCGATGACATTCGCGCGGGCGTAGCCGCCGATCGCTCGCAGTTCTACCAGGATCTGTCCGCACTCTTCTACGGCGCGAATCGCGCGGGATCGTCTGTCTCGCAAGGTCTTCGGGACCATTTCTGGCTGATGGGCATGCAGGTCGGGCTGAAGGGCGCGCTGGACTGTGTCAAGGCCTTCTCGGAGACCGATTTCACCGCGGAACTGCCGAGCATCGATATTCCGATCCTGGTGGCGCATGGTGACGACGACCAGATCGTCCCTTTCGCGGCCTCGGCGGCCGAGACCGCGAGGCTGCTGCCGCGCGCCGAGCTGAAGGTGTATCCCGGTGCCCCGCATGGCCTATGCGGAGCATACGAAAAGGCATTCAACGCCGACCTGCTCGACTTCCTGAAGAACTGAGGAGGCGCGAACCCTATGAAGCCCAGACGTACCCTGCGCGGCGGCATGGCCGCGCTCGCCATCGCCATCGCCGCCGTCGTGTCCGGCGGCCCCGCGCAGGCGCAAACGTTACCCACCATCGTGCTCGTGCACGGCGCCTTCGCCGACACCACGAGCTGGGACGGCGTCGCGGCGCTGCTGCGCGAGCGCGGCTATCGCGTGGTGACGCCGGACAATCCGCTGCGCGGACCGGCCTATGACGCCGCTGCCGTGCAGCGGACACTGGACACGATCTCCGGTCCCATGGTGCTGGTCGGCCACTCCTACGGCGGCTTCGTGATCAGCAACGTGAATGATCCGCAGGTCGAATCGCTGGTCTACATCAACGCGTTCGCGCCGGTGCAAGGCGAGATCGCCCAAGCGGCCCTCGACCCGATCCGCTTTCCAGGCAGTCAACTGCTGCCGCCCGCGCTGCAGGTGAAGGTCGTCGACGACCCGCAGGGCATCGCGGGTAAAAACGTCGACGGCTACCTCGCACCCGACAGCTTCAACGCGGTCTTCGCCCAGGATGTCGACTCCGCGACGGCCGCCGACATGTTTGCGCACCAGCGCTCCATCGCGGTGGCCGCCAACCTCCAACCCTCCGGCCCGCCCTCGTGGTCGACCACCCCCAGCTGGTATCTGGTCGCGGCCGCCGACCGCGTGATCCCGCCGTCGTCGCAGCGCTTCATGGCCCAGCGCATGGGCGCCCGAACCAGCGAGATCGACGCCTCCCACGCCTCCCTGGTCTCCCAACCCGACGACGTCGCCGCGGTGGTCCAAGCCGCCGTTCCGAACTGATCGCTCCGCCGAGCAACCCCGCACTCTCAGTACAGACAAGTCGTTCCGCTCCCGGCAATTAGACTGGATAAACAGACGAACCGGGAATTCGCCGGTAATGGCTGGTGGGCGCCGGTACGGTGCGACCGGAGACGAAAGCGAGGAGGTGGGGCCGATGTCGAGCACCGAGGATCGGCGCTTCGAGGTCCTGCGCGCGATCGTCGCGGACTATGTCGCGACCAAGGAGCCGATCGGGTCGAAGTCGCTGGTCGATCGGCACAACCTGGGTGTTTCCAGCGCGACGGTGCGCAACGACATGGCGGTGCTCGAGGCCGAGGGCTACATCACACAACCGCACACGAGTTCCGGGCGGATACCCACCGACAAGGGCTATCGGCAGTTCGTGGACCGGATTTCCGAGGTGAAGCCGCTGTCGCCTGCGGAGCGCAGGGCGATCATGGAGTTCTTGGAGTCGGGCGTCGACCTCGATGACGTCCTGCGCCGTGGTGTCCGGTTGCTGGCCCAGCTGACCAGGCAGGTCGCGGTCGTGCAGTACCCCACCGTGTCGGCGTCCACGGTCCGGCACATCGAGGTGGTCGCGCTCAATCCGGCGCGGCTGCTGCTGGTGGTGATCACCGACACCGGCCGGGTCGACCAGCGCCTGGTGGAACTCGGCGCGCTGATCGATGACGACGATCTGGCCGCGCTGCGCGGCATGCTCGGCGGTGCGATGGACGGCAAGCGCCTGGCCTCGGCCTCGGCGGCGGTCGCGGAGCTGCCCGAGCGCGCGCCGCTGCGACTGCGCGACGTGCTGGTCCGGGTGTCCACGGTGCTGGTGGAGACGCTGGTGGAGCATCCGGAGGAACGATTGGTGCTCGGCGGCACCGCCAACCTCACCCGCAATGCCGCCGACTTCGGCTTCCCCGGCTCGTTGCGCGCGGTGCTGGAGGCGCTGGAGGAACAGGTGATCGTGCTCAAGCTGCTCGCCGCGGCCCAGCAGCCGGGGCGGGTCACGGTGCGGATCGGCGAGGAGACGCAGGTCGAGCAGATGCGCGGCACGTCGGTGGTGTCGACCGGCTATGGCGCGGCGGGCGCGGTGCTCGGCGGAATGGGCGTGCTCGGGCCGACCCGGATGGACTACCCAGGAACGATCGCCTCGGTGGCGGCTGTCGCCCGGTATATCGGCGAGGTCCTGGCCGAGCGCTGACGTGACACCGGCCACCCACGCCGCTGCTACGCTCGGACTTTCGGCCGGATAAAGTTGAGTGCACAAGACTAATGCTGTTGTCGGCGCGCGGTGAACGCGGGCGCGGGCACCGGCGGCACCGTCGAAACGACCAAGGACTAGAGAGCTCAAGTGGCACGGGACTACTACGGACTGCTCGGCGTCGCGAAGAACGCGACCGACCAGGAACTCAAGCGGGCATACCGCAAGCTGGCGCGTGAGCTCCACCCCGACGTCAACCCTGACGAGGCGGCGCAGGCCAAGTTCAAGGAAGTATCGACCGCCTACGAGGTGCTGTCGGACCCGGAGAAGCGGCGCATCGTCGACATGGGCGGTGACCCGCTGGAATCCGCCGGTGCCGGCGGCGCCGGATTCAACGGCGCCGGCTTCGGTGGGCTCGGCGACGTGTTCGAGGCGTTCTTCGGCGGTATGAGCGGATCGACCAGCGCGCGCAAACCGCGCGGGCGTGTCCAGCCGGGCGCCGACTCGCTGATCCGCACCAGGCTGAGCCTGGCCGAGTGCGCGGTCGGCGTGACCAAGCACCTGACCGTGGACACCGCGGTCCTGTGCGACCTCTGCCAGGGCTCCGGCACGAACGGCAAATCCAAGCCGGTGCGCTGCGAAACCTGCAGCGGCGCAGGCGAAGTCCAGTCCGTGCAGCGCTCCTTCCTCGGCCAGGTGCTCACCTCGCGTCCGTGCCCGACCTGCCGCGGCGCCGGTGAGACCATTCCGGACCCGTGTCAGAAGTGCGGCGGTGACGGCCGGGTGCGGGCGCGCCGCGAGATCGCCGCGCCGATTCCCGCGGGCGTCGCGAACGGTATGCGGGTGCGCCTGGCCGCGCAGGGCGAGGTCGGTCCGGGCGGCGGTCACGCGGGTGACCTCTACGTCGAGATCGTGGAGCAGCCGCACGACGTGTTCGTCCGCGACGGTGACGACCTGCACTGCACCATCCGGGTGCCGATGGTCGACGCGGCATTGGGTACCACGGTCGTGATCGACACGATCCTGGACGGCCCGACCGAGCTGACCATTCCGGCGGGCACCCAGCCCGGTGAGATCTCGGTGCTGCGTGGTCACGGTATGCCGCGGCTGCGCTCGGGCGCGCGCGGCGATCTGCTCGCGCACCTGGACATCGTGATCCCGGCCAAGCTGGACAGCAAGCAGACCGACATGCTGCGCAAGTTGAAGGGGATGCGCGAGCGCGAGCGCGCCGAGGTGATGTCGGCGCAGTCCGAGCACAACAGCGGGTTGTTCGCGCGGCTGCGCGCGTCGTTCAGCGGGCGCTAGGTGGCCGCGACCGTCTTCTACCTCGACGAGGTGCCCGAGCCGGGCGGGGTCGCGGTGCTCGACGGCCCGGAGGGCAGGCATGCCGCCACGGTGCGCCGCATCCGGGTCGGCGAGCCGATCACCCTCTCCGACGGACGTGGTGTGCTGGCGGAATCGGAAGTCGTTGCCGCGCACCGCGACCGCCTCGAGCTGACGGTGCGCAACCGGATACTCGCCGCCCCACCGGCCCCGCTGGTGACCGTTGTCCAGGCATTGCCCAAATCCGACCGTTCGGAGCTCGCGGTAGAGCTGATGACCGAGGCGGGCGCGGACGTCGTCATCCCGTGGCAGGCGGCGCGTTGTGTCGCGAACTGGGAAGGCAAGGCGGCCAAGGCGGTCGACAAGTGGCGCGCCGCGGCCCGCGCGGCCGCCCGCCAGTCCCGACGCGCCTACATCCCGGAGGTCGCCGACCTGCATCGCACGAAGGACCTGCTCGAGCTGGTCCGGAGGGCGAAGGCACACGGCGCGATCGTGGCGGCGCTGCATGAATCCGGCGCAGCGCGCTTCACCGAACTGCCTTTCGCCGACGCTGCCGAGATCATCCTCGTGGTCGGCCCGGAAGGCGGGCTGGACGATGCCGAACTGACGGCCCTGGTCGACGCGGGCGCGGACGTAACCCTGCTCGGCCCAACAGTTTTGCGGACGTCCACCGCGGCGGCGGTAGCTCTCGGCGCCCTGGGCGCTCTGACCCCGCGCTGGTGAAGTCCCCGGGCCGATCGGGCCAGCCCTCCTGGCGTAGGCGATGCCCGCCCCCGTGGGAGAGCGCCGGGTCACGCAGTCTTCGCGTGGGCAGCAGCATCGACTGCTCGATGAAACAGCAAGGCCCACACCAGCAATGCCGCGATCACCACGAGGACTCCGATGCCGCTGGCCAGTCCGAGCCACCCGGCGCGGGCGTAGGCGATGCCCGCCACACCGCCGATGACCGCGCCGCCGAGGTAGTACGCGAACAAGTAGAGCGACGAGGCCGCGCCGCGGTTGCCTTCGGCCATCGCGCCGACCCATGCGCTGGCGGCGGTGTGCGCGCCGAAGAACCCTGCGGTGTAGAGCAATACGCCGAGAATCACCATGCCGAGGTGATCCGGGATCGTGACCGCCAGCCCGGCCGCCATCACCGCGAGCGACGCCGTGAGCACCCTCTGCCTGCCGACCCGGTCGGCCAGGCGCCCGGACATCGCAGACGCCGCCGTTCCGGCCAGGTACAGCACGAACACCAGCCCGGCCAGCGCCTCCGGCAACCCGAACGGCGCCGCGATCAGCCGGTAGCCGAGATAGTTGTACAGCGAGACGAACCCGCCCATCAGCACGAACGCCAACCCGAACAGCGCGAGCAGCCCGGGATGACGCAGCTGACCCGCCAGATCGCCGCGTATCGTGTGGATCCCGGCGGGTCGCGGGACGAAGCCGCGCGACGGCGGCAACCACCGGACGAACCACACCGTGCAGGCCGCCGCGGCGAGTGAAGCAACTGCCTGTGCCCAGCGCCAGGACGCGAAGTCCAGGGTGAATGCCGGAATCAAGCGTCCGGCCAACCCGCCGACCGTGGTCCCCGCTACATAGATTCCCATCGCGGCGCCCAACCCGTCGCTACCGATCTCCTCCGCGAGGCAGGCCATCGCCACCGCGGGCACGCCCGCCAATGCGATGCCTTGGAGCGCTCGGCCGGTGAGCAGCAATTCCAGTGACGGGCTCAGCGGTAGCAGCAGGCCGATCGCTGCCGTCGCGACGGCGGAGCCGATCATCACCCTGGTGCGTCCGATGTGGGACGACAACGCGCTCACCGGGATGATCGCCAGCGCCAAGAAGCCGGTGGTGAGCGACACCGCGAGCGCTGCCTGTGCCGGTGTCGCTCCGAACGCGGCCGAGAGGCTCGGCAGCAGGGCTTGGGCGCTGTACATCGACGCGAAGGTCGTCAGACCCGCGGCGAACAGCGCCGTGATGATCCTGCGTTCGTGCGTGACATCCGTCTCCGCTGTGCGCTGCGTCGTGGTCATGGCTCCTCCTGTCGTCCAGGATCACCAGTCGCGCTTCGGAACGGAAATGAATAATGATGACAGAGTTGATGCGGTGGCTGCATATAGGGAGGCTGGAGATGCTTGGCGAGGATCTGGAGTGGTTCACGACACTCGCCGAACTGGAACGAGTCGGCGCGGCGGCGGATCGGCTGCACATCGCCCAGCCGACCCTGTCGCGCATGCTGGCGCGGTTGGAGCGCAGGGTGGGCGTCGAACTGTTCGACCGGCGCGGAAAGCGCATCACCCTCAACGAGTTCGGCCGGATCTATTACGAACACGCGCGCCGCGCCCAGTCCGAGCTGGACGCGGCGAAACAGGCCGTCGCCGATCGCGCCAATCCGGCGAAAGGCGGCGTCCGACTGTCCTTCCAGCATTCCTTCGGTGCCTCGCTGGTGCCGCAGCTGATCAGCGGGTTCCGGCGCGTCTCGGGCCGGATCACGATCACACTGTGGCAAGGCGCGGCCGAAGCGGTAACCGAGCGAGTGCTCGAGGGAGCGGCGGATCTGGGCATCGTCTCGCCTCGTCCGGCCGTCGCTGGTGTCGGCTGGCGGGCCGTGCTGCGGCAGCCGCTGGTCCTCGCGCTGCCCCCGGAACACCGGCTGGCCGGGCGGCGGCAGGTCCGGCTCGCGGAGGTTGCCGACGCGGAGTTCATCACAATGCACCGAGGGTTCGGGATGCGGCGCATCTTCGACGAGTTGTGCGCGGCGGCGGATATCCGGCCGCGGATCGCGTTCGAGTCGAGCGATCTGGTCAGCGTGGCCGGGCTGGTGTCGGCAGGATTGGGGGTGGCGATCCTGCCGAGGGAAGACCGGCTGTCGGCGGGCCCGCTGTCCGGCCCGGTAACGGTGCCGCTCGCCGACGCGGGTGCCGCTCGCACGGTCGGGCTGGTCTGGCCCGCCGCCGCGACGCCGTCGGACGCGGTGCGGCGCTTCCGTGATTTCACCGAGGATTGGGCACGCCGACGTGGGGGAACCCCGTGAGCACCGGGTCCCGTTAGCAGCTTATTCACTGGGCGGTGTCGGTGGGGCGCGTTAAACTTTCCTCAATACCGCAGCAGTCGAGACCGGAAAGCAGGCTATAGCCACTTTTGAGAACACAAGGCGAGATCGGCGACCCGACCACCCCAGCGGCGGGCATCGGCGCCAGCGACAGCGGTTCGGGTCCGGCAGCGCGCACTGTGCGTTCGAGTATCGAACTCGCTCCCGAATCCGTGTTCCCCTTCCTCGGTTCCGCCGACCAGAATCTGCGTGAACTCGAATCCCTCCTCGACGCGGACATCCACGTCCGGGGCAATTCCGTGACCCTCACCGGCAGGGCGGCCGACGTCGCGCTGGCCGAGCGGGTCATCGAGCAGTTGGTCGCACTCACCGGCCGCAACCGCGTGGTCACCCCCGAGGCGGTGCGGCATACCGTATCGATGCTCACCGAGGGCACCAGCGAGTCCCCCGCCGAGGTGCTCAGCCTGGACATCCTGTCCCGGCGCGGCAGGACCATCCGGCCCAAGACGCTCAACCAGAAGCGCTACGTCGACGCGATCGACGCCAACACCATCGTGTTCGGCATAGGCCCCGCCGGTACCGGCAAGACGTACCTGGCGATGGCCAAGGCGGTGCAGGCGCTGCAGTCCAAGCAGGTCAACCGCATTATTCTCACCCGTCCCGCGGTCGAGGCGGGGGAGCGGCTCGGCTTCCTGCCCGGCACGCTGAACGAGAAGATCGACCCGTACCTGCGCCCGCTCTACGACGCGCTGCACGACATGATGGATCCGGAGGCCATTCCCAAGCTGATGGCGGCCGGTGTCATCGAGGTCGCGCCGCTGGCGTACATGCGGGGCAGGACCCTGAACGACTCGTTCATCCTCCTCGACGAGGCGCAGAACACCACGGCCGAGCAGATGAAGATGTTCCTCACCCGTCTCGGCTTCGGCTCGAAGATCGTGGTGACCGGTGACGTCACGCAGGTCGACCTGCCCACCGGCGCGCGGTCGGGTCTGCGCGCCGCCAGTGAGATCCTCACCGAGATCGAGGACATCCACTTCGCCGAACTCACCAGCAGCGACGTGGTCCGCCACCGGTTGGTTTCGGACATCGTCGACGCCTACGACCGGTTCGAGGCCGAGTCGCGTCCGCCGGTGGCCCCGCATTACGGCGGCAACCGGGCGCAGCGGCGCGCCGCGAGCCGGGGCGACCGCCGGTAACACGTTCCGGCTCGGCGGGGCTCCGCTCCGCCGAGACGATCGGCGAGATCGTAGGCTATTCGGGTGAGCATCGAGATCGCCAACGAATCGGGTATCGACGTGCCCGAAGAAGAGCTGGTCAGCGTCGCGCGGTTCGTGATCGCGCGAATGGACGTGCACCCGGCCGCGGAACTGTCCATGGTGCTCGTCGATCTCGATACCATGGCCGACCTGCACATGCGCTGGATGGACTTGCCCGGCCCGACCGATGTCATGTCCTTCCCGATGGACGAACTCGAGCCCGGCGGACGGCCCGACAGCCCCGAACCCGGCCCGTCCATGCTGGGCGACATCGTGTTGTGCCCCGAGTTCGCCGCGGGCCAAGCGCGCAAGGCCGGTCACTCGCTGGACCACGAACTCGCGCTGCTCACCGTGCACGGCGTGCTCCACCTGCTCGGCTACGACCATGCCGAGCCGGAGGAGGAAAAGGAGATGTTCGCGTTGCAGGCCACGCTGCTCGAGGAGTGGTACGAGAGCCTGCAGGAAGCCCAGCGCCGGGCCGAACTCGCCGAACGCGACGCGCGGTTGCTGGGTAAGGCGGGATTCACCACACCGGGTGATTCCCTGGGTCCCGCGTGAATTCTCTGACCCTCGTTTTGCTGGCGGTCCTGCTCATCTCGGTGGGTGGGGTCTTCGCCGGTGTCGACTCCGCGCTGAACACGATCTCGCCCGCCCGCGTCGAGGACATGGTGCGTGCCGAACGGCCCGGTGCGGTGCGGCTGAGCCGGATCGTCGCCGACCGGGCGCGCTACGTGAATCTCATGGTGCTGCTGCGGATCCTGTGCGAGATCGGCGCCACGGTGCTGCTGGCGGCTGGGCTGATGCAGGTCTGGGCGGACAACTGGGCGCTGCTGGTCACCGCAGTGGTGATGGTGCTGGTGTCCTATGTGGTGATCGGAGTCGGTCCGCGCACGCTCGGTCGTCAGCACGCGTACTCGATCGCGCTGGTCACGGCACTGCCGCTGCAGTTCATCGGAGCGCTGCTCGGCCCGCTCAGCAGGCTGCTGATTCTGATCGGCAACGCGATCACCCCCGGCAAGGGTTTTCGCAACGGCCCGTTCGCCTCCGAGATCGAGCTGCGCGAAGTGGTCGAGATGGCCGGTGAGCGCGGCGTGGTGGCCGACGACGAACGCAGAATGATCCAGTCGGTCTTCGAACTCGGCGACACCCCCGCCCGCGCGGTGATGGTGCCGCGCACCGAGATGGTTTGGATCGAGGCGGACAAGACCGCGGCGCAGGCGATGTCGCTCGCGGTGCGATCCGGGCACTCGCGCATCCCGGTGATCGGCGAGAACGTCGACGACATCCTCGGTGTGGTGTACCTGAAAGACCTTGTACCCTTTGCGGATCGCAGCCGTAAGGTGCAAGTGCGCGAGGTCATGCGGCCCGCGGTGTTCATGCCCGATTCCAAACCGCTGGATACTCTGCTCGACGAGATGCAGCGCAGGCGCAATCACATGGCGTTGCTGGTGGACGAGTACGGCGGCATCGCGGGGTTGGTGACCATCGAGGACGTGCTCGAGGAGATCGTCGGTGAGATCGCCGACGAGTACGACACCGACGAGACCCCGCCGATCGAAGACCTCGGCGACGGACGTTACCGGGTATCGGCCCGGCTGTCGGTGGAGGATCTCGGCGAGCTGTACGGGCTGGAGATCGAGGAGGAGGACGTCGACACGGTCGGCGGCCTGCTGGCGCACGAACTCGGGCGGGTGCCGCTGCCCGGTTCGAAGGTCGAGGTGCACGGGCTGGTGCTGCGCGGTGAAGGCGGCGCGGACGCGCGGGGACGGGTGCGGGTGAACACGGTTGTGGTCCGCAAGGCGCGCGAGAAGGTCCCGGCTGGGAAGACCAACGGCGACAACCCCAATGGCAAGCGCAAGGCCAATGGATCGGAGCGGGAGACCCCGGCCGATCGTGACGAGGACGGAGACAGCGAATGACCGAACTGGACGCCGAGGACAACAAGCTGGTCGTGCTGGCCCGCGGGGCGCTCGGCCGCACCGGCGGGGCGAGTGGAGCGGCCATCCGCGACACGGACGGACGAACCTACGCCGCGGGCGAGGTGAACCTGACCGCGCTGCGGCTGACGGCGCTGCAAGCCGCCGTGGCCGCCGCGCTGTCCAGCGGCGCAGAGGGATTCGAGGCGGCCGTTGTGGTCGGCGGGCGGTTGTCCGATTTCGGTGTCACCGCGGTGCGTGAGGTCTCGGCGGAGGCGCGGATCATCTTCACCGACCGTGACGGCGCGGTGTTCGAGATCGTCGACGATTCGGCCGACGCCGCCGACGCGGTGGCCGCCGACTCGGGCGAGGTGCGCGGTGGCTGACCGGTCCGATGCCCGGGAGAAGGACGAATTCCGTTCCGGGTTCGTCTGTTTCGTCGGCCGTCCGAACACCGGTAAGTCGACGCTGACCAACGCGCTGGTCGGCGCGAAGATCGCGATCACCTCCTCGCGCCCGCAGACCACCAGGCACACCATTCGCGGCATCGTGCACCGCGAGCACGCCCAGCTGATCCTGGTCGACACCCCCGGCTTGCACCGTCCGCGCACACTGCTCGGCCAGCGCCTCAACGACCTTGTGCGCGATACGTATTCGGAAGTCGACGTGATCGCACTGTGCATCCCGGCCGACGAGAAGATCGGCCCTGGTGACCGCTGGATCGTGCAGCAGATCAAGCAGATGGCGCCGAAGACCACGCTGCTCGGCGTAGTCACCAAGATCGACAAGGTGAGCCGCGACCAGGTCGCCGAACAACTGCTCGCGGTCTCCCAGCTGCTCGGCCCCGACGCCGACGTGGTGCCGGTGTCGGCGGTCAAGGGCGAACAGGTCGAGGTCCTCGTCGACGTCATCGCCTCGAAGATGCCGGAGGGCCCGGCGTTCTACCCCGACGGCGAACTCACCGACGAGCCCGAGGAAACCCTGATGGCCGAGCTCATCCGCGAGGCCGCGCTAGAAGGCGTCCGCGACGAGCTGCCGCACTCGCTGGCCGTCGTCATCGAGGAGGTCCTACCCTACGAGGAACGCGAGGACATGCTCGACGTCCACGCCCTCCTCTACGTCGAGCGCCCCAGCCAGAAAGCCATCGTCATCGGCAAGGGCGGCTCCCGCCTGAAGGAAGTCGGCACCAACGCCCGCAAACAGATCGAACACATCCTCGGCACGCGGATCTATTTGAATCTGCATGTGAAGGTGGCGAAGGACTGGCAGCGCGACCCGAAACAACTCGGGAAACTGGGCTTCTGACCAATCATAGAGCGACGACCGCTACTGAAGATGCGATGTGCCGCGTTGCTCCAGCGCCGCAGTGATCAGCGCGCGCGCCTGGCTTCCATAACTCGCCTGCTGGTGTAGCCGACTCCAGGTTTTCTCGTAGTAAGCGAGTTCCCGTGGCTGGGTGATGGTCAGACCGGCCGAGATGGTCTCGATTTCGGCCATCCGGGTATCGAGCAGCACGAAACACGTTGTCGTGTAAATGAAATGCGCGGTTCTCGCGATGATGCCGAGACTCAGCCGCGGCAACGCCATCACGCCGAGCAAATGCTCGAGCTGAGTGCGCATCACCTGATCGTCGCCGACTGTGGTGTAAAGGGCCTGCTCACCGAGAAGGACGGTCACCCGGTGGATTCCGTGGTGGAGGATCTGTTGCCGGGCGAGGCGTGCCTGGACGGCTCGGTCGATGTCGTCAACGCCGCCGACGAAATCGATGCAAGTCGAGAGGATTGCGCGGGCATATGGCTCGGTCTGCAACAGGCCGGGAATCGCGGCAGGCTCGTAATTCCGGATCGTCTTCGCGCGTGCCTCGAGTTCGACACGGCGGCGTTGTTGGTGCGCGTGCCCAGTTGCGGCGACTCGTCGCCATTCCTGCCAGAGCGCATCGACGTTCGCGAGAGCCGCGCGCAGATCGGGCAGCAGGAGTTCAGCGTCGCACAGTCGGCACCAGATCGCGATATCGCTGTCGGAAGGGGTCTGCTTGCCGTGCTCGATGCGTGAGACTTTTGCCGAATGCCAGCCGGCCGCGGTTGCGAGCTGCACGCCGGTGAGCTGTGCAGCTTTGCGGATTTCGCGCAGGCGCGCGCCGAATGCGGCCCGCGCCTGTTCGACTCCGCTAGTGCCCATCCACTTCACCCACCGGGAGCGTAGTCGGCGTGTGGAGTGGCCTTTCTCCACAATGCGTCGCGAATGCCGGTGCAGCGGTCGACGATAGCCGGGTCCTCGGTGAGCGCGGCACCCACGAAGTCGCCGTCGGTGCCGAAGATGGTGAACGCGACCCTGGCGTTGTCGATCAACCACCATTCGTCGGTGGTGTAGTCGGCTTGGTCCACGAGGTGTCGCGGCAACCACCGGATGTCTTCGCCGAGGCGTACGTTGCGGTCGGTGAGCCCCTGCAGGAATCGTACGTAGTCGGTCAGGGGTTCCGACACCACTCGCACGCGGCGCATGGTGACGCCGTGTGCCGTGACTTCGCCGACTAGTTCGTCCCACTCGCGCCAGCTGTCGGGGTAGGCATCGGGCTCGAATGGTGGCAGCCCGGCGAGCACCCGGCGCATCGGCTCGGTTTCGTCCGCCACCGCTGAATGATCGTCGGACACCTCCAGATGGAACGCGTCTGTGTGCGCCGTCCGGAGCAGGGCATTGGTCTCGTTGATGGTCAGATACAGCACGCGATCACCACTCCCACGGGCTCGTGCCGACCGGAATTTCGACGGCGGTCTCATGCTCGGGAATCGTCATCTGCGCAAGGATTTCGGGGTTCTGGATGGGCAGCCCGGCCACGGTGAACGAGCCTCTGCCGGAGTCGTACAGGTGTCCACCGATGTAGGTGCCGGGCTGCAGCCATCGCAGCAGCATGTGCGGGATCTCGACTTGGTCGGCATGGCCAGGCACTTGGTAGCCCTGCACAAGATAGACATTGCGGGCATCGTCGAGCCACAGCCGCGGCGATCCCGTGTTGGAGGTGGGTCCGCCGAGAAGTCGTAATGTCATTGGCTTGCCTGTCTCTTCTGAGAGATTTGCGCTTTGACTCTCCTATCTTGACTAGTAACAGTGATATTCAACAAGGCTCGTCGCAAAGAGCCGCAAATCTGTGTCGGATCCTCTTGCTTGGTTCGTAGCGTTCTCGACAGCGCTCGTTGTGGATTCCGATCGAGAGGGTCGAACCGGAGAACCTTGCGGTGAGCGCCCAACGGCACCCGGTCCGCGATGTCCGTCCCCTCTTCCGACCGTCCCGGCCTGCCCGGAATGCCGGTCGCTAGCGCGAGTTCCTCGGCGCCGGGTGCTCATCACACCACGAGCAGGGAGACGCGGGAATGAGGTTGGACGACACTCGGGTGCTGCCGCCGGTACCGGCCGATACGCCTTTGACACGGTGTCGGTTCTATCGGGAGACCTGCGGACTACCCGCCAGAGTTCTGCCCGAAATCGGAAGCATCATCGTGCCAGCGGGCAGAGTCGGCGCGATCACCATGCCTCATCAACTCGGCGCTGCGGTGAAGACCCGTATGCACAATCAGCGTGTCCAACCCGGTCCGATCGTCTCGCATCCGCGCTCGAAACGATGGACATTCCTCATCGTCCCGGACGTGCCGGACGAGAACAGGCTGTTCGCCGAGCTGTTCCGGCTCAACGTTTCGGTATCGCGCTTCGGCGCACACATCGCGTTGCCATCGCCCGGTGCCCGACAGGCGGGATTCCGCGTCTGGGTATCACCACCACGCGATGACTTCCGCCCATCCGGCATGGCCGTCATCGAGTCCATCCGAGCTTGTCAACCGCAGCGCAGGCGGTGACGCCGTGGCTTCGCAGCTGTCGCCGCGCCCTGAAGAAGGCGACGTTCACCTGTCGATCCAATTCCACGACGTCCGTCTGGATTTCGCCGCCTGCGCAACCGCAGCGTCGCGCTTCGCAAAGGACTGGCGCGCCTACCACTACCCGGATGCTGTGACGGTGATCCCTGGCGACCCAGTGGGACTGCCGCGCTTGCCAAACGAGCGCCTATACCTCGAGCCCTGAATCGCTGTGCTGTCCGCAGCGTTAGCCCGAGTCCGCGAGGGTAGTCGAAAGGCGGTTGGGCAGGGCGTGTCGCGCCACCATCGGACTAACCTCGTTGCGTTACTGAACTCGAATACTGTCAGTGGCCATCGGAAACTGGTTCTGGCGCACTTTCGGTGATCGCTGTGGTTGATGCCGCTTTCCCCAACGCCGACACGTGAATCCGAACCTGCACGGCATCGCTGGGAGGGCTCACCGATGATTCGTGCGGTCGTCGAACGCGGTCAGAAATTGTTCATCGACGCAGTTGTCCCAGTCGTCGAGCGACCACCAGCCCCAGGGTGCTTCGGGCTCCGTCACCAACCTTGTCGGCCGACCGGTCGCCATGTGTTCGATCCGCTCGGCGGCCGCTACCGGTCGACCCTTCCAAGTCAGCTCCACTCCACTGAGCTGGGGCTCCGCGTCGGCAAGTGCGTCGATCAACCGGCTCGGCAACTTCGTGGTGGATCGCCAGTCGTCCAGCCACTCCTCGCTGGGGAGCCCCCAGTATGCGATTTCGGGAGTACTGGGGGTTTCGCGTGAGGCGGTGGTGTCGTCGGCGAACCACGATTTGCGCTCGTTCTGTCCATACCGCCAACCGGCGATCGGAGCCTGCCACCAACCATGGCTCACCTGCCACTTCAAATCCGTCAGCGCGTCGGGGATCCGGTCCTCTGCGCTGGGAAGCAGCCGGACGCGAATGCTGTCGTAGCCGAATCGGCACCAGCGCGGCTGCCCGAGATCCTCGGTCGCAGTCCGATGAGTGCGGTGCTCGATAACATCAGGGTCGTCGCTGCCGTCTTCGCCGTGGCGCACCCATGCGGAGTCGAGCTGCTCCCCGAATGACTCCCATACCAAGTCCAGCACGCGCGTTCCAGTCCAGCGTGTACCGAGCTGGACGTCCAACAGCGACCCCGCTCGGCGGTGCCAGAAAGGAATGTTGTAGGTCCCTCTCCGCCTTGTAGCGGCATCAAGGATGTCCTCCGCGGTAACCACAGTGCCCGACTGTTGGTCGACGCGGACGAACACGGTCGCGATATTGGCCACGACGCAGTGTGACGTGCAGGATCGGCCAGCGCAATTTCTTTGCGGTCTGAATCTCGGCACGGGCCGAGTACATCCCGAGTCGTCACCGAAGCTGTCAGCAGATCGAATTGGAAGTGTTGCTCTGCCGAACGTTTGGTAATCGGCGTGGTCAATCGGCGAGCAGGACGCGGCGACGGAGCAGGTCGAAGTTGGCGCGGCCGTACATGGTTCTTTTGATCATTTTGATGCGGTTGACGTTGCCTTCGACGGCGCCGCTGCTGTGTTCGAGGGTGAGGCCGTTGCGGACCGCGTCGTAGTCCTTGAGCAGTCCGTCGGCGAAACCCGCGATCGCCGGGATACCGCTCGATGTGGCTTGCACAATCCAGGTGTCGAGGTGCCGGCCTTGTCGGTGGCGGGTCATGCCGGCGAAGTCGCTGACGAGCTGGTCGACCTGACGCAGGGTGGCGCAGCGGTCGAGAACACGGCGTAGTTCGGTCTTGTCCTCGTCGGTGAGCTTGTGTCCGGACGCATGATCCAGCCGGTGACCTGCCGCGGCTTCGGCGGTGTGTGGACCGTGATGATCGGCGGCGGGCTGGTGATCCGCCAATCCTGCAACAGCGCCGCAGGGTCCGGGGAGAACCACGGTAGCCACGTTCGCGGATCTCGTGGTGCAGCGTTGCGGCGTTGTCACAACCTTGCTCCCAACGTTTCGCCAGGTATGGGATGTGCTCGTCCAGGTCGCTGCCGCGTCGGCCGACCTCGGTGAGCAGCTGTTCGGGCTCGGCCGCGCGGGCATAGCGACGCACGGTCTTGCGGTCCAGGTTCAGCATCTGGCTGATCCTCGTGATGCCCACACCGTCGCCGAGCAGGGTATGGATCTCCGCGTGCCGTCCTCGCGTGTTCTGCTCACGCACCTGCGATGTCTGCGACATCCGTTCCAACGGTGGGCTGGGCGCCACCGGCCTGGTTGCGCTCGCCGGTTCGGCAGGTTGGCGCAGGCATTTGCGGTGGGATCGCACGACCCGGTCGACCGCAGAGGTCAGGTTGCGCAGCAGGTGCCAGCGGTCGGCGACCTGGATCGCCTGCGGGGCGCCCTGACGGGCGCCTTCGGCATAGGCGCTGCCGCGGTCTCGGCAGACGACGCGGATGCCGGGATGCCGGCGAAGCCAGGTGGCGACGGTGTCGGCGTCACGATCATCGAGCAGGTCGACCGGGCGGTGGGTGGCCATGTCGATGATCACGGTGCCGTAGACGTGGCCGCGCCGCATCGCGAAGTCGTCCACTCCGACTTCGATGAGCTCCTCGGGGGGCGGCACCGGCACGGAACGCACCAGCCGCAGCAGGGTCGACCGCGACGCCTCGGCTGCCAGCAGCCGGGTCATCCGCGCGCCGGCACGGCCACCGAGAGCAAAGCCGATCCCGGTCAACAGCCTGGTCAGCATCGAGCTGCGGCGCTGATAGCGTTCGGTCAGGCCGGGGAACTGTTCGGCGAAAATCCTGCGCAAGCATTTCGGGTTGGTGCATCGGAACCGGCGGACCTGCAGTCGGATCTCCACGGCGCGACCGCCCACGGCATGGTCGGTCAGCCGCCGCCGATAGCGACTATGAACCCGCATCGAGGCCACATCACACAGCGGGCAGACCGCTATCGACGAGGCTGCGGCCACCTCGAACCGAACCGTCATCCGCGACGCGGTCACACCGCTGACGCGGACCTGCGACCAATGCGGGAACAGCAACCGAAGCAGAGCATCTGCGGCACCATCGACAACCACGGACAGGATCTATAGCCCAATCCATTGTCCCCCAACACTATCGGTGAGCCCAAGATCATCGAAAGTGCGCCAGAGCCCGGAAACTCCCCGCGTGCGGCCAGTTGCCGCCCAATGGCACACCACCAGCATCCCACCCGAACATCCGGTACTGCCGAAAATGCTGTGCTGAGTGTTGGTGCTGTCAGCCCGTCTGAGCGATCGCCGGCCGTTCAGCCGATCTCCTCGATGGTCCGTGACAGCGAGAGTTTGCCGTGTCCGGCGGAGACCTGCCTGTCGATGAGGGCCTTGAAGGGGGTGAGCAGGTCGGGTGCGAGCCCGGCATCGATGGTGGCGCGGAGGATCGCGTCGACCGCTGCCTTGTGCAGAGCAATGTTCTGCATGTCTGTGCGGTAATCGCCTGCGTCGATCAGCTCACCGTGCGCTGAAAGCGACCGCGTCATGGCCGTCACGAGCGAAGCGGCGCGCTCGCTGTACTGCCGCGCCGAGATACCGGCCGACCGAGCCAGCGCAGCCCCGTGGAAGAACCCGCCGAACATCCCGTACATCGCCGATAGCAACGCGAAATCGTAGGCCGACGCCACACCGGCGTCTGCGCCGAAATACTCCGCATTACCCAGCAGTTCCAGCATCGCGCGGTTCTCGCCGAATGCCGTGCGCGAGCCGCTGTACAGCACGGAGGCTCCGGGTCGGCCGATCAGGTGCGGGGGCACCATGATGCCGCCGTCGAGCAGATCGATGCCGTGTCGACTTGCCCAGGAAGCCAATTCGCGAGCCTCGTCGGGAGTTGTGCTGGTCAGATTGACCAGCCGGCGACCTGTCAAGGATTGCACGATCGGGTCGAGGGTCGCGTGTACCGATGCCTGATCGAGCAAGAGGGTGATCACTACCGGACTGGCCGCTACAGCGTCGGCAACATCGGACACACCGCGCGCGCCTGCCGCGACCAGCCCGCTGTCCCTGCCGGGTGTCCGGTTCCACACAGTCACCGTCCGACCGCCGGCGAGCAGGGCAGACGCCACGGCCCGCCCCATGCTTCCCAGCCCCAACACCGTCACCGACGTCTGCGTCGCCATGAGCCCGCCTCCTGAAGATCGAAAACTTGTCCACCTCAACCTCATCCATCCCGCCGTCCCGGGCAAGCACGTACCCCTGGGTCGGTTGATTACCCAGAGGTAAGCGACCACGTAATGCGGAGCGATCCCCCATCTCTTTTCGCGCAGGGCGAAAACTCGGCTCTTGCAACGGACTGCATTGCCGCATGCGGTCGTCCGCCAGCAGTCTCACTGGATTGCTGTCGGTTCGCCATGACGGCCACATGACGCCCCGCTAAGTGGCCGTCGGCGGGGAATTCCAACTGGCCGCTGGCAAATATCAGCTCAGGGCGGTGGACTGTCCCGTCGTCCTTGCGCCGCACGGATATACGGCACCCGTCGGGCCAGCGAATAGACAATGGCCGGCAGCGAGCTGTGCAGCGCACGGGGCGATGGTCCGCGTCCGCACCGGCGATGCGGTAGAACTCCGCCGATTCCGCGCGCCGGTCGTCGCAGGGCCGAGCGTCCGATCCGAGTCAGCGTCGGAGCTGATCGAGCGCCCGACGCGCGTGTTGCTCGCTGATCGCCTGGATGTCGTTCATGTCGTCGGCGCTCGCGCCGACATCGTTGTGGAATTCGACTCGTGTGTTCACGTCGAGGGTGAGGTTCGCGTCCAGGACGCTGAGTCGATAGTCGACCCAGCCGCTGCCGATGACCCGGCGCACGAAGAACGCGTCCTGTCCTAGATTCGGCAGGTCACCGGCGGTGGTGCTCCTCTCATCGCGCACCGTCGACAACCAGAAGTTCTTGGTATCCGACCAGCCGAAGCTTGCTTCGCGGTCGGTGCGCGTGACTCTGACCGAGATCTCGATGCTCGCCGAACCGGGCGAATCGCCCGTACCGCTCGATGCCTTGCACGCGTGGGTGGAACCGACCGAATTATCCCGCGACGTCGAATCGACGCCGGTCCACCGTCGCAACACCGAACCGTCGACGAGTTCACACGGCGCGGCACCTTCGGTGGTGTAGGTCCCCTGCGTCCAAGGAAACGTGCCGACGGTCAGCAAGAGGATCGCGACGTAGCCGCCGAGGCAGGCGAGCACCCCACCGCTGAGCAGCAGTGCCAGCCGGACGGCGCGGCGTCTGCTGGATCTGCCCACGGGCAGTGCATCGCCGTACGGTGGTTGTCCGACGTAGTGAGGCTCCGAGTGCGGCATCGCGATCCGATCGTCAGCGAGATGTCCTTGTGCCGAGCGAGCATGACCTGTGGTCGAACAGGTTTCGATGTGACCGAATCGAGGGAAGGTCTTGTCGTTCGACATCTGTCACTGCTCGGCTCGGGTGATTGCTCGGTCGAGAGTAGAAGACGCAACCGGCGCCGTCTTGAAGAATTTTCACTCGCGCACTACGCGCACGTGGTGCGCGGCGCCGCCGTCGACGCCAGGTAATGCGGGTGCGCCGGTGCAGGCGGAAACGGATCGGAGCGCCGCCGCCCTGCGCATCGACGGCGACGTATCGCAGGTAAAGAACATTCAAGACACGGTGCCTCCGAGTTGATACCTTCCGGACGTAGTTGTTGCCGCCCTGGTATCCGCGCATCGAACGTCCTGCGAATTCCGGTGGGACATCCGTCCGAATGCGAGCGAAGTCATTGCGGAAGAAGCCATTTCGCCGAGAAAAGGAGTGATGTTGTCCGACAACGACCGCTCGGGACCGTTCTGGACCGCGATGCGCGGCGACGCGCCCATGCCTCCGGCTGCGGCGACGCTCGGGCTGGAGTTCATCGACGCCGATCCCGAAGCAGGCACGATCGAGCTGGCGTTCACGGCGACCGACGATTTCGTGAATCCGATGGGCAACGTGCTCGGCGCCTTCCTGGCAGCGATGCTGTACGACACCATCGGCCCGTGTGTGCTGGCCACACTGGGACCCGACGAGTTCCAGTCCACCCTCGACTTGAACGTCAACTTTCTCGAACCCGTTGTTCCGGGGCGTCTCATCGGCCGGGGGCGCATCGTGCACCGCAACGGGGACATCGTGCGTGTCGAAGCATCGCTGGCCGACTCCCAGGGAACGGTGCTCGCCGTCGCGACCGCGACCGCGAAGGTGATCCCGTTCGGCGTCACGGCCGTCTGAGTTCGACTCCTGCCCTTGCTCCGCGGGCACCCGGCTCGCGATACTCGGTGAACCTGACATCCGATGCGAAGCTAGCCGAGTCGCTACCGCGGTCGGCATGTAGTGCACGACGATCAAGGTGACGTGTAGTGATAGCTGACCGGCATGACAATGTCCGTGGCCAGGCGCACGAGGAAATCCGGACGACGACGGTGATCGGTGCCCCGCATCCGCGGTTACGGTCGATGGTGCGGGCCTACGGTGGCCACCCGGTGACCGCCACGCCGCGCGGAAACTTCGTTCTACCCGCGGCTGCCGTAGTTCAATTGGTTTTCAAGCTGGTCGATTCCCGGAGCCGGCCACCGGAATTCCTGATCGGGTCGCGTCCATCGCGGATTCCGATCGACGGCACGTGCGCTCCGTCCTATATCGAGCTGTCGGTCGATCCGCTTGCCGCCTACACACTGCTCGATACACCCGGCATCGAGTTCCGCGGACAACTGGTGGACCTCGGTGAGGTCGTCGGATCCCGTGCTCATGACCTGGCCGAGCGGATTCGGGACCAGGCGACCTGGCGCGGCCGATTCGATCTTCTCGATGCCTTTTTCCTCGACCGGATGGTCACCGGCCGCCGCCCGTCCCCTGAAGTCAGCCGAGCCTGGACGCTACTGCGGAAGACCGGGGGAACCATGCCGATCGGTCGGATCGTCGAGGAGGTGGGGTGGAGCCACAAACATCTGATCGCGAAGTTCACCCAGCAGATCGGCGTTACTCCGAAAACCGCGGCGCGTCTCTTGCGGTTCGAGAGAGCTCGCCGCCACGTCGACGAGCAGCCGCACGCCGGATTGCGCGACATCGCGGCAGCCTGCGGTTATGCGGACCAGTCACACCTCAACCGAGAATTTCGTCAGTTCACCGATACCACACCGGCGGAATACCTGCGCAGGATGACGGCGAGAGCGCCGGAGCGTGGTGGATCACGGTCCTCTGACGCGGCGGAATAGATTCCCGGGCCGGATTCGAGTCTTGGTGATGATCACCAGGTGAACCGCTCCGGATGCTTCTCGGCCTCCTCCCGGACCTTCGCGAGCTCGGCGGCGAAGAGCATCGTATGTCCACAGCGCAGGCACATGACAGCGTTCAATGCCGACAGCGGCTTTGCCCATAGGGTGCGAAAATTCGGGTGTATGCCGACGTGGTACTGGCTGACCAGGCGGAGATTGCCGACCTGGGGGCCGCCACACAACTCACACTGGGGGATCTGTGGCGGCGTGTGCGCGGTAACCATGCGACCATCTCTACCACACGCGCTGAAAATAGCTGTCGCTGTGGCCGACCCGGGAAAATGCTGACCCGACTGGTCCGGTTCAACCGTGAACCGCCTTGCCTCCGAATGCGCTCTCATGCCGATGCGGGCGTATGTCTGTTGCTGAAAGTCCACGGAGGGGTGAGACCAGTGTCCTGCGGTGCGAGCGACAGTGCGGCGGCGATGACCGGCGCAGGCATGCTGGTTACTCTCGACAGGCCAGGCGGTGTTCGGCAAGTCCAGTAGTTCAGCGGGATTGTCGGTTCGTAGCCGAGTTGTTGCGCACCGACCCCACCGCCTGGCTACCCCACGAACTAGGAACACTGGACTCAGAACGTGTGCAGTGGTGGGGACTTCGGGAAGGCGACCGGTAGGGCCGTCAGAGCGCGGTGGAAAGGCCCCGGCCGCCACGTCAGCTCGTCGGCCGGCATGGCGAGGCTCAACTCCGGGAGTGCGTCCAGCAGTTGGTCGATGGCTTCCTGAACGATCACGTATGCCGCGGACCTGGCCGGGCAAGCGTGTGGACCGATACTCCATGCCAAATGCGATCGGTTACCTGCATATTCGCCCGCGCTGATCGCGGGGTCGTTGTTGCAGCCGGACATGCTGATGACGACCGGTTGGTGTGCAGGCAACCAAACTCCATCGAGCAGAATCGGTTGGCGAGGGTAGGTGATGCAGTGGTTCGCCATCGGCGGGTCGCTGAACAACACTTCGTCGAGGGCATCGCGTGTCGACTGGGCTCCACCGATTACGTTGCCTGCAAATCGCTCGTCAGTAAGAATCACCAGCAGCGTGTTGGCGATCAGATTCTGCGGCGGTTCGATCCCGCCGCCGTAGAGGATCACCAACTGGTGGACCATCTCCGTGTCATCGAGCCCGGCCGGGTGCTGCAGTAGCCGAGTGGTGACGTCGTCCCCGGGTTCGACCCGTTTGAGGGTGACCAGTTCGTGCAGCGCCTCGGCAAGTATTATGTTGCCCTTTTCGGCCTCGATGCCATCGAAGATCGCGGCCAATCCGGTCGCGACCCGCTGCCCGAGTTCCGGCGGGCAACCGAGCAAAACGTTCAGGACATCGAACGCCAGCGGGAATGCGTATTCAGCGAGCAGGTCCGCAGCACCGGCAGTGCAGAAGTTATTGATCAGCGCGACGGTGATGCGCTCTACGCTGGAACGGAGGGTGTGCAAATCTATTTCGGCTATGCTCGCCGCGATGGCCTGCCGGTAGCGTGTGTGCTCGACCCCTGCGCTACGCAGTGCATTCGGCCGCCACTCCAACATCGGAAGGATGGGGCAGTCGGCCGGAACGCCCTCCTGCCAAGTACGCGGGTCGGCCGGAAAGCGTTCGGGATCATTGAGAATCCTCACGGCGTGTTGGTAGCCGATCACCAGAGTGGCAGGCACGTCGGGAGCCAGGTACACCGGCACGAGTGAGCCGAACTGACTCCGCATCTCTCGGTAGATCCGATGTGGATCTGTGGCGAACTCGTGGGTATACAGCGGAACTCGGGGGCCCACTGTGTCGACCGGTGAAATCCGGCCTGCGTCGGTGTATGAGGGTTGGGACGTGGGCTTTGGCGTAATCAAATGCATGACTCCGAACGCTGGGATAGGAATTCCACGAGCGCGGTCTCCGTGGTGGCGGCTCGCAGAGGCCGATTGGATATCAGTGATGAAATCCAGGCAAACACGCAACCCGGCGGGTCGATACTGCGATCATAAAATGCTGAATTCACACCATCTCCATGGCATAGTCGACACCGAGCAGCGCGCCGCCATAGACCTCGAAATTGATGTTCGCAGCGAGCATAGCGTGGCGAACAGCTGTGTTGATGTCGCGCCACAAACGGCTGATCAAAGCGCTCTCTGCAAACGCGGCGGTGCCGTGAGCCCACATGAGATCGTTCACTGCGTCGGCGATCTCATGGGTGGCTGTTCCGACATCGCCCCGCGAACGGGCGCGGAGCTCGACCGGAAGAGGCTGAGCGTTGTGGGCGGCCGCGTCCACCGTATCCGCCGAACGACGTAGGTGCAGGAGCGCGGTGTCCAGCTTCAGTGCCGCATGTGAGAGGTCCTTTACGAAAGCGCGGGAATCGATTTGCCTCGCGTAGACGGAGTAGGCGATGCCCCGTTGCTGGGCCTGTTCGGTCACATAGTCGAGCGCTGCCTGCGCGGCACCGAGCGCTGGAGCCGTGAGGGTGGTGATCATTGTCGTCATCGGCGCAAGGCGTAGCCCGAACGTCGCATGTGGGTCAGCTTCGAGCTCTTGCCCCAAGAGTTGCCGGCCAGAAATCACCTGATCGGCCGGTACCCACTGATCCTCGACGACCAACGTGTTGCTCCCGGTGCCGCGCAGGCCCACCACGTACCACGTGTCCTCGATGCTGTATTGCTCTCTGCTCAGCAGAGCGAAGCCGAACGTAGGTGCCGCTCCATTGGACTCCAACACCGGCGCGCCGCCGATTGCCCAGTCCGAGTGGTGGATGTTCGATGCAAAGGGCCACTTGCCACTAACGCGATAGCCCTCGCCATCACGAACGATCGAGGCTCGGGGGCTGGCGAAAACCGATGCCATGCCGACCGGACCGTCGTCGAATACCCGGTTGACGGCCGCCTCCGGCCACCGGTTGGTAAGGAGCACCGATCCGTTCGAGATGACAGTCAGCCACGCAGCCGCGGGATCGTAGTAGCCGATCGTACGTGCCACCTCGAAGAGCGTCCGAGCGCCCGCCTCATGGCCGCCGTACTTCTGCAGCGTCGAGATCTCCCGCACGCCCGTCTCTCGCAGCGCCTCAACAGTGGCATCCGGTAGCCGCCGGTCGCGGTCCGCGGTCACCGCACCCTCGAGGAGCAGCGGACCGATCTCGTGAATCCGAGACACCAGGGTCTCGGTGATATCGGTCGTAGGTGTGATCGGGTTATCGGTAGCGGTCATCCTCAGCCTCCTGAGAGCTGCACGGTGGTCAGGTCTTCCGGAGGGGCGATGATTCTGTTTGCGCCCTCTCCGGCGGCCTCGCTGGGCTTGCGGGCGGTGTGGTCGTCTATCTGCCAGCCACGTTATGGGCGACGCTAGGTCCGCGCCTCGCATCGGGCCACAGATGCAACTGGACGTCGCAGGAATCGGAGGATCTCGCGCAGAGAATGGATAAGTCCTACCTGGCACCCTCACTCAGCAGCTTCGAACGATCGACCATATTGCGCTCACCACGCTGTCGTGCTTGGCTGGAGCGATATGGTGGTATCAAGATCCACAGATATGGAGAAGCCGCCGCGCAGCTTTCCGCTTGCCTCCCGGCATCTGGTCACGACGGATGACATCGGCGAACTGACCCGGATCATCACGAATGCCACCGCGACCCCTCACCGGCACGACGTCTCCGTCCGCGGGCCCATTGTGGGGACTGTCTCGGGCACTCGACTGAATAGCCTTGGCCTCGCAGTGATCAGCTATTCGCAAGTCGTGGCAATCACCACCGATCCGAGGCCCGGCGCGGTGGTTGCCGTAGTGCCACTAGGGCCGATGTATGTCGATGCCAACGGCACACGGTGGACCGGCGTTGAGCCGTTCTTCGTCTCAGCTGCCCACCCGACAACCCTGCGGCCAGCGCCAGGCAGGGGCGGGCTGTGTGTGTCCTTCGACGCGGAGCCATTCACCGAGCGCCTCGACGAGTTCGGTGTGCGCGCCGCGACCGGACGGCTCGAATTGCTCGGCGGCAGCGAGTCTCGTGTGCTCGACGGCGGCCTCGCCGTCCGTGGCGTGCTGCTCGAAGTATGCCGAATGCTGGACGAAGAGCCGGATGAGAACGTGAAGGTTTCGCATTCGATCATCGAGTCATCCGTCTTCTCGGCACTGCTCATGGGGCTGCGCTCCCAATTCGTATGGGGTAACCTGCGAGTGCCGTCGAGCCGGTACGTCGATGAGGCGCGCGCGTGGATCAAGGAGCACCTGGCCGAGCCGCGTACAGTCGGCGACATCGCTCGAGCTGTCAACCTCAGCCCTCGCCATCTGCACGCCGTGTTCATCCGGCACATCGGGGTCTCGCCAGCCCGCTACCTGCGCGAGCAGCGAATGAAGCACGTTAGGCAACTGCTTCTCAATTCCGCGGATCCTGACCTCACCATCAACTCCGCCGCGGCGCAGGCCGGGATCGTCCATCTCGGGCGGTTCGCTGGCGACTACGCCAAGCGCTATGGCGAGCCGCCATCGATGACGCTCGCCCGGACCAGAAACTGGGGGTGACCATCGAGTTGCCACGAAGCTGCGGGACAACGTAGGGCAACGGTGGAGTCACCGTATGGAGTGAACCGAAGTCGAGGACGCACTCGTGCCTCTCGATGCCTTGCGGGTGCAACCGACGGAATTTTCCCGCGAATGCCGGGGGTCACCACCAAGGGGCGGGGCGCTGGCGTTCCCAGTGCAGCTCGGATTCCAGTTGGGCGGCGAGCGAGATCAGGAGGGGTTCGGAGTTCGCCGTGCCCATGAGTTGCGCGCCGACGGGGAGGCCGGAGTCGGTGAAGCCCGCGGGGACGTTGACGCTCGGCCAGCCGAGGACGTTCCAGGGCCAGGTGTAGGGGCAGGCGGCGGTGATGAGGTTGTTCGTGGCCAGCACGCCTATGTCGTCGATTTCCTCGGCGAGCGGCGGGGGAGTCGCGGTGGTCGGGGCGAGGACCACGTCGTAGTCGCGGAAGAAATGGCCGATTCGCTTGTGCAGCAAGGGTTCCAGTCGGCGTGCCGCGTAGAGGGCCGGTCCGTCGAGCACGCGGCCGATCCGGGCGTTGGCCGTGGTGCGCGGGTCGACTTCCAGACCGGGCATCCGGTTGTACACCTGGCGGATACCCGCCAGCGAACGCGGCAGGAACGAGGCGCCGATCATGACGCCGTAGTGCAGGTCGGCCATGGTCACCGTGTGCCCGAGATGGCGCAGGGTGTCGGCGGTGCGCCGGACCGCTTGCTCGACCTCGGGGTCGAGTGCCGTCTTGGTCGCGGTGAACGGAATTCCCAGCGAGAGCGCGATCCGCAATCGTCCCGGGTCACGGCCGACGGCGTCCGAGGCCGTGATCGGGGCGGGTGTGTGCAGGTCGCCGGTGTGCGGTCCGGCAGCCGAGTCCAGCAGCAGCGCCGCGTCCGCGACGGTGCGCGCCAGCGGCCCGTTGACGGTGAGTCCGTAGAACAGCTCGGATTCCGGCCACGTGGAGATCCGCCCGCGCTGCGGCTTGATGCCGACCAGGTTCGTCCAGGCGGCCGGAATGCGGATCGAGCCGGCGCCGTCGGAACCCAGTGCAGCAGGGACCAATCCGGCCGCGACGGCCGCTGACGAGCCGCCGGAAGATCCGCCGGGCGTCCGGGTGCGGTCCCACGGATTGCGAGTGTGCCCGAACCAGGCGGCGCTGGTGAACGGCAACTGCCCGAGTTCGCAGGTGTTGGTCTTGCCGACGATCACCGCGCCCGCCGCGCGGAGGCGCCGAACCGATTCGGCGTCTTCGGTTTTCGGCGCGAAGTCGCCGCCGCAACCGAAGGCGGTCGGCTCGCCCGCGATGTCGGTGTCATCCTTCACCGCGATGGGCACGCCCAGCAGCGGCAGCCGTTCCCCGGCGGCCAGTCGCCGGTCGGCTTCGGCGGCTTCGGCCAGCGCCCGTTCGCGGCGAACGATGCGGAAGGCATTGAGCGTGGGTTGCGCCGCCTCGATCCGGTCGAGTGCGCCGCCGACCGCCGCGGTCGAGGTGATCGCGCCGCTCGCGAGCGCGGCAGCCAGTTCGGCAAGTCCCAGCTCGCGCGTATCGGGCGGAAGCCGGGTCGGATCGGACACCGTCATCTGAGCTCCGTCTCGTCGTGTTTCGGTAAACGTAGCTCTCGTTTTGGTCAATCGTCCATATCGACGCCCCGAATTCCACCCTGGGTAGGGGTGACATACATACCGTATGTATGTAAAGGTGGTCGGGAACAGCGACGACTGGAGGACCCATGGCAACCAGCACAGCACTCGGCCGCATCCATGAAGTGGACTTGCCCGGCGGCCGCATCCGCTACCACGAGACCGGGGAGGGCGCTCCGGTCGTCTTCGTGCACGGCCTGCTCGTCAACGCCGACCTCTGGCGCAAGGTGGTCCCCGTGATCTCCGCCGCCGGATACCGCTGCCTGGCGCCGGACTGGCCACTCGGCTCGCATGAGATCCCGGTCCCCGACGCCGAGCTGACCCCCGCTGGCGTCGCCGACCTGATCGCCGCTTTTCTCGAGCGGCTCGACCTCACCGACGTCACCGTGGTGGCCAACGACACCGGGGGAGCGATCACCCAAGTGTTGCTGACTCGCGACCGTTCGAGGATCGGCCGCGTCGTCCTCGCCTCGGTGGACAGCTACGAGGGCTTCCTGCCGCAGCCGTTCACCGCGCTTCCGCTGCTGGCGAAGATCCCCGGGTCGATCCGCGCGCTGACCGAGGTGATGCGCATCCGGGCACTGCACCGCCTGCCGGTTGCCTTCGGCTGGGTCACCAAGCGGCCCCTGCCGCCCGAGATCGCCGACTCCTATCTGCTGCCGAGCCGCCATTCGGCCGCGATCCGGGAAGACCTGCGCCGCTTCCTGAAATCCGCGCATCGCCGGTACACGCTGGACGCCGCGCGGCACTTCGCCGACGTCGACGTTCCGGTGCTGCTGGCCTGGGCGCGCGAAGAACGCCTGTTCCCGGTGTCCTTCGCCGAACGTCTGGCCCGCGACCTGCCGAACACGACGCTGCGGCTCATCGACGACTCCTACACCTTCCTGCCGGAGGACCAGCCGGAGTTGCTCGCCGAAACGATTCTGGAGTTCACTCGGCTGCATGCCACGCCGTAGCCAGGAAGACCGCTCTCGCGCAACCAGAGCCGCGCTCGAGCAGGCCGGACGCCGCCTGTTCACCGAGCGCGGCTTCGCGGGGACCTCGGCCGAAGAGCTGGTCACCGAGGCGGGAGTCACCCGGGGCGCGCTGCACCATCACTACGGCGACAAGCGTGGGCTGTTCCTGGCGGTGCTGGAGCAGATCGAGGTCGAGACCACCGAGGAAATCGAAAAGGCCATCGGCGCGGTCGATTCCGATGATGTGATGGCCGGGATGGCGGCGGGCCTCGGCCTGTTCCTGGAGATCTGCCAGCGGCCCGCGATGTTGCGGATCGCACTCACCGATGCCCCCGCGGTGCTCGGCTGGCAGGCCTGGCGCGAATTCGAATCGGCCCACGGCCTGGGCCTGATCACCGCCCAACTCGAACGCGCCCGCGCTGCCGGGTTGATCGCCGAGGCTCCGATCACCGTCTTGGCCCAGCTGGTCGTCAGCGTGGTCAGCGAGGCCGCCTTGATCGTCGCGCACGCCGACGACCCGGACACCGCCCGCGCGCAGGCCCAGCAGTCGGTGCTGCTGCTGATCTCCGGGCTCATCCGCACCGGCGACTGATCGACCCAACGGCGCCCGACGTGGCGAGTACCGAGAACTGGTGACCCGACCGATAGCCGTCGGCGTCGCGCTCAGCGTTGCGGCGCAGCCGCTGACGCCCCGCTCAGCAGCGAACTTCGAGGTCTCGCGTTGTCGCTGCCCGCAACCATATCGGCCCGACTCCCGCTTTCGAGCGAAGCGAGAGCGAGCATTGCCTGTTCGCGGCCCGGCTCGCGTCCGAGCGGCCGCCGCGTCCGCGACGAAGTCAGCAGAGGCAGGCACCCAGCCGCTAATGATGAAGTGCGGCACGCCCTTCATGCCACGGTTGCCGACCCGAACAACCACTCGGCCCACCCCCACTTTCGAGCGAAGCGAGACCTAGCATTGCCGCGAACACGCAGCGCCGCAGGCGCTGCAAATCAAACACAGAACTATGCTGTCAGCGTGCGGTTGTATCGGGACGAGGCGGTAGTGGTGCGCCAGCACAAGCTGGGCGAGGCGGATCGCATCGTCACGCTGCTCACCCGCCGGCACGGCCTGGTACGCGCGGTCGCCAAGGGGGTGCGGCGCACCAAGTCGCGGTTCGGGGCCCGGTTGGAGCCGTTCTCCTACATCGATGTGCAGCTGTATCCGGGGCGCACGTTCGACACCGTCACCCAGGTACACACGATGGAGTCGTTCGCCGCCGACATCATCGACGACTACGGGCGCTACACCACCGCGTGCGCCGTGCTGGAAACCGCCGAACGCCTCGCGGGTGAGGAGCGCGCGCCCGCGCCACGGCTGCACGCGCTCACCGCGAGCGCCCTGCGCGCGATCGCGGCCAAGCAGCGGCCGCACGAACTGATCCTGGACGCGTTCCTGTTGCGCGCCATGGGTTTCGCGGGCTGGGCGCCCGCGCTGGACGAATGCGCCAAGTGCGCGACGCCGGGTCCGCATCGCGCCTTCCACGTCGCAGCCGGTGGCGCGGTATGTGTGCACTGCCGTCCACCGGGCGCGGCCACACCCGCCCCCGGCGTGCTGGACCTACTGGTCGCTCTGCTGCGGGGGGAGTGGGAGTACGTCGAGACGGTGCCCGATGCGGTACGCAGACAGGCCAGCGGGCTGGTCGCAGCGCATCTGCAATGGCACCTGGAGCGTCAGTTGCGCACTCTGCCGCTGATCGAGCGGTCCAAAGACACAGCCGGACGAAGTCTGTCGGTAGCCCGCGCCGGGTCGAGCGAAGGCGAGGCAGCCGCAGAAAAGGTGCGGTCGGACGAAGTCTGTCGGTAGCCCGCGCCGGGCCGAGCGAAGGCGAGGCAGCCGCAGAAAAGGTGCGGTCGGACGAAGTCTGTCGGTAGCCCGCGCCGGGCCGAGCGGAGGCTGAGGCAGCCGCAGAAAAGGTGCGGTCGGACGAAGTCTGTCGGTAGCCCGCGCCGGGCCGAGCGGAGGCTGAGGCAGCCGCAGAAAAGGTGCGGTCGGACGAAGTCTGTCGGTAGCCCGCGCCGGGCCGAGCGGAGGCTGAGGCAGCCGCAGAAAAGGTGCGGTCGGACGAAGTCTGTCGGTAGCCCGCGCCGGGCCGAGCGGAGGCTGAGGCAGCCGCAGAAAAGGTGCGGTCGGACGAAGTCCGTCTTCAGCCCGCGCCGGGCCGAGCGAAGGCGAGGCAGCCGCCTACTCGACGAATTGAAGCTCTACCTGGGGCAGCTCGATCATGACCCGGGCGCACACCGCGCGATGCCAGGTGGCCGGGTAGTGGGTGCCCGGCTCGTGCCTGGTGTAGTCGTCGTTGGTTCGGTAGGTGTGCAGGCGGGGCGAGATCTCCCCGGCATCGATGGCTTCGACCATGGCTTCGACCACCTGCTCGGTCTCGTCCGCGATGGCGGCGAGTTCGCGTGCGACGATGTCGGGGATCTGGAAGGCCCCCTTCTCCCACCGCTCGACGGTGCGCTCGGCGACCGCGAAGAACCGCGCGCACCAGGGGACCGGAAGGCCGAGTAATTCGCGAGTGGACCGGAAACCGGCTGCGGTTCCGGTGCCTGGTAAGTCCGTCACGTACGAGAAACCCCTCCCCAGTATCACGATTAGGACAAGAATAAATCACCCTGGGCGCTGGGAACCGAGGAATTCATCAGAAGCAACGCGGCGGTAGGTTCGGTGGTGACGATCAGGCAGGATGGAGGCCGTGATCCTCCGCCGAGCCTCCGCTACCGCGACCGTGCCGAACTCCGCGGGCGCCGTCCGCCCGCCCTCGCCGCATCCGTCGGGAGCTCGGCCGCCGCAGCTGCCGCCGGAACTGGTGCCCGATCACGTCGCGCTGGTGATGGACGGCAACGGCCGCTGGGCCCAAGAACGCGGGTTGCCGCGCACCGCGGGTCACGAGCGCGGCGAGGCCGTGCTGATGGACACCGTCGAGGGCTGCATCGAAATCGGTGTGAAGTGGCTGTCGGCCTACGCCTTCTCCACCGAGAACTGGCGGCGCAGCCCCGACGAGGTGCGCTTCCTCATGGGCTTCAATCGCGACGTGATCCGCCGCCGCCGCGACGAGATGAACGAGATGGGCGTGCGCGTGCGCTGGGCCGGTCGCAGGCCGCGCCTGTGGCGCAGCGTGATCAAGGAATTGGAGATCGCCGAGGAACTCACCAAGAACAACACGGTGATGACCCTCACCATGTGCGTCAACTACGGCGGCCGCGCCGAAATCGCGGACGCGGCAAGAGAGATCGCGCGCCGGGTGGCGGCGGGGGAGATCGATCCGGAGAAGGTCACCGAGGCGACGCTGGAGAAGTACCTGGACGAGCCCGACATGCCGGACGTGGATCTGTTCCTGCGTCCGTCGGGCGAGTTCCGCAGCTCCAACTTCCTCATCTGGCAGGCGGCGTACGCCGAATACGTGTACCAGCACACGCTGTTTCCGGATTTCGATCGGCGCAATCTATGGGACGCCTGCGTCGAGTACGCGTCGCGTGATCGCCGTTTCGGCGGCATCAAGTGAACGGCGGCGCGGACATGGGCGCAGCGGTGACCCCCGAGCGGGAACTACAGGCGCGTGCCGGGGCATGCTTGTCGAGTTATGGCATCGGCGTGCGCGTCGACGCCGAAGGGTCGCTCGGATTCGAGTACGAGGGCGCGCTGTGCTCGCTGCGTGCGGTGAATCTCGCGCCCGGCCTGGACGTGCTGACCCTGACCTGCGTGCTGGCCTGGGATCGTCCGCTGCAACCGCAGCTGCACAAACGCGTCGCCGAGCGCAACAATGCGCTGCAGTTCGGCTCGCTCACCGTGATCGGCCACGGCAAACTCGCCGACGTCATCCTGCGCTACACCTTCCCCGCCGCGGGCCTGGACGACCAGGCCCTGACCACGATGCTGCTGCTCGTGCTGTCCAATGCGAGCCGCGCCAGGCAGGGTCTGTTGCCCTGAGCTTCGGGACTCAGCTGCTTTCGCCTGCTGTCGTGGCGGCGGTTTCGCCGTAGGGGAGCAGCGTGCGCACGCCGCGCGCCAGCGTCTCCGGATCCAGGTCGCCGAGGATGAGGTGCTGGAGGATGAACCCGGGCAGCAGCCCGATGATCGCCTTGGCCACGGCATCGACGTCGGTGTCCTCTGGTAGCCAGCCCTGCTCGCACATGCGCTCCACGTAAGTGACCCACATCGCGCGCATCGCGAGCATCGTCTCGCGGACCATGACGGCTGCCGCGGGATTCACCAGGGCCAGCGCCCAAGCCTGCGGCGCGAGCCGCACCGGCCCGTCGGGTCCGCTGCGCCGCACGACCTCCTCGGCGATCGTGGTGATCAGTTCGGCGGGCGTGGGGAGTTGGTCGCGGCTGATCGCCTGGTCCATCGCCACGCGCAGCGACACCGTCGTCTGTGTGGCCAGGGCGGTGATCAGCTCGTCTTTGCTTTTGAAGTAGCGGTAGACCGCACCGGCCGACAGGCCCGACTCCGCGAACACGTCCTGCATGGAGGTCTCGTGGAACCCCTTGCGGGCGAAGCACTTCCGCGCGGCGTCCAGAATCTGCCGCCTGCGGCGTTCCAGGTGCTCTTCGCTGACTCGGGGCATGCCACCAAAGTAAAACGAATATCCGTTCTTGACAACTTCGCGCCCTCGTGCGACCTTGAAATCAGCTAAAAGAACGATCATCCGATTTATGGGAGAACGTCATGAATACCATGCAGCGGGCGTTCGCTCTCGGCCTCGGCACCGCTCTGCTCCAGGCGTTGATGCTGATCGCGTTCGCCTGGCCCGCCGCGAATATCGCCCCCCGCGACCTGCCGCTGGCGGTCACCGGCCCGCAAGCCGGAGTGGTCGTCGACAAACTCGCCCAGCACAGTCCGGAGGCCTTCGAGATCACCACCGCTGTGGACGAGGCAGCCGCTCGCGCCGCGATCGAGGACCGGGAGGTCTACGGCGCGATCGTCACCGGCGACGGCCCGCCGCGCGTGCTGATCGCCTCCGGCGCGAGTTCCGCCGTCGCGCAGCAGCTGACCCAGATCGGGCAGCAACTCTCCGGCGCGCCCGCCGCCCGCGTGGAAGACGTGGTGCCGGCCGACTCGGACGACCCACGCGGCACCGCGTTCGGCGCGATGGTGCTGCCGCTGGTGATGTCCGGCATCGCGGCGGGTGTGCTGCTCGCGCTGCTGATCCCAGCGGTTGGCGGCAAACTGATCGGGCTGGTCACCTTCGGTCTCGCGGGTGGCCTGCTGAGTATGGCGATCATTCAGGGCTGGATGTCGGTGGTGCCCGGGTCCTACCTGGTGCTCGCCTCCGTCGCCGGGCTGGTCTCGTTCGCGGTCGCCGGTTCGGTGGTCGGGTTCGCCACCGTGTTCGGCCCCGCGGGTATCGGCATCGCCGCGCTCACCATGTTGCTGATCGGCAACCCGTTCTCCGCGGCCACATCGGCGCCGGAGCTGCTGCCGCAGCCGTGGGGCGCGATCGGCCAGCTGCTGCCGCCCGGCGCGGCCGGCTCGCTGCTGCGCTCGGTCGCGTTCTTCGACGGCGCCGCCGCCGCTGGTCCGCTCGCGGTGCTGCTGGTCTGGGGCGCGGTCGCACTCGCACTGCTCGGCGTCGGCGCGCTGCGCGGTCGTTCCGCCGAGACGCGGGAGTCAGCGCGGAATCCAGTTCCCGTGGGCTGACTCGCTGACCGAGACGGACGGAGCGGCCGTATCTCATCCGAGGCGGCCCTCTTCCGTCAGCGCAGGACGGTGCGAAGGTCGCCGAGACCCCGCCGCCCATTTGCGACCCGGTGCCGGGTCGCTTGTCTGCGGAAATGGCGTGCCGCGCGGGCGGGACCACGCGTGACCCTCAGGCGCTCGGAGCCAGACCGGAGGCAATCCTCATCGCCGCGGGTGGTGAGGTGGGCAGCCGGGAGCCTGGATCCGGCTCCCGGCGTCGTCAACCGGGATATCGGAGCACGGGTCGGTTACCCGTTGCGTCGGTGCGCCTTGTCGCAGGACGTGCAGGTGCCGAACACTTCCAGGGTGTGGCTGATCTCGGTGAAGCCGTGCTCGCACGCGATCGCCTCGGCCCACGCCTCGACCGTCGGGCCCTCCACCTCGACGGTGTGGCCGCAGTGGCGGCACACCAGATGGTGGTGGTGCCCGGTGGAGCATTGGCGGTAGACCGATTCGCCCGAGTCGGTGCGCAGCACGTCCACCATGCCCGCGTCGGCCAGCGACTGCAGCGTCCGGTAGACCGTGGTCAGGCCGATGCCCTCGCCACGTTTGCGCAGCTCGTCGTGTAGGTCCTGGGCAGAGCGGAATTCATCGATGTCCCCGAGCAGCGCGGCGATGGCGCTGCGCTGCCTGGTGCTGCGGATGCCGACCGGTTTCTGCGGAGCGGCCGTATTCTCTGGCACGGATCACCCTTCCTCGGCGTGTGCGACGGCGTCGACGACGATGTGCGCCAGATGGTCGTCGACGAGTTCGTAGAGCACCTCGCGACCCGACCGCTCACCGTGCACGACGCCAGCGGACTTGAGGATACGCAGATGCTGGCTGACCAACGGTTGGGTGACACCGAGCGCGTCGACCAATTCGTGCACACAGCGCGGCGACTCGCGCAACTGCAGCACGATAGCAATACGAACCGGCGCTGCCAGCGCCCGCAGCAACTCACCCGCGTCCTCCAGGACGGTCCGCGCGGGAACCGGCGCCGGGCCGGGCGACCGATATGGGTTGTGCGGCGGCGCCGCGGCGGTCTCGGCAGTCATGTCACCAACTCCTTAATGGAAAGCATTACCAGTTTGCATATGCACAGGTGCGCATGTCAAACGGACGCGCGGGACCGTGCGGTTGAAACCGGCTGTCGCAGTGCCGATAGGCTGGGCGCAATCGCAGCTTGTACGCAACACTGTCGCGTATACGCAACAATCCGACTCGCAGTGGATGGAGAATTCTCGCGTGGCACCCAAGTCGAAGGTGGACACCGTTGCCAACCTCGCCAAGCGCCGGGGTCTGGTGTACCCGTGCGGTGAGATCTACGGAGGCACCAAGTCGGCATGGGACTACGGTCCGCTGGGCGTCGAGCTCAAGGAGAACATCAAGAAGCAGTGGTGGCGCGCCATGGTCACCAGCCGCGAGGACGTCGTCGGCCTCGACTCCTCGGTGATCCTGCCACGCCAGGTGTGGGTCGCCTCCGGCCACGTCGGCGTGTTCAACGACCCGCTGGTCGAATGCCTGCACTGTCACCACCGTTTCCGGCAGGACCACCTGCAGGAGGCGTACGCGCTGAAGAACAAGCTCGATGACCCGGACGCGGTCTCGATGGAACTCGTCGCCTGCCCGAATTGCGGCACCGTCGGCCGCTGGACCGAGCCGCGCGACTTCAACATGATGCTCAGGACCTTCCTCGGCCCGATCGAGTCCGACGAGGGCCTGCACTACCTGCGCCCGGAGACGGCGCAGGGCATCTTCGTGAACTTCGCCAACGTGATGACCACCGCGCGCAAGAAGCCGCCGTTCGGTATCGCGCAGATCGGCAAGAGCTTCCGCAACGAGATCACCCCGGGCAACTTCATCTTCCGCACCCGCGAGTTCGAGCAGATGGAGATGGAGTACTTCGTCAAGCCCGGCGAGGACGAGGAGTGGTACAAGTACTGGATCGAGACCCGGTTCTCCTGGTACACCGACCTCGGCATCACCCCCGAGAACCTGCGGCTGTTCGTGCATCCGAAGGACAAGCTCTCGCACTATTCGGCGGGCACCACCGACATCGAGTACCGCTTCGGCTTCCAGGGCAACGAGTGGGGTGAGCTGGAGGGCATCGCCAACCGCACCGACTTCGACCTGAAGACGCACTCCGAGCACTCCGGCACCGAGCTGAGCTTCTTCGACCAGACCACCAACGAGCGCTACATCCCGTACGTCATCGAGCCTGCGGCGGGCCTCACCCGGTCGCTGATGGCGTTCCTGGTCGACGCCTACGCCGAGGACGAGGCGCCGAACGCCAAGGGCGGGGTGGACACCCGGACGGTGTTGCGCCTCGATCGCCGTCTCGCCCCGGTGAAGGCGGCGGTGCTCCCGCTGTCGCGCAACGCCGATCTGACGCCGAAGGCGAAAGACCTCGCCGCGCGGCTGCGCAAGAACTGGAATGTCGAATTCGACGACGCCGGTGCCATCGGTCGCCGTTACCGTCGTCAAGACGAGATCGGCACGCCGTTCTGCGTCACCGTCGACTTCGAGACGCTCGACGATCAGGCGGTGACCATCCGCGAGCGCGACTCCATGACCCAGGAGCGCATCGCGCTCGACAAGGTCGAGGGCTACTTGGCCCAGCACCTGATCGGCGCCTGAGTTCCGTCGCATCGCCCCGTGGCCGCCATCGGCCAGGGGGCGTTGTCGTTCAGGTACCGTTCTTGCGCACGATGAGTCCGATCGTGGTCGGAATCAACAGCGCGGCACCCCATGGCGCGGCCACCCAGAACGGCCAGAAGTAACCGGCGCCGGTGGCCAGGTAGATCGCCACGCACAGCACATTGACGAACACCCACGGAATCCACATGATCGTGACCCACTGCGGGATGCCCCTGGCCTGCGCCGGGCGCGAATTCCGTTGCGCGGGAAGATCGGACAGCAGTGGTGTGAGTTCGCCGTAGGTCTTGGCGGCATACACCCGCTGCAGTCGTTCGTCGAACTCGTGCAGGGACAGCCTGCCCTCGTTCATCGCATTACGCAGTTGGTCGACGATCTTCTCGCGATCGGCGTCGGACGCCCGCACGTGCTCCTGACTCACAGTGTCAGCCTAGGTCGGTGGCCTCCGGCGCGCGCAACGATCGGTCAGTGACAATGCGAGTCCGCCGTGTCGTAGCGGTCGTGGTGCACGGCCTCGCCGATGTGCTTGTGGTGGACGAGGCCGTTGACTGTGCCGGTGAGCGCAGGCGGCGGCGAAGCGTTCAGCGCGGAACGTCCCAGAACGCGAGCTCGTGTCGCATCCCTTCCCGGAATAGTTCTTCCGCCCGCGCCGGGTCGGCGCCGGACTCGTCGATCATCTGCGCGCAGCGACGGGTGAGTGCGGCGAATCCCGGATCGGCATAGGTGTCGACCCAGCGGCGATAGCGCGGCTCGGTGGGCGGGTTCTGGGCCAGCCGCGCCCCGAGCGTGGAGTACCCCCACATACACGGGTAGAGGGCGGCGAGGCCCTCGCCATAGGACGCGGCGGAATCCAGGAGGAACGCCGTATACGCCACGCACGGTGCGCCTTTGACGGCACCGTCGAGATCGGCGCCGAACTCGGCGGCCAGCGAGCGGTGCAGCGACAGCTCCTCGTGGTAGGTGGCGTGCGCGAGGTCGACCAGGTCGCCCAGATGGCTGGCCGGGGCCTGCCAGGCGAGGCGGGCGAACACCCGGACGTAGTCGAGCAGGAACAGATAGTCCTGCTCCAGCCAGGACCGGAAGATCGGTTCGGGCAGGGTGCCGTCGGCGATACCCACCACGGTGGGGTGGGCGAGCTGCTGCTCGACCGACGGCAGGCCGATGTCCTCGAGGTGTGCGGCGAGACTCATACCGGCAGTCTTCCGCATCCGCCCGGTCGGTTTGCGCCTGCGCCGACGGTGCCGCACCCTTGCGTGGTGTTGCGGGATGAGGACGGTCTGGTTCGGGTGTTGGATCCGTCGGAGCAGCGGTTCGTGCGGCACGGCACCTACACGGGCCGGTCGGTATCGGTGCGGGGAGCGCTCGACGCCGCGGCGCTGCGGGAGGCGTTCGCGACGCTGCGGAGCGCCTATCCGGTGGTGGGTTGCCGCATCGTGGAAGACGCTGTGGGGCAGGGATATCTGCTGCATCCGGACGAGCGGGCATGGACCCCGGCGTCGGTGCGCGAGGGTGACGTGGCGGAGGTCGGCATCCCGGTAGTGGACCCGGCGGCCCAGGTGGCGTATCTGGACGTCGTCGGCTCGGGCGCGGACCGCTGGCGTGTCACGCTGTTCGTCCACCACAGCGTCGCCGACGCGGGCCATTGCGTCGAACTGCTGGCGCGACTGTGGGCGTACTATACCGACATCGTCGAGCAGGTGCCGATAAATGTTGTGCCGCAAGATATTCCGCAGTCTCTGGAGTGGTACGCCGCGGCGCGCGGCATCGCTGCGGCCGCGACGTCCGGGTTCGAGGACGTGACCAAGCCACTCCCATCGGAGGCGAGGGACCTGCTTGCCGACAGCGCGCAGCCCACGCCGAGCACGCTTACACGCCCACGGCGCGTGCGGCTGGACGCGGAGGCCACCGCACGGATCGTGGGGCTCGGCCGCACGGCGGGCGCGACGGTCAACGGCCTGCTCACCGCCGCACTGCTGCGCGCGTACGCGCGCGAGACCGCGGGCGGAGCGATGCGGCTGGGTTGCCTGTATCCCGTGGATCTGCGCACGCGTATGCGACCGCAGATCGCTGCTTCGGCTGGTACCAACATGGCCGGGCCGGCCTCGTTCGCCACGCGGGTGGATCCCGACGCGAGTCTTATCGAACTGGCCCAGCGCATTTCGGCACGGCTGGCGCACGATCTGTCCGAAGGCGTTGTGCAGCAGTCCGTTCTGCATTTCCCGGATTTCTACGGCGCGAGCAGAATTCACTCCCTGGCCGGGCATATCGCCGTGACCAACACCGGCGTCGTCCCCGCGTTCCGCATACCGCCCACCATCGAACTGACGGACTACGAGATCGTCTATCTGTCCGCCCACCCCCGCCCCTCGGCGGGTGCCTCGGCCGCGGTCACATTTCTCGTCTACACCTTCGCGCGCGAGCTGACCGTCGGTGTGCTCGGCGGTGGCGCGCACGCCGACGGTCTGCTCGCGGCGGTGCGTTCCGAGCTGACCGCGTTGTCCGCGGTCTGCGCCCGCTGAGCGGCTGGGCGTGGTCGGTCGGTAACCGGATCGCCGCCGTCGAGCCCTATTTCGGCTGGATGGGCTCCTGCAGCTCGGTGACCCAGCCCGCCGTGTCCTCGGTGTAGACCAAGGTCACTTCGCGGCTGGGACCGACGATGCGGTAGCCGTTCTCGTCGATCCAGCGCGCCAGCGCCTGCCAGGGTTCCAGCACCAGATCCATGCTGCCGCGGTGCACGACGGTCGCGACCCGGCCGATCGCGGGCAGGTCCACCACCGCGAAATCATGCTCGCCGGCCGGGTCGAGGTCGACCTGCATCGCGGCGTGGACGAGTACGGTGCCGTCGCCGCGTTCCTCGTAGTAGGCGATGCCGGCGCCGGCCGGCGTGACCTCCGCGCGTTCCAGGCGCTCGCACAGGTCGTCGAACAGCGGGCCGATCACCGGACCGATCGATTCGGGCTCGAAATCGTCTGCGATGCCGGTCAATTCCGCTACCCGAACGGCGGGGACGGATTTGATCACTACATCGTGGGCAGGCATAGCGCCCTCCTTCTCGATGATGCGAAGTCTCGTCTCGACCTGGACCAGCCGGGCGCGGTCGCCCGTAATGCGCTGCTCGAGCTCGGCGCGACGGAGCATGAGCATGCCGCGCAGCTCCGCACCGCCCAACCGCTCGTCCAGGATCCGGCGCACTTGTTCGAGGGTGAAGCCGAGATCTTTCAGAGCGACGATGCGATTGAGCCGGGCCAGCTGCCCCGCCTCGTAGTAGCGATAGCCGCTGGTGGCGTCGACCCGATCCGGCCGAAGCAGCCCGATCGCGTCGTAGTGGCGCAGCATGCGCACCGACACCCGTCCGTGTCTGGCGAAATCTCCGATACTGAACATGACAGGTCCTGGTCTATGGCCTCACGCGGTGTCAGGGTCAAGTCGCGGTCAGAATCTTCCGCCGCGGCCGATCCGCCTAGAGCCGGTGGAGCCGCCGTACGAGCCCGCGCTCCACCCGCCTCCGGAGTGTCGTGCGCCGCCTGCTGCCCCGCGCAGCAGCGCTTCCAGCAGTATGCCGCCGAGTACCGCCCCGGCTCGACCGCTGCCGGACGGAGCCCGGCTGCTCTCCCACGCCCGCACGCTCGTCTGGGCCGCTTGCAGTGCGCGCCCGCCCAGATCCGCCGCCGCCTGCGCGTGCTGGAGGGCCTGCGTCGGGTCGCTCGACGCCGACCGCTGTGCCTCGTCGAGATGGCGCTGTGCCTCCGACAGCCGAGTGCGGGCCTCGGCATCGATACCGCCGCGGCGAGTGGTGATGTAGTCGGCGGCGATTCCGCGGCGGCAGTGCCATGGCACGAATCTAGCCCGCTAGCATCGTTTCGTGATCACCATCGATCGCCCCTACACCGGCCACGTGTCGCCGGACTCGAACCCGCAGCAGCGCGACGTCCCCGGCGCCCGCATCGTCAAGATGTCCGTCGGCCACATGGACAACAACTGCTACGTGGTGCAGTGCGCCGACACCGGCGCCGCTGTGCTCATCGACGCCGCCAACGAGGCGCCCCGCATCGCCGCGCTCGTCGAACAGGAGACGCCGGGGCAAGTCCAGCTGATCGTCACCACGCACCAGCACCGCGACCACTGGATGGCGCTGCAGGAGACCATCGCCGCCACCGGCGCCCCGACCGCGGCCCATCCGCTGGACGCCGATTCGCTTCCGACCCGCCCTGATCGGCTGCTCGCCGACGGCGACACCGTCCGGATCGGCGACTTGGCCTTCGAGGTCATCCATCTGCGCGGCCACACCCCGGGCTCGATCACCCTCGCCCTCACCGACGGCGCCGATCGCACCCACCTGTTCACCGGCGACTCCCTGTTCCCCGGCGGCGTCGGCCGCACCACCTCCCCGGAGGACTTCACCTCCCTCTACACCGACGTCACAACCAAACTGTTCGACCGCTACCCCGACGACGCCGTGGTCTATCCCGGCCACGGCGACGACACCACCCTCGGAACCGAACGCCCCCACCTCTCCGAGTGGCGAGCCCGAGGCTGGTAGTTCCGGCTGACCGACGGCGAAGGCGTGATCGCCGTTCGAGCTGGGCGCGAAGTCGGCGAGCCGTGGCGGGGTCCGGCACGGGCGGCGTCAGCCGGGCGAGGGTTCGGCACCGCTCCTGGCAGACTTGGGGAGTGGATTTGCCAACGATGCGCACCCGAGCCGCTGCGGCTCCCGATCCGGCACGGCCGCGCGGCTTCGGTGCGGGGTCGCTGCGCTGGGCGCGGCGACTGATCGTCGGGTCGGTTGTGATGGCGGCGGTGCTGGTCGGCGGAACCGCGTTTCGCGTATGGCAGGTCGCGCGCATCGACGATTACACGAATGCCGACGCGATCGTCGTGCTCGGCGCCGCACAATATTCCGGTACGCCGTCCTCGGTGTTCGAAGCGCGGCTCGACCGGGCGTACCGGCTCTTTCGGGCCGGTGTCGCGCCACGTGTGATCACCGTTGGCGGCAAGCAAGAAGGCGATCTGTTCACCGAAGCCGCCTCGGGCAAGAACTATCTGCAGGCGCGCGGCGTGCCGAGCGACAAGATCCTTGCTGTCGAAACCGGGTCGGACACGCTACGGAGCGTCGAGGCGGTCGCGACGGCGATGCGTGCGCGGGACATGTCCTCGGCGGTGCTGGTCAGCGATCCGTGGCATTCGCTGCGCACCCGCACCATGGCTCGCGACGAGGGCTTGGCCGCGTGGACCGCGCCGACCAGGACCGGTCCGGCCGTCTACACCCGCGAATCACAGGCGCACGGCATCGCGAGGGAGACCGGCGCGCTGCTGTGGTATCAATTCACCCACTTCTCGGCGGACTTCAGCTACACGGCGGGACAGTGAGATTCGATGAGCGGCCGATACACCGAGCACGACCGGGAACGCCTTGTCGTCGAGGGCGCCAAGACCGCGGGCCTCGGCCCGCCGCGCAGTGAGTTCGAGACCGGTCATCGCACCGAGTTCGCCCGCGACCGCGCCCGCGTGCTGCACTCCGCCGCCCTGCGTAGATTGGCCGACAAAACGCAGGTCATGGGCCCGCGCGATGGCGACACCCCGCGCACCCGGCTGACCCATTCGATCGAAGTCGCCCAGATCGGACGCAGCATCGCCGACGGCCTCGGCTGCGATCCCGACCTGGTCGACCTGGCCGGTCTCGCCCACGACATCGGCCACCCGCCCTACGGCCACAACGGTGAGATGGCGCTGGACACCTTTGCCGACGCTTACGGCGGGTTCGAAGGAAACGCGCAGAACCTGCGCATCCTCACCCGCCTCGAACCCAAGGTGCTCGAGCCTGACGCCACCAGCGCGGGCCTCAACCTCACCCGCGCAGCATTGGACGCGGCGCTCAAATATCCCTGGGGCCGAACGGGTCCCGGCACGAAATTCGGCGCGTACGAGGTCGACGCCGAGCGTCTGGAGTGGATCCGCAAGGGCGCGCCGGACCGGCGGCGCAGCCTGGAATGCCAGATCATGGACTGGTCCGACGACGTCGCCTACTCCGTGCACGACGTCGAGGACGGCGTGCTCGCCGGTCGCATCGACCTGCGCGCGCTGGCCGATCCCGCCGAACAGGACGCGCTGGCGGCGCTCGGCCAATTCCAGCACTCGCTGGCGGCCGACGAGCTGATCGCCGCGGCGCAACGGCTGTCGGAACTACCGGTGGTCGCGGCGGCGTCCGGGTATGACGGCACGTTCGCCGCCTCGGTCGCACTGAAACGCCTCACCAGCGAGCTGGTCGGCCGCTTCGCCACGGCGGCGATCATGGCGACCAGGGCGGTGGCGGGGCCACAGCCGCTGTCCCGGTACGCCGCCGACCTGGAGGTCCCGCGCATCGTCGCGGCCGAGGTCGCGTTGCTGAAGACGGTCGCGCTGCGCTACGTGATGTCCGATCCGGCGCACCGCCTGCGGCAGGCCGCCCAACGCGAACGCATCCTCGCGGTGGCCGACCGGCTGCTGGCCACCGCCCCGCACGGTCTCGATCCGGCCCTACTGCCGTTCTGGGATGCCGCCACCGACGACGCCGCCCGCGTGCGCGTCATCGTCGATCAGATCGCCTCGTATACCGAAAGCCGCCTGGAGCGTGTCGCCATCGATCTGAGTGCCTGACCGGGCACCCCGGATCGAGTTCGTTCGCTACCGGTGTGTCCCGGTCCGCGCCGTGCCGAACAAGGCGAGGAAGCCGCCCGGTGAGACGAGCCGCGCGGGCGCGTCGCCGCCGGGTTCGCCTAGACTCTCTGCCGTGGCCGGACGACTTCCTGATCGCGATATCGCGGCAATACGCGAACGCGTCCGGATCGAAGACGTGGTGGGGGAGTATGTCGCGCTGAAACGTGCGGGCGCTGATTCCATGAAGGGCCTGTGCCCGTTCCACGACGAGAAGTCGCCGTCGTTCCACGTGCGGCCCAACCACGGCCTGTTCCACTGCTTCGGCTGCGGCGAGGGCGGCGACGTATTCGCCTTCCTGCAGAAGATCGAGCACGTCGGATTCGTCGAGGCGGTCGAGCAGCTGGCCGATCGCATCGGCTACCGGATCAACTACGAGGGCGGCGGCACCTCGGTGCAGCGCGATCGCGGCACCCGCGCCCGGCTGGTCGCGGCCAATGCGGCGGCGAACGAGTTCTACATTGCCCAGCTGCGCGAGCCAGGGGCCGAGGCCGCGCGCAAATACCTCACCGATCGCAACTTCGACGCGGCGGCCGCCCAGCAGTTCGGCTGCGGCTACGCCCCCGCCGGGTGGGACACCCTCACCAAGCACCTGCTGCGTAAGGGGTTCGACGTCAAGGAGCTGGAGGGCGCCGGACTGTCCCGCCAGGGTCAGCGCGGCCCGATCGACCGCTTCCACCGGCGTCTGCTGTGGCCGATCCGCAACCTCGGCGGCGACGTCATCGGATTCGGCGCGCGCAAGCTCTTCGACGACGACACGATGCCGGGCAAGTACATCAACACTCCGGAGACGTTGCTGTACAAGAAGTCTCAGGTTCTCTTCGGTCTCGACCATGCCAAGCGCGAGATCGCCAAGGGCCACCAGGCCGTCGTGGTCGAGGGCTACACCGATGTCATGGCGATGCACCTGGCCGGTGTGAAAACCGCCGTCGCATCCTGCGGCACCGCCTTCGGCGACGAGCACCTCGCCCTGTTGCGCCGTCTGATGATGGACGACAATTTCTGGCGCGGCGAGATCATCTACACCTTCGATGGCGACGCCGCAGGCCAGGCGGCGGCGCTGAAGGCCTTTTCGGGCGACCAGAAACTGGCGGGGCAGACCTACATCGCGATCGCGCCGGATGGGCAGGACCCGTGTGAACTGCGGCAGCACTCCGGCGACGGCGCCGTGCGCGACTTGGTCGCGCGTCGAATTCCGCTGTACGAGTTCGTGATTCGCGGACTGCTGGCCGATCACAACCTGGATACCGCCGAAGGGCAGGTGGAGGCGCTGCGCCGTGCGGTACCGGTGGTCGCACAGATCAAGGACAACGCGCTGCGCAAGGCTTATGCCACCAAACTGGCCGGCTGGGTCGGCTGGGACGACATCCAGACCGTCGTGCGCCGCGTCGGCGAGGAGGCCAAGCGGCATCGCAACGGCGGCGGGCGGCCCGGGGTCGGTCGCGCGCCGGCGCCGCGCGAGGTTGTCGCCGAACATCCTGCGGCACGGCCCAATCCGAACGATCCGACGCTCCTGCCGCAACGACAGGTGCTGGCGGCGGGCCTCCAATACCCCGCTATGGCTGGAGCCGGTTTCGACGCGCTCGAGTCCGAAGCCTTCACCCATCCCGCCTACGCGGTCATTCGCACGCTGATCGCCGCGGCGGGCGGTACGGCGGCCGGGCTCGGCGGCGCCGAGTGGGTCAATGCCGTCGCGGACCGCACCGACGACCTGACCGTGCGCGCGCTGCTGTCGGAGCTGGCCACCGAGCCGCTGCCGGTGAAGTCGGAGGCGGACATCCCGCGTTTCATCGCCGGTGTGCTGGCGCGCGCCCAGGAGGCCTGGGTCGGCAGGCAGATCGCCGAACTCAAGTCCAAGTTGCAGCGGGTGTCCTCGACCGAACAGCCGGACGCCTATTTCGCCCTCTTCGGCGACCTCGTCGCGCTCGAGCAATATCGCAAGAGCTTGCTCACCCAGGCGATGGGCAGCCACGGCGACTTCGCCACCGGAGCGTAGGGTCCGCGCGGTGGCGTGATTCCGCGCACATCATCCGAGCTACGCGGGTGAGAATCCGCGCTGCGAAGCGCGTGGCCTGCCTGATCGGCCGTGGTCAGCGGCGCAACTGGTCGTGCGGCACCAGGACGGTGGTCCGCTCGTCGAGCGGCTCCATCGGCTCCAGGCGCGGGCGGGTGCTGAGCTTGTCCGCCAGCTTCTGCCTGCCGACGAGCACCAGCTTGCGGGTCACCGGGCTCTCGGTCAGCGCACGGGTCGCCGCGCTGATCTGCTCATAGCGAGCCCGCCCGGCTTTGCTGCCGAGTACGTACCCGGCCGCAACGCCGATGATCAACCGCAGCATCTCGATGTGCTCCTCCCAGTTGCCGATTCGCCGCTACCATCCTGCCCGACGCTCCACACCCCTGTCGATCCGGATACCCGCTGTCGGCGCCCCCCGCCGTCGGGGGACAAGTCAGCAGGTAGCGACGCGATTTGGGCTCCTGCCCAGCGATACGCTAAAGTTTCTCCTCGGCCCGCCCGGTAGCCACCGGACACGCCGAGGACAATCCCCTATAGCTCAATTGGCAGAGCAGCCGACTGTTAATCGGCAGGTTTCTGGTTCGAGTCCAGATGGGGGAGCTGCGACCAGGGCGAACGTACCAGTTCGACCCTGGTTTTGTCTTTTTTTGGGCCTTCAACTACACGGAACGACACGTTTCAACCAGCGAGGCGTCCCAGTGTCGCGGTGAAGGGTGCTTCTCGAGCATTTGCGGTGGTGGCCAGAACGCCGTCGAGCGCCCACCTGGATCTACTCGAAACGCTGAGACGCGCTGACCAGTGGTGGGCCATTCTGCGTGGCAGAACGAATCCGGTCTTCTGCCAGTGGAGTCGGCCCGAATCAGCGTTTGCGGGGGGCGCGCAATCCGGGTTGGAGGATTCGCAGGCCGACCGGTGACCGGGTTGGCTGGCGTGGGCGGCGATGCAGGGCGTTCCGTGAAGTTGCGGTGGCGTGTGTCGCCGGCTCAGTCCCTGCCACACGTCCTTCTTTCGCAGGATTGACGACTCGACGGCATACATCCCCGTAGGCAGCCCGATTCCCTGGACGCGCAACCAGCGATCCTCCCTTTGCCTGATGCGGCGCGCCGCCCCGCCGCGACACCATCGGTCGTTGTGTCGTTTCCCAGATTGGAGTGCCGATGACTGCCACGATCGCCGCTGCGTTGACCGGTCTCGGCCTGATCGACAGCACCAGCTTCGGGACGCTGCTGATTCCGATCTGGCTGCTCTTGTCGCCAGGTCGGCTGCAGGCGAGCCGGATCGTGGTCTATCTCGCGACCGTGGCGGTGTGCTACTTCGGTGTCGGAGTTGTCTTGGTTCTCGGTGCCGACGCCGCGCTGGCCGCGATGCGCACCGGTACGGCGAGCCTTCCGCCCGTTCCGTTGCGGATCGGGCAGTTGATCCTCGGTCTCCTCGTTATCGCATGGAGCTACCGGCTCGAGGCCAGAGCCGCACGGCAGGCAGGTACTCCGGGCAAGATCCAGCGCTGGCGAGAAAAAGCCATGTCCGGCAGCGGCAGTTCGCGAGGACTGGTGCAGCTCGCACTCCTGGCCGTCGCGCTCGAGGTTGCCACCATGCTGCCTTACCTCGCCGCCGTCGGCCTGATCGTCCACGCCGATCTCGGCTGGCAACTGACCGGATCGACCCTCGCCGCATACTGCGTCGTCATGATCCTGCCTGCCCTCGCGCTCGCGGCCGCGCGGCTCGCGGCCCATCAGCGGGTGGACCCGATATTGCGGCGCGTCAACGATTGGCTCACCAGGAATTCTGCGAAGACACTCGGCTGGACCGTCGGTGGCATCGGCATCGGCATCTCCCTCAACGCCGTTGCCGTACTCATTCTCGAGCGACCATGACAGAGCCCACCCGACGTTGCGATCTACCGCGATCTACCGCCGAATGCGGATCGCCTGGCGGCAGCCACGACCACATGGGCCGACTTCGATGGCAGATGACCAACTTCTCTGGACGAAATCGCTGACACGCTTTGAACAGATCGGCTTTGGTCGCGAATTCTGACGGGGCTTTGTCGGGCTGGAGCGGGTGAACTCCTCTTGCCGGGCTACCGGGAGACGCTGGCGCGGCCGCGGACGGCGCGCTGCCGGTCGTCGATGATTTCGCTGCGGCGCAGGGCCATTGCCTCGGCGGGACAGCTGCCGGTGGTGAGGGCGCGGTAGACGGCGTGTGCGTCTTCGAGCGCTTCGCGCGCGCCGACGCCGGCCGCAGGGGTGATCGCGTGGTCGGCGTCGCCGATGAGCAGGACCGGCAGCGTCGGCTGGGCGGCGGCGTCGAGGGGCACGTTGCGCGCGTTGCTGACGTGGACGGAGTCGGTTCTGTCGAGCAGGGTGCTGACCAGGTCGTTGATCGACGGCGTGGCCTGAAGGACCGTGTCGGTCCATTCGCTGGTGGGTCGCACGCCGAAGTCGTCCGGGCCGTCCAGAGGAGCGCGGGCTATCCGGATGAACCAGTGGGCGGTGTGCCCCGGCCGCCAGATGTGGCCGAACGTGCTGGCGGCTGCCCCGGTGGCGTCCAGCTCGGCGAAGAAGTGCAGTGTCTGGGGTTCGGTGTCCAGTTCTGTTGGGGTGGAGGTCATCCCGTACAGCACGACGTCTCCGGCGTAGACCGGGTTGCGGTCGGGTTCGAGGCGGGCCCGGACGACGGAGTCGATGCCGTCGGCGGCGATCACGATGTCGTCGGTGGTGCTCGATGAGCCGTCGCTGTGCTGGATCCGGCATCGTCCGGGCTCGTCGACGGTCACGTCGGTGATGCCGCAGTCGTACCGGAGATCGGCGCCCGAGATGTCGACGAAGTCGTTGAGCACCTTCATCAGCGAGCTGCGCAGCCAAAACCGGTGACCGCGGCTCATTGCGGCGCGGCGGCCGTTGCTGCCGACGTATTCGAGGGCGCTGACCGGATAGGAGGCTTCGTTCACCACGTCGTCGTCGACGCCGAGGTCATGTAGGACCGAGTGGCCGCGTTCATCGATGAACAGGAACGCGCCGCCGGTGGCGTTGCGCGATTGCCGCTCGAACAGAGTGACCTGGTCGCCTCTGCGGGCGAGGGCGCCGCCGAGGATGGTCCCGGCGATGCCTCCGCCGATGATGGTCACCATTCGAATCTCCTACTCGGGTAGGGGTTGAGCATCCGGGAGAAAGTCACGCTGAGCGGATAGGTTGAGTGACGTTGGTTTCTGGGGTCAGTTGCAAGGAGTTGTCGACACCGGTCGAGAGTTGGTCCCAACCTCCTGCAGCGCTGCGTCCGGTCAGCGGTGAAGCACGCACATCGTGCCACCGCAACACACTCGAGCTGTCGAAATCCGCGATCCCGAACATCCTACTCCCACAAGCGGTGTCGGGATTCGTGCACAACCGGTGCCCAGTTTCGCGATCAGAACCGAATAGATCGGGCATGTTCCTGATGAGCGCACACAAATCTGGGTGACGAGACCGAACGTTTCAGTTCGACTCTGGCTTTGTTCGTTTGGGGCCCGCAACGAGACGTCGTCATTCTGCGAGGCGACCCGGAGTCGGGTGCTTCGGTGGGTTGTCGGCGCTTGGTAACGGAGCCGTCGGCGTGGCCCAGTTGCTGGGTTGCGGCTCAGGAGCTGTACCCCTCGACGATGAGGGGTGTGACGGGTTTGGGGCGACTCTGGTGAACTCTCGCCGCGGCCTGGCGCCGAGTGGCTTTCCGCCACCCCAGCTCAGCGGCGGCGGCGTCCGTAGATGAGTGACCAGGATCACGATTTGGTATCGGTAGCTCGTGGGAAAGGCTGTTGACCTGCGAACTTCCGGCTAGGGTTCGGGTGGGTCGGCGGGAAATCGGGTGATTTGTGTCGGTGCCGACCGCAATACTGACCCGCGCCCGATGATTTCGAGCAACCCATTCCGTCTCAACCGCTGTGGCGCCGGGACACGATCCGGTGACTCGGCAACGGGCCACATAATCCTGCCAACGTCCCATAGTCCGGAGGTATCCGATGTCCGCCGAACCATCCGCTCCCGCCTCGGGAGGGCGAACACCGACCGTCGTCCGGGTGCTGGTACTCGCGACTTTCGTGGTGATCCTGAACGAGACCATCATGATCAACGCGATCCCGCGGTTGATGGAGGACCTCGCGGTCACCGAGCGGGCGGCGCAATGGGTGTCCACCGCGTTCATGCTGACGATGGCGGCGGTCATCCCGACTACCGGCTGGTTCTTGCAGCGCGTGTCGACCCGGCAGGCGTACGCCGTGGCGATGGGAGTCTTTCTGGCCGGTACCGCGTTGTCGGCCGTCGCGCCGTCGTTCGCGGTGCTGTTACTCGGACGGATCATCCAGGCCGGCGGCACCGCGGTGATGATGCCGCTGCTGATGACCACACTGATGACGGTGGTGCCCGAGCATGACCGCGGCAGGGTGATGGGCAATGTCACCCTGGCTATTTCGGTGGCGCCCGCAATGGGTCCGGTGATCTCCGGTGCGGTGCTGCAGATCGCTTCGTGGCGTTGGCTTTTCGTACTGGTGCTGCCGATCGCGGGGGTGATCACCTGGCTGGGCCTGCGCCAGCTGGAGAACGTCGGTGAACCGCGGGCCGGGGAGATCGACTGGGCCAGCGTGGCACTGGCCGCGCTCGGGTTCGGTGGGCTGGTGTTCGGGCTCAGCCGGTTCGAGAGCGGCAACCTCACCACACCGGCGCTGATCGTCGCCGCAGGTTCGGCCCTCATCGCCGGGTTCGTGTTCCGTCAGTTGCGCCTGCAGCGCACCGGCACTCCGCTGCTGGATCTGCGGGTGCTGCTGTCCGGCACCTACACCAAGGCGCTGGTTCTGATGTCGGTCGCGTTCATGGCGATGCTCGGGTCGATGATCCTGCTGCCGTTGTACCTGCAGAACTTGCGTGGCCTGAGCCCATTGGAGACCGGGTTGCTGGTGATGCCGGGCGGGTTGGCGATGGGCCTGCTCGGACCGACCGTCGGGCGCATGTTCGACCGGTTCGGTGGACGTTTGCTGGTGATTCCAGGGTCGATCGGCATCGCCGCGTCGCTGGCCGGGTTCACCCAGATCTCTATGACCATGCCGTACTGGCAGCTGCTGGCCCTGCACGTGCTGCTGATGGTGTCGCTGGCCGCGACCTTCACCCCGGTCTTCACGCTCGGCCTCGGCGCAATTCCGCAACATCTGTACTCGCACGGCAGCTCCATGCTCGGCACCCTGCAACAGGTCGCCGCGGCTTTCGGTACCGCCCTGGTGGTGACGGTGATGTCGGCCCGCAGTACCACGCTCGTCGCCGACGGCGCCGACGCTGTCACCGCCCACCTCGACGGCATGCGCTTGGCCTTCCTCGTCTCCGCGGCGTTGGCGCTGATCGTGATCGTGATGGCGGTGGTGTTGCCGAGCCGGGCCGCAATCCCGGAAGAAGCCGAGGAGCCCGAGACCACGACCCCCGAACTGGTCAAGGGCTGAACGGGATTCAGCACGACGAAGCCCCTGGCTGCATCTCCGCTTGCCAGGGGCTTCGCCGCACGGATCGGCAGCCCATTCCACGCCCGCAAGAAGTTCACTGGTTACCGCCTCGTCGCGGCCGACGCCGAGTGGGTCGCAGGCGACCGGCCGGTCATCAGGGCCCGGTCGCTGCCCTCCCGCTGACCGTGACCGGAAGCAGGCAGAGGTGGGACCAGCTCAGACGGGGCCGCGCTGCTTACAGAATGTGGTCGGCAAGATCGCGGTGCGCTCGCAGGCGCGGTGAGTTCGTCGCCGAAGTGGCGACAAGAACACCGAGACCGCTACCGGTAGTCGGGATTCTCGAAGTCGAAGCGGCAGCCGGCGTCCCATTCGGAACGCTGGTTGCCGTGTGCGGGGATTCCGTTGTTGTCTTTGAGCAGGCGGGCCAGGTGCAGCAGGTTCCAGGTCATGAAGGTGGTGTTGCGGTTGGTGAAGTCGTTGTCCGGCCCGCCGGATCCGGGATCCAGATAGGACGGTCCCGGTCCCGCCTCGCCGATCCAGCCCGCGTCCGCCTGTGGCGGAATGGTGTAGCCGAGGTGCTGGAGGCTGTAGAGGAGGTTCATCGCGCAATGCTTCACACCGTCCTCGTTGCCGGTGATGATGCAGCCGCCGACGCGGCCGTAGTAGGCGTACTGGCCGCGTTCGTTGAGGATCGACGAATTGCCGTAGAGGCGCTCGACGACCTTCTTGGCGACGGAACTGTTGTCGCCCAACCATATCGGGCCGGCGAGCACGAGGATGTCGGCGTCCATGACCTGGCGTTGCAGCGCGGGCCACTCGTCGGTGGCCCAGCCGTGCTCGGTCATATCCGGCCAGACGCCAGGGGCGATGTCGTGGTCGACAGCGCGGATGTGGGAGACCTCGACGCCGTTCTTCTCCATGATGCGGGCGCTGAGGTCGATCAATCCTCGAGTATTGCTCGGTTCCGGTGAGCGCTTCAGGGTGCAGTTGATGAACAGGGCGCGCAAATCGTCGAAGCTGGTCATGATCCTCTCCCGGACGTGTTCGCTGTGGGCTTCCGTCGATGCTGTGCGGTGGTGGCCAGAACGAGCAGCCAGATAATGGTCAGGATTATCGCGAGGCCGACTGGGTAGTTTCGGTCGAGAACGGTCGGGTTGTCGGGCACCGCGTGACCGCGACCGAGCACAGGGATGGCGATCAGCACCAAGGCGACGGTGCATACCGCGCCACAAGCAGCGGCCGCCCACCAGGCGCGTGGCAGGATCCGCCGGGCCCCCACACCGACTATCGCGCTCAGGGGAGCCAAAACGGCGTCGTGTAGCAGGATCCCGGCCGCAAACCACAGTGCGATCGACAGCAGGTCTCCGGTGGCGAAATCGAGCAACAGGGTGATCGCGTAGCACATGAGCGCTACACCGGCCAGGGCCAGCAGGATTCGTACGATGATCACGACAGCACCTCGATCGTGGACAGCCACTTCGTCTGCAGCACGCCGGGCCGATTGGGGGCGATCAATCGGCAGGGATAGCCGTGGTCGAGCTCGAGCGTTTCGCCGTTGATCGCGAGGGCGATCAACGTATTCGCGTCGATGGCATGGCGTTGCGGGAGAACCGAACTGTAGTAGATGCCGCCGGTTTCGAGCGACCGCAGCCGGACATCACCGCCTCGGTAGGATCCGACCGCGGCCAGCAGGTCTCGCAGCCGGACGCCCGACCATTCGGCCGAGGCGCTCCACCCTTCGACGCAGGCGATCGGCAGTCGGGCCGAAGTCTGTGGTAACGCGAGCAATTCGGCCCGCGTGAACTGACGACTGCGTCCGCCGGTCGACACAGTCAACCGGTAGCCGGGATCCAGTGCCGCTGTGCTGATCCCGGCCGCGGCCGCCGATCTGTTGACCGGAACGCCCTGGGGGCCCACGCCGCTGCGGGGTGCCAGCAGGGATGCCCAGCGCAGGAATGGCACCGTCTGTCCGGCGACTGCCACCACTGCCACGCCCGCGGCCAGCCAGGTAGCCCTGACCACTGCACGCCGCGAAACATGTCGGCGGTCTGCCGGCTCTGCCTCATCCAATGGGCGGCTCAGCGCCGCACGAATGACCGGCAGTTTCACCGCCAAGTGCACGACGAGCGCGCCGGCCATGATGTACGCCATGGCGTAGTGCGCGGTGGGGAAGAAGAACTTCCACGGATAGTACTGGGCGATATTGAACAATCCCGTGGACAGTTCGAATATCGTCGCCCCGACCAGCAGGGCGATGGATCCGCGTTCCAGTATTCGCAGCGGCGATCCGATGACCGGCCGTTGAAACAGCTTCGGGTACACCGCCCAGAGTTTGACCAGCAGTAGCGGTATCGCGGCGACGCCGACGATGACGTGGGCGCCTTGGGTTACCCGATACAGCCAGACCGGGCTGGCCGGCCACCAGAACCATCCGGGTGGATGTTGGATCCAATGGCTGAGCAGGCCGGTCACGAAGCAGATCGTGATGGCCGTGCCGAGTGCGAGTCCGACCCGGCTGGCCACCTCTGGTCCGCGTGCGCTCGATACCCCGATCCGCCCGGGCTTGCGCACTGTCATCTCTCAACCTCCGAAATCCGGCGTAACCAAGCGAAATGCCGTCCGGAGACCTCGGCCGTCGTGATGAGGTGGAAGCCGGTGGCGGCGGACAGATCGTGCGCGTGATCGATGCCGACGCGGGCCCACGGTATCCACGCGCTCACTCGCGTCCGGGTTTCCAGACGGATCGGACGGAGGTCGAAACCGGCACGGGGCGGATCGAATTCGACGATCGCCACACCAGCGTCGGCGAGCAGCTCCGCCGTGCGGGCCAGCACGCGTTGCGGGTCGCCGCCGATCCCGATATTGCCGTCGGCGAGAATCGCGTATGACCAGCGTCCAGTGCCGGGCAAGTGTCCGAACAGGTCTCGCTGCAGCGCGGGGGCGCCGCGGAAGCGCGTGACGCCGACAGCCATCGGCGAAATATCGACACCGAGGGCAACCACACCTCGGCGCAGCAAGGCTGCGACGAGACGACCCGGTCCGCAGCCCAGATCGAGAGTCGGTCCGTCGCACCAGTGCGTAATCGCGGCGTCCGCGCGGCGGTCGTCGGAGTTCGGATGGCCTAGCCAGCGTCTGGTGGGCAGCCGATGACGGGCGCCATCCGCCGTGCGCATCCAGCATTCCGCGCCGGTCATGGCCTGGTCGAAGAGACCGAGTGCGCAGTCATGTCGCGCTGCGTCCGGGCGGGCCGGTCGTGCAAAGACATCGAGGCTCATCGTGGTACCAGACTCATGCGGTGGACGGTGTCGGCGAACCGCCCGCCGGAGTCGGCCGCTACCCGGACGGCGTCGTCGAAGCTGTCGACATCGCGGAACCGGGGCAGGTTGTCGACTTGTAGTCCGCAGGACACAAGGGCGGCGCGAGTCAGCTCACCGGTGCGGTTCGTGGACATCGGGACGTCGGCGAGCACGCGGGCCGGCTGTGGGGTCGGCAGGCCGAGCGCCCACCAGCCGCCGTCCGCGGCGGGACCGAGCACGGCGGTCTCGCCGGTGGCCAATTGCGTTGCGGCGCGGGTGAGTACGTCCGGGCCGATCTGCGGGGTGTCCATTCCGATCTGGAGGACAGGTGTGCCGAAACACGCGGCGTCGGCGTGCGCATTGGCCAGGCGTATGCCGAAGTCCGCGCCGCGCTGCGGGATCACGCTGAATCGGTCCAGCATCCGGGCTATTTCGGGCCCGCGTTCGGCCGCACGGAGGTTACCGGTGAACGCGACGACACGGTGGGTCACCTGGCTGCGCAGTACCGATTCCAGAGTGTCCAGCAGCGAAGCCGCCGCGACGAGCGCCGCTTCCCGTGGCGTGAGCGGCGGGGTCAACCTGGTCTTGGCGAACCCGGCGATCGGGGCTTTCGCCAGCACCAGCAGGGTGGCGCCGGACGAGGTACCGGAGGTCATCGCAGCACCGCCAAGAAATCCATAGTGGCGCGCAGTGTTCCGAGTATCGAGCCGGAAACCTTCGATACGCCACCCGCGCGCGGCCGATAGGCGATATCCCGCTCGACGACGCGCCATCCTGCCGCCGATGCCTGCACGAGAAGTTCGAGCGGATAACCGGACCGGTCGTGCAGCGGGCCGAGCGACAACATGGTGCTGCGGCGCGCCACCCGCATCGCGGCGATATCGTGCACGGGCAGACCGTATTTCCGACGCAGCCGGGCCGCGACGACGCGATTCCCCAGTCGTGCGTGCCACGGCCAGACCCGCGCGTGGACCGGACGTCGCCTGCCCACCGCGAGATCGGCGCCGTCACGGACCAAGGCGACCAGTCCCGGCAAGTCGGCTGGATCCATCGACCCGTCGCCATCGAGCACCGCGACCACTTCGGTGCGGGCCGCCCTGATGCCTGCCTGGACGGCCGCGCCGTACCCGGGTCGGTCCTCATGCACCACGGTCGCGCCGCGTACCCGCGCCACGGTCGCGGTGTCGTCGGTGGAGCCGTTGTCGACCACGACCGCGCGATAGCCGGCCGGGATGGCGGCCAGTACCACTGGCAACGCTTCAGCTTCGTCCCGGCACGGAATCACCACGGTCACACTGCCCGGCTCAACGTGGGTATCTCTCACGTTTCAGACGCTAAGCCGCCGCGTCGTCGATAGCGCCGAAAAACCTGTGACGAAACGGTGACGGCGTCGAAAAAGGCCGCTGGAACAGGGGTAATGCCCAGACCGTTGACCTATGGTTAGACCCGTGCAAGACCTCGCCGAGCCCGCTCCCCGCCTCCGTAGCCCGATTCGCGGCGACATAGCTGGAGCCGGTATCGCCACCGTACTGCTCGCCACAGCGTTCCTGGTCCCGCGCATTGCCAGCGAACAATGGCGTTCAAAACTCTATGCGGGTGCCGCGCCGATTTTCGGTAACTGGCTGCCCCATGCCGGATGGGGCACCGTGCCCGCCGTTGTCGTCGCGGCGCTCGTGATCACCTGGGGCCCGGCGCTGGCAGAGCGTCTGCCATGGCGGCGGCTGTTGGCGACGGCCTGGGGCGTCGCGGTCGCATGGGCATTCTCGTTGGCCATGGTCGACGGCTGGCAACGCGGGTTCGCCGGGCGACTCACCGATTCCAACGAATACCTGCACGAGGTCGGTGGCGTCACCGATATCCCCGGCATGCTGCGTGAATTCTCCGGTCGCATTCTCGACTTCCAGCCGGATTCGTGGACCACGCATGTCGCCGGGCACCCGCCGGGCGCGCTGCTGTTCTTCGTGCTGCTGGACCGCCTCGGCCTCGGCGGCGGTGCGTGGGCGGGGTTGGCCTGCATGGTGATCGGCTGTAGTGTCGCCGTCGCCGTCGCCGTCGCATTGCGGGCACTGGGCGCCGAGGATCGTGCACGGGCCGCGTTGCCCTTCCTGGTACTCGCTCCCGCGGCGCTGTGGATCGCGGTCTCGGCGGACGCGATCTTCGCCGGCGTCACCGCGTGGGCGGTCGCGTTGCTCGCCATCGCGGTGCGGCCGGGCGGCAGTCCGGTGGCGGGCGTGAGCGCCGGGGTCTTGTTCGGCTTCGGTATCCATCTCAGCTACGGCCTGGTGCTGATGGCCATACCCGCTGTGGCCGTGTTTCTTTCGAGCCGGACGGCTCGGCCGCTGCTACCCGCCGCCGCGGGTGCGCTCGCCGTCGCGGCAGCCTTCACCCTCGCCGGATTCTGGTGGCTCGATGGCTATCACCTGGTGGTCGAGCGGTACTACCAGGGCATTGCTGCCGAGCGGTCCTATGCCTACTGGTGGTGGGGCAATCTCGCCGCGACCGTGTGCGCGGTCGGCTTGGCGACGTGCGCCGCAGCCCACCGTGCGGTGGCCTGGACCCGGCTGCGTGCGCTCGAACCGACGTCGTTGCTCGTGGCAGCAGGCCTGTGCGCCATCCTCGTCGCCGATATCAGCGGGCTGAGCAAAGCCGAAACCGAGCGCATCTGGCTACCGTTCGATCTGTGGCTGCTGGTCGCGACCGCCTTCCTGCCCCGGTCCTCGGCGCGAGCCTGGCTCGCGGTGCAGGCTCTCGGCGCCATGCTGGTTGTCCATCTGATCCTGACCAACTGGTGATATCCATGAGCATTCTCATCGCGGACGACGACCCGGTGGTGCGGGAGGTGGTGCGGCGCTACCTCGAGCGCGACGGTCTGACGGTGCGGGAAACTGCCGACGGGCCTGCGACTTTGGCTGCGCTCGCCGATCCAGGCGATCCGGTCCAACTGGCGGTGCTCGACGTCATGATGCCCGCTCCGGACGGCATCGAGATCTGCCGGGCGATCAGGTCGGGCCCGCAGCCGGACATGCCGGTCATCCTGCTGACGGCGCTCGGTGACGAGGACGACAGGGTCCTCGGACTGGAGGCCGGAGCCGACGACTACGTCACCAAGCCGTTCAGTCCGCGCGAGCTCGCGCTGCGTGTCGCGTCGGTGCTGCGGCGCGCCCAGGTGGTGCGCGACCACAGCCATCCGGTATTGCGGGACGGAGCGGTCGAAGTGCGTCCGGCCAATCGCCTGGCACTGGTGAACGGGTCGCCGGTGGAACTGACACCGCGGGAATTCGATCTGCTGGTCTTCCTTCTGCAGCATCCACACCAGGTATTCAGCCGGGAGACGCTGCTGTCCCGGGTCTGGGGCTGGGATTTCGGTGACCTGTCCACGGTCACTGTGCATATCAAACGGCTGCGCGGCAAGCTCGGCGACCAGCACCGCATCGAAACGGTGTGGGGGCGAGGGTATGCCTGGGCGCGCAGCGAGGCAGGGAACGGAGGCAGCGATGCCTGAGGACAGCCTGCAGATCGTCGGCTACGCGCTGGCCTGCTCGATACCGGTGGTGCTGATCGGCGTGATCATTCTGCGCGCCACCAGCAACCGCTCGCTGACCACCAGCATGGCCGTGCTGGTCGTGATTCCCACGCTCGCCACGCTGGCGGGCATCGTCGGGGTCAGCGGGCTGATGTTCACCCATGAATTCCAGCGAAACGCCCTCGTATTGGCGGTGGTCGCGGCGGTAACGGTGCCGGCTGGTGTTCTGCTCGGGCGTGAGCAGGCGCAAAAGACAGTCTGGGAGAAGGAAATCCGCGAGCAGGAGCGCGCCGCGGAGCGTTCTCGCCGTGAGCTCGTGGCCTGGGTCAGCCACGATCTGCGGACGCCGCTGGCCGGTATCCGCGCGATGGCCGAAGCGCTGTCGGATGGTGTCGTGACCGGCGCGGCCGATGTGACGCGTTATGCCGAGCAGATCGGCTGCGAAACCGATCGGCTCTCGCGGATGGTGGACGACCTGTTCGAGATGTCGAAGATCAATGCGGGAGCGCTGCGGCTGGAGCTCGAGCCGGTGGATCTGCGCGAGGTGATCGATGAGGTGCTCGCCGCCAACCATCCGACGGCCGAGCGGGCGCAGGTGGCGTTGCGCGCCGAGCAGCCGGCCGCTCGAATCGTGGTCACGGCCAGCGACCAGGCGCTTGGACGGGTGCTGACCAATCTGGTCTCCAATGCCATCGCGCATACACCGCCGGGTGGAGAGGTCGCGATCTCCGCGGGTATCTCCGAGGGGCAGGCGTGGGCTCGGGTGGACGACACCGGCCCAGGGATCTCCGCCGAGGATCTGCCGCGCGTCTTCGACGTCGCGTACCGCGGGACGGCCGCTCGTTCGCCGGTGGCGGAGGGCGGGGTGCCCGTCGGCAGCGGTATGGGGTTGGCGATCGCGGCGGGACTGGTCGAGGCGCATCGCGGAGACATCACCGCCCAGAACCGAGAGCGAGGTTGCCGGTTCGAGGTTCGGTTGCCGCTCACCGACAACTGACCGCAGTTCAGCAAGAACTATTCGCAGCGCTACACCGCGGGCGCGCCGACCCCCGCGGCGGACCGTAGCGGTGCGAATGCGAACTCGGTCAGACCTTTGATGGGATCCACCTGTGCCGCGAATCCTATGGCGTGCTTCGCGCGGTCCGGGTTCGCGACGATATGCCGCACGTCGCCGGGCCGGTAACGTCCGGTCACCACGGGCAGCGGTCCGCCCCGCGCGGCCGCCAGCGTCTCGGCGACCTCACCGATGGTGATCGGCTGCCCGGAGGAGACATTCAGCGGCGTGAATCCGGCCAGCGGCTGCTCGATGGCGGCGAGGTTCGCGGCGGCGATATCGGTGACGTGCACGAAATCCCGTACTTGCTTGCCGTCTTCGAACACCTGTGGCGGCTGCCCGGCCGCCAAGGCGGAGCGAAAGATCGCCGCGACCCCCGAATAGGGCGTGTCCTTCGGCATATCGTCGCCGTAGACATTGTGGTAGCGCAGCGCGGTCACGCTGGATCCGGTCGCCGATGCCCATGCGGCCGCGAAGTTCTCCTGGGCCAGCTTGCTGGCCGCGTAAAGGCTTCGCGGACGCAGTAGGGAATCCTCGCCGACCGGAGACCACGACAGGATCTCACCGGTGTCCGGATCGCGGTGCTCGAAGACGCCGTTGTCGAGATCCTCGGCACGGCGAACGCCGACTTCGACCGGGCCGCAGCGTCCGCCCTGGTAGCGACCTTCGCCATAGACCACCATCGACGATGCCAGCACCAGCCGCCGGCATCCGGCACGCTCCATCGCGGCCAGCAGCACGGCGGTCCCGTAGTCGTTGTGACTGGCGTAGGCGGGCCCGTCCTGCGCGCTCACACCAGCACCGACCACTGCCGCTTGATGACAGACGACGTCGATCCCGCAGAGCGCACCGTTCAACGCCTCGCCGTCGCGGACATCCAGTCGCCGCACGTCATCCGGAGTCCGCGCCGCATAGCCATGGGCGGCGGACAGCATCAGATCCACCGCGAGGACCTCATGACCCGCGGCGGTCAGCGCACGGTGGACATGGGACCCGATGAACCCGGCGGCGCCGGTCAACAGCACGCGGCTCACGACTGCGCCTCGCTGGCGCTCGGCTCCGTCGTGCGCCGCTGCGCGCTGCGTGTTCGATTCGCTCGCTGACGCTCGCTCACGAGGGGAGATTTGGGCATGCCCCGATCGTGCCGGACCGGAACCCCAGGTGACACCATCCACACCGCGCGGTCATACTTTCGTCACCACGGTGCCCCTCGAGCGCGACCGACCTGTCGGGGTGACACACCGGCTCGGCCCTGGTCTTTCCGTTCCATCTCATGAACGACATGCGCTGAACCCATCGGCTTGCGCACTCGATGTTCAGCGTGCTGGTCATGGCCTGATCTCGCTCAGCGCTCGGCTTGTTCGAGTTCGGGCGATGCCGCCTTGCCGCGGAACGAGAAAAGTGAGAAAAGGGAGGGGCCGCCGCGGAAGCACCACAGCGCGATGACCGGGTCGCAGATCGCGCAGCCCAGAGACGAGTCGTGCCAGAACGGGACGATGGGGTTGCCCTTGAAATGGTGCAGGAGGTCCACGGCGGTGTGCACGAGCCACGCGATGCCGATGAAAGTCCACGATTGCAGTCCGCGATAGGCGCAATATGTGACGATGGCGGCGAACAGGAATTCCCAGCCGCCGAGTCCGCCGCCGCTGAGGTAAGCGGCGCCCGCACCGGCAACCATGATGGCGTTGAAGTGGCGTCGGTGTGGCTCGCGAATCGCTGACATCACCAGCGCGTACAGGATGCCGATCAGGATCGGCGCGATGTAATTCATAGAAACCGAAGCTATCCGGCCGTCTCACCGCCTCCCAGTGGCATTAACGCCACATTCCAACTGGAACTCGCCAACCCGGCGGCACGTGCGCACACGGGGTTCTTGTGCGTAAACGCGGCCGTGGTGGCAGTCACAGCGTGATTGAGGGTGGCGGGGCCGGGTATGCGGCGGGTGTCAGCCGATAAGTGAATGGGAGGTATGTGATGCCGGAGCATCAGAGCGGACCTCGGGAAGCTGTCGAAGGTGTCGTCGAGGACATCAAGGGCAAGACGAAGGAGGCTGCGGGCGTCGTTACCGGCGACGAAGACCTTAAGAAGGAAGGTCGCGCGCAGCAGGACAAGGCCGAATCCGAGCGGGACGCGGCGCGGAAGGAAGCCGAGGCCGAGAAGGCCCGTGCGGAAGCCGATGTCGACGAGGCGCGGCAGAGCGCGTTCGAGAGCGGCAAGAACGCCTAGCTGCTGGCGCGAGATCCGATGCGGCGGTAGGGCAGAACAGCCCGTTCCCGGTGTGTGGCAATGTGCCGCCGCCGGGTCGCCGCATCTCTGGGTGAGGAACCGCCTCGTGCGCACGGAATTGGCCGCGGCGTAATCGCCCTACGCGAGAGACTCCTTCGGCAGGCGTCACGGCGTGATCAGCCAGGCTGCGGAGAGCCGGACGAAACCCGATGTCCGGCAGAGGAAGTGGTCGCTCGAGCGCGGCCGACAAGCGTATTCGACGTGACCGGCCGTCGGCTGGTAAGGACGATCAGCAATTGCTCGGCGCGGGCATACCGCGGAAGCGGGCATCGAGCCACCCGAGCGCCGACGGCACGCCCAGTACTGCGGTGGACAAATGATCCGGGCTGGGCAGCATTTCGTATTGGAGCCGGACTCCGGCGGCGCAATACCGCCGTATCGTGCTGTCCATCGACGCCACCGGGACCAGTGCGTCATTCACCGCGCGCCACTGGAAGACCGGGGTGGTAGGGATGCCGTCGTAGAGTTCCAGGCTGTTCTCCTCGAGCACCGCGAGTGCCCGTTCGTCGTCGACGAGCGAAACCGAGGTGGCGACGTCGACGACGCTTCGCCCCGCGCCCGCCAGCAGGATTTCGTTGGTGCAACTGTTGGCGATCCGGTCGCGGACCGCCATGCCGAACGAGTTCAGGTGGTCACTGATCGGCAATCGTGCCGGGTACTCCCGTTCCAGGCCGATCGCGGCCGCGAAGGCGAGGCCGAACGCCGCGTGTCGCGTGTAACCGAGGCCCTCGATCATCTCGACGAGGTTCATCGGCACCCCACCGGCGGCGGCGCCGACAAGAGGCAGGTCCGGTGCGTAGGTCGGCGCCAGCGCGGCAGCCCAAGCGGTCGCCATGCCGCCGCCGGAGTAGCCGAGCATGGCCACCGGACTGTCGGCCAGCCCCAGTTCCGCTACCCGTCGCGCGGCGCGGATGCCGTCGAGGGTGATCGTGCCGCCGAGTTTCGCGGCGCCATAGGCGCTGGTCGGGCCGAGGTGGTCGGGCAGAGCCACCGACCAGCCGCGCAGCAGCACCGCGTTGAGCGCGGGTGCTTCGCGGACCGCCAGGTTGGGGTCGTTGGTGTAGAGCACGCGGGACACCGCGCACTGGGTGCCGAGGCCGTTGATGATGTGCTGATAGGACAGCAGCGGTCCGCCCTGAGTGTGATTCGGCGGTGTCAGCACCGTAGTCGTGGCTGCGATCGGCCTGCCCGTGGAATTGCTGGAGCGGAACTTGATCATCGTGACGGTCGCGCCGGGAAACGTGAGCAGTCCTGGCATCGACCGGACGGCGAGGACCTCGCCCGGCGCGGCGGCGTCCAGGTCCGCGGGCGCGGCGTAGAACGGATCAGGATCGGGCGCCGGAAAGATCGGCTGCGCGGTGGCCGACGGCGCGAGCGCGAACAGCACGGCCGCGGCGGTGGCGATACCTGATCGAAGCATGGTGTTCGTCGACTCCCCTTCATCACTACGTGCTTTCCGGGACGGTGGCGCTGAAGTCGAATGCTCCGAATGCCGATCGCTCCGACCGGTGCCCGGACCTGGTCACTGTAGGGGACGAGCGGAAAAAGCCGAGGTAGCCGCGCCGGTCGACCGCGGCTGGACACGCCTCGCCACCGGAGAGGAAGCCCGGCCGGACGAATGGTCCTGGCAACCAGAAGTTTTCAGCTGTCGAAGCTCTTGTGCGGAATGCCCACGGTCAGGCCGCCGTCGATGACGAACTCGGCTCCGGTGGAGTACGACGATTCGTCGCAGGCCAGGAACGTCACCAGCGCGGAGACCTCGGCCGGTTCGGCGGCGCGGCCGAGTGGGATCTGCAGGAAGTCGGCGGGGATGTTCTCGGTCATCGGGGTCCGGATCAGGCCGGGGTGCACCGAGTTCACCCGGATGTTGTACTGCGCCAACTCGAGTGCGGTGGACTTGGTGAGCCCGCGCACGGCGAACTTGGTGGCCGTGTAGCCGTGCAGGCCCGGACTGCCGCGCATGCCCTCGACGGAGGAGATGTTGATGATCGAGCCGCCGCCCGCCTCGATCATGGCCGGCGTCGCGGCTTGCATGCCGAGGAACGTGCCGGTCAGGTTGATGTCGATGATCCGCTGCCATTCGGCCAGTTCGAACGCGACGAGCAGGTTGCCGTTCGCGATGCCGGCGTTGTTCACCAGCACGCTCAACGACCCGAACCGACCCACCGCCTCGGCGACGGCTTTGCGCCAGTCGTCGGGTTCGCGCACGTCGAGGTGGACGTAGACGGCCTTGTCGCCCAGTTCCTCGGCGACCGCGGCGCCCTCGTCGTCGAGCACATCGCCCAGCACCACGCGCGCGTCCTCGGCGACCAGTGCCCTGGCGTGCGCCGCGCCCATGCCGCGCGCCGCGCCGCTGATCAACGCCACTTTGCCGGTCAATCGCCCCATCCGCGGTACCTCCGTCTCTCGAACCTTGTCTGAAACACGTTACAGATTGCGCCGCCTGTCCGGCGCACCGTGCGACGGTAGCCCAGCCCACCGGCCGGAACTTTCGGTGCGAGCGCGGCTGGTCCGGCCTAGGGTTCGTCGAATGAGCGAACCGACTACCTTCACAATGGAAACGCTGCGGACCGCGACAGGCGCCGAGTTGGGCGTGAGTGGCTGGATCGAGCTCGATCAGCAGCGTATCGACGCCTTCGCCGAGGCGACCGAGGATCGTCAGTGGATCCATGTCGACCCGGAGCGGGCCGCCGCGGGGCCGTACGGCACCACCATCGCGCACGGCTATCTCACGTTGTCGCTGCTACCGCCGATCATCGGGCAGATCTTCCGGATCGCCGACGCGGCCGCTCGAATCAATTACGGCGTGAACAAAGTCCGTTTCCCTGCGCCGGTTCCCTCGGGTTCTCGCATTCGAGGCCGGGCGCGGATCGCGAGTGTGGAGGAGGTGTCCGGCGGCTTACAGGTGAGTCTCGCGGTGACCGTCGAGCGCGAAGGCGGCGACAAACCGGTGTGCGTCGCGGAGACGGTCGTGCGCCTCCTGGCGTGACCGCCGTGCGGTAGCGCCGTCCGCTGGTGCTGTCGATCGAATGTGCCATGCTGGTGTGGAACGTGTTCTAATCTTTGCCCTCGGGAGGTGCCGTGACGGATTCGAACCGAGGTGTTGCGCGCTCCGGTGGACGTCTCCGGGTGCCGGACATCGCCGAGGTGCCCGGTGGTCGCCTGGTCGAGCTTCCGGGGCGGGGACGAACCTATGTGGTGGACATCCCAGGGCCGGAGCGCGCGCCGGCCCTGGTGCTGCTGCACGCCACGGCGTGCACGGCCTATCTCACCTGGTTCCCGGCGCTGGCGGCGCTGGCCGAGCGGTATCGGGTGATCCTGTTCGACCAGCGTTGGCATGGGCGCGGCATCCGTACCGAGCGGTTCAGGCTGGCGGACTGTGCCGACGACGTGGCTGCCGTCCTCGACGCGCTACACGTGGACCGTGCCATGTGTGCGGGATTCTCGTTGGGCGGCATGGTGAGCCTGCTCGCCGGACATCGAAACCCTGGCCGTTTGAGCGGTCTCGTTCTCTGCGCGACGCCCTACCGATTCCAGGAAACGTGGCGAGAGAAGGCCTTTCATCGAACCTTCGGCGCCATCGCCGCCGCGGTCGGCCCATATTCCTACCGGCGCGCCGAGAAGCTGGCGGGCCGCCTGCCGGAGCTTCCTGAGCTCACCTGGACACCGGGACGACTGGATCGCTGGGCGCTCGCGGAATTCCGCAGCACCAGCGGTTGGGCGCTGACCCAGGTGGTCGCGGAGGTCGGTCGCTTCGACGCGACCGCATGGCTGTCGAGCTTGACCATGCCGACGGCGGTGGTGGTCACCACGCGTGACCGGGCGATTCCGGTCTCTCGGCAGCTGGAGCTGGCGACCATGCTTCCCGCGGCGAGCATGCACCTGGTCGAGGCCGGGCACGCGTCCTGCGTGCTCGAGGCCGACCGTTTCGTGCCCGTGTTGCTCGAAGCCTGCGAGGCGGTCGCCGCGAAGATCTGACTCGGCCGAACGACATTCGGCGGAAGCGGCCCTGTCCGGCGGCGGTGGCGAACAGGGCGGGCGGGACCTGGCGATCAGATCGAGGTCCGTGCCGCGGAGAGCAGTTCGGCGACCACCGCGGGGACGGCGTCGGCCAGCTCCGCGATGTCGGGCACCAGTTCCTTGCAGGCGATGAAGCCGAAATCGAGTTTGTCGTTGTTCGACAGCACGGTCGCGGTCAGCCCGGCGCCGTGGAACACCGGCCCGAATGGGTACATCCCGTCCACGCGTATGCCGAGGAAGTACAGCGGCATCGGGGGGCCCGGCACGTTCGACACCACCAGGTTGTGCACCACCGGGTGCATCTCGGCCAGTTTCAGCGATGAGTACATTCGCGACGCGAGCCGGAAGGCGTTCGGCGGAGCATATTGCGACCAGTCCTGCAGGAAGTCCGCGCCGATCAGCTCGTGTTCTTCTTTCGCCCCGCGATTGGCCTCGGCTACCTCGTGCAAGCGCTGCACCGGATCGGCTATATCGGTGCCGAGCCGCGCGAACAGCGTGGATACCTTGTTGATGCCTGCGGTATGCCGCGTCGACTCGTGCACGGACACCGGGACGGACGCGATGAGCGAGCGATCCGGAAGTTCGTCGTGCTGTTCCAGGTAAGCGCGCAGGGCGCCGGCCACGATGGTCAGCAGCACGTCGTTGACTTTGACCCCGAACGCCGAGCGGATCTCCTTGACGGCGTCGAGCTCGGCCTCGGTGAACGCGACGGCGCGATGCGGGGTGATGGCGAGGTTGAACGGCGTGCGCGGAGCGGAGAACGGTATCGCCATGCCGGTCTTGTTCTTTCGACGGCGCTGTGCGAAACCGGCCACCACGCCGACAGTTTTCGGCACCATACCGAGAATCCCCGCTTTGGTGGGTAACTTCACCACCGCCTCCGCCAGCAGCTGCCAGTCGCTCGGTTTCCGTTCGGGGTGCCACTGCTGGTCGGGCACCGGCTTGGTGGCGCCCGGTTCCAGATCGCACAGATGCATCATCAGATTGGCGCCCGTGATGCCGTCCACGGCGGCGTGGTGGTATTTGCAGATCACCGCCACCTTGCCGTCGTCGAGGCCCTCTACCACGGACATCTCCCAGAGCGGGCGGTCGCGGTCCATGGTGCGGCCGGCGATGTCCCCGACCAGCTCGGCGAGTTCGCGGCGTCCGGCCGGCGCGGCGATCGCGATCCGGCGGACGTGGTAGTCGAGGTCGAAATTCTCGTCCTCGACCCAGACGGGATGGTCGAGGTTGAACGGCACCTCGTATACGCGGCGGCGCATCTGCGGGATCAGCGGGAGTCGTCTACCCAGTTCGGCTTTGAATTCGTCGAATGAGTAGTTCGCCGAGGACGGGTCAAGGAGCAGCAGCGCGCAGACGTGGAGGTGCTGGGTCTCGGTCTCCAGGTAGAGGAAGCTGGCATCCAATCCGGTCAATCGTTCCATAGCGAAAGACTACTAGAACGCGTTCTAAATATGCAGCGCAAAGCGTGGTTGCTGCGAGGTTGTCATCCGCACAGCGGGGCGGGTGGATTTGTGTGTTACCGAAGGTTCTACGTATGTGTATGATCGTTTCTACGAAGGCGTAGGAACGGTGCGCCGGCGTGGACGAGTGAGGATCGAGGGGTACCGATGAAGCTACTTCGCAGGGCTGGGCGACGTCCGGACACCGACCCGGGCCCGGTCGCACTGCATGCCCGCAACGTGCGGTTCGACTGGTCCGGCGCGCCGCTGCACTGGATGCCCGCCGAGCCCATCGCGTCGCACCTGATCAACTCACTGAACCTGCTGCTGCCGGAGGGCGAGCGGATGTTCTGCGCCGCCTACGCCGAGGCACTGCCGCACGTGCGAGACGAGAAGCTGCGCGAGGCGATGCTCGGCTTCATCGGTCAGGAGTCGATGCACGCCGAGACCCACGACAGAGTGCTGCACGAGGTGCTGGCCGCCCACGGCATCGATCCCGAGCCCTACCTTCGGCAGGCCGAATATCTGTTCCGCCGGACACTCGGGCCCCGGGATCTCGACGGCGTCGCGCGACGGCAAGTCCTGGTCGAGCGGCTGGCCTTCATCGCCTGCCTGGAGCACTTCTTCGCCTATCTCGGCGACTGGGTGCTCAATGCGGATCTGGAGCGGTTCGGCGCCGAGCCGCGCATGGCGGATCTGTTCCGCTGGCACGGCGCCGAGGAGGTCGAGCATCGGCATGTCGCGCACGACGTGGCGGTGTATTTCGGCGCCGGCTACCTGCGGCGGGCGGGACTGATGACGCTCGTGTTCCCGATCTTCCTCACTTTGGTGTTGCGCGGCACCAAGTTCCTGGTCCACCAGGACCCTGAACTGCCCGATCTGGGCTATCCGCGCTTGCTGGCGCGGGTCTTCGGCGCGATGTGGCGCGGTGCGCTGCCCGGCGTGCCCTCGCTGCTGTGGAGTGCGCTGAGCACCTTCAAGCCCGGCTACAACCCGGAATCGGTCGGCTCAACGGCGCAGGCGGTGGCTTACCTGGCCAAGTCCCCAGCCGCCCAGGCGATCGCCTCGTGAGTCTGCGGCCCGTTCCCGATCACCTGCCCGCGGACCTGTTCGGCAAGCGTGATCGCGACCGCACGGTGCGGGTGCTCGACGCGGTGGCCTCCGCGCGGCTGCGTTGGACCACGCTGGTCAACCGGCGCGATCCGCGTGGAAAGGTCGACGACCATCGCCTCGCCGTGGTCGTGACCGAGCGGCGGATCGAGGCGCACGATCAGGACGTGGTGAGCCTGCGGCTGGCCGCCGCCGACGGCAGCGTGCTGCCGCCGTGGCGGCCCGGCGCCCATCTGGACCTCGAGTTGCCCTCCGGCAGGCTGCGGCAGTACTCGCTGTGCGGCGATCAGGCGGACACCCGCGCCTACCGGATCGCGGTGCGCCGCATTCCCGGGGGCGGCGGTGGCTCGGTGGAGGTGCACGACGCCCTGCCGGTCGGGTCGTCGATCGTGGTACGCGGTCCGCGCAACGCGTTCCCTTTCGCCGTGCCCGGCCGCGGTTCTCCGGCTGCGCGTTTGCATTTCGTCGCGGGCGGGATCGGGATCACGCCGATCCTTCCGATGGCCAGGCTGGCGCGCCGTCTCGGGATCGAATGGTCGATGGTGTATACCGGCCGCAGCCGCGACACCCTGCCGTTCCTTGACGAGATCGCCGGATTCGGCGACCGCGTCGTCGTGCGCACCGACGACGAACAGGGGCTCCCCGACGCCGCCGCCCTGCTGCCCGGCGTCGGGCCCGACACCGCGGTCTACTGCTGCGGGCCGGTGCCGATGATCACGCTGATCGCCGACGCCGTGCGCGAAATGCCGTACGTAGAACTGCATTCGGAGCGTTTCTCGCCGCCGCCGATCGTGAACGGCAGGCCGTTCGAGATCGAATTCGCCTCCACCGGAGAGGTCGTCGAGGTCGCCGCGGACCGGTCCGCACTCGACGCCATCCTGGGTACCCGGCCCGACCGTCCGTACTCGTGCAGGCAGGGCTTCTGCCGCACCTGCAAGGTCCGCGTGCTCGCGGGCGAACCGGACCATCGCGACAGCGTGCTCACCGACGCCGAACACGAGGCGGGCGAGATGCTCGTCTGCGTGTCCCGTGCCGATGGTGGGCGACTCGTGCTCGATCTGTGACCCGACCTGGAGACCCGATGACCACCACCGAAACGCCGGAGCACCCGGCAGCCGAGCGCACCGTGCGCAGCGGCGAATTCGACCTCGCCGTCTACGAATACGGCGATCCGAACGCGGAAACCGTTGTGCTGGTGCACGGCTGGCCCGACACGCACCACCTCTGGGACGCGGTCACGCCGCTGCTGGCGCGCCGGTTCCACGTCGTCGCCTACGACACCCGAGGGCACGGACGCTCCACGCGCACTCGGCGTACGGCGGACTTCCGGCTGGATCGGCTGGCCGCGGACTTCTATGCCGTCGCTGACGCGGTCAGCCCGGACCGGCCCGTACATGTGCTCGCCCACGACTGGGGCTCGGTGCAAGTATGGGAAGCGGTGTGCGAGCCGCGCGCCGCCGCCCGGGTCGCGTCGTTCACTTCTGTGTCGGGGCCGAACCTCGACCATGTGGGCAAGTGGATCCGCGCCCGGCTGTCGCGTCCGACGCCGCGCAACGTGTGGCAGCCGTTCACGCAGCTGCTGTCGTCGGCTTACACGTTCTTCTTCATGACACCCGCGCTGCCACGCGTCGCCTTCGGCCTGATCGGCACCGAACGTTTCTGGCGGCGGGTCGTCTCGATCATGAACGAGACCGCGCCGTCGAACGTGCGCCTCGGCCCGACCTTCCGCGCGGACCTGGTCGACGGCCTGCTGATCTACCGGGCGAACATCGTGCCGCGCATGCTGGCCCCGCGTGATCGGCACACCGAGGTGCCGGTGCAATTGATCGTCGCCGGACGCGATGTCGCGGTCCGGCCCGCCGGATACGACGACGAACACGCGTGGTCCAAGCGGCTCTGGCGGCGGGATGTGCCCGCCGGGCACTGGATGCCGTTCTCGCATCCGGAACTGCTGGCCACCGCGACCACTGAACTGATCGACGCGTTGCAGGGTGCGCCGATGCCCCGTGCGCTACGTCGCGCCGAAGTCGGCCGCGACGCACGGTCGTTCGAAGATCAGCTGGTGGTGATCACCGGCGGCGGGAGCGGTATCGGCCGCGAGACCGCGCTGTCCCTGGCCCGCCGCGGCGCGGAAATCGTGCTCTCGGATATCGATCTCGCGGCGGCGAAGGAAACCGCCCAGCTGATCGCCGCTGAGCACGGTGTGGCGCATGCCTATCCGCTCGATGTCGCCGACGAGTCCGCGATGCAGGCGCACGCCGCGATGGTGCTGGAGGCGCACGGTGTTCCCGACATCCTGATCAACAACGCCGGAATCGGCCAAGCCGGTGGGTTCTTCGAGACACCGTCAGCCGAGTTCGACCGTGTGCTGCGGATCAATCTCGGCGGCGTGGTGAACGGCTGTCGCGCCTTCGGCCCCGCGATGGCCGAGCGCGGACTCGGTGGGCACATCGTGAACCTGTCCAGCATGGCGGCCTACAGCCCGCAGCAGGGCTTCAGCGCCTACGCGACCAGCAAATCGGCGGTGTTCATGTTCTCCGACTGCCTGCGTGCCGAGCTGGCCGGGCGCGGGATCTCGGTGCACACCATCTGCCCGGGCATCGTGCACACCAATATCGTGGCGCGCACACAGTTTTCGGGTGTCAGCGCGGAGGAGGAGAAGCGCAAACAGGAGCGGTACGACAACCTCTACCGGATGCGGCGCTATGGACCGCAGAAGGTGGCCGAGCAGATCGTGCGCGCGGTGCAGCGGAACCGCAGCATCGTGCCGGTGACGCCGGAAGCGCACGTGCAGTATCACGTCGGGCGGTTCGCACCCGCCGTCGTCCGGTTCCTGGCCGCACGGGTGAAGCTGACCTGAGGTCAGGAGGCGACCGTCCGGGCGAGTTCGGCCTCGATCGCTTCCACGCGCTCGGCCTCGATACCCCACGGGTGCTCGACGCCGACCCGGCGATCCAGATCCCACAGCACGCATTCCTCGTCCGGAGCCGCCGCGAACGACCACGCCACCACGGTGCGGCCGAGCTGCTCGGCCATGGTTCCGTGCGACTCGTCCGGTGGTCCGGCGCCTTCCGGGAAGTGGTGCAGGAAGCGGCCGTAGGCCCGCGCGCAGAAGTCCGCGTAGCGCTTCGTGCACAAGATGAAACCGTGCCACGCCTCGTCGACCGCGTGCGACGGCATGCCGATCACCTGGTCGTCGCGCAGGGCCGCGCCACAGCAGAGCAGCCACTGCCGTAATCCCTTGTCCACCAGTTCCCGCGGTTGCCAGGGGCAGGTCTTGTATACGGCGTCGGGCAGTTCCAGCGCGTCGACGGCGGTGCGGACGGCTGTCAGGTCGATCTCGCGGGACCTGCGGAAGCTGAAGGACAGCACAGTTCACTGTACGTGCGGGCCGGTGGACGGCTACCGTTTGCACATGAGCGGTCAGACCCGGGGGCGGCAGCCGACCGGGAATACGGAGGGCCCCGCTCGTGCCGGAAAGGACACAGTATGAGCGCACTCATCCTTCTTTTCGTTCTTTTGATGCTGCTGCTCCTCGTGGCGGTCCCGATCATCGTGGTGCTCGTCGTCCTGCGCTCGCAACGCAACCGGCGTTTGCCGCCACCGAATTGGGGCGGCGGATACCACCACAGTGGATCCACCGATCCGTTCTGGGCCGCGGGTGGCGCCGGTCTGATCGGTGGGCACGATCCTGGCCAGCCGAATGGCGGTGGCTGGGATTCGCACGGCAGTAGCTGCGGCGGCGGAAACAGCGGTAGTTGCGGCGGGGGGAGTAGTTCCAGCTGTGGTGGCGGGAGTAGTTCCAGCTGTGGCGGCGGCGGTGGTGGAAGCAGCTGCGGCGGCGGGTCCTGACCCGATGATTTGACCTCAACTACACTTCAGGTTCCATGCTGTAGTCGTTCACGAAAGCAAGGAACGATGGAGGTTGTGTCATGCGGGCTGTGCAGGCCAGTGCGTTCGGTGGACCGGAAGTGCTCGCGGTGCGCGAACTACCGGACCCGGTAGCCGGACCGGGGGAGGTGGTGGTCGACGTGGCGGCCGCCGATGTGATGTTCCTGGACACGCGGTTGCGTGGCGGCTGGGGGACGGACTTCTTCGCGATCGAGCCCCCGTACGTGCCCGGCGGCGCGGTCAGCGGCGTGGTGGCATCGGTAGGCCCTGACGTCGATCCGGCCTGGGTGGGCAAGCGGGTGTCCACCCCGACCGCGGCCAGCGGCATCGGCGGCGGCGTACCGATCGGCGGATACGCCGAGAAAGCGCTGGCCAAGGCGGAAACCTTGGTCGCGATTCCGGAGGGGCTGACCATGACGCAGGCCGTCGCGCTCGCGCACGACGGCAGGACCGCGCTCGCGGTGTTCGATCGCGCCGCTGTCCGGTCCGGGGAATGGGTCTTGATCACCGCTGCGGGCGGTGGGTTGGGTATCTTGCTGATCCAGCTCGCCCGTGCGGCGGGCGCGAACGTCGTCGCCGCCGCGCGGGGCGTCGCGAAACTCGAGCTCGCCGGGCGGCTCGGCGCGAACGCCGTGGTCGACTACTCCGCGCCCGACTGGGCGGCGAAGGCGCGCGCCGCGACCGGGGGAGCCGGCGTCGACGTAGTGCTCGACGGCGCGGGCGGCGCGCTCGGCGAGGCCGCGATCACGGCCGCGGCGGATGGCGGGCGCTTCCTCGGATACGGTGCTGCCGCAGGTGAATTCGCGTCGTTGGACGGGGAGGCGGCGGCGCGTGGTATCACCGTCTACGGTCTGTTCGATATCACCGGCGCCACCACCGATTGGCAGGCGCTCGCGCAGCGCGCCCAAGCCGAGGTCGCCGCCGGGCGCTTGGAGGTCGTCATCGGGCAGACGTTCCCGCTCGAACAAGCCGATCGAGCGCATGCCGCCATCGAGTCCAGGGCTGCCGTAGGACGGACTTTGTTAACGGTGTGAACAATCCTCCCAATCTGGACAATTGAGGTAGTGCGCAGGACCGGCGACGGCGCTAGGGTGCCGGGGTGGAAACTCTGCTCATCGTCGGTATCGTCATCGTGGTGCTCGGCTTCGTCGTCGCAGTCGTGCACTTTGCCAGTCGGCCGCCGAAAGAAGCCGAGGCATGGGACCGCGACGACAACGAAGACTACGAGGACGACTGGGACGAGGATTACCGCAACGACCGACCCCGCTGAACCGACGGGGTCGGTCGCCCCGGGTCAACCGGCCGGGGTCAGCACCACCACCGCGATGGGCCGCTTCGTCAGCTTTTGATAGGCGCTGTAGCGACCCTGATTCACCTTGTCGACGATCGCCCAACGCCGGGCGTAATCGGGATCGTCCGGCAATGCCGGCCGCGCCCGCACCGTCAGTTTCCGTCGCCCCACCTGGATCTCACACTCCGGCCGCGCCTTCAGATTCGCCAGCCATCCCGGCGGCCGCGGCGATCCGCCGTTGGACGCCGTCACCAAATAGTCCTCGCCGTCGCGCGCGTACGTCAGCGCCGAGGTCCGCTCCTTGCCGCTCTTACGTCCGACGGTCCGCAGCAGTAACGTCGGATTCCCCAGCAGCAGCCGATGCCCCACCAGCCCGCCGCTGTTCTCGTACACCCACTGATGCGCCGTCAATATCTTCGTGAACAGACCGGCCATACCTGACCCTCCAGTAAGTTTCCGACACCCCACCCTAAGCCACCGCCATCCGACTGGTCCCCAACCCGCCCGACCCGGTAGCATCCCCAACGCATCGCGGATTCCCGCGGCACGGGGCGGTAGCTCAGTCGGTTAGAGCCGTGGACTCATAATCCATTGGTCGCGGGTTCGAGCCCCGCCCGCCCCACAAACGGCCTCTGAGCTGCGGAAACTCTGAAATCGACAGCCGAGTTGATCCAGAACAGTGCTCCGACAGCAATGTATTTTGCCGGTAGAATCCGGACATGGGGCTGGATCTGGACGACATCCGAGAGCTTGCGGAGGACTTCGCGACGGAGCTGCGTCGCAAGAACCGGAGCAAGCAGACCATCGACGGCTACCTCACCCGGATCAGGTACTTCGCGGCCTACCTCGAGGAGCGCGAGCTGCCTACAACGGCGCCGGACATCACCCGCGCCCACATCGGCGGCTACATCGAGGATCTGCTGACGCGGCCCAATCGGCGCAGCGGTGAGCCGCTGTCGCCGGAGTACGCACGCGGCCAGTACCGATCGCTGCAACAGTTCTTCAAGTACCTCGCGGCCGAAGAGATCATCGACGCGAATCCGTTCGACAAGATGAGCCCGCCTGCGGTCCCCGATCAGCAGGTGCCTGTGCCGAGCATGGACGCGGTGAAAGCTCTTCTCGCAGAGTGCGATGGCACCGATTTCGCCGACCGACGCGACAACGCCATCATCCGGTTGTTCGCCGACACCGGGATGCGGTGCGGCGAACTCGCACCGCTCGAGGTGGACTCGCTCGACTTCAACGAAAACACAGTGCTGGTGATCGGCAAGGGTGGCCGACCGCGGACGTGTCCGTTCGGCGACAAGACTCGAACGGCGCTGCGGAGGTATCTCCGGGTGCGTGCGAAGCATTCGGGAGCGAAGAACGACAATCCGGCTCTCTGGCTCGGCTACCGCGGAGTGATGACCGACTCTGGTATTCGCCAGATGCTCGAGCGTCGATGCGACGCGGCCGGCATCGAACGCCTGCATCCTCATCAGCTCCGGCACTTCTTCGCGCATACCTGGCTCGACAGTGGTGGCCAGGAGCAGGACCTCATGATGCTCGCCGGATGGCGGTCGCGTCAGATGCTGTCTCGCTACGGCGCCGCGGTCGCGGACAGTCGAGCGAAAGCAGCGCACCGTCGGGCGCGGTTGGGCGACAAACTGTAGGACGGCTCCCCCTGGTGCAGCTCCCGGGGGCAACATCAGGCCATGCAGCAAGACGTTACGGTTGGCTGTATGACCGATGACTTCGTTGCGTGGGCTGCGCAGCTGGCGCGGGACAATCTTGTCGGCATGTCTCGGCGGTGGCAGCACGTCCAAGGCGTCGCTCGGCATGCTCAGCAGGCCGTCGACGTGGTTGACGATTCCGATCTATTGCTGGCTGCGGCGTGGCTGCACGACATCGGCTATGCACCATCGATCCGTAGAACGGGATTCCACCCGGTTGATGGTGCCGAGTTTCTGCGGCGTGAGGGTGTGTCAGAGCGTCTGTGCGCTCTGGTCGCCAACCATTCGTGTGCCCGTATAGAGGCGCGAAACCGTCATCTCGCGATCGACTGGCCGGATGAGCAGACAGCGCTGCGCGACGCGCTGTGGTGGGCGGATATAACGACGACCCCAACCGGTGAGACGACGGATGTGCTCGGTCGCATCGCCGAGGTCCGCGAGCGGTACGGCCCGGCCCATGTCGTATCCAGGTCATTGGCGGAGGCAGCACCCGAGCTGATCGAAGCAGTTGACCGTACCGAGAAGCTACTGCGTGAGTAGTCGACTCTCGTGGGCTGTCACGTGTAATACGGCCCTGCTGAGGAATTCAGACCCCGATCTATCCGAAGGGCAATCGAGGGATGGACATCCAGAGATGAAATATCGCTCGGTGCAACCCATCTGACTTCCTTCGACTCCGAACTAGTTCGGAGTTCACCGCCGATTGGGTCGGCGTGGAAGCAGATGGAGAACTCTTGCCGCACTTCGCCATCGTCGTATGCGATGACGTGGTCTGGATTCGAGAATATTCCGACGAGGTCGGTCACCTGGACGTCTATCCCGGTTTCCTCTTTGACCTCTCGTATGAGCGCCTGTGTGACCGTTTCGCCCGCCTCCAGTCCACCCCCAGGGATCGAATAGTGATCGTTGTCGGTGCGGTGGATCATCAGGATTCTCCCCTGTGAATCGCGCACAAGGGCACTAACGGCGACCTTGATGCTGTTCGGCGTGGGCGCGTCGGGGTCGTGGAAATAGTCGGTCCGGGCCATGAACGATCACCTTTCGGGGGTCGCGTTCGACCATACGTGCTCGAAGCTGGTCATATACGTCTCGAACATGTCGCCAGCGGGCAACTGGCGCAGATAAAGCGCGGGGGCGTGCGCACCCGGCAGCCCGTAGACGTGCATGTTGACGATCATCTCGTTGTCGAATCGGAACACCGAGTTGTAGAGCGTCGTGTCGTGGTATCGAAGTTCGACGCCGTCGATCTCGGCCAGCGGCTCGATCAGTGCGAGTGCGTTGTTGATACGCGAGGGCACGGTGCCTGCCGCCAGACGTTCCTCGGCGCTCCGCTTGTCGGCTTCCGCTGCGGTCGGGCGACCGAACAGCAGTCGAACCTTGAGCCCGTCGCGTGTCTTCTTGCGAAGGGTTCGTGTGAATTCGGGCTCCTCGGCAAGGAACAAGCCCGCGAGCACGAGGACGTCGAGTTGTTCGCTCGTGCTCGACAGCAGCCGCTTCCACAGGTCGCTTGGAATTGCACTGCGGTGTGGGTAGACCGTCAGGACTTCTGATTGTGCAACCTCGACCTTCCGTTCTGGCGCGAGAGCGTCCGGCCACAAGTAGTTCTCGGTTTCTCCGACTAGCGCGGCGACGGCATGCCGGTGCTTCGGGTAGGGCACGCGGCCCTTCGTGATCCACCGTTCGACGGTCTTTGGCTCCACACCGGCCTTGTCCGCGACGTCCGGGATGTCGAGGCCAGCCTGCTGCATCGCATTGCGAAGGCGTTCGTTCGCCATTTCGCCTCCAATTTCAGGGACGTCTAGGGACTTCTTCAACGGTACCTGAGACGTCTGGACAAGTCCATCTATGCGGTGCTTACGCCCGAAATTTCGGCGAAAAGTAGGGAACTGCAACGTATTTCCCACTTTCCGAAGGAGCGGGCATTGATGGACAAGGCTTCTACTGAGGCCCGGAATCTGATCAGCCTCAGGACCGCGGCGGCGCTCGTCGACGTCGACACGAAGACGATTCGAAACTGGATCGCGGCCGGTGATCTCAACGGATTCAGGGTGAACGGACGCCTGCTGCGGGTCGAGCGTGACGAGCTGCTGGCGCTGATTCGGCCCGCCGCGACCGTCATCAACGGCGGTGTGGCATGAGCACCCCCGTCGAGCGGACATTGCAGGCGCGGATCGCCGCGCACGAGTCCTGGGCGAAGACTTCCGATCGCGCGGCGCGCACTGCGAAGGCGCGGGCGGCGATGACAAGCAAGTTCGACCGCATTGTCGACCCGGATGGGCTGTTGAGCCCGGAGGAGCGTGCCTACCGCGCTGATCAGGCTCGGAAGGCTCATTACACGCGGCTCGCGTTGAAGTCTGCGCAGGTCCGCCGCCGTCGCGGTCGTAGCCGCAAGGGCGGTGAGTGCTGATGCGGGCGCGGACGTTCATTCTTGCGGTCGCCGCCATCGCGGTCGGCTACCTCGTGCTGACTGCGCCTGAGGTTGTCGGGTTCACGGTGATGCTGCTGGGCGCGATCGCGTTCTGGCGGTCGTCGAGGCGATGGAAGGTCCGGCGATGAGCGCGCCGTGGCGGCAGGACCCGCCTGTTCAGGGTTACACGGTCACGCATTTCGACCGCCGTGGTGGTCATAACCCGTTGCATTCGATGGCTGGTCCGGAGTTCACCGGGACCAGTGCGGTGTTCGCGCCGCTGGGGCTGTTGCCGCCGATGGTGCGGCTGGCTGCGTTCTGTGTGCTGCTGCTCATCGGGATGGGCGGGTGCACGGCGGCGTGGATCGATCAGCAGGACTATGTGCCGTCGCCGAACATCTGCCGCCCGCTGAACGCGGGGGTTCCGCCGGAACCGGCTGGGTCGTGTGTGCCTCGTTCGCAGCTGCCGTCGCAGGTGGTGACGCGATGAGCACTGAGAACGAGCGTCGCCGCGAGCACGCGGAGTTGGAGACGGAGTTCCAGCGCCTGGACACCGCTCTTGGCGTGTTGAGCGACATGCTCGACGGCGCTGTCGAGTCTTCGCGGGCGAAGGACTGGACCGGCATCGCGTTCGAGAGGTCGCGCATCGCACAGACCGACGCGATCAAGCAGGTCCATGCCGAGCAACGCGCGGTCTGGGATCGGCTGCTGGATTACCGGCACGGCCCGGAGGTGGCGGCCCAGATCCGAGCCCGTGTCGCCGAACGGGATGCCGAGCAGCGGCGTGCGCAGCGTCCGGGGCGGTCGCGATGAGCAGCCGTTTTCATGATCCAGACGGCCGCCGGTTCGGTATTCCGACCTGGCCGTGGGGTTTGGCGCCGCAGCATTTGCGGACCCGTCGCCAGCTCGCGCGGGAGGGCAAGAGTCCGAGTGGTGAGTACGAGGCGCAGGTGCTGCGGGCGCGGGGTGGGTCGCGAGGGCCGCTGAAGGCACACCTGTACGACGCGGAATCGGCCGTGCCGAAACGAGTCTCGACCGAAGCGCAGCTGGAGGCATTGCAGCTGGCGCGGTGGACGCGCTCGGCGATGGCCGCGGAGCGGCGAGGGGTGGACGCGACGGAGATGCGCGAGTTCATCGCGCAGGCCCGCACCGATATCGCTGAGCGCCGCGGCGCGGCCGGTCACAGCCGCAGTTCGCGGCAGGGAAGGGAGCGAACCCGATGAACCACAAGAGGAAGGGCGTCGACCGCTACACCGCGTTGGAGCGGCGCCACCGTGCCCAGATCGTTGGCGGGCTGCGTGATCAGGGCGTGTCCTATCGGCGGATCGGCGAGCAGCTGGGTATTTCGCTGGCTCAGGTCGAGTCGTGCCTGGGTGAGGCTACGCGGCTGCGTGAGCAGGGGCTGACGAAGCAGGAGGTCGCCGACGAGATCGGCATCCCCTATGGGTCGTTGGGCCGGGTGCTGGCTGTGCAGGGTAGTAAGGGTCTGTCGGCTCAGCAGGACGCGGCGCTGGCCGCGTTGGTCGACATGCACGGGATGCAGGTCGATGTGCTGGCCGAGTTCATGAGCTTCAGCAGCCTCAGCAGCGCCTACGACCTCGCCGACGCTCTGTTGAAGCGGCGGATGGTGCATCCGCTGCTGTCGGTGCAGCGTGGCCGGGCGTGGGTGTACCCGAGGCGCGAGGTGGCCGAGCGGTATCTGGGGTGGCGACCCAAGGACTGGAAGCCGCCGCTGATGTACGCCAACCACTACCGCGCCGTCGCTCAGGCGCGGGTGATGCTGGTCGGTTCCGACCCGCAGTTGTGGGTGTCCGAGCGCGTGCTGCGCCGCCGTGCCGAAGTCGCTGCAGCCGAGTCGAAGTCCGGGCACGTGGTGTTCAGCGACAGCCGGACCCCGCGCAAGGGACGCCCGCACGTGCATGACGGCCGGTTCCTCGGCGAGGTCGGCGGTCAGCACGGCTGGTGGGCGCTGGAGATCGAGCTGAGCGCCAAAGATCGCGTCCACATGGACACCGCGCTTGCGGGCGCGATCCGCGCCGCACGCGACAGCGAGGGCGAGGCCGTGATGGGCCTGCTCTACCTCTGCCGTTCCCAGCGCGTCATGAACACCGTCAACGCCGCCTACCAGCGGCTTCCCCGCGAACTCGCCGCCGTCGAGTTGCTGTTCGCGATCGGCGACTTCGACGAGGAATGGAGCCAGTTCCTCACCCGCCGAAACCAGGGCCGCGCCGCCCGCAAGTCCCGGCGCCCGAACCTTCTTCTCACTCAGGAAGCGTCATGAGCAACTGCCAGCCGATCATCACTCCCCAGGACTGCCACCCCAACAGCAGCCCGCAAGTCCCCACGACCGGCCAGCCGGACGCGCCCCCAGTGGAGCCGGGCGCGGGTAGCGGCCCGTTGGTGCCGGAGGCTCCGCCGATCCGCCACGTCGAAGGCTGGGATCTGCCGACGCTGGACTTGTCCGCGGTCGGTGACGCGGCCTCGACAGCGACGGTGTGCGGTGTCGTGATCGTGGCGATGCTGGTCATGATCGTGGCCGTCGCGGCGCGGTGGCCGTTGGCGCCGCACCGGTTGCGCAACTTCGCGATCGGGTCGCTGCTGCTGCCCGCGGCGTCGGCGATGGCCGGCGGATCGTGGATGACCCCCGCCTCCTTGTGGTGGTCGGGTGCGGCGCGGGTTGCCGATGGCGACCTGGGCGGCCTGCGCACGATGGTCGTGCTCGGCGCCCCGGTGGCCGCGCTGGCCGCGACGTACTGGTGGGCGTCGTTCGTGCACAAGACCAACACCGTCGGGTTGAAGAACCTGGGCCGCACCGAGCGGGTGCAGGCAGCGCTGGCCGCACGGCAGTTCGCTGGGGCCGCCCGCGCGGCGCGGTCGGTCGGCGCCCCGTTCACCACAACGGACGGGATCGTCCTGGGGCCGCTGGCGGACCGGCGCTCGGCGCACCCTCTCGGTTTGTGGTCGGAGCTGACCGCGCGGCATCAGGCGTGGATGGTCGTGCCACACAAGGAAGCGCGCCGCCAGATGGCCGCGTTCGGCACGACCGGCTCGGGCAAGACGGAGCTGATCAAGCGGTACGCGGTCGGGATGCTCGAATACGAGTGGAACGCCTGGCAGCGGTGGAAGGACGTGCCAGGCATGCGCGGCAAGCACCCGCGCCCGCTGCTGGTGGTCGTGTCCTGCAAGGGCGGCAACGACGACAAGGTCTTGGGCCACGAGTTGCGCGAGATCGCCCAGCGCCGCGGAATCGCCGCCGACCGCATCGCCGAGGTCCCCCACGGCGCCCGCCTGGACGTGTGGGCGATGCGCGCCCGCGACCAGCGCGCCGTGCTCGGCGACATGCTCAACGCCGGACAGTCGTCGACGTCGGAAGGCCAGCACTTCGACGAGCTGCGCCGCCGCATCGTCTCCCTTGTCGTCGATGCCCCGGCCGGGCCGCCCCGCTCAAGCCTGGAGTTCCTGCAGCGGCTGAATCCCGAGACGCTGCTGGACCTGTGGGGCAACGCCCCGGACGTGAAGCGGATGGTCGAAGCCCTCCAGTCGGAGAAGGTCGACCAGCTCGCCGACATGCTGATCAAGGCATCCAACTTGTTCGACAGCCTCCAGGGTGAGGACGGGCGGATGGTGTTCGACGGCGGTGTCGACCTCGACGACCTCGACGTGCTGTATGTGACCGTGCCCGGCCTGGACAAGGACGCCGCCCGCGCCCAGGTCGCCGCCATTCTGCGGATGCTGATGCAGCGTGCGGCCCGCACCGCCAAGGACCAGCGTCGCAGCGTCACCCTGATCATCGACGAACTGAGCGCGCTCACCACCGGCCAGGGCTCGATCGGACTGGAAGAAGTGTGCGAACGGGGCCGCTCCCAAGGCGTGAGCGTGCTGTTCGCCGCCCAGAGCCCCGAGGGTGTCGCCGGGGATCAGTGGGCGCTCGATCGGATCTTGAAGTCCTGTGCGGGTGGGGTGCTGCTCGGCTACGTCGAGAACGCCGGAGAGCTGTGCAAGCACTTCGGATCGGTCCGGCACATGCTGCCGTCGCGCCACCTGATCAAGGGCCAGCGCACCGGCGACGAAGGCCAGGTGTCCGTCGGTGAGAAGTGGCTGGTCGACCCCGACCGCGTCCGCCAGTTCGACACCGGCCAGTTCGTCTACGCCAAGGCCGGACGCGCCCAGTTCGGGCACGTCGTGCCCGTCGAACCCGCCACCGTGCGCCCCCTGCCCGGCACCACCAGCGCCGATCCCCAGGCCGAGACCGTCACCGCCGACGCGACCGCCTGACCCCGATTTCTCCGAAACCTATTGAAAGGCAACCCATGCGCATCATCCGACCCAACGACGACAACGACGACAACGACGGCCAGCGGCGGCCCGACCCCGCCCCGACACCGACCGATCCCACGATCGCGGGCGAGCTGTTCGCCGACGAAGTCGAGGACTGGCTGGCCGGTATCGCCGACCTCGACACGGCCCCGACCGCCGCACCCGCACAGATCGAACGACCCGCCGCCGACGCCGGGCCGGTGCGCCGGGCCGCGCTGACCGTCGTGCCCGAACTCGACGACGAGCCCGCTCAGCAGGCCGCCGCCGCGGTAGCGCCGGTCCCGGCGCGGTCACGGGCGCAGACCGCGCGGCGCACCGCAGCAGCTTCCGCCGTTGTGGTCGGTGCAGCCGTGACCACCGGATGGGGTGAGGGGCCGCTGGTGGTCGGTCCGCTGGCCGTCTACGGCGGCGCGTGGGTGGCCTACCTGTGGTGGAACGCCGCCCACCGCCCGCCCCTGCCGCAGGCCATCAGCACCGTCACCGCCGGTATCGGCCACGCCGTCGCCGCCGTCGCGACCGCCATCGTCGGGCTGCTGCGAGCCCTGGTCGAACGCCTCGACCGCGCCCGCACCCAGCACGAGAACAACCGCACCACCACGACAACCGCCGCCCCGTAATCAACCACAATGAAGGAAAACCGTTGAGCACCAACCGAACCCCCGACGATCCGATCCGCACCGCGCCGGTCGATCTGTACGAGCGCCTGCACAACGTCGACGACCGGCTGTTCCAGCTGCGCCGCGAGATCAGCGAGATCCGCCGCGAGTACGCCGCCCTTCGCCGCCACCCCGACGCGTTGGCGGTCGACAACCTCGGCGACCCGCTCGACCCCGTCGAAGCCACCTTCCGCGCGGAAACCGCGCTGGCGATGGCCGACGAGAAGTTGGACGCCGCCGACATCTGGCTGACCCGCGCCCGCGGCCGGTACGCGACCCGCCTCAAGCTCACCGACGCCGCCGCCGACGAACTCGACCGCCGACGCAACCGCGTCGAGCGCACCCGATGAACACCGAAACCAACCACCACTGAGAGGAATTCACCGCAATGACCGACCGTAGCCCGGAAGACGAGATGATCGCCGAGGCCCGCAAGTTCGCGCGATCGCTGCCGGAACTGACCCGCCTGCACGCCCAGGCCCGCAACTTCTTGGAGCGCCGCAAGATCCGCAAGGAGATCAGCCGGACGCTGCGTGAGCAGCGCCGCGAGGCCGAGGTGATGCGCAAGCATCAGCTGACCTGGACCAGCCAGGCTATCGACCGCTACCGCGTACACGTCCAAGCGGTCGCCGAGCGCGCGAACGACCCGAGCGTGGACCATGACCGGCGCGCCCGCGACGCTCACGCCCTGGCCGAGCACCGTAACCGCCTGGCCCGCGGCTTCATCGGCAATGAACACCTGACCCGCACCGAGCAGGGCATAGCCCTCGACGGGTTGGACTCGGCGACGATCTTCCCGCATTTCAAGGTCGGCAACCTCTTCGCCAAAGCGCACAAGGTCCGCGGCATCGACGCGCTGCGCTACCGCGCCCACGTCGCTCGTGAGACGGTCAACGCCCGCCAGCACACCGAGGTGGAGCGTGAGGACCGGCAGCAAAGCCTGGACGCCGCGCGCCGCGCCAACGCCGAGGAGTCGCTGCTGGCGCGTATCGACGCCGCGCAGGACCACCGCCACCGCTACACCGCGGAAATGACGTGGACCGACCCGGACGGCGGGAAGCTGACCGAATCCCGCTCGTTCGCCACCGAGCACAGCGCCACCAGCTGGTTGCAGCGCAACATCAGCGGCACGTCGTGGTCGGAGGGCACCACCCTGGCGGTCGAGACCCGCGACACCCTCAACGCCGCGAAGCAATACGTCGACTACGGCCGCCCCGAGACCGTCGCCGACCAGCTCGCCGACCGCGAGTCGGTGTTGCGGGAGCGGACGTTGTCCGGGCAGGTTCACCACGAGCAGGCCGACCGGCAGCGGGAGAACACCGACCGCGAACGCCCACCCGACACCGCCGGTGTTGACCGGCTGGCGCAGGTGGAACGCCAGTTGAACGACATGGCCGCCGACCGGGACCGGCTGGATAACCGGGTCGGGTTGCTGCAACGCGGCCTGGATTCGGTCACCGCCGACCGCGACGAGATCCGCCGCAAACTCGACACCGCCGAAGGGCACATCGAGGCGTTGAAGAACCGCAACCTGCGCCTGTCCGCCGAGGTCGACGCATTGCGCGCTCGGCCGGGCGTCGAGCAGCTGACCGCCGAGCGTGACCAGCTCAAGCAGGAACGCGACGAAGCGGTGCGCAAGCTCGTGCAGTCCACACCCGAGCACGAGCGCTACGGCAACCGCCCCCGCCGCAGCGGCGCCAACGGCAACGGCGCGGAGCAGGAGCAACCGAATCCGACGCTGGAGCAGCTTCGCGACTCGGTACAGCCCGGCAACGACACCGGCCCGGTGGGCAAGCGCGCCAGCTACCTGCGCGACCTCGGGAGCGGCCGCGAGCAGGCCGGTCCGGACACCCAGTCCTGGCCGCGTCCGGAGCGCAACGGCAACGGCCGCAACGGTATCGAGCGGAGCCGGTGATGGAACGCGAGCACGAGGAAGCGATGCGTATCGAGTTCGCCCGCTACACCCAGCTCGGCGAAGACATGCAGCAGCCGACCGCGACCGACGCCGATCGCGACCGCATCACCACCCAGCGCCGCGAGATCGGGCAGCGGTGGGCGGACGGGCCGCACGCCGAGCACTGGGGCTACCTCGAGGACGCCTACGAGGATTGGCGGCGCTCGCCGGAGCCGATGTTCCGGCTGGTGGACAACATCGTCTACAACGACGGCGCCGGGGCGACGGAGCTGCAATACCGCAGCTTGCAGCACTCGTTGCATCTGGCGATCCGTGACAGCCAAACCGTGCGCGACGCCTTCCACCGCCACACCAACCCCGATATCGAACAGCAGCAGCCCGCACGCAGCCGCGGCGTGCAGCGGGGGCGGTGAGTCATGCACATCGAGCACGAGGAAGCGATGCGCGAAGCGTTCGCCGAGGCCGACCGGCTGTCGCGGCTGCGGGACCGGCCGGGCGCCAGCGAGGCGGAGATCCACAGCCTCTACGCCCAGCAAGAAGCGATCGACCAGGGGTGGCGCAACGGGCCACATCCGGGGGAGTGGAAGTACCTGAAGGACGTCCACGACTTGTGGTCGCGCTCGCCCAGCTCCGTGCGGCGGATGCTGTCCTTGCCGGGCGCGGATTCGTTGAACGGGGTGCAGCGGCGCAGTATCGAGCAGGCCCGCATCCTCACCGCCGCACAGCGGCCCGAGATCGAGCGGGGGCGGTGACGATGACCGAACAGTCACCGCAGCAGGGCCGTTCGTACGAGGTCGTCACCGCGGCGTTGATTCGCCGGATGGGTCCGGCCAAGTGGCCGCGGGAGCCGCAGCAGTGGACGAACTACCTGTGCCCGGTGCACGAGGGCGACGGCCACCACCACAACCCCAGCCTAGGAGTGCGGTATGACCCGCGGCAGGGCAAAACGATGGTGCGCTGCTGGGCACGCTGCGACGACCAGGACGTGCTCGACCGCATCGGGTTGCGGGTACGCGACCTGTGGGACCGGCTGCCCGAGCGCACCAACCAGGAGGGTTCTGCTCGTCGGCCGCACGCGGGCGGCGGGCGGCCCGCCCGCCCGGTCAGCGTCGCCTCGCCGGTCGAGAAGGCCATCCTCGCGGCTCGGTTCCCGCTGCCTGCCAAGCGGGACTTGGGTGCCCAGATCGGGGAGCCCGAGGCGGTCGACACCTACGTCTACCGGTGGCCGGGCGGTCGTGTCGAGGGCGCGGTGGTGCGGCTGCACACCCCGCACGAGCACGGGCACGCCAAGAGCTTCTACCAGCGGCGCTGGACCGGAACCGAGTGGGTCAACACCGGGTTCGCTCCGCTGCCGTGGCAGCTCGCCGACGTGCGCGAAGCGCTCGACACCGGGCGTGAGTTGTACGTATGCGAGGGCGAGAAGGACGTGCAGCGAGCCCGCCAGGCCGGGCAGCTCGCGACGTGCAACGCGATGGGCGCGGGGAAGTGGACCGACGACCACGCCCGCTGGCTGCGTGGCGCTGGCCGGGTGATCGTGGTCGCCGACCGCGACCGGCCCGGCTACCGCCACGCCGCCCAGGTCGCCGAATCCCTCGCCGACCGCGTCGGCGAAGTCCGGGTGGTGCAGGCCCGCGACGGCAAGGACCTCTGCGACCACCTCGACGCCGGACACGACCTCGACGAACTGGAACCGGTCCACTACCTCGACCGGCCTCGATCCCAGCGCAGCGTCCACGACCTGCACCCCCCAACGACCAGCCGCGGCCGGCCCGACCGGACCCGTGCCCGCTGAACACCACAACAGGAAGGACCCCATCCATCATGAGCACCAACAGCTTCGGACAGCGTTTCCGCCGTGCCGCCCGCCCCGCGTCGGCGTTCACCAAGACCAGCAAGCCCGGCACCACCGTCTACGGCCGCATCGTCGCCGCCGTCGAGGAACCCAAGCTGAAGTTCGGCGGCGCGCCCGGTGAGGTCGAACTCGACGAGGACGGCCAGCCGGTCATGCAGACCGTCGTCACCCTCGACACCGGTGCCGGACCGCGCAACCTGTACGTGTCCTGGCGCATGGAACAGGCCATCGGACTGGCACTGGAGAACGCCAGCAGCGAGGACTTCGAGATCGGTGCGACCCTGTCGGTCACCTACACCGGACCCGACCCTGAGTACTCGCGGGCGCGGCTGTTCACCGCTGTCTATACCCCGCCCGCCGCGAGCAAGGGTGCGTGAACCGTGACCGGACTCAGCTCCGGTGCGGACGTGGTGCGCAGCAGCCAGCCTGCTGCGCACCGCAGCGCACCAGACGATGCACAGGCCGGTGCACGCACCCGCGAGCAGGTGTCGGCGATCCGGTTCTTTTGGGGTGAATTGCTGTTGGTCGCGGCAATGTCGATCGCGGGCAACCTCGTCCACGCATGGATCAACGCACCGGACGGCAAACAGCCGGTTGCGGCGTTCGTCGCCAGTTTCCCGCCGATCGCGTTGCTGGCAGCAACCCACGGCGTCGGGCTGCTCGTGCGCGCCCAGAACAAGGCACGCTTCGCCTACTGGGCTGTTGTCGCACTTACCGCCGCTATCGCGGTGGGTGCATTCCGGCTGTCGTTCGACGCCCTGCGGGAGCTGTCGATTCAGGTCGGGATGAGCGAACACCTGGCATGGCTGTTCCCGCTCATCATCGACGGCGCCATCGGACAGGCCACTGTCGCCCTGCTGGTACTCGCACGCACCGACCAAACCAGCACCGAACCGGCGATGCGCACCGAGCCGGAACCAGTGCAGCGGCCGGAGCCGGTACGCACCGTGTCGGTGCGCGAGGTCCACACCGAGACCCGGTCGACCTCGACCGAACTGACCGCGCGACAGGCCTCCCCGGAGCTGCGCACTGCCGAACAGACCGCGATCGACGCCCCTCCACACCACGCACCGGCGACCGGTGCGGAGGTCGACCGGTGGGCGCGGGTGGCCGAGCTGCTGTGCAGCGCTGACCCGTCCGGTCGGCGTGACCGGGAGAAGGTGACCGAGATCCTGCGCCTGCGTCACGAACAGAACTGGTCGCACGCGCGCATTGCCGAGCACGTCAGCCTCAGCTCGTCCTCGGTGACCCGCACTCTCACCGCGGCCCAGGAACACCTTGAGGAAGGAGCCCACCAGTGAGGAGCGTGGTCAACGTCCGACTGTCCGGCGATGCCGACGCCGTCGCGGCGGTGACCGCGATGCTCACCGCCGCCGGTTTCGACCTCCGGCTCGGCGACCGCATCTACCCCAACCGCAGCGGATTCGGCGTCCGCGCTTACGGCGAAATCGCCGTCCGCATCCGCAACGGCGGCACGTAGCCACCCGAGCAGCAGCACCGACAACCGCATACGAGTAGGCCCCGCTGGCATTGCCAGCGGGGCCTACTCGTGGTCTCCAGTGCCGGAAACCGATCCGGATCTGATTCGGATCTGATCCGGACCTGATCCGATTTTGATACGACTCCGAATCCGATCAAAGTCGGATCAGGGGACGCGAAAAAGGTGCGCTGAACTGGGGTGTTTGGCGTCGTCTCCCTCCCCACCCGGCCGACACTCTCTATGGCTTCGCTGTTCATAGAGAGTGTCGGCCGGGTGGGGAGGGAGCCAACACCAAACAATCTGGAAGGGAATGGGGTTGAGGGGGGACCACAAGGAGAGGGACCACAAGAGGGGTCTGGTACGTGGGTGCGTTGGGTGAGGACGTTGCGTCTAGCGCTGCGCCACCTGCGGTGGCGTGTTCGCGCGTCGGGACGCGCTCAGTGCCCTCGAAGGGTCATGTACGAGCGCGGGTTTCGGGCGGTGGAGCGCGGGTGGTGCCACAGAGCGCGTGAGGCGGTCACGCCGGGGCGGGATGGACCACAACCGGAAAGTGGGGGTCCGTACTGGGTTTCACGGCCCACTGGCGGAAGCGTGTGGCAAGATTCTTGCTATGGCAGAACTGGACTCCCAGCCTAAACCAATTCAGTCGCTGTATTCTTGGTACGTCGAGGAACGGCTATTCGTCAACCGTCGGTACCAAAGGAAACTCGTGTGGACAGCGCATGAGAAGCAGAAGCTGATAGAGTCGGTTCTTCGAAAGTTTCCCGTTCCCGCTATTCTTCTCGCTGAACGCGATGGTGGCAAATATGAAGTAATTGATGGGCTTCAGAGGTTGCATACTCTTATTTCGTTCATCGAGGGAGCTTTCCCAACGCTTGAAGATCGATATTTTGATATAAGTCAATTCCCTACGGCTCGCGATCGATTGGGCGATGATATGGCTGCATCGTCGAAGGGTGCCGAGGTGTTATCGGGCAGGGAGGTCGGCGCATTCCTCGACTACGTCATGGCGGTTACAGTAATGCGCGGTGCGACGGAGGATGAAGTAGACGATGTCTTCGGCCGAATTAATACCTATGGTCATCGACTGAGTGATCAAGAGCGCAGGCAAGCCGGAACTCAAAATAGCTTTTCGCAACTTGTGCGCGAATTAGCATGCCAGATTAGGGGTGATGCATCCAGTACAGTTCTAAACCTTCAACAGATGCCCGCGATCAGTATCGACCTGCCAATGTCCAAGCACGGATACGAGGTTGCAGCAGAAGGTGTCTTCTGGGTTCAGCAGGGCATTTTGCGATCGACTGACCTCCGTGACAGTATGGATGAGCAATGTATAGCGGATATAGCTGCGAGTGTCATCGGCGGAGACGTTCTAGAGCGCTCCAAGGAAGCGCTTGACGCTATCTATGAGGGTGATACTCCCGAAAATAGGCGCATAGAGGATGCGCTCGCAAGCTATGGGTCTGAAGCTTTCTCGGATGAGTTCAAGTATTGCGTTGACGAGATTCGAAAGATATGCGAGGCGGATGGTTCCGCGAAGCTGCGCACTATTCTTTTCAGGAAATCTTCAACTAACGCTTTTGCTGCGGCGTTTGCGGTACTGTTTATTGCTATTCACGAAGCTATCGTTACTGATGAGAAGCGGATCTCGGACTATAAAGGCGTCAAGAATGCTCTGACCGGGCTGTATGACCGGTTGGATACCGGAAGAAAGTCGACGGCCTCCGTCGAGCGCAGGAAGAACATCGATTCAATAAAAGGCCTTCTTTCGCGATATTTGGTCGCTGCGAATAAGCGGGAAATCTATGGAGCCCACTCGACTGTCGACATAGATAACGCGCTCCGCCGTTCCGAAATCGAACTCCCTCACTACGAGCTCAAGCAGGGTCTGCTCATGCTTTCAGATCCTCCGAAGATCGATACGGCGATGTTCAATAAAGTTGTAAAAACTGTATGTGCAATTGCCAACAACGGTCCCGATAATAGTGGAACTCTTTTGATCGGTGTCACGGATGACGAACCCGACGCTAACAGGGTCAAAGCCATCTATGGAGTACAGCCCAAGAAGATTGGTACCAGATATGTCGTCGGCGTCAAGCGTGAGGCTGATTTCTTAGGCGAGACCACGGAGGCCTATTTTTCTCGCTGGAAAGATGCAATTCGAAACTCTAAATTGAGCGAGCCCCTTAAGGGTGACGTGCTCGCCAATATGGACTACAACTCCTATTATGGGATGGGTGTGATCGTGCTTCGAATCCCCCCTCAATCGAAGCTCTCGTACCTAGATGACGTGCCCTACCGACGGGACGGGGACTCCACCGTTGAAGTGACGTCTTTCCGAGATGCTGAAGGTCTTAGTTCGAGGTTCACGGAGCGCCGTGGCGGTAGCTCACGCCTATAGCCGTGTGCTTCCGCGCGCTCTGCTGGCGCCACCCGCTTCTCTGAACGCGCATAGCTGTCAGCTAAACGGCACTTGTGGAGGTGCGATGGGCGGGGGTGCGACGCCCCGGGTCGTATCGATGGAATGCAAGATCGTCAACGGTGCCAACGACAGCAATGTATTTTGCTCGTGTGCTCGTTCCTGACCAGGATTTCGCCTGGTCAGGACACCGTTCGGAGTGTTTGATCTCATAATCCATTGGTCGCGGGTTCGAGCCCCGCCCGCCCCACAAATCCCCAATGAGCAGGGGGTTTTTGTTTTTCACGAGAGGTTTCGATCTAGAACAGCGCTCGTCCACGAATAGATTATTGCGGTGGCATCGGGCCATGGGGACCGCTTCGCTGGACGACATCCGCGAGTTGCGAGACGACTTCGCGACCGAGCTGCGGAGGAAGAACCGCGCGAAAAAGACGATCGACGTCTACCTGGTCCACATCGGCTACTTCGCCGATTACCTGATCTCCGAAGCTCTGCCGACGGACGCGCCCGAGATCACCCGCGACCACATCGGTGGGTACATCGAGACACTGCTGTCGAGGACGAACCGGCGGACCGGTGAGCCGCTGTCCCCGCAGTACGCGCGCAACCAGTATCGGAGCCTTCAGCAGTTCTTCAAATACCTTGCGGCCGAAGAGATCATCGAATCCGACCACTTCGACAAACTGAGCCTGCCGGACGCTCCGGACAAGCTCGTGCCGGTACCAAGTCTCGAATCGCTGCGGACTCTCCTGGACCAGTGCTCCGGAACTGATTTCGATTCGCGGCGGGACAACGCGATCATCCGGTTGTTCGCGGATACGGGCTGCCGCTGCGGTGAAGTCGCCAACCTCGATTTGGACGATCTCGACTTCGAGGAAGACAGCGCGCTGGTCGTCGGCAAAGGCGGCCGGCCACGATCGTCACCATTCGGCGACAAGACTCGCATCGCGCTGCGCCGGTACCTGCGCGCCCGCAACCAACGTTTTTGGTACGCAGTAGATCGGCTCCGGGTCCATCCGCCCGCCGACGCGGCGATTAGTAGCCGGGGCTGGCTTGATGTCTATGCATCGAGTTCACTGAGACGGGGTGCAGCGGCGCAGGAGTGGAGTCGGAGCGATATTCAGGTCGTGGGCATCTGGTTCCAGATCCGCCGATCAGTGTGACGCGGGCGGGATGCTCTGCTCGTACTGGAAGACGTTGTGGGGGTCGTACTTCGCCTTGATCCTGCGCAGCCGCTCGAAGCGCTGGGTCCCCCAGTAGGCGGTCTGCCACTCTTGCATTCCGACGTTCGGCACGTTGACGTAGGCGCCGTCCGCGTAGGGCCGCAGCGCCTGGCTGAACTCAGCGGTCCAGGCCTGGGCCTGCGAGGTCAGCGGGTCGCCGACGCCTGGTTGTGTTGAACGAGTCCCCCAGGCTGCGCCGATCTCGCCGTAGAAAAGCGCGTCGCGATGCGCGAACGCCGTGCCGCCGGGGGGCTCCCTCTTGATCGCCCCACCGAAGGCATCGACGAAGTAGTTGCTCTCCTCTGTGGGAGCGTTTCGCATGAAGTCGCCGATGATGTCGATCGCCTTCTTCGGGAACCGCTCTTTGACGAACTCCGAGAAGAACTTCCAGTTCGCGGGCTCTTGCGCGAGCGGGAGCTGGGCTCCCGCAAAGATGTCGCCCCAGTTACCGACCTGCACCGTGACATCGGGCGTGCCGACCGACAGGATCGGAGCCAGCATCTCTCTGGCCTGTGCCGCTGCCCCGTCCACAAGCCACGCGGACAGCAGGATCTGGGACTTGTGGATCTCGAGCTCGGATCCCAGACGGCTGTCGGCGGACGGTACCGTACGCTGCCATGCCTCGAAGACCCCGTAAAGGTCCCCAAGTCCATCCCATGTCGCCTGCACATAGGCGAGATGCTCGAGCGGATACACCTTATACGTGAGTTGTGTGACGATCCCGAAGTTGCCGTTTCCTGCCCCGCGGAGCGCCCAGAGCAGGTCCGAGTGGTGCTGCAAGTCCGCGTTGATCACTTCGGCGCAGTCGTGACCCGACGGGACGACGACCTCGGCCGCCATCAGGCTGTCGCAGGCCATGCCGAGCCAGCGGTTGAGGGGCCCGAGGCCACCGCCGAGCGTCGCACCGCACAGGCTTACGCTGCCCTCGCTTCCGGTTGTGACCGCAAAGTTCTGGTTCGCGAGCGTCGTCACCGCTTCCAGTTGGTTCAGCCCGGCGCCGACCGTCGCGATACGAGCGCCAGGGTCGATCTGGACCGATTTCAGCTGGCTGACGTCGATTACGATGCCGTTGTCGACGTTCGACCAGCCTTCGAGGGCGTGGCGGCCGCTCCGCACCCGCAGCGCGATGTTGTGCTGCCGCGCCCACGTCAGGGCGTTCACCACGTCCTGGGTTTCCTGCGCGAAGGCGATGACCAGCGGATAGTGAGAAAAGAGCTGGTCCCAGCCGAGTCGCGCATCCGTGTACGACGCGTCACCGGGGCGGACGATGTGGCCGGTCAGCGTCGCGGGCGGGCATCCCGGGCTTTTACTCGGGTGGCCCGCGGCCTCAATTCCTGGTGCGCTTGCGTCCGCAATATCCGGCGTGTCTGCGGCCGTAAGGCCCGAGACAACGACTGCTCCGACGCCGGCGGCCGCTGACGTCCTGAGCAGGTCACGGCGAGAAAGATCGCTCAAGGTCCAGATCCTCTCAATCGGGCTACGCCAGTACCCGGCTGCCAAGGGAACTCTTACCCGCCAACCGCCAGGCAGTCCTTTGTGGTCGACCTCCGCACGGTAACTGGGTGACGTGGCGGTGTGTTCCGACACGCCAATCGAGGACGATGACGACACCCAAACGAGGTTCCCGGCGGTGTCGGCCAGCTCCGCAAAGCCGGACTCGTCGATTCCGAACGCGCCGGAGTGAACGTGGTCCACCACGCCGAACGCGAGGCCCTGTCGGCGCTGTGCGTCGTGCTGGACCCCAACTGCTGCGCCCAGCGGGTTCGAGAATTCGAGTGAAGCGCGACCGAGTTCGGCGAGTTCTTCTGCGGCACCCACAAGGGCTGCACCGGAGACATGGGAAACAGGAATGCAGTGACTTCGAAATGGCGTGTGGCGTGCTACACGCCATTGAATTCGACACCGCTTAAGGTCTGACTCGGTCCGCCCATCAGGGGCAGCTGAGTGGAGGGATTCGAAGGATGAAGTTCGAGAAAATCGCTGCTGCCGTTTTCATGGCCATCTCGGCCGTGGGTGTCACTGCGGCAACCGCCCATGCAGAGCTGGCCGCAACGGAGCAGCCGACTGCAGTGACTGCAGGGAGCACGACTTCCGGTGTGGATCACGGAATCAACTACCAGATCACCGTTTCGCCAGTCGACAGGGTCATTATCACCACCGTCGAGAATGGCAAGTTCGAGATCGCGCAGAACGGTGCGGTGGTGCTCGAGTCCGGCGACGGAGCGGCGGTGACCGAAGTGCCGCAATGGTACGCCGTCGACGGGCGTTCGACCGCGATTGCGCAGCACATCGGTGCGGATGGCCGCACCCTGACGCTGACACCGACCCCGACGGCAGAAGATATTGCGCAACTGAAGGACATCGGCTCCTACGACCGGCTCAAGGAGCAGATCAACAAGAACCTGCCTGGCGTCGTCGGAGGTGCCATCGTGGGCGGCATCCTCGGGGCGTGTCTTTTTTTGATGTGGGGGGTCAGCGTCCCCGTGGGTGTGCTGATCGGTGGAATTGTCGGCGGATACGTCTCGGGCGGCCCGGAGTTTCTCGACGCCGTACAGGCGTTCGTCACCGGCCAGCCGTGATCACGGGCAGGTGAAATAGCGGCCGACTGGTCGGAGGTCGAGGAGCTGTGGAGACCCGCAAGCGGGTGCTCGATGGCCTGGATGTGAGCTGCCACCGATCTCGGGGCTTTGACGGAGCTTGCCGGTGATGGTTGTATCTGCCTGTGCCTGAAGGCTTTCCGGCACGGTGCGTGGTGGCGACAGTAGCCGGTAGAGCCCTTCGGACCAAAGCCGTCATCAAAGAACGAAAAGAGTCTTGTGATCACTTCCATCGCACGCATTCGTCGCCGCTCGGCGACCGCGCTAGCGCTTGTCGCCGCGGCCACCAGCATCGTTGCGCAGCAGGCGGGTACCGCGAGCGCTGCACCGGCGATAACCCTGCCTCCGCTACATGCCGGGTTCGACTACCAGATCACCAGTCCTTACGATCCGCCGGCGGGAGTCACGGTCGTCAGTCGCGATCACAGCGCCGAGCGGGCCGATGGGTTGTACAACATCTGCTACGTGAACGGCTTTCAGGTCCAGCCGGGTGCGGAGAGCGAGTGGCCGGAGGACCTGTTGCTGCGTGACAAGGACGGCAAGGTGGTCTACGACACGAGGTGGAAGGAGGCGCTGCTGGATATCCGCACAGCCGACAAGCGCACCCGCATCGCGGACAAAGTCAACCAGTGGATCGACGAATGCGCGAACAAGCGATTCGATGCCGTCGAGGTCGACAACTATGACAGCTACAGCCGATCGAAGGAGCTGCTGACCACCGACCAAGCGGTCACCTTCATCGCCATGCTCGCCAAGCACTCGCACGACCGCGGCCTGGCCATCGGCCAGAAGAACGCCGCCGAACTCGTGGACAAAAGGACCGCTGCCGGACTGGATTTCGCGGTGTCCGAGGAATGCGGTGACACTGCGGAGTGTGGCGACTACGCGACTGCATACGACAACCACGTCATCGATATCGAATACACCGAACCAGGCCTGTCGGCGGCGTGCGAAGGCTACGCAAGCAGGCTGAGCATCGTGCTCAGGGACGTCGAAGTCTCCACTCCGGGTGATCCCGGCTACGTCCGGAAGACATGCTGAAACCGGGCAGCTGCCGCATTCGGTGCTAACTGATCGGCAGCAGGCTCAGGACCGGGTCGTAGGCCCAGTTCAGCATGCGCTCGGCGTCGTCCTTTGCGGCGGCGTCGCTGTCGCGTGAGCTGTGCAGGACCACACCGATCAGCGGTATTCCTGCCCTGACCGTCTCGAACAGCAGGCAGGTTCCCGCGGCGTCGGTCCATCCGGTTTTGATGCCGATAGTGCCGGGATAGTCGTGCAGCAGCAGGTTCGTGGTCTGCCAGAGGTGATCGCGGTTGCCCGGGCCGGCGGGCAGGTGATAGCTCGGCGACCTGACGATGTCGCGGAACACCGGCAGGCTCATCGCGTGCAGGCCGAGGGCCACCAGGTCCGCGGGTGTTGAGTAGGTGGAGTGGTCGGTGGGGGCGGGCAGTCCGCTGGGGTCGGTGAAATGTGTTCCCGCCAAGCGCATGTGACGCGCGGTGTCGTTCATTTTGGCGATGAAGCCGTCTTGGCCGGGCCCGTAGGCCTCGGCGAGGGTATAGGCGGCGTCACAGCCTGACGGCAGCATCATCGCGTACAGGAGTTGTCGCGCGGTGAGCACCTCGCCGGGGACCAGGCCTGCGTTGCTTCCGTCGTATTTGGTGCAGTAGGCGATGATTTCTTGCGGCACGGTGATAGTCCGGTCGAGGTCACCGGCGTTGATCACGACCAGTGCCGTCATCACCTTCGTGATGCTGGCTATCGGGACCGGGGTGTTCGACCGTCGCGACCACAGCACCGTGCCGGTGATTCCTTCTGCCAGCGCTGCCCCCGGCGCCTGCACTCCGTCCGGCTCAGGAGTCAGCCAGGGCAACTGGATATGGGTGTCGCTCGCAGCAGGGGCGGCCGTGACGCCATGACCGGCTGCCACGACCAGCGCCCCAGCGATGGCAACTTGCAACAATCTAGCAAATGTTCGCATGGCCACATTCTGCCGTTCTAACCCGGCGACCAGCGGTATTTCACCGACCGGATTACCCGCGTCTCCGGCAACAGCACACAATCGGCTAAGTCGGCATGCTCTGAGCCCAGTGCTTCTTGCGTGCGACCGCTCGCTTCAGCGGCATGGCCGTGCCGCTCTGCGGACAAGATCGGCGCTACCTCGCCATTGGCCGGCAACGTCGGTCTTCCCGGCCCCACGATAGGTAGTCGCGGCCAGATTCACCCTGCTCACCGGATCACAGGAACTCGCCGCCGCGATCCGCGCAGGCCGCGCGCTGCGAGCGCGGCCTGCGCCGTTTCTCCTGACTCAGCCGGCGATCGCGAAGAGGGTCGCGGCGACCGCGAAACTCACCACGGACAACACCGTTTCGAGCACCGTCCAGGTTTGCAGGGTCTGTTTGACGGTCAGGTTGAAGTACTTCGCGATGATCCAGAAGCCGCCGTCGTTGACGTGGCTGAGGATGATCGAGCCTGCCGCGATCGCCATGGCGATGAGGGCGATGGCCACCTGCGAGTAGCCGTGCTCGGCGACCAGCGGTGCGACGATGCCGCCGGTGGTCACGATGGCGACGGTGGCCGAGCCCTGCGCGATGCGCAGCCCACAGCTGATCAGGTACGCCAGCACGATCACCGGGAGCCCTGCCGCCGACATGGTGTCGGCCAGCGCGGTGCCGATTCCGGTGGCGGAGATGACCTTTCCGAAGAACGCGCCCGCACCGACCACCAGCAGCAGCATGCCGACCGGTCGCAGCGATTCCGCGGTGATGGCGCCGAGTTGCTGCACGGTGGACCCCCGCCGCAGGCCGAGCACGTAGAAGGCGACGAGCACCGCGATGAGCAGCGCGACGGCGGGTGTGCCGAGGAAGGTCAGCACCGACAGCAGCGTGGAGCCCTTGTCGAGCAGTTGGGTGCCGAAGGTGGCGCCGAGGATCAGCACCAGCGGTATGGCGATGATGGCGCCGATCACCCAGACCGACGGAGGCCGCACCTCGGTGCGGGTTTCCCCGTCCTGTTCGAGCGTCCCCGGCCCGTCACCGACGGTCTGCGCTTCGGGCCGCACCAGGAACTCATCGGGGACCTCGACCTGCACCCGCTTGCCGATGTAAGTACCCCACACGAGGCCTGCGGCAATGAATCCCGGTATGCCGCAGACGAACCCCATCAGGATCAACCAGCCGAGGCTCACACCGAGCAGGCCGCCGAGCGCGACCGGACCGGGATGCGGCGGCAGAAACGCGTGCGTCATCGATAATCCGGCCAGCATCGGCATCGTGTACAACACCAGCGACCGGCCGCCGCGCTTGGCCGCCACATAGATCAGCGGCGCGAGCACGAAGATGCCGATATCGAAGAAGACGGGGATGCCGAAGATGAGCCCGAGTAGCCCCATGGCGACCGGAGCCCCCTTGTCGCCGAACAGCTGCAGTAGCCTGCCGGTCAATACATCCGCGCCACCGGAACGTTCGAGGATCGCGCCGAGCACCGTGCCCAATCCGATGATGACCGCGATATGCCCGAGGATGCCGCCGAATCCGGTCTCCAGCAACGACTCTCCGGGTTTGATCGCCGTGCCGACGATCTTCTCGACGGGTAGCCCGGCGGCCAGCGCAAGACCGAGCCCGGTGAGCAGCAGCGCGATGAACGGCTCCAGCTTGAACTTGATGATCGCCAGCAGCAGTGCGGCAATGGCGAGACCGCAGAGCACCAGCAGCCCGGGGGTGGTGGTGCGCAGCCAGTCGACGGTGGCGCCCATGGGTTACCTCAATTCATGGATCGAACGAACGATGCCGCACGCGAGGCGATGGTGAACCAGCGCCCCTCGGCGACATCGGAGGGGGCAACGACGTCGGTTCCCGCGGTGACCGCGGCGGCGCCGCAGGCGAGGAAGTCGGCGGCGTTGCCCGCGTTGACGCCACCGGAGGGGATGAGCGCCACGTCGGGGAACGGACCGTGCAGGTCCTTCAGGTAGCCGGGACCAAGGGCCCCGGCAGGGAAAATCTTCACCGCGGCCGCGCCGAGGTCGAGTGCTCGCATGACCTCGGTGGGGGTGAAAGCTCCCAGGATGACCGGGATGTCGGCCCGCACCGCGACGGCGGCCACCTCCGCCCGCAGGCCCGGCGTGACCAGGAAGCGGGCGCCGTGATCGATGGCGGCCTCGGCCTGCTCGGCGGTGGTCACCGTGCCGACGCCGAGCACTGCCTCGGGCACCTCGGCCGCCGCGGCGAGGTGCCCGAGCACGCCCGGGGTGGTGAAGGTGAGCTCGATCGCGCGAATTCCCGAGCGCGCCAGCGCATCCGCCAGCGATACCGGATCGGGGATCGCCGGCGCCCGGACCACGCTGAGGACCCGATCGGCCAGGATGACCTCTATGGCCGAGACGGTCGAGGTGGCGGACGCGTTCATGCTGTCTCCTTCCGCGCGGCATCCATGCGCAGCGCGCGTCCGGCGAGATGCCCGGTAGCGGCGCCGTTTTCGAGGGCGAACTCGCCGTTGACGAGCACGTGCCGGATGCCGCGCGCCTGCTGTTTCGGGTTGTCGAAGGTCGCCGTGTCGGTGATGGTCGCCGGGTCGAACAGCACGAGATCGGCGGCGTAGCCGGTGCGGATGAGGCCGCGTTCCCGTAGCCGCAGCCGGGCGGCGGGCCTGCCGGTGAGGTGGTGCACGCACTCCTCGAGCCCGAGGACGCCGAGGTCGCGCACGTAGTGGCCCAGATAGCGCGGGAAAGTGCCCCATGCTCGCGGATGCGGCCGGTCACCGACGAGCAGCGCGTCGCTGCCGCCCATGTGCCCGGCGTGCACCATGATCGCGCGCACGTTTTCCTCGTGCCCGACGTGCTGCAGGATGGTGGTGGCCAGCTGGTCGCGGCGCAACAGATCGAAGAACACCTCGACCGGCGCGACGCCGCGGTCGGTGGCTATCCGATCGACGGTCTTGCCGACGTACTCGTCCAATGCCGAGTTGCCGACGCCGCTGATCTGAATGGTCTCCCACTCCACGGTGACCCCGTGGCAGCCGTCCGAGCCGTTCACGTCGACGTCCGTGGTGATGCGCGCACGGGCCGCCGGATCGTCGAGCCGGGCCAGCGCGGCGTCCGGGCCGCCGGACATCGCCCAGCTCGGCAGCAGCGCCGACAGTGTCGTCGCACCGGGCAGATACGGATAGGTGTCGAGGGTGACATCGCAGCCCTCGGCTCGTGCCGCGTCGACGAGTGCCAGAAATTCCGGTGCGCGCCCTCGGTTCACGCCGAAGTTCATCGTGGCGTGCGTGAGATGCAGTGCGCACCCGGTGGTTCGGGCCAGCCCGATCATCTCCGCGTAGGCTTCCAGCGCGCCCGCGCCGTAGGAGCGGGTGTGCGGTGCGTAGAACCCACCGAAATCGGCGACCACCTCGCACAGCGCCGCCAATTCGCCGGTGTCGGCATACATTCCCGGCGTATAGGTGAGTCCGCTGGACATACCGACCGCACCCTCGCTCAGCCCCTGCGCGAGCAGTTCCCGCATGCGGCGGATCTCCTCCGGCGTGGCAGGGCGCTGGTCGGCCCCGACAACGAGCAGCCGCAGCGTCCCTTGCGGTACCAGGTAGGCGGCGTTCGGTGTGATGCCCTGATCGAGCCGGTCCAGGTACTCCGCGACGCTGCGCCAGGAGAAGTCCAGGTCCGCGGGATTGCCGTTCCACCCGGCGATCTGGCGCCGCACCACGGCCAGCGTGGCATCGTCGATCGGGGCGTAGGACAGCCCGTCCTGCCCGATGACCTCGGTGGTGATGCCCTGGCTGACCTTCGGGAAATGTCCGGGTTCGGTGAGCAGATGCAGATCGGAATGCGCGTGCATATCGATGAAGCCGGGAGCCAGCACCGAACCGGGCTGCGCTTCGATGACCTTCGCGGCAGCCGCGGTGCCCGGTTCGGCGATCGCGCTGATCCGGCCGCGCTCGACAAGGACGTCACCGCGGAAGCGGGGCGCGCCGGTTCCGTCGATGATGTCGACATCGCGAATCACTAAGTCCGTCATGGTCACTCGTCAGAAGAAGGTGTGCAGGAAGTCGACAATGCGCGGCCGTTCGGCATGGGCGTCATCGATGACGGGGATCAGCCGCCACTTGTCGAAGGCCGTACAGGGATGCGACAGGCCGAGCTGCACCACGCTGCCGACGGGCAGTTCCCCCGCCGTGCTGCCGGGCAGCCGCAGGAAGGTGTGCTGGTCGTTGAGCGCGCTGACCGTCGCCGCCGGGTTCAGCGGCGGTCCATCCGGTCCGGCGATGAGTTGCGGAACCGGGAGCCCCTCGTCGAACGGGAAGTCGCGCTTGCCCGCGTCCAGCAGTGCCAGTTCCGGCTCCGGCCGCGAGACCGTGCGCGCCCAGCCGTGCATGGCCGAGCGCAGTGGACGCCCGCGGTGCGGTGCGGCCAGCGGGGAGATCCCCGCGTAGAAGCCGTCATCGTGGATGAGGTAGGCGCCCGAGCGCAAGACCACCGTGGTCGAAACTCCGTGCGCGCCTTCCTCGTCGGCGAGTCCGGACAGGCAGTCGACGACCAGGTCCGGATAGGCGCTGCCGCCCGCGGTGACGATCGCCGCAGCGGGGTAGCGCCCCGCCGCGGCGAGTTCGCGGTGCAGCCGGGCGAGCTCGCCGAGGTAGTGGCGGACCGCGTCGATGGCCTCCGGGGTGCGGTCGTGTGCGAGTGCGCCCTCGTAGCCGCCGACACCGGCCAGCGTCAGGCGGGCCGATCGATCCACCGCCGCGGCGATGGCGTGGGCCGCCTCGACCGTGCGGGCGCCGGTGCGGCCGTTCGGTCCGCCCAGTTCGACGATCACCCGCACGCGCGCACTGCCCGGCACCGCCGCCAGCTGGGTATCCATCAGCTCGACCGTGCCGGCACTGTCCACCCAGCAGACGAACTCGAACGCCGGATCGCGGGTCGATTCCTCGGCGAGCCAGCGCAATCCGACCGGATCGACGAGGGAATTCGCCAGCACCACACGGCCGACGCCGAACGATCGCGCCAGCTGGACCTGCCACACGGTGGCGAGCGTGATGCCCCACGAACCGGCCGCCAGCTGACGGGCCCACAGCTGTGGCGCCATGGTGGTCTTCCCGTGCGGAGCCAGCTGGACCCCGGCGGCCTTGGTCCAGTCGGCCATCACCGCCAGATTCGTCTCGACCGCCGCCTGGTCGATGGTCAGCACCGGAGTTTCCAGTTGGTCGAGAGTGGGTGCGGTGTCGAGGAATTCGCGCACCGTCCGGCCCCAGGCGGCGGGCGGAAGGCCCTTGTGTTCCGGCCCGAGCGTGCGGTCGGCGAGGGCTGCGACGAGTTCGTCGTCGATGGCCACGGCGCTCCTTCCCGGCGGATTCGCACCCGCAGATCAATGTCCTATATGCATTGCATATTTTGCAACGAATGTTGCGTATTATGTTTGTGGTGGTTATTGTGCACGTGACGGCCACTGGCCGCAAGCGCAGGAAGGAGATCGGTGTGACGTGGCCTACGTCGGGCCGCCCGCGGGCGGTGACCGTCGGCGAGGGACTCGCCGTCCTGGTCGCACGCCCCGGCCCGCTGGAGGAGTCGGACACGTTCGAACGGACCGCCGGTGGCGCCGAGGCGAATGTCGCCACCGTGCTCGCCCAGCTCGGCGTCGACGCCGCGTGGCTGTCCCGGGTCGGCGAGGACGGGTTCGGCCGGTATCTGGTCGGGCATCTGGCCGCGCACGGCGTGAACGTCGCGGCGGTCGTCACCGATCAAGCCCGGCCGACGGCGGTGTATGTCAAGGAACGCGGCAGCGGCTCGGGCAAGGCCACCGATCTGGCGGAGCGGGCCAGCCGAATGCTGTACTACCGCACCGGTTCCGCGGGCAGCGCGCTGTCCGCGGACGATCTCGCCGCGACCGCGGCGGCCGAACTGCTCGACCGCTGCGACATCGTGCATTTCACCGGAATCACCACGGCGCTGTCGGCGACGGCGACGGCACTCACCGAAGCCATCATCGCGCTTCCCCGGCACGGCAGGCTGGTCAGCTTCGACCTGAACTTCCGCCCCGCGCTGTGGACCGGCCGGACCGAGCAGGCGGCCGATGTGCTGGCGCGGCATGTCCGCGGCTGCGATGTGGTGTTCCTCGGCGCCGACGAGGCCGAGGAGGTGTTCGGTACCGGTGACGCGGACGAATTGCGCGCGCTGTTCCCGCAGCCGCAGCAGCTGATCGTCAAGAACAACGAACATTCGGTCACCGGATTCGCCGGTGCGCAGCGCGGCGAAGTGCCCGCGCTCGCGCTGGAGGTGGCCGAGCGGATCGGCGCGGGTGACGCCTTCGCGGGCGGATATCTCGCGGCGCTACTGCACGGGCGCCCGTTGGAGCAGCGGTTGCGGTTCGGACATCTGTGCGCCGCCGCGGCGCTGACCGGGACGGGTGATGTCGCGAAGCTGCCGCCGCCGGATGTGCTGGCGGCGTTGAGCACTCGCGATCGCTCGGACTGGGCCCGCATCCGCTACCCGGATGCCGTCATGACCGAGAATGTGGCCTCATGAGTGAGATGAAGCCGAGCGCGGGCGAGGCGAAGTCATGAGTCAAAGTCTGCTGCGTGCGCTGACCATTCTGGTTGCGCTCGGCGAGGATTCGAAGTCCCTCGACGAGCTGGCGGTCCAGCTGGGGGTGCACAAGTCGACGGTGCTGCGGCTGCTGCAGACCATGGAATCGGAGCGCTTCGTCACCCATGACAGCACGCACCGCTATGTGCTCGGATCGCGCACGTTCGAGCTGGCCAACCAGGCGCTGGAGCAGCGGGATATCCGCACCGTCGCGCGGCCGCACCTGAGTGCGCTGAATTCCACGACCGGCCAGACGATTCACCTCGCCACCTACGAATCGGGCGAGGCGATCTACATCGACAAGCTCGACGCCATCGAGAGCATGCGCATGTACTCCAGGATCGGGCGCCCCGCACCGCTGCACTGCACGGCGGTCGGCAAGGTGCTCGTCTCATCGCTGCCGCGCGCCGAATGGCGGGCGGTCGCACAACGTCTCGACTACCGCCCGTTCACCGAGCGCACCATTCGCACGGCCGAGCGTTATCTGGCCGAGCTGGAACGCGTTGCCGCACAGGGGTATGCGGAGGACCACGAGGAGCACGAGAACTTCGTCAACTGCGTCGGCGTTCCGGTCCGCAACGGCATCGGCACGGTGGTCGCCGCCCTCTCGATGTCGGTACCGGACGTGTTGCTCGACCACGATCAGGTGCTGGCCATGCTGCCGCAGGTGCGCGCGGCGGCCGATGCCATTTCCACCGAACTCGGCTGGACACCCGGTCGGCCGCCCACCACGACGAAAGACTGAATTCATGAGCGAGAAGATCGCCGTTCGCACCACCGACGCGCCCGCCCCCGCGCACACCTTCTCCCAGGGCGTCCGCAAGGGCCCGTTCGTCCAGGTCTCCGGTCAGGGGCCGGTGGACCCGGTGACCAACGAATATCTGTACCCGGGTGACGTTGCGGCACAGACCATCCGGACGCTGCGAAACGTGCAGGCGATCATCGAGGCCAGCGGCGCCACCTTCGACGATGTGGTGATGTTGCGCGTCTACCTGACCAGCCGCGACGACTTCGCCACCATGAACGAGGCATACGGCGAGTTCGTCGGCGCCAACACCACCGGCGATGTGCTGCCGTGCCGCACCACCGTCTTCACTGGTCTCCCCCGCGCGGAGATGCTGGTCGAGATCGACGCCGTCGCCATCGTCGAGGGCTAGCGTCGTGAGTCGTCAGCTCATTCTTCTCCGCCGAGGCACGGTGGCCAGGGTCAGCGCTCTTGGAAAACCCGGCATTCGCTCGACATCCGGCTGGCTGCCCCGCCATGCCGATTCGATGTTATGAGCCTGGTCGAGCGGAGGGTATGGGGAAACCGCACAATCCGCCGCTACGTGCCCGGACGAGCCTGACCGCATTGCCGCGGGAGGTACCGCGACACCAACCACCTATTGTCTCCGTACTGTCGAGACCAGCGCCGATCACTGCTGGTTCTACCGACGCTCATGCTCGGACTCCGAGGGCTTTCTCGAGCCGAGCTGGATCGATCGGTGGTCGACAAAGCCCTATGCGATCGAGCCCAACGCCGACTGGATGGCCCGAACCGCGCGCAAGCCGTTGTGACATTGCGGTCGGTCGCAGTAAGACCCCGGAGCGACGGAACTCACCGGTGAGACGCTCAGCCGGCAGACCCCTTGCTGTCCGGGCTGCGGTGCTGATGTTGTTCGGGGAGCATACTTTCGGGGTGGACCCACAGCAGCACGTTGTCCAGGCGTCCGCCCCCTTCTCGTCCGAAAAAGTCGAGGACGTCGTGGTCCGAGTAGCGGAGACTGAAATGTGTCAGGACGAACAGGTTCTCGGGGTGGGCCTCGACCACTGGCCTGAGACGGCTCCAGAGGGTGTGCCCGACCCGATCCGCCCGCTCCCGCTCGCTGTCGTGCAGGAACGTACATTCGGTGATGACCACCGGATACGCAAATAGCCAGGGATTCCTTTCGAACACACTTACGTGCGTGTCACCGAGGAAGGCGAACAGCGGCCGCAGCACCTCGTGTTCGACCTCGTCCCCCTTCTGTCGCCGCTCGGCCATGATTCGTCCGAACTCACGGCCCCGTCCTTCCTCAGCCAGTGAGCGGCGCAACTCCACGTACTGGGGCAGCAGTGCCTTGCCGATCTCGGAGACGGCGTATCCCACGCAGGGCACTTTGTGTTCGCACTCCACGACACGAACATGATGCGGCCGTCGGCCGAATGTGAATTCGTCGCCCTGTCCTACCCCATGTAGCCGGTAGCCGCCAGCGAGGTGAGGGTCATACCCTGCGCCATGATTCAACTCCGCCGACGCCCGCAGAAAGGACTCTGCATAGGGCACAGCTTCAGCGGGCAGATAGATGTCGGTACCCGGCCGCGAGGCCAGGAAGTCCAGATCCTTCACGTGGTCGTGATGGGTATGGGTGAGCAGCACTGTGTCGACTTGACGCCCTTCACACAGGCCCGCGTCCAAGCTGCACCGCAGCTCGGGGATATGGAAGAAGGTCTTGTCGTTCGCACGTGAATAACCAGTAAGGGTGAACGTGGTTCCCGGTATCTCCCAGGTCTTCCATTGGCGAAAAGGATGTCCCCTTTCGAGCCGTTCAGGGCTCTTTACCTGGACATTGGAAGCCTTCGTCATTGATGCACCTCTCGGGTACCTGCTGGTGGACCAGCCTGTCCACTGCCGACGTTCGATCGTAACCAGACTGCACAGATCGGCCACTGTGATTATCTGCGCTGATCGCGCGCCGGCGACCGGTCGAGCATCAGGGGGCGCCTCATCCGTTCGGGTGAAATCGGTTTGGCCGGCGCGTCTGTGGGGATTGCCTCCCATGCCGGCGACTCGAGGCGGATGGGGGCGTGAATCGCTGGTTCGGTGTGTCGATGGGGTTGCCGACGTTCTCGCACGTGAATTCGAACTGGCTGGTCTACGAATGCCGCGAACTAACCGTGGAGGTAAAGGTCGTGACTCGTTCGTTTCTGCTTTTCTTCGGTAGCAGGCGCAGCGGTTTGGTCCAGGCCCTCGGCGTGCTCGGTGGTGTGGCACTCGCGCTGCTGCTGACGACTACCGTGCCCGCGGAGCCGGTGTATCCGCGGCCCGATCCCGACCCGTTCTATAACGCCCCGGCGGATCTGGCGGCGCGTCAACCCGGTGATGTGCTCGATGTGCGGGCACAGCCGCCGCTGGCCATGTTCCCCGGCGCCACCGTCACGCTGGTCGAGTTCCGCTCCACCGACTCGCACGGTGCGCCGATCGCGGCCACCACCACGGTCATCACCCCTTTCGGACATCCGCCCGACGGGCCGCTGCTGTCGTATCAGCACTTCATCAATGCGCTCGGCGCCGAGTGCGCGGTATCGCACATGCTGTATTCCGGCGATCTGAATCTGACGACCACGGGGTCGATGTTGAACGTGGTGTTGGCGCAGGGCTGGAGTGTCGCGCTGCCGGATCATCTCGGACCGCGGTTCGCTTTCGGTGCCGCGCGTTTGGGTGGCCAGATCACATTGGACGGCATCCGGGCGGTGCAACGGCTGCCCCAGCTCGGAGTGGGGCACAGCCGTGTGGTGATGGCCGGTTACTCCGGTGGCGGCATGACCACCGGATGGGCGGCCGCGCTGCAGCCGTCGTACGCGCCGGAGCTGGAGATCGCCGGCGCGGCCGTCGGCGGCGCCCCGATGAATCTGGCGACGATGGCGCGGGCGCTGGGCTTGGACCCGCATCCGGCCTTCGGGCTGGCCATGGCGGCGGCGATCGGCCTGGAGCGGGAATACCCGGACCAAGTGCCGACCAGCTCGCATCTCAGCCCCCGCGGCCTCGAGGTCCGTGACGCCATGGCCAACAGTTGCACCAATGACATCCTTGCCGTCGGCACGGGCGGCAGCGCCCGCGAGTACGTCACCACAACCTCGATCTTCGACAGCCCCGCCGCCTGGGCGGTAGTGGAGGAGAACAGCCTGGAACTCTACGGCGGGACGCCGAAAGTACCGGTGTTCGAATGGCACTCGCCGAGCGACCCGCTGATTCCGATCGACGCCATCGACAACACCGACCGTCGCTGGTGCGCGGCCGGGGTGCCGTTGCAGACGTTGCACGTGTCCGCACCCGAGCACATGACCGCGGCGGTAGAGGGCGCCCCTGCGGCACTGCTGTGGCTCGAAGGCCGGGTTCGCGGCGAGCCCGCGCCCGCCATCTGCTGACGAATCGCACCGAGGCCATTTCGATCAGCGGGATCATCGGCAGGGCCAGTTTGCGCGCCCGCGGCCCGAGATACTCCCCGTAGCTCGCGCCCTGTGCGCGGCACCGATCGATGACGAGGGTGTTGGCGAAGCCGCCGGCGAGGAAGAACAACGGCATCACTTGCAGTACCCAGCTCAATGCCCAGATCGGCTTGCCGTGCAGCGTCAGATCGCCCCGAACGGTGCCGCTGCCGGCGGTGACTCGCACCGAGATCCAATGCACGACAACGACCACAGCGATGGCGAACACGCGGACAACGTCGACGTTCCAGTTCCGCGGTGTGGTGCTGCTGCGCAGTGCGGTCACATGCGAGGCTTATCCGGTGGGGCTGAATACGAAATGAACGCTGGGCACGCAAACGATCTCGACGAGATCGCAAATCGTGTGCGCGAAGACCTGGGGTCCGGATGATCCCGATCGATCGGGCTGGTGCGCTATCCGTGGCCGCCGGTATTCGTGCGGTGCTGGTGGTGGGCGTCGACTCGGTGGACGGTGTCGCCGTAGACGTGCGGCGACCGGTCGCATTCGGCGATGAAGTCGCCCGGGAAACCGAGTTCGAACGGGACTGCCGCTTCGAGGGCGGCTACCGCGTCGTCCGGAAGCGTTAGGCCGGTGGCGCCGAGATTCTGCGTGAGCTGGGTCGCGTTGCTGACACCGACGATCGGTAGCACGGTGGGCGACCGGTGCCGGGTCCACGCGAGCGCCACATGCGCCGGGGGTACCCCGAGTTCAGCCGCGACCGTGTCGACGGCTGCGGCTGCGGCGCGTTCGCGCTCGGTGTGCCGGGTTGGATCGGTGCGTCGTCCTGTGGCGCCGGCCAGGATTCCGCGGGCCAGCGGTGCCCAGGTGGTCACGCTCATGCCGAACGCCTCCGCCATGGGCAGCAGCTCTCGTTCGATATCACGTTGCAGCAGGTTATAGGGCACCTGCAGCCCGGCGAACGCGGTCTGGTCTCGGGAGTGGGCGAGGGTGTTCGCCTGGGCCACGACCCATGCGGGGGCATCGGAGATACCGATGTAGAGCACCTTGCCCGTGCGTACCACCTCGTCGAGCGCCCGCACCGTCTCCTCGATCGGAGTGTGCCGATCCCATACGTGCACCCAGTACACATCGATGTAGTCGGTGCGCAGCCGTCGCAGGCTCTGCTCGAGCGATCTGATCAGGTTCTTGCGGTGATTGCCCGAGGCATTCGGGTCGCTCGTGTCGCGGGTCAGCGTGTATTTGGTGCCGATGACGAATCGGTCGCGGCGGTCGATCACCGTGCCGAGCATTTCCTCGCTCGCTCCGTAAGCCGAGGCGGTGTCGATGAAGTTGCCTCCGGCATCGGCGAAAGCGTGCAGAATCCGTCGGCACTCGTCGACGTCGTCGATCGCCATGGTGCCGAGCACCAGTTCGGACACACGCAGACCGGTTCGGCCGAACAGTCGGTAACGCATCATGAGAGCAGTCTGCAGCGCATCCGAGGCCATAGGCAGGCCGTGGCAGGGCTAGTACGGCGCGAGTTCCGCTCCGGTGTGGGTAGCCGAGAGCCGGTAGATCAGGGCGTCTGAGGATCGGGTCTTTTCAGCGGACCGGATCGGGGCGCGGGGTCGCGCGCGGCGTGCCCTCGGCGCGCAGTTGCGCTCGAATTTCGGGTTTGAGCACCTTGCCGATCTTCGAGCGAGGAAGGTCGGCCCAGATCTCCACCTGCTTGGGGGTTTTCACGGAGCCGAGCCGTGCTCTGGCTAATTCACGCAGTTCCGCGGGGGTGGCGCTGTGTCCGGCGTGGAATTGGACGACGGCGGTGACCCGCTCGCCCCATTTGTCGTCGGGCAGGCCGACCACGGCGCAGTCCTGGACGGCGGGATGAGTGAGCAAGGCTTGTTCGACCTCGGCGGAATAGACGTTGAAACCGCCGGTGATGATCATGTCCTTCGCGCGATCGACGACGTAGAGATAGTTGTCGGCGTCGAGATAGCCGATATCGCCGGTGTGGTGCCAGCCGTATCGCGACGCCTCGGCGGTCGCCTCCGGATTCTTGTGATAGCCGGCCATTACCAGAGGCCCGCGTACGACGATTTCGCCGCGTTCGCCGGTGGGCAGCAGTCGGCCCGCGCCGTCCATGATGGCCACCTGGGTCAGGGGAGTGGGACGGCCCGCGGACGCCAGCCGCTCGGTCGCGATGGAGCCGTCCGGTCGGAAGTGTTCCTTCGGGGCCAGGGTGGAGACCATCATCGGGGCTTCGGACTGCCCGAACAGCTGGCCCATGACCGGCCCGATCCGGTGCAGTGCCTGCTCGAGCCGAGCGGTCGACATCGGCGCCGCGCCGTACCAAAGGCATTGCAGCGAACCGAGCTCGGTGCCCGGCAGGGCGGGGTGGTCGAGCAGCATGTAGATCAGCGTCGGCGGCAGGAAGGCGTGCGTCACGCGGTGGCGTTCCAGCAGAGCGAGGAACTCGGCCAAGTCGGGGGCCGGCATCACGACGATCTCACCGCCGAGGGTCATGATCGGGAAACACAGCACGCCCGCCGCGTGGGTGAGCGGCGCGAGGGCCAGGTAGCGCGGCCGACCCTCGAAGGGATAGCTCATCAAGGTGAGTGCGGTCATCGCCTCGATGTTGTGCCCGGTGAGCCGGACGCCCTTGGGCCGCCCGGTAGTTCCGCCGGTTCCCACCAGCATGATGACGTCGTCCACCGGTTCGGCCTGCCACTCGGTTGCCGGACAGTCGCGAATCCAGTCGTCGAAACGCACTGCGCCGGAGACGGTCGCGTCCAGGCAGACGAGGGTGGTCAGCGAGGTCAGTTGCGGTGCGATGGCTGCCACCAGCGGGGCGAAGGCGGAGTGGAAGACCAGGCATGCGCAATCGAAAAGGTCCAGCAATTCCCGGTTTTCGGCGGCTTCGTTGCGCGGGTTCATCGGGCACCACACCGCACCGGCGCGGGCAATGCCGAAGACGCAGGCGAAGGCCAGTGCGTCGTTCGCCGACAGGATCGCGACCTTGTCGCCCGGGCGTACTCCTGAGCTGTGCAGCGCACGGGCGACCTGCCAGGACAGCTGCTGGACCTGCTGATAGGTCAGCGTGTCCCCATTCATGGTCAGGCAGGGCGCGGTCGCGCCGAGTGAGGCGCCTTTGTCGAGATAGTCGGTCAGACGCACGGTCGTTCCTTCGAGAGCGATGCGGGTGGGTGGAAATCTCGGCCCGTCGGCGTACGGCTTCGGACGCCGACGGGCCGAGGCGTGCTCAGCGGTGCACGGTCAGGACCGGTTCGGCGACCAGTCCGAAACCGCGCAGCACACCCAGCAGTTCCCGGTGGCCGAACGCCTGGCAGGCCGAGGCGAACCCGACCCGCTTCGGCGGCGCCTGCAGCAGCGAGTTCACGGCGTACGCCTGCAGGAGACCGGTTTGCTTGTAGTTGCAGTTTCCGTAGATCACGCAGTGTGCGCGCGCCAGCGGACCCGAGGCGTGCACGGAGTCCAGTGAGGTGTTGATCCGCGGGTTCTCGCGTGGCGGCATCTCGCTGCGCACCGCCGACGCCTGCTCGCTCAGCACGCGGTATTTCTCTTCCACGGGAAGGTCTTTCACCTGTTCGATGACGGCCTGCACGATCTGCGGGACGCCGAGCATCAGCGGCCGGTTGAAGACGCCGCCGAGCACCTTCACGTTGGCGACCCGGGGATCGCGCTTGAACCAGACCGGATGCGACGTGCCGCCCCACGGCAGAGCGAGCCCGATCTCGTGCTGGCCGGGCACGACGACGTCGTAGAGTCCGGCGTCGGCCGGCCACTCGACGTACTGGTTCTGCTCGAGGTAGTACGCCTTGGACAGCGCGGCATTGACCAGAATCGTCTTCGTCGAGGCGACGGTCGGGAAGCCCTTCCAGAAGACCTGGATGTCCAAGGTATCCAGGCCGGGCGTCTCGAGGCAGAGATTGGCGGCGATCTCGCCGGTGGTGTACATCTGCGCGATGCCCGGCGACAGCAGCAGTCCGCGCTCGGCCATGTCGCTGCCGTATTGCTCGTCGCAGGCGATGAGCCAATCCTGTTCGCCCGTGGTGTCGAGATAATGCGCCCCCGCGGCGAGGCAGGACTGCACGACCTCGTGCCCGTACTGGGAGAACGGCCCGACGGTGTTGCAGACGACGGAGGCGCCGCGGAACAGTTCGGTCAGCGGTCCCACGTCGTGGGCGACCTCGACGATCTCGTGCTCGACGGTGTCGATGCCGGGGATCTTGTCGATCGCCTCTTGGAGGCGAGCCTTGTCCCGGCCCGCCGCGATGAACGGAATGTTGAACTCGCGCAGGTATTCACAGACCAGCCGGCCGGTGTAACCCGAGGCGCCATAGACGACGACGGGCTTGTCGTTGCTCATGAGATCCAGACCTTTCGATGTTGTTCGGTGCTCACATGCCCATGCCGCCGTCGACCGGCAGACCGGCCCCGGTGATGAAACGGGCGGCGTCGGAGGCGAGGAAGACCACCGCGTCGGCCATATCGGCGACCTCGCCGAGCCGTCCCTGCGGGGTCTGTTCGATCACGGCGCCGACGGCGGCCTCCGCGCTGGGGAACAGGCCGATCTCGGCTACGTCCTCGGCCAGCCGCGCGCCCATCTCGGTCGGGACGAGCCCGGGGTAGACGCAGTTCACCCGGACGCCGTAGCCGAGCTTGCCGGACTCCATCGCGGCGACCCTGGTGAGGCGATCGACCGCGGACTTGGTCGACGAGTACACCCCGATGCCGGGGAACGCGATGGTCGCGGCGACCGACGCGATGTTCACGATCGCGCCACCGCGGCCTGCCGCGCCGCCGGGACGCATCGCTCGGAAGGCGTGTTTGATGCCAAGCGCCGTACCGAGCACATTCACCTCCAGCATCCGGCGCGCCTCGGACGGATCGAGATCCACCAGGAGACCGGTGATTTCGATACCGGCGTTGTTGACGACGATGTCCAGGCCGCCGAGCGCGGCCACGGTGTCGGCGACCGCCTGCTCCCAGCCGGCGTCGTCGGTGACATCGAGCGGGACGAATTCGGCGACGGCGCCGGCGGCGCGCAACGCCTCCACGGTGTCCTTGCCGAGATCCTCGCGGATGTCGCCGATCGCGACGGCAGCCCCGGCGCGGGCCAGCGCCTCGGCCATACCGGCCCCCAATCCCTGTGCTCCGCCGGTTACCAGTGCCCGGCGCCCGGTCAGGTCGTACCCACTCATGCGGCGTCTCCTCCTCGAGATGGCTTGTGCGGCGCGGGCGCCCGGTACGGCGGCCCGTCCGACTGCGACGTGGATCACAGTACTGCGGAATTTTGACAGTCGTCAAGACTTTCTTTGACGACTGTCAAGACAACGCGGTCCGGTAGAGCGCGGCCGGGTTAGACTGAGCTGGTTCGCAGGGTGCCGACGCGTGGACGGAGAGAAGTCACGGTGACCGAGATCGTCGAGACCAGGCGGGATCGCATCGCGCGCAGACAGGTCGACAAGTTCGCCGAACGGCGGGCACAGTTGGCCGCCGCCGCCCTGCACACCCTCGCCGAACTCGGCTACGCCCGGACCAGCCTGCGGGAGATCGCGCAGAAATCCGAGTTCACCCACGGCGTGCTGCACTACTACTTCAGCGACAAGGTCGAGCTGATCACCCACGCGGTGCGGCAGTACGAGGCGGTGTGTGTCACCCGCTACGACGACATCGTCGCCACCTCGATGACGGCCGATGGCCTGCGACGCGACTTCGGCAACGCCATGGCCACCACTCTGGACACCGACGCCCCGCTGCACCGGCTGTGGTATGACCTGCGCAATCAGAGCCTGTTCGAGGAGTCCTTCCGTGACGATGTCGTCGAGATCGACGGGCGGCGCGAGCAGATGATCCACAACGTTGTGCGGCGGTATGCGGATTTGTCCGGAAAGCCGCTGCTCGTGCCGTCGAAAACGGCGTACGCCCTTTTCGACGGCGTGTTCCAGCAGGCGCTGCTGCACAAGCTCTCCGGACGCGCCGACGCGGTCGACAACCTGCGCGCCGACGCCGCCCATCTCCTGGACTTGGTCACCGCCGACGACAGGCCCTGACTTCCCGCGTCTGCGCCAGTGGCGATGGAGTGACCGCCTAGAGCTCGATATTCGACCCCATGATGACGGTGCGTTCGCGCGGCAGGCCGAAATGTTCGGCGGCGTCGGCGGTGAGGTAGGACGTGGCGATGAAAAGCCGCTTGCGCCACAGCGCCATGGTGGGTGCGTCGCCGGCTCGAAGCTCGATCGTCGACAGGAAATAGGATGCCTCGTCCAGCTGCAATCGCCCCTCGGTATCGACGGGGTTCACCAGCGCCAGCGCGCCGGGTACGTCCGAGTGCTCCATGTAGCCGAACCGGGCGCTGACGTGGATGATCCCGTCTTCGGCGTGGCCGAGGGAGTCGACGGTGATCCGCTCCTCCAGCGGGACCCGAGGGACCGGCTCGGTCTCGATCGACATGATCACGACCTGCTGGTGCCGGACTTTGTTGTGCTCGACGTTGGCTCGCATGGCCAGCGGCGCGGTCCGCTTGCCGCGGTTGAGGAAGACGGCCGTGCCGGGAACTCGGCGTATCGAGGGCTGCTCGGCATGGAGCCGGTCGACGAATTCGCGCAATGAGCCCTCGCGCCGTTCCCGCTCCGCGCTGACGATCTCGCGTCCACGCTGCCACGTGGTCATCACGGTGAACGCGGTGAGGCCGATCAGCAGCGGAAGCCACGCGCCGTGGACGAGCTTGGTCAGGTTGGCCGCGACGAACAAGAAGTCCACCAGCAGCAGCGGGACGGCGCCGAGACCGATCAACCACAGCGGTGTGCCCCACCTGGCACGGGCGATGTAGAAGAAGAGCAGGGTGGTGATCGTGATCGTCCCGGTCACCGCCATACCGAACGCGTAGGCCAATGCTGCCGAGCTGCGGAAGGCGAACACCAAGGTGAGCACCGAGACCATCAGCAGCCAGTTGATCCAGGGCACGTAGATCTGGCCGATCTGGGACTCCGAGGTGTGCGCGATCCGCAGCCGGGGCAGGTAGCCGAGCCGTGCGGCCTGGGAGGCCACCGAGTACGCGCCGGTGATCACCGCTTGCGAGGCGATTACTGTCGCCGCGGTGGCCAACAGGACCAGGGGCAGTCGGCCCCAGCCGGGCACGAGCAGGAAGAACGGGCTCTTGCTATTGCTGGGATCGTCGAGGATCAGCGCGCCTTGGCCGAAGTAGCTGAGAATGCATGCGGGGAACACGAGAATCAGCCAGGCCCGGGTGATCGCACGACGACCGAAATGCCCCATGTCGGCGTAGAGCGCCTCGGCGCCGGTGACCGCGAGCACGACCGCGGCCAAGGCGAAGAAGGCGATGTGGAAGTGGCCGACCAGGAAGCCCAGCGCGTAGGTCGGCGATAGTGCCTTCAGGATCTCCGGGTGGGCGGCGATGCCCGCTACCCCGCACCCGCCGATGGTCAGGAACCACACGATCATCACCGGCCCGAACACTCGGCCCACCGCCGCGGTTCCGCGCCGCTGCACGAAGAACAGCGCCACGATGATCACCGCGGTGATCGGCACGATGAGCTCTTTCAGTTCTGGTTCGACCACTTCGAGCCCTTCCACGGCGGACAGCACCGAGATCGCCGGAGTGATCATGCTGTCGCCGAAGAACAGCGATGCGCCGAAGATGCCCAGCGCGGCCAGCGCGGCGGCTTCCCGCCGGCCGCGCTGCCCGCCCCATCGCCGCAGCAGCGTGATCAGCGCCATGATGCCGCCCTGGCCGTCGTTGTCGGCGCGCAGTGCCAGCAGCACATAGCTGATCGTGACGATGATCGTCACCGACCAGAAGATCAGCGACACCACGCCGTAAACATTCGTCGCGCTGACCGGCACCGGGTGCGGGTCGCGCGGGTTGAACACCGTCTGAATCGTGTAGATCGGACTGGTCCCGATGTCCCCGAAAACGATGCCCAAAGTGGCGACCACCACCGCGAGTCGCACCGTGTCGTGCGCGCTCGCGCGGTGTTCTGTCGGTGACGCTGCCTCGTCCGATGTGGCCTCGTGCCGGTGATCGGTCACGGCGATCCTCCTGCGTGCGGACTACTCTGCCGCATCCCGGGCTTCGTACCGGACGATACCGCTCCGCGGGCTCGGCAATCGGCAGGTTGCGGGGAACGGCTGGTGACCGGCGATTGCTGAGCTGCCCGCCGTTAGAAACGATCATGCAGGGTACCCCTGATCGTGGGTCTCAATCGAAAAGAGGTGAACGACGATGATGACCCTGGATCAGCTCATGACGATGGCACGCGACTGGTGGAATGGGATGTTCCCCGGTATGCCGATGATGATGTGACCTATCCCCCGCGGACCTGCATTCAGCTGCGCTGACCGGAGTCCGGCCTGGCGCAGGCGGCTCGGCGGGCGCACGGACTCGAGCTGACCTGGACGACGACCCGCATGCGTGGGCGCGTCCACGGCCCGAGCGTGAGTGGACTGTGTTTCATATAGTCCCGAATGCGGGTCGGAGGCCAGGAGCATGGACCCATTTCCGCACGCTGCCGGTCTGAGATCGCGGGGTCATCAGCCCTGCGGTGCGGGGGATGGGGTGCGTTCGACGCGGAGGACGAGCAGCAGGGCGACCGTCAGGTAGACCGCGGCGATGATCAGGTTCGTGATTCCTTGGGTGGCTTCGCCGTGGTCGAAGCGGTTGATGGCGGCCACGGTGATGACGCCGGAGCCGAAGAAGAAACCGGCGGTCAGGGCCGGGCTCGCGAGACGCCACGGGAGGAAGGCGGCGATCAGCAGGACGAGGGAGAAGGTGAAGTCGGGGGCGGCGAAGATGTTGTTCGCGCGGTAGTCGGCATCGGCGGTGAGCGCGGTGATCAGCCACAGGCTGATCGGGATGGCGCAGACTCGGGCGGCGGTGTTCAGCGACATAACGAATTTCCTTGCGGACAAACTGGTTTCGGTACGGTTGCGGCTCATGGCCGATTCGCCTCGGCTTGCGCCAGGATCGAGGCGACCAGGCCGGGAAAGCGGATGTCGAGTTCGGCCAGGCGCAGCGTGTTCATGCGCTGGCGGCCTTGGTCGAACTGGCGGATCAGACCGGCATTGCGTAGTGCTTTGAAGTGGTGGCTGAGGGTGGACGGCGAAATGCCCAGACCGAAACTGCCGCAGGGCCGATCGCCTTCGTCGAGGAGCATGCGCACGATCCGCCGACGGGTGGGGTCGGCGAGGGCATGCAGAACGGCATCGATCGCTACGGCGCCGATCTCCGGGTGATCGGCGGACTTCCAGCGCCCGAGTGGCATCGCCCCTCCGCTTCGTCGCATCTCTTCCAGAACTCTCGAAGAGATGCTAGCGCGCGAAACGTCTATTCCATAGGGCTCGAAGAGAATTCAGTACGACAAACGAGTCATACGGATTTCCGAGATCGACATGCCCCGGCGACGCCGGAACAGGCCACGAAGAGTTCCCGCGTTGAGGTAGCCGACCCTTGCGGCGACCGCGTCCACGGTGAGCGGCGTGGTGCGCAACAGGTGCATGGCGCGTTCCAGCCGGATATCGTGCAGGAACTCGGTGGGGGACATGCCCAGTTCGGCATGGGTGGCGCGTTGCAGGCTGCGTTCGGTGACGCCGATGGCCTTGGCGGCCTGCGAGATCCGGAAGTTGTCGGTCAGGTGGTCGCGCACCCAGCGTTCGAAGGCCGCGGTAATGGAGTCGCCCCTGGCGATGACCTCGGGAATGATGAACTCGCGCTGCGGTCTTCCCGCGCCGACCGCCAGATAGCGCATGGCGCGCTCGGCCAGTGCCGGGCTCTTGGTGGCGATCAGCGACAGGGCGAGGTCCATGTGCGACAGCGCGGCGCCCGCGGTGGTGACGCCGTGCCCGCGGCACAGCGTCCGTCCTTCGTCCAGCTCGACGCGGGGGTATCGATGCCGGAAACTCGGGCCGAGCCACCAACTCGTGGTGGCGGGCGAGCCGTCCAGCACACCGGCCTCGGCCAGATAGAACGTTCCGGTGCAGGCACCGGCGAGATGCACTCCTCTTTCGCGCGCCGCGACCAGGCGGTCGAGCACGGGGCGGCTGGCGGAGGAGGAGATGAGATCTATCAGCGCCTCAGCGGCGAGCACGTTCACCGCGGGCACGATCATCAGTTCGAATTCGTCGCCGAGTTCGTCGAGTGGAATCGTCGGCACGGTGTTGCCGTTGCCCGACTGTACGGCAGCGCCGAACGACACGCTGCGGATCCGCCACGGCTGCGGAGGGTCGGCGAGTTCGGTCCGCACCGAGTTCGCGGTGTTGAAGGTCTCGACCAGAGCGGCGTATCCGAAGTCGGCCACGCCGTCCACGACGAAGACAGCGACGTCCATGTCGGGAACAGTACCGAAGATGTCGTTCACGACACTCCTGTTCGACCGGAATTCTGACTTAATGTCATCGGCAAGACGGCTCGCCACCGGTAGCACCCGCCCCGGAGGAGCCGATCGAGCCCGCCCTACCTCTTCACCTGGGGAGTTCGCGTGACCCTGATCGAAACGACCGGAACCCACCACATCCGGTTGACCGTGACCGATATCGCTCGGTCCCGTGACTTCTACCACGACGTTCTCGGCTTCCCGATCGCCGCCGAATCGCCGGGCAGCCCGGATGATCCGGCGGTGCGGACCGATCCGTATCAACTGTTCGGCGGCGTGGTGTTCCAGGCCAACGGAATGCTGCTCGGCCTGCGTCCGGTAGCCCCGGCGACGGACCGCTTCGACTCCCATCGGGTGGGCTTGGACCATCTCAGCTTCACCGTCCCGGCGCGGGACGATCTGGTCGGGGCGGCTGCCCGGCTGGCTGAAGCGGGCATCGAACACGGCGAGATCATCGAGATGTCCGACTTCGGGATCGCGATTCTGTCGTTCTCCGACCCGGATGGCATCCACCTCGAACTCACTGCGCCACTGTGACTTCGGCGCGCCACCGCGTGGCGCCGACACAGGCGTGACAGACCCGGAATGATCGTTGTCCTGATGAATGCTCTGACGACCGGCCGCGGAATCGGTGTGGTTGTGCCGAGGAGGTAGGCCGATGCTCGTCCAGCGCGCGCGACTGAGCAAAGTGACCGAGAGTTCGGCGTTGCCGAGCCCGAGTACTTTGTTGTGCGCGCTGGGCGGTCAGCATGTGCACGGACCGGTGAGCCGCTGGGCGCGGGAGCTGACCGTATTGCATCGCCGCCGCCGTGAAGGTGCCGGGCGCCTGGTCGAGATCGATGGCCGCCGCGCCGAACTGGCCGACCGGATCAACACGTGGGCGACGCTGCACCTGCCGAGCGCCGCGGTGGGGGTTCGCCTGCACGAAGCAAGTCTGGGTGAGGTGATCGACCGAATGGCCGCCGTCGCGGAACGGGCATTTCACTTGTTGATGCACGACGATCCGGGCGGTGAACGGATGCACGCGGCATGGACCCGGCTGGCCGAGCTGGAGATCGCCTACGCGGAGCTGGTGCGCGAGGTAGGGGACGGCCGTCGCGGGCTTCCGCCGATGCGGTTGGGCGCGGACGGCTGAGCGGCTGTCCGGCTCACCACCGCCTGGGTGCGGCGAATACACGCAGCCGCGCATGGCGCGTCGAAATGAGCGGACAAGAGAGCGTAGGCTGGTCGCTCCGACGGACGGCGCGACTTCTGGGAGTGGTGCATGAGCAAGGGTGAGGGGACTCCTCCCGCGACGACGCGGACCGGCGCGATCAGCGTGCGGGTGCCCGCGGAGTCCGAGCAACTGGCGATGCTGCGTGCCTTGGCCGAGACGGTCGTGCTCATGGCCGATTTCGGTATCGACGAGGTGACCGATATCCGGCTGGCCCTCGACGAGGTCGCCAGCGCGCTGGTGCTGGACGCGGTGCCCGGGTCGGAGCTCGATTGCGCGTTCAGCTTCGACGGCGACGCCGTGGACGTGCAAGTCTGCGCGGTCACGAGGTCGAACGGCACTCCGGATCAGGCCGGTTTCGGCTGGCACATCGTCACGACCTTGACCGATTCGGTTTCCGCCTCCCAGGGCGCCCACGACAGCGCCTCGGGCGGCTACCCGACTACCGTCGACTTCCGCTGGGTGCGCGGCGGCACGGATGAGTAGCGAGTCGAATCAGATCATTCCCAAGCGCAAGTCGCGGGGGGACAGCTACGACAATATCGAGCCGCTGTTCGCGGAGCTCGCCGCAGCGGCCCCGGACGACCCGCGCCGGGAGGCCCTCCGCGCGGAGGTGATCGAGCGCTGCCTTCCACTCGCCGAACACATCGCGCGCAAGTTCAGCGGACGCGGCGAGAACTTCGAGGACCTGCTGCAGATCGCCCGGGTGGGCATGCTCGCCGCGGTCGATCGCTTCGATCCGGCGCATGGCGCGACCTTTCTGTCGTTCGCGGTGCCGACGATCATGGGAGAGGTGCGCAGGCATTTCCGCGACCACGCCTGGTCGGTGCGAGTGCCACGGCGGCTCAAGGAAATTCAATCCACCATCGGCCCGGCGGTGGAGACGCTGTCGCAGCGGCTGGGCCGGATGCCGCGGGCGCGGGAGATCGCCGAGGAGCTGGGCGTCGATCTGACCGAGGTGACCCAGGCCCTCATCGCCCGCAACGCCTATCAGACCTCCTCGATCGACGCCGCCACCGAGTCCGGCGACGCGGAGTCCGGCGGCCCCTCGCTGCTGGATTCGCTGGGCGCCGAGGACCCCGATTTCGGCACCGTGGAGAACTATCTTGCGGTGAAACCGCTGCTGGCCGCGTTGCCGGACCGCGAGAAGCAGGTGCTCGTCATGCGCTTCTTCGATTCCCTGTCCCAAGAGCAGATCGCCCAGCGGATCGGCTGTTCCCAGATGCAGGTCTCGCGCATTCTGTCGAAGACCTTGAAATCGTTGCGCGAGCAGGCTTTACGAGACTGACCGGAGACCTGGCATCGGCGCCCGAAAGCTGTTGGTGCGCAGCTGGTTCGGCCCAGGGGGAGTAGTGGCCGATCTGCGGCGTGATCCAGCCGGGGTGTCTCGATTGCTCGACGGTGAAGATCTGAGAGAGTGGCCGGGTGAGCGCTTGGGATCGGTACGCGTCGCTGGTGACCGCCCGCGGATCGTGGGCGCTGCTCCTCGTGCTCGCCGCGGCCTCGCTGGGGCTGATCGCAGCCGTGGGAGAGAACGAGGCGGCGGGGCAGGCGCCCGACGCGCTGCCGCCGTCGGCGGAGTCCGCGCAGGTCGAACAGGCTTTAGCGGGGTTTCCGGACGCGGGCTGGGCGGCCGCGATCATCGTGGTCACCCGCGCCGCCGACGGCGACCTGACCGAGGACGACCGCACCGCCACGGCCGAGGCGGTGACCCGCGCCGCCGGCCGGTCGCCCGGGCCGGGCGATCTGCTCACGTCGCCGGATCGTAAGGCGGCGATCGGGCAGGTGCCGGTGCACGCCGACCTGAGCGGATTCGCGCTCACCGACCGCATCCGCGACATCCGTTACGCCGCACGAGACGGTCTGCCCGCCGGACTGGACCTGGAGGTGACCGGGGGTCCCGCCTTCGGCGCCGATATCGCCGAATCGTTCTCCGGCGCCAACGTCACCCTGCTCGCGGTGACCGCGACGGTGGTCGCGGTGCTGCTGATCGCGACGTATCGCTCCCCGGTGCTGTGGTTGGTGCCGCTGGCCGTGGTCGGTGCGGCCGACCGGGTCGCCACCAGCGCCGGAACCGCCCTGGCTCGGGTGACCCCGCTGGCTTTCGACGGCTCGACCTCCGGTGTCACCAGCGTGCTGGTGTTCGGGGCGGGCACCAACTATGCGCTGCTGCTGGTGTCGCGCTATCGCGACGAGCTGCACCGGGAATCGGATCACCGTGCGGCGTTGCGGCAGGCGGTGCGCCGCGCCGGGCCCGCGATCCTCGCGAGCAACGTGACGGTGGTGGCGGCGCTGCTGGTGCTGCTGCTGGCTTCGGTGCCGAGCACACGCAGTCTCGGTGTGATGGCCGCGCTCGGGTTGCTGGTGGCGGTGGTGTTCGTCCTGCTCGCGCTGCCCGCCGCGCTCGCCCTCTGCGGACGCAACGTGTTCTGGCCATTCGTGCCCCGCGCGGACGACCGGGACACGGCAGGCGAGGGAATCTGGCACACGATCGCCGCGCGCGTGGTGCGCAGGCCCGCGCTGGTCGCCGGGTGCGCGATCACGGTGCTCACCGTTTGCGCGACCGGTTTGCTGACGGTGCGGGTCGGGCTCTCCCAGACCGAGCAGTTCCGGGTCCGCGCCGAGTCGGTGGAGGGATTCGACACGCTCGCCCAGCATTTTCCGTCCGGTGCATCCGACCCGGCGATCGTGCTCGCGCCCAGCGGCGCGACCGCGGGAATCGAGGAGGCGTTCCGCCGCACCGAGGGGGTGGTGCTGACCTGGCAGACGGGGACCTCGCCGACCGGGCTCACCCGATGGTCGGTGGTGATCGACGCGCCACCGGCTTCCGAGCGGGCCTTCGACACGCTCGAGGCACTACGCGCGTCGCTGGCTCAGGTGCCCGGGACGGACGCGCTCGTCGGCGGCACGGACGCGCAGGTACTGGACATCCAGACCGCCGCGGCCGAGGACCGAGAGGTGATCATTCCGCTGATCCTGGTCGTCGTGCTCGCGGTGCTGCTCGTGCTGCTGCGCGCGATACCCGCCGCAGTGCTCCTGGTCGCGGTCACCGTGCTCAGCGCGCTGGCCGCGCTCGGGCTGGGGAGCTGGATGAGTGAGCACGTGTTCGGATTCCCCGCGCTGGACATCAGCGTTCCGTTGTTCGCTTTCCTGTTCCTGGTCGCGCTCGGCGTCGACTACACGATCTTCCTCGTGACCCGGGCTCGTGAGGAAACTCCCGGGCACGGCACCACACAGGGCATGGTGCGGGCGGTATCGGTGACCGGCGCGGTGATCACCAGCGCAGGTATCGTGCTCGCCGCGGTGTTCGGTGTGCTCGGCGTGCTTCCGCTGATCACGCTCACCCAGGTCGGCATCGTCGTCGGCCTCGGCATCCTGCTCGACACGTTCGTCGTGCGCACCGTGGTCATCCCGGCGTTGTTCAGCCTGATCGGGCGCACTATCTGGTGGCCGAGCGAGTTGCGCCTGGTGGCGGACGAGGGGCCGGGTCCGCATGCATAGAGCGGACGACCGCGCCGCGGTCATCCGCTCCGGAGTCGTTCGTGCGCGGGCGTCAGCGCCGGAAGGCGTCCTTGACCTTTTCGCCCGCGTCCTTCAGGTCCGACTTGGTCTGATCGGTCCGGCCTTCATCCCGCTTCGCCCGGTCGTCGGTGGCCGCGCCGAACTTTTCCTTGGCCTGACCGGCGATTTTCTCGGCCTTGTTCTTCGCCTTGTCGGCTGTGCTCATGTCTACCTCCTTGTGCGGCGACCGGCCTGTCGTATCCGCCGGTCCACATCGCGATAGCCGGTAACGGCGAAGCCAAACGTGTGGCTTTCTATCGCGAATAAGAAGACCCGGTCGAAACCGGGTCTTCCTGGTAAATCGTGCACATATGAAATTGATCCAGGTGGCCCGATGCCGCGCAGGTGCGGTCCGGTCCCGCGGAGGAAAGTGGATTAGGAGGCCGGAACCGTAGGCGGCGCGAGAAGGCCTTGCGCGACGCCGACTCCGGCGCCGATGGCCGCACCGACAGCGATGGCTGGTGATGCGACGAACCCGTAACCGATGGCGGCGCCGAAGCCCATGACGGCTACCGTCCCGGTCGGAAACATCGGAAGGCCGGCGATGGCGCCGCAGATCGCACCGATGACCGCTCCGATCGAGGCCACGGGGGAGGCCACCATGCTGCCCACCGAGGCGCCGACCGCAGTGGAGCCGATGATGTCCGCGGCGATACGGTCGGAGCGCGACGGCTCGAAGCCTGCCGAATCAAAGGTTTGCGCAATGCCCGCCTCCGAGCCCGCGATCGCGTCGTTGATCATTTTGCCCTGGTCGGGAGTCAGGAAGTCGGGCCGGCCGATCACGATGGAACCGACGCGCAGCGTGCCGGGCGGCGCCTCGATCGGCGCGACCCTGGGAGCCGCAGCGCCGGGGAAATGCAGGCGCTGCGGAATGACGGGGGCGAGCACGTTCGGGTCCGGCATCGGCCGGTTGGTGCTCGAGTCGTTGCGTCCGGTGGAAACCGGTGGCGCGGGAGCGGCAGGAGGAGCGGCGTCGGGCGGAATGGCATCGGGGTCGGCAGGGTCGGCGACCGGGGCGACAGCGGCGACAGCGGGTACCGGTGCGAACGGAATCTGGATGGAAATCTCGGGCACCAGTGGGTTCGCGGCGGCGGTCGCGGCGCCGACCACCGACAGCGGGATCGCGCTCGCCACAATCAGAGTGGCGGCGCGGCGAAAGAAGGGGTGTGCTGGAGTTTCCGGTATTTCTCTGCCCATGGACTTACCCACCTCATTCTGAAGAGGACATATACCTACCTTTCTAGTTCGGTCCGGTAACCCCTTCGGATGCGTGAAAGTCGAGTTTCGACCGAAATCACGAAAACAAGCGCGAAACGGGTTTTCGCCCCGCTGTCGGCGAAATCCGCTGAGCGACAAACGGTGATTGCCCCGGGTCGCGGGACCCGGGCAATCCGGGTCAGGAACCCGCTGCGGCGAAACCGATGCGCAGGTCCGCGAGGATGTCATCGATGCCCTCGATGCCGACCGCGAGCCGGACCAGGCCGGGCGTGACGCCCGCGGCCGACTGTTCCTCGGGGGTCAGCTGGGAGTGGGTGGTCGAGGCCGGGTGGATCACCAGCGAGCGCACGTCACCGATATTGGCGACGTGGCTGTGCAGCCGCAGCGCCTCGACGAACCGCTTGCCCGCGTCCACGCCGCCGGCCAGCTCGAAGCCGATCACCGCGCCGGTGCCCTTGGGCGCGAGGCTGCGGCCCCGCTCGTACCACGGCGACGAAGGCAGACCCGCGTAGGACACCGAGGTCACCTCCGGGCGCGTGGTGAGGAACTCCGCCACCGCCTGCGCGTTCCGCACGTGCCGCTCGATCCGCAGGCTGAGCGTCTCCAGGCCCTGGCTGATCAAGAAGGCGTTGAACGGCGAGACCGCCGCGCCCAGGTCGCGCAGCAGCTGCACGCGCGCCTTGAGCGCGTAGGCGGGCGCGCCGAGATCGGCGTAGACGACGCCGTGATAGCTCGGGTCGGGCTCGGTGAAACCGGGGAACCGGCCGCCGGTCCAGTCGAATCGGCCGCCGTCGACGATCACGCCCGCGATGGCCGCGCCGTGCCCGCCGAGGTACTTGGTGGCCGAGTGCACGACGATGTCCGCGCCGTGCGCGAGCGGCTGGATCAGGTAGGGGGTGGCGACGGTGTTGTCCACGATCAGGGGAACGCCATTGGCGTGCGCGACATTCGCGATGCCTGGGATGTCGAGGATGTGGTTCTGCGGGTTGGACACCGTCTCGCCGTAGAGCGCCTTGGTGTTCGGGCGGATCGCGGCCTTCCACTGCTCCAGATCGTCGGGGTCGTCGACGAAGGAAACCTCGATGCCGAGCTTGGGCAGCGAGTAGTGGAACAGGTTGTAGGTGCCGCCATAGAGACGGGGGCTGGAGACGATGTGGTCGCCTGCTCCGGCGATATTGAGGATCGCGAAGGTCTCCGCGGCCTGTCCGGAGGCCAGCAGCAGAGCGGCGACACCCCCTTCGAGGGCGGCGATGCGCTGCTCCACGGCGTCCTGGGTGGGGTTCATGATCCGGGTGTAGATGTTGCCCGGCTCGGCCAGACCGAACAGCGCTGCCGCGTGCGCGGTGTCGCGGAAGGTGTAGGAGGTGGTCTGGTAGATGGGCAGCGCGCGGGCGTTCGTCGCGCCGTCCGGAATCTGTCCGACGTGGATCTGCTTCGTCTCGAAGCTCCAGTCCGCGGACAGGTCGGGTTCGGTCATCGGGAAGGCTCTCCTTCGGGGTGGCGATCGATCGGGTTGGAACAGCGGCTGATCCACGCTAGGAACGACATCGGGCGACGGCGATAGTTACATTCGGACCGATTCCAACGATGGCGTGCGCGCGGATCGCAGGCCGCCGCGCGCTATTCGGCCGATTCGGGTTCGCTGTCCGGTTCCGGCAGCGCGATGGTGGCCGCGTCGATCTGCTCGCCGACGTAGCGCAGGACCACCGCGGCCATCGCGACGGCCGGGACGGCCAGGAAGGCGCCGATGATCCCGTACAGCGATCCGCCCGCCGTGACGGCCAGCAGCACGATGACCGCGTGCAGTTGCATGCTGCGGCTCTGCAAGACCGGTTGCAGCACGTTGCCTTCCAGTTGCTGCACGGCGACGATGATGCCGAGCACGATCAGCGCCGTGACGAAGCCGTTGCCGACCAACGCGACCAGCACCGCGAGCGCGCCCGCGACGAACGCGCCGACCAGCGGGACGAACCCGCCGAGGAACGTGATCACCGCGAGCACCAATGCCAGTGGCACCCCGAGGATCACCAGGCCCGCGCCGATCAGCACGGCGTCGATCAGGCTGACCAGCGCCTGGGTGCGGATGAACCCGCCGAGCACCACCCAGATCCGGCCGAGCACCTGCTCCAGGTGCCTGCCGCTGCGGCTGCCGGACACGCTGTGCAGCCAGGGCAGGAAACGCGGCCCGTCCTTGACGAAGAAGAACGTGAGCACCAGCACGAGGAACAGGGTCACCAGCATGGACGTCGCGGTGCTCACGCCGCTGAACACGCCGGTGGCGATCTGCTCGGAACTCGATTGCAGCCGGGACACGATCGCGTCGACCGCCGAATCCAGTTCCTCGTCGCGGATTCTCAACGGCGGTCCCTGCAACCACTCGCGGACCTGGTTCACACCCTCGCTCGCCTTGTCCGCGAGTTCGGGCGCCTGGTTCACCACCGACGGCACGATCAGCGCGATGACCCCGGCCAGCACACCGAGAAAGCCGAGCACCGCGATCGATGCCGCCAACGCGGGCCGCAGGCCGTGCGCGGTGAGCCAGCGCACCGGCGGCCACAGCACCGTCGCGACGACCACGGCCAGCGCTACCGGCAGAATCACCACCCACAGCCGGGCGATCAGGAATCCGAGCACCCACGCCCCCGCCGCGATCGCGACGATGCACACCGCCCACTTGGCAAGCCACAGGATGCCCGCGCCGATGACGTCACCACGATCCCGCGTCGCGGGCTCGGCCGGTCCGTGGTCCTTGCTCGCTTCGCTCATGACCGTGCCTCACTGCCGCTCGGCTCCGTCATGCGCGACTGCGCGCTGTGTTCTGGGTTCAGTCGCTGACGCTCGTTCACAGGCTCAGTCTGGCACGAGGACACGGCGTCGAGGAGGGTTCGCGTTGCCCCGGAAGTGAAGGTCCGCATTCTGCCCGCGGTGGACCTACGCTGATCGCGGTGGTGATTTCGGCGCAACGGCTGGGAGTCTCGATGGGTGCTGCGTTGGTCAAAGGTCAGAACGGAGCACTGCACGCCGCCCGGCTGTCGGTGTCGGTGCGCAGCGAGGCCACGGTCGACGTGTCGGCGCTGCTGGTGACCGAAGCCGGTCGGGTGCGATCGGACGCGGACCTCGTGTTCTTCAACCAGCCCAGCGCTCCCGGAGTGTCGCTGCGGCCGGGAACGCCTGCCGCGCTGTCGGTTTCGCTCGCCGAGTTGCCCGAGGACATCGCGCAGCTGCGCGCGGTGCTCACGCTCGATGATCCCGCGGCGACCTTCGGCCGGTTCGCGCCGCCCGTCGTTACGGTCGCGGACGAGGCGGGAAACGTGTTGTACGAGTACTGCATCGAGGGGCTGGGCAGCGAATCGGTGGTGATCGCGCTGGAGCTGTATCGGCGGAATGCGGCGTGGAAGGTGCGGGCGGTCGGGCAGGGCTACGCGGGCGGGTTCGCCGCACTCGTCATCGATCATGGCGTGCGCGTGGACGACGAGCCCGCTCCGCGCGACAGTCCGGCGCCGGATCCGACGGTCGCAGGCTCGCCGTCCCGCGCCGCCGCGCCGGCGGGCGTCTTCTCTGTGCCCGGTGAGACGAAGCTGTCCTTCGAGAAGCGCGCCACGCTGGACCTGCGCAAGCGGGCGGTCGCGAAGGTCCTGATCGATCGGGATGTCTTCGGGATCCGGGCCCGCGTCGTGCTCGTCATCGACAAGACCGGCAGCATGAACCGGCAGTACCGCGACCAGGTGGTGCATCGCGTCGTGCAGCGGATGATTCCGGTGGCCATTCAACTCGACGACGACGGCACCCTGGAGGCGTACCTCTACGCCCTCTCGTTCGCCAAGCTGCCCGATATCACCGTCGAGCACGGCGAGGCGTGGGCACAGACCTTCCTGCACCTCGGCGGAACCCACGGGGGCATCGACTACCAGCGGCTCGGTGGCCGCAACGACGAACTGCCGATCATGCGCGACATCATCGACTCGCTGTGTCCCGGCGACCGCCCTACGCTCGTGCTGTTCTTCACCGACGGCGGCTTCGCCAAGAAGCGTGAGATCGCGGCGCTCATGCGGGAAGCCTCGCTGCTACCGGCCTTCTGGCAGTTCGTCGGCCTCGGTCGGGCCAATTACGGCCTGCTGCGGACCCTGGACGAGTTGTCCGACCGGACGGTGGACAATGCGGGGTTCTTCGCCCTCGATGACATCGATCAGGTCGACGACGCCCAGCTCTACACGCGACTGCTGGGCGAGTTCCCGGACTGGCTGCGCGCCGCGCGTGCAGCGGGCATCCTGCGCTGACCGGCGGTCCCGAACCCGGATAGAACAGCCCGAAGCCTGCCTACGCCGCCATCCAATAGTTATAGCTAGATGCTATGGCGGAGTGTGATTTCTGGACGGGTTCCGTGGTCAGCCGATGACGGCGTTCATGATGGTGCCCGCGCTGGTGGCGATCACGCCGCCGATCATGGCTCCGGCCACCATCTTCGGCGACTCGAGCCCGCCGCCGGTCCACTTCTCCCAGGCGAAGCGGCCACCGGCGTAGATGATGCCGCAGACGCCCGACAGCAGGACGAACCACGTCAGGTAGCGGACCAGTTGGAGGAACTTGTCGGAGATCGGCGGTGCCTCTGGGGTCGGGTTGCCGATCTGCGCCAGGGTGTCAAAAGCGGCGGCCAGGATCATCGTCGTTCGCTCATTCTGGATTCGGGACAGGGGGAGTGATTCGCTGTGGAGATCGTATCCGTTCGCTCGCCGCGATGCAGTCGGGTCGGTGCAGCACAGGGAAGTTCGCGTTTCCGCCTTGCCGGGTCGGCGGTAGCTCTGGATGATGGGTTGGGTGCCGTCGGCGGGTTGCTACCACCGCTCGGGGCGATTCGGTGCTGATCCGGGTGCCCGGTTCACGGCGTCCGCGGGTGTCGCGTGCAGTGCGCACACCAGGTGCCATCCAGGGCCGTATCCTCATCTGTAACCGAATTGTTCGGCAGCCGAACAGCTTTCGTGCAGCAACTCGGCGGCGGCAGGATTGTAATCGAGCATAGGGAGTAGACGGTGAGCATCATGCTGGCGTCGGTCGGCGATTCCTTCGCGACCTTGGCGCAGATCGGCAATCCGACCCCGGAGGCACCGCCCTTGGCGGACAAGCTCTTACAGTTCGTCCGCTACTTCACCTGGTTCGCGCTGCTGTCGGGCATCATCAGCATCATCTACGCGGGCGGCCGGTTCGCCTGGGAGAAGTGGAGTGGCAGCGGGTTGCAGTCACCGAAGATGATCGCGGGGGCGATGCTCGGCGGAGTGGTGGCCACCAGTGCGGGCACCATCATGAACACCATCCTGGAGATCTGACCGCAAGCCCGGTGCGCGATCGTGGTCGACGACGAGCGCGGCGCGAACGGATCGCCGCGGCCCGCCGGTCCCGACGGGCCGGGGCGAGCGTGCGGACACGCCCGTACTCGGACTCGAATCGCTGGTGCCAGCCGCCGCGCCGATCGTCCCTCGGTACGGACCTGGTTCGCCATCAGGGCGCTGACCTGCGATTTTCGCCGCCTTGGGTGGCTATACTCCGGTGCGGATCTCGCGGTGCCCGATAGGATCGGAGGCGGAGCAGGATCATGGACCACAGGACCGACGGCAAGGTCACGGTGTCGCGGCGCACGGCGCTCGGTATGGCGGCGACATCGGTGGTCGCGCTCGGATTGGCGGCATGCGGCGGATCCGAGGACGAGGACTCCGCCGTGCCCGGCGACGCCGTCGCGATCGCCAGGGACGCTTACATTTTCGGCTTTCCCCTCGTGCTGATGGACCTGACGCGCGTAACGGCCGAAGCGACCGTCCCCGCGAACCGGTTCCGCCACACCAACTCGTTCGACGCCCAAGAACAGCGCGAGGTGGTACGACCGGATGTGGACACGATGGACTCGTTCGCATGGCTCGATCTGACCCGCGAGCCGATGGTGCTGCAGGTCCCCGCCATGGATCGGCGGCGCTACTGGCTGGCACAACTGCTGGACGCCTGGTCCAATACCGTGCACAACCCCAGCGGCATGCGCCCGCAGGCGGAGTCGGCGGGGCCGCCCTACACCTATGCGGTGACCGGTCCCGGCTGGTCCGGGGCGCTGCCGGAGGGGCTCACCCCGCTGCCGATGCCGACGCCTACGGTGTGGCTGATCAGCCGGATTCAGGTCGACGGCCCCGGCGACCTGCCCAGGGTCCGCGCTCTCCAGCAGGAGTTGAAGCTGGCTCCGCTGAGTGCGTGGACCGCCGGAGTGGACGTGCCCGCGCCTGCGGTGCCACCGACCCGGCCGATGGCGCCCCCGGCCGCGCAACTCGCGGAGATGGCCCCCCGAGCCTTCTTCGACCGTATGTGCGCCCTGATGGAGTCCAATCCGCCCGCACCCGAGGACGCCCCCGCGATGCGGCGCTTCGCGAGCATCGGCATCGAGCCGGGCGGCTCGGTCGAAGGCATTCCCGACGCCGAACTCGCCACGGCGGTAGCCACCGCACGGCAGCAGATCCCGGTGTACGTGGGAGAGACCACGATCGTCGAGAACGGCTGGATCTACGACCCCGGCACCGGCCGGTACGGTACGAACTACCTGTTGCGCGCCGACATCGCGTGGAACGGTCTCGGCGCCGCCCTGCCCGAGGACGCGATCTACCCGACTCTGTACGACACGACGGATGCCAGCGGTGGCCCGTCCCGTTTCCGGCTGCACTTCGCATCGGGCCAGTTGCCTCCGGTCGATGCCTTCTGGTCGCTGACCGCCTACACCGCCGACTTGTACCTGGTGCCCAACCCAGCCCAGATCTACGCGGTCGGCCACCATGTCCCGGTGGTGCTCAATCCCGATGGCTCCCTGGATCTGACACTCCAGTGGGCCGATCCGGGCGCGAGTGTTCCAACCGGGAACTGGCTGCCTGTTCCCGAATCGGGCCCATTCTCGCTGACATTGCGCCTGTTCGCGCCGAAAGCCGAGGCGGTGCAAGGGCATTGGCATCCACCGCCGCTCACCACGCTGCGGTGAGCTAGTCGTCGTCGCGTGCCCAGGTCCAGCGCGGTACCTCGCGGATCGGGTGCAGTTCCGCGTCGCCGGCCGCGTGCGAGTTCTGCTGGGCCACCTGCGATCCGAAGGCCACGTGTTCGTAGACGGCTTTGCGGAACTCCTCGTCGTCGAGCAGTCCGGCCTCCTCGAACGTCTGCATGTAGACCTCGACGAAACGCTCGCGCTGCTCGTCGGTGATCTTCAGGTTCCGGTGCACCGCGATGATGTGGTCGAAACCCAGCTCGCGGGTGAAACGGTCCGGGCCGCCGAAGGATTCGGACGTGAACCAGGTGAGATGGTCGACATGGTGCGGTAGTCGCTCGGTGAACAACGTCTTCAGCACCGGGTCGGCGAGCGCCTTGTCGTAGAACGCCGCTTCGACGCGATGCAGCTCCTCGTCGCCGCCGACGTGCTCGTAGAGACTGGGCATGGAACCTCCGGCCGGGAGAAAGTGGGCTGAGGCTCCCATTACAGGCAGGCTGGTCACTCGGTGTCCACCGGGAGCCGGGTGTTGGCCGACATCGGCCAACTTACGGACCGACCGGTTGCGTCAATGGGCACGAAAAAAGTAAACCTATTTAACTAAACACTGTTCACTCAGGTCGGTTCTGTGGTTGCATCGTCTGTGGACCGTGTTCCCACAATGTCGTGAGGTCTGCGCGCCAGCCCAGACCGGTAGGAGTTAGCCGTGACCGTGACCACGCCCGCGATTCCCGCGGGATTCGACTTCACCGACCCCGACCTGCTCGCCACTCGCCTGCCCATCGTCGAGTTCGCCGAACTGCGCCGCACCGCCCCGGTGTGGTGGTGCGCCCAGAGCGATCGGGCCGGAGGCTTCGACGATGGCGGCTACTGGGTCGTCTCCAAGCTCGAGCACATCAAGGAGATCTCCAAGAACCCGGAGGTGTTCTCCTCCCAGCAGAACACGGCGATCATCCGGTTCAACGAGGAGACCACCCGCGAGCAGATCGACATGCTCGGCAACATGCTGCTGCTGAACCTCGATCCGCCCAAGCACACCAAGACCCGCCGCATCATCTCCAAGGGCTTCACGCCCCGCGCGGTGGAAAGCCTGCGTGCCGCGCTCACCGAACGCGCCGCCAGGATCGTGCACGAGGCCAAGAAGTCCGGCGGCGGCGACTTCGTCGAGCAGGTCGCCTGTGAGCTGCCGCTGCAGGCCATCGCCGAGCTGATCGGCATCCCCCAGGAGGACCGGAAGAAGATCTTCGACTGGTCCAACCAGATGATCTCCTACGACGACCCGGAGTTCGAGGGCGACCACCACGCCGCGACGGCCGAGGTGATGGGCTACGCCTGGAACATGGCCGAGCAGCGGCGCGCCTGTCCCGCCGAGGACATCGTCACCCAGCTGGTCAACGCCGACATCGACGGCGAGCACCTCGGTTCCGACGAGTTCGCGTTCTTCGTCATCCTGCTGTCGGTGGCGGGCAACGAGACCACCCGGAACTCGATCACCCACGGCATGAAGGCGTTCGTGGACAACCCCGAGCAGTGGGAGATCTACAAGCAGCAGCGTCCGCGCACCGCGCCCGACGAGATCGTCCGGTGGGCCACCCCGGTGACCGCGTTCCAGCGCACCGCGACCCAGGACACCGTGCTCGGCGGCCAGGAGATCGAGAAGGGCCAGCGGGTCGGATTGTTCTACAGCTCGGCCAATTTCGACGAGGACGCGTTCGCCGACCCGTTCACCTTCGATGTGCTGCGCAATCCGAACCCGCACGTGGGCTTCGGCGGCACCGGCACGCACTACTGCGTCGGCGCGAACCTGGCCCGGCTGCAGATCGATCTGATGTTCAACGCCATCGCCGACGTGATGCCGAACCTGCGGCAGGTGTCCGACCCGGTGCGGCTGCGCTCGGGTTGGCTGAACGGAATCAAGCGCTGGGAAGTCGAATACGCTTGAATCGAGTGGTGCAACAGTCCAAACCACGAGGCCGTGCGCCGGTGGTGACCGACACCGATATCCGGAGGGTCGCCAGCGCGTTGCTGGTCGAGCGGGGGCCCGACGCGGTCAGCCTGCGCGCCATCGCGCGTCAGCTCGGTGTCACCGCCCCCGCGCTGTACCGGTATTACAAGTCGCTGGAGGACCTGCTGGAGCGACTGCGGCTGGACTTCTGCGCCGACCTGGCCGAGGAGCTCGGCGCCGAGATCGCCACGCTGCCCGACGACGGCGCGGTGCAGTTCTTCGCCATCTGTCGTGGCTTCCGGCGCTGGGCGCTGGCGCACACCAGGGAATTCACCCTGGTGTTCGCCTCGCCCGGTTCCGGGCAGGCTCGCCGCTTCGATGAGCCGTTCGGCCGGATCTTCCTCGCCGCGACGGGCCGGCTGCTGGCGAACTACGACGTCGTCACGCCGCCCACCGACGTCATCCCGCCGGAGCTGCGCGAGGATCTGGTGCACTTCCAGACCGAACTGCTGGCGGCGCTGTCGGAATCCGGCCAGAAGTTCCCCGCCGAGAAGCTGGATCTCGGGGTGACGTATCTGATGATCCAGATCTGGGCGCGGCTCTACGGTCATGTCACGCTCGAGGTGTTCGGGAACTATCCGATCCCGCTGGACAATCCGGAGATCCTCTTCGACGCCATGCTCGCCGACCTGGGGCGGACGGCGGGTCTGCTCGTCGACTGAGCGCACTGCGGTGCTCTAGATGCGGGCGCCCTTGGCGCGGTTGCACGAGCGGCACAGGATCTGGAGGTTGGCGGCGCTGGTCGCGCCGCCGCGGCTGAGCGGGATGATGTGGTCGAACTCCAGGTAGTGCCCGTCGCCGCATTCGACGCACTTGCCGCCGTCGCGCTGCCACACCTGCGCCTTCACCTCCTGCGGGATGCTGCGGGTGTCGCGCTGCCCCGGGGTGAGCACCAGCCGCTTGGACACGCGTAGGGCGCCTTCCAGCGCGGCGGCCACGTAGTCCGGATCGGCGACGGCGAACGTCGCGCCGCCGCGCGCGGAAGTGGCCGCGATCACCACCGCGCCTTGCTCCGCGTGCACGGAGACGACGCGCGACCACGGCATTTCGGTGCCCGTGCCGTCGCCGACGAAGCGCAGCTTCTTGTTGCTGCCGATCAGCCTGCCTTCGGTGAGCTTCGGGCCCCGGGCCAGCTGACGCACGTGCGTCGCGGGCAGATCCACGTGCACCATCTCCTCGGGGTCCAGGTGCAGGCCCGGCGTGCGAACCACCGGCAGATCGCCGGCGCGCAGCCGGTGCAGCGTGTTGCCGCGGTGCATTCGCCGGCGCAGGTCCTCGATCAGCGGGCCGCCGAGCGCGAGTTCGCTGACCGCGTGCTCGAACAGTTCCAGCTCCGCTTCCCTGACCTCGCCGTCGGCGAAGGCGAAGGTGACCAGTCGCTCCACATAGCTTTGCGCCAGATCGCGCAGCGCGACGCGACCCGCGCCGGCGTCGATGCGCTGATAGCGCAACGACGCCCAGAGCGCCGCCCATTCGGGGCCGCGCGGACCGTGCGTGGTGAGGACCCGCCAGGCTCGGGCGTGCCAATGTGTGAGGTACTCCTCGATCTCCGGCTCGCACCGCCCGCAGGGCGCGAGACCGCCGAACAGCTTGCGGCGCAGTGCGTTGCCGCAGCGTGCGCAGTGCCGACCGTCGGGTGGCGGTGGCAGGTAGGCGTCCTCGGTCCATGCTGTACCGTCCCACCAGCGCATACGCTGCGGGTTGTCCGGATCCGGATGCCAGTCGGCGTGTTCGGGATTCGGGGGAGCAGGCGGTGCGGTTTCCGTCGTGTACCGGTTCAGATCGACCGGACGGCCGGTGTGCGTGCGGGGCATGGCCGAGGTCTCCGCGCGGTCGAGCAGGTCGGTGCGCTGCCCCGCGGATTCGCTGTAGTCCGGCTGCGTCGGCCGGGCGCGTGTTCCGGCCCGTTCGCCGTGTCCCGGGGTGGCATCGCTGTGCTCCTCGGCGACCCGTAGCACCGGAGTATCTTCCGAGACGCCGCTCGACCCATCCGGTCGCTCGAGTGGTGCCGTGACGGATTCTCTGTTCCCGTGCGGCGGGCCCGCGGGGAACGATCCGTGCGCAAGATGCCGGGCCGGAGCGGGATCGTGCCGATCGGCCACTCCGGCGGGTGTCGGCTCGAGCGGCGTCCCGGCGGCGTGTCGCGTCGAAAGCCGTTCCTGCGCAGTGGAGGTAGGCCGGTGCACACGGAATGGGTTGGTAGGGTGCGTGGTGCGGGCGGGCTCGGACGGAGCGTTGACTCGAACGCCGAACTCGGCGACCAGGCCCGCGAGGCCGCTGGACCATCCCTGGCCGACGGCCCGGAACCGCCACTGCCCCTCGCGGCGGTAGAACTCGCCGAACATCAGTGCGGACACCGCGTCCACGTCCTCGATGTCGAACGTCACGACGGCCCCGTCGACGGCGTGTACGGCGACGGTCAACCCGTGAATATCGCCGAAAGTTCCCTCGTCCACCGAGCCGGAGACGACGATGCGATCGACGTCCGCTTCGGTCCGCGGCAGTGAGACGCTCAGCCGTGCGGTTCGCGGCGCCGGTTCCTGATCGAGTGTGACCGCCTGGGAGACGTGTCGCGGCGCGTTGTAGAACACCAGATCCCGGTCCGAGCGAACCGTGCCCGACGCGTCCAGCAGCAAGGCGTGCGCGTCCACCGCATGCTCCGATCGCCATGAAACGACCACGGCTAGAAGGGATGTCGGTACCGCTGCGTTCGCGCCTTTGCTGACTTTCATGGTGCTCGAACTATGCCACGGCCCTCCGACACGCCGAACGCGCGAGGGGATCTCACTCGGCGGGGCGGGAAAGCAGGCCGCTGATGGTGACAATCGGTCGTGCGAGCCTGGGTCTGACACAGAGCGGCAGGTTCGGGCAATACCACCCGTGCACCGTCTGGTACGGCACAGTGTTCTCATGACGAACCCGAAACGCCCGGGTCGTAAGCCGTCGACCCCGAGGCTGCCCGGCGGGCGCGTGCCAGGCCCCGCCGACGTCCTGAGCGCCGCGCAGGCCGCGGTCGAAGCGGCTCAGACGGCGGCGGGTCAGGCGCTGGAAGCCGCCCAGCTGACCGCGACATCGGCGTTCGACGCGGCGGTGCGGCTGCCGCCCGCGTCGGCCCAGCTGGCCGCGCAGCTGCCCGACCTGATCGAGCGCCTCTCGATCGCGATCGAGCGACTGAACTCCACGATCGATCGCCTCGACCGCACCCTGGCCCTGGCCGACCCGGCTTTCGCGGCCTATGACCGCTTGCTGCCCAGGCTGGAGGCGATGATCTCGCTCGGCGAAGACGTGCTCGGAAAGTTGGCGAAGTTGCCGGGCGTCTCGTTGCTGGGCAAGCTGACCGGCCTGAGCGCACCGGAGCAACCGGCGGCCGAGCCGCCGCGGCGGAGGTCGAGCAAGCGGCGCACCTAGAAATCTCAGCGGTGCGCGTGGTCGGCGGCGGCGCGCACGGTGGCGGCCGCCTTGAGCAGCACCTCGCGGTACTCGTCCGCCGGGTCCGAGTCCAGCACGATGGCGCCGCCCGCCCCGATCCGCCAGCGGCCGTCGTAGCGGACGGCGGTGCGGATCACGATGTTCAGGTCCGCGGTGCCGCCGAGCCCGAGGAAGCCGATGGTGCCCGAGTAGACCCCGCGCGCTTCGGTTTCCAGTTCGTCGATGATTTCCAGGGTGCGCAGCTTCGGTGCGCCGGTCATCGACCCGCCGGGAAAGCACGCGCGCAGACAATCGACGACGCCGACTCCCGACCGCAACCTTCCACGCACGGTCGACACCAGCTGATGCACGGTCGCGTACTGCTCGGTGGCCATCAGCTTCGGCACGTACACGCTGCCGATCTCGCAGACCCGGCCGAGGTCGTTGCGCAGCAGGTCGACGATCATCAGGTTCTCCGCCCTGGTCTTCGGGCTGTCGGCCAGCTCGCGCCGCAGGTGCTCGTCCTGCTCGGCCGTTGCGCCGCGCGGCGCGGTGCCCTTGATCGGCTTGCTCTCCACCACGCGGTGACGATTGATCTTCAGGAAGCGCTCCGGTGACGAGCAGGCGATGTCGAGGTCGTCGAAGCGCAGGTAGGCGGCATAGGGCGCCGGGTTGCAGCGGCGCAGTGTGCGATAGAAGTCCAGACCGTCGGCTGCGGCGGCGGGAATCGTCGCGCTGTCGGTGAGGCAGATCTCGTAGGACTCGCCCGCGTGCAGTCGCTCCTGGCAGACCGCGATATCGGCGAGATAGCGCTCCCGGCCGCGGGTGAGCAGCGGTGCGGCCGCGTCGCCGTCCGGCGGCAGCTCGAGTGCTGGTGGATTCGACCAGGTCGGAAGGGTTTCCAAGGTCTCGCGGGTGTCGCGCAGCCAGTCCGCGCCGGACCGGGCCGTCTCCGGTGTGTCGTGCAGGGCGAGCAGATGCGTTCGACCGCCCACGTGGTCGACCACCACCAGCCGGTCGGCGAAGATCCACTGCGCGTCCGGGGTCGGCGCGCGATGAACCGCGTTGCCGCCGCAGTCGGCTTTGACCTCGTAGCCGAGGTAGCCGACGTATCCGCCGACGAAATCGAAGGGCAGATCGGGCAGTTCGACCCGACGCGTCCGCAGCTCGGCGGCGAGGAAGTCGAGGATTCCGCCGGAAACGGTGCGCCGATGCCCGTCGGACGATTCCACGGTCACCTCGCCGTCGCCCACGCGGTAGCGCAGCACTTCCGCCAGCGGACCGCTCGCGTCGCCCAGGAAGGAGAACCGATCCATCCCGGGTTCCACGTGCTCGCTGTCCAGCCAGAACGCCGTGGGAGAGTTGCTGTACAGCCGCACGAAAGCGCTCTCGGTGTCGATAGCCCGCTCGATCACATCCTGTTGGAGCCGCAAGGTCCGCTGTGGTTGACGTTCGGCCCGAGCCGAATCCATTCGTGCGGCGGGTGTTTCGCGGGGGCGCTCGAAACCGACCGCGGCGGCCGGGAACTGCGCCGGTGCCAGCGGAACGCGTGCCTCGAATGGGGCGTGTGGCGCGGGGTGCGGGGCGCCCACCGCCGCCGACTCCGGCGCGATCTCGCGCTCCGCGTCGACCGATCCGCGTGCGCCGGTGGAGACCGGCCGAACCCGATGCGTCGCAGTGAGTTTCGCGAAGTTGCGGAGCAGGGCCGCGCCGAACTCGCTGGCGATCGATTCCGGATGGAACTGCACCCCCCACTGCGGTCGGGTGCGGTGCCGCACGCCCATGACGACGCCGTCGGCGGCCACGGCGGTGACCTCCAGGTCGTCCGGCAGCGGCCGCAGCGCGCACAGCGAGTGGTAGCGCACGGCGGTGAAGCCCTGCGGGATTCCGTCGAACAGATCGCGGTCGTCGTGCTCGATCCGATCGAGGTACCCGTGTCTGGCGGCGGGAGCCTCGGCGACCACGCCACCCGCCGCCACCACGATGCCCTGATGACCGAGGCACACACCGAGCAGGGGTAGGTCGGTCTCCCGGATCACCGCCGCGGAGATTCCCACGTCGCGCCGTACGTCCGGCCGCCCCGGTCCTGGTGAGACGACCACGTTGTCGAAGCGTCCCAGATCGAGTTCGGCGACCGTGTGTGCCTCGTCATTGCGCACGACTGTCGGCTCGACGCCGTTCACCTCGCTGATCAGCTGATACAGGTTGTAGGTGAACGAGTCGTAATTGTCGATCAACAGCGTGTGCATGGTTCTCGAAACCCTACGCCGCGCGGGTCGGAGCAAACTGTTGTCGTCCGCCGTCAGTTTGCCTGGCCCGATGGTGCAGAATGTGGGGCATGTCTGTTGCGCAACCGGCCGATGTGGACCCCGCGGTCGTCGACTTCGCCGTCGTCGGAAAGTGGATGGATGAGCAGGATCTGCCTGCCGGTGAATTCCAGGACGTGACAGCGCTGGGCGGTGGCACGCAGAACATCATGCTCCGCTTCACCCGCGGCGGCCGGACGTACGTGCTGCGGCGCGGGCCGAAGCATCTGCGGGCCAAGAGCAACGACGTGATCCGGCGCGAGGCCCGGCTGCTCGGCGCGCTGGGCGCCACCGAGGTGCGCGCGCCCCGGGTGATCGCGGCCTGCCTCGACGAATCGATGCTCGGCGCGGTCTTCTACCTGATGGAGCCGATCGACGGTTTCAACCCGCAGAACGAACTGCCCGAGTTGTACGCGAGCGATCCGGAGATTCGCAGGCAGATGGGCCTGTCCGCGGTCGAGGCCATCGCGCGGCTCGGCGCGGTGGACTATGAGGCGCTCGGCTTGACGGATTACGGCAAGCCGGAGGGCTTCCTGGAGCGTCAGGTGGCGCGCTGGCTGGGCGAACTGGAGTCCTACTCGGCCAACGAGGGCTATCCCGGCCCGGAGATTCCCGGGGTGGAATCGGTGGGCGAATGGCTCGATCGCAATCGTCCCGCCCAGTGGACCCCCGGCATCCTGCACGGCGACTGCCATCTGGCGAACATGATGTTCTCCTTCGACGGCCCGCAGGTGGCGGCGATGGTGGACTGGGAGATGTCCACCATCGGCGACCCGCTGCTCGACCTCGGCTGGCAGATCGCCACCCGGCCGGAGCCGGGTACCACCATCGCGGCGCTGGTCGGCAAGCTCGGCGCGGTCGGCGGGCTGCCTACCCCGGAGGAAATGATCGCGCACTACGGGCAGTTCTCCGATCGGGATCTGCGGGCCATGCCGTGGTACACGGTGCTGGCCTGCTTCAAGCTCGGCATCGTCCTGGAGGGCACGCACGCCCGCGCGTTCGCGGGCAAGGCGCCCAAGCAGGTCGGCGACTTCCTGCACGCGATCACGCTGGAGCTGTTCGAGCGGGCGCACCGATTGATGGAGTGACTGTCGGGATGTTGCCGATAGTTGACCGAAAATCGGTAGCAGGTGCTGTTCGGCGACGCTTAGGTTGAGCGCATGCCGATCGTTCCCGATGTCAAGGACTGGACCTGGGTGCTCGAACGCGCCTGTCCCGAATGCGGTTTCGACGCCGCCGCGACCAGCTACGCGACCGTGCCCGCGCTGACCCGCGACACGGCCGTCCGATTCGCGGCGGTGCTCGACCGCCACGGTGCCCGCACCCGCCCGGACGAATCCACCTGGTCGGCGCTGGAATACGGCGCCCACGTGCGCGACGTGTGCCGCCTCTTCGGCACCCGTCTCGATCTGATGCTGGCCGGTGACCCCGACGGCGAGGTCCCGCGCTTCGCCAATTGGGACCAGGACGCCACCGCGATCGCCGACCGCTACGGGGAGCAGGACCCGGCCCAGGTGGCCGGGGAACTGGACGAGGCGGCCGAGCGGGTGGCCCGCTCGTTCGAGTCCGTGCCGCTCACGCAGCGTGGACTGCGCGGCGCGCGCAGTGACGGGGCGGTGTTCACCGTGGAGTCGTTCGCGCGATACTTCGCGCACGATCTGGTGCATCACGTGCACGACGTCCGCGGCTGAGCGAACTGTAACGCGTTCGGGGGTGTGGTCACGCTATATCGCCGAATTTTCGACGCGGTACTAGAACGCGTTACAATTTTCTCGTACTGTGGGTGCAGTCACATATAAGCACGTGCATGCGAGAGGGTCGACAGGAATGAAGACGAAGGGCGCGATCCTGTGGGGGATCGACCAGCCGTGGTCGGTGGAGGAGATCGAGGTCGGCGATCCGGTCGCCGGTGAGGTACAGATCCGCATGGAGACGGCGGGCATGTGCCATTCCGACCACCACATCGTGACCGGCGCGACCCCGATGCCGTCCTTCCCCGTGATGGGCGGCCACGAGGGCGCGGGCGTGATCACCGAGCTCGGTCCGGACTGTCCGGCCGACCTGCAGGTCGGCGACCATGTAATCCTGTCGTTCATCCCGGCCTGCGGCCGCTGTCCGGCCTGCGTCGCCGGGCACATGGCGCTGTGCGACCTCGGCGCGGGACTGCTGCTCGGCCAGGCCATCAGCGACGGCACCTATCGCATCCAGGCACGCGGTGAGAACGTCATCCCGATGTGCCTGCTTGGCACCTTCGCGCCGTACATGACGGTGCACCACACCTCGGTGGTGAAGATCGATCCGAGCATTCCGTTCGAGGTGGCCTGCCTGGTCGGCTGTGGCGTGCCCACCGGCTTCGGCTCTTCCACCCATGTCGCCCAGGTGTCCCCGGGCGAGACCGCGGTGATCGCGGGTATCGGCGGCGTCGGCATGAGCGCCCTGCAAGGCGCGGTGCTGTCCGGGGCGTCGAAAGTCGTTGCCATCGACCCGAATCCGTGGAAGCGCGAGCAGGCGCAGAAGTTCGGTGCCACGCACACCTACGAGAGCATGGCCGCCGCGATCATGCCGCTGATGGAGGCCACCGAGGGCCGGATGGCCGAGAAGGTCATCCTGACCATGGGCGAGATGCACGGCGAGTACATCGAGGAGGGCCTGATCCTCACCGCGAAGGCGGGCACCCTGGTGGTCACCTCGATGGGCCGGATGGACGAGAACGACGTCAAACTGAACAGCTTCCTGCTGTCCATGCTGCAGAAGACGGTGAAGGGCTGCATCTTCGGCGGCGGCAACGCCCGCCAGGACGCGCCGCGCCTGCTCGCGTTGTACAAGGCCGGCCAGCTCAACCTGGACGATATGGTGACCCGCAGCTACTCGCTGGAGGAGATCAACCAGGGCTACCAGGACATGCTGGACGGCAAGAACATTCGCGGCATCATCAAGTACACCGAAGCCGACTGGTAACGCCACCGAGCGCCGTTCTCCGCTCGTCCGGCGCCAGAACCAGGTGGCCGGTCGACTCGCGGACTCGCCGTTGCGTACCAGGTCAGTCTTCCCGGCGCGCGGCGAGTTCGGTGGCGATGCGTCCGATCAGGTCATACGGGACCGGCTTGCCGAGCGGGAATTTCAGCGTGCCCTTGCCCGCCCGGTACGGCTCGAGGGCGCGCTGCAACGCCGGATCGCCTTCGGGGATCGGATAGAGGCTCACATGCTGCTTCCAGCCCGCGAAATGAACGACGTTGTGACCGTGCAGCCGGAAGGTGGGAATGCCATAGCTGATCGCCTCGGTCGCGTCCGGTAGCGATGCCCGAATGGTGCGCCGGATCTCTCCGAGGATGCCCCGGACGTCCTCGGGGAACGCGGCGAGGTACGCGTCGATGGTGGGCGGTGGTTCTGCCACGAATTCCCCTCGATGCCACGATGGTCTACCAGTGGATACTCGCTGAGCTGGACGCCCGTGAGTGTATGCGGCCGATCACGGCGACCTGGGCCTGCCGTGACTGTTCGGCGCGCCGCTCGCACCGGCCGACTGGTCATGTGGACAGCCGCGAACTCGGACTTCCCCGAGCCCACATCCCGGGATGGTCATTCGGACCGGCCGCGCGATTCAGTCCCGAGATGCCGGCGGAGGTTCAGAAGTGGGCCGGAATGCTCCGCCCGGTGAAGCCCCGCAACCGGGTTCGCCACCGTCAGATCCGGCAGCGCAGCAGGGCTTCGCGCAGATTGCGGCTGCGAACGTCGTCGAGGATCGCGAGTCCCAGCCGGTTCATCGTGTAACCGAAGCCCAGACCGGTTGCGGGGTCGGCGAATCCGAACGAGCCGCCGAGTCCCGTCGTGCCGTAGGCGCGCTTGTCCGAGCCGAAACGAAACGTGCCGCGCGACTTGCGGAAGCCGAGGTGGTAGCGGCTCTGGGTGTGCAGCACCAAGTCCTCGGCGGGGACGTCGTCGGCGGTCTCGGCCGCGGCGAGCCGGTCGAGCAACGCATCATCGATCGGCAGCGCGCCAGTGCGGCTTGCCGCGGCACCGTAGACCCTGGCCAGTGCGCGAGCGTTGCCGACGCCGTTGTACGCGGGCAGTTCCACTTCGAGGAATTCGCGTCGCGTCGCCCGCGCCGGGGCTCCGCAGCGTGGATTGGTCAGAGCCGCGTAGGCCAGCCCGCGTTTGAGGTAGATCTCCGCGCCGATCCGCAGCGGGAGGTCACGCTCGTAGCGCAACACGTCCAGGCCGCGGGTAGCCGCCAGCGTGGCGATCCGGTCCATGCTCTGCTCGGCGGGCAGGCCGATGAAGAAATCCAGGCCGAGCGGCGCGGCGAAGTCCTCGGCGAAGATGCGCCCGAGCGTGCGGCCCTGTGGGTCGACGCGGCGCAGCAACTCGCCCTGGTACAAGCCCAGGGTGGTCGCGTGATAGCCGTGCCTGGTGCCGGGCCGCCACGCGGGTTTCTGCGCGGCCAGAATGCGCGCGAGGCCGTCCAGATCGGCGATTTGGGGCAACCGGACGATTTCGCTCAGGCCTGACAGTCCGGCCTGGTGGTCGATGAGCTGGCGCACGGTCACCGCTTCCTTGCCGTGCGCGGCGAACTCCGGCCAGTACTTCGCCACCGGCTGCTCGTAGTCGAGCAGGCCCTTGCTCACCGCCGCCGCGACGGTGAACGCCGCCATGCCCTTGGTCGAGGAGAACACCGGCACGATCGTGTCGCGTCCCCACGGCAGCGTGCGATGCCGATCGCGGAAGCCGGCCCACAGGTCCACCACCGGACGGTCACCGGCGTAGACCGCGACGGCGGCGCCGATCTCGCCGTGCCGGGCGAAGTTGCGGCGGAAGGTGTCGGCGACCGGTCCGAAACCGGACGCGACCTCGCCGTGAACAGTGGGCTTTTCACTCATGGTGAGTCGATGGTAGCGACGCGGCTCTCGTAGGCTCGCAGGGTGCGATCACTCGAGCAGATTCGGGAATGGCCGGTGCGGCACGCGGCGGCGGTGGTGGTCACCGCAGGCGGCGGCACCGCGAGCGAGGGCGACGTCGACCGGGTGTTCCCGCTGGCGTCGGTGACCAAGCCCCTGGTCGCCTATGCCGTTCTGGTCGCGGTGGAAGAGGGCGCAGTCGAACTCGACCAGCCCGCCGGGCCACCCGGCGCCACCGTGCGTCATCTGCTGGCGCACACGTCCGGGCTCGCCTTCGACACCACCGACGTACAGGCGGCTCCCGGCGCCAAGCGGATCTACTCGAGCGCGGGCTTCGAGGTGCTGGCGGAGTTCGTCGCCGAGCAGACCGGGATCGCGTTCGACGACTACTTGCGCGACGCGGTGTTCGCGCCGCTGGGCATGACGGCGTCGGTGCTGGCCGGGTCGGCCGGACACGCGGGACGGTCCACCGCCGCGGATCTGGCCCGCTTCGCCGCCGAATTGCTGAAGCCGCGGTTGATCTCCGCGCAGACGCACGCCGAGGCCACTTCCGTTCAGTTCCCGGGGTGCAACGGCGTACTGCCCGGCTACGGCTCGCAGCGTCCCAACGACTGGGGGCTCGGCTTCGAAATCCGCGACGACAAGCAGCCGCACTGGACCGGTGACACGAATTCGCCACAAACCTATGGACATTTCGGCCAATCCGGGACATTTTTATGGGTTGACCCGCGAACGGGGTTGGCGTGTCTCGCCTTGAGCGACGAGAATTTCGGCGACTGGGCGCGGGTGGCCTGGCCACCCCTCAGCGATGCGGTCATCGCGGAGGTGGCAGCCGCACGCAACACGGCTGTGAAGTAACACGTGTAACTTCGGGCACTCCAGTACACTCGGGCAACGCCAGTTCGTCGAGTCGTTGGGGAAGACGTTCCTCGTCGAAGCTGGAGGTATTGGTGGTGCGCGCATCGAGTCAGTTCGCGGACGCGACGGCGGGTGTGGTCTACATCCACTCGTCGCCTGCCGCGCTGTGCCCGCATGTCGAGTGGGCGCTGACCTCGGCCCTGAGCGCCCCGGCGAAGCTGCGCTGGACCGCGCAACCGGCCGATGGACAACTGCGCGCGACCAGCGAATGGATCGGCCCCGTCGGCACCGCCTCCCGGATCGCCCAATCGTTGCGCTCCTGGCCGGTGCTGCGCTTCGAGGTGACCGAGGAGCCCAGCGACGGCGTCGACGGCGAGCGTTACAGCTTCGTCCCCGGCCTCGGACTCTGGCACGGCTCCACCAGCGCCAACGGCGACGTCATGGTCGGCGAAATGCGCCTGCGCGCGATGCTGCAAGCCACCCGTGAACTCGGCAAGTACTCCGCCTACGACTTGGCCGCCGAAATCGACCGCGCCCTCGGCACCGCCTGGGACGAGGACCTCGAAATCTACCGCTACGGAGGGGAATCCGGCGCCGAGGTCACCTGGCTGCGCCGCGACGTGGGGTAGGTACAACTCCGAGGGCCGGGCAGGCGTTACTCGAAGTCGACCGCGTTCACCACGTCCCGCGCGTCCCCGCGGAGCCGCCCGGATACTGCCGTCGGGAGCAGTTCCCCGCAGCCGATCGCTACTGTTGCCACCCATTAGCTGGTATCGGCGCGTTACCCTTGAGCAGGGAAGGTGCGGCGAAAGGAGTTAGCGTGGGGCAACTGCTATACGCATTGGGTAGCCGTCGTGTGATCGCCTGCGGTTGATCCCGAGCTATCGATGCACGAGCCGATCGACCTGGTCGATTCAGCCGAACGGACCCGCACAGCGCTGGTCACTGCCGTGGCGCGGTTCTCCGAGGCTTGGGCGTCCGGTTTCCCGCCCGACCTGTCCGGATACCTGCCTCGTGAACCGGCCGAGCGGCGTGTGGTACTGATCGAACTGGTCAAGATCGACCTCGAATACCGCTGGGTTCGTTATCACTTTCCCAAACGACTGATCGAATACCGTGCCGAATTCGCGGAGCTGCGAGATGCCCCGCTTCCGGCCGAACTGCTGTACGAGGAATTCCATGCGCTGCGCCGCGCTTCGCAGGCACCCGATGCGGCCACCATGTCCGCCGAGGTCACCGCTCCGGCGGCCGACCCTGGCTTCGCAGAACTCACGAGCGACTACCGCAGCACGATGATTGCTCGTCCAGGTGCCCAAGTCGTTCTCGACGCCATCAACGTCGGCGACAATGTCGATGATTTCGACCTCCTGATGAGGATCGGAGCCGGCGCGTTCGCCCAGGTGTACCTCGCTCGGCAACAATCGATGCAGCGACTGGTCGCGGTCAAGATTTCCCATAACCACGGCGTCGAGCCGCAGACACTCGCCCAACTGGACCACGAATACATCGTGCGCATCTTCGATCAGCGGCTCATCGCCGATGGCGAGCTGAGGCTGCTCTACATGCAGTACCTACCCGGGGGAACGCTGCTCGATGTGCTGCGCTTGCTGCGCGCGACGCCTACCGAACAGCGCAGTGGCCAAGTGCTGCTCGACGCCGTCGACAAGGTACTTGCCGATAAGGGCGAGGTTCGGCCTACCGAATCGGCGATCCGGGCACGGACGGCCGGACTGACCTGGCCGGAGACAGTCGCCTGGCTGGGCCGCCGACTCGCGGACGCTCTGCAGCACGCCTCCGAACGCGGGGTGTTGCACCGGGACATCAAACCCGCGAACGTGCTGCTGAGCGCCGAGGGAGTCCCGAAGTTGGCCGACTTCAACGTCAGCTTCAGCCAACGCGTCAAGGGCACGAGTCCGCTAGCGTACTTCGGCGGATCACTGGCGTACATGTCGCCCGAACAGCTGGAGGCCTGTCATCCGGACATGCCGGGAACCGCCGCCGATCTCGACACTCGCAGCGACCTCTTCGCGCTCGCGGTCATGTTGTGGGAGTTGCTGACCGGACGCCGCCCATTCGCGGACGAGACGTCCGCAGGCGCGTCGGAGACGTCGCTGGCCCGCATGCTCGAACTGCGGCGCAGAGCAGTCGAGCCGGCGTTCCTGTCGGAGCTTCCCCCGGATTGCCCCATGGCGCTGCGCGGGGTGCTGCTGAAGTGTCTGTCGCCCGACCCCGAAGACCGCTACTCGTATGGTTCGGAATTTGCCCAGCAGCTCGACTTGTGCCTCGAGGAGAGGGCTCGCGACCTCGTCTATCCGTTGCCGAACAGTTGGCGGGCACGGCTTTCGCGATGGTCCATCCCGATTCTGTGGTTGTCTTCGCTGGTCGGCATCAGCGTCGCGTCGGCCTACTTGGCTGTGCATACCCACGCACTGATCAGAGGGCTCCTGTCCGATACCACCAACGCGCAGCTCGACAAGGGCGTCCTGGTTTTCAATCTCTGTGCTTGGCCGCTGGCCGTCGTCATCTGGGTATACGTGTCGCGTGATCTGGTCGCGGTTCCGCGCGGCCTGCGCGACGGCAGGCATTACGACGAATCGATGCTCGCGCGGGTGCGATCCCGAACACTGCTGTGGGGAGATTTCTGCGCGATGCTGACCTTCCTGTTCTCGGTGGCCGCAACCGTGGCGGGGGTGGTGCTGCTGCACTGGTTCACCGATATTCCGACGCGGCTGCTGGTGCACGCGGCGACGACCGTTCTGGTGTCGGGCACCATCTCCGTCGCTTACACGTTCTTCCTTTCGACGTTCTACATCGTCCGCTGCGTCTATCCCATCTATTTGCGCCACAGCCGCACGACGGCGCGCGACTTCGCCGATCTTCACGCGTTGCGGCGAAGAACCACGGTCTATCTCGCGGTAACGGCGTCGGTGCCGCTGGTCGGGGTACTGGCCGGATTCAGCGCCGGCCTCGAGCCTGCGGAGCTTCCGCTGGTGCGCGACTCGGTGCTGGGACTGTGCGCGGCCTCCGGGCTCGCATTCGTCGCCGTCTACTGGTTGTTCCGGAAACTGGACGCAGACCTGCGCGCGCTCCAACGGGTGGTCTAGCGACCGGATCAGCCGACGGGAGGCACGCTCTGCTCGAAGTTGAACACGTTCTCCGGGTCGAATGTCGCCTTGACCCGCCGCAGCCGCTCGCGGTTGGAGCCGTAGTACTCGCGCTCCCAGTCCGACGCGGCGGCGTTCGGCACATTGACGTACGCGCCGTCGCCGTAGGGGCGCAGTGCGCGCCAGAAGTCGGCCACCCAGCCGAGAGCTTTCGAGTTCAGTGCGGGGTCGTTCCAGGCCGCGCCCGGCTCGCAGTAGAACAGCGCGTCACGGTGGGGGAACGCCGACCCACCGGGTGGAGCACGCCGCACAGCCCCGCCGAAGCTGGAGCAGAAGAAGTTGCTCGGAGCGCCCGGCGTGTCGGCCATGTGGTCCTGCGCTCCGGACCAGTCGTAATCCAACTCCAGCCTCATCAGTGTGATGGGAGGCCAACCCGATCGCACAGATCCTGAACGTCGTCGCGCATTCCTGATGGCGGGCGTTTTTGCAGCGTGTGGAGGATCTCGCGGGCATAACCGTTGTACCGGATCGTCTCGGGAGCCGTTTGCTCCGACTTGTTCAGTAGCGCAAGGGCCGCGACGAACTCGTCACGCTGATAATGCGCGCGGGCCACCTCGATGAAATGGCGACTGCGCCGCGGGACGGAAGCAATTCGGTCGGCCTCGAACGCGCCGGCCGCGCGCAACGCCTCGCCTGGTCGGCGCAGTTCTACTCCGAGCGTCGTCGCGTGTGCCTGCATCACAGGGATCGAAAACGAGGTCTGGACGTGGCGGTAGGCCGGCCCGAGTGAGCGGGCGATCCGGCTGGCTGCTTCCCAGTGTGCCCAGGCGTCGCCATAACGACCACGGCGGGCATGCACATAGGCGAGCTCGGCTTGAAGAGCTCCGGTGATACCTCGCCAATCATCCGGAATGTCGTCCCGGTCGAGATAGGGCGCAATCTGCGTAAGGGCATTGTGCGCCAGCGCTATTCCCTCGTCCCAGCGGCCGGAGTCGCGCAGCGCTTGGACCATCGACCAAGCGCCGCACGCGATCATGTAGGGGTCGTCTGCCTCATACCCCGCGCTCAGCGCGCGATCGGCGACGAGCCAAACGAGTTCTGGCGCAGGCTGATACGCCACGAAGAAGTCTGCGAGCTGATAAACCCCGGACAGGACACGCCGAGCGGCCCGGCGGGCGTCGCCGGGCGCTCGTGCGGCATTCTGCGCGTCTCTGATCAATCCCGGCAGAAGTAAGCCGAGCTGCGTCCGGTGATCTGGGCTCGCGTGGCGTACGTGCCATGCCTGCTGGAGCCGCATAGCCAAGTGCTCGGTCCCCGCCGAGCCACTCGGAGCTGCTATGCGATAGTCGCTCAGCGCCATTTGCACATCGGTCAGTGCGGCGTGTCGTTCACCTGCGAACACCGATACAGGCACAGCGTGCTCATCAGCCGTCAACGCGGACAGATCCTCGAGTTCGAGGGCGCGGGCGATCCGCAAGAGCATCGGCAGCCGAGGGCCCTGTAGGCGGCCGCTCTCCACCGCCTTCAACCATTCGGCTGATCGACCGACCAGGCCCGCGAGTACCGGTCGTGACATACCGGCACGCTCACGGTGCCACCGGATGCGCTTGCCGATCGGGGCGTTCTCGTCGGAGCTGTACACGGCCGTACCCTCTCGCCACTGGTTCGCCGGGTCAAGCGTAAGGACGATTCCCGCTGAGACGGCCCCAAAACAGTTCGTAGACTTATGCGGATTGCAGGTCGTCGCTGCTTGCTGCGTGCGAATGGGGTCGCGATCCATCGGCTTTCGGGCTGGTACATGTGCGTGCGGCCACCTACGCTCGAGATATGGAGCACACCGGACAGCGCATCCGGTACTGGCGGAGGCGGCGGGGCGGGATCAGCCAGAAGGTGCTGGCGGATCGTGCCGGGTTGACACAGGGCTACATTTCCCAGATCGAGAGCGGGCAGCGTGCGCTGGACCGGCGGGCGACGCAGGTTGCGATCGCTCGCGCCCTCAACGTCACTGTTGCGCAGCTACTCGGGCAACCGGGGGATCCGACCGATCCGGCCAAGGCTGTTGCCACGGCCGCTATTCCGGATATCAGGTCTGCCTATGTCGAGATCGCGGTTGGTGAGCGCCGGAAGCCGGAGCGTCCTCGGGAAGCTGTGCGCGAAGCGGTCGAGCGGTCGACGATTCTGCGTAACAACGCTGACTACGCCGGGTTGGCTCCGGGGATGGCCGATCTGTTGCGTGACGCTTTCTACTTCGGTGGACCGGAGTTCGTGGAACTGACTTTCAACGCCCGGTTTCTGGTCAAAGGTGTGGGCTTTCCGGACCTTGCGGCGGGTATCGCGGATGCAGGGCTTCGATGTGCCCGGAATCTAGAGCTTCCCGAATGGATCGGGCTGGCGGAGATTTCCAGGCTCAACGCGATGCCGCCGGAGAATGCCGCGTTGGCCGGTCGTTTGGCTTCCCGCACCGCGACGGAGATGCAACCGTTTCTCGGCACGACCAGTGTGCGTCAGGCATATGGGAATCTGCTGTGCCGGGGTGCGATCGGCAATGCGATTGCGGACCAGTCGAGTAGCGCCTTCGACCTGCTCGATGAGGCTTATTCGGAAGCGCGGTGACTCGGTGAGACCGAGGATGGCGGATTCGGTCTCCTGTGGTTCGGCCCGACCAGCGCGGCGATCTGGCATGTATCAGTGGCAAGCGAACTCGGTGACAGCGACAAGGCTGTCACGGTGGCCCGGACCATCGATCCGCGGCCGGTTCGGGCTCCGAACCGGGTCGTCTACTTCTGGACCGACTATGGCCACGCGCTGACCGCGGTAGGCAACGATTCCGAAGCCGTGCGGGCATTCTCGGAAGCCGAAATGGTCGATCCGCAACGCACTCGTATGGACCCGATGGTCCTGGATTCCGTTTCGGCGCTTGTTCGCCGCGCCCGTCGTCGAGCGATCGACGGCCGCCTTCGCAGCTTGGCGCACAGTCTCGGCATCGACCCACACGCGGTATAGCGCTCTGTAATCGCCGCGCTGTGCTCCGGCGGCAGGCTATTGCCCGGCCCCGCCGTCGGGTTGACGCCATCTCTCGTCGGCTCCCCGGCGGCGGGTGCTCACCAATATGCCGAGCAGGGGAGATAAGAAGTGGACGGTGATGAGGGCTGCCCAGCCGTGACTTCGCTGGGGCCGAACGCGTTGGGTGTGATCCGGCGGGCGGTGTCCGGAGAAGGCGAGCAGCCGGATGAGGGGGCGATCCGGGAATTAGCCGCTGCGCGTGGGTATTTCGTGGCAGAAGTGGTCGTGTTCGCGACGGCGGTCCGAACTGCGGCTTTGTTGACGGTCGAGCATATCCGGGTGGTGGACGCGGCTGCGGTGATCGTGCCGAGCTTGGTGCATGCGCACCCTTTCGCCCGTGCGGTCACCGAACTATGCGATTTGATCACACCGGAGCAGATGTATCCGCGCGGGTATAGGTGGCCGTCGCTGCTGCCGATCGATCATTTGTACCGGAGGTTGCCGTGAGCGGGTGGCAAGTGCTGGCGGTCGCCGTCGGTGTTTCTCTGCTCGCGACGCTGGTCATCGGGATTGCGATGTGGTTGTGGCCGGTTCGGCTCCCGCAGGGCAGAAGTGTCGTCGAGATCGAGCAACGAGTGCGACGAGAGCGGACGGATATGGACACTGCGGTCTGGCCGATGGGTTTCCCGCACGACGCACCCGAACATGCGATGAGTGTGGTGGAAGCCCAGATGACGATGCAGCGGCACCGCGCCTGCCGCGTCGGCGAGTGCCCGCGCAAGACGGCTGCCTGGCGGGCGCTGGTGGAGGCGGGGAGGATTCGGCCGGATGCGGGTCGGCAACGGTAGAGCCGGTGCGGCTCACTCCGGTTGGTGCGCGAGGACGGCGAACATGGTGACCGAGAGGTGGTAGTCGCCTCGCGCGATGCCCGATTCCATCGCAGTGTCCAGGTCGAGGCGCTCCTGCCCGGTGATCACACCCTCGGCAAGGGCGCCGTCGACCATCTGCGCAAACAGTGGGCGGATGGTTTCCGGATCCCAGATCACCGCCTCCGAGCCCATGTCGTCGATCGCGAAACCGGCAGCGGTGAGCAGGCCGCGCAGTCTTCGGCCCGACGTCGGATTCGGTGTGGCCGCGAGCATCACTGTGGACAGGCGACCGAGCACGTCGGGGTCGCCGGGATGGGTGATCGCAGTGTGCCAGTCGCTGTCGATGAGCAGCACGCGTCCGCCCGGGCGCAGGACTCGGGCGATTTCTGCGGTGGCGGCGGCCGGGTCGTCGAGATGCTGGTAGACACGCTCGCACCGCACGACGTCGAACGAAGCATCCGGAAACGGCAAGTGGTAGGCGGTGCCCTCGATGAAGCGGGCACGCGAGCCCGCGGCTTCGGCGCGCGCACGGGCGACGTCGAGCATCGCGGGGTTGGGATCGACCCCGACCGCGTCGCCGTCAGGACCGACACGGTCGGCGAATTCCATGACTTCGCTGCCTGTTCCGGCGCCTATGTCCAGCGCGCGCTCCCCGGGTTCTACGGCGAGGGCGTCGTGCCCCCATCGGCGTATCCGCTGGATGCTGGGTAGCGCTGCCTGAAGGTCGAGGATGCCGACCAGCATCGCCATCGGGTCGTCAGCGGGAACACCATCTCCGGCGGACTGGGAGCGATCAAAAGGAATCGCGTCGGTATGGAACGACGGGGCGGAGCGGGGCGACGATGCGGGCTCGGTCGGCATGCTTCGACAGTAATCCCGGCGGGCTGACACCGGATTGCGCTTTTGCAGGAACGGCCACCGCGACTAGGGGCGGATCCTGTCTGCGTCGACCGGCAGTGGGATCGTCGGCATCGAGTCGTCCCCGTGCGCCGCGGCGAGCAGGGCAGGGAAGGAGGCGAGCTTGCGCCTTGGCCGTCCCTGGACCGCGCCGAGTTCGCGTTCGGTCCGATCGATCGCCCGCCACCCGTGCACACCGACGACAGCGGGTTGGCGGTTCCGGACCAGCGTGTCGAGGTCCTGCGGGGTGGCCGCGGGGGTGGGCAGCAACCCCGCGGAATGGTCGGCGACGAGTGCGGCGACGGTGTCCAGTGCGCATTTCTTGTTGGCGCCGATGCCTCCGGACGGGCCCCGCTTGATCCATCCCGCCGTGTAAACGCCGGGGATGGGTTCGCCGGTCCGGTCGTGCAGGACGCGGCCCTGGTGGTTGGGCAGCACACCCCGGTCAGGGTCGAAGGGCAGGCCGGACAGTGCAGCTCCGCGGTAGCCCACCGCCCGGAGCACCAGGCCCGCCTCGATGGTCTCTTCGATTCCGGTCGGGACAGCGCGGACGTCGCCGCCGGGGCCGCGTTCGAGCCGATTGCGGGCGACGCGTACCCCGGTGACTCGTTCGTCGCCCATGATCTCCAGCGGAGAACCCAAGTAGCGCAGCACGATTCGGCGAGACGCGCCGCGGCGGCGGGCCGCGAGTTCCGCAGCCGCCTTCGCCTTGGCCAGCTCGAGCGGGTCGGACTGAAGCGCGGCGAGCTGGTCGGCATCCAAGGTGACCTCGTCGGAGAACGCGAAGACATCGGCGCCGTCGAGATCGGTCAGGGCGAGCAGTTCAGGAGTGGTGTACGCGGCCTGCGCGGGGCCACGTCGGCCGAGGACCAGGACTTCCTCGATCGCGCTGGCGGCCAGCGCGGCCAGGGCGTGATCGGCCATATCGGTGGCGGCGAGCTCCGCGGGGTCGGCGGCCAGAAGGCGCGCGATGTCGAGGGCGACGTTGCCGTTGCCGACGACGATGGCACGGCGGCAGGAGAGATCGAACGTGCGGTCGACGAAGTCCGGGTGGCCGTTGTACCAGTTCACGAACTCGGTTGCCGACGCGCTGCCCGGCAGGTCCTCGCCGGGAATCCCCAGGCGGCGGTCACCGGAGGCCCCATAGGCATAGACGACGGCGTGGTGTGCTGCGGCCAGCTCGTCGTGGGTGATGTGGGTACCGACCTCGACGTTGAGGTGGAAGCGGAAGCGGCCGTTGGCGGCGGCACGCTCGAATACCTCGGTGACGGATTTGGTGGACGGGTGGTCGGGGGCCACCCCGCCTCGCACCAGACCCCACGGTGTGGGCAGCCGGTCGAACATCGTGACTGTCGCGCCCGGGTGCTCGAGCAGCTCCAGTGCGGCATACGCGCCCGCGGGCCCGGAGCCCACCACCGCGACTCGAAGTTCCTCGACCTCGGCCCGCGCAGCGGGCGGCGGGGCGGCGGGGATGCCGGGCGGCAGCGGGTTTCGTTGGTAATAAGCCTCCGCCAGGTCCAAGAACCGCGCCGCGGCGGGCGCGGTGTCGCGGGTGATCGCCCCGACCGGGCACTCGGCGACGCAGGCGCCGCAGTCGATGCAGCTGGCCGGGTCGATGTAGAGGGCCTCGGCGGAGGCGAAGCCAGGTTCGTCGGGGGTGGGATGGATGCAGCCGACCGGGCACACCGGCACGCAGGAGGCGTCGTTGCAGCACGGCTGGGTGATCACGTGAGGCATGGCGTTCCTTGCTAGTGGGAGTCGGGGAGCGGTTCGACGGTGACCGGGATTCCGTTGAGCGCGGCGTTTCCGCTGACGGTGTCCAGGAACAACGGGTCGGTGACATCGTTGGCGCTCGCGCCCGTGACGCGGGCGGCCACGGACAGCCGGCTTTCCGCCGCCGCGTGCCCGTACCCGTGGGGCAGGCTGACCGTGCCCGCCATGATGTCGGTGGTCTGCCTGACGTCCACCCGCACGGCGCCGGTGCGCGAGCGCAGCACGGCGGGCCCGTCGGCCAGTCCGAGGCGGGCAGCGTCGGCAGGATGCATGAGCAGATGGTGGCGCTGCGGACCGGCGACGAGGCGGGCGTAGTTGTGCATCCAGGAGTTGTTGGAGCGCAGGTGCCGTCGGCCGATCAACAGCAGCGACCCTGGATCCCCGGGATCCGCTCGCAGGTCGGAGCGCAGGATGTCGAGGGCGTCGACGACCTGCGGCGGCACAAGATGTAGTCGGCGGTCACGAGTCCGCAGGCGATGCTCGACGCCTGGTCGCAGCGGGCCTAGATCCAGCCCGGCCGGGTGGGCGAGCAGCCGGCGCACGCTCAGCCGGTAGCGGCCTCGGCGCAGGAGCAGGTCCACCAGCCGACGCGGTGGTATTCGCAGCCGTACCTCGGTGGCCAGGGCCGGCCTGCTGAGGCGACGGCGCAATACCTGCATCCGGCCGCCGCCGAGGTGGCGTTGGTAGGCCGAGCCGAGGTCGCGGAAGATCTCCCAGTCGTGCCGCGCGCCGCGCGGCTTGGGCAGCACAGCGGGCGAGTATTTCGCGGTGTTGCGGACAGCGAATGACCGGAAAACCAGGTCGTAGTGGTCTCGTTCCAGGGCGCTGGTCGGCGGCAGGATGACGTCCGCGTGGCGCGTGGTCTCGTTGAGGTAGAAGTCGACGGCCACCATGAAATCGAGGCCGCCGAGCGCAGTGCCGAGTGCGGCTCCGGCAGGAGTGGACAGCACCGGGTTTCCCGCAACCGTCAGCAGCGCCCGGATCTGCCCCTCGCCTGGCGTTGTGATCTCCTCGGCAAGCGCGGCGACCGGAAATTCCCCGGCGAAGGAAGGAAGCCCCCGCACACGGCTGCGGCGGCGCCCGAAATGGCCCGGGCTGAGCAGCCGAGTCATGTCGATGGCCGGATCGGCGAACAGTGTCCCGCCCTCGCGGCCCAGGTTGCCGGTGATGATGTTGAGCACCTGGATGGCCCACTGGCACACGGTGCCGTGGCGCTGGGTCGAAACCCCGAACCGGCCGTAGCAGGCGGCGGGGCCTGCGTCGGCGAAGGAGAGGGCGAGGCGGGTGATCGTGGCGGCGGGCACGCCGCTGAAACGGCCGGCGGCTTCCGGAGTGAACTCGGCGACCGCCTCCTGGAGCGCGTCCAGGCCCGTGACATATTCGGGCAGGCTCGGTGCGCGGTCGCGCAGGACGACGTGCACCATGGCCAACAACACCGCGGCGTCCGTGCCGGGCCGGATGAACACGTGCTCATCGGCGTCGGCGGCGGTTTCCGTTCGGCGCGGGTCGATGACGGTGACCCGCCCGCCGCGCTCGCGGATCTCCCGCAGGCGCCTCGCCATGTCCGGCGCGGTCATCAGGCTTCCGTTCGACGCACGCGGGTTGGCGCCGAACATGAGCAGGTGCCGTGTCCGGTCGAGGTCCGGCTCCGGCAGCAGGAACTGGTGCCCGTACAGCAGTGCCGAAACGACCTGGTGCGGCAACTGATCGACCGAGGAGGCCGAGAAGTGGTTGTGGGTGCGCAGCAGCGAGGTGAACGCTGACCCGTGGGTCATCGCGCCGAGGCTGTGGACCGAGGGGTTGCCCAGGTAGACCGCCACCGCATTCGCGCCGTGGCGCCGGCGGGCCTGAGCGAGTCCGCGGGCTGCTGCATCGATCGCCTCGGACCAGTCCACCTCCACCCAATTCCCATCGATCTTGCGCATCGGCCGCCGCAGCCGGTCCTGGTCGCTGTGCACGTCGGTCATCGCCACGGACTTGGGACACACGTGGCCGAGGGACAGCGGGTCGTCGCGGTCGCCGCGAACACCGATGGCCATCCCGCCTTCGATGGTGATCTCGATACCGCAGATCGCCTCGCACAAGTTGCAAGCAGCCTTCGCGGTGGTGCCGTCCCCGGCGGTGGAACGGCGTTTCGCCCGCCCCGCCTTGACCAACGCATCGACGGCTGCCCTGGTCGTGCTCATGGTGTAGTCGCCTCCGCACAAGATCAGCTGAAACATAACTTGACGTCATGTTTAGTTTTGACGTGTCTACCATGGACCGCGTGCCCGACGCCAGCCCCCTCCGCCGCGAACCGGTTCAGCAGCGCAGCCGCGAGCGCGTCCAGCGGATCCTCGACGCCGCCTTGCGGATCGTCACGACAGCGGGCGCCGACGCGGCGACCGTCCGTTCGGTCGCCGAACGTGCCGGTGTCCCGGCCGCCACGGTGTATCAGTTCTTCACCAACCGCGACGCCATCTTCGAGCAGCTCCTCGCCCGCGAACTCGTGCGCCTCGACGGTGAGCTGGCGGAGTCCCTCGCCACCGCCCGGCCACTGCGAGACATCGCGGCGGCCGTCGAGGCGTTCTTCGCCTTCCACCGCCGCCACTACATGTCCCACCCGGACTTCGTCGCGCTCTACTACGCGTCCCGGCACAACGAGGCGGTCCGCGACGACATCAGAGAACACCTCGGCCGGCTCACCGACCTGTTCCACCGCCACCTGCTGTCCACCGGCCTGCTGGCGCCCGGCACCAGCCGGCGCGTCGTCGAGATGGCGGTGGAGCTGGGCGACCGCGTCTTCGAGGTGGCCCACCAGCGCGGCGACGAGGGTGACGCGCTGACCGACGAGGGCCGGATCGCCATCACGCGCTACCTGCAGGTCTACGCGGGTGCCCGCCGGCATGAGGAGCCGATGGCTTCGGCCGCTGGACAGAGCGCCCAGGCGTCGCCGTAGCACCCGCGGCGGAGCTGAATCGCCACCCGCGGCTGCGCCAAGAGTGGAGTTTCTCTCGGTTCAGGCGCGGGCTGAGAATCGCGGATCACTATGCACCGAAGTTGCTGGTCTGGTGCGGATACCCACAGCGGAGAGGGACATGTCCGCACTGTCGCCGCGCCGTCGACCGGGTCACGCGGCACAGATCATCGAAGCGAAGATAGGGATCGCAGGGTTCGCGCAAACGCCCACCCACAGCGGGGCGTACATGCTCAACATGGCGGGCTCGACGTGGGTGGAGATCGGCGCCGGGTGGTCCGCCACGTGGACGGGCGCGGGGGACGCGGTAGCCACACCCGAGCCGAGGACGATCACAGGTCCTAGCGCTACTGCTGCCGCCGCCGCGCGAATCGTGTTCTTTTTCATGGTGTCCCCCTCGGACGACTGTTTTCGGGATGCCGTCGTCGCAGGCTTCCCACAGATGAACACCATCAACTCTGCTCGGAGGATGCGCGGGAGAACATCAACCCCTGGGTCGGAATCTCTCGCACCTCGCGCCGCTACGCCCCGACATGGGGTCGCGCTCTCGGTGAAGAAGAGCCGTGCTGGAGAGGAAGCCCGGTCGGAAAGAGATCGGCCACTCGAAGCTCGCGCCGCCCGTTGGCGCTGGATCCGGCGATGCTCCGGCCTGATGCTGTGGGCACCATCTGCCCGACCTCACCCTGCTCCCCGCGGCCTGACCAAGAATTCACCGTTAGCTCTATGCAAGGTCGGTGTCGGTGTCGGGTTTGCGTGCCAGCACACGAAATACGACACCCCCGCGGCCCGTGCGGGCGAAGTGCTCGATCGTGAACCCGGCAGCGGTGAGGTAGCCGAGCGGCTCCCGCGTCAGATAGTCGGCCGCCATCCGCACCGCCACAGGCTCGACCCACCGCATCACCGCCGCAACCGCCCGGGAGCGGGCCGGGCCATGCTCGACGGCGGCGAACACCCCGCCCGGGCGCAGCACCCGCCATGCCGCGCGCGCCGCGGCGAGCGGGTCGGGGATCGTGCAGAACGTGTAGGTCGACACCACCGAATCCGCTGAGCCCTCGGGCAGATCCAGCTGCTGCACATCCCCGTGAACCAATTCGACGGGCGGCGCCGCGGGGATGCGCGCTCGCGCCAGCTCGAGCATCCGCTCGGACAGATCGACCCCGACCACCCGTTCGACCGCAGGCCCGTACAACGGCAGATTCAGCCCGCTGCCCACCCCGATCTCGACCACCGCACCCCGCGCCTGATCGACCGCCCACCGCCGGGCATCACCCAGCAGCACCCGCTCCGACCACCCGATCTGCCGGTCATAGCCGGCGGCAAGCCGATCGAAAACCCGTTCCACCCGCCCCAACTCCCCGGACACCGCCTCTGCAGACATGCACCAACCCAACCACTTCCGACCACCGCAGCGCATCAGGGAACACCCGGAAAACACCGGGTGGTGCGGATGATCCCGCCGTTCAGCCGTAGCTGCGTCGATGCCGGTGTTGGCACACTGGCGGCCCACTGGGGAATTTGCGGAACCGGCCGCTGGGCGGCGCGAAGGCCGCACTCCGGACCGGAGCAGCACCACCGCAGCCGCTACGCGCCGCCCGTCCGATGGTCCAGGGCCGACGTGATCCGTGCGCGGGCGGCGTCTCCGTAGACGGCATGGCCGCGAAGGTCGTTTTACGACACTGCTGGAGCTGAAAGCGATGCCGGCCGATCTGTCTCCGCCTGCTAGTTGTGGAGCGAGTCAGCGCCGTCAGGGCAGATCCAACACACTTGCCGGAACCACATAGGGCAGAAACCGCACCCGACGGCGATCGTCGGTGTTGTCGCGATGCGCGCGTAAGGCCTCGAGCTCGCTCGGAAAGACCTGGTCAAAACTAGCCTCGCCGATGTCATCGATGTTGTAGATCACCCACACCCCGCTGCCGGTCTCACCGGTGGTCTCGCCCTCGGGTTTCGGTGGACGTGGCCGTTCCGGTTGGACGAACTGACCGAGCAGCGACGCCAGTGAACTGACGCTCGCGTGATCTACGCGATCCAGGTATACGCCAGCTTTACCGAGCAGGTCGCGCAGCTCGGTTCCCGCCCCACGCAGTGTGCGTTCGAAATCTTCCGGATCGATGCCGAAAGGCCTGTTGGTTGCTGTACGTTCCGGTTCAACCTTGCAAACAGCGATTGCCTGACCTGCGGGCCGAAAGGTCGCGCGGAAGGATTAGTTGTCCGAGCGTCCGGATCTACTTTGCGGACTTGGGGATGGACTGTTCCTGGATCAGGATGCAGCTATCTCGGTCCGGTCATCGCTGCGAGGACGGCGGCCCGTCAGGACTGTCGGCTGATCGAAGTCGTATCCCACCCAGCGGTTCCGGTTGGTCCAGCCGACCAGGTCGTAGCGCCACCGGAACGGACGCAGGTGCGCGACTGTGTTGAACAGAACGGCGCCCAGCGCGGCGTAGTCGTCGTGCGCGGACAGCAACGCGCGCTGTTCACGCGGCGAGGCGCTGAAGAAGGACTCGAACATCGCGATCGACTGGTCGGTGGTGAGCCTGCCCAGGCCCCACAGCCCGCGCATCCGCATCCAATACACCAGCCGAGCCCGCCAGGGCCACAGTGCCGCGACCGGATCACGCTCCTCGCTCACCGCGTTCACCGCGGTGTCCACCAGCGCCAGTGAGTCCCCCACGCTGTAGCTGGTTGTCGGGTGCATCATGCCGCCGCGCGAACCGAACGGAATCGCCCCGACCACCCCGCTTTTCGGGGGTGGCTGATCCAGTGGGTACTGCGGGGCCTCGCTCGGCTCCTGCCCTGTAACCCGGATGCCATGAGCGGCGAGCCGATTCAGCAAACGCTCGCGCAACTCACGCCGAGGCATACCACCAGGTAGGCCGAGGCTGGTTTCCTCGAAGACTACCGTGCTGTCGCCGACCGGCACCGCATACAGAAACGACGGCGGCTCGTCCGTGCCCGCGCCGTTGTCGGGACGCCAATCCAGCAACAGTGCTTCACCATCGGTGATCATCGGGGCCGCGGTTTCGGCGGACACGAAAATGCCGTGCGCGCTGACTGCGCGGCGCTGTTTGACCGGCGACAGCCCACGGGCATCGAAAACCTTTGCCGCGCGGACGATCGTGCCATCAGCGAGCTCCACTGCATGTGCGTCCACACGGGTCGCCCGGCCGGTCAGCACAGTAGCGTCATCGAGCGGCAGAGCGTCGCGCAGTCCCGGATTGGACAGCACGCAATAAGGTCGTTCGATGCGGTGCTCGGTGTTGGTCCACACCGTCGGAGCATCGATACGGGTGGCAATCGCACTGGGCGGCAGCCACTCCGGCAACTCATCAACCCAGCAGGCATAGGTCGGCGACCACAAACGCTTCGGTCGCGGATCGATCGCTGTGACAAAGAGCCCGGCACGCATTGCGCGATGTGCCAGCGCGCGACCCGTCGGGCCAAGTCCAACCACACATAGATCTATCTCCAAGCCCACCGGGACAGTGTGCACAGATCAACGCGGCACCTCGCTGCTGGAAACTGCCCACCCCTGAGAGGCGCCGCCCCAAGCCCGTCGACCCGACCGGCGCTACCGCGCCGTCAGCATTCACCGACAACACGCCTTGTGCTGTGCGGCATCATCCGCTTGGCCGATACCCGACCGATTACCGCCGCTCGGGCGGCGTTGCCTCCCTCGGATCGCTGTGTTCTGTGGGCGCAGAGGGGATCGAAGCCCCGACCGCTGGTGTGTAAAAGCGCGCGCTTCCGTCCACTGGGCATCGCCCCGTCCATACCGCCCACGTCAGAGGCTGTTTCGTGTCCGGTGTGTGCGGCCCCATCCACCCTGTTCGTGCCGGTCTTGGCAGGTTCTTGGCAGGATGGAAACACCGCCTGAGCTGCGAAGGCGCAGCCTCCATCACGGAGGACAGCACCCCGCCGTACCCATTATGTGCGGCGGGGTGCGCTGAGTGTCCGGGGATCGGTCAGACGGGGCCGCGGCGACCCGCTGCGGTACCGTCGGCGAATGTTCGCACTCGCGGTGAAGTTCGACTTGATCGACGCCGACAAGGCGGCAGCGTTCGACCTGCTCGTCGCCGAGACCATCGAGGGCATTCGGGACCATGAGCCCGGCACGCTCGTGTACGCCACGCACGCGGTCGAAGGCGAGCCGCTGTCGCGGGTCTTCTACGAGGTGTATCGGGACCGGGCCGCGTTCGATGAGCACGAACGGCAGCCGCACACGCGGCGCTTCCTCGACCGGCGCGCCGAGTTTATCGACTCGTTCCGTGTCGAGTTCCTGGCCCCGGCGGTGGCGAAGGGGTTGCCCGACTAGAGCCGGTTCGTGATTCCGCACCACACTGCGAACCCGTGCACGGTCTCAACGCTGCGTGCCTCGGCGCGCGCCAGCGCCCGTACGGTCTCGTGGACACCGGGGTTGTAGCGGGTCTGTGCTGGTGCAATCGACTTCGCCGTCAGCAGGGCGTCGAGGGCAAGAGGACGGTCACCGTGCAGCAGGTAGGCGCGGGAAAGGTCGATGTAGTGGTGCCCGGCACGTTCTTTTGGCGCGTCGGCGGGGATTACGAGCGTGCGGGCGCGGTTCAATGCCTCGGTGCCGTCCATGGCCTCGACCGCGAGCGCGACACTCCAGATACCGACGTTGGTGGGGCCGAACGACAGGACCGGGTCGCGGTCATCGCCGACGCGTCGAGCGGTGGCCCGTGCCTCGGCAAGGTGCTGGTCGGCGAGGTCGCGTTTGCCCGATCGGGAGGCGGCGAGCCCGGATTGTAGGTGCAGGCCACCCCAGGCGATCAGATCATCACGCCGCCCTGCGCCGAGTCGCGGTTCGATGCTCGCGCGGCAGCGTTCCAGGAACGACAGCGCAGCCGTCCAGTCGCCGCCGGAGGTGAGCAGCGCGGCGCGCTGGAACTGCGCGGTCGCCCGCCACAGCGGATTATCGGCCTCGGCGGCAGCCCAGGCGATCCGGTCGACCGCGAGCGCGGCCAGATCCGCATAGCCGAGCTTGTATGCCAGGGAGTGCGCCGAGTAGTACAGCTCGCACAGCATCACCAGAGCGCGATCCCGTTCGGCGCCGCGGGTGCGGTGCACAACGGCGCGAACCTCGCTGAGCAGTGAGGGCAACGCGTCGCCGAGTCGGTGGAACGAAGCGTTGCGTCGATACCGGCACACCTGTTCGACGTCGGCGGCGATCTCGGCCAGCACACGCAGTTGGGGGACGGCAGCATTGTCGATGTCGTAGGCGGCCAGTTCGGTGCGCAGGACCGCAATCGCGGCGTGCACCTCGGTATCTGCCGGGGCGGGCGGGAATGGCTGGCCGTTGAGTTCGGCGACCGACACGCGCAACGCCTTGGAGACCGCGCCGAGAAACGCGGGTGTGGCAGGCACGCGGCCCTGCTCTACCGACTGGACCAGCCCGACTGACACGTTCGCCTTCGCGGCGAGCTGCCGTTGCGTCAGTCCGCCCAGCTTGCGAGCTTGGGCTACTCGGGCTGCTACACCGCTGCGGTTCTCGCTCATGCTCACCACTCCATCCTGAGTGCGCCGAGGCTCCAAGAGTACGAAAACCCTTCGGACTTCGAGGGTGTCTGCGCTGCCAACGTAAGCCCCAGCCCTCGCGCCGGGTCGAACTCGATTCCCCGGCGCGAGGGATTGCCAACGGACAGCAGGGGATGGAAGGCGCAGGGGATGGACGCGATCGGCTGGATAGACCCGTCATCGCCGACACCGGATTGGGACGCGGCCCAGGTGCGGCGACTGGCGCGACGATTGGGGTACGCGTTGAACTGGGCCGACACCGATTCGGTACTGGGTCTGGTCGAACAGGTCTCGGCGTCCGGTGCCGACGTGGTGTTGCTGCCGTCGTCGGCGCACATCGACGCGATGACCTTGGATCGGCTCATGGCCGTGGTTGATGTCGAATGCGCCGCGCCCCGTGCATCATTCGCCCGCTGGACGGCCATCGGCGGGGTGCGACGATGAGCGCGACTCAGCTCGGACTCGCGGTTGCCTTCGGCCTGCCGCTCACGGTCGTCGTCGCCGTGATCTTCTGGCCAAGCGACTACGACGACTGACCACCTCCGGTGGTCAACGTGGATCGGTCTGCCGACCTGCGGAGCGTGTTGTCTTCCTGCGGGTGGCCGTGCGGAGTCGATTGCGCGCGTACCGGGCGGCGCGATACGCGCCTGATCGGCTGGTGTGGCCGAGTTCGTCGGCGATTTGCTGGTGTAGGGGTGTCGCGGTCGGCCGTGCGCATGCATGCCGGTTGGCTATTCCGGTGTCTCTCCGAACTGTCCATCTTGTGGTTCGGGCCTATTCGGGTGCGTACAGCTCGGGTTTGAACAGCGCATTGGCGCCTGCGCGGGTATAGAGCTTCCGTTGCAGGGAGCGAAGGATGGTGATCGCTTCGGCGTCGCGCATCGGGCTGACCAGTTGGAATTCCACGCCCGCGCCGAACAGGTCGCTGCCGAAAGCCAGTTCGCTCAGGAACAGCGCCCTCGCGGTCTCGACCTCGGTCAACATCGCGCCGTCGCGGACAGCGCGACGGAGCCTGGCGGCCTCGTCATCGAACCGGTCCCGGTCGGCAAACCCCAGCGCCCGCACCGGAATCGGTGCGTTCGTAGACACTCCGACCCAGCTGGCCAGGGCCGAGTCGACGAAGTCGTGTTCCCTGGGCGTCAGCTTCGACATATCGAATTCCAACGAAAGCTCTCCTGATCTCGTAGTCATCGACTACCGCCAGGCTTTCCGGGAGGCGTCCCTCCGGTGCCGCCGGGGACCCTGGAAGGGTCGAGTGATGGATCCGTGGTCTGGTTGGTGAGGCGGATGAACTCGCCCAATGGGTCCTTCGGCCGGTAGACGGTGCCGTGATCAGTAGTGCTGGGGTCGACGATGACGATGAACCCGTCGTAGCGCATCATGACCGGGTCGCCTTTGTAGTCTTTGCCCAGACGCTCCATTTGTGGACCTTGGATGATCTGATAGACCTTTTCCGCGAGGTCGTCCTGCGTCATTCCCTTGAAGTCCTGGCGGTGCTTGCTCCAGGAGTGACCTCTTGGACACCGGCGCGGCGGTGGCGAAGTGGCTTGGCCATGATCCGGCGGTGCCGCTGCGGGTGTACGGGCACGTCTACCCCGGAGCGCTGGAGGCGGCGGGCCCGGCATCGGGGACAGGCGAGCAGGGCATGGCGTCCGGAAGTCGGCGGCTTCACGAAGTTGGTCGTATGGCTCAGAGGTACGCTGAACTTGCGACAGGTTTGTTGGCCGGATTTCGGCACGATCCGCGCACTCGGACCGGTGGCGGGGCAATGCCCGGCCGCGTACTTGCCGGCATGAGCATGCGCCCGCCGACGATAGGCGACTCTCGACTGTCTGGCCTGGCTGAATCAACCAGTGTGGGCTACCCGCTCGGGCGGGGTTGGAATGCAAGCAAGTACACCGTTTGCCAGTCGGGTGGTCAAGGGACGGCACAATGGATGACACGTTAACGGCACAATGGGTGACACGTTAGTGGGTGGCGGGGACGCCACTTGGGGGCCGGCGGAGGCGTTCGGACGCTATCGGCTCCTGTCGCTGCTGGGTCAGGGCGGCATGGGCCAGGTGTGGCGGGCGCATGATTCGCTGACCAACCGGGTGGTGGCGCTCAAGGTGTTGCCCGAGCGCTTCGCCGATGACGAGCAGCTGCGCGAGCGGTTCCGCCGGGAGTGCCGGGCGGTGGCGCAGTTGACCGAGCCGCATGTGATCCCCATCCACGACTTCGGCGACATCGACGGTCGGCTCTATCTGAATATGCGCTTGATCGAGGGCACTGACCTGCGCAAGGTGATCACGCGAGAAGGGGCCTTGTCGCCGCGGCGGGCCGTGGCGATCATCGCGCAGGTGGCCGGCGCGCTGCAGGCGGCCCACGACGCCGGGCTGGTCCACCGCGATGTCAAACCCACCAACATCCTGCTAGGGGCCGATGAGTTCGCCTCCCTGATCGACTTCGGGATCGCCCACGCCGCCGACGACCTTACGCTGACCGCGGTCGGCGAGACCATCGGCACCGTCGCCTACATGGCGCCGGAGGAGATCGGCGCGGAGGTCAAGGCCGATGCCCGAGTAGACGTGTACGCGTTGACGTGCGTGCTGTATGAGTGCCTGACCGGCCGGCCGCCGTTTGCGAGCGAATTGGGGATACAGGGTGTGATGGCCCATCACCTGCACACCCCACCCCCGCGTCCCAGCACCACTACACCCGATGTACCGACTGCGTTCGATGCGGTCATCGCCAAGGGAATGGCCAAAAACCCCGACAGTCGTTATCAGACCGTACGCGAGTTGGCCGCGGCGGCCTGCGCCGCGGTGGGCGATTCCGCGGTCAGCGCCACCGTGGCCGTAGCTGCGCGCCATGGGCGGCGAATCAGATTGTCGCCCAAGACCGCCGGGCTGCTCGCCGCCGCGGTCGCGGTTACGGTGGTGGCCGCCGTAGCTGTCGTCATCGGTGTCCAACGGGAATCAGGCGACGGTGGCGACTCGCCCACGCCTATCGCCCCGGGCTACTCGGCACAGACTCCGCTGCCGTTCACCGGCGTCAGCCTGCCCACCGATGTGGCGGTCGACACGGCGGGCAACGTATACGTCACCGACATGGGTAACGATCGGGTGGTGAAATTGGCGGCGGGCGCGTCGACGCCGACCCCGCTGCCGTTCATCGGCCTGAATAATCCCCAGGGTGTGGCGGTCGACACGGCGGGCAACGTATACGTCACCGACACGAGTAACGATCGGGTGGTGAAATTGGCGGCGGGCGCGTCGACGCCGACCCCGCTGCCGTTCACCGGCCTGAAGAATCCCCATGGTGTGGCGGTCGACAGGGCGGGAGACGTGTACGTCGCCGACTGGGGTAATGATCGGGTGGTGAGGTTGGCGGCGGGCGCGGCGGCACCGACGACGCTGCCGTTCACGGGGCTCCGAGATCCCCAGGGTCTGGCGGTCGACACGGCGGGCAACATATACATCACCGAATTGGGTACCGAGCGGGTGGTGATGTTGGCGGCGGGCGCATCGGAACCGACCACGTTGCCGTTCACGGGGCTCAAAGATCCCCAGGGTGTGGCGGTCGACACGGCGGGAGACCTGTACATCGTCGACTGGGGTAACAAATGGGTGGTGAGGTTGGCGGCGGGCGCGTCGACGCCGACCCCGCTGCCGTTCACCGGCCTGAAGAATCCCCAGGGTGTGGCGGTCGACACGGCGGACAACGTATACGTCACCGACCTGGGCCACGATCCGGTGGTGAAACTCCCGGTCGGCTGAACCCCGTTCCGCGTACTCGGGTTCTAGTAGTCGTCGCAACATCCCGAACCTGGAGTGGTGCATGACACATCGCTTCCCTGTGCATGCGAGCGGATGTGGGAGTATTCGGAGTCTGTGGTGGCACCGGGCGATGGCGCGGCCCGCTTGGCCGGAATGGTCACGTGCTCCACGTTTGCTCCACGGAATGCGCGGAGCAGAAGGTCGGGCGTAGAAAACCCTTGTCTGGCTGGTACTTCATCGGTGGGCGCAGAGGGGATCGAACCCCCGACCGCTGGTGTGTAAAACCAGTGCTCTACCGCTGAGCTATACGCCCGGACCGTGACCGGCGGTCTATGAATCTAGCGCGGCGAGCGCTTTCTCCCAAGCCGCCTGGTCACGGGCCTCGCCGGGGCCGTTCATCTCGGCGAAGCGGATGTAGCCCTCGCGGTCGACGACGAACGTGCCGCGGTTGGGGTATCCGGACTTGTCGTTGAACACCCCGTAGGCCTGGGCCACCGCTCCGTGCGGCCAGAAATCCGACAGCAGCGGGAAGATGTAGCCCTGTTCGGCGGCCCAGATCTTGTGCGTGGGCGGCGGGCCCACCGATATCGCGAGGATCTCCGCGTTGTCGTTCTGGAACTTCGGCAGCTCGTCGCGGACCTTGCACAACTCGCCCTGGCAGATCCCGGTGAACGCGAGCGGGTAGAAGACGATGAGCACGTTCTTCTTTCCGCGGTAGTCCGCCAGGCTGACTTCCTGGTTGTTCTGGTCCTTCAGCGTGAAATCCGGCGCGACAGTGCCAACCTCTAGCGGCATAGCGAATCCTCCATCGTGTCGGGCTTCACCGGACGGGCGTGCGAGATCGCCCTGGTGGAAACCATACGCGGCGGCTCAGCGCTGCTTCGAGGGAGCCTTGGGCTGCACCAGGCGACTGCCCGTCCACGCACCGAGACTGATCGCCGAGGTCTGGGTCAAGCCGGCTGTCGGCGCGGATTCGGCGATCTCGCTCGGCTCGACATGGCCCGGCTGCCCGGTCTTGGGCGTGAGCACCCAGACGAAACCGTCGTCGGCGAGCGGGCCGATCGCGTCCATCAAGGCGTCCACCAGGTCACCATCCCCATCGCGCCACCACAGCAGCACGACGTCGATCACCTCGTCGGAGTCCTCGTCGACTAGTTCGCCGCCGATCGCATCCTCGACGTCGGCCCGCAGGTTGTCGTCGACGTCTTCGTCCCAGCCCAACTCCTGGACAACCAAGCCGTGTGAAATGCCAAGCTTCTGAGCGTAGTTCTGCGCGTCCGCCGCGGCGACCACGGTGGTGTCCTCCTCAACTCCCGACAATAGATAGTTGCAAGCGAACATGGTTATGGGCTTCAGCGCAAGCCGATCCGGCTAAATAGCTACCGAATGTCGCGTTGCGATGGTGTGTCAGGGGCGTTCTCAGCGTTTCGGGCAGGAGTCGCGCACGGCGTTGCGTGCGTCGTTCACCCGTCTGCTGGCGTCGTTGAGCGCTCCGACCGGTGCGGTGTAGGTCATCCCGCGCGTCGCACCGGCCAGAGCGCGCGCCGCGATCACGTACTCGGTGAAGGTGGCGGCCAGGTCCGGCGGCAGCGTGTCCTTGGCGGCGTTCACACCGCTTTCCACGGTGTTCGCGGCGTCCTCGAGGGTTTGGGCGGCCGAGTCCCGCTTGGCGACGTAGTCGGGCGCGTTCGAATCGTGCGCGTCGACGAAGTCGTTGTACTTGGTGACTCCGATACCGGTGGTGGTGGGGAACTGTCCGCAGTTGTCGGCGATGGCCGTGGCCTGGGCCGCCGCGCGCCGCGAGGACGTCGCCGCCGCCGACGAGGACGCCGCCTCGGTCTGGTACGCCGCCAGATCGCTCGCGTTCGGGCTCGCCGAGCCCTCGACCCGGTTGGCGCATCCGGCCACCACCATCCCGATGGCGACGGCGCCGCCGGCGCACGCCATCCCGAACCCGCGTGGGTTCAGCAGCTTCATCGTCCTCCCCGCTCCTCACGGCTGCCACGGCTCATCATGCTCACCTTGCCAGTCGAACTTACTGGATTTGCGGCTGACATGATGACCTGGGACGCGCCATCAGCAAGGATGGATGGTGCGCCCGAACCTTTCGTAAACGGGCGGTCCGCCAACCACGCGAGCCCGCCCGGGGATAAAGACGCCAACAGCATGTCCACCCCTGTACGAGGAGCAGATTTGACCGACCTGATCCACTCTCCCGCACCGGCGAAATCCGCCGGCGCCAGTTCCGCCCCCGCCCCTGCTCCCGCCGCGAGCCGCGATCCGAACGGGCCGCAGGCGCCACAGCAGGGTGGCCGGGTGCGGGTGATCCGCGAGGGGGTGGCGTCCTACCTACCGGACATCGACCCGGAGGAAACCAGCGAATGGCTCGAGTCGTTCGATGAAATGCTCGACCGGGAAGGCCCCGGCCGTGCGCGTTACCTCATGCTCCGCCTGTTGGAGCGGGCCGGTGAACGTCGTGTCGCCATCCCGTCCTTGACTTCCACCGACTACGTCAACACCATCCCCACCGAGAACGAGCCGTGGTTCCCCGGCGACGAAGAGGTGGAGCGTCGCTTCCGCGCCTGGATCCGCTGGAACGCCGCGATCATGGTGCATCGCGCCCAGCGTCCAGGTATCGGCGTCGGCGGGCACATCTCGACCTACGCGTCCTCGGCGGCGCTCTACGAGGTCGGCTTCAACCACTTCTTCCGCGGCAAGGACCACACCGGCGGCGGCGATTCGATCTTCATCCAGGGTCACGCCTCGCCGGGCATCTACGCCCGCGCGTTCCTGGAGGGCAGGCTCTCGGCCGACCAGCTCGACGGCTTCCGGCAGGAGTACAGCCACGGCGGACCCGGCCACGGGCTGCCGTCCTACCCGCATCCGCGGCTGCTGAACACCTTCTGGGAGTTCCCCACGGTGTCCATGGGCTTGGGTCCGATGAACGCGATCTACCAGGCCCGGTTCAACCACTACCTGCACGACCGCGGTATCAAGGACACCTCCGATCAGCACGTGTGGGCGTTCCTCGGCGACGGTGAGATGGACGAGCCGGAGTCGCGCGGCCTCGCGCACGTCGCGGCCATGGAGGGTCTGGACAACCTGACCTTCGTGGTCAACTGCAACTTGCAGCGCCTGGACGGCCCGGTGCGCGGCAACGGCAAGATCATCCAGGAGCTGGAGTCGTTCTTCCGCGGTGCGGGCTGGAACGTCATCAAGGTGATCTGGGGTCGCGAGTGGGACGCGCTGCTGGGCGCCGACCGCGACGGTGCGCTGGTGAACCTGATGAACAGCACTCCCGACGGGGACTACCAGACGTACAAGGCCAACGACGGCGCCTACGTTCGCGATCACTTCTTCGGCCGGGACCCGCGCACCAAGGCACTGGTGCAGGACCTGACCGACCAGGAGATCTGGAACCTCAAGCGCGGCGGCCACGACTACCGCAAGGTGTACGCCGCCTACGCGGCCGCGATGGCGCACAAGGGCCAGCCGACCGTGATCCTGGCCAAGACCATCAAGGGCTACACGCTCGGCAAGCACTTCGAGGGCCGCAACGCCACGCACCAGATGAAGAAGCTGACCCTGCAGGACCTCAAGGACTTCCGCGACCTGCAGCGAATCCCGATCAGTGACGCCGAACTGGAGAAGGACCCGTACCTGCCGCCGTACTACCACCCCGGCATGGAGGCGCGGGAGGTCCAGTACATGCTCGATCGGCGCAAGAGCCTGGGTGGATTCCTGCCCGAGCGGCGCGCGGCGGCGAAGCCGCTGAAGCTTCCCGGTGACGAGGCGTACCGCTCGGTGCGCAAGGGCTCCGGCAAGCAGAACGTGGCCACCACGATGGCGCTGGTGCGGCTGATGAAGGAGCTGCTGCGGGACAAGGAGATCGGCAAGCGGATCGTGCCGATCATCCCCGACGAGGCCAGGACCTTCGGTATGGACTCGTGGTTCCCTTCGTTGAAGATCTACAACCGCAACGGCCAGCTCTACACATCGGTCGACGCGGAATTGATGCTTGCCTACAAAGAGAGCGCAGTCGGGCAGATCCTGCACGAGGGCATCAACGAAGCGGGGTCGACGGCGTCGTTCACCGCGGCGGGCACCGCGTACGCCACCCATGGCGAGCCGATGATCCCGCTGTACATCTTCTACTCGATGTTCGGCTTCCAGCGCACCGGCGACGGGCTGTGGGCCGCCGCCGACCAGCTGGCCCGCGGCTTCGTGCTCGGTGCGACCGCGGGACGCACCACGCTGACCGGTGAGGGTCTGCAGCACAACGACGGGCACTCGCTGCTGCTCGCGGCGACCAACCCGGCCGTGGTGACCTACGACCCGGCGTTCGCGTTCGAGATCGCCCACATCGTCCGGGACGGCCTGCGCCGGATGTACGGCGGCGGCGTTGCGCCGGAGAGTTCGGCGCCGCTGCCGGGCGCCCGCCCGCACGGCAGTGCGGGCGAGTTCGGCGGCGAGGACGTCTTCTACTACATCACCCTCTACAACGAGCCGTACCAACAGCCCGCCGAGCCGGAGGGCTTGGATATCGCCGGTCTGCTCAAGGGCATCTACCTGTACAAGCGCGGGGGTGAGGGCGCGGTGCGCGCCCAGATCCTGGTCTCCGGCGTCACTGTGCCGGACGGCTTGCGCGCGCAGGCGCTGCTCGCCGAGGAATGGGGCGTGCAAGCGGATGTCTGGTCGGTGACCTCGTGGGGCGAACTCCGCAAGGAGGCGCTGGACAAGGAGATCGCCGCACTGCGCAACCCGGACGCCGAGCCGGGCGTCCCGTACGTCACCGAGGCGCTGTCCCGGGTCGAAGGCCCGTACGTCGCCGCGACCGACTGGATGCGCGCGGTGCCCGACCAGGTCCGCAAGTGGGTTCCGGGCGACTTCACCACGCTCGGCACGGACGGTTTCGGCTTCTCCGACACCCGCCCGGCCGCACGCCGGGTGTTCAACGTCGACGCGCAGTCCATCGCGGTGGCCGCGCTGGCCGGTCTGGCCCGTGCGGGCAAGATCGACTCCGCCAAGGTCGTCGAGGCGGCGGCGAAGTACCGGATCGCCGACGTGGACGCCGCGCCGAAGCCGGCGGTGAGTTCGGACGAAGACCTCGCGTAGCGGAACATTGGATGGTGGACCGTAAACCGCCGCGGCCGCGACGGATCTCCGAAGGCTCCTCCGAGCACGAGGTGTATCTGCCGACGGGCGCGCTCTCCCCGAACCGGCAGACCCGCGACCCCCTTCCGGACACTCTGCTCAGACGCGTGAAGCAGTTCTCCGGCCGCCTCTCCACCGAGGCGGTGGGGTCGATGCAGGATCGGTTGCCGTTCTTCGCCGATCTGGACGCCGCCCAGCGGGCCGGCGTGCAGATGCTGGTGCAGACCGCGGTGGTGAACTTTCTGGAGTGGCTGCAGGATCCGGACAGCGACATCCGGTTCAGCCTGGACGCCTTCCAGGTGATCCCGCAGGACCTGGCGCGGCGGCTGACGCTGCGCCAGACCGTGGACATGGTCCGCGTCGCGATGGAGTTCTTCGAGCAGTGGCTGCCCGCGCTCGCGCGCAACGACCGGCAGCTGGTCGCGCTCACCGAGGCGGTGCTGCGCTACGGGCGTGAGCTCGGGTTCGCCGCCGCCTCGGTGTACGCCAGCGCCGCCGAGTCGCGCGGTGCGTGGGACACCCGGCTGGAGGCGCTCGTCGTCGACGCCGTGGTGCGCGGCGACAGCGGTCCGGACATGCTCTCCCGGGCCGCGACGCTGAACTGGGACGCCACCGCACCGGCGACGGTGCTGGTGGGGACCCCGCCGGGCGAGCAGGGCGTCTCGTCGGTGGGGGCGGTGCATACCATCGCGGCGCGGCACGGTCGCGCCGCGCTCGCGGTGGTGCAGGGCACCAGGCTGGTCATGGTGGTGTCCGGGCATCTGGGCGACGCCTCGTATATCTCCCCGTTCCTGGCCGACTTGCTCGCCGAGGTTTTCTCGGACGGCCCGGTGGTGATCGGGCCGACCACGCGCACCTTGGGCGCGGCGCACGCCAGCGCGGTGGAGGCGCTGGCGGGCATGGAGGCCGTAGTGGGCTGGCGCGGGGCCCCGCGACCGGTGCACGCGACCGAATTGCTGCCGGAACGAGCTTTGTTGGGTGATCGAGCTGCGATCGACGCGCTGAACGAGTACCTTGTCCTACCGTTGGCCGCGGCGGGGTCGTCGCTGGCGGACACCCTCGACGCCTATCTGGATTGCGGTGGAGCTGTCGAGACGTGTGCGCGTCAGCTGTACGTCCATCCAAATACGGTCCGGTATCGCTTGAAGCGCATCGCCGAGATCACCGGCCGTGATCCGATGAATCCGCGGGACGCGTACGTGCTCCGAATCGCCGCAACAGTGGGTCGTCTGACACGAACCCGTAACGAATCGTCAACACCTACCCCAGAAGTCACGCAAGTCGCATACGGCAACGAGGGCATGTAACACGTTCGCCGAATCGGTCGATTCGGACAGGCCACGTGGTCTTTTGTGGAACTCCCACAAAAGCGCCTCGGAACCTTCATCCGCGTCGACATCTCGTTCGGCCGGTCTCACAGTGTTTTCTTAGAGGCGTGATCGCGTTGTTCGCCCCTGGACAGGGCTCTCAGGCACCCGGCATGCTCGCGCCCTGGCTCGACCTTCCCGGCGCGAATGAGCGCCTCACCCTGTGGTCCAAGGCTTCCGGCCTGGACCTGGTTCGTCTCGGCACCACCGCGACGGCCGAGGAGATCACCGATACCGCGGTCACCCAACCGCTGGTGGTCGCCGCGGCACTGCTCGCGTTCTCGGAAATCTCGCAGGACGCGCTGCCTGCCGCTACCATCGTCGCCGGACACTCGGTCGGCGAGCTCGCCGCCGCCGCGGTCGCCGGAGTCATCTCCGCCGACGACGCGGTCCGGTTGGCCGCGATCCGCGGAGCGGAGATGGCCAAGGCGTGCGCGCTGGAGCCGACCGGTATGTCCGCGGTGCTCGGTGGCGATGAGGCCGCCGTGCTCGAACGGCTCGCCGAACTCGACCTCGTTCCGGCCAACCGCAACGCGGTGGGTCAGATCGTGGCCGCGGGTCGGCTGGACGCTCTCGCCGAGCTCGCCGCGAATCCCCCGGAGAAGGCCCGGGTTCGCGCGTTGCCCGTCGCGGGCGCGTTCCACACCGCCTTCATGGCCCCGGCGCAGGATGCTGTGACCGAAGCCATAACGAAGATCACGCCGAGCGAGCCGACCAGGACCCTGCTCTCGAACTTCGACGGCAAGCCCGTCGCGTCCGGACAGGATGCGATCGACAAGCTCGCCGCGCAGGTCACCCGGCCTGTCCGGTGGGATCTGTGCACCGAAACCGTCCGCACGGCCGGCGTTTCGGCGGTGGCGGAACTGCCGCCGGCGGGCACCCTCGTCGGCATCGCGAAACGGGAGCTGAAGGGTACGCCGACGCTGGCCCTGAAGACCCCGGAAGACCTCCCCGCGTTGGCTGAGCTGACCACATCCGGCTAGCTTTCCACCGCGACCGCGCATCCAGATGCGAGGTCGTGACCGAGCAGGCGGTAACTATCCGCCCGCTCGATCCGAAAAAGAACCAGTAGAGCCCTACAAAATATCAAGAAGGGAGCCACGAAGTGGCCGCTCTGACCCAGGAACAAATCGTCGAGGAACTCGGCAAGATCATCGAAGAGGTGACCGGCATCGAGCCCTCCGAAGTGACGATCGAGAAGTCCTTCGTCGACGACCTGGACATCGACTCGCTGTCCATGGTCGAGATCGCGGTGCAGACCGAGGACAAGTACGGCGTGAAGATCCCGGACGAGGATCTGGCCAGCCTCAAGACGGTCGGCGACGCCGTCGGATACATCCAGAAGCTCGAGGCGGAGAACGCTGAGGCGGCCGCCGAGCTCAAGGCCAAGTTCGACAACGCCGAGTAGGGCCGACACTGTGACCACTCCTTCCACCTTGAACGGGAACTTCCCCAACGTCGTCGTAACTAGCCTGGCGGCGACCACGTCGATCGCGGGTGACGTCGATGCGACGTGGAAGGGACTCCTCAACGGCGAGAGCGGCATCGACGTTCTCGAGGATTCCTTCGTCGAGGAATACGACCTTCCGGTCCGCATCGGCGGTCACCTGAAGGTCCGGCCCGACACCCTGCTGTCCCGTGTCGAATGCCGGCGCATGGCCTACGTCGAGCAACTCGCGACCGTGCTCGGTCGCGAGGTGTGGCGGAACGCGGGCAGCCCGGAAGTCGATCACGAGCGGCTGGGTGTGGCCATCGGCACCGGATTAGGTGGTGGCGACGCCCTCATCGATTCCGTGGACAAGCTGAAGAACGGCGGCTATCGCAAGATTTCGCCGTTGGCTGTCCAGATGGTCATGCCGAACGGCCCGTCGGCCGTTGTCGGTCTCGAACTGAAGGCCAGGGCGGGAGTGGTCACTCCGGTCTCGGCATGCTCGTCCGGCTCCGAGGCCATCGCCAACGCCTGGCGCATGATCGTCATGGGTGACGCCGACATGGTCGTCACCGGTGGCGTCGAAGGCTTCATCGACGCGGTGCCGATCGCGGCGTTCACCATGATGCGCGCCATGAGCACCCGCAACGACGACCCGAAGGGCGCGTCGCGTCCCTTCGACAAGGATCGCGACGGCTTCGTCTTCGGCGAGGCGGGCGCGCTCATGGTCATCGAGACCGAGGAGCACGCGAAGGCGCGTGGTGCCACCATCCACGCGCGCCTGCTCGGCGCAGGCATCACCTCCGACGGCTTCCACCTCGTCGCTCCCGACCCGACGGGCGACGGCGCGGCGCGGGCCATGACCAGGGCGATGCAGTCCGCGGGGTTGACCAAGCAGGACATCACGCACATCAACGCGCACGCGACCGCGACGCCGATCGGCGACACCGCCGAGGCGAACGCGATCAGCAAGGCCGTGGGCAACCACGCCTCGGTGTACGCGCCCAAGTCGGCACTCGGTCACTCGATCGGCGCCGTCGGCGCCCTGGAATCCGTGCTGACGGTGATGAGTATCCGCGACGGCATCGTCCCGCCGACGCTGAACCTGGAGAACCAGGACCCGGAGATCGACCTCGATGTGGTGCGCGGCGAAGCCCGCCGCCAGGAGATCGAGTACGCGATCAACAACTCCTTCGGATTCGGCGGGCACAATGTGGCGCTCGCCTTCGGTCGGGCATAGCCGCGCGATCAACTGCACAACGGGTCCCGGCGGGGTCTGCCACCTGAGGTGGCACGACCCCGCCGTGGTTCGACATACGCAGCCGCGGCAGCGGCACACTCAGTGAGGTGAGGAGACAACGCGATGACAATCATCGCTCCCGCGGTGCAACACGAGACCGCGACCGACCCGCGCGATCCGCTAGGCCGACTCCAGCGCTTCTTCGATCCGGGCACCATTCTTCCGCTACACCCGCGTGACAAGTCCGGTGTTCTCGCTGCCATCGGCGAGGTGGACGGTGTTCGCACCGTGGCCTACTGCTCCGACGCCACCGTGATGGGCGGCGCGATGGGCGTGGAGGGCTGCAAGCACATCGTCGACGCCATCGACACCGCCATCGACTCCGGCGTCCCGGTGGTCGGGCTGTGGCACTCCGGCGGCGCTCGCCTGGCCGAGGGTGTCGAGGCGCTGCACGCGGTCGGCCAGGTCTTCGAGGCGATGGTCCGCGCGTCCGGCCTGGTTCCGCAGATCTCCGTCGTACTCGGCTTCGCCGCCGGTGGCGCCGCCTACGGTCCGGCGCTCACCGACATCGTGATCATGGCTCCGGAAGGCCGCGTCTTCGTGACCGGTCCGGACGTGGTGCGCAGCGTGACCGGCGAGCAGGTCGACATGGCCACCCTCGGTGGTCCGGAGACGCACGGCAAGAAGTCCGGCGTCACCCACATCGTCGCCGACGACGAGACCGACGCGCTGCACCGCGCCCGCCGCCTGGTATCGATGTTCGCCGAGCAGGGCGAATTCGACATGCTCGCCGCCGAGCACGGCGATATCGACCTGAAGGCGATGCTGCCGGATTCGGCCAAGCGCGCCTACGACGTGAAGCCGGTCATCCACGAATTGCTCGACAACGTCGACGGTGAATCGTCGTTCGAGGAACTGCAGGGTCGGTACGCCCGCAGCATCGTCACCGGCATCGGTCGCCTCGGCGGCCGCACCGTCGGTGTGCTGGCGAACAACCCGATCCGGCTCGGTGGCTGTCTGAACTCCGAAAGCGCCGAGAAGGCGGCACGGTTCGTGCGGCTGTGCGACGCGTTCGGCATTCCGCTGATCGTGGTCACCGACGTGCCGGGCTACTTGCCCGGTGTCGGCCAGGAATGGGAAGGCGTAGTGCGCCGTGGTGCGAAGCTGCTGCACGCGTTCGCCGAGGCGCGCGTTCCGCGGGTCACCTTGGTGACGCGCAAGATCTACGGTGGCGCCTACATCGCCATGAACGCTCGCTCGCTCGGCGCGACGGCGGTCTACGCATGGCCGGGTTCCGAGGTGGCCGTGATGGGCGCCAAGGCCGCGGTCGGCATCCTGCACAAGAAGGCGCTCGCGGCCGCGCCGGAGGAAGAGCGCGAAGCGCTGCACGAGCGGCTGACCGCCGAACACGAGCGCATCGCGGGTGGCGTGGAGCGCGCTATCGCGATCGGCGTCGTCGACCAGGTCATCGACCCGGCCAAGACCCGCAGCACCATCGCGGCGGCCCTGGCCGCCGCCCCGGCCCGCGCGAGTCACCACAAGAACATCCCGCTCTGACCCAACGCACCGAAGCGGGCCCCGGACTACCCGGGGCCCGCTTCACGTTCTGGACCGCACGTGCTGAGAGCAACCAGCAGGGGGAGCGCGCAGGTGATATCGCCGTGAACCGAACCGATGCCGCGACAGCGTGACCGGCCCAGGCCGGGGTAGGTGTCGCGGAATGCTTCTCGAACGGTCGCCGCGTCCGTCGCGTCACGGTTCTCGATTCCGGTGACCACCTCGGCGACGCGCCAGTAGTTGGACGGGACCAGTCGGCCGGATTCGATCGCCGCGAGCGCGACGTGTGCCGCTTCCTCCGGCTTGTCGGCCGCGACAAGGGCCAGGCCCAAATCCAGGTTCGCCGAAGCGATCCGGCGCGGCCGGACGGACGCGGCACCAGCCAGATCGGCGAGGACGTGCCGTGCATACGATTCGGCCGCCGGAAGCACGGCTCTATTCCGGTGGCGGCGGTGGCATTGCTGCTCGGCGCCGGGGCATAGTGAGATCTCACGAGGGCGAATGCGGCGCGGCGATCGGTAGCATCGGAGGGTGCGCTACGAAGAACTGGCCGACGTGCCGTGCTCGATCACGCGCTCACTCGTGATCTTCGGTGATCGCTGGACCCTGCTGATCCTGAAATCCTGCTTCTCCGGTATCCGGCGTTTCAACGCCTTTCAGAGCGCGCTGGGCATTTCCCGCAGCAGGTTGCAGGATCGTCTGGACCGGTTGATCGATCACGGCATCCTGGTCAAGCAGAAGGCCGCTGTCGGTGCGCACGAGGAGTACCGCCTCACCGTCAAAGGCCACGACATCTACCCGATTCTGCTGGCCATCCGCGATTGGGGCGACACCTATATGGCGCCCGAGGGACCTCCGGTCCGCTACCGTCACCACGAGTGCACCGGCGAGGCGCATGTGCGGCTCGAATGCGATTCGTGCGGAAACGAACTCACTGCCCGGGATGTCACCCCCGAGTTGGGACCCGGTCTGCTCGACGCCACCGGAGCCGAGGCGCCCGCGGCTACCACGCGTTAGACGTCGCGGCGCCTGGTGCCGTCTATCGGGCCGCGCTGGTATCGAACACTCCGCTGGGAAGCCGCGCGAAAGTGTGGCCCACGACACCGGGCTTGCTGCTGGCGGCGGCTTTCCGAACGGGCGACGCGCCCGACCACGCAACCGGTTGTCCGAGTTGCCGCGATCGGCCGGCCCGGACGAGGCAGAATCCCGCTATGGCGTCCGAAGCCACCGCCGCGCGGGACCGCAAACGGCACGGCAGGCACTACACGCCGCCCGCGCTGGCCCGGTTCCTCGCGCAGCGGCTGCTGCGGTATGTCGCGCCGTCGGCATCCGGGGTCCTGCGCGTCCTCGATCCGGCCTGCGGCGACGGTGAGCTGCTGTTCGCGCTGCACGCTGAGGCGGCGGTGCGATTCCCCGGCGCCCAGCTGCTGTCGACCGGCTACGACCTCGATGCGCAAGCGCTCGCGGTGGCGCGCGACCGTGCCGCCGCGGCAGGGATTCTCGCGACCTGGCGCAGCGCCGACTTTCTCGCGGTCGAGACCGAGCTACCGGATGGCTCGTTCGACGCGGTGATCACCAACCCGCCGTACGTGCGCACGCAGCAGCTGGGCGGATCTACCGCGCAGTTGCTGAGCAAGCGGTTCGGTCTGCGCGGACGGATCGACCTCACCCATCCGTTCGTCGCGACGCTGCCGCGGTTGCTGACTGCCGGGGGCGTGCTCGGCCTGCTGTGCGCCAACCGCTTTCTGACCACCAAGGCCGGTGCGAATATCCGGCGCCTGCTGCTCACCGACCTGGCGCCGGTCGAGCTGTACGACCTCGGTGACACCAAATTCTTCACCGCCGCCGTGCTGCCCGCGATCACCATCGCGCGGCGCGCGAGCTACCGCGATGGCTGCCGCTACGTCTCCGCGTACCAGGCAAACGGCGCAATACCCGGTGAAACGCCACTTTTCGAGGCACTGACCGAGGAGCGTGGCTCGATTGTCCAGCACAACGGGCGGACCTTCGTCATCGAGGTCGGCAGGTTGGTGACCGGGCGCGAACCTGCGGTGACCAGCAACGTCGGCCTGGAAACCCGTTCGGACACCACAGCAGGGAGCGATAGGGAGGTTGTGCCCGTCGCGGGACGACGTGCGGGTGATCGGGCAACACGCGAACCGGAGACCGCGTGGCGCATGTCGCACGACGCGGTCGACGCCTGGCTGACGCGGATCGGTGCGGCCACTTGGCGCGACTTCGGCGATGTGGCGCGCATCCGGGTCGGCATCAAGACGACCGCCGACCGTGTGTTCATCTCCGACCGCTGGGCCGAGGCCGACCCATGTCCCGAGCCCGAACTGCTGCTCGCGCTGATCACCCATCACGACCTCGTACCCTGGCGGGCCACACGTGGCCGCGATGTCCGGGTGCTGTATCCCTACGATGTGGCGCGTCCGCGCCGCACCCCGATCGATCTCGCCGAATTCCCGTGCGCCGCCGCATATCTGCTGGCCAACAAGGAGGCGCTGGCCGGTCGCCGCTACGTCACCGAGAGCGGCCGCGAGTGGTTCGAGATCTGGGTTCCGCAGCGCCCGCACCTGTGGCGGGAGCCGAAGCTGGTCTTCCCGGACATCAGCGACCGCCCGCGTTTCGCGCTGGACTGTTCGGGCGCGGTGGTCAACGGCGACTGCTATTGGATCTCGCTGCCCGATCTCGCCCGCGCGCCGGCCGAGGCGATACGCCTGGCGTATCTGCTGATGGGCGTGGCCAATTCGGCGCTCGGCCTGCGGTTCTACGACGCGGTCTGCGGCAATCGGCTGTACTCGGGCAGGCGGCGCTGGATCACCCAGTACGTGTCGCGGCTGCCGGTGCCCGATCCGGCGGCCGCCCGCTCCGCGGGCGTGATCGATCTGGTGCGCGAGTTCGTCGACGGCCGGGTGCCCGACCAGGCGGCGCAGGCGGAGCTGGACGAGCGGGTGTCGGCCGCGTTCGGCGTCCGGTTACGCGTTGACCCGGACGCCGACCATCGGCAGCAGGGTGCGGCGCGCGAACTCGCGTGCGGCGTCCTGATCGGTGACCGGGATCAGGCCGTCGGGGGTGAGGGCGAGCGACAGCGCCAGCCGGGCCATGATCTCGGCGACCAAGTCGGCGTCGAAGGCGTGCGTGCCACCGGCATTCCGTAGTTCGCGCAGCTTCTCGGCCAGGTAGGCGCGGCCGACGGCGAGGATCGGTCCCGCGTCGGTGGTCAGGCGGGGCAGGATCAGGTCGGGCTCGGTCCGCAGCAGCCTGCGCAGCAGCTCGTTGCCCGCGATGGCGGTGATGAAGGCGACGAAGATCTCCACCAGCTGGTCGTCGGTGCCGGAAACGGTCTGCACCCGCCTGTCGATGGCGGCGACGAAGCGCTGCGCCTCCCGCACGCTTACCGCCTCGACGAGATCGTTCTTCGATTCGTAGCGCCGGTACAGCGTGGCCGGGCTGATCCCAGCGCGGCGGGCGATCTCGCCCATGCTGGTCCGCTTGATGCCGAAGTCCAGGAACGCGGACAGTGCGCTTTCCAGCAGCTTTTCGCCGTCGGCGACCGGCTTCTCCAGGATGCGCTGCAGCATGGGCGAGACGGTTGGCATCGGATCTCCAGTGGGTTCGGCGCGGTGGCCAGGCGTGGCCGGTGGGCGCGGCATCGCGACGGGTGCGGACGGGAGGTTCATTATTTCACTGGGTCGGCGCGGCGTGACCGGGCATTGCCGAACCCGCGCGGCGGCGGCCAGGTCCGGCCGGGTCGAAACGGTGCACGAACGCGCCGCTATGCAAGTAGGTCGCATGTCCAGATTCGACTGACTAGCCTGGGGTTGCGTCCGGTCGCACCATCGGTCGGCGCGGAAAGGGGTTGGGCTGTGGGGTATTTCGCGGATCGAGTGGTGGCGGTGACGGGAGCAGGCTCCGGAATCGGGCGGGAGTTGGCGGTGGCGCTGGCCGGTGCGGGAGCGCGGCTGGCGCTGTCGGACAAGTCGGCGGAAGCCGTCGCGGAGACCGGGGCGCTGTGCGCCGCCACCGGTTGGGAGCCGACGGTGAGCACGGTGGACGTCACCGATCGCGGGGCGGTGCTCGCGCACGCGGAGCGGACCGTCGCGCACTTCGGGCGGGTCGAGGCGCTGTTCAACAACGCGGGGATTCTGCACGTCGGGAGCGTGCTCGAGTCGCCGTTCAGTGACTTCGAACGGGTGATGGACGTCGACTTCTGGGGTGTCGTCAATGGCACCAAGGCATTTCTGCCGTATTTGCTGACTGCTCGGCGCGCGCATGTGGTCAATGTGTCCTCGGCCCTCGGATTGGTGGCGGTGGCGCGGCACGCGCCATATAACGCGGCGAAGTTCGCCGTGCGCGGGTTCACCGACTCGCTGCGCCAGGACATGCGGGCCGCGGGCGGGACCGTGCGGGTCACCGGCGTGTACCCCGGCGGTGTGCTCACCGGCATCGCGCGGTCGGCGAACGTCGCGCCGGGTGTCGACGCGGCCGACGTGGTGCGGCGATTCGAGGGCCAGGTGGCGCGGACCAGCCCGGCCGCGGCGGCGCGGACCATTCTGCGCGGCGCCGCGCGCGGCGAGGCGAAGGTGCTGGTCGGATTGGACGCGATTGTTGTGGATCTGGTCACACGAGTCGCCGGGTCGTACCACGAGCGGCTGCTGGACATGGTATTCCGTTCCTGATCACGCGCACAGCACTCGGACAGGGACGGTTATTGGCGGAATGGCAACTGGCCGAACGCATCTCACCATACAGGGGACTATCGACGAGGGGTATGCCGGGAGCGCCGCGGCGCAGGGGTGGGTCCGATGACGAAATGGATTCTGGTCGAGTGCTTTTCGGGGCATCCCGGGCGGGTCATCGCCCTGGGCGCCGCGCCGAAGTCGTTCGTCCCGCTGACCAATATCCTGCGCAATCCCTTGTCGCTGGCCGACGCGGAGTCGGCCGTACGGCAGGCCTGCGCCACCGGTGCTCGGGTCGCGCGGGTCTCGCACGATGGCCGGCGCACGGTGCGCGCAGAACCGCTGCTCATCGCGCCGGGGCGCGCACACGCCGTGCGACTGTGGATCGGACCGGTGCAGGAGCCGATCGCGCGTCCGGACTCGATGGGCGCGTGGTATTTCAATCTCACCACCAACCGCTCGGTGCGCAGCATCGATCTCCTGGACCTGTACGGCGTGGCACCGGAGAACCGTGCCGCCGAGTTGGCCATCGCCGGTGCGTTCACCCGGCTGGTCACCAACCGCGACGAGAGCGAAGCGCTGGCCAAGATCGTCAACTCCGCGCCCGGCACCGAGCATCAGGCGGTGTGGACCATCCGCCGCGACGACGACGCGTTGCGAGCCGGGCACTTCGCCTGCCGGATCGTCGCCGAATCGGACAACGCGGGCACACGTCAAGTGCTCCTGCGTGGCGTGACCCAGGACATCGGCGCCGCCATGGCGGTCCCCGCCGCACCGCCGCCGATGATCCTGGAGTACGCGCTGCTGGAAGCCTCGGCGGAACCCGGCGAGTACCGCGCCATCGTCAATCTGCGCTCGTTGCGGCTGATCCGGTGGATCGGCGCGCCCATGCCCGGCATCGCCTGGGAGGACCTCCTTGGTCAGCCGCCGCCGCAGATCCATCCGGACGATCTGGAGCGGGCCAAGGCCATGTCACGCGAGCTGGCGCGGCATCGCACCGAGGGGACGGTGCGTATCCGCCGGCTCGATGGTGGTTGGCAATCGGTACGGGTACGGGCGGCGTTGATGGCGCTGGATCAGCACACGACGGCCGGGCTCGCCACGGTCACCGCGGCCTCGTGACCGCGGTGACCGTGGCGTCGAAGTCATTGGCTCGGCAGATCCAGCTCGGCCATTTCCTTCTCGATCGCATTCGCGGCGAAATCCACACCGCTGGAACGCAATTCATGAACCCGGCGCTGGAGTGCCTCGACTCCGCCCGGTTGGGCCGCGATGTCGGCGACGCTGATCCGCCCCTTGGGCCGATGCACACCCGACTGCACGTACGACACCGTGATACCTCCTGCCTGCACGCTCGCCCACCGACCCGGGTGGGTTCACCACTGCGCTACAAGCCGCACGACAACCGTGTCGACAGGAGAGCCCGGGTCGCCGGGCACGCTGGCTGAATGTTATCAGCGATTACTGCTGGACACTTGATCAGTGTGTTCTGAATCACACCTCATTTGCCGTGCGATGTTGGGCTGTATTTGCTAAGTAGACAGTCGCATTCAGGCGAATGCGATCTTGTTCCTCGGCGCGGAGTTCCCGGCGGACCTTGCCCGGCACGCCCGCCACGAGTGAGCCGGGTGGAATCTGCGCGCCCTCCGGGATCAGGGCGTTGGCCGCGATCAGGCTGCCCGCCCCGACGGTGGCGCCGTTGAGGATGGTGGCACCCATTCCGACCAGTACGTCGTCGCCGATGGCGCAGCCGTGCAGGATCGCATTGTGTCCCACCGAAACCCCGGCGCCGACGGTGAGCGGGAAGCCGGGGTCGGCGTGCAGCACGCAGCCGTCTTGGATATTGCTGCGGGCGCCGACCTCGATGCCCTCCAGGTCGCCGCGCAGCACCGCGCCGTACCAGACGCTCACCTCGCCCGCGAGCCGCACGCGGCCGATCACCGTGGCGTTCGGCGCGATCCACGCGCTCTCTTCGATCTCCGGCGCAAACTCGCCCAGCTGAATCCGCATGATCATGAACTTAACCGGGTCCCCTGGAAGCCGGCGCGGTGGGCGGCCGGGCTGGTGCCGAGGATGCGGTGGAAGTGGTGGCGCAGGCTGACCGCCGTGCCGAAGCCGGTGTCGGAGGCGATGCGTTCCACGGTGTCGGTGGTGGATTCCAGGAGCAGTCGTGCGCGGTCGGTGCGTTGCAGCAGCAGCCACTGTTGCGGGCTGCTGCCGGTGCGGTCGCGGAAGCGGCGGGTGAACGTGCGCCGCGACAGCAACGCGACCCGGGCCCAGCTGTCCAGGTCGACCGGATCGCCGAGATGTGTGCGCGCCCAGACCATGGCGCGCTCGATCGGATCGTCGTCGGCGGCCTCGGGAACCGCGACCGGAATGTACTGCGCCTGCGAGCCGCTGCGGTGCGGGGCGGTGACCAGCGCTCTGGCGAGTTCGGTGGCCGCTTTACTGCCCAGATCGCATCGGACCAGGTGCAGGCAGCAGTCGAGAGCGGCGGCCACGCCCGCGGAGGTGACGATGTCGCCCAGGTCGGACCAGAGGGTGTCGGCGCGGACCCGGACCGCCGGGAACGCGCGGGCCAGTTCGGCGGCGGCGGCCCAGTGCGTGGTGACTTCGCGTCCGTCCGCCAAGCCGCTGGCGGCCACCGCCCACGAGCCGAGGCACAGCCCGACGATCCTGGCGCCGCCCGCGTGCGCGGTGTGCAGAGCGGAGCGCAGCTGGGGTGACAGCGGCATATCGGGCTCCCAGCTCGGGATCACGATCGTGCCTGCGCGGGTGAGCGTATCGAGTCCGTGTCGCACGTCGATGTCGAAACCGGCTGGAGTGCGCAACATTCCGGGCCGTTGGGAGCACACGTCCACCTGATACGGAGTCGAGCCGCCCACCCCTACCCGCCCGAAAACGAGGGCGGGCACGGACAGGTGGAACGGGCTGATTCCGTCGTAGGCGACGACGGCCACGGTGCGCATGGCCTGATCTTAGCGATAGGCGGCTCACGGGCCACTGTCGACGGGCGTTCGGGCTGGACAAGCTCGACGACATGAACGAGCGAATGATCAGCACAGCGCCCATCCCGCAGGACGGAGCAGAACATCAGCAAGGCGTCACCGTGACAGAAACCACCGCGTTCGAAGTCCTGCACGTCGGCGGCCCCACCCTGCGGTTCCGCTACGCGGGCAGCACCTGGCTGACCGACCCCACCTTCGACGCGCCGGGCGACTACCCGGGGCGCGTCCCACTGCACAAACTGGCCGGGCCGGCGGCGTCGCCGCAGGAGGTCGGCCCGGTGGACGTTGTGCTGCTCTCACACGACGAACACGCCGACAACCTGGACATCACCGGCCGGGAATTCCTGACCACCGTGCCGACCGTGCTGTCCACCCCGGGTGCCGCGACCCGGATCGATGGTGTGCGCGGACTCGAGAACTGGGAGACCGTCACCGTGCAGGGGGTCCAGGTGACCGGCGTCCCTGCCCTGCACGGCCCGGAGGGATGCGAGCCGTTCACCGGAATCGTCACCGGCTTCGTGCTGCGCGCCGACGGAGAGCCGACGGTGTACGTCTCGGGCGACAACGCCTCCGTCGACGTGGTCGAGCGGATCGTCGAGCGAATCGGCCGCATCGACATCGCCGTGCTCAATGTCGGCGCCGCGAACATCGGTCTCTTCGGCGACGCCGACGCCACCTTGAACGCGCGCACCGCCCTGCTGGCCGCCGAAATGCTCGGCGATGCCATGATCGTGCCGGTCCACGGCGAAGGCTGGGCGCACTTCAGCGAGACGCTCGACCATCTGGCCCGCGTTTTCGGCTACGCCGGTCGTGCCGACCAGCTGCGCATTCCTCCCTTGGGCCGCGTCGCGGGCATCTGACGGCCGGGCGATCGCCGGGGCCAGCTGGGCAATGTGCCGAGAAACTCGCACGGGGGGACGGGACCGGGTGATCGCCGTGCGCGATCGGCGCGTCGGTCGTAGCGCGGGCCCGGTGCCGGGGCCACGATGGCGGTATGAGGATCGGAGTACCGCGGGAGGTCAAGGAACAAGAATTCCGGGTGGCACTGACTCCGGCGGGCGCCGGGGAACTGACCGGGCACGGACACGAGGTGCTGGTGCAGGCGGGCGCCGGCATCGGCTCGGGATTTCCCGACGCCGATTACGACGCGGCCGGGGCGCGGCTGGTCGCGGAGGCCGACGAGGTGTGGTGGGACGCCGAATTGGTGTTGAAGGTGAAGGAGCCGATCGCCGAGGAGTATCCGCGGATGCGTCGCGGGCAGGTGCTGTTCACGTTCCTGCACCTGGCCGCGTCGCGCGAGTGCACCGACGCCGTCCTGCGTTCCGGGATCACCGCTGTCGCCTACGAGACGGTTCGCGCGGCGGACGGTTCGCTACCGCTGCTGGCCCCGATGAGCGAGATCGCGGGCAAACTCGGCACACAGGTCGGCGCCTACCACTTGATGGCCCCGCTCGGTGGCGCCGGTCTGTTGCCCGGCGGCGTTCCGGGGGTGCGCCCGGCGGAGGTGGTCGTGCTCGGCGGCGGCGTCGCGGGCTCGAACGCGGCCGCGGTCGCCGTCGGCATGGGTGCCCGGGTGAACGTCCTGGACACCAGCCTGCACCGGCTGCGCGAACTCGACGCCCGCTTCGGCGGCCGGATCACCACCATCGCCTCGAACGCCGCGGAGATCCGGCGCGCGGTGTTGTCGGCCGACTTGGTGATCGGCGCGGTGCTGGTGCCCGGCGCGCGTGCGCCGAAACTGGTCTCCGACGATCTCGTCGCGGGCATCCGCCCCGGCGCGGTGCTGGTGGACATCTCCATCGACCAGGGTGGCTGCTTCGCCGCCTCACACCCGACGACCCACGCGAAGCCGACCTTCCCGGTGGCGGATGCACTGTTCTACTGCGTCGCCAACATGCCAGGCGCGGTGCCGAACACCTCGACGATCGCGCTCACCAACGCCACGCTGCCCTACGTTCGCGCGATCGCCGACCTCGGTTGGAAGGAGGCGTGCTCCGCGAACCCCGACCTGGCCCATGGTCTCACCGCCGACGCCGGTCGGCTGCTCTCCGTGGAAGTCGCCGCCGCGCACGGATATTCGCGTCCGCTCGGAGTCGCGGGCTGACCGGCGGCGATCGCGGCGTGCTGGATCGCCGCCGGGGTGCGGATGCGCCGTCGTGTTCGGCCCGCCGCGACCCGGCCGCGGCTACTCGCGTTCGGTCCTGCCCTCGCCCAGGTACCAGTCGGGCTGACCGGTGGTGGGCAGGTCGCGCAGCTTGTCCGGGTTGCGGACCACGTCGATCGCGACGATGCGGCCTTCGTCGACGGTGAAGGAGAAGACGCCGGTGTGCGAGCCGTCGAAGACCACCAGGCCGGGCTGGCCGTTGACCAGCACCGCACGCCCCCAGGCACCCGCGGCGGACGGCGCGTGGTACCAGCCGAGCAGCAGCTTGGCCACCAGTTCGGCGCCGTGGACCGGCTGCCGGATCGCGGGCACCTTGCCGCCGCCGTCGGCGGTGAGACTCACCTTGGCGTCGAGCACGCCGAGCAGCGCGCCGAGATCGCCGGAACGCCAGGCCAGCGAGAAGGCCGACACCACCTTTTTCTGCTCGTCCGGTGAGGCGGGGAAGCGCGGAGTGCCGTCCTCGACTCGCTTGCGGGCTCGGGAGGCGAGCTGTCGCACCGCGGCCGGGGTGCGTCCGACCACTTCGGCGACCTCAGGGCCGCTCATGCCGAAGACGTCCTGGAGGACGAACGCGGTGCGTTCCGCAGGGGAGAGGGATTCGAGAACGACCAGCAGCGCGGTGGTGACCCGCTCGTCCTGGGTGATCCGGTCGGCCGGGTCGTCCCAGGTGGTGACCTCCGGCTCCGGCAGCCATTCACCCACGTATTGTTCGCGGCGCACGCGGGCGGAGCCGAGGTGGTCGAGTGCGAGCCGTCCGGTCACGGTCGAGAGCCAGGCGAGCAGGTTGTCGATCTGGCCCGCGGTGCCCGCCTGGTACTGGCGCTGCAACCGCAACCACGCCTCCTGCACCACGTCATCGGCATCGGTGAGGCTGCCCAGTGTGCTGTAGGCGAGGCGGCGCAGATACGGCCGGTGCTCCTCGAACCGCCGGGCCAGCTCGGTCTGGTCGAGGGGCTCGGGGGAAGGCTGCTCGGAAGTCACTGCTGTTCGCCGTTCGTCGTTCGGCCCCGCAGGGGCGAGTCTATGGATGCGTCGCCAGGTCGACGACGCAGGGGCACAGAGTGTGACATGTGGGCGACGGGGTGGTGGGCGAGCCCACCCGATAATCTCGCCGGATGCAGAAGGGGACCTCCACCGCTGTCGGGCTGCTGCTCGGATTCGCGCTCGATCGCGTGTTCGGCGACCCCGGGCGGTGGCATCCGGTGGCCGCATTCGGTTCCGCGGCGGCCGCGTTGGAATCGGTGACCTACGCAGACCGGCGCGCGGCGGGACTGATGCACGAGGCGCTCGCGGTCGGCGCGGTAGTCGGATTCGGCGTGGCGGCGCGGCGGCGCGGGGTGACCGCGACCGCGGTCGCGACCTGGACCGTCCTCGGCGGTCGCAGCCTCGCCCGCACGGGTCGCGCGATGGCCGACCGGCTGGCAGGCGGCGATCTGGACGGCGCTCGCGCGCTGCTGCCCGCGCTGTGCGGCCGCGACCCGGACGTGCTCGACACGGACGGGCTCGCGCGCGCCGCTCTGGAATCCATCGCAGAGAACACCTCCGACGCGGCCGTCGCTCCGATGGTCTGGGGTGCCGTGGCCGGTGTGCCCGGTTTGCTGGGGTATCGCGCGATCAACACCCTCGATGCGATGGTCGGCTACCGCAACGAGCGCTACCTGCGCTTCGGCTGGGCCGCCGCGCGCACCGACGACCTCGCCAATCTGCTCCCGGCGCGCCTCACGGGCCTGCTCACGGCCGTGCTCGCACCGCTGGTCGGCGGACGCCCCGCGGCGGCACTGCGCGCATGGCGCCGCGACGCCGCCGGGCATCCCAGCCCCAATGCCGGGGTGGTCGAGGCATCGATGGCCGGCGCGCTCGGCGTCCGGTTGGGTGGCCGCACGCAGTACCCGCACGGCGTAGAGCTGCGCCCCGTCCTCGGTGACGGGCCTGCTCCGACGGTCCACGACCTGCGCCGTGCCGTTCGCCTCTCCGAAGCCGTGCAGTTCACCGCCGTACTCCTCGCCGCCGCCGTGGCCGCGAAGCCTCCTACCCGCCTGCCCCGCTGACCGCGGACTTTCGTTTCGGGGCAGAGTATCTGCGTTCGGCGGCACAGGATGCGTGTTCAAACGAAGTGATGAACCTTCGCGATCGATACTGTTTCGGCGAGCCCGATTCTGGAACAAACGACCGACGAGGAGGCATCGTGACCGAGACGGCCATCCAGTTGACCGCGCTGCCCGAGGACGCCGGAAAGTCTTGTGGTGGTGGCTGAGTCATGACAATTCTGGCTTTGGAGATCGGTGCGGCGGAATTCGCCGCGAGCCGGGTGGCCGCCGATGCCGGCGCACGAGGCATCAGGCGGATACCGGTACCGGCGGACGCGGTGTGGGACGCTTGCCGAGATCTCCTGCTCGATGTCGCCGGAGACGATGAGATCACCGCGGTCGGCATTGCCTGCCCAGGTCCGATCGACAGGTCGGCCGAGGTGGTCGCTCCGTCTGGAATCGCGGAGTGGCGTGGGGGATTCGGCATCGTGGCGGCGGTACGGAGACTGTTCCCGGTGGCCGTCGTCCGGATGGCGACCGATGGCCTGTGCCTGACGCTGGTCGAACGAAGCGTCGGCTCCGCGTCGGGCGCCGAGGCGATATTGTCCGGTGCAGGCATCCTCGCCCTGATCGCGGAGGAACGGGCAATCCGCGGCACACCACCCGGCCATGTCGACAGTCATGCCGACAGCCGAATTCGCACTCGAGAAGACCACCGATCCGCACAGCGGGTGATGTGCGTTCGTCGCTGGCCGCGGTGAGCGCTTTCCCCGTTCGATGCCGGGCGGTCGGCACAAGGGATGCGCCAACCAACCCGAACATCGGCAATGCGGCGTCAAAGTTTCATTGCGAGGCAACGAATCACCGTTCCCACGTTCCGTGGGCAACCACGGCCGACACTGGGCGGGCACGCGCAGACCCCAGTCTCGTTTGACCGACCACACCCTGGGAGACACTATGACCGAGTCCGTCATTCAGCTGCCGACCGCTGGCGAGCCCGTGTTCGATACGTTCGATCGAATCTGCCGGCGTGGTCCCGTCGTACCGATCGAACTGCCCGGCAACGTCTCGGCCTGGATCGCGGTGAGCTATCAGGCGGTGAGCGAGATCCTGGCCGGTGACGGCACAGTGTTCAGTAAGAACGCGCGCAACTGCCCCGCACTGCACGACGGCACGATTCCGGCGGAGTGGCTGCTTCGAGCTTTCACCGACATCGATCACATGCTCAATTCGGACGGTGCCGATCACCGAAGGTTGCGAAAGACGATCGGCCAGGCATTCAGCCCCGGCAGGGTCGCCGCACTCGAACCCCGGATCCGGCGAATCGTCACCGAACTCATCGACGCGATTCCAGATCCCACCGCCGAGGTCGACCTCGTCGCCGAACTCACCATGCCGTTTCCCGTGCGGGTGATTTGCGAACTGTTCGGGGTACCGGTATCGGACCAACGGCAATTCCGGCGCTGGGCCGCCACGATCATGTCCCATCTGAGCACCGGCGACGAGATCCAGGCCGCGATGGGCGCCATGATCGGCTACCTGACCGAGTTGCTGGACAGTAAACGCCGTCATCCCGGTGACGACCTCACCTCTGCTTTGCTGCAGGCCAATGCCGACAACGGTTTGACCGATCACGAGCTGGTCGACATGTTGTGGCTGGTCATCATGGCCGGACACGAGACCACGGTGCATCTGCTCGGCAATGCGGTAGTGACGCTGTGCACCCATTCCGAACAGCTGGCCAAGGCTCGCGCCCAGGACCGGTGGGCGGATGTCGTGGAGGAGATGCTGCGCTTCCGTTCCCCGGTAGGCAATTTGTTCAACCGCTACGCGCTACGGGATGTCACCATCACGGGCGTCGATATACCCGCGGGGGCCATCGTGGGGTGGTATGGCGGCGTCGGGCGGGACCCGGATCACTACCCGAGCGCCGATGTCTTCGATATAGACCACAATTGCCGAGACCAACTGGCTTTCGGCCGGGGACCGCATTTCTGTCTCGGTGCGCCTCTGGCCAGACTGGAAGCCCGTACGGCATTGTCGGCCCTGTTCAATCGGTTCCCAAGTCTGCGCCTGGCCTGCGACCCCACCGAGATCCCCTATAGCCCGCAATTCATCACCTGCGGGCCGCTCACCTTGCCGGTGCTCCTCGATTCCACTGCGTAGGCGCGGCAGTCGCCGGGCCGCGCCGACACGGTTCCATCGAGGTGTCATCGTGAGGTATTCCGAGCTGACCGTGGACGATGCCGAGGAGTGGACCGCACTCAGCGACAGCTTCGTGCCGATGGGGCACCGATACCGTGCTCCGCACACCTGGTGGGGCCATCTGACCGCTCAGGACACCGCCGCGTACACCCTGGTACGGACGGAGCAGAGCGGAGACAAGCTGGCCTCACGGACGCTGTCGCACACCCGCCGCGGACCCGACGACTTCTATTGGTTGGTGTTCCCGCAGCGGGGCGTGTTCACTGCTGTCGAGAACGACACGTCGATCCGGCTCCCGCCCGGTCGCGGGCTGCTGATGAGACTGGACCGGACGTGGCGGCTGCACATGCCGGCCTCGGTGGCATATGCGTTCCGGGTACCGCGTGTGGAGATCGACTGCAGGCTGCCGCCCGGGGGGCCGCCGTCGTCGTCGGCGCTGGACATGCGATCCGGCCTGGGCAGAGTGGTGCAGACCATGCTCCGCGCAACCCATGCCGAGCATGCCGGTCTCACTGGCCGCGAGTTCGACGCCGTGTGTGATCGAGTCGGTGAGTTGCTCTGCATGATGTCGATCGGAGACCTGCGCCCGCAGCAAAGCCATCTGGCCGAAACGGCCGAGTCCGTCCGCCAGTATGTGCGGCAGCACATCGGCGCGGGGGACCTGCGGTTGCCTGCTGTGGCCGCGGCCCTCAAGTGGTCACCCCGGCAACTGCGTTTCGCCCTACAGCAATCGGGCACCACGTATCGGGAGGTACGGCAGGAGGCGGCCCTGCGTGCCGCACGGGACCTGCTCGCCCGGCCCGGACCGAATGCGACCATCGGCGAGGTGGCCGCACACTGCGGTTTCACCGAGACCTGGTTCTCCACCGCATTCAAAGCGCGATACGGCGAGACACCCCGCGAGTTCCGGCAACGCAGGCTGAGCGAAGCGACCAGCGGGTCCGCATGGTCCGGCCGGGTCGCGACCGCAATAGACGCGGCCCGGGCCGAGGACACGATTTCCCTGGAATCCGTCGCCCGCCGCTTGGCCGTCGGACCACGGACGCTGCAACGGCGGCTGGCCGAGGAAGGTACCACTTGGTGGCGGGAGCTGGAGTCCGCGCGCCGACGATATCGTGCGACGGCACAGGATCGTTGAGGTTGGTCGCGCTCTGCGGTTTACACCATGCGGCTCTGTGGGGCGTGCTCGCGCGCGGGGGTGGCCGGTCCGGGTTCAGCCGCGGCTGCGGCCGTAGCGGTCGGCGAGCCGGGCCTCGGTGGTCGGCGCGGTGGCGTCGGACGAGGAAGGCGGAGTTGCTTCGGCGGGAGCCGCCTCGGCGGAAGTCGTCGCGCCGCGAGTTGTCGTCGCGGCGGAAGCCTTTTCCTTCCTCCGTTCCCGGATCTCGGCGTAGACGAAGTAGCCGAGGCCGAGTGGGGCCATGATGCCGAAGGCGAGCCATTGGAGGCCGTAGGACAGGTACGGGCCCGCGTCGAGCTGGGGGAGTGGGGTCGGGGTGAAGGCGCCGGGTTGGTTCTCGCTCAGCTGCAGATAGCCGCCGCGTTCGCCGGTCGGGAGCGGGGTGAGGGGCTGTTGCAGGACAGCCGATTCCTGGGTGGTGTCGATGGAGTACACCTGGCGGTAGCCGTCCTGGAGGCTCGGGTCCTTGCCCGGCGTGACTCCCTCGGACATCCGGACCCGGGCTTCGATGCGCTGCGGCCCGGCAGGCGGGTCGGGAACCTGCGGCGGGCGGGATCCCTCGACCGCCGATACCAGCCCGCGATCGACGAGCAGCACGCGTCCGTCGTCCAGCCGGAACGTCGCGAGGACCGCGTAGCCGGGGGCGCCGTCGAGGTGACGCAGCCGTACCAGCACCGTCGAGTCCGGTACATAACTGCCGGAGGCGGTGACGCGCCGCCACTCGACATGGGTGGCGTCGGCGGGGTCGGAGAGCACTGCGGCGACATCCACCGGGGCGGCCTTCACCGAGTCGGCGATCAGCTGATTGCGGTGTGAGGTGGCCGTGTTCTTGCCGAGCTGCCACGGCGCGAGCACGGTGAAGCACAGGTAGGCGAATGCGGCGACCAGCACGGCCAGGATCAGCCAGCTGGGGCGGAACAGGAAGGTGAGCCTGCGCATCAGGCTCGTCCGTCTGGGACAGGGTGGAGATCGGCCAGTTCGACGCGCACCCAGTCGAGCAGGCCGGGGACCGCCGCCTCGATCTGGTCGCGCACGAGTTCGAAGTCCGCCGCGTCGCCGTAGTAGGGGTCGGCGACGTCCTGGCCGTCGGCGGCGGGATCGAAGGTCCGCAGCAACCGCAGCCGCTGCGGCGCGACGCCGAGGCGGGCGAGTTCCCGCTGGTGCGAGTGGTCCAACGCGATGACCAGATCGGCGTCGAGGTGTTCGGCGCCGAACGCGGCGGCGATGTGGCCGGTCGGGTAGCCGTACTTGCGCAGCGTCGCGGTGGTTCGCGGGTCGGCGTCGTCGCCGACGTGCCACGACCCGGTGCCCGCGCTGCTCACCCGGACGCGGTTGGCCAGTCCCGCCCGGTACAAATGCACGGCGAAGATCTTTTCCGCCATCGGAGAACGGCAGATGTTGCCGGTACAGACGAACGAGACGTGCAGCTGACCCACGACTGCCATTCTGGCCGGTGCCGCTACCGGTCCGCCACGTAGGGTGTGATCTCGTGTCCGAGGACCGCGTCGATCGCGCGAAACTGCGCCACCATGGCGACGTGGAGGTGCGTCCGGGCATGCTCGATTTCGCGGTGAACGTCCAGGGTGTCGCCCCGCCGGAGTGGCTGCGGCAGCGCTTGGCCGCCCGGCTGTCCGACTTGGGGCGTTATCCGAGCGCCGAGGAAGCCGATGCCGCCCGCCGCGCGGTCGCGGCCCGGCACCGGCGGACTCCCGACGAGGTGCTGTTGCTCGCGGGCGCGGCGGAGGGGTTCGCGCTGCTGCCCCGCCTCGCGCCGCGCCTGGCCGCGGTGGTGCATCCGTCGTTCACCGAGCCCGAACTCGCGCTGCGCGACGCGGGTGTCCCGGTGACCAGGGTGGTTCTGGAACCGCCCTACCTGCTCGATCCCACCGCGGTGCCCGCCGAGGCCGATCTGGTGGTGCTCGGCAACCCGACGAACCCGACCTCGGTACTGCACCCGGCCGATGCCATCCGAGCCCTGCGCAGGCCGGGCCGCACCATCCTCGTCGACGAAGCCTTCGCCGACGCGGTGCCGGGCGAGCCCGAGTCACTCGCCGCCGACCCCGCACCGGATCTCCTGGTGCTGCGCAGCCTGACCAAGACATGGGCTCTGGCGGGCCTGCGCTGCGGATACTTTCTCGGCTCCGCCGACCTCCTGGCGCGCCTCGACCACGGACGTGCCCACTGGCCGCTGGGCACCTTGCAGCTGGAGGCGATCACCGCGACGGCCGGACCCGCGGCCGTGGCCGAGGCCGACCGGCGCGCCGAGACTCTGGTCCTGGATCGCACCGCGATGATCGAACGGCTGACCCGCCTCGGCGTCCACGTCCATACCCCAGCCGACGGCACGTTCCTGCTGCTGCGCGTCGCGGACGGTGCACTGCTTCGCAAACACCTGGCCGACCGAGAGATCGCGGTTCGCCGCGCCGATACCTTCCCCGGTCTCGGTCCGGACCATCTGCGTGTCGCGGTCCGCGGCGCCGACGAGGTCGACCGGCTGGTCGCCGCGATCCGATCGGCAGGTGTGTGATCAGCGTGGGGCAGAGCATGAGTGAAGCAAAGGAAGGTGGACGATGACCACGCTGGCGGATCTCATCGCGGTGCTCGACGCGGCCTACCCGCCCGCGCTGGCCGAGTCGTGGGACTCGGTCGGGCTGGTCTGCGGAGATCCGGCCGAGGAGCTGAGCCGCGTGCTGTTCGCGGTCGACGCCACCGCTGCCGTGGTCGACGAGGCGATCGACTGGCGCGCTCGAGCCCTCGTCGTGCATCATCCGCTGCTGCTGCGCGGCGTCGACACCGTCGCAGCGAACACGCCGAAAGGCGCGCTGCTGCACCGGCTCATCCGCTCCGGGTGCGCGCTGTTCACCGCGCATACCAACGCTGACTCCGCCGATCCCGGCGTCTCGGACGCGCTCGCCGCGGCCCTCGGGCTCACCGTGACCGGCCCGCTGGACGCGAAGCCCGAGTCCGCCATGGACAACTGGGTGGTCCAGGTGCCACGCACGCATACGGACACTGTGCTTGCCGCCCTTTTCGCCGCAGGCGCGGGCGGCAGCGGGAACTATCGCGACTGCGCGTTGCGGATGCCTGCGACGGGGCAGTTCCGGCCGATGGCCGAGGCGAGTCCGGCACACGGCGCTCGCGGCGAACTCCAGCGCGTCGAGGAGGACCGCCTCGAGGTGGTCGCCCCGCCCGCGGCGCGCTCGGCGGTGCTCGCAGCGCTGCTCGCGGCCCATCCTTACGAGAGCCCGGCCTATCACGTCAGCGAACGGGCCTTGCTGCCCTCGTCACTCGGCATCGGCCGGATCGGCACCCTGCCGGAACCGGAATCGTTGCGTGCCTTCACCGATCGCGTCGCGAGCGCGCTCCCGCCCACCGCATGGGGTGTGCGCGCCGCGGGAGACCCGGACCGCGCGATCCGCACCGTCGCCGTCTGCGGCGGCGCAGGTGACTCCTACCTGAACGCGGCGACCCGCCTCCGCGTCGACGCCTACGTCACCGCCGACCTGCGCCACCACCCGGTCGACGAACATCTGCGCAAGGGCGGCCCCGCGCTGGTCGACGCCGCGCACTGGGCGACCGAATTCCCTTGGTGCGCACAGGCGGAATCGATCGTCCTGGCCGCGCTGCCCGACCTGGAGACGAGGGTGTCCACGCTGCGCACCGACCCGTGGACGGTGGGCGCGTCCCACTGATCGCGCGAGGGGCGCGGTCGGTCGCGTAGTCACCGCACGACACGAGAACGCCGCAGATCTGATGCGGCGCGAGGGACCGGCGCGGACGCGGCAGCCGGCGCAGCCGGGTGACCCGGAGCGGCGCCGAGCGAATTCGGCCGAGGGGAATGGGCGTGGAGGCGGTAGCTTGCGCAGGGATCCGCCACGCCGCTGGTCGAATTCGGCGTAGGCGGGTTCAATGCCCTTGCCCCGGCGACGGACCGGCAACGCTCACGGCGTGTCGGGGCGTGTCGGCGCCGGACCGGAACAGGGTGGGCGGTTTGGGTGAATCGGGCAGTTCGCCCGGGGTACAACTACCGCATGAGCTTCCCGGTTGATTTCGGGCTGGTACAGATCGGCCTGATCCTGCTGCTGTTGGTCGGTGTCGCGCTGATCGTTTCCGGCCTGATCGCGGCGCGCCGGGTGGGGATGCGGGCGCTGCTCGCGCGCGGGGCAGGCGGGTTCGCGCTGCTGCTGGTCGCTGCGGTGCTGCTGTGGATCGCGACCCTGCTGCAGACGTATCTGGGACTGACCGGGGAGATCAAGGCGGCGCATGTGGTGGCCGCGCCGGTGCCGGGGCAAGAGCACCAGCTCGAGGTCGACCTCACCCTCTACGGCGACGACGACCACGCCGAACAGCGCACGACCTACCGGGTCGAGGGCGACATGTGGGTGCTGCAAGCGGGCATCGTCGAACTGGAACCCTGGGTGAACGCCCTCGGCTTCCACTCCGGCTACCGGATCAGCCGACTGTACGGCCAGCGCCTCGACGGCGTCGCGACCAGGCAGAACCAGATCTTCCTCGGCGACGGCGACCAGGACTTCTTCGCCGACATGCGCGCGGGCCGCTGGTGGACCCAGCCGTTCGTGCGCTCCGCCTACGGCAACGCGGTGATCGCGGTACCCGGCGAATACGACGTCTACATCTCCCGCGACGCCATCAAGACCCGCGCCGTCGGCAATTAGGCGGCCGCCTCGCCTTCGCCCGGCCCGCTGCGGCTGGGGACTTACCTCCGGCTGCGCCCATTACACCGGGCCACCGATGCGGCGCGGTACGGTTGAACACCAGTCCCGTCCACCCATCCAGGAGTTTGTCCGCGTTGAATGTCGAACCCACGATCCAGGCCGGGCTGCTCCGGCTCGCCGCCATCGACGCCGAGCTGACCCGGATCGCGCACCGCCGCACCGTGCTGCCCGAGCAGCAGGAGGTCGTTCGGCTGGAGGCCGAGCGCAACACCCACTCCGACGCCGCGGTGGCCGTGGAGATCGTGCTGGACGACCTCGACCGCGATATCCGCAAGCTGGAGGGCGAGGTCGAGGCGGTGCGCAAGCGCGAGGACCGCGACAAAGGAATGCTCACCGCCGGAACGGTGAACGCCAAGCAGCTTTCGGAGATCCAGCACGAGCTGGGCAGCCTGGAGCGCCGCCGCTCGGTGCTGGAGGACGAACTGCTCGAGGTGATGGAACGGCGCGAGGCCTCCGCCGCCGACCATGAGCACGCGGGCGCCCGGCTGAGCAAGACCGAGGCGGATCTGGCCGCCGCGCGGCGCCGGCGCGACGAGGCGGTCGCGGATCTGGATGTGGCGCAGGACCGTTGCGATACCGATCGCGCGGGTGTGATCGCGAAGCTGCCCGCCGAAGTGCTCGCGATCTACGACCGCCAGCGGGAACAGCACGGTGTGGGCGCCGCGCTGTTGCAGGCACGCCGCTGCGGCGCGTGCCGCATCGAACTCGATCGCGGCGAGATCGCGCGGATCGCCAAGACCGCCCCCGACGTGGTAGTGCGCTGCCCGGAGTGCGGAGCGATCCTGGTCCGGACCAAGGAATCGGGGCTGTGAGCGAGCGTCAGCGAGTGAACCGAGGATACAGCGCGCCCTCGCGCACGACGGAACCGAGCGCCGGCGAGGTGGAGTCGTGAGCGAGGGCCGGCGAGGTGGAGTCGGGAGCGCCCCCCGATCGGGCGTCGAGCGCGTGCGGCGATGACCTACCCAGAGGTGATCGTCGAGGCCGACGGCGGCTCCCGCGGCAATCCGGGTCCGGCCGGGTACGGCGCGGTGGTCTACGACGCAGATCACCTCAGGGTGCTCGCCGAACGCCGGGAGTTCCTCGGCACCGCCACCAACAACGTCGCGGAATATCGTGGGCTGATCGCCGGATTGGAGGCGGCGGCGGAACTCGGCGCCGAATCCGTCGACGTGCGAATGGATTCCAAGCTGGTGGTCGAGCAGATGACCGGCCGATGGAAAGTCAAGCACGCGGCCATGATTCCGCTCGCCGACCGGGCCCGCAGACTGGCCGCCGGGTTCGCACAAGTGCGTTTCACCTGGATTCCCCGCGCCCAGAACGCGCACGCCGATCGACTGGCGAACGAGGCCATGGACGACGCCACCCTGGTCGGCGAGGTTCCCGCGACACCGGCGTCCGCGCGGTCGACCGAGGCCGCCGACCCGGCGCTCGCGGTCACCGAGCACGAGCTGCCGAGCTGGATCGACGAGGCCAGGGACGCGGGCGCGGCGCAGGCCGAGCCCGCGCGACACGGCCCTGGCTGGACCCGTGCCACCGGGCGTCCCACCCGGTTGTTGCTGTTGCGCCACGGCCAGACCGAGCTGTCGCTGGAGCGCCGGTATTCCGGTCGCGGCAATCCGCCGCTCACCTCGCTGGGGCGGGAACAGGCCGCCAGGGCCGCGAAAATGCTTTCCGCCAAAGGCGGTATCGCCGCCGTGGTCAGCTCTCCGCTCGGCCGGGCCAAGGAGACCGCGGAGGCCGCGGCAACCGCCCTCGGTGTGCCCGCCGAGATACACGACGGTCTGATCGAGACCGATTTCGGCGCGTGGGAGGGCCTGACCTTCGCCGAGGCCGCGCAGCGCGATCCCGATCTGCACACCCGCTGGATCGGCGACTCCGCTATCGCCGCGCCCGGCGGGGAGAGCTTCGATCAGGTTCGAGAGCGGGTGGACGCGGCCCGTCGCGATCTGACCGAACGGTATCCCGGCGCGAACGTGGTTGTGGTAAGTCACGTGACCCCGATCAAGACGCTGCTGCAACTGGCACTCGATGCCGGTCCGTCCCTGCTGTACCGATTGCATCTGGATCTGGCGTCGCTATCCATAGCGGAGTTCTATCCCGATGGCGGATCATCGGTGCGTCTGGTGAACGACACGTCGTATCTGTGAGGGCGCCGAAACCCCTCGGGACGAGGGCGAACGCGGTGGGTGGATGGCGAATTATGCCCTATTGCAACATGTTTGCGTTTCACATTCGCGGGATGCGGTGAATCTCACTTCGACTCTGCCACGCGCGTCGAGTAGGGGTAGGCTTCCCCAGCGTCAGGCACAGGCGTCCTACCCTGCCTGCCTGGTCGGGGTCGACACTGTGTGCCCTCGATCGGTGTCACTAAGGGGGACGGCGGTTCGCGGGCAGCGCCGCCCGTAGGCCGCGCGCGGCGGGAAGCGCTTGTGCTGTCGCGTAGTTCGAGAGAGTGCAGGTTCGATGAGCAGTCCGATCAAAGTTGTCGTTCTGGGGGCGGGGATCGGAGGGCTCACCACCGCGGCCGCGCTGCGGCACGCGGGTTTCGGCGTCGAACTATACGAATCGGGCCCCGAGCTGCGCGCCCAAGGCTTCGGTCTTTCGGTGCAGGCCAATGGAATCAACGCTTTGCGCACCCTCGGGCTCGGCCTCGACGAGCAACTGCTCGAACGCGGCGGCCGGGTCGAGACCTTCCGCTTCTGCGATCCCGACGGCAGCCCGATCCGGGTACTTCCGGTACACCGGCTCGATGCCCAGCTCGGCGCGCCCGCCGTGGCGCTGCACCGCAGCGATCTGCACGACGTGTTGCTGCGCGCGATCGGCGACACGCCGACTTTCGTTGCCGCGCAAGCCACCCGGTTCGTCGACGACGGCGAGCACGTGCGCGTCGAGTTCGCCGACGGCCGGGTCGCCGAGGGCGATCTGCTCGTCGGCGCCGACGGCATCCACTCCATGGTGCGCGCCCAGCTGCACGGTCGCGCCGAGCCGCGGCCGGGCAATTTCGTGTGCTGGCTGGCCTGCATCCCGTTCGAGCACCGCAATGTCGCGCGCGGCCTGTCGGCGCACTTCTGGGGCACCGGAATGCGTTTCGGCATCCACGACATCGGTCACGGCCGGGTGTACTGGTGGGGCACCCAGACCCTGCCCGCCGACGAGGCCGCGAACTGGTGCGGCGGCAAGGAAGACCTGCTGCGCCTGTACGCCGACTGGGCGCCGGAGGTGCGCGCCTGCATCGAGCAGACCGACGAGTCCGCGATCCTCGCCGTGCCCGCCCAGGACCGCCCGCCGCTGCCGCAGTGGGGCCGTGGCCGGGTGACCCTGCTCGGCGACGCGGCGCACCCGATGCTGCCCAGCCTCGGCCAGGGCGCCAACTCCGCCATCGAGGACGCGGTGGTGCTGGCGAACGCGCTGCGCAACACCCTGGATCCCGTCGCGGGCCTGCGCCGTTACGAGCAGCTGCGTGCCGATCGCACCGCCATGTTCGTCAACGGTTCGGCCTCGCTCGCCAAGATCGAGCAGACCACCGACCCGCGTCTGGTCCGGGTGCGCGACACCTACTTCCGGCACGCGCCCACCGAATTCTTCCTGCGCGAGCTCGCCAAGCCGATGTCGTTCCCGCCGCTGGACGGGCCGAGCGCGCGGCTGCCGCGCCCGCTGTCGCCGGTCGAGCGCTGGCACTGGATCGCCGATCAGCTGGCGCCGCTGCACATCCTGTCGCGTGTGCGGATCCGCGGGCAGGTCGACGTCGAGCAGATCCGGGCCGGCCTGGACCACGTACAGCGCCGACATCCGCTCTTGCGAGTCGCCGTAGCCGCCGAACCCGACGGCACCGCACCGCGTTTCGTTCCGGTGCGGGCGCCCATCCCGCTGCGCGTGATCGAATCCGAGGACAGCACGACGTGGCTGACCGAGGTCGACGAGGTCGAGCTGCGCGAGCCCTTCGATTGGCGCACCGGGCCGCTGGCCAGGGCGGTGCTGATCAAGGAAACCGACGGCACCAACGAGCTGATCGTCACTCTGCACTACGCCATCGCCGATGGCGAGAGCGCGCTGTCGGTGGCGAAGCAGGTGCTCTACGCTGCTGCCGGGGAAGCGGGCGAGTTCGCGCCTGCCCCGGTGCGGCCCGGTCCGGAGGATCTGTTCCCGCCGCGCTTCCAAGGTGCGGGCGGCGCGCTGCGCACCGCGGGTTCGCTGCTGCGCGACCAGAAGTCGCAGCTGCGCAGGCCGCGCAGGTTGGAGCCCACCTCGCTGGCCCCACCCGCGCAGCGGCGCAGCCGGGTGGTGCATCGCAGCCTCGACACCGACCAGCTCGACGCGCTCACCGCGGGCTGCGCGCGCCACGGCGTCGGCTTGCAGGCCGTCTTGTCCGCGGCGCTGCTGATCGCGGCGGCCAGGGAGGCGGGCACCGACAAGGCGAGCTGGTACACCGTCGGCAGCTCGGTCAACTTCCGCGACCACCTCGACGGCGCCGCCGCCGACACCGAGGTCGGCACCTATCAGGGCATGATCGCCACCCCGGCGAAGTACGCGCCATGGGCGTCATTGTGGGAGATCGCCACCGAGATCGAGCACGAGTACGGCGCGCGGATGGATCGGCGCGATCATCTGTCCGCCCTGAACCTGCTGAAGGTGGCCGCACCCAAGTCGGTGGCCGCCAGCGCGTCCACCGTCAAGCTCATGGACACCCGCGGTCCCGGGCACCTCTGTATGACCTACCTGGGCAGCTACCCCTTCCCGGACAAGATCGGATCCTGGCAGCTGGAGGGCGCACAGTTCGTCTCCGGCATGTCTGTGAGCGGGTTCATCATGGCCACCGCCAACGCGACCCACAACGAGCTGTCCTTCAACATCGGCTATGTCGAACCCGCAGTGTCGCGGGATCGAGCCGAACGCCTCGCCGATGAGAGTGTGCGCGCACTGCTTTCGGCCTGCTGACCGTCCGCCTACACCGCAAGTGAACAGCAGAGTCCGGCATCGGCAAAGCCGATGCCGTGATTCGCGATATCGATAACTGGATAACTGTGGTAGCAGCTTTGCGTTCTGGGGGCTTGGTTGGATCCGCGCACAGCCGGTGCCGCGAGTGTCGCGATAGGAGTGACTGTGACATCCGAACCGAGCGCTACTCCCCATAGACCCGAGGCGTGGCCGGTCAGCGCGTATCAACGAGATGTGTTGTCCGTGGCCTTCCGGTACGGCCCGGCGCCGGTCACCCGGAACGCCTACTGCGCGTTCCTGGACGAGCCCTTCGACATGGCGCGGCTGCAAGCCGTGGTCCGCCGGGCACTGCTCGGTGACCCCGCGCTGCGGCTGCGTTTCGAGTTCTCCGAAGGCCGTTTCTGGCAATGGGTTTCGGACGAGCTCCCCGAGGTCGAGCTGATCGACCTCAGCTGGGCGTCGGACCCCGCCGCGGCGCGCCGGGAGTGGGTGAACCGGGCCAACGTGACGCCTTCCCCGCCGCGCCGGCCGTTCCGGGTCGCCGCGCTGGTCGACGGACCCGACCACTTCCATCTCTACGTGGCGATGCACCACGCGATGATCGACGGGTGGGGTGTGAACGCGCTGTGGGCCGCCCTGGTGGACAACTACAGTCGCTCGGATCTGCCGCTCGACCTGCTCGCCGAGCCGGACCCGGTCACCGAGCAGACCGACCGCGGCGTGCGCACCTACCGCAAGATCGCCGCCGAGCACGAGGAATACCTGTCCTCCGCGCAGTGGGTCGCCGACCGCGACGCGCTGGTCCGCCGGTTCGAAGGCGTGGTTCCCGCGCTCTTCTCCGGCCGGCCGAGCACCCCGAACGTGGACCGGGGGCGCCGTCGCGTCGTGGTGGAACCCGCGTTCCTGGACCGGATTCGCGCTACCGGCTTCTCCGTCTTCGCCTTCACCGTCTCGGCGCTGGCCGCGTATCTGACCACGGTCCATCGTTCGGAGGAGGTGGTGATCGGCGTCCCGATGCTCAACCGGCACAACCCGGAGACCTTCCGGACCGCCGGACACCGGACGAACGTGGTGCCGCTGCGCATCCGGGTCGACCCGGCCGCGCCGCTGTCGGCGGTCGCATCCGAGGTGGCCGCGCAGATCCGGGAACTCAAGCGCTACGAGCGTTTTCCGTATGGCGACCTGGCGCGTGCGCTCAGCAGCGATCCGACGGCGCCGCCGCTGTTCGACGTGGCATACTCCTACATCAAGATGCCGTCGTCGGATCATCTCGACAAAATCCTCGGCACCATCGATATCGTCAATCCCGGCACGGTGCTCGAGGCCCTGAACATCCTCGCCGTCGAGCACGCGCGCGACGGTTCGCTCAACCTCCAGCTCTACTACGACCGAGATGTCTTCGACGAGAGCTTCCCGTTCGAGTCGGTCGTGCGCAGCATCGGCGCGCTCTTGGTGGCGGCGCTGGACCGGCCCGACGCCCCGATCTCGGCATTGCCGCTGATGCCCGCCCGAGAACTGGCCGCCGTCACCGCTTTCGAAACCGGTCCGCGCGAGCAGTTCCCGTACACCACGATCGACCGCTTGTTCCTCGAGGTGGCCGCCGAGCATCCGGACCGGATGGCGATCGAGCCGGTCGCGGGGTCGGGAAGGCAGGCGCTGCGCTACGGCGAGCTGTCCGCGCTGGCCGATGGATTCGCCGCCCGGCTGCGCGCGCTGGGCGTGACCGGCAACGAATGCGTCCCGGTGGTGCTGACGCGCTCGACGGAGCTGCTCATCGCGATCTTCGGCACGCTACGGGCGGGTTGCGCGTATGTGCCGTTGGATCCGGACTTTCCGGCAACGCGCATCGAAACCGTGCTCGCCGACTGCGGAGCGCGCTTCGTGGCGGCCGGGCCGGAGCACCAGGCGGTGTTCGACAAACTCGGTGTCACCCGGATCGCGGTGACCGATACCGTGCCCGCGCGCGGCGTCGAAAACGTCTCACATCCAGCCGATCTGAGTTATCTCATCTACACCTCGGGCTCCACCGGCATACCCAAAGGCGTGATGATCGAGCACCGGTCGGTGGTGAACCGGCTGACCTGGATGCAGCGGCGCTACCCGTTGCACGCGGAGGACGTGATCCTGCAGAAGACGCCGGTCACCTTCGACGTCTCGGTGTGGGAGCTGTTCTGGTGGGCGATCACCGGTGCCAGGCTGGCCTTGCTGGAGCCGGGCGGCGAGCGTGATCCGCGCCGCATCGTCGACGCCATCGCCGCGCACACGGTGACCGTGCTGCACTTCGTGCCGTCCATGCTGGCCGCGTTCGTCGACGAGCTGGCGGCCGACCCCGCGACGGTCGCGCGGATCGGCAGCCTGCGCCGGGTGTTCTGCAGCGGCGAGGCCTTGCCACCGGCGTTGGTGCGCCGATTCCACGCGGTCTTCACCGCGGCCGGGGCGACGGCGCCGGAACTGGTGAACCTCTACGGCCCGACCGAGGCCACGGTCGACGTCTCCTATTTCGACTGCCCCCGAGACGACGCGCTCGACCTGGTGCCGATCGGCCGCCCGATCGACAACATCGACCTACTCGTGCTCGACGAAACCGGCCGCCGAGTGCCGGTCGGGGTACCGGGCGAGCTGAACATCGCGGGCGTCGGCGTCGCCCGCGGATATCGCGGCAGGCCCGAGCTGACCGCGGCCGCCTTCGTCGACGACCGCGCGGTGGCGGGCCGGCGGCGCTACCGCACCGGCGACCTGGCGCGCTGGCTGCCGGACGGCAACCTCGAGTATCTCGGCCGCTTCGACGACCAGGTGAAGATCCGCGGCAACCGGGTCACGCTCGGTGAGGTGCACAACGCCATGCTCGGTTGCCGCGGGGTGCGCGCGGCGGCGGTGGTGGACGAAGTATCCGAGGCGCACGGCGTGCAGCTGGTCGGCTACTTCGTGGGAACCGACGTGACCGGGGCGGAGATCGCCGAGCAGATCGCGGCCAGACTGCCGCGCTATATGGTGCCCACCCGGCTGGTCCGGGTAGACCGGATCCCGCTGACCCGCAACGGGAAACTGGACCGGCGTGCGCTCGCCGAACAGCTCGTCCTCGGACACGGCGCGGAGCGAATCGCGGGCGGTGAGCCGCGCAACGACGTCGAGGCGCGGCTCGCGCGAGTCTGGTGCACGGTGCTGGGCGTCGAGTCGATCGGCATATACGACAACTTCTTCACGCACGGCGGCGATTCCATTCTCGCGCTGTCCGTGCGCACGGCCGCCGAGCGTGCCGGGCTCTCCTTCGACGTGGACGCCTTTTACCAGGCGCCGACCATCGCCGAGCTGGCGCGCGTCGTGCGCGCGAGCGACGGCGACCACGCGCGTGCCGTGGCGCCGCTGGCGACGGTGCCGCTGATCGACCGCGCCGCGCTGCACCACGCGGAGGACGCGTTCCCGGCCACGGCGCTGCAACTGGGCATGCTGTATCACAGCATCGAGCGGGCCGACTCGGTCACCTATAAGGACGTGTTCCGGTACCGGCTCGAGATTCCCTGGGATGACCCGGAATTCCGTGCCGCCGTGGACCGGCTGGTGCGGCGCCAGCCGGCGCTGCGGTCGTCGTTCGAGCTGAGCAGGTACTCGATTCCGCTGCAGATCGTGCATGCCGAACCGCGCTACGAGCTGGAGATCGTCGACCTCGGCGATACCGACGAATGGGACGGCGAGGAACTGATCGAGTCCTATCTCCAGGAACGCACGCACGCCCACTACGACATCTCGGTCGCTCCGCTGTTCGCCGTCCGGGTGTTCGTCCGCCCTGGCCCCCATGCGCCGGTCGGTACGGTGGATCTGGTCCTGAGCTTCCACCACGCCATCCTCGACGGCTGGAGTGTCGCCACCTCGGTGCTGGAACTATTGCTGGACTACCTGAGCCACCTCGGTATGACGCAGACCAGGATCGAGGCCACCCCGCATCCGGCGACCGTCCTGGCCGAGTACGCGCAGGCCGAACAGGGCAGCATGCACGACATCGCGGCCCGCGAGTACTGGCTGACCACACTCGCCGGAGCCGAACCCACCGCACTCACCGCGCTCGGGGCGCACCAACCGGCGGTCGCCGGAGCACCGCGAGCGAGGGCGCTGGTGCCGCGACGTCTGGCCGAGCGAGTGTCGGCGTTCGCCACGCGCCACCAGATCCCCGAGAACTCGGTCTATCTGGCCGCGCACTGCCTGGCTCTGCGGGCACTCACCGGTCGCACGGACGTCACCACCGGCGTGGTCAGGCACGGTCGTCCGGACCGCGCCGGCGCCGAACGGGTGGCCGGGCTGTTCCTCAACACCCTGCCGATCCGGTTGGACAGCACCGCGACCACGTGGCGTGCGGCGGTCGAGCAGATCGCGCGCCGGGAACGCGAGGCTTATCCCTACCGTCGTTACCCGCTGCGGTCGATCCTCGCCGACGGCGGACCGGTGTTCGAGACCGCCTTCAACTTCGTCAACTACCACGTCTTCCAGCCGATGGTCGTGCTGGACGGGGTGCGTCTGGTGGACTTCGACGTGCGCGAGGAGACCAACTTCCAGCTGCTGGTGACCGCGGCGACCGACCCGCGCGACGGCCGGATGTGGCTGCGCGTCGACGGCGATCACACGCTGAGCGCCGAGCAGTGCGAGACCGTGGCACTCACCCAGCTGCGCATGCTGGCCGGGATCGTGGCAGACCCCGACGCCGCGCTCGACCTCGGTGCCGGCCCGGCGGCCGCCCGCGACGTCGGCGCGCTGGTGGCCGAGGCCGCCGCGCTCGATCCGGCGGGCATCGCCGTGGCCGGCGACGACGAATCCCTCACCTACGACGAACTGATCGAACGATCCGATCGGCTGGCGCGGCGCCTGGTCGGGCTGGGCGTGTCGCCAGGCGACCGGGTCGGCATCCTGATGGGGCGGCGTGCGGAACTGATCCTGCTCGTGCTGGCGCTGACCAGGATCGGCGCCGCGTGCGTTCCCTTGGACGTCAGCTACCCGCGGGCCAGGCTGAACCTGATGATCGACCGCGCTCGCCCGCATCGCGTGATCGCCGACGCCGACTATCGCGACATCGTCGACGACGCCGACTTGGTGCTCGACACCACCGTGCTCTTCGACGACTCGGCAGAACTGCCGGATGTCGCTATGCCCGACCAGGTTTCGCCGGACGCGGTGGCCTACGTGCTGTTCACCTCCGGATCGACCGGCGAGCCCAAGGGCGTCGCGATGCCGCATCGCGGCCTGACCTCGCTGGTGGATTGGCAGATCCGCGCGGCGACCGGCATCGGACTGCGCAGCACGTTGCAGTTGGCGCCGTTGAGTTTCGACGTGTCGTTCCAAGAGATCTTCACCACCCTCGCGGCGGGGTCCACCCTGCGGGTGAGTTCGGCCGACCTGCGCTCCAACGTCGAGCAACTGCTCGAGACCGTGGTGCAGGAGCGCATCGAACGACTGTTCCTGCCGTACGTGGCGTTGCAGGCGTTCGCGGAGGCGGCAGTGGCTCTGCGGAGGTTCCCGACCGACCTGAAGGTGCTGATCTCCTCCGGTGAGCAGCTGCGCATCACCGACGAGATCCGCGCGCTGTGCAAGGTGGTTCCGGGTCTGGTGCTGGAAAACCAGTACGGCCCCACTGAATCCCACGTCGCCACCACATTCACGCTGCACGGTCCGGCCGACGAGTTCCCCGCACTGCCGCCCATCGGCCGAGCCGTGGACGGCGACACCGTGGAGTTGCTCGACAGCGCACTTCGCCCGGTGCCCGACGGCGTGATCGGCGAGATCTATCTCGGCGGACGTTCCCTCGCGCGCGGCTACGAGGGCAGGCCCGCACTCACCGCCCAGCGGTTCGTGGCCACGCACGCGGGCGGAATCCGGTACCGCACCGGCGATCTGGGCGTCCGACTATTCTCCGGCGACATCGTCTGCCTGGGCCGCAGCGACAGCCAGGTGAAGATCCGGGGTTTCCGGGTGGAGCCGGCGGAAGTGGAATTGGGCATCCTCGGGCTGGTGGAGAAGTTCCCCGGCATCACCGAGGCGGCCGTGGTGGCCCGCGGTTTCGGTGGTATCGACGGGTCGCTGATCGCGTTCTTGGTCGGCTCGGCGGAACAGACCGATCTGGCCGCGCTGCGGCACGATCTGCGGGCGGTGCTGCCCGCGCACATGGTGCCGTCGCGGTTCATCTGGCTCGACGAGCTGCCCCGTACGCCCAGCGGCAAACGTGATGACGCGACCCTGCGCGAGTACGGCGAGGACGTCACGGATTCGGTCGCGGCGCAGCGGGAACCGGCCGACGAGTACGAGCGGTCGGCGGTGCAGTTGCTCGCCGAGTACGCGGGATTGCGCGCGATCGGCGTGGACGACGATTTCTTCGCGGTGGGCGGGACCTCGATCGGGGCCATGCGGGTGGTGATGGCGCTGACGCGGCGGTGGGGGGTCGAAGTGCCGCTGGACGCGTTCATCAGCGCACCCACCGCTGCCGGGCTCGCCACGCTGGTGCGCGCGGGCGGCGATGTCCATCGCACCTTCGACCCGCTGGTGCCGCTCAGTGCGGAGGGCACCAAGCCGCCGCTGTTCCTGGTGCACCCGATCGGCGGAAATGTGCTGTGCTACTTGACCCTCGTGCGGTACCTGGATCCTGATCGCCCGGTGTACGGACTGCAGGCGGCGGGCGCGGACCCGGGTAGTGCGCCGGAGAAGACGATCGCGGCGATGACCGAGTCGTACCTGGAGGCGGTGCGGCGGGTGCATCCGACCGGCCCGTATCACCTGGCGGGCTGGTCGTTCGGCGGCTACGTCGCCTTGGAGATGGCACGTCAGCTTCCCGAGGAGGAAGTGTCCAGCGTGACGTTGCTGGACACGATGGCGCTACGCGCACAAGCGCGCACACCGATCCCGGAGGAGAAACTGATCCGGTGGTTCTTCCTCGAGCTGCTCTGGTACGCGCGCGGAAGTCAGTCGGCCCTGGTCGATTTCGAGCCGGACGTGCACGGTTCCGAGGAGCTGTTCGCGGCGATGCTCGCCGAGGCGGTGCGGTCGGAGATCCTGCCCGCCGCTAGCTCGCCGCAGGCGATCCGGCGGCTCTACGAGGTGTTCTACGCCAACTACTCGGCGATGCTGGACTATGAGCTCGCGCCTTACCAGCTCGATATCACCCTGCTGCGCGCCACCGAGGGGCTGCCGCCAGGCGTCGATCTGGCGCACCAGACCGTCGGCAGCATGTTCGACAGCGCGGACAACGGCTGGAAGCAGTACGCGGCCCGCCGGTTCTCGGTGATCTCGGTGCCCGGCGATCACCTGAACATGATGACCGAACCGAACATCGGCGACGTGGGGCTGCGCTTGGACGAGGTGCTGTCCGCCGCCGATCCCGACCTGGCCCGGGTGTGGGACGAATCCATGCTGGACGCCTGAGGAACTCACGAATTCGCCACGGCCGCGCGCCCGCGCAGCGCGGCCGCGGTGAATTCGTCCAGCGGGTAGAACAATTCGATGGCCAGCTCGGACAGCGTGACGTCAGCGGGTGCGCCGAAGGTGGCCATCGTGCTGAACATCGACAGTTCGCCCGCTGGTGTGCGGATCCGGATCGGCACTTCGAACGGGCCCGGCGGCGCGCCGACTTCCGCTGTGTCGGCGGCGTCCGGCGGGTCCGGGTAACCGGACACTTCGTCGTACAGCGCCGCCAGCTCGTGGTCGCCGCTCGCGCTGACCTGCCTGGCAAGTCGTTCCAGGAACAGCGCGCGGACCTGGGTGAGGTTGGCCAGCCGGGACGCGAGTCCGTCCGGGTGCAACACCAGTCGGTACACATTCGGGCGCGGCGCCTGCACGTGCGCGGGAACGCCGTCCATCAGCACGCTCATCGCGGCGTTGCCGGTCACCACGTTCCACAGCCGGTCGACGACCACCGCCGGATAGGGTTCGTGCGCGCTCAGCATGGTGTCCAGGGCGGCTCGGACCGACCTGAGATGCGTATCGTCGAGGCTGCTCTCCCGATACGCCGGCGCGTAGCCGGCCGCCAGCAGCAGCGTATTGCGTTCGCGCAGCGGCACATCCAGCGTATCGCACAGCCGCAGCACCATCGCCCGGCTCGGCGCGGCGCGCCCGGTCTCCAGGTACGAGAGATGACGCGCCGAGGTGTCGGCCGCCAGCGCCAGATCCAGCTGACTCAACCTGCGCCGCTGCCGCCATTCGCGCAGCAGGCCGCCCACTCTCGAGCGCGTCTCCACCGATGCCATTCGACCAGCTAAGCACCCGCGCCGCCGTCCAGCCATGACCTCCGAGGTTATTGAGACGCTCACCTCCAGCCAGCAGGGTTGGTCCCGACGTATCGACCACAGGAGGACGACATGAGACCGACAACCCTGGAACGCCGGAGCGACGACGCCACCTTCCTGCGTACCGCGCTCAGGGTGGACGGCTGGAGCACCGGGATCTTCGGCGTGGTGCTGGTGGCCGGCGCCGCATTGCTGCGCGATCCGCTCGGGTTGCCGATCGGGTGGAGCATTCCGTTCGGTGTCGCGATGCTGGGCGGTGCGCTCGCGTTGCTGCTGATCGCCGGGTACCCCGCGATCTCCGCGCGCCACGCTCAGGCGGTTGTCGCCGTCAACGCGCTGTCGGCGGTGGGGATGCTCGGGCTGGCCGGTTCGGGTGTGCTCGCGCTGACCGGTCTCGGCGTGGCGTTCCTGATCGTCGGCGCCGCGGCGGTGGCGATCTTCGCCTGGCTGGAGTTCGCCGGGCTGCGCAGACTCGGCTGAGTGGAGGTGACCATGCACGACGACCACCCATCCCGCCGCACCGCGGACGAGACCACCCTGGTGGGAAACCAGGATCGTCCCGGCCATGGGATGAGCGATTCCGTGTTCCCGCGACCGGTCGGGGTGATCGTGTTCTCGACGGATATCCGGCCGCTGCGGCCGGACCGCGAGCCGTGCTGCGCTGAACGCGGGTCCGGTGGAGAGGAAGGTGGAGTGTGCTCGCCACGCGGCGCTCGAAGGCATGGCCGTCGAGGTCTGGGCGAGGTCGGTCGGCGGACAGCGACGCGGCAAATCCTTTGCGCGCGGTATCGACGGCCGGGTAGAGAAGTCCGGATGGAGGTCGCGACACCGGAGATCAGGCTTCTCAAGCCGGACGAATGGGCGGCGTTCCGGCGCATCCGGCTCAGGGCATTGGCCGACACGCCGCAGTTCTTCGGTTCCACCCTTGCCGAGGCGCGGGCCCGCACCGAAGGTGACTGGCGGCGGGCGCTGGCGGATCGGGCACAATTCCTGGCCGAGTCGGCCGGGGTCGAGCTGGGCACGGTCGCGGGCATGCCGGATCCGGAACGCGATGGTGTGCACTTGATTTCGATGTGGGTGGCGCCGCAGGCACGGGGGACCGGGGTGTCGGACCGCCTGGTCCGCGCGGTGCTCGATTGGGCCGCGGCGGGTGGCCACCGCGTGGTCCGATTGGAGGTCGCCGAGCGCAACACCTTCGCCGAGCGGTTGTATCTGCGCAACGGTTTCGTGCGGACGGGCGTGAGTGGGGCGATGGCCCCTGGCGACCCGCGGCGGGAATTCGAGATGGAGTGGCGTCTACCGCGGTCCGGTTTGTCCCATCGTTCGTAGGGTAACCGGGCATCGACGGCATCCAGGAAAATCTGTCCGGCGCCGCGCAGCCGAGGACAGGAGACAGCGATGAACGAACACAAACCCGCGGATCCGGAGACCGACGGCGTCCATGACCTCGCCGATACCTCCCGTGGAGAGACAGCCGAGACCGGGCAGCAAGATGACCACACTGCCGGTTCCGCCCGCCACGCTGCGAAGGAACCCGAGCAGGCGGAGCCGGAGGCGGCGACCGCAGGGCGACAGGCGGACGAGACGACGCCAGAAGTGGGCGGCCCCACCACTGGAGTGCCAGGTATGACGGGGTTGGAGGCGCCGATCCCGGGGCGTGAGGCGGAAGACACCGCTGCTGAGGTGGGCGGTGCTGCAGCCGGAGTGGCAGGTATGACGGGCTTGGAGACGCCAGCCGCAGGGCGCGAGACGGAAGAGGCCGCTGCTGCGATGAGCGGCGCCGGAGCGGCGCCGCTGGCGGAGGCGGCCGCCGCAGGGCGAGAGGCTGGTGAGGTGCGTGGCGCCGCCGCCGGAGCCGCACAACAGGCGGAGCCGCAGACCGCCGCACGGCTGACTGCGGAGGACCGGACCCAGCAGGCCGCGGCAGAGGTGGACGAATCCGCTCAACGCGCCGCCGAGCGTGCCGAGCTGGCGGAGGCCAACGCCGCAAGCGCTGCTGAACTGGGCGCGGCTGGACTCCCCGAGTCTTTGGCCCACCCGGGCCGCACGCTCCTGGACACGGTCCGTGACAAGCCCATTCTGGCGGCAGCGCCTGCCGCGGTCCTGGCCTTCATCCTCTGGCGCGCCTTCCGGGGACGGTGATCATCCGGCAGGCGTCCCTCAGATACGCCGCCGGTAGACCTGCCGTGAACCGCCTTCCGGCCCGGGAGCCGCGGCTTCCGCGGGATCGAAGCCCATGCGCTCGTAGAACGCACGAGCGCCGCTGGCTGCCGCGCCGGGGTGATCGGCCCCGAAGGTGACCGCCTCGAGTGTGCCGGGGCAGCGCACGTGTCGGCGTATCGCGTCCGTGGTCAAGGCTCGTCCGATGCCGTGCCCGCGCGCCTGCTCCGCGACGACCAACCACTCCACGCGGTAGGTCGGTGGCTGCGCGCCGAACATGAGGCCGCCGAGCACTTCGGCCCCGGCAGACCGGGCGACGAGCGCCGTGCCCGCCCGAATGTGCCGCCGCACCGCCGCATGGAATCCGGCGTCGTCGACCATCGGGCCGAACCAGTGCTCGACCTGCCCCGCCAGTTCGAGAAGTCCGGCGAGGTCGTCTTCCCGTGCAAGCCTGACAATCATCCGCGCCATCGTGACAGCATCCGCCGCCGCCGTCACCCCTGGGAAGGCATCGGTCAGGCACGGCGATGCCGAATTCGGTACGGAAGCGGTCGAAATGCGGGTCGGAGTCGGGGAGGGCGAATCTATCGGTCGGCACTGGGCGGCCGGCCGGTCCAGCGAAGGTAGGCGCGGCGGAACTCTCGGGCGTCGCTGAATCCGACGGCCGCTGCGATTTCGGCGATCGATTGGCCGGATTCGCGCAGCAGCAGCGCCGCGCGTTCGTGGCGGACCTGGTCGCGGACCGCACCGAACTGCTGTCCGGCGTCGGCGAGCCGCCGTCGGAGGGTGCGTTCGGTGATGTTGAGCCGCGCCGCGACATCGACCATGGTCATCGGCCGGCGCAGGTTCGTGCGGAGTAGTGACTCGACCGTGGCGACGATATCGGAGCGGACGTCGGCGAGACCGAGGAGCCGGCGGGCGGCCGCGAGCGCGGTGGGCAGTTCGGTGGGGTTGTGGGTCGGGATCCGGCGGGTGAGCAGGTCGGCAGGGAAGTAGATGCGGTTGGCGTCGGCGCCGAACTGCACCGGGCAGCGGAACGCACGCCGGTAGTCCGCGGCGTACGCCGGGGCCGGATAGGTGAATTCCAGCCGGGTGGCGGCGATGTCGGCGCCGAGCACGGCGCGGATCAGCACCGATGTGCTGCAGCAGGCGTCCTCGCACAGAAACGGCAGCAGTTCCGGTTCCGGAGCGCGTTCGGTCATCCGGATCGCGAACTCGGCCCCGAATCGCTCGGACTCGAAATCCATCAGGCTCCCCGCGGCCTGATGCAGTTCGAGGCCGATGGCGAGTGCCTCGGCGCCGGTGCGGCAGCACCGGATGGCGAAGCCGAGCATGCCGAACGACAACTGCACGTCCCGACTACCGGCCCGGATACCGATCGGGCCCGGAGGCAGTGCCCGTAGTGCCCGGCGCAGCACGGTAGCGGCTTGTCGGAACGAGACTTTCGTGTCCGGTGTCGCCAGCTGCGCGCGCGACAGTCCGGTACCGGCAAACCACGTATCGGTGACGATTGCGTGCCGGTCGGCGATCTCGAGCACGCCCCCGAGCGCGGTCGGGGGGATGACCGCACCGGTCAGGGTGGGGTCATCGTGCATCCGCACACCTCCAACCTGTCCGGTTTGCCCCCCAGGTTAACCGTCGCGGCCCTCCCGGAGAGCGGTATCGGCGCGCTTCACTGATCGGCACGAAGGGAGCAGGCCATGGATCGGGTATGCATCGTCGGGGCAGGACCGTCCGGGCGCTCGACCGCGCGTGCATTGCGTCGGCTGGGCATCGAGTACGACCACTACGAGCGGCAGCGTGATGTCTGTGGTGCGGCCACCACCGCCGACGCGACCTTCGTCAGCGTTCGGCGCGGATATCACGTGATCCCGAAACACGTATTCGATGTTCCCGCAGACGTTTTCGGTATGCGCGGGCCCGAGTTGCCACGCCGCGTGGAGCGGCCGGTGTTCCAGGCGCTGCTGCGCCTGTTGCAGGGCGATCCGACCCGGTTGGACATGCGTGCCGCCGGCGCCGGCACCGCGCGGGTGGCGTGATGGCTCAGGCGGTGGTGACCGGCGCGGCCGGGGCGATCGGTGCGGCGATCTGCCGACGCCTGGCCCGCAACGGATACGACATCCTGGCCGTCGACATCGATGAGGTCGGCTTGAAAGCGCTGTGCGAGGACGCCTCGGCGCGGATCATGCCCTATCCGTGCGATATCACCGACCCGCCGCGGACGCGCGAGATCGCCACCGCCGTCGGCTGCCGGTGTGAACTGCTCGTGCACGCCGCGGGAGTCGTCGTGACGACGCCGTTCGAGCAGGTCGCCACGGACGAGATCGATCGCGAGGTCGGCGTCGACATGGTCGGGCCGATGTTGCTGACCCACACTCTCTTTCCCGCACTGCGCGCGGCGGGTGGGCACATCGTCGCGGTAGTGTCGCTGGCCTCGATGCTGCCGCTGGCCGAGTGTCCCGGCTACAGCGCCTCGAAGTTCGGGCTGCGCGGGTTTCTGCTGTCACTGGCAGCCGGGACCCGGAGGACCGGTGTCCAGGTCAGCATCGTGAATCCGGGTGCGGTCGACACTCCGATGCTGCGGTACGAGGCCGCGACCGGGGGTTCGCCGCTGGCCTTCCTCGGCACGCCGTTGGCGGCGGACGACATCGCCGAACGCGTCGTCGCGTTGGTGAACCGGCCACGCGTGGAGACGAACGTGCCGGGAGCCGACGGCTGGCTGGTGAAGATCGGCATGCTCGCCCCCGGGGTGACGCTGCGACTTCTGCCGCACATCGGGCGTCTGGCCCGGCGGAATCTGGCTCGCTATCGGGCCCGCTACGGAATCCCGGGGGGCAGCGAGCGAGGGGATGACCCTGCAGGAAACGTCATTTCGTGAAGCACAGGAGAAATTTCGGAGGTCGGGCGATGGTGCCTATCCGTCATCGGCACCGCAGGAACGCAATCGTTGTTGCGGTGCTGGCATTTTCGGTGAGCTCGGCGATCGTGCCGGGCGCGCGGGCCGAGACGTTCTATCTCGGCGAGGTCGGCACTGTCGCCGCGCCGCGCGCCGAGTGCGGGCCGGGGTCGTTGCCGGAAACCGGTCTGCAGGGCGATGTTCCGGCCGAGGACCGCAACAATCTGCGCAGCACCCAGGGCTATCGGTGCAATTTGTCGCTGGTCGGCGGTCTGCAGGATCGGGGCGGGGGTGTGGTATCGGCGACGTTCGATCACTGCTCCTACACCAGCACCTTCTTCCCCGGAAACCTGCCGAATATCGACACGCCCGGAGTGCAGGTCGTCGACGTGTCGGATCCGGGCAGACCCCGGCTCGCCGGCTCCCTGAACGAGCCCGGGATGGTGGGCGGCACATGGGAGTCGATGAAGGTCAACCAGGAGCGCAAACTGCTCGCCGCGACCGCGGTCGGCCTCTTCGGCCAGGGCGGCGGCTACTTCTCGGTGTACGACATCTCCGACTGCGAGCACCCGAGGCTGCTGAATCGGCGCGCGGGCACCGAGCTGACCATGCCGCTGCCGTTCACCTCCCACGAGGGTGGATTCTCGCCCGACGGCAGAACCTACTGGGCCTCCGGTCTCGCGCCCGGTCTGCTGACGGCCATCGATATCGCCGACCCGGCCGATCCGCGCGTCATCTGGCAGAGCGTCCGATCCTTGGCCGAGCACGGGTTCGGTATCAGCCCCGACGGCAACACGATGTACCTGTCGGTGCAGGCGGGCATCACCATCCTGGACATCAGCGCCGTGCAGCGCCGGGACCCGCATCCTCAAGTGCCCGAGCTGGGCACCTATCTGTGGACCGATGGGCTGTTCAACCAGCAGAGCGTTCCGGTCACCTACCGTGGTGTGCCGCATATCTTCTCGTCCGATGAGGCGAGTTCGGGCGGAGTGAAGGTGTTCGATGTATCCGATCCCGCGCACGCGAAACAGGTGGCGCAGATCAAGCTGGAAATCAACCTGCCCGAGCACACCGACGCCAAGTTCCGCTCCGCCTCGGGCGGTTCGTTCCAGACCTACGACGCGCACTACTGCGTCGCAGACCGCCCGAATGATCCGACGGCGCTGGCGTGTTCGTGGATGTCGTCGGGCATCCGGGTCTTCGATGTCCGCGATCCGTACCACATCCGGGAGATCGCCTATTACAACCCGCCCGCGCAGACCGGCCGCAATCTACAGTTGACGAACTCCTCGCACGCTTGGGCGGAACTGCTCGGCCTGCCGCTCAACGACGTCCTGGCCGTCACCAAGGCGATCGTGGACGGCAAGTTCGATCCGGCGGTGGCGTTCGGTCCGCGCGCCGGGCAGGTGGCCTTCGGTGATCTGTCGTCGGACTGGTGTATGTCGCCGCCGACCTTCCACGGCACCCAGATCTGGACGACCTGCAGCGACAACGGATTCCTGGCCCTGCAACTGGACAACGACGTGTACACCCCGCCGGTGGATCAGGAGTCGACCATTGGCTCATGAGGCGCGCCGACCGGCGATCGCGCAGCTGGTGGTGTATCTCGGCGCGCTGGCACTGCTGGTGTCGGCCGCGTCGGGCGCCGGGAACTGGTGGCACGCTGAGCGCAGCCACGCAGATCGCGGAACGATGCGACTGTCATCGGTCGATATCGGCTTCGCGCAAGACATGTCGGCCCATCACGCGCAAGCGTTGCTGCTGGCGCACACGTTGCCGGGCGATGCCGATCGGCAGGTGCGGGTGCTGGCCGATCGGATCGAGATCGCCCAAGCCGCCGAGATCGCGATGATGCACGGCTGGCTGCTGCTGTTCGACCGGCCGCTCACCGCGCCCGAACCGATGGCGTGGATGCACGGCACGGACCAGCACGCGGCGGGGCAGCACCACAATGCGGCATCCATGCCAGGGATGGCGAGTATCGACGAGATCGCCCGGCTGGGCGGATCGCACGGCGTCGAAGGAGAAATCTTGTTCCTGCAGTTGATGATTCGCCATCATCGCGGCGGCCTGGACATGACGCGGGCGGCGTTCGACGACCCGCTGACCGCGGAGCCGATCCGCAAGGTCGCACTGCGCATGGCGCAGGACCAAAGCAACGAGATCGGTGTCATGACCGCAATGCTGACCGTGCGCCACGGCGCCGCACTGCCTTATCCGTGATTTCGAGCAATAAGAGGCAATTCCGTGGAACTCTCACTCGACCCGAAGCCCACCGAGTATCTGAAACGCGTCACCGCCTTCCTGGACGAGCAGATCCTGCCTCGTGAGCAGGAATACTTCGACGCTTTACGGCGGCAAGGTGATCCGTGGGCGGTGCCCGAGTTCCTGCCCGAGCTCAGGCAGCGTGCGCGATCCGAGGGCCTGTGGAATCTCTACCTGCCCGATCCCGGCTACGGCCAGGACCTGACCAACGTCGAGTACGCGCCACTGGCCGAAGCCATGGGCCGGTCGTTGTTCGCACCGGAAGTCTTCAACTGCCATGCCCCCGACGCAGGCAACGCCGAGATGCTGCTTCGGCACGGCAGCGCCGAGCAGCAGAAACGCTGGCTCGAACCACTACTGAACGGCGAAATCCGCTCCGCGTTCTGTATGTCCGAGCCCGACGCGGCGTCTTCGGATGCGACCAACCTGGCCGCCACCGCCACTCTCGACGGGGACAGCGTGATCCTCGACGGTCGCAAATGGTGGTGTACCGGGATCGGGCATCCCGATTGCCGGTTCGCGGTCGTGTCCGGTCTGACGTTTCCCATGGCCGACCGGCATACCCGCTACTCGCTGGTGCTGGTGCCGCTGGACACGCCAGGTGTCCGGGTCGAGCGGATGCTGTCGGTCTATGGCTACCGCAACGAGCCGAGCGGTTACGCCGAAGTTTCCTTCACTGATGTGCGGCTACCGGTCGAAGCGATCATCGGCAGAGCGGGGCAAGGGTTCCTGATCGCCCAGCAGATGCTCGGCCCCGCCCGGATCCATCTGTGCATGCGGCTGATCGGGCTCGCCGAGCGCGCCATCGAACTCGCCTGCACACGGGCCGTCCAGCGCACCGCGTTCGGTAAACCGCTGGCGAACCTGGGCGGCAACCGTGAGCGGATCGCTCGCGCCCGCATCGCCATCGACCAAGCTCGCCTGCACGTCCGCCATGCCGCATGGCGGCTGGACACCGTGGGCTCGCTCGCGGCGGCAGCCGAACTGTCCCAGATCAAGGCAGCGGTCCCCGCGATGGCCTGCGGGGTGATCGACATGGCCGTCCATTTGCACGGCGCCGCCGGACTGTCGGAGGACTACCCCCTTGCCGCCGCCGCGGCGGCGGCCCGAGCCCAGCGGCTCACCGACGGCCCCGACGAGGTCCACCTCGGGGTCGTGGCCAGAACCGAACTCGCCAAGTATCCGACCGCCGGATGATGTCGCCACCATCGCGGTCGGCGACCACCCGCAGCGGATGCGCTTGGGCCACAATTCCATCCGGTGACTGCTGGGCCACCTGGTCACTGGCCAGGTCGATCACCGCGCCATCCGGCTGGTGGGCATAGAGGGCGTCGATCACGGCACTCCTGCCCGTATGCCCGGGTTCCGGACAGGTGATTCACCCGGTCCCGATCGTCGAGACACAGTGAAGCTCGCAGGCAGCAGCAGCCGGGACGGCGAAACTGGGGGCCGACCGGACGGGACCCCGCAATCTACCGACCCCATAGTGCTCGATTCATGCTGAAACAGGCTGCGCGATATCGGGCTGCCGGGCAGGCAGCCGCATCAGCGTGATGCCATACGTCGCGATCCAGGCGACCCACAGCAGCCAGCTCACCAGGCCCAGCATGCCGAGTGGGGTGACGTGGTCGAGTACGAGCGGACCCGCTGTCGCCCAGCCGAATTGACCGGCAGCCGCGATCAGCCCGAGGAGGGCATGCCAGCGGCGGATGAGTCCGCAACGCCATCCGCCGAGGGAGAATCCGAGCATGGCCACGGCGAGAAAGGTGCCGTTGAGCGCGAAAAGCGCGTTGTGCAGAGCCCAGAGTCCTGCGGCATCGCCGCTGCTGTGTGCCAGCGCGAGTCGCGTGGCGGCCACGCCGACGAAGGTGCTGTTCTGTAGCAGAAGTCCTGCGAAACCGACCAGCGACCAGGCCGACCCCAGCGCCCGCTCACGCGGCCATAGCACGGCGACCACTGCGGCGCCGAACAGGATGACGCACACCCACGCCGCGGGAAGGAACACCGACGACAGTCGAACGGGTCTCGCCGCATCGGCGAAGAAGGTCTCCGCGTCGGCGATATCGGCGCCGAACCGTGGCATGCCCGCGGGTTCGAGGATCAGGTTCGCGCCGACGATGACCAGCGCGAAGCCGAGGCCCGCCAGTCCGCCGACCCGAGTGAAGGGCGGTGCGCTTTTCGATTTTTCTGTCATATATTTAATATAAGCAGAGTAAAACGAAAGGGAAACCATGACCGCGGAACCGGTCCGACGCCACTACGACTCGCTGCGCCGCGCCGCCCAAGCGCAGCAGACCAGTGCCGAGATCGCTCGTGCCGCCCGAGAGTTGTTCTTGGCCAACGGCTGGGCGGCGACCACGGTGCGTGACGTGGCACGCACCGCGGGTGTCTCGGTGCCGACGGTCTACGCCGCCTATGGCAACAAGACCGGCCTCACAAAAGCGCTGGCCGACGCGGCCGACCTGTCCGCCGACGTATCCCTGTTGCTCGCCGATCTGGAAGCCGCCCCCCAGCCGCGTCGGCAACTGGCCGCCATGGTCGCCTACGACCGCAGGCTCTATGAGCGAGCGGGCGACGTGATCATGCTGCTACGCGAGGCGGCACGCACCGAACCCGAACTGGCCCAGGCGTATCGCGACGGCCGTCGGCGCGGCGACGACGCCCACCGGCAGGTCATGTCCGGATGGCCCGCGGGCACGCTGCGTGCGGACATCGACGTGCCGACCGCCGTCGACATCTACGCGGCGGTCTGCAACATCGACGCCTTCTCCGAACTCACCGCCGAACGTGGCTGGCCGCCGGAACGGGTCGAGGCATGGTGGACAGCGCTGCTCACGCGTGAGCTGCTGGACGAGCGGTGATCAGCACAGCCCGGCCAGTTTGTAGAGCACCAGTGATCCCGCGGAGTTCTTCGGCTATGCAAGCTAGATCAACTTCCACTCATCACGCTCGATCCGGACAACCTCTGTGGCCAGCTTCCTAACCTGGTCGGCATGGCCGAATCCCGCAGATATCTCGGCTACCTCGCTACCTGTGAGCCCGAGGTGCGGGCGCAGCGATTCGAACCACGGCCGCCCCGTGAGGTCCGATATCGGCCCATCCGCGTTCGAGGTTTCGTTTCGACGCGGATGAAGCTCGGTATGCGACTCGTACATACCCTCGCGCCACTCTCTCACCAGCTCGCGTCGACGCTGTCGTTGCGCGATCGTCCGCGCGGCCATGTCTTGTTGGTGAAGCCTCCTGGACTCGACCCACCAGCTGGCGAACGGGCTCGCCAGCGCGACAATCAGAGTCGCGCCACTGCCGATCGCGCCACCAACGACACCAGCCCATACCGGATCAACCATGCCTCGATCTTGCCGCAACCACCGGGTTCGTTAGTGAAAGTTGGACCGGCCGCGCCGCTTGTCGAGCGCTGCCAGGATCAAATGACGTGCCGCCTCTCCGGTCAATGCCTGTTTCGCCAGAACATCGAACGCCCGTGCATATTGGGCTATCTCTCTCGGCTGGGTTACCGTCAGCTCCGCCGTGACTGTTTCGACCATGGCCATTCGGTTGTCGAATATGGTGAAGTTCGTCATTGGAACCCGGCACGGCGCTTCGGCCGGTACAATACCGAGCGCGACCCTCGGCATTCCGACAACGGCCAGTATCCGGTCTAGTTGGCCGATCATGGTGCGGTCGTTGCCGACCGTCGTAGACAGTGCTTGCTCGGCTATGACGAAGTGGAACCGGTGGTTACGCCGGTACAGGATCTGTTGGCGTTCCATGCGCTTGGATACGCCTTCGTCAACGTCGTCCGGGACCTGCTGAAACTCGACAACGCTTCGTAGGACGCCCTCGGCGTACTCTGCCGTCTGGAGCAAGCCCGGTATGAGGAACGGGTGATACACCCGCATTACCTCGGTCTCGGCTTCCAGCTTGATCGAGGCTTGTTGCCGCCGCTTGGTGCCGGTCCCGAGCACTCGCCTCCATTCGAGCCATGCAGCCTCGATGTTGCGGAGGGTGGCTATCAGGTCAGGTAACTGACTCGGGGCCCCGGTGTGGACACACCAGACCCGAATATCGTCGTCTGTGGGCTTGGTCTTGCCGTACTCGATTTTCGACACCTTGGTCTGATGCCATCCGGCACGGCGAGCAAGCTCGGTGCCGGTCATGCCCGCATCCAGGCGAAGCTCCCGGAGCCGCGCCCCGAGAGCTTCCTTGGCCTTGTTCAGCGAACTCGTCACGGCTCGCTGTACTCGGACAACGGAACGGCGAGAGACCACACCCGTTCTTTGACTGTCCGGATGTATTCGACAATCCGGGGATCAGTTGTTAGTGCGCCACCTGCCCAACGCCCGTTTTCGCCGGGCTCGAACACCGTGAACGCTACGACCGAATCATCGAAGATCCACCAGTCGTCGGTCGTCAACTCGTCAGAGTCGATCAGATGGCGCGGCAGATACCGAACATCTTCACCCGCTTGCACGTTGAGGCGGGCAACGTGCTTCGCGTACCGGGTGTAGTCGTTGTGCGGCACGGTTACCACCCGCACCCGGTTCACCGCCACACCCCGACTGGTGGTCTCCCGGACATGGTTCAGCCACGGTTGAAACCACTCGTAGTCTTCGGGTTCGTCGGCCAGGAACCGAACAAGCGGTGGATAGTCCGGCGGGTAGTAGTCGTCCCTGACTTCGAGGTGGAACGCTTCACGCTCGACCTCTCCGAACAGATCGTTGAATGCCTCACCTTGCGTTAGCAGCATTGCCGTAGAACGTCCTCTCGAGCCCGGGTACTTCGACAGCCGTTTCGTCTGGGTAGAAGTCCATCTGGGCCAGCGCTTCAAGGTCCGTAACCGGTGCGCCGGACAGGATGAAGGTTCCCCGGCCGGTGTCGGTCATGGTGGCACCGATGAACGTATCCGGTCGGGCGAAGCCGAGTAGCAGGTGTGGTATCTCGATGGTTCCCGGCGTGTTCGTCTTCCACCCCGGCAAAATGTAGGTATCCCTGTCCGTGGCGAACAACGACGGGCAACCGCCTCCCTCTGTGCCGCCTTTGCCGAGGAAATTCAACCGCATGGTTTGGCCTCCAATCCGGTCAAGCGCGTTCATGCTTGAACACCTCCCATGATGACCCCGAGTCAGCCGTTTAGTGGCCTGATAGGGCCAACCCAAGCATGTTTGAGCATGAGCATGGACTAGCAGGACTGCCGCTTCTTAGCGTCAGTCACCAGCACGCGACGCCGGGTGAGTCCAACTCGCCAGGTCATCGGGACGGCTGTTCCCCGGCGTCGAGTGCTCACCAACGGCTACGAGCGAGGTGGACGGATGAGGTCACGACCAACCGCGATCGGGTACTTGCGCCGGGATGTCTCCGGTGTTTCTCAGACCTGGGACGAGATCCAGATTCGAAGTGTCGCAAACCGGCTCGGGTATGAACTTGCGAAAACCGTTGTGTTCGGCCCTGAGACCGACAGCCCGCTGAGTCGACTACTGAATGTTGTTCGCCGGGCGGACGTAGACGCCGTGATCGTTCCCGGTGTCCAGCACTTCGGCGGGGAAATACCATCGGAGTTGGTCGAGATCGTTGACGTGGTCACCGTGCGCCCTGAGAAAACCGATGCCCGATGGGCACCGGGTTGCAGCGGCGGCCGGACATTCAGCCCGGCCGAATATGATGCGTGGATCAGGACTCTGGACAGGTAGCCCGCGCCCGCAACCGCGACGTCCAGGCTGTGCCCGGTGCCGATCATCGCTATCCCGACGGTGATGTCGGCCAGTTCGAGGTCCTCGGGTGGGATCTACATACCTCGCCCCGCTCGGTCCGTGCCGTGAATGCATACCGGGCGTAGCCGGACCAAGTCCATTCGCAGCCCAGCTCCGGGCCGAGCGAAGGCGAGATAGCCGCCTCAGGGGCGCAGCACCGATACCAGGAATTCGGTCTGGTCGTACACCGCCTTTTCGAAGACCTCGTCGAAGTAGATGTCGAAATGCCCCGCTGGATAACGCTTTACGATGGCATGCTTGGTGCGCTTGGCGGCGCGCAGGGCCGATTTCACCGGGGCGATCGAGTCGTCGTCGCACAGTGCGTACAGCACGGGCATTTTCAGCGCCTTCGCGCGTCGGCCCGGTGCGTCGAACAGCGCGGAGAATGCCACGCGCGCGGCTACTTTCGGTTCGTAGGTGTCGCTTTCGTCGGTCAGCCTGCGGAAGCCCTCCGGTACGTCGGGCGCGCTCATCAGTGCCGCGGCGCGCTTGCGTCCGGCCAGCCGGATGCGGACGGGCTTGCGCCGGATGGTCCCCAGCAGCAGGTCGGTGGCCGCGATGGTGGCGACCTTGGTCACGCTGATCGGTCCCTTCGCAAGCGCCGAGGACAAGCCGCTGGTGAACGGCGCCTGGGCGACGACGGCGGCGATGTAGTCGTCGTCCGGCGCGACCGACAGGACGTGCCCACCCCCGAAGGAGGTGCCCCACAACGCGATCCTGGTCGCGTCGATCCCGCGTAGCGTGCGCGCGTAGGCGATGGCGGCATGCCAGTCCGCACGTTGGCGCGCGATGCTCAGCAACTGGCGCGGCGTGCCCTGACTGGCGCCGAAATGCCGATAGTCGAACACCAGCACCGCCATGCCCGCGGCCGCGAAACGCCGCGCGTACCGGTCCAGTCCCATTTCCCGATTGGCCCCCAGGCCGTGTCCCATCACCACTAGCGGGCGGGGTTTGGGTGCGCCGTCCGGGTGATAGAGCCACGCCGCGCACTGCTCGCTTCCGGAAGGGAAGCCGACCTCGACACGTTCCATGGCCACTAACCGTACCTAGTATCCTGTTATCGCGGACGAGTTGGTCGGGCGGCCGCGGCGCAGGGTACGGGCACGGTTGTGCCGCCGCCAGGCGCCGAGGAAAGTCCGGACTCCACAGAGCAGGGCGGTTGCTAACGGCAACCCGGGGTGACCCGCGGGAAAGTGCCACAGAAAACAGACCGCCCACGGCCTTTCAGGCCGTGCGGTGAGGGTGAAACGGTGCGGTAAGAGCGCACCAGCGCCCCGGGTGACCGGGGCGGCTCGGTAAACCCCGCCCGGAGCAAGGTCGAAGGTCGCACCGTCCGCGGTGCGGCTGCGCAGGCGTTCGAGGGCTGCTCGCCCGAGCCTGCGGGTGGACCGCTCGAGGCACCCGGCAACGGAGTGTCCAGATGGATGGCCGTCCCCCGGTGCGAACCGGGGACAGGATCCGGCTTACAGACCAACTCGTCCGCCCCGCCTTTACCGAAGCGGAGTTCGTCGAGTGGCACGTGGCCGCGGCGAACTGCGAAAAAGCCGCACCACGTTGTGCCACTCGCGCTCCGGATCAGCGAAATGGGTTGGGAATCAGCACATCAGCTTGGCCATTTGGTAGATGGCCTTGGCTTCCTCGGGGGTGGGCTGGGTGTTGCTCGCTGCTCGCTTGGTGATGTTCCCGACCACCTCGTCCTCGGGCTTGCCCGCTTTGATGTCGGTGCAGGTCTCGGAGAGGATGCTCGCGATCTTGGCGTCGTCCTTGCCTTCGGCGAGCTTCGGGAAAGCGCCGCGGAAGCTGACGACGAACGCGCCCGCCTTCACGTTGTCGACCGCGCCGGTGGCGCCTTCCGACGCGGCCGCGGTAGTGGAGGAGGTGGTCGTGCTGGACTTGTCGTCGCCGCAGCCGGTGAGGAGCAGGGCGAAGACGGTGGCGCTGGCCGCGAGCGCGGCGGTAGTTCTTATCACGCGCGGGATGGTAGCGGCCCATGATCACCGTTGCCTCCCGTCAGGTTAACGGGAGGCAACGAGTGCGAGAGAACAATCGCGCGGTCAGGTCGGGTTGATCGTGAAGACCTGAGCCCAGTAGGCGGCCTGCTCGGGGCCGAGCAGAGGCAGGAGGTAGTCGAACAAAATCGATGACATAGGCGTTGGCTCCCAATTGTCGGCATGCGTGGTATTTCCGAAAGCGCGGGCGAACGCGCCGCCCGTCCGGCGGGTCACGTTAGCAGCGCGGCCGCGGCCGTGTGGCCGCGCGAGATTTTCGCCGACCCGATTCGTGCGGCACTGGCCGTGAGCGTGATCGACGTCATAAAGTAGTCGCCGTTGGTAAGGCCCGGTGCGGGGCAGCACCGGGCCATTCATACTTCGATCGCGGGAAAGCAGGTCTCAACACATATGCGAGTAGTTCGCTCCATAGTCGCCGGCGCATTGGTCGCAGGCGCCGCCTCGGTTTTCGCGGTGCTCGGCGCCGGTTCCGCCAATGCGGTCGCGGTGACGCCACTGCAGGGCGGGGTTCAAGTCGACCTGAGCCCCGCTGACACGGTCTGGGTGTATCAGAACCGGTTCGGCCTGACCATCGCCGGGCTGCCGCATCCGTCCGCCGCCTCCTTCGGGCAGGCGCTGGACGCTGCGGCCCAGGTGTCGTCCTCGGTCCCTGGTGGCCGGGTCACCTTCACGGTTTATGGTCCGTTCGACCAGTTGAACGGCACCATGCTGGCGCTGCAGTAGGACCGGCGCCTCAGCGTGGAACTCCACCAGCGGATCGTCTCGGCACCGGTAGATTTCGGCGCCATTCGTTCCGAGTTCGGCTTGGTCTCGGCGTATCCCGCCGAGGCCAGCGCGGAGGCCCGCGACGCCGTCGACGCGTTCGCGGGCAACCGGGTCGATCGCACGGACATCCCGTTCGTGACGATCGACCCGCCCGGGGCAATGGATCTGGACCAGGCCCTGCATCTCATACACACCCCCACCGGCTTCCTCGTGCATTACGCCATCGCCGACGTCGGTGCCGTGATCGCCCCCGATGGCGCGCTCGCCAAGGAGTCCGGCGCCAGGGGACAGACGTTCTATCTCCCCGACGGCACCGTGCCACTGCACCCGCCGAGCCTGTCGGAAGGATCCGCCAGCCTGCTGCCCGAGCGAACGCGCCCGGCAGCGTTATGGACCATCGAACTCGACGAGCATGCCGAACCGCAGCGTTTCTCGGTGGCGCGGGCCCTGGTACGTTCGCGCGCCCGGCTCGACTACTCCGGTGTCCAGGCCGACGCCGAGGCCGGCCGGCTGCATCCCTCGATCGCGGCCCTGCCGGAGTTCGGCGAGCGGCGCATCCGGGCTGGGCTGGCGCGCGGCGCGATCGGCTTGCGGCTGCCGGCGCAAACCGTCGTTCAGGACGAGCGCGTCAACGGACATTGGCGGCTGGTGGTCGAACCGCGCACCGCCGCCGACGACTGGAACGAACAGGTCTCATTGCTGACCGGAATGTGCGCGGCGCAGCTCATGCTGAACGGGGGTACACCCGCCGAGGAGCGGGTCGCGCTGCTGCGCACCATGCCGCCACCGGCCGAATCCGCGATCGACTCCATGCGCCGCACCGCGCACGCACTGGGCGTGGCATGGCCCACCGAGGAACCTGTCGGGCAGATGCTGGCGCGGCTCGACCCCAACACGCCCGCGGCGCTGGTGCTGATGTCCGAGGCGACAACCCTGCTGCGCGGTGCGTCCTACACCGTGGTCGCTGGTGCAACGGGCGCGTCGCCCCCGCAGGAAGCTCTGCGGCATAGCGGTATCGGTGCGCCATACGCGCACGTCACCGCCCCGCTGCGGCGACTGTCGGACCGGTTCGCGACCGAGATCTGCCTGGCCCGGTGCGCGGGCACGGCGGTGCCGCGCTGGGTACGCGACGGGCTGGTGCGCACGGCCGACACCATGCGGCGCAGCGATGGCGTCGCGGGCAAGCTCGAGCGCGCCTGCATCGATCTGACCGAGTCGACCCTGTTGGCCCGGCGGACCGGCGCGGAATTCGACGCCGTGGTGGTGCGCGAGGCCAACGGCAACCGTCCCGCCGTGATCTTCATCGCCGATCCGCCGGTCCTCGGGCCGTGCTCGGGTGAGCCGCCGGAAGGGAAGGCAGTGCGGGTACGCCTGTTGTCGGCGGACCCGAGGGAGCGGAAAGTGAGTTTCGAGTACGCCGCGTGACCGGGCGTGGCCGCGATCTAGCCGAACAGCGCCGCGGCCGTGGCCGGATAGCGGCTCAGTTCGCGACCGGCCGCGGCGTCCTCGGCGTCCGCGAGGATCTCGTAGAGGCTCGCGTGCTCGCCCGCGGCGGCGGCCTCGGCCGCTCGATCGAGGATCGCCCGGTGGGATTCCACCGCGTCCCGGTGGTCGCCGAGTACGGTCTGCAGTTTCTTCGCACGGCGGCCCAGGTCGGCGGCATCGTCGCCCACCGCCGGCTCCGCGGCCTCGCACGAGTACCGTAAACGCTTGGCGCTCTTGCGGATATCGTGCAGCAGCTCGATGCGATCGGCGGCCGCGACGGTCGGCTCCGCGCGGACGAGGGATTCCACCCGGTCGAGGTCGCTGCGCAGCACCGCACCGAAGACGTCCACGGCGTCCGCCGCGACGCGGGAGTGGCGCAGTGGGGGAGCGGTGCGCCACTCGGACAGTTCGTCCCGCAGCGTGCGATAGTGTGCGCTGTCCAATGCGGTCAGGACCTCGTCGTGGGCCGCGCGATAGCGATCCCGTTCGGCGGTCACCAGACGCCTGGTGACGGCGTCGCGGTCGGTGGGTGCGGCCTGACCGGCATGGTCGGCGAGCAGGGTGGCGAATCGGTCGGCGCGCACCTCCGCGTCGCGGGCTTCCCCGAGCAATCCGGCCAGCCATTTGAGCTCGGCGCCCATCGCGGTGGCCGGCTTCTTGGCGAAGAGTCCGCGATAGGACCGCAGCACGCTCCGCAACCTGCGGGTGGCCACCCGCATCTGATGCACGGAATCCGGTGCGTCGGAACGGACTTCGGGCTCGGCGGCCAGCAGCCGGTCGATGTCGTCCCGCAGGGCGGCGACGAGCGCGTTCTCGGCGGTGGTCATCCTGCTCACCCCTCCTTCGCGAATCGGTCGGTCGCTTCGACCAGGTGATGGATGATGCCGGGCTCGTTCGCCGCGTGCCCGGCGTCGTCGACGATGTGCAGGACCGAACCGGGCCAGGCCCGATGCAGCTCCCAGGCGCTGACCGCCGGGCAGACGATGTCGTGGCGGCCCTGCACGATCACGGCGGGAATGTGCGTGATGGCGCCGATGTCGCGGAGCAGCTGGCCCTCGTCGAGGAACCCGCCATGGCGGAAGTAGTGGTTCTCGATCCTGGCGAAGGCCAGTGCGAACCGAGGCTCGGCCGTTTCGGCGATCCGGTCCGGTTGCGGCAGCAGCGAACTCGTCGCACCCTCCCACGTGGACCAGGCGATCGCGGCCGCGCGGGCCACCTCCTCCTCGGGCGAGTGCAGCAGCCGGTGGTAGACCTCGACGAGATCCTGCTCGCGTTCGTCCTCGGGTACCGGCGCGAGGAACTTCGCCCACTCGTCCGGGTAGACGTAGCCGGCGGCGCCGTTGTAATACCAGTCGATTTCCTTGCGGCGCAACAGGAAGATGCCGCGCAACACCAGTTCGGTCACGCGTTCGGGATACCGCTGCGCGTAGGCCAGCGCGAGCGTGGAGCCCCACGAGCCGCCGAATACCTGCCAGCGCTCGATGCCGAGATGCTCGCGCAGTGCCTCCATGTCGGCGATCAGGTGCCAGGTGGTGTTGTGCTCCAGACTCGCGCCGTCGGCCAGGTGCGGGGTGGAGCGGCCGCAGCCGCGCTGGTCGAACAGCACTATCCGGTAGGCGGCCGGATCGAAGAATTGCCGATGATACGACGCGGTGCCGCCACCGGGACCGCCGTGCAGGAACACCACCGGCTTACCGTCCGGATTGCCGCTGACCTCCCAATACACCGACTGGCCTGCGCCGACCGCGAGCATGCCGGAGTCGTACGGTTCGATCTCAGGGTAGAGGGTGCGCATCCGGCCGCCCGGTTCAGAAAGCGAGTCCGGAGGCCAAGTCCGGGATCGCCAGCGCTTCGATGGCCTGCTGGCGCACGTCGGGGCAGCTCTGGGTGGTGACGCGGTCGATGATCGGCTTGTCGGCCAGCACCGCGGCGTTGATGGCGCCGTTGGTCAGCGCCCACTCGTGCACCATGGCGTTGAGCCCGATCTTGCCCAGGGTCGGCCCCTGCACCCGCCAGTTCGACAGTTCCGGCCGCATCATGTCGCACAGGTTCTTCGCGGCCGCCGGGGTGATCTCCGGGCTGGCGGGCGTGGTGCGGCCGGGTGTCGTGCCCGGCGCCGCGGTCGCCGACGCCGTGGTCGAACTCGCGCTGCCGGTCGGGGCCGGGCTCGAATCGCTGCCGCACGCGGTCAACGCCGCGGCGGCGAAAACGCCCGCGATCAGCAGGGTGCTGCGGGAAATCCAACGGCTGTACGGCATCGGTACCTCTGGTCGTGTCGGTATTGTCGGCATCGAGTCTGCCATTGATTTCCCCGACCGGCCCGAACCAGTTGGTCTCGCTGGGAATAGTTCAGTCCGAAATGCGCGCCCAGCCCATGCGCGGTTCCAGCGATCGGCCGGGCAGCGCGAAGAGTCCGCGCGCCGCCCGGCCGATCAGCCGGATCCGCGGCTCAGAAGCTGTGCTCCGGACCGGGGAAGGTGCCCCGGCGCACTTCGTCGGCGTAAGCGGCTGCCGCGGAGCGCAGTTCGTCACCGATGTGGCCGAAGCGCTTGACGAACTTCGCGGTCTTGCCGCTGGTGTAGCCGGCCATGTCCTGCCAGACCAGCACCTGCGCGTCGGTGTCGGCGCCCGCGCCGATGCCGATCGTCGGAATGGTCAGCTTGCGGGTGACCTGCCCGGCCAGCTCGGCCGGCACCATCTCCATGACCACGGAGAACGCTCCCGCCTCCTGCACCGCGATCGCGTCGGCGATCAGCTGCTCGGCGCCGTCGCCGCGACCCTGCACGCGGAAACCGCCCAGCGTGTTCACGCTCTGCGGAGTGAAGCCGATGTGCGCCATCACCGGGATGCCCGCCGCGGTGATCACCGCGATCTGCTCGGCCACGCGCTCGCCGCCCTCCAGCTTCACCGCATGCGCCCCGCCCTCCTTCATGAACCGCGTCGCGGTGGCCAGCGCCTGCTGCGGCGAGGATTCATACGTGCCGAACGGCAGGTCGGCCACCACCAGCGCATGCGGCGCACCGCGCACCACACCGCGCACCAGCGGAATCAGCTCGTCCACGGTGATCGGCACGGTGGTGTCGTAGCCGTACACCACGTTGGCCGCCGAATCGCCGACCAGCAGAACCGGGATGCCTGCCTCTTCGAACAGCCGTGCCGTGGAGTAGTCGTAGGCGGTCAGCATCGCCCAGCGCTCGCCGTCGGCCTTCATCTGCCGCAGGTGGTGCACCCGGGTCTTGCGCACAACCTTCTTGTGCTCGGTGGGCACCGCACCGTAGGCAGGGGTTTCCGAATCGGATACGGACATCATCGTCCCTTTCGTCTGTCTCGCCTCGGGGCCCGTCCGGGTCCCCGGGATTGTCTGACGAAACCCAGTGTGCCACCCGCCGCCTGGGCGGATTAAGGCCGATGTCCGGTGCAATTGGTCACAGCGGCGAGTGTGCGGCCGGGGCGGTGTCGATGTTTGCCCGATGGCAATATCAAGGGCATGTCGACGGTGCGGAGTGGGCGCGGTGTGCTCGTGATGGCGGTGCTGGCCTTGGTCGCGGGGTGCGCCATCACCCACACCGAATCGGGGCAGCCGATGCCTACGCCGCCCACCGGACTGGAGAAGTTCTACGGCCAGACCGTGCAGTGGGGTGATTGCGGCGGATTCGGCGGACCGGACGACCGCCTGCCACCGAACACCGAATGCGCGCGGGTCACCGTTCCGGTGGACTACGCGGCTCCGGACGGGCCCATCGCGCAGATCGCGGTGTCCCGGGTCCGCGCGACGGGTGACCGCATCGGTTCGCTGGTGATGAATCCCGGCGGGCCGGGGGAGTCCGGCCTCGGCATGTCGTCACTGGGCAACAAGACGCCCTTGGCCGAGCGCTTCGACCGGGTCGGGTTCGACCCGCGCGGCGTCGGCTCCTCCACCCCGTCCATCGTCTGCCAGACCCCGCAGGAGCAGGACGCCGAGCGTGCCGAGCCGCAGGAGGACTATTCGCCGCAGGGCATCGCCGACGCCGAAGCGGACAACCGCCGCTACGCCGACCGCTGCGCCGAGCGGACCGGGAACGACCTCCTCGCCCACGTCGGCACCCGCGAGGTGGTGCAGGACCTCGACGTCATGCGCGCCGCGCTCGGTGACGCGAAGCTGAGCTATGTCGGTTACTCCTACGGCACCAAGATCGGTTCGGCGTACGCGGAGAAGTTCCCCGCCCACGTGCGCGCCCTCGTGCTCGACGGCGCCATCGATTCCTCGCAGGACCCGGTGCAGGAGTCGTTGCGGCAGGCGGAGGGCTTCCAGAAGGTGTTCGACGCGTACGCCGCCGACTGCGCCCAGCAGCCGGATTGCCCGCTCGGCACCGATCCGGCGCAGGCGGTGCGGGGCTTCCGCGAGCTGGTGGACCCGCTGTGGGACCGGTCGGCGTCGACCACCGACCCGCGCGGGCTGAGCTACGGCGACGCACTCACCGGCGTGCGTCAAGCGCTCTACACCGACGAGCTGTGGAAGGTGCTGACCCTCGGGTTGTCCGAACTGCGCGACGGACGCGGTGACACGCTGCTGGTGCTGGCCGACTTGTACGACGGTCGTCGCGAGGACGGCAGCTACACCAACACCACCGACGCGTTCAACGCCATTCGCTGCGTGGACGATCCGCGCATCGCCGACCGCGCCGTCGCCGGACAGCAGGACGCCGAATACCGCAAGGCGGCGCCGTTCCTGGACGACGGCCGCGGCACGGGTGCGGCGCCGCTGGAGCTGTGCGCCGCCTGGCCGGTGCCGAATACCAGTGAACCGCATCGGATCTCGGTGACCGGCCTGCCGAAGCCGGTGGTGGTGTCCACCACCGAGGATCCGGCGACGCCGTACCAGGCCGGTGTCGACCTGGCCGCCCAACTGGGCGCCGCACTCATCACCTATCGGGGCAACCGGCACACGGTGGCGCTGGCGGGCGGCGTGCCCTGCGTGGACGACGCGGTGATCGCCTATCTGGTCGACCTGACCGAACCCGCGCCGGGGCTCACCTGCTGAGCGCGCCGGATCGGTTGCCGAACGGTGACGCAGGCCGGTTCGCGCCGGGAAAAGCTCACAAACCGGACGATCCGCCTGTGTGGAGTCTTCCAAAAAATCCTGCTCAGCAATCTTAAGCGTGTATGTAACACAGATTTAACGCCGGATGCTTACGCTCGCGGACATGGATCGCCAGAAGGAATTCGTGCTGCGGACGCTCGAAGAGCGGGACATTCGCTTCGTGCGTCTCTGGTTCACTGACGTCTTGGGCTATCTGAAGTCCGTGGCGATTGCTCCGGCCGAGCTAGAAGGCGCGTTCGAAGAGGGTATCGGCTTCGACGGCTCGGCCATCGAGGGCTTCGCCCGGGTCTCCGAGGCCGACATGGTCGCCCGGCCGGATCCGTCGACCTTCCAGGTGCTGCCCTGGGCCAGCAGCAAGGGCCACCAGCACTCCGCGCGCATGTTCTGCGATATCACCATGCCCGACGGCTCGCCGTCCTGGGCCGACCCGCGCCATGTGCTACGCCGCCAGCTCAACAAGGCCGCGGACGTGGGCTTCAGCTGCTACGTGCACCCCGAGATCGAGTTCTTCCTGCTGGAGAACGGCCCGCACGACGGCGCACCGCCGATTCCCGCCGACACGGGTGGCTTCTTCGACCAGGCGGTGCACGATTCGGCGCCGAACTTCCGCCGCCATGCCATCGACGCGCTGGAGTCCATGGGCATCTCGGTGGAGTTCAGCCACCACGAGGGCGCGCCCGGCCAGCAGGAGATCGACCTGCGCTACGCCGACGCGCTGTCCATGGCCGACAACGTGATGACCTTCCGCTACCTGATCAAGGAAGTGGCCATCGACGAGGGCGTGCGCGCGACGTTCATGCCCAAGCCGTTCGCCCAGTACCCCGGCTCCGCGATGCATACGCACATGAGCCTGTTCGAGGGCGAGACGAACGCCTTTCACGGCCCCGACGACCCGATCAACCTCTCCGAGACGGCGCGGGCGTTCATCGCGGGCATTCTCGAGCACGCCCCGGAGATCAGCGCGGTCACCAACCAGTGGGTGAACTCCTACAAGCGGCTCATCCACGGCGGCGAGGCGCCGACCGCGGCCTCGTGGGGCCGGTCCAACCGCTCCGCCCTGGTGCGCGTGCCGATGTACACGCCGAACAAGTCCTCCTCGCGCCGTGTCGAGATCCGCAGCCCCGATTCCGCGTGCAACCCCTATCTGACCTTCGCCGTGCTGCTCGCGGCGGGTCTGCGGGGCATCGAGAAGGGCTACAACCTGCCGCCGGAGGCGGAGGACGACGTGTGGTCGCTGACCACCGCCGAGCGGCGCGCGATGGGCTTCCGCGAGCTGCCCGGCACGCTGGACGAGGCGTTGCAGGCGATGGAGCGTTCCGAGCTGGTCGCCGAGACGCTCGGCGAGCACGTGTTCGACTTCTTCCTGCGCAACAAGCGCAGGGAGTGGGCCGACTACCGCAGCCAGGTCACGCCGTTCGAGCTCAAGGAATACCTGGGGTTGTAATCCGAGGGATGTCCAGCGGCGGCATGCCCGCGGTCTCAGCCATGTAATTTGAGAATCATGGTTCGGCCACCGTCTGCGCGCTCCGCTGTCCCCGGCGTCGGTCGGCTCGGATTGCTCGAGCCGTCCGCTGCCGCGTCGCTGCGCACACTGGGCTGGGACAACGTCGAGAGCATCCCCGTGCTATGGGCGCTGTCGCGCGCACCGGACGCCGATCTCGCGTTGAGCACGCTCATGCGCCTGCGCGAGAGCATCGGAAACGACTGGGGCGCAATCGATTCGGCGATTCGCACGGATAAGTCGCTGCGTGGCAGGCTGTTCGCGCTGCTCGGCTCGTCCAGCGCGCTGGGTGATCACCTGGTCGCCAGGCCGTCGGCGTGGGAGATCTTGCGCCGCAAGGAGTTGCCCGGTCGCGAAGAGTTGATCGCCGACCTGCTGGCCGTCGTCGAGGCGGAGCCCGAGCAAGGACCCAATGCCGCGCCGATGCTGTTCCGCGCCGGGATCTCGGGTCCCGAAGTGGCGGCGCTGCTGCGCCAACGGTACCGCGACCAGCTGATGCTGCTGGCCGCGCTGGACCTTGCGGCTACCGTGGAGAACGAGCCGGTGCTGCCGTACCAGATGGTCGGCAGACAGCTCACCGACCTGGCCGACGCCGCGCTGACCGCCGCGCTGGCGGTCGCGGTCGCGCGGGTCTGCAAGGACGAGCCGGTGCCGGTGCGGCTGGGCGTGATCGCAATGGGCAAGTGCGGCGCGTGCGAGCTGAACTATGTCAGCGACGTCGACGTGGTGTTCGTCGCCGAGCCCGCCGACGCCACCGCCACCCGGCTGGCAGCCGAGCTGATGAGCGTCGCCGGCCAGGCGTTCTTCGAGGTCGACGCCGGGTTGCGGCCGGAGGGCAAGGCCGGTGCCCTGGTGCGCACGCTGGACTCGCACATCGCCTACTACAAGCGGTGGGCGCGCACCTGGGAGTTCCAGGCACTGCTGAAGAACCGCCCGGCGACCGGTGATCTCGCCCTGGGTGCGCAGTACCGGGACGCGCTGATGCCGATGGTCTGGACGGCCTCGGAGCGACCCGATTTCGTCGCCGACGTGCAGGCGATGCGGCGCAGGGTGGAGGACCTGGTGCCCGCCGATCTGCGCGAACGCGAACTCAAACTCGGGCACGGCAGCCTGCGCGACGTCGAATTCGCCGTGCAGCTCCTGCAATTGGTGCACGGGCGGGTCGACGAGACCTTGCACGTGCAGGGCACCGTCGAGGCGTTGACCGCGCTCGCGGCGGGCGGGTACGTCGGCCGCGACGACGCGGCGAACCTCACCGCGTCGTATGAATTCCTGCGCCTGCTCGAACACCGGTTGCAATTGCAGCGGTTGCGTCGCACGCACACGCTGCCCGCCGCCGACGACGAGGAGGGCATGCGCTGGCTGGCCCGGGCCGCGCACATCCGCCCCGACGGCAGGCAGGACGCGGTGGGCGTGCTGACCAGCGAGATCCGCCGGAACGCGGTGCGGGTGCGGCGACTACACGCCAAACTGTTCTACCGCCCGCTGCTGGAATCGGTGGTGCGGCTGGAACCCGAGGCGCTGCGGCTGGGCCCGGAGGCCGCGATCCGGCAGCTGGCCGCCCTCGGGTACGCGGCGCCGGAACATGCGCTCGGACATCTGAAGGCGCTGACCGGCGGGGTGTCCCGCAAAGGCCGCATTCAAGCTCTGCTGCTGCCGACGCTGCTCGAATGGCTCAGCGACACACCGAATCCCGACGCGGGACTGCTGGCCTACCGCCGGGTGTCGGAGGGGCTCGCCGACCAGATCTGGTTCCTGCGTGAGCTGCGCGACGAGGGGGCCATCGCGCAGCGGCTCATGATCGTGCTCGGATCCTCGGAGTACCTGCCCGATCTGCTGATCAACGCGCCCGAGACGATCCGGATGTACGCCGACGGTCCCAGCGGTCCGCTGCTGCTCGGTCCGCAGCCGGACGAGGTCGCGCGTGGCATTCTCACCGCCGCGGCTCGCTACGAGGACCCGAAACGCGCTGTGGCCGCGGCGCGTTCGCTGCGCAGGCACGAACTGGCCCGGGTGGCGTCGGCCGATCTGCTCGGCATGCTCGACGTGCCGCAGGTGTGCCGAGCGTTGTCGTCGGTGTGGGTGGCGGTGCTGGAGGCGTCGCTGCAAGCGGTGATCCGGGCGAGTGAAGCCGAGCGTGGATCGCCTGCTCCCGCCGATATCGCGGTGATCGGCATGGGCAGGCTCGGCGGCATGGAACTGGGCTACGGCTCCGACGCAGACGTGCTGTTCGTCTGCGACCCGCGCCAGGGGGAAGACGAGACCAAGGCCGTCAAATGGGCGATAGGGGTGGCCGACCGGGTGCAGCAGCTGCTCGGGGCGCCGAGTACCGATCCACCGCTGCTCGTCGATGCCGGGTTGCGCCCGGAGGGCCGCAGCGGTGCGCTGGTGCGCACGCTGGCCGCCTACGCCGCGTACTACGAGCAGTGGGCCCAGCCATGGGAGGTGCAGGCGCTGCTGCGCGCCCACCAGGTCGCGGGTGACCAGGAACTCGGGGTGCGCTTCCTGCACGTCATCGACAAAGTGCGGTATCCGGAGGGCGGTGTGTCGGCCGACGCGGTGCGCGAGATCCGGCGGATCAAGGCCAGGGTGGACGCGGAGCGCCTGCCGCGTGGCGCGGACCCGGCGACGCACACCAAGCTGGGGCGCGGCGGTCTGACCGACATCGAATGGACGGTGCAGCTGATGCAGCTGCGACACGCCCACGAGGTGCCGGGCCTGCACAACACCTCAACGCTGCAATCACTGGACGTGATCTCGCAGACTGAACTGCTGGACGCAACCGACGTGGCACTGCTGCGCGACGCGTGGCTGACCGCGACGAAGGCGCGCAATGCCTTGGTACTGGTGCGCGGCAAGGCCACCGACCAACTCCCAGGCCCGGGTCCCCTGCTCTCCGCCGTCGCGCGGGTGGCGGGCTGGCCCTCCGGCGACGGCAGCGAATTCCTCGACCACTACATGCGCGTAACCCGGCGCGCCAAAGCAGTGGTCGAACGCGTCTTCGGCGCTTGATCCGAGCCGCTCGCACAGCTGCCGGATCTCGCACAGAGATCCGGACCCCACGGCTCCACGGCGTTACGGCATTCCGTCAGTTGCCGATGTGCAGTGCTTCGGCGATGGTGGGCCAGGACCGGGACAGTTCGTCGGCCCAGTACGGCCAGGAGTGTGTGCCGGTGAGCCGCAGATTCACCGTCGCCGGAATCTGCAGTTGGGTCAATCGGTTCGCCAGTGCGAGGGCGCATCCGAAGGCTCCGGCTTCGAGAGGGCCTCCGACGGTGATGGCGTCGGGGAGCTCGACCTTGCCGGGCAGGTCGTGTTCGCCGGGGACTCCACTACCGCTGGACAGGTAGATCCTGGTGCCGCGCAAGGCTTCCGCGTGTGACATCACGTCGTGGGCGAGCCAGTCGGGATCGTTCGGCGGGCCGAACATGTTGTCCGGATTACCTCCGTAGGTCTCGACGATCCCGCGGGCTTGGGCTTGACCAGCGCCCGCGAGGGTGTAGCAACCACTGTGGGCCGCCACGACGGAGTACAGGCCCGGTGTACGGAACGTGAGCATCATCGCGGCTTCGGCGCCCATGGAGACACCCTGGACGCCGTTGCGGCCGTTGCCTTCGAAGTGCGCATCGATCAGTGGCGGCAGTTCGCGGGTGAGGAACGTCTCCCATTTGTTGGTGCCGAGGACAGGATCGCGGCGCTGCCAGTCGGTGTAGAGATTGGCCGGACCGCCCGTGGTCAGCACCACGTTGAGGTTCTTGTCGGCGAAGAACTCCCGCGCACGGCCGTGCTCTGTCCAGCTGCTGCTGTTCTCGGGAGCGCCGCGACCGTCGAGCATGTACAGCGTTGGTCGCGGTCGGCTACGGTCGGCGGGCACCAGCACCTGCACCTGCACGACCCGGTTCATCGCGGGCGAGTTCACGAACACTCGCAGCCACCGGTCGGTAATCGGCTCGACACGGTCGACGACCGGTTGGGCCGGGAGGTCGGAGCTTTCCGCGGGGGCCTTGTAGCCGTCGGATGACCCGGAATTCGGACGAGATGTCGGCGGCTCCGCGACAACGACGCCGGACGCTGCCGTCAGGGCCCCCAGCATCACCGCTGCCGGCGCGAGCACCCTGGCAATCCACCACGTTCGCGAGCGCCCACCGTCCAGGCGTACCGGAGAAGAAGGGCCGGAACGGCCTAGATCGACAGTTTCTTCCCGGCTGGCATGACCAGGACGAACAGTAGGACACTCGAAGACACGATGCACTCCTCCAAGTAGACCAGGAAAACAAGCAGTTCCCTCACGGTGGGAACAAGCGAACTGTGCGGGCCGAACCTCCTACCGCCGTACCCGCAATACTCCGATTCCGGGCTCCTACCTGCTGCTTTGTGGTGCTGTGGGCCGGTCATAGACGCTGTGGGGTGTGAGCCGTCAGCCCGGGTGCCGGAATCGAGATGAGACATTCGACACTGTGGGGCACAGGGTTTCGGATCGGCCGCAACGACCCCGCATCCCCGAGACCTGGTCAGAGAACAGGAGCCATCCGCCCGGTCACTGGAACCGCAGAACCATTGTCACGCTGGTGGTTCCGGCGCGGTTGGTGATTTCGGAGCCGGCGACTTCGGTGAAGCCGAGCCGGGTGTAGAGGCGGCGGGCGGGATTTTCGGCTCGCACGCTGAGGCTGATGGCGGGGTATCGGGGTTGGGAGTCGGTGATGAGGCGGGTCAGCAGGGCGGTGCCGAGACCGGTACCGCGGGCGGCCGGTGCGACGGCGATCGCGAGTTCCGGGGTGGTGTCGTCGACGTAGCCGTAGCCGGGGTTCTCGCTGGTGAACCGGCGGATCCAGGCGGCGCCCCGTGGGTGGGCCGCGGTGCCGCCGATAACGCCGAGGTCGTCCGGGCCACCCCAGCCGTCGACGTAGCGGGACAGCTCCGGGAGGGTGCGGAGGGCGTCGGGTGAGGTCAGGTCTTCGGCGGCGTGCGACGCCTCGTACAGCATTGCCCAGAGGAACGGTTCGTCATCGCGGGTAGCAGGGCGCAGCAGCAGGGGTGTCACGCCATCGACAGTAGCGGCGGTCCGCAGCTCCCGACCCGCCGCCGGTGGTGTGGCGCCACGCGAAGCCCGGCTCAGGGCTCGAGGGTGAGGCCGGTGCGGGCGGCGCGCTGTTCGCCCCAGTCGTAGAGGGCGGTGAGGACGGGGACGAGGGTGTGGCCCTCGTCGGTCAGGGTGTATTCGACCTGCGGCGGCACGGTGTCGAAGACGGTCCGGTGGACCAGGCCGTCGGATTCCAGCTCGCGCAATTGCTGCACGAGCATCTTCTCGCTGGTGGTCGGCATCCGCCTGCGTAGTTCGCCGTAGCGGTGCACGCCCTCCTTGAGATGGGCGAGGATCACCGGCTTCCACTTGCCGCCGATCAAGTCGACGGTCACTTCCACGGCGCAGTTGTAGCGCTTGACGGGCACATGACCTCCGGGTACTCACCGAAAAGTGCGTTCTTGTAACACTGTAATCGTCGCGATTCCATGAATGCCGTTCATATCGACCAACGCAGACATGGAGCGAAAACCTATGAAGGTCATCGTTTTCGACCGATTCAAGCCGGGCGTCACGCTGGAGACGATCAACCCGTATCTGCCCGAGGAGGTCGCCAATGTGTGGCGGCTGTGGAAGGCGGGCATCGTGCGGGAGAACTACGCCCGCGCCGACGAGCCCGGTGTGGTGATCGTGTTCGAAGTCGACAGCGTCGAGGAGGCGGAGAAATACGTCGCGGACTTCCCGCTCACCAAGGCGGGGTACCTGGAGTGGACCTACGTTCCGGTGCAGGCGCCGTTGCCGCTGGAGGCGCTGATGGACTCGGCGGTCGACGTCGCCGAGCCGTACGACCGGACCGCGTGACGATGCGACACGCCTTCGGCCTCAGCATTCCGCAGACCGTCCCGGACGCCTGCGACCCCGCGCGCATGGCGCTGCTCATCTACGACATGCAAGTCGGCATCGTGCGCCAGATCCCGGACGGCGACAAGATCGTGCAGGCGTGCGTGCAATTGCGAGATGCCGCTCGGGCGGGCGGTTACCGGGTGTTCTACACCCGGCACATGTCGCTGCCGGTCGCCGCGTCCGGCGTCGCCCAGCTGCGCGCCGCCATGCAGTGGCAGCGCGTGGACGATCCCGCCGAGCTGCACTCCAGCTTCCCGCAGGGCTCACCGCAGTTCCAGCTGGCCCCCGAGTTGGCCCCCGGCCCCGACGAAGTGGTGTTCGACAAGATCACCATGTCGGCCTTCGCCGCGACACCGCTCGATATCGCGTTGCGCGACTGCGGAATCGATACGTTCGCCGTGGCAGGCATCGCCATGGAGGTGGGCATCGAGCCGACCGTCCGCCACAGCCTGGACCTGGGCTACCTGCCGATCATCGTCACCGATGCCTGCGGCGCGGGCCATCCGGCAGCAGCCGAACGGTCGCACGCCACCCTGGAATTCGCCGGTGGCTCGCTGACGACGGATACCGCCACGCTCACGGAGTTGATGAGCCGGTGAACGGTGGCCCCTGTGCGGGGCCACCGATACCCGAGGCCCGCCGACCGACACCAGACCACTCCGGCGGGCTACAACCCCGTAACTACCGGCTCGACCCGATCGAACCAGCTGAGACGTCCGTCGCGGCACCCACTTCCCTGTAGTGGTGGTTCAGCAATTTCATGGCATTGTTGGCGCGAAAAAGTCACGGCCTCCGATGGGGCCAAACGTCGATGGGGTTCGTACGGTGGTTTTGCGCATGTCGGTGTTGCGAGGGCGTCGAGGGTTCCGGCGAATGGGGTCTGTTGCCGCAGCTGCAGTGGTCGCTGTCGCACCGCTGTTCGTCGCGGCTCCCCAAGCGAACGCGGAGGCCGTCGTCGAGCGGATCGAGAAGACCTCTGCGCAGCAATGGCAGATGTACGTCCGCTCGCCCGCGATGAAGCGCACCATTCACCTCGACGTGCTGGTACCGGCGAACCAGGCGGCATCCCGGCCGACCTTGCTGCTGCTGGACGGAAACGGGGCGTCGGAATCCCAGCCGAGAAGCACCTGGACTCTGCGCGGAGGCGCCAAGGAGTTCTTCGCCGACAAGCCGGTCAACGTGGTGATGCCCGTCGGCGGCGGGGGTACCTATTACACCGACTGGTTGAAGGACGACCCCGAACTCGGACACCAGAAGTGGGAGACGTTTCTCACCTCGGAGCTGCCGCCGCTGATCGACCGCGAGCTGAAAGGCAACGGGGTCTACGCCGTCGGCGGACTTTCGATGGGAGCGGGAGCGGCGGCCATTCTGGCCGTGCGGCACCCCGACATGTTCCGGGCCCTGGCAGCTTTCAGCGGTTGCTATAAGACCGACGGTATCGGGCAACTCTCGGTGCGCCCCGTGGTCGAGTCGAGAGGCGGGAACCCGGACAACATGTGGGGTACCGCGGGCAATCCGGAGTGGGACGCGCACGATCCGAGCAAACATCTCGACGCGCTGCGCGGCAAACCGGTCCACCTGTACGTGGGCACCGGCGTGCCCGGCCCCGACGATGCCCCGTTCGACGACAACTGGTCGTGGCCCAACGACCCGCTCCGGGCGAACGAGATCGAACACATCTCGCATGACTGCACCCTCGCCACCGCGCCCGCCATGAAACTCTTCGGCGCCGACCTCTCGCTCGACTACGCCGCCGTCGGCGTCCACTCATGGCCGTACTGGAAGGCCGCATTGCCCAAATCCTGGCCGACTCTGCAAGCGGGCCTCGGCGTTCGATAGGACTTTCAACAAGCTTCCTGTACACCTCCTCCGCTCCTGAGCTTTCCGTGGGAAGCGATTGTGGATCGGCCCGGTGAGGAAGTGTGGATTCGCTCAGTGACGTCTTCAGCCGTCCGCTAGGTCGACGACCGGTGTGCCCGGCAGCGACCAGGCTGTCCCTATGGGGAAAGACAGGTCCTCGGTCACGGTCGGGATCGCAAACGGCGCAGGCGGCTTGATCCGTGATCGGGCTGGTCGACGGCGAGTAGGAGTCGTTCCCTCATGGAATCCACACATGCCCCACACCGCGACTTCACCGGCATTGCCTAGGCTCGGCCGCATGCGTAAATGGATAGACCGGGCTTTGCTCGGTGCGGGGTGGTGCGCTGTAGCTGCGGGCGCCGTCGGGATCGTGTTGCATTTCGGAGCGTGGGAGCGGCGGGGGCTGGTGCTGCTCGCGTCGGGGGCGTCGTACCTGATGATCGGAGCGGTCGCCGGTTTGGTGCTGATGCTGATCGCGCGTGGGTGGCGCAGTGCGGCCGTGGCCGGGGTGCTGGCCGTGGCGGTGCTGTGGACGTTGGTGCCCGCGTTCGTGCCGGAAGGACGGGCCGCGAGCGGGCCGCGGATGACCGTCATGCAATCGAATTTGCTGTTCGGCAAGGCCGATCCGGCCGCCGTGGTGCGCGCGGTCCGGGACAACCGGGTCGACGTGCTGACCGTCGACGAGCTGACCGGCGAGGCGGTCGAGCGGCTGGCGGGTGCGGGCCTGCTCGATGAACTGCCTTACCGCTGTACCGAACCCGGTGGCGGCGGTGGCGGCACGGGAATCTACAGCCGATATCCGCTGCGGGACAACAAGAAATACGACGGGTACATCCTGAACAACGTCTCCGCGACGATGGATCACCCGGAACGCGGGCCGATCACCGTCTTCGCCTTTCATCCGGTCCCGCCCCCTTTCAATTTCCCCGCCTGGACCGCGGAGATGCGCAGGACCCGCGAAATCCTGGACGCGCACCGCGGACCGGCCATCGTGGGCGCCGACTTCAACGCCACCCGCGACCACACCGCCTACCGCGACCTGCTCCGCGGCCGCTTCGCCTCGGCCGCCGACCAAAGCGGCGCGGGCCTGCTGCCCACGTACCCGGAAGACCGCCGCTGGGGCCCGGTGATCGGCATCGACCACATTTTGCTGGCCGACGCCACCGCCGAACAACTACACAGCCTCACCGTCCCCGGCTCCGACCACCGCGCCCTCATCGCCCGAATTCAGCTCCACTGACCGGTTGTCTGCGGCCACCAGCCGCGCATTCCGCACCCGGCATGGCCGGTGCGAGGACGGGATTTCGCCGAATCGCGCAGATGCGGACGGCTATCGTCCACCTAGCCGTGCTCAGCAAAGCAGATCTCGGCGACCGGATCTGCGCGCCAATGAGCGAGGACCGGTCCTGGCCCCGGCGTTGCGCCACCGACACCAGCTGTGCGGGGCCGGTATGGTGGTCGGCGGTAACGTCTTGCGGTGGTGGGCAGGTGGCGAGCGTGGATAACATCGAGCGACTGCTTCTCGGGCTGTCGGCTTCCTTGCGAGACGAGTTCTCCGTTGCGAGCGCCCGCGAGGTCCGGCGTCAGCTCGAAATTGTTCGAGACCGGGTGCCTTTCCCGCTTCCGGGCACGATCGAGCAGAGTCCGCTCCGAAACCTGTTCGACTACGTCGAGCTGAAGAGCCATGACGCCGTCCTCGGCCGGACCCAATGGCTTCGCGGGATGTTGGCGGAGATCGATCGAGAACTGCAGTCGGCATTGGCGGAAACCCAGCGCGGCGACTTGACCATGCACGACGTCCAGGAGATCGACAGCCTCTTATGGGAGCTGCGTGACCGTGTCGACACTTTCGAACTGAGGGACGACGGCCGCTGGCCATTGCAATGCCTCATCGCCTACGTCGACGCGAGAATGAAACGCTCTCTGGAAACGAACTGAACGACGTGAGCGAATCACCGCGGATTCGGTGAAGCTCAGCCCAGCTAAGCGAGAGCCCGATGGTGATCGCGGCGTGGCGCTCGGTCGCCCAGGCGGTCAACTCGGGCTGTCGTGGTCCGGCGGCGGGGGACCGGGAATGCCTGCCACTTGGCGACGAAAAGTCGGACACTGGGGAAGTCCTCCGCCGTGCAGGTCATGGCATGCTCCGGTTTCGAGGCCTTCACTCCGGTCGGTGATCCGGAGCGGACGCTGGGTCTGTACACCGTCGAGCCCGGACCACCGTCCGCGAACGCCCTGCGCCTGCTCGCCGGCCGGAGCGCCGACGCCACGTCCGAGCCGGGGAAGCACCCTGGCCGGTGACGAACCACAGCGTCCCCCGGACGCAGCCTCCGAACTGCGAAGACTCGACCTAGCGGTCCGTGAAAGTGGTGCCTGCGAGCGGCGTCCCCGCGGCGGGTCCGGTCACGGGCGTTCCCCCGTTCCCGTGCCGCTGTTGCGAGCTTCGACGGCCTTGACAGTCTTTTCGAGCGCCTGTCTCAGGACGCGCTTACCGACCGTCCCGACCACCACGCCGAGCACCCGGCCCTTGAGGTTCTTGCCCTCGCGCACCACGACGACATCCAGATCGGTCGTCCCGTCGGGCTGGCGAGTGAAGGTGTAGGTGTGGCCCGAGTGGCCGCCCCATACGTTGGAGTCGGTGGTCATCATGACGACGCGGTTGGGGTCTGACCAGTCGTAGTGCAGGCGCTCCCAGATGCCGCGCGAGCCCTCCGTGACGTCGGCCTCGCCGGGGCCCTGGGCGTGCACCTCGAGGTATTCGTCGGTGCTGTTGCCGAACAGCTGTGAGCGGCCGGGCCCGAAGTCGGTCAGCGCCGCGACAAACTGCTCGGGCGTCGAGTTCGTCGTCTCCTTGAAGTGGATGGTGGACATGTTGGCTCCTTTGCTTCGGCGGGGATGTCCTTCGAGCGTGGAGCGGTTGCCCGGCACCGTCACCGCGGTGACAGGCGGGTCTCGATCGATTACCTACCCCGCGAGGATGGCACCACACCTTTTCCGGGCACTATCGCAGCGCGGATCCGGAGCGACGCCGGGCAACGACTGAACCCGTTATTCCCGGCTCTGGGAAAGGCCGATACCGCTCGTCGAGCAAGCCGGGCGCGTCGCGGGCCAGGTCCCGAGCTGCCCTGATATTCGTGGGCTATGACCACACCACATGATTTCGAATTCGACGCGGTCTACCGTGGCACAGGCGGCCCGTTCGGGCCGGGTGTCAAACCGCCGTGGAGTATCGGGGAACCCCAGCCGGAACTCGCCGCGCTGATCGAGCAGGGCAAATTCCATGGCGATGTCCTCGACGTCGGATGCGGGGAGGCGGCGATCTCGCTGTATCTCGCCGAGCGCGGTTACACCACCGTGGGACTGGATCTGTCGCCGACCGCGGTCGATCTGGCCCGCGCCGAGGCCACCCGGCGCGGCCTGGCCAACGCCTCCTTCGAGGTCGCCGACATCGCCTCCTTCACCGGCTACGACGGCCGCTTCGGCACCATCGTCGACAGCACGTTGTTCCATTCGATCCCGGTCGAGTCGCGGGAGGGGTATCAGCAGTCGATCGTGCGCGCCGCCGCGCCGGGCGCGGCGTATTTCGTGCTGGTGTTCGACCGGGCAGCGCTGCCCGAAGTGCCTCAACCGGGGCCGTCACCGGTCACCGCAGACGAGCTTCGTGATGTGGTGTCGAAGTACTGGGTTATCGATGAGATCAGGCCGGCGCGAATCCATGGCGACCTTCCCGCGGAGTTGCCCGCGGTCCCAGGTTTCCGGTTCGAGGGCATGCGCGACGAGCCCAGCGGCCGCAAATCGGTTCCGGCCTGGCTGTTGTCGGCCCATCGGGGCTGATTCCGTCACGCAGGGCGAGGCCCAAGCCAAGTGCGCAGCGGATTTTCGGCATCGCCGGTCCATACCATTGTGTGAGCCTTGGTTCGAAAAACCGCCATGCGACCCCCACCTGTCCGCGGGCGACCTGGACGAGGCAGTGTCCGGGCTGCTCGCCGACGGACTCGCGGCGGCCGACGTGAACGGCAAGATGTGCCGAGCGGCTACCAGCGGCTGGATGCCTTCCGCACCGGCGTGCTGGATGGGGAGAGCGCCTGCCTGACGAAGTTCCGGTAGTCGCGCTACGCCGGAAGCGAGCGCAGCGAGCTGAGCGTGCCCGCCAAGGCTCGGGCCGCTTCGGCGCCCTTGGTGGCGAAGTGCTCGGTGAAGTACGTGACGTGCTCGTTGTGCTCGTGGAAGTGGTGCGGGGTGAGCACGACCGAGAAGACCGGCACGTCGGTATCCAGCTGGACCCGCATCAGCCCGTCGATCACCGCCGAGGCGACGAAGTCGTGCCGGTAGATCCCGCCGTCGACGACCAGCGCGGACGCCACGATCGCCGCGTACCGGCCGGAGTGCGCGAGACGCTTGGCGTGCAGCGGGATCTCGAAGGCGCCCGGCACCTCGTAGACGTCGACGGTGGCGGGGTCGAAGCCGAGGTCGGTGTATTGGGCGAGGAAGCCCTCGTATGCCTTGCCGACGATCGAGCTGTGCCAGCTGGCGCGGACGAACGCGATGGATCCGGGAGTTCTCATGCCGGGATACTACTGGCCGGTAATGTGCGCTTCCAGCCACCCGACCACGTCGTCGAACACCTTCTCCTGCTCGGGCTCGTTGAACACCTCGTGGTAGAGACCCTCGTAGCGGATCACCGTGAGATCCTTCGATCCCGCACCCCGCTCGATGAGGTCCGAACTCGACGGCGCGGCGATCGCGTCGGCGGTGCCGTGCAGCACCAGCAGCGGCACGGTGAGCTTCGACAGCCGAGCCTTGACCGTATGGGTCGCGTTCAGCATCTCGGAACCGGTGCGGGCGGGCAGCATCCCCCGGTAGACCAGCGGATCGTTGTCGTAGGCCGCGACCACCGCCGGATCACGGCTGATCTGTGACGAATCCAATTTCAGCACACCGAGATTCGGGGTGAACCTGCTCAGCACCGGCGCGAGCATGCGCTGCACGGGGTTGCCCACCGGAATGTCCAGCGGCGGCGCGGACAGCACGATGCCCGCGACGTCGATCGACGCCCTGGTGGCCAGATACAGGGTGATGAGGCTGCCCATCGAGTGCGCGACCAGGAAGCGTGGCACGCCGGGCTGCTCCCGGCCCGCGATGGCCAGCATGGCGGCGACGTTGTCGGCGGCGCCCGCCATCGAACCGATATTGGCTTTGCCGCCCGCCGACTTGCCGTGTCCGATGTGATCGAGCGCGTAGACCGCGAAACCGGCGGTGACCAGGCGCTGTCCGACGTGAGCGTAGCGGCCGGAGTGCTCGGCGACGCCGTGTACCAGGACGATCACACCGCGCGCCTCGGCCTCGGGCAGCCACGCGCGCCAGGCGACCCCGCTGCCGATGCCGTCGAACTCGCCGGAGTCGGTGCGGATCGCGGGCGCGGCGGGCGGCTCGGTCGGCGTGGCGTCGCGCGCCGTCGGCTCGGTCGTCATGCATCGGCTCCTGACGTCAGTGGCACGCTGGTCGCCGCGAAGTGCTCGATCAGCCGCCGGTTGAACTCGATGAGTCGAGCGTAGTTGACCCGGGAAAGGCGCTCGTCGGTTCCGTGAATCGAGGCCAGATCGCTCTCCTCCAGCACGATCGGGGCGAAGTTGCAGCGGGTGGCCGCCAAGTCGTGGTAGTGCCTGGAGTCGGTCGCGCCGGGAACGATGCCGGTGGTCACCGCGATGCCGGGGACGACGGCGCGAGCGAGATCGGCGATCAGGTCGAAGGCGGGACCTGGGCCGGTGATGCGCGACGGCTCCGCCGACATGCCCACCAGTTCGAACCGAATGCCCTTGTCGCGCACCACCTTCCGACAGTGCGCAAGCACCGACGCGACCGAGTCGCCGGGCAGGATGCGGAAGTTCACCAGCGCCTCGGCGTGCTGCGGCAGCACGTTCGCCTTCACCCCGCCGCGGATCACCGTGGGCGCGGCGGTGGTACGCACCATCGCCTCGCTCTGCGGCCGGGCCGCCATCACCCGGGTGATCACCGGCCCCGCGACGCCCGCGAGACCGAGCAGGCGCCGCCGCGGCTCGGGCAGGACCTCGCGCAACCTCGCCAGCATGTCCGCGATCACCGGCGTCAATCGCAGCGGCATCGGATGGTCTTGGATCCGGCTCACCGCGCGCGCGATCCGGCCGACCGCGGTCTGCTTGCCCGGCATGGACGAATGCCCGCCCACCTCGGTGACCGACAGCCGGACCGTCGCGTAACCCTTCTCGCCGAGCATGATCGTGGCCACCGGTTGCCGTACGCCCTCGACGACGCCCGCGGTGATCACGCCGCCCTCGTCGAGCAGCAGGTCCGCGCGCACGCCCGCCTGCCGCAGATGCTCGGCTATGCGCTCGGCGCCATGCCCGCCGAAGACCTCCTCGTCGTGCCCGAATGCCATATACACCGTGTGCCGGGGCCGCAATCCCGCGGCGAGCGCCGACTCGACCGCCTCCAGTATGGCGAGCACGCGGCTCTTGTCATCGATCGCGCCGCGGCCCCAGATGTATTCGTCGTCGACCACCCCCGCGAAGGGCGGATGGGTCCAGCGCTGCGGGTTGTCCACCGGCACCACGTCCTGGTGCGCGAGCAGGATCGCGGCGACCCGGCCGGGTTCGCTGCCCGGCCACCGGTAGAGCCTGCTGTGCCCGAAGCGTCGCAGCTCGAGTTCGGCGTGCACCCGGGGAAAGGACTGCTGGAGGTGGGCGTCGAGGCGGTCGAACGCGGCGTTGTCGGCGTCGCGCGGGTCGTCGGCGGACACGGTCGCACACCGCAGCGCGGCGGCGAGGCGTTCGGCGGTCAGGTCGTCGACCGGCTCGGTCATCGGGCACCGGTGCGGTTCGGCAGGTTCATGGACACCGTTGCATTGTTCAACATGCCGGGGTCGAGGGCGATGGTCTTCTCGTTTCGCCACTTCACGATGCCCTCGGTGAGCCCGCCGGGCAGATCGGGATGACGCGTGCCTGCCAGCAACGGCAGCTCGACACTCGCCGCCGCGACCGTGACCGGGGCGAAGGCGGGCGCGTGCGACCACACGTCGTCGACCACGTCGGTGATTCGCACGCCGATCCGGTGCCCGGCCGCAATCGGCCAGTCCTGGGCGAGCAACCGGACCTCCGCGGTGTCGCCGACCGGGGCGATGCCTCGGGTGATGACGGTGGCGCGCAGATCGGGTGCGATGTCGTAGAGCTCGACGGCGACGGTCGCGGTCGGCGGACCGCTCAGCCGCAGCGTCGCGGTCGGGATGCCGGACAGGTGCTGATCGTGGGTCAGCGGCTCGGACACCGACCAGACTTCGCGGTCGGGTCCCGGAACCAGGCCGCGGTCGGTGTAGCGACCGGGACGCAGCTCGACCGCGACCCGCTGCGCATCGGCGGGCGGCCACGCGGTCTCCGCGCGCCATTGGCCGTCGAACTGGCTGACGGTGATCCGCGGGCCGGGAATCTCGACGTCGCGTTCCGCCACATGCTTATCGAAAAAGGCGAGCAGTTCGGTGTCGAAGTGCGGCGTGCCGCACTTGTCGTGACAGGTGCGGTGGCCCCACTGACCGAACCAGGCTCGATGCGCACCGGGGCCGAGACCGTTCCACAGGTCGAACACTCGGTAGGCGCGGGTGTTGTAGTCGACGAAGCCTTGGCCGAGGAACAGCGGAATCGTGTTGCCGCGCAGGGGAGCGACGAGATCACGATCGCGCCAGAAGCTGGTGTCCGGGGTGTGATCGGCGACCTGGGAGAGGTAGTGCTGGTAGCACTGCCACGGCAATTGCGTTGCGTTCGACTGGTATTCGCCGCCGTCCTCCGGACGCGGCGGGGTGGACGCGATGAGCAGATGCTCCAATCCGGCGGAATCGGCAGGGCGCACGCCGTTTTCGGTGATCGGCTTGCCGGAGAACTTCCACGAGACGCCCTGCATGTACAGGTAGGAGTACGGGTCGACGACCGGCTCGAACGCGGCGACCGCCGCGAGGCCCTTCGCCTTGCCGGCCAGACCCATCAGCCCGGTCCACCCCTCGTAGGAGACGCCGAACATGCCCACCTTCCCGGTGGACCACGGCTGGCTCGCCGCCCACTCCACCGCGGCGGCGACGTCCGCTCGCTCACCCGGGCCGCCGAAATCCGGGCAGCCGTTGGAGCCGCCGAACCCGCGTAGGTCCACGATCACGTAGGTGTAGCCGGCGTTCAGGAACAGCTCGGCGCTGAGGTTGTCGGTGGATGGGCCGCCGGTCAGGCGCGGCTCGCTCAGGTACGCCGAATGCGCGCGATACGGGCTGACCGTGAGGATGACGGGAGTGCGAGTGTCCTCGGAGATACCGGCCGGGCGCACGATGTCCGCATGCAGCCGGGTGCCGTCGGTGCTGTCGATGAACGCCTGCTTCCACTGAAATGGCACCCGGAGCGGCTCGGCGTTCGCCGTAACCGGGGTGATAGCTCCCAGCAGGAGCAGCAGCCCGCACAGGGCGCGCAACAGGACAGGTCGTTCGCTCACCATAGGACTATCGAGTTTGCCCGGATCGGCGTCCAGACCCCGGAACCGGGGTGGTCGGCCGAGCCGTCGTCCACCCGCCGAGCGGACGCCATCCTGCGTTCATCCAGGTAGACCAGCATCGGCAGAGTGCAGGAACTCGGTTTCGGGTCCGTCGGCGCGGTGGCGACAGTCACCCTGGCGTTGCTGGCCGCGTTGCTGTTCGCGGTGTCGGCGGCGCTGCAACAGGGCGCGGCGCGGCAGGCGGCCACCGGCTCCGGACAGGGACGGTTCCTGGTGGTCGCCGCGATCGCCCGCAGGCTGATCACCGACCGCCGCTGGCTGGCCGGGCAGGGCGCGAACGTGGCGGGGTTCGTCGTGCACGCGGTCGCACTGCGTTTCGGCGGGATCGCGGTGGTGCAGGCGCTGCTGGTCGTGCAATTGCTGTTCGCTTTGCCGTTGGCGGCGGTGCGGCGTGGCCGCGCACTGCTCGCGCGGGACTGGGCGGGGACGACCGCGGTGTGCGCGGGCCTGATTCTGCTTGTCGCACAGGGGGTTTCCCCGCACTCGGCGGTGGAATCGCGACTACTGCCCGAGGCGGGCGCCGCTGTGGCCGTCGCGATTGTCCTGCTGTTCGGCGCGTCCCGGCTGGCCAGCTCCACCCAGCTGCGCTCCGCGCTGGTGGCGGTGGCCGCCGGATGCTGTTTCGCCACGACGGCGGTGCTGGTGGTGCTGGCGACGAGCAGGCTGCCGGAACCGAGCTGGGCGTTGCTAGGTATCCCGCTGTCGGCGTTTCTGGGCGGCGTGCTGACCCAGGAGGCGTACGCCCGCGGATCGCTGCCTACGGCGCTGACGGCGATGACGATCACCGACCCGGTACTCAGCTACCTGGCCGGGTCGATCCTCTTCACGGCGACGGTGCAACCACACCTGCCAGTCCTGGCGTGCGCGGCCACGTTGGTGATCGCGGGGGTCGCGCTATTGGCGAACTCGCCGACGCTGCACGACGAGCGGGATCGTTCCGCGGAAGTGGCGGGTGATGCGGCACGGGCCCAGGTCGCGTAGTCGCGAACGCCGCGCCGCACAGGAGCGCAGCTCCACACCTTCGGCCCACTGCGCTCTCCGCAGCTGTCACCGTTGGGAGTTCGGCACGGGATTCGGTGTCAGAGCGCGACGCGCCAGAGTCATCCACCGTAGTTGCTCGGCCTCCGCTGCGGCATCGGCAGGCGCGGTGGCCAAGAGCAGGATCACGTCGTCGGCGGTGATGTCGGGATAGAGCGAGCCGGCGCGATGGGCCATGACAACGAGGCGCTCGACAGCGACGCGGCCACGCTGCTGGAGTTCCCGCAACGAATCACCGGCAAGTCCGGTGACGGCGAACCTGAACAGGCGCTCCTGTCGCATGTCGATCACCACACTACGCAATAGCGCGGCGATCTCATCGACGGCGGAACTCGTACCATCCTCGACCCGGGTGAGCGCCGAGTCCAGTGATTCGCCGATTGCCGCGGTCAGGTCGGCCACGATGGCTTCGATCAGGTCTTTCTTGGCAGGAAAATGCCGATACAACGTGCCCACCGCAACACCTGCGGCCGCGGCGATCTCGTCCATGCCGATGTCGGGCCCTCGTTCGCTCACGAGTTCGCGTGCGGCCGCGAGGATCGCCTGGCGGTTGCGCAGCGCATCCGCCCGCCTGGGTTGAGCAGTCATCTCGCCGCATCCTTCCAGATCAATCTTGCAGACAACATGAATTACTGGTTCACTTTAACCTGAACGTGTCGTTCACATTAGGAGCGAGTCAATGAGAAAATGGACCGAAGCAGACATACCCGACCAGCGCGGGCGGATCGCCGTCGTCACCGGCGCCAACACCGGACTCGGCTTCGAGACGGCGCGAGCGCTGGCCGAACACGGCGCCACCGTCGTCCTCGCCTGCCGGAACCCGGACAAGGCCGCGGACGCCGCCCACCGCATCACCCAGCACGTGCCCAGCGCCTCGATCGAAACGGCAAAACTCGATCTGGCTTCGCTCACCTCGGTCCGTGCCGCGGCCGAGACGATCCGCGGCCGCTACGACCGCATCGACCTGCTGATCAACAACGCCGGCGTCACCGGCCGGTCCGGCACCACCGAGGACGGCTTCGAGATCCAGTTCGGCATCAACCACCTCGGCCACTTTGCTCTCACCGGCCTGCTCCTGGACCGCATCACCGCATCCCCCGCGGCGCGCATCGTCACCGTGAGCAGCATCGGCCACCGCTTCGGCCGCATCGACCCCGGTGACCCGGCCGCCGCCATCGGAAATGCCTATGGCAAGTCGAAACTGGCGAACCTGCTGTTCACCTACGAGCTCGACCGCCGCCTCGCCAACACCCGGGCAACCGCTGTGGCCGCCCACCCAGGCGGCGCGAGCACCGAGGTCTTTCGCTACTCCCCGGCGGCGTTCCGGCTGCCGAACTCGGCTATCGCCCGCCTCTTCGGCCGCAGCCCGGCCATGGGCGCACTACCCACCCTTCGCGCCGCCACCGACCCCAACGCAACAGGCAGCGAATACTACGGTCCTGCCGGTCTTTTCGAAATCCAGGGCTATCCCACGCGGGTGAAGTCGACCTCTCGCTCGCATGACCGTCAGAGACAGACCCGCCTGTGGGAGGTCTCTGAGAAGCTCACCGGGGTGTGCTATCCCGAATGAGCCGACCGGCGAGATCTCCGCGCTCGCGGGCTCGGCTCACGGCCGATGGCTCGACACCCGGATTCGCCGGATGCACTGAGCCAGGACATCGCGGCTCAGGTCGCGGATGAGTCACTGATCGCACTTCGAATCGTCGAAGCATGTGCGTCGCACAACCCAGAAAGGCGATCCTGCCCGCGTCGCGGAACTACGTCGCGCCCCGCGAGCCCCGGTCGCGATTCGGTCGGAGCGACCAACGGTCGAGGTCAGGCCGAGCGGGCTCGGGTCTCGTAGTCGGCGTAGAGGGCGAGCATATTCTCGACCGTCGCCGACCAGGGAAAGCGTTCCGCAGCCGCCCGAGCCGCACGACGGCGCTGGGCCGTGGGCAGGGCGAGCAGTTCACGGACACCCTCCGCGAGTCCGCGCGGTGAACCGTCGCAGACGACGCCGGAACATGGTCCGCCGATGAGTTCGCGCGCGGCGCCCGCGGCTGGGACGACCACAGGCGTGCCGCAGGCCAGCGTTTCCAGCACGGCGAGGCCGAACGTCTCGGCAGGCGACGGGAAGACCGCGATGTCGGCCTCGGCGATCAGGGCGGCCATGGCGGGCCGGTCGGTGAAATGGCCATGGAAGACGACGGGGAGCCCGTCCGCCAGCTGCTCCAGGCGGGAACGCAGCGGGCCGTCGCCGATGACGGACAGCGCACAGCGCAGACCGGAGTCGACCAGGACGCGCACCGCCTGGATGGCGCGTTCGGCGCACTTCTCGCGCGACAACCTGCTCACCAGCACGAGCCGTACCGGATCGTGGGGGTGCGCCGCGCCGCGGCGGTTTCCGGGGTGAAAGGTCGTGAGGTCGACGCCGAGCGGAACCCGGCGCACGTTGCGCGCACCGACGCGATCGAACTCGGCGGTGGCGAAACTCGAGGTGACCACGACCTTTTCGGCACGCACGCAGAGGCGGCGGTTGGCCAGATCGGCCGCGGTGGTGAGCGGGAAACCGCGCGGAACCCGGGAGCGCAGGATGGCGTCGATCCGTTCGTGCGAGAACAACACCAGCGGGACGCCCACGCCGCGCGCCCACGGTGCGAGCCAGCGGACGCTGAGTTTGTCGCTGCACTCGAGCACGTCCGGGGCGAGCCGATCCAGCACCGGGCGGGTGCGGCGGGCGGTGAGCACGTGGTAGCCCGCGTCGCCGAACTTCGGGCTGCGCACCGTGACGCGGTGCCCGGACGGGGTGCGCTCGTCGTCGTCGCGCGGGCCGGGCACGACGAGCGCACGGTCGTGTCCCGCTTCCGAATAGCCGCGCCCGATCTCGTCGACGCAGGTGCGCAGGCCACCGGAGGCAGGGGTGTAGAAGTTGGCGATCTGCACGATCCGCACTAGCCGACCGCCGATCCGACCAGTTCGGCATAGGTGGTCGCCCGCGCGCCGGTCCGCAGCACCGCGTCGATGGCTCGCAGGGTGGTGTCGCGCAGACCTGGCCTGTGCAGGTCGTCGGGATGTAGCGCCAATCGGACCAGCCCGCCGCGTTCGGCGGTCCGGCGCGCCACGGTCTCGACCATTGCCGCGCCGAACCGCTCCGGCCAGCCGCCACCCGGCCGGTGCGAGAGCGCGAACCCGCGGTACCGGCGTCCCGTGCGCAGATGCTTCGCCCCGAAATGCGAGGTGGTATAGGTGAACCCCGCCGCGCACAGCGCCAGCTCCGCGCCGGGCGAGGCAAGCCAGCCCGGCGGAGTGAAACCCGTTGTGTGCAGCGCCGATTCGGTCATCACCGCAGTCGCGGCGCGCAGCTTGGCCGTGGCCTCCGCGACGTTCAGCGCGGCGAATTCGGCCGCGCCGCGTGCCACCACATGCCCGACCGCCCTGCGCGGCCATCCGCCCTCCGGCCCGGCCCGGTGCGACCACCCGTGCACCAGGATGTCGTCGCCGCCCCGCCGCCGCTCGCGGAGGAACGCCGCATAGTCCGGATCGCCGGACAGCCGCATCCCCCGCCACGGACCGGGAACCACCAACAGCGAGACGGGAATTCCGAACTGATCCGCGTCCGCGCACCAGCGCGCCGTCTCCGCCGCACTCGCCGGTGCGACGTCATGGACGCTCACCACCAACCGCGCACACACGCTCCGGAAGGTAGCACCGCCCGGTAGCCGCGAGCTGAACAGCGCGGTGCGGTCGTCTGAAAGTGCGGTGCGGCGTCCCCGGCGCAGCCTACGGCTGCAACAGGCCGATCATGTTGCCGTCCGCGTCCGTGATGGTGGCGATCAGCTTGCCGCCGCCGACGTCCTTGGGCTCCCGGTCGACCGTCGCGCCCGCCTCGACCAGCGCCGCGATCCGCTTCTCGATGTCCTCGACGTGCCAGTACCCGATCGGGCCGGTCATGCCCTTGCCCGCGTGCCCATTCGGGTCGAGGCCGATGTCCTGACCCGCGACCCGGTAGCCGACGTAGTACGGGGTGTCGGCGATCGGGTCCACGCCCAGCAGCGCGGCGAACACGCTCTTGGCTTTCGCGAGGTCGGTGACGGGGTAGATGATCGTCTGCAGTCCTGCGGTCATGATGACTCCTGCGGTTTCAGTACCCGGCGGATTTCGCCGTCGCGGGTATGACCAGCCCGCCGCGGCCGATGTGACAACCGATCGCGGAAAAGTTTCCGCCACCGTCACACAAGGCGGGGTTCGACGGTCATGGTGATGACCGGGCCGGGCGGCAGAATGGACCGCCGGGCAATCCATCCGCGCACGATGTGTGCCGGGCAAGGGAGTGGACGATGGCCGACGACATGGAGTTTCTGGCGCGCCGATTCGAGCAGCAGCGCGGCCAGTTGCGGGCGATGGCCTACCGCATGCTCGGCTCCGCCGCCGAAGCCGACGACGCCGTGCAAGAGGGATGGGTGCGGCTGAGCCGGTCCGACGCGGCGGAGATCGACAACCTCGGCGGCTGGCTGACCACGGTGGTGGCACGGGTGTGCCTGAACATGCTCTCCTCCCGCGGCACGCGCCGTGAACAGCCGCTCGACGAACACGAACTTGTCCTCGGGCCGGAGGACGCGGGCCCGGAACAGCAAGCGGTGATCGGCGACTCGGTCGGCCTCGCACTGCTGGTGGTGCTGGACACGCTCTCGCCCGCGGAGCGGTTGTCGTTCGTGCTGCACGATATGTTCGCCGTGCCGTTCGACGAGATCGCCCCCATCGTCGGCAAAACGTCGGCGGCCGCCCGCCAGCTCGCCAGCCGGGCCCGGCGGCGAGTCCAGGGCGCGCGGGCCGTGGCCGATCGGGACCGGCAGCGCGAGGTGGTCGACGCGTTCCTGGCCGCTTCCCGTAGCGGCGATTTCCAAGCGCTGCTGACCCTGCTCGATCCCGATGTGGTGCTGCGCGTGGACGCCGCGGCGCTGGCTTCCGGCGCGGCGGGCGCGCTCGGCCCCGACGCGGTGGCGCGGACGTTCTCCGGCCGGGCCAAGGCGGCACGGCTTGCCCTCGTCGACGGCCGCGCGGGCGCGGTATGGGCGGTCGGCGGCACCACGCGGGTGGTTTTCGACTTCACCGTCACCGAGGGCCGGATCGTCGCCATCGATCTGGTCGCGGACGCGGAGACGCTTGCGCAGATGCAACTGGAGATCCCGGCGAAATGAATCGGCGCGCGCTGTCACATTCCCGCGGTGGCTCCGGTCAGGGATGTGACGGCGCGAACGGGTCGCGCCCGTGAACGAGGCAGGGAGCCCCGATGAGCACAGCGCGATCGATCGCATTCTGGACCACCACCGCCGTGATCGTTTTCATTTTGGCCTCCGGCGGCGTCGCCGATCTGATGCACGCCCCGAGCACCGAAGCGGGAATGACCGAGCTGGGATATCCGACCTATGTGATGACCATTCTCGGATTCTGGAAGATCCTCGGTGCCATGGCGATTCTGGCGCCGCGCTTTCCGCTGGTGAAGGAATGGGCTTATGCAGGCGCGTTCTTCGACCTCACCGGCGGATTCGTCTCGCATATCGCGCACGGATCGGCGGCGAACCATCTTTTCTACACGGGATTCTTCGCAGGCTGCGTGGTCGCTTCCTGGGCGCTGCGTCCGGCGAGCCGCACGCTCGGCGCACCGGTGTTCCGCCGGTACGGACAGGTGGCGCCGGTCGCGAAGACGCCGCAGGCCCCGGCGGCCGTGTGAGGGCCAGCCAAACCTGGACCGGACATCCGCGGCCGTGTCCTGGACGATGCGTCCGACGAGCCGAACGGTTGTGCGGGTTCTGTCGACACGGGTGTTCGACCGAGACACCGCAGATCCCTGCCGTGGAGTGGTGATGCGCGCCGAGATATTCCAGATAGCTATGACATATGTGAACTAGGCCGGGGCGCAACGCGATTCGCGTTGTGCCCCGTGCGGGTCGGCGTATGATCGGGCCGGTGCTGATGCCGGGGGAAGGAATGAGCGAGCCCGTGACCGCGGACTGGGAAGGGTTCGTGCAAGCGCTGGCTCGCTGTCTCTCGGAGCTGCCCTCGCGTGCCACGTTGATCATCGCCGCGCCCGGCAATCGCTTTGTCCAATTCGTCCAGTTCGACATCAAGTTGTCCGCCGAGCTGGCCGGAAACAACTACTTGAGCCGACCGATACCGGACACCGCCGCGCAGGAGTTGCGCGCACTGGGCTGGCATGAGCCGCCGCCGCGGCAGGACGCGGGGAACTGGACCAGAACTCTGTTCTGGCCGATCGCGCCGAACAGCCTGCTCGAGTTCGCCCGCTCGGTCGCCGTCGGCCTGCGCGACGCCCTCGGCGTGGCCGCCCCGGTGGAACTGCGTGCCATGGGCTGGACCGAGGCGTCCGGCGATCTGGATCTCACCGTGCTCGGGTCGATCGGGCAGCGCGGCTGGAATTGATCGACGCCGCGCTCCCACGGCAAAGCCGCGACTACCTGGGCACTATCCTGAGAGGCATGGCAGCAGGCAAGCCCACCAAGGAAGCGAAGGCCGCGGCGAAAGCGGCCCGCAAGCAGCAGTCGAGGGAACGCCGCAGGCAACTGTGGCAGGCGTTCCAGATGCAGCGCAAGGAAGACAAGCTGCTGCTGCCGCTGATGATCGGCGCTGTGGTCGGCAGTACCGCCGTCGCTGTCGTGATCGGCTTGATTTTTGGGCTGACCTTGTTCCTCGTGCCGCTCGGCGTGGTGCTCGGCGCGCTGGTCGCGTTCATCATCTTCGGTCGCCGGGTACAGAAGAGCGTCTACCGCAAGGCGGAGGGCCAGGCGGGCGCCGCGGCCTGGGTGCTGGACAACTTGCAAGGCAAATGGCGGGTGAGCAACGGCGTCGCCGCCACCACGCAACTGGACGCGGTACACCGCGTGATCGGCCTGCCCGGCGTGGTGCTGGTCGCCGAGGGCGCGCCGCAGCGGGTGAAGTCGCTGCTGGCCCAGGAGAAGAAGCGCACCGCCCGGCTGATCGGCGACACCCCGATCTACGACGTCGTGATCGGCAACGACGAAGGCCAGGTTCCGATCAAGGACCTGCAGCGCTACCTGACCAAGCTGCCCCGCAATATCGACACCAAGCGCATGGAGCTCATCGAAGGCCGCCTGTCCGCGCTCAGCGCGCGCGGCGGGCCCGCGCTGCCGAAGGGCCCGATGCCCGCAGGCGCCAAGATGCGCGGCGTGCAGCGAACCATCCGTCGCCGCTGACAGCTCTTGCCGCCGGGTCCGTGGCCCATTCCATGCGACTCGGACTCTTCGGCTCGACATCCCGGGGGATACGGCGCGATGCGCGTGGGTCCGGATGTCGCCTCATTTGCGACTGAGCAGCCAGACGACGCGGTCGTAAGCGAGCGCGTGATACACGATCACCAGCACCGCGAACGCCACACCCCATCCCGGCAGTCCGGCCGACTGCAGCGCGAGCGCTCCGCCGCCCAGTACCGAGAGCTCGATCACCAGGCGCGTCGAGCCGGACACGGCGACCATCGACCGGCCGCCGCGGCTCGGGTCGCCAGGTACCGAGAAAATCTGCCACAGCGCTACCGCAACGACCGGCAGCGCCACCACCAGCAGAAACTTCCACGGCCCTTCGAACGCGCGCCAGCCGAAGACGCCGAAGGACGCCACGGCGACGAGTTCGAGCAGGAAGCGGACAGCGAGCATCACCGGATTCAAAGACACCGGCGCAGCCTATCGGCGTGACCGGTGGCGGGTGGGCCCGATGCCGGGCGGCTCAGCGCGAATGCACCAGCGCCGTGCCGGTCGCCCGGTCGTGCATGCCGCGGCCGTCGGCGTCGGTGAACAGCGCGGGCACCACGAACAGCAGCAGCACCTGCCTGGCCAGCGCTCGGACGAAGCCCACCGGCACCGGAGCGTCGACGCGGACCGTCCGCAGTCGCAGGAAGTACTGCCCCGGGGTGAAGCCGAACAATGTCACCGCGCCGACGCCGATGACGAACCAGATCAGCAGCGTCAGGCTCGAGGCCGACGTGCTGCGTGCGATGAGCGCCGCGATGCCGAGCGCGATCATCCAGTCCACGAACAGCGCGGCGATCCGGCGGCCCATCCCCGCCAGCGAGCCCGCTCCGGTCTTCGGCAGGCCGAGGTGCTCACCGGGGAACTCGGGGGTAGCCGGATCGCCGGGTTCGGCCGGAGGTCCGGAGAGCCAGGAGCCGGTGATGCGTGCCATGGAGCCCAGAATAGGCGCGCGCGATCGGCCGCCCGATACCGCATAACCGGAGTTCAGGTCGGCGCGCACGCCCCGCGATGGCAGGACTACCATGCAGTTCGAGCCCGGGTGGTCAGCGCCACCCGTCCAGACGCACGTGTAACACTGGCGAAACACGGGCTTGACTGCAGGGAAACACGGCATCCATAGCGTCTGGTCGCGACGAACCCATGCAATCGACACTGGCTGGGAACCGATCCGGTAAGGAGAACAAGTGACGTTCAGCACGGCCGACGAGGTCATCAAATACCTCGCTGATGAGGACATCGAGTACGTCGACATCCGGTTCAGCGATCTTCCCGGTGTGCAGCAGCACTTCTCGATCCCGGCGAAGGCCTTCACCACCGACCTCGCCGAGGAAGGGCTAGCGTTCGACGGCTCCTCCGTCCGTGGATTCCAGTCGATCGACGAGTCGGACATGCTCCTGCTGCCCGACTACAGCACAGCGCGTGTCGACCCCTTCCGCGCCGCCAAGACGCTGAACCTGAACTTCTTCGTGCACGACCCGTTCACCCGGGAGGCCTACAGCCGCGACCCGCGTAACGTCGCGCGCAAGGCGGAGGAGTACCTGCGCTCGACCGGCATCGCCGACACCGCGTACTTCGGCCCCGAGGCGGAGTTCTACATCTTCGACTCGATCCGCTACGAATCGGCCATGAACAGCGCCTTCTACGAGATCGAGTCGGTCTCGGGTTCCTGGAACACCGGCAAGGAGTTCAACCCGGACGGCACCCGCAACCGCGGCTACAAGGTCCGCAACAAGGGCGGCTACTTCCCCGTCGCGCCGTACGACCACTACGTCGACCTGCGCGACAAGATCTCGACCAACCTGCAGAACTCCGGCTTCGAGCTGGAGCGCGGCCACCACGAGGTCGGCACCGCCGGTCAGGCCGAGATCAACTACCGGTTCAACACGCTGCTGCACGCGGCCGACGATCTGCAGCTGTTCAAGTACATCGTCAAGAACACCGCGTGGGCCGAGGGCAAGACCGTCACCTTCATGCCGAAGCCCCTTTTCGGTGACAACGGCTCGGGCATGCACGTGCACCAGTCGCTGTGGAAGGACGGCAAGCCGCTGTTCCACGACGAGGCCGGCTACGGCGGCCTGTCCGACCTGGCGCGCCACTACATCGGCGGCATCCTGCACCACGCGCCGTCGCTGCTGGCCTTCACCAACCCGACGGTGAACTCCTACCACCGCCTGGTCCCCGGCTTCGAGGCGCCGATCAACCTGGTGTACTCGCAGCGCAACCGCTCCGCCGCGGTCCGCATCCCGGTCACCGGCAACAACCCGAAGGCCAAGCGCCTCGAGTTCCGCGCCCCGGACTCCTCGGGCAACCCGTACCTGGCCTTCGCCGCCATGATGATGGCCGGCCTGGACGGCATCAAGAAGAAGATCGAGCCGCTGGCTCCGGTCGACAAGGACCTCTACGAGCTCCCGCCGGAGGAGGCCAAGAACATCCCGCAGGCCCCCACCAGCCTGGACTCGGTCATCGACCGCCTCGAGGCGGACCACGACTACCTCACGGAGGGCAACGTCTTCACCGAGGACCTGATCGAGACCTGGATCAGCCTCAAGCGCGAAGGCGAGATCGCGCCGGTGAACCTGCGCCCGCACCCGTACGAGTTCGAGCTGTACTTCGACGTGTAAGTCGGAACTCTGGTCCGACCTGCGGCCGAGCATCTGCTCGGGTGTTCGGTCCGCAGTTCGGGCGCGGTAGTCGGCGAGTCCATCCGTTCCGCGATCACTTCACGTGATCGCGCAGCGGGTGGACTCGTTTGCGTTTGCGGCGCACGGACTGGGCATCGTTGGTCGATTGCGTCTGTGGAAGGCGGGCCCCAGCCGATGAGACCGCCACTCAGCAGGGCAGACGACGGGGCATCCGCGACCCGGCCCGCCGAATGACGCGTTCGTCCTCACGGAAGATGAATCGGTCGCATCCCGGCTGATCGCCTGATTCGAGCGCGTCAGCGGGGCACTCGACCAGAGGGCCGATGAAAGCGTAGAGCTCCCAATATTCGCCCGAGCCATCGTTTTTCGGAAGAAGGTCGTAGCCGAGCTCCCGCACCCTTCGCCAGTTGTCAGCGTCGAACGGATCTCGGATGACGTCTCCCACTCGGACTTCGGTCACGTCCACTGATTCGGTTCGCATCGGCGGAGTCTCGCACGGGCAACCTGAATGCCAGCTGAAGTCGGCGCAGCCTACGAGGGTCGAAACCTGAGATCAGTTGCGCGTATTGGCCATGTGGTAGTGCGGTCCGAAGTACCCGATGTGGACCTCCGCTCGTGGTGTGTCGACGTAGAGTTAGATCGTCGTTGTCGCACTGGCGAATCGGCCGAGGTGGCGATCGGCGATCCGATACCACTGCCGCCACACGTCATCGGGAATCACCGGGGCTGCGTCGCTCTCGAATCCACCTGAGACTCCGGGGTGCGCATCGGTCCGGCGTGATCAGATTCCGCGGCGCTGGGCCGGGGTGTAGGAGAGGGCGCCGGAGCGTGCGAGGTGGAGGACGAATGCGGCGGCGTTGCGAGCGGCCATGGGCTGGGCGTCGTCGTCCTTGTCCGCGCCCCAGTCGCAGATGCTCTTGATGAGCAGGCTTTCCACTCCCGCGACGCGCGCGGCGGCCTGGAATCCCGCACCCTCCATGTCGCCGCCGATGGCGTCGGGATGCTTCGCGGTGAGGCTGTCCACGACGGGCGCGGCATTGAGCAGTTTGTTCCAGGCCAGCATCAATCCGACGTGGACGGCGGTGTCGTTGTTTCCCGACCAGTGGCGTTGCGCGGCCCGGACGGTGTTGAGCAGCATCGGGGAGGGAACGACGGTCTCGCCGCGCAATCGCTCCTCGACTCGTCCGTCCAGCTCGACGAGCTTGGCATGATCGAGATCCGTGATCTTCTCCGAGATCAGGATGTCGCCGAGCCGCTGTCGGTCCTGGCGCAGCCCGTAGCAGATGCCCACGATCAACGCGTAGTGCGGCGCGAGGTGGCGGATCGCGTCGGCGGTGACGGTGAGGGCGCCCGCGGGGCCGGTGGTGCCCTGCGACCCGGCCTGCACGACGAACAAGTCCGCGTCGTTGATCGTGCCCATTTCGAAGACCGGTACGGGTCCGTCGTAGGTGGGGGCGGCGACTTTACGGGTATGCCCCTCGATGGCGTCGAGCACGGCGTCTCGTTCGACGTCGGCGACGGTGACGATCAATACCCGGGTGTTTGCCATTCTCTGCTTCTCCTTGTCGAGTCGAATCTCGGCCTGATATGCGAGGACTTGCGCACGGAAGGCGACGGCCGCGACCACGACGACCATCGGTGCGGGCAGTGACAGCAGTAGCCCCAGCGCGATCGCGAAATCGGAGACCGGTTCCACAGCTGGCGCGTGCTGCCACAGCAGTCGGTAGGCGATCCACGCAAGGGCCCTGCCGTAGGTGGTCGCCCCGGCCGCGCAGTTCGCCGCCGTGCAGGTGCCGCGCTCGACCGTCATGACGAGATACGCCAGGGCGAAGACGACGATGACGACCGAAGCCAGGTAGAACCGGAAGAAGGCCGGGGGTTTGACCGGTCGGCGCGCGAGGTCCTCGGGCCGGGCGTCGAAGAAGAGCACGGAGTAATCCCGGTTGATCACGCTGCGGGTGGTGCCCAGGTACGCGCGCGCCTGGTCGGTGGTGACGCCCGTGTGCAGGCAGATCAGCCGGGTGCTCAGCCGCACCCGGCTGACCTGTCCGCCCTGGTCGGCAGCGTCTTGGCGCACCTTGTCGGCGACGAGGTGGTGTAGCCGTCGCTCGACCTGGTCGAAGAGTTCACCGATGCGCTGTTCGTTTTCCTGATGCAGCAACGGCATATTCCAGTGATCCGCAGCTACGGTGCCCGCGGCGCGCGCGCTCGGTTCCTCGTCGCGCCCGAAGAACAACTGCCACACGAACATGATCGACAGCACCGTCACGGTGTAGGCCATCGCGGAGACGGTGACCAGCAGGGCCGGTGCGTGCAACGACGCGAACGGTAACAGCGCCACGGCGATCAACAACGCGGTGAGACCCGGGACCGCGAAAACGACAGTGCTCCAATACCGGTCGAGCCGGCGCAGCGCGGCGGACCCGAATCCACGGCGATGCCGCCAGGCTTCGGGCCTGGCGATCGGCGGTTCCAGCAGGGCGAAACCGTCGGCGCCTTGCCAGACGACCCGGTCCTCCAGTGCGGCGGCGAACAGCACCAGCGTGAGCGGCGCGCGTGCTCGGAAGATGCCGCTGACGCCGCTCGGACGTACCGTCCGCAGGGCCGCCCGCCCGAGTGGTGCGGCCTTGACCCGGCGGGCGGCGTGGTGGCAGTCGTGGAGGGAGGGGCGGTCGAACGGCATGGGGCGCTCTCCATGAAGACGTATTTGTGTCCTTTCGACCATAAGTAGCTCGGTGAGTTTTTGTCAATGCGACCTCAAGATGGCTGGTGGGCTACTGTGCGGAAATGACCGAAGATCCGAGATGTATCGCGGCCCTCACGGCGGACCTGGTGATCCTGACCATTCGCGATTCGGTGCTGCAGGTGCTCCTCGTGGAGCGCGGCACGGACCCGTTTCGCGGTGCGCTCGCGTTACCGGGCGGTTTTCTTCAGGTAGGGGAGAGTGCCGAGGCCGCGGCGGTGCGTGAGTTGCGGGAAGAGACGGGCCTGGACGGAGATTCGCTGCCGCTCGAACAGGTGGGCTTCTACACCGACCCGGATCGAGATCCGCGCGAGCGGGTGGCCACGTGCGCTTTTCTCGCGGTCGCTCCGGACCTGCCGGTGCCGGCGCCGGACGCGGATTCCGATGCCGAGGCGGCGGCGTGGAAGCCCGTCGCCGAACTGCTCGGCGACGAGGCGGCCCTGGCGTTCGATCACGTGAAGATCCTGCGTGACGCGGTGCGGCAGGCGCGAATGAAGCTGCAGTACACCACGATCGCGACGTCGTTCTGTCCCGGGGAGTTCACTATCGGCGAGTTGCGCGAGGTGTACGAGGCGGTCTGGGGGATCGAACTCGATCGTGCCAACTTTCACCGCAAGGTGAAATCCGCGACGGAGTTCATCGTCGAGACCGGCCGCCTGCGTGAGGGTTCGGGGAGAAGGCTCGGCAGACCGGCCAAGCTGTACCGCGCCGGTGCCGGGGTCGAGTTGGTCAATCCCATTCTGCCCGGCTCGAATCGGTGGCGCGACGCCGACTGGCGGTAGTGGCTTGCGCGGGCGCCGAATGGGTGCCCGCGCTCCGGTTGTGTCGCAAGGAGTTCGGCGGGCCCCTCGCGCGCCGGATGACACCTGCGGCGGTGTCGGCTCCGCTGGTCGGCGGGGGCTCCATCGGTCTGCTTCCCGGTTGCCCGGCTTAATAATTGTGACATTGACACTAAGTCATCTGGTCAGTTATTGTCGCCATGACCATTTCGCGGGGTGGCGCCAGAGTCGCCGACTTCCCTTGCCGACTTCCTCCGAATCCCATGTGAGGTACCCATGTCCATGTTTTCCGTAGGACGCGCACGACGGCTGGCCGCCGCCGTGTGCGTGATCGCCATCCCGATCGGCGGGTGCGCGTCGTCGCACGGATCCGTCGGATCTCCTTCGGGTCAGCCGAGTTCTGCCGATTGCGCGAAGGCCGAGCGCACCACCCTCCCCGGCGACCGCCCCCTCACCGTTCTGGTGGTGGACAACACCGCCTCGGCGGTGGTCGGTGACCTGCCGCCCAGAGCTCGTCAGGAGTTGGAGGATGCGCAGAAGAGGGGCAACCGGCTGGCGCTGGTACCCGTCGAGGGCATCGGCAAGCCGAGCGCCGTGGTGCGCACGATCGCGCTGGAGCCCTACCCCGGCGTCGACAGCCCGGCCGCCAAGAAGGCGCGACCGGTTGTGCTGGCTTGTGTGGCCCACTGGGCGCGGGAGGAGCGGATGCGGCCTTCTGCGCCCGGTAGCGGCATCCTCGACGCCGTGGCCACCGCCGCCCGTCAGAAGCCGGAGCGCGTGGTGATCGTCTCCGACGGGTTCAACAACGCCACACCGCTGCTGGTCGATCAGTCCCGGCTCGACCGTGCGCCCGCTGTCGTCGCCGACGAGCTCGCGACCGCCGACGCGCTGGCCGCGGAGCTCGCCGGCACGCCCATCCTCTGGACGAATCTGGGCGAGACCGCCCAGCCGGTGCCGCAGAGCGCGCGCAACGACCTGCTCCGGTTGTGGACGGCGGTGCTCGAGAAGGCCGGGGCCACCGTCGAATTCGACTCGCAGACCGGTCAGCGCCGGGATCCGCACGCGGGCCTGCCCAACGACCCCCTGTTCGCGGTCGAGATCACCTCTTCCCGCGTGGGATGCGCTGTCCGCGAAGAGATTCCGTCCGAATTGCTGTTCGCCGGCGATCGGGCGGACGTGCACCCCGGCTCGCGGCAGCTGCTCGCGCCCATCGCCGCCCGGTTGGCGGCGGGGTCCTACGCGCTGGTGGAGGGCCACACCGCCGCGTACGGGCCGGAAGCGGGCAGGCAGCCGTTCTCCGCGCAACGCGCCACCTCGGTGGCGGAGGTTCTGGTCGAACTCGGCGCCGACCGTTCGCGTATCGCGGTAGTCGGTCACGGCTCGACCCGGCCGCGTGTGGACGAATTCTTCGGCGGCGTCCACTCCGAATCCGCTGCGGCGCGCAACCGGCGAGTCGAGATCACGATGGGTGCGAAGGAGTGCCTGCGATGACATCACGATTCCTCGCCCGGCTTCTCGGCGACGGCGGGTCCAACCACGGCCGGATAGTCCGGGAGCTGGCGGACTTCCTGAAGACCACGCACCAGCGGACGCCGCGCGGCGACACCCACGTCCCCAGCCCGGGGGACGGGCTGACCAGCCCCGAGAAGTCGGTGCTCGCCTCGGTGGACAACTCGCTGGCCGCCGCCGACCAGAAGGGTGCCCGCAAACTCCTCCGGCGGATCAACCAATTGATCGCCACCGCCCACACCAACGAACGGCGCTGGGCGGCGCTGGTGAAGCTGCTCGACCATCCCAAGTGGACGACCCCGATGAGCGCCGCCGAAGCCAAGCGTCCGCCCGCACGCTCCGGCGACACGGCGCGCGACCGCGAGGCGTTCGATCACAACCGGCCGCTGGCCTCGCCCTGGGTGTTGCTCGTGATCGAAATCGTCGTCCTCGTGGTCGAGTTCTTCTTCTGGTACGCGACTTTCGCCGAGGGCATCGACCGGAGCGTCGAGTGGTACCAGCCGGAACGCATCAATGCGTACCTGCTCGCGCTGTTCGTGCCGATGGCGGGTATCGCCGCGGCGCGGCTGGCGGGTGGACTCGCCCACCGATGGATTCACGACTACCCGGGAATCAGCACCCGCAGGCACCGGTGGGCCATCGTCGCGGTGATTCTGTTCGCCCTGGTGGTCGTCGCCGTGGTCTGGCTCGTGGGGGTCCGGTTCGGCGAGAGCGGCACCGCGCTCGGCGGCACGACCCTGCCCGCGACGGCGATGGCCGCGCTGTTCGGGGCGGTGCTGACGATCGACATGGCGTCGCGGACCTTCCTGGTGTCCGAGGTCCGGCAGCAATACAAGCGGCGCGCGAAGCAATTCCGCAAGCTGGAGAAGAAGCACATCAAGGCGAACGATGCCCATGCCAAGGCCTGGGTGGGGTTGCGCAACCGGATCGAGGTCGGCTACGACCAGGCCTGGCGGATCGAGACGGTGGGCGCGAAGCTGCTCAGCGACAGTGAGGCGCTGTGGGGGAATCCCAGGCGCGTCCACGCCGAGCCACCCGAGCCGACCGCGCTGGACACCATGGCGTTCGAGGACGACCGCAGCGCCATGCGGATTCCTACCCCGCAGTCCTTGTACCTGCTCCACCCCGAGCGTGGATTGGCGCCGTCACGCGCTCTGGAAGGCGCCCGTGAGGTCCTGATCCGCTACCGGCCCTGGGATCCCGAGCAGCTGACCGACAAGATCCAGCGGGTATGGAACGAGCTGCACCGTGACCGTGACGACAACGCGGACGAGGACGACGAACCCACCAAGCGCGGCTGGCTGGGCGGAGTCTCCGGTCGCCAGGTCAGTTGAGGGATGATCCATGCCAAGCTTGTTGTCCACGGGGCCCGACCCCGCCGGTTTTCCAGCGCTCACCCCGGACCCGCGTAGCTACCGCGCGCTCGTCCTCATGACCGTCGGATTGCTGCTGCTCCTGGCCGCGCTCGGCTTCGGTGCCTGTCAGCTGGCGGGCGGCGATGACACCGCCCAACCGACCAAGCTCACCGCCTACACCCTCGCAGGCCCACGCAGTCCCAGCTGCCTGCGATTGGTGATCGGAGTGGACGTCTCGGGGTCGATGAGGGACTTCGGGGCGGCCCGCGATGCGGCACTGGCCCAATTGCAGGAGTGGGCAAGCCTGCCCAACACCCTGCGGGCCGATGACGAGATCGCGGTGGTGGATTTCGCGCTCGAATCCGGGGTGCGGTTCCCTCCGACTCCCGCCGCCGCGACCCCGCACCTGCCCGCGGTGCCGGTGCACGAGGGTTCCGAAACGCTGCTGCGTCCGCTGCTCGACCAGATGCGTGGGTTCGCCGTCTCGGCGCCGCCATGCGACCTCGTGCTGATGCTGGTGTCGGACGCCATCCTCGCGGATCTGCCCGCGAACTCGGAGGACGGCAGGCGACTGCTGCGTGAGTACGGTGTGCACGATCTGCGGTTGCTCGTCCCGGGGGAGAAGATCCAGGTGCCCGACGAATGGATCCGCGCGTTCCCGCACGCGCGACCGATCAGGTTCGATGGTCTCGATCCCGATGAGACGGCGCTGACCATCGGCAAGACGATCGGCGATCTCACACGCCAGCGTTTCGTCCCCACGCCCGTGACCACCGTGCGGTAGGGGCCATGGCAATGGACGTACGCCGATTGCTCGACGACCTCGCGGGGGTCGCCGCGCGCGAGGTGACCGCATGGACCGGAGCCGGGTTGTCCGTCGAAGGGCCGTCCTCGCTGCCCACCGGAAAGGAGCTGACCCAACGGATCTTCGACGCGTTCTTCCTTCCTGGCACGCTCGACACGATCGAGGCCCTGCACCGCGCCATCGGTTCGATCGATCAACCGATCTGTCCTGACCTGCCACCTTCCATCGATCCCAGGCCGCCTCGCCTGGAAACCGTGCTCGGCGTTGCGGCCCGGGTCCACGGTGCCCAGGCGATCGACCAGTCCATCCCCGACGTCGCCGACGCCGAACCCAACCGGCTGCACCGGTTCTTCGCCCGGCACTTGGCCCTCGGCGGCGGGCATCTGACCGCCAACTTCGACCGATGCATCGAACGCGCCGCGGGCACGGCCACCTGGCCTGCGCCGAACCTGCTGCATTTCCACGGCGCCGTGGGCGGCGGTGACGAACTCGGCGCGACGCTGGCACGCATCGAGAAGGGCTTCCCACTCGATGTGGCCACGCGGTTCCTGACCCTGCTCACCTCGCGGCCGTTGGTGCTGGTCGCCGGTTACAGCGGCAGTGATTTCTTCGACGTCAATGCCGCCATCGCGGCCCTGCCGCCGAACGCGCTGCGCGGCCACCACGTCATCTGGCTGTCGCACAGTGCCCACACTCCGCACGTAATCGTGCCGCGCCCAGAGGATCCGGCGTTGACTCTGTTCGACATCCTGCGCGCGCGGGGTGCCGAACTGACCGTGCTCTGCGGCCCGACCGATTTCCTGTTGCGCCGGTTGGCCGACCAGTGGGGCCTGCCGCCGCTCGGGTCTCCAGCACCCCGCGCACCGGTGCGACCGTCCATCCCGAGCGACGACACCAAGCGACCGGAGGCGAGTTTTCATCTGTACCTGGACGTCGGGCTCATCGGCGAGGTCAGGTCGCTGCTTCCCACGGTGGCTCCCGCACTCCCGGCCGAGCAGGTTCGAGCGGTCACCAGTGCCGTGCTGTGGGAAGCGGGCCGCTGGAACGAGGTTCGCCGATTGTGGTGGCGAGCCCGCCCGCGCACGGACATCACGCGCGTGGAGCGCATCGGCGCCAGCCTGTGGGTCCAGGGCCGATACATGCCCGCCCTGCTCTGGCTCGACCGGTACCGCCGACGAGTCGGTGGCCCAGCGCGAAAGACGCTCGCCGAAACCGAAGGAAGAGTGCTCGAACACATGCTGCGCACGCCCGACCTCCGGTGGCTGGCACGTCGACTCGTGCCCACCGTGCTCACCGAACTCGGGCACGCCGACCAGAGCTCGGGCATCCACCTCTACCGGCGCCGGTCGGATCTGACCACCAGCCTTGCGGGCGCGAGCAGGCCACCACACCATGCGCTCACTTCGAGCGAATGGTTCGGGCAGGCAGGAAACGTGCTGGCCTGGATCAACTACCGCCACCGGGTGTACCGGGACTCGTACCAAGAGGGCGGTGACACCGACGAACTCCGCTGGAATTATCGCGAGCTGCAACAGCATTACCGGGCGGCTGGGTCCACGTCCGGCGCCGCCCGTGTCCACCTGCTTCCGGGAGCTCACCGGGTGTTCAGTGTCTGGGAGGTCGTGGCCAGTGTGTGCTCCCTGCAATACGGTTGGTGGCAGCGCGTGCGCATCGTCGCGAATCGCGTTCTCCGGCCGCAGTTCAGTGGAAGATCCTCCGCCTCACGGTGGTGACAATCCTCGCCGCGGCACTGGTGGGAATAGGCGGTTGCTCGAGCCGAGCCGCGGCCACGCCACGCGAGTCACGATCGGCTGTGTTGCACGAGGCGGCATGCGTACCGGTGCGAAGGCAGGCGGGCGAATCGGAAGTCCCGCACACGTCGTCTGCTTTGCCCTCCTCCAGAAACATTCCCATTACTGGGGACTCTGGGAGGATAGTGTCAGGAGTGGTGGAGGACCCGACTTTGGTGCCGCGGGGATCATCGGCAGCCTGCTGGAGGAGTTGTGACTATGGCGACCATGATGCATCCCGATACCATCTCGGCGCTCGAGTCCGGTCGCGCTTCCGTCCATGCCGTTGATGAGATGCTGGAACGAGTCGACCGCATCCGCGCCAGGCGTCCTTCACCTAGTTCTCGGGTGATTCCGGAAGTGGACGCGATGGGCAGGCTCACCGATCTGTACATCGCCCCCGGCACAATCGCTCATTCCGCCAACAGTCACGAACTCGTGGCCGACATCATGGCTGCGATCCGGGAGAGCACACTCGACGCCATGCGGCAGCATGAGCTCACTATCCGGGAGACGAAGCTGCCCGAGGTGCCGTGGTCGGGCGAGTGAGGCGCGGAGTCGATGGATGGTCCTCGGGAGCGGCACGGTGACTGCACTGGAGACTTGGGGGGGAACGGGGGAGGGCAGCGAAGTTCCGTCAGGTACTTCCAGTCGGATCTACGAGGTGTTCAATCCCGACTATTCGGTAGGGGTGGGGTGTGACCAGAGCGGCAGGATCGTCGGCCTGCACCTCGGCGACGAAGTGTGGGAGAACACCGACAGCTGGCTTGCCGGTGAAATCCGGAGAGTCGCCCGATTGGCCCACCTGAAGGCTCGGGTCGGTCGACGCGCGGAACTGCTGAACCGTGGTGTGTCGCCGGTCGTCGCCGACGCCTTGGAACTGCCGACCGAAGCCGAGTACCAGCTCCAGGAGAAGATCGAGTTCGGCGCGGGGTACTGATTCCGGCCGTTCCTGAGGATCTCGTCTCATTTCCCAAGGATGGGGATGCGGGAGAATCGGGAGGACGGTTGGAAGGGAGAGTGTTCGCCGATATGAGCGACAAGCTGGAACACGATTCGGACGACATGCGTAGGGCGGGCGCCAGCAACGGTGCCGCAAGTGCAGAGCCGTACCAGCGGGCAGGTGGGGACCCTCCCTGGGAGGACGACATCGAGGAAATGTTCGGCAACGCCGCACTCCATTTCACCCAGGGTACCAGGAAGTACATGAAAGTCAGCAGCGACGCCTACACCGAGATCGGCGACAAGCGAGTTGGTGTGGAAAATCAGTCTTATTCGAGTGCGACCGAATTCGATAATGGGGACATCGATGGCGCCGCCAGCGTGCGCCGCAGGGAACCGTAGGCTTGACTTGTAAGGCTCGCCGGTGTCCTGGTGGGAGTATTTCGTGACCGTTTCTTGCCCGCGCGGGCGTTGCATTATTACACTCTGATCGGGGGTTGTACCGGTGGGCAATAAAACCGAATTCAAGCCGGGGGACGAACTCAGCGGCGACAATTGGGTCTACTCCCAGAACGGCAACTACCGTATGGGGGTCAGGGATAATAAGGCCGTTGTCGAGAAGGTCAATCCTGACGGTAAGAATGAAATCGTCAACACGCTCGGGGAGAGCAAACAAAAGGACGGCACCAACAAACTTGTCTTCGAGGACGAGAATTTTCTTCATAGTGGAGAACGCCGGCTCGAGCTGAAGAACGAGGGGCCGCCCCGCGGAATGGGAGGTGGTCGCGGTACGACTACCGAATGGACGGGGGGGCCGAAAGACGGCGAAGGTGATTGGGATGATGACGACGATCTGATGCCGGATAAGGTCATCGTCTCCAATGACGGTACGGTGGTGGCCGTGCGGGGGAATCTGCCGAATGAGTGGGACGGCTATTACAATTCGAAAACTCCTGGGTTCGTCTCGTCGTGGGGAAAGGCGCATGAGGATAAGCCCGATCCGAATGCCAAGGATAAGAACCTTCCGCAGGCGGGTACGCAGCTCAAAGATGTCAAGCTGGAGCTCAAGGTTCCGGAGGATGGAAATAAGCCCTCGGCGGGTCTGCTCGCATGGCAGCAAGTGCTGAACAAGAACCTGGACTATCTCAAGGCTCAGATGGGCAAGATCAATCCAAGGATGCCGAAAGATTCGATGCTGCCGAAGCTTCTGACGGATCCGAAGGACAACAAAGGTACGGCTTGGCACCTCGACGAAGGCCGTCTCAATAAGCTGCAGCTCGAGGGTAAAGGGGATACGAGAGAGGCCTTCAACTATACTGTCCAGGAAATCGGACGTACGAATACCGATTGGCAAAAGATGGATAAGGGACTCTTCGAAGCGGTTGGCGCGGTTTCGGCCGAGAACTTGACTCGTATCCAGAATATGCACACCGCGGTGGATAATGCGAACGATGCGATCGCGAAAAGCCTGACCGGGGACCCGAACAAACTGGAAGAGGATCGCTGGAACGCCTGGAAGACGGAAGGGTCGAAGGAAGAAGTCGAGAAAAGAAAAGACTATCAATACAAGGATCACTGGGGAAAAGCTGGTATCCAAGATCCTGTCGAAGAACATGCTCTCTACAAGTTGATGCGTGACGCGGTCGATAAATCTGTTAAAGAAGTCGTTGCGTATGCGGAGGAAACTGCTAAATATGCGAAAGAGCATGGGATAGAGCCCGAACCGGAGAAGGAAGAGAAGCCCGGCGAGAAGAAAGAAGAGAAGCCCGGCGAGGAGAAAGAAGAGAAGCCCGCCAACCAAAATCCTGCTCCTCCGAACAACGTCACTCCTCCCGCCAACGTCACTCCTCCCGCCAACATTACTCCGCCGCCGAATCAGACACCTCCCGGACAAGAAGAGATGTTCCCGGATGCAGAGTCGAACCCCACGTTGGACGATTTGAATCTGGGTTCGCCGGACACCACGGATTCGCCGCCCGGCACCCAGCAAATTTCGGACAGCGGTAGTGGTGATACTCCGCCGGGCACAGACCTCGCTTCCGCGGTGCATGCGGCGTTGCAGAACCCCGGAAACGACTCGGGAACCGTTACGGCCCCCAGCCCTCCCACGCCCCCGCCCAGTAACACTGGCGATGCATTGGGGCAATTCGCGCAGCAAGCGGCGTTGTCGTCCGCGCTGGGGAGTATTGGGAACCAAGGAAACCGTCTCCCCGTCGATGACAGAGGCTACGACGACCGGGATTCGCGTGACGAACGGCAACGCGACCGGAACCGGCAGGTGCAGCAGGCGACCAACACCAACCCCGGCGTTCAGGCGCAGCCTCCTGGTGTGACGGCACCGACCTACGCCGGTACTCCGCCGCCGGTGACGACGCCGGGCACGACAGCGGATGTCACGATCGACAATACGAACGTGAAGGCGTCGCCGCCGGTGGCGGAGGCTTTGCAGAAGCAGGTCCAGAATGTCGCCCTCGATGCCATGTCCGCATACAAGGGCACTGCGGGTGAGATTACAGCGGAGCATCCGCCCTCGGTGGTCAATGGTCCCGGCGAGCTGAAGACAGGCGATATTCTTCAGTGGGAGAAACACAGTGCGCTGATCGTCAAGAACGAGAACGGACTGTTTGTCCTGGACAACGGCCAGCTCGTTCCCCTGGATCCCCACAACCCCCCGCTGAAAGAAAAGTACGGGAATTTCGCGGGCTTCTTCCACCCGACCGGCCTGGACGGCGCCGCGGGTGGCGACCCCGGAATCGCGGCGCCACCTCCGCCGCCCGTGGCCACAGCGCAGCAACCCGCCGGTCCGCCACCCGTTGGGCCGCCGCAGATCTGAGCGGCCGGAAGGGACGGCCCGAAGAAGGCCATCGTCATCCGTGCGGCGGCGGGTCGCTCAGGCGCGGGCTTTCTCCCCGCGCCTCGCGGCGGCGAGCTGGTTCGGCATCGGCTCGTGGCGCGCGTAGGCGCGGGTGAAATCGCCGGTGCCGTGTGAGATCGACCGCAGGTCGATGGCGTAGCGGCTGAGTTCGAGTTCAGGCACTTCGGCGTGGATCCTGGTTCGCCCGGAGCCGTGCGGTTCGGTGCCGAGAACGCGTCCGCGCCGGCTGGACAGATCGCTCAGCACCGGCCCGACGTACTCGTCGGTGACCAGCACCCAAACTTCGGCGAGCGGCTCCAGCACCCTGATTCCCGCTGCCGCGGCCGCCTCGCGGAGGGCGAGCGCACCCGCGGTCTGGAACGCGGCGTCGGAGGAGTCGACCGAATGGGCTTTGCCGTCGAACAGCGTCACCCGCACGTCCACGAGCGGGTGACCGGCGGTGAGCCCGCGCGTCGCCTGCGCTCGGACACCCTTCTCCACCGACGGAATGAACTGGCGCGGAACAACTCCGCCGACCACTTTGTCCACGAACTCGATCCCCGACCCTCCGGGTAGTGGTTCGACGTCGATCTCGCACACGGCGTACTGTCCGTGCCCGCCGGACTGTTTCACATGCCTTCCGCGCCCGGTCGCCTTGCCTGCGAACGTCTCTCGCAACGCCACCTGGTGGTCGATCACGTCGACCTGCACCCCGAATCGCGTCCGCAACCGCTCCAAAGCGACATCGCGATGCGCTTCACCGAGACACCACAGCACCAGCTGATGCGTCTGCGCGTTGTGCTCGAGTCGCAGGGCCGGATCTTCGGCGGCCAGGCGCGCGAGGCTCTGGGAGAGCTTGTCCTCGTCGGATTTGCTGTGCGCGCGAATGGCCACGGGCAGTAGCGGATCCGGCATCGGCCACGGCTCGATGCGCAGCGGATTGTCGGTGGACGACAAGGTATCGCCGGTTTCGGCGCGGCCGAGTTTGGTGACGTAGGCGATGTCGCCCGCGATCGCCTGCGCGAGGGGGCGTTGCTGCTTGCCGAATGGGGCGGAGATGGCGCCGACTCGCTCGTCCACCTCGTGACTCTCATGTCCCCGGTCCTCGAGGCCGTGGCCGCTGACGTGCACCGTGTCATCGGCGTGCAAGGTGCCGGAGAAGACGCGGACCAAGGACACCCGTCCGACGTACGGGTCCGACGCGGTGCGGATGACCTCGGCGGCCAGCGCGCCGTTCGGGTCGCAGCGCAGCGGATGCGGCCCGGCGCCGTTGCTGGCGGTGATGGGGTGCTCGACCGGCGTCGGAAACCCGCCGGTGATCAGATCGAGAAGCTCGACGGTGCCCAGGCCCTGCTTTGCGCCTTCGGGCGCAGGCGCGGCGAAGAGCACCGGATGGAAGCTCCCGCGCGCGACCGCCCGCTCCAGGTCGGCGACCAGCGTCGCCAGGCTGATCTCCTCGCCCTCCAGGTAGCGTTCCATCAGGGATTCGTCTTCGCTCTCCGCGATGATGCCCTCGATGAGACGGTTGCGCGCCTCCTCCAGCGCGGGCACCTGCTCAGGCGAGGGGTCGCCCTGGACCTCCGTGCCGGAGGAGTAGTCGCCGATACAGTGCGGCAGCAGTTCCACCATGCCGGTGACCGGCCGGTGGCCATCCGGATTCTTCGGGCCGTATACCGGAAGATGAAGCGGCAGAATGCTTTCCGTCGATCCGCCACCGAGGATGGTTTGGCATGCCTCGGTCATCACGTCGTACTCGTCGCGCGCCGTATCCAGGTGGGTGATCACGATCGCGCGCGGCATCCCGACCGCGGCGCATTCCTCCCACAGCGCTCTCGTGGCCCCCGCGATTCCTTCCGCCCCTTCGGCCGCGGAGATGACGAACAGCGCCGCGTCGGCCGCGCGCAGTCCGGCCCGCAGCTCGCCGACGAAGTCCGCGTACCCCGGCGTGTCCAGCAGGTTGATCTTCACTCCCGCCCACGTCACCGGCACCACGGACAGCTGCACCGAGCGGTGCTGGCGGTGCTCGATCTCGTCGTAGTCCGACAGCGACGTGCCGTCTTCGACCCGTCCGGCGCGATTCACCGCCCGCGAGGTGAGCGCCATGGCCTCCACCAGCGTGGTCTTTCCCGATCCGCTGTGCCCGACCAGGACCACGTTGCGGATCTGCTCGGGGCCCTCCGCCGTCACTATGCCGTTGCCTGCGGGCGCTCCGTTGGTTTTGTCCACCATGCGTATCGCTCCTTTGCCGACACCTGCGGTACATCCACCTTCCCACCGGGCATCACCTCCCGTCTACGAATCGGGAGATCGGGGTGTGAGGAGCGTCGATCGCGAGGTGCGGAGGTCGCCGATTGCGGATATCCAGGTCAGATGCCAACGCCGCTGCACAAAGCGTGGCGCCGTTGGCATCGGTCACTGGGTCCGCGCCGAGATCCGGATTGCCGACCATCCTGGCCGCGTCCCGCCCTTCTCGCGCGGGACTGAAACCTACGGCTGGAGCCCTGCCGGAGCTGGGCGTCGAGGTCGGCAAGCGCCGGACCCAGCAGTCGGCTGACCGGATCGGTGACGCGCCGCTCGACCGTTCCCGTCGTGCCCGCGCGGTCGAGTGCACGCTGGAGATCCGTGCCACGACGGCGAACAACTTGCGCGACGTCGACGTCGACGTCCCGCTGGGGGTGCGCCGACCGGGCAGATCTGCACCGTGGCGATCGGCGTGCTGACCACACTCGCACTCGGCGCCGCGGGCGGCGCCGTCGTCGCGGCAGTGAAGCCTGTCGGCCACCCTGCTTGGGCACAGCTGTCGGGCAACGCCGAGCCAGAGGGCAGCGGCCGCGTCGTCGTGGACACCGAGTCGCCTCGGCCGAGCCATTGACCCGGCTCGGACGGTCCGAGGAACCGGACTCGGCTCAGCTGCCCACCTCGTCCGATCCCCGCGGGCTGGTCCCTCACCCGCCGCGGACGATGCAGATCCCGCTCGAAGACCCACGGTCGAACTGTCGCAGCAGTGGTCGACGCCGACAACGGTACGTTCGTGCAGTTATTTCCCGATGGCGGCATTACGGCCGGAAACGACGCACGCGATTTCGACGAGGTCGTCAACGTCGGCGGTTGCGGCGAATCGGATTAGTCGCCACCGCCCATCTCGGGCCTACTCCGCGCAGAACGCCCGTGCCGCCGGTCTTTCAGCGGACCGAACCCATCGCGGATACCATTGCCGCGGAGCCGCATTCGCGCCGTGCCGGTCGTGCCCGCAATCTCCGACAGCCGGGCGGCTCGGCGGCCGCCTGCCGCTTCGCACGGCCGGGGAGGAAATAAGGCGAGGAGTCCCGCATGAACAGCATCACGCCGCACTACCGGACCATCACCGAACTGCTGCAAAGCCGTTCGTTCGCGATCGACGAGTACCAGCGTGAGTACAAGTGGGACAGCCGCAATATCGAGGAGTTGCTCTCCGACCTACTCGGCAAGTTCGATACGTCCTACCGCGAGGGTGACCTGCCCAAGCGCGCGAGCGAATACGCGGACTACTTTCTTGGCTCCATCATCGTCACCCAGCGAGGCAACAAGAGCTATCTGGTGGACGGCCAGCAGCGCGTCACGTCGCTGACGCTATTGCTGATCTATCTGTACCGGGAGTCGAAGAAGCGGGGGCTGAACACAGCCGCCGCGTTGGAGCCGTTGATCTTCTCCGACAACTTCGGTGAGCCGAGCTTCAACCTCGATATCGCCGAACGCGTTCCGGTGCTTCGCGCCTTGTTCGACGGCAAGGAGTACAACTCCGACGGGAAGGAAGAGTCGATCAGGACGATCGTCGCGCGCTACGGCGATATCCGGAACTCCGATCTCGCAGACGAACTCGGAGAAGGGCTGGCGACCTTCATCTACTGGTTGATCCGCAAGGTCGGCCTCATCGAAATCGCCACCGTCACCGACGCACACGCCTACGCGATCTTCGAGACGATGAACGACCGAGGCAAGCCGCTGAGCCCGGTCGATATGCTGAAGGCCTATCTGTTGGCGCCGATCGACTCCGATGACGGCCGCGGCAACGCCAACCGTGTGTGGCGGAGTACCGTACTCGAGCTCAACACTTGGGCGCCCGATCCCGATCCGGAGCGGGACGCTGCCTGCATCAAGGCGTGGCTGCGTGCGCAATACGCCGACAGCATTCGCGACCGCAAGAAAGGCGCCAGCGACAAGGACTGGGAACTCATCGGCAGCACATTTCACCGGTGGATTCGAGACAACGAGGAGCGCGTCGGCGCGGGCGGGAGCCTGCCGAACCTGCGGATCATGACAGAGGAGTTTCCGTTCTTCGCGCGGGCATACCGGCAGATTCTGGATGCCGGACGCACGTACACGCGAGGCCTGGAATCCGTGTACTACAACGCGCACAACGAGTTCACCTGGCAGACCACGGTGCTGCTTGCTCCGCTGACCGTCCACGACGACAGCGACACCGTCCGCCGCAAGATCGAAGCGACCGCCGCCTACGTTGATATCTGGCTGATGCGCCGCGTGGCCAATTACATCCGCGTCGGCTACTCCTACGTCGCCTACCCGATGTGGGCGCTGTGCAAGGACATTCGGCGAAGGTCCCTCGACGACCTGATCGATGTCCTCCTCGAGCGGCTGGACAATGACGACACCACCTTCGAGGGGAGCCCGAGTCGCCGGCGTGGTGGAATGTACGAGTTGGGGCTCAATCAGTTCAGCCGGCGCTACATCTATCACCTTCTCGCTCGCGTGACCGCCGCGGTGGATGTCGGCGCGGGCAAGGCGGACCAGTTTCCGCACTATGTCGACCGAACGCAGAAGAACCCGTTCGATATCGAGCACATCTGGCCCGACAAGTTCGACCGGTACCGTGTCCAGTTCGAAACGCGCCAGGAGTTCCAGGTGTGGCGCGACGACGTCGCCGCCTTGGTCCTGCTGCCCGCGGACGTGAACCGCAGCTATCAGGACCAGCCGTTCGAGGTGAAGGCCCCGCATTATGCCAAGCAGAACTTCTACGCGGCGAGCCTGACCCGCAGCGCCTATCAGCATCAACCGCAGTTCGAGCGGTATCGGGTCCGGGAAGATCTGCCGTTCAAGCCGTACACGACGTTCGGTAGGGCCGAACAGGAGGAGCGGGGCGAACTCCTGTTGGCCCTGGCGAACAAGATCTGGTCACCGAGTCGGCTGGAACGGCTGCGGAGCTGAGCCAACGCTGCCACCATCCGACTCGATGCGTCCCGATCAGTTCAGTTGCCGGATATCCCCGCGTACCCGGTAGAAACCGCCGCGCACGGACTCGGCCACGCCGTCGACCACGTATCGGGCGCCCGCACGGCGAATATCCTTGGGGAACTGGACATTCCACCCGCGCTGATATCCCGGGGAGACGACGCGGACGCGCAGGGCCCCGCCATGGTCCAGGCATTCCACGACGACACCTGTTCCGGCGTCGGACGTCACCTCGACGCTGCTGCTCGGCACCACGGCGGAGATCTCCGGAGCCTTCACCGATACCGTCTCGGGCAGCACTCCCTGCTCGGCGTCGCGGATGGCGGCTTCGCTGACATCGAGACAGGCCAGCGTGCCGGTGGTGGTCACCAGATACAGCTTGTCGTCGTGATATTGCATGGAATAGGCCGAGCCGCAGCCGGTGGCCAATTTCCACAGCCGGTTTCCGGCGGCGTCGAAGCAGTACACCGAGGAGTAATTGTCACCGGCGAAGACGTAGCGTCCGTCGGGTGAGGTCGCGCAGGAGAAGACGGCGGCATCGCATTGGTAGGTCTGCTCGGCACGCCCGTTCTTCGCCACCATGCGGACCTGACGACGGTCCGTACCGGCGTAGACGGCGTCGGATTCCTGCCAGCCGAACAGCACCTCTCCGCCGGTGCCGGTCTGCCACAGGGTGTTTCCGCTGTCCAGGTCGTATTTGGTGACACCGGCGGAATGCCCGTGGTAGACGCCGTTCGGGTCGATGCGCACCATCCACCCTGAATCGCCGGTGCTACGGCGACTCCACAGCGACTCTTCTTCGTAGTCGATCACGGTGATGCCGCCTTGGCGGTCGGAGACACCGAGGATGCCGTCGTGGATGTCCAGCCAGTAGATGTCCACATCGGCCGCGATGTCGTAGGCGGCCCGCGGCACCTTGCCCGACAGGTCGTAGACGCGGCCGTCATCGCATCCGGCGTAAATCCAGAAGTCGTCGGCCACAATGCATTTCACCGAGTCCGGCAGGCGATAGCGGCCGGTGACCACGCCCTCCGGGGTCAGGGTGTACACGTCGCCGTTCTCGTTGCCCACCCAGCAGCGGCGCTCGTCGACGAAGATGCCGAAGGCGGCGGCGCCCGAATCGAAGCTCCACAGCACAGGCGCGGACTTCGCCGTCGAACGCTGGCTGCTGATCGCCCGCCTGGTCACCGGACGCCTGGCCCGCGCACCCATCACCGCGGGCGCGTAGCCCTTGCGTACCTTCTCGCCGATCTTCTTGGCCGCCGCAGCCCGCGCCTTCTCCTCGGTGGCGAACGAACTGACCTTCGTCTGCCCGTGCTCCCCGATGCGACCGAAACGGACACTCACCTGCGTGCCCGCGACGACTACCTCGTAAAACTTGTGCGCGGAACCGCTGTCCTCGGACAGTTCGAGATAGGTGCTTCCCCCGATTGTCATAGTGCCTCGCCTATTTCGTCAGATCAGAACGGAACGAAAGTTAGCAAGGGGCACCGACATTCGGGGCGTTGCCGCCCTGGATCTATGCGGTGATCAGCGGCGGAGTCGGCATACCCGGGGCACCCGGGCGGGACCGATCGGGGATCAGCGGTAGCTCGGATCGTTCTCCTCGCGATAACCCTCGACAGTGGCCTGCACGACTCGGTCGAGTTGGCTCCGTATGCCGGTCTTGTCGGCGGGAACGGCTTTGATGGTGGCCGCGCTGTGGACGAGGTAGCGGCCGTCTGGGTAGTCCATCACGTGGAAGCCTCGTGCGGGTGCTGGTCGGTTGTCCCACGCGGGGCCTGCGTAGACCGCGACGTGGGCGACGGTGGTGCGGGGGCGTTCGAAGAACTGTCCGGCTCGAGCGCGGGGCGGGGGAGGCGCCCCGACCCGGTACGGTTCCTCGTTCTCGGTGTCGAGGTCGTGCCGGGAGACCTCGATGCCGGGGCCGCCGCCGCGCGGAGCGTCCGGGAGCACGTCGACGACGCGACGGCTCACCTGCGCCGCGTCGATCAGCGACATGTGCACGGCCCCACCGCGATCCGGCGACGAGGTCGGTTCCTGCACCAGCAGCACGGCGTGCCGGTACTGCACGGCGGCGTGGATGCGCAGCTTGTCCTGTCCCTCGAGTCCCGCGACCTCGATGCGCGCCTCGGGTTCGGCCAGCACGCGCAGCGCACCGTACAGGGACTCGTCCCAACGCTCGTGCAGTCCCGCGGCTTCCGACTTCCACTCCGCCTCGTAGTCGGCGACCGTTTCCGCGGTGGACCGGTACTGCAGCGGATACGGGAGCACGTCGCGCTCCGCGGCCCGCCACAGCACGGTGAAGCCGAGCGCCGTGAACGACCACTCCTGTCGGCTCATGACGCCGGTTCGTCCGCCGAGTACAGCAGCCGTGTCGTGCGTGGCAGCGCGGCGCCGACGCTTCGGGCGCTCATGCGCCGATCACCGGCGGAACCGTCTTCGCCCTGTTCTCCTCGCCGAGCCCGGTGAGTTCCTCGCCGTTGCGCTGGTTCACCAGGTAGTCCTTGACCTGGTGTTCCTTGTCATCGTCGCCTTTGCCGCGGGCGCCGGGCGGCACCATGCCCGGCATCCCGGCCACACCGGGACGCCCTGTGCCGGAACGTGCCGCGGGCGCAGTGGTCGGAGCAGACGGGACGCCGTTGACACTGCGGCCGGGCGCCGGGGTGCCCAGGCCGGGCCCGCCGGGGTTCGGTGTGCCGGGAGAGCCGGGACTCGGCGTTCCGGGGCGGGTCGGTGATGGATCGGTGCCGGGGGTGGTGCTCGCCGGTTGCGTCGACGGTTCGGTGCTCGAGGGCCTCGTCTGGTCGGTTGCTTTCTGTTGCTCGGCATGCGGATTTGCGTCTGTTGGGGCGGTGTTCGCCGATGCATCCTGCGCACTCGGTGGCTGTGCGGTTTGCGCGCTCGTGGGTCTGTCGCCGGGACCGGGCGATCGAGGTTGCCGGTCGTTGTTCGGTGCGAATGGCTGGCCGCCCGACTCGTGCGCGGGGTTGTACGGTTTGGGCACCAGCGGAACGCCCGTGTCGGCCTCCCGGACCGCAGGATAGAAGACGTTCCTGACGACGTTCACCGAAGAGTCGTGTGCGGCATCGGCACGATGCTGGTTCAGCTTCCACGTCGGTCCGGGCACCCAGCCCGCCACGTCGCTGGTCCACGTGTGGCTCGGCGCCTCCTGCACGGCGGGCCGCGTGACCTCGATGCCCGACCGGATTATCTTCACCTTCTCAGCGATGACTTGCACCGAACTGATCAGCCCGCCGGACTTGTCCACGTACTCTTCGACCCCGTCCGCCGCCCCTTTCGCCGCCGCGCCCTCCCACTTTCCTTCCATCGCCTTGCCGATATCCGGAGCGAAACCTCGCAAGCCCTGCTCCAGCCGGTTCCGAATGGACTCCCACCGCTGATGCAGCGCGACGACATCGGTGAGCGACATCGCTTGCACGCGTTCATAGAGATCGTCGATGCCGTCCGGATTCTTGTAGGCACTCTCCGGAACCTTCGGCGACTGGGTCTGTACTTCGGTACCACCGCGCATGATCTCGGCGATGCGGTTGCGCGCGATGGCCGCGTCGGCACTCTCATCCCGCGAACCACTGTCGGGCGGGCCGGATTTCGACTGCTCATAAAGCGCTGCGCCGATCGCGACCAAGAATGGCAGACCCACGATCATCCCCCGATCAGCTCAACAGAGTATTGGTGTTCTGTGCGTTGGTCTCGTCCACGGCGCCGATCCGGTCCACGGAGACCTGGATCGTGTCACGCATCAGGGTCAGCACCTCGATGTGCTCCTTCAGTGCGGAGTCTACGTCGCCTTCGCCGCCGATGGCCTTGCCGCCCAGCATCTTTGCGAGTTCGTCTGCGCAGTCGAAGCGGCCGAAGCCGCCTACCTTGCTTACCCACTGCAGATCATCGCGCAGCTGGTCGTAGAGGTCGATCTGACGACTGCACGCGTCGCGGCACGCTTGCGCGACCGACTTGTCGAGATACAAGCGGCCCGCCTTGGCTTCATCGGCGAGATAACGCCAGCGTGATACATCTTCGCCCAGTGCCATTTGATTATGCCCTTCCAGTCAGTGCGGAAAGCTCGGTACGAGGACCGCCGCAGCGGCGCGTGCACTCGCGCACGGCTCGGTCGGGTTCTTAGACGACGCGCGGTTGGAGATTGTTACTCCGTACGAGCCGGAGCTCGCGGGAAAGACGAGATCGCAAAGCTCGTTGAACCTGTCGGAGGACCTCCGATGTTGGACACCATCGCGCCCCGCGATCGAGATGTCGGAGAAGTCGATATTGTCCGGCTTGGCCTTGAAATCGTCGACGGTGTGGATCGTCGTGGAGACTCCCAGGTTGAAATCCTCATTATTCCACGAACACACTTTCCACCCCGGCTCTTCGACACCGGCAACACCCGAACGTTTCGTGTCTGCACGGACGCCGATCTGCTGCAATGTGCTGTTCGAAACCTGCGTACACGGATCCCACAGCATTGCCGTGGCCGCCGACATGTCCGTACTCGGTGTGGCTGTGCCGTTCGTGTTCGATCCGCACCCCGAGGCAACCAGCACCACACCAGCGAGCGCCGCAATCGTCGCCATCGTTCGTCGTCCCACCGAAGCCTCCCGATCTGGGCCGTCAGAGTCGTCCCTGAAGTGTAGGACGCACCGATGCGGAGTTCGGTTCCACCGGATTCGGGTCCTTCTCGCGGTCGAGTACGCGGACAGCCTGCGCGCGGCTGAGACCAGGTGGTTCGGCGTTCGAGTCGATCGGTCACGACGTGTGCGCTTCCGACGGTGTTCGCTGCTTCGAGGCAATTCCGGCTACCGAGATGCTTGTCCCTACCGCGCCACTGTCGAGGAGATGGCGCGTCGCTGGGCTTGTCGGCCAGGACTCTTCTCATCATGGGCCGGAACGAATCTGACTGGTGCAGCGAACTATTCGATACGACTGTCGCCGATTGCCTAGCACTGATGCCGAGCTACATGCAGTGTGGTGGTGTGTCGCGATCGTGAATTCCACTGTGGCGGCGCGCGTCCGGACGCATACCCGCACACGTGATGATCGAGTGCACGACGGTGCTGATATGCGGCCGGAACATATCGCGTGGTGCGACAACCCATCGACGGTACCCGGTCCTTTCGTCGCAGGGGGAGGGCAGGACTACTTCGCCGCCGTCGGGGACGATCGTCGCGGCTGCGCGCAGTAGGGCGGTGAAGATGTCGCTGTCGGCGGCTAGTGCGCCGGTGTCGTCGGGACGGGTGAGGATGGTCCAGCGCCCGGACCCGTGTGCGACGACTGGACCGAGTAGATATTGCCGGGCGAGGTCAGCGTGGACCATTTCGCCGAGCCATTCAGGGACCGTGACGGCGGCGACGGCACCTGCGCGCAGGGTGATTCGCCCGCTTTCGTCGTCCACAAAGCACGGCAGGCCGCAGATGCGCCGGTAATGCAGACAGCGGGTGAGTGTGGGGTCGGCGGGTCGACTTGTGGCCGGCTCGCAGTGGCGAACCGATTGGGGTGGCGCAGGATCACGGTCCGGCTTGTGCGGCATTTGTCGTGTGTCCATTCGTATTTCGAGGGCTGATGTCGGAGCAGATCAGTCCCAGAGCTGCGCGCAGGGCAAAGGCGGGAGGTCGTCGTGAAGCTCGTCATCGACGGTCACGGTGAGCTCCGGGAAACGCCGGGTGAGGTGATCGGCCACGCTTTCGGCTTGTTCGGAGCTGGCCCGGTAGTCCAAGCGCAGTGCGCCGGATTCGATGCGAATGTGGCGGATTCGGCGCGGGCCCGGTGGTTCGGGTGGGTTGCCTGGGTTCACTGCGGCTTGCTGGTGTCCGGCACCATCCGGCCGCTGTCGATCAGCACCTGCCGTGCTGCCGCTTTGCGGGCGCAGAGTCTCGCACGGCAGGCCACGTGAACCCGCATCACCTCGTGGGCTTGGTCGATGGTGAACGGCAGCGTCGGAACCTGATGGGCGGTTGCGTCGCTCAGTACGACGAGCTGGTACACGGCAAGGGAATTCATGGACGTGATGCCTCTCTGTTTCGAGCACCCCTTGATCGGTGGTGCCCGATGCCGGGGGCTGTCGCCACCGGTCCGCCACTCTGGCGGGCCAGTGCGTCGCTAAAGGCGCGGCGTCGGCCCGGCACCGGGCACCTGCCGCCGAACGCTATGGCCAGGAAACCGCCAGGTGGGAGCGCAGATTCCGGTTTCCGTTCCAGCTATCGGATGAGGCGTATATCCTGCGGAGGCCGCCGCTCTCGGGCGGATCGCTCAGGGGAAATTCAACCGACAATTTGTGGGGGCGCTGGACATGCACATGACGACCGGCGAAGTCATCCGGCGGATCAGGAAATCCCTCGGCATGACCCAGAGCGAGCTGGGTGCGCTCCTCAACTTCTCGCAGCCCGCTGTCTCCGGTTTGGAGCGAGGCGGCCCTGCCTCCCATGATGTGCGCGTCCTCCGGCTCGTGGCTCGTGCACTCGGGGTTCCGCTTGCCATACTGGTGGTGGAGTCGGACCAGGAGGCAGATGTGGACCGTCGCAACTTCTTCAGAGCAGGGGTACTAGGGAGTGCGGGGGCCGCCATGACGTCGGCAACCGCCTCAGTCCATTCGCAATCGACATCCGTGAAGGTCGGCGCAAGCGATGTCGCTGCCATCAATGAGAGCGTGAACCAGATCCACGAGCTGGATTTGGTGGTAGGCGGCGACCGGTTGTGCCGGGTGGCCGCCAACCAAGTTCGCTACGTCGAGCAGCTGCTCAACCATGGCAGCTACACCGAGGATGTCGGGCGGACGCTCACCAGCGCATGCGCCGAAATGATGACCGCTGCGGGTTGGGTCCACTACGACGCAGGTCGGCTCGACGATGCTCGCCGCTACTATTCGGACGCTGTGCATGCTGCCACCGCGGCGGGTGATGGGATCGCGGCGGCGCATGCCTTGGGCAACGCCAGTTGCCTCATGGTGAGCGGTCCCGGAGAGATGAGAGCGAATCACGTGGCCGCACAGTACGCACAGGCCGCATCGCGGGCGGCACTTCGTGACGGCGGTCCGAAGCTGCGAGCATTGATGGCGATCCGTGAGGCCGATGCCCACGGAGCAAGCGGCGACGAGGCCGCAATGGCGGCGGCGATTACCCGGGCGTACCGTGCGTATGAATCCAGTCGGGGACATGACCCGGACTGGGTGTTCCTGCCCGAGGCTGAACTCAGGTTCATCACTGGTAAGGCCCACATGCGGGTTGGCAAACACGATGCAGCGACCGTCCACATACAAGCCGCCATCGACAGTTCGTCGGCTTGGCCACGAGAACGCGCCGCCTGGCAGCTCAACCTCGCTCGTAACCTCGTCAATGCTGGTGACGTCGCCCAAGCGTGTGCCATGCTGACTGACAACTTCGACACCATCAGCGCCCTCTCCTCTACACGCCTGCACCAACGCATCGACGCAATCGCCAACACGGTTCGTACGCATGCCGCAATACCGGAGGTGCGCGAGTTCTTGGGCAAGCGCGCGGCGCGGATCTAGCTTCTACGTGCGTCGTTCACCACGGGGTCGCAAGCAGGGCAGTTCTGGCCCACTCTTCCGAAAAGCGTTGGGCCAGTCGGCCCCACGCCGGGCCGCTGGGCTCGGCGAAGGATCGAGGCCAGGACTTGAACCCTGACCTCATGATTACGAGAATCCGGCGGCCGCGGGTTAGCCTTCCACGGCAGGGAAGGAACTCGAACGACGTGAATCCGTATCCGGCTGGGGAGCCGTATACGAACGCGATGCCGAGTCCGTACGGCGGGCATCCGCCGCAGGGGGCACCGTATCCACCAGCGCCACAACCGCATCTGCATGGATTGCAGCCAGAACCGCGGGCACAGCATCCGTATCCGCAGGCACCACCACCGCAAGCGCAGCAGCCATATCCGCAGCCGTCGCATCCGAATGCAGAGCCACACGATTCGCAGTCGCCGCAGCAGTATCCGGTGCCGCAGCAAGGTGGTGGACAATACCCGCCGCCATACGCGCAGCACCACGAGCCCGCTGTGTCCGTCCCGGCGGCCGACGGGTAGCGGCTCGTCTTCGACTGTGCCGCCGACGCGCAGACCGCGGGACGTCTCAATCGTGCGGCCCTCTTCGCATGCTTCGATCCGATTCGGTTCCTGCTGTTCCTCGGTTCGGCCGCCGGGCTGTTCAGCCTGCTGATAGTCGTGAATGTCATCCGCGAGGGTTCCGAGGGGCTGGGTGACGGCGCGGGCGGCGGCGTCGTGTTCATACTCTGCTTCATCTTGTTCTGCATGGCTATCGGCCCGTTCCGGGCCTGGTCGCTGACCCGCAAACGGATTGCCTCCTATGCCTTTCCGGGCGCACTCATGCATGTCGAGTACGACAGCGAGGGCTTCGCCCTTTGCACGCCCGCCGAGGATTCGCGCATCGCCTGCCGGATTATTCGCCGCTTCAGACTCCGCGGCGACGTCGTGGTGCTGAGTTTCGATACCTCCGCGTCGTTGTGGGCGGCCTACGGGATACACCGAAGTTCGTCGCCCGGAGTCTGGGTGTGCGGCTCGATGGCCGCACCGGTAGTTCCGCGAAGGACGCACCAGCGCCGCCCACTGCGCAACCTGAATCGACACCAGGAAGTCGGTTCGGCCAGCCACGACGTGTATACGCGTCTCGCGTCCGCTGGTTCGATCATGTTCTGGCGGCGGAATCTTGTGAACTACCACCAGACCGTGGATGGTGGCGGCGGCGACTGTGTAGTGGAGGTCAATCGTTCGCTGGTCGCTTGGCGCTGAATCCGTCGGTGACAGTGGATGATTTGTCAGGGGCACGGGGCGATCGCGATCCACGTCCCGCAAAGCTACAACCGACGTGGTGTGTCGCGACCTTGGATTCCCTTGTGGTTGTGCGGTTTCAGGCCCGATCCGGCACAGCTGATGATCGACTGCACGACGGTGCTGATGTGGGGCCGGAAGGTGTCGCGTGGTGCGACGACCCATCGTCGGTATCCGGTGTTCTCGTCGCCGGGGGAGGGCAGGACTATTTCGCCGCCGTCGGGCACGATCGTCGCGGCTGCGCGCAGAAGTGCGGTGAAGATGTCTCTGTCGGCGGCGAGTGTGCCGGTGTCGTCGGGGCGGGCGAGGATGGTCCAGCGGTGGGAGCCGTGTGCAATGACGGGTCCGAGGAGGTATCGCCTGGCGAGGTGGTCGTGCACCATTCTGCCGAGCCACTCGGGAACGGTGACGGCGGCGATGTCTCCGGCGCAGGGTGATTCGCCGGGTTTCGGTGTGTACGAAGCATGGCAGTCCGCAGACGCGTCGGTAGTACAGGCAGCGGGTGAGTGCTGGGTCGGCGTCATGTGTATTCATGGCCTGCCCGCTGTGGACGGGTTGTGCGGGGTGCGGTGTTGTCGACCTGGCAGCGCATACCGGATTGGTCGGAATGCGAGGTCAGGATGAGATCTAGGTGGCATAGATGTTGTGTCCGTTTCAAATTCGAGGATGACGTGCGAAGTGCGGGGGAGTCTCAGTTCCAGAGCTGTGCGCACGGCGACGGCGGGTAGTCGTCGCGGATGTTGTCGTCGACGGTCACGGTGATTTCCGGGAACTGTCGGGCCAGTTGTTCGGCCACGTTTTGGCCTTGTTCGGCGCCCGCCTGATAGTCCAGGCTCAGTTCGCCGGATTCGATGCGAATGTGCCGCAGGCGGCGCGGATTCGGTGCTTCGGGACGGGGCATCCGGTCTCACCGTGGCTTGCTGGTGCTGGGCACCATCCGCCCGCTGTCGACTAACACCTGGCGCGCCGCTGCTTTGCGGAGGCAGTCTTTCGCGCGGCAGTCCAGATGGATGCGCATCACCTCATGCGCTTGATCGACGGTGAACGGCAGAATCGGCGCCTGGTGGGCAGCCGCGTCGCACAGCGCGATGAGCTGGTACACGGCGAGGGAATGCATGGGCACGTTGAGCCTCTCTGTGCAAGCACCGTTGGTCAGCGGTGCCCGGCGCCGGGGGCACTCGCCACCGGCTCGCCACTCTGGCGGGCCGGTGCGCCGTTCGAGGGTTGTGGCGTCGGCCCGGCGCCAGGCACCTGCGACCGAACGTAAGTGCCGCAAATGGCCAGGTGGGCGCCCAGATTCCGGTTTCGGTTCCGGCTATGCGAAGGGGCGTATATTCTGCCGAGGCATACGTTTTCGGGTGGACGCTCAGGGGAAATCAATCAACGATCGGGGGGTGCTCGACATGCACATGACGACCGGCGAAGTCATCCGGCGGATCAGGAAATCCATGGGCATGACCCAGACCGAGCTGGGCGCGCTCATCAACTTCTCCCAGCCTGCGGTCTCGACATTGGAGCGCGGCGGCCCGGCCTCCCACGATGTGCGGATTTTGCGGCTCATGGCCCGTGCGCTTCAGGTTCCCCTTGCCATACTGATAGTGGAGTCGGACCAGGAGGCAGATGTGGACCGTCGCAACTTCTTCAGAGCAGGGGCACTCGGAAGCGCGGGAGCCGCCATGATGGCGGCAACCGGATCGGCCCACGCCGGATCGGCATCCAGTGTGAAAATTGGTGCGAGCGATGTCGCCGCCATCAACGAGAGCGTGACTCAAATCCACGAGCTGGACTTGGCGGTCGGTGGCGACAGGTTATGCGGGGTGGCTGCCAACCAAGTCCGCTACGTCGAGCAACTCCTCCACCACGGCACCTACACCGATGGAGTTGGACGGGCGCTTACCAGCGCATGCGCCGAGATGATGACCGCCGCGGGTTGGGTCCATTTCGACGCGGGCCGGTTCGATGATGCTCGGCGTTATTACGTGAACGCGGCGCACGCCGCCAACGCGGCTGGCGACGGGATTGCAGCAGCTCATGCTTTGGGCAACGCCAGCTGCCTCATGGCGGTCGGAGAAGAGGTGGTCGGGAATCCGTTGGCCGTGCAGTACGCACAGGGGGCATCACGAGCATCGCGTCGTGACGGCGGCCCGAAACTACGAGCATTAATGGCGATACGCGAAGCTGAAGCCCAGGGAGCGCGTGGCGACAAGGCCGCTATGACGGCAGCGGTCAGCCGCGCACACCGAGCCTATGAATCGACTCGGGGACACGACCCGGATTGGGTGTACCTGCCCGAGGCTGAATTCGTAGGCGGTGTCGGCTGGGCACAGATGTGTATCAGTGACCATGCTGCGGCGACCGCCCACCTCCAAGCCGCGATCGAAAAATCGTCGGCATGGCCGCGGGAGCGTGCGGCGTGGCAGATCCACCTTGCGCAGAACTTCGTCAATGCCGGTGACATCGCCCAAGCATGCTCACTGCTCGCCGACAACTTCGACACCATCTCCAGCCTCGCCTCCACGCGCCTGAATCAGCGAATCGACGCAATCGCCAATGCGGTTCGCACGCATGCGGCAGTACCGGAAGTCCGGGAGTTCTTGGGGAGGCGTGCGGCGCGGGTCTAGCGCCTCGTGATGCAACGTGCGCTATTCACCACCGGGTCGTGAGCAGGGCAGTTCTGGCCGTACTCTTCCCAAAGCGTTGGGCCAGTTGGCCTTACGCCGGATCCGATGCCGACGGCGGATCGAGTCCATGTGGAATTGTGGGCACCATGTCGCACCGACTCCGAAACATCAGACCCCGCCGCGCGATCCGTCCGCGCGGCGCGGTAATCGTCGCCGTCCTCACCCTCACCGTGCTGGCAACGTCCGGGTGTGGCCAGTCGAAATCGGAGTCCATGAAGCTGGGCGACTGCGGCTATTTCACGCGGGGCCAAGCCAACCGTCCGTTTGAACTGGAGCACCGCAGCTGCACCGACCCCGAGGCCGCCCTGGTCGTCGTGCGCGAAGCATCGACCGTAAGGTGCCCTGACTACGCGTTCAGCCGGTCCAACCGGGGCGGGGCCAACAAGGCGAGCTACGTCTGCACCCAGCTGAACGCTCAGATCGGTGACTGCTTCAACAACCTGAGGTACAGGGATTTCGACGTATTCGATTTGCGGAAGGTGCCGTGTTCAACACCGGGGGCGTACCAGGTGAACACCCGCGTCGAGCGCCTCGACTACACGGTCTGCAACACCGCGAACAGCAAATACGGCGAGACCGCCGAAATCCGGCACACGCAGCCGCCGGTGTCGTTCTGCTCGCATCGCATCGGTACCTGACGACATCGTCGGCGAAACGGCAAGCGGCCGATGGCGCGCACCGTCGTGTTCGTCATCCGCCGCCCCCGCCCACCGACATCGCCGCCCAGCACGGCCATCGACTGAGATCGGCCAGTGGCGCGGCATCCGAAAACTCTGTGTGACAACGTATATTGCTCTCGCTCAATCGGTCGTCCGCGACACCTGCGGTTCGCTCTGTGCGCGGGCTGACGAACGGCGTGTCGTACATCGTCCGCCAGGGCCGTGCGGCTACGAGGAAGCGGCAGAATTCAGATGGAACCGATCGTCCCCGCGCTGCGTCAGTATCAAGTGATGGACCCAGCGAACGATGTCGGTGTGCGATCTGCACAGCGGCGGGTCAGTCGGAGTAGGTAGTTGCGAAGTGGGAGGTGTTGATGGACGGATTCGATCCGGAGCGTGCTGCGGAGGACTTTGCGCAGTTGGCGGCGGATTTTGAGCGTCGAGCCGGCCGGTTTCAGGAGTTGCAGGGGCGCATGACGGCCCTGACGGTCACCGAGTCCAGTGGCGATGGCCGTGTCAGTGTCACCGTGGAAAGCAGCGGCGTACCGACGGCGATCAACCTATCGGCGGGTTCGCGAGGGATGGACCCGGCGGTGCTGTCCGACGAGATCATGTCCTGTCTGCGACGAGCACACTCGGTATTGCGCACGGAGGTAACCGAACTCGTGCAGAACACCGTCGGGGACGACGAGGCAGGCGTCGCGATCATCGATCAGTACGCCCAGCGGTTTCCCGATCCCGAGCCGCAGGCAGCTGCTCCGATCGAACGCCCCGCACTCCCTCCGTCCGGCGATGTACCGCCTTCGGGGGTGCGTCCTTACTTCCCGGCGCAGCCCGGGGCGGCGTCGACGCTCTCGCGATCGACCGAGCCGCCACGTAGTCGTAAACCCAACCGTGAGCAGATCGTTGTCCCGGATGAACCCGACCCGGAGACCGAGTACTACAACCGTTCTTGGTTGGTGTGACCGTGACCAATCCTGACGCGATCTCCGTCGACCCCGAAGAAGTACGCAGTCACGCCTCCAAGCTGCAAACACTCATGGAGAGTTTGCAGGTGTCGCTCGAAGCCGCCACCTATCTCGGCGCCGCGGACGACGGTTTCGGGGAGATTCCCCGGCCGCTGGTGCACATGGTGTTGGACGAGAAACACCGGAAAACCGTCGACGTGATACGCAAGCTTGCGGAGGACGTCGCGGTGCTGCCGGACAAACTCATCACCGTCGCAACGACATTCGAAGACAAGGACGGCGCATTCGGCAGGTCGGTGACCGAGCTGCGCGAGACCATCGCAGATGCACCGGGAGGCCCGAAGTGAGCACGAGGATAGGCGATTGGCTCAATGAGAACACTCCCGGTTTCGACGACCCGAAGAAGCCCGAGAACAACCGGCTGCTGGCCAAGGCCGAGACCGACTACCGGGAGGAGTATTTCCAGGAGACCGTCTTCTGGATGCACGACATCGGGCTGAAGCAGGACGAGGAGACCAAGCTCCCAGGCATCTTGTCCGGCACCATTGCCGGTGACGCATGGGAGGCGTACGCGAATTTTCGAAACGGCAAGACATTCGAATCGGTCACCGGCGGCATCGGTGTAGCTGCAACTGCAGTAGGATTCGATCCCTTCGGATTCGTGGGCGATCAGATTGCCGGATGGATGCTGACGCACGTCGAGCCCTACCGGAAACAGCTGGACGGGCTCGCCGGAAACGACAAGATGGTGCAGGCGTATTCCGATACCTGGAAGAAAGTCGCTGAAGAGCTGACTGGTATGAGCACGACATGGAAATCGGGGGTGGAGGCCGACATCGCGACATGGACCGGGAGCGCCGGAGAAGCCTACCGAAACCGGGCCACGGACCTTATCGACCAGATTTCTGGGGCTGGTGGGATAGCAGCCACGCTTGGCGAAATCATGGAAACCGTGTCGAAGATCGTCAAGGCGTTCCGGAAGATGGTGCAGGACATTCTGACCAGCCTGGCAGGGGCGCTGATCGGCTACACCATCGAGCTGGCACTTTCCATGGGTGCCGCGGGACCACATGTCGCCGCGGCGGTAATGCTCAGGATCGGCCGCGACGGTTTGAAGATTTCCAAGTTGCTTTATGACATGTTGGCAGCCTTCAAGGACGTGAATACGCTCGCCCAGGCTGTTACCGCCGTCCTGCACGCACTCCTGGGCAAGGAAAACCAACCTGCGCAAGCGTGACACCTGAGTCCGGTTGGTCCCTGGCGAATTGCTTGCGAAGAGCTGCCACCACCGAAAAGGAATCACACACTGTGAACAACGAGCAACGGCCGGGCTCATATGTCGGCGGTCCCGGGAGCCAGCCATACCCGCCTCCACCACACGTTGGCCATGCGGGCCACGGCGGCCCGACTCAACCGCACGGGGGCGGGCCGCCCATGCTGCACAACACATTTCAACCACAACCGCACGGTGCGCCGGAAGTCCATTCGTATGGCGGGGCCACCCACTATGTGCCGCCGCCGATGCATACCGTTGACCGGCCGAGGCTTCGGTTCTTTCAGAACGTCGAGCGTCACCCGGTGGAAGCCTACCGGCCGGAGCCAGGGCAGACCGGGGTCGTGGTCGACACCTCCTACTTCCGGTGGTGGTTGGTGGCGCCCCTCTACGCGGCAACCGGACCGCGAATATATGTGAACGGCAACGAAGTACCGAACGCCTCCTCCTGGGGATCGACCTTCGTTCCTCTGGCCCCGGGTCTGTACCGCATCGAAGTCCTTACGCGGAGACCCCACGCGGCCTTGGTAATTCTCATGAAGGCATGGGATTTCGATATGGGTCCAGCGGAAGCCGTCGTACCGGTAGAACCCGGATGTCGAACACCGGTCTACTATCGCTCACCTGGGTTCTACCTCCTGCCAGGGGCGATCGCACCCAAACCCCCGAGAACGCCTGGACTGAACTGGATCCGCTTCAGTTGGCTGGCCGTGAGCGTGATGCCCGCCCTGATGTTGTTCGCGTTGGCGATGAACATCCTCGACTGAGCCGCAAACTGTTAATCCGCCGCCGAAGATCCGGCTCTTTCTTCGCTTCCGCAGAAACCATGGTGATGTTCAGTCGGTGAAATGGAACCGCACATGTTCGCTCAGCAGCGTCTCGGCGTTGTCGAGATCAGCCAGCCGCGCGGCGACCGTTGCGGTGGCAAGGCTTTCGGGGAGGACATCGGAAAACTTCAATCCTCTGACGGCACGTTTATCGACCGTGGGTAGCGTCGAACACGATTTGCCGCCCGCCGAACCACGCGCGGTGCGCCAGATGTCCACAGTGAGGTCCGGTCGCAGGCGAACTGCGAAGTCGGATGGGCGTTGCGCAGGGTCGACGACCTCGGCCAACGTCGCCGCCAGGGTGGCGTTGGCCCGATAGCCCGCCCAGGTCCACCAGCGAGTGATTCCACCCGCGCGGGTGATGGTGGTTGTCTGCGACGTTCCGGTCTCCGGCTTTCTCGCGTGACGTTGCTCGGCGAGCTTCGTCGAAGCCCGCTTGGTCAGTGATACCGGTGGGTCTGTGCCGAGCAATACGTCACGGATGGCACGGGTGAGCTCGAACGACAGTCCACGCAGGCCGAGGCTGGACCACTTGGCGATACCGCCGCCCTCGGCGGCCTCGACGAAGACCCGCTTGCGGTTCCAATCGATATACGTCACGCGCCAGCTTCGTCCGGCGAGCAGCAACAGCCGGGGCCCGGGTCGGTCGTCGGTGAGGACAGAGGCGTCGGCATGCCCGATCTCTTGGCGTCCGGCCAGCACGGTGAACTGGGGTGGCGCAGTGAATGCGGCGGTCAGTTCGAGGAAATGGCGGCGCCCGAAGCGTTTCTCGGCCTCTGGGCCGACGTGCAGCAGGCCGCCGTCGTCTTCGAGATAGCCCGCATCGGTGAGGTGGCGCAGGATCGGCTCGGCAGAACCATCGAAGGGGGCCAAGCCGTTCCACTCTCGCCGCCACAGCCGATTGCCCAGAGTGTGTCGCTGCAGGGTGACGGCGAGGAGTTGCTGGGCGACGAGGTGTCGCGGCTCGGGTGGCGCGGCGACCCGCTCGACCCAGCCGCGGCTCCACAGCAGCAACAAGCCGGCCGCCTGCACGAGAGACTCCTCCGTGGTGGCCAGGAACAAGCAGTTGCGGGTACTGCCCGACCGCCGTCCGGTCCGGCCGATGCGTTGCAGGAAGGAAGCGACTGTGGTGGGGGAGTCGATCTGGATCACCCGATCCAGGTCACCGACGTCGATGCCGAGCTCGAGTGTCGAGGTCGCGACGATGACGCAGTCGCGCGCCTCGGCGAAAGCCCGTTCCGCGCGGGCGCGCTCGTCGGGCGAGAGGGAGGCATGCGACAGGAAAACGGTGACCTCTCGTGCGCGCAGGGCGGCGCCCAGCTGTTCGACTTGGCGGCGCGAATCGCAGAAGACCAGACGTTTCTCGCCACGGTGCAGCGCGGCGATCACCTTGGCAGCATTGGCGAGCGAGCCGACATAGTCCAGCTCCACTTCCCCTGGCGGGGGACTCGCGGCGGGTTTGCCGTCGGTCGGCATGTCCGGGGCGACGACTCGGCCTGGCCGGGAACCGGCGCCAGAACCCTGCAGCCAAGCCAGCAGCTCCTGCGGGTTTCCTACGGTGGCCGACAATCCAACCCGTTGGATGGGACCACCGGTGACGCGCTGCAGGCGTTCCAGCACGGCCAGCAGATGCCAGCCACGATCGTCGCCTGCAAAAGCATGGACCTCGTCGACCACCACGGCACGGATACTTCCGAGCAGTTCGCCGTGATCGGTTTTTACCCCGATCAGCATGGCTTCCAACGACTCCGGGGTGGTGAGCAGAATGTCCGGTGGCTCCTGGCGGATGCGTATGCGTTGGGATTCGGTGGTGTCGCCGTGCCACAGCGCCGCGCGGCGGCCCAGCCATTGGGCGTAGGCGTCGATGCGGCTGACAAGGTTGTTCAGCAGCGCCTTCAGCGGGCACAGGTACAACACCGAAACGCCTGTCCATTGCTGCTGGACCATTGCCGACAACAGCGGGAAGCTGGCGGCCTCCGTCTTACCGCCCGCGGTGGGCGCCAGCAGCACCGCGTCGTCGCCGTCGAGCAGGGGAGTAATCGCCGCCTTCTGCAAGGGTCGCAGATCGGGCCAGCCGAGGGTGTTGACAATGTGATGCACCACGACCGGGTCGAGGCGGTCGAGCGGGTCGACTGCCATCACAGGTCGAGGTCTATCTCATCGGCCGTCGCACCGGGCCGTTCGTCGGCGGCCAGGTTGCGTTCGGTGTCGGTGAGTTCGGTCGTGTGCACGGTGAGCCGGTAGTGCTGCCGTGGATCGAAATCCGGAAACTGGTCGATCCGATCCAGCACGTCGCCGACGAGCTTCTTCAGGAACAACCGAGGTGCGACGCCGACTTTGCCGCCGAGCGAACCGCTCACCGCACGGGCCAGGTCGGTGACGTAGGCGTCATCGGCCACCTTGCTGATCCGCGCCCCGGATTCGGCGCCTGCCGCATACAGGTCGCGAATCGTGATACCCAGTGCGGTGAGCGAGTCGAGTGTGAAGCCGGAGAGACGTAGTTGCACCGCACGCGGGTTGTCGAAGCGTGGGTCGGTGGTGAAGTCGGTGGCAAGTCGTTGTGCGAGCGGGGCGAGCCGCTGGACTCCCTGCTGTCCGTCGTAGAACGCGGGCGTCCCCGTGATCAGCAGGTACAGCCCGGGGAAGCGGCCCGAATACACCTCGTCGATAAGCTGGCGCAGTGCGTTCAGTGCCTTGTCGCGGGCGTCGGAACGCACCCGCTGCAGCGTTTCCACCTCGTCGAGGACGACGAGCAGGCCGCGGTGCCCACTGTCGTGCAGCACCGTGAGCAGGCCCTGCAAGAAACCGAACGCGCCGAAGTGGTCGAGCTCGCCGCGCACCCCGGCGGCGCGGCGAGCGGCCGCCGCGACATTCGGCTGGCCGCCGAGCCAGGCCAGCACCGCGGACGCGGTCGCTTCGTCGCCGTGCACGAGCGCGGCCCGGTAGCCACGTAGCGCGGTCGCGAAGGACGGTGCATGCCTGGAGACCTCGGCAAGCCGGGCGGTCATCAGCTCATCGACCGCGGTTGACAGGTTGTCCTCGTCGGCGCCGTCGGTAAGTGCGTCCTCCTCCAGGGTGTAGAACCACGCGTCGATGACCGAGCGCAGCGCGCTGGGCGGAAAGCTGGAGGTGGTGAGGCGCTCGGTGAGCCGACGATACACGGTCTCCAACTTGTGCAGCGGAGTCTCGGTCTCGGAGATCTGCACCTCGGCGACCGCGAAATTGCGTCGCTTGGCGCGTTCGGCGAGCCAGCGGGCGAAGAAGGTCTTGCCCGACCCGTACTCGCCGCGCACCGCCTTGAACACCGATCCACCGTCAGCGACGGCATCGAACTCGGCGTCGATCGCGGATTCGAACCGGGCCAGCCCGGTCGCCAGCAGGTCCAGTCCGCTCTCCGGCACCGCACCGCGACGCAGGGCATCGATCACCGCGCGACGACGGCCTGCGCTCACCTGGGCCGGTTGAACTGTGCTCACCTACTCGAGTCTCCCATGGGAACCGTGCTCGCCTGTGCCGGAACGTGGCTCGGGACCGGCAGGCAGACGGGGCAGTGCGAGGATCCGTAGGTCACGCCAGCTCGAACTGTTCGCGCAGCTGCCGGATGGACAGCTTCAGGGTGCGGCCGTCGGCGTCGGTTTTCAGGACCTCCACACCGTCGAAGTTGAGCAGCTGGCGCAGGATGGCGGCGAAGCCTTCGGCACGGATCGGTCGTTCACCGATCCGCTGGGCCAGTGCCGTGGCGGACAGGGGCGTCTCGAACAGCGCACGGATCGCCTTCTCCAGTTTCTGCTCCTGCGGGGGGCGGGCCAACAGCAGCCGTTGGGCCTGAAAGGTTTCCGACGCGAGCAGTCGTGCTACTAGGTCGTCACTGTTCGTCGCTCCTGATGGGTGAGGCGCCGACGCTACGGGGAGATCGAACATGGGGGCGGTGCCGTCATGGCGTTCCTTGGCGGCGCGTGCGGCCTGCCGGTGGCGTGTGGTCGATTGGACCGCGTTCGTAGCGGCGGCGGGTACCGAGTCGTCCGGGTTCCACCAGCGTGGTTCCTGACTGCCCAGCTCCCGCCACCCCTTGGGCTGTTCGGCACCCAATGGCAGGAACGCCAGCACCGGAATGGTGACCTCGCCGAGCGAGGCGCCGCCGTGGTAGCCGGCCTTCTGCATGGTGTAGCGAGAATCGTTGTCCCACAAAGCAATAATTTGTGCGCCGCATTCCGGCGCGACCACCCGCGGGCCGGACAGGACGATCTCGGTCTCGCCGAGTTCCTCGCGCTGCGGATCAGCGAGCCGATGGCGGGCCGATCGGCCGGTGCCGTGGTCGTCGACCCGCACACCATGCCGGTCGACAACGTGGCCGTGGTCGCTGGTGAGCAGCACCGCCATGTCGTGGTCGGCGGCTGCGCGCAACAGGGCACGCAGATCGCCGATCTCGGAGAGCTGCCACTGCGGGTCACCGAGTTTGAGTTCCTGGCCGAGCCGGTCGTCGATGGTGCTCAGCACGACCGCGACGTGCGTGTCCGGCTCGTCAAGGGCAGCGGTGAGCTCGGTGCCGAACGGGTGGCCGGGTTCGGCCCGCAGGTCGTTCTTGTGAAACACGGCCGCGGATTTGCCGCCCCAGAACCGATGTTGCGGAAACAGCCGACGCTCGTCGTCCTGATCACCCTGCATGAGCTGTCCGGCGAAGAGCGAGGTTCGCGACACGGTGGTCCAGCTGGGCAGTGCCGCGGCCATGGCGCGGCGCTGCTCCTCTCGTCCGTCGGACACCGGATCGTATTCGGTCCAGCCGATGCGTAATTGGTCAGCGATGGCGGTCGCGATGGCGGCGCTCATTCCGTCCAGGACGATCAGCATCACTCGCCGCTGTCCGGCGACCGGCGCCACCACCCGGGCGAGGAAGGTTTCGACCGTGAGCATCCACCCGGGATCGGTGCCCGCTTCGGTCCAGCCGCGCAGGGCCAGTGCGAATTCGTAATCGAACTCGCGCCTGCGTTCTCTAACCCGTTCGGTGAGAACCTTGTACGGAACCTTCAATGCTGGATCGGTGTCGCCACCGGCCTCGACGAAGTCGAGTGCGCGATCCACCCAGCCGGTTTCGGTGATGTGCCGTTGCAAGGCGTCGGCGACCGTGTGGGCGGTGGGATCGGGATCGCTCGCCAGCCATCGAGCCAAACGCCGAGCCATCTCGATGCGGTTGATTCGTACCGTGTAGTCCTCGTCGGCGGCCAGGTGATGCGCTCGCAACTCATCGAGCGCCTTCCCGGCCGCCGTGAGATCCTCACGGCCGAGCGCGTGCCCGACCGCGGTGAACCGTGCCTCCAACCCAGCTTTCAGAATCGGGCTGGCCTGGATCGCACTGTCGGCGCCGAAGTCCCGGGCGAGGATGGCGGCGCGATCCAGAGTCGGGTAGGCCACCTTGCGGGCCTGCAGCGCCGCCATCGCCCACGACGTGTTCTCGGTGCGGGCCCGTGGATCGTTGGCGCGGTCGATCAGATTCGCGACGTAATCCGCACTGGTCCGGCCGAATACGGTCATTCGCCGGTCGAGCTCTTCCCCGGTGACCGGCGGGTGGTCGCCGAGCCGGCGTTCGGCCCGGCCCCGCGCCTGATACACGCTGTTGTCGGGGTTCGGGTGCAGCCACAACGCCGCGCACACCAGACCGTAGGCGAGCGCGTCGGCGCCGTTGCCCGCCAGCACGAGGTCGAGCAGCACCTTGCCGGCCGAGCCTGCCTGCCCGACGCGGCCGAGGAAGTCGCACAGACCGATTCGTTCCGGTTCTCGCAGTGCGCGTAGCAGTTCCGGTCCACCGGGTGTGTGAGACCAGCGCAGGAGCACCTCCGGGTCCAGCCGGCTGGCGCCCGGCTCGACCCCGGACAGTCGCAGGCGCCGCACCGCCAGCGCCACGAGGGCTTCGTCCCGCGAAAGCACGCCACCGGCCACGCGAGGCCAGCCGTGCGGGCCCGCGGCGTCGAGCAGCGGCTCCGCCGCCCAGGTTTCGCGCTTGAGCCATTCGTCGATTTCGGTGGCGCCGAACGCCTGCCGCACCACCTCCCACCGGTCCACCTGGTTGATGCGCTGCCGGAAGGTGCGCGCGAGGATCGCCGGGTCCAGCTCGTCGTGTTCGCGGTCGGTCAGCACTACAAGCACCCAGGGTTCGGTGGACCCGCTGTCGTTGCTGAGATGGGTGAGCACCTGTTCGTGCACCGCCAGTACCGACGGTGTCGCGACGACGCGCGCCCGCTCCGATCCGAACGGCAGTTCGCCGTCGTCGTCCCACACCGGCGCTCCGCGCAACAGCACCACGGTGCGGTTGCCGTTCGCTGCCTTGGCCAAGGCGTACACCGAAAGATACTGGGCCACTGCGGCTTTCGACAGTCGCAAGGCACTCGCGGGAGAGGTAGCCGATGTCATTCGATCACTCGCCAGTCGATCTCGATGGTGGCGCCGGGGTTGCGGTCGACGATGTCCGCCAGTTCCGCGGTGAGATCGGCGACGGCGTTGCGGGCCGTCGTCCGGCGGCTACCCGTGCGTCGCACGCCGTCGGTGCCCGCCCTGGGCGCGCGATCGGGTATCGATGGGTGAGTGGTGCCCGTATCGAGTTGGACGTCACCTGCCCGCGGCTCCGGCGCCGGGGGCAGGGTGGGCCGCTGCGGTTGCTGCGCCCGGATCAGGGCCGTGACCTTGCGCGGGGTCTCCTCCAGTACGGCGACCAGGTCGGTGGTGAACTGGTCGGCGCGTGCGGCGTTGCGCAACGACTCCAGCAGAGTCTCGCCCTCGGTGCCGAGGTCGATGGCGACCTCGAGGTGGTCCCACGGGGCGCGGGCGAGCGCGTCCGCCACTGCGTGGGCTTGTTTGATGGCGGCGCCGTACCGTCCGGGGTTCGGCTCACCGAGATCGAACCGCGCGACTGCCTCGATGGTCTGTTTCGCCGAGGACGAACCGATACCGGCGGATTCCATCGCGGTCAGCAAAGCGACAGCTTGCCGGGCGATGGCCAGGCGACCGGTGTCACCGCCCTCGGCGAGGCCGAGGAATTCCGCATTCCGTTCCAGCTGCCGCACCAGCTCCGCCGCGGCCTCCTTGTGTGTACGCGCGAAGGCGATGATCTGGCGGGCGAACTGCTGCACCAGCCGCCCGCGGCGTAGCGTCGGCGCTTTCTCCCCGGCGATGGTCTCGAAACGCTGGCGAGCGGTCTCCCAATCCTGTTCGGACGGCGCCGGTTGCGTGCGCAGCGCATCACCGGCCTTGATCTGATGCAGTTCCGGCGCCGGGTCGAGCGGCATCCCGGCGCGCACCCACACCCGGTCGTCCATCTCCGCGAACGCGGCGACGGCGAGGTTCGCCACAAAGGTGTCCAAGCCACGCGGTTTCGGCAGATTCGTCCATTCGATGAGGGTGGTCACCGGGAGATCGCCGGTGACGCCCTCGACCCGGGCGGTGCGCTTGAAATGATCAGCCCAGGAGCGCGACAGCTCGAAATACGCCTCATTCTGCGCGCCAAGGCCCAGCGGGACCGCCAGCCGCCGCATGATCTTGTGATCCTTGGACGCGTCCACCCGGCCGTCACGCGCCTCCGCGGCCTTACGCACATGGGCGAACACGGTTTTCGCGTCGGCGGGTTTCACCGCGATCCCGGTGTTGTCGGGGTCGAAATCCGGGTGATCCGGGTACTGGTGTGCCAGCAGCGCGCCTGCGACTCGACGGACCGCCTCGGCCATCGACTGGCCGAGCGGCAGGGTGAGTCCCTCGATATCCGGCAGCGGCTGCAGGTGGTCCTCGAAAGACTTCTGCACGTCCGCATCCTGCTTGTCGGCGAGACCGTAGGCTTGTTTGAACGCCGCTTTCAGCTGCGCCATCAGTGTTTCGCGCTGATCGGTCAGCAGGTTGCGGGCCATGGCCCGGTGGTCGGCGTTGAGATGTGCGGCGTACTGGCTGTCGAAGCGGCCGGGATCGGCCAGTGCCTTGTCGATCTTCACCAGCCGCTGGAAGCTGTCCCAGCGTGGCTTGGACAGGTGGTCGGGCAGCCAGGCCAGTGTTCGGGTGGGGTGGCCCTGCTGGCGTTGCCGCAGCTCCCTGATCCGGTTCGCGTCCTCGCGGGCGGAGTGGTCGTCCTCGTCGAACGGCAGGTCGATGACGATCCGCCACAGGGTGGGGTCGAACGGGTCCATGTCGTGGTTGGGCAGCTCGTTCTCGTCGCGGACGTTGCCGAACACCACCTCGACGGTGCGTAGCGAGCCGCGCCACACGAACCGCAGCTCGTCGGCGCTCACGCGGCCGTCCGCGGGCTGAATGCCGAATTCCTCCATCAGAATTCGCCTCGCCAGCGCGGCACGATTGGCGCGGTTGTTGTTGACGTCGGCGTTCGCGAGCACCGACTCCAGATTCACCCCGGACAGTTCCAGCCGCACGCTGGGATCGGCGCCGTCGCCGATCTTGATCTCGGCGAACCTGCCTGCCCATTCCCGCACCTTGGACGCGATGGTGCCGTCCTCGAGGCCGGGAATCGGCGCCGTCACCGAGCCGTAGTTGAGCGCACCGAGACGCCGGACGGTCAGATCGTGCAGGGCGGGCGCTCCCGGCGCCAGCGCCGACAACAGCAGGGTGCCCACGAGCTGGTTGTCGCCGACGAACTGCTTGCACCGCCCGGCCAGCCTCTTGTCCGTGATCGTGTCCGGCCGGTGCAGGTACTGCTCGATGTCGTCCTCGGTGACGTCGTACTGCGCCAGCAGGTACGGCCGCAACCCGGTCTTGTACAAGCGGTCGGCGGCCTCGAACATCACCTTCTTGTCCGCCACGAACGGCCGGTCACCGCCCGCGGTGATCACCGAATACAAGTCGCCGAGCGGAATCAGCTGGCCCAGCCGCAGGTTGGCGCGACGGTCGGCGAGCAATTGGCCCATCAGTTTCAGGCCGGTCCGGGCCCGCTGCAGATCCGACGAAATCTGCACGAGCGTGGACAGGAAGGCGGGGGAGAACGGGTACGAGCGTTTGAACGACCCCTCGTCGGCGCCGGTGCTGTCCTGCTCCGAACCGAGCAGCGTGTCCCACACCTGCGGGCGCAGCCGCTTGGTGTCGGCGAATGCCGCCTCGATCTGTGCCCGCGCCGCCTCGTTCTTCGGTTTCAGCAGCCGCTCGTGTGCGATCTCCGGCAGATTGCGGTCTTCGAGTTCGATCAGGTCGAACCGGCCCGACGCCAGGTTGAGGTTGTCGTGGATCGCGGCCTCGTACGCGCCGGACGCTTCGCCGCCCAGCAATTCCCGCGGATCACGTTGGCGCGCGATGAAAGACACGATCGGGATCGTGCGCCGCTGGTCGCCACCTTCCCGGAAGTTCGTCATCTTCTCGGTTTCCCTGGCGATGAACGGCAGGTCGTGCATTTTCTGGTGCAGCCACAGGATCAGCTCGTCCAGGAACAGGATCAGCCCGTCGTAGCCGAGAGATTTCGCGTGGTCTGCGATCACCGACAGTCCCGCGTCGAGCGAGATGAATCCGTGCTCGTTCTCGGCGGCGTCGCGGGTGAACCCGGTGATCAGCGTTTCGGCGGCGTCGTTGACGAGTTTCGCGCGCAGCTCCGCCGGAGTCGACGGGTCGACCAAATTCAGCGACGCGCCCGGCTCATGCGCCTCGGCGGCGGACATCGCGGTGTCGAGCAGATCGGCGGTCCAGAACGCCGCATCGCCCCACTCGTTGTCCTCGTCGGTATAGCCGGAGTTCAGGACCTTGAGCACGGCGTCGTCGCCCATGGTCTTGCGCAGGTTCGCCAGGCTGTCGAACATCGCGTCGGTGCGGTACACCGGGGGCAGCGGGGCGTCCGGATGCAGTGTGCGTACATGGTCGACATAGCCGCCGAGCACGCGCTGTTCCATCGCCTTCGCGCCGATCATGTGATACGGCACCAGCAGGAATTTCTTCCCGTCGGTCTGCAGCCACTCGTGCTTGGCCAGCACCGGCTCGAACTCGGTGCGGCGCCGGGCCACGGGGTTGCCGGACAGCAGCGCATACAGCACCGCCATGAAATGCGACTTACCGGAACCGAACGAGCCGTGCAGGTAGGTCGGCTTGGAGGTGTGCCCGTCCATCGCCGCCTTGATCAGGTTCAGCGCCTGATCGTAATTGCCGAGCAGTCGCTCCGTGACCACGTAGTCACGCACCGCCTGTGTGGCGTCATCCTCCGACACCGCCTCGACCAGGCCCTGCACGAAGTCGGAGGTGGAGATCGTCTCCTTGATGTCGATCAGGTCCGCCAGCAACGGCTTCGGTGCCATGTCAATTCTCCCCAAGGGTGGTACGGGTGCGCCGGCCACGGGTGGCGGCGAGCGGGCGCCATGCGCGCAGATCGTCATCGCTGAGACCATGCTCGCCCTGCAGCTGCCTGCGGTAACCGGCGAAGAACGCGGCCGGGGAACCGCTGTAGTTCTCATCGAACTCGTTGTGCCACTGGTCGAGCCACGGTTGCAGTTCCAGCAGACCGGCGAGCAGTGGGGTGAGTACGGCGGTGTTCAGGCTCTGCGCGGTGAAGTATGTGGCCAGCGCCCGGGCTTGTTCCCGGTGATCCCAGCCCGCCCAGCCGTAGAGGGCCGGGGTGGCGGCGTTGGTGTCGCCGTAGGAGATGAAGCGCTCCTTCGGCACGTCCAGTTTTCCGCGGGCCTGCCAGTAGGAGGTGCGCAGGAAATCCGCCGATGTGTACTTCGGTGGCACGGGGATCGAGTCGCGGATCTTGCGTTTCAACACCTCGTCCTGGGCGGCGTCTTCCTGGCGTTGGAGATCCCATACGTGCTCCCAATCCGCGCGTTTCTTCAATCCGGATGGCTTGTAGCGCAGTGCAGCGAGGAACGGGACATGCTCAGTGGTGATCAGGTCTGCCACGACACGGGACAACTCCACTCGCGGGGCGTAGAGGGCGGCGACCGAGGTGAAATCCTCGTCGTGGGATAGCAGATCGGTCAATCGGGACAGGGTGCGGATCACTGGGCGGTCGTCCTCGTCGAACCACAGGTCTCGGGACTCCATGCGGTCCAGCAGCCAGGAACGGAGTGCCTTTTCCTGCAACGAATCCCACCCCGTAGTAGCCCAACGGCGCTTGTACTCCGGGCGTTCGATCATGCCGATTGCGCGGTTGGACTCGATGGCGTCGATGCGTTTCTGGACGATTTGTTTGTAGGAGTCGGGCCAGTGGTCGGAGATTTCGGTGATGGGGGTGGAGTTGTGGCGAGTGAACCACTCGTTCGATGCGTCCCCTTTCGCAATACGCCGGGCGAGGACTATCTCGAAAGCGCGCTCCCCGAGAGCGAGCTCAGGTACCTCGAGTTCAGGCGCGCGCAGATTCTCCGGATAGAGGCCGTAGAGGAAATAAACCTGCCAGTCCAGCTCTTCCTGAAAAGCGATCATGCGAGCAAGAGCCAACTCCCAGTCTCGCCTGTACTCATGCAGCCGGTCAGCCGTCGGTGTTTCCTTCTCGCTCAACCGTGTTGGCGACAAGACCGAGAGTTGTGTAGCGAGATCATCGAGGCGCGGACCAATGCCGCTCGGTAACTCGGCCGGAAGCGGGATTCGGCCGACGTTTGAACTGTTGAATTGATAGAAGTCCTCGAACGGGATTGTCGTCTGGCGAGCGCCGCGGGCATCTACGGTGCTGCCCTTGCAGTGGCAAACCATCTTCAGCCAGAAGCAGGCGGTGGAGCTGTTGAGTAGCTTGAGTAGTCGCAGATGTTCCTCCTCGCTCGTACCTTCTGGCAGTTTGATAACCGGCGCGGTCTGCTTGAATACCTTGCCGCCCCGGTCCAGCACGAAATGGTTGTGCGTAGCTACTTCCGCAAACGTGATCGACAGCGGTGTGCGGCACGCGGACGGGGTGTACTGCATGTACTCCCACCAGTTCAGTCCGGCCGCAGCCATGTCGCCATAAAACGTGCGCCTTACTTCAAGAACTCGTCGCAATGGCCATAGATCAGATCCAATTTTCTCGGTCTCCTCGCCGTACGGAAAGAAGATTCGTTCCACCGATTGCGCAGACCAGTCGCGAACAACATCCCCGGTGATCAGTGGCCGCAGAGCGGCGTCGCCCGCGACCGTTCGGAAGGTATCTCGCCGGGGCCGGACGTACGCCTCGTCTGCACCGGCACGAATAGCCCGGCCGATCGGAGGTTCGGCGAACTGCCTCAGGCGCACTGTTCCTGCGGGCTCCAGTCGCTCGACCAGCTCGAGACCACCGTCGACAAGGATCCATGGTTGTCTACCGAAGTAACGAACTCTGTCCAGGTCGTCTACCGAGATCCATTGGCTTACGGTTCCTGGTTTGTTGATCTGGTCTACGATCGCCCTCCAAACGAAGCCCTCCGCTGCATTCTCGGGAGCCTTGGGTTCGCCCTGCACGCTGCGCACGGTGCGAATTGTCGCGCCGCGGTATTTTCCGGCACGTCCTGTGCCGATGAGAATTACGGTGGGTGTGCCATGCCCAGGGATATAAGCACCCGACGTGTCAATTACCTCCGTGAGTTCGACGCTGTGCGCGAAATACTCCTCGATCAGCTTTGTTCCGAACTCCCGCTTCATGAATGAGTTAGCGGTTATCTGTCCGACTCGGCCGTAACCACGGCCGTCGGCATTGCCTTGCTTGGCCAGCTCGAAGAACCGCTGCGCAAATGGCACAGATAGCGCATAGGTTCCGGCGCACGCGCTGTACAGCTCCCGGTACAGATTGTTGAGGAACTTGTCCTTCACCGTGATGTACGGCGGATTTCCCACCACCACGTGGTACCGCCCAGGCTCCAGAATGCGTGCATACTCGTGCACATCCTCGGTGGCGTAGGAGAATTCGGCTACGGGATCGCCTGGCTCGGCCTCGTCGCGGGTGAGTTCCATCAGTTCCAGCTGCCGGTCCCTGATGAGCGAGTCGCCGATGGCCAGGTGGATCGGCCATTCGTAGTTCGCTGCCTGGGCGAGGGTGTAGATACCGGCTGCCGCCATGGCCGCTACCAGCAGCCGGAAGCGGGCAATGGCGATGGCGAAGGGGTTCACGTCGACGCCGTGCACGGAGTCGAGTGCGGCGCGGACTCTCTCGTGCCGTTCACGTGTGGACTCCTGTTCGGCCCATATCTCGACAAGTCGCCCGAACGCGCCGAGTACGAAATGCCCGGAGCCGCAGGTTGGATCGATAATTTTTATGTCGCGGTACCCGAATTCGTGCAAGGCCGGGATGAGGGCGCGGTCGAGGATGAACTCTTCCACGAATTCCGGTGTCTGCAGCAGCGCGTAGGCTTTGCGGGCGCTCTCCGACAGATCCTGGTATAGGTCGCCGAGGAAGTGGGTGTCCCAGCCCGCGGGGCCGTCGTCGTCACGCAGCGGGTCGGTGAAATCGTGGACGAGGCTGCCGGATTCGTCGCGGGCTCGCCAGAATTCGATGAGTTGCTGCGCTCCTTCGTGGGAGAGCGGCACCTGGTACAGCGGGTTGTGCGCGGGGTCGAACAGCAGCTTTCCGGCCTGTCCAGTGCCGACTTCGGTGAAGGCGCGCTCCAGCCAGCCGCGGTAGGTGGGGTCGTCGACCGTGGCGACGTAGTCGTCGTAGCGGGTCTCGGCCAGCTCCCGCCGATCGTCGGTGGGCCCGGTGAGATACGGCTCGTCGATGAGGCGGTTGTCTTCGCAGAACCGGACGAACACGGTGCCGAGCACCCAGGCGACGGCGACCTGGGTGACGCGTTCGTCGCGCCACGCCGTCCAGGTGGCGGCGGTGCGGCCCACTTTCCGCGCCCGGTCGTATTCGGCACGCAGTCGTATGGCCGCGTGGCGGGTCTGGTCGGTCTCGGGCCGGTCCAGCTGCCGCCCCAGATCGCGTTCGACCGCGCCGACCTGCTTCCTCAGATCGGTGAGCAGTGCGGTGCGGTCGATCATGCGGGTACTCCTGTGACGCTGGTGAGTGGCTGTGGGCGCATGGCCGGGTCCGGCGCGAAAGCCGTTCGTGCGTAGGTGAATCCAGATGTCGTGGCGGCGGTCCGCTGTCTGGCTGCTTGTGCTGCGCTGTATCCGACCGGCTGCCGAACAGGGCCGCTCATTCCTGCACCTCGGCATATGACGCTGGAATGCGGAAGGCGCGCAGTGGTATTCGCTGACTGCGCTCGCTCATGCCGTATGCTTTCTGGCATGAGCGAGGCCCTGCGTGGTCACGCTCCGTCGCCGCCTCCGGGCCTGACCGCTCATGCCCGGTCACCTGCCGAGGCACTCACCGTGGCGCGATGCGCATTCAGCACCCAGTCGTCGGACAACGAAATCCATTCGTTGAAACCGTCCTGGAAGGGCACGGCAACGGTGCCCAGCCGCGGTCCGCGGGCCGGGTCGTCCTGCGGGCACAGCAGCCAGAGTCCGCGCCCACCGTGGCGGGCGGCCTCCGCGAGCCGTTCCAACACCCCCATTGCGTCGTAGCGCGCGTAGGCGAGGGTGTCGAGCATCAGCACGGGACCCGCCGCGGTAGCGAGACGGTCCAGGATCTGCGGCTCGATCCGACCCCAGGCAGTGCGCACGTACTCCGCGAAGCGCCGGGCGGGCTGTGTGCCGGGTGCGGCGACGTCGGCGCGCAGAATCGTCTCCCACGTCGGTTTGCCGTTCGCCGGGATCAGGTCGTGTAACGCCGCCAGGAACAGTGCGGTCACCGACACCGGCTCGGCCGAGAACCGGCCGGTCAGCTCCTCGGTCGCACGGGTGCTCAACCTGGTCCGAACCGTCAGCACCCGGTAGCCGTCCCGGAGCGCCGCGTCACCGAGCTGTTCCTCGGCCCGCGCCGCCGCCGCGAGCATGGGGTCCTCCGCGTACCGGGTGACTGTCGTCGCCGTAGCGTGGCGCGGGAACCGTTCGGACAGATAGCTGGACGCGTCGGCGGAGTGGGTGGGCAGAAAGCGCAGCTCGTTGTCGTAGCTGCGTAATTCCAGCTTCAGCTCGAAGCCCGCCTCGCGCAGCGCGGACTCCAGCCGCGAACCGGTGGGCAGGGTGTCGGCCAGCTCCGGGAAACGAGACCGGATCCGGTCGTGTACTTCTTTTTGCAGCAGGCCCGGTTGATTGTCCCGCGCGACACCGGGTGTCCAGCTCACCAGGCCCGCCTGGGTCAGGCGCGCCGCCCGCACCAACGGCAGATCACGGGGATAGATCTCCAGCCGCGGTGTCGCCGCCGCATGCTGGGAGGCGCCCACCGCTACTTGCACGATGCGGCGCTCGTCCCAGTCGATGGCGCCCGCAGGTGGCTCGATCGCCGCCATGCGGTCCAGCACGGTGCGCGCCGTCGGCAGCGTCTCCAGCTCGGCGAGGCGGTCGGCGAGCTTGCCCAGCCGCACCGCGTAGTCGAGCAGCGCAGGCGCGGACGGGGTGTCCGGTCCGGAGTTCTCGTCCGCCTCCAGGGCCAGCACCACCACAATGGCCGCGTCTTCGGACTCGCGTTTGGCGGTATGCCGGAATGCCGCCTCCACCGGAGTCAGCTGCTCCACCTCGACGACGGCGCGTACCGCCGCCAACGCCAACGCGCGGCGTTGCGCTCGGCCGTCCAAGCGGGTGCCGCGCCGCAGGACCAGCGCGTCGGCCAGTTCGGTCGCGGCGGCGACGCGACCGAGAAGCTCCAGCAGTTCCAGTATTTCGCTGCGCACCGCCTGGAACGCCGGGTTCTTCTTCCACTGCTGGCGCTGCCGCTTGAGGTTCTGCGAGATCGCGGAGGAGGTGACGCCGAACGAGGTTGCGACGGCCTTCTGGCTGGGCCACCCACCGAGGTCGGGCACACCGTCGGCACCAGGCACCTGGAGCAGCCTGGTCACGATGTCGACCTGCCTGGCGTTGGAGCCATTGTTGTTTCGCTCGGGAACCAGTTGCGCCACAACGGCATCCAGACTGAGTGTGCGCATCGCCGTTTCGCCGGGATCACCCACGGCATCGGCGCTTGCCTCGCTCAGTTCCGCGTTCGCCGCCTTGTGGTCGTCCCGCGTGAGCGGCGCCGCGGCGCCGAGCAACTTGCCCCACTCACGTTGGCGATCCTGGATTTCCGTGCGGGTACGTGCACCCAAGCCGGGGGCGTTGATCAGGCTGCGGCGACTGTAGTCCAGTAGCTGGCCGACGGTCGTGATGCCCAGCCCGTACAGGAATTGCTCTGCCGCCGAGGTCAATCCGGCCGTCGACAGATGCGTCTCGCGAGTCACCTGTGCGGCGATCCGGTCGCGCTCCTGCCCGGCCGTATCTTCCTCAGCCGGTGCGATACCCGGCGTGGCATCCTCGTCCACCGTCGCGGCGCTGACCGACGGGCGGGCGGTGACCGGGCGTGACGGCACCGACCGAGCCAGGTCCAGGAAGATCCTGCGCCACGCGTCGCGCATCGGCTTCAGGTCGTCGAACCGCTCAGTTATGTTGCGGTGCATAGCTTTACGGAAGAAGTCGACCAGTCCATCGCGAATCGACGGATCGAACGCGTCCGCGGCGATGTCTGGGTACGGGTACTCCTTGGGGTCGGTCTGTCGGGCCGACATCGACCCGTCACCCCAGCGTGGCAGCTCGGCCGACGCCATCTCGTGCAGCGTGACGGCCAGCGCGTACCGTTCGGCGTGCGCATCATAGGCCGAACGGACGATGGTGCCGACGAACGGATCCAGGTAGCCGTCGGTGCCCGCGCTCGGTTCCTGTCCCTGATACCAGGCGAGCGAGAAGTCGATCAGCACGAGCTGCCGGGTTCGATTGGGGCGCACTCTGATTGCGATGTTGTCCGGTTTCAGGTCGCGATGCCATACGCCCTCGCCCTCGAGGAACTCCACCGCGCCGAACAGATACTCGCCGTAGGCTTCCAGTTGGTCCACCGAGAGGCGGCCGCTGTCGCGCAACTGGCGGGCCACCGTGTCCTCGGCGCGGCGCCGCTTCGTCACCGTCCCGCCGTTGACCGGTGTGTCCAATTCCCTTTCATCGCCGACGTATTCGATCAGCAGCGCGGTACGGCCGCCGACTGTCATCAGGCCCGGCTCCACGACCTGGATGACGCGTGCATCCTTGCGCAGCCTGCCGAGCACTTCGGCCTCGCGGGTCAAGCCCTCCACCCGATCGTCCGACAACGCCACCTTCAGTACTGCGAACTGGCGTGCCTTTGCCTCGGCCCGCAGATCCCGCACGAGGAACGCGCGGCTCGTCGACCCGGTGCCCAGCCGCCGCCGCACCTCCCATCGGTCGGCCAGCACGTCCCCGGCAACCGCTTCCAGCGGGTCTTTGTCCGGTGCCGCTGACTCGGTTTCGTGCGCCGCGGGTGCGGTCAAGTCGTCCTCGACGATCTCGAGCAGTTCGAGGAACTCGTCCACCGTCGCAAGCCTGCGCGTCGGCTGGTATGCGGTCGCGGCGTCGACCAGGTCATCGATGTCGTCGCACAGCCCGTCCACCACCGCGCCCGGTCGCAGACCCTGGCCTGCCTCGAACCTGGCCAGCAGCTCCGCCTGGTTCGCCGCCGGTGGCTGCCCGGCCACCAGCAGATACGTGAGCGTGCCGAGCCCGTAGACGTCCATGGTGATCGGGTCGGCCTTCGCCGCGGTCAACTCTGGTGCCAGATACACGTCCGTGCCCGGCGCGAGATGCGCTGCCGACAGGGCGGTCGGCGCATACCGGGTGAGGCCACGCGAGCGGGTCGAGCTGCGCTGGGTGGCGACCTGCCAGTCCGAGATCTGCAACAGCGGGTACTGCCAGCGCTGCGGTCCGCTCAACTCCCGGCCCGTGCTGTCACGTACTCGCGGCAGGACATGGACCGCGTGCGCGGCGAGACTGCGGTGATAGACGCGGGCTTTGTGCGCGGCCCGTATCGTCTCGGCCAGTTGCCGCACCAGCGCGATCCGGTCCCGGATATCGAGGTTGGCGCCGTACTCGGCCAGGTACTCGTCCAGCCGCAGCGTGTCCGGGCGGTATTCGAAGATCAACGCAGGCCCGGCCGGATGCCCGCCGGAGTCGATGTCCACGAACCGCACCACCCCGGGATGACGGAACCGGTGCAGGACCGCCGCCTCACGTTTGGCTGCCTCGTACACCGACGTGCGGGCGGCCTGGTCCGCGCCGCGTTCGCTCAGATAGATCCGAATCCGGGCAGGGGTACCCAGATCGGTGTGCTCGGCCTTGTAGTCGGTCCAGGTGTGGCCGGTGTCGATCGGCTCGGTCAGCTTGTAGGCTCCGACCATCCGATCTGCTTCGCTGCGGCCGATGCCGATGCGCTTCAGGGCCGCGGCGATCTTCTCGGCACGTCCTGGAGTGATCCGGTTGCGACTGTCCTGTGGCGGTTGCTGCAACGCCTCCACCAGCTCACGGATGGTGTGCGTATGCAGCCGGTCGCCCTGAGGGACCTCGAACCGCAATTCGGGATGGGTGAGACAGAGCCTGCTGTTCACGAAGACCTGCGCACCGGCCTCGGCCAGCAGGCTCGCAAGCTCCTTCGCCTTCTGATCGGCCAGGTGCAGCGGATTCCGTTGCGGCTTCCTGCGCCCGCTGTCGAACGTGCGAATCCAGGCGCCGTTCTCGACGGTCAACCGGCCGCGCCAATCCTTCAGCTCGATCAGGTGCACACCGTTGGGTGCGATCACCAGCAGATCGACCTCACGGATATGGCCGTAACGTTCGGTGAAGGTGAAATTCGACCAGGCGAACCAGGGATCGACATTCGGAAGCTTCGCGCGGATCGCCTCCAGTCCGCGACGTTCGTGGTCGAAGTTGGACTCGCTGACGGATATCCAGCGGACTTCGTCCATACGTGCGTCCCCACCATTCCTCTGCCGATGCATACTCGTCGGCACTTCGGGCAGCCGACAATCCGCCAGCGTTCATGCTATCGGTGCGTATCGCCAAAACGTTAGGGACTGTGCGGGTTTCGTTGTGACACCGGATCCTCGAGAAGTCCGCTCGGATCGACGTTGCTGATGGGATCAGGTGCGGGAGCGGCCGGTTTCGGGTCGTGAGTATGCGCTGCGCGGTGGCTGGCACATCGGAAGCAACTTGCTGATCGAGGGCGACGCCACGCACATCAGTGTCGTGGAGACGAAAACTACTACTGTACCGAGGTTTACAGCTTCCATTCGGCTACTGCCGCCGCCGGGCCGCGCCCACGCCGATCAACGTTAAGCCCCCCGGCATCCAGATCTACTGCGATTCGACCAGCGAAATGTCCTGCGCTGGTCAGGGTTCGTGTGCGGCCGGATTCTGGCAAAATCGTCCCCGTGCTCGTCACGAGGGGGAACACACCATGGTGTTGACCGCGCGTTTTCAGCCGGGATCGGCCAGCCGTCCATTCGTCGATCGTGAGCAGGTGCTGAGTCGATTCGACGAACTACTGGCCGAAGCCGCCGAACAACCCCGGGTCGTGTTGCTCAGCGGGGTCGGCGGGATCGGGAAATCACGGCTGGTCACCGAGCTGCGTGCGCGGGTCGGGAAGAAGAATCCGGCGGCGGTGCTGGATTTGCAGGTGCCGAGTCACCGGCAGGCCGCGGATGGGCTTGCGGTGCTGCGTGTTCAGTTCGGCGCGCAGAAGATCAAGTTCCATCACTTCGACATCGCCTGCGCGGTGTTGTGGCAGCGTCTGCACCCGCATCTGCGGCTTACCTCCGAGTCGCTGGCGCTGGCCGAGCACAGTGAGATCCTGACCGAAATCCTGAACGATGCGACCGGGATTCCGGTTTTCGGTACCGCGACCAGGCTGCTCGATCTCGGCGCACGCCGGGCCATCCGCACACACCGGATACGTCATGATCCGGTCCTCCAGGAGCTCGACCAGTTGAGTCTCGCGAGCCTGGAGGAAGCCGTTTCGTACCTGTTCGCGGAGGATTTGAAGAACGGCACCGCGGGCAGGGAGCCCTACGTCGTCTTTCTGGACGCCTACGAAGCATTGATGGGTGGCACCGATCGGGAGGGCCGCGCGGCGGCGTCGGATGCCTGGTTGCGCGATGTGGTTGCGCAGCTGGATACCGGCCTGGTCGTGATCGCCAGCCGTGAGCCGCTGGGTTGGGAGCGGCATGATCCCGAGTGGGCGACCCGGGTACGGACTGCGCCGGTCGACGATCTGCCCACGGACGCTCGATTCGAACTGCTCGATTCGTCGGGGATCGAGGACCCGGCCGAGCGCGCGGCGATCGCGGCGGCCAGTGCGGGCGTGCCGTTCTACCTGCATCTGGCTATCGATGCCCGGAATCGCGCGGGTTGGGTGGCGCCCGCCGACTTGGTGTCTCCGGAAACGATTCTGGAACGCTTCCTTCAGCACGTGCGACCCGAGGAAGTCCGGATGCTGGAATTGCTGGGGCTGCCACGCACTTTCGATCGAGAAATCTTCACTACCCTCGGCCAGCAGTTCGAGCTGCCCGGTCATGTCACGGCATGGACGTCCTTGATCGCGTACTCGTTCGTGTACACCGCGGACGAAGGCGACGACCGCGAGTGCTACCAGCTGCACCAACTGATGGTGGCTGCGCTGCGGCGGCGCCTGGACGCCGAGGTCGGGCGTATTCTGCACGCGGTGCTCCACGACCTTTGGCTTACCCGCGCGCAAACCGAGGCCGGACGGGTCTCGGCGCTGCGGGAGGCGGGGTACCACGGTGTCCGGGGCGGGATTCTGTCTGCGGTGGCGCTGCTCGAGTACGTCGATCGGATCGAAGCGGCGGGCGGAAGTCAGGGCATCGGCGGAGTGATCAGCGATCTGGACCGCTATCTGAGCGAGTCGCATGAGAATCTGGCAGGCATGGCGGAACTGTCGGAACTGAAGCGGTGCCTGGAAGCGGAAGCGGCAGTGTTGCTCGGCGACGCCAAGCAGGCTGATCGGCTGACCCGCGATGTTCCCTTGGAACGGACCGGACCGATCGCGGATCGGCTGGCCGTCGCCGCGGCGAATGCGCGCCGCATCCTAGGTGATACCGACGATGCCTTGGCGATCTACCAGGGCGTGTGGTCGCGGGGATCGGGGCGTGCCCGGCTCGATGCCGGGCAGTGGGCGGCGGACCTGCATATGTGTCAGGGTCGATTCGGTCAGGCCCTGGCACTGTGCGAGGAACTCGTGGCCATGGCGGACGAGGACGACCACGCGTTCCTGGGAGATGTGGCGCGGCTGCGTCATCTCACCTATCGGCTTGCGTTCGACACCGACCGTGCCGCACAGTATCTGGCCGAGGCCGACACCCATTACCAGGCCGCGGGAAGCGTCGTCGGTCAGGCCAATATCGCGACTAACGTCGCCGAACTCCGGGCGCTCACCGATCCGGTTCTGGCGATAGAGGCGGCCGGCACGGCCATCGAGCGGCAACGGGAGCTCGGTGCCTTGCACGAACTCGGAAAGGCTTACACCGCACTTGGTTTGGCCCGATTGTCGCTGGGCGAACTGGACGCCGCCGAGCATGCGCTCGACGAAGCCTGCGAGATTCTCGAACCGGCCGGGTATCGATCGGGTCGGGCGCGGGCCGAACTGTTCCGCGCCGGAGCCTACGCGCGTCGGGGGCGGCGCGACGATGCCGTTCGCAGTGTGCGGTGGGCGATATCCGAATTCGAGGGCGCGAATGTCTACCCAGGGCTGGTGCTTGTGGCGCGAGCGGTCCTGGCGCTGTTCGGCTGGACCGAACCCGATGTCGCGAAAGCCGCCGCCGTCGCCCGATTGCGCATTCAGCCGCCGGTGCCGGGGGCAAGTATGGACCGCGATGCCGCACGGTTGATCTCGCGCGTACTCGGTGTCGATGCGAATGCGGTATACGACCAGGCACTTTCACTGTCGCAGGCCGCCGCGGGCTACTACAACCACAACGTCCGGGTAGATGGTGTGATGGGCGCGGTGAATGTGCGGATCGCCGTCGAAGGCGCCGATGTGATGGATCTGCGGCAGTGGCCCGAGCCCTCGGTACTGATGGCGATCGAGCCATTCGTCGGTTCGGCCCCGCGACTGCGCTGGGAATCGACGCAGCCCGCCTATCAGATCCACGACCATATCGACGGCGACGTCCTGGATCGAATTGCGCCGCGCGGCGCCCCGGTTCCGTCTCACGTACCGGGCGATGTCGCGGAGCTCTTCGCCGACCTGCGACGGATTCCCCGCGAGCAGCTACCGCCGGTCGAGGACGGATGGAACGAGGACCCCGCGGCTTTCGCCCGGCGGTTGTCTGCTGTCACCGCACGCGTACATCGCGAAAGCAGCACTGTTTTCGGCGAGCTGTACCACAGGTTGGGCATCCCGGATCAGCCGCTAGCGGACATTGTCGTTTCGTGGAACACGCTCGAAGCGCGCCCATTTCGGATGGTGCACGCCGACGTGCACCGGAAGAACTTGATCGTGCGGGATGGCCGCGTCGTTTTCATCGATTGGGAACTCGCGCTCTACGGCGACCCGCTGTACGACGTGGCCACGCACCTGCACAAAATGGGCTATCTCCCCGAGGAGCGGGAGGAGTTCCTGACCGCATGGTGTGCTGCCGAGCCGGAAGCCGCGAGCGGCGAGTGGCGGCGTGACCTCCAGACATATCTCGACCACGAGCGGGTGAAGTCCGCCCTTGTCGACTCGGTTCGCTACCGCAAGGTACTGGCACAGGGGAGCTCGGGCGCAGCGGCAAGGTCGGCGTTGGTGGCCAGCCTGGTCGGGAAACTTCAGCTGGCGCGCGAGGTGTGGGGTCTGAGCGAACCGGTCGACAGTGAGGTGGTGGAAGTGGCCCTGCGCGAACGATATTGAGTTCGAAAACAGCTGATCGACGATTCGAGAGTTTCCGCGAGGGCCCGCCGCTCGGCTGCACGGTCCTATCGCGCGGCGACCATCGCGTCCACGGTCTCCGGCGATAGCATCTCGTCCGCCACCAGGCCCGCCAACCCGACGAACGCGCCGTTCTCGCCCAGCTGGGACGGGCCGATGTCGAGGTTGCGCAGTGCGCTTGAGTGCGCGTTCGACTCGACGGTGCGCCGCAATCCCTCCAGAAACGGCGGCAGCACCCCGATCGCGCCGCCCACGCGGACATAGGTCGGGTTCACGATCGACACCATCGTCGCCACCACGGTGCCGACGAGTCGCCCGGCCTTTTCGGTCGACTTGATCGCGTCGGGTGTGCCGTCGCCGACGAGCCGGACGACATCGTCCACCGTGCGCACGCCGAGCGGGCGCAACTCGCGGGCCAGCGCCTGCCCACTGGCACTGGCGGCGACACATCCGCGGCGACCGCAACTGCAACGCTGCTGGCTGCCCTCGATCCGCATGTGCCCGATCTCGCCGGCGGAGCCGCTTTCGCCGCGGTGGACATGTCCCGAGATCACCACGCCCGCACCGATTCCGGTGCCCACCTTGACCCCGACGAGTGTCGCGCCGGGACGGCCCAGCGCACAGAAGTCGCCGAACGCCAACGCATTCGCGTCGTTCTCCAGCAGCACGGGGACGCCGAGCGCGTCGGCGAACGGCTCGCGCAGCGGCGCGCCGTTCCAGTCCGGCATGGTCGGTGGTGCCACGGTCACTCCGCGCTCGTGATCGATCTGCCCCGGCACCGACAGCGCCATTGCGCACAGGGTGTCCGCTCGCCCGGTCTGTCGCAACAGTTTCCGGCCCGTCCCGAGCAGCATCGGCACGATCTCCCGTGGACTGTGCCGCAGGGGCAGCCGGTGGTCCTCACGCGCGAACACCGACCCGCGCAGGTCGACCACCGCCAGTGTCGCGTGGCTCTGTCCGAGATCGGCGACGAGCGCGGTGCGGCCGGTGTCGTCGACCTCGAGCACTTCGGCACGCCGTCCGCCGCTCGATTCCCGATGGCCCGCTTGGCGAACGAGCCCGAGGCCGCGCAGCACCTCCAGCCGCTCGACCAACGTCACCCGCGACAGGCCCGCGCGTTCCTGCAGTTCCAGCCGCGTCAACGGGCCCGCGGCGCGCAGCAGGGCAAGCACATGTCCCGGCGAGGTGGGGCTCGATGGCGTGGAGGTGGTCGCGGGCATATTGACAATATCCCTCAACGGACTTACGTTAACCAAACTGACAAAAGTTCCAAACGCGGTGTGCACGAACAGGAGCCATGCATGCTGGTATCCGGTGTGACGCGCAGATCCTTCTTGCGCGCAGCGGGCGTCGGCGCGGCGGCCCTTTCCGCCGCGGCCTGCACCGGCTTCCCCACCAGCGGCAACGGTGGCATGATCTTCCTGTCCACCCAGTTCCGTCCCGCCGACGAGGCCGAGCGGTTCCGCGGACTGCTCGCCGATACCGCGCCCGGCGTCGGCTACGTGACCATCGAGGAGAGCCCGTTCTCGAGTCAGGTGCGCAGCCAAGTCGATGCGGGCTCGACCCAGATCGGCCTGCTCGGCGGTCTGCACGGCGACATCGCGCCGCTCGCCGACGGCTACCTGCAAGACCTCACCGGTCTGCTCGCCGATCTTGGCGATCGAGGCTGGTCGACCGACTACCTGAAACTCGCCAGGGTGGGCACCGACCGCACGTGGTACATCCCGTGGGTCACGGCGAGTTACGTCCTTGCCGCACATGCTGACGCGCTCGAGCACCTGCCGTCCGGCGCCGACGCCACATCGCTGTCCTATGACAAGTTCCTCGACTGGGCCATTGCCGCGCGCCGCGCAAACGGCAACCGCCCTATGCTCGGCCTGCCCGCAGGCCCGAAGGGCCTGCTGCACCGGTTCACACAGGGGTTCCTGCTGCCCTCGTTCACCGGCGGGCAGATCACCACCTTTCGATCGAACGAGGCCGTGACGGCGTGGCAATACTTTCGTGAGCTGTGGGCCAACTGCGCACCGTCGAGCACGAACTATGACTTCATGCAGGAGCCCCTCGACAGCGGCGAGGTGCGTATGGCGTGGGACCACGTCGTGCGCATTGTCGACGCACCCGAGCGCGATCCGCAGAACTGGCGGATGCTTCCCGCGCCGCGCGGCGAACACGGCCTCGGCTACATGGCCGTGATCGCGGGACTCGCGGTCCCCAAGGGCAGTTCGGACCCGGAACTCGCGCAGCGGACGATCAGCACGCTCACCCGCCCGGAAACACAACTCCGGCTGCTGCGTTCCAATGGCTTTTTCCCGTCCGTCGACACGACGATCCCGGGTGACCTGCCCCCGGCCGTCCAACTCGAGGCCGACGCGGTGCGCCGACAGCAGGAAGCGCCGGGCGCCATTCTCTCGCTACCGCCGGTGGGCCTCGGTCAGCGCGAAGGCGAGGTGAGCAAGGTGTTCAAGGACAGCTTCCGCTCGATCGTGCTCGACGGAGCCGACATTCGAGCCACCCTGGATCAGCAGGCACGGGTGCTCCAAGGCATCCTCGACGACCTGAAAGTGCCGTGCTGGGCTCCCGACCCGGCCGCCGACCTCTGCCGGGTGGGATAGCCATGATCTCGCGACTGCGCTCACCGTGGATTCTGCTGCTGCCCTCGATCGTGCTCATGCTCGCGCTGTTCGGCTGGCCACTCGGGCAGGGCGGGCTCGAGGCATTCCGTGGTGACGACGGGTTCACGCTGGCCAACTGGGAGCGATTGTTCGACGATCCGTATATCTTCAGCGCACTACGCAATACCCTCGTGCTGATCGTGATCGTCGTGCCGATCCAGTTGGTGCTCGCAGTCGGCATGGCGCTGCTCATGCAGGCACGGCCGCGATTCGCCGGCGGCCACTTCTACCTGTGGTGTCTGCCGCTCGCGATCTCCGAACTGGCCGCCGGCCTGGTGTGGCTGTCCATTTTCGACAACCGCGGCTATTTGAACTCCCTGCTGGTCGGGCTCGGTCTTTCGGATGACGGTGTGCAGTGGCTCAGCTACCAGAACACCGGCACGATGCTGCTCGCCGTGGTGATCGCCGAGATCTGGCGCGCGACGTCGCTGGTGTTCGTGATCGTGGTGGCGGGCGTGCAGATGATTCCGCGCGACTACGACGAGGCCGCACAGGTTTTCGGCGCGAACTTCTGGCAGCGGCTGCGGCACGTGACGCTGCCGCTGCTCGGGCCGAGTCTCCAGGTCGCGCTGATCCTACGGACGATTCTCGCGCTGCAGGCGTTCGCCGTCGCGCAGGCACTGACCGGGCGGGACTTTCCGCTGCTCGTCGGTGAGACCTACGAGTGGTATGCGAACCTGCAGAACCCCGCGGTCGCCAGCGCTGTCTCGCTGATCGTGCTGGCGATCTCACTCGCCACCGCCGTGTTCTACCTGCGGACGGTCCGGCAGCCGGAAGAGGCTCGATGAGAAACGACCGCGCAGCGCTGATCGAGCCGACGGGATGCGGAAACTCATGCAGGACGCAGGAGGCTCGATGAGACATGATCGCGCAGCGCTGACCGAGCGGACGGGGTGCGGGAACTCCCGCAGGAGATAGGGATCGCGATGAACCAGACCGAGGCACCGCCCCGGCGCGTGCTGCCACCTATCGACCGTGCGCCACTGCGCAGGCGCCGCTGGCGCACGATGTGGGTTCAGCTGGCCTGCCTCGCCGTGACCGTGTTCATGGCGCTGCCGATCGTCCTCATCGGACTCGCCGCGGTGTCCTCGCGCGAGGCGCTCAACGAGTTTCCGAAGCCGTTGATTCCGAGGGATTTCTCCACCGAGACACTGGCCGCGTTCTTCCGGGCCACCGGAACCTTTTCGGCCCTGGGCAACTCGGTGCTCGTCGGCCTCTACACGGTGTTCTGGTCACTGGTGGTCGGCGCGCCCGCAGGATATGCGTTGGCGCGTCACGCGTTTCGAGGCAAAGACACCTACCAAGTCTTCATCCTCTTCGTGCGAGCGCTGCCGATCGTGGTGCTTTCGGTGCCGCTCGCCACGATGTTCCTGCGGATCGACGTCTACGACACCGTATTCGCCGTGACGCTGGTGCACACCACGCTCGCACTGCCGACCACCGTGCTCATCACCGCGAGCATCTTCGTCGCGGTGCCGGCCGATCTCGAGGAGGCCGCCCAGGTCTTCGGCTGCACCCGCTGGCAGGCCGCCCGCAAGATCGTGGTGCCGCTCGCGCTGCCCGGCCTCGCCGCGTCGTCGATCTTCACGTTCGTCCTGTCGTGGAACGAGATCCTCGGCGCGACGATCGTGACACTCGGGCACCGCACGCTGCCCGCGCAGGTGCTCACGGCGCTGGACGAGGCGTCGACCGCGTACCGCTTCGCGGGCGGTTTCGCATTGATCATCCCGGCACTGGCGTTCATCTTCGTGATGCGGCGCTACTTGGTGAACATGTGGGGGACGACGCTCAGATGACAGGGGTTCGCTAATGGCTGAAGTGGTTGTCCGGGATCTGGCGAAGACCTATCCCGGCGGCACGGCGCGCGCAACCGACGAGGTCTCGCTCGAGATCTCCGACGGCGAGTTCATGGTGCTGCTCGGGCCGTCCGGCTGCGGCAAGACGACTTTGCTGCGCATGATCGCCGGATTGGAGCTGCCCGACTCGGGGCAGATAGTGATCGGCGGCAAGGACGTCACCTATCTCGAGCCACGACGGCGCAACCTGTCGATGGTGTTCCAGTCCTACGCCGTATTCCCCAACAAGAAGGTCGCCGACAATATCGGCTTCGGTCTTCGGGTGCACGGCGTGCCCGCTGACGAGATCCGCCGCAAAGTCGCCTGGGCCGCGGAACTGTTGCAGCTGACGCCGTACCTGGACAGGTACCCGGCGCGGTTGTCCGGCGGGCAACGCCAGCGTGTCGCGGTGGCGCGGGCGATCGTGATGGACGCCGATGTGCTGCTCATGGACGAGCCGCTGTCCAATCTGGATGCGCTGCTGCGGCTGTCGTTCCGGGCCGAGTTGAAGAAACTCGTCGGGGAGCTCGGCACCACCACGATTTATGTCACCCACGACCAGGTCGAGGCGCTGTCGCTGGGCAACCGCGTGGCCGTGATGCGCGACGGGGCGATTGTCCAATGCGGCCCGCCCACCGAGGTCTACGACGACCCCGCGACGGAATTCGTCGGCGGCTTCCTCGGCAGCCCCCCGATGAACTTCCTCAGCGGTGCGGTCGCGGCGGGAGACGACGGGCCGCGCATCGACCTGGGTGGGCAGTCGCTCGCCGTGCCTTCCGCACTGTCTTCGTTCGAGGGCGGAACGCTCCGGCTCGGTGTCCGCCCGGAGGCCATCGTCGTGGACAACAGCCCTGCCGACGCGACCGTGCGTGGCGAGCTCCAAGTGCTCGAACCGCTCGGCTCGTCAACCCTGCTGACCACCGACATCAGCGGGCAGACGGTGAAAGTCCAAGCGCCGCCGGGCTTCCGGGCCGAGGAGGGCGGCACGTTGACCCTGCGTGTGCCACCCGAGGCATGCCGCTGGTACGACCCGGAGACCGGATTGCTGTTGGAGGTCGAGTGATCACCGCCGCGGGCGACCGCGATATCCATTTCCAGCCCGCCCGCCTGGTCGCCCGGGCCACGCTGGTCCTCCGGGACAACGACACCGGCACGCTGGTCACCGCGGCGCCCAAGCTGTATCCGCACATGTGGAGCTGGGACGCCGCGTTCATCTCGATCGGGCTGGCCTACCTCGACGTGAGCCGCGCTGTCACGGAGCTGAGCACGCTACTGGCCGCGCAATGGAGCGACGGGATGATCCCGCACATCGTGTTCACCGACGACAGCGACTACTTTCCAGGGCCGGACCGCTGGGGCACCGACCGCGCGCCGCAGGCGCCGTCCGGCGTTCGCACGTCCGGGATCTGCCAGCCGCCGGTGCACGCGATCGCCCTGCGCAGAATCGTCGAGATCGCGCGCAAGACCTCGCAGGCCGACGCGGAGCTGGCCGAGCGGTTCGCGCAGCACGCGTGGCCCGCGCTCTATCGCTGGCATCGCTGGATCGTCCGGCACCGCCTGCGCGACGCGTGCGGCCTGGTGTCGATCGTGCACGGGTGGGAGTCCGGTATGGACAACTCGCCGCGCTGGGACGAGCCCTACGCCGCCGTCGTCCCCGGCCCGGACCTCCCGCCGTACACGCGCCTGGACCTGCTACAGGTGAACGACGCGAGCGAGCGGCCGACCGCGGAAGAATACGACCGATACCTGTGGCTCATCGAGCAGATGAAGCGGGCGAACTATCACCCAGACGAGGTCGTGCGCTCATCGAGCTTCCTGGTGGGCGATGTGTTCACCACCGCGGTGTTCGCCGTGGCCAGCGAAACCCTCGCCGGGCTCGGCGAGGACCTCGGCGCCGATTCCGGGCACATCGGCGAACTCCGCGCGTGGGCGGCGCGGGCGCGGGAAGCGGTCGCCGGCAGTGTGCACCCCGAGACCGGTATGGCCCGCGATCGCGATATCCGGCACGACCGGTGGCTGCGCACCGAGACCATCGCCGGGTTCGCGCCGCTGCTGTGCGGCGGCCTGCCCGCCGACATCGAGAAGCGGCTCATGTCCACCCTGGACGGCCAGGACTGGTCGGGCAACCCGCACCTGCTCGCCGCGGTGCCGCCGTCGGTGTCGCCCTCGTCGCCGGAGTTCGACTCGCGCTGCTATTGGCGTGGTCCGCAGTGGCCGGTGATCACATGGCTGTTCGGCTGGGCGTTCGAGCAACGCGACTGGCCGCGGCACGCGAGCGAGTTCCGCGCCCAGGGCGTGCATCTGGTGTCGGACGGCTCGTTCGGCGAATACTACGAGCCGTTCACCGGCAAGCCGCTGGGCAGCACGAACCAGTCGTGGACCGCCGCGGTGGTGCTGGACTGGCTGTGCGGAGTGTGGTGAGTCGGCTACTCGGCTGGCCGCAGGGACCGGTCGGCTCTCGGCACCGCAAGCGGTGGCTGTGCCGAGCCCGCTGAGACTCAGGTCTCGGCGCGTATTCGGCCTATCCGCATCTCGACCGCGACTTCTTCCATTTTCGGACGTGCGGAGTCGAAGCTCGCCGGCCGAAACACCGATCCGGCTACCAAGTACGGCGTCTCGATCGCCCACATCAGCAGGGAAGCGCTCAAAAAATCGCACCGATCACCAAACAAAGGAACTGATCGGGGCCGGTCAAGGCCCCGATGAACGGAGCCCGGTCGAGCGGACGCACAAGAGAACCGCCACACCGAGGACGGAACTCGTCAAGACCGCGAAACCCGGCGCAGTTGCGGCGTCCTGGCCGCGCTCGGCGATGCCCGCAATCGGACTATATGGCGGTGGCCAGGGGAACCGGACATCGGCACGCGTCGACGGCTGCGAGCACCGTATGAAGATCGAGGCGCGGGATGCGGTTCTGTCACATTGGTCGGAGCTGGCTTGGATCAAGGCTCTGCGTCGCCGCGGTCTGTGGTGCCAGCAGGGCTGCGGCCGTTGCGATCAGTGCCTTGTCCGTAGCTGGGTCGGCGTGGTCGGCGATGCCGGAGCGGAACAGTGCCGCGCCTTCGATGAGCATGGTGAACAGGCGTGCGTTCGTGCGGCAGACATCCTCGGGGACTTCGGGATTCCGTGTCCGGATGACGTGCATGACTTGCTCTTGGTAGGTCCGGTAGAAGCCGCGCACCGCATCGGCTGTCGGCTCGTCGCGAGCGGCGAGTGCCCACACTTCGGTGTAGATGCGCACGAGTCGTGGGTCGTCCTGCTCTGCCAGCAGCGTTCGAATCAGATCGGCGGCGGGTTGGTTGGATGTCAGCAGCGGGGTGAGGCGTTGCAAGGACTGTTCGAGGGAGCGGTTCAGTACTGCGGTGACCAAATCGCCGCGGTTCGGAAAGTAGTACTGCAGATGGCCCAGCCGTATCTCGGCGGCGGAGGCGACGGCGCGCATGGTCAGTTCGCCGTGACCTGATTCGGTGAGGATCCGTTCGGCTATGTCGAGCAGGTCGCTTCGGCGTTGGGTTCCCTTGGTGGTCCGGGCGGCGCCGCGCGGCTGGGTCATGCGGCCCTGCCGGTCTCGGCTACGGTGTCGACCCGCACACCGTGGTTCGCCAGCATGGTCGGAACCTCGGCGGGCGCGGGTGTCTGCTCTGGGAAGCTGACGCCGGGAGACGCGGGTGCGCCGTCCAGGCCCAGCACTCGGAATATTCCTTGCAGTGCGCCGACCGCCGTGAGGTGGGCTTGCCCGGCCGGGTCGGTCACGACCGCGGTACGGGTGATTCCGCCGTGGGTGACATCGATGCGTAGCTTGGCGATGCCGCCCTCACCGGGCGCATACAGCAATGTCCGCCGCGCACCGGCGAAGCAGTCGCCGCGCCCCCAGCGGAAGAACCCGATTCGCTTGACCGCGAGCAACGCGGAAGTGGACGCGGCAGAATCGAATCCGATACGGGTTGCCGCGGTGGTGGTGCCGAGTGTCAGGGGCAGTGTGAACTGTTCCGGCGTGTCGATGCGGGCGACCCGGGTGACGCTGTCGCCGATGCGGATTCGGCGAGCGTCGCTGAGCGGCATCACGGTGCGCCGCTGCCCGTCCTCGACCACCTCGTAGTCCAGTCCCAGCCGGTCCATGAACTCCACCGAGTCGGCCCCGGCTCGGTCCCGCAAGTCCCAGCGGATCGCCACCTCGACGGTGTCCGCGCCGCCGAGCTCGTCGGCGAGATGGGCCGCGACGAGGCTGGTGACGCCACCCATCCACGCCGAGGACAGCAGCACAGGTGCGGCCGGACGGAGCATCGAGGCCACGGTCGCGGCGCGTTGCAAACGGCTGGTCCAGCGGGTGACGTCGACGAACGGCACCCCGCCCGCGATCGCCGCCCGCAGGATCCGGTCATCGGGGTCGTTGACCAGCCCGGCGACCGCACGCACACCCGCTCGAAAGGGAGCCGGATCGGCCAGATCCCACACCCGCAGCGCCGCACCGGTCTCCGCCGCCAGATCCCGACCGCGTTCCACGGACCGGCCGGTGAGCAGCAGCGGCAGCGATGCGGCCGCCATCCGCGCGACCTCGGCGCCAACCGTCCCGTACCCGCCGACCAGAAGAACCGGGCCCTGCGCATCGAACTGGAGGTCATCGTTCACGAACCGTAATATAGGTCAGTCGACCTAAAATGTCCAACGCGGCACGTCGTCACAGTCGATCGGAGACGGCCCGGCGCCTCGGCCGGTCAGCGGGTCGAGGCTCGCGCTGTTCAGCCATGACGTCCGATGCCGCCCAGATTCGGTGTGGCGAGGGGATGTTCGCGGTATTCGTCCGCTCGAGCACGACTGCGACGCAAGTGTCCGGTGCACCGCGTAGAACTACCGGATGGACGAATGACCCGCTACCCGGCGCCTCGGCGGCTGATTGGGCGGAATGAGCGCTGGTATTGCCATGCATCGCACCTGGGCGCCGCCGCTCGCAAGTGCTGTGCTGGTAAGAGCCGAGATGCTTGCTCTCGCAGTCTGGGCGAAATCACCTGGGGGAGGCGCCGATCCAGATGCCGGTGATGACATTGGCCATGATCGACTGATCGGATTGTTGCTGCCCGTATACGGCGACGACGGTGCCGACGCGTATGTCGGCAGCCCGGGCGGCCGACAGGACGTGCAACTTGGTGGCGGTGTTGCTGCGGACTTTGACGCTTCTGCCGGTGATATTCTTGACCACTAGCGTCGTACCGTCGTTGGCGGTGACCTTCCCTAAGGCCACCCCGATGCCCAGCCTGGCGGCAGGTGGAACGTGTGTGGGCTTTGCCGCGGGCGCGGTAGTCGGGGGCGCCGTGGTGCTCGGCGGCGTGCTGGCGCGGAGCCAAGTGGTCGGCGTCGCCTGCTCGGTGGGACGATCGACGAACAGGCAACCGGAGACCACCAAAAGCACTATGCCGATACAGAGCCCGACGAGCGCGGCTGTGCCGGAGCGGTACGTGTGAAGCGGGAAATCTTCTCGCTCTTGCCGTTTCGGCGGTGAGATCGCCGCCGACCTTGCGCTGTAACGTGATTCGAGTTTCGCAGTCGCCGCAACCCGGGCAAGATGCGCTGTGAACGCGGCGGGTGCTTCGCTGTGGACATCCGACGGCGAATCGGTACGGGCAACGCTGTTCGATTTCGATCTCGACCTGGAAATGGTTGCCGCTGATAGCGTTTCGGTATCGTTCCATGCTGAGCTGGTGGCCCCACTATCGCTGCCGTGCGTGCTCCACCTGGGCATAAGGCAAGCGTATGTGGCCTCGTGAGTGGGTTTGTTGTCACTGGCGGGAGTACGGATGTGACCAGCGCCAACGGGCGCTCGTCGGTGAGTCGCTCGCCAAATTGGTTGCAATGCCAAGTGCCTGTTGGGTTTTCGATGGCGGTGCCGCGACCGTCGAGTTCGACCAGGGCGTCGGTTGTTGGGCCTCGAGGATGCCGACTTCGGCTGGCCGACAGCGCCTCCCGTCGGTGAGACGAGGAGGCGCTGCCGGAGATACGCCGAGCCTAATAGGGCCCGTTGACGTTATCGATCGAACCGTAGCGGTGAGCCGCGTAGTTGCAGGCAGCGGTGATGTTGGCGACCGGGTCCCAGATGTCGAAGGGGGTGCCGTCGACGTGATACGCGTTGAAGGTCGGGTCGATCACCTGGAGCAGGCCCTTGGAGGGGGTGCCTTTGGCGGCGTTGGAGTCCCACGTGTTGATGGCATGGGGGTTTCCGCCCGATTCGCGCATCACGTTGCGATGGATGCTGTCGTAGCTGCCCGGGATGTTGTGGACGCGCATAATGTCGAGGGACTGGCGGATCCAGCCGTCGAGGTTGTTCTCGTAGACCGGCGGCGGCGGTGGGGGCAGGATGCCCATCAGCGGCAGCCCGGGCAGCGGAGGCAGTGGGGGCAGGCCGGGCAGGGCGGGGGCGCCGGCGACCGGCGCGATACCGGACGGAACGCCGTCATCGGCCACCGCCACGCCGGCGGAGGAGCCGATGGCGATGATGCCGATGGCGGCCGCGAGGACGGCGCCGTTACGAAGCGACAGATGGCGGAAAGGAGAAGGGCGTGAGTCAGGCATTGCGAAATCGGTTCCTTGATCATGCGGCGATCCGGCCCGAGCAGGCAGCGCGGATCGACAGCGGGCGTCCGGTGGGAAAGTCCGCCCGAATCGGCTCGTGTGCTGTTTTCGGATTTCGTTGTGAAAGCCAGGGATTCGAATTCCTGGCGGCGCGATGCGGGAACTACTCGGGGTCGGTGCCCCTCGGGTGCCGCTGTCGTACCCGGGGAGAATCCAGTCACGGTCTGGGTTCTCAGTCTCTTTCGGACCTGATCTCAGCTTGGTCACGACAGGTGAACACACAGCAAACGGATAGTTAATAAGAGAAATTGCCGATCTTCAAGGTCCATCTTTCCGGCGTTCAATACGCGCCTGAACAGCAGTTACGATAGGAAACGTGAGATAGCTCACATTCTGGAATTATCTGTTAACGCGGGCGCTTTATCACGATCTGATCACCTAAGAGTCCGATGAATCTGTTGGTCGAGCGCGGAATGCGAAGCAAGAATCCGCCCGAGTCGGCCGATAATGAATCGCCCGTGATCTTGTCGGGGCGAGTCGGTGACTGCATAGTCCGCCGACGTCGTTCGTAGCCGGATGTTGCACCGGACGCCTGGTCTATTCGAGCACAGTGATCAGCGTCGCCGATCACTGCCATGCTCGGACGAGTTCTTCTGGGCCCCAGTGCATTGCCAGCGGCAAGGTTTCTGCGATGCAAGATCGGGAGACAGCCACGAACCGGTGTCGTGATCGGTTCCGGGCACTGCGAGCACGGAGCTGGCTAGGGTTTCGTAGTCGTGGCGGTCGAAGGGCTCAGGCGATGACCGCCGGAGGGCGGTGCATGTGTTCGATGGTCGGTTCAGCCGAGGAAATTCTCGATCAGCGGAATGGTCTCGGTCGGGCAGTCCTCGTGCACGGTGTGACCGCAACCGGGCAGTCGTCGGCGGCGGCAACGAGTGCCGCCAAGGTTCGCTTGGATCTGGCCGAAGGGTGCGTACGGGAGGGACCCTGACGATCCATGAGTGACGAACAGGCGATAGAGCGTCTATCCGCGGACTTGGCACCGCTGTGGCAGGCGTTGCATCGGCGTCTGGCGACAGGTCGGCCTGTGAATCGAGTCAAAGTCGGGCCGCTGGATACTGGCCAGCAGACGGCCCTCGCCGATTTCTTCGGGGCGTCTCGACTGCCCGGCGAGTACCGGACAGTCAGTTTGGCCGAGGTCGATGCGGTGCTGCTCGAGGTCACCGGGGCGGATGCCTACACGGTCGTCGAGCGCCTTATCGGGCCGATTGGCGACAGATCAGCCGAGCGCGCTGCTCAGCTGGCTGCTCGACAGCAATTGTGGGCGTGGTTGTCCGGCCACGGCGTCGTGCGCGCTCAACCTGCTCTGGAGGAGTGGGTGGCCTCGACGCGGCGCGCGGGGTTGATGACGAGGTCGGTCGAATACACGAGATTCGAGCTGGAACGAGCGTTTCGCGTCCTGGGCGAGCTACCCGGAGCAGGTGTCCCTTTGCCGGTGTTCGCCGAGCGAGTGCTCGGCGACCCGCACGCCCTCGACGACGGAACGCGGTTACAGGCCACGGTTATCCGCGCGCTGGCGGTGCTGTACGACAGCGATCCGCCAACCGATGCCATTCGGTTGCGCGCTCTGTGGGAGCGTGCCGGGGTGGCCGACGACGAACTGTCATCCACCGTGCTCGTCGCTGGTCTGCCGACGAGAGGTGCCGACGGAGTGGTCGGCCAGATCTTGCGCACCTGCGCAAGCCGTGGGCTCGCCGGGGTTGTCACGCTGCAGCAAATCCGATGCGAGCCACGGATGGCCGAAGCAGCCGGTCGAGTGTGGGTGGTCGAGAACCCCAGCATCCTCGCGATGGCGTTGGCGCGCTTCGGCGATCGTTGCCCGCCGATGGTGTGCACGGCCGGGTGGCCGAGCAGCGCCTGCGTGCATTTGCTGGATCGGTTGTCGCGTGCGGGAGCCGAACTTCGCTACCACGGTGACTTCGACGGTGAGGGCCTGCGGATCGCCGCCAACATCGTCGCCAGGTTCGGGGCGATGCCGTGGCGGATGACCAGCGCGGATTACCTCTCGGCGGTTGGGGCGAACGGACCCGCCGTCGGCAGGGTGACGCCGGTGCCGTGGGATGGCGACCTGTCCGAGCACCTGCGCCGGACCGGCCTGGCGGTCCCCGAAGAGCGGGTTGTCGACGTTCTGCTCGCCGACATCGGGCCGTGAATGTCGGCCCCTGGGTCTATGGTGGGCAGTCGAGTCGCCAGCCAGAGGGAATTGCTATGGACCCGATTCGTGTTCCGCCCGAGATGTTCCGCTTCACCAGCGGCGATCGCGCCGGTCTCTATGTGTCGGTGCTGCACGCGTTCGGTGAGGCGAACGAACGTCTGGAGACCGCGCTCGGCATCGACGAGGTTCGGGCGCGGCTGCGGTCGGTCGGATGGTTGGAAGCCGTCGAGGACGACGACCTCACCGCGGCGCTGGACCAGCTGCACACCTGGAATCTGGTCGACGTCATCCAGAACCACTCCGAAAACTACCGCACCGCAAGCGAATACGAACGCCGCAACCTCCAGTACTCGCTCACCAAGCAGGGGGAGGCCGCATTCGCCGGTGTCGTGCACGCGATGACGGTCCTCGCCTCGACCGGCGCCCTGCAGACCGCCGTACTCGACGCGATCTCCGACCGGCTGGCCGACCTGGCGCACGAACTCGACTCCGGCCCGGACCGCCGAGTGTTCACGGTGTTGAGCGAGCTCGAGTCCCACTTGGAGGCGCTGCGCGGCAACACCAAACAGTTCAACGGCGAACTACAGCGACTGCTGCGTGCCGACGGCGTCGACCTCACCGTATTCCACGAGGTAAAAGCCGCCACGGTGGCGTATCTCCAGGAGTTTCTGACCAACATCGAATACCGCACGCACGCCATCGCCTCCCGCATCCAGTTGATCGAGAACTACGGCGTCACCCGCATGCATCAGCGCGCACTGCTCGGAGCCGAGCTGCCGCAACTGAGCGGCGCCGATCCGAGCTCCGCGTGGCTGGAGCACCGCAGAGCGCGCTGGGACGGTCTGCGAGCCTGGTTCCTGCCCGCCGACGGGACCACACCGCGCATCGACCAGCTACGACAAGTCGGCCGGAAGGCCATCATCACGCTGCTGCAGGTACTCGACCGGATCACCGAGTCGCGCAGGCGGTCGAGCAGCGCCGCGGCCGACTTCCGTGAACTGGCGCGGTGGTTTTCGGTGCTGCCGGAGCAGGACGACCTGCACCGGCTGTGGTCAACGGCCTTCGGGCTCAGCTCCGCGCGGCATCCGCATCTGGCGCACCCCGACCCGGAGTTGGTGAGCTACACCGCGTCGTGGCACGAGGCGCCTGCGGTCGAGGTCTCGCCGTTGCTGCGTTCGTCGGGTCGTACCGAGCGCTTCGGCAGGACCGGCGCGATTCCGGATGTCGCGGCGATCAAAGCCGCCAGGGCCGCAAGGGCCGCGGCCGAACGGGCCGAACTACAGGCGGCGTGGGACATGCTGGATACCGGTGGAACCGTGCGCCTTTCGGGGTTCGGCGAACTGGATCACGGAGTGTTCGAACGGCTGCTCGAGTTGCTCGGCCGAGCGCTGGGCAGCGCGCCGGAAGCGAACGGAATCCGGCGGGGCAGTACCACGGATGGTCGTGTGGAGATCGTTCTGCGCACCCCGCCGGACGGCGGAACCGCCGAACTGAAGACGCCGCGTGGCGTATTCCGCGGACCCGACTACATCGTGGAGGTCACCGCGCTCGGTCGCGGTGCGCGGCGACGAGGAGCATCCGCGTGATCGCGGCGAATCACGGGAGGAAGCTGTGAGCGAGCTCGCCAACCAACTGGTGATCGCCGAGCGTGAGGAGATCGCGCGCGGCGTGCGGCACCTGCTGGCCGATCCGCTGATCACCGAACGTGCCACACCGGAGGTGTTCGACGTGATCCGGCGGCGGCGCGATCCGATCGCGAAGTGGTTCGACTACCACTGCGGTTGGGCCCTGATCGTCGAGCCACGCCTCGGCTACGCCCGTCTGGTCAAAGTGCGCGCGGCCATCGACCCGACCCGACCGGCGCGCCGACTGCGTTCGGGCAGAGCCGAATTCGATCGCAGACGGTACGTCCTGCTGTGTGTTGTGGCGGCGGAACTGTTCGCCGCTCCGGTGACGACGATCGGTCTGCTCGCAGGGCGGGTGCGTGTCGCCACCGCGGAGGACCCTGTGGTGGCGAGCTTCGATACGGCCAACCGCGCGGAGCGCATGGCTTTCGTGGACGCGTTGCGGTTGCTGGAGGCGTTCGGTGTGCTCGAGGCAATCGACGGAGCCGCCGATTCGTACGTGGAGTCGGATACCGCGAAGGTGCTGTTCCGAGTCGACACCACGCTGCTGTTGCGGTTGCTGGCACTCCCGACCGGCCCCTCGCAACTGGGACTGCCCACCGCGGAGGTGCCGTTGCGGTTCGACGATGTACTCGTGGAACTCACCAGGGAACGCCGCTACGGTCTGGCGGCTGCGTCGGGCAGGCATGCCGACCGCACAGGTGTTTCCGACGTTCAGCGCAATCTGTGGTTGCGGCACAGTGTATTTCGCCGCCTGGTGGACGATCCGGTGGTGTACTTCGACGAACTCACCGAGGACGAGCGGGCCTACCTCGCTTCGCCCACCGGCAGGCAGCTACTCCGTCGCGCCGCCGAACAGGGCGGTTTCGTTCTCGAAGAGCGGGCCGAAGGACTGTTGCTGGTCGACCCCGACGGCATCGCCACCGACAGCCGGTTTCCCGATGACGCCGGCACCGCCAAGGTGGCAGCCCTGCTGCTTCTCGACGCCATGCCTGGCCCGACCACCGCCGAACAGTTGCAGCGCAGCGCCGCCGGAATACTGGACCGGTTTCCGCGCTGGGCTCGCACCTATCGAGGTGATGACGGCGCGCGCCAACTCGTTTCCGACGCTCTCGCCGTGCTGAGGTCGTTCGGGCTGGTCCGCCTCTCGGCGTCGGGACTGGTGACCCCGCTGCCCGCCGCATCCCGATACCGCGTCAGCGAGATCCGCACAGCCGACTCCACCGAGGAACCGTCATGACCGTGACCCAGTTGCCGCAACCGCTGCCCGGTGCGCAGGAGAGCAGCCGGTGGGTGCCGACCCGCGCGGGAATTCTCAACGTCTGGCGCTACTACGACGAGGTTTTCGAATTCCACGACGGACGTCTGCTGCTGCGCGGCCCGAACGGGAGCGGCAAGTCCAAGGCGCTGGAACTGCTGCTGCCCTTCCTGTTCGACGCGAATCTGCGGGCCAATCGGTTGTCCACCTTCGGCACCGGTGAACGAACCATGTATTGGAATCTCATGGGCGAGGGCGCGTCCGGTGCCACCCGGGTCGGATACGTCTGGCTCGAATTTCGGCTTCCCGGGGAGACGGAAAAGTGGTTCACCTGTGGTGCGCGGCTACAGGCCACCAGCCGGACGACGTCGGTGCACGCGGATTACTTCACCACCGAGTTACGGATCGGCACAGCGCATTCCGAGCGCGAGCTGGCGCTGACCGAATCCGGCCGCCCGCTGACCCGTGCGGCGCTGGACGAGCGGCTCAGCGCCGGAGGAAAGGTGCACGACAGCGCGGCCGACTACCGCGTGAGAGTGCGTTCGATGCTGTTCCCGACGCTGAACGAACAGCGATACGACGCGTTGATCACCGCTTTGCTTCAGTTGCGGACGCCGAAACTGTCCCAGCGACTCGACCCGGCCCTGTTGTCGACACTGCTGTCGCGCGCGCTGCCGCCGCTGAGCCACGACGAGATCGCCGACCTCGCCGAGGGCTTCGAGCGTCTCGACGCGCAGCGGGAACGGCTGGCGCGCTTGGATGCCGAGGTCGCGGCCACTCGCACGCTGGCACGTCATCAGCGCACCTATGCGCAGCGGGTGCTGCGTGCCGGGGCCGCCGCGCTCATCTCGGCGACCACAGAGCTGGAGAGAATCTCCGCCGCGGCCAAGAAGTCCGCCGACGAGTACGAGCGCACCGAGCAGCGTAAAGGCGAGACCCAGCAACGCATAAGCGCGAGAAAACTCGATCTGTCGCAGGCCGGGGCCAGGCGGGAAGGGCTGAGAAAATCCGATGCCTATAAAGAGGGCTTGAAACTCGTCGACAAGCGCGAAGCAACCCGAAGCGCCGGGGAGCGGGCAGAGCGCGCCGAGGCAGAATCGCAGCGGAAGCAGTCTGCCGCGACGACTGCCGCGGAAGATCACGCCGCCGCCGTCGAGTCCGAAGAACGGCTCGCGAGGATCGCGGAGCGAAGCGGCATCGAAGCCCGCCAAGCCGCGCACCGCGCCGGGCTCGTCAGCGTGTACGACGAGCTGGCCGCCGATCCGCAATCCCCTCGGTCCCGAGCTTTGCTGCGCGCGGCGGTGCGGGGCAGACGCGATCGCATCGGCGATATGAGTCGCGCGCTGGAGCGACACGAACGAGCGGTCGATTCGCGTACGGACGCCGAGAAGGCGTTGGAGTCGGCCAGGGACGAGTTCGCGACCGCCGGGGATGCGCGGACCAGGGCCGCCGAGGAACACGCACGCGAGCTCGATGCCCTGCGTGATCGCCTGCGCGACTGGGCCATCGGATGCCGCGCACTGTCGTTCGAGAACCCGGACAACCTCGCCGATCTGGCCGACCGCCAATCGGCACTGATCGACACGGTCAACAAGGTGGTCTCGGCCGCGTTGGAAGATCTGGCGCGGCAAGAGACCCGGTGTGAGCGAGAAATCGGCGATGCCGAAAGCAAACGCGGCGAACTTGCCGCTGAGCGAGACAGCCTCACAGCTGAACACGACATCCCACCGACAACCCCACCTTGGCGCACCACCGACCGGAGCCGGATGGCCGGTGCACCCCTGTGGCGGCTGATCGACTTCGCCGAGGAGGTGCCCGATAGCGCCGCGGCGGGCATCGAGGCCGCCCTTGAATCCGCTGGACTGTTGGATGCCTGGATCGGTTCACGCGGCGACGTGGAAGGCCACGACGCATTCGCCGACCACACCGCTGTGGCGCCGGTGGCTGGTCGCTCGCTCGCGGATGTTCTTGTCGCGGTTCCCGATGCCGAGGTCACCCCTGACGTGGTGCGCGGCCTGCTGGCCACTATCGCTTTCGGCGATCGACTGCCCACCGGGTCGGTGGCTGCCGTCGGCGCCGACGGCGGCTGGCGCATCGGCAACCTCAACGGCAGCTGGCACAAGGATCAACCCGCCTACATCGGCGCCTCGACCCGGGAACGCGCCAGACAGCGTCGCATCCGCGAAATCGGAGACGCGATAGCAGAGTACGACCATCAGCTGGACGAGCTGCACGCCCGACTGCGGCAGCTGAGCGTCCATCGCGGCCTGATCGAGTCCGAGCGCGACAGCCGTCCCGATCACGAGCTGCTGCTCGCCGCCGAAAACCAGCTCACCCGAGCCGAATCGGACCTTGCCGCGGCCGATCGCCAGGTACGCAACTGCCTCGAGACCGTCTCGGCGAAGGAAGCCGGGGTCAAAAGCGCCCTGCACGGCCTTTCCTCGCTCGCCGCCGAAAGTGGACTTCCCACCGAACGCGCCGCCCTCGCGACTCTGAACGAAGCCATCGACGATTTCGCCGGTCAAGCCGACGGCTGGCTCGACGCTCACGGCGACTTGCGGCAGGCCCGCGCGACCACCAGCCTCCTCGCCGATCACGCGCAGACCTCAGCCGCCGACGCCATGGAGCATGCCGGAGCCGCCATCAGGGCAGCCGCCGAGTACCAGCAGATGAAGACCGAACTCGAAGCCATCGAAGAGTCGGTCGGGCGTGACTATCGCGAAGTACTGACCGAGATCGAACAGCTCCGAATCCGAATCGAGGAGCTCAACGGCAACCTCGAACAAGACCGCGCCACGCTCACCGACCTCGCCACGGAGGTAGGCCGTCTCGCAGCGCAAAAGGCCGCCGACGCCGAGGCCAGAGCGACCGCGTCCGCAGCGAGAGACGCAGTCGCGCTGCGCTTTCGGCATCTGTCCGTCGGAATCTTCCCAGACGACAGCGCACTTCCTGATCTGCTGAAATTCCGGGAGACACTGGCCACCTCGGATGGTGTTCGCGCCGCACTCGATGCCGCGCGATTGGTCGCCGCGGCCTGGCCCACCGTGCCGTACGCCCCGGCGAACCTCAACGAAGCGGTGCGCCGCCTGAACGAGGCTGTGCACGAATGCCGCACGGCGCTCAGCGCCCGCGCCGACCTCGATCTCGAAACCGACGACGACATCCAGGTCTTCACCGCGGTCGTCGACGGAGTCCGGGTCGGCTGCGCCGAACTCCTCCAGGTCCTCGTCGCCGAAGCCGACCAGAGCAAGAACGAGATCACCGAACAGGAACGGCGGTTGTTCGACCAAACCCTGACCGGTGACACCCGCCGCCACCTCGCCGCCCGCATCCGCCAGGCCAACGACCTCGTCGACAGCATGAACGCCCGGCTGGAGCGCGTGCGCACCGCCTCCAACGTCGCCGTCCAATTGGTCTGGCAGGTAGGCAAAGATCTCCCGCCGGGCACCAAGGCCGCCCGCGACCTCCTGCTCAAGGACCCTGTCCGCCTCAGCGAGGCCGACCGCGAATCCCTGCACCGCTTCCTGCGCGACCGCATCGAGGAGGCGAAAGCCGACGACACCGCCACCAGCTGGGAACAGCAACTCGCCCAGGTCTTCGACTACACGGCCTGGCATCGTTTCGTGGTCAAGATCGACCGCGGCAACGGGGAAGGCTTCCAGGAGCTGACCAAGAAACTGCACGGCGCGCTCTCCGGCGGCGAGAAGGCCATCGCGCTGCACCTCCCGCTGTTCGCCGCCGTCGCCGCGCATTATCAGGCCGCGCCACAGGCCCCGCGCGTGATCTTGCTGGATGAGGTGTTCGTCGGGGTGGACACCGTGAACCGGGGACAGATCTTCGCACTGCTGACGGCGTTGGACCTGGACCTGATGCTGACCTCGGATCACGAATGGTGCACGTATGCGGAGCTGAGCGGGATCGGGATTCATCAAATCGTGGGCGGCGACGGGAATGACGCGGTGACGACGGCGCGGTTCACCTGGGATGGGCACGAGTTGGTGGAGGCGTGAGCCGGGCGGCGAGTGGGGGAGGCGTGCCGTCCCAGAGCCTACGGCGCCTGAGCATCGTCGGATCGAGAGACGTTCATCAGCAGGGTGCTGCGAGCCTCGGTGATCCGACACGATCCTCGTTTGCCGGTGCCAGCGTGTTCGGCACCTACGCATCGAATCCGGTCCGCTGACGCTGGACTACCGAGCGTCGGCTGAACAAGCCCAGAATGTCGCCGATGAGCTGGCGAATCGGCTCCGGACCTGGAACTTGTGGTCACTATCGACAAACATTCACCCGGATCTGCGACCGCTGCCGTGCGGTCAGCTGTGGAAGTGGCGATGTCTAGTCCAAGGACAAGCCGTGCCCTCCGACCTTCCGTCGACCGGTCACGATGATCGCGCGCGCAGTGATCAGCGTAGCTGATCACTGCCATGCTCGGACAAGTTCGTCCGGGCCCCAGTGCATTGCCAGCGGCAACTTCTCTGCAATGCCGGATCGGGAGACGGCTACGAGCCGGGTGTCGTGATCGGTACCTGGCACTGCGAGCAGCGAGCGGGCAAGGCTGTCGTAGTCGTGGCGGTCGAAGGGCCGGTCTTCGAGCCACTTGATCGAACCGACGAAATGTACTGCCCTGGCGATAGGTTCGCGGTCGGCGCCGATCAGGTCGATTTCGGGGTTGTTCTGCCGGTTCCACCAGCCGCCGACCGCCTCGGTATCAGGCCATCGCTCGTCAGGTAGTAAGCGCATCAGGGATTCGCGGACCAATGGTTCGATGGCGCGTCCACGCCAAGTGGTCCATGAGCGTTCGATCCGTGCTAGCGCGAGATCGCCACGGCCGCGTTCGATGAGCGGAATGCCGCGTTGCAGGAAGGCCAGCCAGAACCGGAGATAGGAGTCGGCGATTCGGTAGCGCTTGTTCTTGGTGTCCGGTTTCGTGGACAGCGGTAGGTCGCTGGCGACGATTCGCTTGTCTTGCAACATGTTCAGTAGCGGATTGAGGGTGCCCGCTGGCAGTGCGTTCGCCCCACCGGCTTGTGCGGCGATGGTGCTGAAGGTTCGTTCTCCGCTGCCGATGGCTTCTAGGACCGCGCGCGAGCGCATTCCCTCCGGGAACTCGCCGAGCAATGACAGCTCACCCGCCACAAGCAATGGAGCCAGCGGGTTCGCAGCCGCGTCGCGCAGGAAGTCGGTTCGGCTCATTCCTGGACGCCACGAACTGACGATCTCGGGGAACCCGCCGGTGATCAACAGCGCGTCGACGCTGTCGGCGGCGTTGAGGCCGGTCATGGCCTGCACATCAGCTAGGTGCAGTGGTTCGACGGTCATTTTCGTCGCGCGCCCGAAGAACGGCCGGTCGCGGGATCCGAGGGCCTCCATGACCGAGATGTGGCTGCCGACCAGGACGAGAAGTACCGGCTTGGCCGACAGATGGCGATCCCACACCGTCTGCAAAGCGCCTTCGAACTCCGGATCCTGTTCGACCAGCCACGGCACTTCATCGATGACCGCAATGCAGGGCGCGTCATCTGGCAAGGCAATCGCAAGGGACCGGAGAGCTTGATTCCAGTCGCCGGCCTGCAACCCGCTGACCAGTTCCGCGCCCCCGAACGCGGATTGAGCGACCGTGGCGGTGAACTCCTCTCGCTCGGCGACTGGATTGCGGCCGCGCGTCGCCTGGAAGACCAGGTAGGCGTGGTTCGACCGATCGCAGAATTCCTGGACGAGTCGTGATTTCCCGACCCGTCGGCGACCGGTCACGATGACCGCACGGCCACGGGTGGTGGCGGTGCCCGCGATCACCGAGTTCAGCTGACGAGTGAGCAGGTCGAGGTCGGCCGATCTTCCTGTGAACTCCACGCCTGGCTCCTAAACTAAAGTAAAATCTTACTAAGATTGAATCTTAGTTCAGTCGTAGATGGTTGCCAAGGGCGGTGGATGCGTTCGATCTCGGTTCAGCCGAGGAAATTCTCGATCAGCGGAATGGTCTCGGTCGGGCAGTCCTCGTGCACGGTGTGACCGCAACCGCGCAGTACCGCCGCGGTGGCATTCGGGATTCGCGCGGCCAGGCGTTCGGCCTGGGTGGCAGGCAGCCATTCGTCGGCGCCGCCCCACAGCACCAGGGCCGGGGCGCTCACCTTGGCCAGTTCGGCGTCGGTGAGGCGGTAGTCGAGGTTGCGCCAGAGTGCGAGGAAGCCGTCGCGGTTGTCGGGGCGCGAGAACGGCGGCCACAATTCGTCGATCATCTCGTCGGTGACCAGCGCCTTGTGGTGGAACGTGCCGCGGATGCTGTCGGCATAGAAGTCGCGGGTGGTGAGTTTCGTGGCGAGCTCGCCGAGGATCGGCATCTGGAACAGAGGTGTCACGGGCGCCTTTTCGGCGTCGAGGCCCGGCGAATCGAGCAGGATCAGCCGGTCGACTCGCTCGGCGTGCTGCTCGGCGAAGTACAGGCTCCACGCGCCACCCCACGAGTGACCCACCAGCGCAGCGTGATTCAGGCCGACGGCGTCGAAGAAGGTGCCGATGGCCTCGGCCATTGCCGGCAGATCGAACGCGAAGCCGGGGCGGCGCAGTTCGGTATAGCCCTGGCTGGGCAGATCGACCGCATAGACGGTGTGCTGCCGCGCCAGCGCGGGAATCACGTCGCGCCACGAGTACTGCCACAGCCCACCACCCGCGATGAGCACGACCGGTGATCCCTGACCGGTCACCGTGTAGTGGAACCGGGCCAGATCGGTGTCGGCATAACGGGAATCGATGCGGTCGAGGTAGGCCGGCCGGTCATGCGAGCTCGGTGGGTTCTCGGCGTAGGCCACCGGCGGCGAGATTGCGAACAGCGCGCTGATGACGGCGGCGAGTCCGAGGGCGAGCCGACGGGCCCAGGTGGTGATCCTCATGGTGCACTCCGTGGTTGGTTAGTTGGTCTCGAGTGGTGGACGAGCTGTTGCCCGGCGACGTGACGCGCTGTGGCGGGCCTCACAGCGCAGAACCCGGCAGCCGGTCGAGACAAACGGCGATGAATGGGGGCGATCGACCGGGCGTCGCAGGCAGCACGGCGCTTCGCTGGACAGCATCGGCGCAGTGGCAGGGCCATCAACTCGGCCAGATGGGGTTTCCAGGGCGAAGTGGCCGGTGCCGAACGAGGACGACGACTGTGTTCTGCTGGTCGGACCCGCCCTCCCGGGGCGCCGCTGGTGCTCACCACAACACTGCGGCAACCGGGTCCGCGTAGCCCGGCACTGCGAGCGTTGGACCCGGATTCGTACTGCGTCACTGTGACGCTGTTCTTCCCGGTGGCAGTGTTACCGAGAAACTCGCGGCGGCGAGTCGACTGGTTGTGCGGCAGCGGCGCGGAGCCACACGACGCGCATAGTCAGCCGGACGCCGTCGACAAACGTCGGCCCTCGCACATGAGTGTGTGCGAGGGCCGAAACTGCTTGGTGAGTGGTCAGGAGCCGAAGCGGGCCAACACGGAGCTGGCTTCTTGCGAGGCGGTGCCTCCCTCGGCGAGGTGAGCCATTTCCGGGGCGATTTCGCGACCATGGTGCGCCATCGCCTGGGCATACAACCGGCCTGCTCGGTAAGAGGAGCGGACCAACGGGCCTGCCATGACACCTGCGAAGCCGATTTCTTCCGCCGTCTTGGAGTGCTCGACGAACTCTTCCGGCTTCACCCAGCGGTCGACCGGGTGGTGGCGCGGCGACGGACGCAGGTATTGGGTGATGGTGAGGATGTCGCAGCCTGCCTCGTGGAGGTCGCGCATGGCCTGGGTGACTTCCTCGGGGGTTTCGCCCATGCCCAGGATGAGGTTGGACTTGGTGACCAACCCCGCTTCGCGGGCGGCGGTCAGCACCGCGAGGGAGCGCTCGTAGCGGAAGGCGGGGCGGATGCGCTTGAAGATGCGCGGGACCGTTTCGAGGTTGTGCGCCAGCACTTCCGGGCGGGTGGAGAAGACCTCGGCGAGCTGGTCGGGGTCGGCGTTGAAGTCGGGGATCAGCAGTTCGACGCCGGTATGGGGGTTCAAACGCTTGATGGCGCGGACGGTTTCGGCGTAGAGCCAGGCGCCGCCGTCGTCCAGGTCGTCGCGGGCGACGCCGGTGATGGTGGAGTAGCGCAGGCCCATGGCCTGGACGCTTTCGGCGACACGGCGGGGCTCGTCGCGGTCGAGGGCCGCGGGCTTGCCGGTGTCGATCTGGCAGAAATCGCAGCGGCGGGTGCACTGTTCGCCGCCGATGAGGAAGGTGGCCTCGCGGTCTTCCCAGCATTCGAAGATGTTGGGGCAGCCTGCTTCTTCGCACACCGTGTGCAAGCCCTCGCGCTTCACCAAGCCCTTGAGTTCGGAGTACTCGGGGCCCATGGTGGCGCGGGTGCGGATCCACTTGGGTTTGCGCTCGATCGGGGTTTCCGCGTTGCGGGCTTCGATGCGCAGGAGCTTGCGGCCGTTGGGTGCGGCCGCGTTGTGGGGTGTCGGGGTGTCGACTGAGGTCACTCGATCGACCTTACGCCGTCGCGGTGGGAGGCCGCGGGGTGGTGTTCCCGGGAGTGACGCGCGAAATATCGTGCTCCGTGACCGGCAGCTCGCCGTCGAGGGCGCGGATGACGGCGTCGGTGACCAGCGGTTTGATCTCGGCCACGGTCACCTCGCGGCCGAGCTCGCGAGTCAGGGTGGTGACCCCTGCGTCGCGGATACCGCACGGGGCGATGGCCTGGAACCCGTCCATGGCGGAGTTGCAGTTGAACGAGAGGCCGTGCAGTGCGACGCCGCGTTGCACGCGCACACCGATCGCGGCGATCTTGCGTTCGGCATACAGCTCGGTCGCGGGCAGCCAGACGCCGGAGCGGCCCTCGACCCGGCCGCAGACGAGGCCGAGGCCGGTGCAGACGGTGATCAGCGCCTCTTCCAGGCGGCGCACGTAGTTGACCACGTCGACCGGCTCGGCCAGCCGCACGATCGGGTAGCCGACGAGTTGACCGGGACCATGCCAGGTGATCTTGCCGCCGCGGTCCACCTGGACGACCTGGCTGCCGTCGATCGGCAGATCCTCGGCCTCGGTGCGGCGGCCCGCCGTGTAGACCGAGGGGTGCTCGAGCAGCAGCAGATGGTCCGATCCGCTGCCTTCCGCGCGCTGGTCGGCGATGGTGCGCTGCAGCTCCCAGGCGGCGTGGTAGTCGATGAGTCCGAGATCCTCGACCACGATCGGGGTCGTATCGAATCGGGCGGACAGGGTGGTGCGCGTGTGGTTCACAGCCATGACGGTACGCCCACGGGGATGTCCGATTCCAGCAGCTCGGTGTGGGAACCACCACAGGCCGATCAGGTTTGCCGAGGGAGAGCTGTAGGGATGCTCGACCGACCGCGGTGGCTCAGTCGACGCTGATCGGCAGCGTCAGTTGCATGAGGGTCAAATCCATCCAGCGCCCGAACTTGTGGCCGACCTCGGGCAGCACGCCGACCGTGCGGAAACCGAAGCGTTCATGGAGCTGAACCGACCCGGTGTTGCCGGCTTCGATGGCGGCGACCATGGCGTGCACGGTGCCCGCGCGGCGCGCCCGTTCGACGAGTTCGGTGAGCAAGGCGGTGGCGATGCCCCGGCGGTGGAAGCGCTCGTCGACGTAGACCGAGTTCTCCACGGTGAAGCGGTAACCGGACTTGGTGCGCCACGGACCGTAGCTCGCATACCCGGCCACCTCACCGTCGATCTCGGCGACCAGGACGGGCAGACCGGCGCCGGTGCGGTCGCGGTACCAGGTGCGGCGATCATCGAGGCCGACCTGCTCGGTGTCCCAGATCGCGGTGGAGGCGGCGATGTTCGCGTTGTGGATGGTGAGGATCGCGGGCAGGTCATCGGGGTTCGCGTCCCGGATGACGGTGGCGGGCCTGGTGCCGAGTCCGGTCATCGATCGTCTCCGTGTTGTCCCACCGTGGCCGCAAGTGCGGCGCCGATGGTGGGATGCTGGAACTGGTAGCCCGCCTCCTCGAGGGCCGTGGGAATTGCCCTGGGGCCGCGCAGGATCGCCTCCTGCGCCAGCTCGCCGACCAGTGCGCGCAGCACGAACGAAGGCATCACCAAGGCAGTGGGCCGGTGCAGCGCGCGCCCCAGCGCACGGCTGAACTCGGCGTTGGTGACAGGTGCCGGGCCCACCACGTTGATCGGGCCGGACACCGTGTCGTGGGTGAGCGCGAAGAGGATCGCGCCGATCTCGTCGGCCATCGAAATCCACGGCGTGTACTGACGGCCGTTGCCCAACCGGCCGCCCAAGCCCACCGAGTACAGCGGATGCAGCATGCCGAGCATGCCTCCGGTGCGGGACAGGACGACCGCGCTGCGCAGCAGTACGGTGCGCACACCGGCAGCGGCGGCGGGCTCGGTCGCGTTCTCCCAGTCCCGGCACAGGGTGGCCAGGAAACCCGAACCGGCCGAGGAGGTTTCAGTGACCACACGGTCGCCGGTAGCGCCGCCGTAGTAGTGCACGCCGCTGGCATTGAGCAGCACCGGCACCTTCGCGGCGACGACCGCCTCGGCCAGCACGTCGGTGGAGGTGATCCGGCTGTCGCGCAACTCCTGCTTGAAGCTGCCGGTCCAGCGGCGTCCGCCGACACTCGCTCCGCACAGGTTGACCACGGCGTCGGCGCCGCGAAGCGCCCGCTCGTCCAGGTGGGCGCGGGCGGGGTGCCAGGCGAATTCGTCTGGGCCCGCCGCCTTTCTGCGCACCAGTCGGGCGACGTCGTGCCCGTCGCGGCGCAGAGCCGCGACGAGCGCCGTCCCGATCAACCCGGACGAGCCGGCGATCACGACCTTCATACGTGCCGCGGGACCTTCCTCACAGGCCGAGATCGGCCTCGAACGCCGCTTCCTCGAGCCGGTGCCGGATCGTGGTCAGGAAGCGGCCCGCGTCGGCGCCGTCGATCAGGCGGTGGTCGTAGGTGAGCGGCAGGTAGCACATCGAGCGGACGCCGATGGACTCGTTGCCGGTCTCGTCGGTCACCACCACCGGGCGCTTGACGATCGCGCCCGTGCCCAGCATGGCCGCCTGCGGCGGAACCAGGATCGGGGTGTCGAACAGCGCGCCCTGGCTGCCGATATTGGTGATGGTGAAGGTGCCACCAGCCAATTCGTCGGGCTTGAGGCCGCCGTTGCGTGCGCGATCGGCGATGTCGGCGATGGCGCGCGCCAGACCGGCCAGGGACAGGTCGCTGGCGTTGTGGATCACCGGGGACAGCAGGCCCTGGTCGGTGTCGACGGCGATGCCGAGATGCACCGAGGCGTGGTAGGTGATCTCCTTGGTGGACTCGTCGTAGCTGGCGTTGACGTTCGGGTGCACGCCGAGCGCCTCGACGACCGCCTTGGCGAAGAACGGCAGGAACGTCAGGTTGACGCCCTCGCGCTCCTTGTATGCCGCCTTGGCCTGCTTGCGCAGCGCGGCGATCTTGGTGACGTCGGCCTCGTGCACCTGGGTCAGCTGCGCGGTGGTCTGCAGCGACTCGCGGGTCTTGGTCGCGGTGATCTGGCGGATGCGGTTGGCCTTCTGCACGGTGCCACGCAGGTGGGCCAGCTGCGGGCGCGCCACCGCGGGGGCGGAGGGCGCCTTCGCCGCGGTGGGCGCGGTCGCGGCGGGAGCGGCAGCCGGAGCCTTCTTCGCCTCGGCAGCGGCGAGCACGTCCTGCTTGCGGATGCGGCCGCCGACACCGGAACCGGTGATGGCCGCGAGATCGACCTTGTGCTCCTCGGCCAGCTTGCGGACCAGCGGAGTGACGTACGGAGTTGCGCCGTTGGCGGATTCGGCAGCCGGAGCCGCGGCGGCCGGGGCAGCGGCCGGAGCCGGTGCAGGTGCCGGTGCGGGAGCAGGCGCTGGGGCCGGAGCGGGCGCGGGAGCCGGAGCGGGCGCAGGGGCCGGAGCAGCAGCTGCTGGGGCAGGAGCGGGTTCGGGCTTCGGTGCGGGCGCAGGGGCCGGAGCCGGAGCAGGTGCGGCGGCCGCGGGAGCGCCGCTGCCGATCACGCCGAGCTGTCCACCGACCGCGACGACGTCGTCTTCCTGCGCGCTGATCTCCAGCAGGGTGCCCGCGACCGGCGACGGGATCTCGGTGTCGACCTTGTCGGTGGAGACCTCGAGCAGCGGCTCGTCGACCGCGACCTCGTCACCGACGGACTTCAGCCAGCGGGTGACGGTGCCCTCGGTGACCGACTCGCCGAGCTCGGGCATCTTCACCGGAGTGCCGTCGGCGGCTGCCGCGGGCGCGGCCGGGGCGGGAGCGGCCTGAGGTTCGGGTGCGGGCGCCTCCTGCGCGGGTGCGGGGGCCTCTTGCGCGGGGGCGGGAGCCGCGGCTTCCGGAGCGGGCGCGGGCGCGGCCGACGCCGCCTCACCGGGCTCACTGATGACACCGAGTTCGCCGCCGACCTCGACCACGTCGTCTTCGCCTGCCACGATCTTCGACAGCACACCGGCCGCGGGCGACGGGATTTCGGTGTCGACCTTGTCGGTGGAGACCTCGAGCAGCGGCTCGTCGACCTCGACCGTGTCTCCTTCCTGCTTCAGCCACCTGGTCACCGTTCCCTCGGTGACGCTCTCACCAAGAGCGGGCATCTGGACGGAGAAGGCCATGTCCGTTGACTCCTCTGACTGCTCGACGGGTTCTACAACAGTTGATCTCGCTGCGGACTCCCGGTGCGGGTCGCGCCGGGAGTTCGGAAGCCACCGATCATTGTGCGTGGCACCGGAGATCCGTGTGGTTCTTGTACCGCGGTCCATCCTTGCACTCGCTCGCAAGCCATGTAGCGCAGGGCGGCGAACTGCACAGAGCTGGCAGTATGGGAAGACCGGCGGTGAACATTCTCCGGTGCAGGAAAGGAGGTCGGCGTCGTTGGGTTTGCTGGATCGTTTCCGTAGCGGCGCGGCCCGGGGCGGTGGCGTTCTACGTGGGAGTTCGGTCGACGGGCAGGATGCTCGCTACCTGCTCGACTGGGTGCGCACACACGTGGGTGTCGAAGGCTACGTCGAACCGAAAACCACGGTGACCGATGTCACAGTGGTGCTTATTGCCGCTGATGGTGAATGGACGCGCCGGATCGTCGGCGAGCGTGGGGCGCGACGGCTTGCCAAGGATTTGCGCATCCCCGTCTACGACGTGCGCAAAACCGGATACCCGCAGCGGATGCGCGACTACGACGCCCGCAAGCGGGTGGAGCGGCGGCGCGCGCTGGAGCAGGATCTGCACGACCCCTGAGCGGTGGGTGTGTCCGTTCCACCCGATTTTCGCGGCGGTGTCCGGAGCGCAAGTCCTTCCGGTTCGACCGAGTCTCTGTGCAGTCGTGGGGCGAGCCCAGTGCAGGCTGAGCGGCGACGAGCGTCGTCCGGAGTCGCTCCGGACGACGCGCCGCAACCTCACTCGGCGGCGATGGCCTCGAGCACCGCGATCAGGGTGCGGACCGGGACGCCGGTGCCGCCCTTGCCGATGTACCCGAACGGGCCGCCGGTGTTGTAAGCCGGACCGGCGACGTCGAGGTGGGCCCACTGCACGTTCTCGGGGACGAACTCCTTCAGGAACAGCGCGGCCGAGAGCATGCCGCCCCAGCGGTGCGGCGCCACATTGGCCAAGTCGGCGATCTTAGAGTTCAGATCCGCGCGCAGCTCGCTGGGAAGCGGCATCGCCCAACCGTTCTCGCCGACCTCGCGGGAGATGTGGGCAACCCGGTCCCGGAACTCTTCGGTGCCCATCACGCCGGGGGTGCGGGTGCCGAGCGCGACCATCTGCGCGCCGGTCAGCGTGGCCACGTCGATGAGGTATTCGGGCTCGTCCGCACTCGCGCGCACGATTGCGTCGGCCAAGATCAGGCGGCCCTCGGCGTCGGTGTTGATCACCTCGACGGTGGTGCCGCCGTACTGGGTGAGCACGTCGCCGGGGCGCTGGGCGGTGGCCGACGGCATGTTCTCGGCCATCGGCACCGTGGCGGTGACGGTGATCGGCAGGCCCAGTCGTGCGGCGAGCAGCGTCGTGGCGATCACAGCCGCGGCGCCGGCCATGTCGGAGGTCATGTTCTCCATGTTCTGCGCGGGCTTGATGGAGATGCCTCCGGTGTCGAAGGTGATGCCCTTGCCGACCAGCGCGACCTTCTTCGGCCCGCCCGCATAGGTGATCCGGATCAGGCGCGGCGGGCGCGAGGACCCCTTGCCGACCCCGAGCACGCCGCCGTAACCACCTGCTTCCAGGGCCTTCTCGTCGAGCACCTCGACGGCGAGCCCGGCGGCCTCAGCGAGCTCCCGTGCGCGGGAGGCGAACTCGGCCGGGAACAGGTGGCTGGGCGGAGTGTTCACGAAATCCCGTGCGGTCGCGACGGCCTCGGCGGTGACCTGCGCGTGGAACAGCGTCTCCTCGCCGTATCCCGGCTCGGGCACGAGGAACTCGACGCGGGCGACCGGGCGCTCGTCCGGCTTGGGTGCGGACTTGTCCGACCGGAACGGCGTGAACGAGTAGGCGCCCAGGTAGAAGCCCTCGGCGGCGGCGGCGAGATCGAGGCCCGACAGCGTGGTCACCACCAATTCGGTGCCGGACAGCGCGCGGGCGGCCACGCCTGCCGAGCGGCGGATCTGCTCGGCGTCGATATTGTCGGTGGCGCCGAGACCGACGGCGAGCACGCTGGACACCCCGTCCAGTCCGGCGGGAGCCGGAATGCGAGTCAGCTCCTCGGCCTTGCCCTTCGCGCCGACCGCGCCGAGCTGATCGAGCAGTTCCGCGCGAACCTCGGCGGTGATCACGCCGCCGAACAGGTCCTCGGGCACGATGGCGGGACCGTCCTCCGAAGAGGTCAGCCCGATGACGAGCACATCGGTGTCCGCACCGATCGTTTCGGTGCGTGCCAGTTCCGGTCCGAGTGAGCGATCTGCAACAGCGGTCATTGGCACAGGCTATTCGGTCGATTCCAGATGACGCACCGCGACGCCGTCGAGCAGCAGTTCCACCGCGGTGGCCAGTAGGTCGTCGAAGTCCATGGCGAAGTCGGAGTCCTCGTCGCCGAAGTAACGGTGCAGGGCCGGACGCACCGCGGGGTCGAGCAGCTCGGCGAGGTCGTGGCGCAGCGCGGTCTCTCCTGCCGCGTCCCGCGGATCGCCGAGCCGGTCGACGCGTTCCGAACTCCACAGCAGCGCGAGTCCCTGGACCAGGCCCGATAGCGCGAGATAGATCGTTGAGACGGTCCGCCTGTCCAGGCCCGCACGGTCGAGCGCGGCGAAGTTTCGTTCCAGGATGTCCAGCAGCGCGGGCCCGAGCGGCGGACGGGTGCGGGCCAGGAGCGGCAGCATCCACGGGTGCTCGCGGTAGAGGCGCCATTCTTCGTGCGCTTCGTGCCGCAGCCGGGGACGCCAGCCGCGGCAGTGCGGCTCCGGCGGTGGGATCTCGTTCAGCACCAGCTCGGCCATGCCGGCCAGCAGCGCTTCCCGGTCGGGGAAATGCCGGTAGAGGCCGGCGGTCGCGACACCGAGCGCGCTGGCCAGACGGCGCATGGTGAGGCCATCGATGCCGTCGCGGTCGGCCAGCTCGACGGCGACCCGCGCGATGCCCACCTCGGTGAGCCGGATCGGACGGGTCGCCCGGCGAACGGGGGCGGAGCTGCGGCGAGCCCGGTAGGCGCGAGCCTGACAGGACCGGGAGCAGTACCTGCGCCGACGGCCCCTGGTGGGCTGGGCGAGTTCGCTACGACAGATGACGCACCTCATGCGGCTCCTATTTCGACACACGAACCGGTGTGACGAAATACTAGCAAGATGCTTGTGGCCTGCCTAGATTCGCCATAACACACAATGTTCACACCGAAAGGATGGCGATGGAGATCAGCGCTCGGCAGGCGAGTGTCCGGGATCGCGACGCGCTCATCGAGGCGTTCGGCGCGGCCAGCGCGGACGAGGTGGTGACGACCTGGCTGCTGGAAGAGCAGCCCGATACGAGCGTCCATGCCGCGTTCGTCCCGAGGTTGATCGACGCCGCCTTGCGGGACGACGAGATCTGGGTGGCCGGGGCGGGCGAGGAGATCTGGTCGGTCTCGCTCTGGCAGCACATCACCTCGGTCGAGCGGTTCGCCGAGGAAGCGGCCGAGGCGCAGACGATGGCCGAACAGGCGCCCGGCATGCGGGTGCTGCAGCGCGTGGCGATCCTGACGGACCTGCTCGCCAGAGAACACCCCCGCGAGTTTCCGCATCAGTACTTGCAGGTGATTGTCACGGTGCCGGAGCATCGCGGCAAAGGCGCAGGCGCGGCGATTCTCGCCGACCGGTTGAAAGCGGCGTCCGAAGCGTCGGTCCCGGCATTTCTGGAAGCGAGCACCGAGCGATCCGCCCGCCTGTACAGCAGGTCCGGTTTCGCCCGGACCGGAATCACCCACACGCTTCCGGAGAACGGCCCGGCCCTCATTCCCATGTGGTTTCGTCCCTAGTCGAAGAAGCCCGCTACGGTGATGGCGTCCAAGTCGGCGGATAAGCTCGGCTGGTGACCGAGACGAGCCTGCTGCCAGGACCCATTCACGCCGTGCACATCGAACTGGGCGCGACCTTCGCGCCGTTCGGCGGCTGGGAGATGCCGGTCTCTTATGCGGGGACGGTGACCGAACATCAGGCGGTTCGTACGACCGTCGGGCTGTTCGACGTCAGCCACCTGGGCAAGGCGACCGTGCGCGGGCCCGGCGCCGCGGCGTTCGTGGACTCGGCGCTCACCAACGATCTCGGCCGGATCCGGCCGGGAAAGGCGCAGTACACGCTGTGCTGCGCGCCGGACGGCGGAGTGATCGACGACCTGATCGCCTACTACGTCAGCGACGACGAGATCTTCCTGGTGCCGAACGCCGCCAACACCGCGGCGGTCGTCGGTGAACTGCAGAAGGCCGCGCCCGACGGCATCACCGTGACCGACGAGCACCGCGACTACGCCGTATTCGCCGTGCAGGGCCCGCGCTCCGCGGCGGTGCTGACCGCGCTCGGGTTGCCCACCGACCTGGAGTACATGGCCTACGCCGACGCCGAATGGGACGGCCGTCCCGTTCGAGTCTGTCGCACCGGCTACACCGGTGAACACGGCTACGAGCTGCTGCCGCGCTGGGACGACGCCGAACCGCTGTTCCGCGCGCTGGTCGACCAGGTGCGCGCCACCGAGGGCCAGGTCGCGGGGCTCGGCGCCCGCGACACGCTGCGTACCGAGATGGGCTACCCGCTGCACGGGCACGAACTGTCGCTGGAGATCTCGCCGGTGCAGGCGCGCTGCGGCTGGGCGGTCGGCTGGAAGAAGCCGGAGTTCTGGGGCAAAGCGGCGCTGGAGCAGGAGAAGTCGGCTGGTCCACGCCGAATCCTGCTGGGACTGAAGGCTCTCGACCGCGGCGTACTCCGGCAAGGACAGACGGTGCTGCGCGCGGGCGAGCCGGTCGGCGAAACCACCTCCGGCACCTTCTCGCCCAGCCTCAAACTCGGCATCGCCCTGGCCCTGCTCGAGACCTCGGCGGGCATCGAGCCCGGCGCCGAGGTCGAGGTGGATGTCCGCGGCCGGCGCCTCCGTTGCGAAGTCGTCCGCCCACCCTTCGTGGAGATCAACGCCAAGTAGCCGGGTGCGGGCCGGTGGGGCAGAGCGGCGGGGACGACGGGTTGGCGATCGAGCGCGCGCACTTGCCCCGTAGACCATGGGCAGATGGCCGGAATCGGTACGGTTAGGATCTCCGGCATGACCGCTGCCGCACAGTTCACCCGTGTTCCGCACCTCGCGCCCGTTCCGGCGCAGCGGCGACAAGAGGTACTGGCGGCGCCGGGGTTCGGGCGGTACTTCACCGATCACATGGTCTCGATCGATTACATCGATGGCGCGTGGGCGAATGCGCGGGTGGAACCCTACAGCCCACTGTCGTTGGACCCGGCGACGATGGTGTTCCACTACGGCCAAGCCATCTTCGAGGGTCTCAAGGCCTACCGTCAGAGCGACGACAGCGTCTCCTGCTTCCGCATCGACGCCAACGCCGCGCGTTTCCGCAGGTCGGCTCGTCGCATGGCGATGGCCGAGCTGCCGGACGAGCTGTTCATCGAGTCGGTGCGTCAGCTGCTCGAGGTGGACCGGGGCTGGGTGCCCGCGGCGGGTGGCGAGGAGTCGCTGTACCTGCGGCCGTTCATGTTCGCCACCGAGGCGGGGTTGGGTGTGAAGCCCGCCGCGTCGTACAAGTACCTGTTGCTGGGTTCCCCGGCGGGCGCGTACTTCCCGCGCGGCGTGAAGCCGGTGCGGGTGTGGCTGTCCACCGAATACGTGCGCGCCGCGCCGGGCGGCACTGGCGAGGCCAAGGTCGCGGGCAACTACGCCGCCTCGCTGCTCGCCCAGGCCGAAGCCTCGGCCAAGGGATGCGATCAGGTGGTGTGGCTGGACGCCTGCGAGCGCCGCTACGTCGAGGAGATGGGCACCAACAACCTGTTCTTCGTCTTCGGTTCCGGCTCCGAGGCGCGTCTGGTCACCCCGGAGCTGTCCGGCTCGTTGCTGCCCGGCATCACCCGCGACTCGCTGCTGACCTTGGCCGCCGATTCCGGCTACCCGGTCGAAGAGCGCAAGATCTCGGTGGAGGAGTGGCGCAAGGGCGCCGAATCCGGTGAGATCACCGAGGTTTTCGCGTGCGGTACCGCCGCGGTGATCACCCCGGTCGGCTGGGTCCGTTCCGGCGAGGGTGAGTTCACCATCGGCGGCGGCGAGCCAGGTGAGGTCACCATGGCCCTACGCGACACCCTCACCGGCATCCAGCGCGGCACCTTCGCCGATATCCACGGGTGGATGCGCCGGATGTGACTCAGCCCGGCATGAGCATGTGCCACTGCTCCAGGGTCTGCGGACGCATGACGTAGTTTTTGTCCCGGACAGTGGACAGCGCCGCGCTGGGTTCCTCCGAATACCAGTGCCCCGGGTAGACCACCGGGTCACCGGCGAGTCCGGCGAGGTAGCGCAGGCTGCGGAACATTTCGTCCGAGTCGCCCCCGGGGAAATCGGTGCGGCCGCAGCCGTCGACGAACAGGGTGTCGCCGGCGATCAGCCGGTTGTCGAACAGAAAGCACTGGCTGCCGGGAGTGTGTCCGGGCGTGTGTAGTAATTCGATGTCGAAAGCGCCGACCGTGACCTTGTCGCCGTGCTCGTGTCCGGTCAGCTCACTCTCCGCGATCCCGGTGACGCCGGCCACCCAGGGCAGCTCTTTGGCGTTGACATGCACTGGGACGCTTGTCTTTTCGAGTAGTTCGGGCACGCCACGCAGGGTGAACCCGAGCATCGTGCCGCCCACGTGGTCGGGGTGGTGGTGAGTGGCGAGCACACCGCTCAGCCGCAGTCCGTCACCTTCGGCGATGTCCACCAGGTCGCCCGCGGCGTAGGCCGGATCGACCACAACGCACTCGCCCGTCTCCCGATCGCCGATCAGATACGCGAAGTTGCGCATCTGTGTCGCGATCGGATCGCCCACGGCGTAGTCGCGTCCCGACAACAGCTGGCGAAAGTACAGGCGTTCAGCAGACATACCGCATACTTTATTGCCCGACCCAGACGATCCGCGCGCCGCGGCCGGAGATATTCCAGTGACCAGACTCCGGCCCGAGCCGAACTGGAATGATGCTCGAGTAGATCGGACGCCGATCCGTCCAGCCCTCGTCCCGACTCCGCCGCTGGACGCTTCAGCGAGCGTGGACACCGTGGAGCACGGCTCAGATGGCGAGGGACAGCACTGCCGCGGCGACAGCCACGGAGGATTCCAGAGCGGCGCCGAGGACGTCACCGGAGAGTCCGCCGAAGCGCCGGGCGCAGTGGACGACCAGGACCGACGAGGCGGCGAGGGCGACGACGACGGCGAGCGGGCCGAGCCATGGACGATCGGGAACGGCCAGGACCGAAATCGCGACGGCGGCCGCTGACCAGGACACCGCGGCGAGTCTCGATTGGGTACCCGCGACCAGAACGCCGAACCCGGTTCCGGGAGCGGCGGCGATACCCCGGCAGGCGAGCACCACGGCGACGCGGCCGGTCGCCACGGCCAGGGCCACCGCGAACCAGCGGCCCGCGCCCGCCAATGCTGCGAATGAAAACGCCTGCACGCCAACGGCGAACATGATTCCAGCGACACCGAACGGCCCGGCCCCGCCGCTCTTCATGATCTGCCTGGCCCGCTCGGGCGGTCCGTAACTGCCGAGCCCGTCCATGGTGTCGGCGAGCCCGTCGAGATGCATGCCTCTGGTGGCCAACGCCAGCGCACCGACCACCAGCAACCCGGCCAGCGCAGCACTCGCACCGGCCCGGGTGAGTGCCAAGAGCAGCCCCGCCGCGCCCGCCCCGAGCAGCGCACCGACCAATGGCGCCACCAGAATCGCCCGCCCCGCCGCTCGATCGACGTCATCCGGTCCGCGCACCGGCAGCACCGTGAGCCACGAGATCGCCAACCGAATTCCGTTCATGGTGAAACTCGGCTGCGTGCCACGGCGGGCGTGGGATCGTGCTGGGACCGGTCCACCGGTTCTGCCCACGCGGTCTGTCGGCGGGCGGGGACCGCACTCGGCTTCGACGAGCGGGAATGGGCGGCGTCGCCGGGGCGCTGAAGCTTCACTTGCGCAGGTTCGGCGTGGGGACGGGCGGTTCGGCCTCGGCGGTGCTGACACCGGCTTCGGCGAAGGTGGACATTTCCGCGAGGGTCGCCACGGCCGAGCGGAGGATGGGCAGGGCGGTGAGGGCGCCGGAGCCTTCGCCGAGGCGCATGTCCAGGTCGATCAGCGGTTCGAGGCGCAGGTGTCGCAGAGCGAGGGCGTGCGCTGGTTCGGTGCTGCGGTGGCCCGCCAGCCACCAGGCGCTCGCGCCCGCGGCGAGGTCTTCGGCGATCATCGCCGCCGCCGCGACGACGACGCCGTCGAGAATGACCGGTGTGCGCCGGGTGGCGGCCTGGGCAAGGAAAGCGGCCATCGCCGCGAAGTCGGCGCCCGCCGCGACGCGGAGAAGTTCGACCGGCTCCTTCACAACCGGGCGGGCGCGGCGCATCGCGTCGCGAATGGCGGCGACCTTGCGAATCCATCCCGCGTCGTCGACCCCGGTGCCGCGGCCGACAGCGGCGACCGGCTCGGTGTTGGTGAGGCCGGCGATCAGCACGGTGGCAGGGGTGGTGTTGCCGATGCCCATGTCACCCACGATCAGCAGGTCGGCGCCCGCGTCGATTTCCTCGTCCGCGATGGCGCGGCCCGCGGCGATGGCCGACTGGACTTCCTCGTCGGTGAGCGCGTCCTCGTGATTGATCGCCCCGCTGGAGCGGCGCACCTTGTGCTTCGACACCTCGGGGTCGGTGTCGGCGTTGACGGAGATGTCCGCGACCCGCACCGTGGCTCCCGCCACCGCCGCGAGCGCGTTCACCGCGGCCCCGCCACCCAGGAAGTTCGCCACCATCTGCGCGGTGACATCGCTCGGATATGCCGACACACCGTGCCGCGCGACGCCGTGATCCCCGGCGAACACCACGACGCGGGCGCGCTCGAACTGCTTCGGCGGACATATGCCCTGGCACGCGGCCACCCAGTTGCCGAGTACCTCTAATCGGCCCAGCGCGCCCCCGGGTTTGGTCAGCTGCGCCTGCCGCTGCTCGGCGGCCGCGCGAAACTGTGCGTCCGGGGGCGCTACCGGTCCGAATCCGTGCGTCACTGTCGAGCCTTTCCGGTCATGGCGGTTCCCGCCGACTACGCCGCCCAATCTTGCCATTGCCCAACCCCGCCGCTCTCCACCTGACCACCGCCCTCGAGGCAGTGACGGGTTGCTGCGCTCCCCACAGGACTGTGCAATCTGCTAGCCGCCAGGCAGGTGTCGGTTGAGTCGACGGCAGGCGTGCGGCAAAGGGGAGGCGCGGGCTATTTGAGGCGGAGGGGGAGACCGGCGACAACGAAGTAGGCTTCGTCGCACGCTCGAGCCAGGCGTTGGTTGAGGATGCCTATCTCGTCGCGGAACAGACGGCCGGAGCGGGTGGCGGGGATGACGCCCATGCCGACCTCGGGGGTCACGATGACGAGGTTGCCCGGGTAGGCGGCGACCGCTGCGACGAGGGCGTCGGCGTCCGGGGTGATCGTGCCGCGGGGTGCCTCCCACGCGTCGCGCGCATCGATGCGGGCGGTCAGCCAGGTGCCGACGTCGTCGATGAGGGTGACCGAAGGCGGGTTCGACGGCACCGTTGATTCGGCGAGAACCGTTGCTGGATCGGCACTTTCGACTGTCGACCAGCGCGCCGGCCGTCGCCTGCGGTGCTGGGCGATCCGTTCGGTGAAATCTCGGTCGTCCGGGTCGGGCACCGCGGTGGCGAGATAGCGCACCGACTCGCCGACCTCGCCCGCGAGTTCCTCCGCGAACGCCGACTTTCCGGACCGCGCGCCGCCCAGGACGAGGACGCGGCGCGGCGCTGCGGACGAGGAACTGTGCGACACGTGTGCACGGTATCAATCACCGAGCAGGTGGTACCCAGGGCGCTGTCCGCCGCGGCGTCGGCCGTGCCACCGGTCAGGCCGACGTCGCTGCCCCATTTTCGGGGCTCCTGCCGAAGCGGCGGCGGTACTCGGTGGGGGAGATGCCGACCAGGCGTTGGAAGTGGTGGCGCAGGAGAGCGCCGGAGCCGAAGCCGGAGCGGGCCGCGATGTTTTCCAGGCCGAGCCCGGTTTCCTCCAGCAGCTGCTTGGCGAGCAGGATGCGCTGGTTGGTCAGCCATTTCACCGGGGTGGTCCCGGTCTCGGCGGCGAAGCGGCGGGCGAAGGTGCGGGTGGACATGCTGGCGCGGGCGGCCAGTTCCTCGACCGTGTGGGGCAGGTCGAGGTGTTCGTTCATCCACTCCAGGATCGGGATGAGGCTGTCCGAGGTGCACGCGGAGACGGGGCGTTCGATGAATTGCCGCTGCCCGCCGTCGCGCTGTGGCGGCACCACCATGCGCCGCGCGATCGCGTTGGCGACGCCGCTGCCGAGTTCGCGCCGCACCAGGTGCAGGCAGGCGTCGATCCCGGCGGCGGTGCCCGCGCTGGTGATCAGATCTCCCTCGTCGACGAACAGCACGTCCGGGTCGACGGTGGCCTCCGGGTAGTCGGCGGCGAGTCGCTCCACATAACGCCAGTGTGTGGTGCACTTGCGCCCTTCGAGCAATCCAGCCGCCCCGGCCAGGAAGGCTCCGGAGCAGACGGTGAGCACGGTCGCGCCCGCGGCGGCCGCGTCGCGGACGGCCGCGACGACCCGCGGATCGAATCCGCGGTCCACCGCGGCGGCCGGGATGGCGACCAGATCCGCTCGGGCCAACTGTCCGAGCCCGTGCTCCGGTGTGACGGTGATTCCCGGACTGGTTGTGTGCAACGCGACGCCGGGCTCGGCGCCGCACACCTTGAAGTCGAAGGCGGGCAGTCCGTCAGCAGTGCGGTCGAGGCCGAAGACCTCGCAGATGACCCCGAATTCGAACATGGCCATCCGCTCGGACAGCACGACGGCGACCTTCGACAGCATGCCCGCCAGTCTACTGGCCGTATTTTTGCGAACATTGTCTGTACGGACACTTTCGGCGGTAAATCAATGACCGCAAAATTACTGCCATGGTTACTTTCCTCGTTTCCCTGGCGGTCATCGTGGCCGTCGCCGCACTGATCGCCCACAGCACCGGCCGCGTGGGCTCGTCGAATGTCATCGACCGGGACGCCGAGCGGCTGCGGTCCGAACTGGCGGCGATGGTCGGCCGAAACGGTGCCCACCAGCGTTGACCCTGGTGCGGCGACCCGGATCGCCGCAAGCACTACACAGCGTCGCCGGGGCTGACCCGCGGCTTCGGCGCACGCATCTTGCGGATCTGCGAAGCGCGCACGAAGGCGTACCAGCTCAGCCGGTATCCGGTGTCGGTGCTGTCCGGGAACCGCTCCCTGACCCGGTTGTTCACGACTCGGCCGAGCAGGAAGCCCTCGATGATCATGAACGCCATCATCACCAGCATGGCGAGCGTGACGATCGTCTGCAGCGCGGGCGCGACGAACATCGACAGGATCAGCACCAGCGCCATCGGCATGAACAAGCCGACCAGGTTGCGCCGGGCGTCGATGATGTCGCGGACGAACGCTCGCACCGGCCCCTGGTCGCGGGGCAGGAGGTACTTGTCCTCGCCCGCGAGCATGCGGGCCCGCCGATCCTGGGCGGCGGCGCGCCGGTCGGCCGCGGCCGCCTTGCGCTCCTCCTTGTTGCCGCGGACGGCCTTGCGCCGGGCGCGGGCCTCCTTCGCGGTAAGCGGAGCGGGTGCTACCGGGCCGCGGCGCTTGCCTTGCGCGTCACGGCGTTTCGGGGTGGGACGGCCTTTGCCCGCGGTCGCCGTTGGCGCCGTACGGGTGCTACCTGCGGCCGAGCCGCCGTCCGTGACCACCGTCGATTCGGCGGTCGCGTCGGTGGTGCTGGACTCGCCGCGACGGAACAATTTCACACCGACCAGGCTATTCGATGGGTTGCGCGGCGAGAAATGCGGTCCGATTCGCCGAGAGTGTGCGGGGTCACGGAGGTTGCGTGTCACGGCGGACCGGGTGGTGGCAAGATGGGGGAATAGCAGCCAGCCTAGTGGTGTTGACCGACACAACCCGTGCGCTGTTCACGGGTTGACCCCAGGTTCCTCGAGGAGAGTTCATGACTGTGCAGAACGAGACCGCCATCCACGGTGTGACTCTGACCGACGCCGCCGCGGCGAAGGCGAAGGCACTGCTGGACCAGGAAGGTCGCGACGACCTGGCGCTGCGGATCGCGGTGCAGCCAGGTGGTTGCGCCGGCCTGCGCTACCAGCTGTTCTTCGACGACCGCTCGCTGGACGGCGATCTGACCGTCGACTTCGCCGGCGTCACGCTGGCCGTCGACCGGATGAGCGCGCCGTACGTGCAGGGCGCCTCGATCGACTTCGTCGACACCATCGAGAAGCAGGGCTTCACCATCGACAACCCGAACGCCACCGGCTCCTGCGCCTGCGGCGACTCCTTCAACTGAGCTGTTCCGCCTCTCCGGGTATTCAGGCCGTACTGGTCGCGTAGTACGGGATTTGCGTTCAGGTCCTGCGTTGGGTGCCGCTCGGGTCTTGGGCGTGCCCGGCGAGTTACCCATGTTCTCGCGAAATCAATTGCCCCGGATGGGCATGCTCGTGCGCGGGTGTACCCGGATCGGTGTGCGGATCGGCTACGGTGAGATCGGGGCGTTCGCGTCCCGGTCTCGACCGCCTGCCGCCTACCGTTGAAGGGCTCAGCCACGTGTCCATCGCCGTTTCCGCGTCCATTGCGACCGACCATCTCATGCGTTTCCCCGGACGGTTCGCCGACGTACTGCTGGCCGATCAGCTCGACCATGTATCGCTGAGCTTCCTCGTCGACGATCTGCAGATCCGTCGCGGGGGTGTCGGCGGCAACATCGCCTACGCCATGGGCCTGCTCAATCGCACGCCCCTCTTGATCGGTGCGGTGGGCGCGGACTTCGCCGAGTACCGGGCCTGGCTCGAATCGCGCGGGGTCGACTGCTCCGCCGTGCTGATCTCCGATCGCGCGCACACCGCCCGCTTCGTCTGCACCACCGACGACGACATGGCCCAGATCGCGTCGTTCTACCCGGGCGCGATGAGCGAGGCCCGGGACATCTCCATCGCCGAGCTCGCCGAGGCGCGGGACCTGGACCTCGTCCTGGTCGGCGCCAACGACCCCGAGGCGATGCTGCGCCACACCGCGGAGTGCAGGGAACTCGGCATCCCGTTCGCCGCCGATCCCTCCCAGCAGCTGGTCCGCCTGGACGGCGACCAGTCCGTGCAGCTGATCGACGGCGCCGCATACCTTTTCACCAACAAGTACGAGTGGGCGCTGCTGCTGCAGAAGACCGGTCTGAGCGAGGAAGAGGTCGCGCAGAAGGTCGGCATCCGCGTCACCACGCTGGGTCCGGACGGGGTGCTGATCATCGATGCCGACGGCACGGAGGTGACCATCGGTGTGGTGCCCGAGCTCGAGAGGGTCGAGCCGACCGGCGTCGGCGACGCCTTCCGCGCGGGCTTCCTGACCGGGCACACCGCCGGACTGAGCCTGGAGCGCTCCGCCCAGCTCGGCTCGCTGATCGCCGTGCTGGTGCTGGAGACCATGGGCACCCAGGAATGGACGCTGAACAAGGAAACGGCCCTCCAGCGACTGACCGACGCCTATGGCCCTGAGGCCGCCGCCGACATCAAGCCCCTGCTCTGACCCGCCTCTCCGGGTATTCAGGCCGTAGGAGTCCGGGTGAGGCGGAATTGCGTTCAGGTCCTGCGTCTGGGCCGCTCGAGTTCTGGGCGTACCCGGTGAGTTACCCATGTGCTCACGAAATCACTTGTTGCGCTGACGATCCCGGGGTGACTCGCCGACGATGACGGCGGCGGGTCACCCCGACGGGCATCGAGTTGCATTATTGGCCTGGCGGCGGCGCCCGGCGCATCGGGTGCCGCCGGAGCGGCTGGTGCTGGTCTCTCCTGGGCGCGGCGCAGTATCGAACGCCCGCAGCGATGGACGGCCGGAGCGCTCGCCGCGGGGCCAGCCGACTGGTACAGGCCAAAGACCCGAAGAGGCGGGGGAGTACCTACAGGGAGACGGGGTAGACCGGCTCCTGGATCTCCGGCTTGATCCGTTCTTCGACGAAGATGCCGTGCCACACCATGAACACCAGCAGCGTCCACAGCCTGCGGCTGTGGTCGGCGTTCCCGGCGCGGTGGGCGACCAGCATGTCGCTGATCGCGGCTTTGTTCAGCAGATGGCCGGTCTGCGACTCGGCGATCTGCTGCTGAGCCCAGTCGTAGAGTTCCGTCCCGCGCAGCCAGTGCCGCAGCGGGACCGGGAAGCCGAGCTTGGCGCGGTGCAACACGTGCGCGGGGACGATGCCCTCCAACGCCTGGCGCAGCGCGTACTTGGTGGTCTCCTTGGTGATCTTCTGGTCGAACGGCAGCCCTTCGGCCACCTTCAGCACCTCGGCGTCCAGGAACGGCACGCGCAACTCCAGCGAGTTGGCCATGGTCATCTTGTCGGCCTTGACCAGGATGTCGCCGCGCAGCCAGGTGAACAGGTCCAGGTGCTGCATGCGTGCTACCGGGTCCCAGCCGCGCGACTGGGCGTACAGCGGCGCGGTGACGTCCTGGTGGGTCCATTCGGGCCGGAACTCGCGCAGCACGGCGCGCAGCTGGGCATCGTTGAAGCTGCGCGCGTTGCCGTAGTAGCGCTCCTCCAGGGTGAGCGAGCCGCGATGCAGCAGGCTCTTGCCCCTGGTGCCCTCCGGGATCCGGTCCGACAGCTTGCCCGCCAGCCTGCGCAGCCCGCGGGGCAGCTTCTCGAAGGGCTTCAGCGACAACGGTTCCCGGTAGATGGTGTAGCCGCCGAAGAGCTCGTCGGCGCCCTCGCCCGAGAGGACCACCTTGACGTGCTTGCGCGCCTCCTTCGCGACGAAGTACAGCGGGACCAGCGCCGGGTCGGCGACCGGGTCGTCCAGGTACCAGACGATCTCGGGAATCGCCGCGGCGAACTCGGCGGGGGAGACCACCTTGACGACGTGCCGCGCGCCGATCGCCTCGGCGCTCTCGGCGGCCACGTCGACCTCGGAGTAGCCCGCGCGCTCGAACCCGGTGGTGAAGGTGATCAGCTTCGGGTTGTGCCGCATGGCCAGCGCGGCGACCGCGGTGGAGTCGATCCCGCCGGACAGGAACGAGCCGACGGTCACATCGGCGCGCATGTGCTTGGCGACGGAGTCCTCGAGCGCCTCGGCTATCTCCCGGTAGCGCGCTTCCGCGGAGCCGGGGGCGAACGGGCGCACCGGGAACTTCGGCGTGAAGTACCGGGTGATCGTCGGCGTGGTGCCGGGCCGCACGGTGGCGTAGCTGCCCGATTCGAGCCTGCGCACGTCCTTGTGCAGCGTCTCCGGCTCCGGCACGTACTGCAGCACCGTGTAGTGCTCCAGCGCGCGCGGGTCCAGCGCGTCGCTCAGCTCCAACGCGGGCAGCAACTCCAGCAGGCTCTTCTTCTCGCTGCCGAACGCTGTTCCGCCCGGGCCGGTGGCCAGGAACAGCGGCTTGATGCCGAACGGGTCGCGGGCGAGGAACAGCTCTTGGGTCTCGGTGTCCCAGATCGCGAAGGCGAACATGCCGCGCAGCCGCCGCACGGCCTCGGGGCCCCAGTAGTGGAACGCCGCGACGATCGCCTCGCTGTCGCCTTCGGTCCGGAAGATCTTCCCGTCCGGGAACTCGGCGGCGTGCGCCTCGGCGATCTCCGCGCGCAGCTCCAGATAGTTGTAGATCTCGCCGTTGAAGGTGAGCGCGTAGCGCTCGGGCTGCTCGGGCGGGCCCCAGCGCAGCGGCTGGTGCGAGTGCTCGATGTCGATGATCGACAGGCGGTTGAAGCCGAAGATCAGGCGCTCGTCGTGCCAGGTGCCGCGCTCGTCCGGGCCGCGGTGGCGTACGCAGTGCAAGGCTTCGTAGACCTGCTCCACCGTGCCAGGTGCCGCCTCGTCAGATGCCAGGAATCCGAGCAGTCCACACACGGCGTCGGCAACCTCGTTTCTCGCAGTCGGGATACGCGCGCACCGGACGGAGCGCAAGGGGATGAAATCTAGTGTCCGAGTATGCCGCACCCATCGCCTCCGCGCGTCGTGCGCACCGCGTCCCGGCCGGAAGCGCTGGTGGTGGTGATCCGCTGCGCTCGGTCAGGTGTCGAAGCCGACCCGACGACAAACGGGGCGCTTGTTTGGTCTACGCTGCGTAGTACTCAGGTCTCTCTCAGGTGACCCGCGCGTGAACGCGCAGGCCCGGAGGGCGTCCTGAACGAGCTTAGGACGTATCGTCAGGGCCGATCGCAGCCCGGCGATGCACTGTCGGAATGTGTGGCGACCAGGAAGGCGTGAGCGTGGCGCACAAGGCGAGCGAAGAGATCGGGGCACGACCCGTGAAGGGTCGGCAGGGCCGCATCCTTCGGCGGGCCGGGCTGGCGGTGTCCTTGGGGATCACCGCGCTGCTCGTCTCGGGCTGCTCGATCGACAATGTATGGCTGCGGTTCGGCTGGCCCTCGGGTGTCACGCCGCAGGCCACCCGGATGCGGGAACTGTGGACCTGGTCGGTCATCGCCGCGCTGGCGATGGGCGTGCTGGTCTGGGGCCTGACCTTCTGGACCATCGCCTTCCACCGCAAGAAGGCGGACTCGCCGGAGTTCCCGCGCCAGACCGGCTACAACGTGCCGCTGGAGCTGACCTACACGGCTATCCCCTTCATCATCATCGCCGTGCTGTTCTACTTCACCGTCGTCGTGCAGAACTACGTGCACGAGAAGGTGAGCAATCCCGACGTCACGGTCGACGTGACCGCCTTCCAGTGGAACTGGAAGTTCGGCTACCGCAACGTCGACTTCAAGGACGGCTACAAGTTCAACGGCATCGACTCCACGCGCGAGGCGCTGAGCCAGGAACAGCTCGAGGCGTACCAGGAGCGGCGGACCACGGACGGCCACCCGCAGCCGGGCCCGGTGCACGGCAAGCCGGAGAACGACATCCTGTCCTACCTGCACTACGACAAGGTCGAGACGATCGGCTCCAGCAGCGAGATCCCGGTCCTGGTGCTGCCGACCGGCAAGGTCATCGAGTTCCAGCTCGCTGCCGCGGACGTGATCCACGCCTTCTGGGTGCCGGAGTTCCTGTTCAAGCGCGACGTGATGCCGAACCCGAAGGAGAACAACTCCGACAACGTCTTCCAGATCACCAAGATCGAGAAGGAAGGCGCGTTCGTCGGTCGCTGCGCCGAGATGTGCGGCACCTTCCACTCGATGATGAACTTCGAGGTCCGCGCGGTGACGCCGGAGAAGTTCACCAAGTACCTGGACGCTCGCCAGGCGGGCAAGACCAACGCCGAGGCGCTCGAGTCCATCGGTGAGTCCCCCGTCGCCACCTCCACCGCGCCGTTCAACACCAAGCGCGACATCAAGAGCGCGGCCTCGGCCGAGAGCAAGTGAGGAATTGATCTGACATGAAGATCGAAGCGCGGATTTTCGAGCTGCTCACGGTGTTCTTCATCATCGTGGCGGTGATCTACGGCTTCTTCACCGGCCAGTCGCGCACCGGCGTCGAGTGGGCCGGCACCACGGCCACGGTGCTGACCGCGGGCCTCTCGCTGATCATCGGCACCTACTTCCGGTTCGTCGCCCGTCGCCTCGACCTGCGTCCGGAGGACTACGAGGACGCGGAGATCGTCGACGGCGCGGGCGACCTGGGCTTCTTCTCGCCCGGTAGCTTCTGGCCCATCACCCTGGCCGCCGCCGGTTCGGTGACCGCCATCGGCCTGGCGTTCTTCCAGTTCTGGCTGATCGGCATCGGCGTGGTCTGCGTCCTGGTCGCCGCTGCGGGGCTGGTGTTCGAGTACTACCTCGGGCCCGAGAAGCACTGACCTGAGAACTGCCGAAACGGCCCCATCGGAAAATCCGGTGGGGCCGTTTCGTCGGTCTACGCCTTTGCGTCATGAGGTGAGCGGCCGCGGAAGGTGCAACATGGCGGTCACCATCTCGGCTATCAACGACAGGCTCCCGCCCGAACGGATCCGAGCCCAGAAGGAACCGCTACTCGCTGTGGCGCGGGAGATCACCAACTACATCGCATAGGCCGTATCTCGTGTCGCCGATTCGCGCCTCATCCTTGCCTACCCCATTGCGGCACGACGGCCGGAAACACTTGCGGAGCCAGCGGCGATAGTCCGGGCAGTCCCCGGCGTCCGGATTGCGCAGGGCCACTGGAGGACTGGATGACCACCAACCACTGAGGTGTGGTCCCGCGCGGCGGTGAGCCATGGCGAGATGCGTTCATGCCTTGTCGGGGAGGCGGCGCTCACCAAGCAACGACGCTCGGACACGCACCTCTACCTCGGAATCAGGGAACATGAAAATAACACGACGACGTGCCGCCGTCCTCGTCACCTTCGCGGCATTTACGGTGGGAGCCGCCGCGTGCGGCTCCGCGACGCCCTCGACACCGGCCACGACCACGCGACTCAGCACTTCGGCGGCAACAGCCACCCGCACGACGCCACCCCCGACGACAACCACTGCTGCGCTACCGATTCGGCCCACACCCCCATCGAGCATCGAACCGGCACCGCCATCGGCAGCGCCGGGGTCAACATCCGCGCCGCCCGCCGCACCGGTGCCGCCGCAGGCAGCGCCCGGGCCCAGCTCTGTGCCGCCCGCCGCACCGGTGCCGCCGCCAGTCGTCGTACCCGCGCCGCCGCCCCCATCGCCCAACGTCTACTACCCCAACTGTGCCGCAGCCCGCGCCGCGGGCGCCGCGCCCCTTCGGCGTGGGGAACCCGGCTACAGATCACAGCTGGACCGAGACAACGACGGCATCGCCTGCGAAACGTGACGATCAACCCGAATGCGATATCGCGCTCACCTACGCGAGATCCCCTGTGGCGCAGGTAGTGCGGATGATCGAGAGGCTGCATCCGGCGTGCTTCGGTTGGCTGGGTGCGGTCACGGTCTCGGTGCCTACACCCGATCTCGTAGTCATCGTCCAGAGGCTGAATCTCCAAGATCAAGTACAGCAGAAGCGCACCCAGGGCGAAGTGGATTCCGAGCGGCGCCCGAGCCCTGGATGTCAGATCACCGCCAACAGGACGGAAATTGAAAACCGGCGGCCAGGGTGATCCCATATCCGAAGATCATGACGAGAACCCCGAGGCTGCTCGGGACAAGGCGCAGAAGGCCGATCCGAGAGTGGTTGGTCGACAGGAGGATCAATAGGAAAATCCCGATCGCCACCAAAATACCGGCACTGGTGACCTGAAAGATTTGGGCAGCAATAACATCTGCTCCGCGTGGTTCCGGGTCGAAATGAGAGACGCAGCGATCGCTGGTTCGAATGCGGTACACACCGGTCAGGTAGATGGTCGGTCCGATCAAGACCGAGCTCACGATGTAGATCAGGGCGGCTGCGACCGGGCGGCTGCGGAGGGGCATCGTGCTGATCCTAGAGACCGCCGTGGATGGCGATTCTCTATCGGTGGGAGGATCTCGCGCAGGAGCGTTCGGTTGTCGGCGCCAGATCCGGTTTTCACTGGCGGGAAGGTGTTCGATACGGGCGTCGGGATCCCCGGGGAAAGATGACGTGTCGTTAGCACCCGGGCCTGCGATCCGGCCGGACGGCTCAGCTTGAGAGGGAACCGAATTCGATGAGGATCAACCGCATATTTCGCCTCGGTATCGGGGCGATCGCCGTCGCCCTCGCCGCCACCGCCTGCGGTGGCGGCAGCGACGCCGGGACCGCCACTGATCACGCGAGGGAGGGCAAGCTGACCATCGGCATCAAGTTCGACCAGCCGGGCCTGGGCTTTCGCGACAAGGACGGCGCGTACCAAGGGTATGAGGTGGAGATCGCCAAATACGTGGCCGGGAAGCTCGGCGTGCAGTCCGACAAGATCACATTCAAAGAGGCGCCGTCGGCCAAACGCGAGACGATGATCATGAACGGCGAGGTGGACTTCATCGTCGCCACCTATTCGATCACCGACGGCCGCAAGGAGAAGGTCGACTTCGCCGGGCCGTACTTCGTGGCGGGGCAGGCCCTGCTGGTGAAGAAGGAGAACACCGAGATCACCGGTGTCGAGTCGCTGGTGGGCAACAAGAAGCTCTGCTCGGTCAAAGGCTCCACCCCGGCGCAGAACGTCAAGGACAACTACGCCAAGGACGTTCAGTTGGTGGAAGTGGACAACTACTCGCAGTGCATCGAAGCGCTGCGCAGTGGTTCGGTGGACGCGGTGACCACCGACGACATCGTCCTTGCCGGTTACTCGGGGCAGTCACCTGGCGAACTGAAGCTGGTCGGCAAGCTGTTCACCACAGAGAGATACGGCATCGGCCTGAAGAAGGGCGATCAGGAGACCCGCACCAAGATCAACGACGCGATCGAGGCGATGATCGCCGACGGTTCTTGGCAGAAGGCGTTCGAGGAAACATTCGGTTCGCTCGGCACCATGACGCTGACGCCGCCTACCGTCGACCGGTACTGATCGGACTCCAACGATCCCAGCGCCAGCACACATCACCCGAGCCTCGGGCTCCGGCTGCCGGATTCGGCTACCAGCAGGACGGCGTTTCCGAACTAGCATCCGAGGGTGGGCCTATCTGGTTGCGGCACAATAAGGGTCGGAAGACGACGCCTGCCCGCGGTCAGTTCGAAGGACAGATCACCGTAGCCGAGTGCGAGTTCGGCGAGTTGTTGCCATGCGTAGTGCATTTCCGGCTGCCGTGTGTCGCGGTGCAGTGCGGTGTGGGCGAGCACCGAGTACCTGGCGAGGCGGTCGACCACCGCGCCGACCGTCTCGGTGTGCAGGTATGCCGCACCCATTGCCTGCGGCAATGCGGACGCGACCCAGCGGTCGATATGCCGAGTCAGCCTTGTGCGATGGCGGTCGATTTCTTCCCGCGCCGGGTAGGGGGTATCCAGGCGCGCTTCATGGAGCGCGGCGAGTTCGTACGCCGCCTCCAGCAGGGGATGCGGGAGCCGGATCCTGCCTGTGCATGCTTCGAGGACAAAATCCTTCGAAGGCAGGAGTGATCTGCTGTCGTTCACCGCTCGCTCGCTTCGTCCGAAGGGTGCCGCATGTCGTGCGCCAGGGCGCTGAGCCCATCGAGAACTTGTTGGAACGTCACGGCTTTCGGCGTGCCGGCCGGAGAGGGCCGGTGGTCGGTGTCGTCGGCCGGGAAGGCGATGCCGCGCAGGTATGCCCGTTCGCGGGGGCTCAATTCCGGCGGCTCGACTCGGCCGTAGTGGACGAGGGTGCAGTACGCGACCCACTTCCATGCACAGCGATCGATCCGGCACGCTCGGTGCCGCTGCATTTGCCGGTGCGCCAACTCGATCTCGGCGAGGCCGCAGACGGTCGGCGGGGTGACGAGAGCGACTTCGTTCATCATGCGGCCCCGATCTCGATACCTGGAGCCGAACGCGCCCAAGTACCCTGCGGGGAAACGGTTTCCAGGTCATATCCTTCGTCGCAGATCAACGCAGGCTGGTTGTTCACGTGCTCCAGATCGAACACGACGATGGTCGCGACGCCGAGCCCAGCGGCCATGCCGAGCGCGTACCCGATCGGATCGCCCTCGTCGGCTGGCGGCCGGACGGTGTAAACATACTGGTAGCCCAATGTGCGGGCATGCCGCTGCACCTCGTTGGCGTGACGCGGTGCGTGCAGCCCGGACACGTCGCCGCGCACGAAACCAATGGCCTTCGGCCGGACGGGCGTTGGCGGCGCGATGATGTCGGTGGCCGGTGGTTTGATGATGTGGGTGTAGGTCATGGTTCCCCCAGAACTCAATCGGTGGGTGTGTGTGCGGCGTCCGGCAACCGCAAGCAACTTGCCATCCCTCCTGTTCGTGCCTAGGTGCGGCCATCAAGAGACTTTGGGCATAGTTGAAGTTGTTGTGACTCCGGCAAGTCGGGAGAATCCGGCTCCGAACCTGCGATGTCACTCGAACGCCATGACCAAGCACACCACCAGTGACCGATCGGTTTCAGGGAAATCGGATGCCCGACAGCAATTTATCCGAAACTGCACGTAGCCATCCGACAGTGCAGTAGAACTGACCCGATTTCGTGTGTGATCCGATCCGATTCCGCGATGAAGGGGAGGCCATGACCAGCGACGTTGACGACGACATCATGGACACCGGACCAAGTTCGACACTTCCGAGGCGCCAGCTCGGGCGTTTTCTGCGCGAGGTCCGCGAGGCAAGCGGGTTCACCCTCGCCGCTGCGGCGAAGCTGGTCGACCTATCCCCACCCGCCCTGCAACGCATCGAGACCGGCCAAACTCAGAAGGTCCGCAAGCAAGACGTCCGCGCTCTGTGCGAACTCTATGGCGTCAGCTCGGAGGACATCCAGCGCGCGATCGACCTTGCGGCTCTTGCCAAGACGCAGAGTTGGTATCACGCCTACGGGGGCCTGTACTCCACCGCGTTCAACATGTACGTCGGTTTGGAAGGTGCTGCGCGACAATTGGTCACCTACCACGAACACGTCCCTGGACTGTTGCAGACCGCTGACTATGCCCGCGCCGTCATCGGCGCATACCCCGGATTCGATGACCGTGACGACATCGACCGACGCGTCGAACTGCGGCTCAGGCGGCAAGCCATCATCACCCGCAAAGTGAAGCCGGTCGCGCTGGTAGTGCTACTTCACGAGTCGGCGCTATACCGGGTGGTAGGTGGCCGAAAGGTCATGGTGGTTCAGCTTCGGCACCTGGCCGAGATCTCCAAGTTGCCCAACGTTGTGTTGCGGATAGTCCCGTATGGCGCGGGGCTGATCTGGGGTATGCCGCACGGTTCGTTCACTCTTCTGGAGTTCGACACGAACGCCAAAGGTGGGACTGTCGAACCGCCGATTGTCTTCATGGAGGGAGGGCCAAGCCCGGATGTATACCTGGAGAGACCCGATGAGGTACGGCTCTATAGTGAACTTGCTATGGCCCTCCGAAGCGTTTCGCTGGATGAAAAGCAGACCCGGGATCTCATTCGCCGGGTGACGAAGGAGTTTGAGCGTGACCAGCATTGACCTATCCGAAGCCGAGTGGTTCAAGAGCAGTTACAGCGGCAGCCAGAGCGATTGTGTCGAGGTAGCGTGGCTGGCAGAGGGCAGTGTCGGCCTTCGCGACTCGAAGAACCCGACCGGTCCGGCGCTGGTCTTCACCCCGGGGGAGTGGGAGGCTTTTACCGCAGGCGTGAACAACGGCGAGTTCAATCGGGTCTGACCATCGCGTGGTGAGCCGTGTAACTCGCTGCGGTGGATGGCAAAGGTGTGAGCATGAGTGAGGCGTCCGAAGCTGCTTGGTTCAAGAGCAGTTACAGCGGCAGCCAGGGCGATTGCGTCGAGGTAGCGTGGCTGGCGGAGGGCGGTGTCGGCCTTCGCGACTCGAAGAACCCGACCGGTCCGGCGCTGGTCTTCACCCTGGGGGAGTGGGAGGCTTTCACCGCAGGCGTGAACAACGGCGAGTTCAATCGGGTCTGACCATCGCGTGGTGAGCCGTGTAACTCGCTGCGGTGGATGGCAATGGTGCGAGCATGAGTGATGCGTCCGAAGCTGTTTGGTTCAAGAGCAGGCGCAGCGAGAGTGGGTCGACTTGCGTCGAGGTCGCATGGCTGCCGGGAGGCAAGGTCGGTGTTCGTGACTCGAAGAACCCAATGGGTCCAGCGCTGATCTTCACGCCCGGCGAGTGGGATGCTTTCACGGCGGGCGTCATCGACGGCGAATTCCACCGCTTCGCCTAACGCCCACCAGCAACGCTGAGACGGCAGAGACCCTGGTCGGTGTGGATCGGGGTCTCCTTCTGTTGTCCGGTCGAACCGGCTCACCCGGCGAGGGTCGTGCCTGATATGAAAGTGCGAATGGGACGTAAGAAGTTGCTGGAGCCGACATTGACGGAGTTGCCGCACGGGCCGCACGGTCTTGCTCGGGATCTGGTGACCGGCTCGCAGCGGGAGCGGCTCTTGTTCGGGGTGACGGTCGTCGTCGCGGACCGCGGCTATCTCACGGTGACGGTCGCGGATATCGCTGCGGCGGCGAAGGTTTCGCGTCGGACGTTCTATCAGCACTTCGTGGACAAGGAAGCGTGCTTCCTCGCCGCAGCCGAGACGGGGCGCGATCTGATGATCGCGCATCTCGAGCACGTAATGAGGCAGGTATTCGCCGAACCGGTGGAGCCTCTCGAGGCGCTCCGGCGGGGCATTCGCGAATACCTCACCCTGTTGCGTGACGAACCGTCGTTCGCGCGCTCGTTCTACCTGGAGACCGCCGTGGCCGGGTCGCGCGCGATCGAGTCGTTCGAACGATGCCAGCACTGGTTCGCCGGATTCATCCGATCATGGCGTGCAGCGGCTGGCCTCGTCGGTCCATCGGTCCCCGATTTCGCCTATCTGGCGGTGACCGATGCGACCAACGAGGCCGTTCGCCGAACCCTGCGTGCCGGAGGTGACTTGCTCGAACTCGAGGACACCGTGATGTACATCCACCGCGCGCTGCTCGGGCTGGCAATGCGTGCCGACAAGGTGTAAAAGGGCTGGACGTTGGTTACGCGGCTGCGCAGCCGTGATGCGGTCGGCTGATTTCCTGATCCGCTGTGCGGCAGGCGGGGATCCCGGTGCCGGGAGATCGGTCAGTCATTGCGGGGTTTGCGGAACTCTTCGATCAGGACGGGATACTGCTCTCCACCGTCTCCGGCGGCGATGGCGCGGTCGGCCATTGCCTTGATCAGCTTCGGTAGTTCGGTGTTGACGCCCACCGCCTCGCTTTCCTGGATCAGGTGTGCCATGGCCCGCGCGTCGGTCTGCAGGGCCGACACCTCGGCGGGGAAGGAGTTGTTGTCGATCTGCTCGGCATACCCGGGCAGCCATTCGGCCACACCGGCAGCGATCTGCTGTGCGAACGGCGCATATGTTGCGGCGTCGACACCGGCGGTCTCGAGCAGGGCGGTGCCCTGCAGCCAGGCGTTCAGGACACTCCACATCATGGCCAGGCCGGCCACGTCGTACAGCGACGCCAGCCCGTGGTCGGCACCCAGGTAGGTGAGGGTGCCGAGCGCGTCGAGTGCCGGCTGGTGTGCCTCGAAGTCCGGCTGCGGCCCGCTGAACAGAATCACCGCCGCAGCGGTCCCGATCACCGGCGGGACGGCCATGATGGCGCCGTCCAGGTAGTGGGCGCCGCGCTGTCCGGCCCAGTGGGCGGTTTCCCGGGCCTGGGCCGAGTCGCCCGAGGTCAGGTTGATCACCGTCGTGCCGTCGAGCTCGATATCGTTCGCTGCGAGCAGCTCGTGCATGGCCTGGTAGTCGGTGAGGCAGATGATCGTCAGGGAGGATGCCGCGAGCGCGTCGCCGACCGTCGGCGCCAGCCGCGCGCCCTGGGCCACCAACGGGTCGGCCTTGGATGTCGTTCGGTTCCATACGGTGGTGGGATGCCCGGCTTTCAGGAACGCACCGGCGAGCGCCTGGCCCATCAGTCCGAGTCCGATGACTGTCACGGGTGTATCGGTGTTGTTGTTCATGGCAGCATCGTCAACGTTGATACCGGTGTGAAGGTCAAGTGAGGTTGCGATGCGGATCGGGGAACTGAGCCATCGGACGGGCGTCAACGCCCATCAGTTGCGCTACTACGAGGCCCAGGGCCTGCTGGAGGCCGAGCGCGGCGGGAACGGGTACCGCGAGTACGACGAGCACGCCGTGCTGCGGGTGAAGCAGATCCGGCACCTGCTCGGTGCCGGTCTGTCCTCCGAGGACATCGCGTATCTGCTGCCCTGTGCGGTCGGGGAGGCCCCGGAGCTGCCCGGGTGTCCGGAGTTGCTGGCCGCGATGCGGTCCCGGCTGCAGCGACTGGACGATCAGATGAAGAGGCTCGCTCGATCGCGCGACGCTCTTGCCGACTACATCGACGCGGCCGAGCGAATGGGTGGCGAGAGCTACCCGCCCTTCGACGACGCCGACCTGGAGCCCGTCCCCGCCTGAGCAGCCGGTCCGCGAGGACCCGCAGCGACTAGGACGCGACTCTGTCGCCTGCCCCGGTGAGGTCGCAGGAAGGATCGTCGCTGGTGTTGCCGCCTTCCGAGACGATTCTCGCGAAAACCTTCGCGCAGTTGGCCACAGCGTTACCGGACGTGTTCGCCGTGATAGTGGAGTTCCGCAAGACGACGGTGCCGATGGGAACATCGACCCGATCGGTCACCTGGCGCGGGAGGGTGTCGAGATAGGCCGGTGCCACGTTGATGCCGCCGCCTGCGTCCGAGGCGGTGTTTCCGGTGATCGTCGCACGATCGAAAGTCACCACGCCCCGGCCCCGGACGTCGACACCGCCGCCGCGTCCGGCGAATCCACCGGGGCGGTACCACACTCCGGGATTGACCACATGGTTGCCGGAGATCGTGGAATCGGTGAAGGTGCAGGTGTTATCGCAGCGCACCCCGCCCGCCTCACCGGACGTATTGGCGGTGATGGTCGTATTCCTCGTCTGCAGATCCGATCCGGGCACGTTGAAGATCCCGCCGCCGTACCCGGCGCTGTTGCCCCGAACCACCACGTCTTCGAGGACGAGGTTCGACGAATTCGAAATTCCGCCCCCGCCGGTGTCGTAGAAGGGGATCTCGTGCTGGGCGGTGACTCCGCCTGTCACAGTCAACCCCGCCAACGTCACGGGCGCGGCGATACTGAGCACTCTGTCGATCCCGTTGGCATCCAACACTGTCCGATCGCGGCCCGCGCCACGCAACACTGTGGGCGTGGTGAGGTTCAGGTCTCCCGTGGTCGCATCCGGGTTGCGGCCCTGCACTTTCCGCGGGTCGGGAGCCATCGTCAAGATGTACCGCCCATCGGGAACCACGATCGTGCTCCCTGGACGGAAATTGGCCGTCTGGACTGCGGCGCGCAGAGTGCAGGCGCCGGCGACCGTGCGACATTGCCCGCTGTGTGGGTCGGCCGCGACCTCGTCTGCTGTGCTGTTCACGGTGATCACGGCGGGGGAATTCCCCTCGGGCGCGTTGTCGGCGTAGGCCGCTGCGGGGAATGCGCCCGCGGCGGCAACGACCAGGGCTGTGATAGTGACGGCGCCAGCCGCCGCGGCAGATGTTCTCGTCCTCATGAGATCCGATCCCGAACATGGAGTAGGGTACGGCCGCGTCCAAGTGGGGAACGCGAGCGTTTACAACTATGTCGTAGAGCGGCGCCCGTTGATGGGGTTTCCGGGAATCCAGTCGGCAGTTACCGATTCACCTCGATCGGCCCGGCGGTCGCGCCGAGATCGATCGCTACCTCGACGCATCAGCGCCGCGGCGATCCGAGCAGCTCCACTCACGCGTTCGCCCGGCAAGTGCTGATCCACACCGGCGGCCACGGGCGTAAGCGGAGCGAGATGCAATCCTCCGGTGCGTTGATCAGGGCCGAAAGCCCGTGGGATGCTGCGGGAATCGACTCGCAGCAGGTCGGTCGCTAGTATTCCGCTGTGCGGCGGTTGGGGAGGTTCGGCGAGCGGGTGAGCCGGAGGTTGCATCGCGCGGCATTGTTGCTGGCGGTGCTGCTGGCGGTAGTCGGCGGACTGCTGATCGCGGGGATCGTCTGGTGGCTGCTGTGGTGGTTCCTCGGAGCGAGGGCGGAGACGCCGAATCAGGTGGATCTCACCAAGATCGCGTTGACGGTGACCGCGGGAGTCGGTGGCGCCGTCGCGCTCGTGGTCTCTTATCGCAAGCAGCGTGATCAGGAGCGCGCACGCTTCGCGGAGCTGTTCGGTGCGGCGGCAAAGCAGCTCGGCGATCCGGATGTGGCGGTGCGTATCGCCGGGGTGTACGCCATGGCCGGTGTCGCCGACGAATTCGGTGCACCCGGCAGGCGACAGCAGTGCATCGATGTGCTGTGCGGATACCTGCGCCTGCCGTACGAACCGGACGCCGGGGCCAATCACCTGATATCCCGGTCCGAGACCGTCGAGAACAACGGCGTCGAGGTGGAGCGGCGCTATCAGTTCCGGCAGAACGATCGCGAGGTCCGCCGCGCCATCGTCGACGTGATCGTCGCCCACGTCCGCCCGTCGGCCGAAATAACATGGTCGGACCGTGATTTCGACTTCGCCGACGCAGTATTGGAGGATGCCGATTTCCGATATGCGGAGTTCTCGGGGGAGCGCACGTATTTCGCGCGTTCGGTGTTCACCGGAGCCCGCGCCACCACATTCGAATTCGCGAAGTTCACCGGTCGGTACATTTCCTTCCATGGCGCGGTCTTCCGCGGCGTGCGCACACTGTTCGACGAGGTGACATTCGCGCCGACGGAGTCCGCGCGTACCGAGTTGCGCGGAGCCGGCCTCAAATTCGACGGCGCGATCTTCAGTTCACCGGTCTCGTTCCACCGGACAATTTTCCGCGGCTCGGCGGCCCGGTTTCGTGGCGCGAAATTCCGCGGTGAGCGAACGTCGTTCGCCGAAGCCGGGTTCCTCGCCGATCATGTCGAGTTCGGCGCCGCGACCTTCGAGGGAGCGCAGGTCGTCTTCGACAGTGCGATATTCGGCGGATCGCAGATCGACATCAGCGGCCCTGTTCCATGCCGCGTCCACCTCCTTCGTGCAGGCCTCCTTCGGCCATCCGGGTGGACGAATGCGCCGCTTCGGCAGCCCTGGCGGCAGGGTCCGCTTCGACAGCGCCGAATTCCACGGCGATGTCTCGTTCGCCCAGGCGCGGCTCGGCGGGCGCGAGGTGAGCTTCCGGGCAGGTGACTTCTTCGGCGCGATCACCTTCGCCGGCACCCGATTCGAGGCCGGGGAGGTGCGGTTCGATCGCCCGAATGCATGGGTCGGTGTCACGTTCGACTGGGACGGACAGCCCGGCGGCAAACCGGCGAGCGTCAAGCCCGACGAGTGGCCGCCCGCTCCCGTCGAACCCCCGCCCGCACCGTCGCGGTGATCGTCCTGCGCGAGCCTTCCGCTATTCGGCCTCGTAGCGCAGCGCGTTCTCCGAGCGGCAGATCTCCTCGATCCCGGACATGATGTCGCGCAGCAGTTCCGACGGCAGGGCGGCCGTCCGTAGGCGGCAGGTGAAGGTGATCAGGCCGTGGTCTTCGGGGGACAGGCCGCGTGCGGCCGCTTCCGCACGCAAGTAGCGCGAGCGCACGCCATAGGTCATCGCGGAGATGACGGTGAAGCAGCCGGTGCGTTCACGGTGTCCGGAGAACAGGTCGTGGAGGCGGTAGAACACCGACGAATAGCTCGACAGGGGGGCGAAAATGCCGACCCGGTAGGCCGGGCCCCGCTCGGACGAGCTGAGGGCTGTGTCGGCCAGATACTCGGCGTCGCGCAGGGTTTGCACCTTGGGTGCGAACAGTACCGCGCCCGCGGCCGCGTTGCGTACCGGCATGCCCGCTTTGCCCGGTGCGGCGGAGGCGATGGCACCGAGCGACTTCCGTGCTCGCGAGCCGACCTCACGCCGGGCCCGCAGCCCTCTGGTGGGCGCGGTGGGGTACAGGCTCGACCACTGCCCGAAGCGGACGGTGCCCAGCTGCACGTGGCCGGTGCCGACCGGGCGCGCCACCTTCAGCGGCGCCGTGTCGACCCAGCGCCCGACCTGGAGGTGGGCGTTGCCCGGGCGGGCGATCTCGGCGTGGGCGTGCTCGACGAACGAGTCGAAATCGAGGAACCGGTCGGCGGTGGTGGTCAGCCAGGTGCGGTCCTTGTCGATGTCGATCGCGTCCAGGGTGAGCGCGGTGATGATGCCCGCGCGGCCGCCCGCGCCCAGGATGCGCTGGAATCGGTCGGTGTGATGGGTGCGCCCGCAGGTGCCGATACGCCCGTCGACGTCGACATACTCCAGATCGACGATCTGGTCGATGAACAGGCCGTACTTGTGCGACGCCCCGCTGACGCCGCCGACCGACGCGAAGCCGCCCGCGGTGATATCGCGGTGGTCGCCCACGATGGGCAGGCCGAGCCCGTGCGCGCCGAGCCTGCGGTCGATGTCGGAGAGTTTGGCACCCGCCTGCACCCGGACGGTGCGCCGCCCCAGGTTGATGTCCAGCACTTGGTTCATCCGGCGCAGCGACACCACGGTCGGCTGCGCGGGCAGCGTGAGCCCCTCATCGACCAGCTCGCCGCCGCGCACCATCAAGCGTTCCGTTCGCCCCCGTGAATCCCGCACCGTGCGAACGACATCAGCGGTATCGCGGGGCAGATATTCTTCCGCGTCGGAGACAATGTGCGGCGTGCTCATGGCACGAAAGCTAACCACAGCGCGGCCCGTGACGCTCGCCCGAAGTCCTCGATCACCGTGACGCGGGCGTAAGGCGCTGGCTGAACAGGACGGATCCGCTCGCATCGCACAGGTCGACGGTCAGTTCCCTTGACTTTCCGTCGATGCGCACCTCGCCGAAGTGCTGGAAGGCGTCCAGCGGGGAGCTGTTCTGGAGCGGGGGAGCGTGCACGAAGACCGCCTCCGGACCGAAGGTGGCGTCCAGCTGGTTCGGGCCGAACGCACCCGCGTTGAGCGGACCGGAGACGAACTCCCAGAACTCGTCGAAGTCGGAGAAGGCCGCGCGGTCGGGGGAGTAGCGGTGGGCCGCCGTGTAGTGCACGTCCGCGGTGAGCCACACGACGTTGGTCACCTTGTTCGCTTTGATCGACGAGAGCACGCGGGCGATCTCGCTTTCCCGGCCCGAGGGAGCGCCGGGGTCGGCGTTGGCGGGACCTTCGTAGGCGCTGGTGTTCTTCTGCTCGCCATCCGGGACGATCACGCCCAGCGGCATGTCGATGGCGACGATCTTCCACGTTGCCTTGGACTCGCGCAGGCCGTCGATCAGCCATGCCGTCTGTGCCGGACCGAGAATGCGGCCATCGGGTCCGTTGTTGGCGTCGTTGGCGTCCTTGTTCGTCCGCATGTCCAGCACGAAGACGTCCAGCAGCGGGCCGTACGCGATCTTGCGGTACAGCCGCCCGTCCACCGCCTCCTCGGGTTCCAGCGGCATCCACTCGTGGAATGCCTGCCAGGAGCGGGCGGCCAGGGTGTCCATGCTGCGTTCGGTGTAGCCCTTGGACTCGGCGACCAGACCGCCCGGGTACCAGTTGTTCACCGTCTCGTGGTCGTCCCACTGCACCACCTGGGCAACCGAGCTGTTGAAGCGGCGGTAGTTGTCGTCGGTGAGGTTGTAGGCGTAGTTGCCGCGGAACTGGTCCAGGGTCTGCGCGACAGCGCTCTTCGCCTCGGTCACGACATTGCGCCAGATCCGGCCGTCGGGCAGGGTGACCGATTCCTTCAGCGGTCCGTCGGCGTAGATCGAGTCACCGGAGTGCAGGAACAGGTGCGGGTCGCGGGCGGCCATGGTGGCGAAGATCTTCATGCCGCCCAGGTCCGGGTTGATGCCGTACCCCTGGCCCGCGACATCGCCGGACCACTGCAGCTTGATGTCCGCCGCGGCGGTGGGCACGGTGCGGAAGACGCCGGTGACGGGTTCGGAGGTGACGCCGTCCTCGCCTTCGAGCGTTACTCGGTAGTGCACCTGCTGACCCGCGGGCAGGCCGTTGACGCGCACCCTGCCGGTGCCGTCGGAATCCGGTGTGAGCAGGGGCCCGGTGAAACGCTTGGCGTCGGTGAACGATTCGGTGGCGGCGGTCTCCACGATCAGTGTGGCCGGACGGTCGGCGCGCGCCCAGATCAGGGCGCCGTCGGTGCGCGGGTCACCTACCGCGACGCCGTGCGTGAGCACCGGGCGCTGCCGGACCAAGCCGGGGCCGCTGTCCGACGAGCACGCGGCCAGCGCGGGCACGGCGACGAGTCCGAGAGCGGAGGCGCGCAGCACGGTGCGCCGGGAGATGCCGAATTCCGAACCGGTCATGCAGCAACCTTGGCGCAGCTAGCTCAACGCCATGTAAACGGGTTCGGTCCGTAGGGCCAACAGCCACCCGCCCGAGGTATGGCTGTGGGACGTCCCCACGATCTCAGGGCATCGAGCCGAGTCGAATGGCGGTTGCCGGGGTGTGGATCGAGCCGCCGCCATTTCTCTACACCCAATCGCGCTCCTGACACAGCCTTTCCAGACTCGGCCGATGCGCCCGGCGTCGACACGGCTGGGGCGGCTCCAGAATTCGAGGTGCGCCAGCCGGGCCGTCAACGGTCTGCGCCCGCTCAGTGCGCCAAGCGTTCTACGCGATGGTGGAGTTCGCCCGACCAGTCCACGCTGCCCAGGTGCTGGTAGTCGACCCACAGCGCGTCGAAGACGTCGCGGCCCTCGGAGATCCATCCGCCGCGCTTGTCCGCCTCCAGGACCACGCTCATCCCGGTCTCGGTGGGGACGAAGGTCACCTCGAGCTGGTTCAGGCGCGGGTAGTGCGGCGAGCCGGCGAACTCGATTTCCTGGTAGAACGGCAGCGTCTGCGGCGTGTTGTGCACCCGGCCCGACTCCACGTCCGCGCTGCGGAGGTGGAATCCCAAGTGCTCCACCGCTTCCAGCAGCACGTGCTGGGCGGGCAGCGCGCCGACGCCGATCGGGTCGGTGTCGGCGGCGTCCACCGCGCCCTGGATCTCCACGATCGTGCGCAGCGCGACCACCGTGCCGGGCAGGTGCCTGCCGTTGTAGAACGTGATCGGCGTTTCCATCGGCGCGCGGGCCGCGAAACGGAAATCCAGCACCGCGCCAGCGGGCAGGTGCAGCGGACCGTATACCCCCGTGCGGCCGAATGCTATATCGCGGACACCCTCGTGATCCTCGTACTCCTGTTCGGCCCTCGTCACGAATTCGACGGCCACCGAGGCGATCTCTTGATCGACCTGCCCACCCCGCAACCGGACCACACCCTCGACCGTGCCGCCGGGCTGCACACCCGGCGTGAACAATTCGGTCTCCACCTCGGCCCCACCGACCCCGGCCGCCGCCAACAACTTCTTGAACATGCCCGCAGTCTCCCCGCCCCACCCGAATAAAATCTTGGCGTTTCCTTACGCTGTGAGAAACCTCATCCCACTACTCGCGCCGGTGTGCGGCTCGAGCGTTCGGCCGCCGCGTGCTTTCGCATCGCGAAGGCATTCGAAGCTGGTCTCCGCCAAGGGAAGATCGGCGTGCCGCAGTTCGGCGGCGGGCGGGCCTCGCGGGTACGAGCTTTCCTGTCGCGTGAGCCGAGCCGAGATAGGAAACGGCCCCGAGACCAGGTGTTCTCGGGGCCGCAGTGCGGTTCGGGGTCAGCCGACGGCGGTGTCGGGGATTCGCACTGGGACGGCCTCGGGCCGGCTGCCGCTCGGCACGCCCTTCTTGAGGCTGTGGGCGTAGACGTCGACGTACTCCTGGCCCGTGAGCTGCATCAGGTCGTACATGACCTCGTCGGTGACGGCACGTTCGACGAAGCGGTTGCCGCCCATGCCCTCGTAGCGGGAGAAGTCGATGGGCTCACCGAACTTGAGGGTCACCTTCCTGCGGCGCCAGCGGAACGGTCCGGGCGGGCTGACCTCGTTGGTGCCGATGACGGCGACGGGGATGACGGGGACACCGGTCTCCAGCGCGAGGCGGGCCAGGCCGGTCTTGCCCTTGTACAGGCGGCCGTCGGGGGAGCGGGTGCCCTCCGGGTAGAGACCGACCAAGCGGCCCTCGTCGAGCAGCTTGCGGGCCGCGTTGAGCGCGTCCTCGGCCGCGTCGGCTCCGCTGCGATCGATCGGATACTGGCCTGCGCCGCTGAAGAACCACTTCTGGAGGCGACCCTTGATGCCCGGGGTGGTGAAGTACTCGGCCTTGGCGAGGTAGGTGATCCGTCGCGGGCTGAGCAGCGGCGCGAACAGCCAGTCGGCGAAGGAAAGATGGTTACCCGCCATGATGGCCGGCCCATGCGCCGGAATGTTCTCCACACCTTCGACCGTGGGCCGGTTGTAGAGGTGAATGAATGGTCCCAGCAGCACGAACTTCAGCAGCCAGTAGAACATGACGTCCTTCCCCCGGAGCCGGGATAGTTGCGGGCACCTGCGTCAAGTGCCGACTTTACCGCTGGTGCAAGATCACATCCAAGCGCAGAGGCGAATCTCACCACACTTCGGCGCTGCGGCCGACCGATGGCGACACTCAGCGTGTCGCCGCAGGCTGTGCGGGTCGTGCCGAGGTGGGTCAATGGCTGGTCCGCGCCACTCGCGCGGACTTGCGCGCGTCCGCGGGCAGGGCCGCCCTGGCCAGGTCCGCGGCGCCGATCATGCCCGCCGCTTCGCCGAGCTGGGTGGTCCGGATGCGTGCCAGCGGCCGGTGTCCCGCGCCGGTGACCGCGCGCGCGTATTCCTCGCGCGCCTCGTCCAAGAACAGCGGCGCCGAACTGCTCACCCCGCCCGCGATGACCACCAGGTCGGGATCGAAGATGTCGCTGACGAACGCGAGCCCGAGCCCGAGCCAGCGTGCGAAGTCGGCCATCACCCGCACCGCGAGCGGGTCACCGTCCTGCGCGGCGCCGGCGACCCGGCGTCCGGTCAGCGACCCTGGATCGCGTGCCACGTCCCTGGCGAGCACCGACCGCACCGGGTCGGTGGCCAGCATCTCGATCGCGGTGTCGGCGAGGGCCGTTCCGCTGCAGTAGCGCTCCCAGCAGCCGCGCTTGCCGCACGGGCAGGGCCGCCCCTGCGGAACCACTTGCAGATGGCCGAGTTCCGGTGCGACGCCGTGCGTGCCCCGATACAGCTGGCCGTCGATGAGCAGGGCGGCGCCGATGCCGGTTCCGATCGCGATGAGCACCACGTTGTGCCCGCCCGCCGCGGCGCCGAAGCGGTACTCGGCCCACATGGCGGCGTTGGCGTCGTGCTCCAGGATCACCGGCAGCCCGAGGCGTTCGGTGAGCCGCTGCGCGACCGGAGCGTCCTGCCAGGGCAGGTGCGGGGCGAACCGCACGGTCGTGCGGTCACCGCTGATGAATCCGGCGACGGCCAGGCCGACCGCGCTGATCGGGTGCCTGCCGCGCAGATCGCGCACGGCCCGGTCGAGCGCGTCCTCCAGCGCCCGCGCGGAGTGCGGCGTCGGCGCCTGGACAGTATCGAGCACCTCGCCGCCGCCATCGATCACGGAGGCGCGAATATTGGTGCCGCCGACGTCGATTCCGACGGTCAGCGGTCGCGCGCCGGCCATCTGGTGCGTCATACCTTGATCGTCACGGGGATGCCGACGTAGCGGGAGCGCTCATGGTCCTCGGTATCCGCGTCGCGCCCAGGCGGGGGACCGGCTTCCCGGTCGGCGTCGGTCGGCATCACCGGCTCGACCGGCGCCCCGGCCAGCGCCTCACGCAGCACGGTGACGATCGCGGTGCTGTGCTCGGCGACCGCGGCCAGCAGCTCGTGGTGCTCCCCGCGCAGCAGCGCCGCGGCCGCACACACCGGGCACCAGTCGCAACCGGACCACTCGGCCTGTCCGTCGGCGACGCGCCGCAGCGCCGGCTCGACGCGTTCCAGGACCGCCTCGGCCAGCAGTTTCAGTTCCTCCGCGAATTCGGCGGCACCATCCGCCGCGGCGTGGCCCGGAGGCGGGCATGGATCACCGGTCATATCCGTCGCTTTCGGACATGGGCGACCAGATCCGCGGATCCGGCCGGAACCGGACCACCAGGTATCCGTCGTCGAGTTCGGCGCCGTCGACCGTGCACCGCCGCAATACCGGCGCCAGGCGCACCCGGCGCCGGACACCGTCCGCTCCCACGATCAAATCGTCCTCCACTCGGCCAAGGCGCAGTGTCGCGGCGTCGACCACCGGCAGGTGCATGCGCAGCGCGTACACCGACTGCAAACCGGTGCCGGATTCCCGCCGAACCGCCGGTTCGCGGGAACCCGCGTCGACCTCCGTCTGATTGTCGCTCAGCATAAGCGCAGCGTCGCGTGTGTTGCCTGCCGAGTCCACCGCGTACGACAGCGCGGCCAGCGAATTCAGCCCGATCGGCTCCGCGCCGGTGTGCTGCGCGATCAGCACCGGGATGCCCGGCAACTTGTGGCGCAACTCGGCGATCACGTCCGCTTGTTCGCCGCGCCGGCTCGAATACCACTGCACCGCCGGATGTTCGGCCCCGGCCGGGCCGGCGGGCCGTTCGAGGTCGGGCAGCACCTTGTTCACCACCACAGCGTCCAGCCGCAGGCCCAACAGCGCCGCCGCCGAACGCACCCGCTCGGATTCGGCTACCGCCACCCGCTCGGCGACCGTGACCAGTCGCGCCCCGGTGCGCCGGTGGTCGGCGAGCAGGTCACGAACCTCGGTGACGGCCTTGGCGATCCGTTCGACCGTGGCCGCGAGCACGGCGCGGCGCAGATCGGTGCCGATGGCGCTCATCGCCCGCGCGTGCGGCGGCCAGATCCGCTCCAGATAGCCCAGCAGCATGTCCGGCGCGCTGACGATGCGTAGCATGTCCGCCGACGGTGGGCAGTCGACGACGATCAGGTCCCAGGTGTCCTCCGCGGCGAACTGGGCGATCTCCACCAGCATCAGCAGTTCCTGCACGCCGGGCAGTCCGGTCAGTTCCGCCGGGTCCAGTGCGGCGAGATCGACGCCGTGCCGGTGTCCGCGATCCGCCGAGATCATCCGGACCACGTCGCGGAACCGGTCCTCGAGCAAGGCGAGCGAATCCACCTCGATCACGTCCAGGCCGGGCAGCACCCGCGCGACGCCGGTCACGGTGCCCGGATCGTGCGCGAAGCGGAAGCCGAGCGCGTCGCCGAGCGAGTGTGCTTGATCGAGCGAGGCGACCAGCACGCGGCGGCCCGACCTGGCCTCGGCCATGGCGGTGGCACACGCGAGCGTGGTCTTTCCTACCCCTCCCTTGCCGATGAACAGCTCGACCCGGGGCTCCTGCGCGATCAGCCTTCGACCCGTTTCTTCAGTTCCTTCAGCGCGGTATCGGTGATCACCTTCTCGGCCTTGCGCTTGAACATGCCGATCATCGGGATGTTCAAATCGACGGTCAGGGTGTAGACGACCTCGGTGTTGCCATCGGGGAGATCGATCAGCTCGTAGGTACCGTGCTGCGCTCGCTGCAGTTCACCGCTGAGCAGCGTCCAGCTGACCGACTTGTGGTCGGCGCGCCAGTCGTAGGAGAGGACGTAGGTGTCTTTCACCACCCCGGTGTCCAGCACGAACCGCGCGGTCTCGGCGAGGCCGTCCGGCCGCTTCCGGAGCACCTCGACCGATTTCGCCGCCGCCACCCACTCCGGGTAGGCCTCCAGGTCCGCGATGATGGACATCACCTGTTGCGACGGAGCCTCGATGACGATCGATCTCTGGGTCCGGTCGGCCATGCGGACAGCGCTTCCTTTCAGCGTCGGTGCTGGGTCGTCAGGACTGGTGCGCGGGCGCCACACCGGCCGGGCGATCCGCCTCCAGCCGGGACTTCAGTTCGAACGACATGTTCCTGCCCGCGACACGGCGCGCCCGGTTGGCCGCGGCGAGCTTGCCCGCGGGCAGCGCGGGCTCCGGCTCGGCGTGCAAGAAGTAGTGCAGGATCACGCCGTCGAGGGAGGGCTGCAGCCACACTTCCATCGTTCCGGTCAGTCCGCCGGTCACCGTCCAGCGGATGCCCTTCTCGCCCCGATCTTCCCGGACCTCCAAGACCAGGTCCGGCCACCAGCGGCGCCAATTGGTCGGTCCCGCCAGCAGCTCGGCGACGGCGGCCCCCGATGCGGCGACGAAGGTCTGATCTGCGACCTGGATACTGCTCACTCCGCTGAGCGTAGTAGATGCGACGCGGATCACCGCAGCAGCTGTCGCAGGCGGGCGCCCAGGCTGTCCCAGCGCCACTGCTGCTCGACGAACGCGCGCCCCGCCGCGCCCATCCGCGCAGCGGCATCCCGATCGGACAGGATCTCCACCAGGGCGTCAGCGATCTGCTGCACGGAACGGCCGTCCACCACGCGGCCGGTCTTGCCCTCGATGACGGTTTCCGGCGCACCGCCGGAATTGCCCGCCACCACCGGAACGCCGGATGCGGACGCCTCCAGGTAGACGATCCCCAAACCCTCGACGTCCAGGCCCGCGCCCCTGGTGCGGCACGGCATCGCGAAGACGTCGGCCAGCGTGTGATGCGCGGCCAGCTCGCCGGACGGGACGCGGCCGGTGAACACCACGGCATCGGCGACGCCCGCGGCGACCGCCAGCGCGCGCAGCTTCTCCTCGAAGGGCCCGCCGCCCGCGATCACCAGCACGGCCCCCTCGACCCGTTCCCGGATGTCGCGCATCGCGAGAATCAACGCGTCCTGGCCTTTGCGCGGAACCAGCCGGGACAGGCACAGAATGGTCGGGCGGTCGCCCAGACCGTAGCGTTCGCGCAGCTCGGCCCGTGCCGCCGGATCCGGGCGGAACACCTCGGAGTCCACGCCAGGCGGCAGATATTCCAGCCCCGCGTTCGCCCCGAACGCGGACGCGAACCGGCGGCGGGTATAGCGGCTGACGTAGGTCACCACGTCGGTGTGCTCGCCGATGGCGCGCAGCGCCTGCCTGGCGCCGGGCAGCATCGACCAGCCGACCTCATGGCCATGCGTGCTGGCCAGAATGCGCTCGGCGCCCGCACGACGCAGCGCAGGCGACATGAGCGCCAGCGGCGCCGCCGCGCCGAACCACACCGTGTCACACTGCTCGCTCCGCAGCAGGCGGGCGGCGCGACGCAGCACGAGCGGAGTCGGCAGCATCAGCGTGGTGGGATGACGAACCACCTGGAACTTCTGCTTGGCATCGAACTTCAGATGGCTGTCGCCGCGCCACCGCGGGGCATAGACCACCAGCTCATCGGGCGGCAGCTGACCGGCCAACGCCTGCAGATACGACTGGATACCGCCCGGCCGCGGCGGGAAATCATTGGTAACCAGCAAAGTTCGGGCCATGCGGAACAAAATACTGTGTTTGTTTTGCAGCGCCTGCGGCGCTGCGTGTTCGCGGCGGTGTTTGTTCGGCCGCGACTCCGTCGCGGCGTGTTCGCGGCCCCCCTTATGGCTCGCGTCCGAGCGACCGCCGCTGGCGACTTCGTCGCGGACGCGGCGGCCGCTCGGACGCGAGCCGGGCCGCGAACGGGGAATGCTAGGTCTCGCTTCGCTCGGAAGCGGGGGTTGGGCCGATGTGGTTGCGTTGGGGTGGTAGCCGGGGGATGTGGGCGTTCGCCGTCTCGGTCGCGTGGTCGCCGCTGGCGGGTTCGTCGCCGACGCGACCGCCGCTCGGACGCGAGCCGGGCCGCGAACGGGGAACGCTCGCTTCGCTGGAAAGCGGGAGTTGGGCCGAGCGGTCGATTGGTGCTGGCAACCGCGGCACCTGGGATGTGCGGGTTGCCGGGCGACAGCCGTTGGGGCTTTGCGGGAATGCGATTGGTCGCCTGGACGTAACAACCAGGCTGCCCGCTGTGCGGCGATGTGTCAGTCGATTGCGCGGTGCCCGGTTCGGTGCGGGCCGGACGTAACTCGGATTGCGGTGAGAGTGTCAGGTGGTCTGGGCAGTGAGCCAGGAGCGCCAGTCGGTGATGAAGTCCGTGCGGGTTGTGCCGAGGACTTCGCGAAGGACGTGGTCTTCTGAGGCGGGGTCCTGTTCGGCCGCGGCGATGCGGTGGTAGAGCTGGACGAGGCGGGCTCGGTCGTACTTTTCGGCGACGAAAGCGCAGATGGACCAGGCCTTTTCGTAGGCGAGCGCGGCGTCGGGGCCGGAGAATTCGGCGTCGGTGGGGAGGTCCTCGGGGATTTCGCCCGCGTGGGCGGTGACGGTGGGGGCGATGTCGGCGAAGCGGCGGCCCTGACCGTGGTTGGCGGTGTAGTCGGCGAAGCCCTCCAGCATCCACAGCGGTGCGCCGTCGACGGTGTCGGCGCGGGCCGCGATGTGGGTGAGTTCGTGCCGCAGCAGGGTGGCCATGCCTGCGGGATCGAGGCGGCGGCCCGCGTCGGGGCCGAAGACAACGCGCTGGCCGGTGGGCTGGGCGCCCGGCGTGAGCGGGTCGGCGATCGACGCGGCGGCGACCTCGGTGGGAAGGAGGGCCCCCGAGCGCAGGAGAGCCGCGAATTCGGAGGGGGACGAGGCCACGACCACCAGCGCCGACTGAGCCCAGCCAGGGCCCCACACGTCGGTCACCCCGGTGATGGCGGCGGCGAGTTCGCGTTCGAGGATCTCGATTTCGACCTGCTGGGCGGGATGGCCGACGACCAGGGACTGTCGTCCGTCGCCGGTCGGTACCCGGCGGGCGACGATCGGCCCGAACGGTTCGACGATGCGCCGTACCTCGGCCAGCCGGGGATCGGCGGCCGCGGCCTGGCCCACGGCTTCGGTCGCACCCGGTTGGGCGGCACGCGGTTTCGGCAGTACCGCGTTGGGCAGCATGAGCAGCGCGACGCACACGCCGGTCAGCGCCATCACCATCGCGACGGTGAGACAGAACTCGAATCGCCGCCGCGCCGACCACCAGTCGCGCAGCCTCCGCGCGCCGGTCATCGGCACGCCTCGCTCCGGCCACTCACGGTCGTCCGTCGCGGTCGGTCGGTCTTGCCGTCGCTCGTGTGGTGCCGGGGCTCACGGCGCCTAGTATCGCCGAGCCGAGTGGAACGGTGTCGAGCCCAGGGGTGCGACCGCGACGGGAACGCCGAAGGTGGACGCGTGCAGCATGAGTCCGTTGCCTGCGTAGATGCCGACATGTGAGGCGTCGGAGTAGAAGAAGACCACGTCGCCGGGCTGCATGTCCTTCTTGGCGACGGGTGTGCCGTAGCCGGCCTGCTGGGAGCTGGTGCGCGGCACGGTCTTGCCGACCTGTTTGAACGCCCACAGGACCAGGCCGGAGCAGTCGAACTGGCTCGGGCCGGTGGCGCCCCAGACGTAGGGGTCGCCGACCCGGGTGAGCCCGGCGGCCAGCGCGCTGGTGCCGTTGCCAGGGACCAGGCCCTGCAGCAAGGTGTCACGGTCGTAGCCGGGCGGGAACGGGGAGCCCGCCAGCGCCGACTTGTCCGTGCTCGACAGCGCGCTCCATGCCTGCACCACCTGGGCGATCGCGCTGCCCAGGTCGTCGCGCTTCCGTTCCAGATCGTTGCGCACCGCGTCGGCCTTGTCCGCAGCCGCGCGCGCGGCGTCGGCGGCGGTGCGGGCCGTCGATTCGGCCGCGGTCGCGGCGTCGGTGGCCTTCTTGTATTGATCGAGCTGTGCCGAGGTCTGCGCGGTGACCACGTCGAGGGTGGACATCTGGTCGAGCAGTTGCTGCGGTGAGTCGCTGACCAGCACGGCGAACAGGCGATTGGTGCGGGCGCCCTGGTAGGCGGCGATCGCGGTGCGGTCGATGACCGGCTGGTAGCGGCGCACCTCGTCGCGGGCTCGGTTCACCATGTCGGTGCTGGCGGCCAGTCTGGCTTCGGCGTCGCGTTGGACGACGAGTTTGGCGTCCAACTCGGTCTCCGCGTCCAGCGCTTGCTGATTGAGCTGCTCGGACTGGCGGGACAGATCGACCATTCGTTGCACGGCTTCGGTGGCTGTCGCGGGAAGCGCGACCGGATCGGCTCCGGCCGGACCGCCGCCGCAGAGGCCCACGGCCAAGATCCCGGTTGCGAGCGTTGCTCCCACCAGACGTTTCCTGTGCTGTCTCCGGTGATGTTCAGCCACAGCCCGCAGTGCCCCGTTCTCTCGTGAAGCGATCTCTCGTGAAACCGACGCAGAGGCCTTCGTCGAACCCCGAGGTTTGCCAGGCGCGAACCCGGGGTAATCAGCGAAAGGTCTCGGTTAGGTTACGGAACGGCAGGCGTCGATGTCCAGTAGAGGACGAAACGGGCACGCCGTCCACGCGATGGTCGGGCCACGGCTGGTGGCCCGACCTGCGGTTTCTCAGAAGCGACGAGCGCCGGCGATCGGCATCGACGAGATCGGCGCAACCTGCACGGGCGTGCCCGAGGTGGACGCGTGCACGATGTTGCCGTCACCGGCGTACAGGCCGGAGTGCCCGCCGCCGTAGAACGAGACCAGGTCGCCCGGCTGCAGGTCGTCCACCGACACCGGGGTGCCCGAGGCGAGTTGCGCGCCGCTGGTGCGCGGCAGCTCGAGGCCCGCCTGCCGGTAAGACCACTGAACGAGGCCGGAGCAATCGAACGAGTTGGGGCCTGCGGCGCCGTAGACGTAGGGGGAGCCGACCTTGCTCAGCGCGGCATCCAGTGCGATGTCGCCCGCGCGCTGGGGGGCGGCGAAGGGAAGCGGAGCCTGGCCCGGCAGCTCGAGACCGGGGGCAGCCTGCGGGAGCGGGATCTCGTTCGGAACCTCGAAGGTCCCGACGCCGGGGATGGTCACCGGCTGGGCCGAAGCGGGGGCGGCCGGAAGCAGGAACGCGCCGAGGGTGGCAGCGCCGACGGCCCCGGCGGCAACAGCGCGCTGAGCGTGACGCTTGACGGCGTTGGTCGTCATGATGCGGTACTCCCAATCTGCCTCACGACGCCGCACCCGGTGGTGCCGCGGACTTCGTCGGACTCCGTGAGGTCTCGAAAAGATTACGAAGACATCACGGTGATTTGTAAAGCCCGCGGAATGCGAAAAGCGGGTGTCCGGCAAATTTGCGGGCGAATCGGTGTGAGATGCGTCCCACGCAATCACGAAAAGATAACGACGACGAAATGGTGCGGCGCGCCCGCGGCTCGCGCACGGTGTGGGATGGGTCGAGCCCATGGCGACCCGATCCCGTCGGGGTGGCAATTTGCGCAGGTGGATCGGGATAAATCGACATAGATCGCGATACGGTGATTTCTTCGTGCGCCGTAGAGCCGGAGCCGCTCGACACGCCCGGCGGCGACCGAACGTGTACTCCCCGACGCGCCTCAATGTTTGATACAGTTTTCGTTCGTCATGTGATCTGTATCACATTTGAGCATTTCTAGATCATTTCCCGGGTATCGCCACCGAATCCGCACGGTGTTATTCGACATTCCGTGGCACGAGGGCGTGCCCGTTTCCTGTCGGACCGTGGCCCTACGCTGCACGCCGTGTCCGACCCTGCGCCGCGCGCGGCCGCCGCCCAGCAACTGGCCTTCGACGAACTCGACACGCCCCTGTACGACACCACCTTCGTGGTGGTCGACCTGGAGACCACGGGGACCAGCCCCGGCGCCGACGGCATCACCGAGATCGGCGCGGTCAAGGTGCGTGGCGGAGAGGTGCTCGGCGAGTTCGCGACACTGGTCAATCCGGGACGGGAAGTACCGCCCGCGGTCGTGCACGTCACGGGGATCACCACGGCGATGGTGTATGCCGCACCGCGGATCGAGGCGGTGCTGCCCGGTTTCCTGGAATTCGCGGCCGGTGCGGTGCTCGTCGCGCACAACGCCCGGTTCGACATGGCATTCCTGCGAGCCGCCGCGGCGCAGTGCGACACCCCCTGGCCCGCGGCGCAGGTGCTGTGCACGGTGAAGCTCGCGCGGCGGGTGCTCGGACGCGACGAAGCACCCTCGGTGCGGCTGAGCTCGCTGGCCCGTTTGCTCGGCGCCGCCACCCAGCCGACCCATCGCGCCCTGCAGGACGCCAGGGCGACCGTCGACGTGCTGCACGCGCTGATCGGGCGCGTCGGCAACCAAGGCGTGCACAGCCTCACCGAGCTGCTCGACTACCTGCCCGACGTCACGCCCCGGCAGCGAACCAAGCGTTTCCTCGCGGCCGGCCTGCCCGCCGCGCCGGGGGTGTATCTGTTCCGCGGTCCATCCGACGAAGTCCTCTATATAGGGACGGCCGTGAACTTGCGCCGCCGCGTCCGTAACTACTTCACCGGTTCGGAGACCAGAGGCCGGATGAAAGAGATGGTTTCGCTGGCGATTCGGGTCGACCATGTGGTGTGCGCGCACGCGCTCGAGGCGGGAGTGCGGGAACTGCGGCTGCTGGTGGCGCACACCCCGCCGTACAACCGACGGTCGAAGTTCCCGAAGCGGGCCTGGTGGCTCACCCTGACCGACGAGCCGTTCCCGCGTTTCTCCGTGGTGCGGGAACCGGCCGGGGATGCGCTGGGGCCGTTCAATTCCCGCAGCGACGCCGCCGATCTGGGCGTGATCATCGCCGAGTTCACCGGGCTGCGCACGTGCACCACGCGGCTGCCCCGTGGGACGATCCACCAGTGCCCACCCGCGATCGTCGGTGGGTGCCCGGCGGGCTCGGACGGGATGTCCTCGGGGGCCGCGGACTACGCGCCCGCGCCCGCACTCGTGCGCGCACTGTTCGCCGGGCGCTCCGACTCGCCACTGCGGGCCATGCTCGATCGAATCGAAGGACACTCGCGCGCCGAGCATTTCGAGGCCGCGGCGCGGTTGCGCGATCGTGCCGTCACGGTGGTACGCGCGCTGCATCGCACCCAGCGGCTCGCGGCGGTGGCGCGTATCGCCGAGTTGATCGCCGCGCACCCGGACGGCAACGGCGGTTGGGAGTTCGCGGTCATCCGATACGGTCGCCTCGCCGGGTCCGGTACCGCACCGCGCGGCACGCCGCCGATGCCGATTGTGGAACAGATCGTTGCGGCCGCCGAAACCGTTGTTCCCACAGGAAGTTCCGCCCACTTCGAGCACGCGGACGGAAAAGAGCCCGTATCCGCGAGCTACCACAACGTCGAGCCGATCGCGGAATCCGGCGCGGAGATATCGGGCGAGGTCTCGGGCTCGGCCGTGTCGAGCTCGGGTACCGGCGGCGATGCGCGACAGCACGCCGAGGTCCCCGCTGGCAGACCCGATCCGAACGATGCGCCTCCCATGCCGCCGCGCACAGATGGGGCATCGATCGGGCCGCAGGCCGAGACGGCCGAGTACACGCATGTGCCCGCGGACGCTCCACCGCTGCGCGGCGCCTCGCCCGAAGAAGTCGCCTTGGTGGTGCGCTGGTTGGCGCGGCCCGGAGTGCGGATCGTGCGGACCACCGAGGGGTATCGCGCGCCGATGTACGGCGCGGCCCGGTGGCTGGGCTGGGCGGAGCTGGCCGAAGCGGCCGCGCGCGTCCAACCGACCGAGCAGGCTTACCTCGACCGCTTAGGCTGAGCACCATGATTACCGCGATCGTCTTGATTCACGCCGACAACGGCCGCATCCCGGAGACCGCGCAGGCGGTCGCGGACACCGAAGGAGTCACCGAGGTGTACTCCTGCGCGGGCGACGTGGACTTGATCGCGATCGTGCGGGTGCGCGATCACGAGCAGATCGCCGAGGTGGTGACCGGCCGGATCGATAAGACGCCCGGTGTGCTGCGCACGACGACGCACATCGCGTTCAAGTCGTACTCGCGCGCCGAGGTGGAGGCGGGTTTCTCGCTGGGGGAGTAGTCGAGGCTGGTCAGTCCTCGACCCGAATGCCACGGGCGCGGAAGTAGTCGCGCTCGCCGGGCGGCAGGATGTCGATCACCTCGCCGGAGCATGCGGGTGAGTCGTATACCCGCACGACGCTGTCGGTGTAGTTGCGCACTTCCACCTCGGACCCGTCGCCAACCTGTATGCATCCCGCCGGTTCTGCATAGGACGTGTCGCCGACGAACAGGACGCCTTCCGCCCCGCTCGCCACTGGCGCGGCGGCGATCACGCCCGCCGCGACAAGTGCGCCGAGCAACGCCGGAACCGGGTATCGCATGTTCGAACTCCTCGTCGGTCGAACGGACCGGCGCGGTCGGTCGAGGCCCCGGGCGGCGGTTCGCACCGCGAGTCCAGCCCCGAACTCGCCCTCGTCGGGCAACCGCGCTGGAGTGGTTCCACCGGGTGCCCACCGACCTGAGCATGCGCCGAATTGCGGGGTCGACGGTAGCCGAGACGCCGGTAGTGACCAGGGAATTCGCCTACCTTGGCATGTTGCGCGATCCGCGGGCCTCGGTGGAGGCCGGTCAGTTGTCCCCGAGCGTCTGCGTCAGCTTCGCCCAGCGCTCCAGCAATGCGGCCGCCCTGCCGGTGTCGATTGCCTCGGCGGCACGGTCGATGCCCGCGGTGAGCGCGTCGTGCAGGTCCGCGTCGGGATCCCCCGTACCGCGCGACCAGTCATAGGCCACGATCGCGGCGGCCGAATTGAGCAGCACCGCGTCGCGCACCGCTGCGCCCCTGCCGGCGAACACGTCGCGCGCCACGCCCGCGTTGACCTCGGCGTCGCCGCCCCGCAATGCCTCCAACTCCACGCGCGGGATGCCGATCCGGGTGGGATCGATGGTCGCCTGGCGCGTCCGGCCGCTGGAGACGATCCACGCGGTGGTGGTGTCGGAGGTGGTGATCTCGTCCAGCCCGTCGTTGCCGCGCACCACCAGCGCGCTGGCGCCGCGTTCGGCGAACACGCCCGCGATCACCGGGAGCAGATCGGGGAAGGCGCAGCCGACCAGTCCCGCGCGCGGCTGCGCCGGGTTGGTCAGCGGCCCGAGCACATTGAAGACGGTGGGAATGCCGATCTGGCTGCGCGCCGCTCCCGCGTACCGCAGCGCCGGATGGAAGACGGCCGCGAAACAGAATCCGATGCCGACTTCCCGCACACACCGCGCCACGGCCTCGGGACCGAGCGCGAGCTTCACGCCCAGCGCCTCGAGCACGTCGGCGCCGCCGCTCTTGGACGACGCGGCCCGATTGCCGTGCTTGACCACCGGGACGCCCGCGGCGGCCACCACGACCGAGGACATGGTGGAGATGTTCACCGAGCCTGAGCGGTCGCCGCCGGTGCCGACGATGTCGACCGCGTCGCCGTCTATCCGCACCAGCCTGGCGTGGTCGAGCATGCCCGCGGCCAGACCGGTGAGTTCGGTGGGTGTGGGGCCCTTGATCTTCATGGCGATGCCGAACGCGGCGATCTGCGCGGTGGTGGCGTTGTCGGACATGATCTCGTTCATCGCCCACGCCGTGTCGTCCGCGGCCAGGTCGCCACCATCGGCGAGGGTTCCGAGCACCTGGGGCCAGCTGCGCACGCTCATTCCACACTTCTCCCGTCACACTGGTCTCGCGCACCAGTTCGTCCGCAAGCAGCCTAGCTGTGTTTATTTGGCAGCGCCTGCGGCGCTGCGTGTTCGCGGCCCCCTTATGGCTCGCGTCCGAGCGGCCGCCGCTGGCGACTTCGTCGCGGACGCGGCGGCCGCTCGGACGCGAGCCGGGCCGCGAACGGCAAATGCTCGGTCTCGCTTCGCTCGAAAACGGGAGTTGGGCCGATGTGTTGCGCGGGGAGGTACCCGCGGCATCCGGATGCTCGCTGTCCGGGCGAACGGTAAACGCCGAGTCTCGCTCGCTTGAAAATGGGAGTGGTCCGGAGGCTGGTCGCAGAGCTGTCATGGGCGAAGGCGAGGTTGTAGTGCGTCCCAGCCATTGGCGTTGCCGTCGTGACGCTGTGCGAGACCGGCCATGCGCGAGCGCTCCTGCGAGCAGTGCAGAGCGTCCAGCAGCTGGACCCGCTGCAGGATCACCGTTTCGAGCGGATCGGTACCCGGACCGCCGACCTGTGGTGCGGGTGCGTATCCATCCTGTGCGGCGATCGCGCAGACGGTCTCCACGTGCCGGGGTGGAATGCGCAGATGGTGCCGCAGAACCGCGGGCTCGTCGAGGGTCAGCCCGGTCGCACGTGTCAGCGCCGTCGAACACGCCTCCGCGTCGTCGAAGCTGGATGCGACCACCACCAGATCCGCTCGGTTCGGGTCCAGCTCCGCCTGCTGGTCCCGCTTGAAGAGCCGTCGCCACAGCCGTGGTGCCACTTTCGCCTCCATCTCAGCTTCTCCTTAGCCTCGCCTGTCATGCTGGCCGCGCGAGAGTGCGACCCGTTCGAGGGCCTCGCCTCCCGCGTCTCCAGCGCCCGCGCCTGGTCGAGTGCTTGTCCTTCCCTGCGTTTTCCGTCACGGAGGAACGAGTTTCGTACCCGGGTACTGCTGTCGTACTACGACGAGTCATACTTACCCCCGTGACGACCGCAGTAGGGACCCCAGGATCGGCCATTACCCAGCGTGTGCATTCGCTGAACCGGCCCAACATGGTCAGCGTCGGTACCATCATCTGGCTGTCCAGCGAGCTGATGTTCTTTGCCGGCTTGTTCGCGATGTACTTCGTCGCGCGCGCGCAGGCGCACGGTCACTGGCCGCCGGAACCGACCGAGCTGAACCTGAAGCTCGCCGTGCCGGTCACGGCCGTGCTGGTCGCGTCGTCGTTCACCTGCCAGATGGGCGTGTTCGCCGCGGAGAAGGGCGACGTGTTCGGCCTGCGCCGCTGGTATGTCGTCACCTTCGTGATGGGCGCGTTCTTCGTCGGCGGCCAGGGCTACGAGTACTACAACCTCGTCAACGAGGGCACGTCGATCTCCGGTAGCTCCTACGGATCGGTGTTCTACATCACCACCGGCTTCCACGGCCTGCACGTCATCGGCGGTCTGATCGCGTTCCTGTTCCTGTTGGCCCGCACCAAGGTGAGCAAGTTCACCCCTGCGCAGGCCACCGCGGCGATCGTCGTCTCCTACTACTGGCACTTCGTCGACATCGTCTGGATCGGGTTGTTCGCCACGATCTACTTCGTCCGCTGATCGTGGACGCCGCGCAGCCCAGCGGCCGCGGCGAGCCCCGAGATCTTTTGCACAAGTCGGTTCCGTCTACTCCAAAGGGACACAGATGAGTTCATCTCCCCCATCAGCGCCAGAGCCCGCCAGCCCCGGGAACGGCCAGGCCAGCAAGACGCGCAGGCAGCGCCGCGTTCGCCGTCGCATCGCGGGCGGGCTTGCGCTGCTGGTGGGCCTCGTCGGAGCAGGCTTCCTGGCATCGGCCCTGACGCCGGACCCGCAGCGCGCGACCGCGCACGAGGACCAGTCCGCGCTGATCCGCGAGGGCCAGCAGCTCTACGACACGTCCTGCATCACCTGCCACGGCGCGAACCTGCAGGGTGTGCCGGACCGCGGTCCCAGCCTGATCGGCGTCGGCGAGGCCGCCGTCTACTTCCAGGTGTCCTCCGGTCGCATGCCGATGGCCCGCAACGAGGCCCAGGCACAGCGCAAGCCACCGAAGTTCGACGCCCACCAGACCGATGCGCTGAGCGCGTACGTGGCGGCCAACGGCGGAGGCCCGACCGTGGTCCGGGACGCCAACGGCGAGATCGCCCAGGAGTCGCTGCGCGGTGAGGACATCGCCCGCGGTTCGGAGCTGTTCCGGATGAACTGCGCGTCCTGCCACAACTTCACCGGACGCGGCGGCGCGCTGTCCTCCGGTAAGTTCGCGCCGCCGCTGGAGCCCGCCAACGAGCAGCAGATCTTGGCGGCGATGCTCACCGGTCCGCAGAACATGCCGAAGTTCTCCGACCGTCAGCTGAGCCCGGAGGAGAAGCGCGACATCATCGCCTACGTCAAGAACTCGAGCGAGGAGCACAGCCCGGGCGGCTGGGATCTCGGTGGGTTCGGTCCCGCGACCGAGGGTCTGGCCATCTGGGTGGTCGGCATCACGCTCGTGGTCGGCGCCGCGATGTGGATCGGATCGAGGTCATGATGGATAAGGAGCGAGACGACATGGGTCGGCCGGATGACGGCCGCGACACGCGACCGTCGGACGAGTCGGTGAACGCCACCCCGGCGGAGCCGACCGAGGCGGAACTCGACGCGATGTCGCGCGATGAGCTGGTCAAGCTGGGTACCGAGCGCGACGACGTGAACGTCGCCTACCGGCGTGAACGTTTCCCGATCCCGGGCACCCGCGCGGAGAAGCGGGCCGAGCGCGCGGTGACCTTCTGGTTCGCCGTGTCCGGTATCGCGGCCGCGGCGCTGGTCGGCGTCTTCCTGTTCTGGCCCTGGGAGTTCAAGGGCACGGAAGAGGAGGGCCACGGGCTCTACTCGCTGTTCACCCCGCTGATCGGCCTGACCTTCGGCATCTCGGTGCTGGTCATCGGCGTGGCGGTGGTGCTGATCCGCAAGCTGTTCATCCCCGCCGAGCTGTCCATCCAGCAGCGGCACGACGGCCCCTCGCCGGAGGTCGAGCGCCGCACCCTGGTAGCCGAGCTGCAGGACGCGCTGGACACCTCGACGCTCGGTCGCCGCAAGATGATCACCCGCACCGCCGGCGCCGGTGTCGGCGTGCTCGGTATCGGCGCGCTGCTGGTGTTCGTCGGCGGCATGATCAAGAACCCGTGGGCCAAGGGCGACAAGTCGCCGCTGTGGGTCTCCGGCTGGACCCCGGACTTCCCGGGCGAGACCATCTACATCCGCCGCGACACCGGTCGCCCGGACGATGTCGTGCTGGTGCGCCCGGAGGATCTGGATGCGGGCGCCATGGAGACGGTGTTCCCGTGGAAGGAGAAGTGGCGCGGCGACGAGCACGCCACGCTGGACTCGCTGCGCGGTATCCGCAACGCCGTCATGCTGATCCGCCTGCGCACCGAAGACGCGCAGAAGGCGATCAAGCGCAAGGGCCAGGAGAGCTTCAACTACGGCGACTACTTCGCCTACTCGAAGATCTGCACCCACCTCGGCTGCCCGACCTCTCTATTCGAGCAGCAGACCAACCGGATTCTGTGCCCCTGCCACCAGTCGCAGTTCTCCGCGACCGAATGGGGCAAGCCGGTCTTCGGTCCCGCCGCTCGCGCGCTGCCGCAGCTGCCGATCACCGTCAACGCTGAGGGCTTCCTGGTCGCCAACGGCGACTTCATCGAGCCGCTCGGCCCGGCCTACTGGGAGCGTCGCTCATGAGTCCTTCTGCCGCAGCCCAAGCCAACGAGGCGGACGAGCGGTATCGTGCCGCGGCGTTCATGAAGCGGTCGATCAACAAGGTCTTCCCGACCCACTGGTCGTTCCTGCTCGGCGAGATCGCGCTCTACAGCTTCATCATCCTGCTGCTGTCGGGCGTGTACCTGACGTTGTTCTTCGATCCCTCGATGAGCCACGTCGTCTACGACGGCGCCTACCAGCCGTTGCGTGGTGTGACCATGTCCCGGGCCTACGAAACCGCGCTGAACATCTCCTTCGAGGTGCGCGGCGGCCTGTTCGTCCGCCAGGTGCACCACTGGGCGGCGTTGCTGTTCGCGTCGTCGATCATCATCCATCTGTTCCGGATCTTCTTCACCGGCGCGTTCCGCAAGCCGCGCGAAGCGAATTGGGTGATCGGTTCGCTGCTGCTGATCCTGGCGATGTTCGAAGGGTTCTTCGGCTACTCGCTGCCCGATGACCTGCTCTCGGGCACCGGCCTGCGGGCAGCGTTCTCGGGGATCACCATCTCCATCCCGATCATCGGCACCTGGATGCACTGGCTGATGTTCGGCGGCGACTTCCCCGGCGACATCATCATCCCGCGCCTGTACATCGCGCACGTGCTGCTGTTCCCGGGCATCATCCTGGCGCTGATCGCGGCGCACGTGGCGTTGGTGTGGTACCAGAAGCACACCCAGTTCCCCGGACCGGGCCGCACCGAGCACAACGTGGTCGGCGCGCGGATCGTGCCGGTGTTCGCCGCTGATCAGGGCGCGTTCTTCGCCTTCACCCTCGGCATCGTGGGCATCATGGGCGGCGTGTTGCAGATCAACCCGATCTGGAACCTCGGCCCCTACAACCCGTCGCAGGTGTCGGCGGGTTCGCAGCCGGACTTCTACATGATGTGGACCGACGGCATGGCCCGGTTGATGCCGCCGTGGGAGCTGTATATCGGTAACTACACCGTGCCCGCGGTGTTCTGGGTTGCTTTGATCATGGGTTTGGTGTTCACCGTGCTCATCGCCTATCCGTGGATCGAGAAGCGGCTCACCGGCGACACGGCCGCACACCACAACCTGCTGCAGCGCCCGCGTGACGTTCCGGTCCGCACGGCGATCGGCGCGATGGCGATCGCGTTCTACGTGGTCCTGACCCTGTCCTGCGTCAACGACATCATCGCCTACAAGTTCGACATCTCGCTGAACGCGACCACGTGGATCGGCCGCATCGGCCTGCTCGTCGCACCGCCGATCGCGTACTTCCTCACCTACCGGTTCTGCCTCGGCCTGCAGCGCAGCGACCGTGCGGTGCTGGAGCACGGCATCGAGACCGGTGTGATCAAGCGTCTGCCGCACGGCGAGTACATCGAGGTGCATCAGCCGCTCGGCCCGGTGGACGAGCACGGTCACCCGATTCCGCTGGAGTACCAGGGCGCACCGGTCCCGAAGAAGATGAACCAGCTCGGTTCGGCCGGTCAGCCGGGCACCGGCAGCTTCCTGCGCGCGGACCCGCAGGAGGAAAGCGACAGGCACTTCGAGATCGAACACGAGGAAGAGCACAAGCAGCTGAAGGTGCTGCAGAAGGCTCAGGAGGCGTCGAACGGCAAGCACGGCCACTGACCCCGCCACACGACGGCCCCGAGTCGAATCGACTCGGGGCCGTCGCGCGTCACGCCGCGGGTGTCACAGGCGCGGCGCCGCGCGGCGGGCGGCTTCGATGACTTCGAATTTGGCCAGGTTGTGCCGGGCGTCGGCGAGCGCGTCGTGCGCGTCCGGCGGGATCGGCGGGAGCTCGGGACGGCCGTGCGCCTCCCAGTGCTGGCGCAGCTCATTGGTGTAACGGGGTAGCGCGTTGGGCAGGTCGACCATGGAACCCCAGAGCTGGCACAGCGCCACATGGTCGTAGGCGGCGACCCAGGCCCACAGCTCCGGCTGCACGCTCGGCCGGGGCACCAGGAAGGTGTACAACTCGTCGCGGATCTGCGCGCGGCTGCGCCACAGCGGGGAGGACGGGGAGGGTAGCTGCGGTAGCACGAATTTGCGCACCCACGGTCCCGCACGGTCGGGATCGAATTCGGTGGACACCGCGTAGTACTCTCGGCCGTCCTCGCAGACGACCCCAATTGAGACCAAATCGATGGTCACTCCATCCTCGATGAATTCGCAGTCGTAGAAATATCTCAGCGAGATCGGTCTCTCCTCGACTTCCAGGTGCCGTTGCGGCAGGTGACGGGTTCCTAGCAAACCCTATGGTGACGGGTGAAGCGTGCTCGCAAGGACCCATACGGTGGAGATTTACGCCACCTTGGTGCGACCTTCCAGCACTGCCACCGGGTATCGCCGGAGGGCGGGCGGTCCGTATTCTGAACTGGTGAACTGGACCGTCGACGTACCCATCGATCGCCTGCCGGAACTGCCACCGCTGCCCGCCGAGCTGCGCAGACGGCTGGACGACGCGCTGGCGCGCCCCGCGCTGCAGCAACCGTCCTGGGATCCGGAACAGGCGGCCACGATGCGCACCGTACTGGAGAGCGTGCCGCCGATCTGCGTGCCCGCCGAGGTGGAGGAACTGCGGTCGCAGCTGGCCGAGGTCGCCCGCGGCGAGGCGTTCCTCATGCAGGGCGGCGACTGCGCGGAAACCTTCGCAGACAACACCGAGCCGCACATTCGTGGCAACATCCGCACCCTGCTGCAGATGGCGGTCGTGCTCACCTACGGCGCGAGCCTGCCGGTGGTCAAGGTAGCGCGGATCGCGGGCCAGTACGCCAAGCCGCGCTCCTCGGACATCGATTCGCTCGGCCTCAAGTCCTACCGCGGCGACATGGTGAACGCGCTGGCCGCCGACGCGGCGCTGCGCGAGCACGACCCGTCGCGCCTGGTCCGCGCCTACGCCAACGCCAGCGCCGCGATGAACCTCGTGCGCGCGCTCACCGGCGCGGGGATGGCCGATCTGCACAAGGTGCACGACTGGAACCGCGACTTCGTGGCTCAGTCGCCCGCGGGCGCGCGATACGAGGCGCTGGCCGAGGAGATCGACCGCGGCCTCGCGTTCATGACGGCATGCCGGGTCAACGATCCGAGCCTGAAATCGGCGCGCATCTACGCCAGCCACGAGGCGCTCGTGCTGGACTACGAGCGCGCCATGCTGCGCCTGAGCCAGAACGCGATCGGCGAGCCGGTGCTCTACGACCTGTCCGCGCACTTCCTCTGGATCGGGGAGCGCACCCGCCAGCTCGACGGCGCGCACATCGCGTTCGCGGAGCTGATCGCCAACCCGATCGGCCTGAAGATCGGCCCGTCCACCACACCCGAGCAGGCCGTGGAGTACGTCGAGCGGCTGGACCCGAACAACGAGCCGGGCAGGCTGACCATCGTGTCCCGCATGGGCCACACCAAGGTCCGCGACGCACTGCCGCCCATCATCGAAAAGGTGCAGGCCACCGGCCACCAGGTGATCTGGCAGTGCGACCCGATGCACGGCAATACGCACGAGGCGTCCACCGGATTCAAGACCCGCCACTTCGACCGCATCGTCGACGAGGTGCAGGGCTTCTTCGAGGTGCACCACGCGCTCGGCACGCACCCCGGCGGCATGCACATCGAACTGACCGGTGAGGACGTCACCGAATGCCTCGGCGGCGCCCAGGACATTTCCGATCTGGACCTGTCCGGCCGTTACGAGACCGCCTGCGATCCCCGGCTGAACACCCAGCAGTCGCTGGAGCTGGCCTTCCTCGTAGCGGAGATGCTGCGCTGAGCTTCGGCGCACCGTCGGTATCCGGTGCGCCGAGGTCAGGGGAGCGCGACCAGTGACACGGTGCTACCGGGCTCGACATTGGCGCCGATGGCGGGTGTCTGCGAAATGATCACCGACGAATCCGACCGGGTGAGCTGGCTGACCTGGACCTGTAAGCCCAGGCTCGTCAGCCGCGTCCGGGCGTCACCGACGGTCGCGCCGAGCAGACTCGGCATCTTCAACGCGTTGGAGACCAGCAGCACGACGCCGTCGCCGGACTGAATCGTCGCTCCCGCACCGGGTTCGGTGCTGATGGCATGGTCGGCCTCGACGCCGCGATCGAACTCGCTCCGGTTCTCGCGCACCGTGATCCCGGCCGCGGTGAGGATCTTCACCGCCTCCGCGGTAGGACGGCCTCGCACATCCGGCACGCGCACCGGCTGAGATCCCTTGCTGCGGAACACCTTCACCTGCGCGCCGAGAGGCAGCACGGTCCCCGGCCTCGGTTCCACCCTGGCGACGGTGCCTTTGGGCGCGGTGCTGGACTCTTCCCCGGCGTCGACCGGCTGTAACCCGCCGTCCCGGACCAGTTGGTTGACCTTCGATACCTGATCACCGGGTTTGACGTCCGGCACCTTGGGCTTGCCGCTGGAGACGAGGACCGCGACGGTCGACCCCTTGGTGACCTTGGATCCGGCCGACGGGTCGCTGCCGACCACGCCGCCCACGGGGATCGTGTCCGACGCCTTCTGCCGGACCTCGGTCTCGAACCCGGCCTCCTGCAGCGTGGAGACCGCCTTGTCGGTACTCAGCCCCGCGATCGGCGGGACCGGTGAGTAGCGGCCGAAACCGAGCCACCAGCCGCCGATGCCGACCAGCAGCGTGAGGGTCGCGACGATGGCCACCCACACCCACACGGTGCGCCGGGACCGGTTGCGTTCGTCGACGTAGGGCGAATACGGCGGCGCGGGGTGAGCCTGGCGTACAGGTGGCTGGTCGTAACCGTCCGGCGGACCGTAGTCGACCCGGGGGCGCTGTGCGGTTACCACTCTGGTGTGCTGCACCGGTTGCGGCAGGTGCGGCTCACGCACCGACGCTCCGGCGGGACCCTGGCGGCCGTCCTGCTCCGGCGAGACGGCTCGATAGCTGGCGCTGAGATGCTCGGCGGATTCTTGCGGCGCGGGCACCCGGTAGGAGGGCAGTTGCAGCGCCGTGCCGATCTGCCGCAGCGCGCCCGCCATCTCGTTCGCGTCCGCGAACCGGTGCGCGGGCTCGCGCGCGGTCGCCTTGGCGACCAACTCGTCGAACTCCGGCGGTACCCCGGAGATGAGTCCACTCGGGCTCGGCACGTCGTTCTCGATCCGCTGATACGCCACCGACAGCGAGGTGTCGCCGGTGAAAGGTACACGGCCGGTGAGCATTTCGAAGATCAGCAGGCCGAAGGAGTACACGTCGCTGCGGGAATCGGCGCTGCCGCTGGTGACCTGCTCGGGAGAGAGGTAGGCGGCGGTGCCGAGGACGACGCTCGCCGAGGTGGTGTTCGCCGCCGCGACCGCACGGACCAGGCCGAAATCGGCGATCTTCACCTCGCCCGCGTCGGAGATCAGGACGTTCTCCGGCTTGATGTCGCGGTGCACCAGCCCCGCCGAGTGCGCGACGCCGATCGCCGCAAGCACCGGCTCGGCGACAGCGCGCACCGCATGCGGCGGCATCGGGCCGCGCTCGCGCAGCAGCTCGCGTAGCGTGCCGCCCTCGACCAGCTCCATGATCAGGAAGGGGTGGTCGCCGTCGATGCCCTGGTCGTAGACCGCGACCAGCGACGGATGCTTGAGCTTGGCGACCGCGCGCGCCTCGAACTCGAACCTGGACAGGAATTGCGGGTCGCCGGCGAACTTCGGATCCATCACCTTGATGGCGACCGGCCGGTCCAGGCGGGTATCGACCCCGCGGAAGACCATCGACATGCCGCCGCGGGCGATCGGCGCATCGATCCGATAGCGCTCTTCCAGCATCTGGCCGATCAAGTGATGTCCTCCGGCTTTCACAAAGCTCTCACCCCTCGCGCGATACCTGCGACAAGCGATCAACCGCTCCTTGCGGCCCCCACGATGGTATCGACTCCCACCGCACCGGGTGTCTCACGACCTGCGAAGCCAGACCGTCTACCGTTGTCCGGGTGAGTGCATTTCCCTGCAGTGAGGACGTCCTTCCCCAGTCGGTGACCCTGGTGCCGCTGCCGGAGGTGGCCGAACGACTCGGGCTGGTGGTGACCCGGGTGCACCAGATGCTGCGCGACCACCAACTGATCGCCGTACGCAGAAACGGTGTGGCCGGCATCCCGGAGCGCTTCTTCGACGACACCGGCGCGGTGGTGAAGCCGCTGCCCGGCCTGATCACCGTGATGCGCGACGCCAGGTACACCGAGGAAGAGATCCTGGAATGGATCTTCAAGGAGGACGACAGCCTGCCCGGCAAACCGATCGACGCCCTGCACGGCCCACTCGCCCGCGAGGTATTGCGCCGAGCGGCAGCGGACCCGTTCTGAAATATTGGCCGCGCGGGCGCGGCGTGTTCGCGGCCCCCTTATGGCTCGCGTCCGAGCGACCGCCGCTGGCGACTTCGTCGCGGACGCGGCGGCCACTGGGACGCGAGCCGGGCCGCGAACGGGGAATGCTCGGTCTCGCTTCGCTCGGAAATGGGGGGTGGGCCGATGTGGTTGCGTTGGGGTGGTAGCCGGGGGATGTGGGCGTTCGCCGTCTCGGTCGCGTGGTCGCCGCTGGCGGGTTCGTCGCGGACGTCCCTATTCCGCGGTTGTCCGGGAGATCCGGGAGGAGCTGAGCCTGGCGGTGCCGCTGGGGCGGCTGTTGGTGGTGGATTGGGTTCCACCTGGGCTTTATCCCAGTGATGGGGTGATGATGGTCTTTGATGGGTGGGATGCTGGGCGCCCATCAGACAGCGGAAATAGTCCTTCAGGCTGAGGAGCTGCGGGGCTGGAGGTGGTGCGACGACGTCGAGGCCGCGAAGCGGCTGCCGGACGTGTTGGCTCGGCGGGTGGCAGCAGCGCGCCGAGCGCGGGCCGGGAGTGCGCTGGCGTATCTGGAGGATGGGTTCGCTATCCCGTGACGTGGACGACCTGCGTCGATGCTATGGCGCGAAGCGCAGCGGCGGCTGGCCGTGGCGGGGCGACGAAGGCCGCGAACAACAGGGCCGCGAGGGCGTAGGTCAGCGCTGGAACCCGTCGCGGAGGGTGGCGGTGGTGAACTCGATGGCGGCTACGCGGAGGCGGTGGTGGCGGGGGACGACGGCGCGGTGGTCGAAGACGGCGTAGTCGCTGCGTTCGATGTGACGCAAGATGTCGGCGTAGAGGGTGGTCGCGGTGCGGATGGCGGGGCGGACGCGCGGCTCGAGCAGGGCGATGCCGGGCTCGGCGCGGCGGTAGAGACCGCGGTTGACCGCGATGAGGTGGGCGAGGGCACGGCGGACGCGCGGGTCGGTGCGTCCGGTGCGGCGGCATTCGAAGAGCAGGTCGTCATCCACGCCGAACGCGGCGAGAGCGTCGGCGGGTAGGTAGATGCGGTCGCGATCGAGGTCCTCGGCGACATCGCGCAGGAAGTTGGTGAGCTGGAAAGCCTCGCCGAGGGCGGCGGCGGCAGGTTCGGCTTCGGATACCGGGGCGACGGTGCCGAGCACAGGTAGCAGCTGCAATCCGATCGCGGCCGCGGAGCCGCGCATGTATTCGTGTAGCTCGGCCATGGTGGCGTACCGGTTCCGGAAGACCGGGGCGCCGGGCACGTCCATCCGCATGGAATCCAGGAACGTCCAGAAGTGCTGCGCGGCAATGTCGTAGCGCCGGATGGTGTCGGTGACGGCGGCCAGGATGAGCGTGCGTGGTGGCGCACCGGCCTCCCCGGTATGCGTGGATACCGGGTTCGCGGCGCGCGGCGAACCGGTCGTCGCGTGGGTGCGTGGTTCGAGTGCGCCGCGCAGCTCCCGCTCGATCAGGTCGAGTTCTTCAGCGGGTCCGCGACCAGGCGTTCCGCCTCCGTCTGCTGCACCAGGTTGCCCGGTGCGGTCGACGATGTCGTCCACCATCCGCGCGAATGCGTACAGAGCGTGCACCGCGGGCCGCCGCTCGGCCGACAGCAGCCGGGTGGCCAGAAAATAGGTGCGGCCGTGGGTGGCGGCGATCTGTCGGCATTCCCGGTAGGCGAGGGCGAGCAGGGCTTCCGCCGGTAGGTCGTCGTCGTTCATGGAGCGGTCGGCGCGGCGGTGACGCTGGTCCGCGTGGCGGCGGTGCTCGGCGGGCTGGCGCGCAAGCGCAGCGGGTCCACCGTGCGCAGTGACAACGCCGCTACCACCGCGGCGAAGGTGGCGGCGACGACGTGCCAGAAGTTGTACAGGCCGATCGAGCCGTCCGGCTGGAAGACCAGCATGAGCCAGGTACACACGCCCACCAGCGCCATCAGCGTCGTGGTGGACAGCGCGAACCCGGCGGCCAGCGCCAGCGGCCACGAGTAGTACCAGGGCAGTGCGGCGGGCGAGAGGATGACGATCGCCACGAACGCGATCAGGATGCCCAGGACCGCCTCCCGCTCGCTGTGCCGGAACCGCCACCATGTCCAGGCCAGCACCGCGACCAGGGCCAGCGCGCACATCGCGCGGGTCACCTCGAGCACCGACTCCAGCCGCAGCGGGGTCACCCAGGTGACGGCGTGCGCCATCACGGTGGGCAAGGAAAGCCAGTTGATGATCTTCTTCGACCCGGACAGCGCGGTCAGCCAGCCGATGCCGACACCGGCGATGGCCGAGGCCGCCACGAACACGACCGCGAACACGCTGAGCCCGAGGCCGGCGATCTTGGCGAACATCACCGCGGGGTGCGGCATGTCCTCGGTGGGCTCGGCGGCGTCACCGGGTTGCTCGCTCGCGGGCAGGTGCGCCGGGTCGCGCCCGACTCGCTGCGCGGCGCGGCGTTCCCGTTCGTGCAGCATCCAGATCCAGACCAGGAATGGCAGCGCCACGCCCGCGGTCGCCTTGATGGCCACGCCGATCGCGACGACCACGATGCCCGCCACATGGTGCCGCTCCAGCACCAGCGCGATGCCCGCGCACATCAGCCCGACCATCAGCATCTCGTTGTGCACGCCGCCGATCAGGTGGATCAGCACCAGCGGGTTGAGCACCGCCAGCCACAGCGCGACGGTCGGCTTACCGCCGAGATGCTTGGTCAGATACGGCACCGCCCACATCATCAGCACCAGGCCGGGCAGCATGACCAAGCGCATCGCGATCGTGCCCGTCACCACGTTGTCGCCGGTCACGGCGGTGATCGCGCGTCCGAGCAGCAGGAAGACCGGCCCGTACGGCGCGGTGGTCGTGGTCCAGACCGGGCTGACGTTGTCCAGCAGCACACCGGGATTCGCGACCGGCCCGACCTGGTAGGGATCGAAACCGTCGCGCAGCAGCGCGCCCTGCGCCAGGTAGGAGTAGGCGTCGCGGCTGAACATCGGCACGGCGAACAGCAATGGCGCGATCCAGATGCCGACAATCGCGCGCAACTCGTTGAGCGTCACCCCGGCGCCGATCCGGTCGCCGGTGCCGATCGTGGCGCGCCCGAGCCGGACCCAGGCGGTGATCATCAGCAGCACACCGATCCAGATGCAGATGGTGGACAGCGCGTAGCCGTGCCCGAACCGCAGCCAGGACAGGTGCATGGCCTCCAGCAGCGGGTCGCGCTTGCGGACGCTGCCCGCCCCGAACCCGCCGAAGGTGATCATGACGGCGCCGAAGAATCCGAGCAGAGCGGCGTGGCCCTCGGGGCTTCTGGCGAAGTCGGCGTAGGCGCGCATCCACCACAGGAAGCCACGGGGGGCGGCCGATTCGCGACGCGCGGAGGTGGGCGATGCGTCGCCGGTGCTGCCGGTGGCGGCGGCCTCTGCGGTGCGCGTTTCGGGGGATGCCATCTGGTGTCGGTCCCCCCGAGTGGTCGGCGGTCGCAACCGCGAGCGAATAGGTCGGCGCTTAGTTTACGGCGTCGCCTCGAACACTATCCGGCTGGTGCGGGGGGTTCCACGCGGAGCGGGCAGGACAGGTCCGGAAATGCGGGTTGCCGCTAGTTTTCCGGACAGCAGCGCGGTCGGCACGCCGACGCCGGGGGTCGTGCCGCAACCAGCGATAACCACGTTGTCGCTGGAGCGGGGGAAATTGCTCGGCCGAAACGGACCGGTTTGCCGGAAAAGGTGCGCCGCGGAGAACGGTGTGCCCGCCAGCATTCCGCGGTCGAGCCAGGTCTGCGGCGTGTCGAGTTGGTCGACGGCGAAGTGCTCGGCGATGCCGTGGTATCCGCGCGCTTCCAGCACGGTGAGCAGCTCGCGCAGGTAGGCGGGCCCGAGCCGCGGCCAGTCCAGCGCCGCCGCCACCAGATTCGGGCACGGCGCGAGCAGCGAGAACGGTTCGTACCGTCCGTCGCGCCGGTCGATGAACAGGCTCGGATCGGTGAGCGCGGGACGGGTCAGCAGCAGGGAGGGGTCGCGCATCAGCGCGCCGCGGCCGCGGCGGGCGGTGATCTCGGCGAACGTGGTGTCCCAGGCGTGCCCGAATTCGATGGTGTGGTGTGCCTGGACCGGCCAGCGCGCCGCGATCGCGGCGGGGACGGTGCCGTGCGCGACGACCGCCGAAGGCGAGGCGCGCAATCCGCGCCTCGGCCGCAGGCCGAAACGGTCGAGCGACCCGAGGTCGGCGGTGAGTACGAGTGCGTCGCAGTCGAAGGAGCGTCCGTCGGCGGTGCGGGCGCGCCGGGCCCTGCGGCCCGCGTAATCGATACCGACCACTTCGGTGCCGAGTTCCAGCGTGCCGCCCGCGTCGGTGAACGCCTGCGCCAGCGCCTCGGTGACCGCACGCATGCCGCCCTCGGGGAAATAGACGCCCAACGAGGTGTCCATATGCGGGATCGCGCCGTACACGGCGAGCGCTTGGGCGGGAGGCATGCCCGCGTAGAGGGCCTGGAAGGTGAACAGGCGGGCCAGGCGCGGATCGCGCAGGAACCGGCGCACCCGGGGCCCGAGCCGCCCGAAGCCGCCGAGGCGCACCAATTCGACCAGCGCGCGGCGCTTTTCGGCGATACGCACCATATCCAGCGGCGAGTCGAAGTTGGTGTCCATGAACTCGGTGAACTCGGCCGCGTAGACGCGGGCGAGCCAGTCGCGCAGTCGCCGGTACCCACGCGCCTCGGCGGGGCCGCAGGTCCGTTCGACCTCCGCGGCCATCGCGTCGGGCTCGGCGAACACCCTGATCTCGGCGGCGTCGGCGAACCGGGCGTGATAGCCGGGCGCCAGCCGGTGGATGCGCAGCGGCGGGACACAGGTGTCCGGTGCGCGGCCGACGGCGGCGAGCGCGTCGGTGATCAGCTCCGGCAGCGTCAGCACGGTGGCGCCGGAATCGATGTCGTAGTCCGCGCCGCGGTAGCGCCCGACCCGGCCGCCGGGATGGTCGGCGCGCTCGAGCAGTGTGACCGTATGGCCCGCGCCGGTCAGGTACAGCGCGGCGGACATCCCGGCCAGGCCCGCGCCGACGACTACCACCCGATCAGTCGGTCCCACAACGGTTCTCACCTGGCTCAGTCCCTCGCTGCGGCATCGGAGGCGCCGTGCCTCGGCAGAGTCGCGGCGTTCACGCGGCGCGTTTGGTCGCAGCCAACGCCATCGCGCGCAGCCGTTCCTTCGCCACGGGCGTGGCCGAACTGGACTCGATGGCCGCCAAGCCGCTGTCGGTGAGTTCGGTGATCCGGCGCTCCACCTCGTCGACCGCGCCGAGTTCGATCAGCAGTGCGCGCAGCCGCTGCACCGCCTCCGCGCTCAGATCGGTGCCGATACCGGCACGCAGCAGGGCCGCCGCGGCGGGGTCGCCGACGTCGGCGCGGCGCAGCGCCTCGGCCAGCAGCACGGTGCGCTTGCCTTCGCGCAGGTCGTCGCCGGAGGGCTTGCCGGTCACCGCCGGGTCGCCGAAGACGCCGAGCAGGTCGTCGCGCAGCTGGAAGGCGATGCCGATGGCGGTGCCGAACGTGCGGTATGCCTCGATCAACCTCGGTTCGGCCTGGGCGATGGCCGCGCCCAGATGCAGCGGGCGTTCGACGGTGTAGGCGGCGGTCTTGTAGCGGTTGATCCGCAGCGCGGCCTCGACCGATTCGTCCGCGCCCGCCTCGCCGTTGATGTCGAGCAGTTGGCCGCCGAGCACCTCGGTGCGCATATCGGCCCACACCGGCGCGAACCTGGCGACGGCCGCGGGCGCGAGACCGGACGTGTGCACCATGTCATCGGCCCAGGACAGCGCCAGATCCCCGATCAGGATGGCCACGCTGGCGCCGAAGTGGCCCGAGTCACCCGTCCACCCGCGGTCGCGGTGGCGCTGCTCGAAGTCGACGTGCACGGTGGGGAAGCGGCGGCGGGTACGGGAGGAGTCGATGATGTCGTCGTGGATCAGCGCGCAGGCCTGGACCAGCTCCAGTGCCGAGCAGGCGGTGAGCACCGCGCCCGCCTCCGGTCCGCGCGGATCGCCGCCCGCGCCGAGCCACCCGGTCCACGCGAAGGCGGGCCTGGTGCGTTTGCCGCCGCGCAGCACGAACTGCTCCAGCGCGTCCACGCCCTCGACGAAAACCGGGCCGAGGCGCTCGACGGTGCCGCGGCGGGTGGCGAAGAAGCTGGTCAGCGCGTCTTCCACGGCGGTGGCGAAGGCGGGGGTGCCCGGCTGCGGCACGGCGGTCTGCGGCGTCTGAGTACCGGTTCCGGCGGACAGGGGAGCCTCCAAGGTCGTGCGGGTGGTGGACGCGCGTCGTCGCTGGCGTCCGGGTGCTGCGGGTGATTCGCGGCCGAGCGAGGACGGTCGCGCGTGTCGTCCGGCGTGGCGAAAATGCCGCCTCGATCCGAAGGATACGCGGGGCGTTCGAGCGACCCGACGGCGCTGCCGCCGGTCACCTCTACACTGAACCGGTGACTTTCGACAACGTGCGGGGAAGCTCGACCCCTGGCCGGCCTTCCCGGACGCAACCGAACGTCTCTGCCACCCCCTCGGTCGTTCAGAGTCTGCGGGCGCACGCGGGGCGCGCGGTGCCGTTCTCGGTGGAGTTCAATCCTCCTCGCGACGCCGCCGCCGAGGCGCGGCTGTGGCGCGCCGTTCGGCAGTTCGAGTGCATGCATCCCGCGTTCGTATCGATGACCTACGGCGCGGGGGGGTCCACTCGCGACCGCACCGTGCGCGTCACCGGCCAGCTCGCACAGGAGACCACGCTGCTGCCGGTCGCGCACCTGACCGCAGTGGAGCACAGCGTCGCCGAGCTGCGTTCGCTGGTCGGCGCCTACGCCGACTCCGGCATCCGCAACATTCTGGTGCTGCGCGGCGACCCGCCCGGCGATCCGCTCGGCGAGTGGCACAAGCACCCCGAGGGCGTCTCGTACGCCGAGGAAGTGGTGCGCATCGTGCGCGACCTCGGCGATTTCCACGTCGGCGTCGCCTCGTTCCCGCAGGGGCACCACCGCTCACCGGACCTGGAGACGGACACCGCGTTCCTGGCTGCGAAACTGCGTGCGGGCGCGGAATATTCGATCACCCAGATGTTCTTCGACGTCGAGCATTACCTGCGCCTGCGTGATCGCCTCGCGGCGTTCGACCCGATCGAGGGTGCCAAGCCGGTCATCCCGGAACTGATGCCGATCACTTCGCTGCGCACCGTGCAGCGAGCCGAGCAACTGTGCGGCCGACCGCTGCCCGCCGCCGTCATGGACCGGCTGCGTATGGCGGCGGGCGACGGCCCCGAGGAGAACGCGGCCGCGGTCCGCGCGGCAGGCATCGAGATCGCCACCGAGATGGCCCAGCGGCTCATCGACGAGGGCGCGCCCTGCCTGCACTTCATCACGCTCAACTTCGCCAAGGCGACCAGCGAGGTGCTCACCAACCTCGGCTACGGCGTAACGGCCACACCGATCAGCGCCTGAGCCGCGAAAGTCGGCGCAGCCTGCGCCGGGCAGGGCGAAGGTGAGGCCGTCGTGATGGCATGCGGACCGGTGGTCGCCTCCCGGCGCCGCCGTATGCCTGACACCCGCGGTCGTCCATAGCGTCCCCTAGACGCTTTCTGCCGCCCGGAGTTGCGCGAACCACGTCGTGACGGACTGCTTGTAGCCATCGGGCATGTTCAACCCGGCAATCTCATCCTCGCGGAACAACCCGACTTCCTTGTGTTCATGTGACAGCACGGGCTCGGCGCGGGTATCCGGGTAGCACCCGTACGTCACGATGAACACGTGCCGCTCGACCTCGTTGATGTAGTAGACCCACGAGTCGAGAATCGGACCGGTGGTTACCGGCCACTGCGTTTCCTCGGTAATCTCGCGCGCTAGGCACTCTTCCGGGGTCTCGGTGGGTTCGATTCTGCCGCCTGGCAATTCCCACTCGTCCCGCTCGTTCTTCAGCAGGAGGACCTGACCGTCACGAACTACGACCCCTTTGATCGAGATCGAGTACGTATGCGGTACGTAACCGGAGGCAGTCATGTCCGCGACGCTAGCACCGGCGCGGGCGCAGGGCAGCCGGTTGCGCGGTGACGGTCTGTCAGTGGACGCTTGGCGTCACCGCCGCACCGATCAGCGCCTGAGCTGCCCGTTCCGCGCGCGGCCCGTGGTCGGCGATGTCGAGCCGCGCCGCGTCCGCGTCGCAGAAGCGAGGGGGCTTATCCAGTGATGAGTCGCGTGACGTATTCGGAGTCGGTGAGGTCGTTGACGATGATTGTTGCTCCGGCCGCGCAGAGTTCATCCGCGTCGCTATTACCGCTGGCCACTGCGATGACACGCACTCCAGCTTCGATGCCTGCTTCGATGTCTTTGGGGGTGTCTCCTAATCGACTGGCTTGCAGTAGATTCCCGCTCCATAGCGAACTCGGCCGATCAACTACGACTTGATACCTGCGTGCCGTGCGAGGCTTTGAAGTCGGTCACTTGCGCGGTGCTGCCGCACTGCCGCCGTGTTGATGATGCCTTTCACCGCCGGACTCGACGCGAAGTGCTCAGGTGACGAGACACGGGACTCCTGCAGGGCATCCACTGCGGCGTCCAGCTTCCCGGCCTGCAAGTACGCGCGGGTAGTGTCCAGCCAGAAGTACGCTTGTCGCTCCACCGCCATCCCCTTCGGCAGGCGGGTGCCCTCGGCTATATCGATCGCTCGTCCGGGTTCGCCGAGGTCGACCTCTGCGCATAGCTGATACAGGCGGACGTTCGCGGGGCCCACCGGGCTGCCGTAGACGATGCGGTCACCGAATCCACGGGCCAACAGCTCCGCTTCCCCGAGGTGCGCCCTGGCTGTGTCGGCGTCGCCCGTTGATGCGGCGATCGTGCCTGCACGCATGTGGAGGATGCTGTACACCGCTGCCGCGGTCTGGTCTTCCTCGACCAAGGGATCGATGTCGGCCATGGCGCGGGTGAGCAGTCGGAGTGCCTGCGCGGTCGCACCGACGCGCGCAAGGGTGGCGGCCTTCACGTAGTGGGTGGTGGCCAGTAGCAAGGGGTCACCTGAGCGGGACGCTGCCCACTCCATGCGCTCGGTGGCGGTCAGCGACAGGTCGGCGTACCCGAATTTGTGCGCCACGGTGTTGGCGGCGCGGTAAGCGTCGGTGAGCATCGCGTACGCAGGCCCGCCCGCCTCGTGGCCTGAGATGAGAAGCCGGTCAACCAATTCCGGCAGCACGCCGATGATCTTCCGATACTGTGTGTCGCGTCGCCACCTGCCAACCTGTGCGACGATGCCGTGCAGCTTTTCGATCGGCTCCGGTTCGAGGTCCGGGTCCATGAGATCGATCGCTGCCAGGGTCCGGCGCAAGACCGGCAAAATGTCGAGCAACTGCTCTGGTTCGTCGCCTCCGTACAGCCGGGATGCGTCCACTTGCAGCGCCGTTGCTATCGAACCGATCCACACCGTGGATGCTGACGAGTGCCCGCGCTCGACCTGGGCAAGCATCGAGCGAGACACGTTCGCTCGCTGGGCAAGCTGGAACTGCGTCAGACCTCTTAGCTTGCGGATCTTTGCGATCCGGGCTCCGACGGATTCGCTGTCAGTCACCCCCACACAGTAACAGCGAACTTCGAACATTCTTCGAACATTCTCGGCCTACCAGGCACTTAACGTCACAGTCAGGTCCCCGACGCCGGGCGACGGCCTTCCCTTATCCAGCCACACACCACCGGCGTCTGTGACGCAGCCGAAGGGTTGCGAAACCGGGTGCCCGTACCAACGACGCAGGGAGGCTCGGAGATGGGTTGGGATGACAAGGACGGCACCGACGACGTACAGGACGCTGCGGACCTGAAGGCGCGAGTGATCGAGCACGGCCAATTGCGCCGAGGCGGTGAGCGATGAGGGGAACACTCAACGAATCACAAGCCGCCGTGCTCGCGGTGCTCGCACCGGGTGGAATGCTGACGGTCGCGCAGCTCGCACGTGACTGTGAGCTGACGCAGTACCGAGCACGGGCAGCGGTCTCGGCGCTGTGCTCGCGCGGCCTGGTCGTCGGCGGGCGCGGACGTCGGAATGCGCGGTATGAGATCACGGCGCGCGGGCGCAGCGTTCTCGCCACACGAGGCAGGGCGTTCTTCCCTCGGCCCGCGAAAGCGCGGGTATGACCATGTCGACGACACAACTCGTATGCGCGACCATCGCCATTGTTCTGCTGCTCGGCGTCACACTCTTCTACGTGCTGCCGTACGTGATCGACCGGCCGGGCCGTGCCGACGGTCAGCTGCCGGTCGCCGAGGTGCTTGCGCGGGTAGCCCGCGACCAATGCCACCGGGCACCGGATCGGCCCTACACCGTCGCCGAAGCACAGCGCGTGTTCCGTAGACGCATCAACTGTGACGTGAATGCTTGTGGCGCAAAGCACGACGCGTTCTGGCTGCTCGTGGACGAGGGCTTGATCGTGCCGGCGAGGGAGATTTCGCGGTGAGTTGGATCAAACGGCTATTGCGACGACCCGACAGCCTCGACAGCCGTCAGTGAGTGCGAACCCGACGTAGACCCGCGGCTCCGACCGGTGCGCCGCCGATAGCGCCCGGTCGGAACCGGATCATCGAGCGCGGGCGGCATCCGGATCCATTCCGTCCGGCTAGTGATTCAGGCCGCCCGCGCCGCGCGCAAGCCCCATGCCTCGGCGAGCAGCCGGTGCGATTCGAGCCGGTCGGCGTGCCGGTGGGTGATGCTGGTGACCAGCAGTTCGTCCGCGCCGCTGACCCGTTGCAGGGCGGCGAGCCGTTTCACCACGGTGCTCGGCGAGCCGACGAACTGGGTGGCCAGGCGATCGTCGACCAGGCGTCGCTGTTCCGCGGTGAGCGGTGCGGTGGCCGCCGGGTCGAGGTAGTCGGCCGCGCCGGCGCCGCTGCGGATGCTGTAGACCCAGTGGCCGTAGCTGGCGGCCGAGCGCTGTGCGGTCGCGTCGTCGTTGGCCACGACCACGTCCGCGGAGATCACCGCGTACGGCTCGGCCAGGATCGCGGAGGGGCGGAACGCCGCGCGGTAGGACTCGATCGCGTCCAGCGCGGTGCCTGGCGAGACGTGATACGCCGCGGCGAAGGGAAGACCCAGTCGCCCGGCGACTTCCGCGCTCTCGCCTGCGGTGCTGCCGAACAGCCACAGCTGCACCTGTGCGCCCTCGCCGGGAACCGCGTGCAGCGCAACGCCTTCGGGGCTGACGAAGGTGCCCTCTAGTAGCGCCCGCACTTCGTCGACCTGCTCGGCGAACTCCAGTGGCTGCGCGCCGCGTTGCTGCAGCGCGCTCAACGAGGCGACGAACCTCGACCGGTCCACGATGCGTCCCGGCTCGAACGGCGGTGGAACCACCACGCCGTCGCGGACCTGAGTGCGGCCGGTGACGGAATCGTCCACGGGTTTGCCGCCCTTCGGCCGCGCGGCTTCCGCACCGAATTGACGGCGCCGATGTCCCGAACGGCCGAGCCCGAGGTCGAGCCGACCCGGATGCAGCGCGTCGATCGTGCCGAACGCCTCCACGATCGAGGCCGAGGTGTGGTGGCCGACCTGCACGGCGGCCGAACCCACCCGGATGCGCGTCGTCGCCGCCGCGACCAACCCGATGAGGGTGATCGACGACGAGCTCGCCACCGAGACGAAGTGGTGTTCGGCCAGCCAGTACCGGTGATAGCCCCACTGTTCGGCGTGCTGGGCGAGATCGATGGTGTTGCGCAATGCCTGCTGCGGGGTGGAGCCCGCGCTGACCGGGGAGAGGTCAAGGATCGATAGCGGAACAGTCATGCCGTGTCTCCTTTCCGGTGTGAGCCGGGCCCTACGTGGTTACGGCTTCGCTGCCGCGTCCGGGCCTGACCGCTGACTGCGCCTCGCCGGCGCTCGGCTCGGTCATGCTCGGGGCGCGCTGTGCTGATGGTTCGCTCGCCGCGTTCGTTCACGCCGACCGCCCTTGCCGCGGATCCTGTTCGCCCGCCTCGATGGCCACGCGCAACCGGTTCTGCGCGGGCGCCACCGGGCAGGTCGCGAAATCGGTGAAGGCGCACGGCAGATTGGCCGCGCGGTTGAAGTCCAGCACCACCGTGCCGTCCGCGTCGGGCGCGCTGACGCCGAGCGAGCGCGCCGCGGGGTAGGTCGTGACACCGCTGGTCGCGTCGGTGAACAGCACCCGCAGGTTGTCCGGGTCACCGAACGCGACGACGCGTTCGGTCACCTCGCCGATGCGGAATTCGATGGTGCCGGAAGCGCTGTGGTGATGCTCGAGGCCGTCGACAACGGCGCCCGTGGTCACCGGTCGCGGTTCGTCGAATGGTGTGAACCGGCCGTGCACGATCCAGCGCGGGTCCGGCGTGTAGGCCGGGATACCGTCGAAGCTCAGCAGGCCGGGCGCGGCCGGATCGTGCACCCGGACGGCGTAGCGGCCGGTGCGCCGAATCACCTCGAGCACCCGATTTTCCTGCCGCACCTGCAGTCCCGGCGCGCCCTCGGCGGGCGTGATGATCTGCACCCCCGCGATGCCGAGGCCGTCGTACTCCAGCCGGTCGGCGGGCTGCGCGGTGATGAACACCTTGTCGTCGGTAACCCACCAGGTGCCCGGCACGTCCGGCAGCCGTTCGGGGCGGTCGGTGAGCCAGTGCAGCGCGGTCAGGCTGAGGAAGCCGAGCGGGTCGCGCAACTGGTCCTCGCGCGCGTGGCGCCAGCGCGCCCATTCGGTCTCGAAAACACTGGTGATGCTGGTGGTCATGAGGCTTTGGCTCCTTCGCGGGCGGTGCTGCGGTGGTGTGGATGGCGCAGGCCGAGGTGGTCGCGCAGGGTGGTTCCGGTGTACTCGGTGCGGAAGCTGCCGCGTTCCTGGAGTTCCGGGACGACCCGATCGACGAATTCGTCCAGCCCGTGCGGGGTCAGGTGCGGGACGAGGATGAATCCGTCGGCGGCGTCGGACTGGACGTAGGTGTCGATCTGCTCCGCGATCAAGGCGGGCGTGCCGACGAACTGCTGACGTGCGGTGACCTCGATGATCAGCTCCCGGATGCTGAGCCGCTCGGCCTCCGCTCTGGCCCGCCAGGCTTCGGCGACGGCACGCGGGTCCTTGGCGTGGCGCACCCGGCCGCGGGTGATGTCCGGGTTGTCGGCAGGCTCGACATCGGGCAGCGGGCCGTCCGGGTCGTAGCCGGAAAGGTCACGGCCCCAGACCTGTTCGAGGAACGCGATCGCGGTCTGCGGGCCGACCTGCTGCAGGCGGATGTGCCTGGCGCGTTCTTGTGCTTCGGCTTCGGTTTCGCCGAGGACGAAGGTGGCGGCAGGGAAGATCTTCAGCTCGTCGGGGGAGCGGCCGTACTTGGCCAGGCGGCCCTTCACGTCGGTGTAGAAGCGCTGGCCGTCCTCCAGGGTGCCATGGCCGGTGAAGATCGCGTCGGCGGTGGCCGCCCCGAATTCGCGGCCGTCGTCGGAGTCGCCCGCCTGCAGCAGCACCGGGTGGCCCTGCGGGCTCGGTGGCAGCACGAATCGGGCCGCGATGTCGAACTGCGCTCCGCGATGACGGGTTTCGGGGACCTCGCGGGCGAAGATGCCCGCCTGCCGGTCGACGACCAGCGAGTCGGCGGCCCAGCTGTCCCACAGCGCCCTGGTCACCTCGACGGTCTCGGCGGCGCGGCGGTAGCGCTGGCCGTGCTCGAGATAGCCGCCGCGGCGGAAGTTCTCGCCGGTGAACGCGTCGGAGGAGGTGACGACGTTCCAGGCGGCGCGCCCGCCGGAGAGGTGGTCGAGTGAGGCGAACTGTTCGGCCAGCTCGAACGGTTCGTTGTAGGTGCTGTTGATGGTCCCCGCCAGCCCCAGCTTGCCGGTCACTCCCGCCAGCGCGTTCAGCACGGTGAAGGTGTCCGGCCTGCCCACGACGTCCAGATCGTGGATGCGGCCGAGATGTTCGCGCAGCCGCAGTCCTTCGGCGAGGAAGAAGAAGTCGAACAGTCCCCGTTCGGCCGTCCGCGCCAGATGCGCGAACGAGGCGAAATCGATCTGGCTGCCCGACGCGGGGTCGCTCCACACGGTGGTGTTGTTCACGCCGGGGAAATGGGCGGCGAGATGGACGGGCTTGTGCGGCTTGTCGGTCACGAGGGCGTGCCTTCCGTGCTGGTGGCGTAGCGGCTCGCGGGGCGCGGCAGGCCGAGGCGAGTCCGTAAAGTGCCGGGGGACAGGGATTTCCGTTCGAGGAATGACAATCGACGCAGTGCGGCGGGGATCGCGAGGGGGCGCAGCACCACGCCGTCGGCGGCCTCGGCGGTAGCCACGGCTTCTAGCGCCGCGCGCAACGTTCCCGCCGTGCCGATATGCCGCAACAGGCTCGGCGCCGACGCCACGAGTGAGTCGGCCCAGCTGTCCAGCGTGCGCAGTTCGTCGGCCGCCGCGTCCACCGAATCGGCCAGGTGGATGTCGAGATCCAGCAGGACGTGCACGGCATCGGGGTCGCGCCCCGTGGCTGCCAGCGCCGCACGCAACTCCGTGCGCCGCGCCCGTGCCGCATCGAGATCGCCCGCGCTGATCCGGATCAGGTCGGCGCGGCGAGCCGCGACGTCGGCGTCTTCCACACCGTCGGCGCGCACCGCGACGATCGACTGGCCCTGCGGCGAGCGCGGCGTGATCGAGGGCCCTTTCACCGCGAAGTTGTCCCCGGCGAAGTCGATGTAGTGCAGCTTGTCCCGGTCGACGAAGCGGCCCGTCGGCAGGTCGCGGATCTCCGCGTCGTCCTCCCAGCTGTCCCACAGGCGGGTCACCACTTCGATCGCCTCGTCGGCCTCGTGCCACAGTGCGGCCGCGTCCTGCGCCCGCTTGCGCCCGAACGCTCGTGCCTGTTCGGCTCCCTCCGAGACCGTGACCTCCCAGCCCGCCCGTCCGAGCGTGGCGAAATCGAGGCTCTGGATGGCCTTCGCCAGGTGGAAGGGTTCGGTGTGGGTGACCGGGGCTTGCGGCACCAGGCCGATCCCGTGCGTGGCCGCGGCGACGCGGGCGGCGATCGACACCGCGTCGAGCCGTCCGCGGGTGGCGCCGGGGCCGCTGGGCTGCACGCCGAACGAGTCGGGCAGGAAGACCGCGTCGAGACCGGCGTTTTCGGCCGCGACGATCGCGTCGACCCAGTACCGCCCGGTGAACAGGTCCTCGGCGCGCGAATCGTCGCGCCGCCAGGACGCGGGATGCGCGCCGGTCCCCGCGAGTTCGACGGCCAGGAAGAAATCAGGACGCGTCATCAGGCCGTGCCCTCCGTATCGATCTGCCTGCGCAGCGCCGGGTGCGCGCCCGCACCCGCCACGTCCGGCGCCAGGAACAGCGCCTGCTGCCACAGTGGGGGGCGCGGCCCGCGTGCCGATCGTCCGACGCGGCGATCCCGTTCGGCACGGACCGGCGCGATGGGGTGCATCCGCTCGGTGCTGTCGGACATTTCGGCGATGCGCGGCGCGCGCAGGTGGGTGCGCCACCACCGTGCTGGGCCGGTGTCCACCTCGACGGGGTCGACCGGAACATTCGGCCCAGGGGACGGCTCGGTATCGGAGACGGCCGGTTTCCGATGGGAGAAGGCGGAATACACCATCAGGGCGATCCTTTTCGGTGGGTGCCACCACGTGCTCGGCTCGTGGCCGGTGGTGGGCTCCGGTATGCGGATACGGTTGGTCGTAGCGGGCGTGGGCAGTTCGGGTCGGCTGCGGCATGGCGCCCGGTGCTGCTGCCGGTTCAGTACCCGGCGGTGGCGGTACGTCGGATGCGGCATCAGGAAGCGCCTTTCGCGGCGGGAGACGGTATGGCCGACAGCAGCTCGCGCGTGTATTCGTGTTGTGGGCTGTCGAAAATGTCTGCGGTAGAGCCGCTTTCGACGATACGGCCGTGTCGCAGCACCGCGACGTGGTCGCTGATGCGGCGGACCACCGCCAGATCGTGCGAGATGAACAGGTAGCTCAGCGACAGCTCGGCCTGCAGGCGATCCAGCAGCTCGAGGATCTGCGCCTGCACCGAGGCGTCCAGCGCGGAGACCGGCTCGTCCAGCACCAGCAGGTCGGGATGCAGGGCCAGAGCCCGGGCGATGGCGACACGCTGGCGTTGTCCGCCGGACAGTTCGCCGGGACGGCGCCGCTCGAACCCCGCAGGCAAGGTGACCTGTTCGAGTAACTCGGCCACTCGTTCGCGCCGCGCCGCGCGATCACCGATGCCGAACGCGCGCAAGGGTTCCTCGATGATCGCGCCCACCCGCCAGCGCGGGTCCAGAGAGGCGTACGGGTTCTGGTACACCACCTGGAAGCGCTGGCGCAGCGCACGCAATCGCCCGCCGCGCACCCTCGACAATTCCTGTCCATCGAAGGTGACCTCGCCGCGATCGGGTTCGATGAGGCGCAACGCGATCCGGGCGGTGGTGGATTTACCCGAGCCGGATTCGCCGACCAGCGACAGGGTCTCGCCACGGCCGAGCTGGAAACCGACTCCCGCCAACGCGGTCACCGGCTGGCCGCGATGCGCCCGGAAGGTCTTGTGCACCTCGCGCAGGACCAGCAGCGGCTTGCCGTCCCGGGGTTTGGGGGCGCGGTAAGCGCCGGGCGGAGCGAGGCTCGGCGAGGCCGCGAGCAGCCGTTTGGTGTCCGGGTGGCGCGGTGCGGCGAGCAGATCGGCGGTCGGGCCGCTCTCCATCACCTCGCCGCCGCTGAGCACGACGAGCCGGTCCGCGCGCTCGGCGGCCACGGCCAGATCGTGGGTGATCAGCAGTACCGCCGTGCCGCGCGCGGCGATCTGCTCCGCGAGCCGGTCCAGCACCCGGCGGGCGACGGTGGCGTCCAGCGCGCTGGTCGGCTCGTCGGCGATGACCAGGTCGGGTGCGCAGGCCAGCGCGGCCGCGATCAGCACCCGCTGGCGCTGCCCGCCGGACAGCTCGTGCGGGTATTGCAGCGCCCGCAGGCCCGGCCGGTCCAGCCCGGCGTCGGCCAGCAGCTCGATCGCTCGCGCCCGCGCCGCTTTGCGGGTGGCCAGCCGGTGCACCAGCAGGGCTTCGGACACCTGATCGCCGATGCGCCGCACCGGGTTCAGCGACAAACCCGGGTCCTGCGGGACGAAGCCGATCCGGGCTCCACGCAGCCGCCGCAGCGCGCGTTCGGACTCGGTGTCGACGACCGAGCCGTCGAAAGCGACTGTTCCGCCCGTGATCTCGGCGTTGGCCCCGAGCAGCCCGATCACGGCTTGGGCGAGCGTCGACTTGCCGGAGCCGGACTCGCCGACCAGCGCCACCACCTCGCCCCGGGCCACAGTGAGGGAGACACCGGCCAGCGCCGCCACGGGTCCTGTGTCGGACCGATAACGGACCCGCAGGTCGTCGACGCGGAGCAGCGGAGGTGCCTCCCGGACGTGGTCTTCCGCCGGAGAAGTAGTGGCGCTCATGCTGTGTCCTCCTCCGCCTTCGCGGGCGCTACGTGGTCGAACAGGCTGCCGCCGCCAGGCCTGACGCTCATGCCGGCGCCGCACCGGGATTCGGCTCCGGCATGACCAGGCAGGCGGCTGTGTCGATGGTCCGCACACTCATGCCGCCACCTCGCTGGCGTTCGGCGCCGTCACGAGCGAGTGCTCGGCTATGTGTTGTCCGCGCGCTCATTGGGGCACCATCCCTTCTGCAGCCCGAACAGTTAGGGTTGTTGTCTCTCGGTTCCGGTGGGTGCATGGCCTTCGTCGCGTGCCATTTGATGGCCAGCATGAGTTCTGCCAGCCCCACCGGGCCGAGGGCCGCGGACCGGCGTCAGGGACATGCCCCGCAGAGGGCCGATCAATGAGCTTCCGGCGGCGGCCCTCGCTTCCGAGGAGGCAGTTCATCGACCTCGAGGGAGCACACCTGTGGCGTTCGCCGGCTGGGACTGGGGCAGCACCACTCACGACGTGACCGTGATCGACGATGCCGGTGGCAAGATCGAACGCTTCCCGGTGCCGCATACTGAAGACGGCATCGCTCGCGCGTTGGCACGGCTGGCCTGCTACGGCGGGCCCGGTGAGTTGCCGGTGGCAATCGAGACCACCCGCGGGCTGGTCGTGGACCGGCTGCTGACCGCCGGGCATCCGGTGATTCCGGTGCACCCCAACGCTTTTCATGCCGCTCGCCCCCGTTGGGGCGCCGCCCGCGCCAAGAACGATCCCGGCGATGGGTTCAAGCTGGCCGACTACGCCCGCACCGACGGCCACCGGCTGCCGGTACTGGCCCCGACCCTGCCGCAAACGCTCGAACTGCAGGCATTGACCCGTCAGCGCGGCGACCACCTGGGCATGCGCATCGCCGCGGTCAATCAACTCGCCGCGCTGCTGGACACGCACTGGCCCGGAGGCAGGACGATCTTCGCCAGCCTGCACTCGCCGATCGCGCTGGCGTTCCTGGACCGCTACCCGAGCCCGCAGGCCGCTGCTGGGCTCACCGCGGCCCGCCTCGAGGCGTTCTGCCGCCGCCACCACTACAGCGGCCGCCGTCCCGGCACCGAGCTGCTCGCCCGGCTGCGCGAGGCACCCACATCGGCCAGCAGGCTCGGCGAGCCGGTCATCGCGCAGCTGGTCCGCGCCCAGACCGGGCTCGTCCGCTCGATCCAAACCAGCATCGACGCACTCGACGCCGTGATCGCCGACGCTCTCGCCGCACACCCCTACGCCAGATTGCTGGCCGATCTGCCCCGCGTCGGCACACTGAACCTGGCCCAGATCATCGGCGAGGTCGGCCCAATCCTGGAGCGCGCCAACAGCTTCGATCAACTCGCCGCCGAAACCGGCATCGCCCCGGTCACCCGCTCCTCCGGCAAAATCCACACCGTCGCCTTCCGCCACGCCACCAACCAGCGAGCCAGACAAGCCTTGGTGACCTGGATCGACAACAGCCGCCGCGCCAGCGACTGGGCAGACCAGCGCTACACCGCCGCCCGCGCCCGCGGCCAACGACACCCCCACGCCATCCGCACCCTCGGCCGCGCCTGGCTGCGCATCATCTGGGCTTGCTGGCGCACCAAAACCTGCTACGACCCCACCAAAAAACAACCGACTCAACAACCGATCGCCGCATAGGGGTTGACTCAGGGAACTCATGCGTGTACCCCTTTCGCGATGGCGCGTCCGAGGCGCTGAGCGGCGAGGACGACGGCGATGATGACGAAGCCGGGCAGGGTGGTCATCCACCAGGCGGTCGCGAGATAGTTGCGGCCCTCGGAGATCAGCGTGCCCCACTCCGGAGTGGGCGGTTTCGCGCCGTAGCCGAGGAAGCTCAGCGCCGACACCGACAGCACCGCCATGCCGAACTCGACCGCGGCCAGTGCCAGCACCGGCTGGTATGCGTTGGGCAACACGTGCCCGGCCAGCACCGCGTACCAGCGGACGCCCGCGGCGTGGGCGGCCTCTACATAGACCGCCTGACGCACCCGCAGAACCTCCGATCGCATCACGCGCGCGAAGTTGGCCACCAGCGAAATGCCTACCGCGACGGCCACATTGCGGGTGCCGAAGCCGAGCGCGGTCACCAGCGCCAGCGATAGCAGCAGCGAAGGGATCGACAGCAGCACGTCGACCAAACGCATGACGATCGCGTCGACCACGCCGCCGATCGCGCCCGACAGTAGGCCGAGGATGGTCCCGGCGACGAGCGCGATGCCCACCGCGGCGAGGGTGGCCGTCAGTGACAGCCCGGCGCCGTGCACCATCCGGGTGTAGAGATCGCGCCCGAGATTGTCGGTGCCGAACCAGTGCTCGGCATTCGGGGCCTGGAACTTCTGCGCGGGCACTCCGGTCAGCGGGTCACCGCTGGCGAAGACCGACGGCGCCAGCGCCCACCCCACGGTGAGCAGCGCGACGGCGCTCGCCACCAGCAGTCCGGCATTGTCGCGCAACGACCTCCAGCTCGGGGCCGGTCGCCGCAGCGCAGGTAGGACCGCGCTGCGGCGTTCCTCGGTCACGTCAACCACGAGTCACCTCCTCTGCACGCGGCACCACTGGTACAGACAATGGGTCGACTGCCGCGACACCGCTGATCGGAGCCGTTTCCGCACCGAACGCATCGCCGCACTCGACGGCGTCAACGCCATGGAAACCACGCCCGTCCTCGAGACCGTCAGCATCAGGCACGGATGATCGCCTCCTCGGCCGCGTCGGCAGTGGTGTGCTCGGACTCGTCCGCGCCGCCGCGCGACCGCGCCGCGATTCGCGGGTCGAGCAGCGGGTAGATCAGGTCCACCGCGAGGTTCACGCTGACGAACACCGCCGAGGTGAGCAGCACGACGCCCTGCACCACCGGGATGTCCTGGGCCAGCACGGCGGTCTGGGTCAGCCGCCCGACGCCTTGGCGGGCGAACACCGTCTCGACCACCACCGATCCGGCCAGCATGTTGCCGACCAGGACGCCCGCGATGGTGAACGCGGGCACGCTGGCCGGGCGCAGCACATGGGTCAGCTGTACCCACCAGCGCGATCCGCCCTTGGCCAGCGCCACGTCGACGAACGGCTGGCGCCAGGTGGTTTCGAGCCCGGCGGTGAGCACTTGCGCGATCACCGCGCCGATCGGCAGGGCCAGGGTGAGCGCGGGCAGCACGGTGCCCGCGAAGCCGTGCCCGCCGAACGCGGGTGCCAGCCGCCAATGGAACGAGAACAGTTGCAGTAGCAGCAGTCCGGTCCAGAAGGTCGGTACCGAGACCCCCAGTGACGGCAGTGCGGCCAGAGCGCCGCGCAGCCACGGACGGCGAATGTAGGTCGCCGCGAACGCGAGCGAAACACCACCGAGAACCGCGAGAAGCAACGCCGTGCCGGTCAGTTGGAGGGTGGCGGGCAGCGCGTCGCCGATCGCGTCGGTGACGGGCTGCCCGGTGACGATGGAGTGCCCGAGATCACCACGGACGGCGTGCCCGAGCGCGGTCCAATACTGTTCCCACAGCGGCCGATCCAGCCCGTAGCGCGCCTGCAGCTCGGCGATGGCGGCTTTGTCCACCGGCGTGCCCGCGCCCGCGCCGTCGGCCGCGATCGAGACCGGGTCGGCGGGCAGCAGGTACAGCACCACGAACGACAGCGTGAACGCCGCCCACAGCACCCAGAGCGCCTGCAGCGCCCGCAGGGCCAGATAACGCGCCATGGCTACCGTCCGCTCAGCCAGGCGTCGAAGAACTGTAGCCGCGCCGAGGCTTCGAACTTCAGATCCCGGGTATTCGCACTCGCCCCGATCGCCTGGGACAGCTCGACGGTGGGGATCCACAACCCCGCGTCGAGGATCTGCTGTTGCGCGGTGCCGATCAACGCGTTGCGCGCCGCGGTGTCCGCGGTGCTCAGCTGCCCGGTCAGCGCGTCGTCCAGCGCGGGAATCGGCTCGCGACCGTTGAGATTGCGGCCGTCGAGGCCGAACGAGGTGCGCAGGATGTCGCCGTCGGCGCGAGTGGTGTTGTAGTAGCTGGTGTCGAAGTTCTTGGCGTTCTGCCGGGCCGTGGTCTCCGCGACCGACACCAGGTCCAGGGTCAGCTCGACCCCGGCCTGCCGCAGCTGCTGCTGCACCAGCTCGATGATCGCCTGGTTGCCCGCGAACACCTGACTGAAGATCACCGAGAACGACAGCCGCTCACCGTTCTTCGCGCGGATACCGTCCGGCCCGGGCACCCAGCCCGCCAGGTCGAGAATGCCGCGCGCCTTGGCGGGATCGTAGGCCAAGCGCGCCGAGAGATCCGTGTAGCCGGGCGTGCTGCTGGCCAGTGCGCTGGTCGCGGGCTTGAACTGGGGGCCGAGCACGGTGTCCACCAGCTGCTCGCGGTCGATGGCGGGCAGCAGCGCCTGGCGCACCGCAGGGTCGCGCAGCGGTCCGCGGGTGACGTTGGTCTGGAACCCGAACGGCACACCGGGATTGGCGGTGCTGAGCACCCGCCCGCCTGTCGCTTCGATCTGCGGCGCGTCCTGGGGCAGCGCGTCGCTGATCGCGTCCAGCTGCCCGGAGGCCAGACTGCCGGTGCGCACCCCGGATTCGGGCACCACGGTGAACTCGATCTTGTCGAGGTAGGCCTCCCCGCGATGCGCGAACACCGCCGAACCCCACTGGTAGCCGGTGCGCTTGGCCAGCGTCACGGCCGCGTCCTGGCGGTAGGCCGCGTAGGTGAACGGCCCGCTGCCGACGTTGTCGCCGAGGCAGCGCTGCTCGGCGGGCTCGGCCGTGGTCACGTCGGCCAGGATGCCGAGCTGCGTGGTCGAGGACGCTTGCAGGAACTGCGCGTTGGGCTTGCTGAACTCCACCCGCGCGGTGAGCCGGTCGACGGCGGTGGTGCCGACGTAATTGGTGAGATAGCTGCTGGCGAGCGGCGCCTTGCCGGAGCCCAGCCTGATGATCGAGTCGAACGTGTTGCGCACCGAGTCGGCGGTGAGCGGCGTTCCGTCGCTGAAGGTGACGCCGTCGGCGAGATGGAAGGTGAACACCTTCGCGTCCGGGGTCACCTCCCAGCGCTGCGCCAGCCACGGCTCCAGCTCGCCGGTGGCCGGGTCCTGGTCGGTCAGCGAATCGACGATCTGCCGGGCCACGTAGAGCGTCTGGTTGGTACCGGCCTGCGCCGGGTCCGAGCAGGTCGGCGCCTGGGACAGGCCATAGCGCATGGTGCCGCCGGGCTGAGGCGGGCCCGCGTCACCACCGGGCGCGGCCGAATCACTGCGGCAGGCGGCCATCGTGGTGGCCGCGGCCAGCGCGCCGGCCAGCGCTAGGATTCGGTGACGGGATCGGATCACTGGGCAACTCCAGATACTTCGGTACGGGCGAACTCCTCGCCCGGGTCGGGATCGGCGTCGGCGACGGCGGTCGCCAACGGTCGGCTGGGAATGCGGCGGCGCAGTTCCGGCGCCACCTCGGCCTGGAACAGCTCGAGGCCTTCCAGGTACTGCGGTTCGGGGCGTCCGTCGCGCTCGGCGGACAGGTGGATCACCTCGTGGCCGAGCTGCTCGTGCTGGCGGCCGACCTTGTCGATCACCTGCTCGGGGCTGCCGATCAACGCCGAACTGCGCGCCACGAAGTCGTTGAGGTTCTCGAACACGACGGGCAGCCCGAGCTTGCGCGCCAACGCCAGGCGCGCCTCGAAGATCGGTGCGTAAGCCGCCCGCGCCTCTTGCGAGGTGCGTGCCACCTGGAAGCCTGCGGTGCCCGCTCCGACCAGCGCGTCGGCCGGGTCATTGCCGTAGAACGCCCAGCGCTCCCGGTAGTGGCCCACCAGCTCGGCGTAGGGCTCGATCGGATTGGTGACGTTCGCCGAGAACAGCGGATCACCGTGGCGCGCGGCCAGTTCCACCGAGTCGCGGCTGGTCGCGCTCCCGTGCCAGATCCGGATCGTCGGCTGCAGCGGCCGCGGCAACGCCGCGGCATCCCGCAGCGGCGGACGGAACCGGCCGGACCAGGTGACGCTGTCGCTGGCCCACAGTGCGCGAAAGAGCTCGTAGCCTTCGCGATTGCGATCCCACTGGTCCGCGGTGGTGACGTGGAACAGCTGCGCCTGCGCGGCGCCGTTGCCCTTGCCGATGATCAGCTCCAGCCGCCCGCCGGACAGGTTGTCCAGCGTCGAGTAGTCCTCGAAGGCGCGCACCGGGTCGAGCAGGCTCAGCGTGGTCGCCGCGGTGAACAGCGTGATCCGCGAGGTCACCGCGGCAAGGTGCGCGAGGATCACCGGTGGCGCGGCGGACAGGAACGGGTCCTCGTGGCGTTCGCCGACGGCGAACCCGTCGTAGCCGAGTTCCTCGGCCAGCCGCGCCTGGCCGACGACATCGCGCAGGCGCTCGCGGGTGCCGGGCAGGCGGCCGGTCCGCGGGTCCGGCACCCGGGTGACGAGGGTGAACAGCAGGAACTTCATGCGGTCGCTCCCGAACTGGCGGCGGGCAGGTGTGGCATCGGCTCAGCGCTTCTTCGGCAGGCCGGGCGGATTGATCCGCGCTTCGGTAACCGCCTCGCTCCGCAGCGCCCACCGGTCGATCACCTGCTGGTAGGCGCCGTGCTCGATGGCGTGGGCCAGCGCGTGCTGCACGGCGGTGATCAGCCCGTTGTCTTTCTTGGTGAGCACAGCGATCTCGCCTTGCAGCGCGTCGCCCGCACCGGAGAAAGTGCCCACGATCTTGGTCTGCTTCGCGGTGGCCGCGTGGTAGATCGCGGTCGGGTTGGGGCCGAGATAGCCGTCCAGCCGCTGCGAGGCCAGCGCCAGGTAGTAGTCGGTGGTCTGCTGGAAGTAGGCGATGTCGATCGGCGCCAGGCCCTCGGCCCGATTCTGCTCGTTCCACTTGACCAGCAGCTGCTCCTGGTTGGTGCCGGTGCCTACGCCGATCCGCTTGCCCGCCAGGCTGGTGCGGTCCTTGAATTCGAGCTTGCTCTGGATCGGCACCTCCAACGCGACATTGTCCTTGCGGTAGGTCGCGAAGTCGTACTTCTCCTTGCGCTCCTCGGTGACGGTCACGTTGGAGATGAACGCGTCCACCTCGCCGGAATCCACCCGCACGAAGTTCTGCGACCAATCCGCCACCTGCGCGTCGAGTTTCAGCCCGAGGATGTCCGCGATCAGCGAGGCGAAGTCGACTTCGGAGCCGACCACGGTCTTGTCGTCGGTGGCGTAGAACCGCAGCGGCGGCGCGGCGCCGGACGCGCCGGTCACGATCAGGGTGCCGCGGTCGCGGATCGCCCGCGGCACCTCCGCGGCGATGGCGTCGACCTTCGCGGCCCGGACGCGACCGGACTGGGCGGGGGAGAGGTCGAAGGTGATCGAACCCGCGGGCTGCGCGGCGGAGTCCGCCTCGGGTTCGGTGCAGCCGGTGGCCAGCAGCACGACTCCCGTCGCGGCGGCGGCGACCAGGGCGGAAAGCTTCATCGGATACCTGTTCATCAGCGGACTCGGGATAGGAAAGCGCGGGTGCGCGGGTGTTCGGGGCGGTCGAGGACGACCGAGGGCGGGCCCTGCTCGACGATGACGCCGTCATCGAGGAACACCACGGTGTCGGCGACCTCGCGAGCGAAACCGATTTCGTGGGTGACGATCACGAGGGCGGTGCCGCCGTGCGCGAGGTCGCGGATCACGTCCAGCACCTCGCCGACCAATTCCGGGTCCAGCGCGGAGGTCGGCTCGTCGAACAGGATCACGCGGGGTCGCAGCGCCAACGCGCGGGCGATCGCCACGCGCTGCTGCTGCCCGCCGGACAGTCTGCGCGGATACGCCGCCGCCAGGTGTCCGATGCCGACCCGTTCGAGCAGGTCCTTCGCTTCGCGCTCGACCTCGCCGCGGTCGCGTCGCTGCGCGGAAAGCGGTGCGAGCGTGACATTGTCGAGCACCGTCAGGTGCGGGAACAGGTTGAACTGCTGGAAGACGAAGCCGATCCGGGACCGCTGCTTGCGCACCTCCCGGTCCGGAAGCGCGTGCAACCGGTGACGGCGAAGGCGATACCCGATCAGCTCGCCGTCGATGTGCACCGTGCCCGCGTCCAGCGATTCCAGGTGGTTCACCACGCGCAGCAGGGTCGACTTGCCGGAACCGGACGGACCGATCACCGCGACCACCTCGCCGGAGCGAATGGTCAGATCGATGCCGCGCAGAACCTGATGCGCCCCATAGGCTTTCCGAACGCCGCGGACCTCGACGGCGGGCGTGGCGGTCATCGCGTCGCTCCGCGCGGTGCGGCGGAACCGATCTCGGCGACTTCCCGCAGTTTCTGCCACGTGCGCTGGAGCGGTGACGGTGGCGGGGTGCGGTGCGCGCCTTTGGCGTAGTGGCGCTCGATGTAGTACTGCGCCACCGACAACACGGTGGTGAGCACGATGTACCAGACCGTCGCGACCATCAGCAGCGGCACCACCCGTCCGTTGCGCCCGTAGATCACCTGGACCTGGTAGAACAGCTCGGCGATCGCCATCACCGACACGATCGAGGTCCCCTTGAAGAGGCTGATCACCTCGTTGGTCGCATTCGGCAGGATCGAGCGCATCGCCTGCGGGACCACCACGGTGCGGAACTGCCGCAGCCGCGGAATCCCCAGCGCGGCGGCCGCTTCCAGCTGGCCCGCGTCGACCGAGATGAACCCCGCGCGGATGATCTCGGCCGAATACGCCGCCTGGTGCAGGGCCAGGCCGATCACCGCGGCGGTGAAACCGCTGATCACCCCGTTTACCTCGAAGGTGAACAACGCCGGGCCGAACGGGATGCCGACCGAGAGCGTCTGGTACAGGTAGGCGATGTTGAACCAGAACAGCAACTGCACGATCAGTGGGATGGAGCGGAACGCCCAGATGTAGACCCACGAGATCACCCGCAACACCGGATTGTTCGACAGCCGGGCGACCGCGAGCGCGGTGCCGAGCAGGAATCCCAGCGCGGTGCCCCACAGAGTCAGTTCCAAGGTCACCCGCAAGGCCGACAGCACCGATTTCGCCGTGATGTACTGCGCGAACGTCGGCCAGTCCCAGCCGGGATTGGTGGCGAGCCCGTGCACGAACTGGGCGAGCAGGATCAGCGCGACGGCGCTGACCACCCACCGCCAGGGGTGGCGGGCCTTGGCCACGGTGGGTGTTCCACCCCCTCGCGCGGATGCGCTGCCGGGCGCGGTGGTTCCGGGGGCGGGGGAACTCCATGACGGGTCCTCGATGATCACTTCGGTTCCTCCATCGGTCCCGGCGGAAGCACCCGCACCCGGTGACCGGGGGGTTGCTGCGACGTCGACGAGCCAGGTCTCTCGGTCGCTCTGGATGGTTGGTGCCGACCCCCCGTCAACCGATGTAAGGGTCGAGCCGAATCATGATGCCCAGCAAGCGGATCGCGGAACAAGAGAAGTAATCACCGTGAGCGTAGACCTTGTCGCGCCCGGATTCATCGGATCTTTGTAGTTGCCAGGCGTGCGCTACCGCGTCGACAGCGGTGCGGACCTCGTCGCCTCATCACGCGCGGGGCGCGTGCGCCGAATAGCGGCGGCGCGATGCAGCATACGGCCTTGCCTGTGGTGGCGGACCAGCGCGTCGGCTCGATTCGGGCAAACTGGACTGCTGCGAAATTGCTGTCCGCAATCCCGGCTGTTGAGTGCGTTTGCCGGAGTACTGTGCCCCTCGATCGTTCCGCCGATGAGGAGGTTTCGTGATCATGTTGCGTCGTCTGAGCTTGTTGTCCGCTGTCGCGACCAGTTCGGTCGCCCTCGCACTCGCGGGGCCGGGTGCCGCGCTCGCGGCCCCGGACACCCCGGCTCCGGCATTCCCCGATCGCACCACGCAGACCGTCGCCCCCGGTGATCTGTTGGGTGTCTACCACTCAGCGCTCAACGCGCTGCGCACGCTCGGCATCGAGCCGTTCCTGTATCCAGCCGCGGCGGCGTTGTGCGTCGACAACACCACCCTCGGCATGGCGCCCGCGGTGGCGGGCTCCATTCCGGGCCCGTGGCCGAAGAACACCGTGCAGATTCCCGGCCTGGACCTCAGCGCCGTCAAATCGGGGCAGGCCATGTTCACCTTCGTGCCCTACGGGCTCGGGCCGGACGGCCCGAACACCGCGGGCATGCACGTCGCCTGGGTCAACCTGAGCACCGGACGCAGCGGCACGGCCGGGATGGGGCCGCTGTCGGAGGTCGCCCGCGGGATGATCCCCGCCGCCGTTCCGCCGGAACTGCGGCCCGCCGCCGAGCAGGCGATCCAGGACTTCCTCTTCGCGTCGCTTCCGATGGGCGGCGTGCGCGCGGTCCCGGTGGACACCGGCCGTGGCACCGTGCTCGCCGCGGTGTTCGGCACGGTCCAGAACGGTGCCAGGTCCTGCCACTTCCTGCCGACAGTCGGGATCGCCACCGTGCCGTGAGTGTCCAGCCGCAGGGCCATCGCCCCTGACCGTCCGAGGGCGCAGGGGCACGATGCCCACCCACGTTATTCCAGAAGGCGACCTTTCCAGCGCACCGTGCCCCGGCGGCGGGCACGGTGCGAACGCGCCCACAGCAGCAGGTACGCGCCCACCGACAGCGGATGTGCGAGGGCGGCGAGAACATCCGGGTACCGGAGCGGGCCACCGGTCTCGGTCGAGCGGGCCAGCAGTCGGCCGACGACGGAGGCGAGATAGCCGGCCAGGCCGGTCCGCCGGATCGGACCTCTGCCGAGCACGGCGGCGGTCGGCGGCAGCCAATAGGCAAGGGCGGCAAGCATTCCCACCGCGGCTCCGCCCGTCACCGTTCCGTCATAGGCCGACCAGAGCCAGCGGGTGTAGCCGGCGTCGAGTTCGCCTGCGCCGCGGTACATCCTGGTTCGCGCCAGCGGCCCCGCCGCCACCAAAGCCGTGCCATGACCGGCTCGGCGCAGCGTGCGCGCGATCTCGAGGTCCTCGGTGACGCTCCCGGCCACCGCGGCGTGGCCACCCACCGCGCGGTACCCGGCGTTGTCGAACACGAGGAATTGGCCGCAGGCCACCGCCGTGGACGGGCGCAGGCTCCGGTCGGCGGCGGCGATCGGCAGCGTCGAGGCCCACGACCAGCACAGCAGGGGCTGCACCACCTCCTCCACGGCCGATCCGGCCACCTGGTGCGGCCACGGCGAGACCAGCGCGACTTCGCTCCTGCGCAGGGCGCCCACCGCCGCCGCGAGAGCCGTGGGGGCCACGCGCACATCGGCGTCCAGGAAGATCAACACCGGCGTCGCCACATCCTCGGCCAGCCGGGCGCAGGCCGCCGCCTTGCCGGTCCAGCCGGGGGCCGGGTCGGACTCGGTGCGCAGCAGGGTGAATCGGGAATCGCCATCGATCGCCGCGCGCGCGGCGGCGGAGGTGTCGTCGGTGGAACCATCGTCGAGGATGCGCACCGCCATGCGCGGAATTCCCACCTGGGCACGCAGATCGGCGATCAGATCGGGTAGCCGGTCGGCCTCGTCGCGCGCCGGGACGCAGACGGTGACCGGTTCGATCACCGTCGTCGGTGTATTTCCCAGCCGCGGCACGGTGATCCGGTTGTATAGCGCGATACCCGCGCCGAGCACTGCCAGCGTCGTGGCACAGGTGGGCAGGATCGAGCTCGCGCGCAACGTTTTCGGCCTATCGGCACTCACCATGGGCGCCACGGTATCCCGGCGCACCGACGGTCCGCTCAGCGATTCTGGGTTGCCGAGCGCCACCAGCGGCTCAGCGAGAACCCGGCTTCCGGCGCGCCGGGCGGGGCGGGGTTGCGGTCCAGGTAGGCCAGTGCGGCGATGACGGCGGCCACCGCGAGGGTAATGCCGCCGACGATGCCGGCCCAGCCTGCGAACGAGCGGGTGTTCGGGTCGGCATAGCTGACCTCGGCGCGCAGCGTGGAGACGTCGCCGGGCGGCAGCTTCCAGGAGACGATGTTGTCGCCCTCGCGGCTGCCGTTGGTCTTCGCGACGCGGGCCGGGAACGCGATGGTGAACTGCACGTCGGAGCCGTGCGGTGGAACGGATTTCAGGTCGACCCGGCCGGTCAGGCTGACCAGGTCGCCGGTGCGCTGGAAGTGCAGCTGGAACATTCCCTGGGTCTGCTCGGACAGCTGCCCCAGCTGCTGCACCTCGCCGAACGACAGATCCTCGAAGAACACCTGGCTGCCCGCGTATCCGTCCTGGGCATACGGCTCCACGCGAACCTTCGCCGCGAGCGACTCGGGCGCCTTCAGCTGCGGACCCTTGTCGTCGGGGCCTGCGGGCACCACGGCGGCGACGATCCGCCCGGACACCCGGTCGTTGGACGACAAGCCCATCGACACCTGGACCCGCAGGCAGCTCGCGAGCACCGGGACCAGCAACGCCGCCAGCAGGACGGCCGCCGCTGCGCGCACGCCGCGGCCTGGGCCGCTGCGCTGCGGGCGATCCTGGGCATCGGACATCGTGGTGACGGGACTCGGCTGCACGGGTGACATCGTGCCAGCACATCCGTCCGGAATGAAACGCGCCACTCGCGACGCGCGTCGGCCGATCAGCGGCCCCGAGACGGCCGTGTGCCGCCGCGCCCGGCACCCGGGTTCAGCCAGGCGTCCTGCATGCGCAGCGTTCGGGCCTTGCGGGCGAGCCCGTCGGGCACACAGGTGCGACATGGATGCCTGCTTCGGCGGCGCTGACGTCCAGGCTGGGGATCTATGTGTCGTTGCGAGCGGGTCGCGGCTGATCAGCGTCGCGCGCGAGCCGCCATCACCAGCAGGGGGACGCCGAGCACACCCATCCCGGCCAAGCCGTACCAGGCGGACGCCGGCAGGCCCAGGAAAGCGGCATGGGCCAGCGCCGACCCCAGCCAGGTCCACAAGAACAGCGCGACCGGCACGGCGAGCGTGCCCGTACCGCCGCCGGTCCGCTGTGCCGGGACGGGATCGGGCGCCCCGTGTTCCCACACCGCCAGCAATCCGGCCATGACCAGTGCGACAGCGAACCAGCCGAGATAGTTCGTGTACGGAATCTGCGTCAGCCCGGGCAGGCCGGAGTCGGTATCGCACCAGGTCCACTGCCCGTCGGCGACCATTTGCGGATCCAGGAACAGATCCCAGCCCCCCGCGCCGATCGCGGTCAGCGCGATCCGCGACGCCGCGCGCCGCGACAGTATCCCGGCCACCACCCACACCGGATACATCCCGCCGGTCCAGGCCAGCGGCACGATCAACGGCACGTCGAGCAGGGCTGGACCGAGCCGGTCGGCCGCGTACGCGTAGCAGCCGAACGGTACCCCCGTCGCGGTGCCGATCACTTCGGCCAGCAGGCCGATGCCGGAGACGAGCACCAGAAAGCCGAGGGCATACCGCATGCCCCTGGTCGCGGTCGCATGGGCGAGCGCGGCACCGGCGGAAAGCAGCACGACGATGGCCGTGATCCGATCACGCGCGTCGGCCGCGGTGAGCGGATAACCGATCTGCGCGATCACCGTCAGCGCAACGAGGATCACCGGAAGGAGGAATCGCGCGGACCGGAACCAATGTGCGGGATGCTCGGCGGTTTGTGTGTGGTGTCCGCGTATCGGTTCGGTCGGGTCCGTCGCTGCGCGTGGTGAGTCGCCCGGGTGCGTCGTCGCCGGAACCGCCGCGGACGTCGGCGTCGATGCTGCGGGGTGTTCGCAGGTCGGTTCGGTCCGGTCCGTCGCTGTGTGCGGTGAGTCGTCCGGGTGCGTTCTCGCTCGTACTACTGCGGAGGTCGGGGTCGATGCTGCGGGGTGTTCGGGTGTCGGTTCGGTCGGGTCCGTCGCTGCGTGTGGTGAGTCGTCCGGGTGCGTTCTCGCTCGTACTACTGCGGAGGTCGGGGTCGATGCTGCGGGGTGTTCGGGTGTCGGTTCGGTCGGGTCCGTCGCTGCGTGTGGTGAGTCGTCCGGGTGCGTTCTCGCTCGTACTACTGCGGAGGTCGGGGTCGATGCTGCGGGGTGTTCGGGTGTCGGTTCGGTCGGGTCCGTCGCTGCGTGTGGTGAGTCGTCCGGGTGCGTTCTCGCTCGTACTACTGCGGAGGTCGGGGTCGATGCTGCGGGGTGTTCGGGTGTCGGTTCGGTCCGGTCCGCCGCCACGCGTGCTGAGTCGCCCGGGTGCGTCATCGCCGGAACCACCGCGGACGACGGTGCCGACGCAGGTCGCGCAGCGCGAGGCGGGCGGCCGTGCGCCCGCTCGCCCCGGAGACACCGCCACCAGGATGCGTGGACGCGCCGGTCAGATACAGTCCGGGCGCGCCGGGTACCCGCTGCCCGGACAGTTCCGGCAGCGGACGCCACAGCATCATCTGGTCCAGCGACATCTCCACGTGCATGACGTTGCCGCCGACGAGCCCGAGTTCGCGCTCCAGGTCCACCGGCGTCTGCACGTGCGTTTGCCGCACCGTGTCGGCGAAACCGGGTGCGTACGAATCTACTTCGGCGATGATCCGGTCGCCTTCCCGCTGCGCGATGGCGGCCCAGTCGCTGCCGTCCGCGAGCCGGTACGGATGCCACTGCGCCCACAGCGAGAGCTGATGCTCGTCCGGCGGCGCGATGCTCGGGTCCAGCGCGGTGAAGCTCATCGCCAGGACCACCGGCCGTGGCGGCAGCTCCCCGGCCAGCGCCGCGCCGTGCGCGCGGCGCAGCTGCGCTCGATCGGACACCAGGAATTGCAGGCCGCGGGCGGAGTGATCGGCTGGGCTGCCGGGGTAGCGTGGCAGGGCACCGGCGGCGACCCGCACCACCATCCCGATGCCGGGGCCGACCCGAATGCGCCGCCGCCAGTCGTCCAGCTGTGCGGCGTCGAATCCGCCGTCGCGCAGCAGGTCCAGCGTGGTGAGCACGTGGGCGCCCGCGATCACGATGTCGGCGCTCAGTTCTCGCCCCGACGCGGTGCGCACCCGCCAGCGGTCGCCGACGGGCTGCAAGGCGGTCACCGCGTCGCTCGCGTGCACCACCCCGCCGTCGGATCCCAGCCGCGCCACCAGGGCCGCGGTGAGCGCGCCGCTGCCGCCGACCGCGCGGCCCGGCGGCAGCATATGCATGAGCGCGGCGAAGCCGACCATCGGCGCCGTGCCCGGCTCCGACATCGGCGGGCCGGACTGCGCGCCGAACCAGGCCAGCGACGCTTTCAGCCGTTCGTCGTCGAAGAAGGTGTCCAGCAACGCGTCTCCGGATTGCAGGAACTCCCGCGACAGCGCGCTTCCGCCGCCCTTCGCGTCCAGCCCCCAGAACGACCGCACCAGCCTCCCCGGCGTCGGCCCGCCACCGAAGGCGCGCATCACGCGGGCGCTGCGCGGCTCCCACACCTGGACGAACCGGCGATACGCCGCGGCGTCCCGTTGTCCGCAGGCCGCCGCGATCGACGCGCACGTCGCGTCGAGGTCACGGTGGAACACGATGGCCGGGCGGCCTGCCCGAGCGGGCGTGAATCCCCATGGGTCGCAATCGATGTAGCGCAGCCCGAAGCGGTCGAGCTCCAGCTCCTCGATAATGCCGGTGTGGCGGATCATGAGGTGCGCCGACGAGCCGCGATCGACCTGGTGGCCGGGGAACCGCTCGACCGTCGAGACCGCGCCGCCGAGCACGTCGTCGCGTTCGAGCACCTCGACCGCGTGCCCGGCGCGGGCCAGATAGCAGGCGGCGACCAGAGCGTTGTGCCCCGAGCCGACGACGACTACCGACACGGCACCCTCATAGCGGCAGCCGCCGGCCGAGGATCGCGAACGGCCGGTTGTCGCCGGCGAACACGAAGTTCCGGATCACGTCGGTGAATCCCTGCCTGCGGTACAGCCGCCACGCGCGGTTGTCCTCGCCGTCGACCTCGGGAGTCGACAGCAGCACGGCGCGCTCGGTCCGGTCGCGCAGCAGTCGTTCCAGCAGCGTGCCGCCGATGCCGCGGCCCTGCGCGGTGGGATGCACATGCAGTTCGGTCAGCTCGAAATAGTCCGAGAGCAGTTCGCGCGCGGAGTGTTCCGGCCAGCCCGAGCGCCGCATTCCGCTGTGCACCTGCTGGTGCCACCACTGGTGGGCGGCGCCGCGGTAGCCGTAGGCGATCGCCACGAGGGGCGCGCTGCGCAGATCGATCCGGCCCGAGTCGTCGGGCACCACGGCGGCGACGGCCTGCCAGCCCGGACGGGTGGTGTGCTCGGTCCACATCGGCGCGCGGTGGTGCTCGGTGCCGCGCGGATAGTCCATCGCCGCGACGTAGACCGCCAGCGCGTCGTGCAGCCGGGAGCGCAGCGCCGCCACGGAGAGGTCGACGACGGCGGGTGCGGGAGTGTGATTGGGCTTGACGGCGGTCATGGCTCTCGTCGGTCGCGCGGACGCGGAAGTTTGTCGGTGGGCGTCTCTATATTCAAGCTCAATTCAAACGTTCGAATACCTGTTCGGTCCGGGCGGTGCTGGAATGCGGTGCGGCAGGCGGTCTCCAGCGCCGGGCACGGAGCGGGGTGCGCGAAGTGGAGGGACGGCGATGTCTGGTCGAGTGCAACATCCGGGGCCCGGCCGGGCCGGCAAGCTGCTGGAACGGGCGGACGGGTTGCTCATGCAAGCGGCGGGGGAACGCGATCCGCGGGAGCGGTTCCGCGCCGCTTACCTGGCCGCACTGCGCGGGGCGGGCGCGGTGCTCGCGCTTACCGGCGCCGATGCCGCGCCCAGAGCGCGCTCGCGCAACGCGTGGGTGCTCATGCAGCGCGCCGCGCCCGAATTCGTGATGTGGGCCGACTACTTCAGCGCGCGCTCGGAGACCCGCGCCGCGCTGGAGGCGGGACTGGACCGGAATGTCGACGATCACGAGGCCGACGAGTTCGCTTCCCGGGTGGGCGCATTCCTGCATGACGTGGAAGATCTCCTCTCGGCGTCGGCTCGGTTGCGACCCGCGCCGGGCTGGACCGGCGGCATGACCGCTTAGTTATCGGCGAGTTGCCGTACCTCCACCTTCGCTCCGGTCATGCGCGAACTGAAGACGGACTATGTCCGACTGCGCCCATAAGGTGGTCTGGCCCTGATCGAACTCGTATCATTGGTGTCAGATAGCCGCCAAGGTCGGCTATCGGTCGCCTACCCGGAGGCGGCAGCCACGTCCTAGTGCCGGGGGAGGTACCGTGCCACTCTCCGAGCACGAGCAGCGCATGCTCGAACAGATCGAGAGCGCTCTCTATGCTGAGGATCCCAAGTTCGCCTCGTCCGTTCGCGGCGGACGGCTTCGTTCGACCTCGAGTCGTCGCAGACTCCAGGCCGCGGCGTTGTTCGTCCTCGGCCTCTTTCTCCTCGTCGCAGGCATTGCAGCGCCCGTGAAGCCCGGCGGCTTCCCGATCATCAGCCTGATCGGGTTCATCGTGATGTTCGGTGCGGGTGTGCTCCTGCTGATCGGCACCTCCAAGAGCGCCGCCAAGAGCGACCGGTCCGGCGGCGGCGACGCCTCCTCGAGCGGCGGCTCGGGCGGACGTGGCCGCCAGCGCAAGTCCGGTGGTTTCTCCGAGCGCATGGAGGACCGCTTCCGGAGACGGTTCGAGCAGGAATAGCTCCCCTGTAGCCGGACGCAGCCTGACAACTTCAGCACAGACGGCGACGCCGCACCGCGATGGTGCGGCGTCGCCGTTTCGTGCGTATGGAGACCACCGTCGCCAATGATCTTCGGGCGGGACTTCCCACTTCCCCCACACCTCCCCACAAATGTCCCCCACCACGCGGCCCGAAGCAGTCCACGTGCGGTAGACCAAGGCGTTTGCTGGGTGTTTTCGGGCGTTTGTCCCAGGGGTCCGCGCGTGTCGGCAGAACTCGCGAAAAGTTCTCCACGCCAGTGATAGCTGGGATGACCTGCGGAATCGTCTGGGTCGGGAGCCAGATCACCGTCTGTTTCGATTGAAAGTGGGGGAAAGTGGGGTAATGTGGAGCGCGCAGTAAGGAAGTGCCGACCATCGAGGTGATCGACTAGGGAGGTATCGAGATGTTTCTCGGTACCTACACACCTCGCTTGGACGACAAGGGGCGACTCACGTTGCCTGCGAAGTTTCGAGACGATCTGGCGGGAGGGTTGATGGTCACGAAGGGTCAGGACCACAGCCTTGCCGTGTACCCGAAGGAAGAGTTCACCGCGCTCGCCCGTCGGGCCGCGGCCGCGTCTCGTAGCAACCCGCAGGCTCGCGCGTTCGTCCGCGCCCTCGCGGCCGGAACGGACGAGCAGCGTCCGGACGCGCAGGGCCGGATCGTGTTGTCGGCCGAGCATCGCCGCTACGCCAACCTGACACGGGATTGCGCGGTGATCGGTTCGGTCGACTTCCTGGAGATATGGGACAAGCAGGCGTGGGAGTCCTACCTCGCCGAGCACGAGGAGGACTTCTCGGAAGCCGGAGACGAGTCGCTGGGCGGAATCTTCTAGACGCGGGCGAACGAGTGCCGCGCGGTCTCTGCCCGGACGCGGACCCTGACGTACTTCCCCGACGCCAGGTGCCGAAGTTCGGTCAGAGACCACGAGGCATTCGTATCGGTATCGAAAGCACTGTGTATCAAGGCGACCCGTGTGCGGTGCGCGACGACGCGAGGCAGGACTCCGGGAGGTCGAGGTGAACCGTGAACAGCGCGGCCCCCGCCATGTTCCGGTTCTGCTCGAGCGGGCCGACGCGTTGCTCGGTCCGGCTCTGTCCGAGCCGGGCGCGGTCTACGTCGATGCGACCCTTGGCCTCGGTGGGCACGCCGAACACTTCCTGCGCACCTACCCGCACGTCCATCTGATCGGGCTGGACCGCGACACGACCGCGTTGAAACTGGCCGGCGAACGGCTCGAGCCGTTCGCCGACCGAATCACGTTGGTGCACACCCGCTATGACGGCATCGCCGACGCGCTGATCGAGGCCGGCCTGCCCGCCACGGGCTCGGTCTCGGCGATCCTGATGGACTTGGGCGTCTCGTCGATGCAGCTGGACGAGGCCGACCGCGGCTTCGCCTACTCCGTCGACGCCCCGCTGGACATGCGGATGGACCCGACCAGCGGGCCCACCGCCGCCGACGTGCTCAACACCTACAGCCACGGCGAGCTGGCCCGGGTGCTGAAAACCTACGGGGAGGAACGCTTCGCGAGCCGGATCGCCGCCGAGGTGGTCCGGCGTCGCCAGGTGAAGCCGTTCACCACCAGCGCCGAACTGGTGGAACTGCTGTACGCCGCGATCCCGGCGGCCACCCGCCGCACCGGTGGGCATCCGGCCAAGCGCACCTTCCAGGCCCTGCGGGTGGAGGTCAACCGGGAACTCGACTCGCTGCGGGCCGCGCTGCCCGCCGCGCTCGCCGCGCTGCGTGTCGGCGGCCGCATCGTCGTCATGTCCTACCAATCGCTGGAGGACAAAGTGGTCAAGCAGGAGTTCGCGGCGCGCACCACGTCCAGGACCCCGGTCGGCCTGCCGGTCGAACTGCCCGGCATGGGACCGGAGTTCCGGATGCTGACCCGCGGCGCGGAGAAGGCGACCGAACAGGAGATCGAGGAGAACCCGCGGGCGGCGCCGGTCCGGATGCGCGCGGTGGAGAGGATCGAGGAGGCCCGATGAGGGCGCGTGTCGGGCGGATGCCGGTGCCCTGCCGAGACACGGCGGCTGCGGTGCGGAACGCGTGCGTGGTATCCGGTGGCGCCGATTGGGTGTGGTTGTTCTGTGTAGACGCGGCGGGTGTGGTGAGGAACCCGTTCGCGGCGTCCGGTCGTGCCGACCGGGTGCGGATGTCCCAGAAAGACACAGGGGGCCGGATGAGACAGCTTCGTGCCGCGTCGATCCGGCGTCCCGTGCGGACAGAGGAGGGGAATTGATGAGCGTGCGGACACGGACCGTTGAAGCGCCGGGCCGGGTCGCCCGGCGGGTCCAGGACGCCGAGCGGGTGAAATCCGGGGCGGCGGAGCGTGCCTACGCGCGGCGCCGGATGCGCGCCGAGAACCGTTCGGACACCGCCTTTCTGCCTACGGTGCGGCGCTCGGCGATGGCCGCGCGCATCCCGTTCGTCACCGCCCTGATCGCGCTGCTCGGCTGCGGTCTCGCGCTGACCCTGCTGCTGACCACCCGCGCCGCCGAGGACAGCTACCAGCTCGGTGACGCACGGGCCACCAACCGGCGGCTGGCCGACGAGCGCGCCGCGTTGCAGCGCGAGGTGGAGGCCGCCGATTCGGCGCCGGAGCTGGCCGCGCGAGCGCGGGAGCTCGGCATGATTCCGGCCAAGGATCCGGCCCGCCTGCTGATCGGCCCGGACGGCTCGGTCACGGTGATCGGTAAGCCGACCCCGGCTCAGGGCGCCCCGGCGCCGCCGCTGAACGCATCGCCTACTCCGTCGGGTGCGGCCAGGGGCGAACGGGTGGTCCCGGTCACCACCACGCCCGGCGCCCCGGCGCAGGGACGGCCGAATACCGGGCCGCAGACCAGCGTTCAGGCGAACGCGGCGCCCGCTCCGGCGAACCCGGCCCCGGTGGTCCCCGCGGTCACCCCGTCGGCCGAACCGACGGCGCCACCGGCCGGTGCACCGCAACCGCAGGCGGGAACGGCTCTGCCGCAGTCGGACGCGGCGCAAACGCCACAGCCACAGGCGCAGAGCGTGCCCGGCGGAGTGCCGCAGTGACGCACCCGAGGCAAGCGCAGCGCCAGCGACGCGGACCCTCCGCGCCCAGGGCTGCGGGCAGGCCCCGCCAGGCCCCTAGCTCTGTCTCGGACAGTCCGCTCCGGCTGCGCCTCGGCGTCGGACGAGTGGTCATGCTGGTCGCGCTCGCCGTGGTCGCGCTGCAACTGCTGTGGGTGCAGAGCATCGCGGCGCCGGGACTGTCCGCGCAGGCGGCCAGTCAGCGCACCACCCATCAACCGGATCCGGCGATCCGGGGGCCGATCACCGACCGCAATGGCAAGTCGCTGGCTTTCACGATCGCCGCGAAAGCCTTGACGTTCCAGCCGGTCAGGGTGCGCCAGGAGCTGGCGGATGCCAAGGCCAAGGACGACAAGGCGCCCGATCCGGACGAGCGGCTGCGTGCCATCGCGCGCACTATCCACGAAAAGGTGGGCAAGGACGCGCCCAAGGAAGCGGACCTGTTGGCGAAGTTGCGCAGCGACGAGCCGTTCGTGTACTTGGCGCGCAATGTCGATCCGCGTATCGCGGGTGAGATCACCGAGAAGTTCTCCCAGGTCGGCTCCGAGCAGCAGAGCATCAGGGTGTACCCCGGCGGCTCGTTGGCGGCGAACGTCGTCGGGGCCACCGGGTGGGACGGCCACGGACAGGTCGGGCTGGAGTCGTCGCTGGACTCGGTGCTGGCCGGTACCGACGGATCGCACACCTACGATCGCGGTTCCGACGGCGCGGTGATCCCCGGCAGCTGGCGGGACGAACAGCCCGCCGTCAACGGGTCCGCCGTCGAGCTGACCCTGGACTCGGACCTGCAGTACTACGTGCAACAACAGGTGCAGCAGGCGAAAGACCTTTCCGGTGCGGGCTCCGCTTCGGCTGTCGTCCTGGACGCCAAGACCGGGCAGGTCCTGGCGATGGCCAACGACAACACCTTCAACCCGGCGCTGGGACCGCAGAAGTGGGCGGGCGCCGATCTGAGCAATCCGTCGGTCACGGACGTCTTCGAGCCCGGTTCGGTGAACAAGATCGTCACCGCGGCCGCGGCCATCGAGTACGGCTTGACCGACCCCGACGAGGTGGTGCACGTTCCCAGCGCGATCCGGATGGCGGGTGTCACGGTGAACGACGCGTGGTCGCACGATGTCGAGCCCTACACCACCACGGGGATCTTCGGCCGTTCCTCCAACGTGGGCACGCTCCTCCTCGCGCAGCGGGTGGGTGAGAATCGCTTCGCCGACATGGCGCAGCGGTTCGGGCTCGGTCAGCGCACGGGGCTCGGCCTGCCGGGGGAGAGCGCGGGGCTGATACCGGACCACGACCAGTGGTCCGGTGGTACCTTCGCGAATCTTCCTATCGGGCAAGGACTTTCGATGACCACGTTGCAGATGGCCAGTATGTATCAGGCCATCGCCAATGACGGTGTGCGTATCCCGCCCCGCATCGTCCGGGCCGAGGTCGCCTCGGACGGCACTCGCACCGAGGAGACCCAGCCGGACGGGGTGCGAGTGGTGAACCCGCAGACCGCGGCCACATTGCGGACGATGTTCCAGGCGGTCGTGCAACGCGACCCGATGAACGCGAACCAGAACGGCACCGGCTGGCCCGCGGCCATCACGGGCTACCAAGTGGCGGGCAAGACCGGTACCGCGCAGAAAGTGGACCCGAACTGCCGGTGCTACTCGACGTCGTCGTTCTGGATCACGTTCGCGGGCATGGTGCCCGCGGACAACCCGCGCTACGTGATCGGGCTCATGCTCGATGCCCCTGTGCGCAGTTCCGACGGCAGCGGTGGCGTTTCGGTAGCTCCGCTGTTCCACAACATCGCGTCGTGGGCGCTACAGCGCGACCGTGTTCCGCCGTCGCCGCAGCCGTCCCGGCGGTTCGTGCTGCAGGCGGGGTGATCCAGCCCGCCCGCTCGGCGCGAATGGCGGCGAAGACATCGGCACTGTGCACAGGAAACGGCAGGTAGACGACGTGGTGGAGCAGCGGCGGCGATCGGCGATCGGTCGTGTCCGCCGTAGGCTCGCCCACCGGCCTTCGACCGGCGCGTGGCGTGCTCCGGACCCGGGGAGCGAACCCGTAGGGTGCGGTGGGCGAGGTCCCCGAGTTTGCGGTGGGGCGCATGGTCCCGCCGTGACCGGTCGCCGGTAACCTGACACGTCGATCGATGCCCCCGAAAGGAGCCTGGTTTCTGTGCAGTCCGGTCAACCGCGCGCATTGCGGCCAGAGCATTCGCCGTCGACGCCGCTGGCGTCGCTGGCCGCCGTCATCGGTGCCGCGACGAGCGCCGGAACGGCTGCGCGTGGCGTATCGATCACCGGTATCGAGCAGCGTTCGCATGCCGTCGAGCCCGGCGATCTGTTCGCCGCGCTGCCCGGCGCTCGCTCGCACGGCGCGCGTTTCACGCAGGACGCCCTCGCGCGGGGCGCGGTCGCGGTGCTGACCGACGCGGCGGGTGCGGAACTGGCGGACCCGCTCGAGGTGCCGGTGTTGATCCGGGAGAACCCGAGGGCGGTGCTCGGCGAGCTGTCGGCGGCGATCTACGGCAATCCGTCCGAGCGGCTGCGCATCGTCGGGATCACCGGAACCTCCGGCAAGACGACGACCTCGTACCTGGTGGAGGCGGGGTTGGCCGCCGCGGGGCTGTCCACCGCGCTGATCGGCACCATCGAGACCAGGATCGGCGGCAGGCGAGTGCCGAGCGCGCTGACCACCCCGGAGGCGCCGCAACTGCACGCGATGTTCGCGCTGATGGTCGAGCAGGGCGTGGACGCGGTGGTGATGGAGGTGTCCAGCCACGCGCTGGCGCTGGGCCGGGTGGACGGGGTGCGGTTCGCGGTCGGCGCGTTCACCAATCTGTCCCAGGACCATCTGGATTTCCACGCCGACTTCGAGGACTACTTCGCCGCCAAACGCAAACTGTTCGAGCCGGATTCGCCGGTGGCGGCGCGCACCGCCGTGGTCTGCGTCGACGACGAGTGGGGACGACGGCTGGCCGCTGGGCTTGCGAGCCCGATCACGGTGTCGACCACCCGTTCCGCCGCGTGGAACGTCGCGGGCGCGGTGACGGCGCACGGCGGCGAACAGGACTTCCTCGCGTCCGGCCCGCAGGGGGAAGTCGCTGTGCGCCTGCGACTTCCAGGCCACTACAACGTGGCCAACGGATTGCTCGCCGTCGCCGTGTGTGCCGCGGCAGGCGTCGAGCCCTCGGTCGCCGCGCCCGCGCTGGCCACCGTGGACGTGCCCGGACGAATGCAGCGGGTGGAGCGCGGACAGGACTTCCTGGCGATCGTCGACTACGCGCACAAGCCGGCGGCGCTGGAATCCGTGATCGCCACGCTGCGTGGGCATCTCGCGGCGGACACCGCGGGACGTCTCGCGGTGGTCGTCGGCGCGGGCGGCGACCGCGACGCGGCCAAGCGGCCGCTGATGGGCGCGGCGGGCGCACGGGGGGCCGATCTGCTGATCATCACCGACGACAACCCGCGCACCGAGGATCCGGCGGCGATCCGCGCCGCCGTCCGCTCGGGTGCGCTGGAGGTGCCCGAGGCCGAGCGTGGCGACGTGCGCGAGATCGGCGATCGGGCGGAAGCGATCGCGGCCGCGGTGGACTGGGCGCGCCCCGGTGACGTGGTGCTGGTCGCGGGCAAGGGACATGAGGCAGGGCAGGAGATCCAGGGCGTGAAGCATCCGTTCGACGACCGCGACGTCCTCGCGGCCGCATTGGAACGACGCAGTCCGCAAGGTAACCACGCGGAGGACTTGACGGTTTCATGATCGAGATGACACTGCGGGAGATCGCGGACGTCGTCGGCGGCACGCTGCACGACGTCGCAGACCCGGAGGCGCGAGTGACCGGCACGGTCGAATTCGATTCGCGCCGAGTCGGTTCCGGCGGCCTGTTCCTGGCGCTGCCGGGCGAACGCTCCGATGGCCACGACTACGCGGACGCGGCCGTCGCCGCGGGCGCGGTGGCGGTGCTCGCGGCGCGGCCGGTGGGCGTCCCCGCCATCGTGGTCACTCCGGACCGAGCTGCCGTACCGTCGAATTCGGTTGCCCTGACCCATGATTCGGACGGCTCCGGCGCCGCCGTGCTCGCGGCGCTCGCGGCGCTCGCGCGCGCCAGCGTGTCCCGCCTCGCCGCCGAGAGCGGCCTCACCGTCGTCGGCGTGACCGGTTCGTCCGGCAAGACCTCGACCAAAGATCTGCTGGCCGCGGTGCTGGCTCCGCTGGGCCCCGTGGTGGCCCCGCCGGGTTCGTTCAACAACGAACTCGGTCACCCGTGGACCGCGCTGCGCGCCGATGCTGGCACCCGCTTCCTCGTGCTCGAGCTGTCCGCGCGCGGGCCGGGGCATATCGCCGCGCTGGCCGAGGTCGCGCCACCGCGTATCGGGGTGGTGCTCAACGTCGGAACCGCGCATCTCGGCGAGTTCGGTAGCCGGGAGACGATCGCGAAGACCAAAGGCGAGCTGGTCGAGGCGCTGCCGCCGAGCGGGCTCGCCGTGCTCAATGCCGACGATCCGCAAGTCGCCGCCATGGCCGCGCGCACGTCCGCGCGCGTGGTGACGGTCGGACAGGCCGCCACCGCCGACATCCGCGCCGCCGACATCCGGCTCGACGACCAGGCCCGGGCCGCGTTCACCGTGCACACGCCCGTGGGCAGCGCCGCGGTGCGGTTGGCCGTGCACGGCGAGCACCAGGTCGGCAACGCGCTGTCGGCGATCGCGGTCGCGCTGGAATGCGGCGCGGACCTGGACGCCGCGGTGGAAGCTCTGTCCGGTGCGCGCGCCGTGTCGGCCCGCCGGATGGACGTGCGGACCACCACCGACGGGATCACCGTCGTCAACGACTCCTACAACGCGAACCCGGACTCGGTCCGTGCCGCGCTCAAGGCCCTGGTGAGCATGGCGCGCGCGGGCGACACCCCGCGGCGCAGCTGGGCGGTGCTCGGCGAGATGGCCGAGCTCGGGGAGGAATCGGTCATCGAACACGACGCCATCGGCCGGCTCGCCGTGCGGTTGGACGTCAGCCGCGTGGTCGTCGTCGGCACCGGAAGGCCCTCCCGCGCGCTGCACCAGGGAGCCGTGATGGAAGGGTCATGGGGCGAGGAATCGGTCCTCGTACCGGACATCGAGGCGGCGATCGCACTGCTGGACAACGAAGTCGCCCCCGGCGACGTGGTGCTGGTCAAGGCATCGAAGTCGGTCGGCCTGTGGCGGGTCGCCGAGCATCTGACCGACCCGGGCGCCGTGGCCGCACGCGCCGCCGCGGCGGACACCGGGGTGGGACAGGACACGGAGGCAGCAGGATGAGACAGATTCTCTTCGCCGCGGCGATCGCGCTGACGGTCTCGATCCTGCTCACCCCGCTGTTGATCAGGTTGTTCGCCAAGCAGGGATTCGGCCAGGAGATCAGGGTCGACGGGCCGGCCAGCCACCAGGCCAAGCGCGGCACCCCGACGATGGGCGGCGTCGCCATTCTGGTGGGCATGTGGGCCGGGTATCTGGGATCCCACCTGATCGGCATCGGCTACAACGCCGACGGGCCATCGGCGTCGGCGATGCTGGTGCTCGGCCTGGCCACGGCGCTCGGCGCGGTGGGTTTCATCGACGACTTCATCAAGATTCGCAAGCAGCGCAACCTGGGTTTGACCGCGGCGGGCAAGTACCTCGGTCAGTTGTCCGCGGCCGTGCTCTTCGGTGTACTCGCGTTGCAGTTCAAGGGCGGCAGCGGGCTCACACCGGCCAGCAGGCACCTGTCCTACGTGCGCGACATCAGCACGGTGACCATGGGCGTGGTCGTCTTCCTGGTGTTCGTGTGCTTCGTGGTGGTCGCCTGGTCCAACGCGGTGAACCTCACCGACGGACTGGACGGGCTGGCCGCCGGATCGATGAGCCTGGTGCTCGGCGGATACGTGATCATCACGTTCTGGCAGTACTACCACGCCTGCGAGACCAAGCCCGAGACCGGTTGTTACAACGTGCGCGATCCGCTGGATCTCGCCCTGGTCTGCGCCGCGGGCGCCGCGGCGTGTGTCGGTTTCCTGTGGTGGAATGCCGCCCCGGCCAAGATCTTCATGGGTGACACGGGTTCGCTGGCGCTGGGCGGCCTGCTGGCCGGTCTGTCCATCACCACCAGGACCGAGCTGCTGATGATCGTCATCGGCGCGCTGTTCGTCGCCGAGACGGCGTCGGTGGTGCTGCAGGTCGCGGTCTTCCGCACGACGCGCAACCGACTGTTCAAGATGGCGCCGTTCCACCATCACTTCGAGCTCAGCAAATGGGCCGAGACCACGGTGATCATCAGATTCTGGCTGCTGGCCGCGATGGCCTCCGCCGTCGGGCTCGGTCTGTTCTACAGCGAATACCTCTCCGCGGTCGGGTGAACGAGATGGTCGAACATTCTCCGCGGGCCCTGCGTTCACCCGGGCCCATGCTGGAATTCCTCCGCGGCCGGGACGTTCTGGTCGCGGGCTGGGGCGTGTCCGGGCGCTCGCTCGTCGAACCACTGCGCGACATCGGCGCCCGCCCGGTGGTCACCGACGGTGGCGCCGCCGCACTGGCCGAAGCCGCCGGGCTCGGCTTGGACGTGGCGACCTGCGCGGAGCTGGAGTCGGCGGACTGGAGCCGTTTCGCGCTGGTGATCACCAGCCCGGGCTGGCGGCCGGATTCGCCGGTACTCGCGTCCGCGGTGGCCGAGGGCACGCCGGTGTGGGGTGACGTCGAGTTCGCCTGGTGGGTCGATCAGGCCAGGATCTACGGCCCGGTCCGCAAGTGGCTCGTCATCACCGGAACCAACGGCAAGACCACGACCACGCAGATGACCCACGCGATCCTGCGCGCCGCGGGTGTGGCCAGCGTCGCCTGCGGCAACATCGGTCTTCCGATCCTGGACGCGTTGCGGCGCAATCCCGGTCCGCAGGTGCTCGCGGTCGAGCTCTCGTCGTTCCAGCTGCACTGGGCGCCCTCGGTGCGGCCGGAGGCGGGCGTGGTGCTCAACGTGGCCGAGGATCACTTGGATTGGCACGGCGGCCTGGACGCCTACGCGGCGGCCAAAGCGCGGGCGCTGGTCGGCCGGGTCGGCGTGGTCGGCCTGGACGATCCGGTCGCGGCCTCGCTGGCCCGCAAGTCCAAGGCCCGCCGGACCGTTGGCTTCCGGGTGGGGGTGCCCGCCGACGGCGAACTCGGCGTGGTCGACGGCAAACTGCTCGACCGCGCGTTCACCAAGGCCGCGATCCTGGCCGAGGTCGCCGACATCAGCCCGCCCGGCCCCGCAGGCATCGCCGACGCGCTCGCGGCGTCCGCGCTGACCAGGGCGATCGACGTCGCGCCGCAGTTCGTTCGCGAGGGTTTGATGGAGCACAAGGTCGGTCCGCACCGCGCCGCGTTCGTCCGCGAGCTGGCCGGGGTCGAGTTCATCGACGATTCCAAGGCCACCAACCCGCACGCCGCGCGATCGTCGATCCTCGCGCATCCGCAGGTGATCTGGGTGGCCGGTGGCCAGCTCAAGGGCGCGCACGTCGAGGATCTGATCGAGGAGGTCGCCGACCGCTTGGTCGCGGCCGTGCTGATCGGCGCCGACGCGCCGGTGATCGCGGCCGCGCTGGCGCGACACGCGCCCGAGGTCCCGGTTGTCGAGTTGGTCACGGGAGACTATGCAGGGATGGGTGACGAAGCGTCGCGAACCGCCGCGGCCGACGCCGTGATGGCGCGCGCCGTGCGCGCCGCGGCCGGATTCGCCCGGCCCGGCGACACCGTGCTGCTGGCTCCCGCCGCCGCATCGCTGGACATGTTCGCCGATTACACGCACCGGGGCCGCAGCTTCGCGGCCGCGGTGCAAGCTCTGGAAGACGGTGACATCGGACGGCGGCTATGACGGAATCGGCGCGGCGAAAGCGCGAGTCGGTCCCACGGTTCTGGGCCTGGCTGGCGCGGCCGCTCGCGTCGTTCCATCTGGTTGTCACCATCGCCACCTTGCTGACCGTGCTCGGGCTGGTGATGGTGCTGTCGGCCTCCAGCGTCGAGGCGTACGCCGACGGCGGCTCGGCCTACTCGCTGTTCATCCAGCAGGCTATGTTCGCCGCGGTCGGCACGGTGCTGTTCTATCTGGCGTTGCGCATTCCGCTGCGCAGGCTGCGGCAGTGGTCGTTCCCCCTGTTCGCGCTCTCGGTGCTCGCGCTGCTGCTGGTGCTGATACCCGGCATCGGCTCGCAGGTGCAGGGCGCGCGCCGTTGGCTGGTGCTCGGGCCGGTCTCGGTGCAGCCGTCGGAGGTCGTCAAGGTGACGCTGGTGGTGTGGGGCGCGCACCTGCTGGCCTCTCGTCGCGCTGAGCACGCGAGCCTCAAGGACGTCCTGGTTCCGCTGGTGCCCGCCGGTCTCCTGGTATGCCTGCTCGTCGTGCTGCAACCGAACCTGTCCACCACGATCGCGCTCGGTGTCGTGCTCGCGGCGCTGCTGTGGTTCGGCGGCCTGCCGGTGCGCCTGTTCGTGACGATCGCGCTGTCCGGTGTGATCGCCGCCGGGGTGCTGGCGCTGTCGGCGGGCTATCGCTCCGATCGCATGCGCGCGTTCTTCAACCCCGGCGACGACCCGCAGGGCATCAACTACCAGGCGCGTCAGGCGCTGTACTCGCTGGCAGACGGCGGCATCTGGGGGCGCGGGCTCGGACAGAGCCGGGCCAAGTGGAGTTATCTGCCCAACTCGCACAACGACTTCATCTTCGCGATCATCGGCGAAGAACTCGGCTACCTCGGCTGCGCGCTGGTGCTCGGCCTGTTCGCGCTGTTCGTCTACACCGGCTTGCGCATCGCGGCCCGGTCGGTGGACCCGTTCCTGCGGCTGCTCACCGCGACCGCGACGACCTGGATCACCGCGCAGGCATTGATCAACATCGGCTACGTCGTCGGACTGCTACCGGTCACCGGCCTGCAGCTGCCGCTGGTCTCCGCGGGCGGATCGTCGCTGGCCATCACGCTGTTCATGTTCGGCATCATCGCGAACGCGGCCAGGCACGAGCCGGAGGCCGTGGCGGCGCTGCACGCCGGCCAGGACGGTCGCTTCAGTAGGCTGTTGCGGTTGCCCAAACCCGAGGTGTACGCACCGGCTCGGGCCGCACGGGCGGACGCGTCGCGCCGCGGCCGAGCGCCGAGACCGGCCGACCGCGGACCGTCGGCGCTGCCACCGGGCAGGCGCGGGCGCAACGGTGCGGAACCACCGCGGCGCCGGTCGCCGGAGAGCCGCGGCACCAGCTCGGCGCGCGCCACCAGGGCATGGGAACCCAGCTATCCGGTCAATCACGCAAGGGAACGAGGAAGATCCAGGTGATCTCGGTAATCGTCGCGGGCGGCGGCACGGCGGGCCACATCGAACCGGCGCTGGCGGTGGCCGACGCGTTGCGGCGGCTCGACGATTCGATCCGGGTGACGGCGCTGGGCACCGAACGCGGGTTGGAGACCCGCCTGATTCCCGACCGCGGCTATCCGCTCGAGCTGATCCCGCCGGTTCCGTTGCCGCGCAAGCCCACCACCGACCTGCTGCGGCTGCCCGGACGGGTGCGGGCCTCGGTGGCCGCTACCAGGGCGGTGATCGACGCGGTCGACGCCGACGTGATCATCGGTTTCGGCGGCTACGTAGCGCTGCCCGCGTACCTGGCCGCGGGCCCGGGCGTGCTGCGCCGCCGGCGCGCGGTTCCGGTGGTGGTGCACGAGGCGAACGCCAAGGCCGGTATCGCGAACAAGGTCGGCGCGCGCCGCGCTGCCCGCGTGCTCGCCGCCGTCCCGGATTCGGGCCTGCCGAACGCCAAGGTCGTGGGCATCCCGGTGCGCGAATCGATCACGGGACTGGACCGCGCCGCGCTGCGCGCCGAGGCCCGCGCCCACTTCGGCTTGCCGGCCGAGGGGCCGGTGCTACTGGTCTTCGGCGGTTCCCAGGGAGCGCGGACCCTGAACGAGGCGGTCTCCGCGGCCGCGCCACAGCTGGCCGCCGCGGGTATCTCGGTGCTGCACGCACACGGTCCGAAGAACACGCTCGAGCTCGATGACGCCGCCGCTTCCGGCCCGGACGCCCGCTATGTGGCGGTGCCCTACCTCTCCCGGATGGACCTCGCCTACGCCGCCGCCGACGCCGCGGTCTGCCGGTCGGGCGCGATGACCGTCGCGGAGGTCTCCGCGGTGGGTCTGCCGGCGTTCTACGTGCCGCTGCCGCACGGCAACGGAGAGCAGGAGCTCAACGCCCGCCCGGTGGTGGGCCAGGGCGGTGGCAGAATCGTCCCCGATTCCGAGTTGACGCCGAAGTACGTGATCAATGAGGTGATTCCCCTGCTCATGGACCCCGCACGGCTGATCGAGATGAGCCGGGCCGCCGCAGGCGCCGGCCACCGCGACGCCGCCGACGAGGTGGCTCGGATCGCGCGGGAGGTGGCGTGCCAGTGAGTGAGCGGACCGCGCTGCCGCCGGAGCTGGCGCGCGTGCACATGGTCGGTATCGGCGGGGCCGGGATGTCGGGCATCGCCCGGATCCTGCTTGCCCGCGGCGGCGCGGTGTCGGGATCGGATGCCAAGGAGAGCCGCGGTGTGCTCGCGCTGCGGGCGCGCGGCGCGCAGGTGCGGATCGGGCACGACGCGACCGCTCTCGACCTGCTGACCGGCGGCCCGACCGCGGTGGTCACCACCTACGCGGCCATCCCGAAGACCAATCCGGAACTCGTCGAGGCCAACCGGCGCGACATCCCGGTGCTGCTGCGCCCCACCGTGCTGGCCGCGCTGATGCAGGGCCACCGCACGCTGCTCGTCTCCGGCACGCACGGCAAGACCTCGACCACCTCGATGCTCATCGTGTCGCTGCAGCACTGCGGGGCCGACCCGTCGTTCGCGGTGGGCGGCGAGTTGAACGAGGCGGGCACCAATGCCCACCACGGCACCGGCGACATCTTCGTTGCCGAGGCCGACGAGAGTGACGGGTCGCTGCTGCAGTACGACCCGGACGTCGCGGTGGTCACCAACATCGAATCCGACCACTTGGATTTCTTCGGCTCCGACGAAGCCTACGTGCAGGTCTTCGACGACTTCGCCGACCGGCTGGCCCCCGGTGGCCTGCTGGTGGTGTGCCTGGACGATCCGGGCTCGCGGGCGCTGGCCGAGCGAGTCGGCACGCGTTTGGCGGAGAAGAACGTGCGGGTGCTCGGGTACGGATCCGGCGAGATCGCCGACGCGCCGGTCCCGGTGGGCGCCCGGCTGCACAGTTGGGAGCCGCGTGACGTCGGCGGTATCGCACAGTTCCAGCTCGCCGACGAGGCCGCGCCGCGCACCGTGCGGCTTTCGGTGCCAGGCAGGCACATGGCGCTCAACGCGCTGGGCGCCCTGCTCGCCGCCTGTGCTACCGGAGCCGACGTGGGTGAGATCATCCAGGGTCTGGAGGGTTTCGGGGGCGTGCACCGGCGGTTCCAGTTCGCCGGACGGGAGAACGGCGTGCGGGTCTTCGACGACTACGCCCACCACCCCACCGAAGTGCGTGCCGTGCTCGGCGCCGCGGCCGAGCTGGTCCAGCAGGAGGCGCGCGACGGCGCTCGATCCCGGCAGGGACGGGTCATCGTGGTCTTCCAACCACACCTCTACAGCCGAACCGCCACCTTCGCCCAGGAGTTCGGCGCCGCCCTGAGTCTGGCCGACGAGGTCGTCGTGCTCGACGTCTACGGCGCGCGGGAGAAGCCGCTGCCCGGCGTGAACGGCGCGCTGGTCGCGCAGTCGGTCACGAAACCGGTGCACTACCAGCCGGATATGTCCCGGGTCGGCCGTCAGGTCGCGGGGTTGGCGCTGCCGGGCGACGTGGTGATCACCATGGGCGCCGGTGACGTGACGATGCTCGGTGGTCAGATTCTCGACGGACTCCGGGCGCGGCCCCAGCACGGACGGTGACCCGGCGTGCGCGGGGTCGGGTCGGCGCCCGGGGCCGGGCGCCGCGTGAGTGATCTGTTCGCCGGGCCGGCATGGGGCCGAATTCGGTTGTGGGGATTGCTGACCGTGTGTGTCCTTGCCGCGGTCGGGGTCGTCGCCTGGTACACACCGGTGCTGTCGGTGCGTACCGTGCGGATCGAGGGAGCGGTGTCGGTGCCCGAACAACAGGTACGCGATCTGCTCGAAATCCCCTCCGGCCGCTCCATGCTGCGCACCGACACCACCGCGATCGCGCGGCGGGTGGTGAGCATTCCGAAGGTGCGGACGGCGCGAGTGCAGCGGGTTTTCCCGTCCACGGTTCGGGTTACGGTCGTCGAGCGCGTTCCGGTGGTGTTCTATGACAGCCCCGAGGGCGCGCATCTGCTCGACGCGGAGGGAGTGGAATTCGCGATCGAGCCCGCGCCGATCGGTGTGCCGAAGTTGATCACCGATCATCCTGGCGGCGCGGATCCGATGACCGGCGCCGCGGTGTCGGTGCTCGCCATTGTCCCGCCCGCGCTGGCCATTCAGGTGGACGAGATTGTGGCACGGTCCATTTCGGATATTTCCCTGAATCTGAAGGACGGGCGCACGGTACTCTGGGGCGGGACGAGCGACGGCGAGCGGAAGTCGGCGGTCGTGTTGCCGCTGCTGACGCGCCCCGGAACGGTGTTCGATGTTTCGAGTCCCAATCTGGTCACGGTAAAGTGATCCACACCCATTGCGCCCAGGGAATTTTCGATCCGGCAGCGGTTCCGGCATCGAGGATGGGGCGGGGGCAACCGTTCACCATACGACGTGTGGAGCGGCGAGACGAGCGGGATCACGCAAGATTCTGGCTTTCGTTTCGGCGCGCCTGCGCGCGTATCGCGGCGGCTGCGAATAGCGTTCCGCAGCAGTTGGATACTTGACATAATGCTAACCCTATGGTTGAGCTTTAGGGTTGCCCCGAGCCGCGGTTCGCTCACTCCAGCGACCCGACCCGGACCGGGTCGGAACGCGGCGTGCCGAGAATCCGGAAACGACAGGCTTTAGATCGAAGGAAGGCGAGAGCCCATGACGCCCCCGCACAACTACCTTGCGGTGATCAAGGTCGTCGGTATCGGCGGCGGCGGTGTGAATGCCGTCAACCGGATGATCGAGCAGGGACTCAAAGGTGTCGAGTTCATCGCGGTCAACACCGACGCCCAGGCGCTGCTGATGAGCGATGCCGACGTCAAGCTCGACGTCGGCCGGGAGCTGACCCGCGGTCTAGGGGCCGGCGCGGACCCGGAGGTCGGCCGCAAGGCGGCCGAGGACCACAAGGACGAGATCGAAGAGGTGCTCAAGGGCGCCGACATGGTCTTCGTGACCGCGGGCGAGGGCGGTGGCACCGGCACCGGGGGCGCCCCGGTCGTCGCGCAGATCGCGCGCAAGCTCGGCGCGCTCACCATCGGCGTGGTCACGCGCCCGTTCTCGTTCGAAGGCAAGCGGCGCGGCAACCAGGCCGAGGTGGGCATCAACTTGCTGCGCGAGTCGTGCGACACGCTGATCGTCATTCCGAACGACCGGCTGCTGCAGCTCGGCGACGCGGCGGTGAGCCTGATGGACGCCTTCCGTTCCGCCGACGAGGTGCTGCTCAACGGTGTGCAGGGCATCACCGACCTGATCACCACCCCCGGTCTGATCAATGTCGACTTCGCCGACGTCAAGAGCGTGATGTCCGGCGCGGGCAGCGCGCTGATGGGTATCGGTTCGGCGCGCGGCGAGGGCCGCTCGGTGAAGGCGGCCGAGTCGGCGATCAATTCGCCCCTGCTGGAGGCGTCCATGGACGGCGCGCACGGGGTGCTGCTGTCCATCGCGGGCGGCTCGGACCTGGGTCTGTTCGAGATCAACGAGGCGGCGTCTCTGGTGCAGGAGGCCGCGCACATCGAGGCCAACATCATCTTCGGCACCGTGATCGACGACTCGCTCGGCGACGAAGTGCGGGTCACCGTGATCGCGGCGGGCTTCGACGGCGGCGGGCCTGCCCGGCGCACCTTCGACACCGCGAGCCGGGGGACCATCGGTTCGGCGCGCTCGGGTGAGCTCGGGCACCGCAGCGTCGGCGAGATCGCGGCTCGCGGAACCGACAGCTCGGCGAGTACCTCCGGCACCAGCACCTCCGGCCGCGGCGCGGTGCCGAGTTACCGGGACGCCGAGCGGCCGCGCACCTTGGCCGAGCCGACCGCCACGACCACCCCGCGATCGAACATCACGCCGCCGGACGCCGGCGACGATGACGACGACGTCGACGTGCCATCGTTCATGCGCAGGGGCTGAAGGCCGGCTCGGTTCCGGCGCAGGCCGGGACCGAGTGGCCGTTCCGGCCGACGCCGGACGGACTGCGGTTACTGACAAGCGATTTCGACGACACAGCTGCACGGCCTCGCCCGGCGTGATCGGGCACTCGGCGGGATCCGCCGCCTTTCGGGGGATGTTTCGGCCTCGACCTGGGCATTCCGTCACCGTTCGCCGACCGCCGTTAGGCTCGTCGGCATGACTGTTGTGCCGACTACGACCGTTCGACGGGTCACCACGACCAGGGCCGGTGGCTACTCGGCGCCGCCTTACGACTCGTTCAACCTCGGCGACCACGTGGGCGACGATCCCGCCGCGGTGCGGCGGAACCGGGATCGGCTGGCGGACGGGATCGGCCTGCTGCCCGAGCGCCTGGTCTGGATGGAACAGATCCACGGCCGCAACGTCGAAATCGTCGACGGCCCGCGCGCCGAGCCGGTGCCCGCGACCGACGCTCTCGTGACCACCGTGCCCGGCCTCGCGCTCGTCGTGCTCTCCGCCGACTGCGTGCCGATCCTGCTGTCCGACGACGAGGTCGGCGTGATCGCCGCGGTGCACGCCGGGCGCGTCGGCGCCCGCATCGGCATCGTGCCGCGCGTGCTGGAGGCGATGGTGTCGGCAGGCGCGCGCCTGGATCGCGTCGGCGCCTTTCTCGGGCCCGCCGCGTCCGGCCGTCAATACGAGGTCCCCGCCGCGATGCGCGACGATGTCGAAGCACACCTGCCGGGCAGCGCGACCACGACTGTTCGTGGAACTCCCGGTCTCGATCTGCGTGCGGGCATTTCCCGCCAGCTCAGGGAGGCCGGGATCACCGGGATCGCCGTGGACCCCCGCTGCACCATCGAGGACCGCACGCTGTTCAGCCATCGCCGCGGCGCACCGACCGGCCGGATCGGCGGGGTGATCTGGATGGAGGCCACCGCATGAGGCAGCGAACAATGGACACAGCCGAGCACTCGCTCGTGCTGGAGCCGAGCGTCAGCGAGGCGCAGGCATGAGCGAGCGCAGCGAGCGAACAATGGACACAGCCGAGCACTCGCTCGTGCTGGAGCCGAGCGTCAGCGAGGCGCAGGCATGAGTTCCCTGAGTCAACCCCTATGCGGCGATCGGTTGTTGAGTCGGTTGTTTTTTGGTGGGGTCGTAGCAGGTTTTGGTGCGCCAGCAAGCCCAGATGATGCGCAGCCAGGCGCGGCCGAGGGTGCGGATGGCGTGGGGGTGTCGTTGGCCGCGGGCGCGGGCGGCGGTGTAGCGCTGGTCTGCCCAGTCGCTGGCGCGGCGGCTGTTGTCGATCCAGGTCACCAAGGCTTGTCTGGCTCGCTGGTTGGTGGCGTGGCGGAAGGCGACGGTGTGGATTTTGCCGGAGGAGCGGGTGACCGGGGCGATGCCGGTTTCGGCGGCGAGTTGATCGAAGCTGTTGGCGCGCTCCAGGATTGGGCCGACCTCGCCGATGATCTGGGCCAGGTTCAGTGTGCCGACGCGGGGCAGATCGGCCAGCAATCTGGCGTAGGGGTGTGCGGCGAGAGCGTCGGCGATCACGGCGTCGAGTGCGTCGATGCTGGTTTGGATCGAGCGGACGAGCCCGGTCTGGGCGCGGACCAGCTGCGCGATGACCGGCTCGCCGAGCCTGCTGGCCGATGTGGGTGCCTCGCGCAGCCGGGCGAGCAGCTCGGTGCCGGGACGGCGGCCGCTGTAGTGGTGGCGGCGGCAGAACGCCTCGAGGCGGGCCGCGGTGAGCCCAGCAGCGGCCTGCGGGCTCGGGTAGCGGTCCAGGAACGCCAGCGCGATCGGCGAGTGCAGGCTGGCGAAGATCGTCCTGCCTCCGGGCCAGTGCGTGTCCAGCAGCGCGGCGAGTTGATTGACCGCGGCGATGCGCATGCCCAGGTGGTCGCCGCGCTGACGGGTCAATGCCTGCAGTTCGAGCGTTTGCGGCAGGGTCGGGGCCAGTACCGGCAGCCGGTGGCCGTCGGTGCGGGCGTAGTCGGCCAGCTTGAACCCATCGCCGGGATCGTTCTTGGCGCGGGCGGCGCCCCAACGGGGGCGAGCGGCATGAAAAGCGTTGGGGTGCACCGGAATCACCGGATGCCCGGCGGTCAGCAGCCGGTCCACGACCAGCCCGCGGGTGGTCTCGATTGCCACCGGCAACTCACCGGGCCCGCCGTAGCAGGCCAGCCGTGCCAACGCGCGAGCGATGCCGTCTTCAGTATGCGGCACCGGGAAGCGTTCGATCTTGCCACCGGCATCGTCGATCACGGTCACGTCGTGAGTGGTGCTGCCCCAGTCCCAGCCGGCGAACGCCACAGGTGTGCTCCCTCGAGGTCGATGAACTGCCTCCTCGGAAGCGAGGGCCGCCGCCGGAAGCTCATTGATCGGCCCTCTGCGGGGCATGTCCCTGACGCCGGTCCGCGGCCCTCGGCCCGGTGGGGCTGGCAGAACTCATGCTGGCCATCAAATGGCACGCGACGAAGGCCATGCACCCACCGGAACCGAGAGACAACAACCCTAACTGTTCGGGCTGCAGAAGGGATGGTGCCCCAATGAGCGAGCGAACGATGGACACAGCCACCGAGGCGGTCATGCCGGAGCTGGGCGCCGGCGGGGCGCGGGCATGACCGCCGGGGCCGAAACCGCGGCGGTGAGCCGAGCGCTCGCGGTCCGGACAGCTGAACTGTCCGGCAATCTGTCGGGCCTGCTCGCGCGGATCGACGCGGCCTGTCGCGGGACGGGACGGGCGGCGGAGACGGTGCGGCTGCTGCCGGTGACGAAATTCTTCCCCGCCTCCGACGTGGCGATCCTGCACCGGCTCGGTCGGCGCGAGTTCGGGGAGTCGCGGGAGCAGGAGGCTGCCGCCAAGGTGGCGGCACTGCGTGAGGAAGACCTCTCCGGCATCCGCTGGCACATGATCGGGCGGCTGCAGCGGAACAAAGCACGGGCGGTGGCCCGCTGGGCGCAGACCGTCCACTCGGTCGACAGCGAACGCCTGGCAACCGCACTGGACGCCGGTGCGCTGGCCGCGCTGGAGGCGGGGGACCGTACCGAACCGGTCCGGGTGTTGCTCCAGGTGAGCCTGGATGACGACCCCTCGCGCGGCGGTGTCGCGTCGGGCGATCTCGCCGCGCTCGCCGAACAGGTAGCTGCCGCGCCGGGATTGTGTTTGTCGGGTCTGATGGCGATTCCGCCCCTGGGGGCTGAGTCTGATGCGGCATTTGCACGACTTGCGACGTTGCACACTCGGTTGCTCGCCGATCATCCGGATGCGACAGAACTTTCCGCGGGAATGTCCGGAGATCTGGAATCCGCAATCGAACACGGTGCGACGGTTGTGCGTGTCGGTACCGCCTTGATGGGTGCGCGACCGATAACCTCGGCGTAGCAAAGAAACCTCATCAGTCACATTCGACACATATGCTGGGAACTGAAGAGGGCTGAGCAAGACTTCAACACCCGGCCGCCACCGGGGCCGAAGGAAGGTCGACCAGAATGAGCGAGCGCAGCGAGCGAGTAATCGACGCAGCCACGAACGTGGTCATGACGGAGCCGCGCGACAGCGAGGCGCGGTCATGAGCACGCTGCACAAGTTCAAGGCGTACTTCGGCATGGTTCCGCTCGAGGATTACGAAGACGACTACGTCGACGATCGTGCCCCCCGCGGGGTGGACGACCGTGGCGCTCGTCGGCCCCGGCCCCGTGACTACTCCGAGCGCGACGGCTATGCCGACCGCTATGGCGAAGATCGGTACGGCGCAGACCGTTTCGACGACGTCGACTACCCCGAGCCCGCCTACAAGTCGCCCTACAAGGCGGGATACTCGGTGTCACGACGCGACGACTACGCCGACGAGCCGTACGGCGACGATCGTTACGAGGCGCCGCGGCGCCCCACCCGGATCGACTCCGGCCCATCGGGCCGGTTCCGGGCGGGCGGGAGCGCGCCGACGCTGCGCGGTGCCACCCGTGGCGCGCTCGCCGTCGATCCCGACGCCGAGGAGCGCAGGCTGGAGGAGCGCGTGCGTCCCGAGCCCGCCCCGGTGCGGCGGCCCGGGATCTTCGAGGACGGAGGCCCCTTGTCCAAGATCACGACGCTGCGCCCGCGCGACTACAGCGAGGCTCGGATCATCGGCGAGCGCTTCCGTGAGGGCAACCCGGTGATCATGGACCTGGTGGATCTGAGCAACGCCGACGCCAAGCGGCTGGTCGACTTCGCCGCGGGTCTGGCCTTCGCGCTGCGCGGATCGTTCGACAAGGTGGCGACGAAAGTGTTCCTGCTCTCACCGGCGGATGTCGACGTATCAGCCGAAGAACGCAGACGTATCGCGGAAACCGGCTTCTACAACCAGAAATAAGCTCGTGATCTGGGGGGTGGAGCAGACCGGTCGCACGTCCTGGGGCGCGGTCATTTTGCGCGAAGCGATTTTTACGGCAGAGTGAACTCGTGGCCTTGTTCGCGGTGCTGTACTTCGTACTGTTCATCTTCTGGCTGTTGCTGATCAGCCGGGTGATCGTCGAGTTCATCCGTAGCTTTGCCCGAGACTGGCGTCCTACCGGTGTCGTGGTCGTCGTCCTGGAGGTGATCTTCACGATCACCGACCCTCCGGTGAAACTCCTGAGGCGGTTGATCCCCCCGGTGTCGTTGGGGGGAATTCGCCTGGATCTGTCGATAATGGTGCTGCTTTTCATCGTGTTCATCCTGATGTCGATCGTGGGCAGGCTCGGACAGCCGGTAGCTCCGGTGTGACAGAATGGGCCGAGTAGACAGCTTGCTAGATCTGCTAGATCTCCAAAAGACGCGTGAAGGGATCCTTCCATGCCGCTGACCCCAGCCGATGTGCACAACGTCGCGTTCAGCAAACCGCCGATCGGGAAGCGCGGCTACAACGAGGATGAAGTCGACGCGTTCCTGGATCTCGTGGAGCAGGAGCTCTCGCGTCTGATCGAGGAGAACGCCGATCTGCGCCAGCGGGTCGCCGAACTCGATGCGGAACTGGCCGACGCCAAGAAGAACCGCGGCCCCGCCGTGGCGAGCACCGTGAAAGCGCAGGTGCCGCAGGCTCCCCCGCCGCAGCCGGAGCCGATCAAGCCGCCGGTCCCCGCCGCGCCGCCGGCCCCGATGCCCGCCGCGCCGATGGCCAAGGACGCGAGCGCGGATGCGAATCTGCAGGCGGCCAAGGTGCTCAGCCTCGCCCAGGAGATGGCGGATCGGCTGACCAGCGACGCCAAGGCCGAAGCGGAGGGCTTGCTGTCGAATGCCAGGGCGAATTCCGAGCGACTGGTGGGCGACGCCCGCACCCGGTCGGAGGCCATGATCGCCGACGCCCGCCAGAAGTCGGACGCGCTGCTGTCGGACGCGCAGACCCGCTCGGACAGCCAGCTGCGCCAGGCCAAGGAGAAGGCCGACGCGCTGCAGGCCGATGCCGAGCGCAAGCACACCGAGATCATGGCGACCATCACCCAGCAGCGCAGCGTGCTGGAGAGCCGGATCGAGCAGCTCAAGACGTTCGAGCGGGAATACCGGGTGCGGTTGAAGTCGTACCTGGAGTCGCAGCTCGAGGAGCTGGAGAACCGCGGCTCGGCCGTCCCGGTCGACGGCGGCGAAGCGTTCGTCGACGCCAACACGGCGAACAACCTCGCGCCCGCCTCGTTCGCCAAGGGCGGCAAGTAGCACGACGCGACCCAGCGCAGCGGTCCATCCACCGCTAGGGGATCGGTCGAGCCGCCCGGCATGCCTTGGGGGTCATCATGCTCGTCTTGACACTCGTCCTTGCCGCGATCGGCTTCGCCCTGCTCGTGGCCGCGCTCACCACGGGATCTGTGATCTGGGCGTGGGGGTGCATCGTCGTGTGCGTCATCGGTGCTGTGCTCTTACTGGTGAGTGCCCTGTCCATGCGGAGGCCGGATAGTGATGTCCCGCCGCCTCCTGGTCGTCATGCCAAACGGTGAAGGCGGCCGCGCGCTGACCGGCCTCGCAAACTGAGTTGACCGCGCTGGCTAGAATCAAACCTGAATACCGCGTCGATCCGGCTATCACCGGGGAGCCTTCGGAAGAACGGCGGCACGGCCTCGGGCCGGGCGCTCAGTAGAACCGAACGGGTGAGCCCGTCACAGCTCGCGAATGAGAGGTCCGGCGTGCTGCCGGACAAGCGGGGTGGTACCGCGGTTTCGGCGCACCGGGCGCCGGCATCGTCCCCGTGCCAACGAGACACGGCACGAGGAGACGCATCCGCCATGGCGGACCACACTTCCAGCAACAGCGCGTACCCGCGCGTCGACCTGGGCGTCGGCAACGGGACGTCGTTCCCCGAGATGGAGCGCCGCGTGCTCGACGCGTGGGCGGCCGCCGACACCTTCCGCTCCAGCATCGAAAACCGTTCCGGCGCAGCGGAGTTCGTCTTCTACGACGGCCCGCCCTTTGCCAACGGTCTGCCGCATTACGGACATTTGCTCACCGGATACGTCAAGGACGTCGTCCCACGTTTCCAGACCATGCGCGGTAAGCGGGTGGAACGGCGATTCGGTTGGGACTGCCACGGATTGCCTGCGGAAATCGAAGCCGAAAAGCAGCTCGGTATCACGGACAAATCACAGATCGACGCGATGGGGCTCGCGGAATTCAACGCGGCCTGCAAATCCTCGGTGCTGCGCTACACCGGGGAATGGCGCGACTATGTGACGCGTCAGGCCCGCTGGGTCGACTTCGACAACGACTACAAGACACTCGACACCGACTTCATGGAGTCGGTGATGTGGGCGTTCAAGTCGCTCTACGACAAAGGCCTGATCTATCAGGGCTTCCGGGTGCTGCCCTACAGCTGGTACGAGCAGACGCCGCTGTCGAATCAGGAGACCCGCCTCGACGACGCGTACAAGATGCGTCAGGACCCGGCGGTCACCGTCGACATGGCGCTGCGGGTACCGGCCGAGCATCCGCTGCACGAACTCGACGGTGCCAACGCACTGATCTGGACCACCACGCCGTGGACGCTGCCGTCGAACCTGGCGATCGCGGTGCATCCCGAGTTCACCTATGTGCACCTGCGGGGCAAGGACGGAAAGCGGTACCTGGTTGCCGCCGAACGTGTGTCGCACTACGCCCGCGAATTCGGCGAGGAACCGGAAGTGCTGTCGGAGCATCTCGGCGCCGCGCTGGCCGAGCTGCGCTACGAGCCGCCGTTCGACTTCTTCGCCGGGCACCCGAACGCGCACCGCGTGCTGAACGCCGACTATGTCACCACCGACTCCGGTACCGGCATCGTGCACCTCGCACCGGCCTTCGGTGAGGAGGACATGGAGGTCGCGAGCTCGCACGGCATCGAGCTGGTGCAGCCGCTGGATCCGGGTGGCAAGTTCACCTCGATGGTCCCGCCGTACGAGGGCCTGATGGTATTCGACGCCAACCCGGTGATCATCAAGGATCTCAAGGCCGCGGGAAAGCTGTTGCGGCACGAGACGATCGAGCACTCCTACCCGCACAGCTGGCGCTCCGGGCAACCGCTGATCTACATGGCCGTGCCGTCCTGGTTCGTCGCGGTCACCAAGTTCCGGGAACGGATGGTCGAGCTGAACAAGCAGATCACCTGGGTGCCCGAGCACATCCGCGACGGCCAGTTCGGCAAGTGGCTGGAGGGTGCGCGGGACTGGAACATCAGCCGCAACCGCTACTGGGGCAGCCCCATCCCGGTGTGGGTGTCCGACGATCCGGCCTATCCGCGCGTCGACGTGTACGGCTCGCTGGACGAACTGGAACGCGACTTCGGCGTGCGCCCGACCGATCTGCACCGTCCGATGATCGACGAGCTCACCCGGCCGAACCCCGACGACCCGACCGGAGACTCCACCATGCGCCGGGTGCCCGAGGTGCTGGACTGCTGGTTCGAGTCCGGCTCGATGCCGTATGCCCAGGTGCACTACCCGTTCGAGAACAAAGAGTGGTTCGACAGCCACTTCCCCGGTGATTTCATCGTCGAGTACAACGGGCAGACCCGCGGCTGGTTCTACACGCTGCACGTGCTCGCGACCGCACTATTCGATGCCCCGGCTTTCGATACCGTTGCCGCGCACGGCATCGTGCTCGGCGACGACGGGCTGAAGATGAGCAAGTCCAAGGGCAACTACCCGGATGTGAACGAGGTGTTCGACCGGGACGGCTCCGACGCCATGCGCTGGTTCCTGATGAGTTCGCCGATCCTGCGCGGCGGCAACCTCATCGTCACCGAGCGCGGCATCCGCGAGGGCGTCGGCCACGCGCTGCGGCCGCTGTGGAACGCCTGGACCTTCCTGCAGCTCTACGCGACCGAGCCGGGGACATGGCGGACGGATTCGCCGCACGTGCTGGACCGCTACATCCTGGCGAAGCTGGCGCAGACCAGAGATGTCATCACCGAGGCGATGGAGGTCTACGACATCGCGGGCGCCTGCGAGGAGTTGCGCGCGTTCGCCGATGCGTTGACCAACTGGTACGTGCGCCGGTCGCGGTCGCGGTTCTGGAGCGAGGACCGTGCCGCGGTGGACACCCTGCACACGGTGCTCGAGGTGGTCACAAGACTGGCGGCGCCGTTGCTGCCGCTGATCACCGAGGTGATCTGGCGCGGGCTGACCGGTGGCGATTCGGTGCACGTGGCCGACTGGCCGAAGGAAGGCGAGCTGCCGGACGATCCGGAGCTGGTCGCCGCCATGGACGAGGTGCGCGTGGTGTGTTCGACGGTGCTGAGCCTTCGCAAGGCGCAGAATCTGCGGGTGCGGCTGCCACTGGCCGAGGTCACCATCGCGGCGGCCGACGCCGAGCGGCTGGCGCCGTTCACCGACATCATCGCCGACGAGGTCAACGTCAAGAAGGTGGACCTGACCACCGACGTGGACGTGCACGGCCGTTTCGAGCTGGTGGTCAACGCCCGCGCCGCGGGTCCACGTCTGGGCAAGGACGTGCAGACGGTGATCAAGGCGGTCAAGGCAGGGGAGTGGGCCGAGGACGCCGACGGCCTGGTCCAGGCCGCCGGAATCGCTCTGCTGCCCGAGGAATACACCCAGCGCCTGGTCGCCGCCGAGCCGGAGTCGACCGCCGCGCTGCCCGGCAACGCGGGCCTGGTGGTGCTGAATTCCGTGGTCACCGAGGAACTGGAGGCCGAGGGCTGGGCGCGCGACCTGATCCGCGATCTCCAGGAGACCAGGAAGTCCTCCGGTCTGGACGTGTCCGACCGCATCACCGTGGTCTTGGAGGTTCCCGCCGACCGGGCCGCGTGGGCCGAGAGCCATCGCGACCTGATCGCGGGCGAGATCCTCGCCACCACACTGACCTTCGGCGACGCGGGCCCGGAGGCCGCCGATCTCGTGGGTGGTGTGCGGGCGAAGGTCACCAAGGCCTGAGCGCTGGATTCCGGGCGAGTCGGGGCGGGACCGAACGGTCCCGCCCCGACTGCTGTTCCGAGGGTTTCCGAACTGCGAAATCGTACTTCTGTTCCCTTTCTGAGCGGGTCCGAAACGCGTCAAATGAGAGATATGGATCACATGCTGAGAATTTGCTGATTTCTCCCATTTGACCGAACCTCGGGAGAGAATCGGCGATGTTGCTGCTGGTGCGGAGGTGACTCCTGGGGCAGCAGTTTCGATAGTGATGTGCCCTAGCTGTACTTCGTCGCGTCCGGCGCGCATGCGCCAGGCACGGTCACCGGCCGCTCTCCTTCGATGGCGCTGCTGGTGCCGTGCGTTAGCCAGGGTCGCCGAACGGCGCCCCCGACAATCGGGCTACGAAGGGACGAGCACGTGCCGAGCAGACCATTGCGCCGTACCGCACTCGGATTCTTGCTATCGATCATCGCGACTCTCATGCTCGCCGGGACCGCCTGGTGCGACACCGGCAGCGCCTCCGGCTTCGGGCTGGGCAATGGATCCGGGTCGGCGTCCGGCATCAGTCCCGGCAGTGCTACCAGCGGCTCGGCGGGGATACCGCTGCCGGTGCCCAGTGCGACCGGACTCTTGGCGCTGGCGGCGGCGACGACACAGCTCGGCAAACCATACGAGTGGGGCGGTACCGGACCGTTCAGCTGGGACTGCTCGGGTCTGGTGCAGTGGGCGTTCCGGCAGGCCGGGGTGAAACTTCCGCGCACGACCTGGCAGCAGGCCAAGGTGGGCACCCCGGTCCCGCGGGCCATTCTCATGCCCGGCGATGTGGTGGTGCTGAACCAGGACGGTTCGCACGTCGGCATCTACGCCGGTATGGGCCAGGTGCTGAATGCCTATGGCTCGGGTGTGCCGGTCGGCTTCACCCCTCTCAAGCAATTCGACATCTACGCCATTCGCCGCTTCTGACCGCACCGCGCTCGGCGTCGCCGTGGGCATGGCGCGCTGGTTTGCTGGTCAGCGAACGCACCTGCTCGACAGGAACATGGCGAAGCGTCGGGCTACAGCTCGGCGACGGGAAGTCCGTGTGGCAGCGCCGCCGAGCGCAATCGGCGATCGCACAGCCGGCGGACCGGCTAGCCGTTGCCCGGACGTTCGTCAGTCGTCGAGGCCGTCGGCGAGGGTGCGCAGCAGTGGGCCGTACTGCGGATGCGCCAGCGCGGACGCGAATTGCGCGACCAGGTAGTCGGCCGGATTGCCGGTGTCGTACCAGCGGCCGCGGATCACCTGGCCGAACACCGAGTTGTTCGCGGCGTGCACGTTGATCGCGTCGGTGAGGTACACCTCCCCGGTGCGGTGCTCGTACCACGCATCGGTCTGGGCGCGCAGCTCGTCGATGATTCCGGGCGTGACCACGTAGCCGCCGATCGCGGCGAAAGACGACGGCGCGTCTTTCGGCTTCGGCTTCTCGCGCAATCCGGTGATGCGCAGCAGGCCGTTGCCGTGGTCGTCGGCCACCACCGGCACGCCGTAGCGCTGTGAGTCGGCCGGGTCCATCGGCATCAGCGCCAGGACGGGCGCTCCGGTGGCCTCGTAGGCGTCGATGAGCTGCTGGGCGCGGGGCACCTCGGCCACGAACACGTCGTCGGGCCACAGCACCAGCATCGGCTCGTCGCCGAGATTGCGGGCGGCGTTGAGCACCGGGGTGCCGTTGCCGTACGGGCCGTGCTGGTCGAGGTAGGTGATGTGGCCGAGCCGGGACAGCTCGCCGACCTCCTCGACCGCGTCGGCGAAGGCGGTCTTTCCGTCCGCGCGTAGCTGGGCCACCAGCGCCGGGTTGGGGCGGAAGTGATCCTGGATCAATGATTTTCCGCCGCTGACCACGATGGTGATGTCGGTGATGCCCGAGGCGACCAGCTCGCGGACCGTGTGCTCGATCACCGGCTTGTCACCGACCGGCAGCATCTCCTTGGGGATCGCCTTGGTCAGCGGAAGCAGCCGGGAGCCGATACCGGCGGCCGGGATGACGGCCTTGCGGATACTCATGGGTCCGATCATCACATACCGAAGGCTGCATCTAATTGCAGCGCCTGCGGCGCTGCGTGTTCGCGGCCCCCTTATGGCTCGCGTCCGAGCGACCGCCGCTAGCGACTTCGTCGCGGACGCGGCGGCCACTCGGACGCGAGCCGGGCCGCGAACAGTAATGCTCGGTCTCGCTGCGCTCGAAAGCGTGAGTTGGGCCGACGGGTTGCGTCGGGCGGCAACTGCACCGCTCTCGTGCGCCCTGAAAAGCTTCGCTCGAAAACGAGCGATTAGCACGCTAGCCGTACTCCGCAGCCTGCGTCTGCTCGTGCCCGGCGTGCAGCGTCACCACATGCGAGGACATGTCGGTGGCCGGGCGTACATTGCTGCCGTGTGTACCGGAGAGGCGACCGTCGCCGGGATAGTTGAGCGCGTGGCCACGCCTGCGATCCGGAGGGCTACGTCCGGCGAGCATGTCACCGGTGATCCATGGTCCAGACAATGTACGGCGCGACAGCGGTGAACGGAGGGCATCCGCCCGTGCTCGCCGCCGCGGACAGCACGGCCCGGCGCTGGGTTCTGCACATCGATATGGACGCGTTCTTCGCCTCGGTCGAGCAGCTGACCAGGCCGACGCTGCGCGGGCGGCCGGTGCTGGTCGGCGGGACCGGCGGGCGCGGCGTGGTGGCCGGAGCCAGTTATGAGGCGAGGGTGTTCGGCGCGCGCTCGGCGATGCCGATGCATCAGGCGCGCAGGCTGGTCGGCGTCACCGCGGTGGTGGTGCCACCGCGCGGCGCCGTTTACGGGGTGGTCAGCGGACAGGTCTTCGACGTGCTGCGCCGCCGGATCCCGGTACTGGAGACGCTGTCGTTCGACGAGGCGTTCGGCGAGCCCGCCGAGCTGGCGGGCGCGACGGTGGCGCGGGTGCACGCGTTCTGCGAAGAACTGCGCGCGTTGGTGCGCGAACGCACCGGGCTGACCGCCTCGGTCGGCGCGGGCACCGGAAAGCAGCTGGCCAAGATCGCGTCCAATCTGGCCAAACCCGATGGGGTCCGGGTGATTTCGCCGGTCGAGCAGCCGCATTTGCTGGCCGGGCTCCCGGTCCGCAAACTATGGGGGATCGGGCCGGTCGCGGAGAGCAGATTGCGCACGCTCGGCATCGAGACCGTGGGCGCCTTCGCGGCCCTGCCGGAATCCGAGGCGATGTCGATTCTCGGCGGCAGCGTGGGCGCCGCGCTGCATCGGCTCGCGCGTGGCATCGACGACCGGCCGGTCGCCGAGCGCACCGAGGCCAAGCAGATCAGCGCCGAGACCACCTACGAAGCCGATATCGTCACCCTGGCCCAACTGCGCCCGGCCATCGAGGACATGGCCGCGGCGGCGCATCGGCGCCTGGTCGGTGACGGGCGCGCCGCCCGCACCGTGGTGCTCAAGCTGAAGAAGTCCGATATGTGCATCGTCACCCGCTCCTTCACTCTGCCCTATGCGACCGAGGACCTGGCCACTCTCGCCGCCGCCGCGCAGCGCTCGGCTCTCGACCCACGTGACCTCGGCCCGATCCGGCTGGTCGGGGTGAGCTACGGCGGTTTGTCCACGGTCCGCCAGGAATCGCTGTTTCCCGAACTCGATCGCGGCCCGGTCGCCGACCTCCCCGCGGCGGAACCGGAGCCCGAGCCGATGCTGCCCGACGACCAGAGTGGTGCCGCGCAGTCCACCCTGCCGGTCACCGTCTGGCATCCCGGCCTGGACGTGACGCATCCCGAGCACGGTCACGGCTGGGTGCAGGGCGCGGGGTTGGGCGTGGTCACCGTTCGCTTCGAAACCCGTTCGACCGGTCCGGGTCCCGCGCGCACCTTCGCGTCCGGCGACGCCGCGCTCGCGCGGGCCGATCCGCTGGGGAGTCTGCTCTGACCGACCAGGCGGCCGACTCGACATCGCCCGGTCGGACGCGTACTTTCGCTGCCGACGACATCCGTCGGTGCCGTGTGGATCCGGCCGGTGGTGCCCGGTGCCGGTAGCCTTGGGCCTCGTGCAGCGTCGCCGTTTCGGATGGGGGCTGCCATGGTGGAACACGACACGGACCTCTCGAACGCAAAGGACGAGCAGTTGAAGCTTCGTAAGACTGGACGCATCGCGATCGCCGGCCTGGCCATCGTCGCCGCGCTGGGCATGACCGCGTGCGGCAGCGACGACAAGGACAGCAAGCCCGCCGCCAAGACGTCGACCAGCGCCAAGGCGTCGGCGACCGCGAGCGCGAACCTGCCGCCGGTCCCGACCGTCGCGGAGCTGAACACCGCGCTCTCGCGTGCGCTGGACCCGACGGTTCCGGCCACCGAGAAGCTGGACAACGTCCAAGGGGCCGAAGCCGATCCGACGCTGCCGGAGCGCCTGTCCCAGGCCGCGTCCGGCGCCGACGTGAAGATCGAGGTCACCGATGTCACCTCGTTCGGCGACAGCGTGAACGCCAAGGCCAAGTTCACCCTGAACGGCCAGGAGAACATCGTCGACGTGCCGTTCGTCGCCGACAACGGCAAGTGGAAGATCCAGAAGGCCTGGGCCTGCACCATGCTCACCAACCTGGGCCAGCAGTCGGCGGCCTGCGCCTAGAAGTCGCGGTCGGACGAAGTCCGTCTACCGCCCGCGCCGGGCCGAGGCGAGACAGCCGCGTAGTCCGCGAAATCGGTCGGGTCGGCCACCGGGGTGAATCCGGGGGCCGACCCGTCTTCGCGAATCACTCCGCGCCACGGTGCGATTCGAGCGGTCGCGGAAATCCGCAGGCCCGCACGCTAGATCATTCGCAGGACCGCGCACGTCGCGGTGGCGTGCGCGTAGAGGTCGCCGTCCTCGACGCCGACCAGGCGCGCTTCCGCGCTGGCGGTGGTGGGCCCGACGTGGATCGCGGTGCCCTCACAACGCAGCGTCCGCGTGTCGGTGCGCACGGCCCGGTGCACATGGATGCCGATCTGGACCGAGGTGGATCGCGTCCCGCCGGGCAGCCTCGTCATCACCGCCGCACCAAGGGCTGCTTCGAGCAGGGTCGTCACGAAGCCGCCGTGCACCCCGGCCATCGGGTCGAGCAGATGATCACCGGGCTCGCCCTCGAACACCACCGTCCCATCGCCGACCTGCGCCAGCCGGAAGCCGAGCGCGCTCAGGATCAGGGCATCCGGAAATCGTCCTTCGAGCGCTTCCTGCAGGATCTCCCGGCCGCTCATGCCCCGGATGTCGGGGGTCGTCGCGGAACGTGGCCCCCAGGTGCGGGTGCCGGAGCGAAGAGGTTGGGCCGCTGTCATAGGTCGACGCTACGAGGGCTGCCCGGCTGGGCAACAGTGTCGGATCCGACACCTTCGCGACTATTTCCGACACTGCAACGTCTTGCATGTCCGCTGACAACGCCTTAGCGCGGCCTCTTCGGTGCCGCACCTCACACCTTGATCACCTCGAGGCCCGGCATCGCGTCGTAGTCGCCATCCTGAGTCACGATCGGTATGCCCTGTGCCAGGGCGGTGGCCGCGATCCAGCTGTCATTGATCGGGACTTTGCGCCCGGCGGCCCGTAGACGGGACACCAGCAGCGCCCAACATTCCGCGACGGTCTCGTCCACTTCCAGCGGCTGGAATCGCTGTGCCAACTGGTAGGTCGACAACCTGCGGGCCGATGTCTCAGGGTCGGTGGCGTGCAGGACGCCGAGACGTAATTCACCGAGAGTGATTACCGAGACGCCCCATTCGTATCCCTCGAACCTGGCCGGATCGAATCGATCTGCCTCGAGACCGATGAATATCGACGTGTCCGCCAATGCGCGCTCGGTGGTCACCACGGCAGGTCGTCCGTCGTTTCGGTCAATGTCTCACGCAACTCCTGCCGCAGGCCGGTGGTGTCCGGGCCGAGGCGGAGCAGTTCGCGGATGACTTCCGAAGCGGGCATCCACTGTCGGCGCCGGGGCAGTGGGATGATCTTCGCGACCGGCCGGTTGTCCTTGAGGATTTCGATCTCCTCACCGGCCTCGACACGTCGCAGCACCTCGGCGGTGTGATTCCGCAAGTCGCGAGCTGGGAGCGAACTCATGCTACAAGTGTAGCTCTCTGCTACAGCTGTAGCAGTACTGCGCGGAGGATTTGTCGAGTTCCAGGCGCCACCGAGTGCCCCGCTCGGCGTGCGGGTTACGCGCCGCTCGGGCGCATGGGCGGTTCGGTAACGACGTCGCCCCGCGTGCGCCGGAGGCGGCGGGTCCGCAGCAGCGCGTCGGTGGTGAAGATCGCCAGTGCGGTCCAGATCAGCGCGAAACCGGCCCAGCGAGAGGCGGGCATCGGCTCGTGCGCGATGGCGACGCCCCAGGTCATCTGTAGCGCGGGCGTGAGGTACTGCAGGAGGCCCATGGTGGACAGCGCGACCCGTTGGGCCGCGACGGCGAACAGCAGCAGGGGGACGAGGGTGACCGGTCCGGTCGCCATCATCAGCGCGAGATGACCTGGGCTGGAGGCGAATTCGCTGCACCCGGTGACCGCGAGACCGATCGCGAAGGCCAGCGCGAACGGCGCGGCGACAATGCCCTCGGCGGCGATGCCGCGCAGCGCGTCCAGCGGGATCACCTTCTTCACCAGACCGTAGGTGGCGAAGGAACAGGCCAGCGTCAGGGCGATGACCGGCGGCCTGCCGTAGTCGACGGTGAGCACGGCCACCGCCGTCGCGCCGAGGGCGAGAGCGGCCCACTGGGCGCCGGTCAACCGCTCGCGGAAGATCAGCACGCCGAACGCGACGGTGACCAGCGGGTTGATGAAGTACCCGAGCGCGCACTCGACGATGTGGCCCGACGTGACGCCGTACACGTACACACCCCAGTTGAGCGCGATCGCGGCCGAGGCGACGGCGGCCAGCCGCCAGGTTCGGCCGCTGATACCGCGCAGCTCGCGCAGTCGCCCGCTCGCCGCGAGTACCGCGAGCACCAGGACGAGCGTCCAGACGATCCGCTGTGCCACCACCTCGCCCGCGTCGGCGAACGCCAGCAACCCGAAGAACGCGGGGAAAAGTCCCCAGAGGAAGAACGCGCTCATGCCGAACACCACACCGGGGATGGACCTGCTTCGCCGCACGAAGACGAAACTAGTTGTCCCGTAGCCTTGCGGTCATGTCGATTACCGTGCAGGTGCTCGCAGCCACTGGACTCAGTTCGGCTGAGGTCGAGCAACGCCGCCGCGACGGCCGCACCAACGATGTGCCGGATCGCGCCAGCCGCTCGGTGCGCGACATCGTGCGCGCGAACGTCTTCACCAGGATCAACGCCATCCTCGGTGTGCTGTTCGTCCTGATCCTGGCCACCGGCTCGCTCATCGACGGCATGTTCGGCCTGCTCATCGTCGCCAACAGCGCGGTCGGCATCATCCAGGAGATCCGCGCCAAACGCACCCTGGACCAGCTCGCCATCGTCGGGCAGGCCAAGCCGACCGTGCGCCGGGACGGGACGGCCGTCGAGATCGCGCCGCGCGAGGTGGTGCTCGACGACCTGATCGAGCTCGGCCCCGGCGACCAGATCGTCGTGGACGGCACGGTCGAGGAGTCCGCGCTGCTCGAGGTGGACGAATCGCTGCTCACCGGCGAAGCCGACCCGATCGACAAGGCGGTCGGCGCCCCGGTGATGTCCGGCAGCTTCGTGGTCTCCGGGTCCGGCGCCTATCGCGCCACCAAGGTCGGCCGGGACGCCTACGCCGCGCGGCTGGCCGAGGAGGCGAGCAAATTCACCCTGGTGCACTCCGAGCTGCGCAGCGGTATCGACAAGATCCTGAAGTTCATCACCTACCTGCTCATCCCCGCGGGCCTGCTGAGTATCTACAACCAGCTGGTCTCCAGCAAGGAGTCGTGGCGGCCCGCGGTCAGCGGCATGGTCGCCGCGCTGGTGCCGATGGTGCCCGAGGGGCTGGTACTGATGACCTCGATCGCGTTCGCGGTCGGCGTGGTGCGGCTGGGGCGGCGCAAGTGCCTGGTGCAGGAGCTGCCCGCGATCGAGGGGCTGGCCCGCGTCGACGTAGTGTGCGCGGACAAGACCGGCACGCTGACCGAGAACGGCATGCGGCTGTCGGACCTGAAGACGCTGGACACCTTCGACGACGCCGAGGTTCGTACCGCGCTGGCCGCGCTGGCCGCCGACGATCCGCGCCCGAACGCGAGCGTGCAGGCGATCGCCGAGGCCCTGCCGGACGGTCCCGGCTGGCAGCGCACCGCCGTCGCGCCGTTCTCCTCGGCCAAGAAGTGGAGCGGCTGCTCCTATGGCGAGCACGGCGACTGGCTGCTCGGCGCGCCGGACGTGCTGCTCGACCCGGACTCCGCGGACGCGCGCGTCGCCGAAGAACTCGGATCCTCCGGTCTGCGCGTCCTGCTGCTGGCGCGCAGCGACCGACCCGTCGACGCGCCGGACGCCCCCGGTCTCGTTCGGCCCGGCGCCCTGGTCGTGCTGGAACAGAAGGTCCGGCCCGACGCCCGCGACACGCTCGAATACTTTGCCGGCCAGAACGTTTCGATCAAGGTGATCTCCGGCGACAACGCCGTGTCGGTCGGTGCGGTGGCCTCCTCGCTCGACCTGCCGGGCGGCGACCACCCGATCGACGCGCGGGAGCTGCCGGAGGACCGCGACGCGCTGGCCGACGCGCTGGACCGCAATACCACCTTCGGCCGGGTGCGCCCGGATCAGAAGCGCGCCATGGTGGCGGCCCTACAGGCGCGCGGGCACACCGTGGCGATGACCGGCGACGGCGTGAACGACGTTCTCGCGCTGAAGGATTCGGATATCGGCGTGGCCATGGGCGCGGGCAGCCCGGCCACCCGCGCCGTGGCGCAGATCGTGCTGCTGGACAACAAGTTCGCCACGCTGCCCTACGTGGTCGGCGAGGGCCGCCGGGTGATCGGCAATATCGAGCGGGTCTCGAATCTGTTCCTGACCAAGACCGTCTATTCCGTGCTGCTCGCGTTCCTGGTCGGCGTCGCCGGAGTCGGCTCGCAAATCTTCGACTATGCGCCTATCGGCTACCCGTTCCTGCCGCGGCACGTGACGATCGCGGCCTGGTTCACCATCGGCATCCCGGCGTTCATCCTCTCGCTCGCGCCCAACAACGAGCGCGCCCGCACCGGCTTCGTCGGACGCGTGATGCGGTTGGCCATCCCGTCGGGCGCCGTGATCGGCGTGGCCACCTTCGTCGCCTACCTGATCGCCTACGCGGGGCCGCAGGCGAGCGAAGAACAGAAGGTCCAGGCGGGCACCACCGCGCTCATCACGCTGATCATGATCGCGGTATGGGTGCTCGCCATCGTGGCGCGGCCGTACGTCTGGTGGAAGGTCGCGCTGATCGCGGTGTCGGTGGCGGCGTACGTCTTCCTGTTCACCGTTCCGTTCACGCGCGAATTCTTCAAACTCGACCCCTCCAACGTCGCACTCACCAGCGCGGCGGTGATCTGCGGCGCAGTCGGCATCGTCCTCGTGGAGGCTGCCTGGTGGATGAGCGCGGCGATGCTCGGAGACAAGCGGCAACTGCTCCCCAGCTCGCCGAGCGGGGCAGCCTGACGGACTGGTCGGCTGACTTACCGCATTCCGAGAAGCCTTGTGCGAGGGGGGCATTCAGGGTTGGAGTACCTTCTCGGATATGGAGGTACTGCTGCACCAGATCGACGCGTTCGCCGACGCACCGTTCTCGGGCAACCCGGCCGCGGTGATGCCGCTTCCGTCGTGGCTGCCGGATGCGTTGCTGCAACAGCTGGCCGAGGAGAACAACCTCGCCGACACCGCGTTCTACACCCCGCACTTACCGCCCGAGGCGGGTGTGCCGCCCGGTGACTGGCCCGCCTTCCACCTCCGCTGGTTCACGCCGAAGGCGGAGGTGGCGCTCTGCGGGCACGCCACCTTGGCCAGCGCGGCGCAGATCCTGGTCGACATGCATCCCGGTGCGGACCGGGTGAGCTTCTACACCCGCAGCGGCTGGCTGCATGTCGATCGCACCGATGACGACGAGTTCGTCCTCGACCTGCCGGTCGTGCCGAGTGTTCCGGTGCGGCCCGATCCGGCGCTCGTCGCGGCGCTCGGAGTGCGTCCGGTGCGCGCCTACTCCGGTACCGACGAGGTGATCGTGGTGGCGACCGAACAGGAGGTGCGGAACACCGCGCCGGTGCTGTCCGCGTTCCCGGCGCTGTCGCGCGCCGCGATCGTCACCGCTCCCGGCGACTCGGTCGACTTCGTCTCCCGGTTCTTCGCTCCGGCGTTGGGAGTCCCCGAGGATCCGGTGACCGGATCCGCGCATGCCCAGCTGGTCCCGCTGTGGAGCGAGCAGCTCGGCCGCACCGAAATGCACGCCAGGCAGCTGTCACGCCGCGGCGGCAGCCTGCGCTGCGAACTGGCGGAGGACCGCGTGTTGCTGTTCGGCCGCTGCCATCGGTACCTCGACGGGGTGGTCACCCTGCCCGACTGACAGACGCGCAATCTCCGCTGCGGCGCTGTTGCGCGAACGAGGCTTGGCTGCGGTGCGTGTGGAGGGGGCCGGGCTTTTCGGTCCGGTGCGGACGCGCGGATCGCTTATGGGGCCGGAACCGGGCCGTCGTCGGGGCCGGGCAGGACGACGTCGCGGTATTCGGGCAGCAGCGGGACGACCGCGAAGCTGCCTGCCACCGCGTCCGCGGGGAGCGCTTGGACGGCGCGGATACCGTTCCGGGCGGCCAGGTTTCGCAATTCCGCCAGCGGACCGCGGACGACGAGCCCGACGACACACGCGCACCCTGCCCGCAGGCGCTCGGCGGAGACCGCGACGATCCGGGCGGCCCGGTCATTGGTGGGCCGGGGCAGCAGCCAGGCCGCGTACTGCGCCGAATCCACCGCCGCACCAATGCCTTCCGGGACCGGCACGGCGACCAGCGGGGTTTGCACGCGCAGCAGCGTTATCCGGTACAACACCTCGGCGATACGCATGCCGCTGCTGTGCGCCGGAATCTGTTCCGGCGCCACGGGTTCGGTGAACGACACCAGCGCCCAATGCTGGTCGGCATCGCTTCCGGCCAGCGAATCCCGCGCACGCGCAAGGTACTCCGCGACCTGTTCGCCCTGATCCGGCCCGAGCCGGTCGGTGGACACCCCGTCCTGTCGCGGCGGATTCAGCACGCCGAGCGCGACGATCAACGCGACCAGCGCGACGGCAACCGCGGCGAGGGCGGGCCCACGCCATGCCGGTACCCGTCGGTCAGGCATTGCGCAAGATGTCCAGGGCGTGTTTCAGGTCGTCCGGGTACTCGCTGGTGATCTCCAGGTAGCGGCCGTCGGCGGGGTGCTGGAACCCCAGTGACCGGGCGTGCAGCCACTGGCGTTGCAGCCCGAGCCGCTCGGCCAGGCGAGGGTCCGCGCCGTAGGTGAGATCGCCGCAGCAAGGGTGGCGAATCGCCGAGAAATGCACCCGGATCTGATGGGTGCGGCCGGTTTCCAAGTGGATGTCCAGCAGGCTGGCCGAAGGGAACGCCTCGACGGTGTCGTAGTGCGTGATACTCGGGCGTCCGTCGGCGGTGACGGCGAACTTCCAGTCGTTGCCGCGCGCCCGGCCGATCGGGGCATCGATGGTGCCGCTACTGGGATCCGGATGCCCCTGGACGACAGCGTGATACCGCTTGTCGACCGTGCGCTGCTTGAACGCGCGCTTGAGCACCGTGTAGGCGTGCTCGGACTGGGCGACCACCATCACACCGGAGGTGCCGACATCGAGGCGGTGCACAATGCCCTGCCGTTCGTGGGCGCCCGAGGTGGAGATGCGGTAGCCCGCCGCGGCCAGCCCGCCCACCACGGTCGGCCCGTTCCAGCCGACGCCGGTATGCGCGGCCACGCCGACCGGCTTGTCCACCGCGACGATGTCGTCGTCCGCGTAGAGGATCTTCATGCCCTCCACGGGCTCGGCCTCGATGGTCAGCTCCCGCCGGGGTTCCGGGAACTCCACCTCGAGCCACGCTCCCGCGGTGAGCCGGTCGGACTTGCCCGCGGCGATGCCGTCGAGCTGCACCGAGCCCTCCTCGGCCAGCGCGGCCACGGCGGTGCGGGACAGGCCGAGCAAACGGGACAGGCCCGAGTCCACCCGCATGCCGTCGAGCCCGTCGGGGACGGGCATGGTCCTGGTCTCCCTCATGCCGCGCTGCTCTCGCCCGCGCCGTCCGCTTTGCCGTGGCCGACCCGTGTGCCGTTCGGCTCGAAGCCGAACACGGTGAGCACCACGAGCAGGACCGCCCCGCACACGATGGCGGAGTCGGCCACGTTGAACACCGGCCACCAGCCGATCGCGACGAAATCGACCACGTGCCCCTGCAGCGGACCCGGCGCGCGGAACAGCCGGTCCACCAGGTTGCCCAGCGCGCCGCCGAGCACCATGCCCAGGCCGATCGCCCACCACAGCGAGCGCAGGGTACGGCCGATGCGCACCACGCCGACCACGACGGCGGCGGCGACCAGGGTCAGCAACCAGGTCATGCCGGTGGCCATGGAGAACGCCGCACCGGGATTGCGTACCAGGCTCAGGCGTGCGAAGTCGCCGATGATCGACACCGGATCGCCCGGCGTCAGGTTCGCGACCGCGAGGGTCTTGGTGAGCAGATCCAGGCCGAGTAGAACCGCGGCGATGACGAGCAGCGTCCGCAACCGCTGCGGCGGGATCGTCGTCGGATCGGCGGTGTCTGTCTGGCTTTCCTCGGGCGGCCGGTCGTCACTCACGCCGACCATCATCTCTCGAGCGGAATCGCGACTGGTGCGCGCGTCCGATTGCCCCGGCGGACGGGCGGTTCGTATTCGTATGGCGCGCCCACTCCGATGTCCCAGCTGACACTCAGGAAGCGGTCGTACTCTGTTGCTCGTGACGGTGTTGCCTTACCCCCACCTTCCACGGAACGCGCACTCCGGACGGAGTGCGTGCTCCGGTCGCATCGCGCGCTCAGGTGTGCTGCTCATGGTGCTCGCGGTCGGGCTCTCCGCGTTCGGCGTCGGTTGCGCCGACGGCGCGGAATCGCGCCGCGAAACCGACGGTACCGAGCCCCTCGGCATCGGTAAGGAAGTGACCGTGCCCATCCCGGCCGCGGTGCCCACGATCGTCTCGGCCGGGGCCGAGCCACGGTCGTTGCTGCGGCCGGACTACCCGGCGGGCACGGTGCAACGGGTCACGCTCTACACCGCGCACCACATCGAACAGCAGCTCGACGAACAGCCGAAGCGCGACTTCTCCACCCCCGCTGTGACCATTCCGATGACCGCGCAGACCACCGCCGAGGGCATCGATTTGACCCTCGGCGCGGTCACCTCCCCGGACCCGACGCTCTCCAAGGCGCTCACCAAGATCGGCGGCTCGCACGCGGGCTTCGACCTCAGCGATCTCGGCGCGATCACCGCGCTGCGGCTCGAGTCGGCGCCGGACGCCTCCAACACCGCGCGCGCGGCCCTCGAGCAGGCGTTCTACCAGGCGGTCTACCGCTCGGTCACGTTCCCCGACCAGCCCGTCGGCGAAGGCGCGGTGTGGACCGTGCAGCAGGAGGTGACCGGCGGCGTCCTGCTCGACCAGGTGACCACCGCCACGCTGACCGCGCGCGACGGTGATCGGCTCACCATCGAACTGCACGTCACGCAGAAGCCCAAGTCGCTGGTGTGGAACTTGCCGAACAATGCGGGCACCCTGGACATCCGGGACTACGTCATGCAGGGCACGGGCACCATAACCGTGGATCTCGGCTTGCCGCTGCCGGTGGCCGGGTCCATCACCGTCGGCGGGCACCAGTCCTACCGCGATCCACGCACCGCCAGCACGCTGCGGCAGACGATCGATACGCAGGTGTCGTGGGCCGAGTGATCCGCGCGTGCGGCCTGCTGACCGCGGCCCTGTCCGCCGTGCTCGTCGCGGGCTGCGGGTCCGCCGAGCCCGCCACCGAACTGCCCGAAGTGCCCGAGCTGTCGCCACTGGGTCCTGTGGTCGCGGCCGCCCCGGTCACCGCGGCACCCGAGACCGATTCCGATCGCCTGCGCGCTGGGTTGCTCGGCGACGCGAACCTGCCGCCGGGCTTCACCGCCCTGCCGCCGCGCGCCGATGCGGGAACGGCCGCCGCCTCGCCCACGAATCCGGCGGAATGCGTGAAGGTGCTCAGTCCGCTCGGCGCGCAATACTCCGGCGCGCTCGCACAGGCGTCCACGCAATACGCCGGGCCGAATTTCTCCAGTATCGATATCGACGCGGCGAGTTATCCGCGTGACGCGGTCGCGGGCGCGTTTTCGGCCGTGCAGGAGATACTGCGCCGCTGCGCGCAATACTCCGGCGCCGACGCCACCGATATCCCGGTGGAGTACCGGATCGGCGGGCTCGCCCAGCCACCCGCGGGCGATGCCGTCGCCGCCTTCCAGGTGCGCACCACCAGCGAGGGGCTGACGCTCGGCTCGTCGGTGGCGATCGTGCAGGTCGGCGGCACCGTGCTGCAGGTCGCGGTGACCGCACCGGAGGCGGTCGACCCGGAGGTGCTGAGTGCGCTGACGGCTGCGCAGGTGCGGCGGCTGACGGGCGTCGCCGGTCCCTGATTTCCGACGATCCGGCTCGGTCCGGCGGTCGGCGGGAATAGGCTCGACATGGTCCGACACAACGCCTCGACCGGAGGTCAACCATGTCTGATGTCAAACCCATTCCCGAGGGCTATCCGGTGGTCTCGCCCGGGCTGGCTATCGACGGCGCGGCGGCGGCGATCGATTTCTACCAGAACGTTTTCGGCGCCACCGAGCGAATGCGGATGCCCGGTCCGGGAGGCAAGATCGCGCATTGCGAGCTGATGTTCGGCAATTCGGTCGTCATGCTCGGCGATCCGGCGCCCGATATGGACTTCCTCGACCCGAAGACGGTCGGCGGCACGCCGGTCAACCTCTACGTGTACGTGGAGGACGCCGACGCCGCCTTCGCCGCCGCGCTGGCCGCGGGCGCCACGGAACTCACGCCCATGACCACCCAGTTCTACGGCGATCGCAGCGGCGCCTTCGAGGATCCCTGGGGACACCGGTGGACCGTCGCCACCCATGTCGAGGACGTGCCCCCCGAGGAGATGGACCGCAGGATGGCCGAGCAGTTCGGCGGGTCCTGAGCCCAGCCGCCGACGTCACCCGGCGACAATCGAATCACCTTCCACCCGAATGCTTTTCGGGGCGAGCGCGGTGGCGGCCGGTCCTTTCGCGACCGAGCCGTCCAGGCCGAACTTGCTGCCGTGGCAGGCGCAGTCGACGGTGCCGCCGGACACCTTGACGACCTTGCAGCCCGCGTGCGTGCAGATCGAGGACAGCCCGACGAAGGTGCCCGCGCTGGGCTGGGTCACCACGGTGTCGCCCACGATCACGCCCCCGCCGACCGGGATATCGGTCGTCTTGGCGAGCACCTTCGCCGGTTGACCCCCGGCGGCGGGCGGGCCGCCCGGGGCGGGATTCGTCGCAGGTGACGCATTGTCTTTCGCGTCGTTGGCGCAGGCGGCCAGCACCGCCGCGGCGGCGACGGTGCCCGCGCCCGCGATGACCACGTTGCGCCGGGTGTGGACCTGTTCGTCGAATGTCATGTGTCGCGCTCCTCATCAACCGCGGCAGGCGCGTTGCCTGCCGTCGAGCGATCGCGCTACTCGGCGTTGTGCCGGTAGCGCGTTCGCCTTGTCCACGAAGGAGTGCGACCCGGCGGTTCAATCGGTGCGATCCCAGCCGTGTCGGTACAGCCTGAAAACCGGTGTGCCCGAAGCGTCGTCTCGGTGGCGCCTGAGGCATCGTCGATTCCGATAGCCCGGCAAGGATCGAAGTGAGATACGAACGGCGGACCCGGACCCCCTCATCCGCTTTGTGGCCGGGTCCGCCGCTCTCTGGTGGTTACCCGCGGGTGATCGATTCGAACACCTTCGGGTCTACCAGGGTCGAGGTGTCGCCGAGTTCGCGTCCTTCGGCGACGTCGCGCAGCAGGCGGCGCATGATTTTGCCGCTGCGGGTTTTGGGCAGTTCGGGCACGACGTGGATCTCCCGCGGTCGGGCGATCGGGCTGATCTGGCGGGTGACTTCGGCTTTCAGTTCGGTGATCAGCGCGGCGCCGGTGTCGGTGGCTTCGGCGGTGAGGATGACGAAGGCGACGATGCCTTGGCCGGTGGTGGCGTCGGTGGCCCCGACGACCGCGGCCTCCGCGATGCCGGCGTGTCCGACGAGGGCGGATTCGACTTCGGCAGTGGAGATGCGATGGCCGGAGACGTTCATGACGTCATCGACGCGGCCGAGCACCCAGAGATCGCCGTCGGTGTCGAGTTTGGCGCCGTCGCCGGCGAAGTACCAGCCGCGGTCGGCGAAACGATCCCAGTAGGTTGCTCGGTAGCGTTCCATGTCGCCCCAGATGCCGCGCAGCATCGACGGCCACGGCTGGTCGAGCACGAGGTAGCCGTTGGCCTCGGTTTCGCCGTGTTGCACCGCGTTACCGTCTTCGTCGACGACCTCGGCCGAGATGCCGGGCAGCGCAGCCATCGCGGCGCCGGGTTTGGTGGCGGTGACGCCGGGCAGGGGGGAGATCATGATGGCGCCGGTCTCGGTCTGCCACCAGGTGTCCACGATCGGTGTCTTCTTCGCGCCGATGACCTCGCGGTACCAGCGCCAGGCTTCGGGGTTGATCGGTTCGCCGACCGAGCCCAGCAGCCGCAGACTGGACAGGTCGTGCGCGTCGGGGATATCGCGGCCCCATTTCATGAAGGTGCGCACCAGGGTGGGTGCGGTGTAGTAGATGGTGACGCCGTATTTTTCGATGATCTGCCAGTGCCGGTGCTCGTCCGGGAAGTTTGGGGTGCCCTCGTAGAGCACCTGTGTGGCCCGGTTGGCCAGGGGGCCGTAGACGATGTAGCTGTGGCCGGTGACCCAGCCGATGTCGGCGGTGCACCAGTAGACGTCCTGGCCGGGTTTGTGGTCGAAGACGTAGTGGTGGGTGTAGGCGGTTTGGGTGAGGTAGCCGCCGGTTGTGTGCAGGATGCCTTTGGGTTTTCCGGTGGTTCCGGAGGTGTAGAGGATGAACAGGGGATGTTCGGCATCGAAGGGTTGTGCCTCATGTTCCGGGGAGGCCACCGCGACGGTCTCGTGCCACCACAGGTCGCGGCCTTCGGTCCACGGCACCTCGATGCCGGTGCGACGGATCACCAGCACGTGTTCCACGCTGGAAGGGACATCGCCGTGGGCGTACAGCGCCTCGTCGACGGCCTCCTTCAGTGGCGCCGCCTTGCCGCGTCGCCACTGGCCGTCGGTGGTGATGATCAGCCGTGCCTCGGCGTCGTCGACCCGCTGGCGCAGCGCGGTGGGGGAGAACCCGGCGAAGACCACCGAGTGCGTGAGCCCGAGGCGGGCGCAGGCCAGCATGGCCACGATCGCCTCGGGCACCATCGGCAGATAGATGGCCACCCGGTCACCCGCGCGCAACCCGAGTTCGGTGAAATGGTTCGCCGCCCTGGATACTTCGGCGAGCAGTTCACGGTAGGTGATGGCGCGGGTGTCGCCGGGTTCGCCCTCCCAGTGGATGGCGACCTGGTCGCCGTGTCCGGCCAGCACGTGGCGGTCCACGCAGTTGTAGGCGACGTTGAGCTTGCCGCCGACGAACCACTTGGCCACCGGAGCGTCACTCCAGTCCAGCACCTGCTCGAACGGTCGATGCCAATGCAGCCTGCCGGCCTGCTCCGCCCAGAACTCCAGCCGATCATCCCGCGCCCGGTCGTACAGCGCCGCATCCGCATTCGCCTGTGCGGCGAACTCCTGGGTCGGCGGGTAGGCGGCGTTGTCGCGGTTGTCGGTGGTAGCGCTGGTCACGCGAAGTCTCCTAACGAAAGAGCAAGAGGGGCAGGGAATACCGGTCAGTGATCAGTGCACTACCGCCTTTTCGGCGCCGACGCCGGTGAGCGAGCGGACTTCCATCTCGGCGGCCTTGGCCGGGTTCTCGGTTTTCCCGCCCAGGTAGGTGCCGACAATGCCGAGTGCGAAGGCCAACGGGATGGAGACGATGCCGGGGTTGGGCAGCGGGAACCAGTCGAAATCCGATCCGGGCAGCATGGCGGACTTGCTGCCGGAGACCGCGGGGGAGAACACGATGAGCACGATCGTCGAAACCAGTCCGCCGTACATGCTCCAGAGCGCGCCGGTGGTGTTGAACCGCCGCCAGAACAGCGAGTACAGGATGGTCGGCAGGTTCGCCGACGCGGCGACCGCGAACGCCAGGGCGACCAGGAAGGCCACGTTCTGGCCGTTGGCCAGGATACCCAGCGCGATGGCCAGCACGCCGATCACCACCGCGGTGATCCGGGAGACCCGAACCTGTTCGCTCTCACCGGCTTTGCCGCGCTTGATGACATTGGCGTAGATGTCGTGCGCGAACGAGGCCGACGCGGTGATGGTCAGACCCGCGACCACCGCGAGGATGGTGGCGAAGGCGACCGCGGAGATGACGCCGAGCAGCACCACGCCACCGAGTTCGAAGGCCAGCAGCGGCGCCGCCGAATTCTGCCCGCCCGCGGCGGCCAGGATGCGGTCCGGCCCGACGATCGCGGCCGCTCCGTAGCCGAGCACCAGCGTGAACAGGTAGAACGCACCGATCAGGCCGATCGCCCACACCACCGATCGCCGCGCCTCTTTGGCGGTGGGCACGGTGTAGAAGCGCATCAGCACGTGCGGCAGACCGGCCGTGCCGAGCACCAGCGCGAGGCCGAGGGACAGGAAGTTCAGCTTCGAGGTCGCACTGCCGCCGTACTGCGCTCCCGGCGCGAGCACGTCGCGCGCGGCGACGGCCTTGCTCGCCGAGCCGGAGACCGCGTTCTGCGCCGCGCCGAGAATGTCGGAGAAGTCGAACCCGAACTTGGCGAACACCATGACGGTCATCAGCGCCGCGCCCGCGATGAGCAGCACCGCCTTGATGATCTGCACCCACGTGGTGCCCTTCATGCCGCCGACCAGCACGTACACGATCATCAGCACGCCGACCACGGCGATCACGACCGACTGCCCGGTCTTGTCGGAGATGTCCAGCAGCAGCGCGACCAACCCGCCCGCGCCCGCCATCTGCGCGAGCAGATAGAACAGCGACACCGTCAGTGTGGACAGCGCGGCCGCGGTGCGCACCGGTCCTTCCTTCAGCCGGAAGCTCAGCACGTCGGCCATGGTGAATTTGCCGGTGTTGCGCAGCATCTCGGCGACGAGCAGCAGCGCCACCAGCCAGGCGACCAGGAATCCGATGGAATACAGGAATCCGTCGTAGCCGTAGACCGCGATGGCGCCCGCGATGCCGAGAAAGCTTGCGGCCGAGAGGTAGTCGCCCGCGATGGCGACGCCGTTCTGCGGGCCGGAGAAGCCGCGTCCGCCGGTGAAATAGTCGGCGGCGCTGGAGTTGTTGCGGCCGGCCCGGATCACCACGACCATCGTGATCACGACGAAGACGCCGAAGATGGCGATATTGGCGACCGGGTTGCCGACCGTCGTGGCGGCGGCGTAGGTGTGCACGGTGTTCACGCTCGGTCTCCCTCGAGGTAGCCGCGGATGCTCGCCGCGCGCGGATCCAGTTCCCGGTTGGCGAACCGGACATACCACGCGGTGATGGCGAACGTGGAGACGAATTGACCCAGGCCGAACAGCAATCCGACGTTGACGTGGCCGAATACCGGGCGGCTCATGAAGTCGTGCGCGTAGGCGCCGAGCAGCACGTAACCGAGGTACCAGACCAGGAACAGCGCGGTCATTGGAAATACGAAGCGGCGCAGGCGGTTTCGTAGTTCCTGGAATTGGGGACTTGCCTGGACTTCGGCGAATTCCGCTGCGCTCGGCGCTCGCCGCGGTGCGCTGTCGTCGAGATCGGTACTGGTCATGATGGTCCTACCAAGTGACGTGGCTTACTTCTCGAGGACGGTAAACCAGGCATCGGGGTGGCCTGTAGGCTGTGGCGTGGGTCACTCCATGAAGGTGGCCGATTCTGCGGTGAGCGGTCGATGCGCCGCGACGAACGGTTACCGCCCAACCCTTTCCCTGTGGCGCCGGACCGGCCCGGCGGGTCAGTCGGAGCGCAGACTTCGCTCGCGATCCGCGCCCATGCCCAGGCGTTCCGGCGCGTGCATCCGGACGAAGATCCGGCCGACCGCTCTGCCACCGAGCCCGCGGGTGAACGCGCTGACCAGCACCATGGTGGCGAACGCCAACGGCACGCTGATCGCCGCGGGATAGCCGAGCAGTGCCGCGGGCCAGCCATCCGCCACCTCGCCGGAGAACCCGCCGGTGACCGAGACGACCGTCGCCCCGCCTGCCGTGAGACCACCCGCCACGAGGCCGGCCGCCGCGCCCGCCGCGGTGAGCCCGCGCCACCAGATCCCCAGCACCAGGAGCGGGCACAGGGTGGACGCGGCCACGGCGAACGCCAAACCCACGGTGCGGGACAGATCCAGCGACGCGACGGTCAGCGACAGAGCCAGCGGCACCGCGCCTGCGGCGACGGCCGCCGCGCGGAAATCGCGGATCCGTCCGCGCAGCATGTCGGTGCTGAGCACACCCGCGATGCTCACCAGCAGGCCCGACGAGGTGGAAAGGAATGCGGCGATCGCGCCCGCCGCGGCCAGCGCCGCGAGCAACTGCCCTGGCAGTCCGGCGACCACTGCCGCGGGCAGCAGGACGACCGCGGCATCGGATGTTCCGGTGATCAGCAGTTGCGGGACGTACAGGCGCGCGAAAACGCCGAGCAGCACCGGGAACAGGTAGAACAGTCCGACCAGGCCGATCACCGCGAGCGCTGTCGCGCGCGCCGCCCGCCCGTCGGGGTTGGTGTAGAAGCGCACCAGCACGTGCGGCAGACCCATGGTGCCGAGAAAGGTCGCCAGGATCAGGGAGTAGACCTGATAGGCCGGGTGCGGCCCGCCCAGACCGCCGCCCGGCGTCAGCCAGCCCGCCCCGTCCGCGGGAGCGCCCGCGACGACCGGCACCGCGGCGCCCGCCTCGAGCACCAGTTGCGTGCCCGCGGCCAGCTCATGGGTGCCCGGCGTCAGCGGAACCGCACCGTCCACCACGTGGTCGTCGAGTGTGCCGGTGATCGAAACCTGCTGGGGCGCGGCGACCCGCACCAGCACGTCGCTGGTCACGTCGACCGTGGTGCGTTCGGCCACCACCGGCGGCGCGGGCTTGCCCAGCTCGCGCTCGTCGGCGAGGAAGTGCCCGAGCAGCACCAGCGCCGGGATCGCCACGGCGGTCAGCTTCAACCAGTACTGGAACGCCTGGACCAGGGTGATCGAGCGCATCCCGCCGCCGACCACGTTGGCGATCACGATCGCGCCCACCGCCACCGCGCCCACCCAGTCCGGCACGCCGAGCAGCAGGCGCAGCGTCAAGCCCGCGCCCTGGAACTGGGGGATCAGATACACCCCGCAGATGAGTACCACGACGATGGCCGCCAGCCTGCGCAAACGCACGGAGCCGAGCCGGAATTCGGCGAAGTCGGGCACCGTGTACGCGCCGGAGCGACGCAGCGGGGCGGCAACGAACAACAGCAGCGCGAGGTACCCCGCGGTGAAGCCCACCGGATACCACAGCGCGTCCGCCCCGTACTTCGCGATCAATCCGGCGACGCCGAGAAACGAAGCGGCCGAGAGATATTCGCCGGAGATGGCGGCCGCGTTCCAGCGCGGTCCGACGCTGCGCGAGGCGACCAGGAAGTCCGAGGTGGTGCGGGCGAGGCGCACGCCGTACGCACCGATCGCGACGGTGGCCAGCGCCGCGAGAATCAGCGCGGCCACGGTCAGCGCGGACCCCGCGATCACGGCGCACTCCGGGGCGAGCGAGGGAGTCCGGCTTGTGGCGCAGCGCCGTGCATCATCAATCCTCGGCCAGCTCGAGGAAATCCTGTTCGTTGCGTTCGGCCAGCCGCACGTAGATCCGGCCGATCAGGAACAGCAGCGGGTACACCGCGCCGCCGAGCAGCAGCCACGGCAACCGAATCCCCAGCACTTCCGTCGATCCGATCGGCCCGGTCCGGAACAGCACGGGCAGGGCGCACAATCCGGCGATTGCCACCAGACCCAACCGCAGCGCCAGCCCGAGCTGCGCGCGGATCAGACCGCCGATGAGCGCCTCGCCGAACTCGGTCTGTTCGGCCACTTCCACCCGCGTGCGCACCCGCCGGGCGCCACGCCGCTGGGAGAGCACGACGCGCTCGCGCACCGGACGCTGCGGCCCGGTCACAGGGCGCCCCGGTGCCGGTGCCGGTGCACCAGCCGGTGCTTCAGCTCGCGCACCTGCCTGCGGCTGACCGGCAGTTCGACCGCCCGCGCCTCGCCCTCGGCGCGCAGGCACACCACGGTCCCGGTGCCCACCGTCCGCAGCCCGGTGACCAGCCGCAACGCGACCAGATACGACCGGTGCACCCGGAGGAATCCCGCATCCTGCCAGCGAGATTCCAACGCCGACAATGGAATCCGCACCAAGTGTGATCCGCCGCTGGTGTGCAGCCGCGCATAGTCCCCGTCCGCCTCCACCCAGCTGACGCTCGCTCGCGGCACCAGCGTGGTCACCCCGCCCAGCTCCACGGGGATGACCTCGCTGGGATCGGTGCGCGGCTCGGCGGCGGGCTGGTGTGTCGCGGTGATCCGCCGCACCGCCTCGGCCAGCCGCGCTTCGCGCAGTGGCTTGAGCAGATAGTCCACCGCGCCCAGGTCGAATGCCGCGATCGCCCGGTCGTCGTGCGCGGTGACGAAGACCACGGCAGGTGGGTTGGCGAACTCCGAGAGGATTCCGGCCAGTTCCATCCCGTCCAGGCCGGGCATGTTGATGTCCAGGAACACCGCGTCGACCGGGTGCGCCCGCAGCATCCGCAGCGCGCTGGTGGCGTCGCCCGCCGCGTGGATCTCGCCGATCTCGGTCCGCGCGCGCAGCAGATACACCAGCTCGTCCAGAGCGGGTTTCTCATCGTCCACGGCGAGCACGCGCAGCGCGCCCGCCGACTTGCCGGTAACGCGGGTCACAACCGCTCCATCGTAAGGGGCCGCTCAACCGGGCGCGGGCGGATACCGGCTGCGCTGTCACCGGCCCGGCTCCGCGCATGCTGGGGTTGGGCCGAAGCTGGTGAGGCGCAGCATCGAGGGCAGAGCACCACGCTGCGACAGCACTCGAGGACGGCCGTCGCTGGCGGGTGCCCGGCGGCGCCCCTCCTCACGCCTGGATACCCGCGCGGAACTTCGGGACGCGCAAGCTGACCTTCGTGCCCGCGCCGGGCGCGGTGTCCACGACCAGGCCGTAGTCGTCGCCGAAGGCCGCGCGCAACCGGTCGTCCACGTTGGCCAGTCCGATGTGCGCGGACTCGCCGGAGCCCGCCCCGGTGTCGACGGCGTCGAGCGCGCCGGAGCGCAGCAGGTCCGGATCCATCCCGACGCCGTCGTCCTCGACGCTGATCAGGCAGTCGGTGCCCGCGTCGGTGGCGACGATGCTGACGGTGCCGCCGAGCGCGGTGCCCGCCAACCCGTGCCGCACCGCGTTCTCCACCAGCGGCTGCAACGCGAGGAAGGGCAGGACCACGCCGAGCACCTCGGGTGCGATGCGCAGCCGGACCTGCAGCGCGTCGCCGAAGCGGGCCCGCTCGAGCGCGAGGTACCGCTCGATATTGCGCAGTTCGTCGGCCAGCACCGTGAATTCGCCCGCTGCACGGAAGGAATACCTGGTGAAGTCGGCGAACTCGAGGATGAGCTCGCGTGCCCGTGCCGGGTCGGTGCGGACGAACGAGGCGATCGTGTTCAGCGCGTTGTAGATGAAGTGCGGGCTGATCTGGGCCCGCAGCGCGCGCACCTCGGCGCGGTCCAACCGGGCCCGCGACGCGTCCAGTTCGGCCAATTCCAGCTGGCCACAGGCATAGCGGGCCACCTCGGCGACCGCGCCGAGCCGGCCGGGCCCCGGCTGTCCGGTGCTCACCATGCCCAGTACCCCGGCCACGCCGGTGGATTCGATCAGCAGCGGCTGCGCGATCAGGGTGCGCGCGGCGTGTTCGCCGCGCCCGGGCCGGGCGACCAGCACCGGGCGCTCGCCCGCGACGGCGCGCTCCGCGGCCTCGGTGAAGCATCCGGCCAGTTCGGCGTGCGGTCCCTCCCAGGCCAACAACGTGCCGTCGGGATCGGCCAGCGCCAGCGCCTCGGCGCCGATGAGCGCCCGCAGGTGCGGCGCCGCCTCCCGCGCGGACCGCTCGGTCAGCCCGCGCCGCAGCGGGACCGCCGCCAGCGATGCGGTGTGCAGCGCCGAATGCACCGCTCGCTCGGCGGGGGTGGTCACCACCCTGCGGGTGCGCGACCAGATCAGGAGCGCACCTGCGATCAGTGCCGCCGCGGCCAGGACGGCGAGTGCGGTGGTCATGGCGGGCATCGGCGCGGGGAACTCATCGGCCGATTATCGCCGCGCCCGGCTTCGCGCGGGTCGCGGCGGTCGGGATCAGTCCGCGGACCGCGCTGCGCGGTGGATCAGCCCTGGTACTGCGGCACTGTGAACTCGACCGTGCCCGGCTCCGGAAAGTGCGGGGCGCCGATGGTGACCGTCGCGGTGAACTGGCCGATGCCGGGTGCGAACAGAGCTGAGTGCCCGCTGTTGCCCCAGTAGCCGGGCCCGTGTGCGATCACCTGGAACGCGCCCGTCTGGCCGCTGGCCACGTTGCGCCAGTTCAGCGTGACCGGCAGGGTGCACGGCCCGGCGCCGAGCAGCGTGGAGCTCACGGTGAACGCCGCGTGGTTGGGGTAGGCGTTGCCGTTGACCGACATCTGCACCTGACCTGCGCACGGTCCCACCGCGAGGGTGTAGACGGTAGCGAACTCGACGGCCGGAGCCGCCGCGGCGGGTGCGGCCGTCGCGACCAGGGTCGCCGCCGCGGCGGAAACGGCCAACAGCGCTGTCGTCGAATTCATCGACACCTCCACAGGTCCGGGAACATCCGTGTCCGTCATGTCATGCGTCCGTCCCCGATACGCCCGGCTGCGTCGTGGGGAGGAAGGGCGAGAGTATCGCCGTGGTGCGACAGCGATGTGTGAGTTCCGGCATTCTGCCCGCCGCGACACTCGCGGAAATCGGCCATTCCACGACGAGTTGCCAGGACGCGCCGGTAGTCCTTCTGAGCGACACGCCGGGCACCGGCGAGACGCCAGCGCGCCGTGGAAAACCCGTCGGTGGTGACCCCTAGAATCGGTCCAGCCAACCCCCGTCGCGACTTTGGGAGGAAGGACTGTCTTGGCCGACTCGTCCGGATCGTTCGTTCATCTGCACAACCACACCGAGTACTCCATGCTCGATGGTGCGGCCAAGATCTCGCCCCTGTTCGCCGAGGCGAAACGGCTGGGGATGAACGCGGTCGGGATGACCGACCACGGCAACATGTACGGGGCGTCGGAGTTCTACAACTCCGCCAAGAAACACGACATCAAGCCGATCATCGGCATCGAGGCCTATATCGCGCCCGCCTCCCGGTTCGACACCAAGCGCGTGCTGTGGGGCGATCCGAGCCAGAAGGGCGACGACGTCTCCGGCTCGGGCGCCTACACGCACATGACCATGGTCGCCGAGAACGCGACCGGTCTGCGCAACCTGTTCACGCTGTCCTCGCTGGCCTCCATCGAGGGCCAGCTCGGCAAGTGGGCGCGCATGGACGCGGAGATCATCGCCCAGTACGCCGAAGGCATCATCGCGACGACCGGCTGCCCCTCCGGTGAGGTGCAGACCCGCCTGCGCCTCGGCCACGACCGCGAGGCGCTGGAGGCGGCGGCCAAATGGCAGGAGATCTTCGGCAAGGACAACTTCTTCCTCGAGGTGATGGACCACGGGTTGTCCATCGAGCGCCGGGTTCGCGAGGGATTGCTGAATGTCGGCAAGCAACTGGGCATTCGGCCATTGGCCACGAACGACTGCCACTACGTCACCAAGGATCAGTCCGCCAACCACGAGGCGCTGCTGTGTGTGCAGACCGGCAAGACGCTGTCCGATCCCACCCGGTTCAAGTTCGACGGTGACGGCTACTACCTGAAGTCCGCCGCGGAGATGCGCGCGCTCTGGGAGGCCGAGGTGCCCGGCGCGTGCGACAGCACGGTGCTGATCGGCGAGCGCGTCCAGTCCTACGACGACGTGTGGGCCTTCAAGGACCGCATGCCGGTGTTCCCGGTGCCCGAGGGCGAGGACCAGGACTCCTGGCTGCGCAAGGAGGTCGACCGGGGCCTGGCGCGCCGGTTCCCCGGTGGCGTGCCCGAGGAGTACTACACCCGCGCCTACTTCGAACTCGACGTCATCAAGCAGAAGGGTTTCCCGGCCTACTTCCTCGTCGTCGGCGACCTCGTGTCGCACGCGCGGGAAGTCGGCATCCGGGTCGGGCCCGGCCGTGGTTCGGCGGCCGGTTCACTGGTGGCCTACGCGCTCGGCATCACCAACATCGATCCGCTGCCGCACGGCCTGCTGTTCGAGCGGTTCCTCAACCCGGAGCGCCCGTCCGCGCCGGATATCGATATCGACTTCGACGATCGCCGCCGCGGCGAGATGGTTCGCTACGCCACCGAGAAGTGGGGCAGCGACCGGGTCGCCCAGGTGATCACCTTCGGCACCATCAAGACCAAGGCCGCGATCAAGGACTCCGCGCGCGTCCAGTTCGGCCAGCCCGGCTTCGCCATCGCCGACCAGATCTCCAAGGCGCTGCCGCCGCCGATCATGGCCAAGGACATCCCGCTGTCGGGCATCATGGACCCCGACCACGAGCGGTACAAGGAGGCCGCCGAGGTCCGCGAGCTCATCGGCAGCAACCCGGACGTCGCCAAGATCTACGAGACCGCGCGCGGGCTCGAGGGCCTGATCCGCAACGCGGGCGTGCACGCCTGCGCGGTGATCATGTCCTCCGAGCCGCTGATGGACGCCATCCCGGTGTGGCGGAGGCCCCAGGACGGGGCGATCATCACCGGCTGGGACTACCCGTCCTGTGAGGCCATCGGCCTGCTGAAGATGGACTTCCTCGGCCTGCGCAACCTCACCGTGATCGGTGACGCGCTGGACAACATCCAGGCCAACCGCGGCATCGACCTGGACATGGACAACCTGCCGCTGGACGATCCGGCGACCTACGAATTGCTTTCCCGCGGCGACACTCTGGGCGTCTTCCAACTCGACGGCGGGCCCATGCGCGACCTGCTGCGCCGCATGCAGCCCACCGGCTTCAACGACATCGTCGCTGTGCTCGCGCTCTACCGTCCCGGCCCGATGGGCATGAACGCGCACAACGATTACGCCGACCGCAAGAACGGGCGGCAGCCGATCAAGCCCATCCATCCCGAGTTGGAAGAACCGCTCAAAGAGATCCTCGCCGAGACCTACGGTCTGATCGTCTACCAAGAGCAGATCATGTTCATCGCGCAGAAGGTCGCCTCCTACTCGATGGGCAAGGCCGACGCGCTCCGCAAGGCGATGGGTAAGAAGAAGCTCGAAGTCCTCGAAGCCGAGTACAAGGGCTTCCACGAGGGCATGACCGCGAACGGGTTCTCCGAGGGCGCGGTGAAGGCGCTGTGGGACACCATCCTTCCGTTCGCCGGCTACGCGTTCAACAAGTCGCACGCCGCGGGCTACGGCCTGGTCTCGTTCTGGACCGCCTATCTCAAGGCCAACTATCCGGCCGAGTACATGGCGGGCCTGCTCACCTCCGTCGGCGACGACAAGGACAAGGCCGCGGTCTACCTCGCAGACTGCCGCCGTCTCGGCATCACGGTGCTTCCGCCGGACGTCAACGAGTCCGAGCAGAACTTTGCCTCCGTCGGCAAGGACATCCGCTTCGGTCTGGGCGCGGTGCGCAACGTCGGCGCGAACGTGGTGGCCTCGATCATCCAGGCGCGCAAGGAGAAATCGAAGTTCACCGACTTCTCCGACTACCTGAACAAGATCGACGCGATCGCGGCGAGCAAGAAGGTCACCGAATCACTCGTCAAGGCAGGCGGATTCGACTCCCTCGGTCACCCGCGCAAGGGCCTGATGCTGATCCATTCCGACGCGATCGACGCCGTGATGGCCACCAAGAAGGCCGAGGCGATCGGGCAATTCGACCTGTTCGGCGGCTTGGACGCGGACGAGTCGGTGACTTCGGTGTTCAACGTCAAGGTGCCCGAGGAGGAGTGGGAGGGCAAACACCGCCTCGCTCTGGAGCGGGAGATGCTCGGGCTGTACGTGTCCGGGCATCCGCTCAACGGCGTCGAGCATGTCCTTGCGGCGCAAGCGGATACGCAGATCCCGGCGATCCTGGAAGGGGATATCAAGGACGGCACGCAGGTGACCGTCGGCGGCATCCTGGCCTCGGTGAACCGGCGCATCAACAAGAACGGTCTGGCCTGGGCGTCGGCGCAGCTGGAAGACCTCACCGGTGGTATCGAGGTGCTGTTCTTCCCGCAGTCGTATTCGGTCTACGGCATGGACGTCGTCGAGGACGCCGTGGTGCTGGTGAAGGCGCGTGTCTCGGTCCGCGACGACCGGATCTCGTTGATCGCCAACGATCTCGCCGTGCCCGACCTGTCCGCCGTCGGCGTGGCCAAGCCGCTCTCGGTCACCATCACCACCCGGATGTGCACGCCGGACAAGATCGGCGAACTCAAGCGGGTCTTGTCCAGGCACCCCGGCACCTCGGATGTCCATGTCCGCCATGTCGGCGCCCGAGACAAGACCACGCTGTGGAAACTGGACGACCGTCTGCGTGTTTCGCCGTCGTCAGCGCTGATGGGCGACCTGAAGGCACTGCTGGGCCCGAGCTGCCTGGCCGGCTGACCTCAGGTTCGGATCGTCTGGTGGCTCCCTCGGGCATATTCAGCCGCGGCGCGTGACTCGCTCAGACGGATGGGCACTTGGTGAAGTAAGCGATGCCGAACTCGGCCCAGGGCTGCGTCACCGCCTGAACCCGGACCGAACGCGACCTCGGCCCGCCCGCTGGTTGGAGCTTCTGTTCCGTCGGTCGGGCCCGAGCGTTCCTCCGACGGACTACCGGCCCACGTCGGCCGACATGAGATCCGGCGTCGCGACCGAGTCCTTCGCCGCCTGGTTGCGCTGCAGGACATGGCTCCCCGCCACAGTGCCGAGTGCGGCGACTCCGAGTGCCGCGCCGATCCAGGCCACTGCGGCGTAGCCCAGGCCCGCGCCGATGGCGAGGCCGCCGAGCCAGGGTCCCGCGGTGATGCCGACGTTGAACGCGGAAATGTTGGTGGCGGCGGCGAGGGTCGGCGCATCGCCCGCGAGGGTGAAGACGCGGCTGTTGAGCGTTGGGTTGATGCCGAAACCGAAGGCGCCCAACAGGAATGACAGCAGCACGACCGGAACGACGTACTCGGCGGTCAGGGCGAGCAGTGCCGAGGTGAGCACCACCCCCGCGAGGCCGATGTACAGGCTGGTCAGCGGATGAGCGTCGGCGGTCCGGCCGCCGACGACGATGCCGAGCAAGGCCCCGAACCCGTAGATCGCCAGCACCACGGGAATCCAGCCCTCGGCCAGTCGCGTGGTGTCCGACAGCAGCGCGCCGAGGTAGGCGAAGCTCACCAGCAGCGCGCCGATGGCGAGCGCGGTGGTGCCGTAGGACAGCCAGAGCGGCGGTCGCATCATGGTGCGTAGCTCAGTGCGCATCCGCGGCACAGCAGCCGGAGCTCCGCCGGGGATCTTCGCCAGCACGCCGAGCATGGCGGCCGCGCACAGCAGCGCGACCGCCCAGAACGCCGCGCGCCAGCCCAGCTGTTGTCCGATGACGGTGCCTGCGGGAAGCCCGATGATGGTGGCCACAGTCAGCCCGCCCGCGACAATGCTCATCGCCTTGCCGCGTGCGGTGGCCGGGACCAGCCCGACCGCGGTGGTCGCCGCCACCGCCCAGAACCCGGCGTAAACGAACGCGCCGATCGCCCTTGTCGCGAACAGCACCCAGTAGTCCGAGGTCAGCGCGCCCACGACGTGAGTGGCGACGAACACGGCGAGAAAGGCCAGCAGCGCTGTGCGCCGCGACCAGCGTAGTGTCGCGACCGCAAGCACTGGTGCGCCCACCAGCATGCCCAGCGCGAACGCCGAGATGAGCAGTCCCGCACGCGGCACGGAGACGCTCAGGTCCCCGGCTATCTCGGTGAGCAGACCCGCGAGCATCAACTCCGAGGTTCCCTGGGTGAAGATCGAGAGACCCAAGACGTAGATCGCCACGGGCATCGGTACCTCCTACATAAATTTTGTACTGATCTATCCAAAATGAGGGCGCGGCGACGCTGCCGCTGGGTGAGAAGAGGGCGGGTTGCTACGCGGCGGTGTTCAGAGTGCGCCGAGTGCGGTAGTGGCGATGGCGGCCAGTGTCTCCCGGTCCGCGCCACCTCGGGCGGCCAGCCGCATGCCACTGATCGTGGCGATCACGAAATGGGCCAGTGCCCGTGGGTCCTTGTCCGGTGCGATCTCGCCTGCGCGCCTGGCATTGTCGAAAGCCTCGGAGAGTGCATCGCGTCGCTGTTGGAAGTCGGCCCGCAGGATCGCGGCCACCTCGGCGTCGCGCGGGGCCAGTTCGATTGTCGAGTTGAGCACCAGGCAGCCCAGTGGGTCGTCTTCCGGTGCCTCGACGATCTTCCACAACAGTGCGCGGATCTTCGGCAGTAGGTCGCCCTGGCGGTCGAGGAGTTCGAACGTCTCGGCGTTCTTGGTCGCCATGTAGCGGCGCAGGGCGCGCTGGAACAGATCGCGCTTGCTGGTGAACGTGTTGTAGATGCTGCTGCGGGCCAGTCCGGTCGCGGCGCAGAGGTCCTCGGTGGAGGTGGCCTCGTACCCCGTGCGCCAGAACGCCCGCATCGCCGCGTCCACCGCGCGGTCTTCGTCGAACAACCTGGGCCGTGCCATGGGTACACGCTAACACAGTTTTGAACAGATCGTTCCAATATGGTGAGAGCGTCCGCGCCACAGCACGACTCGGCGTAGCGGATCTCGACGCAGATTCATGAGGAACTCCTCCACGGCCGGTGTTGTCGTGCTGAATCGGGCGTCATGCGTCCAGCAGCGACCAGTGCGGCGAACGCGGCGCGTTTGCGGGCGCAGTCGTGATCGCGGTGCAACTGCATCGCGCGGTGTGCTTCGGCGAGCGGGAACGGCTGGGCGGGTGTATCGCATGTCCACGCTTCCGGCCACTGGATCGGGCGCAAACGGCACTGCGTACGGGCGGGCCTGCGTGCGGGTGCTCGGCGGCGCGGCTGGTTGGTGGGCCACACGCACCCGACACCGAGCAGTGCCACACCACATCCGCTGTTCTGTGAGCATCCCTCCGCAGCTCAGCGCCCGTAGGACACGAGCCTGGGCGACGGTGAGGCTTCCGTCTTGTCGGACCATGCGGTTATGGTGCTGCACGCACACAGCATTCGAAGGGCCGAAACGGATAGTCCGATGAAGTCGGCCATCCACCCAGAGGCCGGGCCGGTCCAGACGTAGTCTATCCGGCGCGCAGTGGTTCAAATCGAGCCGAAGCACTGGCAAGGAGGCTTGCGTCGAAGTCGCCTGGCTCGACGCCGGGCACGTCGGTGTCCGCGATTCGAAGAACCCGACCGGCCCGGCGTTGATCTTCGCACCGGGCGAGTGGGCAACGTTCACTGCCGGACTGAAGGATGGCGAATTCGATCGCTGGCAGCGAGATACGAACGGTGACCATTGACCTAACCGGCGCACAGTGGTTCAAGTCATCACGTAGCGGTCCAGCGAACGAGTGCGTCGAGGTCGCCTGGCTCGAGGCTGGGCATGTCGGTGTCCGCGATTCGAAGAACCCGACCGGCCCGGCATTGATCTTCGCACCGGACGAGTGGGACGCCTTCACCGCAGGCGTCCGTGACGCGGAGTTCAGCCGAGGGGCCTGACCCCGGACTCCCACCCGACCACGACGGCGCCCTGCACCCGGCTGCGGCGCAACTCCGGGACAGGGCCGTTGGCGCAATCGGCCGACCGTGCCGTCCAGCCGCACCACCGGCCAACTGGAGTGCGGGTGACGCCTTCATCGCCGCCGTATGTCGCCCTCCCGGTACCGGGGAGATCGCCGGTACCCGGAACCGTGGTTTGTCGTTCAGCCATCACGGTGAGACCGCGACGCCGAGCGTCTGGGCGGCCTCGAAGCGGGGGGCGCCTTCGCCGTAGCACGACTCGGCCTCGCGGATCTCGAAACCGGCGGTTGTCAGCAGGGAGCGGATGTCGCGGTTCAGGTGGCAGCCGCCGAACAGCCTTTTCTGTACGGGGTTCAGCCGGTTCTGCCAAACCTGCACCTTATGGTCTGGTGCGAGCCCGTGCTCGACGAAATGCAAGGTTCCACCGGGCGCCAGCACCCGCCGCACCTCGGCCAGCGCGGTCGCGATGTCGGGAATGGTGCACATCGTCCAGGTCGACAATGCGCAGTCGAAGGTGTTGTCCGCGAAGGGGAGGGCTTGCCCATCCAGCCCCGAGCGCTCGATCGGCACTGTAGTCGCGGCGATCCGCTTGCTCGCCAGCCGCCACCCGAGATCGGCGGGTTCCACCGCGCTGACCGACTCCACCGCCGCAGGATAGAACGGCACGTTGAGCCCCGAGCCGAACCCGATCTCCACGACCCGTCCGTGCAACCCGGCGCACACGCGCTCACGCAGCGGTTTGTTGACCCGCATCCCGCAGGCGACGTTCACGATCCGCGGGACGACCTGCTCGCCATAGATGCCCACACCCCCACTCTCGCAGGGATCGCGAGCCCAGACCAGAGGTATGCGGACGCTGTCGGGCTGCTGGAGCCCCGGGGCGGGCGGCGGTCTCGGTCCGGTGAACACGCCGGTCCGCCGACGGGGCCGCATAGTGCTGCTTTCGCGCCGCCGAACTGGGTGGTGGCGTTCTCACGTCGCTGAAATGGCGGCGTCGCCGTACGGCAGGAGTACGAGGCCGAGATGCCGCCGGGTGCGTGATTTGCCAGGCGTGCAGCCCGCGAAGCATTCGCGCTGTCGGACCGGGTGTTCGTACCCGGCGGCCGGGTCACGCTCATGGGATGCTGGCGCGGTGACGGTGTTCGAGGTGTGGGCGCCGCGGCCGGAGTCGGTGTGGCTGGACCTGGACGGCGTGGTCCACTCGATGACGCGGTCGCCGGACGGATGGTGGCGTGCCGACGTGCCCGCCGCGAGCGGGGCCAGGTACGGGTTCCTGCTGGACGACGACCCGGCCGTGCTGCCCGACCCACGCTCGCCGCGCCAGCCGGACGGGGTGCACGCCCGCTCGGCGCTGCATGCCCTCGATCCGGCGCTGTGGACCGACGCGGACTGGACCGGGCGGCCGCCGGCCGGGGCGGTCTACTACGAACTGCACATCGGGACCTTCACCGCGGCGGGCACCTTCGACGCCGCGATCGAGCGGCTCGACCACCTGGTCGAGCTGGGCGTCACCGTGGTCGAGCTGATGCCGGTGAACGCCTTCGACGGCACGCACAACTGGGGTTACGACGGTGTGCTCTGGTACGCGGTGCAGGAGAGCTACGGCGGCCCCGACGGACTGCAGCGGTTCGTGAACGCGTGCCATGCCCGCGGGCTGGCGGTCTGCCTGGACGTGGTCTACAACCACCTCGGCCCGTCCGGCAACTATTTGCCCCGCTTCGCGCCCTATCTCACGGAGGGCCGCAACACCTGGGGCCAGAGCCTCAACCTGGACGGCCCGCAGTCCGATCACGTGCGCAGGCACGTCATCGACAACGCGCTGCGCTGGCTGCGTGATTTCCACCTCGACGCGCTGCGCCTGGACGCGGTGCACGCCCTGGTCGACCGCACCGCCACCCACCTGCTCGCCGAACTCGCCGTCGCCACCGAACGCCTCGCCGCCCACGTACGCAGGCCGCTGACGCTGATCGCGGAGAGCGATCTGAACGACCCGAAAGTGATCACCCCGCGCGCGGCCGGTGGTTACGGGCTGACCGCACAGTGGAACGACGACCTGCACCACGCCGTGCACACCGCCGTATCCGGCGAGCGGCAGGGCTACTACGCCGACTTCGGCTCGCTGCGCTGCTTGGCCCAGACCCTCACACACGGGTTCTTCCATGCCGCAACGTATTCCAGCTTCCGTCGCCGCATCCACGGCCGTCCGATCGACCCGAGCCTGATCCCCGGCAGCGCGCTGCTTGCCTACACCTGCGATCACGACCAGATCGGCAACCGAGCCCTGGGCGATCGGCCGAGCGCTTACTTGACCGACGGCCAGTTGGCCATCAAAGCAGCTCTGGTGCTGTGCGGGCCGTTCACCCCGATGCTGTTCATGGGCGAGGAGTGGGGCGCCCGCACGCCGTTCCAGTTCTTCACCTCGCATACCGATCCGGTGATCGCCGCCGCGACCGCGGCCGGACGCAAGGACGAGTTCGCCGAGCACGGCTGGACCACCGACGAGGTGCCCGATCCGCAGGATCCGCGGACCTTCCAGCGCTCGAAGCTGGACTGGGCCGAACGGGAAGAACCGCGCCACGCCCGGCTGCTGTCCTGCTACCGCGCCCTGCTCGCGGTGCGCCGGGAACGGGCGGAGCTCAGCGACCCCTGGCTCACCCACGTTTCGGCAGATTACGACGAGGTCGCGCGCTGGATCGTCGTCCATCGCGGCACGCTGGCCCTGGTGTGCAATCTGGGCGAGGACCAGGCCGCCGTGCCGGTCGTCGGTCTCCCGCTGCAGTACTGGGAACCTCCGACCGTAGGCCCTTCCGCGACAACCGTTCCCGGTCACTCGTTCGCCTTGCTGGAAACGGCGCCGCCGGGCCCGCGATGAGCCCCCGGAAGGCCAAGTACCGGCCCCTTTCTGGGCATTTGTTAAATAACGTACGCACAACTGTCCGAGACAGGGGCTTTGCCGGATGTGATCCACGCCATTACCGTGGAGGAATGAGCAACGTCGCTTCCGGGGACCTTGCGGTTCTTCCCCCGGGAATGGGCGGCAGCGCTGCCGCCGAATTCGCACCGTTCGTGCGTGCTTTTGCGCGGGCATTCGGCAACCGCCGAGGTGCAGGCGCGGCGTTCACGCTGCACCGGTATGGCGAGCCGCTGCTGGACATCTGGATCGGCTCCGGTGGTGACGCTCCCTGGGCCAGAGACACCGGCACAATCATCTTTTCCGCCACCAAGGGAATCTCCGCCACGGTCGTGCACCGCCTCGCCGACCGTGGATTGCTCGACTATTCCGCCCCCGTCGCCGAGTACTGGCGGGAGTTCCGGGCCAACGGCAAGCACAAGATCACCGTCCGGCAGCTGATGACGCACCGAGCGGGACTGTCCGCCCTGGCTCCTATCGCCACCGGCTTGGCCGACGTGCTGGATCATCGGCTGATGGAGCAGCGCCTTGCCGCGGCGAAGCCGGACCGGCTGCTCGGCGTTCCCACCTACCACGCCCTGACCTTCGGCTGGTTGGTCGCGGGCCTGGCCCGCGCGATCACCGGCACCAGCCTGGCCGAGCTGTTCCGCACCGAGGTCGCCGAGCCGCTCGGCATCGACGATGGCCTGCACTTGGGCCGGCCGCCCGCGGACGCGGCGATCAGCTATGCGCCACTGGCGGGCACCCAGCTGAGTATGGCCGGAAAGCCGCTCGGCGCGGCGGTCCTCGGCCGCAGCCATCGGATTCCCGGCGCGCTCGGCGCCGCGACGCGCTGCCTGTTCCTGCCCGGTCTGGAAGCCATCCTGGAGGGCCCGCATCCGCCGATCCTGGACACCGAGCTGGGCGCGGGCAACGGCGTGTGCACCGCACCCGCGCTGGCCACGATGTACGGCGCGCTCGCCAACGACGGTGTCCTGGCCGGCCGCAGGTACCTCGGCGGCCATACCATGAAGGCGCTGCGCCGCATCGAGACCTACCAACCCGACCGCGCGCTGTTCTATGCGCCGATGCTGTGGCGGCTCGGCTACCACTCGCTGCCAATGCCGGGCGCGCACGCCGGGTTCGGGCACATCGGTCTCGGTGGCTCGTTCGGCTGGGCCGAACCGCGGCTGGGTCTGTCGGTCGGGTTCGTGCACAACCGGCTCTCCGCCGCCCAGCTGCACTACGACCAGTCGGCGGCCTTCTGGCTGCTGCCGCTCATGCTGAACTGCCTACGCGCGACACGCCGCCGGGTGCCGGTGACGGAGACGCCGAAGGCGGCCTGACGCCCGACGGGCAAGGATCTAGCCCATCGACGTGGCTGAACCGGCGGTGGCGAATCGACGTAGCCGGATCGGCGCGGCTGGACCGGCGTGGTCGATAGGCGGGGGCGGCACGGCTGCGGGATCGGCGCGGCTGGATCGACGTGGCCGAACGGGCGCGATCGGACCGGGATCGTCCGATCGACGTGGCCGATGGGCCTGGCTGAACCGGTGGTGGCGGGTCGGCATGATCGGATCGACATGGCCGTTCGGTGTGGCCAGACCGCCGGGGCGCATCGGCGCGGGCGTATCACGTAGCGGGACCGGCCGGGGCAGGATCGTCCGGGCCGGTGCGGCGGGACCGGTCCGGCCGGTCAGGTCAGGTAGCGGTAGGCGGGCGTGTCCGGCTCCAGGCGCTCGCACTGGATCGGGGAGTGCCGCATGCGTTCCAGCAGCGGCCCGAGGCCGTCCGGCGCGCCGAGTTCGATGCCGACCAGCGCCGCGCCCGTCTCGCGGTTGTTGCGCTTGACGTACTCGAACAGCGTGATGTCGTCGTCGGGGCCGAGCACCTCGTTGAGGAAGCGGCGCAGCGCGCCGGGTTCCTGCGGGAAGTCGACCAGGAAGTAGTGCTTGAGGCCGCGATGCACGAGCGAGCGCTCGATGATCTCGCCGTAGCGGGAGACGTCGTTGTTGCCTCCGGATACCAGGCACACCACCGTCGAGTGCGGCTGCACGGTGATCTCCGTCAGCGCCGTCACGGTGAGCGCGCCCGCTGGTTCGGCGATGATGCCCTCGTTCTGGTACAGGTCGAGCATGGTCGTGCAGATCGCGCCCTCGTCCACCTGCATCATCTGGAAAGCGCCTGCGCCTCTGGGGGATTCGGTGGTGGTCAACAGCGGCAGCGAGGCGTGCGAGACCACCCGCCCGCCGAAGCCGGACACCGCGGCGAACGGTACCGCGCCGACCCGGCGCACCGCGGCGCCGTCCACGAACGGATCGATCTCCGGCAACGTCACCGGGGCGCCCGCCACCAGCGCGGCGGTCATCGACGCCGCGCCCGCGGGCTCCACGCCGAGGATGCCGGTGCGCGGGGAACGCGCGCGCAGGTAGGTGCCGATACCGGCGAGGCAGCCGCCGCCGCCCACCGGCACGATCACCAGGTCGGGGGAGGCGCCGAGCTGGTCCAGGATCTCCGCGGCGATGGTGCCCTGACCGGCTGCGGTGCGCGCGTCGTCGAAGGGCGGCACCATGGTCGCGCCGGTGCGCGCGACGTCGTCGGCGGCGGCCGCGGCGGCCGCGTCGTAGGTCTCGCCGACGGCGATCAGCTCGACGGACTCGCCGCCGTGCGCCCGGATGCGATCGCGCTTCTGCTTCGGCGTCGTGGTCGGCACGTAGATGCGGCCGGTGATCCCCATCGTCTGGCAGGCGAACGCGACACCCTGCGCGTGGTTGCCCGCGCTGGCCGCGACCACACCCGCGGCGCGCTCGTCCTCGGTCAGCTGGATGACGAGGTTGTAGGCGCCACGCAGCTTGTAGGAGCGGACCGCGCCGAGGTCTTCGCGCTTGAGGTAGACGTTCGCCCCGGTCAGCTTCGAGAGCCGCTCGCTGCGCTGCAGCGGGGTCGGATCGATGACGTCGGCAATTCGCTTGGCGGCAGCATCGATCTCGTCCGCGGTGAGCGCGGGACGAGTAGCGGACAGTGCATCGAGGACCTCGAGCGGATTGGACACCCGAAATATGCTGCCACCTGCCGCAGCGGCGGGCTGCGGCGGGTGGCGGTCACACGGTTTCCACCTGCCCCGGGCTACCTGGGGGTGAGGACGAAGACGGGGATCTGGCGGTCGGTTTTGGTCTGATAGTTCGCGTAGTCCGGCCACACCGCGACCGCGCGCTCCCACCACAGCGCCTTCTCGTCGCCGAAGACCTCGCGCGCGGTGTAGTCCTTGCTGACCTCGCCGTCGCGCAGCTCGACGTGCGGTTCGGCCTTGATGTTGTGGTACCAGACCGGGTGCTTGGGCGCGCCGCCCAGCGAGGCGACCACGGCGTATTCGCCGTCGTGCTCCACCCGCATCAGCGGGGTCTTGCGCAGCTTGCCGGTCTTGGCGCCCTTGCTGGTCAGCAAGACGACGGGCTTGCCCTGCAGCGTCGTAGCCTTGGTGCCGGCGGAGCCCTCGTAGCTCTCGGCTTGCTCACGGGCCCAGCCGGATGTGCTCGGTTCGTATTCACCTGTCAATGGCATGTCTGCGGCAACGCGGTAGTGATTCGATGTGTTCCCACGACAAAGTTCGCTCGCCCGAACTTTGATTTCCGACTACCCTGAGGACATGGCAGTGGTGCACCCTCCGGCACGCGGCGCGACGGTCGACATCGCCGGTAGCGCGTGGCCGGTATACAAGCTCGACGCGGTCGTCGTCGGGCTGGTGACCTGCCTGGCGCTGGCGGTGATCACCGGATCGCTGCAAATCGCGGTGCTGGCCGCGGCCGCGGTGGGTACGACGCGATGGCTCGTCGGGCTGGCGGCCGGCCGCCGCGACTCGTCGGCCGGCAAAGCGTCGTAGTCGCACACCTGCGGGGTGTGGCGATCGCCGGAGATCACAAATCGATCAATTCCTCGACGTGTCGCGCGTCACTGTAATAGCTATCTGCTACTACAGTCGTCGCCTATGCCGTCGAATGTCATGAGAGCGCTGCTCGTAGCAGCTGGAGCGGTCGTGGCCGTTGTGCCTTCGGTCGCGTTCGCCCCGTCGGGGGAGGCGGAGATCATCAGCCTGCCGGCGCACGAAAAGCAATTCACCTCGCCGAACGGAATGATCTTCATGGTCGGAAGCCGGGACGAGACGATCAATCGCATCCCACCGCTGAACATGATGGGAACGACGAGAGAGGCTTTCGTCAGCGGCACCGCCTACGCCCGGCTGGAAGGCGACGCCGCGGGCAAGCTCCGGATCGGTTATCACGTCGGCTGCGCCGTGAGTATCGGCAGCGGCACCATAGGTTTTCAGCCCGAGATCGTCATCGCGCCACAAGCATTTCTCAACATCGGACCGGTCGCCGTCCTCGACCTCGCCCCCGGTGAGGTCGTCGAGGTGCCGATCCGGGAGAAGGAGTTGATCCCCGGCAAGCTCGTCCAGATCGTCATGCGCGACTTCCACCTCCGGGTCAACGCGTGCAGCGGCCCGGTGACGCTGCGCCAGTACGCCTACGTCGATCTCGAGACGCCCGAGTTGGACGACTCCGGCGCGGTTTTCGGGGATCCCGGCTGGCTCTGACTCGCGGATACGGCCTCGTCCGTTAACGTTCTCCCGTAGGGCCCGCGATGAATTCGAGTAGTCGAATACGCGAGTCACGGGGACGTTGCCAGCGGGAGGATGGGGCCCATGAAGCGCCTGGTTGTGTGTTGCGACGGCACCTGGAAGGCCGAGTCGAGCAGCACGGTATCCAATATCATCAAGATCGCCCAGACGGTACGGTTCGACGCGCCGGGGCCCGCGGGGGAGACGATCCAGCAATGGGTTACCTATGTGTCCGGCCCCGGCGCCCGCGGATTTCTCTCCGACCGCCTGATGGGCGGGGCCTTCGGGCTCGGGCTCGAGGCGAACCTCTCGTCCGCATACTGGCATCTAGCCCTGAACTGGGAAAAGGGCGACGAGATATACATTTTCGGCTTCAGCCGCGGCGCCTTCACCGCCCGCAGTTTGGCCGGCCTGATCAGCCGTATCGGCATCATGACCCCGGAAGCAATGATCAACGGCAAGTACCCGGACGCGCTGCGGATGTATCGGCAGCGGCCGCCCGGGAAGACCCCGGAGAACCCGGATCCGCCGGAACCCGCCGAGTGGAAGGACTTTCGCCGGAAGTACTGCAGGAAGGCCAAGATCGACTTCCTCGGCGTGTTCGACACCGTCGGCGCATTGGGCGTACCAGGGTTGACTTCGCTGCGGCACCGGTTCCACGACGTCAAGCTCTCGCGACACGTGTACTGCGCGCGCCAAGCCCTGGCCATCGACGAGCGGCGGCGCAACTTCGAGCCGTCGGTCTGGGAGGTGCCGGTCGAACCGACCGTGAAGTACCGTCGCGGGTTCGAGCGGGTCAAACAGGTGTGGTTTCCGGGCGTGCACAGCGATATCGGCGGCGGCTACGCCGAATGCGGCCTGTCCGACGCCACCTTGCAGTGGATGGTCAGCGAGGCGGAATCGGTCGGTCTGGCCTTCGACCGGGACCGACTGGCGGAGCTGTCGAAACGCTGTCGGGCCGCGGGCGGGGACCACATGCGGCTGCACGACTCGCTCGGCATCGGCTACCGCATCCTGAATGTGGTCCGCACGCTTCGCCGCCCGCGCAGCCGCCGCTTCCACTGGGATTCCTGGCGCCGGATGTCCATGCCGACCGATCAGGGCGTCCGGCTGGCCTCCAGCACCCAGGACGCGCTGGACTACCAGCCCACCAACCTGCAGCGGTGGCGCGGGGAGCTCGGCGGCGTGTTCCCGGAACAGATCTTCGAGAAGGTCGACGCGGTGACTGCCGCGTCGACGCCCGAACGCTCAGCGCACCAGTAGCGCGACCGGCAGCCGGGCGAACACCTTCTCCAGCCGGGCTCGCCCCTGGAACGTGTGACCGGTCAGCCGGTCGGTCCAGTTGCCCGAGGGAAGGTCGAGGAACGTGTCGCCCCACCCGCTTTCGGCCAGGCCGACGCTGTGGCGGGTGGCGGCGACGATCACCTCGGGTGCTTCGCCCGTGCGGCCGCGCGCGTAGGACACCACCTTGCTCGCGTGGTCGCCGGTGGCGAACAGCGGACGGTAGCTGCCGCCGACGAAGCAGTCGGGACGCTCGCGGCGCAGCCACAGCGCGTAGGCGACGATCCACATCTTCGCCGCGCCGGTGGTGTCCAATGCCGGTGTGCCGGTGAGTGATTGCAGCATGCCCGCGCGGGCGGCGAAATCGACCGGACGACGGTTGTCCGGATCGACGAGGGAGTCCTCCCACAGCTCGCAGCCCTGGTAGATATCCGGGATGCCGGGGCCGCACAGCTGCAGCAGCTTCTGCGCCAACGAGTCCGACCAGGCGTGCGGAGCCAGCTCGTGCACCAGGTCACCGAGCTCCGAGCCGACCGGCCCGTCGATCACCGCGTCCAGCCAGGTGTGCACGGCGGCCTCGAAATCGGCGTCCGGCTCCTCCCAGGAGGTCTTGCTGTTCGCCTCCCTGATCGCCTTCTCGGCGAAGACGTGCAGGCGTTCGCGCAGGCCCGGCACCGACGCGGCGGGCCGGCCGTCCGCAGGCCACACGCCGAACATGTTCTGCAGCAGGAACAGCGCGGTCGCGCCGTCCGGGGCCGGCGTGGTCTCCAGCCAGGATTCGACACCGCGCGCCCAGGGCTCCGCGGCCTGGGACAGCACGCCGATGCGGGCGCGCACGTCCTCCCCGCGTTTGGTGTCGTGCGTGGACAACGTCGTCAAGGTCGCGGGCCAGCGCTGCGCGCGTTGACTGTTGGACAGGTGGAACTCGTTGAGCGAGTGGCCGAACCGGGCCGGGTTGCCGCCCACCTCCTGCAACGAGACCAACCGCCCGGCCTGATAGAACATGGTGTCCTCGACTGCCTTGGCGGTCACCGCCCCGCACACCTGGCTGAAGCGCACCGCCGCGCCCGAGTCGGCGGCCAGCGCCGCGACCAGCACCGCAAGCGGGGCGGTGAGCTCGCTGTTGCGTTTCTCCACCTCGGCGATCACCGCGCCGACCATCCCGGCCAGCGGCGCGTAGTCGGCCCGGTAGACCGGCATGAACGCGAGCACCTCGATGGTGGCGTTGGTCAGGGCCATCGTGTCGAAGCTCTCGGCGTTCGCGTCCTGCTTGATCGCGGCGACCAGCCGCCGGACCTCCGGCGCCAGAATGCTTTCCGCGACCGCGCGCTTGATCCGGTGCTCGGTCTCGCCGATCCACGCGCGATCGCCGCCGTGCCCGGCGACGCGCCGCGACAGTTCGGTGAGCGCCGGTTCGCCCCGCGGATCGATCAGCACGCCGCCGAAGTCGGCCAGCGCCTCGTAGCCGGTGGTGCCGTCCACCGGCAGTGTCTCGTCCAGTGGCTCGCGGTTGGCCAGGATCTTCTCCACCAGCAGCAGCCGGTGCGGGCCGATGAGCCTGCGCAGCCGGGCGAGGTAGCCGACGGGGTCGGACAGTCCGTCCGGATGATCGACCCGCACGCCGTCGATCAGATCGTGCTCGCACCAGGCGGCGAGCTCGCGGTGGGTGATGTCGAAGACCTCGGGGCTCTCCTGTCGGAGCGCGGCCAGGCTGCTGACCGCGAAGAACCTCCGGTACGTGCACAACCCGGCCTTCCAGCTCACCAGACGGTAGTGCTGTTTGTCGTGGATGCGCAGCGCGTTGTCGCCGTCGGTGCCCGGCGCGATCGGGAAACGCAGATCGTGCAGCGCCAGCATGGGTTCGGCGCCGGAGCGGTCGACGGTCAACGCGGCCGGGTCGTTCTCGCTCTGCAGCACCGGCAGCGCCAGCCGCCCGCCCGCGCCGTTGCCCGGGCTCCAGTCGATGTCGAAATACTGCGCGAACCTGGACTCCTGGCCGTTCCGCAGCACGTCCCACCACCAGGCGTTCTGCCGCGGGTCGGCGACGCCGACATGGTTGGGCACCAGGTCGACGATCAGGCCCATGCCGCGGCTGCGCACTTCGTCGGCGAGAGCCTTGAGGCCGGTCGGCCCGCCGAGGGCCGCGGCGACCGTGGTCGGGTCGGTGACGTCGTAGCCGTGCGTGGAGCCGTGCGCCGCGGTCAGGATCGGCGACAGGTAGAGATGCGAAATGCCGAGTTGCTGCAAGTATTCCGCGATAGCGCGGGCTTCGGCGAAAGTCAGCGCGTCCGGTCGTAGCTGTAGCCGGTAGGCGCTGCGGATCGTCGTCGGGCGGGCGGGCTTGCGGCGCAGGGATACCGGGTCGGTCACGTGCATCTCAGTGGAATCGGGTGCGTTCATCGGCATTCGGGTCAGGCAACCTGGCGGAGGACGAGCAGACAGCGAGCTTCGACGGTAACGGTGGCGCCGCCGGCGTACCCGGTGTCGGCCAGGCCGGTCGGGGTCGAGCAGTCCAACGCCACCGACCAGTCCGCGTCGTCGTCGGTGCCGGGTAGCGCGAAGTCGATGGCCTCGTCGTGGGCGTTGAAGCAGAGGAGGAACGAGTCGTCGGTGATGCGCTCCCCGCGTGGCCCCGACTCGGGAATGCCCGCGCCGTTGAGAAAGACCGCCAGCGACTTGCCGAATCCGCTGTCCCAGTCCGCCGCGGTCATCTCCTCCCCCGACGGGGTGAGCCACGCGATCTCGCGGGCCTGGCCGGTCGGCCGCAGCGGCCCGGCGAGGAACCGCCTGCGCCGGAAGACGGGGTGCTCGGTGCGCAACGCGATCACGGTGCGGGTGAACGCGAGCAGATCGGCATTCGTTTCCCGCAGCGACCAGTCCATCCACGCCAACGGCGAGTCCTGGCAGTACACGTTGTTGTTGCCGTACTGGGTGCGGCCCATCTCGTCGCCGTGCGCGAGCATCGGCACGCCCTGGCTGAGCACCAGCGTCGCCAGCAGGTTGCGGCTCTGGCGGTCGCGCAGGGCGAGGATCTCCGGATCGTCGGTCCGGCCTTCGACGCCGCAGTTCCACGACCGGTTCCAGCTCTCGCCGTCGCGGTTGCCCTCGCCGTTGGCCTCGTTGTGTTTCTCGTTGTAGGACACCAGGTCCCGCAAGGTGAATCCGTCGTGCGCGGTGACGAAGTTGATGCTCGCGCTGGGCCTGCGCCCGGTGGCCTCGTACAGGTCGGAGGAGCCGGTGAGCCGAGAGGCGAACTCGCCCAGCGTCGCCGCTTGGCCGCGCCAGTAGTCGCGCACGGTGTCCCGGTATTTGCCGTTCCACTCCGTCCAGAGGCCGGGAAAATTGCCGACCTGGTAGCCGCCCTCGCCCACGTCCCATGGCTCCGCGATGAGCTTGACCTGGCTCACCACCGGGTCCTGCTGCACCAGATCGAAGAACGTCGACAGCCGGTCCACGTCGTGCAGTTCGCGCGCCAGCGTCGCGGCCAGGTCGAATCGGAATCCGTCGACGTGCATGTCCAGGATCCAATAGCGCAGCGAGTCCATGATCAGCTGCAGGGTGTGCGGATGACGCACGTTGAGACTGTTTCCGGTGCCGGTGTAATCCATGTAGTGCGACGGGTCGTCGTCGACCAGGCGATAGTAGGCGGCGTTGTCGATGCCACGGAAGCCGATCGTCGGGCCGCGGTGGTTGCCCTCGGCGGTGTGGTTGTAGACCACGTCGAGGATCACCTCGATGTCCTCGGCGTGCAGCGCCCGCACCATCGCCTTGAACTCGGTGACCGCCGAACCGGCGCGGTCGATCGCCGCATACTCGTTGTGCGGCGCCAGGTAACCGAAACTGTTGTAACCCCAGTAGTTCCGCAGCCCCTGGTCCAGCAGCACTCGATCGTGCAGGAACTGGTGCACCGGCATCAGCTCGATCGCGGTGACGCCCAACCCCTTCAGATGGTCGATGACCGCAGGGTGCGCGATGCCGGAGTAGGTGCCGCGCAATTCCTCGGGCACCTCGGGATGCGTCATCGTCATGCCCTTGACGTGCGCCTCGTAGATCACCGTCTCGTGGTAGGGCCGGTGCGGCGCGCGGTCGGCGCCCCAGTCGAAGTACGGGTTGATCACCACGCCGGTCATGGTGTGGCCGAGCGAATCCAGCCCATAGGTGTAAAGCGACGGGTGATCGCCGAAGTGTCCGTCGAAGGCCTTGCCGTACGGATCGAGCAGCAGTTTGCTCGGATCGCACCGTAATCCGCGGTCGGGGTCGCAGGGCCCGTGCACCCGGTATCCGTAGCGCTGGCCGGGCTCCACCGCGGGGAGGTAGGCATGCCAGACATAGCCGTCGACCTCGTCGAGCGCGATCCGGGTTTCGGCGTCGTCCCCGGCGATGAGGCAGAGTTCGACCGCGTCGGCAACCTCCGAGAACACCGAGAAATTGGTACCAGCTCCGTCGTAGGTGGCGCCCAGGGGATAGGCGGTGCCGGGCCAGACACCCAGTGGTGTCGCGTCGCTGGGCGCTGCGTCGGGCTGAGCCATGGCAACGACAGTAGCGGCAGCGGAACGTTCGCCTGTGCGGGTGGTCTGGCTGGGTGAGTCAGGGGAGGTCGGAGCCGTTTTCCAGCCAGCGGCGGCGATAGCCGAGGCGTACGGCGAGGCGCGCGAGGCCACCGAGCGGCTGGTCGGCGTGGTCGCGTTCCCGCGTGGCCGGTCCGTCCGGGCGTGCAGGAATGGCTCTGGTCCGGACTCCCTTCGTGCTCCCGCAGCTCGGATGTTAACTTGAACGGTGTTCAAGGAGCCTCGGGCGGGCCGGGGCCGGGACGCGAGGATTCCTGTGGCACTGACCCCTGACGAGATCACCGCCCTCGACGCGAAGCATGTCTGGCATCCGTACGGCGGCTTCCCCGCGACGACCGAGCCGCTGGTGGTGGCGGGCGCCGCGGGAACCAGGCTGACCCTGGCCGACGGGCGCGAGCTGGTCGACGGCATGAGTTCCTGGTGGGCCGCCATCCACGGCTACCGGCATCCGGTGCTCGACGCCGCACTGGCCGCCCAGTCGCGGCGGATGAGTCATGTGATGTTCGGTGGGCTCACCCATGAGCCCGCGGTCCGGCTGGCCGAGCTGCTGGTCGACGTGACGCCCGCCGGTCTGGACAAGGTGTTCCTGTGCGACTCCGGCTCGGTGTCGGTGGAGGTTGCCGTCAAGATGTGCCTGCAGTACTGGCGTTCGCTGGGCGAGCCGGGGAAGCGGCGGCTGCTCACCTGGCGCGGCGGCTATCACGGCGACACGTTCACGCCGATGAGCGTGTGCGACCCGGAGGGCGGCATGCACTCGCTGTGGACCGACGTCCTGGTGGACCAGCTCTTCGCACCCGTACCGCCGCGCGACTACCGGCAGGGGTATGTCGCGGAACTGGAGCGCATGCTCGCCGCGCACGCCGACGAACTCGCGGCGGTCATCGTGGAGCCTGTCGTCCAAGGCGCGGGCGGGATGCGCTGGCATCACCCCGGCTACCTCGCCGACCTGCGCAGGCTGTGCGACGAGCACGGCGTGCTGCTGGTCTTCGACGAGATCGCGACCGGATTCGGCCGCACCGGAACCCTTTTCGCCGCCGATCAGGCCGGAGTGAGCCCGGACGTGCTGTGCGTCGGCAAGGCGCTCACCGGCGGCTATCTCACGCTGGCCGCCGCGCTGTGTACCGCGCGGATCGCCGAGACGATCAGCGCGGCACATGGCGGTCTCATGCACGGGCCTACGTTCATGGGCAACCCGCTGGCCTGCGCGGTCGCGGTCGCATCGATCGAGTTGCTGCGCTCGCGCGACTGGCGCGGCGAGGTGGCGCGGATCGAGGCCGAGCTGGAGGCGGGCCTCGCCCCGGTGCGCGAGCTGCCGAATGTGGTCGAGGCGCGGGTGCTCGGCGCGATCGGTGTGATCGAGCTGGACCGCCCGGTGGACATGCGCGCCGCCACCGATGCCGCGGTCGCGGCCGGGGTGTGGCTGCGTCCGTTCCGCAACCTGGTGTACGCCATGCCGCCGTTCATCAGCACCTCGGACGATGTCGGGACGATCACCGCCGGGATGCGGGCGGCGGTCGCCGCGCAGTCCGATCGGTGACCTCGGTCGAGCGATCCAGGGCGGGACGATCGTGCCGTCGCTGTCCCGTCCCGCCGCTTCCGCCGACGAGGTGACGATGGCGGTGAATCCTTCGCCGGTGCCGACCTGACGCAGCACGTTCGCAAGGATCATCGTATCGCCCTCGGCCGCAGTGAGTTTCGTGAGTTCAACGGGTCCGTGAATCATTCGCGGCCGCGGGTGTCGGCGATGTCCGGACGATCGCTGTCGGACAACACTTCCCAGACTCGGAAGATGCAGTGGTATTCGTCGGACCAGCCGCGCACCATCAGCAAGTAGGTGTCGCCGTCACGCAGGACGACGCGGCGGCCGCGCAGTTTGGGATGCTCGGGGGTGTAGGTGGGCAGCACGCCGGCCAGCTTGGCCAGTGCCTGTGCGCGGGTGCCGACCACTTCCGCGAGAATCCGGGGTGACCAGCGCTTGTGATCGCCCGAGCCCGTTGTTTCCTCGACGACTATCGCCCACCGCGGCATCCGGCCGTTTCCTCCGGGGTGAAGCTTCGTCACCGCAGGCCGGTGACGCCACCAACGATGCAACAACGGTACCAGCCGGGTCGGCGGCTAGCCGTCCTGAACGGCGTTCAAGTATGCTGCGGAGCTGTGACTACCGATCCGTTGAGCTGGTTGGACGAGCGCGCCGCCGCGCGGGTGGCCGCGGGGCTGCGCCGTGAGTTGCGGCCGCGCGCCCCGCAGATGCCCTCGATCGATCTCGCCTCCAACGACTACCTCGGGCTGGTCCGCCACCCCGCGGTGCTCGACGGCGCGATCGAGGCGGTGCGCCGCTGGGGCGCCGGATCGACCGGGTCTCGTCTGGTCACCGGCACCACCGCCGAGCATGAGCTGCTGGAGACCGAGCTGGCCGAATTCGTCGGCGCCGAAGCCGGACTCGTGTTCGCCTCCGGGTACGCGGCCAACCTCGGCGCGGTCACCGCGCTCGCGGGCCGCGGCTCGCTCGTGGTCTCCGACGCGGGCAGCCACGCATCGCTGGTGGACGCCTGCCGCCTGTCGCGAGCACGGGTGGAGATCGCGCCGCACCGCAATGTGGCGGCGGTGGGCCTGCTGCTGGCGGAGCGCACCGAGGAGCGGGCGCTGGTGCTCACCGATTCTGTGTTCAGCGCCGATGGAGACCTCGCTCCTCTGGCCGAGCTGCATCGGGTGACCAGGGCCAATGGTGCGGTACTCGTCGTGGACGAGGCGCACGGCCTCGGTGTGCGCGGCGCGGGCGGGCGTGGGCTGGTGCACGAACTCGGGCTGGCCGGGGCGCCGGATCTGGTGATCACCGCGACGCTGTCGAAATCCCTTGCCGCGCAAGGCGGTGTGGTGCTGGCCAGTGCGCGGGTGCGCGCCCACCTGATCGACGCCGCGCGCACATTCATCTTCGATACCGGTCTCGCGCCCGCTGCCGTCGGTGCGGCGCGGGCCGCGTTGCGCCTGTTGCGCTCGGAACCGGAACTGGCCGGGCGGGTACTCGAACGCGCCGCGGACATCGCCCGGATCGCGGGTGTCCCCGCCCCGGATTCGGCGGTGGTTTCGGTTGTACTCGGCCCCGCGCAGGTGGCCTTCGACGCGGCTCAGGCGTGCCGGGCGCGCGGGCTCGACGTGGGCTGCTTCCGTCCGCCGTCGGTTCCGGAGGGCACCTCGCGCTTGCGGCTGACCGCGCGAGCCAACCTCACCCCGGCCGAACTCGACACCATCGCGACGGTGCTCGGTGAGGTGCTGGCCGAGGCGCGGGGAGCGGTGCCGGCATGACCATCCTGCTGATCACCGGAACCTCCACCGACGTCGGCAAGACGGTCGTCACGGCCGCCGTCGCCGCCGCCGCTCTGGCGGACGGTCGCTCGGTGGCGGTGTGCAAACCAGGTCAGACCGGTGTCGCGGTCGGTGCACCCGGCGACCTCGCCGAAATCCAGCGCCTGTCCGGCGTCACCCGGACGCTCGAACTCGTCCGCTATCCGGACCCGCTGGCGCCCGACACCGCCGCCCAGCGTGCCGGTCTGCCGGAGCTGACCCTCGCCGAAACCGCGGCAGCCATCGACGCTCTCTCCGACGCCGATCTCGTCCTCGTCGAAGGCGCGGGCGGATTGCTTGTGCGGCTGGGCGATTTCACGCTGCTCGACCTCGCCCAGAAACTCGGCGCCCCGGTCCTGCTGGTCACCGCCGCTGGTCTGGGAACCCTCAACCACACCGAACTGACCACCCGCGCGCTGCAGTCGGCGGGCGTGCGGTGCACGGGCCTGGTGATCGGCTCCTGGCCCGCCGAACCCGACTTGGCCGCGTCGTGCAACCGCACCGACCTGACCCGGGTAACCGGCGTCGACCTCGTCGGCGCGATCCCCGCGGGCGCGGGCCGCTGGGACCGGGAACGTTTCACGGCCGCGGCCCCCGGCTGGTTCGAACCCGCCTGGTCACCCGGAATGCTCGGTCCCCTCGGCTGACGCGTTACGCGACCGGAGCGTCCTGGCGTTCCGGCGCTGCCCATGGCTGGGGCGACGCTACCCTGAGAACGCCATGGAGAACGAGGAATTCGCCAACCTGATCACAGGCACGGGGATCGGTTCGATCACGCTGGTCGAGCCGGGTTCGTCGGTAGTGGCGCGGGTCCCGCAGGCATGGCGGCCGATCGCGTCTTCGGTCTCCTCCCACATTCGGTGCGAGTCGGCGCTGGCGCTGTGGAATCTCGATTTCCTGCTGTCGCTGCCGCGGTTCGCCGCGGCTCTCCAACGGGATCTCGCCGACGTGCGGGTGGGTCTGCTGCGCGGCGACTGGGTGCTGTGTTACGCCATCCGGCGGCGTTATCGGCCTTTCCTGGTGCGTATCGGTTGGCATCCGGAGACGTTCGGCGCAGGCGACCCGCCGCACTGGGGCTGTGTTCCGGAGCCATTGCGGTTCTTCCTCGCCGCGGTTCACGCCGGATTCACCGCGCCGGACGGATCGTACGGGCCGCTTCGGCCACGGCAGATGGAGCTGTACGAGGACATTCCCGAGTGCGACTACCGGGTGCGGAACTGGGACGCCGAGGCGTATGTGCCCAGCGACCGGGTGATGCTCCTGGCCAAGGCCGCCGGAATCTTCAATTGCTGTGTGTCGCCGGACTTTCCGTCCGGCACGATGGGGCGCGAAGCCGATGGCAACATCTCGCATGCCGAGCAGTTCGACCTCTGCTTCGACGAATTCCTGAGTACCGGTTTCGACGTCGATACAGACGTGGCCATCGAGGCCGAGCAGCTGGCGGAGGTGTCCGGCCCGGGCACCGCGACGCTCGAGATAGCTCCCGACGCGCTGCGGGCAGCCGCCGCGAGCCTCCCGCCGGTGGCGCGAGCGGTCGGAGTCGTCTCGAGACTCACCGAAGCCGGGGCGCGTCACCGAGTCGACGAGTGTCTCGACGAGCTGTTGCGCCATCTCCCGGTGCCGGTGTCGCTGCACTACCCGAACGGCCGCGGAACCGTGGCGCCATGCGACGACGGGATCGGGACGGAGTATCCGGTGCTGAGTATCCGGCTGAGATGCGTTCTCGTCGGCCCGCCGGAGCACGAGACCGCGCAGTACCTCGGACTCATCACCGGCGGGTCCCGCCACCTCGGATGGCGTGTCGACGATCCCGGCGACGGGCCGTCCCGGCGCCTGCGCACCCCCGACTACTACCAGTTCGTCGTCACCGATGTCGGAGGCACGATCCAGATCGACGTCGAGTCGCCCGGCTTTCCTCGAACCGCCGCCCAGCGGTGAATGGCCTGGCGACGTCGCATCCGAAACACGGAATCGCTCCCGAGGACAACGAACTCGGCTGGCGGATCTCGCTCGGCAAGCTCGCCGCGACGGCCGCGAAGGTGCGCTGACCAGCAGAGAGCCTGTGCGATAGCGGTGGCGTCGCGCGTCTCGGGGGCACGGCTCGCGGTGGACCGGGCCGCCCGACACGCCCGCGCCGGTGCTGCCGTCATGGTAACCGTCCGCACCCGTGCCTACAGTGGGGTGGATGTCGCCGTTGGACGAGAGGCACCCGTCCACCGTCTCCGACTGGGATGACGCGCGACGCCGAGCTCGGCTGCGGGACACGGGCCTGGGGCACGGGTGGAAGACGTTGCGCCGCACCAGGGTGACGGTGCTGCGGGTCGCCGCACTGCTACTGGCCGGGCTCGTGGTGTTCGCACAGTACTGGAAATACGACGTCGTGCCGGAACAGGCGCGATTGGCGCGCACCGACCCGGCCATCCTGCCCGTCGCCCCGCCGGTGGACCCGAAGAATTGGGACACCGTCGTGGTGGACCTGGTCGGATTGGGCGGCCTGGACGCCAGAGACACCGCCGCCGCGCTGCCCGCCCTGCGCACGATGGGCATGGTGTGGGCGATCCGCTACGACAATCAAGGCATCGATACCAAGGTGATCGCCGACCTGATCGTCCGCGCCGCGGAACTGTCCGGGCTGAAGAACGTGGTGCTGGTCGGGCACAGTATGGGCGGGGTGATCGCGCTGGAGGTCGCCGAGCACATCCACCGGGACAGCGACCGCAGGCTGGTCGGCGTGATCCTGGACTGCACGCCGATGGACCTGAACGCGGTCCGCCTGGAGAGCCGCGGGCGCGGCGAGGACATGCTGCGCTGGATGGGGTGGTTGCCCGGCGCCAGGGAAAGCCGCCTGCTGCGTTTGACCGTGGAGTCCTACGCCCGCCGCGAACGGTTCCTCGACCGTGGCGAAGGACTGCCCGGCATCCGGTTCGGCGAGCTGGGCGAGGTGCTGCGGGAGGTGCTGCGGGAGAAGATCCTCTCGGGCGACGCCGCGAGCAACGGCCTGATCGAGTCCCAGTTCACCGCCATCGTGGCGGGTGGTGCGGCGGACAATCTCCGCGCCTTGGCCGAACCCGTGCCCGAGAAGCCGAGGCCCGCCATCGTTTTCATCCGTCCGCGCGATGCGGGCCGAGACCGCGTGGTCGATGTGGAGTATTCCCACCAAGTGCTGATCGAGCGGTCCGGCGGCGTGGACGGCACGCTGCTGGTGGTGCTCGCGCGAAACACCGGGCACGCCAATCCGATGCAGCGTCCGCGGGAGTACAACACGGTGATCGAACAGCAGGTACTACCGTTCGTCCAGCGCTACCAGCAGCAGGTTCGAGGGACGACGGTGGCGGCGCCGCCCCGCTGACGGAGGTTCGAACCAGGCTGAGACAAACCGTTCTCCTGCCGGATTCGACTTGTTTCAATTCGCCTATGTTCCGACCAAGCACGTTCCGGTCCGGCCTCCGTAGCCGCACGACCGCCGCATTGCTCGCCGTGGCAACCGTTGCGACCCTGGGACTCACCGGCTGCGCGAACGACGACAAGCCGGTCGGTCCCACCACCGACGGGCCGCTGCCCACCGAGGTTCCGGCGGGCACCACCCTCGTGATCGCCGACCAATCCGAGCGCCTGCAGTCCGTCCTGCGTATCTCCGGTGAACTCGACAAACTTCCGTTCACGGTGGAGTTCGCCAACTTCGTCGGCGGCCCTGCCATTCTCGAGGCGTTCCGCGCAGGCGCCGCCGATGTGGCGCAGGTGGGCGACGTTCCCCCGATCCACGCGCTGGTGGCCGGGCAGGACGTTCCGATCATCGCGGCCTACCAGACCAGCACCACCGCGCTGAAACTCGCGGTGGCGCCGGGCAAGCCGGTGTCCACGCTGGCGGATCTGAAGGGCAAGAAGATCGCCTACGCCGAGGGCACCGCCCAGCAGGCCGCCGTGCTGCGCGCGATCGACAAGGCCGGACTGAAAACGTCCGACGTACAGCTGGTGCGGTTGCAGCTGGCCGAGTTCCTCGACGCGGTGCGCACCGGCCAGGTCGACGTCGCCCCGCTGATCGAACCGAACGTCACCCGGTTCCTGCGCACGCCGGGCACTTCGCTGATCCCCGACTCCGAGACCGCGGGCATCTACGGCGGCCTCGCCTACCTGTATGCCCGCCGCGCCGTCGTGCGGGACCCGGCCAAGGCGGCCGCCACCCGCGCCCTGGCCGGTGCGTTCGTGCGCGCCTACCAGTGGGCCAACACGCATCCCGAGGAGTGGGCGCGCCGCTACTACGTCGAGAACCAAAAGGTGAGTGCGGACGACGCCGAGCGCATTGTGGACTCGTTGGGCACGTACGTCTTCCCGCACCTGGACCAGCAGCTCGTCGACCGCCAGCAGTCCACCATCGACGCTATCGCCGAAGCGGGGGAATTGCCCAAGAAGGTGCAGGCCGCCAACGGCTTCGACCTGCGTTTCGACGCCGCGATCACCCAGGCGGTCACCGAGAGCGGTGCCGCGTTCGAACCGAAGGCACGCTGATGGCAACGCTGGACGCCGGAGTACTGCACCGCATCGGCCTCGGCCGTTCCGGGCCGGAACCGATACTCGCCAAACGCAAGATCGCCCGCCCGCGACTCGGGCCGGGCCGCCCGATCCCGTTCGGCATCGCCGTGGGACCGACGTTGCTGGTCGCCGTGTGGGTGGCCGGGTCGGCTTCGGGCGCCTTGGATCCGGAGACCCTCCCCGCGCCGTGGACGGTCGCGCAGACCGCCGGTGACCTGCTCGCCGACGGCCGCTTGCAGAGCAACCTGCGCACCTCCGTGCAGCGCGCCGTGATCGGGCTCGGCCTCGGCGTCGCCATCGGCTTGGTGCTCGCGCTGCTGGCCGGGCTGAGCCGGATCGGCGAGGCATTGGTGGACGGGCCGATCCAGATCAAGCGCGCCATTCCCACGCTCGCGTTGATCCCGCTGTTCATCGTGTGGTTCGGCATCGGCGAGGAAATGAAGCTGCTGGTCATCACCACCAGCGTGGCGGTGCCGATCTACCTGAACACGCACGCGCACTTGCGCAGCGTCGACGCGGGATACCTGGAACTCGCCCAGACCGTGCAGCTGTCGCGCTGGGGGTTCGTCCGCCGGATCGCTTTGCCGGGATCGCTGCCCGGATTCTTCACCGGCCTGCGGCTCGCGGTCACCATTTCCTGGCTGGCACTCGTCGTCGTGGAACAGGTCAACGCGACCAGCGGTATCGGCTATCTCATGACCCAGGCCCGCACCTACGGCCAGATCGACGTCATCGTGGTCGGCTTGGTGATCTACGGCCTGCTCGGCCTGTTCGGCGACATCCTGGTGCGCGCCGCGGAAAGGAAGGCGCTGTCATGGCGACAGACACTCGCGGACTGAATGTGGTCCGCGCCAGGCAGCTGCGACGCGGGTTCGGCGACCGGGTCGTGCTGCGCGATCTGGATATCGACATCGCCCGCGGCGAGTTCGTCGCGCTGCTCGGCCGCAGCGGCTCCGGCAAGAGCACGTTGCTGCGGGCACTGGCCGAACTGGACTACGACGTGCCGGGATCCGGTGAACTGAGTGTGCCCACCGAACGTTCGGTGGTGTTCCAGGACTCCCGGCTGCTGCCATGGGCGCGGGTGCTCGACAACGTGACCCTCGGGCTCAGCGGCTCCGAGGCGGCCGAGCGCGGACGCTCCGCGCTGGCCGAGGTCGGCCTTGCGGGGCGGGAGAAAGCCTGGCCCAAGGAGCTTTCCGGTGGCGAGCAGCAGCGCGTCGCGCTGGCGCGGTCGCTGGTGCGAGAGCCGGAGCTGCTGCTGGCCGACGAACCTTTCGGCGCGCTCGACGCGCTGACCCGGATCAAGATGCACGCACTGCTGCAGGACCTGTGTGCCAGGCACCGGCCCGCCGTGCTGCTGGTCACCCACGATGTGGACGAGGCCGTGCTGCTGGCCGACCGCGTCTTGGTGCTCGACGACGGGCGCATCGCGGTGGATCAGCGCATCGACCTGGAACGTCCACGCCGCCATGGTGATCCGGCGTTTCTGCGGCACCGATCTCTGCTATTGGCCAGCCTGGGTGTCGGCGTGGAGACGCCCGCCGACGACGAAGAGAAGAAAGCCTCATGACCACACCACGCCAACTCAGCCTCAACGCGTTCATCTACCCCTCCGGTCACCACGAAGCCGCGTGGCGGCATCCGTGGAGCAGCCCGGAGCGGATCTACGATGTCGCCTACTACCAGGAGATCGGCCGTACCGCCGAGGCGGCGAAGCTCGACGCGGTGTTCTTCGCCGACGGTCCTGCGCTGCGCACCAACGTGAAGCACAACGCGGCCTCCGGATTGGAGCCGATCACTCTGCTCACCGCGATCGCCACGGCCACCACGCATCTCGGTCTCATCGCCACCGCGTCGACCACGTACTACGAGCCCTACAACCTGGCCAGATTGTTCTCCACGCTGGACCACATCTCCGGTGGCCGCGCGGGCTGGAACATCGTCACCACGGGAACGGATCTCGCCGCGGCGAACTTCGGGCTGGACCAGCACCCCGACCACGCCGAAAGGTACGCGCGGGCACGGGAATTCGTCGACGCCGTGGTGGCGCTGTGGGACAGCTGGGAGGACGACGCCATCGTCCTGGACCAGGCTTCCGGAGTGTACGCCGACCCCGGCAAGATCCACCGGATCGACTTCGCGGGCGAATACCTGCGGGTGCGCGGGCCGTTCAACGCGCCGCGTACGCCGCAGGGGCACCCGGTGCTGGTACAGGCGGGCGCGTCGAACGAGGGCCGCGCGTTCGCGGGCAAGTACGCCGAGGCGATCTTCACCGCGCACCAGCGGCTGAGCGACGCGCAGGCGTTCTATGCCGACATCAAGGCGCAGGCCCGCGGTTTCGGCCGCGACCCGGAGCACGTCAAGATCCTGCCCGGCATCAGCCCGTTCATCGCCGATACCGAGGCGGCGGCCAAGCGACTGGAACGCGAGTTCAACGAGCTCACCGTGCCGGAATACGGCCTGGCCCAGCTGGAGGGCGTCGTCGGGATCAGCCTGCGGCACCTGCCGCTGGACGATCCGATTCCGGTCGAACTGTTCGACACGGCAGGAGATGTCACCGACAACGGACAGAGCCGCTTACAGGTCGTCGCGGGCATCGTGCAGCGGGAACGGCCGACCGTGCGCGGTCTGCTGCACCGCCTCGCCGGTGCGCGCGGTCACCGGGTGTTCGCCGGGACCCCCGAGCAGGTCGCCGACACCATCGAGGAGTGGTTCCGCAATGGCGCCGCGGACGGTTTCAACGTGATGCCGCCGTACTACCCGGGAGGACTGGAGGTCTTCGCCGAGACGGTCGTGCCGATCCTGCAGGAGCGCGGTCTGTTCCGTACCGAGTACACCGGCACCACCCTGCGCGACCACTTCGGCCTGCCGCGTCCGGAAAACCGATTCACCCGGGAGCCCACGCTGACCCATTGAGCGCCACGGGCGAAACCGGCTGCCCGCCGCGCGACCGGACCGCCGCACTGTCCGGAGGCGCCGTGCTGATATCTGCGCGGAAGTGGCCGCTTCGATCGGCGTGCCACTTCGGTAGCCGGGTGTGGCCGGGTGCGGGTCAGCGGACGCGGGTACCGAGCAAGTGCCGCACGCCGGCGACGAACAATTGGAGACCGAAGTCGAAACGCGCGGTGGCGTCGGGGGTTTCGTCCAATGGCGTCGCGTCTTCGGCGAGCGCGCCGACCGAATCCATCTGCATTCTCGACTGCTCGTCCACGGTCTGGCCCAGCACGTAGTAGAGCAGGGTGAACGCCGCGAGCTCGGCCTCGTGCCGCGGCATGCCCGCGCGAATCGCCGCGCTCACCAAGCGTTCCCGGCCCTTGCTGGTGGTGAGCCGGGAAGCGTAGGTCGCCGAGACCAATTCGGCGCCGTCGCGATAGGCCAGCAGGCAGTCGCGCAGGCGATGGGCCAATTCGGTGACCTGCCCGGACCACTCGTCGGCCGCGATCGGGTCCTCCATCGGGGCGAGGATCTTGTCCGCGACCGCGCCGAGCAACGCTTGCTTATTGGGGAAGTGCCAGTACAGCGCGCCGGGTTGCACCTGAAGTGAACCGGCCAGCCTGCGCATCGTGAGATCGGCGAGGCCGTACTGATCCAGAATCGCGATGGCTCCATCCACCACGTCCGCCCGGTGCAGTTGCACTGGAAGTCCTTCCCCGTCGTGTTTTGACTCACTCTTACCGCTACCCTAGCCTGAACACCGTTCAAGTTGCACGGCCACCTCGGCCGGACGAAGGGATTCGTGCAGTGACCCAGGCACCCGTTGATATCGATATTCTGTCGATCGCCCGTGCGCAGGTGCTAGAGCGCGGCCAAGGGCTGAACCAGGAACAGACCCTGGAGGTACTGCGCCTGAGTGACGACCGGCTGGAGGAATTGCTCGCTCTCGCCCACGAGGTGCGGATGAAGTGGTGCGGTCCCGAGGTCGAGGTCGAGGGCATCATCAGCCTGAAGACCGGCGGCTGCCCCGAGGACTGCCACTTCTGCTCGCAGTCGGGGCTGTTCCAGTCGCCCGTGCGCGCCGCGTGGCTGGATATCCCGAGCCTGGTCGAGGCCGCCAAGCAGACCGCGAAGACCGGCGCCACCGAGTTCTGCATCGTGGCCGCCGTGCGCGGCCCGGACGAGCGCCTGATGGCCCAGGTCGCCGCGGGCGTCGAGGCGATCCGCAACGAAGTCGACATCCAGGTCGCCTGTTCGCTCGGCATGCTCACCCAGGAGCAGGTCGATCAGCTGGCCGCGATGGGCGTGCACCGCTACAACCACAATCTGGAGACCTCCCGCTCCTACTTCCCGAACGTGGTGACCACGCACACCTGGGAAGAGCGCTGGGACACGCTGCGCATGGTCCGCGAAGCGGGCATGGAGGTGTGCTGCGGCGGCATCCTCGGCATGGGCGAAACCCTGGAGCAGCGTGCCGAATTCGCCGCGAACCTGGCCGAACTCGAGCCCGACGAGGTGCCGCTGAACTTCCTCAACCCGCGGCCGGGCACACCGTTCGGCGACCTGGAGGTGCTGCCCGCCGCCGACGCGCTACGCGCTGTCGCCGCGTTCCGGCTCGCGCTGCCGCGCACCATGCTGCGCTTCGCGGGCGGCCGGGAGATCACCCTGGGCGATCTCGGCGCGAAGCAGGGCATCCTGGGTGGCATCAACGCCGTCATCGTCGGCAACTACCTGACCACCCTCGGCCGCCCTGCCGAGCAGGACCTGGACCTGCTCGGCGAGCTGAAGATGCCGATCAAGGCGCTCAACGAAACGCTCTGACCCCGGCTCGGTTGGAGGAAAGAGACCACGACCATGGGTACTGTCATGGACATGGACGAGCGCTACAACCCGTTCACCGGCAAGCGGATCGTGCCGGGGCTCGACGACGCGATCCCGGCGGCCGCCGCGCTGGGCTTGGAGCCGCCGCGCTTCTGCGAACAGTGCGGCCGCCGCATGATCGTGCAGGTGAGCCCGGACGGCTGGTGGGCGAAATGCTCCCGGCACGGCGTGCTCGACTCCGCAGATCTGGAACGCCGCTAGTGGTGCCGGTGACGGCGCCGTCCCGAGGCGGGATGCGGCGCGAGGTGCGTGCCGCGGCGGTGGTCGCCGTGGCGGTGCTGCTGGCGAGTGCGATCGGCGGTGTCGGATGGGGGTTGCTGGCGCCGACCGAGCGGCTGCTCGTGGTCGAACCGGGTCGAGGTGTCGCGCTGACCGGCGAGAGCGCGCACCAATTCGACGGGCTGGCGATGTTCCTGCTCGCGGGTGCGGTGCTCGGTCTGCTGTCGGCCATGGCCGCGTGGCGGTGGCGATCCGCGCGCGGACCGCTGCTGCAAATCGGCTTGCTGGTCGGTTCCGGTGTGGGCGCGGTGATGATGGCGCGAGTCGGCGAACAGGTCGCCGAATGGCTGCATCCGCGCCCGGATGATCCGCCGGTCGGCCAGATCGTCGCGCTGCCCATCGAGATGGGCAGCGCGCTCGCGCTCATCGTGCAGCCGCTGATCGCGTCGTTCGTCCTGCTGTTCCTCGCCGCGCTGAACACCTCGGAAGACCTCGGCACCGGTCTGCGCGCTGCTGGGGTCGCGCGCGGATCCTTCGACACCACCGACGCGTTCACGTCCTATGGTGACGCTGCGCGTGGGGCGGAGTTGCCCTCTCGTGGCTACGCCCCTGCCGCCGACGGGTATTCGCTGCCCGAGTCACGTCCACGGCACTGACGCCTTTTCTGCGCGAGTCAACCGCGAGCCGGGTCGATGTGGGAGATGATCAGCGAGCAGTCTCTGCCGCCGTGCCCGGTGTCGACCAGCTGCTGCAGTTGGGCACGCACGAGTTCCGCGGCGGGCAACTCGGTCCCGGTCGACGCGGCAGCCGCGAGCGCCAGCCCGATGTCCTTGTTTGCCAGCTCGGCGGTGAAGGTGGCGGCGAATCCATTGTTGGCGGCGGACGTTTCGACGATTCCGGGCACCGGATACCAGGTGCGCAGCGCCCAGGAGTCCGCCGAGGAGACCGAAGCCACATTCCAGAAGACCTGCGGATCCAGGCCGAGGCGCTCGGCCAGCACCGCACCCTCGGCGCAGCCGGCCAGGTTGATCAGCAGCATCATGTTGTTACAGATCTTGGCGGCTTGGCCGCTGGTGGCGCCGCCGGTCCGAATGATGTTGCCGCTCATCGGCTCGATCAGGCTCGCGGCGGAGGCGACCGCGTCGGGTGCACCGCCGACCATGAACGTCAGGGTGCCGGCGGCGGCGCCGCTGATGCCGCCCGAAACCGGTGCGTCGACGAATCGGAAGCCGCGCTCGCGCGCTGTCTCGTGCAGCGTGTGCGCGGAATCAATATCGATGGTCGAGCTGTCCACCAGTAGCGTGGTCGGTGCCGCGTGGTCGAGCACACCGTCCTCGCCCAGGTACACCGAGCGGACGTGCTCGCCCTTGGGCAACATGGTGAACACGGCGTCGACGTCGCCGACAGCCTCGGCGAGCGAGGCCGCGGGGTGGACGCCGCCGGCGGCCGCGGCGTCGACGGCCGCCGCGTCGAGATCGAAGCCGGTCACAGTGTGCCCACCCTTGACGAGGTTCGCCGTCATGCGGCTTCCCATGTGCCCCAGGCCGATCCACCCGATTGTTGCCATGCTGCGCTCCGTTCCGTCCGTGCGGGCCGCGTGATGTGGACCACGCTACGAAACCGATCGAGCCGATATCAATGCAGTTGGCGGCGCGATTTCGCAGTAATGCCCTGCAGATTTGCAGCTCGAGTGGTGGAATCATCCCATGACACAGCGCAGTGCCCCGCTCGGCATCCGGCCCAGTCCGGATGATCTTCTCGTCCTGCTCGCCGTGGCGCGGCTGGGCCGGTTCGCCGCGGCGGCCACCGCGCTGGGCGTCAATTCGACGACAGCGTCCCGGCGCATCGCGGCCCTGGAGAAAGCGGTCGGCGGCCGACTGCTGGTACGCGGTCCGCGTGGCTGGGAGCTGACCGAGATGGGCCGCGGGGTGCTCGGGGTCGCCGAGGAAATCGAGAAATCGATGCAGCTGCTCGCCACGCCCCTGCGGGCGCGCAGCGACGGTCTCGGCGGACTGGTGCGGATCGCCGCCTCGGACGGATTCGTCGCCCGGTTCGCGGTGCCCGCGCTGGCGCGGCTACAGGAAGCGCATCCGCGGCTGGCCATCGAACTCATCAGCGCGACACAGCGGGTCCGGCAGAACCGATCCGGCGTGGACCTCGAGATCGTGGTCGGTCAGCCCGACGTACACCGTGCGATCGCCCGGCACCTGACCGACTACCGCCTGGGTCTGTACGCCGCCGATACCTACCTGAACCGGCACGGGACACCGGGCGCCCTCGCGGATCTGGCCCAGCACCGCCTGATCTTCTACGTCGAATCGTCGCTCCAGGTGGACGAACTCGACCGCGCGGCCAAACAGTTGCCCGAGCCGGTCGCCAGCATGCGGTCCACCAGCGTTTTCGCACATGTCGAGGCCGCTGTCGCGGGTGCGGGGGTGGCAATTCTGCCCGCGTATCTGGCCGACGCACGTCCCGAGCTGCGGCGCCTGCTGCGCGAGGACTTCGACTATCAGGTCTCGTATTGGACCGTGGCGCGGGAGGAGTCGCTGCGCAGCAATGCGGTCCGGGCAGTGCTGGCCGCGTTACGCACCGAGGTGGCCGAGCGTGCCGCGGAACTGCGCGGCCAACCGGACTGACACCCCGGCGCACTGCACTCCGCAGGGCATCAGCTGCACAGCCGCCTCGACATCACCTAGGCCGATTCGCTCGAGCGACTGCTGGGCTGTCGGGCACTGTCAGTAGTCGAGGTCGGACCAAGGTATGTGAATGGCGAACGGGAAATCGATGTGGATTCCGTCGGTGGTCGCCGGGGTCCACTCGTCGGCCAGAATGTAGTTGGCCCGGTGTAGCGGCCGGACTCCGGCAGGGAGTTGGCCGTGCCCGGTCTCCAGCGCATAGGCGCGGACGATCTCGATTCCGCGCGGATCGCGTGCCAGCCTGACCTCCCAGTACCACGGGATGCCACCGTCGGCATAGCGGGCCTTCTTGGCTTCGATGTCTCTGTGTGTATTCGATGGCGAGAGTACTTCGCCCGCGATCAGGACATCGCTCGCTCGGATGTCCTGATAATCGGACTCGAGACAGCGGAAAACCAAGAAATCCGGTGTGACGAAGTCGGATTTCCCGTTGGGCTGCAGAAAGACGTTCGTTTCCATGCCCACCTGCCAGCACTGCTCCGGCTGCCCGGACATGACGTGGTGGACGCATCGCCGCAGAGCGGTCCAGAACAGTCCGGTGTACTGCTGGTGCTCGAAGGGGCCACGCCGGACCCAGACGACACGACCGTCCCAGAGCTCGATCTGGCTCGCGATTTCCTCGGGGAGGCGCTCGAGCTCCTCCCACGTCATGAACTCGGGAAGCTCCGGCCGATCTACTCGCGGGGTAGACATGCCGCTCATGGTAGCCGGGTGAGCCGTCGCCACCGAGCGATCCGGTCATCGCCATTCGCGCCGCGGACAGCTCTGCCGGAGAGCTTCGCCACCCGAGCTACTGTCGCCTACCGCGAGTCGCACTCGACGTGCCGTCGCCCGAGGTTGACGCGACATTCGAATACCACCCGAGCCCCACCGCGATCATCGATTTCGTGCACAGCGGGACAGAAATCACTGGAGCCGAGAAGGTTTCATCGATACCGTGATCCGGTCGAGTGGTTGAGGATGTGTCGAAGGGAGGTAGGTGGTGAATCGCGCACAGCGGGTGGCTGCCGACGCGCCTTCGGCGGCGTCCGCGGAGCGCGCCGATCTGGTCGCGTGGCGGCGGCGGGATGCATTGCGGCGCAGCAACGCGGCGCGGCCGGTGCCGAACAAGCGTCGGTATCGGCGCGGGCACAAGCATCGCAAGGCGGCGGCGGAATGCTGAGCGGGAAGGCGGCTGGGCTTGGTCGGGGAGACGCAGACTGCGGCGTGCCGGCCGAGTGACTCGCTCAGGACGGTGGGCGCAGGGCCGCGAATTCGTCGGTGACGCGTAGACCGGAGTCGGTGAATCGGTAGACGGCGGCGGGGCGGCCGCCCGCGCGACCCGGAGCGGCGGTGGCGCCGGTGGGCGTGATCACCTTGCGGCGCGAAAGAACCCGCTGGAGGTTCGTGGTGTCCACGTCGTATCCGAGTGCAGCGCAATAGATTTCGCGCAAGGTCGACATAGTGAACCGGTCGGGCGCGAGCGCGAAGGCGATGTTGGTGTAGGACAGTTTCGCGGCCAGTCGGGTGCGGGCGTGGTCGACCACGGTGCGGTGGTCGAAGGACATGTCCGGCAGGGCCGAGACCGGATGCCAGGCGGTGTCCGAAGGTAGCCGCGGGTCGGCGGTGAGCGGCACTAGGCCGAGGTAAGCCGAGGCGATGCGCCGCGGGCTCGGCACCCGGTGGGGGGCGCTGAACACCGAGAGCTGTTCGAGGTGGGTCAGCTCGCGCACGTCGACCTTCTCGGCGAGCTGGCGGCGCGCGGAGGCGTCCAGGTCCTCGTCGTCGCCGAGTCGGCCGCCGGGCAGCGACCAGGTGCCCTTCTGTGGATCGAGCGCGCGTTCCCACAGCAACACCGCCAGTTCGGTCCGCTGGTCCGGTGGGCAACGTTGCAGCATGCCTTCCGCGCGGTCCGCGGAGCTTCTACCTGCGGCGATCTCGACGGGGAAGCGGCGAACCTGGAACACCGCGGTGAGCGATTCGTGGATGGTGCTACCATGGGGCACGTTTTCGATTGTAAGACGAAAACCTGGTTTGGTGCGAATCGGCGGAGTAGCCGACCGCACGAGGAAGGGAGCCATCCATGGCGACGACGGGTGCGAAACTGGCGCCCCCGCTGATGGGGCAGGTGTTCGACGGACCCGCGGGGTTCGCCGGAGTCGAGGCGACGCCGGAATGGGCGCAGGAGGTCAAGCGATTGGCCAGGGAGCGCAACGCGACCATTCTCGCGCACAACTATCAGCTGCCCGAGATCCAGGACGTGGCCGACCACGTCGGCGACTCGCTGGCGCTGTCGCGAATCGCGGCGGAGGCGCCGGAGGACACGATCGTGTTCTGCGGCGTGCACTTCATGGCCGAGACCGCCAAGATCCTCAGCCCGGCCAAGACCGTGCTCATCCCGGACCAGCGCGCCGGATGCTCGCTCGCGGACTCCATCACCGCCGACGACCTGCGTGCCTGGAAGGCCGAACACCCGAAGGCGGTGGTCGTCTCGTACGTGAACACCACCGCCGAGGTGAAGGCGCTCACCGACATCTGCTGCACCTCGTCCAACGCGGTCGACGTGGTGGCCTCGATCGATCCGGACCGCGAAGTGCTGTTCCTGCCGGACCAGTTCCTCGGCGCGCACGTCAAGCGGGTCACCGGACGCGCGAACATGCACATCTGGGCGGGTGAATGCCACGTGCACGCGGGCATCAACGGCGACGAGCTGACCGAGCAGGCGCGCACCCATCCGGACGCGGAGCTGTTCGTGCACCCGGAATGCGGCTGCGCCACGTCGGCGCTGTACCTGGCGGGCGAGGGCGCGTTCCCGGCCGAGCGCGTGCACATCCTGTCCACCGGCGGCATGATCGACGCGGCCAAGGCGGCGAAGTCGAACCAGGTGCTGGTGGCCACCGAGGTCGGCATGCTGCACCAGTTGCGCAAGGCCGCCCCCGGCATCGACTTCCAGGCCGTGAACGACCGGGCCTCGTGCAAATACATGAAGATGATCACCCCGGCGGCACTGCTGCGGTGCCTGGTCGACGGTCGCGACGAGGTGCACGTCGATCCGGAAACCGCTGCGCTGGGCCGCAATTCGGTGCAGCGGATGATCGCGATCGGCAACCCCGGCGGCGGTGAATGAGTTCGACCTCCGTGGTCGGTCCCCGGCGGAACGCGGTGGACGAGGCGCGAGCGCTGATCGCCCCGAATCCGCCCGAGGCCACGCGGATCGGAAGGCAGCGAGGCGCGAGCCGATGACACCCGGGATTTCGATCGACTGGGAGGCCGAGACCGACCTGGTCGTGATCGGCGGCGGCGTCGCGGGACTCACCGCGGCGCGGACGGCGTCATTGCGCGGTTTGCGGGTGCTCACGCTCAGCAAAGGCGGGCCCACCGACACCTCGACCCAGTACGCGCAGGGCGGCATCGCCGTTGTGGCGCCGCACGGCGATTCCGTCGAATCACACGTGCACGACACGGTGGAGGCGGGCGCCGGGCTCTGTGACCCGGGCGCCGTGCGCTCCATCGTCGAGGGCGGGCAGGCCGCGGTGGACGCACTGACCGACCTGGGCGCGGTGTTCGATCTCGGTCGCGACGGCCAGGTTTCGCGTACCAGGGAGGGCGGCCACAGCACCCGCCGGATCATCCACGCGGGCGGCGACGCGACCGGCGCGGAGGTGCAGCGGGCGCTGAACGAGGCCGGTCTGCCGGTGCTGTTCGGGGCCGCGGTGGGCGAGATCGTCACCGGGCGCGGCGGCGTGCAGGGTGTTGTCGCGGTGTCGGACAAGGGATTCGGCGTCGTCCACGCGCCCGCGGTGCTGCTGGCCACCGGCGGGCTCGGCCAGCTGTACGCGCTGAGCACCAACCCGCCCGGCGCCACCGCCGACGGCATCGCGCTCGCGCTGTGGGCGGGCGCCACCGTCACGGATCTCGAGTTCGTGCAGTTCCACCCGACCGTGCTCTACACCAAGGGCGGGGTGGGCTGCAGGCCGCTGATCAGCGAAGCGGTTCGCGGTGAAGGCGCGATACTGGTCGATACCGAAGGCAATTCGGTGACCGCAGGGGTGCATCCGCGTGGCGACCTCGCACCGCGCGACGTGGTCTCGCGCGCCATCGCCGCGCGCATGCGGGCGCTCGGCACCGAGCATGTCTACCTCGACGCACGCTCGATCGACCACTTCGCGCAACGGTTTCCGACGATCACCGCCTCGTGTCTGGCCGCGGGCATCGATCCGCGTACGGATCTGATCCCCGTCGCCCCGGCCGCGCACTATCAGTGCGGCGGGGTCGTCACCGACACCCACGGCCGCACCGAAGTGCCCGGCCTGTACGCGGCGGGTGAGGTCGCGCGCACCGGCCTGCACGGGGCGAACCGATTGGCATCCAACAGCCTGCTGGAGGGTTTGGTGGTCGGCGAGCGCGCCGGAGCCGCCGCGGCCGAGCGGCTCGGCGAGCGGGCGTCCGTCACCGAGATCCCGGTTCGCGTCGCCGCGTGTGCCGATCGCGAGATCGTGCAGCGGTTGATGACCACGCACGCCTCGGTGGTCCGCGACGGCGCGGGCCTGGCCGAAGCACTGAAACGGCTGGACGACGTGGTCGCCCGGCGCGTCACGTGCACCGGCGTCACCCACCCGATCGCCGCGATCGAGGACGCCGCGCTCACCCTCGCGGCGCGCACCCTGCTGCTGGCCGCCCTCGCCCGCACCGAAAGCCGTGGCTGCCACACCCGGTCGGACCACCCGGACCTCGTCGACGGACTCCGCCGCGGCCTCCCGATCCGGCTGAACGACGAGGGCGCCCCCGAATACCCATCACCCATTCCCTGAACACAGCCGTCGAGCAGGACTACGGGAGCTCTCCACCATGTCCCGCTCGGCGAGAGAGGAGCGCTCCCATGGCTCTGGACGCCGGTCTGGATCATGACGAGGTGCTGCGGATCATCCGCGCCGCGCTGGACGAGGACCTGCGCTACGGCCCGGACGTCACCACGACGGCCACCGTGCCCGCCGACGCGGTGGTGAAGGCGTCGGTGGTATCGCGGCAGCCGGGAACGATCGCGGGGCTCGACGCCGGGCTGCTGGTGCTCGACGAGGTGATCGGCGCGGGCGAGTACGAGGTCACCGACCGCCTGGCCGACGGCACCCGGGTGACGCCGGGACAGTCCGTCCTGACCGTGGTAGCGCCGAGCCGCGGCCTGCTCACCGCGGAGCGCACGATGCTCAACCTCGTCTGCCATCTGTCCGGCATCGCCACCGCGACGGCCGACTGGGTGGACGCGGTCGCGGGCACCCGCTGCCGAATCCGGGACAGCCGCAAGACGCTGCCGGGACTGCGCGCGTTGCAGAAGTACGCCGTCTGCGTCGGCGGCGGCGTCAATCACCGCATGGGTCTCGGCGACGCCGCGCTGATCAAGGACAACCACGTGGTCGCCGCGGGGTCGGTGGTCGAGGCGCTGCGCGCGGTCCGCGCCGCCGCCCCCGGCATTCCCTGCGAGGTGGAGGTGGACAGCCTCGACCAACTCGACGCCGTGCTCGCCGAGAACGTGGAACTCGTCCTGCTGGACAACTTCCCGCTCTGGCAGACCCAGGCCGCCGTGCAGCGCCGCAACGCCACGGCACCGCAAACCAAGCTGGAATCCTCGGGTGGCCTGAGCCTCGACGTGGCCGCCGACTACGCCCGCACCGGCGTCGACTACCTCGCCGTCGGCGCCCTCACCCACTCGGTCCGCGTCCTCGACCTCGGCTTGGACATGTAGGCGCCCTTCCGAACCGTTCGGCGGCGCGGCACATGAACCGGCTCATCTCGCGGGAGGTCGCCCGAACAGGGGCGGGCGCTCCGCGTTCCCGGTACCACGCCGCCGTAACCCTCAGCTGTCGCGGACCATCGTGCGCTGATGCACCCGTTTGCCGTGATAGCGCAGGCCGGGTACCAGGGGCTCCCGGCCGTGGGCGGTGAAGCCCATGCGGTCGAAAAACCTGACGGCGCGGCTGTTTTCGACCAGGGTCTGTAGATGGCAGCCGGGTGACCCCGCCTCGGTGAGTCGCTCGAACCAGCGCAGCATCAACCGGTCGGCAGCGCCGATGCCTCTGGCTTCGGGTGCGACGTTGATGTGCAGATGGCTGGGCCAGCGGTCGTCGTGGATCTCGCCTGCCGTCGGTGCCCGGCGGATGGCCGCGCCCGCCATGTCGGCGAGGCTGCGTGCGAAGAACGCGGCGGATTCGCGGCGGAACATCAGGCGATAGCGACGGATCGCCTGATCCATGCGCTCGCCTTCGCTGGGAAATGCCGAACTGTCCACGCACCCGGTGAGATACCCGACCAGTGCGCCGTCGGACTCCGCGACGAACAGCGATTCGGGTTCCAGATCCATATACGGCTCGAGATAGACCGCCGCCTCGGATTCCGGGTGGCCCCACAGCGACTCGGTCGGCGATTCCGCGCCCGCACGCACGAACAAATCGCGCAGGGCGGATCGGTCGCCGTCGGCGAACCCGCGAATCTCCATGCCGCCCAAGCTACCAGTGCCGACGAATTGGCCGAGGCGCCCGCAGCCGGGGCAATCGGGTGGTCGCGATGATCAGGCGGTGAGTTCGCGTTCCAGCGGTGTCCGGAAGCGCGGAACGGCGCGCACGTCGCCGAACCAGTCCGTGACCCGCTGGGATTCCGTGACGATCAACGATTCGGCGTCCGCCCCGACGTCTTCCAGGAGGCGGTAGACGATCTCGCCGTCCTTGCGCTGCGCCCAGCCGCCGACGATCCGACCGTCCCACCAGACGGTGGGGCCGATATTGCCGTTGCGATCGAACAGGCGGGCGGCGTGCGGGCCGAGAAACCAGTCCCGTGCCTGCCAGCCCATCGGGGTCGGGTCGAGCGCGGGCAGCAGCGCCGCCCAAGGCTGCGGCGCCGCGACCGGCTCGACGTCGTCGGCGAGCAGTACGCCGGTGACACCGTCCAAGTCGGCATCGACCAGGTCCAGCGCGCCGAGCGCCGCGCGGACTTCGCCCAGCGTCCAGCCGGTCCACCACTTGATATCGGACACCGGCGCGGGTCCGAAGGCGCGCAACCAGCGCCGGACCAGCTCCACACGGGCCTCCGCGGCGGGCATGGCCGCGACGCCCTCCGGCAACCACGATTCGATCGGCGCCCAGGTGTACTGGCTGCTCGCCCAGCTGCCGTTCGGCCTACCGCGCACGATGCGACCCTCGCAGCCCAGCGTCACCAGCACCCACGTGGTGATGTTCGTCGGCTTCGAATACGCCTTGTCCGGCGCGGGGTTCACCTGGGTGCGCAGCCGCGGGACGGCCTTGCTCAGCTGCGCGCCGGTGGCGGCGCCGCGGTCCAGCAGCGCCTTGTGCGTCTCGGCTTCGACCTCGGCGAGCCAGCGCTGCACGTCGCCGTCGCCGACGCCCTCCTGCGCGAGGTACTTGCCGTAGGTGCGGCGCTGCTTGTGCGCCAGGGCATCCGCGCACGATGCTTGCAGGACCGGGACCAGATCCACCGGCGCCACGAACATGGTGCGGCGCATCGCCAGCATGCGCAGCAAGGCGCGGTCCTCGTACAGGGCGCGCTCGACATCCGCAGGGGTGAGGCCGTCGCCGCGGGCCGCGACCGAGAGGAATACGGTGGCCGGATCGGTGGCGTGCAGCGCCACCATCGACCCGGCGATCTCGGCGACCCCAGTGGCCCGTTCTGGTGTCGCGAGCCGGTGCCGTACCGCCAGCCGAGCGCGCCGCTCGGCGGCATCAATCGAACGCATAGGCGAATCGTAGCGTCAGCCGGGATGGATCAGCGCCCGAAGCTCTCTGGGGTGACCGTCGGTGTCCGGCAGGCGCCGCCGGTTTCGGCGGGTCGGTGACTACCTGTCGGAGTGCGCGGTAGCCAGCTGATCAGCGTCGGTCGTCCGATCTCCATGCCCACCAGCGCTGTAGCGAAATATCGCCACCTGCGGCCGTTCCCGGCGTGCCCGCACAACAGTCGGGTCGAAATGCGATTCCCGCCTAGACGGGGGTCGGCAGGCGGGGTGGGAGTCGCGGCGCGTGCCATGATTCGAGCATGAGGCGCTGGTATCCGGTGTTCGTGTGCTGTGTTCTCTCGACCCTGTTCGTGGCGACGAGTATTGCGGCGCTTCCCGTTTCGGCGGCGCCCGGCTGCGCGGCAGGGGTGGTGGTACGCCCGGTGACGCTGAGCGTGGACGGCGAGAACGCGACCGGCCGGGTCTACGAGCCCTACCGGTGCGCCGAAGGCGACGTGACCGCGCAGGCGCTCGTCGTCGCCGTGCACGGGCACGAGGGGTCCTCGGCCGACTTCGCCGACTACCTCGTCTCGATCGCGCGGCGCACCGCGACCCCGATCCTGTCGATGGACCTGCGCTCGGTGCAGAGCGTGTGGCGGCCCGGGGAATGGAACCTGTGGGCGGGATGGCGCGACATCGTCGCCGCGACCGCGTGGTACCAGGACGCCCATCCCGCGCTCACGCGCACCGTGCTGTGGGGCTGGAGCCAGGGCGGCATCACCAGCGGTCTCGCGGTGGCGCACGGTCCGCGCGGGATGTTCGACTATTGGGTCGACAACTACGGTCCCGCCGACGATTTCACCATGTGGCTGGGCGCGGTGGCCGTCGATCCCGCACTGCCGGGGCAGATCGAGCGCGACGCGGGCGGCTGTCCTCCCACGGCCTGCCCGCTGGCCTACGTCGACCGTTCACCCGCGCTGCTGGCGCACCGGATGGATGTGCGCCGCGCGTTCCTCGTCCATGGCACCGCCGACGACGTGGTGCCTTACGCCACCAGCGTGGAGATGCGTGCCGGGCTCCTCGCCGCGGGCAAACCCACGTCGATGTACACCGTCGTCACCGGCCGCGATCTGACCGGGCGGGTGGTCCCCGGCGATCACAGTGTCGGCCCGGCTTTCTTCGAGGGCGGCTGCGTGGTCGAGCGCCTCCTGCTCGGCGTGGAGCCGGTCGACGGCCCGGATCGCGACTACGTCGTGGACGTCGCGCACGGCGTCGTCACCGCTCCGTCCGCCCCGCCGGGCGCCAAGTGCGCGGCCTGAGACGAGCGCGGGAACAGGATCGCGGCGCCGCGCGGTTGATCATGTGGAGCCCGATGACGAAGTGAGGACGCGATGACCAAGCCGACCGACCCGGCTTACCACTGGAACGGCGCCGATCTGGATCTGGACGCCTACCTGGCCCGGATCGGCTTCGATGGCGAGCGCGCCGCCACCGTGACGACGCTGCACGAACTGGTGCGGGCGCACACCACCGCGATCCCGTTCGAGAATCTGGAGATCATTCTCGGCCGCTCGATCGACCTGGACCTGGCCACCTTGCAGGACAAGATCGTCCGGCGCCGCCGCGGCGGCTACTGCTACGAGAACGTCGGACTGTTCGCGGCCGCGCTGGAACGGCTCGGTTTCGGCGTCACCGGCCTCAGCGGCCGGGTGAGCATGGGCGCGGGCGCGGGATTGCGGCCTGCCACCCACGCCCTGCTGCGCGTGACGACCGCCGATGACGACCGGATCTGGCTCTGCGATGTGGGCTTCGGCTCGGGCCCGCTCGTGCCGTTCGAGTTGTCCACGCAGACCGGCGAATTCGCCGCCGGGGCATGGCGGTTCCGGCTGGAGCGCACGTTCGGCGAGCTGGATTCCGACTTGTGGGTGCTGCACCAATTCGGCCGGGAAGGCTGGGTCGACCGCCACAGCTTCACCCTCGACCCGCAATACCGCATCGATTACGCCGTCGGCAATCACTTCGTGTCCACCTCGCCGCGTTCCCCTTTCACCACCCGGCCGTATCTGCAGCGCTTCCACCCCGACGTGCACTACGTGCTGGACGGCACCACGTTCATCACGGAGCATCCCGACGGAACGAGCGAGACACGGGAATTGGAACCGGCCGAGCTGCCCAAGATCCTCGCCGAGGTGTTCGACATCGAGCTCGCCGACGCCGACGCCGCCGCGCTGGCTCGAGCCCCGTGGGCGCGCGACTGACACCGCGACCCGATGGCGCCGCTGGACGTGGGCCGTCTACAGCCCGAGCCGCTTACTTCGTTGCCTCGCTCCGGCCCGATAGTGTCGTCGGCGTGCGTATCAACCGGAACTCTCTCGTCCTGTTCGCCGCACCTGTCCTCGTGCTCGCCGCGTGCTCGTCCGGACCGGAGCAGCCCGACACCGTAGCCGGGCAGTTCGCCGAGGCGCTCAATCGCGACGACATCGCCGCGGCCGCCGCGCTCACCGACAACCCGGCCGCGGCGTCCGACACGCTCGGCAGGCTCTACGACGGGCTGGGCAAGGACGTGCGTTTCGAGGTCAGCTCGGCCGACGACAACGGCTTCGCGCTGGCCGCGACCTGGAAGCTGGGCGAGGGCGGCAAGGCCGAGTGGGCTTACACAACCAACGGCACCGCGAGCGACAGTGGTGCGGGTTGGAAGGTGAAGTGGGATCCCGCCACCCTCGCCCCTGGTCTGGCTTCGGGGCCGTTGAGCTACAGCCCGCTCTATCCGGAACCCGCCCGCGTTCTCGATTCCGCCGGCGGCGACTTGATGACCGAACAGGTCGTCACGCTGGTGAACATCGCCCCGGGCGTCGATCTCGCGGCGGCGGCGGATCTGCTCGGTCCGCTCGCATCCGGTCTCACCACGCAGTCACTGCAAGCGGAACTGGTCCAGGCGCAAGGAAAGCCGGTCACCGCGATCACCCTGCGCGACACGGATATCGCTCCGATCCGGGATCGGCTCGCCGCGCTTCCCGGTGTCACCCTCGCGCCGCAGACCCGGTTGCTGACGACCGACAAAGCACTGGCCACACCGACCTTGTCCGGGCTCGCCGAGTTGTGGCAGGAATCCGCCGACGCGAACGCGGGCTGGGCGGTGCGCGCCCAGACGCCCCAGGGCACCCAGCGCGTTGCCGGAAAGGACCCGACACCGACCGCCGATATCGTGACCACTCTCGACCTCGGCCTGCAGCGCGCGGCGGAGGCGGCGCTGGCCCCGATCACGCAGCCCGCCGCGATCGTCGCCCTGCGACCTTCGACCGGTGACGTGGTCGCGATCGCACAGAACGCCACCGCCGACGCGCAGGGCCCGATCGCGCTGACCGGCCTGTACCCGCCCGGCTCGACGTTCAAGACGGTCACCGTCTCCGCCGCGCTGCAGGCGGGGACGGTCACCCCCGACACCGAGGCGCCCTGTCCCGGCACGGCGAACATCGAGGGACGCCGCATCCCCAACGACAACAATTTCGATTTGGGCACAGTGCCGCTGCACACCGCGTTCGCCCGTTCCTGTAACACCACCATGGGCTCGCTCGCGGTGAAACTGCCCGCCGACGCCCTGCCGAAAGCCGCCGCACAACTCGGGCTGGGGATCGATTACGTCACACCGGGCCTGACAACTGTCACCGGAAAGGTGCCACCGTCCGACACTTCCGCATTGCGTGTGGAGTCGGCGATCGGTCAAGGACAAGTGACAGCGTCGCCGTTCGGAATGGCACTGGTCGCCGCCTCGATCGCCCGCGGTGCCGTGCCCGCGCCCGCACTCGTCGCGGGCAGGCCCGGCACCCCGGACCGTACGCCCGACGCGCTGCCGCAGACCGTCGCCGACCAGGTGAAGTCCATGATGCGCGAGACGATCACCGCGGGCACCGCGACGCAGCTGCGCGATGTTCCCGGCCTGCTCGGCAAGACCGGCACCGCGGAGTACATCGATGACACCCACGCGCACGGCTGGTTCGTCGGTATCGACGGTGACCTGGCGTTCGCCGCGTTTGTCAGCGACGCGAGCGGTTCGGCTCCCGCGGTGGAGGCCGCCGGCCGGATGTTGCGCGCGGCGCGATAGTCCGTTTCGGGCGATTTGGGGCTGGAACATGGCCCGGCTGACGCGTGCGAGCATTCCGGCGCCCGCTACACTCATCCCCGGACCGCGTGAAGTTATCAATATGCGGGATGTCACGATTTCGAGAAGGTTCGGAGTAGGCGCCATCGATACCGGTCAGTTGATCGCGGAGCATTACCGCCTGGTCGAGCGGATTGGTAGCGGCGGCACGGGCGTGGTCTGGCGTGCCGTCGATGAACGCCTCCAGCGCTCCGTAGCCGTCAAGCAGATCCACATCCAGCCGAGCCTGCCCGAGGCCGAACGGGACGTGGTGCGCCAGCGCGCCATCCGGGAGGCCCGCAATGCCGCCCGCTTCCAGCACCCGAACGCGATCGTCGTGTTCGACATCACCGAGCACGAGGGTGACCCCTGCCTGGTGATGGAGTACCTGAAGTCCAAGAGCCTCGCCGCGGTGATCGGCGCGCAGGGCACGCTGCCGCTGACCCAGGTGGCGCGGATCGGCGAGCAGGTCGCCTCGGCGCTGATCGCCGCGCATCAGGCGGGCATCGTGCATCGCGACGTGAAGCCGGGCAACATCCTGCTCGACGACCACGGCACGGTGAAGATCACCGACTTCGGGATCTCCCGCGCGACCGGCGACGTCACGCTCACCGAGACCGGACTGATCTGCGGCACCGCCGCCTATCTCGCACCCGAGATGGCCCGCGGCGCCGATCCGACGCCCGCGTCCGACGTGTTCGCGCTGGGCGCCACGCTGTTCCACGCGCTGGAGGGCGAACCGCCCTACGGCGGGGGCTCCAACCCGCTCGCGGTGCTCTACGCCGCGGCCAACGGTCAGCTGAGCGAGCCGCGCAACGCGGGTCCGGCAACGGATTTCCTGCTCGACCTGCTCAGCCCCGAACCGGCCGAACGCCCCAGCATGCGGGTGGCGCGACAGCAGCTCGCCGCGTTCGCCGACGCCGGTCCCGCGCCGGTGGCAGCCGGATTCGTCCCGGCCAGTGAGGCTTTCGCCCGGCCGAGAGCAGGCGAGTCGGACGCGGCCACCCGCGCGCTGCGACCGTCGGCGATGTCCTCGGCGCCCTATACGCCGGCCGAGCGGCATCAGCGTCCGCGTCCGGCGCCGGCGCGCTCGGCCGACCGGTTCGACACCGCGGCACATCCGCCGACCATGGCGCAGCCGCGGCCGGTGCCCGAGCGGCGCTCGGGCGGCAAACGACGCGCGGTGCTGATCGGCGCGCTGGTGGGCACGCTCGCCGCCGTCTCGGCGCTGCTGATCAGCGCGTTCAGCCAGTCCGATGGCGACTCGCCGGGTCCGCAGGCGAACCCGCCGTCGGCGACCGCGACGACGAAACCCGGTTCGACCTCGACTGTCGCGGCCGAGCTCGGTCGAACCCCCAGCTCCGGGGAGCGGGTCGACATCGGGGCGGCAGGTGGCCTGATCGAGCAGTTCTACAGCGACCCGAGTGCCTCGTGGACCCTGCTGACGCCCGCCGCGCAGCAGATCTACGGCAACGAACAGGGCTTCCGTCAGTACTGGGGGTCGCGGACGATCGAGACCTTCGCCACCATCGAGGCGGCCAAACGGTCGAACAACGAGGACGGGTCGGTCGACATGCGACTGGCCAGCCTCACGATCGAGGGCCAGACCAAGGGCCTGACCTTACGGGTGATCAGCTCTGGCGGGCGTCTGCTCATCGATAGCGACACCCGTTAGGTATCGATCGCCGAGTAGGTCGAGCACCGCTGAGTAGTAGTCGCCCACGGCGGTTCGGGACGAGAGTGCCGTCACATTTCGCCTCATCGAGACGCCGACCCGGACAGGTCGACGCACATTCGTGTCGCGAGCGCTGTCGTGACCACGCAGATCACGGGCGGTTCGGGCTTGCCGGGCGCCCAGCCCGGCGGCGGCTGTGGCCGGATCGGGTCCGGACGCGTCGATTAGGCTGGAGCTGCAACTTTCCTGTTGCGAATCAGCTGGAGACAAGGACCGACACCACATGACAACCCGCATCGAGCTCGCCCGCGTCGATCTGCGCGGTCGCACTCCCTCTGTTGCCGAGCTGCGCGCCGCGCTGCCGCGCGGGGGAGTCGACGTGGACTCGGTGCTGCATCAGGTGCGGCCGGTGGTCGAGGCGATCCGTGACGAGGGTGTGTCGGCGGCCTTGGAGTTCAGCGAGCGGTTCGACGGCGTCATCCCGGCGACGGTGCGGGTACCGGCCGCCGAGCTGGACGCCGCACTGGACCGGCTGGACCCGGCGGTGCGCGCGGCACTGGAGGAATCGATCGCCAGGGCGCGCAAGGTGCACGCCGATCAGCGGCGCACCGACAAGACCACCGAGGTGGTTCCCGGCGGCACGGTGACCGAGCGCTGGGTGCCCGTCGAGCGAGTGGGCCTGTACGTGCCGGGCGGCAACGCCGTCTACCCGTCCAGTGTCGTCATGAACGTGGTGCCCGCGCAGACCGCGGGCGTCGGCTCGCTGGTGGTGGCCTCGCCGCCGCAGGCGCAGTTCGGCGGGCTGCCGCACCCGACCATCCTCGCCGCCGCGCGGATGCTCGAGGTCGACGAGGTGTGGGCGGTCGGCGGCGCTCAGGGCGTCGCGCTGCTGTCCTATGGCGGCGTCGACACCGACGGCGCACAGCTGGAGCCGGTCGACCTGATCACCGGCCCCGGCAACATCTACGTCACCGCGGCCAAGCGGCTGTGCCGCGGCCTGGTCGGCATCGATGCCGAGGCGGGCCCCACCGAGATCGCGATCCTCGCCGACGCGACCGCCGATCCGGTGCACGTGGTCGCCGATCTGATCAGCCAGGCCGAGCACGACGTGCTGGCCGCCAGCGTGCTGGTCACCGACAGCGAGCAGCTGGCCGACGCGGTGGACGCGGCGCTGAACGCGCAGCTGACCGTGGTCAAGCACGCTCACCGGGTGAGCGAGGCGTTGCGCGGCAAGCAGTCCGGCACGGTCCTGGTCGACGACATCGAGCAGGGCCTGCGCGTGGTGAACGCCTACGCCGCCGAGCACTTGGAGATCCAGACCGCTCACGCGCCCGCGGTCGCGGCCCGAGTGCGCAGCGCGGGGGCGGTGTTCGTCGGCGCCTACGCGCCGGTCAGCCTCGGCGACTACTGCGCCGGTTCCAATCACGTGCTGCCCACGGCGGGCTGCGCCCGGCACTCGTCGGGCCTGAGCGTGCAAACCTTCCTGCGCGGCATCCATGTGGTGGAGTACACCGAGGCGGCGCTGAAGGACGTCGCCGGTCACGTGGTGGCGCTGGCCAACGCCGAGGACCTGCCCGCGCACGGCCAGGCCGTGCAGGCGCGTTTCGAGGCGTTGTCGTGACCGGCGCGGTACGCGCGCCCGGCGCGGACGTGACCCTGGACGACCTGCCGCTGCGGTCCAATCTGCGCGGCAAAAAGCCTTACGGCGCACCGCAATTGACGGTCCCGGTGCAGCTGAACACGAACGAGAACCCGCATCCGCCGAGCCGGGCGCTGATCGACGACGTCGCCGAATCGATCCGCGCGGCAGCCGCCGATCTGCACCGCTACCCGGACCGCGACGCCGTCGCGCTGCGCACCGACCTGGCGCGGTACCTGACCACGCAGACCGGCGTCGCGGTGGAGACCGGCAACGTGTGGGCGGCCAATGGTTCCAACGAGATCCTGCAACAGCTGTTGCAGGCGTTCGGCGGCCCCGGCCGCAGCGCCCTCGGTTTCGTTCCCTCGTACTCGATGCACCCGATCATCTCCGAAGGCATCGACACCGAGTGGATCGAGGCGAAGCGCAACGCCGACTTCTCCCTCGACGCCGACCACGCGCTGGCCGCCATCGCCGAGCGCACGCCCGACGTAGTCTTCGTGACCAGCCCGAACAACCCCACCGGGCACAGTATTCCGCAGCGGGACCTGGCGCGCATCCTCGCCGCCGCCCCCGGCATCGTGGTGGTCGACGAGGCCTACGGCGAGTTCTCCGCGCAGCCGAGCGCCATCGGGCTGATCGAGGAGTTCCCGGCCAAACTCGTGGTCACCAGGACGATGAGCAAGGCGTTCGCGTTCGCGGGCGGGCGGCTGGGCTACCTGGTGGCCGCGCCCGCGGTGATCGACGCGATGTTGCTGGTGCGGCTGCCCTACCACCTGTCGGTGGTCACCCAGGCCGCCGCGCGTGCGGCCCTGCGGCACGCCGAGGAGACCCTCGGTAGCGTCGCCGAGCTGGCCGCGCAGCGCGATCGGGTCGCGGCGGCGTTGCGGGAGATGGGTTTCGACGTGATTCCCAGCGACGCCAATTTCCTGCTGTTCGGGCGGTTCACCGACGCCGCGCAGACCTGGCAGCGCTATCTGGACCACGGCGTGCTGATCCGCGATGTCGGCATCCCCGGCTATCTGCGCACCACCATCGGCCTCGCCGCCGAGAACGACGAACTGCTGAAGGTCAGTGCCGCCCTGGCGGGCACCGACCTCACACCGCGATGACCCAGCGCCGGGAAGCCCTCGGCGCCGACCCGATTGGACGTGAGCATGAGTAGGACCGCCCGGGTGGAGCGGATCACCAAGGAATCCGGCATCGTCGTCGAACTCGATCTGGACGGCACCGGCAAGACCGAGATCGCCACCGGCGTCCCGTTCTACGACCACATGCTGACCGCCCTCGGCGCGCATGCGAGCTTCGACCTGACCGTCCGCGCCGAGGGCGACATCGAGATCGAGGCGCACCACACCGTCGAGGACACCGCGATCGTGTTCGGCCAGGCGCTGGGTAAGGCGCTGGGCGACAAGGCGGGGATCCGCCGTTTCGGCGACGCCTACATCCCGATGGACGAGACGCTCGCACACGCCGCGGTCGACGTGTCCGGCCGCCCCTACTGCGTGCACACCGGCGAACCAGAACACCTGCTGCACACGGTGATTCCAGGCTCCGGTCCCGGCGCGCCGTATTCCACCGTGCTGAACCGCCACGTATTCGAGTCGATCGCGCTGAACGCGCGTATCGCCCTGCACGTGCGCGTGCTCTACGGCCGCGACCAGCACCACGTCACCGAGGCCGAATTCAAGGCGGTCGCGCGGGCCCTGCGCGCCGCGGTGGAACTCGACCCGCGGGTGAGCGGGGTCCCGTCCACGAAGGGAACGCTGTGAGTAGATCCGTCGCCCTACTCGACTACGGTTCCGGCAATCTGCACTCCGCCGAGCGGGCGTTGACCAGGGCGGGCGCCCGGGTCGAGGTGACGGCGGACCCGCAGCTGGTGCTGGCGGCCGACGGTCTGGTCGTGCCCGGAGTCGGCGCCTTCGCCGCGTGCATGGCAGGCCTGAAGACAGTGCGGGGGGAGCGCCTGATCGGTCAGCGGCTGGCCGGCGGACGCCCGGTCCTGGGGATCTGCGTCGGCATGCAGATCCTCTTCGAGCGCGGCGTCGAGTTCGGTGTGGAAACCGACGGGTGCGCCGAATGGCCCGGCACTGTCGAACGCCTGTCCGCGCCGGTGTTGCCGCACATGGGCTGGAACACCGTCTCCGCCCCCGCCGACAGCGTCCTGTTCGCGGGCCTCGACGCGGCCACTCGCTTCTACTTCGTGCATTCCTACGCCACCCAGACCTGGGATCTTCCGCCCAGTGACCATTTCGCCACACCCGGACTGACCTGGGCCGAGCACGGGGTGCCTTTCCTGGCCGCGGTGGAGAACGGTGCGCTCTCGGCAACCCAGTTCCACCCGGAGAAGTCCGGCGACGCGGGCGCACATCTCCTGCGCAACTGGGTGAACTCGCTGTAGCGACGATCCCGCGCACCCGGCGCGGGATCCGGCCACTCAGCGTGACACGACTGTGGCGGAGGTGCAGGCGACGGTGAGTGCGGCCAGCGGGAGTGCGAGCACGGGGAGGGCGAGGCGAATCTTGCGCATCGGACGAGCCTTTCGGTCATAACGTTGGAGGTGCCAACGTTGGCGTCGTCAACGTTATCGGGTCGTGGGCGGCACCAACCACAGCGGCTGACCGTCGCCGGTGATCGAGGTCCCATTCGCCCAGGCCCATGACTCCGACGCGGACCGGTAACCACTAGGCTGCTCTCGTGAGTCTTGTGCTGCTACCCGCCGTCGATGTCGCCAACGGAGAGGCCGTGCGTCTCGTGCAAGGAGAGGCCGGTAGCGAAACCAGCTACGGTTCGCCTCGTGACGCGGCGCTGGCTTGGCAGGAAGCCGGCGCGGAGTGGGTCCATCTGGTCGACCTGGACGCGGCCTTCGGGCGTGGCTCGAACCGGGAGCTGCTCGCGGGCGTCGTCGGCGAACTCGACGTCAAGGTGGAATTGTCCGGCGGTATTCGCGATGACGAGAGCCTGGAGGCGGCGCTGGCCACCGGCTGCGCCCGGGTGAACCTCGGTACCGCGGCGCTGGAGGACCCGGCCTGGTGCGCCAAGGCCATCGCCCGTCACGGCGAGCGCATCGCCGTCGGCTTGGACGTGCGCATCGTCGACGGCGAGCACCGGCTGCGCGGTCGCGGCTGGGTCAGCGACGGCGGCGATCTGTGGGAGGTGCTCGAACGCCTGGAACGCGACGGCTGCTCGCGCTACGTGGTGACCGACGTGACCAAGGACGGCACGCTCACCGGCCCCAACCTGGACCTGCTGCGCGAGGTGTGCGCGGCCACCGACGCGCCGGTCATCGCCTCCGGCGGCGTCTCCACCATCGACGACCTGGTCGCGATCGCCGAACTCGTGCCGGACGGCGTCGAAGGCTCGATCGTCGGTAAGGCGCTGTACGCGGGACGGTTCACCCTGCCCGAGGCGCTGGCCGCGGTGAGATGACCCAGGCGCTGTCGGCACTGCTCGCGGTGGCGAGTGAGGTCCTGGACTCGGTGCGCTCGCGGTTCGTCGAAGGTGTCGGCGCGCCGAGTGCGGTCGTGAAGGGCCGCAACGACTTCGCCACCGCCCTCGACCTGGAGCTGGAACGCACCATCTCCGCCGAGCTGCAGCGGCGCACCGGCATCGAGGTGCACGGGGAGGAGTTCGGCGGCCCGCAGCTCACCTCCGGCACGGTGTGGGTGCTCGACCCGATCGACGGCACGTTCAACTATTCCTCCGGCCATCCGCTCTCGGGCATGCTCCTGGCGCTGGTGCGCGATGGCGAGCCGGTCCTCGGCCTGACCTGGCTGCCGCTGCTCGGCCGTCGCTACGCGGCCATGGCCGGTGGCCCGCTGCTGCTGGACGGCCGGGCGCTGCCGCCGCTGCCGCGGGGCGCATTGGCCGAGTCGATGATCGGTTTCGGCGCGTTCAACGTCGACTCGCACGGCCGCATCCCCGGACAGTTCCGCTTCGATCTGCTCGGGCCGCTGAGCAGGTTGTCCTCGCGGGTGCGCATGCACGGCTCCACCGGCATCGATCTGGCGTTCACCGCCTCCGGCGTGCTCGGCGGCGCGATCGTCTTCGGGCACCACCCCTGGGACAACGCGGCGGGCGTCGCGCTGGTGCGCGCGGCGGGCGGCGTGGTCACCGACCTGGCGGGGCAGCCGTGGACCATCTCCTCCGGCTCCGTGCTGGCGGCGGCCCCGGGCGTACACGAAGAACTGCTCGACATGATCTGCACGGTCGCCGACCCCGCGACCGCGGAGAAAGGGTGAGGCAATGACGTTGGCGGTACGTGTGATTCCTTGTCTGGACGTCGACGCCGGCCGGGTGGTCAAGGGCGTCAAGTTCGAGAACCTGCGCGACGCGGGCGATCCCGTCGAGCTGGCCGCCCTGTACGACGCGCAGGGCGCCGACGAGCTGACCTTCCTCGACGTGACCGCCTCCACCGGCGACCGGGGCACCATGATCGATGTGGTCACCCGCACCGCCGAGCAGATCTTCATCCCGCTCACCGTCGGCGGCGGGGTGCGCACCGTCGAGGACGTGGACCGGCTGCTGCGCGCGGGCGCGGACAAAGTCTCGGTGAACACCGCCGCGATCGCCCGTCCCGAGGTATTGCGCGAGATGTCCGAACGGTTCGGTTCGCAATGCATCGTGCTGTCGGTGGACGCGCGCACCGTGCCGGACGGCGAGCCGGACACCCCCTCGGGCTGGGAGGTGACCACGCACGGCGGCAAACGCGGCACCGGCATCGACGCCGTCGAATGGGCGGTGCGCGGCGCCGAACTCGGTGTCGGCGAGATCCTGCTGAACTCGATGGACGCCGACGGCACCAAGGCCGGTTTCGACCTGCCGATGATCCGCGCCGTGCGGGCCGCGGTCACGGTGCCGGTGATCGCCAGCGGAGGCGCCGGCACGGTCGAGCACTTCGCCCCTGCCGTGCACGCCGGGGCCGACGCGGTGCTCGCGGCCAGCGTGTTCCACTTCGGCGACCTGACCATCGGCCAGGTCAAGGACTCCATGCGGGCGGAGAAGATCGTCGTCCGGTAGCGGTTGGCGGAAATCTGCCGGGCCGGAAGGGGCGTCGCGCGGTCGCGGTCGATCGAGTTGTCCGGCGCGACGCGCGCCGCGGATCTGGTGGTGATCGGCGACGAGGAGCTGGTCGCGGCGCGGGTCGAGGAGTACTTCGCGGCGGGTGCGACGGAGGTGGTGTTCTCGCAGACCGATGTTATAAACGGTGCTATGAGTCTGGATCCCGCCATCGCCGCCCGTCTCAAGCGCAACGACGCCGGGCTGGTGTCGGCCGTCGCGCAGGAGCGCGCCACCGGTGAGGTGCTGATGGTCGCGTGGATGGACGACGAAGCGCTGGCGCGGACGCTGGAAACACGCAAGGCGACGTACTATTCGCGCTCGCGACAGCAGTACTGGGTCAAGGGGGAGACCTCCGGTCACACGCAGTTCGTGCACGAAGTGCGGCTCGACTGCGACGGCGACACGATCCTGCTCGTCGTCGATCAGGAAGGCGCGGCCTGCCACACCGGGACGCACACCTGCTTCGAGTCGGATGTGCTGCTGCCCGCGGAATCCTGAACGCGCGCCTTACGAGTTGGACGGGCGGTTGTCGTCCGTACCTGCCGAGGTGAGTCCGCCGGGCCGGTCGAGCGTGTCGGCGAGCCGCGCGGCCAGCAGCTCGCCCAGTTCGGCGAGCTGGGCTTTCTGCCCGTCGTCCAAGCCGTCGAAGACCAACTGGCGCACGGCGTCCACATATCCCGGCGCGGCCTCGACGACCTTCAGGTATCCGTCGTCGGTGAGCACGGCGTGCACGCCGCGCCGCCCCGCGGTCGCCGAACGCTCGGCCCAACCCATGCGCTCCAATTTGGACACCACGTGGGACAGTCGTGATAGCGATGCGTTTGCTTTGTGGGCAAGCTCACTCATTTGGAGCCGGTGTCCCGGTTCCTCCGACAGCAGGGTCAGTACCCAGTACTCGAAATGTGTCACGCCGGACTCGCGCTGCAGCTGGGTATCCAATGCCGCTGGTAGACGTGTCATCAGCGCCACGATCGCGCGCCAAGCTCGTTGTTCGACGGGGTCGAGCCACTTCGTCACCGTGTGCCTTCTTTCAAGCCAAGTGACGTGGTTGTGTTCGTGGTCCTAGTGATTGTTGAAAAGCATGTGCACAGTCACCCGCGTGGATGAGTTTGCCACGACTTCGCTCGACCGTCATAAAGATAGCGAATGACGTGAGTTCACTCACACCTTCTCGGAGCCCGTCGTCGGCTGGGTTGCCGCGGTGCGGGGGTGCGTGCGCCGCCACTTGCGCAGCAGCAACACGCCGACCGCGAGCAGGAACAGCAAGGTGGAGACGATCGCGCCGGCGAGCGCGGCGCCACGGAACGCGGGCGCGTCCACATCCAGGGTGCGCTCGCCCGCATGGGCCGCGCTGCTGTTGCCCAGCACGATGGTCAGCGTCATCAGGTTGGGGATCGCGAACAGGATCGCGACGACCGCGGCCGCGCCCGCCAGGAACCGGCCCGCCTTGCGGCGCCAGACCAGTACGGCGAACAGCATCAGGAAAAGCGGTACGACGGTGCACAATCCGCCGTAGAGCAAGCCCCACCCGATGCCCTTGGCGAAGCTGCCGCCCACCATCGACCCGAGCCGCTGGGCCCACCAGCGCGGGATGAACGCGGCCAGGACGAAATAGGTGAGGACCAAAAGAGCGAGGATCGCGGCACCGACGATGATCCGTGTGCGCCAGACGGCGGCCGTGGATTTGCGTCCGCCGGGCTGAGCCTCGGTCGAAGTCATCTGCCCAGCCTAAGCGGCTGCCTCGCCTTTGCTCGGCCCGGCGCGCTGGCTCGGGACGGACTTCGTCCCGCTGCGCCCGTTATGCCGCCCACCAGCGCGAATCCGGCTTTTGCGGACGCGGCGCGTGGTCTACCTGGTGCGCAGGTACTTCAGCGCCTCGTCGGCGTGCACCGTGGCGCGCAGTTCGCCATTGATGACCTTGCGGACAGTGCGATCGGTGTCGATGACGAACGTCTGGCGCTTCACCGGCGCCAGTCTGCCCAGCAGCCCGCGCTTGACGCCGAAGCGGGCGGCCACGGCGCCGTCGGCATCGGACAGCAGCGGATAGCCGAGGCGCTGCTTCTCGGCGAACCCCGCCTGGGTGTCCACCCCGTCGGTGCTGATGCCGACGCAGGTGGCGCCGACGGCGGCGAATTCGGCGGTCAGGTCACGGAAGTGACAGGCTTCGGCCGTGCACACCGGAGTGTTGGCGGCTGGAAAGAAGAAGAGGACCAGCGGGCCGTCCGCCAACAGCGCGTCGAGCGAGCGGGGGGTGCCGGACTGGTCGGGAAGCTCGAAGTGCGGGGCGAGCTGTCCTGGCTGCATGCCCGAGGACACTACCGGGCACTTGGTTCATTCGGTACACGGTCGGGCCTGCGTCACAGTGGGGCTCCCAGCGCTCTTGCCCGCCGGTGCGCCGCTCGCGATCCGATCGCCGCGCCGGTGGCCGGGCATGAGGCCTGCCGCCACCGCCGATGTGCGCGGCCATCTCGGGATTCTGGCTAGCTAGCCCCCCACCCGTCCGGGAGACCGTGTGGGACTGGACGGGCGACCCGATTTGCCGGTTTTGTCTCCTCCGGTGCCGTGTCACCGGCACCGCTGACCGGCCTGTCGGTCCGGCCTGGGATGATATGTCCCATGCCAGGCACGTCCACTCCCACCACCACGACCCGCGAACAGTTCCATCTGCTGGCCGCGGAACACCGGGTCGTCCCGGTGACCCGAAAAGTGCTGGCGGACTCCGAAACCCCGCTGTCGGCCTACCGCAAGCTGGCGGGTGACCGGGCCGGCACGTTCCTGTTCGAGTCCGCGGAGAACGGTCGGTCGTGGTCGCGCTGGTCGTTCATCGGCGCGGGCAGCCCGTCGGCGCTCACCGTCGTCGACGGCGAGGCGGCCTGGCTCGGTCACATCCCGGCCGACGCTCCCTCCGGCGGAGACCCGCTGGTCGCGCTGCGCGAGACCCTCGAGTTGCTGCGCACCGAGCGACTGCCCGGACTGCCTCCACTGACCGGCGGCATGGTCGGGTACCTCGGCTACGACGCGGTGCGCAGGATCGAGCGGCTGCCGAATCTGGCGATGGACGACCTGGGCCTGCCGGAGATGGTGTTGCTGCTGGCCACCGACCTGGCCGCGTTCGACCACCACGAGGGCGCGATCACGCTGATCGCCAACGCGGTCAATTGGAACGGCACCGCCGAGCGGGTCGACGAAGCCTACGACGACGCGGTGGCCAGATTGGACCGGATGACCGCCGCGCTTGGCGCGCCCGCCGATTCCACCGTGTCGGTGTTCGACCAGCCCGAGCCGCAGTACCGGCGCAGGCGCACCACCGAGGAGTTCGGCGCGGGAGTGCGCCGCCTGGTCAAGGAGATCGAGGCGGGCGAGGCGTTCCAGGTCGTCCTGTCGCAGCGTTTCGAAATGGACTACGGCGGCGCGCCGCTGGACCTGTACCGGATGCTGCGCGCCTCGAACCCGAGTCCGTACATGTATTTGCTGCACATCCCGGACGGCGAGGGCGGCACCGCGTTCTCCATCGTCGGCTCCAGCCCGGAGTCGCTGGTGACCGTGCAGGACGGTGTGGCGACGACCCATCCGATCGCGGGCACCCGCTGGCGCGGCGCCACCGAGGAGGAGGACCTGCTGCTGGAGAAGGGCCTGCTCGCCGACGAGAAGGAGAACGCCGAGCACCTCATGCTCGTCGATCTCGGCCGCAACGATCTGGGCCGGGTGTGCGAGCCCGGCACCGTGCGGGTCACCGAGTACCGGCACATCGAGCGCTACAGCCACGTGATGCACCTGGTGTCGACGGTGTCGGGGCGGCTCGCGCCCGGCCGCATTGCGCTGGACGCGGTTCGTGCCTGCTTCCCGGCGGGCACCCTGTCCGGCGCCCCCAAGGTGCGCGCCATGGAGCTGATCGAAGAACTCGAGCCGACCCGCCGCGGCGTCTACGGCGGCGTTGTCGGCTACCTGGACTTCGCGGGCGACGCCGACACCGCGATCGCCATCCGCACCGCGCTGCTGAAGGACGGTACGGCCTACGTGCAGGCGGGCGCCGGTGTGGTCGCGGACTCGAACCCGGAGTACGAGGACGTGGAATCGCGCAACAAGGCGATGGCGGTGCTGAAGGCGATCGCGGCGGCCGGAACCGTCCGCGCCTACGGCACGGAACCGGGTGTGGAGAGCGGCGAACCGCGATGACCGCGGCCGACCGCGACAAGGAACCGGGCAGGGCCAGGGAACCCGCCCCGGACGCGAGCGCCGCGGCAGAGCCGGAATCCGTTCGCGCGCAGGACGATTCCGCCGCGTCCGCGCAATCGCCTCCCGACGCCGATCCGCGCCGCGGGTATCCGGTGGGTCCTGTCGTGTTGCTCGCCATCGCCGCCGCCGCGCTGTGGGCCTCGTCCCGGATGACCTGGGTGACGGTCGGTTCCTCCGACGGTCTCAGCCAGCCGCGCATCGATCGACTCAACGGTGGGGTGTGGTTCGGGGCTCTGACCCCGCTGGCGCTGGTGCTGCTCGCCTCGATCGCGGCCGTGCTGGCCACCAGGGGCTGGTTGCGCCGTGTGGTCGGGGTGCTGATCGCCCTGGTGGCGGCGGTGGCCGCCGTGCCTGCGTTCGCGCTGCTGACCAACTCCGGCAAGATCGCCGAACGGGCCGCGAAGCTCGCCGAACTCCCGGGGCGTGCGCAGGTGGCGGAGGCGACCACGTCGGCGTTCCCGGCCGTGCTCGCCTTGCTCGGTGCGATCGCCGCCTTCGGCGCAGGCGCCCTGTTGACCAGAATGCCCGCCGAGACGGCCCGGCTGTCCGGCAAATACGACAACCCGGCCGTCCGTCGCGCCGCCGCGACGGCGGAGGTCACGCAGCGGCGCGCGCAGTCCCCGGACGACCGGTCGTCACCGCAGTTGTCCGAGCGTGTGCTGTGGGACGCGCTGGACGCCGGTACCGACCCGACCGAGGAACCTCCGGACGATCCGCACCCCGGCGAGGCGAGCCGACGTGGGCGCTGAGCTGATTCCGCGTGGCGGGTGTGGCGGGTACCACCTTGCGCCGGGCCCTTCCGCGTGGTCCAACTCGAGCCCCGGCGCAAACGCGCCCCGTAGGTCCATTTATTCTTTGTCAGCATCGGTGAGACAGCGCCTGGGGGGATTCTCAGGTAGCAAGTCCGTCTCCCCAGAAAGGATTCGAGCCAGATGACGGTACTCGACTCGATTCTCGACGGGGTCCGCGCGGATGTGGCCGCTCGGGAAGCCCTTCTCGACTTCCAGGCGGTAAAGGCCGTCGCCGCCGCCGCGCCCGCGCCGCTGGACGCCCGCGCCGCGCTGCTCGAAGACGGCATCGGCGTGATCGCCGAGGTCAAGCGGGCCAGCCCGTCCAAGGGCGAACTGGCGGACATCCCGGACCCGGCGAGCCTGGCCAAGGCATACGAGGACGGCGGCGCACGGATCATCAGCGTGCTCACCGAGGGCCGCCGCTTCAACGGGTCGCTGGACGACCTGGACGCGGTCCGCGCCACGGTGAACATCCCGATCCTGCGTAAGGACTTCGTCGTCGGCCCGTACCAGATCCACGAGGCCCGTGCGCACGGCGCGGACGTCATCCTGCTCATCGTCGCCGCGCTGGAGCAGGACGTGCTGTCCTCGCTGATCGACCGCACCGAATCGCTGGGGATGACCGCGCTGGTCGAGGTGCACACCGAGGAGGAGGCCGACCGCGCGCTGGAGGCGGGCGCCTCCGTGATCGGCGTGAACGCCCGCAACCTCAAGACGCTCGAGGTCGATCGCGACGTGTTCGCCAGGATCGCGCCCGGACTGCCCACCGAGGTCATCCGGATCGCCGAGTCGGGCATCCGCGGCACCGCCGACCTGCTGGCCTACGCGGGCGCGGGCGCGGACGCCGTTCTGGTCGGCGAGGGCCTGGTGACCAGCGGCGACCCACGTGCCGCGGTGTCGGAGCTGGTGACCGCGGGGACCCACCCGTCCTGCCCGAAGCCGGCGCGGCGGGGCCGGTGACGGCCGTGGCGGCATTACCGCAGGCCAGCGACGGTGTCGCCCAACGTAGCGGTCACGAGCCGGACGCGGGCGGGCACTTCGGCGTCTACGGCGGCAGGCACGTCCCCGAGGCGCTGATGGCCGTGATCGAGGAGGTCACCGCCGAGTACGAGAAGTCCCGGCTCGACGAGTCGTTTCTCAACGAGCTCGACCGGCTGCAACGCGACTACACCGGCCGCCCATCGCCGGTGTTCGAGTGCACGCGGCTGGCCGAGCACGCGGGCGGTGCGCGCATCCTGCTCAAGCGCGAGGACTTGAACCACACCGGGTCACACAAGATCAACAATGTGCTCGGCCAGGCCCTGCTGGCCAAGCGGATGGGCAAGACCAGGGTGATCGCCGAGACCGGCGCGGGCCAGCACGGCGTGGCCACGGCGACCGCCTGCGCGCTGCTCGGCCTGGACTGCATCGTCTACATGGGAGCGGTCGACACGGCGCGCCAAGCGCTGAACGTCGCGCGGATGCGCCTGCTCGGCGCCGAGGTGGTCTCGGTGACCTCCGGTTCGCAAACTCTCAAGGACGCGATCAACGAGGCGTTGCGCGACTGGGTGACCAACGCGGACGACACCTACTACTGCTTCGGTACCGCCGCGGGCCCGCACCCGTTCCCGATGCTGGTGCGCGATTTCCAGCGCATCGTCGGCATGGAGGCCCGCGCCCAGGTGCAGGCCTCGACCGGCCGGTTGCCGGACGCGGTCGTCGCCTGCGTCGGCGGCGGCTCCAACGCCATCGGCATCTTCCACGCGTTCCTCGACGACGCCGACGTCCGGTTGATCGGCTACGAGGCCGCCGGCGACGGCGTCGAGACCGGGCGGCACGCGGCCACCTTCACCGGCGGGACACCCGGCGCCTTCCAGGGCGCGTACTCCTACCTGCTGCAGGACGACGACGGCCAGACCATCGAGTCGCACTCGATCTCGGCGGGCCTGGACTACCCGGGTGTCGGCCCCGAGCACGCCTTCTTGAAAGACATCGGCCGCGCCGAGTACCGCCCGATCACCGACACCGAGGCGATGGATGCGCTGCTGCTGCTCAGCCGTAGCGAGGGCATCATCCCGGCGATCGAGTCGGCGCACGCGGTGGCGGGTGCGCTGCGGCTGGGCAAGGAACTCGGCCCCGGCGCGATCATCCTGGTGAACCTCTCGGGCCGAGGCGACAAGGACATGGACACGGCAGCGCGGTGGTTCAGGCTGTTCGACACCGAGGAGGCGGAGTTGTGAGTGAGCGTCAGCGAGTGAACCGAGGACACGGCGCGTGGTGGCGCGCGACGGAGCTGAGCGGCAGCGAGGCGGAGTTGTGAGTGAGCGTCAGCGAGTGAACCGAGGACACGGCGCGTGGTGGCGCGCGACGGAGCTGAGCGGCAGCGAGGCGGAGTCGTGAGCCAGCAGTCCCGGCTGGCGAACACCTTCGCCGCCTGCCGCGCCGAGGGCCGCGCCGCGCTGATCGGCTACCTGCCCGCGGGCTTCCCCGACCTCGCCGGTTCGATGGACGTCGTGCGCGCGATGGTCGAATCCGGCTGCGACATCATCGAAGTCGGCGTCGCCTACTCCGATCCCGTGATGGACGGCCCGACCATCCAGGCCGCCGCGGAGCAGGCGCTGCGCGGCGGTGTGCGGGTGCGCGACGTGTTCTCCGTGGTCGAGGCCATCGCGGGCGCGGGCGGCAAGGCCGTGGTGATGAGCTACTGGAATCCGGTGCTCAAGTACGGCGTCGATCGCTTCGCACGCGATCTGGCCGCCGCGGGCGGGTCCGGCCTCATCACCCCCAACCTGATCCCGGAAGAGGCCGATGACTGGTTCGTCGCCTCGTCCACGCACAACCTGGACCGCATCTTCCTGGTCGCGCCCTCGTCCACCGAGGAGCGTCTGGTGAAGACGCTCGAGGCCAGCCGCGGCTTCGTGTACGCGGCCTCGACCATGGGCGTCACCGGCGCCCGCGACGCGGTGTCCTCCGCCGCGCCGGCGCTGTGCGCGCGCATCCGGGCTCACTCCGACCTCCCGATCGGCGTCGGACTCGGTGTGCGCTCGGGCGAGCAGGCCGCCGAGATCGCGGGCTACGCCGACGGCGTCATCGTCGGCTCGGCGCTGGTCACCGCGGCCGCCGACGGGCTCGACGCAGTGCGGCGTCTCACGGCGGAACTTGCCGCCGGTGTCCGTTCACCGATCGCGTTCGCCAGTTGAGTCGCGCTGTGACTACCAGCCCCAGTTGTCGTCCGGCGGCGGCTGCACGAGGCGGATCCCGACCGCAGATGGTGGCAGAACAGGCCTGCGGCCGAGCGGCTCGCCCATGTCGAAGAACTTCGATCCGACTACTACGGTTGGGGGCCCGATGGAGCTGGACCGCGACTTCAGCGAGTTCATCGCATCGTGCGTCGAGCATAGTGTCCGTTCCCTGGTTGTAGGTGGTTACGCGGTTGCAGCACACAGGCATCCCCGATTCACGAAGGATCTGGATGTGTGGGTGTGGGTAGACCCGCACAATGCGGACCGGCTGGGCAGGATCTGGCCGATGCGGCGGTGCTGGAGGAACAGGATGTCCGCGGATCGGGCGACGCCTGACCGCGGAGCTTGCGACTGAACCGCACTCCGCTACGGTGGCGACCGTGACCTTACGAGTCGTGGCAGACAGTGTCGTGGCCAACAGCGACGTGCTGGCCTACATTCCCAGCCCCGCGCAGGGCGTGTGGCAGCTCGGACCCTTCCCATTGCGCGCGTATGCCCTGTGCATCATTCTCGGCATCGTCGTCGCGATCTGGTGGGGCGAGCGGCGCTGGCGCGCGCGGGGCGGCCAGCCCGGCGCGATCCTGGATGTCGCGATGTTCGCGGTGCCATTCGGGCTGGTCGGCGGCCGGCTCTACCACGTGGCCACCGACTGGCAGAAGTACTTCGGTCCGGACGGGAACCCGGTCGACGCGCTGAAGATCTATCAGGGCGGACTCGGCATTTGGGGTGCGGTGCTGTTGGGCGGCATCGGCGCGTGGATCGGCTGCCGGGTGTACCGGATCCCGTTGCCGGCGTTGGGTGACGCGGTGGCCCCGCCGATCCTGCTCGCCCAGGCCATCGGCAGGCTCGGCAACTACTTCAATCAGGAGCTGTACGGCCGCGAGACCGACGTGCCGTGGGGCCTGCAGATCTTCCGCCGGGTCGGCGACGATGGTCAGCTGGACATGATGAACGGTGTCTCCACCGGCGTGGTCGACAAGATCGTGCATCCCACCTTCCTGTACGAGATGGTCTGGAACCTGCTCGTCGTCGTGCTGCTGGTGTTCGTGGACAGGCGCTTCCGGATCGGCCATGGCCGCCTGTTCGCGCTGTACGTCGCCGGCTACTGCTTCGGGCGGTTCTTCATCGAACTGATGCGTGCCGACGAGGCGACCGAGATCGCGGGCATCCGGATCAACTCGTTCACCTCCGCGGTGGTGTTCCTGGGCGCGATCGCCTATTTCGTGTTCGCCACCAAGGGCCGCGAGACGCCCGAGCAGTTGCAGCCGGGCGCGAGCCCCCGCCCTTGGCCGTGGCAGCTCCGTGCGTTGCGCGCCGCGGGCGCGGCGTCGCCCGAGAAGCCTTCGGACGCAGCGGTATCCGAGGAGACCGCGTCCGATGCGGCCGGGGCCGGGACCGCCGAGGAGACGTCCGCTGCCGAGTCCGGTGCGGGGGAGTCCGCCGAGACCGGTTCGGAGAAGGCCGATTCGGACAAGGGCTGACTCGTGCCGTCCGGGCCGGGCGCTGCGGCACCCGGCTCGGCGCCGCACCGCCGTCGGATTCTCGTCCGCGGCAACGAATCGGCGACCCGCCGCGATAACTCCTCGCAGGTCCGGAAACATCGGAGGCGACAACGCGGTCGATCCCGGTGACAATGTCTCGTGATCGTCGCGAGCGGCAAATCGGCGGTCCAGCAAGGACGGGGGCCGAGAAGAGGGTGCCCGCACGAATGAGGAGGACATGAGTGACCGACCCTTACCAGCAGAATCCGGGTTCCACGGGCCCGCAGTACGGCCCGCCCGGTACGGGTCCGGATCTGACCAAGCCGCTGGAGGCGCAAGGCCAGCCGCAGTACAGCCCGCCGCCGGATCCCTACGGCCAGCCGCAGTACGGCCAGCCCATCGACCCCTACGGCCAGCAGCCAGGCGGCTACCCGCAGGCGCCGTACCCGGGCGGTCCGCAGGGATACAACCCGAACGACCCGGAGGCTCCGTGGGGCCGCGATCCCTTCGGCGTGCCGCTGTCGGAGAAGCAGAAGCTGATCGCGGGCCTGCTGCAGATCTTCCTCGGTAGTTTCGGCGTCGGTCGCTTCTATCTCGGCTACACCGGCCTCGGCATCGCCCAGTTGGTGGTCACGATCCTCACCTGCGGCCTCGGTGGCATCTGGGGTCTCATCGACGGCATCATGATCCTGGTCGGCAAGGTCCCCGATCCCCAGGGACGCCCGCTGCGCGACTGATCGCGACCTCGACACGGCAGGGAGGCGGGCGCGGGCTGTCCGCCTCCCTGCGTGTTTCCGGCGAAACCCACGGAGCACAATCCTTCCGCGCACGATGATCGGGATACTGTCGCCGGGGCAGGTCCGGGCGTAGCATGACCCGGATTCGCGTGTCGTGTGTGGAGCTCCACGCACTGAAGAGAGGGATTTCGTGCGTCGCAAGCTGTTCGCCGCCGCCATGCTCGCCATCGTCGCCGCCACGGGCCTGAGCGGGTGCGGCGACAGTGACCCGAACGTGCTGAAGGTCGGCACCGAGGGCACCTACGCGCCGTTCAGCTTCCAGGGCTCCGACGGCAAGCTCACCGGGTACGACGTGGAGGTGATCCAGGCGGTCGGCGACAAACTCGGCAAGAAGGTCCAGTTCGTGCAGACGCCGTGGGACGCCATCTTCGCCGGTCTGGAGTCCAAGCGCTTCGACCTGGTCGCCAACCAGGTGACCGTGAACGACGAGCGCAAGGCCAAGTACGCGCTGTCGGCGCCCTACACTACGTCGGCGGGCGTGATCGTCACCCGGGCCGACAACAACGCCATCACCGGTCTCGCCGATCTCGACGGCAAGACCTGCGCGCAGTCGGCCACCAGCAACTGGAGCAAGGTCGCCACCGACGCGGGTGCGAAGGTCGAAGCCGTTGAGGGCTTCGTGCAGGCCATCCAGCTGTTGAAGAACGGCCGCGTGGACGCGACCGTCAACGACAACCTCGCCGTCGCCGAGTACGCCAAGAAGACCGGCGACACCAGCGTGAAGATCGCGGGCAAGACCGGAGCGGTGAGCAAGCAGGCGTTCGCCGCGCGCAAGGGCGACGCGCTGATCGCCGACGTGGACAACGCGCTGAATCAGCTGCGCGCCGACGGCACCCTGGCGAAGATCGCCGAGAAGTATTTCGGCACCGACGTCAGCCAGTAGCCGCCCCTTCATGGACGCCGCGACCAGGGATCTCATCTGGCACAACCTGTGGCCGATGTTGCAGGCCACCGTCACGAAGACCATCCCGCTGACCGCGATCAGCTTCGCCATCGGTTTGGTGCTCGCCTTGTTCGTGGCGCTGGCGAGGATGTCGCCGGTATGGCCGCTGTCGGCGGCCGCCCGGTTCTACATCTCGATCATTCGCGGCACTCCGCTGTTGGTGCAGCTGTTCATCGTGTTCTACGCGCTACCGCAATTCGGCATCGTGATCGACCCGTTCCCCGCCGCCGTGATCGCGTTCAGCCTCAACGTGGGCGGCTACGCCGCCGAAGTGGTGCGCGCCGCGATCCTCAGCGTCGCCGACGGCCAGTGGGAGGCGGCCGAGGCGCTCGGTATGTCCTACCCGATGATGCTGCGGCTGATCATCCTGCCGCAGGCGGCCCGGATCGCGGTGCCGCCGCTGTCCAACACACTGATATCGCTGGTCAAGGACACCTCGCTGGCTTCGACCATTCTGGTCACCGAGCTGCTGCGGGTCGCGCAGCTCGCCGCCGCGCCGACCTTCGATTTCTTCGCGCTCTACGGGGTCGCGGCGCTGTACTACTGGGTCATCTGCCTGATCCTCGGATTCGCGCAGACCCGGCTGGAAACCAGGTTGGCTCGCCATGTCGCGCGCTGAGTATCCGTATGTACCGGCTATTGAGCCCCGGTTCATATTTTTCACCAAGGTTTCACCGTGGCCAGGGCGGGACCTGTACACCCAGCGGGACTAGGCTCTACCCGTGATGCGACGGACGAAGATTGTGTGCACGCTCGGCCCGGCCACTGCCACCGAGGACCGTATCCGCGAACTCGTCGAGAGCGGTATGGACGTAGCGCGGCTGAACTTCAGCCACGGCGAGCACGCGGACCATGCCGAGAACTACAAGAAGGTGCGTCAGGCCTCCGACCACCTCGGCCGAGCCGTCGGCATTCTCGCCGACCTCCAGGGGCCCAAGATCCGCCTCGGTCGCTTCCTCGAGGGCAGGACCGTCTGGGCGACGGGCGAAGAGGTCCGCATCACTGTCGACGAGGTCGATGGGACCCACGACCGGGTGTCCACCACCTACAGGGAACTGGCCCAGGACGCCAAGACCGGCGACCGCCTCCTGGTCGACGACGGCAAGGTGGGGCTGGTCGTCACCCGCGTCGACGGCAACGACGTGGTCTGCCGGGTCACCGAGGGCGGCCCGGTCTCCAACAACAAGGGCGTCTCGCTGCCGGGCATGGACGTGTCGGTGCCCGCGCTGTCCGAGAAGGACATCGAGGACCTGGAGTTCGCACTCAAGCTCGGCGTCGACTTCATCGCGCTGTCGTTCGTGCGGTCCCCGTCCGATGTCGAGCTGGTGCACGACGTGATGGATCGCGTCGGCCGCCGGGTGCCGGTGATCGGCAAGTTGGAGAAGCCGGAGGCGATCGACAACCTGGAGGCCGTGGTCCTCGCCTTCGACGCGGTGATGGTCGCCCGTGGCGATCTCGGCGTCGAGCTGCCGCTGGAGCAGGTGCCGATCGTGCAGAAGCGCGCCATCCAGATGGCCAGGGAGAACGCCAAGCCGGTCATCGTCGCCACCCAGATGCTGGAATCGATGATCGAAAACTCCCGCCCCACCCGCGCCGAGGCCTCGGACGTGGCGAACGCGGTGCTCGACGGCGCCGACGCGGTGATGCTGTCGGGGGAGACCTCGGTGGGCAAGTACCCGATCGAGACGGTGCGCACGATGGCGCGCATCGTGCACGCGGTGGAAACCGAGTCGACCCGCGTCCCCCCGCTGACCCACGTGCCGCGGACCAAGCGCGGCGTGATCTCCTACGCCGCTCGGGACATCGGCGAGCGGCTCAACGCCAAGGCGCTGGTGGCGTTCACCCAGTCGGGTGACACGGTGCGCCGCCTGGCCCGGCTGCACACGCCGTTGCCGCTGCTGGCGTTCACGCCGCTGCCGGAGGTGCGCAGCCAGCTGGCGCTGACCTGGGGCACGGAGACCTTCATCGTGCCGACCGTGAACACCACCGACGCGATGATCCACCAAGTCGATGTAGCGCTCCTGTCCATGGACCGATACCAGAAGGGAGACCTGGTGGTCATCGTGGCGGGATCGCCGCCCGGCACCGTAGGCTCCACCAATCTGATCCACGTGCACCGTATCGGTGAGGAGGACCATTAGTGAGTGCTTCCCTAGGCAGCTCCGTAGTCGTCGAGGAGCTGCCCGCACAGCGCTCCGACCTGGATGTGTTGCTCGGCCTGCTCGATCTGGAGCAGATGGATGAGGACGTGTTCGTCGGCCAGCATCCGGCGAAGGTGTGGAGCCGGACGTTCGGCGGTCAGCTCGTCGCGCAGGCCATCATGGCGGCGGGCCGGACGGTCGGTGACCGTCCGGTGCACGCCGTGAACGCGCATTTCGTGCGCGGCGGCGACGTGAAGAAGCCGATCGAGTACCGGGTGGACCGCCATCGCGACGGACGCGCGTTCGCCAACCGCACCGTCACCGCGACCCAGGACGGCCAGGAGCTGTTCGTGATGCTCGCCGCGTTCCAGGATTGGGGCAAGGGGCTCGAGCACGCGCACGCCCAGCCGGAGGTCCCGGATCCGGAGACGCTGCCGCGGGTGGAGGAGAGCTTCGAAGGCTTGGAGGACAAGCTGGAGATGTTCGTCAAGGCGCCGCATCCGATCGACATGCGCTACACCAACGATCCGGCGTGGATTCTCAAGGGCACGGGGGAGCGGCTGAACCACAACCGGGTCTGGATGCGCGCCGACGGCAGGTTGCCCGACGACCCGCTGATCCACGTGGCGACGCTCGGCTATTCGTCCGACACCACGGTGCTGGACTCGATCATCACCACCCACGGGCTTTCCTGGGGCCTGGACCGGATCGTGGCGGCCACGGTCAACCATTCGATCTGGTTCCACCGCCCGTTCCGTTTCGACGAGTGGGCGCTGTACGCCACCGAGTCGCCGGTGGCCGCGGGCTCCCGCGGCCTGGCAACCGGACGGTTCTACTCCCGCACCGGAGACCTGCTCGCCACGACGGTGCAGGAGGGGCTCATTCGCCACTTCCCCGCGCGCCAGCGGGCTTAGGCGGCTGCCTCGCCTCCGCTCGGCCCGGCGCGGGTCTACGGCGGACTTCGTCCGGCAGTGTCCTTTCTGCGGCGCCTCGCCTCCGTTCGGCCCGGCGCGGGTCTGCGGCGGACTTCGTCCGGCGGTGTCCTTTCTGCGGCTGCCTCAGCCCTAGCTCCGCCTGGTCCGCGGGCGGAATTCATCTGGCCGCGCCCGGGAGGCGCACTACAGCAGTTCGCGGTGCCGATCGATGTCGAGATCGACGTCGGTGCGTTGCGAGGCGCGGATCGAAACCGGGATCTGCCGTCCCGGCTCGGTGCGCGCGAGTCCGGAGATCCCGCGCAGCAGTTGGCGTTCCAGCGTGGCCACGTCGTCGTCGGTCAGTTGGTCCGGCAGTCCGACCAGGCTGAGCGCGATCTCGTAGGTGCGGCGGTCTGCCAGTGCGCCGTCGAGCCGGCCCGGACCGCAGCGGCTCTCCAGGGCCAGGTGGGTAGGGTCGTCGGTATCGACCGGCAAGGTGAAGCGCCAGACGAATACGTCGCGGTCGGTGAGATAGTCGTCCACCACCTCGCGCACGGTCTCGACGACGCGATCGAGGGCTTCCGGTGTCACATAAACATGGAGCGAAACATCCGAAATTCGCTTCGGCATGTCTGATTCCTGTCCTGTGTCGAAGCAGCAACGGGCGGGAGTGTTGTCCGCGAGGAGTTTAATCCGTCCATACCCGGAATGGACATAGCCGGATGATGACAGGCGGGCGGGCCGTGCATTGCACGGTGTCCGAGCGAGTTCCCGGTCTGGCCCTCGGGTTGCTACCGCGCGCGCTGGGCGGCGAGGAAGGTCGCCAGTGGCGGCCGCGACATGCCGGGACGGATCACCAGTCCGCGCTCGTCGTCCTGCGGGCGCGGCTGCTCGTTCGGGGCCAACGCTAGCAGCAGCGGCACCAGCGCCTCGGCGATGCGGTCGCCGACCTCGCAGAACGCCTGCGGGGACAGCCCGACCGGGTCGGCGATGTTCTCCCGCCCGACCAGGGAGAGGTCGTTGCGTGCGGTGTGCAGTTCGGCGACCGTGCGCGCGCCGGTGACGTGGGCGATCCGGTGGGCTTCGAGCAGTGTGTAGGTGCGGGACCCGGCGCCGAAGGCCATGTCGATCGCCTGGTCGCGGATCTGCTCGGTCATCGCGAGGACCAAGTCGGCCTTGTCGATCATGTCCGGCTTCAGGCGGCGGGCCCGGAAGTTGCCCGGGTCGGCGCCGAGCCCCGCGATGGTCTGGGCGGCGAGCGGCTCGACCGGAAATCCCACCAGCGCACGGGTTCCCGCGCTTTCGGTGGTGAGATGGGGCAGAGCGTGTTCGACCGCGAGGGCGCGGGTGAGCCGCTCGGCGATCACCGAACGGCAAACGTTGCCGTTGCAGACGAACAGGACGTGCATACGAACACGATAAGCGGCGGCGAGGCTACCAGAAGGTCCTGATTCGGTAGTCCCAGGTGTGGGAACAACATATTCATCTGTTCGTAGCGCGCCGTACACGAAGTACGCCGTTTTTCAGCCCTGGCCTGCGACGTACGTCACTCCGGCGGTTGGAGCGGTTCGATTCTCCGTCCTCGGTGTACCCCGTCGCGAGCGCAGCGAAACGCTGCTTCGTGATTGCTTCGTGATATGACAGCCTGCGCAGGTTACTCGGATTCGCCGTCGTAGTAGGTGCTTTCGCGCACCACGGGCTCCAGCTCGGCGGGTCGGTCCTCGACGCGTCCTCGGGTGGTGAACCTTCGCCCGCGCGAGGGAACCACGGGCGCGAACCGCGCGAGCCCGGTCGCGGGGTCCATGTCGTCGTACATGGCGTCGATGCCGCCGCGCGCGAAGTAGGCCTCGTGCCAGAAGCCGGTGCCACCCGAGTCGCGCAGGAATTTCTGCCACCAGTCGCGATGCGGCGCGCTGCGGGTCCATGCTTCGAGGCTGTCGAGGTCGCGCCAGTATTGGCGCGCACCCCAGTGCGGCGGAAACAGCGACCAGACGACGTCTTCGTGCAGGAGCAGCCCGTCCGGCCGATCCTGGTGCGACCGATACAGTTTGGGCCCGAGCCCGAGCAATCGCAGCATTCCCCTCGGCCGCCGCACCCGCATCCCGAGATAGATCACCACCAGATCCGGATACTCCGACAGATCCACGGTGGTCCTGTTCACCCGCATCGAACACCTCCGCTGCCCGGACGTCCGCCGCGTCCTACGCGAATCACGATCCGGCGACCGAAACGGTTCGACGCAGAGAAAGAACGTCGGCCGCCCCACGACTCCGCCGCTCCCCCCAACGCTACGCCGCAATGCCGCCACACCCGCCCGAAGCGCGAACCAACAGAAACCGCGTCTTCCCACGGAGAAATCTATGAACGCAACTCGCCACCGTCCGTAACATTCGCCAGCTGCGACCCGCGGGCATCCGGCCTCGCAATCCAACGTGCTCGCCGATCGCAACCACGTGCTCGGGGATCGGTGGCGAAGCTCGCCGTGGGGTCCAGGGGTGAAGCCCCGGAAGAACTGGCGAACCTTCCCCTGGTCAGTGCTTTCGCTGAACAGAGTTGCCCGGGAGGCCGCAACACCGACCCCGTGGGGAGTGTTCCCTCGCAGCGGGATCGCTCTGGGAACTCGTCTGGTGCCGAGTGTGGGACTCGAACCCACACGTCCTTTCGGACAACGGTTTTTGAGACCGTCGCGTCTGCCAGTTCCGCCAACTCGGCGCACCGGGTGGAAACTATAGCGGGTGGGGTGCCGTGGAAGCGAATGAGTTGGCGTCGGCGGTGCGAGCGCGCGGTTTGCGCAGGGTATATGCGTTCTATGCAGAAGTGAAAGGTACTCTTTACATCACTCGACAGCCTGATGGTCGCCCGGAGGATCGTGGCTTCTTTCGGTGTGTCGAGGACAGGGCATCGGAACCAGAGGGGTCTACCTATGAGCACAGCAGCTGGGGGCGCCGGCACCAAACGGGACGCCGGGGCGAAGCGGGTCGTCGTCGCCGAGGATGAGGCGCTCATTCGCATGGATCTGGTCGAGATGCTGACCGAAGAGGGCTATCACGTGGTCGGCGAGGCGGGCGACGGTCAGCAGGCGGTCGATCTCGCGGTCGAGCACCGGCCGGATCTGGTCATCATGGACGTGAAGATGCCGCGCCGGGACGGAATCGACGCGGCGGCGGAGATCGCGTCCAAACGTGTTGCGCCGGTGGTTATCCTGACCGCGTTCAGCCAGCGTGATCTGGTCGAGCGGGCGCGGGACGCGGGTGCGATGGCCTACCTGGTGAAGCCGTTCACCAAATCGGACCTGGTGCCGGCCATCGAATTGGCGGCCAGCCGCTTCCACGAGATCACCGCGCTGGAGAGCGAGGTGGCGAATCTGGCCGATCGGCTGGAGACGCGGAAGCTGGTCGAGCGTGCCAAGGGTGTGCTGATGCAGACCCAGGGCCTTTCGGAGCCGCAGGCGTTCAAGTGGATTCAGCGCACCGCAATGGATCGGCGCACGACCATGAAGGCGGTCGCGGAAGTCGTGTTGGAGAACCTGACGCCGAAGTGACATCGGCGTACGCCCGCGGGAAAATTTACTCAGTCGAAACGCGGTCGTGAACAAGAATTCGACACAATGTCGCGCGCATGATCCGAATGTGATGCGGAACTAACGTACCGACGCTATGTTCTGACCGGGCCGACGTGGTCGGCCTCCTCGGCGAGCCCGGGGGAGCACAGAACTTAGATGAGGTGAATCGTGCTTAGTTCCACATGGCGCAGTCGCTCGACGCGAGGTCTTCTGGCCGTCGGCGCTGCCGCTGCGCTGGTGCTGACCGGTTGTAGCGACAAATCCACCAGCAGCGGTTCGGATTCCTCGGGCACCAATGGCGCGGGTGGCTTGTCCATCCAGCCGGTTTTGCAGGTCGACCAGCAGGGCAAGGAGGTGCCGAAGGCCGACGCGGCCACCGCCGCCGATCCCGCGGGCGACGGCAAGGCGACCTGCGCGCCGGGTACGTCCATTGCCATGGCCGGCGCGCTGACCGGCCCGGACGCCGCGCTCGGCATCAATATCGTCAACGGCGTCAAGCTGGCCCTCGATCAGCACAACAAGGCCAACCCGGGCTGCAAGATCGAGCTGAAGCAGTTCGACACCGAGGGTGACCCGCAGAAGGCCACCCAGGTGATCCCGCAGATCGTCAACGACAGGTCGATCATCGGCCTGGTCGGCCCCGCGTTCTCCGGTGAGACGAAGGCGACCGGGAAGATCCTCAGCGACGCGGGCCTGGTCTCGGTGACGTCGTCGGCGACCAACGCGACGCTGACCCAGAACGGCTGGACCACCTTCTTCCGCGGCCTGGCCAACGACGACGTGCAGGGCCCGTCGGTGGCGAAGTACCTGGTCAACACCGCGAACTACAAGAAGGTCTGCGTCATCCAGGACAACACCGACTACGGCACCGGCCTGGCGAAGTCGATCACCGAGGGCCTGGGCGCCGCGGCCGATCCGGCCTGCGCCGCCAGCATCAAGAAGGGCGACAAGGACTTCTCCGCGACGGTCACCAAGGTGGCGGGCGCGAATCCGGACGCCATCTTCTACTCCGGCTATTACTCCGAGGCCGCGCCGCTGGCCCAGCAGCTGAAGTCCGGTGGCGTGAAGGCGGTCTTCGTGTCCGCCGACGGCACCAACGACCCGCAGTTCGTCGCGCAGGCGGGCAGCGCGGCCAAGGGCGCGAAGCTGTCCTGCCCGTGCGGTCCCGCGCCGGAGACGTTCGCCAAGGACTACGAGGCGCTCAACGGTCAGGCGCCGGGTGTCTACTCGGTGGAGGCGTACGACCTGACCGCCATCCTGGCCAAGGGCATCGACGGCGGTAAGGTGACCCGCCCGGATCTGCTGGAGTTTGTGCGGACGTACGACGGTGCCGGCCTCGCGCGTCAGTACAAGTGGAATCCGAACGGTGAGCTGTCGAACGCGCTGATCTGGGTGTACGAGGTCAAGTAGCTCTGGGACTCGGACGGACGGCACGTACCGGGGTTCGCACGAACCCCCGTACGTGCCGTTGTTCCGCGGGCGAATGGATGAGGGCAAGAAATAAATGAAATCAACGGCATTGGCCGGTGGGGCACAACTCCTCGGCGGCTCGATCGACTTCAACTACGAGGGATTGATCGATAGTTTCTGGCGACTGACCGTCGACGGAGTGACCTATGGCGCCATCTATGCCTTGGTCGCCGTGGGCTATACCTTGGTCTACGGCGTATTGCGCCTGATCAATTTCGCCCATTCGGAAATCTTCATGCTCGGCTTGTTCGGGCAATTGATCGGGTTGATGATCTTCGGATTCGTCGCGAGTCCCGATGTCTACACCCAGGGCGTCGTGCTCACGATCGTCTATCTGGGGTTGGCGATGATCGTCGGCATGCTGGTGTCCGGCGGCGCGGCCGTCGGATTGGAGCGGGTGGCCTATCGGCCGCTGCGTAAGCGGGGCGCCAAACCGCTGGCCTTTCTGATCACCGCGATCGGCATGTCGTTCGTGCTCCAGGAACTGGTGCACTTCGTGCTGCCGAAGATCCGCCCCGATCTCGGTGGCACCAACGCGCAGCAGGCCATCCGGCTCGTCGAGCCCACCGTGCAGTTCAGTTTCGGTGGCGCGGACGTCACCAACATCATGCTGCTGATCGTGATCGCGGCGGTGGTGCTGGCGATCGTCACCGAGGTGCTGATCAACCAGACGAAGTTCGGCCGCGGCATCCGGGCCGTGGCCCAGGACCCCGATACCGCGACGCTGATGGGTGTTTCGCGGGAGCGGGTCATCATGCTGACCTTCCTCATCGGCGGCGTGCTCGCGGGCGCGGCGGCGATGCTGTACACGCTCAAGATCCCGAACGGGATCATCTACTCCGGCGGATTCATCCTCGGCATCAAGGCGTTCAGCGCCGCGGTGCTCGGCGGCATCGGCAATCTGCGCGGCGCGCTGCTCGGCGGACTGCTGCTCGGCGTGGTGGAGCAGTACGGCCAGATCCTGTTCGGCACCGAGTGGCGTGACGTGGTCGCGTTCGTGGTGCTGGTTCTTGTGCTGATGGTTCGCCCGACCGGCATCCTCGGCGAGAGTCTCGGAAGGGCACGCGCATGAGCGACACGACCAAGACGGCGCCCGCGCCGGAGGGCGCGCGCCACGGCCTCGGCGACGCCATCCGTACCTGGTGGGACGGCCTGAGCAGGCCCGCGCAGTGGGGCGTCGGCGTCCCGATCCTCCTCCTGCTGGCGCTGCTGCCACTGTTCCCTCCGCCGCTGCTGAACACCCCCTCCTACAACTTCGGCCTGGTGATGGCGCAGGTGGCGATGTACGCGCTGCTGGCCATCGGGCTCAACGTGGTGGTCGGACAGGCGGGCCTGCTCGATCTCGGCTACGTCGGTTTCTACGCCGTCGGCGCCTACACCGTCGGCCTGCTCACCAGTCCCAACAGCCCGTGGAACCAGACCGACGGCGGCTGGCTGGATCCGAAATGGGCGTGGTTGGCCTGCCTGCCGCTCGCGGTGGCGGTGACCGCGGTCTCCGGCCTGATCCTCGGTTCGCCGACGCTGCGCCTGCGCGGTGACTACCTGGCGATCGTGACCCTCGGCTTCGGCGAGATCGTCCGGCTGCTTGCGGAGAACCTCACCGAGCTCACGAACGGCAGCCTCGGTTTGTCCGGCGTGGCGTACCCGCACGTCGGCGAGTCCGAGAGCAGGCCGGAGGGCGTGTTCTCCGGCGGCAACAGCGGGGACCCGGACGCCGCGAACCTGCTCGACCGCGCCAGCTACGGCACCTACTGGTACTGGCTCGGCATGGCGCTGGTGGTAATCGTGCTGCTGATGGTCGGCAATCTGGAGCGCAGCCGGGTCGGCCGCGCCTGGGTGGCCATCCGCGAGGACGAGGACGCGGCCGAGATCATGGGCGTGCCGACGTTCAAGTTCAAGCTGTGGGCGTTCATGATCGGCGCCGCGGTCGGCGGCATGTCCGGCGCGATCTATGCCGGACAGGTGCAGTTCGTCAACCCGACCGGGTTCAACATCATCAACTCGATGCTGTTCCTGTGCGCGGTGGTCATCGGCGGTCAGGGCAACAAGCTCGGCGTGATCTTCGGCGCGTTCATCATCGCCTATCTGCCCGCGCGACTGCAGTCGGTGAACCTGGTGAGCAACGAGTCGACCGGGTATGTCCTGCTGGCGATCGACGTCGCGGTGTTCGTCGCGCTGATCCTCGCCTGGCGGCTGTGGGCCGACCGGCTGGGCGCGTGGCCCCGCCGCGGGGTGATCACCGGCATGGTGGTGACCGGCGTGCTGGCGCTGCTGCTACTTGGCAGCGTGTTGTTGTTCCGCAAGGGCGGCGCGCAATCCCTCGGCGATCTCAAGTATCTGTATTTCGGTATCGCGTTGGTGGTGATGATGATTCTGCGTCCGCAGGGTCTGTTCCCGGTGCGGCAGAAGCTGCTCACCTACGGCAGGCAGGTGTATCAGGCCGTGCGCAGACCGGCCACCCGCGAGCTGATCGGAGCCGGACGATGACCGGGCCCGGCGCGGGTGACGCGCTGTTCGACAACGAGGACTTGGTGGCGGGCTACGCGCCCGCGCCCGAGGTCCAGAGTGCGGGCACGGTGGACGTGACCGCTGTGCTCCCCGATCTCGCCGATGCCGAGACGGTCGCGGAAGTCGTTGCGCCGCATCGGGTCATCGAGACCGCGGTGGGCGAACCGCTGTTGCGCACCGATGGCCTGACGGTGAAGTTCGGCGGTCTCACCGCCCTGGACGACGTGAGCTTCGAGATCCGTCGCGGCGAGATCCTCGGCCTCATCGGTCCCAACGGCGCGGGCAAGACCACCTGCTTCAACGCGATCACCGGCGTCTACCAGCCGGCCTCCGGACTGGTGTACTTCGACGGCAAGCCGCTGACGAAGACCAAGCGCAACGCGATCACCCGCCTCGGCATCGCCCGCACCTTCCAGAACGTGCGGCTCTTCGGTGAGATGACCGCGTTGGAGAACGTGGTGGTCGGCACCGACGCGCGGCACAAGACCTCGGTGCCGGGTGCGATTCTCCGGACGCCGCGGCATCGGCGCGAGGAACGCGACGCCATCGAACGCGGGATGGCGCTGCTGGAGTTCGTCGGCATCGCGCCGCGTGCGGTGGAGAAGGCGCGCAACCTCTCCTACGGCGACCAGCGTCGCCTGGAGATCGCCCGCGCGCTGGCCACCGAGCCGAAGCTGCTGTGCCTGGACGAGCCTGCGGCCGGGTTCAACCCGAGCGAGAAGTCCGCGCTGATGGATCTGATCCGCAAGATCCGCGACGACGGGTTCACGGTGCTGCTGATCGAGCACGACATGCGGCTGGTCATGGGCGTGACCGATCGGATCGTGGTGCTGGAGTTCGGCCGCAAGATCGCCGACGGGCTACCCACGGACATTCGGGACAACCCGGCCGTGATCGCGGCGTACCTCGGCGTGCCGGATACCTCGGTGATCGAATCCGGAACTGCCGCAGGTGAAAGCGGCGCGTCCGGTGCGCGGTCCGGGCCGGAGCCTGCGCCGGGCGAGCCTACGGTCGACAAGCCGTTCACACCGCCTGCGCTGCATGGCGAACCCGCCGCCTCCGGTTCGGCCGCCCCGCTGCTCGAAGTCGAGGACATGGTCGTCAACTACGGCAGAATCCAAGCGCTGCACGGGATCTCGCTGACGGTCGCGGAGGGTGAACTGGTCACCCTGCTCGGCGCCAACGGCGCGGGCAAGACGACGACCATGCGCGCCATGTCCGGGCTGCTGCCGCTGACCCGCGGGCGGATCTTGTTCGAGGGTCGCGACATCACCCACATGAAGGCGCACGAACGGGTGACCAGCGGCCTGATCCAGGCGCCGGAGGGCCGGGGCGTGTTCCCCGGTATGACGGTGCAGGAGAACCTCGACATGGGTTGCTACGGACGGGGTTTCAAGCAGAAGGCCGAGTACGACCGGACGCTGGAGTGGGTGTTCGAGCTGTTCCCGCGGCTGCTGGAGCGGCGCAAACAGGTCGGCGGCACGCTCTCCGGCGGTGAGCAGCAGATGCTGGCCATCGCCCGCTCGCTGATGGCGCGGCCCAGGCTGCTACTGCTCGACGAGCCGTCGATGGGCTTGGCGCCCATGGTGATCCAGCAGATCTTCCGGATCATCAGCGAGATCAACCAGCAGGGCACCACCGTGCTGCTGGTCGAGCAGAACGCCCAGCAGGCCCTGGCCCGCAGCCACCGCGCGTACATCATGGAGACCGGCGAGGTCACCAAGACCGGCCGCGGCGGCGAACTGCTCACCGATCCCGCCGTCAAATCCGCCTATCTCGGCGTGGGTTAGGCGTCCCGCCGCGGCGGCTGCGCCGCAGTCCGGTGCCGTGCGGCCGAGCTCGAGGCATGATCGTGACCATGGATGGTCACGACGAGCTGATGAGCTTGGCCGAGCGGTATTGGGACAGTGTGCTCGAGGCGGCGCCGAGCGAGGCGACCCTGCTCGGCGACCGCCGCTTCGACGATCGCATCGAGGATCTGTCCGTCGAGGCGGAGCAGCGGGTGCTCTCGACCTGGCGCGACCTGCTGCGCGCGGTCGACGCCCTCGACGCCGACCGGCTGAACCCGACCGACCGCATCACCCGCAGCTTGCTGCGCACCGAGTTGAGCGGCGCCGTCGAGCATCTGGAGTGGCGGCCGGTGGAGATGGCCTCCGACCAGATGAACGGCGTGCACGCCGCGGTGCTGATGATGGCGCCGCAGACCAACGCGCCGCGACCGGAGAACGCGCTGGCGCTGACGCGGCGGTACCGGCAATTCGGCGACATGCTCGGCCAGGCCGTGGAACGGTTCCGGGCCGGGCTGGCCGCCGGGCGCGCCCCCGCACGGATCACCATCGAGCGCTCGCTCAACCAGCTCGACGGCTACCTGGACTCCGATCACACCTCCGACCCGTTCGCCACCTTCGCCGGACCGGACGGGTGGGATGGCGAGGCCGCATGGCGCGCCGAATTGGCCGAGGTGGTACGGGATGTCATCCGTCCCGCGTTCCAGGTCTACCGCGACGCGCTGTACGACGAGCTGCTGCCGGCCGGCCGACCCGACGACAAGCCCGGCCTGTGCTGGCTCGGCGCCGACGGCGAGGACATCTACCGGCGGCTGCTGCGCCACCACACCACGCTGCCGGATCTCGGCGCCGAGGAGATCCACGAACTCGGACTCAGCGAGCTGGCGAAGCTGCGCGAGGAGTACGCCACGGTGGGCGAGCGGCTGTTGGGCACCGGGGATCTCGGCGAGGTGTTCGCCCGGCTGCGCGACGATCCCGCGCTGTGCTACGACGACGCCGAGCAGATCATGTTCGACGCGCGGCGGGCGCTGTCGCTGGCCACGGCCGAGATGGGGAACTGGTTCGGGCGGTTGCCGAAGGAATCCTGCGACATCGTGCCGGTGCCGGAGTTCCTCGCCGCGGATGCGCCCACGGCGTACTACTTTCCGCCCGCCGCCGACGGCTCGCGGCCGGGCACCTACTTCGTCAACCAGCACCATCCCACCGGCCGCGGCCGCTACGAGACCGCGTCGGTGGCCTATCACGAGGCGATTCCCGGCCATCATCTCCAGCTCACCATCGCCAACGAACTGGACCACCTGCCGCGCTTCCAGCGTCAGTCCTTCGCGAACACCGCCTTCGTCGAAGGCTGGGCGCTCTACACCGAGCGGTTGGCCGACGAAATGGGTTTGTACGAGGACGATCTCGGCCGCCTCGGCATGCTGGCAGGGGATTCGTGGCGCTCCTGCCGTCTGGTCGTCGACACCGGTCTGCACGCGAAGGGCTGGACCAGGCAGCAGGCCATCGACTTCATGGTGGCCAACGCGCCGGTCGGGCTGGCCGAGATCACCGTGGAGGTGGACCGTTACATCGCGATGCCGGGGCAGGCGGTCGGCTACAAAGTCGGCCAATTGGAGATCCGGCGCCAGCGGGCGGCGGCCCACGAGCGGCTCGGCGCGGCATTCGACATCAAGGCGTTCCACGACGCGGTGCTCGGTTCGGGATCGGTGAGCCTGCCGGTGCTGCGCGAGCTCGTCGCCGCATTGTGAGCGAGCACATCGCGCGGGCGGTTATGCCGGAGCCGAGCGTCAGGGAGGCGCAGGCATAGGCGTCGCTGGGCGCGGTTCCCGGCACGCGAACGGACCGGGAGCCGCTCCGAGCGGCACGCCGCCGGTGGGTGTCACCTTGTCGGTGGCGGTCCCTAGACTCTGGAGGGTGAGTTCACCCACGACCGCTCCGCGTCCCGCCACCGCGTCCGGCTCCAGCGATCCCGGGTCGGGCGACCGGCCGACGCTGCTGCTGCTGGACGGTCATTCGATCGCCTACCGCGCGTTCTTCGCGCTACCGGCGGAGAACTTCAAGACGGTCACCGGGCAGACCACGAACGCGGTGTACGGCTTCACCGCGATGCTGATCAACCTGCTGCGCGACGAGAAGCCGACGCATGTGGCCGCGGCGTTCGACGTGTCCCGCCAGACCTTCCGCGCCGAGGCGTACCCGGCGTACAAGGCCAACCGCACCACCACGCCGGACGAGTTCCGCGGGCAGGTCGAACTCACCAAGGACGTGCTCGGTGCGATGGGTATCCCGGTGATGGCGATCGATGGCTTCGAGGCCGACGATCTCATCGCCACGCTCACCACCCGCGCGACGGCCGAGGGTTTCCGCGTGCTCATCGTCACCGGCGACCGCGACTCCATCCAGTTGGTCGACGAGAACGTCACCGTGCTGTACCCGCGCAAGGGCGTCTCTGATCTGACCAGGTTCACCCCGGACGAGGTGCTGGCCAAGTACGGCCTCACACCGATCCAGTACCCCGACTACGCGGCGTTGCGCGGGGATCCGAGCGATAACCTGCCCGGCATACCCGGCGTCGGAGAGAAGACCGCCGCCAAGTGGATCCGCGAGTACGGCGACCTGAACACCCTGGTCGACAAGGTCGACGAGGTGAAGGGCAAGGTCGGTGACGCGCTGCGCGCCAACCTGAGCAGTGTGGTGCTCAATCGGCAGCTCACCGAGTTGATGCGCGACGTGCCGCTGCCGTACACGCCGGACCAGCTTGCGCAGGGGCCGTGGGATCGGGAGAAGATCCACCGATTGTTCGACGATCTCGAGTTCCGCGTGCTGCGCGATCGGCTGTTCGAGACGCTGGCCCCGCCGCAGCCCGAGGCGGAGGCGGGCTTCGAGATCAGCGGTGGCGCGCTGGAGATCGGCGCGGTTGCCGCCTGGCTCACCGAGCACGCGAAAGCCGGTGTGCGCCACGGTGTCTCGATCATCGGCACGGGCACTCCGGCGCATGGTGACGTGCGCGCGCTTGCCATCGCGGCGGGTGATGGCGAGAGCGGCTACATCGACGTCACCGTGCTCACCCCGGAGGACGAGGCAGCGCTGGGTGCCTGGCTGGCCGATCCGGCCGTGCCCAAGGCACTGCACGAGGCGAAGGCCGCCGTGCACGCGCTGCGCGGCCGCGGCTGGACCCTCGGCGGGCTGACCAGCGACACGGCTCTGGCCGCCTATCTGGTCCGCCCCGGCCAGCGCACGTTCAACCTCGACGATCTCTCGCTGCGCTACCTGCACCGCGAGCTGCGCGCCGAGACTGTCGATACCGCGCAGCTGTCCCTGCTCGACGAGGAGGACACCGTCGACGCCGAGCTGGCGCGGGCGCAGATGCTGCGCGCCCGCGCGGTGGCGGATCTCGCCGACGCGCTGGACGAGGAACTGCGCAAGATCGAGTCCACGCCGCTGCTCGCCGATATGGAGCTGCCGCTGCTCGGCGTGCTGTCCACGCTGGAGGACGCGGGCATCGCCGTGGACACCGATCAGCTGGCGACGTTGCAGCGGCAATTCGCCGATCGGGTCACCGAGGCGGCGAACGCGGCCTACGAGGTGATCGGCAAGCAGATCAACCTGGGCTCGCCCAAGCAGCTGCAGGTGGTGCTGTTCGACGAACTGGACATGCCGAAGACCAAGCGCACCAAGACCGGCTACACCACCGACGCGGACGCACTGGAGTCTTTGTTCGAGAAGACCCAGCACCCGTTCCTGGAGCACTTGCTGGCGCACCGCGACGCCACCCGGCTGAAGGTCACCGTCGACGGCCTGCTCAAGTGCGTCGCCGAGGACGGCCGCATCCACACCACGTTCAACCAGACCATCGCGGCCACCGGGCGGTTGTCCTCCACCGACCCGAATCTGCAGAACATCCCGATCCGCACCGACACCGGCAGGCAGATCCGCGACACCTTCGTGGTCGGCTCCGGCTACGAGTCGCTGATGACGGCGGATTACAGCCAGATCGAGATGCGGATCATGGCGCACCTGTCCGCGGACGAGGGCTTGATCGAGGCATTCAACTCCGGTGAGGACCTGCACAGCTTCGTCGCGTCGAAGGCGTTCGACATCCCGATCGCCGAGGTGACTCCGGAGTTGCGCCGCCGGATCAAGGCGATGTCCTACGGCCTGGCCTACGGGTTGAGTTCGTATGGGCTCTCGGCGCAGCTGAAGATCAGCACCACCGAGGCGAAGGAGCATATGGACGTCTACTTCGCTCGCTTCGGCGGGATCCGTGACTACCTGTACGAAGTGGTCGAACAGGCGCGCAAGGTCGGCTACACCCAGACGTTGTTCGGCCGCCGCCGCTACCTGCCCGATCTGGACTCCAGCAACCGGCAGCGCCGGGAGGCGGCCGAGCGGATGGCGCTCAACGCCCCGATCCAGGGCACCGCGGCCGACATCATCAAGGTCGCGATGATCAACGTGCACCGGGCGATGCGGTCGGCCGGGCTGCGTTCCCGGATGCTGCTGCAGATCCACGACGAGTTGCTGTTCGAGGTCGCGGAAGGGGAGCGGGAAGGGTTGGAAGCGCTGGCGTGCGAACAGATGTCCGCGGCGATCGCCCTGTCGGTGCCCTTGGAGGTCTCCGTGGGCGTCGGCCGCAGCTGGGACGCCGCAGCGCACTGAAAGCACAGCGCGACGCATCGACCGGACATGCCGGGCCCGACCGCACGGGCCCGGAATCCGGCATTCCGGGAGCTATCATCGCCCTGCCGCGCCAGTAAACGAATCACCGTGAACGGGACAGGTGTCCCGCCGCGCGCGGGCATCTACCGTGAGCTGGTCACATAGAGGGATTTCCGCATACCGAGCGCAGGGGATAGCCCATGACTGTCACCGATGAGTACCTGGCGAACAACGCGGCATATGCCAACGCCTTCCAAGGCCCGCTGCCGTTGCCGCCCTCGAAGGGGGTGGCCGTTGTCGCGTGCATGGACGCGCGGCTCAACATTTACGGCGCGCTCGGCCTCGCGGAGGGCGAGGCGCACGTCATCCGCAACGCGGGCGGCGTGGTGACCCCCGACGAGATCCGCTCGCTCGCGATCAGTCAGCGGTTGCTCGGTACCAGGGAGATCATCCTGATCCACCACACCGATTGCGGCATGCTCACTTTCACCGACGACGCGTTCAAGGCCACCATCCAGGCGGAGACCGGGATCAAGCCGGAGTGGTCGGCGGAGTCGTTCTCGGACCTGGAAACCGATGTGCGCCAATCGATCGCACGGATCGTCGCGAGCCCCTTCGTGCCGCACAAGAACTCGATCCGCGGCTTCGTCTTCGACGTCGCCACCGGCGCGCTGAACGAGGTCCCGGCCGGCTAGCGAGTACCGCAGTGCCACAGTAGGATTCGGGCAACACGCCCGGATCGCGCTGTCGGCGCCCTGCCTTACTGCGGGAGCTGCCGCACCAGGCGCGCCGAACCACTCGTGAGATCCACCTCATCGCGCGGCGGTGCGCCGTCGGACTTGTTCTCCCGGTGCATCAGCGTCGTCATTCGCTGCTCGAATTCGTAATGCTTCGCGCCTTGGAACAGCGCCGTCACCTCTTCGAAGCCCGCGGCCGCCACCGGGCGGCCCGACCGTCTGCGGGTCCAGGGCAGCACGCGGGTTCCGGTGAGTTTGTTCCATGCGACTTCGGCGAAGGCGAGCGCGATCAGCAGGAGGGACAGACCCGGGATGGTCATGGCGACGAGACCCATGCCACCGACGCTACCTTCGGCGTGCCCGCAATGCCCTGAACTGCGCGAATGGTACTCGCCAGTAGACAGATCCGGCATCGAATATGGTTGCTATTGCGCCGCGATGTCCCTATTCTCGATCGCGTGCCGAATCCCGTCGACCGCCACAGCGCAGCGCTCCGCGTCGCAGACCGCGACCGTGCTGTGTCGATGGCGTCGCTCACCGGGCACTCCGTGATCGCGCCGGTTACCGCCGGACCGGAAGTTCGCACCGGGCTTGTTCCGCTTACCGCGATGGTGGCGCAGCGTCGTCGAGGCCTCGTAGTAACCCGCCGTAGCGGGGTCTGATCCGGGCCGGCTCCCTCGCTGCGGGCTGTTCGACTTGTCAGTGCTGGTCCCCTCTGTCAACTGAGCCACGACATCTTCGGGAAGACCTACTTTCAATGACCATCCTGTCGCTCGATACCGACATGTTCCACGCCGCCGCTCCGAAGGGCCTGCGCGCCGAAAGCACCGGCCTGACCTCGGCGGAGTTCCACCGCCGCTATTGCGAGCAGCACGGCCCGATCCGGCTCGGTGACTGGTCGCCAGCGGGCAGCCGCACCGCCGAGTTCACCGCCACGCTGGAGTTCGCCGGCCATTTGCGGACCGTCGTCGCCGCGGGCAGCCCGGTCGCGGCGATGACTTCGGCCCTCTACGACGAGGGCTACCCGGTGGAGATCCTGCAGTTCCATCAGCGGCGCACCGCGAGTGGCACCGCCACTTTCGTGCAGTGCGAGTGCGACGGCAGGCGCGGTTGGGGCGCGGCCATCGCCGACGACGGCGCCGAGTCGACGGTGCGCGCGATGATCGCGTGCGTCAACCTGCTCGGCGTGTCCTGACATCGAGAACATCGACCGCGGGGCGGCTGGGTGCCGCTCCGCGGTCGAAGCATGCCGCCCGGGCCCGGTCACGAGCCAGGCCCGAACACGGACTCCCGCTTGCCGGGGCGGCCGTGTTCGGGCCTGGATCGATACCGTTGCGGCGCAGGAACTTTCCGCGCCGAGCCGACTACTGACCGGCCTGCTGTTCGGCGAGCTGCTTGCGCACTTCGTCCATGTCCAGCGCCTGGACCTGGGTCACCAGATCCTCGAGCGCGGCGGGCGGCAGCGCGCCGGGCTGCGCGAACACCAGCACGCCCTCCCGGAAGGCCATGATGGTCGGGATCGAGCGGATGTTGGCAGCCGCCGCGAGGCCCTGTTCGGCTTCGGTGTCGACCTTTCCGTGCACCACGTCGGGGTGCTTGTCGGAGGAGGCCTCGAAGGTGGGGGCGAAACTCTTGCACGGACCGCACCAATCGGCCCAGAAGTCGACGAGTACCACGTCGTTTCCAGTGACTACCTCGTCGAAATTCTGCTGGGTCAGCGTCTGGGTCGCCATGACGTCCTCTCGTGTTCGGTGTGCCAGCTATAACGCGGGCCGACTCGGTTATCTTCCACGGCGGATCCGGCCGACCGGCCACTCGCGCCGCTGATCACCATCCCATCGACGGATACCCAGCACGGTCGCCGGAAAATCCCGATCCCGCGCGACGGCGTGGATCGCCTCGCCCAGCTGATGCGGCGGCACGCGCCTGGCCAGCGTGATGTGCGGTGTCCAGGCGTCCGGATGCAGGTTGGCCGGAATGCCGGGGCAGGGTGAGATGGTGTGGAAGATCCGCCGGTGCAGCGCGAGCAGCGGCTCCGACGGCACGACCAGCCGCACCAGGATGGGACGGCGCGCACCGAAGACCACCAACCCGCCCAGCCGCACCGAGATTGGCGAGAATGCCTGCTCGTCCAACGCCTGCTCGATGCGCGGCCAGACCTGTCTGGCCACCGCCGCGGTGATGTGCGGGCGGTTGGACTCGTCGGTGCGCACGGCAAGGCTCGACACGCCGGCCTCGGCCAGCAGCCGCCACTGCTGACGAATCTCCGCGTCGGCGGCGTCATCGAGAAGTAGTTCGACCGACTGCACCATGGTCTCCCGAAGGTAACTGCCTCCGGTGTGTTCGCGGGCCGGTTCAGCCGCCCGGGCGCGGCGGCGAGAGGATGTTCCGGTGAACGATGCGAGCAAGCCCCGAGCGCTGCGGCTCGGCCTGATCGACGGCGACGGCATCGGTCCCGAGGTGGTGCGCGCCGCCAGGCAGGTGGTCGACGAGGCGCTGTCGGCGGCGGGCGCCGCGCGGGTCGACTGGGTGCCGCTGGCGATGGGACATCGCGCCATCGCCGAGTTCGGTACGCCGCTGCCGGAGCAGACGCTCGACGCGCTCGACGGTGTGGACGGCTGGATCCTCGGTCCCCACGACAACGTGTCCTATCCCGCCGAACATCGCGTCGCGGTCGCCCCGGGCGGCGCCATCCGCAAGCGGTTCGGCCTCTACGCCAACATCCGCCCCGCGCGGGCGTTCGCCGGTGTGCGCGCCGCGGCGCCCGACATCGATCTGGTGATCGTCCGGGAGAACAGCGAGGGCTTCTACGCCGACCGCAACATGTTCGCGGGGACGGGCGAGTTCGCGCCGACGCCGGACATCGCGATGTCGGTCGGTCTGGTGACCCGCGCCGCCTGCGAGCGGATCGCGCATCAGGCGTTCCGGCTGGCCGCGACGCGGCGCAAGCGGGTGACCATCGTGCACAAAGCCAACGTGCTGCCGCTGACCATGGGCCTGTTCCGTGACGTCTGCTATGCGGTGGCCCACGCCTATCCTGGCGTCGATGTCGACGACGAACATGTCGACGCGGCCGCCGCGCACTTGGTGCGCGCCGCCGCCGACTACGACGTGCTGGTGACCGAGAACCTGTTCGGCGACATCCTGTCCGACCTGGCCGGGGAGCTGAGCGGCTCGCTCGGATTGGCCGCATCGTTGAACTGCTCGGCGACCAAGGCCATGGCGCAGGCCGTGCACGGCGCCGCGCCCGCGCTGGCCGGGCACAATCGCGCGAACCCGGCGGCGTTGCAGATGTCGTCGGCGATGTTGTTGCGGTGGCTGGCGGCTCGGGACGCGGAGACGCCATTGGCGCAGGCGGGCGCGCGGATCGAGCGAGCCGTCGCCGCGACGTTGGAGGCGGGCATCGCCACCTCCGACATCGGCGGAATGGCTTCGACCAGCGAATTCACCGAGCAGGTGTGCGCGAGGGTGCACCGCAGGTAGCGTCCGAGAATCGCGGCGCCGGGAGGGGTAGCGCGCCACGCCCGAGCGTGTCACGGACGAACAGCATGGTGGACCGTGCGCCGACCCCAAAGCCGCAGGTCATGCAGCGAGGGGCTAGGGTGTCCCGGCAACGTACCGGCACGTCGGCGGCAGGGAACTTCGCAACGACTTCGTGTCGCTGCGCTATCTGCCCAACACGAACCGTCCCGGTCGCTTAGATTGCCAAACGGGTGATGTCGCCCGGGTTGCGTATATCCGAAATGTGGAGGGCTGCTGTGTCTGATCGATTGTTTCTCGGCGGGCGCGCCCTGCGGGCCGCACTGGGTGTGCTCGCCGCGGGCGCACTGGTGCTGACGGGCTGTACCACGAACACCGAGGAGTCCGGACCCTCGGTGCCCAAAGTGCAGGTGGACAAGGTCGACGAGATCGCCGCACAACTGCCGGACAAGGTCGAGCAGTCCGGCAAGATCGTCGTCGGCGTGAACATTCCCTACCAGCCCAACGAGTACAAGGACGCCGGCGGCCGGATCGTCGGGTTCGACGTGGACCTGATGGAGGCGGTCGCCGCCGTGCTCGGCGTCAAGGCCGAATACGTCGAGTCGGCCTTCGAGAAGATCATCCCCGCGATTCAGGCAGGCACCTACGACGTGGGCATGTCCTCGATCACCGACTCCAAGGAACGCGAGCAGCAGGTCGACTTCACCACCTACTTCAACGCGGGTATCCAGTGGGCCCAGCAGAAGGGCAAGCCGGTCGACCCGGACAACGCCTGTGGCAAGAAGGTCGCCGTGCAGGCGACCACCGTGGAGCACACCGACGAGGTGCCCGCCAAGAGCGCCAAGTGCGTTGCCGAGGGCAAGCCCGCCATCGATATCAAGCCGTTCGATGAGCAGAGCGCCGCGACCAACGCGCTGGTGCTCGGTCAGGTCGACGCCATGTCGGCCGACTCCCCGGTGACGGCGTACGCGATCAAGCAGAGCGACGGCAAGATCGAGAACGCGGGCCCGGTGTTCGATTCCGCGCCCTACGGCTGGGCGGTGGCCAAGGGCGCGCCGCTGGCCGCGGTGCTGCAGAAGGCCGTCCAGCACCTCATCGACAGTGGTAAGTACGCCGAGATCACGAAGAACTGGGGTGTCCAGGAAGGCGCCATCACCAAGTCCGTGATCAACGGCGCCGTGAGCTGATCGGTGGCCGACAACGACATCCGGTCGGCGCCCGGCGAACCCGGGCCCGACCGGGCGGATTCAACGCGGGAGCCGGAGCCGATCAAAGCGGTTCCGCTGCGCAGGCCCGGTCGCTGGATAGCGGCGGCGATCATTCTGGCTTTGGTGGCTCTGTTCGTCTACGGCGCCGCGACGAACCCGGCGTATCGCTGGGATACCTACGGGAAGTATCTGTTCGACAGCCGGATCACCGCCGGTGCCCTCGTCACACTGGAATTGACCGTGCTCGCGATGGCCATCGCGGTCGTGCTCGGCACCGTGCTGGCCGTGATGCGCCTCTCGCCGAACCCGGTGCTGCGGGCCTCGGCGTGGGTGTACCTGTGGATCTTCCGCGGCACTCCGGTGTTCGTGCAGTTGGTGTTCTGGGGGCTGTTCCCCTCGCTGTATCGCCAGATCCACCTCGGCGTTCCGTTCGGACCGCAGTTCTTCCAGCTCGACGTGCAGGGCCTACAGGCGGCGTTCACCTTCGCCGTGATCGGCCTCGGCCTCAACGAAGCCGCCTATATGGCCGAGATCGTCCGGGCGGGCATCAACTCCGTCGGTGAAGGGCAGCGCGAAGCGTCCGTCGCGCTCGGAATGTCCTGGAGCCAGACCATGCGCAGGACGGTGCTGCCGCAGGCCATGCGGGTGATCATTCCGCCGACCGGCAACGAGCTCATCGGCATGCTGAAAACCACCTCGCTGGTCACCGCGATCCCGCTGAGCACCGACCTCTACGGCCGGGCACGGGATATCTACGGTGTGAACTTCCAGCCGATTCCGCTGCTGCTGGTCACCGCCACCTGGTATCTGGCGATCACCAGCGTGCTGATGGTCGGGCAGTACTATCTGGAGCGCTATTACTCGCGCGGCGTCTCCCGCCAGCTGACCGCCAAGCAGCTGCAGGAACTCGCCGACGCCCAAGCGGTGGTGAAGGCGAAATGAGTACAGATCTCGGAAAGACCGACACCCCGGGCGGCGATCGGCGGTCGCCGATGATCGTCGCGGATCGGGTGTGCAAGCACTTCGGTGCGTTGCAGGTGCTCAAGGGCGTCTCGCTCGAGGTGGGCCGCGGCGAAGTGCTCTGTGTGATCGGGCCTTCCGGCTCCGGCAAGTCGACCTTCTTGCGCTGCGTCAATCACCTCGAGCAGGTGAACGCGGGCCGGCTGTACGTCGACGGCGAACTCGTCGGCTACCAGGAGAAGAACGGCAGGCTCTACGAGCTGCACCCGCGCGAGGCGGCCGCGCAGCGCCGCGAGATCGGCATGGTGTTCCAGCACTTCAACCTGTTCCCGCACCGGACCGCGCTGGAGAACGTCATCGAGGCGCCCACGCAGGTCAAGAAGATCCGCAAGGCGCAGGCGGTGACCAGAGCGCGGGAACTGCTGGCCCGGGTCGGCTTGGCCGAGAAGGCGAACGCCTATCCGGCGCAGCTGTCCGGTGGCCAGCAGCAGCGTGTGGCCATCGCGCGGGCGCTGGCGATGGACCCGAAGCTCATGCTGTTCGACGAACCCACGTCCGCGCTGGACCCGGAGCTGGTCGGTGAGGTGCTCACCGTGATGCGGGAACTCGCGGAGTCGGGCATGACGATGGTCGTGGTCACGCACGAGATGGGGTTCGCGCGGGAGGTCGCCGACCAATTGGTGTTCATGGACGGCGGCGTGGTCGTGGAGGCCGGGCCGCCGCGCGAGCTGCTGGCGAACCCGCGGCATGAGCGCACCAAGGCGTTCCTTTCGCGGCTGCTCTGAATCGAGCGCCACGCGGCCCGACCCGGCGCCGAGGCGGAGAGCAGCCACGCCGACCGTGGGCGACGAACCGTTCAGCGCCGCCGGTTGTCTCGGCGGCCGCGTCGACCATCGCGACCGCACCCCGCCGCGCCGTGTGCGGTCGGCTATCGGCTCGATGCCGTCGGCTCACTCGAGTTCGGTGACCGGGCCGAGACCGGGGATCGAGACCTGGCGTCGGCTCGAGTTCGGCGAGCAGTTGGCTCGCCGACTTACGTGTCGGAGCGCATGGCGATTCGCAGTTGGCCGAGGAGCACTTTGGCCGCCGGACCGGCGGGACGGTCGATGCGCCAGGCCAGCGCGAGCCGACCGCGCAGCTCGGGCTCGACGATGCGCACGGTCCGCACTCCGAAGGCCGCGGCCTCCTGGGTGGTGAGCGCGGGCACCACCGCGACGCCGAGGCCGCGCGCGGCCAGGCGCAGCAGTAGCGCGGGTGCGGCGGCCTCGTAGGCGATGTCGGGCTCGAATCCCGCTGCGGCGCAAGCGCGTTGAAACACGCCGCGGAGCCCCGTGCCGGGTGGCAGGCAGATCAGCGGGTGAGCGCACAGCGCGGCCAGCGGAATCTCGGCGTCGAAGTCGGCGTCCGCCGCCGGGACCGCGGCCACCACCGCCGTATCCAGCACCACATCGATGCCGAACCCGGGATCCAGTTCCGCGCCGGTCAGCCCGATCAGCGCGATGTCCAGTTCGCCCCTGCCGAGGGCGGCGAGCATCCGCTCGGAGGTGTCTTCGGTGAGGCTGATGCCGATCTGCGGATGGTCGTCGTGAAAATCGGCGAGCACGGCGGCGACATCGAATTCCTCGACCGCAGCGCCCGAGATGAGGCCGATCCGGACCTGACCGCGCAGCAGGCCGGTGAACTCGTCCACCGTCTCGGTGATCCGCTCGGCGGCCGTCAGCGCCGCCTCCGCCTGCCGCAACACGGCCGCGCCGACCTCGGTCAACGTCACGGTGCGTCCGCCGCGGTCGAGCAGCGGCTGACCGAGTTCACGTTCCAGCTGCCGGATCTGCGCGCTCAGCCCGGGCTGGGCCAGATGCAGCCTCGCCGCCGCCCGGGTGAAGCTCGCCTCCTGCGCGACCGTGACAAAGTAGCGAAGCTGCCGCAATTCCATAACTACTGATTCTAGTATCTAGAAGAACTATCTGTTTTACTTCTTATCACCGGTAGAGCAGCGTCGAAGGCATGGGAAACAACGCCACGCAGGCCATCGACATCGACGCTTTCACCGGCCCGGTCTTCCGTCCGGGTGACCCCGGCTACGAGGCGGAAATCGCGGGTTTCCAGACCGCCTACACGCACCGGCCCGCGCTGATTGTCGGCGCGGTACACGCCGAGGACGTGCGTGCCGCCGTGGAATACGCCGCGCGCCACGATCTTCCGATCGCCGTGCAGGCGACCGGGCATGGGCTGTCGGTCGCGGCTGACGGGGGAGTGCTGATCAGCACGCGCCGGATGACCGGCATCCGGATCGATCCGGCGAGCCGGACGGCGCACATCGGCGCGGGGGTGCGCGCGGGCGCGCTGGTCCAAGCCGCGGCCGAGCACGGGCTGGCGCCCCTGAACGGTTCATCGCCTTCGGTCGGCGTGGTGGGCTATCTGCTCGGCGGCGGGGTAGGGCTGCTCGCGCGGCGGTTCGGCTACGCCGCCGAGTACGTGCGGGCGATCGAACTGGTCACCGCCGAAGGCCGGGTGCGGGCGCTGACGCCCGGCGACGAGCTGTTCGGCGCCGTGCTCGGCAGCGGAGGCAACTTCGGTGTCGTCACGGCGCTGGACGTCGATCTGGTTCCGGTCACGACGGTGTACGGCGGGCAGCTGGTGTTCGACACGCCGCTGGTCGAACGAGCGCTGGACGCGTGGCGGCAGTGGACCGCGACCGTGCCGGACGCGCTGACCTCGACGGTCACCATGCTCGCCTTCCCGGATATCCCGCAGGTGCACGCACCGCTGCGCGGGCGGTACGTCGCGTCCATCCGGATCGCCTTCACCGGCTCGGCCGAGGAGGGCGAGCGCTCGGTCGCCCCGCTGCGCGCGGTCGGCGACCGGCTCGAAGACGACTTGCGCGCGATGCCCTACACCGAGTCGCACACCATCCACAGCGACCCCGACCATCCGCACGCCTACGCCGCCACCAACGCGCTGCTCGGTGCGTTCACCGAAGAGGCGGCCTCCGCGCTGCTGGCCGCCGCGGGCCCGGAGTCCGGCGCGGGAGCGGTCATCGACGTCCGTCATCTCGGCGGCGCGCTGGCACGTCCGAGCGGCACGGGGATCGCGGTGGACCATCGCGAGGCCGGATACATCGTGCGGATCATCACCGGACCCGAAGACGCCGCGACCCAGGCGGAGATCCGTGCCGCACTGGCGCCATGGACGCTGGGGCACAGCCTCAACTTCCTCTACGGCGCGGGCGGTGCGGCCGACGAGGCGCAGACCCGCGCCGGCTACCGGCCCGAAACCTACGCGCGGCTGGCCGCGCTCAAGGCGGAGCACGATCCGCGCAACCTGTTCCGTTTCAACCGCAATATCCGGCCCGCACGCTGACGGTCGTCGCCGTCGCGCTCTGGTCGGCGCGGCGGCGAGATGCTATCTTCGTGATATCACTTTGATATTGGGAGGATGTCATGCAGTTTCGCTCTGCGTTCCGGGTCAACGGCTTTCTGGTGCTGGTTGGGTGGTTCGTGCTCACGGTGCTGTTCGGTGGCGCCGCGGCGCTCGGTTTCGTCGCGGGAGCCAGGCACGGCAACGCACTCGCCGTTGGCGGCGCGGTGGCCGCGACGGTCATCGTCGTGGTCCTGCTGTTGCTCGTGACCGGCCTGACCGTGGTGAACCCGAATGAGGCCAAGGTGGTCCAGTTCTTCGGCCGTTACGTCGGCTCGGTGAGCGAGCCGGGCTTCTTCTCGGTGCTCCCGTTGACCGACCGCAAGAGCATCTCGCTGCGCGTGCGCAACTTCGAGACGCAGAAGCTCAAGGTCAACGACGCCGACGGCAACCCGGTCGAGATCGCCGCCGTGGTCGTCTACCGGGTGATGGACAGCTTCAAGGCGGCCTTCGCCGTCGACGACTACGAGGAGTACGTCGAGACCCAGTCCGAGGCGGCGGTGCGCCACCTGGCCACCACGCACCCGTACGACGCGCACGACGCGGACCGCACCAGCCTGCGCGACGGCGCCGAGGTCGCCGAGGAACTCACCGTCGAACTGCGCGAGCGCACCGAGATGGCGGGCATCGAGGTGCTGGAGGCCAGGATCACCCACCTCGCCTATGCGCCCGAGATCGCCCAGGCGATGCTGGTTCGCCAGCAGGCCGCCCAGGTGGTCGCCGCGCGGACCCGGATCGTCGAGGGCGCGGTCGGCATGGTCGGCCTCGCGCTGGAGCGACTCGCCCAGGAGGGCATGGTGGAGCTGGACGAGGAGCGCAAGGCGGCGATGGTGTCGAATCTGCTCGTCGTGCTGTGTGGTGATCGTCCGGCTCAGCCCGTTGTCAACGCCGGTTCGCTCTACTCCTGAGGCGGGCGGCCCATGGCTGAGCGCAAGAAACTGCTGCTACGCCTGGACCCGGCCGTCCACGACGCCATCGCGAAGTGGGCGGCCGACGACCTGCGCAGTATCAACGCCCAGATCGAGTACGCGCTGCGCGTGGCGTTGGAACAGGCCGGGCGCAAACCGAAACGCGATGACGGAACGGCGCCGGACGGTACTGCCGAGTGACGCCGCGGCATCGGCGCGCGATCCGGCGAAGAGTGTCGTCCGGTCTGGTGCGCACACCCTCCGTCCAGGTCGAAATACCCGCGATCATGGCTGGTGCCCGACCGCTTCGGCGCGAAGACTGGTTGTCAGCAACTTTCCAGCAGCCCGCACCGAAAGGGGAGTCCGATGACCACGACAGTGCATGTCGACGACACCGTGCGCGACTACGACTCGTGGAAGACCATGTTCGACAGTTACGAAAAGTTCCGCGCCGACGCCGGAGCCCGCAACTGCCGGGTGGAGCGGTTCCTGCACAACCCGAACCGGGTGCTCATCGACTTGGACTTCGACACCGCGGCGGCGGCCGAAGCCTTCCGGGACGACTTACGCAAGATCATCGACAGCCCGCGGGTGCAAGGGACGCTGGTGTCCCATGAGGTCTCCATCCTCGAGCTGGTCGACGAGCATCACCCCTCGTCGCTCAGGGCTTCCAAGTGACGAAAATGGCGGTGCCAGGGAACAGCTCGCCGCGCAAGGGGCTCCACTGCCCCCATTCGCGGTCGAGCCATTCCGGCCATTCCGGTTCGACGATGTCCGCCACGACCAGTCCCGCCGCGACGATCTCGCGGACCCGGTCGCCGATGGTCCGGTGGTGCTCGACGTAGGTGGGGACGTTCTCGCTGTCGACCTCGACGTAGGGGGTGCGGTCGAAGTAAGGGATGGTGGCGGTCAGGCCCGCCGGACCGGGATCATCCGGGAAGACCCAGCGCATCGGATGATTCACCGAGAACACCCAGCGCCCGCCCGGGCGCAGGACGCGGGCCACCTCCCGCATCACCAACGCCGAGTCGGCGACGAACGGCACCGCGCCGAACGCCGAACAAGCCAGGTCGAACGACGCGTCGGCGAACGGAAGGGCCTCGGCGTCCGCCTGCACCAGCGGCACCCGCTGGCCGCCGCGCGCCATGACGGCTTGCCCGCGCTCCAGCATCCCGCGAGACAGGTCCAGCCCCACCGGCCGCGCGCCCTGCCCGGCCAGCCAGCGCGAGCACGGTGCCGAGCCGCAGCCGATCTCCAGGACCACCTTGCCCGCGACGTCGCCGAGGAAACGCATGTCGCCCTCGTGCAGGCCCTCCGGGCACCACACGAACTCGCCGCCGGGGGAGTCCACGCCGAGGAACTCCGCGTGCGTCTCGTGGTACTGGGCGGCGTCGGCGTCCCACCAGCGTCGGCTGGCCAGCTGGCTGGCCGCCGATCCGATTCGGGTCCGGGCTGTGCCTGCCGTTCCGAGCAGTGCGTTTGCTTGCGCATGGCGATCTTCCGACACGCCGATCAGCCTATCGGCGTGGCGGCCCGACCGGTTTGCCCGGCCGGACCGGGGTCGCGTACGCTGAACGCGCGAGTGTCTTCCGTACAGCCGTACCGGAGTTCAACCCGTGCTGAGTTTCACGCGCGTTGCGTGCGGTACGTTCCTAGTGTCCGTCTTCACACCTCGCGGTGAGATCGCAGCGTACCGAAAGTTCCAATGTCCGCAACCGACCACAATCCGTCCGGAGCAAACCGACATATGCCCACCACCGTCACCTCGCCGCAGGTAGCCGTCAACGACATCGGCTCCGCCGAGGATTTCCTCGCCGCCATCGATGCCACGATCAAGTACTTCAACGACGGCGACATCGTCGAAGGAACCATCGTCAAGGTCGATCGCGACGAGGTCCTGCTCGACATCGGTTACAAGACCGAAGGCGTCATCCCCTCTCGCGAGCTCTCCATCAAACACGATGTCGACCCCAATGAGGTCGTTTCCGTGGGTGATGAGGTCGAGGCGCTTGTTCTCACCAAGGAGGACAAGGAAGGCCGCCTGATCCTGTCGAAGAAGCGGGCGCAGTACGAGCGTGCGTGGGGCACCATCGAGGAACTCAAGGAGAAGGACGAGGCCGTCAAGGGCACCGTCATCGAGGTCGTCAAGGGCGGCCTGATCCTCGACATCGGCCTGCGCGGCTTCCTGCCCGCCTCGCTCGTCGAGATGCGCCGGGTGCGCGATCTGCAGCCGTATGTCGGCAAGGAGATCGAAGCCAAGATCATCGAGCTGGACAAGAACCGCAACAACGTCGTGCTGTCCCGCCGCGCTTGGCTGGAGCAGACCCAGTCCGAGGTCCGCAGCGAGTTCCTGCACCAGCTGCAGAAGGGCCAGGTCCGCAAGGGTGTGGTCTCCTCGATCGTCAACTTCGGCGCGTTCGTCGACCTGGGCGGCGTGGACGGTCTGGTGCACGTCTCCGAGCTGTCCTGGAAGCACATCGACCACCCGTCCGAGGTCGTCGAGGTCGGCAACGAGGTCACCGTCGAGGTGCTCGACGTCGATCTGGACCGCGAGCGCGTCTCGCTGTCGCTCAAGGCGACCCAGGAAGACCCGTGGCGGCAGTTCGCCCGCACCCACGCGATCGGCCAGATCGTGCCGGGCAAGGTCACCAAGCTCGTTCCGTTCGGCGCGTTCGTCCGCGTCGAGGAGGGCATCGAGGGCCTGGTGCACATCTCCGAGCTGGCCGAGCGCCACGTCGAGGTCCCGGACCAGGTCGTCTCCGTCGGCGACGACGCGATGGTCAAGGTCATCGACATCGATCTGGAGCGGCGCCGGATCTCGCTGAGCCTCAAGCAGGCCAACGAGGATTACCACGCCGAGTTCGACCCGTCGAAGTACGGCATGGCCGACAGCTACGACGAGCAGGGCAACTACATCTTCCCCGAGGGCTTCGATCCCGAGACCAACGAATGGCTCGACGGCTTCGAGAAGCAGCGCGAGGAGTGGGAAGGCCGCTACGCCGAGGCGGAGCGTCGCCACAAGATGCACACCGCGCAGATGGAGAAGATGGCGGCCGACGCCGCGGCCGAGGCCGCGAACGGCGGCGGCGCGTCGAACTACTCCTCGGAGAGCGGTGCGCAGGCCTCCGCCAGCCAGGCCGAGCCCGCCGGCGGTTCGCTCGCCAGCGACGCCCAGCTGGCGGCCCTGCGGGAGAAGCTCTCCGGCAACGCCTGACCGCATCAGTCAACGACTGTGCCCCAACCGGATTCCGGTTGGGGCACAGTCGTTTTCGATTAATGCCACGCCGTGTTTTTGCCTCGCGAGGGTTTCGTGGTGCCGCCGCGACGGACTTCCGGCGCTTCGGCGGGCGGTTGTGCCGCTTCGTGTGGCGCCACCATCTGGGCTGTGGTGAGCGCGACGACCTGGATTTGCTCGAGCCGCAACCCGAGCGTGGCCAGCCGGGCGATGACACCGAGCCGATGCTCCGGCAATCCGGGCCGGATCACCAGTGGCTCCCGCTCCGGACCGCGCAGGACGTACGCCCGGCGTTCAGCGTCGAATCGCACGGGCACGCCGTCCCGGATGGCCCGGTAAGCGTCCAGATCCAGCGTGCTGTGCCTGATCGGGTCGATCATCAGCGACTCGATGAACTGCTCCGCCTGTCGCAGCCACGGCTCCTGCTCCGACGGGTCGAAGTGCTCGACCCGCTGGGCGACGCGCCACCGATAATCCTCCGCCGCATGATGCAGCAGAGACCGGTGCCGCTCGATCTCCACCGCGAAAGCCACGAGCTCTTCGTGGTCCGCGGCGAATCGGTCGGGCGTCGAAGCATGGACGTCGGGCATAGTGCCCCCTATCTCTCGGGTTGCGGATTACTTTGCGTGGCAACCAGATCGACGTCCGACGCGTTCTATTGTGCCGGAGGGGTCCGACAGAAATCGGTGTCGCGAGCGCGACATGGGCTGAGGCTCAGTCGGTGTGCATGGTCGGTACGCCCTCGCTCAGTAGCCGACGGTGAAGCGGCGCTGGATGAATCGGGGTTGCTCCGCTTCGTCGAGCAGGGCGACGGCAAGGTCTTCGGCGGAGATGTCCGCGTCGCCGACGAGGAGTTGGTCGCCTCCGATGCGGAAGCGACCGGTGCGGGCGCCGGGATTGATCCGGCCCGACGAAGGGCTGAGGTACGTCCAATTGCGGTTGGACAGGCGATAGAGATGCAGGGCGTCGCGCAGGGCGCGCACGACCTCGGCGTACTCCGCCGGTACGTCCAGCACCTCGGTGAGGATGCTGGTGAAATCATCCCCGGTGTCGAGCAACTGCACGCCGGGGGCGACTTCCAGGCTGCCGCCGCCGCCCACCGCGATCAGTCGTATCCGCGGATGCCGGTTCAGCGCCGCGACCATTGCCTGAGCGCCCACCACGAAATCGCGTGCGTTGGCGATGGTGTCCGGGATGCCGTGCCCCGCGTTCACCGCGCTCACGACGACGTCGAGACCCGCGATGGCGGGCGCGATGCTGTCGGCACTCAGCCAGTCGGCCACAGCCCATTTCTCTTGTCCGCGTTCGGCGGGGAACCGCGCGGCGTCGCGCGTGAAGGCGGTGACCCGGTGCCCCCGCTGCAGTGCTTCGCTGACGACACGCGAACCGATGACGCCGGTCGCCCCGAAAACCCCGATATCCACGATCACTCCTAAGCATCGTTCAGTAACTACACGCCGTTCAGTACCGGCACGGCTGATAGTAGCCAAACGCTGTAGAGTGTCAACCGTGGCCGAGATCGTCAAAAGTCGCCGGGAGCGTCTGCGCGCGCAGACACTGGTGGATATCAAGACGATCGCCATGCGCCTGCTGGCCGAGGGGGGACCCGACGCGATTTCGTTGCGTGCCATCGCCCGCGAAATGGGGATGACGGCGGGTGCCGTATACGGCTACTACGCCACCCGCGACGACCTGATCTCGACCCTCATCTCGGACGTCTACACCGCCCTCGTCGACCGCCTCGAAGCAGCGCGCGACGTCGTACCCGCCGATGACCCGGCCGGACGCATCATGGCCTGGGGAGAAGCGGTGCGTGACTGGGCGGTCGAGCGGCCCGCCGAATTCCGGCTCATCTACGGCGACCCGGTGCCGGGGTATCAGCCACCGCCGGGCGGCCCCGCCGCGGCGGCCGAATTGCGCGCCTGCACCGGCTTGGTGGGTCTCGCGGCGGCCGCCTGGCCACACGCGGCGCAGCGGCAGGCCATCGCTGAATGTGCGTGGTCGGACTTCGACGCGGACCTGGCCGAGCACGTCCGGTCCGACTTCCCCGCGCTGCCGCCGGATGCGCTCGCTCTCGCATTGCGCATGTGGGGCCGGATGCACGGCCTGATCGCGCTCGAAGTGTACGGCCATCTTCGCCCGCAATCACAAGCTCCCGCAAAGCTTTTCCGCGCCGAGATGCTGGACTTGGTCCGCTCGCTCGCGTTGTAGTCAGCGCCTTGTGCGTGAAGCCGGCCCCACGGTCGGCGAACTCGCGCTGGATGCTCTCCTTGCGGCGCGGGCTTGTCGCCTCGGTGGGTGCCGATCCGGACCAGCTTGGCGTTCAGCTCATCGTTCACAACAGGCAACTCGGCTCGTCGATCAGTGGTGCTGGGCGGTGATGTTGAACATCCAGCTGATCCCGAATCGGTCCACGAGCGAGCCTGCCTCGTCTCCCCATACCTGCGTTTCAAGAGGCAGCGTGACGGCGCCACCAACGGACAGCTTCTCGAAGTAGTCGCGGAGTTCTCCGTCGTCGCCACCGAGGAAGACCGCAACGTTGTTGCCCGGCTGATGGGGCGGGTGGCCGGGTCTTTCATCCGGAAAGTCCCATGCCATCAACGTGTAGCCGGCAGAAGTGTCCAGACGAGAGTGCATGACCTTGTCAGCGCTCGGCGAGTCCGGTGAGCCGAAGTCCGCGACTGTTGCAACCTCCAGCGCGCCACCGAAGACCTGCTGGTAGAACTCCATCGCCTCCCGCGCGTTGCCATTGAACGTGATGCACGGATTGACCTGAGAACCCACTTGAACTCTCCTTCGTGAACTGACCGATCGGGCTGTCCGATGGCCGCCGAATCAAGGCTCCCAAAGAATCACGACGCCTTCTGTCGTGATTCTTGGTAGGACTTTGTGCGTGCGCGCCGACTGGCTGAGGTTCCGACTTATATCTCCGGTAGCGGTTTCGTGGTCGGGTAGCTGCCCGTAGCGTGCCGCAGCGGGCCGGGTGGTTTGACTCCTGAGGTTCCTTTCGCCGAAGAAGCGCACGAAGCCGCACCAGCGGATCCCCGACCAGCCAGCCCTGGGCCCGCCAGTATTCGGCCCGGACGCGCGCGCTTGACTCTGTATGTAACGATCCTTACAGTGGAGTCGTGGCCAAGAAGATCGATGTCGCGCTCGATACGAGGACCGCGCCGTCGAGGGAGCAATTTCTCGATGCGGCGGAGCGGTTGATGAGCGAACGCGGCTACGCGGGCACCTCGGTGTCGGCGATCTGCAAGGAGGTCGGCGTCGCGGCCACCTCGCTGTACTGGCATTTCGGCAGCAAGGAAGGGTTGCTGGCCGCCGTGATGGAGCGCGGGGCGGCGCGCTGGTTCGCCGGGCTTCCGCGCTGGGACGATCTGAGCGGCGACGTCGAGGAGCGCACAGCGGAAGTCCGGCGCCGCGGCGCGGCGGCGGTCACCGGCCACCCGGTTTTCCTGCGCCTGTTCTATCTGCTGGCGCTGGAGGGTGGCGCCGACCGGGTGGCGGGCGAGTTGGTCGGGCGGGTGCGCGAGCATGCGCGCGGCTACTTCGCCGAGGCGATCGCCGCGATGCTGGCGGACACGGTCGAGGCCGAGGTCGCGCGCAGCGCGTCCGATGAGCTGGCGCGGTTCGCCGTCGCCTTCTCCGACGGCTGTTTCTTCGCGACCCAGCTCGAGCCCGGCGAGGCGGACTTGCAGGCCATGTACGGCGACCTCCTCACCGCACTGCGGGCGCTGGCGCCCGCGGCGATCGTGCGGGCACGGCAATCAAAAGACAGCACTGAGCGGGAGAATCGATGACGATCGCAGCAACACGATGCGCATTGCGCGTGATGGAGCCGACGGCCGGGGAGGCACGGCGTTGAGCGATCAGCAAACCGTCCTGATCACCGGCGGCACAGGCAGTCTCGGCTTCCGGGCCGCCGAAGCGATTCTCCGCGCCGACCCGGATCGGGTCGTCGCCATCACCGGCAGGGGCGGCGCCGCGGTCGACGCGGCCTCGGCTCGGCTCGGTGACCGGGCCGTGGGATTGCCCCTCGATTTGGCTTCGCTGTCGGCTGTGCGTCGCTTCGCCCGCGGGTTCGGCGAGTTGGGTTTGCCGCCGCTGCACGCGATCGTCTGCAACGCGGGGACACAGATCGTTTCGGACACCGTGCGCACCGCCGACGGCATCGAGCAGACTTTCGCCGTCAACCACCTCGCGCACTTCCTGCTGGTCCGCGAACTTCTGCCCACCATGGCCACGCCGGGACGAATTGTGTTCGTCGCCAGCGACACCCACGACCCGACCAAGCCCACGGGTATGCCCCGGCCGGTCTACACGACGGCGTGGGACCTTGCCTATCCGGCCGACTCCGACGCCACGGCCGGCCCCGGGCCTGCCGGTCGTCGCCGATACACCACGTCCAAGCTCTGCAACGTTCTGGCGACCTATGAATTCGCCCGATATCTCGACACCGGGACGGTTCCGCCTGCCGTCACCGTGAACGCATTCGATCCGGGGCTCATGCCCGGCACCGGGCTCGGCCGGGATTATCGTGGAATCCAAGGCTGGGCCTGGCGTAATCTACTTCCCGCGCTGACGATCGTCCCGGGAATCAATGTCCATACCCCCCGCCGTTCGGCTGCCGCACTGGCTCGACTCGTGCTCGCACCCGAATTGGCCGGGACGACGGGGAGATATTTCTCCGGTCGGCGGGAGATCAAGTCCTCCGCCGAGTCCTACGACATCGCCAAAGGCGAGGATTTATGGACAACCAGCGTGGAAATCATTGAAAAGTTGTAATCCGCTGGCTTGTCGGTCATCGAGACGCAGTGTGTCGCGCACAGCAGAGTGGCCCAGCCTTGGCGAGAGGCTGGGCCACTTCGACATCGGGTTCAGCTTGCTGTGGCAGGTACCCAACGCACCGCGGGTGCGGTCGAGCGCTTCCGCGTGGCGGCGAAACTGTGCCGCGCGGGATTGATGAACGCGGTGAACCAAGAGCGACGGTGCGCGGCGAGCGCCGCCGCCACAGCAGGGATCTGAATGCAGTGCACTCGCCCCGCCCTACCCAGGCGGTGGCGACCCGTCTGGTTGATTCTGGTGCCCAATGATGTTCCTTTGCTTCGCTGGTGTCGGCCTGGATCGCCACGGCGAAGATTAGCCGAACGAAACTGCCCGCCAGAGTATTTTGCGCGAGTAATTGCCTTCGGCGTGTCGGAAAGTCGTCACCGCCGAATCGAAACATCCGGAATTGTTGCGAATCGGTCTCGGCGCAGTCACGGAACGGGCAAATGGCCGCACGCGCGGTGGAATGCAGGCCCGCAATGGGTAATCGAGCCCATTGGCCGCCGCCGGGCTGTTCGACGTGCACGGTCGGCCTCTGGTCCCTTCGCCGACCGTGTCCGGAGCCGGGTCGGGGCGGCGAAGGCCCGAGCCGGGATCGGATGCGAGACTGGTCGAATGTTACGAATCGGCCTCACCGGAGGCATGGGAGCGGGCAAGTCGACGGTGGCTGGGGTGCTCGCGGACCTCGGCGCGGTGATCATCGACTCCGATCTGATCGCCAGGGAGGTGGTCGCGCCGGGAACCGAGGGTCTCGCGGCGCTGGTCGAGGCGTTCGGCGCCGATATTCTCGCCGCGGACGGAAGTCTCGATCGGCCCGCATTGGCGGCCAAGGCATTCGGTGACGACGCCGCACGCGCGACACTGAATTCGATTACCCACCCGCTGGTCGGAAAGCGCACCGCGGAATTGATTGCCGCGGCGCCGCGGGACGCTATTGTGGTGCAAGATATTCCGCTCCTGGTGGAAAATGGTCTCGCACCATTGATGAATCTCGTTCTCATCGTCGATGTCGACGCCGAAACGCGCATTCGCCGCCTGGTCGAATTTCGCGGTGTCGCCGAAGCCGATGCGCGGGCGCGTATTTCGGCGCAGGCCACCGACGAACAGCGCCGGGCTGTTGCCGATGTGTTGCTCGACAACAGCGGCGCGCCCGGTGCGGTCGAGGCCGAGGTGCGCGGGCTCTGGGCGCAGCGGCTGGTGCCGTTCGAGCGCAACCTGCGGACCGGGACGTCCGCACGACGCGGTGCGGTGCGGATCGTGCCTCCCGATCCGGACTGGCCGGCGCAGGCGCAGCGGCTGATCGCCCGGCTGTGGGTGGCCTGCGGCGCCGCGGCGTCCCGGATCGACCACATCGGCTCGACCTCGGTGCCGGGGCTGCCCGCCAAGGATGTGATCGATCTGCAGATCACGGTGCCCGACCTGGCCGCGGCCGACGGCCTCCGGGACGCGCTCGGTGCCGCCGGGTTCCCGGTTCGGCCCGAGGTCACCCAGGACAACCCCAAGCCGACGCCGCAGGACCCGGCGGGCATCGATACCGCCCGGTGGACCAAGCGATTTCACCAGAACGCCGACCCGGGGCGGTTGGCCAACGTGCATGTGCGGGCCGAGGGTTCGCCCGGTCAGCAGTACGCACTGCTCTTGCGGGACTGGCTGCGCGCCGACGCCGCCGCCCGCGCGGAGTACCTCGCGGTGAAGCGGGAGGGCGCGGCCAAGGCAGCGGGTTTGGCCGGAGCGGAGGCGACGTCGGCCTACCTCGCTGTCAAAGAGCCGTGGTTCGATGCCGCCTATCCCCGAGCCCTGGCCTGGCGGGACAGGTAGCGGCGAGGCGGTGCCTACAGCCAGGACAGAGTGATGTCCATGGACTCCATCCAGCCCTCGAAGGTGTGGCCGTTGGCGGCGATGCCGTCGATGGCGGCGGTCGCGTGCTGCACGGCGGCCTCGGCTTCGGCGAGGGTGACCAGGCCGGCGGCATGCGCGGCGAACAATTCGTCGACGTCGAGCAGTTGGGTTTCGCGCGACGAGCGCACGACGATGTCGAGGTAGTGGTCGACGGACTTCCACTTCTTCGGCGCGACCACGCTGAATTCACCGACGTCGAGGTAGTAGTCCTGGTCGCGCCGATGGGTTGGCAGATAGTGGAAGACGGTCGCGCGGAGGAACAGCTTCGGCAGGAGCCATGACTCGATGTAGTGGAACTGCGGATGGTCCGAGGTGCGCGCCATGTACAGGCCCCATGGCTCGACGTGGTATCGCTCGACCGGGCGCACGAAGCCTTTCGGGTCCGTATTGGTCAGGTCCGCGATGTTGAAGTACTCCACTTTGGGCCGGTGCACGTCGACGAAAGGTGCCTGCGTCATGCATCAAGAATCTACCGCCGCCCCGGATGCGTCGAGCCGGATGCGGTAACCGGCTGGCTACATCCAGGTGAGCGTGATGCCCCGGGTGGCGAGCCAGTCCTCGACGCTGTGGTCGTGCGCGGCCAGCCCGTCCAGCACCGACGTGGCGCGCTCGAATGCCCCATGCGCCCGCGCGGTCTCGACGAGCCCGGCGGCGTGCGCGGCCAGCAACTCGTCGACGCCGAGGAGTTCGGCGGGGCGGCCGCGGCGCACGACGACGTCCAGGTAGTGGTCTACCGCCTTCCAGCGCTTGGGGCCGATGCGGGTGAACTCGCCGATGTCCAGGCGATAACCAGGGACCCGGTGGTGTGCCGGGTTGCGTCGCGTGACCGTGGCGCGGATCGAGAGTTCCGGTAGCAGCCAGGATTCGAAATAGTGCGAATCCGGGCCGTCGACCGCGCGCGCCATGTACAGGCCCCACGGCTCGACGTGGAACCGCTCGACCGGCCGGACGAATCCCTTGGCGTCGGTGTGGGTGAGTTCGGCGAGATTGAAGTACTCGACTCTGGGCCGGTGCGGAGCCGGAGTGGGCGGCGCGGGCGGTGCGGGCGTGGTGGCGCCTGCCATCCCGGGAACCATCGTGCGGAGATCTCTGGCGACGTACCCGGCGAGGCCGGTCACGGCGGGTGCGGCGACGAGCAATGGAATCAGACCGCTCATGGTTCATCCTTCAACATTCGAACAACCAAGCCAGGCTACACCTGGTGCGTGCCATTCGCGCAGTACCGGATAAGGTGTTCTCGAGTACGAAACCTATTGCCGTAACGGACATTTCGGACATATAGCCGATTGCGCCGAGAGCGCCGCCGCGTGCTGGGCCGTGCTCGATATCGCGGCGCGGTTACTCGCCGTCGAGCCCTTCCTGGTTGCTCCTGGCTCCGGCCCGCTGATCGGTGCTGGCGCGACGCCACTGATCAGCGGCGCGGAGCAGATCATGGCTGACCTGGATCAGGAACCGGCTCATCTCGTCCAGGCGCAGGCCGGCTGGGGTGGCCGGGCCGAGGATCGTGGCGCCTTCGCGCGCGGCGTCGGCGAGGATCTCGTTGCCGCGGGCACTGGCGACGGTCGCGCGGACCCAGACGTCGTTATCGATCACGTACCGATCGCGGCGACCCGAATCGCGGTGCCGGCGAACAAGTTCCTGTTCCTCCAGGTAGCCGACAGCTTTGGAGATCGACGCCGGGCTGACCCGCAGCCGCGCCACCAGTTCGGCACTTCCCAACCCGCCGGAGTCGGTGGTGTACAGGCACGCCAGCACGGCCGCCGGCATGTGCGGCATACCCGTGGCGGCCAGTAGCCCAGTCAGGTTTTCGATGAACTGACGCACCGATTCCGGATCGCGCCCCCGCGACGCCGCGATCGTGGACGAGGGCGGTGCCGCGGCGGTGCGCCGCCGCCGGGCGCGGCGCTCGGTCGCGCGTTGCGCACGGTCGGGCCGGTACTCGTTGGGGCCACCGTTGCGCATCACCTCTCTGGTAACCGTCGAGGTCGGCCGGTCCAGCCTCTTGGCGATCTCGGAATAGGACAGATCGGCGGCGAGTCCCTCGGCGATCGTCCGACGATCCTGCTGGGTCAGTCTGCCTCCCGGCATCCGCTACCTCCTCACAACACGACGGTGCGTAGCAGCCTGCCCAATCAACTCACTCATTGCAAGAAGTCCGATCGTTGGTTTGCATTCACCGACAAACTCATTGCAACGAATTTATCCTAATCTAGCTGCTAAATATGGCTAGACTTGCCCATCTCACAATTGACGATCCAATAAACGCACCATAGCTTTCAGTCATCGCGAAAGCCGCGAGGGAGAGCGAGGCACGACAGTGAACATCACCACCGACCACACCGCCACCGTTCAGAGCATCCTGGACCGGGCCGTCACCACCGACCACTACCCGGGTGCCTTCGCCGAAATCCGCGACGGCCGCTCGACGACGTTCCTGGCCGCCGGCGTCGCCGACACCACCACTGGCCGCCGCCCGGCAGCGCAGGATCAGTTCCGCGTCGGCAGCATCACCAAAATGTTCACCGCCACCCTGATCCTGCAACTGGCCGCGGAATACAAGCTGAGTCTCGAGGACACTGTCGAGAAGTGGTTGCCCGGTCTGGTCCAGGGCAACGGCTACGACGGCGACCAGATCACGATCCGGCAGCTCCTCGACCACACCAGCGGCATCTTCGGCTACCCGATGGACGAACAACTACTGGACTCGCACTGGAGCCCGCGGCTGCTCGAGCACCGCTTCGACACATTCACGCCCGAAGAATTGGTACGAATCGCGCTGACGCACCCGGCCTACTTCGAGCCCGGCGCGGGCTGGTACTACTCCAACACCAACTTCGTGCTCGCGGCCATGATCGTGGAACGCGCCACCGGCATGTCCTACCCCGACGCCATCGAATACCGGATCGTGCGGGCACTGAAACTCGCCGGCACCTACGCCCCCGGTGCTGACACCGGATTCCGCGGACCGCACCTGCACAACTATTCGACGCTGATGCTGCCCGACACCGACGCCCCAAGGTACGACGTCAGTGCGATGAGCCCCACCTACGCGTTCGGCGTCGGCGAGATCATCTCCACCGCGGATGATCTCGGCCGATTCCTGAGCGAATTGCTCGCAGGCCGCATCCTGCCGCCGGCCCAGCTCGAGGAGATGCTGACCATGACTCCGGTGCCGGACGGTGTCTGGCTGGACGGGTACAGCTACGGGCTGGGCATCTCGTCGGTGACGCTACCCAACGGCACCACCGTCTACGGACACGGCGGCATGATCTACGGCACGTGGTCGTACCTGTACGGGACACGCGACGGCCACCGGATCGTCGCGCAAGGCGTCAACGGTGACTGGGGCATGCCATGCACCCAGACCTTCCTCGAGCTGATGAACGCGGCATTCACAGACAAATAGCAACAGCCCGCCACCCCCGGCCGGTTCATCCACTGCGGTGAACCGGCCAACCGGCGGTCGAAGCCCTCACTTGCCACCGGATCGACGGATTCGCCGCCCGCGGACTCTGTCGGTGGGTGGGCTTAGGCTGGTGCGCATGGCATTCGCAACCGAGATTCCGGCGGAGGGCTACGAGGACAGGGCTGCCGAGCAGCCGCTCGCGCGCTCGGAGTTCCGCCCGGTCGGCGAGATCGAGCGCGTCGGCAACCGGTTCGAAGTTGTCAGCGAACATCAGCCCGCCGGCGACCAGCCCGCCGCGATCGAGGAGTTGGAGCGCAGGATCACGACGGGGGAGCGCGACGTGGTGCTGCTCGGCGCCACCGGCACCGGCAAGTCGGCCACCACGGCCTGGCTGATCGAGCGGCTGCAGCGGCCGACGCTGGTGATGGCGCCGAACAAGACGCTCGCCGCCCAGCTGGCCAACGAACTGCGCGAGATGCTGCCGAACAACGCCGTCGAGTACTTCGTCTCCTACTACGACTACTACCAACCCGAGGCGTACATCGCCCAGACCGACACCTACATCGAGAAGGACAGCTCGATCAACGACGACGTCGAGCGGCTGCGCCATTCGGCGACCTCCAGCCTGCTGTCCCGGCGCGACGTGGTGGTGGTCGCGTCGGTGTCGTGCATCTACGGCCTCGGCACGCCGCAGTCGTATCTGGACCGGTCGGTGCAGCTGCAAGTGGGCACCGAGATCGACCGGGACGCGCTGCTGCGGCTGCTGGTCGACGTGCAGTACACCCGCAACGACATGGCGTTCACTCGCGGCTCGTTCCGGGTGCGCGGCGACACCGTGGAGATCATTCCGTCCTACGAGGAACTCGCGGTCCGCATCGAATTCTTCGGCGACGAGATCGAGGCGCTGTACTACCTGCACCCGCTCACCGGCGACGTGGTCCGCCAAGTCGACACGCTGCGGATCTTCCCCGCCACCCACTACGTCGCCGGGCCGGAGCGGATGGAGCGCGCGGTGCACGATATCGAGGCCGAGCTCGAGGAGCGGCTGGCCGAACTGGAGCGCCAGGGCAAACTGCTCGAGGCGCAGCGCCTGCGCATGCGCACCCAGTACGACCTGGAGATGATCCGCCAGGTCGGGTTCTGCTCCGGCATCGAGAACTATTCGCGCCACATCGATGGGCGCGCGGCCGGTTCGGCGCCCGCCACGCTGCTGGACTACTTTCCGGAGGATTTCCTGCTCGTCATCGACGAGTCGCACAACACCGTCCCGCAGATCGGCGGCATGTACGAGGGCGACATGTCCCGCAAGCGCAACCTGGTGGAGTACGGGTTCCGCCTGCCATCGGCGGTGGACAACCGGCCGCTCACCTGGGAGGAGTTCGCCGACCGGATCGGTCAGACGGTCTATCTGTCGGCCACTCCCGGCCCGTACGAGCTCGGGCAGACCGGCGGCGAGGTGGTCGAGCAGGTCATCCGGCCCACCGGCTTGGTCGATCCCAAGGTCGTGGTGAAGCCGACCAAGGGGCAGATCGACGACCTGATCCACGAGATCGGGCAACGCACCGAGCGCGACGAGCGGGTGCTGGTCACCACGCTGACGAAGAAGATGGCCGAGGACCTCACCGACTATCTGCTCGGGCTCGGGGTTCGGGTGCGCTATCTGCACTCCGAGATCGACACCCTGCGCCGCGTCGAGTTGCTGCGACAGTTGCGGCTCGGCGAATACGACGTGCTGGTGGGCATCAACCTGCTGCGCGAGGGTCTCGACCTGCCCGAGGTGTCGCTGGTGGCGATCCTCGACGCGGACAAAGAAGGGTTCCTGCGCAGCACCACCGCGCTGATCCAGACCATCGGACGCGCCGCGCGCAACGTCTCCGGCGAAGTGCACATGTACGCGGACAAGATCACCGACTCCATGCGGTACGCCATCGACGAGACCGAACGCCGCCGCGCGAAGCAGGTCGCCTACAACGAGGAAATGGGCATCGATCCCAAGCCGTTGCGCAAGAAGATCGCCGACATCCTCGACCAGGTGTACCGGGAAGCCGACGAGACCGAGGTGGAGGTCGGCGGCTCCGGTCGCAATGTCAGCCGCGGCAGGCGCGCGCAGGGTGAGCCCGGCCGAGCGGTGAGCGCGGGTGTGTACGAAGGCCGCGACGTCAAGTCGATGCCGCGCGCCGAGCTCGCCGATCTCGTCAAACAGCTCACCGATCAGATGATGAACGCGGCCAGGGAGTTGCAATTCGAGCTCGCCGGCCGGTTGCGCGACGAGATCGCGGACCTCAAGAAGGAGTTGCGCGGCATGGATGCCGCCGGGTTGAGTTGAGTCGCGCCGCACGCCTGGAGTCGAGTTGGGACTTCGACGCTTCGCCTCCGCGGCGAGCGGCCGCGGAGGCAGCGGGCGGGTCAAGCCCGGGTGGCCAACCATTCGTTGACGCGTCGCTCGGCCTCCTCGCGCGAGACATCCTCGACCTTGGTCATCACCGCCCAGCGGTGGCCGAACGGATCGATGATCACGCCGTAGCGGTCGCCGGTGACGAAGGTCTGCGGTTCCTCGGCGCTGCGGGCGCCGTGTTCGACGGCGCGCCGCACGACCGCGTCGACATCGGGGCAGTAGTGCACGATCGAGGTGTGCACCCACTCGCCGTTCGGGGCGAGCACGCCGTTGTCCGGCATCGGCATCCCCAGCTGCAGGGTGGAGTCGCCGATCTTCAGCTCCGCGTGCGCGGGCTGACCGTCGGGCAGGTCGCTGCGACCGATCACCTCGGCCCCGAAGACGGCGGAATAGAAATCAATGGCTTTGTTGCCGTCACCGACCGCGAGAAAGCAGGTGATCGAGTGGTAGCCGTCGGCGATGGGATTCACTGTGTTCGTCATGACTACAACTTTTGTCGGTCGTGGTTCCCGGGTCTTGTAAGAAAGCGACACCGTGCCGAGTAGCGCCGAATCGCCGGGTGCCGAGCCGCAGCAGCCTCGCAACCCCGTGATGCCCACCGATACCAAAGGCATTCTGCATCCGGCCGAGCAGGCCAAACATCGCTCGCTGGTTCGTTTGCCGCCGAGCAATGCGGTGGATCGCCACATCGAGTGGTACTGGGCGGTGCGCTGGGATCTGCGCGGCAGACCACCGTATCGCGCCGAGGTACTGCCGTATCCGAGCGTGAACATCACCTTCGAACGATCTGCCACGCGCACAGGCGGATTCGTCAATGGTGTGTACACGGCAAAATTCGTCCGTGAGCTCAGCGGGATGGGGGAGGTGTTCGGTATTCGGTTCCGGGCGGGCGGTTTCGGCGCGTTCACCGGACTGGATGTCGGCTCGTTTCGGGATGGCACCGTGTCCATCACGGACGTGATGCCCGACGCGGCGGGCTTGACCGAACGGGTGCTCGACGCCCCCACCGACGAGCGGCGGCGCATCGTCGTCGAGGAGTACCTCACGAGCAGGCCGGCGGTCGAGGACCCGACCTACCGGTTGGTGCTGCGCATCGTCGACGCCATGGCCACCGATCAGGAGTTGACCAGGGTCGACCAGGTCACCGACCGCTTCGGCGTGACCGCTCGCACGCTGCAGCGCATGTTCCGCCGATACGTCGGTGCGGGACCGAAATGGGTGCTGCGGCGTTATCGGTTGCAGGACGGGGCCGATCTGCTCGCCAAGGGCCGTACCGAAGATCTCGCCGCGCTGGCGGCGGAGTTGGGCTATTTCGACCAGGCGCACTTCTCGCGTGAATTCACCCTCGAAGTGGGTATGGCACCGCTGGAGTATGCCAAAAATTCGCTGCGCTTCCGCGACGAGGTCACCGCAAAGGTCATGCCAACCAGGACGTAGCTGCTGTACAGCCGACGAGGAGCCGGAGATGGATGTCGTGGTGTTGATCGGGCGAGTGCTGTTCGTGGCGCTGTTCCTGAGTTCCGCGCTCGGGCATTTCACCCAGACCGAGGCGATGGCGGGATACGCACAGAGCAGGGGCGTCCCCATGCCGAAGTACGCCGTGCTCGCCTCGGGTGTGCTGCTGGCGCTCGGCGGCCTGAGTGTGTTGCTCGGTGTCTGGGCCGATCTCGGCTCGCTGCTGCTGGTGGTGATGCTGCTGCCGACCGTCTTCCTGATGCACGGATTCTGGAAGGAGACCGACCCGCAAACCAAGCAGCAAGAGATGATCCAGTTCAACAAAGACCTCGCCCTGGCAGGCGCGGCCCTGATGCTGTTCGCGTTCTTCGCCCACGTCGACGAACTCGGATTGACCATCACGGGGCCGCTTTTCGACCTCTAGCCCGGTCGGCGCGCTAATATTGCACGTTCTTTTTACCGCGGGAAGAGGAAGACATGGACATCATCGGCGCGATCCTCGGCATATTCTGGGCCAACTACCGGCAGTGGCCGTAGCGGTACGGTAGCCATGGCTCGATCGGCCCGTCCCGGTGCGTGATTCACGCAGCCGCGGGCGGGCCGTTCTCGTGTGACAGGCCTGGGCCTGTGATGAATATCCCAGGGCTGCAATGCCGTTCGATTCGGTTGTGGCACATCACAGTTTTGCTTCACCGAAATTGGGTCAGCGCTGGTTGGTCGGGACATTCCGGCATTCTCTGGCGATTCCGTGGCGGGAATGGTCGAACACCCCGAGTGTGATGTCTTGCGATTTCTGAAATTTCCGCACTGTTTGCCGCTATGGTCGACCCCAATCGCCGCGCCGACGCCCCGACCTGGCCGGGACGGCCCCGCGCGCGGCACCTGACCCACCGCATAGTTGGAGGAGAGAATGACCGCCTACCGGACCATTGTCGTCGGTACCGATGGCTCGGACTCGTCGTACGTCGCCGTCGAGAAGGCCGGCGCTCTGGCCGGCGTCTCCGGCGCGACGCTCGTCGTGGCCTGCGCGTACTACCCGACCGACGATCGCGATCTCGCCGCTGCCACCGACGTCCTCAAGGAGGAGGCCTACCAGGTACGCGGTTCCGCGCCGACCAACGAGATCCTGCGCATCGCGCGCGACAAGGCGATCGCGGCGGGCGCGGCCGACATCATCGAACGCGCCGTTGTCGGTGAGCCGGTGGAGTCGCTGCTGTCGCTGGTCAAGGAAGTCGAGGCCGACCTGCTCGTGGTCGGCAACCGTGGTCTGAACACGCTGACCGGCCGGCTGCTCGGTTCGGTCCCCTCCGACGTGGCGCGCAAGTCGCGTTCGGACGTGCTGATCGTGCACACCGTGCGCTGAATCCGGCCGGCGTTGCCCGAGCCCGCTCGGGGCCGTGTCAACCTACGACGGCACCCGAGCGGACCCGCGACATTCCCCATCCCGGGCTGTGCTGTCAGCGCAGCCGGTCGAGCACGTCCGGCAGTCCGGCGCTGTGCACCACATCGAGCCGCTGGGTGGCGCGGGTGAGCGCGACGTAGAGATCGTTGAGTCCGCGTGGCGATTCGTCGAGGATGCCCTGCGGCTCGACCAGGTAGACCGCATCGAACTCCAGGCCCTTCACCTCGTGCACGGTCAGGACCCGCACCGACTCGCCCGCGAGGTCGTCCAGTTGCGCCATCATCGCGTGCGGCGCGATCACCGCGGTGGTGCCGGGGCCGGTCTCGGCGGCGACGAGCCGGGCGAGGTGTGGGTGCACGTCGCCGGGAGCAACCCGGTAGGCGCGCGGCGTGACGCCGGTCGCGCGGACCGAGCGCGGTGCGGACGCCGTGGGATCGATCGCGGCGAGGACGTCGGCGGCGGCGTCCATGATTTCGGCCGGGGTGCGGTAGTTGACGGTCAGCTCGGTCAGCTTCCACCGGGCGGCGACATAGGGTTCCAGCATCCGCTGCCAGGAGGACGTGCCCGCGGGGTCGCCGGTCTGCGCGACGTCGCCGACCACGGTGACCCACCGGTTCGGGATGCGCCGCATCACCATGCGCCAGGCCATTTCCGACAATTCCTGCGCCTCGTCCACGATGACGTGCCCGTAGGTCCAGGTGCGATCGCCTGCGGCGCGTTCCGCGGTCGTCTGGCGGCTGCGCACCTCCTGGCGTTCGGCCAGCTGGCTCGCGTCGATCAGGTCGTAGGCCATGAGGATCTCGGCGTCGAGCTCGTCTTCGAGATCCTGCGGTGCGGAGCCGGTCAGGATGTCCAGCGCGTCCTGTGCCTCGGCGAGTTGGGCGCGCCAGCGGCGCCGAGCGCGCTCGCGCTCCTCGGCGTCGTCCACGCCGAGCAATTCGGCCAGCTCGTCCAGTAGCGGTGCGTCGGCAGCGCTGAACGCGCCGTTGTCCGGACGCAGCAGTTCGGCGCGGTCGGCCGGGTCCAGCGAACTCGCGGCCCGGTCCAGCCGCTTCGGGTCGGCGAGCAGGTCGGCCAGGACGTCCTGCGGCGACAGAATCGGCCACAGCGCGGCGATGGCGGCCTGGATATGCGAGTCGGCGCGCATCTCGTCCCGGATCTCGGTGAGGTCGGCGGAACTGAGCAGGCTGGGACCACCGGACAGGTCGGCGCCCATGGTTCGCGCGAGCTGGTCGGTCAGCGCGTCGACCACCGAGCCGGCGAAGATCGGCCGGGCCAGATTGTGCGGGCGGCGGGAGGACCGCGCGCGGCCACGGGCCTTGGTGACGATCTTGCGGTCCAGCACGACGGGATATCCGTCGAAGCTCAGCCGGATCGGTTCGGCCGGCACCTCTTGACGGTCGCGCACCGCCTGTTTGAGTACGCCGAGTATCGCCAGCGAACCCTTGATCTCGCCCGCACGCAGCGAGTCCTCGCGGGTCGCCCGCACGCCCGGGTAGAGGTCGCCGATGGTGGACAGCAGGACCCCCGTCTCACCGAGGGACGGGAGCACCTGGCCGATGTAGTCCAGGAAGGTGGCGTTCGGCCCGATGATCAGCACGCCGCTCTTGGCCAGCTGCTGACGGTAGGTGTAGAGCAGGTAGGCGGCGCGGTGCAGCGCGACGGCGGTCTTGCCGGTCCCCGGCCCGCCCTGCACGACGAGCACGCTCTTGTGCTCGGAGCGGATGATCGCGTCCTGCTCGTGCTGGATCGTCTCGACGATGTCGTTCATGTGGCCGGTGCGGGCGGCGTTGAGCGCGGCCAACAGGGCGCTCTCGCTGCCGACCCCGCCGTAGCCATCGGTGACGCCGGCCCGGCGCGCGGCCTCCAGATCGAGGTATTCGTCGTTGATCGCGGTGACCCTGCGGTTGCGCGAGCGGATGTGCCTGCGCCGGGTCACGCCGTCCGGTGTCGCGGTGGTGGCGAGGTAGAACGGCCGGGCCAGCGGGGCGCGCCAGTCCAGCAGCAGGCTCTCGTAGTTGTCCTTCTCGTCCAGGATGCCGAGCCTGCCGATGTAGCGGTACTCCTCCTGATCACCGTCGAGGTCGATCCGGCCGAAGCAGAGCCCGTGTTCGGCGGCGTCGTATTTCGCCAGATCCTCGGTGTAGAGCTGGGTGAAGGACTCCCGTTCGCTGCGCGCCTGCGGGGTGCCGCCGTTCTCCAGCAGCACCGTGCGCAACCGGTTGCGCGCGTAGGCGCGCATCTCGTCCAGCCGGTCGTACAGCACCGACAGGTAGGCCTGTTCCTGTTCGGTCTCGCGGGTCCGCTCGGGTGCGCCGTCGTGGGCGGCACGGTCCTGAGTGAGGTCGGGCAAAACTGAACTCCTTGTCACCGCGAAGAGCCGCGAACACGCTACCCGGACGGGCAGGTGCACGCTTGGAAAGCAGAGTTGTCGAGTTTACTGGGGTTGCCTAGGGCTCGCCGTAATCGCAGGTGACGCCGATGGCGGCGAGGAAGCGGGCCGGTCGCCGGTTTCGGGCAGCGTCACCGGCGCGAAGTGCTCGACCGCCGGGAACGGGTCGTAGAAGTGATGCAAGAGGTCCTTCCAGCGCTGGTACTCCGGCGAGCCGCGGAATCCGACGACATGATCGTCGAGGTGGTCCCACTCCACCCGGAGCAGGTAGCTGCCCGGCGACTCGACGCCGCGGGACAGCGACAGCGACCGGAATCCGGGCATGCTCGCGATGATCGGCCGCGCAGCGGCGAATGCGGCTTCGAAGTCGGCGGCCGACTCCGGGCGAACGGGCAGCAGGGCGTGTTCGATGATCATGCGCGACCCGTCAGGAGGCGTGGGTGTTGTTCGGTCGGCGGCCCAAGGGGGAGCCCTCCCGATGTCCGGGCGGCTTCGCGCGGTACATCGCCAGGTCGGCGTCGTGCAGTACGGCCTCCGGGGTGCGCCGATCGCCGGCGCCGAGCTCGGTGACCCCGATCGAGGCGTTCACCTCGATCCGGTGTCCGCGGGCGATGATGGGCTCGGCCATGGTCGAACGTAGCCGGGCCACCAGCGCGTCGATGTCCACCCGCCGGGTGACGCCGGACAGCAGCACGAGGAACTCGTCACCGCCGAGCCTGCCGACGATGTCGTCACCGCGCAGCGCGCGTTGCAGCCGCTGCGCGACGATCTGCAGCACCGTGTCGCCGATGGCATGGCCGAGCGTGTCGTTGATCGATTTGAACCCGTCCAGGTCGATGAACAGGACGGTGGACACCGGCAGCAGTTCCTCGGTGCTGGCCAGTGCGGCGGCCAGCTGGGACAGGATCAGGGAGCGGTTCGCCAGGCCGGTCAGCGAATCGTGCGTGGCCTGGTATTCCAGCTGCCGCCTGCTGGCGCGGAATTCGGTGATGTCGGCGAAGGAGGAGACCGCCGACGAGCGCCCGTCGCCGGGATTGAGCAGGCGGCTGCTGCCCGACAGCCAGCGGCGCTGGCCGTCGACGCGGTCGACGCCGAAGACGTAGCCGGTGATGGTCTCGCCGGTGGCGAGGGTGCGCGCCACGGGATGGCGGCCCGGCGGCAGCGGCTGGGCGTTGGCGTCCAGCAGCACCAGCGGCAGCGACTGAATGGTCCGGCCGATCACCTGCCGATCGGGTCCCTCGGTGCCGAAGATGCGTTTGGCCGCCGGATTCATCGATTCGATCCGCCCTTCCGGATCGATCACCACGACACCCTCCTCCAGCTGGGAGACCACCGTGGTGAAGTAGTGCTCGGCCCTGCGCTGCGCGGCCTCGGCATGGCGCTGGGCAGTCAGGTCGTGGATGACCACCTGATAGGCGAGGCGGTCGTGCCAGGCGGTCAGCACCGACACCGTCTCGACTGGGACGGTCACACCGTCCAGCCGCAGCAGCGTCATCTCGGTCGGAACGGAGGCCGCGCCCGCGCTGGTGAGTGTGCCGATGCGGTCGAGCATCGCGGGGACCGAGTCCGGATGGACGAAGTCGGTCAGCGACCGGCCCACCACCTGGTCGGCGCTTTCGGCGGCGAGCAGGCGAACGGTCGCGGGATTGGCGTAGACGACCATGCCGCCCTCGTGCACACAGATCCCGTCGGGGGTGTGCTCGACCAGGGAGCGGTAGCGCGCGGCCAGCTGTTCGGCGGCCTCGACCGCGGCGACCAGCTTGTCATCACCCACTCGAACCCCCGATCATCGACCCCATTATGGCCATTGGAACACGGGATTATTGTGGTATCGACGTGGACAAGATCACACCGTCCACGCTTTTGCTCTGATCACAGTACCGGCATTTTTTCGTGTTCGATCCGGCGATCATTACAGAACCGGATTCCGCGTCGAGGTGCGGACCACCACGTGGCCGGCCCCCGGCAAACGGTGGAGGAGCGATACACGCCGGGCGTCAACCGAACGCGGCTACACGGTTCCGACACGACCCACCGCAGCATCAAGATCATATGACGATAGCCGGGGTGCGGCTGGGCCGGGAAGATCTCGTGCGGCGAACCGGGGTATCGGCTGGTCGTGCCCTCGGACATTGGGGATGGATCGGACTGGTCGCGATCCGTACGATGGTGCATGGTGTCGTGCACCGGTGGGGCGGCCGGCAGGGCGTCGGTCAGGTCGGCTCGCCGTTCTCGGAAAGTCCTCTGCACCGCGACTGCGCCAATCCAATTCGGCGATAAGGACTTTCGGCCCTGTTCGCGGCGCCTTTGTGGTGGTGGCATAGGGGTGGACTGGACCGACCTGGAAAGTGGGCGTGGCAGATGGTTTCCTCGGGGCGGCGATTCGCATCGGAACGGTGGGCGACGGCTGCGCAACCGGAAGTGGCGGTGACTACCCGAGGGGACGTGCCCGCCCCGGACGTGACGCGGGCTGTGCGGGCGATCGGTCGCGTCTTACGCAGGCACCATCTCGACGCGCCCGCCCATGCGCGCCTTACCGCGCCACTCGACCCGGGGGAGCCGACGGTGGCGCAGATCAATGTCCGCGGCGCGGGCGTCACCACGCGGGTCCAGGTCACCGGGCCGCGCGGGTTCGCGGTGACCTTCGCCGTCGAACGCTTCGACCGTCAGCTGGCCCGGCTTGCCGCGCAGGAATCGCGCACCTGGCCCGAGCCGGCCCGCCCTGCCCTGGCCATGCTCGGCGAACCGCGTGCGATCGCACGCAGGAAACAGTGCACCCTGCTGACCTGCACGCCCGCCGAGGCGGTCGCGGTGCTGGACGCGATGGACTACGACGCACACTTGTTCACCGACAGCGAGACCGGCGAGGACGCGGTGGTCCATTGGGCGGCTGGGGGTGTGCGACTCATCCGGCAGCGTGCGACGTACCCGCCGGTCTGGCCGCCGGAGGCGATCGGGGGCTCCGTTCCGATCGTCGTGGACGCGGAACCGGCTCCGCGCCTCAGCTCCGGCGATGCGGTGAATGTGCTGTGCCGCAAGGGATTGCCATTCCTGTTCTGCACCGACCCGGACAGTGGCCGTGGCGGACTCCTGTACCGCCGTTACGACGGCGACCTCGCACTCGTCGTACCCGCCTGATTCCCTAGGCGAGCGGCGCGGACCAGCGCACCCTGGTGCCACCGTTCGCGGAGCGTTCCACCGTGCAGTGGCCGTCCGACAGATTCGCGCGGTGCGCGAGATTGGCCAAGCCGCTGCGCGCCACATCCACGGGCATGCCCGCGCCGTTGTCCTCGACCAGGACGGTCAGTTCGTCACCGACGGCGATCTCGACGGACAGCCTGTTCCCGCCGGAGTGCCGCACCGCGTTGCTGACCGACTCGCGCACCACGGCTTCCGCGTGATCGGCGAGCGCGTCGCCCACCACCGACAGTGGTCCGGCGAACCGCACACTCGTCCGGAATGCGGCGTCCGCGGTCTGCTGGCGGATCGCGTCCTCGAGCCGCCGCCGCAAGGGGTCGCCGCCGTGCAGGTCGAAAATCGACGTGCGGATCTCCTGCACCACCTCCTGCAAGCCGTCCATCTCGGCCGAAAGCCGTTGTCGCACTTCCGGATCGTCGGTGCGGGTCGCGGTGGCCCGCAGACCGAGCCCGACCGCGAAGAGCCGCTGGATGACGTGGTCGTGCAGATCGCGCGCGATCCGGTCGCGGTCGGCGAGTACGTCGAGTTCACGCATCCTGCGCTGGGTCTCGGCCAACTGCATGGCCAGCGCCGCCTGGTCGGTGAAGGCCGCGGCCAGTTCGATCAGATCCGCGGGATACGCGGCTGCCTCGCCTCCGCTCGGCCCGGCGCACTCTGAGGACGGACTTCGTCCGGCTGCGTCCTTTGTGCGGCTGTCTCGGCCTTCGCTCGGCCCGGCGCAGTTTGAGGACGGACTTCGTCCGGCTGGGTCGTTTGTGCGGCTGTCTCGGCCTTCGCTCGGCCCGGCGCAGTTTGAGGACGGACTTCGTCCGGCTGGGTCGTTTGTGCGGCTGTCTCGGCCTTCGCTCGGCCCGGCGCACTCTGAGGACGGACTTCGTCCGGCGGGGGCCTTTGCGCGGCTGCCTCGGCCTTCGCTCGGCCCGGCGCAGTGCTGCGGACGGACTTCCTCCGGCTGCGCCCGGTAGGCGCCGCAGGCGGGTGGACGGGCGAGGATCAGCACGCCGAGCACGAGGTCGGCGGTCTGTAGCGGCAGGATCAGCGCGGGCCCCGCCGGGCCGATCGAAGCGCCGAGGTCGACGGACCCGGCGTCGGCCACCTGCACCACCACGCGTTCGGTGAACGCCTTGCCGGTGGCGGTGTCGGCGGTGCGCACCTGCCGCGGGCCGGGGCCGGGGCCGAACCATTGCGCGACAAGGAGTTCGGTGGCCTCCTCGGGCGGCGTCCTCGGCGCCACTACGGCGAGCAGGGCCTGCTGCGAACCGGTCAGCGCGCGGGCGCGGGCGACCACCTGCGCGAGGACCAGGTCAGGGGTGGTGCCGGCGAGGAACTCGGTCGCGATGTCGCGGGTCGCCGTGATCCACGCCTGCCTGGTCCGCGCGGATTCGTACAGCCTCGCGTTCTCGATCGCGATGCCCGCCGCGGCGGCCAGCGCCAGCACGATCGACTCGTCGTCGTCGGTGAACGGCCGGCCGCCTGCCTTTTCCGTGAGATACAGATTGCCGAAGATCTCCTCGCCGATCCGCACCGGGACGCCGAGAAAGCTCCCCATCGGCGGATGGTGGCGCGGAAAGCCCACCGACGCGGGATGTTTCGACAGATCGTCCAGCCGGATCGGTTCCGGCTGCACGAAGAGCAGTCCCAATACGCCGTGCCCCTCGGGTAGTCGGCCGATATCCGCCCGGGTCGCGTTGTCGATGCCCTCGTGAATGAATTCGGCCAGCTGCCGGTCGTGTCCGCGCACGCCGAGTGCGGCGTAGCGTGCGTCGACCAGGCGTGCGGCGGTCCGCACGATGGCACGCAAGGTGTCGAGCACCGTAGCCGATAGGCTGGGAGTGACGTCCGTCATAGAGTTTTCCGGCGGCCGGTGGGGTGCGCAGAGCGTGCCCAGTCTAGTCGGCCGGACACGCGCACACCCTGAAGTCGCGGCACCTCCCTGACCGTCCGACGTTCGCAAATCAGCCCCCCGTCGCCGATCATCGGACTCTTCCGCACCGCAAGCGCACCGTAGCTCGCACGGCTCGGTCGTCTCCGCCTGCTCGATACTCATCACATAGCCGCAGGTCTCCGCCGGAGATCGGCGCATCCGGCCGGAGCGTCGTCCGCCGCCGTGGCCCGCGTCGCGTTGCCCGCAGCACGGCCACGGCATACTCGGCAGATACTCGCGCGCCCGCGCGGCACCCCGTCGACGGAATGACGGCCGCGTCGTGCAGTTGACCAGCGGTGCTGGGAGGGCGATGCTACGGAGGCGTCCTGGCCTGTTTCCCGGCTCCATCCGTTACGTCCGGCTGCCGTGTTCCCGCCATTCATCGAGGTGAGGGGCGGTCCGCGAAACTTGTCGGTGCTCATGCCTAGCATGGCGGGTCGGGGGTATGTCTGGACGCCGAACACGAAGGAGAAGGGACGGCCTGTGGCGGAACGCCTCACTGTGCGCGGAGCTCGGGAGCACAACCTGAAGGGGGTTGATCTCGACCTGCCCCGCGACAGCCTCATCGTGTTCACCGGTCTGTCCGGTTCGGGCAAGTCGAGTTTGGCCTTCGACACGATCTTCGCGGAAGGGCAGCGGCGCTACGTCGAATCGCTGTCGGCGTACGCGCGCCAGTTCCTCGGCCAGATGGACAAGCCCGACGTCGACTTCATCGAGGGGCTCTCGCCCGCGGTATCGATCGACCAGAAGTCGACCAACCGCAACCCGCGCTCCACCGTGGGCACCATCACAGAGGTGTACGACTACCTGCGCCTGCTCTACGCGCGCGCGGGCACCCCGCACTGCCCGGTCTGCGGCGAGCTGATCGCCAAGCAGACGCCGCAGCAGATCGTCGACCAGGTGCTCGCGATGGAGGAGGGCATCCGCTTCCAAGTGCTCGCCCCGGTGGTGCGCACCCGCAAGGGCGAGTTCGTCGACCTGTTCGACCAGCTGAACACCCAGGGCTACTCGCGCGTGCGGGTCGACGGCGTGGTGTATCCGCTCACCGATCCGCCGAAGCTGAAGAAGCAGGAGAAGCACGACGTCGAGGTCGTCGTCGATCGCCTCGCGGTCAAGCCGAACTCCAAGCAGCGCCTCACCGATTCGATCGAGACCGCGCTGCGGCTGGCCGACGGCATCGTCGTACTGGATTTCGTCGACCGCGACGAGCATGCGCACGACCGGGAGCGCCGCTTCTCCGAGCGCCTGGCCTGCCCGAATGGTCACCCGCTCGACATCGAGGACCTGGAGCCGCGCTCGTTCTCGTTCAATTCGCCCTACGGCGCGTGCCCGGACTGCACCGGGCTCGGCATCCGCAAGGAGGTCGACCCGGACCTGGTGGTGCCCGACCCGGCGCTGAGCCTGAACGAGGGCGCGGTCGCCCCGTGGTCGCGCGGGCAGACCGCCGAGTACTTCACCAGGTTGCTGTCCGGCCTCGCCGATTCCATCGGCTTCTCCATGGACACCCCGTGGCAGGACCTCCCACCGAAGGCGCGCAAGGCGGTGCTGGAGGGCAGCGCGGATCAGGTGCATGTGTCCTACACCAACCGCTACGGTCGCAAACGCTCGTACTACGCGGATTTCGAAGGCGTGATGCCGTTCTTGCAGCGCCGCATGGAGAACACCGAGTCCGAGCAGATGAAAGAGCACTACGACGGGTACATGCGCGATATTCCGTGCCCGGTGTGCAACGGCGCTCGATTGCGGCCGGAGATCCTCGCGGTCACCATCGCGGCGAACGGCCACAAGAAATCCATCGCCGATGTCAGCGACCTGTCCATCGGCGAATGCTCCGGGTTCTTGAACTCGCTGACCCTCGGGGAGCGCGAGACCGCCATCGCCGGGCAAGTGCTCAAGGAGGTGCAGGCGCGACTGGGCTTCCTGCTCGATGTCGGCTTGGAGTACTTGTCGCTCTCCCGCGCGGCCGCCACCCTCTCCGGTGGCGAGGCACAGCGCATCCGGCTCGCCACCCAGATCGGCTCCGGCCTCGTCGGTGTGCTCTATGTGCTCGACGAGCCGTCCATCGGCCTGCATCAGCGGGACAACCGCAGGCTCATCGAAACCCTCACGCGCCTGCGCAATCTCGGTAACACGCTGATCGTTGTCGAGCACGACGAGGACACCATCCGCGCCTCGGACTGGGTGGTCGACATCGGCCCGTTCGCCGGCGAGCACGGCGGCACGGTAGTGCACAGCGGGCCTTACCAGGAACTGCTCACCGATCCGAATTCGCTCACCGGCGCGTATCTTTCCGGCCGGGAGCGCATCGAGGTTCCGCTGGTGCGCCGACCGGTCGCCAAGAAGCGGCAGCTCACCGTGGTCGGGGCGAGCGAGCACAACCTCAGGGGCATCGACGTCGGCTTCCCGCTCGGCGTGCTCACCGCGGTGACGGGCGTATCCGGATCGGGCAAGTCGACGCTGGTGAACGACATCCTGGCGACGGTGCTGGCGAACCGGCTCAACGGCGCGCGGCAGGTGCCGGGCCGGCACACCCGGGTCAACGGGCTCGACCACCTGGACAAGCTGGTGCAGGTGGACCAGTCGCCGATCGGCCGCACGCCGCGGTCGAACCCGGCCACCTACACCGGCGTCTTCGACAAGATCCGCACGCTGTTCGCGGCCACCACCGAGGCGAAGGTGCGCGGCTACCAGCCGGGCCGATTCTCGTTCAACGTCAAGGGCGGCCGGTGTGAGGCCTGCTCCGGCGACGGCACGCTGAAGATCGAGATGAACTTCCTGCCGGACGTCTATGTCCCGTGCGAGGTCTGCCACGGCGCCCGCTACAACCGGGAAACCCTCGAAGTGCACTACAAGGGCAAGACCATCGCCGAGGTGCTGGACATGTCCATCGAGGAGGCCGCGGAGTTCTTCCAACCGGTCACCTCGATCTACCGCTACCTCAAGACCCTGGTGGACGTCGGGCTCGGCTACGTGCGTCTCGGCCAGAGCGCGCCGACCCTCTCCGGAGGCGAGGCCCAGCGCGTGAAACTGGCTGCCGAGCTGCAGAAGCGCTCCACCGGACGCACGGTGTACATCCTCGACGAGCCGACCACCGGTCTGCACTTCGAGGACATCCGCAAGCTGCTCGCCGTCATCAACGGGCTGGTGGACAAGGGCAACACGGTGATCGTCATCGAACACAACCTGGACGTCATCAAGACCTCCGACTGGGTGATCGATATGGGTCCGGAGGGCGGATCCGGCGGCGGCACCGTGGTGGCCCAGGGCACGCCGGAAGATGTCGCGGCCGTCGCGGACAGCTACACCGGCCAGTTCCTCCGAGGGGCGCTGGAGCAGCCGCCCGCGCCGCAGGTCGCGAAGAAGGCTCCGGCGAAGAAGGCCGCCGCGACCAAGACCACCGCGAAGCGGGTGACGAAGAGGGCGGCGGCCGTCGGCTGACGCGTCAGCGATTGGCGATGGTATGGATCAACTCGGCGAGTTCCTTCGGCTTGGACCACATCGGCCAGTGACCGGTCGGCAGGTCGACGTATTCGGCATCGATGCGGCCCAGTTCGGCGAAGATCGCCGCTTCGCCGTTGTCCCGCAGCTTCTTGACCAGCTCGGCCGTCATGCTGCTGCAGATCACGGTGGTCGGGACAGCCAGCCGCGCGGGCGAATCGCTCAAATGCAACGGCGCCGAGGCGATGGACGCGGGCTCGGGCACGGCACGCTCGCGGAAACGCGCCAAGGCCGCCTCGTCCAGCCCCGCCAGGCTGCTGCCCTCGGCCTCCAGCTCGGACCATTCCGGCAGCGTCCATTCACGTGCCGCGTTGTCCAGCGCGGAGTTGATGACGAAGCCGCTCGGTAGCGGCGCGCTGTCGACGTAGATCGCCCGGCGGAACAGTTCGGGCGCGCGGTCGATGGCGAGATAGGCGGGCGCCGCGCCGCCGGAATGCGCGACGAGCACCGCGGTCTCGCCTGACGGCACCGTGTCGATGATGGCCTGCGCCTGCGTGTCCAAGGTCGCCGACAGCCGATCGGGGTCCGCGGCATCCAGGCCGGGCAGTGTGAGCGCTTGGACCTCGTTGCCACGCTGCCGCAGATCGGGCGCGACCTCGTCCCACGCCCAAGCACCGAGCCAGAATCCGGGAGCGAGAAGAATCCGAGTAGCCATGGCCCCACTGTGCCCTACCCATTGGGAATTTTCCTAAATTTCGGTCTCGGAGCGGGCATTTCACCCAAATTCTCTAGTCGGCCTTTCGGAATCTCCTGGAAGGGGTTAGTGCTGTCGACAAACGTGCCGTCAGTAGACCGGGCCGGTGTACTTCTCGCCCGGACCTTTGCCCGGCTCGTCGGGATGGGCGGAGAATTCGCGGAAGGCACGCTGCAGCGATTGGAGGCCCTCGCGGATCGGTCCGGCATGGGGACCCAGGTATTCCACCGACGCCGTCACCAGTCCGGCCAGCGCGGTGATCACGCGCCGCGCCTCGTCCAGGTCGCGGCGCGGACTGGCATCCGGATCCTCGTCGGCGAGGCCGAGCTTCTCCGCTGCCGAGCTCATCAGCATCACGGCGGCGCGGCTGATCACCTCGACCGCGGGGATGTCGGCCAGTTCACGCACGGAGGTGTCGAGCTCGTCAGTCATGCCCTTCAGGCTAGCGACGCCGCCCGCAGCATCCGGAGGTGGCCGATCTCGGCGACGTTCTTCATCAGCTCCGCGTTCACCCAGCCCGCCATATGGGCCAGGGTCAGTCCGGCGTCGGCGGGCCACGGGTATGCGGTGGGGCGGTCCAGGTCGGGTTCGGTCAGCCCGTCGAGGACCCGCTCCCACTCCGTACCCAGGTCGCGCACGCACGCGATGGCCGCGGGGCCGTCGCCTGGCCAGTGCACGTTCTCCCGCGCGGGTGGCGTCAACCTCTCGGCGTGGTTGATCGCCGAGCCCCACCACCAGCCGATATGCCAGGTGAGCCAGCCGATCGTCGGGACCGGCGCAGGGTCGGGTTCGGTATCGGCCCAGTCCGGCCGCCAGATGCCGTCGGCGTCGGGGCGTACCGTCCAGGTGACTCCGGCGGGTTCCCAGAGGAAGTCCGCGGCCGTCAGCGCGTCGAGATGGATACCGGCGAGCGACCAGGTCAGGTCGAATTGCCATCGCAGCAGGTCACGGCGTGGTGTGCGCATCGGGGGAGCGTGGCACGCGGGGCAGAGCCGGGCAAGCGGTTTTCGTCCCGATTCGTCCCGATTCGGCGATAGCCGAACGGAATGTTAGACTGGCCGCTGACGACCGCCCCGGGCTTGCCCCGGGGCTGATAAGTGGAGCCCGACTCCCACCGTTGCCGACGAGTGATCGTACGGTCAACGGTCCGGTCACCCGCCCCGCGAGGGTGGGTTTCTCGTGCCGGGGTTCTCGTAAGAGAGCCGCCATTGCGAGAGTCGATCCGAGTTCGCTCGCGATCGGCGATCGGTCGACATCGGGCCCCGTGTCGCGGAATACCGCACCGGGGCTTTTGTGTTGAAAAGGGGTTGCAGTTATTGCGTGCGGTCGTCCGACGACACCGCTTGACCTAGGAGGCCCCATCAGCACTGAGACCCGCATCAACGATCGCATCCGTGTTCCCGAAGTCCGGCTAATCGGACCTGGCGGCGAACAGGTTGGGATCGTGCGTGTTGAGGATGCATTACGCGTCGCCCTCGAAGCCGATCTCGATCTCGTCGAGGTCGCACCCGATGCCCGTCCGCCGGTCTGCAAGATCATGGACTACGGCAAGTTCAAGTACGAGACGGCGCAGAAGGCGCGTGAATCTCGGAAGAACCAGCAGCAGACGGTGATCAAGGAGCAGAAGCTCCGTCCGAAGATCGACGATCACGATTACGAGACCAAGAAGCGCAACGTCGTTCGCTTCCTCGAGGCCGGGTCCAAGGTCAAGGTGACGATCATGTTCCGTGGCCGCGAACAGTCCCGGCCCGAACTCGGCTTCCGGCTGCTGCAGCGGCTGGCCTCCGACGTCGCCGACCTCGGTTTCGTGGAAACGTCGGCCAAGCAGGACGGTCGCAATATGACCATGGTCCTCGCCCCCCACAAGGGTGCGAAGACGCGGGTGAAAGCGCAGCAGGAGTCCACCCAGCGCCCGGCGCCCAGCGCCGCACCGGCCGGTCAGCCCGCCGCGGAGCAGGCCGAGACGGCCGGTCCGCAGTAACACCGATCAGAACACCGGCGGCCCTCTGGGCCGCCGGCACGACAGATAGAGGAATCCATGCCGAAGATGAAGAGCCACAGCGGCGCCTCGAAGCGATTCAAGGTGTCCGGTAAAGGCAAGCTGCTTCGCCAGCAGGCGAATCGTCGCCACCTGTTCGAGCACAAGCCCAGCCGCCGGACTCGTCGTCTGGACGGCGTGGAGGTCGTCGCGGCTGCCGACGTCCGTCGCGTGAAGAAGCTGCTCGGTATCTGATTGCGCCGTCGCGCAGCCGGCAAGCACCCCGCGACCGGAGCTTCTCCGGCGCCACCCCCGACCAATTTCCGGGCGCCGCCCCGCGCCCCCACATCGAACAGGACTGACCAGTGGCACGCGTCAAAAGGGCCGTCAACGCGCAGAAGAAGCGCCGTTCCATTCTCGAGGCCTCCAAGGGCTACCGCGGCCAGCGCTCGCGGCTGTACCGCAAAGCCAAGGAGCAGCAGCTGCACTCGCTCACCTACGCCTACCGGGACCGCCGGGCGCGCAAGGGTGACTTCCGCAAGCTGTGGATCGCCCGGATCAACGCCGCGGCGCGGATCAACGACATCACCTACAACCGCTTCATCCAGGGCCTGAAGGCCGCCGGTGTCGAGGTGGACCGCAAGATTCTCGCCGAGCTCGCGGTGTCGGACGCCGAGGCGTTCGCCGGTCTCGTCGCGGTCGCCAAGGCCGCCCTGCCGCAGGATGTCAACGCCCCGGCGGCCTGAGCCGGAATCCGTTGACACACGGACAACTGTCGGAACGACCCGTGGAAGCGCTCAGCGAGCGCAATCCGCGGGTCGTTTCCGCTGTCAAGCTCCAGCGCAGCGCGCAGCGTCGTAAGATCGGCCGATTCCTCGCCGAAGGAGCCAACGCCGTGGCCGCCGCGCTGGATACCGCGCGGGTGCACGAACTGTTCTACTCGGGTGCCGCCGCCGAGCGTGACCACGCGCTGATCGCCGGTGCGGCCGCCGCGGGGGTTCGCACCACGCTGGTGAGCGATCGCGCGGCACAGCATCTCGGCGAAACGGTCACCGCGCCCGGGTTGGTGGCGGTCTGCGATCTGCTCGATGTGCCTTTGGCGCGGATCCTCGACGCGGGCCCGCGCATGCTGGCCGTACCTGTCGAGATGGCCGAGCCGGGCAACGCGGGAACCCTGGTCCGGGTCGCCGATTCGGTCGGCGCCGATGGTGTGGTGCTGGCAGGCGACACCGTCGACCCGCACAACGGCAAGTGCGTGCGGGCCAGCGCGGGCAGCATCTTCCACGTGCCGATCGCACGCCACCGGGACGTCGCCGAAACGCTGGAGTCGATCGCGGCGGCGGGCATCACGATCCTGGCGACCGCGGCGAACGGCGAAGCCGACCTCGATGACGCCGACGACCTGTTCACCCGGCCCGTGGCGTGGCTGTTCGGAAACGAAGCACACGGTCTCGACCCCGTCGTCGCGCGCAGCGCCGACCATCGCATCCGCATTCCCATTCGCGGCCGTGCCGAGAGCTTGAATCTGGCCACCGCCGCGGCGATCTGCCTCTACGCGAACTCGCGCGTCCGCTACGGTGTCTGATTTGCAGCGCCTGCGGCGCTGCGTGTTCGCGGCCCCCTTATGGCTCGCGTCCGAGCGACCGCCGCTGGCGACTTCGTCGCGGACGCGGCGGCCGCTCGGACGCGAGCCGGGCCGCGAACGGGGCAATGCTCGGTCTCGCTGCGCTCGAAATCGGGGGTTGGGCCGAGTAGTTGCGTGGGTCGGCGACTGCGGCGTCAAGGGTGTGCCGCATTTCATCGCTAGCGGCTGGGTGTCTGCCGCTGGCGACTTCGTCGCGGACGCGGCGGCCACTCGGACGCGAGCCGGGCCGCGAACGAGCAATGCTTGATCTCGCTGCGCTCGAAATCGGGGGTTGGGCCGAGTGGTTCGTGGGTCGGCGACTGTGGCGTCAAGGGTGTGCCGCATTTCATCGCTAGCGGCTGGGTGTCTGCCGCTGGCGACTGCGTCGCGGACGCGGCGGCCGCTCGGATGCGAGCCGGGCTGCGAACGGGGCAATGCTCGGTCTCGCTGCGCTCGAAATCGGGGGTTGGGCCGAGTAGTTGCGTGGGTCGGCGACTGCGGCGTCAAGGGTGTGCCGGACTTCATCGCTAGCGGCTGGGTGTCTGCCGCTGGTCACTTCGTCGCGGACGGGGCGGCCACTCGGATGCGAGCCGGGCTGCGAACCGGGAATGCCCGGTCGCGCTTCGCTCGAACGGTGGGGTCTGGCCGGCGTGGTTGTGTGCGGCGCAAGCACGGCGTTGAATTGTGGCCCTCTGGCGGGCAGCCCTGGATCGTCAATCGCCGTACGTGCTCAGGTCTTCCATGATCTCCGCCGCCCAGGCCGCTGGCACCGCATCCGGTCCGGCGACCCGCATCGCGCTCATCACCGTGAGCAGCATCCCGGTGGCGAGGAACCGGCGCGCCTCGGTTTCGGGTGCTCCGGACAGCTCCTGGATCAGCTGGTAGATCTGGCCGAAGCGCCCCCTGACGTCGTCGCCGATCTCGGGGTCTGCGCTGGCCGCGAACCCGTGCAGCAGCAGTTGGAGCAGTTCTCGCTCGGCCAGGAACACCGTATAGCCGTGGCCGAGGGAGGTCAGGGCCTCGTCGGGGCTCGCGCCGGGCGGCGCGTCGGCGCGTGACGTGCGGAAGATCTCCTCGATCCGGTCGCACACGCGATGCAAGGCGGCGCGGAACAGGTGCTGTTTGGTGCCGAAGAGCCGGATCACGTACGGCTGCGACACGCCTGCGCGCCTGGCGATCTCGTCGGTCCGGGTGGCGGCGTAACCGGACTCGGCGAAGGCCGACACGGCCGCGTGCAATACCTGCTCGCCTCGTTCAGTCGCGGTCATTCTGGTCCTGGTCGTTCCCGCCATCGTGCTCCATTCCCGCTGGTATCTGGTCCGGCCTTGACATGTTATCAGTCAATGCATACTGTTCGAGCCGTTAGTTATCAGTCGATTACAACAAGGATTGGACATGACCGAGACTCTCGCATCCGCCGCCGCGCCGCCGGTCGTCGCGCCCGCGCGGACGATCGGCGGGCGCAGGCTCGCCGCCGTCCTGGCCGCGGTCGGCATCCCGATGTTCATGGTCACGCTGGACAACCTGGTCGTGACCAACGCGCTGCCGGTGATCCGCACCGAGCTCGATGCCTCGCTGACCGACCTGCAATGGTTCGTCAACGCCTACACGCTGTCGTTCGCCTCGCTGCTGCTCACCGCCTCCGCCATCGGTGACCGGCTGGGCAGGCGCCGGATCTTCCTGCTCGGCATCGCGGTGTTCACGCTGGCTTCCGCGGCCTGCGCGCTGGCGACCGGCCCGGGCATGCTGATCGCGGCGCGCGCGGTGCAGGGCTTCGGCGCGGCGGGGGTGATGCCGCTCTCGCTGACCTTGTTGTCGGCGGCCGTCCCGGAACGGATGCGCAGCGCGGCCATCGGCATCTGGGGTGGCATCGCGGGCCTCGGCGTCGCGCTCGGGCCGCTCGTCGGCGGCGCGGTGGTTGACGGGCTGAGCTGGCAGTGGATCTTCTGGCTGAACGTGCCCATCGGCCTGATGGTGCTGCCGTTCGCCGCGCGGGTGCTCGCGGAATCGCACGGCGGCAGCCGCCGCCTCGATCCGGTCGGCCTGCTGCTGTCGGCGGGCGGCGTGCTCGCGGTGGTGTGGGGCGTCATCCATGGGGCCGACGACGGCTGGACCTCGGCGGGCGTGCTGTCCGCGTTGATCGGCGGCGCCGCGCTGCTCGTCTGCTTGATCGGCTGGGAACTGCGCACGCCGGAGCCGATGCTGCCGCTGCGGCTGTTCCGCTCCCGGGCTTTCAGTGTGAGCAATGTGGTCGGCTTCGCCTTCTCGGTCGGCGTGTTCGGATCGATCTTCCTGCTCGCGCAGTATTTCCAGGTCGTACAGGGCTACAGCCCGCTGGAATCGGGCGTGCGCACGATGCCGTGGACCATGGCGCCGATGGTGGTGGCGCCGATCGCGGGCCTGCTGATCGACCGGGTCGGCGCGCGCACGCTGATCACCACCGGGCAGGTGCTGCTGGCCGCCGCACTGGCCTGGATAGCCGCGATCACGACCGTGGACATCGACTACGGCTCGTACGTCGCACCGTTCCTGCTCGCGGGCGTGGGCATGGGGCTGACCTTCGCGCCCGCGTCGACCATCGTGATGGCCAGCGCGGCGCCGGAGGACCAGGCCATGGCATCCGGTACCAACAACACGGTCCGCGAAGTCGGCGTGGCGATGGGTGTCGCGGTGCTCGCGTCGGTGTTCGCCTCGGCCGGCTCCTACCTGGGGCCGCAGAGCTTCGTGGACGGCTTGGTGCCCGCGGTCTGGGTCGGCGCGGGCATTGTCGCGGTGGGTGCGCTGGTGTCGCTGCTGTTGCCGGCGCGGATCACTGCCGCGCACTGATCATCGACGCATGAGGCCGGCCCCGGGGCGATACCCGGGGGCCGGCATTCAGTCGCAGCCACCGGAGAGCAGCGCCTGCACGGGGTCGGTCCCGGCGGCGGTTCCGATGCCGACCAGGGCGCTCCGGGCGAACGGCTCCAAGCTGGCCTCCTTCGTGCTCCCCGGTCCCTCCGTATGGTGGGCCATGGGACTACCTCCGAGCTGGTCGTCACCGTCGGGGATCCGAACGGGTCGCGCGGCGGCAGCGGACCTTGCCCGGGTCGCTCGGCTCGGGCGCGCGCAAGCCGCCTGCTAGCACACGGCGCGAGCGCGGCGGCAGGTAATCCGCGTGAATCCGGGTCCACGCATCGAATACGATGCGACCAGCAGCAATGCGGGTCGGCAATCAGCTGTGCCCGCGAACCGATCCCCAGGGGAGAGACGGAGCATGGTGGCCGACGACATCGACGCAGGCGAGCAGAACGCGGCGCTGACCGAGGAGGCACTGGCCGCGGCCGCGGCGGCCGCCGAGAAGGCGTTCGCCGCTGCCGCCGACCTGGATGCGCTCGCGGTCGCGAAAACCGAACACCTCGGCGCCAAGGCGCCGCTGGCGCTGGCGCAGCGTGCGCTGGGTGGCCTTCCGAAGACGGAGAAGGCCGACGCGGGCAAGCGGGTCAACCTGGCCAGAGGCAGGGTGTCGGAGGCGTTCGAGGCCCGCCGCGCCACACTGCTGGCCGAGCGCGACGCCGCCGTGCTGGTCGCCGAGGCCATCGACGTGACGCTGCCCGCCCGCCGCACCGCCGTCGGCGCCCGGCATCCGATCACGGTCATCTCCGAGCAGATCGCCGACGTATTCGTCGCGATGGGCTGGGAGGTCGCCGAGGGCCCCGAGGTGGAGACCGAGCACTTCAACTTCGACGCGCTGAACTTCCTGCCCGACCATCCGGCGCGCACCATGCAGGACACCTTCCACATCGCGCCGGAGGGTTCCCGGCAGGTCCTGCGCACGCATACCTCTCCGGTGCAGGTGCGCTCGATGCTGGAACGCGACCTGCCGATCTACGTGGTCTGCCCCGGTCGCACGTTCCGTACCGACGAACTGGACGCCACGCACACCCCGGTGTTCTCCCAGGTGGAGGGCCTGGCGGTGGACAAGGGCCTGACCATGGCGCATCTGCGCGGCACCTTGGACGCGTTCGCCAGGGCGCTGTTCGGCCCGGAGACCCGGACCCGTATGCGCCCCAACTACTTTCCGTTCACCGAGCCCTCCGCCGAGGTCGACGTGTGGTTCCCGGACAAGAAGGGCGGTCCCGGCTGGGTCGAATGGGGCGGCTGCGGGATGGTGAACCCGAAGGTGCTGATCGCCAGCGGGATCGATCCCGAGGTGTACAGCGGGTTCGCGTTCGGCATGGGCCTGGAACGCACCCTGCAGTTCCGCAACGGCATCCCGGACATGCGGGACATCGTCGAAGGCGACGTGCGTTTCACGCTGCCCTTCGGTATCCGGTCCTGATCCCACCCTTCGATCGAGAGAGCGAAACGTCAAGTGCGAGTAGCGCAGTCCTGGCTGACCGACATCATCCAGCGAACCAACCCCGAGTGGTCGGTGACGCCGGAGGAGCTCGACGCGGGATTCGTCCGGGTCGGGTTGGAAGTCGAAGAGGTCGACAAGCTCCAGCGCGTCGACGGCGGGGACGGTCGGCCACCGCTGGTGGTCGGCCGGGTCGCCGAGATCACCGAGCTGGCCGAGTTCAAGAAGCCGATCCGCTTCTGCAAGGTGGACATCGGCCGGCCCGACCTGCAGGAGATCATCTGCGGCGCACAGAATTTCGCGGTCGGTGACCTGGTGGTCGCGGTGCTTCCCGGCGGTGTGCTTCCCGGTGGATTCCAGATCACCTCGCGCAAGACCTACGGCCATGTGTCCAACGGCATGATCTGCTCGGTCGCCGAACTCGGCATCGGCAAGGACCACTCCGGCATCCTGGTGCTGGAGCCGGGCACCGCGGAGCCGGGTACCGATGCCAACGAGCTGCTCGGGCTGGACGACACCGTCATCGAGCTGAACATCACCCCCGACCGTGGCTACTGCTTCTCGGTGCGCGGGCTCGCCCGCGAACTGGCCTGCGGTTTCGATCTCGACTACGCCGACCCGGCCGTGCGCACGCTGCCCGGCCACGAGCAGGAAGCCTGGCCGATCCAGGTCGAGCCGAATTCGCAGTGCACTCGCTTCGCGGCGCGCCGGGTCACCGGCATCGATCCGAAGGCGGTCAGCCCCTGGTGGTTGCAGCGCAGACTGCTGCTGTCGGGTGTGCGCCCGATCTCGCCCGCGGTCGACGTCACCAACTACGTCATGCTCGAGCTGGGGCAGCCGCTGCACGCGTTCGACGCGGAGAAGGTGTCCGGTGGCCTGGTGGTCCGCTCGGCGAGCACGGGGGAGAAGCTGCGCACCCTGGACGACGTCGAGCGCGTGCTCGATCCCGAGGATGTGGTGATCGCCGACGATTCCGGCGTGATCTCGCTGGCCGGCGTGATGGGTGGCGCCAGCACCGAGGTGGGCGCGGAGAGCACCGACATCCTGCTGGAGGCGGCCACCTGGAACCCACTGCGGATCTATCGGACCGCCCGCAGGCACAAGCTGGTGTCCGAGGCGGGCAAGCGGTACGAGCGGGTCGTCGATCCGGAGATCAATGTCGCCGCGCTCGACCGGGCCGCGAGCCTGCTCGCCGAAATCGCCGGCGGCACCGTCGAACCCGTGCTCACCGACGTACGGATCCCGGTTCCCGCCGCTGAGCCGATCCGCATCGACATCGATCTGGCCGATCGCGTCGCGGGCGTCATCTACCCGACCGGTACCTCGGCCGCTCGCCTGGCCCAGATCGGCTGCACGGTCGAGGTCGGCGTCAGCGAGACCGGACACGGTCAGCTGGTGGTGACCCCGCCGAGCTGGCGGCCCGACCTGGCCCAGCCCGCCGACCTGGTGGAGGAGGTGCTGCGGCTGGAGGGGCTCGAGCAGATCCCGTCGGTGCTGCCCACCGCCCCGGCTGGGCGCGGGCTCGCCCCGGCCCAGCGCCGCCGTCGCGCCGTGAGCCGCGCGCTGGCGTTCGCCGGTGCCGTCGAGGTCCTGCCGCCGATGTTCCTGCTCGCCGGTGTGTTCGACACCTGGGGCCTGGACGCCGACGACCCGCGCCGGGTCACCACCCGGGTGCTGAATCCGCTCGACGTGGAACGCGCGGAACTGGCCACCACCCTGCTGCCCGGCCTGCTCGAGGTGGCCGCCCGCAATATCTCGCGTGGCGCGCGTGATCTCGCCATCTACGGCATCGCCCAGGTGGTGCTGCCCGGACCGGACACCCGGGCGGTCGAGCCGCTTCCGGTGGACCGGCGTCCCACCGACGACGAGGTCGCGCAGCTGCTCGTCTCGCTGCCCGACCAGCCGGTGCACGTGGCCGCCGTCCTGACCGGCCGCCGCGAGCCGCGCGGGCCGTGGGGACCGGGCCGCCCGGTCGAAGCCGCGGACGCGTTCGCTCTCGCCGACGCGGTCGCCGACGCGGCGGGTGTCACCATCGAGCGCCGTCCTGTCGCTCACCTGCCCTGGCATCCCGGTCGTTGCGCCGAGCTGGTGGTCGAGGGCGCCGTCGTCGGCTACGCGGGAGAACTGCACCCCGCGGTGCTGGAGCGTTCGGGTTTGCCGCCGCGCACCTGCGCCGTCGAACTGGACCTGGACGCGCTGCCACTGCGGGAAGCCCGGCCGGCGCCGACGGTGTCGCCGTTCCCGGCGGTGCTTCAGGACGTTTCGGTGAGTGTCGAGAAGGCGATTCCGGCTGCCTCGGTCGAGTCCGCGCTGCGTACCGGGGGTGGCGAGCTGCTGGAGGACATCGCCCTGTTCGACGTGTACGAGGGCGCGCAGGCGGGCGAGGGGCGCAAGTCGCTCACGTACGCGCTGCGTTTCCGCGCTGCTGACCGGACGCTCACCGAAGACGAGGCCAGCGCCGCGCGGGACGCGGCTGTCGCCGCGGCCGCCGACGCCGTGGGCGCGGTCCTGCGCGGCTGAGCTGCGCGACCGTGTCGCCCCTGCGGCGGCATGGTCGCGTCCCGGGGTGCCACCCGGTAGCTGGATAGTGCGATCGACTGCGGAACGAGCGCGCGTCCTCGCACCACCCGCCTGCCGCCCCGCCGTCGTTCGGGGGTAAGAACGTGGCATGCGACATCCGGCCAGTCCGATCCTCAACGCGCTGACCTACCTGCCGGAACGGGCGATCGCGCAGACCCCGGCGCTGCTGGGCATGGACTACACCGACCTGTCCCTGACCACCTTGGACGGGGAGGTCTTGCATGCCTGGTGGATTCCGGCACGGGAATCGGTCGGGCACATCCTGTTCGCGCACGGCAACGCGGGCAACATCGGTGACCGGGTGCCGATCTTCGCGTTGCTGACCGAAGCGGGATTCGACGTGCTGGCCTTCGACTATCGCGGGTACGGGCGCAGTACCGGAAGGCCTACCGAGCACGGCACCTACCTCGACGCCCGCGCAGCGCGCGAGGCGCTGCTGGCGCAACCGGGTGTCGATCCGGATCATGTGCTGTACCTGGGCAAATCGCTCGGTGGCGGTGTCATGCTCGAACTGGCGCAGCATCACCCACCGGCCGGGTTGATGCTGATGTCCACGTTCACCGGGCTGCGCGACGCGGCGCGCTCGGTGTACCCGTTCCTGCCCGCACCGCTGGTCCCGAACGCCTATCCGAGCGAACGCCGCATCCGCGAGCTGCGCGCCCCGGTGCTGATCATGCACGGCGACCAGGACGAGCTGCTGCCGCCGCGGCACGCGGAACGGCTCTACGCCGCGGCCAGGGAGCCGAAACGGCTGGTCGTCTTTCCCGGCGCGGGGCACAACGACCTCATCGCCGTGGGCGGCTCGGCGTGGTACGACCTGGTGCGGAACTGGGCGAGCGCCCTGGTCGGACCATGACCGACGCCCGATCCGGTCGCGCTGCGTAGCCTGGCGTCATGAGTGACAACAGCGATATCGCGAGCCGGTTGGCCGGGCTGTCCGACGCGGAACTCGCGGGTGTCCTCCTCGTCGCGACGGCGGGACGTCCGGGGTTCGCGGCGGTCCATGCGGCGCTGGTCGGGCTACTGGAGTCGGGCGATGTGGTCCCCCAGGGGGATGTGACGCCTGCCACGGCGTTCGAGGCCGCTGCGCCTCCCGTCCAGGCGCCGGAGGTATCCGGGCAGGTCGAAGACATTTCTGCGGTACCGGTACCGCCGTCGGGTATATTCACGCCCGCCGCCGGCGGCGGATATTCGGACTCGGGCGTTCCTACTTTCGAGTCAGTTCGCGATAGGGTCGAGCAGCGCTTCGGGACCGCGCAGGGAATGAGCGAGCTCGACCGGCAGACTCCTGCGGGCCGCCGCGCGGACGAACAATGGGAGGCACGCGAGAAGGCCGCGCGGGAGCGCCTGGATCGGATTCGGAAATCGTTGCACGGCAACGACATCGACCCAGACCAGTCGTGATCCGGGCCGGGCGCGCCGGACGACGACTGTGATGGGTGGATTTCGATGAGCGAGCCGCGTGAGATCGCCGAACGGCTGCTGGACGCCCAAGTGGAGTTCCTGCTCGCCGAGGTGAGCGGAGACCGGTTCGCCGAGGTGATCGCGCGCGACACCGAAGCCGTGCTCGCGGTCGCCGACACGCTCGTCTTCCGGGACGTCGTCGAGATCGAGCAAGCCAAGGACACCGTCCGCACCGTCATCGATCTGATCGGCGGCAGTCCGGTGCTCGCCGACATGGTCGGGGTGTTCGCCGACTCCATCTACGACCACATCGCCGACAATCACGACTACACGCTCGGCGAGGTGGTCGAACGCGTGCCGGTCGAGGCGCTGCTGGAGAAGATCTTCGGCATGCACCAGGCCCAGGAGCGCATCCTGGACCGGCTCACCGAGAGCCCGCTGGTGGCCACCGTCGCCTCGAAGTTCGTGGACAAGCTGATCAACGACTTCATGCAGGCCAACCGGGAACGCGCCGAGAAGATCCCGGGCGTCTCCTCGCTCATGTCGCTCGGCCAGTCCGCCGCCAATCGCGCGAAGAAGGTCGCCGCCGACAGCACCTTCGTGGGTGACCTCGCGGGCAAGGGCGCGCTGTTCGCGCTCAAGCGCACCAATAACGCGATCCGGGAGATGTTGCGCGACGCCCCGGTGCACGACGCCGCCATGGAGTTCTGGGACCTGCACGCCGATGAACCGGTCAGCGGGCTGCGCGAATATCTGACCCAGAAGGACCTCAACGAACTGGTTCTGCTGTGCTACGAAATCGCCGTCACCACCCGCGAGAAGGAGTACTTCGGCCTGCTCGTGGACGAATGCGTGGAGGTGTTCTTCACCAAGTACGGCGACTACACGCTGGCGGCCATGCTGCCCGAACTGGGCCTCACCGGGGATGACATCGCCAAGGAGATCCTGCGCTACGGCCCGGCGGTCATCGAGGGCGCGAAGCGGGACGGCGTGCTCGCCAAGCTGATTCGCGAGCGCCTCGCGCCGTTCTATACCTCCGGCGTAGTACTCGGCATCCTCGGCGCCGACTAGCTGGTGTAGCGGCACTGCGAACGGAGAATACCCGGTCCCGCTTCGCTCGACGGCGGTGGAGCCGATGTGGTGGTGCGAGGTCCGCTACGTCGGCAGCACCGGGACGATCGCCTCGCCGACCTGTACCAGCCGATCGCACGGGCTCTGTCCGGCGGTCTTGGTGACCAGCGTCAGTTGCAGTAGCCCTTGCTTCGCGGCGAACAGCACGTCGCACATCTGATCCTTGGCGGCGTCGTCGACGCGGAACTGGCGGCCCGCACGTCCGGCGATGGTGACGTCCTGGAAGTCGACGTTGCCCTGCTTGCGCTCGAACTCGGCCACCGTCCCTGCGGTGGAGAACACGCCGAGGGTGTAGTCGGCGCCCTTCCATCCGCAGATCTCCCAGCCGGGCTGCTTGACGCCGCCGATACCGGCCTGTTCGGTCGCCGGGTCGAGTCCGGCGGTCGTCAGCGCGTTTTCGGGAATGCCGGCGCAGGGATCGAACAGCTGGGCCTGCGTACCGCTGGCACTAGTTGGCTGTGTGCTGGTGGCGGCCGGTGACCCGCCGGGCTCCTCGCCACCGCAGGCGGCCAGTCCCAGCACAAGTGCTACCGCCAAGGGAACCAACGTGATTCGGTGCGCCATCCCGCTCTCTTACCCTTCGGAGTGTCGCGCCGGACTGTATCAGAGCCGCGCCGGTGGGTTTGATGCCGGGCGAAGGCGGGTATCACGCAGTGTGATTCGGCGCCCGATCGCGCGGGAATGGAAGCCGTTTTGTCGCGCCAGGTAACCCTCCGTTGCCAGTGTGTTTAGAAGTCCGCACAGTGTCCGTTTTGTCCGGTTTTGGCGTTGACAGTGGGTAGGCGCTGTGAAAGCTTGCCCTTGTTCTCGTGCGCTCGCCGTGGAGCGATCACGGCGGGGCAATCGGAGGAGCCAGGGTGGTGCGGTTACGTCGACGGCCGGAGAATTCCGGCGGTACACGGGCTGCCACGCACGTCGCCTTCGTCGGTGAACGGCAGGCGTCCAGCAGCGGAATTGTTCGTCCTCGGACCATTCGCGGCCAGCTGGCCCGAATCCTCGTCGTGTCACTGGTTCTGGTGCTCGCGTTGCTGGGCGCCCTGATCGCACGGGAGATCGACGCGTATCGCAAGAGCCGGGACACTGTGGCCGCGGTGTCGCTGGCCCTCGCGGTGCAGGACCTGGTGCACGAGACGCAGCGCGAGCGCGGTCTGACCAACGGTCTACTCGGCGGTGACGGGCGATTGCGGCAGCCGGTGGACGACCAGCGCGGCGCCGTCGACCGCGCGCTGCGCGACTTGCAGCAGGCGATGGCGAGCAACCCACCCGGCGCCGAGCGGGTCCGGTCGGCCGCTCGGCCGCTGACCGACCTGGACGCGACCCGGTCCCGGATCGATGAGCTGCGAACGTCACGGCAGGCGGCCTTCCAGTACTACACCGACGCCATCGACGCGCTGAACCACCTGTCCCTCGGTCTCGACCAGGCGAGCGACCCCACGGTCCGGCACGGCCTGCAGGCGCTGTACGCGCTGGGCGAGGCCAAGGAGCAGACCGCGCGGGAACGTGGCTTCCTCAACGGGGTCTTCGCCGCCGACGCGTTCGGACCGGGGGAGTACGTGCAGTTCCTCGACATCCGAGCGGCCAAGCTGGCCGGTTTGGCCGCGTTCGCCCGCGATGCCACCGCGGCCCAGCGCTCCCGCCTGGACGCGGCGCTGGACAGCGCGAACGCGGTCGCAGCCGCGGAGTCGGAGAACATCGCGATCGCCTCCAGCGCCGGACCGCTGGTTCGGCCGGTCGATCCGATCACCTGGTGGACCCGGATGACCGCGGTGATCGACGAGCAGCGCACTGTGCAGCAGGCGGTCGGCAGCGACGTGCGGCAGCGCGCCGACGTATTGCGCAGGAACGCCGCGGTGATCCTCGGCGCGTTCGCGCTCGCCGCGATGGGCTCGATCGCGGTGCAGGTGGCGTTGGTCGTCGCCGCGGTGCGGGCGATCGTCCGGCCGTTGGCGACGCTGGCCACCGACGCCGACGACGTCTCGAGCAGGCGCCTGCCGGACGTGATCGCCGCATGGCGCACCGGCGCCGACACCCGGCCGGACCCGCCCGCTCGAGTGCGGACTCCGCCGGGGGCGGGCGCCGAGATCGCCGCGGTGGCCGGAGCGTTGGACCGGGTGCAGTCCACCGCGTTCGACCTCGCGTCGGAGCAGGCGCTGGTGCGCCGCAACACCACCGAGTCGATGGTGAGCCTGGCCCGCCGCAGCCAGAACCTGGTGCGCCGCCAGCTCAATCTGATCAGCGAATTCGAGCGCGAGGAACTCGATCCCAAGGCGCTGTCGAACCTGTTCGAGCTCGACCACCTCGCCACCCGTATGCGCCGCAATGCCGAAAGCCTGCTCGTGCTGGTCGGCGAGGGGAGCCCGCGACGCTGGGCGGAACCGATTCCGTTGAGCGACGTGATCCGCGCCGGTTTGTCCGAGGTCGACGACTACCGCAGGGTGGTGCTGCGGCGCATGGACGACGTGCTGATCACCGGGGCGGCGGCCAGCGAGCTGGCGCACATCCTCGCCGAGCTGATCGAGAACGGGCTCGCCTTTTCCCCACCGGACCTCGAAGTGGAGATCTACGGGCGCGGCGGGCCGGGCGGGTATCTGCTCGCCGTGGTCGACCACGGGGTCGGCATGCCCGCGGAACAGCTGGCTCGAGCCAACGCGCGGCTGTGTGGCGAACAGGACTTCGTCGTCGCGCCCACCCGCAATCTGGGCCACTATGTGGTCGGCAGGCTTGCCCAGCGCCTCGGTATCGGCGTCGAGCTGAGCGTCTCGCCGGTGAGCGGCATCGTCGCGCGCCTGACGCTGCCGCCGGGAATGCTGGAAATCGAACCGGACCAGCAGCGTGATGTCGCGGCCGAGCGAGCCGCCGCGTCCGGAGCCGAAACCGGCTGGGGCGACTCCGGACGGGTCGCCGGATCCCCGGCCATCGGCGCCGCGCGAGGTGACACCGCCGCGCTCCCGGTCGTCTCGGCTCCGGCGGTGCCGGGCCGGCCCGCAATCGCGGTCGACCAGATCGGTGCGCAGCCCGCGTCTCCCACCTCGGCTCCCAATCCACCCGCCCGCTCGAGGGGTGGCGCCGGCCCGTCCGCCTACACCCAGTTCGTCTCACCGCGAATGGAATCGGCGGCCGCACCGGTTGATTCCGCTCACGAATCCTCCCGCGAGACAGCGAAATCGGGTTCCGGCCACACCCCGATCGCTTCGCCGCAGACGGAGTCGGCGCCGGTCGGCCGTCCTCGTGAAAGCTTCCGTGCACCAGCGCCATCGGTTTCCGGCGAACCTGCGGTTCAGCGCACCAAGAACGGCCTGGTCAAGCGAAACAAGAAGGCCCGCGCGGCGGCTACACGCCCCGGTTCCGACGCGGTACCCCGGCTGGAACTCGCACCGGCGGTTGATCGCTCACCTGAGGAGATCCGCAGCATGCTGTCCGCCTTTCGCACCGGCCATCAGCGCGGCGTACCGGCCCCCGCCGCACCGCGCGACAACGACATCAGCGCCGTCGCTTCGGCGTACGAATTCCAGCCTGCCGTGCCCATCGCAGAGGAGATCCGGTGACCACCCACCTATCGAGCGCCGACCCGCACACGTTCAACTGGATGCTGGCCAACTTCGTCCGCGAGACCGACGGTGTCCGCGAGGCGGTCGCGGTCTCTTCGGACGGACTACTCATCGCGATGTCCGACGGCTTGGACCGCACCTCCGCCGACCGGCTCGCCGCCATGGTGTCCGGGTTGGTCGGTCTCGCCAGGAGCGCCTCGCGCAGTTACTCGTTCGACGGGCTGAAGCTGATCATGATCGAGATGAAGCGCGGGTTCCTGCTCGTCTCGGCGATGGGCGACGGCAGCTGCCTCGGCGTGATCGCCGACAGCGGTTGCGACGTCGGGCTGGTGGGCTACGAGATGGCCGTGCTCGCCGACCGCGCCGGCGCGCTGCTGGATCCGGCGCTGATCGCCGAACTGCGCGAGACGCTGCGGCGATGAGACAGCCAGAGCCACCTCGGCTGCCGGACCCGCGCATGATCTCGGTGCAGGGGACCTACGGCGGGTTCGGCAGGCCGCCGGACCGCCCTGCGGACGAATCAGCCGGCGGCGACGAGCGATTCGTGCGCCCTTTCGTCGTCACCGCCGGACGCACCACCCCGCTGCTGGACGGACTGCGGATAGAGACGCTGGTGCGGGCGGAGCCGGGTGCGCTGTCCGCACCGCTGCGCTTCGAGCAGCACACCCTCGTGCGGCTGTGTCAGCAACCGCACTCCATCGCCGAGATCGGGACCGCGCTGCGCGTTCCGATCGGGGTCGCGAAGGTCGTCGTCAGCGACCTGGCCGCCACCGGACACGTGACCGTGCGCGCCGCCGACCAGCTCACCGCCGCTGCCATCGAGAGGATCAGGGACCTTGTCCGGGCACTCTGACATGCGAACGCCGACCATGCCGTCCTCGGTGAAGATCGTGGTCAGCGGCGGGTTCGGGGTCGGGAAGACGACATTCATCGGTGCCATCTCCGAAATCGAGCCGCTGGCGACGGAAGCGGCGATGACCGAAATGGCCGTCGGCGTGGACGATCCGGGACACCAGGACAAGACGCAGACCACGGTCGCCCTCGACTTCGGCCGCATCACCCTGGACCACTCGCTGATTCTGTACCTGTTCGGCACACCGGGACAGGACCGATTCGTATTCCTCTGGGACGACTTGGTCGACGGCGCGCTCGGCGCGGTGATCGTGGTGGACACCGGCCGCGTCGACGACTGCTATCCGGTACTGGACTACTTCGAGGAACGCGGCACGCCCTTCGTCGTCGCGGTCAACCGCTTCGAGGGCAGCGCCCACTTCGACCTCGACGAGGTCCGCGAGGCGCTCGAACTGGAGCCGTGCATTCCGGTGCTGGAATGCGACGCCAGGCAACGCGATTCGGTCAAGAACGTGCTGGTTTCGCTGCTCGAGCAGGTGCTGCTGCATCGCACGGACGACATCCCGGCCCGGGACGCGGGCTGAACGCTGCCCCGCGGCACGTCGCTAGCCTGGGGCCATGCTCACAACCCTGGCCGTCGAGAACTATCGGTCGCTGCGGCGGTTGGTGGTGCCGTTGGCCGGGCTGAACGTGGTGACCGGGGCCAATGGGAGCGGCAAGTCGAGCCTCTACCGGACGCTGCGGCTGCTGGCCAACTTCGCGCGCAACGGGGCGGTGGCGGCGTTGGCGCGCGAAGGCGGACTCGGCTCGACGCTGTGGGCGGGGAGCGAGAGCGTGGGCGATGCCGTACTGCGCAGCGTCCCACCTGGGCTGCGGGTCGGGTTCGCGGGCGACGACTTCGGCTACGCGGCCGAACTCGGCATGCCGCCGCGGGACCGGAAATCGATGTTCAACCTCGACCCGGAGATCAAGGCGGAGGCGGTCTGGGCGGGACCGGTATTGCGGCCCGCAACGCTGCTGGCCGAGCGGGCCGGACGGGTGGTGCGCCTACGGGAGGACAACGGCGAGTGGGGAATGGTCCCGCACGCGCTGCAACCATTCGACAGCATGCTCAGCGAACTGGCCGACCCGCAGAGCGCGCCGGATCTGCTGCTGGTGCGGGAACGGATTCGTTCCTGGCGGTTCTACGACCACTTGCGCACCGACGCCGACGCACCCGCCCGCGCACCCCAGGTGGGCACCCGCACCCTGGTTCTCGGCCACGACGGTGCGGATCTCGCCGCGGCATTGCAGACGATCCGGGAGATCGGCGACGCGCAGGCGTTGGCGCAAGCCGTCGACCGCGCCTTCCCCGGCAGTGAGATCGCGATCCTGGATCGGGACGGCCGATTCGAGCTGGCGCTGCGCCAGCCCGGCTTGCTGCGACCGCTGGGTGGCGCGGAACTGTCCGACGGCACCTTGCGGTATCTGCTGCTGGTGGCCGCACTGCTCACCCCGCGCCCGCCGGAGCTGTTCGTCTTCAATGAGCCCGAGACCAGCCTGCACCCCGAGTTGCTCGCGCCGCTGGCCGAACTCATCGCAACGGTCGCGGTGGACACCCAGGTCATCGTGGTCACGCACGCACAGCCGCTGGTTGTGGCGCTGGACGGCAGCGCCGCCCGGCCGCGCACGGTAGAGCTGGTCAAGCGGGACGGCGCCACCACCATCACGGGGCAAGGCATGCTCGACCAACCCCCGTGGTACTGGCCGAAGCACTGAAGCGAAAACTCGGCTGTTGGTGACGCAGGAGCCCGGTCCGGTGTGGGCCGCGTCGCATACTCGCGCACACCGGACAATACTGTCTGATCATGGGCGAATCGACGATCGACACCGCACAGGACGCCACCCGGCCGCTGCGCGACGACATCCGGTTCCTCGGTGGCGTGCTCGGCGACACCATCCGCGACCACGAGGGGCCGGAGGTCTTCGACCTCATCGAGCGGGTGCGCATCGAGGCATTCCGGGTGCGCCGCGAGGAGGTCGGGCGTAGCGCGGTCGCGGAGATGCTGGACGGCGTCGACATCGCGGTGGCCCTCCCGCTCATCCGTGCGTTCAGCTATTTCGTCCTGCTGGCCAACCTGGCCGAGGACATCCAGCGCGACCGTCGCCGCGCCGCGCACGAGACGGCCGGTGAACCGCCGCAGGATTCGTCGCTCGCGGCCACCTACCGCAAGCTGGATGCGGCGGCGCTGGACGGCGACCGGGTCGCCGATCTGCTGGCCGACGCGCTGGTGTCGCCGGTGATCACCGCGCACCCGACGGAGACTCGGCGCCGCACCGTCTTCGACGCGCAGGCCCGGATCACCGAGTTGATGCGCCGCCGTCAGCGCTACGCCGAGAGCGAGCGTGAGCGCGCCGATCTCGAGTCGCGGATCCGTCGCCAGGTGCTCAGTCTGTGGCGCACCGCGCTGATCCGCTTGGCCCGCTTGCGCATCCAAGACGAGATCTCGGTGGGCTTGCGTTACTACGACCTCACCCTCTTCGACGTGATCCCTGCGATAAACGCCGAGTTGCGCGCCGCGCTGCGCTCGCGCTGGCCCGGTGTCGAGCTGCTGCCGCGCCCGATCCTGCGTCCCGGGTCGTGGATCGGCGGCGACCGGGACGGGAACCCGTACGTCACCGCCGATGTCGTGCGCCAGGCCGCCCACCGCGCCGCGGGTGTCGCCTTCGAGCGCTATTTGCACGAGCTGGTCGAGTTGGAGAAGACGCTGTCGTTGTCGGCCCGGCTCGTCCCGGTGACGCCCGAGGTGGCCGCGCTCGCCGAGACCGGATACCCCGATCCGGCCACGCACGCCGACGAGCCGTATCGCCGTGCGCTGCACCATATTCGCGCTCGACTGACCGCCGCCGCGCAGGCCGCGCTCGGGGAGGTTCCGCCGAACGGCCTGGATATGGGGGCGCGGCCCTACCCGACACCCCAGGCGGCCCTCGACGACCTCGACGCCGTGGACGTGTCGCTGCGGCGCAGCGGCGACGACCTGCTCGCCGACGACCGCCTCGCCGCGCTGCGCTACGCGCTGGAGACGTTCGGTTTTCACCTGCAGGGGCTGGACATGCGGCAGAACTCCGAGGTGCACGAGCAGGTGGTCGCGGAGCTGCTGGCCTGGGCGGGAGTGCACTCGGATTACGCGAGTCTGCCGGAGCCGCGGCGGGTGGAGCTGCTCACGGCCGAGTTGCGCACCCGCCGTCCGCTGCTCGGTCCGCACGCGCGCCTGAGCGAACTGGCCGCGAAGGAACTCGACATCGTCCGCGCCGCACGGGATGTGGTGGAAACGCTCGGCGCGGAGGCGGTGCCGAACTACATCATCAGCATGTGCACGTCGGTCAGCGACCTGCTGGAAGCCGCCCTGCTGCTGAAGGAGGGCGGGCTGCTCGACCCGGGCGAGCCGGACGGGCCGCCGAGCTGCCCGGTGGGCATCGTGCCGCTCTTCGAGACCATCGAGGATCTCGGCGCCGGGGCGGCCACGCTGTCCGCGGCGCTGGAGGTTCCGGTCTATCGGGAGCTGGTGGCGGCACAGGGCATGCGCCAGGAAGTGATGCTCGGCTACTCCGACTCCAACAAGGACGGCGGCTACCTCGCCGCCAACTGGGCGTTGTACCGGGCGGAGCTGGATCTGGTGGAGGTGGCCCGCAAGACCGGAATCCGGTTGCGGCTGTTCCACGGTCGCGGCGGCACGGTCGGCCGCGGCGGTGGCCGCAGCTACGACGCGATCCTCGCCCAGCCGGTCGGCGCGGTGCGCGGCTCGCTGCGGCTCACCGAACAGGGCGAGGTGATCGCCGCCAAGTACGCCGAGCCCGGTGCGGCGCACCGCAACCTGGAGTCGTTGCTCGCGGGCACCCTGGAGTCGACACTGCTGGACGTGGAGGGCCTCGGCCCCGATGCCGAACCGTCCTACGCGATCATGGACGATCTGGCGGCCCGCGCCCGTGCGGCATACGCGCGGCTGGTGCACGAAACCCCAGGATTCGTCGAGTATTTCCGCCAATCGACGCCCGTCGCCGAGGTCGGCGACCTGAACATCGGCAGCAGGCCCGCGTCGCGGAAGCCGACCAGCTCGGTCGCCGACCTGCGGGCCATCCCGTGGGTGATGTCGTGGAGCCAGGCGCGGGTGATGCTGCCCGGGTGGTACGGCACCGGGGCCGCGCTGGAGGAGTGGATCGGCGGCGACCCGGAGCGTTTGGCGACTCTGGCGGATCTGTACCGCCGCTGGCCGTTCTTCCGGACGGTGCTGTCCAATCTGGCCCAGGTGATGGCCAAGAGCGATCTGGACATCGCCGCCCGCTACGCCGCACTCGTCGACGACGTGGCGCTGCGGGAACAGATCTTCGGCATGATCCGCGAGGAGCACGCCCGGACCATCCGCATGCACGCCGCCATCACCGGCAACGATCACCTGCTGGCCGACAATCCCTCGCTGGCCGAGTCCATCCACAACCGCTTCCCGTATCTGGAACCGCTCAACCAGATGCAGGTGGACCTGCTGCGCCGCCTGCGTGCGGGTGACGACTCGGAATTGGTCAAACGCGGAATACTCCTGACGATGAACGGCTTGGCCACCGCCTTGCGCAACTCGGGCTGACCGCCCGGTTCCGATGCGCAGGACCGAAGTGCGCCCAGTGTTCGTCCGTCCGCCCCTCGGCGCAGGTGACCCAGGGTCCCGTGCCAGGGATGCGTTGCGTAGGCAGGTCGCAGGCGTTCGGGACTTCGGCCGCGACTGGCGGCGGCCGCGCGTGAATCGTCTGCTGTTCGTTCAGGACTCCGGCGGGAGTATCGGCGATGTGAAGACGTCCTCCAGCGGGGTCGGGCCGGTGTAGCGGCGGCAGTGGCAGCCGACCCACTCCCGCAGGCCGTGCGTGCCCTTGCGGGAGGTTTCGGCGTGGCACGTACCTGTGGCACGATCGTGCAGCGCCAGGTCGTGACCGCAACCGCAGCGGGCGGGGAGTTTCGCACCCGACCGGGCTCGCCGCCGATGCCCGAGTCGACCACATACCCAGCCGACGCCGACCAGGCCGGCACCCACTGCGAGGCTGAGAGGATCCACCATGCTCGCAGTATACGTATACGCATAGCCGCGGTCACCCCGGATCGTGGCGTCCGATGTTGTTCCGCTTCGTGCACATCCGCGCCGCGGAACGCGCACTCCGGCGGACGGATTCTCCAGGTGCGCAGGGCAAGTGTCGGCTAGGTTGGGTGGGTGACCAAGGTCGCCTGGGAGGCATACCCGCAACGGTCCGGACTCGCTGAGCGCGCACCCGCGTACCTACTATCCGACGATCCGTTCCAGATTGCCGAGCGGCTCTCCGACGTAGGTTTCGAGACGGTGCATCTCGCCGGCGCCCGCTGGACTCGGTCCGACGGGGACTACACCCACACCGCAACCGTCATCGAATCCGACGGATCCAACGCCGACACCGCCGCCGAAATCAACGTGTACCTGAAGGCAACCGAGATCCAGCAGGACGTCCGGCGCGTCTTGTACGCCTTCGTGATTCACCAGGACTGCGGCGACGGGCCGGTCCGCCGCGACGAGGCATTGCGTGTCGCCGGCAGTCATGCTGCCCTGGACGCGTTGATCCACCTGCACGGTCGGTCCGATGACGTTGGGGTGGACGAGATTCTGCACCGCGGGATCGACGCGCTGGCCCTCCTGCACGCCGAACGAGAGCTGGGATTGTTGACCGACGACTAGCTGATCGGGCACTCCGGCTCGCCGCCGTCAGCCGGCCGCGCCGCCGATCAGCGCGCGCACCAACCGCTCCAGCTCCGGGCGTGGATCGAAGTCCGGCGCCGGGTTCACCAGCTGGTGCAGGATGATTCCGTCGAACTGGCCGACGAGGATGTGCGTGGCCGACCGGTCGCCGCCGACGCCCGCCAGCAGGGTGGCGGCCCAGTCGGTCAGTCGCCGGTGCCCGCGTCGCACGGTCTCGCGGACCGCTGGCATCGTTTGCGCCTCCAAGAACAGGGCATACCTGGCCAGCGTCCGCACGCGGTCGGTGTGCACCGCGTGCACGACGAAAGCGGCAATGCCGTCGATGAGTTCATCGATGGTGCGGGGCGTGGGTTGCCGGTTGAGCGCCTCCCAGTCCGCGTAGTCGCGGGCTTCCAGCCGCTCGGCGATGCCGGTCAAGAGCGACTCGCGGGTGCGGAAGTAGTTGGAGGCCGACCCGGCGGGCATGCCCGCGACCTCATCGACCGCGCGGTGCGTGAGCGCGCGGGTGCCGCGGGATCCCAAGAGGTCGATCGCCGCGTCCAAGACGAGTTCACGCTTGCTGGACACACCGTCATACTACATCGGTAGTGATCCGTGCCGATCCGATCCGGCGAAGTCACGCAGAGCGCGATCGCAGCGGGCGGCCTGAGCGCGGAGGGCGGTGACGAGTTCCTGCGGCCCGGCGAGCAGCGTGAAGTCCAGGTCGACCGAAGTGATCATCCATACCAGCTGCTCCGGCGACTCGGCGCCGACGTGCAGGTGGCAGCTGTGGTCGTCGACGGCTTCCAGGACGCCCATGCCCGGCCACACCCGATCGGCGGCGTCCTCGGCGGATCGGTGCAGCAGCACCGTCGCCTGATGCGGCCACGCACGGGCCGACAAACGCATCGAAAGATAGGCCGCGACATCGCCTTCCGGTGGTTCACGCGGCGCGAAACGAGGGCCGGTCGGGATGCGCGGGGTGATCCGGTCGACCCGGAAAGTGCGCCAGTCGGCGCGGTCGACGTCCCAGGCGACCAGGTACCAGTGCCTGCTGAAATGCACGAGCGTGTGCGGCTCGACGGTGCGCAGGCTGGGCTCGCCGCTGTGTGCGCGGTAGTCGAAGCGCAGGCGTTCGTGCCGCTGGCAGGTCTCGGCGATGGCCATGAGCGTGTCCGGATGGACCTGCGCCGCTGGCGGGGCGACGCGCAGGGTGGCGCCGCGCAGCGTGCGGACGCGATGCCGCAACCGGGGCGGCAGCACCTGCTCCAGCTTGGTCGAGGCGCGCAGCGACGCCTCCTCGAGACCGGTCACGGTGCCGGTAGCGCTGCGCAGTCCGACCGCCACCGCGACCGCCTCGTCGTCGTCGAGGAGCAAGGGCGGCAGCGCGGCGCCCGCGCCCAGCCGGTAGCCCGCGGCGCCTCGGGTCGCGTGGACCGGGTAGCCGAGTTCGCGCAGCCGGTCGATGTCGCGGCGCACGGTTCGCCCGGTGACGCCGAGCCGCGCGGCCAGGTCGGCGCCGGTCCAGTCGCGGTGGGTCTGCAGCAGGGCCAGCAGTTTGAGCAGGCGGGCCGAGGTTTCCAGCATGGTTCCAGAATGCCGGAAAATTAGGAACGATCCCGTCCTAAGCGGTTTCTACCGTGCATTCGCGATGGAGGCGCCGGATCTGCTGACCGCGGACGTACGGGAGTTCTTCCGGTCGCTGCGCTGATCGCTCGGATCCGCCGTCGCCATCGATGGACGAGGCGGTCCCTGGTGGTCTACCCGCCGGAATAACGCGCGTGCATGGCGGCGGCTGTCGCCGCGAGCTGCGCCCGCAGTTGCGGCGGTTCCAGCACTTCGACGAACTCGCCGAGGGGAAGAAGGCCGTGGGCGAGCACCTCGTAGGACTCCGAGGGCACGACTACTTCCACGCACCCTTCGGCATCGGGCGGTCCCGCGGAGGCCAGCGCCTCCGCGACCGCTGCCGGATCGTTCATCAGGCGCAGCAGCCGCAGATGGGTGGCGGCGATCCGGCAGCGCGCTCGGACGCGCAGCATCGAGCGCGCGAAATCGTCGGCGGCGTCGGCCCAGTGTTCCCGCAAGTCGAATTCCGCAGGGCGAATGAAGGTTTCGCCGGTCGGCTCGGCGGCGAGGATGCGCCCCACCCGATAGGAGCGCAGCGACGAACCCTCGCGGGCGACCAGATACCAGGTGCCCGCTTTGAGGACCAAGCCGAGCGGGTCGAGCAGGCGTTCGACCACCTTGTCCTTGCGGCCGTAGCGCACGCCCAGCCTACGGTCGTGCCAGAGCGCGTCGGCGACGGTCGCGAGCGTCGGCGTCTCGTCGGGCCGGTGGAACCAGCCCGGTGCGTCGACGTGTACCCGCTCGGCGATGCGCGTAGCGCGCCCGCGCAGTTCGGGCGGCAGCGCGGCGAGCACCTTCAGCTGTGCGGTGGCCAGCACGGTGCCGAGCCCGAGATCGGCGGCGGCGCCGGGCAATCCGGTCAGCAGTACCGCGTCGGCCTCCTCGGTGGTCAGGCCGGTGAGCCGGGTCCGGTAGCCGTCGACCAGCCGTACCCCGCCCGCCCGGCCCGGCTCGCTGTACACCGGGACGCCCGCCGCCGAGAGCGCCTCGATATCGCGGTACACGGTGCGCACCGACACCTCCAGCTCCCTGGCCAGTTCCGGCGCCGTCCGCCGCCCGCGCGTCTGCAGCAGCAACAGCAGTTGCACCAATCGGCTCGCCCGCATGCCCGCGACACTAGCCGGAAAACCTGACAGGAGATGGCAAGTATTCGTCGTACCGTCGTCGCCATGACCACTTGGAGCCGATTCACCGAAGAAGCGCCGCACGTCGCCGAGATCTTCCGGCGCAGACACCGTGCCGCGGGCAACCTCTGCATGCTCGGCACGCTCCGTTCCGACGGATCCCCGCGGATCAGTCCGGTCGAGCCGCGGATCTTCGAGGAGTTCCTCGTGATCGCGGGCATGCCGGGGACGACCAAGTTCCGCGATCTGGCCCGTGATCCGCGCTTCTGCCTGCACACCGCCACCGTCGACACGAACGTGTCCGACGGCGACGCCAAACTCTTCGGCACCGTCGTCGATCTGCCCGACCGGGACGTGCACGCCCGTTTCGCGCAGCAGCTGTTCGACGAGAGCGGTTTCGACATCCGCGGCCAGGAATTCGACCATTTCTACGTCGCCGATCTCACCGGCGCCTCGACTGTTGAGGTCGTCGAGAACCGCCTCGACATCACGATCTGGAAGCCGGGCGAGGGCGAGCGCGTGGTCCACAAGCAGTGAGCCGGGCATGCTCGGGCCGATCGGTGTGGACTGGTGTCACGGTTGGCTGCGGTTCGAGCGTGGCCGCAACCAGTAGGGCTGCCGCGGCTGTCCATCCGGCGGCGCGGAGGCCTGCGACGGTGCCCGGTGTCGTGGCTGGGTCGCCGGTGGTGTCGGTGATGGCGACAAGGGCGGATCCTCGGCGGCGGCCGCGGAAATTCGGTGACACCCTCAGTAAGCGGGCAGTAGATGCTGGACGTCGTTGTACGTGAGTGTGTCCGACGGCACGGGCGCGTCGTGCAGGACGGCGCGCGCGGTGTCCACGGCGGCCGACAACGCCGCACGGTAGAGCAGCGAGCCGGTGCTGACCCGGCGGACACCGAGTTCGGCCAGCGTCGCGAGGGCCGGGCCGGTGGCCGAATACAGGACGTTGACCGGCAGGTCGGTCGCCGCGACGATCCGCTCGATCCGGGCCGGGTCGCTCACGCCTGGAACGAAGACGCCGTCGGCGCCCGCCGCGGCGTACCGTCGTACGCGGTCGTGCGTGGAGCCGTGCTCGAGGCCGAGCCAGTAGGTGTCGATGCGAGCGTTGACGAACAACTCCGGCGTGCGGCCCTTGATCGCGGCGATCAGTTCGGCCTGACGACCGGGTGCGGCCAGGGCGGATTCCGCGCGGCCGTCCTCGAGGTTCACGCCCGCGATACCACACGCCGCGAGCTGCTCGGCGAAATCGGCCACCGCGCTGGGTCTTTCGTCGAATCCGCCCTCGATGTCGACGGTCACCGGCACCGGCAGCCGCGACAGGCGCTGGGCCGAGGCGAGCGTTTCCGCCTTGGTGACGCCCGCGCCGTCGGCCAGTCCCGCCGCGGCGGCCACGCCGAGGCTGGTGGTGCCGATCGCCGGAAAGCCCTCGGTCGCCAGCAGCGCCGCCGAGGCGAAGTCCCAGGCGTTCGGCAGCACCAGGGGCTGGTCACGGTGGTGCAGATGGCGAAAGATCTCGGACTTGGTCATGGGGGGCGTGGCGGGCCCGCCCGGCAGCGCAGAAGACGAAGTCATGTGGTGACCGTAGCCACGGGACGTTTCGGCACCCGCCGAAATGACAGCGCGCGATCATGGTGTGGTGCCGACCAGAGGAGCCGAACTGGCGGGCTTGGCCGCCCTGCTCGCCGACCGCACCCGCGCCGACATCTGCCTCGCGCTGCTGGACGGGCGAGCGTGGACCGCGGGTGAACTCGCACGCCACACCGGAGTCGCGCCGTCCACCACCACCGAGCATCTCAACCGCCTGCTCGACGGCGGACTGCTGATCGAGCGTCGCCAGGGCCGCCACCGCTACGTCCAGCTGGCGGGCGCGCCGGTCGCGGAGCTGCTCGAGGCCATGGTCGCCCACCTGAACCCGTCCGACTCCGCGGCGACCGGTCTGCGCACCGCCACTGTCGCCGCCGCGCTGGCCCGCGGCCGCACCTGCTACGACCATCTCGCGGGCCGCCTCGGTGTGGTCGTCACCGACGCCATGACCGCGCGAGGCCTGCTCGACAGTGACGGGGGTTTCGCGCTCACGGCGTCGGGCCTGGACTGGCTGACCGGCCCGATGGGCGTCGAGCCCGCCGCACTGCACGCCACGCGGCGCCCGATCGCCCGGCCCTGCCTCGACTGGACCGAGCGGCGGGTCCACCTGGGCGGCTCGGCGGGCGCGCATTTGTGCCGCCGACTGGGGGAATTGGCGTGGATCAAGCGAGTCGGCACCGGACGCGCCGTGCGTGTCACCGTGCGGGGCGAAGCCGGGCTGGCGGAAGTGCTCGGCATAGACCCGATGGCGCTGCGCTGAGCTGTCGGCGAGGGCCACTGCAATGGGGTGCCCCGTTCACTGGTGCCGCGTACGGTTACTTGTGCGGTTTGCGTGATTCGAGGCCGGGTATCACCCTGCCCGTGACCGAGCCGGGCGACCCAGGCTGTGAATGAGCTTGCACAGTCATGCATAATCATCACATGGTTGATTCCTCGGGCGGACCCGTGATCCGGGTCGCGGTTGCCGGTGCCAGCGGGTACGCCGGCGGCGAAGTGTTGCGTCTGCTGCTGGGGCATCCGGCGTACCGAACCGGGCGCCTCGTCGTCGGGGCGCTGACCGCGGGGTCGAATGCCGGAGCCACGCTGGGGGAGTTGCAGCCGCATCTGCTGCCGCTGGCCGACCGGGTGCTGGCGCCGACCACGGTCGCCGAACTGGCCGGACATGACGTGGTCTTCCTCGGACTGCCACACGGGCAATCGGCCGCCATCGCGGCGGAGTTGCCCGGGGACACGGTGGTCATCGACTGCGGCGCCGACTTCCGCCTCGCCGACCCGAAGGCCTGGGAAAAATACTACGGCAGCCCGCACGCGGGCAGCTGGCCCTACGGTTTGCCCGAGCTGCCCGGCGGCCGGGAGAAGCTGCGCGGCGCGACGCGGATCGCGGTCCCCGGCTGCTACCCGACCGTCGCCAGCCTCGCGTTGGCCCCCGCGGTCGCCGCGGGCATCGTGGAGCCCGCCGTGCACGTGGTCGCGGTGAGCGGCACGTCGGGCGCTGGCCGCAAGCTGGACGTGGGGTTGCTGGGGTCCGAGGTCATGGGTTCGGCGCGGGCCTACGGCATCGCGGGCGCGCACCGGCACACGCCGGAGATCGTGCAGAACCTGACGGCGGCGGGCGGTGCGGACGTCGCGGTGTCGTTCACCCCGGTGCTCGCGCCGATGCCGCGCGGCATCCTGGCCACCTGCACCGCGCCCACCCGCGTCGACGCGGCGCAGGCGCGCGCCGTCTACGAAAAGGCCTATGCCGACGAGCCTTTCGTGCACCTGCTGCCGGAAGGTGTTCTCCCGCAGACCGGTTCGGTTCTCGGCTCCAACGCCGTCACCCTGCAGGTGGCCGTGGACGCCGACGCCGGTCTGCTCGTGGTCATCGGCGCGATCGATAACTTGACCAAGGGCACTGCGGGCGCCGCGGTGCAATCGATGAACCTCGCCCTCGGATTCGACGAGACCGCAGGTCTTTCCACCGTAGGAGTGGCACCGTGACGACAACCGACATCGCCGACGGGAAGCTGGTCCGGACCCAAGGCGTGACCGCGCCGCTCGGCTTCCGCGCCGCGGGCATCGCCGCGGGCATCAAGGCCAGCGGCAAGCCGGACCTCGCCCTGGTGTTCAACGAAGGCCCGGAATACCCGGCCGCGGGCGTGTTCACCCGTAACAAGGTGAAGGCGGCACCGGTGCTGTGGTCGCAGCAGGTGCTGACCGGCAGGCGGCTGCGCGCGGTGATCCTGAACTCCGGCGGCGCCAACGCCTGCACCGGCCCGGGTGGCTTCCAGGACACGCACAAGACCGCCGAGGAACTCGCCGCCGCGCTGAGCAATTGGGGTACCGAGACCGGCGCGGGAGAGATCGCGGTCTGCTCGACCGGGCTGATCGGCGACCGGCTGCCGATGGACAAGCTGATCCCCGCCGTCACCGAGATCGTGCACGAGATGGGCGGCGGGCTGTCCGGTGGCTCGGACGCCGCCTGGGCCATCATGACCACCGACACCGTGCCCAAGGAGGCGGCGTTCCATCACCGCGACAAGTGGAACGTCGGCGGCATGGCCAAGGGCGCGGGCATGCTGGCACCGTCGCTGGCGACCATGCTGGTGGTGCTCACCACCGACGCCGCGGTCACCGAGGACCAGCTCGATCGCGCCCTGCGCAACGCCACCGCGCGCACCTTCGACCGGCTCGACGTCGACGGCTCCTGCTCGACCAACGACACCGTGCTGCTGCTGGGCAACGGCGCCAGCGAGGTGACTCCCAGCCAGGAGGAACTCGACGCCGCCGTGCTCGCGGTCTGTGACGACCTGGCCGCCCAGCTGATGGCCGACGCCGAGGGCGTCACCAAGCGCGTGCTGGTCACCGTCGCCGGAGCGGCGAGCGAGGACGAGGCGGTGGCCGCGGCGCGCACCGTGGCCCGCGACAGCCTGGTCAAGACCGCGTTGTTCGGCTCCGACCCGAACTGGGGCCGGGTGCTGGCGGCGGTCGGGATGGCGCCGGTGACGCTGGATCCGAACCGGATCTCGGTGTCGTTCAACGGCAATCCGGTCTGCGTCGACGGCGTCGGTGCGCCGGGCGCCCGCGAGGTGGACCTGTCCGGCGGCGACATCGAGGTGCTGATCGAGTTGAACGTCGGCTCGGCGACCGCGACCATCCGCACCACCGATCTTTCACACGGTTACGTCGAAGAGAATTCGGCCTACAGCTCATGAGTCAGGTGTTGCACACGCTCTCCGCGCTGGACAAAGCGCACGTTCTGGCCGATGCGCTGCCGTGGTTGCAGAAGTTCCGGGACAAGGTCGTCGTCGTGAAGTACGGCGGCAACGCCATGATCGACGAGAACCTCAAGCAAGCCTTCGCCGCCGACATGGCCTTCCTGCGCACGGTCGGTGTGCACCCGGTGGTGGTGCACGGCGGCGGCCCGCAGATCAGCGCGATGCTGACGAAGCTCGGCTTGCGCGGCGAGTTCCGCGGCGGCTTCCGGGTGACCACCCCCGAGGTGATGGACGTGGTGCGGATGGTGCTGTTCGGCCAGGTCGGCCGCGAGCTGGTCGGCCTGATCAACGCGCACGGCCCGTACGCGGTCGGCACCTCCGGCGAGGACGCCGGGTTGTTCACCGCGACCCGCCGCACCGTCGAGGTGGACGGCGAGGCGACCGACATCGGCCTGGTCGGCGACGTCACCGCGGTGAACCCGGACGCCGTGCTCGACCTCATCGGCGCGGGCCGCATCCCGGTCGTGTCGACCATCGCGCCGGACGCCGACGGCGTGGTGCACAACATCAACGCCGACACCGCCGCCGCGGCCCTCGCCGCGGGCATCGGCGCCGAGAAACTGGTGGTGCTCACCGACGTCGAGGGCCTGTACACGAACTGGCCGGATCGGTCGTCGCTCACCACGCGCATCGACACCGCCGCGCTGGCCGAGTTGCTCCCGAGGCTCGATGCGGGCATGGTGCCCAAGATGGAAGCCTGCCTGCGCGCCGTGCGAGCGGGCGTGCCGACCGCACATGTGATCGACGGACGGGTCCCGCACGCGGTGCTGCTGGAACTGTTCACCGGAGAAGGAATCGGAACGATGGTGACACCCGCCCCGAACGGGCCGGGCTCGCCGGACGGAACGAAACAATGAGCACAGCTGAACTGCAGAAGCGGTGGTCTGCCGCGCTGATGAACAACTACGGCACGCCCAATGTCGCGCTGGTGCGCGGAGCGGGGGCCGTGGTCTACGACGCGGACGGCAGACGTTACGTCGATTTTCTCGGCGGTATCGCGGTCAACAGCCTCGGCCATGCGCACCCGGCAATCCTGGAAGCGGTCACCCAGCAGCTCGGCACGCTCGGGCACGTCTCGAATCTGTACGCCAGTGAACCGGTCGTCGAGCTGGCCGAGCGGCTGCTCGCGCACTTCGGCGACGGCGAGGGCCGGGCGTTCTTCTGCAACTCCGGCACCGAGGCGGTCGAGGCGGCGTTCAAGATCGCGCGGTTGACCGGGCGGCCCAAGATCGTCGCGTGCGAGGAGGCCTTCCACGGCCGCACCATGGGCGCGCTCGCCCTCACCGGCCAGCCGTCCAAGCGGACGCCGTTCGAGCCGATGCCGCCCGGCGTCGTGCACGTGCCCTACGGCGACGCGGCAGCACTGGACGCCGTGGTCGACGAGGACACCGCCGCGGTGTTCCTGGAGCCGATCATGGGGGAGAGCGGCGTCGTGGTGCCGCCGTTCGACTACTTGGCCACGGCGCGCGAGATCACCGCACGGCACGGCGCGCTGCTGGTGCTCGACGAAGTGCAGACCGGCATCGGCCGCACCGGCAAGTTCTACGCCCACCAAGCGGTCGGCATCGTGCCGGACGTGATCACCCTGGCCAAGGGCCTCGGCGGCGGATTGCCCATCGGCGCGGTGCTGGCCAACGGACGCGCGGCCGAATTGCTCACGCCCGGCCTGCACGGGACCACTTTCGGCGGCAACCCGGTGTGCGCCGCGGCCGCGCTCGCGGTGCTGCGCACCATCGACGAAACCGATCTGCTCTCACACGTGGAGTCGATCGGCAAGCGGCTCAGCGACGGCATCGAGCTGTTGCAGCATCCGCTGATCGACCAGGTGCGCGGCGCCGGTCTGCTGCTGGGCGTCGTGCTGACCGACAACGTGTCGGCGCTGGTGGAGGCGCGGGCCCGAGCGGCGGGCTACCTCGTCAACCCGGCCAAGCCCGACGTGATTCGCCTGGCGCCGCCGCTGGTGCTCACCGAGACGCAGGCGGACAACTTCGTCGCCGATCTGCCGGAGATCCTCGACGGCGCGCTCACGGACGCGAAAGGAGCTGCGGCGCAATGACCTCCGTGCGGCACTTCCTGCGCGACGACGACGTCACCCCGGCCGAGCAGGCCGAGATCCTCGCGCTCGCAGCCGAACTCAAGAAGGAGCCGTTCGCCCGGCGGCCGCTGGCGGGCCCGCGCGGTGTCGGCGTGATCTTCGAGAAGAACTCCACCCGCACCCGGTTCTCCTTCGAGATGGGCATCGCGCAACTCGGCGGGCACGCGGTCGTCGTCGATGGCCGCGACACCCAGCTGGGCCGGGAGGAGACACTCGGCGATACCGGCCGGGTCCTCTCGCGCTACGTGGACGCGATCGTGTGGCGCACCTTCGAGCAGTCCCGGCTCGACGAGATGGCCGCCACCGCGACGGTTCCGGTGGTCAACGCGCTGTCCGACGAGTTCCATCCGTGCCAGGTGCTCGCGGATCTGCAGACGCTCGCCGAGCACAAGGGCGACCTGATCGGGCGCGAACTCGCCTATTTCGGTGACGGCGCCAACAACATGGCGCATTCGCTGCTGCTCGGCGGCGTCACCGCGGGCCTGAACGTGACCATCGCCGCGCCCGCCGGATTCGAGCCGCTGCCCTGGGTCGTGGAGGCCGCGCGCAAGCGGGCCGCCGAGACCGGCGCCACCGTGACGCTGACCGGCGATCCGGTCGCGGCCGCGTGGGGCGCCGACGCGTTGGTGACCGACACCTGGACCTCGATGGGCCAGGAGAACGACGGCCTGGACCGGGTCGGCCCGTTCCGGCCGTTCCAGCTCAACGCCGACCTGCTCGCACACGCCAAGCCGGATGCCGTTGTGCTGCACTGTCTTCCCGCGCATCGCGGCGAGGAGGTCACCGACGAGGTGCTGGACGGGCCGCACAGCGCGGTCTGGGACGAGGCGGAGAACCGGCTGCACGCGCAGAAGGCGCTGCTGGTCTGGTTGCTGGAGCGACGATTCGGGAGCACGGCGTGAGCGAAGGCGGCCGAAGTACCGGCACCGGCCGTGCGCATTGTGCCGAGCAGGCCAGCGAGGTGCAGTCGTGAGCGTCTCGCAGTCGGAATCGGGAAAGAGCGGTCCGGCGATCGCGCGCACCCGTGCCGGGCGGCAGTCGCGCATCGTGGAGCTGCTGTCCGCGCACGCGGTGCGCAGCCAGACCGAGCTGGCGGCGCTGCTCGCGGCCGAAGGCATCGAGACCACCCAGGCGACATTGTCCCGGGACCTGGACGAACTGGGCGCGGTGAAGCTGCGTGCCGCCGACGGCGGTGCGGGCGTCTACGTGGTGCCCGAGGACGGTAGTCCGGTCCGCGGCGTCATCGGCGGCACCGACCGGTTGTCCAAATTGCTCGGCGACCTGCTGGTCTCCACCGACGCCAGCGGCAACATCGCGGTGCTGCGGACTCCGCCTGGCGCCGCGCACTTCCTGGCCAGCGCACTGGATCGCGCCGCCCTGCCCTACATCGTCGGCACCATCGCGGGCGACGACACCATCGCCGTCATCGCGCGCGAGCCGCTCACCGGCGCCGAGGTGGCCGCGAAGATCGAACAACTCGCCTGAGCTTCCCCACCCGCGTTGCCATCGTTGTCAGCGCGGAGGGCGGTTGCTGTGCGAGGGTGTATGCATGGCTGTTGTCCCAGCGTAGGGATGGCGCCACCCGGTTGTGAATGAGCTTGCATCATCATGCATAATCATTTGCAGGACGGTGCGGGCCGCTGTGGCGGGAAGCCGGTCCGTACTACGCAGACGAGCACCGAAACATCGAGGAGCACACGAACATGTCCGAGCGCGTCGTACTCGCCTACTCCGGTGGGCTGGACACCTCCGTCGCGATCAGCTGGATCGGCAAGGAGGCCGGTGCCGAGGTGGTGGCCGTGGCCATCGACCTCGGCCAGGGTGGCGAGGACATGAACGTGGTGCGTCAGCGCGCGCTGGACTGCGGTGCCGTCGAGGCGATCGTGGTCGACGCCCGCGACGAGTTCGCCGACGAGTACTGCCTGCCCACCATCCAGGCCAACGCGCTGTACATGGGCGAGTACCCGCTGGTGTCCGCGATCAGCCGCCCGCTCATCGTCAAGCACCTGGTCGAGGCCGCCAAGTTCCACGGAGCCAGTACGGTCGCGCACGGCTGCACCGGCAAGGGCAACGACCAGGTTCGCTTCGAGGTCGGTATCGGCGCGCTCGCGCCCGATCTGAACGTGATCGCCCCGGTCCGCGACTACGCGTGGACCAGGGAGAAGGCCATCGCGTTCGCCGAGGAGAATGCGCTGCCGATCAACGTCACCAAGAAGTCGCCGTTCTCCATCGACCAGAACGTCTGGGGCCGCGCGGTGGAGACCGGCTTCCTCGAGGACCTGTGGAACGCGCCCACCAAGGACGTCTACGACTACACCTCCGACCCGACGGTCAACTTCGAGGCGCCGGACGAACTGATCATCAGGTTCGAGCGCGGCGTACCGGTGGCCATCGACGGCCGCCCGGTCAGCGTGCTGGAGGCGATCGTCGAGCTGAATCACCGCGCCGGCCGCCAGGGCGTCGGCCGGCTGGACATGGTCGAGGACCGTCTGGTCGGTATCAAGAGCCGCGAGATCTACGAGGCGCCCGGCGCGATCGCGCTGATCACCGCGCATCAGGCGCTGGAGCACGTCACCATCGAACGCGAGCTGGGCCGCTACAAGCGGCAGGTCGAGCAGCGCTGGGGCGAGCTGGCCTACGACGGCCTGTGGTTCTCCCCGCTGAAGCGGGCGCTGGACGCCTTCATCGGCGACACCCAGCAGCACGTCTCCGGCGAGATCCGGATGGTCCTGCACGGCGGCTCCGCCGTGGTCAACGGCCGCCGCTCGGAGCAGTCGCTCTACGACTTCAACCTGGCCACCTACGACGAGGGCGACACCTTCGACCAGTCGCTGGCCAAGGGCTTCGTGCAGATCCACGGCCTGTCCTCCAAGGTCGCCGCCCGCCGCGACCTGAACCAGAAGTAGTCCCCGCACGCGCCGGTGCACGGACACGCACCGGCGCGCCGTCGGCCCTCGCGGAGTCGTAGTCTCGGAGTCGCACGACCAGGTGTGCGTCTTGACAGGCCGCGCGCCATCCCTGGACAGGCACCACGCTCACGCTGGGGCGCAAGCACACTGCTCCGGGGCGGCGAGGACACTGCTCTCGACGGGCGGACCGGCGGGCAGCCCGATACTCGTCGCCCGCGAACAAAACAACTGATCTCGCAAGAACCGAACGCAACATCTGATCTCGCAAGAACATGGGTAACTCACCGGGTACCCCCAAAACCCGAGCGGCACCCAACGCAGGACCTGAACGCAAATCCCTCATCACCCAACTAGTACGGCCTAAAGACGCGGAGAGGCGGACAGTGAGTACGAATCAGGGGGCCCTCTGGGGCGGGCGTTTCGCCTCCGGGCCGGCCGAGGCCATGGCCGCGCTGAGCAAGTCGACGCATTTCGACTGGGCGCTGGCCCCCTACGACATCCGCGCGTCGAAGGCGCACGCGCGGGTACTGCACAAGGCGGGCCTGCTGTCCGACGCCGACCTGTCGGGCATGCTGGCCGGGCTGGATCGGCTTGCCGCGGACGTGGATTCGGGTGCGTTCGGCCCCGCCGAGTCCGACGAGGACGTGCACGGCGCGCTGGAACGCGGCCTGATCGAGCGGGTCGGCGCCGAACTCGGCGGCAGGTTGCGGGCCGGACGGTCGCGCAACGACCAAGTGGCCACCCTGTTCCGGATGTGGTTGCGCGACGGAATGCGCCGGGTGGCCGCTGGTGTGCTCGCGGTGGTGGACGCGCTGGTGGAGCAGGCCGCGGCGCACCCGGACGCGGTGATGCCGGGTAAGACCCATCTGCAGGCGGCTCAGCCGGTGCTGCTGGCCCACCATCTGCTCGCGCACGCCCATCCGCTGCTGCGCGACCTCGATCGGCTGCGCGATTTCGACAAGCGTGCGGCGGTGTCGCCCTATGGTTCCGGCGCGTTGGCGGGCTCCTCGCTCGGGCTCGACCCGGAGGCGATCGCCGCGGACTTGGATTTCGACGCGGCCGCGGCCAACTCGATCGACGCGACCTCGGCGCGGGACTTCGCCGCCGAGGCCGCGTTCGTGCTCGCTATGATCGGGGTCGACCTGAGCCGGATGGCCGAAGAGGTGATCCTCTGGAGCACACCGGAATTCGGCTATGTCACGCTCGCCGACGCGTGGTCGACCGGGTCCTCGATCATGCCGCAGAAGAAGAATCCGGACGTCTCCGAGCTGACCCGCGGTAAGGCGGGCAGGCTGATCGGCAACCTCACCGGGCTGCTGGCCACCCTGAAAGCGCAGCCGCTCGCCTACAACCGTGACCTGCAAGAGGACAAGGAACCCCTGTTCGACTCGGTCGCGCAACTCGAACTGCTGCTCCCGGCCATCGCCGGCTTGGTCTCGACGCTGACCTTCCACACCGACCGCATGGCCGAACTCGCACCCGCCGGTTTCACACTGGCCACCGACATCGCCGAATGGCTGGTCCGCCAGGGTGTTCCGTTCCGTGTCGCGCACGAGGCGGCGGGCGCGTGCGTGCGCGCCGCCGAATCCCGCGGCGTCGGCCTCGATGACCTCACCGACGAGGAGTTCGCCGCCATCGACCCGGCGCTGACCGGAAAGGTGCGCGAGGTCCTCACCGTGCAGGGATCCATCGCGTCCCGCGACGCCCGTGGCGGAACGGCTGGTGTGCAGGTCGCGGCGCAGCTCGACGAGGTGCGCCGGGCGGCGTCCGCTGCCCGCGCCTGGCTCGGCTGAACCGTTCGCGTTCGCTCCCCGGCTCGGCTGGACCCCTAGTCCTCGCCAGCGTTCAGTCGCCGAATAATATTGTCGGCCAATCGATTCGACTCCACGCGAGCCTGCGAAGACGATGCAGCCCTGCGCTGCTGAACCGCAAGTCGCCGGCGCAGTTGTGCCAGGCGGTGGTCGCTGTGCGTGCCCGGCTCGGCTGATCCGGGTTCCGCTGTACTGCCCGCCGCGGATGACTCCTCTGCGCGGAGGCCAGGCTTCGCGTCCGGTCTACCCGACGATGGCGATGTCGGCTCCGCTGAACAGCAGGTCGCTGCGGCGCGGGACGGTGCGCCCGGCTTCCGGCACGAGTTCGGCCTCCGGCGCCAGTTCGTGTAGCTGCCGGAGGAACACTTCGACGGCCAGCGTGGCCATGCTCTTGCCGGGACAGACATGCCTTCCGAACCCGAAGGTCACTGGCAGCTTGCCGGTCCCGTGCAAATCCAGGCAGTCCGGGAACGCCTCGGGATCGCGGTTGGCCGCGGCGAACAGCACCAGCACCGGTCCCGCGGGCAAACGGGTGCCGCTGGCCAGCACGACCGGCGTCCTGGCTCGACGTTTCCACGCCACCAAGCCGGGGTCGAGCTGGAGGATCTTCGCGGCGACTCGTCTGTTGCCTTCCGGGTCGGCGAGCAGGTTCCACCACACCCGCTCCGGATCGTCGAGCAATCGCTGCACGCCTTGCTGAATGCTGCCGCTCACCGTGTGTACTCCGGCGGCGAGCGAATTCGCCATGGCCGACACCGCGAGCCGATGCGAGAGACCGGCGTCGCGAAGCCTGCGCGCGAAACCGATTGCCTCGCTGCGGCGGCCCGCGCGCACCGCCTTGCTGCTCACCGTGAACAACCAACCGAGCGCGCTCACCGCGTCGGCCAGTTCGCGTCCGCGCAGTTCGCGTCCGAGCAGTCCCGATTGAGCGCCGCTCCAGGCGGCTACGTGCGGCCAGTCGGCGGCGGCCAGGCCGACGGCCGCGCCGACCGTCCGCGCGGCGTACGCGATCGACAACGCCGTGATGTCGAGCGGCGATCCGGATCGATATCCCGCGTCGCGCAGCGCGTCGTGAAAATGCTCGGCCATGGCCGCTGCTCGGTGCGGCCGGTCTCCTGCGGGAATGGTGAAGTGCCCGGACGGACCGGCCATGGTGTTCCACACCCGTTTGTGCAGCCGGTCGTCGGTCAGGTTGGCGGTCGCCTTGGCGGGCGTCGGAACCAGGTGCCGCAGGAAATGCGGGATAGCTCGTGGCGTTGTCGCGATCCGCGGGTAACCCACCAGCGGGTCCAGCGAATTCGCGTTGGAGATGCCCGGTGTCGTCGCGTCCAGCACTTCGCGCACATCGGCGTACTTCCAGATCATGTGCAGTCCGGACGGATGCCGGTAGGTCGGCTCCGGCCATTCGTGCAATCGTCGGTACCGTTCGTCGCGTTCGGCGTACGACATCTCATTGCAGGTCAGCTTGTCGAAGGGGAATTCCGTCCCAGCGACCATCGGCTCGCGCACGACGCGATCGTATGGATCCGGGGCAAACAATGCCGACCGGTCTTTCTCGAGTGTGGGAAGCCTCACTCCGGATCATCGCGCATCGAACCGGTGCCGGCCACTCGGCGCTGGCTACGCTGCGGCAATGACCTTGCTGTTGCTTGCCCTCGCCATCGCCTCCGAGGTGACCGCGACCGTCTCGCTGAAGCTCTCCGACGGATTCACCAAGCTCACTCCCTCGATCGTTGTCGTCGTCGGATACTGCGGGGCGTTCTACTTCCTGGCCCAGGCATTGAAGCGCGGCATGCCGATCGGGGTGGCCTACGGCATCTGGTCGGCGGTGGGGGTCGCCGCGATCGCGGTGATCGGCGTGCTGTTCTTGAACGAACGGCTGAGCCTGGTGCAGGTCGGCGGCATCGCGCTGGTGATACTCGGCGTGCTGGCGCTGGAACTCGGTGGCGCGCGTTGAGATTCGGCTCTGCGGGTCGCGCCCACTCAATCCGACACGCGGACAACGTATCCCGCGTTGGATAGCGCGGTGAGCACGTCGTCACGATGGGTGGGACCTCTGGTTTCCAGCGTCAGCGACACCTCCACTTCGTCGATCGCCAACCAGGTGCCGGTCCGGGAATGTGCCACGTCGACCACGCTGGCGCCGGTCTTGCCGACGACGGCCAGCAGCGCGCCGAGCGCGCCCGGACGATCGGAAATCGTCACGCGCACAGCCAGATAGCGGCCCGCCGCGCTCAGCCCGTGGCCGATCACGCGGGTCAGCAGGAGCGGGTCGATATTGCCGCCGGACAAGATCGCGCAGACCGGTCCACGCAGATCGAGGTCCTCCGGCGCGTGACTCATCAGCGCGGCGACCGCCGCGGCACCGGCCGGTTCCACGATCAGCTTCGCGCGTTCCAAGCACAGCAGCAGCGCCTGCGACAGCGCTTCCTCATCCACGGTGACGATGGCCGAAACATGCTCGGCCACGTGGGCGAACGGCACGGCGCCTGGCTGCCCGACCGCGATGCCGTCGGCCATGGTCGACATGCGATCAACCCGGACCGGACGGCCCGCCGCCAGCGAGTCCGGCCAAGCGGCCGCCTCCGCGGCCTGGACGCCGATCACGCGCACCTGCGGCGCCAGATGATGCAGGGCGACCGCGACCCCCGCCAAGAGCCCGCCGCCGCCGGTGGGCACCAGCACCGTGCCCACCTCGGGCAGTTGCTCCAGGATCTCCACACCGACGGTCGCCTGTCCGGCCACGATGTCGGGATGGTCGAAGGGGTGGATGAGCGTAGCCCCGGTGCGGTCGGCGAAATCCAGTGCGGCGTCGAGTGACTCGTCGATGGTCTCGCCGACCTGACGCACCTGCGCGCCGTACGCCTTGGTCGCCATGAGCTTCGGCAGCGACGCCCCGATCGGCATGAAGACGGTCGATTCGATGCCCAGCGAAGCCGCCGACCACGCGACGCCTTGCGCATGATTGCCGGCGCTCGCGGCGACGACGCCGCGCGACCGCATCTCCGGCGGCAGGTTCGCGATCCGGTGGTAGGCGCCGCGCGGCTTGAACGATCCGGTTCGCTGCAAGTTCTCGCACTTCAGCCACACCTCGGCGCCCGCGCGCTCGGACAACACCCGCGACGCCACCAGCGGCGTGCGGCGGATCACCGGAGCGAGCAGCTTCGCGGCCGCCTCGATCCGCGCCATCTCGACCAACACCATGCCGCCATGCTGCCACTATGGCCAGCAGGGGGACTACGGTCAGGCGGCCCTGGCGAGATTGTGGGCGAGTGCGCCCAGTCGGGCCAAGCGGGCGTCGCCCAGTGGCGTGAGCTTGCTGCCCAGCCGATTGGTGACGAAGCCGAGCGACATTCCGGTCGCCGGATCGGCGAAGCCGCCGGAGCCGCCCAGGCCGAAATGGCCGAAGGCCGAGATCGGATCGGCCTTGGACGGTTTCATCGGCACGCCGTGGTAGCCCAGCGCCCAGGGAATACGGAATGCCAGCACATAGTCCGGTGTGAACACCTGCCGCCGGGTCATTTGCTCGATGGTGTCCGGGCGCAGCAAGTGGTATCCGTCGAGCTGTCCGCCGTTGGCGAGCGCGCCGTACATACGGGCCAGCGCACGGGCGGAGAAGACGCCGTTCAGGCCCGGCATCACCGAATTGTGCAGGCGCGAATCGGCAACCAGCTCGGCGAAGCCCACCGGCGTGGTATCAGCGGCGGCCGCGAACCGGGTGCGCGCCATCAGCCGGGAGCCACGCTCCCAGCTCATCCCCGCGACCGTCAGCCGCGGGAAGTTGGTGGCGATGCGTCCACGCGCGGATTCCGGGACTCGGAACCACAGTTCTTCGGCCGCAAGCGGTTGCGCGATCTCGGTACGCAGCGCATCGGTGAAATCCGTTCCGGTGACCCGGCGCACCAGCTCGGCGGCGAGATGCCCGTAGGTGATGCCGTGATAACCGCTGGTCACCTTGTGCCGCGGATCGGGCGCTGCGGCCGCGAGTGCTGCGGTCACGGCCGCGTCGTCGAAGAATCGCTCGACCGGTCCCGGCAGCAGCCCGCGCAGCCGGTGCAGCCCGGCTCGATGGCTGAGCATCGCGCGGACGGTGATGCGATCCTTGCCCGCCGCCGCGAACTCGGGCCAGTACGCTGCGAGCGGCTCGTCGTAGTCGATCAGGCCGCGTTCGGCCAACCGGTGCACCAGCGTGCTGGCGACGCCCTTTCCGGTGGAAAACGCCATCGCGACGGTGTCCTGCGCCCACGGAACCCCGGAGTGCGCGAATCCGGCCCAGACATCCACGACGGGCTTGCCGTGCAGGTAGACCGCCAGCGCCCCACCGCCGTCGGACGGCCGCCGGAACAGCCGGTCGAACTCGGCGACCAGGCGTGCGAAGCGGCGGTCGACCAACTGTGCTGCCGAGTCTGTCATCGGAAACTTTCCTGTCGTACGGTCCGTTCAGCATCGCACGCCCTGGGACGCGCCGACCCGACCCACCCATGCGACCAGTCGGTTTCGTGCGACGACCGTCACACGAGTGACTTGGAACGCAACACGATTCGCTGCCGTATTGCCCTGCCGCCGAGGCGACGTTCGGCGCTGCTCGCGAGGTTGGTCGCCTGCGAGATTCCGGTTCCGGCACTCGACAGCGACCCGGACGCACGCAAGATCGTCACCGAGGTGTGCCGGGAGGCGGGACGGGCCCGGCGCGACTGTCCTGAGGCTGCGCAGACCTGTGCTCACAGGTGGGCATGCCGGGAGTGGCTGGCGGGGCGGCCGCGACGGTGACCGTGCAATCGCTGCTCACGCTCGGTCTGCGGGAAACGGGCGGGGGAGAGTTCGCCGCGTCGACGGGCCGAGCGGCACAGCGGCCCTGCCGCCGTTCGGCGCCCTGAACCTGGTCAGGCAGCCGCGGCGGTCGCGAGCCTACGCAACTCGGCGTCCGGGTCGGCAACGTCGACGATGAGCCGGGTAACTTCGGCGCCCGCCAGATCGATGTGAATGGCGTGGCCGTCGAAACGTGTGTCCCAGAATTCCTTGCGACCCTTGCCGCGGAAGGTGCCCGCCGCGATGACACCGGGGAAGAACGTGCCGGGTGTGCGCACCCACGGCGGGCGGCGGTCGACAGCGGCCAGGCCGAGCGCGGTGATATCGGAGAGATCGAAGGTCAACCGCTCGCGCAGCGCCAGCAGCTGATGTGCACCGAGCACGTGCACCGTGACCGTCGTCCCCGTGACCTCGAACTCGACCATCACGCACCTCATTTCACCGAGAACTCATACATCGTCAAGAATGCGGAACGGTCCTGGCCGGAGCCTGTGCCGTTCCTATGATTTCTCTCAGTTTCGGCACATGGCGTTACAGGGATATGCGCATCTGTCGATGTATCGACGATATCGATATCCATCGAATGCTGGGGAGTGGCGAGTTCCGAATCAGCCAGGACGGGGGTCCGTCCGGCGGCTGGATTCGTTGCGGAATGGGCTCGAGGCGGCGGAGCGGGTAGCGCGACGACTCAGTCGATGGTGCGCGGTGGTCGCCGCCTCGAACCAAGGGAATCGAACAGCTGAGGGAACGATCAGCCCGCTGACGTTCCCGTGGCGTGCGCGGGTTGGGCGATATCGAGCACCCCGGCCAGCCAGGGCGTGTAGGCGTCCGGATGGTCGGCCAAGGCGACGCGTAATGCGTCCGGTTGGATCCACGTGTAGTCCGCCACCTCGGCGGGGTCCGGTCGGGGTGTATCGATGGCCAGCAGTCCGATCAGCACGTGATCCCACTCGGCCTCGACGCGGCCGGTCCGCGGATCCGCGGCGTGATAGCGGTAGATCCCCGCTTCGGTCAGCGCCGCGGTCAACCCCATTTCCTGGGATAGTCGCAGCGCCGCCGCGGCGGCGACCGGTTCACCGGGAGCCGGGTGGCCGCAGCAGGTGTTCGCCCACAGCGACGGGAACCTGGTCTTCACCGCCGCGCGCTGCTGCAACAGCACCCGCCCCGCCGCGTCGAAGAGCAGCACGGAGAACGCGCGGTGCAGCATTCCCGGGGCCAGGTGAGCTTCGGCGACCGAACACGCGCCGACCGCGCGCCCCGCGTCGTCGACGAGTTCGACGGGCAGGGCCTCGCGGTCGGTGATCGGCTGGGCGAGGGTGTCGGTCACCTGCCCACCTTATCGGCGGCGATCAGCAGGTAGTGGAAGCTGCCCTCCCGGTAGGCGGTCAGGAACGGCTTCTCGACCCCCGTCGCGAGCTCGGATTCCGTGCGCAACTCCCAGTACGGGATGGTCGCCGCGGTGAGTTCGGTCACGGCGATGGGCACCAGGTGATTCTCGGCCATGGCGCGGAAGTACTCGCCACGCGGATGGATCATGCAGCCGTAGTGCGCGTCGATCCAGCTGACCGAGGAGGAACGTCCGCCGGTCACGTCGTTGGAGCAACCGGTGATGCACACGTAGCGCCCACCCGGCTCCAGCAGGCGGGAGAACTCGCGGAACAGCTCGAAAAGGTCCACGTACATGGTGGTCTCGTTGGTCCAGATTCCGCGCATGGAACCGGCCTCGAACCCGGTGTCCAGCATGTTGCGGAAGTGGAAACGCACCTTGTCCGCGACCCCGCGATGAGCGGCCTGGTCGTTGGCGAAGCCGACTTGGTATTCGGAGATGGTCACCCCGTCGACCTGGCAGCCGAAGCGCTGATTGGCCATGAAGCCGGTGCCGCCCCGGCCGGAACCACCATCCAGCAGCCGGTCGCCGGGGCGGATGTCGCCGAGGTGGTCGAGCAGGAAGTCTGCCTGTGCGGTTTCCAGCCGGTGCAGCTCGGTGACGATCCGCTCCTCGCGGGTGTCCTCCGGCCCGGTCAGCACGGACAGGTCGGGCTCGCCGATGCCGTAGTGGTGGTGGAAGAGACCGTCGACCTCGCCGAGTTTGGTATTGACCCGGTCGTCGTTCGGATTGTTGTTCCAGTACGCGGCGACGGACTTCTGGTAACTGGTACGCAGAACGGTCCCGGTCTCCGGGTTGAGCATGGTCATGCGCGATCATCCCCTCTCGGTGCGGTACTGCCTATTTCGGGTCGCTATAGCGTTTGCTGCCTGCGTGCCAGGCGCGGTTGCCGCCCATCCAAGCCCAGAGGCCGGCGAGGAAGCGGCGTAGCTCCGGGGATCCCGCCGCGGCCAACGGCGCCGCCTCGCGTTCGAATCGGTGCACCAGCTCGTCGTGCACCTCGGCGGTGCGCAGCACCGCCTCCCGGCGCGAGCAGCGCTCCTCGGCGGCCAGGACGGTCGGCAGGTTGAATTCCCTGCCGTCGGAAAGGTCTTCGCGCGCCATGGAATACAGGTCGTTCACCATCTGGCTGGCGAGCGCGGCCGTGGTGACCGCCCGGCGCACCGCCGGATCGGTGTACTCCGCCGCCGACAGCTCATAACCGCCGACCACGTCGGTCGGCGCCATGCACGGCAGGAAGCTGTGCGGCTGGCGGTTGGTGAGGTACTCCCACACCGGCGGCATTCGCCCCGCCGCCCGCCAGCCCGCCTCCGCGCCGAGCGCGATGAACCAGCCCGCGATCTCGGTGCGCAGCCGGGCCAGTTGGGCCGGGCTGGCGTAGCGGGCCAGGTGGGCGAAGGAGGTGCGGAACGCGCGCAGGATCGGGTCGGCGTCGAGGGCCGATTCGAGCTGGGCGGCGTAGCGCGCGGGTAAGTGGACCGGATCCATGGCGGCGGCGGCCAGCTCGAGCCTTGGCCCTAGTTCTGCCTCCGCACTGGACGGAGTTCCGTCCGGCGCGCGGTCATCGGCGTCCTCCTCGCAGTAGTAATCGTCCACCGACCATTCCGAGACGGCGCATTTCGCCACCGCCAGCAGGATGTCCGGGTCGTCGCAATCGGGATGCGCGAGCATGATCAGCCGCCCGAAGTCGGCGTCACGCAGCTCGTCCAGCCGCCCTTCGTACAGGCCGATATCCCTGGCCCAGTCCACGATGCCGTGATTGACGGCCGCGGCGAGTGCGGGATCGTCGCGCAGTGGTGGCGGACAGTACAGCGGGGGAATCGGGTCCTGATGATCGTGGTTCGTGGCAATGTCGAGCTCGGTCGGCCCGCGTTGAACACGTGCGGGGTTGCTCGCGCGCTCCCGTTCGGCTCGCGTGCCGGACGCCGGTGGCACGACGGTGCGCGCGGGTGACGCGCCGCCGTACCGGCCGAGGAACGTGGACGCCGTGCCCAGCCCGGTCGGTCCAGTGGGAACGCGTGGTACCGAACGTGTCGGCATACGCCCCGCCGCACCGGACTCGAGGATTGATCCCGGTGCGTCACTGGTCGGCACCGCTACTGTCGGCGCGCTGCCCGCGGCGCTGATTTCGGCGGCGCCCGGCGTGGTGCCCACGGCGGCGCTCAGCGTCCCCGTGCCCGGTGTGGTGTCCGGCGTGCTGGTGCGGTCAGCGGTCGAGAAATTCGCCGTGCCGCCGGAGAATTCGTCACCGTCGGAAGGCGCCGTCGGCCCCGCCGGGAAACCCGGGGCCTGCCTCGGAGGGGGTGCCGACCCCGCCGAGGTACCGCTGGGCGTCGTGGCGAGGTCGATCCGCTGGCGTGGAAGCAGCAGCGCGGCGGCGCCGAGGCCGGACGGACCGAGCGGGGCGCGCGGCGCGGCGACCGTTCGTCCGTCTCGCGGCGAATCGTGATGCGCAACAGCGGTTTCCGCTCGAAGCAGCTCGCGCGGGGCGGCCGTCCGGGTGTTGCTGAGCAGCGCGACGACGGCGGCGGCCACCTCGTCGGTCGCCTGGGCCGCCGCGGCGCGGGAGAGCACCGACATGCTCATCACCCCCGGTCAGTCCGCTTGCCGGGCGACCAGGACGTTGTCGAGCACGCCGAGCGCGTCCGGCACCAGCACGGCCGCCGAGTAGTAACAGCTGACCAGGTAGGAGATGATCGACTGGTCGTCGATGCCCTTGAAGCGCACGTTCAGGCTCGGCTCGTACTCGTCCGGGATGCCGGTCTGGTGCAGGGCGATCACGCCCTGGTCCTTCTCGCCGGTGCGCATGGCCAGGATCGAGGTGGTCTGGGTGTCGCTGACCGGGATCTTGCCGCACGGGAGGATCGGCACGCCGCGCCACGCGGGCACCCGGTGCCCATCCACCTCGACCGGGTCCGGGTAGAGCCCGCGCTTGCTGCATTCGCGTCCGAACGCGGCGATCGCTTTCGGATGGGCGAGAAGGAGTTTCGTGCTGCGGCGCATGCTGAGCAGTTCATCCATGTCGTCCGGCGTGGGCGGACCGGATTCGGTGGCGATGCGCTGCTTCAGGTCGCAATTGTGCAGCAGACCGAAATCGGGGTTGTTGACCAGATCGTGCTCACGCCGTTCGTAGAGCGCCTCGATGGTCAGCCGCAGCTGCTGCTCGACCTGGTTCATCGGGTCGTTGAACAGATCGGCGACCCTGGTGTGCACGCGCAGCACGCTCTGGGCGAGGCTGAGCTCGTATTCGCGCGGGGAGGCGTCGTAGTCGACGAAGGTGCCCGCGAGCAGCGGCTCGCCGGCATGACCCGAGGCGACCTCGATGTCGGCCTCGCCCTTGTTGTTCTGCGGGCGGGTGGGCGCGGTGGCGACGCTGGAAAGTTGCTCACGCAGCGTCGGAGCGTTGTCGAGCAGCTCGGTCAGCGATTGCCGGGGGAGAACCAGCATGGTCGTCCTGGTGACGGTCTTGACGGTGACCGGCCAGATCGCCGAGGAGTCGGTGAGCATGGCGTCGCCGAAGAAATCACCGCCCGCCAATATGCCGAGCTTGGTCTGCTCGCCGTACTCGCCCGACCCGATCTTGCTCAGTTTGCCGTGCACGATCAGCAAGACCTGATCCATCGGATTTCCGAATTCCGCTACGACAGTTCCCGGTTCGAGATCGCGCTGTTCGAAACGCCGTGCGAGGGCATGCAGTACTTCCTCGTCACCGAAATCGCGCAGCGGCGGCAGCTCGCGCAGTTCCAGGGGGATGACGCTCGCGGTGGAGCCGTCGATGACGAATTCCACCTCACCGTTGCCCAGGGTATGGGTCAGGCGGCGATTCACCCGGTACACACCGCCGCTGACCTGTGTCCATGGCAGCGCGCGTGTGAGCCAGCGCGAGCTGATGCCCTGCATCTGCGGCTCGGATTTGGTGGTGTGCGCGAGCAGCCCAGCCGTGCTGGTACTGAGGCTCTTGCGCGCGTTGTTTTCTGTTTGGAGCGGCATTTCTATGGTCATGCGTGCGTCCTCACCTCGAGGCGGCCACCGAGACAATCGATGGTGACGGGTTTGGGGGTTGGGTGGTACAGAGTCGTCGATAGTTCAGAGTCGCTGGGTCTTCACAACAAATCGGCAGACACGACGTGCCTGCGCAGCTCATCGAACGAAATCACCTACGCGCCATGGCGTTCCAGACGTGATCGATGGTAGTCCGTGAAACCGGCTGCGCGCAGAGAAATTTCGAAGATGCCTTCCTGTTCGCCGGATGGTTACGACACGCCGTCGATTCCGGTAACGGCGAATGACGTACTGGGCTGAATCGCCGAATTGCCTTCTGATCGCTGCGGATTAGCTATCGGCGGGACGCCTGGTTGGACTCCGTGGTCGTCACCGGCTCGGTGGTCGCGCTGGCCCGGCGATGATCCGCTTGGCCGAGCGCGTGCCAGGCCTCGTCCATTGGTGAGCTGGCTGCCGAGGCTATGGACAAGGTCGGCAAGGAAGGCGTCATCACCGTCGCGTAGATCAACACCTCGGGAGCGGCGGCCTTCTCCGGCGGAGCGGTACGTGCTGCGGAGGTTCGGCCGGAGCCGGGCCGCAACGACATGGTCGCCAGTGTGCCGACCGTCGGCGGCGTCTTGCGCGGCGTTCTGTGGTGAGCCGACAGGGGGCCGGACAGGTTCGTGAGCATGTGCATGAGCGGCGGACGCGGCGACCCGGCATGCGACGTGTCACAGCGGACACATAATGGACATGTGGTGTGGGAAGCTCGTCTGAACACCTCGGGGTGTGTGATGCGGGTCACGTTCTAGGGCCAGGAGCGATGGTGAAGTTGAGTGCGAAGGATGTGGTGGGCTCGGTGCAGCGGTTGATGGCGACCGCGCAGAACGGCCTCGAGGTCATCCGCTTCGGCGGGTTGACCCATGACGTCGCGGCGTCTCCGTTCGAGGTCGTGGAGCGCAGACGCATGTACCGGTTGCGCCACTACTTCCCCGACGACACCACCACGGGTCGTCCGGTGGCCCTGCTGGTCCCCCCGCTCATGGTGAACGCCGATATCTGGGACGTGAACGCCGAAGACGGCGCCGTCGGCATCCTGCAGCGAGGCGGAGTCGATTGCTGGGTGGTCGATTTCGGCTCGCCCGCCAGCGAGGAGGGCGGCTGGCAGCGTGATCTCGCCGACCATGTGCTCGCGATCAGCAGCGCCATCGACACCGTCACCGAGGCCACCGGCAGCGGTGTGCACCTGATGGGCTACTCCCAGGGCGGCATGTTCGCCTATCAGACCGCTGCCTACCGGTACGGCAAGGGAGTGGACAGCATCGTGACCTTCGGCAGCCCGGTCGACGTTGTCGCGGGCATGCCGTTCGGGCTGCCCTACGGCATGGTGTCCGACGTCGCCGACTTCCTGGCCGACCACGTGGTCACCCGGCTCCCGATCACCGACTCCATGGTGCGGATCGGCTTCCAGTTGCTCGACCCGGTGAAGACGGCCAAGTCCAGGATCGATTTTCTGCGTCAGCTGCACGACCGCGAGGCGTTGCTGCCGAAAGAACGCCAGCGCCGTTTCCTCAACAGCGACGGCTGGGTCGGTTACGCGGGCCCGGCCGCAGCCGATCTGCTCAAGCAGTTCGTGGTGCACAACCGGCTGATGCTCGGTGGTTTCGTGATCCGCGACCAACCGGTCTCGCTGGCCGAGCTGAAATGCCCGATCCTGGCGTTCGTCGGCGAGGTCGACGACATCGGCCAGCCCGCGGCGGTACGCGGCATCGTGCGCGCGGCGCCGAACGCGGAGGTCTACGAGGCGACCTTGGTCGCGGGGCACTTCGGCCTGGTGGCCGGGAGCACGGCCACCAAACACACGTGGCCGCTGGTGCGGCAGTGGGTCCAGTGGATGAACGGCGCCGAGCCGCTGCCCCCGGAGATCGTGCCGATGGCCGAGCACGTGCCGAACAATCGCCCGCGGTCGGCGGCCACCCGGGTGATCCACACCGCCGGGACCCTGGCGGAGGCGGGCACCGGGGTGGGGAAGGCGCTGGAGGGCATCGCGAACAACACGGTGCGCGGGTCGATCGAGCTGGCCGGTGAGGCGGCGCGGGCACTGCCCAGGCTGACCCGTCTCGGCATGATTCAGCCGCACACCAGGATCTCGCTCGGGCGCCTGGTCGCCGAACAGGCACGGCGCGCTCCGCAGCGTGACCTGTTCCTGTTCGACGACCGGGTGCACAGCAACGCGGCGGTCAACGCGCGCATCGACAACGTCGTGCGCGGCCTCGTCTCGGTCGGCGTGCGTCCCGCGATGCGGGTCGGCGTGGTGATGGAGACCCGGCCCAGCGCATTGGCCGCCGTCGCGGCGCTGTCGCGGCTGGGTGCCGTCGCGGTGCTGCTGGCCCCGAGCAGCGAACTGAGTCACGCGATCGAGCTGACCGGCGTGGAAACCCTGATCGCCGATCCGGAGAACCTGCGCCAAGCCGCCGCGACCGGCGTCAGGGTGCTGGTGCTCGGCGGCGGCGTCGCGCGCGAGCTGTCGATCCCCGCCAGTGATCGGATGATCGACCTCGAGCAGATCGATCCCGCCAAGGTGCGGCTGCCCGCGTGGTTCCGGCCGGATCCGGGGCAGGCACGGGAACTGGCGTTCGTGCTCGTCACGGGCACCGGTGACCGGCTGGAGACGAAGTACATCACCAATCATCGCTGGGCGCTGTCGGCGTTCGGCACCGCGACCACGGCCGACCTGAACCGTCGGGATACAGTGTATTGCCTTGCGCCGCTGCATCATTCGTCCGGCCTGCTGGTCAGCCTCGGCGGTGCGATCGCGGGCGGCAGCCGGATCGCGCTGGCGCGTTCGCTGGACCCGCGGCGCTTCGCGGAGGAGGTGCACCGCTACGGCGTCACCGTGGTGACCTACACCTGGACCATGCTGCGCGACATCCTCGACGCCGAGGTCTTCCCGACCGGGCATCGCCACCCGATCCGCCTGTTCATCGGCTCCGGCATGCCCGCGGGTCTGTGGCGGCGCACCGTCGAGCAGTTCGAGCCCGCCCGCGTCCTGGAGTTCTACGCCTCCATCGAAGGCGACGTGGTCTTGGCCAACGTGACCGGCGCGAAGCGCGGGTGCAAGGGCAGGCCGGTGCCGGGCACCGCGAAGGTGGAACTGGTGGCCTATGACCCGCTCACCGAACGGATCCTGGTCGACGGGTCCGGTTTCGCCCGGCGCTGCGCGGACAACGAGGTCGGGCTGCTGATCGGCAAGGCGTCCGAGGGCGTGGACATCTCCGCGGGCGGTCTACGCGGGGTGTTCGCCGCCGGTGACTCGTGGATGCCGACGGAGAACCTGTTCCGCCGCGACAGCGATGGCGACCACTGGCTGATCGACCGCACGGACACGGTCATCCGCACCCGCCGCGGCCCGGTCTACGGCCAGCCCATCGTCGACGTGCTCAACGACATCACCGCCGTCGATATGGAGGTCGCGTACGGCCTCGACGTCGGCGACGACTGCGTGGCGGTTGCGGCGGTGAGCGTCCGCGAGGGCTTCCGGCTCGAACCCGAGGACGTCACCGAGGCGGTGCGCGCGCTGGAACCGGATCAGCGTCCCGACCTGGTGTATCTGGTGGACGACATTCCGCGCAGCCCGTCCTACCGCCCCTCCACCCGTGCGGTGCAGGAGGCCGGGCGACCGCAGCCGGGACCGGACACCTGGTGGTACAACCGCGCGTCGGACGCCTACGAGGTCCTCACCGAGAGCCGGGCCCGCACGCTGCTCGGCGATTGACGACGTGCTGAACGCCTCCTCGCCCGGGTACTGCCAGTCACGTTGCCGACCTACGGGATTCACCGGCCGATGGCATAGTGAGTGCTTGTGAGAACGAGCCTCATTTACCGCAACGGGACCGTCTACGAGGTGCTGATGCGCGGGTTGTACGGCAGGCACTACACGGCTCGGTATCGCGCCATCGCGGAACTCGTCCCGGCGGGGGCGAGCGTGGTCGACCTGTGCTGTGGACCCGCGACGCTCTACACCCGCTACCTGCGCCGGGAATCGGTCGACTACACCGGACTCGACCTGAACGAGCGCTTCGTCGCGCGGGTGATCGAGGCGGGCGGGCAGGGCAAGGTGTGGAACCTGCATTCCGACGAGCCGCTCCCCGCCGCCGACTACGTGATCATGCAGGCCAGCCTCTACCACTTCCTCCCCGAGCCGGGGCCGGTGATCGATCGGATGCTCGCGGCGGCGACCGCGCAGGTGATCGTCGCCGAGCCGGTCCGCAACCTGGCGACCAGCGACAATCCGGTGCTCGCCACCATCGGCAAGCGGTTCACCGACGCGGGCGACGGCGAACAGGCGCACCGCTTCACCGAGCGGACACTGGACGAGTTCTTCGCGGCCTACGGGCCTCGGGTGGTGCGGCAATCCCTGATCGCGGGCGGCAGGGAGAAGCTCTACGTGCTCACCGCGTGAGACCGGAGTCCAGGTCCGTCGCCGGGTACAGGGCCCGGCGGCACGCCACCACTGCGTCCACGACGCCTGCCGTCTGCGCTTTTTGTCGGAGACGGCACAGCACGCGCACGACGCTCGCGAGAACTGCGCACCGGGCCTCGAGTGCGGCAGTTCCTGATCGCGAGCCGCAGGGAGACGCTTTACGTGCTCACCGCGTGAGACCAGAACCCGGGCCTGTCGCGGACCGGACCCAGGCTGTCACACGGTGAAAGCGGTGACCGCGTCGATGACGCGGGCGACCTGCGCGTCGGTCAGGTCCGGCCAGAGCGGCAGACGCACCACGGTCGCGGAGAACTCCGCGCTCTGCACGCAGGCCCGCGGCGTGCGGCCGAGTTTGAAGCCCGCGGGGCTGGAGTCCAGCGGGATGTAGTGGAACGGCGCCGAGATGCCCTGCGCCGCGAGGTGGGCGATGAGGCCGTCGCGGCGGCGTTCGGTCGGGGTGCGCAGGTAGTACAGGTGCGCGGTGTGCCCGCTGTCGGCAGGCACCGACATGAGGCGCACGTCGTTGCGCCGGGCCCAGTCGGGGAGGGCGGCGGCGTATGTGTCCCACACGCGGTGCCGCCCGGCCTGGATCGTGTCGAACTCGTCCAGTTGCGCGTCCAGCACGGCGGCGTTCAGTTCGCTCGGCAGGTAGCTGGAGCCGATGTCCTGCCAGGAGTATTTGTCCACGGCGCCGCGCAGGAATCGCGCCCGGTCGGTGCCCTTCTCCCGGATGATCTCGGCCCTGGCCATCAGGATCTCGTCGGTGAGCAGCAGCGCGCCGCCCTCGCCGCAGTGCACGTTCTTGGTGTCGTGGAAGCTGAGCGTGCCCATCGTGCCGATGGTGCCGAGCAGGCGGCCCCGCCAGGTGCCGCCGAGCCCGTGCGCGTTGTCCTCCACGACGGCGAAGCCGTGCGTGTTCGCCAGCTCCAGCAGCCCGGCCATGTCGGCGGCGACGCCACCGTAGTGGATGACCACCACGGCCTTGGTCCGCTCGCTGATCACGGCGGCAACCGCAGCGGGGTCCAGGTTCCCGGTGGCCGGGTCGATATCGGCGAAGACGCAGGTGGCGCCGCGCAACGCCATGGCGGTGGCGGTGGAGGTGAACGCGAAGCTCGGCACGATCACTTCGTCGTCGGGGCCCAGTTCCAGCAGCAGACCCGACATCTCCAGCGCGGAGGTGCAGGAGGTGGTCAGCAGGGCGTGCGGCGCGCCGGTGATGGTCTTCAGCTTCGCGGTGGCCGAAGCGGTGAACTGCCCGTCACCGTGGCTGTGGTCGGAGGCCAGCACCGCCTCCAGATTGGCTAGTTCCCTGCGCGCCCGGAACGGGCGGCTGAAGATGACGCGGTCAGTGTTCAACCCGGTCGGTCCCCCTGCTGGCGGTGGTCGCGGTCAGTTCCGAAGTAGCGGCCGGACGCGGCGTCGGCGTCTCGACGGTGAGATAGAGCGGTTTGCCCACCAGGATGTGCAGGGCGACGCCGAGGTACTCGGCGATGAGTCCGAGCGAGAAGAGCACGGCGCCGGAACACAGCAGCAGCACGACGATGGTCGAGGCCCAGCCCTCGGGCGCCCAGTGATCGGTGGTCAGCGCCTCGAACACGACCACGGCGGCCATCACGCCACCCGCGAGAGCCAGCGTCACACCGAGCATGCTGACCAGCCGCAGGCCGCGAGTTCCACTGCACAGCACCATCTTCCAGAACAGCGAGAACAGCCGACGGTAGTTGTAGCCGGAATCCTCGCGCCCCTCGGCGCGCAGTACCACCGGCGCCTGCGCGACGGCGCCGACCACCCAGGTCAACGCGACGTCGAGGTAGACGCCATTGGAGGCGACCTCGGCGAGCTGCCTGCCGATATCGCCGCGGATCAGCCGGTAGCTTTCGAACCGGGTGGAATCGGGGAACGCGAACAGCGTCGCGAGCACCAGTTTGGCCCCGCGTGAGGTCAGATTGCGCAGGAAGCCGTGCGGTCTGGTGTTGGTCGGTTTGGAGTACACCAGGTCGGCCCGCTCGGCCAAGGCCGTGTCCAGGAACGCGCTGATGAAGCGGGGGTCGTGCTGACCGTCCTCGTCCATGGTGACGATCCAGTCGCCACCCGCCGCCGACATCCCGGCGATCGTCGCGGCGTCCTGCCCGAAGTTGCGGCTCAGCCAGACGACGCGCACCTCGGCGTAGGTCTGTTCCAGTTCCTGGAGCACCATGTCGGAGCGGTCGGGGCCGTGGTCGTGCACCAGGATGATCTCGCCGACGGTGAACGTGATGCCGCCGGGAGTTTCGACGGTGCGGGTCAGACCGTGCAATTCGGCGACCAGTCCCGCGATGGTGTCCTCGCCCCGGTACACCGGCACGACCACCGATACCGTGTGCGGCCGGTCCAGGCCGGGCCGAGCCGGATCACCGTTCGTGGCGGGGGCGCCGGAACGGCGTGTACGGGCGGGGGGAATCGGCATCAGCTGGATCGACTTTCGAGGACGGTGCGTGCCGGTACTCGTTGCAGGACTGCAGAGCCCGAACCGGTGTGGACTCTAGCACGGTGCGGGTTCCGGCTACCGGAGCAGCTGATCATGCCCTCATCATGGTGGCGTCGCCGACCGATGCCAAGCGGAGGGCGGCCCTGTAGGGTTTGGAACTCGTGACGGACAGTGCAGTGCTCGGCTCGCGGCAGGATGTCTATTCGCGGCGAGATGTCTACCGATGGGGGGCCATCACCGCGCTCGGAGTGGTCGCGGGTTACGTCGCAGTCCTGCTCGCCAACGTCCGGCATTTCTTCACCGACGACACCGAATCCCAGTACACCTCGCTGTGGGTCGGTCTGGGCCGTGCGCTGCGTGAGGGTACGTTTCCGGTGATGGTGCCCGAGCAGTGGATGTCGGGCAACAACACGATGGACGACGCGGGCCTGTTCAACCCGCCGCAGCTGCTGATCGATCTGATCGCGCCCTCGGTGGACAACGTCGCCCTGTACGCCACCGTCGTGAAGCTGATCTTCTCCATCATCGCCGCGCTCGGCGTATACCGCGTCTGCCTCGCCTACGGCGGGCGTCCGGCGTGGTCGGCGGTGGCGGGCATCGCGCTGCCGCTGTCGGGCTTCTTCCTGTTCTTCGACGAAGCCAGCTGGATGACCGCGCTCACCGGCACCGCCTGGCTGGTGCACGCGTGGGCCGCATCGGTGCGGTACACGCGCGGTCTGGGCGGGCCGATCCCGGTTTTCGTGTACCTGTACCTGACCATCTCGACGCAGTACATCTTCCCTGCGGTCGAGGCGGTGCTGATGTTGGTCGCCGTGGCGGTCGGTGAGCTGGTGTACCAGCGCAAGTGGCGGCCCGTGCTGCGGCTGACGGTCGCGGCGGGCTGTGCCGGGCTCGCGGGTCTGCTGACCTTCTTGCCCTCCATGCTCTCGGCGAAGGTGACCTGGCGCGGCACCGCGCAGATCAACAACGACCAGTTCCTCACGGTGCCGTGGTCGGAGTCGCTGAATGCCAGCCTGCCCAGCTCGCTGCCCGCGTTCAGCTCGTGGTGGGGTTACGTCCAGCCGCTTCCGGTCACCTATATCGCCTGGTTCCTGATTCCGGCGCTGGCGTTCGTCGACTGGCGCCGCGCCCGGGAGGCGTGGCAGGAGCTCAGCGCGGTCGCGATCTTCGCGATCATGATGTTGATGTGGACCGCGGGCCCGGGTTCGGTCGGTCCGCTGCGCTGGCCCGCTCGTGTGCTCCCGATGCTGGCCATCGGTCTGCTCGTGCTGGTGTGCGTGCTGCTCGGTCGCTACGGGACGGTGCGCGATGCGAAGAATCGCGGGATCGCGGCGGGCGTGCTGATCCTGGCGCTGTGGGTGCGATCCTTCTCCGCCGATCCGCACGATTGGGTCTGGCACGTGGTCGCGGCGGTCGCGCTCCTCGCGCTGGTGGCCGCGGCGGTGTGGTTGGGCCGCACCAAGGGCACGGCGGCGGCGTGCGCCCTGACCATCGTCGCGATGTTCCCGATCGCCTACTTCCAGGTCAGCGCCGCGCAACCCACCCCGATGTCGTGGAATCTGCCCGTGAAGCGTTCCGAGGCGAAGGCGGCGTTCCCGGATTTCGCGGGCAACACCATCCAGCTGGGCGATCGTGGTCTGTTGCAGCCGCAGGACAAGAGCATCGAAGGCGCCTATGGGTCGCTGGTCTTCGGCAACTACGCCCGGGGGCTCGAGCTCGACTACGTCAACGGCTATACCCCGAGCGGGCATTTCTATTTCGGCGAGATGCTGTGCATGCGCTGGGATGGCAGCGTCTGCCCGGACGCCTACCGGCGGATGTTCGCGCCGGAACCGTCCACCGGGCGTCCGCTGGTCGACCTGATGAAGCTGGACCGGGTCGTGCTGCAACGCGCGCTGTTCCCGGACGCGCCGAATCAACCGGCGCCGGAGGGCTGGAAGTGGGTCGACTATCCCGGTCATGAGCGCTACATCGGCGTGCTGGAGCGAGTGGGCGGTCCGATCTCGACGACGAACGGCCGCGTCGCCGACGCCAAGGGCGTAACCGCGACCTCGATCTCGGAGACCGACACCACCAGCCGGGTGCGGGTGTCCTCGGCCGAGGGCGGCCGGGTCGTATTCTCACGGCTGGGCTGGCCGGGGTACCGGGTCACCGTGAACGGCACGTCGATTCCCATGACGACGGTCGCCAAGTCCTTCGTCGCCGTCGACGTTCCGGCGGGCACCCAGAACGCCGAGCTGGTGCTGACCTGGCGTCCGCCCGGCTGGAAGATCGGCATCGCCACCGCGGTGGCGGGCGTGCTCGGCATCTGCGTCCTGCAGTGGCTCCACTTGCGGTCGCGGCGTCGCGAGGAGCCGGAGCCGGCCGATGATGCGACGCCCACCGAGCCGGACCGCGAGTTGGCGGACGTCGTTTCGTGACGGCGAACGCACGTCCCGCCGCCGCTGCGAACTCGAGCGCGGCGGCGGCCGATGAGCCTCCTGCGGGACTGCTGGCGCGTGTCGTGCGCCGGCAGGAGGTTGCGTTTGCCCTGGTGGGCGTGTGCAACACCCTGCTGGGTATCGGCTTGACCGTGGCGTGGCTCGCCGTGCTGGGTGACGCGTGGCCACCCGCCGTCTCGGTCGTGCTGGCCTATTGCCTCGGCATCGTCATCGCTTTCATCCTGCACCGGACCCTGGTGTTCCGCGTGCGTGGCCGTGTGCTGCGCGATTTCGCCGGGTTCGTGGTGGTGAATTCCGGTGGGCTGCTGATGAATACGGTGCTGCTCTCGCTGGCGGTCGCGGTACTGCACCTGCCGCGGATCCCGTCCGCGGTGGTGGTGATGGGCCTGGTCGCGGTCGCCAGTTTCTTCGGCCACCGCTACATCTCGTTCCGCCGTCGCCCGGAGGCGCGGTCCTCTGGAGTGGCGGGCTAGTTCGCCGGCTGGGTGTAGCGAGGTCGCGGAGCCTACGGAGACAACGTCATTGCGCCGTCGGACGCGTTCCCGGCAGTGGCTCGACTGGGTTGCGGGGAGTTGCCTGTAGGGTCTGTGACTCGTGGCCGAACGTAGAACCTTCGTTTCGCGAGAAGTCTTCACCTGGGGAATCGTCACCACGCTCGGCGTGGTCGCGGGATACGGTGCGGTGCTACTCGCCAACGTCCGGCATTTCTATACCGACGACACCGAGTCGCAGTACGCGCCGCTCTGGGTGATGCTCGGCCGGCACCTGCGCGAGGGACGGTTTCCCGCGCTCGTGCCCGAGCACTGGATGGCGGGCAACTACACCATCGAAGAGGCGGGCCTGCTCAATCCGCCGCAGCTGCTGATCGATCTGATCGCGCCCTCGGTCGGCAATCTCGCGCTGTATGCCACGGTGGTGAAGCTGGTCTTCGCGATCATCCTCGGGCTCGGCGTCTATCGGATCTGCCTGGCCTACGCGGCGAAGGCGCCGTGGGCGGCGGTGGCCGGCGTCGCCATGCCGTTCACCGGATGGCTGCTGTTCTTCGACGAATCCAGCTGGATGACCGCGTTCACCGGCACCGCCTGGCTGGCGCACGCGTGGGCTTCGGGCGTGTGGTACGCCCGTGGGCGCACCGGGCCGATCCCGACGTTCGTCTTTCTGTATCTGGCCATCTCGGTGCAGTACATCTTCCCCGCGGTCGAGGCCGGTCTGATGATCGGCGCCGTCGCGGTCGGTGAACTCGTCTACCAGAAGGCGTGGCGGCCGTCGCTGCGTTTGCTCACTGTGGCCGCCTGCGCGGCGCTGGCCGGTCTGGCGACCTACCTGCCGAGCATGCTGTCGGCGAAGGTGACCTGGCGAGGCACCGCGCAGATCAACAACGATCAGCTCTTCACCGTGCCGTGGTCGGAGTCGCTGAACGCGAGCCTGCCCAGTACGTTGCCCGCGTTCAACTCGTGGTGGGGCTACGTGCAGCCGATGCCGGTGGTCTACATCGCGTGGTTCCTGATTCCGGCGCTGGCCTTCGTGGACTGGCGCAAAGCGCTCGACTCGGCGCGCGAACTGGTCGCGCCCGCGCTGTTCGCGGCGATGGCGCTGATGTGGACCGCGGGGCCCGGCGCGATCGGTCCGCTGCGCTGGCCCGCCCGCGTGCTGCCGATGGTCGCGCTGGGCCTGCTGGTGCTGGTCTGCGTGCTGTTGGGCCGTTTCGCGACCTTCGCCGATCGGCGGCGGCGCGGCATCGCCGCCGCGGTGCTCATCGGTCTGTTGTGGACGCGGTCGTCCTCGGCGGCGCCGCACGAGGTGCTCGGGCACGTCGTCGCGGCGCTGGGCGTCGCCGCGCTCGGGGCGGCCGTGGTCCGGCTCGGCCGCGGTCGCGGCGTGGCCGCCGCGTGCGCGCTGGTGATCGTGTCGGTGTCCCCGATCGCCTATCTGCAGGTGTGGGCGGCTCAGCCGACGCCGATGGGCTGGAATCTGCCGGAGAACCGGTCGGAGATGAAGGCCGCGTTCCCCGATTTCCCCGGGACCACGCTGCAACTCGGCGACCGCATGCTCATCCCGCGGGACGAGCGGAGCCTGCGCGGCGCGTACGGGTCGCTGGTATTCGGCAACTACGCCAAGGATCTCGAACTGACCTATGTCAGTGGATACACCCCGAACGGGCACTTCTGGTTCGGCGAGATGCTGTGCATGCGCTGGGACACCAGCGTCTGCCCCGACGCGTACCGGCGAGCTTTCGCGCCCGAACCGACCACCGGCAAGACCATCGTCGACCTGATGAAGATCGACCGGGTCGTGCTGCATCGCGCCCTGCACCCGGACGCACGCGACCAGCCCGCGCCGCCGGGCTGGACTTGGGTCGACTACCCGGGACACGAACAGTACATCTCGGTGCTGGAACGCGGCGACGGCGTGATCTCGACCCGGAACGGCCGAATCTCGGCCGTACAGGGCGGGACCGCGACCTCGGTCGCCGAATCGGATACGACCAGCCGGGTGCGGGTGGGTTCCCCGGATGGTGGACGGGTCGTGTTCGCGCGGCTCGGCTGGCCGGGCTACCGCGCGACCCTCGACGGTCACGAAATCCCCTCCACGCTCGTAGCGAAAACCTTTGTGGCCGTGGATATTCCGCCTGGTACATCGGATGGTGAGCTGGTGCTGACCTGGCGGCCGCCCGGCTGGCAGCTGGGCGTGGCCGCGGCGCTGCTCGGCTTGGTGGGCGTCGGGCTCTTGGAGTGGGCGTACCTGCGCGGCAGGCGCCGGACGGACCGTGCGGCCGCCGCGACCGACGAGCCCGCGCCACGGGACGTGGCTGCTTCTCCGGAGCCCGATCCGGCGGAAGCCGTCCGATGAGCGCGGGCGCAGCGCCGCGGGCGAGGGACATGCGCCCCGACACCACGAACGCGACGTCGCTCGACGCGCTGGCGATGAACGCCGGGCCCTGCGGCACCGCGAAGCCGGACCGTGAGGACGTCGCTGCGGACCCGGGCCCCTTACTGCGACTGGTGCGGCGCCAGGAGATCGCGTTCGCGATCGTGGGCATGGTGAACACCGGTCTGGGCATGTCACTGACAGTGATGTGGCTGGTCCTGCTCGGTCATCGGGTACCAGCCGCCGTCGCGCCCGCCGCGGCCTACGCCGTCAGCGTGGTCATCGCGTTCGTCCTGCACCGGAGCCTGGTATTCCGCGTGCGGGGTCGGCTGATCCGCGATTTCGTCGCGTTCGTAGCGGTGAACTCCGGCGGGTTGCTGATGAACATGGTGCTGCTCCAGGTGGGGGTCTCGGTCCTGCATCTGCCGAGCATCCCGTCGGCGGTCGCGGTCATGGCCTTGGTGGCGGTCGCCAGCTTCTTCGGGCACCGCCACGTCTCGTTCCGGCGCACGTCCGCGCTCGGCACGGACGGTTCCCGATCCGTTCCGGCCGGAAGGTAGGTTTTCCCGTATGCCTGAGCATCCCACCCTGGACGCCACATTGCTGAGCCTGCTGGCCTGCCCGCAGGACAAGGGCCCGCTGCGGCTGGTCCATGCCGCCGACGGCAGCACGCTGCTCTACAACCCGCGTCTGCGCCGGGCATACCCCGTCGAGAACGGCATTCCGGTACTGCTCGTCGACGAGGCCAGGAACGTCACCGACGCCGAACACGAAGCGTTCACGGCACCGCAGGCCGACGTCTGACCCTGCGGACGTTCTGCTGACCCCCTCTCTGCCCGCTCCCAGGTGCGCGAGGGCGGCGCTCGGCAACGGATGAGTCACGTTCGTTTAGGACCGTTGACCCTCCGAAGCCGGGTCCGCCATGATCATTTACACCTCGCGAAGGTCCGCACGCTCCGGCGTCGGGCGCTCGAACCGACCTGCTGAGCGTCACAGGTGGCGTAAGAGTAGAGAGGTCAGGAACGTAATGAGCACCTTGCGTTTACGTAACTGGACAGCTCGATGTGCGATCGCCTGCGGTGTGGTGTCAGCGGGGCTTGCTATGGCTTCGCCCGCATCGGCCGAACCGCTCTGGCCGGGTGGCCCGGACATCCCCGGACTGCCGGCGCTGATTCCACCGCCACCGCCCGTGGCGCCCTGTTCCACCGCCGCCCGCGCCTGCATGCGGCTGTCGACCGACGAAGCCTGGCTGATGGACGAGGGCCGGGTGGTCTACGGTCCGACGCCGATTTCGCACGGGATGGCGGGATACGAGACCCCGCCCGGGGTGTTCCGCGTGTCGTTCAAGAAGGAGTTCCACTGGAGCACGATGCACAACGCTCCGATGCCGTACGCGGTCTTCTTCAACGGCGACATCGCCTTCCACGTCGGCCCGATCGAGAAGGAGTCGCATGGCTGCGTCCGCATGACGCACGAAGGCGCCAAGGAGTTCTACGAGTACCTGTGGCCCGGTGACGTTGTCGAAGTCGTGGAGTGACCGGCCGCGGTGATCGCGGGGGTCATGCCCGTTCCTGCCCGATGTCCCCGGTCAGGTAGCGCTGCAGTGTCGGGCCCACCACGGCGACGAGGTCGGCCGCGGGCATGGCGGCCAGCGGTTGGACTCCGATGATCTTGCGCCCCACCAGCACGCCGATCATCTGCGACGCGACCAGCGCGACCCGGGTGCGGCCGTCGTCCTCGGGGGTGGCGATGCGCTTGCGGACACGTTCCAACACGATGTCCAACAGGAACGTTCTGGCCAGCGCCGGGTCGTCGCTCCCGGCCAAGATGCTGCGCACTACCGCGACGACACCAGGCCCCGCGGGGGAGTCCCACACCCCGAGTGCCGCGCGAATGATGGTCTCGCCCAAGTGATTCAGCGGCGCCGAATCGATGTTCCGCAGTATCATCTCCGGATCCACCGGCAGTTCCACTACCGCGGCGAAGAGCTGTTGTTTGGTGCCGAAGTAGTGGTGCACCAGGGCCGGATCGACCCCGGCGTCGGTGGCGACCGCGCGCACGGAGGTCTTGTCGAAGCCGGCGTCGGCGAACCGCGCGCGGGCGGCCGCGAGGATGGCCTCGCGGGCGCCCGACTGCCCCGGTCGGCGGCCGGAGCGGCTGGGCCGCTCGGCCCCGCCGGAACCGTTGCCTGCTGTCACACGGTCCGCCGTCGTAGCGTCGCCGCGCCCAGGACCAGCGCGACGATCGCGAATCCGGCGACGATGGCCAGGTCGCCCCACATCTGTCCGGTGACCTCCGGATGCGTCGACACCTCTTGCAGCGCGTCCACCGCGTAGCTCAACGGCATCACGTTGCTGATCACCTCCAGCCAATCGGGCAGCTGGTCGCGGGGAACGAGTAGGCCGCACAGGAAGATCTGCGGCGCCACCACGACCGGCATGAACTGTACGGCCTGGAATTCGGTACGCGCGAACGCGCTTGCCAGCAGACCCAGCGCCACGCCGCAGACTGCGTCGACCACCGCGATCAACACGATCCAGGCGGGGCTGCCCGCCGCGTCGAGCCCGAGCAGGCCGAAGGAGACCAGGCAGGCGATGGTGGCCTGCGCCGCGGCGGCCAGTGAGAAGGCGGTGCCGTATCCGGCGAGCAGGTCGAGCTTCGACAGCGGTGTGGACAGCAATCGCTCCAGCGTGCCCGAGGTGCGTTCGCGCTGCATGGCGATGGCGGTGATCAGGAACATCACGATGAACGGCAGGATGCCGAGCATGCTGATGCCGACTCGGTCGAACAGCGAAACCGGGTTCAACGGATTGGTCGGGGTGTCTTTGTAGATGAAGTACAACAGCGTCATCAGCAGGGCCGGAACCACCAGGATCATGGCGACCGTGCGGTGGTCGTTGCGCAGCTGCCGCAGGATGCGACCGGTGGTCGCGGCGTACGGGCGCAGCGTCGGCATGCGGCGCGGTCCGGCGTCGAGGGTGGCGGTCATGCGTTCAGTCCCATCGTGATCAGGGTGAGGAAGGCGGTCTCCAAGTTCTGTTCGCCGGTCCGAGCGCGCAGTTCGTCGGGGCTGAGCTGGGCGAGCAGCCGTCCTTCGCGCAGCAGCAGTAGCTGGTCGCAGTGCTCGGCCTCGTCCATGACGTGGCTGGAGACCAGTAGCGTCGTCCCGTTCGCCGCCAATTCGCGGAATTGCTTCCAGAGCTCGACCCGCAGGACCGGGTCCAGGCCGACGGTCGGTTCGTCGAGCACCAGCAGATCGGGCTGGGCGACCAGCGAGCACGCGAGCGAGGCGCGGGTCTGCTGGCCGCCGGACAACTCGTCGCCGCGCTGGTGGGCATTCTCGCCCAGGCCGACCGCGGTGATCGCGTCGTCGACGTCGGCGCGGTCACGGCCGTAGAGCGCGGCGAAGTACGCGACGTTGTCGCGGACGCTGATGTCGGGGTAGATGCTCGGCGCCTGGGTGACATAGCCGATCCGGTGGCGCAACGCCGCCGAACCCGCGGGTAGACCGAGCGCGGAGACGTCCCCCGATTCGACGATCTGGGTGCCGACCACGCAGCGCATCAGCGTGGTCTTGCCGCAGCCCGACGGGCCGAGCAGCCCGGTGATCGAGCCGCGCGGGATGGTCAGCGAGACATCGTGCAGTACTTCGCGGCCGCCGCGGCGGACCCGCAGGCCCCGGACTTCGACGGCGGGAGATGGAGTGGATTGCGCCACGGTCGCCTCAATTCATCGAGCGTTGAATTCACTATGTGATGAATTTAGCGCGGCCGCAGCGGACCAGCAAGGGGTTGCCCGATGGAGATTCAGTGGCCGTGGTGGCGCGGCGGCGTCCCGGCTGTCTGCCCTGGGTTCACGACCACGAACTGGCCCATCATGCCGAGGTCCTCATGCCAGAGCAGGTGGCAGTGGTACATGTACGGCGAGTCCGGATCGGCCGGGCCGTCGAACCGCATGGCCAGCCGCATCGTGCCGTTCGGCGGCAGGAAGACGGTGTCCTTGGGGCCGGTCAGCGCGGCGGGCGGGGGCCCGTCGTCGACCGCGAGCACCCGGAATTGCACGTCGTGGATGTGGAAGTTGTGCGGCATACCGTCGATGTTGCGCACCACCCAGGTCTCGGCGGTCCCGCGAGTGACCGCGAAATCGATGCGATCCATCGCCATCGGCATGCCGTTGATCCCGGCGAGGTTCATATCGAAATGTCGTTCGCGCACCGAATCGGTGCCGTCCGGCGTGGCGGGGAGCGCAAGCGTCGCGGGGAGTTCCGGTGACGGCCGCAACGTGTCGGCCGCACGCAGTTCGAGGATGTCGAAGGTGTCGTCGCCGCCGGAGAACCGCTGTGTCCAGAAGTCCAGTCCGGCATCGAGTTCGCCGCTGCGCAGCACCGTTCGCTCGCCGGGCCGCATCCGCACGACGATTTCGCCGCGCTCGCCCGGCGACAGCCGCAGCCGATCCAGGGTGATCGGTCGTTCCACCAGTCCGCCGTCGGTGCCGACGAGCGCGAAGGGGCGCTGGTCGGAGAGTTCGAACGTGTACGTGCGCGCGGTCGAGGCATTGAGCAGGCGCAGGCGGACGAGTTCGTCGCCGACGTTCCGGTATGGCGTCAGGGTCCCGTTGACCATGGTCCGATCGCCGAGGAATCCGACATCGCGGAACATCGCGTGGGCGGAGTCGAACGCGGCGCCCTTGAACTTCACGTCCTGGACGATCACGGGCAGGTCGTCGACGCCGTAGGTCGCCGGAAGGGGCACGGAGGTGGAGACGTCGTCGTCGAGCAGGAACATGCCCGCGAGGCCGCGCCGGACGTGGTCTTCGGTCGCGCCATGCGGATGCGGGTGGTACCACAGGGTGGCCGCGGGTTGATCGACGCTCCAGTTCGGTGTCCAGCTAGCGCCCGGCGCCACCATTTGGTGCGGACCCCCGTCCATCGCGGCGGGCACGTGCATCCCATGCCAGTGCACGGTCGAGGCCTCCGTCAGGTTGTTGCGGACGGTGACCGCCACCTTCTCCCCGCGTCGCGCCCGCAACGTCGGCCCGAGATAGTCGCCGTTGAATCCCCAGGTTTGCGTAACCTGCCCGGACTGGAATTCTCTTCGCCCCGACTTCATTTCGAGATCGAAGGTGCGGGTTCCGTCGGCTTCGATCCGCGACGGCGCCAGCGGGGGAATGATGAGTTCGTTACGGAATTCCGTGCTGCCGACAGTGGATACGGCCGCATCGACGTATATCCAGGCGACGCCACCGGCGATCGCGAGAACCAGCGACGTCACGACCGATACGAGAACCACGAGCAACCGCCGCCATCTGCGCGGCCGGGAATCCGAAGACATGGCAAGACAGTAGAAATCGGCAGTGCCACTCCACATCCGGGAGCGTCCCCATTTCCTCCCCGGTCCGGCCCTGATGCCCGCGCCGCAGCGGTCAGGGTGTGCGGCGCCCCGCGGGACGTGACTCAGGACACATTCGCGAGTGTCACGTCCCGGCCGGTCGTTTGTCCCATGGTCGTCACCATCCCGCGAACCCTGTCTCGGTGACCCGACCATTGGAGTACCAGCCATGAATACCGAACATCGCGTTCACCTACGACATCGGACGGATCCAGAATCTGCGGTTCCAAGTGAACCCGTACAAGCTGAAGGGCCTCTCATGGGCACCGAAACCCTCGGGTGACGCAGCACGATCGGGCCGGTTGGCGCATCGCCGCCCGCTCTGGGCTCCTGCCGTGATCAACCAGAGCGCGGAACTGTCTGCCGATGGCGGGCAGCTGCGGGCTCTACACCCATCACCCCGGGTGGCAGGCGCTCGCCCAGGTGGCGCTGCTGTTCGGGGTGGTCTGGTGGATGTACTCCGGCGACGTCTGGCTCACCAACGAGGTCGCGCCGAACAGCACGGCCCGGCGGACCTGGCTGATGGTCGGCCCGCGGCGGTGATCGCCGACGACCTGGTCACGCTGCGCGCAGGCGAGCTCGGTACGTACTACTGAGCGTGTGGCGCAGATCGGACGCCGGTCCGGCTTCGAGCGGCTGCGCGCCGGTCGCGCCCGTCGAGGAGAATGGCGGTCGTGTCCGCTGAAGAACTCGCTGTCCAACCGCCCGCCGCCGCCCGGCGTCTGCTCGGCGCAACTCTGCGGTCGGGGCCGGTCGGGGTGCGCATCGTCGAGGTCGAGGCCTATGGGGGAGACCCGGCGGGGCCGTGGCCGGACCCGGCCTCGCATTCCGGGCGCGGGCGTACCAAGCGCAACGGCGTGATGTTCGGGCCCGCCGGAGTGCTGTACGTCTACCTCAGCTATGGAATGCACACCTGCGTGAACGTGACCAGCGGACCGGACGGGACGGCCAGCGCCGTGCTGATCCGCTCGGGCGAGGTGATCGACGGGCTGGAGACGGTGCGAGCCCGGCGTCCGGGCGCCCGTTCCGATCTCGTCTTGGCCCGTGGCCCAGGCAATCTCGGTACCGCGCTGGGAATCGCGTTGAGCGACTACGGAACCGCGCTGTTCGATCCCTCGTCCCCGATCCAGCTGGAGTTGAACGGCCCGGTCGAGTCCGCCGCGATCGCCAGTGGTCCCCGAGTGGGTGTCAGCAGCGCGGCGGATGTGCCGTGGCGGTTCTGGCTACCCGATTCCCGGGCAGTATCGGTCTACCGGCGCAGTCCGCGTGCGCCGCTGTCGGTCGCGAAGTCGGTATGACCACCGCGCGAAGGAGCGATGCACGCGGAAAATCGCTCGACCTGCGGCGCGTCGCGTGACGACACTGAGGCGCACACGGGACCGCAGACCTCATGCGGAAAGATAGGACAGCGTGAGCGGCGACATCATCGACGAACTGACCTGGCGCGGGTTGATCGCGCAGTCCACCGACCTGGATGCCTTGCGTGCGGCGGCGGCTGCCGGGCCGCTGACCCTGTATGCCGGCTTCGATCCCACCGCCGCCAGCCTGCACGCGGGCCATCTGGTTCCGTTGCTCGCGTTGACGCGTTTCCAGCGCGCGGGCCATCGCCCCATCGTGCTGGCGGGCGGCGCCACCGGGCTGATCGGCGACCCGCGCGACGTCGGCGAGCGGACCATGAACTCGACCGACACCGTGGCGGAGTGGGCCGAGCGGATCCGCTCCCAGCTGGAGCGCTTCGTGGACCTCGACGATTCGCGGACCGGAGCGGTGATCGTCGACAACATGGAGTGGACCGGCCCGCTGACCGTCGTCGACTTCCTGCGCGACATCGGCAAGCACTTCTCGGTGAACGTCATGCTGGCTCGCGACACCATCAAGCGGCGCCTCGACGGCGAGGGCATTTCCTACACCGAGTTCAGCTACATGCTGCTGCAGGCCAACGACTACCTGCAGCTGCGCCGCAATTACGGCTGCACGCTGCAGGTCGGCGGCTCCGACCAGTGGGGCAACATCATCGCGGGCGTCGAACTCAACCGCCGCGTCGACGCCGCGTCCGTGCACGCGCTGACCGTCCCGTTGGTGACCTCGGCCGACGGCAAGAAATTCGGCAAGTCCACCGGCGGCGGCAGCCTGTGGCTCGACCCGGAGATGACCAGTCCCTACGCCTGGTACCAGTACTTCGTGAACACGGCCGACGCCGACGTGGTGCGCTACCTGCGCTGGTTCACCTTCCTGTCCCGCGAGGAACTCGACGAGCTGGAGAAGGCGACCGCCGAGCGCCCGCACGCCAGGGAGGCGCAGCGCAGGCTCGCCGCGGAGATGACGACCCTGGTGCACGGCGAGGCGAACACCCGTGCGGTACAGCTGGCCAGTCAGGCACTGTTCGGCCGCGGCGAGCTGCGCGACCTCGACGATGCCACGCTCGGCGCCGCGCTGCGCGAGGCCGCTATCGACGGAGAGGTCGCGCGGCTCGAGCCCGGCGAGCCGGACACCATCGTGGATCTGCTCGTCGCGACCGGCCTCTGCGAGAGCCGCGGCGCCGCGCGGCGCACGGTGAACGAAGGCGGGGCTTCGGTCAACAACGCCAAGATCTCCGACCTCGAGTGGACTCCCGCCGACACCGACTACCTGCACGGGCGCTGGCTCGTGCTGCGGCGCGGCAAGAAGAACCTCGCCGGGGTTCTGCGGGCAGGTGCGTGAAGATGGCGGTGGCTTGAATCACATCAATGTGATTCAAGCTGGCCGTCACCATGGGTGCGTGGCTCTGACCTGCGGAAACACCCTGGTGTTCAGGCGATTTGACGTAGCGTTTTCCGCCGCGTAACTTATTCCAGGTCAGAGCGACACGGACACCAACCCGGAGCCGAGAAGCGAGGCGGAAGCCGAGCGGAGGGACCGGGAAACGAGGTCGGACGAGGGCGCCTGACAAGCCAGCGCAATCGGATAGACCGATCGGACTTGACTTCGCTCGGGATCGTGGTTAGGCTGGGAAAGTTGCCCCAGAGGAGATCCGGATAGCCCGGATCGAATCTTTGTGCGTGTGTTCTTTGAGAACTCAATAGTGTGTCGATGAATGTCAGTGCCAAATGTTTTTGGTTCCGGCTCTTCACCCCCCGTGTGGAGGGTCGGGCATTTTTGTCAGCTATTTTTGCTGGCGATTGTTTTGCTGGGTTTTCGGACTCTAGTTTAGATACTTTTGATTGCACCCTTTTGGGGGTGTGGTTGTGAGTCTTCAACGGAGAGTTTGATCCTGGCTCAGGACGAACGCTGGCGGCGTGCTTAACACATGCAAGTCGAGCGGTAAGGCCCTTCGGGGTACACGAGCGGCGAACGGGTGAGTAACACGTGGGTGATCTGCCTCGTACTTCGGGATAAGCCTGGGAAACTGGGTCTAATACCGGATATGACCTGCCGGTGCATGCTGGTGGGTGGAAAGATTTATCGGTGCGAGATGGGCCCGCGGCCTATCAGCTTGTTGGTGGGGTAATGGCCTACCAAGGCGACGACGGGTAGCCGGCCTGAGAGGGCGACCGGCCACACTGGGACTGAGACACGGCCCAGACTCCTACGGGAGGCAGCAGTGGGGAATATTGCACAATGGGCGAAAGCCTGATGCAGCGACGCCGCGTGAGGGATGACGGCCTTCGGGTTGTAAACCTCTTTCGACAGGGACGAAGCGTGAGTGACGGTACCTGTAGAAGAAGCACCGGCCAACTACGTGCCAGCAGCCGCGGTAATACGTAGGGTGCGAGCGTTGTCCGGAATTACTGGGCGTAAAGAGCTTGTAGGCGGTTTGTCGCGTCGTCTGTGAAAACTCACAGCTCAACTGTGAGCTTGCAGGCGATACGGGCAGACTTGAGTACTGCAGGGGAGACTGGAATTCCTGGTGTAGCGGTGAAATGCGCAGATATCAGGAGGAACACCGGTGGCGAAGGCGGGTCTCTGGGCAGTAACTGACGCTGAGAAGCGAAAGCGTGGGTAGCGAACAGGATTAGATACCCTGGTAGTCCACGCCGTAAACGGTGGGCGCTAGGTGTGGGTTTCCTTCCACGGGATCCGTGCCGTAGCTAACGCATTAAGCGCCCCGCCTGGGGAGTACGGCCGCAAGGCTAAAACTCAAAGGAATTGACGGGGGCCCGCACAAGCGGCGGAGCATGTGGATTAATTCGATGCAACGCGAAGAACCTTACCTGGGTTTGACATACACCAGACAGCCTCAGAGATGGGGTTTCCCTTGTGGTTGGTGTACAGGTGGTGCATGGCTGTCGTCAGCTCGTGTCGTGAGATGTTGGGTTAAGTCCCGCAACGAGCGCAACCCTTGTCCTGTGTTGCCAGCGCGTAATGGCGGGGACTCGCAGGAGACTGCCGGGGTCAACTCGGAGGAAGGTGGGGACGACGTCAAGTCATCATGCCCCTTATGTCCAGGGCTTCACACATGCTACAATGGCCGGTACAGAGGGCTGCGATACCGTGAGGTGGAGCGAATCCCTTAAAGCCGGTCTCAGTTCGGATCGGGGTCTGCAACTCGACCCCGTGAAGTTGGAGTCGCTAGTAATCGCAGATCAGCAACGCTGCGGTGAATACGTTCCCGGGCCTTGTACACACCGCCCGTCACGTCATGAAAGTCGGTAACACCCGAAGCCGGTGGCCTAACCCCTTGTGGGAGGGAGCCGTCGAAGGTGGGATCGGCGATTGGGACGAAGTCGTAACAAGGTAGCCGTACCGGAAGGTGCGGCTGGATCACCTCCTTTCTAAGGAGCATTCTCCACCGGCACCCACACAGGTGGGATGGTAAACGCTGGGTGGCAGAGACCGTTTCGGAAGCAGTCGTCTTCCGGCGGGAGCTCATGGGTGGAACGCTGACATGTGCCTCGGAATGATCGGAAGCTTCGGTGTTTCCGGTTCGGGGATGTAGTCGACACACTGTTGGGTCCTGAGAGAACAGACGTTCTTTCTAGGCAAATAGACGACGAGGCTGGATCTTCAGTCATACCGCGGGATTTTTGGTTCCGGCTGGTGCTGAGTCAGGGTTTGGTCTTGTGTGTTGTTTGAGAACTGCACAGTGGACGCGAGCATCTTTGTTAGTAAGTGTTTAAGAGCGTACGGTGGATGCCTTGGCACCAGGAGCCGATGAAGGACGTAGGAGGCTGCGATAAGCCTCGGGGAGCTGTCAACCGAGCTGAGATCCGAGGATGTCCGAATGGGGAAACCCAGCACGAGTGATGTCGTGTTACCCGCATCTGAATATATAGGGTGTGTGGAGGGAACGTGGGGAAGTGAAACATCTCAGTACCCACAGGAAGAGAAAACAATTGTGATTCCGTGAGTAGTGGCGAGCGAAAGCGGATGAGGCTAAACCAGGTAGATGTGATAGACGGCAGTCGTTGTCTGTCTGGGGTAGTGGGGCTCACTTTCCTATCACTGCCGTGGTGGGCAACAGTCAGAAAAGTGCGTGTTAGTTGAAGTGGTCTGGAACGGCCTGTCGTAGAGGGTGAGAATCCCGTAGACGAAAATGCGTGCTCTGTTGTAGTGGGTGCCCGAGTAGCAGCGGGCCCGTGAAATCTGCTGTGAATCTGCCGGGACCACCCGGTAAGCCTGAATACTCCCTGGTGACCGATAGCGGACTAGTACCGTGAGGGAAAGGTGAAAAGTACCCCGGGAGGGGAGTGAAATAGTACCTGAAACCGTGCGCTTACAATCCGTCAGAGCCTTCCCTTCGGGGTGGGGTGATGGCGTGCCTTTTGAAGAATGAGCCTGCGAGTCATCGGTGTGTGGCGAGGTTAACCCGTGTGGGGTAGCCGTAGCGAAAGCGAGTCCGAATAGGGCGTTCTGAGTCGCACATCATGGACCCGAAGCGGAGTGATCTACCCATGGCCAGGGTGAAGCAGCAGTAAGATGTTGTGGAGGCCCGAACCCACTTAGGTTGAAAACTGAGGGGATGAGCTGTGGGTAGGGGTGAAAGGCCAATCAAACTCCGTGATAGCTGGTTCTCCCCGAAATGCATTTAGGTGCAGCGTCACGTGTTTCACGCCGGAGGTAGAGCTACTGGATGGCCTAGGGGGCCTACAAGCTTACCGAAGTCAGCCAAACTCCGAATGCCGGTGTGTGAGAGCGTGGCAGTGAGACTGCGGGGGATAAGCTTCGTAGTCGAGAGGGAAACAGCCCAGATCGCCGGCTAAGGCCCCTAAGCGTGTACTAAGTGGAAAAGGATGTGGGGTCGCTGAGACAACCAGGAGGTTGGCTTAGAAGCAGCCACCCTTGAAAGAGTGCGTAATAGCTCACTGGTCAAGTGATCCTGCGCCGACAATGTAGCGGGGCTCAAGTACACCGCCGAAGCCGCGGCACTCCAACGTTCGGTTCCCTTCGGGGCAGCTGTTGGGGTGGGTAGGGGAGCGTCGTGCAGCCAGGGAAGTCACAGGGTGACCTAGTGGTGGAGGCTGTGCGAGTGAGAATGCAGGCATGAGTAGCGAAAGACGAGTGAGAAACTCGTCCGCCGAATGACCAAGGGTTCCTGGGCCAGGTTAATCCGCCCAGGGTGAGTCGGGACCTAAGGCGAGGCCGACAGGCGTAGTCGATGGACAACGGGTTGATATTCCCGTACCCGTGTATCCGCGCCCAATGGCGAATCATCTGTGCTAACCATCCAAAACCGGACGGATCTCCTTCGGGAGACCTGAGGGGGCTGCATGGGATCCTGGGTGTAGTAGTCAAGCGATGGGGTGACGCAGGAAGGTAGCTGGGCCAGGTGATGGAATACCTGGTGTAAGCCGGTAGGGCGTTGTGTAGGTAAATCCGCACAGCATGTGCCTGAGAGGTGATGCGTAGCCGATTGAGGCGAATTCAGTGATCCTATGCTGCCGAGAAAAGCCTCTAGTGAGTTGGTACACGGCCCGTACCCCAAACCGACACAGGTGGTCAGGTAGAGAATACCGAGGCGATCGAGAGAACTGTGGTTAAGGAACTCGGCAAAATGCCCCCGTAACTTCGGGAGAAGGGGGACCAGGCCTGGTGATGGATCTTGCATCCGGAGCTGGGTGTGGTCGCAGAGACCAGAGAGAAGCGACTGTTTACTAAAAACACAGGTCCGTGCGAAGTCGTAAGACGATGTATACGGACTGACGCCTGCCCGGTGCCGGAAGGTTAAGAGGACCGGTTAGCGCCCTTCGGGGTGCGAAGCTGAGAATTTAAGCCCCGGTAAACGGCGGTGGTAACTATAACCATCCTAAGGTAGCGAAATTCCTTGTCGGGTAAGTTCCGACCTGCACGAATGGCGTAACGACTTCTCTGCTGTCTCAACCACAGACTCGGCGAAATTGCATTACGAGTAAAGATGCTCGTTACGCGCGGCAGGACGAAAAGACCCCGGGACCTTCACTATAGCTTGGTATTGGTGTTCGGTACGGTTTGTGTAGGATAGGTGGGAGACTGTGAAGCGGGCACGCCAGTGTTCGTGGAGTCGTCGTTGAAATACCACTCTGGTCGTATTGGACTTCTAACCTCGGGCCATGATCTGGTTCAGGGACAGTGCCTGGTGGGTAGTTTAACTGGGGCGGTTGCCTCCTAAAATGTAACGGAGGCGCCCAAAGGTTCCCTCAGCCTGGTTGGCAATCAGGTGTCGAGTGCAAGTGCACAAGGGAGCTTGACTGTGAGACTGACAGGTCGAGCAGGGACGAAAGTCGGGACTAGTGATCCGGCACCGGCATGTGGAAGCGGTGTCGCTCAACGGATAAAAGGTACCCCGGGGATAACAGGCTGATCTTCCCCAAGAGTCCATATCGACGGGATGGTTTGGCACCTCGATGTCGGCTCGTCGCATCCTGGGGCTGGAGTAGGTCCCAAGGGTTGGGCTGTTCGCCCATTAAAGCGGCACGCGAGCTGGGTTTAGAACGTCGTGAGACAGTTCGGTCTCTATCCGCCGCGCGCGTCAGAAACTTGAGGAAGGCTGTCCCTAGTACGAGAGGACCGGGACGGACGAACCTCTGGTGTGCCAGTTGTCCCGCCAGGGGCATGGCTGGTTGGCTACGTTCGGAAGGGATAACCGCTGAAAGCATCTAAGCGGGAAGCCTGTTCCAAGATGAGGTTTCTCACCACCTTCGAGTGGTTAAGGCCCCCTACAGACCATGGGGTTGATAGGCCGGAACTGGAAGCACGGTAACGTGTGGAGGTGACCGGTACTAATAGGCCGAGGACTTACCAACAAAGATTTGCTACGCGTCCACTGTGCGGTATCTGAAACAACACACAGACACCGCTGCCGGACCCCACCCGGGTCGACCCCCACACATTGGGGGAGGATATTTCCGGGTGTGTGGTCGGGGTTGTGTGGTGTGGATAGTTTCATAGAGTTACGGCGGCCATAGCGGCAGGGAAACGCCCGGTCCCATTCCGAACCCGGAAGCTAAGCCTGCCAGCGCCGATGGTACTGCACTCGACAGGGTGTGGGAGAGTAGGACACCGCCGGAACATCCTTCACGATAGGGGACCCAGAATCTGGGTCCCCTATCTGCGTTTGAGCACCGAGTAGTGCTCGGGCGAAATTGCCGTGCCCGCGCCCCACCGCGGGTACGTGATTGAATCTGTGGGTCCAACCGATTTTCTCGAAATCCAGAAAGGGAGCACCGTGCCGGAACAAAACGACGATCGGAAGCCCTTCCGGCGTGGCGCTCCCGACTCCGGGTCCGGCCGGCGCGGCGACAACCGAGACACGAGCCGACGTGGCGGCGGACACGACCGCCGGGACGATTCCGGGGAGCGGGGCGGCGCACGACGCGGCGAATCGGGCGGCCACGGCCGACGCGACGATTCCTCGGAACGTGGTGGATTCCAGCGGCGCGACACCCAGGGCGGGTTCGACCGCCGCGGTGACGCCGGTGAGCGCGGCCGCTCTGACCAGCGAGGTGGCTCGTCCGGTGGATTCGGACGCCAGGAATCCGGTGACCGAGGCGGTGCCGCTGGTGGCTTCCGCCGCGGAGGCGAGGGGCCGAGGCGAGGCGGATCCGAGCGCCGGGACGATTCCGGTGCGCGGGGCGCTGGCGGGGGAGATCGGGGTGGGTTCAAACGCTCCGAGGATTCCGGAGAGCGTGGCGGCTTCAAGCGCCGGGGCGATTCCGGGGAGCGGAGCGACGAGTCGCGCGGCGGCTTCCGCGGTAGTGAAAAGTCCGGTGGCCGCGGTGGTTTCGATCGCGGTGAATCCCGTGGCGGATTCGGCCGTCGGCGCGACGACAGCGGCGAGCGGAGCGATGCCCGCCGTGGCGAGCCGGGCGGTCGCGGCGGTTTCACGCGCCGCCGCGACGCCGATGATCGCGGCGATGCCGCAGCGCGGGGCGAGTCCGGTTTCCGTCGGCGCGATGACTCGGGCGATCGGCGCCGCACCGGCTCGGATGCCGGTGCGCGGCATGGTGGGGCGGATCGTGACGAGCGGGCACCGCGCGGTGACGCGGCGCAGGATCGTCGTCGTGGCGGCGAAGGCGCCCGTGTGGGCGGCGGTCGCCCGCTCGACCGGCGTCCACCGCGGCCGGAGGAGCCGGATCTGCCGGACGACGTGCAAGCCACCGACCTCGATCCTGTCGTGCGGCGTGACCTGCTCAGCTTGGACAAAGGCAATGCGGAGACGGTTGCGCGCCACCTTGTGATGGCCGTGCAGCTCGTCGATGACGATCCTGCTCTGGCACTCGCGCATGCTCGGGCCGCTCGGCAGCGTGCGGGGCGGATTGCCGTGGTGCGCGAGACCGCGGGTGTCGTGGCCTACCACGCCGGTGAATGGGCGGAGGCGCTGTCGGAGTTGCGCACCGCGCGCCGGATGTCCGGTGGTTCCGGTCTCCTGGCCGTGATGGCCGACTGCGAGCGTGGTCTCGGCCGCCCCGAACGCGCGATCGAGCTCGGCCGCAGCGAGGAGGGCCGTGCACTGCGCGGGGACGAGGCCACCGAATTGCGCATCGTCGTCGCGGGTGCGCGGATGGACCTCGGCCAATACGACCAAGCCGTCGTGACCCTGCAAACCTCGGATCTCGACCCGTCCCGCACCGGTTCGGCAGCGGCCCGCCTCTTCTACGCCTACGCCGACGCCTTGGTCGCCGCCGGACGCACCGACGAGGGCCTCACCTGGTTCCTCAACGCCGCGTCGGCCGACTTGGACGGCGAAACCGACGCAGAAGAGCGCGCCGCCGAACTGACCGGCGACATCGACCACTGACCGCTGGGCAGCGCGGTCGCGCCCAGCGGGGGCGTCGCGTGCCCGTTGGCGGGACGGCACTGATCATGAGGCACTCTGTCGAGTCGGCCCTTTCGAGCGTGCTGTGCGGGTGCCATCTCTACGGAAGCGCTCTTCTGACCGCTGGGCAGCACGCTCGCGCCCACCGGGGCATGGCGTGCCTGCTGGTGGGACAGCACTGATTACGAGCTGCTCTGTCGAGTCGGCCTCGGCCCCTCGCGAGGGTTGCTGCCGCGCCGGTGCCATCCCTACGAAAGCTCTCTTTGACCGCCGGGCAGCACGGTCGCGCCCAGCGGGGGTGTCGCGTGCCTGCTGGTGGGACGGCACTGATTACGAGGCACTCTGTCGAGCCGGCCCCTCGCGAGCGTTGATGCTGCCGCGCCGGTGCCGTCCCTACGGAAGCGTTCTGTCGCCCTTGCGATCCCGGCTGTCGGAGTGGTTGATCCCACGTCTTACCGGTCTGTCATCTGGCGTAATGTTCGAGTGTCTCGGACTCGCCGGGCGGTTGTGCTGCCGGAGAGCCCGGCGGTATGCGAGTCGGCACAGCGCCGATCGGTGACACGGAGTGAGAGTGGTGTGAAGCGACTACGGGATCGCTACCGGGCCCTACTGCTGGATCTGGACGGCACGCTGTATCGCGGGCACGAGGTGATCGAGGGCGCGCCGAAGGCCTTGACCGCGACGGGGGAGGCGGCCCAACGACTGGTGTACGTCACGAACAATGCCAGCAGGGGACCGGCGGTCGTGGCCGCCCATTTGGCCGAGCTCGGCTTTCCCGCGTCCGCCGATGACGTGGTGACCAGCGCCCAGGCAGCCGCGCGGCTGCTGGCCGAGCGACTCGACCAGGGTGCGCAGGTGCTGGTCGTCGGCACCGATGATCTGGCCGCCGAGGTGGACGCGGTCGGGCTGCGCTCGATCCGCCGCTTCAACGGCGACGCGCCCGCCGCGGTGGTGCAGGGCCATTCACCCCATACCGCCTGGCCGGATCTGGCCGAAGCCGCCTACGCGTTGCGCGCGGACGCGCTGTGGGTCGCCGCGAACACCGACAAGACTCTGCCGAACGAACGTGGCCTCGCGCCGGGCAACGGTGCGATGGTCGCCGCCCTGCGCGCCGCCTCCGATCGGGAGCCGGTCGTTGCGGGCAAGCCGTACCCGCCCCTGCTGGAGGACGCGCTGGTCCGGGCGAACTCCCGCAGCGCGCTGGTGGTCGGCGACCGCCTCGACACCGACATCGAGGGCGCCAACCGCGTCGGCCTCGACTCGCTGCTGGTGCTGACCGGTGTCAGCACCCTGGACGAGCTGCGCGAGGCTCCGGACGAGCGGATCCCGACCTATCTTTCCGACTCGCTCGACGCTCTCAATCACACACCCGTCGACGCCGGGCCGGATGCCCACCTCGCCGAGGCCCTTCGGCGTCACCCGGGACGAGCTGTGACGGTCCGCGCGTCCGGTTCGGAAATCCGATAGCGTTGACTCCACGATGACTACTCCTACGCCCCGTCCGAACGGTCCCGGAACTCCCGCTGGTGGGCATGGTCCCCGCCCGGGCGCCCCGGTGCCCGGGCAGCATCTGCCGGGTGCGCAAGGACCCCCGGAGCCGGCCGATCCGGATCGGATCCGCGACGACGTGGACAGTCTGCTCGCCGAACTCGACCGACCCGGCTGGAGTGCGGCCGCGCCCGCGCCCGACAGCGCCGAAGCCGGGGTCGACATCACCCGGCGCGCTCGCATCCTGGAGCAGGCGCATGACGTGCTCGTACAGGCACTGGCCACGGTGGACAAGATCTGAGGTGGCCAGACGCACGCGGGTGGACGCGGAACTGGTTCGCCGCGGATTGGCGCGATCGCGAGAGCACGCGGTCGAGCTGATCGGCTCGGGCCGCGTCCTGATTGCGGGTTCGGTCGCGGTCAAGGCGGCGACCGCCGTCGAGGCGCGCACGCCGCTGGTGGTGCGCGAGGAGCCCGACGAGGTGTCCTGGGCCTCGCGCGGGGCACACAAACTGCTCGGCGCACTGGAGCGGTTCGAGCCGGAGGGGTTGTCCGTCGCGGGCAAGCGTTGCCTGGACGCGGGCGCGTCGACCGGTGGTTTCACCGACGTGCTGCTGACGCGGGAGGCGCGGGAGGTGGTGGCGGTGGATGTCGGTTACGGGCAGCTGGTCTGGCGCCTGCGCAACGACGAGCGCGTGCGGGTAATCGACCGCACCAACGTGCGCAATCTGACGCCCGAAACGATCGGCGGCACGGTCGAACTCGTGGTGGGGGACCTGTCCTTCATCTCGTTGGGCCTGGTGCTGCCCGCGTTGGCGGCCTGCTCGGCCCCGGGCGCGGACCTGCTGCCGATGGTGAAACCACAGTTCGAGGTCGGCAAGGAGCGGGTCGGTTCCGGTGGCGTCGTGCGCGATCCCGCGCTGCGTGCCGAAGCGGTGGGCACGGTCGCGGCGGCTGCCGCGGGCTTCGGCCTGCGAACCGTCGGCGTGGTGGCGAGCCCGCTGCCGGGTCCGTCCGGCAATGTCGAATACTTCTTGTGGCTGCGCAACGACGGGCAGTTCGAATACGACCGCGAGCTGGTGGCGACGCTGGTCGAGCGTGCGGTTGAGGAGGGTCCACAGTGAACGCGCCGGCCCAGCCCTGCGGCCGGGAGATCTTGCTGGTGTCGCATCCGGGGCGGGCGGAGATCATCGAGACCGCCCACCGAGTGGCCAAGATCTTCGCGGACGCGGGCATCTGCTTGCGAGTGCTCGCCGACGAGGCGGACAGCACTCGATTCGAGGCCGAGCCGGGCGGCTACCCGGTGCGCGTGGTCGAGCACGGCCCGCAGGCGGCGGTCGGCTGTGAGATGGTGCTCGTGCTCGGTGGCGACGGGACCTTCCTGCGCGCCGCCGAGCTGGCGCGTCCCGCGGCGGTGCCGGTGCTCGGAATCAACCTGGGCCGCATCGGGTTTCTCACCGAAGCCGAGGCCGAGCATCTGGACGAGGCACTCGCACACGTGGTCCGGCGCGACTACCGGATCGAGCATCGGATGACCATCGACCTCACCGTCCGGGTCGACGACGAAGTGGTCGAGAGCGGCTGGGCATTGAACGAGGCGAGCATCGAGAATGCCTCCCGCATGGGCGTGTTGGAAGTGGTGCTCGAGGTCGACGGACGGCCGGTGTCGGCATTCGGCTGTGACGGCATTCTGCTCGCCACACCGACCGGATCGACCGCCTACGCCTTCTCCGCGGGCGGGCCGGTGGTGTGGCCGGAACTCGAAGCGTTGCTGGTGATTCCGAGCAACGCCCATGCCCTGTTCGCGCGGCCGCTGGTGACCAGCCCGGATTCCCGAATCGCGGTCGAATCGGTGGCCACCGGACACGATGCGATAGTTTTCCTGGACGGCAGGCGCACGCTCGCACTGCCCAGCGGCGGACGAGTGGAGGCGGTACGCGGCGCCGAACCGGTGCGCTGGGTGCGGCTGGACTCCGCACCGTTCGCCGACCGGATGGTGCGCAAGTTCCAATTGCCCGTGACCGGCTGGCGTGGCCGACGGCGAACGGAGAGCACAAGTGCTGACAGAGATCAGGATTGACGGTCTTGGCGTCATTTCCACGGCGACCGCGCAGTTCCATGCCGGACTGACCTGCCTGACCGGCGAGACCGGCGCGGGCAAGACCATGGTGGTGACCAGTCTGCATCTGCTCAGCGGTGCGCGCGCGGACGCGGGCCGGGTCCGCCTCGGCGCCGCCCGTGCCGTCGTGGAGGGCCGGTTCACCGTCGAGGACGTCAATGACGCCGCCCGCACCGAAGTCGCGCAGGTGCTCGAAGCGGCCGCGGCCGAGCAGGACGACGACGGCAGCATCATCGCGATCCGCACGGTCGGCAGTGACGGACGTTCTCGCGCGCATCTGGGCGGACGCGGCGTGCCCGCCTCGGTGCTCGCCGATTTCACCACGCCGCTGCTGACCGTGCACGGCCAGAACGACCAGCTGCGTTTGCAGCGCCCGGACCAGCAGTTGTCCGCGCTGGACCAGTTCGCCGCCGACGCGGTGGGCCCGCTGCTGCGCAAGTACCGGGCGCAGCGCCGATCGTTGCTCGACGCCCGCGCCGAACTGGTCGAACGCACCGCGCGCAGTAGGGAATTGGCGCTCGAGGCCGAACGGCTCGAGCATTCCCTGAAGGAAATCGATGCCATCGCACCCGAACCCGGCGAGGACGTGCGCATCGTCGACGAGGTCCGCAGGCTCAGCGACCTGGACTCGTTGCGCGAGGCGGCGGCCACCGCACATGACGCGCTGGCCGGACCGGCCGACGCGCCCGAAGACGCCTCCGGCGCACTGGAATCGCTCGGCGCCGCGCGCGCCCGCATCGAAGCGGCCGACGATCCCGCGCTGACCGCCCTCACACCGCGCCTGGCCGATGCCATCGCCGTGGTGGTGGATGTGGCCGCCGAGCTGAGCGGTTATCTCTCGGATCTGCCTTCCGACCCGGGAGCCTTGGATTCGCTGCTCACCAGGCAGGCCGAACTGAAGACGCTGACCCGCAAGTACGCACCCGACATCGACGGCGTCCTGGCCTGGGCGGACGAGGCACGCACCCGGCGCGGCTCACTCGACGTCTCCGAGGAGGCGCTGGCCAAGCTGGCCGCCGAGGTGGACACCGCCGCCGAGCGGGTGCGCGAGACGGCGAAGAAGCTGAGCGCGGCGCGAACCAAAGCGGCGGGCAAACTGGCGGCCGCGGTGAGCGCCGAGCTGGGTGGTCTCGCGATGGGTAAAGCGCGTCTCGAGGTCGAGGTGCGGCCGCTGCCGGCGGGACCCCAGGACGCGGCGCCGCTCACCGTCGACGGGCAGGAGTTGCACGCTGGTCCGTCGGGCATCGACGAGGTCGAACTCCGCCTGTCGGCGCATTCGGGTGCGCAGTCGCTGCCGTTGAGCAAGAGCGCGTCCGGCGGTGAGTTGTCCCGGGTGATGTTGGCGCTCGAGGTGGTGCTCGCCAGCTCCGATCATGGGGCGACCATGGTGTTCGACGAGGTCGACGCAGGCGTCGGGGGCCGGGCCGCAGTCGAGATCGGTCGCAGGCTGGCTCGGCTGGCGCGGACCCACCAGGTGATCGTGGTGACCCACCTTCCGCAGGTCGCGGCGTTCGCCGATACCCACCTGGTGGTCGACAAGTCCGATGACGGGAAGGGCACGGTCAACAGCGGCGTTCGCGCGCTGACCAACGACGAGCGGGTGATCGAGCTGGCCCGCATGCTGGCCGGTCTCGACGACACCGAGACCGGCCGGGCGCACGCGGAGGAACTGCTGGCGACGGCACGCGCCGAGAAAGCGGGCGCCGAGGCGGTGACGCGCTGACCACCTCGATCAGCGCACCGCTTTCTGCGCGCCCTTGATGAGCACATCGATCAGGTTCTTCAGACCGAACTCCACCACCTTGGACGGCACGGGAAGCTTGGGGTCGGATTCCATCGTGTAGGAGACCAGGGTCCCGTTGTCGGCGTCGGCGAAGGTGACGATGCCGACGTGCCGCTTCACCGGCGCGCCCTTGACGACCTTGTATTCCATCCGCTCGCCCGGCACCAGCTCGGTGATCTCCTCGGTGACGCCGACCGGGCCGATACCGACCAGATGCTGGGCGCCGACGCCTTCCCGTTCGGTCAGGCCGGGCTTGGTCAGCTTGATCTGCACCGGCAGCAGGTGCGCGTTGAGGCTCTCGCGGTCGGCGAAGAGCCGGTACACGACCTCGCGCGGGGCGGGAATGACGGCGTCGACAGTGGTGCTGGCCATGGTTCTCCTCTGCGAGTTACCTGTGACCGGCAGCATATAGGTACACCGCGCGGCGCTCGGTGATCGAGTTGTCCGCATCACAATCGCGGGCGATCGTTATCGGTCTGCCTGGCGGATGCGCGTCGGAATCTCGAGCTGCCCCAGATGGGTAGCGGCCTGTTCGCTGCGTGTCGAACTCGGGCCGGAGATGTTCGTGGGCGAGAACAAAGGGAGGTGCTTTCGTCGCTTGTCGCAAACGGCGGTTGTGTCGGCACGATATACGGCCGGCGTTCCGGGTGATACAACGTACTCTGCCGGGCTATACGTCCTGAACAGGCAAGAGTGTGCGCACTGCGGAAGTGGGCACCGGTTTCGGAACCTGTGTCGCGTCGTGAAACACGCCTGCGAGACGCATTGCCGGGACGCCGCACGATGCGGAATGCGATGCAGGAAACGGCGCGCCTCCACCAAAGGTTGAGAGTTTGCCGCCATTATCGGCGCCATGAAGATGCTGGCGCTGTTGTCGAGGAACACCGAAACGCTGCCCGGTCTGATCGGGACAGCCCGGGTGGATCGCAACACCCGGCGACTGCTGGGGCGGATCGGCCCGGGTGACGTCGTCGTGCTCGACGAGATGGACCTCGACCGGATGACCGCCGACCGGTTGGTCGAAGCCCGCGTGGCCGCGGTGATCAACACCTCGCCGTCCATTTCCGGCCGCTATCCCAATCTGGGCCCGGAAGCGCTGGCGGCCAACGGAATTCTGCTGCTGGACACGGTGAGTTCGGATGCGTTCAGCAAGATCAAGGACGGCGTGCGGGTCCGGATCGACGAGGGTGTCGTCTACGCCGACAAGCTGATCAAGAAGGAGCCGGAGGTCCTCGTCGAGGGCATCGAGCTCACCGAGTCCGCCATCGCGGAGCGGATGGTCGAGGCGCGCAACGGTCTGGCCGATCATCTGGAGGCGTTCGCGGGAAACACCATCGAGTTCATCCGCACCGAGAGCGCGCTGCTCATCGACGGCTTCGGCGTGCCGGAGCTGCAGCTGGTGATGAAGCAGCGGCACGTGGTGGTCGTCGCCGACGGCCCGGACCACGCCGAGGACCTGCAGCGGCTCAAGCCGTTCATCAAGGAGTACGTCCCCATCCTGATCGGCGTCGGCCGTGGCGCGGACACGCTCAGGAGGCGGGGGTACCGGCCCGACGTCATCGTCGGCGACCCGGACGAGATCACCTCCGCGACTATGAAGTGCGGCGCCGAGGTGATCCTGCCCGCCGACACCGACGGCCACGCCAAAGGCCTGGAACGCATCCAGGATCTCGGCATCGGTGCGACGACCTTTCCTTCTTCGGGCTCGGCGGCCGATCTGGCGCTGCTGCTCGCCGACCACCACGGCGCGGCGCTGATCGTCGTCGCGGGCGCTGCGGCCTCGCTCGACGACTTCTTCGATCGCGGCCGTCGCGGCAGCGCTCCGGCCACGTTCCTGACCCGGCTCAAGGTCGGGACCAAGCTGATGGACGCGAAGGGTGTCGCCACGCTGTATCGCAACCGGGTGTCCGGTATCGCCGTTGCGCTGGTGGTGCTCGCCGCGCTGGTCGCGGTGATCGTCGTACTGCTGGCGTCCAACCGCGGCGCGGATGTCATGGACTGGGCCGTCGACAGCTGGAATCGCTTCGCCCTCTGGGCGCAGGCACGCGTCGGTTCGTGGGAATAGCCGAGGGAGAACGATGATTTCGCTGCGCCAGCATGCCACCTCGATCGCCGCGATCTTTCTCGCCCTCGCCATCGGCGTGGTGCTCGGCTCGCAGACGCTCGCCGCCGATTGGCTGTCCGGATTGCGGGCGGACAAGACCGATCTGCGGCAGCAGGTCGACACACTCACCGAACAGAACCGGCGGCTCGCGGATCAGGCCATGTCCGCCGACCGGTTCATCGCCGGGTCGTCGGACCGCATCCTCGGCGGCGCCCTCGCCGACCGTGGCGTTGTCGTGTTCACGACCCCGGACGCCGATCCCGGCGATGTCGACGCGGTGACGACAGCGCTCGAGACCTCCGGTGCGAGCGTGACCGGCCGGATCGCGTTCACCGACGCTTTCGTCGACGCGACCGAGGGGGACCGGATGCGCACCGCCCTCACGAATGTGATCCCGGCGGGGGCGCAGCTGCGGACCGGCGCGGTCGATCAGGGCAGCATGGCCGGCGATCTGCTCGGCCTGGTCCTGCTGCTCGACCCGGCCAACGGGCAGCCGCGGAGCACCCCGGACGAACTCGGGCTGGTGCTGGAGACCCTGCGCGGCGGCGGGTTCCTCGCCTACGGCGAGACGCCGGTCCGTCCGGCGCAGCTCGCCGTGGTGGTCACCGGAGACGGCGCCGACGCGGCCAGGGACAGCAGGGGCGCGAATACCGCGCGCTTCGCGGGCGCCCTGCGCGGACGCGGTTCCGGCGTGGTCTTGGCCGGCCGCGCCGGCGCCGCGGAGGGAGCGGGGCCGATCGCCGTCGTGCGCGCCGACGCCGCGCTCGCCGCCCAGGTCAGCACCGTCGACAATCTCGAACGTGACATCGCCCGCGTCACCACGGTCCTCGCGCTCGGCGAACAGCTCAACGGCGGTGCGGGCCGCTACGGCACCGGCGCCAAAGCCACCTCGCTCACCCTGGCCGCCCTGCCGGGCTGAGTAGCCGTCGCGTGCGCGGCGGTCGAGGTCCTACCGCGGGATTCCGCTCGATGGATTGTTTCGGTGCCAGGGCGGCACCGCACGACAATGCGTCTGCGGGCCCTGTGGCGACCCGCTTCACAGTCGGGGTCCGTGTGCTCTGAACTACCGTCCGGCGATCGGCGGGCAAACGTGCGTGGCATTCGAACGGACGGGCGGATTCGTGTTACCGTGAAGACCCGTGGGTCAAACACGGATTCAGGCGCGAACGGCCACGAAGCACATCTTCGTCAGCGGTGGTGTCGCCTCCTCATTGGGTAAAGGTCTTACCGCCTCCAGCCTCGGGCAGCTGCTGACGGCGCGTGGGCTGCGCGTCACGATGCAGAAACTCGACCCGTATCTGAACGTCGATCCCGGCACCATGAACCCCTTCCAGCACGGCGAGGTGTTCGTGACGGAAGACGGCGCGGAGACCGATCTGGACGTCGGCCACTACGAGCGCTTCCTCGACCGGGACCTGTCCCGGGACGCGAATGTGACCACCGGGCAAATCTATTCGTCGGTCATCGCCAAGGAGCGCCGCGGCGAATATCTCGGCGACACGGTGCAGGTGATCCCGCACATCACCGACGAGATCAAGAACCGCATCCTCGCGATGCGCGGTCCGGATCTGCAGGGGCAGACGCCCGATGTGGTGATCACCGAGATCGGCGGCACCGTCGGCGACATCGAGTCGCAGCCGTTCCTGGAGGCCGCCCGGCAGATCCGCCACGATGTCGGCCGGGACAACGTCTTCTTCCTGCACGTGTCGCTGGTGCCCTACCTCGCCCCCTCCGGCGAGCTGAAGACCAAGCCGACCCAGCACTCGGTGGCCGCGCTGCGCAATATCGGTATCCAGCCCGACGCGCTGATCCTGCGCTGCGACCGGGAGGTCCCGCAGTCGCTGAAGAGCAAGATCGCCCTGATGTGCGACGTCGAGGTCGACGCCTGCATCTCCACCCCGGACGCGCGATCCATCTATGACATTCCGCGCGTGCTGCACCGGGAGGGCCTGGACGCCTACGTGGTGCGCCGGCTCGGGCTGCCGTTCCGCGATGTGGACTGGACCGTGTGGGGCGACCTGCTCGATCGGGTGCACTCGCCGCGCGAGACGGTGGAGGTCGCGCTGGTCGGCAAGTATGTCGACCTGCCCGACGCCTACCTCTCGGTCACCGAGGCCCTGCGCGCGGGCGGGTTCGCCTCGCGGGCGAAGGTGAACATCCGCTGGGTGCCCTCCGACGAGTGCGAGAGCCCTTCGGGCGCGCAGCAGGCGCTGCGTGACGTCGACGCCGTGCTGATTCCCGGCGGATTCGGCATCCGCGGCATCGAGGGCAAGGTCGGCGCGATCCACTACGCGCGCACCCGCGGGATCCCGCTGCTCGGCTTGTGCCTCGGCCTGCAGTGCGTGGTGATCGAGGCGGCGCGCTCGGTGGGCCTGACGGAGGCCAATTCCGCCGAATTCGAGCCCGACACACCGCATCCCGTCATCTCCACGATGGCCGACCAGGAACAGGCCGTGGCCGGTGAGGCCGATCTCGGCGGCACCATGCGCCTCGGCGCCTACCCCGCGACCCTGGCGAAGGGCTCGGTCGTCGCCCAGGCCTACGGCAGCGAGCACGTCTCGGAACGGCACCGTCATCGCTACGAGGTGAACAACGCCTACCGCGACAAGATCGCCGAGAGTGGTTTGGCGTTCAGCGGCATCTCGCCGGACGGACATCTGGTCGAGTTCGTCGAGCTGCCCGCCGACCTGCATCCGTTCTTCGTCGCCACGCAGGCACACCCCGAGCTGAAGAGCCGCCCGACCCGGCCGCACCCGCTGTTCGCGGCGCTGATCTCGGCCGCGCTGAAATACAAGGCGGCAGAACGGCTTCCGGTGGACATTCCCGGCGAAGAACTCGCAGGTGCGACGGAAAAGGCGTAGCGGCATGTGGGGCGGGCCCGCGGGCGGAACTCCTCGTCAGCGGGGAGTGTCCGCTCCTGCCGATAGGGTCGCAGCATGACCGACGACCGGGCCACGCTGTCCGACCAGGCCACGCCTGCCGACCAGGCCGCGGCTGCCGGGGGCGCTGCCGAGCCGGGCAGCCACGAATTCGAGGTCGTATCCAGCGAGACCGTCTACAGCGGCGCCATCCTGGCGTTGCGGCTCGACCAGGTGTCGATGCCGGGTGGGCGGGTGGTCGAGCGCGAGGTGATCGAGCATCACGGCGCCGTCGCCGTCGCCGCGATCGATCACGACGACAACGTGGTGCTGATCAACCAGTACCGCCACCCGATCGGGGCACGGCTGCTCGAGCTGCCGGCCGGTCTGCTCGATCTGCCCGACGAGGACCCGCTCCTGGCCGCGCAGCGCGAGCTGGCCGAGGAAACCGGGCTGGCCGCACGGGAGTGGTCGGTGCTGGTGGATGTGGTGCTTTCGCCGGGTTTCACCGACGAAGCGTTGCGGGTGTACCTGGCGCGGGATCTGTTCGAGACCGAGCGGCCGGAGCCGGAATTGGAAGAGGCCGACCTCGAAGTGGTCCGGATGCCGGTGGACGCGGCCGTGCGGGCGGCGCTGGCCGGCGAGATCGTCAACGCCACCGCGGTCGCGGGCGTGCTCGCGCTGGCGGCCGCGCGGGCGGGCGGCGCGCAGCTGCGTCCGCCGGACGTGCCGTGGCCGGGACAGCCCACCGCGCTGCTCCGCCGCCAGGCGGAGCGGAAGTCCGAAGACTGAGCGGTTGTGCTCGCCCGCGAGCTCGACACCTATCTCGACCACCTCGCCGTCGAGCGTGGCCTCGCGCCCAACACCCTCGCCGCCTATCGGCGCGACCTCGGTCGCTACCTCGACTTCCTGAACGGGCGCGGCATCGGCTCGCTCGACCAGGTCGGTGAGTCCGATGTCGCCGAGTTCACCGTGAGGCTGCGCTCGGGCGAAGGCCCGCACCCTCCGCTCGCGGCGAGTTCGGTGGCCCGCGCGTTGATCGCGGTGCGCGGATGGCATCGTTTCGCGGCGGCCGAGGGGCTGACCGGAACCGACGTCGCGCACGCCGTCAAGCCGCCTACGCCAGGTCGCAGGCTGCCCAAAGCGCTGCCCTACGACCAGGTACTGCGGTTGCTGGAAGCGTCGGGTGGTGGAGCCGCGGATGACCGGGACGCCGCGGCGGGTGCGGACGGTGGGCCGCGTGGCCTGCGCGATCGGGCGCTGCTGGAAATGCTCTACTCCACCGGCGCCCGGATTTCCGAGATGGTCGGGTTGGACGTCGACGATCTGGACACCGGCGAACGGGCGGTCGTGCTGCGCGGCAAGGGCGGCAAGCACCGCGTGGTGCCGATCGGGCGCCCCGCCCTCGCCGCCGTGGACGCCTACCTGGTGCGGGGGAGGCCGATGCTCGTTTCGCGTGGAAAGGGCAACGCCGGAGCGCTGTTCTTGAACGCCCGTGGCGCCCGCCTGTCCCGGCAGAGCGCGTGGCAGGTATTGCGCACCGCCGCCGAACGCGCGGGTATCGCGGCAGCGGTGTCGCCGCACACGCTGCGCCACTCTTTCGCCACCCACCTGCTCGACGGCGGGGCCGATGTCCGTGTCGTGCAAGAACTGCTCGGGCACGCCTCGGTGACCACGACCCAGATCTATACCCTGGTCACGGTCAACACCCTGCGGGAAGTCTGGGCCACCGCGCATCCTCGCGCTCGTTGACGGGTACGTTGCGGTTGTCCCGAACTCGAAGAGCTGTCCGCAGACCGCATTCGCCCAGCGGCGAGAACGGTGCGTTCTGCTGGCCGCAGGTGTGGGAGTGTTTCGCCGGTGACTCCGGATTCCGGTGCCGGACAATGCCGCTCCAGTGTTCCCGGCCGCCCGCACACCGGGTATCGTCCGCTTCGAATACTTCCGGCGACTCGGCCGGATCGCGCGCGGGGAGGCGGACTGGGAACAGCATGAACGACGTGCACCACCGGTTCGACGTTCATTTCGACGGTGGCCCGCAATGGCGCTGACCAGCGCGGCGCGAACACGCCGCGCGCAGGCGCGGCACTCGAGTGCCGTCAAGCGGTAGCGTCTATCGAGAGCTGGACCGTACGAAAGCGAGGTCGGGCACTGATCGGCCTCGCTACGCTCGGCGAGGCAACCGGCAGGAACGTATAAGGAGCAGCGGATCGTGACGACAGCCGGCGCGGCAGAGCCGCCGATGGGTGCTGGGGCGGAGCCGCTTATGGGCCCGCGACCGGGTCCGTACTCGGACGCCGCGGCGGAAACGCTGTGGGGCACCGGGGTGGAGCCGGTCCCGGAGGACGCGACGCTCGGCCCGACGGGCCGACCGTTGCGGCTGGTGCCGGACCCGCCGCCGGTGGGTCAGCACGGTAGCGCCCTGATCGTCGCCATGTGCAACCAGAAGGGCGGGGTGGGCAAGACCACCTCCACCATCAATCTCGGCGCCGCACTGGCCGAATACGGCCGCCGCGTGCTGCTGGTGGACCTGGACCCGCAGGGCGCGCTGTCGGCGGGACTCGGCGTTGCCCACCACGATCTCGACTCGACCGTGCACAACCTGCTCATCGGCTCCAAGGTGTCCATCGACGACGTGCTGATGCCGACCCGCGTCGCGAACCTGGATCTGCTGCCGAGCAATATCGATCTGTCCGCCGCGGAGATCCAGCTCGTGAACGAGGTGGGCAGGGAACAGTCGCTCGGACGCGCGCTGGAGCCGGTGCGCAACCGCTACGACTACATCCTCATCGACTGCCAGCCCTCGCTCGGCCTGCTCACCGTCAACGCACTGGCCTGCTCGGACGGCGTGATCATCCCGATGGAATGCGAGTATTTCTCGCTACGCGGACTCGCGCTGCTCAACGACACGGTGGAGAAAGTGCGGGACCGGCTGAACCCGAGGCTGAGCCTGTACGGAATAGTGGTCACCATGTTCGACGCTCGACTGCTGCATTCCCGCCAGGTCATGGCGCGTGTGGTCGAGGTGTTCGGTGACCTGGTCTACGACACCGCGATCTCGCGCACCGTCCGTTTCCCGGACGCCAGCGTCGCAGGCGAGCCCATCACCACGTGGGCGCCGAAATCCGGTGGAGCCGAAGCGTATCGGTCGATGGCACGGGAAGTCATCCACCGGTCGGGCCGGTGATCGGCCGCTCCGGCCCCTCGTCTGAATCCACCGACAACTCATCCGGCCAGGGGTCTTCCGCGGCCGGTGCCACGCCCTCGCCCGACGACCGTGCAGGTGATGCCGGTACTCCGGGCGTCGGCGACGAACCCACGCGCCCGCGACCCGCTGCTGCCGGGAACCCTCCCGCGCTCGGGAACGCCGCCGCCGCGTATATCGCGGCGGGCCGCGGTGCGGTCGCACGACGCTCGGATCCGGCCGGTATCCCCTCCAGCGCGGAGGCGGAGGCGTCTGCAGCGCCCCTGCAGACCGGTACAGGCGCTTCTCCGGACGAATCGCCTCTGACCACACCCGCACCGTACACCCCGGCCGCTCCTGATATCCCTGCGGAACAAGGCAATTCGTCCGCTTTCGCGCCGGACGAACCCGAGGTTCCCGCGCGCGGCGCGCGGGAGAATCGCCCGCAGGCCGCCGAGAACGTCACACCGAATGACTCGGCGCAAGTGCCCGACCGAGGTGAGGCTGCGGTGGGTGCCGGGCTGGGTGATCCGGCGCAAGCGGCTGACCGGGCAGAGGTTGCGGTGGCTGCCGGGCTGGGTGATCCGGTGCAAGCTGACGAACCGGAGGGTCCGGCGAGCGACGCACCGGCCGATCGGCGGCGAGCGGCCGAGCGACCCGAGGTTCCGGTGAGTGACCCACCGGGGGACTCTCCACAAGAGGCGGAGGCGCAGCCGTCCGGATTCCGATTGCGCCTGAGCAACTTCGAGGGTCCTTTCGATCTGCTGCTCACCCTGATCAGCTCGCGCAAACTGGACGTCACCGAGGTGGCGCTGCACAAGGTCACCGACGAGTTCATCGCCTACACGAAGGCGATGACCGCGAACATGGCGCGGCAGAACACCTTGCGCGCGGACAAGATCCTGGACCAGACCACGGAATTCCTGGTCGTCGCCGCCACGCTGCTGGATCTCAAGGCGGCGCGCCTGCTGCCGTCCGGCGAGATGACCGACGCCGAAGACCTCGAACTGCTGGAGGCTCGCGACCTGCTGTTCGCCCGGCTGCTGCAGTATCGCGCCTTCAAGCAGGTGGCCGAACTGCTCAGCGAGCTGGAAGCCGCCGCGCTGCGCCGCTACCCTCGCGCGGTCGGCTTGGAGGAGCGTTACGCCGATCTGCTGCCCGAGGTTACGCTGGGTGTCGGGGCGGCAGAGTTCGCCGCGATCGCCGCGGCGGCCTTCCGGCCCCGCCCGGTGCCGAAGGTCGGGCTCGACCATCTGCACACGCACGCGATCTCGGTGGCCGAGCAAGCGGCGCTGGTGCTGGAACAGCTCAAACAGCGCGGCGCGGGTGCGTGGACCTCGTTCGGCGAGTTGGTCGCCGACTGCGAGGTCCCCGTCCAGATCGTCGCCCGCTTCCTGGCGCTGCTCGAGCTGTACCGCGGCAAGACGATCGAGTTCGACCAGCCCGATCCACTCGGTCCGCTGTCGGTCAGCTGGATCGGCGACGAGGCCGCGGAACAGGCGGACACCGTGACTATCGAGGAGGACTACGGGTGAGCCAGCGCAGCGCGCGGACCCGCGGCGAGGTGCGGTCGTGACCGAGGCAGTGGCGGATCTCACTCCGGAGCCGCTCGACGACGCCGAATTCCGCTCGGCGCTGGAAGCCATGCTCCTCGTGGTCGACGTTCCGGCCCCGGTGGACCAGCTGGCGGCCGCCCTCGGCGATACCGCGGAGCGGGTGGAGAGCACAGTGCGTGCGATGTCAGCCGAACTGGCCGCACGGTCCAGCGGCATCGATCTGCGTTTCGTGGGTGACGGTTGGCGCTTCTATACTCGCAGCGAGTACGCGCCGTATGTGGAGCGGATGCTGCTCGATGGCACCCGATCGAAACTGACCCGGGCGGCTTTGGAAACGCTGGCGGTGGTGGCATACCGTCAGCCGGTGACCAGGACCAGGGTCAGCGCGGTGCGCGGCGTGAACGTCGACGGGGTGATGCGCACGCTGCTGGCCAGGGGACTCATCGCCGAGGCAGGCGTCGATCCGGAAACCAACGGGACGCTGTACTGCACGACCGAGCTGTTCCTGGAACGGATCGGCCTTGCGTCGCTGAGCGACCTGCCGCCGCTGGCGCCCCTGCTTCCGGGCGTCGACCTGATCGACGAGATCAACGAGAGCCTGGAGACGGACCCGCGTTACACCAGGTTGAAAAAACCCGCCGAGGCCGATTTGGACCTCGGCACCGAAGAGTGACAGGACACGATGAATACGCCCGCTCGCCGAGATGGCACACCGGATCGTAGGAAACGCGGCGCCCAGCCCGAACGGGGCGCGAGCCGCAACACGAACTCACGCGACGCACGTTCGGCCCAACGAGGGGGCACCGCCCGTGGCGCCCAGCAGGGTGGCGCCGGCCGCGGCGCGGCTCAACGCGCGGCAGCGCAGACCCCGAGCCCGCAGCGGCAGGCGAACCAGGGCGGCAAGAAGAAGCCCAAGCCGCAACGGCAGGCCGCGCAGCCGCCGCTGCTGAGCAACGCCAAGCCCGCGCGCCACCAGAACGTGGCGCCGCCAACCGAAAGTCACACCAAACTGCCCTCGGGCGAGGGTGAGCGGCTACAGAAGGTCCTCGCCAAGGCGGGTGTCGCCTCGCGCCGCGCAGCCGAGGAGATGATCGCGCAGGGCCGCGTCGAAGTCGACGGCATGATCGTGCGCGAGCAGGGGCTGCGCATCGACCCGCAGCACGCGGTGGTGCGCGTCGACGGCACCCGCGTGGTGGTGCGCGAGGAACTGGTGCACGTCGCGCTGAACAAGCCCAAGGGCTGGCAGTCCACCATGTCCGACGATCTGGGGCGTCCCTGCGTCGGCGACATCGTGGCCGAGCGGATCGCCGCCGGTCAGCGCCTCTTCCACGTCGGCAGGCTGGACGCCGACACCGAGGGCTTGCTGTTGCTCACGAACGACGGCGATCTCGCGCACCGGCTCATGCACCCGTCCTTCGAGGTCTCCAAGACCTACCTGGCGACGGTGCACGGTGAGGTCAACAACCGTGCGGTCGGCAAGCGGCTGCGGGAGGGCGTCGAGTTGGAGGACGGTCCCGCCAAGGTCGACCGCTTCCAGGTACTCGAACTGGGGGAGGGACGTTCCCTGGTGAAGATCGTGTTGCACGAAGGGCGGAAGCACATCGTGCGCCGCCTGCTCGACGCGGTCGGCCACCCGGTCATCCGGCTGGTGCGCACGAATATCGGTCCGGTCGCACTGGGCGACCAACGGCCCGGCACCCTGCGCGTGCTCGGCCGCGATGAAATCGGCAAACTCTACGAGGCGGTGTCGTTGTGAACGGTCTGGAGATCCCGGTGCAGGCGCCGGCGCGGATGTCCGGTACGAGCCCGCTGGTGGTCGCCATGGACGGGCCGTCGGGCACCGGTAAGTCGAGCGTTTCGCGGCGCCTGGCCACCCGGCTCGGCGCGCAGTACCTCGACACCGGCGCCATGTACCGGGCGGCGACGCTGCGTGTGCTGCGCGCGGGCATCGAACTCACCGACACCGCGGCCATCGCCGCCGCGGTCAAGGAACTGCCGCTGTCCATCGGCACCGAGCCCAGCCGCGAGGTGATCGAGCTCGACGGCGAGGACGTCGCGTCGGAGATTCGCGGCGATGCCGTCACCAAGGCCGTTTCGGCGGTCTCGGCGGTGGCCGAGGTGCGCGAGTTGCTGGTCGCGATGCAGCGGGAGACCACCGCGGTCGCGCGACGGATCGTGGTGGAGGGCCGCGACATCGGCACCGTCGTGCTGCCCGCGGCGGACGCCAAGATCTACCTCACCGCCTCCGCGGAGGCGCGCGCCCACCGGCGCAACCAGCAGAACATCGCCGAAGGCCGGGGCGACGACTACGCGGGCGTGCTCGCCGATGTGCAGCGCCGCGACACCCTCGACTCCACCCGCAAGGTGTCGCCGCTGCGTCCCGCCGCGGACGCGGTGCTGGTCGACACCAGCGACCTGTCCATGGACGAGGTCATCGACGAGCTGTATCGCGTTGTGGCACAGCAGCTTTCGGCGTTCCATTCCGGAGGTGACCGGTGAGCGAGGACGTGCTGGCCGGTGACGGCGTCTGGAGCGATGAAGCCGACTGGGATCTGGCCGATCTCGAGGGCGAGTTCGAGGACCAGGCGCACGTCGCGATGCCGACGCTCGCGGTGGTCGGCCGCCCGAACGTGGGCAAGTCGACGCTGGTGAACCGGATCCTGGGCCGCCGCGAGGCGGTCGTGGAGGACATTCCCGGGGTGACCCGCGACCGCGTGTCCTACGAGGCGAACTGGGCGGGTCGCCGCTTCCTCGTCCAGGACACCGGCGGCTGGGAGCCGGACGCGAAGGGGCTGCAGCAAGCGGTGGCCAGGCAGGCCGAACTGGCGATGCAGACCGCCGACGCGATCCTGCTCGTGGTCGACGCCGTGGTCGGCGCCACCGCCACCGACGAGGCGGCGGTGAAGAAGCTGCGCCGCTCCTCGGTTCCGGTCATCCTGGTCGCCAACAAGGTCGACGACGAGCGGGTGGAAGCCGAGGCGGCGGCGCTGTGGTCGCTCGGTCTCGGCGAGCCGCGCCTGGTCAGCGCCGCGCACGGCCGCGGCACCGGCGACCTGCTCGACGACGTGCTCGCGGTGCTGCCGGAGACCCCGCGGGAAGGGACCGGCGGCACCGGTCCGCGCCGCGTCGCTCTGGTCGGCAAGCCCAATGTGGGCAAATCGAGTCTGCTGAACAAGCTGGCCGGCGACGAGCGTTCGGTGGTGCACGATGTCGCGGGCACCACGGTCGACCCGGTCGACTCCCTGGTCGAATTGGGTGGCAAGGTCTGGAAGTTCGTCGATACCGCCGGCTTGCGCCGCAAGGTCGCCAATGCCAGCGGCACCGAGTTCTACGCGTCGCTGCGCACCAAGTCCGCGCTGGAAGCCTCGGAGGTGGCGATCATGCTGATCGACGCCGCCCAGCCGATCACCGAACAGGACCTGCGCGTGATCAGCATGATCGCCGACTCGGGGCGCGCGCTGGTGCTGGCGTTCAACAAGTGGGACCTGGTCGATGAGGACCGTCGCCTGCAACTGGAGCGCGAGGTCGACCGGGACCTGGTCCGGGTGCCGTGGGCGCAGCGGGTGAACATCTCCGCGCACACCGGCCGCGCGGTGCAGAAGCTGGTGCCCGCTATGGAGACCGCACTCGAGTCGTGGGACAAGCGAATCTCGACGGGCAGGCTGAACACCTGGCTGAAGGAAGTGATCGCCGCGACCCCGCCGCCGATGCGCGGTGGCCGGTTGCCCCGTGTGCTGTTCGCGACCCAGGCGACCACACGGCCGCCCACGTTCGTGCTGTTCACCACCGGTTTCCTGGAGGCGGGCTATCGTCGCTTCCTGGAGCGCCGATTGCGCGAGGAGTTCGGCTTCGACGGCTCGCCGGTGCGCATCTCGGTGCGGGTGCGCGAGAAGCGGGATCGTTCCAAGAAGTAGACGTGCCACGAGGTCTCGGGCCCGCTCGCTCCGAGACCTCGTGCCTGCATGGATCTTCGCGGCGAGACCGGGGTGCATGGACGACCAACGCGTGCGGCCGCAGTGGCGCCGGGCCGCTTTGCTCAGACCGGTCAGGTCGGACTGCCGTTGCGGCCCTACGCCCGGTGGCTGCGCTTCCAGCGGGCCGTCGAGCTGATCGCGACCCGCCGATCGGTGACGGCCGCGGCGCACGGTGCGGGTTTCGCCGACAGCGCCCACCTGACCCGCACCTGCCGCGGCATGTTCGGCGGACCGCCGTCGGACTTCGGGGCGATCCGCTGGGTGCGGGACGTGCGCGAATTCCCGCACTGAGAAGGGGGACAGCGGGTTTGTTCACCGCCCGCCATCCGCGCCGCGAGTCGGAGCTCGAATACGCCTGGGCGACCGACGATCTCGATGCGCGATGGCGTTCGCTCGAACGCGCCCCACTCTTCTCCCAGCCCTGGGCGTTGCCGCATACCCGAACGCACTGGCACATGCTGCGGCTGGCCGTGCGCTGCCGCGATCGTCGCGAGATCCTCGGCCGGCTCGTCCGGCTGCTGGTCGCCGGGCCGGGTTCATCGGTCGGGCGAGTACCACTGGGCAACCCGGGGCGTGCGACGGTCGGACTGATGGCCAGCATTCCCGTCCCCGAGGACCTGGCCCGCATCCTCGCCGATGGGGCGGCGCGCTCGCCGTGGTGAGGTCGGCCGCGAGCGGTGCGCACGCCGCCCGGCGACGGTATGGCGAATACTCAGCGATCGTTAATGAATGTCCGAACTGGTATGGAAGCCCGTGATGTAGCCGCATATTTGTTGCATGCGTGTTACCTAGCGAGTATGTCTGCGCGCAATAGCAAACATCTGGCATTATCCGATCATGGTCATTCCCAGCGTCCTGCCGGAAAGCTCGGCCATGGTGACTCCGTTCGAGACGGGATGGCCGGTGCGTCTCGACGACACCGGGGGCGACCAGCGCCTGCGGCTCGACGGGGTCGCACGGTATCTGCAAGATGTCGGCTACGACCACCTCGGGGTCCTCGACGACGGCGACATCCATCGCCTGTGGGTGGTCCGCAGAACGGTGATCGATGCGCTCAAACCCATCGAGTTCGGCGACTGGGTCACGCTGCGGCGCTGGCCGTCGGCGACATCCTCCCGTTGGTGCGCGATGCGCGTCCAGATCTGCGGCAGCGGGGGTGGCCTGGTGGAGACCGAGGGCTTCCTGATCCACTTCGGAACCGAATCCGGCGTCCCGGCCCGGATGAGCGACCGTTTCTTGGCGCCCATGCTGGCCTGCACGACCGAACACCGGCTCCGCTGGAAGGCGGAACTCACCGACCCGATGCCGCAGGCCGACGAACCCGACGTGGGTAGCAGGCTGTTCCCGCTGCGCGTCACCGATATAGACCTGCTCGATCATATGAACAACGCGATCTACCTCACGGCGCTCGAGGAAGTGCTCGCCGACCACGCCGAACTGAAGTCCAATCCGCACCGAGTGGTGATCGAGTACGGGAAGCCGGTGCGGTCCGGGGAGGATCTCCGCCTCGTCTCCCGCCGCACCGGTTCGTGTCTCGACGTCTGGTTCGCCGTCGGCTCCGACTCGCGCGCGGTCGCCCGCGTCACGCCGCGCTGACGGGGGCCGCCGGACAGGGCCCGTACCGGGTCGAGGCAAAGGTGGAGTGCGGCAAATGGGCTCTGGAGGCCCCTAACGCGCTAAATCCTCCACCGTGGCATGGGCGCCCTTGGTGCGCAGTGAGTGCAGGGCTGCCAGGTATGCGGTCACGAACCGAGGCCGGTCGATCAGATCGCCGAATACCGAGCGTTCGCCGAGGAAGGCGGTGGGCTGCTCGCGTTGCCGCCGCGCGAGGGGGATCAATTGGTCGCGCAGGCGGTCCACGACCTCGATCGGCGCGCCGTGCTCGTCCACACCCTCGGCATAGCGCGCCCAACTCGCGACAACCGCCGCGGCGCAGTCGATCTCGCCGCCGGAAGCGAGCTGCGAGCGGATCACCGGCAGCAGCCACTTCGGGATCCGGTCGGAGGACTCCGCACAGAGCCGGGCGATGGTGTCGCCGATCGCGGGGTTGGCGAACCGCTCGATCAGGGTGTGCTTGTAGCGATCCAGGTCGACGCCGGGGACCGCGCGCAGGGTCGGCGTCGCCTCCGCGTCCATGTAGCGCAGCAGGAATCGCCGGAAGACCGGGTCCTGCGCTGCCTCGTGCACCAGCCGATAGCCGCTCAGATAACCGAAGTAGCACAGCGCTTGGTGGCTCGCGTTGAGCAGGCGCAGTTTCATCAGCTCATAGGGGGTGACGTCATCGACGAGCTGGACGCCGACCTCGTCGAAGGCGGGGCGGCCGAGTCCGAAAGAATCCTCCAGCACCCACTGCACGAAGGGTTCGGTCAGGACCGGCCAGCGGTCGGTGAGCCCGTAGCGTCGCTCGATCTCGCCGGTCGCGGCGGGCGGCGTCACGGGGGTGATCCGGTCCACCATCGAATTCGGGAAACGAACCTGTTCGCCCACCCAGGTTCCGAGCTCGGGATCGCGCAGTGCGGCGAACGCGCCGAACATCCGGCGCGCGACGTGCCCATTGCCCTCGATGTTGTCGCATGACAGCACGGTGAACGGCGCGATACCGCGCATCCTGCGCCGCGCCATGGCCTCGGTGACGAATCCGAATACCGTGGTGAGCGGCGCGTTCCCGGCGAGATCGGCGCGGATGTCGGGATCGTCGGCGTCGAACTGCCCGGTGGCGGCCGCGATGCGGTACCCGCCCTCGGTGATGGTGAGCGAGACGATCCTGGTGGCCGGATCGGCGAGCTTCTCCACCACGGCCTCGGGATCGTCCGGCGCGTAGCGGTACTCGACGATCGAGCCGATGATCCGGGTGGCCCAGGTGCCGTCCGGCGCGACTGTCGACAGCGTGTACAAGCCGTCCTGCGCCGCGAGAGCGTCGCGCATCCTGCGATCGCCGGGTAGCACACCGACTCCGCAGATGCCCCAGTCGTGCGCCAGGCTGCGTTCGAGCAATCGATCGACATACATCGCCTGATGCGCGCGATGGAAACCGCCGACACCGAAATGCACTATGCCGGTGGAGATCCGCGATCGGTCGTAGGTCGGTGCCGCGATGCGACCGGTGAGTTCCGGCATTGTCGCCGCCCGCAAGGGCGTCGCCGAATCCTCTAGCATCCCGCCACCTCCGGATGTTGTGGAGATCACATTCTAGTGCGCACGATGCGATGAGGAGGCGCACTCGGACCGGGGACGCTGTGTGGTCGCGCCCAGCGCCGGTGCCGGGCCCGTGCGGCGGATGTCGGCCATGGTCTGCCTGCCCAGTCGCTCGGGCTCGTGCCGGGCGACGGCGACTCCGCGGCCGAGACCGAAACGGACCAGGCGCGCGGCAGGCGACCCGCCAGCGGCCCACGGCCCGGCTGGGGCCGCCGAACCTACCAGGAGGTTTAGCGCAGCGCAGCTGGGTAGACCGTCGATAACCAGGATCAACGGCAGAGAGGTAGGAGCGATGTCCGAACCCATCACGAGCACCTTGGATCCCGAGCAGCAGCGCATCGCGGGCGAGACGCTGCGCGGGACCGTCATCGACCTGATAGATCTGTCGCTGATCGCCAAGCAGGCGCACTGGAACGTCGTCGGCGCCAATTTCCGGTCGGTTCACCTGGCATTGGACGAATTGGTCACGGCGGCAAGGGAGTTCACCGACGCCGCCGCGGAACGCGCCGCCGCGGTCGGTGTCAGCCCGGACGGGCGCGCCTCGACGGTGGCCAGGGATTCCGGCGCGCTCGGCATCGGCGAAGGCTGGCAGCAGGACACCGACGTCATCGACGCGATTGTCGGCAACCTCGCCGCCGTGATCAAGCGGCTACGCGAGCGGATCGCCGCGACCGAGAAGGCCGACCCGGTGACCCAGGATCTGTTCCTGGACGTCGCCGCGCGCCTGGAGCAGTTGCACTGGATGTGGCAAGCGCAGCTCGCCACCGTCTGATGCGGGTGATCACCTGCGCCTTCGGCGCGCGTGCCACCAAGACCAGCACGGTCGCGGTGCGGATTCCCGCCGACGAGCGCCACTTGCCGCTGATCCGCGGGATGTCCGACACCGTGTGCCTGATCGCCGATCTGCCCCTCGGCGCGGCCGCGGACATCCGGCTCGCGATCAACGAGATCGCCGCGATTCTGGCGGTGGGCTCGGTGCCCGGCTCGATGCTCGGCTGCGAGTTCACCTACAGCGCCGATCGAATGAGCGTGCGCGCGGACGTGATCGCCGCGTCCGATGCGGAGCTCGGGGGCGATCCGCTGAGCTGGGAGCTGGTCCGGATGCTCACCAGTTCCCTGTCGATTTCCCGGAACCCTTTTGACTCGGACGTTCGTGGGTATCCGACCGTCATCGAATTCAGTTGGGAACGAGGACCATTTGATGACACGTGAGTTCACGACCGACCGGAACGACCACGCTGGGCGCACCCGCGAAGGCGACAGTTACGACAACATCGAGCCCTGGTTCGAGAAACTGGCCGCGGTGGCGGAGACCGACCCGCACCATGCGGAGCTGCGCGAAGAGATAGTGCGGCGGTGTCTTCCGCTCGCGGAACACATCGCACGCAAGTTCGCCGGCCGCGGCGAGTCTTTCGACGACCTGCTACAGATCGCGCGTGTCGGCTTGGTGCTGGCGGTGGACCGTTTCGACATCACCCGCGGCAGCCCGTTCCTCGGGTTCGCGGTTCCCACCATCATGGGCGAGGTGCGCAGGCACTTCCGGGACAACACGTGGTCGCTGCGGGTGCCGCGGCGGCTCAAGGAGATCCAGTTGCGTATCGGCCCGGCCACCGAGACAGTGTCGCACCGCCTGGGACGGATGCCGACGGCCAGGGAGATCGCCGCGGAGCTGGAGGTCGAGTTGGGCGAGGTCACCCAGGCGCTCATCGCGGGCAACGCCTACCAGACCAACTCGCTGGATTCCGCCAGTCGCGACGACGACGGGGCGGCCCAACCGCTCGCGGATACCCTCGGCACCGAGGAACCGTGCTACAGCCTGCTGGAGCAGTCGATGGCGGTGCGTCCGCTGATCGCCCAGTTGCCGCCACGCGACCGCCAGGTGCTGATCCTGCGCTTCTTCGAATCCCGGACCCAGGCCCAGATCGCGGAACGGTTGGGCGTTTCCCAGATGCAGGTGTCCCGGATCCTGGCCCGGATTCTCGGCGAACTGCGCGAGCGCGCGCTCGGCACCGAGGTGTCCCGGGCCGCTTGAGCGCGGGTCACGTGCGCCGGTGGGTGCCCGAGTCGGTCATCGGGGTGGACGAGACTTCGTCCGTCCAGCCGCACGGCAGGGCACAGCTGGCGATCACTTTGGTCTCCATGTCGCCGTTGTCGTAGCGCAGCGTCGTGGTCGCCGCGTAGGCGGGATAGCCGCACGCGCGGCATTTGCCGAAGAAATCGAGGATCTCCTCCGCGCGGGAGTGCGCGAGTCGTCGGGTGCGCTTGTGGTCCATCACCTCTCCAGCCAGCGTGTGGTCCTGCCGAGCGGGCGCCTGAGACGCTAGGACCGGTTGCCGGAGGGGCGCCGGGATTCCGGCGATCATTGGGTGGATTCACAGGTGTCGCCCAACTGGATTGGGCGCGGTCCCAGGCTCAGGTGAATGCTGGGCAATCGCAAGCGAGTTCGCGCGATTTGCTGGTAGCGGCGATGAGTCCGGAGATACTTGACCTCGTCTGTGACTGACGTTACAAAGGAGCTACCCGCCGACCCGAAGTTGTTCGAACCGGCCGATCAGAAGTGCGCGAAGTTGGTTACCGACGTCATCGATATAGTCGCGGAGTTCGCGATCGCCCGCAAGACCATCTGGGATCTGCTGCTCGAACCGCAGACCTATCCGCGAATGTTCACCGGTATCGGCGAGTGTGAGCAGATCCAATCGGCCGACGGCGCCGTCGTGTGGCAGATGCGTGTCGGCACCTACGACACCGGTATCCGCACGCATCAGATCCGGCTGAGCGTGGGTCGCTGGTACGAGAGTTTCGAAATGCAGTACGCCGCGCTGGGCAGCTTCGCGTCGGTGCGGCTGCACGGTGAAGAGGAGCGCACCAGGGTCACGATCACCTACTTCGCGCCGAGCCGGGTGCACCCGCGCGTCGCGGAGTTGTCCAACGTGGCCATCGCGGACTGGACCAAGAGCGGACTGCGCCGGGTGGCCGACGTCGCCAAGGGCGCGCGGACGTCGCTGATCGTCAACGGCGAGGATTCGCCGATCCGGCGGAACGCGGGCGTCGCACGCCAGATGGTGGCCTCTGGCGTCGTAGTGCTGCCCGCTCGTCTCGATCGCAGCTTCAAACAGTTCCGCTCGCTGGCGAAGTGGGGGTTCAACCTGGCCGGTGGGTACGCGGCGGGCGCGGCGTTTTCGCCGGAGCGGACCGCGATCATCGACGACCGCGGCACCCGGTCCTTCGCCGACATGCACGAGCGGACCAACGCGCTGGCCGCGGCGCTCGCCGCGCTCGATCTCGGCCCGGGCGACGCCATCGGACTGCTGTCCCGCAACCACGCGGGCATGGTCGAATGCATGGTCGCCGCGGGCAAACTCGGCGTGGACGTCGCCCTGCTCAACTCGGGCCTGGCGGGCCGCACCATCGAGGAGATCGTGCAGCGCGACCGGCTGTCGGCGCTGTTCGTCGACGGCGACCTCGAGCCGTTGGTGCAGTATCTGCACGCCGACATACCGCGCTACAACACCGACGAGCGACCGCCGGTACCCGACCGGACGACCGTGAACGACCTGGTGGCGCAGGGACACAGCACGTTTCGCACACCGGCGCAGCCGGGACGGCTGGTCGTTCTCACCTCCGGGACCAGCGGGACCCCCAAGGGTGCGCGCAGGCCGCATCCGAAGGGCTTCGGGTCCATCGCGGCGCTGCTGTCGCGCATCCCGATGCAGATGAACGAGACCATGTTGATTCCGGCTCCGCTGTTCCACACCTGGGGCCTGGCCGGGCTGCAACTGAGCACCGCGTTGCGCGCGACCGTGGTGCTCGCGGAACGGTTCGACGCGGAGGACTGCCTGCGTCGCATCGCCGAGCACCGGGTCGGCACGGTGATCGTCGTGCCGACCATGGTGCAGCGCATCCTCGATCTGCCCGCGCACGTGCGCGCACGCTACGACACCTCCAGCCTGCGCCACGTGATCAGCTGTGGGGCACCGCTCGCGGGTGCGACCGTCGAGCGTTTCATGGACGCCTATGGCGACGTCCTGTACAACGTCTACGGTTCCACCGAGGTCTCGTGGGCGACCGTCGCCACCCCGGAAGATCTGCACTCCTCGCCGACCACGGCGGGCCGCCCGCCACTGGGCACCAAGATCGCTGTGCTCGGGCCGGACCATCGCAGGCTGCCGATCGGCGCCACCGGGCACATCTTCGTCGGCAATCACATGCTGTTCGACGGTTACGTCAACGCGGCGCCGCCGGACGAGGCGCACGGCATGCTCGACACAGGTGACCTCGGCTACCTCGACGCCGCGGGCCGGTTGTTCATCGCGGGCCGCGATGACGAGATGATCATCTCGGGTGGCGAGAACGTCTTCCCGCGCCCGGTCGAGGAGGCGCTCGCGCACCTGCCACAGGTCAGTGAGGTCGCGGTGGTAGGGGTACCGGACCACGAATTCGGCCAGCGGCTGGTGGCGTTCGTGGTCAAACGCGAAGGGGCCGGGCTCGATTCGGACATGGTCCGCACTTACATCCGAAATCGCTTGAGCCGCTTCTCCGTTCCTCGTGATGTCACGTTCCTCGCGGCACTTCCGCGCGGTGACACCGGCAAGATCCTCAAACGCCTGCTCGCCGGTCCCGGCGCGACGCCACCGCCGCTGCCGCCATCGATCAACGGACTCGGAACGGCAGGTTCGACGTGATCGCGGAGCCGAGGCGCGTCGGCCTTTGATTCGAGCGGCGGGCCGCCCCGTCCGGTAGCCGACCCGACCGTGACGCGCCCGGCGGTCAGTAGGCGGCGTCTTCCAGCTCGGACAACGCGGTCTCGAGGTGGTCGAGCAGCGTGGCCACGTCCGGCACGCTGCGGCGGCAGGCGACAATGCCGATGTCGAGGTTGTCGGCGTTGGTGGTGAGCGTGATGTTCACCGCTTGGCCGTCGAACGGGATGGACAGCGGGTAGCTGGCATCGAGGCGGGCGCCGTTCCAGTACCGGGGTTCGCGCGGGCCGGGAATGTTGGAGATGACGATGTTGAACGGCGGGTTGGCCAGGGCGACCGTGGCGGGGACCAGCAGCGATAGCGCCAGCGGGCTCAGCGTCAGCGCCGACAGCGAGACCGCCTGCCCGGGGGAGAGCTCGCGATAGATCTCCTTACTGCGGCGCATCGAGGAGTTGATCGACGCGAGCCGCTGCGCCGGATCGGCGATATCGGTGGCAAGACCGCACAGCAGCGCGGCCACGGCGTTGCCGCCGGTGTGGGCCTCGTCGGACTCCGGCCGCAGCGATACCGGCACCATCGCGACCAGCGGTTTGTCCGGCAGGGCGTGATGGGCGATCAGGTAGGCGCGCAGCGCGCCCGCCGCCATGGCCAGCACCACGTCGTTGAGGGTGGTGCCGGTCATCTTCTTGAGCTGGCGGATTCGATCCAGCGGCCACGAGCGGGCCGCGCAGCGGCGTGCCCCGCCGATCGGGACGTTGAACAAGGTGCGCGGCGCGGCGAAGGGCAGCGTCAACTGCTGTTCCACGAGCGCGGTGCGGGCCAGGCGCAAGGCGGCGGGTGCGGAGCCCGCCGCTTGTGCGAACATCGCCCGCGCCGTCGCCCCGAGTGCGCGCGGCCGCGACGGGTTCTCGTTGTGCCGGTCCGACGGAGGCAGATGCCAGGGCGCCAGCGCTTCGCCGGCGTCCGGGTCGCTGGTGAGCATGCGCTGCATCAGGCGCTGGGCGGCGACACCGTCCATGAGGGCGTGGTGCACTTTCGCGTACAGCCCGACCCGGTCGCCGGCGAGCCCTTCGATCAGGTGTGTCTCCCACAGCGGCCGATGGCGGTCGAGCAGGGTGCTGTGCAGTCCGGCGGCCACCTCGACCAGCGCGTCCAGGCCGCCGGATTCCGGTAGCGCCCAGCGCTGCAGGTGGTAGTCGAGTTCGACGGTGCTTTCCACTGTCCACGCCAGCTGCGGAGTGCCGAACAGCCGGGCAGGGCGCTTGCGGAAGGTGGGGTGGAATTTCTCCCCCGCTGCCAGCGTCGCGTACGCGCGCCGGGCGAACTCCGGCCCGGTGCTGTCCATCGGGTCGAAGATCTGCAGTGCTCCGACGTGCATCGGATGCTCGCGCGATTCGGCGATGAGGAACAGGGCATCCAGCGGCGAGATGAATTCCATGGGCAGTCCCTCCTGGCGTCGCCGCGGCGTCGCGACGGTCTGTGTTCCGGCGGGGGAATGTCGGCGACGGGCGTGCCGTACTGCGCATGGCGCCGGAGGGGAACTGCGCCGGTCGAACGACAATCCACCAACCGATGATTCGATGCCGAATCCGGACCGGCTGGGCGGTTCGGCGTGGATTGTTGCGCGCAGCCTCAGGACAGGCGGCTGACCGGCCAATCGGGCGGCAGCTCGAGACGCTCGCTGATCAGGTGGATCGCGGTGTGCAGCGCCTGGATTTCGTCGACGCCGCTGGCGACGGAGGCGCCTTGCTCGCTGATGTGGAACCGGCACAGGTGGTTACGCCGGTCGGCCGCCAGATACGGCCTGCCGATGATGATCGACAGCGAGCTGTCGGCATCGCGCAGTGTGCGCGCGGCAATAAGGGCCTGCGGCTCATGCGCGGCCGTTGTCGCGGCGCGCGAGGGCCGGGTCGGGGTGACGGGAAACCGCGGATCGGACGGCTCGGTCACCTCGAAGTGCGCCCCCAGGTTGTTGGCCTGCCGCAGCTCGGCGGCGATCTCCTGGAACGCGCGGTACAGCGCCGCGATGGAATCGGCGCCGTGCGCCCATCGCTCGCCGATGCCCTGGATGCGGAATCCGCACACCACGCCGGTGTCACCCGGCGCCATCTGCGGTTTGCCGACCTCGATCGACACTTCCCGCGCGGCGTCGGCGACGGTGCGGGTGGCGATCACCTCCCTGATGCGACGCCATTTCGTGTTCGCGATCGCACCGCCGTCTTCGGACTCGCGTACTGCGGGCGTGGTCGTTTCCCCAGTGACCCGCGCCGGTATCGCTCTCATAGCGAATGGAGTACCCAACTCTCTCGCCGGTTATCCTGCGGATCGAGGTGACCTGGACCGCAGGACTATCGGCTGCACCGGCGCGGTTGGGTGGGGTGAGTTGCCCCGCCGAGGTCGAAGTGTGACGGGAGACACGCCGAAGCGGAAAATGGCTACCCGGTAGTTAACGTGCTGTGGGTTTGGCAGGCTATCGCCCAGATGTGATGGTGGGCGCGCAACGACGAGGAGGGGCGGACGAATTGGTAACGATTGCGCAGTTACGAGCGGTTCTGTCGATTCTCCGGGTCGACCCGGACGAGGTCGGCACGTGGCTGGGAGAGACCGGTCTGCGTGGTCCGGACGCGGAGCGTGTCCTGTTGGTCGGTTTGCTACACCGCGTCGCGAGCAGCGAACTGCGGCAGGTCATCACCACGACCATGGACGACGAGGGAGCCGCCCGCGCCGCCGCGGTGAGCACCCGGCCGGTGGACGGCGAGAATCCTGCCGAGCAGGTACGTTTCGACGCGCACTGGCTGCACGATCGCATCGGCGCGTTAGCGGCGGGCACCACCGTGGACCCGGTTCCCGTCCTGCTGGACGCTGCGGCTCGTTCGACGGATGCGGCCGAGGCCCTGCTGCTACTCAGCCACAACCCGCGCGGCTACGAAGCGGAGATCAGATGGGAGCGGGCACTCGACGACCTGGGTCGCGCCTACCACTTGATCAACGACGAGCGCGTGGGACGCTCGAACACGACGACCGCGCCGCTGTAGCCCGCGATCGAGGCGTTCGTCCCGGCGTCGCGTGCGCCGCCGGGACGGAAGTCATTTGGGTTGTGCCGGTAGGGATTGCGCGGGCTTGTCGGCGAAACGTGTGCTGCCGTCGGCCGCCTGCAACGTGGTGAGCAGGTCGACGCCTGCCACGACCAGGGCCGGGCCGCCGATCGCGATGGTTCCGAGGATGCCGCCCAGGCTCGCGCCGGTCAGCAGGCCGGCCACGCAACCGACGGCGATGGTGACCAGACAGCCGATCGTGGCGCCGATGGCGGTGCCGACGAAACCGCCGACAGCGGTGGCGAGTCCGAACTGGCTGGCGAATTCGTCTCGGGCGCGGCGGTTCTCGGTCATCGACGCGATCGGCGTCGCGACGAGCGTTTCGGCGGTCGCGACGCCCTCCGGGCGGGCCGGCGTCAGCTCCAGCACCGTGCTGTCCTTCTTCAACTCCGGCCGCACCGGGATCGCTGTGCCCGCGACCCGGAAGTCCAGCGGCAAGGTCATGGCGACGCGGCCGTCGCGGTCACGGACATCGACCACGTCGATCACCTGCGCGACGTCGGCGCGGGCGCCGTTCCGGTCGACGAGCACGCCATCGCGCTCGGTCAGTCGGGCGTCGGCGTCGGTTGCCCGGTCGCGGGGAGCCCTGGACAACTCGAACGTTCCGTCTCTGAGCGCGGCGACTACCGTGCGATCGACGAGCTTGGCCGAGTAGGTGATGTCGGGTGCCGGTTCGGCGTGTGCCACGCCGGTGGCGATGATCAGTGAACCGATGGCCGGTATCGCTGCCGCAGGGATGCCGCGGAGTTGCATGAGCTGTCCATTCCTTCGTCAGGATTCACCTGTGTCCCGTCCGGCCGGACCCGCGCACTCCGGCGGCGCAAGCGCAGTCGCTGAGGGTCGCAAGCAGCATAACGAGTGCCTTAGCACGAGGTCCGTCCGCAACCCGCGCTGGGCCGAGCGACGGCGTGGCAGCCGCGTGGCAGCGCAGGCAGCAACCCATGATTGTTCCGGCGGGCCGGTCGGAGATGTCGAAAGATGCTCCGACCGGCCGTCTTTCGAACAGCTGATCAGCGTGCCACCGCGAGTTCGCCCGCCACATCATCGTGCAGGATCGTCGCGCTGGTACCTGGCGGCCAGCCGAGACCGGCGTCCAGCTTGTCCAGCACCTCGGGGCTGGGGCGCGGATTGCGGGACCGCTCGATCTCGCTGAGGGTTTTGGCCGGCGGGCCGCCGTTGCTCGCCACGTCCGCCTGGGTCCATTTCATCTCGCGCCGCCGCGCGCGCACTCGCGTGGCGAGCGCGTCGAGGTCGAGCGCGGCGGCGGCCTCGACGGTGTCCGCGAGTTCCGGCGCCGGATCCGGATCGCCGAGCTGCCTCGTTTGCTGCTTTTCACGCAGGATCCCGCTGGTGATCAGCCTGGACCGTTTGCGCCTACCCATTTTCGCCACACGCTCTCCCATCCTCGGTCGAGTCGATCTATTGCGGCGCACGGCGTCGGCGCCGAGCGGCGCCCACCGCGCCGATGAACGCTGAACATCATGGGGGAGCGTGGTTGCCGACCCGTTGCGACGCGCCGGGCGCTGCCCGGTCGGCGGCGAAGGATCGACTGTGCGGGATTGTCCGGCGACAGCTCAGGCCGGTTCGGCGGCTGGTTCGCGGTGCAGGACGGTGCGCGGGTCGCCCTGCGCGGCTATCCGTCCGTCGCGCAGGAGGACGCAGTGGTCGGCGCGTAGGGCGTCCTCGTGGCTGTGGGTAGCGTGCACGACCGTAACGCCGTCGTCGCAGACCCGGCGGATCGCCTCGGAAATCTCCTGCTGCGCAGCGGAATCCAGACCAGTCGTTGGCTCGTCGAGCAGCAGGAGACCGGATTCCTGGGCGAGTGCCTGGGCGAGCAGCGCGCGCTGGCGCTGGCCGCCGGAGAGGGTGTCGAGTCGGCGGTCGGCAAGGTGGGCGATATCCATCCGGTCGAGGTATTCCTGCACGACCGTCCGATCCCGCCGGGTGAGGCGGCGCCATGCCCCGCGGTGCGCCCAGCGGCCCATGGCGACGGTTTCGCGGACCGTGATCGGCAGGGTCGCGGGGACGCTGCTGTGTTGCACGACGAATGCCGGTGGTCGGGTATGTCCCCGTCGAACTGCTCCTGTCGTGGGCGTGATGACACCGGCGAGGATGCCGAGCAGGGTGGATTTGCCGGAGCCGTTGGGTCCGACGAGCGCCGTTACCCGGCCGCCGGGAATCGTGACGCTGAACTCGTGCAACACCGCACGCCCTCGGTAACCCGCCGTCACCTCGGTGACCTGGATATCTGGCGGCGGCATGGCGACTCCGTTCCACTGCATTGAAATGAAAATCGTTATCATTGTAATCTGCTTCTCATGGAGTGGTTGTTCGTCCCGTTCGAGGTCTCTTTCGTCCAGCGGGCCTTGTTCGGCGGGCTGCTCGTGTCGTGCTTGTGCGCCATCGCGGGGACCTGGGTCGTGGTGCGCGGCATGGCGTTCCTGAGCGACGCGATGGCACACGGAATGCTGCCGGGTGTCGCGGTGGCCGCCTTGCTGGGCGGAAACCTGTTGCTCGGCGCGGCATTCAGCGCGGCGGCGATGGCGGTCGGGGTCTCGGTGCTCGGCCGCAGCGCCAGGTTCGCGCCGGACACCGGCATCGGGCTGCTGTTCGTCGGAATGCTGTCGGCGGGTGTGATCGTCGTGTCGCGTTCATCGTCGTTCGCGGTCGACCTGACCGGGTTCCTCTTCGGTGACGTGCTGGCCGTCGAGGATCGTGACCTGTGGTACTTGGCGGCCGCGGTGGTTCTCGCGGCCATAGTCTCGGTGCTGGGCCACCGGGCGTTCGTCGCGCTCACCTTCGATCCGCGGAAAGCGCACACCCTCGGGCTGCGACCCCGTTGGGCGCACGTAGCGCTGATCGGTCTGGTCACCCTGGCGATCGTCGCGTCGTTCCATATCGTCGGCACACTGCTGGTCTTCGGCCTGCTCATCGCGCCGCCCGCGGCCGCGGTCTACTGGGCACATCGCATTCCGTCGATCATGTTCACCGCCGCGGTGTTCGGTGCGCTGGCCACGGTTGCCGGACTGGTGATTTCCTGGCACGCGGGCACCGCGGCGGGCGCGACCATCGCCGCGACCGCCGTCGCCTTGTTCTTCCTCTCCACGCTCTCGGCCTGGCTGCGTGATCGGGTTCGCTCCACAGGTCCGGCGCCGAAACCGCTGGCACTGGTGCTGATCCTCGCTGCGATCACGCCGCTGCTCGGCTGCGGGGCGGACGCGCCGTCCCAGCCGGTGGAGCCGACACCGCACGGCTATGTGGCGGGTGCCGAGGAGACCGCGGAAGCGCAACCACGTCTCGTCGTGGCCGACAAGGGGACCGGCGGCCTGCGGGTGGTCGATCTCATCACCGAAGACGTCATCGACCTCGGCCGGACGGAAGGCGTCGACAGTATCGGCGGCGACGGGCGCTTCGCATTCCTGTCCGCCCGTGGCCGGGTGCGAGTCGTCGACGCGGGTGCGTGGACGGTAGACCACGGCGACCATGTGCACTACTACCGTGCACCCGCCCGGGATCTCGGTGCGTTCGCCGGTGGTCCGGTGGCGGCCGCGCACGGCGAGGGCGCTGTCACGGCGATCGCTTTCGAAACAGGTGGCACGACTGTGCTGGACCGGTCCGCCCTCGGCACCGGCTCGCTGCACGAGCGCGGCGTGATCGCGGACGGGCCGGCGGTGCCCTACGCCGAGCACTTGCTCGTTGCCGTGCCCAGGCGCGGAGCCGTCGAGGTCCGCACCCGAGACGGCGTACCGGCCGCCGTCGTCGCGGAGCCGTGCCCGGCTCCGAGCGGCTCGGCGGTGACTCGCCGTGGCGTCGTCTTCGGTTGCGCCGATGGGGCGTTGGTGGTGACCGCGCGAGACGCGGTGTTCACCGGCGAGAAGATCCCGTATCCGCACGGTGTCGCCGAAAGCGACCGCGCGGCCGAGTTCTTCCATCGTCCAGGCAGCACGACGCTGGTGGCGAGGGCAGGGCCGCGCGGAGTGTGGCTGCTCGACATCAGGCGCAAGACATGGAGTTTGCTGGAGACGGGTCCGGTGGTCGCGGTGAACACGGCGGGGGAGGGGGCCCCGGTGCTGACCCTCACCCGAGACGGCCTGCTGCACGGCTACGACGCGGCGTCCGGCCACGAGTCCACTGCGGCGCGCCCGCTGACGGCTCCGGTAGCCGCCGATGGGGAACTACCGGTGATCCTCGTCGACAACCACCGTGCCTATGTCAACGATCCCGGGGCACGGGTGATCCACGAGATCGATTACCTGGACAACCTGCGCGGTGCACGAAGATTCGCCCTCGACATCAGCCCGACGGTCATGGTGGAGGTCGGCCGATGAAGCCCGCGATCCGGCTGTGCGCACTGGTCGCCGCCGCGGTGCTCGCGCTGACCGCATGCCTGAATTCCGGTGCCGACCGCGACGGAATCATGGTCACCACCAATATTCTCGGTGACCTCACCCGCACCGTCGCAGGCGATGCGGTCGAGGTGACCGTGCTGATGCCGCCGGACGCGGATCCGCACTTCTTCGCGATATCCGCCCAGCAGGCCGCCCAGCTCGAACGCGCGAACCTGATCGTCTACAACGGTCTCGGCCTCGAAGAGAACGTCTTGCGCAACGTCGAGGCAGCTGAGAGGTCCGGAGTCCCCGCCGTAGCGCTCGGCACGGAGATCGATCCGATCAGCTTTTCCGCCGACGACGCGAACGGTCGGCCGGATCCGCACTTCTGGACCGACCCGCACCGGGTGCGCAGGGCGGTCGAGGTCGTCCGTGACCGGATCATCGACCACGTCGACGGCGTCGATGCCGCGGCGATCCGCGCCGGGGCCGACCGCTATCTCGCCGAACTCGATCGGCTCGACCGCTGGATGACCGAGCGGTTCGCCACGATCCCCGCCGAGCGCCGCAAATTGGTCACCAACCACCACGTCTTCGGCTACCTCGCACAGCGATTCGGCTTCACGGTGGTCGGTGCCGTGCTTCCGGGCGGCACCACGCTCGCCTCGCCGAGTCCGTCGGATCTGGCGGCGCTCGCCGGGACGATCAGGGCTGCCGGGGTCAGCGCGATCTTCGCCGACTCCTCGCAGCCCGATCGCTTGGCCCGGGTGCTCGCCGAACAGGCCGGGCTGCACGTGCAGGTGATCCCGCTGTATTCGGAGTCGCTCACCGAACCGGGCGGCGGCGCAGGCACCTACCTGGAAATGATGCGCGCCAACACCGAGGCCATCGTGCGCGGCCTCACTGCCGGTTAGCGCCCGACCAACAGAAGGAAACCCATGCATACGCGATCGCGAACCACCAAATCGGCGGCCTTGGCCGGCCTGATGACCGCCGTTCTCACCGTCGCCGGTTGCGGCACCGACACCACCCACGCGGACCACGACTCCAAGCGAAGACACATCGCCGATCCCATCGCGATCACGCATGACCGTGGCATCTACGTGCTCGATGGAACCACGCTCGAGCTCGCGGGTACGGTCGACCTCGACGGCTTCAACCGGCTCAACCCGGCGGGCGACGACCGGCACCTGCTCGTCTCGACCAAGGACGGATTCCGCGTCTTCGACGCGACCGCCGCCGAATTCACCGGCACCGACTTCCCCGGCCCCGAGCCCGGCCACGTGGTGCGCCATGCCGGGCGAACGGTCCTTTTCAGCGACGGCACCGGTGACGTCGTCGTGTTCGACCCCGCCGAACTCGCGGAGGGCTCGCCGAAGACCTCCACCTACCGCGCTGCCGCACCGCACCACGGCGTAGCGATCGAACTCGGCAACGGCGATCTCGTCGTCACGCTGGGCACCGAGGAAAAGCGGACCGGAATCGCGGTGCTCGACAAGAACCGCACCGAGAAAGCGCGCAACGAGGACTGCCCCGGCGTGCACGGCGAGGCGACCGCCGCGGGTGAGGCCGTCGTGATCGGCTGCCAGAACGGCGTGCTCGTCTACCGCAACGGCACGATCAGCAAGGTGGCAAGCCCCACCGAGTACGGCCGGATCGGCAACCAGGCGGGCAGCGAGACCTCGCCGATCGTGCTCGGCGACTACAAGCGGGACAAGGACGCCGAACTGGAACGGCCACAGCAGGTCTCGCTGATCGATACGGTCACCGGCACGCTGCGGCTGGTCGATCTCGGGACCAGCTACACCTTCCGTTCACTGGCTCGCGGTCCGCACGATGAGGCCCTCGTTCTCGGCACGGACGGCCGGATCCACGTCATCGATCCGATCGCGGGTGCCGTGGTACGCACCATTCCGGTCACCGGACCTTGGCAAGAACCGCTGCAGTGGCAGCAGCCGCGACCGGCGCTGTTCGTCCGCGGCAGCACGGCCTACGTCTCGGTTCCGGCCACGAAAGAGGTGCACCGGATCGATCTGGAGTCGGGAGCGAAGACAGCGACCGGCACGCTGCCCGGTACGCCGAATGAAGTGAGCGGCGTGGTCGGCCACTGACGGGACCGAGTTACGTGCGTCGCGCTCATGGGCACCGTCCTTGGCGCGCAGAAGAAGCGTCCGGCGATGTCGCGTCGTGCGTATCCGGTGCTCCAGGGTTCGGATCGGGATCTCGGAGCACCGGCCGCGCCCGGAACTGAGCGCAGGGGAAACGCCGTGGCGGTAGGGGGGATGGGTTCCGGAGCACACCGGCGCTACCGTGGGATGGCATGGACACTGCCGCGCTCGTCTTGCCGGAGCCCGTGCGCGTCCCTCGGCCGCCATCGGTGAAGTTCGGTTTTCTCCGGGGGATCGGCAATGCGCGACCGGTGGTCGTCGCGGCGGGGTGTCTCATCGTGTTGCAGCTGGCAATCCGCTGGTGGGTAGCGGACAGCGGCTATTTCTATTGGGACGATCTCATCCTGGTCGGCCGGGCGGCCCAGTATTCGCTGTGGTCCACCGATCTGCTGCTGTACGACCATGACGGGCATTTCATGCCGTTGGCCTTCGCCACCGCATGGGCGGTGACCGCGGTGGCGCCGCTGTCCTGGGCCGGGCCGGTGGTTGTGCTGCTGGTTCTCCAGCTCGCGGCATCGCTGGCCGTCCTGCGGATGCTGATGGTTTTGGTGGGCGTGCGGTGGATGATCCTGGCCCCGCTGGCCTTCTATCTGTTCTGCCCGCTGACGCTTCCGGCGTTCGCGTGGTGGGCGGCCGCCTTGAACGCGCTGCCGCTGCAAATCGCCGTCGCATGGGTGATCGGTGACGCGATGCTGCTGGTCCAGAGCGGTCGGCGCCGGTATGCCCTCTCGGGGATCGCGGTGTTCGCGGTGGCTCTGCTGTTCTTCGAGAAGTCGGTGATCGTGCCGTTCGTCGCGTTCGCGGTGGCGGCCCTCGCTCGATACGTCGAGGGTGGCGAGTCCCCGCTTCGCGCGGTCGCACGACGTGGCGCGGCGCTGTGGGCTGGATCCGGTTCGGTGCTGGCCTGCTGGCTGATCGGCTATCTGGCGGTAGTCGGCGGCCCCGTCCCGCCCGACAGCATGCGCGAACTGCGGGATCTGCTGCCCGGCGCGGCATCACTCGGGATCGTTCCCGCATTGTTCGGCGGACCCTGGGTCTGGGAGCGGTGGCTACCATCCACGCCGTGGGCGGATCCGCCCGCCTGGGCAGTGGTGTCCGCCTGGCTCGCGCTGGTTGTGCTGGTGGCCTTATCGATGCGTGCGCGTCTCCGGGTAGGGCCGGTCTGGCTGACGGCCGCGGCCTACATTCTGGTCGTCCAGCTGTCGGTGGCGCTGGCCCGCGGCGGACCGAACACCGCGGCGGAGCTGATGCAGTCCCTGCGCTACTTCGCCGACGTGGCGGTGGTGCTGGCCGCCGCGGGTGCGCTGATGCTGCGTGCCCGGCCGAAACCGTCGTTCGAGCGCAGCCCAGCGTCTTTTCCGGCCCGCCGCGTGGCGGTCGCGGTCATGGCGGTGTTCCTCGTGAGCAGTCTCTGGTCCACCTACACCTTCGTGCAATCGTGGCGTGCCGGCCCGACCAGAACCTATGTCACGAACGTCGAGTCGGCGCTGAACGAGTGGGACGGCACACCCCTGCTGGAACAGGAAGTGCCGTGGAATGTGCTGAATCCGCTGGCATATCCGCAGAACCTGACCAGTCGGGTGCTCGCACCCATCGCCGCTCCGGGCGCCTTCGCCGACTCGACGCCGCACCTGCGGATGATCACCGATAGCGGCGAGATCGTCGAAGCGTCGGTCTGGTGGAACAGAATCATCCTCCCCGGACCGCAGCCGGAGTGCGGGTATCGGATCCATGGCACCGAGCCGGTCCAGCTGCTCCTCGACGGACCCATGTTCGAGCACGAATGGACCGCGCAACTCAACTACTTCGCCGATCAGGACGGGCGGATCACCGTCGGCTTCGAGCACGGCAGAGCCGTGGCGGCTCCGGTCAGGAAGGGGGCGAATACCGTGTTCGTTCGTATTGTCGGCAGCGGATCGGCGCTCCGGATTGCTTCTCGCACAACAGGTCTGGATTTGTGCGTGGGAGTCGGACCGGTCGGCGTCGCGTCGTATGACAACTGAGACTTCCTGGTGCGGGTTTCGGTTGCAAAGGTGCGCGGCGGCGGAGCAATTCACTCGCAGCGATCACGGGTGACGCGCGATGTCGATTCGGATGTTGTCGCTCGTACCGATGATGAATACTCGGTCCCGCTTGGCTTTCCAGTCGTAGGGGATCAAGAAGTAGCGATCCGGGGTCCGGGACAGCAGGGTCAGGCCGCTGTAGACGTAGCGAAACTTCTCGTCGGGCACTGTGATCGGGTCGACGCGGGAGGCGCCGCCCTCGATGGCGAGCCGGTCGACGCTGAACAACAGCACCAGCGGGCGGTCGGCGAAGTGCGTGAGCTCCGCGGTCCGGGCATCTTGGTCCGCTTGGTCGGCGGCATAGCCACCGACCGACCACATCGTTCCGAGCACGCCGATGGCCAGCAACGCCAGCAGGGTCACCCAGGGCAAGTCCGTCGAGCGATCGCGTCGTCGGTGCCGTCGCGGCCCGAGCTGGACGGGATACCACATCCGGAGCGCGATCGCGTAGCCGAGCAAGGCCGCGCCGCTGATCAGCATGAGCGGCAGGTAGCGACTCATCGCCGCGGGCAAGAACGCACGCAGCACGATTCCGGCCGCGACTGCGGCGAGCAAGCTCGCACCGAGCGTGACAACGGAGACGAACCACCGGCGCAACGTTTGTCGTGGCCGCCGAGTTCTGGCCGCGACGAGTATCGGTATCGGTCGCAGCCCGGCCAGCGCCACCGCGGCCAGCAACGCCAGCAACGCGGGCCAGTAGGCGCCGTTGACGCTGCGCACGACGTAGTCGGGGATCGAATAGCCGAGCATGCCCACGTCGATCCCGAAGTGCGCGAACCATGTTCGCGTGTACACCTGTCCGAAGTAGTACAGCATCGCGGTCACGACCAGCGCTTGCGAGGTGATCGCGCCCGCCGCCGACAACACGAGGCGAAGCCCGCGCGGTAGATCCGAGTGCTGCCCCTCGGCGTGGCTCGCTTCGTCGGTCTGCACAAGGGTGGTGGCGATCACCGGTTCGGCTCCGGTGCGGAAGTCGTCGTGCGGGGCGCGACCGTGGTCGTCGACTGCGTCGGTGTCCCGCTTTCGATTCCCGCGCCTGCTCGGGTAGGGCCGGGGTCCACCCGCGGCGTCGTAGGTATGACAGCTGAGACTTTGTCGCCCGGGGTGGGCGACCCCGGCGGCATTGTCGGCCCGACCGCCCCGCCGTTGTTCTGCTGCGTTGGTGAAGGCGCCGCGGTTGGGGGAAGGATCCGGCTCCCGACGGAAGACGGCGAGGAGGCCTCAGAGGGTGTCCCACCGGGGGTTGCGGGCAGGCTCGATGTGCTGGCCTGGACGGTGTTCGCGGGCGGAACGCCTGGCAGTTCCGGATGCTCTGGGCTGCAACCGCACACGAGACCGAAACTCACAGCGCCGACCCCGACGACCCTTGCGGTGAAACGCATCAGACCCCCTCGTAGACCACCCGGTGCAAGAAATGGTTCCACAAATCTCAAGTGGCACAAGATATCCCATCACAGGACCACATACCGGTCAGTCGGCCGCTTGATGTCGTCGACTGGAACTCGGCGGTCGGGCCCTGCGGTGTAGATTGCGCCGCTCCGCTACGCTCGGCAGGCATGGGTGAATCTACTACCGAGCGTAGTAAGAATGGTGACTCGACGTGGCGCCTGTCGCGCCGGGGCCTTTTCGGATCGGCGCTCGCCGCTGCCGGTGCCGCGACGGCCGGTGCCGCGGCGGGCCGGATGATCGACGGGGAATCCACCGCCGACTCGGGCATCGAGGCATTTCACGGGCCTCGGCAAGCGGGTATCGCGACTCCGGCGCAGTCGCATGCTTTGTTCTTGTCCTGCGACATCGCCCGGCCGGATCGCGCGGCGCTGCGGGATCTGCTGGCCGGATGGACGGCAACGGCGGCCGCGCTCGCCGCGGGCGATCCTGCTCCCGAAAAGGATGACACGCCAGCGGGATTCAGTGCCCATACCGACTTCGCCACGGGTCTCGATCCGGCGCGTCTGACCGTCACGTTCGGTCTCGGCCCGAGCGTCTTCGACGGACGGTTCGGCTTGGCGGACCGTCGGCCGGAACACCTGCATCCGCTGCCCGAATTCGCCGGGGATGTCCTGAATCCCGCGTGGAGCGGCGGCGACGTGCTGGTGCAGATCTGCGCCGACGACATGCAGATCGTGAGCCACACCTTTCGCGCCCTGCGTGCGCGCATGCCCGGTCTCGCGCGCATGCGGTGGACGCAGCACGGCTTCCTCAGTCGGCCCGGTGGCGGAACGCCACGAAATATGTTCGGGCACAAGGACGGTACGGCCAACCCCCACCCCGGAACGCCGGAGTTCGATCGCGCTGTATGGGTCGCGTCTCCCGACGAGCCGGATTGGTTTCATGGCGGAACCTACCTGGTGTTCCGCAAGATCCGGATGAAGACCGCCGAATGGGACCAGCTGCCGATCGCCGAGCAGAACCGAATCATCGGCCGCCGCCGCGACGACGGTGCCCCGCTCGGCGGGCACACCGAATTCGACCCGATCGATGTGTCGGCACGGTCGGCGAACGGCGATCTCGAAGTTCCCGCGGACGCCCACGTGCGACTTGTTCACGGCATCCCGATGCTGCGCCGCGGCTACAACTACGACTACGGCATCCTGCTCGCCAACGCCTCCGAGTCCACGCACCCGCACGAACACCCGGCGGGCACCGATCCGAACCACACCCACGGCGGACATAATCAACTCGACGCCGGCCTGTTGTTCGCGGCCTACATGAACAACCCGCCGGACCAATTCATCAGAGCCCAGCACGCCCTTGCCGCAACAGACCGCCTCAACGGCCTCATCCAACACACCGGCAGCGGGATCTTCGCCATACCACCCGGCGCCGACCCTGGTGAGCCAGTCGCAGTGGCCCTCGGCGCCTGATCGTGCAAGTGGGCGCGGTGGGCGGCTCGCCGTGCCGCGCAGGCCTTGTGGAGCGAGTTCGCACCGGAATTCGTATGCTCCGCCATCACCGGCCGCAGTGTCGCGCACTTCCATCAGCATGTGTTCGCCCGGCCAGAGGGCATGCCGGAATCGGCGCACTGGTTCGATGCGACTCGTGGTCCGACGGACCGCGAATCGACGCAGCAGGACTTGTCGTGTTGTCCGGGCGTCTGGCGACCTACTTCCGCGAACCTCCCGCGCACGGATAGCAGGACGTGGCACCGGGCCTGGTGACGGTAGCCACGGTTCTGACAATTTCATCATTTTTGCTTGACAGATACTTTCCTCGTAGCTGATGATTTCATCAGTAACGGACGTGGAGGTAGCTGTGACAAGCATCGACAAGGGTGTCGGCACCGGGCGGACGGTCCGGGTCGGAGAGCACGAGATCTTCTTCACCGAGGCTGGGTCCGGCCCAGGACCCGGCCACCGAGATCGGCATCCACGCCCACCAGAACCTGTCCCTGTCGGTCGCCAACAGCGTCGTCGCCGTCGAAGCAGGCGCGACCCGCGTCGACGCGTCGCTGGCCGGACTCGGCGCGGGCGCGGGCAACACACCGCTGGAAGCGTTCGTCGCCGTCGCCGACCTGCACGACTGGGAGCATGGTGCGGACCTGAACTCGCTCACCGACGCCGCCGACGACCTGATCCGGCCCTTGATGGACCGGCCCGTGCAAGTCGACCGCGACACCCTCACCCTGCGGCTACGCAGGCGTGTACTCCAGCTTCCTACGCCACGCCGAAAAAGCCTCCACCACCTACGGAATCGACGTCCGGACCCTGCTCACCGAAGCCGGACAACGCGGCCTCATCGGCGGACAAGAAGACATGATCACCGACATCGCACTCGACCTCATCGGCGGCCGCGCCCGGTGAAGGTGATCAGCAGCGGGACATCGGGCCTGCCGCCGACGGCGGCAGCCCGTCCGCTACAGCTGCGGCTGCGGCGGAAGCGGCGTGGAGGTCAGCTTCTGCGCCGACCGCTTGGTCATGCCGAACATGCGCAGCACATGAAAGGTCATCTCGTCGGTGCGGGCCCCCGCGTCGGCATCCGGTCGCGCATCCAGCAGCTGCAGCAGACCCAGCAGGGCCCCACCGGCGGCCATCACCGCCATGTCCGGATCCATCGGCTCGAACCGGCCCACCTCCTGCGCCTCGATGATGTCGCGACGCGCGCGCGGCGCCAGCCCCTCGTCGCGCAGCAGCACCGACATGCCGGAATTCAGCAGCACCCGGACCATCTCCGGCACCTGCCGCTGCAAACGGCCGGTCATGCGGAAACTCACCGCGAACACCTCGGCCGGATCGTCGTACAACGCCACGATCCCGTCGCGCATCTCGCTGTAGACCTGCAGCACCGAGCGCACCGCTTCGTCGAACAACTGCTCCTTCGACTGGAAGTGGTTGTAGAAGGTGCCGAAACCGACGTCGGCGGCATCGGTGATCTCCTGAATGCTCACCGCGGAACGACCCTCCGACAAGAATTTCCGCGCCGCGCCGAGCAACGCGTTGCGGGTACGTTCCCGGCGCCGGTCGACGCGGTTGCGCACTGCGGGTTCTGCCATCGGTCCTTCTCTCCCTCGATATCGTTACGAGAATCGTATCTGAGGAAACCATCAGATTCGCCGCTGCTCCTCGATCAAAGAAATGGAGAACCTCTGTGACCAACTCCCGCTGGCAAGCCCGTATGCAGATGACTCGCCGCCGGGTGCTGGGTGGAGCGGTCGCGGGAACGTTCGGTGTCGCCGCGTCGGCCGCGACGGCGCCGCTCGCCCAGGCCGCCCCCGGCCGCCCCCAGCAGCCCGCGCCGTCGGGCACCTACCGAATCGACCTGCATGCGCATTTCCTGCCACCGGACTACCGCGCGGCGCTGCTCGACCATGGTCACTTCACCATCGGTGGATATCCGACACCGGACTGGTCGCCGGAGCAGGCGCTGGCGTTCATGGATTACTACGGGATTCAGGCCCAGGCGCTGTCGGTGTCCGACCCGGGTGTGTCGTTCCTGCGTGGCAAGGAAGCCACCGACATGGCGCGCTACTGCAACACCTACGCCGCGGACCTGTGCACAACCCACTCCCAGCGTTTCGGCGCCTTCGCGGTGCTGCCGATGCCCGATATCCCGGCTTCCATTGCCGAAGCGATCTACGCGATGGACGAACTACACCTCGACGGCGTGGTCCTGCTGTCGGCTTACGACGGCGTCTACCTCGGCGACCCGCGCTTCGAACCGTTGATGATCGCGTTGAATCAGCGCAAAGCCTTCGTCTTCGTCCATCCGGCCGCGATCCCGGCCGGCGCCAAGCCGGAACTCCCGTTGCCGGACTTCCTGGAGGAATTCACCTTCGACACCACCCGCGCCGCGACGTTGATGATGGCCACCGGCATGACCCAGCGCTACCCGAACATCCGTTTCCAGCTGGCCCATGCGGGCGGCACTCTGCCGTTCCTGTCCCACCGCATCAGCGTCGCTTCGCAAACCGTGCTCGGCGAACTGTGGCCCGAGGATCTGCCGCGGCCGTCGATTCTCGACACGCGACGCCAGATCGCGAACTTCTACTACGACACCGCCCTCAGCGGATCGGCCGCCGCGATGGCAAGCGTGCTCGCGGTCAGCCCGCGCGAGCACGTCGTCTTCGGTTCGGACTGGCCCTTCAGCGCCCTCACCCTCCCACAGACCGGCACCCACGATCCGGCGCCCGGGCTCAGCGATATCTTCGACGCCGACCAGCGCATGGAAGTCGAACGGCACAATCCGCTGCGGCAACTGCCCCGGCTGGCCGAGGCAGTCGGCGCGTGAGCCGTGGGCCGGGTACCGGCACCTATGCCATAGCCGTCGCTACGACAGCTTTGCCGAGAATTCGCTGCGTTACCGTAGCCTGGCCACGTGCGCGCACTTGTGTTCTCGATGTGGGCTTCGGTGTGCTTCGTCGTGGTGTCCCTGGTGTGGGGAATCGCGGCGGGATCGCAGATGATCGTCTTCGACGGTCTCTATTCGCTGGTCAGTATCGGGCTTTCGGCGCTCGCCATCATGGCGCACCGGACCGCCGCGAAGGGCGCCGACGCGATCTACCCATGGGGTCGTGAGACTTGGGAGCCGGTCGCGATCGTCGTCAAAGCGACTGCCCTCGGCGGGCTGTGTCTCTACGGGTCGGCGAATGCGGTACGGGAGATCGTGCACGGCGGTCGCGCGATATCGGCCGGCTCCGCGTTGGCCTATGCGGTGACCGCGTCGCTGGCGAGTATCGCCGTGGCGGTGGTGCTGTTTCGGGCGGCCCGCTCCGACACGGGATTGGTCCGTGCGGAGGCGGCGGAATGGGTCGGCGACGCGGCGCTGAGCCTGGTCACACTCGGCGGATTCCTGGGCGCGGTCATTCTGCAGGAAACCGGGCACGCCGACACCGCGCGGTTGGTCGACCCGAGCCTGGTGATCGTGGTGTCGGTGGTGTACCTGTGGGTTCCGGTCCGGTTGTTCCGGGAGGCGTTCCGGGAAATCCTGACCATGGCCGCCGCAGAGCCGGTCGGCTCTGTGGTTCAGGAGGTCTGCGACGACATTCGGGCAGCGCACGGATTCGACGAATCATTCGTGCGGGCATCCAAGGTAGGAAGCCGGCTCGACGTAGAACTGGCCTTCGTCGTGGGGCCTGGCACCTCGGGCCGCGACGTCGATTTCTTCGACCAGGTGCGCGCGGAGGTCCAACAGCGCCTTCACTCGCTTGGATACCGCCATTCGACATCCGTCCTGTTCACCGCGCAGCGCGAATGGGTGGATTGGTCACACTGATCATTCGGGCCGGGGCTGTTCGCGCGCGGGCAACGCTCAGTTCTGCGCGACGGCGGCTTCGGCTGCGGCGCGGGCACGGGACAGGGCCTCGGGCACCGGAATTCGGCCCGCATACATCTCGGCGAAGATCGGGTCGATGGCACGAAGCGCGGCGGGAAAGCCAGGGCCGCCGCCGGAAGGGATACGTGGTCCACGCAGCACGTCGAAGAAGGGCGAGACGTCGACGCCTTTCCTCGCCCAGTAGTCGCGGTAGGCCTGCTGCTCGGAGACGACAGCGGGAATGGTGGCGCCGTCGCCGGCCAGATACCGGTTGCCCGAACCACTGCCCAGCCAGGCGAGCACCCGCTGCACCGCGTCGGAGTGCCGGGTGGCGGCGTTTGCGGCGACGCCGACCGCATTGTTGGTGCTCACCCGCCCGGACGGCCCGTGCGGCAGCAGCGCGACGCCCCACCCGAAGCGGGCCTGCTGGGCGATCTGCGCGAGAGTGAACGTCCCTGACTGGAGTAGCGCCAGTTTGCCCTGCAAGAAGGCATTCTTCGCGAAATCGGGGTTGGTGTTGGTGTCGGCGGGTGCGGGCGCGAGCCGGTCGGCGATCAACCGGATCAGGTAGTCGAACGCCGCGATTCCCTGCGGGCTGTCGAAGACGAAGTGATCGCGGTCGTCCTGGAACTGTGCCCCGGCCGAGCCCAGATACGGCAGCTCGATGGACTGGAAGTCATGGCCTGCGTTGTAGGACCAGGGTGCGACCGCGGCCAGACGGCGCAGTAGCAGGCGGAAGGTGTCGTCGCCACCGGGGCTCCATTGCACCGCATTCAGCTCGGCGGGATCGATGTGTGCCGCCGCGAGCAAGTCGCGGTTGTAGTACACCGCCGTGCCGCCATCGACGAATTGCGGTACGGCCCAAAGAGTTCCGTTGCGGGTGTACTGCGCGACCGCCGACGGGTCCCAGGCCGCCGCGGCGTCGGGACCAAGTGCCGCCCCGACGTCGATCAGCCGTCCGGCATCGGCATAGTCCTCGTACAGGGTGGTCCAGAACAGGTCATCGGCGGTGCCGCCTGCCACGTCCAGCCGCAGCTTCTGCTGATACGACGACCACGGCACCACGGTGATCCGCACCTCGACGTCCGGATTCGCGCGCTGGAACTCCTCCAACGAGGCGCGGTAGACAGGCACGAACTTCTCGTCCCAGATCCGCAATCCGATCACGGTGCGGCCGGACCCGTCACCGCCACGGCCGAGCCACAACACGGCCGCGACGAGCAGAACCATTGCGATCCCCACCGCGAGCACCACGCGGGTCGAGGTCTTCATTTCCCACCCGTCCATGCGATCGAGCGCAGCACCTGCTTCTGGAAGATCACGAACAGCACCACCAGCGGGGCGATGGCCAGGGTCGTCGCCGCCATCACCAGGGTCCACTGCGCGTTGTACCGGGTCTGCAGATTCGCCGTCGCGACGGTCAGCACCTGCCACCGCTCGCCACTGCTCGCGACCAGCGGCCACATGAAATTGTTCCACTGCGAGACGATCGTGATGACCGTCAGCGTCGCCAGCACCGGTCGGCTCATCGGCACCATCACGTGCACGATGACGTCCAGGGTGTTGGCGCCGTCGAGCCGCGCCGCGCCGATCAGCTCTTCGGGAATCGCCCGAAAGTACTGGCGCAGCAAAAAGATCGCGTACGGAGAGCCGAACACGAACGGCAGCGCCAGCGCCCAGAAGGTATTGAGCCACCCCAGTTTCGCGAACATCAGATACAGCGGGATCAGCGTCACCATCGGCGGCACCATCATGGTGCCCAGATAGACCCAGAACAGCGCATCCCGGCCGGGAAAGTCGGTGCGCGCGAACGCATACGCCGCCAGCACCGAGGTGATCAGCTGACCGCCGGTGACGAACACCGTCAGCAGCGCGGTCACCAGCACCGCTCGGCCGAGCCCGTGGTCCAGCACGGTCCGGACATTGTCCGCGGTCACCGGATGCGGCAGGGCCAGCGGCGATCCGGTGGCGAACTGGCCGGGCGTCTTCACCGCGGTGAGCGCGCTGAGCACCAGTGGCGCCACGGTCAGCACCGCCCCGGCCAGCAGCACCGCGTAGGCCGCGACCGAACGCAGGCGATCAGAACTCATAGGTGGTTCGCTTCCGGAAGTAGCGCTGCTGCGCGATCGTGATCGCGACCATCACCGCGAACACCACGAGCGCCATCACGGCGGCGCGGCCCGGCCGTGCCGCGTCGAATGCCTCGGAGAACATCCGCATCGCAACCACATCCGTGCGATCGCCCGGCCCGCCCTTGGTCAACGCGTACACGGTGTCGAAGGTCTGGAAGGCGGTCAGCACGCCGGTGACGAGGACGAAGAACATGGTCGGCCGCAGCAGCGGCAGCACCAGCCACCGGATCCGGCGCCAGCCGGTGGCGCCGTCCAGTGCGCCGGCGTCCAGGATCTCGCACGGAATCGCGCGGATCCCGGCCACGAAGAACAGCGCCACGTACCCGAAATTCGCCCACACGCTCACGGCGGCCACCGACGGCAGCGCCAGCGCCGGATCGGACAGCCATTCGATGCGGCGGTCGAGCGCGGCGTTCAGCGCACCGCCGGTCGGGGCGAACATCCATTGCCACACGACACCCACCGCCACCGGCGCACACATCCACGGCAGCGCGTACATCACCCGCAGACCCGTCGCGCCGCGCCGAGCCAGTAGCGCCGCGACCGCGAAGCCGAGCACGGTCTGCACCGGCACGACGATCGCCGTCAACGCCGACGTCACCAGCAGGGCATGCCCGAACGCCGGATCCGCCAGCACCGAGCGCCAGTTCCGCAGCCCCACGAACTCCATGGGGCCCAAGAGATTCCAGCTGTGCAGACTGAGCCAGGCGACCACCAGGATCGGCAACAGCAGGAACGCCCCGACTCCGACCAGGCTCGGCAGCAGCAGTACGTAACTCGTCACGGCACGACGAGCATCAGGCCGTCTCATGTCCTGCGACGCTACCGTCCACCAGGGGACGGGCGCGCTGCGTGGTCAGTTGGTAGGGCCGCCCGCGACGTAGATCACCTGTCCGGAAACGAATCCCGCGCCCTCGCTCACCAGGAAGGACGCGGTGTGTGCGATGTCCTCGGGGCGGCCGACGCGCTGCACCGGAATCTGCGCGGCGGCGGCCTTCTGGAAGTCCTCGAAGGAGACGCCGACGCGGGCGGCGGTGGCCGCGGTCATGTCGGTGACGATGAATCCGGGGGCGATGGCATTGGCGGTGACGCCGAACTTGCCCAGCTCGAACGCCAAGGTCTTGGTGAAGCCCTGTAGGCCCGCCTTGGCCGCGGAGTAGTTGACCTGGCCGCGGTTGCCGAGCGCCGAGGTGCTCGACATATTGACGATGCGCCCCCACTGCTGCTCGACCATGTACTTCTGCACCGCGCGGGTGAGCAGGAAAGAGCCGCGCAGGTGCACGTTCAGCACCGAGTCCCAGTCCTCGACGCTCATCTTGAACAGCAGGTTGTCGCGCAGGATGCCGGCGTTGTTGACCACCACGGTCGGCGCGCCGAGTTCGTTCTCCAGCTGCTGGACGGCAGTGGCGACCGATTCCTCGTTCGACACGTCGGCGCCGAGCGCGACGGCCCGCCCGCCTGCCGCGGTGATCGCTTGTACGGTGTCCGCGCAGGCGGCCCCGTTGAGATCCAGCACGCCGACTCGGAGACCGTCCGCCGCCAAGCGCTTGGCGATCGCCGCGCCGATTCCCCGCGCGGCGCCGGACACTACTGCTACTCGCTCGCCCATGAGCCATCCCTTCGTCGATCGGGTGTCGGGTTCAGTCATACCGCACCGGGTCGCCTTGCGGTGGCGAGGATTGGTTGGCGACCAGCCTCAGACCCGAGGAGATGGGTGGTCGCCCTCCGCCGGGCGGACGATGCCGTGGAACAGCAGATCCAGCAGACGTTCGCTGGTGTCGCGGGTGGGTGCGGACTGGTTGTCGGCCCACGCGATGGCGGTGGCCAGTTCGATGATGTCGTCGGTGGTCACGTCGGGACGTGCGCGCCCCGCTCGCTTGGCACGGGTGAGCAAGGAGTCGGCCGCGGTCAAGGCCGCGGCGCAGTATGGGGCAAGCGCACTGTCGGGCGCCTCGAGTGCTCGCACGATCTCGTCGGAGAGCCCGCGCACGCGATGGATGTGCGAGACGAGTTCGGCGACCCATCGCTGGAGCGCGGTGGCCGGATCGTCCTCGACGCCGAGGACGCCGGCCAGGGTAGTGACCTCGGCGAGGCTGTCGCCGACCACGGCGGCGATGAGGTCTTCCCGCCGCGGGAAATGCCGGTACAGCGTGGCAGGGCCGACGCCCGCGCTGCGTGCGATCTCGTTGAACGAGACCTCGACCCCACCCTCGGCGAACGCGGCGCGCGCCGCGGCGAGCAGGCGCGCGCGGCTGCGCCGGGCATCCGCTCGGGTACCGCCTGGTGGCAGCGATTCGGCACGATCCACAGCCGGACTCCTTGCATATTCGGAATGCCGTTCCATATATTCGGAACGGTATTCCGAATTGTAGTCGATGGAGGATCGTCCATGAGGTTGCACTCGCACTTGCCACGCACGGGCATCTGGGTGAACGGGCTCGATTTGCAGCCGCCGTCCGCGGCCGCGGAGTCGGCCGCCGAGCTGGAGGAGCTGGGCCTCGGCGCGATATGGCTCAGCGAAGGGCTCGCGTACGACCCGTTCGTCACTGCCGCGGGATTGCTTTCCGCGACACGGTCGCTGGTGGTCGGAACGGGTATCGCGGTGATCTACGGTCGTCATCCGCACTGGATGCGGGCTTCGGCCCGAGCGGTGCTCGATGCGCACCCGGATCGGTTCGTGTTCGGACTGGGGACCTCCAACCCGCGTGTGGTCGAAGAGGTGCTCGGGCTCGAATACCGCGCGCCGCTGGCGACATTGCGCGGCTACCTCGACGATCTCGACGCGCCGGACGGCCTGCAGGCGCAGCTCGGCCTCCCGCAATCGGGCAGGCTGCCTCGGGTGCTCGCGGCGCTCGGTCCGCGCGCATTGGACCTCGCCCGCGCTCGGGCGGACGGCGCCATCACCTATCTGGTCTCTCCCGAGCACACCGCGCAGGCCCGCGCCGTTCTCGGGCCGGATCGGTTGCTGGTCGTCGAGCAGGCGGTTGTCGTCGGGGCCGATGACGACGACGCCCGCGCGAGGGCCCATGCGCACGTCGGCGCGTACCTCGCCAACCCGGGGTATCGCGCGAGCTGGCAGCGGCTCGGCTTCTCCGACGCCGATCTGGCCGAACCCGGCAGTGCCAGGTTGGTCGACGCCCTGGTCACCATCGGCGAGAACCAGGTGGCCGAACGAATCGCCGCCCATCTCGCCGCCGGTGCCGATCACGTCTGCCTGCAGGCGCTACCGCAGGAGCCGTTCACCATTCCGGCCCAGCAGTGGAAGTTGTTGGCGGCCATCGGTTCCGCTTCGTGACGCTCGGCTGCGAAGGCCGGCGTCGATGCCGAGTGAATTCGCGCAATCCCGAGCGGAAGGCTTGCTCCGCGGTCGGCTCGGTGCTTCGATCGGCACGTGACCGACCAGACCGAGGTTCCCCGCATCGTCAGCGCCAGCCGTGAAATCGCCGCGGGCGCGGCAGAAATCTTCGAGCTCATCGCCGATCCGGCCCAGCAGCCACGCTGGGACGGCAACGACAACCTGTCGGAGGCCGCGTCGGGGCAACGGGTGCGGGTGGTGGGGGAGGTGTTCAGCACGACCCTGACCAATGGGGCCGTGCGCGAGAACCACGTAGTGGAGTTCGCGGAGGGCAGCCGCATCGCTTGGCGTCCATCCGAACCGGGAAAAGAGCCGCCCGGCCACCTGTGGCGCTGGGAACTGGAACCGGTCGGCGAGGGCCGCACCCGGGTCACCCACACCTATGACTGGACTCTGCTGACGGACGAGAAGCGTCAGGTTCGCGCCCGCGCAACCACTGCCGACAAACTATTGGCTTCCATCGTCCGCCTCGCCGAACTCGCTGAAAATCAAGCGGATTCAACGCAGCGGTAACCCAGCGATGACCTCCTCAGCTGGAAGAACGGCGCTGTTCACACAGTAAGCGGGCATGGCGAATTCGCCGCAGGTCATCCATTGATCTAAATCAATTACCCGGTTGTAAAATTATGGGGTACTGTGCGCTTGTGCCCGCACACCGCGCCCCCGAACCCGACAACCGCGTCCGCGATGCCGAACGCACCAAACGCTGCCTGCTGGAGGCCGCCTTGGAGGAGTTCGCCGCACGGGGTTACGCAGGCGCTCGGGTCGGCGACATCGCCGAGCGCGCCGGCGTCAACAAGCAGCTGATCACCTACTACTTCGGCGGCAAAGAAGGCCTTTACCAGGCGATGCCGCAACGCTGGCTGGAGCGGGAGTCCACCATCGGTGATCCGGCGTTGCCGCTGACGGAGGTGGTCACCAACTACCTGCGCGACGTGCTGCACGACCCGCGCGGCGTTCGATTGCTCATGTGGCGGGGACTATCCGATCCGAGCCCGCACGTCGACCACCCGATCACAGCGGAGGATGTCGCCGACACCGAGCGACGCCAAGAGCTCGGCGAGATCGCGGCCGACCTCGACCCGGCCGCCTTCCGTCTCGCGGTGCTGGGGATGGTCGTCGTGCCGGTGCTGCTGTCCGCGCAGGTCCGCGAGTTGTTCGGCATGGATGCGCGGTCGGAGGACTTCGAGCGGCACTACGGCGAACAGTTGCGCCGCATTCTCGCCCATCTCACCGATTCCCGTTCCGAAAGAGAGATCTCATGACCTACCTCGTCACCGGTGTCCGCGGCATTGTCGGTCGCGCTGTCGTCGATCAGCTGCGCGCCGCCGGAAAGCCGGTACGGGCGGCCAGTGCTCAACCCGACCTCGCCACCGCGCCCGCGGGTGTCGAACTGGTCGGACTCGACCCGGCCGATCCGCGCTCGGTCGCCGCCGCGCTCGACGGGGTGGACAAAGTCTTCTACTACGCTGCGCGCGAGGGCGTGGACACCTTCATCGACGCCGCGAAGTCCGCCGGTGTCGCGCACATCGTGTTGCTGTCCTCCATCGCGACGGAGGGTGACCACAACCCCATCGGCGCAATGCATCTCGCGGTAGAAGATCCGCTGCGCGAATCGGGGCTGCCGCTGACCATCCTGCGGCCGGGCGCCTTCGCGGCCAATGCCCGCGCTTGGTTCTCCAGCATCAAAGCCGAACGTGTTGTCCGCCAGCCCTTCCCGGACGTGCAGCTGACCCCGATCCACGAAGCCGACCTGGCCGCGGCGGCCATCACAGCACTCGACGATCCCGCCCGCGCGGGCAAGATCTACCCGCTCACCGGACCGGAATCCCTCTCGCACCGGCAGCAGGTCGACGCCATCGCCGTGGCCCTCGGCGAGCCGATCGAACTGATCGAACTGAGCTACGAGGAGGCGGTCGAGTCCTACTACCGTCCGGTGCTGGACCTCTGGGCCGAAGCCGGAACCGCCCCGAGCCCGGTCGGCCCCACCGCCGAATCGGTGACCGGCACCCCCGCCCGCACCTTCGCCCAGTGGGCCATCGACCACGTGGACGACTACCGCTGACGGTGCCGAGCCGCTGAGGCGCCTGGACCGCGATAAAGCTGCGCGTGCGACGCTGCTCGGCGGGTATTCCGCGGCACAGCGCCTCGGCGGATGGCGCCGGTTTCGCTACTTCGTCCAGGACGACCGAAGGGGAGCTCCATGTCAGCGCTACACCGCAGATACCTCATCCTTCTGGATCCAGGCGCTACCGCCGGCAGCGCCACTCCGACGGCCATTCGGAGGAGGTTCTTCGAGTGGCTGGAGAGTACCGACGCCCGAGTGGATCAGGACGGCGGCGCCAATCGGCTGGTCATCACCGCTTCCCTGGAAGTCGCCGAACGTATCAGAGACCTCGAGTACGTCCTCGGTATCGAGCCATACGGGTAGCGCAGCCCGGGTCGACGTAGTGCAGGGGTCATGCACTCGGGCACGAAGCCCAGACCACGGTAGACGCGCCGGCACTGTGCCAGGTCACGTCCTGCGGTCTCGTCGCGTCCAGCGCGTCTCCTGCGTCGAGTGTGTACTCCGCGCCGTCGACACGGATGACGGTCGTACCGGCGATGACATAGAGAAACAGCGTGCGGTTGTCCAAGTCGATCGGGCACCTGCCGTACTCGCCGGGCAAGGCGGTGACGACGTGGCCGCGCAGATCGAGCTGCGGGTGCGAGATGTCGACCGTCCCCGGCGTCTGCTCGGGCAGCCGTGCCTGCCGGATCGGCGCCTGTCCCTCGTGGACGAGCACCTCCGGGATGCTGGCGCCGAGCGCCTCGGTGATCGCAGCCAACGTGTGCAGCGAAGGCTGGTTGATTCCCTTCTCGACGGCGGACAGGTACGACACCGATACCCCGCAGAACTGCGACAGCACCGCGAGAGTGAACCCGCGCTCCCGCCGTATCTGCCGCAGTCGCGCGCCGACGCGCACGGCGAGTGCGTTCTTGTCGAGTCCGGTCACAGCACCGAGGGCGTCACGATCCACAGGATCACCGCGGGTTCGGTCGAGGTCACCTTCAGCAGATGCTGGGGATGCGCGGAGTAGTGCAGGGTCTCACCGGGCGCGAGCCGAAAGTTCCTGGCGCCGATCTGCATCTCGATCTCCCCCTCGAGCACCACCAGGAGACGTTCACCGAAACGCGCGTAGCCCGTGGCGGATTCCGACGGGCTGATCCGGCTGAGCAGGCCGGTGAAGCTCGGATCGATGGACCGGGCGGACAGGATCGTGTGGGTTTCCGCGCTGCTGCTGTTCACCCATGCGTGCTTGCCGCCGTGCGCACGGTGGACGTGCACCGTCGAATGCCTTGTCGGCGGGAAGAACGCCGACATGTCCGCGCCGAGTACCGTCGCGAGGGTCGCGAGAGTGCTGAGGCTCGGTGCGGTGACCCCGTTCTCCACATTGGAGAGGTAGCCGTCGGTGAGACCGGTTCGTTCGGCGAGTGCCGCCAGCGTCATATTTCGCGCGCGGCGCAGGTGTCGCAGTCCTCCACTCACTCCTTCCACGACCGCATCCATGGTGTACTCCTCGACCAACTATCCCGCGAAGCTACAGGGTCACCCCTTCTTTGCTAGAGGTGCACTCGTGCATAGTGTTGCACGCCGCACTGCCCGAGCAGTCTCGGTGCGCCGCGAGTCTCAATCGCGATCGTCGGCTCCGTGAGCAGTTGCTCGGTGCCGCGGAGTCCGCTTTTGCGCCTGGGGATCACGTGCCGGAGCCGGTCGGCGACCGCCGGGTCGCCGGGTGATTGCGCCCCGATTCCCGACCACCAGATGCCTTGACGCTCGGAAACCACGTGAGTAGCTTCCTGTGTTGGCAGGAAATTCCTCCTATGACAGGAATTCGGATGATCCACCAACCACGGCCATCGCCGATGACAACGAGCTCATTCAGCACATCTCTGCATGACGGTCCGTCGACCAGGAGCGCCCTTTCCGCGCCATGCCACAGCGGGCCGGGACAGCGCGACAACGAGGCCCATGGCGTCTGGGACCGGGGCCGAGGAGGAAGCCAGATGAAGGATCCGACGCTGCCGGCCTACATCGAACTGGAGCCAGGGCGGTTTCGCGAGGAAGTGGGCCTGCGCTATGAGGATTACGTCGTGGGCCACGTCTTCGAACACCGTCCCGGTCGCACGATCACGACCACGGACAACATCTGGAGCTCGCTGCTGTGCCTGAACCAGCACCCGCTCCACATCGACGCGGTCTACGCCGCCGAGACACAGTTCGACCAACTGCTGGTCTCCAGCCTGGTGACGTTCGGGATCGTGAACGGAATGACGGTCAAGACCATCAGCCAGCGGGCCGTCGCAAACTTGGGCTGGGACAAGGTCCGGCTCAGCGCGCCGGTGTTCGTGGGGGACACGCTGTATGCCGAAACCACGATCGTGGCCAAGCGTCCGTCTGCCACCCGGCCGGGAGAAGGCATCGTCTCCGTCCATACGACGGGCCGTAACCAGGACGGTGTACAGGTCATCGAGTTCGATCGCACCGTCCTCGCGTCCATGCGAGATCCGACCGGAGATCGGCTGCCTGGGGCTGGATCATGAATGTCGACCCGTGCATGTTCTATGTCCCGGCATCCCGAGCCGACACGTTGCTCGACACAGTGCCCGAGCACTCGATCGCGCTGGTGCTCGACCTCGAGGACTCGGTCCCGGCGCACGCGAAGCCGACCGCTCGCGCGCGGCTGCGCGACATCGACCTGACGGGTACGGACCTCGCCGGAGTCACCGTGCGAATCAACAGCATCGAGACGCCGGACGGGCTGCTCGACATCCAGACCATCCTCGCGCTGGGCGGGGAGATCGGCGGGCTGCCGGTGCAGACGGTGCTGGTGCCGAAGGTCGTCACCGGACGAGATGTCGCGGTCTACCGCTCGCTGCTGTCCGGGCTGGCCGATCCCCCCGAGATCGGCAGCATCATCGAGACGGTCGACGCGGTCGAGAACGCCTTCGACATCGCCGCAGCGAGCAGTGGGCTCTGCTTCGGGCCCGCCGATCTGGTGGCGGAGATGTGGGCACCGGACGAGTCCTATCTGGCCCACGCGCGGGCCAGGCTGTGCACCGCCGCGTCTCGTTACGGCCTGCCTGCCGTAGACGGGAACTCCTTCGAACTCTGGGACACGGACGCGATCCGCGCCCAGTGCGAAGCCGCCAAACGGTGCGGTTTCACCGGTAAGGCGGCCATCCACCCGAGGCAGGTCGGCCCGATCCTGGAGACGTTCACCGTCGATCCGGAAGAACTGGACTCCTACCGCCAGACGATCAAGGACTACGAAGCCGACGACGCGGGCTTCACCGTCACCAAGGACCGCGTCGTCGCTCCGCCCTTTGTCTTGAAGGCGCGGCGCATGCTCGCGCTGTACGAGGGGAACCCGCGCCCGGTCCGCTGACCCGCCGAAACGCGACAGCGTCACCCGATAACAGCACACACTGTGGAGGAATAACCATGAGCATCTCGATGACGGACGTTGTGCGGCAGGCGATGGTCGACGTCTCCGAGTACGACGTACAGGTAACCGATGGCCGGTTCGGCGCCGTGCCCGCCGAACTGACGGCGCGCCTCGTGTCCCTGGTCGCCGATGGCGCCGGTCTGGCCGTCTGCGGCGGCGCGAGCGCGTTGCTCGCCGAGCACGGCATGGACGTCCACCGGCCGGACCACGCCGCGGCCGTGCGCGACTACTTCGAGGAGATCTTCCGATCGTTCGTGGCGGCGGTCGACCTCGCGGCGTATACCCCGGTGGCGATGGGCTATGAGAAGGTCGCAAGCGTGGATCTGGACGGGTTCAACAAGAACGTCAGCTTTACGGTGAACGCCGCTCACACCGAGTCGCGGGAATTCCTGACCACCAAATGCGTCCACTTCGACTCCGCGACGACATTCATCGGGAACGTCTACGGCCCGAACACGAACCTCATCGGCGGTCTGCCGATCATCTGCGACACCCGTGCGTACTGCCGCACGAAGGGCCTGGACCCGGCGGATCTGGTCGAGTTGATGCCGCACAGCTACAACGTCGCGGTCAAACAGGAGTACACCGAGGAGATCCTGGCCGGACACGCGGCCATCGTGGACGCCGACCTGGCCGACGACATGATCATGGTCGTGCTCAACAACGAGGTCACCGGCGGGCTCGCGCACGCGGGCTCCGCGCCGCGGCTGATCGACCCGGCCGAACCGGGCAAGCGCCCGATGCGGCACATCGAGCTGCAGTTCTCCGACTCGCAGAATCTGACCAACTGGTACACCCACTACCGCCTCGCGATGCCGGAGGTCGAAGTCGAGGCGCCGGAAGCGAACACGCCGGACCACGATCGCTACCACGCGGGCGTCGGCACTCCGGTCGGTGCTGCTCAGCGCCCGGCCTCTTCCGGCGCCTGAGCAGCATCGACAACGAGCCCGGAGGCCGAACCGAGGCGCACTGAGGTCGCGGCGGCGCCACACGACGCCGCCGCGACCCGGCGCGCGCGAAAGAGGGAATCAGATGCACGTCAGAGACAAGGCGGTCGACGCGGACCGGGCGATCGACACCGGCACCGTCATGGGACCGCACCGGTTCCGGAACAACCAGCGAATGGTCCCGGCCAGTGAGGCGGCCTGGCAGCTCGCCACGGACAACGGAATGCTCGGAATCCGCGTCGACGCCAGGAAGGGCCAGAACCGGTTGCGCGACACCCGGACCGGGCACGAGTTCCTCAATCTGGCGTCGTGCTCCTACCTCGGGCTGAACAATCACCCGACCGTCATCGAGTCCGGCATCGCGGCTCTGCGGGAGGAGAACGTCACGGGATTGGCCATGGCCGAGTGCCGAATTCGGTTGGAGGTCGTGCATCGGCTGGAGGAGGAGCTGTCCGAGCTGTTCGGCGCGCGCGTGGTGCCGTCGATCTCCTGCGGTGTGCTGAGTGCCGCCGTCTTGCCGCTGCTGGCGTCGGGGCATCTGACCGACACCGATCCGCTGGTCGTCGTCTTCGATCGGTTCGCGCACTTCTCGCTGAACTTCGTCAAACCGATCGTGGCCGACGAAGCGCTGGTACTGACGTGTCCGCACAACGACATCCAGTTTCTCGAGGACGTGTGCAAGAAGTATCCCCGCGTGGCCTATGTGTGCGAAGGCGTCTATTCCACCGGCGGCCACGCCGATCTGGCGGGCATCAAGTTCCTCCAGGAACGGTATGGGATGTACGTCTACCTCGACGATTCACACGGACTGTCCACCCAGGGCCCGAACGGTGCGGGGTACGCGCGGTCGGTGTTCCGGGAACTCGATGACCGGACCATGATCGTGGCCTCGCTCGCCAAGGCGTTCGGCAGCACAGGCGGCATCGCGATGATCGGTTCGTCCGGAAAGTTCGACTTCCTTTATCGCACCGGTCCGATGGGCTGGTCGCAGGGGCTGCGCACCGCCGCCGTGGGGACGACACGGGGCAGCATCGCCGTCCATCACACGCCCGAACTCGGCGCGCGCCAGCGTCAGCTGGCGGAGAACATCGGCATATTCGACCGGCGGATGAAGGACCGCGACGTCCGCGGCACCGGATCGCACATCAAGTTCGTCACCGTCGGCGACAACGACCGCGCCGTGCGGCTGTCCACCGAGCTGTACCGGCGCGGTTACTACTGTTCGGCGATGTTCTTCCCGATTGTGGCGCGTGGACGGGCCGGTGTCCGGATGATGCTGCGCGGCGATATGACCAAGACGATGACGGAGGACTTCGTCACCGTTCTCGAGGACGTCCTGGAAGAGTTCACATGACGGTGGCAACCGCGGCCTCGTCGGTGCGGCTGGTCCGATCGGTTGCCGAGTCGATGCGCGACGCGCTGTGCGGCGGTGCGGTCGGCCGCATGCTGGTTCCACCACGAGAGACGGTCGAGGACGCCACGGGAACGAAGTTCATCTCGATGCCCGCCGTGTCGCCCGACCACGACCTCTACATCAACAAAGTCGCGACGATCATGCCCGCGCCCGAACGACACGGGATACCGCAAGCGTCGCACGCAGCCACCGTGACCTCGGTTGTACCAATATTCTCCGTTTCCACGGGGCGGTTCCTCGGTGTGCTGGACGGTGCTGCCGTCACCAATCTGAAATGCGCTGCGGTGACGGCTCTGGTGACCGACCGCTGCGCCGCGCCGGACAGCCGGGTCCTCGGCATCATCGGATCGGGGGTCCAGGCCCGCCAGCAGCTGCTCGGCGCGTCCGCGGTGCGCGACCTCGCCGAGGTCCGCATCTGGTCTCGCGACCCGCGCCGCGCCGCGGCGTTCGCCCGCGATGCGTCGGCGATGGTCGCCGCGACCGTGAACGTCGTCGTCTGCGCGTCCGCTGTGGAGGCCAGCCGAGGCGTCGATGTCCTGTCGACCGCCACGACTTCGGTGTCTCCGCTTCCGCTTGCGGTGGATCTGCCTGCTCATCTGCACGTCAACTGCATGGGCGCGCACACCACCGAGTCACGCGAGCTGTCTGTCGAGCTGCTCCGCTCCAGCGTCCTGATCGTCGAGGACTTGCGCACGGCGATCGCCGAGGCCGGTCCGAGCCACGCGGGCGCTCTGGAACTCGATGCCCTGGTGTCGGCGGATGCCTCCGAGTTCGCGTGTCGGCGGACGATCTTCGCCTCCACCGGGTGCGCGTACCTGGATTTGATCACCTGCGCCCATCTGGCAGACCGGCACGGGGACGGACCGCTGTCCGTCACCAGTACATCGACCCTGGCAAAGGAGGATTTCGCGGTGGACACCCTCGGACACGACGAGGTTGCGGGCGCTTCCGTCCGCGGGAACGGAGCGCCGATCGACGGGACTCCGTCCGACGCGGCGATCGAGGCGGAGTTCGACGTCTGCACCCGAAGGCTGGGCATCGACGTGCCCACGGACCTGAAAAGCGGTGTGGTGCGCGGATATCGAGGCCTGCGGGAGATGGCCGCGGCGCTGCGGGAGGTTCAGGACCGGCACCAGGGAGGGGCGGACAGGGGAAAGGCGACATCTAATGGCTGACGGGATCGGGGCGCTGCACGAGCTGTCGGTTCCGGAGGCGGGGCAGTTGCTCCGGGCGGGTGAGCTCACCTCGGTCGAGCTCACCATTGATGCCCTGGAGCGGATCGCCCGGCTAGACCCCGCGCTGCACGCGTTCATCCAGGTGACCGAAGAGACCGCGCTGCACCGTGCCCGCGCCGCCGATCGGGACCTGCGGGCCGGGCTCGATCACGGTCCGATGCACGGGATTCCGTACGCCTTGAAGGACATCTTCGACGCGGAGGGGGTGCCGACCACCAATGCCTCCTGGCTGTGCGCCGAGCACGTTGCGGATGCGGACAGCACGGTCGAAAGCCGTCTGCGTGCCGGGGGTGCGGTGGGGCTGGGCAAGCTGACCACCTTCGAGTTCGCGCTCGGCGGCCCGAGCTTCGAACTACCCGTCCCGCCCGCGCGCAACCCGTGGAGCGACGCCCATGTGCCGAGCGGCTCGTCGTCGGGTGCGGGCGCCGCGGTCGGCGCGGGTCTGGTTCGTGTCGCGGTCGCGTCCGACACGACCGGCTCCATCCGAGGCCCGGCGTTCCACTGCGGCGTGGTGGGCCTCAAACCGACGTACGGGCTGGTCCCCGGGCACGGCGCCAGCACGCTGTCGCAGACTCTGGACCATTTCGGCACGCTGAGCTGGACCGTCGGTGACACGGCCGCGCTGTTGCAGGTGATCGCGGGGGCGGATCCGGCCGATCCACGCACCGCCGAGTCCCCGCGGCCGGACTACACCTCAGCGCTCGACCGCGGCGTCGCCGGGTTGCGTGTGGCCAGCGCGCCGGGGTGGTACGCGGACGACCCGGCGACGTTTCCCGAAATCCTCGCCGGCATCCAGCAGGCGCTCGGCCTGCTCGGCGGGCTCGGCGCGACCGTCGAGGAAGTTACGTTGCCGCCCTACGACGTATTCAACGGGTGCGGTCGCGTCATCTTCGCCGCGGAGGCGTTCGCGAACTACGAGGACCTGCTGCGTCGGCACCCACACTCGTTCGCGCGCTACACCTATCAGCGCATGATGCCCGGCGCCGGGATCGGGGCGGCCGATCTGCTGCGGGCCTACGACGTCCGGCGGTGGCTGACGCGGCAGCTCGACGAGATCGTCTTCGACCGCTGCGACGTCCTGGTCCTCGCGTCCGGCCAGACCACCGCCGCCCGGTGGAGCGATTTTCCGGTCGACTGGCCGCCGCCCCGGTTCGTCAACGACATGCTGGCCATCCCGTTCAACGTCACCGGTCATCCGGCGCTGTCGCTGCCGATCGGGTTCGCCGCGAACGGGCTGCCCATCGGCCTGCACATCATCGGGCGGGCCTTCGAGGAGGCGATCGTGTTCCGGGTGGCGACCGCGCTGGAGGCCGAACTCGGACAGCGCCACCGGCGTCCACCGGAACCCCGCACCGAGGTGGCGCATTCCTCGGGTGAACCCGCATGAAACCGTTTCGCTTCGCAGCGCGTGCTGCCTCCGGTGTGGTGGGCGTGCAGGACATCCAGGAGACCGCGCGATTCGCCGAGTCGGTGGGATTCGACGCAATCGTCTTTCCGGATCATCTGATCGCCCAGCACGCACCGATTCCGCTGCTGACGGCGGCGGCGTTGGCCACAGAGCACATCCAGGTCTGCCCCTACGTGCTGAATGTCGACCTCCGGCATCCTGCGGTGATCGCACAGGAACTCGCCACCCTGGACGTGTTGTCCGAGGGACGACTGGAAATCGGTCTGGGTGCCGGATGGAACAGAGCCGAATACGTGGCCACCGGAATTCCGTTCGAACCGGTAGGGGTCCGTGTTTCCCGAGTGCGCGAAGCTGTCACGGTGCTCAAAGGGTGCTTCGGCGGCGAGCCGTTCTCGTTCGCCGGGAAGCATTACACGATCACCGATCACGACGGTCAGCCCAAACCCTTTCGACGGCAGGGGCCGCCGATATTGCTGGGCGGCGGAGGAAGGAAGATGCTGGCGTTGGCGGCCGAACTGGCCGACACCGTCGGGTTGGCTCCCCGCGTGCCCGTCGGCGGCGGCGGTGTCTTCTTCGAGCCTTCCAGCATCACTTTCGCCGCGACGTCCGAGAAAGTCGCGTGGGTTCGCGAGTCGGCGGGCGAACGGTTCGACCGGCTCGAGTTGTCCACCTATGCTTCGGCGACCCATCCTTCCGCCGCGCCCGTGACCGTGACCGACAACGCGCTCGCGGTAGCTCGGCGCTGGGTCGACGACATCCGTTCTCGCACTGGCACGGACTTGACCGTCGACGAGTATCTGGACTCCCCGCACGTGTGGATCGGCACGATCGACCAGTTGTCCGACAAGTGCCTGTCGCTGCGCGAACGCCTGGGTATCAGTCATTTCATGCTGGGTCCTCCGCACGTGTGTGCCGAACTGGTCGAGCGGTTGGCCGGTGAATGAACGCGAATCACCGAGCGTGCCGGGATGAGCGACGTCCGGTATACGGAGAAGAACAAGCGGCAGAACGGTCCCCGGACAGACCGTAAGAGATCCAGCGCGGGCCTACAGTGCCTCGTCCTGTATGTCCTCTTCTTCGTCATGGGCACCGAGGGCTACCTCATGCCCCCGGTCCTTCCGACACTCGCTGCGGATCTCCACATCTCGGTGCCGCTGGCCGCGGCGGCGTCCACCGCATACGTGGTGGCGTATGCGGTATTCGGGCCGCCGCTCGGCGTGCTGTCGGACGTGTGGCCCAAGCGGCGGCCGATCATCGCCGGAATGGCGCTGTTCGCGGTCAGCAATATCGGCGTCGGTCTGGCGCAGGACTTTCCCCAGTTGATCGTCGCCCGAGTGCTGATGGGATTCGGCGCCGCGGTCACCCTCCCGGCGGCGTGGGCGCACCTGTCCGATGCCTGTCCTCCGCACCAGCGCGGACGTGCGATCGCCCGCGGTTTCGCGGCGTACGGGCTCGGTCAGGTGATCGGCGTTCCGCTGGGGGCGTTCGGCACCCTCAGCTTCGGTTGGCGCCTGCCATACATCGGCATCGGCATCGGCTTCGCGCTGGTTGTGCTGTGGGCCTGGCGGGCAGTCGACACGATCCACCCTCGCGACACCACCGTGCGCTGGTCGAACATGATGCGGCCCTTGCTATCTCCCGTGGTACTGGCGGCTTTGGCCGCTACGTTCGCTGTTCAAGCAGGACGGCTCGGCGCTTTCACCTATGTCGGTGCCCTGCTGGAGATGCGGTTCGGATTCGACGTGGTCACCAATGGTCTCGTCGGCGTCCTGGTCGGCGTCGCGGTCATCGCGGGTTCCTTGCTGAGCGGATCGTTGATCGACCGACAACGCCGAAGCAAAGGCGGCGAAGGTTGGGTGACCGTAGTGAGCGCGCTGGTCTTCGCGGCAGCAGTGGCGATTGCGGCGACCAGTGCCACAATCGCGACTTTCCTTGTCTCCCTCGTAGTTTGGTGCCTCGCGGGAAGCATCTGCTACTCGGCGCAGCAGGCGTTCCTGGTAGAGGTGCGGCCCGATGCCCGAGCCACGCTGGTTTCGTGGCACAGCACTGTCATGAACATCGGAAATGCGTCCGGAAACACGATTCTCGGCAGCGTCCCGATCGGCGGTGGCGCTTTCGCCGCCATCGCCGCCGGGCTCGGGGTCCTCGGCGCGGCAATGGCGTTGTCGGTCATGCTGATACAGCGGGTGTCCACGGGAAACCGTCGTGCCTCGGCACGCTGGATCCGTCCTTGTGTCCGAGCGCAGTAGGGACGGTTGGCACATTGGACCGTGCCGGATAGCTTCCCCGGAGAGTAGCCACAGACCGTGCACCCCTTCACCACTCCAGAGCCGGGAGTGACACGGCGGCGACCGACACTGGTGCCGGATCGAGTATGTCCACCGCCGTTGCCAACAGCAAACCAATTGCGCCCGATCCGGCGGGTCGGAGAAGATTGGGTTCAGATGGTCACGCCGTTACGCCGTTCCACCGCCGCAGAACAGTCGCCGCAGCCGCATACTCGCCGAGGGCTCCCGTCCGCACGCGCCGCGCTGAGATCAACGCCGAACGAATCCGATGCCACACCCGTGATGTCGGCGATCATCGTGCGGGCGGTGGACTCGATGGCGCGCTTGTCATCAACCGGGGTCCAATAGTCGATCGCTGGCACATGGACCAGCCAGCGGCTACCGCAGCAATGCACTCGTGCCAAATACTGCACTGTTCCACTCGCTTTCCCGGTTGGTGGGTAAGCGCCCGGCACCAGGGATCGTCGAAGCGTGGGGCGATTACATCGGGACGAGTATCCGCCTGGTGCCGGGGCTCGAACTCGACGCTACGAACGCCTGACGGGCGGCAGCAACGAGCTTGCGTGGACTTGCTCGAGATCGGTTGAGGCATTGACCTGCTGCCGATGCCGTGGTGAGGATAGATCTGCTCAGCAAGCAAGCTGACGCACATCAAATGGCAGGGGTCTCCATCATGTGTTTACGTTTCCTCGGCAAGAACACCGGTTCCCACCAGTCGCCCACGCTGTATGCCAGCGATCGGGGCACCTACGTGGTGCAGGGAGCACTGGCGAGTATCGGGTCACCCAGAATTGATCGAAATACCGCACCCCCTCCTCGGGTTCCTCGAGCCCGGAACCTGTTTGGGCGCAATACTTCACGACACCGGACACGGGACGTTCACCCTGACAGGAAGTTTCGTTACCGATGCGGAATCGTTGGCGCAGATGGATATTCCGCCGCATGAAACGTGTGTGGAGGTGCCGATGGGAAAGGAGATCCGCCGCGATGTACTCGCTGACCGGTAATGAACTCGATGAACTGTTCCGGTCCCCGTGGCAACGCGCCTTCCATCTCGAACTACAGGACACGTATGCCGTATCCGGGGAGTTCGAACCGCTGCGGCAGTTCCTGGCTGGGGAATCCGAAGACGCCGCCTGGCAGCAGCCCTGGCTTGATCTCGTCCGCGAAATTACCGATACCGGCCAGGAGGTGCAACGCGTACGGGTGGTGACCGAACCACATACCGACTACACGAGGTGGGCGCTAACGGTGTCGCAGCGCAACATCGCGGCCGGTGAGCAAATCCGCTGGCTGCCGCGACATTCCATCGCACTGTCCGATTTGACCGGTGACGACTACTGGCTGTTCGATGACCACTTGGCCGCGTTCAGCGTGTTCACCCAGACCGGGGAGGGTGCCGGCTTCGCCGTGACCACCGATCCGGTGATCGCGGCGCATTTCCGCACTGTCCGTGACCGTGTCTGGCCGGTGGCGGTTCCGCACGACGAATACGTGCACGCACTGTATCAGTGAACAATCTGCGGGAAGCCCGCGAGGCGCTCGGACAGCGATTGCGCGAGATCCGTAAGGGAGCCGGTCTGACCGGTCGCGCCCTGGCGGACCTCGAGGGGTGGCACGAGTCGAAGGTCTCGAAAATCGAATATGGCAAGCAGGCACCCTCCGAGAAGGATCTTCGGGCGTGGTGTCTGCATTGTCACGCCGCCAACCAGTTGCCCGACCTGATCGCCACCCTGCACAACGTCGAAGCCGCCTACCTCGAAGTCCGGCGGATGCGTATCCCGCAGTGGCAGCGGGTGATCGCCAAAATGGAAGCCGATGCCGAGTTGGTCCGCTGGTACGAGCCCGGCCTCGTGCCCGGCCTGTTGCAGACGCCGCGCTACATTCGCGGTGTCCTGGAAACCGTCGAAGCCCTCTATGGCGGCCCCAATGTCATCGAAGCGTCGCTGGCGGCCCGGTTGGAGCGGCAGACCGTCCTGTACCGGGGTCGGCACCGCTTCCACTTTCTCATCGGCGAACAAGCCTTACGCACGGTCGTCGGCGGCCCGGAAGTGATGATCGAACAATTGGACCGGCTCCTGGTAGCCATGACACTGCCGCGCGTCGTACTCGGCGTGATTCCTCTGGATGCCGCCTACCGGATACCGCTGATGAACTTCACCATCTTCGACCGGAAGATGGTGCAGGCCGAGACGATCACCGCGCAGTTGACAGTCACTCAGCCGCGCGAAGTTGTGTTGTACGAGAAGGCATTCACGGCGTTGATCGAACAAGCAGCGATCGGCACCACTGTCCGCGAACTGATCCGGACCGCCATGCACCGGTATAGCAGCGGGGCGGAGGATGCCGATCCTGCGTCTTGATCGGTATCGTCCGAAGACACGGGCGGCTCTAGACCGCCTCGGCCCGCATCTCAAGAACTCCCGAACTTCAGGCACCGCAGTATGGGGGTAGGTGTCCCCTACGGTGCGGTCGAGGGGTGGATTGCAACCGCGTCGACACCGGAGTTGTCGAAATCCCGCATCTGCTCCTGGGTTTCCTGGCATACTGCACCGCCTGCCGAGTACCAGCAGGCGTGCCGCCGTTCCATTCGGTCAATAGGGAACTAGCGTTGCCGAGGGCATGCGCCACGGCGATGCCATCATCGACCGCGGTGGCCGCCTGGGCGGCATCGGCATCGTAGCGCCGCGCATCCTCCAGGCGTCCAGCGTCATAGTACCCATCCCGCGGCGGTCATCATCTTAGCGGCGGCACTGGTCAAGGCTCGGCCTACGTCGTTGGTGTAGGTGCCGTTGTCCAGCAGCTGCTTGACGTAGCGGACGCCACCGCTTACGGCCACCCGGCACAATCGGTCACCGCCGACGATCAGGCCCGCTTGTGCTTGCCGCAGTCACGGATCTACCAGTCGTAGATCGAGAAGGACTTGCCCTCGGCGATATCCTCCATCGCCGCTCGGCAGTAGCCGATCATGTGGTCAGGCAGCGCATCCGCCGCGAACCACTCCAGGCCGCTGCACTTATCCGGCTCGCGGTTGGTGGGTTCACCCTGCCAGGACCGCACCGTGAAGAAGAACGCCATCCGGCCACCCGACGATGAGTTGTGCATGATGTGGCTGAAGTGCACATCTTTCGCCTCGATCGCCACGCCGATCTCTTCGTCGGCTTCGCGGATCAGAGCCTCGATGATGGACTCGCCGGCCTCGAGGTGGCCCGAGGGCAGATGCCATGCACCATCCTCGAATCCAGTGTTCTGACGCTCACCGAACAGCACTTCGTTGCCGCGGCGCAACAGCAGATGAACATCCCCCGTGACCTTGTGACGCTGAGGCTTTGCTTGCTGACTGGATTCAGTCGTGACGCTCATGCAGGCGCGTTCCTTTCACCTTGAATTATACCGATGACCTGGGGTTTTTCGAACCTCGGGTGAATCAAGCCGAGCCTAATCCCTTCGTGGCGACCGGACTATACGCCGGACGCATAACGCGGCCAATCAACCCGGTATAGCCTTTGACCAGGGCAAACGCGAACCTGGGACCCCGCCCGGCGGGAAACCGGTCAAACTGCAAGGGAGGCAACCGGAATGCACCCCAGGCCGCGTCATATCCACATCGAAAGCGGTGCGCTGAAGCTCGACTACCAAGCCAGTGCCGAACTGGCCCAAAGCGTGGCAGATGAGATGACCGCGGCGGCTACGACCTCCCACGCGGGCGACGCCGATTCGACGGCCGCTGTGAGTTTAGATGAAGTGGCAGCTCGTGCACGGGCGTTCATAGCGTGTGGCCCCATTTCCCCAGGCGTCAGTCGGATCCAGAGCTGTCGGCCGTCGACTGTACGGTGTTCCGATGACGGACAAGGGAACACCGGCAAGCGGTACGGCTGAGTGCTGTCGGAGCCCCGCATCCAACACCGAGAGCGCGGTAACCACGCAGCTCCACGCTCAGGTGCCGCGCGTCGGCGCGGTGAGGCCGTTACCGCAGCAGACTGATCGGTTGGTTTTGGGCATCGACGGCGGCCGTTCAGCTCGACGTCAACTGGTGGTCGAGCTCGGACGGTACGCATCGCTGGTGAGAACTCGCTGCGGCGCCCGAAGCGCGCTCGTCATGGTTGCCGTGTGTGCGACCGCTGTTCTGTCCGCCTGCTCGTCGTCGAGCTCGGGTGGAGACTTCACCGCCACCAAGGATCAGCCGCTGGTGATCTCGCTGGACGATCTGCTGGCCGAGACCGGCGGCAGCGCCGCGGTGGGGATCGCTGACCCGCAGCACGGCACGATCACGCGGCGCGCCGACGGCGCGGTTGTGTACACGCCGACGGCCGGGTACACCGGGTCCGACAGCATCACCGTGACAACCACTGACGCCGTGAAGCTGTTCACCACCGATATTCCGCCGCTCGGCGACTTCGGCGGGGTGAGCCTGCCCGGCAGTGGGTACGGGTCGGCGTTCACGCCGGTGCCCGGATCGACCGACGAGTTCTACGGTCTCACCGACCGCGGTCCGAACGTGGACGGCAAGGGCAAGAACGAGAAGCTCGCGCCTGTACCGACGTTCACCCCCAGCATCGCGAAGTTCAAGATTGTCGGCGCCAAGGCCGTGCTGGAATCCACCATCCCCCTGAAGAATCCGGCTGGCCAGCCGTTCAACGGCCAGGTCGACATCTCCGCCTCCACCGGCGAGACCATCCGCGACCTCAACGGAAACATCCTTCCGCCCACCGATCATGGCATCGACAGCGAGGGCCTGGTCGCGATGCCCGACGGCAGCTTCTGGGTCTCCGACGAATATGGTCCGTTCCTCGTGCACTTCGACGCCAATGGCACCGAGCTGGAGCGGCTGGCGCCGGGACGCGTTCTGCCCAAGGAACTTTCGCTGCGCACGCCGAACCAGGGCATGGAGGGGCTCACCATCACGCCGGATGGCAGCACGCTGGTCGGCATCATCCAGAGCGCACTGAACGCTCCGGGTGTCACGTCGGCACGTGAGGTGCCGATGACCCGGATCGTCACGGTGGATCTGAAGACCAGGGACGTCAAGGAATTCGTGTATCCGCTGGAGGATCCGAAGCAGAAGCTCGCGATCTCCGAGATCACAGCGCTGAGCACCACCACCTTCCTGGTCGACGAGCGTGACGGCAACAAGACGCCCAAGGCCGATAAGAAGCTGTGGACCATCGATATCACCGGCGCCACCGATGTCGGCCCGCAGGCGAAGGTCCAGGGCGCGCAATACGATCCGGAGAGGGGCCTGCTGGTCGACGGTAAGCCGCTGGAGCTCCTCGTCGGCGCCGGGTCCACCGCCGACGGCGTCGCCACGCTGCAGAAGGCGGGCATCACCCCCGTCACCAAGAAGTCCAACCTGGACCTCGGCGGCCTGCTGGACGGTCTGAACACCGACGGCGAGTTCTTCGGCCACGACAAGATCGAGGGTGTCGCCACCCGTGACGGCGGCAAGACCCTCTACATCACCAACGACAGCGACTTCGGCATCGAGGCCGCCGCCGGTGACCAGCCGCCGTTCGGACTGAAGCCGAAGATCCTCGCCAACGGCGTGCAGGACTCGGGTGAGGTGCTGATGGTCGACACCGCCAAGCTGCCCGCCAGGACGCAGACGAAGACGATCACGGTCACCGTGAAGTAGGCAGCACCAGGCGGCAGGAACGTAGGGCAAAGGTCGGGGCCCACCACGCAGAAGCGTGGGCCCGACCGGTTCTCAGCCGAACACGATCGACCCGAGGTAGATCCCGCAGCTTGGGATCGACGAGGAACGTGTGCGTGGCGGTGCGCCGACATCGTGTGCGCGACAGCCTCTTCCCGCCGTCCAACGGGCTCGGCTCGGTCCGAGTCCAGCGAGCTCTCGGGCTCTGGCCGACCCGCGGGCGGATCACCGCCCACCGCTGTCCCCCGGCTGAGCAAATGCCGCACCAGGTGTTCCCATTCGTGTTGCGGATTCTATTTGGCTAGAGCGTAGCTATAGTGAACAGTCATGATAGTGACGCTCTAACGAAAGGGGGCATCATGGCGGGCGAGGCTTTTGGGATGCCAAGACGGTTCAGGGTGGATGGATACGTGTGAGAAACGTGCTGGTCTTAGGTGGGTATGGCGCTGTCGGCGTCCATCTGGTGGCCGAGTTGCGGGCTACCGGCGTCAACGTGATCGCGGCCGGACGCGACGCCGCTCGCGCCGACCTTGTGATGGACCTGACCGATCCAGGTCTCGAGGCCTACACTGCCGCACTTTCCGGTACGGACGTGGTGGTGAACGCGTCGGGCGCGGAGAATCCTCGACTCGCAGCACTCGCGGGCGCGCACGGCGTCGCCTTCGTCGACGTGACTGCCACAACGGACTATGTCGCCGAGCTGGAGCGGTTGACGCCGGCAGCCGCGGTGATCGTCAACGTCGGCCTCGCGCCCGGCCTGACGAACCTGCTTGCCGCCGCCGTTCATCGCGTCTCGCCTGGACCGATCGATCTGGCGGTACTGCTCGGGGTCGGAGAGCAACATGGTGCGGCCGCGACGGAATGGACATATCACTTGCTGGGCAAGCGCTTTCACGATGGCACGCAAGTGACCCGCAATTTCACGAGGCCGAAGACATTCGACCTCCCCGGCGAAGGTCGACGGCGGCTGTATCGAGTAGATTTCTCCGACCAGCGCGCGCTGTGCCGCGACCTGGGGGTGCAAGTCAGAACGTACTTCGGTGTCGACTCGACCATTGCGACCCGAGCTTTGGCAACTCTGACCTGGATCCCTGGAGCGTCCCGTGCGCCACGCGGGCTGCACCTGCCGGGCACGGAAGACTGGCTCGTCCTCGCCCGCGGCCACAACGGCGCAACACGGTGGGCGCGCGGACGAGCTCAATCCCGCGCCACGGCCGTCGTCGCGGTTATCGCAGTCCGGGCGGCGGCCCATCTACCCCCGGGAATCCATCACCTGCACCAAGTACTCGACATCAATGATGTGCCGCCATTGCGCGGAATCGACCTGGCATCAAGTGGTTGTTCCGCGGGTTGACCCAGCCGGGGGGAATTGTTCCAGCCTGCCTGCTGATCTGATGACCTCGCCCGCTCGGGGAGGGCGAGGTCGCTACAGGCTGTGTGAGTGCTGCAGAAGGTCCGAGCAACACGGCGGCGCCGGAACCCCGACCGGTCCACCAACCGCGGCGCGTGCGCCGAGCGCAGCGCATGGCTATGGAATGCGGCCGGGGCCCCGAGCCTTCGCTGGGATCGTGCACCACACGCTGACCAGGCTGGGGGCACTCCTGCCGATCGTCGCCCGATCGGAGCCACGTGCGCAATTTCGACCTGCCGATGCGGACCCCATTTATGGTACCGTTAGTTACATATACATATTCCGCGTGATGGAGGTCTCCTGTGCGCGACGTCGCGCATGAAAGGATCGGATGGTTCGCCGCACCCGGTACCGAGGGCGGAGGCGCGGCGCTGGACCAGGTAGCCGCCATGACCGGGGCCGCGGGGCTGGTCGCCCTGGTTCTGCTGTGGATCGGGTTTCTCCACCGCACCCGCCGAATCACTTGGCTACAGCGGCTCGCCGACCGTCTCGGGCGACTGTTCAACCGGCCCGGCTGGGTCGCCCTCCCGCTCGGGATGTTCCTCGCAACTATTCTGACCGCCCTGTTGGGGTTCATCTGGGATGTCAGCCTGCACGTGGGCAACGGTCGCGATGACGGGCCGTTGGCGAATCCGGCGCACTACTTCATCCTGGCCGGATTGTTCTTCCTGTTCACCGCCGGGATGTCGGCGATCGTGTTGCCTCTGGACGAAAAGCCCGGCGCCGCGGCGGTGCGGATCACCCGTACCTGGTACGCGCCCGTCGGCGGCCTCCTCATCGCGGGTGCCGGTCTCTACGCGCTGATCGGGTTCCCCCTCGACGACGTCTGGCATCGGCTGTTCGGGCAGGACGTCACGCTGTGGGGGCCGACGCACCTGATGCTCATCGGCGGCGCCGGATTGTCGCTGGTCGGTGTGCTGCTGCTCGAGTTCGAGGGCAGGCACAGCCGGCCCGACCCCGACCGCGCCGACGGGCGGCTGATGTGGCTGCTGCGCTGCTTCGCTTTCGGTGGTCTGCTCATCGGGCTCTCGGTGTTCCAGGTCGAATTCGACTTCGGAGTGCAGCAGTTCCGGCTCGTGCTGCAGCCGATGCTCATCGTCGCCGCGGCCGCCATCTCCCTCGTCGCTGCCCGTGCGAGCCTGGGTCCGTTCAGCACCCTGATTGTGGTCGGCTTCGCCGCCCTGGTCCGTGCTGTCGTAGCCGTGCTGGTCGGCGGGCCGGTCATCGACGCGCCACGCAACGTCTTCCCGCTCTATCTCGGCTGCGCCGTCGTGGTGGAACTGCTCGCACTGCTGGCGCTGATCCGGCGGCCGATCTGGTGGGGCGCGATGTGCGGGCTCGCCATCGCGACGGTCGGGCTGTGGCTCGAATCCCTCTGGGTCCGTGCGATGTTCGTCGATCCATGGCCGATCCGGATGTGGCCGGAACTGCTGGCGATGGCCGTGCCCACCGGCATCGCGGGCGGTATCGTCGGCGCGCTGCTGGCCATGACGCTGCGGGGCGAAGCGCTGCCACGCCCACCGGTGCGACGCGGCCTGATGGTGGCCGCGGTCGTGATCGTGGCGGCCGCGACCGCCAACGGGCTGCTCATCGAGGTGCCGGAGCAGGCGGGCGCCACGGTCACACTGCGCGATGCCGAATCGGACTCGGGCAGGAGGATGGTGCTCGCGGATGTGCGCCTCGAACCCACCGATCTCGTCGGCTCCGACCCCGAGTGGATCCAGATTCTGGCCTGGCAGGGCGGGATCGGCGGCGAGAGTCCCGGCCGCGGTCTGGTCGTCGACCAACTCCAGCGAGTGGGCGCCGGCCACTACGTGTCGACCAAACCTGTTCCGGCGCATGGGACGTGGAAGACCGTCCTACGTTTGCAGGACGGGCGCGTACTGACCGCCTTGCCGATCTTCATGGCGGCCGACCCCGGCATCGGCGCCGAAGAGGTCCCGGCGCTCACCTCGTTCACCCGGCCGTTCATCGCCGAGATCACCGTGCTGCAGCGGGAGCGGTCGTTCGACCACCCCTCCTGGTTGTTCGCCGCGGCGTCGCTGGTCGTGCTGGTGTGCAGCCTCGTCCTCGTCGGGGCGCTGTCCTGGGGTGCGGCTCGAATCAACGACCGGTATCCGCACGCGAGCCGAACGATGGTGGCGGAGCCGGTGGTTTCTCGATGACTCGTGGCTACGACGGTGTGGACGTGCTGGCCGATCATTCGATCCTGCTGGCGATACCGGCGTTCCTGCCTGCCTTGCTGGTGGTCGCCGTCGTAGTGCTCGTCGCCCTGCGAGACCGTCGTGCGGAAGATCGCGATCGGACGCCGAGTTCGCCGTCCGAGCACGGCCCGGACAAGGAGGACTGATGGCAACCGTGCGCGCGCTGGTCCTTCTCGGTGTTCTCCTCATGACCGGCTGCGCGTCGTCCGATCCCGCCACCGCACCGTCCACTGCGGTGGCGAGGGACTCGGACAGTCTCGTTGTCGCCGTGCGGATTGCCGCGGGCTCGGTGAGCCCGGCCGACGTCCGCCTGGAGACCCGGGTGGGACGACCGATCGAGATCGTGGTCGACAGCGACACCGACGACGAACTGCACGTCCATGCCACGCCCGAGCACACCTTCCCGATCACCCCGGGCAATGGCCAGCGGTTCCGCTTCACCGTAGACGTGCCGGGACGTGTGGAGATCGAACTGCACTACGCCCGACGCACGGTGGCGACGCTGCTCGTGCGCGGATGACAGTGCTGGCGCACGGCCTCGGCGGTGCCACCGACCTGCCGATTCCGCTGTCGTACGCGCTCGTCGGGGCCGCCTGGGCCTTGACGTTCTCGTTCGCGGTACTGGTGCTCGTCTGGCGCGAACCGCGCCTGGAACCACGATCACCGGGAGTCGCGCTCCCCTCGTTCGTGGGAGCCGTCGTGGACTCCAGGGCGGTTCGGGCCGCGATTTCGGTGCTGAGCGTGGCCGTCACCGTCGCCGTCCTCGCGATCGGCCTACTCGGAACTTCCGATCCGGCACGCAATCCCGTCCCCGGTGTCGTCTACGTCTTCCTGTGGGTCGGTGTCATGGTCGCCTCGCTGGTTGCCGGACCCGTCTGGAAGATCCTGTCCCCGGCGCGTGCGGTGCATCGCGCCGTCTGCCTGGTGTCGCGCCGTCAGCCCACCCGCGGTCTGGTCCGCTATCCCGGCTCCTGGGGACAGTGGCCCGCGGCGCTGGGCCTGTTCTCCTTCGTGTGGCTCGAACTGGCTTACCCGCAACCGGGTTCGGTGACTGCGGTGACCACCTGGCTCGTGGCATACCTCGTCGTGACCACGATCGGACTGATCATGTTCGGCACCACGTGGGCCCGGCATGCCGACCCGCTCGAGGTGTACAGCAGCCTGCTGGGCAGACTGAGCCCGTTCGGCCGCCGCGATGCCGGTGAACTCGTGCTGCGCTCGCCGTTGAACAACCTGGCGGGCACTCCGGCGCGGATCGGTGGGGTGGCCGTGGCCGCCACCCTGCTCGGCTCGACCGCGTTCGACAGCTTCACCACATTTCCTTCGTGGCGCGGGCTGCTGGCCGACGCCGGTAGCAGCGGATCCGAAGTCCCGCCGACCGTACTGAACACGATGGGGCTGCTCGGCTTCATCGCTGTCGTCGGCTTCGCGTTCCGGACCTCCGCCCGGGCGACCGGAGGCCTGACCGAGGCCGAGCGGAGACTGCTTCCGGCTCGCCTCGCACACAGCCTGACCCCGATCGTCGCAGGCTATCTGGTGGCCCACTACCTCACGTTCCTGGTGGAGAAAGGACAGGCGACGGTGCTCTTGTTCGCGGATCCCTTCGAACGAGGATGGAATCTCGCCGGGCTCGCCGACCGCGACGTCGCCTTTATCCTCTCCACCCACCCTGCGGCGCTGGGTACAACCAAGGTGCTGGCCGTGGTGATCGGCCACATCCTCGGTGTCGCCGCCGCTCACGACCGCTGCCTGCGACTGCTGCCGCAAGCACACCGGCTTACCGGTCAACTGGCTCTGATGCTGACCATGGTCGGCTTCACCTTCACCGGCCTCTACCTTCTGTTCGAGTCCTGACGCAGACTTCCGAATCTGCTGAGCCACCGCGCACGACGTCTGTACGACATGCGGACTCGGCGTACACCTGGATCGCGGTGGCATCGAGGTGCGGGTCGACGCTCACCGTGAACTCGTACCGGTCGATCAGAAACCCATGGTGTAACAGAGAGGCTTGGATCGACACTGGTCGGCGGCCCCAAACCTGAGACAGTTCAACCCGATTCCCCGGGCCGAAGACTGCGAAGCCCTGACCGGCGTCCCTACCGCGACCTGGCGGTAGCAGTGACCTTGCGCCCCGCGCTCTATGGATATAGATTTCACTCTACGAACATAGAGGAGCTTGAGATGGCGACCCTGAACAACCGCTTCCTCGCGGAGGCGGATTTCGCGGAACAGCACGAGATCGAGATTGCGGCGCCAAGGGAAGCCGTATGGGCCGCGTGGCAGGGGATGTCGATCAGCGATTCGCCTCCGCCGGTGCGGATGCTGATCGCCATTCGCAACATGCTCGCGCGAGTGCGCACTGGCCACGCACAACTCGACATGCCGGACATGTTCATCCCGCTCATCGACGATCGGCCGGTCGAGTGCGTCGGAGGTCTGGTGGGTAGATGGTGGAGCTTCGGGATGCACGGGAACCGGTCGGAGATCAACGGGCCGGGGGAGTTCCTCGCCTTCGCCGAGCCGGGCTACGGCAAGGCCACATTCCACATGCGTTTCGAGGAGATCGGCCATGAGCGGACCCATGTCATCACCGAGACGCGGGTGAAGTGCTCCGATGAGGCGTCTCGCCGTGCGATGGCACGCTACTGGCGCCTGATCAGCCCGTTCAGCGGCTTCGTCCGGATCATGCTGCTGCGCACCCTCCGAACCAGGGCGACGCGGTGACCAAGTCCTTTCGGGCCACGACATTGCTGGACGCGGCCATTCGTGTGACGGCCGCGGGTGGGCTGCGCGGCCTGACCTACAAGGCAGTGGACACCGAGGCGGCCGTACCGCCCGGCTCCACGAGCTTCTACTTCCGCACCCGCCAGGCGCTCTTGCAGGGTCTCATAGAACGCATCGCCGAGCGCGAACTGGACGACATAGACCAGGCGGACCTCGCACCGGAGTACGCGACCGAGTCCGCCCTCCGGCAGGCCGCCGACCGCATGGCCGGCGTACTCGTGCGATGGATCGGGCCCGAGCGGGGTCGGACAAAGGCAAGGCTGGAGCTCTGGCTCGCCTTTGCCGAGATGCCACAGATGCGCGCCGCCCTCGCGGCGGTACGCGAACGATTCCAGCACCAATGCCGCACGGTGCTGCAGATGTTGGGAAATTCGAGGCCAGCGGAGAATGCCGAACTCATCGTCGCCATGGTGGAAGGACTGACCTACGACCACGTCGCTCGGTCAGCCGCCGAACCACCCGACCGGGCTGCGCTCCGGTGCTCGGTGGAGACGATCCTGCAAGCTGTCGTCGCGGCAGCTCCCACCACCGAACACACCGAGCAAGGAGCCACGATGACCGACACGGCCCTTCGTCCATTCCGGATCGAGGTCCCGCAGGCCGAACTCGATGACCTGCGGGACCGGCTCGCCCGAACCCGATGGCCGGCCCACTTGCCCGGCGACGGTTGGACGGCCGGCGTTCCTCTCGACTACCTCCGAGACTTGGCCGAGTACTGGCGGACCAGCTACGACTGGCGCGCACATGAGGCAAAGCTCAACGAGTTTCCGCAGTTCACCACGACTATCGACGGCACGAACGTGCATTTCCTGCATGTGCGTTCGCCCGAACCGGATGCGCTGCCGCTGATCATTACCCACGGCTGGCCCGGATCGGTCGCGGAGTTCATGAAAGTCATTGGTCCGCTGACCGATCCTCGCGCCCACGGCGGTGACCCCGCCGACGCGTTCCACGTGGTCGCTCCCTCGATTCCCGGTTTCGGCTTCTCCGGTCCGACAGGTGAGGCCGGGTGGACTGTTCGCCGCGTCGCCAGCGCGTTCGCCGAGCTGATGCGCCGCCTCGGCTACGTCCGCTACGGAGCCCAAGGTGGTGATTTCGGCTACGTGATCTCCCACGACCTCGGCGTGGTCGACTCCGAGAGCGTCGTCGGCGTACACGTCAACATGCTGATGGCGATGCCGCCGCAAAACCCTGCCGAGATCGCCGGCCTCACCGACGACGACAAGGCGCGGCTGGAGAAGCTCAGCCGTTTCACGACCGATTTCGCAGGCTATCGGGTGCTACAGAGCACCCGCCCCCAGACGGCGGCCTACGCGTTCACCGACTCACCGGCCGGCCAGCTCGCCTGGATAGTGGACCTGTTCCGGGAGGCGACCGACTGTACGGAACGACCCGAGGAGGCAGTCGATCGTGACCACATGCTCACCAACGTGATGCTGTACTGGCTCACCGCGACGGCTGGATCCTCGGCGCGACTGTACAAGGAAGAGGGTGGCTGGTCACCCCTGGCACGCTCCACCGTGCCGATGGGCGTGGCATTGTTCCCTGGCGACGCCATTCCGGTACGACGCTTCGCCGAGCGCCATTATCGCAACATCGTCAGATGGACCGAGTTCGACCGAGGCGGCCACTTCGCCGCAATGGAGCAACCCGACCTGCTCGTTGGCGACGTTCGCGCATTCTTCCACACTCTTCGAGAAGCGGGATCTGACGCCGCCCGGACTCTCGACGCATTGTGACTCTCGATGCCTCGAAGGGCAGGCAACGGTGCTCTTGTTCGCGGATCCCTTCGAACGAGGATGGAATCTCGCCGGGCTTGCCGACCGCGACGTCGCCTACCTCCTCTCCACCCACCCTGCGGCGCTGGGGACAACCAAGGTTCTGTTCGAGTCCTGACGCTACGTGAGCATTGCGCGTGCCGCGATGTCGGAAGCGCTCGATATCTGTGGTGCGGAAAGGAAGTCGGGATCGGCGTAGGAGGGCTCCGGATAGCTGTAGTAGCCGTGCCCGGACTGCAGCCCGAGCTTGCCCTGGTCGAGGAAGTTCTCCTTCAGATAGGCGGCGTTGGCGAGCATCTGCTGGTCGTCGTGGTGTTCTCCCCAGTAGGCGAACACGTCGTAGGCGGTCTTCATGCCGATCACGTCGAGCGTGCCCATGGGTCCGCGTGGGGCTCCCCGGTTGACGATCATGTAGGTGCGGTCGACGTCCTCCGGTGTGGAGACACCATTGGTGACGAGTGATTGGGCGGCGTTCAAGAGCGGGACCACCCAGGCATTGAGGACGTATCCATTCTGCTCCCGGTGCACCGGAACGGGAACCATGCCGATCTCGATGGCGAATTCCGTGATCTGCGTCAGGGTGTCGGCGGCCGTACCGGGATGAGCCATGACCTCGGCGACGTTCAACGCCCAGATCAGGTTCGCGAAGTGCAGCGCGCAGTACTTGTCCGGACGGCCGGTGGCCTCGGCGAACCTACATCCGGACCTGGAGGCGCTGCGCGACGACGGGAGCAGGCTGCCACAGCACCTACGGGCGACGAAGTGGTCGGGATCGCGTCGTCCTCATCTTCTCGAGCCCGGACAGCCGGAGCCTCAGGATCAATGTCAGGAGCTGCGCGACGGCCGTTCAGGGTCAGCCCCTTGCTGCGTTTCACCTGACTTCGAGTCCGGATCGACCCTATCCGCGCGCTCCCACTCCTTGTCCAACTCGGTTCGCGAATCCGCGACTTCGCTTTGATGCATGTGCGCTTGCTGGGCAAGCTGCTCGGCTTGCGCCGCCTTGGCCTCGCCTTCCGCCTTTGCCGCCCGGCTCCTGGCGGCAGTCTCCTCCGCCCGCGCCTCCCGCTGAGCGACCTCGACTTGCCGTTCCGCCGCACGGTCACGGATACCCTGAGCTTCGACCCGCTGGTGTTCGCGCCGTTTGCGCGTCAACACCCATACGCCGGCCAGCAAGATAACCACAGCGGCGACGACAATGATCACGATCAGAATGGTGGTGCTCATCTTTCGACTCCTCGCACTCTCCCCCCTTTTACCCTAACGCCACTCGATCGCCCCCTAACTGCGAAAATGAACAGATCCGCCGCCCACTGCCGGTTGCTCGACCGCCATGCCCGTTCAGGCAATTTCCTCCTCCAGGCTGTTAGTTCGGCATGCGAAAATGATGACGAGCACCGAGGCTGTCAGCCCTCGATTAGCAATCGACTCACCCGTTCCGGGTGAAATTCGCGCGACGCCGCTCGGACGGTCTCAGTAGATCTGGGCGGGATTCTTTTCCGTTCCTGGGTGCGCCGCGCGGACGTTCGATCCAGTTTCATTGATCCCCAGGAATTTCCAGCGTTTACCCGACGGGCAGGAATTCAGCGACTATCTTTCCTGAGAGTTGACCAAAGTTGCTGTCCCGGTCGGTCCAGACGAGCTCGCGATGATCTCCGGTGAGCTGGCAGGTCGTCACAGGACCGAGACCTGTTGAGTTGCCAACCCGCCAGTCGGTGTGCGGATGTGAAGTGTTCACAGGAGAGGCATGACATGTCAGTAATCATCAGCGCGGCTCTCGAGGAGATTTTCCGGAACGAGCTGAAGGTGCGAACCGAGGGCCTCACCAGGAGTTCCCGCCTGATCAACGACGTCGGCTTCGACTCGGTCAAATTCGCGCGAGGTATGGTCGCGATCGCGGATCGATTGGACGTATATCTCGACGAGGAGGATCTCCTCGACTGCGACACGTTCGGTGATCTCGAGGACCTCATCGCGTCGAAGTCGGACCAGGTTCCGCAGGGTGCGGGAGTCGGCATGGAGATGTGCTGATGACGTCGACGTCGACGAAAGACGTTCTCGCCGAGACCGTCACGGCCGCGCTGCGAGACTCGACTCGAGAACTCGTCATCTGGGACAGCCCCGGCAGACAATGGCGGCGGTCCACGTGGTCGCAGATCTACCGGATGGGCGAGAGCATCGCCGCGGACTTTGCCGACCGCGGGGAAACCGGCCCGATCGGCCTGATCGGTGATCCCAGTGCCGAACTGGTTTCCTCCGTTGTCGGCGCATGGCTCGCCGGGAAGAGCATCACCATCGTCCCCGGTCCTATGCGAGGACTGGAGGGGCGGGAGTGGGCCGCGCACACCGCGGACCGGCTGTGCTCGGTGGGCGTCACGGTGATTGTCGGTGCCGCGGACGCGGCTGCGGAACTGGCCGCGGCCGCGGGGACGATGCGCATTGTGGATGCTGCTGCGGCGGCGTCCAACGGCAGGGTGGCGCCGCAAGGAGTGGTGGACGACTGTTCGCCCGCGGTATTACAGAGCACTGCGGGTTCGACCGGAGTACCGAAGACCGCGGTTGTCTCGCGGGCGGCGGTGGTCGCGAACACCGGAGCGATCCAGCAACGGCTGGGTTTGGACCCGCAGGCGGAGGTGATGTGCAGCTGGCTGCCGCTGTATCACGACATGGGACTGATCGTGCTGATGAATGGGCTCACGAGCGGGGCCGAAACCTGGCTCGTGCCGAACAAGACCTTCGCGGCGGCGCCCTACCGATGGCTGAGCTGGCTCAGCGAGAGCCGTGCCACGTTGACCGCGGGTCCCAATTTCGGCTACGACATCCTGGGTCGTTGCGCGGCGAAGGCCGGGTCGGTCGACCTGTCGTCGCTGCGTATCGCCGTCAGCGGTGGTGAGCCGATCGACCCGGTCGGGTTCGATCGCTTTCTGCGGGAGGCGGCGCCGTTCGGGTTCGACCCCGCGGCCGCGGTCCCGGCCTACGGTCTGGCCGAATCGGTCTGCGCGGTGACCATGCCTGCCGTTGGAACGGGACCACAGTACGACGAGGTCGATGTCGAGACGGAGAGCGGATCAGCCATCGTGCGACGGCGTTACGCGATCCTCGGGCACCCGGTACCCGGCACCGAATTGCGGATCGTCCCATCGTCGGCGGAGGTGCCTGCGGTTGTCGGACGGACCGTGGGGGAGATCGAGATCCGCGGTGACTCGATGATGACCGGGTATCTCGGGGAACCGGCGCGGGATCCGGAGGAGTGGTTTGCCACCGGTGACCTCGGCTACCTCACCGACGACGGGCTCGTCGTGTGTGGGCGAGCCAAGGAACTCGTCATCGTGGCCGGCCGCAATATCTTTCCGATCGAGATCGAGCGGGCGGCAGCGACCGTGCCGGGTGTCCGGGGCGGGGGAGTCGTCGCGGTCGGTATCGAGGACGGGCCCCATCCAGGGCTGGTGCTGGCAGTCGAATATCGAGGCAGTGATACCGACAACGCGCGCAAGGAGATCGCCCGGGCCGTCCGGGTTAGCTCGGGTGTGACGCCGGTTGCCACGCACTTCGTTCCGCCGGGTGCACTGCCCCGCACGACATCCGGGAAACTACGCAGGCTGCAAGTGCGACAGTACGTGGAGCAGCAGGGAGTTGGGCAATGACAGCAGCCGAGCATGTACAGCCGCGATCTCTCGAAGACTATCGGAGCGGACGTGTACGCGGCAATGTCGACCTGTCGGGGGTTACCGATACGTTCTGGGCATGAGAATCAGCCACGCCACGTACCGCTGGAGCACGGGGCAACCAAAAGTGACACCGATGACGGGTCTTGAAAATGACCTGTCCGTGCGGCAAGCCGAGGATCGGTCCTGCGCCCAGATGTCTTGATCAGAAGCTTGTCCACTGACACCGTTCAGTGAGGAGGAGTTGGTTGGGTTCTGTTGGTGTGCATCCTGATGTGGCGGCGGCGCGGCATCTTTTCAACCGTCTGGGTTTGGAGTATTCGGCTGCGGTTCCTGAGATGGCGAACGCTGAGTACGGTGCGTTCTTCTCCAGGGTGGGGCGTGGGTCGGTCAGGTACCGGGTGGGCAAGCTGACGCCGGCGAAAGTGGGTCTGTTCGTGACAGTGTGGCGACGTGCGGCGGATGGGTCGACGGAGCCGTTCGCTGCCGAGGACGGCGATGATCTGCTGGTGATCACAGCCCGGGAGGGGCTGCGCTTCGGTCAGTTCGTGTTCCCCAGGACCGCGTTGGTCGAGCACGGCATCGTTTCCTTGGCGGGTCGGGGCGGGAAGCGTGGGTTTCGCGTGTATCCGCCGTGGTCCGCGACCCAGAACAGTCAAGCGATGCGGTCCCAGAAGTGGCAGTGCGATTACTTTCTCGATCTTGACGACGCCCAAGAGGTTGATCTGCAGAAGGCGAGCAGGCTCTACGACATGGTGCGGCCGATGTCCGCACCGCAGCGGTGATGGCGCGCTTGGTGCACAATCCAGGGCGACAACCCAGCCATATGTCGAGGCCGCGCGAAAGCGATGGCGGCCGGCCCGGGAATCCGCCGAGCGGTTGCGGCGCGGCGGCTTCGACGGCCTTACGCACGTCGTCATTGTGTCGCCGCAGCCCGGCCGGGGAAGGGTTCATCCGGCATCCTGGTGTCGGTTGGTGGTGCGGAGGGGCGCGCCGACGTGGTGCAGGTGCTTCAGCGCCTCGCGGTACGAGGAGATCAGTCCGGTCTCGTGGTAGGGCACGCCGATTTCGGCGCAGTAGTCTCGGACGATCACCTGGGCGTGACGCAGATTCGGCGTCGGCATGCTCGGGAACAAATGATGCTCGATCTGATAGTTGAGCCCGCCGAGGGCGAGGTCGGTCAACACGCCACCCCGCACGTTGCGGGAGGTCAGCACCTGGCGACGGAGGTAGTCGGGGCGTTCGTCGCCGGTCAAGGTTGGCATGCCCTTGTGGTTCGGGGCGAAGATGCAGCCCATGTACAGGCCGAACAGCGCTTGGTGGACAGCGAGGAACGCGAAGGCTTTGTCGGCGGGCAGAACCGCGAACAGTGCGGCCAGATAGGCGACGAAGTGGCCGAAGAGCAGCGCGCCCTCCAATCCTCGGTGTTTGACCGATCGATTTCTGAGCGCACGTACGCCGGCCACATGGAGGTTCAGGCCCTCCAGCAACAGGAGGGGGAAGAACAGGAACGCCTGCGCCCTCCCGATGAGACGAGCCGGGCCACGGCTGGCCCGCGCCTGCCGTTGTGACCAGACCAGAATGTCGGGCGCGACATCGGGGTCGAGTTCCTCGTGGTTCGGGTTGGCGTGATGCCGGGTGTGCTTGTCCTGCCACCAGCCGTAGCCCAGGCCGATGCCGGCGTTGCCGACGAGTCGGCCCACGACCTCCGTCTGCCGCCGTAGCCGGAAGACTTGGCGGTGCGCGACATCGTGCATGACGAGTGCGATCTGAGCGCACGTCACGGCCATGAACGCCGCGACCACGAGCGTCCACCACGAGTCGCCGACGAGGACGAACCCCGCCCAGCCGGCCGCGAACGCGATCCCGACGAGGCTGAGCCGGACCGCGTAGTAGAGGGGACGCCGGTTCATCAGTCCCGCCTCGGAGATCCGGCGCAACAGACGGGCGTAATCACCGTCGGCGCCGCCGCGCCGCGATGATCGTGGAAATGACTCTGGGATCAAGGCCGGTGTCGTCATAGATCTTCCTGAGAGCTGGGGTCGGAGATGCCACCTTCGCCCGTCCTCGATGGCGGCCGGTCGATGTCGATCGGAGATTTGATTTCAGCGAGACTGCTCGGTGTCGGGGCGGACGTGACGATTCGAAGCTATCGGCCGGATTCTCGTTCGATGTAATCCCTTGGTATGACATGGAATCGGACTGCGGTGTGATAGCGGACGCTAGGAGGCACACTAACGCATAGTGGCTGCTGAGGTTCGGGGGCGCGCTGTGTCCGCAGGCGTTTCAGGCCGTACGGAGGTGGGGCGGCACCCGGAACGTCGGTGACCCATCAGGTCACCTCCTCGCGGTTCGATCACCAACGCGGTCGCAGCCCGCGGTCGCGGCGTCGTTTCTCCGCGCGCGGATGTACGGCGGGTTCGACGTGGCCTGTCAGGAGATGTGAAGCGCGGTGGTTGTCGCGGTGATCGGGCGGAGGTCAGTGGTTGCTGTGCGGGGCCATGGGTGACTGTGCCGTCGCTGATGTGGAATCGGCTGTCGTGGCAGGGGCAGATGATCGTGTCGTTCTCCACGGTCGCCACGGTGAGGCAGATCGCGGAGAGGACACGGAACTGCCCGGGTTGCGGCTGGGTCGCCACGGTAGCCGGGTCGGGAAAGACCGTGCCTCCTCCCACGGGGATCGCGGTGATGTCCACGGTGAACGGCTCAGCAGGGCGATCGTTGGCTTGCCCGGTGCCGCAACCGGTCGCTGCGGTGGTGGCCAGCGCGCCGAACCGTGCACAGGAAGGCGGCGAGGCCCGCACGAGCGTGTCGTAGAGCGCCGGGCGACCTGGATCAGGTCGTGGCCGTCGCAGCGGATGAGGTCCAAATCTGTATCCAGAGAGAAGAGTGAACCATGTCGAGTTCGTGCTCGGTGTGGCACCGGCACTGCTGCTGACCTGGCTAGCCGAATGGCCGCCGGCCGGACATCGAGTCGGGCGAGCGGGGCGAGACGAATACATCGACGGCGGTCGGGCCAGGATGTCGGCCTATGATCCGGCCGCGTTTTCGGGGTCGGGTTTGTCTGCCGCGCCCAGTGCGGGCCACCGACTCCACGGCGAATCCCGCCACCCGCAGGTATGGGACAGGATCACGGGCTAGCAAGCGGGTACCGGTGCGGACCTCATCAAGAATCCGATTTTAAGCCGCTGTTTGTTGTACCGTTACCTGACGGCATACCCTGCTCCGGGCAACCGCGACCCGATGGCTTCCAGGCAGAACGTGGCAGGCCAGGGAGGAAAGTGAAACGGTCCATGCATCGCGACGAGGCTTGCCGCGGCTATGGTTCCGGTTCGACATGGTCGCTTACGACGTTCTGTCCACCGCCATCGATGAGTGCCCGCAGCTTGTTCTCCAGCAAGCCGCGCGAGCAGCGATCGCGCCTGCGCCGGCTCGGCGAGCCCCGGGCCACAAGGAGAACCACTGATGCAGCGGCTCCTGCGCGCAACGCCGCTGAAAGCGGTTGTCGTTGAGTAGGGTTGGGCTTGCAGAAGCTCTCGAGCAAATAGCGTCGAGGGTTGCGACGGCGGCGGATGATGAAGCGAGCATCTTTCAACGGCATATCCGTGAGACGGTCGGCGAAATCCGGACTCACCTCGACAACATTGCGGCAACCGACGCCAGGCTGGGAGGATCGAACGGCCCGCTGTGGCTTCCAGGTTGGGACAGAGAGACCAAGGCACCGCTGTGGTTCCGCGCAGATGCTGTCCGCTATCACATGCTGCACGCGTTCGACGGTCGAGAGAACGGCATCTCGTTCGACGTAAACCCGGACGATCAAAAGCGTCGCTCGGCCTGGGCGAGCGCGAAGGATATGCGCGGTGACCGAGAGTACGAAATCGTCAAAAAAGAAGATCTGACCGTAGAAGAACGCGAATCGGGCAACATCCACTACGTGGACCGATCGAAGGCTCAGGTAGTGCCCGCCCCATGGCACGACCCAGACCATCCAGCCGTGCAGATTGCCGTGCATGCCACCGGAGAGGCCTTCGCCCTCAAGATCCCGGTGGGCTTCGACCAGTCCGGTAACCCGATCGAGCGGCGCGTTTCGACCGAAGGGACGCCGTTCGGCATCCTGACCGCCCATACCCCCGGCTTCCAGCGTCTGCTGGCCGACAACCCCCAAAGCAACGTGGCGTTCGGACCTAGTGCCCCGTCAAGCAACCTTCGGTAGGTAATCAGGGTGCCGGATCTTGGAGTTGACGGCGAAGTCGCGTTTGGGTCGGGCGTGCTGGTTGTACCAGCGGATGTAGGCGCCGATCGCGGCGTCCTGTTCGTCGTGGCTGCGGTGATCGGTGCCGTTCAAGGCGAAGTAGCGTAGAGCCGCGAATTCGGACTCGATCCAGTTCAACCACGATGAATAGGTCGGTAGGAAGACCAGTTCCACGTTGTTGGCCGCAGCCCAGGTGCGGACCTCGGCTCGTTTGTGCGGGGAGAAGTTGTCGGCGATGACGTAGAGCTTCTGTCCGGGCCAGCGCGCCCGCAGCGACTTCAGCAACGACAGGAACTCCTGCCACCGTTTACGATCCCGGATCCGGTAGTGGATCTTGCCGGTCGCCAGATCCAGAGCGCCGAGTAGGTGCCGCACGCCCTGGGTGCGCCGGTAGGTCGCCCGCAACCGTTTCGGGGTTCGTCGCCCGAACCAGCCACGACCAGCGCGGGGTTGCAAGTTCAGCGGCCCGAACTCGTCCACGCAGACCACCCGCCCATCGGTGGGTGGATGGTCATAGAGGTCCAGGACGCGGTTCATCTTCGCGGTGAACTCCGGGTCGGTGCCCGCTTTCCAGGTCTTGACCGCCTGCCACGACACCCCCTCGCCGTGGAGGATCTTGCGCAGAGTTTCGCGGCTGATCTCAGCGATTCCGTTGGTCAGCAACACTTCTCGCAGTTTCGACAGGCTCCACACCGAGAACGGCCAGCCCAGATCACGCGGGCAGCACCGGGCGATACAAGCGATGCGTTCACGCGTCGCCCGATCTACCTTCTTCGGCCTGCCCGCGCTCCATTTTGGGTCCAGAGCTTCGAACCCCCGCTCGTTGAACTCGTGGATCACCTGCCGCACATACGCCTCGCTGACCTGCATCAACCTCGCGATCGCGGGGGCCGGTTGCCGCTGCGCCGAGGCCATCACCACGATCGCTCGTCGCGTCCTGACCGGTTGTTTGCTCGTCTTGGTGATCTTCTGCAACCGGCGCCCCTCCTCCGGGGTCACCGCCCGCACAAACACTTCCGGCCTCCGGGCCACCGACACCACCTCCACTGGCAGCATCACCGGACACGCGTCCACGATCAACCCGACACCCGGTTACCAGGGCAACCTACCTGGACGAGGCACTAGCTGCGGGCCAGCTCAATACGGTGCGACATCGGGCCAACATGCGGCCGACGCAATGGTCAAGAACGGTGTGGAGCGGAGAATGTTCGCGGCCACCGGCCAGGAGGTTTTCGCGCATTCGTACAATGCCGATGGCACACGGGTGTGGGACTACAAGCCGGAGACGTCCACACTAGCTGTCACGGAAGGGCGGGACGCAAGTGGCAATCCGGTACCAGGCGGATATACGGAGCTTCGAACACCGTGGTCCGGTTCGTGAGACTGCGAAGGGTCAAGTCCAAGCGGGTGGTGTATCGGGGTGATTGCCGCGTGACCCTGTTCGGTCAGGCGGTCAGTGCTGGGGTGGTGTCCTCCTGTTCGGCGGGGTCGGTGAGGCCGCGGGAGCGGGCCAGCACGTCGAGGCCGAGGTAGCGGCGGCCTTCGATCCATTCGTCGTGTTGCTCGGCGAGCACGGCGCCGACGAGCCGGATGATGGCTTGACGGTCGGGGAAGATGCCGACGACGTCGGTGCGGCGGCGGATTTCCTTGTTCAGCCGCTCTTGGGGGTTGTTGCTCCAGATCTGGCGCCAGATCTGCTTGGGGAACGCGGTGAACGACAGCAGGTCAGCGCGTGCTGCGTCGAGGTGTCCGGCCACCTTCGGCAGTTTCTCGGTCAGTGCATCGAGCATCCGATCATATTGGGCAGCAACCGATTCGGCGTCTGCCTGGTCGAACGCCGAGTGCAACAGAGTCCGCACCCACGGCCACGACGATTTCGGGGTGATCGACATGAGGTTCACCGTGTAATGCGTACGACACCGCTGCCAGGCAGCTCCGGGCAGTGTCGCGCCGATCGCGGCGACCAGCCCGGCGTGGGCGTCGGACGTGACAAGGCTGACGCCGGACAGGCCGCGGGCGACCAGGTCGCGGAAGAATGCCAGCCAGCCCGCGCCGTCCTCGCCGCTGGTGACCTGGATGCCGAGGATCTCGCGGTAGCCATCGGCGTTGACACCGGTCGCGATCAGGGCATGCACGTTGACCACGCGGCCGTTCTCGCGGACTTTGAGCACCAGCGCGTCCGCGGCGAGAAACGTGTACGGGCCTTGGTCGAGTGGTCGGGTGCGGAACGCTTCGACCTGGGCGTCGAGGTCGGCGGCCATGATCGACACCTGGGACTTGGAAAGCTTTGTCACACCGAGTGATTCGACCAGTTTCTCCATGCGGCGGGTGGACACACCGAGCAGGTAGCAGGTCGCCACCACCGAGGTGAGCGCGCGTTCGGCGCGTTTGCGGCGCTCGAGCAACCAATCCGGGAAATAGGAGCCCGAGCGCAGCTTCGGGATCGCGATGTCGATCGTGCCGACACGAGTGTCGAAGTCGCGGTGGCGGTACCCGTTTCGTGAGTTCACCCGCTCGTCGGATCGTTCGCCGTAGCCGGCGCCACACACCGTGTCGGCTTCAGCGCTCATCAATGCCTGGATGAACGTGGACATCATGTTGCGCAGCAGATCCGGGCTCGCGACGGCGAGTTGGTCCGACAGCATCTTGGATGGGTCGATAGGCTGGACAGAGGTCATCGCGTGAAACTTTCTTCCTTCAGTGACTTGGTAGGTCTGTTGAAGGATCACGCGGTGACCACCCTCTACTCGGCTACGACACGCCCAGACTTTGCTGGTGTCCGGTCGTACACCATCCTGCTGGACTCAACCACTGCGAAGTCCAGTGGAACACAACACTCCGGGCGCAGCCGCGGTGCCGCGGCGGACCTGACAACGCCGGGAAGAAGCTCGTAGTTCCGACCAACAGCCGCCGACGACCAGCAGTATGTGGCCAACGGCGTGGGTTCATCCGCCGCCTCACGAGCGGTCGCCGCCGACTGAGCCGTTCTCGACCGGCGCGGACCTGCTGAACCCGGCTGACCCGGGACTCCTGAAGCTGTCCTGAGCCGCAAGCTGGCTAGCGAGTAGCCAACTCGGTGTGATCTGGGTACAGCGATCTTCGAGAGTGTCGGGTTCATGCAAATGGAATGGTCGGACCGCTGACCGGAACGAAGATTCAAGATTGTCCTTCGGAGTCGCGCGGTGGGTCTGGGCGCAAGATCAGGCTATGACGTGATCGGGCTGGATGTGGATGATCACCCGCTCGACATTCCGTCTCTGCTCGTAGGGGTAGGTGTCCTGATCTAGGTACTTGCGCGCCAACTGGTCCAGGAATGCCTTCTCGGGATCTGGCTCGATCTTGACGACACGGCCGCGGACTTCCAGGTAACGGTAGGGGTCGTCGGGATCGAGGATTGAGACCGACACCCGCGGGTCCCGCTGGATGTTGCGGTATTTTTGCCGGTCGGTTCCGGTTGAGACGAGGAGCTTACCGTGGGCGACGTCGAACCATACCGGGTGCGACTGCGGCTCACCGTCCGGTCCCAGAGACGCGAGGTGCGCGAAGCCTTTCTTGTCGAGTATGTCGGCGAGGCTGTCGGGGATCGTGCCAGACCGTGTCTTCCTGGTGCGCGTTCGCCGGTTGATGTCGTCGATATCGTCTGCCCTGTTGCGGATCTCAGCCATCGGTTTCTCCTTGCTGTCGTGAATATGGGTAACGCTGACTCGGATGCAAAGTCGGGCGACCGCACCCTTTCGTGAGGTACGGCCCGCCAGTACCGTTCAGCCCAGCACTGCAGGGTCGCCTCGTGGCCCGTGGGCGGACTACTGGCTGCGCGCGGCCTCGAACAGGCTGAACTGCACGCCCTGGTCATCGGTGCAGTTGGCGAACGCGCCAGTCGGAATCCTCACGGGCTCGTCTGCGCTGCCACCGAGTTCACGCACCCGCGTGGTCGCAGCCGCAATGTCATCGACGCTGAAGAAGATTCGCGGATGCTGGGAGGCGTCGCCGTGTGGAGTGCCGCCTATCGGGTTGGACCCGTGAATCATCGAATAGCCGGGGAAGTTGCCCACGCGAAAGGTCCAGTCGAACAGCGAGCCCCAGAACTGCTCCGTGGCCCGAGCGTCGTTGCCGGGCAACTCGAAGTACACGATCTCACCACTCATGATCACACCTCTGCCTTGTCAGCTAGTTGACATGCCCAGTCTGTGTCATGATGCTGACATGAGTCAAGAGGAGACCGTGGGCGAACTGGAGCAGTCGGTGGGCTACGTCCTCAAACAGGCCCAGGCCGCGCTGCACACCGCGATGGACGCGGTGCTGCGCCCGATGGAGCTGACCGTGGCGCAGTACGCCTGCCTCGAACTGCTCGGCCAGTACCCCGGGGGATCCAACTCCGAACTCGCCCGCGGCGCGTTTGTCACCCGCCAATCGATGAACCTCGTACTCCGCGGGTTACAAGACCGCGGCCTTCTCACCCGACCCGAGCAGGCGCCCCACGGCCGCGCGCTGCCCACCCAGCTCACGAGCGACGGGCAGAAAAAGCTGCACGCCGCCAGCGTGGCCGTGCGGGCCATCGAACGGCAAATGTTCTCTCCGCTGTCCGCGGAAGAACAATGTCGGCTGCGCAACGACCTTGCCATCTGTGTTGCCGCCATTTCCCCCGGCCAAAGCGAAGAGTGACAGCCCAGCCATTGCGTCCATCCGCAGGGGAACCCCTCCAGCGCGGTACCGGGACAGCCGCTACCTCCAGCTGATCCCTCACGACGCGCCGGACAACCATCTTCGAACGCGGGCGGATGCAGAATTTTCGCGTCGTGGTGTTCGGCGGATCGGGGTGAACCAGCCGGGCAATGGTTCTCGCGCGGCAAGCCAGGTCTGCGGCACTCCGACGAGCGGACCGCGGCGAGGGCCGGTGCCGGTGTAGGCGGCGACGATCCCGCCGACGATGGCGCTGGTAGTGTCGATATCTCCGTCTGCCGCAATACATGTGGTGATCGCGGCCGGGTAGTCGTCCAGATGCTTGGCAGCGACCCATATCGTGAACGGCACCGTGTTCTGCGCGGTGACCAGAGATCCGTTGCCGAGTTCGTCCGCAGCGTCCTGCGCGGAGGCTTCGAGCAGGGTGCGAGCACGGCGAATCAGTCGGCCCGTGTCACCGTCGTCGAGGCGGTCGAGGACGGCGGTAATGAACTCCCATGGTGTGGGCCGAGTCCCGAGCAGGCGGGCATGCGCGGCCCGACCGGCCGCGAGTGCCACCGCGACCGCGCCGAGGACGCCTTCGGGATGCAGATGCGTTACCTGCGCCGACCGGATCGCTTGGGTGGCAATTCTTTCCGGGTCGTCGGCGTAAAAGGCACCCAGCGGGGCGACCCGCATGGCCGCACCGTTGCCGCAGGAACCCTGGTGATCGAACACGGCTCCGGCCGCCTCCCGCCAGTGCACGCCGTCGCGGATTCGACGCAATGTGTCGACCGCTAGGAAGCCGTAGTCACGGCGCGGGTCGAACCGTCGCGCGAAGGCAGCGGCGAGCCGATCCTGGTCTATTCCACCGTGACTGGAGAGTTCGGCAACCACGGTGCAGGCCATTTCGGTGTCGTCGGTCCATCCCCACTGTCGGGCAGGGAGATTGCCTGCCCGAAGATCCGGAATCGACCGGCCCATGATCGGGAATTCCGCACCCAGCGCATCCCCCACAGACAGCCCATCAAGTCAACGTGCATTTCGTCCGATGGTAGTCATGCCGAAGTGGGCGGCGCCAACGACTGCGGCGGTTGGGCTGGACCTTGACTGGAGAGCGTCGACGCCCGCACCGACGAAGTGCTGGCCGGGGTGCTCGGCTGACGGGTTGGTGCGGAGCCACTCCACCCTTGTGGCTGCCGATCGGCGCGGTGCCCGGTTGTCGCGCTCGGTCAGGGGTCCAGGACGGTGAGCAGCCTTGTGCCGCGGTCGGTCAGCCGGTATATGACGGTGCGGCCCAGGCGAGCCCTGGACACGATATCGGCGGCACGGAGCACGGATAGGTGAGAGCTGATGGTGCCAAGCGAGACGTCCAGGACCGCAGCCAGTTGGCTGCTCGTAGCCGGACGCCCGAGTTCGCGGAGAACACGGGCGCGGCCCGCACCGAGCAGCACCGACAATGGGTCGTCCGATATGGGGTTGTCAACGGGCTCCGCCCTTCCGAATGCGGAGTAGATGAGGGCATAGCGTGGTGGTTGCTCGCAGATCCACCACCCGCCGCAGGTCGTGCGCGGCACGAACACCAAGCCGTCGTCGCCGATCCACCGGTCCGGCCCTGGCTGACGATTGCACACAATCGCGTTGTCTGCGCACCATTTGGGTCCGTCCATCATGGTGTCGACCACATGCCGCAGCCCGTGATCGGCGAGCAGGCTTGTGCGATAGGCGATATCGCGTTCGAGCACCGCGCGCCGCCGCTTCCAGTCAGCCGCGACGAACCGCTTCCACCCGGTCCACAGCACCTCCGCGATACGGTCCCCGAGCCCGTCGAGAGCCAGCCACTGAGCGGCCGGCGGCTGTGGGCACGCGGCGACCGCCTCCGCGGCGACGGACCGGAGGTACTTGTCCGAATGCGCCGCCACCTGGGCGAGCTCATCGGACAACCGCGTCGTTACACCAGCCGGCGGTGGAGCCACGACGCCTGGAATTTTTTTCGTCGTCGCCAGCAACGGTAGCAGTCCCGCGGCTACCGGATCCTGGCGTAGCCACTCACGGTATGCGGCGCAATGGCGGTTCCCTTGCGCCAGATACGGATGGGCAGACCGACGCTGCAGCACGATCAGACTGCCGATCGTTTCCGCAAGCGGCGAAATAACGAAGCGACATCGCGCCATCGCTCCCGGACTCAACCGGACAACAACCACCGAGCCCCCCTCACCAGCCACCCAGGGATGGCGATCCGAAACAAAGTTCCTATGTATTCCGTCAGACGTGACCGGAAACCCTCGCCCGGGATTGCCATCCATCCGGATGTCTTCGGTGAAATCCTGCGGACTTGTTTGTGCGCCAACCCATATCGGGAAACGCGCGCGGGGCCGGCTTCGACCGATACCTCGGTCACACCGTGGATCGGCTGCGCAACTGTCGCCGTTTCGCCGATAACGGCGCGGAAAGAAGCCCTGCGCGGACCCGGAGACAGCGTTGATCGCGGGTGCGTGTGGCCTGGGCTCGGTGATCCCAAATCGGTGGACGTGTCGCAGGTGTCGACAGGGATGCAGTGCTTTCAGCGAGTCGGGTGGGCATAGACCTCTTCGCGGGCTTTCTCGGCAACTGCATTTGTAGAAGCTCACCTTTTGTCGTCGTCTCGGTGCAGTGTCACCCTCGGATGACGACAGTAGATGTGATGCGCAGGCCCCGATTGCCGGTGAGCGCACGAAAGTTGTTGCTGCGCGCAGCGTCGACCGTAGGCGCATGGCAGATGGGGGGCACCTATGCTGTGGACGCGCCGCACCACCCCGAGACGCGGCCTGCTCGACGGTGACGATGTTGGGAGATGATGCCGATGAAACACGAAATTGACCTCATCGAGTCAGCTGCCACGCACGATGTCGCTCCGCACGAGCGCGCGGACTACTGGGCCGAGCTGATCCAGTCCCACCACCGCCTACGCATGGGCTACGCATTCCCCCGCCAGCGTGACTTCGACGGACGCACGGTGCTTCGACGGACCGCCAACTACCAAATCATCGGATGGCAGGCCGACGCAGTGACCTACTACCGCAGTGCCGGACATGTGCGGGCCGACTCCGACGGAGACTATCGCCTGGTGCTGCCTACCACAGGACACGTCGCCATCTGGCAGGAAGACCAGCACGCACTCATGTCACCCGGCATCGGCTGCCTGGTGACCATCGACCAGCCGTTCGCGTTCACCCAGATCGGCGGCACCAAGGGGCTGACGATGACAATCCCCCGATGCGAGGTCGATCACCGCCTCAACCGCGCCGCACCATCTGGTCAGCGGTTGGACTTCAGGTCGGGGCTCGGACGAGTGGTTGCCGACCTCGCCACCGGTTTGATCGCCGAACGCGCCGATCTCACCCACCATCAATTCGACGCCGTGTCCGATCGGCTGGTCGAACTACTCTGCATGCACATCGTCGGCGACCACCCCACCGAGTCCCGTCATCTCACAGAGGTGGAATCCGCAGTCCGCCGCTACATCCGTACCCACGCCCACGACCCCGAACTCAGCGGCGCTTCCGTTGCTCACGCTCTCGGCTGGTCCCTGCGCCAGATTCAACTCGCGCTCCAGCACGGCGGCACCACACTCCGCGACCTCATCAGGGAAGAACGCCTGCAACTGGCCCGAGCACGGTTGCAGAACCCCGCATACCGCCACTGGAGCATCGCCGCCCTCGCCCACGAACTCGGCTTCAGCTCCGCAAGCGCCTTCACCACATCCTTCCGGTGCCGCTTCGGCACCACCCCCCGCGAGGTCCGCCGATCGTGACGAACCGTGAACCCATGGTGTTCAGCAGATGCTGACACCCATCGGGACGCACCGCTCCAGCCGCCTCTGCCAACTGCCAGGAGTTCTTCCGCTCCACCAGCGCCAGCGCCCCCTCACATACGCCCGCGCCCACCCTCGGGGTTCTGCCCGCCCGAACGCCCCGGCGATGCGGGCGAACACGTCGTCCAGATTCGCCCGCCATACCGAAGTACCTTGCGATACAACATCATCTGCGACGACATTGCACAGGTAACGAACTGCAACCTGTTGCGTTAGGTTCTCCGCGCCGATCGTCTCAACCAGACGATGCCAGTGCGTCTCACTGTTGTTCGAAACGGTGTGGAATGCCGGATGTCTTCTCGTGGCCTTTACCATCGCCGGGAACGACGTGACGCGATGGCGCAGCAGGGCCGAGCCATTCGATCAGCAGCGTTTTCTCGGTCGAGCATCGGTTGTGCCAGTAGACGGTCGTGGTGGTGTTGCCGTCAGCCCACGACCACGCGAAGCAACCGGCTTCACCTCTGTGCATGTCCACCGCTTGGAACGGTGCCATCGGCTGTGCCAGCGCTGTCGGCGCAGCGGCGATCGCCGTCGCGAAGACGGGAGCAGCCATCAGCGCGGTCGTGAGCTTGCTCATCAACGTCATGTTCGGATTCCTTGTCCGTTGGTTTCTCTTGTCCCCCAAAAGGTGCACGGGGCAAGCGCCGATAGTGTCAGTCAGCGGTGTGGCGCGCCAACGTTGCGAACAGGGGCGTAACAACGATTCGAGCAAAGTCAGGAGTCGTGGTAACAGCCCATGCATGGTTGCGATTTTCATCGCAACGATGGCTTCGGGCAGAGCCTTCGACAAGACTCCACGTCGACGCTCTGCCGTCGGGATGTTCAACCCTGACGGATTGGAGAGGTCGTCACTGCGGCTAGCGGAGCGCTGGCCTCTGTCCACCTTTTTCGGGGGGAATTTCAACTGAGGAAAGGAATCCCATCAATGGGTGTCTTCAATTCGAACTGTCGCGCGGATCGGTCTCACCGCCCGGCCACGGCAGTGCGAGCCGGCATAGCCGGCGTCGCCATCAGTGCCGCAGTTGTCTGTGGCGCTGCCCCGGCCCAGGCTGCGGACCAGAATTCTGCCGGCATCGCACTGGCCACAGTTGTGCAGCCCGCCGACGAGAACGCGACGCACACGGCACCATCCGGATCGATGATCTCCGGCGTGTGCAGCTCCCCCGGTAGTATTTATATTCTGCCTCTCGCCCTCTTCTGCATCATTACCGGCTCTGCGGGCAGTTGAGTTACGGAACGCTGCACACGTGCGGTAATGACCGCCGCGGCTACCCGCGCCAACGCGGTGACGACAAGTGGCACATCCGCAATGTGCATTGTGGCTGAACAATGACAGACGAGAGGCTTGTGCGGAATCGGCTCCCGCACAAGCCTTTCTTCTACTGACCACGCGTTGTCGACACCGGTGCATCGCAGTCAATCGTGACCGGTCCCCGATGACGCGACCGCCCGATCCGGGTGCTGCACGGCGAGGACGCCTCCAGCTTCTCGGGCTTGACGCTCTTTGACGGACCGCGACGTGCGATCGTTCACAACGAGGCGCATTCACCCGGACGACAGGCCAGCGATATTGCCCACGAACAGGGCCATGGCCTGCGCATGCATCCACCCGCCCCGTTGCACGACGGCTGTGGCTGCCGGAAGTGGAACGCCGACCACGAGGATGAAGCAACCTTCCTCGCTGGTGCGCTACTTGTCCCCGCCAAGGCAGGTGGGCAATTGCCAAGCAGCGCAAGAGCCTTGAGGAAGCAGCGTGGGCCTTTGGGTGCAGGGTCGAGATGGTGTGGTGGCGGATCAACGTTACGGGAGCGCGTCGGCTGTTGGCGGGATGAAGTTGGATAGATAGGTCACCGCTCGGCCGTCACCCGGTCTGTCGGGGCCGTTATGTCTGCCGTTCAATCCCCGCCCGAAACTCCTCCGCATGCGGCCCCCTCACCTTGTAGGTGACAGCAGCCGGTTCCGCCGGCCCGTGCGGACCGTTTGGTGCCCCAGGGATGATCGACTGCACCAGCGCCTTGATCTCATCGAACGTCAGCGCCTGCTGCGGTGCCGACGGATCGAAGTCGTTGATCTCACCTCGGTTCAACGGTGTTCCGCCTTGCCGGGGCCAATGCACCTCCAGGATCGAGAGCGGTGTGGCGGTCACAATGGCGGCCAGCAGATCCTCCACACCGATCCAATTGTGCCCGTGCTCGGCAGCAATGGCTGCCGCCCGCCTGAGCGCCACGATGGTTCCCGGCGCCGCCCCGGTGATCGTGACGGTCGACTCATCCTGCTCGGCGGTCATGATTGGACCCTACCGAGCGCGGTAACGGGTGTCGCCGCCGAACTCCAGGATCTCCAGCGGTTTGGGATGGCCGTAGAAACCACCGAAGCACCACAGCTTCGTCGTCTTGCCGGGTGCCGGGCACGTCACCTTGTCCCGGCGGGTCACCCCGGCTGTTCGGCGCAGCGGATGACGATCCCACCACCATCGACGCAGTCCGAGATCGTGATCGCCCCCGCTGGCCCTATGCCCAGGAACTCCTCGGGTTCCTCGAGCCCGGAACCTGTTTGGGCACAGTGCTTCACGACACCAGGCACGGGACGTTCACCCTCACGGGAGAACCCGCTGCCGATGCGGAAGCATTGGCGCAGACGGACATTCCGCCGCATGAAACGTGCGTGGAGGTGCCGATGGGAAAGGAGATCCGCCGCGATGTACTCGCTGACCGGTGACGAACTCGACGAACTGTTCCGGTCCCCGTGGCAACGTGCCTTCCACCTCGAACTACAGGACACGTATGCCGTATCCGGGGAGTTCGAACCGCTGCGGCAGTTCCTGGCCGGAGAACCCGAGGACGCGGCCTGGCAGCAGCCCTGGCTTGATCTCGTCCGCGAAATAGCCGGTACCGGTAAGGCGGTGCAACGGGTACGCGTGGTGACCGAACCGCACACCGACTACACGCGGTGGGCACTGTCGGTATCGCGCGCAACATCGCGGCAGGTGAGGAAATACGTTGGCTGCCAAGGTATTCCATTGCACCAGCCGATTTGACCGGTGACGACTACTGGCTGTTCGATGACCACTTGGCCGCGTTCAGCGTGTTCACTTCAACCGGGGAGGGCGCCGGCTTCGCCGTGACCACCGATCCGGTGATCGCGGCGCATTTCCGCACTGTCCGTGACCGTGTTTGGCCATTGGCGGTTCCGCACGACGAATACATGCACGTGCTGCATCAGTGACCAATCTGCGGGAGGCCCGCGAGGCGCTCGGACAGCGACTGCGCGAGATCCGTAAGGGTGCCGGTCTAACTGGCCGCGCCCTGGCGGACCTCGAGGGGTGGCACGAGTCGAAGGTCTCGAAAATCGAATATGGCAAGCAGACACCCTCCGAAAAGGATCTTCGGGCGTGGTGTCTGCATTGTCATGCCGCGAACCAGTTGCCCGACCTGATCGCCACCCTGCACAACGTCGAAGCCGCCTACCTGGAAGTCCGGCGGATGCGTATCCCGCAGTGGCAGCGGGTGATCGCCAAGATAGAGGCCGACGCCGAGTTAGTCCGCTGGTACGAGCCCGGCCTCGTCCCCGGCCTGCTACAGACGCCGCGCTACATCCGAGGCGTTCTGGAAACGGTCGAAGCCCTATACGGCGGCCCCAATGTCATCGAGGCATCCCTGGCAGCTCGACTGGAGCGGCAAAACGTCCTGTACCGGGGTCGGCACCGCTTCCATTTCCTCATTGGCGAACAAGCCTTACGTACGGTTGTTGGCGGCCCCGACGTCATGATCGAACAGTTGGACCGGCTCCTGGTAGCAGATGACTCTGCCGCGTGTCGTACTCGGCGTGATTCCCCTGGATGCCGCCTACCGGATACCGGAAATGAACTTCACCATATTCGACCGGAAGATGGTGCAGGCCGAGACGATCACCGCGCAGCTGACAGTCACTCAGCCGCGCGAAGTTGTGTTGTACGAGAAGGCATTCACGGCGTTGATCGAACAAGCAGCGATCGGCACCACTGCCCGCGAACTGATCCGGACCGCCATGGACCGGTATATGGCGTCGCAACGTCCACACCCAATCGGTCCTGTCGATGTCGGCCAACGAGGAGCTCCGGCCGCTGGTGACTCGTAGCGCCGCCGCGATGCAGAGCAAGCCAGAAGCGCGCATGTTCGTCGGTCCGCGTGGTGGTCGCATCTCGACCGGTGTCCTGCGTCGGGCCACGCAATGGGACGACGTCGTCAGCCCTGGTGGAGGACGGAACCTGCTCTCACAGCATCTCCGGTCCCCACGTGGTCCCCAACTCCGGGTGGTCGGGGATGAGGAAAGCCCCTCCGACGTTGGTCAGAGGGGCTTTTTGGTCTGTCGACCTACTGGGACGTTACTCGAAATGTTGGCAGGCTGAACAGCTGCGGAAGATCGTCAAGCTGGTCGAGCACACACCGCCGCGGAGGCCGGCGAAACCAAGCAGCAAGGTTCAGGCACGGCGGCTGGATCGGCGGCTCGCCGCCACCACGATCGCTGAGCTGGTCGATGATTACAAGGCTGGAACCTCCAGCAATCAACTCTGCGAGCAGTACAACCTGTCCAAGGGCGGGCTGTTGAAGATCCTTCGGGACCACGGAGTCGAGATGCGGTATCAGCCGATGACTGAGGACGAGATCGTCTGGGCGGTAAGGCTTTACGGCGAGGGGCAGTCCCTCAATGCCGTCGCCCGACAGCTTGGCAAGGCGAAGGGCAGTGTCTGGAAGGCGTTGCGAGAGCGAGGCGTACGGCTGCGGTGGTCGCCGTTACGATAAGGCCGAGCCGATTCTCTTTCGATTCGGCGTTGCAATATCGCTGCTCGACGTAGCGGACCTTGGTGGGCGGCCACCCCGGCGCAGCGGCTCCGGTAACGCCACATCGAGCTGTACCGATGATGTCATCGCCAGTCGCTCGGCGGCAATAATGGGTATCGAAACCGCAGTGTGGAAGCGGCAGTGCAGGAGGCAGGACCGTTGGGGTTCTATTTGCGGAAGAGCGTGAAGGCTGGGCCTTTTCGGTTCAATCTGTCCAAGTCCGGACTGGGAGTTTCTGCCGGAATGAAGGGCTTGCGGATCGGCGCCGGCCCGCGTGGGAGATACGTTCACATGGGGCGCGGGGGTCTCTACTATCGACAAACCCTCTCCGCCCCGTCCCGCAAAGGCACCGGTGCTCCCGTCAAACGTGGTTTCCCTCACGTGGATCCGTCGCCGCAACTGATCGAGGACCTGCCATCCGTCACTGTTCTCGAAATGGAGTTCGGTTTCGGAACACAACTGGTGAAGGATCTCAACTCGGCATCGCACCGGTTTGCCCTGTCGCCGATCGCGTGGCTCACGGGCCAACACCGGGTACCTGTCATCTACGACGTCAACGACACACCTGCTCAGGCATTCGAGGACCTTGTTCGCGCGTTCAACGGTATTCGTAGCACATACGGCCGCTGGCTGATCGACGCCCAAGCGGCACTCACGACGGCTTATCATCGCAAGGTCAATGCTGGGGCCACATCACTGGTCAACCGGCAATCGGCGTCACCGGTGACCCAGGGGCCGAAGTGGCTCGCGACCAACATCGTCGTTCCGGGTCTCAGCGCCAGTGGCTTCAACGTCTATTTCCTGCCCGATCAGATCCTGGTCCAGTTGGCCAAGCAGTTCGCGGCCTGGCGATACTGCGACCTGGCGGTAGCAGTCACCCCCACCCGATTTATTGAGGGACAGGCCGTACCGCCTGACGCCGTGCAAGTGGATCACACCTGGAAATACGCGAACAAGAATGGTGGCCCAGATCGCCGATTCAAGAATAATCGAATGCTGCCGATCCTTCAGTACGCCGAACTCCGGATCAACGCCACAGGGCTCAGCCTCTGCTGGCAGTTCTCGAATGTGACAGCTGCGGAGGCTTTTGCAGCCCAACTGACGAACATGCCAACCCTCACGGCCGAAGAACCCGCCGCGACCACACCGCGCACCATCGACAACGCGCATCAGGACCGAGCCGCGTCGGTTCGTGGCGAGACAGATGTGTCGGACCCGGGCCAGCCGGTGACGCTGCCAGCTCGTACTCCGGCGACCGTTGCACCGACGACTTCTCCAATGCCCCCGCCACACGCTCCGCCCGCGTGGTATCTGGATCCGCAGGGTGTGGCACGGTGGCGATGGTGGAACGGGAATGCGTGGACTGACTACATCGCCTGACCAACCGTCGGCCAATGTGAGCACGAATTCGATCTGCTGACAGGATTTGAACCTCGACCACTTGACCCCCAGTTCGGACTGAGGGGCGAAAATGCAGTTCAGAGCATATTTTTGACCGTTTCCGCGCGTTTCGAAAGTGCTGGTCAGTCCTGAGCGTTCGTAGCGTGTGGTCCCGTTCTGGTCCCGCTCCGTCGCCTTGGAGTTGACATCTCATCGGGCAAGAGCGCGAGGGGCGGCACGGGCATCTGCAGCCACCTCACCTCTCCTGCGAGATATTCGAATATGACAATTCGAACTCTCACGGAATCGCCTTCGGCCTCCACGTAGAATCGGTAGTTTCCGTCTTGTACGACAACCCATCCATTAACCAGATCGGCGTCCAAAGTCATCCGAGAATAGAGCCTCGTGCCAATCTCGGCCAGCAAGTCTTGTGAAACCATTTCGAATTCGGCTAGCTGAAAAGCTGTCATCGCTTCCAGCGCGACGAAGACCACGGTGTCGGGTTTGTCAGGCCGTCATACACCTAACTCGAACAGTGCATGTCCACGCGCATTCTTGATGAGAACTTTCTCGATGCGCTGCATTTCAGGAGACCATAATATCGGACCGGTTCCGGGCAGCGTATTTGCCTGCGCCGCAGCGATACGCGCCTGCAATTTGGGACTTCTTACGAGCATCGCGCGGGCCAGTGCGTCAACCTGGTCATCTACCTCGGCCGAGCCAGCGAAGACACATCCCAGGAAGGCGTACAAATACTCCTCGTCGATGGAGAATTTCAGGTTGCATTCTTCGCAAATTGGAATGGTCGGCACATTGGACGGGTAAGGCTTTCGCAACAACACCTTTGAAGGTATGTGATCCTTTGTTTCCGTTTTGTCTCGAAACGACCCTGTGCAGTGCGGGCAAGTGTCCGGCGGCAGTGACCGAGTTCGGTCATCAATAAACTCTGAAAAGTCGCGCATGGCGCACGACTATACTCCGCCCGAACGCGATACGCTTCGAATTTTCAATCCTCGGGCCGCACCAATTCATAGCTTGGCATCCCTCACGAGGTGAACCACCTCATGTACTGGTTGCTCGGTACGATAATTTTGGCGGACTTTTTCGAATTGCACTCGCTACAGAGCAATTGAAGGTTGGTGACGTCGTTCAACCCACCCTCTGCGAGAGGAACCATGTGGTCGTAGTTCTCCCTGGACATCGCGTGCATCAGCCCGGTCAGGTCTCGCTTGCAGTAGGTACAATGCCCTTGATCCCGAAAGAAGACTGCTCGCTGCACCCACTCTGGGATCGTTTTGCGTCTGAGTCGCCCCGGCCGCGCGAAAAGCTTGGCTACCTCGGGTTCCGTGCCACACATCTCAGCGTCGAGTTCGGAGATGAAGGTGGCGGCGATCCAGTTGAGGTTGTAGAGCATGGTGCGGTACGGGAAGATCGCATGGAAGACCTCGTCGGCCATCTTCTGTAGGAGCTGTTCGTAGGGTGCGCTCCACATCACATCGTTGACGAAGTGGTCGTGGCATATGTCGCGGGCATCGGGGGTGCTGGGTACTTCGAAACTGTCCTGTATACGCTCCAGGCGGTAATTGAGGAGCGCCACCGTTACCGACATGTAGTGCACAGTGCGGTATTCTCCGGCCGTCGTCTTGCTGTGGATATCCCACGTCGAAGGCTTAGCGTCCGCCTCGTCGTAGAACATATCGTGGGCAGACATTCGCGCGAGGCGATGAACGAGAGTATCTCTCGGCCATGACGCAATGAACTCGGTCTCTCGTTCCTCATCTCGGATGCGGGCGACTGTTGGCAATCCAGCGAGGGCCATGCCATACAGTCGGTCGGCAAGTTCGAAGGTGCGGTGGCCATAGTGCGAGAACCATTCTCGATCATGAGCGTTCGTCGAGCGCATTGCCCCGATGCTAGGCCCTGTTCACACGATCTCGACGGTTTCCGTCCGGGTGACTTCCCTTCCCCTACTTCCCCGTCCTGGCCATCCCTGAGCGGAGGGAGGTCGTGTCAAGGGCGTTCTTTCCCTTGACACGACCGAGCGAGGTCAGACAATCGGGCCATGAGGAGGCAGGGGTTTCGCAACCACACGATGCCCCGTCGACAAGGTGCCGCGGCGTGCTCTCTGTCGTCGGATTTGTTCAGCAATTCATCCGTGCAGGTCAGCTCGGTTTCGAAGTTCCTGCGACCGGACCACAGCCAGGCCCCACGTGCGAGTGCCGGCGGATTCGTGGGCGTGCTGCGGGAGAGCAAGTCGGGGACGTCAGGCGAAGTGCCCAGCACTGCTCGGTGAACGAAAAAACGGCCAGCGCTGAGGAGTCTGCGTGCTGCCACGTCGCCGAAGCGGATGCCAGAACACGCGAAGAGAACCAAAATGCGCACCGGCGGCCATCGCGCTGCCGACGCGCCGCCACCGACGAGGCTTGCCGAGGAGGTGAGCGGTTGCGCGGCGGCGGCGCGTAGCGCCGCCGGTGTGCTCTTGATGCCTGTATGGCGGAATTCGGTAACAACTCGCACAACGCGGGGCACGCTCGAAAGCGGAAGGCCAATCGCCCCAACGTGGGTGAGATCGTCATCCGTTGTGGATCGCGCCCTGGACCGGCAGGCGAAGTGCTGGAACCTGTTGGGGTTCAACGGTTCATGTCGGCTCGATCACGTAGGGTGGATGGACCTCCAGCCGAGGGGCGGTGGACTTGGTCCACACACCGCGCCCAGGAAGGAGGTGGTGGGGATGGCGAAACATCGCCGGAGAAAGCAAGAGACCCCGGTCGACTACGGCATCATCCTGGTAGTTGCTGCCGTGATCGCCGGGGCTCTGGTCCTGGTCCGCCGAGTGCGGGCTAGCTAACCCACCTGGTGGGGCGTCGCGCCAACGGCGTCCCACCTCTCGGCATCACTCGCGTGATGGTTGCATGATATCAAGATCCCATGCTCGCCTGCTAGCAAGAGCTAGAGGGGGGTGAACTCCAGCGACCGTCTTGTCGTCGTGACGCTTCGCCCGCGGTCGCTGCTGGCCGTGAGGGTTGTCGTACGCTTCCCGGCGTCGCGCAAAGGCAAGAACCCCGGCAAGCCCTGGCGATCAAGGCGTGCAACGTCGAGCCACGAAATACCAAGCGGCGCTAGCATGTCGGCTGCTCCGTCGGTGGCCAAGGCGACCAAACCAACTTGTGGCCGTGGGTAGTGTGCAACGAGTGCATGATTCGCCGCGCGGGGATCGGCCTCGGCGATCCAGTAGCCGCCATCCCGGTTGCGCTTGAGTCGTTCTTTCCGCTGTAGTTCCGCGAGGATGGCTCGGTGTTCGGCGTCGTATCCGCTACCTGCTCCGAGGCGGCTCCGGTAGTGCCTGGACTCGGGCAAGTCGAGCTGGGCGAGACGGTCGTGGACTACCACTTCGTACGTGTCGTCTGGTGTTCCTACGACGACCGTCGAATCTTCGAGTACCAAGGTATCAACGGTCCTTCGGTTGACTCGAAGGATTGTGACAGTGCGCGAGGGAGCCGAGCCAGGTCGCAAGTCGAGTCGGACTGTTGTGGCCACGATGGCGCTTGACAGGATGGATCTGCGGCACACCGGACTGACCTGGATGGCCGATATGGGGGTGAGTTCGCACGTGCTCCAGAAGATCGCCGGGCACGCCGATAGCCGGACCGCCGAGCGGTACCTACATCCGGACCGCCGGGAGATCACTGGAGCCGGTGACAAGCTGTCGGAGCATCTGCGGTCCCGTTCTGGTCCCGCTCTGCGCGTGGTCGGTGAATGAAGAAAGCCCCTCCGACGCTGGTCAGAGGGGCTTTCTGGTCTGTCGGGCTGACAGGATTTGAACCTGCGACCACTTGACCCCCAGTCAAGTGCGCTACCAAACTGCGCCACAGCCCGTTGCGTCCCGCTTCGCGGGCGCTCGAAGAGATTACCGCACGATCCGGTGGGGGAGCTAATCGCCTAGTCAGGAGCGCGTCCGCGGATGCGGGAGGGGGCGCGGCATTGCGGCCCGGTGCCACGGCCTGAGGCGTGTCTGTGGTGCCGTCTCGAACCCAAGTCCAGTGCGGTCAGGCGTAACGAATAGCGAGTACCGCATTACTCGGGATTCCGGTGGTTCGCGGGGCTAGATTCGTTGGGGTGCTCGGTGCGCGCGGGGAAGGAGATCGTTGTGCCTACGGCTATTTTCGGTTCGAAGGAAGATCCTGGATTCGAGCTCGAGGAGAGTCCGGATCTGATCGTGGTGCGGACGCACAGTGGGCGGGGGATCCGGCGGAAGACTGGGTCGGTCCGGACGCCGCTTGCTGCCGAGCTCGAGGATGCGACGTTGGTGCAGGCGTACCCGGAGGCGGGGGTCGAGGTGTATCGGCTGCCGACGGGGGCGTCGGTGGAGGAACGCAAACCGGTGCTGGATGCCGCGCCGGAAGTGCGGTTCGCCGGGCATGTGCTGGTGGATCCCGGCACCGAGGAGCCGGTGCTCTACACGGAGAACATCTTCGTGAAGTTCGTCGACCGGGTCGATCACGAGCATTGTCTTGCCGTGTTGGCGGCGGCGGGTCTGCGGGTCAAGGAGGCGGTTGCGTATGCGACCAATGCGTACTTCACCGCGGCGCCGGAGGGTACCGGTCAGCGGGTGTTCGATATCGCGAATGCGCTGCTGAGCCGCGACGACGTCGAATACTGCCACCCGGAGCTGATTCGGCGCCGTTCCCGCAAGGCGATCTTCCCGCAGCAGTGGCACCTGAAGAAGACGGTGATCGGCGGTGTGACGGTCGACGCGCACGCGGGCGTGGAAGCGGCCCATGCCGCCGCGCGCGGCGCCGGGGTGACGATCGCCGTCATCGATGACGGTGTCGACATCGACCATCCCGAGTTCGCGGGGGCCGGGAAGGTGGTCGCGCCGCGCGATGTCACCCTGCAGACCAACGATCCGCGCCCCAAGGACATGTCCGGCACCGGCCCTGACGGCGGTGACAATCACGGCACCGCGTGCGCCGGCGTGGCGTGCGCGAACGGCACGGCTGGAGCGTCGGGAGTGGCGCCGCGGGCCGCGCTGATGCCGATCCGGCTCGCGTCGGGGCTCGGGTCGCAGGCTGAGGCGCGGGCCTTCCAGTGGGCCGTCGAGCACGGTGCAGACGTCATCTCGTGCAGTTGGGGTCCGCCGGACGGCGACTGGTTCCGCCCGAACGACTCGCTGCACAATCGGGTCGTGGCGCTGCCGGCCAGCACGCGGCTGGCGATCGAGCACGCTGTCACTGCCGGACGCGGTGGTAAGGGCTGTGTGGTCCTGTTCGCGGCGGGTAACGGCAACGAGTCCGTGGACAATGACGGCTACGCCGGTTTCGCCAAGGTCATCGCCGTCGCGGCGTGTAACGACACCGGGAAACGCAGCGTGTACAGCGATTTCGGAAAAGCGGTGTGGTGTGCGTTCCCCAGTAGCGACTTCGGGCACGCGCCGTTCGCGCATCCGGACCCGCTGACTCCGGGCATTTGGACGGTGGACCGGCGCGGCCGGGACGGCTACAACCCGGGCGGGTCCGGATCGGGCGATGCGGCGGGCAACTACGCCAACGACTTCGGCGGCACCTCCAGCGCTTGCCCAGGCGCTGCCGGGGTGGCGGCTCTGGTGTTGTCGGTGAATCCGGATCTGGCCTGGCATGAGGTCAAGGACCTGCTGAAAGGGGCCTGCGACAAGATTGATCCACAGGGCGGAGGCTACGACGCGGACGGGCACAGCCACAAGTACGGCTACGGCAGACTCAACGCGCTCACCGCGGTTCGAGCGGCCAGGCCCGCGGTGCGCAGTCCGCTGCCGGTGCGCTGAACCCACCGAACGTCGGTCTGATCTACCTCGACCGCCGATCCGATCAATTGACAGCGCCAGCTGACACGAGCCGCACGAGAGGCGTTGCTCGCGTACAGGGCGGAGGGCCGGCGGATACAGCTATGCGCGCCCACTCTGGCCCAACTGTGGTGTTCGAGCGCAGCGAGACCTGTCACCGACTGTTCGCGGCCCGGCTCGTGTCGGGGTAGCCGCCGCGTCCGCGACGAAGTCGCTAGCGGCGGTCGCTCCGACACGAGCCATGAGGGGGGCCGCGGACACGCAGTGCTGCAGGCGCTGCAAAAAGCTACCGTCCGGGGAGGAGACTGTGTGGGGTGACGGAGAACAGCGATCAGTTGATCGTGGTAGACGCCGCGAATGTCGTCGGCTCGCGGCCCGATGGGTGGTGGCGTGATCGTCCGGGTGCGGCTCGGCGACTGCTCACGAAAGTGGCCGGCCTCGACGAGTGCCTGGAACAACCGGCCGAGTTGATTGTCGTGCTCGAGGGCGCGGCGAAGGCCGCGGTCACCGGAGCGTCCGATCCGGAATTCGCCAACCTGTGTGTAGTGCGGGCGGAGGGTTCGGGAGATGACGCGATAGTCGGTGTGATGGCCGCGGCGATCGCGGAGGACGGCAACCGTCCGGTCACTGTCGTGACGGCGGATCGCGGTCTTCGTGGCCGTGTCGAGGCGATCGGGGCGAAGGCAGTCGGTCCTCGCTGGCTCCTGGACCGCATCGAGTCGTAGCGGTCACGGCAGGATAGGTCGCGGCTCGGCGCACATCCGGCGTTTCACCTGTCCGTCCAGTCCGTTTTGGTGCAGTCTGTGCGGTATGACCGCCTCCGACGCCGTGGGCATGCCACTGTTGTACCTGGTCGAGATCTCCGAGCCGGGCCATTTCCGTCGGCCGTGGTGGAAGATCGCCAGCACGGGCGAGCCGAGCCAGGTCGCGGCCGCGCTGATCGAACTGGCCGTGCGGACCGAGCGGGATATCCAGCGCAGTCGCAGTGACGGGCGCTGCTGGTATCGCTACGACGTGCGGTGGTCCGATGGCGCCATGCTGGAGTGCTTTCAGGGCGCCATCCGATCGGTGCTGATCCCCGGCGAGTTGCGCGGTCTTGCGGTCGCGATTGCCTCTGCCTCGGCCGCCAACCTGCGCTCCGCTGAGCGGCCGCCGCAGTGAGCGCTGCGCAGACCCGCGGGACCGGTGCGTCAACTCGCCGTGCGAGCGCCCGCCGCATCGGGTCGCGGGCAGGATCAGCTTCGGCCTAGCGGACGCCTCCGGCACCAACGCGGTCGTGCGACGAGGGCAACGACCGTCGCTGCCGCTGTGGAAGATCCGTCCGGTCGCAGCGCCGTAGGAAGCGCCCACGATCGTGGCGATAAGAGTGGGCAAGGCGTCGAGCTCCAGGTGCTGCCGCTGGAGAACTTGGTCTACGGGCCACCACACACCCAAGGGTGGGATTGTGCCCACCCCGCGGTTTGCTGGTCGGTCCCTGAGGTGCCTGGTTGTACGGCTGTGGACGGCCGAGAGTTATAGCCGACACCGATGACCATCTCTCCCGCGAAGGAATCACGAATGCAGCCCAGTTACGTCCACCACCTCAGGCAGCAGGTTGCCGAATACGGGGATACCAGGTCGTACACCTACCTTCGTGAAGCCGGGCGTGAGCTGAGCGAGGAGATCCTCACCTACCGTGAACTCGACCGCGATGCCAGGGCCTTCGCCGCCTGGCTGGCGCAGCGTCCGGAGTCGGCGGAGCCGGTGGTGCTCCTGTATCTCGACGGAATGGAGTTCCTGCGGGCGTTTCTCGGCTGTCTGTACGCCGGGGTCGTGGCCGTCCCCGCGCCGGTGCCGCACGACGCCAGCAGCGCCCGACGCGTAGCGAGTGTGATCGCGGATTCCGGCGCCCGATTGGTACTCACGACCGCGCGCTTCGAGCCGCTTGTCGCGGCGGCTACGCCTGTTCTCGTGGTCGCGACCGGCGATCTGGCCGGTGATCCCGACGCGTGGCAGATGCCCGATATCGACTCGGGGACGATCGCGTTCCTGCAGTACACGTCGGGATCGACGGGAACACCGAAAGGCGTCGTCGTGACGCACCGCAACCTCATGCACAACGAGGCCGCCATCGCCGCGGGCGGGATGAACGATGCCGGGACCGGCGTCGGTTGGATTCCGCACTTCCACGACATGGGCCTGATCGGGATGCTGCTCGGGGCGATGTACGCCGGTGCGAACCTGGTGCTCATGGCGCCGACGACGTTTCTCAAGCGTCCGGTGCGCTGGCTGCAGGCCATCGACAAGTACCGCGCAACCTTCACCGCCGCACCGAATTTCGCATACGACCTGATCGCGCGTCGGGTAACCGACGAGCAGCTGGCCGATCTCGACCTCAGCACCCTCGAGATCGCGCTGAGCGGCGCCGAGCCGGTCCGCGAACGGACGATAGCAGCGGTGCTCGAACGGTTCGGGCTCGCGGGTTGGCGGCCGACGACGTTCCGGCCGGCCTATGGCTTGGCCGAGGTGACACTGCTCGCCAGCGCGGGAACGATCCCCTCGGCACCCGTCTATCTCGACATCGGACGCGATACCCGGCTCGTCGGCTGCGGACAGGCGGCCCGTGGGCTCGACATCCGCATCGTCTGCCCGCACACACGGCAACAGCTGGCGGAGAACACTGTCGGCGAGATATGGATCCGCGGCGACAGCGTCGCCGCCGGCTATTGGAACCGCCCCGACGAGACCCGCGAAACCTTCGACGCCCACATCGGCACCGAGGGGCCGTTCCTGCGTACCGGTGATCTCGGTCTGCTGCGTGACGACGAGCTGTTCGTCGCGGGCCGCCTCAAAGATCTGTTGATCATCAACGGCCGCAACGTCTATCCCCAGGACGTCGAGGAGATGGTGCGCGAGTTGCATCCGGCGATCGCCGACAGTCCCGGCGTCGCCGTATCCGTCGACGCGGGCGGCCGGGAACGACTTGTCGTGCTGCAGGGTGTCAAGACGGCGCTGCAAGGCGACACCACGTTCGCCGAACTGACCTCCGCGATCAAGGCCACGGTAGCGCGCCGATTCGACGTGCCCGCGCCGAGTGTCGTACTCGTGGCCCCCCGATCGGTGCACCGCACCACCAGCGGCAAGGTCCAACGCAGCTCGATGCGGGAGTCGTTTCTCCAGGATCGCCTCGTGGGTGTCCTGTACGAGGATCTCGAACCGGCACTGAGCCGATCAATCACCGTATGACCGATCACCGTATGACCAACCTGTACCCAGCCGAGGAGTCCAACATGTCCAGCACAGCCGTCAGCTACCCGATCCAGAGCTGGCTCGTGGAGCGCGTCGCCGACTACACCGAACGCGCACCGCACCAGGTCGATCCCGCGGTCCCGCTCGCCGAGCTCGGCATGGACTCCGTGGCGGGGATCAACCTGTGCGGCGAGATCGAGGACCGGTGGTCGCTCGAAGTGGATCCGACTCTGGTCTTCGATTACCCCACCATCGCCACCATCGCCGCTCATATCGCCGCCGAATTCGCGCTAGCCGCATGACCGATATCGCCATCGTCGGCCTCGACTGCCGATTCCCGCAGGCATCCGATCCCGCCGCGCTGTGGCAGCTGCTGATCGACGGACGAGACGTGATCTCCGAGGTTCCGGCGAATCGCTGGGATGCCGACGACTTCCACGACCCGGCCGGCGCGCCCGGCACGATCAACACCCGCAGCGGCGGATTCATCGACGATGCCGACGCGTTCGACGACGAGTTCTTCGGTATCACTCCGCGGGAAGCGGAAGCGATGGATCCGCAACAGCGGCTGCTGTTGCAGGCCACCTGGCGGGCTTTCGAGGACGCCACGCTGGACCCTCGCGCCGAGGCCGGCTCGCGAACCGGGGTTTTCGTCGGGGTGATGGCCAACGAATGGGCCAACCTGCAGATGAGCGACTACGCCGCGATCACGCCGCAGCACGGCTCGGGCAACGGGTACTTCATGACCGCCAACCGGCTGTCCTACCAGTTCGACCTGAAGGGGCCGAGCATCGCGGTCGACACCGCCTGCTCGTCCTCGCTGGTCGCGATCCACCTCGCCTGCGCCGCACTGGCTTCCGGGGAATGCGACCAGGCGGTCGCCGGTGGCGTCAACCTCGTGCTCACCCCGGCCGTCGGGGTGTTCTACACCCAAGCCGGGCTCTCCGCGCCGGACGCCCGATGCAAACCGTTCAGCGGCAAGGCCGACGGAATCGTCCGCGGCGAGGGCGTAGCCGTGCTCGTGCTGCGGCGGCTCGCCGACGCGCAGGCCGCGGGCCTCCCGATCTACGCGGTGATCAAGGGCAGCGCGGTCAACTCCGATGGACGAAGCAACGGCGTCACCGCACCGAACCGGTGGGCGCAGCAGCAGGTGATCGGCGAGGCGTGTGAACGGGCCGGAGTCCGGCCCGAGGACGTCGATTTTCTCGAGGCGCACGGCACCGGAACAGTGCTCGGCGACATGATCGAGATCAAGGCGCTCGGGAAGTTGCACGCGAAGGACCGCGCGCGACCCTGCGGAATCGGTTCGATCAAAGGCAATCTCGGCCACACCGAGGGCGCGGCAGGCGTCGCCGGCCTGATCAAGGTCGCACTCGGCCTGCACCACGGTGTCGTCCCGCCGTCGCGGTTCGCCGACCAGGAGAATCCGCAGCTGCGGATGGCGCAGCACGGCTTGCGACTGCTCGCCGAACCGATGCCGCTGGACGGGCCCGCGCACGGCGGCGTGAGCAGCTTCGGCATCGGCGGCACGAATGCCCACATCGTGCTCGGCAGCGCCCCTGTGATGGAAACTCCCTCGGTGTCCGGCGGCGGTGTACTCACCCTGTCATCGAACGACGCGGAAGGGCTGCGGCGTAACGCGCATCGCCTGGCCGAGTCATTGGCGGCGGTGCCGCCGGGGCGCTTCGCGCAGCTGTGCTGGACGAGCAATCGCGCCAAGGCGTCGGGCCGGCACCGGCTCGCGATCGTTGCCGCCGACCGCGACGACGCGATCGCGCGTCTGCGTGGCGACCTGGAATGCGGTGTCGCGGGACCGATCAGCGTCGGCTGGATGTTCACCGGCCAAGGCTCGCAATTCGCGGGCATGGCCAGGGCACTGGACGCGGCGAGCCCCTTGTTCCGGCGCGCCCTCGCAACAGTCGACCACGCCATGACGGCCCACCTCGGCCGCTCGGTGCGCGAACTGCTGCTCGATCAGCGCGTCGACATCGACCGCACCGACCTCGCGCAACCGGCGATCTTCGCGATGGAGTACGCACTCGCCGAGTCGCTTTCCGGCGCGGGCGCCCGGCCTGCCTGGCTGATCGGTCACAGCATCGGCGAATTCGCGGCCGCGGCGGTGGCCGGGGTGTTCGACCTGGACGACGCTTGCCGACTGGTCGTCGCGCGCGGCAGGCTGATGCAACAGCTACCGGACGACGGCGCGATGCTCGCCGTGCGGGCGGCCACCGAACAGATCGCCGAGTTGCTCGCGGACGAACCGGAGGTCGCGCTCGCCGCCGTCAACGGTCCTGGCGAACTCGTGCTCTCCGGTGCCGCCGCGGCGCTGGGCCGGATTCGGGATGCGCTCGCCGCGCGTGCGGTGAGCACGAAGGAACTCACCGTTTCCCACGCATTCCACAGTCCGCTGATGACGCCGATGCTGGAGCAGTTCGAGGCCATCGCCCGCGAATGCACCTACCGCGCACCGGTTCTTCCGATCTACTCGACCGTGCACGGCCGCCTGCTCGACGGGCACGAGGCGATGGACGCCGCGTACTGGACCGAGCACGTCCGTGCCACCGTCCGGTTCGGCGACGCCATCGAGGCCGCTCTCGGCACCGACCCCACGCACGTGATCGAAGTCGGTCCGCGCCGCGTGCTCGCGGCTCTGGTCGGCCGGATTCGTCCCGGCCTGGCGGCGCGTTGCCTGGCACCCAGTCCGGGGCCCGCCGCGACCGGCAGCGAATTGGCCGGAACGCTGGCCGCGCTGTACCGGGACGGATTCGACCCGAACTGGGACGAGTTCTACGAACCGGCGCAGCGGGTGCGCCGTCGCCTTCCGGTGTACGAGTTCTCCACCGAGCACCGGTTCTGGGTCGAACCACCCACTATCCCTTCGACTTCCGCACACACCGAGGAAACGACCATGGAGCAGCTGATTTCGTTCTTCCGCGAGCAGAACGCGGTGCTAGCGAGCCTTGTGGCAGGCACAGGGGAAAACGGCGCGGCACAACCGGCCGCGCCACAGATGGGGGCGACCCAGTCGGTCGCCGCGCAGTTGTCGCCCGCGGCGCAGACGGCGACCGGGCACATGGCCCTCGCCCCGGACGCGGTCGCCGGTGTGGTCCGCGCGGAACTGGCCAGGGTGAGCGGTTTCCCTGTCGATCGGCTCCGCGACGCGCAAACTCTCGGCGACGAACTCGGATTCGATTCGCTCATGCTGACCGACCTGTTCGCGGGGCTCATCCGCAGGGTACCCGGACTGACCATCGACCCGGCCTGCTTCACGCCGACGACGACGCTCGGCGACGTGATCGGTTACGTCACCGGTCAGGTCGGCGAACCGCCCGGTTCCGGCGGGCCCAGCCAGGGCGTGACGGCTCCGTGCGCGTCCGAACCCAGGCCCGCCGCCGTCGAGCCGGAGTACCGGATCGCCGACTTCGCGGAAGTGAAGGCGATCGACGATCGGCTTTCCGGCGCGGAAGCACTCGGTCTGTCCAATCCCTACTTCCTCGTCAACGACGGGGTCACCAGAGACACCTCGGTCATCGGCGGGGACCAGGTGATCAACTTCTCCAGCTACAACTACCTGGGCCTCACCGGCCATCCCGCGGTCGTTGCGGCCGTTCAGGACGCCGTGGCGCGCTATGGCAGTTCGTGCTCGGCCAGCCGGGTACTCTCCGGCGAGAAGCCGGTACACCGCGAGCTGGAGGCCGAACTCGCCGCCTTGCTCGGTACCGAGGACGCCATCGCGCTCGTGGGTGGCCACTCCACCAACGTCACGATCATCGGGCACTTGGTCGGACCGGAAGACCTCGTCATCCACGACAGCTTGGCGCACGACAGCATCCTGCAAGGCTGCAAGCTGTCGGGCGCGACTCGTCGGCCGTTCCCGCACAACGACCACGCCGCGCTCGATGAGCTGCTCACCCGAATCCGGCATCAGTACCGGCGGGTTCTCATCCTGATCGAGGGCGTGTACAGCCAGGACGGCGATATTCCCGAGCTGCCCGCGATCATCGCGATCAAGAAGAAGCACAAGGCGCTGCTGATGATCGACGAGGCGCACAGCGTCGGCGTGCTTGGGGAAGGCGGCGGCGGAATCGGCGAATACTTCGGCGTCGATCGCAACGATGTGGAACTGTGGTCCGGCACCATGTCGAAGGCCCTCGCCGGCTGCGGAGGCTATGTCGCGGGCAGTGCGGAGCTGATCCGCTTCTTGAAATACACGACGCCCGGATTCGTCTACAGCGTCGGTATGACGCCGATGAACGCGGCCGCGTCGGCGGCGGCGATCCGGCAGCTGCGAGCCGACCGCGAGCCGCTCGAACGGCTGCGGCACAACTCGCGGTTGTTCCTGCATCTGGCCCGCGACGCCGGGATCGACACCGGCGACAGCCACGACACGCCGATCATCCCGTGCATCGTCGGCGACTCGCTGAAGACGCTGAAGCTGTCCAACGCGCTGCTGCGCCGCGGCATCAACGTCAACCCGATCCTGTATCCGGCGGTACCGGAAGACCTTGCGCGCCTTCGGTTCTTCGTCACTGCCTGCCATACCGAAGACCAGATTCGCGACACCGTGAAGGTCCTCGCCGAGGAAATCGCACTGCTTTCCGGGAGTTGATCCCCGGCGGCCCGCAGGTGAGCGGGGAACCGCTCGTGCCGAGACTCGCGCCGTGCAGGACCACGCGGTACGTGCCGCTGTAGCATCTGTCCGAGATGCCATGTCTCCAGCTCGGCCGGTCGAAGGACTGCGGTTGGGCTGAGGGCTGCGGGCGATGAGGGCGGTGCACGTTGGCCGCTGTCCATCCGTTCAGGTTGGGCGGTGCGGTCGGCCCGGCAATCAACGGTGTTGCTGTCGGTGTGTGGTGGCCGGGTGAGGGTTCTGGGCGAGGTTTTCGGTGCTTCGAGTGTGGTTCCTCGGGTCCTGACCCGACGGTGCGGTACCACCTCCAGCTGATCGACGTCGGCGCTCGACGCTGCCGAAAAAACCTCCTCGCTGCCGACCCTAGCGACCGCATCGGAGGTATTGGGCAGCAATGATTCGCTCGATCATGCGATCCGCGATCTCCGGGATGGCGGCAATCGGCCTCTCGTGCGTCGGGTCTCCTGCCCCCACCGTCGCGTCGCCGCCACCCACGGTGGTCGTGACCGGCGGCGAGATCTCCGGCTTCGCCGCGGACGGAGTCGTCGAATACCTGGGTATCCCGTTTGCCGCACCCACCGGCGGCGACGCCCGATTCCGTCCCCCTCGGCCCGTGGAACCTTGGCCCGGCGTCCGGCCTGCCCTCGACCACGGACCGCTGTGCCCGCAGAACGGATATCTGCCCGGCACACCACCGGCCGGCCCCACCAGCGAGGACTGCCTGACCATCGACCTCTACGTGCCCGACGGCGCACGCGACAGAAACCTGCCGGTCATGGTGTTCTTCCACGGCGGCGGCTACGTCACCGGTTCCAACAGCCAATACGACGCCCCGTCCCGGATGGTCGCCGAAGGTGACGTCATCGTTGCGGTCCCCAACTATCGCCTGGGACCGTTCGGATTCATGTCGTTGCCCGAACTGGCCGCCGAGTCGGGTGGAGTGACCGGAACAGTCGGGATCCAGGACCAACAGGCCGCCCTGCGCTGGGTGCACGACAATGCCCCTGCCTTCGGTGGCGATCCCGCCAACGTCACGATCTTCGGTGAATCCGCCGGTGGCGGAAGCGTCTGCACACATCTGGCCGCGCCCGCTTCCGGCGGCCTCTACCACAAAGCCATCATCCAAAGTGGATCCTGCGCCCAGTCGCCCTTGGTCCCCGGCAACCGCGACGACGCCTTCGCGCGCTCGCAGCGCTACGCGGAAAGTATCGGATGCGGCGATCCCGCAACACAATTGGCCTGTTTGCGCGCGCTACCGGCCGCGCAGCTCTTGGCGTCGCCGACCGTTCAATTCGACGGGCCGGTGCCGATCTGGGTGCCCAGCATCGACGGCGTCGTCGTCACCCGCACACTCGATGCCGCACTGGCGGCGGATGACCGGAAAACGCCCATCATCGTCGGCAACAACGGCAACGAAGGGGCCCTGTTCGTCGCCGAATCCGACTACGCGCGGGGTCGCGCTCCGGATGCCGCAAGTTATGAAACCTACGTCCGCCAGTCATTCGGCGCCTACGCCGATCGAGTACTCGCCGAGTACCCGGTCGATCACTATCCCTCACCGGCGGCCGCTCAATCCACGGTGATCACCGATGGCCTTTTCGCCTGCCCAGCGCTCTTCACCAGCCGTGTCGCGCACGACACCGGACATCCCCTGTGGCAGTACGAATTCGACCAGGCGCCCTTCGGCGACACCAATCCCGTGCTGCCGGGCGCCTTCCACTCCGCCGAATTGCCCTACCTGTTCACCAGCCTGATGGGCGTGCCGATCCCATGGACCGGCCCGTCCGATGCCTTCGCCCGGCAGATGCAGCGATGGTGGACCACCTTCGCCCACACCGGCGACCCGAACGGACCCGGCTTGCCCCCATGGTCGGCCTGGCCGGAATCCAGCCGTCGGAGCCTCGACGGTCCGGCGCTGATCATGCGCGCGACCGGCAGCACCATGTCCCACGATTTCGACGCCAGGCACAGATGCGGATTCTGGTCCGAACGCCCGCGCTGAATCCGTGATATTCGGTTCGTGATGCCGTGGGCGTGTTCTCGCGGCAGGTTTACGGAAGCGCGGCCTCGAACGTGCGGGCCACCATTGGCTGGGATAACCCACGTTCGAGGAGGTTGCATGCGCCTGCCATTTCCGGTGATCAGACTATGCGGGCTAACGCTGTTGGCCGGGGCGGGAGCCCTGAATGCGGTGCCGGTACTCGGCGCTGTGTCGCCCGAGTGGGCCGAATCGGCGTACGGGGTGGGGCTCGCTGATATAGAGGTTTTGATGCGCCACCGTGGCGTGCTGTTCGCGATCGTCGGTGGCGGTCTGCTGGTGGCGGTGGCCCGGCCGCGATTGCGCGTCGCCGCCGTGACCGCGAACGCGGTCAGTTACGCCGGTTTCGTGCTGATCGCGGTACTCGAGCGGCCGATCAGCCCGGAGCTGGCACGGATCGCCCGCTACGACGTCGCAGGGCTCGTGGCGCTCGCCATGGGGACCGCGCTTGTGGCATGGAGCAATCGCCGCCACACCGGGAACGTCCGGCCCTCGACCCGGCAGGGTCAGCTGCCACCGACGCCGAGGGCCGCCAGCAGTACCAGAACTACTGTCGTGACTGCGAAGACTCCGTGACCGGCGACGACTGCCACGGGAAAGTGGCCCTCGGCGGCCTCCTGCGGACCGGGCGCGGACTGTGCGCGGTATACGGGGAGCCAGCGGGCGAACATGAACAAGCCGAGCAGGGCCACGGGGATCAGGAGAATGAATGCTGTCCACGCGAGCGCGTCCTGGTCGGTGAAGAGGTAGATGATCCAGACGATCAACCCGACGACGGCGAGGAGAAAGTGACCGAAGACGACCGGGGGCGGTAGCTGCGTCGTGCCCGGTTGCCGCGTAGCGCCTTTCGAGATCCATGTGCTGAGCAGGACGAAACCGCCTGCCGCGGTCAACAGCCAGGTGATCAATGCCGCGATGGCCATGACGAAGTCCTTTCGCTCCGAACGGAATAGGGATCAGCGCTGGAAGCCGGCGGCCTGGCTGGCCTCGTCGGCCACTCGGACGCCATAGCGATAGGCGAGCTTTCCACCGAGGTAGCCCGATACCCCCAGCACGGCGAGACCCACCGCGGACAGCAGCAGCGGGCCGAAGGCGACCGGACCGTGCGGCCCCTCGCCCGCACGTCGCCACAGGAAGCCGACCGCGAAGGCGACGGTAACGGCAAGGTTCAGGCTCATATGCAGCAAACCTGTCCGGAACGCCGGTGTGCCGCTCGGGATCGCCAGCAGATCCAGGAACCCGATCGCGGCCGCGGCCAGGGCGCCCAGCACGCCGATCGCGATCAGCCACAGCGCGCCTTCGGCGAGAAAGTCCGGATCGTCCACGACCCGTGAGCCGATATCGAACACCAGGCTGGCCACCCAGGCACCGATCGGCACGGTCACCAGAATCGGGTGGAACGGGTGTCCGTACGGACCCGCCAGCAGCGCGCTCACAGGGCGCTTCGCCTGTTGTGGATCGCTGGTCACGACAACCTCCGAACTGGGCGGAACGGTGCCTTGCGGTGTCACCGGGGGCGCGGCGAGCACCGTCTCGGTAATACCCATTGCCTCTCGGATATCACGACCGGCGTCTGCCCAGTTCAGCGATTCATTCGGCTCGGTCTCCCGGGCTCGACGCCGGTTCGCCGGGAACCGCTGGCGGGCGGTCGCCGCTCGGTTGCGCGCCGGGTCTCGAGTCGTCGGCCAGGTGGCCGCGGCAGGTCCCGGACAGACTGCGGGCTTCCCGTGCGGCGGGGGCTCTGCGTCGGGGTGTATGGACTCGGGCGGGTGTGACTCGTGGACGACCGGGTAGCCGCCGAGCACGCGTACTACAGCTCCGCTCCCGGCGGCTCGCCCGGGTGCGCCTGCGAGCCGTGGTGACCTGGAGCGACTCCGGCATCGGTGCGGCGATCGCGGTCGCGCTCGCGGGCGGCGGAACCGATGTCGGGGCTCAGGTTCTACCGCGACAGGGACGGTCTCGCGAACACCGCCGCGCGGATGCGCGAGCAGGTATGACCGCCGCGGTTCGCGCAGCGCGCTGCCCGGCACAGGATCGCCGCGGGACGAAAAGTGGCGCACGCCTTGGTCATACGCCGGGATCGAGCTTGCTGTGCTCGATCGGCTGGGTTAAGGTCGACGGCATGACTGCCGGGTCGGCGATGCGCCGCGCACAGAACGGATGCCCGGCCGGGCTGTGATCGCCCCGCGGGCCAGGGGCCCGCCACCTTCTTCGCGAAATCCCATGGGTTACAGGGACATCGGAAGGAGGTGAAGACATGTCCCCTTCGGAAACAGCGCCGCAGGGGTGGCCGGAGTTTATCGCCGCCCACGCCCGGGGCGGAGTGCTCGAGGCGACCGTTGTCCAGATCGTGCCGTTCGGCGCCTTCCTGGAGGTCGCTCCCGGCGTCCACGGTTTGCTGCACAAGACGGAATGGTCCGCCGAACCGCAGGTCGGCGCGGCGCTGACGGTGCGCATCCTCGATATCGACACCGTGCGGCATCGAGTGGCCTTGGCGCAGGCTGAATAACGGCGCGAACAGGTGTGCCGGGGCAGACTTCACCTGCCCCGGCACACCCCCAGACTATCCGCGTCTGCCGCCACGTTGGGCGCGCGGAGGATTGTCCACCCGCCATACTCATCCCGGCAGACCGTCCGTTCGGCGAGCGGGACGCCACGGCCCGCGCTCGCCGCGGCAGGCATGGCCGTCATCCTCCGCCGCCGGCCCGACCTAGAGGACCGGCCTTCGCTCCGGCCCAGGCCCGCGATCAGGACGCCGACCGTTGGCGGTGCTGGCCCACGGCCGCCATCATCGAGGTCGCCGCGGACAACCTGCAGGTCTGCCTGGTGAAACGGCGGTGGCGAACGGCCACGGAGCTACACTGAAGCCCCAGTAGGAGCCTAGGAGCATACTCACGCGATGAACGAATCGGGCGACCCGATCGTGGACACCGCCGAAGGGGCGGTAGCCCGCGTGGTCGGGGCGGGTACGCCCCAGACTACGGGCAGCTTCCGGTTCTGGTTCGCCGATCAGCGGTGGGAATGGTCGGACGAAGTCGCCGCGATGCACGGCTACCCGCCGGACTCGGTGACGCCGACGACGGAGTTGTTGCTCGCGCACAAGCATCCCGACGATCGGGAACATGTCGCCGAGGCGATCGAGAAGTCGGTCCGCAACGCCCAACCGTTCTGCAGCCGCCACCGCATCATCGATACCGCCGGGGCGGTGCACCACGTCATCGTGCTGGGCGACATCCTGACCGACAAGGACGGCACCGTCGCCGGCAGCGCGGGTTACTACATCGATCTGACCGCCAGCATCGCCGAGGAACGGCAGGACCTGCTCGATGACACGCTGCCGCGACTGGTCGAGTCGCGTGCGCTGATCGAACAAGCCAAGGGCGTGCTGATGCGCGTCTACCGGATCAATGCCGACCAGGCCTTTCACGTTCTGCAATGGCGCTCGCAGGAAACCAACGTCAAGCTTCGTGACCTGGCCGCCGAGCTCATCGCCGAAATCGACCGCCTGCCCCCGGTTCCGCCGCAGGTGCAGACCGCCTTCGACCACCTGCTGCTGACCATCCACGAGCGCGTTTCCAAGTCGTGACGCTCGGCCGCCCGGTTCGGATCGCCGGACTCAGCGGTGCCGCAGCAGGGCGCCGACGCCGTCGCGCAGCGGTGTCGCGTCGTCCACCACGGTGATCGCGGCGTCGGTCGCCAGTGCGGCCACCGGCAGCGCCTCGTCGGCTCGGCGCATCTCGCCTGCCCAGCCGCTCGTGGCGGGGCTGATCAACGGGCCCGGGGTGGTCCCGGCCAGCACCAGCCGATCGCCCAGCGCCCTGCGGTTGAGCAGCATCCGTTCCACATTGGCGGCGCGAAGGGCGCTGGAGGTGCCGGCGAGCCCGGTCACCGCCAAGCCGGCCGGACGCCCGAGTTCGGCGGCGAAGCGGTCGAGCAGCTGTCGGCGCCGGTCGGCAGCTGCTCGGTGCAGGAGCTCACGCACTTCGGCGTCGAGCGCTGTGGGATCCGAATTCGGTGCCAGAGTTCCGGATTCGGCTTCGATGACATTCCGTCCTTGCGCGCCGATTTCCGCGCGCAGGTCCGAGCGGGCCTGCACCTCTCCGGCGAGCACGACGATATCCGCGTGCACGCTGTCGGCCAGACGGCCCACTTCGCGGGCGAACTCGCGGAGATTGCGCCGGGTGGTCTTCTCGACCCGCTGTTGGATCGTGCGATGGGACCAGCCGCCGCGCCGGACCTTGTGCACTGGATGATCCGCGCCCCGCAGAGTCTCGTCGAATTCGGCGCCGTGCTCGTCGAGCGAGTAGAGCTCCGAACCCACCCGGTCGACGACCGCGACCACGTGTGGTATCTGTTCGGATTCCACCTCGATCAGCGGCAGCAGATAGGGGAGTGGCGATACCCGGACCGTCTCTACGTCCGGGGGACTCGGCAGGCGCTCGTCGGCGAGCACCTCGGTCTCATCGGCGATGAGCAGTCTGCCGCACCGTCCCCGCGCCGGGGGATGCCGCTCGATCTCCTGGGCGAGCAGCCGGCGCATCCGCGGGCGCGCTCCGCTGCTTTCCAGCTCCGCATCGATCGAATGCCAGTGCAGCTGGAGTTGACGCGCCGCGTCTTCGGTGTCGTGTGAACTGTCGAAGCAGACCGATGCGAAGGGGCCGTGCTTTTCGATTATCCGTCGAAGGTCGGCCATCGGTATCACCTGGTTCCCATAGTGTGCGAACCCTCGCCGCTGATGCGCGTCTGTGATCGCCAGGAACCGCGCGCCACTGCGGGCCTCGGCGCCGGTGATTTCGGACCAGCGGAACGCTCGACGAATACCCGCGTATCCCGATCCGAATCAGCGCAGGCCCATGCGGGCACGCACGTGGTCGGCGCGGGCCGCGCACAGCCGTACTGGTTGTGCGCGAAGGCATTTCGAAGATTCGGATGCCTGATCCGAACAACCCAGGCCAGTTCGGCAACCGGTCGGACACCGAGGAGCAGGCGCGTCGTGGCGGCGAGGCAAGCACAGGGAGCTTCGGCGAGAGCAACTCGGCCGATCCCAGTGCGGCCGGGCGTAAGGGCGCGGAAGCGCAGCCGACCGAGGCGAAGGCCCGCGGAGGCGAACACAGCCGCGGCGGACACTGACGGAGAGCTCGCACGGGCCGGGCGGCCGGTTGGTCGCTCGGCCCTTCTTTGCGGGCGACAAGCCGCGGCGAATGATGCTTTCACCTGGTCGAATGCCCCGCTGCGCGGCCACCTGCCCGGAGGGGGCGCGCCGGTCGAAAACCGGAAAGATCAGTTTGTTCCGCGTTCCGCGTGGTATTGGTTGTATATGTATCGGACCGACAGTGCGGTCGTCCGGTAGACGGGCGAGGAACCCGCGCTGCTCGACGATCAGCCGGTTCGAAACGATTCGTCGCGGACCATCGGCGCCGCGCGAACACGAGGGCCCTCCGCCACCACATGCATCAGCGCAGAGGAACGTCATCGTGATCGAGAAACCCAAAGCGCGCGCCGCAGACGACGAAGATCGAGACCGGATCGTATGGCCCGACCCCAGCCCGTTGAGTGGTTGGTGGGCCGAGGTCATGGCCCATCGCCGAATCACCCGACCACAAACCTCGCCTGCCGACCCGAGCCGTAACTGAGGGGCCTACACCCTCTTGCCTGCTCGGCATCGGTGTGCTCATCCATTCCGTAATCCATCCCGCGCCCGCCTGACGACGAAGGACGCGTTCTGTTCCGGACCGGCGGTTCGCCGGGTGAAGCAACGCGGCAGCAGCGCGTTGGTCAACATGGGGGGCCATGTCCGCGGCACGGTCTCGAGGCGGACAAAAGAAATGGATGCACGTCCTCTACACGGGTATTCCGTACGAAGGCGCGAAGGACATTGCGACGTTGGCCGGTCGGGCGGCCGCCGAACTCGCCGAACGCTGATCGCGCGGTGGCGGGCCGCGGGGGAGGCCCGCGGTCCGTTCGTCGGAGAACCATGGTGCCAACGGGTTTGGGGTCTGCTTCAATAGGTGATCACATTCGGCGGAGGACACGGGGGCGTCATGTCCGGCACCAGAGCTGTCTCCTTCCGGGGAGTCGATGTGCTCGAGGATTTGCTGCGCTGGTTGGTGCGGCGGCCGCCGCGCGGCGAACGGATATTGCCGATGGTGGGTCTGTCCGGCGATCGCACCAATGTCGAGGCCTGCCTGGAGATGTTCGCCGTGGCACTCGGCAGCGCGGTGCACGTCACCGTCGACGCGGCGGATCTCGAACCCTTGCCCGACGGCAGCTCCCTGGTGGAGGACACGACGCCGGGCCTGACGGTATTGCGCCAACTGCTCTACAGCCTGTGCAAGAGGTTGTCGGCCGACCGCTTCGGACGGTTGCGCCCGTTGCCCTTTCGGCGCTACCGCTTGGCCGAATGGCTGATGGCGCGCAAACTGAACACCGACAACGAACTCGATGAGCTGGCGTCGATGCTGCGCGAGAACTTGGGCCGATGGGGCGAGGAGCTGCTCGGCGAAGCGCAGAACACGGTGGGTCCGCTACAACGTGTGCTGTTGGGCGTGTTGCGCATCGTGTTGCCGCCGGCGGTGTTCCGGGCGCGCACCGGCGGACGGATTCCCGGCGTCGGGCGCGAGTTCCGCTGGTTCATGCGTCAGCAGTACCTGGCGCCGGAACAGTCCAGTCAGTTCGTCGGGTTCGCCCATCGGCTCACCGAGGGCGCCCGCAGGCACGAGCACGCGGAGCAACTGGCCAAGCTGCTGGTGCACGCCTTTCTCGAGGATCTCCGGGTGGCATACCGCCGTCGGTGGTGGAGCATCGGCGCGGCGCGGCGAACCACCTATCCCGTCGTGGTGCTGCGTGCTCTCGGCGCCGAAGTCGGTCCACGGCTGCTGGATCTGATCAACGACGTGCGCAACGAAACCGGCAAGGATGACCCGCTGCTGGTGGTGATCGGCACGCGCACGCCACCGTCGGACGTCACCGCGCGCCCGGCGTACCGCGTGCGGCGGATGTACGAGATCTGGGTGGACGAGCTGGCTGTCGCGCGGCAGCGCCAGCGGCCACGGGCCTGGCAGCTGTGGTTCGCGGTGCCCGCCACCGGGACCGACGATGACGAGCCGGACCCGTTCCGCCGGATCCAAGTGCCCGCGCCGCCATGGTGGGCGCGGCGGGCGATGTCGGTGAGCGTTGTCCTGCTGGCGGTTCTGCTCGCGGTGGCCGCCGGCGGGTTCGCGGTCTGGCGGCCGTGGCTGACGGGGCCGCCCGCGTGCGGCACCGGCGAAGCCGATCAGTGGGTGCGAGTCGTGGCCGGCGAGTACGGCAACTGCATCGGTTTCAGCGCCTACGATCCCTACGATCCGGCCGCGGGCGCTCGCGGCTTCCTGTTCGCGAGCGACGAGCCGGGCAGCCGCCGGCTGGTGGAAGTGCAGCGGCGGGTGTACAAGCAGAATCTGCGCGCCGAGCAGCTGGCCCGTGCGCAGCCGACGCGTCCGCTGTTCACCCTCGTCTATTTCGGCCAGCTCACCGGGGTCCCGGGCGATTATCCGGCGCAGAGCGAGGACATCGAGGGGCTCGCGCTCGCCCAGTACCACGCGCTGGAATCGGTCGCGCCGTCGGAGCCGATCACACCGGACACGGTCCCGCTGATCCGGCTGTTGCTGGCCAATACCGGTCCGGCCAACCTGCAGGGCCGGCGGGTCGTCGATCTGCTCGCCCCGCTGATCCGCGCCGAGCCGAGCGTCGTCGGGGCGATCGGACTCGATCAGAGCCGTGCCGCCACGCTGGACATGATCAACGCGCTGACCGGGCTCGGCATGCCGATGGTGGCGCCGAGCCTGTCCGCCGACGAGATGGTGCGATCCTCACCGCTGTATTTCCAGATCGCACCGCCGAATTACGCGATCGCCGACATGATCAGGCAGTATCTGAACTCCGTACCGGCGTTGGCCGGGCGTGGTGTGCGGATCTACCACCGGCCCGATCCGACTGATCTCTACACCGAGAACATGGCCGCGGACCTCCACATCCTCGCCCGAGACGGGCGTGTGATCTGGGACGGCTCCTGGGATCTGCGCGACGCGTTCGCCGGCGCGGACAACACGGACGCCTGCGACGAGGTGCTGTTCTTCGCCGGCCGGGATTCGGAGTTCCCCGACTTCCTGCAGAGCCTCAACAAAGCCTGCGGCGACCAGCGGGTCGTGCTGATCGCGGACGATTCGGTCAACCGGTTCATGGCCAGCGCGGAGCGACGCCGGGCGGCCAACAGCGCACGCCCGCTCGTCTACGTCGCCAAAGCCAGCCTGGTCAGCTGCCGGAACAAAGGGCAGGGATTCCGCAGTCGCGTCGAGTTCTACAACCTCGCCACCACCGTGGATCCGGAGATTCCGAGCTGGAACGCCTGCGCTGAAACGGACGAACCGTTGGGGGAGCGGGCCCAGGTGCATCCGCTGGGTGAGCGTGTCGCGTTGACCTATGACGCGGTCGGCTTGTTCGTGCGGGCCGTGCAGGCGTTGGCCCCGGCCGTCTCCGGCGTGTGGACCGAGCCCATCCCGATCAGCGCGGCCGCGGTGTGGGCCGCGCTGCGTGATCTGCCGCGTCAACCGGTGATCGAATCCAGCAGCGGCGTACTCGATTTCTCGGTCAGCCAGGGCGCCTACGCGGGACGGGTGGCGCACGACAAATGGGTGGGCCTGCTCAGCGTGGAGCAGATCTGGGATCCCTCCAGCACCGCCGAGCCCGTGATGATCTACGGCTGCGGCCGGGCCACCGCGACCGACACCGCGCAGTGCCGTCCCTACCCGCTCGGCGGCGGCTGAGCAGCGGCCGTCCGGGTCGGCTCACGGGCCGCAGCGGCTCGGCCAGATCCTCCAGCGGCGGCCTGTGTCAACGTCTTTCGGTTCGGATCAAACGTGCGGATCGCTGTAGTGCAGCGCCAAGAGCGCTTGATGGGGCCCCGGAACAACGACGATCAGTTGACCTGAGCCGCCCCGGCCAACTGGGCCAATGGGCTAGGCTCGGATCGTTCGAATGGAACGTGTTCTAGAAAGTGGCCTGGTCTGATGAAGACGATCTTTGCGCTGTGGGGTGTCGGTGACCTGCTGACGGCCGATCTGGCCGGGCGGCTGACCGGTGCGGCCGCGGTGCAAGCGAACGTCTCGGACGCGGCGGTCGAGAAGGCGATGCTGCGGATCACGACGTTCCACGAGCCGGTGCAGGCCGTCGTCAGCGTGTGGTGGGCGGCGGATCCGGAACCGGGCGTGGCGCAGCGGGTGCTCGCCACCGTCGCCGAGCGGGTCGCCGGTTGGCACGTCGACGAGGTGGCGCCGATTCCGCTGCCGGTCGTCGCCCCGATGGAGCGTGCGCCGGGCTTGTCCAACATCGCTTTCCTGCGTAAGCCCGAAAGCCTCTCGCCCGCCGAATGGCTGGACCGCTGGCGCACCCACCACACCGCTGTCGCGATCGAGACTCAGGCGACCTCAGGCTACGTGCAGAATCTCGTGACCGGTCCCGCCACGGACGACGCTCCCGTCATCGCGGGCATCGTGGAGGAACTGTTCCCGATCGAGGCGCTCACCGATCCGCACGCGTTCTACGGCAGCGGCGGGGACCACGCGGAGCTGGCGCGCCGCGTCAACCGGCTGATGACCAGCGTCGCGACCTTCGGTGGCGACCGCAACCTGGACGTCGTGCCCACCAGCCGGTATCGGCTGCGGTGACGGCTCAACGGCCGGGCGAACTCCCTGCCGATTCACGCAGCGCCACCCGTGCGGCGCGCACTGCGGGATGGCTGCCGGTGCCGCGTCGATAGGCCAGGTGGGTCCGTCGCCGCATCGGCAGCGGGTTGAGCGTGACGTCGGCCGGGCATTCCCGCGCACCGAATTCGGGGACCAAGGCAACACCTTGTCCCGCGGCGACCAGCGCGAGCACGGTGCCGAAGTCGTCGGCATGGTGGCGGATGCGGGGGGTGAATCCGGCCGCCTCGCAGGCGCGCACGGTCATCGTGTGGCACAGCGTGCCGGGAGTGCTTGCGATCCAGGGGCTTTCGCGGTGCGCGGTGAGCGGCTCCGTGGAGCGTGCCGCGAGATGGACGATCTCTTCGAACAGCGGGTCGCTGTGCAGGGCTGGGTCGGCGGCGACCGGAACGTAGTCGTACTCCTGCACCAGCGCGACATCCAGGGTCTCGGCGCGCAGCGCGTCGGGCGCGAGCGCCGGATCCAGTTCGGTCACCCGCAGTTCCAACCGGGGATGCGCACTGCTCAGCGCGACGAGTGCGGACGAGAGGAAGGTCCGCACCGCGGTCGGGAACGCTCCGATGCGCAGCGTTCCGGTCAGCTCGGTGCGGGCCGTGGCCAGCTCGGCGGTGGCCTGCTCGAGCACCGCGAGAATCGTCTCGGTGTGCTCGACGAGGACCAGGGCCGCCGGGGTCAGCGTCACCCGGCGGCCGGTACGCGCCAGCAGCGGCACGCCCGCCTCGCGTTCCAGCGCGGCGAGTTGCTGGGAGACGGCGGACGGCGTGTAGGCGAACGCCTCCGCGACGGCGGCGATGGTCTCGCGGTGCGCGAGTTCGCGCAGCAGGCGCAGTTTGCGGACATCGAGCATAAATTCAGCTTATGTTCTGCGATAGCAACGTGAACTGGATCTGATGCTTCGGCGCGGTCAGGCTGGTGGTATGACGCTGGCAGGTCTCTTCGTCCCTATGATCACGCCGTTCACCGCCGATGGCGCGCTGGCTGCCGACGCTCTGGAGCGACTCGCCCACGAGGTGCTGCGCGACGGTGCGACCGGGATCGTCGCGCTCGGTACCACCTGGGAACCGGCGACGCTGACGGACTCCGAACGCGCGGAAGTGACCGCCATCTGCGCGCGGGTCTGCCGGGAGCACGACGCGCCGCTGATCGTGGGCGCGGGATCGAACTCCACGGCCGGCTCGCTCGAGGCTCTCGCGCGGCTCGATGCCGACAGCACCGCCGCGCTCACCGTGGTCCCGTACTACACGCGGCCCTCCGAAGCCGGCGTGCTCGAACATTTCCGCCGACTCGCCGCCGCCAGCCCGGTGCCGCTGATCGTCTACCACATCCCGTACCGGACCGGGCTCACGCTCGGTGCGGACACGCTGCTAGAGCTTGCCGATCTGCCGAACGTGATCGGCCTCAAACACGCCGTCGGCGCCATCGACGATCCCACCATGGCGCTGATGAGCGCGCGTCCGGCCGACTTCGCGGTGCTCGCGGGCGATGACCGTTTCGCGGCACCGCTGCTCGCTCTCGGCGCATCCGGCGCGATCACGGCCTCGGCGGTCGTGCACACCGCATCCTTCGCCGCTCTGGTCGACGCCTGGCGCGCCGGCCCGGTCGAGGCGGCCCGGCTGCTGGGCCACCAGCTCGAGCCCTTGTCGGCCGCGCTGTTCGCCGAACCCAACCCGACGGTCATCAAAGCGGTGCTCGCGGCGCAGGGCCGCATTCCGGATCCGGCGGTCCGATTGCCCCTGCTACCTGCGAGCGACGGTGCGACACAGGCCGCCTTGCGAGCGATCGCGGAATTCTCGGCACCAGGAATGCCGAATCGCTGGTGCGAACCTCGTGGAGCTGCCACGCTGAACCGGTGACACAACCTCCGGATACACAGGCGGCTGGGCCCGGCCCGGCGGCCGACAAGCTGGACGCGGCGGTCTTCAAGGTCGCGGGCGTGGTCGTGCTCGGTGCGATCATGTCGATTCTCGACATCACCGTGGTCACCGTCGCGATCCCGACCTTCCAACGCGAGTTCGACACGAGCTACGCCATCGCGGCGTGGACGATGACGGGCTATACCCTCGCGCTTGCATCGGTCATTCCGTTGACCGGGTGGGCGGCGGACCGGTTCGGCACCAAGCGCCTCTACATCATGGCGCTCACCTTCTTCGTGCTCGGCTCGGTGCTGTGCAGCACGGCGTGGAACATCGAGTCGCTCATCGCGTTCCGGGTGATCCAGGGCATCGGTGGCGGCATGCTGATGCCGCTCGGCATGACGATCATGACGCACGCGGCCGGTCCGCAGCGGGTCGGCCGCGTGATGGCCGTGCTCGGCGTGCCGATGCTGCTCGGCCCGATCGGCGGCCCGATCCTGGGTGGCTGGCTGATCGAGAACTTCAGCTGGCACTGGATCTTCCTGATCAACCTGCCGATCGGCGTGGTCGCGCTGGTGCTGGCGGTCATCGTGTTCCCTGGGGACCGGCCGGAGCCGTCGGAGTCGTTCGACTTCCTCGGCATGCTGCTGGCCTCGCCGGGGCTCGCGCTGTTCCTGTTCGGTGTCTCCTCCATTCCCGAGGAGGAGACGGTCATCGCGGCGAAGGTGCTGGTTCCCGCCGCTATCGGCGTGCTGCTGATGATCGCGTTCGTGTTCCACGCGCTGCGTACCGAGCACCCGCTGATCGATCTGCACCTGTTCCGCAATCGCGCGCTGACCTACGCGGTGGTCACCATGGTGTTGTTCGCGATCGCGTTCTTCGGCGCGGGTCTGCTGCTGCCGACCTATCTGCAGCAGGTGCGCGGTGAGTCGGCGCTGCAAGCCGGGCTGCTGATCGCGCCGCAGGGCATCGGCGCGATGCTCACCATGCCGGTCGCCGGTCGCCTGGTGGACAAGATCGGCCCGGGCAAGATCGTGATCGTCGGCATCACGCTGATCACGATCGGGACGGCCTATTTCGTCCAGCTGGACGCGGACAGCTCCTACCTGCCCATGATCGCCGCCCTGTTCGTCATGGGCCTCGGCATGGGCTGCACGATGATGCCGATCATGACCGCGGCGATCCAGACCCTGACCCACCAGCAGGTGGCCCGCGGCTCGACGCTGATGAACATCGTCAACCAGACCGCCGGTTCGATCGGCACGGCGACGATGTCGGTGGTGCTGACCAATCTGCTGAACAACGAGCCGCTCGCCAAACCGGCGATCGCGGCCAATTTCGATCCCACGCTAGCGAGCCAACTTCCGCCGGGCACGGTCGAAACGGGTCTCCAGCAGGCGGCGGATGCGTTCAGCCAAACCTATGTTGTGGCCCTGGTGCTGATCGTGCTCACCTTGGTCCCGGCGTTCTTCCTGCCGCGGACCAAGCCGACGAATCCGGACGTCGCCGAGGCTGCCACCGCGGTGCACGCGTAGCTACACGTCCCGAGATCGCCTGTCTACGAGGCGGTCTCGGGACGCAACGGCAAATGAGCCGGGTGGGTGGGAGGCCCGCTGGCGCGTACCGGTCAGTGATTCCGGAGACCGTCGAGCACGATAGGCAGGCAACGCCGCCACGATGCTGAGCCGGTGGTCTCACCGAGCAGCGACAGCGCACACACCGAATTGACGACGTCCGCGTCGGTCGCGTCGGCGCGCAGTAGTGGGTAAGTTTTCGATGAATGGTTCTCACGCGTAAAGGTCGATGAAACGATCGAGGGATCGTTGGATATCCCCTTTGAGGGCGCGGGCGACGCCCGAGCCGATCGGGCCGAACAGTGGTGGGCCACCGAGTTCGATGTCGATGGTGACTTCCGAACCCGAGCCCTTCGGGCTGACGAGCAGTTGCAGGCCCAGTTTGGTGCCGCCCTTGCCCGCGCCGGTCAGTCGCAGGCGGCGTGGCGGTTCGGCGGCTCGCACGGTCCAGGTCACTCGGTTGCGCAGTCCCTTCACGGAGGCGATGCCGACCAGTTGGGTGCCGACGGTCAGTTCGGCGGGGACGTCGCCGCGCCACGCTTCGTGCATGGTCAGCCACTTGTCGAGTTCGGCGAGGTTGGAGGTGTGCGCCCAGGCCTCCGCGGGGGAGATCGGGACGTCGACCGAGACCGTCAGCTTTGCCATGGCCGCATGGTATCCGGTACCGATGGTCTGCCCTCAGGTGAGGACGGGCGCGGGTCCGGTCCCGGTGAACAGGCCCGACCGACATTCCCGCGGTCTCGTCGCGCCGAAACCGAGCGAATGCGAGCGCACGCCAACGCTTTTGTCGCTGACTCGGTGAACGTGCATTCTCCCTGGTGGCTTCCCGGTGCGGATGCGGCGTCGCCTGCGGATGCGGCGCTATCTGTTCGGCGGCTACTCGTGCGGCAGGCTCTTACGCAGGGCAAACGGTGATCGAGTTACCCGGCAGCCCAACATTATTGCGCAGCTATGTCGCGATCTGCGGCACCTATCGTCCCAGCTAGGGGAATCCCGAAAAGTGTCGGCTGGATCGGCAGAGACTTCGTTCGAATGCTGCTAATGTGCGAATGGTCGGGTTCTGGTTACCGTTCGGGCACGATCCGAGCGGTCGGCGATTCAGGTGTAATCGCCTGTCCTGCGGGCACTGTGCGGTACGCGTTCGGGTGAGCGCCGGTGTCGACGCGGGGCTCCGGTGCCCCGACGCGGACCCGACCGACCGGTCCGTCCAGGGTCGGCAGGCGAGGGAAGGCGAGCAAAGCAGGATGGCAGAGGGCCGATTCCTCGAGACCAGTCAACGACGAAAGAACTGATGAATCAAGATATCGCCGTGGTGCTTTCATGGATCCTCGCCGTCGCTGTGGTGATCGCCGTAGCGGGGGCGTTGTACGCAGTGCAGTACGCAAAAACTCAACGGGCCAGGGTCGAGGCCCTGACCAGGGAACAGCGCGCGACGGAGGACACGCTCGAGCGGTTCGCCGCCACGACGCTACCCGCGGTGGCCGACTCGGTCCGCCGGTTCGAGTCGCAGATGCCGCCGGTCGAAGTGCAGGCGGGTATGGAGAATTCGCGGCTGGCACAATGCCTGCGCTGGATCTCCGAGCGGTATGCCGACGATCTGAGCCTGATGCGCTCGGAGACCAGGGAACTGACCAACTCCGAGGCGCAGCAGGCGATCAAATCCGCCGAGGATGCCGCGCGCAACGAGGTCGGCGCCGCGTCGCGCCAGGCGACCAGCGCCGCGGTCCGCTCGTTCGGCACCTCCGTGGTCAGCCTCGGCGCCGACGTCAGCCAGGTGGTGAGCGCCGCGCTGCGCGAGCACCGCGATGACCAGGTGTACGAAACCCTCACCCGCATCGACCACACCATGCAGCAGATGATCCGTCAGGCGCAGTCCTACGTGATCGTCTGCGGTGGTCTGCCCGGCCGCCGCTGGCCCGCGCAGACGCTGACCGACGTGGTCGGCGGAGCCATCGGTCGTGTCCGCGAATACCTGCGGGTGCGGCCCAACCAGCTCGATCGCGTCGTGATCAGCCGTGCGGTGGAGCCGCTCGTGCACACGCTGGCGACCTTGCTCGACAACGCGCTGCGGTATTCGCCGCCGACCTCCTATGTGGACGTCAACTTCCAGGAGGGCCACCACGGCGTCACCGTGATCATCGATGACGCGGGCGTGCGGATGAACGCCGAGCAGATGGAGGAGGCCCGCCAGGTACTCGCGCACGAGCGTCCGGTCGACATCCACCAGCTCGGCCCGTCGCCGAAGGTCGGCTTCCCGGGTATCGCCGCGCTGGCCCGCCGCTACGGCTTCACCGTCTACATCGACGGCCCGAACGTCTACGGCGGCATGCGCGCGATGGTCTACATCCCGGAGTCGCTGCTGGTCGCCCCGCAGAACGTCCAGGAGGTCGCGCCCGTGACCGAGGCACAACCCGAGCCGGTCACGGCTCCCGCTCCGGCCGCGCCGAGCGAGCAACTCGACGAGGACGAGCAGTCGTTGGCGGTGCACGAGATCACCAGCGGCGGCTTACCCAAGCGACGCCGCAGGACGGTCGCGTTGGCCCCGGTCGGGCCGCGTACCGAACCCGGTCTCGCTCGGCCCGAGATCGCCGCAGCTTGGCAGACGGGCTCCAAAAGCGGCCGCGCCGCCGCAACCGATGACACGGAAGGGATGACATCCTGATGGCCACACCCGTGACCGACAGCAGCAACAAACTGGGCTGGCTACTCGAAGATCTCAACGTCTCCGGGGTGCGGTTCGCGGTGTTGCTGTCCGACGACGGCCTGCGGATCGCGCACTCCACGGGGATCACCCGCGACGAAGCGGAACGTTTCTCCGCCGCCGCCTCCGGCCTGCGCTCGCTCGGCAAGGCGCTCGGCGAGTTCTGCGGCGACGCCACCAACGGCGTGCGGCAGAACATGACCGAATACGACCAGGGGATGCTCCTCATCACCGCCGCGGGGGAGGGCGCGCTACTCGGCGTCGCGACCACCACCGACATCGATGTGGCCCTCATCGCGCACCGGATGAACGAGCTGGCCGGCCGAGTCGGACACGAGCTGGGCAGCCAGCCGCGCAGGCGCGTAGACGGCAGCGAAATGCCATGATCGAACGCGGCGAGCGAGTCACAGGCACTGCGCCGCTGAGCATTACGGAGCCGAGTAACCGCGAGGTGCCGTCGTGAGCGAGCGTCAGCGAGTGAACCGAGGACACAGCGCGCACTTGCGCATGACGGGAGCCGAGCGCCAGCGAGGTGGAGTCATGAGCGAGCGTCAGCGAGTGAACCGAGGACACAGCGCGCACTTGCGCATGACGGAGCCGAGCGCCAGCGAGGTGCCGTCATGAGCAAGCCACGGCGCGATCCGGACCTGGTCCGGGCTTACGTGCGCACCGGAGGGCGTACCCGTCCCACTCGCGAGCTGGACCTGGTCACTTTGGTCCTGACCGCCAAAGATCCACTACCCGGCGCGTCGCCCGATGCGCGCCGGGTCATGGCCTTGTGCAGCCGTCGCGGCGCGCTGTCGATCGCCGAGATCGCCGCGTACCTCGACCTGCCGCCGTCTGTCGTCAAGATCGTCGCGTCCGACCTCATGGACGGCGGACAGCTGGTCACCCCCACCCCGGCCGAGTCCCTGCCGGAGATCGCTCTGCTGGAGGAGGTACTCAATGGGCTCCGTGCTCTCGCCGTCTGATCGCGCCGTCGACTATGTGCCCGAGACCGTGACGCGCTCGGTGAAACTGTTGGTCGCAGGCAACTTCGGTGTCGGCAAGACCACGTTCGTGAGCAGCGTCTCGGAGATCAAGCCGCTGCGCACGGAGGAGACCATCACCGAAGCCAGTGTCGGCGTCGACGACATGGCCGGGCTGCCCGGCAAGTCGCAGACCACCGTGGCGATGGACTTCGGACGTATCACGCTCAGCCCCAAACTCGCGCTCTACCTGTTCGGCACCCCGGGCCAGCAGCGTTTCGTCCCCTTGTGGGAGGAGCTGGCCCGAGGTGCCCTCGGCGCGCTCGTGCTGGTCGACACCCGCCGCATCGAGAAGTCCGACGAGGTTCTCTCGGTGCTCGAAGAACGCGGCGTCCCGTACTCGGTGGCGGTCAACCAGTTCGAAGGCGCACAGCACTACCCGCTCGAGGAGGTGCGCGATGCCCTCGACCTGGAACCCGGCACGCCGCTGACGTCACTGGACGCGCGTGATCGAGGCACGTGCCTGCGTTCGCTGATCACGCTTGTCGAATTCTTGTTCCACCGTTTGGAGTCTCGTCTTTGACCACGCCCCAGTCCTCGTCCACGCTCACCACGCATATGTCGGCAGGTGGCTGCCCGGTCGCACACGGATCGCCGATCGACACCGATGGGCCCCGCATTCCGCTGTACTCGGAGCAATTCGCCGCCGATCCCCATGGGATCTACCGGGAGATGCGCAGACGGCACGGGTCGCTGGTTCCGATCGAACTGTCGCCCGGTGTGCCGGCCACATTGGTGATCGGGTACCAGGACGCGGTGCGGATCCTCAACGATCCCGAGCACTTTCCCGCCGACCCGCGCACCTGGCAGCAGAACATTCCCGAGGACTCGCCCGTCAAGCCCATGATGGAGTGGTACCCGAACGCGCTGCGCAACAGCGGGGCGGCCCATGCCCGCTATCGGGGTACGTACACCGCGAGCATCGACGCCGTCGACCTCCACGAGGTCCACTCGACGGTCGAGCGCATCGCCATCCCGCTGATCAACACCTTCTGCCGGGCCGGATCCGCCGACCTGGTCACGCAATACGCGTTCCCGCTCGTCTTCGAAGTGCTCAACCGGATGGTCGGCTGTTCGACGGAATTGGGGCAGCGCGTCGCGACCGGTATGGCGATGCTCTTCGACACGGTCGAAGCCGCCAAGGGTATGCAGATGCTCTCCGAGGCGCTGATGGAGCTGATCCATATGCGCCGGGCGGCGCCCGGCGACGATGTCACCTCTCGGCTGGCCCATCACCCGGCCAACCTCAACGACGAGGAAATGCTGTCCCAGCTGATCAGCCTCTACGGCGCCGGTATCGAACCGCAGCAGAATCTGATCACCAACACGCTGCTGCTGATGCTCACCGACGACCGCTTCGGCGGCGACATGCTCGGCGGCAGTCTGTCGACCCGCGACGCGCTCGACGAGGTGCTGTTCAACGACCCGCCGATGGCGAACTTCTGCATCACCTACCCGCGCCAGCCCATTCTCGTCGACAACACCTGGCTGCCCGCCCATCAGCCGGTGCTGGTCAGCCTCGCCGCCTGTAACAACGATCCGGCGATCCGCGGCGGCGACCGCACCGGCAACCGTTCGCATCTGGCGTGGGGGGTGGGACCGCATGCCTGCCCCGCGAAGTCCGTGGCGTCCGTGGTCGTGCAGGAAGCCATCGATCAGCTTCTCGATGCTCTCCCCGAAATGCGATTGGCCGTGCCCGCCGACCATGTGGTCTGGCGACCCGGGCCGTTCCATCGGGCGTTGGCGGCCTTGCCGGTCGTCTTCTCCCCGTCCCCTCCGTTGAACGTGGTGTAAGGAGAGCGTCCGATGTCGCAAGAAGCGATAGTCCTGGACATTACCGGTTCCGATATCCCAGGCGAGTCCGCGCGGCTGCGCGAGCGTGGGCCGGTGGCCCTGGTGGAATTGCCCGGCGGGGTGCCCGCGTGGTCGGTCACCGACGCCGTCGTGTTGAAGAGTCTGCTGGCCGACCCGCGCGTGTCGAAGGATCCGCGGCAGCACTGGGCGGCCTTCATGAACGGCGAGATCACCCAAGAGTGGCCGCTGCACCCCTGGGTGGCGGTGGACAACATGTTCACCGCCTACGGTTCCGATCATCGGCGGCTGCGGAAGCTGGTGGCGCCCGCGTTCACGCATCGGCGCACCATGGCGCTGCGTCCGCGCATCGAGGCGATCACCGCAAGCCTGCTCGATCAGCTGGCGGCGACCTCGCCCGGGGAGGCGGTCGACCTGCGCGAGGGCTACGCCTACCCGGTGCCGATCCAGGTCATCACGGAGCTGATGGGTGTGCCGGAGCACCTCGGCCCAGCCGTGCGCACCTGTGTCGACGGGTTCTTCGACACCTCGTTCGGGCCGGAGGAGGCCCAGGCCAACTATCTCGAAATGTACCGGCTCATCAGCGAACTCGTGGCCTACCGGCGGGAGACCCCGGGCGAGGACATCACGAGCCTGCTGATCGCCACGCGCGACGAGGACGACGGCTCGCAGCTGACCGAGAAGGAACTCGTCGACACCCTGATGCTGGTCATCAACGCCGGGCACGAGACCACGGTGAACCTGCTCGACCAGGCCATCTTCGCGCTGCTGACCCGCGCGGACCAGCGCGCCGACGTGGTCGAGGGTCGCGTCGCGTGGTCCGACGTGGTGGAGGAGGCGCTGCGTTTCGAGGCGCCGGTCGCGCACCTGCCGCTGCGGTACGCCGTCGACGACATCGAGATCGCCGGTATCCGCATTCCCAAGGGCGAGGCGATCCTCGCCTCCTACGCGGCGGCCAACCGCGATCCGAAGGTGCACGGCCCCACGGCCGACGAGTTCGACGTGCGGCGGTCCGGCAAGGATCACTTGGCTTTCGGTTACGGGGTGCATCACTGCCTGGGTGCGCCGCTGGCTCGGCTGGAAGCCGAGATCGCGCTGCCCGCCATCTTCCGGCGCTTCCCGGACATGCGCTTGGCGGCCGACCCGTCCGAGCTCGGTACCGTACTCAGTTTCGTCTCCAACGGGCACTCCGAGCTGCCGGTCTTCCTGGCGGCGGAACAGTAGCCCGGCCCGGCGTCCGATCACGCACCACGACAACGGACTTTGATCGCATGACAGTCGAGACCGGTCCCCGGGTATCCCCGGTGGATACCAGGGGTGCGGCTCTGTCCTGCGGTGCGGGCGGAGCCGCTGGATCGGCCCGCGTTCCATGTCCCTCACGAGATATGCTCTGCCCCAGGGGAATACGGCACAGAGTCGGAACCCGCCCTGCCCGCATCGACCACCCCGACGCACGTGACCGAGGCACGTGCCGTGCGCTTTTGACCATGCTCGTCGAACGTTCTGTCCCCGTTTTGGAGTCACGTTTTTGACCACGCCACAGTTCTCGCCGCACCCCTCGGCATCCGCGAACGGTTGCCCTGTCCAGCACGGTTCGCCGATCGACACCGACGGACCCCGTGTCGCCCTGTACTCGGACGAGTTCGCCGCGGACCCGCACCGCGCCTACCGGGAGATGCGCAGCCGCTACGGGCCGCTGGTTCCGGTGGAACTGGCGCCGGGCGTGCCGGCGACACTGGTGGTCGGCTATCACACGGCGCTGCGCATCCTGAACGATCCCGACCACTTTCCGGCCGATTCGCGCACCTGGCAGGCGACTGTCCCCAGTGACTGCCCGGTCCTGCCGATGCTGGAGTGGCGTCCGGCCGCGATCCGCACCACCGGCCCGGCGCACACCCGCTACCGGCAGGCCACCGTCGCGGGCGTCGAACAGATCGACATGTTCGCTCTGCACGCCACGGTCGAGCAGATCGCCGTTCCGCTGATCAACACTTTCTGCGGGGATGGTTCCGCCGACCTGATCGCTCAGTACGCGTTCCCGCTGGCCTTCGCGGTGATCAATGCCATGCTCGGCTGCCCGCAGGACATCGGGCAGCGGGCGGCGATGGGCATGGCCGCGATGTTCGAAGGTATCGAGGCCGAGCAGGGCAACGCGATGTTCGCTTCGGCCATGGCGGACCTGGTGGCGCTCAAGCGAACCCAGCCCGGCGACGACATCGTCACCGGGCTGCTGCGGCACCCGGCCGCGCTCGACGACGAAGAGATGATCCACCAGGTGCTGTGCGTGTACGGCGCCGGGATCGAACCGACGCAGAACCTGATCATCAACACCCTGCGGCTGATGCTCACCGACCAGCGATTGGCGGGCGGCATTCTGGGCGGCAGCCTCTCGACCCGCGACGCGTTGGACGAGGTGTTGTTCACCGATCCGCCGCTCTCGAACTACTGCATCACGTTCCCGCGGCAGCCGATTCTGATCGACGGTGTCTGGCTGCCTGCACACCAGCCCGTGGTCGTCAGCATGGCCGCCTGCAACAACGACCCCGAGATCAGCACGGGTGTCCACACCGACAACCGAGCGCACCTCGCCTGGAGTGTCGGTCCGCACGCGTGCCCGGCCCGGTCGGTGGCCTACATGATCGCCCAGGACGCCATCGACCAGTTGCTCGATGCCCTGCCCGAAATACGGCTGGCGGTCCCCGCCGAGCATCTGGTCTGGCGGCCGGGTCCGTTCCACCGGGCTCTGTCCGCGCTACCGGTCGCCTTCCCACCCTCTCCTCCACTGAACGTCTTTTCGGACCCTCGAGGACAGTCGGCACCGTAGCCTCGATCAGCTCAGGAGGGGGCCGCCGCTTACCGATTCAGAAGGGAGACCACCGCTTAGGGGGCCGTGTACACCGAGGTACGCGCCGATCGACCTGGAACCCGATACGCCCGTACCGAATCGACGTCCGTGACCGGAGCATGTGCCCGCACGCTCGACCACGGTCGTCGACTGTCTGTTCGCTTCTGGAGTTACGTTCGTGACCACGCCACACTTCCCGCCGTCCGCTTCCACGAGCGGCTGCCCTGTCCAGCACGGTTCGCCGATCGACACCGACGGACCCCGCTACGCGCTGTATTCGGAGGAGTACGCGGCGGATCCGCATCGGGCCTACCGCGAGATGCGCCGCAAATACGGTCCCCTCGTCCCGGTGGAGCTGGCGCCGGGTATCCCCGCCACCTTGGTGATCGGCTACCACACGGCGCTGCGCATCCTCAATGACCCCGAGCATTTTCCGGCCGACCCGCGTACCTGGCAGAAGGGCATTCCCGGTGAGTGCCCGATCCTGCCGATGCTGGAGTGGCGGCCGAACGCACTGCGCAGCGCGGGCCTGGAACACTTGCGCTACCGGCAGGCGAACGTGGCCAGTATCGCCGAGATCGATCTGCACGCCCTGCACAGCACCGTTGAGCGGATCGCCATCCCGCTGATCAACGCCTTCTGCGAGGACGGCGCGGCGGATCTGATCAGCCAGTACGCCTTCCCGCTCACCTTCTCGGTGCTCAACGCCATGCTCGGCTGCCCGCCGGAGATCGGGCAGCAGGTCGCGACCGGTATGGCCGCCATCTTCGAGGGCGTCAACGCGGACAAGGGCAACGCGATGCTCACCGACGCGCTGTTCGAGCTGGTGCAGCTGAAGCGGAAAGAACCTGGCGACGACGTCACCTCCCGGCTGCTGCGGCACCCGGCGGGCCTGGACGACGTGGAGATGATCCACCAGGTGGTCACCTTGTACGGTGCGGGCATCGAGCCGCAGCAGAACCTGATCGTCAACACCCTGCGCCTGATGCTCACCGACGACCGGTTCGCGGGAAACTTTCTCGGCGGCAGCCTTTCGACCCGCGACGCCCTCGACGAGGTGCTGTTCAACGACCCACCGCTGGCCAACTACTGCGTCAGCTACCCGAAGCAGCCGATCCTCATCGACGGCGTGTGGTTGCCCGCGCATCAGCCGGTGCTGATCAGCATGACCGGCTGCAACAACGACCCCGCCATCGGCGTCGGCGAACGCACCGACAGCCGCGCGCATTTGTCCTGGAGTGTCGGCCCGCATGCCTGCCCCGCTCGGTCGGCCGCCTACCTGGTGGTGCAAGACGCCATTGATCAACTTCTGGACGCGCTGCCCGAGCTGAGCTTGGCCGTCGCGCCCAGCCAATTGACCTGGCGGCCAGGTCCGTTCCACCGCGCTCTGGTGTCCCTGCCCGTCGTCTTCCCGAAATCCCCTCCGTTGACAGTGTTTTAAGGAGACCAGATGGACACACAACCCCTAGTACTCGACCCGACGGGCGCCGACATCCAGGGCGAGTCCGCTCGACTCCGCGCGCGTGGACCGGTGGCTCTCGTCGAGCTGCCCGGCGGCGTGCGCGCGTGGTCGGTCACCGACGCCGACCTGCTCAAGCGGCTGCTGACCGACTCGAGGGTGTCGAAAGACGCCAGGCAGCACTGGCCCGCGTTCATCAACGGGGAGATACCGCAGGACTGGCCGTTGTTCCTGTGGGTGGCGGTGAACAACATGTTCACCGCCTACGGCGCCGATCATCGCAGGCTGCGCAAACTGGTCGCGCCCGCGTTCACGCACCGCCGCACCCAGGCGATGCGTCCGATGATCGAGCGGATCACCGCGGACCTGCTGGACGAGCTCGCGGCGATCCCGGCGGGTGAACCGGTGGACCTGCGCGAGGGTTTCGCCTACCCGCTGCCGATTCAGGTGATCAGCGCGCTGATGGGGGTGCCGGAATCCCTGAACGCCGGTCTGCGCAAGTGCGTCGACGGCATCTTCGACACCTCGCTCAGCCCTGAGGAATCCCAGGCCAACTATATGGAGATGTACCGGATCCTCGGTGAACTCGTCGTCTACCGGCGCGAGACGCCCGGTGACGACATGACCAGCCTGCTGATCTCGCATCGCGACGAGGACGACGGGTCGCAGCTGACCGAACAGGAGCTGATCGACACGCTGCTGCTGGTCATCAGCGCCGGGCACGAAACCACGGTGAACCTGCTCGACCAGGCCATCTTCGCGCTGCTGACCCGGCAGGACCAGCGTGCCGAGATGGGCGAGGGGCGTGCGGCCTGGACCGACCTGATCGAGGAGGCGCTGCGCTTCGAGGCGCCGGTGGCGCACCTGCCGCTGCGCTTCGCCGCCGACGACATCGAGATCGACGGCATTCGCATCGCCAAGGGCGAGCCGATTCTCGCGTCCTACGCCGCGGCCAACCGTGATCCGAAGCTGCACGGTGCGACCGCGGACGACTTCGACGTGCGCAGGCCCAGCAAGGAGCACTTGGCCTTCGGCTACGGGGTGCATCACTGCCTGGGCGCGCCCTTGGCCCGGCTGGAAGCCGAGATCGCCCTGCCCGGCATCTTCCAGCGCTTCCCGAAGATGCGGCTGGCCGCCGATCCGGCGGAACTCGGCATGGTGTCCAGCTTCATTTCCAATGGCCACGCGAAGCTCCCGGTCTACCTGAAGCCCGCGGACTAGCTCCGGTTGTCGCCGATGTGCCCCCGGACGTGTCCGGGGGCAGGTCAGCGCACTGCCTCGGCCCTGCCGGTCTTGCGGGCTCGGGCCAAGCCGCGGCGCGCGAGAAAACCATTGGCCAGCAACAGGATCGTCTTGTTCGGCGGCGCCTTGAACCCGGCCGCGGTGTGCGGCGCGTATACCGCCGCCGTGCCGGAGACCTCGAGCCAGCCGGTGCACTGCCGTGATTCCAGCCCGATCAGCTGCGGCCGATACGCGTGTGCCAGCAGTCCGGCGCGGCGGCCGCCCTGCGGCACGCCCGCCGGGACGGTCATGACGATCCCGCCCCCGGCGTGGGCGCGCCGGTCGCTCGATCCGGCCACCTGTACCGGGACGACCGCGGGGTAGCCGTCGGCCTGCCGGTAGGCGAGCAAGCGGTGCGGCAATTCCGCCACCCGCGCCGCGGTCTTCGCGACATCCACGCGCGCGCCGGCGCCCTTCGCGGGCGGTCGCTGCGGTTCGGGCTCGACAGATGGCGATGCGGCGCCGAAGATCTCGGGCGTGCCCGCGGCGTCGAGATCCGGCCACACGACGATCCGTTCGACCATCACCGTCACCAGCACCCGGTCGGCGTAGTACGCGTGCAGCCATCGATCCCAGAACACACCGCGCCGCGGTCGGCCCAGGTAGGGCACCGACTGGTCGCCGATGCGGTCGAGCGCGTCCTGGTCCGGTGTCGGATCGAAACTCGCCGTCCCCTGCACGAGTACGAATCGTGGGTTGCCGAGATCGCCGATGCCGTGCTCGCGTGCGTGATACGCCAGCGCCACCCTCGGGTCCCGTTTCATTCGTTCGAGCTTGCGCCCGAACCCGAGCGACGTTGTGAACCCGACCGTCCCCGCCGTCCGGTCGCGCAGCCCGATCGGCGACACCGCCGACACCACCGCGCCGCCCGCCGGCGTCACGTACGCCACCGCACAGGTCAGATCGCCACGGAGTACCTCGTCCACCTCGTCCGGCCAGGTGACTGCCATGGGCGGAGCTTACTGCCTGCTTCCGGCCGCACCGTGGAATCCGTTTTCGGCGGAGTGTTCATCGCTCGGGGTGTTCGGAACGCAGTGCTGGATCGGCCGCGTCCTGGTCGGCTCGGAGACTGGTCGACACGACGATCGCCTTCTGCGCAATGCCATCGAGCGTGTTCGGTGGACGGCACGCGCGGTTCGGTTCCGTGGCGGTTCGTGGGAGGATTTCGACCAGTTCGGGGCGTGTGGGGCGCGGTCGTGTACCTGCAAGCGCAGGTGCACAACGCAATGTGGCAATCGCCACGCGGCATTTCCAGTGACGGTACGGAAGTTGTTGCTGTGGACTATCATCCACGGGATGTAGATCAGAAAGCGCTGATCTACACAGCCGTCGCATGGGCACCTCATCCCGGCTGGCGTCACCGTCTCAGACGCTCTGCCGCCGCAGTTGCAGGGTGAGCCGTGCCCGGCCCGGAACGCTTGCCCGAAGATCGCGTGGGCATCCGGGGAGACGTCTCATCACGCTGGGAGGATCGATGACTTCCGAAGAGCGGACCGCAGTGTTCGACGCGGTGGTCGCGGCGGCGGACTATCCCGTGCTGGTGGTCACCGTCCAGGCCGATGGGCGGCGCGCCGGATGCCTCGTGGGCTTCACGACGCAGGTGAGCATCGAGCCGCGCCGGTTCCTGGTCGGACTGTCCAAACGCAACCACACCTATCGCGTGGCCCAGCGCGCCGAGCGGCTGGCGGTGCATGTGCTCGGCAGCGAACAGCTGTCGCTTGCCCGGCTGTTCGGCGGCGAGACCGGCGACGACCTCGACAAGTTCGTGCACTGCGACTGGACCTCGGGTCCCGACGGCGTGCCCGTGCTCAGCACGGTGCCCAGCTGGTTCAGTGCCCGCATCCGTGACCGGTACGACTTCGGCGACCACGTGGGAGTACTGCTGGAACCGGAGGGCGGCGCGATGGTGCGCCGCGCCGCCGAGACGCTGCGCTATCACGCGGTGGCCGACCTGGCCGCCGGACACGCGGTCTGAGTCGGGCCGAGTCCCGACGCCGACCTCGGTTCGGTGCGTGCGCGAGTCCGAAGCGGTCGGCGAAGCCGGACAACTCGTCGCGTCACCGACGTCACCGCAACGCTGAACCTTCTCGTCGACGTCAAGGCAAGTCGGTGTGAATCGTCGTCCGATGGCGAAAAGGCGGACATACCGAACGAACCGGACGTGACGAGTTCACTTGCCGCCACTACACTGCGCGCTTTGTGAGGATCGGCGCGGCGCCCGGAGCGCGAAAAGAGCATTACGTCTGGGGTGCGGCCACCGTCATCGGGGTGATCGCCGGGTATGTGGCGGTGCTACTCGGCGACGCGAGGCACTACTACACCGACGACACCGAGGCGCAGTACGCCCCCATGTGGGTCGCGCTCGGAGAGCTGTTGCGCGATGGCCGATTTCCCGCTCTCGTCCCCCACGAATGGATGGCGGGCAACTACACCCTGGAAGAGGCGGCGCTGTTCAATCCGCCGCAGCTGCTGGTCTATCTGCTCGCGCCGTCGATAGACGATCTCGCCGCCTACGCGACGGCGGTGAAGCTCGTCTTCTCGATCATCGCCGCACTCGGCGTGTTCCGCATCTGCCTAGCCTACGGCGCGCGGCCACGCTGGGCCGCGGTCGCGGGTATCGCGTTCCCGCTGACCGGTTGGTTCCTGTTCTTCGATCAGGCCAGCTGGTTCACCCCGCATGTCGCGACCGCCTGGATGGTGCACGCGTGGGCGTCGGCGGTGCGGTATGCCCGTGGTCGGAGTGGGCCGTTGCCGGTCTTCGTCTTCCTGTATCTGACGCTCACGGTCCAATATGCCTTCCCGGCAGTGGAATCCGCGCTGGTCATCGCCGCGGTCGCGGCCGGAGAGGTCGTGCATCAGCGACGGTGGGCACCCACGGTGCGACTGTGCCTTGCGGCGGGTTGCGCCGCGCTCACCGCGGCGATCGCGAATCTGTCCGGGATTCTGTCCTCCCAGGTGACCTGGCGGGGCAGCGTCCAGATCCACAACGATCCCTTCCTGACCGTGCCGTGGTCGGAATCGCTGAATGCGAGCCTGCCCAGCACCACGCCGGCGTTCACCGCCTGGTGGGGGCATGTCCAGCCACTGCCGATGGTCTATATCGCCTGGTTCCTCATCCCGGCGCTCGCGTTCATCGACTGGCGGGCCGCGCGGGCGGCGGCACGGGAGTTCAGTGGTCTCGCCTTCTTCGCGACCGCGGTGCTGATGTGGACGGCAGGGCCTGGGGCCATCGGACCGCTGCGCTGGCCCGCTCGTGTCCTGCCGATGCTCGCCGTGGTCCTGCTCGTGCTGGTCTGCGTCTTGCTCAGTCGCTACGGCGCTTTCGCCGCCTCGCGCCGCCGCGCCACCGCCGCCGCCGTGCTGGTCGGGCTGTTGTTCGTGCGGTCGGTTTCCGCGGCGCCGGACCTGGTGCTGCGTCATGTGGTCGCGGCGCTGGCGGTCGGCGCGCTCGGCGCCGCCGCGGTGTGGCTGGCCCGCAACCGCGGCACCGTCGCGGCGTGCGCGCTGACCGTCGTCGCCATGTTCCCCATCGCCTACGAGCAGGTTCGAGGCGCGCCGATGACGCCGATGTCCTATGACTTCCCGGAACGGCGTTCGGCAATGCGGGCGGCGTTCCCCGATTTCGACGGCCTCACTCTGCAATTGGCCGACCGCGCCGCCGTGCGGCCCGAGGACAGGAACCTCGCTGGCGCTTACGGCTCGCTGGCCATCGGCAACTACGCGAAGGCCGTCGGGCTCGACTACGTCAACGCGTACACGCCCATCGGGCATGCCGCCTTCGCGGGCATGTTGTGCATGGCCTGGGACGGCAGCACCTGTCCCGACGCGTACCGTCGCGTGTTCGCGACCGAAACTCGAACGGGGACGACCATCGTCGATCTGATGAAGGTCGACCGGGTGGTCCTGCATCGCGTGCAGTACCCCGACGCGCGCGACCGTCCCGCGCCCCCGGGCTGGCGCTGGGCCGACTATCCCGGACACGAACGCCACATCTGGGTGCTGGAACGCGCCGACGGCCGCGTGTCGACGCGTAATGGCCCGATCGCCCACACCGCGGGCGTGACCGCTGTGTCGAGCGATTCCCTCGACGACATCACCGTCCGAGCCGTGGTCAGCTCGCCGAGCGGCGGGCGCGTCGTGTTCGCGCGGCTCGCCTGGCCTGGCCACCGGGTCACCCTGAACGGGCGGGAGCTGGCCACCCAGGCGATCGGAGGCGTGTTCCTCGCTGTCGACATCCCGGCGGGCACCGACATCGCGGAGCTGGTCGTCGACTGGCGCCCGCCCGGCAGCCGGATCGGCCTCGTGACCACCGCTGCCGGACTCATCGGACTCGTCCTGTTGCAATGGGCCTACCACCGGACCCGGCGGCGCGCCACGGACGAGCCGATCGAGACTCCGCAGATCCCGGCCCCGGCCGAACCGGCAATGGTGGAAGCAACCGAACTGGCGACCGTGGAAGCCTGAGCCGAGCATTCCCGCCGGGAACGTCTATCGCGTGCGCTGCGCGCCCGCGTCGACGAGGTGCTGGCCGGAGTGGGCGGCTGACGGGCCTCACCGTCGTGGGCGCAGGCCCTCGATCAGGTGTGTGGTCGTCTCGTCCAAGAGTTCGTCGGCGGCCTCGGCGGCGATCACGCCGGAGCCGACGAAGGTGGCCAGGCCCTGCAATGTGGCGACGGCGGACAGCGCGATGCGGCGCGGGTCGCCCACGATCACCTCGCCGTGTGTCTGCGCTTCGGCGATGAGCGAGATCGGGGTAGCGAACGCCGCGTCCACGGCCTGGGACATCGCGTCACCGGCGGCGGGGCTGTACCTGCGTGCGAACATCAGCGCGATGAGCGCCGGGTTCTCCGTCGCGAAGCGGAGATAGGTCCTGGCCAGTGCGCGGATGTGCCCGTCGAAGGAGTCCGTGGCGGCGGTCCGCGCCAGGGCAGCGGCGAGGCGTTCGAATCCGGACACCGCGATGGCGTCCAGCAGCGCCTGCTTGTCCTTGAAATGCCGGGTCGGGGCGGCGTGGCTGACACCGACGTCGCGGGCAAGTCCACGGAGCGACAGACCGTCCACCCCGGACTCGCGCAGTGTCGCCTCGGCCCGCTGCAGCAACTCGGCGCGCAGGTCGCCGTGGTGGTAGGAGCGGGCTCGGATGATCGCCATGGTGTATGCAGGATAACAAAATGTAGGCATTGCCTACTTTGTAGTCGGTGACTACATTTGCCCGCATGACGGTTCGGACCTTCACCGCCCCGATCGCGGTGCTGATGGTTTTCGCGGCGCTGCTCGCCACCATGTATCTCGGCTACTCCGGCAATACCGAGGAGAACCTGCACGACTTCCCGGTGGCGCTGGTCAATCAGGACGTCGGCGACACGATCGACGGCAAGCCCGCCGATATCGGCGCTCAGGTCACCGATGCCCTGGTCGCGGGTATCTCGTCGGAGAAGATCGACCTTCGCGTCGTCGGCATCGCCGAGGCGCGCAAACAGTTGCAGTACGGCCGGGTCTACGGCGCGATCGTCATCCCGTCCGACTTCACCAAACGGCTGGCGATCCTCGGCGCCGCCGCCGTGGTGCCCGGCGAGATCGAGCGGCCGGTGATCACGGTCCACACCAACCCCCGCATCGGCCCGTACACCACCGGGATCATGCAGCGTATCGCCGACCGGGCGTTGAACCAGGTGGACGAGACCGTCGGCAAGAACCTGACCGACCAAGTGAACGCTGCCCTCGCCGGGACTCCCGGCGCGCCGACCGAGCTCAGCGGCGCCACCCGGCTGATGCTCACCGATCCGGTGCAGATCGTCACCGCGCCCTACCGTCCTATGGAGGATTCCGCCGGGCAGGGTCTCGTCGCCTTCTTCTACACCCTGATCCTGCTGTTGGCGGGCTTCACCGGCGCCATGATCATCCACACTCTCGTCGACTCGGTACTCGGCTTCACTCCCACCGAATACGGCCCGCGGTTCGTGCAACCGCCGGCCACCGGGATCTCCCGCTTCCGCACCCTGCTCGTGAAATGGGCGATCGTCGCCACCGCGGCGCCGATTCTGTCCGGGATATTCCTCGCCGTGGCAACGGCCTTGGACATCCCGCTGGGCAGCCCGCTGCTGCTGTGGCTCTACGGAATTCTGGCCATCATCGCGGTCGGCGTGACCGCGCTGGCCGTCCTCGCCGCCTTCGGCACCGCGGGACTGATGGTCAACCTGGTGCTGTTCGTCGTGCTCGGCCTGCCGTCTTCGGCCGCAACGGTCCCGCTGGAAGCGACGCCCGCCTACATCGCGAATCTGGCCGCGTTCGAACCCATGCACCAGATCTACTTGGCCGTGCGCGCCATTCTGTTCTTCGATGCCCGGGTCGAAGCCGGTTTCGGCCTCGGCCTGTGGATGACGCTGCTCGGCCTCGGTGTCGGCCTGCTCCTCGGCGCTGTCGTCACCCACTCCTACGACCGCCGCGGCCTGCACCGCGTGACGGCCCCGGTCGATACCGCGGTGGTCATGCGTGCGCCCGCCGTGGCTGGATGATCCGCATCAGGGCGTAGGCAGTCCGGCCGCGTTGCACATGGCGGCGCATCGGCGTTGGGCGGCGGATCGATCGCCGAGCAGCTGGATCTCCTGGTCGACCGCCATTCCACCGCTCAATCGCCGAGGTGCCTACGTAAGGCGTCGAGCCGACCGTCCCAGTCGCGGGCCAGTGCGGCCAGAAACTGTTGCGCCACTTGCATCGGAGCGGAGCTGAGCCGGTATCGGATCCGGCGCCGCTCTCCGGGTTCGGCCGTGACCAGGCCGGCGTCCGCCAGCAGGGCGAGGTGCTTGGCGATTGCTTGCCGCGTGATCGGCAGCCGGTCGGCCAGATCCGTTGCCGTGGCCGGACCGCCGGTTGCCAGCGCGGCGAGGATGCCGCGCCGGCTCGGGTCGGCCAAAGCGATGAAGACCTGCTCCGCGATCGCCTCGATCTCAGGCGGCGTCAAGGTATTCGACCAGCTCACCCAGCTCGCTCGCCCAACCCTCGGTGTTGCCGTCGAACGCCTTGCGATATTCATCCGGCGGCAACTGGGCGAAGCCGGTCTCCACCACGGTCAGCCGAGTTCCGGCGCCGACCGGCTCCAGCGTGAATTCGACATAGGTGCGGCGCGGATCGTCGTCCGGCAGGCCGTAGATGTGCCACGTGAACCCGAACGCCGTCGGCTCCTCGACCCGTTCGATGCGCATGTCCACCTTTTCGCCACTCTTCCATGACATTTCCGCCCTGCCCCCGGGACGCAGGTCGATCGTTGCCGCATGACCGAACCAAGTGCCGAGTCCCTCGGCTGTGGTCAGCGCAGCCCACACCTTCGCGGGCGGGTGTGCGAGCTCAACGGTCCGCACGATGTTATCGGGGAATCCCATAACAGCCTCCAATCTATAGCAACCATTTGGTTGCCACTTACAGTATTGCAACCAGATGGTTGCGTCAAGCGGCGATCGTCTGTCCGACCGTGCGGCGGTCGAGCAATCACCGGTGGGCTGGCCGAGGGAAGCATCAAGACCAGGGAACATGTCGTGGACGGCGGTGTCGCCTATTTCGGTGAAACACCGAACATGCTGTTCACCGGTGCCAACACCGGCAAACTCGTGCTCGCGGTCTGGAGCCATACTGTCCAGGTGGCCGATACAGAGGAGCTTGCCTGTCTCGGCTTCTCCCGTCGACGGGAAGGCAGCTGGACATGCAGAGCAACGGCGCAGAACTGCTCGCGAGGATCGCGGGAGGGCTGAGCCGGCGTGCGCTGGCCTTGTCCGAACAGTTGACCGAGCAAATGCTCGCGATCGAGCCGGAGTTGCGCGGCGACAGCCGAGTGGAGGCTCTGCTGCGCGCCAGCGTCACCGGCAACGTCGTGATCGCCTTGCATGTCTACGAGCTGGGGCTGGACATCGACGAGATCGATGCGCCTGCCGAGGCGTTGGAGTACGCCCGTCGCCTGGCCCAGCGCGGCACTTCGATCACCGCGCTGCTGCGGGCATACCGCATCGGGGAGCGACTGTTCACCGAGCACTTGCTCGGTGAGATCACCGCCGCGACGAGCGACCCCACGCTGGTCACGGCGGCGGTGGCTGTAATGACCGACCGCTCGTTCGCCTACATCGATCGGGTCTCCCAGCAAGTCGTGACCGCCTACGAGGACGAGCGGGACCGGTGGCTGCAGAACCAGATGGCCGTGCGCACCGCTCGGGTGCGCTCGATCCTGTCCGGACAGCGCGTCGACCCGGGTGACAGCGAACTCGCGCTGGGGTATCGCCTCGACCGAACCCACTTGGGCCTGGTCGTCTGGTTCGACGCGGGCACTGGTCGACTGCGTGCGGCCAAACAACTGGCGACGATCATCGCCGATCAGCTGCACTGCCAAGGGCAACCGCTGCTGATCCCGGCCGACGAATCGACTCTGTGGGCGTGGCTCCCGCAACCGGAACTGGACATGGACCCGGCCGCGGTGAGCACGCCCGAGGCGACATGGGTCGCGGTGGGCAGACCTGCCGCCGGGCTGGAGGGCTTCCGACTGACCCATCGCCAAGCGGCGCAAGCGCAGGTGGTCGCGATGTCCGCACCAGCACCGCAGCGTGCGTCGGTGTCGTGTTCGGCGCAGGTCGGGCCGATCGCGCTGATGTGCACGGATTTGGCCGCCACGCGGGCATGGATCAGCGAAGTCCTCGGGCCACTGGCGCGTGACGACGATGCCACGGCACAGCTGCGCGAGACGGCGCGTGTCTTCCTGGACACCAGCGGCAGCTTTCAGACAACGGCCGAGCGGCTGGTCCTGCACCGCAACACCGTCCAGTACCGGATCCGCAAGGCGGAGGCGGTACTGGGGCATTCGCTGCGGGAGGGCCGGCTGGACATCGAGGTCGCCCTGCTGGCCTGCCGATGGCTGGGGTCGACAGTGCTCCAGCCCATGGGTGGCTGATACATCCGTCGTGCGGTGCGCACGATCGCGCCGGAGATCTTCATGCGGCCGCCATATGGTCCAGGTCACATCGCCTTCTTAACGTGGCGTTCACGCAAATGAGCTGCTGCGTCAGCAAGGAGATCGACATGCACTTCGCTGCCCTCCCGGATGTCCGCGCCGGGAGCTTGCCCGCCAACCCCTGTCTCGCCGACGACAACCTCGGGCGGATCACCAACGCCGAGTTCCTCGACCTCGTGCAGAAGTATGCCGATCGGTTGTCGAAAGCCGGGATCGGTGTCGGCGACGTTGTCGCCGTGATGCTGCCCAACCGGCTCGAATTGATCGTGGCATTGTTCGCCGCCTGGCGGCTGGGTGCCGCGGCGACACCGATCAATCCGTCGCTGACCCCGGCCGAGGTGACATATCAGCTGAACGATTCCCGCGCTCGGGCACTGGTCTGCGCTGACGACAGCGAGCCCAGCGATGTCACTGTGCCGCAGCGGCTTGCGGTGCCGGAGCTGGATCGGCACGGAGGCCGCGTCGGTGGCGCGGAGGCGACCGAGTTCTCGAACGACGCCCTGGCGTTGATCATCTACACCAGCGGCACCACCGGACGACCCAAGGGCGTCGAGCTCACGCACGCGAACATCATGGCGATGGCCGAGATGATGGTCGCGGGCATGCGACTGACCGCTGACGATCACAGCCTGCTGATCCTGCCGCTGTTCCATGTCAACGGCATCGTGGTCAGCGTGCTGTCGCCACTGCTCGCCGGCGGCCGGACCACCGTCGCGGGCCGGTTCTCACCGCACACCTTTTTCGACAGGGTCGAGGCGGCGCGGCCGACCTATTTCTCCGCGGTGCCGGCCATCTACGCCATGCTGTCGGCGCTGCCTCCCACTACGCGGCCCGACGCCTCCTCGGTCCGGTTCGCCCTCTGCGGTGCGGCTCCGATGCCTGTCGAACTGCTCACCCGGTTCGAGCAGCGCTACGGTATCCCGATCTACGAAGGCTATGGCCTGTCGGAGGGGACGTGCGCGAGCACGAGCAATCCGCTCGACGGTGTCCGCAAACCCGGCACTGTCGGCATCGCGCTGCCGGGACAAGAAATCGCCCTGGTCGACAGCGATGGCAATTTCCTGACCGACGGATCGATGGGCGAGGTCGTGATCAAAGGCCCGACGGTGATGCGGGGATATCTGGGCCGGCCCGAGGAGACGGCGAAGGTGATCGTCGACGGCTGGCTGCACACGGGAGACATCGGCCGCATCGACGCCGACGGCTACCTCACCCTGGTCGACCGCATCAAGGACATGATCATCCGCGGCGGAGAGAACCTCTATCCCAAGGAGATCGAGTCCGCGATCTACACCCACCCGCAGGTGCTCGAGGTCGCTGTGATCGGACGACCGCATCCCGTGTACGGCGAAGTGCCCGTCGCCTTCGTGTCCTATCGCGACAGCGCCGCGGTCGAGCCGGAACAGATGCTCGATCATCTCCGGAAGTCCCTGGCGCAGTACAAAATTCCCGACCTGATCGTGACCGTGGACGAGATCCCGAAGAACCCCGTCGGGAAGATCGACAAGCGGATTCTGCGCGCCCGCTCGGTCGAAGCGCGCCTCTGACAGCCCCTCACTTCTCGCCTCGAAAGACCTCTGCCATGGGATTCACAAAACCGGACCTTCCGGAGATCGACTACGCCGAATGGAAGACCCGACCGCGCGGCGAACGGCTCCGCATCGTCGCCGAACACTGGGTCGAGCACGGCTTCGGCACCCCTTATGCCGTCTACCTGCTCTACATCGTCAAATGCGCCCTGTATGTCCTCGGCGCGGCAGCGGTGATCTCCCTGACTCCTGGACTCGGAGCGCTCACCGACATCACCTCATGGTGGACCGAGCCGATCGTCTACCAGAAATTGATCGTCTGGACCCTGTTGTTCGAAATCCTCGGGTTCGGGTGTGGGTTCGGGCCGCTCACCATGCGGTTCCTGCCGCCGGTCGGCGGGTTTCTGTACTTCCTGCGTCCCGGCACGCTGCGGCTGCCGCCGTGGCCGGGAAAGGTGCCGTTCACCCGTGGTGACGAGCGCAGCGTCATCGACGTCGCCCTGTACGCGGTCGTCCTCGGATCCGGAATCTGCGCGTTACTCGCACCCGGTCATGGCGCGCCCCCGGTGGACGGCAGTCGGGTAGGCCTGCTCGATCCGACGGTCGTCGTCGCTCTCGTCGTCGCCCTCGGCGCGCTGGGGCTGCGCGACAAGACGGTGTTTCTGGCCGCCCGCTCCGAGCACTACCTGTTGATGCTGCTGATGTTCTTCGTCCCGTTCGCCGACATGGTGATCGGATTCGAGTTGGTCATGCTGGCACTGTGGTGGGGTGCGGCCACGTCCAAGCTCAACCACCATTTCGGGCACGTGGTGGCGGTCATGATGAGCAACAGCCCGGTCATGCGGATCACCTGGCTGAAGCGCAAGATGTACCGCGACCCGCCGCAGGACCTGCGCCCGTCACGGATACCGGCCCTGCTGGCCCACGGCGGCACCGTCGTGGAATTCCTGGTTCCCGCCTACCTCGTCTTCCTCGGCAACGGCGGCCCGCTGACCTGGGCGGCGATCATTTTCATGGCGGTCTTCCATCTGCACATCATCTCCACCGTGCCGATGGGCGTGCCGCTGGAATGGAACATCTTCTTCATCTTCAGTCTGTTCTACCTGTTCGGACACTACGGTGACATTCGTGTCTCGGGGCTCGGATCTCCGCTGGTGCTCGCGCTGATCCTGCTCGCCACACTCGTTGTCATCCTCGGACATGTTCGGCCGCAATGGGTTTCGTTCCTGACTTCGATGCGCTACTACGCCGGCAACTGGGCCACCAGCGCCTGGTGTTTCCGCGGGGAGGCCGAGCTGAAGCTCGAGCAGCATGTGACCAAGAGCGCCGCGCTGCCGGTCACCCAGTTGACCAAGCTGTACGGCCCGGAAGTCGCCGACATCCTGATCCAGACCGGAATGGGCTGGCGATCGATGCACACCCACGGCAGGGCGCTCAACGGTCTGATCACCCGGGCGATCGACAACGAGGACGACTACGCCATCCGTGACGGAGAGATTGTCGCCGGCCCGCTGCTGGGCTGGAACTTCGGTGAAGGGCACCTGCACAACGAACAATTGCTGGCAGCGCTGCAGCGTCGCTGTCGGTTCGAGGAAGGCGAGCTGCGCATCGTGGTCCTCGAATCCCAGCCCATCCACCAGCAGCGCCAGGCCTATCGCATCGTCGACGCCGCGACCGGGGTCATCGAGGAGGGCTATGTGCTGGTCGAGGACATGCTGGCCCGCCAGCCGTGGCCGGAGCCGGGCGATCCGTTCCCGGTTCACCCCCTCCGCCGCAATGACACACGGGTGATGCCCCCGGCGGAGGTGCGATGACCACGGCGATCGTGGTCGGCTCCGGGCCGAACGGGCTGGCCGCCGCCGTCACGCTGGCCCGACACGGCGTGGACGTCACCGTGCTCGAGGGCGCCGCCACCATCGGCGGCGGCACCCGCTCCGGCGAACTCACCCTCCCCGGCCTGCTGCACGACCATTGCTCAATGGCCCACCCCATGGCCGTCGGGTCACCGTTCTTGGCCGGAATCGACGCGGCCCGATACGGATTGGAATGGGCGTGGCCGGAAATCGACTGCGTGCACCCGCTCGACGACGGAACAGCAGGAGTGCTGTACCGGTCCCTCGAAGACACCGCCACAGGCCTCGGCGCCGACGGCTCGATCTGGCGCCGCCTTTTCGGCGGCCCCTCCGCTGGATACGAGCTGCTGGCCACCGATTTCATGCGACCGCTCCTGCACGTACCGGCACATCCGTTGCGGTTGGCGCGTTTCGGCATCCCGACCCTGATCCCCGCCGCCGCGCTAGGACGCTTGTTCCGGACCGAGCAGGGACGGGCCCTGTTCGCCGGGAACATGGCGCACGGCTGGCAACCACAGAACCGGATCCTGTCCGCGGCAATCGGTCTCGGCATCACCACCGCAGGCCATCGCTACGGGTGGCCGGTCGCGGTGGGCGGCTCGCGCGCGATCGCCGACGCCATGGCGGCCGCACTGACCGATCTGGGCGGGAAGATCGAGACCGGCCTTTGGGTCGAGTCGCTCGACCAACTGCCGCCGGTCGATCTCGTGATGTTCGATCTCGCGCCGTCCGCGATCGCCGACATCGCCGGGGACCGGCTGCCGTCGCGGGTCTCCCGAGCGTTCCGGCGGTTCCGGCACGGGCCCGCCGCCTACAAGGTCAGCCTGGCCGTCGAGGGCGGCATCCCGTGGACCAACCCCCACGCCTGCCGGGCGGGAAGCGTGCACGTCTGCGGTAGCGCCGCCGATGTGGCTCGCGCCGAACGCGCGATCCATCGAGGACGGCTTCCCGACCGACCCTTCATGATCGTCGGACAGCAGTACCTCGCCGATCCAACGCGATCACGCGGAGACGTGCACCCGGTCGACCTGTACGCTCATGTGCCACATGGATATTCGGGGGATGCCACGGACGTACTGCTCGACAGGGTCGAGCGGTACGCGCCCGGGTTCCGGGACCGCATCGTTGCCACCACCGTGGTCGGCCCCACCGACATGCAGGCCTACAATCCGAACTACGTCGCCGGAGACATCCTCACCGGCAACAAGAACATTCGCCAACTGGTCTTCGGCGGACCGCGCGTCACCCTGCGTCCCTACCATGTAGCGGACCGGATGTTCATCTGCTCGGCCGCCGTCCCACCGGGGCCCGGAGCACACGGGATGAGCGGATACAACGCCGCGGCCGCGGCCATGCGAAAGCTCGCCATTCCCACCGAGGCACCTGCTGCCTCCGGATCCGCACGTTGACGCGCTGTCGGCCCACACGGATTTCGGCAGTCGTGGGGATCAACAGCGGCTGATCACGGCCGCGATGAGGGACTGGCAAAGGTGTCCTATCAGCCGATCGAAAGTCGGAATGCAACCGGTTGCGGTCGGGTGGAGTTCATCGGGCGCTGATCGAATGGCGGAACTAGATTCGCCAGGGAGGAAACGCCATGACCAGCATCGACACTCACGCCAACGGTACCGTCGCGTCCCGTGTCACCGAACTGACCACGGTTTTCGAGCGAGGTCTTCGCGAAAATCTCGGCGTCGGCGCGTCTCTGGGTATTCGGTTGGAGACGGCGGGGAACGGCTACACCCGGTACTACCTCGACCCGAACCCGGCCACGATCAACGCCATGTTCACCGTGCACGGCGGTGTGCTGGCCACCTTGATGGACACCGCGATGGGCAGCGCGGTCTTCACCAAACTCGGTGACGGCGTGGCCTATACGACGCTGGAGCTGAAGGTGAACTTCATCCGTTCGGTGACGCTGGACGGCTCCCGCCTGACCTGCGAAGCCACCGCCGTGCACGTCGGGCGGCGCACGGCGACCGCAGAGGGGCGGATCACCGACGCGGGCGGCAAGCTGATCGCACACGGCTCCACCACGATCCTGGTGCTGCACCCCGAACAGTGAACCCGAAACGGCCCTGCCGCGGACCATGTCGGCGGCAGGGCCGTTCGGTATTCGGGGTTTCACGCGAGCGAACGGCACTCCTCGATGAAGCGCACCAGTTCGTCCAGGCGATCGCTGCGGGTGTCCACGGCGCGGTCGAGCACCTTCACCAAGTGCTCGTAGGCCTCGGTGTGGTCGTAGGAGGCCACATCGGCGATCTTCAGCGCCCACCGCCAGTAGCCGCGCATGGTGTCGGCCAAGGGCATCCGGAAGGTGGCGATCACATCGCGGATCGGCTGCACGGTCGCGTCGCCCTGCACCCGCAGATAGCGGCTGACGACGTCGGCCATGAAGCTGAAATGCCGTGCCTCGTCGCGCGACAGGCGCGCCAGCACCGTCCCCAGCACCGGGTCGTCCACCACGTCGCGCAGGTGCTGGTAGTACATCTGCGTCGCCTTCTCCTGCACCAGCGCGTAGGCGAAGAACTGCACCGGGTGCTGGTAGGGCAGGTCGAACGGCTTCTGCCCCTCCACCGCCAATTCCGCACGCAGCGCATCGCGTCCGGCCATCCCGGACGCCTCCTGGTAGCGGGTCAACGCGCGAGCGTGCGTGTCCTCCTCGAGCGCCCAGCGGACGGTGAAGTGGTACAGCTCGCGGTTGTGCACGAACGCCGCCCGGTCCACACTGTCGTCCACCGGGAAATACCGGTGGTAGACGTCGAAATAGCCGGGCAGATGGTCCTCGATCAGGGTGACGAACCGTACCGCGGACCGCTGGCCCTCGGTGAGCCTGCCCGCGTCGGCGCGGGACCAGTCGAACGCGGTCTCCACGTCCCAGGCCCGTGCCGCCGGGGACGCCGCGAGGAACCCGTCGACGGCCTCCGCCACCTCGCCGACGGGAATCAGCGCCGATTCGATGTTCATCTGCTACTCCTCCGGCTCATCGGGCGTTACGACAGGTCAGCGCGTAGTGCTTGGTGGTGTAACCCCATCCGGCGTTCGCGATCTCCAGGTAGTGCCGCAGCTTCGCGGCCAGGCCGTGGCCGTGCGCGTCGATGCGCTCGGCGGCCGCGTCGACGCCCGCGATCCAGTCGTCGATGGTGCGGCGGTAGTGATCGGTGAGATCGTCCACCGCGACGATCGAGAACCCGGCGTCCTCGGCGGCGGTCACCAGATCCGACAGCGGACGCAGGTCACCCCATCCGAAGATGTCCTCCCGGACGAACTCGGTGCCGTCCTTGGTGTCGAACGCCGTGCGCGCCGCCGCGTTGCGGAAGCAGCTCTCGGACACGTACAGCGTGCCGCCGCGGCGCAGCACCGCGCGGGCGCGACGGAAGATCGCGCCGAGGTCGGGCATGTGCACGATCGAGCCGAGCAGCGTCACGGCGTCGAAACTCCGCGGCGGCAGCTCGATCCGCTCGAAATGGCCTACCCGGGTGTGCACCAGGTCCGCGACTCCGCGGGCGCGCGCCTGCTCGGCGATGTACCCGTGCTGACGCGGCGCCGGGCTGACACCCGTGGTCTCGCAGCCGAATTCGGTGGCCATGAAAAGGATCAGCGATCCCCAGCCGCAGCCGACGTCCAGCAGCCGTTCGCCGCCGGTCACGCCGAGCCGGTCGGCCACGAACCGCAGCTTCCGCCGCTGCGCCTGTTCCAGGGTGTCGGTCTCGGACGCGTAGAGCGCGGAGCTGTATTTGCGCAGCGGGTCGAGGAACTGGCCGAAGACGTCCGGGTCGAGGTCGTAGTGCTGGTTGGTGTCGGCGGTGACCGGCTGCTCGGTGACGGTCACGCCGCCGCCTCGCGCAGTGCCTTGCCGACCACCGTGACGACATCATCGAGCGTGGACATGCCGAACACGTCCTGGTCCTCGAGCTCGATGTCGTAGGCGCGCTCGATCTTGGCGACCATGCGCAGTACGCGCACCGAGTCGACGCCCGCCATGCCGCGCAGGTCCGCGTCGGGGCGCAGCTCGCCCTCCGGGATGCCGGTCTCGGCAACCGCGATCTCGGTGACGGTGCGCAGGATGTCGTCGGCGGTGTGGGTGCTGGTCATGACGAAACTCCGTTCGGGGCGAGGGCGGTGCCGCTGGACAGGGCGTGGGAGAGCGCGGCGACCTCGTCGTCGCCGAGGGTGAGCTGGTGGCGCACGTCGTCGAGCGCGAACGGCTGGTAGGCCGCGGTGGAGCTGGCGCAGACGAGATCGTCGGCGTCCCGGATCTCAGCCGCCGCCTGGATCGGGCGGTCTTCGCCGGTATCGGACAGTGTTGCGATGCAGCGGTATTCGCGTCCGACGAGCAACGGCGTGAGGAACCTGGTCCGCTGCGACACGGTGAACGCGGGGTGGTGGCGAGCCAGGACGATCAGGTTGCCCATCACCTCGTCGCAGATCACGCCGATCAGGCCGCCGTGCACGACGCCCGGGTAGGACTCGAACTCGCGACCGAGCCGGAACCGCGCCTGCAGGCCGTCCGGGTGCGGGGTGAAACGCAGCCGCAGACCGGTCGCGTTGTGCGGCGAGCAGCCGAAGCAGTGGTAGTCCGGGATCACCGACCAGGGCACCTGGACGGTGTCCACCCGGCCGTGCATGGTGTCCTCGCTCGGCGCGCAGGCCGTGCTGTGCCGGTCCATAGTGCTTAGGCGATCACGTCGGCCAAGGCGCGGCGGACCTTGGCGTTGCTGGACAGGTCCAGACCGGTCATGTTGCCGAAGGTGCGCCGGACCTTGTCGTGCAACACATCCAGCTCGCCCTCCGCGGCCACCTGCTCCAGGAACAGGTCGAACCCGGTGTCGATGGTCTCGTGGTCGCCCAGCTCGCTGATCCCGGCCTTGAAGGTGCTGACCGGGTGCTTGATCTTGGCCTCGGAGCTGTACACGTACAGGGTCTCCAGCACCGAAGGCAGTTCCTCCGGACGCTGCCGCAGCCGCTCGGTGGCGTAGTGGATGAACTCGCGCGCGTGGCCCGCCTCGTCGCGACTGGCATCGAGCAGCAAGCCTTTGAGCACCGGCTCCTCGACCCAGCTCGCGACGGCACGGTAGATGTGGTTGACGGTGAGTTCGGAGATGATGTTGGTGGCCAGCGTCGCCGAGGGGGTGGTGCCGGGCGCGTACGGCTCCCGCATCGAGTCGACGGCCTTGTCGTCCACGCTCTCGCCGACCGCGCCCAGCCAGGCACGGAACGCGTAGTGGTGCTGCACTTCTTGGTAACCCCACACCACGGCGAAGGTGGAGAAGTCGTAGTCGTCGACGAATTCGTTCAGGAACCCGTGCACCGCGGCGATCACGTTGGACTCGCCCATCGTCGCGCTCTTGGCCAACGTGACGTACTCGGGACGGACCTGGGACTTGTCCACGGCGTCGAGATCGAGGTCGGCCAGCTTCCAATGCAGGCGCTCGTAGTGGCGAAAGACGTCATAGCTGTGCACGAGAGGACTCCAGTTCGATCGGTGTTACCGGCGGTGCGTGATGAGGTCGCGGGCGGCGAGCCGCTGGAGCTTGCCGCTGCTGGTTCGGGGGATGCTGCGCGGCGCGACGAGGTAGACCTCGACCGCGGCCAGGCCGAGTTCGGCGGAGATCCTGGCGCGGATCGTCTCGGCCAGCGCGTCGGCCTCGGTTCCGGTGCGCTCGGATTCGGCGATCAGCGCGATCACGTCCGCGCCGTCCGGGTCGATCGCCGCCGTGCACCGGCCCTTGTACACGCCGTCGAGGTCGCGCACGGTGGCTTCGACATCCTGCGCGTAGTAGTTGACGCCGCGGACGGTGATCATGTCCTTGCAGCGGCCGGTGACGAAAAGCTCGCCGTCCCGCAGATATCCGAGGTCGCCGGTGCGCAGCCAGCCGTCGGCGAACAGCCCGGCGACCCGTGCGGGGTCGGCGGTGAGATATCCGCCGGTGACCGCGTCGCCCTGGATGAGGATCTCGCCGACCTCGCCGTCGGGCAGGTCGTGGTGGCCGTCGGGCGCGACGACGCGCAACCGCAATCGCCGCACCGGCGCGCCCACGCCCGCGACCGCCCGCGCGCCGGGCGTGTCCGGCGAAACGGGTTGTGCCAGAGCATTGCCGGACAATTCGGCGCGGTCGACCCACTCGAAGACAGGCTCCCGTCCGAGCGGGGGAAAGGTGACCGCCAAGGTGGCCTCGGCCATGCCGTAGACGCCGAACATCGTCGTCGGCCGGAATCCGGCGGGCGCGAAACGCTCACAGAATGCGAGGACGACGTCCCGGGATATCGGTTCCGACCCGTTGAACGCGATCCGCCAGCGGCTCAGGTCGTACTCGCGCACCCGCTCCGGCGGGACGGCCGACAGCAGCGCCTCGTAGCCGAAATTGGGCATGGCGGTGATCGTCGTGCCGCTGGCGGCGAATTCGGCCAGCCAGCGGGCCGGGTCCTTGACGAACGCGACCGGCGACCACACCTGCGCGGGGATCCCGCGCAGGATCGCCGAGAGCGTGCCGAACAGGCCCATGTCGTGGAACAGCGGCAGCCAGAAACCGCCCCGATCGTCCAGGCTCAGCTGGATGCCGGTGCGGATCGACGCGAGGCCGCTGAGCACGTTGTGGTGGGTCAGGCGAACGCCTTTGGGTGTCGCGGTGCTGCCGGAGGTGAACTGCACGATGGCCGAGTCGTCGCGCTCGAGTGCGGGAAGGGGTGTATCCGCTGTGCTGTGGGACTCGAAAAGTGCTGTGGTGTCGATGAATTCGACGCCGATAGCGTCTCGCAACGCGGTGGTGAGGTCGGCGAAACGATGCGATACCAGAACGGTGCGCATGCCCGCCGCCGCGACGATGGCCGCGAGCTTCCTCGGGTAGCCGCCGGCCGCCCGCGCGCCCGCGGGCAGCGGCAGGGGCGTGGCCGCTGCACCCGCCGCGGCAACGCCGAACAGGCAGGTGAGGAACTCGGGCGCGTTCGGACTGAGGATGCCCACCGGTTCCCCGCGGCGCACACCGCGTCGCACCAGCGCCGTCGCGGCCATGCGGGACCGCCGGTGCAATTCGGCGTAGTCCACGGTCTCCGACACCGACCAGAACGTGGCGGCCACCGTGGGATGGGCGGCGGCGATCTCGGCGAGGCGGCCGTGCAGGGTTCCGGCCGATTCCGCGGAATTCATGTCTCCCACGACAACAGCGAATTGTGACGATGCCTTGAACTCGTTGTGAATTAATGTCTGCGATAAACAAGGCCGATCAGCCGATCGCACTGCCCGATAAGGTATTTCGACTATGGTCCGATAGGAACGGGCGATCGCCGCCGCGCCGCGCGTCCGTCGCCGACGACCATGGAAGACGGAATTTCCTTCACGTCCAGGCCGCGGAATTATCCACCGTGATCCGGCGAATGGTATTTCCTTTTCCGTGTCGCGTCTATTTCTATCCAGGAGTTTCCGGTGAGTTCCGACCATTCCGCGGTCGAGGAATTGACCTCGGTTCAGCTGGCGGTCATCGAGAGCGTCGCTCCGCATATGCGGCACAACCCGTACGGCAGCTACGAAGTGTTGCGGGCCGCGGGCCCGTTCGTGCCGGGACCGCATGACACCCATTTGGTCGCCAGGCATCACGAGGCGCAGGCGATCATGCAGGATCCGCGCTGGAGCCACGCCGAGGAGCCGGACCTGCTGCACGGCGACAGCGATGTCGAACTGCCCGGCTCGTTCCTCTGGATGGAGCCGCCGGAGCACACCCGGCTGCGTGGACTGGTGAGCAAGGCGTTCACCGCACGGACTGTCAGTGGCATGCGGGAACGCGCCGAGCAGCTGGTCGACGACCTGCTGGCGAAAGTACTCGCCGAGCGCGATGTCGATCTGCTCGACGCGCTGGCCTACCCGCTGCCGTTGACCATGGTGTGCGAACTGCTCGGCGTGCCCGCGGAGGCGCATGAGCACGTCCGGCAGATCTCCACCGGCATCGCACGCGGTCTCGACCCGGATGTGCTGCTGTCGCGGCAGGAGCTGGACGCGCGCACCACCGCTGTGCACGCGTTCCTCGAGTTCTTCGGCGACCTGGTCGAACAGCGCCGCCGCGCCCCGCGCGCGGACCTGATCACCGCGTTGGTGCAGGCCGACGACGCGGGTGCGCGCCTGACCCGCACCGAATTGCTCGGCACGTTGCTGATCCTCGTCGTCGCCGGGCACGAGACCACGGTCAACCTGATCGGCAACGGCGTGCTCGCGCTCATTCGCAACCCGGAGCAGTTCGAGCGGCTGCGTAGCTTTCCCGAACTGTCCGAGCCCGCGGTGGACGAGGTGTTGCGCTACGACGCGCCGGTGCATCTGACCACGCGCACCGCGCACGACGAGATCACCATCTCCGGACGGACTTTCGCGCCGGGTGACGCGGTGATCGTGCTGCTCGCCTCGGCCAACCGCGACCCATCGGCCTTTCCCCGCGCCGCCGAATTCGATATCGCGCGGTACGCGCGGGGACGAAAAGCCGAGCGGCACTTGTCTTTCGGATTGGGCCTGCACTATTGCCTCGGCGCGCCGCTGGCCCGGCTGGAAATGCACGTGGTGCTGCGGGCGATCGCCGATCGGGTCGCGTCCATGACCTTGCTCGAGGAACCGCCGTACCGGCCGAATGTGGTCGTGCGCGGCATGTCGCAACTGCGTGTCCGGATGGAGCCCCGATGAACACCGTTACGCCCACCGATGTGACCTTTGATGCCTTCGACCCGAGCGAGCGCACCGACCCGTATCCGGCATACCGGCGCGTGCGGGACGTCGCGGCGCTCTTCCCCTACGCCTTCGGGGACGTGCCGGTCACCTTGGTCACCCGCTACGAAGAGTGTGCCGCGATCCTGACCGGCGCCGGCTGGGGCCACGGCTACGCGGCGGGCATCAGCCCCTTCCGGGACACCACGGCCGCGATCCCCGGTTCGTTCGTCCGGATGGATCCGCCCGAGCACGGCCGCTATCGCAAGCTGGTGGCGAAGGCTTTCACTCCCCGGCTGATGGCCGAGATGGTGCCGGTGGCAGGGCAAGTCGTACGGGAGATCATCGACGCGGCCGTCGAACGCGGCGAACTGGATGTGCTCAACGATCTGGCCGTCCCGCTGGCGGTGGCGATGGTCCCGGTGCGCCTGCTGGGCGCCGACCCGGCCGACGGGGCGAAATTCCGCGAGTGGCAGCTGGCCATCGCGCGCGGCAGCGACCCCGACTCGCTGCTCGGTCCGGACGACGTGGCCGCGCGCGGCACGGCGGCGATGGAGTGCATGGGCTACTTCGCCCGCCTGGTCCAGCAGAAGAAGGCGAATCCGACGCCCGATCTGCTGAGCGCTCTGGTCGCGGCGAGCGCGGACGGCGACCAGCTGTCCGAACCCGAGGTGATCGGCATGGCGCTGCTCACCCTGGTCGCGGGCATGGAGACCTCGATCAACCTGATCGGCAACGGCATGCTCGCGCTGCTGCGCAATCCGGACCAGCTCGCGCTGCTGCGGGACAACCCGGAGCTGATCGCGCCCGCGCTCGACGAGATGCTGCGCTACGACGCGCCCACCCAATTCACCATCCGGGTCGCCCTCGCCGATACCGTGGTCGGCGAGCACCAGTTCCGGCGCGGCGACGGGGTCGTTGTGCTCACGGCGTCGGCCAGCAGGGACGAGCGGGTCTACCCCGGCGCGGATACCTTCGACGTCACCCGCTATGCCGGAAACCGCCCGGCCCGAAAGCATCTCGGCTTCAGCCTGGGCATCCACTATTGCGTGGGCGCGCCGCTGGCGCGGATCGAGGCGGAGGCCGCGGTGGGCGCACTGCTGGCGCGCGCTCCCGAGGTGAGCCTGGCGACCGACGCGATCGAGTACCGGCCCAGCCTGATCCACCGCGGGATCCTGTCGCTGCCGGTGTCACTGTGAACGAGACGCGGCACGCGGTCGTCCTCGGCGCGGGTATCGCCGGGCTGTTGGCGGCGCGTGTTCTGGCGGAACACTTCTCGCGGGTGACCGTGGTCGAACGCGACGGGTTCGACATCGACGGCATGCGCAAGGGCGTGCCGCAGGCGCGGCATCTGCACGGGCTGCTGGATCGCGGCCGGACCATCATCGAGGAGCTCTTCCCTGGCTTCACCGCCGAGATGGCCGCCCGCGGCGCGACCATCGCCGAGGCGCTCGTCGACACCCGGTGGTACGTGGGCGGACTGCGGGCCGCGCCGGCCTCGACCGGGCTCACGTCCGTGATAGCGACCAGGCCGCTGCTGGAATCCATGCTGCGCGAACGTACTTCGGCATTGCCGGAAGTCCGGCTGATGAGCGGGGTCGCGCGCGGTCTGATCGGGGACGCGCGACGCGTGCGCGCGGTCGCGGTGTCCGGCGAATCGGGCGACGAGACCCACGCCACGGATCTCGTGGTCGACGCGTCCGGACGCGGTTCGCGTGCCTCGGTCTGGCTCACCGCACTCGGCGCTCAACCGCCGGACGAGCAGCGGATCGAGGTGGATCTGGGTTACGCCTCACAGTTCTACCGGCGCACCGAAGGGCAGCTGGACGGTCAGTCCTCGGTGATCATCTCCACCGGGGCGAATGGCCGCGGCGGCGGCGCGATCCGGGTGGAGGGCGAGCGCTGGCACGTCACCCTCGCCGGGATCCTCGGCGACCATCCGCCCACCGATCCGGACGGTTTCGCGCGCTTCGCCGCCTCGCTCGCCGCGCCGGACATCCACGACATCGTCCGGAGTGCCGAATCGCTCGGCGACGCGGTGCCGCACCGGTTCCGCGCGCCGGTGCGCCGACGCTACCCACGGCGGGCGGCGGTGCCGGACGGCTTCCTGATGCTCGGTGACGCGCTGTGCAGCTTCAACCCGCTGTACGCCCAGGGTATGGCGGTCGCTGCCCAGCAGGCCATAGCGCTACGCGAGTGCCTGCGCGACGGTGGACCCCGGCCGGACCTGCCCGCTCGGTTCTACCGGGCGGCGGACAAGGTGCTCGACGTCGCGTGGCAGCTGTCGGCCGGCGCCGATCTCGCGCATCCGGGGGTGACCGGACCACGCACGGCACGGACGCGGTTCACCAACGCCTACGTCGCCCGCGTTCATCGCGCCGCACACGTCGACCCGCGAGTGGCGCGAACGTTCCTGCGGGTGGCGAACCTGGTCGAACCGCCGGCGGCACTGCTGCACCCGCTGCTCACGGGACGGATCCTGCTGCGCGGCGGTGCATCCTGGGATCCGTCGCAGGGCATCCGCCCGTCCGGTCCGGGACCTGTTCCGGCGCCGGGTCCGTCATCGCCGCCGGACCCGCGCCCCCGCATCCATTCCGATCGCTGACGCATTCCGAACCACGAGAGCACCGGCCCTGCGTCGGTGCTCCGCACAGGAGGGACCACTCGACATGGACTCGTCAACCGCGGGTACGGCTGTCGCGGAGCAGGATTCCGCCATCCAGACAGCCATGACCCAGCTCTTCGGACCCGAAGGCAGACCCGATCCGTACACCCCGGCCCGGGTGCTGCGCGAGGCGGGCAGACTGCACCGGACCCCGCTCGGTCACTACCTGCTCACCCGCTACGAGGACTGCGCCGCGGTGCTGTCGACCACCGCGTGGAGCCACGCGGAGGAAGCGGCCATGATGCATCCGACCGTGTCACCGGAAGACGCGCCCGAGGAACTGCCCACCTCGTTCCTCTGGATGGAGCCGCCGGACCACACCCGGCTGCGCAACCTGGTGACCAAGGGCTTCACCCCGCGCATGGTGACCAGGCTGCGTCCGCGTATCGCCGAGCTCACCGAGCAACTGGTCGACGAGGCCTTGGCGGCACGCGAATTCGACCTCGTCGAGAAGATCGCCTATCCGCTGCCGCTGATCATCGCCTGCGAGCTGATCGGCGTGCCCCCGGACGCCTACGACCAGGTGCACCGCTGGTCGCAGGATCTGGCCCGCGGCTTCGACCACGATTACACGCTGCCCGAGGAGTCGCTGAAGGCGCGCAGTGCGGCCTCACGCGGGTTCATGGCGTACTTCCGCGAGTTGCTGAACGAGCGCCGCCGTGACCCGCAGGACGACCTGCTCAGCGCGCTGTCGCAGGTCGAGGACCGCGGTGACGTGCTCACCGAGCAGGAGTTGCTGGCCACCTGTATCACCACATTCGTGGCCGGGCACGAGACGACCGCCAATCTGATCGGCACCGGCATGCTCCAGCTGATGCGCAACCCCGCCGAGATCGACGCCATGCGCAAACGCCCGGAGCTGACCGCTTCGGCGCCCGACGAGCTCTTGCGACTGGAGCCATCGGTGCAGATCACCACCCGCGCCGCGACTCGCCCGATCACGCTGGCCGGCCACGACTTCGAGCCGGGCGAAGGCGTTGTCGTGCTGATCAATTCGGCCAACCGCGATCCCGAGGCCTACCCCGATCCCGAGCGCATCGACGTCGCCCGCTACGCCGACCCGATGAATCCGGCGAGGAAGCACCTCGGCTTCAGCCTCGGCATCCACTACTGCCTCGGCGCACCCCTCGCGCTGCTGGAGATGGAAGTGCTGCTCGAGGTCCTGCTGCGGAAGGTCCGCGACATCGAATTGCTCTCGGACACACCGCCGTACAAGCCGAACGTGGTGATCCGCGGGTTGTCGGCTCTGCCGACCCGCTTCACCGCCGCCTAGGGCGGAGTGCGTGCGTCCATGGGCTCGCCCCGGGGCGAGTAAAGGAGAGGCAGCCGCCTAGTCCGGGGATCGTCGCAGTCCGAGTCGCGCTTGCACCTCGTTGTTCTCCCGCATGGCTCGGGAGCACACCGAGTTGAACCCGCCGACACTGTGCTCTCGAGCCATCAGAAGGAGGCCGACGGCCTGTCGGATCTGTGCTCCCCGTCCCTGAAACGGGGACGGATCGAACGGATTCGGGGTGTGCGCGACCTTTGCCGCGAGCGTGGTGGCGCGGCCGCGTTCGAACTTGGTCACGATGGATTCGGTGCCGTGTGCTTCCTGCAGGATGCGGCAGGCGTCGAAGCAGTCGTATGCCCTCCGGGCGTGGCCTGCGGCATCCGTCGCGGTGCTGGAGTCGGGGGCCGGTTCGGCCCCCTCGAGGTTCCGGTGGCGGGCGATCAGGTCGATGGCTCGGTCGAGATAGAGCTTTCCGAGACCGCCCAGTAGTTGCGGGCTGGTGAAATCCGTGAGGAGCAGTTCACCGAGCAGCTCCGAGGTGAACTGGCCCAGGTCCTCGTCGCGTGCGAACGTGTCCGCGGCGCTGGGCTGCGGAGGGGTGTCCCCGGCCGCGCTCGACGCGGGCCCAGTGGCGCTCTTGCGATCGGCGCGACTGTCGGTGAAGTCGTCGAGCAGCTCATGGAGCCAGTTCTGTTCCGATGGCTTGTCACCACCCTTGCTCGTGATGCGTACTCGGTCGCCGATCCGGCCGAGGCTGCGGACCTGCCCGTAGTGGCGGCGGTCCAGGAAGCGACCGACCGTGCCCGAGTAGTCACCGCCGATCACGGCCTCGAAGGCATCGTCGATGGGCTCCCAGTTCACCGGTTCGCCCAGTCGGATGGCGACCCGCTCACTGAGGACGACAGCGAGTCCGATGCGGCTGCTGCTGCTGAGAACCGTGTTCAAATGGTTTCGGGCCTCGATGAGCCGGGCGTGCCAGTCGGATCGTTGATCGGGCGTGACGTACTCCACGTCCGAGAGCATCGCCTCCGCGGCGGACAGCAGGGCCACGCGCCGGATCTCGCCGTTCGGCGCGGTGCGGGCGAGGTACTCGTACAGGTCGATGGCCTGGCCGTAGTCCCAGATGTAGCGGCGGAACCCGGCCTCGGCAGCGATCAGCCGGGCGTCGCCCGGCCAGCGGGCCGAGGCCTCGCGGAAGATCTCGAAGAGTGGGGTGTTGTCGACCTGAGGTGCCCTCGTGGCGGGGCCCGGGCCGATGCCCCGCTTCTTTTTGACCTTGGCCACCTTGAAGTCGAGCACGCTTGTCCAGCGGCAGTACTCGCGTTCCAACCGCGTTTCCAGGGCGCACAGTTCGACCGAAGGGCCGTAACGGTGACGGTGTGCCTTCAACTTCTGCTGACGTTCGCGGTAGATCGCATCGATACGGTCGCGCTGAATGGCCGGGTGCAGCCGCAGGAAGTCCTCCCCGGGGCGTTGGGCGGCACCGCGCAGACTGCCCTCCTCGAACCAGTCGGACTCGAGACAGGTGAGGTCGAGCAGAGCGTGCGCATGCGAGCGAACATCTCGTCGCGTCAACCAGTTGCGGACCGCCTTGACGCAGACCCGGCGATACCTCTCTGCCTGCTCGCCAGCGGTTCCGGTGCGGGGTGCGGCCCGCCGGATATCGAGGATCTGTCTGAGCCAGACCGAGTACGAGAAGGCGGTAGGGGCGAGTTCTACCGCGGCCCGGGCGCATTCCTCCGCTTTCACCAGCCGAGCGCGTGCCGGACCGAAGCGTTGGTTTTCCCGAAGGGTGCGGGCGAGGAACCCGTACGCCTGTGCCAGGGAACTCAGCACATTGGCAGCCTCCCGGTCGTTCAGTGAAGGGCTGCCGCCTTCTGGCTCGAAGGGGGGCTGGGGGCTTCCTCGGCGCGTCTCCACACCTTGGCTCTGTCGCACAGCAGGATGGTGGACCAGCAGCTCCACGGCCTCTTGGGCGCCGCTCTGCTTCAAGGCGGGATCGGTGCACCGTACGTGCAACTTCCGCAGGAAGCGCGCCGCGGATATGCAGATGCTCGCCGGCCAGGTACGCCTGTCGCCCCAGCAGCGCTCGAGCGGATCCAGCACGAGAGCCCGGATCTCGACCAGCTCCTCGTCGGTGGAACTCTGCTGGAGAAGCAGAATGGCGGACTCGAACAGGCGCAGCGACCAGAGCGACAGAGGTGCGCCTTCCGCATGCGCGAGATCCAGGCCTGCTACCACATTCCGTACCGCTTCGACCAGTTCGCCGCGGCGCTGCGCGGGGTCCGTCAGGAGGCGGCTGCGCACTCGGGCGATCCGATTGCCGAACTGAAGCCGCGTGTAGGCGCTGCGCGGCGTGCCGTCCTGCGGAAGCTCCTGGGCCACCAGCTCGTCGGATTTCCCGACGAGCTCCCCGGCTTCGGCGAGCCGGTCCGCGTCGATCAGCGCGTCGGCCGTGTTGAGCAGCCAGGAGAAGGCCAGGGTGATCCGGCTTGCCTGTCCGGGGCCGCGCCGGCGGGCTCCGAGCAGCAGCACGTCGACAGCGGCCAGCCGGACGTCGATGAGGCGCGCCCTGAGCCTCAGCCGTTTGCCGGTGAGAGCCAGTGAAGCGTCTGCGGAGCGCAGCAGAGTGTGCGGGACCTGTTCGGGTTCGCAGTGGGCGAGCGCCGCGGAGAACTCCTCGGCGGCGGCGACGAACCGCGCACTGGTCTCCGCTGCCCGGCCTTCGGCGCGAGCGGTGAGGGTAAGCGAGGCCAGCGCGTGGTAGAGGCGGTAGAGCCCGGCCAGGTGAGTGACGCCTTCCCCGCCCGCTCCGCTATCGAACAGTCCCTCGAATCCGACCGGTTCGCCTGCGGCCCGCTCCTCATCTCGGGTAGCCGGCGCCACCAGGCGGTCCGCGGACGCAGGCAGGTAGGGCGCGTCACCGGCGGGCGCCACCACCAGCGAGCAAATGACCTCGTGCAGCGCCGGGAGTCGTTTGCCGCCTTCGTCCTCGATCCACCCGAGCGCCGAGCGGAGCCTCATCTGGAAGGCGTCGTCTGCCTTGTCGTCGTCGACCTCCAGCGCCCCTGCGGCGGTGACCAGCAGCGGGCTTGCGACCGCGGCGAGGCGGCGGTCCAGCTCGGTGATGTCCAGCTCGGGAGAAAAGAGTTTGTCGAGCAGCGCGAGATCGAGGAGGGGTGGAGCGAGCGGGTTCTCCATGGTCTCGCCACGGGTCAGGGCGCCAATCAGCAGGGAACGCAGCGCCTGCTCGCTGGCCTGCCCCAACGTGAGATGTCCCGTGTCGGTGGACCAGACGACGCGTGCGTCCTCCAGCAGCGCCAACGTGCGCTGCGGGAGGCCGACGGAGGGGTTCTCCAGCACATGCCGAGGCAGCGAAAGCTGGTCGGACAGGGCCCAGACGGCGAGGATCGCGAGCGGTTCCGGGCCATGCGGGGTATCGGTCCCGGCGGTGAGGCGGCAATCGAGTTCGTTCAGTGTCTTGGCCACACTGGGGGCCGTCCCCTCCAAGAGGGCGGTGGCAACGGTTACCGGGTCGGGCGTGGTCGTGCCACGGTCGGCGCTGCTGAGATAGCCCTTCGCGCTGTGGTTCAGTACGCCCGGCAGTCTCAGTCGGCTGTCCTGGATGTGGCTCAAGACGGCTTCGCCGTCGACCGTCACGCGTTCGTGAGCCATCAGGGCGGTGAGGAGCTGCGCGGCCTCTGGTCGCTGGAGCTCCGCGAGCCGGACGGGGACTTGGAGGTCGAGTTGCTCGTCACCGTGAACGGTCAGGGGGACTCGGGCGATGACGATGTTGGCTGTGTCGCGAAAGTAGGGGTGCGCGAGCAGTTGGTCGAGCTCGCCGCTGATGTGGCGGGAGTCGTATCCCAGCCGCCCGCAGTCGATGACGAGCAGCAGGGTGCGTCCACGGGCGTGTTCCCGGAGCCGGTCGATGACCAGTTCTCGACGAGGGTCGCCGTCGGCCTCCGTGCCCTGGTCGATGTCGTGCAGGCGGACCTCCAGCGCGGAGGCGAGGGCCTCCAGGACCGGGGACTCGGCACTGGCGTTGACGATCGTGATCTCCAGCAACAGCCAGGGCTGCTCTGTCGGCGCGGATTCCTTGACACCGGGGGTGGCCAGCAGTTGGCGGACGAACGCGGACTTGCCTGCGTAGCGGGGCCCGTGAACTGGGAGCACGGTGCGCTGCCGGAAGCGGCCCAGGGCCGCTTCCAGTTCCTCGGTGCGGCCGGTGAAGATGACCTCGGACGTAGGCCAGGCTCGGAAGCCGTTCGGCAGCGGCTGCGCGGCACCGACTGTCTCCGCGGTGACCGCCGGGTAGGTGTGCGGGATAGGAGGGGCCCTGTCGTGCTTGCGATTACGCAGCCATGGTCGTCCCGCCCAGGTGGCCGTCGACTGGTGTGGCACGAGCTTCGTCGTGTCCGTGTCGCCGGAGCCGGCGATCATCGTGCTCACGGTATCGAACACCCACTGCGGGGAGAGGCCGGGCCGGAACTCCTTCACACCGTCGAACGACTCGAGCAGGGCCCCGGTGAAGAATGTGGTTTCGCGTCCGGCGTCGCCGAACGCGATGTCCTTCTCCGACGTGGCAGCCATGACGTACCACCCGCGTTCGCCACCGGCGGGTGTAGGTTCTCCGGGCACGGAGCGGATGGCACGGCCGGCGAAGCAGCAGTCGAGGATGAGCAGCTTCCGCTCGGCTCTCTTGTTGCCTTCCCGCTGGACCGCCGTGAAGACCTCATCCATCGGCACCATCGAAGACCGAGGGTCGAGAACGCTTCCGGCGTCGTGCGGTGCCAGGTAGAGCATTCCGTCGTGGGATTGGGCATGGCCGACGAAGTAGAGGACGAAGATTCCGCCGCTTTCGGAGATCCGGTAGCTCGTTCCGATGGCGTCGATCATGTCCGACCGCGTCAGATCGGGCTCGGCCTTCAGTCGCCCGCGCCGCAACCCCCACAGCTCGGGGTCCAAGAACGCGGCCTTCAGCTTGTCGAGGTTGTTCTCGGCGGCGGGGATCGGTGGCAAGTTGCACTGGGGGTAGGTACTACCGCCGATCAGGAGGACGCTGGAGCGGGATGGGTCGCTTTTCTCCTCGTCCGGATTCACCGCAGCTCCTCGAGAACCGCGGCTACCCCCTTCGCCTCACCAACCAGCGTGAGCTCGGAGCGGCGGGTGCCGTCGGGCAGATCGGTTCTGATGGCGTGGACTTCGACTGTGTCTCCATCCGGTTCGCGCAGTCGATATACGACGTAGTCATAGAGCGCCTGCACGAGCACCGGAAGCATCACGTTCTCCCCGAAGAACTGGAGTACTTCTACGGCGCCGAGCGCGCCCTGCTCGATCTCGGTGACGGAGCGGTCGACCTGAAAGCCTTGCTCCTCCAACTCCTCGCGTACCGCCGTCTCGATCCTGCGAAGCTCATCCGCGCGGCCACCCTCGATCTTCACCACAACGTCCATGTGTTCCCCTGGGAATCAACCGACGAAACTTCGGTCGTCGAGAATGCCTCAACTGTAGCTGAGTTCGACGTCGGAGATCGCCGCTTGCGCACTGGCGATCGAGGTAATGCAGCCCCTCGAAGGCGGGTCCCGGCCGTCGGCGACCCGACGCCTGGACCGGTCGCCGCCTGGGCCGAGAACGACTCGGCCCGGGCGGGTTTCACCGGTCGATCAGCACAACGACAACAGCACTCGTCGGCCGATCCGCGGATCCGCCAACGGGCGCAACGCGATCCGCATCAGCGCCACCGCGTTGTCGTCGCCCGCGATGCGATTGGGCCGCACGCAGCCGCAGGCCAGACACGGCGGAATACCCTCACACTGGCGAGGACGCGCAACCGTAACGCCGCCCGCCGCGACCCACCACCGAATTTCCGCGGCTACGGTCGCGTGCTCGGGAGGTCGAGGAGAAAGCGCCCGGCCTGTGCGACGACCTCGTCGCGGGTGCGGCCGTCGTGGTCGGCGGCGAGGAAATGTTTGCCGATCGCCAGGCAGAAGGCGAGCATGCTGCGGGCCTCGATCTCGTCCGGATCCGAGCAGTAGCTGCCGAACAGCTCGCGCAGATAGTCCATGCGCCGGTTGTCGACGCGGCGCAGCCGTTCGGCCACGTCGCGGTCGCGCCGCGCCCAATCGCGCACGGCGAGGTCGATCGGGCGCAGCCGGTCGTCGGAGAAGGTGAGCAGGCCCGCGCGCCGGATCTTGGCGCGCGCGTCGCCGCCCTCGCGTTCCACGCGGGTGATGACGTCGTCGGTGGTTTCGCGTTCCCAGGTGTCGAGCATCTCGGCCAGCAGCGCGTTCCGGTCGGCGAAGTGCCCGTAGAAGCCGCCTTTGCTGACGCCGAGCGCCGCGGCCAGGCTCTCGATTCGGACGGCCTCCGGGCCGCCTGCGGCCAGCGCCGCGAGGCCCTGCTCGATCCAGCTGCTGCGTGGTGTGCGTGTGACGGCGACCATGCCCCAAGTATGGATGGGCGTGGACTCGCTGGATCAGCCGCCAGTGGCGCAGACACAGCCCCGAGTCGGTTCGCACCTAATCGGCGACCACCTCGATCCGCGCCTCGTCGATCTCGACGTCCTGCGCGGTCGGGTTGGCCTCGGCGTGCACGCTGATGCGCGCCTTGTCGATGCCCTCGGACTCGAGCTCGGCCGCGATGTTGTCGCCCCGGCTCTCGGCCAAGGCTTTGGCGGTCGCGGAGTTCGCATCCTGCGCGTAGGTGGTGATCTCTATCTTGGCGTCGTTGCCCTTCAAGGGGACCGCGACCGCTTTGATGGTGGCCACGTCCACCGCGCTGAGGTCCGAACTGCCACTGTCGAAGTTGATCGGCGCGGCGGCCAGCGCCGCGTTGATGGCGTTCTGGATCGCCTCCTGGGCGGCGTTCAGGACCGGGGACGTGGTCGCCGCGATACTGCTGCGCGTGTCGTGCCTATGCTCGGTCGTCGGCGTCGTCTCCGCGCCGTTGTCCGACCCGCATGCCGCGGTCATGAGCAGCACGACCGCCGTAGCGGCAATTCCGGTGACGCTGTTCCTGGATATCATCGGCCTACTCCTCGTTCGGTGGAGAATTCCGGTTTGCGTCATTCAGTGCGATGCCTGAAATTGATCAGCACTTGTGCGGGATCGAACTCTGATGGCGGTTGCGCGTAGGTCGATCGATCATGCCGGTGCAGCGATCCTCGCATAGTTGCCTCGTCCGGACTGTCGTTTCGAACTCGCTCGATGCCCTGAACACCGTCGCGTCGGGACTTCGGCACCGGAATACAGAGAACTCGGCATGGCGGCCGGTAGCGTCGATAGGCGACCGGCTCCGACCGGGCCGGACGTCGATGCGGAGGGGACCCTCGATGTCGACAGCGAACGGTTCGCACAGCGGATCGGCCGGAGACCGGCGGCGGGTGCTCCGGCGGGCGCTGCTGCCGCCGATCGTCACCATCACCGCGTTGCTGCTGGCGTATTTCTCGCTGCCCTTCACCCGGATCAGCGGCATACACACGCTGGTCCTTCTGCTGTTCGGTCTGCTGGCGGTGTGCGCGGTGGGTGCTTGGCAGATCCGGCAGGTGCTGCGAGCGGGCGACCCCGTCGCGCAGGCGTTGCAGGCGCTGACGGCGATCTTCGGCTTCTACCTCGTCGGCTATGCCACGGTCTACGCGGTACTCTCCGCTGCCGCTCCCGGCGACTTCAACGAGCCGCTGACGCGGGTCGACGCGCTCTATTTCTGCGTAACGGTTTTCACCACAGTCGGATTCGGCGACATCGTGGCCACGTCGGAGACTGCCCGGACCGTCGTGCTCAGCCAGATGCTCGGCAATCTGGTCCTGATCGGCCTGGTGATCCGGTTGCTGGTTCACTCGGTCCGCTTCCGTCGTGAACAACTGCACCGATCCGACTCATTCGGGGCCGGAAATGCGGAGGGAAAGTGAAGCGCGGTGCGCCGCAGGGCCCTCTCGCGACTACCAGTCGACCGCGCCGAGTTCGTGCAGCCTGCGGAAGACCATCATCGAGCCGGGAGCGACACGGTCCATGGCGGCGTACTCGCGCACGGTGAAGTAGCGCAGCTCGGCGATCTCGCCGGCCGGGCGGGGTTCGCCATCGAGTTCCGCGGTGAAACAGGTCATGTGCAACCGGGTACCGGGGGAGTGCCCATACGCCTCGGCCTGGAATACCCCGAGTTCGTCGTAGGCGACGACGCCGACGCCGAGTTCCTCACGCACTTCACGATGCAACGCCGCCTCGGGCGTCTCCCCGGGGTCGATCTTGCCGCCCGCCATGTAGAAGACGTCCTTGCCGACCGAGCGCGCCTGCAGCAGGCGGCGATCCCGGATGTGGGCCAGCGCGGCTGTGCGAATCACCGGCCCACTGTACTGAGCACCCGGAACCGGGCGTCAACCGGATTTCGCGACGGTGCTCAGATCATCTCCCCGGATACGGCCGCGACAAGGCCGCCGTCGATGATCAGGTCCTGCCCGTTGATATAGGACGCCTCGTCGGAGGCGAGGAAGGCAACCGCGTCGGCGACGTCGTCGGCGGTGCCGAGCCGACCGCTGGCCACCTCGGCGAGAACAGTGGTGTGCGCTTCCGGGCTGACGTTGTCGTGGAACATCGGGGTCTCGATATACCCGGGGCTCACCGAGTTGACGCGAATTCCTCTGGGCCCCAGTTCGGCGGCGAGGGTGTGCGCCAGGTTGTGCACCGCCGCTTTGGTGGCCGCGTACAGGGAGGCGCCGGCCAGACCGCGATGCAGCGTCCACGACGCGTTGATGACGATCGCCGCGCGCTCGGACAGCAGCGGCAGGGTCTTCTGGATGGTGAAGAACACGCCTTTGAAATTGATGTCGACGACGCGGCCGAATTCCGCCTCGGTGATCTCGCCGTACGGCTGGAACGAGGCGACTCCCGCATTGGCGAACACCACGTCCAGCCGCCCGTGCCGGTCGCGGATGGCGGCGGTGAGCGCGTCGAGATCGGTGAGCCGACCTGCGTCGCCGGGCACCGCCACCACCCGATCGTTGCCGAGTTCGTCGGCTGCGGCGTCCAGCCGGGCCTTGTCCCGGCCGGTGATGATCACCTGTGCGCCTTCGGCGAGCAACCGTCGTGCGGTGGCCAGTCCCATACCGCTCGAGCCGCCGGTGATGAGCGCGACCTTGCCGTCGAATCGAGAAATGCTGTGCGTCATGAATGTCAGCGTGCCGAAGCGCGCGCTGGTCGAACAGTGTGCAGTTGACCTAGGTGTGGCACCACCAGGCCGCGGTCATGCCGGGGCCGCGAGCCGGACCCGCATCAGCCCTTCCACTCGGTCCGCGGTCTCGGTGCCGGGTTGCGGGTTGTAGAGCACCAGGAACCAGTCCGGATGGTCGGCCACCGCCAGGGTCGTCGTATCGAAGAACAGGTCACCGGCCTCGGGATGGCGCACCGCCTTCACGGCCTGGACCGGGGCATTCACCTCGTGGCGGGCCCACAGCCCGGCGAACTCGGAGCTGGCGGCGCTGAGTTCGCCGATCACCTTGCCGAACCGCGGGTCGCCGGGCGAGTGCGCCGCATCCGCGCGGAAGGCGGCGACCACCGCGGGCGCGACCGCGTTCCACTGCGTGTGCATACCGCGGTACCCGGCATTGGTGAAGAACGAGACCAGGCAGTTGTAGTCGGCGTCGCCGAACCCGAAAACCGTGCGTGCCGTGTCGTTGATCGCGAGCAGATTCCAGTATCGGTCACGCAGCACCGCGGGCCGCGATCCCCACGCGTCGAGCAGCTGCCGCAACTGAGGGCTGACCTCGGCGTCGCCCGCCGGGCCCGGCTGCGGCGGGTTGAGACCGGCGAGCAGATACAGGTGCGCCCGCTCCGGCTCGGTCAGCCGCAGTGCCGTCCCGATCGCGTCGAGTACCTCGGCCGAGACGGTGATGTCGCGCCCCTGCTCGAGCCAGGTGTACCAGGACACGCCGATTCCGGCCAGCAGCGCGACTTCCTCGCGCCGCAGTCCGGGAGTCTGACGCCGCCCCACCGCCGCCAGACCCATGTCCTGCGGCGTGCGGCGGGCGCGACGGGTACGGAGAAAATCGCGGAGTTCGGCGCGCCGGTGCAGCGCCGCCGCGGAGGATTCGCTGGCCATACGCCACGCAACAATCGGGTGCTTCGATCAGTTCCCGAGATGCACCGGGAATGCCTCGAGGTCGTTCTGCGTGAGCACCGGGAGGTTGCGGATTTCCTCGACCGGCACCGCCGAGCGTAGGCCGGGGAAGCGAGCGAACAACGCGGGCAGGGCGATACCCGCTTCCAGGCGGGCCAGCGCCGCACCGGGGCAGATGTGCGGGCCGTGACCGAAAGCCATGTGCCGGTTGGCCGTTGGGCGGGTGATGTCGAAGTCGTCGGCGTCCGTGCCGTGCACGGTGCTGTCGCGTCCGATCGCACGGTAGGACATGACCACCCCCTCGCCTTGCTCGATCACCAGGTCGCCAACGGTGATGTCCTCGGTGGCGAAACGCATCAGCAGATGCGTCACCGGACTGTCCCAGCGCAGTGTTTCCTCCACCGCGGCGTCCCAGGCGAACTCGCCGGTGCGGATGGCGCGCAACTGGGCGGGGCGGCCGAGCAGGGCGCGCACGGCATTGAGGATGAGGCCGATCGTGGTTTCGTGCCCGGCGGCGACGAGCGCCTTCAGGTTGCCCACCACTTCTTCCTCGGTGAGCGGTTCGGCGTCGTTGCTGCCGAGGATGAAGGCGCTGGTCAGGTCGTCGGTCGGGTCGGCGGTCTTCTTGCGCACCAGGTCGGTGAAGTACTCGTCCAGGTCGTTGATCACCCGCAGCCGCTCGTCCTGCGGGGTCAGCAGTGAGAAGAACGCCTTGTACCAGGCGAGCAGCATCGGATGGTCGGCGCGGTCGACACCCATCAGCTCGCTGATCACCCGCATCGGCAGCGGATAGGCGAACACCGTCTTCAGATCGACCACCGCGCCGTCTCGTCCGGCCTGCTCGAGATCGTCCAGCAGTTCGGCGGTCATCCGCTCGATTGTCGGGCGCAGTGCGTCCAATCGTCGTTTCGTGAGTGCCTGGGTGGTCTTGATCCGGAGCCTGCGGTGCTCGGCGCCGTCCACGGTGAACATCGAACGGCCCGCGTCGATCATGCCGATGAGCGGCCACTGCCTGGTCACCACGCCCGTCTGCCACAGCGACCATGCGTTGATGTCCTTCACCAGCCTGGTATCGACGAGCAACTGCCGCGCCAGCGTGTGCCGGGTGACGGTCCAGGCGGGCACGCCGAGCAGGTCGATCCGGGTGAGCGGACCCGCGGCGCCCAGCCGACGGGTTTCCCCGGCGAGGTCGCTGACCATGGGGTCGATGGCGAGGGGTGCTAGGTGCGGGCATTCTCGGCTCACGGGGTACCTCCGATGGCGCGAACAGGTGTGAAGCGGACAGGCAGGGAGGTCATGCCGCGCAGGAAGGCCGACGGTCGCCGGGCCAGGTTCTGGGCGGGCACCGCCAGGTCGAGGTCGGGCAGCCGGTCGAGCAGGACCTCGATCCCGGTGCGCGCGATGACCTCGGCGATCTGCTGGGCGGGGAAGGGGCAGCGGTATTCGCCGTAGCTGAAGGCGAAGTGCGCGCTGTTGCCTGCGTGCGCTGGTTCGGCGCCGTCGGAGACATGTTGGCGCACATGCGGATCGGCGTTGGCGGCGGCCAGGCCGAGCAGCAGCATGTCCCCGGAGCGGATCACCTTGTCGCCGAGCCGGGTGTCGCGCGCGGCCCAGCGCCCGGCGAGGATTTGCGTCGGCGTGTCCTCCCACAGCACTTCGTTCATCGCCTGTCCCACGCTGTGCCGTCCGCCGCCCAGTGCCGCGGCGAACCGGTCGTCGGTGAGCATCAGCCGCACCGAGTTTCCGATCCAGTCCGCGGTAGGGAGATGGCCCGCGGCGGTGATCGCCATCAGGTCCAGGACGTATTCCTGATCGGTGAACGGACCGGGATGCTCCAGCATCCGGGAGACCAGATCGGCGCCTCGCTCGGCCTGCTTGGCCGCGAGCAGGTGCTGCATCTGCTCGGCGAATTGCAGATGTGCGGCCTGGGCGTCGGCCCCGCCGTCGGCCAGTGTCTTCATCGTCCACGCCAGCCGCGGTCCGTCCGCATCGGGGAAACCGAGGATCCGCGCCAGCGACAGTACCGGTAGTGGCTCGGCGAAATCGGCGACCAATTCCGCCTCGCCCCGGCCGCAGAACGCGTCGATCAGCCGGTCGGCCAATTCCTCACAGGTGCGCCGCAATGCGAAGGTGTCGACCGTTTCCAGGGCGGGTTCCACCATCGCCAGGTGCCTGCGGTGCTCCGCGCCCGCGGTGAAATAGATCGACGGCATCGGCTGCCCGACCATCGGGAGCAGCGGCCAGTCCGCGGGGATGTTCGGCCACTGGTTCCACAAGCCGACGTCGCGGGGAAACAGCTCCGGATCACTGGTCACCTGGTGCATCTCGCGATAACCGATGACCAGCCAGGCGGGAACGCCACCGGGCAGCTCGACGGCGACCACCGGGCCGTGCTCGCGGCGCATCTCGTGATAGAGCTGGTGCGGGTCGGTGTGGAAACGCGGACCGCTCAGCGCGACCGCGGCCGGGTCGGCGTGGACGGGGCAGCTGCGGGCGGAACTCGGTGCGGGCGTGGTCATGACGCGGCCTCCGGGGTGGGGAGCAGGGTGTGCCGCGGCGCCGGGGCGAGGGTGGAGAGGTGCTCGACCAGGGTGATGAGGACTCCCTTGCCGGACGCGCGGGATCTGGCGTCGCAGTCGATGAGCGGCACGTGCGGATCGAGATCGAGGGCGTCGCGGACCTCGCCGGGCCGGTGCCCGCCGCCGAAATCGTTGCAGGCGATGATGAACGGCGTCTGCTGGTGTTCCAGCCGGTCGATGGCGTACCAGGAGTCGGCGATCCGGCGCGGGTCGACCAGCACGATCGCGCCGAGCGCGCCGGTGAACAGGCGGTTCCAGAGAAACCGGAACCGTTCCTGTCCCGGTGCGCCGAACAGGTACAGCACGTGCTCGCGGTCGATGGTGATCCGGCCGAAGTCGAAGGCGACGGTCGTCGTCGATTTGCCCGGCGCACCGCTCGGGTCGTCGATGCCGAGGCCCTCGTCGGTCATGATCGCCTCGGTGTCGAGGGGACGGATTTCGCTGACCGCCCGGACCATGGTGGTCTTGCCGACGCCGAAGCCGCCGACGATGACGACCTTCAGCCCCTGCCGGGTCGCGCCGTGCAGGGGTGCGTCGGCGCGGGCCGGGCGCGGATCAGAGTTTGCGGAGTCCAACGAGCACCTTCTCGAGCGTGGTGGTGTCGGGCAGGGCGTGCCATGGCGCGCCGGGAAGGCCGGTCCGCGGTGGACGCACGGTGATCTTGCCCGCGTGCAGCAGGTCGGAGAGCAGGATCGTCGCGATGCCGACCGGAATTCGCAGCTCAGCGGCGATTTCGACGACGGCGGTCGGAGCGCGGCACAGGTCGAGGATCGCCACGTGCTCGGACTGCATGCCCGGCGCCGGATCGCACTCGCTGACCACCAGGGTGACCAGATCGAACGTGTCGGAGTCCGGCTTGCTCCGCCCGCCGGTCAGTGTGTAGAGCCGATCGGGGTCGTCGTCCCGGCCTGGCCTGGTCACGACACGCTCGCTCCCCGGAAGCGCGGGGCTGCCGCCAGATGTTCGCCGAGCTGTTCCACCAGCTCGCGCAGGTTGTGGCCGACCAGCCCGGCATCAGCGTCCTCCGCGGCGACGACCGCGATGTGGGCGCCGAGCCCGGCTTCGACGATGAACAGGATGCCGCCGTAGAACTCGGTCATCGATTGGCGCACTCCGGCGCGGCCGTCGCCGAACTCCACCGACGCGCCGTGCGAGAGACTTTGGATGCCCGCGGCGATGGCGGCGAGCTGGTCGGCTCGGTCCACGGTGAGTTCGGGCGTGTGGCAGATCTTCAGCCCGTCGCTGGACAGCAGCAGGGCGTGCCGGGTGCGCGGGGTGCGGGTCAGCAGCTGTTCCAATAGCCAGCTCAGCTGCGCGGACTCGGAGGTTGTCATCGTTCGTTCTCCACGGCGACGGAAGGGGCGGGGGAAGGGGTTGCGGCACCGTCGGGCCCGCGCCTGGTCACCGCTCGCTGGAACGCGCCGAGCGAGTCGGGGCGCGACGCCGGAGGAGTCGGCGCGGCGGGCTCCGGCGCGGTCAGGCCGTCGGGGTGAACGGCGGCCAGCGTGCTGCCGCGGCGTCGCTTGGGCAGCGCCGGGACGACGGCAGGGGAGGCAGGTTCGGCGGTAGAAGTGTGCGAGGTACCGGTCGGCGTGTGCTCGAGGTCGTTTCGCGTCTGCGGTCGCTGCGCGGGGCGGGGGAGCTCCCGCGCGACGGGCAGCGTGCCTGTGGTGGTGGACGGCTGCGGCCGTTCCACGCGGGTGGTGAGATCCCGGGGGACCACCACGACCACCGCCGTGCCGCCGATGGCGGAGGGACGGTAGGAAACGGTGAGGCCGTGTTTGCGCGCGAGGTTGCCCACTACCGCGAGACCGAGGCGGGTCCCGGTCAATGAGGACAGGTCCACTCCGGCACCGGGCCCGCGGCCGTCCCGGCCGGTGGTCGACACCGCCGTCTCGGCGCGGCGCAGCGCGGATTCGCTCATGACCAATCCGCTGTCCTCGATGGTGATCACGACGCCCGCGGGGATCTCGGCGGCGTAGACGTGCACTTCGGTCGTGGGCGGGGAGAAGTTGCAAGCGTTGTCGAGCAGCTCCGCCAGTGCGTGCATGATGCCTTCGGCGGCGTGGCCGGAGACGGCGATCTCGGCGACGGCACGCAACCGCACCCGCTGATAGCCGGCGACGCGTCCCATCGCGCCACGCAGAATCGATTCCATCGCAATCGGTTTCGCCCACCTGCGTCCGGATCGCGCGCCGCTGAGCACGGCGATGCTGTCGGCCAGCCGTCCTGCCTGGGCGGTGCGGTGATCGAGTTGCAGCAGGTCGGCGAGCACAGCCGGGTCGCCGTGGCGGTGCTCCATCTCGCGCAGTTCCGCGAGCATGCTGGTGGTCATCGCCTGCATGCGGCCCGCGGCGCCCGCGAAGGCCGCCATCGCCGCTGCGCGACGGCTGTCGCTGCGCTCCGACCGTGCGACGTGCTCGGCCGCGACGTTGTGTGCGGCGGTCATCCCGGCCTCCGCGTCGGCGGCGGCGAGCGCGCCGTCCTGCCGGGCTCGGACGGCATCCTTCCTGGCGCGTACGGCTTCGTTCCGGAAGTGGACCGCGGCCGTGACGGCGGCGCATAGGATGATCGCCGCGGCGACGGCGCCTGCCGCCAGCGATACCCGGAATGCGGTGGGTGCGTAGTACACCGCGACCGCCGCGACGGACGCGCTCACGATTACGCAGGCCGTGAATGTCGCGTACGGCGGTTTCGAACGCCGGACAGCGTCTTCGCCGTGCTCGCTCGGGGCCGGTTTCAATAACTGTGACAAGTTCCGTACTTCCGCATTCGCGCCCGCCGAGGGGAAATCGTCCCCTGACCCCCTGCTGCGTGCTCGGACTGCCGAAATACGCAGACCGGCAAGCAGTTTCGCATCTTGCGGCCCCGAGCATAGCGGGACGGGCAGTGCGGCGCCACTCGAAAGGAATGGGACCGGACGCGGCACTGCGGATATTCCGCATGCGGCGAAGATGCTCCGTCGCTGCCGGTTCCGGCCGAAAACTGCTATATCCCAGCGTGTGCGGCCGGCGAATTGTTCGATCGGCGTTTGCTCGAAATTCACCGCTGCTACGACGCTGGATTGTCCAGACGTCTGTATTTCTTTTCCGGTACTTGAATTTTAGATTATTGGCCAGTGGCGGCCCGGTGACGTGGCGGCACGAGAGATCTGTGTCGGCCATTACGATGTGCTTCGCGGCCCGGACACCGCGCTGTGGCGGGCTCGGCAGCTGCCGTAGCGCGGGGAGGTCTCGCCGCGGGACCGGCGGTGAGTCGGCCCACCGGGCTGCCCGAGCCGGGGGCCGAGTCCGAGCCGCTGGTCTGGTCGATCAGAGTTGTGCGGTTTGCTCGGACGGGGGCAGGCCGTCGGCTTGACGGAGGACGTCGGCGACGGACTCCAAGTAGAGCAGGGTGCGAAGCGAGACGCCGTCCACCGCCTGTCCGAGGCGGCGCAGGGCCGAATTGTCCAGGTGCGCCAGCACTTCCGCGTCCGCGTCCTCGGCCTGGCCGGGGCCGGGGTCGAAGCCGAAGTAATTGGGGTCGAGCCCGAATACGTGGGCCAGCCCGGCCCTGGCCTGCTCCGGGAGTGCGGTGGCCTGCCCGCGGCGCACCTGCGCCAGATAGCCGGGCGCCAGGTCGTACCCGGCGGCGGTCAACCACGAGGCGACCGTGTCATCGGCCAGCGGGCGCCCGTGCGCACGCTCCCACATCTCGAACGCTAGGTTGAGCCTGGTTGTGATATCGATGTCCACTACCGCCTTCCTTCTGGCGAAACGCCTGTTGACGGGTCAAACATTGACTCGACCGTAGCGTGGGAGCGGGCGATCGCCGGGATTTCACGGCAAATGTCCGGTTGCCTAGGGGGCGGAACGGACTCGATCCCGGTTATCCGGGTTTGCCGATATCGAGGAGGCGTGTATGCGGCTGAATTCCGAGGAGGCGCGCGAGCGATTCGCGGCAAGCCCGGTCGCGCGGTTGGCAACCGTCTCGGCGGCGGCGCGCCCGCATCTGGTTCCGATCGTGTTCGTCGTCGCCGGCGAAACGATCTACACCAGCGTCGACGCGAAGCCGAAGACGACCATGGCGCTGCGACGGCTGGCCAATATCGCGGCGAACCCGGCGGTCACGCTGCTCGTCGACCACTACAGCGACGACTGGACCCGGCTGTGGTGGGCGCGCGCCGACGGAGACGCCCGCATCGCGGACACCACCGAGGCCGACGCGGCGAAACGCCGATTGGCCGCCCGCTATCCCGATTATCGGGACCAGCCGCCGCCGGGGCCGGTGATCGCCATCGACGTCACGCGGTGGTCGGGATGGTCTGCGCACTGAGCGCCGACCGGTGCCGCTGATCGTCGAGAGGGTCGTGGCAGCGCGGCGATACGCCGTTCGTCGCGTCGGACAGCCGGATTCGACGACGGGTGCTCGGCCGGGTCGGCTCGGCAGGCGCCGTCGAGCGCCCGGCATCGTCGGTCGTTGATCGTGCGCGTGTCCGGTACAGTCCGAATCGCCGGTCCCCTGACGGAGCCGTCGCGCCGAGCCACCCGAAGAAAGACTGTGAGGATCGTATGCCCTCGAATTTCCAGCTGAAGGCAATGAACACGGCGCATCGCGCTCTGTTGAAGATCAGCTTCGGAAAGCTGGGCCAAGCGATCGCGGGTATGCCGTCGCTCGAGCTCACGACCATCGGCCGCAAGTCGGGCCGGCCGCACGCGGTCATGCTCACCGCGCCGATCGTCGACGGCGACACCTACGTCGTCGTCGCCTCGCGCGGGGGCGACTCCGTCCACCCGGCGTGGTTCCTGAACGTGCGCGCCAACCCGGACGTCGTCGTCTCGGTGCAGAGCGGCCCGAAGGTGCCGATGACGGCCAGGGTGGCGACGGCCGAGGAGCGGGCGACGCTGTGGCCGAAAGTCATCGGCGTGTATTCGGGGTATGCCGACTACCAGACGAAGACCACACGGGAAATCCCGCTCGTTTTATTGACGCCGAAGAACTGAGGCGCGCGGCTGCGGTCCGGCGGCTGTCCGGCTCGACAGTCCCGGAGCACAGGAGCAGCGAACCCGGCTCGCTCTGACCATCGTTGCCCGCAGCCGTGGACGTCGTGCGGGAGTCGCCGTAGAGCTGGAACCCCGATCGCTCGCCGAAGAGAGGCCGACTCTGCCGGATCGCCGGGATAGACGATGCGTTCGATCTCCCGCGATCGTGCCACCGAACCGACGGCGTGCGACTGCCACCCGATGGAGGGCTTCGCCTACGCGATCACGCCGTTCGACTTCACCGCCATCGCGGGCAACGACTCACCCGCCCCCGCTTCGATGGACAACAGCGCGCCGAGCACCGGCGGTGTCGACCATTGCTCCCGGGCTCCAGCGGCCACCGGGGGATTATCCCGAGGTGACGATAGCCGTACCGGTCGATCCCGCGCTGCCCGGAATGGATGACGAGCACGGGGCTCGGCTCGAGGGGACACCCGGTGATGTGACACCAGGGCGAACGTGGCCGAACATATTGCGGAGGGCAGCCGATAGTGCGCCCATGATTCGCGTATTCGAATGCTCATCGCATCAATTTCAGAATCATATTCACATTTATGGACCTGATCTTGCAGAATATTCATACTTCTGAGGAATGGCGAACCACTTCGGTGAGCGACGCCGACATCGGTCCAACGACGATCAGGAGTGCAGGTGCGAATCGGAATCCCCCGCGAGATCAAGAACCATGAGTACCGCGTGGCATGCACGCCCGCGGGCGTCCACGAACTCGTCTCGCGCGGCCACGACGTGTACCTCGAGGCGGGCGCCGGGCGCGGTTCGGCCTTCCCGGACGAGGCGTACACCGTCGCGGGCGCGCGCGTGCTCGACACCGCCGACGAGGTGTGGGAAACCGCCGATCTGGTGCTCAAGGTGAAGGAGCCGGTGGCCGAGGAATACGGGCGCCTGCGCGCGGACCAGGTGCTGTTCACCTACCTGCACCTGGCCGCGTCGAAGGAGTGCACCGAGGCGCTGCTGGCGTCCGGCACCACCGCGATCGCCTACGAAACGGTGACCGGCCCCGACGGCTCCCTGCCGCTGCTCGCGCCGATGAGCGAGGTCGCGGGGCGGCTGGCCGCGCAGGCGGGCGCCTACCACCTGATGCGCAGCGCCGGCGGACGCGGTGTGCTGATGGGCGGCGTGCCGGGCGTGCGGCCCGCCAAGGTCACCGTGCTGGGCGCGGGCGTCGCGGGCGGCAACGCGATCGCCGTGGCGCACGGCATGCGCGCCGAGGTCACCGTGCTGGATCTGAACATCGCTCGCCTGCGCGAGATCGATGCGCAGTATCGCGGCCGGGTGCGCACCATCATGTCCAACAAACTCGAGGTGGAGACCGCTGTGCGCGAGGCGGACCTGGTGATCGGCGCCGTGCTGGTGCCGGGCGCCAAGGCGCCGACGCTGGTGCCCAACGATCTGGTCGCGCAGATGAAGCCGGGCTCAGTACTGGTCGATATCGCGATCGACCAGGGCGGCTGCTTCGCGGATTCGCGGCCGACCACGCACGCGGAGCCGACCTACCAGGTGCACGACTCGGTCTTCTACTGCGTGGCCAACATGCCCGGCGCGGTGCCGAACACCTCCACCGTCGCACTGACCAATGCCACACTGCCGCATGTCGTTTCGCTCGCGGAACGGGGATGGCGCGGCGCGTTGGCCGCCGATCCCGGACTCGCCGCAGGGCTGAGCACCGACCGCGGCGTGCTGCTGTCGGCAACGGTGGCGCAGGCGCACGGCTACGCGGCGAAAAGTGCTGCCGCATAGCAGATGATCGCGGCCTTGCCGCTGATGATGCTGCCCGTGGCGGCGGTGTCGTGACTCGTCGAGCCGGAGAGGCGTGTGTCCAGCGGGTGACGCCGGAGGAGGCCGGGCCGCTGGAACCACCTACGAAGGTCCCCCGAGGAGGTGACAGCCCATGACCGCCGCAGCATGGCTTCCACCCGAAGGTGATGTGCACCTGCGGATCCGGGTTGGCGGCATGGTCTTCGACTACGTGTCCACCGCGACAGCGGTGCGCGGTTTGATCCGCGACTGGCAGCGAAAGCCTTGGTGCACAATCGAATTGATACCCGATACGATTGAGGGCTGCCGACTGCTGCCGCGGCTACCATGCGAACGATTGTGGGTCGCTGACCCGCGGTGACAAGAGGCCCAGCCGGTGGGTAGCCGACGCGGGACTACCGCGGCAATCCATCTGGACGAGGCGCTGGGCTGAGACAGCCCACCGCCCGTTCCGGAGGAGGTTCGCTCGTCAGTCGGTGCCCGCTCGTGGGCGCATGTGCTCGAAGATGAGGATGGTCTCGGTCGAGGCGACCGCGGGATGCGCACTGAGATGATTCAGCACGAACGCGCGCAACTCGTCGGTGTTCGCGGTGGCGACGTGCACGAGATAGTCGTCGGCGCCCGCGATGAAGTACACGTTGAGTACCTCCTCGAGCGCCGAAACGCGCGCGCCGAACTCGGCCAGTTGCCTGCGCGCGCTGGCGCGCAGGCGCACCGCGATCATGGCTTGCAGGCTCCGGCCGAGCGCCGCGGGGTCGATGTCGGCGTGGAAGCCGCGAATGACGCCGCGCTGTACCAGAGCCCGCACCCGGCCGAGGCAGGTCGAGGGCGCGATCCCCGCGGCGGCGGCGAGTGCGTTGTTCGTCATTCGCCCGTCCCGCGCCAGGTGGTCGAGCAGGACCCGGTCGATGTCGTCGAGCGCGACACCCGCGGGTGGGTGGCCGGAGGCGCCCACGCCGCCTGCTGAGTCGGTTTTGCTCATATCGCAACGGTACCGAATGCTGTTCGGTAGCTGGCGCGTCCGGGTGAAGTTTCTTCGGCTCAGCAGGTCATCTGTCCGGACGAGGCTGCGGGCGTGCCTGTTCCAGTTGCGCCGCCACCGGGAGGATCGTCGTCTCACCGTTCCTGGGACCGACCAGCTGGACCGACAGCGGGAGCCCGTCCTCCCCGACGCCCACCGGCAGGGCGGCCGCGGGGTGGCCGGTCACGTTCCACAGGGCGGTGTAGGCGACCATCGGCACGGAGGCGAGCTGGGCGCGCACCGTGTTCGCGCCGTCGAGCACGCCGAGCAGCGGCGGGCGGATCGCGGTGGTGGGGGTGAGGAGCAGATCGCAGTCGGTGAAGATCCGATCGACCTTGCGCGCCACCACCTCTCCGCGCCGGATCGCCCACTCGACGACAGGTCCGCGCGCCCACGCGCCGAGTGTGACGGTCTGCCTGGTGCGTCGTTCGAGCAGTTCCGGATGATCCAGCTCGGACAGTTCGGCGCGCACGCCGCCGTAGAACTGCGGGAAGAAAGCGTGCGTCGAATCCGGGTAGGCCGGGTTGATCTCCACGACCGTATGGCCCAGTTCCGCGAGCAGTTTCGCGGTGTCGAGGACCGCCCGCACATGCAGCGGATCGGGTTTCACCAGCGGCGTGGGGGATTTCGTGCTGTAGCCGATTCGCAGCGGTCGAGCGGGTGTGCGGGCGGCCGCCTCGAACGACGTCTCCGGGTCGGGCGCCCGGAAACGGTCGGTGGGGGTGGCGCCGCGGATGACGTCGTAGATGACGGCCGAGTCCAGCACGCCGCGGGTGAGCGGCCCGGCGACGCCCAGCGCCCACCACAGGTGCTCGTTCGGGGCGATCGGCACCCGCCCACGCTGCGGTTTGAGTCCGAACAACCCGCAGCATGCCGACGGAATCCGGATCGAGCCGCCGCCGTCACCGCCGAGCGCGGCGGGCACCAATCCGGCCGCCACCGCCGCCGCGGACCCGCCGCTCGACCCGCCGGGGGAGCGGGTGGGATCCCATGGATTGTGCGTCATACCGAAGGTGCTGGACTCGGTGAACGGCCACTGGCCGAACTCCGGCATCGCGGTCTTGCCGACGATGATCGCCCCTGCCGCGCGCAGTCTGCGCACCACCTCGGCGTCCGCCAGGGCAGGCGTCGAGTTCGCCCGGGTGCCGAAGCTGGTCACCACACCGGCGACGTGGAACTCGTCTTTCACCGCGATCGGGACGCCGTGCAGCGGTCCGAGCGCGTCGCCCGCGGCCCGCTCGCGGTCCCGCTCGGCGGCCTCGGCCTCGGCTTCCGCGCGCAGCACGTGGGTGAAGGCGCCGAGATCCGCGGCCGCATCGATTCCGTCGAGCGTCGCTTCGATGAGCTCTTGTGCCGAAAGGACCCCTTGCGCCAGCAGCTCGCGCTGCTCGAGCACGCCTGACGAGACGACGTCCTGGAGTTCCATCCGCTACCGCTCCTCTCGGCTCCCGCGAGCCGCCACGTATGGCCACGGCGTCGATTCCCGACACCCCGACCGTATGTAGTCGAGCGACCATTCTGCAAGGAATACTCTCGGCGAGCCGCTTCGGTTCAGTGCGCGTGTTCGGCGAGGTCGGGTGGGTGGGCAGTCCACCCACCCGACCGGTTCCGAGGGACTGGCGTCAGTGCCCCTCGGAGGTACGCGGGCCCGCGGGCGCGGCGGAACCAGAGCGCTCCAGCTTGGAGTGCGTGCGCGAGTAGCCGACGTAGACGATCAGGCCGACGACCAGCCAGACCGCGAAGCGGGCCCAGGTTTCCCGCGGCAGCGACCAGATCAGGTACAGCGAGAACCCGATGCCGATCAGCGGGACGACCGGCATGAACGGCAGCCGGAACTCGCGCGGCTCGTCGGGCCGGGTGCGCCGCAGCACGATCACCGCCACCGACACCACGATGAACGCCATCAGGATGCCGATATTGGTCAGCTCGGCGACCACCGTGATGTCCAGCAGCCCCGCCATCAGCGCCGATCCGATGCCGACGATCCAGGTCACCCGGGTGGGCACCTTGCGGACCGGATGGGTCTTGGCGAACCATTCCGGCAGCAGGCCGTCGCGGCTCATGGCGAACCACACGCGGGTCACGCCGAGCATGAAGGTGAGCACCACGGTGACGATGCCGACGATCGCGCCGACCGCGATGATATTCGCGACGTTCGGCTGCCCCACCGACTCGAAGGCGGTGGAGAACCCGCTGGTCGGGCTGATCTCGGTGTACTTCTGCATGCCGGTCAGCACCAGGGTGGCCAGCACGTAGAGCACCATGGCGATGGCGAGCGAGTAGATGATCGCCTTCGGTAGGTGCTTCTTTCCGTCGGTGGACTCCTCGGCCGCGGTGCTCATCGCGTCGTAACCGAACACGGCGAAGAAGACGGTGGCCGCGCCGGTCCACACCGCACCGGTCCCGAACGGGAAGTAGGGGGTGTAGTTGGAGCTGTCGATGTGGAACACGCCGAGCACGATGATGAGCACCACCAAGGCGACCTTGATGCCGACCGCGACGGTCTCGAACCGGCCGACGCTGCGGATGCCCCGCGAGAGCAGCCAGGCCGTGCCGAGGCAGAACAGCATCGCGAACACGTCGACCACATGGCCTTCTCCGGTGCCGGAGGCGCCCATCATCCAATCCGGCAGGCTGATGTCGACCTGCTCGAGCAGGAACCGGAAGTATCCGGATACGCCGATGGCGACCACTGCCGCGACCGCGATGTACTCCAAGAGCAGGTCCCAGCCGATGAACCAGCCTGCGATCTCACCGAGCGATACGTACCCGTAGGTGTAGGCGGACCCGGCCTTGGGCACCATCCCGGCGAACTCCGCGTAGCACAGCGCGGCGGCGGCGCTGGCCACACCCGCGATGAGGAACGAGATGAGCACCGAAGGCCCGGTGACGGAGTGCGCGACCGCACCGGCCAGGGTGAAGATGCCCGCGCCGATGATGCCGCCGACGCCGATCGCCGTGAGTTGCCACAAGCCGAGTGACCGCGCCAGCCGCTCGTCGGTGGGCTCGGTCTCCTCCCCGATCTCACCGAGAGGTTTACGGCGCACCATCTGGCTGCGTAACTGCGCGAGGGACATGTACTTCCTTTCGTCCACCTGCGGTACGCGGAGAGGCAGTAACGCAGATCACATTTCCAGCTGCCTACTCAATACGACCACAGCAACCCTGTGATCGTTCAGTTGGACAAATAAAGTTCAGTATTTTTGGCAGCGCCTGCGGCGCTGCGTGTTCGCGGCCCCCTTATGGCTCGCGTCCGAGCGACCGCCGCTGGCGACTTCGTCGCGGACGCGGCGGCCGCTCGGACGCGAGCCGGGCCGCGAACGGGCAATGCCAGGTCTCGCTGCGCTCGAAAGCAGGAGTCGGGCCAAGTGGGTGTGTAGTGCCACGCGTGCATGCCTCAGTGTTCGGTAGACCTTCGTGGCTATTGCGACGGCGATCGTCCGCTGGCGACTTCGTCGCGGACGCGGCGGCCGCTCGGACGCGAGCCGGGCCGCGAACGGGCAATGCTCGCTCTCGCTTCGCTCGAAAACGGGGGTTGGGGTGTGGTTGCCGATAGCACCGAAGCCTCGATATTCGGGTGCAGCAGGACGGGGCGTTGCTTGTTCGGGCTTCAGCTATCGCGGCCGAATGAGCGCAGGAAGAACGCGATGTTGGCTGGGCGCTCGGCCAAGCGGCGCATGAAGTAGCCGTACCACTGGTCGCCATAGGGCACGTAGACGCGCAGTGAATGGCCCGCCGCGACCAGCCGCCGCTGTTCGGCGTCGCGAATGCCGTGCAGCATCTGGAACTCGAAGTCGCCGGATTTGCGGCCGGTTTCGTCCACGCAGTGCAAGGCCGCATCGATGAGGGCCGGGTCGTGTGTGGCGACCATCGGATAGCCCCTGCCTTCCATCAGAACGCGGAGACAGCGCGAGTAGGACTCGTCCACTGCGGACCGGCTCTGATAGGCCACCGACGCGGGTTCGCGATAGGCGCCCTTGCACAATCGGATCCTCGATCCGGTTCCGGCGAACATCCGGCAGTCTTCCTCGGTGCGTTTGAGGTAGGCCTGCAAGACCGTGCCCAGCCACGGAAAATCCAGGCGCAGCTCGCGCACGATCGCCAGCGTCGAGTCGGTGGTGGTGTGGTCTTCCGCGTCGATGGTCACCCAGATGCCCGCGTCCCTCGCGGCGGTGCAGATCTGGTGCGCGTGCTCGCGGGCGATGGCGTACCCGTTCTGCGGAAGCGACTGGCCCAGTGCGGACAGTTTGAGCGACACCTCCAGCGGCCGCACGGGTTGCTCGTCCCCGGCCTGCGATGCGGACAGCGCCGACAGCAACCGCAGATAGTGCGCGACGGTGGCACGGGCCTCGTCGAGATCGGTGGTGTCCTCGCCGAGATAGTCGATCGTCACGCTGCGGCCGGAGCGCAGCAGCGCCGAGGTCGTGGTCACCGCGGCGTCCTCGGTCTCGCCCGCGACGAAACGGTCGACCACCCTCTTGGTGGCCGGGATGCGGGTGATCGTGCGTTCCAGGCGCGGGGAACGGGAGGCCGCCAGCATGGCGGGCCGGAGCAGTCCGGAGAAGGCCATCACAGCTCCTGGTGCGGGTAACGGTGGTCGGTCGCGGGGACGAACGTTTCCTTGATCGTGCGAGCGGAGGTCCAGCGCAGCAGGTTCTGCGCCGAGCCTGCCTTGTCGTTGGTACCGGACGCGCGCGACCCGCCGAAGGGCTGCTGCCCGACGACCGCGCCGGTGGGCTTGTCGTTGATGTAGAAGTTGCCCGCCGCGAAACGCAGCCGTTCGGTGGCGGTGACGATGGCCGACCGGTCCTCGGCGATGATCGCGCCGGTCAGGCCGTACGGCGATCCTTTGTCGACCAGGTGGAGTGCGGACTCGAAGGATCCGCTCACCGAATCGTCGTAGACGTGCACGGCCAGGATCGGGCCGAAGTACTCGGTGCGGAATGCCTCGTCGGCGGGGTCGTCGCCGAGCAGGACGGTGGGCTCGACGAAGTAGCCGACGCTGTCGTCGGCGTGCCCGCCCGCGGCGATGGTCAGGCTCGGGGTCGCCTTGGCGCGTGCGAGAGCGTCGGCGTTCTTCGTGAAGGCGCGCCGGTCGATGAGCGCGCCGCCGAAGTGGGTGAAGTCCGTGACGTCGCCGTAGCTGAGGGCGGCGACCCGGTCGATGAATTCACGCCCCATCCTGGCCCAGACCGACTTCGGGATGAAGGCACGCGAGGCGGCCGAGCACTTCTGGCCCTGGTAGTCGAACGCGCCGCGGATCAGCGCCGTGCTCAGCACGTCGGGGTCGGCGGAGCTGTGCGCGACGACGAAGTCCTTGCCGCCGGTCTCGCCGACCAGGCGCGGGTAGGTGGCGTAGCGGTCGATGTTCGTCGCGACCGTGCGCCACAGCTGCTGGAAGGTCGCGGTCGACCCGGTGAAGTGGATGCCGGCGAGGCGGCGATCGGCGAGCGCCACTTCCGACACCTCGGGTCCGGGGCCGTGCACCATGTTGATCACGCCGGGCGGCAGCCCCGCCGCTTCCAGCAGCTTCATCGTCCAGTACGCCGCCACCGACTGGGTGACGGCGGGCTTCCACACCACGGTGTTGCCCATCAGCGCGGGCGCGGTGGGCAGGTTGCCCGCGATGGCGGTGAAGTTGAACGGTGTGATCGCGTAGACGAAGCCCTCCAGCGGGCGGTAGTCCACCTTGTTCCACACACCGGCTGTCGAGATCGGCTGGTCCTCCAGGATGCGGCGGGCGAAGTGCACGTTGAACCGCCAGAAGTCGACCAGCTCGCAGGGTGTGTCGATCTCGGCCTGGTAGGCCGTCTTGGACTGGCCGAGCATCGTTGCCGCGGCGATGGTTTCGCGCCACGGTCCGGCCAGCAGGTCGGCCGCGCGCAGGAAGATCGCGGCGCGGTCGGTGAAGGACAGCGCCCGCCAGCCGGGGGCCGCGGCGCTCGCTGCCGCGATGGCGTGCTCGACATCGCTCACCCCGGCAGTGGTGAGCGTGCCGAGTACGGCGGCGTGCCGGTGTGGCTGGACCACCTCGAGCCGCTCGCCGTGACCGTGCCGGTGTTCGCCGCCGATGACCTGATGGATTTCGGTCGGCGTCGCGGCGAGCTCGGCCAGCTTCGCCTGAAGGCGCGCGCGTTCGGCGCTGCCGGGGGCGAACGTGCCGACCGGCTCGTTGACCGGCTGGGGCGGCGACACGACGTTATCCATGGATCCTCCTGCTGGGTAGGCGTACCTCCGCCTTCGCTCCGGCCGTGGGCGGGGCTCAGGACGGACTACGTCCGACAGCGCCCTTTGGACGGATGTCTCGTCTTCGGTCCGCTGTCTGTTAGGCGATTTTCCGGTAGGGCGAAGTCAACACCGGAAAACTGCCCGAAGAATGAGTCAGTCGGACAAAGATGGGGCGAGTGCGTTGTCGAGTTGGCCGAAGGATGGACATGTCCGGGGATGAGGAATTGGTCGTCGCGGATATCGATCTGTTCGGCCTGGCGCAGATGGTCGCGCAGAACGCGGGCGGGATGGTGTCCATCGAGGATCCGAACTCGCACGTGCTGGCGTACTCGGCGTCCGACGAAACCGCCGACCAATTGCGCGTGCTGTCGATCCTGGGGCGGGAAGGGCCGCCCGAGTATCTGACGGTGCTGCGGAAATGGGGCGTGTTCGACCGATTGCGCAATAGCGACGAGGTCATCGATGTGCCCGCGCACGACGAGCTGAACATCAAGCGCAGGCTGGCGATCGGTATCCGGCATCCCGCGGACTCCGGCGCTCGCGCGGTGCGAGTTCTCGGCGCGATCTGGTTGCAGCAAGGCGATCGGCCGTTCAAACCGGACGCGGCCGAGGTCCTCCGGGGCGCCGCGGCCATCGCGGCCCGGCTGATCTCCCGCAGTCTCGACGCGCCGAACACCGAGGCGCTGCTGGCCCGGCGGCTGTTCGGCGCGGAAGGCGGCGCGGTCGACGTGGCGGCCGTGGCGAGGGCATTGAACCTGTCGTCGAGTGGTCCGGCCGCGGTGGTCGGGTTCGCGCTCACGGCCACCGAGCAGGCCACCGCCACCGAGCCCGCCGCGCTCGGCAGCGTTCTTCGCCTGCACGCCAGCTCTTTTCGCGGCGACTCGGTGACCGCCACGCTCGGCGATCGCGTCTACGTGCTGCTCCCCGGCTACCGCTCCGCGCAGACGGTGACCGCCTGGACCAGGCAGCTCGTCGAACAGCTGGAAACGAAGCGCTCGCTGGCATTACGGGCCGCAATCGCCTGCCCCGTCCCCGATCTCGGCCGGGTGGCCGATGCGCGAGCCGAGGTCGACCGCGTCCTGGACAGCACCATCGCGACCTACCCGAAGCATCGGGTGACCACGCTCGCTGAATCGCAGACGGCCGTGCTACTCGGCGAGGTCCTCGATCTCGTCGGCTCGCGCGCCGCACTGCACGATCCACGCCTGCGGGCACTACTGGACTACGACCGCAAACATTCCGCGAGCCTGTGCGACAGCGTGGAGACCTATCTGCGCGTACACGGCGACGTCCGCAACGCCGCCGCGGCACTTCGCGTGCACCCGAACACCCTGCGCTACCGCCTCCGTCGCGTCGAGGAAATCCTCGGCATGGACCTCGGCGATCCCGCCGACCGGCTGCTACTGGAGATCCAGCTCGCACTGCACCGCCGCACACCCGGCCGCACCCAGGGGGCATCGGCCTGACGACGGTCTACCCGAACAGCGAGACCCGGAAGAGCAGGTCATTGACGCCATTTGCCTGTGCCCTCGGCGGGGTTGCGGTCATGGCGTGAGGTAGAGCCGCTCGGCAGGTAGGCGCGGAAGTCCGGCCGTGTCGCCGTGGTGCACGGTCACGGTGCGGGAGGGGTGACTGCGCGCTGACCATGTCTGCACGAACACCAAGGCGGCGGTCAGGCATGCGACGAAATCCATGCGCATGTCCTCGGCGAGGTCGATCGACAGCCGCACATCTGGTTCCTCCGGGCGCGGTGATTTGCTGAAGTGCGCCGAGTTCATGCCTGCCGCCGTGCGGGCAGGCAGGCGCGCACCGTGTCCAGCAGCACACGCGCCGAGGGCCGGTAGGTGTCGTGGGGTGCTTCGATCCAGGAGCGGAATCCGGTTTGCTCGTCCAGTGGCGATGGCAATGCGATTACCCCGCCGCTGGTAATGACCTTCACCTGGTACCGGAACAGTCCCGTGAACACCTCTGGGATGTCGGGCAAGTCGGGTCGCGCCAGGAATGTCCAGGTATGCGAACGCGGGTGCGCCACGATCGGGCCGAGGCTCTGGGACCGGGTGCGAATCGCATCGACCACAGCCATCCCAATGGGTTCGGGCATACAGATCGCGCATACGGACTTACTTGCGCGCACGATGATCCGGTCCGGTTCGGCCTCGGCTGCGAGATTGGCGACCCGCTTGTAGAACGCGACTCGCCCCGCCACGGTCCCGCTATTCGAGGGGCGCAGCCCGATCCCGGGCGCGCTCACCTGACCACCCCGATCGATCGGTCTACTCCCGAAGGCTGCGCGCTCGGGTAGAGGCAGCGACCCAGCATCACATGCCCAGGCATGATCACGCTGCATACCTGGGTCAATACGGCGGGGACCGCGCCGCCCAGATGCGCCGAACTCGGAACGATCACCGCACCCGCCCGCGCCACGTGCACGTGCTCGACCAACCGGAGCAGTGCGCCCGAATCGATATGCGACGCGACCGTGAGCATGTGCGGCAATTCGTATCCGTGACGATGCGCCAGTGCCTGAATGACCCCCATGTCGCGGGTCGCATCGGCACCCGCGACCGCATCGCATCGGAAACCGATAGCCCGTGCGGTTTCCGCGTCCACCGCAGAGCTTGCCCGGGTGTCGGTGGACTCGTCGCGTAGCCATTTCGCCATTCGTGCCAGATCGGCGATCCCCGCCGAATACCACCTGCCGCTATCGGTACCGCCACCGCTCGCGTTCATCCCCTGCGCCTCCCTGCCAGTCGTGGTGAGGCACCCGACGCCGGGGGCTCCTGCACTCAGTCAGCGGCAACGCCTGAACCTGTAGAGGAAGGCCGCACCGAGCGCGCCGGGATGAGGAGACCGGCCGCTCACCCCGGCGTCGGGGCCGAAACCGACGTTATGAGCAGGGCCACAAGGGATTTGCCCTGAAAGGACAGGCGCGGCGATCGGGCTAGTTCCGTGGCGCGAGATCAGGAGCTATCCCCAGACGCCAGGCCAGACCGCGTAGGTTCCGGCCGCCGGCGTCACGCCGAGCAGTGCGAAGTTGATTGGCTATAGCTTCGCGAACGAAGAAGTCGGTGCGAACCTGTTGCGGTGCTATGTCTTCGGCCTTCGTGAGCAGGGCCAGGCCGGTGTCTCGATACTTCGGCTCTGCGAGCAGTGTCCGTCCGGCCTCGGCGTAGTAGTTGGCACGACGAGAGGGGGACGGGATGGCATCGACGGGCAGGGCCCGCGCCAGCTCCACGGCCTGCACGCCGTCGCCGAGCTCCATGCCGATAGACGAGCGCCATATCCCGACATTGGTGCGGCCGAACCACAATCGGCCGAAGTTGCCGATCTCCTCGTCCATCCGCGCCGCGACTGCTTCGGCCTCTGCGAGGTGGCTGTTGGCGGTGTCCCGGTCGGACTGCACTGCGCTCGCGAGCGCTGCGGACAGATGAAGCATGCCGTATGCCTGCAAGGCTGAGGAGTCATCGAGGTGCGGCGCGAGCCGATCGGCGGTGTGGACAGCACGGGCGTACTGCTGCGAGCGCGATATCGAGCCCGCGATGGTGCCGCGCAGCCATACCGTGAAGCCTATCCAGGCCGGTGACTCGAGTTCTTCCGCGCAGGCGTTCGCGGCCTTGACGATCATGATCGGCAATCCTCGGACACCGAGGCGCTTGGTTGTGTTCGCCAATGCGTAGTAGCAGCGGATGATGCCGACTAGCACCTCTTGTCTCCATTGCGGGCGTCGGACGTACGCGGAGTGCAACTCCGCGAGCAGCCGCGGAGCCAACGTACAAGCGGCGGCGTAGTCGGTAGACTCACGAACGACTTCCAGAGTGGCCAGATCGGCCGCGATCTCAGACCATTCGCGTATCTCGGTTCCAGGATCAGTGCCGAGTTCGCAGACCTCTAGGGCGTTTTCGACCGCGATCAGCCCGGCGTACGCCTCGGCACCAGGGCCGTCGGTGGTCTCCCACGGTTGACCATTGAACTCCGACGGCGATACCTTCAACGCACGCGCCAGCGCCTCGAGTGTGGCGCGATTGGATAGCGGTTGCTCGCCGCGTTCCAGCCGTCCGAGGTATCCGAAGCTGATTCCAGCCAGGCCCGCGACAACCTCTAGGCTTTGTCCGCGCCACGCGCGAATTTCACGCAGCCTGCGTCCGACTTCGTTCGGTGGAATGTCGTTCATGGCGTACTCCTCCGCCGATGATGGCTACCCACCTGCGACGGTACCCGTTGGCACGCGCGTGAGCGGCAGGGAAGAAGCCCGAACCCCGGGCCCAACTCGCGATACCGCACGGATCTTCCCGGTCACGCGCCAGTCCCGGCCGGGGTGCCGGTGTCGTTCTTCGTCTCGGGCACGGCCTGGTGCTGCCAGGTGTGGGCGGGCCGGATCAGGATTTCCAGCGCGAAAAGCGTGCCGAGCGCGATCCATACCACTACCAGTCCGGTGGGGTAGCGCCAGAACACCAGCAGGAGAGCGGCGATGCCGATGATCGCCCACCGCAGTGCCGTGCGCGCGCGGAAAGCCGACGCCTCCACCGGGTTCGGCGGACGCGATCGCCGGAGTTGCTGGACCGAGTTCATGCCGCGCCCGAATCCTTAGGAAGGCCGCATCGAGCGCGCCGGGATGAGGAGACCGGCCGCTCACCCCGGCGTCGGGGCCGGGTTCAGCGTCACAGGATCAGGAGGGTGTCAACAATGGCACTCTCAGCGAAGTGCAGACGGAAGTGTCAGCGGCGGCGGCGTAATACGTTGTGTTACTTAATATTCCAGTCGAACGAGGTTGGCCAGCTCGCGCATCTCGGGGGTCAAGGTGCGTCGCCTGGCGATGATTCGGCCGAGTAGATCCTTTGCGGATCGTTGCTCGATCAGCCACGGGCGTGCCTCGCGGGACAGCTGAAACAGGACATCGAAGGCTGTGTCATAGCTTCGGAGTTCGATGTGTGCCGTTGCGACGTCGAGCAGATGCCGGTTCCGGTTGTCGGAGGTCGGACGCAGTCCCGGCGGCACGTTCCGCGCAAGTCGCAGCGCGAGGTCAGGGCGGTCGTCCACGATGGCGTTCTCGACCCGCTTCATGGCCACTGTCGCGGGCCCGAACGTCGTCCAATACTGGTGGTAGCTACCTGAATCGCGCTTGACCGCTACCGCTGCCGCATGGGCGAGGCGAATCATGTCGTCCGCCTCATCCGGCCGGTTGTCGCGGATCGCGGCGGCGGATCCTCGCAACAGGAGCCACCCCCAGGTTGACAGTTCCCGTGTCGTCGCCACCGACAAGCGCGGCTCGATGCGGTCGGCCCATGAGATTGCGAGTGTGCGAACTTGTTCGAACTGTCGTTCTACGAGCAACAGCCAACACAGAGTGATCACTGCTGAGGCGGCATCGAGAACGTTCCCGGTTGCTTCGGCATCCGCCAGAGATTGCTCGAGGGAGGTTCTCGCGGGTTGTAGTTGCCGCGTCTGCACCATCACGGAGCCGACCAGTTGCAGAATCCGTGACCGCATGAGCGGCGAGGCGTCACGTCCGTCCGCTATCAGGCGTGGAAGTACGCGTGTCAGCTGGTCGTACTCATTGTCGTGGTAGAGCTTCGCTGCCGCGGTGAGGGCTTCGTTCATACCCCGCTCAGGGGGTGGCTCAGTCGCTTGCCCGCTTGCCGTGGACATGAGCGCTTCCCGCGTCGGAAGCCAGAGTTTGCCGTTCCCGCTGTCGGGTTGGCGGGGATTGGGGCCGAGAAGTGCCGAGAGCGGGCAATTCATCGCGACAGCGAGCCGCCGTAGCGTCTGCATCCGGGTGTCCTCGCGCTCGCCCTGTTCGATCTTGCGAATCAGGGACAGCGACACTCCCGAACCCTCAGCGAGTTCACGCTGTGTCAGACCGCTGCGCTTACGCACCGATCGCAAGCGTTCCCCGAGATCTGCGCTCATGTTCCGAGGCTACGACTGGGCTTGCCCTGTGGCACGGCTTCGGGGATTCTGGCGATGGCTGTCGATCCGCCCGGCCGTTCGGTGCGCGCCAGCGCCGCTTCCCGCGTCGGAAGCCAGAGTTTGCCGTTCCCGCTCTCGGGTCGGCGGGGATTGAGACCGAGAAGTGCCGAGAGCCCGCAATCTTCCAGTTCACGCACCAGTCCCGGCCGGGGTGCCGGTGTCGTTCTTCGTCTCGGGCACGGCCTGTTGCTGCCACGTGTGGGCGGGGCGGATCAGGATTTCCAGCGCGAGCAGCGCAAGGAGCGTGCCGAGCGCGATCCATACCACCACCAGTCCGGTGGGGTAGCGCCAGAACACCAGCAGGAGAGCGGCGATGCCGATGATCGCCCACCGCAGTGCCGTGCGCGCGCGGAAAGCCGACGCCTCCACCGGGTTCGGCGGACGCGATCGCCGGAGTTGCTGGACCGAGTTCATGCCGCGCCCGAATCCTTGGCGTATCGCGGCGGCTGAGGCCGAATCCCCGGTCAGGTAGGCCCCGAGCGCGATTGCCAAGCCGAGCACGGCGACTCCTCGCAGCGCGGTGCGCAGCGGCACCACTACCGTGTCGATGATCGCGGTGGCCGCCTCTGTTGACAGCACGTCGGGCGGAATCTGGTCCAGATAAATTGCCCGCGCGACGATCAGTGCGATCGCGAGGATCAGCATGCCCACCGCCAGCGCGAGTCCGACGAAGACGAGGGCGCGTCGGCGGCGGCCCGCCGGTGCCGCGGCGATCGCGGCCACCGCGGCCGCGATCGTCACCCAGGGCAGCACTGACGCGGCCTTGTCGAGCGTGTCGACCGCTCGTTGCGCACGGACCAGTTCCGGGGACCGGAACAAGACGAACTGTTTGTCGACGGACGGGATCTTTTCGGCGAAGGTGAAGCCGCGGTCGAGCAGCCGGGCCTTCACGTTCTCCAGCACCGTCCGCAGGGATAGGGACACCGTGCCGTTCTCGTCGACGGTCACCGACTCGAGTCCGACGTGTCCGGTCATCACCCCCACCAGCGCGGTATGGGCGGCGCGGTTCGCTTGCAGCCACAGGTCCTCGAACTGGTCGCTGCGCACGAACGATAGCACTGTGTCATTGACGAAGCCGCGCGCCTGCTGGGTGATGACCGGCGCCAGCCCCTCGACCGCGCGATCCACCCGCGGCCGGTTCTGGGCCGCCGGGACCGCCTCGGTCAGTGCGGCCAGCGCGTCCGCGGTCAGGCCCTCGATGTCGACGCGGGCGAAGATCTCGTCGGTGATCGTGTTGGCGACCTCGTTCTGCAGCACCGGATCCGAACCCAGCGGCGCCACCGTGGTGAGGTACCGGTTGGTGTCGAGGATCTCGCCGCGCACGAATCGCGACACCACCGTGGTGATCGCCAGTACGGCGACCAGCACGGTCAAGATCGTCACCGCGGTCCACCGCCACACATGCCGCGGCGGCCGAGTGACCGGTGGCGGTGCGCCGCGCACCTCCCTGTGCAGCGCGGCGACCTCGGCGCGAAGCCGCTCGAGCTCGGCGCGTTCGCTTGTGTTCAGCCGATCGGCGGGTTCGCCCTCGGGCGCGGTGGAGTCCATCGGTATCCCTCACTCCAGGAACAGCTTCGGGTAGTGCGACGTCACCGATACCGGCAGGATCGGTGGTCGCGCCTCCCCTGAGCAACTGCCGAGACTCCTTGCAGGAACTGGAGGAATCCGACTGTGGTCATGATGATCGCGGCCGCGATCGAAGTTCCAGCCGCGATGCCTTGTTCGACCCCGTTGCCTTCTCGGTCGACACGCATGTTCTCCGACATTGCGGTCCCCCTTTCGAAGCGGGCCTCGTATCTCTCGGCATGTGTTGATTCACGCCGCATCGAATTATGCGAAGGCCTTCAGGGTTCGGCTCGAAATGTCGGTTTCGAATTCTGGTTGCGAGCGGCGGCGTACGCTATGGCTGAGATTAGCACCACTGCCGCCGTGAGTCCGAGGTTATTCTCGAACAGACGCGGACCGCTGAATCTGCAGCCATTTCGATAGCGCGGTCCGCAGGAGAGTTACGACCACCTTTCTGGAAGAGGGTTACCGTGACCGAAATAGATGCCGAAGCGATAGGGCCTATTGACTATCTCGTGATCGAATTTCCCGCCGACCGGCCGCCGAACGGATCGGCACTGCCTCTGCTACGCGACCTCGTCGAACGCGGCATAATCCGGGTGCTGGACCTGGCGTTCGTCCGCAAGGAGGCCGATGGCTCCCTCTTCGGAATCGACATCGCCGACCTGGGGCTCGAAGGGGACATCGATATATCCCTGTTCGCGGAGGCGGGATCAGGCCTGCTCGACGACGCCGACCGCAGGGAAGCCGGTACGGCGCTCGAACCGGGAAGCTCGGCTGCGATCCTTGTCTACGAGAACACGTGGGCGGGGCCTTTCGCGTCCGCGTTGCGCCGCAACGGCGCCCAGCTGGTGGCCTCCGGGCGCATCCCGGTACAGAGCATATTGTCGTCCCTCGATGCCCTCGATGCCCTCGAGGAAGAAAGCCGCTGAGAAACAAGGGAATTCGCGGCGATAGATCGATCCAGGAAGGAGAGTGCCATGCCCGGACTGCTTCGCGGCGTAGCCCGCACCGCCGTAGTTGCCGGAACCGCAACCGCTGTCTCCAACCGCGTCTCCCGACGCCAGGGACAGCGCTGGTCAGCGCAGGAGCAGCCGCAGCCTGCCGCGCCGCAGCCGGTCGCCGCACCGCCGTCCGGCGGCAGTGTGGGCACGGACCGGATCACCGCGTTGAAAGAGCTCGCACAGCTCAAAGCCCAGGGTGTGCTCACCGAAGCGGAGTTCGAAGCCGAGAAGGCAAGAATCCTCGCCTCCTGAAGGACTTTCGGCTCTACGACCGATGGAAAGCAGCAGGCACGCCCTCTTGCACGGACCACTGTTTTCCCGGAGCGCTCCGCTCGACGGCCGAAACGCGGCGAGCCGGATCAGCGCGTACATCTACGGCAACGTCCTGATCCTGGCCGCACTGATACCGGTCACACCGTCTGCCGAGCAGGTGGGGATCTGGGTCGTCCTCGGGACCGCCCTCTCCACGTTCATCGCCCATGCTTTCGCGGAAGGAGTCGGTCGAACGGTGCGCCAGAGTCGTGCCCGGTCCGCACGGGAGCGATGGGCGGACCTGCGCGACTCCGTACCCATCCTCAGCTCCGCCGTGCTGCCCTGCGCGATCCTCGCGGCCGCGGCGATCGGGTGGCTCGAACCGCGCACCGCCCAGGTGCTCGCGGAGTCGGCCATGCTGGCCCGGATCGGCGGGATCGTCTTCGTCATCGGTCGGCTCCACGGCGAGCGGCCCAATCGTTCGACGCTGCTCGGAGCGGTCCTGCTGGCGTGCGCGGCCACCACCGTCGTGGGGGTCAAGGTCATCCTGACCCACTGATCCACGCAGACGACAGGAACTCGCCACCCGCACAGAAACGCGATCACGTGATCAATCCGCTCGTCGACCGATCCGAACGGGTTGGCTCGGCACGGTGGGCGGCGTCTGGTTGCCGGAGCGGCCGGGCGCAGATCCGCGATCCCGCACACCGGTGCCGGGGATCGGCGGAGAATTGTTCATATCCGATCGGTCGTCGAGGAAAAGGAGCGATCATGTCCGAGAATTCATCGGTCAAACAAGGAGTCGCGGCAGGAACCTCGATAGGGGCCGCGATCATCCTCATCACGGTCGGCCTGCTCCAGGTGTTCCAAGGCATCGCCGCGGTGGCCGAGGACGAGGTCTTCGTAGTGGGCGTCGAGTACACCTATAAGTTCGACTTCACCGCGTGGGGTTGGATCCACATCGGGATCGGTGCTGTGATGGCGGCGGTGGGATTCGCCCTGTTCACCGGAGCGGGCTGGGCCCGAATTGCCACGATCGTCATCGCGGCGATATCGATTCTCGCCAACTTCCTGTGGTTGCCGTATTACCCGTGGTGGTCGGTACTGATCATCGCACTCGACATCGTGGTGATCTGGGCGGTCACGACGTGGAAGCCCGAGCGCGTTTAGTCGACTCTCTTATCCGCACCAAATATCCAACGGTGGGCCGAGGCCATGATCGAGCGAAGCAATCTCTCCGTCGCCGGGCCCGGCGAGCACGCTGACGCGGCCGGCCGATGGACCCGGGCCGACCGCGCCGAATACGGCAAGGCGGTACGGCGCCGAACACCTTTCGGCGTCATGGCCGAGTATGGTCCCACCCCTGACCGCGACCCGGTCGGGCTGCTCGAAACGCAATCGGCGACACGGATTCCCGAACTCGTCCCGGTGCGGTACGGGCGAATGGCCGCTGCGCCGTTCGCCTTCTACCGTGGCGCCGCCGCGGTCATGGCCGAGGACCTCTCGCACGCCCCGACCACCGGCCTGATCACCCAACTGTGCGGTGACGCGCACCTGAGCAACTTCGGGCTCTTCGCGACACCGGAACGCAAACTCGCCTTCGACCTCAACGACTTCGACGAAACCTACCCCGGCCCGTTCGAATGGGATGTCAAACGGCTCGTCGCAAGCCTGGCTGTCGCCGGGCGCGACAACGACCACAGTGGCAAACAATGTCGGAGGTGCACTCGCGCCTGCGCCGCCGAGTATCGCGAAACCATGGTCTACCAGGCCGGGCGCGGAGAGCTTGCGGTCTGGTACTCCGGTATCGACGCCGTGGCCCAATTGGACGAAGTGCGCGAGGTTCTCGATTCCTCGACCAGAAAGCGCATCCAGAAGGCGATCGACAAGTCCTGGGGCCGAGACAGCGTCCAGGCGCTGTCCAAGCTGACCACCGTCGTGGACGGGCGGCCGAGAATCCTGAGCATGCCGCCGCTGATAGTTCCGATCGAGGAAATCTTCACCGGCGCCGAAGCCGAGCAGTTGAACCGGGTGCTGATCGAACGGCTGGCTCACTATCGCGACACGTTGCAACCCAACCATCGGGCGCTGTTCGATCGGTTCGAATACGTCCAAGCGGCGCGGAAGGTCGTCGGCGTGGGCAGCGTGGGCACCAGAGCCTGGATCGTCCTTCTCCGCGGGCCCGGCAACGACCCGCTGTTCCTCCAGGTCAAGGAAGCCCAGCCGTCGGTGCTCGCGGAGCACATCGACGGCCCGTCGTTCCCGAACCAGGGCGAACGTGTCGTGGCCGGGCAGCGGTTGATGCAGGCCGCCAGCGATATCTTCCTGGGCTGGCAGCAAAGCGCGGGCGAAGACGGCGTGGTGCGAGACTTCTACGTCCGGCAACTCCGCGACGGCAAAGGATCCGCTGTGGTCCAGACCATGTCCCCTGAGCTGATGACTCGCTACGGCCGTCTGTGCGCACGCGTGCTCGCCCACGCCCACGCACGGGCAGGTGACCGGTTCGCGATCGCCGGTTACCTCGGATCGGACGACGACTTCGATGAAGCGATGTCCGCATTCGCCGAGAACTACACCGACCAGAACGCACGCGACCACGCCGCGCTGCGCAGGGCGATCGATGACGGCACGGTCACCGCCCAGTTGGGGGTGTAACCGTGAGATGTCGGCTCAATCGGGTGGGATAGGCTGGAATGGTCGGAGTTCGTCCGCTCCCGCTCGAACTACTCCGGCGCAGGATTCCGGCACCTCGTTCCACGCCCTTTGCAGGTCGCGCAGGGGTTCGGACACCACGAATCGGGTCTCTCCACCAAGATGGTGCAGCACCTCTACCTCGGGATGGAGAGCCCGCAGCTTCGAGATCTCCGTCGAAAAGAACAGCGACCGCGTCCGCCGCTCACTCGAGTAGCGGAAGACCCAGATGGATTCGCCTTCCGTCGTCGCAACGGTCATCTGGACCGGATTTTCCACTCCGTTAGCGCGGCCGACGTCTTCGACGAAACCGACTGCCCGGGCGACGGCAGCGATGGGATCGTCGGCGAGGCCGAATGTCAGGGCGAGGAAGAACAGTACTTCGGAGTCCGTCGAACCCTCGAGGTCGGGAAACAACGCTGGGTCCAGAGCGGTCACCAGGTCACGCCGGATCTCGCGGTAGCCACGAAGGACGCCATTGTGCATCCACAACCAGCGCCCATGCCGGAACGGATGGCAGTTGCTGCGCTGCACCGGTGTCCCGGTCGAGGCACGTATGTGCGCGAAGAACAGCGGAGTTCGCACTTGGCCGGCGATCTCGCGCAGGTTCCGGTCGTTCCAGGCCGGTTCGATGCTCTTGAATACCGCCGGTTGGGCGCCTTCCCCATACCAGCCGACACCGAAGCCGTCACCGTTCGTAGTCGTTTCACCCAGACGGGAGTGCAGACTCTGGTCGATCAATGAATGTTGCGGCCGGAACAGCAGATCCTCGGCGAGAATCGGCTCTCCTGAGTACGCCATCCACCTGCACATTCATCAATTGAATCAGAACTGTATTCGGTTGTGGCCGGAAACCGGTCGAACAGGCCATTGTCGTAACTTGTGCCTCAGCGAGGCTGTCTTCGCAGGTAGGATGCTGGTGTGTGCCAGCGCCGGTACGGTCTTCGCCGGTATCTGCAGCCACGCGCTGGAGCCGCCGTAACCGGCAGGCCTCGACCGGATCTCCGCGCTGAAACAATTCGGTGAACTCAGGGCCAGGGAGTGCCCGCCGAAGACTGGTTCCATACCGAAAAGGAGAAGATCCTGGCCGCCTGACCGAAACACCGACTGGACGGAGCGCCTCACATGGAAGGCTTCTGGGATTTCTTCTGGTTCATCTTCGTCACTTTCGCATTCGTGGCCTATCTGACCGTGCTGTTCTCGATCATCACCGACCTGTTCCGTGACCACCAGAGTTCGGGCTTGGCGAAGGCCGTCTGGATCTTCTTCCTCTTCTTCGTGCCGTTCCTGACGGCGCTGATCTACGTGATCGTCAAGAACGAGGGAATGACACGGCGGTCGATGGCCGCCGCCCAGCATGTCAAGCAGGCCCAGGACAACTACATCCGGGATGTCGCGGGGAAGTCTCCGGCTCAGAGCATCGCGGAGGCGAAGGCGCTGCTCGACTCCGGCGCCATCACCGAAGAGGAGTTCCAGGCCATCAAGGCCAAGACACTGGCGTAGCGGCGCGACCCACATTGCCCTCGAAGGAGTGTCACGTGTCGCCGACGACGACAGAGAGGCCGGGTTCCACCCTCGTGCTGGGGGTGCTGGCGTCGGGTCAGTTCTTGATGACGCTCGACAGCTCCGTGATGAACGTGTCGATGGCCACCGTCGCCCAGGACCTCGGCACTACGATCACCGGCATCCAGACCGCCATCACCCTGTACACACTGGTGATGGCATCGCTGATGATCACGGGCGGCCGGGTGGGCGCCATTCTCGGCCGGCGCCGGGCGTTCGGGTTCGGTCTGGTGATCTACGGCGCGGGCTCGTTCATCACCGGGCTTGCGCCGAATCTGCCGATCCTCCTGCTGGGTTGGTCGCTGCTGGAGGGGATCGGCGCCGCCCTGATCATGCCCGCGATCGTCTCCCTCGTCGCTGGGAATTTCGCTCCGGAACGCCGGTCCGCGGCCTATGGACTGGTGGCGGCGGCGGGAGCGATGGCCGTCGCCGTGGGCCCGCTGCTCGGTGGTGCCGTGACCACGTTCGCATCATGGCGGTATGTCTTCTTCGGCGAGGTGGTCGTCGTCGTGCTGATTCTGCTGGTTCTGCGCCGGATCGAGGACGCTCCCGCGGACCGCGTCCGGCTGGATCTCGTCGGGTCGCTCCTATCCGTGCTCGGGCTCGGCACGGTCGTGTACGGCGTGCTGCGGTCGAGCGAATGGGGCTGGGTGCAGACAAAGCCCGGCGGCCCTGTCGTGCTCGGTCTGTCGCCTGTCATCTGGCTGGTGATCGGTGGCCTGCTGCTGCTGTATCTGTTCCTGCGGCGGCAGACATATTTGGTGGAGCGGGGCCGCGATGCGCTGGTCGATCCGGGCCTGCTGACGAACCGGCAGCTCGCCGGGGGTCTGAGCATGTTCTTCGCGCAGTTCGCGGTTCAGGCCGGGGTGTTCTTCTCCGTGCCGCTGTTTCTGTCGGTGGTGCTCGAACTCAGCGCGCTCGAGACCGGGGTGCGGATCCTTCCACTGTCCATCGCGCTGGTCCTGGCCGCGGCGGGCATCCCCCGTTTCCGGCCGCAGGCCGATCCGCGCCGCGTCGTTCGCCTTGGTCTGTGCTCGATGATCGCCGGCGTTCTGATTCTCACTGCGGGAATGGATCCGGGCGCCCACGCGGGCGTCGTGTCGATCCCGATGCTCCTGATGGGGCTGGGCCTGGGCGCCTTGGCTTCTCAACTGGGCGCCGTCACGGTATCCGCCGTGCCCGATTCGCAGAGCGCAGAGGTCGGGGGACTGCAGAACACCGCCACCACTCTCGGTGCGTCGCTGGGCACCGCACTGATCGGGTCGATCCTGATCGCTACGCTCACGTCGTCCGTGATCGCGGGCATCGAGGACAATCCGGCTATTCCGGTCTCCGTGCAGGAGCAGGCCCCCACGGAACTAGCTGTCGGAGTGCCGTTCCTGTCCAACAGTCAGTTGGCGGGCGCGCTCGACAACGCCGGCGTCGAGGAGAGCGCAGCCGACGCCATCCTCGAGGTCAACTCCGGCGCCCGTCTCGAGGCGCTGCAGGTGGCATTCGCCGTGACCGCTCTGGTCGCGATCGCCGCGCTGTTCGGCACCGGTCTGCTGCCTCGCCGACCGGTCGGCCCGCAGGACACGACTGCCCGGCGCACGCCGGGCCGGGATGAATAAGGGGGTGGCGGTCGAAGATCCGCAGCGTCATTCGCGGTCGCCGCTGCCCGGCCCCCGGAGGTAGCGACCGATGGTGGTCTCGTCCAAGGCGAGTGCCTTGACGACCGATGCCGCGCCCACGATCACCACTGACATGACGAAAAGCCAACTGACCGAGGTGAAGGCCAGCCCCAGCGGACCGAAATTCTCGTGGGCGTTCGCCGCGATCCGAGGCAGGATGACCCGGCCTGCCGCGTGCACCGCGGTCAAACCGACCGCGGTGAGCACGCCGGACACCCAGAGCAGACGTCCGGTCAGCGCTCCCTTCGTGAGCAGAAAAGGAGCGAGGATCCAGACCAGCGCCCAGATGGTCACCTCACTCAACAGGGCAAGCGGCCGGCCTGCGTATCGGATCTCGGCGAGTTCGCGTGTCTGCCCCACCAGCCCTGCCGCGAGGGCGACCGCGAGCAGCGTGGCCAGCCACCGCCAAGCGTCTCGCGGACCGATCACGGGCACCTGCCATACCGCCTCGTAGACGCGCGCGAGAGCCCGAGCGAACGAAGTGCCGCCGAGCAGAATCATCAGCAGGCCCACCACACCGAACGCGGCCATCGACGGATCGGTGGGCATAGGTCCACCATCGGCGGACAGCGATTCCGAATCGAAGCCGAACTGGTCGTTGATCGTGTTCGCCGCGGCCTGCCAGCCACTGAAAGCGGACGCGGCAATGATCACCGGCAACACCGACGTGAAGATCTGCGCGGCAAGCGCCAGTGACCGGTCCACGATCTGGATCTCCGCGAGACCCTCGATCAAGCGTCGCAGCGTGCGACCGTACGGCGTTCCCCGTAGCCAGCCGGTCGCGGCCTGGGTGCGCGCGAGCGACACTTCGCGGGCCAACGCCACAGACAACCTCACGGACCGCATCGCGCTTCACCTCCCTTCTGCCCTGCGGTCGAGAACGGCCCGATCCGTGCAATCCGTCTCGGTGCGAGACGAACCGACACGAGTCCGATCAGAACCAGATCGTCGAGCAGGTGGATCAGCACAACGCGCGGGGAACTCTGCGCGATCGCCACGATGTCATCCCGCCATCCGACCGCGCGGGGCGAACGGTACCGGTCTCCGGCCGATCCGCTCTGAGAACCATCCGCTGTCGGCATCGAAGGGTCCTATCCCGACGTCCGACCCGCCTGGAATCGGTCGTTCGACTGGATCACGAGTAGCACGTATCCTGCCGAATCGAGGCTACGCCGTCATCGAGGCACCCACGTCGGCATGGTCTCGAGCCGTTCGGTCGGCGGGCGGGCAAGTCCGGCATTGCCGGAACTTGCCATGCGGCGCGGTTTCGGGGATTCTGGATGGTCACGGGCGCTGGATAGCACACCCGGTCTCCGCTCGGGTCCCGTTCACCCAGCCGCTAAGTTCTGGGCGCTGTTTGTGCGATCCCGGTTCATCCTCGGTTACCTGGTGCCGCTACCGTTTGGGTACGCGGAAAAGGAGCCGGCGGCATGGACTTCCGACATCTGGTTTCATTCATCACAATCGCCGAAGAGCTGCATTTCGGCCGCGCAGCGCAGCGCTTGCACCTCACGCAGCCCAGTCTCAGTGCCCAGCTGCAGAAGCTGGAGAAATCGCTCGGCGTGCAACTGGTCGCACGCAACTCGCACGAGGTCAAGCTGACCCCGGCGGGCCGGGAGTTCGAGAGTCAGGCCCGGCTCATCGTGGCGCAGCTCGACCGCGCGGCCCAGGCCGCGAAGGCGACCGCCGAAGGGCGGGCGGGCACCCTCAATATCGGCTACAACCTTCCGGCCAGCAGGCATGTGCTGCCGGAGGCGCTCACCAGGATGACCGAACGACACCCCGACATCGTGGTGTCGCTGTGGGAGAAGCGCACCGGCCCGCAGCTGTCCGGGCTCTCCGACGGGTCATTGGATCTGGCTCTCGTATACGGACATCCGAGCACCACCGACTACCGGTATCGGCGGCTGTTGCACCGGGTGCCGCTGGTCGCCGTGGTCGGGCGCAGGCACCGGTGGGCCGATCGGCCCGGCGTCCCGTTCGCCGAACTGGAGGGCCAGGACTGCGTGCTGTTCGCCCGCGAGCAGTGCCCGGCCATGTACGACTCGATCTTCCGCGCCGCCGCGGAAACCAAGATCTCTCTCGCGATCACACACACCGCCGACGATCCCGGTGCCACCGCACACATGGTGTCGGTGCGCCCGCTGGTGGGGTTCGCCTCGCTGCCACGAGCGATTTCGATGGGCATGGGCGCACCGGGGAGCGCGTCGGTTGCGGTGAAACTGTTCGATCCGGTGCCGACGCTCGATTTGTACGCGGTGTGGCGTGCGGACGAGTCGAATCCGGCTGTCCCCTTTTTCCTGGAGTGCGTCGATTCCCCGGAACCGGCGCATATCGATATTGTCCGTGCGGTGTCGGCCTGACCACGTCGATAGGTGATGACATTCGCGCGGTAGGAACCGCGATATCGACAGACCTGTAATTCGATGTCGGCGACGAGAATTCGACATTGTGAATACAGTGTCTGTCACCGCGGTCTCGATCAGTGAGAATGGATTCGATCTTCCGGACACCGCGAGTTTGTACTCGGTGATTTCCGGCGCCGCCGCCGACCACCCGGATCGGCTTTCGCTGTGCGATGCCGATGGAACGCAACTCACCAGCGCCGAGGTCGATCGCCGAGCTCGGGCACTCGCCTCGGCGCTGGCCGCACGCGGCGTCGCGGCGGGCGACCGGGTCGCCGTGCTCGGCCGCACGAATCTGGCCTGGGTCCTGGTGGATTGCGCGCTGCTGGCGCTGGGCGCGGTGGTGGTGCCGGTGTACCCCACCTCCTCGCCCAGTCAGATCGAGCACATCCTGCGCGACAGCGGCAGCGCGTACTTCGCGGCCGAGAGCGCCGAAGACGCCGAACGGCTGCGCGCCGCGGGCGCAGCGGAGGTCTGGACCTTCGAGCAGATCGCGGAATGGGCTGCCGGAGCGGTCGATCCGGGCGTGGACGCTCGCATCGCCGCCGTTCGGGCGAACGACCTGGCGATGATCGTGTACACCAGCGGCACCACGGGTGTGTCCAAGGGGTGCCTGATCACCCACCGCAACATGTTCGTGTCCTCGGCCAACACGGTGCGCCAGACCGGCGATCTGTTCGACGGGACCACCGTGCTGGCGCTGCCGCTGTCGCACGTGTTCGGCCAGACCATCCTGTTCGCCTGCTTGTTCGGCGGCAGCCGCACCCACCTGCTGCCGGGCATACCTGACCTGGTGCCCGTCCTGCCGACGCTGAAGCCGACCTTCCTGGCGATGATTCCGTACGGGCTGGAGAAGATTCGCAAGTACTGCCGCACCCTGCTCACCGAGGCCGAGGAACAGGAAGCGGTCGAGCGTGGTCTCGATCTGATGCGCGCGCAGGAAACACCGAAACCCGTGGTGCATCCGGTGGCAGCCGCACTCGGCGGCGAGCTCAGGTACGTCATCTCCGGCGGCGCCTCGCTGGACGACTCGACCGTCGGTTTCTACGCGGCGTTCGGTGTGCTGCTGCTGAACTGCTACGGGCTGACCGAAGCCGCCACCGCCGTGACGGTCAGCGCCCCGGAGACCAACCGGCTCGGCACGGTCGGCAGGCCGATTCCGGGCACGTCGGTCGCCATCGCCGAGGAGGACGGCGAGGTGCTGGTCGGTGGCCCGCACGTGTCGCCGGGCTACTGGGGCGCGGCGTCCGACCAGTCGCCGGTGGACGCGGAGGGCTGGTTGCACACCGGCGACATCGGGGAGATCGACGACGACGGATTCCTGCGGATCACTGGACGCAAGAAGGAGATCCTGGTGACCTCCGGCGGCAAGAACGTCGCCCCGACGCCGCTGGAGGATCGAATCCGGCTGCATCCCTTGGTGTCCAACTGCATGGTGCTCGGCGACGGCCGCGATTTCGTCGCCGCCCTGGTGACCCTGGACCCGGTACAGCTGGAGCGCTGGCGTGCCGCCGAACCGGACGGCGATCTCACCGCAGCCATCCAATCCGCTGTCGACGACGCGAATTCTCTTGTCTCCCGCGCGGAATCGATTCGAAGTTTCCGGATCGTGGACGGTGATTTCACGGTCGAAGACGGATTGTCGACGTCGTCACGAAAACTGCGCCGCGCCGCGATCGCCGAGGCATATGCGGCGGATATCGAACTGCTGTATTCGGCGCCTCGACCCGCACGATAGCCGCGGCCGATCGGCCGATGAATCACGGCCCGCCGCGCTGGTTGTCCGCCCGCGGCGGCCACAGACTCGAAATCGGAATTCGACTACCGGAAAGTGATGCGAACTATGTACGACGTCATCGTTGTCGGAACCCGGGTGGCGGGCTCCCCACTGGCCATGCTGCTCGCGAGGAAGGGCTACCAGGTGCTGGCCGTGGACCGGGCGAGCTTCCCCAGCGACACCCCGTCGACCCACTACATCCACCAGGCCGGGCTCGGCTTCCTGAAGTCCTGGGGCCTGCTGGACGAGGTCGTCGCCACCGGGTGCCCGCCGATCCGGCACCTGAACTTCTCCTACACCGACATTGTCATCAACGGCATGGCCGACCCATCCTCCGAGGGCATCGACGCCGTGTACTGCCCGCGCCGCACGGTGCTGGACAAGATCCTGGTCGAGGCCGCGGGCAACTCCGGTGTCGAGGTCATCCAGGGATTCACCGTCTCCGAGCTGGTGTTCGACGGCGACAGCGTGGCCGGTATCCGCGGCCGGGTCGGCGACGGCGCCGAACAGGAGTTCCGCGCGAAGCTGGTGGTCGGGGCCGACGGCTCGAACTCGATGGTGGCCAAGGCGGTCGGCGCGCAGGAGTACGAGGGCTCGCCCGCGGCGTGCTTCGTCTACTACTCCTACTACGAGGGCGTGGACTGGGGCATGCACCACCGCACCGGTTTCGGGGAGCAGCAGTTCGCGTCCTGGCCGACCAACGACGGGCTCGCGCTGGTCGCGGTCATGCGCAAGCGGGATCGGTTCCGTGAGTTCCGCGCCGACCCGGACGCAGGCGTGCAGGAGATCGTCGAGCAGATCGACCCGGAAATCGGTGCGCGCCTGCGCGACACCGGCAAGCGGGTGGAGCAGTTCCGCCCGATGTTGTACCCGGACAACTACCGCCGCCAGTCCTACGGTCCGGGCTGGGCGCTGGTCGGCGACGCCGCCTACCACAAGGACCCGTTCACCGGCTGGGGTATCACCGACGCGTTCAAGTACGCCCAGTTGCTCGCCGACCTGGCGGACGAGGGTCTGTCCGGAGCCCGCCCGATGGAGGAGGCGCTGGCCGAGTACCAGCGCGAGCGCGACGCGCAGAGCGCGAGCACTTACGAACTGACCCAGAGCATTTCGGAGCTCTCGCTGACCCCGTACTACGACTCGGTGTTCCGCGCGACCTCGATGGACGCCGACTACATCAAGCACTTCTTCGGGCTGATCGCCGGAATCTACTCGCCGGACAAGTACTTCGGTGCGGAAGAGCTGGCGGCGTTGTACGAGAAGGTGAACTTTCCCACGGCGGCCCGGCACGTCAGCAAGGACGGAGTGACCGCATGATCAGCCCGGTCCTGACCGCGCTTGGCGACAGCTTCGTCGAAGGGCGCGGCGACGCCGCGCCCGGCGGCGGCTACCGCGGCTGGGTGCCGCGCCTCGGCGGCCAGCTCGGGCTGCGGCCCGCCGCCGTGCGCAACTTCGGTGAGCACGGCGCCACCACGACTGTGGTGCTGGAAGCTCAACTGCGCGCGGCTGTTTCGTCTCGGTCCAGCCTCTACGGCGTAGTGGTCGGGGTGAACGACCTGGTAAGCGATTTCGACGCGGATCGGTTCGCCCGGAACCTCGCAGAGCTTCTCGGCGCTCTCCGTGCGCGCGGGGCGACGGTGTTCACCGCCAGCTACCCGGACATCCCGGCCCGCCTGCCGGTGCCGGACGGTTTCCGCGCACTGCTGCGGGAACGGTTCGCTTTCGCCAACGCGGTACTCGCCGATGTCGTCGCCGACACCGGCACGCTGCTGCTGGATATCGCCGCCCAGCCCGAATGGGAACGGCCGGAGGTGTGGACCGCCGACGGTCTGCACCCGAGTTCTCTCGGCCACCGCCTGTTCGCGGCGGGTGCGGCCGAGCTGATCGCGTCGAGCACCGCGACCACCGTCGCCGCTTGATCTTCCACCCCGGTTCGAGAGGAAATTTCGTGACAGACGACAGACGCCTGGCGCGCAACCCGATCGCCATTGTCGGGATGTCCGGGCTGCTGCCCAACGCGCACAACCATCGAGAGTACTGGCAGAACATCGTCGACGGCGTGGACTGCACCACCGAGGTCCCCGCGTCGCGCTGGAGCCTCGACGACTATTTCGACCCGGACGCCGAGGCGCCGGATAAGACCTACTCGCGCCGGGGTGCGTTCCTGCCCGACATAGAGTTCGACCCGCTGGAATTCGGGCTGCCGCCCAACCAGCTCGAGGTCACCAGCACGATGCAGACGCTGAGTCTCGGCGTCGCACGTGACCTGCTGCGCGACGCGGGCGCGGTGGATTCGGCCTGGTACGACGCGAGCCGCACCGGCGTCGTGCTCGGCACCACCGGCCCGGTGCCGCTCATGCATCCCTTGGCGGCGCGGCTGTCCACGCCGGTGCTGAAAGAGGCGGCACGCTCGGTCGGCCTGTCCGACACCGACGCCGACGCCATCGCCGACCGGTTCGTCGCGGCGTTCGCGCCGTGGGAGGCGAACTCGTTCCCTGGGCTGCTGGCCAACATCACCGCGGGCCGGGTGGCCAACCGCCTCGGCCTCGGCGGCATCAACTGCACCGTCGACGCGGCCTGCGCGGCCTCGCTGGCCGCGCTGCGCACCGCCATCGCCGAACTCCAGGACGGCCGGGCGGACATGATGATCACCGGCGGCGTGGACACCGAGAACACGATCTTCATCTACATGTGCTTCAGCAAGGTCGGCGCGTTGTCGTCCAGCGGGCGGATCAGCCCGTTCTCCGCGGAGGCCAACGGCACGCTGCTCGGCGAGGGCATCACCATGCTCGCGCTGCGCAGGCTGGAGGACGCGCGCCGCGACGGCAACCGGATCTACGCCGTCATCCGCGGACTCGGTTCGTCCAGCGACGGTCGCGCCAAGAGCATCTACGCCCCGCGCGCGGGCGGCCAGCGCGTCGCGCTGGACCGGGCCTATGCCGACGCCGAGATCTCGCCCGCCGACGTCGCGCTCATCGAGGCGCACGCCACCGGCACGCCCGTCGGGGACAAGACCGAGCTCACCGCGCTGAAGGAACTGCTCACCGACGCGACTTCGGAGCCCGCGTTCGCCGCACTCGGCAGCGTGAAGTCGCAGATCGGGCACACCAAGGGCGCCGCGGGCACCGCGAGCATGATGAAGCTGGCGCTGGCGTTGCATCAGAAGGTGCTGCCCGGCACCATCAACGTGACCGCGCCCAACGCCGAGATCGCCGCGGCGGACGCCCCGTACTACGTGAACACGCGCACCAGGCCCTGGATCCGCGACCCGCAGCGCCCGGTGCGCCGGGCCGCGGCATCGGCATTCGGCTTCGGCGGCACCAACTTTCACGTCGTGCTGGAGGAGGCGGACACCGGTCGCGGCGCGCATCCGGTACTGCACCGGACGGCACGCGCACACCTGTGGCACGCCCCTGATGTCGCCGGTCTGATCGACGCGGTGCGCAGTGTGGCGTCCAGCGATGGCGGCGACATCCCGGAGCACCACGCGCGCATCGGATTCGTCTCGGTCGACGAGGAGAATGCCGCGCACCTGCGCTCGCTCGCCGTGGACGAGCTCGTCCGCAACCCCGACGCCGCGGCGTGGGATCACCCCGAGGGCGTGTACTTCCGCGCCGCCGCTCTGCCCGAACGCAAGGCCGGGGCGTTGTTCGCCGGGCAGGGCAGTCAGTACGTCGACATGGGCTCGGACGCGGCGCTGAACAATCCGGCTGTCGGCGCGGCATTCGACGCGGCCAACGACGCCTTCGCGGGCGCACCCGTGCGGCTGTCGTCGGTGGTCTTCCCGCCGCCCGCGTTCGACGACGCGGTGGCGGCGGAGCAGGAAGAGGCGCTGCGCCGCACCGAATTCGCCCAGCCCGCGATCGGCGCGCTGTCCGCGGGACAGTTCACCGCGTTGTCGGACTACGGGTTCCGCGCCGGCGGGTACCTCGGGCACAGCTTCGGTGAGTTGACCGCGCTGTGGGCCTCCGGTGCCCTGGCCACCGTCGACTTCTACGCACTCGCCCGGGCGCGTGGGGTGGCCATGACGCCCGAGCGGGGGGTCGAGGCCGGCACCATGGTGGCGCTCGGCGCGTCCAGGCAGACCGCCGAAGAACTGCTCGACGGCGTCGAGGACGTCTGGATCTGCAACCACAACGCGCCGGACCAGGTCGTCGTCGGCGGCGGGCCGGAGGGGATCGCCGCCGTCGTCGACCGCTGCGGCGAGCGCGGTGTGGCCACCCGCGCGCTGCCGGTCTCCGGAGCGTTCCACACGCCCTATGTCGCCCACGCCACCGCGGCGTTCGCGCCCGCGGTCGCCGAGATGCACATCGGCGCGCCGGACGCGCCGGTCTTCGCCAACACCCCCGGCGCGCGCTACAGCGGCGATGTCGCGGCCAACCGGGCCGTGCTGACCGAACAGCTCGGCAAGCCGGTCGAATTCGTCGCCGCGCTCACCGCGATGCGCGACGCGGGTTGCACCGTATTCGTGGAGTTCGGGCCGAAGCAGGTGCTGACCTCGCTGGTGCGCCGCACCCTCGGCGACGACGCCGTGGTCATCGCCACCGATTCCGGCCCGATCGGCAACAGCGATCTCGCCCTGACCCGTGCGGCGGTTCGCCTGGCCGTGCTCGGCTTCGGCCTGCACGACATCAACCGCCACGCCGCCCCCGCGCCGGAGGCCGAGTACTCCGGGGTCTCCGGCCGCGCGATGGCGGTGACGCTGTCCGCTCCCGAATACGTGCCCGAGTCCCGGCGCGCCGCCTACGCCGCCGCGCTCGACGACGACTACCGGCTCAGTGTCCTCGCGGCCCCCGAACGGGTCCTCGGCCCGGACGCCGCTCCGGTCGACAGCGCGGTCGATCACCAGCCCATCGCCGAAACCCCGGCTGTGCCCGCCGCTTTCACCGCAGCATCGGAGACCCTCACCGTGTATCCCACACCGCAGCCCGGCGACGCCGGCTCGGACGCGCTGGAGAGCGCGCTCGTACAGCATCTGCAGACCCACCGCCAATTCTTGGACGGCCAGCTGGACATGGCCCGCGGACTCGCCGGTGCGCTCGGCGACGGCAGGCTCGACGCCGCCACGGTCCGTGCCATCGAGGCGGTCAAGGAGCACGGCGTCGCGATCAGCCACAGCCATGCGCGTGCGAGCGCAGTGCTGGCCCAGCTGGTGGAGCTGGAAAGCGGATTCGCTCCCGTTTCGCGGCCTTCGACCCAGGTCACGCGCCCGGCCGCGCCCGCGCCACGTGCGGCGATCGAGCCCGCGCCCGTGCGGCGTCCCCTCGCCACGGCCACGGTCGTCGACGACCACCGTGCCGCGCCTGCCGCGGAAGCCGTTGCGGTGCCGGCCACTCCGGAGGTCGTGCCGAATGGGCGCGCGGCCGAGACCCCCACTGGGGACGATCGGGTGTCGAATGAGGCGTTGCGCCGTGTGTTGCGCGAGGTGGTCGCCGAGAAGACGGGTTATCCCGTGGAGATGGTGGATCCGTCGATGGATCTGGAGGCCGATCTCGGTGTGGATTCGATCAAGCGGGTCCAGGTGATCGGCGCGGTGCAGGAACGGTTCCCGCATCTGCCGAACCTCGGTCCCGAGCAGTTGGGCACGGTACGGACGCTGGATCAGGTCGCCGATCTGTTCGGCGGCGCGTCGGCCACTGGATCGGTCGAGACGCCCGCGGCTTCGAACGGATCCGCCGCCCCTGCGGCCGGCATCGCCGCGGCCGACGGCCAGGTGTCGAGTGACGTTCTGCGGCGTGCGTTGCGTGAGGTGGTCGCGGAGAAGACGGGTTACCCGGTGGAGATGGTGGATCCGTCGATGGATCTGGAGGCCGATCTCGGTGTGGATTCGATCAAGCGGGTCCAGGTGATCGGCGCGGTGCAGGAACGGTTCCCGACCCTACCGAGCCTCGGCCCGGAGCAGCTCGGTACCTTGCGCACGCTCGATCAGGTCGCCGACCTGCTCGGCGCGTCCGGCGGTGCGCCGACCAGCACCTCTGCCATGGCGACGAACGGCCACGGCGCGGATGACCAAGTGTCCGACGAGGCGTTGCGGCGTGCGTTGCTCGAGGTGGTCGCGGAGAAGACCGGTTACCCGGTGGAGATGGTGGATCCGTCGATGGATCTGGAGGCCGATCTCGGTGTGGATTCGATCAAGCGGGTCCAGGTGATCGGCGCGTTGCAGGAGCGATTTCCGGACCTACCCAGCCTTGGTCCGGAGCAGCTGGGCACGCTGCGCACACTGGATCAGATCGTGCTGGAACTCGCTGGGGTAGCGGGTGGTGGTGTCCACCCAAAAGCTGAGGCCGCGGCGGGAACGTCGCGGCATGCCGTCGAACTCGCCTCCCTGCCGTCGCCGGACCGGGCGGTCGCGCCCTACCGGGACGGGGCGCGGGCCGTGCTCGTCGACCTGACCGGCGAGCAAGACGCCGACTCGGCCGCGCTCGGCGCGGCGCTGGACGGGCTGGGTTGGACGGTCCGCTACGTGGATTCGGCCGACGCCATCGACACCGAACGCGAACCGATCGACCTGTGCCTCGTCCTGGTCGGTGGGTCCGCGGACTGGGAGTCGGCCCGCCGGTCTCTGACCGACTGCATCCTCCTGGCCGGCCGCGCGCTACCGCCGCTGCGGCGCGCGCCGGGCCGGGCGGCCTTCGTGACGGTGACGCGGCTCGACGGCGGGCTCGGCTTCCTCGGCGGCGCCGAGCCGGTGCACGCCCTGCTCGGCGGCGTCGGTGGCGTGGTGAAAACCCTTGCGGCCGAGCAACCCGAGCTGTTCTGCCGGGCGCTCGACATCGATCCTTTCTGCACGCCTGCGCGGTTGGTCGAATTCGTGACGGCCGAACTGTTCGACCCGGCTCGCGACACCCTCGAGGTCGGTATCGACGCGGCGGGCGAGCGCAGGACCCTGGTGCCGAGCGGGCATGCACCCGCACAATCGGTCACGGCCGTGCGTCCGGGCGTCGAGCAGGATCCCACGATGCTCACCGCCGACGACGTTCTGCTGGTCACCGGCGGCGCGCGCGGCGTCACCGCCACCTGCGTCCTGGCGCTCGCCGCGCGGAGCGAGGCGCGGTTCGTGCTCCTGGGCCGATCCGAACCCAGCGCCGAACCCGACTGGGCGACCGGTATTTCCGACGCGGAGCTCAAGCCCGCCGCGGTGCGCGCGCTGGCCGGCACCGGCGCGACACCACGCGACGTCGAGCGTGCCGTGTCCGGTGTCCGCGCCACGCGGGAGATCCAGGCGACGCTGGCGGCCCTCGGGTCGCGCGCCGACTACCTCGCTGTCGACGCCACCGACGAACAGGCGGTCGCCGCGGCCCTCGCGCCGTGGCGGGAGTCGATCACCGGCGTCGTGCACGGTGCCGGGGTACTGGCCGACTCCATGATCACGGACAAGACCGCCGAATCCATCGCCAGGGTGCTCGATCCCAAGATCGCCGGACTCGCCACCGTGCTGGGTTCCCTCGGTGAGCTACGGCATCTGGTGCTGTTCACCTCGGTGGCCGGACTGTTCGGCAACGCCGGTCAGGCCGACTACGCGGCCGCGAACGAAGCGCTCTCGCGATTCGCGGTGAGCTGGCGGCGCTGCCACCCGAATTGCCATGTCACCGCGATTGATTGGGGCGCATGGGACGGCGGCATGGTGACGCCCGCACTCCGGGAACACTTCCGCGCCCGCGGCGTCGAGTTACTCGACCCGCGGATCGGTGCGGCGGCGTTCACCGAGCAATTCACCGCAGCCCGCGCTGAGGACACGGTCGTGCTGATCGGCCCTGCGAAGTCGCTGTCGGAGGCGGCGGGCATCGGGGCGGCGACGGTACGGACCCGGCGGACGATCACCGGGATCACGGAGGATCCGATCATCGCGGCGCACCGGATCGGCGAGCACATCGTGCTGCCCGCCACCTTCGGTCTCGGCGCGATGGTCAACCTCGCCGAACGCGTCCTGCCGGGACGGACCGTGGTCGGCGTCCGAGACTTCCAGGTGCTCAAAGGGATCGTGTTCGACCGTCCGGTCGATGAGCTCGAGCTCGAACTGGCACCGGGGGCGAACCCTCAGGTCGGCGAACCCGAGCTGGGTGAGCCGACGACCACGGTGCACGCGACGGTACGCGGGGGCGACGCGATCCACTTCCGGGCGACGCTCCTGCTCGCCGATGCCGCGGATGGCGCGCCGCACCGGCCGATCCCCGGCGGCCCCGCCGACGACACGGACATCTACCGCGACGCCATCCAGTTCCACGCACCCGCCCTGCAAGGCCTGCGCCGGATTCGAGCGGTGACCGACGACGCGATCGTCTTCGACTGCGAACTGCCCGCCGCCACGGTGGCGCGCGGCGGGTACGCCGGGCGGCTGCACGACCCCGTCCTGGCGGACCTGATCCTGCAGGGACCGCCCGTACTCGGCTACCGGTTGCTCGGAAGCGCCTGCTTGCCGCTCGGTGTGGGGCGGATCGACTACTACCGGCCGCTGCCGGCGGGCGAGCCTTTCGTGCTCACCGTGGACAACCCGAGGCCCGGTCGTCTCGATGCCCGGATCGACGCCACTGTCACGGCAACGGACGGCACGGTCCTGCAACGATTCTCGGACGTCACCGTGGTGACGACACCCGATCTGACGGAGAAGTTCCAGACCTCGGTGAGGCGGTGGATGGCATGACAACGCTGGAGTTCGACGGTGTTCCGTTCGATCCGGTAACCGCGCCGGCCGCGCCGGCGGTGGTGCAAGGAAGCGGTCAGGTGCGGCCGCCACGCCGAGCGGATTCCGAGGGTGCGTTTCGGGGATCCGTTGACGACAATCGGTCGGACGCCGTAAGTGGCAATCCGACCACCGATCTCGCGCACAGTGAGACGAAGCGGGCGACCGTCGAAGGCCAGGCGCCGCGCCGAGCAGGTTCCGGCAGCGACGGTTCGCCACAGGGACACGTCGGCGACTACCGGGCGGATGCGCCCGGAATGCCCAGTGCGGCAATGCGTCTCGCATACAGCGAGGTCGAGAGCGCTTCGCTTGCGTCTCCGGCCACCGACCCGGTCGCGGTGGCCGATCGTCCGGCGGGTCCGCTCGCCGAGATCCGCTCCGGGGTCGTGGCGGCGCACCGGGCAGCACTGAGCGCGCAGCTGGCCATGCAACGGGCAGTGTGGCAGCGGGCCCTGCGCCGAACGACGACAGCCACCGAACCGAACGCGACCGACCCTGCACGCGGTGCCGGGCTCGATTCGTACGTCAGCGGTGCCGGTCACCAGGGCGTCCATGACGAACCAGCGCAGCACGATCGCGACCACGACGGCGCGTACCAGCGGCACGATGACCACTCACGGCGGGGCGCTGAAGATCCCCTCGCTTCGACGCCCGGCGAAGACTCGCGAACACCTGTCGGAGTGGCCGCCGCGGAGTCGGCGTTCAAGCCGCTGGCCCGCACCGATCGCACCCGTCTGGATCGAGCCGCGCTGACCCGCCTCGCCGAAGGCGACCTGACCGGTGTCTTCGGACTCGCGTACCGGCGTTCCGGCGTCGACGCGGTGGCCCGGCTCGCCGCGTCGGCGCCGCTCGCGCTCACCGAGGTCACCGAGATCGCGCTGTACGGCGGGGCGGGCAACGGCAGCGTCACGGCACGGTTCCAGGGTGATCCGCGCACGGCAACTGTGCAGGCCGCGGAGGTGTTCGCCCTGTATCTCGGCATGCCGCTGGTGCTGTCGGGCAGTTCGCTCGTCGCCGAGTGCACCGGTGCCGTCGTGGGGACGGGGTCCGGCACGATCACACTGACCGTGACCGCTCTCGACCTGGTGCCGCGACCGCACGTCGCGGGGACGGCGATCGTGGCGGGCGCGCAGGGCGAAATCGACGTCACGGTCTCGGTGGCCGAACGCCCTGGCAGCGGTGTCGGTCCCGGTCAGGTCTCGGAAGGCCTGCTGCTCAACGAGTTCCATATGACCCATCTCGCCCGCGGCGATCAGGCCATCGCTATGGGACCGGAATTCGCCCCCTACACCGGCGTGCGGGCAACCAGGCTGCCGACCGGGGGCCTGCTGCTGGTCGACCGGGTGCTCGACTTCGATGGCAGCCGCGGTCAGCTGGACGCGGCCTCCTACGCCACCGAATACGATTCGCCCGCCGACTCCTGGTACTACGCCGACACAGCCAACGAGTCCATGCCGCACTTCGTCTACATGGAGACCTCGCTCCAGGCGGCGCTGCTGATGGGCTACTACGCGGGACCCACGCTCACCCAGCCGGGCACCACGCTGAGCCTGCGCAACCTCGGCGGCACCGCCACCGTGCTGCGGCGGATCGATCTGCGGGACAAGACGATCCACCAGTCCTCCCGGCTGCTGTCGACCACCATCCTGCCCGGTTCGTCCCTGCAGACCTTCGACTACACGCTCAGCGCGGACGGCGAACCGTTCTACACGGGCGAGACGATGTTCGGCTACTTCAGCGACCAAGCCCTGGCCAACCAGACCGGCCTGGACGCAGGCCGCACCGTGCCGACCTGGCTGGCGGAGAATCCCGGCGCACGCCTGCGCACCATCGACGTCGCCGCCCGGCGCGCCGACCCGCATGCCAGGCTGTGCGCCCGGCGCACGCTGGCGCTGATCGACCAGGTGGACGTGGTCGACGACGGCGGAACATATGAAGCGGGATATCTGCATTCGCTGCGGGAGATCGACCCGTCGGACTGGTACTTCACTCGGCACTTCCACCTCGACCCGGTGATCCCGGGGTCGCTCGGAGTGGAATCGGTCATCCACGCGATCCAGGAGTGGATGATCGACGCCGGATTCGCCGACACGATCGGCGATCCGGTCTTCCGCATCCCTGCCGATATCCCGTTCCGCTGGCGCTACCGCGGGCAGTTCCTGCCCACCGACGGCACCGTCGAACTCGAAGCGCACATCAAGGAAGTTCGGCGCGGCCCGGAGGGCGTCACCGTGATCGCCGACGGCTCGTTGTGGAAGCCGGGACTGCGCATCTACGAATTGATCGACCTCGCGGTCGAACTCGGCGAACGGAGGCAGCGGCGATGACCATGTCCCGGAGCAGCGTGGTCGCTGAGACGGCCGACGACATCACCGCCGTGCTGCTGGACCTGACGCGCCCGTGCTGGATCGTGCGTCACGACGGCCGGGTCGGCGCGACATCCGACGACCGGATCGCGGCGCAGGCCGACGTCCTGGCCGCGGTCGCGCCGCTGCCGCCCGAGCAGTTGGGCGACCGGCGTTTCGCCGCGGCTCACGGTGTGCGGGCGGCATATGCCGCCGGTGCCATGGCCAACGGAATTGCCTCGCCCGCATTGGTTTCAGCGATGGCGCGGGCGGGATATCTCGCCTCTTACGGCGCTGCGGGCGTGCCGCCGACCGCGGTGGACGCGGCCTTGGCCGATCTGAGCCGCACGCTGGTGGGAAAGCCGTTCGCGTGCAACCTGATCCACAGTCCGTCCGAGCCCGCGTTGGAGCGCGCGATTGTGGACGCGTGCCTGCGTCATCAGGTTCGGTGCGTGGAAGCCTCGGCGTTCATGGGTCTCACCGGTGAGGTCGTGCGCTACCGGGCGGCGGGACTCGCTGTCGATCGACAGGGTCGCGTCGAAATACGGAACCGCGTGATCGCCAAGGTTTCCCGGGTCGAGGTGGCCGAGCCGTTCCTGCGTCCGGCCCCGGAGCGGCTGCTGCGCGAACTGGTCGAATCCGGTGATCTGACGCCGGAGCAGGCCCGTCTCGCCGAACAGGTTCCGATGGCCGACGACATCACCGCCGAAGCCGACTCCGGCGGACACACCGATCGCAGGCCGCTGCTGGTGCTGCTGCCGGAACTGATCGCGACGCGGGACCGTCTCGCCCACACCGTGCCCGCCGCGGCGGCGGTCCGCGTCGGCGCCGCGGGCGGCATCGGCACCCCCGCCGCCGCGGCCGCGGCCTTCGCGATGGGCGCCGCCTACGTGGTGACCGGTTCGGTCAACCAGGCCACCCGGGAAGCGGCTCAGTGCGACACCACCAAACAGCTGCTCTCCCAAGCGGATTTCGCGGATTGCGCGATGTCGCCGTCGTCGGACATGTTCGAGCTCGGCGTCCAAGTGCAGGTGCTGCGCAGAGGAACCATGTTCGCCACTCGCGCTCAGCGGCTCTATGACACCTATCGCGCTTATGACGGCATCGACGACATCCCGGCCGACCTGCGCCGCGATCTCGAGGCCACGCTGTTCCGGCGACCGCTCGATGCGGTGTGGGCGGACTGCGTCACATACTTCACCGAACGCGATCCGGCCCAGCTGGTCGGCGCGGAGGGAGACCCGAAACGCAAGATGGCGCTGGTGTTCCGGTGGTATCTGGGGCTGTCGTCGGGGTGGAGCATCCGCGGCGAGTCCGATCGCGTCGCCGACTATCAGATCTGGTGCGGGCCCGCGATGGGCGGATTCAACAGCTGGGTGTCCGGAACCTATCTGGCGGCCCTGCGCAACCGGCACGTCGCCGATATCGCCGACCAGATGATGCTGGGCGCGGCCTACCTGACCCGGGTCGGCCAACTGCGCACCGCGGGCGTGCGGCTGCCCGCCGCCAGCGCCCGGTTCGTGCCCCGACCGAGGGAGGAACGATGACCACACTCGAGACCGGCTCGGACACCCGGGCCGACTGGATGGTGTGCCCGTCCTGCGCCACCATGATCTACGCCAAACGCTACGAGCGCGTTGGCCGGGTCTGCCCGGACTGCGACGGGCACGGCATGCTGACGGCCGATCAGCGTGTCGAGGCGCTGCTCGACCCGGGCTCCGCGCGGCACATCGAACCGGCGGCCACGGTGGCCGACCCGCTCGGTTTCAGCGATTCGCGCCCCTACCCTGAGCGGCACGCCGAAGCGCGGCGCCGCACCGGGCTTGCCGACGCCATCCGGTGCGTGCGCGGCACGATCGGCGGCGCGCCGGTGGTGCTGGCGGTCATGGACTTCCGGTTCCTCGGCGGCAGTCTGGGCAGCGCGGTCGGCGAGGCGGTCACCGCCGCGGCCGAGACGGCGTTGGCGGCGCGGGTGCCGTTGGTGCTGGTCACCGCCTCCGGTGGCGCCCGCATGCAGGAGGGCATCCTCGCGCTGATGCAGATGGCCAAGACCAGCCAGGCGCTGCGCGAACTGGACGACGCGGGCGTGCTGACCATCTCGGTGGTCACCGATCCCACCTACGGTGGCGTCGCGGCCTCCTACGCCACCTCCACCGACATCATCATCGCCGAACCCGGGGCGCGGCTCGGCTTCGCCGGTCCCCGGGTGATCCAGCAGACCATCGGCGAGACGCTGCCTGCCCGATTCCAGACCGCGGAGTTCCTGCTCGAACACGGTGTGGTGGACATGATCTGCCACCGCTCGGCGCTGCGGGACCGGTTGGCGCGGTTGCTCGCGCTCGCCGCCGATACGCCGAGGCGCCTCGAACTCGGGGAGCTCGTCGACCCGGTCCACACCGATGCCGCGGATCTGCCACCGCGCGAGGCGTGGCACAGCGTCCGGGCCGCACGGGAATTGGGCCGCCCGACCACGCTGGACTATCTGGCCGCGTCCTTCGACGAGTTCGTCGAGTTGCACGGTGACCGGCTGTCCGCCGACTGCCCGGCGATGATCACCGCGCTGGCCCGTCTCGACGGCGCGCCGGTCGCGGTGATCGGCACGCAAAAAGGGCATACCGCCACCGAATTGGCGCAACGCAATTACGGCATGCCGACGCCCGCCGGATACCGGAAGTCGGCGCGCGTGCTGCGGCTGGCGGCCAAGCTGGGCTTGCCGGTGATCACCTTGGTCGACACCGCGGGCGCCTACCCGGGTGTAACCGCCGAGGAGCACGGACAGGCGGTCGCCATCGCCGAGTCACTGAAACTGCTCGCCGGACTGCCCGTTCCGATTGTCACCGTAATCACCGGCGAGGGCGGCAGCGGGGGAGCGCTGGCACTCGCGGTGGCCGATCGCGTGATCGTGTGCGAGAACGCGGTCTATTCCGTGATCAGCCCGGAGGGGTGCGCCTCGATTCTGTGGAAGGACGCGGCCGCCGCGCCGCGCGCCGCCGCGGCACTGCGGGTGGACTCGACCTCCCTGCTCGAACTCGGCGTCGCCGACGCCGTGCTGCCCGAGCCACCGGGCGGCGCGCATCGCGATCCCGCCGCTGCCGCCGCCGCGCTGCGGCATGCGCTGCGCTACGCGGTCGCCGACCTGGGCGCGCTGGCCCTCTCGGAACTACTCGACCGCCGCCACCACCGTTTCCGCGTTTTCGGACTGTCCACGAACAACCAGGTCTCTCGATGATCGTGTCACCCCCAGCGCTGATCGAGGCCGGTGTCTCGATAGTGCTGGCGCGGTTGGCCCGTCAGCGATCAGCCACCCCGCAGGGCGCCCAACCCGAACAACCAGATGGAGAAGTGATGACCGAGTCCGTGACCACCGAGCCGGTCGGCCGCGCGCTGAACCCGGTCGACGCCGACCACGCGCTGGCCGTGCTGTCGCGTCACGCGCTGGCCGTGCGAGCCGAGACCGCACCGACCTCCGTGACCGTCGCCAATGGTCCGCTGGTGTTGCGGATCAGCTGGGACGGCCAGGCCGGAACGAGCGCGCCCACCTCCGTTGCGCCCGTATCCGGTGCGCCTGCTGCGACCACCCCTGCCGAGCAGTTCGTCGAAAATCAGTCGAGCGCCGAGACTTTCACGGTGAACGCGGAGACCGTCGGTGTCTTCTATCGCGCGCCCGAGCCGGGTGCCGCGCCATTTGTCACCGAGGGTGACCCGGTGCGGGCCGGTCAGCAGGTCGGCATCGTCGAGGCGATGAAGCTGATGATCCCGGTGACCGCGACCAGAGAGGGACGGGTGGCGGAATTTCTCGTGGAGAACGGCGAGGCGGTCGAGCACGGCGCACCGCTGATGGTGCTCGAGGTGGTGCGGTGACCGTGCGCCCGATCCGCACGGTACTGGTCGCCAATCGTGGCGAGATCGCCGTGCGGGTCATCCGCACCTGCGCCGAACTCGGGATCGCCACCATCGCGGTGTATTCCGCGGCCGATGCCGACTCGGCCGCCGTCCGGCTCGCCGATCGATCGTTCCGGATCGGCCCCGGTCCCGCGAAGCGCAGCTACTCCTACATTCCCGCCGTCATCGAGGCCGCGCGGGCCACCGGAGCCGACGCGATCCACCCCGGATACGGATTCCTCTCCGAGAACCCGGATTTCGCCGAGGTCTGCGAGGCAGAGGGTTTCGTGTTCATCGGCACGCCCGCCGCGATCATGGCCGATCTGGGCGACAAGTCCACGGCGCGGTCGCTGATGGCCGCGGCGGGGCTGCCGTTGCTGCCGGGCAGCCGTGATCCGCTCGACACGGTGGACGAGGCGCACGCCCTCGCCGACGACATCGGCTATCCGGTGATCATCAAAGCGGTGGCGGGCGGCGGCGGTCGCGGCATGCGCGTCGTGCGTGACTCCGCCGAATTCGCCTCCGCCTGGCAGGAGACCCGTGCCAACGCCACCGCGGTGTTCGGCGACGGCAGGCTCTACGTCGAGCGCTACCTCGACTCGGCCCGGCACATCGAGGTGCAGATCCTGGCCGATCGGCACGGGACGGTGCGGCATCTCGGCGCACGGGACTGCTCCTTGCAGCGGCGGCACCAGAAACTCGTCGAGGAGTCGCCCGCACCCGGTCTGTCCGAGGAACTCGTCGCCCGGATCGGCGCCGCCGCCGTGTGTGGTGCGGAAGCCGTCGGCTACGTCGGGGCCGGAACCTTCGAATTCCTCTTGGACCAGCAGGGACGCTTTTACTTCATGGAGGTCAACTGCCGCCTGCAAGTGGAGCATCCGGTCACCGAGATGGTCACCGGCATCGATCTGGTCGCCGAGCAGCTGCGCATCGCCTCCGGCCTTCCGCTGTCGCTGCCCGCCGACGCCGCCGCTCCGCGCGGCGTGTCCATCGAGTGCCGGATCAACGCCGAGGATCCCGAACGCGAATTCGTCCCCGCGCCCGGCACGCTCACCGAATGCACGTTGCCGGGCGGCCCCTTCGTCCGGATCGACACCCATGTCTGCCCCGGCTATGCCATTCCACCGCACTACGATTCACTGCTCGCCAAAATCATCGTCTGGGCGCCGGACCGTCCCACCGCCATCGCGCGGATGCGACGTGCCTTGGCCGAGACCAGGATCCGCGGCAGGGGAGTGGCCACCACCACCGACTTCCTGCACGACATTCTCGACCACCCGCGCTTCCGCGCCGCGGACCACGACACCGCCCTCATCGGCACCCTCACCATGGTGTCCCGCGTCGCCTCATGAAGCCGCCGCCATCGGACGCGGTGACGGCCCGCGTCCGATGGCGGCGCAACCCAGGCCTGTTCAGGCCGGCACGCTGGACCGGAAGTCGGTGGCGTGGTCGAGCACCCACTGGTGGTAGGTGCGTGGATGTTCCCCGGTGAGCGGCACCGAGATCGGGGTGGGCTCGATCGGATGCTCTGCTGCGCGTTCGTAGTAGCGCAGCAGCGAGTCGGCGATCTGCGGTGGCACCTGCCGGGCAATCATGTTCTCGCGCGCGGCCTCGGGGGTGATCTCCTCGAATCGGACGGTTTTTCCGAGGGAGTCGCCGATCAGCGTCGCTTGTTCAGTCTGGGTCATCAACTCCGGCCCGGTGAGCACAGGGGCGGCCCCGATGAGATCGTCGGACAACATGGCCGCCGCGGCGGCGGCCGCGAGATCGCGTTCGTGGATGGGTGCGATCAAGGCGGAAGCGTGGGCGCCGCGGACTACGCCGTCGGCGTGGATCTGCGGCGACCACTGCAAGGTGTTGGCCGCGAACACACCCGATCGGAGAAAGGTCCATTCCAGCCCGGTGCGTTCGATGCGTCGTTCCAGGTCGCGGTGCGCGACGCCGGTGTGATTGGCGGGATGGTCGTCGAGCACCGACGACGAGGACAGCAGCACGACGCGCCGGACCCGGCACGAGACGGCTTGCGCCAGCAGCGCGTCGGCTGTTTCGTGCACCGCCGCGGGGTTGAGGAAGATGGTCGTGACGCCATCCAGGGGAAACGCTCCTTGCCGCATCGATACGATCTCGGCTCCGGGCGGCAGACCGGCAGCCGCAGGATTCCTGCTGAGGGCTCTGACCTCGACGCCCGCGTCGAGCAAGCGCTCGACGAGATGCGTGCCGACGTTTCCGCTCGCGGCGGTGACCAGAAACATGGGTGTTCTCCTGTCGATGGAAGCGATTCGGTAGTCAGTGCGCTGCGGCCAGGTCACGGCCGGCGATCCAGCCCCAGGTGAGGGCGCAGGCGATGGTCAGGCCGCCGGCGATGGTGCCGGGGCCGAAGACTGCGGCGGCGGCGTTGCCCGCTGCGTAGAGCCCGGGGATGGGGCGGCCGGTCCAGGCGAGGGCGCGGGCGCGCCGGTCGGTGCGCGGGCCGCCTTTGGTGCCGACTGCGCCCGGGTACACGGGAACAGCGAAGAACGGTGGTTCGCACACCGGTCCGAGATTGGGATGGGCGGCGGTGGGGTCGCCGAAGGCGTGCTCGTACCGGGTCTGCCCGCGGTGGAAGTCGTCGTCGCGCCCGGCCTCGGCCATGGTGTTGAAGCGGGTAACGGTCTGTTCCAGCGCCGCCGGGTCGATGTCGATGAGTTCGGCGAGTTCGGCGAGGCTGTCGGCGCGGACCAGCCAGTCCGGTGCGGGCGCGCCCGCGGCGATGCCCGCGACCGGGTATTTGGCGCGGAATCGGGCGTCGCCGATCGCCCAGGCGGGCAGATTGCGCGGCCGGTGGGTATTGGCGTCGAGTTCGGCGAAGGCGGTCGCACAGTTGTGGCTCGATTCGTTGACGAATCGGCGCCCGGAGGCGTTCACCCACAACACATGTGGCAACGACCGTTCCGGCAGCGCGAGCTGCGGCTGCGGCGTGGCAGCAGCATCGGGCCAGGTCCGGCCGGGGACCTGGCACGCGGGCCAGGACCAGTACTCGCCGGGGTAGGCCAGTGCCGCACCGACCTGCCCGGCCAGGCGCAGACCGTCACCGTGCTGAATCGGCGGCGTCACCGGGTGAGTGAGCGGCCCGGACAGCAGCTGCGCCCGCAGGGTCGGGTCGTGCTCGAATCCGCCACAGGCGAGCACGACACCGCGCCGCGCGCGAACGGTGCGGTGCGATCCACCGTGGTCGACTCGAACTCCGGCGACCCGCCCGTGCTCGTCGCGAGTCAGTTCGATCACCCGGGCGTTTCGGGTCAGGTGGACACCGGCTTTCCGGCAACCGTGCAGCAGCCCGACGATGAGCCCGGCCCCGAGCGTCACCGTGCCGTCGGACCTGCGCTGGGCGATCAGATCCAGCGGCGGCGGACCACCGGAGAACAAGCGGTGCTCGAGCACCTCCTGGTTGGTGAGCACCGGCGCGAACAGCGGCGCCGGCCACAGCAGCTCGTCCAGGTCGCCGAGCTCGCCGACCTCCTGTGGATTCACCTCGACGTGGCGGGCGGTCTTGCCGCCGGGCAGCTCGACGAATGTGTCCGGATAGGCCGTGACCGGGAAGAAACGGATCGGCGAGTGCTCCTCGAGGAACCGCACCAACGCCGGGACGGCTCGCACGAACGTCTCGACGAGTTCGTCGTCGCGCCCGGGGGCCGCAGCACGGCAGTAGGTCAGCGCCTCCTCGGCGGAATCGGCACAACCTGCCTCGATCATTCGATGGTTGGCGGGGGCCCACACCTGCCCGCCGGACACCGCGGTCGATCCGCCCCAGCGCGACGACGCCTCCAGAACCATTACCTCCGCACCGCTGGACGCAGCGGACAGCGCAGCCGCCAACCCGGCTGCGCCCGAACCGATCACCACCACATCGGTCTCGACCATGAGTTCCTCCTCACTAATTTGTATACAAGTACACAAATTAGTGAGCGGTCTGTCAAGAGCGTGCGATCAGCCCGTCGAGCACCGACTCGAGTCCGTATTCGTAGTTTTCCCAGGGATGCGGCCACTCGGCCGCGAACGAGGCGATGGTCGGGGTCTGCTCGGGATCGGCCGAAGCGATCATCAATGCCTGGAAACGAGGGTGTTCCGGTTCGGACCCGGCGCGCGTCATCGCTATCCGTATGGTCAGCACGCCCACGGTGTATTGCCACACCGTCCGGTAGGCGGCGGCGGCCTGCCCGCGGGTGAGGCCGCAGGCAAGAAATGCTTGCAGGATCTCCTCGACCGCCCACAGAATCGATCGGCTCGCCAGGTCGCCGCTCACCAACACGCTCACCACCCACGGATGTGCCGCCAGCGTGTCATGGATCATCCGCCACAGCACCACCAGCCGCTGTCGGGGATTCTCGGGCAGCTCGGGCCGGTCGAGCGCGGCCGCGATGCGGTCCAGCAACAGCAACAGCAGTTCGTCCTTGTCACGAACATGCCGGTAGATCGCCATCGGTGAGCTCGAGAGCCGCGTGGCGACTCCCCGCATGGTCAGCCCGGCGATCCCCTCCGACTCCACGATTTCCTCCGCGACCGTGAGGATCGTCTCCCGAGACAGCCTGGCCGGGCGCCCACGGCGCCGCACCGAGTCGTTCATCGCCACAGTCTGGCAGCTCACCCACGCTCAGCCCGGTCCAGCAGGGACGCTCCTCCCCGCACGCCGAGCAGCTGCGCAGCGCCTCCGGCCTGCCGCTTTCGCTGCCCGCCGACGCCGCCATCCCGTGCGGCGTGTCCATCGAGTGCCGCGCACGAGCCCCACTGGCCTGAGCTGCCCGACGGTGACACACGGGCGCAAGTGGGAATCCTGGCGCACCGGCCGCGGTCGGTGCAGTGCAATCGTCACTCGGATGTGTCGTCCATAGGTGTGTCGGTTAACCTGGCGGTGGTCTCATCGCGACATTCTGGTGGCGAGGCAGACGAGCTTCCATGCGCTGACTTCCGATAGCCCGCTGTGCTGGGCGCGGCGTGGAGGACGACAATTCGAGCCCGGAGACCGACAACAACAACAGGATGCGTAGGCAACCCGTGGTAATCGAAAGTAGTACCGGCCGGGTGGTGCCGAAATCCGCCGCCACGACGAGCGCGCTCGTAGCGTTGGAACACATCGATCCAGGCGCACCGGGAACGGGGCGAGTTCTCTCGTCGTCGAACGCCCAGACCGGGGAACACGGACCGCCGCGTGGCAGCGAGTACGCGGTCTTGATGCGTCGGGTGCGGCAGGCGGGGCTGCTGGATCGGCGGTTGCGGTATTACCTCTGGAAGAGCGCGGTCACCGCGATGGCGTTCGTTGCCGGGTGGGCGGCGTTCTTCTTCGTCGGCGACTCGTGGTGGCAACTGGGCGTCGCCGCGTTCTTGGCGGTTGTGTTCGCCCAGTTCGCCTTCCTCGGTCACGATGCCGGGCACAGACAGATCTTCGGCAGTCGACGGGCCAACTACCTGTTCGGTGTGATCGCGGGCAATCTCGGTATCGGGCTGAGCATCGGCTGGTGGGTCAGCAACCACAACCGGCACCACGCTCACCCCAACACCGAGGGCGCGGACCCCGACGTGATGGGAGTGCTGGCCCATTCCGGCGATCGAGCACGGGCGGGCAAAGGTTTCCGGCGGCTGATCTTCCGCTACCAAGCCTGGCTGTTCTTTCCCATGCTGTTCCTCGAGGCAGGCAGTCTGCACTACGCGAGTGTTCGGGCGGTGCTGCGCTGGGCGATACCGAACCGTATCTGGGAGGGCGTCCTGCTGGCCGCGCACGCTGCCGGGTACCTCGCCGCGGTATTCCTGGTCCTGTCGCCGGGCAAGGCGGTGGCCTTCATCATCGTGCAGCAGGGCCTGTTCGGGTTCTACATGGGCTGCACCTTCGCCCCCAACCACAAGGGGATGGAAGTACTGGCCGAAGGCGAATCGACAGACTTCTTGCGCCGTCAAGTGCTCACGTCTCGCAATGTCCGCGGCGGTTGGCTCGTCGACGCGGCCCTGGGCGGTCTGAATTACCAGATCGAGCACCACTTGTTCCCGTCCATGCCGCGGGCCAACCTGCGCCGAGCCCAGCCGATGGTCGAACAGTTCTGCCTCGAGCTCGAGGTGCCCTACTGCCAGACCAGCCTCTTCGACTCCTACCGCCAAGCACTGAGCCACCTCCACACCGTCGGCAAACTCGCCCGCCCACTACCGCCTGCGGTCGCCGCCAGTCGAGCCGACTGAGTTCCATCCGTCCGCCCACGCATGCCGGGTGCGTCTTGCCGTCCCGGCCGGAGGGATGTGGACGCAGGATTACCGCTGATCGGCCATCTGGGCCGGTGTGCGGTTGGCGCTGCTCGCCAGGACCGCGAGCACGAACATCGCCGCCAGGGCGATCCAGCCTGTTGTCACCACGCCCACGGCGGACAGCAGGTAACCGGCGCCGAGTGCGCCGATCGCGACCGCGCCGTCGCAGACGAATCCCATTGTCGCGAGGGCACGGCCGAGCGTGTGGTCGGGAACGACGGCGACCCGGTAGGAGGTCAGCGCGACGTTGCTGGCGATTCCGACGCCACCGATCCCACACCAGCACGCGGCCAGCACGAATGGGTTGGTGCTGAGCGCGATCGGAACGAGCAGCGCGGTCCATGCCCACAGCGCACCTCGATAGACGAGCCGGGGACCGCTGCGGGCGACGAGTCGTGCGGCCGCGGCGGCGCCGAACAACCCGCCGACTCCGGCCGAGGCCAGCACGACGCCGACCGTCCACGTGGGATATCCGCCGGTCGTCAGTGCCACCACGATCAGCAGCAGCACGACCTGGATGACGATATTCGATGCCCCGATCGCCGCCGTCGAAGCACGCAGGAACGGGTCGCCCAACACGATGCGCGGCCCGTCTCGGAGGCCGTGGCCTACGGAGCGGTCGGCGGGCTCGGCGGGTGGAGGGGAGGCGGGTCTGCGGAAGCGGATGAGTGAAAGTGCCGTGAGGCAGTACAGATACGACGCGGCGTTGACGACGAACGGTAGCCAGCGGGCCGCGCCGTAGATGGTGGCGCCCGCGGCTCGACCGGCGAGCGCGGCGATCGGCTGTTCGGCCTCGAGCAACGAGAACGCCGCCGGTCGTTGTGCGGGCGGCACCATGTCGCGTATCACGCCGACCTCGGTGACACCGACGAAGACACAGACGCTGCCTTCGATGAACGCCGTCACGACAAGTACCGGGACCAAGCCCGGCGTGTGCGTCGCGATCGCCACGGCGGCCAGAACGGTCGCCGTCATCCCGACGAACTGGCAGACCATCAGGATGCGCATTCTATCGATGCGGTCCGCGATCACCCCTGCGGGGATCTGGAGAAGCAGACTCGGCAAGCTGAGCGCGAATCCGGCCCACCCGGCCGCGGCGGGGGAGCCGGTCACCGCGAGCACCACCAGGGGATAGGCGATACGCACGCCGTGGAATCCCACCAGCGATCCGGCCTGTCCGGTCCACAGCAGCAGGAAGTCCCGGTTGCCGAGGATCCCTCGACTACCCATGGGCGGCGGGGTCGTTCGACAACCAGCGCAGCACTTCGGCGACCCCGTCGGCATCCGAGGACACCGCGCGCCACAGGTGGGCGGCCACCTCGGCCCGTTCGTTCAGGATGCCGAAGTCGCCATCCGGATAGAGCTTTTCATGACAGTACCTCCTTCTCCGTCCTCCACTGCGAATCGGCGAATTACCGATCGACGAGGTGAGGAATCGATCGGAATTCACCGCATGATCGGCGCAGGAGGGTGACTTCGTGTGGTCGGCGGCTTACCGACCGAGGTCAAGGTACGTCATTGCGCCGCACGGAATTACAGATCGCACTCCCAATCGCGGGAAGTCGAGAATGTGAGAAGTGGTTTTCCGGAACGGTTTACAAGCAGCACGGCATCGCGCATCGTTCAATACGCGACCTATCGGATTCAGCTGGTAATTCGTTGAACTGATGAGATGACAATGGCGCCCTGATCGAATCAATCGGGGCGGCACCCATCCGCACGGCCTACTTCAGCCCCGACCGCACGAACGCGTTGACGATGTGGCGTTGCAGCAGCAGGTACATCAGCAGGACCGGGAGGCAGGCGAGACTTGCTACCGCCATCATGGGTCCCCACTGGTCGCCCTCGGTGCCCATGAAGCTGCGCAGGCCGAGTTGGAGCACGCTGTTGGATTGACGCAGCACCACGGCGGGCCAGAAGTATTCGTTCCATGCGTTGATGAACAGCAGGATCGCCAGTGCCGCCAGTGCGGGTCGCAGGTTCGGCACGACCACGGTCCACAGGATCGACCATGAGGAGCGGCCGTCGATCTTCGCCGCCGCCACGAGTTCCTTCGGGAAGCTCGCCATGTGCTGGCGCAGCAGCAGGACCGCGAGTGCCGAGCACAGCGTCGGAAGCACCACGCCGATGAGCGAATTGAGCAGGCCGAGCTGTGTCAGCAGCACGTAGTTGGGCAGCATGGTCACCTGGAACGGCACCAGCCAGGTGCCGACGAACGCCAGGTACAGCACCCGCTGGAACGGGAATGTGTACATCGCGAAGGCGTAGGAGGCCAGCAGCGCGATCAGCAGCTGCCCCGCCGCCGACAGCGCCGCGACGAAGAAAGTGTTGCCGATGAGGCCCAGCACGTCGACCTTGTCGGCCGCGTCGCCGTAGTTGGCGAACGACATCGGCCAGGGGATCGGTGACAGCGAGGTCACGTCCTCGGGCCGCCGCAGCGAGGTGGCGAACAGCCAGTAGATCGGAAACGCGCACAACACCGCGGTCGCCGCGAGCAGAACGTGGCTGCCGGCGGTGCGCAGTCGGTCAATCATCATGGAAGGCAACCTTTTCCGAGATCCACACCAGTATTCCGGCGATCACCCCGAATCCGGCGAACAGCAGCACACCTGCCGCGGCGCTGAGTCCGGCGTCGAAGCTGTGGAACGCGTAGTCCCACAGCAGGTAGTAGATATTGGTGGTCGCCTGTGCCGGGCCGCCCTGCGTCATCGAGTCGATCAGCGGGAAAGTCAATGTCGGACTGAGCAATACCGTCGTGAGCACCAGGAACAACAGGGTGGGCGACAGCAGCGGTAGGGTGATCCATCGGCGGATCTGACTTGGGCTCGCGCCGTCCACCCTGGCGGCGTCGTCGTACTCGCCGCTGATGCCCGCCAGCCCCGCCCAGACCACGAGCACCGCGAATCCCAGCAGCTGCCACCCGGTGATCACGATGATCACCTCGTGCGCGGTGCTCGCGTCGTAGACCCAGTTGCGGTCCGAACCGAGGACCTGGTCGACGAAGCCGCTGCCAGGATGCAGCAGCCAGCGCCACACGGCCGCCGCGGCGACGGGCGCGACGAGGAACGGCGCGAACACGAACGCGTGGTAGACGGTGCGCGCCCGGCCGTGCACCCGCCTGCTGGCCAGCGCGATGAGCAGCGGAAGCACCACGGTGAACGGCAGCATGCCCGCGATCAGCACCCCGGTGCGGCCGATCGAGTCCCAGAAGGCCGGAAGATCCAGCAGCCGTTGGTAATTGCCGAGTCCGACCGGTTTCATCGGCGCGGTCGGCAGCAGATTCCACGAGTACGTGGACAGCTCGACGGCTTGGACCAGCGGCCGATAGATCCACACGACGAGCAGCACCAGTGCGGGCGTCAGATACAGGTACGGCACGGCGAACCGCCCCGCCCGGCGAAACCGGGCGGGGCGGTTCGACGACGCGACCGAATCGGACGCCCCCGTGATCACGGTGTCCACCGCACGGCCCCCGTCCACCGCACGGCCCCCGGCGGATTCGACGACGAACATCGAGTTACCCGGCCTCCGCGGCGAGCGCGGCGAGCTGGTCGAGCACGTCCTGCTCGGGCCGTTCGTAGAGGGTCTCGGCGGGTGTCGCCTCGATCGCGGTGGCCACCAGGGCCGAGCCGAGCAGATCGATGCGGCTGTAGCCGAATCCGAGCAATCCCCGATGCCGTCCCACGGGCGCGATCGGATCGAGCCGGTACGCGAGCGCGGGCCCGATCCAGACCGGTATCCCGGCCAGCGCCGCCGCAGCGGTGAGATGGTTGTGCCCGCAGATGATCAGCCGCACATCGGAATCCGCCAGGACTTCGGCGAGCAGCTCCGGCCGTTCCAGCCGCAGGTACTCGGTGGCCGCGACCGGCGAGGGGATCGGCGGGTGGTGCAGCACCAGCAGTGTGCCGTGCGGGGCCCGCTCGCACAGCTGGTCGGCGAGCCAGTCCAGCTGCCGCTCCTCCAGCCGTCCGTCGTGCCGCCGCGGCGTCGTGCTGTCCAGCGCGATCACCCGCAGTCCCGCCACCTCGACGACCTGATCGAGCGGGGCGTCGGGATCGACTGTGGCGGAATCCCTGCCGAGCAGTTCGGTGGCGAAGGAGGTGCGCTCGTCATGGTTGCCCATGACGTAGAGCGTCTTCGCGCCGAGCTCCTCGGCCACCGGCTCGACCGCTGAGCGCAGCCGCCGATAGGCCTCGGGCGACCCGGTGTCGGTCAGGTCACCCGAGAGCACCAGCGCGTCGATACGCTGCCGCGACGCCCGCAACTGCTGCAGCACATGCGTGAGGTTGGCGTAGGTGTCCACCATCCCGTGCACCCGTTCCCCGGCAGGGCGGATATGGGTGTCGGTGAGCTGGACGATCGTCGCCGCGCTCATGACGTCGGAAGGAGTTTGGCGCCCTGGTCCCTGGCGGCGGTGAGGGTGGACTGCGGATCCTTCCCCTGGAACACGATCGCCTCGACCGCCTCCATCATGCCGTCGCGGACCTGCAGGTAGTTGGTGCCGGGCATGGAGATCCACGGCTCCATGTTCGCCAGCTGGGCGACGTTCGGCGCCAGCAGCGGGTTCTGTTTCGACCACGCCTGCAAGCCGTCCGGATCGTCCATCAGGCCGGTGCGCAGCGGCAGATAGCCGATGCCCTGCGAGATCTTGGTGTAGGCCGGTTCGCTGGTGAGGAACTTGATCAGCTCCCACGCCGCGCGCTGCTTGTTCGGGTCGTTGGACAGGATGTGCAGCGAGGCACCGGAATTCGTCGGCACGGTGGGCTTGCCCGCGAAGCTCGGCATCGGCGCCGAGCGCAGATCCCACTTGTCCTTGGCGCCGGTGACGAAGGTGCCCTGGATCGCGCTGGTCTCCAGGATCATGCCGATCTCACCACGGCCGAACGCCTCGTAGCCCTGCTTCTGGTTGAGCTTGGGCATGCCGCCGGAGTTGACCAGCTGCTGGCCCATCGCCGTGACCTCGACCGCGGGCGCGTCGGCGAAGGCGAGTTCCGTGCGGTCCTCGGAGATCACCCGGCCGCCGTTGGAACGCACCAGCGACTGGAAGCACCAGTCCTTGGCGGTCTTGGTCAGGCAATCGATGTAGACGCCGCCCTTGCCGGTCTTCCCGGTGATCGCCGTGGCGGCTTCGGCGACCTGCTGCCAGGTGGCCGGGGGCTTCGCGGGGTCGAGACCCGCTTCGGTGAACAGCGAAGCATTGTAATACAGCACGGGAGTGGAGAACACGAACGGAACTCCGTAGGTGTGGCCGTCCCAGTCGGCCAGCGTGCGGGCCTTCGGCGCGAACGGATGCTCGGCGCCGTCGAAGTTGCGCTGCACCTCCTGCTTGCTGACCAAGGTGTCCAGCGGCTTGGCGCCGAGCTGGTGAATGGTGAAGTCCAGATCGCTGAAGCCGAGCTGGGCGACGTCCGGCGGATTGCCCGCGACCATCTGGTTCTGGATGCTGGAGATGGTGTCGGTGGCCGGGTTGGGGCTGTTGCCCTGCGGCTTCTGCGCGGTCACCGTGATGTTCGGGAACTTCGTGCGGAAGTCGGCGATCAGGGAGTTGAAGGTATCGGTCCAGGCGCCGGCGAGTCCGTAGTTGTAGGACTCGAACACGATCGACACCTGCTGATCCGGCTTCAGCTCCGGGATCAGCGCGGCGCCGGTGTTCGAGTCGGTGGTGGTGCTCCCGAGTCCGCCGCACGCGCTGAGCGCGACGGTGGTTGCGAACACCAGGCCCAGAATGGGCGCGGTGCGTTTCACGGTGTGTCTCCTCATCGAGTCGGGGTGTTGCGGGTTCAGGCGACGGCTACGGGTTCGCCCGCGCTGTCGATTCGGGTGTCCTGCCGCGCTTCCTGCCAGGTCAGGCGTAGCCCGGAGGCGGCATGGAACAGATGGATGTGCGCCGGGTCGACCCGCAGCGCGATGCTGTCGTCGACCGCGACGCCCGCGGGACGGGGCGCGCGGGCGCAGAGCGCGCGATCGCCGGTGGTGAAGTGGATCAGCTCCTCGCTGCCCAGGTTCTCCACCATCGTGACCCGGCCGCGAATATCGGCGCCGGTCGGATCCAGCCGCAGCTGTTCCGGGCGGATACCGGCGACCACTTGCAGGTCGTCACCGAAATCGGCGGTGCTGATGGCCAATTCGGTATCGATGCCGTCCGCCGCCACGCGCAGCATGCCGTCGCGCTCGGTGATGACGGCCGGGAACAGGTTCATCGGCGGCGCGCCGAGGAATCCGGCGACGAACGTCGAACGGGGACGGTCGTAGAGCTCGGTCGGCGTGCCCACCTGCTCCACCCGGCCCTCGTTGAGCAGCGCGATCCGGTCGGCCATGGTCATCGCCTCGACCTGGTCGTGGGTCACATACAGGAAGGTCGCCCCCAGGCGCTGGTGCAGCGCGATCAGTTCGGCGCGCGTCGCGCTGCGCAGCTTGGCATCGAGGTTGGACAGCGGCTCGTCCATCAGAAACGCGCCGGGATCGCGAACCATGGCGCGCGCCAACGCGACTCGCTGCCGCTGCCCGCCCGACAGCGCGGCGGGCCTGCGGCGCAGCAGCTCGGTGAGACCGAGTACCCCCGCCACCTCCGACACCCGCTCGGCGATCTTCGCTCGGGGTATGCGCCGGGCGCGGAGCGGGAATCCGATGTTCTTCGCGACGGTCAGGTGCGGGTAGAGGGCATAGCTCTGGAACACCATGGCCAAGTCGCGCCGCTGCGGAGCCTGGTGGGTGATGTCGTCGTCGTCCAGCAGGATCCGGCCGCCGGTCGGATCTTCCAGACCGGCGATCATACGCAGCAGCGTGGATTTGCCGCACCCGCTCGGGCCGAGCAGCACCAGGAACTCGCCGTCGGCGATGTCGAGGTTCACCTCGCGTACCGCGTAGGTGGCGCCGAAGTGCTTCGACACCGCTTCGATTCGCAGTCGTGCCACCAATACTCCTCAGCCCGGCAGCTCACCCGCGACGATCCAGGTCGCCACCCTGGCCGCGATCGCGGGCGAGTCCTTCACCCAGAGGAAGTGGTCGCGGTGCTCGACCGGCGAGTTCTCGTCGATGTGCCACTGGGTCACCCGCGCGTTGGGCATCCGGGAGACCAGGAAGTCGACGTTGGACTTCGGGCCGAGCACGTCGTCGGACAGCGAGAGGGCCAGCACCGGCGCGGACATGGCCCGCAGCAGCGTGTTGTACTGCCGCTTGCTGCCCTTCGGGCGGTAGTAGCTGGTCAGCGAGTGCATCGACCAGTCGCGCATGACGCCGCCCGGCATCGGGGCCGGGATGAGCACGCCGCCGGGCCAGTGGCCCTTCCAGCGGGCGACCAGGCCGATCCACTGGATCTGGCTCAGCGCCTCCCACCAGCGGCGGGCACCGAACGCCCACCAGAACACGGTGCCGGTGCCGATGACGGTCACGCCCGCGATCCGCTCGGGTTCGGCCGCGGTGAACAGCAGCGCCAGCTGACCGCCGAGGCTGTGCCCGAACAGGTGGATCGGCGCCTCGGGGAACCGTTCCCGCACCGCGGCGACCAGCGCGGGCAGGTCGGTTTCCAGCATCTCGCGGTAGCCGAAATCGCGGTGCAGCCCCAGTTCCGGCTGGGCCTCACCGTGCGCGCGCAGGTCGGTCATCGCGACCGAAAGCCCTTGGGCGTGCAGCTCTTTCGCGAGCGGCAGATAGTTCTTCGCCTTCATCGCCATGGCGGGCAGGATCAGTACGACCGGCGCGCCCGCCTTCTTCGCGGGCAGGAACCGGACGGTGAAGGTGACCCCGTCGGCGGTGCCGACCTTGGTCGACTCCAGCGTGGTGAACTCCGAGCGATTGTGTGGTGCCGCGGTGGTCATCGGTCGCCCTCCGGGATGGTGACGTCGCAGACGTAGTCGAAAGTGAACTTGGCGACGGCCACGTCACTGTCGTCGAGCAGCGTCGCCTTGCCGGACAGCTCGAACCGGTTCGACGCGGTCGCGGCGAGCACGTCGGCGAGTTCGCGCTGGTCCACGGTGGCCACCGCGCGGATGCGGCCGATCGCGGGCTTGCGATAGGACGCGCTTCCCCCGCGCAGCACCAACCGGTCGACGATGCGCAGACGAGCGGCCGCGGCGCCGACGAACGCGGCGGCACCGCCGATGTCGGCGGCGGTGAACAGCGCACCAGCGTGCACGGTGCCCATGTGGTTGCGCACGGCACCGACGGCGGGGATCTCGACGACGCCCCGTTCGGGGCCGATCTCGGTGATCACCGTGCCGACGTGGCGGCCGAACGGAACCATCTCCTGCGACACCGCGCGCAGGTATTCGTAGTCGACGGCGGCGCAATCCAGTTCGGGATAGGCCGCCGCGAAACCGGTGATCTCACGCGTGGTCATGGTGTGCTCCTTCAGCGTTTCGTGCGCAGGGCGCGGCGGGCGATGGACCAGCGCAGGACCTCCGACGGTCCCTCGTAGATGCGGAAAGCCCTGGCCTCCACCAGGAATCGGGCAACGAGGTGGTCTTCGCAGACGCCCAGTCCGCCGTGCAGCTGCACTGCCCGGTCGAGCACCCGCCAGACCGCCTCGGAGACGAACGTCTTGGCGATCGACGCGTCGTGCCGCGCCTGCGAGGAGGTCGGCCCCTGCGCGTCGATGGTGTCCGCGGCGGTGCGGATCACGCCGCGTGCCGCGGCGATGTCGATCTCGTTGTCGGCGATCAGCCCCTGCGCTATCCCGTGCTGGGCGATGGGCACGCCGAACGACGTGCGCGTGCCGATGTGCTCGATGGTCAGCCGGTGCGCGCGCACGGCCAGGCCGAGCCAATTCATGCAGAACACCAGGCGCGAGGGCGCGAGCCGGACCTGGGCGAGCGCCAGACCCTGGCCGACTTCGCCCAGCACGGCGGAATCGGGCACCGCGCAGTCGGCGAAGGTCACCTCGCAGTGGCCGCCCGGCGCGCTGGTGTGGTCGAGCGTCGGCATCCTGCGGCCCACCCGCAACCCGGGATTGTCCTGGTCGACCAGGAACATCGTCGGCCCGTCACCGGTGCGCGCCACGCAGATGGTGAAGGCCGCGCCCTGTGCGCCGGTGGTGAAATGCTTGGCGCCGTTGATGACCCAGCCGGACTCGGTCTCCTCGGCGACCGTTTGCAGCATGCCCGGATCGGATCCGGCGCCGGGTGCCGGTTCGGTCATCGCGATCGCGGACCGGACGTCGCCCGCCGCCAGTGGCGCGAGATAGCGCTCTTTCTGCTCGTCGTTCGCCACGTGCGCGAGCAGGTGGATGTTGCCGTCGTCGGGCGCCCACGCGTTGACCGCGATGGGGCCGAGCAGGCTGGCGCCCGCGGCCTCGAGCACCTGCGCCTGGGCGCGGGTGTCCAGGCCGAGTCCGCCGTACCGCGGATCCGACAGCGGGCCGAAGACCCCTGCCTCCTTCGCCTTCTTCTGCAGCTCGAGCCGCAGCGCGTCGTCCATCGCTCGCCCGTCGACGACGACCTCGCGTTCCACCGGAACGACCTGGTCCCGGATGAACTGGGTGGTCTTGTCCACCAATTCCGCCACAGTGGTCATGGCGTCAGTCTCCGGGCGCCGCGCGGGCGCGGGTGGGGGCGATAGTCAACGTCGATTGCGCGAATCGACTGCCTGTTCGTCTGCTGCGGGCGCGGCGCATCTCGGCGACGGTGATGGCGGAGACGTTGCCGGGCTAGGGGACGGAAATGACTGAGATAGCGGTACGAGTCTGGCGCCGCCGCGACGAGGCCGCGGGTGTGTTCTCGCTCGACCTGGCGGCCATCGACGGTGGCGAACTGGCGTCGTGGACAGCGGGTGCGCACATCGACGTCGCGGTCGGCGCGGCCGGGGTGCGGCAGTACTCGCTGTGCGGCGAGCCCGCCGACCGATCGCGCTGGCGCATCGCGGTGCTGCACGAGCCGGACGGTCGCGGTGGCTCGGCCTATCTGCACCGGGCCGCGCAGCCCGGCTCGGTGCTGCGAGTCTCGCGGCCGCGCAACAACTTCGAGCTCGTCGACCGACCGGGCTATGTATTCCTGGCCGGTGGGATCGGGATCACGCCGATCCTGCCCATGCTGGCCGCCGCGGAAGCCGCGGGTGCGCGCTGGTCGCTCTTCTACGGCGGCCGCACCCGGCGGCACATGGCCTTCGCCGACGCCATCGCCGAGCGCTACCCGCGAGCGAACCTGCTGCCGCAGGACGAGCACGGCCTGCTGCCGCTGTCGCGAATTCTCGACGGCCTCGGCGACACCGCCGTGTACTGCTGCGGGCCCGAGCCGCTGCTGGCCGCCGTCGAGGCCGAAGGGGAGCGGCGCGGTCTGCCGGTGCATCTGGAGCGCTTCGTGCCGCGGCGGGTGCAGTTCGCGCCGAACGAGACGTTCGAGGTGCGGTTGGCGGCCAGTGGGCGGACGTTCCAGGTCGGGGCGAACCAATCCATCGCCGACGTGCTGGAGTCGGCCGGGATCGGCGTCGTCACCTCATGCCGCGAAGGCACCTGCGGCAGTTGCGAAACCGCTGTTCTCGCAGGCGATATCGAGCACCGCGACACGGTGCTCACCGCCGACGAGCGGGCGCGCGGAGACACGATGATGCTGTGCGTCTCCCGGGCCAGGTCGGGTGCGCTCGTGCTCGACCTCTGACCTGCCCGCCGTGCATCGCGGCAGGCGTGCGGCGCGTCCGACGTGGCCGCTTCCCCTGAGAAAACCCGAGAGGAAAGAAGCAAGGATGAGGAAAATCGTTGCGGTGGCCGCAGGTCTGGTCGCCGCAGTCGGGATCGCGTCCGGCTCGGCCGGTGCGCAGCCCGAGACCGAGGAAGCGGTCGACTTCACCGCCTACGCCACCGACACGCAGTCCATCGTCACCACCGACGCCGGCTCGATGGTCGTCGAGAACGGTGTCTTCAAGATCAAGGCCGCAGGCGGCACCGTGCTCACCGGGATGCCGCTGAAGTTCCGGGTCGACGACTTCGAATTCCCGATCGCGGCCGACATCGCCGGTCGCACGGCGACGCTCACGCCGCAGTTCGACATGGCGCACGCGACCTACAAGCCGGTCGCGCTGCCGTTCGAGGACAAGGCGCCCTGGAAGACCGAATACGACCGTGAACAGGCTGCCTGGTCCCGGATGACCAGCACCATCTCGATGGGCGCCACCATCGGCACCCTGGTCGGCGGCATCGGCGGCGCGGCGGTCGGTTGCGTGCTCGGCGGCATCGCCGGCGCCACCGTCGCCTCGGCGGCGATCGTCGGCCTGTTCGGCGCGTTCATCCCGGCCGCCGCCATCGGCTGCCTCGGCGGCATCATCGCCGTCGGCGCCCTCGGCACCGTCGTCGGCCAGCTGCTGGTCACCGGCCCGGTCGCCATCGGCGCGGCCATCCAGTACTTCTCCACTATCAACCAGCCTCCGCCCGCCCCGGCGAAGTAGGTAGTGGGGAAGAACCCGACGTCTCGTTCGTTGGGGGACACCCGACCCCGTCCGGCCTCGGCCGGGCGGGGTCTTCGCCGTTGTCGGCGGGGTCCGCTGGTTGTGCAGGTCATCTGTGGCACCACTTACCGAGCAATCAGCCGCGCAAAGCCTGCAACGACCTGTCTGCCCCCAGGAGACGTTCGTCAACTCATGTTGACACCGCTCGGTTCGTCAATCTAAATTGACACACGAGGGGGATGGCGTGGACGAGGAGAGTGTTCGTGAAACGACGAGGTGTCAACTACGACGTCGGTATCGAGTTCGGGGAGCGCTATCACTCACGCCCCGTATTCGACCCGGAGATCGCCCGTCGGGAACTCGAAATCATCGGGAAAGATCTGCACTGCAATGCGGTCCGGATTTCCGGGACGGATCCGGACCGATTGGCGGTGGCGGCCGAGCATGCACTTGACCTCGGGCTCGAGGTCTGGCTGTCGCCCCACCTGCATGACAGATCTCCCCGGGAGACGCTGGACTACATCCTGCGGTGCGCGGCAGTTGCCGAGCGAGCGCGGCAGCACCGGCCCTCGGTGGTGTTCGTGCTGGGATGCGAGCTGACGTTGTTCATGAAAGGGATCCTGGACGGCCACAACTCGATCGAGCGGTTCAGCAAGCCGACCAGGTTGCTGACCACTGTGTGGAAACTGAAGGTGCTCAAAACGCACAACAAACCACTGAATGCGTTTCTGGCCGAGGCCGCCCCGGCGGTTCGGGAAGTCTTCAAGGGCCCGATCACCTATGCGGCACTGCCGATCGAGGCCGTCGACTGGACCCTGTTCGACATCATTGGCGTCGACCACTACCGCGCGAAGCGTAATCGCGCCACCTACAGTCGATCGCTGCAAAAACTGTCCGACTGCGGCAAACCGGTCGTGGTCACCGAAGTCGGTGTTTGCCCCTACCAGGGCGCCGAAGACAAGGGGCCACGCGGATTCATGATCGCGGACTTCGCCGCGGACCCGCCGCAGCTGAATGGCGACTACGTCCGCGACGAGGCGATGCAGGCCAGGGAGTTGACCGACATGCTGGGCCAGCTCGACACAGCCGGTGTCGACGGCGTATTCGTTTTCACCTTCGTCACCCCCGCCCTTCCCCACCGCCCGCAATCTCGACTGGACCTCGACCTGGCCGGCTACGGCCTAGTGAAAAGCTACGACGACCACAACGGCAACACATATCCCGATCTGCCGTGGGAGCCAAAACAGTCGTTCCAGGCCGTCGCGGACTTCTACGCCCGTCACACGCGGTAACAGTTCCCCGCGCCACCCAGAGGCGTATGTGCTGACGAGCAACTTCCATACTGGTTGGCACGAGCGGACACGAGGGGCCTGGCACTGCACTGGCCGCGTAGTGCAGTTGGTAGCCGCGAATCCGCACGATCAGGTGCACGTCCGGTTCGTCGGGTAGGGGTGAACTCATCACATGCCCCGGTCCCGGACGCACCGGTGGTCGTCACGGGAGACGATTTCTGACGAGCAGTGGTGCGGTTCGGCTGTGTCGGGATGCATGAGGGACCTTCCGTGAAGGGGCTCGCCCGTAGTGTGAATGATGCTGTTGTGCAACGAATTTCGGAGAGCGGGGAAGGCTGGCGGCTGGGTTCGGTTGGGCACACCGACATGGAGACCCGTCCGCGCAGCCTTCCCCCTTCCGGGTGCCCCGGCAGGTGCGTAATTCCCCTGTGGTGCAAGGGAGAACAGGGGACGCAACCGTGCAGGGCTGGTCTGGGTGGTTCAGGTGTTGTTGATGTGCTGGCCGATGATCGCGGGTATCAACAGGTCCAGGAAGGTGATGTCGTCGGCGTCGGGGATGTTGTCGATGATCGGGTCGAGCACCGGTGCGGCATAGAGGCGGCCACTGTGCGGTGCGGCGGCGGTGCGGGCACTGGTGATCAGTTCATAGACCACCATCGCGATCACACGAGCACGGGTGGTGGCGGTCATCCCGTCCCGCACAGCGTCCGCGGTGGCGGTCACCAAAGTGCCGATCACGTCGGTGAGGACGTCGAGCTCTGCGCAGGCGCGCTCGGCGTCCTGGTCACCGGTCACCGACCGGCCTGCGGCAGCATGGCGTGAGTTGGATAGGTCGTGCAGTTCGTGCCGCTGGAGGAAGTTCCGCAATGGCTGCGATTCGTGACATATTCGGAGATCGCCGACCACGAGGCCCGCGGCTACGCTGACATGGGTGACCTGTGTCGATCTGTCGAGTTGTACGCGACTGCCGTGGACCGACCCGCAGGAGTGCGTACCGCCACGATCGTCCGCGCATGGTCGGCCGCAACCAAGGCTCGCCTCGGCGATATCAGTGGCGCACTCGAGCAGGGGTTCCCAGCGTTGGTGGATCTGTCCGCCATGGCGTCGACACGTACTGCGTCGCCTCGAGCCGGTTCGGACAGCGGTCGATCAACTGCCCGCCGGTGCGGATTTCCGCGACCTGTACGACTCTCTGGCTCAGAAAGCTATAACCGCATGACCGGCTTGCCGGATGGCCTGGAATTCGAGCACTGCACCGCTGCCGAAGCACGTTCTCGACGCCAAATTGTCGAGGATATCTACCACCGTTCATATGTCGATGCCATCGCCTCCGGAGACCCGTTCGACTCGCCCTCGGCATTCATGCGCCGATTCGATTCCTACACCGAGCCCCGTAACAGCGGATTCGCGTATGTGCTTGCGCGAGTGGACGGTAAGCCCGCAGGCCAGATCTGGGGCTGGCCGCTACCCCCGAACGCGCGATGGTGGACAGGATTGCATCTCGACAGCGGCGACCTCGAGGAGTTCACTACCGAAGACGGCACACGCACGTTCGGGCTCAGCGAGATCATGGTGTCCGCCGAGTATGCCAGCCAGGGCATCGCACACGCTCTGCATGACGAATTGCTCAGCTCCAGAACCGAGCAGCGTGCGACACTCCTCGTCGAAACGGACAACGACCGCGCCTACGAGCGTTATCGGCGATGGGGCTGGAATAAGGTCGGATGGCGCCGCCCATCCTGGCCGGACGCCCCACATTTCGATGTGCTGATCCGCGAGTTGCGCTGACCAGCCGAGTCATTCGAGCGGGGTGAGGTAGTGGCGAAAAACCGACGTCTCGTTCGTTGGGGGACACCCGACCCCGTCCGGCAGCCGGGCGGGGTCTTCGCCGTTGTCGGCGGGGTGCTGTCGCCCGAGGGACGCCTAGGACGAGCTTGCGCGAGGGCTGGCACTGCTGCCGCGCAATCCGGCGTGCGACCCGAACCCGTCCCCAACCGAGGGGCCGAAGCTGATCGAGCGCGGACGGTTATCGGTCGCGGGATACTCCGCGCGTGCGGTCGTGTCCTTGTCCGGTGCCGCCACGCTCAACGCTCGGCGCGTGTCCAGGCGGCTGTCTCACTGCCGCTTGCGGGTGGGTTGCTTGTCCCAGCCACAGAAGCCTTTCCACCTCGGACAGGCGGCCTTTTTCGTCCAGTTCCTTGAACGCCGCGTTCCGTGCCTGGTCTTGGGCCTTGGCGGCAGCCGCACGTTCCTTCTCGGCTGCCCCGCGCGCCTCGGCTGCTGCACGCTCCACGCTGGCAGCCTCGGCCGCGTCTCGGGCGGCCTGCTCCCCAGTGTCGGCGGCTTCCCGTTCCTGGAACTGATTGGGCACCGGGAATTCCCGCGCGACGCGTTCGGCAGCCTCACGTTCAACCGTGCACGCTCAGCACTTTCCGGCGTTTGCCGTGCTTGCCTGGCCCGCACGGCTTCTGCGCGGGCCTGCCGGGCGCGTTCGGCTCGCTGCGGGGCATCCGCCCGGCCACGCGCAGCGGCTTCCCGGAACTGCTGCATCCTCCGGAATTTATCGGCACGCTCACGCGCTCGCGCCAGCTCCGCGATTTTCTCCCGGCGCTTTTGTAGCTCCTGGGCCTTTTCCTGACGCGCCTTTTCGCGGACACCAGGCAATTCGATCTGTTGACCCGCTTCTCTTTGCAGGCCTATGGCCCAGATCTCGCGGGCAGTCTCTCGTGAAATGATCTGATGCGTGAACTTATCCCCAAGGTCCTGCACCATGCCATCGATAAGTCTCTGTGCTTCTTTTGATACGAATTCGCCCTCAACAGATCGCAATAAGTGATGCTCGATGACACCTTTCTCGATGAGCGCCCGTACTGCTTTCAACTGTTTCTCATCTTTTGGACCATCAATCCTACCGGATTTGTCCTCGATGGATCGGATCTGCCCCTGAACGTCTTTGCTTACCTTGTCGAATCGAATCTTCACGCCATTGGCGCGAAATTTGTCCGACTGCTGCACATATCCGTTTTCGCGGTCGCGATAGTATCGATATGTTCCGTTCTCGAATACCCTGCCGCGCTTGTTCGGGTCGCATTCTTCGCGGTCTCTGTCGTATCCATCCGGCATAGCTGGCCACACCCCCCGGTGTGCGGAAAGTCTTGATAAAAGGTGTCGTGCGGCGAACTGTCACGTGCCGGGTGAGGATTCCTCACGGTGCTTAGCATCGTGGTCGGACGCATATTCGCGTAGCGCTGCTGCTGCGTACGAGAACATGCCGTCATACCCATCGGGAGAATAATTGATCATGTCATCCATCAATGACCAAGCGGAAAGCTCGTCTTCGTCATAGGTGTCACATTCCAGCGCCGGATTAACACTCTCGTAGAACGCGTATTCGTCGTCGTCGGACCAATCCCATTCGATCCATCGTGCACCCGCAAACTTGATATAACATTCCCCGATGAAACAAATGAAAGCGTCGGCCATGTCGGTGCTCTCGGGAGCCATCGCGGTAGCCATGTCCGGGAACAATTCCGCGACAATGGGGTCCAGCCGTTTCGCCTCCGCTGAGCCTTCCGGCCACGGTTCCGAAGGGAAGCGGCGTATGCCTGCATGGTCCATGAACTTCTGGACTTGCGCCTTGCGGCGGTCGGGGTCGACCCATTTCCCCCATTCGGTCTGCTCGACGGGTACGCCGAGATCCATGATCAACTGCTCGTCATGCCCCACGTCTACCTCCTTCTCGTCGTACTCCGAACAGGACAGTGTCACGCCTGCACCTGTCACCAGGCAAGCGACGGAAAGAGGCGCAAGCGTCACATCGCCGGATGTCCGAAACGGAACCATCATCGCTCCACATACAGCCGCTCACACGGCAACCGACGTAGCCCGGTGGTGTCGCCAGGGATGACGTGCACCGCGTCGAGGTGATGGTGGGCGCGAAAGTCTTGGACGAATAGCAGCGCGGCGGTTAGGCAGGCAGTGAAATCGAGCCGCAGACCGTACAGGAACACCGAGAGATGCACGTCTGGTTCCTCAGGACGCGGGGAAGTCATCGTCGCCCTGCCTGAAAGGTCTCGCGGCCATCCACAACACGGGCTCTGATCCCGGCATCCATCTCGCCCGGTCGCCCCTGGGTGCTGAACAGGTCCCGATCACACAAGCCCTCGCGTGGGAGCATCTGCTGGCCGATTGCCCAGTGTGTTCGTTCATGACGTCGTCGGCAATCGGGGTCACACCAATGCAGTGCGGGTACCCGGCCATGACGGGTGTGCCGCTGCCGTTCAAAACGGTGCCTACACAGGCCGACAACCAAATCGGCGGTCGGGAGATGGAATCAGACATGCGCCTACGCCTTCCGCGGTGCCGACGGTCCGGTGCAGGCGCGAATGGATTCGACCACTGCCAGTCCGGACGGGCGGAAGGAGTCGCGCGGTGCTTGAACCCAGGTTCGGAAACTGATCGGCCCACAGACGGGCGACGGCAATGCGATCTGCGCGCCGAAGGGCGACATGCAGACGTTGAGCCGGAACAGCTCCGCGAACAGTCGCATGTCGTCGGGCACGTCCGGCCTTATCAGAAACGACCAGCGCTTCGACCGGGGGTGTGAGACGATCGGGCCGAGTCGCATAGTCCGCGTCAGCATGTGGTTTTTCACGCTCGCGCCGAGTTGCGCAGGCATGGTGATCGCGCCGACGCTGCCTGTCGGCACGATGATTCGTCCGCCGTGTTCTGGCTGCACCACCACCGCAAGCCCGCAGACCTGCCGGTAGAACCGGCAGCGTGTCGCAGTCGTATCGGCCTGCGCGAGCGGCAGCACCTGAGTGTCGTCCGGCCCCATCTGCATGTCTCCCCTGTACGTAGTGTGATGAGCACCCGGCGCCGAGGAGCTTGCGCCACCGGTCGACCTGCCGTCGGTGATCGGTGTGCCGTTGCGGCGCAACGGCATCGACCCGGCGCCGGGTGCAAGTTCAGTCTGTGACCTACCGCACGGAGGTCGGTATATGTTTGATGCGGACAGAGAACTGTCCGCATCCGAGGCTGCACCGGACTTGGTCGCATACGACCAGGTCACAGAGGATGAAGTGATGGCCCAACAACCGCGTGAGCTGGCCGCAATGGAGTCGGCACGGCAGTTCTTCGGTGCCGAGCTGCGGCATTGGCGACTGTTGCGGGGAATGTCGCATAACCAACTCGGCGCGATAAGTCATGACAGTGGTTCACTCATCGGCAAGGTAGAGAAGGCACAAAGGCGTCCGGGTAGGGACTTCGCGCAGCGAATGGACGAAGCGCTGGAGACTGGTGGCGTTCTCGAACGCATGTGGGTCGATATCAATTCCTCCGCAGTGCAGGAGGATTCGATTCGACCCCTGGTCCCGGACGAGCCCAATACGCCATGGGTCGGCTGCGAGGTGTTCGATCCGGTGCGGGAATGGTTGGAGGAGACTGTTCCGGTCTTTGCGACCGGTTCGAGCCATCGGCGGGTTGGAACTGCCGATATCGCGGTCATGTGGTCGATGTGCGACGTATTCGCCAACGCCGACCATCACCTCGGCGGCGGCTATGCGCGAGCGACACTGGCTCGGTTCCTGGATGACGTCGTAGGTCCAGCCCTGCACAGTTCATACGACAGTCGCACCGCATCCGAGCTGTATGCGGTCGCGGCGCGTCTGTGCGATCTCAGCGGCTTCATGTGCTTCGACTCTGCTCAGCAAGGACGCGGGCAGAGGTACTTTCGGCAAGCTCTTCGGCTTGCGAAAGCAAGCGGTAACGCAGCGTTAGCAGCACATATCCTCACGGACATGTCGATGCAGGCCCACTACCTGAGTCGCCCGAAAGAGGCGCTGTGGTTCGGCGCCGCTGCCGTTCGCGCCGCTGACCAGTCGGGTTCACCGAGCACCGCGGCCCGTTGCGAAGCGTTGCTGGCACGTGCCTACGCGCTGCGTGGCGACGCGAGCGCGAGCGCAGAAGCGATGGTCGAGGCCGAGCGCCGGCTGCACCGCGCGCGTCCAGGTGATGAGCCGGATTGGATACGGTTCTTCACCGAACGACAGTTGTCGGCTGAGTTCATGTACGTCGCGCACGATGGGCAGCGCCCTCGGGATGTCCAGCGGCACGCACCGATGGTGCTGGCAGATGCGGTAGGGATGGAGCGACGTCACGTACTGGCAGCTGCGACGCTGGCAGCGTCCTATGTGCCTGATCCCGCCGCCGCTGCACCCGATCGAACCATAGAAGTCGAGCAAGCCTGTCAGGTGCTCCGTGACGCGATGAAGGCTGCACGGGGATTGACCAGCGCACGCGGAATCGAGGCGATCAACATCGTTCGTCGGCGGCTGGCACCGTACGCTGACATGGCTGTGGTGCAGCAGGTCGAGAACGAATTTCAGTCAACGGTCGCATTGGTGGGATAGGGCTGGCATGTCATCGGAAGAGTTTGCGGCGCTCTACCAGGCGTGCGCAGCCTGCGGGCTTGACCCCACCGGCGCGGAACTCATCCACCATTCCAGCAATGCCGTCTACGTCCTGCCTCATCACGGCATCGTTGGACGGGTGAGCACGAACGACACCGACCCGGACCGGCCGAGACGGACCTACCAGGTCACCGAGTGGCTGATCGAGCGGCACGACTTCGGCGCGACAGCTCCACTGCCTGCCATCCCACCCGTTCGAATCAACGGGCACACGGTCGGATTCTGGCAGTACTACCCACAAACCAGCCGCATGTCCGAGCCGACATCGAAAGACCTGGGACAACTGCTGCGTTCGCTGCACGACCTACCCACGCCCAATATCGAACTACGGCAATGGACGCCGCTGGAATCGCTGCACCAGGCACTGCTGGAGCACGGCTCCGGAAGCGCTATCAATGCGGAAGAACGCGCGTGGCTGCTGAGACGCGTCGATGAGATCCGCAAAGAACTGAGCGAACTCGATTGGCCGCTGGGAATCGGACTCATCCACGGTGACGCATGGGCAGGAAACCTACTGTGGGACAACACAACCGAACCACCGCGAGTAATACTCGGCGACTGGGACCGGGTCAGCATCGGGCCGCGCGAAGTGGACCTCATACCGACATGGCACGCCGCCGTGCGTTACGGGCGGGACGTGCTATGGGTGCGTAACTTCATCGAAGAGTACGGGTACGACCTGTCGGACTGGCCCGGATACCCTGTTCTGCTGGAGATGCGCGATCTCGTTCAGGTCGCCGGGCCACTTCGTCGTGCGGCAGCATCACCAGAGCACGCAGTCCGATTGCGCGAACGAATCAGTGACATTCGGGCCGGCAACCGAACGAAATCATGGAGCCAGTACGTCCCGCATGGGAGGTAAGTCTCGTGACTTCTCAGCTTATTGAACCTCCGCTGGAGTTGTGATGTCACCCGAAAAAGAGGCGGTCGCCCGATGAGTAGCTCGAGCATGTTCTGGTGCTTCCTTGCCGTAGCCGAGGGGTACGACCCTGCCGAAAAGCGGTGTCACATCTCGATACCGCTTATCCACCGTCTCGAACTTCTGAGTCCAGTGCCGTCTCGTCTGCGGCTCGTCTGTGTTACGTTCGGCAGGCCGGAGGGATAATGGAGGGTCGAGGGGTGGCTGCTGCGCTCATTCGCCTGAAAGTCGAGCTGCGCCAGAAACACTTGCAGACACACAGCGGCTTTTGCCGCGAGTACGACAGAGTTGCCCAGACGATCGACCCGGCCCTCGTGGGCACCTCGCCGGGACGCGCGCAGTTCCACCGTTGGTTATCGGGTGCATTGAAAGGGCTTCCCTACCCACACCATTGCCGGGTCCTGGAGAAGATGTTCCCCGGCTACACTGCGGCGCAGTTGTTCGAGCCGTGCGCCGCCGACGAGCCGACCACGCTTCTCGACACCGGCACTACGGAAGTCGACAGCCCCAGAGGACTACTCGGCGTCATCGAGAACCGTCTCACCCGACCAACTTTCGGCGTCGTCGACTGGGCGTCAGAACAGCCAGGGGACGCTTCGGGCTCGGATGCCGGCCCGGCGACAGACGATGTTCGAGGCATCAGCAAAGCAACCAAGCAACTCGCACAACGATTACTGCAGCTCGAGAGGGCCCAGCGTGTCAACAGTCGCGAGGTCAGCCAATTCGCTCATCTGGCCGGTCATATCATCGATCTCGACACCCGCATTGAGATCCAGATCAGCGGCGACGGATCGGCTCGCTTGACCTACCGCTACGAAACACTGAATATGACGGACCGGCCGCTGACTCGTATGTCTCGAGAGCTGTGGTTCAAATACACCGACGGCAAGCTGCACATCAGGCCGCTGCGTGAGAGCACACGCCGCCTCGCGATCCAGCGGATCCACGACACACCAAGCCTATCGAAATTTGCCTGTCGACTTTCACCGGCGATCCAGCCGGGCGATTCTGCTGTAGTCGGCTACACCTGCGATGGAGGCAAATTCGTCGACGAGCTGTACTGGCGGCAATCGATTCACAGATACACCCGGCGCTTCAGCATCCACCTCCGACACGGCGATGCCGGGGACTTGATCAGCTGCTCCGCGGTCGAGGAACATCAAGACGGCGCGGAGAACTCCGCGACCGAAGACCTGATCTGGGACTACGACGGAGACGATGTCATCGTCACGCTCACCCGGGAGTATCTACGCCCGAACCAATCCGTCACACTACGCTGGGAGGTTTCTCATGAGGACTCGTGACGCCGTCGAGCATGCTATCCGGGCATGGAATCAGCACGAGATCAACCGGGGCGCGCCCGCCGTGATCGACTTCGATTTCTTCCCTCCTGCGGGTGAGCCGCCAGCCCCCGTTGACCGACTCGGCACATTCCGACGGTTGAACGACCTGCTCCACGAGATCGACGAATCCGCGGTTGTGCAACGAATCAATGCTGATCTCGCTTACTTGCGCGCGCTCATTGGCGAGCGGCCGAACCTCGACGAGTATGTCCGTGCCACTCAGGGATGTCCGGCAGCCGGATGGTCCGTCGACTATGCCACCGCCAAGGGCGACATCGCCCGTGGATGCCTCGATGCTCTCGGCGTCGGGTGGGGTGAAACTACCGCGGTTGACCTTGCCGCGATGGAAGGCCCACTCGATGCCTCCGACGCACCCGACGCAATCCGCCAAGCCGCAGCCGACTACGAGCCGGTCGTCCGCCGCGTGACCGGTACCGAGGCCGCATACGAACTCACGATCGAGGAAGCGGACGTGGACGCCTATTGGGCGTATTGGCTCGAGGGTGCCGGGCAGCGGGTCCGGCTGCGGCTGAACACGCGCGATGCGAGCTATACAAAGACCCAGGCCCGGCAGTTCGCACTGCATGAGGTCCTGGGCCATGGATTGCAGAGCGCCAGCATCGCCGCCCGCTGCGCTATCGAGGATGTCCCTTGGGTCCGCCTGTCATCTGTCCACGGTCCCCAGCAAGTCTTGTTGGAAGGCTGGGCACAAGCGATGCCGCTGTTCATCGCGCCCGACGATGAGGCATTGGTGGCGCGAGTGCGGATCGACCACTACACACAACTCGTCCGCGCCGAGTTACACCTTGCCGTGAATGCCGGAACGCCAATCGAAGAATGCGCACGTCACGCGCGAGCTCGCGTCCCATGGTGGAAAGACGGCCACATCGCCGACATCCTGGCAGACCGGAGCACAAGCCCACTGCTCAGGACCTACATGTGGGCATACGTCGCAGGCATCGACTGGTTCGTCAACCTTGCCGACGCGAACACCACGATAAGCCGGAACGTACTTCATGCCGCCTACCAGGCCCCACTCACCCCGGCCGACCTTGAAAAACTCTGGCCCGAGGGTCCCGCTGTCGGAGGCGCCGAAGATCGGATTCGCCGACAGAACTCTGCAGCTTCCTGACACTCCTACCTCCTACATGGCGAAGGCATCTCGGATACGGGAGTCGCGCCGCCCTATTGATCGAGTCGCGGAAAATTGCGCCCTTGCCGCAATGCCTTCTTCTCACGCATCGCCAGCTGAGGCGTCGTTGTCGCCCCAGTCGACATAGCACGCCAGTTCCTACCAGGATTGATCCGCCACCAGTAGGGGCCGTGATCGTCACACCACTGCCGGTCGAGCACATCAGCGAAGTCCTTCCAAATCATTGGGCTCGGGGAGCCCTTGTCCTCGCACGCACCCCGTCTGACTACTGGCGGTATGCCAAGCTCTTCTCCTCGACCTTGTCCGGGCCCGTTTGCGCGGTGAAGTGAAACGTTGCCGGGGAAGATCTCCTCCTCCCACGACCGGGACGTCCGCGTTGGCAAATTTAGGCATAGCTAACCTATGCTCTCCGCTCGTGACCTTGACCGACACGACCCGCGCGGCTCCGGTTCGGCGCCGGATCCCGGTGCTTTTCATCGGGGTTGCCGCACTGCTGCTGTGTGTCGTGCTGAGCCTGGCCCTCGGCGCTCGTTCCGTGCCGCTGGCGACCGTGGTGGACGCCCTGCTCGGCGGGGGCGCGGGGCGGGACGCGATGGTGATCACCGGGATGCGGCTGCCTCGCACGATCGTCGGGCTCGCGGTGGGCGCGGCGCTGGGGCTGGCGGGGGCGGTCGTCCAGGGCATTACCCGCAATCCGCTCGCCGCGCCGACCACGCTCGGGATCAATGCGGGGGCCGCGCTCGCGGTCGTCGTCGCCATCTTCGCGCTGGGACTGAATCAGCCCGTGCAGTATGTGTGGTTCGCGTTCGCCGGTGCGGCAGGTGCGGCCGCGTTCACGCTGACGCTGGGGCGTCGAGCCGGCGATCTGGATCCGGTCCGGTTGGTGCTCGGCGGCACGGTGTTGCAGCTCGTGCTGGTCTCGTGGACGTCGGCGGTGCTGGTGTTCAGTGAGCGCACCCTCGACGAGGCGCGGTTCTGGCTGGCGGGTTCGATCGCCCAGCGCGATGTCGATGTGCTCGTCCCGATGCTGCCCTCGCTCGTGATCGGCGCGCTGGTCGGTCTGGTGATCGCGCCCGCGTTGAACACGCTCGCGCTCGGCGACGAGGCCGCGCAGGCGCTGGGGATGCCGGTGGCGCGGATCCGCCTGGCGGGGATGGTGGCGGTCGTGCTGCTCGCCGGTTCCGCGGTCGCGGTGGCCGGGCCCATCGCGTTCATCGGCCTGGCCGCGCCGCACCTGGTTCGACTCGTGGTCGGCAACGACCATCGGGTGCTGGTTCCCGGCTGCCTCATCGCGGGCCCGCTGCTGCTGTTGGCTGCCGATATCCTCGGCCGCGTCATCGCTCGGCCGTCGGAGGTGGAGGTCGGCATTCTCACCGCCTTCCTGGGGGCGCCGCTGCTCGCGGTGCTGGCTCGCCACCGGGTGGAGCGATGACGGATGCGCGCCGTGCCCTGCTGATCAGTGCGGTCTGCGTGGTCACCCTGGCGGTGCTGGCGCTCGTCGCCGTCAGCACCGGCGAGGTACAGATGTCGGCTCCCACCGCGTTGCGCGCGGCCTTCGGCTTCGGCGACTCGGGCGAGGTGTACATCGTGCAGGAGTTCCGGGCTCCGCGGCTGGTCGCCGGGTTGATCGCGGGGGCGGGGCTGGCCACGGCGGGTGCCGTCCTGCAGCGCCTGTTCCGCAATCCACTGGCCTCGCCCGACGTCATGGGTGTCACGGGCGGTGCGTCCCTCGGCGCGGTGCTCGTGCTCGCGCTCGGCGCCGCACAGACACTGATTCCGTTCGGCGCGCTCGCCGGTGGATTGTTCGCCGCGGTGCTGCTGGCCGCGATCGGCTGGCGGGCCGGATTGCCGGTCACCCGGCTCGTGCTGGTCGGCCTGGCTGTGCAGGCCGGGCTGGCAGCCGCGGTCAACCTGGTGGTGGTGCGCTTCCCGAAGGAACTCGCGGGATCGGCGATGCAGTGGACCGCGGGCTCGCTCTACGGCCGCACCTGGCCGGAAGTGCAGGGCGCCGCGATCGCCTCGATCCTGGTGCTGGCGGCGCTGTTCCTGCAATACCGCACGTTGGCCGTGCTGGATCTGGGTGACGAGTCGGCGGGCACGCTCGGCGTCGGGGTCTCCGCGGCCCGGTTGCGGCTGCTGATCACCATGGTGACGCTGGCCTCGCTGGCAGCCGCGCTCACCGGCCCGGTGTCGTTCGTGGCGCTGGCGGTGCCGCACCTGGTGCGCAGACTCGCTGGACGGCCCACGGCCGCGACACTTGCCGCGACGGGTCTGATGGGCGCGACCCTGCTGGTCGGCTGTGATCTGGTGGCACAGCACCTGCTGCCCGTCAACGGACTGCCGGTCGGCGTGATCACCGCCACGGTCGGGGCGCCTTGGCTGCTCATCCTGATGCTGCGCGAGAGCAGCCCTGCCCATCGGAGGACCGCGTGAACGAACTCGCCGCACACGATCTTCGTCTGCACTACGGCGATCGCGCCGTGATCGACGGGCTGAACCTGACGCTGCCCGGCAGTGCCGTCACCGCCATCGTCGGCCCCAACGCCTGCGGTAAATCCACCCTCCTGCGCGGTCTCACCCGGCTGCTGCGCCCTGCCGGTGGCATCGTCACCCTGGACGGTGCCGATATCCACCGCATGCCCGCCCGCGCACTGGCACTGAAACTGGGTCTGCTTCCCCAGCAACCGATCACGCCGGAGGCGATCACCGTCGAGGCGCTGGTCCGGCTCGGCCGCTACCCCCATCAGCGGATGCTGCGGCCGTGGTCGGCCCAGGACCAGGAGGCGGTGGAGAATGCGTTGCGCCGCACCGGAACCACCGAATTGCGCGGCCAGCAGGTCGACCGGCTCTCCGGCGGCCAGCGTCAGCGCGCCTGGATCGCCCTGGCTCTCGCCCAGGACACCGACCTGCTGCTGCTGGACGAGCCGACCACCTTCCTGGATCTGCGCCACCAACTCGACGTGCTCGACCTGGTCTCCGATCTGCACACCGAGGCGGGCCGCACCGTCGTCATGGTGCTCCACGATCTCGGGCAGGCCGCCCGCTACGCCGATCACCTGGTCGTGCTGCACGAGGGGCGGCTCGCGGCCGCGGGCGCCCCAGCCGAGGTGCTGGACGCCGAATTGGTGCGCACTGTGTTCGAGGTCGACTGCCAGGTGATACCGGATCCCGAAACCGGCACGCCCCTGGTCGTTCCGAGACGCCGTAGCGACCGAGCCGAGGGCAGAGCGGAAGCCACCGCCGGGATTCGCGCGTGATGGTCCGACGGTCAGCACGTCACCCGGAAGGGGTGGCGTCCCTTCACGAAAGAAGAGGATCAGTCATGCCCACAGGACGATTGCGCCTGCGCGGATTCGGCCGGATCGGTGCCGTGCTCCTCGCGTCAGGCCTCGCAGTAACGGGACTCACTGCGTGCGGGAATAGTTCCACCGCAATGGATTCCGCGGTATCGGCCGCGGATCCGGCCAGCTTCCCGCGCACGCTCGACACCCCGATGGGCCGAGTGACGATCCCGCACGTGCCGCGGCGGGTGGTGGTGCTCGACACCGCCGAACTCGACTCGGTCACCCTGCTCGGCATCAAGCCGGTCGGCGCCGTGATCCCGCACACCAAGACCCGCGGCGGATTCCCGGACTACCTGACGGGCAAAGTGGACGGCGTCATCGACGTCGGCCCGTCGCCCGAGCCGAATCTGGAACGCATCGCCTCCTTGAAACCCGATCTGATCCTGTCCTCGAAGCTGCGCCACGAGAAGATCTACGACAAGCTGAGCGGTATCGCGCCGACAGTGTTCACCGAAACCACCGGTGGCCCGTGGAAAGCCAATCTGGCGGTGCACGGTAAGGCGCTCGGACTCGACCAGCAGGCCGCCGACGCGCTGAACGCCTACGAGGACCGCGCCCGCACGCTCAGCGCGGCGATCAAGGCGAAGAACAACGGCGGTCTGCCCACCGTCTCGGTGGTGCGTTTCCTCGCCGGGCCGACCCGTCTGTATCAGAGCAACTCCTTCAGCGGTGTGGTGCTCGCCGACATCGGGCTCCCGCGCCCGGCCTCGCAGATCTCCACCGATCCGAAGAAGATCATGAAGGAGATCAGCCCGGAGCGGATCGACCAGGCCGACGCCGAACTCATCTTCGTCGCCGTCATCGAGGATCCGGGCAAGACGGAGAAGAACGTGGTGACCACGAGCCCGGTATGGCAGGACCTACCGGCGGTCAAGGGCGGCAAGGTGTTCGAGGTTCCGGACGAGACCTGGATGTCCGGCATCGGCGTGCAGGCGGCCGATCGGATGCTCGCCGATGTGGCGAAGGCGACGGGCGTGCCGCAGCCGGCGAAGTGACGACGCCGAGCATTCGCGGCGGCTGCTGCCGAGCTGATCGCACTGCTCAAAAGCTCCGAAGCCGTGGAGTCGATCGATCGGATGTCGCTGGCGGCCGCCTCGACGTACTGCCGCCCGGCCGGGCCGATCGGGCGCAATAGCCGTCCCCGGTCGGCCACACGGCCGAGCGGGGTCGTTGCGGTCAGCGGTTCTGCCGCTGGTGCGCCGACGGCGGCAACGACATACCTGACGCGCGCCGCAGCTGGCTGTCTGCTAGAGCGGGTGGGGTGTCGGCGGGGATGACAAGGAGGGTCATCTGGGCGCCGTTCGTGCCGATCAGATGCATGACGCCGGCTGGCTGACCGGTATCGGGCCCGTGCAACGCGATGCCGTCGTAGTTGTCGATGCGGCGTTGGGTGAGACTGACTGCGTTCCAGTCGAAGCTGATGCGTGCGGTGGGTCCGAGGCGCGGGGTGAGGACGCTGATCAGGTCGTGCAGTTCGGCGGTGAGGTTGCTGGTCCATGGCCACCAGCCGCCGTCCACGTGGTCGGGGTGGGTGCCGGGTCGACTCAGTAGAAGGCGTGGGGTGCGGGTAGGCGTTCGGAAGGGCTGCTGTTCGGATCGAGGAGGACCGGGATCACGGCCCATGTCGTAGTGGTTGGTGATCGGGCGTCGTCGAATGATTCGGGGCATGGTCTGTTCTCTGCTCATCGGGGTGTGCGGGTTGCTGATTCGGGTGTGACGGCGGCCATGAGCGCCGTGTGCGCGGTGTGGTCGTCGGTGGACGATGGGATCACCTGGAGCACGATCAGCTCGCTCTCACGGCCGCAGACATACATCGTGTTCCACAGTTCGAAGGGGTAGGGGTCGAGCCGGACGGTGTGCCCATCGTCGAGGGTCGTCTGCCGGGGCGTGTCCGTCCAGCCTGCGGGGTCGTAGACGACTCGCCAGATGGGGCCGAGCCGCACCGACAGGACGGCGAGGAGATCCGGCAGTTCGGTGGTGAGTTCGCCGGATCGGGGCCACCACGCGCCGTCGATGTATCCGCCGCGTTCGGCTTTGGGCGTCAACCTCAATCGGGGTGTGTAATCGGGCCGAACGGGATGCCGGGCGTACTGCCGCTGCATCTGTTCGTGCGCTGTGCCGGCGCTTCTGTTTCGGCTGTGGAATCGCATTTCGGGTCCTGTCGCGGGGTGCCGCGTTGTTCGCCAGAGGTTGCTCCATGGCGTGGTGGCCGCAGGGCCGTGGATACGACCGTGCGGCGGCGTCGCGGTCACTAGTGGCGTCGCAGCGAACCAGGTGTGTACATCCAGTAGACTCCGTTTCCCTCCTGATGTCAACATTGTAGGTCTACACTCATAACTTCCAGCGGAGATTCTGATGACGAGGGAGGCATCCGAGATGGCCGAAGTTCCGACCGGCCGCAGGCGCTCTCGATCTGGAGACCGGTCCGGCCGCGCTGCCATCGGTCGAGGCGACGGGCCGGTCACCAGGGCTGCGGTGCTGGCCGCGGCGCTCGAGATCATCGATCGCGATGGGGTCGACGGGTTGTCGATGCGGCGGCTGGCCGAGGCTGTGGGGCGGGATCCGATGGTGATCTACCGACATGTCGCGAACAAGGCGGCTGTGCTCGATGGTGTGGCCGAGATCGTGTTCGCGCAGTTGTCGGTCGATGCCGCCGCCCCGGATTGGGCAGCCCAATTGCGGGTCGTCGCGCGTGATTTCCGGCGACTGGCTCTGGAGCATCCGCGGGTGGTGCCGCTACTGGTGACTCGGCCGTTGGTCACTCCATTGGGGCTGCGTCCTTATGCGGTGGTCCGTCCGCTGGAAGACATCCTCCAATTGCTCACCGGTGCCGGGTTTTCCGGTGCCGACGCGCTGCACATCTACCGTGTGGTCTTCGGCTTCCTCTATGGGCACGTTCTGAACGAGTTGCAGGAGCTCGTGGAGCGTCCCGAGGAGACCGACGACGTGCTGCGGCTCGGGCTGCACCGCCTACCGATCGGGGAGTTCCCGTTGTTGCGTGAACTCGCACCGATCCTGGCCGCCTACGACGGCGCAGCCGAACTCGAACGCGGTCTCGACATCCTGCTCACCGGTCTCACCGCCACGCTGCCCTCCCGGCGATGATGTGTCGCTCAGTCCGCGTCGACGGCGGCCGCCACACACCGCCGGTGCCTGCTGTGTCGAACTGGAACCGCAGTCGATGGACGGACGGTATCCCCCGCCTCGGGGCGGTTTTAGCCTCTAAGCTGGGTGCAACCGGTTCAGGCATCGTCTGGTTGGCCGATGCGAAGGAGTTCGTGGCCGAACTGCGCAACCGGGAGATTGGAATATTCCGATGACGATCAAGAACAAGATCGCGCGCTGGGTCCGGGCGGAGCGGGTGAGGTTGCAGGCGCTGCTCGCCGGACCCGACGAAGACAGCCGCCGGAGGACGGACATCGGCGGCAGGCGACCCGGCGGCTCCATCGAACGAGCCGGGCACATGCTGAGGCAGGCCTTCAGACGCTGATCCCGACCTCGACCGCCCGTGGGGTAGTCGATCCTGTCCGCGACAAGCACTCAGGAGATTGGGGCGGCCGCTGCCTACCGAGGACGAGCTGCGCGATCTGGTGGACGATCCAGCGAGTCGGTCGAGCTCGCGCAGCCGATGCGTTCGGCGAGTTGCCCGTCCGCCTACAGATGGTCAGCGTTGTTCGGCCAGGAATTGTTTCAAGGCCACCCGGTCCGGGATACCGGCGTTCCCGAACGTCGCGCATTTCCGAGCAGCCGCCCAGGACGCGATGTCCAGTGCCGCGTCCACCGGAGCGCCCGCGGCGATCGCCCAGGCAAGCGCGCCGTGGAATGTGTCGCCCGCACCGCAGGTGTCCTCCACCGCGACCTCGAATGCGCGATAGCGATGCTCGCCGGTCGCGTCGAGGTAGCTCCCGCCCCGCTTCCCTTGCGTCGCTACCAGGACTTTCGGCCCGAAGTCGGCGAAGACCCGCGACATGCTGCGATCGAGTGGCTCGCCCGGGTGCCTGCTGATGAAGAACTTCTCCGGAGCGACGATGTAGTCGACGCCGCGCAGGAATTCCTCGCTCGACTCTTTGTACCCACCGGTGTCGATCACGATCGGAACTCGCAGTGTTCGGCACGACTCGATGGCGGCTTTGCTCAGTTCGGGGTCGGTGCAGTCGAGCAGTGCGGCGTCCACGCCGGTGAACGCCTCGTCCAAGGCGTCGAGCAGCGCCGGATCGGCGCCCGGTTGGGGCGTCCAGATCGTGGTTCGGGTGCCGTGATCAGCCGCGATGACCACCGCGGAGTGCTGGCTCTCCGCGGCGCGCTCGAAGAGGACCACCTCGAGGGGTTCGCTCGTCAACTCGCGGCGCAGCACTTCCGCGTGAATGCCGCTGCCGCACATCGCGTACAGGCCGACGCCGCCTCCGCCCAGCCGTGCCGCGGTGATCGACCCCCGACCGGCCGGTCCGCCCACCACGACCGTGTGCCTGCGGACCGGGTTCTCGCTGTCCTCGGCCGGATGACTGTCCAGGACGTAGAGGTAGTCGATCGTGGCCATGCCGACGACCGCGACCTTCGGCGTCTCCTTCAGGCGAACCTGCTGACTATCCATGCGCTGCCTGCCTCCGCTGACTCCGGAAAGTGGGTGTTGTCGAGTTCCGCCGCTTCGGCGATGGCGCGAGTCGTGACGATGACCGCCCGGGGATTGCGGCGCAACAGGGTGGCCGGGACACCGGCCGTCTCGGGAAAGTGCGTCATCTGGTGGATGATCCGAGCCTTGGTCTTGTCGAAGGCCAGCACCATGAGGCCGGAACACTCCAGGGCCGAGGCCAACCCGATGGTCAGCACCGAGCGGGACGGCTGATTCGGATCGATGTACCGGCGGCCGTGCTCACTCAGTTCCACGATTCGGCAGCCGTCGCTGACGATCTCGTCCGGGTCGGTGTACGCACCGACCTCGTAGCCCAGCACCTCACCCGCCGGTGATATCGAAATCCCATGCACCGCAGGAGGATACAGGCGAAGAATGCGCTGTGTCCGCAGTAGTGGGTCTTCGCGCTCGGAGATCTGGCCGGACAGCAGATGCAACTGACCTGGGGCCGGGCCGAGTCCGCGTTCGGTCAACGGTTCGACCAACGTCTCGACGACATGCCTGGTCCGCGAGGTGTGGTGCTGGGCGTGGACGCCGAAAGTCTCTGTGTCCGAAAGGATATGCGACTCACCGAACGGCGTGGGCGCGTAGCGGTGTGCGATCCGTAGCATCGCGCGGAAAACCTGAGTCGCCGCCCGGCCCGTGGGAAGGACCACGCTCCGGTCGGAGGCGTCGCGTGCGATCCGGAAGTAGGTGTGCGCGGCGGCCTCCGCCGCGACGCGTTCGTTCTCGAAGACGGCGATGCCAGCGGGCCAACCGGAGGCCGGTACGGGTTCGGCGGGCCGCGGCGTCGCATCGGTATCAAGTACACGACCGCTCACGCCGGGCCGCCTCAGGTCTTTGACGAGGGAGTCCAGGGTGCTGTCGCGCTGGTCCAGCCAGTCCACCCACTGTGTGGGTGACAGGTAATATCCGAGTCGTTCCGGCTGGACCTGCTCCAGCCGCACCCAATAGATCGGGATCTTCGCCTTGTCCGCGAGATGGACCTCCCGCTTGACGTGCACGCTCGAATCCGCCGAGGCGCAGAACAGCAGAACCAGTGCCTTGGAGTTCTTGATCGCGCGCGAGATCGCCTCGTCCCAGTCCGAGCCCGGCGGTACGTCGCGCGGCGCCCACCACGTCGAAATGTCGTGGCGGGCAAAGTATGTGGCGATGTGTTCGACGACGGGCCGCTTGCTGCTGTGATAGCTGATGAAGACGGCCACACCCCTCCTCCCCATGCGTCTGTCGGTGTTCGTATCGTATCGACTCCGGCGCGCGGGGAGTAGTTGCACGGTGGATGTCCCGGATCGAAGACCGCGGCCGGGAGCCGCGGGGAAGCGGGTCGGCGGTGCGATCGTGGGCGTAGTGGGCCAAGGGTAGGCGGCATCGAGCATGACTCTGCACGGTTTCGGGCGGCGCGCGGAGTCGCGCCGTTGTCGGCCGCGACGCTGTCGCTCGGGGGCGATCCGTGCTATCGAGGACGGATGACGCCGACTCGCTCCTTCTACGATGTCGTGATCGTCGGCGGCGGCCACAACGGTTTGGTGGCGGCCGCGTACCTGGCGCGGGCCGGGCGCTCGGTCCTGGTGCTCGAGCGGCAGCGGCACACGGGTGGCGCCGCGGTGTCGGAACGGGTGTTCGCGGGCGTCGACGCGCGGCTGTCGCGGTACTCGTACCTGGTGAGTCTGCTGCCGCGGTCGATCGTGGACGAGCTGGGGTTGCGGTTCGCGACGCGGCGGCGGCAGATCTCGTCCTATACGCCGGTCGGTGACAGCGGCCTTCTCGTGTCCGCCGAGCAGGCGCGGACCGAGGCGAGTTTCGCGCGGCTCACCGGGTCGGATCGGGAATTCGGTGCCTGGCAACGGTTCTACGGTGCCACCGGGCAGCTGGCGCGCCGTGTGTTCCCGACGCTGACGCGCCCGCTGCCTACCATGGACGAGCTGCGCGACCTGGTGGACGACGCGGCCACCTGGGAGGCACTGTTCGAGCGCCCGTTGGGCGAGACCATCGAGTCGGCTTTCGGCAATGACACCGTGCGCGGCGTGGTACTCACCGACGCGCTGATCGGCACGTTCACCCACGCGCACGATCCATCGCTGCGGCAGAATCGCTGCTTTCTCTATCACGTGATCGGCGGGGGCACCGGCGACTGGGACGTGCCGGTCGGCGGCATGGGCGCGCTCACCGACGCGCTGGCCGGGTCCGCGCGCTCGGCCGGTGCCGAGATCGTCACCGGCTGCGTGGTGACGAGTATCGAAACCGATGGCAGCACAGCCGAAATCGGCTATTCGGACGGAAGGGTCGGCGCGCGCTTCGCCTTGGTGAACGCCGCGCCGTACACGCTCGCTGGATTGCTCGGCGAGCCGTTGCCGCCGAAACCCGAAGGCGCGCAGCTGAAACTGAACATGCTGTTGCGTAGGTTGCCGCGCTTGCGCGATCCCGACGTCGATCCGCGCGAGGCGTTCGCAGGCACCTTCCACATCGGCGAGTCGTACGCGCAACTCGACCGAGCTTATGGCGAGGCGGCGATCGGCCGCATTCCCTCCGCCCCGCCCGCCGAAATCTACTGCCACACCTTGACCGACCCGACCATCCTTGCGCCCGACCTTGCCGCGCAGGGCGCGCACACTCTCACGCTGTTCGGGCTGCACGCGCGGGCGAAACTCTTCGCCGCCGATCCTGAGGGCGCAAAGGCGGAGCTGGTGAAAGCAACCCTCGCACAACTGGATTCGGTGCTGACGGAACCGATCGCCGACTGCCTGGCGACGGATGCGAACGGCGCAGCCTGCCTGGAGGTGAAGACCCCGCCCGAACTCGAGCGCGAGGTCGGCCTACCGGGCGGCCACATCTTCCACCGCGACCTGGCTTTCCCTTATCTCCCGGAAGACGCCGACCCGGCCGACCCCGCCGCCCGGTGGGGCGTGTCGACCGGGCATAGCAACGTGTTCCTATGTGGCGCGGGGGCGATTCGAGGTGGCGGGGTCAGCGGCATTCCCGGGCACAACGCCGCGATGGCCGTGCTCGACGCTCAGACAGTCTGAGCCTGCAACGCGATCTTGGCGTTGCGCCCCGGCGTCTCGGTGGCGACCGCGGCCTCGGCCGCGGAATCCAGCGGATAGGCGGCCTCGATGTCCAGCTTCAGCACACCGCGGGCCGCGAGGTCGATCAGCTCGCCGATCAGCCGCCTGCGCTGCTCGGCGCCGATCTCCTCGATCCGCTTCGAGCCCCAGAACCCTTTGACCACGGTCTGTTTGAAGATGAGGCTGCCGGGATCGAGCGAAAGAGGCTTGCCCGACAGCGCGCCGAAGGAGATCAGCTGTCCACCCGGCGCGAGCATCGCCAGCTCGTCGGCGGCGGCGCGACCACCCACCTGGTCGACGGCGCGTGCGATGGGCGCGCCCGAGGTCACGGCTTCCACCTGGTCGCGCCAGCCGTCGCTCTCGGTGTCGAGCACCGGCTCGAGACCGAGTTCGCGCAGCGCGGCGACCGAGGCCGGTCCGCGCACGAGGTTCAGCACATGGAGTCCGCGTTGCCGGGCGAAGATGTTGACCTGCCTGCCCACCGCGCCGTTGGCGGCGTTGATCACCAGCCATTCGCCCGAGTTCAGGCCGAGGTCTTCCACCAGCATCAGCGCACTCAACGGCATCGCGAGCAGCTGTGCCGCGGTCTCGTCGGATACCGAGTCGGGCACCGGGATGACCTGCCGGGCCGGGACCACGAAGTACTCGGCCCACACGTTCTGCGCTCCGGAGACCGTGACGCGCTGGCCCACCGATAGCCCGGTGACGTCGGGGCCCACCGCGTCGACGTGGGCGACCGCCTCGGTGCCCGGGATTGCGGGCAGCTCGGGCCGGTAGCCGTACACGCCGCGCACGATGGCCAAGTCGTGATTGTGGATCGGCGACAGGATCAGCGCGAGTCGCACCTCGCCCGGTCCCGGCTCGGGTGCCGGGCGGTCGGCGGTGGTCAGCACGTCCTTCGGTTCGCCGAACGCTTCGATGACTACGGCACGCATATCCGCTCCTTCTCGATCAGTCGTCGGCGACAACGAGTTGGACGTCGATGTTGCCGCGGGTCGCGTTGGAATACGGGCACACCAGGTGCGCCTTGTCGGCGATCGCCTGCGCGTCCTCCCTGGACAGATGGGGAAGCGAGATCTCCAGGGTAACCGCCAGACCGAAGCCCCCGCCGCCGTTCGGGCCGATGCCGACCTTCGCGCCGACCGCGGAATCGTCGATGTTCGCCTTGGCCTGCTTACCCACCAGGCGCAGCGCCGAATGGAAGCATGCGGCGTAGCCGGCCGCGAACAGCTGCTCGGGGTTGGTGCCCTCGCCGTTGCCGCCCAGCTCCTTCGGAGCGGACAGCTCCACGTCGATCTTGCCGTCGGTGGTGCGTGCGTGGCCGTTACGTCCGTCGCCGTTGGCAAGAGCTTCGGCGGTGTAGAGGATCTGCATGTCTACTCTCCTTCGTTCAACTGGGTCATCAGCGAGTGCGTCAGTCGCCGCAGGGTGTCGCGCAACGCGAGGAACTCCGCCGGGGACAGGCCGCAGGCCTCGGCCATCTCGGCCGGGATGTCGCCCGCCTCGGCGCGCAGCGCGCGCCCGCGCTCGGTGAGCTGGATATCCACCCGGCGCTCATCGGTCGCCGACCGCCGCCGCTCGACCAGACCCGCTGCCTCCAGCCGCTTGAGCAGCGGGGACAGCGTGCCGGAATCCAGGGCGAGCGCGTGGCAGACGTCGCCGACACTGCGTCCGTCGCGTTCCCACAGCGCCAGCATCACCAGGTACTGCGGGTAGGTGAGCCCGAGCCGTTCCAGCCTCGGGCGGTAGACCGCGGTCATCGCCCGGGACGCCGCGTAGAGCGGGAAGCACAGTTGCTCGTCGAGGGTGAGGTGATCGGTCATGAGCAATAATGTAGTGAGCAACTATATTGTGCGCAATAAATATGGGAGTTGTGGTCGTCACAGACAGCATTGTTGGCTCAACGCGGCCAGAGGCGCTCGAACAGGTGTCCGGCTCAGCGAGCAGGGAATCGCAGCACGCGATCGTCGCCGCGGTCGACCTCCCCGCGGCCGTCGGTATCGGAGGTGGTCAGCCATAGCGCACCGTCCGGCGCCACCTCTACCGTGCGCAATCGGCCGTAGCGGTCGCGCAATTCCGCACGCGGTGTGCCCGAGCGGCCGTCTTCCATCGGTACGGTCCACAATCGTCGGCCGCGCAGCGCGGCGGCATACAGGGTGTCCGCAGTGATGGCGATACCCGAGGGGGAGGCTTCCGCGGTGGTCCAAGTGACCAGCGGATCGGTGTAGCCGCGGTCGACGCCGCCCGTGCCCTCGACGGCGGGCCAGCCGTAGTTGCGTCCCGGCTCGATCAGGTTGATCTCGTCGAATCGGTCCTGGCCGAACTCCGCCGCGAACAACCGGCCCGCCCGGTCCCACGCCAATCCCTGCACGTTGCGGTGGCCGAGGCTGTAGACCGGCGAGCCGGGGTCGGGATTGCCTGGAGCGGGGCGGCCTTCGGGAGTCAGCCGGAGGATCTTGCCGTTCGGGCTCGCGGGGTCCTGCGACCGGCGGGATTGCCCGGCATCGCCGGTTCCGGCGTACAGCATGCCGTCCGGCCCGAACGCGATCCGCCCACCGTTGTGATTGCCGGCCTTGGCGATGCCCGCGACCAGCACCTCCGGCTGGCCGTCGAGCCGGAACCGAACGATTCGGTTGTCCGTGTCGGCCGTGAAATAGGCATAGACATAACGGGTTTCGGCATAGTCCGGGGGGACGGCGAGCCCCAGCAGCCCGCCCTCGCCCCGCGCGACGACTCCCGGCACTTGGTACACCTGTTCCGGCTCGCGGCCCGGCACCAGTCGCAGGATCCGCCCGGTGTCGCGTTCGGACACCAGCGCCGCGCCGTCGGGCAGAAACGCCAATCCCCATGGAACGTCGATGTTCTCGGCCACCTGCTCGGGCGCACCGAGATCGGGCTGTCCTGTCGGGCTACTCGGCGAGGTGGTGCCGACTCCGGTGGGCGGCGGCGGGACACTCGGTCCGGTCGGGTTCTCAGCGCCGCATGCCGCTATCGCCCCGGCGATGAGCAACCCGGCCACAGCGGATATGGCCTTTGCGCGTCCATGCGGAAGACCGTGGGACGGAGGTCTCATCCTTCCCATGTGCCGACCTCCGACGACATGAGAACTCCGGATAGTCCGCGTGTGCCATAGTGCGCTGGCGTGTACAGGCGCGAAAGCCGCTCGTTCGTACGTCGGGTGCAGCATTGTGCGCGCGTCAGCGAATCCGGCGACAGGCGCGTCGGTCGACTCGAGGTGCTCGAACTGGCCACCATCAGCCGAGATACGTGCTGTACCAGTCGAGCACGCGCCGCCAGGTTTCCGTGGCGGCCGCGGCGTTGTAGCGCTGCCCGGTGTCGTTGAAGTAGGCGTGATCGGCGTCGGGCGCAGTGAAGATCTCGTACGGGGTGCCGGTGCGGGCCAGCGCCGCCTCGGCGGCGGGACGGGAGGCGTTCACGCGGGCGTCGGCCGACGCGTAGATCGCCAGCACCGCGGCTTTCGACGCGGCGAGATCGCCGTTGTCCGGGAACGGGCCGTAAAAAGGTGTCGCCGCGGCCAGTTGCGACGCACCGGAGGTCATCAGCAACCAGGTCAGGCCGCCGCCGAAGCAGAAACCGGTGGCGCCCAGCTTCTTTCCGTCGACGCGGCGCTGCAGTTCATCGAGCCCGGCGCGCAGGTCGGCCACGAACTGGTCCTGCGGAATACGACTCAGCTCGGCGGTCGCCGCGGCCGGATCGGTGAACGCGGCGGTGCCGCCGCGAGAGGAGAGCAGGTCGACCGCGAGCGCGGAGTATCCGGCACCCGCGAATCGGCCGGTCACCGAGCGGATATGGTCGGTGAGGCCTTTGTTCTCATGGATGACCAGCACCCCGCCCCGCGGCTGCTGCGCCGCGGCCCACGCGGCTTGTAGCTGCGTGCCGCCGGGTCCGGCGAAAGTGATGGCGGTAGTGGGGATCGCGTTGACCGAGCCGGGCGGCGCCGAGGGAGCCGCGGGCGAGGGGTCGAAGTCGGTGATCTTGGTGTCGTTCCCCGAACAGGCGGCGAGCAGCGCGGCCGCGGCGCCGGCGCCCAATCCGAGCAGAGCCAGTCGGCGCAGCGCCTCCCGCCGGGACAGGATGCCGTCGGCGTGGTCGACAGCGATTTCCTCCGCGATGTAGCGCTGCAACGGCGTCATAGGCCCAACCATAGGCCGGATCAGCCGTGCTCGGGCGCTGTTCACCGACTGGTCACCCTGCGACAAACCGACCTGAGCAGGCTTCCTGCACGACCCGCCAGGCGGTGGTCGATGTAGCGCGACGGCGTCGGGTCTGTCGCGGGACGAACGACGGCGATCCGGATGTTGCCGTCGCCACCGTGCACAGCTCAGAGCTGCGACTGCACCTGGGTCGAGATCAGCTCGAGATGATCGAGATCGGCCAGATCGAGAACCTGGAGGTAGATACGGCCGGTTCCGATCTCGGCGTATCGGCCGATCTTGTCCACCACCTCGGCGGGTGAACCGGTCAGGCCGTTGGTCTTCAGTTCGTCCACGCCGCGTCCTATTGCCGCGGCTCGACGCGCCACGTCGGCGTCGGTCGCGCCGACGCACACCACCAGGGCGTTGGAGTAGACCAGATCGTCGGCCTTGCGGCCGTGTGCCTCGGCGGCGGCGCGAACCCGGTCGAACTGGCGCGTACTGTCCTCGATCGAGGAGAACGGCATGTTGAACTCGCTCGCGTATCGTGCGGCCAGCCGCGGGGTGCGGGTCGCGCCCTGGCCGCCGATCAGCAGCGGTATCGGGTCTTGCACCGGCTTGGGCAGGGCGGGAGAGTCGGCGAGCTGATAGTGCTCGCCGTCGTAGCTGAAGGTGTCGCCGGGTTTGGTGGCCCAGAGCCCGGTGATGATCGCCAGCTGTTCTTCCAGCCGGGCGAACTTGTCGGCTGGGAACGGGATGCCGTACGCGGCATGCTCTTCGGCGAACCAGCCGCTGCCGATGCCGAGCTCCACCCGGCCGCCGGACATCTGGTCCACCTGCGCGACTTGGATGGCCAGCGGGCCGGGCAGCCGGAACGTGGCCGCGGTGACCAAGGTGCCCAGCCGAATCCGCTCGGTCTCCCTGGCCAGCCCGGCGAGGGTGATCCAGGCGTCGGTGGGGCCGGGCAGACCGTCGGCGTCGCCCATGCTCAGGTAGTGGTCGGAGCGGAAGAACGCGTCGAAGCCCAAGTCCTCGGTAGCCTTGGCGACGGTGAGCAGCGTGTCATAGCTGGCGCCCTGCTGCGGCTCGGTGAAGATGCGTAGTTCCATACCGCATGACACTAGACGCCGGGCCTTCCGGCCATTTCCCGCGCTCATGAGTTGCGGAGGGCGGATGTCGACGGCGCGTAGCTTCGTGCGATGAACGCCGCGCGGCTACCCGTCCGGCCGGTATGGTGCTCGCGTTGCGTCGTTGTATGCTCCGCCAGGCTGTTGCCGAGGACAAAGTCGAGGTACGGGATATCGCACCGCGCAGGACGGAGGTTCCAGTGCACGATGTACCGGTGATCGTCGTCATGGGCGTGTCGGGTTCGGGGAAGACGACAGTGGGCACCCGCCTGGCTGACGCATTGGGCGTCGAATACACCGAGGGCGACGACTTCCATCCACCCGCGAATATCGCGAAGATGGCGGCGGGGACGCCCCTGGATGACGCCGACCGCTCCCCTTGGCTGGACGCCCTGGCCGCCGTGATGGCCGAGCGGTCCGGCCGCGGCGCTGTCGTCACCTGTTCCGCTCTCAAACGGGCCTACCGCGATCGGCTGCGCGCGGCTGTGCCCGATGCCTTCTTCCTGCAACTGGACGTACCGCGCGATGAACTCGTGCGACGCGTCACCCACCGGCGCGGGCACTTTCTGCCGCCCAGCCTGCTCGATTCCCAGCTCGCCACGCTGGAGCCGCTGGACGCCGACGAGAAGGGCAGCACCGTCGATGCGACCCGCCCGCCCCAGGAGTTGGTCGGCGAGGTTGTGGCGACTTTTCGGTAGGCCGATGGGCGCCTCAGTGCGGTTGGTGGGCCGGGCGGTGCAGGGCTGAATTCTTGTGGTGGCTGATGATGTCACCGAGCCGGAACACCTCGCTCGGGTCGGGCAGCAGGTGTCGTTTGGCGAAAACGCCGACGCGAGCGATCCCACGCACGGCGACCGTGAAAACTCGTGGGGGCGAGGCGATTCGAAGCGTCGAGACAACATGATCTTCACACAGCGCGACGGCCGGCCAGTGGCGGGAGCACCCGGGCTGACCGGTCGTAGAACAGGGCGAAGACGACCGCGTTGTGCAGGAAGGTATGCGTCGGCATCGGCCAGTTGCGCGCGACCGAGGAATGCCAGTTGCTGTGGGGAATGAATGCGACGCGCTTCCGGGAACGCGGCGCTGGGCCGCGAGATCGGGATACGAGCGCAGGCTGATGCCGCCCCTCGGTATCGCGGCCGGGGAGGCGGTTATCAGGACACCGGCTAGAGACCGCCGAGGCGCGACAGCGTGTCGAAGGCGAAGTCCAGGGCGCGCCAGAGGACGTCGATTTCGACGGTCGCGGCGGGCGCAAGGGCCGGGTCCCGCAAGGCCAGCCCGTTGCCGAAGATGACGACATTGGCGCCCGCGTCGGCGAAACGGAGCAGTGGACCGGTCGCGACGCCTCGGCCGAGCAGCAGGTCCAAGCCCTCGCCCACGAAGTAGAAACGCCACAGTGGTCCGAGATCGGCGCCGTAGACCGCCTTGGTCGACGCGACGATCAGCGCGCCCTGTTGGGCGATCGCATCGACGATGCGGAAGTAGTCGGGAGCATTGGCGGAGGTACTGCCGACCGCCGCGACGGAGTAAGCCAGATCGACGGTGAGGTGCGCGTTGTATCCGGCCATCGCTACGCGGGCGGGGGACAGCTCGCAGCGGCGGGCCAGATCGAAGTAGTGCGTCCACTGTGGATCGGTAGGTGCGCCGGTGAATTCGGCATGCACATTGCGCAGGAAACGCGACAGCAGCTCGAGGCTGATCCGGTGCGCCCACTCCTGGTCGGCGAAGGATGCGGGATCGCGCTGCAACGGCAGCACGGCGGCGTGTTCGACCGCGTCGAGCCCGAGCGCGAACAGTCCGCGCCGGTCACGATGGCGGACCAGGATTTCGGTGATCCGCTGATGATCGGCGATCGCCTGTTCCAGTCGCCGCAGCGACGAACCGGTCAACGTCGCGGGGTCGGAGAGCGTTGCGATTTCTGCGGTTTCGGCGGCCGTCAACGGGGTGCCGCAGGCCGCATGGATCGGTGCGGCAGAGGCGGTGGCGCCGGGAGCACCCGTGAGGAAAAGCATCGTGACGAGCGTGATCATCGAAAAGGACTGGTGCAGAATCGCTGTGCGCGCACGGGTGTACATCGTCGCTCCGGATGTCGGGAGAACTGGCATCGGGACGCCCGAAGCGGCGTTGCTCGGCGATGCGCCGCCGCAGCGGGCGGCGGCACAGGGCGGGCTTCGAGCCTAACCGAGCCGGCCGGGCCGCGCTGCGCGGCGAGCGCGGCGTCGAGACCGGGGGTATCGAGGAATTAGTCGCCTACGGGGCGTAGAACGTAGCGAACCCGGGAGTGTGGATGCCGCCCGGATTGAGTACGACGAGAACTTGCCCGACGCCGGTGCGCAGTGTTGCCTCGGGAGGTAATCCATGCAGCCCGTTGGACATTTGCGCGGTTCCGGTCGCACCGGTAGAGAGGTTGATCCATTGCACCGGCGCGGACACCGAGCAGCCCCAACGTCCGGGGTTTGCTCCGGTGACGACGACGATGCCGGACTGTTCGCCGACTACGGCAACGCAGCGAGCTGATCCGACAAGATCGAAGCTCCCGTTCGGATTCCCGAGCGGAGCCGCGTTGATCTGGAACGGAATCGTGGTGGCTGCGGCAGCTGTCCCAGCTGTCGACAACCCCGGGACGGCGAACGCCATCGCGCAAATGACAAGTCTACGAACGAACTTCATGAGCGAAATCTCCTGTCGAGCTGACCGGACGCGAATCTTCCTTTACAGCAAGCGAGTACCCACCACCCACCGTCTCCAGCCGAGCGGTTGATACGACGCCCTCGGTGCGGAACAGTCGTGCTGTCGAACACCGATCAGGAGCCGGACGACACGTTCGGCAGGCTGAGTTCGGCGATGTCGGAGATCAGGAGTCCCGCGCCGAGCAGTAGTGAGCCCACCGCGATCGCGCCGAACACGAATACCCACAGCAGGCCGGGCAGGCGGGTGAGCCGTGCGAGTTGATCGGCGTCCGACTCGACCTCGTGATTCCGGGAACGCTGCTGGCGGGAGCGGCCGCGTTGCAGCTCGGCCACCGGACGCGCCCCGGCGAACAGCAGGAACCACGCGCCCAGGTACGCGAAACCTGCCTGCAAGGTGTCGGTGCCGAACCAGGACACCACGAAGACCAACCCGCCGAGACCGATCACGGTGATGCCACCGTAGATGTTCCTGATCTTGATCAGCAGTGCGGCGAGCAGCGCGATGGCGGTCCAGAGCATCAGTGTGATCCGGCTCGCGCCGAGTAGGGCGGCGAATCCGAGACCGAGCAGCGGCGGCGCCGGGTAGCCCGCCATCGTGGTGAGGATCATCCCGAGGCCGTACGGCTTTCCGCTCGACACGGTCAGGCCCGAGGTGTCCGAATGCAACCGGATGCTGTTGAGCTTCCGGCCGGTCAGCAGCGCGACCACGGCATGCCCGCCTTCGTGCGCGATGGTGACGATGTTCCGGGTCAACCGCCAGATCGGCGTGTAGCCCACCAACATGAGCGCCGCCACCGCGGCCGCAACCACCAGCCACCACGGCGGTTGCGCTTGCGTAGTCGTCAGACGATCGGCGATGGAAGCACCGCGCTCGACAAATTCCGCTCTATCCACCGCCGCACCTTAACCGCCTGCGGGCAACCGCGCTCGGGGCAAGGCTCCCGGTCGCGGCACGCGCGCGGGGTATAGTTGGCCGGCCCGGGCGTCCATGTGCCCTGGCTCGTACTACGGGGATTGCATGGGAGGGGATCAATGAAGCGAATCGCAATCGCCGCTGCTTTCGGGTTGGCGGTAGCGGCAAACTCGTTCGGCTTCGGCGGGCAGGAGGTCGCTACTGCTTCTGCAGAGTCAGCGGCGGAGTACTGCGCGTCACCGGTCGACATCAATACGCCTGAGTACGTGAACTTCTGCTGCGAGCTCTACAACACGGGGCGGCTGGAGCGGATTCCCGTGATCGTGAACCGGTGGGACGCGCGCTGCCGCCCATGACGGTGACGGCGCGTCCGATCAGCCGGTTCGGTTGAGGATCCCGGCCATATCGCCCGCCACGCCCTGAGTTCGGTACGACATCGTTCCGTCCGGTCGCAATTCCAATCGGGAGGTCGCTCCGTCGTCGTTGCAGCCGCCGTTGTCCTCGGTGAGTTTGGCGGTCAGTGTCACGCTGCCTGCGGTCGCGGACGTGAGTGTCTCCGCCCGGCCGCACTTCAAGCCGACGATTCGGCCGGTATTGCTCGATTCGCCGACCTGCTCGCCGACCTTTCCCGGAGTGAGCCGCACTATGATGTCGTAGCTACCCAGCAGGTCTTTGGCTACACCCTGCCACTCGCCGACCAGTGCGTTCGGCACGGTAGCGACCGTGTCGCTTCCGGTCGTGGAAGTGGAACCGTGTGCGTCCTGGGCCCGCAGCTGGGCGCCGATCACGAATGCCGCCGCCGCGACCACAACGGCGACCACGAGCGCGCTCCCGATCAGCACGGCGCGGCGGCGTGGGGTGGACGCCGCTGCGGTGGGTGGATGGAAATGAGGCGAATCAGATTGCGCGGGTGGGTAAGTCGTCTGCCCAAAGGAATGGCGGGCGAAAGCTGGAGAGGGGTGTGGGCCTGGCTGCCGCTTTTGTGTCGGCACCGAGCCCTCGGCGTGGCCGCCATGCGCGTACTGCCGCTGTGGTGGTGGCGTCGGGTGGGCCACGGTGTCGGCGGTGCGCGCCGGATCCGGTGGACCGGGGGCAGGGAGCTCCGGGCGGTCTACTAGACCAGGTGTTGGAAACTCCGGTCTGTCGATCGGAGCGAGCGCCGTGGGCTCCAGCCGGTCGATCGTGCCGGAGTCCAGGTCGAGCAGCTCGATCGCACGCCTGCTGACTTCCTCGAGCGCCGGGCCCGGCAGCCAGCCGCCGCGATCGGGGATGCCGAGGGCGGTCAGCTGCGTGAGCAGCTGGTCCAGGGTCGGGCGCGCGGCGGCGTCTTTGGTCAGGCAGGCCGCCACCAGCGGACGCAGCCGTTCCGGCACGTCGTCGAGCTGGGGCTGCTCGTACACCACCCGCCACAGCATCTGCATCGTCTCGCCGACGCCGAACGGCCCGTGGCCGGTCGCCGCGAACACGAGCACGCCGCCCAGCGCGAAAATATCCGCGGCCGGGCCGATCGGATCGCCGGTCACCTGCTCCGGGCACATGAATCCCGGTGAGCCGATGAGCTTTCCGGTCGTGGTGAGCTTGCTGTCGTCGATGGCGCGGGCGATGCCGAAATCGATCACCTTGGGACCGTCGAGGGCCAGCAGGACATTCGACGGTTTCAGGTCGCGATGCACCACGCCCGCCCGATGCACCGCCACCAGCGCCTCGACCAGCCCGTGCGCCAGGACGAGCAGCGAGTTCTCGGTGAACGGGCCGTACCGGTCGACCGCGTCGGCCAGCGCGAACCCGGCCACATAGCCGGTGGCCAGCCATGGGGGGTCGGCGTCGACATCGGCGTCGAGCACCGGCGCGGTGAACCGTCCGCCGACCCGCCGCGCCGCGGTGACCTCGCGCCGGAAGCGCTCGCGGAATTCGGCGTCGATCATGTCCGGGCGGATGACCTTGACCGCGACGGTGCGCCCGCCCGCGTTCCGCCCCAGGTAGACCCTGCCCATGCCGCCCGCGCCCAGCACGCCGAGCAGCCGATAGTCCCCGATCCGCGCCGGATCGCTCGCACCGAGCGGTTGCATCGCGCTGCTGGCTCCCTTCGAATGGCGTCGACCATCCGAAAGGCTAGGCTACTCATCGGGCCGGCCGGTGTCCGGATCGCCCGTTGTCGCCGCTAACTCGCCATGCTCGGCACCGGCGTGCCCCGGTCCCGTCGCGCCCGCCTGGCCAGCAGATACGCCGCGAGGGCTGCGGGGATGTTCATCAGCACGCCGTACACCGCGCCGGGCACGGCCATGGCGTCCTGGTGCAGAACCGACGCGGCGACGGCGATCGCGATCGCCCCGTTGTGGATGCCGATCTCCATGGACGAGGCGATCGCCTGGTCGGTGTCCACCCGGAACAACCGGGGCACGAAGTAGCCGACGGTCAGGCTGATCACCGCGAACGACAGGCAGATCGAGGCCAGCGTGCCGATGTTCTCGGTGAGCGTCTCGAAGTTCTTGCCGACCGCCGCGGCGACCACCAGCGCGAGCACCACGATGGACAGGATCTTGACCGTGCCGCGCATCCGCTGCGACCACGCCGGGAACCGCCGGTGCACCAGCATGCCGATCGCGACCGGCACCAGCACGATGGCGAACACCTGCGCGAACTTGTCCGGCCGCAGTCCCAGCGACCCGTCGCCGTCCAGGAACAACGTGTAGGCCAGCGCGACCACCACCGGCATGGTGAACACCGCGAGCACCGAATTGATCGCCGTCAGCGTGATGTTCAGCGCGACGTTGCCGCCGGCGATGTGGCTGAACAGATTGGCCGACGGCCCACCCGGCGACGCCGCGAGCAGCATCATGCCGACGGCCAGCGCGCCGTCGAGGCCGAACAGGTAGATCATGCCCAGGCACAGCGCGGGCAGCACCGCCATCTGGCAGACCAGCGCGATCAGCGCCGCCTTCGGAAACCGCAGCACGCGGGCGAAATCGTCCACGGCCAAGGTCAATCCGAGCCCGAACATCACCAAGGCCAGGGCCAGCGGCAGGAACACCGCGAAAACCGTTGAACCCATTCGGATCTCCTCTCCGCCCAACCGGCCCCATCCGGGCCGACCTCGGGGATCGACGTTATCGAGTCGCGGCGGAGGTGGCCAGCCCTGGTCAGGCGGTGACGGTCACACCTGCGGCAGCCGACTCCCGAGCCTTCGCCAGCAGGCGGACCGTGGCGACGGCATCGCGCGGATCGACGGGAACGGGCGCGCCGTCGAGTACTGCCGCCGCCATCGCGGAATAGAACGCAGGGTAGTCGCCCGGCGCTGTCGGTAGCGGCGCGAAGTCCGGTTCGGCGCCCAGGACACCCCAGCGCTCGGGTTCGACAGTGCCCCATGGCAAACCGTCGTCGGGTCGGCGACCGGACCGCAGCGCGTCCTCCTGCGGGTCGAGCCCATAGGTGAGGTAACCGGCTTCGGAGCCGAGTACCCGGAAACGCGGGCCGAGGTGCGGGGCAACGGCATTCATCCACAGATGGGACCGGACGCCGCTGGTGTGGGTGAGGGCGACGAACGCGTCGTCGTCGGTGGTGATCGCTTCGCGCCGCCGGTCGAGCTCGCAGTACACCGAGCGCACCGGGCCGAGCAGCGTCACGGCCTGGTCCACCAGATGGCTGCCGAGGTCGATGAGAATGCCCGCGCCCTCCTCGTCGGAGCCGATCTCCCGCCAGCCGCCTTTCGGCACCGGGCGCCAGCGCTCGAACCGCGACTCGAAACGGCGCACCACGCCCAGCTTTCCGGTCCGCACGAGGTCGCGCACGGTCCGGAAGTCACCGTCCCAGCGCCGGTTCTGGAAGACCGACAGCGCGAGCCCCGCCCGCTCCGCTCGCTCGACGAGGTCTTCGGCGTCGGTCACCGAGACCGCGAACGGTTTGTCCACCACCACCGGCAACCCGGCGTCGAGCGCCTGGCCGGCCAGTGGCGCGTGCGTGCGGTTGGGCGTCGCGATCACGACCAGATCGATTCCAGTCGGCGCGGCGAACAGCTCTTCTGCGTGCGAGAACACGCGCACCCCAGGATGCTCGTGGCGCGCCTGCTCGGCCCGTTCCGCCGACGAGGTGACTACCGCCGCCACTCGCATCCGAGGTTCGGCGGCGATCAGCGGAGCGTGGAACACGGACCCAGCCAAGCCATAGCCCACAATGGCGACCTCGAGCATGCTCATGCCGTCACGCTACCGTCGCCGGAGGACGAAGCCGCCCTGGGCGCGAGAGCCCGCCGGATGCGGACGGGTTCTCAGGCGGAAGCCGGCTCAGCTCGGTTCGTCACCGGCTTCGTCGCTCCAGCGCTGCACCCATCCCTGGAGCGGGGCGAGCGCGGCGACGAGCTCCATGCCGTCGCCGCTGAGGTGATACCCGTCCGCTCCCGCGACCACGATTCGCACATCCCGCAATTCGCGCAGCCGATCGTTTAGCACGCTGGCCGAGACGCCATCGCACCGTGCCTGCAACTCGCGAAAGGTGGCCGCGCGCCCGTCCCGCAGTTCCCACAGCACCCGTAGCGTCCACCGTCTGCCGAGCAGATCCAGCAGCACCATGATCGGGCGCCCCGAGCGCGATCCGCGCACGGGGGAGCCGACAGCAGGCACCTTGCCCGCTTCGGATTCCGAAGCTACCATCGCCACCATCCTTGCTCTGATTTTCGAAGCACAGGATACCGGCGCTCACACGGCGCGTTGTGTGCGCCTCCATCAACTCTTTCATCCGACACGAGAGGATTGACCATGACAGCGAAGCAACCCGGCCCGCGCATCGCGCCACTGAATCCGCCGTACCCACCGGACATCGAGGCACAGCTGCTCAAATGGATGCCGCCCGGCGCTGCGGTGGAGCCGCTGGCGCTGTTCCGCACCCTCGCGATCCACGAGGAACTCTTCGGCCGGATGCGTCCGCTCGGCGCGGGCATCCTCGGTCACGGTCGCGTCCCGCCGCGCGACCGTGAGATCGTCATCCACCGCATCTGCGCCAGGGCGGGCGCGGAGTACGAGTGGGGTGTGCACGCCGTCGTCCAGGCGCCCGAGGTGGGTTTGACCGCCGAGCAGACCGACGCCGCGGCGATCGGAACCGCCGACGATCCGGCGTGGTCGCCGCAGGACACCGTGCTCGTGCGCCTCGCCGACGAACTGCACGACACCGCGGACATCTCCGATGACCTCTGGCCGGAACTCACCGCCCGCTACCGCGACGATCAGATCCTCGAACTCGTCACCATCGCGGGCTGGTACCGACTGCTCAGCTCCGTGCTCAACGTCGCGCGCACGCCACACGAGCCGTGGGCGCGGCGATTCCCCGTCCGCACCGCCTGAACGAGGACGTCGCGCCGTTCGTTCAGCGCTGGGGCGCCGCCGAGTACTCCTGCTCCGGCCGTCCGGTGCTGCCATAGCGCAGGCGCATATGCACGGCGCCGCTCGAGACCAGGGCGGCGAGATAGCGTTGCGCGGTGGCGCGGGAGACGCCGATGGCGGTGGCCACCTCGCCGGCGGACAGCGGGACACCCGCATCCCGAATAGATTGCAGAACAAGGTCTTTCGTGGGGGACGCCGCCGCCGCGGTCGGCGCGGTCGTGGTGGCGACGGGACGCAGCGCATGCAGCGCTGCCGACACCCGGGTGTTGTCGATCTGTGGGGTGGCGAGGATGCGCCGGTAGCGGGCGTATGCGGCCAGGCGCGCGGCAAGTTCGGTGTGCGGAAACGGCTTGATCAGGTAGGCCAGCGCTCCGGCCGCGATCGCGGCCCGCGCGGCGTCGCTCTCCGTGGACGCGGTGAGAATCATGGCGTCGCAGTGGATCTCGCGGACGAAATCGATGCCGGAGCCATCCGGAAGGTAGACGTCCACCAGTGCGAGATCGACCGGTTCCGCCGCGACGAGTTCCCGCGCGGCGGCGAGGGTGTTGGCGGTGCCCGCCACAGTGAAGCCCGCGATGGACTCGACGATTCCGGCGTGCAGGTTGGCGACCCGGAAATCGTCGTCGACGACCAGGACGGTCAGAGCTGTTGCGGCCATGGCACCTCGCTCTCGACGAGCACTCCGGGTATGCGGGCGATGAATTCGGCGCCGGTGAGTGGCGGCTGTCCGCCACCGGGGCTGGACAGGCGCACGTCGCCGCCGTGGGCGCGGGCGATCTGCCGGATCAGGGCCAGGCCCACTCCGCGCCCGCCGGGGACGCCGTGGTCCTCGCGGGTCGAGATCCCCTCGGTGAACAGTGTGTCGACCAGATCCGGGGCCACTCCGTCGCCGCTGTCCGCGACGGTGATGTGCAAGGTCGAATCCTCTTGCACCAGTTCGACTTCCACCTGCCGCACCGGGCGGTCACGATCGCGAACGGCCTCCATCGCATTGTCCAGCAGGTTGCCGAGCACGGTGGTCACGTCCACCGGATCGGCGAGGCTGCCCTCCACCCAGGTGTTGGGTCCGAGCACCAGTTCGACGCCGTTCTCCCTGGCGTGCGCCGCCTTGGCGGCCAGGAACGCCTGGAGGTACGCGTCGTGGATGGCGTCGATTCCCGGGGTCGCCGCACCGAGCGGACCCGCGCCGATCAGCTCGTCGATCGATCGCGACGCCTCCTCGACGCGTCCGCTGTGCAACAGGCCGCTGATCAGGTGCATCTTGTTGGAGAACTCGTGGCGCTGGGCGCGCAGCACCGTGCTCATCGACTGCACCGCGTCCAGCTGCCTGGTCAGCGACTCCACGTCGGTGCGGTCGCGCACGGTGAGCACCGCGCCCAGGTCGCGCCCGTCGCGGCTGACCCGCCGCGCCGAGATGATGACGATGTGCGAGCCGACCGTCGCGGAAGCGGGTTGTTCGTCCAGGTTGCGGAACGCCTCCAGCACCCGAGGGGTCAGCCCGATCTCCTCCACCGGACGTCCGAGGTCGGGTGCGATGCCCAGCAGCCTGCGCGCCTCGTCGTTGACGAAGGTCGTGCGCCACGACGCGTCGACGGCGAGCACGCCGCCCCCGATACCGTGCAGCACCGCGGCTTGACCGCGAACCAGTTCGGCGAGCTCGTCGGGCTCCAATCCGAGGGTCAGGCCGCGCCACCGCCGGGCGAGCAAAATCGAGCCCACGATGCCGACCAGCAGCGCCGCGCCGACGAGCACACCCGCGGTGCGCAGATCGTCCAGAAGCTGATCGTGCACCGCGTCCGTGGAGATGCCGACGCTCACCGCGCCGACGACGTTGCCCGAATCGGGTGCCAGGACCGGGACTTTCGCGCGGACCGAGTCGCCGAGGGTGCCCCGTTCCTCGGTGATCGATTCGCGGCCCGCGAGTGCCTCGGACGGGTCGGTGCTGACGTGTTCGGCGAGTCGGCTGGGATCGGGGTGCGCGAGCCGGATGCCCGCGTCGTCGGTGATCACCACGAACAACGCCGCATTGCGCTGCGTCGCATCCACCGCGAGCCGCTCCAGGGGACCCGAGGTGAGTTCCTCGCGTACCGCGGGGTCGTCGGCAACCGCGCCGGGCGCGTACCGGGCCACCTCCGCGCGCACCACCGGGTCGGCGGCGACGGTTCGCGCAATGGCGAGCGCGCGCTGCCCATAGGTGTCGCGCAGCCGCTGATCGCTGAGGTAGCCGAACACCGCGAACGCGACACCGAGCGTCAAGGCGACGACCACGATCTGCGACAGCAGAACCTGGGTCCGCAACCGCACGGCCCGCGCGCCCTCAGTGGCCATAGGCGCAGCATAGGCGGCTGTCTCGCCTTCGCTCGACCCGGCGCGGTCTATCGACGGACTTCGTCCGACTGCGTTCTTTCTGCGGCTGTCTCTGCCTTCGCTCGACCCGGCGCAGTGTATCGACGGACTTCGTCCGACTGCGTTCTTTCTGCGGCTGTCTCTGCTTTCGCTCGACCCGGCGCGGTCTATGGACGGACTTCGTCCGGCTGCGTTCTTTCTGCGGCTGTCTCTGCTTTCGCTCGACCCGGCGCGGTCTATGGACGGACTTCGTCCGGCTGCGCCCGTTCGACCACCACAGCGCATGAGCAGAATGCGCAGAACCTGCGAATCCCGTGTTTGTGGCGGTTGTGCGCACAAGCTCTGTGGTGTGACGCGGGACACGTACGGTCGCCCTATCTCGATCTCGCAGGAGTAGGAAGCAATGACGCAATCACTCATTCAGCTGCGGAGCGCGACCAAGCGCTTCCCCGGCACCGGCGGTGGCATTCATACCGCCGTGCGGAATTTGAACCTCGAGGTGCGGCCCGGCGAATTCGTCGCCGTCGTCGGCCCGACCGGGTGCGGTAAGTCCACCACGCTCTCGCTGGTGTCCGGGCTGGAACCCGCCTCGGCCGGGCGGACGCTGGTGCGCGGCAAGGACGTGCACGGCATCCCGGACGGCATCGGCTACATGTTCCAGCAGGACGCGGTGCTGCCGTGGAAGAGCGTGCTGGACAACGTCGCGCTCGGTCCGCGCCTGCGCGGCGCGTCGAAAGCCGAGGCGCGCGAGAAGGCGTCGGCGTGGGTGCGCACGGTCGGCCTGGCCGGGTTCGAGCGCTACTACCCGCACCAGCTGTCCGGCGGCATGCGCAAGCGCGTCGCGCTGGCGCAGACGCTGGTCAACGAGCCGGAGATCCTGCTGATGGACGAGCCGTTCAGCGCGCTGGACGTGCAGACCCGCCAGCTCATGCAGGACGAGCTGCTGCGGGTCTGGGCGGGCACCAATGCGGCGGTCATCTTCGTCACCCACGATCTGGAGGAGGCGATCGTGCTCGCCGACCGGGTGGTCGTCATGACCGCGAGCCCGGCCACCGTCTGCGGAGACTTCACCGTGGGGCTGGAGCGGCCGCGCAGCGTGGAGGACGTGCGGCTGACCGCCGAATTCCGTGACATCTACAAGGAAATCTGGGAAACGCTGCGCGACCAGGTCGAGGCAGCCCGGGCGAAGGGAGCCTCCCGTGTCGCATGACGTGCTGGTCGAGGACGCCGTCCCAACGCCGGTGGTGGAGAACGAGACCGAAGAGCAGATCCTGGCCAGGGTACGGACCAACGCCCGCCGCGCTCGCCTGCGCACCTGGGGGCTGCGCGCCGCGCTGGTCGCCGTGTGGCTCGGCGCGTGGGAGATCACCGCGACGGTGTGGATCGACCCGTTCTTCTACTCCAAGCCGTCGCTGATCTGGGCCCGGCTGGTCGAATGGTTCACCGAGGGCACCCAGTTCGGCTCGATCTGGTTGCAGATCTACACCACCGTGCAGGAGGCCGTGCTCGGCTTCGCGATCGGCACGGTCGCCGGTGTGGTGCTCGGCGTGCTGCTCGGGCGCAGCCGGTACTGGGCCGAGGTGCTCGCGCCGTTCATCAAGGCGCTCAACGCGGTTCCGCGCATCGTGCTCGCGTCGCTGTTCATCATCTGGTTCGGCCTCGGGCTGAGCTCGAAGGTGGCGACGGTGGTGGTGCTGGTGTTCTTCGCGGTGTTCTTCAACGCGTTCACCGGCGCGCGCGAGGTGGACGGCAACGTGATCAACAACGCCCGCATCCTCGGCGCGAGCCGCAGGCAGGTGCTGGTGACGATCGTGCTGCCGAGCGCGACCACCTGGATTCTGTCCAGCCTGCATACCGCCTTCGGCTTCGCATTGATCGGCGCGGTGGTCGGCGAATACGCCGGTGCGAGTAAGGGTTTGGGCCTGCTGATCAGCAACTCGCAGGGCACCTTCGACTCGGCGGGCATCTACGCGGGCATGATCATCATCACCGTGATCGCGCTGATCGCGGAGTGGGGGATCGGCATGGCGGAGAACCGGTTGCTGAAATGGCGTCCGTCCCAGGCGAACTCGAACCACGGGATCTGATCATGAAACATCGCAAGCATTGGGCGCTCGTCGTCGTCGCGATCGCGGCACTGCTGCTGACCACCGGATGCCGCGACTCCCGCAGCATCCCGATGGCCGATGGCCGCCCGCAGATCACCATCATGGTGGGCGGGCTGGAGAAGGTGATCTACCTGCCCGCCATGCTCACCCAGCAGCTGGGCTTCTTCAAGAGCAACGACATCGACGTGAAGCTGCTCGGTGAACAGTCCGGCGCCACCGCGGAAACCGCGCTGCTCACCGGCGACGTGCAGGGCGTGGTCGGGTTCTACGACCACACCATCGACCTGCAGGCCAAAGACCAGTGCATCCGCTCGGTAGTGCAGATGTCGGACGTGCCGGGCGAGGCCGAACTGGTGTCGAAGTCCGATACCGGCATCACGTCGGTGGCCGACCTGCGCGGCAAGAAGCTGGGCGTGACGTCCCTCGGATCCTCGACCGACTTCCTCACCCAGGCGCTCACCGGCCAGGAGGGCATGACCACGGCCGACTATACCCGGGTGAAAGTCGGTGCCGGACAGACGTTCATCGCGGGCATGAACCACGACGGCATCGACGCGGGCATGACCACCGACCCGACCGTGGCGCAGATGGTGAACTCCGGCGACGCGCGGATCCTGGTCGACATGCGCACCGAGGCGGGGACGAGGGCCGCCCTGGGCGGGTTGTATCCGGCGACGTCGCTGTACATGAGCTGCGCGACCGTCGACGCCCACCCGGAGATCGTGCAGAAGCTCGCCACCGCGTTCGTGCAGACACTCCAATGGATCAAGACACACACTCCGGAGGAGATCGCGGCGAAGATGCCCCCGCAGTACGCCAGCGCGGGCAAGGACCTCTACGTCCAGTCGATCCGCGACTCGATCGGCATGTTCAACGGCGACGGCTTGATGAAACCCGAAGGCGCGCAGAACGTTCTGGACATCCTCGGCAAGTACTCGAAGAACGTGCGCCCGGTGCGCGATCGCATCGACCTGTCCGAAACCTACACCACGCAGTTCGTGCAGGAGGCGTTGCGCGCACCGAAGCAGTAGCGCGTCGTCCTGGAAGTTCGACCAGCCGCCCGAGGGCCGTACGCTCTCGGGCGGCGCGGCACTGTCTGCCCAGGAACTGAGCACGCGCAGACCCAACTGATGCGTTAGCGGGCGGTGACGAATCCCGATTCGTAGGCCACGATCACGGCTTGGGTTCGGTCGCGCACCCCGAGTTTCGCCAGTACCCCTGCTCTTCATCTATGGTGACAACGACCCGGCCCGCGCCGAACCCTTCCACCCCGGCGCAGACGGCCACGTCTACCTCGCCCCTGATGCCAACCACCTCGCCCGCATCGCTGACCTCACACCGGCAGATCGCGCCACAGCTACCGCCACACTCGAGCGCTGGGCAGCGCAACCGCGCGGATGAGGCTTTCGGGAAGCAGCGTAGAGAAGAACTGGAACCCTGATTGCGCGGTCGAGGTCGAGTCGGTCGATGATCCCGACGGTAACGTGCCACGCCTGCCGCATTGACAGCTCTGGGCCTGGGACCGAACCGAATTCGCTGAATGCGACCGGCTCTTTCGTGCCACCGGAAGCCTCAGGGCCTGGGTGGCGCCGCCGACGCTGGCGATGTTCCGCGTGTCGCCGCCGCTATTGGTGTGACTGGATGGCATCCGGCATGTCCGGATCTGTGGGGACCGCGTCCTTGCGGACTTGATCCGGTGCCTCGAGACTGGGCTCATGGAGGCAAGTGATGACGTCCTGGTCGCGGTGTCGGACGGTGTGCTGATGCTGGACGTCGCCGGGCCGGTGCAGGTGTTGCACTGGGCCGGACACCGGGTCCGGTTCGCCTCGCCGGATGGGGCGCCGGTGCGTACCGACGTGGGCGTGCCGCTGGGGGTCGACGGTGCGCTCGGCGACTTCGGCGGACCGATCGAAACCCTGCTGGTGCCGGGACACGCGCCGGAGGATCGGGTTCCGGATGCCCTGGTGGACGCGGTGCGCGCGATCGGCGGCAGGGCTCGTCGGGTGGCGTCGGTGTGTACCGGGGCGTTGGTGCTCGCCGAAGCGGGACTGCTCGACGGTCGGCGCGCCACCACGCATTGGCTGGCGTGTGCCGAACTGGCTCAGCGGTTTCCGCGCGTCCAAGTCGACGCCGACGCCATCTATGTGCGAGACGGGCCGATCATCACGTCCGCGGGTGTCACCGCGGGTATCGACATGGCGCTGGCGCTCGTCGAGGAGCAGCACGGCGCCGAATTGGCGCGCAGCCTGGCCAAGCACCTGGTTGTGTTCCTGCACCGGCCCGGCGGGCAGTCGCAGTTCAGCGTGCGCACCACCATCCCGACTCCGCGCACCGAGGGGCTGCGCCAAGTGGTGGATTCGGTGGTCGCCGATCTATCCGGAGACCACAGCCTGGCGGCGATGGCCGCCCGCGCCGCGCTGAGCGAACGCCACCTGAGCAGGCTGTTCCGCCGGGAGATCGGCATGACGCCGGGGCACTACGTCAAGCAGGTCCGGCTCGAGGCCGCGCAGGCACTGCTCGAATCCGGCGACGAGCCGATGGCGGTGATCGCACGCCGCAGCGGGTTCGGCTCCGAAGAGACGATGCGCCGCACTTTCGTCGAATTGCTCGGCATCTCGCCGAGCGACTACCGCAGGCGCTTTCGCGCGCCCGCGCACTGATCCACCACCACTCACCAGGGAGTCGACCATGTCGATATCACGCCGTGCCGCTATGGGCGCGGGCGTTGCCGCAGGCGCCTACGCGATGGTTGCGAAACCAGCTATGGCACAGCCACTTTCGTTGAACTTCCCGCCGACTGCACTGGCGGGCAAGGCGAATGAGCTGATCGCCGCCCACCTGATGGCGGCGCTGCGCAATCACAGCGTGCGCAGCTTCTTTTTCGGACGCGCCATCGCCGAGCAGCAGGGCATGCGACCGGGCGTCGACTACGACGAGGAAACCATGTATCTCATCTGCGCGCTGCACGATGTCGGGTTGTCCGACATCGCAGGCGGCGATCAGAGATTCGAGCTCGACGGCGCCGACTACGCGGCGCGCTTTCTCGAGGACAACGGGGTCACCGATGGCAGGGTGGACACGATCTGGGACGCGATCGCCGCGCACACCGCGGGATTCACCGATTCGCCGGTATGGCGCCGTCGCCGACCGCCGGAAACGTGGATCGCGGTGGAGGGCATCGGTCTCGATATCGGGGGTGCGCCGACCGACCTGCCACCCGGATTCGCCGACCTGGTGCACGCCGCGTATCCGCGGCTGGGCGGTAGCCGCGCGCTCGCCGACCTGGTCGAGGCCCAAGCCTTGGCGAATCCGCGCAAGGCCCCGCCCGCGAGCTTGGCCGGTGAGCTCCTGCGCCAGCGCCACCCCGAACTCCCGTACCTGACCTGGGAAGCGATCCTGGCGTCCAGCGAATGGGGTGACTAACGTGCCGCCTCGGCCGCGGTGAGTTCGGCCTTCCACTCGCGGAAGCCCTCCTCGGTGCGCCCGCGGCGCCAGTAGCCGGAGATCGATGCCGCCCACTCGGCGGATACGCCGCGCTCCTTGCGCACGTAACGGCGCAGGTCGTGCATCACCGCCTTGGCCTCGCCATGGATGAACACCTGGACCTGTCCCGGCGCCCACGGGGCCTGGCGAACCGTCTCGGCGAGCAGGTCCCCCGGCGGGCGGGCGCCGCGGTGCAGCCAGGTCAGCTCGATGCCGTCCGGCTTCTTCAGCGGCAGCTCGTCGTCCGGACCGGCGACTTCGACGAACACGAGTCCGGTCGCGTCTCCCGGCATCGCCTCGAGCGCGGCGGCGATGGCGGGCAGGGCCGCCTCGTCACCGGCCAGCAGGTGCCAGTCGGCGTCCGGGCGGGGCGAGTAGGCGCCGCCGGGACCGAACAGGTCGATGGTTTCGCCGGGCGCAACCGCGGCCGCCCACGGTCCCGCGATTCCCTCCGGGCCGTGGAAGACGAAATCCACTGCGATCTCCCCGGCGACCGGGTCCACCGAGCGGACGGTGTAGGTGCGCAACACGTCGATCCCGTCGCGCGGGAAGATGAACTTCACATACGAGTCGGTGCACTCGCTGGGCTGGAATGCGCTGAAGCCGGGGCCGCCGAGATGAACCCGGATGAGATGCGGGGTCAGCCACTCGGTGCGTTGCACGGTGAGGGTGGTGCGGGGGCGGGCCAAGTGAACCTCCGATAAGTCAATAATTAGGATTGCCTTACTTACCCTACCTGTGTTCGGTTCAGCCCGCGTACAACCGCTGACGGCGCGTCCGCGCGGGAGTGAGGATGATGAGCATGACGCAGTTCGTGCCGACACCGACCCATACCGTGCAGCAGCGCTACCGCGACTCCGACCCGGTCGAGCCGCCGCAGTGGAACCACGTCTTGCAGGTGCTGCACGAGCATCGTTCGGTGCGCCGCTATCTGCCCGACCCGGTCCCTGACGCCACGTTGCGCCTGTTGATCTCCGCTGCGCAGTCGGCGCCGACCTCGTCGAATCTGCAGGTGTGGAGCGTCATCGCGGTGCGCGATCCGCAGCGCAAGGCGCGCCTCGCCGCGCTCGCGGGGGACCAGGGCCACATCGTGCAGGCGCCGGTGCTCCTGGTATGGACGGCCGATTTCGCGCGACTGCGCCAGCTCGCCGACGACCGCGGCGCGCCGCTGGAAGGCGCCGACTATCTCGAGTCCAGCTATGTCGGATTCATCGATGCCGCGCTGGCGGCGCAGAACGCCGTCGTCGCAGCGGAATCGCTCGGACTCGGCACCGTCTACATCGGCGCGCTGCGCAACAAGCCGGAACAGGTCGCGGCCGAACTGGCCTTGCCGCCGCAGGTGTTCGCGGTCTTCGGCCTGGTGGTCGGCCACCCCGATCCCACCGAGGACGCGCGGGTGAAGCCCCGCCTGCCGCAGGCGGCTGTCCTGCACCGGGAGACCTACGATCTGGACGCGCAGCGCGCGCATGTGGCCGAATACGAGGGCCGGATCGCGGAATTCTATGCCGAGCAACAACTCTCGCATTCCTGGACCGAGCGCGTACTGGCCAGGCTCGCCTCGGCGACCAGCCTCAACGGCAGGCACCGGCTGCGCGAATCGCTGGCCAACCACGGCTTCCGGCTGCACTGACTCACCGGCTCCCGGCGGCGTCTGCCGTTGCTCGAGCGGCGACCTTTTCTTTGAGCAGCTCGAACGAGCGCACGCGGTCGTCGATGTCGTAGACCAGCGTGTTGATCATCAGCTCGTCGGGATCGGTGCGCCGCAGCAGGTCGGCGAGCTGACCGCGCACCGTCTCCGGCGAGCCCTGCAGCTGCCCGGCCCGGCGCTGCTGGATGAACGCGCGTTCGTGCTCCGAGGGCCGGAACGCGGCCGCCTCCTCCGGCGTCGCGAGTGCCTGCGGCTTGCCGCGGATCAGACTCAGGAAGGCCAGGTCGCGGGGTCCGGCGAGGGTTTCGGCGCGCTCGTCGGTGTCGGAGCAGATGGCCGAGAGGGCGACCATCGCGTACGGGCGTTCCAGCTGCGCCGAGGGCCGGAAGTGCTCGCGGTACAGCGCCAGCGCGGGCTCGGTGTTGTCCGGGCTGATGTGGTGGGCGAAGGCGAACGGCAGGCCGAGCATCGCGGCGACCTGCGCGCTGTAGCCGCTGGAGCCGAGCAGCCAGATCTCCGGTTCCTCACCCCGGCCCGGGGTGGCGGCGATGCCTTGGGGATCGGCGCCGCGGAAGTAGCCCAGCAACGCGGCGAGTTCCTGCGGGAACGACTCCGCCGACAGTCCGTTCTCGGTCCGCCGCAGCGCACGGGCGGTCGCCTGGTCGGTCCCCGGCGCGCGTCCGATACCCAGGTCGACCCGTCCGGGATGCAGCGCGTGCAGGGTGCCGAATTGCTCGGCGACCACCAGCGGAGCGTGGTTGGGCAGCATCACCCCGCCGGAACCCACCCGAATGGTCGCGGTGACGGCCGCCAGATGGGCCAGCAGCACGCTCGGCGCCGAGCTGGCGATGCCCGGCATGTTGTGGTGTTCGGCGACCCAGAACCGGTGATAGCCCAAAGCCTCGGTGCGCCTGGCCAATTCGGTGGTCGCGTCGAGCCCCTCGCCGACGGTGCGGCCGGACTGCACCGGCGCGAGATCCAGTACGGACATCGGGACGTCGATCATGGGTCTCCTCCAGAGTGCGGATCCCCAGTCCCAACGCCCCGCGTGCCCGGTGTATTTCGAGGCCGCGTCAACCGCGCGCGATCGTGCGGAACACCTCGACCGTCTCCTGCTCGTCCTGGCTGGTCCCGTGGTCGCTGAGCTTGACGATGACCGTGCCGCTCGGCGGGTCGACGTAGACGTACTGGCCGTAGACCCCGACGGCGGTCAGGTCCGCGCCGTCCCCGCCGGTCGGGTGCCACCACTGCGCGCCATAACGCCAATCGCCGACCTGGTGCGGGGCCGGAGTGCGGATGCGCTCGATCCACGCGGGCGGCACGATCTGCGCTTCGCCCGCACGTCCGCCGTCCAGCACCAGCTGGCCGATCTTGGCGAAATCGCGGGCCGTGGCATTCAGGCAGCAGAACCCCTTCTCCTGTCCGCCCGCGCGGTCGAGGTTCCACAACGCGTCGTCCTGTGCGCCGATCGGACCCCAGATATCGCGCCGCAACACCTCGCCCAGCGGCATCCCCTCGACCTTCGCCAGCGCCATGCCGAGCAGCTGGGTGTCCACACTGCGGTACTGGCCCGCCGTTCCGGGGTCGAATCGCAGGCCGCGGTGCTCGCGGACGAATCCGTCGAGGTCTTCGGTGAGATACATGCGGGCGGTGCCGGTCAGCGGCATGTACTTGTTGTAGTTCTCGTCGACGTCGACGCCGGAGGCCATGTCCAGCAGGTCGCGGATGGTGACGCGGTCGTAGGCGCCGCCGGTCGCCAGCCGGGGGAGTATGTCCACCAGCCGATCGTCTTCGCGGAGCTTTCCCGCGTCGATGGCGCGGCCGGTGAGCAGCGACACGATGGATTTCACCACCGACCACGAGGACTGGCGTGTGGTCGCCGTGACGCCGTCGCGGTACCACTCGTGGGTCAGGGCCCCGCCGCGCAGGACGAGGAACGAATTGGTGTGTGTGGTGCCCAGGAACTCGGCGACCGAGACGTGCCTGCCTTTCCACGGGACCCGGTCCGGCAGCGGTCGCGCCGCGACGGGTAGCGGACGTGGCGTGGCGGAGGCGGCCACCATCCGGCTCTCGAACAGCGCGCCCTGGGTGGAGGGCGGGTCCACCATGAGGTTCAGCAATGTCGGCGGCGCCGGGATGCGCAGGAGCGCCGTCGTCGCGAACGCCGCGCCGATGAGGACGGCGACGACCGCGATCAGGGCGATGACGGTGCGGAGGGCGTAGCGGCGCGGGTGCGACGGCCGTATTGCGTTTTCAGTCATGACAGATGCTCATCAGTATCGAACCGATGATGGCATGCGAGAGGTCCGATCCGGTAGCCATCGGCCGCCCGGCGTCACGGTGTTGCGTCGCGGGGCGGTAGCGTGGCGGGCTGATTCATGCCGAACTTGCGATGCTTCGAGGTCGTGTTCGACGCATCCACCGACCACCGCGTCGGCGCGTCGACGCCCAGCGAGGGAAGGAACGCGATGACAACTTCCGACCGTCACCTTCAGGACGCGCGACCGCTGGACCCGGCGGACAGCGGCGACTCGGAAGGCTACGCACGGGGCCTGAACCCACGCACCATCCAGATGATCGCCATCGGCGGCGCGATCGGCACCGGCCTGTTCTACGGTGCGGGCGGTGCGATCGAGCAGGCCGGCCCCGCTCTCATCTTGGCCTACCTGGTCGCGGGCCTGGCCATCTTCGTGATCATGCGAGCGCTGGGCGAGCTGCTGACCTATCGGCCGACCTCGGGCAGCTTCGCCGAGTACGCGCACGAGTTCCTCGGCCGCTTCGCCGGTTTCGTGACCGGCTGGTCGTACTGGGCGGTGTGGGTGGCCACGTGCATGGCCGAGATCACCGTGGCGGGCAAGTATGTCGAGTACTGGTTCGACATCGCACCGTGGAGCACCGCGCTGGTCGTGCTCGCGGTGATGTTCGCCGCCAACCTGATCTCGGTGCGGCTGTTCGGCGAGGGTGAGTTCTGGTTCTCCACCATCAAGGTCACCGCGATCGTCGGCATGATCCTGCTCGGCATCGGTGTGCTGCTGTTCGGGTTCGGGCACGCGTCGAACCCGACCGTCACCAATCTTTGGGCCGACGGCGGCGTGTTCCCCAACGGCATCGGCCAGTCGCTGCTGGTGCTGCAGATCGTGCTGTTCGCCTATGTCGGTGTCGAACTGGTCGGCGTCACCGCAGGGGAAGCGCGTGAGCCGCGCAAGACTCTGCGTAAAGCGATCAACACGTTGCCGTTCCGGATCGGTTTGTTCTATGTCGGTGCGCTCGTGGTGATCATGGCGGTGTCCAGCTGGCGCCAGTTCCAGGCGGGCAAGAGCCCGTTCGTGGAGGTGTTCGAGCAGATCGGCATTCCCGGCGCGGCCGGTATCGTCAATTTCGTGTTGCTCACCGCGGCGCTGTCGTCGTGCAACTCCGGCATCTACTCGACCGGCCGCATGCTGCGCACCCTGGCACTGCACGGAGAGGCGCCCGCCGGGTTGAGCAAACTGAGCGCGAACGCGGTGCCCTACCTCGGCATCACCGCCTCGGCAGCGGCGATGGTGCTCGGCGTGATCGTCAACATCATCTCCCCGGACAAGGCGTTCGCCTACATCACCTCGGTGTCGACGATCGGCATCATCTTCGTTTGGGGCGTCATCCTGGTATGCCATCTGCTCTACCGCGCCAAGGTCGCCCGCGGTGAGCTGCCCGCGAGCGATTACCGGCTGCCCGCCGCGCCGTACACCACGCTGCTGGCGCTGGCCTTCCTCGGATTGGTGGTCGTGCTGCTGCTGTTCACCGACAGCGGCCGCACCGCTATCGTCGTCGGCGGCGTGTGGGCAGCGCTGGTGTCGGGCGGCTACCTGGTGCTCAACAGGCTCGGCAAGCCCGGCGCGACAACCGAATCCGTGGTGCGCTAGATCTCGGAACCCCCGCTACGCCGCGAGGAACAGCGCGGTGGCGCCGATCGCCTCCACACCGCAGTAGAACCAGTTGGGGTAGAAAGCCGTTCGTTCGTCGAGCAGGGCAGACAAGATCCGGCCCACGGCCATGCCCGCCAGGGCGGCGCCGACGGCCACCATGATCCCCGAGCGCAGTGAACCGAGGTCCAACGCGGCCACGGCGAGCACGACCGCCATCGCCACGCCGAAGCCGCCGTAGACGGCGCGCACTTCATAGCGTGCGGGTGGTTCGGTGAGCTGGATGCCGAACGGCCGGATCAGCGCGGCGGGCGCACCGAGCGCGTAGCCGCCCATGCCCAGAAAGAACACCCCGATGATCGCGCAAACGGCCAGCGCCACTGTTTCCTCCAAGTCCCGGTTCGGTCAGGAAGCCCAGCATGCGCCGTCCTGGGTGCCGCAGCTTCTGTAAACCTGCTATCGCCCCCGGGCAGCCGTGCCATCTGGATGCGGCCTGCCGCCGGAGGTCGAGGCCGAGCCCATGGCGGCGCAGACACCAGCCTGTCACGACCCCGCCGCAGCTCGCCAGACGCAAGCGCCGTCGCCGAGCCCACGCCGATGCACCACACGCCGGAGGACGCGGGCCGCACGACGGCCCGATCGCCTACGCGGCACCCGGTCGCATTTTTACGGTCTGACCAGGCCGAGTCGCTTCGCCTGGCCACCGGCGACCCGGTGGTCGGGTGCCGGCCGAGTCCCGGCTCGGCATCATGGCCGACGCGACGACCATGACCACGGCCATCACCGCGATCGTGACGAAAACCAGATGCACCGCCGCGGCGAGCGTGCCGGGCAGCGGGTGATCGGTGTGTCCGATTCGGGAGTTCACGATCGCCCCGAACACCGCGACACCCACCGCACTGCCGATCGAGCGGGCGAACATATTGGCCGAGGTGACCACGCCACGTTCGGACCATTCGGCACTGGTCTGCGCCGCGATCAGGGTAGGCGTGGCGACCAGGCCCATGCCGATGCCGATGACGAAACAGGATGCGGCGACCTGCCACAGCGTCGAGTCCTGCGTGATCAGGAGCGTGCTGGCGGCCCCGAGCGCGGCCAGTCCGCTGCCGATCAGGGCGCTCGTGCGAAAGCCCAACCGCAGGTATACCTTTCCGGCCTGGGAGGCGGCCAGCGGCCAGCCCAGGGTGAGCGCGCCCACCGTGAGCCCCGCGACGAGCGCGCCGGTGCCGAGCACGCCCTGGGTGAAAGTCGGGACGTAGGAGGTCAAGCCGAGCAGGATGGCTCCGATCAGCACCGACACCAGGCTGCTCGCGATCACCACGCGGCGGGTGAACACCCACAGCGGCAGAATCGGATTCTCCGCCCTCCGCTCCACCAGCCCGAACAGCACGAGCACGACCGCGCCGCCGCCGAAAATCCCGATGCTGACGGGGGAGGACCACGCCCACGCCTGACCGCCCTCGAGCAGTCCCAGGATCAGCGCACCGGCGCCGAGGGTGAGCAGGGCCGCGCCGAGGTAGTCGACGCGCTGCCTGCGCCGCGGCGCGCTCTCGGTGAAGCTGCGCACCAGCATCCAGCCGGCGAGCGCGGCGAGCGGAAGGTTGATCAGGAAGATCCAGCGCCAGCCGGCATATTCGGCGAACAGGCCGCCGAGCAGCGGACCCGCCACGCTCGACATGGCCCACACGCTGGCCAGGTAGCCCTGCACCCTGGCGCGCTCGGACAACGTATACAGGTCACCGGCGATGGTCATCGTCATCGGCTGGATCGCCCCGGCGCCGATCCCCTGCACCGCGCGGAAAACGATCAACGCGAGCATGCTGGTCGCCACTCCACACAGCAGCGAACCCAGCGCGAATATCGCGATGCCGAACAGGATCACCGGTTTGCGACCGACGGTGTCGGCGAGCTTGCCGTAGATCGGCACCGTCACCGCCTGCGCCAGCAGATAGATCGAGAACAGCCAGGGAAACTGCGCGAAGCCGCCGAGATTGTCGGTGATGGTCAGTACCGCTGTGGCGATGACGGTCGAATCGAGCGCGACCAGCCCGGTCGCCAGCATCAGCGAACCGAGAATCGCGCCCCGTTCCGAGCGCAGCCCGATGGGCGCCGTCATGGTCTCGGTCGCCACCCGCGGCCCCTCTCGTTCGCTTACCTAATCATCTCGAACGACGGTATCCGCTCCTCGGTTATTCCCGCATGGAATTTTCTCGTGGTCGCGACCGGAAGAAGGCGGGCTGCTCACCGAGGCGGCGTTTCGGTGAGCAGCCCGGTCGGCGCACCGGCGCTGCCGTTGTCCGGCAGACAGTCGGTGCCCCGGTCAGTACGGCTGATCGGCCCCGGTTCGTGGTGGCCGCGTGCCGAGGCGGGTCAGTTCCTCGTCGGTGAGCAACCGCGAGCGGATCAGGAAGCGCACGCCTTCGGGCGCTTCCAGGGAGAACCCGCTGCCGCGGCCGGGCACCACGTCGACGGTGAGGTGGGTGTGGCGCCAGTACTCGAACTGGTCGGCGCTCATCCAGAACGGGGTGTCCGGGTCGAGGCGCCCGAGCAGCACGTCGGAGGCGCCGACCCGGAACTCGCCACGCGGGTAGCACATCGGTGAGCTGCCGTCGCAGCAGCCGCCGGACTGGTGGAACATGACCGGGCCGTGCTGCTCGATCAGCCTGTGCAGCAGCGCTTCCGCCGACTCGGTGAGCTCGACGCGCCGGACCGGATCGGGCATCAGAAGAATCCGAGCTTGTCCGGGGAGTAGCTGACCAGCAGGTTCTTCGTCTGCTGGTAGTGGTCGAGCATCATGCGGTGGTTCTCGCGTCCGATGCCGGACTTCTTGTAGCCGCCGAAGGCCGCGTGCGCGGGATAGGCGTGATAGCAGTTGGTCCAGACCCGGCCCGCCTTGATCTGGCGGCCGAGCCGGTAGGCGGAGTTGATGTCGCGGGTCCACACCCCGGCGCCGAGACCGTAGAGGGTGTCGTTGGCGAGTTTCAGCGCCTCGTCGATGGAGTCGAAGGTGGTCACCGACACGACGGGCCCGAAGATCTCCTCCTGGAAGATCCGCATGTCGTTGCGGCCGGCGAAGATCGTCGGCTCCACGTAGTAGCCGCCGGGGTAGCCCTCGACCTTGCGCGGACCGCCGCCGGTGAGCACCTCGGCTCCTTCCTGGCGGCCGATGTCGATGTAGGACAGGATCTTCTCGTACTGGTCGTTGCTGGCCTGCGCGCCGATCATGGTGGTCTCGTCCAGCGGATCCCCGCCGGTGATCGCCTTGGTCCGCTCGAGGCACCGGGCGATGAACTCGTCGTAGATCGAGGAGTGGATCAGTGCGCGCGACGGACACGTGCAGACCTCGCCCTGATTGAGCGCGAACATCACGAAGCCCTCGACGGCCTTGTCCAGGAAGGCGTCGTCGGCGGCCATGACGTCGGGCAGGAAGATATTGGGGCTCTTGCCACCCAGCTCGAGCGTGACCGGGATGATGTTCTCGCTGGCGTACTGCATGATCAGCCTGCCGGTGGTGGTCTCGCCGGTGAAGGCGACCTTGGCCACCCGCGGGCTGGCGGCCAGCGGTTTGCCCGCCTCCACCCCGAAGCCGTTGACCACGTTCAGCACTCCGTGCGGCAGCAGATCCGCGATCAGCTCGACAACCTTCAGGATCGAAGCCGGGGTCTGCTCGGCTGGCTTGAGCACCACCGCGTTTCCCGCCGCCAGTGCCGGCGCGAGCTTCCAGGTGGCCATCAGGATCGGGAAGTTCCACGGAATGATCTGCCCCACCACGCCGAGCGGTTCGTGGAAGTGGTAGGCGATGGTGTCGGCGTCGATCTCGCTGATACCGCCCTCTTGCGCGCGGACCGCACCGGCGAAGTAGCGGAAGTGATCGACCGCCAAGGGCAGGTCGGCGGCCAGCGTTTCGCGCACCGGCTTGCCGTTCTCCCAGGTTTCGGCCACCGCCAGCGCCTCGAGGTTGTCCTCGATCCGGTCGGCGATCTTGTTCAGGATGTTCGCCCGCTCGGCCGCCGACGTGGCACCCCACGCCTCGGCCGCGGAGTGCGCGGCGTTCAAGGCGAGATCGATATCGGCGGCCGAGGACCGCGCCACCTCGCAGAACGTCTGTCCGTCCACCGGGGAGGGATTCTCGAAGTATCGGCCCTCGACGGGGGCGGTCCATTCGCCGCCGATGAAGTTCTCGTAGCGCGTGGCGAATTCGACGACGCTGCCCTCGGTTCCCGGCTTTGCGTAGCTCATGGCGGGTAACTCCTCGCTGGTTGCGGACGTGAAGCGCACGGCGGTCCGGCCGTGATGGAGGTCACTATGCCGCGTGCGGGTTGAGGAAACATTGAGGCGCACGGGCGCGGCGCAGCGCGGTCCGATGGCCACGAGCGATGGCGTCCAGCTGACCCGGTGACTGCCGCGCGGCATGGCGGCCGAACGCCAGAAGAGGGGAACTCAGCCGCGCAGCGCGCTGTGCAAGCGAGCCGCGGCGAGCGCGCGACGACCGTCATCGGCGGGCAACAGGCGCAACGCGTGTTCGTGCACTTCGATGTCGTGCGGCGCGCGCTCGCCATAGCGCAGCGCGTGCTCGGCGGTCCCGCTGGACAGCACCGCGGTGCGCACTCCGACCTCCAGATATTCGCGCCATCGCACGATTCCCGGAGTATCCGAGTCGGGCAGCAGCGGCCCGCGATACAGCTTGACGGCCGTGGCCGTATCGCCTGCTTCCAGCGCAACGAGCACGTCCACCGCGTCGCAGGACAGCGGGCTCACCAGTTGATAGACGCGGCTGGTGATGTCGCCGCCGGTCGCGCGCCGCAGGTAGGACATCTCGGACTTGAGGGTGCTCGCGCCGACCGGCCGATCGCCGTACACCGCGAAGTGCAGGCGCTCGTGGGTGTAGCCCTCCGGCTCGAGCGCCAACAGCGCCAGGATCTCCAGGTGCCTGGGGCGCAGCCGCACCGGCGTGCCGTCACGGATCAGGCGCCCGGTGCCGAGGCAGGTCAGCCGGACGCCCGGCGCCGCCATGCGGTGGTGCAGCTTGGTCTCGATGGCACTGACCACGGTGCGTGCCGTGGCCATGGCCAGCGGGTGAGCGCGGTCCCAGGTCGTGGACAGGTCGAGCACGCCGAGCTGATGTCCGTCCGCGGCGCGGATCGGCGCGCAATAACAAACCCATCCGTGCAGGGCTGCCACCAGATGCTCAGCGGAGAACACGGTGTGCGGCCGTTCGGTGCGCAGCGCCAACGACAATGCGTTGGTCCCCATGTGCGCCTCGTCCCATCGCCCGCCCGGCGCGAAGTTCACCTGCTCGGCGCGGCGGCGCATGACCGGACCGCCGTGCGACCACAGAATGGTGCCGCTCTCGTCGGTGATCGCGGCGACGTAGCCCGCGTCCTCGGTGATGCCGCGCAGCAGGTCGGTCAGCTCGGATACCGGTGTGCGCAGCGGGGACTGCGCCCAGCGGGCGGCGACGTCGGCTTCGTCGAGGGGAGCGTGCTCACACGCGGGATCAACGGTGCGCAGCGATCGCAGCCAGGATTGCGCGACCTCGCCGCGCAGCGCGGAATCACCCTGCGGTGTTCCGGCGGGTACCCATCGGGACCACTCTTGTTCTAGTGCAGCCCGTTGCTGCGCGAGGGTACGGCCCTGTGCCATCTCGCGATCCTGTGTCGTCGCTCCGATCGTCTCCGTGCTCTCTCATCATGCCGCAGAGGGCGCGTCGGCATCCCGTTTTGGGCGGGGCCGCACGGAGTCGATGGGCGGGAGCGGAGATCGGCTGTGCCTGAGATGAGATGTGGCGATCGGTCGGCTCGGCTCTGTGCGCCTCGGTACTGCCGATCCGCCCGCTGGCGGCCATGCCTCGGTGAAGGTCGACCGCACACCCGAGGGAATGCGGGATCTCGGCGGTTGCGTGTGGACGGCGTTATCCCGGAGTGCGCCCGATTCTCGGTGCGCCTGCCGACGCAGATGGCGGAGAGCGGCGCGTTCGTCGCGGGACCGCACGGTGGAGCGCATGACGCCGTTCTCGGAGTGGAAGCGTCATCGGCAAACAGGCCGGTGCGGGGAGTTCGGAATCGAGATCCTAGGGGCCAGTCCGCGTCGCGCGAAACGTGGAGTGCGCCCATGGAAACGGCGGCGGCGACCGGTGCCCGGTGTGCGGCCGCCCGATCGGCTGCCGCACCCCGAACCAGCCGATTACGGTGTGGCGAAACCGATCAGCGCACCGATGCCCGCTCCGATCGGAATGGTGACCAGCGCGCCGACGCCGCCGAGGAAGAAGCCGATCACGGCGCCGATCCCAGCGCCGATGAGTGCGCCGACGCCGGCGTTGTGCTGCTTGCGGGCGAGGGTTTCCTGCTCGTTGACGAACTGGTTGAGGCGCTCGGTGGCCTGGGGCGCGCCGACCGGCGTCACCGTGAGGGTGCGGCCCGCGTCGGTGATCGTCGGTGCCAGTCCGTATGTCGCGCCGGAGGACTGGAAGGCCAGCGGAACGGTCGTGAGGACCTGCCCCGCGCCGTCACGCAGTTCGACAGCTTTGGCATCGGCGGTCAACGCGAAGCTGCCCGCTTCGACAGTGGTGACCACCGCGCTGCCGTCCGGGGCAGGCGCCGAGGTGAATCCGACTCCCTGCTCGGCACCGTGCACGGCGACCTCCGCGGCCGCGGTGGGTTGGGCGTGGGCGACGCCCGTCGCTATTCCGGTGGCTCCGACCGCGAGGAGGGCGGTGGCGGCGAATCTGTTGACTCTCATCGTATTTCCCCACATAGTCGTGTCGGCCACGAGTGCCGACGAATCCCCGATGTGCCGGTTCTCGGCCCTACCCATTCTGGCCGCACGGCTTTCCCGAAGCAATCGTTCTGCGAATTTCACCGGAAAATAGCCGTGCCGTGCCATCGGTGCGCTCTCGTGAATTACTCGCGGGCAGTGGGGGTTTCGTCCGAATATTCCGATGGATTGCCGAACGTCTGCTGGAACATCCTGTGCCGCAGGGAATTGGATCTGCTTAGTGAAGGATTTCTTCGAAAATTCCTGGCGTGCGCCCATAATGATGGCGAACTGGGCGATGGCGCTGCCTCGAAGCTGCGGCGCGGCCGATATCGCCTTGGGCGACAGGCGATTTCCGGCTCCGCCGCCGGTTCGGCGGGATGCGGGGCGATCGCGTGCCGAAGCGCGGACGCGGAGCCGGAATCACCTGGTCGGCTGTGCTGATGCGCTGGTGCTCAGAACGCGCTTCCGGTACCGAGCAGCGGCACGAAGATCCCGGGGAAGATGCCGAACGGGCTACCCCAGTAACCGTATGGGTTGCCAAAGTAGCCGTAGCCGCCGTAGCCGCCCCAGCCGCCGTAGCCGCCCCAGCCGTGGCGTCCCCATCCGCCGTGGTGGTGCCAGCCGCGGCCGTGGATCTCTGCACCCTGGTTCACCTGCGCGACGGTCGGCTGCTGTGCGAGCGCGGGCGCCGCGGTCGCGGCGACGGGTGTCAGTGCGAGCGCGGCGACCATGGCCACCCGGGCGACCGTTCGCCGTGCGCGTCCGGTCTTGTGGTCGTGCATCATCGGTACTTCCTCACTTCGTTGGGTAGTCGTCCGGTCGGCGACCGATCGGGTCTCCGAACCAAAATCACGCCGCCGCATATCGTACCGCTGAATAACGGCACGTTCAATGTGGTTCGATCGTGCGAGAAATTCCGGCTTCCCTGCGCCCGGCGACCTCGTGCAGGGTGGCCGCGATGGGTACCGTCAGGGCACCGGACATCGAGGGAGGAGTCGAGGACGATGGCTACGAGTGCCGAGGTGCTGACCGACGCCTACGAGCGGATCAAAGAGACTGTGCACGAAGCGGTGGACGGGCTGGGGGAGGACGACCTGGTCCACCGGCTCGATCCGGGCGCCAATTCGATCGCGTGGCTGGTCTGGCATCTGGCCAGGGTGCAGGACGACCATATCGCCGACGTGGCGGGTGTCGAGCAGGTGTGGACCGCGCAGGGCTGGCACGACCGGTTCGCCCTGCCCGTCGACAAAACCGCGACCGGATACGGCGACCGGCCGGCCGACGTGGCCGTCATCCGCGCCCCGGCCGACCTGCTCACCGGCTACTACGACGCGGTGCACGAGCAGACGCTGCGTTTCGTGCGTGAACTCGAGGACGACGACCTCGACCGCGTCGTCGACACCCGATGGGACCCGCCGGTGACGCTGGGCGTGCGGCTGGTCAGCGTGATCTCCGACGATCTCCAGCACGCCGGGCAAGCCGCGTTCGTGCGCGGGGTGCTCGACCGGCAGAGATGACCGGCAGCGGGAACCCGGCTCGGCGCGCGTCATTGACGCCGTGACGTAAGTTGGTTCCGCGCATCCGAAAAGCTCACAGAGAGTGCCGTTGTGGTCGTGCTTGTTGTCGTCGGAATCATCCTCGCGGTGTTCGGCGTCGTCGCGGTGTTCGGCGCGCTGCACTGGTATCTGTGGCGGCGCCTGGTGCGGGACACGACCCTCGCGGGCTCCCGCGGGCGACGCGTCGGCACCGCCGTCGTGGTGGCGGGCCCGCTGCTGCTGGTCGGTGCGACGGTCGCCGAAGTGTTGTCCGCTCCGTTCACGGTGGTGCGGATCATCGCCTGGCCCGGCTATCTATGGGGCGCGCTATCCGTGTACCTGCTGCTGGCGCTGCTGGTCGGCGAGCCGATTCGGCGCCTACTGCTGCGCTGGATCGAGCGCGACCGAGCGGTGGAAGCACCGACCGCCATGGTCGAGACGGAACCCGCAGCCGCCCTGAATCCCGATTCGGACCAGGCTGTTACGCGGGAACCGGCCGCCGCGGTGGCCGATTCGGGCTCTGTGCGCGCGCTGAATCCGCGGTCGGACCAGGCTGTTACGCGGGAACCGGCCGTCGCCGTCGCCGGTTCGGGCTCTGTGCAGGCGCTGAATCCCCGGTCGGACCAGGCTGATGGGCGGGAACGGGCCGCCGCCGCGGTCGACGCGCACTCCGCGGCGGCCTCGAATCTCGTGCCGGACAAGGTTGTCGCGACAGCGCAGGCTGATCCCGCGCCGACCGCGGCCACTCGGCTACCGCGCCGCGTCTTCGTCTCGCGGGTGGTGAGCGGAGCCGCGGTGGCCGCCGCCGCGACCACCGTCGGTTTCGGGGCCTACGGCGTCCTCGATGGACCCAGTGTCAAGCGTGTGGCCGTGCCGCTGGCGAAATTGCCGCGCGGCGCGGATGGATTCCGCATCACGGTGGTCAGCGACATCCATCTCGGGCCGATCCTGGGGCGCGGTTTCGCCGAGCGGGTGGTCCGGACCGTCAACGACACCCAGCCCGATCTCATCGCGGTCGTCGGTGACCTGGTGGACGGCAGTGTCGAGCACCTGCGCTCGGCCGTCGAGCCGATGGCCGGGTTGCGCGCCCGGCACGGCGCGTTCTTCGTCACCGGCAATCACGAATACTTCTCCGGCGCCGAGCAGTGGATCGACCACGTCCAGGAACTCGGCATGCACCTGCTCGCGAATGCCCGCACCGAGCTACCCGGATTCGATCTCGCGGGGGTCAACGACGTGCAGGGCGTACGGACCGGGCAGGGCCCGGACTTCGGCGCGGCCCTCGGCGACCGCGACCGGACGCGCACGGCGGTCCTGCTGGCGCACCAGCCGGTGCTGATCGAGGACGCGGTCGCGCACGGTGTCGATCTGCAATTGTCCGGCCATACCCACGGTGGGCAGATCTGGCCCGGCAATTACCTTGCGGGCCTGGTGAATCCGACCGTCGCCGGGCTGGAGCGCTACGGCGACACCCAGCTGTACGTCACCAGGGGAGCCGGAGCGTGGGGTCCGCCGGTGCGCGTGGGCGCACCGTCGGACATCACTGTCGTGGAACTCGTGTCGCTCACGGCATGAGCGGTCAGGCCCGGAGGCGGCAGCGAAGCGTGACCACGGAGGGCTCCGCTCAGGCCGGCAAGGGACACGGCCTGAGTGCCCTACCCGAACAGCCCGCCCAGCACGCCGCCGCTCTGGCCCGCCTCCTGGCCGCCGCCGGTGCCGCCGAGGAACCCGCCGGGTGGCAGCTCCGAGGGCTGCACGATGACGAAACCGCGCCCGGAGAACGAGAGCGTCATCGCCTCGCCGGTGCTGCGGCCCATCAGCCTGCCGAGACCGAAGGAGTCGTTGCGCTTGATCCCGGTCTGCAGGCTCGACGACCAGGCCACCGCCGCCTGCGGATCGGCGTAGGTCGGCTGGTCGACGTTGAGCACCACCGGTGTGCCGTGCGTGGTGATGGCGATGCGGCCCCGGCCGGTGAAGACGCAGTTGAACAATCCGGCGTTGCTGGCGAATCCGGCGGCGCCCTGCACCATCCGGATGTCGTAGCGCAGGCTGGAATCGAAGGCGAGCACGTTGGCGCCGTTGATGGTGAGGCCGTCGGTGCCGTCCAGATCGATGGTGTGCACGTCGGCGGCGCCGCTCGCGACGAACAGGTCGCCACGGCCGGACACTTTCATCAGCGGAACGCCCTCACCGGTCAGCCGCTGCTGGATCGCCCGCCCGATACCGCCGGCGCCGAGCGCCTGGAAGTTCAGGTCGCCCTGGTAAGCGACCATCGATCCGGCACGCGCCATGACCTCGCCGTTGACCGCGACCTTGATCATCTTGCCGCCCTGCTTCTGGATGCCGGCGCCGGTGACTTCGGCGTGGCTGGGGGCGAACAGTTCGCTCTGCATCGGCAGCGCTCCTTGCTGAGGTGAAGGCATCGGTGGTGGTGGCGCGGCAGGCGCGGAATAGGCCGGTTGCGGTGGATAAGCCGGTTGTGGTGAATGGGCCGGAGGTGGGGGATACGCGGACTGCGGCGCGGAGTGAGATGACGGAGGCGCCGGAGCCGCTGGTTGAGGTACCGGCGGGGGAGTGGGAGCGGGCGGCGCAGGCTCGTCGTCGATGTTCACCCCGAATGCCGTCGCGATACCGGCCAAGCCGTTGTCATAGCCCTGGCCGACCGCACGGACCTTCCAGCCGTTGCCGCGCCGGTAGATCTCCACGCACACCACGGCGGTCTCGGTGCTGAGGCCGGTCATCGGGAATGCCAGCGTGCCCGAGGAGGACGCGATGGTCGCGCGCAGCGAGCCGGCGGCCGCGAAGGTGGGCGGCCCGCTGCCGTCCAGGCTCGCGGTGACGACGACCCGGTCGACCTCGCCGGGCAGTGCGCTGGTCTGGATGTCCACCACGTCACCGGCGCCCTGGCCGTGCCGGTAGGTGACGCCGGGTGCGACGGGTTGATTGAAGAACACGAAGTCGGCATCGGAGCGTACTCTGCCCGCGGCGTTCAGCAGCAGCGCCGAAACGTCGACCGGGGCCGAGCAGGTGACGGTGACCGTCAGCCGATCGCCTGGCGCGGGGCGGTTCTCACCGCGGGCGAGATCGGTCACGGCAGGCCGCCCAGTGCGCGGACGCGCCGTCGGATTGACATGCGATTCACGGCCTCCAGTGTGTCGTGTGCCCGGAACGCGCGCCACAGGTGGGTATGGGCGCGTCGTCCACCAGCCGGTTTCGCCCACCGACGAGCTCGCGTGGCACGATCCGACGGTGCCGCCGCAACCGGGACAGGGAGGACGACAGTGGCCGAGCCAGGGACAGGGTTGGGGGCGGGCGGGATGCGCGACGCGGCGCGGATGACGTCCATCGCGAACACGATCGACCACTACAGTCTGGAGCGGATCGCGTCGCTGGAAATACCGTGCGGCGCAGCGATACTGGATGTCGGCACGGGTACCGGCAGCCTAGCGGCCGCGCTGGCCGAGCACCGGCCCGACGCCCGCGTCGTCGCGCTGGATCGGGACACCACACCGATCACCGAGTCGGTGCGGCGCACATCGAATCTCACCGTCGTCGCCGCGGACGTGACCGAGTGGCGGCCGTCGACCACCTTCGATCTGATCCACGCCCGCTTCGTGCTGTGCCATGTCGCCGAGCGCGATCGCGTCGTCGCGGAGCTGTGCTCGTGGCTGAATCCCGGGGGATGGCTGGTGCTGACCGAGCCCTACCAGCTCACCGAGACCGACGCGCCGTCGCCCGCGGTCGGCCGGGTCTTCGCCGCCTACCGCGACTACGCGACCTCGACCGGAACCTCGCTGACCTGGATCCGCTCCGTCCCCGCGCTGCTGTCGCAGTCGGGCCTGCGCGTGGACGTGCACGCCAGGGCGGGCAGGTTCGGCGGCGGCCCGGACGACCGGTGGTCCGGCCTCCTCGGCGCGGTACAGGACCAGCTCGCCGCCGACGAAACCGACCTGGCGCATCTGCACGCCACCGCCGCCACGCCCGGCTGGCTCGACATCCCGCAGGTCGTCTTCACCGTCATCGGCCGCGCCCCGGAGCATGCCCGCACGGCAACCTTGTAGCGCCGCCGATCGGATGGTCCTCCGGTGTCGCCCTGCCTGCGCTCGATATTTCCGGTTCCGGCAAGCCTTTCCGATGGGTTCCGGAGAGCCCGCTATCGGTCTCTCGCCGCAATGCTCGTGCGGTTCAGAGGAGTTCGGCGTACATGATGCCGTCGAGGACGCCGAATTCGACCTGTCCCGGGAACAGGGGTGGTACGCCGGTGGCGTGCGTGGCGTGGTTGAGCGCGATGGTTTCGGTGGCCCACCGGTGCAGCGGCTCGGGTAGGCGCAAGACTCGGTGGTCGGTGCAGCGGATGTAGGGATAGGTGATCTCGCCGGGCGCGGCGAGGGGGTTGTGGATGTCGAGGGTGGCGATGTCCAGGACCAGTCCGGTGTGCTTGGCGGAGGCGACGGTCGGTGGCTGCAGTTCGATGTCGTCCATGACCGAAGACGGTAGCTCCCGGGATGCCCGATCCGCGTTATTCCACGCGAATGTCCCCGGGATTCAGGGGGAAGTGGGGGACGGCGAGGTTCATCGAGTTGGGTGAACCTCACCGCTACCACCAGCGATCGCGGCCGGCTTGGGCGCGCCGGTTCCGCGCAGGATGTCCCGGAGCCACCGGGACAGGCTGAGCCTAGGCGACGCTGGACATTCGCGGTGGCGTTTCCACGGAATCGTCCGTGCCGGGTACATGGCCCGGATCGGCGCGATGGTGAGTGGGGTCACCAAACCTGGGACTGCCGTGCGGGCCGACACGGTTTAGGATGCGTCCGACGTCAAAAGAGCTGTGCGCGTTGAGTATCCGGCACGGCCGCGTCGGCAATTCGTTTCTCAGGAGGGTGAAAAGACGTGCTGTATGGAGTCATAGCGGCCATTGTCATTACGTTGTTGGCAGCGGCGGCGGCGGCGATGGTGTGGGACCCACGCCGCCGCGAGTTCGACGAGTACGACCTCGACGTGGACGAAATGGGCGTTATGTCAGAGGAGTACGCCCGGCAGGGCAGTGTCGAATGGCCACGGAAGGAGATGTCCGAACGGTGGTAGCCCCCGCGCTACGCGGCGGACGAAACGGTGCCCGGTCGATGGCGACCGGGCACCATGCGTTTTCCGGCCCCGATCGACCACAGCCGCAGGACAATCCGGTCAGCGGCCCGAATGGCTCCGGTCGATCAGATCCTCAGCGGCGCCACCTGCTGCCGTCAGTCGACGGTGAAGTTCCGCCAGGACCCGTGCAGACCCTGCCCACGCAGGGAGGTGCTACGTCCGTCCTCGATCGGGTGGAGGGTGATGACGCCGAATCCGATCTGCACCGTTTCCGGCAATTGCGGAGCGCGGGTGTTGTATACGGGCACGTCGTCGACGTACCAGCCGACGACGCCCGCGACCCGGTCGATGGTGACCGCGTAGCGGTGGAACTCGCCCGGCTTGATGTCGACACCCGCCAGCGGCGCGTGCACCACATGGGTGAATGCCTGTTCCCTGGGCACGACTCCCGGCACGAACAGCCGTTCGTGGATGGCGTAGGCGTGCTTGCTGGTCGCGATCAGGTCGAACACCTGCGCGCTGCCCATGTCGAGGACGTTGAAGGCGGCGAACCCGTCCCGGTAGTCCTCGCCGGTGGCGCCGATGTTCTCGGCGGCCATCTCCACCGCGAAGGTGCGTGATCCGGCGGTGAGGTCGAATGCCTCCGCCGACACCAGCAGGTGCTTCGGGTTGTCGAGGATCTGGACGTCGGCATTCGACCGGGTGAAGGCGGCGATGCGGACCGATACGGTGCCGTCCCCGATTTCGGTCTCGGCGGCGGGGTCGGCGTAGCGCCAGGTCTGGTCCTCCCCGAGCGGAACCTCCAGAAACCGCCACCGGTCTGCGCGGAGATCTGGTCCGTTCAGGTCGTCGTATGTCATTGCGGCATTACCTCTCTACCGGGTCACGATCGTCAATCGGTCAGGTCGTCTTTCTCGCTCGCGGCCCGGCGGCGCAACGGGGTGACGACACCGTTGGTGGAACCCGCTTTGAAACCGACGCCGCCGAGCAGGAGCCGCTCCTCGGTGAGCCGGGGGCGTAGCGAGGGGCCCATCGGCCACCAGTCGTCGAGCTCGACCAGGCCGGGTTCGATCAGCTTCACATCGCCGAAGTACGAGGCGATCTGTTCGCGGGTGCGGTACCAGCCGGAGCCCAAACCCATTTCGGTGAAACGTCGTTGCAGCTCGATGGCCATATCGTGGGCTTCGGCGCCGTCGGCGGGGTCCCAGAAGTGGGTGATCGCGACGTAGGAACCCGCGGGGAGCGCGTCGACGTACTGACGCATGATCCCCGCGGGATCGAGCGCGTCGTCGACGTGATGCAGGATGCCGCACAGGATCAGCGCCAACGGGCTGGTGAGGTCGAGATGCCGGGTGACCTCCGAGTGTGCGAGCAAGGTCTTCGGCTCGGTCAGATCCGCGGGCACGAAATGGGTGTACTCGTTGCGTTCCAGCAAGACCCGGCCGTGAATATTGCACACCGGGTCGTTGTCGACGTACACCACGCGCGCTCGAGGATTCTGCTGCTGAGCGATCTCATGGGTGTTGCCTACGGTGGGCAGCCCTGCGCCGACGTCGAGGAATTGGTCGATGCCTGCCGTGCCGGCGAGATATCGCACCACGCGGTGCAGCCAGCGGCGGTTCATCCAGGCCACGTCGCCCTGCCGCGGCGCGACCTCGGCGACCTTGTCGCGGACGAAGCGATCGACCTCGTAATTGTCTTTGCCACCCAGGGTGGCGTCGTAGACGCGGGCGATGCTCGCGCGTGTGGTGTCCACGCCGACCGGGACGCGAACGCCGGTCTGGGGGGCGGGATCGGACATGGAGACCTCTCTCTGCGTTTCCGCGGCCTGGCTCACCAGCCTAGGGTCCGTCGATGTCGCGGGCAATCGGCGTGAATGCGTTCGGCCGGAGCGGATTTCGTCTGATTCACGGCTTATGCGCCGGGTCGGTGCAGCACGCGTCCCGGCAGTAAACCGCCCTGCACATGCGTGACGCGCCACCAGTCGAGCTGCACCACCACCGCCTCGACCGGAGTGGACAGGAACGGTTCGATCCGCGGCTCCTTGCCGCGCAGGGTCTGGAAGGTCTCCTCCCGCTCGCCGGGTTGCGTTCGCACCACGGCCGTACCCAAGCCTTGAGCGAACGGGTCGAGGAATCCGTCGGGGACGATCTTGACGCCGATGCTCGGGTTCGCGCGCAGCCCGGCCAATGTCCGGCCGCCGGTCTCGAGCACGAGCGTCAAGCGGAATGGATCGCCGTCCAGCTCGGCGAAGAAAGCGTTCGAGCACCAGTTGACGCCGTCCTTGGACGTCGCGAGGTCGACGCTGGTGAAACGCAGGATGCCGGACAGCTTGTCCTGGATGTCCTGATCGGTGCTCTGCACGTCGTTCGATGTCATATCGCGCTCCGTGGTGGGGGAAAGGTTTACGGTTTGCGGCCGAGGCCGCCGAGGATGAGACGTTCGTCGGGCCACGGCGTGCGCAGCGCGGGTCCGCCGGGCCACCAGTCGTGCAGCGCCGCCAACCCGGGTGGAACCAGGTCCAGTCCCTGGAAGAATGGCTGGATTTCGGCGCGGGTGCGCCACCGGCCGGTACCGAGGCCCTCGTCGTGCAGCGCCTGCTCGGCCTGCCTGGCCAGGCTGTGCAGGTACTCGTCCTCGTCGGCCGGATCGAAGAAATGGCTGATCATCACGTACGAGCCCGAGGCGAGGCGCTCGACGTACCGGTGCATGATGCCCGCCGGGTCCTGGTCGTCGTCGACGTGATGCAGCGTGCCGCACTGCATCAGCAGCAAGGGACGGTCCAGATCCAGGAATTCGCCGACCACGGTGTTGTCGAGTACCTCGGTGGGCCGGGTCAGGTCGAGATCGAGGAAGTGGGTGCGTTCGTTCGCCTCGAGGAGTTCCCGGCCCTCGGCGGCGCAGACCGGGTCGTTGTCCACGTAGACCACCGTGACCTCGGCGTCGAGCTCCTGGGCGATCTCGTGGGTGTTCTTCTGCGTGGGCAGTCCGCTGCCCAGATCGAGGACCTGATCAATGCCCGCCGACCGGGTGACGTATCGAACCACGCGCTCGAGCCAGCGCCGGTTGGCGGTGCCGACGTCGTCTTGGTGCGGCACCACCTTCTTCAGGTGTTCGTACACCTCCCGGTCGACCTCGAACCAATTCGTCCCGCCGAGAGCGTAGTCGTACACGCGTGCGATGCTGGGTGTATTCGGGTCCACTCCCGCCAGTCGGGTCGACCCTTCCGCTGACGTCATGGCTCTCCTCCTCCGCGCGGCCACCGTCGGGGGCGACTCTACGCACACCGGTCCGGGCTCGACCAGACTTGCAGACAAGTTATTGCGTTGCCACTCTTGCGAATACACGCGTGCCCACGCAATTTTCGGTTCGTGCTCGCGTCGTGATCGGCGGCGGGGCACGGCCGAGTAGGATCAGCAGCCGACGTCACGTCAGCTGTGATGGTGGAGGCACTAGGCCCCGCGGTCTAACACCCGATCGACCGGAGGCACCCATGATCAACGATGAGGCCAGCGGCGACAACGTGGAATTCCCTGCGGCAGAACGCGGTCCGACCGTTCTGCGGATCGCGCTCGGCAGCCGGTTGCGGCAACTCCGCGAGGGCTGCCGAATCACCAGGGAGGCCGCGGGCGACGCCATCCGCGGGTCGCATGCCAAGATCAGTCGTCTGGAGCTGGGCCGCACCGGGTTCAAGGAGCGGGATCTGCGCGACCTGTTGACCCTCTACGGCGTTGTCGATCCCACTGAACGCGAAACGTACTTCGAACTGGCTCGCCGTGCCAACGATCCCGGCTGGTGGCAGCGCTACAGCGATCTGCTGCCGGTGTGGTTCGAGACCTACATCGGCCTCGAACAGGCCGCCACCACGATTCGCACCTACGAGGCGCAATTCATTCCCGGTCTGCTGCAGACCGCCGACTACGCGCGTGCGGTGATCCAGCTCGGCAACAAGAGCGAGACCGAACGCCGGGTCGCCATCCGCATGCGCCGCCAGCAGATCCTCAACCGGGTAGCCGCCCCGACCCTCTGGGCGGTCATCGACGAGAACGCGCTGCGCCGGCCGGTCGGCGGGACGGAAGTCCTGCGAGAGCAGGTCGAGTACCTGGTCGAGGTGGCCGGACGCCCCAATGTCAGGATCCAGGTGCTGCCATACGCGGCCGGAGGACATTCCGCCGCGGGCGGGCCGTTCAGCATCCTGCGATTCCCGGAGCCGGAGCTGCCCGACATCGTCTATACCGAGCAACTCACCAGCTCGATCTACTTCGACAAACGGCGCGACGTGGAGCTGTATATGTCGGTCATGAACCGGCTCAGCGTGGAAGCGCTGTCACCCGCGGACAGCGTGCGCTTCCTGCGCGCGCTGCTGTCCGAGACCTGGCCTCGGTGAGCGGAACGCCTGATGTCGCCCGAGGTCGATTCACCCCCCGCGAGCGGGCCGGAGGTCTCCCCGGCCACCCGGGAAGCGGGCGTGATCGAAATGCCTTCGATGAAACATCAAGGAAGAGAAAGCAATTGCGCGATGTCTCGCGAATCATGTTGTTGTCGAGGGTGATTCGATCCAACTGCGGCTGTGCCGGACAACGGTTTGGTATCGGAGATCGTTCGCCGATGCTGATTCGTTATCAATAGCGGCTTCCTGACCTCGATTTCGGCGGATTCCGGGTCCACTGCCGTCCATGCACATGCACGCGCGCATGTACGTACCGATGGACGATCATCGCCGCGACGCGGCCGAGGCATTGTGGCAGTATCCCTGTCGAGGTCGGGGTCTGAGGATCGACTCGGGCACTGGCTGGTTCGGCCGCGGCGGCCCCAACACTGGTTGGGGCCGCCGGCGGAGCCGACGTGACCGCGCCTGAAGCGCGCAATCAGGGGGTCCAGGTGATCCGGCCGCCTTGGAAGTCTTGGGCTTTGCCGTTCTGGAAGTCGTATTCGTCGCTGGTGGGGTAGCCGTAGCGGCCTGCTTCGCCGCCTGCGGCTTCCCAGGACTCGCGGATGGCTCCCCAGATGACGTGGGAGCCGGTCACGGGAGACCAGTAGATGGCGCCGCCGCCGAAGAGGTTGTAGCGGCCGATGCCGCCGCGCGCAGGTGATTCGTCGGTGATGGGGAAGCCCAGCGGGCTGTTCTCCCACCCATAGGAGCCCCACTTGTCCCGGATCGTGCCGCCGATCTGATGGGCGGCGGTCCCGATCGACCAATAGATGGAGCCGTTCTGGAAGACGTTGTAGCGGCCGGGTTTCGACGGTGTCGCCGCTTCGCGCGTGACGGGGTAGCCGAGCAATCCGCCCTCGTACCCGAGGTCGCCCCACTTGTCGCGGATGGCGCCGCCGATTTGATGGGCTCCGGTGTCGGGGTGCCAGTAGATGGAGGAGCCGCGCTCGAAAGCTTGGTAGCGGCCGCCGCGGGCGGCGGCGGATTCGGGGGAGACGGGGTCGCCGAAGAACGCGGGCCCACCGGCTTGGTCGTATTCGACCTCGATCGCTCCGCCCACGTCGAAGGGGCCGATCGGGCGTGCGGCCGCGTCGGTTCCGATGCCGGTCAGCAGCATGCCGATCACGGCGGCCGCGACGGATATATCGCGGGCGCGCGACCGGTGCGGGCGACGGTGCCGTGCCAAGTGGACTCCTCGGGCATCTGGGTCGGGTGCGATGTGGAGCTGAACCTGTAGCCGGCGTGCGGAATCAAACTACCGCCGGACAGCCCGATACAGCCGGATCGAACGAGGATGAACCGCCGAGTGTCGGGCAGCGTCTCGCCTGCGCGCCGAGTTGTCGCACCGAAGTCCATCCAGCCCGTCCTCGGTTCCGAACCACCTCGCGGTGCTGCCGTGCCCACGGTCGCACCTTCTCGGATAGGGCGTCGCCGGGGCGGGAGTGCGCCGCACTTCTGGCCCGGCAGCGTCAGGAAACGCGAATGTCTTGCCGGGAAACGTAATTCAGCGCAGCACTGCTGCCGCCGCCGCGGCGATGGTCGCGGCAACGGTGCTGAGGGCAGGGGAGTCCAGGCGCCACTGCTGCCAGTACAGCGGGACATCGATGACGACGCCGGGATCGATCGAAACCAGGCGACCGGTGGCCTGATCGTCTCGCGTTTGCAAGTCGGGCAGCATGCCCCAGCCGAGTCCGAGACGGACCGCCTCGGCGAACCCGGCGGACGACGGGACGTAGTGGCGTGGCGGGTCCAGCGGCTTGCGACTGCGCCGGCGCAAAAGGCGATCTTGCAGGTCGTCCTTGCGGTCGAACAGCACCACCGGGGCCGCGGCGTACGCCTTCGCCGTCGCGCCGTCGGCGAACCAGGTGCCGGCGAACTCCGGACTGGCCATCGGCCGGTAGCGAACAGCACCGAGACGATCGACCTTGCAGCCTTGCACCGGTTGCGCGGTGGCGGTGATCGCGGCCATCACGGTGCCGTCGCGCAGCAGCTGCGTGGTGTGCTCCTCGTCCTCGCGATGGATCTCGAAGCACACTCCGCGCGGCGCACGGCCGAGCGCGGGCATCACCCAGGTCTCCAGCGAGTCGGCGTTGACCGCGATCGGCAGCCGGATCGGACCGTCCGAGGGCTCGCCGCCGAGCTCGCGCGCGGTGTCTGCGGCCAGCAGCTGGATCTGCCTGGCCAACCGCAGCACGGCGAGGCCGGATTCGGTGGCGCGCACCGGTTTCGTGCGTTGCACGAGGATCCGCCCCGCCGCGTCCTCGAGCGCCTTGATGCGCTGGCTGATCGCCGACGGTGTGACACTCAACCGCCGCGCCGCGGCGTCGAATGTCCCCTCGGTGATCGCGGCGTCGAGGGCGCGCAGCTGGTCGAGCTGGAGATCCATGTTAAAAGATTATAATGATTGCTAAGAATCTTTAGCTTGTCTGCGTATGGTGCGCGGCTTAGCGTCGCTGAACGTGAGCATTTCTTCCGCGGCGGTGGCAGCCGCGTCCGGTCTGGGCTTCGGCCTGTCGCTGATCGCCGCGATCGGTGCGCAGAACGCGTTCGTCTTGCGGCAGGGAATCAGGGGCAGGCACGTGCTCGCGGTGGTGACGGTGTGCGCGGCGTCGGACATCGTGCTGATCGCGGCCGGGATCGGCGGGTTCGGTGTGCTCGTCGAATCCGCTCCGGAGGTCTTGACGGTGGCGCGCTACGCCGGTGCGGCATTCCTGATCGGCTACGCGGTCCTGGCGGCGAAGCGGGCGTTCGCTTCCGCCGCGCTGAGCGCCGAATCGGGCCGAGCCAGCGCGGCGCTCGGCGCCACTGTGGCCACCTGCGCGGCGCTGACCTGGCTCAACCCGCACGTCTACCTGGATACCGTGGTACTGCTCGGCTCGTTCGCGAGCACCTATGCGAGCCCGGACCGCTGGTTTCTCGGAGCCGGGGCGATGCTGGCCAGCGTGCTCTGGTTCACCGCGCTGGGATTCGGCGCGCGACTGCTCGGCCCGCTGTTCGCGCGTCCCTTCGCTTGGCGGGTGCTGGATACGGTGATCGCGGCGATGCTCCTCGGCCTCGGCCTGGGGCTGCTGTTCAGCGGATGAACAGGCTGTTCGACACTGCTCGTTGATTTTCGCGGCGAACTCGTAATCGGCGGCGCCGCTACCGGTTCGCGACCGCGCCGCCGCCGATGCCGAGATAGACCACCATCAGGACGAACAGGAACCAGCCCGCACCTTGCCAGATCGGCCAGGTCCGGCCGCGGCGCCACTGGACGTAGGTTTCGACGAAGGCGCCGATCCCGCCGATCAGCAGGACAGCCGACGGTCCTATCACTACGGCGGCTTCCGCGGTGGCGTCGCACAGCAGCGTGTCCGCATCCGCGCACTCGCTTTGCGCGGACCACAACACGACCAGCAGGAAGACCAGCGCAGCCGTGGCCAGCACCGAGCCGACGTAGATCGCGGCGCGGCGGAACATCCGCGGATCGTGCCAGCGCTTCTCGACGTCGTCGACCATTTTCACCTCGCCGTACTCGCCCGTCGATTACATCGATGTGATTGCCGAACGGCGACGGCTCAAACGGCGGGCGCAGATGCGGAATCAGGGTCCGACGAGGAAGGATTCGGTCTCGGCCCGGCTGGAGCGGGCTACGGAGTGTCGCGGGCTGTACACCATCGCGATACGTTCTAATCGATCTTGTCACGAGTTGGCCGGGCAACCACCTGCTCGGCAGCGCAGCTCTTTCTCTCGAATCTGTCTCCGGCATCACCTCGGCATGCGAAAAAGGAGCACGAACGTGAGCATGATTCTCGCCGCGCTACACGAGACCGTGATGGCGCAGTTCGACAATCCGACCCCGGAAGAGCCGCCGATGGCGGACAAGTTGATGCAGCTGGGCCGCTACTTCACCTGGTTGGTCCAGCTCTCCGGCATCACGGCGATCACATACGGCGGTGGCAGGTTCGCATGGGAGAAGTGGAACGGCGGAACCCTTCAGTCGCCCAAGATGGTCGCCAGCGCGATGGCGGGCGGCGCGGTGGCGACCAGCGCGGGCACGATCATGAACGCCATCATCGGCTGACGCGCGGCACGGGACCCGTGACCACCGGCTCGACGGCTGCTTTCCGTCGGGTCGGTTTGTTTTGTGCCCGGTTTGTCGGATTGCAGGCGCCGCGGGGCGAGCACCGATACGGTGACAAACCGCAACGCGGCACCGCAGGGTTGTGCTCGCCGGCGCGACAGCGCACCCGGCGACCGCCCGATCTCGGATGAAAGGCAATCACTATGGGCACCATCGCAGTTCACGAGTTCATCACACTCGACGGGGTGTACGAGAATCCGTCCTGGACCTTCGAGTACGGATTCGATCCGAAGATGGGCGAGACGCTCGGCGCGATCACGTCCGCGGCGAAGGCCATCCTGCTCGGCCGCACCACGTTCGAGATGTTCGCCCCGGCGTGGTCGACCCGTACCGTCGAGGACGATCCGGGTGCGCCATTCTTCAACGACACCATGAAGTACGTCGTCGCTACGCGGGAACCAGAGGTGGAATGGGCCAACAGCACCTGGCTCGGCGCCTACGACCCGGACGTCATTCGCAAGCTCAAAGACGAGATCGACGGCACCATCTACATCAGCGGCAGTGGCACGCTGGTGCGGGCGCTGCTCGACGCCGGTCTGGTCGACGACCTGCACCTGTTCGTGTACCCCCTCGCGCTCGGCAAGGGCGAGCGGCTGTGGAGCGACGGCGTCGACGCGACCGAGCTCGCGCTGAAGGAACACGAGGTCTACGACAACGGCGTAGTCCACCTCGACTACGGCCCGGCCCAAGCTTGACGCATACAGCTGGGCGGCCGTCGTGGCCAATGGCACCTACCGCGTGAGCGGACAGGCGAGCTCGGTATGAGGTCGCCCCGGAACCGGTCTCTTCCGCGGTCGGCGGTCAGTCGGGCGATGCGGGGTGGCGGATCTCGTCCGCTACCGATCCACCCGCGACATCGGCCGCGACGCCGAGTTCCTCCTCATAGCTGTGACCGGCGCGCACCGCGTCGCTGTCCCACGTGATATCCCTGAGCTTCTTCGACTGCTCGGCTCGCGGTTCTCGGTTCGGGTCGACGTCGGGCTCCTCCTCGGCCAGCCGGTCTCCGATCGATCGAGGATGGGCTTCCTCCCAGTGCGTCATGCCATACCGGGTGGCTCCCGACCAGTGCTCGGGCGGGTCCATCCCGGCCTCGAGCGGATCCGAACGCAGCTGGTCCTCGTCCAGGTCCTCGGCGCTGGTGAGGGCGGCCGGATCGGATTCGGCCGAGTCGGGCGCGCCCGTGTTCTGTGGCGCGTCGTAGGTGTCTTTCGGTTCGGTCATTGCCGACTCCTCTCCTGCATCGAGCGACTTCCCGCCACCGCCGCCACCAAACACCGCAGGTGAGCAGCCGGATTGCGATACCACGCGCCCGGCAGGTGGTTTCCGGCACAGAATCATCGCGACGATTCGTGCCGAAAGCGGGTATGCGACCCCCTGATGCAAGCCGACCGAAGGAGGATGTCATGTCCGTTTCGGCCTCGCGCCCGCAGTACCGCGCCCGCCGACGCCGTCAGCGCGGCAGTTCCGATGCGGAGGGCTCGATCCGTCCGACCGTCGCCGCCTGGGTACTCGTGTTGTGCGTGCTGAGTATCGCTCTGGCCTTGCTGTGAGAACGACGTTCCGGCCGCGGTAGCGGCTGACCGAGCCGGGCGAGCCCGGCACCACTGGGAATCGCCCAGGGTGCCGGGCGCCGCCGGTCGGATTTCGTCCGGTCAGCCTCGTGGCTTGGTGATCATGTCTTTGGCGCGATCCATCATCGCGGCGAACGGACCGACGAGAGCATTGGCCATGGCCGACTCGACGCCGGGATGGGGGCGGGTCGGTGCCATGGCTTCGGCGAGTTCGACCGTGCTGCGCATCCGCTGCAGGGAATCGGGGTCCATTTCCTGGCGCAGGCGGTTGAACTCCTCGTTCTCCTCGTGGTCGGCGTGCGCCAGCACCGCACGGCGCAAACCGTCCAGCTTGACCTCGAACTCGACCGAGCCGATGTCGACCGCTTCGAGCTCTGCCAGCTGCTTCTTCGCCTTGTTCTCCTCGTCGAGCCGTGCTTCGACGATGCCGGCGCCGTCGCCGATCTCCCGGCGGGCACGCGGGTGGATGATCTCCTCCTCCGCGGTCTCGTGCACGGCCAGGAGCCGGCGCAGCTCGAAGAATCTCTTCTCGCGCTCCTTGACATCGGCCGCCTGGGCGGTTTCGAGAAACAGTTGCCGGATCCGTCCGTGTTGCTCGATCAGGAAGTCCACGGCGTCCGAGGTCGAATTGATCGTTGCGGGGCACATGCTTGGGTTCTCCTTCCGGGATGGCGGCTTCATCTCGCCGTTGACCAGGTGTGGAGCCAGCGGCGACCGCTGCGATACAGGCGTCTTCGCACAGCGCATTCCCGCGCCGCGGCCTACGAAACCGGCGTCTCGGATGCCGTGCCGCACCGATCTCGCGGCGGGTCCGGCGGGCCACTGTTCGGTGCGAACCGACCGGCGCGGCAGTCGGTTCGCCGTGCGCGTGCATCGGACTCTCCCCCGGATCTGGGGGAATGGCACCGGCGCGGATGGGGGCGCTGCACGTCCTGGCCGCCCGATCTGTCTGCGCGCCGTGACACGATCGACGTCTAATTCTCAGCATGTACACGGCGGCCTCTGGCGAAGCACACGGATTGGGCCGGTCTCCTGAAAGGGTGCTGATCGGCAGCACCGTCGACAGCCCGAGGAGAGGCCTATGCATACCGCCACCATCCCGAGCATGCGGCGAATGGAGACACTGGAGCTCGGCAGAGCATGCTGGGATTCGGCGAGTCGGCGCGGGGCGCGCTCGATCAACGCCGATGCGGTGGCCGTCGAGACGGACCCGATGACCGGGGCGACGGCGTTCGTGGTCGCCGATGGCGTCGGGGACCATCTCCTGGCCGTGAAGGCGGCGCGCACGACGGCCGCCGTGGCGGCACGGGTGGGTGTGCTCCACGGGGCGCGGGCGGGAATTCTTGCGTCGCAACGGGAGTTGCGTCGGGCGGTGCCGGAGCCCTCGGCCGACAGTGTGCTGGTCGTCGCGGTGCTGCCCGGTACGAGTCGGCCGGACGGGCCGTGCGAGGTGGCGTGGCTCGGTGACTGTCGCGCCTACCGCTGGAACGGGCGAGTGCTGCATCAGATCACCACCGACCACACCGTCGCCGAGTTGTACCGAGCCCGCGGGCTCGTTCCTTCGCCACGGGCGGGTCATGTCGTCACCACATCGGTGCGCACCGTGCGACCGTCCGAGATCGGGTACGCCGCGACCGGATCGAGCGCGGGCAGGCTGCTGCTGAGCACCGACGGAGTGCACAAGCCGCTCGGCATCGCCACGATCAAAGCCCTGCTCGCAGGGGACGACACGACCGCAACCCTGGCGAACACCCTGGTGGACAAAGCACTCCGTGGCGGAGGAACCGACAACGCCACCGCGCTGGTCGTGGACGTACCGGCACGCACGGCCGAGGAGCGCCGCTGAGATCCGGTCAGCAGCGGAGCGGCGGTATTTCAGTACGCTGACGCAGGTGTCCGAACCTGTGCCGCTGACGAGGCTGCTCGATGACGCGGGATTGCTGTCGCTCGAGCATCGCCTCCACCTCGAAGAAGTGCTGGGCGAACACGTGTGGCACGCGGATCTGGATGGACGGCGGCTCGAATTCGTCGGTGCGGAGCACTCCTTCGTGTGCACCAACGTCCACCTGCTCGGCACTGCCGACGCCGAGTCGTGGTTGTGGGGATGGGCCAATCCGTGGGGCTACCCGGCGTCGCTGGTCAAGGCCGCGGAGACGGTGCGCGAGTTCGGCTTTCGATACCGTATCGCCGAATTGCTCGCGGCGGAGCTGCCCGTCGCCCTGGCGGGTGCGGCGCCGGAGCCATACCAGGTCGCCGGGTTGCTGGCGGACGCCGCGAAGATCATCTGTGGGCGCTGGAGCTCCTACTGCGGTCTCACCGACGGCACGTGCGTCGCGTTTCTCGTCGAACATCCGGCGTTTCTGCTGCCGCCGCCCACCGCGTCCAGCCTGGCGCGTGTGCTGGCCTTCGGTGTCGGTGCGCTGCCGCTGGCCGATCATCGGCGCGCCGTGCACAGCTACCTGACCCGGCGGGGCCTGCGAGCCGGTTTTCTCGACGACTACCGGTGGCTCGAATTCAGCGGCCACGGTGTCGCGGGCGATATCGAATTCGACGAGCGCGGCGAGGTGGCTGGTCTCGACATTCGCGTGGACCTGGATCCGGCCGAGCCGCCGTTGGAGCCGAAACCGCCGTCTGCCCAATCCTGCCGAGCATCGGTGTCACGCGGTCTACGACACGCTCCAGGTCATCATGGCCCCACCTCGGGATCGCGGGTCACGGATCTCGGTCTGGACCCACCCCGCCGCTGACGGCAGGGCACGATCCGGGCCCGGCGGTCACCGTGGCCATCGGTCCGTGCGGGCTTCTGACCGCCGTCGTCGACATCGAGGCGACGACCCGCTCGGGTGTGGCGTAGATGCCGGTGCGACTGCTCGGCGCCTGCGCGCTTGGCGGGGAAGGTGTGCGGACTATCGCGCCGGACGATCCAAAGACGCCTATATGTGGCTGTCAATTCTGTGTGCTGGATTCAGCTAATGGCTGGTAAACGCGAGCTTTGTGAGTGCCGATTCGCATGGTTCGGCGAGTGATTTCGGTGGTTGGGACGGATACTGTTGGACATGGAACCAACAGCCAAGCAGCGCGCGGCACTGAGCGTCATCTGCGATACCTTCAACCCGGGTGATGGGCTGACGCTGCCGCCCGCGAGCGCGATCGGCGCCGTCGATACCGTCTTCCAGCTGCTGGATCGTAATCCCCGGCAGGCCGAGAAGAAGCAGATGGCCATGTTGCTGGATCTGTGGGACTCACGGCTGACCGGTTTGCTCACCGGCAGCGGCCCGCGGCGGTTCTCGCGCTTGTCGCAGCAGCAGCGGGAGCGGGCGCTGCTCCGGCTCGCCGATTCGCGCTTCGCGTCGGTGCGCGTGATTTTCCAAGCGCTCAAACAAGCGTCGCTGCTGTCCTACAACGTCACCCCCGGGCCGTCGGGCGCCAACCCGCTGTGGAAGGAGATCGGCTATCCCGCCCCGGTCGGCCCGTTGCCGACGGCGCCGGAACCCCCGTTGACCCCACTGCGGTGCAGTGAGACCACTGAATTGTCCTGCGATGTCGCAATCGTCGGCTCGGGCGCCGGTGGGGGTGCCGCGGCCGCGGTGCTGGCGGAAGCCGGTCTCGACGTCGTGGTGCTCGAACGCGGAAATTATTACGACGACCGGGATTTCGGCACCGGCGAACTCGGCGCTCTGCAGCACCTGTACGCACCTGGCCCGTCCGCGTCCGCGGAAGGCCAGATCACCCTCGTCGCGGGCACCTGTCTCGGTGGCGGGACCGTGGTGAACTGGAGCACCTCCTTGCCCACGCCCGATGACGTCCGGGCGGAATGGGCCGCCCTCGGCGCCCGGCACTTCGCCGAGGCCGAATTCGGCGACGCACTCGACGTGGTACAGCGGCGGCTCGGTGTCACCGATCGGCGCTCCTCGACCTCGGCGCGCGACAGCGTCCTGGAACGCGGCGCCCGGGCCCTGGGCTGGGAGGTGGATACGCTGCCGCGCAACGTCACCGATGCCTGCGACGCCGGTGTGGAGTGCGGACGGTGCGGCTACGGGTGCCGGCTGGGTGCCAAACAGTCGGTGACCAAGACCTGGCTCGCCGATGCGGCCGACCGGGGTGCGCGTCTGGTCGTGGACGCCGACGTGCGGCGGATCATCGTGCAGAACGGTCGTGCGCACGGTGTTTCGGCGCTGACCTCGGAGGGCGTGCAGATCCAGGTGCACGCTCGTGCGGTGGTGGTGTCGGCCGGGGCGATCCAGACGCCCGCGCTGCTGCGACGGTCCGGGCTGCGGAACCAGAATATCGGCCGCCATCTGCGTTTGCATCCGGCCGCCGCCGTGTTCGGGGTGTTCGACGAGGAGATCCGGCCATGGGAGGGCGGCCTGCAGACCCGCATCTGCCGGCATCACAGCGATCTGGACGGCAACGGCTACGGCGTCATCTACGAAACCGGGCCGGTGCATCCCGGTCTCGCCACCGGATTCATGAGCTGGCGCGGCGCGGCCGACCATCGGGCCGTCATGCTCGACTTCGCGCATTCCAACGCGATCGGCATCATCACCCGCGACCGTGATCCGGGTAGCGTCGCCATCGACCGCAGCGGTGAGCCGTTCGTCGAATACCGGCTGTCGGACTATGACGCCGCCCATATGCATACCGGAATCGTCGGGGCCGCAAGCATTCTGGAGGCCGCTGGCGCACGCCGCATCTTCTCCGGACACCAGGCGGGCATCTCCTACGAACCGGGCACGCGCGGCTCGCATGCCGATTTCGCCGCAGCCTGCCAGGCCGCTGGGTATGGACCGGGACAATGCTCGATGGGTGCCCTGCACATCATGGGCTCGGCCCGGATGGGTGGCTCACCGGACATTTCGGCCACCGATCCCGACGGCGCCACCTGGGAAGTACCGAATATCGTCGTCGCCGATGCCTCGTCCTTCCCGACCGCATCAGGTGTCAACCCGATGGTCTCGATCGAAGCGATCGCCTACCTGAACGCGAAACGACTTGCCGCGCAGCTCGTGTGACAACGCGTCGGCGCAGCGGTGCTCAGATCGCCCGGATTCCGTTGAGCACAGCGTGGAGCAGGCCGAGGTCGGTGTTCGCCTCGCCTCCTCCGCCCTGCGCCGACCGGGAGACCAGGTGGCCGTCATCGATCAAGTCGCCGACGAGGACCTTCGTCATCGTCAACGGCAGGCGCAGTTGCGCCGCCACCTCGGCCACCGACTGCGGGGTGCGGCACAGCTGGACAATGGCGGCGTACTCGGGTTCGCTGCGCCGCAGCACGAGACCCTGCCCGGCATCGACCACCAGGGTGGCCACGTTCAGTTCCGGCCGCACGGCACGACCCCGGCCGCGGGTGATGGCGTACAGCCGGACCAGCGGGCCGGCGTCCTCCTCATACCAGGGTTCGCGCGGATAACTCATGGCTGTGTCGAAGCGGACGGGTGCGGGCGCATGTCGACCGACAGATGTGTGCCGACCCGCTGTACCGTCTGATTCATCTCGTAGGCCACCATGCCCATGTCGGCATCGTCGGACGCCAGCAGCGCCAGGCAGGCGTTGGCGCCGGCCGCCGTGACGAACAGCACCGCACGGTCGAGTTCCACCACGGTCTGGCTGACCCCGCCGGCGTCGAAATGGTGGCCAACGCTGCGCGACAGACTGTGCAGCGCCGACGCCATCGCGCAGAACCGCTCGGCGTCGACCTTGTCCAGCTGCTTCGAATGGCCGAGCAGCAGCCCGTCCGAGGAGAGCAGCACGGCCGACCGCGCTCCGGTCAGTCCGTTGACCAGCTCGTCGAGCAGCCAGCCGAGGCCGGTTGTCGGGGAAGTAGTCATCGTCGCCTTCTCGTGGTGAGTTCTCGTCGCGGTCTAGTCGGCATCGGGTCGCGTCCGGCGTCCTTGGCGGGTTCCGTTCTCGATGGCGCTCATCAGATTGCGCGCCTCGTCGGCTGTCCGCTGCCGTACCGGTGCGGTGGCGGGCGGCGCCGTCTCCGTCGTGGCCTCGGACTGGCGGCGGCGGCGCGGCAACGACGGCCGGCCATCCGGAGTCGCCGCGGGAGCCGCGTCGAACTCGCCGCCGACAGCGGGTATGCCGGCACCGGGTGTCGCTGCGTCCGAACCCTGCTCGTAGGCCGGCGTGAACCACGCCGATTGCCGCGTTACCGGCGATGGCTGCGGCGTCGTGGCGTCCGGTGTTGTAGTGCCCGCCGCATCGGTAGACGTACCGTCGAGAACGCCGTCCTCATCGCCTGCTGGGCTGTGCGGCCGCAGGAGTGCGGTGGGAATCAGCACCACCGCCCGGACACCTCCGTAGACCGATTCGCCCAGCCGCACCGAAACACCATGGCGGTTGGCCAGTTTCGCGACGACGAACAACCCCAACCGGGCATCGCTGGACAGCGACACCACGCTGAAATCCGGCGGATCGGCCAGCAGTGCGTTGCGCGCGGCGAAGTCGTCCTCCGACATGCCCAGGCCCTGATCGATGATCTCGACCGCGACCCCGCGCCCGACCACGACGCCGGACACCTCGACGCGCGCCTGTGGGGGTGAGAAGGCGGTCGCATTGTCCATCAGTTCGGCCAGCAAATGGATCAAGTCGGCCACGGCGTTGCTCGACACCTGCGCCTCGGGCATTCGACCGGTCTGGATCCTGGCGTAGTCGAGGCTTTCCGCGACCGCCCCTCGGACCAGCTCCAGCAGCGGAACCGGCTTGCGCCAGCGCCGACCCGGTTGCTCGCCGCCGAGAATGATGAGGTTCTCCGCATTGCGCCTGGCCCGGGTGGCCAAGTGATCCAGCTGGAACAGCAGCTCGAGCTGGTCGGCGTTCTCCTCCTTGCGTTCGGCCTGGTCGAGCAGCGAGAGCTGCCGGTGCACCACTACCTGGCTGCGATGGGCGATATTGAGGAACACCGCGTTGACGCCCGTTCGGGTCTTCGCCTCCGCGACCGCCGCCGCCACGGCCGCGACATGGGCACGGTTGAAGGCGTCGGCGACCTGGCCCAGTTCGTCGGTACCGAAATCGAGACGCGACGCCTCGGCCGTGGAATCGACGTTCTCGCCCTGACCGAGCCTGCGCATCAGATCGGGCAGCCGCTGATCGGCCAATTCCAAGGTGTCGCGCCGCAATCGGCGCATGCGCCCGATGAAGCGGTTGGCCAGGACCAATGCCGCGAGGAAGGCGAGCGTCGCGATCAGCAACACCGCCGCGCCACCGAGCAACGACCGCTGCGCGGTCCGGTCGCCCTGTGCCCGTGCGATCTCGTGGGCGTCGTTGCTCTGGTCCTCCCACAGCTTCAGCAGCGCCGACACCACCTGGCCGGATGCCTCCTGCCAGGTCGCGACGCTCATCGGCAACGGGGTGGCTTTGGCGGTCGAGCGAGGATCCTGCGACCGGCCGGTGCTATCGCTCGACCGCGTGGACTCGTCGGAGGCGGTGTCGGTCGCCGACACCGGGCCCCGCAACATCACCGCGTCCTGCATCGCGATCACCTGCTGGTAGGCCGGTCCGGCGGTGATCCGCTCGAGCTGGGTGAGCCGGGCGCCCGGCAACACCCGGCTGGAATATGCCACTTCACTGCGGAATTCCCCCACCAGGCGGTTGAATTCGGTGAATTGCGCCGGAGGGTGTTCCCCGAGGGTCAGTGCTACCGCGCCCAGGGTGTCCGCCATCGATAGCGCCTCGGCGGCTCGCAGCGGATCGACGCCGTAGCCCAAATCGATGGCGATGCCGGCCTCCGGCGCTACCCGCGCGGCGAGCATCGACGCCGCGATGATCGTCCCGATGACCTGGCTGAAGAATTCGAACACCTGATTCGGCGGCGCCTGCTGGGCGTCGACTCCGCCGCGCAGCGTCGGAACCATCGCGAACAGCTTGTTGTAGCCCTCGATATCGGAGGCGGAGCCGCCGGGATTGAGTTTGCGGGCGGCATCGCCCTTGGCCATCACCGCCGCCAGCGCCGCGTCCGAGCGTTGCCGGGCGGCGGCAAGCCCTTGCGCGGCTTCGGTATCGCCTGCCAGGTGGAGCAGCGACAACCGGCGCTCCTCTTCGAACGCCTGCACCATGAGGATGGCCGGCGTGGTGGTGCTGCTGGCCAGTTCGGCCCATTCCTTCGCGGCTCGGCTGGAGTTCACCAGATAACCTGCCGCGCTGCCGCCGATCGCGAGCAACGTGACACTGGAGATGAGCACGATCGCCAAGAGGCGCACGCGCACACCGACTCGACCCCGGACATTGCGCTGGCTCGACTGTGCCAGTCCCACTGCGGATTTGCGCAGCTCGGCCCACTTGCTCACGCGTAATGCCCTACCTCCGACGCGGCCCCGCCCGAGCCGGACGGTGCCTCACCCAATACCCGCGGAGAGAGTAACGAAACTAACGCGTCACAACCGCGGATCGTGCACAGATGTGACAGGTAACATCGGTTCGGCCGATGTCGTCAACCCCGGCATATTGTCGCTCGTGGCAGGGGAGGTACGTCGGCCCGCGAAAGGCGCATGCGGCTGACGGGGAGTCCACCTCTGATCGCGACCGGTGTCGTGGGCTGCTCGCTCGGGTAACGCCAGCGGGGTCTGCGGCGATCAAGGGCTTGAAACACCCTGCTGGACAGAGGATTCCCATGGGCGTGGTGCAGAGTCTCGAGGTCCCTGGATTCGGTCGGTTGACCGTCCGCGATGGCGTGGAGGCGTATTCGGTCGACGCGCCGGGTGGTGTGTTCGATGACGCGATCAGCTTCCGGTTCGAGTCGAGTCCGCACCTGCCCCCCGAATATCAGATCCATTTCCTGCAATTCGCCGCTCACGAATTACGTGTGCACGGTGAGCGCGGCGATTTCTCCGCCCACGGCGACAGCACGCTGTCCCTCGATCCGGGCCACCTGGTGTGGCGGGTCGATACCCTGTCCCCGGTCGGCGGCGCGGCAAGCATCCGTCCGTGGTACGACGCGGGCGGTAACCATTCGGTCGACGGTGCGACGCTGACGATGGCGGACCGGCCGGGCTTCACGGTGCCCGGCGGCATGGTGGCGACGGTCGCCGGTGAGCTCGCGCACCCGGCCAACCATGCCGAGCTGGCTCGCTGCGGCACCCCGATTTCTGCGGACTACATCCAGCATTTCGACACCTATGTCGTCGGTCTGCGTCCGGCCGGGCTCGAGGTCATCGCCCATGTGCGATGGCAGTCGATCAATCCGCTGGATCATCTCGACACCGGTGTCGCGCACGCGGTGTCGGCCGCGCCCATGCACGCCGTTCACCCACCCGAGCGCGCGTTCGCGGTGACCTATGACCAGTGGGCCGCACTCGGCGCGGACTCCCGTCCGCTGCACCACTACGCCGATCAGCTTCCGCACGGCGCGGACTCACACCACGGCGCCGCGGCCCCGCCGAGTCCCGCCCACAGCAGCGGTTACCCCGCACCGCACAGCGCGATCGAAGGAGCCCTCGTGAACCCCCACCCGACCTCGCCGCCCCATCCTGCCTCTGCTGTGCCGGGGATGGACTTCCACCACGGCCCGGCCGCACCCGTCGCGCCCCTCCCCGGTATGGATTTCGGCGCCGACCACCACGACGCCGGTAAGCACCCCGGCACCGAAATACCGCATCATGTCGCGCTGCCCCCGGACGGCAGCCTCATTCCCCACCACGAGACCACCTACTCCGGTTCGCCCGGTACGTCGCCGAATTCGCAGCCGCAGGAGACGATGGGCTCAACCGCCGGGCCCGTTCAGCCCCTCGGCATGGACTTCGGTGACCCGACGGCTGCTGGACACGGACCGTATGGCTACGCGGCCGCCGCAAGCCCCCACCACGGTGGTGAGGCCCTCGGAGGCTCGGCTGAGGGCGGTCTCGCCGGGCCGCTCGATCTCGGTCCGATGCCCGGTCTGTGACCCGCAGCGATCGGGTCCAGGACCGCGGGTCGGCAGACCCGCGGCAGGGTTGCGGGAGTGCAGATAGGGCCGGGCCCGCTCGGCCTCGCGCGGAGATCCGAACTCGCGCAATTCGATCCGCACCGCGCCGGGGAGCGAAATCGCTCCAGTAAAGTGGGCTGATGTCCGATGCAGCGCATCCTTCCCCAGCGGTGCGTGTCGACCCGGCCGGGGCACCCGTCACCGCACGAGACACGGAGCGTGACCTGCTCGCGCTCGCCAATCAGCTGTGCTTCGCTCTCTACTCGACCTCGCGGGCGATGACCGCCGCCTATCGCCCTTTCCTGGACGCGATGGAGGTCACCTACCCGCAGTACATCGCCCTGCTCGCGCTGTGGGAGAGACCGGGCATGACCATGAAGGAACTCGGCGAACAGCTGCGGTTGGACTACGGGACCGTCTCGCCGCTCATCCAGCGCCTGCAGGCGCGCGGGCTGGTCGAGAGCGTGCGCTGCACGCATGATCGCCGCTCGGTCGAGTTGCGGTCCACCGAGGCCGGGCATGCGCTGCGGCGGCGAGCCTGGGAGATGATCGAATCGGTGTCGGCCGCCGTCGGGTATCCCCTCGAGGCCATTGTCACGCTGCGCGATCAAGTCAACGCGCTCGGCGAACGCTTGGACGCGGTGGTGTGCGAACATCAGGAACACTGACGTTACGTGCGCCCCGCGTCGCGCCACCGGCGGCTCGGTGGACCGTGGAAAGTTGATCCAGCGATCCGATTCGCGCGGCCGTTAGCTGTACTAGACCTTCCAGTTCCAAATTCGCGGATTCTCGATAACGTCGTCACGCATCGACTCATCGGATACGAAAGGCCGCCCATTCGTGAGGAGCAGTGAGCTGGCGCGCACCTGCCCGGACGAAGCAGCGTCCAGGGCAGTGCGGGTGGTTCGTGCGCGCATCTCGGTACGAAAGTCGGGCGGTCGGCAATTAATGTTCATCTCCCGAGCATGAACGCCTCTGCGGCCGACTCTGTTACGGATGGTGACCTGACCAGACGGGGACGTATCCGAGACGCGGCAATTCAGGTATTCGGTGCGCGGGGGTTCGCGGCCGGAATTCGCGCTGTTGCGAGTGCGGCTGACGTATCCCCAGGGCTCGTTATCCATCATTTCGGATCCAAGGATGGTCTTCGCGCCGAGTGCGATGCCCATGTGATCAATATTTTGGACGATCGCAAGGAAGCTTTCCTGGTCTCTCCAGAAGTTATCGAACCATCTTCGATACTTGCCGCGATCGACGAGTATGCGCCGCTTCTCGCATATCTCGCCAGGACGCTTGCGGAAGGGGGAGACCTCGCGCGGTCACTGTTCGACGAGATCGTGGCCAGGAGTGAGGAGGTACTGCACAAGGGGATTTCGAACGGGTTGGTCATACGGAGTCGAGACCCGGCCGCGCGGGCGCGCTATCTGACACTCGCGAGCCTCGCACCGCTCGTGTCGGCCGTTCAGTTGAGAGCCGGTGACGGTAGTGCCGACGGTCGTCAGGTAGTTCGCGACCTCCTGCGCGAACTGGCGCTTCCAGCGCTCGAGCTGTGGACCCGCGGTCTTTTCACGGACTCCAGATTTATCGATGTAGCGATTTCTCACGTATCCGCAGACTTTTTATGAAAGGAACGATCATGGCAGCAGTAATCGAAGTGAGCGGGCTCGAGAAAACATTCGGTCGAGCGCATGCCTTGAACGGGTTGGATCTCACGGTGACCAGTGGCGAAGTCCACGGTTTCCTCGGACCCAACGGAGCCGGCAAATCCACCACGATCCGGGTGCTGTTGGGAATCCTGCGCGCCTCCGCGGGCCGAGTGACTGTGCTCGGGCGGAACCCGTGGTTGGACGCCGTCAGCCTGCACCGCCATATCGCCTATGTCCCCGGTGACGTCACCCTGTGGCCGTCGTTGACGGGCGGCGAGACCATCGACGTCCTCGCGCGTATGCGTGGGGGAATCGACGAGGCCCGGCGCGATGAACTCATCGAACGCTTCGACCTCGATCCCAAGAAGAAGGCGCGGACCTACTCGAAGGGAAACCGCCAGAAGGTGGCGCTGATCTCGGCGTTCTCCTCGCGTGCACAGCTGCTGTTCCTGGACGAGCCGACCTCAGGCTTGGATCCGTTGATGGAGCAGGTATTTCAGGAATGTGTCGCAGAAGCTCGCGACCGCGGCGCCACCGTGCTGCTGTCCAGCCACATCCTCTCCGAGGTCGAGGAGCTGTGCGAACGAGTGACCATTATCCGGGCCGGTCGAACTGTCGAAAGCGGAAGCCTGGAATCGATGCGGCACCTCAGTCGCACGTCGGTGACCGCTGAATTGGTCAGGTACCCGGGAAATCTCATGAAGATTCCCGGGGTCGAGAATGTGCATATCGAGGGCACCACGTTGAACTGCCACGTCGAGAATCAAAGCCTCACCGAAGTCATGCGTCTGCTCGGCGAGAGTGGGGTCCGCAGCGTGGTCTGCCGCCCGCCGACGCTGGAGGAGTTGTTCATGCGGCACTATGCGAACGCCGGTGCAGAGCAGCAGGTGTCGGCATGAGCACGGCGACCCTCGAGCGAACTCGAAACGACGCCACAACCGGTGGTGGGCCATTCGCCGGAACCTCCGAGCTGGCCAGGATGTTCTTGCTCCGGGACAAGACGGTGCTCGGATTGTGGACGGTGTACCCGGCGATCCTGCCGGTCTTCTACGCACTGGCCATGGATCACTTGTATCCGACCGCGGAGGAGCGTGCGCGTTTCATCTCCTCGACGAGCGCCGCGTTGAAAGCCTTGGAAGGCCCGACTTTCGGCGCGAGCGTCGGCGGGCTCACCGCGTGGTTCGCGGGCATCGTCTACCCGGTCATCGCGCTGGCGGTCATCCTCACCGTGATACGGCACACTCGCGCCGAAGAGGAATCCGGGCGCTTCGAACTGGTCGGCTCGACCAGCGTGGGCCGCTATGCGGGGTTGACCGCAGCGCTGATCCTCGCGATCGGCGGGGTTTCGGTATGTGGGCTCTTCTGCTTCACCGGATTGGTCATTGTCGGCCTGCCGGCAGCGGGGGCAGCTGCCTTCGGTGTGGCCGTGATAAGTGCCGGTGCGGTATTCGCCGGTGTGGCGGCGGTCGCTGCTCAATTGAGCACGGGCGCTCGCACCGCTCGGGGAATAGCTCTGGGGGCCTTGGGCTTCGCGTTCATGTTGCGTGCCGTGGGAGACGCCGGGTCGGGCACGGTGTCGTGGGTGTCGCCGTTGAGTTGGTCGCAGCAGATTCGGCCGTTTTCCGACGAGCGGTGGTGGGTCGTCATCTTGCCGCTGACCGCCGTGATCGGCCTGATCACCGTCGCCTACGCACTGTTGCGCGGACGGGATGCGGGGGCGGGCGTGATTGCCGAGCGGCCCGGCCCACGGGTCGCGCCGCCGTCCCTCGCAGGGCCGGTCGGTCTGTCGTGGCGGAGTCACCGGGGGCAGCTGGTCGCGTGGACCGTCGGCTTGGGCCTGTTCGGTTTGCTGGTCGGCGGTATGGCACACGGGGTCGGCGACCAGTTCGGCGATATCGACGCAGTCAACGACATCATCTTGAAGGGTGGTGCATCGCAGGCGCTCGAAGAGTCGTTCATCGCGATGACCCTGAGCATCTTCGGCATTGTGGCGTCCGCCTATGCGGTATCCGAATCGCTGCAGCTACATATAGAAGAGGAAAGCGCTCGTGCCGAGGCAGTTCTCTCCACCGCTGTCGGTCGTATCCGCTGGGCGTTCAGTCATATCTTGTTCGCGATCGTCGGCCCCGCGATCGCGATGGTCGTCACGGGACTATTGGCCGGTCTGACGTACGGAATCGTGATCGACGACGTCTCGGATGCGGTCCCGAGAGTCGTTGCCGGCGCGTTGGTCCAGTTGCCGGCAGTGTGGCTGATGGCCGGGCTCGTCGTCGCGTTGTTCGGTGTGCTGCCGAAATACGCGACCGCAGCGTGGGGCGTGCTCGCCGCGTTCCTCGGTCTCTACATAGCCGGTGTCACCGCTGACATCCCGCAGGTTGTGCTCGACCTGAACCCGTTCTCCCATCTGCCGATCCTCCCGGGAGGCGAATTCCGAGCCGGGCCCGTCGTCGGTCTCACCGCGATCGCTGTGGTGCTGCTCAGCGTCGGGCTGGTGGCCTTCCGGCGCCGCGACATGCGATGACGAACGCCGGGTAGTCGAGTAACGGCGTCGACCCCGGCCGGAAAGTTGCCTCACTCATCGGGGTGTCGAGCACGCGTATTTCACGCGTGCTCGTGCCGATGGTGCGACTGATGTCGATTACACAATGCTCGGGAGGGATCGCGGATCAATGTGAACCGGGATGGCGCCGCTCTCCCTCGCCGGCCGGTGAATGGCTTGGCTCACAAGGTCGGGCTTCTGACCGATGTCATCGGGGACCGCATCTATAGAGCTACGAGACGTGAGGTGGATGAGGGGATTGATGTCCTTGTCGACGCCGATCGGAGTGCCTCGATACAGTACGAGCCGAGCGCCTCGGAACTTCGCGCGCTCACCGGCCACAAGGACACCAGCGGAGGTGATCAGGGATGTTGCGGCGCGGACTCGTCTTTCCAATAGCGCTCGGCCAGGCGCCGTTTATAGAGTTTCCCGGATGACGCGCGCGGCAGGTTGCGATCGAAGTCGATGGTGCGCGGAATCTTGTAGGGCGCCAAGCGGGTTCGGCAGAACTCGGTGAGCTCTTCGGCCAGTTCGGCGGTCGGTACCACGTCATCGAGCGGTTGGACGACTGCCTTGATCTCCTGTCCCCACTCCTCGTTGGGGATGCCGATCACGGCGACGTCGGCGACAGCGGGATGCTCGATGAGAACGTCTTCGATCTCCTGAGGGTAGATATTGACCCCACCGGAGATGATCAGGTCGTCTCGACGCTCGGCGAGATACAGGAATCCGTCCGGATCGAGATACCCGAGGTCACCCACCGTGGTCCAGCCTTCTCTGCTGTAGGCACGGCGCGTCATCTCCGCGTCGCCGAGATATTCGATCGGAACGGCGTCGGAAGCGTAGATTCTGCCGACCTGCCCCGCGGGAAGCTCGTTGCCGTCGTCGTCCAGGATGTGGAACTGCCCGTGGATCGCCTGCCCGACCGACCCGCGGTGTTCGAGCCAGCTCTGCGGTGAAATGTACGCGACGCCCCCTCCTTCCGATGCCCCGTAGTACTCGTGCAGAATCGGCCCCCACCAATCGATCATCGCTGATTTGACCGAGACCGCGCAGCGTGCGGCGGCATGGATAGCGACCCGATGTGTCGACAGGTCGTGGGCACGGCGCTCCGACTCCGAGAGCCGAAGCAGTCGCACGAACATCGTCGGCACCCATTGGCTGTGTGTGACGCCGTAGCGCTCGATCGTCTGCAGCGCGACGTGCGGGTCGAAGGCGTTCATGACGATGTCGGTTCCACCGATGCGGGTGATGGCCATCGTGAACCGCAGGGGCGCAGCGTGATACAGCGGAGCGCCCGGCAGCAAATAGCGGACGTCCTCGTTGTCGAGCTCGAACAGCGCGAAGAAGGCGAACACTTCCGGCGGCAGATCCCGTGGGTGAACACCGAGGAGCTGACGCCTGCCGCCCTTCGGCCGGCCCGTGGTGCCGGAGGTATAGACCATGTCGGAGCCCTCCTCCTCGTCAGGCAGATCTCCGGTGGAGTGCCATGCCGCGAAGGACTCGATGCTTCGGTAGCCGTCGATCTCGCAGCCCAATGAGAGGGCAGCAACCGGCACAGTCAGCTCGGCCGCCAGCGCCTCGGCCTGCTGTGCGCACGCAACGTCGGCGATGATGGCTTTGGCACCCGAGTTCGCAACGATATAGGCCAGCTCCGGAGCCGTCAGGTGCCAGTTCAGTGGGACGTAGTAAAGTCCCGACCGCTGGCCCGCCCAACAGACGCTGAAGTATTCCGTCGAATTGCCCATCAGGATCGCGTAGGTGTCTCCGTGCCCGAGCCCGAGCTCACGCAGCACTTTCGCGATTCTGATCGAATCGTCATTGAGCTGCCGATATGTGAGGGTCTCGCCGGTTTCGGCCAGGATCACAGCGGGTTTGTCCGGTGAGCGTTCGGCATGGATACCCGGATACATAGTTGTCCTCCTAGTAGCGCACAGTTCGGCGTCGGCGATACGGCCGAAGTCAAGACCGTGTCCCACGAGCACGTGACTGCGCGGACAGACTGTGAGTCTGCCGTGACCTCCACGCGCAGAGCTTGCCACCCCGTGCCCGCGTGGCGGCGTTCACTGTCCGGCGGGGCGTTCTACTGGGCAAGATGGCCGTACTTACCTTTGTAGAACAAGAGTGGGGCCCCGTCCGAACTTGCCCCGAGATCCAGGACCCGCCCGAAGACGATTGTGTGATCGCCCGCGTCGACTTCACGCTCGATTTCGCAGTCGACCCAGGCCAAAACGCCGTCGAGAACCGGAGATCCAGTAAGCCCGGGCCGCCAGGAAACTCCGTCGAATTTATCCGAACCGCTGATCGAGAATGCCTGGCACAGATCGTCCTGACGGACGTCCAGAATATTCGCCGTGAACTTCCCGGCGCTTCGGATCCTCGGCCAGGTCGTGGATGTCCGACTGGGGGCAAAACTGACCAGTGGCGGGTCCAGGGAAACCGACTGGAAGGACTGGCAGGCGAACCCGACCGGTTCATCTCCAGCTATGGCAGCGATGATCGTGACGCCACTGCAGTAGTGGCCGAGGACGTGGCGGAAGCGACCTGGCTCGACCACGGGCGTGGTCAACTCCGGCATGAGCTTTTCCTTTCCGATGGGTTCGACGATCCGGAAACGCAAGCGTCAGCCGGGCCCGGTGAAGTCTTTCGTCTGTCTTCCCATTTTGTTTTCGATTATTAACCTTTCGGTGGTCTGCTTGGTTTCGGGTGTGAGCGACCTGGAGCCCGGTGTTAGGCACGCTATACTCGCCTTGTGCAAGCGCTATCGCGGTACCTGTGCGCTAGCGGCACCCAGCTCGCGGCGGCTGTGTGTACCTCGAATGTTAGTAGACGTTCACGTTGTGAGCAAGACTGGAGCCCGGCCGACAGATGGGCGGCCGGGCGTGCGGCAAGTGGTTCGGTCGAGATCGCTGATCGGAACGCTGTGCGTCCGAAGGGTGCCGTGCTGTCGATGATCGTCACCCGCGCCATCCTCTGGGCTGAGCTTCGAGCCGCGCGAATGGTTGCCTGCCTACGGGCCGCCGGTGAATGTCGAGCGCTGTCGGGCACCATCGGCGACCGTCATGTATCGAACTCCTGCGCCGAGTGTGTGTTGGCCGCCACGTCATTTCGGAGTGCGGAGGCGACCTGTCGCTAACTGTAATAGGCGAGCTATTCCCGATCATGTGGCCGCGTGATGTGCTCGACTCGCGACGATTTACGGGATACGAAAGGGCGGGGCGATCGTGAGTATCGAGGCCAGCCGGACACACTCGGACGAAATGCCGGTTCCCGTAGCGGTTCGGGTCGTCTTCGAACCGACTCCGAGACGCGCGGATGGTGCAGGAGGTTTCGCGATTGCGGGACGTGTCGAGGGGAACGGCTGGCGGTCCCCCTTCTGGGGCTGGTTGGAACTGGTTTCGATCCTGGAGTCGGTCAATGAAAGTGCCATCGGTCGGTATCGGGATTTCATACTGCAGTGTGCTGACGGTGTGAATACCGAAGTCGCATCCGCATTAGCGGACCGTGCAGCCTCGGAGTAGGAGAAATAGTGGGTTTCAGGCTCGAGAATCTCGGCAAGTGGTCGAGCGAACTCGAATTCACAGTTACGAATGAGCAGATCCGGAAGTACTCCGCAGCGACGAACAACGTGGCCGCGGAGCACCTCGACGGCGCTCTGGCGCCACCCATGTTCGCTGTGGTTCCGCAAAGCCTCTCGGCTGCCCAGGGCCAAGCGGGGGAGATCGAGTATCCGGTTATCGACCTGGAGCCCGCAGCGGCTATGAAAGTGCTGCACGGTGAACAGGACGTGTACTTCCATCAGCCGATCCGCCCAGAGATGAAATTGCGAATCAAGAGTGCGACGGTGGGCATCTTCGGCAAGTCCAGCGGTACCGCCGCGGTGATCAAGTTCGAGACAACCGATGCCGACAACGCCCCGGTCAATACCCAGTACTGGACGTTGTTCTATCGCGGCGTCTCGCCCACCGAGTCCAGGGGTGAGGCCGCCCCACCAGGCTCCGTAGTGGACGAAAACTACCGCCAGCGTGACCCTTTGGCGACGGTCGTCCAGCAATTCGACGACGATCAGACACGGCGCTACGCGGAGGCGTCGGGCGATCACATGCCGATCCACCTCGACGACGAGCTGGCGAAGTCTGTCGGGTTGCCGGGTGTCATCGTGCACGGCCTGTGCACGATGGCATTCGCCGGCCGAGCCGTGATCGACAGTGTCGGCGGGGGAGACCCGAATGCGTTGAAGCGGCTCGCTGTTCGCTTTTCGCGAGTGGCCTTGCCAGGCGAGCAGATCGACACGCGCATCTGGGACGCCGGTCACATCTTCGACCGGAACATCTATGCATTCGACACCGTGAACAGCGGCGGCGAAACAATCCTGACCAACGGACTCGCGGAGATCGCCCGATGAGCGGAATCTTGTCCTACGGAAGTTATCTGCCGTACCGGCGCCTTCAGCGAGCACACATCGCGTCGGCGATGGGGACGCCTGCTGGTCGAGGCAGTCGGTCGGTCGCGTCCTACGACGAGGATGCGACATCCATGGGTGTCGAGGCATCGCGCGCTGCGCTGGCGCACCTGCCCGGTGGATCGGGCGCCGAGCAGGTCTTCTTCTCGACAACCCGCCCGCCATATCTCGACAAGACGAACGCGGGCGTCCTTCATGCCGCTCTGGGACTGGACCAGGATGCCTTCGCGGTCGACATGGTCGGATCCGTGCGGTCCGGTGTGGGGGCGCTCAAGTCCGCACTGGCTTCCTCCGAAGCCTCGTTGGCCGTGTCGGCCGATATCCGCACCGGTCTTCCGGGTGGCGTCGACGAGCGTGATGGTGGTGATGGTGCCGCGGCGCTTCTTTGTGCCGCCGCAGGCGAGTTCATCGCGGACTATCTCGGGGGCGATTCGGCATCTGCCGAGTTTCTCGATCGTTGGCGAGTGCCGGGCGAGATCGCGTCGAAAGTCTGGGAGGAACGCTTCGGCGAATCCGCCTATGTTCCGCTGGCAGCGGCTGCGGTGTCGAGGGCATTCGAGCAGGTGGGTATCACGGCGACAGACATCGACCACCTCATCGTGACCGGTTTGCAGGCAAGGGCAGTCCGTTCGGTGGCCAAGGCGGTGGGCGTTCGCCCGGAAGCCCTGGTGGACGACCTGACAGGAGTCGTCGGTAATACGGGCACAGCGCATCCGGCCCTGCTGCTGGCGAGCGTTCTCGATGTCGCCGCGCCGGCTGAGACCATAGCCGTGGTCGTCCTTGCCGACGGTGTCGATGTGATGATCTTCCGGACGACGGAGCTGCTGCCGAGTCGGCGCCAACCCCTCGGCGTGCGGGCACAAATCGAAGCTTCGCGCGATGACCTGAGCTATGCGAAGTACCTGACCTGGCGGGGCATCCTTCGAACGGAGCCGCCGCGGCGTCCGGATCCGGTCCCTCCTGCCGCCCCGCCGTCGTACCGCTCCGAACGGTGGAAGTACGCGTTCGTCGGATCCCGCTGCTCGTGCGGGACCGTGCATCTGCCGCCCGCGCGAGTATGCATGCGCTGTCATGCCGTCGACCAGGTGTCGCCGGAATCGATGCGTGAGGTCAAAGCAACGATCGCGACGTACACGATCGACCATCTGACTTACTCCGAGTCGCCCCCGGCGGTGGTCGGTGTACTCGACTTCGATGGGGGTGGGCGATTCCAATGTCAGCTCACCGACGTCGATCCCGACAGTCTTTCGATCGGTGATCGCGTGGAGATGACATTTCGAAATGTGTACACCGCCAACGGCATACACAACTACTTCTGGAAGGCTCGGCCAGTGAGAGGGCAGGACTGATGGCGTCGAGGGGAATTCTCGATCGGGTGGCAATCGTCGGAATGGGTTGCACACCGTTCGGTGAACTGTGGGACAAGGACGCGTCCGACTTGATCGTCGATGCCTCGCAGGAGGCGCTCGCCTCGGCGAACATGACGATGGGCGACGTCGATGCCTTCTGGTTGGGCACGATGAATTCCGGAACGAGCGGGCTGACCGCGTCGCGCCCCCTGAAGATCGACAACAAGCCGGTGACGCGCCTCGAGAATATGTGTGCGACCGGTTCCGAGGCATTCCGCAACGCCTGCTACGCGGTGGCGTCCGGTGCATACGACGTGGCTATGGCCGTCGGCGTCGAAAAGCTCAAGGATGGCGGTTTCTCGGGACTGACCGGTTCGATCCCACCGAACGACGGCACCTTCCCGGATATCAGCGCACCTGCGCTCTTCGCGGCCCTCGCGCCTGCTTACGGAAACAAGTACGGGGTGGACGACGAAACGCTGAAGGATGTGTTCACGCATATTGCGTGGAAGAACCATCGAAACGGCGTGAAAAACCCTCGGGCGCAGTTCCGCAAAGAGGTCGCCAAGCAGACCATCAAGGATTCGCCTCTGGTGGCCGGTCCGCTGGGTATCTTCGACTGCTCGGGCGTATCCGACGGGTCCGCCGCCGCCATTATCGTGCGCGCCGAGGATGCCCACCGCTATCAGGCAAAGCCACTCTATGTCAAGGCATTGTCGTTCGTCGCCGGCGCCGGGACAGGACCGATGGATCCCGACTACGACTACACGAGTTTCACCGAAGTGGTCGCGTCGTGCCGCGACGCTTACCAGCAGGCCGGTATCACCGACCCGCGCGAGCAATTGGCGATGGCCGAGGTGCATGACTGCTTCACCGTGACCGAGATGGTCTTGATGGAGGATCTCGGTTTCGCCGACCGAGGTACAGCGTGGAAGGACGTCCTCGCCGGAGCGTTCGACCATAACGGCACACTGCCGGTCAATCCCGATGGCGGCTTGAAGAGCTTCGGTCACCCGATCGGCGCCTCGGGGCTTCGCATGCTGTTCGAGATATGGCTTCAGCTGCGGGGCGAAGCGGGCGAGCGTCAGATCAGCAACGGCAAGAAGCTCGGCTTGACCCACAACCTGGGTGGTGCTCCGGGTTCTGCCGTGTCGTTCGTCTCCATCTGGGGCTCGGAACCCTCTGCCTGACAACGAATTCACCACTACTACAGAGACGAGGTCGATATGGGTTCACTTGAAGGTCGAGTAGCGATCATCACCGGTGCGGGTCGCGGAGTCGGGCGCGCCCATGCGCTGTTGTTCGCGCAGGAGGGCGCCAAAGTTGTCGTCAATGATGTCGGCGGTGCGCCCGATGGGGCCGGATCGGATTCCTCAGCCGCCCAGTCGGTGGCCGACGAGATCACGAGTCTGGGCGGGCAAGCGGTCGCCAACACCGATAGCGTGTCCGACTGGGCGGGGGCCGAGCGGCTCGTTCGAACCGCCATCGAGAGTTTCGGCGATCTCGATGTCTTGGTGAACAACGCGGGAATCATCCGCGACCGAATGCTGGTCGGTATGACGGAAGCCGACTGGGACAACGTCATCGACGTCCATCTCAAAGGGACCTTTTGCACGACGAGGCATGCCGCCGCGTACTGGCGCCAACAGGCGAAGGACGGTCGGACGGTCAACGCGTCGGTGGTGTGCACGTCATCGAATTCCGGGCTCCAGAACAATGTCGGCCAGACGAACTACGGAGCTGCCAAGGCGGGCATCGCTGCCTTCGCTCAGATCGCAGCCAAGGAGCTCGGCCGCTACGGCGTCCGAGTGAACACGATTGCGCCGGTCGCGCGAACCCGGTTGACCCTGCAGACGCCGGGCCTCGATGAAATCGTCAAGCAGCCCGACGATCCGCAGGCGTTCGACCTGTTCGACCCGGCGAATATTTCGCCACTCGTCGCCTACCTGGCCACCGCCGATTGCACTGTCACCGGCGGAGTCTGGGGAGTCTGGGGCGCGGAGATCAGCCTCTACGAGGGATGGCGGGTGATAGCGAACGCGGTCGGCGACAAGCAATGGAGTGTCGAGGACCTCGCTGTCCGGATCCCGCAGATCGTCGGAGAACGCGCGGATCTCGCCGAGATGCTGATTTCCGAGGGGCAGAACGCAGCGGACCTGATGCGCGGCGCTTTCTCCGCCGACTGAACAAGGCGGATCGACGGCATCGGCGGAATTCGGAGACTATGAGATGCGATTTCGAGACACGCCCGCAGAGGCTGCGTTCCGCAGCGAGCTACGCACTTGGCTCGCGCGGAACGCGCCTGCGGAAAAGGATTGCGTGACCTTCGAGCAGCAACACGAGTGGCAACGCGTCCTGGCCGCGGCCGGATGGGTCGGTGTCGCGTGGCCCGTCGAGCACGGCGGTCGTGGCGCGAGCCTGATCGAACAAGCGATCTTCAACGAGGAGATCACCCGGGCACGGGCTCCGCAGCCGATCAACGCCATTGGGCTCGGCATGGTCGGGCCGACGATCATGGCGGTCGGCACGCGAGAACAGAAGGATCGTTACTTGCAGAAGATCCTGGCCGCCGACGAAATCTGGTGTCAAGGATTCTCCGAGCCGGGATCCGGAAGCGACCTGGGGTCCCTGCGTACTCGTGCCGCCGCCGATGGCGACGACTTCGTGGTCAACGGGCAAAAGGTCTGGACCAGCTTCGGCAATGTCGCCGACCGATGCGCGTTACTCGCCCGAACCGACCCGGAAGCCGGTAAGTACCAGGGCATTACGTACTTCCTGCTGGACATGCACACGCCGGGAGTGGAAGTGCGGCCCTTGCGTCAACTGAACGGGGATGCGGAGTTCTGCGAAATCTTCTTGACCGACGTTCGGATCCCTCGGGAAAACATTCTCGGTGAGATCAACGGCGGCTGGAAGGTCGCGATGACAACGCTGATGCATGAGCGGGGGACCTTCGGCTTCACGCTGGTTACCGACGCACGGATCAAGTTGCAAGAGTTGGTCGCACTCGCCACGGCTGAGGGCCGGGACGGTAGTCGGCCGGTCGATGATCCTGTTGTCCGCCAGCGACTCGCGCAACTCTACGTCGACGTCGAGACCATGTGGCTGAATGCGGTCCGTGGTCTTTCGGCGACGATGAAAACCGGAATCCCGTCTCCGGAAGCGTCCTTGTCGAAGCTCGGTTGGAGTGAAACGACGCAGCGTATCGCGGCTCTCGCCGTCGAGATCCTGGGCCCGGCAGCGCTGGTGACATCGGGTCTGTCGCCGTGGCCACAGGTCCAGTTGCGATCGCTTGCCCACACGATCGAAGCGGGCACGAGCGAAGTGCTCCGCAACTCGATCGCCGAGCGCGTTCTCGGTCTTCCGCGATACAAATAGGAGAGACGACCCATGGAGTTCGGGTTCTCGGTAGAGCAAGAGGAACTGCGCCGTACTGTTCGTGACCTGCTGGCAAAGGAAGCGGGCCCCGCGCCGTTCCGTGCCGCACTCGATGCTTCGGACCATTCGCCGGACGCGCTGTGGCAGAGGGTTTCCGACGAACTGGGTTGGTGCGGTATCTGCGTGCCAGTGTCAGCCGGAGGCCTCGGATTGGGCATGGTCGAGCTGGCCATCGTGCAAGAAGAGGCGGGACGGGCCCTGTTCGGCACACCGTTCTTCTCGACTGTCTGTCTTGCCACTCCGCTGGTAGCGGAATCCGGTTCGGGACCCGTTCAGGAGAACTTCCTGCGTGGGGTCGCCACCGGCGGATTGTGCGCGACCGCCGCACTGATCGAGCCGACGGGCAGATGGGATGCCGCCGGCGTCGAAGCGTGTGCGACGCGCAGCGGCGATTCGTGGCGGCTCTCCGGTTGCAAATCGTTCGTCACGGACGCGCACCTCGCGGACGAGATAGTCGTGCTTGCTCGAACTCACCCGAGCGAGGCGCCGGAGGATGGACTGTCGCTGTTTCTTGTTCCAGCCGAGCTGCTCGTCCGTCCCCCGGAAGTGATGGATTCGTTGGACAACACGCGGCGACTCTGCCGAGTGTTTCTGGACGGCGTCGATATTCCGGCGGAGAGATTGCTCGGAGCCCCGGGCGCGGGGTGGCAGATTCTCGAAGCGGCAATGGACCGCATGGCCGTCGCGGTGGCGGCCGAGGCGGTCGGCGTCGGTGCGCAAGCGGTCGACATGGCGACCGGTTACGCCAAGCAGCGGGTCCAATTCGACCGCCCCATCGGGAGTTACCAGGCGATCGGTCACCGCTGCGTCGATATGTTCGCGGCCGTCGAGGCGGCGCGGTCGGCAGTGTATTTCGCGGCGTGGGCTATCGACGAGATGGCCCCGGAAGCGCGTCCGGCGGCTGCGACGGCAAAGGTTGCCGGAGGCGAAGCAGGTCATCTCGCCGCGGCGGGGTGCGTTCAGGTGCACGGGGGCATCGGATTCACATGGGAGCACGACGCGCATCTGTTCTACCGACGCGCTCAATTCTGCCGAATGTTCTTGGGCGACGCCTCGCGCTGGCGGGACCGTATCGCCGTGCTCGCACTCACGGGATGAGTCCAATGGTGAGTTGTAGCAGCGGAAATGCCCGTCCGCGAAGCGATCTCGGAGACCGCGTCCGAGATTCCCAGCGCCTGATCGGGTGGATGGTTCAGCGATGACGGAGCCGGAGAACATGACAAGAGACGACACTTCCGCTCGGCATCTGGAAGAAGTTCGCCGAGCCGAGCAGACTGTCAACAGTCTCGAGCGCGTGAGCGATCAGCTTCGTGCGAAGGGCCGGGCGGCAATCGGCGTCACGGGCGTGGATTCCGCCCCGGGATTCCGCCGAGCGGTGCAAGCCGGCAGCGGCTTGCCTGTTCTGGCCGCCCTCGGCTGCCTGGCCGGGGTCGGCACGTTCATGTTCTTCGGGGCCTTCTTCTCGGCGCCACAGATCGAGGACGCGATCGATGCGAGCTCCGGCCAGTTGTCATCGGCAAGTGGCATTCGTGTCGCGGTCGCGGCTATGGCCGGGCTGGTCCTGGCCGCTGTGAGCTGCGGGCGGCCGCGCCTACGGCGTCGGTCGATCCTGTTCGGCGCGATCCTCTCGAGTCTCGCATTGTTCGGTGCCTCGGTGACGCCGAACCTGGTGGGCATGTACGCCGCGCAGATCGCCGCTGGCGCGGGCCTCGGTGCGTTGGTGCTGTACCCAGCTGTCGTGATGGATGGATACCCGCCCACGGTCCGATTTCGCGCGCTGTCGACGATGTTCGCCGTGCAGGTCGGCGGGCTCGCGATTGCGGCCCTGCTGGTTTCCGTTCTGACCGGCGGTCTCGATCTGTCGTGGCGAGTCGCGGTCGCGGTGCTGGCATCGCTGTCGGTGTGCTCGGTGGCGGTGGCCGCGTGTGCACGGAACTTTCCGGACACCGATGCCGACAGCAAGACATTGCTCGCCATGGTGGAGTCATCGACCGATCAGGGGGCGGCGCATCCGCGAGCTATGACCGGCCGGCCGCGGGTGAACGAAGTACTTCGTCATATCTCGACGGTGCCGACCGCTCGCCGGATGCTGTCGGGAGCTGTCCTCCTCGGCATGTCGTCGATTCCGTTGCCATATCACATATTCGACTTCCTCCGGGAGGAACGGCAGGTGGGGGGAACCGAGCGTGGCGTGGTATTCGCCGGTGTCTGCCTCATGGCATCCCTTGGGTTGATCGCCGTGTCACGGCGGGGAGAACGTTCCTTCCACAAGGATCCGGCTGGGTTGCTGAAGCTCGGCTGCGCTGTCTTGATGGCCGGGATGGCGGCACTGTGCCTGGCCACCGGTGTTCCGGTGTACGCGCTGACGGTGATCGCCTTCGGCGTCGCGCTGGCCCTCGTCGCTGCCATGGCGCCGATCTCGACGCTCAGCTTGATGTCCGTGCTGCCCCCCGGTATGCGGACGCATGCGCTCGCGATCATGAACGCACTGTTCTGGGTGGTAGGCGGGGCTTGCGGGATCGCCTTCGTCGACGGAATGGCCCGACGGTTCGATCTGTTCGGCGTCTGCGTCGCGCTGGTCTTGCCCGCAGTGGGAGCGGTCTACTTCCTGCGCCAGGCTTCCCTGTCGATCAATGGCGATCTCGATCGGGCCGTGGATACCGTGGTCGAGGATGCCGAGGTCCAGATCCTGCGCAGTTCCGGCGCCCATCTTCCGATGATCAGGTGCCAGAAGATCGACTTCTCGTACGGCCAGCTGCAGGTGCTGTTCAATGTCGACTTCACCGTGGACGACGGCGAGATGGTCGCCCTGCTCGGCACGAACGGCGCAGGCAAGTCCACCCTGCTGCGAGTCATTTCCGGTCTGGGCCGGCCGAGCCGGGGGATAGTCCGTTTCCGCGGGGTCGACATCACCACGGTGGACGCGCAGCGTCGCGTGCCCATGGGAATTTCGCAGGTACCGGGTGGCCGCGGCGTCTTCGGGAACCTTACGGTTGCCGAAAACCTCCGCCTCATCGGATACACCCATGGACGGAACCGGTCGAAACTCGAGGCCGGAATCGACGAGACGTTCAGTTGTTTTCCCCGCCTGGCCGAACGGCGCAATCAGCTAGCCTCCACCCTTTCCGGCGGAGAGCAGCAGATGCTCGCCCTCTCGAAGGCATACATCCTCGAGCCGCGATTGCTGCTCATCGACGAACTGTCACTGGGTCTGGCGCCGAAGATCGTCTCCGAGCTGTTGACGATGGTTCGTCGCATCAACGCTCGGGGGACCGCGATCGTACTGGTCGAGCAGTCGGTGAACATCGCGCTCTCGCTGGTGCAGCACGCGTACTTCATGGAGAAGGGTGAGATCCGTTTCGATGGCCGCGCGGAAGACTTGCTCGAGCGCGGCGACCTGCTCCGCTCGGTATTCCTCAAAGGCGCCGCAGGCGGATTGGCCGAGACCGAGACCGTGAACCTGGAAACGACGACTATAGGCGGCCCACGATGAATATCTCTCTGGCAGGGTTCGAGATCGTGGGCTCTGCGGTCACCCTCGGAATCATCGCGGGCATGGTGTACGGCATCCTCGCAGTAGGGCTCGTACTGATCTATCGCGCCAACCGCATCATCAACTTCGCGCATGGCGCTATCGGTGCACTCGGGGCGTCTCTTCTCGGGCTCCTGGTCGTGGAGCGGCACGTTCCGTACTGGATCGCCTTTGTTCTCGCGCTTGCGGTTTCCGCCTCCGTCGGTGCCGCCACGGAGGTGGTGGTGGTCCGACGACTCCGCAAAGCTCCCAGTCTGATGGCGATGGTGGCGAGTCTCGGTGTGGCGCAATTCCTCCTACTCATGTCGGTGGTGGCGAACAACTCGGTAGGCGCCGGCTCGACCTTCCCTCAGCCGACTTTCCTTCCCGAGTTCCAGATCGGCGCTCTGGATGTCACACCGGCCTATTCGGCGATGCTCTTCCTGACGCCTGCCATCGTGGCGGGTCTGATGCTCTTCTTGCGGAAATCCCGCTTCGGACTCGCCATCAGGGGATCGGCGGACAACCCGGAGGCCGCGCAACTGGCCGGTATCTTCACCGGTCGCATGTCGACACTCGCGTGGGCGATCGCAGGCGCCATAGCCGCTTTCACCGCGATCCTCATCCTTCCGACCCAAGGTTTCACCTCCACGGATGCGCTGGGGCCTGCGCTGTTGCTGCGGGCACTCGTTCCAGCCGTGATCGCCCGAATGGCGAGCTTGCCCATCGCCCTTGGCGCCGGAATAGGCGTCGGGATCATCGAGCAGGTCCTCCTCTGGAACTATCCGTCCGGCGGCGCCGTGGAGATGATGCTCTTCGTCGGCATCGTTCTCGTCCTGCTCCTGCAACGAACGCGTACCGGCCGCGATGAAGACAAGGGCGCCTGGAAGATGGTCCGGCCATGGCCACCGCTTCCGGTCGGGTCGCGGCGAGCCACGGTGGCGAGAAATCTGAGTTGGGCGGTGGGAGCCGTCGCATTGATCGTTGCGATCCTGCTTCCGCTCGGACTCAGCAGTCAGTCGACGATCATCCTCGTCGCGGTTTTCGGCTACTCGATCGTAGGGCTGTCGGTCGGTGTGGTCACCGGGCTGGCCGGTCAGCTCTCGCTGGGGCAATTCGCCCTCGCAGGCATCGGTGCTGCGGCGTCCTACTGGATGACAAAGCACACCGGGGACTTCGCTTTCGGACTCTTGGGCGCAGCGGCCGCAGGTGCCGTCGCCGCGGTCCTGATCGGCCTGCCTGCGCTGCGCATTCGTGGCCTGATGCTGGGCGTGACCACGCTTTCCTTCGCGCTCATGGCACAATCCTGGCTGTTCCAACAGGATTGGATGTTCTCCGGGGGAGTCAACCCGGAAGATCCGCGTATCGGTTCCGCCTATTTCGATACGTCCAAGCGGTACTACTTCTTCGCCTTGGCCGCGCTGGTAGTCGCGGTACTGCTGACTCGGAATATCTGGCGAAGCGGCATCGGCCGCCGTCTGATCGCGGTTCGTGACAACGAAGAGGGCGCACGTGCGTTCGGGATCTCGGCTGTCTACGTGAAACTCCAAGCGTTCGTATTGGCCGGCGCTCTGGCCGGGTTCGGTGGCGCCGTATTCGGCAACTCGCTGTCGCATATCTCTTCGAACACTTTCGGTGCGCACGCGTCCATCGACGTTGTGGCGATGACAGTCCTCGGCGGAATCGGCGTGCTCGTCGGTCCGATCGTCGGTGCGCTCTACGTAGTCGCCCTGCCGAGTTTCGCGCCCTTGGACAACGCCGGGCTCGCCGCCACCGCACTCGGCTGGTTGGTACTGATCTTGTGCTTCCCGGGGGGAATCGCGCAGGTCGTTCAGCCGTTGCGGGAACGTCTGATCGACCTGCTCGCGGGAATCGGCGGGTCGAGACAGTCGACCGATAGTGGTGAAATACAGGCTGCCGCAAACGGTTTCGACTTGCCCGCCCGCGTCTCGGACCCAGCTCGGTCGGACGCGCGGAAGAGCCTCGAAGGTGTCGGGATTCGCAAGCGGTACGGAGGCCTGGTGGCCGTCGACAACATGAGTCTGCGCGTGGAGCCCTCCGAAACCGTTGGATTGATCGGTCCGAATGGTGCCGGAAAGACCACGCTGTTCGAGCTGCTCGGCGGCTTCGTCCGCGCTGACGAAGGCAAGGTCGTGTTCGCAGGCCGGGATGTCACCAAGCTCGGCCCGGAGAAGCGAGCCCGTCTGGGGCTCGTTCGATCCTTCCAGGACGCGGCTCTGTTCCCGACGATGACTGTCCTCGAAGTCGTTCAGGTTTCGTTGGAAAGGACGAAACCGACCCGGTTCCTGCCTTCCATCATCGGTCTTTCTCGGAGCGAGCGGCGGAATGTGGAGACGGCTCGGCGGCTCATCAGGCTGACCGGGTTGGAGGCGTACGAGAACAAGCAGGTAGCCGAACTGTCCACCGGTACCCGGCGCATTGCGGATATCGCTTGTATCGTTGCCCTCGAACCCACGTTGTTGCTGCTGGACGAGCCGTCATCAGGAATCGCGCAGCGCGAGACCGAAGCGCTCGCTGTGGCGATCGCGCGGCTGCGGGATGCCTTCGGTATGAGCTTGATCATCATCGAGCACGACATTCCATTGGTGATGAGCCTTGCCGACAGGATCGTCGTGATGGAGTCGGGGCGGTTCCTGGCGGAGGGTACTCCCGCGGAAATTCAGAACAACCCTTTGGTCATCGATGCGTACTTGGGGGCGGACCCACTCGTGCTGGAGCGATCCGACACGGTGAAGCCGACGGGCGAAAGCCTCGTCACCCCTGGCGCGGTGTAGCGGGACGCGCACCCGTGGACGGCAGCGGGTGATGTGGCGGGATGGCAGTCGGCCGCCTCGACGCGGGGTCGGCCGCCATCAGCTCGGCCGCGTCTCCTGGTCGAGGTGGCGCCGTCGAAGTTCGCGCTTGAGAATCTTCCCGGCGCCGGTGAGCGGAAGCGCATCGATGAACTCGACGGTGCGTGGTGCTTTGTACCCAGCGATAAGGGTTTTCACATGCGCGCGCAGCTCCTCTCTCGTCACTGTTCGACCGGCTCGGAGCGTGACGACGGCGTGCACACGTTCGCCATAGGTGGGGTCCGGCAAGCCGATAACGGCGCAGGCGGACACTGCCGGGTGCTGGTGCAGGGCCTTCTCGACCTCGGCGGAGTAGACGTTCTCTCCGCCTGAGACGATCATGTCCTTGATCCGATCGATGACGAAGAGATAGCCGTCCTCGTCGAGGTAGCCGGCGTCACCGGTACGCATCCACCCGTCGCGGAGCGCTGCGGCCGTCGCGTCGGGTCGATTCCAGTATCCGAGCATGACATGACCACCGCGGCTGACGATCTCCCCGATCTCGCCCGGTGCGACATCGTCACCGGCGTCATCGACGACGCGGATCTCGCTGTGCGGGGCGGCGCGGCCGGCGGAGTACCGTCGCGCGGTGTCGCTGCGGTGGTCCTCGGGCCCGAGCAAGGTGGCCACGGGTGAGAGTTCGGTCATGCCGTAGGCCTGGGCGAGTTCGACATCGGGCAGGAGGCTCAAAGTCCGGTCCAGGACGTGCGGCGGGATCGGCGAGGCGCCGTAGCAGAACCGCCGGAGACTGGACAGGTCGTATTCGCCGAATCCCGGATGCTCTATGAGCATTTGGATCATGGTCGGCACGAGGAACAGGTCGGTGATGCGGTGCTCCTCGACCGCTCGCAATACCCGGCGCGGCTCGAAGCTCGGCACGATGACGTGGGTGCTGCCGCCCAGAGAATGTGCCGCCCACATCGAGAGATCCGCGAGATGGAACATAGGCGCCGAATGCAGGAAACGCCCACCGGGTGTCGCCCAGAACCCCGCGACCGCGCTGCCCATCGCCGAGGTCATCAGATTCGCATGACTGAGCATCACGCCCTTGGACTTTCCGGTGGTTCCACCGGTGTAGAACAGGGCCGCGAGCGAATCTCCACCGCGTCGCGCGTCCGGCACCGGAGTCGCATCGGCGATCAATTCTTCGTAGTCGATCCAGTTCGCGACGCCGATGGCGGGGCGCCCGGTGTGAATGACATGCCGTAACGGGGGGCAGAGCTCCTGCAGATCGGCAACAGCCTCTGCGTATCGGTCATCGACGAGGAGAACTTCCACCTCGGCGTCGATCAGGCTGTCGACGATCTCCTGGGCGCTCCACCGTATATTGACCGGAACGAGCACGGCGTCGGCCCAAGGGACGGCCATCAGGTATTCGAGGAAGCAGTCCGAGTTCTCGCTGTACATCGCCACCCGGTCACCGGAGCGTACGCCGATCGATCTCAAACCACCGGCGAGGCGGGCTATCCGGTCGACATGTTCGCGGAAGGTCCGGTGGCGGTGGCCATCGATGGTTGCGATCCGGTCCGGGTATTGCTGTATCGCGCGATGAAGTGGCTGTGTGAGATACATCGTGGCCTTTTCCTACTCATCGGCTTGAAACGTGCCTCAGGCCTTGAACAAGGCGCTCATGACCATCGCTCGCAGGATGATTCGCGCGCGGTCCGGTTCGAGCGTGACCCGGCCCTGCCAGTAGCCGTTCATCAGGCCGAGCGCTCCATAAGTCATGGTGCGCGCCTCGGCATCCGACCGGTCCGTGCGTACTTGGGTGACAACCGTGATCCAGTCGTCGACGTAGTTCCGTGCGCCGCGATCGATGAGTCCGCGCTTTTCGTCGGACAAGGCGTGCTTTTCCGTCCAGTAGACCGCGGACAGGTCGGTGTCGCTGATGGTGAGATCCAGGTAGCTGTCGACAAGGCGTTCGAGGGCATCGGCTGGACTACGGGCATGCAGCAGTGATCTGTTCATGCTCATGGTCAACTGCTCGTTCACACGCGCGAGGGCCGAGTACAGGATGTCTTCCTTGCTCTTGAAATGTCGGTAGAGGCCCGGACCGGTCATGCCTACGGCCGCGCCGATGTCGTCCATTCCTATTCCGCTGAAGCCATGCTGCCGCATCAGTGGAAGCGCCAGGGCAAGGATCCGCTCGCGCGCCGAAGCGCGCTTGATCGGTGTGGTCCAACCGGCGGAGCCGGTCTCATCCCGCACTGTGTCGTCATGGTCGTGCGCATCCGGAATGGGCTGGGTCAGTACATCCGGAAACTCGTATGCCGCGAGAAGCATTTTGGTGAGCAGGTCGGTCAGCCGAGATCGGGACAGTTGCGGTTGGTAATACCGAAGAGTCGGTGTCAGGCATGCGCCGACCGTCACCATGAACTCGGCCTCGCTGATATTCAGCTCGGGATGGAGTTTTTGCAGCGGCTCGATCCATGTGTGGGCGTAGTCATTGGCCTTCTGAACCGTAGGCTGCACCATTTCCGCAGGCAGGTGGCGCAACTCGGCAATTGCCAGCGGCCAGAAATTGTTCTCGTCGATCTGCGGGCCGATCGTTCGCTGCGCGAGCGCGTTGAGGCGATCGACGGGGGTGTGGGTCTGGGCCACGGCCTCGTGATAACTCGCACCGTATCGATCGACCAGCCGATCGATCACCGTGACGAGCAAGGCCTCCTTGCTCGGGAAGTGCCGGTACACTGCTGGGCCGGTTATTCCTACGGCCTCCCCGATGTCGTCGAGGCTGACCGCATGGAATCCGCGCTCGCTGAAGAGTCTGGTCGCCGCGGAAACGATACGTTCGGCTCGATCTTTGGGGCGCTTCATGCCCGCTCGACCGTCCTGCGCTACTGGGCCCATGACAAGAAAGTTTACATGGACATACTTGATCAGGGGAGATAGCGCGCTCGATTGTCGATCTTCCCCCTTACAAGCACTGCTTTACCGTTGCGTGGAGTGCCACGATCGAGTCCAGGTCGGCCGTCGACGACGTAACCGCTCGCTTACTCTTGGCTCGCGTCGGAGCCCAGGGCGACTCACTGCGGTGCGCGCCGAAACGGTCGCGGTCCGGGTCGGACGTCGTCGCTGTAAGCGTTGCCGAGAGCAACGCGGCCTCCGGGGCGGTTACCGGACGAACCCGCACGAAGTATGTGCGATCAGCAGCCTCGAGCAGTAGAAGACCGGCAATCGGGTGTCCGGCGCGCGGTACTGGGCTCGGTAGCCTCAGCGGCCACGACGAACTCGTTGAAGTCTGGAACCGGTGTCGAACAGCCCGGCGGCTCCGGTCGGTTCTGTGGAATCTGTCAAGTTTACGTGCCCGAACTTAATGGATACTTGCCCATGGCTCGTCCGATCCTGGAGTTCCGTATGTAATCCGAGGTAGTAGACGACAACTCCGCGTGTCCAGCGCGACGTACAGTGTCGAAGTCATCTTGCATCGTGTTGTCTACGAATGCTAACGTCTACTAACTTGATGGACCAGGGAAGGGCTGGCATGATTGAGACCCGCTCGAGCGGAGCACTGCAAGCGCGAGGCTCCGACGCCGCCGACCGAGCGATCGCGGCTATCGCGCGCGGCGAGATCGTCGTGGTCGTGGACGCCGCCGACCGTGAGAACGAGGGCGACCTCGTCATCGCCGCTCAGTACGCGACGCCCGAACGCATGGCATTCTTCGTCCGGCACACCTCCGGCCTGATCTGCGCCGCTGTCACCGAGGCTCGGGCCGACGAGCTTCATCTGCCGCTGATGGTCGATCGAAGTCAGGAGCCGCACAAAACGGCGTTCACGGTCACCGTGGATTACCGGCACGGCACGACGACCGGAATATCAGCGGCCGATCGCTCGGCCACGGCGCGGGCGTTGGTCGGCCCTGAAACGCACCCTTCCGACTTCACGCGCCCCGGCCACCTCCATGTCCTGCGGGCACGGAACGGCGGCGTCTTGACGCGTCCCGGTCACACCGAGGCCGCGGTCGACCTGGCTCGGCTCGCGGGCCTGTATCCGGCGGGCGTCATCTGCGAACTGGTATCGGAAGACGGAAGCGAGATGATGCGCGGACCGGATCTCTATCGCTTCGCGGCCGAGCACGAACTCACGGTGGTGACGATCGAAGAACTCATCAGTGCCAGGTACCGGTCGGAGCGGATCATCGAACGAGTCGCGGAAGCGAGGCTACCCACCTCCTGGGGTGACTTCACCGCGATCGGGTATGTGAACGCCATCAGTGGGGAACAGCATCTGGCGCTCGTTCTCGGTGACGTCGCCGGTTGCGAAAACACGCTGGTCCGCGTGCACAGTGAGTGTCTCACCGGAGACGTTTTCGGATCGCTCAAGTGTGACTGTGGTGATCAGCTCGACGCGTCGCTGCGGAGCATCGCCGAGGAAGGCCGGGGTGTCGTGGTCTATGTCCGTGGTCATGAAGGGCGCGGTATCGGGCTGGTCAACAAGATCCGGGCATACGCGCTGCAGGATCAGGGATACGACACCGTCGATGCGAACCTCGCCCTCGGACTCGCCGTCGATGCGCGCGATTACCGCGCGGCCGGGCAGATCCTGCGCGATCTCGGGGTCGTCGGAATCCGTTGTATGACCAACAATCCCGCGAAATACGCGGCGCTCGAGGATTTCGGCTTCGAGATGGTCGAACGTATACCGATGCGGCCTCGGGTGCATGCGGAATGTACGGCCTACCTGAGGACAAAACGCGAGCGCATGGGCCATCTGTGACTCCGAGCCCGGCACAATGCCTTCCCGCCTCTCGTCGAGTCACCGCCGACTGCGGGCTTCGGGACGGACCCAGAAACCCGGGGCGTTGGTAGGCGAACCCACCGTTCGGTAGACGGCATCGACCAGCGCTTGTCCGCTGCTGCCGAGACCCGTTCCAGCCGAGTGGCGGTTGACGGTGTACGCGAACGAAAGCCGGCAGGACGGGTCCGCGAATCCGATCTGGCCACCCAGGCCGGGTGTGCCGAACGCATCCTCGCCGATGATGACACTGTTGCCCACTCCGTTGGGCCAGGACTTGGCGAACCCCAGTGTGTAGCAGGTCCGCAGGCACGAGACCGCATCGACATCGGTCCACGCCTGCGGGTACCGCATCCTCGGAATGGCGGCCTCGCTGATGACGCGTACGCCGTTGATTCGTCCGCCCAGCGCCAATGGGGCGTAGACGCCGGCCAACCCCCGCGCGTTCGAGATCGCGCCTCCCGCAGGGATTTCCGCGGCATGAGCTGCCCGGGTATCCCACTCTGACGGCCACGACCCCATGTTGGAGATCGCTTTCACCATGGGAGATTCCGGGTTGGACAGCGCGGCCAGAATACGAGGCGGCAGATCTACGGTGGCACCGCCGCCAGGGATGCTCGGAGCAACTCGCGATTCGTGTTCCGCGGGTAGTCCGATCCAGCAGTCCACGCCGAGTGGTTCGCCGATCTCATCCCGGAAGAAGCGGCCGATGGACCTGTCGGTTATCCGCCGAACGAGCTCGCCGATGAGCCAGCCGAAGGTCATGCCGTGGTAGCCGACTCGGGTTCCCGGTTCCCACAGCGGCGTTGTTTCCTCGATCAGCGAGATCATCAGCTCCCAATCGGTGAAACCGCCGCGGGGAACGCGACCGTCGACGTGTGCCACGCCGGACTGATGGGTGAAGACCTGGCGCACCGGGATGTCACCCTTTCCGTTCCGGGCGAATTCGGGCCAATAGTGTGCGACGGGAAGATCCACATCGAGCTGGCCGCGGTCGATGAGCAGATGGCCGCACAGGGCGGTGAGCCCCTTGGAGCACGACATGATCAGGTGCACCGTGTCGTCTTGCCACTCGCGCCCGGTCTCTGGATCGGCTACGCCTCCCCACAGGTCCACGACCGGTTCGCCGTCGAGGAAGACACACACCGACGCGCCCAGCTCGCCGCGTTCGGCGAAGTTGCGTTCGAACTCATCGCGAACACGCGCGAAAGCCGGGTCGCAATGACCATGTACTGCCATGTCGCGGGGTACCTCCAGCTCGACCTGTGGACTCGCATCACAGTAAACCATCACTTACAACAGAACTACCTGTCCGGCTGGTCGAGCCATCGATATACAGTGGCTCTTATGCCAACTACTTAGTGTTCTACACTTAGCAGGCCTTGAGTTCCGGCCCGAGGCTTCGTTGCGGGGTGCTTCCTTCGGGAGTTAACATCAACTATCAAATTGCAATCCGCCAGCTAGTGTCGTGAGCGCGATCCACGCAGCGCCGCATCTTTCAGGAGGTTTCGCCGTGTCAGCGAGTGTTGAAGACCAACAGGGAGTCGATGAGGCCGCTCAGGTGGCTGTCGAGCAGCGAACCACCGACCAGAGGACTCTGCTCGGAATACTGGCCGAGCGTGCCGAGGGGACCGACGGAGATCGCATCTGGCTGGAAGACATCGATGGCCGTACCCAGACGTACGCGCAGGCGTACGAGTCGTCGTTGCGCTGGGCCGACGTCTACCGCCGCGTCGGGGTCGGATCGGGTGATGTCGTCGTGACGATGCAGTTGAACACGTTCGAATACCTGCTCGGCTGGTTGGGGCTGAGTTGGCTCCGAGCGATCGAGGCGCCGATCAATACGGACTACCGGGGTGATCTGCTCCGGCACGTACTCGACAACACGCGCGCCAAGGTGATGCTGGTCCGTCAAGAGTACGTAGACCGGATTGCCGCTATCGCCGATCAGTTGGAGCATCTGAAGACGGTCGTGGTCGTGGATCCGACCGGAGACCCGCTTCCCGACCTGCCGTTCGACGTCGTCCACGTCGATGACCTCCTCTCGGATGCGAATCCCATCGAGCCCGTGCCCGTGCCTGATCCGTGGGATATCGCCTGTGTCATGTACACGTCCGGGACGACAGGTCCGTCGAAGGGTGTGCTCATGCCGTGGGGGCAGTTCCACGCCTGGGCGCTGATGTGGGACGCGGACGGGGACATGGGACCTGACGAGGTCTTCCACTGCCCCGGACCGACTTTCCACGTTCCGGCCAAAATGCTTCCGTACCTTGCCGCCATCCTCGGTGCCAAGGCGTACATGCGTCCCTACATTCACATCGCGTCGACGGCGGACGACCTCAGGAAAGTCACCTTCGCTATCTGGGTCTTTCCGCAGGCGATCAACGAATGGCTGGCCGAGCCCGAAACACCGGAAGACAAGAACGTCATGCTGCGGCGGATACCGGCCGGGCCGATATTCCCTGGTCTGCTCGAGTTCCTCGACCGATTCGACGTTCGCACGTTGCGTATCTTCAATATGACCGAGGCGGGCTGCCCGATCGTCGACCCGGGGTGGAACCAGAGCCATTTCGCTCCGGATGGCACACCGAGCGTAGGAAAAGTCCGGCAGGGCTATCCGCACTATGAGGTGCGTTTGGTGGATGAGCACGATCAAGAGGTGCCCGCCGGCGTGCCGGGCGAACTCATCGTCCGCACGTCCGTGCCGTGGACGATGAATGCGGGATATTTGAACATGCCCGAGGCGACGGCGAACGCATGGCGGAACGGGTGGTATCACACCGGGGACGGGCTGTACAAAGACGACCGAGGCAACTTCTTTTTCAAGGATAGAATCAAGGATTCCATCCGGCGTCGAGACGAGAACATCTCGTCGTCGGAGGTGGAATTGCTCGTGTACCAGCATCCAGCGGTGCAGGAGGTGGCGGCCGTCGCTGCTCGGGGCGGCTACGACGAAGAGGTAAAGATTTGCGTCGTCCGCAAACCAGACGAGAAGTTGACGCACGAAGAACTCATCGAGTACCTCATTCCCAGGATGCCGCGATTCATGGTGCCCAGGTACGTCGAATTCATGGATGAGCTCCCGAAAACGCCGACGGCGAAGGTCCGGAAGTTCATCCTCCGCGAGAATGCGGTGAACGAGAACACCTGGGATCGCGAGGCAGCGGGAATCGTGGTCCCTCGATGAGTGCCATTCTGTCACCCGAAACCAGCAGTAGTTCCGCCGAATCTCGAAGGGGGCTGTAGTGGGTCCGCTGGACGGTATGAAGCTCGTAGCGATGGATGGTGCCGTCGCGCTGGCGCCCGCCGGATTCCTGGGCGATCTCGGTGCGCACGTCGTGCGGGTCGATCGCGCTGTCGGCGACAACGCCCACCACGCCCAGCTGGATGTGCATACCGGCGATGACTGGGCAACTCCGATGGGCACCTTCGGAACATGGCACCCGATTTCTGTCGACCTCAAGCATCCGCGCGGCGCGGAAGTCGTCTTGCGTCTCATCGAGAATGCCGACGGCTTCGTCGAAGGATTTCGACCTGGCGTTGCAGAACGACTCGGAATCGGTCCGGACGCATGTCTGTCCCGCAATCCGCGGCTCGTCTATCTCCGCATGACCGGTTGGGGTCAGACGGGGCCACTCGCCGAGGTGGCCGGTCACGACTTCAACTACCTCGCGATAGCGGGCGCCATCGGCGCCTTCGGTCGAGAGGGAGAAATTCCTTTCCCGCCGTTGAATCTGCTCGGCGACATGGCGGGTGGGCTGCACGGCGCCCTCGGTCTTCTCGCCGGTATCTTCGAAGCTCGAAAGTCGGGAAAGGGGCAGGTGATCGACGCCGCAATCATCGACACCGTGACGTCGTTGATGGGTTTCATCTACTTGATGCAGTCGAACGGCATCTGGACCACGGAACGCGGCAACAACCTCATGGATGGCGGCGCCCCCTTCTTGAATGTCTACGAGACAGCCGACGGAAAGTTCGTGACGGTTACCCCGTTCGAGCCGCAGTTTTGGTCGGAGTTCCTCCGCAAGCTCGGCTTGGACGAGAGCGAGCTTCCTCCGGAGATGGACCGGGCGTCCTGGCCGGAACTGCGCCAGCGGATCGCGCAGGTATTCAAGACGAAAACCCGTGACGAGTGGGCGGAACTCCTCGAATACACCGACGCGTGCGTATCGCCCGTATTGTCGCTGGCCGAAGCGCCGGACCATCCGCACAATGTCGCGCGCGGCACCTTCATTCGACAAGATGGTGCAATCTACCCGGCCCAATCGCCGCGGTTCTCACGGACCAGGCCGGGATTGCGTCAAGAGAGCCCGTCGACCAAGGAGTCGCGCCGCACGACTTTGGTCGAATGGGGTTTCGGGGAAGCGGAGATAGATCGACTGCTCGAGGGCGGAGTGATCGTCTGACGCCCGTGTCCCGCCCGCACCCGCTCGCCGTGGAACAGCCGCGACGAGCGGGTGCGTCTTCCCGGATGTACCGAACTATGTGTCCAAGGGGCTTTGACCACCAATGTCATCGCCGACGGTCCCCCGCAAAGTGCCGGGGGCCGGGCGACTTGCCGGAGTCGTTGCAGCTTATTGAGCCGTCTTCTCGGCAGGGATCTGGGCGGCCCTGATCGCCCGTTTCGCAATGGCCCACCGATGTACCTCAGATGGTCCGTCGTAGATGCGGAAGGGCCGGATCTCACGAACCAATCGCGCGAGCGGGGCATCATCCGCTATGCCCAATGCGCCGCACATCTGCATGCTGCGATCGGCCACCCGGAAGATCGCCTCAGCCGCAAAGGTTTTCGTGATGGATGTCGAATCCGACGCTGTGTGGCCCGCATCGAGTTCCCAGCACGCGTGTACCAGCAGGGCTCTTGTGGCTGCGATGTCGATCTCGTTATCCGCGATCATCTTCTGCACCATGCCGAGATCGCCGAGCCTGGCCCCGAACGCGCGGCGGCGTGCGACATGCGCGACAGCGAAATCGTGCCCGCGCCGCGCCGCGCCCAGCCAGCGCATCACGTGTGTCATTCGGGCCGGCCCGAGCCGGATCTGCGCGTACTCGAACCCGCGGTCGACTTCTCCGAGGACGGCGGAGTCGGGAATCCGGACCTCGTCGAGGAGTAGCTCGCAATGTCCGCCGACCATCGCCTTGTCCATGGTGTTGATATGCCGACCGACACGGAGCCCCGGTGTCTGCGCCGGTACCAGGAACATGGTCGCGCCGCCTCGTTGCCCCGGTGTGCCCGACGTGCGCGCCATGATGATGAAGAAGGCAGCGCCATCGGCTCCGGTGATGAACCACTTTCGCCCACTGATTCGCCAACCTCCGTCGGACCTGTCGGCTCGCGTGCTGAGGGCTGACGGGTCCGAGCCCGCGCCCGGCGCGGGCTCGGTCATCGCAAAGGCGGAACGGACATCGCCCCGCGCAAGCGGTGCGAGGTAGCGCTGTTTCTGATCGGGATCGGCCACGTGCGCGAGGAGGTGAAGGTTTCCTTCGTCGGGTGCGGCGATGTTCAGCGCCATCGGTCCGAACAGCGAGTACCCCGCCTCCTCGAAGACCGGGACACGACTCGACATGTCCAGGCCGTGCCCACCGAGTTCCGCGGGTACATGCGGGCCGAATACACCCGCGGCTTTGGCGGCGGACTGCAGTTCGGCCCGCAGGGTGTCGCCTCCTGCGGCGGTGATGTCGCCGTCGAACGAATCCTCGATAGGGAGTACCACGTCGCGCGTGAACGCTTTCGTCCGCTCGACGAGATCCAGCAACACCGGCGAGTACGTAAGATCTATCGGCACCGGTCCTCCTCGACCATGTCACTTGTCTGTGCTCGATTCGGAGCCGTCGTGGGTTCGCGCCGACCGAGCGTTGTCTCCGGATGTCCCGCGATCAGGCTGAGAATGTCGGCATCCGACCACGTTCCCTCGGTCGACACCACGGACCGGCTCGAGTTGTGGATCGCCTGCTTGGTCATCGACTGCACGGCGGCGGGTGCGCGGAGCAACTCGTCGGTCAGTTGTGAAAGGTCCTTTTCACTGTCGGCAACGCGGTGGACGAGCCCCCAGGCGAGGCCTTCCGCGGCGCCGATCTTCTTCCTGGTGAGTATCGCCTCGCGCGCACGACTGACCCCTACTTCTCTGATCAGTCGCGAGACACCGCCCATCGTCAACGGCAGCCCGAGAAACAGCTCGGGAAAGCTGATCTGCACATCATGATGCGCAACGCGCAGGTCGCAGGCGAGTGCCAGGACGGCACCCCCGCCGATGACGTGACCGTGCAGCCTGGCAACAGTTATCTGCGGAAGGGTCTCGAGGGAATCGACCAGGCGGTTCCATCGCGATACGCCGATACGCCGTGATTGCCACGTATCCTCTGGTGCAATCGGGGCTTTGAGGTCCGCACCCGCACTGAACGACTGACCCGCCCCTTGGATTACCGCTACTTGCCCCGGCCAGGAAGCGGTGTCGTTTACGATCTGCTCGAGCTCGTCCAACAACTCCGGCCCCAAGGCGTTTCGGCGCGCGGGCCTGTTCAACGTGATCGTTCGCAGCGCCCCATTGTCGGCGACATCGACGAAGCCCATCGGTTAACCACCACTCGTTTTTGACCAGGACGGCAATCACAACCTGCGAAGCCCCGAATGCGAAGCAGGAGCATCGCCGACGTCGTCGGAGGATCCCGCGCACCGAACGGCGGTTGACGTGGGGTGATCAGCCATCAATTGGTTCGATCTGAACGTTAACGAACGATATCATATGCGTTGCGTTAGGTGCGTGTCATGCCCCGTTCCGTGGGCGACGAAACCAGCGTGTTTGTCTCTCTAACCTGGTTGGACTGCGATCTGCACGCGCCGATTCGAGCTCGACTGAGCGCTGCATTGACATCGTTAGAGTAGTGAACGTACGCTGACATCATTACGGCAGAGCTGCCCGAGTTACGGCTTCGGAACAACCAAGGCCCGGGCAGGTCGCGGCGACTGCATAGGAGAGCTTCCCATTGCGACTCGAGGGTAAGACGGCGGTTATCACTGGCTCCGCCCATGGGATCGGGAGAGCGACCGCCGAGCGGTTCGCCCGGGAGGGCGCCGCCGTCGTTGTAGCCGATATCAATCAAGAGCTCGGTCAGCGTGTGGCGGACCGCATTCGAAAAGATGGCGGTAGGGCGGCATTCGTCGAGACGGATATTTCCGATCACGCGCAAGTAGACGCGATGGTCGAGTTCGCGTGTAGCCAGTTCGGGCGGATCGATATCTTGCACAACAACGCATACACCTTGGGTGCGGGCCGGGTGGGGGAATTGTCGACAGACGACTGGCAACGGACCATCGATGTCTGTCTGACCGGGTACTGGTATTCGACGAAGGTTGCGTTGGGCGTGATGGTGCCGAACGGGGGCGGGGTCATCATCAATACCGCATCGGTGGCCGCTCTTGCCGCTGACTACACGCTCGCCGCCTACAGCGCCGCGAAGGCAGGAGTGATCAACCTGACCAGGGTCACGGCGATCGACTACGCGCGCAAGGGGATTCGGTGCAACGCGATCTGCCCGGGCCCGATTTGGACGCATTCCGAGAAGGCATTTCAGGAAGTTCCGGATGAGATGTCCAAGGCGCTGTTGCACGCGGTTCCCATGGGGCGGCTCGGCCGACCCGAAGAAGTCGCGAATCTCGCGCTTTTCCTTGCTTCGGATGAATCGTCGTTCGTGACCGGTTCGCACTGTCTCATCGATGGGGGACTCTTTGCGCAGACCGGGATGCCGTCACTGTCCGGGGCTGGAGCGGAGTGGTGACGCGGATGTCCGTGGGCGCGGCCGACTCGCGAGTATCAACACAGGAAGAACGGATGTACGATGGCGCGGCTTAGTGGAAAGACGGCTCTGATCACCGGTGGTGCCCGAGGTCAGGGCGCCGCCGAAGCGCGCCTGTTCGTTGCCGAAGGTGCGCGGGTGATCATCGGTGACATTCGCGATGATGAGGGCTCCGCACTCGCCGATGAGCTGGGGGCAGCATGCTCCTACATCCATCACGACGTCACGGACCCGGACAGTTGGACTCGCGCGGTCGACCACGCACTCGACGTATCGGGGCGTCTCGACGTTCTGGTCAACAACGCGGGAATCTTCCGGCTCACGCTTATCGGCAAGACCTCCGTCGACGAGTATCTCGACGTGATCCGAGTAAACCAGGTGGGAACCTTTCTCGGAATTCAAGCGGCCGCGTCGGTGATGCGAGGAAGCGGTGGTGGTTCGATCATCAACGTATCGTCTGTCATGGGTCTGCGCGGTGGGCCGGGAATGCTTGCCTACAGCGCCAGTAAGTTCGCAATACGGGGAATGACCAAGGCCGCGGCGCTCGAGCTGGCGCCCGCGCACATTCGGGTGAACTCGCTACATCCGGGCGTGATCGATACACCCATGCTGGCCGACATGCTTCCCACAGCGGGAGGCGCGGAGCAGGTCGGATCGCGGATCCCGATCGGCACTGTGTCCCAGCCGGAGGACGTCGCTCCACTCGCCCTGTTCCTGGCATCCGACGAGAGTCGCCATTGCACCGGCGCCGAGTACATCGTCGACGGCGGGATCGTCGCCGGCTTGGGTGTGGGCGGATAGCTGGTGTATTCGAGATCGCGAGGGCCGATTGATGATTGACGACAGCACGGACGACGGGCTCCCGTCCTACCACGAGCTCGTGAGTCGCTCCGACCGGCCGAGCGGCTCGTCGTGGGGCGTGTGGGGCGATGACGACGTCTTCGGTTCGTTGAATCTACTGACGCCGGAGCGCGTGACCTCGGCGGCGAAGCTCGTACGTAAGGGCGCGGTGTTCCCCGTCAACTGGGAGATGGAGCTTCCTGATCCTCCCCTTTTCGGCCGGGCCGGCTTCACTCATCGCGTCAATTGGTTGCCCGGTCGTCTCGGTCACGATGACGAATTGGACGGTTGGAACACCCAGAGTTCGAGCCAGTGGGATGGATTCCGGCACCTGCGCAGCGTTCAACACGGCTTCTACTCCGGCGTGGCCGATGCCGAACACGGCGTTCATCATTGGGCCCGGCGTGGCGTGGTCGGCCGTGCGGTCATCCTCGATATCGCTCGGTGGCGTTCCGGAATCGGCCGCCCGCTCGACATGTCCGCGGCCGATCCGATCGACGCCGAAGAGCTCTTGAAAGTTGCTGATTACCAAGATGTTTCGTTGCAGGAGGGCGACGTTCTGCTGATCCGCACGGGGTGGATCGACTGGTACAAGGGGCTCGATGACGCGGCCCGGAAGGCATTGGCAGGCAACTTGACGACCCCGGGGCTTCGATCATGCGAACGAACGGCCGAGCTGCTGTGGGACCTCCATGTCGCGGCAGTTGCCGCCGACAATCCGGCCCTCGAGGTATACCCTCCGGAGATACCCCCCGGCTCGGATGCGGCGGATCTGGTCGATGTGTTCGCGCACATGAGACTTCTGCCACTGCTCGGCATCCCGATCGGCGAGCTCTTCGATCTCGATCGGCTGGCCGAGGACTGCGTGACAGATGGCGTGTGGGAAGGCCTGTTCACCTCCGCTCCGTTGAACCTCCGCGGTGGCGTCGCGTCGCCTCCGAACGCCCTCGTCATCAAGTAAGTACCGTCACTACACCGAACATGTCAGGGAACCAAATGTTGCGGCTTGAAGGAAAGACAGCACTGATCACGGGTGGCGGCGGCGGTATCGGCGCGGTTACCGCGAAGACGTATGCCCGGGAAGGGGCTGCCGTCGTCGTGGTGGATATCGACGAGCAGGCCGGGAAGTCCGTCGCCGCCGAGATCAAGCAAGCAGGCGGCGAAGCCGAGTACTTCCATGCGGACCTGGCACAACCCGCTGATATCGAAGCGATGATCGATTACGCGCGGACCACCTACGGGAAATTGGACATCCTGCACAACAATGCGATTGCGCTTGCGTGGGGGCGGGTCGGAGAGTTGGACCTCGAGGGCTGGCGGCACACGATCGACGTAGGTCTGACCGCGTACTGGTATGCGACCAAGGTGTCACTGCCGACGATGATGGCCCAGGGTTCCGGCGTCATCGTGAACACGGGCTCCGTCTCGGCGCTCGCGGCCGACTACGGGATCGCCGCCTACAACGTCGTCAAAGCCGGTGTGATCAACTTGACTCGCGTGACGGCTATCGAGTACGCCCGGCGAGGCATCCGCTGCAACGCCGTGTGTCCAGGTCCGATCGGGACGCCTGCCATGCTTGCGGCCGAGAACGAGCGTCCGGCCCAGTTCGGACCGGTGAAGGATGCGATTCCGATGGGCCGCTTCGGCGATCCGCAGGAGATCGCGAACGTTGCGCTCTTCCTCGCATCCGACGAGTCGTCGTTCATCACGGGGGCTTATTTCGTAGCCGACGGCGGTCTGAATGCCCACACGCACCTGCCCGGCTTCGGAAATGCCGACTGGTAGCGACTTGAAGTTAACATCTAGTCACTTTATGTGACACCAACGATGCCGGTTCGCGTGGTCTGCATCCGAGTCGCCGGACCACCCCTAGTGGAACTTTGTTGCTGAATCGCGTCAAGGCAGGTGAATTCCCGCGGGGTTGGCGAGGACGTCGGGTTCCGATGAGTTTCGACCAGTGAAGTATTGACACAACAACATATGTTAACGAATACTGACTTATCAACGACTTTCGGCCGTACTAGCCGTCATTGGAGGCCACTTTGATCGAGTCGCACAAGCTCGGCCGATACACGGTTCGTGTGTGGACGCACGGTGAAGGGCGCCCCCTGCTATACCTGCACGGCTACGAGCATCACCCTGGTGACGCGCCGTTCCTCCGTCGGCTGGCCCGGTCGCGGCGAGTAATCGCCCCAGAGCATCCTGGGTACGGCGCGTCGGAAGGCTTCGATGCGCTGCAGGACATCACCGATCTCGTTCTGTTCTATCGGGAACTTCTGGGCACGTTCGGCGTCGGGCGGGTCGACATCGTCGGCCACTGCTTCGGGGGGATGATCGCGGCGGAACTGGCTGCTTTCTGTCCCGAACTCGTGGAACGCCTGGTGCTGGTCAACGCATACGGCTTGTGGCTCGACGGTGTCGACACAGCCGATCCGTTTTCACTGAGTCCGGAGCGGTTGCGTCGGGCGAAGTGGCACGACCCGCAGAACAGCCCGGTTCCGGAGCCTTCGCTCGCTGTCGCGGATCCCTCCGACCGGATCGCCGCAACAATCGAGCGGAGCCAGAATCTGGCGGTCGCGGCGAAGTTCATGTGGCCGCTGCCGGACCGCGGCCTTCGGCGCCGCCTGCACCTGATCAAGGCGCCGTCGCTGGTCATCCACGGCACGTCCGACGGGCTGCTGCCGGTGGCGCATGCCGATGAGTTCGTCCGTCTTATTCCGAACGCGGAATATCTCCCGGTCGATCGCGCCGGGCATTTGCCGATCATCGAGCGTGAGAAAGAAGTCTGTGCGGCGATAGTGAACTTCTGCTCGGCTCCGGAGAGAGCAGACCATGAAGTCTGACTCGGATGTCGGCGCGGGCGGCTCGGAGTTGCCCGGATTCCAGCCACTCACCCCGCTTTCGTTCCTCGACCGTGCCGAGCACGTGTACGCCCAGCGCCTGGCCGTCGTCGACGGTGATCGGCGGTTCACCTATGCCGAACTGGCGGACCGTTCGCGACGGTTGGCTACCGGGATCCAGAGCATGGCGGGTGGCGCGCCCGTCGCGATCTTGGCGCCGAATACCCACGCGATGATCGAAGCTCACTACGGGGTGCCGTTGGCCGGTTCTGCCCTCGTCCCGCTCAATACGCGATTGAACGGCAGTGAGCTGGCCTATATTCTCGACCACGCGGAGGTCGGGGTCCTGCTCGTCGATGAGTCGTTGACCGATGTGGCCACGGATGCCTTGGGCCGCACCGGACTTCGGATCGAGTTGATCCGAATCGGTGGGCCGCAGGACGGCTATGAAGCTCTTCTGCGCGATTCTGCTCGGTCGAAGGCGGAAATAACGTATGAGCTGTCCGTATTCTCCGTCAACTACACGAGTGGAACAACCGGAAATCCCAAAGGTGTCATATTCAGCCATCGCGGAGTGTACCTTCAATCTCTTTCGATGTATGCACACAGCCAACTCGACGCGTCGACGAGAATGCTGTGGACACTGCCGATATTTCACTGTCACGGTTGGGCATTCGTGTATGCGGTGACGGCATGCGGGGGCACCCACGTCTGCCTGCGCCGGTTCGACGCGGACACCGCATGGCGGCTGATTCGCCGCGAAACGATTTCCCATCTGAATGGCGCCCCTACCGTTCTGAGCTCACTCGCTGCAGCCCAGGAAGCCCGTGCGCTGGACGGGCGCAGGTTGCGGGTCGGAACGGGTGGTGCCCCGCCATCGCCTGCGCTCCTCCAGCGACTGGCCGACCTGGGTATGGACGTGACTCACCTGTATGGACTCACCGAGACACTCGGGCCTGCTGTCATCAACGAGTTGCAACCCGAGTGGTTCGACGCCGAACCGGACGAGCTGGCGCGCCTTCATGCGCGGCAAGGCATACCGACGATCATTTCGCGCCCGCCGCGGGTTCTCGACGACAACGGGAACGATGTCCCAGCGGACGGAGTAGCGCAGGGTGAAGTCGTGTTCCGTGGAAATAATGTCATGCGGGGATACCTGAAGAACTCCGAGGCAACGCGACAGGCGCTGACCGAAGGATGGTTCCGTTCGGGAGATATCGGCGTGTTGCACTCGGACCATTATCTGGAGCTGAAGGATCGTTCGAAAGACATCATCATCTCCGGTGGGGAGAACATCTCGTCGATCGAGGTCGAGCAGGCAATCGCATCTCACCCTGCGGTCTTCGAGGTCGCCGTCATTGCTGTGCCGGATGAGAAGTGGGGTGAAGTGCCCGCGGCATACGTCTGTGTACGTGACGGTTCCGTTCCGACGGAAGCCGGAATAATCGACCACGTACGCCAGAGGTTGGCGCATTTCAAAGCTCCGAAGCGTGTCGTTTTCGGGGAGTTGCCGAAGACCGCCACTGGAAAGATTCAGAAGTTCTTGCTGAGAGAGTCTGAATGGAGCGGTTACGAGCATCGAATTTCCTGAGTGCGACGGCAACCGAATCCGGTCGTCTGCCTCTGGCTCGAAGAAGAAGGGACGAGTTCTTGTCTGCTGAACCCGCCATCGTGTGCCGCCATTTCTTCGACGCTTTGGAAGCGCGCGACGGTGAGCGGATCAGGTCGCTTATCGCTCCGGACGCGGTGCTGTCCCGCAACGGGGGTCCCGAAGTTCCGCTGGCTATCCTGTCGAACAGGAAGATCCTGGCGTCCATGGAACGCTCGATGGGGCGGCACAGGTATGAGGACGTTCGTCAGATCGTGCAGGGCCATCGAGTGGCCGAGCAGCACCGCATTCGCTCCACCGCGCCCGACGGAACCGAGATAGACGCGGATGTCTGTGTCGTGGTCACCGTCGATGACGGCGGCCTGATCGCCCGCGTCGATGAGTATTCCGACCTCCATCTTCCCAGCTCTTCGGAATCTGCACACGATCTTCGATAACGCGCCGGAGCGTACATGATCCTGCGTGCGTTCGACGGCTAACAGCCCTATACGTTGCACTGACGCGCCCTGTTCTATACCGATAGAGTTCGGGATGACGATACCGGGCTGTCTGGCCGGGTTCCGCTATCGTGCATTCCATTGAAATAGAGATCGGCGTCGGCACGACCCGGTCTCCGGGGAAATCCGAGGAAGCCCATGCGCCGCGATCTATATAATTCCGACCACGAATTGTATCGAGATACCGTCCGAAACTTCTTCCAGCGTGATGTCGTCCCACACTACGAGGATTGGGAGAGAGGCCGGATCATCGATCGAGGTGTTTACCCGCTGGCCGCACGCCACGGCATCTTCGGTCTGGAGATTCCGGAGGCGTACGGTGGTTCCGGTGTGGCTGACTATCGGTACAGGATGATCGTATGTGAGGAAAGCGCACGGGTTTTCACCACGAGCTTCAACGTCACACTCGGGTTGTTCGACGATGTGGTTCTGCGGTACCTCCTCGAGCTTACGACCGAAGAACAGAAGCAGCGCTGGCTACCTGGGCTCGCATCGGGGGAACGCATCTGCGCGATGGCGATGACGGAACCTGCCGCCGGTAGCGACTTGCGAGGAATCCGCACGACTGCCCGCAGGGATGGTGACGCCTGGATTCTGAACGGGTCGAAGACGTTCATCTCCTGCGGTACGTGTGCCGATATGGTCATCGTGGCGGCCAGGACGGGATCGGGGCGAAGTGATTTCAGTCTGCTGGTAGTCGAGGAGGGCATGGAGGGTTTTGTCCGCGGACGGAAGCTGGACAAGGTCGGCCTTCATTCTCAGGACACGGCTGAGCTCTTCTTCGAGAACGTTCGGGTACCGGCCGGGAACGTGATCGGTGATGTGGGGTCAGGATTGTCGCACATGATGTTCAATCTGCCCAGGGAGCGTCTCAGCGTGGCCGCTCAGTCGTACACCTCGGCGCGGAGTATCTATGAGGTCACGCGAAGCTATGCCTCCACTCGCTTCGCATTCGGTAAACCGCTTGTCGATCAGCAGCACATCAGATTCGTGCTTGCGGAAATTGCCACGGAACTGGATGTGGCAGAGGCTTACTTGGACAGATCGGTCTCCGCGCTCGACGCTGCGTCCCTGACCCCGGTGGACGCCGCAAAGGGAAAATGGTACGCGAGCGAACTCTACAAGCGAACTGTTGATCGGTGTGTTCAGATCTTCGGAGGGTACGGGTACATGGTGGAGTCGCCGGTCGCCCGTGCCTTTATCGACTCACGTGCATCGACGATCTACGCAGGCACAACCGAAATCATGAAGGAGATCATCGGGCGCGACCTGCCCGACCGTGAGGTCGACGGCGGCGAGGCGGCAGTGGCGAGTGAACGTGCCTGAGGGCAGATGACCGGGTGATACCCGAGGCGGGTCGAGCCGCCGACAGCCACGACGCTGGAGAGTGTGCTTCGATCTCGAGGGCAGGGCTGTGAGTCGAGCGGCTCGGCCGTCGGACACTCGGGGCATGACTGCAGACGAAGACGGCGGCCGTTGTGCGGGCTCAGCCCGTGCCGATCCGCGCGCGACCGCATCTCGAGGGTGGTCAGCTACCAGTGTTGGCGGGCTCGCCACGAAGTAGGTCGTATCGGGACGAGTAACCGGTCCGTGCATAGATGCGGGTGAGATACGCATTGATGGTGTGCTTGCTGTACGAAAGCCTTTCTGCGATCTGCCCGTTGCTCAACCCTTCTCGAACCAGATTGACGATGTCCTTTTCGACCTCGTTGAGTTTGTCCGGCTGACGCCGTGGCGCCCGCGGGACGGGGAAGCCGCGAACTCGAAGGGCGGCACCACTTCTGCGTCGCCACACATCGGCTCGCAACACACGGAAGCGGTGCCATGCGTCGGCGAGGACATCGGCGGGCTCGTCGTCGAGTTCGCCGCGCAGCAGCTGCGCTCGAGCCGCAAAGAAGGGCATATTTGTGGCAGAGGCGATCTCGAACGCTTCACGTGCGGCCGCGGGATCACGGGATACTTCCGCTATCGCCAGCCTTGTCTCGATTCTGACGCGCGGAACAGGGTAGTTCGCTTCGAGGTCCACGCAGGTATTCAGGTGTGACTTCGCGGCGTTCGTGTTTCCCAGCGCATGATGCGCGCGTGCGAGCAATGCCAGAAGCAACGCGCGATTCATCGTGTCGGCCGTGTCCGACAATCCTGCCGTCAGTTCTTCGCATGCCTCCCTCGGCCGTCCGGTGAACAGTTCCAGCCAGCCTCGCGTGCCGGACCGGATCGCTCTCAACGCCGGCGAGGAGGGGGAACCCGAACGTGCGGCGATCTGTCGTGCGCCTGCCAGGTCCCCCCGTGACGCCCGGATGGTGGTTTCCACGAACTCCAGATAGGGGAGACACGCGGAGACTCCTGTGCCCACCGAGTGCTCACTCTGATCGACTGCCCGCACAATTGCCTCATCCCACTCTCCGCGATAGAAGTCGATCAATGTCTCCGCCATCTCGAGGCGTTCATCGACGGCGTCATCGTCTCCATCGCGGATCAACTTCCGTGCGCGTTCGAGTTGGGGCTGCGCCAGTTCGATTCGGCTCTCGTGGGCGAGAACCTGCGCAGCGAGGCTATAAGACAGAATCTGTGTGTGGCGGGAGAGTCGCGGAGCCACCCGCAGCAACTCCTTCAGCATGTTGTCGACATCCGCGAGGTGCCCTCTGGTCTCCGCCAATCGCACCGCATTGGTGAGCGCCAGTAGGTAGTCCGTGCTGTCCACCGAGGCCAGGGATCTGGCCAACTCGACATCCGCGGCGGCTTCATCGAACCGACTCAAGGCCGTCAGCGTCGAGCTTCGGTCGATCAGCAACCGCGGCGGTACGCTGCCGACTCGGCTGATTTCCGAGTCGAGCAGTGCGAGCGCCTCCGCCTCGGCGTCGACGTTGCCCGACCGCAGGAGCGCCGCGGTGACTATCGACAAGCAGCGTGCTCGTTCGGATGGATCGGTCAGGCCTTTCAGCGCTTCGCGTGCCCTGGCGATGGCCTCGGGCACGATCTGAGCGCACATCAGCGCCCGGGCATTTCGCGCCAACCGGATGAACCGTAGCTCGCAGCGGGGTGGTGTGAGGCGTACGGCAGTGTGATACCAATTTGCTGCGGATAAGGGCGCGAAGTCGCAGACTGCGTCGCCGCACTCCTGGGCAAGCGCTGCCGCGGTCTCATCCGGCCCATCAGTCGCTGCGACCGCGTGGGTCGCGACAATCGTGATGTCCACCGAATGGCCACGCTGTCTGGCGTCGAGCAGCTGGGTCGCGAGGTCGATATGAATTCGCCGTCGTGCGGTGGGGCTCAAATCCTCGTACAAAGCCTCCCGGAGGATTTCATGGCGGAAGCCGAACGATCCGTCGGGACGTCGGACGAGCAGGTGGGCACGAACGAGGCTGTCGAAGGCGGTCTCGGCCTCGATATCCGACAGTTTCGCGACTTGCGCAATGGCCGGAAGATGGCTCAAGCGAAGATCTCCACTGGCGGACAAGACGCGGGCCAATGTGAGGACGGGCCCGCCCAAGGGAAGGATGCGCTGGATTACTGCCAGCGAACGGGTGGGCCATACCCGATCTTCGCGTAATGCGAGGCGTCGATCGGTATCCAACTGCAGGCCACCACGATCGCTCATCGCGGCGCAGAGCTCGGCGACAAAGAAGGCATTTCCTCCGGACCGGTCGTAAACGCCGTCCACCACAGTTGCCGCAACCGGACCACCCGCGATTTCCTCGAGGATTCGGCCGACATGCTCTTTGCTCAGCGGGCCCAACTCGATGATGCTGGTGCGGGATTCGGATGCGATCGGTGCGAGAAACCGGTTGATGTCCCCCAGTGCGATGAGGTCGTCGGACCGCGCGCTGATCAGGATGAGCACCGGAAGACCGGCGAGTCTTCGGGTCAACGCGGCCAGCAGCGCGATGGTGTCCTCGTCTGCGGCGTGGAGATCATCGATCGCGAGGACGGTCGTCTGGTCCGCCGCGAGCCGGTGGATGAGGCGCCAGCACGCATCGAGCGCCAGTTCGGTTCGTCGCTCGAGTTTGCGTTCGGACGACGCGCTCATCGCGTCGATAGCTCGTTCGACCAATGGCGAAATCGACTCGGATGCGTGCGGGACAATCCGGGCGAGCGCATGATGGATCGGCGCGTAGGGGATCCCACGCTCGAGTAGATCTGCGCGCCCGGCGATGATCTGCGCGCCACGTTTCGTGGCTTCTTCGAGGAATTTGTCGATCAACAGCGTCTTGCCGATGCCGGCCTCGCCGCGCACCACGACGACGGTCACGGCGGCCTGGGTTGCTTGCGTGAGCGCTCGCCGCAGGACGCCTAGTTCATCGTCACGTCCGACGAGCAATGTCGCCGCTGACGAGACGCTGGTCGTGACCGTGTCCACCGGTTAACTTTAACACGGTCGACTCGAAAATGTCTATACACGTTAACTTACATAATGGTCGTCCTACCGCATGGCCGCGGCCTGTGGTGCGCGTTGCCGCCCCGTTGCGGTGTGGCCGGAGTTGGGTCTCGCGAGGCCGGTCGAGTCCTGAATATCCAAGGTAGAAGCGGTCGAACATGGACCTGTGACCGACTTGCCCTGCACTGTTTCACCGCTCCGGCGGAGTGCTCGGATCGGTCGCTCCCGCTCGGCTGTCCGGAAGGGGATGTTAGCGCACCTTAGCATTTGCTAATTGTGTGCCAGTGGTCGCTCGGGCGACCTCCGTTGTGTGCCGTTCTCCAGGTCGTGTCGGCATGGTCCCGAACCGCGCGCATGCGGGCGTGGACGGCTGGATCGATCAGGTGGGTATGACGTCGAGGTGGCAACGAGCCGGGCGGACCACTGCTGGCCGCGTCGGCTCGGCCTCGCGAAGTCTGCCGCGCGTCGTCGTGTGCCTGAAATCGGCCTTCGTTCATGTGGCGACGCGATACTCGCGCCTTCAAGCGCCGGTGTACCGCATTGATGTGGCCGCGGAATAAGAAGATATGACTGCGCTAACTCTACTAGCCGCGCTACTACCTCCCCGGGTGGCTGTGTGTTGCGATGCACACAGCAAATATTCCAGCCCTGCGCCACAGGCACGTGAGAGGAAGTAAGAATGACCACTGTCCGTGGAGTACATTATCGTAAAGCTGGCGGTCGGTTAATTGCACTACTTGCAGCTGTTGCGCTGGCGTCGGTTGCGTGCTCGCCGTCCAACGATGAATCATCGGGAGACGGTGTCGTCCATGGTGTGACCGACGAGGCGATCAAGATCGGCTTTGCCGTGACCGACCCGAAGGTCGGCAACAATACTTTCTCGAAGGTCGGCTCGGAGGGGGTCACGATCCCGGATGAGCGGGGAATCGTCGACGCTGTTGTCCGCCACATCAACGAAAATGGGGGCATAGCGGGCCGGAAGGTCGAGCCGGTATTCAGAATGAATACCGAGGACGACACGGCGCCGGAAATGCAGGCCGTTTGTGCGGCGTTCACCGAGGAGACGCCCGTATTCGCGGGCTACACGACCAATGCGTCCGCGGGCACCGTGCGTCAACTCGTCGACTGTATGGTCGAGCACGAAACCGTATTCCTGCTGAATACCCGATCGATTGTGGACGACAAAGATTTCGAAAAATGGAATCCGTACGTCTACGCGCCCGGTGTGCTGTCCGCACAACGTTGGACGTCGGTGATCGATGACCTGGCCAAGACCGACTATTTCGGGAACGGCGCGAAAGTCGGCCTGGTTTCGATTCAGGAACCGGGTTCGCAGGAACTCGTGGAAAAGGTGGTGAAGCCCGCGTTGGAGAAGAAGGGCGTCAACGTGGCCGCTACGGTGGCGACGTCGTCGTTCAGCGATCTGTCCGGCATCAGCCAGGTGGCGTCACAGGCCAACAACTTCGTCGTCCAGTTCAAGAACGAGGGCATCGATCGTGTGATGTTCGTCGGAACGTACTCGGCGGCATCGTGGTTCTTCCCGCAGGCGGCCGAGCAGCAGAACTACCATCCGCGCTACGCCTTGAACAGCACGGAAGCGCCCGGTGCCTTGGCGCTGAATCAGCCCAAGGCTCAGCTCAAAGGTGCGGTGGGCGTCGGCTGGCTTCCGATGCTCGACGTGACCGCCGAACAGGATCCCGGCGACAACGGCGCCCAGAAGGAGTGCGTAAATATTCTGCAGAAGGCCGGAGTGAAGGCCGACACTCGCGCGTCGGAATTCCAGATTCTCGGGATCTGCGACTCCCTCTTCTTCCTGCAGAAGGCTCTGCGTGATGTCGAGCATCCGACCGCCGAATCGTTGCGGGACGCGGTCGCGAAGCTCGGGTCGTCGTATCAGTCGCCGCTGACTCCCCGGACAGATTTCGGAAGCGGACGCAGCGACGGAGTAGGCGCCACGCGCACCTTCGAATACGACGAAGGCTGCTCGTGCTTCAAATACAAGTCGGCATGGGCTGATATCCCATGATGTTGCGGGTGCCCCGGTGACAAGCGTCGCCGGGGCACCTGCCAGGTCTTGCACACCAACAACGATCGGAGACACGATGACTGCCATCCAGGCGCGCAGCCCCTTGGCCGAACTCGTTGCCCAGCTTCCGGAAGCGGTGGTATCGACCGATCCGGACGTGACCGCGGGTTACGCCCAGGACTGGGCAAAGGATCCGGCGGCGAGCACACCGATCGCAGTAGTACGTCCACGCTGCACGGAGCAGGTACAGGTCGTGATGCGATGGGCGAGTTCGCAGGGGGTAGCGGTGGTCCCGCGTGGCGCGGGAACCGGGCTGTCGGGCGGCGCGACCGCGGTGGAGGGCGGGATCGTGCTCTGCACCGAGCGGATGCGTGCGATATCGGTCGATCCGGTGACGCGGACCGCGGTGGTTCAGCCCGGCCTCCTGAACGCGGAGGTGAAGAAAGCCGTTGCCGCCCATGGGCTGTGGTACCCGCCGGACCCCTCGTCGTTCGAGATGTGCTCGATCGGAGGCAATGTGGCGACCAACGCTGGAGGCCTGTGTTGCGTCAAGTATGGCGTCACGACCGACTACGTGCTCGGGCTGGAAGTGGTGCTGGCGGACGGGACCGCGGTACGCCTCGGCGGGCCGAGGATCAAAGACGTCGCCGGCCTGTCCATGACGAAGCTGTTCGTCGGCAGCGAAGGCACTCTCGGTGTCATCACCGAGATCACGCTGCGTCTCCTACCGGCGCAGCTGCCCGGCCCGACTCTGGTGGCCACCTTCGACGACATCGATGATGCCGCCGCGGCAGTGCTCAGCATCACCCGGTCGATGCGACCGGCGATGCTCGAATTCATGGACCGCGCCTCGATCAATGCCGTCGAAGACTACACCCGGATGGGGCTGGACCGAGCTGCCGAGGCGATCCTGATAGCCCGTTCCGACGCCCCTGGCGGACACGCCGCGTCGGAGATCCGGACCATGGCCGATGCATGCGAATCACACCGGGCATCGGAGGTATTCAGCACCGACGACCCCGAAGAGGGGGAGGCGCTGTGCGCTGCCCGGCGCGCGGCGTTCCCGGCGCTGGAACGCAAAGGCAGCCTCCTGCTCGAAGACGTAGGCGTCCCACTCACCGAGCTTCCCGCGTTGATCACTGGGATCGCGCAGATTGCCGCCGACCGCGCTGTGACGATAGCTGTTGTCGCACATGCCGGTGATGGGAACACTCACCCGCTGATCGTCTACGACCCCGAGGACGCCGATCTTACCGAGCGCGCCCTGACAGCATTCGGCGAGATAATGGATCTCGCACTGTCTCTGGGTGGCACCATTACCGGCGAGCACGGGGTCGGGCGGATGAAGAAAGCCTGGCTACCTGCATATCTCGGACCCGAGGCTCTCGAACTGAACCGGCGCATCAAAACCGCGTTCGATCCGCAGGGTATCCTCAATCCCGGTGCGGTCTTCTGACCGGACGAATCGTGTCACGAACCCCTTTGATTCCAGCGGCTCACCGGAGCGGAGAAATCGGTCCGCTCAGGATAGGGAGGTAGCCGGCCATGAAATCAGCACTTGTCACAGGAGCCACTCGCGGGATCGGTCTGGGCGTCGCGTCTCGACTTGCTGCGCAGGGCTACGACCTGACAATTACCGCGCGCGACCGAGAGAGTCTCGCAGTCGTGGCCGACCGGCTTCGGGCCGAAGGCGCAAGGGATGTGGCATCGGTTGCCATCGATCTTGCCGCCGAGGACGCCGCGGAGGCACTTGCCGGGACTCACGAAAACCGGTACGGAGGCATGAATGCGCTGATCCTGAACGCAGGCGTCGGGACAGCAGGCCGTATCGAGGATTATCCGATCGGCCGTTACCACAAGACGGTCGCGGTCAATCTCGGAGCTCCGTTTGCCCTTCTGCAGCGATGTTTGCCGCTACTTCGTAATGCTGTGCGAGAAAACGCTGTCAGCGGTGCGAAAGTGATTGCGCTCGGATCTATTGCGGGAGTGTATGCCGAGGCGGGGCTCGGTGTATATGGAGCGACCAAGGCTGCACTCGTCTCGTTGATCGAGACACTCAATGCCGAGGAATCGGGAAACGGGATCAGCGGGACAGCGGTCGCTCCGGCATTCGTCGACACCGACATGTCTGCATGGGCCCGCGAAAGTGTGGCACGGGAGGAGATGATACGTGTCGACGACATCGTAGAAATTGTCGATATGCTGCTGCGGCTCTCCCGGCAAGCTGTTGTTCCGAAAGTTGTCGTAACCAGGGCGGGTACCGACGGATTTCGAGCATGAGTGGCCGGTTGCCTCAGCACGGCGAGCCCGGCAGGGTGCCGAAACAGGCCAGGAAGAGCACGCCCCGTGGTCGCCGGCATCGACCACGGGGCGTCTTCGGACCGGCGTCAGTGTGCGCCCTGGGCGGGTCCGATCCGACGAGCGCAAGGGGAGTGGTTTCTCAAGGCATCGCGTCGATGATCTCCGCCGTTCGCTTCTCCAGCCATTCCTTCAGCAGGGAATCGGTCAGCACGTACAAGCGATTCTCGCGAACGGCATCGATCGCCATTCGGCCGACCTGGTCGGGCGTGGCTCCGTGCGCCAGCATCTTGGCGAACACCTGAAGACGGTCATCCAGGCCGGCCATGACCGTGGGGCCTTGATCGACCTTCGGCGCGGAGGCCGTGGTATTGGAGATGATGCCGGTGGCAACGGCGCTCGGGCACAGGACGCTCACACCGATGTTGTGCGGTTCGAGCTCCGTACGCAGGGCTTCGGAAAGCCCGACGACCCCGAACTTGGAAGCGCTGTAGAGGAATCCGGCACCGGCGCCGAGCAGCCCCGCACCTGAGGCCGTGTTCAGGATATGGGCGGGCTCATTGCGTTCGATCATCCGAGGCACGAAGGTTTGAATGCCGTTGTACACGCCGGTGAGATTGATGCCGACCACCCAGTCCCACGCTGCGTAACTGAGGTTCGTCACGGTGGTGTTGCCCGCGACGCCGGCGTTGTTGCAGAGAAGCGTAACGTTGCCGAGCTGGGCTTCGACCCTGTCCGCGACCTCCGCGTAGGCTTCCCGATCGCGGACGTCGAGCACCATGGCAACGACGTCCGTTTTTCGACTGAGTTCCTGCTCCGCCTCGCGAAGTGCCTGTTCGTCGACATCGACGATGGCTACCTTCATTCCCTTCGCGGCGCACTCGTGCGCGATGCCGAGACCGATGCCTTGGGCGCCGCCGGTCACAAACGCCGTTTTCCCAGTCAGTTCATGCATTCGGGATTCCTCATTCCTGCGGCGGCAATGGAGCCGGATCTTGGAGTGCTTTGACGGCGGGGAGAACTTCCTTGGCGAACAGTCGCATGTTGAGGCGTGCCTCATCAGCCGGCATGGCTCCGTACTTGACCGTTGTTATCAGGTGTGAAGGACCCCATCGTTTGTGAATGGCCTGGATCTTGTCGAAGCACTGCTCCGGCGTACCCCACACGTGGTTGTCCAGCCAGATCTGGCCCAGTTGAGCTCCGAGATCAACCTTGTACTTCTCGACCGCTTGTGCGGTCGTGGCGTAATGCTCGTAGCCCTTCTGGCCGGCGAAGTGCGCGCCGTCGATCTCGTAGTGCAGCACCGGCGTGCGTGCGTAGGCGGTCATATGCTCCATGGCGCCGGCGTGTGCCTGCTCTTCGGTCTCGGCGCAGTAGACCCAGACGACGATCATGGGCTGGGCGGGTGCGTAGCCGCTGTCGGTGCGGACCTTCGCGAACTCGTCCATCTCGGCCGTGTAGTCCTCGAAGGGCTTTTGCGGGATGAGGAATGGTTTGAGGCCGAGCTCGGCTGCGATCGGAGCGCTGGGCGGGCTCCCCCATGCGCCGTAAAGGTTCTCCAGCAGTCGTCGATCCCGCGGGTAGGGCCGCATCGAAGTATCGGGGATGGTGAAGTGGGTGCCTTGGTAGGAGAAGCGGTCTTCGGTCAGTGCGAGCTTGAGGATGTCGACCGACTCCGCGAAGCGCTGCCGCGATTCGCTCATGTCGACGCCGAAAGCGTTGTACTCGCGGCGCGCGAGCCCACGGCCCAGGCCGAGGAGCAGATCCCGATCCGGGCCGAGGAGGTTTTGCAACATCGTCGACTGCTCTGCCACGCGCAGCGGGTGATGCCATGGCAATACGACCACCATCGTGCCGAGATCGATCTGCTCCGTGCGGCCGGCGAAGTAGGTCAGCACCTGGAGGGGATCTGTCGAGAAGCAGTACGGGGTGAAGTGGTGTTCGGGGCAGAAGATCGACTCGAACCCGAGCGGCTCGGCCTCCAAGCCGAGCTGAATATCTTCGTCCCAGATCTGGACGTCAGGTGTAGCTGGACGTCCAGGTGCCGGCTCACGTCGTTCCGTTGCGAGAAAACGCTGCCAGTCGGACGTGTGGGCAAAGGGAAGGGACAAGCCAACCTTCATCGACGACGCTCCCGTCGGTCTGTCCGAGGCTGCACTATCCGCTGGCGATGGCTGCGTTATCCGCCAGCGATGCAGTCCGATGGGTTTGATGCGCGGCACGCGTGGAGTCTCTCCGCAAGACCGTTGCTCGCCTGCGCCCGCGCTGGCCAAGACCGACCTTAGTACGTGAACGTTTACTTATGCAAGGTGCCGTTGCGTGGGCTTCACAAGGTGAGTGCGGCCATGTCGTCATGAACCGAGCGGAAGAACGCCGGTGGTCGATTGCTGCTGTGGACCATCATCTTGCCGTCCGCGACTGCACGGTCCATCGCCTCGTTCAACTCGCGGGCGCGGGCTTTGTCGTCGCCGACGACGAACTTCGCGAGGGGAGCGATCGTTGCCCAGTCGACGACCACCTTCAATTCCACATCGTCGGACTCGGTCCTGGTGAGCTCGACCGCACCGGCGCGAACCCGCCATGTCACCGCGACCCGGCCGTCTGCGGCGATGGTCCGTGGCACGTCCGTGTAGACCTCACAGACGGAGAATGCTGCTCCGTGCAGGGCGCGATCGAACTCTTTCGCACGCGCGGCGAGGTAGCCGTGCAGGGCGGCGAGGTACTCGGCTGAGGCAAATGCATACATCGCACAACTCTCGTTTCTCTGTCGATCGTCACTGTCGGAGCAGTTCCGGCCAGCGCGCCGCGATGCCGCGCCGCCCGGTCCGAGTGGTGTGTGCCCAGAGGGCTCTAGACACCCTGATGTTAGTTAACGTACACTTGCATACAATATCGCTACGAGGTCGGTGGAGGTTGCTCAGGTGAAATGTGGCGTTGCATTGCACTGCATGTATTCCGAGGATTGGCGGCGGGTGCAGGCCGGTGACTGGTCGCAGCCACCGAGCCCGCCGGACTACGTGAAGTGGGACGAGGTTCTCGACCTCGGGGACAGGATCGAGCCGCTGGGATTCGACTCGATCTGGTCGGTGGAACATTTCGCGACCCCGTACGGCATGGTGCCCAATTCACTTCAGCATCTTGCGTTCTGGGCCGGGCGGACCGAGCGCGTGGATCTCGGCACCTCCGTGATCGTGCTCCCCTGGCATCACCCCGTTCAGGTCGCCCATGAGATCGCTTTCCTGGACATCCTTCTGCAGGGTCGCAACTACACGATCGGCGTCGGCCGCGGGCTTTCGCCGAAAGAGTTCGGCCCCTTGGGGATACCGCAGGAGCAGGCTCGTCAGCGGTTCGTCGAATCGCTCGACGTCATCCGGCTCGGCCTGACCCAGGAGCGCTTCTCCTACGACGGCGAGATCTTCAAGATCCCTGAGACGAGCATTCGGCCCCAGCCACGTCACGGCGATCTGTGGAGTAACGCACTGGGCGGCTTCATGACGGAAACTTCGCTCGAAGCTGTCGCGAAGGCGGGGCTGGGCGCGATCGTGGTCAGTCCGCAATCCTTCGACAAGGTTGCCCAGAACATGATGTTGTTCAACCAGATTCGGCAACAGAATGGACTCTCTCCCGACTCGCAGCCCATGGTGCTGCTGTGGGCCTACTGCGTGGAGCGGCCCGAGGAAGCGGCGATCGCACGTAAGTACTTCGCTCGCTTCGAGCGTGACGGTGCACTCCACTACGGCTTCGCCGACCCTACGGCTTTCGAGAACATCAGCGGGTACGAGCAGTACGCCGAGATGATGAAGCAGCCGGATTCCGGCAGTACCGGCTTCGTCCCGGGTGGCGGAGCCGAGGTCGCCGAACACAATGCGGCGGACAATCAGCTCATCGGTACGCCTGACGAGATCATCGAGAAGGTCGAGTACATGCAGCGCACCACCGGCGCGCGCGAGATCGCGGTCAACTTCAACTTCGGCGGCATGCCGCACGATCTCTGTGTGAAGTCGATGCAACTGTTTGCCGCGGAGGTGCTGCCAGCAATTCGCGAAATGCCGACCGATCGAAAGTAGCCGCCGTTGTCTCCGCATATTTCGAACTCGGCAGCCGACGCTGACGAGCAGAACAGCTCAGCGATCCCGTATGAGGGAAGATGAAATTTCATTGGTTTGCTGAAGTAACCTACCCGCATCTAGGGCCGGACTTTCCGCAACGCGTCGACAGCGCTTGGGTCGATGTGTCACCGGCCCTCGTCGACTCCGGGCAGGTCGGTGAGACCTACCGAATGTTTCTCCGCCTCATGCAGGAGGCCGACAAGGTGGGTTTCGACGGTCTCGCCGTCAACGAACACCACCAGACCCCGTTCGCGATGACTCCATCGCCGAACCTGATGGCATCCGCGCTCGCGGCCACGACCGAGAACGCGGCGATTCTGGTGATCGGCGACTCCCTGGCCCTGTACAACCCACCGATTCGGGTGGCCGAAGAGATGGGCTATCTGGATTGCTTGTCCGGTGGTCGGCTCATCGCCGGGTTCGTGGTCGGGACACCGATGGACGCGTCGTACTCGTACGGCATTCCCCCCGGTGAGATCCGCGAGCGCTTCTCCGAAGCGCGTGAACTGATCATGCGCGGATGGGCTGCCGAGAAGCCGTTCGCGTTCAATGGGAAGTACACCCAACTCAGATACGTCAACCCGTGGCCGCGGCCGATCCAGAAACCACCGCCGGTCTGGGTGCCGGGAACCGGCAGCCCGGAAACCTGGGACCTGGTCCTCGACGAGGGCTACTGCTACGGCCATCTCGCCTTCACCGGACTCCATACCGCGAAGCCGAGTGTCGACGGATTCTGGAACCGGGTCGAGGAGCGTGGCCTCGACGTCAATCCCAACCGCATGGCGTTCACCCAGATCATCTGCGTCTCGGACACGGACGCCGAGGCGGAGGCGGACTACCACGAAGCGGTCAAATACTTCTACACGCACAATAAGATCGCGCCACGGTTCGCCCAAGGACCGGGGTATGTGTCGGCCAGGGCGCAGCGGTTGCGAGCTGAAACCGCGGCACGGAGTGCGAAGAACAGCATCGTCAGCCCTTCGGATATCCAGCGGGTTGCTGAAATGGATTTCTGGGAGCTCGACGAAAAGGGATTCATCATCGCGGGAAGCCCGGAGCGCGTCAGGCAGCGGGTGCACGAACTGGCGACGACGCTGCGAGTCGGACAGTTGGTCACGTGTATGCATTTCGGCAATCTCGCCGAGGAGGTCGCGCGCAAGAACACCACGCTGTTCGGCACCGAAGTCGCACCGCACCTGCGGTCCCTCTGGTCGGAGAAGCCGGATGTCTGGACGCCGGCCGTCAGCCAGAGTCGAGTCATCGCCAACGAGGCTCGAATCGCCGGCTCGGCAGATCAGCGGGCAGTCCTGTAGCCGAGCACTAGGCTCGAGAATCGAAAGGAGTATGCCGGTGAACGACTACCGATTCCTGACATACGAGACGCTGGATGACGGAAGCATCGCGCGTATTCTCCTCAACCGGCCGAAGACGCGTAACGCGCAGAACCGGGGTCTGCTGGTGGAACTCGATGACGCGTTCCTGCGAGCAGAGGCAGACGACGACGTCCGAGTCGTGATCTTGGGCGGGGTCGGTCCGATGTTCTCGTCCGGACACGACCTGGGTTCGGCAGAGAGTCGCGCTGAGACCGAGCCGGGTCCGGATCAGCATCCCTCGATGCGAGTCCACGGTGGCACCCGCTCGGTCACCGAGTCCCGCATGCTGCAAGAGTGGCACTACTATTTCGAAAACACCAGGCGCTGGCGCAATCTGAGAAAGATCACCATTGCGCAAGTGCACGGCCCGGTGCTGGCGGCTGGTTTGATGCTCACCTGGTGCTGTGATCTCATCACTGCCGCCGACGACGTGGTGTTCGCCGACGTCGTCGGTACCCGGCTCGGTATGTGCGGCGGCGAGTACTTTGCCCACCCGTGGGAGTTCGGGGCCCGCAAAGCCAAAGAGCTGATGCTCACCGGTGACGCCATCGACGCACATGAGGCGCACCGTTTGGGCATGGTCAGCAAAGTGTACCCAGTCGGAGAACTCGCGGAACGCACGCTCGAATTCGCGCGGCGGATCGCGGCGTTGCCGACAATGACGGCCCTCATGATCAAGGAATCCGTCAATCAGACCGTCGATAACATGGGTTTCTACAACGCGCTGAATGCCTGCTTCACCCTGCACGAGCTGAATCATGCACACTGGGGTGAACTGACGGGTAGCAAGATCGGCGTCGGCACGCCGGAGGTCGGCGTTCCCGGTTGGCGATCTGCCGGACCGCCGGAATGCGCATCGAAGGACGATGCGGGGCGAATGCCATCAGGAGAGCCGATCAATTCTGAAGGAAGCCGCTGATTCGTCGTGGCCATCGGACTGCGATGGACGTTCTCCGGCCGCTGATTCGCTAACTACCCGATGCGTCGGATGGTAGCACACGGCCCTCCTCGGCTAGCGTCGGATCCGGAGTCGCAAGGAGCGGGAAAGGAGTGATTCCATGACGCGGACGAAATCGTGCAGTGACGAGTTGATAATCAGCCGTATGCTCGACTTCGTGATAAGGTGGCGGCATTGGGGAGGTGGCCCCGACGAAGATATTTTCATCGAGTTCGGAGTCACGCCGCGCGTATTCTTTGGCCGAATACAAGCAAATCTCGGATCTGATGTCGCTGCACGGCATGGAAAAGAAGCAGTCGCCCAACTGGAATCCATCTGTCGCATACGGCTCGCCCGCAACATCGGCAGATGAGGCAACGTTCGGCCGCCGCGGACGCCGAGAGGGAGCTACATTTCGAATGCGCAGCAGCAGTGTGCCCACGGGCGGACCATACTTCGACGACCTTGCGATCGGGATGGTGTTCGACGACGCGCCCGCGGTCACGCTGAACCCGGGACTCGCCGCATCGCACCAGGCAATAGTCGGCGATCGGCTGCGTTTGCCCCTGGACGAGAATCTTTCCTTGCGAGTGACCGGGAAACCAACCCACGCACATCCTGCGCTGGTGTGGAATCTTGCGATAGGACAGTCGACCCTCGTCACGCAGCGAGTGAAGGCCAACGTCTTCTACCGTGGCTTGCAATTTCATGGCTATCCCACACTGGGGGATACGTTGTATACGGTCACCAAGGTGGTCGCGCTTCGCCAGAACAGTCCGAAGCCCGGGCGGTATCCCACTGGTCTGGCAGTTTTGCAAATATCCACCAAGGACCAGCTCGGAAAGCCAGTTCTCGATTTCTGGCGTTGCGCAATGCTGCCTCGACGCCCCGGGCGGATCGAAGACGACACCGGGCATCACGATGACCTCTCAGCTATTGGTCGTAGACGTCGAGGGCAGTGGAAAGCGCCGGAGACGTGGAATCTCAGCGCATTCCGGAGCATGGCTCCGGGGGAGCATTTCGACGGATGTATCGCGGGATCCGAATGGGTGCTCACGGCCGGTGACGTGGTGTCGAGCGCGCCGGAACTCGCGCGGTTGACGCTGAACATTGCCGCGGTTCACCATGATGAGCGGGCCGCCGAATCCGGTCGGCGGTTGGTCTACGGCGGACACACGATCGCGATCGCTTCAGGGCAGGTCTGCCGGGTTCTGCCGAATCTTGTGACGATTCTGGGTTGGATCTCCTGTGATCATCTTGCGCCGGTGTACGAGGGAGATACCCTGACGAGCACGGTGCGCGTCGAGCGTGCGCAACCGCTCGGGAGTGGGGGAGGAGTGCTTCAGATTCGAACGGTTGTTTCTTCGAAGTCGGGTTCGGTACTCGATTGGCGGTTTGCGGCGCTGGCCGCGTGAATGGCCGAGCCCTCACGAGCGTTGAAAGGAGTGCGCGCGCGATCTCGTCTCCGGCGCAGGACCGGGATGGTAGTCTGGCTGCGAGACGTGCGGAGCCGCGTGGCGCCGAATAAGCGCGCACCTCTGCGGAATCGAGTTCATCGTGTCCGAGTTCGAGCCGTCTACAACTCAGGCGGACGTGTTCTCCGGAATCGCGGCGGAGTTGGCCGCCGCCGGATTCGAGCATCCGCATGAGATCGGCCGGGGTGGTTTCGGTGTGGTTTTTCGCTGCGAACAACGGAATCTGGGTCGTACTATCGCGGTAAAGGTGCTGTCCGCCGTTGTGGACGACGACAATTACGAACGATTTCGGCGCGAGGAATATGTGATGGGTCGCCTGTCCGGGCACCCGAACATTGCCACGGTGCATCAGGTCGGGTCGATCGCAGGGGGGCGGCCGTTCATCGTGATGCCTTACTATCGGCTCGATTCACTGGAGAAACGGATCCGGCAGGAGGGCCCGTGCGAGTGGGCCTGGGCGGTACGGGTCGGTGTCAAGCTGGCAGGCGCGCTCGAGACAGCGCACCGCTTCGGCATCTTGCATCGCGACGTCAAACCTGCGAATGTCCTGCTCACCGATTACGGTGAACCCCAATTGACCGACTTCGGTATCGCTCGCATCGCGGGCGGATTCGAAACCGGCACCGGCTATTTCGCGGGATCGCTGGCCTACACCGCGCCGGAGGTGCTCGGCGGTGCACCGGCGACTGTCGTTTCGGATGTCTACGGTCTCGGCGCCACATTGTTCAGTCTCGTCAGCGGTCGTGCGGCCTTCGAACGCAAGCCGGGCGAAGAGGCCATCGCCCAATTCCTCAGGATCGGTACCCAGGACATCCCGGACTTGCGGGAGATCGGCATTCCCGACGACCTGAGCCAGGTGATCGAAAACGCGATGTCCCGCGATCCGCTGGCGCGAATATCCACGGCCGCCGCGGTCGGCGAAGCGCTGCGTACCGTTCAACGACAGCACGGGATCGTGGCCGACGAGATGGCGATCTCCTCGGAAACGATTGGCGCCGAGCCGTACCCGACCAGCCCGGCGGCGGTGGGCTCCCGGTACCGCCGCCACCTCGGCGGTCGATCGCGGTTACCAGTACCGTTGACGAGCTTTGTCGGTCGGCGGCATGAGGTGCGCGACATCGAGTCGCTGGTGCGCGGTGGCGCGCGCCTGACCACTCTCACCGGGCCGGGCGGCGTAGGCAAGTCTCGCCTCGCAGTGGAAGTGGCCACGCAACTGAGCTCGGAGTTCGGCGGGGATGTCCGACTCGTGGATCTCGGTAAGGTGCTGGAGGCGGATAACCTCATCGATGCCTTCGTCGACGCGCTCGAGCTCGGAGATCTTCCCACCGAACTGGGGCAGCCGGCCCATGCGCTCGCCGGTCGACTGGCCGAATCGGTGGGTACTCGGCCGACGCTGATCGTTCTGGACAACTGTGAGCACCTCATCGCCGACTGCGGTCCGCTGGTCGAGGAACTCCTTCGCACCGTAGCCGGCTTGCGGATACTCGTGACCAGCCAGCAGGTGCTGGGAATCGCAGGCGAGCATATTTTCCCCGTACTGCCCATGTCGTTGCAGGGTGCCCCGGACAGCGAGAGCGAAGCAATCGAACTGTTCCTCGATCGAGCTGAGGCCGCGGTGCCCAATTTCGCTCCGGCCGAAGCCGATCGCGCCGATGTCGCTCGACTTTGCGCCGAACTGGATGGGATGCCGTTGGCGATAGAGCTGGCTGCGGCGCGGTTGCGGACGTTCGGCGTCGGCGAGCTGCTGCAGGTTATCCAGGATCGGTTTCGACTGCTCGTCACCGGTAGCAGCGCCGTGGAACCGCGTCATCGGACACTGCAGGCGCTCGTCGATTGGAGCTATCGGCTGCTCACCCCTGACGAGCGTGAAATATGGTCTGCGGTATCACTTTTCGCTGGCGAGTTCACCGCGGAGGCTGCGGTCGAAGTGGGTGCGGGACCGGACCGGACCGTGCCCGACGTGCACGTCGCGCTCGCGTCCCTGGTGGATAAGTCGATGCTGATGAGCACACCGCGCAACGGTGTCCACTACTACCGGTTGCTTGTGACGCTGCGCGAGTACGCCAGGCAACGGCTCGCCGAATCGCCGGTGCGGGAGGTGATCACCACGCGTTACATCGATCGCTACCTCCGCATAGCCGAGGACTTCGAGAGAAACTGGTTCAGCTCCCGCCAAGTCACAGCCTTCCAAACCGTACAGGCCGAACGCGAAAACCTTCGTGCTGCTCTGGCATACAGTGACGTCGATGGCGACCTGTCTACGGCGGGTGCCGAGATCGTCACATCCTTGCATTACTACTGGCTGGCCAGCAGCACGCTCGCAGAGGCTCGACGGTGGCTCGCCGCAGCGATCGACTCACCTCGAGTGGACCCGGCCGCAAAGGTCCACGCGCTGTGGAGTTCGGCGCTCATCGCCATGGTCCAGAACGACATCGCAGGCAGCGAGCGTCATGCCCGTCAGGCCCTCGACCGTGCATCGGCCATCGGAGACGTCGTAGGCGAGGGATTCGCCAGAATGGCACTCGGCTTGGTCGCTCTTTTCCACGACGATCTGCGCGGCGGGTTCGCCGAGTACGAGTCGGCGCTGAAGTGTCACCGTGACGCGCAGAATCCGCAGGGAATCGTTGCCACGATCCCGGGTCTGCTGACGACGTTGGCGCAGCAGGACAGGGCGTCGCAAGCTCCCGAGCTCTGGCACGAAGCCGTGGCGCTGTGCGTCGAGGCAGGTGAACAGTGGAATCTGGCCTATCTGAGGTTCTCGCACGCCTACCACGCGTACACGGTCGGTGATCTGGACGGAGCCTTGCACGACGCCCGAAGAACTCTCCGGCTCTCTCGGCCGTTCGCCGATCGCATCCTCGTTGCCTGGGTACTCGAAATGCTGTCGTGGATTGCCGCCCAACGCAACGAATTCGAGTTCGCGGCGCGGCTGCGCGGCGCTGCCGTCGCGTCCTGGGCGGCCGGTGATTCGTCGATGATCGGGTACGGCACCATGACCGAACACCGGCGTGCGACGGACACCATCGTGCGCGCCGCCCTCGGTGCCGAACGCGCCGACGAGCTGATCGATCTGGGCAGGCGCACAACCGGCGACGCGATGATTGCCGAGGTGCTCGCTGAATTCGAATCCGACCCTGCCGCACATGCGGCGCGCCCTTCGGATACGTGAGCAGGCCGACGGCCGTAGGGCACAGGCGCGGATAGCTCTGCGTCAGTTCGCTTTGCGGCGGAGGTTGACCCGGTAGGTGTAGTAGTCCGGGTTGAAGTAGCTCACAGCCAGTTCCACGGCCCGTCCCTGCGTGTCCGAATACAGTCGATCGATCCGCAGGACCGGCGCTCCCACATGGCATTCGAGGCCCTCGGCGACGGCGTCCGAGGCCGCCACAGCAGTGATCGTCTGTTCGGCGTCGCGGATCGTACCGGGCATCCGCGAGTCGATCGATCCGATCACGGTCACGCTGCCGCGCGACCCCGCCGTCGCGAACTCCCGCACGTCATGGAGCAGTCGTCCGATCGAGGGCGGCAGGGTGACGGTGGTGATCGCGATCGGGGTGTCGTCGAACAGTCTGCGCAGTGTCAAGGTGCTCACCGAGTCCGAGGACAGACCCATTCGTCCGGCGGCTTCGATATCGACTCGCAACTGGAGCGGGGAGATGATCTCGCAGATGGTGTCCACCGACAGTGCGATGAGATCTTCGATCGAGCCGACATGGCGTAGGTAGCGACCGGATTCCGCGACCGGGAATGTTCCTCGCCCCGCCACTCGATAGATGAGCCCCTCGGCAACCAGATCCTGCATTGCTCGCCGGACTGTCGAGCGGCTCACTGCATGCGTGGTGGCGAGCTGTTCCTCGGTGGGCAGCGGGTTTCCCTCGCCGAACTGACCTTCGCCTATCGCGGCGCGCAGCCGATCGGCAAGCGTTCGATATGCGACGTCGCGCTCGACCCGACGCATGGAACCTCCCTTCGAGGCACGCCAGCCTAGTCGAGTTGCCGCATCGTCTCGCGAGCGTCCGGGGTCGATCCTCGGTCGACGCATGCCGTGGAGCGTCATCGCCCGATCGGGTGAGAGGCAGGCCACCCGGTAGCGCTCTTGACTGCCGATGGACGCCCATGGCTAAATGGCCCTACATTTAAACAAAATATACGTATATTTGGAGCTGATGTGAATCTGGCGGAGCGATTGGCGCAGTGGGGGTGCGCTCTCGAGCCCACCGACGACGATGTTGCGCTCGCCCGCAACGCGCTCGTGGACACAGTCGCGGTGACTCTCGCGGGCCGATCGCATCCCGTGCACAGCGTCGCCGGAGAGTTGGGCGAGGCTGGTCAGTGGGCCGCGGTGGGACACGTCCTCGACTTCGACGATCTGCACATGCGGTCCACCACGCACATCAGCGTCGTATGCGCCAATGTGGCGCTCGCGACGGGAGGCGCTTCGAAGGCATACCTCGCCGGCGCAGGCGTGATGGCTCGTCTCGGGACCCTGCTCGGCTGGAGTCACTACGCGCGAGGCTGGCACGCCACGTGTACGGCCGGCGCTCCCGCGGCGGCGGTCACCGCGTCCGTCGCGATGGGACTGTCGGCCCGGGAGACGGCAACGGCACTGGCACTCGCGGTTCCCGCGGCCGGGGGCGTCCAGCGCGCCTTCGGCACCGATGCCAAGTCCCTTCAGGTCGGATTCGCCGCGGACGCGGGCGTCCGCGCCGCCAGGCTCGCGGCTGCCGGTGCCGAGGCGGACACCTCGGCTCTGGCGGAATGGCTCCGGCTGGTCGGCGCTCGGCACGACGCCGTCGACTTGTCCGGTCCGGCTGTGCCGGGAGGTCTTGCGGTCAAGCTGTATCCGGCCTGCTATGCCCTCCAGCGGCCGATCAGCGCACTCGATGCCCTGACCGCGGACGGGGTTCGAGCCGCCGACATCACCAAGGTCGTCGTGAAGACCCCGGAGGCGACTGTGGCGCCGCTGATTCACCACCGTCCCCGGACTGGGCTCCAGGCGAAGTTCAGCCTGGAATATGCCGTAGCGGCAGCATTGCTCGACGAGCACCAGGGGTTCGAGAGCTTCACCGACGCCGCGGTCCAGCGCGACGAGGCGCAGCGTCTGGTACAGGCGGTCGAACTCCGGTGCGACCCTGGCGGCGAATGGCTCCTCGACGGCGAGGTGCAGATCGAGGTCCACCTCGATACGGGAACAATCGCCCGCACCAGTCTCGACTTTCCCCCGGGATCACCCCAGCGTCCGCTCGACGAGGCACGGCTGGAGAGGAAGTTCGCGGACTGCATGCGTCGCGCGGGGCTGCCCGGGCGCGATCACAACGAAATCACCTGGGACTCCGGGGCACAGCTGCTGCGGCAGGCGCTGAAGACGGCCTAGGGCCATCTGCCGCACCAGGGCACCAACTCCGAACACCGACAACCGTAGGGACAGAGCAATGGAAGGCCTCAGCGCAGAAGAGGGTGAAATCGTCAGAGCGGTACGGTATTTCGTCGACAAGGAAGTGCGACCGGTCGCCCGGGAGCTCGAGCACGCGAATGCTTACCCCGCCGCGCTGATCGAGCAGATGAAGGGCCTCGGCATCTACGGCCTCGCGATCCCGGACCCTTGGGGGGAAGTACACGTCTCGACACCCTGCTATGCACTGGTTACCGAGGAGCTTGCTCGCGGTTGGATGAGCTTGGCCGGGGCCATGGGTGGTCACACCGTGGTCGCCAAGTTGCTGGTTGCTTTCGGAACTCGGCAGCAACAGGACCGTTACCTGCCGAAGATGGCGACAGGAGAGATCCGGGCAACGATGGCACTCACCGAGCCAGGCGGCGGCTCGGATCTCCAGGCGATGCGCACGACAGCACGTCGAGAGGGCGACCACTACGTGGTGAACGGATCGAAGACGTGGATCAGCAATGCCAGGCGCTCGCAGCTGATCGCGCTCCTCTGCAAAACCAATCCGCGGGTGCAGCCGACGCATCGAGGCATGAGCATTCTGCTGGTCGAGAAAGGGCCGGGGTTCACGGTCTCACGAGACTTACCGAAGCTCGGGTACAAGGGTGTCGAGAGTTGTGAGATCGTCTTCGACGACCTTCGGGTGCCGACGAGCAGTCTGCTGGGCGATTCGGAAGGACTCGGCTTCTCGCAGATGATGCGCGGGCTCGAGATCGGTCGCATCCAGGTTGCCTCGCGAGCGGTGGGCGTCGGCCGCGCCGCGCTCGAGGACGCCCTGGCGTACGCACAGGTGCGGGAGACGTTCGGGCAGCCGATCTGGCGGCATCAGTCCATCGGTAACTACCTCGCAGACATGGTGACCAAGCTGACGGCGGCTCGCCAGCTGGTACTGCACGCAGCCCGGCGCTACGACGACGGAGCGCGCGCCGATATGGAGGCGGGGATGGCGAAGCTGTTCGCCTCCGAGGTCGCGATGCAGATCGCCCTGGACGCCGTTCGCGTCCACGGTGGCTATGGCTACTCGACCGAGTTCGATGTCGAGCGCTACTTCCGCGATGCCCCGCTGATGATCGTCGGCGAGGGAACGAACGAAATCCAGCGCGGTGTCATCGCAAAGCAGCTGGTCAAGAGGAACTCGGTGGCCCCATGATGCATCCGCTCGAAGGGATCACGGTGGTTGCGCTCGAGCAAGCTGTCGCCATCCCGTTCGCCACCCGTCAGCTGGCCGATCTCGGCGCACGAGTCATCAAGGTCGAACGCCCTCTCGTGGGCGACTTCGCCCGCGACTACGACCGCACCGTGCACGGTCAATCCAGCTATTTCACCTGGCTGAACCGCGGCAAGGAAAGCGTGACGCTGGATCTGAAGCAGCCCGAGGACCTCGCGGTGCTCGAGACCCTCATCGCCGGAGCCGACGTCTTCGTGCAGAACCTTGCCCCTGGATCCGACGAACGGCTCGGGCTGGCAGCCGAAACCCTCCGGGCACGGCATCCTGGCCTCATCACGTGCTCACTCTCGGGTTACGGGTCGTCTGGGCCGTATCGCTCGAAGAAGGCTTACGACCTGCTCATCCAGTGCGAGACCGGCTTGCTTTCCGTGACCGGGACACCCGATGAGCCCGTGAAGGCGGGAATCTCCGTCGCCGACATCGCCGGTGGAATGTATGCCTACACCGGAATCCTCACCGCGCTGTATGAGCGTGAACGTACCGGCGAAGCGAAGGCTCTGGAAGTCGCCATGATCGACGCCTTGGGTGAGTGGATGACCCAGCCGATCTACTACACGACATACGGTGACCATCCGCCGGTCCGGTCCAGCGCGCACCACGCTTCGATCGCGCCATATGGTCCGTACGCGACCGGCGACGGTGGTCAGGTCTTCTTGGGAGTGCAGAACGACCGGGAATGGGCACGACTGTGCGAAGAGATCCTCGGTCGGCCCGATCTCATTGCCGACGAGCGCTTCGCACACAACTCCGACCGAGTTGCGCACCGACCCGAGCTGAAGTCGCTACTCGAGCGTGCGTTCGCGTCATCCACCGCGCACGAGATCCTCGCCGCCCTGGATGACGCAGGCATCGCGAACGGGTGTCTGCGCACCCCGGCGGAGTTCGCTGCCCACCCACAGCTGGCGGCGCGGGATCGCTGGCGCACTGTCGACACGCCGCAAGGATCGGTGCAAGCGCTGCTCCCCGCAGTCACGGTGCCGGGGCGCGAAGCACTGATGGGTGCGGTGCCCGCTCTCGGCGAGCACACCGCAGCGATCCGCGCCGAGGTGGACGCGAAACGTCGTCGCGCCGGGGCGGGTGACGAGGTTCCGAGGATGCCGTAGGAGCGCAGAGTTTGCTGGAGTCGCCGAACAGAGCGCTTAATGCTGCAAGATGCAGCGTTTCGCGCACGCTCTGGAACAGTAAAACTGGGGCTCATGACCTGGACGATCGGCAGATCCCGGTCGGTTGCCGAGTGGAAATTCAGCTGCGAGCAGTGCGAACTTCCGGCGAACGGCCGGTGCGAGGTGGTGGCCAAAGGGTGGGCCACCGTCTGGTTGCGCGAGGATCCGGGTCACCAGTGCGCTGCCATCCGGCGAGCACTTGCGGGGCGTGCGCGGGCGCTCGAACGGTTCGAGCAGGCCGGGTGACCGATGGCGCCGACGTTCGGGTATTTGCAACTGTCGCTGGTCGGTGAACGCGCCGATGAGGTCACGGGCGAGTTGGAGGCGCTGGCCGCGCACTTCGACGGTTCGATCAAAGGCAGAGTGTTCGCCGAGTTGGAGCCGCCGGGTCAGGCGTTGTGGTCGATGTTGACGGCGGGTGAGCACGAGCGGATCCGGGCGACCGCGGCCCGCCGCCGAATTGCGCTGGAGCGGGTGCTGGGTGGTCCACCACCGACAACTGCGCTGTGGATGCTGCTGGACACGCTGGCCAGGTGCAACGGTGAACCGACCTATCTGCTCGTGCCGTCGCCACAGCATTTCGACGGTCTCGGTGTACCGAGAGATCTGATGTTGCGCAGGTTCGCGGACGCGTGTCCATCGCTCCTGGTGAGGTATGCCGACTCGGCGCAGGCCACCCTGCTGCTCGACGGGCAACCGCTGAGGGAGACCAGCGCTGATGACGGGTCTGGGGCGCTGGTTGATCTGACCGTCGAAGCATTCGCTCACCCTGTCGAGGTCGTGCGGTCCTACGCGCGCTGGAAGCTCTCACGCGCGGGCCTGGGCGATCTGGTCGAGCCGGTCGATTCCCTCATGCGCCTGCTCGTCGGTGCGGCCGTGGACGATCCCACGACGGCCGGTGACAACCGCCTGCGGGTTGTGATCCATCCGCCGCAGGCCACGACGCTGACCCTGGAGGTCTGGGAAACCGGCGACCACTCCGATGAACCGGTCGGCGGCAAGGTGAGGCAACTTGTCGACCCGGGAGGCACCGTAGAGCGGTACCGAAGTGCGCCGGGCGGGACCGTGACCTGCTGCGAGCTGGTGCTACCCACCGCGCGATCGCGACCGACGAAGCGCCACGTGGCGGTGGAATTCGGCATCGAGGGCCTGCCGATTCAGCACTACCAGGCCGATGCGGATGTCGCCGAGGTGTTCGCCGCCGAGGCGCGGCGGAAGCACCTGGTCGCGCAGGTCACCATCGACGATCTCGTGACGCCGGAGATGAGACTGCTGCCATGCCACCGCCTTTTCTTGCCATGACGCCACGGCAGTGGATCGCTGCGGCGAAGGCTCAGGATTCCACGCCGCCGGTCAGAGTGGCGGGCGCTAGGCGGTGGCGCGGTCGGGAACGATTTTCGCGACGCCGTCGAGCAGGCAGCGCAAACCGAAGTCGAATATGCTCTGCGGCTGCGAGGCATCGAACGCGTCGGCGTCGAACCGGGCGATCATCGGCAACTCGCCGGAGGCGAAGATTTCCTGGACCTTGCTGCTGCGTGCGTCCATCCACTGTTCGCGGGTATCGCTCGCGTACCTCTCCCTGGCGAGCGGATACGCGGCGCTCTGGGTGTGTGTGGAGACCATGATCGCGATGCGCACCATGGTCGGGAAATCGAGGCCGAGGCCGTCGACCGCGCGGATGCGCCAGTCGGTGTACCCCATCATGCGCGGTGCGGCCGGCGGGCGGGTGGTGATGGCGAACAGCTGTGGTACCCAAGGGTGTTCGCGGTAGATGTCCCACTCCTGGTGGGCGGACAGTTCCAGCTTCGCCCGCCAGCCCGGCGGGCCGGGTTCCGGCAGCGGGTGGTCGCCGAATACGGCGTCGATCATCAGTCCGCCGAGTTCCTCCTTGCCGGGAACATAGCGGTACAGCGACATCACACCGACGCCTAGTTCGGCCGCGGTGCGGCGCATGGACGGGCCTGCGCCGCCCTCCCGGTCCGCCAGCGCGATCGCGGCGCGCACCACGCGGTCGACGGTGAGCGCGGCACCGGCCTCCTCGGTCGGCTCGGCGACTTCCTGTTGCTTCGCCGCGACGCGTTCCCGATACGCCCGTGCCCGGCAGGCGCGTGAGCAGTATCGGGCGGGCCTGCCACGCACCGCGGGCGCCAGCATCCGGCCGCACACCTGGCAAGTCGGCATCCCGAGACTCTTTTCGTCACAAAATTCGGTCCGTGACGAAAGTCTACTCGATGCCGGGCGCGTGTCGGTACTCAGCGGCTGAGTACGGATGAAATGCCAGTTCACTGGCGGTTACTCGCATCTATATGTCGACAGGTTAGGAGCGTTCAGTACCATGCATTTATGACTCGTACAGTGTATTCAGAGAGAGTGTCGGAGTCGACGCTCTCGCGCTACAGCGTGGTGTTGCGTGAGGTGGTCAAGGTTTACGGAGCGGGCCCAACCACGACGAGGGTCCTCGACGGCGTGAGCCTGGCATTCCCCCGCCGCTCCTTCACCGCTGTCATGGGGCCGTCCGGCTCGGGTAAGAGCACGTTGCTGCAGTGCGCGGCCGGACTGGATCGGCCGAGTTCGGGATCGGTGGTGATCGATGGGGTCGAGCTGACGATGCTCGACGAGGACGCACTGACGCGGCTGCGTCGCGATCGGCTCGGCTTCATCTTCCAGTCCTACAATCTGGTGCCGACCCTGACCGTGCAGCAAAATGTCACGCTCCCCATGGAATTCGCCTCCCGGCGGATACCGGCCGGTGCTGTGCTGGATGTCCTGGCCCGGCTCGGTCTCGCGCAGCATGTGCACGCGCGGCCTGCGGCGTTGTCCGGCGGTCAGCAACAGCGGGTGGCGATCGCCCGCGCGCTGCTGAGCGGGCCGGCGGTGATCTTCGCCGACGAGCCGACCGGTGCGCTCGACAGCCGGTCCGCCGCCGAGGTGCTCGGCTTGCTCCGAGATGCCGTCGACAGCGCGGGGCGCACCATCGTGATGGTCACCCACGATCCGGTGGCCGCATCTGTCGCCGATGCCGTGGTCTTCTTCGCGGACGGGCGGGTGGTGGACGCGATGCCGCGGCCGACCGCCGACGCCGTCGCGGCGCGAATGGCGCGGCTGGCCGATGGCCTTGCCTACCATGGCGGTGTTCGATGATGTGGCGCTTCGCATTACGCACCGTGCGGGCCCGCGTGTCGGCGTATGTCGCGTCGGCGTGCGTGATCGGTACGGGGACAGCGCTGTTGACCGCGTTCGCCGCGCTGGTCGAGACCGGTGTCGCCGCGCCGGATGGCAGTGCGAAATCCTTGGCGATCCTCGCGGCGATCATGGGCGGCTGGACTGTCGCTGTCGTGGCGTTCGGCATCGCCTCCACCGTCACGCTCGTGATCCAGGCGCGCAGGCGGGAGCTTGCCCTGCTCCGATCGATCGGCGCCGTCCCCCGGCAGGTGAGCGGCGCGGTGCTGGTGGAGACGATCGCGGTCGCGCTGCCCGCGGTGATCATCGGACTCGCACCCGGTATCGGGCTCGGCGCGTTTCTCCTCGACCGGATGCGGGCGGTGGGTGTGGTGGACGCACCGATCCAGCTGGTCGTGAGCTGGCGGACTGCTTGTGCGGGCGTGGCCATTTCGCTGCTGTCGGCGGCGCTGGCCGCGGTGTTCGCGGGGCGTCGCGCGGCAACGGTCCCGCCGGTGCTTGCGCTGGCCGACGCCTCGGGTGCCGAGGAAGGCGTGGTCTCCCGAGCGAAGCCGATGATCGGTGTGGCATTCCTGCTGCTCGGCCTCGGCTGCGGGGTCAGCACGCTGTTCATGTCCGACGGACCGCTGCTGGCGGCAGTGGCCGGACCGGCCTGTATCGGTGTCGCGATCGGTGCGGCGCTGTTGAGTCCCGCTGTCGTCGCGGTGGCCGGGCGGGTCGACGCATGGGTGCCGAGCAGCGTCGGCCGGTTGGCCGTGCGCAATCTGAACGCCCGCGCCGCGGCCGCGAGCACTGTCGTCGGACCGCTGGCGCTACTCGTCGGCATTGCGACCGGCACGCTGTACATGCAGAGCACCGAGGACAGCATCGTGAAGCGTGTGCCCGACGACATCGGTCCGCAGTTCGCGGCCGCGAATTACCTTGTCGTGGCGATGATCATCGCGTTCTGCACGATCGCCGTCAGCAACGCGCTGATCGCGGCGACGTGGGATCGGCGGCGGGAGTTCGGCCTGCTCCGGCTGACCGCGTCGACGCGGCATCAGGTAGTGGGCGTGGTGGCCGTCGAAAGCGTGGTCGCAACGGCCATCGCGGTCGTTCTCGGCACGATCGCGGCGGCGGCCACCGCTGTTCCCTACAGCATCGTGAAGACCGGCTCGCCGATCCCCTCCGGGCCGTGGTGGATGTACCCCGCGATCGTCACGGGCAGCTTCGCGATCGCCCTCGCCGCGACCTCGTCGACGAGTGTGCGCGCCACCCGGATGCGGCCGGTCGTCGCCCTCACAACACCATGAGCCCGAGTCTCGGCGCAAAGCCTCACACAATCATTGATCGGAAGTAGATAAGCCATGGCAGAGAATCGAGAATTCGACCTCATCCTCTTCGGCGCAACGGGTTTCGTCGGAAGGCTCACTGCGAAGTACCTCGCGGGCGGGGCGCCGGAATCGGCGCGTATCGCGCTGGCCGGGCGTTCGCTGCAGAAGCTGACCAAGGTTCGCGACGACCTGGGGCATGCCGCCGCCGGGTGGGGTCTGGTAGTGGCAGATGTCGCCGACCAGACCGCGCTCGACGCGCTGGCCGCGCGGACCACCGCAGTGGTCACCACGGTCGGCCCGTACCAGCGCTACGGCATGCCGCTGGTGGCCGCCTGCGCGAAGTCGGGCACCCATTACGCCGACCTCACCGGCGAGTCGGTATTCACCAGGGACGCGATCGACCGCTTCCACGATCAGGCAGTGACCACCAGCGCGAAGATCGTGAATTCCTGTGGCTTCGACTCGATTCCGTCGGACTTGTGCGTCTACCAGCTCTACCGCAGCACCGTTGCGGACCACTCCGGCGAACTCGAGGACACCACACTCATCGCGACCGTGCAGGGTGGTGTCAGCGGCGGCACCATCGACTCCGCACGCGCCATGTTGGAAGTCATCGCGGCAGACCCGTCGAAGCAGTCGGTGATATCCGATCCGTACTCGCTGAGCCCGGACAAGTCGATGGATCCGAATGTCGGCCGTCAGTCCGATCGGGCGCTGCAGCGGGCGAAAACGATCGCTCCGCATTTGGAAGGTTGGGTCGGTACGTTCGTCATGGCACCGCACAACACGAAGATCGTACGGCGTAGCAACGGCCTGCTCGGTTGGGTGTACGGCAAGAATTTCCGCTACCGAGAGGTCATGGACGCGGGAAAGACGTACGCGGCGCCGATGATCGCCGCCGCAGTGTCGGGCGGAATCGTCGCAGGAATGGCGGCGGGCGCCGTGCTGTCCAGATCGTCGGGGGGACGCAGGCTCCTGGATCGGGTGCTTCCGAAGCCCGGCACCGGACCGAACGAAGAGTCCCTCGCCCAGGGATGGTTCACGATGAATACCTACGCCCGTACTTCCTCGGGCGCCGAATACGTGGCAACCTTCTCCGGCGCCGGCGACCCCGGCTACCAGGCGACCGCGGTAATGCTCGGCGAGAGCGGCCTGTGCCTGGCCTTCGACGGCGCAAAGCTGCCGCAGCGGGCCGGAATTATCACTCCGGCAACGGCAATGGGCGATCTGCTCACCGACCGGCTGCGGGCCACGGGGATGACGATCGAGGTCGAACGGTCCCGATCGTGAACATGGACTCGCTGCTATCTGCATCAGCCATGACCTTTACTTGTCAGCCAACACGGCATATGTTGGCCAACATAGATTCGAGCCATGGAGGTCGACGATGCGGTGGGTGACCTACAAGTCCGAGCGTGGCGATCGCGTGGGGGTGGTGTCCGGCGAGACCGTTCACGCTCTTCCGCCGGGGATACGTCTGATCGATCTGATTCGACACGGCACGGACGCACTGCATGCGGTCGGCGAGAAGGCGCTGCGAACCCCGGACGAGGTGGTCCGGCTCGACGAGCTGACACTGCGGGCGCCGATTCCGGAACCGCCGGCGATCCGCGACTGCCTGTGCTTCCTGGACCATATGCGGAACTGCCAGGAGGCGATGGGTGCACCGCGGACGCTGAAGGATGCCTGGTACCGGATTCCGGCGTTCTACTTCGCGGCACCGTCGACCGTGCTGGGTCCATACGAGGATGCGCCTACCGCACCCGGAAGTGCATGGCAGGACTTCGAACTCGAGATCGGTGCGGTGATCGGTCGCGGCGGCAAAGACTTCACTGTCGCGCAGGCGGAAGAGGCGATCATCGGATACACCATCTTCAACGATTGGTCAGCGCGTGATCTGCAGGCGCTGGAGGCCCAGCTGGCGATCGGGCAGGGCAAGGGAAAGGACAGCGGCATCACGCTCGGCCCGTATCTGGTGACCGCCGACGAGCTCGAGCCCTATCGGCGCGACGGCAGATTGAGTCTGGAGGCCGCTGCTCTGGTGAACGACGAGGTGATCGGGTCCGGGTCGACCGGCGCGATGGATTGGAGCTTCGCCGAGGTGATCTCGTACGCCTCGCGCGGGGTCGAGTTGCAACCGGGTGATGTGTTCGGTTCTGGCACCGTACCGACCTGCACGCTGATCGAGCATATGACGATGGCCGATCCCAAGGCCTTCCGGAGCTGGCTCGAGGAGGGGGATGTGGTGACGCTGCGGGTGCAGGGCCTCGGCGAAACCCGCCAGACGGTGCGCCGTACTCCCGCCCCCCATCCGGTCGCCGAGCGTCCGAACCCGGATCGGGAACCGCCCGCGCCGCGGGTGAACCGTGCGGCGGCGTTGGTCCCGTACACGAAGGGGCTGCACGATCTCGGCAAGGATGTGTGGGCGTGGACGCTGCCCGACGGTGGTCTCGGCTGGTCGAACGCGGGCTTGATCGCGGGCGCAGGCGCATCCTTGCTCGTCGACACGCTCTTCGATCTGCCGTTGACCAGGGAGATGCTCGCCGCGATGCGGCCGATCACCGACCGCGCCCCGATCACGCACGTGCTGAACACCCACGAGAACGGCGACCATATCTACGGCAACCAGCTGCTCGGGGAAGCGGTCCGTATCATCACCGCGAAGCACACTGCCGAGGAGATGGCCCATGGGCTGGCCCCGGCGTTGATGGCGCTCACCCAAGTGCTCGACGTCGACCCGGTGACCAGCCGGTATCTACGAGAGCGGTTCGCGCCGTTCGACTTTTCGGGTATCCGGCTGCGTCAACCCGACGAGACCTTCGACCGCGAGCTGACCGTGCACGTCGGCGATCGCGAGCTGCGGATGCTCAACCTCGGGCCCGCCCACACGGCGGCGGACTCGGTCGTGCATGTGCCCGACGCCGGTGTGCTCTTCGCCGGTGACCTGCTGTTCATCGGATGCACCCCGATCGTGTGGAGTGGCCCCATCGCCAACTGGATCGCGGCCTGTGACACCATGATCGGCCTCGACGCCCCGACGATCGTGCCCGGCCATGGACCCGTCACCGATCCCGATGGCGTCCGTGCCGTTCGCGCGTACCTCGAGTACGTCAGCGCACAGGCCGATATCGCGCATGCGAGGGGGCTGTCGTTCCAGGAGGCGGCGCTGACCATCGATCTCGGCGAGTACGCTACCTGGCTGGATTCCGAACGGGCCGTGGTCAACGTCTACCAGCGCTACCGCGAACTCGACCCCGCTACACCATCCATGGGCGAGCTCGAGCTGTTCGGGCTGCAGGCCCACTGGCTTGCCCGTCGAGGCTGACCGCTCGGTGCGCAGCCGATCGCGCCGGTCCGAGCCGAGGCGAAAAATCCCTCGCGCACGGCCGGTCCCGGTGCCACGATCGGCTCGTGTCCGACCACGTCACGCTCGAACCCCTCGATGAACAGCTGCTCACCGAGCTGCTGCACGCCGCTGTGGCGGACGCCGCTCCGGTCGAGGTGATGCCGGTAGCAGGATCAGGCACGAGCTGGAATGCCCAGCGCGAAGCGGGTTTCCGGGAGTTCCATCGCGGCAGGGCGCTGGCAACTCCGCCGATCGAATCGACCTACTGCATCGTCGCGGACGGCGCGGTGGTCGGAGCCGCCCGGCTGTGCCCGATCGCGCCGGGCGCCGCCGAAGCCGGGGTGTGGATCGGCCGTTCCCACCGCGGCACCGGCATCGGAACCGCTGTATTCGCGCTGCTGATCGAGCGGGCAGCCGACGAGGGCTACACGTCACTGTTCGTGAGCACAACCGCGGAAAACACCGCAGTGTTGCGCATGCTGGCCGCCCGCGGAATCGAATACGTGGTGGATGGCGACAAGGTCACCGCCTGGGTGGGCTGTGTTTGAGTGGTGGCCACAAGGGGCCGCGAACGCGCAGCGCCGCCGACGCTGCAAGAATATTTACGTGCGGATCTTCCTGGCCGGTGCGACCGGCGTGATCGGTGTTCGTTTGCTTCCGCTGCTGGTCGAGGCGGGGCATGAGGTCGCGGGGATGACCCGGTCGGCGGCGAAGGCCGATCAGGTGCGGGCGGCGGGGGCCGAGCCGGTGGTGTGCGACGTTTATGACTCGGAGGCACTGACCGCGGCCGTAGTCGCGTTCGGGTCGGAGATGGTGATGCATCAACTCACCGATCTGCCGGATGACGCGGCGCTGGTTCCGGAACGGGCCGAGGCGAACGCGCGGATTCGCACCGAAGGTACGCGCAACTTGATCGCCGCGGCGCGGGCCGCGGGGGCGAAGCGCTTTCTCGCGCAGAGCATTGCCTGGGAGCCGCCGGCGGGGCGGGGTGCGGTGATTCGCGAGCACGAAGCGGCGGTGCTGGATATCGACGGCGTGGTGGTGAAGTACGGGCAGTTCTATGGTCCGGGAACCTATTACGAGACCGAGCTGCCCACGCATCCGCGCGTGCATGTCGACGACGCCGCGGAGCGGACGATCCCGCTGCTGGACGCTTCCAGCGGCATTGTGATCGTCGCCGACGCGTCGTAGCGAGCGAAGCGTGGACGTGCGACGCAGCTGTGCACGGCGGAGTGTAGTCGTGAGTGAGTCCGGCGAGTAGATCCAGAGCACAGTAGGTGCTCGCGTGCGCCGCAGCTGTGTGGGGGCGCGGTGTAGTCGTGCGGGAGCGTCGGGCGGGTAGACCGAGGACACAGGGCGTGGTCGCGTGCGATGGAGCTGTGCCCAGTCGTGCGGGAGGGTCGGCGAGTACACCGATCACGCAGCGCCCGGGCACGTGCGACGGAGTAGAGCGCCGGCGGGTGTAGACCTGCGCTACGTGGTGCAGGGGCCGGTATCGACCGGCTGGTCGGAGCGCCAACCGTGATCGAGTCGATCGAGAACTTCCGGAAGGCTCGTGGCGAACCCGACGCTGCCGTCGTTCTCGTCTACACCGAAGACGATGCCGAGCACACGGCCGCTGCGATCGACGAGCGGCCCGCCTGAATTGCCGTGCTGGATCGAGCCGTCGAGGGTGTAGATCTCGCGCTCGCCGAGACCGGTGCGGTAGATGTCGCGCACCTGGCGGGCGGCGCGGCTGCGTACCCGGGTCGCTACGGCGGTGTACGACCCGCCTCTCGGGTAGCCGAGCGCGATCGCGTCGGCACCTGTTCCGGCGGGCCGGGGCGCGACGGTGAGGGCGGGCGCGGTGAGACCGGGGACGGCGAGCACCGCCACATCCATGGTCGGATCGAACTGCACGACGCTCGCGCTGAGCGGCCCGGCGGCGGCGTCGACGGAGACTCTGCTGGAGCCCGCGACGACGTGGGCGTTGGTCAGCACCCGCTCCGGTGCGATCACGAATCCGGAACCGGATTGGCGAACTCCGCAGGTCGGCGCGAGATCCTGGATGCGAAGCACACTCGGGCGCAACTCGGCGGGCATGGGTCCTTCGGCAATGGCCGGATCGGGCGGCGCGAGCGGACGGGCCAGCCCGGCGTCCGCGATCGGCGCGGTGAGCACCTCGGACAGCCCGGACAACCAAAACGGGGCGAGATCGTCGACGGTCCGCACGGTGGTCGAATCACGCACCAGGGCCGCCGATTCCAGCGGCGCGGCGAACAACCACACCACCAGGGGTACTGCCAACGCATGGACGAAGCCGCCGCAGACAGCGTCCGCGCGTCGCCCGGCAGGTGTGGAAACGGCTGTGCGGGCGGTGCGCCCGGCCCGGTGCCCGGCGATCGCGCCGAACGCGACCAGTCCGGTGATCACCATCAGCACGAGCAGTAGCCGCACCGCGCCGGGAGCGAAGCTCGCGAGCGCCGTGGCCGACAGTGTGGCGCCGAGTATCGCACCCGCCAACGCGCCGGCGAACCCGAGCAGCGCCACGATCGCGCCGCGGCGCCAGCCGAGCGCCGCGGCGGCGACGAGTGCTACGAGCACGGCGAGATCCAGCCAGTTCGGCAAGGTCACCGCCCACACTCCCGTCGCTGATCATCGAGAATGCCGACGGTTTCGTCGCCGGCCTCCCCGTCACCGCCCGGCTATGACCCAGCTAGCGGATCGGCAACGGTAGACCCGCTAATCTAACCAGCGTTTCGAGCCGCGGCAACCAGCTTGTTCCAGGCGGTGGGCTGGGTGGCCAGCGCCCGCCGGGCATACGCGCGGACATCGGCGTCGGTGTCGTCGATCGCGTCGCGCAGTGCATCGTGTGCCGCGGCCAGGTCCGGCCACCCCGCCAGCGACAATACCGCCGCCTTGCGGACATCCAGATGGGGATCGCCCAGTGCCACCGCCAGAATCGGTACTGCGAGGTCCGGATCGGCTGCGGCGAGCCCGCGCGCCGCGCCCACCCGGATCTGCCAGGCCGAGTGGCGCAGGGCGGCCGCCAGTGCGGTGACGTCCTCGGGCTCGACGCCGAGTTGGGCGAACGCGGTGCACGCCGCGGCGCGCACCAGCGGGTCCTGGTCGTCGGCGAGGCGCCGAATCACCTCGGCGCCGCCGTCGCCGATCGCGGCGAGCCCGTGGGCTACCGCGATGCGCACCTCACGCTTGTCGTCGGCGACGAGGGTGGCGACACCGTCGCGATCGTTCAGTGCGACCAGGGCGCGGACCGACTCGATGCGCACCCGATGATCCACGTCGGCGAGCGCCGAGCGGTAGTGAGCGGCTGTCCCGGCCCGCAGGGCGCGCAGCAGATCGATCACGGTGGCGCGAACGACCGGGTCGGGTGAGCCGAGCCGGTCGGAAAGCCCGGTCGCCGAGGGTAAGACTTCCACCAGTTCGCGCAAGCTCGCCGCGGCCGCGCGCCGGACCGAGGCCGCCTGGTCGTCGAGCGCGTCGATCAGAGCCGTGGGGAAGCCGTCCGGCGTGTGCTCGGTGAGCACCGAGATCGCGGCGGCCCGCACGCCCGCATCCGGATCCGCGAGATAGGCCGACAGCTGTGGGACGGTCGGCTCGTCGAGCGCGAGCAGCGCCACGATGCGGGGCGAAGGGGGAGTGGCAGCTTGCTTTCCAGCGCCGGAGCCGACCCGGTCGTGCTCAGCGGCGACGCCGGTGTGCGGAGCACGGCCTGCGGCCGGTTGCGGCTGGTGCACCGGCACCGCCGCGACATCGGCCGAGGGCAGGTCGTCGAGTCCGGGCACCGGAACCAGGTACGGGGCCACCGGCCGCTTCAGGAACGCCATCGTCCCGTCGGGGTTCTTGCGGAGGTTGAGGTGGTATCGCCATTCGACATCGTCGCGTTCGGGGAGGTCGGCGCGCTCGTGGTAGAGGCCCCAACGGGATTCGGTCCGGGTCAGGGAGCTGCGGGCGGCCATTTCGGCGCAGTCTCGGATGAACGACACTTCGGCCGCGCGCATCAGCTCGTGCGGGGTGCGGGCGCCGATGCCTGCGATCTCGCCGCGCATCCGCTCGAAGGTCTCCACCGCGATCGCCAGTTTGGCGGCCGTCTTGGGCGGCGCCACGTAGTCGTTCACGAAGCGGCGCAGCTTGTATTCGACCTGTGGCTGCGGCGGCCCGTCCGGATGACGCAGCGGCCGGTAGATCAGTTCGTGCGCGGTGGCCAGCTGGTCCTCGGGCAGCTCATCTGGCGCCGCCACCGCGTCGAGCGTGGACGCGGCGTGCGCGCCCGCGAGATCGCCGAAGACGAACGCGCCGATCATGTAGTTGTGCGGTACGCAGGCCAGATCGCCCGCCGCGTACAGGCCCGGCACCGTGGTGAGCGCGTGCTCGTCGACCCACACGCCGGAGGCGGAATGCCCGCCGCACAAGCCGATTTCGGAGATGTGCATCTCGATGTCATGAGTGCGGTAGTCGTGGCCACGGTTGGTGTGGAATGTGCCGCGGGTCGGGCGCTCGGTGGTGTGCAGGATGCTTTCGAGTGTGCTCAGCGTCTCGTCGGGCAGGTGCGACACCTTGAGATAGATGGGTCCCCGCGCGGATTCGATCTCGCGCTTCACCTCGGCCATCATCTGACCGGACCAGTAGTCGGAATCGACGAAGCGTTCGCCATGGGCGTTGACCTGGTAGCCGCCGAACGGATTGGCCACGTAGGCGCAGGCGGGGCCGTTGTAATCCTTGATCAGCGGGTTGATCTGGAAGCATTCGATGCCGCTGAGCTCGGCCCCGGCGTGGTAGGCCATGGCGTAGCCGTCGCCCGCGTTCGTCGGATTCTCGTAGGTGCCGTACAGGTATCCACTGGCGGGCAGCCCGAGCCTGCCGCAGGGCCCGGTGGCCAGGATCACCGCCTTCGCGCCGACGGCCACGAATTCGCCGGTCCGCGTGTGCAGTGCGGCGGCGCCGACCGCGCGGCCGTTGTCGGTGAGCACGCGCACCGGCATGAGCCGGTTCTCGATGCGGATCTTCTCGCGCATCTTGCGCTGCCGCAGTACGCGATACAGCGCTTTCTTGACGTCCTTGCCTTCCGGCATCGGCAGCACGTACGAGCCGGAGCGGTGCACCCGGCGCACCGCGTACTCGCCGTACTCGTCCTTCTCGAATTTCACCCCGTAGCGCTCCAGCCGCTGCACCATGGCGAAACCGCGCGTCGCGGTTTGATACACCGTGCGCTGGTCGACGATGCCGTCGTTGGCCCGGGTGATCTCGGCGACATAGTCTTCCGGTTCGGCCTTGCCGGGAATGACGGCGTTGTTCACGCCGTCCATGCCCATCGCCAGCGCACCGGAGTGCCGCACATGCGCCTTCTCCAGCAGCAGCACGTTCGCGCCCTGTTCGGCGGCGGTGAGCGCGGCCATGGTGCCCGCGGTGCCGCCGCCGATGACGAGCACGTCGCAGTCCAGCCGGATTCGTTCCGACAGCGGCGGAGTGTTCATAGTTTCTCCAGGATTTCGGCCTTCGCCGCCGACCGGTCGATCGCCTCGCGCGGGTTGGGCACCGGCACCAGTGCGCGCAGCGTGCCGCCGCTCAGCACGGCGATGCGGTCGCCGAGTAGCAGTGCCTCGTCGAGGTCGTGGGTGACGAAGACGATGGTGGTGGGGTGGGCGCGCCAGGTGTCGATCAGCAGTCGCTGCATGGTCTCTCGCGTCTGGGTGTCCAATGCTCCGAACGGCTCGTCCATCAGCACGGCGCGCGGCGCGGCGGCCAGGCTGCGGGCCAGCTGGACGCGCTGACGCATGCCGCCGGAGAGGTCGCGGGGCAGGTAGTCGCCATACCCCGTGAGCCCGACCTCGTCCACCCAGTGCAGTGCGGTCGTTCGGCGTTCGGCGCGGGGTATACCGCGCAAGCGCAGGGCGAGTTCGATGTTCTGTCGCGCCGTGCGCCACGGCAGTAGCGCGTCGTCCTGGAACACCAGAGCTCGGTCGGCGGCGGGTCCGGTGACCGCGGAGCCGTCGGCCAGGATCGCGCCGCCTTCCGGAGCACGCAGTCCGGCGAGGGTGCGCAGCAGCGTCGACTTGCCGCAACCGGATTTGCCGACCACGACGAGGATTTCCCCCGGCGCGATGGTCAGGTCGAGCCCGTCGAGCACCGGTTCGCCGCCGTAGGCGATCCGGACGCCGGTGAGGCTCAAGCGCATTCCGGTCGATGCCGGTGCGTCGACGATCACGGTGGTCATGCCTCCACCTCTCTGGGCAGCCAGCGGGTGATGCGGCGGCCGGCCAGCTCGACCAGCCCCGACGTCGCGAAACCGAGGACGCCGATGGTGATCATGCCGACGAAGACCGCCGGGTAGTCCACGATGGTGTACGCCTGCCAGGTCCGGTAGCCGACGCCGAGGCGCCCGGAGATCATCTCCGCGGAGATCAGGCAGATCCACGCCACGCCGACGCCGACCGACAGGCCGCTGAAGACGCCGGGCAGGATGCCGGGGAACACCACGCGGGTGAGCACGTCCAGCCGGGACGCGCCGAGCGTGCGCAGCGCGTCCTCCCAGATCGTCGGCAGCGCGCGCACCGCGTGCCGCGTGCTGACCAGCACCGGGAACAGCGACGCCGTGAAGGTGATGAACACGATGCCGGACTCGTCGCTGGGGAACAGCAGGATCGCGACCGGGACCAGAGCGATGGCCGGAATCGGCCGCACCAGCTCGGCGAGCGGGCCGAAGGTGTCGGCGAGCAGCCGGGACCGGCCGAGACCGATGCCGACGATCACGCCGACCACGGCGGCCAGCCCGAAACCGGTGACGATCCGCAGCAGCGACTGGGCGATGTCCAGGTAATACTGGTCGGCGCGTAGCTGTGTGCCGAATTCGGCGACGATCTCGGTGACGGTGGGCAGCGTGTCGAAACGCAGTACCGCCCGCACGTTGCCCACCGTGAGCAGCTGCCACACCCCGACCGCGGCGGCGACCGACGCGACCCGCAGCAGGCGCGAGCGCCACACCGCCGATGTCGCGGCGGACAACCGGGTCGCGGTCGGCTCGGCCGTACCGACCGGTACCGAGGGGGCGGCGAGTTCGCTTGTCATCCGCGTACTTCCGTGACGGCCTGGTCGTAGCCGACCGGTGTGGCGGACGGATGCGCCTGCCGGTATCGCTGGGCGGCGGAGGCCGTCGTGAAGGGCAGGTAGGTGGCGCCCTCGCGCAGCCAGACCGACTTGTCGGCGAACCAGCGTGTGCCGAGCTCGGTGTCCGGGACGTAGGCGGCGCGGATCACCTTGCCCTGCGCCTTCGCGGCCTGGATCGCGCGCAGCAGGCAGGTCGGGTCGGCGGCCGGTTGCGGCTTGTCCGCGCCGTCCAGCCACAGCTCCCCGGCCAGCGTGGGATTCTCCGCCGCGGCACCGCACACGGGATCGGTGCCGGTGACACGCGTGGGATTGGCCTTGTCCGCCAGTTCGCGGTCGTAGTCGCGGCCGGTGTCCGTAAACGCTGTGCGCAGCGGGGCGTCGTCGACGAACCGGTCGATATCGAGGTCGGCGAAGTCGCCGATCGACTTCAGGTACGCCACATCGCCTTTCAGTGCCGCGATCAGGCTCGGCTCGAGCGTGGTGTCGAAACTCGTTCCGCCGGGACCGTTGTAGAGGTACACCACCTCCTGCGGCAGGCCGGAGCCGTCGGCGACGATCTTCGCGGCCTCGAACGGCTTCTCGCGCAGGAACTGGGTGGCGTCGAGTTGCGCGGCGAGGAACGCTTGGAGCACCTCGGGGTGCTCGGCGGAGTAGGCGCGCCGGGCGACCACGCCGTGGAAGGTCGGCACACCGAGTTCGGCGCCGTCGTAGAGCAACTTGGCCTTGTTCTGGAACACCACCAAGCCGGGCCACGCGACGAACTGCGAGAGCGCGCTCACCTGGTGGGATTCCAGCGCGGTCGCGCCGACCTGCGGCTGCTGGTTGAGCACCTCCACACCCTTGGCCGGATCGATCCCGGCCCGCGACAGCGCCTGCACCAGCGTGCCGTGCCCGGCCGAACCCACGCTGGCGGAGATCTTCTGCCCCGCCAGATCGGTGATGCTGTTCGCCGCCGAATCATTCGGCACCACAACCATGTTCAGCGCGCCCTTGAGGTTGTACCCGGTGACCGACACGAGTTCGGTGCGTGCGCGCTCGTTGACCTGGGTGCGGGAGCCGTTGATCAGCAGCGGGTAATCGCCCATCGACCCGATGTCGATCTTCTCGGCCACCATCTGCGCGGTGATCGGCGCGCCGGTGTCGTAGTCCTGCCACTCGACCTGGTACTTCGCGCCGCCGTTGTCGGTGATCTTCTGCAGCCGCTGCTCCAGGTAGCCCTGTGCGCGCAGCAGGGTACCCGCGGTGACGGTGTTGATGGTCTTGGACTGATAGCCGATGACCACCTTGACGGTGCCCGCCGGTGTGTCGTCGGTTTTCTCCAGGGAGCAGCCGGTCAGCGCGAGCGCGACGGCGAGCAGGACGGGGGCGAATTTCACTCTCATCGGACTTCCAGATCAGCGGAGCAGGTAGGGCATGTTGACGGTGACGGCGCCGGTGGGGCAGCGGGCCGCGCACGGACCGCAGTACCAGCACTCGTCCACGTGCATGAAGGCCTTGCCGTTGTCGGGGTTGATGGCCAGCGAGTCGAGCGGGCAGATCTCGACGCACAGCGTGCATCCCTGGATACAGAGCGACTCGTCGATGGTGACCGGGATGTCGGTGCGCTGGTTCACGAGTGCCATCTAGAGGACCTTCCATTCGGGGGTGCTGCTGCGGGTCAGGCTGCCGCGCATGGTGATTCGGTCGCCGCGCATGCGGATGTACTCCAGGTCGACCGGACGGCCGTCGTCGAGCCGGGTCAGCCGTTCCAGCATCAGCAGGGGTGCGCCGCCGGGGACGTCGAGGGTGGAGGCGGTGTGCGGGTCGGCGGGCACCGACTCCACAGCCAGATCGGCCGAACCGAGCGAGTGGCCGCTGATGCGTTCCAGCAGCACGAAGACGTCGGTGTGCTCCAGGTCGTGGCCGAGCACCTCGGTGCCGATGTCGGGCACCAGATAGGTGAGATCGAGGCTCAGCGGCAGGTCCGCGAGGTAGCGCAGCCGCTCCAGGTAGACGACGCGTTCGCCCGGTGCGAGGCCGAGGCGGCGCGCGACGGCGGGCGGTGCGGTGACGTGCATCGCGGCGCGTACCTCGTTGCGCACGGTGCCGTGGCCTTTGAAGGTTTCCTGCAAACCGAGCAGCGTGTCGAGCCCGTGGTCGTACTTACGAGTGGCGACCCGGGTACCGACCTTCGGCGCACGATCGATCAAACCCTCGTCCTTCAACAGGGCCAACGCATCGCGGACCGTATTGCGCGAGGCGCTGTACTCCGCGGCCAGCTCCTGTTCACTCGGTAGCGAGCCGTCGAACGCACCCGCGTGCAACTGGTGGCGCAAGATGTCGGCGACCCGCCGCGCCTGATCGGCACGCAACTGCCGCACCGGACTGGGTTCCGCCGCCACCGCATCTGCCTTTCTCTCGCTGACCTGCACAGATAGCGAAGATAATGCGCCAGCGACCACCTCCGGGCCCGCATAGCACCCGCCAGAATTCAGAGGATGTTATTGCGCGGGGCCGGCCCTGCCCCGACCCTGCCCCGACCTGGCACTATGCGCCGCGGCGCGGGCAATCCGCCACCCGTGCGACGGCAAGCACATTTCGATCACGCCGATCCGAATTCCGCGCGGTGCGGCAACGGACCGGCATATCTACGGAGCGGAGTCGTAGGTTTCCGCATCTGCGTCGACCTGCGCACCGAGCGCAGGGAACCGGCCGAGCTGCGCCACAAGAGGCGCCGGGTCGAGTGGAGAACGAGCTGCAGCGCGCAACGCCGTGGCCGACTTCGCATCATTCGATCGCGAAGAGGCAAAGCGTTCACCGAAAGAGGTTGGTGAGGCGGCCTTCTTCGTCGGTGGTGAGACAGGCGACGAAGGCTTCTTTCACTTCTCCGATGTCGCGGGCGTAAGACTGTTTCCATTCTTCGTATGAGCGGACGCGGGGGGCGCGTTCGGGGGCATCCGGGTGGTCGCGGTCACTGATGTCGGCGTCGAAGATGATTATTTCGCCGCTGCGACGGTTGTCGATGTTGATGACGGTGTAGGGGCGAATCCCCTTCTTCTTGCCGTTTTCCCTCTTCTTACCGTAGTCGAGGAAGACGACAGCAGTGTCTGCGCCGTCTTTCAGGTTTCGGACGTCGTCGATGATGTGGGCGAGAGGGTCTTCGCTGTCGGGGTCGAGGTGGGTTTTGACGAGTTGGGCGGCAATGAAGTCCCGGAGGTGGGTGACTTTCTTCAGTCGTGGTTTGGGTTTGGTTGCTTCGTTGAGGCCGAGTGCCCGCAAGACTTCGGCTGTTTGGTTGATGCCGTCGAGCAGTTCCCGGGCGCGGGAGGCGGCAGCCGGGTCCTCCAGCGCCTTGTCTTCTCCGAAGATTCGGCGGATGACGGACACGAACGCGATGGAACCGAATGCCGCGGCCATACCTATGGCTGTGGGCCCGGGGCCCCATGCTGCGATTGCGCCGGCGGCGCTCATGCTGCTCAGCCCGGCTGCAGCCCCTGATGTCATACCGCGGAGGGAACTCACACGTCCGCGTAGTTCAGACGGGACCGTCCTGGTCACGTGGGCGTTGATAGCCAAGTTGCTCGGATTGAAGACCATCCAGGCGCCTGCAAGTATCACCGGGGCCGCCCACGGGCCGGGGGTGGTTGCCAGCGCGCCGGCCGCCGCTGCCGCGGCGACCAATTTGGCGGTGAGTAGCCTGCTGATTCTGACTGCTTGCGCCCGCTCGTCGGCCAACCGCTTGATGAGTACCACGTTCGAGAGATTGATCCCGATAAGAGGGATCGCCGCCGCCATGCCTATCTGCCCCGGTGAAAGGCCGGAGTGGGCGAGCAGCCACGTGAGCTGGGTCCCTTGCGCACCTAGGAAGAGCCAGGTGAGACCGCCGTTGGTGTTGATGCGTCGAAGCAGGGGATGGTCCTGGATCGTGTGCACGCCTTGACGGATCGAGGTGCTGAAGCCTTCCCAGGCACTGTCCGATTCCGAAGTCTTCGGCGCGGCCGGCGTATCCGGCACCAGCGATATGGTCGCCGCGCTCACAATGTTCGTCCCGAGATTGATGGCCGGAGGGAAAGCGGCGCCGAGTGCCAGTATCGGAGGCCCGAGCCCTTTTGCCGCGAGTGAAATGCCTTCCCCTGCGACGGAATGGAAGCGTTCCAGTCCTTCTTGCGCGTCGCCGGCCTCCTCTTGGAGGTACCGGAACATCGTTGCCCTATAAAGCTGGTTCGAGACTACTTCCAGCGTCGTTGCTCCGACGAGCCCGGGGATGGTGTATGAATTTTGAGCCGCCACCGCGGCAATCGCCAACAGTGCTCCTGCCGACCCTATGCCCAGACCGCTCAGCATTACTCTCCTGGGCGAGCCGTGGTCGGCCAGATATCCCGCGAACGGTGCAACGGCGATCGGTAGCGCGCTGGTGATCAGCTCACCGACACCCAACGCCACAGGTCCGGCCTCCGCGGCCACGTAAAGGCCCATCGCCGTCGACGCCAGTACCATTCCGCCCGTGTGGGTGGCCTCGGTGGCGAGGCGTATGCCGAAAGCGGGGTCGGCGCGAATCACACTCAGCAGTGATGTGGTCCTTTTGGCACCTTCGCTGTCGTTCGACGGCTCAGTTTTGCTGGACTGCTCGGATCCGCTCGGCTCGATGCTGGAATCATTCGCCGCGGCGGATGTTTCCGGAGAATCAGGCGTTATCGGCGAAGGCTCGGGCACGTCCTGCTGCTCGGATGTGCCGCCCTGCGGTTGCGGGTTCCCCGGTGTATCCGGTTGATTTCGATTACCGAAACGCAGTACCCGCCACGGCCTTCCGGTCCAGGGATTGAAACCGAACTCCTGCATCGGTCCGTCTGCGGGGACATGGGTAGCCATCGCTCCACTGCGCGTCCGATTGCCGAACTCGTCGACATCGCCGAAGCCGTCGTGGCCGGGGGTTGGGACGCCGGGGCGGACATCGAGTACTTCGTCCGGACCGACGTGTGGATGGAAAGACAGTCCTGGGCCGGGGGCTGGTGCACCGCCGCCGGATTTCGCGGTCGAGCGACTGGTCGTGGGTGCGGGTGATGTGTGGTTTACCAGGACGCCGGTGATGTTGTCGCGGTCCTTTTTCCGCAGCGCGTTCTGTCGGAAGGCGCGCAGCGCGGCGAGAAGGTCGCCAGGGGACTGGTCCTGCGCGTGCTGGAGGACGTTCGCGAGGGACTCGGCCGCGAAGGTCTTCCCCCACAGTCCGTCCGTGCACAACAGCAGGTGCCCTTTGCGGGGAAGGGGAATCGTCTTGGCATGGGACGGCTGTTCACTTCCTGGAGGCATTCCCAGGTAGCGGGAAATGTGATGAGCGTAGGCATGTTCGAGTGCTTCGGCTTCGGGGGTGCCGGTGTCGACCAGTAGCGGGACGATCGAGTCGTCCCTGGTCAAACTCTCGGAGTCGGGGGCATTCTCGTCCAGCCAATATGCCCGGCTGTCGCCTTCCCAGTCCAAGGTGACCTGGTCGTGCTCTTCCAGTGCCAGCACGACTGTGCACGCCGGGGGGTGGGGCAGCCCACGGTATTCCGGCAGTTCGGCCAAGGCGCGGACCGCCTGTCGTGCTGCTGCGGTCGCTCCCTGCACTATCGACACACGATCGAATCGCCCGTCGGAGCCGACTTCGGCCAGGGCCGCTACCAGATAGTCGCGGGCTGTATCGGCCGCCGTGCGTGCGGCGAGTTCGCCATTGCGCGAACTCGAGACACCGTCGCAGACGACGGCCACCTGGATGGGTTTCCCCGCGACGTCGAGCTTCGCGATCGCGAAGGCGTCTTGATTGTTGTGATGGCCGCGGCCTGCGGGCCCTACGCCGATATCGCTGTATCCGGCAATCGAACCCAGGTCCTGCTGCACCGGAGGAGGCAGCTCGTGGCGCTGTCCCGGCACCGACTGCCCAGACTCGGACTGCGCCTCTTGTTCGGGGCGAGGTGCACCTACGCTCTGTTTCCGCTCGGCCGGTGCAGATCCCGATCGGCCATCGGAATTTTGGTCCTGCGTCATGGCGGCCAGTGCTGCCCCGACCTGACCGACTCGGGCATCAGCCGCCCGGTAGCGGCTCACGGCCTCGGCGGCCAGCCGGACCCGATCCCGAAGGTTCGGATGGACCTGTCCGTCGGTGGCCTTGTCCGCATCCACCAACGCCGCCAACCAGTCCGCCGCGGCGTTGAAGTGATGGACCAACAACCCGAACCGTTCACTCGGGACGGTCGGCGGTCGCTCCAACTCGGCCACCAACTCATCGATGAACCCGAGCATGGCGTGCAGCTTTCGATAGCGCGCCATATCCGCGTGCAACACCGCCGCGCGCGGATCTACTGAGGCGTCCCGTTCTGCCGCGATCCCCTCGCGCACCAACCACACCTGGTTCACATCGACCGACGCCGAGAGGCTCATGTCGCCCGCGCCGGTCGAGCTGTCCGCCCGGGCCGCCTGCAGCGCTGCCCCGCCTTGCTCGACCCGCTCGTCGGCTGCGCGGTAGCGGTCCACTGCCTCCGCCGCCTGCCGGTTACGGTCGGCAATGTCGGGGTAGACCTGCCCGTCGGTAGCATTGTTCGCGTCCATCAGCGCCGCCAACCACTCCGCGGCAGCATGGAAATGCTGTACTAGCAACCGGAGTCGATCCGACGCGATGGTTGCCTCCGGTTGCGAAAGCACCTCCCGCAACTTGTCGAGGTGCCCGACCATGCCGTCCAGCTTCTGGCGGCGGACCACATCCGCATGCGGATCTACCACGGCAGCATCACGTTCGGCGGCGACGGCCTCACGGACCAACTCCAATAGTCCGGTATCGACAACGGCCGATAGAGCTGCCACCACGGGCGCATTGCGGGGCCTTTCGCCCGGCGCCTGAGATGGACGCTGTTCGGGAGCATCCTGTTCGTGGCCGTTCCCGGGATTCCCGTTGTTCGCTGCGTCAGACGAGGACGGGGAGGCTGATGACCCGACGCCCGGTACACCATCAGGCGCGGTCATGAAGGCCAGATGTACGCCGCCCAGAAACTCCTCCGCAGATGTCACTCCTTGCATCGGAACCCCCTCATTCCGGGCCAGGCGCTTGCGGTCGGTGTCCAAGGCATCGGCTGGCGTACCTACATAGCTCTTCGGCACCGGCTTGGAGTCCAGCGCCGTCGTCGGCGGAGAACCCGGATTCCCCGCCGGCGACGGCTCGCCGAAGTCCGCGGCATCGCCTTGCACTGTCCCCCCACCGGCGGCGATCTCTGTCATCGCGATCACAGTGCGCTTCGAGACGGGGTCGAAATGGCGCTCCGTGACATAGAACTCAGTTCCCGATCGAAATAGCACCTCGAGCTCTCGTGGTTTGTCGGAGATCCTCGATACATCTTTGCCTGTTTTACTGATGATCCTCATCTCGACATTTGCTCTTTCCGCGACGCGGACCGGTATGTTGGTGATACTCCGAGAAGTCGAAGTGAAGGCAGCCTCAACTACAGTGTTACCCTCGCTGTACTGACCGAGAATTTCGGATGACAGCATGGTGAGGCGCACAACCGGTCCTTCGTAATCCGGCAGCTTGGCGAGTGCGTTGTTGATTGCATCTATGAACTCTTCGTATCCGAGGAGTGGATCCTCCTCATCATATATGTTCCGCAACTGATCATTGTAGGAACTGGAATTCAGGAATGTGTAATCCTGGATGGCAAGGACGTCTTCCCCGGTGAGCACCTCCGCGCGCTCGACATGCACCGATCCTGTTGAATCGGTAAGCGATGAAGTATGTTCATGTGACCGATCGCCGGTTGCGGCAGTTCCCACCCGAGATTCCGAATCCGGCCGCTCGAATGGTATCGGGTATAGACGATCAAGTGTCGGTACGGCTTCACCAACGCCTACGTTCCAGTCGAGGAACTCCGCGGATTCCGTAAAGTCCGGACTGTCACCCGGCGCCGACCCGAATGGAGGATGGGCCATCATTATCTCGGGTAGGCTACTCCGCAGCGCGCTGTGCAGATCCAAACGGTGTATCTCCTCAACGGTAAACCACCCGGCATCAACAGTCTCCCACCCGTCTACTGTCGGATTCAGCCGATAAGGCACGTCCGCTGTGTAAGTGACGTACGTCCAATCGTGTTCAGGGTGTGAGAACACATGTTGACCGGTCAATTTCAACTGGTCGAGGTAGTCCGGTGATGCGCCCGCCTCCTCGGCGAGCTCGCGGGCGGCGGCATTTGCGGGCGTCTCATTAGAACCCTTCGATCCACCAGGAAGCTGCCAATTCTCTTGTGCGTAACCGTGCCCCATTCGCACTAGAAAGTAACGCGCCACTCCAAAGATATCGACATGCCTCAGCATCACTCCACCCCCTCCGTACAACCCAGCAGGCCCGTAGCCCGCGACACACCCATCTCCTGGATCGCCAATGTCATCCAATATCTGAAAGGGGCTGGCATTGCCACCCGACATCGCAACAGCGGGCTCGGCCACCGCACCGCCGGAATTCGATGCATCACCGGCTACCGACGGCTCAGGTCGCGCAGGCTCGAACAGATCCGGGGAATCCAGATGCTGTGCTGGTTCAGTTGTCAGGGCACCGCCGCCGCGGGTCGTGGATGGCTCGGCGGGGTCGGGGGATCCCAGCGCGGGTGTGCTGGTCGATGTGCGCTGGTCGGCGGAAATATCGTCGGCCGCCCTGGAGATTGCGGTCTCCGCTTCCCGGTCCGTCGTGGTCGACGCGGACGTCGCGTCGTGGGCTCCGGCCGGTGTGGTGCCAGCTGCCGTGACTTTGTGCCGGGGACTCGGCGTGGGTGGGGTATCCGGCGGATCGGTCGGCCCTGTATTCGCCACTGCGGGGCGGCGTTTGGTCCACAGCGTCGTGTGATCCTCGGCCACGGCGCCGGTCGCCCGGACTCCCGTGTTCGGCTTCATGTCGCCCCAGTCGGGAGAAATCGTGCCCTGCGGCGAGGTTGCGGTTATGGCTGCGGGCGGGGTCGGTCCGCGTGGGAGGCCGACAATTGTTGCTGTGTCGAGTTCGAGGACTGCCCAGATGTCATAGCTGTCCGAGTTCGTCGCTGTTCCGGTGTCCATGGCGCGCAGTCCGTATCTGGCCAGGTCCGGTTCGTGGAGCGCGTTCATCGGCAGTGTTGGTGCTGCACCGGTGCCCCAGACGCGGAGGCCGATGCGGAGGATTTCGGCTTGGTCGTTGTCGTCCTGGACCATCACGAGTGTGAATAGCAGTGCTGCATGTGCGCCCGGCTCGATCCCGTGGTGGATCATGTCCTCGACGACCGAGTTCACTGTGGTTTTGATTCTGTCCGGCCAGAACTGTGTCATCAGTAGGTGAGCGGTGGCGCGGCCCAGACCCACGGCCACAGCGGCCGCCATGTCGGGCTTGATGTCGAGTCCGCGCATGTCCGCGTGGAGCTCGGGATCGCCGTGCACGGTGGCGGCATCGAGGAGCTTCAGCTGGTCGCTTCCGTGGATGGGTGCGAGCTGTTGCAGCGGCTGCCCCTCACGTGCGACTTTGCGAATGATGGAGGGCCCCGCACCGGCCTCGGGAATTTCGAAGAGGATGCGTCGGTCGTCGTTGGGCACCGCTGATTCGTCCCAGGGAGGGTCGAGGATGACTCCGATGGACGGTCCGTCGATCCTGGCGGTGTCCAGCCCCCGAGCGTGCAGGTTGGCGTAGTGATCCAAAAGCTGCCCCGCCGCCTCGGACGCCGTGGTCGCAGCTGCGTCCTCCGACCAGCTGCCCAGTGCCGCCTGCACCAGTCGGCGGGTCTCGTCGGCGACATAGCTCCAGGCCCGCCCGATGGGCACACCGGTGATTGCAGGCTGGCCCGGTGTTGTTGTGCGCGGCCCGGCAGTAGGCGGTTCTATGGACAAGTCGACAGGAGCGGGGTCACCCGGCGCCGCATCGGTCTCGGATGTGTCCCCCGGCTCGGGTTGCTCGCCCCGGGACCAGCCACCGCCGTGCACGCTGAATTCCGCGAGCTTGTCTACTTGTCTGGGTACCGGGCGGCCGTGGTCCCATGCCCTGCCGTGTTCGCCGAAGGGGTCTTCGGTGTCGGGGACGCCCATGGCCGACGCGGTCAACGGCGAACTCGCGCTCCACCGTGTCCGCCGCGGTGCATGGGACCGGTTCTCGGGCGGACTCGCGTCGATCACCGGCTGCGTGGCATTCCCGGGTAGCTCCGCATCCGGCACACGGGGCGCCCAGCTGACCTCGCTGTCGCGGAACCCGGGAGTCGGCGACGGATCGGTGCCGTCGCCGTTCGGACGTGACCTCTCCTCGTCCCGCGCGGTTCGGCCCTGATCGGCGGAGCCCTGCGCACCAGGTTCCAGGGTCGGTTGGGTGCCGGCATGAGAGAACGTCAAGGGGGTGGACGGTGGACGGTCGGTCGGTGCGTCGTCGCGGACGCCCCATTCATTTCGCATGGCGGTGGTGTGGCGGCGGACTTCGTCGAGCGCTTGGGTTGCGGTGATTTCCCGGTCGGCGAGTTGTTGGCTGAGTTCGCGTATTTTCTGGCTGTGTTCGGCGCGGAGTGCCGGGTTGTCGAGGGTCCAGGTCGGCGGGTATTGGTGGCCGGTGACGGGGTCGCGGAAGCCGGCGTCGCCGGTGAGGCGGGCGGCGAAGGCGTCCATCACGGTCCGGTCGGCGGGAACGCCGTCGATGGTGAGGCGGTAGTCGGCGTATTCGTCGATGATCGCCAGTGCTTCTTCGGTGGAGCGGATGCGCAGGCCGTGGTCGGCCATGGTGCGGCCGAGGATGCGGTCTGGTGAGTATCGTGCGGAGGTCAGGTCCTCGACTGCCAGGTCGAGGGTGTCTTCTAGGGACTCTGGCTTCGCGAGGGTTTGCAGGTCGACTCCGGCGATGGCTTGCACGAGGGGGTCGGGGTGGTGTTTTCCTGCTTGGGCCTTGGTGCGTTCGTCGAAGGCGGTTCCCATGATCATGGTGTGGATGCGGGCGGCGCGGTCGGGTTCGTATCCGAGGGACAGCGCGTGGGCGCGGGCGAGGTGGGCCGAGCGCAGTTCGTCGTATCCGTGCGGGTTGTTGCTGCGGCGGCCGTTGCCGTAGACGGCGTCGCTGTAGGTGTCGGCGGCGGCCGCGTCGAGCCGCTGGTGCGGGCGGGCGTCGATAGTGCCCAGGTGTGCTTGCAGCAGGCGCCCGTCGTCGGGGAGACCGAAACCGTTGTGGTAGGTCGCCGGGACGCGATATTCGGGCAGCTCGAGGTCGCCGATGATCTGGTTGGCCCGCCCGACATCGGGATCGCCGTAGAGGGTGGCACAGATGTGCATCCCGTTCGCGGCGAGCCGGACCGCGACCTCGGCATCGGGATGGTTGAGCGCTTCGGCCGGCAAAACCGAACGCAGGGCGTCGATCTCCCGAGCCAGCACATGCTGCGGTAGCGGCGGCCGCGTCGGGTCGAGCAGGCGGGCCCGGATAGCCGCGGTTTCGAGGAGATCCTGCGGCAAGCCACGTTCCTGGAGCACGGCATACACGTCGGTAAGGCTCGCGACATGGATACCTTCCGGGGTTTCCCAGGAACGCTCGAGCAGTTCACGATGTGACGGACCCGCGTCCTCTCCCATACCGATCGACATCCCGGCGTCGACCAGACGAGCAGTTCCATCGGCCGCCCGCGTCCGCGACGATCCCGGCTGCCCATGCAGATACCGGAACACCTCCTCGGGGACCGATACCTCCAGCCCGGCCCCCGCACGCGGCCCGCCCCCGAAGGCAGCGTCCACCGCATCACGGCCCAGCACCACCAATTCTCCAACCACCCGATCACCCAGCCGCCCGACAACAGCCTCCAGCGAACCCCGAGAAGGATCGGGCCTCCGACGATCATCGGTGACCGCTACACGCCCTGACCGCTCACCCGCGGCGGGCCCGAACCCAAGCCGCTCCTGGTGTCGGGTGGCTGCCTGTTGTTCCGGATCCGATCGCTGGTTCCACGGTGTCGGCCTGCCGGGCTGCAATGTAGAAGCGTTCGGCAAGTGCCCCGCACCGGACGGTGGAGCGGACTCCGGTGTGGTAGTGGCATCGGCGGTGTCGGCCTGTGTTGTCGAAGGAATCAGGACCTCGAACCAGATGTCCTTGCCAGCTGGATTCAGGGTGACACCCCACACGCTCGAAAGCTCCTCCATCAGCCCGATACCGCGGCCGTGTGTCCCTGCCTCCAACGCGCCCAGATCGAACGCTTCCTCATTGAATTCCACTGAGTGCAGGTCGAAGTCGCTGAAGTTGCTCTCTTTCTGTCGGGTAGGCAGCCCGCGGCTTTCGTCGCCGATCGTCACCCGCAACTGGTTCCCGTCTACCCACAACCGGACGCGCGCGTGGCCCTCGGGAGCGTATCGATCGACGTTGCTCACCAACTCCGATACCAACGTGACCATGTTGTCGAGTTGATCGTCCGGAACATCGATCTGTGTCAGGACGTTCTTGACGGCGCGCCTGGCTTGTGACGCGCCTCGCGCAACGGCGCCCGGCGGGAAGGTCAGGTCCACTGCGGGTTTGGGCGTTGTCTGTGACGGATCCTGCTCGGCGCTTTCGGGGAGCTCGAACCACACCGTCGTTCCCGCGCCGTGCGGCAACTCGTAGCCCCATGCTTCCGTCGTCTGTTCGATCAACCTGACGGCGCGCCAACCGAATTCGGCTTGCAGCGGCCGGGTGGGCAGATCCCGGCTGTTGTGGCCGGTTACCTTCACCACCGCCCGCCGATTGCCGGGGTGTCCGAGTACCTGGACCGACACCTCCGGCTCACGCAGGGACGGGCGATGTGTGTCCGAAAATGCAAGCGCACGCCGCACCAACTCCTGCACGATCGCCTCGGCCCGATCTCGGTGTCCCTCGATCGGCCAATCGGCCAGAGACTCGTGAACGGATCTGCGTGCTCGCTGCATGAGTTCACGCGCCACCGCTGGGTCTCGCCTTGCCGCAGGATTCCGGTCCACCACCAGCGCAGCGCGGTCACTTGGATCAGAAAGCGCGGGGGCCGAACCGGCTCGGGATCCTCGCTCGGAGTTCTGTTCACTTGTCCGGCCGGATCCGCCGGTTTCCGGGTCCTGCGGCGGAGAGGGCGTTGCTTTCCGCGGTGGTTCGGGTGGCGGAGTCGGCGGCGGTTGCCTTTTGCGCTTATATGGCGGTTTGCGGTCGCCGTCGCCGACGGATGCCTGGGCTTGGGGGATCAGGCGACCCGGTTGTACCGGCCGTTGGGGTGGGGCGAGTTGCCGCGGTGGTGGTGCGGCTATCGCAGGTACGCCGGTTTGGACGGCGTGGTCTTCGAGGCCGTCGAGAGGTGGTTGGGGCGCTGCAGGTTTGTGTGGTGCGCCGGGGGTTTCGGGGTCCGGCTCGGTTGGATCGTGTGCGGGTGGCGGAAGTTCGGTAGGTGTGTCGGCGGGCTGCGCGGGCAGGTGCGGTGTAGGGGTGTCGGAACGATGTGGGAGAAGTGTTTCGGAATCGAGTGTGCTTGCCGTGTTCTGGTTTTCTCGGGGCGTACCGGGGGCGGCAGTGTCGGGGATCGGCAGCTGTGGCCGATCGGTGAGTGGGATGGCGGGCGAGTGCTCCGGAACGATCGGGGTGGTCGGGTGTGGGACGACGGGGATGGTGTTGGCGGGTGGGCTGTCCAGTACAGCGGGTTGGCCGGGGATCGCGTACGTGGTGCCTGGCGGTTTGGTGTACTCCTCGGGCATTTCGGCCGGGAATTCATCCAATTGGGGCTGAGTGGGTACGTATCCGGGCACGACTGGTGTGATCACCGTCCCGATTCGTGCCGGGAATTCCTCGGGATCGCCGGGGCGCTCATTGTTTTCGGTGGTTCGCTCGTCCGTGATCCCAGGCAGCGGTGTCGTGAGTGCCGTCGTGGCACCGGCATTCGACAGCACCGATCCTGGAGGCGTGTCGGTGCCGACGTGGAATCCGGTGCGGTTGTCGGTTGGCACGCTGTCGCTGCCGCTGTGTTCAGCGTGCGGTGGGTTGGGTCGGCCTGCGGCGGTGTCCGTAGTGCCCGGTTTCTGCGGGGGCGACGGTGGTGGCGTTCCGTTGTTGGGCGCCGATACAGCCTGGGCCGGTTGGTCTTTGGCGTCCGGTGTGGGAGGCGGTGTCGATTTCGGGGCGGGCTCCGGGTTGGCGGCCGCCGGTATCGGCGGTGCATCCCGCACGGGTGTCATCGAAGTCGGCCGTGCACCAGGTGTCCCGGCGTTCGGTGGTGTGGCGTCGTCGAAGAATCCGAGATCGATGAGAGAGGGCGCATCGTCGGCTGGAGGCGGCTCGCCGCGCCCACTGCCTCGGGTGGGCCCGCCCAGGCCCGGCGCACGCGGAGGAAGCCCATCCCCCGGTGCGGCAGCCGGTTGTACCGTGACACCGGATCCGTTGCCGCTGTTTCCGAGATCCGTGGTGGTGGCGACGTGGGTTTCGGGGGATCCGTTGCCGGGCGTCATGCCGTCGGCGTTCGTCATAGGGCTCGGAAGGGGGCCGCGTCCCGCTGCCGACCCGGTCTCGGCACCGATGTGGATGACGGTTCCCGCCAAGGCCATCCGTGCGGTGCCGGACTCACCGCCGCCGGTCGATGCGGTGGGCGGGTGCCCGATGGCCGAGCCGGACCGTCCCGGCGTGCCGGTGGTGGGCATGGGCGAGTCGGCCCCGACAGCTCTGCCCTGGAACTGTTCGAAGACCTTGTTCCAGGCTGGCCAGGTAGGCTCTCGCCCAGGTGTGGACGGAGTTCCACCCGAGGACGGTGATGACGTCGGTGGGGTCGATCCGGGCGGGGTATCGTTACCGCCTCGCAATCCGGCAAGCATCTGGTGAGCCTCGGCGTCGGCCCGCTGCTGCCATTGGGACAGGCTGATCTCTTGGAACCTGCCTTGGCCGGCAGGTGCGTCGGCGGCGTGTTCAGCGGCGAACTCGAGTGCTCCCGCGCGTGTTTTCGGTTCGAGGTCGTCGAGCCGTGGATTGCGGACGAATTCGCCGGCGATCTCCTTCCCGAGCTGGGTCAGCTCGGGGGAGAGTTCCGGCCGGGGTGTGTGCCCGTCGCCGATTTCCGGAGTGGATCCGGCTTCGTCGGGCAGGGCAGGCTTACTTCGGGGAGGGCCGGAGCCACCTGCCGCGTGGGTGGGCTCGCCCAAGCGGGCAACGGTATCCGAGGGTGCTCGCGGCGCGGCCCCCGCATCGGGTAGGGACGCATGGGCCGCGGGAACGACGCGAGCGGCGTGAACTGCGGCAGCGAGCCCGCCGACGACGCCTCCACCGACACCCATCAGCACCATCTCGGCGAGGTTGCGGCCACGGATCTCACCGCCGGTCAGACCGAAGGCGGTCAAACCTCCGGTCAAACCGCCTGCGGCACCGCTGATCGCGCTGGTGGACAGTGTGGCAAGCGCAGTCGGGAATGGCAGGCGTGCGTTGATGGCGAGACGGTGGAGCCCGGGCATTACCTTCGCCGCGACTATCCCCCCGGTCAGTCCGCTCACAGCGCCGATCGCCGTGGCCACACCGACCTTCCCCCAATCCATCTCCGTGACCCGCCCAGGTTTTCCTTCCCCCATCACGATCTGGGCATACTGTGCTGCCGCCGTCGCGCCACCCATGAATATCGACCCCATCAGCAGACCGCTTGCCGCTGGCGCCAGCATCGGGAATGCATCCCTGAACGCGGTGGCGCGCTGCAGCAACCACGTGATGGTGCGACGGCGCGCCTCGGCGGCGGCGATATCGGCGTTCAGCCGAGCAGTCAGTGCCTGGGTGCCGAAACTGCAGGCCACAGTCAGCCCTAGGGCGATGGCGATCGCACGGACGGTGAGTCGCTCCAGCTCCACGGCGTTCGCGCCGTCGTGCATGAGCCTCGCTGCGGCGTTCAGGGCCTTGACCAGTGCGTTGCCATTATCGATCTGCTGCTGCAGGCCACCCCGGATCGCCGTGCCGGTTTCACCGCCGATTGCCGATGCCGTGTCGCGCTCGGCTACGGACTCCAGTCGGCTCAGGATCTCAGCGAGGTTCCGCGCCGACCGAACCAGCGCATCCGCGATCGCACGCATCGCAGCGGGGTCCCCGACGGGCCAATGACCGACAATCCAGCGGGTGAGCCAATCCGGCAATCCCGGCACCGCGGAGTCACTCACCGCGAATCCCACCGCCTGCTTGCGCTCTCGAACATCAGCAGATGCAGCACTTTCGCGGGTCCGCACGCCGCCTCTCCGCGCAACTCGACTTCCGCGAACGAAGCGATCAACGCCGCTTGCGGGTGGAACCGCCCGCCGGTGATGCTCCCGCCGCCCAGCTGGTTTCGCCAGCGCCGGTAACCGTCGACGACCGTGGCCAGGGTGTCGCGGCCCGCCCACGGCCCACTGATCCGCCGATACTCGGTGATCAGTGCTCGCTGTGCCGACCGGCGGGGTCGCGGGCCCGCCATCGTCGCCAGGACTCGCCCCAGCTCGCCGACGACGGCCGAATAGATCGGGCGTTCGAGGGATCCGGGTACGAACACCCCGGATGGAGCTGCGGCCCTCGCCTCGGCGGCCAGCCTGGCCGGATTCGTCACGAGAGCGCGATCGAGCAGCAGCCACGGTTGGCCGCTGCGTGCCTGCTCCGACTCGCTGCCGATCCGATCCCACCTGTCCTGGGATATCCAGCCCCGGCCGAGTTCGTGGATTGCGATTCCGCCGATCTCGAGGAACGGATATCTGCCCAGGATGTCGTCCAGCGCCGCCGCGATCTCGCCGACGGTGTGCACTCCGATGCCCGAGGTGTCGAATCCGGCGAGCTGTATGCCGTGGCGCGTGGCCATGGCCTGCGCTGCCTCGAGAGCCTCGGGGTCTGTCGGCGCGGCGGTGCTATCCCGTTCTGCAACGGGTTTCGCTTTGCGGGACTTGTCTTTTCGGCTCGGTCGGGCCGGGTCCGCGGGCGCGACACCCGGTCGGGCGGGCTCCGGCCCGAAAACCCGTCCAGGCTGGCGGCTGCCGGGACCCGGGTGCGACCATGGTGAGGCGGCGGCGTTCGGCCGCATCGTGGAACCGCCGGGACCGCGCGACCATGGTGTGCCCGTGGGTTTTCCGGTTGCGGCGGTGGCGTCGCCGGCCGCGTGGAAGGTGGTCGAGGGCCCTGCGGTGCGCGGCTGCCTGATCCCCGGGTCCGCGGCGGATCGCGGTGTCACACCGACCGGAGCGTTCGGCAAGCCGTCCACGACCGCATCGCGGATACCTTGCGGTGCAGGCGCATCGGCCTTCGCTGGTTGCTGACCCGCTGTCGTGGGCTCGGTGATCGAGTCGTATCCGGCGGGTTGCTCCTGCGGGGCTGTGCTCGGATTGCCGCTGGGCGCCGTCGACGGCGCGGGGCTCGTCCACGGCGCGGAGGTCGTCGGTTTCTGTGTCCCGGTGGCGCTTTCGGCGAGCGGTCCCGTACTGCCGGGGTACGCGGCAGGCACGTCCGGGTTCTGCCCGACCGGATCGGATACGACCGGGAACGGGACGTCCGGGCCCATACTGTCCGGCACGGCGTCGCGGATCAGGTTGCCGAGTCGGTGGTCCTGCTGGTCGAAGCTATCGGCGACTTCAGCGATGCCATTGCTCAGTTCGTCCAGAGTGCCGATCAGATTCTGGTAGCCCTCCAATGCCTTCTCTACATGCGGTACATACGCCTCGCCGATCATCCGCCCGGGTTCGTCGTCTCCCCACGGCTCGCCCTGCCGGGCGAGCTCATCCTCTAGCTCGTTCAGGTCTCGCCGCGCCTGGTCGGCAGCAGTCGACAACGCGGTCACCAACATATGCATCAGGTCCGGGTCGACATACAACGACTCACCCATTCTCGGCATCCTTCCCCTGCACCCACGGAACCGAAAGGACTATCCGTCCACTGAATTCCGGAGGCTGAACTCCCAGAGATGGCAAGAGAGGTCGCAGCCGACTCGGGTCGGGCCCCGCATCCGGACGCCTCCTCGCGGTGCCGTCACGCGTGGTGGGATTCGCGCTCCAGCGGGTCCCGCAGGCTCGGTGCGCGGGGAAACAGATCGGGTAGGTCGGGTATCGCCTCGGCGATCGGCGCGATCATCTGCTGCATCTGCTGCTGAGCTCGCTGGGCAGCCGCGCGCCCGGCGTCGGTCACGGACTTGCCCAGCTGGTCGGCCGTGCTGCGCAGAGCATCGGTGCTGAACTGCACGTCGACGAGCACTCCGGTGGCGTCGACGGTCACCTCGACCAAACCGTCGGCCGAACTCGCGCTGCACCGCGCCGTTTCCAGTTGCTGCTGGACGGCGGCCAACTGCTGGCGCTGTTCGACGAGCAGATCGAGCATCTGATCGACTTGCTCGCGCATCCCGTCATTTGCTGAGCGCAACGCCTCCTGCTCCCAGCGGTCCATCGGTATCCACCTCTCGTCGATAATCCGGACGGTTTCATGCCCCCACGCCGTTGCGTTCGGCGAACCTCCGCTCGAACTGCGCGGTGGCGGTCTCGGGGTCGGCGGTCGAGTGTTCCAGTACGCCGTCGTCACCGACGCAGAAGATCGCCCGGCCGATCGCGAGCGCTCCTTCCGGCACCGGTACATGTACTGTCCATCCGACGCCGAATCGCTCGGCGGTCAACTGCGACAACGGATATCCCGTGGTATCCAGCCCCAGTCCGGTGATGTAGTCCCGCACCCGGGAGCAGGCTTCCGCGGCCGGTATCGGTTCCATCTCCGGCGGTGCCAGGCCGGCCAGCAGGTACTGGTGATATGCGCCATCGATATCGAACCGATCGTCATCGCCGAACACGTCGCGCAGGATGCCCCGCGTGATGACGCCCGCCTCGGCGGCGGCAGTCATCGCGGCAATCGCGTCGCAGCGGTCATCCCGGCCGTCGGGAAGAAGACCCGCGAGGATTCCGGCCACGGTGTCGCGGGTCCACATCCCGGGCACCGCGGCCGCACACTCCGTCGCTGTGGGTGACTGTCCGCGATACCAGCAGCCGGCCTCCCACCAATAGCAGAACGACAGCAAACCCGATTCGGCGCGCAGATTCAGGGTCGGGTCGGACACCCAATGCGGCGCTCCCGCATAGAGATTCGGGATCGACGCACCGTCGTTATACGCCGCGTCCAGCGCCGGTGCGTTCCACACCCCGCCGGACAACACTGCCCGGCCACCCGGGAGTGCGTGCAGCGTCGATCCGTGGTGGCCCGCTCCCTCGAACACCCCGGTCCAGGGCAGCATCCGTGGGCCCCACGTCGACCCGGTCGCGATGAACGCGGCGGCGAGGGTGGCCCATCGCGCCCACATCTCGGGAAAGGGCGGAAACTCGTTCACCGTCAGAGTTGCCCACACCGCGTCGGCGCGGTCTGCGCGTTCCTGTGCGGCGGCCTGCTGCGGCGCGCGTCGTTGCCTGCTGCCATGCCCGATGTAGGCGGCCAGCCACACCGGCACCCGGTCGCGCGGATACGCCGAAAGGTCGGTACGGTACGCCTGCGGTTCGAACAACTGTCCGGGCGGGAACGGCTCGTCGCCGTAGTCGTAGTCCACCTGCGGTGCGCCGGAATCGGTCAGTACCACCAGCATTCGCCACCACGGTCCTCGACTCGATCGTGCCGCGACCGCTCGCTGTTCCCGAACCAGGGCAAGTACCGGCTCCGGGGGAGGCAAAGAGATGGTCTGCTCACCGATGGAATACACGATGTGGCCGATCTCGGCGGATACCGTCATGGCGAACACCGCGTCGACCCGATGCCAGCCCGCCGGGCCGTGGAAAACAAGGGCTTGGCTGATCGGGTCTGCGGTGCGCCCCGTTTCATATGCCACGCCTACCCCGCACCGTCCTCGTTCATCGCGCGCTCTGGTCAGATCCTGTCGTATGACACCCCTACGAGGCCCGAAGTCGACCGCTCACCCGCTGGAGCGTGTCCGACGAGGTGTGCACGGTGTCTCGCCTCCCAAGCGAGCCAGGGGAAGTGTGCCGATGACGAGCGGAAGAGCGGGCGCTCCCGGAACCGGGTGCGAACATCAGCGTTCCGCATGCTGGTCGTCAGAAACAATGCGAAACCTAGTGCAGATAACGACCGCGTCCGTGGGTTGAGGCAAACGCCCGCTTGTCCGGCGGTCGGTGTGCGGTGGTCGGGGCCGCCCGATGGCGGCGAACACCGCCGTGCCGCGCATTCTGGCCGGCCGGGGATCGAATACCCGGTGAACGGCGACGAGGTCACTGCCTGGGGCTGTGGCTGAATTGTTTTGCGAGCCATAAGGGGGCCCGTGAAAAGCGGCGCCGCGGGAGCCGATTTCACGCCCTCATCGGGCCGCTGAGCGTGGGCCGTAGGTGTCGAGGAACAGCACGGGACCCGCGCCGAAAGCGGCTGTGGCGTCCATGTGGAGCAGTGCGGCCAAGGCTTTGGCGGTGTAGACGGGCTCCAATTGCAGTCCGGCCGCAGCGGCACGCTGTTCGGCGTCGCGTGCGGCCGTTGTGGTGTGGCCGTAGCCGGGGCCGAGCCAGTCGGTGGTCATCGTGACGTCCTCGGGCCGCAGTCCGGTTGGGGTGAAGCGGGCTCCGCGGGAACGAAGCAGGTTCTCGGTGCGCTCGGCGAGGCGGACGACGTGCGCGGCGTCGAGGGGGAGTGTGTCGTTCACGACGACCCCGACAACGCGCGTGCGCAATCCGGCCAGTCGTAACCCGAGTGCGAGACCGGCCGCGGTGCCACCGGACCCGACGGCGGTGACGATGTGCGTGGGTTCGGGAAGCTCGCCCGCGGCGATCTGAGCCGCGAGTTCATACGCCGCCTCGACGTAACCCAGGGCGCCGATCGGCGACGACCCGCCCGCGGGCAGGAAATACGGGCGCTTGCCGCCCCGCAGGTGCCGCAGATACAGCCACGGCGCGGCGAGCAACGTGCGCAGCTTGCTGTGCGTGAAATGCAGTGTGGCGCCAGAGCTTTCCAGTCGCCGCAGCTGCGCGCGGACGTGGTCGTCGACCGGCTGATCGACCAGGGCGAGAGCGGTATCGATGCCGTGGGCGCGGCCGTACAAGGCCGTGGCCAGGCCCCAGTTGGTACCGGTGCCGCCGACGGTCAGGATGGTGCGCGCACCGCGGCGCCGCGCCTCGGGCAGCAGCCATTCCAGCTTGCGTACTTTGTTGCCGCCCCAGCCGCCGTCGCCGTATCCACTCTCGTCTTTGCACCACAGGTCGGTCGCGGTGCCGAGATCACACCGGCGCACCGGTGTCGGCGCGGTGCCGAGCCGGATGAACGGCAAGGTGTCGGTCACCTCGGGACAACGCGCATGGAGCAGCGCACCGGTCATGGCGTGATCGCCTCGGGGATACCCAGCAGCGCCGCTTGGACCTCGTGGAGGCGGTCGACGTCGCCGCGGATGCCCGCGACGTTGTCGTTGTACAGGAACGCCTCCCCGAGGCGGACCAGCGTGTAGGCCAGCAGCGCGGGTTCGAGGGGCGGGCGGTATCCGTCCTCCTGGGTGGCGCGAACGATCAATCCCAGGACCGTGCGTACCACCAGCGGCTGACACGGTCCATCGCTGGCGGTCAGGATGCGCAGCCCGGACAGCGGCTCGTTCTCGAAGTAGCGGCGGAACGGTTCGTTGTCGGTCATCCAGCGGTTGACCCGGTAGAGCACATCCAGGATGCGCCGGGCGCCGATGGAGCGGCGGCGTGCGTCCGCGCGGCTGAGCAGGGCCTCGAATTCCCCGGCCAAGACCGCGCCGAGCACGCCGTCACGGGAGCCGAACCAGCGGTAGATCGAGGCGCGGCTGAGCCCGAGTTGCCCGGCGATAGCCTGGATGTCCACGCGTTCGCCGGCCAGGAACGCCTTGCGGGCGTGTTCGATGACCTGTTCCCTCGTCGCGGAGGCCGGTCGGCCGGGAGGGCGGGTGGTCCGCTGACTGGAATCGATCACCAAGAAATGATACATCCTCTAGGGCGTGTATAAAAACGCGCTCAGAACCACGCTTCCCGCATCTGCAGCGTAGTCGTGTCCAGGCGGGCGAGCAGGTCCAGTGCCGGTGCGGTCCTGGGCAGCTCGAAATGATAGAAGAACCGCGCCGCGTGCCGCTTGCCATCATAGAAGTCGCCGGAACGCTCCCCGGTGGCGAGAAACTGCTCGAGCCAGATCCACGCCAGCACGATGTGCCCGAACGCCTCCAGGTAGACCGAGCTGTTGGCCAGCGCGGCTTCGATGTCGCCGGTGGCGAACAGTCCGGCGGTCACCTCGACCAGCCGGCGCCACGCCGAATCCAGCTGGGCGGCAAGCTCGGCCGCCTCGCCACCCGCCATGCCAGCGGCGGCGATGGTGGCCTCGACCCGCGCGCCGAGCGCCAGCAGGCCGGCCCCGCCCTGCTGGGTCACCTTGCGGCCCAGCAGATCCAGGCCCTGGATGCCGTGCGTTCCCTCGTGGATCGGGTTGAGCCGGTTGTCCCGGTAGTGCTGTTCGACGTTGTACTCGCGGGTGTAGCCGTAGCCGCCGAGCACCTGGATGGCGAGGCTGTTGGCCTCCAGGCACCACTGCGAGGGCCAGCTCTTGGCGATCGGGGTCAGGATATCCAGCAGCAGGGTGACCGCGCGGCGGTCCTCCTCGGACTCCGCGGTGCGCTGGTCGTCCACCAGGCGTGCGCAGTACAGCACCAGCGCCAGCCCGCCTTCGGCATAGGCCTTCTGCGCCAGCAGCATTCGCTTCACGTCGGCGTGTTCGATGATCGGCCGCTGCGGCGCGGCCGGGTCGGCGGGCAGTTTGGCCCGGCCCTGGGTGCGGGTGCGGGCGTAGTCGAGCGACTCGAGGTAGCCGGTGTAGCCGAGCGCGGCGGCGACCAGGCCGACGCCGATCCGCGCCTCGTTCATCATGTGGAACATGTAGGTCAGCCCGCGATGCGGTTCGCCGACCAGATAGCCGACCGCGCCGGGCGCGCCGCCGGGCGTCCAGCGGCCCTCGCCGAAGTTCAGCACCGTGTTCACGGTGCCGCGGAAGCCCATCTTGTGGTTGAGCCCGGCCAGCGCGACGTCGTTGCGTTCGCCGATCGCGCCGTCGTCGCCGACCAGGAAGCGGGGCACCACGAACAGCGAGATCCCCTTGGTGCCCGCGGGTCCGCCGGGGATCTTCGCCAGCACCAGGTGCACGATGTTCTCGCCGAGTTCGTGATCGCCGCCGGAGATCCACATCTTGGTGCCGGACAGTCGGTACGTCCCGTCGTCCTGCGGCTCGGCGCGGGTGACGATGTCGGCCAATGACGAACCGGCCTGCGGCTCGGACAGGCACATGGTGCCGAAGAAGCGGCCCGCGAGCATCGGCCGGACGAACTTCTCGACCAGCTCCGGATCGGCGTGGGCGACGAGCAGATTTGCGTTGGCCACGGTGAGGAACGGATAACCCGCGGTACCGGGGTTGGCCGCCTGGAACCACGCGTAGCTCGCCTGTGCGACGGTGGCGGGCAGTTGCGCACCGCCGAGTTCGTAATCCATTGCCGCCGAAGGCAGCCCGGCCTTCGCGAACGCTTCCAGCGCGCGACCGACCTCGGGGATGACGGTGACGCGTTCGCCGTCGAAGGTCGGTTCGTTGGCGTCGTTGAGCTTGTTGTGCGGCGCGAAGTACTTGGTGGCCAGCTGCTCGCTGAGCTCCAGCACGGCGTCGAAGGTCTCCCGCGAGTGCTCGGCGTACCGTTCGCGTTTGGTGAGCCCCTCCGCGTCCAGCCACTCGTAGAGCAGGAAATCGAGATCGCGCCGGGACAGCAGGGTCGACCGCATCAGCCCATCCTTTCGGGACATGTTCGAGCAAGTGTATCTTACGGGCGCTCGCGGCGCCCGGTGGCGCGCGCCCCGGCGACGGGATCGCGGCTCGACACCGCTGGGGGTACGGGTGGGCGACCTCCGGACCGCGCGGCCGGGTTCGTCTAGGGGCTGAGCAGGCCGCGGGCGTGGGCGGTCGCCGCGGCTTCGGTGCGGGTGGCCGCGCCGAGTTTGGCCAGGATGCGCGAGACGTGCACCCCCGCGGTATTGGCGCTGATGAACAGCTCGGCCGCGATCTGACGGTTGCTCGCGCCCGTGGCCACCAGCCGCAGCACGTCGAGTTCCCGAGGTGTCAGGCCCGCGGTGCTCGGCCGCTGCGTCGCGGGCGGGCGGTCTGCGGGGTGGTCGAGGATGATCCCGGCGCGGTCGGCCAGCTGCTCGGCTTGCGCGCCGAGCGGCGGCGCCGCCAATTCGTCCGCCAGCTCCACGACGGTCCGCAGCGCTGTGCGCGCCGCGGCACGATCGCCTGCGGCCAGTTCGGCTTCGCCGGATTCGAGCAGAGCGCGCGCCAGTTCGTACGGCTGGTGCAGGGCCCGCCACGAAGCCGCCGCCGCAGTCCAGTCGGCGGGACGGCCACTGCGGACGGCTCGGCAGGTATCCCGGTGCGCGGCGTCGACGGCGGTGGTCACCGGCAGCGTTGCCATGGCGGTGTCGAGAACCATTGTCGCGCAGCGCGTTCGGGCTACCGTGGCGGCCAGCGCCCATCCTTCGTGATGATGGGCGGCCAAGTCGTCCGCGGTCAGCGTCGCTGCGCCGATCTCGGCGGCGCGCTGCGGGTTGCCCGCCGCGTGCGCGATCTCGGATTGCACGGCGTGCAGCTGGATCTGGTACTGCCTGGCCCAGCGGCGGTCGCCGAGCAAAGGCTGCGCGGTTTTCGCGCTGGTCGCCGCGGCGTCCACGTCACCGCGCGCCAGCATGACCCTGGCGTGGCAGAGCAGCAGCGCGGCGGTGCTCAGCGGCGGCAAGCGCTCGGTCAGCGATTCGTCGATGAGATCGAGCGCTTCGCTCCAGCGGCCCAGCGCGGTGAGCGCCTGCGCCCATTTGACCAGCAGAATCGGTCCGGCATCGATGAAACGGTAGGTCTCGTGCGCGGCACGCAGCCCCTGCTGGATCGCGGCGATGGCCGCCTCATTCGACCCCGCCGCGACCAGCAGCGCCGACTCCCACAGCACCACGCTCAGCAGCGTTCCCGGATCGCCCGCGGCCGTCGCGGCGGCATGCGCCCGTTCGAAATGCGCCATGGCCACCTCGGACCGGGCCGCAGTGGCCAGCCCGAGGTATGCGTAGGCGCGCGCGGTCAGTGGCCCGGCGCCCAGCTGTTCGGCCACGTCGGCGGCGGCGCGCGCATCGCTCTCGGCCGCGGCGGAGTCACCGCCGAACACGCGCGCCGCGGCGAGTTCGGCGAGTACCTCGCCGCGCAGCACCGTCGGCCGGTCCGCTGGAAGCAACGCCAGCGCCGCGAGCAGGTCGTCTTCGCCGCCGCTGCTGCTCTGATTGCGCAATCCGGCCCGAAGGTGGTGCAGCCGGGCGGCGCGCTCCGGTTCGACCGCCACGTCGATCGCGGCCAGTGCCTCGTCGGCGGCCGCGATGCCCCGCTCGATGACACCGCCGCGATGACATGCCGCAACGACCGCTTCCAGCACGCCGAGTCGATCGGCGTTCACCCGGTTCGCGGGTTCCGGTGTCCGGTCCCATAGTTCGAGCACCCGATCCAAGTGACGCACCTGACCACCGTGTGCGCCAGCACTTTCCGCGTCCGCCGCGGCATGCCATGCGGCTTCCAGTGCCAGCGGCAGTTCGCCAGCCTCGTACGCGTGATAGGCCAGCTCGCCGGAGGGGCACCCGTCCCGGTCGGCGGCGAGTACCTGGGAAAGCTTGGCGTGCAGGCGTTTTCGTTCCGCTGGCAGCATGTCGTCGTAGACCGCGTCGCGGATGAGGATGTGCCGGAACTCGTAGCCGGTGTCCGTGGTGACCAGCAGTTGCTGATCGACCAGCTGATGCAGGGCCGTGGTGAGCTCGTCCGGGGGGAGGTCGGCGGCGGCCTCCAGCGGCGCGTGGCGCACCGGTGAACCGGCCACCGCCGCGAGCCGCAAGACCGAGCCGGTCCGGTCGGGCAGGTCGGACAGATACCCGAGCAACAGCTCCGACAGGTCGGCGGGCGTGTCCTCCGGTGCCGGACCGAGCGCCTCGACGAACAGCGGAATTCCCTTGCTGCGCTCGAAGACTCGCGCGATCGTCCCTGGTTCCGGCTCCCTGCCGAGCAGCGCGGCCAGCTGTCTGCCCACCTCGTGCCTGGTCAGCGGCGCCGGAGTGAGCAGGCGGACTCCGGGGGCGCGGCGCCACCCGGCGACCAGCCTGCGCAGTGGTTCGGAATCGGCGGGCCGATAGGTGCCCACCAGCAGCAGATCTCGCTGGGTGAGGTTGGCCACCAGGAACGCCAGCAGCTCGAGGCTGGCGTCATCCGCCCAGTGCAGGTCCTCCAGGACCACCACCACCGGCCTGGTTGTGGCCAGCTGTTCCAGGACGGTCAGGATTTCACCGAACAACCGGATTCGATCCGTGTCGGCTTCCGCCGACCCGGACCGTGCGGCCAACTCGGGAAGCCAGCGGCCCAGCGCGGGCTTGTCCACCGGAAGCAGCGCTGCCAGCCCGTCCACACCCTGGTCGCGCAGCAGCGCGCGCATGACCGCGACGAACGGAGCGAACGGCACGCCCTTGGCGCCGAACTCCGGACAGCGTCCGCACAATACCGCCGCATGCGCGCCGACCCGCGTCGTGAACTCTACGACCAGCCGCGACTTGCCGATTCCCGCCTCGCCCGCGACCAGCACGGTGTGGACCGCCGGGTCCCGGTAGGCGTCCTGCAATGCCGCGACTTCGGCGGCCCGCCCGACGAAGGCACCGCAAACGGGAAGGCTCACCACGGGCGCGATCATGCCCGACCACGCCGTTGGTGCCAACTGTGGCGGGTAAAGAGGTGTTCAGCGGGAAGATAACGAATTCTCGTGATTCGGCTGCCCCCTCGTTACCCGAAGTATTACCGGCATGACGACGAACACCGAAATCCGCCCCTTCCGCATCGACATCCCGCAGGCCGACCTGGACGATCTCCGGCTGCGCCTGGCCCGCACCCGCTGGATCGACGACCTGCCCGGCACGAGCTGGGAACGCGGTGTGCCGACCGCCTACCTGAAGGACTTGGCCGGGTACTGGGCGGAGAAGTTCGACTGGCGGGCTGTGGAGGCGGAGCTGAACGCCTACCCGCAGTTCACCACCACCATCGCGGGGCAGAACGTGCACTTCCTGCATGTCCGCTCGGCCCAGGAGGACGCCACCCCGTTGCTGCTGCTGCACGGCTGGCCCAGCTCGGTGGTCGACTTCCTCGACCTGATCGGCCCGCTCACCGACCCCGCCGCGCACGGCGCCCCCGCCGCCCCCGCCTTCCACCTGGTCATCCCGTCACTGCCCGGCCACGGCTTCTCCGGCCCGATCACCGAGACCGGGTGGAACGACGGCCGCATCGCGGCGGCGCTCGCCGAGCTGATGGCGCGGCTGGGTTACGACCGCTACGGCGTGCAGGGCGGCGACCACGGCGCGTTCATCGCCCCCACGCTCGGGCGGATCGACACCGAGCACGTGGTCGGCGTGCACGTCAACGCGCTGGTCACCTTCCCGACCGGGGACCCCGCCGACATGGCCGCGCTCACCGACGCGGAGAAGGCACGGCTGGGCGCGATGAAGAAGTTCCAGGACGACGGCTCGGCCTACATGAACCTGAAGGGCTCGCGACCGAACACCATCGCCCAGCTGCTGGCCGATTCCCCGACCGGCCAGCTCGGCTGGATCGCCGAGAAGTACCAGGAGTGGACCGACTCCTCGCACGAACTGCCCGAACAAGCCGTGGACAAGGACCGGCTGCTGGCCACGGTGAGCATCTACTGGTTCACCGACACCGCCCGTAGCGTCGCGAACTTCTACTACGAGCGCTTCCACGACGCGACCATGTTCGCGCCCAAGCCGAAGGGCACGGTGCCCACCGGTGTCGCGGTGTTCAAGGACGGCGACTACGCCATTCGCCGCTTCGCCGAACGCGCGCACACCATCACGCACTGGTCGGAGTTCTACTCCGGCGGCCACTTCCCGGCGCTGGAGGTGCCGGAACTGCTGGTCGGCGACATCCGAGAGTTCTTCCGCACACTCGGCGACTGATACGGCGGAACCCAAGGGCAGGCGGTCCCCACCGCCTGCCCTTTCCGTGCGTCGGCCACGCGTTGAGTCAGCGGAGTGATATGGCGGCGACCCAAGCGCCGATCGGCCACCATTTGCCGACCGTCGGTAACTCACGACACGTGCACGAGAACCGTCCGAAGCCGATATACCGAACTCAAGCGAGCACTGTTACGAGAAATCCTGCGATGTACGCGATGCCGAAAAGAATTGGGATCCATTGCTCGATGTGGGTGAGGGGCCAGTATCGTGCCCGGTCCTTCCCTTCCCCCAGGGCCCACCATTCGGCACGCCAGAAGGGCGAGGCGGGGAGTCGTTCTTCGAGGACGCCGATGACCTGGTACTTGGCGCTGTTCAGGAGCCGGTAGCTGCGTACCAGGTAGAACCAGGCGAAACACTGGCCGAGGATGGCGACCAGGGGGATGGCCAACCACGGTTCCTTGTCCGACGGTGGGGTTTTCCCGAAGGCGGCGACAAGGGTGAAGATGCCGGTATTGAGTGTCACGAAGAACGAGTTCGTCAAGCCTCGTCGGGCGCTGATGCGGTCGGCCATCTCCACGTAGAGGCGGTACTGGTCGAGCACCGCGCTGTCGTAGGTGGTGCTACGGGCGTCGGGGCCGGTCTCGGCCTCCGGGTGGTTCCAGAGTCGGTGGCGCAGCTCCGACCGGCGATCGTTCTGGTGCATTGCCCACCTTTCCCTGGCGTGTCGCGGTGTGCTGCGGGCGGATTCTTCGTTCTGTCGGGGGCAGCGTGTGCGGTCGGACTCCTCGAGTCGGCGAGCCGACGTCAGCTCACCTTCACTTCGCAGCCGGGGTGTCGTCAGGAGGAATCGGTAGGTCAGGGCAGACCTTGACGTAGTCGATATCCGGCGAGACCCACTCACGCCATTGTTTGTGGCTCATGTTTCGCGTCAGCGTGCTGCACAGATTTTTCGTCCACTCAGCGGGGGCTGCGGACCAGAGCAATATGCTGCCATGATCACCGCTGGATACGATGCGCCGACCGTCCGGGCTGAACGCCACGCTCCGGACAGTTCCAGGGTGTCCTGTCATGGGAGGGCCGATCGATCGGCGGCTGGTCGCGTCCCACAGCCGCACGTTACCGTCGTCGCCGCCGGTGACGATGCGCTGCCCGTCCGGGCTGAACGCCACACTCCACGCTGTTCCTTGGTGCGCGCCCATCGGTTCGCCGAGGGGTTGGCCGGTTGCCGCGTCCCACATCCACACGGTGCCGTCGGAGCTGCCAGCGACGATGCGCTGCCCGTCCGGGCTGAACGCGATACTTGGAATCCGGACCGCAGTTGCGGTCATCGGCTTTCCTATGGGTTGGCGGGTTGCCGCGTCCCACAACTGCACGGTGCCGTCGGAGCTGCCGGAGGCGATGCGTTGCCCGTCGGGGCTGAACGCCACGCTGAACACCCAGTCTTCGTGTCCGGTCATGGGTTCGCCGATCGGTGTTCCGGTGTTCGCGTCCCAGAGTCGCACGGTGCCGTCGGAGCTGCCGGAGGCGATGCGCCGTCCGTCGGGGTCGAAGGCCACGCTCAACACCCAGTTCTGGTGTCCGGTCATGGGTTCGCCGATCGGTGTTCCGGTGTTCGCGTCCCAGAGTCGCACGGTGCGGTCGGGACCGCCGGAGGCGATGCGCCGCCCGTCCGGGCTGAACGCCACGCTCATCACGCCGTCTTCGTGTCGGGTCATCGGTTCGCCGACGGGTTGCGCAACGGTCGCATCCCATCGCCGCACGTCACCGCCGCCGGAGGCGATGCGCTGCCCGTCCGGGCTGAACGCCACGCTCATCACGTCGCCCGGGATGGTCGGTTTGCCGGTGGTCGCATCCCACACTCGCACGGTGCCGTCGTCGCCGCCGGTGACGATCCACTGGCCGTCCGGGCTGAACGTCACACCGCCCACCGGCCCTCGGTGTCCGGTCAGGGGTTCGCCGATCGGTGTTCCGGTGTTCGTGTCCCACAGCCGCACGGTGCCGTCGGCGCCCGTGGAGACGATGCGCTGACCGTCGGGGGCGAACCCGACGCTGCCGATCGGGCCTCGGTGTCCGGTCAGGGGTTCGCCGATCGGTGTTCCGGTGTTCGCGTCCCACAGCCGGAGGGTTCCGGCCCTGCCGGCGAAGCCGCCGGAGACGATCCGCTGCCCGTCCGGGGCGAACGCGACGCTCGCCACCTGACTGCGGTGCGCGGTCATGGGTTGGCCGATCGGTGTTCCGGTATTCGTGTCCCACAGCCGCACGGTTTCATCGACACCGCCGGATACGATGCGCCGTCCGTCCGGGGCGAACGCCACGCTCAACACCCAGTTCTGGTGTCCGGTGATGGGTTCGCCGATGGGTTGTCCGGCGTTCGCGTCCCAGAGCCGCACGGTTTTGTCGTCTCCGCCGGAGGCGATGCGGCGTCCGTCCGGGGCGAACGCGACGCTCCGTACCCAGTTCTGGTGTCCGGTGATGGGTTCGCCGATGGGTTGTCCGGTGTTCGCATCCCAGAGCCGCACAGTCTTGTCGGCACCGCCGGAGGCGATGCGCCGTCCGTCCGGGGCGAACGCCACGCTCAACACCCGGCCCTGGTGTTCGGTGCTGGGTTCGCCGATGGGTTGTCCGGTGTTCGCGTCCCAGAGTCGTACGGTGCCGTCGGCACCGCCGGAGACTATCCGCTTCCCGTCCGGGCTGACCGCCACGCTGGGCACCCGCGCGGTGGTCTCGATTATCCTGCGTACGTGACGGAGCTCGAGGTCGGCGCCGAGCAGCGCGCCCTCGTCCGGCCGTGATGCGATCGACTGCGCGGCCAGAATCTGCTTGAGCGCGCGTGCATCCCCGTCGAGGCGGGCGCCGGCGAGGATGGCCTGGGCCTCGGATACCAGCCGCAGAGCGATCGCTTCGTTGCGTTGATGGATGGCCGCTTGTCGTTGATCGAGCGCGATCGCCGCCGCGGTGACAGCGCTGATGGTCAGGAGCGCGAGGCCGACGATGGCGGCGCGCCGTAACCGCCGGAAGCGGCGTTGCTCCCGCAGGTCCTCGCTGGCCAGTTCGTACTTGGGTTTGCCATGGATCGGGGCAGCCAGGTCGGTGACCTTCTCCCGGAACAACGCCGCGCGAGGATCCCACGGCGCATCCTCGCTGACGTCGACGTAGAACGGCTCGGCGGTGAGCGTTCCTGGCTCGGTCAGTACCGGTAGGGCCACATCGGAGCGTTCCGGGTCGAATCGTCCGGTGTCTTCGTCCCAGGTCAGGTGTCCGTCGGCGACGACGAACAGCAACCGGTCCGGGCCGCGTCGTCGCAGCCAGTGGGCAACTTCCTTGTTGACCCAGCCCGAGGCGACCGAGTGTGCGGAAAGCACCACGATGAAATAGCGGGCGCGATCGATCGCGTCGCTGACCTTGCCCCACAGGTCGGGGCTGGCGGTGAGGTCGGTGGCGTCACGGAATACCCGCAGGGCGTGCAAGTGGCCCATGCGCCGTCCGATGCGATGCAGGCCCTTCTGAATACCCGCGGCGACCAGCCGATCTTCGTGGGCATAGGAGATGAAGGCGTCGTAGTCGGACGACTCCTGTTGTCCACGAGCCTGCCGCTCCAGAGCCTCCGGAGCCTGCGCGCACATGGGTTATCGCCCCGCTCTCCAGATCGAGACGCATGAACTGGACGATTCGAGCCTGACGCACCCGAATTCAGATGACGCGCGTAGTCCGCTACTCGACTTCGCAGGAAGTTGCTGACTCGCCGGCCCGCTATACCAGGTGCCGCATATCCACGCCCGACACGAGATTCGCGGTGAGCCTGTACGCGGGGTCGGTGACCCAGCCGCGTGAGGGCCCGTCAGCCACTCCACGAACGCCGGTGATGGGCATGGCTCAGCCCGGTCGGAGGTTCGTGACTGGCAGGCCATGCTCGGCGCGCAGGCGCGCCGCCACGAGCGAGCGGTGGCATGCCTCCGGATCGCGTTCGACACAGAAAAGGACGGTCGCCGAGTCGCTCGGAAGCTCGGCCACGAGCGCGCCGAGGTCGAACGGGTCGAGGATCTCACGGGTGTAGCGCTCGGCGTACTCGGGCGCCAGCGCGATGCGGTTGCGCTTGCCCACGCCCTGGCGGTCGTCCTCGCGGTACTGGAGCTGGCGCAGCTCGGTTGTCGGCGCCAGTTCCTTCACGTGCCGGTAGCCGATGTCCGCCGCGGCGAGCGCGCGCTGGAGCCGCGCCGAGTTCGCCCAGGAGTAGTCGGGGCCCCGGACGCCGCGGCGCTGGCGGAGGTCGAGCAGCGACCCCACGCCCGCGCCGGTGAGCTTGTCGAGGAAGGCTCCGGCCGTGAAACCGTAGACGCCGATTGTCACTATTCTGAGCACCGGAAAGCACCCACCTGCCTGCTACTCGTGCCGGTTCGACCGGCAGAGGCGGCGAGGTCGCATCACGCGACGGCGGTCCCCTCGAGCTCGACCATCAGGCCGGGGATCGCCAGCCGTGTCACCCCGAGCATCGTGGTGGTCGGTGCCACCCCGGCGGCGCCCAACCGCGACGCCAGCACGCCGTAGTGCTGGAAAAGCAGATCGACGTCGGTGGTGTAGACGTTGAGCCGGACGAGGTTCGCGAGGGACATGCCGGCCTCGCTGAGAATGGCCTCCAGGTTGTCGACGCTCAGCGCCAACTGCGCGGCCATGTCACCGGCATGTTGGGGCTTGCCGTCGCCGCTCATCGCGGTCTGCCCGGAGCAGTACAGCGTCCGGGTGTGCCCGGAGACGATCTCGCCTTGGCTGTACCCCATCTCCACCGACCACGTCCACGGGTTGACCGTTGCCCGTTCCATGGCCCCATCAGCTCCGGCCGATTCATCGAGAGTACGTACGTCCATCGGCTCGGTAGCCATCTTCTTTGTCATGCTGGTCAGCCTGTCAGCAATACACGACACCTTGTGTCGTGTATTGCTGACATAATTTTCGTATGCGAGCTGACCGGTTGGTCTCGCTGGTGCTGCTGCTGCGCCGGCACGGTCGGCTGTCCGCGGCCACGCTGGCCCGCGAGCTGGAGGTATCCACCCGCACCGTGCTGCGCGACATCGAGGCGCTGTCCGCGGCCGGCGTCCCGGTCTACGCCGAACGCGGCCGGCACGGCGGTTTCGCATTGTTGCCCGGTTTCCAGACCGAGCTCACCGGACTGAATCACGACGAGGCACTTGCCCTGCTGGTCGCCGGATCACGGCGTGGTGGGCAGGCATTCGGCCTCGGCTCGGCGCTCGCTTCGGCCATGCGCAAGGTGGTCGACGCGCTACCCGAGAGCTCTCGGGCCACCGCGGCCGGCGCGGCCCAGCGATTCCTCGTCGACCCGGAGGCCGACCTCCTCTCGCGCCGGCTGGTCGCTGAGGAGGTGCCCGACGCCATAGTGACCGAGGTCCGGCGCGCGGTGTTCGCCGGCCACAAGCTGCGCATCCACTACGCGGCTGTCGACCAGACCCCGAAGTGGCGCACGGTGGACCCGATCGGGCTGGTCACCGTACGCGACCAGGGCTACTTGCTGGCCACGAGGTCTGGCGCGGACCGCACCTACCGGCTGTCCCGGGTCTTGGCGGCGGAGGAACTCCCCGAACCCGCACAGCGACCGGACCGGGTCGATCTGGACCGGGCCTGGCAGGAACGCAGCACGCAGTTCCGGACCGGCGGCGACCAAGTCACCGTGCTGGTACGGGTGCACCCGGCACGGCGGGAGGACCTGGTGGGCACCGCGCTGGCCGTCCGCGACGAAGCAGCCGACGCAGACGGCTGGCTGCGGATGGAGGTGACCTTCCAAGATCCGAGACACGCCGAATGGGCGGTGTGGCAGCTCGCCACGAACGCGGAAGCCCTGGCCCCGCAGTGGTTGCGCACCTCCCTGCGCAACCGCGCCGCCGCGATCGCCACCTGCTACGGGGTGTCATCCTGAGAGTTGCCGCCTTCTGCGGGCAATGAAAACGCCACCTTTGGACAACGCTGGTCGGCGATCCCGCGCGCACCGCCGCCGAGCGGCTCCACCGGAATCCTCGACGCTGAGGAGACGTCATGCCGAGCGCATAGCCGGAAAGATCTCCTACAGCCGCGAGGAAGCCGAAGCCGCGCGGGCCCCGAGCTGCCGAACCAAGGTCGTCTGTGACACCGCCTACCGGTGGGATCTCGACACCGCCTGCGATCCGAAGACGTTGGTACAGGCGAATATTGACATCACCAGGGTTCGTTGGTGATAGGTCGGCTAGCGCGATCCCCCGATGGGATGGTCTGGCACTTTCAACCCGCCACTGTCGAGACAGAACCAATGCCAGCCACCATTCAGGTGATGGAATGCGCCATGCGGGGGAGGCGCGCCGGTAAGCTGGGCGAACCCTCCGCCCCCGCTCGAGCAGTTGCGCGCTATGGGGCTGGTCCTGAAGTAGATACCCCGGTCGAAGCGGTCCGCACTGTCAATGCGGTAGAGGCCGAGCCGGTGACCTTCGAACGTCCGCGGATCGACACCGTCGCGCACCTGCTGTGCGGCATCATCGAAGCTGTGCGCCGAGAAGTACCAGCGCACAGCGATCGGTAGGTCTGCGCTCCAGGCAGCTACCGTGAACGCCACCACCAGCGCAGGCGCAAGCAGGGGACTGAACTCGGGTACCCGAAGCCGCCGGGATACGACTACCCGGGTCAGGTAGCCGACGATCACGCAGAACAACCCGAACGCCACGCTGATCAAGAACAACCACAACAGCAACGACTCGGTGCCATCTGGGGCACTGGCCCGGACGAGTGCCCCCAGGCAAGACGCAACTGTGCAGGCGAGGAACAAATACCAGGCGAGCTGTGACCGCAGTCGTCGCTTCTCCCGTCGACCGGGAAGGCTGTCGGACTGCGCCGTGCTCATGCCGGAAGCCTAGCCTCGATCTCTCGCCGGGCCGTCGCCCGGCGTGATCGGGTTCGGATCAGGATTTCAGATCCTTGTCCGGGGCGACCTCCCACGCGAACCCGTCCAGGTCGGCAAAGGACCCGATATCGCCGCCGATGATGATCCGGTGCGACCCGGCGCCCTCCGGTGCGACGCCGGCGTCCTTGGCGGCGGCGCGGCGCCCGTAGAGCGCCAGCTTGACCGAAGACGGTGAAGCGTCGAACTCGACGTACTTGCTGCCGAAGCTCTTCGCCACGGCCAGACCGCGGTCGACGTAGAACTGCTTGGTCGCCTTGACGTTGTCGACCCCGAGGAGCACCACGAAATCGTCGACCTCCCGGGTGGCCGGGCCGGTGTCCTTCTTCGACGACGTCGCGATCTTCCAGATCGCCCCGTCCGGAGCCTGGACGACGCCGCCGTAGCCCCAGAAGCTCTTCTTGGCAGGCTTCAGCGTCGTCGCGCCTGCGTCGAGGGCGGTGCCGATGAGGCTGTCGACGGTGCTCGGCTGAGACACCACGAGCGAAAGTATGAAGCCGCGAAAGCCGGTCGTCGGCGCCTCGGAGGCGCGCACGCGCACCTTGTCGCCGAGGCCGAACGCGGCGGCGTAGAAGGCCGCGGCGGCCGCGGGGTCGGACACCTCGAGGATGACGGACTCGACAGTGCTCTGATCAGTGGTGATGTTCATGGCAGTAACGCTATGCGCTGCTCGGTGACCGGCGCTTCTCGATTCCTGATCGGTCTGCTGGAGATCAGGCCGGGGTGATGATCTGGATCAGGTTCCCGCAGGTGTCGTCGAAGACCGCCATGGTCACCGTCCCTGCCGCCATCGGTTCCTGCGTGAACGTCACCCCCAGCCCGCGCAGCCGCTCGTATTCCGCCTGCACATCGGTGACCTGGAACGACGTGGCCGGAATGCCGTCGGCGACCAGTCCTTCCTTGTACGGCTTGACTGCGGGGTGTCCGTCCGGCTCGAGCAGCAGTTCTGTGCCCTCGGGGTCCTCCGGTGAGACGACCGTCAGCCACCGGGCCTCGCCCAGCGGGATGTCGTGCTTCTTGGTGAAGCCGAGCACCTCGGTGTAGAAGTCGAGGGCCTTCTGCTGGTCGTCGACGAACACGCTGGTGACATAGATCTTCACGGTGCTTGTCCTTTCCTGCCGACCGGCCACCGCTCGAAGATGGCGGCCAGGGGAGTGGTGTCGAGGTGGTGGAACTTGTACCGCCCCTGCTTGCGCGTCGTGATCAGCCCCGCCTCCTCCAGCACTGCCAGATGCTGGGATACGGCCTGCCGGGTCAGGTTGAGCTGATGTCGACTCGTCAGGCGGACGCAGATCTCGAACAGAGTCTGACCGTCGCGCTCGGTGAGCTCGTCGAGAATGGTCCGCCGGGTGGGATCGGCGAGGGCCTTGAAGATATCGCCCATGGGCCAACAATAGGCAAGTAGTCACTTGCCTGTCAATATCGGTGAGATCGGAATGCGCCATAGGCTGCGGTCCGCTGTCCTACCTGTGCGTGGCACGCAAATCGGCAGTCCGGATCGTCGTCCCGCCACGGGCAAGCACGATCAGCGGTATTCCGGTTTGTTCAGGCTGCTGGTTTCGCCTCGAAGTAGCTGGAAGGTCGATACCGGTACACCGGTTCGCTCACTTTCGGTCAGGGCCCGATGCCAGTAGGTCCGCACGGCGTGCGCCAACGCCGTGTCTACTCCGGCAGCCGTGGCGGTCTGGACGACATGCTGCGCGCCTGCTGCCATCATCCGCAGATGTGCGATATCGCGCCATCCGCCGGTGGCGGCCATAGCGGCCACCGCGGCATACAGATCCGCCATATCGCCCATCGACCGTTGCGCGTACGGCAGGAATCGTTCGATCGATTCGCCGGATCGATCGATCATGGCCAGTGCCTGCTCGAACGCGAGCAGCCCGGGCAGGAACATTGCCAGGACCGCCTGGTAGTAGAGCTGTGCGATCCCATCGTCCTCGCCGAGGTACTCTGGTCGGCCCAGCGGCCGGAGCGCGTCGGCACATGCGGCGAAGACGTCACGAGGGCCGCTGTAGAAGATATAGGCGGCTGAACTCCCCACGCCATCGCTGTCGGCCATGACTCCGCCGGCGAGGAATCGACCACCACGTGCACGAATCCATGCCCCGGCCTTGCGTGTGCTTTCCGGCGAGTCCGACGAGAGGTTGACGATCGTCTTGCCCGCCAGGTGCTCGGCCACGGGCTCGAGCACGTCGTACATGGCGGGGTAGTCGGTCAGGCTGAGGACGATCACCTCGCCGGCACTCAAAGCCTGTCCCACGGTATCCGCTCGCACGGCGCCGAATTCCACCACAGCGCCGGCTTTTTCGGGGCTGCGGTTCCATACGGTCACCTTCGTGCCGGAAGCGCACAACGACCGGACCATCGCCTGTCCCATCGACCCCAGCCCCATGACCGTCACCGAACCAGCTGACTGAGACATCATTTCGTCCCTTCGAATACGGTTGTGCAGATCGTGTCGGCGCCGGACTCGATGGTGACTGCCGCTGGCCACGTCGGGAAGACCGCACTTCGGGTCCCGGTTACTTACCTCCAGGTTTGGGACAAGGTCAGAACGCCGCGGAAACCCACGGCAGTGGTGTGGATCACCATCGACCACGACGATTTCGAGGTGTGCGCCGGCGGCCCCGACACGGCTGCTCAGGCGGTGCAGGCGTGGATCAGCCGCGGTCCTGAATCCATAGAGGATGAGCAGTTGTTCGGATGCCGTACGTGGCGAACAGCTGTGTCGCGGAGCGGTCTTCGACCCGATGGAAACCAAAGGACACTCACGTAGGCGAGCCGTCCGTAAACGGAGCGATAGCGCGCGGTCCGTATTCACGCACGTCTTGTGTTCACGCTCGTCGAAACTCGGCTGGGGTGGGCTGCTCGTCGTGACGGGCGGCGCGGCGTGATCCGACCAGCAGCAGGACGCTGGCGAGCAGGAGGATCGGCCAGGGCGTGAACATGAGGACCGCAGCGCCGCCCACGGTCCAGACCCCGAGCGTCCACGCGACGAACGTCGGCGGCGCGATGCCGCGACGTTCCAGCCACAGCACCATCACGCCGACCACGACGAGCGGCACGCCGAAGCTGGCCAAACTCAGCCAGTACGCGCTGTTCGCCGAACTCATCGCCGCGAGGTCGTCGCTCCACAATCCCCCGCTGAACCAGGTTCCCGCGTGACGCGCGGCTTTCTCCACCGTCAAAGCGCCGAGCGTGTGCGCGGCCCCGAACAGCGTGATGAGCCAACCGGCCCACTTGATCATCCGACTCGCGCTCCGCTGCTCCATCGCGGCCCTCCAGATATATACGGTAGCGTACAAATCAGAGCTTAAACCCATATATACGGTTCCGTATAGAACTTGGAGCCCGCCGACCATGGTCACCGGGACCTCTGTCCCGCTGACTGGATCCGATCCAACGATCCAGCCAGCGCACCTCGAGGGACCCACTCTCGGATTGGTATTCGAGAATCCGACCTTTCCTTGTGTCCTCGCTCATCAGCCGGTAGCGGACATTCGGTCGGGGCTCGCCGTCCTCTGGTACCGGTGGTGACACCCGTCATACCGCACCCATGCGGGCCGCTCGCGACCTGGCAGATTACCTGGACGTATGTAACTGCCCTGGAAAGTGCGTACTTGCTGGGATTGCTGAGACGCACAGACACTCGGTCCGCAATGTCATGTGATAGGAGGCGTAATGATCGATCGGGAACGCACCTCGGTGACTGTGCTCGGCACCGGATCCATGGGCCGCGCGCTCGCCGAAGCCTTCCTCGCGGCAGGGCACCCGACCACCGTGTGGAACCGCAGCCCGCAACGGGCGGCTCCGTTGGTGGCGGCGGGTGCGACCCAGCAGCTCGCCATCGCCGATGCCATCGCCGCCAGCCCGGTGATCATCGCGTGCATGACCACGTTCCGAGCCACCCACGACAGTCTGGCTACGGCCGGGTCGAGGCTGAGTGGGCGCACTCTCATCACCCTCAACAGCGGAACACCCTCCGACGCACGGGAATTCGCACACTGGGCGGCCGAGCAGGGTGCGCGTTTCCTCGGCGGTGCGATCAAGAATGTGCCTTCGGCCGTGGGCAAACCGGACACGTTGCTGTATTTCGGCGGCGAGCAGACCGTCTTCGACGAGAACGCGGAAACGCTGCGGGTGCTCGGCGGTGACCTCGTCCACTTGGGCACCGAACCGGATCTGGCCGCTCTCTACGAATCCGCCGTCGGCGCCACTTTGCTGCCTGCGCTGCTCGGCTTCTTCGAAGGCGCGGCGGTGCTGGCCGCGCGTGGTCTGGCGGCACGCACGATGGTGCAGTACTCGGCCAAGTGGCTCCAGATGATCGAGTCGATCCTTCCGGTGCTGGCCGAGGAGATCGATGCCGGGGACTACACCCGGCTCGGCTCTTCGATCGCGCTGTTCCACGCCGCGATCGGCGATGACGAGCAGCTCGGGGCGGAGTCGGGTGTCGATATGTCCTGGCATGCGCCGATGCACGACCTGCTGCGTCGAGCCGTAGCCGAGGGCCGGGGTGAGCAGAGCATCACGGCACTGATCGAGCTGCTCGCGAAACCGGCCACTCAGCGATAAGGCCTCGAAACCGGCGACTTTCACCGAGGTCTGTCTTGCGTGACGCCGCGCCTGCCGCCAGGCGCGCAACGGGTGACCAGAACGATCAGGAATCGAGAAGCGCTGGTCACCGAGCCGTGGCTAACGTCTTCTCCACCGACGTTCGGCAGGCAGATCGCCGGGCCGCGGGTCGCTCGTACGCAGAGGAGGACTCAATGAACCGGAACAAGCGGGTTCGGCAGATTCACCGGTGGCTGGCCATTGTCTTTACGGTCACCGTCGTCATCACCGTTGTCGCCTTGGCGCTGGGGGGTCCGGTCTGGGTGTCCTACCTACCGCTGCCCCCACTCGCCTTGCTCCTGCTGTCCGGTCTCGCCATATTCGTGTTGCCGTATGCCACCGCGCGGCGCAGCCGACCCGCCGCGGACATCCCAGCCCGGCAGGTCGCCGAGGCCCGGGGTCGTATGTCCGCACAGTGGGTCCGGCAGCTGCACCGTTGGTCGGCCATTGTCTTTATTTCGACCGTCCTTGCCACTTTTGTCGCCTTGGCACAAGAGGAGCCTGTCGTCTGGGTGTCCTACCTGCCGCTGCTTCCGCTCGCTTCGCTTCTGTTCTCCGGTCTGTACATGTTCGTGCTGCCGTATGCCACCAAGTGGCGCAGCGCCCGTCAGGCAAGCTCCGCTGCGACCAATGCCTAGTCCGGCCTGCCGAACGAACGTTCCGAGATGACGCACTGCATCGCCGAACGCTCATCGGCATTGTCGGATGTTCGAACTTCCTACAAGCCAGGCATGTTCGATGCCGTCCGCACTGATCGGCAGGCGAATCCTGGTCGGATCAGTCCATCCGGGTGAGCTGCGCGATGATTGCCGCGGCCATCGATGCGGGGTCGCCGTGGTCCGGGCGCAGCACGATGTCCGCGTGCACAGGCGCCTCGTAGGGGTCGTCGATGCCGGTGAAGCCGCGGATTTCGCCCGCGCGCGCCTTGGCATACATGCCCTTGGGGTCGCGGACTTCGCAGACCGCGAGGGGGGTGTCGACGAACACCTCGAGGAACGGGATACCCGCCGCCTCGTGCGCGGCCCGCACTCGATCTCGGTCGGCTCGGTACGGGCTGATCAGCGAAACCACCGCCACGACACCGGCTTCGGCGAACAGTCTGGCCACCGCGCCGACGCGCCGGACGTTCTCCACCCGGTCGGCCGCGCTGAAGCCGAGATCGGAGTTGAGCCCGTGCCGCAGGTTGTCGCCGTCCAAGAGGAATGCCGGTCGGCCCGCGGCCACCAACCTACGCTCCAATTCCACGGCGACGGTGGACTTTCCGGAGCCGGACAGGCCCGTCAGCCAGACGGTGAGGCCGCGGGTGGCGCGCTCGTCGCGCTCGACCGCGGTGGAATGCCAGACCACCCGGGCGGACGGCAGGGTGGGGCCGGTGATCATGCCCGCGGCGACCGTGTTGTTGGTGGCCTCGTCGACCAGGATGAAACTGCCGGTGGCGCGGTTGCGCCGGTACGGGTCGAACAGCAGCGGCCGGCGAGTGCGCAACTGGACGCGGCCGATCTCGTTGAGCGACAACGCCTCCGCGTTCTCATCGCGATGCAGCGTGTTCACGTCCAGCCGGTAGTCCAGGGATCGGACCTCGGCGGTGGCCGCGCGGGTGGTGTGCTTGATGGTATAGGTCGCGCCGGGGGTGAGCTGGGTGTCCTCGGCGAACCAGCACACCATCGCATCCAGGTCGCGGCCCGCGTGCGGGCGGTTGTTCGGGCGGCAGATCAGGTCGCCGCGGGAGATGTCCAATTCGTCGGCGAGCTGGATGGTGACCGCCTGCGGCGGAAAGGCTTCCGCGATCGGCGTGCCGCCCGGACCCCAGATCGCCGCGACCGTAGTGGTGAATCCGGAAGGCAGCACCGCGACTTCGTCGCCCGGCTTGAACACCCCGCCCGCCACGGTGCCCGCGTAACCGCGAAAATCCTCGGCGTGCCTGCGCGTGACGTACTGCACCGGGAACCGCGCGTCGATCAGGTTGCGGTCCGAGGCGATGTGCACTTCTTCGAGGTGGTGCAGCAGGGGAGTGCCCTCGTACCACGGCATACTGGCGCCGCGGTGCACGATGTTGTCGCCGTGCAGGGCCGACACCGGCACGAACGTCAGGTCGGAGACGTCGAGTTTGGAGGCGAACCGGGCGAACTCCTCGCGGATTTCCTCGAACCGTTGCTGCGACCAGTCGACCAGGTCCATCTTGTTCACGCACAGCACCAGGTGCGGGATGCCGAGCAGGCCGGCCAGGAACGCGTGGCGGCGGGTCTGCTCCACCACTCCCTTGCGGGCGTCCACCAGGATCAACGCCAGGTCGGCGGTCGAGGCGCCGGTCACCATGTTGCGGGTGTACTGCACGTGCCCCGGGGTGTCGGCGATGATGAATTTCCTTCTGGGCGTGGCGAAATAGCGGTGCGCCACGTCGATGGTGATGCCCTGTTCGCGTTCGGCGCGCAGGCCGTCGGTGAGCAGGGCCAGGTTCGGGTAGTCGTCGCCGCGGTCGCGGCTGGTGCGCTCCACCGCGGCGAGCTGGTCGGTGAAGAGGGTCTTGGAGTCGAACAGCAGGCGGCCGATCAGGGTCGACTTGCCGTCGTCGACACTGCCCGCGGTCGCGAGGCGCAACAGAGTGGTGGTCGTCATCAGAAGTAGCCTTCGCGTTTGCGGTCTTCCATACCTGCCTCGGAGATGCGGTCGTCGGCGCGGGTGGCGCCCCGCTCGGTGACCCGCGCCGCGGCGACCTCGGCCACCACCTCAGCCGGGGTGGCCGCGGTGGATTCGACGCAGCCGGTGCAGGTGGCGTCGCCGACGGTGCGGAACCGCACTGTGGCCTCGTAGGGCTGCTCGCCGTCCAGGAGTTCGAGAAAGCGGGTGTGCGCCAAGAGCATTCCGTCGCGTTGCACCACTTGTCTGCGGTGTGCGTAATACAGCGCGGGCAGCTCTATGCGCTCGGCGGCGATGTAGCTCCAGATGTCCAGCTCGGTCCAGTTCGACAGCGGAAATATCCGGATGTGCTCGCCGGGGCGATGCCTGCCGTTGTAGAGGTTCCACAGCTCGGGGCGCTGACTGCGCGGCTCCCATTGGCCGTACTCGTCCCGGAAACTGAACACCCGCTCCTTGGCGCGGGCCTTCTCCTCGTCGCGGCGCGCGCCGCCGAAGACCGCGTCGAACGATCTCTCCTGGATCGAGCGCAGCAACGTCGTCGTCTGCAATCGATTGCGCGAAGCGCGTGGACCGGTGTCCTCGACGACGCGTCCCGCATCGATGTCGTCCTGGACCCGCCCGATCACCAGGCGCAGCCCCAAGCGCGCGACCGTGGCGTCGCGGTAGGGAATCACCTCGTCGAAGTTGTGCCCGGTGTCGATATGCAGCACGGGGAACGGTAGCGGCGCGGGCCAGAAGGCCTTGGCCGCCAAGTGCAGCATCACCACCGAGTCCTTGCCGCCGGAGAACAACAACACCGGGCGTTCGAATGTTGCTGCCACTTCACGGAATATGTGCGCCGACTCGGCCTCGAGCGCGTCCAGATGGGGTAGCTCGTAGGTGCTCACCGTCGACTTCGCGTACAGGCTCACATCGCAAAACTAGAACACGTTTCGGTCGCTGGTCAATGGTTTGCGACCGCCCGAGCTCGCCGTCACCGCGTCGGCGGCGGTGACCAGCGCCGCGCCGCGCCGCGCGATTTCGGCGCCGGTGATCGAGGCGCCGACATACATGGTGAGCACCATGTTCTGCCTGCCGTCGCCGTCGTAGGTGGGTGCGGCGAGCAGGCTCACCGCGTGCTCCTTGCGGGGTCGCAGATCCGACCCCAGATAGACCCGTTCGCCGAGGCTCGTCACCAGCTCGGCGACCAGTTCGCGCAGCTCGGGGGGTAGATCCCGGTCGGCGACCCCGGCCAGCAGCGAGTACAGCCGCCGTCCGGCAGCGGTCATGCTCTCCACCAGGAACCCGCGTTCGCGGCACTCGGCGACCACCTGGCGCAGGCGTGCCTCGTCCTGCCGCAGCGGCACCGCGGGCGGCTTGGCCAGCCAGGCGTCGAAGGCCGCGTCGGTGTCCCAGAGCACGTACATCAGGCCGACCGGCGGCGCGAAATGATAGGCCGCGCCCACCTTGACCAGGCCGGGCCCGGTGCTTTCCAGCACCATGATCTGCTCGCCGACGACGGCCGACGCGGTGCAGGTCGTGCGATAGCGCCCGGTGATTTTCTCCAGCTCCACGCGGGCGAGCGCGGAGATCGCGAAACTGTCCTGGGCCACCCGGCCCGCCGCGATCAGCGCCGGTCCGAGCCCATAGCTGCGGGTATCCGCGTCGCGCATCAGGTATCCGCCCGCCGTCAGCTCGGTGAGGATGCCCAGGCAGGTGGGCTTGGCCAGATCGAGTTCGCGGGCGAGCTCGGAGAGTCCGAAGCGTTTGCCACGCTGCTCGACGAAGAAATCCAGGACCTGAACCACCCGTGCGGTGGGCGCGGACCGACGGCCGACCATTGACCACTCCTAGAACACGTTCTAATCTTTCTCGTATCGAAATGTACCAGAGTGGTACATATTTGGAACACTGGAGAGAGCCTCTTGCTGACCCAGCCGTTCGCGGACGCCATAGCGGCCGCCGAGCAGATCATCACCGGAGCCGCGCACATCCGCACCGAACAGGACCTCGTCGAGGGCTACGACTATCTGGCGGGCAGCATCCGCGCCTCGCTGCAGATGGCCTGGGCCTACGAGCGGGACTTCCCGTTCTTCGTGCAGTCCACCGGGCCGTACACCAAGATGGGCTTGGACAACCCGGACACCCTCTACTTCCACTCCTACCTGCGGCCGGATGCGGAATACGTGGTGACCGGTACCCGCGGCACCACCCGTGACCTCAGCTTTCAGGTGCTCAACGGCGACTATTCGCCGGTGGACGTGCCCGACAGCCTCACCGCGTTCGACGATCGCGAGCTCGAGATCGGCCCGGACGGCTCCTTCGCGATCCGGTTCGGTCCAGGCGAAGCGCGTCCCGGCTATGTGCACCTGAGCTCCGACGCGGCGATGCTCGTGGTCCGCGAGGTCTACAGCGATTGGTCGACCGAGCGCGCGGGCACGATTCGCATCCAGCGCGTGGACCGGATCGGCGACGCCCCGCCGCCGCTGACCAAAGACGTGCTGACCAAGCGGTACGGCGTGGCGGGCAAGATGCTGGTCTCGCGGCTGAAGACCTTCCTCGCCTTTCCGGAGTGGTTCTATCTGAACCTGCCGGTGAACACGCTGACCGAGCCGCGCTCCACGCCGGGTGGGCTCACCACGCAGTTCTCCTCGGTCGGCCACTACGACCTGGACGACGACCAGGCCATGATCATCACGGTGCCGAAATCCGACGCGCCGTACCAGGGCTTCCAGCTCGGCAGCATGTGGTACCTGTCGCTGGACTACATCAACCACCAGACCAGCCTCACGGCCGACCAGGCGCGCGTGGACCCGGACGGCATGATCCGACTGGTGGTCAGCGAGCGCGATCCCGGCCTGGCCAACTGGATCGAACGCACCGGCCACGCCAGGGGGTATCTGCAGTTCCGCTGGCAGCGGCTGTCCAGGGACATGAAACCCGACGACGGGCCGACCGTGGCGGTCGTTTCGGTCGCCGACCTGCCCGAGCGGCTGCCCTTCTATGACCAGGCGCGCGTCACGCCGGAGCAGTGGCGCGCGCGGATCGCGGCGCGTCAGGTGGCCGTCGCGGAGAGGATGCTGGGCTGATGTTGTTGCAGGACAAGGTTGTCGTGGTTTCGGGTGTCGGGCCGGGACTCGGCCGTGCCATCGCCGTGCAGAGTGCGAAGGCGGGCGCGGACGTGGTGCTCGCCTCGCGGACGGAGTCCCGCCTGACCGAGGTGGCCAAGGAGATCACCGAGCTCGGCAGGCGCGCCGTGGTCGTGCCGACCGACATCAATGACGAGGCCGCGGCGGTCAACCTGGTGGAGACCGCGCACAGCGCGTTCGGCAAGGTGGACACGTTGGTCAACAATGCCTTCGCCATCCCGCCCATCGTCGATCTCCTCGACGTCGACCTGGATCAGGTGCGGGCGGGCTTCGAGACCAACGTGCTGGCCGCGCTGCGGCTGACCAGGCTGTTCGTGCCCGCGCTCAGCGAGACCAAGGGCTCGGTGGTGATGATCAACTCCGCGGTGCTGCGTCACTCGCGGCGGACCTTCGGGCCGTACAAGATGGCCAAGGCGAGCCTGCTCGCGCTGGCGCAGAGCTTGGCCACCGAACTCGGGCCGAAGGGCATCCGGGTGAATTCCGTTGCGCCCGGCTATATCTGGGCCGACAACTTGAAGTGGTACTTCAACTACCTGGCGCAGCAGCGGGGCATCACCGCCGAGGAGGTCTACGCCGAGACCGCGAAGACCATCGACCTGCGCAAGCTGCCGGAACCCGACGAGATCGCCGACGCGGTCGTGTTCTTCGCGTCCGCTTTGGCGCGCGCGATCACCGGCGCGTGCCTGGACGTCAACGCCGGCGAATACCACCACTAGGAGATGAATGTGATCGGCAGGGACGACGTCGGGACCATCGACGATCTGCACGCCTCGGCGACCAAAGTGGTCGGGCTGGACGATTTCGGTACCGACGACTACCGCGAAGGGCTCGAGGTTCTGCTCGAGTCGTATGCCGAGGACGCTGAACTCACCCCGTTCGGCAACAAGGTGAACCGCGCTTTTCTGCGCGGCGCGCTGATCGCCCGGCTGCTCAGCGAGGCGTCGTGGCAGCGCTTTCCAGAACATGCCGACGTGGCGATCGAGCGTCCCATCTTCGTGACAGGGCTGCCACGCTCGGGCACCACGGCGGTGCACCGCCTGCTCAACGCGGATCCGGCCCACCAGGGGCTGGAGATGTGGCTCACCGAGATGCCGCAGCCGCGCCCGCCGCGCGAGACGTGGGCGAGCAACCCGGTATACCAGCGCCTCGCGGCCGCCTACGAGAAGCACCACGTGGAGCACCCGGAATTCATGGGTGTGCACCACATCTCGGCCGACGAGGTCGAGGAGTGCTGGCAGTTGCTGCGGCAGTCGGCGATGTCGGTGTCCTACGAGTGCCTGGCCTATCTGCCCCGTTACTCCGAATGGCTGCGCGACCGGGATTGGACTCCCGCCTACCGCAGGCACCGCCGCAACCTGCAACTGATCGGGCTCCCGGACGCTGGAAAACGCTGGGTGCTGAAGAACCCGAGCCACCTGTTCGCCCTGGACGCGATTTTCGAGGTGTACCCGGACGCGCTGATCATCCAGATGCACCGCGATCCGCGCACGATCATCGCGTCGGTGTGCAGCCTGAACGAACAGGCGTCCGCGGGGTGGTCGGAGAAGTTCCGCGGGCCGGTGGTCGGCGCGGCACAACTGGATCTCTGGGCACGCGGCGCGGAACGTTTTCTCACCGACCGCAAGCGCCACGACGCGGCACAGTTCTGCGACGTCGACTATGGCGAGTTCGTCGCCGACCCGATCGGCGCCGTCGAATCGATCTACCGCCACTTCGGCCTGCCGCTCACCGAGGAAGCGACCGCCGCGATGACCGCATTGCACGCCGAAAGCACCTCGGGCGCAGCGCGTCCGGCCCACCGCTATACCCTCCCCGATTTCGGCCTGACCGCCGAGCAAGTGGACGCCCGCTTCGGGGCGTACCGGGAGGCGCACTTCCCAGGGCGCTGACAGAGGGGAGAACCCTGGAGCGGTTCCGTCGGTGATCGCGGTGACATCGATCTGTTCGATTCCGGCGGTCGGCCCAGAGGTCGCAGTAGCAGATCGGCGCGGTCTTCTAGCCGAGCATCACGTGCTCCTTGGTGAGGAAGTACGAGGACCGTGGCAGGTCGATGAAGTTCTTCTCGTCATCGGCGAGCCGTTGGTTGGTTTGCATACCGGCTGGTGTGGCCATTGCCGTGATCAGCGCCTGTTCCGAGCGGAACCAGACTTCGGTGACGCCGTCGAAGGCCTCGCCGGTGCCGCGTGCCGTGGCGAGCAGGAGGTTGTGGGTGGAGTCTGTTGTGTGGCTCTGCACGTAGCGGTAACCCCCGAGCACCTTGATCTGCTCGGTGGCGAAGGGGCCGTGGCGGTGCAGCCAGTAGTCGTAGAACTGCGCGGGCAACAGGTCCGGTCGGCGTCGGAGGGCGCACACCAGCTTGACCGGATCGGGTGTGGTGTCCGCGGCCGCCTCGGGGGCGTGGGATGCCAGGACGGCGCACTCGAACCGCAACTCGGCCTGCTGAGCCTCATGAAGGAGTTGCCGGATCTTCTCGGACGTCGCCGCTCAGGCTGCCCGTTTGGTCGAGGACCGGGTCCGTTGGTCAGGTGAGGCCGTTGGCGGCGAGTTTGGTGTCGAGTTCGCGCAAGCTGGCCGAGCCGGGCGCGGTGTGGCTGATGGTGTCGCGGGCAACGCGGACTTCGCTGGTGAGGCGGCCGGAGCCGTGGGTGACGGCGGTGTCGGCGCTGTGGGCGATGATGCGTGCGGCTTCGTCTACTTCGCCGATCAGGCACAGCGCGACGCCCAGGCCCACATCGGCGAATCCGCGTGAGAGTGCGAAGGCCGGGTCGATGAGTTCCACGCATCGGGTTGCGGCGGCGACGGCTTGGTCGCCGACGCCGAGCTTGATGAGGCATTCGGCCGCGAATCCCGCATTCAGCGCAGGGTCGTACACGTAGGTGGGCAGGTGCGTGGATGCCACACGCTCGATGATCTCGCGTGCCTCGTCGAGTTCGGTGCGACACTCGCGTGCTCGGCCGAGTTCTGCGTGCGCCTCAGCTGCCATATCGCGGGCATACGCGAGTAGGTATCCGTCGTCGCTTCGACCGGCCCAGTAGGCGGCGGCCATGGCGTGGTCGACTCCTACACCGGGCCGCCCGCCCCTGGTGGCCGCCAGCGACATGTTGCACAGCACCAGTGCCGTCAACGACGGGTTCTCGGCTTCGTGGGCGGCGTTGCGAGCCAACTCGTAGTGGTGGCCCGCCAGGCGCAGATCGCCCGCGTCATATGACATCCAGCCCAGCGACCGCGCCAGCGACGCCCGAACCGACAACAGCCGCGACCGAAGCGGGGCGGGGCAGTCCCGCAGCAGCGCGTCCACCAGGTCCGCCTGGCCTTGCCGGACAGCGAGCACGGCCTTCGGCCCGAACGCCTCGTATTGACGCCCGACGGCGTCGAGCACGGTTTCGATCTGGTCGATGGCGGTTGCGTCGAGTTTCACGGTCAACCCGCGGGCCAGTTGCCCGCCGGTGCCGCGTTCGAGCCCGGCCAGCAGCGCGGCGGCTGGCAGCGTCCCCGCGACGGCGAGGAATTCGAGCATTTCGCGTCGATTCATGTCCAACCACGCCTTCAAGTCGGTATCGAGCATGGAGTCTAGGTCGACAACCGGCAGGACGGAGCCAAGCACGAACATACCGGCCCCGAGTGTCCTGCCCGGCTGCCGTGTGCCGGTGTAGGTGTCGTAGGCAGCCACCAGCGCACCGTCGGCGCGCACCGCCTCATCGGCTGCTTCCCAGAACTTCCGGGGTGGGAGCTGCCTGCCGGCTTCAGCGTGCGAAATGTAAGTGCGGTCCACCAGGCACCGATGCGCCACCGCCTCCTGGGTTAGCCCTGCCGCCGTCCGCAGCCGTGCCAGCACGGCACCCAACGCCCGTCTGTCATCGTTCGGACCGCTCATCAACCCCACCCCTCGAGCCGCGAATTCGAGCGTGTTCGCCACGGTAGCCCATCGCCGGGCCATTAGTGAGGGGTTGTGAGAACTCACGTGATCACCTCGCTCACATCGTGCCTCACCCGGTGTCCTGAAACCCAATGACATCCAAGCGAATCGAGGTGAACCGCTAATGCAGCCCTGGCAGGCGATAGTCCTGATCTCCGTCGGCTTGCTGGTCACGAATCTGGTCACCATCGGTGCGGTTGCTTGCTTCTGTCCAGCGCGGCGAACCGACAGCAGTCTCACCGAAATCGGGCAGCGGATCGGGGACGAGCCATCAGAGCCGCGCAATCGCGATGCGGCAATTGGAGTTTGGCCGATCAGCTGGACACACGCCGCGCCCGCCAGCCCGTTCACCGTCGATGAGGCGCACATCGTGATGCAGCAGCACCGGCGCTGCAACGCCGATGTCTGCGCATGAAAGAAGTCCGCATTCCGCCTGCTCGCCTCCGTCGGTCATGCAGTGCCGGATCCCCGCGCCGACAAGCATCTCGCCGAAGTCGTGAACGGACAGTGGCCGATGCCGTGGCACCCCGAAGGCAACACATCGAAGTAGCTTCGATTGAAAGGTGATACGAAATGCATGATTTGGCAATCGATCCGCAGTTCTTCGCGACATGCGCACAGGAGGGGATTGATCCGGTAGACGCAGCGCTGGCAGTACAGCAGGGCACCCTTGTGTTCTTGCGCTCGGAAGCAAGCAGACACATGACTGACTACCGGCCGTTGCTCGTTGGTGCCGGAACCCGCCGCAAGGTCGCAGGTCTGATCGGGCTGGGCCCGCGTGATAGCAACCGGCAGGCCATCGTTGAAAGCATGTCAGTGATCCTCGCAGCAGGACCCGACTCGGTTATGGACCTCACGACCAACCCCGAAGGTGTGGCATTGCGGGCCGATCTCAAGGAGGTCGTCGGCGTCCCATTGGGGGCGTGCTTGACTTACGACCTGTTCGCCAGCCCGCGAAAGAAATTCGGCCGCAACGAATTCCTTGATCGATTCGAAATGGGTCTGGCACCAGGTGTCGACTTCGTGCTCATCCATGCAGGCATCAACCCTGGACTCGCCGAGATGAGTGAAAAGTCCGACCGGATCATGCCGACCACCTCGCGCGGCGGCGGTCTGCTCGCTCGCTACATGCGGATGCACGACTGCAACAACCCTCTGATCGAATTCTTCGACGGCATTATCGACATCTGCAAACGCCGCGAAGTCGTGCTCGACCTCGGAGACATCTTCCGTCCCGGCGCGACCGCCGACGCGGGCGATGAGCTGAAATGGCGCGAAATCCTGCTGCTCTCCGAGTTGCGCAAGGACGCGCTCGCCAGCGGTGTCCAGGTACTATGCGAAAGCGGCGGACACATCCCGCTGCACAGAATTCCGGAGCTGATCCCCGCCTACAAGGATGCCCTTGGCGGTGCGCCACTGTGGCTGGCCGGACCTATGGTCGTCGATAACGCGGTCACTCTCGACAGCATCGTCAACACCATCGGCGTCGCCACCGCTGGGCAGCACGGTGGAGACATGTTTGCCTCGATCACCCAGGTGGAGCACTACGCGATGCCCGGCGCGACGGACACCGCCGAGGCCATCCGCAATGTGCGCGTCGCGATCACCGCGCTGGACCTGGTCCGCAGCTGGCCTCCCGAAGTCGAGCGACAGCGCGCGATCAGCGTTGCCCGGCGGGCCAACGACTGGGACATCCAGCAAGGACATGCTCTGTATCCGGGGCTGGCGGGCAACGCGTTCATCGAACACGGACTGCGCAAGGGTGCGCCCTGCACAATCTGCGGGTCGCTGTGTCCGCACATCACCGCGAAGAAGGAGCACGACGAGACACCTGTCCCAGCCATGCAGTCCGGGCCGGTGCTGCTATCTCTGCCCATGCCTGTAGCAAAGGGCGAGCACGGGCTCGATGGCGACGCCAACCAAGAGGACGGAGCGGACGCGGTCTTCCTCGTCGCGACGAGCGACCCGGAGGTGTGACGTGGAAGCCGCAGCCCTGGCCGAGCGCATCATCTGCCGCCTGTCCAACGTGGCCGACCTCGAGCCGAAGGCCATCGGCATTGCCGATGATCTGCTGTCGCTCGGGAACCGCGTGCCAGCTGACGATTGGCTGATCGTAGGCGGCTCCCTCGCCCGTGGTGAACCCACATTCATCAGCCGAGCCGTGGGCGAACGCCTGCTAAGCGACGTCGACTTGCTCTATGTCCACTACGGTGACGAACCGTCGATGTCGGTGGACGAGCTGGTGATCCACGCTGAGAAGGTTTTCCCCACAGTCGATCTGATGACCCTGTCACTTCGCGACTACCGCGCTATCCAGACCTCGCTCGGGTTCGATTTCAAAGATCTGGGCCTGGGCATCACCGAGCACGGTCTGCCCGAGCACGAGCCAGTCAAGCTGGACGCCCGCGACGCCTACGAGATCCTGCTGTACTACAGCCAGGCGTATTTCTGGCTCGGGGTCCACGACCAATGGTGTGCCGATAGCGACTCGGCACGCTTCCACCTCACGGTAAACCGGTTGTGCATAAAGATCCTGCGGGCGATTGCCATGGTTGACGGCGCATACGCACATCACGACTTCGACTGGATGGCACCGCATTTGGCCGAGCAAATGCGTGCCGAGCTCTTCTGGCGCCGTGACCCCACACAGCAGCCGATGGATCCAGGCCGATTCTGGACCTACCTGCACGACGCCTTCATCCGGTTCGACGACGAGTTCGGACAACAGCGCTCGGACGCGGTCAACTACAGCCGGTACGCCACAACCAGCAGCGGGCGGATCGTTGCCCGCCATCACCAGGCCGTGCACGCGCTGTCGCGCGCCATGGCCGATGCATGGATCGCCGAACCTGACCCGATGGTGTTGGCTACGGTGAAGCGTCGCGTCTGGGAACGGATCACGGGCTGGACCGGAAACGCACACAAACCCACTCCCGAGGACTATTTCCGGGCGCACAAGCAAGCAATCCACGACCACCTACTCGCCATGAAAGTGCAGGTCAGATGAAACTCCTGGTCACTGGGGGTGCGGGCTTCGTCGGTGCCACCGTCACGAGGATGCTGCTCGACGCCGGGCACGAGGTTGTTGTCGTCGATGACCTTTCCCGCAACGACGACCGGCAGATCCCTGACGGCGCCAAGTTCATCCAACTGCGCGTTCACGACGTCGTGGACGTCCTCACCCCCAGGGCCGGGTTCGATGCCGTCCTGCACTTCGCTGGTCTCATCGCGGCGGGTGAGTCGATGCACCATCCCGAATGGCACTGGGACAACAACACCCGCGCCTCGCTAGCGCTGCTGGATGCGATGCGCGCAGCCGATGTCGGCAAACTGGTTTTCTCCTCAACCGCGGCCGTCTACGGCGAACCAACTGAACTGCCGCTGGTGGAGACCTCACCGACCAGTCCGGTCAACACTTACGGCGACACCAAACTGGCGATTGACCGAGCGATCACCTCGTTCGCCCGAGCCAGCGATAGCTTCGGCGCGATCTCGCTGCGCTACTTCAATGTGGCGGGCGCACACGACTGCGGCGACGGAACCATGATCGGCGAGCGCCACAACCCCGAAACGCACCTGATCCCGCTGGCGCTCGACACCGCAATGGGCCGCGTTGATAAGTTCTCGCTGTTCGGCAACGACTATCCGACACCGGACGGGACCTGTGTACGCGACTACATCCACATCACCGACCTCGCCCGCGCGCACCTGCTCGCCCTGGGTGCCATCCATCCCGGTGAGCACAAGATCTACAACCTGGGCAATGGCATCGGGTTTTCGAATCTCCAAGTGATCGAAGCGATTCGAGAGGTAACTGGGGAGCCGTTCGAGGTCGAGACGGCACCGCGCCGACCAGGCGACCCCGCAATGCTGTACGCATCGTCCGAGCTGGCCCACAACGAACTCGAGTGGAGGCCGCAGAAGCCGGACATCGTCGAGATCGTCCGCGATGCCTGGCGGTTCCACCGGCAGCAGTAGGAAGTCCGGAGAATGCGACTCCCCGCTGGCAGTGATCTGGGTTCATGGCGAGCTGTCCACAGCGATCAGAGCAGCGGCGAACCGGGATCGATCATGAATTAGAAAGGGCTGCGCAGGGTGACCGCAGTACGAGTGGGACGTCCTTCCGCTACGTCCGCTACGGCGACGAACTGGTCCTCCGAAAACAGGTCAGGGTTGGCCGGGTTTGAGGACGATGAACAGACCGTTCGCCTCGGCGCACAGTCGCTCGCCCTCGTGCAGGGTGGCACGGACGTAGACTTTGCGTCCTTCCAGGCGTTCTGCCCACGTGCGCACCTTCAGTTCGGTGTTCAGTGGGGTGATGGAGCGGTAGTCGACGTTGAGGGAGGCGGTTCTGGTGACCGCGCCCGCATGGACAGCGGCGGCCATGCCGAGTAGGTCGTCGAAGGCGATGGCGATCTGGCCGCCGTGGGCGGCGCTGTTGCCGCCCAGGTGGAAGGTGCGGAAGGTGACGCGGGCGTCGACGCCGTGTTCGTCGACGTGGTCTATGACGAACGGTGGCAAGGTGATGTTGCCGCGGGCGGGCAGGTCGAAGCGGGTCCAGTTCGGGGTCGACCACTCGTCCACGATCGCGTCGTCGAGCTTGTCGTTCAGCTGCTTGAGCAGGCCGATCGCCTCTACCGCGAGGTCGTCGGAGGGGCTGGCCAGGCGGACTCGGTCCATCAGGCCGCGGATCTGCTCGATGAACTGGCCGTAGTGCGGTCCGCCGCGGGAGATGTCGTCCTTGGCGGCCTCGTGGGCGGCGACGAGCTCGCCCATCGGGCGGAACCCGCCCTCGTGGTGCTCCTTGCTCGGCAGCGTGCCGCCGGTCTGCGGTTCGTTCATGAGAACACGTTATCGGTTGCGCCGTGGATGTTCGCTGGGCGGGTGCCGGGTCCTCCCGCAGCAGCACCGCAGGACGTGCGCTGCCGGTCGAAATCCGACCGAGGCAGGCCGGGGCGGAGTGAAAGCGGAGGCGGGCGTATGCAGGGCGCAGCCGGACGGGGTCCGTCTTCGGTGCGCGCCGGGCGGAGTGAAGGCCGAGGCCGCTGCATGAAGGGCGTTGCCGGACGTAGTCGGTCCCTAGCGCGCCGGGCGGAGTGGGAGGCCGAGGGGCGGCATGAAGAGCGCTGCTGGACATCGTCGGTCCCTAGCGCGCCGGGCCGAGTAGCGGCGAGACAGCCCCTAGGCTGGTGTGCGATCGGTGATCGCGCACCTTCGGGTGACCCGGCGCGGTTCCGGTGGTCGAGTGCGGAACTCGGCCTCGATCGACATCTGACCGCTACGGCTGGTGAAAGGCTTTGTGTGCATGGGTATTACGGCGGTCGTCTTCGACATGGACGGAGTCCTGATCGACTCCGAGCCGGTGTGGGAGCGGGTGCGGCGCGCGTACGTCGCGGAGAAGGGTGGACAGTGGCTGCCCGACACGCAGCAGCGGCTGATGGGGATGAGCACCGGTGAGTGGTCGGAGTACCTCAGCGGTGAGCTCGGCGTGGGTGAGCCGCCGGGGACCGTCGCGCGTGAGGTGATCGGCCGGATGGCCGAGCGCTACGACGAGGCCGTTCCGCTGCTGCCGGGCGCCGTCGAGGCCGTGCAGCGGATCAGCGAGCACTGGCCGCTGGGGCTGGCCAGCTCGTCGCCGCGTGCCCTGATCGACACCGTGCTCGGGCGCACCGGTCTGATCGAGTTCTTCACGGTCACGTTCTCCACCGAGGAGGTCGATCGGGGGAAGCCCGCGCCGGACGTCTACCTGACGGTCGCGACGTTCTTGCGGCAGCGGCCCACCGACTGTGTCGCCGTGGAAGATTCGAGCAATGGGCTGCGCTCGGCGCACGCGGCGGGCATGCGCGTCATCGCGGCTCCGCGACCGGAATACCCGCCCGCTTCCGATGCGCTGGGCATGGCCTGCCGGGTGATCTCCGGTCTCGACGAACTCACTCCCGCACTGATCACCGGGTGATCGACCGGAATAGCCGGGGTCAGCTTCGGTAGGAGGTCAACAGGGTGCGCGCGGCGGCGGTCACGTCCTCTTCCAGCCAGGCGGGCAGCGACGGGGCGTGGGCGTGGCGACGCAGCGCCGCATAGGGAATGTCGACTATCGCGCTGGTGACCGCGTCGATTTCGCGTTCACCGTCGCGGCCGAACAACGCGTTCGTGATGCGGCGCAGATGCTCGATCAAGGGCGCGTTCATCTCGGCCAAGGTGGCGCGGAATTCCGCGTCGGGGCCGCCGTCGAGCAGATCGCTGGGGCGCAGGTTGAGCAGAAGTCTCGCGTCCTCGGGTAATTCGCGCCCGAACTGCAGGGCGGCCCGCACCATCGCGACACCGGCCTCGACCGGGTCGGACTCGTCGGCCGCGGCCAGGGTGCCGCCCTGGAAACGCCGCAGCGCGCGCAGCCATGCGGCGGTGAGCACGCCGTCGCGGTTGCCGAAGCGGTGGTACAGCGTGCCCACCGGAGCGCCGCTGGCGTCGGCGATCGCTGACACGCTGGCCGCGCGGGGTCCGTCGGCGAGCACCAGGGTGCGTGCTGCGTCGAGGATCACATCGGTGTCGTGCTTGCGGGGTGGCGCCATGTACTAGTACGTTCCTTCTATATGGAGCGGTTGCACTATATAGATGAGCATGCCAGATCGGTCGACGCGAACCGGGATCGAGCGTGGAAAGCGGTGCTGAAAGTCATCGGCAAAAATCCGTCCGACCCGTCGTCGATGGAGGGTGGATTCGCCGTCGAATCCGCCGAGGAGCCGCGCCGCTTGGCGTTGCGAGGCGAGCACTGGTTCTCGAAGTACCAGTTGATCTTCGAATTGGACGAGGAGGGCCCGAGCCGGACGCGTGTCCGCGCGCGCAGCTTCGCCGAGTTCCCCGGACTCTCCGGCAAGGTCTATCGTGCGCTGGTCATCGGTACCGGCGGCCACCGGATGACGGTGCGCTGGATGCTGCGCCGAATCGCGGCGGCGGCATGATCCCCGGGATAGTGTGGGGCGCCACCGAAGCCGAGCGCGAGGCGCCGCTGCCCTGCGACGATCGGCAGCCCGGCGGCCTCCAGGCCGACCGCGCGATCAGTATCGCGGCTCCGCCCGCGCTCGTCTACGCCTGGTTGTGCCAGTTGCGTATCGCTCCCTACAGCTACGACCTGCTGGACAATTTCGGCAAGCCCAGCCCGCGCCGACGCGATCCACAGCTCACCGAATTGGAAGTGGGACAGCGGTTCATGTCCCTGTTCGACCTGGACTCCTTCGTCCTCGGTCGGCATATCACGCTGATCACCGGCAAGATCTGCGTCACCTATGCGGTGCGTCCTGAAGGGGAGGGGGCCAGGCTGGTGATCCGGGTGCGCTTCGGCGCACCGAAACCGATTGCGGTGGCGCTGGCGCTCGGTGACGTGGTCATGATGCGCAAACAGTTGCTGACGCTGAAGGAACTCGCCGAGGCCGAATACCGCTCCGGCTGGCCGGACGGGCAGTAGTACCCCGACGGCAGTCAGGTGAGCAGGCGTCCTGGCCGCAACGGGTCGCGCTGCCGGTGGAGCACTCGCGATCACGTGCGCCGTTCGACCAGGTCGAACTTCAACTGCTCGAATCCCTCCGGCACGATGTCGCGCACCGAAACCAGGGCGTACGCCCAGGAACCGAGGAGGGTGTGGTCGCCGACGATGCGGCCCTCGTCCGGCGCGGGTTCCGCGGTGAGCAATGGCAGCGGATGGATGCGATGACGAGCGTCGTTTTCCATCACCGTCGCCTTGTCCACGAAGACCCGCAGGTCGTGATTGACCAGGTACCGCCCGACAGCGCCATGCTCCGGCGTCACCAGTGCGGCAACGGAACCGGCTCGCCGGTAAAGGTTTTCGCCGCCCGGTCGATGTCGCGCGGCCGCGTGGCCCGCCCACACGACCCGACTGGGCGTATCGAGCAGCCGCTCGACCCCTTGGACGAGATGGTGGCCGATCCTAGCGTGTTCCATGAGCTTCGCGCCCGCTTCGACGTAGCCGAGCAAGCGATGGTCGTCGGTGAGGAGTACTGCTCGATAGAGCTGCCACACGTAGCCGGATTCCCTTCGGTGGTAGGGGATTTCGTTGCATGTTCACACGCGTGTGCGGTGTGGCGATTACAGCGGCGTTACCACCGTGGTGCGGCTGGGCGGGGGCGCTCTCAGATCGTTGGCTGCGCGGCGTCTGGGAGTTGCGGCCCACATTTTACGGTTCAATGACCCGTGAAGGTGCCTTCCAACCGGTTCCGCGATCCCGGGTGGACCAACCGCGCCGCGCTGACCAACCCGCGCGCCGACCACGTCCGCCGGCGAATCAACAGGCAGGGTTCGGACCGCTTGATGCGCAGCAGGCGGCATTCGTCTGTGCTGCCGAGGACTGCTTCTACGATGTGCTCGCCGCGTTCCAGGGGGGCGACTTCGCTCAGATAGTTGTTCGGCGTCTTCAGTGTGAAGTCCTGGTCGAGGTAGCCGGGGGCTTCGCTGGGATTGACGTATCTGTCTTCGACCTGGATCGGTGTGTCGTCTTCGAAATGCACCAGCAGGGAGTGAAAAACGGTGCCGCGCATCAGATCCTGGATGACCGGGTTGGCTTTGTCGGCCTGTTCCGCGCGCACGTAGATCACCTCGGTGCGATGCCGGTGGCCGCGGCGCTGGATCTCGTCGGCGATATTCTTCACCTCGAAGAGTGGGGATGCGGACTTCGGTGGGGCGACGAAGGTGCCGATGCCCATCATGCGCACGATCAGTCCGTCGGCGGTGAGTTCGCGCAGCGCGCGATTGATCGTCATGCGGGACAGGCCGAGCGCGGCGACGAGCTGATTCTCCGACGGCAGCTGGTCACCCTCGCACCACTGACCTGAATTGATCTGCGCGACAACGAGATTCTTCACGCGCTCGTAAGCAGGAGCCGAATCGGTTCCCGCGTCGTTGTACAGCGCGACGAGTTCCGCGTCGACGATCGCCACGATTCGAACCCCTTATCCATTGACTGCACCGGTGATCATCCCATGTCGTCCGCGCATATCCGGTGGCGCTTGACATCGAGTTGTCTATACAGGACTATACATCCTGTTCATGGAAAACGTGAGCCAGCGCACAGTGTGTACGAGATCGCGGGCTGTGGCCGCGCGCCGAACCAGCCGGACTCGCGGGAAGAGAGACAGGCGTATGACCATCGACGAACCATCCGAAGTCGTCCTCGCGCCGGAGCGTCGCACCATCGACGTCATCCCCGACGACGAACGGCATGGCTCCCCATTCAGCCAGTTCACCCTCTGGTTCGGCGCCAATATGCAGATCACCGCGATCGTCGACGGCGCATTGGCGGTGGTGTTCGGGGCCGACGCGATCTGGGCAATCCTCGGCCTGCTCATCGGCAATGTTCTCGGTGGCGCGGTGATGGCATTGCACTTCGCACAGGGACCGAGGCTCGGGCTCCCACAGATGATTTCGAGCCGCGCCCAGTTCGGTGTCTTCGGTGCGGTGCTGCCGCTGGTACTCGTGGTGCTGATGTATCTCGGGTTCGCCGCCACCGGCAGCGTGCTCGCCGGCCAGGCGATCAACAAGATCCTGCACATTGATAGTCCAACCGTCGGTATCGTCATCTTCGGTGTACTCACTGCGTTCGTGGCGGTGACCGGGTACAAGCTCATCCACGTCGTCGGGCGCATCGCGACGGTCATCGGCATTGTCGGCTTCACCTACCTGGCGATCCGGCTGTTCGCCGAATACGACGTGTCGGCCGTGGTCGGGGTCAAGGGCTTCGACATCGCCACCTTCCTGCTCGCGATCTCCCTGGGCGCGGGCTGGCAGTTGACCTTCGGGCCCTACGTCGCGGACTACTCCCGCTACCTGCCGCGCGACACGAGCGCGCGCGCGACATTCTGGTCGACCTTCGCGGGCAGCGTGATCGGGTCGCAGTGGGCGATGACCCTCGGTGTGCTGGTCGCCGCGGTCGCCGGCAAGGCATTCCTGGGTGACCAGGTCGGATTCGTCGGCAACCTTGCCGGGCCCGCGGTCATCGCGACGCTGATCTACCTCGTGGTCCTCGTCGGCAAGCTGACCGTCAACTGCCTCAACGCCTATGGCGGCTTCATGTCGATCCTGACCACGGTGACCGCGTTCAATGGACAGTCCACGATTTCCGCCGCTGCCCGCACCGCCTACATCGTCGGCTTCACCGCGGTCTCGGTGGTCGTCGCGGTCGGCGCCAGTGCCGACTTCCTGAACAACTTCAAGAACTTCGTCCTGGTGCTGCTCATGGTCTTCACGCCGTGGAGCGCCATCAACCTCACCGACTACTACCTGATCTCGAAAGAGAAGGTGGACGTCCCCGCGCTCTACGATCCCGACGCGCGCTACGGACGCTGGAACGGAACCGCCATCGCGTGCTACGTGATCGGTGTACTGGCCCAGATCCCGTTCCTCGCCCAGAAGCTCTATACCGGACCGATCACCGAACAACTCGGCGGCGCGGACATCTCCTGGATTGTCGGCATCGTCGTCACCGCGGCCCTGTACTACCCACTCGCGCGGCGCACCAGCAATCCGCCCGCGTCGATGACCTATCCCGCCGATCCAGCGACTACAAGGAGCACTCGATGACCGCACAGCCCACGGCTACCTCCGGCGCGCGCCACGTGTCCGCAGCGCGCGGCAGCGAACTCACCACGCTCGGCTGGCAGCAAGAGGGCGCGCTGCGCATGCTGATGAACAATCTGGATCCCGAGGTGGCCGAGCACCCGGATGAGCTGGTCGTCTACGGCGGCACCGGTAAGGCCGCGCGCACGTGGGATGCCTTCGACGCGATGGTCCGCACGCTGAAGACGTTGAAGTCCGACGAGACCATGCTGGTGCAGTCGGGCAAGCCGGTGGGCGTCTTCCGCACCAACGAATGGGCGCCGCGCGTGCTCATTGCAAACTCGAATCTGGTTGGTGACTGGGCGAACTGGGAAGAGTTCCGTCGCCTGGAGCACCTCGGCCTGACCATGTACGGGCAGATGACCGCGGGCTCCTGGATCTACATCGGCACCCAAGGCATCCTGCAGGGCACCTACGAAACCTTCGGTGCCGTCGCGCGAAAACTGGCGGCATCGGGTCGCTTCCCGAACAGTGACGGCACACTGGCGGGCACGATCACCCTGACCGCTGGACTCGGCGGTATGGGCGGTGCGCAGCCCCTCGCCGTGACGATGAACAATGGCGTCGCGATCTGTGTCGATTGCGACGTGACCCGCATCGACCGCCGGATCGCCCACAGGTATCTCGACACCAAGGCTGCCGACCTCGCGGAGGCGCTGCGACTGGCCATCGAGGCCCGGGATGCCGGCCGCCCATTGTCCATCGGACTCGAAGGCAATGCGGCGGAGGTATTTCCGCAGTTACTCGCGATGCAGGCACCGATCGATATCGTGACCGATCAGACCTCGGCACACGATCCGCTGGCGTACCTGCCGATCGGCATGGACCTCGCCGATATGAAGATGATGGCGGACAAGGATCCGGCCAAGTTCACCGAGGATGCCCGGACGGCGATGGCCGCCCAGGTGCGGGCGATGGTTGGGTTTCTCGATCGTGGCGCCGAGGTCTTCGACTACGGCAACTCGATCCGTGACGAGGCCCGAAAGGCTGGATACGACCGGGCCTTCGACTTCCCCGGCTTTGTACCGGCCTACATCCGGCCACTGTTCGAAGAGGGCCTCGGCCCATTCCGGTGGGCGGCGCTGTCGGGTGATCCGAAGGATATCGCCGCCACCGACAAGGCGATCGTGGAGTTGTTCCCGGAGAACGAACACCTGCGCCGCTGGATCGACATGGCAGGGAAGAAGGTCGCTTTCGAAGGCTTGCCCGCTCGCATCTGCTGGCTCGGCTACGGCGAACGGCACCTCGCCGGACTGAAGTTCAACGAAATGGTGGCTTCCGGCGAGCTGTCCGCTCCGATCGCCATCGGGCGTGACCACCTGGACTCGGGTTCGGTGGCGTCGCCGTATCGTGAGACCGAGGCGATGGCAGACGGTTCCGACGCCATCGCGGACTGGCCACTGCTGAATGCCTTGGTGAATACCGCATCCGGTGCGTCATGGGTATCGATCCACCACGGGGGCGGCGTCGGCATGGGCCGCTCTATCCACGCTGGACAGGTGTGCATCGCCGACGGCACCGCCCTCGCCGCCGAGAAGCTGGCAAGGGTACTGACCAACGATCCTGGTATGGGTGTGATTCGACATGCCGATGCGGGCTACGAGCACGCCATCGATGTCGCCGAAGACCGCGGTGTGCGCGTGCCGATGACCGAGGGCTGAGCGCCATGGGCTCCACTGTTCTCACCGGGATCGGCACACTCATCACGAATGATCCCGATCTCGGCGAAGGCCCGCTCGGCGTAATCCGTGACGCGGCCATCGTTTTCGACGGCGGCCTGGTCGAATGGGTGGGTAGCTCCCGGGCTGCGCCGAGCGGCGACCACGGGCAAGACCTCGGCGGCCGGGCGGTGTTGCCCGGCTTCGTCGAGAGCCATTCGCACCTCGTGTTCGCCGGTGACCGTGCCGAGGAGTTCGGTGCACGGATGTCGGGAACGCCTGATGCGGCGGGCGGCATTCGCACCACGATCGCGGCGACTCGGGCTGCCACCGATGACGAGTTGCGTGCCAACACCAGACGGTTGATGAATGAATCGCTGCGCGGGGGTAGCACGACCGTCGAATGCAAGACGGGGTACGGGCAGTCGGTGGAGAGCGAACTACGCAGCACCAAGATCGCGGCCGAGTTCACCGACGAAGTCACACTGCTCGCCGCGCACGTCCCACCACCGGAGTACGCGGGCCGTGCCGACGACTACGTGCGCATGGTCTGCGACGAGATGATCGATGCGTGTGCGCCGCAAGCCAAGTGGATTGATGTGTTCTGCGAGCGGGGTGCCTTCGATCGCGATCAGGCCTACGCGGTGCTTACCGCTGGTATGGCCAAGGGGCTGGTGCCACGTGTGCACGGCAACCAGTTGCGAACCGGGCCCGGTGTGGCGCTCGCGGTGGAACTGGGCGCCGCGTCCGTCGATCACGTCACCTACGTGACCGCCGCGGACATCGACGCGCTCGCCCACAGCTCGACGGTGGCGACTCTGCTGCCCGGCGCAGACTTCTCGACCCGCAACAAGTATCCGGACGCACGGGCGCTCATCGATGCCGGAGTGACCGTCGCGCTCGGAGCCGACTGCAACCCTGGTACGTCGTACACCACGAGCCTGCCGTTCTGCATCGCCATCGCGGTGCGGGACATGCATATGACACCCGAGGAAGCGGTGTGGTCCGCAACCGTGGGCGGGGCACGTGCATTGCGACGCAACGATATCGGAGCTCTGCGCCCAGGTTCGAGGGCTGATCTGATCGCCTTGGATGCCCCGTCCTATCTGCATCTCGCCTACCGGCCGGGAGTCCCACTGATTCACCAGGTTTGGCGAGCCGGTGCGGCGGTCGATACCGCCTACCGATGAACACCGAGGAGACAATCGTGCGACCCGTTCCTGTGACGACTGCCTACGAGCCGTGGACCGGACGTGACGACGGCAGCGGTGTGGAGCATTTGCGCTGGCATCACGTAGTGGAACCGTATGCCGCTCAGTCCGATCCGGGCGCATGCGTGTTCATCGGGTTCGCCAGCGACGAAGGCGTACATCGGAACAAGGGCCGCCGGGGTGCCGCGGCGGGACCACGCGCACTGCGGCAGGCATTGTCCTCGATGGCGCTCGCCGGCCCGATCCGCGCTTTCGACGCGGGCACCGTGCTGGTTGCCGATGACCTGGCCGCGGGCCAGCGGCAACTGGGCTCGGTGGTGTGCGAAGCGCTCGACGCCGGACACTTCCCGGTGGTCCTCGGCGGCGGCCACGAGGTGGCCTTCGGCACCTATCTAGGTCTGGCCGATTCGGCACTGCTTTCCACGCGCCCACACATCGGAATCCTCAACCTCGATGCCCATTTCGATCTGCGCTCGGATCAGGTTCCCAGCTCCGGCACTCCATTCCGGCAAATCTTCGACGCGGCGGACGCTGCGGGTACTTCCGTCGAATACGCGGTGGTCGGAATCAGTCAGCCGAGCAACACTGCGGCATTGTTCGACACCGCCGACCACCTCGGCGTCCGCTACCTCGTCGACGACAAATGCGGCGTCGGAAACCATACCGCCATCCTGGATTTCGTGCAGGACTTCCTCGCGAGGGCCGACCTGGTCTATCTCACCATCGATCTCGATGTGCTACCGGCCGCGGTAGCACCGGGCGTCAGCGCCCCCGCGGCCTTCGGCGTGCCGCTCGAGAGTGTTCAGCTCGTCACCGATGTACTCACCGCAAGCGGCAAGCTCGCGGTATGCGACGTGGCCGAGCTCAACCCAGAATTCGACATCGACAACCGCACAGCACGTACCGCAGCCCGGCTGATCCACCGCATCATCACCAGACACAGTCGGCCACCGCAGTTTCCATGAGGAGTTACAACGACATACGTGCCGTGACGTGGCGCCGCTCGCTCACGGCGACGGCCACGCGGTCGGCTTGCGCGCCGCACGGGCGGTCCAGCGGCCGTCGTCGTAACGGACCTCGACCGGGTGGGCGAAGGCGGTGGTGACGTTCTCGGTCGTGATCGTCTCCAGCGCAGGCCCTGGGAGAGGGTCGGCCAGTTCTCGTCCGCCTTGCCGGTCAGGCCGACGGTGCCGATGATCGCGTCGGCACGGCGGAACTCGTCCGGTGTGGGTGTCCAGCGCATCGGTGTGTCGATCGTCGCGGTGAGGCCGGTCAGCACGACCTCGCGGATCGTGAGCGGCGAGCGCAGCGGATGACGCGGGTTCACGTGGCCGATGTGGCGGCGCAGGCGCTGTAGTTCGACGCGGCCGAGCTCCGCGCCGAGCACACGGACGGAGCTCGAGGTGGGGAAGGTGACCGCGCCGCAGAAACCGAGCAAGGTGCTCTTGCCCGCGCCGTTCGGGCCGAGCAACGCCCAGCGCTCGCCCGCGCGCACCGTCAGCGAGATGCCGTTGATGATCTTCTTGCGGTCGCGGCGGAAATGTCACGTCGGTCAGTTCGAGCACCGGAGCGTCGGTCACGTGACATGCCGGAGGGTTCCACGCTGCGCATCCGGAGTTGGTCGCCGTTCAACCCCGCGCACTTCCACAGCAGGGTGTCGCGATGCCGATCGAGCCACGCCTGGAGCATGGTGCGCTCGTCGGCGACCAGCGGTGTCTCGATGCGTTCACGGTCGGGCGCGATCCAGGTCACGCGCTCGACCATATCCGCGCCCGTCCCACCGAACACGCCATTTTCTCGCGCATCAGAACATGCCGTGCGGAACCTCGCCGCGTTCGGGCACCGGCTGGACGACGTCCCAGTGGCCGCGGGAAACGGCGGCAGTCAGTCGTAGAGCGCCTGGCGTGCCCGCCGATACTTCGCCCGGATCCGCTGCCCTGCCGCGGCGTCGGCCGGAGCGGGCATCTCCGCGGCCGTCCGTGCCTGCCAGGCGGGTGGCTGCGCCGAACCGCGCAGCGCCCAGGCTGCCTGCCGGGCGGCACCCAGCGCGACGTACTCGGCCGGTTCCGGCACCGTCACGGTGACGCCGAAGACCTGCGCGGCGATCGATGCGACCAGAGGCGAGCGAGCGGCGCCGCCGACGAGCAGCACGCGCCGCGGCGCCACCCCGATGCCGGTGAGATGGTCGAGGGCGTCGGCGAGGTGGCAGAGCATGCCTTCGAAGGCGGCTCGGGCGATGGTGGCGGGACGCATGGCGTCCGGGCGCAATCCGTGCAGACTGCCTGTGGCGCGCGGCAGGTTGGGTGTGCGTTCACCGGTCAGATAGGGCAGTAGGACCAGGCCGTCCGCGCCCGGCGGTGCCTGGGCGGCAAGCGATTCCAGCGTGGGGAGGTCCACGCCGAGTAAGTCGGCGGTCGAGGTCAGGACGCGGGCGGCGTTCAGCGTGCAGACCAGCGGGAGGAACGCGCCGGTCGCATCCGCGAATCCGGCGATGGCTCCGCTCGGATCGGCGCAGGCGCGGCCGGAGCGGGCGAAGGCCGTCCCACTGGTGCCAAGCGAGACCACCACGTCGCCTTCGGCGATGTCCAGGCCCAGTGCGGCCCCGGCATTGTCCCCTGTGCCCGCCGCGACCAGTGCGCCCCACGGCGTCCGCCCCGCAGGTTCGGCTGGATCGAGCACGCGGGGCAGCGCGGGTGTGCGTCCGCGAAAGGCCATGGCGAGCAGGTCTTCCCGGTAGTCGCCGCTGCTGGGCGACCAATACCCGGTGCCGGAAGCGTCGCCGCGGTCGGTGGTCGGTTCCGGCAGACGTCCCGGCTCGCCGCGCAACCGCCAGGTCAGATAGTCGTGCGGCAGCAGGACCCGCGCGGTGCGGTCGGCCGGATCCGGCTCGTGATCGGCCATCCAGCGGAGCTTGGTGACGGTGAACGACGCCACCGGCACGCTGCCGACCGCGTCGGCCCACTCCTGCGGCCCGCCCAGCTCCGCGATCAGATCCTCGGCCGCCTCGGCGGAGCGAACGTCGTTCCACAGCAACGCCTCGCGCACCGGTGTGCCCGAGGCGTCCAGGGCGACCAGACCGTGCTGCTGTCCCGCGACGGCGATCGCGTCGACGCCGTCGAGCAATCCGGCCCCGGCGGTGCGCAACGCTTCCCACCAAGCGGTGGGGTCGACCTCGGTCCCGGCGGGGTGCGGCGCCTGCGCCTGGCCCAGGATCGCACCGGTGTCGGCGTCGCAGACGACGACCTTGCACGACTGGGTGGAGCTGTCGACGCCCGCGACCGTAGTTGTCATTCGTCTCCCTATCCGATGCAACCCATCTCGTAGATCCCGATCCGGCGGACGCAGCCCGGACATGCCACAGACATATCGACACTGTGCACCCGAAGCGCCCCGCCCCGGGGCATTTCGGGTAATCGGCTGCCCCATCGGGCAGACTGGCGCGATGAGCACCGACCCCACGGACGTGCGCATCCGCACGGGAGACGGGACGCCGCTGCCGGAACTCACCGAGAACACGCTCGGCGACCTGCTCGACGAACCGCCCCAAGCCGACCGCGCCATTCTCGAGCTCAGCCGCGCCGGCCTGCACGAGATCCGGGCCAGGTGGCTACCCGACGGTGTCTACGAACTGGAGCACCGGGCCGGGTCGCCGACCGAGTCCTTCCAGCTGTATACCTCCGACGCGGTGCTGGTGCGCGACGTGCTGTGGGCCTGGCTGTCCGGCGATCCGTGGTGGCACGACTCGGTCGCATGGTATCCCGTGGACCCGGCGATCGCGGAACTGCGCGCCGTGCAGGACGAACTCACCGGACTGCTGGACGGCCTGACCGTCATGGACGATCTGACCGCGAACATGGACGCCGCGCTGGCACGCGCCGACGAGCTGCTGGCGCTGGACCACCAGGAACCGGATACGCCGGATTCATCCGCTCAGGACTGATACCACCACGCTGTCGTCGCGATGTCGGCGTCTTCCAGCGGAAGGTAGGTTTCCGCGTCCCGCCATCCGAGCGCTTGCACGGTGACGCGTAGATCGCGCTCGAAACAGATCGGATCCCGCACGTGCCAGCGGTACATCCCGAACCGCTGGTCCGGTCGATATATTTCGTCCGGCGGCAGGACCTGGTGCAGTCCCAGATACGGCGCGGAGTATGTCCGATATGTCCCGGCTAGATCGAAATTCCAGGCTCCCCCGAAATAGTCCTCGGTGCCGGTCCCGCAAATAGTGGGATGTTCGGCGTCGCCGTCGAGATAGAACTTGACTTCGCCTTCGCCCCACCATCCCGGCGCGCCGGGGCGAATAGCGAGGTAGGTGCCGACATAGCGGCCGGGCCCCCGCACCGTGTCGAGGATCGTGTGCACGGCCGGATCGCCCAAGCGGGCCACATGCGACCAACGGGTGTACAGATATCCGGCGTCGTCCGGAACATCCTCCTCGGTGTAAGTCGCTTGGTAATAGACCGGAATTTCACGGCCGCAGCGGTTTTCGAGCGTGACTCGCGCCCGGTGCCGAAACGGCATTGGCCAGTAGCTGTTCAGGCCGCCCGACGGGGCGACCACCACCATTTCCGAACTGAGCAGTGCCAGCTCGCCCCATCCATTGCAGAAGAAGTCGCCGAGCGGCAGCTCGATCGCGGGCTGGGGCGCGTCATCCCAGGACATGCGCAGGGTCAGCGAGCGCAGCACGGAGCGCTCGGTGGTCAACCAGAAGTGCCGCAACACTCCCGGGCCGGAAACGTCGGCCAGCACGGCGGTTTCACCGTCGGCGAGCGCGATCGAGGGCGACACCTTCCACCCGGCTCCCAGCAATCGAGCCGCGTGCGCTCCCGTGCCGTCGGTCGCGCGTGCGCCGGTACCGGGTGCTCCGGTGGGGTTCTCGGCGCTGACCGATCGCGTGCGCGCGCCGTCCAGCCGCCACAGCTCCGCGCCCGCGGTCACAGCCCGGGCCAGCCGTACCGAGGCGAAGCCGGCGCGGGTCCGGCCCTGCGTACCGTGCCGGCCGCGCCGGTCATGGCGAGCTGCTGCGCATCGGCCTGCTTGGCCAGCTCCCGGCGAAGCTGGTCCATGTCCAGCCAGAGAATCTGCTGCACCAGCTCTTCCAGCGCGTCCGGCGCCAAAGCGCCCGCCGCGGAATACACCAGCAAGCCCTCCCGGAACGCCATCAGCGTCGGATACTGGGTGACCTGCGCGCCTGCGCTCAGCGCGACTTCGGCCTCGGTGTCGACCTTGCCGTGCACGATCTCCGGGTGCCGCTCCGACGACGCCTCGTACACGGGCGCGAAACGCTGACACGGCCCACACCAGCCCGCCCACCAATCCACGAGCACGATCGGGTTGGACGCGACGACGGAGTCGAAATTGTGCTGGGTCAAGGTGATAGTCGGCATGGAATCCTCGTATGGTTCTGGCCCGGTAACCCTGGATCGTCGCATGGATATCCGCGATCAGGAAGACGTGCCGGCGCGATGCTGTTCCGTCGCGAGGAAATGCGCGATATTCGTCGTGCGTTCGTACAGTTCGCGGTAGTACCGGTAGTACTCCTCGTATTTCGCGGTGCGCTCAGGATAGGGCTGCACGGTGTCGACGACGGGATTCCACGCGGAGGTGTCGACACCGGCGGCCTCGGCCGCGAGCAACGCGTCGCCGAGACAGGCGCCCACGGTGTCGGCGGGCAATTGCTGCTCCAGACCGGTGACATCGGAGACGATCTGCGTCCACAACCCGCCCTTGGTGCCGCCGCCCACGGCGACCAGACGCCGTGCCTGTCCACCCGCCGCGGTCATGGCCGCCAGATTGTGCCGCACCCCGTAGGCGATACCCTCCAGCACCGCCCGATACAGCTCGGCGCGCCCATGCCCCAGGGTCAATCCCGCGAGGATGCCCCGAGCGTCGGGATCGAACAGGGGCGTGCGCTCACCGGCGAAGTACGGCAGCGCGAGCAAGCCTCTGCTGCCGACCGGCACGTCGGCCGCCGCGGTGACCAGGTCGGCGAACTCGCCGCCGACGAGCTTGCGCAGCCAGTCGGTGACCGCGCCCGAGGTGGCCATGCCCGCGGCGAGCGTGTAGGTGTCCGGCCAGGCGCCGCAGGTGCCCCACAGTCCGGGATGCGGGCGTGGATCGGTGAGCACCTGCACCAGGAAAAGGGTGGTGCCATACATGATCATCGCCTCGCCGGGGGCGCGAACACCCACACTGGCTGCCTCGGCCCATGCGTCGATGGTCCCTGTGGTGACCGGCAGCCCTACCGGCAGTCCGGTGCTCGCCGCCGCATCGGCGCTCACCCGGCCGACGATCTCGGTCGGCCAAGCCAGTTCCGGCAGCGACCATCCCGGTATGACCTGATCGGCCCAGTCCCTCGCCCACGCACGCTCGCGCAAGTCGTACAGCGGCACGCATTGACTGGCCGACTGGTGGTCGAGAACGTACCGGCCGGTGAGCCGATGCACCAGAAAGGAGCTCGCCATCAGCAGCATCGCGGTACGCGCGGCGACGTCCGGCTCGTGCCGGGCCAGCCACCGGGCCTTGGGGCCGACCGCCTGGCTGGTCAGCGGTGACCCCGCGCGGTCGAGTACCGCTTGCGCACCGAATTCGTCGTTCAGTTCCACGATTTCGGCGCCGGCCCTGGTGTCGACGCCGTACAGGATGGCCGGGCGCAGCGGCCTGCCCTGCGCATCGGCGGGCAGCAGGCACGGGCCGATCCCCGACACCGCGAGCCCGTCGAGCGGAGCGCCGTCGGCGGCGTCCACCAAATCGCGGGCGAGCGTGACGAAATCGGCCCACCACACCGTCTCCGCGTCGTGCTCCACCCATCCGGGATGCGGCATGGAGACGTCGTGGGCCCGTTCGGCTCTGGCGACGATCGTGCCGTCGGCGTCGGTGAGCACACCCTTGGAACTCGAGGTCCCGATATCGATGCCGAGAAACATCGTCACCGCGTGAACTCGTCCAGCGTGACGTCGAGCAGCTCGCACGCGGCGCGTACGGCGGCCCGGTGATCGCCGGGTACCGCGTGGATGTGGTTGGCGCCGAAGCGGTTCAGGAAGTCGTCGGCGCGCGCGTCCAGCCGGGCGAAGGCGTGCGGCCACTCCCAGGTGGACTGCTTCATCAACGCTTCGTTCGTCTCCCGGTCGTACTCCTCGAAGTCGCCGAGCATCAGCTGCATGCGGTAGTCGCCGTCCGAGCGGGTCAGTCGCGCCAAAGTCATCCGGCCCGGCGCGGCCAGATGGTGCACCGAGGCGCCGCCCGCCGGGAAGAAGAACACTTCCGGATACAGATGCACCTTCGCCAGGTTCTCGGCGGGATCGGCGCTGCGCGCCGCGAACCAGGTGGCGTGCTGGCCGGAGTTGCAGAGATCCCAGATGTCCCGATCCGCGTGATAGTGCCGGACGTCGGCGAACAGCACCGGTGTTCCCGCGATCCGCTGGAGCAGCTGCATGGTCAGCGCCCCGTCCATGTCCGCTTCGGTCGCGCAGACATGCGGTTCTTTCGGACCGTTCCAGTCATAGGGATCGTTGAGGAACGCCTCGGTGACGTCCATGGTCGCGAAGTACTGGGTGAGTTCGGGCTGCCCCTTGATGCCGGAGAAGTCCAGGCGCCATTCCGCGATCAGCTCGCGCACCGCCAGATACGAACGGATCTGGCGTTCCAGCAGCTCCGGCGTGAGCTTCGCACCGTCGTAGTGCACGCCCGCGGTGTGCCGCTCCAGCCACTCCCGCGCCGCCTTGGCCTCGCCGGCGTCGGCCAGCTCGGCGCGGCGCACGATCTCCCACTGATCGATCTCCTCGACATCGATCCCGAAGCGCCGCTGCCACTGGTCGGTGTTGGCGACCGCGGTGTTCATACCCATCGGCCGCCCACCGAAGCGCCCGAATGTCGCCCCGCGCAGACTGGATACGGCCGCCGCGGCCCGCGCCCGTACGCCGATGGCCTCGATCAGCTCAGGATCGGACGGATCGCCCCACAGCCTGCTGTGTTTGCGCCCGATCTGGTCCAGCGCGCCACCTGCGGCGAGCATGCCCACCATGCCGGGCTGCACGGGATCGATGTTCGACAGCAACAGCAGCGGGCCGGGGGTCGCACCCGCCGCGAGCATGGTGAAATGCGGGAACGCCCAGACCGCATAGTGCAGTACGGTCAGGTCGACGCCCGCCGCGGCGACCGTGCGCGCCACCGAACTCGCCAGTGCGTTGTCGCTGATCGGCGCCGCGCCGCGAACCACGTCGTGTCCCGCCGCGGCGAGCGCGGACACCAACCGGTCCTCGGTGGAGGCGATGAAATCGGCGATGCCCGCATGCACGTAATCGCGGCCATCGGAAAGACTGATAACGCCGATACGGGCCATGCCGGTCCTTCCCGTAGGGGTCGGAGAGTTCGACTCCATCAACAGATACCAGCTGGGACCCGGTTCGTTGGCCCGTTTCGGGAATTGACGTCCTCCCCGGCTCGAAGGCTGGGGATTCCTGTCGGCGCGTCGGACCGCTTATCGCGGAACCGCTTTGACCATCCGCGACTGTGGGAAGGTGAGCGACGCGAGGTGGACACCGCCCTGGCCCCAGCCCGCACTCGTGATCCACCAGCGGCCGTCCTCGACGGCAACTTCGGCGGCGTGCGCGGCGATGTGGCCGACCTTGTCCCCGATGCGGAAGCGAAACGGGCTGTCGCTGCGGAAGACGTCGGTGCCGACGTAGTGCGGGCGCGGGCCGATGAACAGATACCACCAACCGTCGTGTCGCAGGACGTACGGAGACTCGGTGTTGCCCGCCTCGGTGCCTTTGGCCGGGTCGGTGTAGGCGATATGGCGTTCACCCCAGTGCACGAGGTCGGTGCTGGTGCGGTAGGCGACGACATGATGGCCCCCGGCGGCGGCGCTGGTCGCGCAGTAGTACATCACCCACTGGTCGCCCACCGGCGCCACCATTGGATCGCGAGCGTCATAGCCGTCGTGGAACAGTGGACCAGTCGGCAGCCTGGTCCACCGGAACAGGTCGGGCGAGGTGGCCAGGTTCATCGCGGCGCCGGTGCGGTCGGCGCCACCCGCGGCGTAGTACATGTAGTACTGGCCGTGCGCGCGGACCACGAACGGCGCCCACAGATGCGTCTCCCCGTAGTCTCGATCAACACGCAAGGCGGACGGGTGCTTGGCCCACGGCCCGTGTAACCGGTCGGCGCAGGCGTGCGCGAATTCGATCTCGTCGAACGGGTCCGCCGGCTCCCGATGGGTGATCCCGAACAGGTGCCATCGCCCGGCCTCGTCGCGAACCAGCGTGTGGTCATTGATGTACCACGCATCCGCCTCCCCGACGCTGGGGTCGTAGATCCGCGCGAACGTCCCCGCTCGAACCACCTCGCGCGTCGTCATACATTCATAATGCCGCCGCAGCCGTCGAGAGACCGCCGTCCCGCCGATTTTCGCATCCGTGACCAGGCTGTTCGTTCAGGTCCAATACAGCACCGAGAGGTCATTGCAGCACACCGACGCTGCGCCGCAGATAGTCCGCGGTAATGGAACGAGCATCCGACAGCAAGTCCGACGGCGTTCCGGCGAAAACTATCTCCCCGCCGTGCTTTCCGCCATCCGGCCCGAGATCGATCACCCAGTCGGCGCGGGCGACGACGTCCGGGTCGTGTTCGATGACGATCACCGTGTTGCCCGCGTCGACCAATCGGTCCAGCAGCGCGACCAGGGTGTCCACGTCGGCCATATGCAGCCCGGTGGTCGGTTCGTCCAGAACGTAGACCCCGCCGCGGCGATGCAGGTGATCGGCCAGCTTGATGCGCTGGCGTTCCCCGCCGGAGAGGGAACTGAGCGAGCGGCCGAGGGTGAGGTAGCCGAGACCGACGTCGAACAGCGCCCGCAGCGGTGTGCGAATCCGCTGGTCATCCAGTTCGGCCCAGAAATCGAGCGCCTGCTCGGCGGTCATCTCCAGCACGTCGGCGATGGACGCGCCGCGGATCTCGTAGCCGAGCACCTCCGGCCGGTAGCGGCGTCCGTGACAGTTCTGGCACACGGTGGTGACCGGATCCATGTACGCCAGGTCGGTGAAGATCACGCCCGCGCCACCGCATTCTCCGCACGCGCCGTCGGAGTTGAAGCTGAACAGGCCCGGTCGCACGCCGTGCCGCTTGGCGAATAGCTGACGCAGCGGGTCCATGATCCCGAGATAGGTGGCCGGGCTGGAGCGCCGCGAGGCGGCGATCGCCCCTTGATCGACCGCGATGACCTGTGGATGCGCCGCGGCGAACGCGCCGGAGACCAGCGTGCTCTTCCCGGAGCCCGCGACGCCGGTCACCGCGGTGAGCACGCCCGTGGGAAATCGCGCGGTGAGGTTCTTCAGGTTGTGGGTGTCGACGTCCGTTACGGTCAGCCATCCGGTCGGCCGACGGGTGTCTTCCTTGATCCGCCGAACGCGGCGCAGCCGCTCGCCGGTGGACGTTTCGGCGCCGCGCAGCTCGTCGACCGTGCCCTCGAACACCACCCGCCCGCCGTGCGAGCCCGCGCCGGGCCCCATGTCGACCACGTGATCGGCGACGGCGATCACGTCCGGGGAGTGCTCGACCACCAGCACGGTATTTCCCTTGTCCCGCAACTGGATCAGCAGATTGTTCAGCCGTCCCACGTCCCGGGGATGCATACCGACGCTCGGTTCGTCGAAGATGTAGGTCATGCCGGTGAGGCTGGAGCCGAGGTGCCGCACCACCTTGAGGCGCTGCGCCTCGCCGCCGGACAGTGTCGAGGTCTCCCGATCGAGCGAGAGGTAGCCGAGCCCCACCTCCTCGATCCGGCGCAATCGGCCGATCGCGGCGCTCGCGATGGGCTCGGCCACCGGGTCATCGATCGCGGCGAGCACCTCGATGAGGTCAGTGATCTCCAGCCTGCCGTAGTCGGCGATACCGAGCCCATCGATCCGGCTCGCCAATGCGGCGGCGTTGAGCCGGGCGCCGCCGCAGTCCGGGCAGACTGCCTCGCTGACCACCGCCTGGGCGGCCGCGCGGTTCTTGTCCGACAACGCGGTGAGATCGCGCTTGATGTAGAGCCGGTCGACCCGCTCCAGCAGTCCTTCATAGGCATTGTTGCCCGCCGATCCGTTCCTGTTTCGTCGCGGCACCCGAAAACCATTGCCGCGCAAGAACAATTGCCACTCCTCCGCGGTGAACTCGCGCAGCGGTTTATCCGGGTCGAACAGCCCGGACTCGGCGTAGAGCTGCCATTGGAAGGTGCCGATCGCGAAGGGAGCGAAGGTGATAGCGCCCTCGTTGAGCGACTTGTCGGTATCAATGAGCTTGTCCAGGTCCGGACGCACCACGTGGCCGAGCCCGCCGCAGCCGGGACACATGCCCAGCGGGTCGTTGAACGAATAGCAAGTGGCCTCGCCCGCGCTCGGCACACCGTGCCGGGAGAACAGCACGCGGATGATCGACTGGATGTCGGTCATGGTCCCGACCGTGGAACGCGAATTGCCGCCGATCGGTTTCTGGTCGACGACGACGGCGGGCGCGAGGTTGTCGATCACCTCGGCCTCCGGCCGCTCGTATTTGGGCAGCCGATTGCGGATGAACCACGTGAAGGTCTCGTTGAGTTGCCGCTGTGATTCGACGGCGACGGTCCCGAACACGACCGACGACTTCCCCGAACCGGAGACGCCGGTGAAGACCACGATCTTGCCCTTGGGAATCGTCAACGAGACATCGCGGAGATTGTTCTCGCGGGCCCCGATGATCCTGATGGTGTCTCGATCTGCATGCACGACCGCCACGCTAGGAGCCCATGAGGTCGGTTTCTGTCCTCATTCGCGGCCATACTGGATCGCGTGACCCAGACCGCCGCCCGCCTGCTGCAGCTGCTCTCGCTGCTGCAGACCCGCCGCGAATGGACCGGCCCGGAACTGGCCGCGCGACTCGGAGTCACCGTCCGGACGGTGCGCCGGGATGTCGAGCGTCTGCGCGAGCTGGAGTATCCGGTGGTCGCGAGTTTCGGTGCGGTCGGCGGATACCGCCTGCAAGCAGGCGGCGCGCTGCCTCCGCTGCTGCTCGATGACGAGGAGGCGGTGGCGATCACGCTCGGCCTGCGCAGCGCCGCCCAAGGCGCGGTCGCGGGTATCGAGGAATCCGCCGCCCGCGCATTGGTGAAACTGCAGCAGGTGCTGCCGTCGCGGTTACGTCGCCGGGTCGACGCGATCGATACCGCCACCGTGTCACTCGCCGGTCCCGCCGCCGGTCCGATGATCGACCCCGAGATTCTCGTCGTCCTGGCCGCCGCCGCGCGCGACGGCGAACGGATCCGTTTCCGCTACCGGGACAAGGCCGACACCGAAACCAGCCGCCTCGCAGAGCCGCACAGCCTGGTCTCCGCGGGCCGCCGCTGGTATCTGGTGGCTTGGGACGTCGACCGCGCCGACTGGCGCACCTTCCGCGTAGACCGCGTGACCTCCCCGCATCCCACCGGAATGCGGTGCCCGCCACGAGAACTCCCCGCTGCGGACGCGGCGAGCTTCGTCACCAGCCAGCTGGCCCGTTCCCGCCCGGCCCGGCACGTGGTCCTGCGTGTCCACGCGTCCGCCGCCGCCGTCACAGAATCCTTCCGGGTTCGTCCGCAGGAGATCGAGGCGGTGGACGCGCAGACCTGCCTCCTGCGCACGTCGGCCGATTCCCTGGAATGGACCGCCCTCCGCGTCGCGCACTTGGACCTCGACTTCGAGGTCGTCGAACCCCAGGAAATGAAAGACCTGCTCGCCGCCGTGGGCGCCAAATTGCTTCGCGCGGCCGGGAATCCTCTCCCGGCACGTCCAACCGGTGCTGTCGACCAAGGGTGATGTAGTGCCGCCGGATGCCGCGCCGTGTCGTAGCCACTCCCACCGCGGAGATGACAGTCTGGGCCCAGCAGCTGGTTCAGGCCACCGCCGGATACCCGAATTACCGCATCCGGGTGATCGACTGGTCCTTGACGGCCGATGCGGTCGATTTCGCCATCTTCGACGACGCGGTGGCCTTCCTCGCCCTCACGACAGGGACCACCCAGCAGCTGATCGGATTCCGTATCACGGACCAAGCGTTCGTGCAGGGCGCGATCGGGCACTTCGAACAACTATGGCTGACCGGTCGTGAGCTCGACTGATCGCCGCCACCGTGCCTTTCCGCGGACTTCGAGGGGTCGTTGACAGGAGTCCGTTCAGGTGGCCGACCAGTGCTCATGGGATACGGCAACGCCCCCGCCTCGCGATCATTGAGGCGCAGAGGGCTTCGTGTTGGGCTCGGACAGTCAGGGCTGGCCGAACGCTCCGTCGACAGCGAGCATCTGGCCGACACCAGCCGGACAATCCCCACATCGTGCCCACCGCGCTGTTGTCCTGAAATCAGTTGCTGTTGTCGGGGCTGATGGGAAGTCCTGGGCAGAGTTCGATGTAGCCGATCCCCGCCGGCACCGTTTCACGCCATTGCTTGTGGCTCATATTCGAGGGAAGTTTCGCGCACAGGTCTTCGACCGACGGGGCGAAAATCGGCCACATCTTCAGAGTGGTATCCAGGCTGCCCGACACGATACGGCTCCCGTCTGGACTGAACGCCACATCCGTCACGAAGTTGGCGTGGCCGGTCAGTGGCGCGCCCATGGGTTCCCGGGTGACTGCATCCCACAACCGCAATGTTTGATCGGGGCCGCCGGAGGCAATGCGCTTGCCGTCCGGGCTGAACGCCACATTCCACACGGCGTTGGTGTGGCCGGTCAGGGGTGGGCCGATGGGTTGTCCGGTGGCCGCGTCCCACAACCGCAACGTCTGGTCGAAGCCGCCGGAGACAATGCGCTTGCCGTCCGGGCTGAACGCCACACTCGCAATGGCGTTGGTGTGGCCGGTCAGGGGCGCGCCGATGGGTTGCCCGGTGGCCGCGTCCCACAACCGCAACGTCCTGTCGGCGCTGCCGGAGACAACACGCTTGCCGTCCGGGCTGAACGCCACGCTCTTCACTGTGAGGAGGTGGCCGGTCAAAGGCGGGCCGATGGGTTGCCCGGTGGCCGCGTCCCACAATCGCACTGTCTCGTCGTCGCTGCCGGAGACGATGCGTGTGCCGTCCGGGCTGAACGCCACATCCCACACGCGTTCGGTGTGGCCGGTCAGGGGCGCGCCGATGGGTTGCCCGGTGGCCGCATCCCACAACCGCAACGTCTGGTCGTTGCCACCGGAGACGATGCGCTTGCCGTCCGGGCTGAACGCCACACTCTGGATCGTTTCGGTGTGGCCGGTCAGGGGTGGGCCGATGGGTTGCCCGGTGGCCGCATCCCACAACCGCAATGTCCGGTCGGTGCTGCCGGAGACGATGCGCTTGCCGTCCGGGCTGAACGCCATAGTCATCACGACGCTGGTGTGGTAGGCCAGAGCCACCGTCGTGGCATCCCAGATCCGGAGTGTGCCGTCACCGCTGCCAGAAACAATGCGCGTCCCATCAGGACTCGACGCCACACTCCAAACAGAGTCGGTGGCTCCCGCCAGGGGCAAACTCACCGGGCGGGCTGCAATAGGGCTCCACAGCCGTACGACGTTGTCGGAGTAGCCAGCGGCTATCCATCTTCCTTTCCGGTCGATGGCGATGCTGTTCACCATGGCTACACGATTTGCTCCCTCTGACACTCCGTCGTTCATCGAGGCCTGCATCGCATCCTCTGGGGATAGCGCAAGGGCTTCCTTCGGAGACAGCGGTACGTAGAGGGGCTGTGCGGTAGCCGGATCCCAGAACCGCAACGTCTGGTCGGCGCCGCCCGAGATGATGCGCTTGCCATTCGGGCTGAATGCCACGCTGTAAACGAACTCGGTATGGCCGGTCAGGGGTGTGCCGATGGGTTGCCCGGTGGCGGCATCCCACAACCGCAACGTTTGGTCGGCGCTGCCGGAGACGATGCGCGTGCCGTCCGGGCTGAATTCCACATCCAACACGGAACCGGAGTGGCCGGTCAGGGGCGCGCCGATGGGTTGCCCGGTGGCCGCATCCCACAACCGCAACGTCTGATCATCGCTGCCGGAGACGATGCGCGTGCCGTCCGGGCTGAACGCCACATCCAGCACGGACTCGATGTGGCCGGTCAAGGGTGTGCCGATGGGTTGTCCGGTGACGGCATCCCACAACTGCAACGTCCGATCGTGGCTGCCGGAGACGATGCGCTTGCCGTCCGGGCTGAATTCCACGCTCTGGACCACGTCGGTGTGGCCCGTCAGGGGTGCGCCGATTTGTTGCCCGGTGATCGCATCCCACAACCGCAACGTCTCGTCGAAGCCGCCGGAGACGATGCGCCTGCCGTCCGGGCTGAACGCCACGTCCTTGATGAGGGCGTGCGTTTGCGCAACGGCGAGTAGGTGTCTGCGGGCGTAGAGGGCATCGACGATCGCGGTGTCGGTTCGTAGGCTTGGTGCGAGGGCGTGGGCGGCGAGTATTTCCTGGATTGCGTAGATGTCGCTGCCGAGTTGTCTACCTTGCAGCGTGGCTTCACCGTCTTGGATCAGGCGTAGTGCTATGGCTTCGCGGGTTTGGCTGTTGGCTCGTTCGCTGGCGTTGGTCGCCGTGACGAATCCCGTGACGGCGAGCAGGGTGACGACAAGCAGCACGGCGACCAGCCCGGTGAGGACGCGCGCTCGCTTACGGGATGCGCGGAGTTCAGCGTCTATGCGGTCGTCGTGGTATTTGCGCGAGGTCGAAACAAGTTCGCGGACCGATTCGAGACGTTCGCGGTAGCCCGGTTTCGTGAGGAGTGTTTCGGCGGCGAGCAGGCGTGAGCCGTCCAGCAGCCAAGCGTCGTCGTGATCGTGGCGGGCCCATGCGCGGGCGGTCTGTTCGAGCGCATCGGCGTTCTTGAGGTCGTCGGCGTGTTCCCGGAGCCATTCGGCGAGGTCGTCCCATTGCCGCAGCAGGCTTTCCAGCGCCACCTCGACCACGGTCCGGCCGTCGCGCTGGTCTTTCACCAACAGCCGCCGCTCGACGAAGCAGTCAAGCAGCGAATGCGTCTCGGCGGGCAAATCGGTCCAGGCGGCGATGCGGCGCAGGGGCTGGTCGTTGTCGGGACCGATAGTGGCCAGCCACGGAATGAACGCCGAGCGCAACAGGTCGAGCTGGTGTCGCCGCTGCGCCGGATCGACCGCGAGGACGCGGTCGATCTCGCTGCGCACGACCTGGTTGATGCCGCCGATCGCGGTGTAGTGGTCGAGGGTGAGAACTCCGGTGTCACCGTAGTCCTCGTACAACCGGGACAGCGTCAAGGCCAGCAGCGGCAGGGTATCCGCACCCTCGGTGCAGTCGGCCAGCAGCCGATCGACCAGGTCCGGGTGGACCTGCAGCGGTGCCCCCGCCTGGGTGGCCCGCGTCGCGGGACCGGTGATGACGTCCTTGAACAGGGCACGCGGCATCGGGCCCAGGTCGTCGAAGAGCATCGTTTCGATACCGGCCAGTTGCGGGGCGGTCTGAAACGCCTCATAGCGGTCGGTGCGCACGCAGACCAGCACAATCAGCCACTGCCGTGTCGCGTCGCCGTCCACCGGGTCGGCGAGCAGATCGGCGAGCAGATCGAGCAGCAAGCCACCCCGACTGCCCGCATCGGGACCGAGCAATTCCTCGGCCTGGTCGATCGGCAACACCAGCGTCGGAGCCGCCCGGTCGGCTTCTGCCCCGGACGTGTCGATCAACCGAGCTGTCGCGGCCTGCCGGATCTCGAGCAGCCACTCGCGCACCCGCTCATGCTGGTCGGACAGCGCGGCTCTGATCACACCGTGGCTGGGCGCCCGAAGACCGAATCGCGTTCGGGTGGCATGGATTACGGCGGCGAGGCCGCTGGCGCCGGTGAGGGCTTCCCGCGCGGGTCGCAGAATGTCCATGACCACGAAGTGCCGATCGTCGCGGGCCAGCCGCGGCAGCAGCCCCGCACGCAGGTACGACGATTTCCCGGCACCGGAGGGGCCGAGGACGACGAACAGCGATTGCACACCAGTCGCGCGCATGACCGCTAAATGATCCCGGCCGCGCAGGATCTGCGCGTCGCGACCGAAGAACACGGCGGCGTCGATCGCCTCGAACGGCCGCCATCCGCGATAGGGCGCACGGTCGGGCTCCGCCCGTGGTGGCCACAGGAAGTGCTCGGCACCGATACCGGCTGGCTCCAACCCGGCAAGCAACTGGTGGAGACCCGCAGTGCGGAACCGCACCGGCTCGCCGCCGCCGTGGAGCTGGACGGTGGTGGCGGGGCCCTCGCCGAACAGGTCGCACCGCTGCCATTCCCCGGTGATATCGCCATCAGTGGCTTGCAGCCGGGCCACCAGAATCTGCTTACCCAAAGTCTCGGCGGTGCGGTACTCGGTCTTGCATTCGTGCGAGCTCTGCCAGTGCCGCGATACCAGGCAGATCACCGCCTCGCAGCGTGTATTCGCTTGCCGCAGAGCATCTTTCCACCGAACCCCAGCGCGGATGCCTGTGTCCGGATCGATATCGAGAAAGACCTCCCCGGCCAACCCCGGTCGCTGCTCGATCAGCCACTGTCGCAGTGCAACCGCCGCCGCGTTGTCCCTGCTGGAATGACTCAGGAAGATACGCGACACTCATCAACCCCCGTGACGTCGACTGCCGGAACCAATTGCCCGGCAAGCGTAACGACACACACATACTGCCGCCGATGAATTCGCCGATCGGGATACGCGCGGGCAAAACGCGCTCACCGTCGATCGCGGCTATGGCCAGCGCGCCCGGTCATCCGTTGCCCGCGCCGCATGAAACCCGATCGGCGGCCACCGGGCCTGAGCGAGACGGATCCGCGCGGGGCAGGTCATCCGTTGCGGAATGCCTGTCCCGGCCCAGCGATCCGGGCAATCAGGGCTGGTCGAACGCTCCGTCGACTTTGCCAGCGGTGAACGCATCCCACTCGCTCGGCGTGAACACACACCAGTACCGGGCCGGACATGTGCTTGCTATCGCATACGCCGACCATGCCTTTGCTCAGGTGCGCCACTTCTACGCAGTCCTCTTTGCCCGTGCTGCGACTGCTCTTGAACGAGCGGGCGCCGGGTAGGTCGCTCATCTCATCAGCTCCTTCATTGCCGTCAGCACCGAGTCTCTGGATGCCCCTTCGGGTCACGCAAGCCGCAGCTTCCGGAATTCGAACCGCCCCGGCCTCGGCACGTGAGGCTCGGGGGTTAGATGTTGGTCTCGGAGAGTCAGGGCCGGTCGAACGTTCCGTCGACTACGCCAGCGGTGAAGACATCCCATTCGCTCGGCGTGAACACCAGTACCGGTCCGTACGTATCCTTGCTATCGCGTACGCCGACCATGCCTTTGCTCAGGTGTGCCACCTCAACGCATTCCCTGTTTCCCGCGCTTCGGCTGCTCTTGAACCAGCGGGCCCCAGGTAGGTCGATCATTTCATCAGCTCCTTGATTGTCGTCAGCACCCGGTCCCTAGATGCTGCTTCGGGTAACGCTACCTGCGCCAGCCTCCGAGCTGTATCCATATACTGGGCCACTTCTACGTTGCGCTCCAGATAGAGTTCCCCAACGAAGCCCTCGATGTAGACAACCGGTGGCTCGATCAGCTTCGACGTTGGCAGCGGCGGGAACTCGCAAATGACGAACGGCGAGCGAGTGATGAGCGCAACCGGGGTCTGGGCATCGAAGGGCACGATCCGCACCGAGACATTCGGCATTTCGGACAACTCGAGCATGCGCCGGAGTTGGTCCGTGCTGACTCCCGGGCCACCCGCCTGATAGCGCAAGACGGCCTCGGCGAGGATTGCTTCGAAACGAAAGTCGCTGTTGACCAGCATTTCCTGTCGCTTCATCACGAAGTCCAGGATGCGTTCCACCTCTTCCGGCGGCATACCCGGATACTCGGCCCACACCAGCGCACGACGGTACTCGCGGGTTTGCAGCAGCCCCGGGACCAGCATTGTTTGCCATGAGATGATACGGCTCGCAGCCTCTTCCAGCGCCAGATAGTGGTTGAACGCCTTGGGGATTACGTCGGAAGTTGCCCGCCACAAGCTACCGTCCGACTTCTGGGTTTGCCGGATTTCTTGCGCCAAGTCCAGCAGTAGCCTGCGCTCCTCGTCGTCGGCCTTGAAGGCGTTGGCGAGGGCGTTGATGCCCAGGTCCGTGACCTTGGTGACCCTGCCCTCTTCCAAGCGACCATAGGACTGTGGTGACGTCTCCACGATGCGCGCGGCGGCGGCCTGCGAGACGTTGTTGCGCTCCCGCAGTTGTCGTATCCGGCGGCCCAAAGCCCTTCTGGGCAGGGTAGATCCAGTGGCCATATCGTTCCCTTTGCTAATCGGATGCGTGAAATATGGAATGCTCCGCGGTGGAATAACGATGATCCCCCCGTCGATCTCCCACAATAATGCCGCGAATCCCGTTGTGCGCCAGATCTACTGAAGGAGCGCCCGGTGCAGGCCAGCCCCAATCGCCCATTGGGGACATCGCCTGGAGGCCCGGAGAGCCGAAACGGCGATGGTCCGGCAACTCGGATACAGCTGCCCCGCCGGACCCTGCACCGGGCGCGTACCAAGACTAGTTACTGGAGCGCACTATGGTCATGGCTATCATCTTTTTGAAGGCGGATATTTTCAATAATGTCGAGACCCGGGACGTGCAAGAACTCCACTGCGGTCGACTCGCCACGGCCCACGGCTGCGACATACAGCGGACGATCATCGCCGACCGGGCGGACCCGATCCCCTGGACGCTCAAGGAGGCGGTCGGACTGGGGTACCGCGTGCTGATCACCTTCTCGCTGGCCCACATCGACTTCAGAGCCCCCGAGATCCTGGAGCGATGCGGCCTGCTCGTCGGGCACCCCTACGGCTGGTACCACCGGGGACACACCGGGTCCATTGCGGGCATGTCGATGGTGCGAACACGACACTGAAGCTGAATCCGAAGGGATAAGTTCACATGTCGATTGCCGTTGTTCCCCCATTGGAACGGTCCCGATCGGCTATTGCCGGACGCCGGACCATTTCTGTGCCGTCTCGAAGGAGAAACGCCCTTGATTTGAACCGATTTTCGGCTTTTCGGTGGCAACATGCATCGCCATCGCCATCGCCATCGCCATCGCCACGGCGCGATGCTGGGACCGAAATATCTGCCTACCTGAGTCGGGCAGACTAGCCCGGGGGCGATCTGAACCCGGCTCTACGGCGACGACACCACCTCGTCTGGTCCCAATAAGGTCGCCCCCGGTGGAATTCCTGTCCGGTGCGGTTCCGGCTCGGCTGACGACAACCAATCCGGTTGCGCCGGGCTCGTGGCAATGCGTGATCTATGTAGATGCCATCTACGTAGATTGCGTCTACATAGACGGGAGGCTGCGGCATGCCGTCGATGGTGCTGGCAAGCCGGGCACGAGGTGGGGGAACGCCGTGAGGGCGGGGCTGACTGATGGTGCGTGGCGGGGTTGGCTCAGCCGCGCTGTCGGGCCTAGTGCCGCAGCAGGCTACGCCGCCTGACCTCGCTGGCAGCGTCTCACCACAGGTGCAGGAAGCTCCGGACGTCGTCATACCCGTCGACGGCCCGACCGTCCACGTCCGACGGGTCGGCCTCGGCGCGAGCCGCCAGCGACTTCACCAGTGCGAGGGATTCATCGCTGAGACGCCCGAAACGCCGGGCGGTGTGTCCCAGGCACAGTCCGGCCAGCCCGAGCAACGGACTACCCGGCACAGCCCGTGTCCCGACCTGCACGCACCAGTGCTCGACGAACTCCACGTCGTCGTCGTTCAACGCGCTTCCGACGAGGACACTCGCGGCCTCTCCCGCGGTCGTGCGGTCACGCAAAGCCCGCTCCAACGTCTCGACCACGACCTTGTGAGGCAGCCCAGGAGGGTTCTCGAAACTCAGATGAGAGTGCACCGCGCGAGACTACGTGCCCCGCGCGCGGCACCGCCACGCTCTACGGCCGCACCGGTTCGCTCGGCCCTTGCGTCGTGACCGCATCGTCGAACGCTCGCCGACAGATCGACTTCGCGACCACGGCGAATGCCGACCGCCACGCCACTTCCCGCTGAGCCTGCCCTCGACCTCCGGAAAGCCGCCGTATTCGCCTGACCTGTGCGGAGACCGGCGGTACGGTGCTGCGCATGACGCTATCGATGGAGGACCGCATCGCGATCAACGACCTCATCGCCCAGCACGGTCACCTGGTGGACGCGGGCGAACTCGATCGGATGGACGAGCTGTTCAGCCCCGGGATCGTCTACGACCTCAGCGATCTCGGGTTCGGCGAGCTGCGCGGCATAGCGGCCGTGCGGGAGGCCGCGCTCATGCTCGGCGACGCGAATCCGGTGGGGCATCACGTCACCAACGTGCTCGTGACCGAAACCGAGACGGGTGAGGTTCAGGTGCGCTCCAAAGGAATCGGGATCAGCGCCGACGGCGGCTGTGCGAGCGTGACCTACGAGGACGTGGTGGTACGGGAGGAGGCGGGCTGGCGCATCTCCTCCCGCAAGGTCGTTCCGCGCCGGGCGCCGCTGGGCGGCTGATCCCTGGCGGGAGGCGATCCGCTACCACGGCTGTCGTCAAAGCCGGTATACAGACCCGCGCGTGTTGCTATCGTCTCGCCATGTCGGACACGCTGGGCGCTCGAGTGGATGAGCAGAAGCGCCCGCCGGTCGTGGAGTTCGACGACGAGGAGCGGCCTGCGCGGGTGCTGAGCGGCTGGGCGGAGCGACTGGTCGCCGTCGCCACGTTCGCCGTCGCGATTCTCGCGCTGTGGCAGGTGTTCCGGCCGTTGGCGCAGGGCAGTCAGTACTACCTGGTGATCTTCCTGGCGGGCACGTTGCCGACGATTTTTCTCGCCTACGGGTCCGGGCTTCGCTTCCTGGACCGTCGGAACCGCCCTGGCATGGTGGACTGGTTGCTGGCCGCGGTGGCGCTGGCGGTCTGCCTGTATCCCGTGGCGCCGATGACGATCGGGTCGGGCGGCGGCGGGTACGACGCGTTCCTCGATCGGCAAGGACTGCTCGATCCCGTCGACGTCGCGGTCGGCACGGTGGTGCTGGCGCTCGTCCTGGAGGCGTGCAGGCGCACGACCGGATGGGTGCTGCCCGCGGTGTGCCTGGTCTTCCTCGCCTACGGGTACTACGGAGGACTGCTGCCGCAGGAATGGAGCCTCGCGCACGCCGGACTGGACTTCGGCCAGATCATCGACGCTCTGTTCAATTCCGGCAGCGGCTTCTACGGCACTCCGCTGGATGTCGCCGCTACCTACATCGTGCTGTTCACCCTGTACGGCGCGGTGCTCGAATTCTCCGGCGCCGCCCAATTTTTCGTGGATCTGTCGGTCGCGGCGTTCCGGCGCTCGCGCAGCGCCGCCGGGCGCACCGCGGTGGCTTCGGGTTTCCTGCTCGGCACGGTGTCCGGATCCGGAACCGCCACGGCGGTGAGCGTGGGCGCGGTGACCTGGCCGATCCTGCGGCGCGCGGGCTACCCGCCGGAGCAGGCGGGCGGCATGCTGGCCGCGGCCGGTGTCGGCGCGATCCTGTCACCACCCACGCTCGGGGTCGCGGCGTTCATCGTGGCCGAATACCTCGAGGTCTCTTATGTGACCGTGCTCGGCTGGGCGCTGATCCCGACCCTCCTCTACTACCTGGGCATCCTGCTCGCCGTGGAGATCGATGCGCGCAGGCTGGGCACCGAACCGGTCGAGATCGGCGGTGCGTCGGCGGGTCGGCTCCTGCTGCGGTTCGGCTACCACTTCTTGTCGCTGATCGCGATCGTCGTACTCCTGCTCATCGGAGTGAGCGCGACGCGAGCGGTGGTGTACGCGACCGCGCTGGCGTTCGTCTTGGCGTTCTTCGACGCGCGGACCAGGGCGGCGGCCCGGTCGCCGCGCCTGGTGTTCGCCATGATCGGCAGCGGCGTCCGGTCGGCGCTGCCGGTGGTCGCGGTGTGCGCGGCCGCGGGCGTGATCACCGCGATGACGACCAAGACCGGTCTCGGCGCGCAACTCGCGGCACTGCTGGTCCGGGCCGCGAAGGCGTTGTCGGACAATCACACCGTCGTGCTGGCCTGCACCGTCGCGCTCGCCGCCGTCGCGCTTGCGCTGCTCGGGCTCGCCGTGCCGGTCACGGCGTCGTTCATCATCGGCTGGGCGATCATCGGCCCGGCGCTGCTGGCCCTCGACGTGCCCGCGCCCGCGGCCGCGATGTTCGTCTTCTACTACTCGGTCCTCTCCGAGGTGACGCCGCCGACCGCGCTGGCGGCGGTGGGTGCCGCCGCCATCACCGGAGGCCGCACCGTGCCCACCATGTGGCAGGCCTTGAAGTACGCCTTGCCCGCCTTCCTGGTGCCGATCGTGTTCGTGCTGACCGGGCCGGGCGAATACTTGCTCGGGCGAGGGCCGGTTCTCGGCATCCTCTGGACCACGGTGGTCGCGTGCGTCGGCGTTGCCGCGCTTGCGGCCGCCACCGGCGGCTGGATCCCTGGTATCGGCCCCGCGCCGTTGGCGGCACGCGTGCTGGCCGCCGTCGGCGGGTTGACGCTGCTGTATCTGGCGCCCGCCGCACTGATCGTCGGGGCGTGCGCGCTGGTCACGGCCGCCGGGATCACTCTGCTGTCGCAAAGGAGAACGACATGAGAAGAGCCGCACTGATATTCGCCGTCATCACGATCGCGGCGGGACTGCTCGCGGGCTGCGGCGGCCGCAGGGACACTCCGCACACCGACTCGGGCGCGGCGGTCACCTGCGTGCTCGGGCGGGAGACCCGAGTCGGCATCGCGACCGGTAACGCCACCGGGGTGTACTTCGCTCTGGGGAACGCCTACGCCGACCAGCTCGCGCAGGCCACCGACGGCAAGGTGAAGGCGACCGCCGCCGAGACCGGGGCGTCGGTGCAGAACATCCAGCAGATCGTGGCAGGTAGCTACCAGGTGGCGTTCTCCCTGGCCGACAGCGCCGCCGATGCCGTGCTCGGCACGGGGAGCTTCGACGGCAAGAAACAGCCGGTGCAGGCGCTCGCGCGGCTGTATCCGAACTACACCCAGGTAGTCGTTCGCCGGGACGCGGGCATCAACTCGGTGGCCGACCTACGGGGCAAGCGGGTCTCCACCGGCTCACCGAAATCGGGCACCGAGGTGATCGCGCAGCGGGTACTGCAAGCCGCCGGTCTCGATCCCGATCGCGATATCTCCGCGCAGCGGCTGGATCTCACCAAGACCGTGGACGGCATGAAGGACGGATCGATCGACGCCATGTTCTTCTCCGGCGGCCTGCCCACGCCGGGCATCACCGACCTGTTCACCACCGCTGGGGACCGCGTCCGATTCCTCGATATCACCGACCAGCTGCCCGGCCTGCGCAAGATCAATCCCGTCTACGAAGAGGGAACCATTCCCGCCGCCGCGTACGGCCTGCCCGCGGAGGTGAAGACGATCGTCGTGCCGAACGTCCTGCTCGTCCGCGACGATCTGGACGCTGATCTCGCCTGCGTGCTGACCAGGACGCTGTTCGATCGCAAAACCCAACTGGAGCAGGCCAACTCGGCCGCAAAGGGGATCAGCAGGGATACCGCCCGGGATACCGCGCCCGTGCCGCTGCATCGCGGCGCCGCACACGCCCTCGCCAACTGAACGGTTCCCCGACCGCTTCGGAACGATCTTGTGGTGGCTTGAATCACATTCGTGTCATTTGGCTGCCCGACCCATCGAACGCACGCCATTGACCTGCGAAATAGCGCGCTGCGCAGGCGATTTGACGAAGTGAAATCCGGCGCGTAACTTTGTCCAAGTCAGAGCGACACGGACACCGACCCGGAGCCGAGAAGCGAGGCGGAAACGCCGAGTGGAGGGACCGGGAAACGAGGTCGGACGAGGAGCGCCTGACGACCACATAGCTTGATCGGGACCTCGATTTTGATCGAGTGAACGGCTGAGTTAACCTGGATAGGTTGCCTCGCGGAAGATCCGGTTAACCCGGATATGGAAGTGTGTGCGTGTGTTCTTTGAGAACTCAATAGTGTGTCGATGAATGTCAGTGCCAAATGTTTTTTGGTTCCGGCTCTTCTCCCCCCGTGTGGAGGGTCGGATATTTTTTGTCAGCTATTTTTTGGTTGGCGATTGTTTTGCTGGGTTTTCGGACTCTGGTTCAGATACTTTTGATTGCACCTCTTTGTGGGGTGTGGTTGTGAGTCTTCAACGGAGAGTTTGATCCTGGCTCAGGACGAACGCTGGCGGCGTGCTTAACACATGCAAGTCGAGCGGTAAGGCCCTTCGGGGTACACGAGCGGCGAACGGGTGAGTAACACGTGGGTGATCTGCCTCGTACTTCGGGATAAGCCTGGGAAACTGGGTCTAATACCGGATATGACCTGCCGGTGCATGCTGGTGGGTGGAAAGATTTATCGGTGCGAGATGGGCCCGCGGCCTATCAGCTTGTTGGTGGGGTAATGGCCTACCAAGGCGACGACGGGTAGCCGGCCTGAGAGGGCGACCGGCCACACTGGGACTGAGACACGGCCCAGACTCCTACGGGAGGCAGCAGTGGGGAATATTGCACAATGGGCGAAAGCCTGATGCAGCGACGCCGCGTGAGGGATGACGGCCTTCGGGTTGTAAACCTCTTTCGACAGGGACGAAGCGTGAGTGACGGTACCTGTAGAAGAAGCACCGGCCAACTACGTGCCAGCAGCCGCGGTAATACGTAGGGTGCGAGCGTTGTCCGGAATTACTGGGCGTAAAGAGCTTGTAGGCGGTTTGTCGCGTCGTCTGTGAAAACTCACAGCTCAACTGTGAGCTTGCAGGCGATACGGGCAGACTTGAGTACTGCAGGGGAGACTGGAATTCCTGGTGTAGCGGTGAAATGCGCAGATATCAGGAGGAACACCGGTGGCGAAGGCGGGTCTCTGGGCAGTAACTGACGCTGAGAAGCGAAAGCGTGGGTAGCGAACAGGATTAGATACCCTGGTAGTCCACGCCGTAAACGGTGGGCGCTAGGTGTGGGTTTCCTTCCACGGGATCCGTGCCGTAGCTAACGCATTAAGCGCCCCGCCTGGGGAGTACGGCCGCAAGGCTAAAACTCAAAGGAATTGACGGGGGCCCGCACAAGCGGCGGAGCATGTGGATTAATTCGATGCAACGCGAAGAACCTTACCTGGGTTTGACATACACCAGACAGCCTCAGAGATGGGGTTTCCCTTGTGGTTGGTGTACAGGTGGTGCATGGCTGTCGTCAGCTCGTGTCGTGAGATGTTGGGTTAAGTCCCGCAACGAGCGCAACCCTTGTCCTGTGTTGCCAGCGCGTAATGGCGGGGACTCGCAGGAGACTGCCGGGGTCAACTCGGAGGAAGGTGGGGACGACGTCAAGTCATCATGCCCCTTATGTCCAGGGCTTCACACATGCTACAATGGCCGGTACAGAGGGCTGCGATACCGTGAGGTGGAGCGAATCCCTTAAAGCCGGTCTCAGTTCGGATCGGGGTCTGCAACTCGACCCCGTGAAGTTGGAGTCGCTAGTAATCGCAGATCAGCAACGCTGCGGTGAATACGTTCCCGGGCCTTGTACACACCGCCCGTCACGTCATGAAAGTCGGTAACACCCGAAGCCGGTGGCCTAACCCCTTGCGGGAGGGAGCCGTCGAAGGTGGGATCGGCGATTGGGACGAAGTCGTAACAAGGTAGCCGTACCGGAAGGTGCGGCTGGATCACCTCCTTTCTAAGGAGCACTTCTACACGATGCCTCGAACAGTCGAGTGTTGTTCGTGTCAGAGACCGTTGAGTCCTCGTCTGTGGGACTGCGGACGCTCATGGGTGGAACGCTGACAGTTTCTCTTGTGGATGGTCGGAGCTGTGTCTTCGGTCGCGGGTGATATATCGACACACTGTTGGGTCCTGAGAGAACACGCGAGTGTTTCTTTCTAGGCAATATGACGATCCGGGAGTTTCTCCGGTCATACCGGTCTCGGCCTCTTGTGGGGTTGGGGTGCTGGTGTCGGGACAGGTTTCTTTCGGGTGTGTTGTTTGAGAACTGCACAGTGGACGCGAGCATCTTTGTTAGTAAGTGTTTAAGAGCGTACGGTGGATGCCTTGGCACCAGGAGCCGATGAAGGACGTAGGAGGCTGCGATAAGCCTCGGGGAGCTGTCAACCGAGCTGAGATCCGAGGATGTCCGAATGGGGAAACCCAGCACGAGTGATGTCGTGTTACCCGCATCTGAATATATAGGGTGTGTGGAGGGAACGTGGGGAAGTGAAACATCTCAGTACCCACAGGAAGAGAAAACAATTGTGATTCCGTGAGTAGTGGCGAGCGAAAGCGGATGAGGCTAAACCAGGTAGATGTGATAGACGGCAGTCGTTGTCTGTCTGGGGTAGTGGGGCTCACTTTCCTATCACTGCCGTGGTGGGCAACAGTCAGAAAAGTGCGTGTTAGTTGAAGTGGTCTGGAACGGCCTGTCGTAGAGGGTGAGAATCCCGTAGACGAAAATGCGTGCTCTGTTGTAGTGGGTTCCCGAGTAGCAGCGGGCCCGTGAAATCTGCTGTGAATCTGCCGGGACCACCCGGTAAGCCTGAATACTCCCTGGTGACCGATAGCGGACTAGTACCGTGAGGGAAAGGTGAAAAGTACCCCGGGAGGGGAGTGAAATAGTACCTGAAACCGTGCGCTTACAATCCGTCAGAGCCTTCCCTTCGGGGTGGGGTGATGGCGTGCCTTTTGAAGAATGAGCCTGCGAGTCATCGGTGTGTGGCGAGGTTAACCCGTGTGGGGTAGCCGTAGCGAAAGCGAGTCCGAATAGGGCGTTTTGAGTCGCACATCATGGACCCGAAGCGGAGTGATCTACCCATGGCCAGGGTGAAGCAGCAGTAAGATGTTGTGGAGGCCCGAACCCACTTAGGTTGAAAACTGAGGGGATGAGCTGTGGGTAGGGGTGAAAGGCCAATCAAACTCCGTGATAGCTGGTTCTCCCCGAAATGCATTTAGGTGCAGCGTCACGTGTTTCACGCCGGAGGTAGAGCTACTGGATGGCCTAGGGGGCCTACAAGCTTACCGAAGTCAGCCAAACTCCGAATGCCGGTGTGTGAGAGCGTGGCAGTGAGACTGCGGGGGATAAGCTTCGTAGTCGAGAGGGAAACAGCCCAGATCGCCGGCTAAGGCCCCTAAGCGTGTACTAAGTGGAAAAGGATGTGGGGTCGCTGAGACAACCAGGAGGTTGGCTTAGAAGCAGCCACCCTTGAAAGAGTGCGTAATAGCTCACTGGTCAAGTGATCCTGCGCCGACAATGTAGCGGGGCTCAAGTACACCGCCGAAGCCGCGGCACTCCAACGTTCGGTTCCCTTCGGGGCAGCTGTTGGGGTGGGTAGGGGAGCGTCGTGCAGCCAGGGAAGTCACAGGGTGACCTAGTGGTGGAGGCTGTGCGAGTGAGAATGCAGGCATGAGTAGCGAAAGACGAGTGAGAAACTCGTCCGCCGAATGACCAAGGGTTCCTGGGCCAGGTTAATCCGCCCAGGGTGAGTCGGGACCTAAGGCGAGGCCGACAGGCGTAGTCGATGGACAACGGGTTGATATTCCCGTACCCGTGTATCCGCGCCCAATGGCGAATCATCTGTGCTAACCATCCAAAACCGGACGGATCTCCTTCGGGAGACCTGAGGGGGCTGCATGGGATCCTGGGTGTAGTAGTCAAGCGATGGGGTGACGCAGGAAGGTAGCTGGGCCAGGTGATGGAATACCTGGTGTAAGCCGGTAGGGCGTTGTGTAGGTAAATCCGCACAGCATGTGCCTGAGAGGTGATGCGTAGCCGATTGAGGCGAATTCAGTGATCCTATGCTGCCGAGAAAAGCCTCTAGTGAGTTGGTACACGGCCCGTACCCCAAACCGACACAGGTGGTCAGGTAGAGAATACCGAGGCGATCGAGAGAACTGTGGTTAAGGAACTCGGCAAAATGCCCCCGTAACTTCGGGAGAAGGGGGACCAGGCCTGGTGATGGATCTTGCATCCGGAGCTGGGTGTGGTCGCAGAGACCAGAGAGAAGCGACTGTTTACTAAAAACACAGGTCCGTGCGAAGTCGTAAGACGATGTATACGGACTGACGCCTGCCCGGTGCCGGAAGGTTAAGAGGACCGGTTAGCGCCCTTCGGGGTGCGAAGCTGAGAATTTAAGCCCCGGTAAACGGCGGTGGTAACTATAACCATCCTAAGGTAGCGAAATTCCTTGTCGGGTAAGTTCCGACCTGCACGAATGGCGTAACGACTTCTCTGCTGTCTCAACCACAGACTCGGCGAAATTGCATTACGAGTAAAGATGCTCGTTACGCGCGGCAGGACGAAAAGACCCCGGGACCTTCACTATAGCTTGGTATTGGTGTTCGGTACGGTTTGTGTAGGATAGGTGGGAGACTGTGAAGCGGGCACGCCAGTGTTCGTGGAGTCGTCGTTGAAATACCACTCTGGTCGTATTGGACTTCTAACCTCGGGCCATGATCTGGTTCAGGGACAGTGCCTGGTGGGTAGTTTAACTGGGGCGGTTGCCTCCTAAAATGTAACGGAGGCGCCCAAAGGTTCCCTCAGCCTGGTTGGCAATCAGGTGTCGAGTGCAAGTGCACAAGGGAGCTTGACTGTGAGACTGACAGGTCGAGCAGGGACGAAAGTCGGGACTAGTGATCCGGCACCGGCATGTGGAAGCGGTGTCGCTCAACGGATAAAAGGTACCCCGGGGATAACAGGCTGATCTTCCCCAAGAGTCCATATCGACGGGATGGTTTGGCACCTCGATGTCGGCTCGTCGCATCCTGGGGCTGGAGTAGGTCCCAAGGGTTGGGCTGTTCGCCCATTAAAGCGGCACGCGAGCTGGGTTTAGAACGTCGTGAGACAGTTCGGTCTCTATCCGCCGCGCGCGTCAGAAACTTGAGGAAGGCTGTCCCTAGTACGAGAGGACCGGGACGGACGAACCTCTGGTGTGCCAGTTGTCCCGCCAGGGGCATGGCTGGTTGGCTACGTTCGGAAGGGATAACCGCTGAAAGCATCTAAGCGGGAAGCCTGTTCCAAGATGAGGTTTCTCACCACCTTCGAGTGGTTAAGGCCCCCTACAGACCATGGGGTTGATAGGCCGGAACTGGAAGCACGGTAACGTGTGGAGGTGACCGGTACTAATAGGCCGAGGACTTACCAACAAAGATTTGCTACGCGTCCACTGTGCGGTATCTGAAACAACACACAGACACCGCTGCCGGACCCCACCCGGGTCGACCCCCACACATTGGGGGAGGATATTTCCGGGTGTGTGGTCGGGGTTGTGTGGTGTGGATAGTTTCATAGAGTTACGGCGGCCATAGCGGCAGGGAAACGCCCGGTCCCATTCCGAACCCGGAAGCTAAGCCTGCCAGCGCCGATGGTACTGCACTCGACAGGGTGTGGGAGAGTAGGACACCGCCGGAACATCCTTCACGAAAGGCCCTCGGACCACCGAGGGCCTTTCGTCGTCTACAGGCGAAGAACCGTTGTTCCGGAGCAATATGGGACACAACGGTTTCGATGCCGTCGCGTCCACTGATCCCGGTTACCCGCCGTGTCGCCCCGCGGAGAGCGCGCCTGTCAGATCGCGTGCCGTCATGCGAGTCGCCTCGATGAAGTCATCCCGTTCGCTTCGAGTCGTCTCGGTACGCAATGGTCCGAGCTGAACCTCGTACGCCGCGGTGCCGCTCGCATGGACGCGGGAATCCTTGCGGGGCTGGACCATGCGGTCGGCGTCGCCGCGACCACCGACGCCGACACCTTGCTCGCGTCGCGCCCGGACTGCGTCGTCTACTGCTCGATGACCGACAACCGGCTGTTCGAGGCGGTGCAGGATCTGCAGCGTATTCTCGCCGCGGGAATCAACGTCGTCGCCTGTGCGCCGGTATTCTTCCAGTACCCCTATGGCGTGCTGCCGGACGAACTGCTGAAGCCGGTGCAGGAGGCCGCCGCGCAAGGCAATTCGTCGCTGTGGGTCAACGGCATCGATCCGGGCTTCGCCAACGACTTGCTTCCGCTCGCGCTCGCGGGCACCTGTCTGCGGGTCGACCAGGTGCGCTGCATGGAAATCGTCGACTACGCCAGTTACGACAATCGGGAGGTGATGTTCGACATCATGGGCTTCGGCAAGCCCGTCGACGACATCCCGATGCTGCTGCAACCCGGCGTGCTTTCCCTGGCCTGGGGCGGTACGGTCCGCCAGCTCGCCGCGGGCATCGGCGTCACCCTGGATGCCGTCACCGAGACGTACGAGAGGATCCCCGCGCCGACGTCGTTCGACATCGCGACCGGGCATATCGCCGAAGGCACCGCCGCGGCTTTGCGCTTCGAAGTGCGCGGCATGCTCGGCGACGTGCCCGTCACGGTGTTGGAGCACGTGACCCGGCTCCGGCCGGACCTGTGCCCGGACTGGCCCCAGCCGGCGCACCCCGAGGGCTCCTACCGGGTCGAGATCACCGGCGAGCCCAGTTACACGATGGATCTGGTGGCCTCGAGCCGCAACGGCGACCATAACTACGCGACCCTGGTGGCCACCGGCATGCGCATTGTCAACGCCGTTCCCGCCGTAGTCGCGGCGCCGTCCGGGATTCTGACCGCACTCGACCTCCCATTGATCACCGGACCGGCGGACCGCCCGAGCCGCTGAACCGTTCTGGGCAGCGCCCAGTTGACCCCGGGACAGCCGGGTCGTCAGCCTGGCTGGCGCACGGCGCGCATCGTGCCGTTGGTCCTGCTCGGTATCCGGCGGCGATGGCGCAATTGGCCTACCCGGCGCGCAATGGGTCGCACCGGGTAGGTCTGCTCGGTTCACAGGGCGTATGGCCGGGTTGGGCTTTGCTCGGTGGCTGGCGCGGATGGCGCGCGTTGAATCTGCCCGGCGCGCAACGCGGACAATGCCCGTTCGACGTCATTGATGCTGTTGTAGAGGTGGAACGCGACCCGCAGCCCACCGAGGCGATAACGCTCGACACTCCCGCCGCGTCTTCCGCGCGGATGGTGCCGGTTGGGCTTGCTCGGCGGGTGGCGAGGGTGCCGCCGCCTGCTCGGCGCAGCGCGGATGGCGCTAGTTGGGCCTATCCGGCGCGCAACGCGGACAATGCCCGTTCGACGTCGTCCGTGCTGTTGTAGAGATGGAAGGCGAACCGCAGCGCACCCGCTCGGGCCGAGGCGATCACATTCGCCTCCTCCAGCCGTGCCGCCGCGTCCGCCGCGCCGGGCACCGAGACGATGGGGGAGCGCGCGGCCACCGGCTCGAACCCGAGTTCGCGCAGGCCGTCGCGGAATCGGTCGGCCAGCTCCAGATTGTGCGCGCCGATCTTGTCGACGGTGAGTTCCTCGACCAGCGACAGGCCCGCCAGCGCGGCGATGACGCCGAGCCAGTCCGGGGTCGCGTCGAAGCGCCGTGCCGTCGGAGGCAGCGCGACCGGACGATACAGCTCGGCCCAGCGGTCCTCGGCGGCGTACCAGCTGGATCCGACCGGTCGCAGCTCGGTGACGAGCTCGGGCGCCGTGGCGAGGAACGCGACGCTGCGTGCGCCGATCAACCACTTGAAGGTGGCGCAGACCCAATAGTCCGCGTCGGCGAACCGCAGTGGCAGCCATCCCGCGGCTTGGGTGGCGTCCACCAGCAGCCGCGCACCGTTGGCCCGGGCGGCCGCCCGCAGCTCGGCCAGATCGGTGACGCGGCCGTCCCTGGACTGGACCACGCTCACCGCGACCAGCGCGGTCTCCGCTCGCACATGCGCAGCCAGCTCCGGCAATGGAACGAAGCGCACCACGAGATCGCCGCGATACACGAAAGGCATGGAAACCGACGAGAATTCGCCCTCCGGCAACAGGACCTCCGCGCCCGGCGGCAGCGCTGCGGCCACCGGGGCGATCAGGCCCGCGACACCGCTGCCGAGCGCGATGTCATCAGCACTCGCGCCGTCGAGCAGGCGGGCGAATCCGGCGCGCAGATCGGGTACCAGGAGATCAAGCGACGTCGGTCCGCCGCGGCCGGTGGCCCAGATGGCGCTGGCGTCGCGCACGGCAGCCAGCGCTCGGGCGGACGGCAGCCCGTACGAGGCCGTGTTCAGATAGGTGGTTTCGGGCGTGTACTCGTCAGGCGCTAGGGAGGGCATGTCCGCAGCATCCGCCCGGCGCGCCCGTGCCGTCCAGCGCCACCGCGCGGATAGTGGACCGATTTCCGGCGCGGCGCCCGTTATTTGTCGGATGCCCACATGTTGGACAGCAGTTGGTAGCTCGGTGTGTCCGCCAGCGCCTGCATGGATTCGTAGATGCGCTGGTAGCCGGTCGAGGTGATCCGCCACCGGCCATCGGTGTCGCGGTGGTAGGTGTCGGTGTAGTACCCGGCTCCCCGGATCAGCACGCCGTACTCGGTGGCGATCACGGTGTCCTCGAAAGCCCATGAGCCCGTGGCGATTTTGCCGTCGATACGGATCTCCGGATGATGGGCGACGTGCATCGTGACGACCGAGGGCCCGAGATTCTCCCGCATGAACGCCGCGATCGCGGCGCGGCCGTCCAAGTGCAGCGGCTGTCCCATGGCATGGGTGCCGTAGCGTCCGGTCGCGTCGACGGCGAGGGTGTCGGCGAACGCTTCCCACTCTTTGAGATCGAGGGTGCGAAAGTAGCGGTACTTCAGCTGGCGGACGGCTTCGATGGCGTCGAGATCCATCCGTTGAGCCTGGCACGCGCAGGGGCACCAGACAAGAACGTGTTCTATGCCCCGCCGTCTGCCGGAGTGTCGGCGGGTAGCGAGCCGGTTATCCGGCGGTGTCGAACGGCCGTGATCGGGTACTCGGATAACGGGTGCCGTCGTGCGGCCACGATGGCGTCCTTGGAGCCGACCTCGTCACAACCAGGGGAATCGTGATGACCGACCGTCCCGCCACCCACGACACACACGACGAAACCGCCATCGATCAGGACCTCGCCTTGAAAGCGGCCGCCGCACGCTTGGAGGACGAATTCGAGGGTGTGGTCAGCGAAGCGGCGATCGAGGATCACCTGCACTCGTCGTACGACCACGTCGCCGATCACGCCACGATCATGAACTACTTGCCGCTACTTGCCGAGCGCTACACCCGCGAGTGGCTGTTCGACCTGGCGGAGTCCTCGCGCGGATCCGACTAGCCGACAGCCTGGCCCGCTCGCGCACCGATCGCCGGACATAGCCGCCGATCGCCGGTGGCTCGTCGCAATGATCGGTGAATCGCCGCTGCGCGAAGCGTTTACTTCTAAGCTCTACGCGAGCGCGTGTGGAGGTTGGTTATGGCGGTCGAGGTGACGACCGATCCGGTGTCCGGGGAATTATCGACCGGATCAGGGCAGACCTCGGTCCGGCCGGGCCAGCCTCCGGTGTCGATGATCGAGCGGATGACACTGATACTGGACGCTTTCGACGGCGCGACGCCGACGCTCACCCTGGTGGGACTCGCCGAGCGCACCGGCCTGCCGCGGTCCACGGTGCACCGCATTCTGGACCAGCTGATCCGGCTGCGCTGGCTCGCGCACGCACCGGGCGGTTACCGGCTCGGGGTGCGCACGCTCGAACTGGGTGGACTCGCCGCCGATCACAACGAGATCCGGGATGTGGTGAGTCCGCTGCTGCACGACCTGAGTCAACGGACCGGCATGGTCGGTCACCTCGCCGTCCTGGACGGACCTGAGGTGCTGTACCTGGACAAAGTCGGCGGCCGGTTCGCCGCGACCGTCCCCACGCGGCTCGGCGGCCGGATGCCCGCGCACAGTACGGCACTCGGCAAAGCGCTGCTGGCCACGCTGGAACCGAGCATCGTGGAGGCGTCCTTCCGTGACCGCTTGCCGCAGCTGACCGCGCGCACCCTCGCCGACCGTGCCGAACTGCACCGCGAGCTCGTCCGCATCCGCAACCGGCAAGGTGTCGCCGTCGACAACGAGGAGTCCGTTCCGGGTATCGCGTGCGTGGCCGTGCCGATCCGGGGACGCGGTGCGGCCGTGGCAGCGGTCTCGCTGTCGGGTCAGATCAGCGGTGATCGAGCCACATTGGACACCGCCCGGCTGGCCCGGGCGCTGGTCGAGGTGGCTCACGAGGCTGGCCGCACGCTGTTTCCCCGGCACGAGCGCTGGCGTTAGCGGTCCGGCGGCCGGAGCTTCCGGCCGAATCATTTCCGATCGTCAGGGCTGGGGCGGACGAAATGCTCGAAATTTGCCCTGCACTTGCTGAACCGTGCGTCTTTCATAGTGAAGAATTTCCGTTCGCGGTGTACGCGGGCGGACGGACTGCTTTCCTGGAGAGGTCAGGAGGGACAGTCCGCGAGCAGGCGAGCCGGAGTCGGGGAGCGATGCATCGGGTACCGATCCAACAGCGGCCATTCCGATCCGAATGGTTATGGTTTGCGGCAGGCGTGCTGGGCACCATCGCCGCCATTGTCTGGCTGACGCGGCCGTCGTTGCCCTCGTGCGGCGCCAGCCACCTGAACGAGGCGGCTTCGACGTCGCGATCGACCGCGGTGGCGGTCGGTTTCGCGCCGATCGTGCCCGTGGTGTCCGGCGAGGCGCGGAATTTGCCAGTGTCGTGTTCGCTCCAGGAGCTGTCGGCGGACGGCTTCTATGCTGAAGTGCCCGTCGCGGATCACGGCCGTGCCGACCTGTGCGGCGTGTATCTCGACGTCCGGGCTTCGCCCGGCAACGCGCCTGTGCTCGTTCTCGACAGGTGCCCGAGATGCCTTGCCGAACAACCGGACCCGAGTGAGTCGGCGTTCGCAGGGATCGCCGATTCCGCCGACGGAGAGCCCCGGGTCCGCTACCGCCTGGTGCGCGATCCCCGACCGGCGCCGGACCCGGCTGACGAGGTGACGCCGGACCCGTCCGCGTCCTGGTTCGCCATCCTGCCCGGCGGCACGGAAATCGGCAGGAGATAGCTCGGTCTCAGGCGAGATTCGCGGCCAGCGCGCGCCCGGCGGCGCGTCCGGAGAAGATGCACCCGCCGAGGAAAGTGCCCTCCAGCGCGTTGTAGCCGTGCACGCCGCCGCCGCCGAATCCGGCGACCTCACCTGCGGCGTACAGGCCGGGAAATGCCGTCCCGTCCGGCTTGACGACCTGGGAATCCAGATCGGTCTGCAAGCCGCCCAGGGTTTTCCGGGTGAGGATGTTCAGCCGCACCGCGATCAGCGGGCCGGCGGCCGGGTCGAGGATCCGGTGCGGTTTGGCCACCCGGCCCGCCTTGTCCCCGAAGTACCGGCGCGCGTTGGCGATCGCCATCAGCTGGCTGTCCTTGGTGTACTTGTTGGCCAGTTCCCGGTCGCGGGCGACGATCTGGCGTTCCAGGTCGTCATGGTCCAGCTGAGGGCCGCGAGCGATCTTGTTCATGCCCTCGACCAGCTCGCGCAGCGTGTCCGCGACGACGAAGTCCACACCGTGCTGTTTGAAGGCCTCTACCGGCCCCGGCGCTCCTTTGGCGACGCGGCTCTTCAACGTGAGTTTGAGGTCCTTGCCGGTGATGTCCGGGTTCTGCTCGGAGCCGGAGAGCGCGAACTCCTTCTCGATGATCGACTGGGTGAGCACGAACCAGGAGTAGTCGTAGCCGGACTTCAGGATCTCCTTCATCGTCGTGTTCGTGTCGAATCCGGGGAAACATGGTGCGGGCAGGCGTTTTCCGTTCGCGTCGAACCACATCGAGGACGGGCCTGGGATGATCCGGATGGCGTGGTCGGGCCAGATCGGGTTCCAGTTGACGATGCCCTCGGTGTAGTGCCACATGCGGTCCCGGTTGACGATCGCGCCGCCCGCGGCCTCGGTGATGCCCAGCATCCGGCCGTCGACGTGCGCGGGCACTCCGGAGATCAGTGTCTCCGGGCACGGGCCGAGCCGCTGAGTGGGCCAGTTGCGCCGGATCATCTCGTGGTTGTGACCGATCCCGCCGGAGGTCACGATCACGGCCTTCGCGCGGAACTCGAACTCGCCCACCTTGTTCCGGGACGAGGCCCGGCCCCGCTCCAGATCGGTGTCCTCCAGCACGGTGCCGCGTACGCCGACCACCGCGTCGTCCGCCACGATCAGCTCGTCCACCTGGTGGCGGAAGCTGAACCGGACCAGCCCGCGCCGCTCGGCCTCGAGCACCGGCTCGGCGAAGACCCGGACCACTTCGGGGCCGGTGCCCCAGGTCAGGTGGAAGCGCGGCACCGAGTTGCCGTGACCGTCGGCCGAGCCGCCGCCGCGTTCGGCCCAGCCGACCAGCGGCGTCACGCGCAGGCCGAGCTCGCGCAGGTATTCCCGCTTCTCGGTGGCCGCGAACCGCACATACGCCTGCGCCCACTGCCGGGCCCAGTGGTCCTCGTCGTCGCGGTCGAACCCGGCCGAGCCGAGCCAGTCCTGCAGGGCGAGGTCGTAGGAATCCTTGATGCCGAGGCGGCGCTGTTCCGGACTGTCGACGAAGAACAGCCCGCCCAGCGACCAGAACGCCTGACCACCGAGATTGTTGCGATTCTCCTGGTCGAGCACGTGCACGGTGCGGCCCGCCTTGACCAGTTCGTGGGTGGCGACCAGGCCGGCCAGCCCGGCGCCGACGACGAGGACGTCCGCTTCCTTGGCATCGGGACTGCTGTGGGACATGTTCATCCTTCGGTTGCGGTGCTGTAGGCCAGCACGACGTGGTGGAAGAGCTCGGTGCGCCGCGCGCGAACCACGCGGCTGCCCGGCTCCAGCAGAACCTGCACGCTGGTGCCGTCGTGGACGGCGATGAGCGCCTGGCCGAACGCCTCCGGGTCCGGCACGGTGCGGCCGCCGCGTGCGAGCGCGGCGACGATCGTCGGCATGAGCGCCGCGACGATCGCCTCCTCGCGCGCGGCCATCACCCGGCGCAGCGCGGGAGTGCGCAGGGCGTGCGCGGTGAACTCGGCGGTGATCCGGTACCAGCCGTCATCGATCGGGACCGCTCGTTCCAGTCGTTCGACGGCGGTGCGGACGTCGTCGGTGCCGTCCGCCGCGATCTCGTCGAGAATGGCCCTCGCTTGGGCGAGCATCGCCATCGAGCGCTGCTCCCACATGGCCAGGAACAGCTCGTCCAGCGAGCTGAAGTTGGAGTAGAACGCACCGCGGGTGAATCCGGCGCGTTCGCAGACGCTCTCCACGGTCGCGCGACCGAATCCCTCCTCGGCGAATGCCTCGTAGGCGGCGGCGAGCAGCCGGTTCCTGGTTTCGGCGCGGCGGCGGGTGACCCGGGCGGGCGGGGCCTGCACGGCATCGGACGCCATCGGGCACCTCCTCGGATCGCCGGAGAACGGCCATTGGATACACGAATGTACTCGATACGGAAACGTATCAGAACTGCTTGCGGGGTGGGACCGAAATCGCCGAGTAGGGTGAGTCCGACGCATCCGGCCTGGTCGGATGCGGTCCGGTCGAGCCGAGCGTGCGAGGTGACCCGACGATGACTGAGCGCAGCGAGCAAGCGATGGATACAGCCGAGCTACCCACGTCGTCCTTTCGGCCAAGGCCCGCACCCTCGACGGCGGCGACCGTCGCCGTTGCACATCGTTGGCGTCGGCGTCGAGCCTGGCCGCCCCGCCGGAAACTCCGCGGCGCAAGGCGACGATCCGGTGAGGCCGGGGACCAGGCGCTCGGCGGCCGCGTCGGTGTCTGCGCGCGCCCGGGCAACTCGCTCGTGCCAGAGCCGAGCGCATACGAGGTGCGGGCATGAGTTCCCTGAGTCAACCCCTATGCGGCGATCGGTTGTTGAGTCGGTTGTTTTTTGGTGGGGTCGTAGCAGGTTTTGGTGCGCCAGCAAGCCCAGATGATGCGCAGCCAGGCGCGGCCGAGGGTGCGGATGGCGTGGGGGTGTCGTTGGCCGCGGGCGCGGGCGGCGGTGTAGCGCTGGTCTGCCCAGTCGCTGGCGCGGCGGCTGTTGTCGATCCAGGTCACCAAGGCTTGTCTGGCTCGCTGGTTGGTGGCGTGGCGGAAGGCGACGGTGTGGATTTTGCCGGAGGAGCGGGTGACCGGGGCGATGCCGGTTTCGGCGGCGAGTTGATCGAAGCTGTTGGCGCGCTCCAGGATTGGGCCGACCTCGCCGATGATCTGGGCCAGGTTCAGTGTGCCGACGCGGGGCAGATCGGCCAGCAATCTGGCGTAGGGGTGTGCGGCGAGAGCGTCGGCGATCACGGCGTCGAGTGCGTCGATGCTGGTTTGGATCGAGCGGACGAGCCCGGTCTGGGCGCGGACCAGCTGCGCGATGACCGGCTCGCCGAGCCTGCTGGCCGATGTGGGTGCCTCGCGCAGCCGGGCGAGCAGCTCGGTGCCGGGACGGCGGCCGCTGTAGTGGTGGCGGCGGCAGAACGCCTCGAGGCGGGCCGCGGTGAGCCCAGCAGCGGCCTGCGGGCTCGGGTAGCGGTCCAGGAACGCCAGCGCGATCGGCGAGTGCAGGCTGGCGAAGATCGTCCTGCCTCCGGGCCAGTGCGTGTCCAGCAGCGCGGCGAGTTGATTGACCGCGGCGATGCGCATGCCCAGGTGGTCGCCGCGCTGACGGGTCAATGCCTGCAGTTCGAGCGTTTGCGGCAGGGTCGGGGCCAGTACCGGCAGCCGGTGGCCGTCGGTGCGGGCGTAGTCGGCCAGCTTGAACCCATCGCCGGGATCGTTCTTGGCGCGGGCGGCGCCCCAACGGGGGCGAGCGGCATGAAAAGCGTTGGGGTGCACCGGAATCACCGGATGCCCGGCGGTCAGCAGCCGGTCCACGACCAGCCCGCGGGTGGTCTCGATTGCCACCGGCAACTCACCGGGCCCGCCGTAGCAGGCCAGCCGTGCCAACGCGCGAGCGATGCCGTCTTCAGTATGCGGCACCGGGAAGCGTTCGATCTTGCCACCGGCATCGTCGATCACGGTCACGTCGTGAGTGGTGCTGCCCCAGTCCCAGCCGGCGAACGCCACAGGTGTGCTCCCTCGAGGTCGATGAACTGCCTCCTCGGAAGCGAGGGCCGCCGCCGGAAGCTCATTGATCGGCCCTCTGCGGGGCATGTCCCTGACGCCGGTCCGCGGCCCTCGGCCCGGTGGGGCTGGCAGAACTCATGCTGGCCATCAAATGGCACGCGACGAAGGCCATGCACCCACCGGAACCGAGAGACAACAACCCTAACTGTTCGGGCTGCAGAAGGGATGGTGCCCCAATGAGCGAGCGAACGTTGGATACAGCCGAATGCTTGCTCATGGCGGAGCCGAGGGCCTGCGAGGTGCGGGCATGAGCGAGATCCGCGGCGGTACGACCGCGATGCGCTGTTGGCGGGTGCGCAGACCCGGCCCGATCGCGGGCGGCCCGTTGGACGCGGAGCGCGCGCGGATCCCGGAACCGGCGCCCGGCGAGCTGCTGGTCCGGGTGCTCGCCTGCCGCGTTCGGCCTATACGGGCTGGGACGCCGACGGCGGCTATGCCGAATTCGCCTGTGTGCCAGCGGCGTACGCGCTGCGCCTGCCCGCCGGTTACACCGATGCCGACGCCGCGCCGCTGCTGTGCGCGGGCATCATCGGGTATAGGGCGCTGCTGCGGGCGTCCGTGCCTCCGGGCGGGCGGCTGGGGATCTACGGCTTCGGTGGCAGCGCCCATATCGCGGCTCAGGTCGCGGCCGCGGGTGGTGTGGAGGTGCACGTCATGACGCGCGATCCCGCCGCCCGCGAACTAGCGACCGCTCTCGGGGCCGCGTCGGTGCAGGGCGCCGCCGATCCGCCTCCGGTACTGCTCGATTCGGCGATCCTCTTCGCGCCGGTCGGCGAGCTGGTGCCGCCCGCACTGGCGGCGCTGGATCGCGGCGGGGTTCTTGCCATCGCGGGAATCCATCTCAGCGACATCCCGCCGCTGAACTACCAGCGGCATCTGTTCCAGGAGCGGGAGATTCGCTCGGTGACCGCCAACACCCGCGCGGACGCCCGCGAATTCCTCGCTTTCGCGGGCGAACACCGGATACATCTGACCACGCACGGGTACTCCCTGGACATGGCCGATCGGGCGCTGACCGATCTCGCGCACGGACGATTCACGGGCGCAGCGGTTCTCGTTCCGTAGGCGGGGCAGAACACGATTCGGCGCTGAGTCGGTATCGGTCGGGTCGAGTTCCTTGACGAGGTCCGGAGTCGTACTTACCTTCGCGGATATAGCCGAGCAATTGTCACTGACAACAGTCACTCTCGGCTATCTCACAACGGCGTGAGTAGGTGAGTACGATGGCCAACCGGAAGGTAATTCATTTCGAAAAGTGGCTTGTGGCAAGGGCATTCGCTGTGCTGCTGCTCGTCGCGGGGTTCGCGGCGGCGACCGGGTTGCACGCATGGGCGATGTCGTGTGCGGCAGTCGACGTCGTCGTGGCCAGAGGCACCCATGAACCCGGGTATCTGGGTTCGGTGGTGGGCGACCCGCTCTATGACACGCTGCGACAAGAACTTCTGGTCAGCTCGCAGTCCTACCGGGTGAACTATCCTGCGGATCTGCTGGATCCGGCCTCGATCAGCCGGGGTACCCAGGACATGACCGCCCACGTGCTGTGGCAGGCCGAGATGTGTCCGGACCAGCGGTTCGTGCTGGTCGGGTTCTCGCAAGGGGCCGTCGTGACGCATGGGGTGCTCGGCACCGGTATCGCGACCGCGCTCGGCGGCATCCACTCGCTTCCGGTGGAAGTGGAATCGCGGGTGGCGGCGGTGCTGCTCTTCGGCGATCCCATTCACCTGCTCGGCTGGAACGTGCCGCCACATTACGCCGACCGGACTGGAAACTACTGCACCAGCGGTGATCCGATCTGCGGCGGCGGCATCCACCCGGTCTCGCACACCGATTACGAGTGGGCCATCTGGCCCGCCGCGCAGTTCGCGGCGTGCCGGGTTTGAATCCCAGGGGGATCCGCAGTGGGGGCCGACCCAGGTCAGCCCCCACTATGGCGTTACGAGCTGCCCGGGGAGAGGGCTGACAATCGCGGACCTACCACTGCAATCCCGGGACGACGCGAGCGACGCGCGCCGCGGGGCCGGGCAGGGCCATGAGCGGCATGAACACCGGGGCCAGCACGGCCAACGGGCTGCGGCCCGGCGCGGCGTCCGCGGGGGCAGGCACCTCGGACGCCGTTTCGCCGTCGCTGTTGCCCTGCGCGGCACGGGATTCCCCGAACATGCGGAAGCCTTGGTGCATGATCTGACGCTTGACCGACGGCATGAGCAGCTCGACCGCTTGGGCGAAGGTGCCGACCGGCGTGTCGATGCGATGCGGGCGATCCTCCAGCGCGCGGATCACGATGTCGGCGGCCCGCTCCGGGTCGGGAACCGGAAGCGAGCGGTACAGGTCGGTCGGCGCGATCATCGGGGTGCGCACCAACGGCATCCGCACCGAGGTGAACGTGATTCCGGCATCCCGGTTCTCGACCGCGGCGATCTCGCTGAAATTGTCCAGCGCCGACTTGCTCGCCACGTAGGCGGCGAACCGGGGCACCTTGGTCTGCACCGCGATCGAGGAGATATTGACCACGTGCCCGAACCGGCGTGCCCGCATCGACGGCAGCAGGCCCAGAATGAGCCGCACGGCGCCGAAATAGTTCACCGCCATGGTGCGCTCGAAATCGTGCATCCGGTCGGTGGAGTTGAGCACCGAGCGGCGGATCGATCGGCCCGCGTTGTTCACCAGGTAGTCGACGTGACCGTGATCGTCGAGCACGCACTGCACGAGCTTCTCGACCGCTTCGGAATCGGTGATGTCGCACGGATAGGTATGTGCCACGCCGCCTTCCGCGCGCAGGGATTCGGCCGCGGCGGCCAGGTCGTCGTGACCGCGGGCGACCATGAGCACGGTGGCGCCGCGCCGGGCGACCGCGTGCGCGGTGGCCAGCCCGATACCGGAGGACGCACCCGTGATCAGCACGACGCGCCCGGCGAGCGGGTCACCCTTGACCGAGACGCGGCCGCGCTGCGGATCGAGGTGCGCACGCCAGTACTGCCACAGGCGCTCGGCGTAGCTGTCGAACGACGGCACGGTCAGGCCCGCGCCGCGCAACTGGGCGCGGGTGGAGTCGCTGATGAACTCGGCGGAGAACGAGGTGTGCGGAGCGACTTCGGCCGGAATGCCCATCTGCTCCAACAGGAAGTCCCGCACGGCGGGCACGCCGGGGATCTGCGCGAGCCCGTTGAGCGCCAGTCCGCTGCCCGGCACCGTGCCGACGCCGGTCGGTGCGCCCGCCGCCGCGGCGAGCGCGCCGTACACGTCGCTGAACGGCTGCGGCTCCGGGTTGACCAGGTGGAAGGTGCGCCCGTCCAGGCCGGGACGGCGGATCAGTTCGACCATGGCGGCCGAAACATAGTCGACCGGAACGATATTGGTCGCGCCGAGATCGGGCAGCGGCAGCGGCAGGTCGGACGGCAGCGCACCGAGTTTGGCGATGGCGCTGAAGAAGTAGTACGGGCCGTCGATCTTGTCCATCTCGCCGGTGCGGGAATCGCCCACGATGATGGCGGGCCGGTACACCCGCCAGCGCACGCCACGCGCCTCGCGCACGAGCTTTTCGGCCGCGAACTTGGTGCGGTGATACGGCGAGGTCAGCCGCTGTCCGAGGTCGAAGTCCTCTTCGAAGAACTTGCCCTTGTGGTCGCCCGCGACGGCGACGGATGAGACGTGGTGCAGCACCGCGCCCAGTTCGCGGGCCAGCGCCAGTACCGAGCGGGTGCCGGTGACGTTGGCGGCGTGCGCGGTGTCCTCGTCGGCGGTCATGTCGTAGACGGCGCCCAGGTGGACGATGTGGTCGGCCCGCGGCGCTTCGGAGGCCAGTCCGAGATCGTCGGCGGTGAGATCGCCGATCAGCGCGAAGACACGCTCGGCACCGCGCCAGCCCGACGCGCGCTCGGTGAACTTCGCCAGCGACGTCTCGCGCACCAGCACGTGGACGATCGCCTCGTGGTCGTGATCCAGGAGATCTTGAACGACCCGCCTGCCCAAGAATCCGGTTCCGCCCGTCACGATGTAGGTCGCCATCGCACTCTCCTGCTGTTCACTCGAACCATGTTGTCGCACCAGTCATCCGGCATGCGGCAGTGAATGCGGAGAGCTGTGATCGGCCCCCAGTGACAATCCGTCGGGCCGAAAGTAGGAACACCTTCGTCCTGACTTATTACCGAACAGTAATCGACCGCGTGCGCTACCGGCAAGCGATCGTGGTCCGTTCAACCTGTGGGACTGGTCACCGTCTACGCAGGTCAAACGGTATGTGTTACAAAGATTTCCAGTTACCCTGATTCTGGTCGAGTGTCCAGCAACCTGACAGCGTCCGGTGTGGCTACTTCTTCTCGACGCGGGCAGGCGGCGCCTGCAGCGGCGGCCTGTCGCGCAGGAAGGTTTCGAAGGCGTCCAGGTCGGTCGGGCCCGCAGCGGTGTCGGTGCCTTCGGCGAAGACAGTGAATCCGTCGCCGCCGGAGGCGAGAAAGCTGTTGGTCGTGATGCGGTAGACGGCGACGGGGTTGAGCGGCTCGCTGCCGACGCGGACGCTGCCCGCGATCACCTTTGCGCCGGTAGGGGCGGTATCGGAGTAGGAATAGGTGAGACCGGCCGTGGACAGCACGGTCGCCTTGCCGGGGTTGTTCCACTGCTGTTCCAGTAGACGCAGGATCTGGCTGCCGGTCAGGGTGAGCGTGACGACCTGGTTGCCGAATGGTTGAACGGTGAAGATGTCGCCATAGGTGATCGGTCCCTGCTTCAGATCGGCGCGCACGCCGCCCGGGTTCATGAACGCGGCGACGGCCGCGGCCGGGCCCGCGGTCACCGACAGCATGGAATCGGCGATCACGTCGCCCAGCGGCGAGGTGCCCGCCGGGCGCGGGCCGTGCGGGAGAGCGTCGGCGGTCGCGCCCACCACTCGGCTCGCGCGCGGCCGCGCCTGCTCGGCGTAGAAGTCGATGAGCGCGTTCGTCCGATCATCCGGCGTCACCTCCCGGGTGACTACCCGGTTGACCGCGGAGACCTGGACGCCGTCGGCGCCGAAACGCAGGGTGATGTCGCTGATCAATCGTCCGTACGAGGCCGCCTGGGTGACCACCTTGTCGCCGATGGCGCACACATAGGGCTGATGGCTGTGACCGGTGATCACCGCGCGGACGGCGGGGTCGACCCGCTCGGCCAGCCCGGTGACGTTCGGCGTGATGTTCGCGCATCCGTTGTAGTCGAGCGGCGTGTCCCGCTCCGGCCGTTGGGAGCCGCCGTCGTGCACGAGCGCCACGATCGCCTCGGCGCCCGCCGCCTTCATGTCCGGGACGTAGCGGTTGACCGCGGCGGCTTGGTCGCCGAAGAGATATCCCCGAATGCCTTCGGGCAGCACGATATTCGCCGTATCGGGCGTGACCGTCCCGACCACGCCGATCTTGTGCCCGCCCACCTCGAGCAATGTCCATGGGCGCAGTGCGGGCGGCAGGTTGCCCTGGGCGTCGGCGACGTTCGCGGCCAGGTAGGGGAACCTCGCGCCGGTGAACGGCGCCCCGGGAGAACATCCGTCCAGGGCGCAGCCGCCCTGCTGCAGCCGCGTCAATTCCCTTACCCCGTCGTCGAATTCGTGATTGCCGACCGCGGATGCGGCCACTCCGACGTTGTTCAGGAAGGTGATCGTGGGCTCGTCGTGGAACAGCCCGGAGACCAGCGGGCTCGCTCCGATGTTGTCCCCGGCCGCCAGCACGACGCTTGCCGGATACGCGGCCTTCAGTCGCGCCAGATGGGTGGCGAGATAGGCCGCGCCGCCCGCGTCGTATCCCGCGATCTTGCCCGTGGACCCGCTCGGCGGCTGCAGGTTTCCATGCAGGTCGTTGAGGCTGAACAGGTGCACCTCGTCCGGCTGCGCGGGGCGCAGATCGTCCGTCGAGATCAACGGCACGATCGGCGGCGCCGACGGAGCGGGACCTGTGCTCGGATCGGACGCTACGCCACAGCCCCCGATCAGACCGATACCAACCAGACCCGCAAGAATCACCGCGATGCGACGGCGCGCTCTCATGCCACGACTGTCCCATGTCGCAGCCGTCCGCGCAGCCGGAAATGTCCGCGCCGCATGGCTATTGCGCGGCCGGGAACTCCTCGGCCAGCTCCTGGAAGACCTCGGTATTCATCGCGAAGGCGCGCTTGCCCTCGTCGAGCACGCGGCGGCGCTCCAGGTCGTCGAGCGAGAGGCGGTCGAGCAGCCCGCGGTACTCCCGCTTGAACGCCGCGGGGTTGCCGACGCCGTCGAAGACGTAGAAGCGGACGCCGTCGCCGCGGTGCGGCAGATTCCACAGCTTCTCCGCGGTGCCGCGGATGACCTGTCCGCCGGACAGATCGCCGAGATAGCGGGTGTAGTGGTGCGCGATGTAGCCGGCGGGCCAGTCGCGGGCGCACTCGTCGATGCGCTCGGCATAGGCGGCGGTCGCGGGCAGCGGTTCCAGGCCGGTGCGCCAAGCAGGGCCGATGAGATGGGCGAGGTCCCGCTCGAGTTCGGCGCTGCGGGCGAGTTCGGGCCGGATGAACGGTCCTGCGGTCGGGTCTTCGGCCAGCGTGTGCCAGCGTTGTTCGAGCGCGCGGTAGATGAACCAGAGTTGACCGGTGTAGCGGTGATAGGAGTCGACGCCCAGTGCGCCGCCGAGCATATCGCTCATGAACCGCGAGTTCTCCGCCTCCGCATGCTGTCGCGCGGTGGCGGTGCGGATTTGCGTCGAGAAGGGCACTGCCTCCGACATGCCGAACCACCTCACCTCGAACCGGGGCCGCTGCCGAGTTCGGCTACTGTGACCGACTCGATTAGAGGGTACCGGCCGGGCGCGGGGCTCGCAGTCATCTCGCGGCTCACGGCGCGGGCGCCGACCGGCGGCGACGCCGGACGATCGGGCGCCGCAGCGAGCCGAACCGGCGCAGGATCCGCGGCCTGCGCACGGTGCGGTCGAACCACTCGCCGAGGGTGACGCCCGCCGCCAGCGCGCAGCCGATGCCGAACGCAGAGAGCAACTGATTGGCTCCGATCAACAACTCGTCGTTGAGCAGGGCGTAGAGACCGCGATAGACCTTGAGGCCGGGGAGCAGCGGGGTGATGCCGGCGACCGCGACGACCAGCGGGGGAGTCAGCGATCGGCGGGCCATCAGACCACCTGCCAGGCCGACCAGCGTCGCGGCGACGCCGGAGGAGATCACCGGACCGAACCCGGCCTGCTGCACGAGCAGGAAGCAGATGGTGCCCGCCGCGCCGCTGCCCGCGGCGGCGGCGAGTGCACGGCGTTCGGCGTAGCAGGCGAGCGCGAAGGCCAGCGCCACTACAGCACCGGCCACGATCTTCACCGGCAGGTCGGTGATGTCGCGGGCGGAGGTGAGGTAGACCGGCGGCACGGTGGCGTCGACGAGATCGGCGATGCGCAGCGAGAGCGCGATGCCCGCGATGATGCCGCCGGTCATCATCATCACCTCCAGCATTCGGGCCGTCGCGGTGATGGGAGCGCCGGTTATCCCGTCCTGCACCGCGCCGACCAGTTGTAATCCACTGAGCAGCACGGTGATTCCGGCCGCGATGATCAGGGTGGGGTCGACGTCGATGCGCAGCCGCACGGCGAGGCTCGCCAGCACGATCGCGGGCATCGCCGCGATCGCGCCGCCGACCATGTGCTGGAAGAAGAACGGCAGTCCGTAGCGATTGAGGACGCGGTTGGTGCGGTCGATCGCCGCGGTGGTGGCGAAGCTGACCGCGGCGACCACCGCGCCGCCCCCGAGAAGCGCGGCGATCGCCGCCGCCATCAGCGACCACGCGGTAGTGGCGGTCCAGCGGTGGTAGGGGTGGGGCGCCGAGGTGATCACGTCGAGCGCGGCGCGCGCCTCGTCCGGCGGGACCATCTCGTTGCGGATTCGGCGGGTGAGCCGGTCCACGGCGGCGAGCCGGGTGAAATCCAGGGCACGGTAGTGCACGATCCGCATGGTGCTGGCCGGCGGCAGCTGGGGCCCGCGGTCGGCCCAGATGCGGATGGCGTCGTAGGTGACGTCGACGCTGCAGCGGGACAAGCCGTAGGTGGCGGCGATGAACCGGACCGTCGTGGTGGTGTCCACCACGCCGGTGCCGGAGGCGAGCACCACCTCGCCGACCCGGACCGCGAGATCGAGGACCTCGGCGACCCGGGCGTCGTCGGTGAGATCGATCGGCTGCAACGGCGCCGGCGCGGTGACGATGGTGTCCGCGGTCGCCTGCCGGTCCGCGACCAGCAAGCCGACGGCCTGGCTGACCACGGGAATCGGGCGGGCGCGGCGCAGGCGCAGCCCACGACGCCAGCCGAGGTGATCCACCCGCTCGGTGGTGACATCGCCTCCGGTAGATACCTCAGGAGCCATGGACGCGAACCTAGTCATCCAGCGTGTCGTTGGCATCCGCGCGGTTCGCGTGTGGGCGTGTCGGTCCTGGCCGAGCCCTTGGCCGGATCGGGAAAGGCATGGTAGAACTTGTTCTAATTTCGGCGATGGGAGCGCGTGCGGTGCGGTACGGAATCGTGTTGTTCACCAGCGATCGGGGCATCACCCCCGCGGATGCGGCGTCAGCCGCCGAACGTGCCGGTTTCGACACGTTCTATGTCCCCGAGCACACCCACATCCCGGTGGTCCGGGCGGCGGCCCACCCGCGTACCGGTGACGCGAGCCTGCCCGACGACCGGTATCTGCGCACCCTGGACCCGTGGGTCGCGCTCGGTACGGCGGCGGCGGTGACCAGTCGCATCGGTTTGTCCACCGCGGTGGCGCTGCCCGCCGAACACCATCCGATCACGCTGGCCAAGACCATTGCCTCGCTGGACCATCTGTCCGGCGGGCGGGTGAGCCTCGGTGTCGGATTCGGATGGAACACCGACGAACTGGCCCATCACGGCGTGCCCGCGGGCAAGCGCAGGACGGTGCTGCGCGAGCATCTGGACGCCATGCGCGCCCTCTGGGCCGAGGAGGAGGCCGCGTTCGACGGCGAGTTCGTGACGTTCGGTGCCAGCTGGTCCTGGCCGAAACCGATGCGGAAGCGGATTCCGGTGCTGCTCGGCGCGGCGGGCACCGAGCGGAACTTCACCTGGCTGGCGAAGCACGCCGACGGGTGGATCACCACTCCTACCGAGGACGACTTGGACGAGAAAATCGCGCTGCTGCGACGCATCTGGCGCGAGCACGAGCGCGCCGACACGCCCGAGATCGTGGCGCTCGCCGGTCGCCACGATCCGCAGCAGCTGGCGCGTTGGGCCGAATCCGGCGTCACCGAAGCGGTTTTCGGGTTGCCCGACCGTCCGGTGGACGACGTGCGGGCCTACCTCACCCGGCTGGCCGGGAAGTTGGGTATCGAACACACGCGGTGAGCGCGCCACGGGTGCGCGGCACCCGCCGTACCGCGCGATTCGCTGTACAACCGGCCTGCTGTGCTGAATCGTGGTGCGAGGATGCGAGAACCCCCGGTTGGTTGTGAGCTTCGACAAGCCACACCCCACCCGGGGGTTCTCCTCGACACGCCCGCCACGAACCTGATGGCAGGCAGGTCCTAGCCGCGTCTGCGCAGCACCAGCAAGCCCGCGATGATGCCGACCACGACGACGACGGCCGCACCGAGACCCGCGAGCAGTAGCCATTGGTTCCGCGATCCGGTCTCCGCGTCGGCGGCGGCAGCCACTGCGTCGGTGTGGTTCGCGACGCGCTGTGCGGCAGCCTTCTCCCCGAAGACGCCGTCGGCGACGCCGGAAGAGTAGGTCGGTCCGGGCTCCTGGCTGCCGGTGACGGTCAGATCCAGCTGGATCGGCACCGGCGCGGCATCGCCCGCCTCGAAGGTCGAGCCGAGCTTCACCGCGATGTAGTACCAGCCCGGCACCGATTGCCCGCGGGCCTTGATGTCGTCGGCCGTCCGATTGGCGTAGCGGATCGGGACGGTCGCTATCGCGTCCTTGCTCGGCAGCACCTGGTCTGTGCCGGTGTAGGCGGCGTAATCGGAGCCGAGTTCTTGGCGGATCGGGCTGAAGAGCGTGGTGCGGATGTTGGAGACGTTGTCAAGGCCGCGTCCACCGTTAGCGCCGAAGTGCACGCGATAGGCCAGGCCCTGGCCCCAGTCCAGCCGGACCCGGTAGAACACGAACTCGCCCTGCCGCAGGACGTCGGTGTAGCGGCCGCTACCGGTGAGCGGCGCGGCCACATTGAACGATCCGCCGCCGGACACGGGTGTGCCCGAACCCGTCGGCTCGGTGAACGCGGTGGGGGTCGTCGTGGGGGCTTTGCCCGGATCGGCTGCGGCGGGCTCGACGCCGACCAGCAGCTCGATCGGCAGCCGCTCCGGGACACCGGCGGAGACCTTGTCCCAGGTCAGGGCGAAGGAGTAGCGCCCGCCGCCGCGGCATTTGTCGCCGCTGGAGCTGCCGGTGCGCGCCTTGGTCGCACCGTCGAAGGCCTTGGCGACGGTGAGTGCTACGCCGTCACTGGATCTGGTGGTCAGCTCGGATTCGAAGACATGGCAGTCCTGCCCGTCCGCGCCGTACACGCGCAGTTGGAGGGTGTTGAGGTCATCGGTCACCGAGACGTCCGGGACGCGCGGGAACGACACCGTGCCACTGAAATAGGTGGTCGCACCCGCGGGCACGTCCACCGACCAATACCGCGTCTCTTTTTGGCCGATGGTGTCGAGATACTGGCCGGGAGCGGCGACCGGCGCGGTCGCATGGCTGCCGGTGCCGGTGATGGGCGTGCCTGCGGCGCGGTAGTTGCGCAGTGCCGCGGCACTCACTCGGGGCAGGACGCGTTCCAGCGCGCGACCGTCGGCCGCGTCGGTGTAGGTGCCGCCGGTAGCCTGCGCCATGCAGGTCAACTGGGCGCGGGCCTTCGCGTCCACCGCGAAGCCGATCGCGTGCATCACCAGATCGATGCCGCGCTGCTTCACCTCACGCGCGACCTCGCACGGATCGGGCGGGGCGCAGGTGTCGTCGCCGTCGGAGACCAGCACGATCGAGCGCGGGCCGGAGCCGGGCAGCGCGTCGGCGGCTTGCCGCAGGGCGGTGCCCATGGGTGTCCAACCGCGGGCCTGGATGCCGTCGACGGCGGTGGTCAGCGCTGCCTTGTCGAGCGTGTCGGCGGGCCGCAGCAGCCGGACGTCCCGGCATCCGGCGGCCTTCTCCGCCTCGGTGTTCCCGGTGCTGGTGCCGTAGGTCATCAGGCCGACCTTCGACTCGGTGGGCGCGGCCTCGACGAACGTGCGGACCGCGGTCTTGGCGGCATCCATCATGGTGCCCGCCGGATCCGGTCGTTGCATGGACCCGGAGGCGTCCAGGATCAGCATGGTCGGTGCGTACTGTGGCGGCTGTTCAGCGCGGTCCGGCTGTGCCGACACCCCAGGAGCGGCGAGCGCCGCACCGATGAGAACGGTGGCGAGCACGGCGGTGAACTTGGTGAATCTCGGCATGGTCCTCGTCAATGTGTTCGCCATATCGCATGGCACGCGGTACATCGGTCAGCACACCGTATTGGGCAAACACTCCGCGACGCGATCCGAACTGCCCCGCCACGGGAAGTGGCCCGCGCGGGAGATGTTCGCGCGGGCCACGGGTAGTGCGGATCAGCGCAGGTCGCGCCTGCGGAACGCGACGATGCCGACGGCGAGCAGGAGCACGGCGATCCCGAGCAGCCACAGCACGGGCTCCGCGTGGAACTGCGCGCCGGGCAACTTCGGCGGATGGACGAACGGCACCAGATCGAGCATCCACTGCGGCAGTCCGTCCAGCGAACCGACGAAGAAGAGCACCACCATGGCGCTGAGCACGGCCCAGGCGACCGGGGCCAACCGTGGCACGACACCGTACAGAGCCACCGCGATACCGGTGACCACCCACACCGCGGGCACCTGCACGGCCGCGGCGCCGATCGACTGCGGCAGCCGTTCACCGAGGTCGGCGTCCGAGGCGCCGTAGAGGATGCCGATCGCCGCACCGGAGACCAGCAACGCCGCCGCGGGACCCAGCAGCGCGAAACCGATGTGGCTCAGCGCGTAGCGGGCGCGGCCGACCGCGCCGGACAGGGTGGACTCGACCCGTGTGCTGGACTCCTCGTCGTGCAGCCGCAGCACGGCCGAGATCGAGTAGGCCGCCGCCGCGGCGGCCAGCATCGTGAGGGCGTACGTGATGAACGACTCCTGCAACTCCTGTGAGCCGCCCATCCGGGTGACCATGTCGCGGACGGCCTCGCTGCCATCGAGCATGTCGCCGACGCTGTTCACCGCGCCGCCGATCAGCAGGCCGTACAGGGCGAAGCCGACCGTCCACGCCATGAGGGTGCCGCGCTGTAACCGCCACGCCAGCCCGAGGGGACCGGAGAGATTCGCGCCCGCCGTCGACGGTCCTGGACGTTCCGCGATCAGTCCCGAACCGGTATCGCGGTTGCCGAGCAATAGGTACGCGGCTGCGGTAGCGAGTACCGCGACGGCGCCGAGCAGGAGCAGCACCCACCAGCGTTCGTCGGCGTACGGCCGAATCTGCAGGCTCCACCCGATCGGCGAGAACCAGGACAGCACACCGTTTCCGGCGTCGCCGACGGCCCGCAGGGCGAAGGCGGCGCCGAGCGCTCCGAACGCGACGCCGCGCGCCACCCGTGCGCCCGCGCTCACCTGGGCGGCCGTCGCGGCGACGGAGCCCCACAGGATGCCCGACGCCGCTAGTGCGGCCCCGAACGCCAGTGACCCCGCACCGGGCAGGTCAGCGGCGTAGAGCGACAAGGCGCAGAGAATTCCGGCGAGCAGCGCACCGGCGTAGGTCATGATCAGGGTGGCGGTGAGTCCGGCGTAGCGGCCGATGCTGGTGGCGCCCACCAGCTCCGCGCGGCCGGTCTCCTCCTCGACCCTGGTGTGCCGGATGACCGTGAGCACCGTGGCGATGGCGATCATGCTGTACATGGCACCTGCTTTCCAGGTGCCGATCGAGCCGAGTTCGGAGCTGAACACGGGGCCGTACATGGAGAGCAGCGCCGGGCTGTCGGCGGTGGTCGCCGCGAAGCGGTCCAGATCGGCTTGGGTGCCGTACAGGTCCTTGACGCTGACCACCTGGAACGCGGGCATCAGACCGATCAGCAGCGTCCACAGCGGCAGCACGATCCGGTCCCGCCGCAGATACAGCCGCAGCAGCCGGCCGGTTCCCGCGAAATCTCCGTCGCCGAATGCCGGTGCCGCGGCGGCGCGGTCGGCGATGGCGGTGGTCATGCTCCCACCTTCTCCCCGGTGGTCGTGGCGGACTCGGCGGTGTCGCCGTCGACGTGGTAGTGCCGCAGGAACAGCTCTTCCAGCGTCGGTGGCGCGCTGATGAGACTGCGGACGCCGGTGTCGCCGAGTACCCGGATCAGCTCCCCGAGGTGTTCGCCCTCGACCTGGCAACGCAGTGTGCCGTCGTCGAGTTGGATATCCTCCACGCCCGGGATGCGGCTCAGATCGCCCGGATCGCCGAGCAATTCGGCGGTGATCGAGGTGCGCGAGAGATGACGCAGCTCGGACAGCGAGCCGCTCTCCACGGTGCGCCCGGCCCGGATGATGGTCACCCGGTCGCACAGCACTTCCACCTCGGAAAGGATATGGCTGGACAGCAGGACGGTCGTGCCGCGCTCCTGCGCCTCGTGCACGCACTCCCGGAAGACCTGCTCCATCAGCGGGTCGAGACCCGAGGTCGGTTCGTCCAGTAGCAGCAGCCGCACGTCGGAGGCCAGTGCGGAGATCAGCGCGACCTTCTGGCGGTTGCCCTTGGAGTAGGTGCGCGCCTTCTTGCGCGGGTCCAGGTCGAAGCGCTCGATCAGCTCGGCACGCCGCTTCTCGTTGATGGCGCCGCGCATCCTGGCCAGCAGGTCGATGGTCTCGCCGCCGGACAACGACGGCCAGAGCGTGACATCGCCTGGGACATAGGCCAATTCGTGATGCAGGGCGACCGCGTCGGCCCACGGGTCACGGCCGAACAGTCGAGCGCGCCCTCCCGTCGCCCGCAGGATGCCGAGCAACACCCGGATGGTGGTGGACTTGCCCGCGCCGTTGGGGCCGAGGAAGCCGTGGATCTCGCCCTCGGTGACCGTGAGATTCAGTCCGTCCAGCGCGGTGACATGGCCGAAGGTCTTGCGGAGGTCGCGGACCTCGATGATGTCGGACATCACTTCTCCTTGGTGAACGTGTCCAAGATCGTGGGATCGGTGAGCAGGCCCTGGGTGTACAACTCCAGAGCCGGTGGGGTGAGTTCTTCGGTGAGTTCGCGAATCGCCTTGCGATAGTCGATCGGTTCGTCGCGGTGCTGGCGAATCTGCATGAACAGCAGGGTCGCGCCGACGTTCAGCATCATGAGGTATCGGGCGCGCGCCGCGGGGTCGCGGCTCGGTTTGATCGTGCCCGTCTCGACGCCCTTCTCGAGATACATTTCGGCGTCGGCGGCCATGTGGTCGAACAGTGATTCCGCCATCGGCCCCCCTGCCTGAAGGCTGCGCACCATGTAAGCCACCAATGGCGCGTACGACTCGACCTCGGCGAGGGCGTTGAGCATGCCCGACGCGACGGAGGGCGCGGTGATCGCCTTGATCTTCTCGTCTCGGATCAGCTGCAACACCCGGTCGTCGCAGGCGGCGCGCAGGCCGTCCTTGGAACCGAAGTGATGGTTGACCAATCCGGGGGAGACACCGGCGGCTGCTGCGATTTTGCGCACGCCGACCTGGAATCCATATTCGCCGAACACCTCGATCGCGGTATCGCGAATGCGGGCCGCGGTGGTCAGATCGTCGGCGGATCCTTGCGGAACGGGCTGTCGGTTAAACACATGTTCAGTATATTAAACACACGTTCAACGCCTGGCAAGGGGGGCTGTGAACATGTCGCGTCAACCGTTTCGGCCCCGTGTCCCGGGCTATCGTCGGGTTATGGCTACCGGCACGGCAACAACGGCGGATCACCTGCGCGCGGCACTGGACGGACCCTGGGCGGGGGTCCGGGAAGAAGCTCGAATCCTGCTGGCGGACGAGCAGTTCGCCGCGGACCCCTACCTGGACTACAAGGCGGCTCGGGCGCGGATGCTCGAACAGATGCGGGCCATCGCCACGATGGGACTCGCCGAGCGCGGATTCCGTCGGGAGCACGGCGGGACCGGCGAGCCGGGCGCGGCGGTGGTCGGACTGGAGATGCTGGCCTACGCGGACCTGTCGCTGTGGGTGAAGTCGGGTGTGCAGTGGGGTCTGTTCGGCGGCGCGGTCGAGAATCTCGGCACCGAACGGCACCGGGAGTACATCAAACAGTTGATCTCGCTGGATCTGCTCGGGTGCTTCGCGATGACCGAGTCCGGGCACGGGAGCGACGTCGCGAACCTGGAGACCACGGCGACCTATGACCCGCGGACCCAGGAATTCGTGGTGCACTCGCCGACGCCGTCGGCGCGCAAGGATTACATCGGCGGCGCGGCCGAACATGCCAGAATGGCGGCGGTTTTCGCGCAGCTGATCACCAAGGGCGAGCATCAGGGCGTGCACTGCCTGCTGGTACCGATCCGCGACGAGAACGGCGCCGAGCTGCCCGGCGTGACCACCATCGACGACGGCCTCAAGGGCGGCCTGCCCGGGGTCGACAACGGGCGCATCGTGTTCGATCACGTGCGGGTGCCGCGGGAGAACCTGCTCAATCGGTACGCCGACGTCGCGCCGGACGGCACCTACAGTTCCGCGATCGACAACCCCAGCCGCCGGTTCTTCACCACGCTCGGCACGCTGGTGCGCGGCCGGGTCAGTGTCGGCGGCGCCGCGTCGGCCGGTGCGCGGGTGGCGCTGAGCATCGCGGTGCGCTACGCGCTGCAGCGCCGCCAATTTGCTGATCCGGACACCGGTGTGGAGACGGTGCTGCTGGACTATCGCAGCCATCAGCGCAGGCTGTTGCCGTTGCTCGCGAAGTCGTACGCGCTCGCGTTCGCGCAGAACGATCTGGTGCGCCGGATGCACCTGGTACAGACCGGTCAGGATCTCGAACCGGGCGCGCAGCGCGCGCTGGAGAAGCGCGCCGCGGGCCTGAAGGTCGCGCAGACCGGGCACGCCACCCGCGCGATCCAGGAATGTCGCGAAGCATGCGGCGGCGCAGGCTATCTCACGGAGAACCGGTTGGTCACGCTGAAAGCCGACACCGACGTGTTCACCACCTTCGAGGGTGACAACATCGTGCTCACCCAGCTGGTGGCCAAGGAATTGCTCACCGCTTACGCCGACGAGATTCGCGACCTGGACGCATTGGGTTGGGTGCGTTTCGCCGCGACCATGGCCGGTGACGTGGTGCGCAAACGATCGGGTGTGCGCCAGCTGATCCAGACCCTCCGGGACCGGGGCGACGGGTCCGTCGACGACGGTGACCTGTCGCGCCGGGCGGTACAGCTGCAGCTGTTCGCCGACCGCGAGGACTACCTGGTCCGGACCGCGGCACACCGGCTGCGCGCCCGGGCCCAGGACACCCGCCCGTTCGAGGCGTTCAACAATGCCCAGGACCACATCCTGGCCGCCGGCTCGGCGCACATCGACCGCTTGGTGCTCGAGGCATTCATCGAGGGCATCGCCGGCATCGACGATCCGGACGCGCGCGAACTCGCCGGATTGATGTGCGATCTGTACGTCTACTCCACCATCGAGGAGAACCAAGCCTGGTTCATCATGCACCGGTTCATGTCGGTGGAGCGGGCGAAGGCGGTGCGCCGCGGTGTGAACGAACTGGTCGATCGGCTGCGTCCGCACGCACCGACGCTGGTCGAGGCCATGGGCGTGCCGGAGTCGATGCTGCGCGCCGCCATGCTCGAGGACGCGAGCGTCTATGACCGGACATAGCAGGCGAAGCCGGACGAAGTTCCTGCGCGGGGGAGGGTGGAGGCTGAGGCAGCCGCATGGCATGCGTTGTCGGACGCGGTCCGTCCATAGCCCGCGCCGGGCCGAGTGGAGGCGAGGCAGCCGCCTACTAGGTCGGGCCGTCGGCGGCGGGCCGACTCGCGGCGCTCATCAGGATGCGCGGGTGTCGGTTGCGTGGCGCCGGGCCTTGGCGCGGCCGAGGATTTCGGCTGCCCAGCACAGCGATATCGCCATCGTGATCGCCGCCGCGACGCCGCCCAGGATGTCGGTCGCATGGTGGTAGCCCAGGCCGACCATGCCGACGGCCGCCGCGAGCATCGCCACGCCCGCGACCGCGCAGACGGCCCGCCGCGCATCCGCCGGGTCCGCGAGGAGTGCGAAGGTGGCCGCGATGGCGACCAGATGGACGGTATGCCCACTCGGGTACGCGAGATAGTCGTGCCACTGCCGCCCCCACAGTGGTTTCAGTAGCCAGGTGTTGATCGCTACGGCCAGTTCCGGAACCACGAGCATCGTCGCCGCTCGTCGTAGATCGCCACGGCGAGCGAACCAAACGCAGGCCAGGACCAGCAGCGGCAGCAGAACGTACCCGTTGCTCGGGACGACGAGCGTTTCGTACACACTCGGCCGGGCGTCGAGCGCCGCGTGGATGGGATCGGCGATCGCGCGATCGAACGCCGACGGTCCGCCGTCGTCGGGCAGGGTCACAGGAACCGCGGCGGTGGCGGCGGCACCCGTGGCGGCTACACCGGCACGCGCGGTTATCGCAGGAACATTCTTCTCTTGGCCGGTCTGCCGATCTGCGAGCACCCGCTCGACGATAGCGGGCTGCGCTCTTTCCCGAACCGGTCATCAGCTGGCACGTGCGGTGTGACCGCAGTGTTCGGTGGCGGTGTTTTCGCGCTGTCAGGTGGCGCCGATGACGAGGGTGCTGCGGGCGGTTTCGACGACTCGGCGCGCTGTGGCGGCGGATATAATGGTCGGGCGGGTGACACCGAACTCGGCGGCGATCTGGTCGACGGTGTAGCGACGTTTGCCTTTCTCGTCGAGTTCGTCGTACATCTGCCGGACCAGGGCCACCTGCCGCGGCCCGAGTTTGGGTCTCCGACCGCCGGTGCGTCCACGGGCGCGGGCAGCGGCCAAGCCGTCGCGGGTGCGCTCCGACATCAGAGCATGCGCGAATTCGGCGATAGCGCCGAGGATTTGGAAGAACATCAGGCCGACAGCGGTGAGCAACCTGCGGGAATGTCCTGCGCCGCAGGGTGTCTCGCGAACGAACGTTGGCAAGACACCGCGCCGGGATGTTCGAGGCCTCGGAGCAGTCGGTGAGAGCATTGAGTCAAAAGACGTGGAACTTTCAGCAGCTGCGCACCTGGATGATCTCACTCATCGCTCGACTATCAATGCGGTGCGATTCAGAACCACCCAGACATGCATGTCGTTGATCCGGTACGCATCGTAACCTCTGCTGGCAGCGTATCGTCCCACGTCCGACAGCACATTGATACGCTCTTCCAGTTCTGTTCTTCTTGCAGATTTTTCGGGCGCCTGTTCCAACTCTGCGCGGATCGATTCCAGTTCCTCATCTCGTCTTGCGGTCAGGGAGTGTAAATCTGTCCTCAGCGCGTCGGGGTGCATCGCCATACGGACCACACCGCCCGGGTCGGCGCCGCCTGGGTCGCCTGACCAGTGCTCGGCCATCTCCCGAAGCCGAGCTGAGTCAGGTTCGCTCGAACCAGGTTCGCGGCCGAAAACATACGTACCGCTGCCGTTACCACCCTGTCCGGGAAAGAGGCTGCCGGTTTTGAATTCCTCTGCATCCTGTAGCCTTCTCACGCCCCGAGACATTTCTATCCAACCCGCATCTACAGCCTCGCGCATACCGTCGGAATCCACGAGGCGAGGCAGGCCGTCGAACCCCTGGCGCTGGAGTATCTGCGCCAACGCCTGATCGCCACGGTCGTAGCGCGCGGGACCCTCAATGGCGAAATTGAGCTGGCGATAATCGAGATCATTGATCAGACTACGGTCCGTTTCCCGCGAATCGATCCCACGGACCCGCCGCGCGATCTCTTCGTCGGTTTGTCCGATCCCGGAGACCCGACGAAGTTCGTCAGCGACCCCTCTCAGTGGGTGCTCGTGAACTTCGGCTACACCCTTTGATACCCCGCGCAGTCTTTGGACCAGCTCGAGGAGTGCCCTACGCAGCAGTGTGATCCCCGATCTCGACGAGTGGTTGTGTCACCGAATTCCGGCATCGTATATCCCTGAAGTCTGGCGTCGGTTGTGCGAGGTGAGGTCTCAGTTGCGACGGCGGAAAACGACGTCACCAGGGTGTGTCGTCGACGTGCGAGGGTCGTTCCTCCGGGCGGATGGTAGCCGCGCGGCAGACCTGAGCTGCGGGCCGCGCAACCGGGGCAGCGGGCGCCGTCTGTCAGTCCGAGGAAATGGGGGTCGTCTGGGCCAGGCCAATCTTCCAACCGTTGGAAGCCCGTACGATCACGTAGGTCAGGGCACCAGTGGCCGGCGGGGTCATCTCAGCATCTGGACGCTGGTCGTGCACGGTCTTAACACAGCTGACGAGGGCGGCGTCGGCGGTGAGTGGTCGGATGTCGATCACGTCGACGCTGGTGCGGACATCCCCGAGTCCGCTGCCCAGGGCCGCGCTCATCGCCGCCTCGAAGGCGTCGCGCCCGAGAAGTCGGCGGCCGTAGAAGTTGACGATCGCCGTTGCTTCGGTGTGCAGGCCGGGGAGTACGGCGGCGTCGGACTGGGAACGGTCGGCGAGGGCTACCAGGTCACGAATGGCACGCTCGTCCTCGACCGAAAGTGCCACCGGTCCCTCGGTTGCGGTGGGCTGTGGGCTGTTGATCGAACTCATGCAACGCAGTATTCGATCTTAAGCCCACTCGAGGTCAACAGGCCAAGATCACGACGTCGAAATTCGCCGATACAAACATCTCCCGATCCGCACCGACGCCAACATCCACCGACGTGACGTCACAGATCACCGAGAGAACCACTGCGAAACACCGCCACATACGGCTGCGAGTCACACACGTGCGGTACGCATAGCCGCCCAACTCCGCCACGCCGGAACGGGGGCGGCTGCCGGTCCGGTCTCGGGCCGATGCCCCCGATGGTGCCGACCGCCGCGGAGGCGTCCAGCCAGAAGCTGTCGATCCTTGCGGGGCGCGAAGGACGGCTGCTGCGCAGTACCTCGGCGGCGGGCCGCGGCCGTCGAACGATCAGCCGGGTCCGTAGGTCAGGATCGCCGTGACGACGAACCACAGGACCCAGACGAAGGCGATGACCATGCCGATCGCCAGGACGGTGCGCATCACCGCGCGGCCGAGATCGAGGTCGCCCGGCTCCCGCGGATACAGCTTCCACGGGCTGTACCACGGCGCCTGGATGACGGTGGACGCCCGCGCGTCCCGCTCCAACTGGGCGAGCTCCTCGGCGTACGCCTCGGCCTGCGCCTGATTGGGACCACCGTGCCACAGCGTGATGTCGATCGGGCCGAGGAAGCCCTCGGCGAGCAGGTCCTGCGGAGCGGGCAGATAGGGCAGGATGCCGAGACCGCGGAACGCGATGGCGACGTCGTTGGCGGTCCAGAGGAATTTCTCCTCCGCGGCGAGCGCGTCGAAATAGTGCCGGAGCCGGACGGGGTCGTCGCCGATGATCACGTCGAAACTCGGATCGGCCCACGCCTGCTCCAGCCGCAGTTGAGCGCCGGGCAGCGGGACCACCAGCGCGACCCCGTGCACGACGCGCTGCCCGAGACCGCGGGCGGCCAGCCATTCCTGCAGTGCGAAAGTGTGCTCCCGCGACTTCTCCAGCGGCGTGCGGCGGTCGCGGCTCTCCGTCGCGGCGGGCTCGCCGTTGATCGTCCACGGGCCGTTCAGCGGGACCTCCAGCGCGCCGTCCTGCCGGGCCACGAGCCCGTCGGCCTCGATCACCACGCAGCTGGTCGGTGTCCAGATCACGGCATCGAACTGGTGCAGCCGATCCTTGTGGAACAGGCTGCAGTTGATCGTCGCGACACCGTGCGGACTCTCGGGGTCCTTCCAGGTGCGCAGCCAATCGATCAGCGCGCGCTCGGCATTGGTGCCTGCGGCGTTCTGCACTCGCACGAGCATTGGCGACCGCCCTTCACGTCGACACGACAGGGGACAGGATACGAGGCGCCGCGCCGAGTTCGCCGTGCCCATGCCAACTCTCGGCGTGTCGCGCGTGCGCCAGCGGCGGTCCGGCTCGCCGCTACTGCGGCTCTTCGGCCGCGATACGGCCTGCTCGGACCGCCTCGACCAGCTCGGCGTGATCTGCCTCGGTCCGATCGGCATACCGCACCGCGAAAGCGGAAACCGCGTCGTCGAATCGCTCGTCGCCGTCCAGATATCCCGATAGCAGACGTGGGTCGAGCGAGCGCGAATGAGCCCTGGCCAGCAGCGCGCCCGCGAGCCTTCCGTAGTCGTCGAGATCGCTCGCGGGCAGCTCGGCGGGATCGATGCTGCCCTTCAGATTGCGGAATTGCCGTACTATGAACGGCAATTCGACGCCATCGCCGGTTGGGTCGAGCGTGGTCCAGCCCAGCAAGATGTCCGATTCGGACTGAACGAGCCTGGCGCCCTGCACGATTCGCTCGCCCTCGTGCCGCACGGAGCGAGCGGGCAGGAACGGAGCCAGCGCCGAGGGATTGGCCTGCTTCACTTGCAGCACCAGCGCCTCGCCGTCGTTGCCGTGCAGCAGCGCGAGATAGCTGTGGAAGCCGACACTGCCGGTGCCGACGATCCGGAACGCGACGTCGGACATCGCGAATCGGGCCAGCAGGTTGCGCCGGGACTCGCGCAGGCTCTCGGCATAACGCTCCAGCCCGCCGGTCACCGCCTCGGCGATGTGCTCGTCCACCGCGGTGAGAATCGGTGGGTCGCTGACGAATCGGTGCATGCGGATACCGGTCTCGTGGTTCTCCAAGTGCTCGGTCCACTTGGCCACCACCTTGGCGCTGGTGTTCTTGCGCGCCTTCTTCGCCGCCTTCTTGAAGTCGTCGACCAGGGCGTCGGCCTTGGCCTCGGTGATCACCGATTCGTCCGGGAGCGCGCTCCAGGACTCCATGAACGGCATCGCGGCGAGCGCGTCGACGGCGAGGCGGTAGGAGCGGGCGGCGTCACGCGCCGCGGTGCGGCAGTCGTCTTCGTCGGCACCGGATTCGCGTCCCGCCAGGACGAGGCTGGCCGCCAGCCGCTCCAGATCCCATTCCCACGGCCCCGCGACGGTCTCATCGAAATCATTGATGTCCATGATGATTTCGCCGCGCGCCGTGCCGTACAGGCCGAAGTTCGCCGCATGCGCGTCGCCGCACAACTGGGCGGACAGGCCACTGTCCGGGCCGCCCGCCAGATCGGCGGCCATCAAACCCGCCGCGCCACGGTAGAAGGTGAACGGCGAGGCGGTCATCCGCCCGATGCGCAGCGGTATCAGGTGTGGCAGCCGCCCCGCGTTGCTCGCCTCGATGAAGGCGAGCACGTCCGGACGACGCACGCCGGTCGCCTCCCGGTCCCGTGCGATTACCGGAACCCGCTGACGCAGCGCGCGCCCCTGGGCGCGGACCTCCTCCGCCGGCACGAAGGAGCGCAGGTCGATACCACTGTCTGACACAACGGATCACGGTAGCCGGTACGAGCCGCGCGCCGATGCGGCGGTCGGCTCATGGCGCCGGGACCGGCGGCGGCACCGGCTCGATCGGCAGCCGCAGCGCGCCGGGAGCCTCGGTGGGCACCGCCGGACGCGCGGGCGCCACCGGCGCGATGCGCCGGTAGACCGCGCCCAGTTCCGGCCGGGTGTCGGGTTCGCCGCGGTTCGGCCAGAACGCCATCGCGCGCTCGGCCTGCGCGGTGATGGTCAGCGAGGGGTTCACGCCGAGATTGGCGGTCACCGCGGAGCCGTCCGCGACGTGCAGGCCGGGATGCCCGTAGATCCGCTGGTAGGGATCGATCACACCGGTGCGGGAGCTGTCGCCGATGACGCATCCGCCGATGTAGTGGGCCGTGGCCGGGATATCGAACACGTCCATGATCAGGCCGTGGGTGTCGCCGTCGACCTTCGCGCCGAACCGGCGGCCGATCTCGTGGGCCAGCGGAATCCAGGTCGGATTCGGCTCGCCGGTGCCCTGCCTGGTGCGCAGCAGCCCGCGCCTGCGGAACGAGGTCAGCGAGTTGTCCAGCGACTGCATGATCAGCAGGATCACCGACTTCTCCGACGCGTGCCGTGCGTTGAGACTGCGCAGAAAGACCAGCGGGTGCAGCACTATCGCGAGCAGGAAGCGCAGGAAACGGAACGCGCCGCCGTCCACGATCGGCACCGACATCGGGAACAGCGCGTTCTGTCCCTTGCCGTAGTGGCACACCTCGACGTGGGTGTCGGCCTCCGGATGGATCGAGGAGGTGATCGCGATGCCCTCGGCGAAATCGCGGCGGGTCCGGCTGACCACGTTGAGGATCGCCTCGGAATTGCTGCGGGTCAGCTCGCCGAGCCGGGGCGAGAGGTGCGGCAGCGCCCCGTCGTCGCGCATCTTGTGCAGCAGTTTCTGGGTGCCGAGGGCGGCGCCCGCGAACACCACCTGCTCGGCGGTGAAGATCCTGCGCTGCTTGCGGATCCAGCCGCCGGACCGCTGGGTGTCGACCGCGTAGCCGCCGCCGGACAGCGGGCGCACGGCGGTGACCGTGGTCAGCGGATGAACCTGCGCGCCCGCCTGTTCGGCCAGGTAGAGATAGTTGGTGGTGGTCGTGTTCTTGGCGTTGTGCGGGCAGCCGGTGAAGCATCGCGCGCAATGCACACAACCGTTGCGGCGCGGGCCCGCGCCGCCGAAGTAGGGGTCGTCGACCTCCGCGCCCGGATCGCTTTCGTTGAAGAAGACGCCCACGTCGGTCGGGTGGAAGGTGTCGGCGACGCCGAGGTCCTCGGCGATCTCCTTGATCACCTCGTCGGCCGGGGTGGTGCGCGGGTTGGGCGCGACGCCGAGCATGCGCTTGGCCTGGTCGTAATAGGGCGCCAGCTCCGCGCGCCAATCGGTGATGTGCGACCACTGCCGGTCGGTGTAGAAGTTCGGCAGGGGTTCGTAGAGCGTGTTGCCGTAGATCAGCGAGCCGCCGCCGACGCCGGCGCCGGAGAACACGGCGCACTTGCCGAGCAGGCTGATCCGCTGTGGGCCGGTGAGGCCGAGGCGCGGCGCCCAGATCGATTTGCGCACATTCCAGTTCGTGCGCGGGATGTCCTCGGGATCCCACCGGCGACCTGCTTCGAGAACGCCGACCCGGTACCCCTTCTCGGTGAGCCGCATGGCGCTGACGCTGCCGCCGAAGCCGGAACCGATCACCACCACGTCGTAGTCGAATGCGGACATTGCTTCCTCTCGCTCACCGGACAATACGGTGAGAAACATTTCTACTCATTCTGTCACGGGCTCGCTGTGGCGGAAACCATCGTCGCACGGGACCGGCCGGGTGGATATCCGAGAAATCGGCGCGCGGAGATGGCGAGGGTAGGGGTCGGTGGGGTATGCACGGGGTCGTGACAACCGAATCGGGCACCGCGGAACCAGAGGAACGCGCCGACGGCGCGGGGCGGGGCGTCTTCGCCGACCGCATCCTGACCGTGCCGAACGTGCTGAGCGTGCTGCGCCTGCTGGGTGTTCCGCTGTTCCTGTGGTTGCTGCTGATCGAGCGGGCCGATGGCTGGGCATTTGCGCTATTGGTCGCCAGCGGCGTAACGGACTTTCTGGACGGCAAGCTCGCCCGGCTGCTCGACCAGTCCTCCCGGCTGGGCGCGCTGCTGGATCCGTTCGTCGACCGGCTGTTTCTGGTGACCACGCTGGCGGCTTTCGTGATCCGCGGCCTGATCCCGTGGTGGGTGGCGGCGCTCCTGGTCGGGCGCGACCTCGTGCTCACCGCGACGCTGCCGGTGTACAAACGCCGCGATCTCCCCCCGCCCGAGGTGATCTATCTGGGCAAGGCGGCCACCTTCGCGCTGATGTCCGCGCTGCCCTGGCTGCTGGCCGGGCAGATGGACTGGGCGGCGGCTGGTTTCGGGCGGGCCTTCGGCGGGGCATTACTGGTCTGGGGTACGGCGGTCTACGTGTGGACCGGCGTGCTATATACCGGCAGAGCCATCGCGGTCGCAAGAGCGATACCGGCTGTGGGGCATCGGACCGCCTAGCCGATAGAGTTTGCGTGCAACGTTCAAATGAAAGGACGGCCTGTGACCCAGACCCCCGAGGATCTGCGCTACACCGAGGAGCACGAGTGGGTACGCCGGATCGCCCCGACCCGGGTCCGGGTGGGCATTACCGACTACGCCCAGTCTCAACTCGGTGACGTTGTGTTCGTGCAGTTGCCCCAAACGGGCGCGGAGGTGGCCGCCGGGGACAGTATCGCGGAGGTGGAGTCGACCAAGAGCGTGTCCGACATCTATGCGCCGTTGAGCGCGAAAGTCGTTGCGGCGAACGAGAAATTGAGCTCGGAGCCGGAGACGTTGAACACCGACCCCTACGGTGAGGGGTGGCTGTTCGAGCTGGAGGTGAGCGATGCCGCGAGCCTCGACGTGACGCTCGGTGAACTGCTGGATGGCGCAGGTTATCAAGGAGTTATCGGGGGCTGAAGCAGCCTTCCCAGTTCTACCTGCACGGGTGCGGCCCGGCAGGGTACGGTCAATGCCAACAGATGCACCCGGCGGCTGTGCCGGGCATCCAGGGACTCGACGGCAGGTCGTGGTGCCACAGGTATCACCTGCTTGCATGGGATAATCAGGTTCGAGGAGGAGAGAAACGGTGAGCGAGAACAAAGACCCGGGTTACGGGGAGACCGCGGCCGAGACGACGTCGGTCTTCCGCGCGGATTTCCTGAACGAGGTCGACGCGTCGCGCGCCGGAGAGGTGACCGGCGAGCAGCCGGTCCAAGGGGTCGAGGGTCTGCCGGTCGGCGCGGCCCTCTTGGTCGTCAAACGCGGCCCGAACGCGGGCTCGCGGTTCCTGCTGGATCAGCCGACCACTTCGGCGGGGCGCCATCCTGACAGTGACATCTTCCTCGATGACGTCACCGTCAGCCGTCGGCATGCCGAGTTCCGTCAGGACGACGAGTCGTTCCAGGTCGTCGACGTGGGCAGCCTGAACGGGACATATGTGAACCGGGAGCCGGTGGACTCCTCGGAGCTGCAGAACGGCGACGAGGTGCAGATCGGCAAGTTCCGGCTGGTATTCCTCACCGGACCGCGCGCCCAGGTGACCGATTCGTCGGCGGGTGCGGGGAGTCTATGACAGCGCCGACGCTGGGTCTCACACCTCAGGAAGGGCTCGGGGTCATGAAGGACCTGGCGCGGTGACCGGTGCGGCGCAGTGGGCACGCGGAGGGATGTCGATCGGCTCCGTGCTCGACCTGCTGCGCCCCGACTTTCCCGACGTCACCATCTCCAAGATCCGCTTCCTGGAAGCGGAGGGGCTGATCCGGCCGGAGCGGACGCCTTCGGGCTACCGCAGATTCTCCGTCGCGGATGTCGAACGGCTCCGGTTCGTGCTGACCGCGCAACGCGACCAGTATCTGCCGTTGAAGGTGATCAAGGAACAGCTCGAGGCGATCGATAGCGGCGCGGCGACGCTCGGTGTGCGGGAAGCCCGCGCCCGAGCGCACTCCGTGCCGACCAGGGAGCCGGAGTCCGGGCGCGTCTCGCCGGATGGCGAGCAATCCACGCCGGGTTCCGAGCGCGGCGCACGCCAGGCGGCGGCGCCCCGGCGGCTGGGTGTCGTGCCGAACGAGATCTCCCCGGACGATCTGCGTTTCGATCACGAAATCCGGCTCACCAGGGCGGATCTGCTCGACCAGGCCGAGATCGATGACAGTTTCCTGGTCGATCTCATCCGGGCCAACCTGATCACCCCGGGGCCCGCTGGGTACTTCGACGCCGACGCGGTCACGCTGGCCAAGACGGCGCGGGCGATGGCCGAATTCGGTTTGGAGGCACGCCATTTGCGGGCGTTCAAGCTCGCGGCCGATCGGGAGGCCGCGCTCGTGGCGCAGATCGCCGCCCCGATCGCGAAGAGCCGCGACGCGGGTGCGCGCGCCCGCGCGGAGGAAACGGTGCGCGAACTCGCCGCACTGTCGCTGACATTGCATACCTGTCTGGTCAAGTCCTCGGTCCGGAGTTCGCTGGGGGGCTGACCCTCGGCAGCCCAGGTCCGTGGGTTTCGCCGACCCAATACACTGATTTCGGCTGTGCAGACGGATCGCTGGACCGGTGCGGGTTCGCCTAGACTCGTGGTACGGCGAGCTCTGCAGCGGTCATGCCGGGCCGGCGGCGAGTATGGGAGGCAGTGCGATGAGCGAAATGCGCGTGATCGGCATCCGTGTCGAGCAGCCACAGAACCAGCCCGTGCTGTTGCTCCGCGAGGTGGCGGGCGATCGGTACCTGCCGATCTGGATCGGGCAGGCGGAAGCGACCGCGATCGTGCTCGAGCAGGAGGGGGTGACCCCGATCCGCCCACTGACGCACGACCTGATCAAGGTCCTGATCACCGAACTCGGGCACACCCTCAAGGAGGTCAGGATCGTGGATCTGCAGGAGGGCACCTTCTACGCGGACCTGGTCTTCGAGAACGATCTGCGGATCTCGGCGCGGCCGTCCGATTCGGTTGCGATCGCCTTGCGGGTGGGTTGCCCGATCCACGCCGAAGAGTCCGTCCTCGAGGAAGCCGGACTCGTCATGCCGGACGAGCGCGAGGACGAGGTGGAGAAGTTCAAGGAGTTCCTCGAATCGGTGTCCCCGGACGACTTCAAGGCGACCGACAGCTGAAGTAGAGGTCGAGAGTTTTACCGCGCGTCGCGTTTGGCTCGACGACGCCGCTCCCTGGACAATCGTGGGGAGTAATCTCGACAGTTGGGCCACGTCCGTTTCGGCCGAATCCGCACCGGTTCGGTCGGCGACGGAGCCGGGTCATCGATGAGGCTGGGAATGCGTCGGCGAAGCAAGGGAGTGGTCAGTGGCAGAGCAATCGCAGGATGTGGTACAGCCAGGCCTGTTCCCGGACGACTCGGTACCTGACGACCTGGTCGGCTATCGCGTCCCCAGTGCATGCCAGGTGGCCGGGATCACCTACCGGCAGCTCGACTACTGGGCGCGCACCGGACTGGTGGTGCCCTCCATCCGCAGCGCCGCGGGTTCGGGGAGTCAGCGGCTGTACTCGTTCAAGGACATTCTGGTCCTCAAGATCGTCAAACGGCTGCTCGACGCAGGCATCTCGCTGCAGAACATCCGCATCGCGGTCGACCATCTACGTAGCCGCGGCGTGCAGGACCTCGCGGGGATCACCCTCTTCTCCGACGGCACCTCCGTCTACGAGTGCACCTCTGCCGAGGAGGTGGTCGATTTACTGCAGGGTGGGCAGGGCGTCTTCGGCATCGCCGTCAGCGGTGCCATGCGCGAACTCACCGGCGCCATCGCGAACTTCCCCGCGGAACGCGCGTCGGCGGTCACCGAACGCCCTGAGGACGAGCTGTCGTTCCGCCGCAAGGCACGGATGAACCGTAAGACGGGCTAGACTCCGCTTCCAGGGTAGGACGATCGATAGCGCTTCCGCGGCCGGGCCAGGCAGGCAGCCTCCCGGTCGTGGTGCGTGGTAGTGCGGTCGCGGGAGGATGGAAGGGCCGCCGCGGCAGCGAGAAGGGGGCGCCGTGCAGGCAGCCGATCACATCACCGGGCTCGTCGGGCCGATCGGTCGCATCAGCGGGTTCCCGACCGTCGATGAGCTGAACCACTTCGCCGACGGGCTGGCCGCCGCGTATCCCGAAGGGGTGTCGATCACCGAACTCGGTCGGTCACGTGGCGGTGACCCGATTCGCGCGGTACGCGTCGGAACGGGGCGGCGGCACATCCTGGTGTTCGGCAACCCGCACCCGAACGAGCCCATCGGCATGGCGACCATCCGCCATCTGCTCGGCAGGATGGCCGTCGACGACGCCGCGACCGCGGGCGCTACCTGGCATTTCCTGCTGTGCGTCGACCCGGACGGGACCCGGCTGAACGAAGGGTGGTTCGCGGGCCCGCACACCAGGACCGGTGTGGCGCGCGGCTTCTACCGCCCGCCCGCGGCCGAACAGCCGGAATGGTGCTTTCCGACGGTATGGCGCGGCCGGTCCGTCGGCATCCCGCTGCAGGAGACGGAGGCCATGATGGCGCTGATCGACCGCACCCGGCCCGCGCTGATCGCGTCGCTGCACAACGCGGAGTTCGGCGGCGGATTCTTCTACACCTCCGGCGGCGAGCCCGAGTACTGGTCCGCATTGACCGATCGGCTCGCGGCCGCGGATGTGCCGATCTACCACGGCGAACCCGACGCGCCGGGTGCTCGCACCCTCGCGCAAGGGGTCTTCGAACTGCCGCTGTTCGGATCGATGGCCGACCTGCTCGCGGCGCAGGGCCTCGACGCGGTCACCGCGCTGGGCGGGGGCGGCTGCCGGGACTACACGGCGCGCTACGGCACGGCCATTCTGGTCTGCGAGTTGCCACTCTGGGTCGACGAGCGGATCGGCGACGGCTCGGCGGGCGACCGCGTGCTCGGTGACCTGCTCGACGCCACGGCGGCCGACTACCGGGCCTTGGCAGAGGTCGCATCCGAGGTACTCGCCCGGGTGGCGGACCGATTGAGCGGCCGCAGCCCGTTCGAGCGGTCGGTGCGCGCCTTGGTCGCCGGACTGCCCGGTCTCGCGGTGAGCAGGCAGGCTGCGCCGCAACGCAATCGGATCGCGACCCGGGGCGAGATCTTCGTGGGGCAGTACGACTGGACCGCGATGCTGCGGCTGCGGTTGGGCGGCATGCTGCTGCGGCTGCTCGACGACGAATACCGCCGCGACCGCGCGCCCGCCCTGGCCGCCGAACGCGACCGGTTCGCGGCGGTGTTCGACCAGTGGTGCGCCGACGTCGAGCAGAACGCACCGGGCGTCGCGGTGCCGCTCGAGCGCCTGGTGCGGATCCAAGCGGAGTCGATCATGCTCGCGGCAACCAGACTGCGTGACGGTCGGGCGATTTGACGGTGTTCGGACTTACTCATCGAGTGAGGTTCGGGACCCGACAGCCGATCTCGGGGGTACATGGGTAACTCGTCGGGTACGCCCAGAACTCGAGTGGCACCCAACGCAGGACCTGAACACAAAATCCCACGCCACCCGACCAGTACGGCCTAGAAACCCGGAGAGGCGGAGGAGCACATGGGTAACTCACCGGGAACGCCCAGAACTCAGCCAGGCACCTGACGCAGGACCTGAACGCAAATCCCGCGTCACTCACTGGTACGGCCTGAATACCCGGAGAGGCGGGGGAGTGAGGCGGGGGAGTGACGAGAACGACACGGATCGCGCGGGGTGCGCCGACGCGCTCCGGCGTGGCGTCGGCATACACTGACGGTGCGTCGCCGCCGTGCGGGAGAGTCTCGGTCTCGAAAAAAGTCCGGGCGCCGAAGGAGCAGCACCTCCCCGTCAATCTCTCAGGCAACAGGGACCGTGCGGGCTTCGGCGCCTCTGGAAAGCGGTGGCTTCGAGCCGCCCGCCCATGGGGAAAGGGGCTCGGCCACCGGTCGCGGCACCCGAATCTCTCAGGCGCCACGACAGAGGGGGAGGGCCGGTACCCGTCGACCGCGCGGTCGACCCCGACCCGACTTTGGGAGCTGTCGTGACTCGCTCATTCGCCGACCGCCACATCGGACCCGACCGGGACGAACTGGCCCGGATCCTGGATGTCGTCGGCGTGCCGTCGCTCGACGAGCTGGCAGCCAGGGCGCTGCCCGCCAGCATCCTGGACGGCACGGGCCTGACCGGACTGCCCGCCGCGGCGACCGAGCACGAGGTGCTCGACGAGCTCGCCCAGCTCGCGAAGTCCAACACCGTGGCCACCTCCATGATCGGCCTCGGGTACTACGACACGCTGACCCCGCCGGTGCTGGTACGCAACCTGTTGGAGAACCCCGCCTGGTACACCGCCTACACCCCCTACCAGCCCGAGATCAGCCAGGGCAGGCTCGAGGCGCTGCTCAACTTCCAGACCATGGTGTCGGAGCTGACCGGCATGGACGTCGCCAACGCGTCCATGCTGGACGAGGCGACCGCCGCAGCCGAGGCGATGACGCTGCTGCGTCGCGCGAGTAGAGCCAAGTCCGGACGGCTGGTCATCGACACCGATCTGTTTCCGCAGACCAGGACGGTGCTCTACACCAGGGCCGAGCCGCTGGGCCTGGAGATCGTCGAAGCCGACCTGTCCACCGGCGTGCTGCCCGACGGCGAGTTCTTCGGTGTGCTGGCGCAGACACCGGGGGCCTCCGGCCGCGTCGTGGACTGGACCGATGTCATCGCCGCCGCGCACGACCGTGGAGCGCTGGTCGCGATCGGCGCCGACCTGTTGGCGATGACGCTCATCGCGCCGCCCGGTGAACAGGGCGCCGACGTGTGCTTCGGCACCACCCAGCGCTTCGGCGTCCCGCTCGGCTTCGGCGGACCGCACGCCGGATACCTCGCGGTGCGTCAGGCGCAGGCCCGCCAGTTGCCCGGTCGCCTGGTCGGCGTCTCGGTGGACGCCGACGGAGACACCGCGTACCGGCTCGCGCTACAGACGCGTGAGCAGCACATTCGCCGGGAGAAGGCGACCTCCAACATCTGTACCGCGCAGGTGCTGCTGGCCATCGTGGCCGCGATGTACGCCGCCTACCACGGCGCCGACGGCCTGCGTGCCATCGCCCGCCGGGTGCACGGGCACGCCGCGGCGATCGCGCGCGGACTGGACGGGGCGGTGGTACACGATCGCTTCTTCGACACGGTGCTCGCGCACGTGCCCGGTGGCGCGGAAGCCGTTGTGGCGAAAGCCAAGTCGCGCGGGATCAATCTGCGCCTGGTCGACGCCGACCACGTCGGCATCGCCTGCGACGAGGCGACCACCGGCGCGCATGTCGCGGCGGTGCTCGAATCCTTCGGTACCGCGGTGTCGTCCGAGCCGGGGGCACCCGCGCCGGTCGCCGCGATCGAGAACCGTGCCTCGGAGTACCTGGCCCATTCCGCGTTCACGAAATACCACACCGAGACGGCCATGCTGCGCTATCTGCGCTCGCTGTCGGACAAGGACATCGCGCTGGACCGCAGCATGATTCCGCTCGGCTCCTGCACGATGAAGCTCAACGCCACCGCCGAGATGGAAGCCATCACCTGGCCCGGCTTCGCCCGCGTGCACCCGTACGCACCGGTGGAGGACGCGCCCGGTCTGCTGCAGGTGATCGCGGATCTGGAGCGCTGGCTGTCGGACATCACCGGCTACGACTCGGTGAGCCTGCAGCCCAACGCGGGCAGTCAAGGCGAGTACGCCGGGCTGCTGGCGATCCGCCGCTACCACCTCGACCGCGGCGACACCCATCGCGACACCTGTCTCATCCCGTCCAGCGCGCACGGCACCAACGCGGCATCGGCGGCCATGGCCGGGCTGCGCGTCGAGGTGGTGAAGTGCCGCGACAACGGGGATGTCGACCTGGACGACCTGCGCGCCAAGATCGCCGACCACGCCGACCGGCTGGCCTGCATCATGATCACCTACCCGTCCACGCACGGCGTGTACGAGCATGAGGTCGCCGAGTTGTGCGCGCTGGTGCACGACGCGGGCGGGCAGGTCTACGTCGACGGCGCCAATCTCAACGCCTTGGTGGGGTTGGCAAGGCCCGGCCGGTTCGGCGGTGACGTGAGTCATCTGAACCTGCACAAGACGTTCTGCATCCCGCACGGCGGCGGCGGTCCCGGTGTCGGCCCGGTCGCGGTCCGTGCGCACCTGGCGCGCTACCTGCCCGGCGATCCGCTGGAAGCCGGGTCGCACGCGGTGTCGGCGGCGAAGTACGGCTCGGCGTCGATTCTGCCGATCACCTGGGCCTACATCCGCATGATGGGCGCCGACGGCCTGCGCAGGGCCACGCTGTCGGCGATCGCGTCGGCGAACTACATCGCGCGCCGGCTCGACGAGTACTTCCCGGTGCTCTACACCGGTGAGCACGGCATGGTGGCGCACGAGTGCATCCTGGACCTGCGCGAGATCACCAAGCAGACCGGCGTCACCGTCGACGACGTGGCAAAACGCCTGGCGGACTATGGATTCCACGCGCCGACCATGAGTTTCCCGGTGGCGGGCACGCTGATGGTGGAGCCCACCGAGAGCGAAAACCTCGCCGAGCTGGACGATTTCATCGAGGCGATGATCGCCATCCGGGCGGAGATCGACCAGGTCGCCGCAGGTGTGTGGCCCGCAACCGACAACCCGCTGCGCGGTGCGCCGCATACCGCAGCGTCGCTGGTGGGGGAGTGGGAGCACCCCTACAGCCGGGAGGTCGCCGTCTATCCACGCGGCATCGGGCATGCCAGGGCGAAGGTGTGGCCGCCGGTGCGCCGGATCGACGGCGCGTATGGCGACCGGAACCTGGTGTGCGCTTGTCCGCCTCTCCTCGATTTCGGCCATACCAGCTAGAGCCTCGACAGTTGATCACAGGTCCCACCTGAGTGCCGATCGAGTGGGAGTTACCCATGTACTCCCGGAGATCGGCTGTTGCGTTTCGAGCCTCACCAGCTCGGCCGGTGTGCTTGCGCGCGGGGTGCGGCTGCGTTCGGTTACGGGGTGGTGAGCTTGGACGACAGCGGAGCCGAAGCCGACGTGGTCGGGTGTAGCTGCTGCCCGTCTGTTGTGAGCGGGGTCCGGGCCACCGAGTGAGGTTCGGGACGCGACAGCCGGATCTCGGGAGTACATGGGCAACTCCATGTACTCACATCGAACTAGCTTGCGATTGACATCGTTGTCAAGAACGGACCGTGTTGGAGGTAGTTGGTTTCATTGGGCCGCTGAGCTGCGGATACATTGAAGACCCACCCCATTCCGGCTGTGATATCGATTGCTAGCGTTGGCGTGTGCGAGGGTCGTTGGTTGACGTCAGCCATTAAATGGCGGGTTTGATGACAAGTAGGGACGGCTGGTCCGCAACCATGCCAGCACGAGCGATCGCGCATGATGCAACGTTGGATAACGACCGCATGCCTTCGGTCGTCCCCATGCTCTGGTCGGGATCCGTGCGCGTGGGTGTTTCGGATTCCGATCGTCGCTCCCATGAAGAGGAACCTGTAGCCGTTGCGTTCGTAGTCGCGCCTGCTTGGGTCCAGGTTGTCGTCGGCAACATCGAGGAGCGGAGGGGCCGGTTTCTGCTTGAACACCGTCGTCATGAGGGTGTCGCCTATTTCGTTCCGCCCGGTGAGCTTCTGGATGCGGGTTTCGATCGCCTCGAATGCCCGAAGAACAGCGTCATTGCCATTGCCGGCGGGGAGCCGGTCGCGGGCGGTTTCGTCGATGGTGGGGTGCAGTGACGAGGCATCGAAGTACTTGGGTGGGGTGATCTCTGCGCGAGACCGTACCGCGTAGCGAAGTTCGAGATGGTCGTTCAGTGCGCCCATCAGGCCGCCGGACCGTTGAGGTATCACGTCGAGTATCTGCATGCGCTTCACGAGGCCGTTGCCGACGCGGTCCTCGATCACGTCGTCTACCCGGACATCTTCGCCCAAGTGCACTTTCAGGGTGTCGGTGGTGACCTGGAATACCTTGATCTGTCGTTCGGTGTCGGTCCCGTGGCTCCGCTGGTGAATCCTGACGGCGGTTATCGGTGAACTCTGGCATCAGACGCCGGGACCGAGATCCGCTGGTATCGGTGGAATCTGACGTCATCGGCGAGCGTGTCTGGCAGGTTGGGCGTGTCCGACGAACGCCCTGTAATCAGTGTAAGGCGTTTTGTGTCAAGCGATTCGGTCGGTGCCCAGGTCTGTCGATGACCGTGTGCGTCGAACTCCGTGGTGCTGATCACACCATGGGAGGGGTTCAGCCATCTCCGCGCGTTGAGCAGGTTTCCCCGTCACGGGTGGGGAAGCAAAACTCTCTGCTGTGTAGCAAGTTTGGACATTCGAGCGATAGGGGACTCGGGTGCGGCGAGCGCGCTTATCTCGAGTTGGAGGTCAACGATGTCTCATTGGAGGAGAAGTCCGCGCACGGTTCGACAGTCGGTCCTGCTGGCCGCAGTCGCCGGGACGGTGGTGCTTGCTCCGGCCGCGCTGGTCTTACCGGCATTCGCAACCCCTGATCAACCCCCGGCTACTACCGCACCTGTCACCATCGCGCCCGTGACGACGGTGCCGCCCGTGACGACCGTGCCGCCGGTCACCACGGTGCCGCCGGTGACGACCACGCCGCCGGTCACCAGTGTTCCGCCGGTCACGACCGAACCGCCCGTGACGACTCCGTCATTTCCGAAACCTGTTGAGCCGGAAGACCCCGACGGCTTCGATGTCTGGGGCTACGACCGGTGGGGTTACGATCGCTGGGGTTACGATCGCTGGGGTTACGACAGGTGGGGCTACGACCGGCAAGGCTACAACGAACGGGGCTACACCTCGCAGGGCTGCGCCCGTTCCGGCGAGGACCGGCCGGACGCCGACCGGCTGGCCTGCGAACTGCGCAGGGCGCGACCTTCCACCGGCAGCGCAGGCAGCTGAAACCCATACCGCCGCTGCTTAACACCTCGCACATCGACTCGTAGCGCAGAAACCGCGCCGCGGGTCGATGCGCGGTTAACCGATGCTAGCTGACGTCACAAGTCCCCCTGACCACCGCCATTTCAACGAACTGCAATGCCGCTGATCGCTCTGACGGAACCGGGAGGCTCGGTGACGAACGCCGGATACGGTTCGGCGGGCAGGGGGCTGCAACGGTTCTCGAGCGGCGACGGTCGCGACACTGGCACGTCCATCGGTGGTCGGCCGTATTCGCAGTCGGCGTTACCGGGTGCTTGTCTCCTGCGACCCGAGAGGAGTTCGAGAATCGCGTTTTGAGCGCAAGTCAAATCGGTTGCGGTAGTGGTATTTTCGGCGGGCTGTCGCAGGCCCCGGTCTCGGCGGGACACACATAACATGGGCAACTGAGAAACGCCTGCTCATAGTGGGTACGTATCCGGTCTGACGATTGCGGTGCGCCAGCACCGATCGGTTTGCCGTTCCTGTATTCGTCGTGCCCAAGGTGGGCGCATCGAACATGGGAACGGGGACGACCTGCGGTTTTCGGGTGGGCGGTTGGTGTCGAAGCCGGAGATCCAGGACCTTACGACGGAACTCTTCGGGATAACGCCGTGGCAGGAACAAGTCTTCTTCGATGACTTCGTGACCAAGAGTCGAGCAATCAACTCCGGAGAACCGGGGGAACATCAACTCGGTCACTTATGAGAACAGGTCGAGTTTCTCTCAGGTGTCGGCAATAGTGGCCCATCGGCGCGTGAGTAGGCGGCATGCGTGGACGAGCTGGGGTGGGTGAAGGTCGGTGAGTTCGGTGTCGAAGGTGGCGAGGATGCCGGCGACACCGGCCCAGGACCAGGCGCCGAGAGTGAGCCGGCAGTGTTCGGTGTCGAGGTGTTCCACGACGGCGCCGCCTGGCGCCCAGCGGGCCACGATGTGAGCGGGCAGGTTGAGCCGTGCGGTGCCGGTGCATTGCCAGTCGGCCGGGGTGTCGCCGCGGTCGTGGGTGCCCATCACGAAGTGGGCGAGGTCGTCGTCGGGAAGCGCGCGGGCGGAGAAGTGCTGCGTAGTGGGGCGGGAGTGCAGTCGATCGACGCGGTGCACTCGCCATTCGTGGTCGGTGAGGTCGTAGGCGACCAGGTACCACCGGGCGGCCCAGACGACCAGGTGGTGCGGCTCGATGCGGTGTGCGGGCAGGAAATCGGGATCCCCGGGTTCGGGGCGTGTGCCGTCGGGACGCAGTGTCTCGGTGACGAGTAGGTGGCGGTGGCGTACCGCGGTTCCGACGGCGGTGAGAGCGGACGGGGCGATGGGAGGTGCGGGGAACTCCCAGTAGTTCTGCAGCCGGGTCAGGCGCAGGGATTCCATGGATGCCCGCAGCGCAGGGGGCATGACCTGGTGCAGAGTGGCCAGTGCCCGCGCCGCGTCGTCCCCGAGACCGAACATCGTGCTGGGCGCGGTCTGCAGGGCCACCGCGACCGCGAGGGCCTGGTCGTGGTCGAACAGCAGCGGCGGCAGGGTGTGCCCCGCGCCGAGCCGATAGCCGCCGTCGGGGCCGTGGATGGTGGTGATCGGATAGTCGAGCTGGCGCAGTGTTTCTATGTCGCGGCGGACGGTGCGTTCGCTGACTCCGAGCCGGGCGGCCAGCTCGCGCAGCGGCCACTGCCGTCCCGATCCGAGCAGCGACAGCAGTCGCAACGCCCGGTGTGAGGTGTTCGCCATCGTCCCATCATGACCAGTAGTGGCCACTCGGTGTCCACTATGGATGTCAGGGTGGATTCTGTTCAGCGAGCAGTGGCAGAGAGGACGGTCGGGTATGCGGCTGGTCGTGGTCGGTGGCGGGATCGGCGGGCTGGCTCTGGGGGCAGGGCTGCGTCGCCGGGGATTCGAGGTTGCGGTATTCGACCGCGACACCGACGTGGCGGCGACAGGCGGCTACCACATCACCCTGGACGAGCGGGCGCAGTCGGCGCTGAAAGATCTAGTGGAACCGAAGATCATGCAGCGGTTGCTGGCATCGGGTTCGGCGCTGCGGCTGCGCGAGCGTGACGCGTTCTGGGACCGCCGCGGCCGGCTGCTCGGCCACGGGCCGGATCTGAGTGGCAGCGGCAGTGTCGACGTCGATCGGATTACCCTGCGGATGCTGCTGGCCGAAGCAGTGGGTGATGCCCTGCACCTGGGATGCAGCGCGTCCGGCGTCGGCCATGATGACCACGGCACGCCCCAGGTGCTGTTCACCGATCGAGCGCCGGTCTCGGCGGATCTGGTGGTGGGTGCGGACGGCACCCACTCGGTGGTAGCCCGCCACCTGGCCGGAGGCCCGACCAACAGCCCGGCGGGCATCATCGGGTTCTCCGGCCGCACCCTCGTGCGAGACCTCAGCCCGGGCGAGCAGCAGCGGCTGAGGCCACGATCGGGGCTGGCGATCGGCCCGCGCGGGGCAGCGCTCTATGTCGGCTTCCTCGACCCGGTCGGCAACGCCGCGCTCGACGCTCCCGAGCTGCGGATGTCGGTCACCACCGGACCCACCTATATCTGGGGCGCCATGTTCCCCGAATCCGCCGACACCGACTCCCTGCGTGATCTGCGTGGCGGCGCGCTGCAGGCCGCGCTGCTGGGCCGGTTTCGCAAGCGGGGCTGGGCCGAGCACACGCTCGAGGTCATCGCCCAGGCCGACCCGCACAGCGTGGCCGCGTTCCGCTTCAACGCCGCCCCCACTCGTGCGGACGATCTCGCGCCCTGGCCCGCGGGGCGAATCACCGCGCTCGGCGACGCTGTCCACGCCACACCACCCACCGCCGGAATGGGAGCGGGCGCGGCCATCCGCGACGCCGCCAGCCTGCTCGAGCACGTGAGCGCCGCCGCCGCCGGCACCGCAACCCTCACCGACGGCGTGGAACATTTCGAGGCCGACATGCGTCAGCGCGGCGGAGAAGTCCTGACCCTGGCCATGAAGACCGTCCGGTGGATCCTGGCCACCGACACCACACTCGGCGCCGCAGCCACCGCCGTGAGCACCCCGATTCTGGCCGCAGCCGCCCGGCTACGTCACTGACGAGCCGCGCGACGTTCGTGCTCTGTGCTCAGAACAGGGTGTCGCGCACGCGCACGGGCCGGTAGCCGGTGGATCCGAGCCAGCCATCAGGAACCCTTCTTCGCAGTGACACGCGGCTGCGTCCGCCGCGGCGCGGTGCAGCTGAGTGATGCGCCTGGGAACCGCCCCGCCGGTGATCATGAGACAACCCGGACTCCTGCGAGGTATCCAGACACCATCTGCCCCCTACGGTCGAGCGGGTTCGGTCGACCGATCAGGTTTCGTCTGTCCGGGCCGGTCTGGCACCTCGCATGGTGAGCCAGGTGAGGTCTTCGGGCAGCAGTCGGGACGCGACATATCCGCCCGTCGCCGATTCAGTGCCGCAGTGTCGTGATGGCGATGTCGAGGAATTCGCGCAGGAGCTTGTCATGGTGGTCCGAGGCGACAACCAGGCATGTCTCGGCCCCGGGGGCGTCGGTGACGGGGCGGTGGACGAGGTCGGGGCGGACGTAGGCGCGCGCCACACTCAGTGGGACGAGTACCAGGCCGTGCCCGGAGGCGATGAGCTCGAACTTTTCTTCCAGTGACAACGTCCGCCTGTTCCGGACGTCGAGCATCCGCTCACCGTCGAGATCGGCCAGGGTGAGTTCCCGGCGCGACGCCAGCGGATGGGTCGCGGGCATGCAGGCAACCCTGGGTTCGTGACCGACGGGGATGGTGCGCAATCCGGATTCATCGAAAGGTCTTCGCAGGTAACCTATCTGAGCTCGACCGTCCCGCAGTGGTGCGTCCCGCTCCCACCAGCGCGCCGGCACGACATCGGTTTCGACCTCCGGGTGACGCATCACGAATTCCCGGATCGCCTCCGATACACGCAACCCGATGGAGAACGCGACCACCAGCCGTCGCACGCCGCGGTCGACATCGTGCACGCGCCGCACCGCCGCGTCGACGGCCGCGAGAATCCCCTGCGCCTCCTCGTAGAGCTGCTTCCCGGCGGCGGTCAGCTCCACGTTGCGGGTGGTCCGCACGAGCAGCGTGCAATCCAATTCCTGCTCGAAAGCCTTGATCTGACGGCTCAGCACGGGCTGGGCGATGTAGAGCTTTTCCGCCGCCCGGCCGAAGTGCCGGTGCTCTGCCACCGCGGCGAAGTAGCGGAGCTTGCGCAAATCCAGATCCATACCCTCACGGTATCAATCTACGGAAAGGGTCTTGGACGCCGCGACGAACCGTCACCAGACTCGAAGCATGATCGTCATCACCGCCCCCACCGGTCACATCGGCAGCCGACTGCTGGACATCCTGCTCGAAACATCCACTCGCAGTGAAGAATTACGCGTCATTGTGCGCGATCCCGGGAATCTCCCGGAGGCGATCCGCTCCCGCGTCGATATCGTCACCGGATCGCACGGCGATGCCGATGTCGTGGACCGGGCCTTCGCCGGTGCGGACGCGGTCTTCTGGCTGGTCCCGCCCGACCTGTACGCGCCGAATCTGGACGCCGCGTTTTCCGGATTCACGCACGCCGCCGCGAAGGCCTTCACCACCCACGACGTCGGGCACGTCGTCGGCGTCTCGGCGCTCGGGCGTGGTACTCCCGTCGCGGGTCGCGCCGGGCAGGTGACGGCATCGCTGGCAATGGACGATCTCATTGCGAATACGGGCGTGGCCTATCGGGCACTGGCGAACCCGACGTTCATGGATAACCTCCTGTGGCAGGCGATTTCGATCCGCGACGCCGGCGTGTTCACCGGCACCGCGGCCGCCGACCGCAAGGCACCGATGGTCGCCACCCGCGATATCGCCGCGGCGGCCGCCCGCCTGCTGCTCGACCGCTCCTGGTCGGGGACGGGCGAGGTCGCAGTGCTGGGACCGGAGGATCTGGCACCGAAGGACATGGCGCACACCATGTCCGAGGTGCTCGGTCGCCCCATCCGCTACCAGCGGCAGTCTCTCGACGACTTCCGCGCAGCACAGACCGCCCGAGGCGTCAGCGATCCGATCGCGACCGCCTACGTCGACATGATGCGCGCCAAGGAGAACGGCCTCGACGACGGCGTACCGCGCTCCGGTGCGACCGCGAGCCCGACGAGCTTCCGCGAGTGGTGCGAGCAGAATCTCGCGCCAGCGGTCCGGGCATGAACGCCGAGATCGTCCTCATCGTCGGGGCGTCACGCAACGTCGATCTCGCCGCCTCCGCCTAGTACGCGCGACGCGGCTGGGACGTCATCGCAACCACCCGGAACGACGGAGGCTGTCGTCGTTCGCAAACATCTCCGGGATGGACCAAAAGCGACACGCCGCCAGGATTCGTGAACAACTGCCGTTAGCACCAAACCTGCGTGACCTCTCTCCAAAGGCGACACACAGCGGCCCGCTTGGGTGGCCAGCGACGGCTGGCCACCCAAGTACCGATGAACGCCGTGCGCGACGAGTAACGATTGCGCTGCCGTTGTCTACCGTCCGCGCTATGTCGCCCACGCTGACCACCGGGGATCTGTTGGCCGGGATCGGCCAGGAACCGGTGCTTGCCGCCGAGGTCGATACCTTCGATGACCGGTACCTCGCTGCGGTCCAGCGAGTCCAGCACGCGGCGCGCGAACTGCGCGCGCAGACCGCCGACCTCATCAGCGGTCACTGCCACAGCTGGCCCGGCGGCACCAGCCGTGCCGCGATCACCGTCGCCACGAAGTCGTCCGGAGCGTACGCGATGTTTCTATCGCCGGTCAGAACTGTTGTACAACAAGCCCGTTGAGTTCGAATCCTGGCTGGTCATGATCATGCCCGGCCGATCCATGGCGTGCAACAGCGGCCGACACGAAATGCGCTGTTGTATCGGGACGGTGAATGCTGGTGCACCAGCCGGGTCAGACGACCGCGTACGGGTAGGCCGCGGCGCGTCCCTGGAACGAGAGGATCCGTAGGTTCTTGACCCGGCCCTCGCGAATCTCGATCGCGCGCCGAATCGTCTCGTTGCCGTCCCAGGCGTCGGGACCGGACATAACGATCGGCAGGTACTCCAGCAGTGCCTCGGAGTTCTCCCAGGTGGCGGAGTTCCAGAGGTATGAGGGGGTGTGGTCGACGCCGTAATAGTGCAGGTCCTCGCCGAGGCTGAACATCGGCTCCGCGAACGAGGTCGGACGGGCCCATTCGAAGCCCATGCCCTCGTCGCAGGAGACGTCGACGAACAGCGTGCCGGGCGTGAACAGTGGCAGATCCTCGTTGAGCACGAACATCAGCGGGTTGTCGGTGTCCTGGAGGATGCAGTTGACGACCACATCGTATTGGGCCAGCATCTCCGCGAGCGGTCCCGGTTCCGGCGCCTTCAGCGCGAGGGTCCGGCTGGTGTTGTCCGGGTCGCGCTCGAAATGCTGCATCCGCACCGACGCGAACGGTGCGGCAACCGCTGAGACCCTGCGTTGGGTCAGCACCGTCACGTCACTGATGCCGAGTGCCGAGAGGGCACGGACCGCGCCGCGGGCAGTGGCGCCGAAACTGATTACGGCCGCCCGCAGCCGCCGCCCGTAGTCCCCACAGGAGCCCCGCAGTTGCAGCGCGTGCAGCACCGAGCAATAGCCGGCCAACTCGTTGTTCTTGTGGAAGACGTGGACGCTGAAGTTACCCTCCTTCGTCCAGTGATTCATCGCCTCCCAAGCGATCAGGGTCAGGCCCCGGTCCACGGCCAGCTGCGTCATCCGCTCATCCTGAACGCAGTGCGGCCACCCCCACACGACCTGCCCGGGCCGCAGATTCTCCAGATCCTCGGCCGACGGCTTGGGCAACAGCAGCACGTCACATTCGGCGAACAGCTCCTCGCGCGTGCGGTGCCCGCCGACCAGCGGCTCGAGTCGTGCGTCGGAGTAGCCGAACCGATCGCCGTAGCCGTGCTCCAGAAAGACCCGATCGCGAAGCTTCGGATCGATCCGGTCGACATGCGCCGGATGGATTGCCAATCGGCGCTCATCCGCCTTGCGGGAGGTCCCGATGACACCGACTGTTAGTTGCTTCACCAAACGAGCCTACGCGCAGCAAACGCGCTGCTGCCCTTGGGTGGACTGCCTCATGTTGTGGCCGGGTCGTTGGGCCGAGCCGGGAGGTGTGATTATTGCGTTGCTGGTGTCTGGTCGTCGACCAGGTTGAACACCGTGCGTGTGGGACGGCCGCGGAACAGTTGGGCGATGATGATGGCGGCGCTTGCCTCGAGGTAGTGGGCGTGCCGCAGATCGCCGGTCTGCAGTGGAACTCCGCCGACGTCTTCGATGAGTCGGGTGGTCGCGTGGAGGGCGGTCGGGTGGTCTCCGCAGTAGGGCACGGTGAGTGGGCGGCCGTCGAAGGCTATCGACGGCATGCGCCATACGTCGGCGTGGCAGAGGTTGAATGCCTTGACCACGTGTCCGCCGGTCGCCTTCGCGATCTGCTGGGCCATCGATTCCCCGGGCGGGGTGGTGAGGGTGAATCCCTCGATTTCGACGGGGTTGTTGCAGTCGATGATGGGCTTGCCGCGCAGGCCGTCCCCGATACGTTCGAGGGTGTACTCCATGCCTTGGTACAGCACGGCGATCAGAGCGGCGTCGGCGTGCAGCGCCGCCTCGGCGAAGCTGCCGGTGCGTGCGTTCAAACGATCGGCCAGGGCGGCGGCCTTTTCTGAAGACCGTCCGGTGATCATCAGGTCGTGTCCGTTTGCGGCCCATTTGGCACCGAGGACCTCGGCCATGTTTCCGGCTCCGAGGATCGAGATTCTCATGCGGTCGAAGCTAGAACGTCGTGGGGCACCCGACGGTGCCCTACGACAGGTCAGCAATCCTGCTCGAATGCGAGTTCCTCGGCATGCTCCTCGGCCCAGCGCGCCAGCAGCGACACCGGTTCCAGAAGGCTTTTCCCGAGCGGGGTGAGCGTGTATTCCGTCCCGGGCGGCGCGGCGGCGAGGACACGACGCTCGACCAGCCGTGACGCCTCCAGCTTGCGCAATGTCTGTGTCAGCATCTTCTTGCTGATCCCCCCGATACGGTCCCGCAATTCGCTGTAGCGTTGCGGCCCGTCGCCGAGCCCGAAGATCACGACCACAGACCAGGTATCGGCGACAAGGGCCAGCGTGGTGCGCGCGGGACAATCGGCGAGGAAGACGTCGTGTTCACTCATGAAGCGAGTCCGTTCACTGTGTGGACCGATCCGGCTGGTTTCCAGCTTATGGGCATCGAGTTCGTCGGCTGAGAGGGCTCATACAGTAGGACCGCTACCGGACCATGACGGTTCTCGGGGACAGGGCAGCTTCGGAGGGTCTCAGCGAGTTCTGCCGTAGCGCCGCCAGCACCCGCGCGTCATCGCGCGCACGCCCCCGGCGGCGATGCCTCACGACCTGCACAGCGGCGACGGCAGCGACCGCCAACGCACATACCCCGGCAGAGGCGAGTACTACTGCCTGCCGTTCGGCGACGTGGACGACCTTGGGGACAACCACCAGCGCGGCGATGAAACTCGGGTGGGTTCCGGCGATACCACAGACCGCCACCCAGCCCGGCCCCGACCGGGCGAGACCAGCACACGGCGTCATTCAGTACCGCCCTACACACGTGGGCCGAATTCTTGACGACTAGATGGCAATTGGCCACACAACACACTGTCGGCACCATGACCAGTGGCGGTGCGGTTAGGGAGCACACTGGTAACTCGTCGGGTACACCCAGAACTCGTGCGGCACCCAACGCAGGACCTGAACGCGAATCTGCGTCACCTGACCAGTACGGCCTAAAGACGCGGAGAGGCGGGGCAGCCTACGGCGTGGTGAGCGCCTTGACGACGGCGGAGCCGAAGCCGAGGTCGTTGGAGGTGGCCAGGCGGGTGTAGCTGCCGCCGGTCTGCTGCGCCAGTGTCTGGAGGGTCTGGGTGCCACTGCCGCCGAGCACGATCACATCGATGCGGACCGGGTGGGCCGGGTCGATCGCGGCGGTGATGCTCGAGGCCAGTTGCGGGCCGGTGACCGTGGAGTCGTCGTCGGGTCCGTCGGTGATCAGCAGTACCGAATTGGTCCGGCCCGGCGCGTAACCGGAGACGGCGCTCTTGTACGCGGCGATCAGGGACGGATAGGCCTCGTCGGAGCGGCTTTCGCCGGGTCGCAGCGTGCTCAGCGCGGCAGTGATCTTCGTGCGCTGGCTGTCGGCGAGTGGGGAGGTGGCCGCCGCTATCTCGTACGGATCGGTGCCGTCCAGGTTCTTGCCGAAGGCCCAGACGCCGAGCCCGAAGTCGGGGGGCATGACCGTCATCGTGGAGTTGAGGGCGGCGATGACATTCGCCAGTCGCGTCCCGGCACCCTCGGTGGTTCCCATCGACGCCGACACGTCGACCAAAACCGTGGACCGCACGCCCAGAACAGGATTCGCGAGGGTGGCGCGGACCTTGTCCTGCGCGGCGCGCTGCGGTGCGGCGTTCGGAGCCTGTGATGCGCTGGCGAAACCGGCCGCGACGAAGGTCTGTGCCTGCTCCGGCTTGCGCAGATAGTCGATGAACCGCCCGGCGATGAGATTCTGTGTCTTGTCGACCCAGGCCCCGGACATCAGCGCGGCCGGGTAATCCGCCGTCGGTGCCGACCCCGCGGGCCGGAACACGGCGAGGCCGGACTGCGCCCTGAGTTGCTGCTCGGTAGCCGCCACCGCGTGCACCGGCCCGTTCTGGGCCGCGATCGCGGCTAGCGCGGCCATGGTGTCGGAGGCCTGCGGGGCGTCGGCGGCAAGTCCGGAGATCGCGGCGACCACCTGACCGGATCGCGCGGCCTCCTCGCTGAGTGGTTCGGCGCCCGACACCGCGGAGCCGACCGCAGTGGCGGCGGCCAGCGTGGCGTCACCGGACGGCACGGCCATGCGCAGACCGCCCCAGCCGGACAGCCCGAGCTCACCCAGCGATCCCTGTTGCAGGCGCGGTAGATCCGCCCAGGAGACCTCGGCCTGCTCCAGCGCGCTGCGCAGTTCCTCCGGCACCGCAAGCACGATCGGGCTCGCGGCGATCGGCACGGGGGTGCCCTCGATCAATCCCGGCACCCGCATGGACTCGATGGAGCGGGTCGAATCGGCGATCCACAGCGCGGGCTGCGCGCCGAGCCTCTGGTCCCACGGTTTGCCGCTGGTGAAAGCCGCGACGACCGCCAAGGACGGTTGCGCGATCACCGCGACCCGCGCGCAGTGATCGCGCACCTTCGGCCGGGTCGCGTTGTAGCTGTCGGCGACGGCCCGCACCTGCGCCGCGATGCTCAGATCGGCCGTCACGTGCAGTGTCGCGGGACCCTCCACGCACTCCGCCGCCGCCGCACTGTCCTGATCAGCCGCGCGATCACGCAGCTGGAACCAGCCGACGACGATCGCGGCCAGCAACGCAACGGCAACCACTACGATAACCGGACCTTTGCTGACGCCTCGGGATCTGGTTCCGCTGCGATGAGTGCCCACGCGCTCAGTGTATGGTCACCGGCCCTGACCGGACTCGGCGAGGCTCCCTCCGCGCGAGCATGCGGTGCGGTCGATGCCGCGTTCCGATCGACGCTCCGCCGCCGCGCCCGACGGGCGCGACGGCGGAACCTCATCGGCGAATCACGCGTCCGCGGTCGAACTCGTGCCCGCCCCAGACGCCGGATTGTCCGGTGCGCGCGGCGAATTCACCGCACGCGTCCAGGATCGGGCAGCGTGCGCAGACCTCCCGCGCGTAGTCGAAGTCCTGGGACGGGTAGGGGAACCAGGCCTCGTGGTTCGGGTCGCCACGGCAGGCCGCCCGGTGCCACCCTCGGGAATCCGAGAGCGGGAGCAGGTCGGCCAGGGTCAATTCCGTGACGGCGGTGGTCGCGGTGCGCGTCATCGCGATCCTCTCCTTTCTCGGGTCGTGGTCAGGTGACGGCGAGCTGCTTCCAGATCCGCCGCTGCTGCCTGACCCGGTGGGTGGGTGCCTTCGGTTCCCAGAGCAGGCGCATGCCCGCCTCCTCGGGGGTGCGGTCGGCCTTGGCGGTGTTGCACGGCGCGCAGCAGGCCACCAGGTTGCTCCAGGTGTTCGGGCCGCCCCGCGACCGCGGCCGGATGTGGTCCACGGTGCGGGCCCAGCCCGCGCAGTAGCCGCACCGGTGGTTGTCGCGGCGCAGCACACCCGCCAAGGTGGCCTTGCTCTCGTCGTCGACCAGCGTGGTGTACGCCAGGTAGACATAGCGCAGCAGCCGAATCGTCTGCGGCAGAGCGAGTTCCACGTGCCGCGACCGGATCGGGAAGTGCGGCTCGCGGTCGGCGATCGACTCCGCGGCTCCGGCGACGAGCAACACCACGGCCCGGTCGGCCTTGATCTCGTCGAGCGCCTCGTAGGAGGCGTTCAGGACGAGGACTCCGGTGTGTATCCAGTTGTCGGCGGTCACCGCCGCCGGGTCGGCGGCACAGCGGAACATCATGGGAATCACCATGTTTCGTGGGAATCGAGCGAAGAAGGAGAGGAATGCGGCGGTCAGCCGACGGCCTGGAGGCGGCGGTAGCCAGGTTCGCCGTGCCGCGCACTCATCGGCTTGCCGAACGCGTCGCCCGCGATCGACAACCGCGTCATCTCGACATCCATTCGCTCGGTCGTCTCCGGAATCACTGCCGCCCCTCCTCTCGCTGCTCAGCGACCACCCTCGATGCGGTGGTCATCGTCGAAACACATGGTGGCACAGCGCACCCGCCGTTGTCGGGTCATTTTTCGGCGGTGCGGCGTCCCTGAGCTGGCGTCGATCCGACATGCCCCGCCGACGTGCCCTGGTGCGTCCCGCGGCCCGTGCAGGCGGGCATGCCGATCGTGCGCCGGAGAAGGGCGGGGATCAGGCTGGACGCAGCTCGGCCGCGCCGAAGGAGACGTTGAACCGGTCGCACCAGATCGCGACACTGGTCAGCCGGGTGAGGTCCGCGTCGGCGGGGATGGCGTAGTTCTGGTTGCCCTGGTTGCCCTTGAGTTTGCCCAGGTCGGTGTGCGCGCCGTCGTCGAAGACGAACCACCCGTCGCGGCCCTCGCGCACCGGGGCGTCGGTGAGCCAGACGTGCAGGTCGGGGCCGTCGGAGGTGTCGAGGTTTTCTAGGCGCAGCACTTGGCCGCCGTCGGGCAATCGCAGGACCACGACCGTGCCAGCCGTCGCGTGCTCATGCGAGATGAACGTGCCGCGCGCGATGGCGCGGGGCTGCGGTACCTCGGCGCCAGGTGCCGGAGCGGCGGAGACCGACGGCGCCTCCTCCTGGACGGTGGTGTCGGTGAACAAACGCCACGGCTGGAACAGGGCCAGGCCGGTGCCGAGCCCGGCCACCGCCAGCACGACGACGATCCAGGTGATCGGCGAACGGGTGATCCTGCGTGCGGACACCATGGCATCTCCTCGGACGTCGTGACGCGGCCTGTTGGTTCATTCTGCCCCGAGTCCGGCGCCCCCACCGGAAGCGGTGCGGATCTGGTCATTTCGGTGACGCTGCGCTGGGGAAGCGGCGCCCGGCGACGCCGTGCTGATTCGCACCGGCCAGGAGCGCTGTCCGATCTCCGATCCCGCCTACTTTGACTACAGCACCTCGCTCGCCCCGTGTCTGGTCACCGCCGACGAGATCGCCGATCCGTCCGCGCTCGTACAACCGCCGCGCGGTAGCCGTGCTCAGATCGGGGACACCGCGGTCGTACCGAATCCGCGCCGCAGTACTGTCGGCGAGGCGTCGAGTCGACCGCGGCAGGGATTACAGGTTGCCGACGATGTGTTCCAAGCGCCTGGCCACCAACTCGCGGGCCTGTTCGCGCAGAGCGGGGCGATAGCCGCTGGGGTACACCGGATCTCCGGGGGTGTAGTCCTTCAGGACCTCTTTCGCGAGAGTGATCTTGTGCACCTCGGTGGGTCCGTCGGCGATCGCCATCACCTCGGCGTAGCTGAGCATGTCCACGAACGGCAGGTCCTGGCTGACGCCGATCGCGCCGTGCAGGTGCAGCGCGCGCTGGGCGATGTCGTGCATCACCTTGGGCATCGCGACCTTGATGGCGGCGATGTCCTTGCGCACCTTCCGATAGTCCTGCTCCTTGTCGATGCGCCACGCCGTGCGCAGCACCAGCAGCCGGAACTGCTCCATCTCGATCCAGCTGTCGGCGATGCGTTCCTGGGTCATCTGCAAACCGGCCAGCGGGCCGCCGCGCATCGGACGCGACACGGCCCGCTCGGCCATCATGTCGAACGCCTTGCGCACCAAGGCGACCGTGCGCATCGCATGATGCACCCGGCCACCGCCCAACCGCGTCTGCGCGACGACGAAGCCCTGCCCTTCGGCGCCGAGCAGATGATCGGCCGGGACGCGGACGTCGGTGAATCGCAGGTGGCCCTCGTGCTCGCTGAACCCGGCGACGTGGAAGTTCTTCACGATCTCCAGGCCGGGGGCGTCGGCAGGCACGATGAACATCGACATGCCTTGGTAGGGGCTGACCTCCGGGTTGGTCACCACCATGACGATGTGGAAGCCGGCGAACTGCGCGTTCGAGTTGAACCATTTCTCGCCGTTGATCACCCAGTGGTCGCCGTCACGCACCGCGCGGGTCCGGAACAGGGTGGGATCCGAACCGCCGGTCGGCTCGGTCATCACGTAGCACGAACCGATTTCTCCGGCCAGCAGCGGCTCCAGATAGGTCTTCTTCTGCTCCGTGGTGCCGTAGTGGGCGAGGATCTCCGCGTTACCCGAATCCGGTGCCTGGCAGCCGAAGACCGACGGCGCCCACACCGAGGTGCCCAGCACCTCGTTGAGCAGGGCGAGTTTCATCTGCCCATAACCGGGCCCGCCCAGTTCGGGTCCCAGATGGCAGGCCCACAGACCCTGCTCCTTGACCTTGTCCTTCAGCGGCCGCATCAGCGCCATGGCTTCGCGGTTGGTGCGGTCGTAGGGATTGGGGTAGAGCAGGTCGAGTGGCTCCACCTCGGTGCGGACGAACTCCGCCGCCCAGTCCAGCTTCCGCTGGTATTCCGGATCGGTCTCGAAATCCCAAGCCATGGTCAGCCTTTCGTAGGTCGGGCGGCGTCGGTAACCACGCCGTCGAGCAGGGTGATCGCGAGGATCTCGGCGATCTCGCCGGGGGAGCGGTCGCCGTGCGGGCGGTACCAGAACGTCACCATGTTGAGCATGCCGAGCACGCTGTTGGTGACCACGTGATCGTCGGTGCGAAGCAGACCCTCGGCGTGACCGGCGTCGATAACCCGCTGCCAGCAGCGCTGGACCCGGTCGCGCAGATCCTGGAGCTCGGTGCCGCGCTCGCCGGTCAGCGCGCCGACGTCACGCAGCTGGATCGCCACCTCACGCTGATGGCGAATGATCAGCCGGACATGACTGTGGATCAGCTTGTGCAGCTTGCTGATCGGATCTTCCGCGCCGGCCGCGATCTGCTCGGCCTCGATGAGCATCAGCTGGATGTAGTCGCGCAGGATCTGCCAGAGCAGCTCTTCCTTGGAGCCGATGTGGTAGTACAGCGCGCCGCGCTGCACGTCGGCGCGCTCGCCGATCTCGGCCACGCCGGTGCCGTGGAATCCCTTCTCGGCGAACAGGTCGATCGCCGCGCGCATGATCCGCTCCCTGGTGTTGCTCGCCGTCGACTCGGCGGCGGGCGGGCGGCCGCGGCGGCGCGACGGTGCGGTCATCGGCCCGGGTCCAGCACGACCTTGCCCACCCCGTCGGTCCGATCGGCGAACATCCGATAGGCGGCAGGACCTTCGGACATCGGAAGCTGATGGGTGACTACGGCTTCGGGCCGCAGCCTGCCGCCCGCGGTGAGTTTCAGCAGGGCGGGCAGTTCGTATTGGACCGAGCACAGTCCGATGTGGAATTCGAGTTCCTTCACCTGCGCCGCCATCATGTGGAACGGATAGGCGCGGTTCTGGCTCACGCCGACCACGCTGACCCGGCCGCGGTGCCCGACCGCGCTGATCGCGAGTTTGATGGTGGCGTCGGCGCCCACCGCCTCGATCGCCACGTTCGCGCCGCCGCCGAGCATTTCGCGGATCGCCTGCTTCGGGTCGTCCGACTCGACCGGCTCGGCGCCGAGGTCGGCGGCGCGCTTGCGGCGTTCGGCGAGCAGGTCGACGCCGAGCACCCGCGCCGCACCCATCGCGAAGGCGGATTGGACCGCCATGAGCCCGACCGGACCGAGCCCGATCACCACGACCGTGTCGCCCGGCGCAATGCGGGCGCGGCGGGCGCCGTACCACGCGGTGGGCGCGTTGTCGGTGAGGACGACGCCGGCCGCGTCGCTCACCTCGCCGGGCAGCTTCGCCAGGTTGCCCGCGGCGTGCGGGACGGCGAGCAGCTGGGCTTGACAGCCCGGCAGCGAACCGCCGAGCCCATAACAGGCGTCGACCGGCAGCGGGTGGCGAGCGCATGCGGCGACGATTCCGGCGCGGCATTGTGCGCAGCCGTCGCAACCTACCGAAGCGGGCACCAGCACGCGGTCCCCGACCGAGTAGCCGCGGGTCTGCGGCCCGATCTCGACGATCTCGCCGACCGCCTCGTGCCCGCCGCAGTAGCCGGTGGTGGACACGAAACCGTGTCCACCGTAGATGTGCAGATCGCTGCCGCAGATGCCCGTGGCGGTCACTCGGACGATCGCGCCGTCCGGTCCCGGCAGCGTGGGGTCGGGGCGATCGGAGTACGAGATCTGCTCGGGGCCTTGGTAAGTCAGTGCTTTCATCGCCAGCCTCCGTCCACCGCGAGGGTCGCTCCGGTACAGAACGCCGAAGCATCGGTGGCGAAGAACAGGGCGGCGCCGACGATCTCGCCCGGCTCTCCCACGCGGCGCAGCGCGTTGTGCTTGGTGAGTTCGGCGCGCAGCTCGTCCGGCCACGCGGTGGCGATGTCGGTGGCGAAGGGGCCGCACTGGATGGTGTTGACCCGCACGTTCGGTGCGAACGTCTGGGCCAGCCCGCCGGTCAGGGCGTTGAGCCCCGCCTTGGCCGCCGAGTAGGGCACCGCGAACGGCTCCGGTCTGGTCGCCTCGATCGAGGAGATGTTGATGATCGAGCCGCCGCCATCGGCCGCCATGCGACTGCCGATCAGCGCCGAAAGCCGGAACGGTCCTTTCAGGTTCACGCCGATGACCTTGTCGAACAAGGCCTCGGTGACCTGATCCAGGCTCGGGTACAGGGGCGACAGCCCGGCATTGTTGACCAGCACGTCGACCCGCCCGAACTCGGCGTAGACCGTCTCCACCAGGGCATCGCACTGGGACCAGTCACTGACGTTGCAGGCCACCGGCAGCGCGCGGCGGCCGAAGCGCTCGGTCACCTCGGCGGCGAGGGCGGCGCACCCGTCCAGCTTGCGGCTGGCGATCACCACGTCCGCACCCGCTTCGGCGAACGCGAGCACCATCTGTTTACCCAAGCCCCGGCTGCCCCCGGTGACGACGGCGGCCTTGTCGGTGAGTGGCACCTGAACTCCTGCTCTGTCTGTAAATGTTCCGATCAGTACATTAATTCCGCCGCGCGATACGATCAAGGGGCTGTGCGGCCGACCGCCGACGGCCGCAAGACCCGCCGGGTGACGGACCTGTTCACCACGGCGTGGCGGAATGGATGGGGCAGAGGGCTGGATGACCCGACGCGCGGTGGCACCACTACCCGCGGGTAACATGGCCCTGTTTCCCACTTGGCTTTCTCGGAAATGAGGCAGTAGATGACAAAGCGGATTCAGGTCGGCGGGCTCCAGGTGGCCAGCGTTCTCCACGAGTTCGTCGAGAACGAGGCGCTTCCCGGTACCGGCGTCGATTCCGCCGCGTTCTGGGCCGGCGCCGAACAGGTCATCAACGATCTCGCCCCGCGCAACCGCGCCCTGCTGGCCGAGCGCGACGAGATCCAGGGCAAGGTCGACGCCTGGCACGCCGAGCACCCCGGCGCGAACTACGACAAGGCCGCCTACAAGAACTTCCTGACCGAGATCGGCTACCTGCGCCCCGAGCCCGCCGATTTCCAGATCGCCACCCAGAACGTCGACGACGAGATCGCGGTGACCGCGGGCCCGCAGCTGGTGGTGCCCGTGATGAACGCCCGCTTCGCGATCAACGCCGCGAACGCGCGCTGGGGCTCGCTGTACGACGCGCTCTACGGCACCGACGCCATCCCCGAGGCGGGCGGCGCGGAGAAGGGCACCGGCTACAACAAGGTGCGCGGCGACAAGGTCATCGAGTGGGCGCGCAACTTCCTCGACGACGCGGTCACCCTGATCACCGGTTCGCACATCGGTTCGTCGTACTACAAGATCGTCGACGGCGAGCTGGAGGTGGGCCTGGAGGACGGCACCAGCATCGGCCTGGCCGACGCCTCCCAGCTGGTCGGTTACCTGGGTGATCCCGAGTCGCCGAGTTCGGTGCTGCTGAAGCACAACGGGCTGCACATCGAGATCCAGATCGACCCGCAGTCGCCGATCGGCAGCACCGACAGCGCGGGCGTCAAGGACGTCGTGCTGGAGTCCGCGGTCACCACCATCATGGACTTCGAGGACTCGGTCGCCGCCGTGGACGCCGAGGACAAGGTGCTGTGCTACCACAACTGGCTCGGTCTGATGAAGGGCGACCTCGCCGAGCAGGTCAGCAAGGGCGGCAAGACGTTCGACCGCACCATGAACCCCGACCGCGTGTACACCGCGCTGGACGGCGGTGAGCTGGTGCTGCACGGCCGTTCGCTGCTCTTCGTGCGCAACGTCGGTCACTTGATGACCTCCGACGCGATCCTCGACGCCGAGGGCAACGAGGTGCCCGAGGGCATCATGGACGGGCTGATCACCTCGCTGATCGCCAAGCACAGCCTGGCCGGCGACGCGGAGCTGAAGAACAGCCGCACCGGCTCGGTCTACATCGTGAAGCCGAAGATGCACGGCCCCGACGAGGTCGCGTTCACAAACGAGCTGTTCGGCCGGGTCGAAGGCGTGCTCGGCCTGGATCGCAACACGCTCAAGGTCGGCATCATGGACGAGGAGCGCCGCACCACGGTGAACCTGAAGGCGTGCATCCAGGCCGCCGCCGACCGCGTCGTGTTCATCAACACCGGCTTCCTCGACCGCACCGGCGACGAGATCCACACCTCCATGGAGGCCGGGCCGATGGTCCGCAAGGCCGATATGAAGTCCCAGCAGTGGATCCTGTCCTACGAGGACTGGAACGTCGACACGGGCCTGGCCGCGGGCCTGCCCGGCAAGGCGCAGATCGGCAAGGGCATGTGGGCCATGCCGGACCTGATGGCCGACATGCTCACGCAGAAGATCGGCCACCCGCGCGCGGGCGCCAACACCGCGTGGGTGCCCTCGCCGACCGCCGCCACCCTGCACGCGACCCACTACCACCTGGTCGACGTGTTCCAGCGGCAGCAGGAGATCGCCAAGGGCGGCCGCCGCGCCACCGTCGACGAGATCCTGCAGATTCCGCTGGCCGCCGAGCCGAACTGGACCGACGAGGAGAAGCGCCAGGAACTGGACAACAACTCGCAGTCCATCCTCGGCTACGTGGTGCGCTGGATCGACCAGGGTGTCGGCTGCTCCAAGGTGCCCGACATCAAGGACGTCGCCCTCATGGAAGACCGTGCGACCCTGCGTATCTCCAGCCAGCTGATGGCGAACTGGCTGCGCCACGGTGTCGTCACCGCCGACGAGGTGGTGGCCAGCCTGGAGCGGATGGCCCCCGTCGTGGACCGGCAGAACGCCGGTGACCCGAACTACCGGGCCATGGCGGCGGACTTCGCGGGCAGCATCGCCTTCCAGGCGGCGAAGGAACTGATCCTGGCGGGCACCAAGCAACCCAACGGATACACCGAGCCGATCCTGCACCGCCGTCGGCGCGAGGCGAAGGCCCTGGCCTGCGTCTAGCCTCCGGATGTCGCGAATCCCCTGGCCGAGTCCTGGTCGGGGGATTCGCGCTTTTCGGGGCGATCACGAGTTTCGATCCTGTTTATCGGTCCGTTACCCTGGGTGCCGCACGAGATCGTTCGATTTGTGAGGAAGATTCATGGGAAGCGTTGTGCTCGACATCGTGGCATTGCTCGCCAATCGCGCGGCGATGTTCTGGAATTGGATGGCCACCGGATCGGCGGGCTTCCCGCCCCTGTGAACGTGCGGTCCACGAGTATCGGATCCCCTGGCCAGAGCGCTGGCCGGGGGATTTTTCGTGGTGATCCCTTGCGGGAGCGGACGATTTCGGCGCCGATAGCCGCGCGGGAAACCGGTGCCGCTCGTATCTTGAACGGGTGAACTCCGCTGGTCCCGTGCGCAAGCGCACTCCCCGTTGGTTCGTGCTGTGGATGGGGCTGCTGACCGCATGCGTCACGGTGTGCTGCGCAGCGCTGTTCTGGCAGCTGGCCGCCCAAGGAACGTTCCCGACACTCGTCGTGCTGTGGGTGGTGCTCGGCGTACTAGGCGGGATCGCCGCTCTGTTCGGATTGCTCGGGTTGCTGCGCTACCGGGCGTTCTTCTACAGCCTCGCCGCGCCGATCCTTATCGCTGTCCTGCTCGCGCTGACGTTGTCCGGCATCCCGCAGAGCCTCGGCTGGCAACTTTCCCGCGCGATCCTCGAAGACCAAGCCGCCGACTGCGCCAACCCCGGTCATCGCACCCGCTTGGGCCTCTACACCATCACCTTCATCACGCCCCGCGACGGCGGCTGCCTGTTCTACACGCAAGCGGGCGAATCGAACTCGGAAGGATTCGCCTACTTCCGCGACCCGGCGACCCCACCCCATCTCGGCCCGCCCGCCATCGACGGCATCGAGTACGCCGCGTTCGACCGGCAGTGGTACCGGTTCGTGGACGATCACTGAACCTGGTCGCAGAACACCTCGTCGAGAGTCTCGGCCGTGGCGGCTCGAGTGATCCATGCAATGAGAAGCGTCGGATCCGTGCATTCGTCGATCTCGGAGGCCAGTGCCTCGGACACGTCGAATCCTCGGGCTGTGAGCATAGTCCGCAACCCGATTGCCATGCCCTCGGCGTACACCTCCCGGAAGAACTCGCTGTAGTACGGGCATGTGCCGGTCGTCATCAGCATCTCCATGTACTGCCGGGTCACCGCGTCCGACAGCGCGATCTGCGCTGTCGGTCGACGCATTTGCGGATTTATCATGCGATTACTTGCAACCAGTGCGTGGGCGTGATGGTATGCCTCCGCCGGTCCGGAAACAGGCCGAGTTTTGCGCTATCAGTTCGGCACGCCGTCGCCAACGGCCTTGCGTCACTCCACTGGATCGCCGAAGACCTCGTCGATGGTGTTCGCCGTGGCGGCGCGGGTGACCCAGGTGTCGAGGCGAGCGTGATCGGTACACGCGGCGACCTCGGAGGCCAATGCCGCCGGGATGTCGAATCCGCGGGCACGGAGCAATCTCAGCAACGCCTTGGCCTCTCCCTTGGCCTCTCCCTCGGCCACGCCGTCGGCGTGCAGCTGATTGAAGAACTCGCTGTAGTACGGGGACTTGTCGGTTTTCATCAGCATCTCCAGGAAGTGCCGGGCCGCTGCTTTCGGCAGTGCGGCCAGTACCAGGTCAATGTACCTTTCGCCGTCCGCGGTGTGGTGTGCTGTCGCGGCGAGGGCGGCGAAAATAGAATCGCGTTCGGGGTTGTTGCGGTGGGCGATGGCGGAGAGAGCGGCCAGATCGGGGCGATCGGATGCCGTGGTGGCGTCGCTGACTACTGGCACGTTGGCCGGGCTGAGCACCATCGGCGAGAGTGTGAATCCAGGCGCGACGGTGATCGGACGACGGCAGTGTCCGGCGGCGCGCTCGTTGGGGCAGACCACGACCAGTAGCACGAGGCAGCGCAGGCGGGCCCGCAGTGTGGTCAGGTAGACCGGCCAGCTCCAGATCTTGTCGTCGTCGCGTTGAAGCTGGACCTCGACGACGATTCCGAGGACCGGGAGGGTGGCAGCGGTAAGGGTGACGACCAGATCGGCGCGATACTCCGTTGGTTCGATATCCGGTAGGTCACCGGAGTCGACGCGTGCGTGATCGAACTCGGGAAGTGTCAGTCCGAGTGTGGAAGTCAGGAGCTCGGCGACCAAAGTTGGTCTGCGCCGGACCAATTCGATGAGGACTTCGTGTACCGACGAGGGCATGCCGCGCACAGTAGCGATAGCCACCGACAGGTTCGAGTGGCGCGAATCACCACTCGAACGGCAACGGCCGGCGGGGCTCGATCCACAGGGCTTCGGCCAGGGCGCAGAGAGTTCCATCGGTTCGGGCCAGAGCCACGCCGACGGTGTGCTTGCGGCCGTCTTGGGAGATCGGCCAGCCGTAGGAGATATAGGGCTCGCCAGCGCGGACAGGCGTGAATTGGGTGGCGGTGAGGGCCGCGGTGACCGCGCCGGGACGTAGGTCGCGCAGGGCCATCGCAGACCAGCCGCCGGGGCAATCCAAAGCGGCCCAAACGTTTTCGGTGGCGAGCAGGCCGTTGGGTCCACCGAGGGAGGTCTCGGGTGTCCAGGCGGAGACGACCATGTCGTGCGCGGGAACGGCCCAGGGCGACAGCCGCAGCCCGCGGCCGGGCGGGCAGGCAGCGCCGCAGCCGTAGCAGTGGCTCATCTTGCGCAGGACCTGCGCGGTGGTCGTGGCTGCCTGTACTTCCGCCCAGGTGGGTACGGGTGGTGGGCTGATCGTGACCACCGACGCCGACGCTTCGGCGAGCACGACGCCGTCCTGATCGGTCAGCGTCGCACCGCCGGAGCTGTCGGCGGACAGGATGATCGGGGTATCCACGGTGACCGCGCGCCGGAAGTCCACCCGCACTTCCGCAGCGCTGCTCGCGGACGCGAGCAGTCCCGCCACGTACCCGCCGAACGCCACGCCCGGATAGCCACGCACGTGCCCCGGCACGGTGAACGCATCGGTGCGAATCATCGGTAGCTCAACCTCTTCCGGCCGACGATCATGATCCGGTCAGGTCAGACGATACCGCCGTACCAGGTAGGGATCCGCGCGGGCCCGTTTACGCCGCCAACCGGCCGCCGTCGACGACGATGATCTCTCCGGTAACCCACGAGCTGGCCGGTTCGGCGAGCCGGGTGATCCACGGCACCACGTCGTCGACCTCGCCGATTCGCCCGACCGGCACCTGGTCGGCATACCCGGCACGCAGCTGCTCGACGGTGTCCGGGGCGAGTCCGCCCGCGGCCAGGATCGGTGTGCGCACCATGCCGGGCGCGACGCCGTTCACCCGGATGCCTTTCGGACCCAATTCGACCGCCCAACTGCGCACCAGACTGTCCGCCGCCGCCTTGGTCGCGGCGTACACCGACACGCCGGGCGACGCGAGGCGACCGGAAATGCTCGTCACCACAACGATGTTCCCGCCGGGGGAGCGCAGGAGCGGGAGCAAGCGCGCGGTGAGCAGGACCGGACCGACCACGTTCACCTCGAACTGATTGCGGACGGTCGCCGCCTGCACCTGATCCAACGGTTCCGGACCGTAGACCCCGGCGTTGTGGACCAGGACGTCAACGCGCCCGGCGTGGTCGGCGACGGCTCGCGCGACCGACTCCGTGCCCTCCTCGGTGGTGATGTCGGCGACCACCGGGATCACGGCGGGGTGCTGGGCGGCGACCTCGGCCAGCAATTCGCTTCGTCGACCGGTGATCACGACGCCGGCCGCACCCTGTTCGGCGAACGCGAGCGCGGCCGAACGGCCTATCCCGGTGCCGCCGCCGGTGACGACTACATGCTGACCTGCGAATGCCTGGTCGGACACTGCGCATTCCTCTCTCGCCGGATCGTCTCCCACGGGGCAACGCGACGTACCGCTCCGGCATTCCGCTCGCCGCACCGCGGTGCGTCCGTGCAGGTCAGCGGCTCGATGGAATTCCGCCGTGCTGAGCGCTGTTGCGCCGAGTGTGACGAAAGCTGGAATGAACGTACTCGTCGTGTACGCCCACCCGAAGCCGGACTCACTCACCGGCGCGCTGAAAGACGTTGCCGTGCAGCAGTTACGGGCGGACGGGCACGAGGTGCGGATCACGGACCTCTATGCGATGGGCTGGAAGGCCGCCGCCGACACCGACGATTTCGGCACCGTCGAGGAAAGCAATTTCATGCTGGCCTCCGGCGAGGCCTATCACAACGGGACACTCAGCCCCGACATCCGCGCCGAGCAGCAGAAACTGCTCTGGGCCGACACCGTCGTGCTGCATTTCCCGCTGTGGTGGTTCGGCCTGCCCGCCATCCTGAAAGGCTGGGTGGATCGCGTCCTCACCTGCGGCTTCGCCTACGGGGCCGGAGGCAAGTCGGTGCCGAGGTACGGAGCGGGCGTGCTGGCGGGCCGTCGCGCGATGCTCGCGGTCAGTATCGGAGGCAAGCAGCCGTCGTATTCCGATCGCGGGATCAACGGCCCGGCCGAGGATCTGCTGTTCCCGATCCACCACGGCATTCTGTATTACACGGGTATGGATGTGCTGCCGCCGTTCCTGGTGCACGACACGATCCGGCTCGGCTCGGATCGTTTCGAGGAGGTCGCGGACGACCTGCGGCGCCGGATGTCGGACCTGGCGGGACTGGAGCCGATCCGGTATCGGCCGCAGGGCGGCGGCGACTACGACCGCAGCCTGCGCTTGCAGCCCGGTCGCGAGACACACGGCGCGGCCGGGTTCGGGTTACACGTGGCTTCGTGACATCCGACCTGGTCAAGGCAGCGGGGCGGCGCCGCGCTGGGTCAGCAGCATCCCCATGACCCCGGCCTCCTGGCCCTGTCCGTGGATCATCGCGCGGGCGATCTCCTTGACCGGACCGGAGCGCACCAGGTTGTCGGCGGCTTCGGCCATCGCGATGCCGCCTTGATGGTGCCGAAACATCAACTGCAGGAACAGGATTTCCGCCTCGCAGCCTCGAGCCGCCGCCAAGGCGTCGAGTTCGGCGGCGTTCGCCATCCCCGGCATGGCAGGGTTCGCGGCCGACGCATCGGCATGCCGGACAGTGCCCGCATGCCGATGCGCGGTGGGCATCCACGCCATGGGACGCGCAGCGGTCGGCGCCGCGCCCGCCAGGCGCAGCCAGCCGAGCATGGTGCCGATCTCCAAGCGCTGCGTGCGGTCGAGTTGCTCGGCCAGCCGGGTCACCGCCGGATCGACGGCGCGGTCGAGCCGCTGCACCATGAGCAGCGCTTGCTGGTGGTGGGCGGTCATGTCCTGCGTGAAGCCGACTTCCACCGCAGTGAGAATCGGTGCCGCCGAAGGACTTTCCGGAATCACCAGGGGCCGCAGCGCCGCGCCGAGCACGAGCAGCGCGAAGACCGCGGAAGCCGCGGCCACGGTTCGCATCCAGGTCGGCATCGTTACGACCCGACGATGGATTTCTGGTCCGCCGGTGGCGAATACACGTCGTTGTCCAATTGCAGCACCATGAATCCGTTGTCCGAGCAGGCGACGTAGAGTTGCGAGCCGCGCCATTCCGGCGGCGAGAAACACCAGTCCGTGGACACGTCGCCGAAGGCGAGGCGGCCGGTGCGTGGCGTGGTGGCATCGAGGGGGTCGAACTGGCCTTCCAGCACAGCGCGGACCGCGGGTGGCGTGCTCATCAGCGGCACGCCGATGATCGAGGCCAGCGCGTGCGGCGAGTTCCACAGGCTCAGGTTTTGGCCGGTGCGGGCGGGCGGGTTGTAGTAGGCGATCTCGCGGATGGCGAACGGATCGCGGACGTCGAAGACCCGGATGCCGGAGGAGATCCATCCGCAGGCCAAAGCGGTCGGATTGTCCTCACGGTCGGCGGCGCAGTAGTGCGATTCGTACGCGAACGCGGAACCGCCCATGGACGAGCCGATATTGCTGTCGATGTGCTGCGGCAAGTTGATTTCCAGCTTGACCTTGGCGGCCACCCTGGGCTCGGTCTCGTCGGAGATGTCGATGAGTTTGACGCCGCCGGAACCGCCCTCGTCGACGGTGTAGAGGTAGGGCTTGCCGTCGTAACTGACCGGGACGCTGTGCTGGGTCGCCCAGCCGTCCGTCCAGAACACCCGGCCGATGTGGTGCACCTGCGGGTTCGGGTCGCGGCGCTGCACCGCGCTGATGTCCATGACGGTGAATCCGCCGAGGGCCGAGATGTACATCCGGTTGCCATCTGGGCTGATGCCGAACCCGTGTGCCTCGATGCCGGTCAATCCCTGCCAGACCACGCGGGGGTTGGCCGGATCGGTGAGGTCGATCGCGCTGACGAAACCGGGCGCGACCCCCGACGCCCAATACGTGTAGCCGTCCGGCGAGAAGCCGCCCTCATGTGTGGTGATCGGCAGAGGCATCAGCAGGTTCGTGCCCGGACCGGGATTCAGCAGCCGAGGGTGGGCGCAATCGGCGACGTCGTAGATCGACAGATAGCCCACGCCCTCGCCGACCGGGACGCCGGTGCCGACCAGCAGCTTGCGCTCGGTGTTGACCTTGAGGCTCTCCCAGGTGCCCGCGAGCATGGCGGGCTCGGTCAGCGTGACCGTCGGACGTGGCTGCGCGGGATCGGACACGTCCAGCACCTGGACGCCGCGGCCCTCGCTGATCAGGTCGCCGGGAAAGAACGAGCCCAGGTAGGCGCAGTGCTCGAAGCTGGTGGAGGTGATGCCTGCCCCGCGGCCCGCATATCCGCCGACGAAGGACATGTTGCACCGGTAGCCCAGGGTACTGCGCCCGCTGTCGCGGTCGGCCGCCGTGACGTCGCCCTGCAGACCGTTCTCCGGTGCGGAGCCGGGCCCGCAGTCCGCGCGCGGGACCGAAGTGCGCCCGACATCGAAGAATTCGTGGATGGCGTTCTGGATGCCTGCGTCCGGATCCGCCGAGGCGCTCCCGGGCAGCATCATGGCCGTGACCATGCCGACGGTGAGCAGAACCAGCGATTTGACGCGGCAGAGTCTGGTCATCGGGCGCATCGTCGCGTCCCCCCAACTTCGTCTTCGGAACTCGGCTGTCCGTGCTGACTGGGACAGTCACCGCACTGACTGAATGGTAGTAATACTCATTAACTTGCCGGAGGGTTTCGGCGGATTCCGCGCACGATTCGCGAAGATTTTCGTTGAATCGGCGGTTGCGTCGGGGTCAGTCCAGGGGGGCGGTACCGACCCGTTCGGCCGCGTCGCGCGCCAGCAGTTCGTCGCAGACGCCGAGGAACGTGCGGCGCAACTCGGCCGCGCGCTCGGCCAGCGCGGACTGTGCGCGGACGTACTCCGCGCGTCCCGCGGACGTCTCGATGCGGATCGGTTCGTAGCCGTACCGGGACAGGTCGTAGGGGCTGGCGCGCATGTCGAGTTCGCGTGCCGCGCAGGCCATCTCGAAGCAATCCAGCAGCAGCTCGGAGGAGATCAGCGGGACCAGCTTGAAGCCCCACTTGTACAGGTCCATGTTCGCGTGCAGGCAGCCCGGCTGTTCGCGACGGAGCTGGTCGGCGCGCGTCAGCGGCTCGGCATTGCGGCCGACGGCCTCCGGGGTGAAGAAGCGGTAGGCGTCGAAATGCGTGCAACGCAAGGACATCGATTCCACCACCGCGTCGGTACTCGCCCGTCCGAGCCGCAACGGCACCTGCTGGTGCCGGATGTCGGCGGTGCGATACACCATCGCCCACTCGTGCAGGCCGAAGCAAGACAGCTGCGCTGGCCGAGACGCGGTGGCACGCAACAGATTCGCGACGAACGCGAGGGTGTCGTAGCGCTTGGCCAGATATGCGGGGTCGGCGGTGAAGACGTTACCGGGCGCGGAATCGCCCGAACCGCTCCCCCTGTCCACGCTGACGCGGTGATACCCGCGGGCCCCGTCGTACTCGGCGGCGTCGGCGAGCGCGAAACCGTAGCCCGGGTGCCAGCGCCGCAGCTGGGCAGGTTTGTGACCGTAGTAGGTGAACAAGAAGTCGATCACCGGATGCGACGAACCTTCTGCTCTCCGTTCGAGATACGGCCCGACCAGATCATCGAGCCGGGCCCGGTGCGCCGCGGCGGCCGCCCGCCACCGCGCACCGGGGAATATCCGCACGGTCACGCCGACACCCGGGTGCCGGAACGCGATGCCAGTACGGTCACTCGATCACCCGGTGCGTGACGTCTCGGACAGTGCCGACGAACTCCTCCACCAAGTCCTCCAAGGCGACGATGCCGGTGGTGTTGCCCCGCTCGTCGACCACCCGGCCGAGGTGGCTGTTGGTGCGGCGCAAGCGGGCCAGCGCCTCATAGAGCGTGGTGCCCATGCCGACCGTCGGCAACGGGCGGATGTCGGTGCGCGGGATCGGCGTCGCGGGCCCGGCGCTTTCGTCGGCGACCTTGTCGAGCACGTCCTTGACATGCAGATAGCCGACCAGCGAGCCGTCGCCCGCCCGCACCGGATAGCGGGAGAATCCGGTCTCGGCGACAGCGGATTCGATGTCGCCGAGCGTCGTCCCATTGCCGCGCAGCGGAACCGACCGTGCCGCCGTCAGCGGCACCATGACCTCGGCGACCACCCGTTCGCTGGTGCGGAGCGCCTGGGTGAGGCGCCGGTGCTCTTCTTCGTCGAGCAGGCCCTCCGAGCGCGACTCGCCGATCATCTCGGCCAGCTCGACCATGGACACGGTGGCCTCGAGCTCGTCCTTCGGCTCGATTCGCAGCAGCCGCAGCGACAGGTTGGCGGCCAGGTTGTAGACCGCGATGAGCGGTCGAGCCAGCCGCAGCCACACCAGGTGCGCCGGAACCAGCAGCAGTGCGCTGCGTTCCGGACCGGCCAGCGCGATGTTCTTCGGGATCATCTCGCCGAACAAGATGTGCAGGATGACAACGATGGTCAGCGCGATGGCGAACGCCACCGGGTGCAGCACCTGCTCGGGCAGGCCGATCAGCTCGAACGGGCCCTCCAGCAGATGCGCGACGGCGGGCTCGCCGACGCGACCGAGCAGGATCGAGCAGATGGTGATGCCCAGCTGCGCGGCCGCGAGCATCATCGACAGATTCTCGCCCGCCCGGATCACGGTGTTCGCATTGCGCTTGCCCTGTGCGGCCAGTGCTTCCAGCCGGTCGCGCCGGGCGGAGATGAGCGCGAACTCGGCCGCGACGAAGAAGGCGTTGCCGCCGAGTAGCACGATGGTGAGCAGCACGCCGAGGAGGTCACCCATGGCTGTGCTCCTTGGTCGCGAGTGCGTCGGCGGTGACCGGGATCAGGCGCACCCGGTCGATGCGCCGCCCGTCCATCCGCTCCACGCGGGCGATCCAGCCGCCCGCGTCGGGATCGTCCGCCGCAGACCACTGTTGCGTGCGGGGATTCGGCAGCACGACCTCGTCGCCTGCCATCGGGATGCGGCCCAGCCTGGTCAGGACGAGGCCGCCCAGTGTCTCGTACTCGCCCTCGGGGGCGTCGTACCCGGTCGCCCGGGAGACCTCGTCGATGCGCAGCAGGCCCGAACAGTCCCAGCCGTCCGAGACGCGCCGCACGTCGCGCTCCTCCTCGTCGTGCTCGTCGCGGACGTCACCGAGGATCTCCTCGATGACGTCCTCCATGGTGACCAGGCCCGCGGTGCCGCCGTACTCGTCCACGACGAGGGCGACCTGCATGCCGTCGGCGCGGATGCGTTCGAGCACCTCGTCGCCGTCCAGGCTCGCGGGCACGATCGGGACCGGACGGGCGAGCATGTGCAGTGGGAGGGTCCGGCGCTCGCCGGCCGGATGCGTGAACGCCTGCTTGACGTGTACGAAGCCGAGGGTGTTGTCGAGATCGCCGTCGATCACCGGGAACCGGGAGTAGCCGGTGCGGCCTGCCGCGTCGATGAGGTCGGCGATGGTGTCGTCCTTGTCCAGCGATTCGATCGTCACCCGGGGCGTCATCAGTTCCTCGGCGCTGCGCTCGCCGAACTGCAGCGAGCGATCCATCACCTGGGCGGTGCGCTGATCGAGCGCGCCGCGCAGGGCCGAGGTGCGCACCAGCGACCCCAGTTCCTGCGGGGAGCGAGCCGAGCGCAACTCCTCGGCGGGTTCCACGCCGAGCCTGCGGACCACCCAGTTGGCGGTGCCGTTGAGGAAGTGGATCATCCACTTGAACGCCACCGAGAAGGCGACCATCGGACCGGCCGTGGCGCGGGCGGTGGCCAGCGGCTTGGCGATGGCGATGTTCTTGGGTACCAGCTCGCCGTAGATCATCGACAGCGAGGTGGCCAGGACCAACGCCAGCGTGAGGGCGATGCCGTGCCCGGCGGCGTCGCTCAGCCCGAGGCCGGTGAACACCGGCTTCAGTAGCTTGGCCAGCACCGGTTCGGCGATATAACCGGTGATCAGCGTGGTGATGGTGATGCCGAGCTGGGCGCCGGACAGCTGGAACGACAGCGTGTGCTGGGCTTTGCGGACCATCCGGGCGCGGACGTCGCCGGTGCGGGCGTGCGCCTCGACGGTACTGCGTTCCAACGCGGTGAGGGAGAACTCGGCGGCGACGAACAAGGCCGTGCCGACTGTGAGAGCTACGAACCCGATCAGGCTGAGCGCGGTGAGCGCGACGGACATCGTCAGCACCACCCGAACGGTGCTGGGAAACGGCCTGTGCGGAGCGGGACTACTGCGGAGCGGAGGACGCCGGGTTTGTCACCCGGCTCGATAGAGGAGCCCTCCTGTGCGGCGCCCTCGGACGCGGGTGACAACTGGATCCTTTCGCGGGAGTCTTGATGCCGGTCTTCGGCAACCACTATGTTACCGGCCCACGCGTCGGGTCGCGTGGGCCGGTTGCCACTCAGGTGTGCGTGTCGGCGCTCACCAACCGCTCGGCAGCGGCCGCCCTTCGGCGAAGCCTGCTGCCGACTGCACGCCGAGCACGGCCCGGTCGTGGAACTCGGTGAGGGTGCGCGCGCCCGCGTAGGTGCACGCGCTGCGGACACCGGAGCAGATGTGGTCGATGAGGTCCTCGACGCCGGGCCGCTCGGGATCCAGCCGCATCCGGGAGCTGGAGATGCCCTCTTCGAACAATCCCTTACGCGCGCGGTCGAATTCGCTGTCGGAGGCGGTGCGGGCGGCGACGGCCCGCTTGGACGCCATGCCGAAGCTCTCCTTGTACGCGTTGCCGTCCCGGTCGACGCGCAGGTCGCCTGGGGACTCATAGGTGCCGGCGAACCAGGAGCCGATCATCACGTTGGAGGCGCCCGCGGCCAGGGCGAGCGCGACGTCGCGGGGATGGCGCACGCCGCCGTCGGCCCAGACGTGCACGCCGAGTTCCCTGGCGACGACGGCGCATTCGGCCACCGCGGAGAACTGCGGACGGCCGACGCCGGTCATCATGCGGGTGGTGCACATGGCGCCGGGGCCGACCCCGACCTTGACGATGTCCGCGCCCGCCTCGGCCAGGTCCCTGGTGCCTTCGGCGGAGACCACGTTGCCCGCCACCAGCGGAACGCCGAGCCCGAGATCGCGGACCGCGGCAAGGGTTTCGAGCATCTTGGCCTGATGACCGTGCGCAGTGTCGATGACGAGCAGGTCGGCGCCGGAGTCGACGAGGGACTTGGCCTTGGCGGCCACGTCGCCGTTGATGCCGATCGCGGCCGCGACGCGCAGCTTGCCCCCGGCGTCGATCGCGGGCTGGTAGATGCCCGCGCGCAGCGCGCCGGTGCGGGTCAGCACACCGGCCAGGGTGCCGTCCTCGGCGGTGAGCACGGCGAAGTCGGCGTGCTCGGCGTGCAGCAGGTCGAACAGGCCGCGCGGGGTGGTGCTGGCCGGCGCCCGCACGAAATCGGTCGCCGCGACTTCGCGCAACCGGGCGAAACGGTCCACATCGGCGCAGGCCGCCTCGGTGACCACGCCGACGGGACGTCCGCCGTCGACCACGACGACGGCGCCGTGCGCGCGCTTGTGCATGAGCGCCACAGCCTCGGACACCGAGCGGTCGGGGTCGAGGGTGACCGGGGTGTCGGCGGTGAGCGAGCGGCTCTTGACGAAGGCGATGGTGTCGGCGGCCGCGGTGATCGGCAGGTCCTGCGGGAGGACGACGAGGCCGCCGCGGCGGGCCACGGTCTCGGCCATTCTGCGCCCGGCCACGGCGGTCATATTGGCGACGACGATCGGGATGGTGGTGCCGGACCCGTCGGCCGTCGAGAGATCGACGTCGAAGCGCGATGCGACATCCGTCCGGTTCGGGACGAGGAAGAGGTCGTCGTAGGTCAGGTCGTACGGCGGCTGATGACCGGGGAGAAAGCGCACTTGACCGATCATAACCGGGAGCCGACCGGCGTGGGCGTCGTCAGTGCGGCTGTATACGTGGTGCGCGGCGAGGGCAGTCGGATCGTGGCAGCCGGGAGCAACCTGTCAGGCGGCCGCCTGTGAGCGGGAAAGGGTGATCGTGGTGGCGCACATGACGAGGACCGCGATGCCGGTGATGACGAGGCCCATGGTGTTGGTGCGCAATCTTTCGTCCAGCACGGTGATACCGATGAAGGCGGCGGCCAGCGGTTCGGCGATCGTCACCGCGGGCAGCGACGCGGCCAGCGGCCCGGCCTGGAAGGCGCGCTGCTGGAGGTAGACGCCGGTGCCGCCCGCCGCGATGAGCGCCCAGGTCTGCCAGCCGCCGAGCACCTGGCCGAGACCGTGCTCGAACAGGTCGGTGACGTAGGAGGTGAGCGCGGCGGCCAGACCGAACAGCGAGCCGCTCGCCGCGCCGAGCAGCATCCCACGCCATGCCGGGTCGTCCGCGGCGAGACCGGCAACCGTGGCGGCGGCGATCAGGCCGAGCAGAATGCCCAGCGGTAGCAGCCAATCCCGCAGTGGCGCATCCGCATTGCCCGCGGCCGGATTGCCGACGAGCAGGAAGCAGGCCAGCGCGGCGGTGAGCGCCAGCGCGGCCGCCCAGGTGCGGGGTGTGACGCGGCGGTCGTTGAGTCGTGCCGACAACGGCAGCGCGAAGACCAGCGCGCTCACCAGGATCGGCTGCACCAGCAGCACGGCGCCCAGCGCGAGCGCCGCGATCTGCATGGCGTATCCGCCCGTGTCGCCGCCGATGCCCGCCCACCAGCGCGGATTGCGCAGCAGGGAGCGGACCAGGGATTCCCCTTCCGGCACAGCGGCCGCCGCCCGTTGCTGCGCCACCGCGGCGACCGCGAACAGCAGCGCGGCGAGCAGGGCGCAGAGGACGGCCGCGGCCGGATGCGTCACGACCGATCAGTGTGCTCCGCGGTTGCCACGCGGTGGCGGCTGCTGGGATCGCACGGCGCGTCGCCGTGTTCGGCCTGCTGTGTCGCCGGAGGCCTGACCTGCGGCGCGGCGGGAGAACTCGCCCGAGCCAGAGCTCCGGGCGGTGACGGCGTCGGCACTGCGTGCCACGGTATTGCCCGTCGCGGACGTCCCCGCGGCATTCGCGCCGCTGCGGCGAGCTGTCACCGATCCGCTGTCCCGGCTCGCCCCGGAGCGGCTCCCTGACTGGGTGGCGTCATTCGTGCTACGCCGACTGCCCGCGGCCGGCTCCGCGTTCCGCCCCGGCTTCCGCGTTTCCGCGCCGCGCGTCGAAGCGGAGCGACCCGACTGTGTCGCTTCACTCGTGCCACGACCTCCGGTGCTAGTCGGTGCTGCGTGCCGTCCCGGCTTCCGTGTGGTCGTGGCTGACCTCGATGCGGAGCGACCCCCGGATCGTCTCGCGCCAGGGCCACCGCCCGCGATCGGTTCTGCGTTCCGTCCCGGCTTCCGTCGTGTGGGCGTCTCGGCGACCGGCGTCGATGTGGGCGCGGTCGGTGCGGCGACCGGAACGCCGGTCGGGCGGCGCGCGCCGGTGATCGCGATCAGCGTGTGATCGCCGGGACGAACCTCGACCCCGTCGACCTCCACCCCGGCCTTGCGCGCCATCGCCTCGACATCCCGGCGCTCGTCGTCCATCACCAGCGTGACCACCACGCCGTCCTCACCGGCGCGTGCGGTGCGCCCGGCCCGGTGCAGGTAGGCCTTCGGCTCGGCGGGTGGATCGACGTGCACGACCAGGGAGATCCCGTCGACGTGGATGCCGCGCGCGGCGACGTCGGTGGTGACCAGCACCGGCACCGAGCCGTCGGCGAACGCGGCGAGGGTGCGGGTCCGATTGTTCTGCGCCTTGCCGCCGTGCAGCGCGCCCGCGGCGATGCCCGCGCCGCGCAGCTGTTTGGCGAGCCGGTCGGCGCCGTGCTTGGTGCGGACGAACATGATGGTCAGCCCGTCGCGGCCGGCGATCTCGGTGGCGACCGCCCGTTTGGCCACCTTGTCGCGCACGTACAGCAGGTGGTGCGACATCGTGGCGACCGACGCCGACGGCGGCGCGGTCGAGTGCGTGACCGGTGCGCGCAGGTAGCGCTTGACCAGCTTGTCGACGTCGCCGTCCAGCGTGGCGGAGAACAGCAGGCGCTGACCGTCGCTCGGTGTGCGGTCCAGCAGCTTGGTCACCTGCGGCAGGAAGCCCATGTCGGCCATGTGGTCGGCCTCGTCCAGCGCGGTGATCACCACGTCGGACAGGGCGGCGGACCCTTGCGCGATCAGGTCGGCGAGCCGGCCGGGCGTGGCGATGAGCAGGTCGACGCCGCGCGCGAGCCGGTCGGCTTGGCGTTTGATCGGCGCGCCGCCGACCACCGACGCCACGCGCAGGCCGAGCGCAAGCGCCGGTTCGTCGAGCGCCCGCTCGATCTGCGCGGCCAGTTCGCGGGTCGGCACCAGCACGAGTCCGCGTGGCCTGCCCGGCTTGGCCGGAGCGCCCGCCAGGCGGGTGAGCATCGGGAGGCCGAAGGCCAGGGTTTTGCCGGAACCGGTCGGGCCGCGGCCGAGCACGTCCTTGGCGGCCAAGACGTCCGGCACGGTGGCGGCCTGGATCGGGAACGGCATCTCGATGCCGTCGCGCCGCAGTGCCTGCACGAGCACGGCGGGCAGGCCCAGCTCCGCGAAGGTCACGGTGGGCGCCGCGGCGACGGTGGTCGAGGGGGTCACGAGGTGGGGGTGCCTTTCGTCGCACAGCGCGTTCGACGCGGAACTCGCTGTTAGGTGGGATCGAGAGCGGTGCACGATGCGGTTCACCGCGCTGCGGCGCGGCGATCACGCGCCGAGAGTCGAGAGGGGTGCGGCCGACCGGAAGGCCGGGCCGAGTGTCCAGGATACGTGGCCGGGAGTCAGCCGTGGAACAGGCGGCTCAGCTCCACGAGCCAGGGAACGGCCACGGCCAAGGTCGGCACCACCAAGATGGCGGCCGAGCCGAGGTACGCGACGGTCGCGATGCGCACGTCGCCGATCCGGTCGCTGAGCCGCTGGATGCGGATGAGTGTGGTAGGGCCGCCCGCGGCGAGCGCGCCTTGCGGTGCGGTGGACTTCGCGCAGGCGATGAGGGCGCGGGCCAGCGGCTTCGGCCCCGTGACCTTGACGGCGGAATCGTCGGCGAGCAGTTCGATGAGCAGCTTCACCGAGCCGAGCGCCGCCTTGCTGCGCACCACCCGGGGGAATGCCTCGTGCACCGCGGTGAACGCTTCCAGCACCAGATCGTGCCTGGCGCGCAGGTGTGAGCGCTCGTGGCTGACGATCGCGGTGATCTCGGCGTCGGCGAGGTTGGTCAGGGTGCCTTCGCTGAGAACGACGCGCTGGCGCAGACCCGGCAGGCAGTAGGCGATCGGCTCGGTGGCGGCCAGCACCCGGATGTCGGCGGCCCGCCGCCGCGGACCGCTCTGGTCGAGTAGGTCGACCAGCATCCGGTGGCGTGCCCGCCGCCTGCGGGTGTGCACGCCGACCCGGACGATCGCGTAGATCAGCCGCCCACCGATCAGCAGCGTGAGCGCGAACACGAACACGTACGCCGACCACAGGGGCAGGCCGAGCGCGTCGATCTCGCGCGTCGGCGAGGTGGTCGGGCGACCGTCCGGGCCGGGCACGAGCAGCTCGGCGGCGATGGCCAATCCGGAGCCGAACGCGCTGAGCACGGCGGCGAGCGCGATGGCCTGCCAGAGCACGAGCGCTGCGCGGGGCGTCCGGTAGGTCCAGGTCGCCCGGCTGAGCAAGGCCGGGGCAGGCCCCGCGAGAAGCAATGCGAGTCCGGCGAAGACCGGCGCGGTTGCGTTCATCGACTCAGCTCACTGCGTTGTGGGGCCAGGGCGCCCGAGGAGTCTACTGCGGCGGCGGTGCCGAACCCTCCTCGGTTGCTTCGAGCTTAGCGAGTGCTTCCCGTAGCGCGGCAGCCTCATCCTTGCCGACCTGTTCCACGAAGTGCACGAGCGCGGCGGCGCGGCTGCCCGCCTCCTCGGCCTGTTGCAGCGCGTCGAACATCAGGCTGGCCACGAGCTCGTCGCGGGTGTGCACCGGCGCGTAGCGGTGGGCGCGGTCGTCGCGCCGCTGGACCACGAGGTTCTTCTTCGCCAGACGTTGCAGCACGGTCATCACCGTGGTGTACGCGAGCTCACGGCGTGCGGCGAGCGCCTCGTGCACCTGCCGGACCGTCTGTGGTTCGTCGGCCGACCACAACTGGTCCATGACCGCTTTCTCGAGTTCACCAAGACCTGCCATCCCACAATCTTAGGTACTCAACGACGCCGATGCGTACTACAGGGTGTCGTAACTATGAAGTAGCTGGTGTGGCATTTCTCATAGGCGTGGCTCCCGGCCCCGCGTAGTCCGGTCCGCCTGCCTTTCCACGCACATGCCTTGCGCCGATCGGCACGATCATCGGCCGGCCCGAGACCGGGTCCTCGAACACGGTGGCGTCCAGCGCGAAGACCTCGCGCAGCAGCTCGACCGACATCACCTCGGCCGGCGCGCCGGTGGCGACGACGCGTCCGGCGTGCATGACCACCAGCTGGTCGCTGTAGCGGATCGCGAGGTTCAGATCGTGCAACACCATGACCACGGTGCGCCCCAGATCGGCGTGCAGCCGGTCGACCAGGTCGAGCACCTCGATCGAATGCGCCAGATCGAGGTAGGTGGTCGGCTCGTCGAGCAGGAGGATGTCGGTGCCCTGGGCCAGCGCCATAGAGATCCAGGCGCGCTGGCGTTGTCCGCCGGACAGTTCGTCTAGCGCGCGGTCGGCCAGATCGGCGATGCCGGTGTGTTCCAGCGCGGTCGTCACCTCCGCTTCGTCCGCGGCCGACCACTGCCGGAACCAGGACTGGTGCGGGTGGCGTCCGCGGGCGACGAGATCGGCGACGGTGAGTCCTTCCGGAGCGACCGGCGATTGCGGAAGCATGCCTATGATGCGAGCGACGTCCTTGGTCCGCATCGTCGAAATGGCCTTGCCGTCCAACAGGACTCGGCCTTCCCGCGGCCGCAGCAGGCGGCCGAGCGAGCGCAGCAGCGTGGACTTTCCGCAGCCGTTCGGTCCGATCACCGTGGTGATCACGCCGGGCGCGATGTCCAGACTCAGCCCGTTGACGATCACCCGTTCCCCGTAGCCGAGGGTGACGCCGTCGGCGCCGAGCCGGTGCTCCAATGCGTCGGTCTGCTCCCTGGTATCGGGAGTGGTGTCTGCGATCGTCATGACAGCGTCGCCTTCCGGTTCATACGCACGAGCAGATACAGCAGGAACGGGCCGCCGAACAGCGCGGTCACGACACCGACCGGAAGATCGACGGGGAACACCGTGCGCGACGCGACATCCGCGCCGACCACCAGCATCGCGCCGACCAGGGCCGAGCCGACGAGCGGTTCGCCGGGGGTGCGCAGGAGGCGTCGCGCGATCTGCGGCGCGGTGAGGGCGATGAAGCCGACCGGCCCGGCGGCGGCGGTGGCCACCGACGCGGCGACCACGGCGGCGCCGATCAGCACGGCCTGCTGGGTCTGGATCCGCACGCCGAGCGCACGCGTGGTCTCCGCGCCGAGGCGCAGTGCGGCGAGCGTGCGGGCGGAGCCGAGTGCTACGACGGCGACGGCGGCCACCGCGATCACCGTCGGCCCCAGATGCGCGGAGTCGGCCGAGTTCAGCGATCCGGTCAGCCACAGCTGCGCGCGCTGGGCGTCCGCCAGGCTTGCGCGGGTGAGCTGCGCGTTGATGCCCGCCAGCAGCAGTGCGTTCACGCCGACGCCGATCAGCACCAGCCGCAGCCCGGTAGCGCCGCGTTCACCGGAGGGGCTGCGCCCCCAGGCGAGCAGGTAGATGGCCACCGCGGTGAGCAGGCCGCCGGCCAGCGCGGCCAGCGGCGTGCCCACCGTGGCGGCCAGTCCGGTGCTCGCGCCGCCGCCGGCGACCATCATGGCTACCGCGCCCAGGCTCGCCCCGGAGGTGATGCCCAGCATGTCCGGCGCGGCCAGCGGGTTGTGCAGGATGGACTGGGTGAGCGCGCCCGCGAGGCCGAGCGCGAGACCGACCATCAGCGCGATGAGCGCGCGCGGCAACCGTGATTCCAGCACGATGAACCGCTGCGCTTTGGTGCCGCCTCCGGTCAGCACGTCCAGCACGCGCCCGAGCGGCAGATGTGACTCGCCGACCGCGATGTCGAGGCACAGCAGTCCGAGCGTGATCGCGGTGAGCGCCGTGACGATCAGCAGCATCGCCGGCTGCAGCACCATCGACACCGGACCAACGCGCAGGGCGGGCCGTGCGCTCGTGGTTTGCAGCGAAACCGTCACAGGACCACCGACTTCCGCGACAGCATCGACGGCCTCCTGACCCGACCGGGCGGCTTCCTCGTTGTTCGCAACGAAACCGTCACAGGGTCATCAACTTTCGCAGCATCGTCAACAGTGAGCCAACGGCGGGTCGCTCGTAAGTTGTTCGGCATGCGGTCCGCACGGGCTTCCCGAACTTCCGCGGCGCCATCGACAGCGACCCGCGGCATCGGCCGCGCGCTCATGGTTCGCAGCGAAATGGTCACAGGCTGACCAGCTTCCGTCGCCGAACGAACGCGAGGAAGAACGGCGCGCCGAGCGCGGCGAGCATCACCCCGACCTCCAGCTCGCCCGGCCGGACCACTAGGCGGCCGACGATATCGGCGATCAGCAGCAGCAACGCGCCGATGAGGCCGGAATAGGGAATCAGCCAGCGATAGTCCGGTCCCGTGACGGTCCGCGCGAGATGCGGGACGGCAAGGCCGAGGAACGCGATCGGCCCCACCGCCGCCGTGGCCGCGCCCGCCAGCAGCACGATGGCCGCCAGTCCGAGCGCCCGGCTGCGGCCGACGTGCACGCCGAGCCCGCGCGCGACCTCGTCGCCGAGGCCGATCAGATTCAGTCCCGGCGCCGCCACCACGGCGAGCAGCATGCCGCCCAGCAGAAACGGAAGCACTTGCCAGAACACCTCGGCGTCGCGGCCCGCGACTGTACCGACCACCCAGAACCGGTAGGCGTCCAGCGCCGACGCGTCCAACAGCACGAGGGCGTTCGTCATCGCCTGCAGGAACGCGGTCACCGCGGCGCCCGCGAGCACCAGGCTCAACGGGCTCGCCTTCCCGCCGCCCACTGCCGAGGCCCCGAACACCACGAGCCCGGCGAGCAGCGCTCCGGCGAACGCGAACCAGATGTACTGCTCGGGTGCGCTGAACGAGAACAGGTACACGCTCAGTGCCGCGAGGAAGGCGGCGCCCGCATTGAGGCCGAGCAATCCGGCGTCGGCGAGCGGGTTGCGGGTGTATCCCTGGATGAGCGCGCCTGCGATGCCCAGCGCCGCCCCGCAGACCAGCGCCAGCGCGGTCCGAGGAAGACGCAGGCCGCGCACGATCTGTGCTTCGGTCGAACCGGCCGCACAGGTGAAGGCTCCGCCCGGGCAGGTGAGCGCATGCTGCACGGCGTCGTACACGGTTCCCGGCGCGAGCGAGCGTGCGCCGACCGCGATACCGGCCACCACGGCGAGCAGCAGCAGGGCGGTCACGGCGAGGAGCCCGGAGAGTCGACGCCGCCTCACGGTGGCAAGGGAGGTCACGGCGACGAACTGCTCCTGGAATCGGCGGTACGGTTGCTAGGTCTGGTAAGCCTAACCTATCTTTCGCTATCGACAGTGCACGGCCGAATGCCCGGCGCGCATCGCGACGGAGCCGATTCCCGAGGAGGTTCGATGACCGAGCTCATCACCACGCCCCATCGCTCGACGATGGCGTTCGGACGCGCCTGCGCCCGGCTCCGCGCGCTGCAACCGGAGCATCCGCGGGTCTACGCCGTGGCGGCGATGGCGGAGCAGGGCAAGCGGCGCTGGTGGCGGCTGTCGGACGGCGTGCGCGAAGGGCGCGTCGAACTCATGTACCGGCGTCATGCGGCGGAGATGATCAGTGCCGACATCGCCGCGGAAGTGGTTGCGACAGCGCTGATTCACGCGATCGCCGGGCGGGTGGTCGCGCTGCTCGTCGCGGAGGGGCGGGCCTGGGACCCCGGCCTGGAGAACCTCTGGATCCACACCGACAACGACGGTGGTGTCGATTGGGCGGGCTTGTCGGATCCGACGATTCGGGTGCTGGACGGCGATCCGCTCGCGGGCGAGCCGGGCGTGGTCGCCTTGCCCTGCGCGGAGGCGATGTATGTCTGGCTCGCGCATCGCTGTGAGTCCGCGCTGACGATCGTGCAGGAGAACATGGCGCGCTGTTCCGGATTGAGTCGCCGCCGGTTCTGGTCGCTCGTCGTCGAATCCATCGCGGGCGCTTCGACTTACGTACCGGATCTCGCGCGGACCGATTCGGCCGCCGGCGCGCAACGCGGCCGAGGGTTGCTGGCGGCCATGGGGGAGCGCGGACTTCCGGTGCGCCGCTCGGGCTATTGCGTAGTTAGGTACCTGACCTATACTGTGGTCGGCGTACGGATCGTGCGAGAGTCCCGAGGGCTGCGGCGACCCCCGATCCCGTGCCGCGACGGGCTCCACCCACCGGTGGGGCCCGTCGCTCTGTTCCGGTGTGAACTTTGTCGCGGCGCCCTGCTCTGGCGTGCCGTGCGACCCCAGGTCTACGCTGACGCCGACACGAACGGGAAACCCGCTGACACAAGGACATTCGTCGTCCGAGCAGGCGTCGGTCGGCCATCGGCGCATCGCGGACCCGCCCGGTACCGTGTCGCGATCATCGGTGCGCAGTGCCGCGCACCGCATCCGAGTCGTCGGCGAGGCCGTGCGTGATCGGGCGGGCCTCCGCCGCGACTCACCGGTAGTCCGAGGGGTTGTGCCTTGCCCAGCATCAGAGCGTCCCGTTTCCGTTCGATCGCAGCCGTCTCGGCCGCCGCGGCAGTGCTCGTCATTCCCGCCTGCGGGGGTGGCGAGCAGCCGGAACTACACAGCCGTGTGGATATCCCCGGCAGCGCGCACGTCGCACCGCACTGGGACTACGACGCGGAGGGGCCCGACCATTGGGCCGACCTCGACCGGGACTATCTGGCCTGCAAGAGCGGCCACCAGCAGTCACCCATCGACCTGCCGAGCCACGCACGACTCGAGCCGTCCGAGCACATCACCGTCGACTACCACTCGGTGCCCGAGCTGGCCCTGGTGAACAACGGGCACACCGTGCAGGCAAACCTCCCGGCGGACAATGGGAATCGCATCGTGGTCGACGGTACGCCGTTCGACCTGGCGCAGTTCCATTTCCATCTGCCGAGCGAGCACACGGTGGACGGGGCGGGCGCGACGATGGAAGTGCACTTCGTGCACAAGAGCGCGGCGGGTAAGTCGGCCGTGCTCGGTGTGCTCATGCAAGCCACGCCGGACCCTTCGGCCTTCGACCCGATCCTCGCGTTCGCGCCGCAGGCGGTGGACGCCGAGATCACCGTTACCGGCCCGGTCGACCTGCGCGCGCTACTGCCCGGTGTCGTCGACCAGTTCCGGTATCAGGGCTCGCTGACCACGCCACCGTGCAGTGAAGGCGTGTCCTGGACGGTGCTCGGCAATCCGGTACCGGTGGCAGCGGCCGACGCGGACCGGTACCGCACGCTGTTCGCGCACAGCAACCGGCCGACCCAGCCGTTGAACGGGCGGACGGTCACGCTGGCGGGCGGGTGAGGCCGCTGCGGCCCGCGCTCCCCGCTATGCGACAGTGAACGCATGACACAGCAGGAAACCCAGGAATTCGGCTCGCTGGCGAATGTCACTCCGGAGGAGATGACGACGATCAGCGAAGGCACCTTCGCCGACCTGATCGGCCTGCGCTACACCGAAATGACCCCCGACCGGGTGCGCGGCGAGTGGGTCGTCAAGCCGCACCTCTACCAGCCCGCCGGTATCCAGAACGGTGGTGTGTACTGCACCGTCATCGAAACGCTCGCCAGCATCGCGGCCGGGATCTGGTTCGGTGACCAGGGCACGGTGGTCGGCGTCAACAACAACACCGACTTCCTGCGCGCGGTGCGCGAAGGCACGCTGACCGGCGAGGCGACGCCGCTGCATCGCGGCAGGCTCCAGCAGCTGTGGCAGGTCGTCATCACAGACGAGCAGGGCCGCACCGTCGCGCGCGGGCAGGTGCGGTTGCAGAATCTGCCGCACCGTTCCTGAGTACGCTCGTCCGGCGAGGACGGAACCGGCGTGCCAGAATGTCCGTCACCCCACTGCGACCCGGTGAGGAGCCCGGATGCGACTGTCACCGCACGAACAGGAGCGCCTGCTGCTCAGCTACGCCGCCGAGCTGGCCCGGCGCAGGCAAGCGCGCGGACTGAAGCTGAACCATCCCGAGGCGGTCGCGCTGATCACCGACCACGTACTCGAGGGCGCACGCGACGGCCGTACGGTCGCCGAGCTGATGTCCTCGGGGCGGACGGTGCTCACCCGCGCCGACGTGATGGAGGGTGTGCCGGAGATGATTCCCGACGTCCAGGTCGAGGCGACCTTCCCGGACGGCACCAAGCTCGTCACCGTCCACCACCCGATCGGCTAGGACGACGGCATGATTCCCGGTGAATATTTCTGCGCCGAGGGCGTCGTCGAACTGAATTCCGGCGCGGACCGAATCGAGCTCGCGGTGATCAATACCGGCGACCGGCCGGTGCAGGTCGGCAGCCATGTGCACTTCCCGCAGGCGAACGCGGCGCTGGACTTCGACCGCGCCGCCGCGCACGGCCGTCGGCTCGACATCCCGGCCGGGACCGCGGTGCGCTTCGAACCGGGGCTCGCCCAGCGGGTTTCGCTGGTCCCGCTGGGCGGAACCCGCGAGGTGCACGGCATCGGCCTGACCCCGCCCGGGCGCTTGGACAGACCGACATGAGCGGTCTCGGCCCGATCGCAGCCGATGAACGCCGAGGCCGGGCTCCGGAAAGCCGTGCGTCCACCCGAGCCGAGCGGCGGCAGCCCCGCTGTCCGGGTTGCAGACGGGATGGCGCCCTGACAGGTGAGTACCGCCGGACCGACGACCGGAGGGCGGGCCGAGTCGGCGGGCGCGGAACCCGGTCCTCGGCCGGACATTCCGATGACCAGAGGTGGATGTCGGCGCACTTCGGCATGGTCCGGGCAATTCGCGGATCTTCGGCAGGCGGCTCGGGAGGTAGGACGCGATGAGTGAACTCAGCCGGGCGCGGTATGCCGAACTGTTCGGGCCGACGACCGGGGACCGGATCAGGTTGGCCGACACCGATCTGCTGATCGAGATCACCGAGGACCGCGGCGGCGGACCGGGGCGGGCCGGTGACGAGGCCGTGTTCGGCGGCGGCAAAGTGCTGCGCGAATCCATGGGCCAGTCGCGCGCGACCCGCGCCGAGGGCGCTCCCGACACCGTGATCACCGGCGTGGTGATCATCGATCATTGGGGAATCATCAAGGCAGACGTCGGCATTCGCGACGGACGGATCAGCGCCATCGGGAAGGCGGGTAACCCCGACACGATGACCGGCGTGCACCCGGACCTGGTCGTCGGCCCGTCCACCGAGATCATCGCGGGTAACGGACGAATCCTCACCGCGGGCGCCATCGACTGTCACGTGCACTTCATCTGCCCGCAGCTGATGGACGAGGCGCTCGGCGGCGGCATCACCACACTCATCGGCGGCGGCACCGGCCCCGCCGAGGGCAGCAAGGCGACCACCGTGACGCCGGGCGCGTGGCATCTGGCGCGGATGCTGGAGGCCACCGACGGCTGGCCGGTGAACATCGTGCTGCTCGGCAAGGGCAATACCGTCAGCGCCGCGGCGATGTGGGAGCAATTGCGCGGCGGCGCATCGGGTTTCAAGCTGCACGAGGACTGGGGCTCGACGCCCGCCGCGATCGACGCCTGCCTCACCGTCGCCGACGCCGCGGGCGTGCAGGTGGCGCTGCACTCGGACACGTTGAACGAGGCCGGTTTCGTCGAAGACACCCTCGCGGCGATCGCGGGCCGCGGCATCCATGCCTACCACACCGAGGGTGCGGGCGGTGGGCACGCGCCCGACATCATCACCGTCGCTTCGCATCTCAACGTGCTGCCCAGTTCCACCAACCCGACCCGCCCGCACACCGTGAACACTCTCGACGAGCACCTGGACATGCTCATGGTGTGCCATCACCTGAGCGCCTCGATCCCGGAGGATCTCGCGTTCGCCGAAAGCCGCATCCGCCCGTCCACCATCGCGGCGGAGGATCTGCTGCACGATCTCGGCGCCATCTCGATGATCGGCAGTGACTCGCAGGCCATGGGCCGCATCGGCGAGGTGGTGCTGCGCACCTGGCAGACCGCGCACGTGATGAAACGCCGCCGCGGCCCGCTGCCCGGCGACGGCGCGGCCGACAACGCCCGCGTCCAGCGCTATATCGCGAAATACACCATCTGCCCGGCTATCGCGCACGGCCTCGACCACGAGATCGGCTCGGTCGAGGTGGGCAAGCTCGCCGACCTGGTGCTGTGGGAGCCTGCGTTCTTCGGCGTCCGCCCGCACGCCGTGCTCAAAGGCGGCGCGATCGCCTGGGCCGCGATGGGCGACGCCAACGCCTCCATCCCGACTCCGCAGCCGGTGCTGCCGCGCCCGATGTTCGGCGCGGCCCCCGCGAGCACCGCCGCGACGTCCCTCCACTTCGTCTCCGAGCAAGCGATCGAGGACGGACTAGCCGAGCGGCTGCGAGTCCAGCGCAAACTCGTGCCGGTCCGCAACGTCCGTCACATCACGAAGACGGACATGCCCAACAACGACGCCATGCCCCACATCGAAGTCGACCCGGACACCTTCACCGTCCGCATCGACGGCGAGGTCTGGCGCGAACAACCCGCCACCGAACTCCCCATGGCCCAGCGCTACTTCCTGTTCTGACTCGCGGCGAGCGGCACACGGCTGCATCGGGACACCCTCGAAGTCGTTGTCGCGGAGTCGAGCCGGACGAGATCGTGAACGATCAGACCGGGGTTGACGGATTCGAAATCATCGCAGCTCGGACAGCATTGGGGTGTAGCGGACTTCATTAGACTGGATCCAGTGATCCGAGAGTTTGTCGCACTTCCGGCAGATGCGGTAGAGCGTCCTGACGAAGTTCGGCACTACCTTCTATCTCAGCGCTCCCGCCCACCCACCGAGGAGGACCACGTCCTCAGCTTGAACGCAGCGCTCGTGGGGTGGAACAAGGTTGCTACAAGCAGGCGGCGGCCGGACTATTCGGTGCAATGGGCCATCACGGGCGATACCGTCCAAGTGTGGATGCCGGATCATGTCGTCGCCGGTTTACTCGAGATCGTCAAGGATGTGATCCGGCCGGGCGCGGCACTGTATGACGCCGACAACGACCAGCTGACCTTCCTCGGTCGGCGCTACCTGGTGGAGGTGGACATCGGCGGCGTGCACAGACGTTCGTCGCTCGTTCTAGAAGAGCTGCACGACTGGATCCCTCGGCTGCACCAGCTGGCTTCGACGCCGTTCCTGATTGTCGGCAGGCGCGACGATTCCGCCAGCTTCGTCCAAACCTACCGTGGATCCCCGCTCGATCCGGACTGCGAGACACCCACCTACACTTTGGAATTCGCCGATGGCTCACCGGATCGGCTGTACACGACCGAACTCGACGATCCCGCATGGGTCGCCGACCTCATCTGGGACTGGATCGAGGACCGATGGGACCGCCTGTACCGACTTTCCTGGCAGCGGTACGGCACCCGGGGAATGGTGCCGGTGATGTCGTTGCGGGACGAGCTGAACCACGTGACATGATCGATCGCCTGCTCATAGATCCTGCCAGCAGTGTGCCGAGTACGGACTTCGGATCCCCCGAACCCCCTGCTGAGAATGCAGTCGACAGACTCTCTATCCGAACCGGTGCTCCTCGACCGATGTGCTCAGGCCCGTACCGTTGAGGTCCAGATACAGCAGGCGCTCGGTGATGGACAGGGTGACGGTGTTGCGACGTTCGATCGCCGCGACGGCGGAATCGATGAAATCGCGATCGAAGCTGTAGAGGGGAATCGCCTCGGCGTGATGGATCCGCTTGCCGGTGAGTTGCGCCAGTACCTTGGCGGGGTCGCGATGGGTATAGATGGCGACGCGTTCGGCCAGTTTGCTGCCTCGGTGCACCCGCTCCGCCTCGGGTGCGCCGACTTCGATCCAGGCCGTGACGCGTCCGGTGAGGTCGCGTACCAGCACCGCGGGCTCGTCAGTGGAGGAAACGCCGCCGTCACTGAAGGTGATGCCCTCCTCATACTCGAGGCAGTACGCCAGCAGCCGCGTCAGCATGAACTCGGCTGTTTCGGACGGGTGGCGCGCTACCCGCAACTCCAGCTCCTGATAGACGCCACGGTCGACGTCGGCCAGGTGGACGGCGAAGTTGTGCAGTGTCGCGCTGAGGGCCATAGGAGCAGGAGCTTAGTGCCATCATCGGCACTGTCTTCGCGGTGGCTATGAACTTCTGGCTGCGCACCGCACTGCCACCCACGAGGCGAGGCCGGTCGGCACGCACCGAACTCGGCGCCGCCACGAGGACCAGTCCCGCACGAACAGTCGGTATCAGGCTTTCGGGCCGGGTAGGCGGGCGAGCACGTTGTCGATGGCGAGGGGCATGGACCAATCCCGGTACCCGACCGACCTTCGTCCACGGCCATATCACCCGCCACGCCTGACCTCGACCCACGGAAGCGCACCCGATGAGCCAGTTCGACATCCCCGCCCCCGAGATTCTGCGCGCGCGGCAGAAGCTCGTCCTCGATCACTTCCACGACGAAGTCGTCCAGCAGTGGGACGACGTGCTGTCCACCTTCCCGCACCCGCACTACGAGCTGATCCCGACACTCACCGTGCACGACGGCGACGCCGAGGTGCGTGGCTACTACCGCGATTCGCGGGTGGCGTTCCCGGACCAGGACCATGAGATCATCGCGCTGCGGCACAGCGCCGACGCGGTCATCGTCGAATTCTGGCTACTGGGCACCCATCAGGGCCCACTCGGCGGGATACCGCCCACCGGCAGGCGCTTCCGCGTCCGGATGACGGCCTACTTCATCTTCGACGCCGACGAAAACCTGGTCTGCGAGCGGATCTACTTCGACAGCCTGACCATGCTCAAACAACTGCTGGGCGGGCTCAACCTGAAGAACCCTCGGTCGTGGCGCACGGCCATCCGGGCACTACGCGGCTTGGCCGCGCTCTCCGGCGAACCCGACCAGCGCCTGCTCATCACCACCCCAACCGACCTGACCGCCTGACCACCCTCGCCGGCTGGGACGGATCCCAGCCCGTGATCACCATCTACCCGGAACTGCTCAAAGCCCAACAGGCAGGCTGATCGTGCGCGTGCACCACCTCACCTGCGGCGCCATGCGTCCCCCGGCGACGCCCGACGGCCGCCCAACGGGTCGTGCACCGGTACCGGGCGTCGGCTCTGCGGCGAGCGCCCCGTGGGCGCGCCTTCACAGAGACAGGACCGAGGATCCGCCGATGGCCGTGGTCCTCTCGTTCGGGTGCACGACGGCTATCACTCGACCCGTGCAGTCGAACCTGTCGTAGACCACCGCATCACCGTCGGTGTAATTCTCGATCTCGTGGATGGTGATGTGGAGGCAGTCGTCCAGATAGCCTTCCCAGGATTCGTAGGGGACTTCGTTGATCATCAGCACTCCAGACGCTGCGCTCGTCTGCGGGGCCAGCACGGTCATGACCGTCGTCGCCAACACGGCAGCGACAGCGAAAACAGTGGACTTCATTCCGTTCTTTCCTCCAGTGTCGACTCCCAGGGGGCCGCGAGCCGGGACCTCGCGGCAACCCAGAGGGTAGCCGAGCGTGTTCGGAGAATCAGGGCAGCGACTGCGCTGGAATGCGCTCGGGCGAAGCAGAAATCCGGGCCATCCTCGTGGCACGGTCGGATGCATCGGCTGCGGCCCCGAACCAGCTCGGCGAGCCGTCCTGGAGCCTGTGCAGGATGGTCGCGATCAGTACCGCGGCGGTCGTCATCCGTGCAAGGAGGTGATGACCTGGTTGCGGGCGTGCTGGTAGATGATCGAGCTGCGGAAGCCGACGATCTCCCGACGCTTGCTGAACTTGTCCATGAGGAAGCCGTGCAGGGCGTCCACGCTCGGCACGGCGACATGCACGAGGAAGTCGTCGCCCCCTGCCACCACGAACACCGACAGGACCTCGGGCAGCGCGGTCACGTACTGCTTGAATCTCTCGATGACCTCGCGGCTGAGCGGCCGGACCTGGACGTGCAGCAGCGCCTGCACGTGCCGGTTGAGGGCCGACAGGCTGATCTCGGCGTGATAGCCGCTGATCACGCCGCGCTCCCGCAGTGCACGGACGCGTTCCAGACAGGTGGACGGCGCGATGCCGAGAGTCCGGGCCAGATCCCGGTTGGTCTGCCGAGCATCACGCTGTAGATGCTCGACGATCGCCGAATCAAGTTCGTCCACGGCCGCCTCTTTCCTCCAAGGGCCGAATATCGTTCGCGTTCAGCCCAGCCTAGCCGTGTGAACGGTTACGTTACGGGGCACTGACCGACGCTCTGCTGGAGACGACGCTCCACGCTGCTCGGCCGGGACCGCGATGGATGAAAACCGGAGCTCCCATGCAACGGCCCGTAAGGAGAGTCAGCCATGCCGTTTCACCATGAACAGGTCTGTGTCAGACGCGGACCGCGATCTGGGTTGCCCCTGATCGTCGCCGTGCACTCCACCGCCCTAGGACAGGCGATCGGTGGCTGCCGGATCACCTCGTACCCGCACTGGAGCGACGCACTCGACGACGCCTTGCGCCTATCGGCGGCGATGACGGACAAGTGCGCCGTGGCGGGCCTGCCGAACGGCGGTGGCAAGACCGTCGTCGCCGTGCCGCCCGAAGGTATAACCGACCCGGCCGCCAGGCGGGCGATCCTCCTCGACGTCGCGGACGCCATCGACGCGCTGGATGGCGCATACGTGACCGGTCCGGACGTCGGAACCAGCCCAGAGGACATGGCCGTACTCGCCGAACGTACCCCGCACGTGTTCTGCCGACCGCAGCAGGCGGGTGGCAGCGGCGACTCCTCGACGCACACGGCCGCCGGCGTCGTGACGGCCCTGCACGCCGTGTGCGATGCGGTGTTCGGCTTGCCACAGCTCGGGGCCCGCCGGTTCGCCGTCCTCGGCCTCGGCCGGGTCGGCGCTCATGTCGCCCGCCACCTGGCCGCCGCGGGAGCCGACCTCGTCGTTACCGACATCGACACCACCAAGCGACAGCTCGCCGACGAACTCGGCGCCGCTTGGCGAGACCCGGACAGCGCCCTCTACGCGGAGGTGGACATCCTCGTTCCGGCCGCGCTCGGCGACATCTTCACCCCCGGCACCGTGTCCCGGCTCCGCTGCGCAGCCATCGCCGGGCCGGCCAACAACCAGCTCGACGAGCCGGACACCGCCGACCTGCTCCATCAGCGGGGCATCCTGTGGGCGCCGGACTTCGTCGTCAGCGCGGGTGGCGTCATCCACGCCACCGCCATCGAACTGCACCACGAGACCACCGAGCAAGCCACCGCCCGCGTCCGCGGCATCGGCGACACCCTGGCCCGCATCCTACGAGATGCGGCACAGACCCGCGTGACGCCCGCCGCCGCGGCCCTGACCCTCGCCCGGAACCGTATCCCCCGGGCGGCACCAACCGTATGACCCGGCTTGGACAAGGACAGCAGATGACGCACTCCACCCCCGACGACCAGCCCTCCACCTGGACCCTGGGTGACAACCTCGCCATGGCACAGCGCCTGCCGGAAACCGCGGCCGCCGCGGCCGGGATCCGTTCCCGCCACCTCGACCGGTCCTGGCCATGACGCCGCCGTCTCCGGACAGCGTGACGTCCGCCGCGACGCGCCGCGGCTACGACGCGGTGGCCGAACGCTACGCCGTCGAGATCGGCGACGAACTCAAGCGCAAACCCCTTGACCGCGCCCTGTTGGACACCTTCGTGGAACTGGCCTCCGACGGGACGATCGTCGACGTCGGCTGCGGCCCCGGCCACGTAACGGCCCACCTGGCCCGCCGCGGAGCCCAAGTTCTCGGCGTCGACCTGTCAACAGCCATGTGCGCCGTCGCGCGCCGCTCGGCGCCCCTGCCGTTCGCCGTAGCGAACATGACCAGGCTGCCCATCCGATCCCGGGCGGTGAATGGGATCCTGTGCTGGTACGCCGTGATCCACCTCGACGAGGCCGAACGGGCCGCTGCCTACGTCGAGTTCGCCCGGGTGCTGCGCCCAGGTGGCCACGCACTCGTCGCCTTCCACACCAGCGACACCGACACCCGTCCCGGTGAGGCCGAACACATCACCGAATGGTGGGGCCGACCCGTCGACCTCATTTTCCGCTTCCTCGACCCGGCCGCCGAAACTGCAGCCCTGGCCGCGGCCGGCCTCACCCTCGCCGCGCGGCTGGACCGAGCACCAAACCCCGGAACCGAGCACCCCAGCCAACGGACCTATCTCCTGGTTCGGCGGCTCCCGTGATCGCGTCAAGGACTGGGATCACGGGCTGATGTATTGCGCTGGGAACTGACTGACAACACCTCCGGCACTCGCCTGCGCCCTTCCCACCAGCTCTCCGATCGAGCGATGGCCGCGATGATGGCGGCAGGCCGGCATATGTGCCTCGATGTGGCCGCACTCCTGCTGGCGGGCACTCCCATCGGCCCGATCGTCGGCAGGGAGCCATGACCACGGCTGGTCCGACTTTGATAAGCAGTACGCCGAGCGGCTGAGCGTCGAACCCGATCGACCCGCCGGTCGGCGGGTAACACATCCAACCGTCACCGGGTTCGAGGTACCCGCTTCGGCGCCGACCACCTCGGCGGGCTCGCCGATTCCCTTGGGCCCATGTCCATCTCACCGCCACGGAAGCATTCGCCGCACTGCACCCCATGATCGGGATCGAGCGACAGCGCTGCCGCCGCGCACAACGAGACCATCGCCCGAACCTCATGGAGCACACCGCCGCCGACAGCTCGGAAAAGCGCCCGCGCTCGGCTATTTGAATGCGCCCTGCTGCTGCCACCAGGTGAACAGTTGTGCGGCGCCGTCCGGACCGTCCGCGAATGCCTCGCCGATCGCAAGGCTGGGCTCGGCGCTCCAGACGATCTCCGGGACGGCAGGGCTTTCGATGGTGGACATCCGGCAGGTCATCTGGCCGGTCACCTGGTTCTGGCCGTGCGACGCGTATGGGCCCGGCGCGCTGCCATCCGGGCAATGGACGACCTGAACGGAGGACTTGGCGGCATAACCGCTGCGAAGTGTGTAGATGTCCGGGTACAAGGTGTACCAGGCGCGCGGGACGGACGCGGTGCTGGAGCAATGCAATTCAGCCGACTCGCCCGATTGCGGCGGACTCGATGAACAGTTGCTCTGGTCGTAACCGGGTGGCAGCAAGCTCAACAGTCTTAGCTCGGGAGAGGTGAAATGGCTGGTTGCCCTGGTTTCGGTGGTCGGAGCAGAGGCGGTGTTCGAGTTCAGCCACTGCGAGAACCACACTCCGAGACCGGCCGCCACCGCGACCACCATGACCGCAGCTGCGGCCACGGCTATCCATCCGCGCCTTTTCGGCGGGGCGGGCTGCGGTGGCGCGGGCGGGGGCAGCAGGGTCGGTCCAGGCGGCGGACCAAGCCAACCGGCAGGTGGCACACTTGCTTTGGTCGTCGGCAGCTCGAATGGCCCCTGCGCCTTGTTGACGATGGTGGTGGCCCGTCTGCGGGCGAGGAGTTCGGCCGCCATGTGCTGGTCGACATTGCCGAGAGCGTCATGGGCGGCGCGGGCCAGATCTCCCGCGGTGGGGTAGCGGTCGGCGGGGTCTTTTGCCATGCCGCGCGCGATCACGGAGTCGAATGCCACGGGGGTTTCCGGGCGCACCGTGCTGGGGCGGGGAATCGGTTCGAACAGATGGGCGCTGATGACCAGCTGGATGCTGTCGGCAGGATACGGGCGGGTGGCGGTGAGGCATTCGTGGAGCACGCAGGCGAGCGAGTAGATGTCGGCGCTGTTGGAGATCTCCCCTTGCTGGAAGCGTTCGGGCGCCATGTAGGCGTAGGTTCCGATGGCCGTGCCCGTACTGGTCAGGCCGGTACTGGTGATCGAGTGAGCGATGCCGAAGTCGACAAGGTAGGCGAAGTCGTCGTTGGTGACGAGGATGTTGGCGGGCTTGATGTCGCGGTGGATCAGTCCGTCGGCGTGCGCCGCGTCCAACGCCGCGGCCACTTGGCCGATAATGGCCACGGCGCGCGCAGGGACCATCGGGCCGTGCGAGGCCAAGAGACTGCCGAGATCGTTGCCCCGCACCAGCCGCATGTCGATGAAGAGCAGTCCGTCGATCTCGCCGTAGTCATGAATCGGGACGATGTGCGGTTCCTGCAGGCGCGCGGCGGTGCGGGACTCACGGCGGAACCGTTCGCGGTAACCCGTTTCGGCGGCCAGATGTTCGGGCAGGAGTTTGAGGGCAACCGTGCGATCCTTGGTGGTGTCGTAGGCCTCGTAGACCTCACCCATGCCACCGCGGCCGAGTAGCGTCCTCAGCTGGTAGTGCCCGAAGAGGGTGCCTACCCGGGAGCCCGGCGTCGGCTGGCTCATGCGGGCGTCCATGGGACCTGGACGACTGCGCCGCGCAGTCGTTCTGTCGTGGCGCCTGCTGGGGCACTGCTGTTCGCCGTCACTGCTTTTCGGTCGAATAGGTGGGCTTGCATGGTTGTCCGTCGGCGGAATCGTCGACCTCCGGCACGTTCGTCATCGCGACTCTGCCACTGGACGGGGTGAGCCGCCCGGAGTTGCCGAGGTGGGTCCGGAACGAAATGTCCGCATACACGCCCCTGGTCATCATCCGCTGCCCGAGGCATATGGTCCGAGGCGGTGCAGCGCTGACGCTGGGGCGTTCTCCAGTAACGAAGCTGCATGTCCTCTTCTCTGCGACCGCGACATGGAAGCCGCGCGTCGCGATGAAGGTTCCATCGATGAGTGCGCCCCGGGTCGACGCCGGCTGTATCAAATGCGTGGGCGCCGCTGTCCGTTGGGTGGCCGTGGGTGCCTGACGTTGATGCGGTGGCAGTTGTGACTGGGTCGGTGGCGGTGCTTGGCGTTGGGGTGAGGGTGCTTGATGTTGCGGTGAAGGTGCTTGTTGCTGGGTGGGTGGCGGTGCTTGGCGTTGGGGTGGGGGTGCTTGTTGCTGGGACGGTGCTTGATGTTGGGGTGGCGGTACTTGTTGCTGGGTGGGCGGCGGTGCCTGACGCTGCGGTGGGGGTGCGGGTTGCTGACGCGGGGGTGCTGGTGCGGGTGCTGGTTGCTGACGTGGCGGTGCAGGTGCTGGTTGCTGACGTGGGGGTGCTGGTGCGGGTGCTGGTTGCTGACGTGGGGGTGCGGGCGCGGGTGCTGGTTGCTGACGTGGCGGTGCGGGCGCTGGTTCCTGGCGTCGGGGCCCGGGCGCGGGCTCCTGACGCCCTGGCGGTAACGGACCTGGTGCGGGTGCCGCTGGTGCGCCCGTCGGCAACGGCTCTGCGGGCGCCGGTGCCGCTGTCGGGACGGCAACGTCGCGGTCGCCGGTGCTGCCTGCGGGTCGGGTGAATGGCTGTCCGGTGACCACGTCGACGAGTATGAATGTCGTGATGATCACGTTCTGTTGCACGACGACGACCGCGCCCGGGTGGTATCCAGCCCACGGCTGGCCCGTGTAAGCCGGGGCGCTGGTCAGCGGAACAGGCTGGGTCAGTGGGTTGCCGCAGTAGCAGCGGGCGCGGGGAATGCCGTACTCGTCGACGAGCACGGCGGTTCCGGCCTGCAGCACGGTCTGCACGGGGGTCGCGTGCAGACCGTCGAATCCGTGGTTGGTCACCCGCGTGTCCACCCGGAGCAGGACGGGGGTCAATTCACGCAGATACGTGGGAAGGTCGGACACTGTGAGGGGGCGTGCACCGCTCCAGTGGAGCGTCGGATCGGCGTTGAGGGCCTCGACGAACGCGGCAGCCTGAGCGGGGTGCGATTCGAGGAAGGTGATCATCTGTTCGCGGTCGCAGCTGGCGTTGTCCAAGGTGCCGCCGTACAGCCTCTCCCGGTCACCCGGATGAGGCTGAGTGATCATGTCGGTGCCGTTCCCTTTGGGTGGGAGCGTGGGGAACTTGGCGTTAGTCGGCGGCGGAGGAGCGGCGGGTGGTGTGAAGGGATCCGCGCCCGGGTCGTCGTTTCGGGCGAGCACCACCTCGCCGCCGCGCTTGCCGAGACCCCCGCTGCTGGTGAGATACAGTGTCAGACCAGCGCCGCCGCCGCCCAACAGCAGCAGCACCAGCAGGACCAAGAGTGGCCAGTATCGTCTGAATACCACCACGTAGCCTCCAGGGCAAAGCGCCCATCTCGGCTATCCGATGTTCTCATCGTAGACCCGGCAGATCGGGTGAACTTCCGTCGGCGGGTTGAATGTGCCGAGCACCGCGTTCGCCGTGCTGCTGGTGGTCAGCCCTGGTACTGGAGTGCGGTAGCGATGATCTCAGAGCTTTCGGCGTGCAGGGCCTGTGCCGCGGTCTGTCCCGTCGCTGTCAGATAGGCGTCGACCATCCTGTTGCCGACGGCGTATCCGGCGCCGGTCGGCAGTCCCACCGGGGCCACGCCGAAGTGTTCCGCAATGGCGTCGCCGTGCACCCAGGCCGTGAAGTTCTGCATGCCGGTCACGCCGAGTCCCGACACAACTTTGGCGAAGACCGCCTCGTCGCGCAGGTGTGGCACGCCGATGCGGGTGTAGCCGAGTTCGTCGCCGTAGAGCTGGCGGGCGAATGCGTCGGCCAGGCCCTCCGAGACCACGTGCTCACCGACCGTGACCGTCATCGGGTTCCACACGACCCCACCTGGGCTGTAGCGCAGGTTGTGGTTGAGCTCGTGCACGGCGGTGGCCTCCAGCCGTGCCACGTTCTCGGGGAACGGCCACAGCGTGATGACGATGTAGCCCGAGATGCCGCCGTTCCCGGTGATGCCGAGGGTGGGGCCCATGAAGTGGGCGTCGCCGGGGTCACCGAGCACGAACAGCACGGTGATGTCGGGGACATCCAGCCTCGGTGTCGCTGTCAGTTGCGTGGCGAGAGCATCGTCGAGGGCGCGCTGCATCCGTTCCCAGGCCCCGGCCGCAGCCAGCGTCTCGAGTGCGTCGAGGCAACGCTCCTCGTCGCGGTCAAGGGGAAATCCGGCCGTGCGGCGGTGCATGTCCACCAGGTCGACGTCCCCGGGGAAGTAACGGTACATGCCGCTGACCTGCTCGAGCATCGAGCGCAGCATGGCAACGCGATCCGCGGCGGGAGCCCGCAGGATCTCCCGCATAGCCGAGTAGGTGTCGAGAACGGTGATGGTCATGGCCCCGACACTAAACATTGACGCACGGTCGAGGTCAACTGAAAAAGCGAGTACTCCGGCTCGACTGGTCACCTGGTGCGGAATGCGTCGCGGAGCCAGGGGGATCGGCGGTGGTGCGGGCGGGTTCGGTTGGCCCAGAGGGGATTGGATTCGTCGCGGCGGTAGACCGCCAGCCGGCCCGCGATGGCGAAGCGAAGGCGAGTGGCTTTGCCGATCACCTCGCCGTCGGTGGCCAGCGCTTCCGGAGTGGGTAGCTGCACGAACAATTCAGGTAATCGGCGTTCGCCGTAGACCTTGCTGTGGCCGATTGCGGCCAGCAGCAGCGCCACCACCGCGCGCGTGCGGGACCAGCGCAGATCGGCGCGCAGCCAGCGTAGGTCGAGCAGTCCGGCGTCGAGCCGGTCTCGGAAGGCGGGTACGGCACCATGCGGGTGGTAGGGGCCATTGCCGACGAACAGGAACCACACCCGCTGCCAGCGCCCGTCCAGGCAGATCTCGATCGGTTCGGCTCGGCGCAGCGTGACCACGAGCGCGGCGGCGAAGGCGGGCCATTTGCCCCAGCGCGGCTGCCATTTCTCGCGCAGCTGCACCAGGTCCGGATAGGCGCCGAGGCTGGCGGTGTTGATCAAATACCGGGTGCGCGAACCGGTTTCGTCGTCGTATTCGACGCCGGCGATATCGACCGCGACCGCCTCGCCGACACCGGTGGCGTCGATCACCTCGCGCAGGTCGTAGACGCCGAGGTCGCGGGCGAAGTGGTTGAGCGTGCCGGTGGGAATGACGACCAGCGGCAACTCGTGGCGCAGCGCGACGGCCGCCACGGCGGCGACCGTGCCGTCGCCACCGGCGACACCGACGGCCAGGACCGGCTCGACGTGCTCGGCGATGGCCTGTTCGAGCTGGTCGGCGCAGTCGAGATCACGTTTCGTGCGCAACACGGTGGCGGCGGGCAGAGCCGCTCTGACGTCGATGGTGGGATCGTAATTCGGGGCGCCGGAAACCGGATTCACCACGACCACAAGACCTTTGCCTTCCACCAGCACGGGCACCTCGCGGACCGGGCCGGCCTGTGCCTCGTCGGATTCGCGCACCGGCCACCAACGTCGCGTGGCCAGGGCGATACCGGAACCGACAGCCGCTCCGACGAGCACGTCCGAGCCCCAGTGCACGCCGGTGTGCACCCGCGAGTAGGCGACGGCGGCGGCCAACGGGGCGGCCACCAGGGCGGTGCGCGGGCTTTCCAGAGCCACGGCGGTGGCGAATGCCGCCGCGCAGGCGGCGTGGCCCGAAGGGAAGGACGAGGACGCCGGGGAAGGCGTCAATCGCCGGTGCACGGGTACCAGCTCAGCGGCCGGCCGGCGCCGCGAAATGAGCGTCTTGAGTCCAGCGTTGACGATGAGACTTGCGCCGGCGACGGAGACGACACCCCGCAGGGCCGCCCGCCGGGGTGCGCCCTGACGGGTGGCCAGCACCGCCGCGAAAGCCAGCCACAGCCCACTGAAATCAGCGCTATTGGTCAGCCGCAACAGACCGTGGTCGACCACCGAGGCAGGCAGCCCGGCGACCGCGCCGCCGACCGCTCGATCGAATCCCCCGACTCTGTGGAACTTTCGGCGCACCCAGCTACTCACCCGCCCGAGATTACCGACCAGCGCCCCAGCCTTCGCAAACGAAGCGGCGCACAGCGAGCAGACCCGGCGCCGCCGCCTGCGGGCGCGTACCGGCCGCATCCACATTCGGCGAGCTACAACCGGTCTGGTTCCATGGTGATATCGCTCCCGGCAACCTCCTGGTCTCCGGTCGAGAGTCGACGTCGGTCATCGATTCCGGGACTTCCGGTGTCGGCGATCCCACCTGCGATCTCATACTCGCAGTTATCGCGGACAGCCGCAGAACGTTCCGCCGTGGTCGGCCAGGACGGACGGCACTTGTGCGCGGGCGCACGGCTTGGCATCGAGCGCAGCTGTCGACCCACTAGGCCCGGCCCTGTCCCAGGCGGGTCGGGCGGGTGGCTCGCTGTGCTCGGTCACCTCTGCCCCTGACCTGCCGACTATGTGCCGCGGTGTTGCTGCGGTCTTCGAAAACCGTTGTCGTGCAGTTTGTTCGGTCGTCCGATGAGCATAGATTTCCGGCGGGTGGCGAGCCGTCGAATACTTGGTCAACCGATTGACGTTCCCCGGCCGGGGGTTTCTAATGATGGATGGCGCAATTCGTGCGCCGATCGACCGACGAAACGAGGTGAGCGGCAGATGCCGGATGACAGTATCGACGTCTACCGCCGAGCCGTCGTCGCGGAACTTGTTGTGCCGATGTGTCGTTGAGTTGTGCATGCGATCCATGGCCGGGCAGTTCCGGCCTGATCGTCCGGCGCGGCACGGAATTCCACCGTCGTCCCTTGTGGACGCGGGGCAGCGGCCCTTCCCGGTGATCCGTGCGGCGCGACCGGCAGTGCTCGACACGGCCGGTCTATGCGCGCCCGCCCTCGGTTGGGAGGGGGTGCGCTCAACCCCGAACGATAGTAAGTATTGGAGCCCCTCGATATGGCCACTTTGCTCGAGAAAACTTCGCATCGCATACCGGATCCCTCGGGCTCGGCATTCTCGAGGTAGCCACCGATGACCACACTTCTCGACGCCGTGACCGCGGACCACTTCGATACCGAAGTGCTTCAGCAGCACTGGATTCCCCTCGCGAAGGACGACACCGACACCGCGGCCGTGCTGCGGGAACGGCTCGGTGTCGACTTCGCCACCGCGCGCGACCGGGTCCGGGAGACCGACGACTTTCTCTATATCCCGGTCGTCGCCAACTACAAGCGCGGCGAGACGATCGAACGCGAGACGATCGTTTTCGCCCTCGGTAATGAGTTTCTCGTGACGCTGCAACCGTCCGAGCATTTCGGCCCGTTCGACAAGGCGGTCGCGAAGATGCGCCGCAACCCGGCGCTCACCGGCTCCGCCCAGGGGGTGATGTTCGCGCTGCTGTGGGCGCTGAACGAGACGTCGGAGCGGGTGATCGACTATGCGAGCGAGGCTTTGGCGGCGGTGCACGACGAGATCGAGACGGCGATCGACGGGCACCAGCGCAGCCGCGTGACCGGAGTCGCTGACCCACGCCTCACGCTATCGCGGATGAACGCGGCCGAACAGATCGTCTCCCGCGTCCAGGAGAGCCAGCTGCGACTGGCCCACGCCGCACGGCACCTGAGCCCTCCGGCCGGACATCGCGAGCTGGACGGGCTGATCGGTATCTTGATCGCGGACATCGACGCGGTGCAGCAGCACGCGGGCATCCAGCACGACAAGGTCCGTTATCTCCAGCAATCCGTGCTGACGTGGTCGCAGGTGAAGCAGCACCAGATCCTCAGGGTAGTCACCATGATCACCGCGGTCTTCTTGCCGCCCACGCTGACCGCCACCCTCTACACCTGGATCCCCGACGTGCAGTGGCAGTACGGGCTCCCGGCCGCCACGCTGACGACCGTGCTGGCCGCGGTGCTTCCGCCGGCCTACATCAAGAAGAAGGGCTGGCTGCGCTGAGCCGGAGCGGGTCGGCATCCGGAGATCTTTACCTCGCGCGTAATCGACGCGGTGACCGCGGCACGGCATGGTAGGAGGCGGCCGACCGGAGAGATCCGGATCGGATGACGAAAACCATTACGGCACAGGAGGTTTCATCATGTCGCGCTACCAGGAAGCGGTCGATCGGTACTTCGCCGCATGGAACGCCGTCGACGAGGAAGCGAGGCTGAAGGCGGTCGCCGCCGCTTGGACCGAAGACGGCGCCTACACCGACCCGCTCGCCGACGTCAGCGGGCACGACCAACTGGCGTCGGCCATCGCGGGAGTGCACGCGCAATTCCCCGGCTTCGAGTTCCGCCCGCTCGGCCCGGTCGACGGGCACCACGACATCGCACGCTTCTCGTGGGAACTGGTCTCGCTCGCCGACGGCAGCGCACCCGTCGCGGGCTCCGACGTGATCACCCTCGCCGCGGACGACCGGATCACGAGCGTGCAGGGGTTCCTCGACCGGCTGCCCTCGGCGTAACGCCCCTCGGCACGGGCGGGGCCGGTCCGTCGCATCCGGCCCCGGACGGGCGCGAATCCGCGGATGCTTCGGCGACACGCCCGGCCCACCGCAGTCCGGTTGCGCCTGTGGCGAACACGGTGCGTCATGCGCGCCCCGGGGGCATGCTGGACACAGTGGTGCAATTCCGGCAAACAGGGTGGTGGTCGGCGTGGACAACGCCGCGATGGACGCCTACTCCCGCACGGTGATCGCGGTGGCGGCGTCGGTGACGCCGCACGTGGCCAGCGTTCGGACCAGGCGGGGGCATGGATCGGCGGTGGTGTTCACCGACGACGGGTTTCTGCTGACCAATGCGCACGTCATCGGAGTGGCTCGCGTAGGCGAGGTGGTTTTCGCCGACGGGGTGGAATCCCGGTTCGAGGTGGTCGGCATCGATCCGCTGTCGGATCTGGCCGTGTTGCGCGCACGTGGCGGCGCGCCGGACGCGGTGACGCTCGGGGACGCCGATCATCTGGTGGTCGGCCAGCTGGTGGTGGCGGTCGGTAACCCGCTCGGCCTGGCCGGTTCGGTCACCGCCGGGGTGGTGAGCGCGCTCGGGCGCGCGGTCCCGGTCGCCTCGCGCCGCGCCGGGCGGGTGATCGAGGACGTCATCCAGACCGACGCCGCGCTCAACCCCGGCAATTCCGGTGGCGCCCTCTCGGATTCGGCGAGCCGGGTGGTCGGGATCAACACCGCGGTCGCCGGAATAGGCCTCGGCCTCGCCATTCCGATCAACGCGACGACGCGCCGGATCATCGACACGCTGCACCGTGAGGGGCGGGTCCGGCGCGCCTACCTCGGACTGGTCGGCGTGCCCGCGCCGTTGCCCGAGCCGGTCGCGCAGCGCACCGGCCAACCCGCTGGTGTGCGCATCGTCGAGGTGGTCCGCGGCGGTCCTGCCGACCAGGCCGGACTGCGCCGCGGCGATCTGGTGCTCAGCGTGGCGCGCTCGGAAGTGCGTGACGCGCAGGGCATCCAACGGCAGCTGTTCGCGGAGGCGATCGGCGTAGAGCTGCCCGTGACGGTTTTGCGCAACGGGGCCATGGTGGACGTGATCGCGGTCCCGGTGGAACTGGCCGCCGACTGAGCACGGCGCGGCCGCCGCGGGTACGGCACGGGCGCGTTCTTCCACCGCATCGATGAGCCTGCGTACTCGGCCTCGGTGGCCGTGATCGCGTCTCGACCTGGGTGGTAACGCCCCCGTAGTGCTGGAGCCGGTCGCGGGCCGAGCCCTGCCTAGTCCGGGACCGGCACCGATTCGGCGGGTGTCGGCGCGGTCTTCCATCGCGCGTCGACGAGCAGCCCGGCGAGCCCGATCGCGAGACAGATGCCGGACAGCACGAGCATCGCCGGATGTGTGGTCCCGGTGAGCGCGTCGCCGAGGATGACCGTGCCGATCGTGCCGGGCAGCACGCCGAGCAGGGTGGCGGTCAGATACGGCCAGAACCGGATCGAGGACAACCCGCAGCAGTAGTTGATCACCGAGAACGGCACCGCCGCTATGAGCCGCAGCGAACCGACGGCAAGCCAGCCCCGGCGCGCCAGCCGGTCGTCGATCGCGCGCACCGCGGGATGGGTGAGCCGGGCAGTGACCTGATCGCGGTCCAGCGCGCGCACGAGCAGGATCGCCAGCGCCGCACTGACGGTCGTCGCGCCCACCGCGAGTGCGATGCCGAGCAGTGGACCGAACAGCAGTCCCGCGCTGACGGTGAACACGGTGCGCGGGATCGGCGCGACCGTCACCACGGCATGGACCAGGAAGAACAGCACGGGGAAAGCCGGGCCGACCGACGTCGCCCACTCTTGGATCTGGCGTGGACCCGGCAGCGGAACCAGCAGCGCCGCGCCGAACAACGCGGCCGCGCCGACGATCAGCGCGAGGATGCGCGGGTCACGGATCAGCCTGGTCGCGACTCCGCCTCGCTGGCGCTCGGCTGCGTCGCGCCCGTTGGTGCTGTGTTCGATTGTTCCCTCGCTGCCCTCGGTCACGGGCGACAGGTTACTGGTTGGTATTGGCGGGCAGGGTCAACCGGCCGGAAATCCGCCCGCTAGCATCAGGAGAAGCGGGACGAATGGTCGTTAACCGAAGTGGTCGCTGAGCTGGGCGAATGCGAGTATATCGGGTGTGCGCAGCGGTGCGCCCGCGTCGAGGAAGAGGAACAGCAAGCTATGCCGATTGCTTCAGATTCTGGGGCGGATCCGGTGCCCGAGTTCGCCGCATGGCGCAAGGGAGTCGCCGGGGTGCTGGCGAAGGCTCGCCGGGTCGATGTCACCGAACTTCCCGAGGAGCCCGAGCGGCTGCTCGACGAGACCACCTATGACGGGCTGACCATCGCCCCGCTCTACACCCGTCGCGAGGAGCTGCCCGAGCAGCCGCTGCCCGGAACCTTCCCGTTCGTCCGCGGGCGCGACGCCACCCGCGACGTGCACCGGGGATGGTTCGTCGGCGCCCACATCGGTGAACGCGATGCCGCGGCGGCCAACCGGGAGATCCTGGCCGGGCTGGAGAACGGGATCAGCGCGATCCGGCTCGGTGTCGGCGAGCGGGGCGTGCCGGTGGCCGCCCTGCCGACGGCATTGGCGGGACTGCTGTTCGAATTGGCTCCGCTCACCCTGAACGCGGGCGGCGCGGTCGCCGACGCGGCGGAGCAGGTGTTCGCCGTGCTCGACGGCTATCCGGCGCCGACCCGCGAGGACATCCGGGTCGCGCTCGGCGCCGCGCCGCTGACCAGCCGTTTCGCCGGTCTCGCCGATGTCGGTCTCGCGGCGGCCGTCGCACTTGCCGGGCAGGCGGCCCGCCGGTCGGAGACGGTGCGCGCGATCACGGTGGACGGCACCGTCTTCCACGACGCGGGCGCCTCCGACGCCCAGGAGCTGGGCGCGGCCGTCGCGGCCGGGCTGGCCTACCTCCGGGCGCTGACCGAGGGCCTGGACATCGCCGGTGCGCTGGGCCAGGTGGAATTCCGGTTCGCCGCCACCGACGATCAGTTCGCCACCATCGCGAAGTTCCGCGCCGGGAGGCAACTCTGGGCGCGGGTCGCGCAGGTGTGCGGAGCACCGGATTTCGGCGGCGCACCCCACCATGCGGTCACCTCCGCCGCCATGATGAGCCAGCGTGATCCCTGGGTGAACATGCTGCGCACCACGCTCGCCGCGTTCGGCGCCGGCGTCGGTGGCGCCGACACCGTGACCGTGCTGCCGTTCGACTCCGCGCTGCCGCCCGGCGAACTCGGCGTCTCCAAGTCGTTCGCCGATCGCATGGCGCGCAACACCCAACTGCTGCTGCTCGAGGAATCGCACCTGGGCCACGTGATCGACCCCGGCGCGGGCTCCTGGTACGTCGAGGACCTCACCGCCGCACTGGCGGCGAAGGCGTGGGAGTTCGTGCAGGAAATCGAGGCGGCCGGTGGCTACCCGGCCGCGCTGGAATCCGGTCTGCTGGCCCAGCGGATCGCCGAGACGAAGGCCACTCGCGCTGCCGATGTCGCGCACCGCAAGACCGCCGTCACCGGCGTGAACGAGTTCCCGAACCTGGCCGAGCAGCCGCTGTCCGAGGCGGCGCGGCGGCCCGGGCGGGTCGCCCGCTACGGCGCCGCGTTCGAGCAGTTGCGCGATCGGTCCGATGCCTACCTCGCCGAGCACGGCACTCGGCCGAAAGCGCTGCTGGTGCCGCTCGGTTCGGTCGCCGAGCACAACGTCCGGGTCACCTTCGTCGCGAACCTCCTGGCCTCCGGCGGCATCGAGTCGATCAATCCCGGTCCGCTCGAGGTGAGCGGAATCGCCGCCGCGGCAACCGGATCCGGCGCGCCGATCGCGGTGCTGTGCGGGTCGGATGCCCGGTACGGGTCCGAGGCAGGCGCGGCGGTGGAGCAGTTGCGCGCCGCGGGCGTGCCCACCGTGCTGCTGGCCGGTGCGGCGAAGGCCGTCGCCGACCAGGACGACGCGCGGCGCCCCGACGGATTCCTCGCCGCGCGCATCGACGCGGTCGCCGCGCTATCCGGCCTGCTGGAGAAGGTAGGAGCCTGATGACTACTCGTGAGATCAAGCACGTGATCGGCAGTTTCGCCGATGTGCCGTTGGCCGAGCGCTCGCCTGAGCCTGCCGCGGTCGACGCGGCACAGGTGGCTGCGTACGTGCGTGCGGCCGCGGCGGCCAATCATTACGCACCGGAGCAGCTGGTGTGGTCGACGCCCGAAGGCATCGACGTGGCGCCGGTGTTCACCAAGGCCGACCGGGATGTCGTTGCGGCCGAAGGATATCCGCTCGACAGCGTGCCCGGCGTCGCGCCGTTCGTGCGCGGGCCGTACCCCACGATGTACGTCAACCAGCCGTGGACCATCCGCCAGTACGCGGGCTTCTCCACCGCCGCGGACTCCAACGCCTTCTACCGGCGCAACCTGCAGGCGGGCCAGAAGGGCCTGTCGGTGGCGTTCGACCTGGCGACACATCGTGGCTACGACTCCGACCACCCGCGCGTGCAGGGCGACGTGGGTATGGCGGGCGTGGCCATCGACTCGATCCTGGACATGCGCCAGCTGTTCGATCACATCCCGCTGGACCAGGTCAGCGTTTCGATGACGATGAACGGCGCGGTGCTGCCGATCCTGGCGCTGTACGCCGTCGCCGCGGAGGAACAGGGCGTCGCGCCCGAGCAGCTGGCCGGAACCATTCAGAACGACATTCTGAAGGAGTTCATGGTCCGCAACACCTACATCTATCCGCCGAAGCCCTCGATGCGGATCATCTCCGACATCTTCGCCTACACCAGCGCGAAGATGCCGAAGTTCAACTCGATCTCCATCTCCGGCTACCACATCCAGGAGGCGGGCGCGACCGCCGACCTGGAGCTGGCCTACACCCTCGCCGACGGCGTGGAGTACATCCGCGCCGGCATCGACGCGGGCATGGAGGTCGACAAGTTCGCGCCACGGCTGTCGTTCTTCTGGGCCATCGGCATGAACTTCTTCATGGAGGTCGCCAAGCTGCGTGCCGGGCGCCTGCTGTGGAGCGAGCTGGTCGCGAAGTTCAACCCGAAGAGCGCGAAATCGCTGTCGCTGCGCACCCATTCGCAGACTTCCGGCTGGTCGCTCACCGCGCAGGACGCCTACAACAACGTCGCGCGCACCTGCATCGAGGCGATGGCCGCCACCCAGGGCCACACCCAGTCGCTGCACACCAACGCGCTCGACGAGGCGCTGGCGCTGCCGACGGACTTCTCCGCCCGCATCGCACGCAACACCCAGCTGCTCATCCAGCAGGAGTCGCGCACCACCCGCCCGATCGACCCGTGGGGCGGTTCGTACTACGTCGAGTGGCTCACCCACCAGCTGGCCAACCGGGCTCGCGCGCATATCGCCGAGGTCGAGGCGCACGGCGGCATGGCGCAGGCGATCGGCGAGGGCATCCCGAAGCTACGCATCGAGGAGGCCGCCGCGCGCACCCAGGCGCGCATCGACACCGGCCAGCAGCCGGTGATCGGCGTCAACAAGTACCAGGTCGAAGAGGATCACGAGGTCGAGGTCCTCAAGGTCGACAACTCGCGGGTGCGTGCCGAGCAGATCGAGAAGCTGCAACGGCTGCGCGCCGAGCGGGACCCCGACGCGGTTCGCCGGGCGCTGGCCGAATTGACCCGCGCCGCCTCCTCTTCCGGAGGCGGCATGGCGAACAACCTGCTCGCGCTGGCCATCGACGCGGCACGGGCCAAGGCCACCGTCGGCGAGATCTCCGACGCGCTGGAGCAGGTGTACGGACGCCATCAGGCCGAGATCCGTACGCTCTCCGGTGTGTACCGCGACGAGGCAGGAAAGGTCACCAACATCACCAAGGCGAGCGAGCTGGTGGAGGAGTTCGCCGAGGCCGAGGGCCGCCGCCCGCGCATCCTCGTCGCGAAGATGGGCCAGGACGGCCACGACCGGGGCCAGAAGGTGATCGCCACGGCCTTCGCGGATCTCGGTTTCGATGTCGACGTGGGCCCGCTGTTCCAGACCCCGGAAGAGGTGGCGCAGCAGGCGGCCGACAACGACGTGCACGTCGTCGGGGTCTCGTCGCTGGCGGCGGGTCACCTCACGCTGGTGCCCGCGCTGCGGCAGGCACTGGCCGATGTCGGGCGCCCCGACATCATGGTCATCGTGGGCGGCGTCATCCCGCCCGGTGACTTCGACGAGCTCTACCAGGCCGGAGCCGCGGCGATCTTCCCGCCCGGCACGGTGATCGCCGACGCGGCGATCGACCTGCTGAAGAAGCTCGGCGCCGAACTCGGTCACGAACTCGGTAGCGGCGCCGCGGATTCCGCCGCCACGGAATGAGCGAAGCGGGTTCAGCAGCGCGGGACACCGCGAAGGTGGCCGCGCGCCGGACGATCGATGTCGACGCGCTCGCCGCGGCGGTTCGCGGCAATGAGCGGGCCGCCCTGGCGCGGGCGATCACGTTGGTGGAGTCCACCAGGGCCGATCATCGAGCGCTGGCGCAGCAGCTGCTGCTGAAGGTGCGGCCCGAGCCGGGGGAGTCCGGCGGCGCGCCGGTCTCGAACCGGGTCGGCATCACCGGCGTTCCCGGCGTCGGCAAGTCCACCTTCATCGACGCGCTCGGCATGTCCCTGATCGGTAAGGGGCACCGGGTCGCTGTGCTCGCCGTGGATCCGTCGTCGACCAGGACCGGCGGCTCCATCCTCGGCGACAAGACCCGGATGGCGCGGTTGTCGGTGGAGCGCAACGCCTACATCCGCCCCTCGCCCACCGCGGGGACGCTCGGCGGGGTCGCCAAGGCGACCCGCGAGACCATCGTGCTGCTCGAAGCGGCGGGATACGACGTGATCCTGGTGGAGACCGTCGGTGTGGGACAGTCCGAGGTCACCGTCGCGAACATGGTCGACGTGTTCTGCTTCCTCACCCTGGCGCGAACCGGCGACCAGTTGCAGGGCATCAAGAAGGGGGTGCTCGAGCTCGCCGATCTGGTCGCGGTGAACAAGGCGGATGGGAAACACGAGGTCGAGGCCAAAGCCGCGGCCAGGGAACTGGCAGGTGCGCTGCGCCTGATCCATCCACACGATGCGCTGTGGCGTCCGCCGGTGCTGACCATGAGCGGGTTGCAGGGGATCGGCCTGGACCGGTTCTGGGACACGGTGCTCGAGCATCGCCGCGTGCTCACCGAAGCCGGGGAGTTCGACGAGAAGCGCCGCCGCCAGCAGGTCGACTGGACCTGGACCATGGTGCACGACCAGTTACTGCGCAGGCTCGCCGAGAACCCGGACGTGAAAGCCATTCGGGCGCAGGTGGAAAAGCAGGTCCGCGACGGCACCCTGACCGCGGCTCTCGCCGCCGAGGAACTGCTGCGGGCCTTCGACGGCCGCTGACCGAGGCTCGCCGCACACGGAACCAGGTGGCGCCGTAGCCGATTCGGTGCTGCCGCGTCCGGATCGACGGACGCCGACACGACGGCACCGCGCACCCTCTGCTCGACGACGACCCCATCGCCCGTCTCGCCACCCTGCCGCGAATGAACAGCGCGATCGTCCGCGCGAGGGCGTGACGAACCGCATGGATGCCGTGTCGGGAACTGCGCGGAGTGGACGGCGCACTCGTGCTCATGGCATGCTCCGATAGTACGAATCAATCAGATCGTCAGCGCCAGGTAGGTCGGTGGAGCGCGTTGGACGCCGCGCCGGACCCGTTCGCCGCCATGGTTGTGGTGTCGAAGGCGCGGGAGCGGTACGCCTTCGGCGACGGTTTCACCTTCGTGCGTCCGGTGGATGACGACCGCGCCTATCACGTGGATGTCACACGCTGCTTCTATCACGAAGTGCTCGTGGCGCATTCGGCGGCGGAGCTGACGCCGGTGATGTGCGAGTTCGACGCGAATTGGATCGGGGCTATCGACCCGGCGAAGCACGGGTTCGGCTTCGAGCGCTCGACGACCATCGGTCGCGGCGGCTCGCACTGCCCGTTTCATTTCGACCGCACTACGTAGCAGGCCGCGTCGCTGAAGGGTTCGGAAGCCATTGCGGCCCAGTATCGTCAGCCGATCCGCGCGGCCTGCCGCTGCTCAGACGGAGTCGCCGAGTGACTCGAGCAACGCGCGCAACATGCCCGCCAACTGCTCGCGTTGCTCGGCGCTCAGCGGTTCGAGCAACCGCCGCTCGGTCGCCACATGATCGGGTAGGGCCGCTTCGATGAGTTCGTGGCCCGCGGCGGTGAGCGTGACCCGGACTCCGCGGCCGTCGGATTCGCTGCGCGAGCGCCGCACCAGACCGCGCTCCTCGAGCCGATCCAGTCGCTGGGTGATGGCGCCGGACGTGACCATGGCGGCGCGCATCAGTTCGGTCGGGGTCAGGCAGTGTGGCGGGTCGCTGCGGCGCAGGGTGGCCAGCACGTCGAACGACGCGGCGTCCAAGCCGTGCGCGGCGAAGGTTCTGCGCAGTTCGGCCCACGTCAGCTGGGACAGCCTGGTCAGGCGTCCCAGCACGGCCATGGGTGAGACGTCCAGGTCAGGGCGCTGCGCCTGCCACTGCGCGAGCACCTCGTCGACATGATCGGTCACTACCGCACTCTAGCGAATAGCTCAGCGGTGAGTTATCTCATAGCTGAATTGCTCAGCGCGAAGCTATGTTTCTTAGAGCTAAGCAATGAGGAAAGGGGCACGAATCATGCGTATTACCTTGTTCGGCGCGGCAGGTGAGGTGGGGCGCCGCGTGGTGGCCGAGGCGTTGGCGCGCGATCACGAGGTCACCGCGGTAGTTCGTGACCCGGATCGTGCGACCACCGTGCCCGCCGGTGCGTTGATCCGCCGGGGTGACGCGTCGAGCCTCGACGACGTGGTCTCGCTCAGCGCCGGACAGGATCTGGTGATCACGGCGACGAGGCCCGCCCTCGGCCGCGAGCACGAACTTCCCGCGGTCACCACGGTGTTGCTCGCCGGGCTCGCTCACACGGGCGTGCGGCTGCTCGTCGTCGGCGGAGCTGCCACCTTGACGGTGCCGGGCGCGGGCGGTGTGACGCTGCACGAAACACCGGAATTCCCCGTGGAACTGCGCGGGATCGCCCAGGCGTGCGCGGATCAGCTCGCGCTGTGCCGGGCCGACGCCGCCGTGGACTGGACCTACCTGAGCCCGCCCGCCGAGCTGGTGCCCGGCAAGCGGACCGGGACCTACCGGGTGGGCGCGGACGAATTGCTGGCGCGTCCGGACGGTCTGTCCGCCATCTCCATGGAGGACTTCGCGGTCGCCCTCCTCGACGAGGCGGAACGGCCCGCCCACCGGCGTGCCCGGTTCACGGTCGTCGCTACCTGATCGGCCGTTCGGGCCAGGTCATTCGATGCCGAACAGCGTAGCCGCGTTGCGGTAGCAGACCTGGCGCAGCCAGTCCTCGCCGAGCTCGAGGCGTTCGAGCACCTGGATCGAATGACCGTAGGAATGCGGAATATTGGGGAAGTCGCTGCCGAACAGGATGCGGTCGGCGAAGGAGCGCAGCCTGCCGTGCTCGCGGATCGGGAAGGGCGCGTCGGCCTCGGAGAAATCGGTCCACACCATGGTGGTGTCGAGTCGTACGTTCGCATACGCCTCGGCGAGATCGAGGAATTCGGCGAACTCGGGCGTGCCCATGTGCGCGACGATCAGCGGCAGGCGCGGAAAGCGCCGCAGCACACCGGCGATCGGTTCCGGTCCGGTATGCGTTCCCGGCGCCGGTCCGGAACCGCAGTGGATCACGACCGGGATCTGCGCGTCCTCCAGCAGGCCCCATACCGGGTCGAGGAGCGGGTCTCCCGGATGGTAGCCACCGACTTGGACATGCGCTTTGAAGACGCGGGCTCCGCTCTCGACTGCCGCCGCGACGTAGCTCTCGGCGTGCGGTTCGGGAAAGAATGTCGCTGTGTGCAGGCAATCCGGGGTGCGTGCCGCGAACTCGGCGGTCCACTCGTTGAGCCATGCGGCCATGTCCGGCTTGTGTGGGTATACCAGTGCGGTGAACGCTCGGACGCCGAAGTCGCGCAAGGTCTTCAACCGGACCTGCTCGTCGGCGCGGTAGGCGATCGGCCAAGAGCGTCCGATCAGCGGACCGGCCGAGTCGAAGTATGCCCAGACTTTCCGCAGGACCTGGTCGGGCATGAAATGCGTATGGACATCGATGATTCCGGGCAGTCCGAGCTCGTCGCGGAAGGCGGCCAGGTAACCGGTGTCGTCGGCGTCGGTCATCGGACCTCCTGACGGGCGGGATGCACCGACCGTGCGAAATCGCCGACCCGGCTGATCAGCCGTTCGAAGAACAGCTCCGGATCGGTGCCGAGCACGATGTCGGCGTTGGGTTCGCGGCCCCACATGCCAGCCCAGTCGGCGACCGTGGTCGCACGGGTGATGGCGCCCGCCAATTCCACGTCCACCGTCGCGGGGCGGGTGCGGGCCAGCGGCGGATCCAGTGCCACCGCGGCCGCGAACGGGTCGTGCATGTGGGCGAGATAGCCCAGGTCGTAGCCGTGGTGGAAGTCGAAATAGAACCGCACGGCATCGGTGACGTAGCGGACGATCGGATTGCTCGCGGCCGAGCGGGTCTCGGGCGGTTCGGCCGCGGAGACGAGTTCCACCGGAAAGCTTTTCGCGCGCTCGGCGAGACGGACCAAGTGCTCGGGCCGCATCTCGATGGTTTCGGTGACGTCGAGCGGGCACACGATCGGCCTGCGGTCCGCCGGCGCCGCGGCGAAGGCGTCGAAGACTTCCTTGGCTGCCTCCGGATCGACGTGCACATTCCACTCAGTGGTCGGCGTCGTGTTGCCGGGGTGATTGAACGCGCCGCCCATGATCACCAAGCGGTGCAGCAACACCGGCAGCTCGGGCTCGATCCGCAGGGCGAGGGCGAGATTGGTCAGCGGGCCGGTACAGAGCCCGACGATCTCGCCGGGATGCGCGCGCACCAGCTCGACCCACATCCGCGCGGCCGACCGCGGCGAGAGGCGGCGGGCGGAGGCAGGCAGCTCGGCGTACCCGACGCCCTGTGGCCCGTGCGTGTCCTCGGTGGTGCGCAGTGGGATCGAGAGGGGGGCGGCGGCGCCGAGTGCGACCTCGATATCGGGTGCGTGGCAGACGTCCAGCCAGGCGAGGGTGTTGGCCGCCACCTGCGCCGCGGACACGTTCCCCGCGGTGGCGGCGATTCCCGCGATCTCGGCCTCGGGGGAGCTGAGCAGGTACAGCAGGGCGAGGGAATCGTCGATGCCGGTGTCGACGTCCATGATGATCTTCTGCCGCACAGGACGAGACTAGCCATCCCGCGCGCTGTCCCCGCGCCGAGGTGTCGATTGCTCGATGGTGGCGATAGTTGGTACAGCCGTCTCGTACATTTGTCTAAGACGATGTAGCCTGTGCACATGGGAAATCGCGAGGATCTACTGGCGGGAGCGCGAAAAGTCATCGTCGAGCGCGGCGTCGCCAAGGCCACGGCCCGGGACATCGCCGCCGCCGCCGGGGTGAGCCTGGCGGCGATCGGCTACCACTTCGGATCCAAGGAACAGTTGATCACCGAGGCGCTGACCGACGGTCTGGGCACCGCGATCGGCGACAGCATGGAGGCGTTGATCCGGCAGGGCGGCGGCGCCGCGCCGCTGGCCGCGTTCGTCGCACTGTGGAATTCGATGCCCGCGGTATTCACCGACAATCGCGACAGCATGCTGGCGAGCCTGGAGAACCTGGTGCGCGTCGCTCGGTCGCCGGAATCGCAAAAGTTCTTCGCCGAGAGCCTGTCCGGGGCCTATGGCGATATGGCGGACGCGCTGCGGGAGGCGCACCCGCACTTGACCGAGGACCAGGCCGAGGCGATCGCGGAGCTGTATTTCGTGCTCGTGCAGGGACTCGGCATCCTGCAGACCATCGCTCCGGAGGCGAAACTTCCGGACGGGAACCGGCTTGCGCAGGCGGTGGCCGCCCTGAGCGCAGGCTAGGAGCGGGCCGGACCTCGGGGCGGCGAACTCGGCGCCGAGGGAACTCAGTCCGTCCGTGCCGGGTGGAATGAGCCTGTGTCGGAATTCCATCCCTTGACCAAGACAGCGTCGCTGGGTTCGGCGGGCCAGCACTGAATCCGGATGTGTCGCCGATCGGCGGGATCGTCCGAGTCCTCGTCGTATTCCTCATCATCGATCGACCTGGTCAGGGACACACGCAACCGCAGCCACCCCGTCGGAACCGTCACCAGATCGCCGTCGTTCTCGCCGTAGGTCGGAGAGGTGAGCCGCAACGTGCCGGAGTCGGCTCGGAGGCTGCACTCCGTCACAGTGTCGAAGGCGTCCTTGTCATCGGCAGGGGGGCCGTCGGTCACGTCGATGGTGACGGTGACGTGATCGTTGACCCCGGTACAGATGCCGATCGCGTCGTCCGCCAGCGCCAAGTAGTCGAGCAGTGCGGAATCCAACCAGTGGTCAGTCACTTCGGTGGACGAGTCGCTATCGAGGAGGTGGATCTGCCAGTAATCGGAGAACACAGTCAGCTCTGTTGTCACAGTCTCCTTCATACCCGCTACCCAGCCGGGAAACGGACTGGCAGAAGGAAGTTGCCGGACGCTCACTCAGTCCTCGCTCGTCGGTTCCCCAGCGGGGATGTGGCGCAGGCGAAGCACCGCGACCACCGACAGCGTCAGTGCTGCCACGGCGGCGATGCCCGCGGTGACCTGTACGCCGTGCAGGAACGCGTGCCGCGCGGCCAGCAGCACCGCCTCGCCCAGTTCACCGGGCAGCGTGGCGGCGGTGTGCGCGGCGGCGCCGAGAGTGTCGCGCACGGATCGCTCGGCCCCGGCCGGGACCCCGGCGGGCAGCGAGCCGGCGAGATCGCCGCGGTAGAGCGCGACGCTGATGCTGCCGAGGATCGAAATGCCAAGGGCACCACCGAGTTCCGCGCCGGTTTCGGAGACTCCGGCGGCGGCGCCTGCCTGTTCCTGTGGCGCCGAGCCGACGATCAGTTCGGTGGTGATGCCGAACACCGGCGCCAATCCCAGCGCGATGATCACCGAGGCGGCCACTGCGAGCAGCACGCCGCCGGTCACGCCGACCCGGGTCATCAGCAGCAGGCCGACGGCCGAGGCCGCCAGGCCGGAGCCGATCAGGTAGGCCGGGCGCACCACCCGGACGATGCGCGGAGCCAGCTGCGAGCCGACGATGAACCCGAGGCCGGACGGGGCCATCACCAAGCCGGCCGCCAGCGGCGACAGCCCCAGCACCAGCTGGAAGTACTGCGCTACGAACAGGAAATAGCCGAACGCGACGAAGACCCCGACCACGTTGATCAGCAGCGCGATCCGGAACGTGCCGAGCCGGAACAAGCGCAGGTCGAGCATCGGGTGCGAACTGCCGAGCTGGCGGCGAACGAACACGAACCCGACGACCAGACCGGCGACGACGGCGAGCACCGCGCCCACGCCGAGCCCGTCCTGGGCGATCTTCTTCATGCCGAACACCAGCGCGATCATCGCGGCCACGCACAGCCCGGCGCTGAGCGGATCCAAGCGCCCCGCGTCCGGGTCGCGGTACTCCGGAAGCACCTTCGGCCCCAGGATCAGCAGCAGCGCCATGACCGGCACCGCGAGCAGGAACACCGACCCCCACCAGAACCGTTCCAGCAAGACGCCGCCGAACAGCGGGCCGACCGCGCCGCCCGTGGAGAACGCGCCGACCCACACGCCGACCGCCACCGACCGCTGCTTGGCGTCCCGGAACATGCTGAACAGCAGCGACAGTGTCGACGGCGCGAGCGTCGCGCCCGCGACCCCTTGCAGTGCGCGGCAGGCGATCAGCAGCTCCGCGCTCGGGGCGAACGCCGCGACCAGCGACACCACCGCGAACGCCGCGGCGCCCGCCATGAGCAGCCTGCGCCTGCCGATCCGGTCGCCGAGTGTGCCCATGGTGACCAGCAGCCCGGCCACCATGAACCCGTAGACGTCGATGATCCACAGCAGCTGCGAGCTGGTCGGATGCAGTTCGGCGCTGATCATCGGCACGGCGAGGTGCAGGACCGTCATGTCCATCGCGTAGACCAGGCAGGCGAGCGCGAGCACGCCGAGCCCGATCCACTCCCGCCGGCCGGCCAGCGGCTCGGCGACGCGGTCGAGCGTGGTGTCCACGGCGCGGGTTCCTTCCGAAATGGTGTCGGTGAGCGTCATGCCAGTTCAGACGACGCGAGGAGCACCATTTCACCGCCCGTCACCGGAGCGCCGCAAAGGATTTTTCGCGGCGCCCCGGCGGGACCGTCAATGCGTCGGCAGCGGCCAAGCGGGGTGATCCGCGCCGTAGACGGGCGCGGGCCAGGCGTAATCCGGGTATTCGGCGAGAGCGGGCGTCGCGGTGACGACCTGTCCGTGCTGGACCACCTCCGCCGGACTCGGCGCCGCGGCCTTGGGATGACGCGGCGTGCGGTCCGGCGCGTCGAGCAACCAGGCCGCGGTGCGCGCCAGCGCGACGCGCACGTCCCGGCCGACGCCGTCCGCGCTGCGGGCGACCAGTGCATCGATCACGCCCGCGGCGAGCAGATAGCCCGACGCGTGGTCCAGCGCCTGAGCGGGCAGCGCACCGGGTAGCGCGGGCGCGCCTTCGAGGATTGATATGCCGGAGGCGGCCTGCACGATGCTGTCGAAGCCGCGGTGTCCGCCCCAGGGACCGGTCTCACCCCACGCGGACACCCGGCCGTGGACGAGGCCGGGACGGCTTGCGGCGTGCACGCCGATGCGCTCCAACGCGCCCGGACGGTAGCCGGTGATCAGTACGTCCGCGGAGGCGAGCAGGTCATCGATCCGGTTCGCGCGCAGGTCCACCAGCGTGGAGCGTTTGCCCTGGCAGGTGTCCGCGTACTGCCACGGGATCTCGGGCAGCTGCGGCGGATCGACCCGCAGGACTTCGGCGCCGAGCAACGCCAGCGCCCGCGTCGCGACCGGACCCGCGATCACCCGGGTCAGGTCGAGCACACGCAAGCCCCGCAGTGGCTGCAAAGGCGCTGCGCCCGACGGCAGCCCGGGCTCACCGCGGTCGGCGCGCGGTGCGATCGCCACCACGGGGCCCGCGGCGGCGGCCTGTCCCTGCGGGCTCGCGGCCCACTCCTGCTCGGTGCGGACCCGGACCGCGATCGCGCCGTGGGCGGCGGCCTGATCCTCCAGATCCGAGGCGCGGCTCATGGCCATCTGGGCGACGGCCAAGTCGACGGGCGCGGACGCGGGCAGACCGAGGGCGGCGAGCAGCCGAGCGCGGTGGTGCGGATAGTTGGCGTGCGTGCGAACCCAGCCGTCGAACGTGGGGAAGAACCCGGACAGGTCGGTGAACAGCATCGGTCCTCGGCCGCCGACGCGTAGCAGCTTCTCGCTGGCGAAGGCCGAGGTGATGCGGGCGGGGTCGATGCGGTGCGCTACCTGGTCGAGGCCACGCGCCTCGCGCATGCGGTTCGCCGCCGCCGTCAGCGTCGCGACCGAACCGGCGGCCAGCGCCCAGACCGGTAATGTCGCGGCGAGATTGTTACCCGGATCGGGCGCGGGGGAGATAAGCGAGGCGGTGACACCGATACCGGCCTCGTAGTCATGGACGAGCCGTGCGTGCGTGTTCACTCGCTTCAGCGTAGTTGCTGTGCCGGAGCACCCTCGTGCCGCGGTTGATCTTCGGGCGGGCGCGGGGCGGTCACGACTGCCCCGTTGCGCCGCCGATCTCCGGCGCCACCTGCGGCGTTGCGGATCGGGATGGGGGCTGCTTCGCTGGTACACGGGCGTGCGGTGGCACGCAGTGCCGGAGCCATCGCCGCCGGAATCCCGTCGCCGTCGGTGCCGCGCCGGCGAGAGCACGGAGGCTGCGACCATGCGATTGCGGATACGTTTCGGCGCGATTGCGAAAGGAGTGCCGACAAACACGTGAAAAAGGCTGTCCTACCGGTCTTCTCGCCAGTGAGGATAGCGGCATGCGACACGGCGCATGAATTCGGTCAATATGTCCAGGTGCTGCACCGCGGTTCACGGCGCGGAAAACAGCGCGTGAATCCGATGACCTGTCCGCCGCGCGCGGACACAGGGCTAGAGCATGACTGGCCGCACCGCACCACGCGGCACTGATATGTGAGGTCGAGCGACGATGACGAACACCTATGCCGGCAGTGCAGAGTACACGGTGCCGACGACGCGGACGAAGAGGAACTCCCCTGGGCGGGAACGAATCCCGGCCTTCGGGAACGATATGCAGCCGCGTACCGCGCTGATCCCGGACCAGGTTCGCCAGGCGCCGATCAAACACGACTACCAACTGATGGCCGTGCAGGACGCCCAGAACGCCGGGTACTTGCGGGAAATCCAGGATCTCGCCGCCGAACGCGCCGCGCTCGGCGGGCGGAAAGGCCACGACCAGGCAACGCGACTGCGCTTGGAGCAGCTCGAGGCGGCGCTGGCGGCCGCGACCACGGACGCGATCGCCGCGGGTGTCCCCGCGGCCGACGTCGATCGTGCGGTGGAGTACGGACGCGCCGGCGACTACTGGACCGATCGCCCCGCGCACCGCTATCTCGGACGGATCGCGCAGCTGACCCACGAAATGGATTCGCATCTCAGCGAATTGGACGGTTACCGGCAGCGGATCGCCGAACTGGAACAACGGCTGGCGCGAACCCCCCTCGGTGACTCCTGATCCGCCTGGTCTGACCTGCGCGCCCCTCGGGCCGGGGATGCTTTGTCGAACGTCACGCCGCGATCGACCATCTTGCAAACCTTCACCACCCTGATCGGTGCGTGGTCTGTGTAGTCGCTCGGCGGAGCGCTTTTTCGCGGTCCTGCCGACCTACGGCACAGGTGTCGGGTGCAGATGGCAGCGCCGCGTTCTCATGGCTGCTGGAGCACGGTGCCGTGCGGGAGCTTCGAATGGTTGATTGTTCCGTCCTCCGGTAGGGCAGCGGCTCCGGAGACGTGCGAAGAGCGGAGAGACTGCGCAGCGCCGACCCGCGATTGCGATCACGCTGGTTGTATCTCTCGGTTCGCATTTCCGCGGAACATAACATCGCCGGACGGAATGTGCTGGCGATTCATCGATCCCGGCTGACCGATTCTCAACCGGAAAGAACCGATGCCGTGCCGCCGAAGCTTCCCCGAACCGCTATAGGTGCCGTTGCGACGGTGTCGAACCCAGGAGCGCGGCGTTCGTGGACAGCCTGCGAGATGGCCTTCTGGGACCCGGCGCGTTGGCGACTGCGCGTTGTTCTGATGCGGTGGCGCGCGTGGGTGGGCGTGTCCCGGGTACGACGCCGGGTGGTGTACTTGCTGGCGTTCGTCTTCGTGCTGCTCGTCTTTCCCGGTGTCGTCGGGGCCACCGCGATGGCTTTGGTGGATAGCGGGACCGCGGCGAGCTCCAGCATCGATGCACTGGGCTGGATGAACATTCGGGACTCCGCCGGTGTCCGGCTGTCCGACTACCTGTTCGCCAGTAGCGATGGCAGCCTCTTCGATCCAATCGAGACAGTGGTGTCGACCGTGCTCGGCCTGGAGTTCATCGGATACATGGTGATCGTGACCACCGCGGTGTGGGCGATCGGCTTCGTGATCAGCTTTCAGTGGCTCGATCCGTTCGGGCGGGCGCTGACCGGAGTCGCCGACAGCCTCACCGGTCAGATCGCCACGCCGATCCTGATGACGGTCGCGGCGGCGATCGGGGCGTTCTTCGTCGGCTGGTTCGTGCTGCGCGGCTACCACGCCAAAGCCACCATGCAGATCGCGACGATGTTGGGCGTCGCGGTGCTCGGTCCGGTCTTCCTCGCCGAGCCGCTCGCGGACGTGTTGTCGTCGCACGGCCTGCTGGCGCAGGGCCGTGACCTGGGCATCTCGGTCGCCGCGGGGCTGAACGGCAACGCCGCGCCGAATCCCGACCAGCTGATCGCGACGATGCAGGGCGATCTGGCGGACAACTTCGCGCGGCGGCCGGTGCAGGTGTGGAACTTCGGGCACGTCGTGGACGAGTCGCCGCGTTGCGCCGCCGCCTGGACCGCGGGGGTGCGGGCGGGTACGGACTCCGGCGTGCTGAACGGCCTACGCGCCTGCGGCGACACGGCCGCCTTCGCCAAGGCCGACAACCCGGGCTTCGGACAGATCGGTTCCGGTCTGGTGCTGCTGTTCTGCGCCGCGGTGTTGCTGTGCTTCGGCGTCTATCTCGGGTTGAAGATCATTTGGGCCGCGCTGGATTCGGTCTACCACGGTTTCATGTCGATCTTCGGATTCGCGGCGGGCGGTTTCGTGTACGGGCCGACGCAGACCTTTCTGGTACGCAATATCGTGGACAGCCTCGTCGCGGCCGGGCGCATGGCGGCCTACACCATCTTTTTGGGGGTCTATGTCCTGTTCTTGGGCAATCTGTTCCGCGAAGCGCGCGGCCAAGTGATGGTGGTGCTCGTGCTCGGCGCGATCGTCGAGGTCGTCGCCATCCTCCAGTTGAAGCGGCTCAGCGCCGGTCTCAGCCGGGGCAACGAGTGGATCGCCAATCGGTTCTCGCTCGCCGTGCAGGGCGCGGGCAGCGGCAAGGGCGGCGGCTCGGGCGCCGCCCTCGGGATGGGCCCCGGTGGCGCGTCGCATTCCCTGTCCGGGGCCGGGTTGATCACCGGACTCGCCGCCGTCAACACCATCAACAACAACCCGATCGCCGCAATGCTGCTCGGCAACAAGCGCAATCCGCTCGACCCGCACGCGCGCCTGCGCAACCGCGCGGAGCTCGGGGGTTGGCGAGCGAACGCGTTGATCAACGAAAGGGGCTGGAACGTCAACTACATGCGGACCCGCGAACAGCTCATGGAGGCGGCCAGGAGTGCGGTCCGCGAGCACCGCGGGCGGCACACGGCACGTAGCGCCGCCGCGGCCATCGACCGCGTCGTCAATCGCGGTGGTTCGCTGACCGATCTCGGCAGCTCGCTGATCGATGCGGGATTCACCGATCAGGAGATGATCATCGACGCGATCCGGGCCTACAACTACCGGCAGAACTTCGCGCCCAGCGTGTGGGACGGCGACAAGTACATCGGCGAGGCCGCCGCGTCGCTCGCCGTGCTCAAGCTGGGCCGCTCGCCCGCCAACATGGCCTTGTTCCAGCAGACGGCACACCGGCTGGCGAACCGCCGCTACATCGACCACGTCGCGGAATCCGAGCTGACCCGCGAGGAACGCGGCTATCTCCAGGACTACTTCCGCGCGCCGACCCGAGACAAGATCCGGGGTATCGAGGCGCTCGCCGGAGGAAGCACGATCACCAGGGACGCCGCGGGCGCCATCGTGCAGTCGAACCCGGACTACCCGCTGCCTGCGCAGTTCGAAGGCTGGAGCCAGGAACGTGGCCAGCTGATGAACAGATTCATCATGCCCCATCTCGCCGGCCAGTATCTGCATGCCGCCAACGCCGGCGACCTCGCCCGAGCCTCGGAACTTCTACAGACCATGGCGAACTCCGAATACTGGACGGGCAACGTGAAGCTGACCCCGTCGAAGGCGATCCCACGGTTCTGACGCCCGCGGCGGTATCGTGCCGCCGGACGGAATGCACGCACTACCGTGGGCTGGTCCAGGCCGATGCCAGGACGGACGACGGACAAGGGAGACCGAACGTGGCTGGAACCTTCACCGAGTCGGAGTGGTTGCGGACGTTGCGATCCGAGCCGGTCGTGCGGCATCGTCTACTGTGCTTCCCACCCGGCGGCGGACCGGCCACGGCGTATCGGGATCTGGCCCAGCGATTCGGTGCGGGTGTGGCGGTTCACGCGGTGCAATACCCCGGGCGGCAGGACCGGTTGGGCGAGGACCCGATCACCGACGTCGGTGTACTGGCCGACCGGATCGCTACGGAAGTGCTCGCGCAGGGAGTGGTCGGCCGGTTGTCGCTGTTCGGGCACAGTATGGGCGCGACCGTGGCGTTCGAGACCGCGCGCAGGCTGGAACGCGGCGGGCAGCCGATCGCCACGCTGTTCGTGTCCGGCCGCCCGGCGCCGACCTTCGAGGAGACACAGCGACTGCACCTGGCCTCCGACGACGAGCTCATCGGCGACCTGATCCGGTTGGCCGCCGATCCGGCGCCGCTCGAGATGCTGCGCGCCGAACCGAGTCTCGCCGAAGTCGTCCTGCCCGCGGTACGCGCCGACTACCAGGCGGTGGAGACCTATCGCTACCAGCCGGGCGATCCGCTGCGTGCCGATATCGCGGCGCTGGTCGGCACCGAGGACCCGACGATGCGGCCCGAGCAGTCCGACGGATGGCGCGCGCACACCAGCGGTGGCTTCGATCGGGCGACGTTTGCCGGCGGGCATTTCTATCTCGACGAGCACGTCGCCGAGGTCGCCGACTTCGTCGCGCGCCGTCTCGCCCTCGCCTGAGACGCGGCGCGACGTTCCGGGTCACCCCAGGGCGTTCCGCCGGACGGGCGCGACCGACCGCTGCTGCCGCACCCGGACGTAGCCGATCCACGAGACCCCGACCAGCACGGCGGCCAGCAACCGCACCAGGCCGAGCGCGTCCTCGGGATAGAGCACGCCGGTGATGTAGTGGTCGATGAATCCGCTCGACGGCAGCCGCGCCTGGCCGGCACGCTCGCGCGCCCAGTTCTCCCCGTGTGTCAGCGGGCAGTCGAATCCGAGCACGATCGTGCTGAACCCCCACCCGGCCGCGACGAGATGCAGCCAGATCGTGCGCGGGAAGCGCCACGCGAGGAACCCGCCGACCACCACGTAAGCCACGAAGGCGAAATGCGTGGCGGCCGTGGCGTCGGCCAGCAGCCGGTACAGCACGCCTCCAGGGTATCTCGCGCCGGGAGTAGCGGATCCGGTCCGACCGGCTACCAGGGGGAGGGCTGGAAGTCCTTGAGGAAACAGCCGTACAGGTCGGTGCCGTTCTCGCCCTGCACGATCGGGTCGTACACGCGCGCCGCTCCGTCGACCAGGTCCAGTGGCGCGTGGAAACCTTCCTCGGCGAGGCGGACTTTCGTGTAGTGCGGGCGTTCGTCGGTGATCCAGCCGGTGTCGACGGCGGTCATCAGGATGCCGTCCTGTTCGAACAGCTCGCGGGCGCTGGTGCGGGTCAACATGTTCAGCGCGGCCTTGGCCATATTGGTATGCGGGTGCCCCGGCCCTTTGTAGGCACGGGAGAACTGCCCCTCCATGGCCGAGACGTTGACGACGTACTTGCGCCGCGCCGTCGCGGCGGCCATCGCCGGGCGCAGGTGGGAGACCAGGATGAACGGCGCGACCGAGTTGCACAGCTGCACTTCGAGCAGTTCGGTCGGATCCACCTCGGCGACGGTCTGCACCCAGCTGTTGGTGTGCGCGAGGTCGGGCACCAAGCCACCCGCATCGATCGCCACGCCACGCGAAATGCGTTCCGGCGTCGCCGATCCCGCGACCAGGGCCAGTTCGGCGACATCGGCGGCGGACAATGCCGGAGTCAGCGAGGCGGTCAAAGCGGTGGGGTGCGCCTGCATGGTCTTGCCGAAACTCACCACGTCCGGTAGCGCGCCCGCGGGCAGCGGTCCGGACTCGGCGTCGACCAGCGCGCTGTAGGCGCCAGGGGAGCGGCGCACCGTTTGCGCCGCGTTGTTGATCAGGATGTCCAACGGCCCGTGTGCCGCGACGTCGTCGGCCAGGGCGACCACCTGGGCCGGGTCGCGCAGGTCGATGCCGACGATGCGCAGGCGATGCAGCCAGTCCGCGCTGTCGTCCATCGCGGTGAAACGCCGGATGGCGTCGTTGGGGAAGCGGGTGGTGATGGTGGTGTGCGCGCCGTCGCGCAGCAGTCGCAGGGCGATGTACATGCCGATCTTGGCGCGACCGCCGGTGAGCAGGGCCCGGCGCCCGGTCAGATCGGTACGGGCGTCCCGCTTGGCGTGGCTGCTCGCCGCGCAGTCGGGACACAACTGGTGATAGAACGTATCGACCCGGGTGTAGCGCTGCTTACAGATGTAGCAGGGTCGTGGACGGATCAGCGTGCCCGCGCTGGCGCCGCCGGCGGTCGAGCTGATCGGGATGCCCGCGGTCTCGTCATCGATCCGGTTCGGCGAGCCGGTCGCGGTGGCCGCGACCACCGCCCGGTCGGCGGTCGAGACCGCCTCGCGCGCCGCGGACCTGCGCCGCTGCTTGAGCTTCTTGAACATGTGCCCGACCGCGCGCTGCACCGCCACCGAGTCCGGATGATCCTTGTCCAGCGTTGCGGCCTGCTCCAGGACCTGCAGGCAGGTCGCGAGGTCCTCGGGATCGATCATGCTTTCGGCCATCGCGGCAGGGAACATCCTTCAGTGAGCTGGGCAAGCGACCGGCCCATTGTCGCAAACCCGCCCGCCGGGTAGCCGTCCGGTTGCGGTCAGCTGCTGCGCGGGCTGATCGCCGCCCGGTCGGCGCGCAGGTCATCGACGAAGTTGGCGATCGCCTCGGCGACCAGCAGCGGCTCGGTGATCGGCAGCCAGTGATCGGCCGGGACGGCGCGGCGCCACACCTGGTCGACCCAGCGCGCGGAGGCGTCGTAGACCGCGGCCGGGACGAACGGGTCGGTGGTGTCCACGAGCAGTTGCACCGGAACGGCGGTGCGCCGCACCCGCGGCCTGCTCAGGTGATGCAGCAGGTTGACCTGCGCGATTCGCGCCCCCGCGACGACATCCGTCGCCCACGTGCGCGCGAGGCGCGCGGGCACCGGCGGGATACCGCCGAGTGGCCGCACCAGCAGGCCGCGGACGCGCGGCGGGTAGAACCTGCGGGCGATCGATCCGGGCGTGAGCGCCCAGCACGCTCCGCGCAACCACCAGCCCGGGTCGCCGAGCTCCTGGCGGGCGCGCGGCGCCAGCGCACGCAGGCACAGACCGAGGTGGTCGAGATTCGGTCCGGCGATCGCCGTGAACGAGGCGATGCGGGTGTTGGCCCGTTCGTCGCACACCGCCTCCCACAGCTGCACCGCGCCCCAGCCGTGGCCGCAGATGTGCACGGACCGACGCGGGGCGGCGGCATCGATCACCGCGAAGAAGTCCTCCGCCAGCCGGTCGAGGCGATACTGCGAGGCCGGTCCGGGCCCGGCCGAATGGCCATGTCCGCGAACGTCATAGCCGATGACACGGAAACCGTCGGCGAGCAGCGCCGCCACCGTCGCCCATACGCGATGCGTGTCGGTGAGGCCGTGCACCAGCACCAGCGGTTCGGCGGCAGGGTCGCCCCATTCGAAGACGGCGAGATCGGCGCCATCGCGGGTGACCGTCCAGGTCCGGTCGGGGTGGGGCGTCTCGGTGGTGTCGAGCGGTTCGGTCATGTCTTTGCCTCGTTCGTACCGATTCCGAGGGCACGTCGCTGTCGTGCACCAGGTCAGTGATTCCCTACGGACAGTAGGAAGAATCGACCGGCGAGGGGAGTCGTGCGCCGCTGAATATGGCGCAGCTCACGGGGATACAGCATGCGGCCGACCAACCGCGCCCGGTGAGTCGGGCAACGTACGCCGCGCTTGTTGACAACTCGCCAATAGTCCGGGAATCTGAGGGCGGAGCCGGCGACGGGGTCGGACCGGAGCGAGCAAAGGATCGAGCGATGGCGCGCGCGGCGTGGAGTGACGACGAGGTCGAGGCGGTACGAGATCTGGCGAGGACCTTCTTCGAGAAGGAGGTCGTCCCGCACGAGGAGAAATTCGTCGCCCAGGGGCATCCGGACCGCGCACTGTACAACCGGGCGGGCGAACTCGGCCTGCTGTGTCCGGCGATCCCGGCCGAATACGGCGGCGGCGGAGGCACCTTCGCGCATGAGGCCGCGATCATCGAGGAGCAGGCGCGTGCCGGTGACGGGTCGATGGGCATCCCCGTGCACAGCACGATCATCGCGCCCTACCTCGCCGAGTTCGGCTCCGAAGAGCTCAAGCGGCGCGTGCTGCCCAAGGCCGCCGGCGGCGAGATGGTACTCGCCATCGGCATGACCGAGCCGAGCACCGGATCGGACCTGCAGAACATCAAGACCCGCGCGGTGCGCGAGGGCGACGAGTACGTGATCACCGGCTCGAAGATCTTCATCACCAACGGCTGGCTTTGCGACGGCATCATCATCGCCGCCAAGACCGACCCGGCCAAGGGCGCGGCGGGCGTCTCGCTCATCTTCGCCGAAGTCGGCGACGACACCCCGGGCTTCACCCGCGGACGCATTCTGAACAAGATCGGCGGCAAGGCGCAGGACACCGCGGAACTGTTCTTCGACGGCCTGCGCGTGCCCGCGACCAACCTGCTCGGCGGGGTGGAGGGCCAGGGTTTCTATCAGATGATGCGGCTGCTGGCGCAGGAGCGGCTGGTCACCGCGATCATCGCGGTCGCCATGATGGAGAAAGCCGTGCGGCTCACCGTCGACTACACCAAAGGTCGCGAGGCATTCGGCAAACCGCTGTTCGCGATGCAGAACACCAAGTTCGAACTCGCCGAGTGCGCGACCATCGCGAAGGTCTCCCGTACCTTCCTGGACGATTGCATCGGCAGGCATCTGCGCGGCGAACTCGATGTCCCCACCGCTGCCATGTCGAAGTACTGGTTGACCGATCAGCTGGGTATCGTGGTTGACCGCTGCCTGCAACTGTTCGGCGGCTACGGCTACATGACGGAGTATCCGATTTCGCAGCTCTACACCGGCGCCCGCGTCTTGCGCATCCTCGCGGGCAGCAACGAGGTGATGAAGGATCTCATTGCACGGTCTCTCTGAAACCAGCAGCGCCACGGCGGACGATGGCGCCGACCCGGCGCTACCGCGCCGCCGCAGGCTCGAACCCGACGAGCGGCGCGCGCAGATTCTCGCCTGTGCGATCGACATGTTCGGCGAGCGGCCGTACGCGGCCGTCTCCACCGCCGAGCTCGCGCAGCGGGCCGGTGTGGCCCGCGGGCTGATCAACCACTACTTCGGCAACAAGCGCGACCTCTATCTGGCGGTGGTGCGGCGGATGGTGACGTTGCCCAAGCTCGACGACATGACCGTGCCCACCGGCACCTCGCGCGAACGCGTCGACGCCAGCGTGCACTGGCTGCTGGACACCATCGCCCAGCACGGCAGCACCTGGGTGAAGGTGACCAGTCACGAGGGCGTCGGCGACGATCCCGAGGTACAGCAGATCCTCGACGCGGCCGACGACGCGGCCGCCGAGCGTCTGCTGCTGATGGTGGGGCTCGCCGATTCGGCACACGGCGCCGAACTGCGCGCGATGGTTCGCGCGTACGGCGGCCTGGTCAAGGTCGCGGGCCGGGAATGGATCACCCGGGGCACGCTCACCCGCGACCAGGTGCACGAGCTGCTGTGCGACATGTTGCTGACGCTGGTCACCGAGTCGCTGCCGAAGGTGGACCGCAGACAGTGAGCCCGCGGCCGCACGGTCACCGCCGGCGCGGTTCGAGGCTGTAGCGAACGGGGCGCAGAGCTCCGGGAGCGTGCCCGTGCCGACCGTACTTCAGCTCGATCACTTGCTCCCGGTGGTGCTCCAGCAGCAGGGCGCCGATGCCCGCGATCCACAGGGCCGCGGTCACCGCCGCGCCGACTCCGGTCCAGCCGGTGAAGCCGTACCCGGCGGCGGTCAGCGTGCACGCCACCGCCACGACCGCGAGCGCGCACAGCACGATGCCCGGCAGGTTGAAGTTGTCGTCGAGCAAATCCCCGGCCCTTGCGTGCCAGTCCGGCGCGTCCTGGCCGGTGGACGTCGTCTTGTCGAACATGGATCCTCCTGGGAAGCGCCGGGGCGGCACCGGCTGCTTGTCGACCAGCATGCACCTCCGCTAACAGATCCGCGAGCGTTGCACCGGGGTTGTTATTACGGCCCGATCACAAGTGTTGGACACTTCAGATCAACTTTTCGCGTGGCGCACCCTATTCTGTGTCGGTATATCGGGGCGGGTCCGGACAGTCCGAGGTTCCTGCGCGGTGTGTTGGTGTGGAGAGGGACCTGGATGACACGGGCAGAACGGCGTGACACGGATCGCTGGCAGGAACAACCGGATCCGCGCTGGCCGGAGCCGGAACCCGAGAGCCGCTGGCCGGACGACGAGGGCGAGCGCTGGCCGGAGCAGCCGGCGAGCCGCCGCCGGACCGGACGACTCCGCGTGGAGATTCCGCCGATCGTCAATCCGTACGCGATCGTCGCGCTGGTCGCCGCATTGCTCGGGCTGTTCCCGGTCGCCATCGTGTTCGGCTTCATCGCCTTCAGTCATCCTCGCGGGCGCGTCATGGCGATGTTCGCGCTGCTGCTCGGCGTCGCCGAGCTCACCGCGGTGGCCGGATTCGTGCTATTGACGGGCAACTGGTTGCCGGATGTGATCAACCGGCAGGCCGCGGTCGGACCCACCCCTGTCGCCTCGGTGCCAACGACTGTGGAGCGTCCGGTGGCGACCACGACGCCCCCGGCGCCTAGCGCCGCCCTGACGGGCGCACCGCCGGCGGCGGGTCAGGGGCCCGTCACGAAGGGCTCGGTGTGCAGCGAGGCCCAACTCGGCCAGATCGGTACCACCACCGACGGCAGCACCTTGATCTGCCTCACCACCGCCGGCGGCTACCAGTGGTCCGGACCGCACACGGTGGCGACCGCCGTGCAGCAGGCCGGAGCGAAATGCGACGCATCGGGGCCGAAGACCGGCCGCACCGCCGACGGCCGCGCCGTGGTGTGCGAGGTCAGCGGACGCAGCGGCACCTGGGTGTTGTGGACCGAATAGCCGCCGACGCTACTCCGGCTTCTTCGCGCGGCTCGGCTGCACGCGGGGCGGCTCGTTCGGCATCTTCGGATACTGCGGCGGCCACGGCGCGTCCATGAGGCCCGCCGCCATGTCCCGTTCGGACATCTCCAGCAGTGCGGCGATCGACTGCGGTGTGCGGTCGGCCCACGGGTCGCCGAATTCGGCGTAGCGGGCGGGCACGGTGGCGAGGGTCAGTTCGTCGGGGACCACCGAGTCCAGATCCGACCAGCTGATCGGCGTCGACACCTGCGCACCGACTTTCGGCCGGACACACCAGGCGCCGAAAACGGTTTTGTGCGGTGCGTTTTGATTGAAATCGATGAATACTCGATTCCCGCGCTCCTCTTTCCACCACTGCGCGGTGATGTCGTCCGGATATCTGCGTTCCAATTCGCGCGCCAGCGCGACCGCCGCGGCCCGCACCTGATAGCCGTCCCACTTCGGTTCCAGCGCGACATAAATATGTAATCCGCGCGAACCGGAGGTCTTGATCCGCGATTCGATACCGAGTTCGGCGAGCAGGTCTCTGGTCCGCACCGCAGCGTGTTTGAGATCCGCGAACCCGACGCCGGGGGAGGGATCGAGGTCGATGCGCAACTCGTCGGCGATCTCCAGATTGTCGGCGCGGTTCGGCCAGACGTGGAATCCGAGGCAGCCCTGATTCACCGCCCACAGCACATGGGCGAGATCGTGGGCGACCAGGGCGTCGCTGGTGGTGCCGTTCGGTGTGGAGACCTCCACGGTGCGCAGCCACTCCGGCGCGGATTTCGGCACCCGCTTCTGGAACCAGGATTTGCCCGAGGCCCCGTCGGGATACCGCTCCAGCAGCAGCGGCCGTCCGCCGACCACGTTCAGGAACGGTTCGGCAATCGCCTGGTAATACTGCACCAGATCGAGTTTCGTTTCGCCGCGCTTGGTGAAATACACCTTGCCCGGATTGCTGATCGTGACGGTTCGGCCATCGACCTCGATATCGACCGACTCACTCATGACCGCGCCTCGACGGCGCTCGGCTGCGCTGCGGCTTCGCCGAACAGGGCGCTCAATTCCGCGGGCGCGACTTCGTCCAGCTGCGCGTAGGTGCACGATTCGGGAGTCCGGTCGGTGCGGAAACGCACCAGCCTGCCGCCGTGGCGCAGTCTGCCCGATTGGACGTGCTCGTAGCGGACCTCGGCGACCAGTTCCGGTCGCAGCGCCTCCCAGGACAGATCCTTGCCGCCGGTCCAGCGACTCACCCCGCCGGGCATCTTGCCCTCGGCCGCGGCCTGCGCCGCGGCGTCTGCCCAGCGCCGCCATGGGTGGTTCGCCAGCGCGTTCTCCCGCAGCGGCGCCAGTTCCTCGACCAGTTCTCTGCGCCGTGCCGCGGTGAAGCTGCTGGCCACGCCGACGTGGTGCAGGTTGCCCTCGTCGTCGAACAGCCCGAGCAGCAGCGAGCCGACCCCGGCGCCATCCTTGTGCCAGCGGAAGCCCGCCACCACACAATCGGCGGTGCGCTCGTGTTTGACCTTGAGCATCACCCGCTTGTCCTGCAGATACGCCAGGTCGTCGGACTTGACCATGACGCCGTCGAACCCGGCGCCCTCGAACCGGGTGAACCAGTCCTCGGCGATATCGGGGTCGTGCGTGATCGGGGTGAGGTGCACGCGGGCGAGCGCGGTGTCCAGGATCGTCTCCAGCAGCCGCCTGCGTTCGGCGAACGGCTCGCCGGTCAGATCCTTGTCGCCGAGCGCGAGCAGGTCGAACGCGACGAAACTGGCGGGCGTCTCGGTGGCGAGCTTGGCGACCCGGGACGCGGCCGGGTGCAGACGGTTCTGCAGCGTGTCGAAATCCAGGCCGTGTTCGGTGACCACCACGATCTCGCCGTCCACCACGCACCGGTCCGGCAGCGCCTGCCGCAGCAGCTCGGCCACCTCGGGAAAATACCTGGTCAGAGGACGGTCGTTGCGGGAGCCGAGTTCCACCTCGGCGCCGTCGCGGAACACGATGCAGCGAAAGCCGTCCCACTTGGGTTCGTAGCTCAGGCCCGGCTCGCGCGGCACCGCTGACGCGGATTTGGCCAGCATCGGCCGGACGGGTGGCAGCACCGGTAGGTCCACACGATCCTCCTCGGGTTCGATCCTCACCCATACCGACGTCGGGCACGCGACGAACTCATCGGTATGTGACGGAGCCTCGGCTCGATCGTAGGTGGCCGCACCGACACCGATCGTGGACGGCGCCGCTCAGTTCTCCAGCCACCCGTGCTGGTCGGCGAACGTGGTGAGCCGGTCGCGGATGGTGAGGATCTCGCCCGCGGTGAGCGCGGGGCTGGCATCCAGGAGCAACTCGGTGATCAGACGTTTGTGTTCGGCGACGGTGAGCTGTCCCGGACCCGGTCGGTCTTTTCCCTTGTGCCGGGGAACTGGTGCGGACGCTCCGCCGACCGCGCTCAGATTGACCGCCTTCGGCCCGCGGTCGCCTTCGGTCACCTCGAATTCGAACACCCGCCCCTGACGCAACTCGTCCTCGTCCAAGCCGATGTCGTTGACATGGACGAACACGTCCGGTCCGCCGTCTTCCGGCCGAATGAATCCGAATCCCCGAGAGCTGTCGAACGACACCAATTTCCCGATGGACACCAACACCCGCTCCTCGTCGCAGTCGCTACTCGGCCACCTTAACCCGCATTTTCGCCGTCGTTGGAGGAAAGCGCCTTTTGCAACGAATTGAAAACAGTCAGTCCCTGGCCGACCATTCCGTTCACGAGTTCGCCGACGCCGTCGGGGCCGTTGAGCACGGTGAGATTCGCGTTCGCCAACCCATGCGACGCTTGCTTGACGATTTCCGGAAGTTGTTCGATCAACAACTGGTCCAGCGCGATCCGGTTGTTCGACGCGGCAGCGGCGGCCTGGATCCGGGTGCGGTCGGCCTCCGCCTCGGCCAGAATGCGCACGCGATCCGCCTCGGCCCGAGCGGGTTTGACGACCTCGGCCTGCAACTGTTGTTCGCGCAGCTCGGCCTCTTTGCGCGCCTGCTCGGCCTGGGCGGTGAGCACCTCCTGCAGCGCCATCGCCTCGGCGAGGGGGCCTGCCTGCGCCGCTTCGGCGTTCGCCTTGTCGATATCGCGCTGGTACTGCGCACGCAGGATCGCCGTCTCGCGCTGATATTCCGCCTGCCTTCGCTGGGATTCCTGCTCGGCCTGCGCCGACGCCTGCGCGGCCTGCGACTGGGCGATCTGCGCGTCCCGCTGCACCGCGGCATTGTGCGGGGCGGCGAGCGCGGCGATATAGCCGAGGTTGCCGTCGTCGATGGACTGGATCTGGAAGGAATCGACCCACAGGCCGATGTTGCTCATTTCCACTTTCGAGGCGACGAGCACTTCGTCGGCGAGCTTCTGGCGCTCCCGGATGATCTCCTCGACCGTCATCGACCCCACGATCGAGCGCAGGTGCCCGGAGAAGATCCGTCCGGTCAGCACCGACATCTCGCGCTCCTGCTCGGAGAGGAACCGCTGCGCCGCGTTGACGATGGACTGGGTGTCGTTGGCGACCTTGAACGCGATCACCGCGCGCACGTCGAGCTGGATCGCCTGCTTGGTGACGCAGCGCTCCTTTATCTCGGATTCGAACATCGCCAGCGACAGGTACCGCACCTTCCGGAACAGCGGAACCACCCAGGCGCCGCGTCCGATGATCACTCTGAACGGCGCGTTGTCCCGGCTCTTGGCGCCGCTGACCAGCATCGCCTCGTCCGGGTCTGGCACGTGGTAGCCCAGCACGTCTGTCTCCCTTACTGTTTCAGGTTCCGTCCGCCGGATCCGGGCCGAGCGGAATCCACGGGACGACGTCGACGACGCGCCCCGGATGGACCGCGATGACCAGCACGGCCGAGCCGGCCGAGATCGGCTCGGTGGCTTGTGCGATGTACAGCTCGGTTCCCCCTCGAATCGCGACCAGGACCTCACCCAGCGTCCCGGCGCCCCGGATCGGCGATGTGAGCGTACCCGTCAAACCCACCACCGGGTCGGTCATCCCACGATCTCCTTTTCTGTCACTCGAACCGTCACCCTACGTCTCGCACAGCACCTTTCGATATCGCGTGGCTACCGGGCGGGCGGGCCCGATGCCAGCGCGGGTGGGCCTCGGCCGCGCAGGTATGTTTTTCGCATGGGAGGACGGCTCGCGCTGGTGGTGGGTTCGGAGTGTGCGGCACTGGGGGAACTGGGGTTCACCGGGAAACTCGCCACGGGTTTGTACACGAGTCTGACCGAGGCGGGCGGCTGGCGGTCGGCGACCGAGCTCGACGGGCCGGTGCTGAATCCTACTGCGGCGCAACTGTTCGCCGCGGTGGACGCCGCGTTCGCCGCGGCATCCGAACGGCAGGCCACGCTGCTGCTCGGTTTCATCGGGCACGGTGTGGCAACCAATGCGGAGGACTTCTACCTGCTCGGGCACGATTCACCGTCGGCGCCCAACTCGCACAACGCGTTTCACCTGACCCAGGAGATCAGGGAGCGGCTCGATCGCGCGGCGCTCGACGGGCTGGTGATGCTGGTCGACGCCTGCGAGGCCGGGCAGGGCGTGCAGGGCGCGGCGCGCCGGTGGACCGATCTGCTGGCGCAGGCGGGCGGGCGGATGGAGCTGCTGGTGGCCTCGGGCGACGGGCCCGCGTACTCCGGATGCTTCACCAGAACCATGCTCGCCACCTTCGACACCGGCCTGCCGCTGCGCGGGGAGAATCTGCTGCCTTCGGACTTGGTGGACCCGATCGCGATGCAGTGCACACAGCAACAGCCGCAGCATCTTTCGTTCAACTCCGGCGCGGTGTCGACCGAGCAGGGCGTCGACCCGGGTCTGTGGTTGGTGCCGAACACCGCGCGCCATCGGGACGCGGTGAGCGGCCGTTCCGCCGCCGGTTTCGTCGACCAGCTGACCAGGAGGCTGCTGCTGACGCCCGATGTGCGCGAGCGTCTCGGCGCGATCGTCGACGCGGGCAGCTATCGGCTCCGGGCGGTGCTCGGCCCCGCGGGCGTGGGCAAATCGACGTTGCTGGCCATGCTGATCCGCCCCAGCCTGGTGGACAGCCTCGCCGTGACCCCCGAATACATCACCGCCGCGGTATTTCTCACGGTAAGCAGCTCGGTGGAAGCGGTCGCCGCGGAGCTGGCCGCGCAGCTCGGTGCGCGGCTGCCCGGCTTCGCGGAGGCGGCGCGGGCGGCGCGCACCCCGCGGGCCAGGGACGAGTCCGATATCTTCGACATCCTGGTCCGGCATCCGCTGGCGCGACTATCCACCGCGGGCCGCCGGGTCACCCTGGTGTTCGACGGACTCAACCAGCCACAAGAGGGGACCAGGCGACTACTCGTGGCCGCGATCGCCGATCTGACCCGGCGGGAGGATCTGCGGCACGTGCGGGTGATCGTCGGCATCCGTCCCGGTACCGGCGTCGAGGATCACCCGGCGCTGGCGCACATGTACCGGATCGAGGTGGCCGAACCCGGTGCCGACGACATCGCCGCGGTGGTGGAGTCTGCGCGTGGGACGGCGCCGATCGGCCCGGTCGACTGGATCGGCTGGATCCAGCGGCTGCTGGCCGAGACACCGACGGACAAGAGCGGTTCGCGAGTCCTATCGGGCGGCTGGTTGCTGGCGCGGCTGCTGCTGGAGGTGGCCGGAAGGTTGACCGACGGCGCCGTCGCCGCCGGTATCGGTCTCGACCGGGTAGTCGCGCTGCGGTTGGAGACCGCGATGCGCACGTTCGACACCGAAACCGCTCAGGCCACCGGAGCATTGCTCGGTGTACTGGTGGCCGCGGGGGTCGGTCCCGTCTTGCCACTGGAGTTGCTGGAGGCGGCAATGACATCGATGGGGATGGACCTCAACGCCGCGCGGATCCGCGACCTCACCGTGAATCTCGGAGCGCTGGTCACCCGCAGTCATCCCGGCACCGTCCGTGAGTCGCTCGGCGTGAGCCATGGCGCGTTCCTGCCCACCTTGGACACGGAATGCCACCGGCTCGGCGTGTTGCTCGTGCACGCGCACCGCGCCCTCGTCGCGGCGATCCAGTCCACCCCCAGCGACCGCGCCGCCGACTACGCGCGCGGCGCGGCGGTGCGCCACTGCTTGGCCTACGGCGATTCCGCCTTGGCCATCGACTTTCTGGTGAAGCTGGAAACCGGGAGGTCGGCCGACGATCGAGACCTGTGGGTCGCGTGGCTACCCGACTTCGTCGAGACGCTCGGTCCACATCACCCCGATACCTTCACCGCCCGGGACCGGTGCGCCTACCACCGCGCCGAGAGCGGCGATCTGGTCGACGCCATAGCCGATTTCGAGCGGCTGCTCGCCGACCGGCTGCGCGTGTTCGGCCCCGACGACCTGAACACACTGAACAGCCGGGACCGGCTGGCCGGCTACCGCGCCCACTGCGGCGACCATTCCGGCGCGGGCGCGGAATTCGAGCGGCTGCTCGCCGACCAGCTCCGCCTGCTCGGTCCCGACGATCCCGAAACCCTGCGCACCAGAAACAATCTCGCGTCCAATCGGGGCGACGTCGGCGATCTCGCCGGTGCGATCGCCCTCTTCGAGCAGCTGCGCGCCGACCGCGCCCGGATCCAGGGACCGGACCATCCGGACACCCTGCGCACCCGGAACAGCCTGGCGTACTGGCGTGCCGACAGCGGCGATCTCGACGGCGCCCGCGGGGAATTCGAACAGCTGGTGGTCGACCATCTGCGCGTGCTCGGACCCGACCACCCCGAGACGCTCGGAGCCCGCAACAACCTCGCGGCGTTCCGTGCCCGCAGTGGTGACCTGGTGGGGGCGGGCGCCGAATTCACCCGCTTGCTCGCAGACCGCCTGCGCGTCCTCGGTCCTGACCATCCCGACACCCTGCTGACGCGCGGTCGGCTGGCTACCTACCGCGCCGACAGCGGCGATCTCGCCGGTGCGATCGCCGACCTGGAGCGTCTGCTCGCCGACCGGCTGCGCGTCCTCGGCCCCGATCATCCGGACACCCTGGACATCCGCAATGATCTCGCGTCCTGCCGCGCCCGCCACGGCGACCTGGAGCGCGCTGTCGCCGAACTCGAGGTCCTGCTCGTCGCGGAACTGCGCGCCCTCGGCCCCAACCACGTCGCTACCATCCGGACCAGGAACACCCTGGCCTATTGGCGGGCCCGGGCCGGGGATTAGCCGCCCGGCCCGACGCGACGACCCTGTCTCGATGGTGCGGGGCCGGACCGGGCCATCAGGAGCGGTACAGCGAGCGGTACGCGGTGAGCGTCGCGATGCAGTGCTCGATGATCTGCTCCCGGGTGGCGCGTAACGACCCGTTCAGCCACGCGGAGAACATGCCCGCGTTGCCGCTGGCCATCGTCACCGCCGCCAGCCTGCGCTTGACCGGGTCGTCGATGTGCCCGAACAGATGGTCCTGCATGATCCGGGTGAACACCGGCATCACCGCGAAGGTGGTCTGGCCGAGCGCGGTGCTCGAGTACGGCTCGACCAGGAACAGCCGCGACTTGCGCGGATCGGCCAGCACCTTGTCCACCAGGATTTCCGACAGCACGCGGTCACGGGAGGGGTCGTCGGTAGCGGCGAAGGCGGTCATCGGCTCCAGGAATTCATCGGCGACCTGGCGGTACAGCATGTCGAGCAGCTCGTCGCGGCTGGCGAAGCTCTCGTAGAAGTAGCGGTCGGTGAGGCCTGCCGTGCGGCATACCGCGCGCATGGTGACGCCGCTCGCGCCCGATTCGCCGATCAGATCGAGCGCGGCCTCCAGCAGCGCCGCCCGGCGCGCGTCCCTGCGCTCGGTGAGCGTCGTTCCACCCCAGATCCGTGGGCCGGCGTCTCCGTCTGATTCCTGACCTGTCTGCACGGGCCAACGATAGTGTGTGGCGGCGCGCCCGGACGCGGCGCGCACCGCCCCGCACGCTCGGGGGATGCCGAAACGGATCCGGGGCGGACACGGCGTGGTAGCTGTGGGTTGCTACGACCGCGCTGTTCGAGCGCAGTACCGCGGTGGCATTCGTCGAATTGTTCACGTCCACAGCCGAACTGTTCACCACCTCTATCGCGGCCGCTCGCCCCGTTGCTGGGACCGGCGCCACGACCGATCGGGGCGCGGTAGCGGCCGATCACGGTGGACCCCACGGTCAGCCGCGTTCCAGGGGCAGTCCCGCGTCGCGCCACGCGACGACGCCGCCCGCCAGGCTGGCGGCGTCGTATCCGGCCCGCCGGGCACGTGCGGCGAACCGCAGGGACAGCTCGCCGACCGGACAGACGAAAACCACCGGGCGCGACCGCGGAAACGGGATGCCGTGACCGAACATGTCGTCGAGCTGGTCGTCCCGGATGTTGAGTGCGCCGGGCACGTGGCCGATGCGGTAGGCCATCGCGCCACGGGTGTCCACGATGGTGGGCCGGTCGGCCCGGTCCAGCTCGGCGAGTTGCTCGGGGGACAGGGCCGGTGTCGCCGCCAGTTCCACCGCGGTCGGCTCCGCCTCGCGTTCGGCTCGGCCGAACAGCTCCGGCCTGCGCTTCTTGATGTACGACAGGTACGGCTCGAGCCGGTCGCAGACGATGAAGACCGCGATGATCGGATCTTCCGGGTCGGCGGCCGAAAGATCCAGCGCGGTGAGCGTTTCCAGCGCGGCCGCATAACTCGCGCCGCTGGTCGGCCCGGCCAGGACACCGTATCCGGTCGCCAGGCGCATTGTGGCGTCCACGGCGTCGCCCGCCGTCACGGTGACGATCGAGTCGTAGAAATCGGGCTGAAACAGTCCGACATCCCACATCTCCGTCTCCGACCGGATACCGGGAATGAAGTCCGACCGCTCGGAAACAACGGCGACGGTACGCAATTCGGGATTGTGCTTGCGCAGGTAGGTGGCGGTGCCACGGGTGGATCCGGTCGTCCCGAGCCCCCCGATCAGGTAGTCGATCCTATTGATGCCATCGGCCGCGAGGTCCTCGTGGATCTCCCGTCCGGTGCCCTGATGATGCGCCTCGACGTTCTTCTCGTTGGTGTACTGCGACAGGTGACGGTACGCGCCGGGCCGCTGCGCCATGGTCGACTCGATCACCGAGTAGACGTCATTCGGTGTGGTCGGGTCCGGACATTCGGACAGTCCGGGCAGTTCCACGATGTCGGTGCCGAACAGCTGCAGGAGTTCGCGGACCTCGGCCACCTTGATCCGATTGGTCACCGCGCGCAGGCCGATGCCGTACACCGCCCCGAGGACGCGCAGCGCCTTGGCCGTATTGCCGCTGGATGCCTCGATGAGCGTCTGCCCCGTCGCGCGGATCTCGTCCAGGTCGTCGCGGATCATCCCCCACGCCACCCGGTCCTTGACCGAGCCGAACGGATTGTGCGACTCCAGCTTCGCGTAGAGCTCGACGTTCGCCAGCCCGTGCACCGCGGGGTCGAGCCGGAGCAGGGGTGTGTTGCCGATGAGTTCGGTGATGTGGTCGTAGCGCATCAGGAAGCCTCGACGGATCGGACCTGCCCGGTGGGGCGGTGGTCAGCGGGTGGCACGGCGCGGTGTGGCCGCGACGGCTCGACGGGCACGTGTGGCTCGTAGTCCGCGTCGGGGACGACCTGGAAGCCCTCGGCGCGCCGGGTGACCGCGAGTTTCGCGGGCAGCGGATGCATCGATGCCGTGGCCGCGGACAGATCCATATGGTAGGCGGCCGTATTCGGGAACACGATCGGATCGCCGGGTCGCGGCGTGGCAGGCAGCCACACTTTGTGATTGGTGATCAGGTCTCGCTCCAAGCACAGCCGCCCGGCCACGTACACGCCGACCGGGCCGGGGGCATCCCCGTTTCCGGGGGTGCGGGCCGCGGCGTCGGCATGCGGAAGGATCGGATCGACCATGACCTCTTGGTCGGCGGGTGTCACCGCATCGCGGCTGAGATCGACGTGCACCAGTACGCTGCCGTCGGCGACTTCCTTGACGAACTCGACCGTGGCCACCGTGATGCCCGCGTGGTCGACCAGCGCCTTGCCCGGTTCCAGCCACACCTCCAGCAGATTGTCGGCCGCCACCTGCGCCACCGTGCGCCCGCCGTGCCGCTCCAACGGCGCGGACAGCAGGTCTTCGAGCATGCTCGCGGCGGGAATGGTGTTGGCGTACTTGTGGAATACCGGCGTGCCGTGCACGGCGCCGCCCGCCACCTGATAGCCGAAGGTATTGCTGCCCCAGCTCATCGGCTCGCCGCGGCCGAGCAGCGATTCGCGCAGTGCGAGCACGTAGGCGTCGAACCGATCGGCGTCGGCGGTGAACACTTGACGGAATCCGCCGCCGATATCCAGCACCGACGGTGCCATCCCTCGATCGTAGGACTGTTCGATCGCCCGGAGGCAGGCGTCGATCGCGCGAATCCGCTCGCCGAGATCGCCGGAGTCGAGGTGAAAGGCGAAGCCGAGGAAATCGAGTCGCTCGCGATGCGCCGCCAGCAGGTCGAGTGCCTGCCCCACATGCGCGAGCGGTACGCCGAACCGGCTCACCGGTCCGCCATCGAATCCGGAGACGCGCAGCAGCACCGGCACTTTCCCGCATCGCCCGGCCAGTTCGGCGATCCGGCCCAGTTCCCACAGATTGTCCACGTTGACGGTGACGCCGCGGTCGACGAGATCGCGCAGAAAGGCTTCCCCCTTCGGACCGGTGACCTCGACGCGCGCCGGATCGAACCCCGCGTCCAGGGCGCTGGCGAGTTCGTACGGTGAGGCGACGTCGATGGCGATACCGTCTCGGGCCGCAGTGCGGACAAAGGCGCGGGACTGGTTCACTTTGTGCGCGTAGCAGATTCGGTGTACCGGCAGCCTTCGATCCAGCACGGCACGCAGGTCGGCCAGATTGTCCGAGTAGACCTGCGGAAACACCAGGTGCGCCGGAGAGCCGAACCGCGCAAGCGTTTCAGTGACGGCGCCCGGCGCGTCGAGGAAGGCGCGTACCAGCGGATCCAGCTTTGCCGGTAGCGCCGGAGTCCACGCCGTCATACCGCGGCTTCCGACGGCTCGGTGGCCGCCTGCGCCGCGGCATCCGGCTGCTCGGCGACCGGGTTATAGCCGCCGTCCCGGATCGCCTCGAACGCCCGGGCCCGGTTGCGCGGGCTGCGGAAATCCGCGACTACCCGTTTGCTGTCCAGATCGATGTCGAGCACGCGGATGTCCATCGATTCCAGCACCCCGCCGATGGTGCGAACGCAATGCTTACAAGTCATATCCGGCACATAGAACACCTGGTCCTCGGCGGTGGCGGCGCGGTCGGCGCTCGCCTCGTCGAGGTCGGCGCTCACCTCGGCGACCTCGCAGCGATCGACGATCTCGGTGAACACCGAGACGAACCGGTCGGCCAGCGCCGGAAGAATGCTGTAGTGCCCGTTGTCGAGCTGATGGGGCATGGCCGCCAGGCAGGCGGGGTGGCTCCCCGCGGGCAGCAGCGCGTACTGCCGGGAGATCAGGTCGAGATCCTCATGGTATTTGGCGATCGCGTCCGCGACCGTGAGGCCCTCGGTAGTGGTGGCGCGGTGCATCACGGTGTGCGCGTCGGCGATGGTGGCGTCCTTCATCGTGCGCAGCGTCGCCACCGTCTGCGCCGAGTAGCGCACGGTGCCGTCGGGCTGCGTTTCGAGATCGACCGGAATCATGCCGCGCCGATACGTCGAGGCCTGCAACTCCCAATACCAGCGGGTGGCCACCGCGGCGAACAAACCGGAATCGCGGATACCCCTGGCGAATTCGGCGGGATCGCGATAGGGGGTCTGCCCGGCCAGCAGCGCGTGCTGGGCGAGCGCGCGCCCGGCGGCCTCGACGCCGACCCGGAAGATGTCGCGCGGATCGTGGTCGGTGGTCGTGGCCGTCAGCACCGCGTGCTCACGTGGCCCGAGCCCCGAGACACGCTCGGCGAATCCGGCGTTCGCATCCAGGGCGTGCCACAGCGCGAGGACGGTCTCACGCATCGCGATCGGCACCACGGGGCCGAGACCGTCGGCCCGGAAGTGCCCCGTATTCGGGATGCCGTCGCTGTCGGTCCACGCGATCCGATGCGTGGCGCTGGTCACCTGATCGGCGCGGCACGGCCGCATGAAGCGCTCCAGATAGAGCCGCTGCGAATACGTGAGATGGCTATCGTGCTCGGGACGCAATGCGGCGCAAGTGAATTCGAAACGGCGCGGTAGGGGAGGCGGCGCCGGTGCGGTGAACAACCCCGGCTGCGCCAGCTCGGCCAGCACCCGGGACGCGGCCCGCCGGTCGTAGCTCGGGGTATCGGTGTTCACGTGACCTCCTCGGCGACGGACTGCACGCACGCGACGAATCGGTCGATCTCGTCGGGCGTGTTGTAGATGTGCGTGCTGACCCGCACCGAGCCCGCGTCGTCGGCCACAGCGGGGACGCAATGCGCGCCGGTGCGCACCAGGAAACCCAGCTCGCTCAACACGAATCCCAAGTCGGTCGCCGAGATCCCGTCCAGCGTGAAAGAGGCGATGCCGTAGCCGACCGCGCACGCCGCATGCGCTGGCCCGGGCAGGAACTCGAGGCCGGGGACCGGTCGCAGGCCCTCGATCAGGCGCAAGGTGAGAGTGCGGTTGTGCACTGCGATGGCGCCGAGGCCGAACGACTCCAGCACCTCCAGCGCGCTGCCGAGCGCCAGGATGCCGGGGATGTTGGGGGTGCCGCCCTCCAGCAGATCGGGCATCGTCCCTGCGGTCAGTCCGCTCGCGCCCGGCCGCACCCCGGAGTTGCCGCCGGGCAGGAACGGCACGAGGCGGTCGTGCACGCGCCTGCGGCAGTAGAGGATTCCGGTGCCGGGGGCGCCGAACATCTTGTGCGCGGCGAAGATCGCGAAATCCGCGCTGAGCGCGGTCACGTCGACCGGAAGATGCCCGCCGCTCTGCGAGCAGTCGAAGCACAGCAGGATGGCGGGGTCGATGCGCTCGCGCAGTTCCTCCAGCGTGCTGAGCCCGCCGAAAACGTGGTGCAGATGGCTGGTCGTGATCAGCCGGGTCCGCGGCGTGACCTTGGCCAGGATGTCGTCGGTGTCCGCCTCACCGGCGCCGGTCACCCGGTAGGGGATCAGCTCGACGCGGCGGCCGAACCGGGCGAGCAGCCCGCGCAGATGCAGCCACGGATAGACGTTCGAGGCGTGATCGGTTGCGTTGTAGAGGATTTCGTCACCGTCGGCGAGCGCGGCCAGCCCCCAGGACAGTGCGACGGCGTTGACCGCCGCGGTGGCTCCGCCGGTGAAGACCACCTCGTCCGGATGCTCGGCGCCGATGAAGGCGGCGGCCTGCTCCCGGACGCGGGCGATGCGCGCGGTGAGGCCGGTGGCCCACGGGTAGGTGCCGCGTCCCGCGTTGGCGGTGCCGCTGCTGTGATAGCGGTGGATCGTCTCGATGACCGGCAGCGGTTTCTGCGTTGTCGCGGCGCTGTCGAGGTAGACCTCGGTGGTGTCGGCGAGTGCGGGGAACAGCGACCGCACCATCGCAGGCGCGAGTGCCGCCGATGCCGATAGCCGGGGAGCCTCCGCCCGCGCGATCGGCGATCTCGAGGCCGGGGACCGCAACGTGACGCTCCCTTCATCGGCTGGTCGGACGCCACCCACGATACGCATTTTTGGTACGGACTACGAAGTTTTGTCGTGGGCAACGGCTTTCAGGACTAGCCTGGACGGCATGCCGCTGACCCTTCAAGAGCGTCAAGAGTTCCTCGCGCAGCCGCATATCGCGGCGTTCTCGGTGTCCGCGGGCGCCGGTCGTGGCCCGCTGACCGTCCCGATCTGGTACCAGTACCGCCCCGGCGCGGAGGTGTGGCTGCTGACCGGTCCCGAGTCGCAGAAGATGCGCCATCTCCGGGAAGCCGGCCGGTTCACCCTGATGGTGCAGCACCTCGAGCCGACCGTCCGGTATGTGAGCGTGGAGGGTCCGGTCAGCCGGATCACCCCGATGACCGAGGAGATGCACCACGAGATGGCCGCGCGGTATCTGCCGGCCGAATCGGTCGACGGCTACCTGAAGGCGGCCGCGTCCTTCGGTGAGCAGGTCGTGGTCTATCTGCGGCCGGAGCATTGGCTCTCGGCCGATCTGGGCGACCTCAGCGAGTACTAGTACCGGCCCTGCAGGTACTCGACGAGGTGCTGGCGTTCGGTCGCCAGTTCGGAGATCGCGCTCTTCACCACGTCACCGATGCTGACGATGCCGACCAGCCTGCCCTCGTGCACCACGGGCAGGTGCCGGATGCGGTGCTCGGTCATGATGCGGCGCAGGCCGTCGACCCGATCGTCGGGGGCGCAGGTGCGCACGTCGGCGGTCATGATCTCCGAGACCGGCGTGTCCAGCAGGTCCGCACCGCGGGCGTGCAGACTGCGTACCACGTCGCGCTCGGAGACGATGCCCGCGATCGCGGTGCCGTCCGGCGAGACGACCACCGCGCCGATATTCCGCTCGGCCAGCGCGGCGAGCAGCGTGCGCACCGTCGTGTCGGGTGCGACCGTGGCTACGTCGCTGCCCTTCCTGTGCAGGATCTCCGAAATTCGCATATTTCACCATCCAGACGTCGCGGCATTACCAGGATCGCAAGTTCGTGGTTCGGTGACCAGCACGAATCCATTACAGGCCACGATTCGGTCACGGCGGGGACGTCAGAGACGCCCGGCGACGCTGCGGTCGAGGTCGCGCGCCAGCAGCGCGATCGCCGCCTGCGAGATGCCCGCCGAGGTCGCCAGATCGATCGAGGTCAGCTGGGCGATGCGCCGCAGCCGGTAGTCGACCGTGTTCGGGTGCACGTAGAGCTGGCGTGCGGTGAGCTGGCGATTCATGTCGTTGCCGAGGTAGGCGCGCATGGTGTCGAACAGTTCGGGATGGGCATCGAGCGGATCGAGGATGGTCGCGATCCGCCGTGTCGCCGGACCGCCGCGGGTGAGCTGGTATTCGACGGCCAGATCCGACATCTGATAGAGACCGGGCGGTCTGGCGCCGACGCGAACCAGATTGAGCAGTTCGTGGGCTTGATCGGCCGACTCCGGTATCCGATCGGTCTCGCTCGGCACCACCGTCGCGGTGAGCGGAACCTCGGCGGCCTCGGCCAGCACGTCGAGCGTCGCGTCGCTGAGCGCGGCCTCGGCGTCGTCACCCACCGGGATGAGTAGCGTGCCGCCCTTGATGCTGAGCAGGGCGAGCGCGCGGGAGGCGAACGTGGTGGCCAGCTCGGACTGGAGCCTGCGTAGCTTGCGGCGCGCCGCGACGTTCCCGTCGACGCGCGGATCGCGTTCGTCCGGGTGCTCCGGAATCGACAGCGCGACAACCTGATAGGACTCGGCGATCGGAATGCCGGTCTGCCGTGCCAATGCCGAGCTGCCGCGACCGCTGAGCAGTGCCGAGGCGAGTGTCTGCGCCGCCGTCTGGTGCTCCTTGGCGACCAGGTGCTGCTCGTCGACGTAGGCGTCCGACACCGCCGCGGTGATCGCCTCCAGCAGCTCCAGGATGAGATCGGTGGCGATCAGCACCTCGTCCACGTCGTCGGCTTTGGCCCGCGCGGTGACCAGGCCGAACGCGATGCGCAGCCCCTCGTGGTAGGTGCGCAGGATGGTGCTGAGGGGCACCCCCTCGCGCGCCCACCTGGTCGCGGCCGCGCGCACCGCGCCGAGCTGTTCGTCGTCGGGCACGGTGCGCCGGTCGAGCATCTCGGCGGCCAGGCTCAGGCAGCTTCGGGTGAGTTTGGTGACGTCTCCGCGCAATTGCTCGCCGGGCAGGGTCCGGCAGGGGGCCATGCAGTTCTCGAAGTATCCGACCATGCGCGAGGCCACGCGGTCGGTGTTCTGCAGCGGGACCGAAGCCGGCTGCCCACCGATTTCCAGCGCCGAGTCGGACGAGCCAGCGGACAGTTCCAACGCGGAGTAGGTCATGACGAGTTCGCTCCAAATGCCACGTCAGGCGTGCGAGAAATGGCGCCCGAGTCGATCGATCACTATACGAAAGGGTCGGGTGCACCGGGAGTGATCGGTGAGATCGATCGTCAGCCTGATGTGTCGCGCGATGAGCTGCCGGTGACTCGACGCCCGACGCGGAGGGTTGCGGCCGGTGCGACCCGGCGCGACGGCAAAGTGCAGGCTTTGCGCCGACGATGAATGCCGCTGCGCGTCAGGAGATTTCGGAGAACTTACTCGTCGTCCAGCCCGGCGGACAGGTAGGCCGCCGCAGCCAGCCACTGCCTGCACTGCGGGCCGTGCACCTCATGGGCATGGAGGATATCGCGGGCCTGCCGGTAGGTGAGGCCACGTGGCTCGAACCCGCAGTCGGACATGGAAAAATCCGGTGTGGGGTATTGACGCAAGGGCTCGGCGCCGGCGATGACGGCAACCGGATGGGGAGTTCGAAATGGCTGGCTCATTCGACTGCCCCTTGCGTCCGACGTGCGGTGGGAGGCTGACGTGATGGCGACGCCGGCTCGAACTCCCTGCGTACCTCCCGGATTTCGTACCCGAGTCTATGCCTCCGTCACTTACAGATGCAAGTACATCTGCACGATCGGTCGGAGAAAAAATCGGCGGCGATCGTCGGCCCCGAGCCGACGACCGCCGCTGTGCCGCTTGCGGTTTGGTGTTCAGGGGGGCTTACGGTTTGCGAGCCACCGCACCGTAGGCGGAGATGGGACGGATCTCGCCCACCTCGGTCTCGGACGCGCGCCACTGAGTGATGGACACGAAGCCCGGTTCCACCAACTCCAGACCGTCGAAGACGGCCTTGATCTGAGCCTGGGGACGGGGGACGTAAGGAGTTCCTCCGGTGCCGGTGTAGTTCTCGCACAGCGTGACATACGCCTTGCTGTCGTCGGTGCCGTCCCACATCACCAGATGACTGCCGGAGGGCACCGAATCCAGCACGGTCCGCACGATCCGCAGGAGGGCGTCATAGGTCTTCGCGTGGCCGAGCACGCCCATGAACATCACACCGATCGGCTCGTTGAAGTTCAGGACGTTCTTGGCATCGGCGATGATTCGTTCGGGATCGTGGTAGTCGGCGTCGACATAGGTGGTGACACCCTCGGGCGTGGTGCTGGTGAGCAGCGCCCGCGCGTGGGTGAGCACGAGCGGGTCGTTGTCCACGTAGACGATCTTGGACTCGGGCGCGACGCTCTGCGCGACCTCATGGGTGTTCTGCATGGTGGGCAGGCCGGTCCCGATGTCGAGGAACTGGCGGATGCCCTGCTCACCAGCGAGATAGCGCACCGCGCGGATGAGGAACTGGCGCGACTGCACCGCCATGGTGGTGATATCGGGGTCGACCTCGATGCCCGCGTCTCCGGCGATGCGATCGATCTCGTAGTAGTCCTTTCCGCCCATCCAGTAGTTCCAGATCCGCGCTGAGTGCGGAATGTCGGTCCGGATGAGCGGGCTGTGGTCTTCGGGCATGGGTGGGACTCCTCGCGAAACGTTTCCGCGGCACGGCCGTGCGGGTGGGCGCTGGGTGTCGCGACTGACTGGTACATCCGATGTGCACTGTGACAGTACAAGATTCGTGTGGCGTCGGCCGGTGGGATCGGCGAGCTGATCACGGTGTTTGCACCGCGACGCGGTCATGTTTCACATTCCTGTCCAGTTGGCCCGAATTAGCAGGCGCGCAAGGGGTGAACCTCGTGCTATCGTCCGGTGTCAGTGCAAATGCAAGAACGTTTGAGCGTGCATCTGCACGAACCGATTCGCCGAACTGCGGTAACCGAGGAGTGGGCAAGATGTCGGATACATCCACCAACAAGATCATCGGGACTTGGCGCAAGAGTTCCTTCAGCAATCCGAGCGGCAACTGCGTCGAGCTGGCCGAAGCGTCCAACGGGCAGGTAGCGGTGCGTAACTCGCGGGATCCGGAAGGCGGTGTCATCTTCTACACGCGTCCGGAGATCGATGCGTTCGTCCGTGGCGCGAAGGCCGGAGAGTTCGACTATTTGACTAGCTGAGCGGTAGCATTGGCGGTCGGTGCGGTGTGTCTCGCGACCGATGGTTGTGACACACTGTGGGCAACCCCCGGAGTATCGGAGACGAACTCGATGATCGCTGAACCCGATGACGATGGCCGCGTGCAATCTATTGTCGCAGAACGTGGTCCGACCGTGCTACGTATCGCATTGGGTGGCCAGTTGCGCAAACTTCGGGAGAAGAAAAACATCACCCGCGAAGCCGCGGGTGATGCGATCCGGGGTTCGCACGCCAAGATCAGTCGTCTCGAGCTGGGCCGCACCGGCTTCAAGGAACGCGACATTCGCGACCTGCTGACCCTGTACGGCGTCCACGATCCGGAGGAACGCGAGTCGTTCCTCGAACTGGCCAGGCAGGCGAACGAGCCCGGTTGGTGGCATCGCTACAACGATCTGCTGCCTCAGTGGTTCGGCACCTACCTCGGTCTGGAACAGGCCGCGAGCAAGATTCGCACCTACGAGGCGCATCTCGTGCCCGGCCTGCTGCAAACGCCCGCATACGCCAGGGCGGTCGTGGCGCTCGGGTACGAGGACGCCGAAACGGATCGGCGGGTCGCGGTGCGGCAACGCAGGCAGGAAATCCTGTTCCGGCCGGACCCGCCGGTGGTCTGGGCGGTGATCGACGAGGCCGCGCTGCACCGGCCGGTCGGTGGCGCGCAGGTGCACCGGGAGCAGATGTTGCATCTGATCACACTCGCCAACCTGCCGAACGTGACGATCCAGGTGCTGCCCTATTCCGCGGGCGAGCATGCCGCCGCGGGTAGTTCCTTCAGCATCCTGCGTTTCGCGGAAGCGGAACTCCCCGACATCGTGTACCTCGAACACCTGACCAGTGCGCTGTATCTGGAACGGCGGCAAGACTTGGCGCTTTATCTGTCGGTCATGGACCGGCTCAGCGTCCAGGCCGAGCGCCCGGACAAGTCGATCGAGATCATCGAGAAGTACGCCGCCGGTCGCTGAGAGCGCACGGCGGCGGGTCGAACTGCTGAACAACCGAAGACGTCGAGCGGCCACCCCGGAAACGGCGGTGGTTTTCGGCGTGTGATCTTCCCGTTTACCGGTGGAAATGACGGCGGCAAGGGCAAACGCCCGGCACCGATGGCGCTCGGCGATCGGCGCACGGCGACGGGCGGTTGTGCGACGGAAGTGCTTGTGGCACAGGGCGATTATTCGGTTGTTACCCGCCGGGCATCGGACGGCGGGCCGGTGTCATTGCTTGATGAAGCTGGAGGCGATTCGCCAAAAAGTCGCGGGCTGTAATGCTTTGAGATCCCAATCGTCGGCCATCGCGTGTGCGATGGTGACGATTCGTTCGATATCGAAGTCGTGCCGTGTTGCCGCCCCGGTGGATTCGACGGCGTCGATGACATACGCCACAGCGGTTTCTCGGGAGAACGCGGTGTTCGTGTGGCCGCTTCGGGCCGGCGATGTGCTCATATTTCTATCGTTCGCTGGCTGGTCGGCCAGTACGGCGTCGGCTGATCCGAGCCTGCGGCCGCTGAGTGGTTGTTTCATTCGAATGCCCCTGATGTTCGGCGGCGGCAAACCCACGGCGACTTCGGCCTTCGGCTCGCCAACACGGCCTCCCCTTGTGGTCCCCTGTAAAGCGTTGCGGCACTGAGTTTATGTCGCTGAACCTTTCAGATGCAAGCACATCTGCACGATCGATTGCACGTGCGCAGTGGACATTTCACCCGCGCTGGTTTGCGGACGTAGTGCTCGCGATAGAAATTCAGTACCGGCCGAACAGGACGTCCGTGCTGTAATCGATCTGCGTACCCGGCTCGACGAATTGATCGGCCGCCTCCCGCCAGGCGAGGAAATGCTCGGTGAAACGGTGTGCCTCCGCCGCCTCGTCGTCGGTGTAGAGCTGGTAGAGAAAGAAGCGGTGCGGGTCCACCCGATCTGCGCAGATGTCGAAACGCAGACAGCCTGGCTCGGTCCGCACGGAGGCGTCGGCGCTGCGGGATATGGCCGCGAGGAACTCGGCGCGGGAGCCGGGGCGGATCTTCATCGAGACGATACGACTGAACACGGTTGTTCTCCCATCGTGACCGTTGGCGTCAATCGGCAAGGGTGGCAGCTACGTTCGCCCGGCTCGGTCGGCCAACTGCGCAATCGCCTGGCTAATCGGGGTGCCGCCTGAGACGAGTTCGAGCGTCGTACCGAAGGTGTGCGCGGCGGGCAGCAGTCCGGCCAGCGCGGCCGCCACATCGGCGCGGGGGACGGCACTGCGCCCGACCGGCGGCGGGGCGAGTGTCACCAGTCCGGTGCCAGGGGAATCGACCAGCACGCCGGGCCGCAGGATCGTCCAGTCCAGATCCCGCCGTCGCACATCGTTTTCGGCCTGGGTCTTGGCATCGACGTAGGCCGCCCACACCTCGTCGGTGCCGGGCGCAGGTGGATGGCCGGCGCCCATCGTGGAGATCTGCAGGAAGCGGCGCACTCCGGTCCGCTCCGCAGTCTCCGCGAGCCGTACGGAGCCGCCCAGATCCACGGTGTACTTGCGTTCCACGGTGCTGCCCGGACCAGCGCCAGCGGCGAAAATCGCCGCGTCACCGGCTTTTACGACGTCCGCCAGGTCGTCGCTGGCGACCTTTTCCAGGTCGCACACCACTGGCTCGGCGCCGGCGGCGCGCACCTCACCGGCGTGCTCGGGGTTGCGGATGAGCGCGGCGACCTCGTGGCCGCCCGCGGTGAGCAAGGGGGCGAGCAGCAACGCGATCTTCCCATGTCCGCCCGCGATGACGACGCGCATGGATCGCTCCTTTCGGTCGAGGCGGCGCCGGCGCTAGCGCTCGGGGCCGCCGGGATTGCAGCGTGCTTCGACGGTGGCCGGATAACCGACCGCCGGACGCCAGGGTTCCAAATTCCAGCTCGGCTTGGCCGGTTGGACCAGCCGGGCCCATGCCCAATGGCAGAGGAACTGGTCGCGCATGCCGGGCACGCCGGCGTCCGCCGACCGGGCCAGGACCTCCTGCCACGCCCGCTCGTCCGAGCCGGGGAAGGTGGTCTGCCGCCCTGCCTGGGTGGGAAAGACGAGCAGCCGGGGGCCGTCGATCGTTTCGGTCCAGGTGACGTGGTCCACCAGCGGCTGTCCCGCGTAAGGGTCCGCGGAGGGCATCGCGCCCAGCGTTGTCGGGACGGGGGATGCCGGTGAGGTCGGGGTGACGGTGGTCGTTGTCGTGCCCGTTACGGGCGCGGGCTCGTCGGGACCACAAGCCGCCGCCAGCGGCAGCAGGCCGACCGACAACAGGGCGGCGGCCCGGCGCCGGAAGACGAGGCGATGCGGGTACCGCTGCGCCACGGTCGAACCTCCTGTGCTCTCCTCGGCACCGTCGGGCGTGCTCTCCCGAGCTTAGTGGGAGCAGCCGGACGAGGTCCCCCGCAGCCCGCGCGGGCCGAGCGGTGGCCGAGGCCGTTCGAAGGCGGCGGCGACGAAGTGCGTCGATAGCCTGCGTCGGGCCAGGGGCGGCCACATGTGCCGGGCCGTCGGCTGGGCCACCGATTGTGGTGGCTTGCCGGTGCGGCTCGGGCTGGAGATAGTCGGTCATGCGTTGTGGACGGATCATGGCGGGGGCGGCGAGTGTCGTGGTCTCGATGACGGTCGCCCTGGGTGGGCCCGCGGACGCGCGGGTGGGCGAAGCGCCGGGGACCGTGACGGATCTGGTGGAGCTGGCCGGGCGGTTGCACGTGCAGGGAGCCGTGACGGCCGAGCGATTGACCTATTGGTCCCGAGGCCCGCGCGGGCCGATGCAGAGCACGGGCGTGCTGTATCTGCCCGAAGGCAGGCCGCCGGAGGGCGGGTGGCCGATCATCGCCTACGCGCACGGCACGTCGGGTATCGCCGACCACTGCGCGTTCACACTGCAACCGAGGGACTACTACCTGACATCGGTGTACCCGGATCTGCTGCGCGCGGGGTACGCGGTCGTGGTCTCCGACTACGTGGGGCTCGGCACGCCCGGCATCCATCCTTACCTGGACGGTCCAGCGCAAGCCCGGAGCATCGTCGACGGCGTGCGCGCCGCCCGCGCGATCGCCCCCGCGCTCGGCACGCGCTGGGCGGTGTTCGGCCAGTCCCAAGGCGGGCACGCCGCACTGTTCACCGCCCACATCGGGCCCGGCGACGCGCCGGAGCTGGAGCTGCGCGGCGTGACGGCAACCGGGGTGCCGTCGAATCTGGATCTGATGGTTCCGCTCGCGGGACCATGGATGCCGCGGCTGCCACTGCAGAAGACCACCGCCTACCTCGGCATGCTGCTTGCCGGATTGCGTTCCGGCGCACCAGAACTCGAAATCGACAGCTATCTGACGCCGGTGGGTCGTGACGTGCTGCGGATCGTGGAATCGGAGTGTGTGGCCGAGGCGGACGCGAAGGTCTCCGCCATCGGCATCGGCGCCATGCTGTCGCGGCCACTGGACGATCCCGCGCTGCTGGCTGCCCTGCGCGCGATGTTGCGGGTGCCGACGAACGGTTACTCCGTGCCGCTGTTTCTCGGTCAGGGGCTGACGGACCTGGAGGTGCCCGCGCCTCTGACGCTCGAGCTGATCGCGCAGTTGCGCTCCTCGGGAACCGATCTGCGGGTGGGTTGGTATCCCGGTGATCATCTGGGCGCGGCCCGCGAAGCGTTTCCCGACGCGCTCGCGTTCCTGCGCGCGGTGCTGGATCGGCCCTGAGTTCGCGTACTCAGCGCCAGAGCGATCGGCAGGGTAGCCTGCGCAGGTCGGGTCGAACCTCGCCGTCAACGGTGACGGTGAGCCCGGCGTGCACGGCGGCCGAGGTGAACTCCCACGCCTCGGTCCGAGTCGCCGAGTACTCGAGGATCAATGCGTCCTCGGGGGTGGGTCCGTCGAAGTAGACAGTGATCCGCCGGGTCGGCGTCTCCTGAGTGTCATCGCAGTGAGCGAGTCTTCGCGCAGTGCCGTCCATGCCACCGTCTCCTTCCGGCCGGCGCGGCAGCCGCGCCGTGGGAATGACGGTAGAGGGCTGCCAATGCTGAGAACATGTTCTAGATTATCGGCTGGAAATGTCACAGATCGGGCACCCGGCGGTGGGGTACAGTCACGGGCCGGGGCGTGCCGCGGTCACCGGCACTGCACCCCAAACTTGTGAATTGTCAGCACGTTCGCGTTGGCGGGTGCCGTACGCGGGTGATGTTGCCGAGGATGATCTACAGCGTTGGACGATTCAGGAGGCACACGTTCGATGAGTCAGGACCCACGTTTGCGGGTTAGGGGAGTGGGGCGACGACGTCTCGCACGTGCGATCGGCGCGATGGCCGCGGGCTTGGCGCTGGTCTTCAGCATGGCCGGTGCGGCAACCAGCGCGCCGCTGTACCCGACCCCGGATCCGGATCCCTTCTATCAGACACCCGCGGACATCGCCGACCGCAAGCCGGGCGATGTGATCGCGACCCGGGTGATGCCACCGCTGGCGATCTTCCCGGAGACCACCGTGACCGTGGTGCGGTTCCGGTCGACCAATTCCGAGGGGAAGCCGATCGCGGCGACCACCACGGTGCTCACCCCCAAGTCACACCGTCCGGACGGGCCGCTGCTGTCGCTCCAGCACATCATCAACGGGCTCGGCGCGGACTGCTCGGTCTCGCGCGTCCTCTACACCGGTGACCCCAATCTGATCGTGCGGGAAGCGCCGGGCTGGAACGTGCTGCTCGCCCGCGGCTGGAGCGTCGCGCTGCCCGACCACCTCGGCCCCAACTTCGCTTACGGCGCAGCCAAACTCGGTGGGCAGATCACTCTCGACGGTATTCGCGCCGCGAAGCAGGTCGGCGAGCTCGGGGTGCAGCGCAGTCCCGTGGCCATGGTCGGATACTCGGGCGGTGGCATGGCCACCGCGTGGGCGGCCGCTCTGCAGCCGAAGTACGCGCCCGAACTGGACATCGCCGGCGCGGCCATGGGCGGTGTGCCGATGAATCTGGTGAAGATGCTGGAGGGACTCGGCCTGAACGCGCACCCGGTGTTCGGGCTCGCGCTGGCCGCGGGTTTCGGGCTGGAACGCGAGTATCCGCAGCGCTTCCCGCTCAGTGACCAGCTGAACGAGCGTGGCCTCGCGGCTCGCGCGCAGATCGCCAACAGCTGCACCAACGACATCCTCGCCACGGGCGCCGGACGCGGGGCGCTGGACTTCGCCAAGACGACCTCGATGATGAACGACAACTCCGCGCGTGCGGTCGTCGAGGAGAACAGCCTCGAGCTCTACGACGGTGTGCCCGAGACGCCGGTGTTCGAATGGCATTCGCCGATCGACGGGCTCATCCCGATCGACTCGGTGGTCAACACCGACAAGCGGTGGTGCGCCGCCGGCGCCAAGGTGCAGTCCGAGCAGATCCCGGTGCCCGACCACCTGACGGCGGCGGTGCTCGGCATCCCGGCGGCACTGAACTGGCTGGATGCCCGTTTCCGAGGGGAGCCTGCGCCGAGCAACTGCTGATCGAACACATGCGACCGCCGAGCCGAACCCGTTCGCTCCGCACGGGTCTCGGCCGGTTGTTGCGATATGGATACGCGACAACACAACTCGGGCGCTTTACGTCCCGAGTCGCGGGTACTGACGTAGCCTGACGTCCTGGCTCCCGGTCTGACAGGGGAGATTCGGGGGTCGAGGCCGTATCGCCCGGGTGCCAGAGCAACCAGCCGTCGCACCCAAAGGCGTGTGCCATGAGATCTCTGCCTGTCGTTGCCGTCGCATTGCTCGTCCTCGGTTCGGTCCTGGCCGGTCCCGCCGCTGCGGAACCGCAGCCTGCCCCGCCGCTGCCCGACGTGTCGGGTGTGTTCCCGCCGCCCGGTGGCCTGCTGCCCGGGTTGCAGCAACTCATCGATCAGGTGATTCCACCGCCCCCCATCGCGCCGCTGCCGGAGCCGAGTTCGCCTGCGCACCAGGCGACCACACTGTCGCCGTCCCTGGCCGCTCTGCGCGTGGCCACGTTGCCCGCGCCGGTCGGTGACCCGATATTCGATCTCCGCCCCGCGAACCTCGACGAGTTGACCGAGGGCCAGGTCATCGAGGCCCGCGACGTGAGCGCGACGACCGCGCCGCTGATGCTGCTGCCGATCCGGCGCGCCCTGCTGGTGAAGTACCGCACGACCGATGCGCACGGCGCGCCTTCGTACGCCACCGCGACGCTGATCGTTCCCGCGGCGGCTTGGCCGGGACCGGGCCCGCGACCGGTGGTGGTGAACAACTTGCCGATCGACGCCCTCGGCCGTATCTGCACCCCGGGCTACACCCTGGCACACGGACTCCACTCGGACACCAGCATCACCGACTTCGTGCCGCCCACGACGCACATCGCGGCGCTGCGCGGATATGCCGTGCTGATCCCGGACCATGAGGGGCCGTCGATGGCCTACGCCGAACCGTTCGTGGCCGGTCACGCGGTGCTGGACTCGATCAGGGCGGTGCGTGCACTGCTGCCGGAACAGTTCGGCGCCAGCAAGTTCGGCATCGTGGGATATTCGGGGGGAGCGATCGCGACACATGGGGCGGTGAAGCTGATCGCAGGTTACGCACCGGAATTGGCGGAGGTGATCGTCGGCGCGGCGCTGGGCGGGGTGCCCGCGGACTACGAGATCCTGGCCCGCAGCATGAATGGGAATCTCGCGTCGGCGGTGTTCATGGGCGCGGTGCTCGGGATCGGCCGCGAGCGGCCGGAGATCCTGGCCAGGATGAACAATCTCGCCCAATGGGTGGCGACCTCGCCGGTAAAGGACATGTGCGGCAGCAGTTATGGACTGGCGGGCATCCTGATGCTGCCGATCGATGTCGCCGCGAACTACCCCGATCCGCTGCACTCGACGCTGGCCGCGGACGTCTATCGGGTGACCAAGATGGAAGACATGAAGTCGGCGACCCCGCTGTATATCTACAACGGCGAGCAGGAGTTCTGGATCCCGGCCGAGGGCGCGCGCAACCTCTACCGGGAGCAGTGCCGCCTCGGAGTGCCCGCGGTGTACCGTAGTGTTCTCGGAGAGCACATCATCGCGGGGGCACTCGGCTATCCGGAAGCCATGGTCTGGTTGGACGACCGGTTGCGTGGGGCTCGAGCGCCCGACGAATGCTGACCGTGTGACGGCGCCGGGAGGCATCCGGTAGCCCGGTGTGCCTGCTATCGCGATGATGCCGCGACCCGATCCCCCTTTCGGTCCGTTGTTCGTATGCCCAGATCTGGCGAAGGTGCGCCTGCAGCACCATCGCGGCTTCGGTACGGTGGGCCGTTCTGGGCGGGGTGAAGACGAATTCGCGAGAGGGCACATGGACAACATCACGACCACCGCGTCCGAACAGGCAATGGCATTGGTGGGACGGCATTACCGCCTGACGGACCACTATGAGGTGGGGCGCGAGAAGATCCGCGAGTTCGCGCGAGCGCTGCAGGACGACCACCCCGCGCATCGGTATGAAGACGCCGCCGCGGAGTTGGGCTTCGACGGGCTGATCGCGTCGCCCACTTTCTCCTCGATCGTCCTGTTGCTGGTGCAGCGCAAGATGTTCGAGTCCGTGCTCGCCGGTTACGACCTCGGCCAGGTCTTGCAGACCGAGCAATCCATCCAGGTGCACCGCCCGATCGTCGCGGGGGACCAGCTGCGGTGCGACTCCTATATCGAGTCGTTCCGGCAATTCGGTGACAAGGACTTCATGGTCACCAAGAACGTGCTCACCAACCAGCACAAGGAAGTGTTGCAGACCGCGTACAGCACCGCGGTGGCGCAGACCGGTGTGGAGCTGGCCGCCGATCTACGCGACACCGTCGAGGGCGTGATCATGACCGGTCAGTCCGCGACCGACCGGTCGGACGCGGCGGCCACTCGGACGGCCGACGAGGACAACGGCCTGGTCGAGTGCTTCGACGAACCGGCACAACCGGATTCGTCCGACGAACCTCGGACGCCGCGATCGGTTCCCGTTTTCGAGGAGTTGTCCGTCGGGATGGAGCTCGTTCCGCGGACCGTGCAGCTCACGCGTGGCGATCTGGTGAATTACGCTGGCGTATCAGGTGATTCGAATCCGATCCACTTCAGTGACTTGGTGGCGCGGAGTGCGGGGTTGCCCGACGTCGTCTCGCACGGACTGCTGACGATGGGGCTCGGCGCCGGGTATCTGACGTCGTGGCTGGGGGATCCAGCCGCGCTGGCGACGTACGGGGTCCGGTTCGCGTCGTTCGCCCCGGTTCCTTCGACGAAGGCGAGTGCGATCGAATTCCGGGGCCGGATCAAAGAATTGGATCCCGAGCGTCGCACCGCCACCATCGCGTTGGGCGCCACTTCCGGGGGGCGCAAGCTGTTCGGTCGCGCGACAGCGACTGTGCTGCTGCGCTGATCTGCGCCCGCGGCCGGGATCGGCGGCGGGCGCCGGTCGGGCCCAGCGGATTCGTTGCGGCCCAGCGCCGCTCCGGTCCGATGATCTTGCGAATGTGCTTGCACCTGCGAATACGCGTCATTCCACCCGGGTTGGTGCTGGAGTGTGGCGAACGCACATGGGAGACTCGATACATGCGTGCTTCGGCGGTGCGGACTCGGAATGAAACAATCACTCGCACAGCGGCTCCGGCCGTCGAGGGTGGCCCGACGGCCTTGCGGATGATTCTCGGTGGGCGGATGCGACGGCTGCGCGAGGCTTGCGGTATCTCGCTCGAGGAGGCGGGCGAGGCGATCCGCGGTTCGCATTCCAAGATCAGCAGGCTCGAGCTGGGACGGACCGGCTTCCGGGAACGAGATCTGGTCGATCTGCTGGAGCTGTACGGGGTCACCGACGAGGACGAGCTTGCCGAATTCAAGCGACTTGCCAAGCAGGCCAACACCTCCGGGTGGTGGCATCGCGACTCCGATTGGTTGCCGAAGTGGTTCGACACCTATCTGGGGCTGGAACAGGCCGCACAATTGATCCGCTGCTACGAGCCGCGCGTGATACCGGAACTGCTGCAGACTCCCGACTACGCCCGCGCGCTGTTCGTGCTCGCTCATCCCCATGAGGACGAGGAGTCGATCGAACGGCGCGTGGCCTTGCGTATGCGCCGCCAAGGGATTCTGACCAGACCCGACCCGCCACAGTTGTGGCTGATCGTCGAAGAGGCGGCGCTGCGGCGCAGGATCGGCGGATCGCAAGTGTGGTCGGACCAGCTCGAGCAGGTGCTGCGGGCCGCGGCCGCACCGAATATCACCGTGCAGGTGCTGGCCGATCATGTCGGCGGTCCCGCGCTCGCCGACGGGGCGTTCACCATGCTGCGTTTCGCCCAGGCGGATCTGCCCGACATCGTCTACCTGCAGCAACTCACCGGTGCACTGTATCTGGACAAGCATGCCGATCTCGCCGCCTACCGTACGGTGGCGAATCTGCTTTCGGTGCATGCCGCGCCGCCCGAGTACACCAGGGAACTCGTCGCGGCGCTGCGCGAGCGCCAGCCGGAAACCATGGATCGACCGTCGGGTACCGCCTGACCGAATCCAGCGGCGCGAACGATGAATACCCGTGCGTACAGGGCCTTTCGGCCGTAGCTGACAACCGGGAGCCCATGGCACACTCGGGAGATGCCTCCTTCGAAGGTACGACAGGCGACGGATTCGCCCGGGTCCGGCAACCGTCCGGTGGCCGGCGGCGGGCCAACGGTGCTCCGAATGATGCTGGGTGGGCGGCTGCGCCGCCTACGCGAGGCCCGAGGGATCACGCGCGAAGCCGCGGGCGAGGCCATTCGCGGGTCACATTCGAAGATCAGCAGGCTGGAGCTCGGCCGCACCGGCTGTCGGGAACGTGATCTGGTCGACCTGCTCGATCTCTACCGGGTGACCGATGCCGAGGAGCGGGAGCGGTACCTGGAGTTGGCCAGGCAGGCCAACGCGTCGGGCTGGTGGGCGCGGGACAACGACTGGCTGCCGAAGTGGTTCGACACCTACCTCGGCTTGGAGCAGGCGGCACGGTTGATTCGCGGTTATGAACCGCGGTCGGTGCCCGAGCTGCTGCAGACGCCGGAATATGCCCACGCGGTGCTCGGCCTGGCCCATGCGGGTGAGTCGGCGCAGGCGATCGAGCGTCGCGTCGCGCTGCGCATGCGAAGACAGGAGATCCTGTCCCGGCCGGAAGCGCCACAGCTGTGGATGATCATCGAGGAAGCCGCGCTGCGCCGCCGGATCGGCGGCTCCACCGTGTGGCGTGCCCAGCTCGACCATCTGCTGCGCGCGGAGCAGCAGCCGCACATCACGATCCAGATCCTGGCCGACCACGTCGGTGGGCCCGCGCTCGCCGACGGTGCCTTCACCGTGTTGCGTTTCGCCGAGACGGACTTGCCCGACATCGTCTATCTCCAACAGCTGACCGGCGCACTCTATCTGGACAAGATCGCCGATCTGGATGCGTATTACGCTGTGCTCAACCAGCTTTCGGTACTCGCGGCGCCACCGGAGCACTCGCGGCGGCTGTTGGAAGCGCTGCGCGACGGCGTCCCGCCTACCGTCGACGAACCCGGTGGCCACTCGGAGACGTGACCTGGAGCCGGGACCGCGCCTCGCTGCACGGCAGTGGGGTCGGGTGTCGGAGTGGGTCGGGTCACAGTGAAGTATTGTCCCAGTGGGACAATAGGGGGTAGGCTGTGGTCATGAGCGACGACGGTGTCGGTCTGGACGGTCGTCGGCTGCGCACTCGGCGCAGCCGCGAGGCGCTGACGCGCGCGGCGTTCGACCTGCTCACCGAGCGGGGGCTCGACGCGGTCGCCGTCGAGGACATCGCGGTGCGGGCCGGTGTCGCCCGGCGCACTTTCAGCAGGCACTTCGCCTCCATCGAGGAGGCCATTCTCGGCGATGTCGATCAGGACGTGCACCTGTTCAACGAGGCGCTGTGCCGCCGTCCCGAGCCCGAGCCGCCCTTGGTTGCCTATCGCAACGCCGTGCACGACTGGCTCGCCACCGAGTACGGGGGCGCCCGCGCCGCACTGCTGGCGCGGCGTTGGGCGCTGTTCCAGCGTTTCGACAACGAGCCCGAGCTGTTCGCCGGCTATCAGCGCATCCGGATCGACGGACAGCGCGAATCGGTCCGGATCATCGCGGCGAGGCTGGGGGTGGATCCGTTGACGGATCCACGTCCGGCCGCCGCCGTCGGCGCCGGTGCGGGCTTGCTGCTCGCGGCGTTGCAGAGCTGGGCGGCGGGCCCGGACCCGAAGGGCCTGCCCGGCCTCGTCGAAGAGTTCTTCGACACCCTCGTCACCCTCACTGCCGAAATCCGTTACGAGGAGTCACCGTCATGTCTACCGGGTCGGTGAGTATGTACCGCCGGACGTGCCGACGCGTCGGACTGGACCGAAATCCGCTGCGCCGCAGGGAAGACCGCGTGCAAGCCGGGGTGGCCGCCCTGCTCGCCCTGGTGTTCTTGATCGTCGTTCCGGTGCTGGCGGTGACCGTCGGCGGCGGAGTCTACCGGGTGGAAACGGCCGCGGTGCAGGCCGAAACGGCACGGCTGCACCAGGTCGACGCCACCGTGATCGAGACCGGAAAAGCGCCGCTGTACGCGCCGGTCGTGCCCGCACGGGTGTCCTGGAAGGATGCCGAAGGCGTGACGCACACGAGCGATTACCAGTCGACCACGGTGGTGGAGCCGGGTTCCACCGTGTCGATCTGGTTGAACGAAGACGGAGCCGTCGTGGAGCCGCCGTCGGCGACGCAGGCCGCCAGCAAGGCGGTGCTGCTCACCTCGGGTGCGCTGCTCGGTGTCTCGGTAGTGTTCGCGGGTACCTACTGGCTGCTGCGTCGCGGCCTGGACCGGCGGCGCCTGCGGCAATGGGAATCCGAGTGGGTGGCCGCAGACCTCACTTGGGGGCACGGCTGAGGGCGAGTGCGGCGTGCCCGCCGGGCGGGGGTAGGGACCCGCGCAGCGGGCACGTCGCGTGCCGGGCCACAACGCGGCGAACGAGGGTCCGGCACTGCTGCGACAGTAGAGCATCCGCGAGCGGGTTCGCCCGTTTCGGCGCGGATCATCGGAGATTCCACGACGGACGCCTGGTTGCGTTGTGACACAACATAATCGGACGACACGCCGCGATTTGTGCCATGTCACCATCGCGGTCATCGGTGCCGATGAACCGTCCCGAGGGCGCGGCGGGGGACTTCTCAGGACGGCCGAGACGGCTCTAGGGTGACCACGACGCAGCGCCGGAATGCGCGGTCGGCGCTGCGTCGCATCCCGCGGAGACCGGAGCCGGGCCATGGGTGAATCCGAAAACTGCGGCGGCGCAGAATTCCTGGCGATGCGGGCACTGTGTGCCGCCGAATTGGCTCGGAGTGCTTGTGATTCCGCCCAACACGTCGGGCGGCCCCTGATGAGTTACCTGATTCGTTGGAACATATCTCGATTTCATCACGATCAGCGGCTAGCCTTCGGAAGGCATGATGGGCAGGAAGCCGAGAACGAGTACCGAGACGTTGACATCGAAACTCGTCACACACCTGGCCGAGCGCTCCGGCCACGATGCGCGCGGCGATGTGGCGACCGCCGCCCGAAACTGTTTGGCGGCGGCCGCCGAACTCCTCCCCCCACGCACGTCGCAGGGCGAGGGGCAGCCTCCGGAGATCGCCGGTTGCGCCGCGCGCTGGGCGCGTGAGGGCATCGCACTGGAAACGGTGCTGGGCGCGTATCACGACGAAGTCAGAAACGCCTTGGAATTCCTCGCCGACCAGGTCGATGACGAGCGGGCCGATCATTTTCTCGCCGGTGCGCGGCTGGTGGTCCGCGTGCTGGAAATGGTGACCGTTACCGCGTCGACCGCGTATGTCGACGAGCATCGCGCGGTCGCCCGGGAACATCAGACCGCCGCTCAGACGCTGGTCTCGGCCCTTCTCGGGGGGCAAGTGGTCGGCGAGCTCGCCAGGGCGACCGGCATTCCGATCGCGCGGTCGTACCAGGTGGTGGCGCTGGGAATTCCGGCGCACCCGGATGAGCGAAGACCTGGCGCGGGCGCGATCGCCGCTCGCCGCAAACTCCGCCGCGTGCAAGCCGCGCTGGCTGGTCCGCTCGGCTCCAGGGCGCTGTCGGTGCTGTCCACCGCGGGCGGCACGGTGCTGGTGCCGCTCGATGACGCGATCGCCCGCACCGGATCGTTCACCATGACCGAGGAGGTGCTGGCCATGGTCGGCGACGCCGCCGAGGTGCCGTTGACCGCCGCGTTCGCGACCGGCGGCACCGCGCACATCCCCGAACTCGCCGGTCGCGCGCACGAACTGCTGGACCGGCTGCGGGCGGCGGACACTCCGCCGGGATTATACCGGGTGGCCGATATGGGGGACACGCCGGATTGTGAGCTACCCCAGCCGGGGCACATGAGCATCGTCACCCCGCCCAACAATCACGTAATTGGACGCTCCGCATGACATTTCGTCCGCTATTGTCGACTATGCCCTGATGTCGGGGGCGAGGTAAGGAGTGCGAGTGACCACCGCGTTGTCCGATCGCTATATTCCGCGCGAACTCGAGTCCGCCATCGAACGCCTGCTCAACGACCATCTGCACAAGCCAGAGGCTTGGAATCCGCACGATTACCTGCTAGGGGACAACGGACGGAGTTTCGCCGCCCTCGCCATTGATCGGGACTACGGTCGATCCGAAATTTCCGATGTCACGCAGATCTCGATGATCACGAATCTGCGCTCGGAGAACAATCTGCCGTCCTATCACCGGGAGATCTCGAAGTCGTGCACCCTCGACGGGGTGTGGGATACCCGGCTGAGCCGGTGGGCCCTGGACGAACACGAGATCCGGGCGCGACGATTCGACGAACAGCGCGAACGCGCCGCGGCCCGGCAGGCGGAACGGGCCGCCGCGGTCCGATGAGGCCACGCGGACCGGTCACCGCGGCGATGGCGGTCATCGCCGCGGCGGCGGCTGCTCCCGTGCTGGCCGTGCCGATGACGCCGGCCCCGCCGCCACCGGCGGACCCGCCGCCTGCCGTCGATCCCGGGATGACCCGGACCGGATTGATCTCGATCGAGAAAGTCGCGCCGCGCCGGGAACGGCTGGCGATCGCCTCGTCGGCGATGCGCCGGATCATCACCGTCGACGTGCTGCGCGGCAGCGGAGCAGGGCCTAGGCCGGTGCTGTACCTGCTCGACGGGGTCGACGGCGACGCCACCTCCGCATGGCTGACCAAGGGCGGAGCCGCCGAGTTCTTCGCGGACAAGCCGGTCGACGTGGTCTTGACCGGCGGCGGCACCGGCAGCATGTACAGCGACTGGGTCCGGCACGACACCGCGCTGGGACTCAATCGGTGGGAGACCTTTCTCACCACCGAGCTGCCGCCGATCGTCGAATCGGTGCTGCGCACCGACGGGCGCCGCGCCATCGCGGGGGTCTCGATGGGCGCGCAGGCGGCGATCATGCTGGCCCAGCGCCACCCCGGCTGGTATCGCGCCGTCGCTGGGATGAGCGGCTGCTATTCCACCGCCGACCCGCTCGGTCACGCCGTCACCACCATCACCGTCGCCTCGCGCGGCGGCGATGTCGACAACCTCTGGGGCCCGCCGACCTCACCGGAATGGGCCGCGCACGACAGTCTGCTGCATGCCGAAGCGCTGCGCGACACCGCGATCTATCTGTCGGCGGCCACCGGACTCCCTACCGGCGCAGACCTGGTGGCCGTTGCGAGCTCCCCGACGATCGCGGAGGCGCTGCGCACCGCGGGTGGCGGCGCGGCGCTCGAGGCGGGCGCCCGTGCGTGCACCGAGCGGTTCGCTGCTCGCCTGGCCGAGCTGGAGATTCCCGCCACCGTGGAGTACTCCGGCCAGGGTATGCATACCTGGCCGGATTTCCAGGCGCAGCTGCCGAAGGCGTGGCAGGTGCTCGCGCCGGCGCTGGGGCTGCCAGCGCCCGCCTGAGCGGGCACGGAATCCACGCGGCCGCACGGCGTTGACATCGGTATGACCTCGGCGCTCTCGTCTGTCCGGTTCTCCGTCCTCGACCGCTCGCGCGTCCGGCGCGGCCAGAGCCATCCGGCCGCGCTCCGCGAGACCGTCGAGTTCGCTCGGCTCGCCGAAGAGTGGGGCTATCACCGCTTCTGGGTGTCCGAGCACCACAGCGTGCCCGGCGTGGCGGGTTCGGCGCCGACGGTGCTCGCGGCCGCCGCGGCCGCGGCGACGTCCCGGATCCGGATCGGCACCGGCGGCGTGATGTTGCCCAATCACCAGCCACTGGTCGTGGCCGAGCAATTCGGTGTGCTGGAGTCGCTGTATCCGGGACGCATCGATATGGGCCTCGGCCGGTCGGTGGGTTTCACCGACGGCGTCCGGCGCGCGCTCGGGCACGACAAGCGCGATGCCGAGGACTTCGACGCCCAACTCGCAGAGTTGCTGGCGTACTTCGCCGCGGGCGATCGGGGCGTGCACGCCTGGCCGGCGGAGGGACTGCGGGTTCCGGCTTTCCTGCTGGCGACCGGTTCCGGTGCCGCGCGCGCCGCCCGGCTCGGGCTACCGCTGGTGATCGCCGCGGTGGGCGGCGAGGACCGCATGGTCGAGACCATCGAGCGTTATCGCGCCGAGTTCCGTCCCGGGATGTCAGGCGCGGAACCCTACGTGGTGGTCGCGGGATCGATCGTCATCGCCGACACTACCGCGCAGGCGTATCGGCTGCTGCTGCCGGAGGCATGGTCGGCCACGCACGCCCGCACGCGCGGTGAATTCCCGCCCCTGATCCCGCCATCGGAGATCGAGTCGCGCAGCATGACCGATCGGGAGCGCCGGATCTTCGATGAGGGGCTGCGGGGGCATCTGTACGGCACCGAGGACGAGGTGGCCGACCAGCTGGAGCGGTTGGTGACCAGGACCGGCGCCGACGAAATCCTTGTGCATACCAGTACCTACGACCGCGCGGCCCGCTTGGCGTCGCATCACAGGCTGGCGCTGCTCACCGGCCTGCTGCGTGACCCCGCCCGGGTCGGCGGGCCGGACCGGGGACGGGCCAAAGCGGCGGCCTGATCAGCCTGCGGCCGGAACCGCTTGCGGGAACAGCACTTCGGCGGCCGCATAGCCGAACAGCTTGCGCCCTTCGGCCCATGCGGCGACCGCGATGGTCGCGCGCCGCCTGCGCGGATCGATCGAGGTGACCCGGCCGCGAAACTCGACCGCGGCTGCGGCCAAGGGTGGAATGCGCAGGTAGTGCGTGTTGTGCGCGAACTGTGCGCGGAAACGGGTGAGGGCCGTGGGATCGCCGAGCCAAGCACTCAGGAAAGACGTGGCCAGCCCGAGTTTCAGCATGCCCGGTGCGACCACGGTCGGCAGACCGCTGGCGACGGCGATCCGCTCGTCGAACAGCACCGGATTGGAGTCGCCGGTCACCCCGGCGTAGTTGACCAGGTCCCCGCGAGACAGGCGTACGGTGCGCGCGGGCAGTTCCGTGCCCACCGTGAGATCGGCGAAACCGCGCTCGGTCCAGAGGTTTCGGCGCGTCGGTTTCGGCGCGAGGCGGTCGAACGCGGCCGGGACGACCACTTCGGTGCGGCCGCGTCGCGTCGCGATAGGGGAGCCGTCACCCATGACGACAGTGCGCACCGCCTCGGCCAGTCCGGGGTCGCGTCCGCCGACACGTGCGAGCAGCGCGGTGGAGCCGGTCTGCACCACCGTGCCGTCCTGGTCGATGAGCGCGGTCTTGGTCGCGAGGACGTCGTAGTCGCCGAAGTGCCGGAACGATTCGAAATAGACGTCACAGGTGATGCGGTCGCCTGCGACCAGCGGCCTGCCGAAATCGAATACCTGGTCCGCGTGCAGAATCCGCGTCCGGTCGTACCCGGTGATCAGCGTATGCAGAATTTCGCGGTGCACCCTGGTGAGAATTATCGAACCGAAGGTCGCGGGTGCGATGAGTCCAGCGAAACCGAGTTCGGCTGCGGCCGCCTCGCTCCAGTGCGCCGGATGGTAATCCCGGACGACACGGGCGAATTCGCGGATCTTTTCCCTTTCCACCTCGTAGGGGACGGCGGAACGATAACGATGGTCGACGAGCGCCCTCGCCTGATCAGCCGGATTCACGGCGGTCTCGTTCATGGTTGCTCCTGTATTGCGAAAACAGTGCGATTTCGACGGGCTTCGGTGACCGCTGTCACGGTGCCGACGACGTCCACACCCGCGTCCTGTCGGGAACCACCGGGTCGACGTGGTCGGCGGGGGTGGACGGCAGGTCGCGTGGGCCGCGCAGCGTGTGATGGAAACCATGCTGGCGGGCAAGGGATCTCCGATCTGTTAGCCATCGAATGGCCGCGTTGGCGAGGTAGGGATTGATCCATGATGCCCCCGCACGCGGCTGCGGAACCGTGATGGCTGGGTGATCTGGATGATTCACCGTTTCGGCGCAGTCTTCTTGTGCTGTAGACCGGATCGCCCTGATCGTGGTGTGAATTGTCGGATTCTCGCCGCCTTTGTGTCGTATCCCTAGCCGCGGCAAACGCATTCGTGAGGTCTCCAGACCCAGTCGTTCCGCGTAGGCGGTCGCATTGTGCGGTTCTAGCGTTGGCGCAGTTTCGGTGCCGTCGACCCTCTGACCATCGGATAGACCTGCCTTCGTCGCGCGGCGTGCATCGTGCTCGACTCCGCGCCGCTCGACGGGGGCATCGACCGCCTCGCGCTCGCTGCTCGCCGGACAGGATCCCTCGACCCCGCCCCTGTCCCGGCGCGCACATCCCCGGCGCGCGGCGGTGTGCCCACCGAGCGGACCCTCGCACCCACCGCTCGGTGGGCACCGAGGCGCATTATTGGGCTTTCCTTCATCGGAAAAGTCTCATCGCCGCCGTCCGCAGCCAAGGGAAGCTACGCGAGGGCGTACCCGGTGCGGGCGGGGGAACGAGCAACGCCCACGCTTCCTAGACGCCCGACATCAAGAGCCAGAGTGCTGTCGACCCGCGCGAACGGCTCCGGAAGACGAACGCCGTGGTTCCGAAGGAACCGCTGCTGAGCCGCTCAGCAAGTGGCGGGTGCCGAATCGCCTGCCAGCCGGAACTCGAATCGGATCGCACCTGGGCTCTGCGCGGGCAGGACGATGGCCGCGCCGTGCCCGCGTGTCCATGTCCGGGGTACCAGGATGTAATGGTCACCGATGCGGCTCAGTGGCACCAGCCCGTCATAGCGGAACCGGTAGGCAGATCCGGTGCTGCCATCGGTGCCGCAGGTCGTGGTGCGGACGTCTGATCGGGAAAGGTGCAGGTCCTTTTCGCTGTAGATGATGACGTGGGAGCTGGTGGGCAGTTGCGCGGCCCATTCCCGCGCCCTGGTCTGACCAACCGCGACGGAGTAGTCGGTAGCGATCCAGAACAAATTGATCCCGACCATGGTGAACAGGATCGCCCATTCCGCCACCGTGGCCGCCTGGGACGGTGGGGGCGCGGTCGCGGGCCGGCGTTCCCGCAGACGCTTGCGGCGCAGCACCACCAGCAGCCACAGCACCAGCACGCTGGCGATGATCGACACCGGCGCCACACACAGTCCTTTGTTGAGCGGGGTCACCACGTATATCCGCGAGACCCCATTGACAATGACCGCTGCGGCGATCATTGCGATGACCGTGGTGGCCCACCGCGAAGGTTGGCGGGCGCGAATCGAATCCGGAAGCGCGATATATCCCCACAGCACGGACATGCCGATGAGACCGACGAAAATCAGCGGCACGAACAGCGTGTCGACGGTACGCATCAGATACTCGCGGATGCTCGGATTCAGCGTCGTCGAATCGACACCGAAGTAGTTGAAGAACCAGTAGACGTGCGCCCAGCCGAAGTAGAACAGCACGGCGGTCAGCAGCGTTGTCGGCGCGACCAGCTGCCCGATGGATCTTGCGACATGGGTGAACCCGTCGAACGCCGACCCGGTCGGGAGCGTCGATGTCTGCTCATCCGGTGGCTGTGACACGGGGCTTGCTCGTCGGTGTCTCGGTGGGCGAGCCGGTCTCGGTGGGGGAGCCGGTACTGGACGGCGAGCCGGTCTCGGTGGGTGAGCCGGTCTCGGTGGGTGAGCCGGTCTCGCTGGGTGAGCCGGTCTCCGATGTCTCCTTCGGTAGGAAGCCTTCTTCGCCGCAGGGAAGTTTCTGCGGGGCAAGCGTCCCGGTGAGCAGTGTCAGTGTCGAGCCGGGTATCAGGATGAGTGACCCGTTGGGTGACTGTTCGGTCGGTGTCGAATCCACCTCCGCGCCACGGAAACTGGTGTACTGGCAAACGCTGCGCACGGTGTCGGTGTTGTCCTGCGCAATGTCGACCTCGACGCAGCCGTCGCACGCTTGGTCGATCGCCTGCACTGCGATGTCCCGGACCCCCACAATCGGGGTTCCTTGGAGCTCGGTGAAAGCCGGAATCCGGAAGGGTGCGCCCGCCGCCTTACCGGAATCGGTTTTACCAGGTAGCCCGGGCGCTCCAGGGCCCGGTTGGGCATCGGACCACGGCGTCTGCTGCGTTGTCGCACCGGACCGAGGCGTCTGCTGCGTCGTCGCATTGCCCGATTCCTGATCGGGTATCGACGTGGCGCATGCCGACATCGCCATCGCCACTGTCGCCAGGACCATCATTCGCCGAGCGAACATGTTCTCCCCTCCCGCATTCCGGCACACGAGCGCGACGGAGCGTCCGGATGCAGTACGTGACCAGCGCACGCGTTGCACCATTGATCATCGCTCGAGAACCCTTGCGACGGGAGGGAATTCTCTGCACTCGCTGTCCAGCCGCGTCAGGAGGTGGCTTCGCCCGGAGTCGGAAGATTCAGGGCGCAAATGGCTTCCACGAATTCGCCGACCTGTTCCTCGGGCAAGTGGCGCGCGAGATCGGCCTCGGTGATGATGCCGGCGAGCCGGCCCTGGGCGGTGACCGGAAGCCGCCGAATACGGAACTCGGTCATCCGTGCCAGAACGTCACCGATATCCGCGCTGATGTCGACGGTGTGCAGCTCCTCCGCGCCCTGGGTGAGTTCCCCCGCTGTGGTCGCTCGGGGATTCAACCCGACACCGACAACCTTCACGACGATGTCCCGATCGGTCACGATCCCGACCGGATGCCCTTCGCCGTCACAGACGGGAAGTGCGCCGACGTCGAGCTGGCGCATCCGCTGGGCGGCGAAGTCCATGGTGTCGCGCACGTTGATGCATTCCACATCGGGGCGCATGACGGTTCCCGCGGTGATCATGCTGAGCCTCCTCGATACGAACAGTCGTTGCTGCTCGACCATCACTCGGATCCTGTCTCGGCGACAGGGGACAAGGTCACATGTCGAGCGGCTGCGCAGTGCAGGCCCGAACGCGACGCGACCGTCGGCCTGCTATCTTGAACGTCGTTCAAGTTTTAGCGGAGGATTTGTCGTGGAGGGTGTCGAGAACGCTCGGGAGTCGAGGGTTGGGCTTTCGGCGCGGGATATGGCGCAGATCGCCGTTTTCGCGGCGCTGATCGCGGCGCTCGGTCTGCCCGGGGCCATCACGGTCGGGTTCAGTGGCGTGCCGATCACCGTGCAGACTCTCGGGGTCATCCTGGCCGGTGCGGTGCTCGGGGCGCGCAAGGGCACAGCCGCGGTGGTGGTCTTCCTCGCGCTCACGATGCTCGGTCTGCCGCTGCTGTCCGGCGGCCGCACCGGTTTGACCGCGCTGGCGGGGCCCAGCGCCGGATACCTGGTCGGCTGGATTCCCGCGGCATTGTTCATCGGGCTGCTCACCGCCCGGATCCTGCCGAAGTACCCGATCGTGCTCGGTTTGCTGATCAACGCGGTAGGCGGGACCCTGGTCATCTACCTCTGCGGCATCGTCGGACTGCTGTTGCGCACCGATCTGGGGGTCGGGGCCGCCATCACCACCAATGTCGCGTTCATTCCCGGCGACCTACTGAAAGTCGTCGTCGCGACGGTGGTGGCCAAGGGTGTGCACCGCGCGTACCCCGGTCTGATCCGTGCTTAGTCCCGAGCTCGGCGGCGCGGGCGATGAGCCTGCCCTCGACTTCGGCGGCCGCACCCTTACTTACCGCGACCTCGACCGGGCGATCGAGGAGTGGATCTCTGGGCAGAGTGACGCCATCGTTTATGACGCGTCGACTCTGTCCGTTCCCGACGCACTGATCTGCGTGTGCGCCGCGGCTCGGCGTGGCATTCCGGTCATCGTCGAGAATCCGGACGCCCGTCCGTATCGCCCGAGCATTCCCCCTTCGGCGTTTCTCTTGGTGGCGACGTCGGGGTCGACCGGACGTCCGCGACCGCTGGCCCGGACCGCCGCCTCCTGGTACGACAGCTTCCCGGCGTTCACCGCGATCACCGGCGTGGCGCCGACCGACCGCGTGCTGATCACCGGTCCGTTGCACGCGACGATGCATCTGTTCGGTGCGCTGCACGCGCTGTGGCGAGGCGCGTGCGTCACCGACGACCCGTCGCGGGCCACGGTGGTGCACGCGGTTCCCGCGGTGCTGCGCGAGGTGGTGCGCGCCTGCCCGCGCCTGCGTACCGCGATCGTCGCGGGCATCGCGGTGGACGAGGGTGCGCTCGCCGCGGCAGGCCACATCGAGGTTGTCGAGTATTACGGGTCTTCGGAAGTCTCCCTCGTGGCGGCGCGGCGCGTTCCCGAACCGATGCGGCTGTTCGAGGGAGTCGACGCCGACGTCCGCGGTGGACTGCTCTACGTTCGATCCCCCTACACCGTGCTCGGCGCGCCGGACTGGTTCGGGGTCGGCGATCTCGCCGAACTCGGCGACGACCGCGAGCTGACGGTGCGAGGAAGGGGCGATTGCGCGATCAACGTCGGCGGCACCACGGTGATAGCCGAGGATGTCGAGCGCATCCTCGAGACAGTCGACGGCATCGCCGCCGCGGCCGTGATCGGATCGCCCCATGCCGTGTTCGGTGAAACCGTCACGGCCGCGGTGCAACTGGACGGCCGCGCCGGACTCGACGAGATCCGGTCGCGAGCGCGTCGGGTGCTGGCGAAAGAGGCTATGCCGCGTCGATGGGTGCCACTTCCCACGCTCCCGAGGACTGCCGCCGGAAAAGTCGCCAGGGGGCAGCTGAAAGACTTGCTGCGATGAACCCCGTTCTCGTGGCGCCGCGTCGCACGCCGATCGGCAACGCCGGGCATGGATTCGCCGAGCTGACCACCACGGACCTGGCCGCTCCCGTGCTGGGCGAGGTGCTGGCGTCGCTGCGTGGCGCTGGGATCGACGCCGAGGTGGACGACGTCGTCCTCGGCAACTGCCTCGGACCGGGCGGCGATCCGGCCCGGATCGCGGCGCTGCGTGCGGGTCTGGGCGTGCATGTTCCGGGCGTCACCGTCGATCGGCAGTGCGGATCCGGCCTGGACGCGGTGATGCAGGCGGCGTTGCGCGTGCGAAGCGGCGCGGACGACCTCATTCTGGCCGGGGGCGTCGAATCCGCGAGCACGGCGCCATGGCGGTTCTGGCCCCCGGTCGCGGACGCCGATCCCGTGCGATACACCCGCGCTCCCTTTACGCCACACGGTTTTCCCGATCCCGACATGGGTGTCGCCGCCGACGATCTCGCGCGAGCGCGCGGCATCAGCCGCGCCCGGCAGGACGCGTACGCGGCGCGCTCGCACACCCTCGCCGCGGCCGCCGATTTCGCCGCGGAGATCGTCCCGATCGGCAATGTGCACCGGGACGAACGCATCCGTGCGGGCATGACCGAGACCAGGCTCGCGCGGCTGCGCCCCAGCTTCAGTGCCGACGGCACAGCCACCGCGGGCAATTCGTGCGGAATCTCCGATGGCGCCGCGGCGATGGCGGTCACCAGCGAGTCTATGGCCGGAGAGCTGCCCGCGTTGCGAATCCTCGGATGCGCGGTCGCCGGATCCGATCCCGCGCTGCCCGGACTCGGCCCCGTGCCGGCGATACGAAAACTGCTGCGGCGCACCGGGTTCGCCGTGGCAGACCTGGGCGTCATCGAGATCACCGAAGCCTTCGCATCGGTGGTGCTGGCGGTGGCGGATGAATTGGGCTTGGACGAAGCCAAGATCTGCCCGCAGGGCGGCGCCATCGCGATGGGGCATCCCTGGGGAGCGTCCGGAGCCATCTTGCTGGTGCGGTTGGCGAGTCGGATGCTGCGCGCGGACGGCCCCGCACTGGGGCTCGCGGCCTGCGCCATCGGCGGCGGGCAGGGCATCGCCGTGCTCGTGGAGCGTGTGTCGTGAAGGAGTGCCTGCGTCGTGAGTGAGATCGTCTTCGATTCGGTATCCCACCGCTTCGGTGACCGAAAGGTACTGCACGACGTCGACTTGTGTATCAGCGAGCGCCGCGTCGGCATCATCGGTGCCAACGGTTCCGGCAAATCCACCCTGGCGCGCATGATCAACGGCTTGCTGACGCCGACCTCCGGCACCGTCACGGTGGATGGTGTGGACGCTGCCCGCAAGGGGGCGCAGGTGCGCCGGAAGGTCGGGTTCGTGTTCACCGACCCGGATACCCAGATCGTCATGCCCACGGTCGCGGAGGATCTCGCTTTCTCGCTGCGTCGGACGGGCCTGAGCAAACCGGAGGTCGCCGCGCGCGTCCGGAAGATTCTGGAGCGGTTCGGGCTGGCCGACCACGCCGAGCATCCCGCACATCTGCTGTCCGGCGGTCAGAAGCAGTTGCTCGCCATCGGCGCCGTCCTCATCCGCAGGCCGGAGGTGATCGTGGCCGACGAGCCGACCACGCTGCTGGATCTGCGCAACGCCCGGCTGATCGCCGACGCGCTCGACGCCGTGGATCAGCAGGTGATCGTGGTGACGCATCAGTTGCCGCTGCTGGCGGGCTTCGACCGCGTGATCGTCGTCGACGAGGGCGCGGTGGTGTTCGACGGCGCTCCCGGCGACGCCGTCCCGGCGTACCGGGCCTCGGTCGAATGATCGGCGTCTACCGTCCGGGCGATTCTCCGCTGCACCGGATGCCCGCCGGGCCTAAACTGGTGCTGCTGCTGTTCTCGATCGTTGCGGTCACGGTGTTCGTGCGCAGCCCGCTGGAGGTCCTGATCGCCGCCGTGGTCGTGGCGGGACTGTTTGCGGTGGCCAGGATTCCGTGGCGGGTTGCGATAGCGCAGCTGCGTCCGCTGGTGTGGATGCTGGGGCTCATCGCGGTGTTCCAGGTGCTGATCACGTCCCCGGCGCGTGCCGTGGTGGTGTGCGGTGTCCTGGTGATCTCGGTGGCGCTCGCGGCGGTGGTCACGCTCACCACTCGCGTGACCGACCTGCTCGACGCCGTCACGCGCGGGCTCGGGCCGCTGCGGAGGGTCGGCGTCGATCCCGAGCGAATCGGTCTGCTGCTGGCGCTGGCCATTCGGTGTGTGCCGCTGCTGGCCGGGATCGTGCACGAGGTCGCCGAGGCGCGGCGGGCCCGCGGACTGCACTGGTCGATGACGGCGCTGGTCACACCGGTGCTGGTGCGGGCGCTGCGGACCGCCGACGCGATGGGCGACGCCCTCGCGGCGAGGGGAGTGGACGATGCCTGAGCTGCTGTCCGCGCGGATCGCCCGGTGCGCCGCCGAGAACCCGCGCGCGACCGCGATTGTCGCCCGGCGGGAGCGAGTCGACTACCAGGAGTTCTGTTCGCGGGTCGTCCGCACCGCGGCGGGACTCGACGGCATGCGACGGGTCGCCGTGCTGCCGACGTCCGATATCGAATCGCTGGTGGTGGTCACGGCGGCGATGCACGCGGGCGTGAGTGTCGTGCTGCTGCACCGCCATCTACTGCCCGCCCAGCTGAGCAGGGTGCTCGAACTCGCGGAGCCCGGAGCGGTCGTGGCCGCGCCGCACCAGCATCGGCGGCTGCGAAGGCTGGGCTTCGACGGGAACGTGCGGACTGCCGCCACACTCGAATCCGATGGTGTGCTGGGCGGCGCGCATCCCGATGTCGAACTGCTGGTCGGCATCACCTCCGGCACCGCTGGGGAGCCGAAACTCTTCGTGCGCGACCAGCGATCGTGGGCCACCACATTGGATCGCTCCGACCGCGCGTTCGACATCGGCGCCGGGGATCGCGTGTCGGTGCCCGGCGTCCTCGACCATACGCATTTCCTGTACGGCGCGTTGCATGCGCTTACCCGGGCCGCGACGGTTGATCTGCGGCCCGTCGCCCAGTCGCTGAACGACGGCGCGACACACCTTTATTCGGTGCCGACGATTGCCTGGGACGTGGTGCGGGCCCGCATCGGTCCGATCGAGAGCGTCCGGGAGGTCCTGTCTTCGGCTGCCCGGTGGCCGCGCACGGGACGTCGAGCGTTACGGGAGGTCTTGCCGAACGCCTCGCTCGTGCACTTCTACGGTGCGTCCGAATTGAGTTTCGTGTCCTTCGATCGAGGGCTCGGGGCCGCCGACGAGAACTCGGCGGGCGAACTGTTCGACGGCGTCGAAGCGCGGATCCGCGCCGGCCTGGTTTACGTGCGCAGCGACATGCTGTTCGGCGGTTACCTCACCGCGCACGGTATGGCCGGCGGGCCCGTGGACGGGTGGATGACGGTGGGGGACCGTGGCCGGGTGATCGGCAACCGCCTGTACCTGTTCGGCCGGGACTCCGACATGCTGATCCGGGCCGGACTCAATGTGGAACCCGCCGCTGTCGAAGCGGCGCTCACCGCGATTCCCGGCATCGCGGAGGCCGCCTGCATCGGCGTGCCCGACGCACGCATGGGGGAGGCGCCCGCCGCCGCGATAGTGGTGGACGGCGCCGCACCGAGCACCGACGAGATCTGGCGGCGTCTGCGTGCGACGCTGCCGAGTCCGAGTATGCCGGTACAGGTTCTGACCGTGCCGAGCTTGCCGCGCACGCCGCGCGGGAAGCTCGACAGACAGGCACTGGCGATCACGCTCGCCGCCCACCGCGGCCGGGCAGCCGACGCCCAGCGTTGACTCCGGGCACGACAACGCAATCGCGCTCGCTCCGATCCATCCGAACCGGCAACATCGCAGTCACCGACCCCTGATACTGGTCGAGTAGGCTGGCGACCTCGATGCCCCTACGAGCCGATCTGGAAGCGACGCACCGAGAATCGACAGGATCCGGCGATGACCAAGATCAAGAATTTGAATCCGCTCCCGATGGCCGACATCGGCGGCTCGGATCTGTTCATCCCGTTTCGGATGCCCACCGGTGACATCGGGTTCCTCGCCGGTGACACGTTTTCGGGCACCGAACCGAGTGTTGGTGGGCCGAACTGGCGTTCGCCCATGCTGTTACGGAGCAACACCCATGACCTGTCCAGACCGATCGAGTTCCAGTCGGCCGCGCGCGGCGCTCGGCAGCTGTGGGATTACGTCCACGACAATCCGGAATACTCCACGGTTCTGCCCTGTGACGCGATCACCATCGGCGGCCGAATCTACTTGTGGGTAATGGTCACCCAGGGCCTCGGTAACGAGCGGTGGTGCGAGATCCGCTATTCCGACGACAACGGCGAAAGCTGGACCGACAGCGGAGTCCGTTGGTCGACCAGCGCGTTCGGCGGCAAACGGACCATGATTTCCTGGGAGCGCGGTGGTGACGGCTACGTCTACGTCATCTCCACCGGAGGGCTCGCTCGCAACAAGAACATGCTGTTGTGGCGGGTGCGCGAAGATCATGCCGCGCTCACCGATCCGGCCGCCTGGCAGGGGTGGGGCTGGAATGGCCAGAACTGGGGCTGGGGCCGGGATCCGGGGAGCGACCCGCGATTCGGCATCCTGCCCGACGGCACCAGGCTCGGTGAGATCGGGCTGCGCCGGATACAGGGGAACTGGGTGATGTCCGGCTTCGACGCCGGAGCCTATGGGGCGTTCGTCAAAGTCGCCGGGCGGATCACCGACAATTGGTGGACCGCGCGAACGTACCGGCCGGTGAAAGGTTCGTTCTGGGCGCCGGGCGGCCCGGATATCGTGCCGCGACTGTACGGCTGTTATGTCCACCCGGACAGCAGGTTCGACGGTGCGTTCTGCATGATCGTGAGCGAATGGGCGGAATCCGGCAATCCGTATCGCGCCATGCAGTTCCGAATCTTCGGCATCCGTGCGGCAGTCCCCCTCACCTAGCCGGGCGGATCAGCTCGACCGGTCGGAGTCGGACGCCGCGGGCGTCGGTGTGCTGCGATACGTGCGCGCCACCAGCGCCGAGCGCAGATACCACAGGCCCGACGATTGCGACGGATCGAAACCGGTGAGTTGCCCGATTCGCTTGAGCCGGTAGTCCACCGTGTTGGTGTGCACGTGCAGCACGCGGGCTGTGCGCTGCCGGTTGAGGTTGTTGGCGATGTGCCGCTGCAGCGTCTCCAGCAGTTCGGGGTGCGCGTCCAGTGGGTCCAGCAGTGAGCCGAGGTATTCGCGGCCGGGGCCGGGCCGGGTCAGCTGGTATTCCAGCGCCAGCTCGTCGAAGCGGTAGAGCCCGGCCACCGCTTGCAACCGCTGCACCATGTCGAGCAGTTCGTGCGCCTGGTCGGCGGCGGTCGGGATCTGCTCCGGGGTGGCCTCGACCATGGTCGCGGTGATACCGACCTGGGCGGCGTGCGAGAGCTGGGTGACCAGCGCGTCCAGCTCCTCGTTGTCGAGGTGGCCGATCGGGATCAGCACGGTGCCGCCGTCCACGCTCAGCAGCGACAGCGCGGCCTCGCCGCACCGGGTGGCGAGCTCGGCCTGGACCCGGCGCAGTTTCCTGCGCGCGACCACCTTGCCGTCCACCATGGGGTTGCGTTCCTCGCGGTGCGGCGGAATGGCCACGGCCAGTACGGCATACGAAGGCGCTATGGCGATCCCGCATTCGCGCGCCATGGTGGAGGTGCTGTGCCCGCCGAGCAGCGCCGAGGTCAGCGTGTGCACCGCGGTGTGGTGCTCGCTGACGACTGCCCGCAACTCGCGGACGTAGGCCATGGATACCGCCGAGTTGATCATGTCGAGCATCTCGACGACCATTTTCGCGCCGTCGACGAGGTTGTCGTAGTCCTTGGTGCTCGCATTGGAGACCACCAGGTCCAGGCCCATCTTGAAGCCCTCGTGGATCGAGTGGTGGATGGTGTCGATCGGCACACCCTCGCGCGCCCACCCCGCGGCGGCGGCCCCGAGCCGCTGGAGCTTCTCCGGCAGGTCCTGTCCGTCCAGCATGCTCACCGCGAGCTCCAGGCAGACCCGGGTGATGGTGGTGATGTCGCCGGAGATGGCGTCGCCCGGCAGGGTGCCGCACGGGATGACGTTCTCGACGAAGTGGCCGACCATCTGACGCGATAGCCCGCGGACGTCTTTCAGCGGGGACGACATCGGCTTTCCCGACAGAGTGAGGCTCGGCCGGGCCGAGCTGTCGACGGACATTGGCGACTCCCTTCCGCCCACTTTTGCTGTGCGGCGCATTCACACTAATCGGTTGATCTTCGTCGCGGACCCGATCCGCGGGTTCTGTGCGAGCAGGGGAGACCGGTCGATGCACGGCTGTGAGCGGTCACAGTCGCCGCGCATTCGGCTGGGCGGGCCGTGGATCCGTTGCCGCGGGCGTCGGCGGACATCCCGGTAGGATCACCGGCGCCGAGCGGGCCCGGTAACCGGGGTCTTGTTCGGCCCGTGTCGTGTCCTGGATGGTGTGCAGTGGCCGCACGACACGGCGGAAGGCACCGCGGACGCAACGATAGGAGCAGGCCGATGAGACCGGCTCTGAGATGTCTTGTCTGGGAACTGGACAACACCGTGTGGGACGGCGCCGTGTGCGACGCGACCAGTGGCGCCGTGCGGCCCGCCGCGCTGCGCACCTTACGCGTGCTCGCCGAGCGTGGCATCTGGCATGCCGTGGCGAGCCGAGGCGAGCGGGAATGGACGCTGGACAAGCTGTACCGGCACGGTGTATACGAGATGTTCTCGGCCGTCGAGATCGGTTGGGGGCCGAAATCTTCGGCGGTCGCGCGCATCGGTCGCGCGCTCGGCCTCGGCTTGGACACCGTCGGTTTCATCGATCACGAGCCGGTGGAGCGGGCCGAGGTGGCCCGCGCGCTGCCCATGGTGCGCTGTTATGCCGCGCGCAACGCGGATGTGCTGCCAGTACTGCCCGACTTCCGGTCTGCGCTGCGCACCGGCCCGGCTCCGACGCCACCGCTCGGATTCGCGACGGTGCCTGCGCGATAGCGCGATCGCGGCGCGTACTCGCTTCGATCGTGGAACGTCCGCACCCGCACGCTGTGGTTTCGCGGGTACGACAGCGCGGCCGCCGATGTCGGCCCGAGCGCGGCCACGGTGTGACCGTATTGTGTTGATGGACCATAAGGCATCGGTGGGCTGGCGGCGATAGGTTGTCGTCATGCAGTGCTATGCCGTGACCGCGAGCGATTCGAAGTCGTGGACAACGATCGCCAACGGCTTCGTTCCGATGGACTATCAGTACGGCGATCCCGACCGGTGGTATTCGGGGCTGACGGTTCAGGAATCGGCTGTCTACCGATTGTTGCGCTGGGAGCAGCGCGGAATCAGCACGTCCTTTCGCACGCGGACGAACATCCGCCATGGGCCGTGCGATGACTTCTACTGGGTCGTCGTCCCGGAACGGGGCGTGTACTCCGTTCGGTACCGGGACGAGGTGACGCGGGCGCATTCCGGTCAGGCCGCCGTGACCGCGCTGGACGACCTGTGCCAGATCCACATTCCGCTGTTGTCCGCGTACGCGATCCAGCTGCCCCGCGCGGAATTGGATCATCGCGCGGCGCCCGCGGAGCGGAACATGACGATCGACCTGAACTCCGGCCTCGGCCGGGTCGCGCAGGCCATGATCCGCAGCACCCACGCGGAGCAGGCGAACCTGTCCGACCGCGAGTTCAACGCGATCTGCGATCGCGTCGCCGAATTGCTGTGCCTGATCTCGCTCGGGGACACCCACCCCCAGCGAGCCCATCACGCCCAGATCGCCGCGCAGATCCGGCAGTACGTGCGAGCCAACGTCGGCCGCGGTGACGTGCGGCTGCCCGCCGTGGCGCACGCGCTGGGCTGGTCGCCTCGGCAACTGCGATCGGTGCTGCACCACATGGGCACCACCTATCGCGACGTGCGGCGCGAGGAGGCACTGCGCGCCGCACGTGATCTGCTCGAGGATCCGGCGCGCGAGGAAGTCCCCATCCAGGAGCTGGCTGTCCGCGCCGGATTCAGCCCGGCGTGGTTCTCCGCGGCGTTCAAGACGCGTTTCGGTGAGACGCCCCGGGACTTCCGGCGGCGCAGGCTGGCGGAACTGGCCGAGCCTGGCGGGTGAGGATCGGCGGCTCGGTTGCCCCGGCGTCCGGGCGCCGGCCTGTCGCGTCCGGGATCAGTCGGGCAGCACGGTGATCGTCAGCTCCCGCAGCCGGGCCGGATCGGCGATCACCTCGTACGCGGCGACTCGGTCGCCCCGCACCGCGACCGTGAGCGCCAGCAGGAGTCTGCCGTGCGGCGCGACCACGATGCCGACGCCGCCGTCCACCAGCGCGAGCGCCGCCACCTGGGAGCGGCGTCGCAGCAGCACGGTTTCCCTGGCGACTGTCGACGCACCGTGTACCCGCGTCGGCACACCGGCGGGGAGCGCGGCCCGGTCGGCCGTCCGGAGCACGTCGGGTGCGAGGACGGCCAGGAGCCCTTCGAGATCGCCACCGCGCGCGGCGCCGAGAAACGCGTCGACGACGTGCCGCTGCACGGCGAGGTCGGTTGGCGACGTGGCGTATTCACCGCGCACGCGCTGACGGGCGCGACTGGCGAGCTTCTTGGCGGTCGGCGTCGTGCGGCCGACGATCGGACCGATCTGGTCGAACGGCACCGCGAACAGATCGTGCAGGACGAACGCGACCCGTTCATCGGGACCGAGCCGATCCAGCACCACCAGCAGTGCGCGTCCGACCGACTCGATCAGCACCGCTTCGCGCTCCGGTTCGGTGCGGTCGTCCTCGAGGCGGTCCACGTCGTCGAGCGGATCCTCGCGCCGCGCCGCCCTGGCGCGCAGCATGTCCAGGCAGATCCGGGACACGACCGTGGTGAGCCAGCCCGGCAGGTTCCGGACGTGCTCGACATCGTGCCGGGCCAACCGCAGCCACGTCTCCTGCACCGCGTCGTCGGCGTCGCTCGGCGAGCCGAGTATGCGATACGCGACCGCGTGCAGATGGTCGCGCTGGGACTCGAATTCCCGCGTCAGCACGTCATCGGTGTGCATCGGTCACCTTTCTGCTTCGCTGCCCGTCATCGGGATGACGGATTCGACAGCGCCGGGGTGACCGTGGTGCGGCGTCTTTGCCGCCGTTCCACGTCCGCAGCCGGGCGCGACCTGGACAGAAGGGTATTTCGTATGGTCATCGCCTATGTTGTCACCACGGTGCTGGCAGCCGCGGCCGCGCTGCTCGCCGCGGGCATCGACGTCGTCCGCGCCGACTGGGTTCGCGCGAATATGCGGGCGTATGGGGTTCCGGGGTCGTGGCTGGTGCCGTTGGCCGTCATCAAGGCGATCGGCGGGGCCGGGTTGGTGGTCGGTCTCGCGGTACCGCCGATCGGAGCGGCCGCTGCGGCCGGATTGGTCGTCTACTTCGCCGGTGCGGTGCTGACCGTGGTCCGGGCTCGGTGGTACGCGCACATCGGATACCCGCTGCCGTATCTTATGCTGGCATCCGCCTCGCTGGCGCTATCCATCGCGTCGTAGCTACGCATCGGGAGAACACGGCACCGGGGGAGTCGGCGGCATCCGAGACTCGTGGACGGGCGCGGACCCTATCCGGCGAGGATGAACCTGGCCGCCTGCTCGCCGATGAACACCGTGGGCGCGTGCGTGTGGCCGCGGATGATCAGCGGCATCACCGAGGCGTCGGCGACCCGAAGTCCTTGCACACCACGCACTTCCAGCCGCGGCGTGACCACGCTGGAGGCGTCGGCGCCCATCCGGCACGTGCCGACCGGGTGGTAGAGCGTGTGCGCGTAGGAGTTGAGCGTCAGCTCCAGGACCGCTTCCGGTTCGGCGGGCGCCTGCGGCGGGTAGATCAGCGGGCCGAGCACCGTCTTCATCGACGGCTCCGCCGCGATGCGGGCACACAGGCGTAGCCCGGCCATAAGGGCGGCGCGGTCGGCGCCCGCGCTGTCGGACAGGTACCGCGGATCGATCGTCGGCTTGGCGGACGGGTCCGCGGCCGCCAGCGCGATCCTGCCTCGGCTCTGCGGGCGCAGCAGCACCGTCGCCAGGACCACGCCGTGTTCGGTCGGGTCCTGGAGTCCTTCGTAGTAGAACGGGGCGGGCGCGAAAATCAGCTCCAGATCGGGGAACTCGAGATCCGGCTTGCTGCGCACGAACCCGTACGCCTCCCCGACGTTCGAGGTGAGCATGCCGCGGTGGCGGATCAGGTAGTCCAGCAATTGGCGCGGTTTCTCGGCGCCGAACAGCGAATCCCCCGCAACGCCGTATCCGAGGGCCGTGACCAGATGGTCCTGCAGATTCGCACCCACCTCCGGCGCGTGGTGACGTACCTCGATGCCGTGGTGGGTCAGCTCGTCACGGTCGCCGATGCCCGAGAGCATCAGCAGCTGCGGGCTGTTGATCGCGCCGCCGCACAGCACCACCTCGCGCCGTGCGGTCACCGTGTGCGTGGTTCCGCCCCGGCGGTACTCCACGCCGACGGCGCGGGTGCCGTCGAACAGAACCCGGGTGACCAGCGCCTCGCTGCGCACCGTGAGGTTCGGACGGCGCAGGGCGGGCCGCAGATATGCGTCGGCGGTGCTCCAGCGGCGGCCACCGCGCTGGTTCACCATGGTCTCGCTGAACCCGTCCGGCTGCGGACGATTCGGCGGCTCGACGACATAGCCCGCCTCCTCGACCGCGGCCAGATAGGCCGCGGTGAGCGCGCGCGGGCTGCGCTGGCGGGAGATGTGCAGCGGACCCTCGGTGCCCTCGTCGGGATACTGGGCGTTCTCTACTCGTTCGATGCGGCGGAACTGCTCGACTGCCGCGGCGAAGCTCCACTCGTCACCGGCCAGCAGCGCCCACTCGTCGTAGTCCGCGCGGAATCCGCGCACCCACATCATGGCGTTCATCGAGGACGAGCCGCCGAACATCTTGCCGCGAGGCCAGTAGATCTCGCGGTTCTTCAGTTCCGGCTGGGGCTGCGTGAGATAGTCCCAATCCACCTCGGAGCGAAAGAGTTTCGCGAACCCGGCGGGGATGTGCGCGAACTTGTTCTTGTCCGGTGGGCCGGCCTCGAGCAGGGCCACCGTGGTGCCGGGATCGGCGCTGAGCCGATTGGCCACCACCGCGCCCGCGGATCCCGAGCCGACGACGATGTAGTCCGCGGAAAGCCCACCTGGTTGCACTGTTCCCTCTCCGATCTGTACCGACTATGGCAAAGATACGAGCAAGCGCGCGCCGCCGGTTCGGTTTTCGGCCAACCCGGATGAAGTCGCAGCCCGCGCTAGCGCAGGATCAGCAGCGCCGACGTCTCGATCCGGTCGGCGATCTCGGAGTAGGAACCGTAGCCCATGCCCGCCCGCACCAACGCGCCCGCGTAGAGCAACTCCAGTGATTCCACGACGTCCGGGTCCGGATCCGGTCCGAGCGCGCGGATGATGCGCTTGCGGATCTCGGCCCCGATGCGTCCGCGCAGGTGCTCCACGTCGGGGTCGCGGCCGAGCAGGGCGCTGGTAACCGCACCGGAGAGTTCCTGCTCGTCGGCCACCAGCATCGCGATGTTGCGCAGCTCGGCCACCACCCGGACGTGCGGGTCCTGGTCGTCGCTGACCGGCGACGGGGAAGCGACCAGCCGCCGCCAGAAGATCTCCGCGACCAAGTGCTCCTTGGAGGAGAAGTAGGTGTACGCCGTGGCCGTCCCGACACCGGCCGCGGCGGCGACCATCCGGATGGTCATGCCCGCGAAGCCTTCGCGCGCAAGCACTTCCACCGCCGAGCGGGTCAGCTTGTCCACGGTGTCGGCCTGCTTGCCGGAGAGCCTGCGGCGGGTCGCCTCCAGCATGACGGAATCGGGTTCGGACATGTGTCTGGATACTACTAGGCAGGTCCGGGCGGTTCAGTTCTCGGCCGCCGCGATGCCTGCCCGGCGCCCGTAGAAGCTGCCGTCGCCCAAGGATGCGCCGCTCACATAGCCGCCCGCACATAGACCGGACGTGCAGCGGCCTGCCGCGAACAGCCCCGCGATCGGCTCGCCAGAGACATGCAGCACCCGGGAATCGAGGTCGGTGCGCAGCCCGCCGAGCGTGAAACCCGCGGTGAATCCGCGCATATCGAAGGCCGCGAGCGGACCGCGCAATGGCTGCACCCATTCCGGTTTCTTCCCCAGCAGCGGGTCCTTTCCGTCGGCCGCGTGCAGGTTGTAGCACTCCACGGTCGATTGCAACGCCCGGCCGGGCAAGCCCATTTCGGCCTCCAATTCGGCGATGGTCTCCGCCGCCCAAGTCGGCGGCTGACGGAAGAACGGCGTCGAGGTCGCGGTCGCCAGCGCGGCCTCGTAGGAGGCTTCGTCGATCACCAGATACGCCTGGTTGTCCTGCTGGATCAGCGTCGCCTGCCCGATCCGGCCGGGATAGGTGTCCTCGGGGATGTAGCGCTGGCCGCGCCCGTTCACCAGGATGCCCCGCGCCAGCAGTTGCGGGTCACCGAAGAACGCCACCTCGGTCGCGTCCATGTGGGCCAGTTCCGCGCCGAGCGCCTGCGCCAGCCGGATGCCGATGCCGTCGTGTTCCTCGATCGCGGCGGCGGGCCTGCCGATCAGTCGGGGCGCGTATCGCTCGACCATCTCCTTGTGGTAGGCGAAGCTGCCGGTGGCCAGGACGACGCCGCGTTCGGCGCGCACCGCGACCTGCTGTCCGTAGCGGCGGGCCAGCACGCCGACCACCCGCTCGTCGTCGTCGACGATCAGCCGCGCGATCCGCATGTCGTATTCCACGCGGACACCGAGCGTTTCGGCGGTCTCGGCGAGCGGCTTCATCAGCATGTAGCCGCCACTTTTCTGACCGATGCGCTTGTCGGCCATTTGCGGGACATGCCCGCGTGGCGCCGGATTCGCGATGGTGTTGAACGGCGCGGCGTTCTCGCCGCCGGAGTACATCAGTCCCTCGTCGTGCGGCGGCTCCCAGCCCGGTTCGCCCCAGAACGCCTCCCGGAACGGCACACCGCACGCGACCAGCCAGTTGTAGTGCTCGACGCTGCCGCGGCAATAGTCGGCGATCTTCGCCTTGTCCACGCCAGGGCCGAGCGCGGCGAGCAGGAATTCCTCCATGTTCTCGGGTGTGTCCTCGAATCCGAGGGCTTGTTGCAACGGTGTGCCGCCGCCGAGGTAGATGAATCCGCCCGCCATGGCGGCCGCGCCACCCCAACCGCCGGTGCGCTCCAGAATCAGCACATCGCCGCCTGCGCGGGCGGCCTCGATGGCCGCGCACACTCCCGCGATGCCGTAGCCCGCGACGACCACGTCCGCTCGGTGGTCCCACGTCGTGACTTCGCTGGCGCGCAACGGGTGAATGATGGTGGCATCGGACATGATTCGGATCCTTTACTGCTCGGCGCGATCGGACTGCCCGCGGGCGGCCTTCTTCTGCTGCGCCACAATCGTGCCCACCAGCAGGTCGAGTTTGGTGCCGTTCGGCCAACCCACGTAATGGCACAGGAACACCGCGATCTCGTGCAGCTGGTCTTCGGTGAGTTCGCCGTTGCGCAGCGCGGCCCCGATCTGGATGCCCGCGGTGTCGATGGCGCCCTGCGCGGTGAGCGCGCCGAGCAGCAGCAGCCTGCGATCGCGGATGGTGAGCCCCGGCCGCGACCAGACGTCGGCGAAGAGGTGGTCGGCTGTGACGGCGAAATGGGCGCCGGGGTAGTCCTGGAATTCGGTGCCGTATACCTCGGCCATCTTGGCCAGCCCGCGCTGCCGCACTGTGTCGGCGGAACCGTTGTCGCTCATGAGAAATGCCTTTCCGATGATGGGCCCGCCCCGACGCCGAGTCCGGGTCCGAGGCGGTCGAGGGCGAGTTCGGCCAGCGGCAGCGCGGTGCCGAGCCGTTCGCCGAGTTCCAGGGCCAGGCTGAGGTCCTTCTCGCCCAGATCGCGCACGTGCCGCAGGATCGGCAGCCAGAAGTCGCCGTCCTCGACCGGCGCCGTGGAATCGCGCAGCATGATGGCGCCGGGACCGCCGGTGACCGCGTCGGAATGCCGCACCACTTTGCCGAGCGCGGTGATGTCCAGACCTGCCGTCTCGGCGAGCCGCTGCGCCTCGGCCGCGGCGGCGAAGGAGACGAAATGCATCAGGTTGCGCGCCAACTTCATTCGCGTTCCGGCGCCGACCGGCCCGGCGTGCACGATCAGATCGGCGAAGCAGCCGAACGGTTCACGCACCCGCTCGAACGCCGCGGCGCTACCACCCACCATCACCGCGAGCGCGCCGCGCGTCGCGCCGGGCGCGCCGCCGCTGACCGGCGCGTCCACGAGTTCGACACCGCGTTCGGCGCAGACCGCCGCGAGTTCCTCGGCGGTGCGGTCGCTGATCGTCGAATGCACGGCGACCACGGTTCCGGGCGCGGCGGTCCGCAGCACTCCGCCGGGACCGGTGACCACCTCGCGGACCTGCGCGTCGTTCACAACGGTGATCGAGATGATCGCGGCCTGCTCGGCCAGCTCCGCGGCGGAGGCGGCTGTGGCAGCCCCGCCCGCGCTGAACCGCACGACCGCTTCGGGACGGACATCGCAGACCGCAAGCCCACCCGGCCAGCCCAAAAGACGTTCGGCCATCGGCGCACCCATATTGCCGAGGCCGAGGAAACCGACGCGGTCGCTCATGACCGCACGACCTGTCCGCCGTCGACATTGAAAATCTGCCCGGTGATCCAGCTCGCCTCGTCCGACAGCAGGAACAGGCAGGCGCCGACGAGATCTTGCGGCGTGCCGATTCGCTTCAGCGGCAAGCGTTTGACGATGTCGTCGACGATCACGTCGGGCGTGACCGATTTGGTGGCGTCGGTATCGATCGGGCCCGGCGCGATGGCGTTGATCCGGATATCGGATCCGCCGAGTTCGAACGCCAGCTGCTGGGTCAGCCCGTTGACGCCCACCTTCGCCAGGCCGTAGAAGCTGGAATACAGCCATGCGGCGGTGGACGATTGGTTGACGATCGACCCGGCACCCCGCTTGGACATGTGCGGCCAGACGGCGCGGGTCATGTTCAGCACGCCGTCCATGTTCACGCTCATGAACGTTTTGTAGTAGTCCCACGGCACGGTCAGCAGCAGGTTCAGCTTCATCTCGCCGTAGATGGCGGCGTTGTTGACCAGGTGATCGATGCCACCGAACTCGGCGGCGGCGAATTCGGCCATGGCGGTGGCGGATTCGGGGTCTGCCACGTCGACCTGCCCGAACACCGCGGTGCCGCCGTCGGCTACGATCTTCTCGACGACCGCCACACCGCCGTCGGCGTTCTTGTCGGCGACGACGACGCTCGCGCCCTCGGCGGCCAGCGCCTGCGCGTAGGCCGCGCCGATTCCTTGGGCGGCGCCGGTGACGATGGCGGATCTCCCCGTGAAACGGGCCATGGAGTCCAGCTCCTCTGTGTTGTCGTCCGGCAGTGCGGGTTCATCCGGCGGTGGCGATGAGTTTGGTTTCCAGGTATTCCTCGAATCCGGCGCGGCCCATTTCGCGGCCGATCCCGGATTGCTTGTAGCCGCCGAACGGTGCGTCGACGGAATACCAGACGCCGCCGTTGACGCTCATGGTGCCGGTGCGCACGCCTTCGGTGACGCGCCGGATGCGCTCGGCGTCGGTGCCCCACACCGACCCCGAGAGACCGTAAGGGGAGTCGTTGGCGATGCGGACGGCGTCCTCGTCGCCGTCGTACGGGATGATCACCAGCACCGGGCCGAAGATCTCCTCGCGGGCGACCGTCGCGGTGTTGGGGACATCCGCGATCAACGTCGGTTCGATGAAGAACCCGCGCTCGAGCTCGGCCGGTCGCCCGCCGCCGACCACGATCCGCCCGCCCTCGGCGCGGGCGATGTCGAGATACCGTTCGACCCTGGCGCGCTGCCGTTCGGAGATGAGCGGGCCGCAGACCGTGCGCGGGTCGGCGGGGTCGCCCGGCTTGATCGCGCCGAGCGTCGCAGCGGCGGCCTGCACGGCTTGGTCGTAGGCGGCGCGCGGGACCAGCAGCCTGGTGGTGAGCGCGCAGCCCTGTCCGGCGTGCACGCACACCGAGAACGCCGCCACCGAGCAGGCTCTCGCGATATCGGCGTCGTCCAGCACCATGAACGCCGACTTGCCGCCGAGTTCCAGAAACACCTTCTTCAGTGTCGTGGCCGCGCCGGTCATGACGGCACGGCCGGTGGCGGTGGAGCCGGTGAAGCTGATCATGTCGACGCGCGGATCCTCGGTGAGCCGCGCGCCGAGCGCATGGTCGGCGGAGGTCACGATGTTCACCACGCCAGGTGGGATGTCGGTTTCCTCGGCGATGATCGCCCCGACCGCCGCCGCGCACCACGGCGTGTCCGGGGCGGCCTTGAGCACCACGGTGTTCCCCGCCGCGAGCGCGGGGCCCAGCTTGGCGAAGTTGATCTGGTGCGGGAAGTTCCACGGCGTGATCGCCCCGACCACGCCGATCGGCTCGCGGCGCAGCACCCGGTGCGTCTTGATGCCCATCGGCTCGGCGACACCCAAATCGGTTTCCCAGTGATAGGTTTCGGCGAGCCCGGCCGCGTAGCCGAGGTCGGCGACCGGACCTTCCAACTGTGGGCCGCTGGTGAGCATGGCCGGTGCGCCTGCCTCGGCGATGGTGAGTTCGCGCAGTTCCTCGATGTGTGATCGCAGAGCGGTGCGTAACTGTTCGAGGCAGCGGGCGCGGACTGCGTGATCGCGCGACCAGTCGGTGTGATCGAACGCGGTGCGCGCGGCATCGATGGCCGCGTCGAGATCGGCCGCGTTCGCGTTCGCGGCCTGGCCGAGGACGTCCTCGGTTGCGGGGTTCACCGTCGCGAAGACACCACCGGCGCCCTCGACCAGCTTGCCGCCGATCAGCAGTCGGGACCCGTCAGCGGGCAGGAGGCTGCTCATGGATTACTCCGATACTGTCTGGACACGTGTACGGAATATAGTCTCGGACGGTGAACGATGGCAATAACAGGTTCTAACTAGATCATTCTCGCCGAGGTTGTGGGCGGGGGAGGGAAATCCGCGGCTGTTTCTCGGACGCGAGCCTGTCGGTGGTCGATAGTTGGGAGTGTTGCTGCGGAAAGATTGTCGGAGCGAGAGGGCGATGGTAGTGTCCAGACACATGTCCAGCTATCTGTCTCGGCGACGGGGAATGTGCCTTACCGCCTGTCGGAACCTGTTACCGAATACGGAGTGCGGGCGATGACGGCGGCAGTGCAGCCCGTGACGTTCGACCCGTACGACTACCGATTCCACGAGGACCCCTATCCGACGTATCGGCGGTTGCGGGAGGAGGCGCCGCTGTATCACAATCCGGACCTGGATTTCTGGGCGTTGTCCCGGCACGCGGACGTGACCGGGGCGTTTCGCGACAGTGCGCGGTTGTCGAGCGCGAACGGTGTGTCGTTGGATCCGGCGGCATGGGGTCCGCACGCGCACCGCGTGATGTCGTTCCTGGCGATGGACGATCCGCGACATATGCGGATGCGGCGGTTGGTCTACAAGGGCTTCACGCCGAAACGGGTCGCGGAGATGGCGGACCGCATCCGGGAGTTGACGCTGTCGTACCTGGATCCGGCGGTGGCGGGCAGAACGTTCGATTGGATCGAGCAGGTCGCGGGCAAGCTGCCGATGAACGTGATCTCCGAGCTGATGGGGGTGCCGGAGGCCGACCGCGCGGAGATCCGCAGGCTGGCCGATCTGGTCGTGCACCGCGAAGACGGTGTGCTCGACATCCCGGTGGCTGCAGTCGAATCGTCCATCCAGTTGCTCGGCTATTACACCGAGATGGTGGCCGAGCGGCGACGTGCGCCGCGCGAGGATCTGACTTCGGCGCTGCTGGGCGGGGAGACCGACGGCGACCGGCTGTCCGACGAGGAGATCATCGGGTTTTTGTTCTTGATGGTGGTGGCCGGGAACGAGACCACGACAAAGCTTCTGGGTAACGCACTGTATTGGGGTGCGCGCAATCCGGGGGAGTACGCGAAGGTGGTCGCCGATCCGGATCTGGTCTCCGACTGGGTGGAGGAGACGCTGCGCTACGACACCTCCAGCCAGATCATCGCGCGTACCGCGACGGAAGATCTCGCCTATCACGACGGTTCCATTCCAGCGGGTGCGAAGGTGCTTCTGCTGATCGGCTCCGCCAACCGCGATCGCGAAGTCTTCGATGACGGCGACACCTTCCGGATCGATCGTGCCGACAAGTCCGGACTGGCCAGCTTCGGCGCGGGCGTGCACTTCTGTCTCGGCGCGCACTTGGCGCGGCTGGAGGCGGGCGTCGCCTTGCGCGAGTTCGCGTCGCGAGTGCGCTCCTACGACGTGCTGGAGTCCGGAATCGTGCGCGTGCACTCCTCGAACGTGCGCGGTTTCGCCCACCTTCCGATCACCGTGGAGACCCGATAGTGCCCAGATTCGCACCTCATCCGTTACGCAGGCCCGCGCTCGTCTCCGGCGCTTCCTCTGGGATCGGCGCGGCCACCGCCACGGCACTGGCCGAAATCGGCCACCCGGTCGCGCTCGGTGCGCGTCGCGTCGAGCAGTGCTCCGAACTGGCGGACAAGATCCGGGCGAACGGCGGCGAAGCCTTCGTGCACCGGCTCGACGTCACCGAACCGGACTCGATCGAGGAGTTCGTGCGCGCGGCCGAGGAAGCGTTGGGGCCTACCGAGATCGTGGTGTCCAGCGCGGGCGACATCGAGTTCGGCCAGGTGCACGCGATGGATCCGGAACGATTCCTGCGTCAGGTGCACGTCCATCTCGTCGGCGCACACCGCCTGGTGCACCAGGTGGTGCCCGGCATGCTGCGCAGGCAACGCGGCGACGTCGTGCTGATCAGTTCGGACTGCGCGCCGGAGCCGCGTCCGCGCACCGGCGCCTACAGCGCCGCCAAGGCAGGCTTGGAGGCGATGGCCGTACAGATGCGGATGGAGTTGGAGGGCACGGGCATTCGCGCCTCGCTGGTTCGGCCGGGACCGACCCTCACCGGGATGGGCATGGACTCCACGCCCGAGATCGTCGGCCCACTGCTGGAGGACTGGAGGACCTGGGGATTCGCCAGGCATCCGTACATGTTGCGCGCGGGCGACCTGGCGGCAGCGGTGGTCGCGGTGGTGTCGACGCCGCGCGGCGCGCATCTGGTCCTGGTCGAGGTGCAACCCGAGGCTCCGGTGCGTCCGCTCGATGCCTCGTCCAACGAGTAGAACGGGGCCGTTCCGCGACGCCGGGACCGGCGGCAATCCGGTTCCCGGACGATCCGGTACCGTGGCCGTCGGGGTGGACCAACGATCAAGAATGGGCAGGTCCGATACGAATGAGCCTTCGCGACGTTCCGCTACGCACGTTGTCCGGCGAGCCGACGACACTGGCCGACCTGGTCGGCGACCACGCCGTCCTGCTGGTCAACGTGGCCTCGAAATGCGGCCTGACACCGCAGTACTCCGGCCTCGTCGAGCTGCACAAGTCCTTCGGCCCGCGCGGATTCAGCGTGGTCGGCGTACCGTGCAACCAATTCATGGGCCAGGAGCCGGGCACCGCGGAGGAGATCCAGCAGTTCTGTTCCACCACCTACGGCGTGGACTTCCCGCTGCTCGACAAGACCGACGTCAACGGCGAAAACCGACATGCCCTCTACCAGACCTTGGTGGAATCCGCCGACGCCGACGGCAACACCGGTGACATCCAGTGGAACTTCGAGAAGTTCCTCATCGACCGGGACGGGAAGGTGGCGGGCCGCTTCCGCCCGACCGTGACGCCGGAGTCGCCCGAACTGGTCGCGGCGATCGAAGCCGTTCTCTGAGTTCTGAGGTGCTTCTACACTCCCCCGTGTGACGCTCACCCTCGCCGACGTGGTCGGCTACACCGATCGCGACCTCGATTCCGATCTCGCGCAGTGGTTCCCCGATGCCGCGCCCGTCCACGTACTGGAGCAAACCCGTCCAGTGGCACCGTTTCTCGCGCGTCTGGCTCCCGCCGACGCGGCGGCGCTGGCCGCGTTCGACCGACGGGTGCGCTCGGGCAGGCTGCCGCAGTTCTTGGATATCTTCTCCTGGTCCTACGGTTTCGATTTCGCCGTAAACGATTGCGGCATACGCGATTCGGATTACACGACCGAGCTCACCGACGACGATGTCTACTCGATCGGTGCCGACGGCGGCGGCAATCTGTACGTCGTGCTCACCAACGGCCAAGTGGCCGTGTGGTTCCATGAAGAGGAGGTGCTCGAAGGCGGCACCCGCTTCGACAACCTCGACGTCTTTCTCTGGTCGTTCGTGCGCTACCGCGCGGTGCGCGCGGGGAAGCTCACGCGCTCGGCCGTGGAGGCAGACTTCTCGGCGCTCGGTCAGGATGGCGCGCTCGAACCGAATCTCGGCCTGCTGAGCCTCATGAAGTAGGTACCGGAGCCGGGTCAGGCAGCATGGTTTCGGGGCGCCGTGACCAGGACAGTGGTGTAGCGGCAGACGAGGCTGCCTCCCACCGCATCGATAGCCGCGCCGAGGCCTGCCAGCACCTCGTCCAGGACGTTCCTCGGGAGCTGGGTGGTGATGCCGGTGGTGGACGACAGCTCCAGCCATTCGTCGCGGGAGTAGGACTGCTCCCAGGTGAATTGCCGCTGCTTCGGCTCACCGAACGTGCCGGCCTGCCGAATCCCGTCGGATGCTTTGTCGCACATCATCGCGTACGGCGTCGACCCCGAGGCCGTAGCCAGGCGGGCAATGGGCGAGTCGGGCAATACCGTGCGATAGACCTCGGTGAATGCCTCCTCCAGTTCGCTGGGTGGCCGACTCGCGTTCCAGAACAACGCCAGCTGTCCCCCGGGCCGCAGCGTCTCGGCTGCCTTGGCCGCCCCGGCGATCGGGTCTACCCAATGCCAGGTCTGCCCGGAGACGACGGCGTCGAACGTCCGGTCAGCCGGGTCCCAAGCTTCGAATGTGGCCACCTCGACCTCGATTCCGCCGCGCCGCGCGAAGTCGGCCATGCGCGCGTCGGGTTCGACTCCGAGCACCGTGCAGCCTGCCGCCCGGAATTGCTGGGCGACTATCCCGGTACCGACGCCGACGTCCAGCAAATCGCGGCCTGGACTCGCGGCGACGATGGCCTCCACCATGGCTTGGGGGTAGCGGGGGCGGGACCGGTGGTAGCGCGCCGCGTCCACGCCGAACGACTCGGCCACCTGACGGGCTCGATGAGACTCGTTCACGGAGGGACTCGATGGGCCATGCGGTAGAGTGGGCATGCGCCCACTGTAGTGGGCGCATGCCCACTACGCCAGGTGTGCTTCCAGGAACGAAAGGACAGGGGCCAGGTGCCGACCGGTATACAACTCCGCGACGCGCGTGAACAGCTGTTCGATGCCGCCGAGTGCGTCCTGCTCCGGGACGGGGCGAACGCGCTGACCAGCCGGGCGATCACCATGGAGGCGGGCTGTGCCAAGGGTGTATTGCACCGGCACTTCGAGGACTTCGATGCTTTCCTCGCCGAGTTCGTGCTCGATCGCATTCGCCGAATCGAGCATCAGGCCGCCGCTCTGCGCGAGGCAGCCGGAACCGGTGCTGTCGCAGACAATGTCACCAGCGCGCTGGCGGACGTGTTCGGGTCGGTCGCCGGAGCGATCGTTCCCCTGATCACCTTCCGGGACGAGTTGCGTGCCCGCCTGCGCCGGGCCGGGCTGGTCGGCCTGCCGGTAGTGACGGAAGCCGCGGCCATGATCGCCTCCTACCTCACCGCGGAGCGCGACCTGGGCCGCGTAGCGGCAGAAGCCGATATCGACACACTCGCGCCCACGCTGATCGGCGCCGGGCATCTGCTGTATGCGGACCGGAAAGGCACCGCACCGGAGGCTGCCGCCGTTCGCAAAATGGTGGCCGCAGTGCTCGCCGATGTCCTGCAAGAAGCACAGCACGAACGGCGGTGATCCGCTCGATGTGCGGTGCGGAGGAAGTGCCGCGTCGAGCTGGAGCCGTCGTCACGACGCTCGCCGTCGAGTTCTATGCCGCGCGCGAAAACGCCTTTCCGGCACATTCTTTGGAACGCGATCGACAAGTGCGCCGATTGCGGCGGCCCGAGCCGGGGTGACCCGGGCCGCCGCGCGCACCCGTTCCGAGTATGGCGGGCGGCGGTAGTCGGGCGCGATAATTTGCGTCGCGATGATTCGAAGGTGTCGGAAAGCGGCGTGTGCCGGAGCCGTGCACGACTCCGGCACACGCCGATGTGCGGTTACCGCGCCGCGCGGGCCGCGAATGCCGCGGCGAGCAGGACCGTGACGCCTTCGGCGATCGCCGTGACGCCCAACGCGTGCGCCGCGCTCGACACCGTGCTGCCCGCGAGGCCGAGGAACAGCGACCCGAAGGTGGCGATGCCGACCACGATGCCGAGCTGCACGGTGGTCACCAGGATGCCGCTCGCATCGGCCGCCAGGGTCATCGGGACCTTGGCCAGCGTGCGGGTCATGAGCGGACTGAACGCCAGACCGTTGCCTGCGCCGCACAGGCCGAGCAGCACCAGCGCGAGCATGCCGACATCGGCGCCGTCGTTCAGCAGCGCGCCGAGCGCGACCATGCTTGCCGCCCCGAGCACCAGACCGAGCGGAATCATGTCGGCATGGAACCGATTCGGGATCCGCTCCCAGTTCAGGCTGGCCGCCGCGAAGGTGGCGCCGAGCGGGACGAACAGCAGGCCCGCATGCAGCGCGCTGTAGCCGAGAGTGCTCTGCAGGTGGATCGCCATGACGAACATCCAGCCGCCGAAGGTGGCCATGATCACGAACAACGCGACCGCCGTGAGCGCCAGTCCCGGTGCCGTGAGGACCGGCCGGGCGAACAGTGGTTCGCCGCCGCGCGCCGCGACCAACCGCTCGATGGTCACGAACAGTGCGAGGTCGATAACGCCGGCGCCCAGCGAAATCCACGACCACAGCGGCCAATCCAGCTCCCGGCCGAGCACCAGAGGAAGCACCAGCAGCAGCACCGAAACGGTGAGCGTCGCCAACCCGGGTAGGTCGAGCTTGCGCTCGATGCGCGGGGTCGCCGACGGCAGGACACGCGGCGCCACCGCGAGCAGCACGACGCCGATCGGCACGTTCACGAGGAACACACCGCGCCAGCCGCTGCCGAACAGGTCGGCGTTGACGATGAGCCCGCCGAGCACCTGCCCTGCGACCATGCCGCCGGAAATGATCGCCGAGTAGACACTGAGCGCCCTCGCCCTGGCGTCGCCGGTGAAGACGCGCTGGATGAGCGTCATGATCTGCGGCACCATCGCCGCCGCGCCGACGCCCTGGGCGAACCGGAAGACGATCAACGACGACTCGTTCCACGCCAGCCCGCAGGCCAGTGAGGCCAGCGTGAACGCCGCCAGTCCCGCGATGAACGTGCGGCGCTGGGTGAACCGGTCGCCGAGCCGCGCGCCGGTGACCAACAGGACGGCATAGGCGATGACGTAACCGGCGACGATCAGCTGCAGAGCCGAGCCGCTGGTGTGCAACGAGCCGCGAATCGAGGGAATCGCCACGTTGACGATGGAAGCGTCGAGCACCGCCATGAACTGGCCGGTGAGGATGACCGTGAGGATGGCCAGCGGACGCCGCGCTCCCAGCGCGGCGGGCGGTGCGGCGGCGCGCGTCGCCGCCGCACCCGGCGAGATGGTCTGTGTCATGCTCCGAGCTTGCGGTGTGCCGGGCACCGGTAACAGGAGCCCAGTAACACTGGTACTGCCAGCACCATGCTGAGCGCCTGTGCCACAAGGGGATGGCTTCCGGGCACAGCGCATGCTCGGCCTGGCCACTCGGCGCACGTGGCTCTGCGGCGACCGGTATCCCAAGGGAAGTGCTGCGCGGCACCAACACCCGGAGTCGGCTGCGCTGCCTACCTATACGCGTCACCGAAGCGCTCGCCCTCTCGCTGCGGAGATCCGGTCACCTGATGTAAGGCGTAGGCACCGAGATGACACATCGACGCGCATGGATCTGTTCGGTCGCCGTCGACCAGGTCCCGCGACCATCCGGCGCTCGTGCCTGGGTGATTGCCAGAAATTGGCCAACCGGATCATCATCGTCGGGCAGCGGATCGAGAACTACTCCGTGGAGCGGCAGTTCGCGGTCGTGATCATGACGCGACGTATCAGGTTCTCGGTGGTTCGTCCCACGTAGCGGCGCTGGCGAGGAGGTTGTGCAGGCTGGCGGGCACTTCTCGGCGCTTCAGGGACACAACCTTGTCTTCGGGGTAAACTCCGGTTTGCTCGTTAGTGTCTGAACGGTGAACGCGACGGAGTGAATATGAATATTTCCGAAGGCGCGGTGGCTGTGATCACCCGGACGGCCGACGCGACGGCGGCCGCGGCCGGGGCCGTGGGCGGCGCCGCCGTCAACGGCGTGATCGGCGGCATTCAAGGTGCCGCCACCGGCGTGAAGAGCGGGCTGAGCAGAGGCAGCCACTCGACACCGGCGGCCGCGCTGACATTGGCGGCGATCGGCGCCGCGGGTTTGGTGGACTGGCCCGTGCTGCTTGGTGTCGGAGGCACCGCCTTGGTGGTCCGGCAGCTCGGTCAGCGGTCGAGCAAGCACCCGGCGCCCGACGCTTCCGGAGACCTCGAGCCGGACTCGGAAAGTGACCGTACGCCCCGCCGAGGCGACGAAGCGGTGACCCCCGCACGCAAGAGCGCGGCGTCGTCGCGGCGGTCGCCGAGCATGGGTTAGCCGTCGACGGTGGACCTGAGCCGGCTGGTACGGACCTCCGCGTCACTGCCCCTGCGCGCCCTCGACGCGGGTGTGCGGTCCGCTGCGGTCGTCACCGCCGCGGGCATGGATCTCGCGACCTTGCCGGTGCGCGCACTGCCCGCCGGCCGCGTGGTCGAGGCGATCACCGAGGCCGCGTCGGAACTGCTCGGCGGTAAGCGGGCCCGGCGCCGTTGGCGCGGCGACGACCGCTGCTGGATCGAAGTCCGCGGCCTCTCCGAGCACGACGATGTGGGCGCCGCGATACTCGCCGCTCTGCGCGCGCATCGTGGTGTAGTTTCGGCCGCCCTCAACTACCCGCTGTCGCGTGTCATCGTCGAGATGGACGAAACGACAACCGTCGACGAGTTGTGCGATGTGGTGGCCGCGGCCGAAGATCGGCACCCCGATTCCGGTCACCCGCCGGTCGACCTCCCCGCCGACGGCATCGTGCTGGCCGGCAGCATGGTCTCGGCGGCGATGAATACCGTCGGCCTGGGGGTCGCGCTGGCCGGCCGGGTGGTCGGGTTGCGGCGGCTGCCCGCAGGCGTCAATGCTGTTGTCGCGCTCATCGATTACCAGCCGCGGCTGCGTCGCGCCGTCGAACAGCGCCTCGGCGCCGACGCTGCCGATACCGCGATCGCGCTCGCCACGGCCGCCGCGTACACCGTCACCCAACTACCGGCGTCATTGGGCGTCGACTTGTTCATCCACCTCGCGAAGGCCGCCGAGACCCGTGCCGCGGCCACCATCTGGCAACGCCGCGAGCCCGGGCTCGCGGCACACGCGACGTGTACCGACGGTGTCCGGCCCGGTGAGCGACCGAGGCCGCGGCCGCCGGGACCGGTTGAGCGTCATGGGGACCGCAGCGGACTGGCGCAGGCGGCCGCCGCACCGGCGGTCGGCATTCTCACCGCCGACCTCGACGCCGCCGCCACCGCCGTCATGGTCGCCGCGCCCAAAGCGGCCCGCACCAGCCGGGAGTCGTTCGCCGCGACACTCGCCCGCGGTCTGGCCGAACGGCACGGCGTGCTGCCCTTGCGGCCCCTGGTGTTCCGGTGCCTCGACCGGGTCGATGCCGTGGTACTCGACCCTCGGGCGTTGTGCTGCGACGAACTGCGGGTCGCACGCATCCGCGACGTGCCCGAGCACGAGCGGGCGACGGTATGGCAGTGGGCACAGGACCAATTGGACTGCGGCGCATTGCACCCTGGGTGGCAGCGGGTGGCACGGTCGGTGTCCGGCAATGGCAGCGGCAGCGCGGTGCTGGTGCGGTACGCGCATCATCCACTGGCATCGGCGGTGCTCGGCGAAGTGCGCCGCAGCGGCGCCGAGGTGGTGTCGGTCGACGTCGATACGCTCGGCGACCTGCGCTCGTCGTTCGACGACCTCGATCCGGTGAACGGGTCCCTCGACGAAGCGCTCGCCGGTACGGTGCATCGGTTGCAGCGGGAAGGCCGCACGGTCGCGGTGGTGTCGAGTACCGCGGCACAGGCACTCGCCGACGCCGACGTCGCGATCGGTGTCGCCGCGGGCGGGCCGCCGCCGTGGCACGCCGACGTGCTCGTCGACGACCTGGACAGCGTGTGGCGGATCGTGCACGCGCTGCCCGCGGCCCGTCGAGCCAGTGAACGCGGCGTCGAAATCGCCACCGGTGCTTCCCTTTTGGGTGCGCTGCTGATGATTCCCGGGGTGCGGGACCGCGGCTTGGCTCCGGTCACCGCCGGTGCCGCCGCCGGCGCATGGACGGGATATCGGCTCGCCGGCGGAGCGCTCAGGGTGCCGCCGCCGCGCGCCGCGAGCGTGCACGAGTGGCACGCCATGTCCGTCGAACAGGTGTGTCGGATGCTGCAGCCTGCACACGCGGGCAAGCGCTCGCGGCTGGTATCCGCCGCCCGCCCCGCGCGCTCGGTCATCGATCCGGTGCGCCGGGCGGTGTCGGATTTCGCCGGCGCGATGCGCGACGAGCTGTCGGACCCGTTGATCCCGGTGCTGGCGGTGGGATCGGCGGCCAGCGCGGTGCTGGGCTCGCCGGTCGACGCGATCATGGTCGGGTCGGTGCTCGCCGGGAATGCGGTCCTGGCGGCGACCCAGCGGATCCGGTCCGAGCGACTGCTGCGGCGGCTACTGGCCGCGCAGGACCCACCGGCCCGCAGGCTGATCGGCGCCGACCGCTACGAGATGGTCGATGCCGCCGACTTGCGCCCCGGTGACGTTATCGAGGTGCGGCCCGGTGAAGTGGTGCCCGCCGACGCGCGGCTCACCCACGCACTCGACGTGGAAGCCGACGAGTCGTCCTTGACCGGGGAATCGCTGCCGGTGTCCAAGCAGGTCGCCGCCACTCCGGCCGCGCCCCTCGGCGAGCGGGCTTGCATGCTGTTCGCCACCACGACAGTGGTCGCGGGCACCGCGCTCGCGATCGTCACCGGCGTCGGTGAGCAGACCCAGGCGCGCCGTGCCACCGAAATCCCGCATACCGACGGTTCGGCCGCCGGCCTACAGACCCAGCTCAAAGAGCTGACGAGCAAGGCGTGGCCGTTCAGCCTCGCCGGCGGGGGATTGGTCACCGCGCTGGGGCTGCTGCGGCGCACCGGTCTGCGGCAGGCCGTCAGCAGCGGTGTGGCCGTCAGCGTGGCCGCTGTTCCGGAGGGGCTGCCGCTGGTCGCGACGCTGGCTCAGCAGGCGTCGGCGCGGCGGCTGACCCGCGCGGGCGCGCTGGTGCGTAGTCCGCGATCGGTCGAGGCGCTCGGCCGTGTCGACGTGGTGTGCTTCGACAAGACCGGGACGCTCAGCGAGAACCGGCTGCAGGTGACCACGGTGCACGCCGCGAGCGGGTTGTCCGACGACGATGTGCGCCTGCACGCCCTCCGGGCCGTACCGCTCGCCAACGGTGGGCCGCATGAACACGCAACCGACCATGCGGTCGCCGAGGCTGGGGGCGCCCTGGACCGCGGCGCGGCGGCGGCGCATTTGCCGTTCCGGTCGGGCCGCCCGTTCTCGGCTTCCGTGCACGGCGAACAGTTGTCGATCAAGGGGGCGCCGGAGGTGGTGCTCGCGGCGTGCGCGGACGCCGACGAGGCGGTGCAGCGGCAGGTGCGCAAGATGGCCGCCGACGGGCTGCGGGTGATTGCCGTCGCCACACGGCAGCTCTCGGCGTCGCAGGTCCAATCGGTATGTGACGACGCCGATGCCTTCACCGAATTGTGCAGCGATGGACTGCGGTTCGCCGGGTTGCTCGGACTTTCGGACACGCCGCGCGCGGACGCGACCGAGGTGCTGGCCGAGCTGGCCGACCGCGGCATCGGGGTGCGGCTGATCACCGGTGACCACCCCGTGACGGCCACCGCGATCGCCGCCGCGGTCGGCATGCCCGTCGACGACGATCAGGTGATCAGTGGGCCCGAATGGGAGGCGCTGTCCCGGCGCGAACAGGAGCAGGCGGTGCAGGGCCGGCGGGTGTTCGCCCGGATGTCACCCGAGCACAAGGTGCAGATCGTCGAGACAATCCAGCGGCTGGGTCACGTGTGCGCCATGGTCGGCGACGGCTCCAACGACGCGGCGGCCATCCGCACCGCCACCGTCGGCATCGGCGTGGCCGCGCGCGGCAGCGATCCGGCCCGCATCGCCGCCGACGTCATGCTGCTCGACGGGCGGATCCGTTCGCTGCTGGACGCCCTCGACGAAGGCAGGCAGCTGTGGCGGCGGGTGCAGTCGGCCGTGGCCGTGCTGCTCGGCGGCAACGCGGGCGAGGTGGCTTTTGCGATCGCCGGCACCGCGCTCACCGGCCGGGCACCGCTGAACACCCGCCAATTGCTGCTGGTCAACATCCTCACCGATGCGCTGCCCGCCGCGGCCCTTGCGGTCAGCCCGCCCAGTGCCGGGCTGCGTTATACCGGCCGGGGGCCCGACCGGGCCGCGTTGTGGCGGACCGTAGCGGTGCGTGGTGCGACGACCGCCTCCGCCGCGATGGCCGCGTGGGTGTTGGCGAGGTTGACGGGCCGGCGGCGGCGCGCGTCGACGGTGGCTCTGGTGGCGTTGGTCGCGACGCAGTTGGGGCAGACGCTCATCGACTCGCGCAGCCCGCTGGTTGTCGCCACCGCGGCCGGCTCATTGCTGGCGCTCGGCGCGCTGATCAGCACGCCGGGAGTCAGCCATCTGCTCGGCAGCACGCCGCTGGGTCCGGTCGGCTGGTGTCAGGCGTTGTCGACGGCCGCCGTGGCGACCGCCGTCGCGGCGATCGCTCCGCGTCTGTCCGCCGCGGGCGGTCGGCAACGGGACGCTCAGCCGACGATCTCGATGACCCCCAAGCGCCACAGCACTGCGTACAACTCGCGCAACGGCACGGTCAGCACCTGCGTCAGCGCATCCGTCAACGGATCCGAGCTGACGCCTACATCAGTTCTCATCACGCCAGACACCGTCGGGGAGTCAGGCGTCGAATTCGCGAATGCACCATGACCGGGAGGCAACAAATGGCCGAAAAGTCGCCTACCAGCCACCGGAACGCGGTCGATCGGGTGCTGGCTGCGCAGGGTTTCGCGGTGGACCTGCCGGTGGTCGGCCGGGTCCGCATCCCTCGGCCCGAGCAGTTGGCATACTACGGCGCACTCGGCGCGCTGGCCGCGGCGGAGATCATCGAATGGCCCGTCGCGGTGGCCCTGGGGGCCGGGCACTGGCTGGTACAGAATCAGCACAATCGCGTCGCCCACGAAATCGGCGAAGCCCTTGAAGACGCTTAGCTGAAGCGATTGGTGCCGGCGGACGGTGCCCGGCTCATGCCGTCTAGGACGGGGGCACGAGATCCAGCAGCGCGTTACCGATCCGCTCGGCTTGGAGCAGGATGTTCGTCTGCGCTGAAATGTAGTCGCCGATACCTTCCTCCTGAGCGGCCCGCAGATACGGCGGCAGCGGCTGCTGGATCTCGTTGCGGATGACGTCGTCGAGCAGTGATGCCATCTCCCCGCGCAGCGGGTTTCCGGTCGCGGCCTGGTTGTCGAGCTCGAGCCGGCCGCCGTCGGTGCTGTAGTCGTAGAGTTCGAATTCCTGCTCGGTCGCCGCGTCGATCTGGATCTGGCCGCGCACCCAATGGGAGTAGGAAGTGAATTTCGCGTCGGCGGTGCGCACCATCGCCACGTGGCCCGGCGCGTTCTGGTTGAACAGGATCGCAGCCTCTTCGATCGAGTCCTCGTCGGTGGTGTGCGCGACCCAGGGACGGCCTGCGGCGCTCGGGTTACGGCAGAGCGCGGCGATGTCGAGTCGCCCGCTGAGGTGTTCGTAGCGGCCATCGCCGCGCCAGCCGTTTCCGCCGGTGGCGATGGTGAGCAGCAATGGCGTGAAATCGACGCTGGAGGTGAGCTGGTTCCTGGTGCTGGTACCTGCGGCCGGGCTGAGGTAGCCGCGCGGATCGTGGACGTAGAGCGGGACGCGGATCGCCTCGTCGTAGGCGCCGCCGCCTTTACCGTGCAGGCCGTGCGAACCGGCGTAATCGCCGTGGTCGGAGGTGAAGACGATGACGGTGTTGGCCGCGACCTCGGGGCGGGAGTTCAGGGTGTCGAGCACGCGCCCGATCTGGATGTCTACCTGCTGCTGGGCCCAGAGATAGAGGTTGCGCATGTCGATCCAGGCATGCATGGCTTCCGGCGTTCCGTAGGGCGCAGGCCCGAATGCCACGGCCGAGACCTCGACCAGTGTCATCTGCAGCCGTGGCTTTTTCGACAGTTGCTCCAGCGATTCGAAATTGGGCGGAAGATCGTTCATCCAGCGCGGGATGTCGGCGTTGAATTGGTCGCGGCGGGTCCAGCGGGGCCACCACTGGATGTCGTGCGGGTTGACCAGCGACACGGTGGTGCACCAGGGTGCGCTGCCGGAGTCGTTGTCGAACCAGTCGACGAATTGGTCGACGATCTTCGGATCGGCTTGCAGCCCTTGGCCCGGCGCGCCATTGGGCGAAGGGTAGGTGCCGCCGTGAAAGCCGTACGCCTCGAGCGCGCCCGGTGTGCGATCCGGGTAGCTACCGAGATGCCATTTACCCCAGTAGGTGGTGTCGTACCCGTGCTCGCGCAGTATCGACCCCCAGGTCGGGAACAACGGCGTCAGCGTCGACCCCGACACGACCAGCACGCCGGTCTGCTGCGAATAGAGGCCGGTGAGCAGGCAACCGCGAGCCGGTGTGCAGTCGTTCGCCGCGGTGTAGTGGTTCTCGAACGACACACCGCCCTCGCGGATCCGGGCGGTATTCGGCAGCACGCCATCCAAGATCCCCTGATCGGGAAACCACATGGGGGTGCGCATCTCGTCCACGATGATCACCAGGATGTTCGGCTTGTCCGGATCGATGTCCGCTCGCGCTCTGCCTGGGGCGGCCCCGGCCGAGACGGCGGCCGCGGCCGTTGCCGAGGTGGCCGCGCTGGTCAGAAATCCCCTTCGAGTGAACGAGCTCGGCAATGTTCCTCCACGATGAGTGATATTCGGTCGTCGAATGGAACGCGGCGTATCTCGGTGCTGTCACCGTAGCGTCGAGCGGCGGGGGGTTGCGCCAACCGGCCGGAGACACGCCGCTGCCGTGCAGGACTGCTACGGCAGGCCCACCAGATCCGCCATTCGGGTCATGTGGTGGGCGAAGTACTCGGCACGGGCTTGGACGGCGTTGTCCGGACGTCCGAAGATGTCGAACTCGAGCAGGCCGAACAGGTGGGTCCAGCCGGATCGGCGTTCGCGATTAGGCTGGTCTTCGAGCGAGAACAGCGTGCTCGAAACGGAACGCCAACAGGATGGATTGCCATGTCCCTGCACGTCGTCATCGGGGCCGGTCCGGTCGGATCGGGCACCGCTCAGCTGCTCGCCACACGCGGGGACCGGGTGCGCGTGATCACCCGGCGCGGTAGCGGCCTGGATCACCCGCTGGTCGAGCGGATCGCCGCCGACGCGACCGATGCCGCCGTGCTGAGCCGGCATTGTGCGGGCGCGGACGTCGTCTTCCAGTGCGCTCAGCCTCGATACCACCGCTGGGCCATAGATTTCCCGCCACTGGCCGCCGCCGCGCTCCACGCGGCCGAGGTGAACGGCGCCGGATTGCTCAGTGTCGGAAATCTTTACGGCTACGGGCAAGTCGACGGGCCGATCACCGAGCGGCAACCGTTGCGCCCCAACAGCGCGAAAGGGCGGGTGCGTGCGAAACTGTGGGCCGAGGCGCTAGCCGCCCATGAGGCGGGCCGGATCCGTACCGCCGAAGTTCGCGGGTCGGACTACATCGGCGCCGGGGCGAAATCGGCATTCACCGTCGCGGCGCTGCCTGCCGTGCTGGCCGGCCGCCGGGTGCTGTTCCCCGGCGATCTGGACACAGCGCACAGCTGGACCGATGTCGGCGACACCGCGCGCACCCTGGTGGCGGTAGCGGATGACGAAAACGCCTGGGGGCGAGCATGGCACACGCCGACCGCGCCGCCGACGTCCATCCGTGAGCTTGCTGAACTAACCGCGACGGTTGCCGGCGCACGCCCCGCACGCGTGCATCGAATGCCGGCCGCGATGCTCTGGGCCGCCGGGCTTTTCGATCCTGACGCCCGCGAGCTGCCCGAGCTGCGCTACCAGTTCGATCGTCCGTTCGTCATCGATTCCTCTGCCGCCACCGCGGAATTCGACATAGAACCGACTCCGACCGCAGACGCGCTGCGCGCCACTATTGCGGCCTTGCGGGCAAACCGGTAGGGCATTAGCTGGAACGGCCGTGCCCAGCCACTGTGGTCGGGTGTGGTCGCCCGACCAACTGCGTGGGCCCTGTGCCGCGCGGTGCGGGGTGTCCAGTGCGGAACAAGAGGCCTTGCCAGGGCTGGTAAACACCGGTATTGCGCCGGGCGGCGAAGTGCGAAACCTTCGCTCTGGGGACATTTCAGATCCACAACAAACCGATCCAGGCGATTGTGAGAACTGCTCGTGAACTGCTCGCTGTCGAGGTCGGGCGCTGGTGCCGCCGGAGCTTCGGCGCGTTTGTCGTTCGCGGAACACGGAGAGTGCCGTGACGCAGGCGGGGGATGAGGATCTCGCCGGGTTGGCCGATCGAATCGCGGAGCAGCTGCGTGAGGTCGCGCCGCCCGGCTGGCAGCGGCTGCAGGCGTGGTTCGCGATGACCGTGGTCGCCGAAACGGCGCTGCTGGTGGCCGACGACGGTACCCGGTCGATCCGGTGCCCGGTACCGGATGCGGTGTGGTATGCGGTGCACCGGCACCGGCAGCTGTCGGCGGCGTCGAACGGCGCGCCGTGGTGGCGGTTGCTGGTGGGGATCGATACGGAGGGTGTCGAGGTCGTCGCCGATTACGGTGCGGAGCCGTTCCCCGGTGAGCAGTTGTTTGCGCCCGAGGCCTATCTCGCCGATTTGGAGCGCTATCCGCGGGACCGGCTGCCGGTGTGGCTGGGGGCCTACCTCGGACGCGGTGACCGCCGGTCGCGGCCGCCGCGGGCAGCCGCGGACGGGATGCGTGCGGATGAGCGTGCGGGTGTGCATGCGGTGGCCGTGGATGGTGAGCTGCCGGAGCTGCCGGTGCTGTGGGCTCGGTGGACGGTGCTGGCGGCAGCATTCGTGGCGGTCGGATCGGGGCGCGGGCCGCGGATCGGACCGTCGGTGGGCATCTTCGAAAGCGCGGGGCGCAGCGGCTCGACTTTGACCGTGCTGCCCGGTGACCGGGCGGTGCTGTCGGGTGGCGTATGGGATGCGCCGGTCCTGGACGCCGCGTACAACGCGGGCGCCGTGATGCCGAAATTGTTTGCGGGAGCGCCGGATTGGGTGGCCGACCCGGTGCTCAACCCGCGGGCGGCGACCGGTCTGCTGTCGTTCTGTTACTGGTGGGAGGCCGGGCAGTGGTATCGGGGCGAGTCCGCGCCGATACCGGAGTGTGCGCCGGCGCTGCCCGCGGTGTGGACGGCCGGCACCATAGCGGGTGTCGTCGGCAGCTTGCTGGACGACCGGTCGGGTGATGATACGCAGGCAGCGGCCGAGCTGTTGGTGTCCGCGGCGCAGGCCGGTGCGGTGACTCGTCAGGCGATCGTGCAGGTCTTCGGTGACGGCACCGACATCGATGGTGCCTTGTTCCAGTTCGTGCTCGCGGACCTGGTCGCGAACCACACCGGTGGGATCGGCGCATCGGATGCGCTCGATCTCGTCCGGGAGCACATCCGTCGGCGAGATTACGACGCCACGGGATATCCGCTGTCGACGTTGCGGGCCGATCGCATCAGCGTGGGCTGGCTGGTGCGTTCGCCGGCGCCGGAGGGCGAAATGGCTTTGGACCGTGCGGTCTTCTATGTTGCCGACGATGGTGTGGTGGAGCGCTCGACCACGTCGGTGCCGCTGTCGGTGTTCGTCACCGATTTCGAGCGACGATTCCGGCTGCGCGGCAAAGGCCGAGCCTGACTGGAGGGGTTGCGACATGAACGGTGAAGTTCGGTTGGATCCGGACAGCCTGCGAAATCAGGGAGCTCGGCTGGCCGAACTCGGTGACCGCGTCGGCCAAACCTATACGGGACTGCGCGATTCCCTTGCACACGCCGAAGGCAGTTGGGGCGACGACGATCTGGGCCTCGCGTTCGCCACGGAGTTCAAGCCGCATGCCGACCAGCTGCTGACCAATCTGCGGGCAATGGAGGAAAGCCTGCACGGCACGGCCGCCGGAATAGCATATGCCGCAAACCAATTCGAAATGCTCGACAGGTACGCCGCCGACCGGGTCAGCACCACGGCCGACGACCTGGCTCCGGTCGGTGAGCAGGCTCCATGGCCGGACGGCAGCGCGGGCACGTCCGCGCCCGCTGGCGCGCAGTCACCCGTGACGCCCGACGCCGCGGCGACCTCTCCGACGCCGGGGCACCCGGCGTATCCGACGGACCGGGTTCACCCCACCGAAGGATCCACCCCTGGCGGGTCGCGGACACCGGGCGGGTCCGCGGGACGCTCCACGCCGGAGGTCGGTCCGCGGCGTGATCCTTCGGATCCCGCCGCAGGCCGACCGGGGGATCGGGAAGCGGGCCGAAACGGGGATCGGGCGGCACGCGGCACAGGAAGCGGCGACTCCGGCAAGCCTGCCGGGGATTCCGGTCGCCGTCCTCCGGCCTCCGCGGTGTTCCCTCCGGCCGCCACCCGGAATGCCCCCCCTGCCCCGGCCGGGCGGCAGGCGGCCGGTCCGCCGGGCGCCGTGGGACGGCGTGACACCCCGTGGTCCGGGCAGTCGTCCAGGACGGTCGGGCCGCCCGCGGGTGCCGAGCCGAGACCCTCGAGCACTCGGTACGGTTCTCCGCCCCGGGCGCAGAAACCCGCCGACGAATCGCCCCGTGACCGGCGTCGCTCCGGCGAGCGACCGGTTACGCATCCCGTGATCGGATGGCTGGCACGGACGCTGGCCGAGCACCACGACGTGCGGGTGGTCGGATTCGATACCCCCGGCCTGCAGGTTGCGGCCGTGCGGGAGTTCGTCGCCGCGGTCGACCGGGTGCTCACCGACTACCCGGTGATCGCCCTCGATGTCGTCGCGGTGGCAGAGCTCGACGCCGAATCGGGGCCGGTGCGGTGGAGTCGCGAATCAAACGACCCCCTGAGCACGGGCGCCCGCCGGACGATCACCCTCGACCAGCGGATCGCGCTGGAGCCGAGGCGATCCGCTGGCACCGCGGAATCCGACGCCGAGGCGGCGGAGCCGGAAATCTACGTGGCGACGCTCCGCGAATTCGGCCGGGCACTCGACTTCGCTGGTGGCGGTCTCGCGCACAGGCAGGCACAGCGCGTCTTGATCGCGGAGTACCTGCGCCTGGAGCCGCGATGGAACAGCACACTCGCCGAGGTGGTGAGCGGTTACCGGCGCTGGCGTGCCGAGTTGACCGGGGACGCCGCCGGATTCGACGTCAGCCGGGCACTCGGCGCTGCGGTCGCCGATGTCGTGCTGCGCGGCGACGAGGCGAGCGTCCAGGCGCGAACACTGCACACGGTGCTGGTCGACGCGGCGTCGCGGCAGGGGTAGGCGATGCCGGTGGACGGTTCGTGGTCGCTGAACCCGGTCGTGGAGCTGCGCACGTTGTTCGAGGGTTTGCCCACTGTGGTGCGGCGCCCGATCGAACTGGTGGTCTTCGGGGGAGACCTGCCGCGCGCCGACGTCTCCAGGATGCGGTGGATGGCCGCGGAGCTGCGGGCCAAGGCCGCCGCCATGAACGGTCACGCGGATGACGCGAAGAACCTTCTGGTGGAACAGGATTCGGTGGGCGCGCTCGGCGACCGGGCGCGCGAAATGTTGCAACTGCACCACGACGGCGCGGCCAGGCTGCGGGAGGAAGCGCTGGTTCTGGCCGATCAGGCGCACGCGGCCGCCAACGATGCGGAGAAGACGCTGTGCGTGATGTTCGCGTTCGGCATCGAGCTGGCCTGGCGCATCATCGGGACACTGTCGGCGGCCGCAGCGGCGGGTCCGGCCGGAGAGGTCGCGGCTGCGCCCGTGGTGGAGTCGATGCTGGTCGAGGGCCGGGGCAGGGTCGCGCTGATGCGCGCGGGCCTGGAGCAGGCCTACAAGGTCGGCGCGGCGAAGACGGCGGCCCGGCTGTCGGCGTTGGGGCCGCTCCGGTTCGCTGTTACGGTCGGCGCGGCTGCCGCGCTGCCCGCGGGTGTCGACCTGGGTGTGCAGATTCTGCAGGTCGCGTCCGGCGACCGAGTCCCCACCGCGTCCGGACCGAACGGCGAGAACCCGAGGGGGATCGATCTGAAGTCGATCGAAGCCGCGGGCTTGTCGGGGGGCGGCGGTGCGGTGGGTGGCACGCTGCTGAGGGGGCTCGTGTCGAGGGTCTCCCCCGCGGCGGCGACCAACCGGGCGGTGCTCGGGCTGGTGACCGGGACCGGGGGCGCGGTGGCGGGCCTGGGTGCGGCGGCCCTGGTCACCGGTTGGCCGGAACATTTCGACGAGCTTCTCGTATCGCTGCTCAACGGCGGATTCGCCGGAGTCGTGGACAGCCACCGTGGCGCCCGCCCGGATGCCGCTCCGCTGCCGCGGGAACTGGTCGACGGCAGCGGGGTCTACGTGCCACCCGATCCGTCCAAGGCGAGTCTCAGCAAGGACGCTGTGCTGGGTCTGGCGGGGGCTCCCCGCGGCGCGAAATCGCTGTTGCCCGCACCGACTGCTCCTGCGGACAGCAACAGCGGCGCCACCCCGCAGCCGAGGAGTTCGGCCGCGCCCGTCCATGCTACGGGCATCGGGGCGCCGCGGCCCGGAGAGATGGTTCCGGTGGGTTCGCGGGGCGCGACGGGAGATGGACAGCACCAGCTGGAGGAGGCGGGAGACCTGCCGCGGCGCCACGCCGATTCGGGATCGGGTGAGCAGGCGGGGGAGGACCGGCAACTCGGTGAGCCCGAGTCGCCTGCGCAGCAAGGCGATCGGGCAGCGCCGGACCATGCCGGTGATCGAGAGGCCGGCGTAGACCTTCCTGCTGGCTGTGATGAACCCTCGGATGGCGGTGCCCAGGCTGGTGGTGATGTGCAGGCCGGTGGTGGCGCTGCACAAACCGGTGATCGTGCGCGTGACGGTGGTGGTGCGCTTGACAATGGCGGCGCGCGCGATGGTGGTGGTGCACGCGACGGCGGCGGTGCGCAGGCTGGTGGCGCTGGCAATGCGCACACCGGTGCTGGCGGGCAGGGCGCTGGTGGCGGCGGTGGGCAGGGCGGCAGTGGTGGCAATGCGGGGGCCGGTGGTGCGCAGGCTGGCGGTGGTGGTGTCCGAACTGGGGGTGGTCCGGCTTCCGGCGCGGTCGTGTCCGGCGCCAGCGGCGACCATTTCGGTTCGAAATCGCAGCAGTCGGCAGATCATGGCAAGGACGACGCGGATGCGGCGAGCGGTGCCCGAGGCTCCCGGGGGCATCCGGTCGTCGACGTCGCGGCCGGGCAGCAGCCCGCGGCAGCGCGGTCGGGGGCAGGATCGGCCAGGGTCGATCCACCGGCGGAGGTGGGCGACGCGTCCGGGGGCGGCGGTGCGGGTCCGGCCCGGGTTACGGCACCTGAGCACGCGGACGAGCCGCCGTCGGTGCAGCATTCCGGGGATGCGGTGCCGGCCGATGCCCGCCCGTCCGTGCACGACGGAACCGACCGTCCGGCGGAGGAGCTGGCGCAGGAGCTGGTCGCTTTGCCGTCGGCGGATCCGGTGTCGAAGAAGGACCTCACGACCGAGCAGCAGGCGCAGTTCAAGGCTGCGGCGCAGAAGGCGCTGGCGTTGTATCGGCTGCGGCAGGAGGAGCTGGCGGGCGAGTCGTGGGAGCAGCGCAGGCATGCGATGGAGCACGGGGATCGGGTGGAGTCGGTGCTGCGGCTCATCGACGCGATGCGTGAGGGAACGGGGAAGACGCCGCGGTGGAATCAGATCAAGGCGTTCCTGCTCGGTGAGCACGGGTTCATGCGTCAGATGGGTACGGGGCAGGGCAAGTCCATGGTCGGTGCGCTGGATACGTTGTGGCAGCTGTCGCGCGGGGAGCCGGTGGCGCTGGCGAGTGGGGAATCGGTGCGGGTTCATCATGTGATCACCACGACCGAGGTTCTGGCCAACGAGGGGGTCCGAGAATTCGCGCCGATGCTGCGCAGCCTCGGGTACGAGGTCGCGCGCTGGGATCCGCACAATCCGCCGGGCGAGCCGGAACATCCGACCGTCTATTACATGACCTACGACGAGCGCGCGACGGCCGAGTTGTTCGACCGGCCGCCGCCGGGGAAAACCGCGACGATCGATGAGGCGGACGCGGTGCTGGTGCACAACCAGACGGTGCACTATCAGTCCGACGGGCAGCGTGAGGTCGCGTCGGCCGCCGAGGCCACCGCGGTGTACCGGGTGCGTGACTTCTTGAAAGCCGTCTTGCGCAGCAGAATCACCGCCGAGAAGGATCTATCGGTGCGTCTCGAGGAGGCATTCCACGATGGTCCGTTGACGGCGCGGGATGTCGTGGCGGCACGGACGCTGACACCGACGGAGATCGGGGCGGCACGGAGGCTGACGGCGCGGTTGCTGCGCGAGCAACCCGAGCAGTGCCTCGACACGGTGACCAGGTTGTGGGAACGCTATGCCGGGCGGACGTTCACCGCCGAGGAAACCGAGATGGCCCGTGCGTTCCTGGATGTGAAAGCGGGCCGGTTGAAGCTGAATCGGGATTTCCAGATCTTCGGAGAGCAGTCCGACAAGAAGGTTCAGATCCTCGACGAGTACGGGAAGCCGCGGAGTGATCCGAAGATCGGCAGCGAGAGCCGCTGGTTCGGCGGCCGTCACAAAATGGTGGAGGCGATGTTCGGTGCCCCGGTGTATTCCGATGGGACGGGGTCGAAACAGGTCACCGTGGAGGACGTGCTCGGCGGATACGAACGGTTGCATCTGATGTCGGGCACACTGGAGCGGACCGCGGCGGAGATCAAGGAGAATTTCCCGGTCGAGGGTGGTTTGGCGAAGGTGGAGGACTTCGGCCGGTCGAAGCTGGCGGGGGAGGAGGATCGGATATTCCTCACCGAGCCGGAGAAATTGCGGGACGCGGTGGTCCGGGTGCAGCAGTTGCAGGCCGAGGGGCGGCCGGTGCTGGTGATCTGCCCATTCAATGATCTGGCGCGGAAATTCTCGCTGATGTTGACCAAGGCGGGTGTGGAACACAATGCGATCGATGCCCGCTGGTTCGCCGAGCACAGGGACAACAACGCCGCCGAGGAACACCTGTTGTCGGTCAAGGACACCGCAGGTGCCCGGGCCGCGGTGACGGTCGGCACGGGGATGCTGGGCCGGGGGTTCGACGTATCGATCAGCGACGAGGTCAATCAGCTGGGCGGGGTGCACGCGCACATGCTGGGGCGCTCGCCGACCAATCCGGACGAGGATCATCAGTGGGCGGCACGCGCGGGCCGCAACGGCCGCAACGGCAGCTTCTGTTTCAACGTCGCGGCGTCCGACCGTCTCTACAGCGAGGCGCAGCATCACGGTGCGCGGATCGCGGTTACCCACTATCGGACCGCCGTGGCCGAGCACGCCGCGGCCACCGCCGGATACACCGAAGCCGCCCGTCGGGCGGGCGATATGGATGCGGCGCGACCGGGGGAGGCTGTGCGGAAAGCGCGGGCGAAACTCGACGCTGCCGCCGCCGATGTCGCCGCGGCGGAGCGGGAGATGCGCAGTTTGGCCTCCCCACTGCAGAACGCCGCCGCCGACCGCGCGTATCTGGAACGTGCGATGCGCCGCGCCAACCAGGCCCACGCGCCCCCTGGCGCGGGTGGCGATGCCGTCAGCTCGGCAACCTCCTCCGAAAGCGCCACCGGGGCCGGCGTCGCCCAGACCTGGGTCGAGACCGGGCATGCCGGGGCGGGCTTTGACCAAATCGAAGCCGACACAGTCGCCGCCGAGGGGGATACCGCCCGTGCCGCGGTGCCCGCGGTGCATGCCGGGCCCGACAGCGTCCAACCGCACCTGCGGGGCGACCGGTTCGCGCGGCTGGCCGGATGGCTGGGGATCCCTGCATTTCTCCAGGCGGCCGCGTTCGATGACGATGACGATGACGATGATCCGCTGAGTAGGTTGCTGGAACGAGCCGGTCTGTCGTCCGCTGCCGTGGAAGCGCTGAACCAGCACCTCGATTACGCCCCGCCCGCGGCGGTGATGCGGGCGGACGCCCTCACCGACGAGCAAGCGCTGAATCATTTGATGCCGCAGCGTAACCGGCTGGCAGCCCAACTCGGCTGGGAGCCCGCCCAGGTTGCCGGGGCGGAGGGCGTGCGCCAGGTCGGCGCCGCCGTCGACACGGGCCGCGGCGAGCTGGCGACCCTGCTGGGCGTTCCCGCCGTCGACGTGGACGCCGCCGCTGCCCGCGCCGTGCTCGCCGACGCGGTCACCCGCCTGCTGGACACCACCGAGACTGCTGCGGACGACGAACCGGCCGCCGAGTTCCTCGTTCTCGCCGCCTCCTTCTACCTGGCCGCCGGTGCCCTGCTCGACCTCACCATTGCCATCCACCAGCGCAGCCCGAAGAGTTGCGTCAACAACGGCGTGACGATGATGCGGGTGCTGTACCCGGACAACGAGTACGTCTACCACATTCCGGACGACATGCCACTCCGAGGCCACGACGCCGAAGACACGGAGCGGGCCTTCGGCGGCACGTTCCGGACATTCGGATCGCTGGCCGATGCGGCCGAAGCGCTGAAGGAAAGGCCCGGGGGGAGCCAAGCACTGGTCTACAAATGGATGAACAAGGGAGAAGTCGAAAGCCACCTGGTGCTACTGGTCAACGACAGCGACCGGGCAGATGCCCCGAACCTGGTCGTCCTGGACATTGCGGCCGCCCCCGGCGAGGCGCCGATCACCCCCACTGATCTCGCGGGGCGGCGCATGCTGCTGGATAGAGCAGTCCCGTTCCAGCAATGGCAGCGTGAACAGCAGGGGGCCATAGGCCAACTCGATGAGGCGGACCGTGGCTTCTTCGCGATCGAGTTCGACAGCAGAGGCGAACCCCTCGCCCGCCTTTCCACAACGCAGCGTCCGGTCGTCTCCTCCTCGAGCCCCGGTCTTTCCCCGCCATCCGTGTGGTCGAGCCGTGCCCCGCCACCTCGGCGGAGCCAGTTCGCGCTGGCCGGGCACCGCACCCCGGGTGACGGCGGGCCACCGGGTAACTCCCGCCCGGCCACTCCCGGTCCCGAGATCCAGCACGGTCCCGAGATCGAGCACAGCCCCGAGATCGAGCACGGTCCCAAGGCGGTGTCGCGGTCGGGCCAAGGTGATGGTCGTATCGGCAGCCGGCCACTGTCGGATCCTGGCGGTCGCTCCGGCGAAAACGCCGCCGGGCTTGTCGGCGAGCGCTTTCCCGCTGCCGGGTCGCCCGCTGCCGGTGTGCTGGCGCGGCATGTCGATGCGGTAGGTGTCGAACGATTCCTGGTGGTCAAGGAGGTCTCCGACGACGGCGGGCCAGGCCTGTGGCGGCTGCCGTCCACGCGCGAGGCGGAGTTGGATGGCCACGCCATGGGTCCGTCGAGCACCACGGAAGCCGGCATTGTGCTGGTCGAGGCGTCCGAACGGTTCGGCGCGGGTGCCGACCGTACGGAGATCGCCGATGCCCAGTGGCTGACCCATGCAGAGCTGGACCTCAGAGTCTCCAATCGCCAGGTGCAGGAAGGCTGCGCTGCAATCCTGTCCTCGGTACTGCCGGAATTCGATCAGGTGCCGTCGCCGGCGGACGCCGCCGGGGAACTCGCGCGGCTCGGATCACGCCTTACGCTGAGCGCGGACGACATCGACCGCCTGATCCGCAGGCTGACCGGACGACCGGCCGACGCCCAGGAAAAAATCGTCGGCTATTTTCACTCCCTCGCCGACGAGTTCGAGAGCAACAAGATGGCGGCCGAGGCCTACGCCGAAGACGGGCACAGCGCCCGGCTCGCCGATTGTCTCCGCAGGCAGCAGGTTCGGATCAGTATCGCCGCTCATCCCGATATCGAGGATGTGATCCTGGCTCCTCAGTCGGATGTCATTCTGTTCGAAATGGTGCACAGCGATCATTGGACCGGCGCCACTATCGGCGATGGGATCGAATTCCTCGCGGGATCCCAGGTCTCCGGCGCTCTTCGAGAGATTCACCGGAACAATTCTCACTTCGCTCGCTATGTCGGGAGAAGGATGTCGAAACCGAGCGCGGCCGATTTCGACAGCATGCGCCGGGAGTTGAGCCGGATTGCAGAAATACCGGGAGGTGCTGTGGAATCCCGTTTGTTGGAGGGATTCGGCAGATATGTGCCACCGCCGCGGTCCGGCGACATCGGCAGGGTGATCTTCGGTGGTTCGCCCCGTGGCGACGAGGTGACCTCCCAAGACCGAGCCTGGGATTTCCTGCTCTCTCTCGATGATTTCTCCCCCGGTTCGGTCCGGCAGAAGTTCGCCGACGTTTTCCTGGCGGCGGGCCAAATCGCGAATATCCCAGATCATGTGAGCTCGGACGTCACCTTCACTGCGCAGCGGCTGCGTGAGGTGGAGGAGATCTACCTCACCGGACCGCACGGCGGCGACTTCATCCGCTACGTGGAGAAGGTGAGTGAGCTACCTCCCAGCCAGCGACCGCCGACGGTGCGCGCGGCGATGGAGTTGGTCCGGGACGTGACGCCGGAATTTGCGCGATGCCTTCGCGATCTAGTGGCAGATGGCGCCCAGGCAGTTGAGCGAGAGGTGCTCGGACTGCGGCACGCGGGAGACGCGGGCATCCGTGAGTTGAAAGAGATCGCACGCTCGTTCGTGACCGAAGTGAAAAGCGCAAGCATATCGCCGGAGAATCTGGCGAAGGTGCAGTCTTCGGAATTCCTCGCCCGATTGCTGATCGCTGTCACCAACTACGACACGTCAGGGTGGGGTCCCAGCGGTGTCGTGTCTCTGCGTGAACTGCTCGGCCACCACGATCGGGCAGCGGCGGAAGGCCGCATCGCACCGATGCCCGCGGCGTATCGGACCAGTGGTGTGCTCGAAGTCGCCAAACTGCGGACACGCAGCAGTGAGTCCGGGCCGCAGTGGACCGAGGATCTGCTGACGCGCTTCGCAAGGCTGTCCGAGAATCTGCGGCACGCGCACTCGGCACTGACGGGGGTCCCGCGGCCGTTCACCTATCTGCTCGGCAAACTCGGACGGGGCATCGCCGAGCACATCGAGGCATTGGAGCGTTCCATCGCTTCGGGCACGCTGGCCGACGGTGCGCCCATGAACGATATGGCCCGCCGGAATATGGTGGCTCGAGCGCAGGAGCTGAAGGAGCTCACCGCACCGGAGGCAGACGGAACGACGCAATTCCCGATGCTCCGCTCACTTCGGGATTTCGAGCGGAATTTTCAGCGTCTGGCACGCGTCGGCGAGTTGCATGACGATCTGCGGACCATCTGTTTCGCCTGGGCGATGCGGCAGCATCCGGAATGGGTCGATCGGTTGAGTGATCTCCGGTCGGATGAACCCACCCTGGAGCACGTCAGTCTCGTCCGGGATTTTGTTGAGCACATCACCAACCGGGAAGTGTTCGAGCACTACTTCTCGAACCGGAAGGGTGCGAACATATTCCGCCGGATGACCAGTGTCGCTGCGCTGGACGAGGCGATATTGCGCACCCAGGGTGTGGGAGTTTCGAGCGATACCACTCGACTGCAATTCGTCCCTACGCGGGGGCCGCTGCTCGAACTTTCCGGGCATATCGCCAGCGCCTGTTGGGCGGGGAAGTATCCTTCGGTGGCCGCGGCCATGCCGAATATGACGGCCGTCATCATGGTCCGGAATCCCGACGACCCTGGCCGCACCGCGCTGGCCGGTGCAGGCCTTCTCATCGAGACCACCAACGCATCCGGTGAACCCATTCTCCTCGTGCGCGGTCTCAACCCGTTGGAGACGTATATCAACCATGTCTCCGTCGCAGATTTCTACCGCAAGTTCACCGATTGGGCGCAGGGCATCGCCGCGGCCCGCGGGCGTCGCCTGGCCATCGTTATCGACGGCCGTGCAGGCGGTGCCGCGACGAATCGCCCCGTGTTGTTCGGGCACCTGGCGGCGGAGCGCCGGAAACTGACTCCGGTACAGGTCGATCCGGGGGATACCGTTTTCAACGGCTATAACGTCACCCAATGCGCCTACCTCGTCCAGGCGGACAACTCCCCTGACGAGCGAGAACAGCGCGCCGGGCCGCGCGGCCCCGGCGGTCTTATCGGCAGCCGGCCATCGACCGATCCGGAGGGTGGCGCCGAACGGAGTCTGCCGTTGCCCGCGGAGATCATCGCGCGCGAGATCGACGAGGTGACCGAGATCCTGCGCGCGCGGGTGCCGTTGGAACAGCTCGGCGATCCGGACATCCGGCGCGGGATTCGGCTGGCGGCCGAGGGGCTGTTCGCCAACCGGACGTTGTACGGCCATCCCGACATCGGTCGCGCCGACCAGATCCACAACCAGGCCTTCGAACTGCGTGAGTTCGGGGTGGCGGCGCTGAACCACAACGGCATGGACGTGGCCGAGCACCTACGCCGCATCGTGGACAACGGTGTGCTGCAGGGCGCCGGCCTGCGCGAGATCATTTGGGCGATGGCCGCCGATGCCTGGAGCGATCTCGTCTACGGTGGCGGGCGGCGCAGCGACGACGGCGAGGGCTACGACGAGTTGCGCTCTGCGGAGTTGCTTCATGACCGCGCCCTGTTGCACGGGTTCGACCCGAGCGCTGCTCGGATCCTGGCATTCGCGGTGAACGGCACCGGATTCGACGAGTGGACCCGAAGCCAGCTGATCGCGTCACCCGCCGCCGTGGGGGAGATGCGGCAGCGATGGGGGGAGATGACCGACGGTGAATTCGACGCGGCGACGCGGGTTGCCCGGTGGGTCGCCGCCGCGGACCTGCAGACGTTGTCGGAGCCCGACGCGGTCGTGCAGAGCATCGAACTGGCGCTCGAAGACCTGCTGTCACGGCGCTTCGACCCGGCAAGGACTTCCGGGCGAGTCCGGTCCGAATGGGGTGCTCGGGTCATCGACGTCGGCGAGGCGCTGCGGCTCGCGGACCGATTCGGACGTCTGACGCCGGAAGGTGGCCATGTCACCGCGCGACAGGCCCTCATCGACCACCTGCGCGCCAACGCCGGTTTCGTTCATCCCGACACGGGATACCGGCCGCCGGACGGGTGGCTGCTGGCCAACCGGGACATGCGCCGCGACCACGCCGCGAAGATCCGGGAGATCGCCGACCGTTTGGCGAGCGACCCGGTTTATACGCCGCTCGACGCCTATCGCGACGCCCGCGCGCACGCGGCCGAGATGCGGGAGGAGTACAGCGGCTTCCGCTGGCAGCTGGTCGTCAGGCCCGGCGCTCACGCATCGGCCCCCGGCACCCTCGCCGACCTCGTCGCGGCTCGACTGCCCGAATCTGATTCTTCGGGGATGTCTCAGGACGTCATCGAGGCGATGCCGCGGGTCGCGGACGTGGCCCGCGCCCGGGCGGGGGAAACCCCCGTGATCGTCGTGACCTCGTCGCAGGACACCGACGGTCGGCCGCGATTGGTTGCCCAGCTGGACTACACCCGGCCGGATGCCACCGATCCCGCTCCCGGTGTGACGGCGGAGGACCTGCGCCGCGAGCTGTCCGACGCGGATTGCCACATCGACGTCGAGACTGCCGATCCGTTGCCTCAGGGCCAGGTCTGGCATCGTCTCCGGCTCGACTTCACCAGGCAGCGGATTCTGGTGTGTTGCGCCCAGTGGGGGATGGGCGGAACCGGTATGGCCACGTTGAATGTGGCGCTGTGCCAGGCATTGGCCGAGGCCGGGCACGAAGTGACGGTCCGGACGGGAGAAGTGGGGCGCGCTCCCCGGATCCGTGGTGTGACGGTGATCGGCCACCGCGAGAGCGGGGCTCTCGCTGTCACGCGCGAGCGGATGCTGTCCGACTGGGACGAGCTGCCGGAATCGATGGATCTGGTGATCGTGCACGATGCGGGCGACGGTCTCGCCGCTGTGCTCGCTGCCGAGGAGCGGCACCCCGCCGCGAAAGTCGTTCGCGTCAATCATCTGACGCCGATGCTGCGGGCCACCCTCGGCAACAATCCGGAACGTGGCCGGGCCAAGGTCGCGGCCGATGTCTATCTGGCGCGGCGTGCACATCTGGTGACCGGGCTCGGATCGGTGCTGGCCACCGACGCGCTGTCGGCGGCGGTCATGGCGGGGCACGGCTCGGTGCACGAGCTGCAGCCGGGTTTGGTGATGGCCGGGCAGCCGCCGGTTCCCGCGCCCGGCGACCCGGCACGGATTCTGTTGTTCGGCCGTGCGGACGACCCGTTGAAGGGCGTGGCGGAGATCGCCCGCATTGTGCGGCGGCTTCGGGCCGGCGGGCGCGACGTGCGGCTGGTGGTGCGGGGCTATCCGAAACGCGGCATTGATTCGGCCCGCGCCGAGTTGGTCAGGCTGGTCGGCGACCCGGATGCGGTCGAGGTGGCGCCGCGGACGTCGAATCGTGCGACGCTGCAGGCGGATATCCGCTCGGCAACGGTCGTGGTGATGCCTTCGCGTGCCGAGGGCTTCGGCCTGGTGGTTTTGGAGGCGATCGAGCAGGGCGTGCCGGTCGTGGTGCCGTCGTCCAGCGGAGTGGGCCGGTTCCTCGCCCAGCTGGCGGAATACGGCGACCAGGCGGATCGGTTCAATCTGGTCGAACAGCCTCTCGGTGCGGCGCCGGATGTCGAGAGCTGGGCTGGTGCACTCGACTCCGTACTCGACGATGTGCCCGGCGCGTGGGCGGCCGCGCGCCGGTTGCAGGAACTGCTGCAGCCGTACACCGGCAAACGCAGCGCGAAGATGCTTGTGCATGCCGCCCTGAACACCGATCCACACCCTCGCCCGGCGATCCGGCCGTCCCGCACCCAGGTGAGGATCGAGAACGGGCATGTGGTGGCGCGCGGCGAGGAGACCGACTACGAGCGAATACTCGCCGTGGCCGACGCGATGGAAACCGATCCCGCGGTGCGGCGAGCTGTCATCGGCGGCACGGTCGTGGAGTTCGCACCGGCGCGGGATCCGCTGCCCATCCGGCTCGCGGCGGCGGGCGCCGATGAGTGGCTGTTCGATCCGTCCGCGAGAACCGCTGCGTGGCAGGGCGATCCACGCGCGAGCATCCTGCGGGCGTTCGTGGCGACGGTGTCGCGGCATGGATTCGGCGCAACCACCGTCGACGACGTCTGCCTGCGTGCGCGGATCCACCGGGACACCTTCCGCGAGCACTTCCTGACCACCCACAACGCCTTGGCCGACGCGCACCGGGAGGCCCTGAGCAACCTGAACCAACTGGTCGTCGACGAGGTGCGTGCCATGGCGGCGTCGGACCGCGCCGCCCGTGTCGCCACCGCGGTGGACACATATGTGAGCGCCCTTGCCACACGCCCGGCCATGGCGCGCGTGCTGCTGGTCGAGGGGTTCGCCGCCGACCCGGGAGCGCGCGCCGAACTCACCGTGGGCATGACCCGAGAGATCGCCGCCACGCTCGCGACCGTGTTCGAGGAGTCGATCACGCCGACGCGGGAGCGCCGCGCCTTGGCGGCAGGGGTCTACGGCATGCTCGCCGACTGGGCCGCGACCGGCGACGCCACCACCGTGCCTGCTCTCCGCCGAGGTCTCGCCGATCTGCTTCGGAACGGCACGACGACCGCGGCCGTCGGCTCCGCCGCCACCGACAGCCCGGCCGACGCTGCGGTGCCATCTCGGGAACAGCACAGTCGCTCGGCACAACGGACGGAACCCGATGAGCGGGAACGGATCCTGACACAGCTGATCGCGGTCACGGCCGAACAGGGTTACACCGAGATGTCTCCAGAGACCGTCCAGCGGCGCGCCGAGGTGTTGCCCCGGACATACCGGAAATTGTTCTCCGACAAGCGAACCGGCTTCGAGGCCGCCTGCGCGGCAGCCGTCGAGCGCGTGCGGGTCGCCTCCCGGGCCGCCATGCCGGATGCCGCGGGCGACGACGTGCTGTCGCGGCTGCGGGCGGCCATCCACGCCTACCTCACCGCCCTCGCAGAGCATCCGGACGAGGCCCGCGTGCTGCACCTGAACCTGCTTGCACCCGGCCCTGGATCACACCGGCTGCACGACCGGCACCGGGCGATGCTGGCCGCGCACCTCGACGAAGTGGTCGAGGAGATCGACGCCCGCACCGCCCGGCTCCTCGCCTGCGCGGTCGCGGGAGTCGTCACCGATCGGATCCTCTCCGGCCGCACCGCCAGGACCGGAAGCCGACGGTCCGCCGACAGCGAGTCCGAGCGGATCGCGACCCTGCCCGAATTCGCACCGACGGTGACGGCGGCGGTCCGGTCTCTCCTCCCCGATATCGGCGGGTCGACGGCCGCCGACAGTGACGCTCCCGGACACCAGCCCACCGGACCGGAGCGGTTCGACGGCTATATCGGTAGCCGCCCCGGGGAATCCACGCCGCGGCCCGGCCGCCCGTCACGGGGTGAATCAGCCGTGTTCGCACCGGACATGTCCGGACAGCAGGTGCGCGCAACGGTGGCGGGGCTGTTCATCGAGCGGCACGGCGCGAGCGGTCCACAGGGATTCATCGGCAGCCGGCCACAGGAGGGGAACTCGTCCGGCGACGACGCGTCCGCCGGTCCCGACTTCCAGGACTTGGTGCTCGCAGGCAGGGAGTCCGGAACAGCGGAACGTTCGCCGGTCGAGGATGCGCCGGGGGTGCGGGTCGAGTCGGTGACCTTCGGCAACGGCACCCGAGTGTTCGCGGAGACGTACACCGACCCGGTGGCCGCTCTCGAGCAGGTGCTGCAGCGGAAAGTCGCTGCGATCATGGACGCGCCGGTCGGGCGTACCTGCCTGATTCTGGAGGACGACACGGTCTATCGGGAGATCACTCCCGGGCAGCCGGGCAACAGCCTGCAGGCACCCGACCGCGGGATTCTCGGCTCGCGCTCGGCCAGGCGACTCGGCCTCTTCGACGCGGTGACCAGGACGGACCGCGCCGCGCCAGAGTGGAGTGTCGGCCCGGACAACGAGGTGAGAGGCGGTCGCGCCCCCTCCGCGATCGATGCGACGCCGACCGGTGCATTCGCCGCGATGTTCGTGCGGCATATCGACGGCCGTGAGGTGTGGCAGCACCACGGCATGACGAGGTCGGAGCTCTCGACCATTCGGGAGCGGGTGGCATACCTGCAATCATGGATTTCGGATCTTCCGATATCCAACGAGTACAAGCCCGCGCTGCGTCACATACACGGCCGGTACATGGACGCGCTGGCGGAGGTCGAGTGGCACGCCGTGCGCACGCCGGGCGAGATATCGCATCGCGCCGGGCTCGACTTCGAAGCGCAGGCCAAGGCGCGACGGGTCGAAGCGTTCAACCTCGACTACCCGCACATCACGATCGTGGGGTTCGACCATCCGGATGTTCCCGCCCACGTCGTCGAGGAGATCCTCGGCGCGCTGGACGAGATGCTCACCAGGTTCCCGGGCCGTACCAACATCAGGGGACTGTGGATCGATTACCTGGGTAACGAGAACGCCGGCGCCGCATCCTTCGCCCAGCGTGACTCCGAATCGACGTTCCGAACCCTGGGGATACAGTTCAGCCTGCGCAATGCGAGCAGGCCGGATTGGACTGTCGAACGCGGTATCGAGATGCGGGAGCGCGGTCTCAATCCGATCGGTGACAGACCGTTCCACCACGATGCTGTCCACGAATTCGTCCACGCGATCGATGCCGTGGAACTCCTGTCGGTGACCCTGCGGCAGGTGCTGGAGGAAACCTGGTCCCGGCTCCACGAACTGGGCCTGATCCGAGAACCCGAGCAGACCTGGCTCGCGCGACTGCCCGTGTACGCCTTCGTCGACGAAACCAAGGCGAGGCTCCGTGAATACGAGGCGCTTGCCGTCGGGTTCGCCGAGACGGACATCCACGGCGCGGCGGTCGGTACGCCGCAGTGGGCGATCCACGAGTACGTCACCGCCGGTCGGCCACCGCAGATCACCCCGGAACTCGTCATCGATCTCCCGGGGCAGGAGGATAACCCAGGGAGCCGGCCGGACACGGGCAACCACGGATTCATCGGCAGCCGTCGCCGGGAGCAGTCCGATCCGTCGTTGGACGCCTCGCGGGGCGCGTGGCTCAAAGCATTGCGGCTCGAACAGGGGATGAAGCAGAAGGACGTTGCGCAAGCGGTGGGCCTGACCAATGCCGCACTGTCCAATATCGAGAACGGGCGACGGACCTCCCTCGGCACTTTTCAGCAGGTCTGCCGCGTGCTGGGAGTCGAGGGCGAGGCGCTGACCGAGGCTACTCGGCGGTTCTATCCTGATGTCGAGCTCGAAACCGATGCTGCCGCGCATGATTCGCCGGGTGGCTGGGTTGCCGCGCATCGCAACAACCTGGGCATGACCAAGGCGGACCTCGCCCGCGCGGTCGGAGTGACGCCGACGCGGATCGGGGAGATCGAGAACGGGGATCGCCCGCCACCGAACCTCTTCTTCCGGATTGCTCGAGCATTCGGCGTGGAACAGCAGGCGCTGGCGGAGGCTACGCGTAGCCTCTATCCGGATCTCGTGCTCGATCTCGACCCGACGGCGCACAATCCCGCCTCACCCGGTAACTGGATCATTGCGCTGCGGCACGGCCAGGACACGACCCAAGCCGAAGTGGCACGCGCCGCGGGCACGTCGGCCGGATACCTGGCCGGAATCGAGACCGGAGAATACACTCCGACCTCGATCATCTTCCTGCGGATCTGCCGGGCCATGGACGTCGCGCCGGAACTCCTCGGCACGGCCACACACCATTTCTATCCGGATCTCCAACTCGATCTCGATCCGGACACCCACGATCCCGCGTCACCCGGCAGCTGGATCGTGGCTCTGCGTCACGACCGGGACATGACCAGGACCGAGCTCGCGGAAGCAATCGGGCCCGGCTGGGGACATCTCGGCCATATCGAGACCGGAAATTATGTGCCGAGGTTCGCGGTCTTCCGGCGAATCTGCGAGGTATTGGAGATCGACGACGAACTGCTGAGGGTGGCAACCCGGCACTTCTATCCGCACATCGATCTCGACCTCGAGCCAGCGGCACACGACCTCGGCAGGTGGATCACCGCGCTGCGTCACGACCGGGACATGAGCCGCGCCGAACTCGCCCGTGTGACCGGTCTGTCCACGACGTACCTGGCACAGGTCGAGACCGAGAATCGACGCCCGCGGTTCGGCACGTTCCGGCGAATCTGCCGGGCGCTGGGAGTCTCGGGGGGCCTACTGATCCAGGCGGTGCGGGACTTCTACTCGGATACCACCGCCGATATCGATCCCGCTGCACACGAATCGCTGGGGCGTTGGATCGCGGCGCTACGTTACGACGAAGGGATGTCGACGACCGAACTCGCGCGGCGTGCGCAGATGCCTCGCAGCACTCTTTCCAGTATCGAGAACAATCGTTATCTCCCGCGGCTGAGCAAAGTGCGGCAACTGTGCCGAGCGCAGGGCGTCGGCGGCGAGTTGTTGCTGGAGGTCGTCGAGCGATTCTACGCCGATCGATACGAGCGTTCCGGCTATCGAGACGAAGAAGAACTATTCAGACGGTATGTCGTGACTCGGGTGGGTTCGCCCGAAGAAGGAGAGGTCCAGGACGAGATTCTCGAGAGATTCGCGTGGGTTCCGAAGGCAGTGGCCCGTCGCGAACCTCCGGATATTCGTGACGACGCGGGACAGGCCGCCTGGATCGGGATGCTGAGCGCGATCGCCAACCACGTTCCGTCTGCGTCGTTCGCTGCTCATGCATGGGCCAGTTGCCGCGGAGCGGTGTTCCGGTACCGTCTCGCGCTTCGATTCCCCGATCTCGACAACCGCACACGGAAGCTCGTGAGCACGGTGGAAGCGCAGATCAGCAGGATGGTCTCCGCGGGTGCGCCGCTCGAGGACACCGAGATCGCGCGGGGAGCGGGATTGAAGGTGGCCGATGTCGCGCTGGCTCGGGAGATCCTGGCTCGGCCCACTCTGCGGTTGGACTCGCCGATCAGCGGCAACCACGGGTCGCCGCACCGGGACGTAGCCGATCCGGTTCCCGCAGGGTTCTCCGATACCGACTTCGTGATGACGGTCCGCGCCGCGCTTGCCGACATGGCCGACCCCGCCATCGCGGAGCGGCTGGTCATGCTGCACCTGGTCGAGGGCATGTCCTTGGCCCGCACCGCCGAGCGGCTGGGGTTGCCGGCCGCCGCCGCGACAGACGTTCTCGTCGATACGGTCGCCCGATTGCGCAGTGCGTTCGACCATCGTGAACCCGCCGACGTCACCGCGAGCGAGCAGAACCGGCCGACGCCGTGGAGCAAGGCGAGGGCGGAGCCGGATCTGCCGCCGAATCCATCGGTGTTGCGCGGCGATTCCGCGCCAGGCGAGGGCACGATCAGGCCGGACGGATTCATCGGGAGCAGGCCACCCGAACAGGGTGAATCTTCACATAGGCCGGCATCGGAGGAGACGCCGCGGACGACGCCGTGGTCGCGGCGATCGGACAGTGATGCACACGTCGCGGCAGACACGGTGGAATCACATGTGGTACCCGCGTCGCCCCGCGTCGTGGAGTCCTTGCTCGGGTACTTCACCCGGACAGACACGATCTACTGGTGTCAACTGAAACCGGACAGCCTCTTCGCCGAGTGGGGCTGGTCGAGTGATGGGCAGCTTCCCGGCCTGGCCCCAGACCTGCCGCTGAGCTGCATCGACATGGTGGTGTACGCCGCCGTCGCCGCCGGCGCACTCGACCGCGAACAGGTCCGCGCCATCTACAACTGGGACGACCCTGACGACTTCTCCCGGCGCTGGGTGCACGAACTGCCCGGCCTCCTGGTGCCGGCCGGACGGCAACTCCTCTCGGACCGTGACATGGGGTCACGTCCACAGCGCGGTGACGTGGTGATGTGGTTCGGCACGGGTGAGCCGGGCGGAGACGAGCGGTTGATGCACGTCGCGGTGGCGGACGGCGAAACCGATCCCAGGGTTGATTCCGCCTCCGTGCTTTCGTTCGGCGCCGATTGCTCGTGGCTGCTGTCACAGCCGCGCCGCGGCGAGACCAGATTGAGCGGAGTCGAACTCACGACAATCGCGGAGATCAGCAACACGATGCTTGCGAACTGGTCGCACACGGTACGTGTCGAGTTCGGACCCGGTCCGTGGACGAAGCCACCGGCCGGCGGCCGGGAGCTTCGAGTGCCACCGAGCCGGGAATCGCGGGCCTTCCAGCCGTTCAACAAGAAGAATTGGCGCCGTGAGTTCCCGGGCTTGGCCGAATGGATGGAAGGACGGCCCGACGCACAGCGATTGACCGCCGCGTTCGACGAGTGGGAGCTGGCCGAGGGCGCCGCGGGTGCGCCGACGCGATTGGTCGAGATGGTCGACGCCGCCGTGTCGAGCCCGCGGATCGAAGCGGCGCTACGGTCGCCCGGGACGTCACCGATCGAGGGACACCCGCAGGTGGCGGTACAGGCGGACCGGGACGGCAACCCGACCGGCCTGAGAGTCGCGAGCATGGGCGAGCACGGCAGTGTCCTGCGCAAGCTGTTCACCGAACGCCCGGACGCGCTGGACACGATCCGGCGCCGCGGTGGCCAGCTGCGGATCGCCTACGACGGCGTGCGGCTGCGGATCGACGGAGAGGTTCGCAGCGAGCATCTTCAGCCGGACGATGCCGATCCGAGCCGGAAACTGATCCCGGGCCGGCTGCTGCACGAGTACCTGCGCCTGTGCAGTGCGGGAGCGCTCGACAAGGCGGGAACCAAACCCGGGAGATCACCGAAACGATCGAGCTTCGAGCAGTGGATAGCGGCGCTCCCGCCGAGCGTGTTCAAGGGGCCCGGTGACTCCTCTTACACGATGACGTCCAACGGCCACATACTGACCGACCGTGCGGTCGAGGAGGGATGCCGGCCACATCGGGCTGACGAGCCCGATGATCCGCACGGCGCCATGGCGGCGCTGCGCCGAATAGTCCTCGACGTCCCCGACGATGCCATCCTCCCCACGCCGATGTCGGAACAACCGGCACCGTTGACGGAACGCTCAAGCGAAGTGCTCGACCTCGGTGTCGTGTCGGCGCGTGTCACGGTCGGTAAGGACCCATCTGGCCGGTGGCGGCTGCTCGTGCAGCCCTACGCACCTGTGTACCCGGGCGAGGTGCTCACACAGTGGTGTGCGCAGCTGCATGCCGGCAGCCGCCGCCGTTTGCTGAGCCTCATCCGGCGGCAGTTGAGCGGCCGAATGGTCGGCTCACCCGCAAACCCTGGTGCTGGACCGGTCGGTTACATCGGCAGCAGGCCCGGGGATGACGCGCCGGCGGATCCGGTGCGTGCGGGGGAGCTGGAGCGTGCCGGAGCGGCCGCGCCCGCCGATCTCATCGGGCCGGTCGACGCGCGTGCCGGTCTGCCGACCTACACCCCACCCGATGCCGAGCTGCGCATGCGGGCCGATCGGGTATTGCGTGAGCATTGGGGTGCCGGGGCGAGCCCGGACGATCTCGTGTACTGGTGGAGGAGATCGACCGCGAAACGCGCGGTGGCTGCCGCTCAGGAGTGTGCGGAGCACGCGGCCCAGAACGCGCGTCGGACGCGGAATCTGAGCGTGGACGACCTGCGAGCGCTGGCGCGGGTGTGGCCCCAATTCGTCGGCAACGCAGGCGGATTCCCGAGAGGTGTGCGCGACCAGGCCAATCGCTGGGCTTTCGCGAAAACGCGGGGCGCACTCGAGGTCGCGGCGATAGCGACCCAGCTGAGCGGCCGCGAGCGGGCGCTGCGGGACTACCTGCTGAATGTCGAGGACCTGTTGATCCGGGCGCGTCAGCGTGCTGCGACGATCGAGACGCCAGGAGTGCCGGCGCCTACCGTGCTGCTCGAGCGGTTCGATACCGACGATCCGGGTGCCGGCTCGATCATGATCTCGTTCGGCAGCGGAGATCCCGTCGCGGAGGCGTGGCAGGTGGACGGCACCGACCGCGATCTGCGCCGCCTCGATCAGCGAATGCAGTTGGCGTGCAACCATTATGAGGTCGCGGTGCGGGAGAACCCGGAGCGCCCGGTCAGGGTCGTGGTGTGGTCCGGGACCGATGGTCACCGCCTGGCCGGCGATATCGCGGCGCTGTCTGCTGACATGGACACCGGGGCAGCGCCGCACCCGTCGGTCCGGCCGGAACTCCAGTTGGTCGTACACGGCAACGGCGGTCGACCCGCGAAGAAAGCTCTGGCACACGAGTGGGCCGCCCGTAGCGTCGACACGGTAGTGGTCTGTGGCGAGGCGAATCTGAGGACGATGAGTGATGCACTGGCGGGCATTGCGTCGTCCACCGACGTGTACTACGGAATCGCATCCCGGGTGAGCAGCCCAGCAAAAGCGAAGGATCTGCCAGGCGTGCAATTCGCGTGCCGGTTTCCTACCGGCGAGGCGGGACGTAGGAATGCGGTGCTGAAGGATATGCGCGATATGGCGCAGAGATACGAGAAGGAGCCGTTCGAGGCGGGTAAGCCGATCGATGTGGAATTCCTTCTGTATATCGACGATCGCACCAAGGCGCCGACGGAGTCGCTGGAGAATGTGGGCCGCATCCTGGCCGGTTATCCGGATCGGGTCGCGCGCCATGATCCCGTACAGAAAGGGTGGGTCAGCTTCACCGAATGTATCGAACGCGCCGTCGATGAGCAGACCGAGTCCGTCTATGCCGGCATCCTGCCGCGTAACCCGCACGGCGTGCCCACATTGAGCGAGACCGGCAGCGACGCCGCTCTCGCCAGGAGCGCGATCGAGAAGCGCGGCGGCCCAGGTGCGGGGCCCGAAGTCCTGCTGCATCGAGGTCTGCCGGACGATTTCACGAGGGCCGGTCGACTCGCGGTCGACAACAAACGGTGGTGGAACTCGCTGCACGGCGACGAGCAGCGCGCGATCGTGGCGTTCTGCCCCGGGATCGTGGGCAACGCGCCGGGACTTCCGTCCGAGGTGGCGAACTACGCGAACGACTATTGGCGATATGCCACTGCCTCCGCTATCCATGCGAAAGGCAGGACGAACGCGAGTCGGACCGAGCGTCAGGTTTTCAGGAACTTGTACGCCGTCGGCGAGGCACTCACCCGTTCGGTCACTGTGCACCGCGACATCCCTCCGCCGGTCGTCACCACAATGGCGTTGGACCCGCAGGCGTTTGGAGGCAACGGATCCGGCACGTTCGTCATCGGCAACTGCCGGCTCGAGGATGCCGAACATGTGGTTTGGTATGTGGACGGTGTCAACACGCGGCTGCAGTCGGCGCCGGTTCGCTTGGCGAGTGCGCGGAATCTGTACGAGGAGTTGGTGCGGGCGGATCGTTCCACCAAGGTCGCCGTGGTGTGCTGGATCGGCTACGAAGCGCCCGCCAACAACAAGGAAGCGTGGGCCTCCAGGCCCGAACTGGCAGAGGCCGGTGGCAGGCTGTTCGCACGCGACGCGCTGGCGTGGCGTGCGGTGATCCGTGCGAGGATGTCGAAGCTCGGTTATAGCTATGGGACCCCGGTCGTTGCCGAAGGCGGCGTCGGCGGCCGGTTGGACGGTGTCTTCGAACACGGCGTGGTCATGGGCTCGCCCGGGCGCGGTCTACGGTTCGACAGTGCCACGGATGCCAGCTGTCGCAACACCTGGGTGCTGGCCCAGTCCGACGACCCGGTCACCGGTTTCGGCGGGGATGCGCCCGATGCGCGGGGCCGCGTGCTCGGTGACGGGCCATTCGGGCTGGGGACCGATCCGGCCACCGACACCAACGCGACGCGAGTGCGTGCCGAACGCGGCTTCCCATATTCGCTGGCTCCCTTCGATGGGCACGGCGAGTACCTGGAGTATTCGTTGCTCGGTGCCGCACAGCCCACGGAGTCGTTGCGGCACGCAGCGTGGTGCCTCTCCGGGCGGGGTGATGAGGTGCCCACGGAGCAGCATCGGCCTGCTGTCGACAATCCGACGGCGATGCACCGCATCCGCGCGAGGGTGGTCGACGCAGCCAGTGATCGCCGTGCGCCGCAATTGGACGCGGCACTCGCCGCACCGGGCGATCACCGGTCCCGCCGCGACCTACCGGGACCTGCCGCGGGAGTGGCGACCGATGGGGTCGGCGGGCTGCGGCCGGCTCCGGTCGAGGCAGCCGGAGCGGCAGTGGGTCCGTCCGACGTCGCGCGGATGGGGCCGAGGCTGGCGGTGCAACTCGGGAAGAACGGGCTCGCGGATGCCGGGCGGGCGTGTGCCGACGCCCTGATGATCGGGGTGAATGCGATCGCCGTGGAGGTGGGCCGGGCTGCCGGGGATATGGCTGCCCTCGACGTGATGTGCCGGTCGGCAGCCTTCGAGGATGCGGCGCTGTCGGTGGAGGTGACCGCGGGGCCCGCCTGGTCCGAGTCGCAAGTCCGGGCGAAGGTGGCGGAGATCGCGGCCACGCTGGAGCGGCAGGGCATACGAGGGGAGCTGCACGCGTTCGACCTCCGGGTATTGACGGCAGCCGCAGAGCTGGCACCGGACTGGCAGCGCGTGGCAATGGTCAACACGCTGACGGTAGTCACCAAGAGAATGCGTGGCGCGGCCGGTTGGATGGCTCGCGCGCTGCGGCCGGGGGCCGAGAAGATCGACGCCATCATCGATGATGCGCGCCGTGCGGGGGCTACCGGTGTCGCGATCCCGTACCCACTGCTGTCCCAGGATTTCGTGCGGCAGACCGCCGAGGCGGGAATGCGCCTCGCGGTCTGGGACGTAACCGGTTCCGTCCGGATGCGCGAAACGCTCAGGACGGACGTCGGCGAGATATGGACCAGACAGACAAAGGATCTCGCACTCCTGCGCGCGGAGGTCGCCGAGAGCGGATTCCGGATACCCGAGGCGTTCTCACCCGCGACACCACCATCGGATGGTCCACCGATGTCCACGCCGTGGTCTGGGCCCCCGGGCGATGACGGGTCCGGAACCAGATCGGGCGGATAACGGCGGTCTGGTGTCGGTGCGGTCCTCTGGCACGTGGCTTGTGGCGAGTTCGCTCCATAAGAGTGTCCTATCGGCGGATCGAACTGCGCGGCGTGGCGTTGGCCGTGGGTGAGGACAGGAGAAGATTGCCGCGTTCGAGCTGAATACCCCGATTCGGGGCACGTCACTGGAGGCCGCGCATGCGCCCCGTAATTCTGGATCTCGCCGCGCACGACTACGCGATGATCGACGCGGAGGAATACCTGCGCGCCGTGATGGCATGGCATTTCAGCGAGGAGACCGGCAGCCCGTACTGGCTGCGCCGGGCGCGGACGCTGGATTTCGACCCGATCGCCGACGTCCGCACGTTCGCGGATCTGCGCCGCTTTCCCAATGTCATCGACGAGTTCCGCACCGTCGCCGTGGAGGACCTGATGCCGCGCGGGTTGCAGGGCGCCGACCGCGACATCGCGGGCATCTACGAGAGCGGGGGCACCACCGGCGCGCCGAAACGGTTCGTCATGTTCGACCGCTGGATGGAGTTCGCGCTCAGCTGGGACGAGCACCACTACGCCGACCTCGGCACGGTGAACACCCTGGCCGTGGCGCCGAGCGGCCCGCACATGTTCGGGGAGTTCGCGCAGCGCAGGGCGCGCAGGCATCGCGGCGTCCGGTTCACCGTCGATCTCGATCCGCGGTGGATCAAGCAGATGATCGCGCGCGGCGATACCGAGAACACCGAGCGGTACGCCGAGCACGTCGTCGACCAGGTCGCGCAGATCCTCACCACCCAGTGCGTCGGGATCCTGATCACCACGCCGCCGCTGCTGGAGCGGATCGCGCGCCGCGACGACCTGGTGGAGCAGATTCGCCGGAAGATCAAGTTCATCTGCTGGAGCGGAGCGCACATGGACGCCGATTCCCGCGAGATCTTCCGGCAGGAAATCTTCCCCGGCATTCCGCTCAAAGGGCTCTACGGCAGCACCACCATTCTGGGCATGTCCCGGGAGCGCGACGAAGAGCGCGAGGACGGGCTGCCCGTCTTCGACCCGCCGAGCCCCTACCTCGCGTTCGAGGTGGTCGACCCGGAGACCGGCGACGACGTCGCCTACGGGGAGCGCGGGCAGGTCGTGATGCATCACCTCACGAAATACGCTCTGCTGCCGAACAATCCGGAACGCGACTTCGCCATGAAGGTCCAGCCGCCGAAGGGCGCGGTCGGTTGCTCCGTCGCCGACGTCGCGCCGATGACCTCGTTCGGCGGCGCCGAGGTGATCGAGGGGGTGTACTGATGAACGAGTTCGTGCACATCGACGCGCTCGGCCCGCAGGGCAGTTTTCGCGCGCGCGACCGCAAGCCGCTGACGACGCTGTCCGGCGCGCCGATCGGGGAGATCTCCCAGGTGCCGCCGCTGTTTGTGCGACGTGCGCTGGCGGCGATGCGCAACGCGCCCGTGCTGCCCGCCGCCGAGCGGTTCGCGGTGCTGGAACGTGCGGCCGACCTGTTCACCGAGGCCGAGATCGGCGGGCTGGGTCCGGAGGAGTACGCACAACTGGTCTGCGTCGCGTCGGGCGTGCCGCTGGCGGTGGTGTGGCAGTCGGTGCGGTGGGTCGCGGACGTGCTGCGCGAGCAGCGCGCCACGCTCGAGTTCGCGATGCCGAAGGGCGCGGTAGCGGATTGGCAGCACGAGCGCACCCTCGGCGGCTGCGCGGTCTGGACCAGGAAGGGCGACCTGTTCGCCGTGCACGCGGCCGGGAACACGCCCGCGGTGCACGGGTTGTGGCCGGAGGCCCTGGCGCTCGGCTACAAGGTGGCGGTGCGGCCCTCGACCAGGGAGCCGTATACCGCGTTCCGTCTGGTCAGTGCGCTGCGCATGGCAGGCATGCCGCCGGAGCTGGTCACCTTGCTGCCGACCGACTACGCTGCCGCCGACGTGCTGGTGGCCGAATCCGATTTCGCCATCGTCTACGGCGGACAGGACGTGGTCGACAAGTACGGCGGCAGCGCGCGGGTGCTCACCCAGGGACCGGGACGCTCGAAGATCCTGGTGACCGCGGACGTGGACTGGCGCGACAAGGTCGCGCTGATCGCCGAGTCGGTGAGCCATCTCGGTGGCACGGCCTGCACCTGCACCACCGCGGTGCTCGTCGAGGGCGATCCGGAGCCGCTGGCGCGTGCGCTCGCCGCGGAGCTGGCGGCGATCCCGAGTCTGCCCGCCGAGCACCCCGACGCGATCCTGACCGTGCAGCCCACCGAATCCGTGGCGGCGATGGACCGCTACCTGCGTCAGGTCGCGGGCGAGGCACGTCCGCTGCTGGGCGGCGACACGATCGTCGACGAGGTGTCTCCGGGCGCGGCAGTCCTCCGTCCCGCGGTTCACCTCGTCGACAGCAGTACCGCGCCGCAATTCGCGGTGGAGCTCGCCTTCCCGTGCGTGTGGGTCGGGCCCTGGTCGCCCTCGGACGGCGTTGCCCCGCTGCGTGATTCGCTGGTCCTCACCGCGATGACCGAGCGACGCGATCTCATCGACGCCCTGCTGGACGAGCCGACCATCACCAACCTCTACCTCGGCGACAACCCGACCACCTGGCTGCGTCCCGGCGTCCCGCACGACAGCTATCTCGGCGAATTCCTCATGCGCACCAAGGGAATGATCCGGTCGGCGCCGGGAGCTGCGAACGAGGCGTGAGGGGTGCCGCCCTCGGTCAGTGGGAGATGTGGTCCGGAGGCGCGGCGCGGTCGTGCAGGGTCAGTAGGAGATGGTCGAAACGGGTGCGCTGCTGAACCAGGGCACCGCCCATCGCGACGATGTCGGCGACGAGTTGCTCGGCCAGCATGCGGATCTTGATGTTGGTTTCCTGTGAGCGCCAGCGCAGCACCCGGAACGCCTGGTCGGCGTTGACGCCGTAGACGAACATGACGATGCCTTTGGCCTGTTCGATCACCGCGCGGGCATCGATGAGGTCGGGCAGCAGGTCGTCGACGGCTTCCTGGCGGTTGTCCTGGAGCGTCTCGGTGACATCGAGGTAGTAACCAGCGGTGCCGACGACGGCGCCCTGGTCGTCGAGCAGTTGATCGCCGATCACGATCACGTCGTGGGTGGCACCCGAGGTGTCGATGATCCGGTGGCGGCTGCAGAACGGCGCCGCCGCCTCGATGGCGTCGGCGAGCGTCTTGGCGACCTGCTCGCGGTCGTCCGGGTGCTGATGGCCCAGCACCAGCTCGGTGGACGGCTCGGCCTCACCGGGGGAGTAACCGTGCATCGCGGCGACGTCTTCGGACCACGCCCACCGCTGCTCGGCGAACCAGAACCGAAAACTGCCGATGTCGGGGCAGCCGCCGAGCGCGCTGCGCGCAGGGTCCTGTCGGCACTGTCCCGTCTCTGTCACTCGTCCAGTATGGCCGGGCCACCTGCTCGGCGCGCAGGTCCGAGGTCCTCGGTGACGGTGACCTTTTGCGTTTGTCGCCGCGCTGGTCAGGGCCTGCGGCGGACTCCGAAGCCGATCGCGGCGATCAGGGCCACGGCGGCGAGCGCGATGCCTCCGAGCCATCGGGCGGCGGTGTCTCGGGGCCCGTCTCGGGCACCGCGCGCGTGCAATGCTCGGTCGATCCATCGAAATCCCGATGCCTGAAATCGGACCTCTTATTCGTCATCTATGGCGGCGCAGGACTACTTTCGAGGGTGTCGCCGCTGACGATGCCACTGCGGCAGGTCGGTCGAACCGCTGCGGCATGCGGTCGGGCCAGCGCGATACGCCTCGATGATCGAACCCCGGTTACCGGGTTCCGGACGACGGAGACAACAGACCATGTCGAAGATCCTTTTCGTGATGACCGGCGTCGACTACTGGACGCTCGCTGATGGGACGAAGCACCCGACCGGTTTCTGGGCCGAGGAGTTCGTGGTGCCCTTCGAGAAACTGAAGGCCGCGGGCCACGAGATCGTGGTCGCCACGCCCGGCGGCGTCGTACCGAGCGTGGACAACAGCAGCCTCGCCGCAGAGGTCAACGGTGGCCGGGAGACCGCCGAGCACCGTGCGCACGTGATCACCACGAGTGCCGAACTGAACAATCCTGTCGAGCTGGCGGATGTCGACCTCGCCGACTACGCCGCGGTGTTCTACCCCGGTGGGCACGGACCGATGGAAGATCTCGCCGTCGACGTCGACTCCGGCCGCCTGCTCACCGCCGCCTTGGCATCGGGCAAGCCCTTGGCAGTGGTGTGCCACGCACCGGCAGCGCTGCTCACCGCCAACCACGACGACGGCAGCAGCAGCTTCGCGGGCTACGCCCTCACCGGCTTCACCAACGCCGAAGAGACGCAGGCGGGTTTCGCAGGCAAAGCCAAATGGCTCCTCCAGGACCGCTTGGTCCAGATCGGTGCCGATTTCCGCGAGGCCGACCCGTGGACACCGCACGTGGTGGTGGACCGCACGCTGATCACCGGCCAGAACCCGGCTTCGTCGGCGGGTGTGGCGGACGAGCTGCTGAAGAGGCTGGGCTGATCACGGCCGCCGACCGGCTCCGGCGGCGCGTTCTGCCGGCGGAGCCGGTCAGTCGAAACGTCTCCTTCTTCGAGTAGTTCACTACTCGTGCACGCCCTGCCCGGCGAACCGATGATGATCGTGGCTGGTGGCCTGCGCCCGGCGTCACCGCGTCCGCCGAACATGGAGTCGACAATGCCTGCGAAGAATCATTTATCCGACCGTCGGCAGGGCGACCTGATCATCGCTCTGCGAAAGTTCATCGGCACCAAGGGTGAGGATTTGCTCGAGGATCCCGACATTTCCTCGATCGGTGTCGGTTACAAGGAGATCGACGGGGAACCGACCACCGAGATTTCGGTGCAGTTCACCGTGAACGAGAAGGTAGCTGAACCGGACACATTCGAAGCGCTGCGAACGCCGTCCATTCCGGAGCGCATCACCGTCGACGAGGCGGCGGTCGCGACCGGATACGACCCGAGTTTCCTCGCCTCGCCGATTTCGCCCCCTGCCGTCGACGCGCGGGTTCGCCCCGACGTCGCCACGGCGCACGACGGTGCGGACGTGCTGCATTACACGCATTTCTCCCTCGCGATGCGCCGTTCCCGCCGGTTCGCCATCTGGGTGGCGTGGAACATCGACGGTGCCTCGATCAGAAAACTCTCGCGAAAGAAGATCGACTTCGTCAAAGACCCGAGACTCGATGCGGACGCGCAGGTCGGCAACGAGTTGTACCACGAGAACCGGCTCGATCGCGGCCACCTTGCGCGACGGGCCGATCTGCTCTGGGGGAGTGCGGCCGTGGCCGCGAAAGCCAACAAGGACTCGTTCTTCTACACCAATATCACGCCGCAGATGGACGACTTCAATCAGAGCGCGCGCAACGGGATCTGGGGCCGTCTCGAAGACGCGGTCTTCGCCGACACCACCGTCGACGACCTCAAGGTGAGCGCGTTCGGCGGCCCGGTCTTCGCCGACGACGACCGGGAGTTCCGGCAAGTCAAGATCCCGCGCGAGTTCTGGAAGGTCATCGCGTTCGCCGAGAACGGCGAGCTGCGGGCCCGCGGGTTCCTGTTGAGCCAGAACCTGCAGCCGCTCGAAGCGCTGGACCTGGACGAGTTCCGCGTCTTCCAGGTTCCGTTGACCGAAATCGAGCAGCGGGCACTGGTCCGCTTCCCGCAAGCCCTGCGAGACGCGGATCTGCACGTGGCGCCGGAGGAATTATCCGGTCCGTTGAACGCGGTTTCGGAGATCCGGTGGTGAATCGCCGATTCGGAGTACTCGTGGACCGGTCCCGGGATCACGTAGTCGGCTACTCGCGCCGAAAGTCCGTGGAATGCGCATGATGTTCTGGTACGAGGTGGCCGAGATCGACCGGCCCGTCTTGCGTCTGCGAAATGAAGATCGACGTCGCGATCGAAGTAGTGAAATGGTGCTCATCGACCACAATGCCATGAATACGACGTGTTTGCAGCTCACGTTGGTCGAGGAATTCGCCCTACGCAGCAGCGGTTGCCGGTTTTCCGTTCCGCACGCGGCAGAACGGGTGCTGACCTATCTCGCGCTGCTGAATCGACCGGTCGCTCGTGGCCGCCTTGCCGGTGCGCTGTGGCCGGAATGCGCTGATCGCTGCGCGGCGCAGCGTCTGCGAACCGCTCTGTGGCGCTTGCGTCGCGTCCAGGACGCCCTCGTGGAGATCACCGGTGATCGGCTTCGCCTCCACCCGGACGTATCCGTCGACCTGGCATTCCTCACCGAATTGGCGCACCGGCTGGTTCACCAGCCTTGCTCGGAGGATCTCGCGCGGGTTCCGCTGCTACTGCATCGCGGGGAGCTGCTGCCGGACTGGGACGAGGAGTGGGTGGTCGTCGACCGGGAACGATTTCGACTGGCCCGGGTTGCGGCGCTCGAATCGGCGGCCGAAGCATTGCTGGAACGTCGGCAGGTCGGCGCGGCCCTGATGGCCGCGTCGGCGGTCGTGGCGGCAGAGCCGCTGCGAGAAAGCTCCCGCCGGATTCTGATGCGGATTCATCTCGCGCAGGGCAACAAGATCGACGCCCTCCGTGAATACCAGCGATACCGAGACTTGCTGCGGGCCGAGTTCGGCGCCGAGCCGTCGTCGGAAATCGAAGACCTGCTCCTCCGCGTCCACGAGTGCGATACCGCGACGATCGAGTGGGCTCCCGGATGACGGACACGAGGCACTACGGGCTCCGTGACGACGGATGACGAACGTCATCGGGGAGGACCTTCCGCGCCAGGTGAGACGGCGAGGTGACGGTGGTGTGACGCGCACGATGAAAACTCGGCCGGTAGCGGACATGCCCCGGTAGCGGACGTGCCAACACCAACTTCTGTTCTTAGGCGGATGGACTGATGAATTCTCGCGAACAAATCCAGGCGGCATGGTTGAAGCAGGTCGAGGCCGCCGCAGAGCGTTACGTTGCGACCGAGACCAAGCGCGAGGACATCGAGCAACTCCGCAAAATGAAGGACAGTCCGGTTGTCGACTCTCCGGAACAGATCAGCGCTCGCGCGCAGCGGCTGGCGACCAGCGGCGAGATGCCGGTCGAGGCCATGATCGAAGCGGGCCGAAGCGAGCCCTCCGACCGGATTACCACCCTCGAGCGGATCATCGGCGCCAGCAACGAACTCCAACCGGCCAACTTCCTGGCCCGCGGCGCTCGCACGGCGGCGACGGTCGCGCGGATCGCACTGCTTCGCAATGGCCGGGAGATACCTATGGGCACCGGGTTTCTGGTTTCGCCCAGACTGCTGCTGACCAACAATCACGTACTTCCCGACCAGGACACCGCCGGACGGGTCGTGGTCGAATTCGGCGCCGAGACGACGATCGACAACGCACCCTGCCTTGCCCTGCGGTTCCGTCTCGACACCGACTTCTTCGTGACCGATGAGCACCTGGACTTCACCCTTGTGGCGGTCCGTCCCGGGACCGAAGGCAGGCCGCCCGGGGAGGTGGTCGGCTGGTGGAACCGCCTGATCATGGATCAGGGAAAGATCGTCATCGGTGAGGCGATGAACATCATCGGCCACCCGATGGGCAGGCTCAAGGAGATCGGGATCCGCAAGAACCAGCTCGACCTGCAGCTCGATCACTTTCTGCACTACTCGACCGACACCGAACCGGGAAATTCCGGCTCCCCGGTTTTCAACGACCAGTGGGAAGTCGTCGCGTTGCACCACTCCGGCGTGCCGCGCACCGACGGGCAGGGACGAATCCTGCGCCGCGACGGGACGGTCTGGGACGAAGGCGACGGTGACGACGCGATTGCCTGGACAGCGAACGAGGGTGTGCGAATCAGCGTGATCCTCAGGCACCTGGCCGGACTACCGCGCTCGGCGCGCCACCAGGAACTCCTCGCCGAACTCGGTCCCGACTCGGGGCTGGCCGCCGGACCATCGGGAACCACCCCCCGGACCGCACCTGCCGAGGATCACACCGAGGTGGTAACCCGAGTTTCGACGCCGCGTGAGAGCACTGGACTGCGCCGCGGCGTCACCGCCCGCGCAGGCGCCTTCGGCGGCATGCGTCACCTGCTGTTCCTGCACGGCCGCAGCCAGCATGGTCGCGATCCCGAGCTGCTGCGCCGGGAGTGGACCGCCGGACTCAACAAAGGCCTCACCCTCGCCGGGGCCGGCCCGCTCGATCCTGCGGATGTGCACTTTCCCTACTACGGTGATCGTTTGGCAGCCCTGCTGCAGCCCCTGGAGGCAGCCACCATCGCGCCCGAAACCATGGCCGTCGACCACGCTCTGGCCATGGCTCCGACCGCACCGCCTGCTCGCCAGCTGTATGAACGGATCTTGGCGGACGCGGCCGCAGATGCCGGTTTGCCGGCCGACGAGGGACAACCGGCGCAGCGCATCGAAGCAGAAGGGCTCGGTTCTCTCGGCAGTGCGATCGTGAGCAAGCTGCAGCGACAGCTCAGCTGGCTCGCTGCCCGCAGTGACCTGGACGATCTCATCATCGCCCAAGTGTTCCGGGACGTAGCCACGTATCTTGCCGACGAGCAGATCCGGCAAGCGGTACTCGACTGTGTGCTGGAGACCGTCCCCGCTTCGGGGCGGCTCACCCTGGTCAGCCACAGCCTCGGCACCGTGGTGGCGATGGATCTGCTCACCCGGCTCCAGCCGCAGCTCGACGTCGCCGTATTCGTCACACTCGGCAGCCCCTTGGGGTTGGACGCGGTCAACGACAAACTCCTGGTTCGAGGGCCGCACCGGCCAGAACGTGTCGGTGACTGGCTCAATGCCTGGTCCGCGGTGGATCCGATCACCATCGGATGCCCACTGCGCCCTGCCTGGAAGGGCCGGCTCCGGGAAATTCCCGTCGACAATCCCAAGGAACGGGCACACAGCATCGCCGAATACCTTGCCCACCCCGCTGTAGCGCAAGCCATCCACAGCGGTATCGCGGCAACGACAACGTGAGATAGCTCAGGTACGGCCGACCCGCGGGGAGGCGTGCGCACCACCCGGCGGATAGGTGTCCGTGACAGTCGACGGGAGGAATCATGACGGGGGAGTCTGATTCCGCGTTCCACGTCCATGTCGGTGGTGCGGTAGCCGGTCAGGTCGTCGTGGGGAATCACAACGTTGTCATCAACGCGGAGAATTCCTCCGTCGTCGTACGTGACGATCCGGCGCCCGCCGTGACGCGGCGGACCCGGCCGGTGAGCGCGGCGCTGCCCAGGGCCGGTGCCGGACTGCTCGGCAGGCGAATGGAATCGGCGCTGCTGATGCAGTGGGTCGCGGAAGGACTGCCGGTCGAGGTGTGCGGCGGGCCCGGAGTCGGCAAGTCCGCGCTGCTGCGGCGGTTCGCCGCCGATCGTGCGGCCGAAGGCCGCGACGTGGTGTTCTTGCACGCCGCCGGGTTGGCGGCGCAGGACGTCATCCAGGAGCTGTTCGAATCCTGTTATGACGCCCCGGGATACCTTCCCGACCTGCGACGGTTGCACCGCCTGATGATGTCCATCCACGCGCTGGTCGTGGTGGACGATTTCGAGGGTTCCGTAGCGGAGTTCTCGACACTCGTCGACGTGCTGCCCGCCAGTGACCTCGTCGTATCGACCAAGCAGCGAGTCGCGTGGGGGCGGGGGCGTTCGCTGGAGTTGCAGGGTTTGGACGAACAGGCGGCCCTCGCACTGATGGCCCGCGAACTCGGCCGCGGATTGGACGAGGACGTGGCGACGGCGCTGCAGTTGTGCCGAGCGGCCAACGGTTATCCGCGCGCGCTACTGCAGGCCGCCGCATGGCTGCGTAGCGGCGGTGCGGCCACGATTCCTGCTGCTCCCGAGGAGCCGCAGCGAGCCCTGGTAGGCGGTCTCGGAGAGCGGTCGCGTCGCGTTCTGACTGTGCTGTGTGCCGTGGCGGGGGCCCACCTGTCGCCTGCGCTATGCCGGGCGATGACTCGCGATGCCGGGAGCCCATCGGCGCTGGAAGAACTGGCTGGTCTGCATTTGGCCGAACGCTCCGGTGCGGGCTACCGGCTGGCCGTAGATCCCCGTACGGTGGCCGGCGAATGGGGGATCCCGCCGCCGAGCGCCGCCGACTACCTCGACCCCCTGCTCGACTGGGCGAACCGGGTGGCCGGACCGAGGGACATCGCGGATGCCGCACCGGTTATCGAGCGTGTGCTGGAGGCCGCGGTCGCACATGGCCGCCAAGCGTCCGCGTGCACCCTGGCGCGGAAAGTCGCGCCCGCGCTCGGCTTGACGCTGCTGTGGGGTGCGTGGGGGACGGTCCTGAAACTCGGCCGAGATGCCGCCTTCGCCAGCGGTTCCGCCGCTGACCTGGCCTACTTCGAGAACGAAGACAGGGTTCGCCGTCAGGCGCTGGCGGCGGCGGCCGGTGCGGTCGTGGCCTCCGGCGCGGCCGGGAAGTTGTTCGGGGGCCGGGTCGCTGCCACGCGCACGGCACGTAAATCCGTTCACGCCACGATGTCTTCGCATCCGGTCGCCACCGGATGGGTCATTGCGCTGGTCGTGGTGGCCGCCATCGCGGGGGTCATGTTCGCCACCGGCCGACCGGCGGAGGTCGGATCGGAAGCGTTTATCACGAGGCTCCCTCCACCGCCGACAGATACGGGTGGAGGGCCGCCCGGAGCGTCCGTACCCGCATCGGGCGGGTCGCGTCCGCTGCCGCCGCCCGGAGGTGATTCCTGTACGCGGTATGCCGACAGCGTCGACTTCGGCGCGGTCGCCGTCGGCGCCGCCACCGATCGTGATGCCTCGTTCCCGTTGCTGGACTGTGACGACGAGTCAGCGGCTTTCCTGGAGGCCGACTCCACATTCAGCGCGCAGCGCGCCTCTTGCCCATTGTCAGGCGGTTCCGGGACCTGTGTGTTCCGAGTGACTTTCAGACCGCAGGCGCCTGGCTCGTACAAAGCGACACTGGTCGTTCCGGACGACAACGGCGGACGGGCGGTGACCATCGCCCTCACCGGCCACACACCGGCGGTTGGTACCAGCGCAAATTCGGAATCACCGACACCGTCGCCGGGCTCGCCACAGCCAATGGTGACCACGGTATCGCCGCCGGGGACTGTGCCGCAGCCGCCACGGACTGTGCCGGAGCCGCCACGGACTGTGCCGGAGCCGCCACGGACTGTGCCGGAGCCGCCGCCGACTGTGCCGCAGCCGCCGCCGACTGTGCCGCAGCCGCCGCCGACTGTGCCGCAGCCGCCACCGACTGTGCCGCAGCCGCCACCGACTGTGCCGCAGCCACCGCCTTGGAGGCCGCCAGACGTCGACTCCGTACCCCCGGTTCCCCTACCGCGCCCGAACCCAGATTATTGAGGAACTCCGATGACCGATAAACCAGGGGATCGCTACAACATTCGCGTGAACGGCGGCGTTTCCGGGCAGTTCACCGTCGGCTCGGATAACACGGTGAGCCGAATCGAGGCCGGACGAGACGCCATCCAGGTGACAGCGGCCGACGTCGCTGCGCTTCGAGGCGAATTCGCCCGTCTGCGTAGCCAACTGCCCCCGGACACCGCCGTCACCGACCAGGCCCGTGATCGCCTCGACGAGTTGGAAGAAGCGGTCACAGCGCCCGAGCCGGATCTGTCGACCATGGAATACGTCCGCAATTGGTTCGTGCGCAACCTCCCGGAACTCGCGGGCGCGGTAACCGGATTGATCGTGCACCCGATCGTGGGGCAGTTGGTCGGAGCTGTCGGCGGCACGCTCGCCGCCGAATTCCAGCGCCGCTTCGGCTTCGACGCCACTTCCCGATGAGAAAAACGCGCAGAAGGAGTACTGAGGATGTCAGCAACATTGGAATCTCTGCACTACCACGTCGCCGATGATCCGGTGACGGGGGAAGGCGTGTCCGCACGCTCACGCGAGTCTTTCCCGGCCGGTGCTGCCGCGCCGGAATTCGAAGCGCCTACTGTGTCTTTCACGAGCAACGAGGCGGCGGCACGATTCTACCTCGATCAAATCCTGCGCAGCGACGGACGCCCTGCCCTGGAATCATTGGTCGAACCCGAACGCGCCGAACGGGTGCCGAGTTTGATTCTCGAGAACGAGCAGGATCTGCGGAGATTGGGCACCCGGCAGGTGCGTTTCGCGCAGACCGCCCGGAGCATCCCCGTTTTCGGAGCAGGCGCTGTGGTCGAACTCAGCGAGTCCCGAGAGCTGGTGAGCGTGAACGCACGGCTCGACGAGGTTTCCGGTGTGGACCCGGTCGAGTCGCTCAGCCGTTCCGAGGCACTGGAGCGGCTGGCGCGGTACACCGGAGTGGCCATTTCCCCCGAGGCGGGCGTGGGCGGAAGGCTCAACTTCTACAAGGACGAGGACACCGGGTCATGGCACCTGGCATGGTTCTTTCCTGAAATTCCCGCGGAACCCCCGGAGCCGACGGATAGCACGGACTTGGATCCCGAGGCAAGCGAGGGCCACGGATTGGGGCCCCGGCCTATCCCGCCGAGCTTCAACTACCTGGTCGACGCACACGACGGCGAAATCCTGTACTACTACAGTGTCGTCCCCATGGCACTCCCGCGGCCGACCCGGTGCAAGGGAACTGACGAGAACGAGGTCGAACAGACCTTCCTCGGAAGGCTGGCATCCCCCGATGCAACCACCTGCCACTTGCACGACCCATTGCGGGAGGTCAGGACCTACGACCTCGAGTTCGCAGACCTCGACAGCAACCCTCCGGTACCTGACCTGCCTGTGGCGGCGGCAAGCAGCGACTTCGGTACGGCACATCGCGCCGCTGTCTCAGCCCACCTGAACGCCTCTCGTGTGCAGGACTTCTACAAGGTCGTTCTGCAGCGGGACGGCATCGATGACCAGGGAATGGACCTCGTGTCGTTGGTGAACGCCACTGCCGCGAGCATGGAGACACCGCCCGGCCTGCTCAATGCCTTCTGGTGGCAGCGCAAAATGTGGTACGGCCAGATCCGGCGGGGTGGTCGGCTGGTCAGCCTTTCCCGCTTTCTCGACATCATCGGCCATGAACTCACCCATGGCGTGATCGAGTCGACGTCGAATCTGGTGTATGCGACGCAATCCGGTGCGTTGAACGAGTCGTTCGCCGACATCGCCGGCATCATCATCAACAACTGGTTCACCGCGCCGGACGGAGAAGACGTTGGAACGTGGAACTGGGAACTCGGCGCCGGTCTGGGCAGAAACGGTGGCCCACTGCGTGACTTCGCGAACCCGACTCGTACGGGACATCCCAAGCATATGAACAATTTCCGCGCGCTCGGCCCTGGTGAGCGTCCCAGTCGCAGCAACGATCAGGGATGGGTTCACGTCAACAGCAACATCCACAACAAGGCGGTGCACAACCTGCTCACTATCTCGAAGAACGGCGAACGGGTGTTCAGCGTGCAAGACGTCGCGGTGCTGACTTATCTGGCGATGGCCCGTTTGACACAGCGTGCGACGTTTGTCGAAGCGCTGCAGTCCATTGTCGATGTCGCTCAAACCTACTTCGGTGGCGACCCCGACAGGAAGGACAGAATAGACGCCATTCGTGAGGCATACCGCCTGGTAGGGATCTCCTCTCCCTGAACCGTGCCCGGTGGGGTGTCCCCTTCCGTGCACATGCCCTGAGCGCATACCCCCTGGGCGTATTGCGATCCGGACCCTTGATCGCGTCAACCTGCGACCACTGGTGTTCCTCGCCGGGCGAAGCGCGCTATCTGTCACCAGGTTTGCAGGCTACTCGTCACTCATCGCCGTCTGGCCGAAGTCCGAACGCGCGCTCACAGCGGCATTATCGTGCGTTCGGATCAGGCGTCGGCGTCGTCCGCGAACGGGCCTGCGTGGGCGATGGTGGGTCCTCACCTTTCCTTAGCCTGGACGGATGGGAGCTGCAGACTTCGGCCGCGAGCCTGATGTGGGGTGGGATTTCGCAGGTCCGGCCAGTGCCGTGCCGCTGGGTGCCGCGATCATCGGTTACCGCGATGCGGGTGGCGCGGGGTTGGATCTTCGGGTTGCCGGGACAGCGGCGATCACCGTGCTGATCGAATTCGGGGATCGCGAGCTGATCGTCGACGATGCTGTCGGGCGGCGGACCCTCGGCGGCTTCGTTGTCGGGCTTCCCGCCGAGGCCATGCGCGTCCGTGGCGAGCGGGCAGAGTGCATCGAGGTTCGCTTGTCGCCGATACAGGCGTATTCGCTGTTGGGTGTTTCCCCAACTGATTTGGGCCGGGGTGTGGTCGGTCTGGAGGACCTGTGGGGATGGCGGGCTCGGCGACTGCGTGAGCAACTCGCGTCCACCCGGACCTGGGACGAGCGTTTCGCAGTGACCAAATCGTTTCTGGCGCAATGCGAAAGGCCGATGCGGACAACTGACCCGGAGGTGCTTGCCAGCTGGAATCGCATACTCACCTCCCATGGCCAGGTGAAGATCGGTGAGCTCGCCGAATCCCTCGGATGGAGTCATAAGCGGCTGTGGGCGCGGTTCGAGTCCCAGATCGGCCTGACACCCAAGCGGGCGGCGATGCTGGTTCGGTTCCGGTACGCGGTCGACGGTCTGCTGGCGGGGCGGCCCGCTGCCGACGTCGCGGTGGACTGTGGGTACACCGATCAGGCTCATCTGTGCCGAGACGTGTCGATATTCGCCGACCGCACGCCGGGGGCACTGAGGGCGCACTATCTGCCCACCATCGCCCGGCACCGGTACCGGGCTTGGGGAAGATTCTTCCAATACCGGGCGGGAGCGGTCGGTTGATAGTGGTGGCGTGACCAACACATTCGATCCCGAGAAGCTACAGACCGCCCTGGAGACCGTCCATCGCGCGGGCATGCCCGGAGTTTTCGCCGAGGTGCGTGACGACGACCAAGTCTGGCGTGGCGCCGCCGGAGTCGCCGATGTCGCTACCGGCCGCCCCGTCACGGCCGATATGCGACACCGCGTCGGCAGCATCACCAAGACGTTCACCGCTGCCGCTGTGCTGCGGCTGGTCGACGATGGCGAAATTGAGCTCGACACACCAATCGGCCACTACCTGCCACGGCTGGTTCCCGGCGAACGAGGTGCGGCGATCACGGTTCGGATGTTGATCAACCACACCAGCGGCCTCGCCGAATACCTCCCGCATGCCTACCCGTCACTCGCGGCCTTTCCGGCCTTGGCGAAAACGACAACGGAGAGCCTGGATGACAAGCGGTTCACCCGGTTTCACGCGACCGAGCTGATCGAGATGGGGGTCTCAGCGCCTGCTGCCGGGACCTCGGGTGGCACGCCAGGGGTGTACTCGAACACCAATTACCTGCTCATGTGCCAACTCCTGGAGTCGGTAACCGGTACCTCGGCAGAGAAATGCATCACCCGCGACATCATCGAGCGCGCCGGGCTGCGGGACACCGAGCTCCCGGCCGGACCGTATGTCCACGGACCGCACTCACTGCACTACGAGGCGTGGTTCGGCATGATCGACCCGCCGCGCGACTACAGCGTCTATGACATGTCGTGGGTGGGGCCGTCGGCTTCGCTGATATCGACTGTCGCGGACCTGAACCGCTTCTTCGGCCTGCTGCTGGCCGGCGAGATCATCAGCAGATCGTCGCTGGCGCAGATGCAACGTACCGTTCCGGTCATCTCCTTCGAGGGAAAGACACTCGACTACGGCCTCGGCCTGCAGAAGATGACGGTGCCCGGTCACGGCACCTACTGGGGCCATGAGGGTTCCGTCTGGGGCGGCGGAGCGATGTCCATGACCAGTGCTGACGGCCAACGGCAAATGTCCATCGCTGTGAACCTGCAGCGATGGAACCAACTCGATTCCTCGGGGAAGCCACAGCCCCACCCCATCGACAACGCACTTCGGGCTCTCACCCAACTGGCGCTGTGTGGTTGATACACCAGCTGGCCGGACAGCCTGCCGGCATCACAAAACGTCCTGACTTCGGCATGTGCGAGCGTTCGAGTTCGGTTGGGTGTGGGGCAGCTGTACGCGCGGTAGATCGACTCGGCCTCCGCGTTCTCCGCCTGGCTCGAAGTCGCCGAGCCCACGGGGCTGGAGGTCGATCCGGTGGTCGCGGCAGCGTGGCGATACGCGCGGGCCAACGGGCCGCTGCGATCGGGGGAGTTACTGGCCTTGGCTCGCTTCACCATCGATGCCAGCACTTATCAGCGGTTGGCGCCGCCACCACCCTTGCCCAGTGGCGTGCCACCGGCGAGATGGTTCGCGGTGAACGGCTCGCCTGGTCCTTCGTCGTCATGCGCGACGACGGCTACTGGGACGGGCACCTCGGCGATATCAATATGCTGCCCATCGACTCTCCACCGGTTGTCGGCGCTCACCGATACGCGCTGTTCGCGCACGACTGGCGCACGCAACCACCGGGCCCGTGGCCGGAGGAGAAGTCCGCCGCCATCTCGGCACTGCCGTGGAGCGGATGAGCGAGCTGCTCTGGCATCACGAGTTGAACGGCCACCGAGGTTGCGGATTCACCAGGAAAGCCAAGGTCCGTGTGCGGGAAACAGTGACGTCCAGAAGTCTTGCAGCGCTTCGGCTGCTGCCGCCGGGTGCTCGACCATCCACCAGTGGCCCGCGTGCGGCATCAGGTAGTGGTTCGCCGCGAGTTGCCGGGCGATCTCGGCTGCCGGTTGGTAGTCATCGTAGGGGTCTTGCAGCGGGGTGATGACGAGTCCTGGCGCGGTGGAGCGCTTCAGGTCGGGCCCCCAGTCGCGGTAGGGATTGGGGGTGGCGGAACGGTAGAGATCGAGGATGGAGTTGCCCATGCGGGTGTCGATATCGGTCGCTTGCCGCACGAATTCCTCGCCGGCGCCGCTGGTCTGCCAGGTTTGGGCCAGCTCGTGCCAGCGGTAGTCCGGGTGCATGATGGCCGCTCCGTCGGCTACCCAACTGCGCAGTGGGACATCGTATTTGGTGACGAGCCGGTAGGTCAGCAGTGCGCCCCAGTCGTGGCCGACCAGGTCGATGGGGCCGGGAATTCGGTGCAGCTCGGCGGCCAGCCAGTCCGCGTATGCGTCCTTGGTGGCGGCGAACGATTCCGGTCGGGCGCTCCCGAAGCCGGGCAGCGACAGTGCCATGCTGTCGCAGTCGAGGTGGGCGCGCAGGCTGTCCCACAGGGCGGCGGTTTCCGGGACGCCATGGACGAAGACGAAAGTCATTCGAGTTCCTCTTTTCGAAAGTGCTGAGCAGCAAGGTTTCGGGGCCTTCTCACGGCAGAGCGCGGAGACGGGCGTAGTCGCGCTCGTAGATGCGGGGCGCCGCCAGACGAAGCACCGCGTTGCGAACAATCGGGGCCATGTTTCTGGTGCTGTCGCGTCGCTTGGTCCTCGCCTGCACCCACCGGGTGCGTGGGAGGCGCCGCAGGCGATACCGTTCCAGGAGTTGCTCGATTTCGCCGTTCCCGCACAGTGATTCGGCCAGAACGAGGGCGTCCTCCGCCGACATCGCCACGCCCTGGGCCATATTGGGTGAACTCGCGTGCCCGGCGTCGCCGATCAGGATGATTCGCCGGGTCCGCCAGGTCGGGTCGGTGACTTCCTCGATGGGGGAGAAGTGGGCCGCGGCGGCGCCCGGCCTCGTGAGCAGATCGCGGACTCGACCGTCGAAATTCGAAAAGTGTTCGGCTAGTGGGGTTTCCGCCTGGGCTCCGGCGGCCGCTATGGACGTCGACAGATCGGCATAGCAGTACAGCCGATCCTTGCCGACCGGCACCGCGAGGAAGGTCGCCCCCCGTCCGAGCCACACGGTCCAGTCATCGATATCCGCTCGATTGCCGGTGACGAACCGCCAGCAGACCTGCCCACCATAGCGGGGCTCGGCGTGCGGATTCACCAGGCGGCGCAGCTCGGAGTGCACCCCGTCGGCGCCGACCACGACGTCGTAGCGGCCGCTGCTCCCGTCGCTGAACTCCACGTTCACACCGGATTCGGACTCGCTGAGCGCATGCACGGTGACGCCGGCGCGGACCGGTACACGCAGGTTCTCCACCAGCGCCGCCCGCAGTCGTTCGTGCGCAATGCCGACCGGCTGCCCGACGCCCTGCCACAAACGGTCTATGTCGATCTCGGCGAGCGTCCGGCCCTGATCGTCCTGAAGGCGCTGGGTGTGAATCGGTACGCCCTCCGTGCTGAGCGCCGACCCGACCCCGAGTTCGGTCAGCGCCCGAACGGCGTTGCCCGGCAAGAAAAGACCAGCCCCGGCCGGGTGCTGCGTCCGTCGCTCGACGATGTCCACCGACAGCCCGTGGCGATCCATCGCGCCGGCGGCAGCCAGCCCGGCGACCCCGGCCCCGACGACGAGAACGGTGAGCGGAATCGGCATGTGGTCTCCTCGTTGTGCCGGTCCAGCTCACTCCGAGCCGGTACGGCACCTACCGTCGCCTCCTCTACAGCTCATTCACCAGTCCAGAAGCTGCTCACTTCGACAATTCCGGGTCAGGCGCTTCGCACGCGCTCACGGTGTCGCAGCCCGACGCCGTGGCGAAGGTCATCGTCGACGCCGCGGGCGCCGTTTTCCGATCACCCTGCCGATGTCGATGCGGTGCCGGGTGCAGGACCACGCGGCACCGCCAGACGTCAGCGCGAATGAGCAGTTTTCGGTCTGGGAACTGAGCGCCATTCCAGCCGAGAGTTGCACCAGACCTGGTCCAAAGAGTCGAAAGGATCCATCATGCGAACCACCAAGGAAGGTCGGCCGATGCACGTGGTAGTGCTCGGCGGCGGGCCAACCGGCCTGACCGCGGCCATGCTGCTGGCCGGTGAAGGTCATCGAGTCACATTGCTGGACAAGGATTCCAGTGGGCCCGGCGCCGATGCCGAGCAGGCCTGGGACCAGTGGCGCCGACCGGGTGTCAATCAGTTCCGGCATCCGCACATCCTGCTGCCCGGCGGGTATCAGGTGCTCTCCCGCGAACTACCCGATGCGGTCACCGAGCTGCGGGCGTTGGGCGCGCGACCACACAATATGCTCGACGGCGCCTTCGATCTGGCCGCGATCGGCGGACGCAAGCCTGGCGACGAACGGTTCGACACCCTCGCCGCCCGCAGGCCCGTCATCGAGCAGGGCCTCGGCAATGCCGCCGCGCGGGCCGGGGTCACCGTTCGCCGAGACACCCCGGTCACCGGATTCCTGACCGAGGCGGTCGCCGCGATCCCGCACATCACCGGCGTGCTGACCGCACAAGGCGAGGAAGTCCACGCCGACCTGGTCATCGATGCCCTGGGTCGCAATTCTCCCGCGAGCAAGATGCTCACCGACATCGGCGCGGCCACCCCGGTATTGGACAAGCACGAGACCGGGTTCTTGGCCTACAGCCGCTACTTCCGCTCGGCCGACGGCTCCTATCCGGAACAGGCAGCGTGGCCGCTGGAGCACCACGACAGTCTGGGGCTGACCACCGTTCCCGGCGATGCGGGAACCTGGGCCCTGGCCCTGTTCGTCTCGGCCAAGGACCGCGCCATGCGGGCTTTGAGCGATCCGGAGGCCTGGCAGCGGGTCGCGGCGCTGTACCCCGGTATGGCGCACTGGGCTTCGCACGGTGAGCCCCTTACCGGGGTGCTGGCCATGTCCGGTATGGAGGCCCGGCATCGGAGTTTCGTCGTCGACGGCAAGCCGGTGGCGACCGGACTGCTCAGCATCGGAGATGCCTGGGCGACAACCAATCCAACCTTCGGGTTCGGCCTCACGATGGGCATGTCACACGGCCTGCTGCTGCGGGACGTGCTGCGCGAGGTCGGCATCGGCGATCAGGAGAAGCTCGCACTCCGGTTCGACGAGATCACCAACGCCACGCTCGGACCCGCCCAACACGCCTCGGCCGCCTGGGATCTGCATCGACTCGCGCAGATCGACCTCGAAATCGACGCCATCCCCTATCAAGACGGCGTCACCTATCGGACCGACGATGAGGACTGGAACCTGCGGCAGGCGCTGGAGGCCGCGAAGCTGTGGGATCCCGACGTACTGCGGGCCTTCGGCGATGTCGGTTCGGGACTGAGCAGCCCCGAGGAAGCGCTCGCGCGACCCGGCGTGCTCGATCGGATCAAGGAACTCGGCAGCGGTGCTGCCGGCTATCCCGAGCCCGGCCCGTCCCGTGCCGAGCTGCTCACCGTGATCGGAGCGAAGTAATGCGTATCGAAACCAATGGCATCGAACTGCAGGTACAGGTCAGCGGGTCGGGCCCGGATGTGCTGCTGGTGCACGGCTATCCGGACACCCACGCTGTGTGGCGCTACCAGGTGCCGGTATTGAACGCCGCCGGCTATCGCACGATCGCGCCTGATCTGCGTGGCTTCGGGTCCTCGGACAAACCCACGGAACTGGCGCAGTACGAGCTCGCCGAGTACGTCGCCGATCTGGTGGGCGTGCTGGACGACCTCGACGTGCAGCGCGCCCACGTCATCGGACACGACTGGGGTGCGTCGCTGTCGGTGCTGCTCGCCGGGCTGCATCCCGAGCGGGTCGACAGCCTCACCACCCTGTCGGTCGGAACTCCGGCGGCGGTAGTGGACGCGGGCCTGCCGCAACGCGAGAAGTCCTGGTACTTCCTGCTGTTCCAGTCCTTGGGCATCGCCGAACGCTGGCTCTCGCAAGACGATTTCGCCAACACCCGGCAATGGCTCGCCAGCCATCCGGACCTGCTCGCGGTCATCGAACGGATGCGTGACCCGCGGGCGCTCAGTACCAGCCTGGGGCTGTACCGCACCGGAGCCGGACCGGAGTTCCTCGTCGACCCGCCCGTCCTTCCACCGGTACTCGCACCGATGATGGGCGTGTGGAGCAGCGACGACGCGTTCCTCACCGAGCAATCGATGCTCGGCAACGAGAAGTACGTCAAAGGTTCGTGGCGATATGAACGTCTCGACGGCATCGGCCACTGGATGCAACTCGAGGCACCGAACCAAGTCAACGAACTGCTACTGGACTTCTTGCCAGAACCGAACCCTGCCTCGGGTGATCAAGCATCGCCGCTGTCGACGTCAGCGACGACGCAGTGATGCGCATGCGAAGTCTGTTCTCCAGCATGCGCTGGCCGCGCCGTCCCCGGCCGTCGTGCCTCCTACAGCCGACGCGCGGCCGCCCACAATGGCGAAGACGCAGGGGTGGTTGCAGATCTTCAGCGGTACCGCCCCGGCCGGCGCGGTACATGTGCAACTCGCTGTGACCAGCGATCCCGATATCGGACAGTACGTTTCAGACGGCGGCGGCCGGTCGCTGTACCGATTCGACAAGGACACCGCGACACCGCCGACGTCTACGTGCGCCGGTCAGTGCGCCACGACGTGGCCGCCACTGACGGTCGCTCGCGGGCAATCAGTATTCGCGGTCGGGGTCGATCCGCAGCTCGTCGGATTCATCGAACGCGGCGACGGCAGTTGCCAAATCACCATCGAAGGCCGGCCCGTCTACTACTTCTCGAAGGACAAACTCCCTGGTGACCTGCTCGGCCAAGGCGTCGGCGGGACGTGGTTCGCGGTCACTCCGAATGGGGGTAAGGCTCTTCCAAAGTAGGGGTGGTTAGGTCGCCAACCTTTCGGCACCGGAAGCCCCTCCGAGAGTGCACCTCCGAATGAAAGCAGCTCACACGATGACGCAAACCATTCCCGGATTCGACTACCACCGGGTCCCCGTGGCCGACGACACTGCTGCGGTAGATGGGCCCTGCGCGGCTTCTCGGCAGGGCCGGTGCGCTCCCTCGGCAGACCCACGCCGGCGCGGCTGCTCGTGGCCGTTTGCGGCAGTGACGACCAACGGCAGTGATGTCGCCCTCGATCAGCTGCGGATCCTCGTGAATGAAGCCAACTCCGGCAGCTTCTTATCGTGATCGGCCGTGGGTGTCGCGGCGTGTGATGCCGTGGCGTTGGAGTGCAGTGCGGATGGTGGTGCGGGCGACGCCGAGGTGGTCACCGACGCGGGCGAGTGATTTGCTGTGTCGGTAGCGGGTGATGGCGTAGTCGATCTCTGCTTTGGTGAGACGGCGTTGTTCGCGGATGGTGGCTCCGCCGGTGTGGAGGACGTCGAGGATGCTGCCTTTGCCGAGGCGGTATTTGGTGGCGAGCTGCTTGGTCGAGGCGCCAGCCTCGAAGCTCTCCAAAACCCTTGGTCTGGTGATCTGGGACAGCAGATCCGCGCGTTGCCAGGACACCAGAATGCTGGGCGGCGCTGAGCGACCGAATAGCGGAAATGCCCTCGAACCGTCAGCCACTATCGGATGGCTTGTACGTGGTCCCGCCCTTCCGGCCCGCAGAACTAACGGCGTTCGCGTAAACGATGCCGGCGGTCGTCAGTGCCGCGACGCCGACAGGAAACGCGAGCCAGCCGATGGTTTGTGCATGGTTCAGGTACTCGGGTGTATCGCTGTTGTACTCGTCCACCCCGAGCAACCGGCCGGCCGGTGACTGCCAGTCGTCGGTATCTCCTCCGTCCGGCACGAACCAGCAGAACATCGTCACACTCAGCAGGAACACCCACAGCAGGATCCTTACACTCACCTGGGCGGCCTTCGTCGCCTTGGCGAAAACACCGTTCGGCGACAGCATTCCGATCGCCATCCGGGCCAGCATGAAATAGCCGATCAGCCAAATCGGCGAACCGAGCATGATCACGAAGGCGAAGATCCAGCCGGGCTCGGCCAGGAACCGCGCGGCCACATCCAGCGCCGGGATCACCAGAATCGCCACCCCTGTCGTCACCGTCAACGCCCTCGCCCCGGTCATCGCCGCGTCCCTTCGACTCTCGGATCATCCTTCCGCTTCCCAGCGTTCGCCATTGCGGCCGATGGAACATGAGTATTCCTACGGGATGGTGCACAGTGCTTCCACAGGGTCTATCTCGCAAACGCTGAGTATGCCCGGGGCGAGGTGTCGGGATTACTCCCGGTCCGTTTCCCCGGACCTCTCGCCGAACCCGCCGAACCGGGCGGCTCCGGCAAGGTCGGCATTCCCGGTAACCGTTTCGGGCCGCGGTCAGCCGAGCCCGGCGGCGTGCTTTGCGGTTTTCTCCAGATTGGCTCGATACTGCTGCCACCAGGTCGGGTCGCAGTTCGCCACCTCCGGTGATTGACCGGCGCCCGGTGGTGGGGGAGGGTGGAGCGATGGCGGGAGGCGAGCTGCGTCACGGGGTCGAACTGTCCAATCTCGATCAGCCGTTGTTCGACGAGGCCGAGGCGAGCAAACGGGATCTGGTGGACTATCTGGAGTTCGCCGGGGAACGGTTGCTCGGGGTGCTGCGCGGACGGCCGCTCTCGGTGGTACGGGTGCGGCCGGGACAGGAGCCGTTCACACAGAAAAACCTCCCGAAGTACACGCCGGAGTGGGTGGCGCGGACGAAGGTCTGGGCGGAGAGTTCGCGGCGGGAGATCACCTACGCGCTCTGTGACGACCTGCGGACCCTGATCTGGTTCGGTAATCAGCGGGCGGTCGAATACCACCCGACCCTGTTCCTCGCGGAATCCGCACCGGTACCCACACATCTTGTGCTCGATCTCGATCCCTCACCGGGACAGACTTTCGCCGACGCCGTGGCAGGTGCCCGGCTGATCCAGGAAGCGCTGACTGCGGAAGGGCTGTCCGGAGCGGTGAAGACGAGCGGTTCCAGGGGATTACATGTGTTCGTGCCGGTGGTGCCGGGGATCGATGTCGAGGACGCGGCCGCGGCGACGCGGGCCGTGGCGGCGCGAGCTGAGCGGATCGATCCGTCGGTCGGCACAACAGCGTTCATCCGGGAAGACCGCCACGGCAAGGTCTTTCTCGACGCCACCCGTGCGGGCGGTGCCACCGTGGCCGCCGCCTACAGTCCGCGTATCCGTCCGGGCGTCACCGTGTCGTTCCCGCTGCGCTGGTCGGACCTCGACGAGGTGACGCCGACTGATTTCACTGTGCGGACCGTGCCGGACCTGCTCGGCGACAACGATCCATGGCAGTCGGAGATGCCTGCCCCGCAGCATCTTCCTCCGGATTTGGTCGAGGAGGGACACACGATTCCAGTGGCCCGGGTTCAGGCCATGCACGAGGGCAAACGACGTGCCAGGGCGCGGCGGAGCGAATGATCGGTGCAGGATCGAGCGTTCCGTCTATGCCGCGGGGTAAGGCGTTTCAGGCTGCCGTCGCCGACGCCCCTGGACCGGTCCGCTGATGGGTCCGGCGATCAATTCGCGGATCGATCCCGCCGCGGGCACAAGGCCACGATCAGTAGCAAAACGCACTGCGGTCACGCTTTGTCTGGAGAAACGAAGTGCTCGATTGCCCGTGGTCTGTGGAGCTCAATGATACCGAGATGATGTCCGGCGAGACGGCGCCGGACCTCTTGGCGGATACCGACCCGTGGGCCGCGGCCATGCCCGACCCGCAACCGCCTCCGGCGGATCTCGTGGCGGAGGGGCACACGATTCCGGTGGCGCGGGTCCAGGCGATGCACGAGGGCAAACGGCGCGCCCGCGACCGCCGCGCGACCTGAGAGGGCTCTTTCCCGTGCTTGCCGCGTCCTCCGCCGTGACGCTGCGGTGACGGCTGGGTGACACCCACTCGCGACAGTGAACGCGACGCAGTGCGGCGTCGAATTGGTCAGTACAAAACGCTGTTCGAGAGCGGAGGCGTCCGATGGCGGACTATCAGGGCCGCGCGCCCGGCGTCTATGTCGAAGAACTTCCCGCGGTCGGTCCGATCCCCGGAGTCGGTACCAGCGTAGCCGCGTTCATCGGGCCCGCGAGCAAGGGCGCGGTCGGTACGCCAGTGAAACTCACCAACTGGACACAGTTCACACAGACCTTCGGCGACTACGTCACCGCACCTCGCCGATACCTCGCGCACGCGGTACGCGGCTTCTTCGAAAACGGTGGTACCTCGGCGTACGTCGTGCGTGTCGGTACCGCGACCAATGCCGCCGTCGATCTACTCGACGACGCCGACAATCCGGTGCTGCGTGTGCAGGCTGCCACCGAAGGCCCTGCGGGCCAGCGCATCACGATCACGACCGGCCCCGCGTCGATAGTGCCGGATACGAAGTTCTTCACTGTGACGCCGAAGCCCGCCGGCGCAGCCGGCAGCACGATCACGCTCGAGAATCCGGACGACGCCCGTGAGTTCACCGCAGGGGATTTCGTGGACTACGAAGGCAAGCGTGCGCTGGTGGCACGGGTGCGAGCCGGGCAGCTCGTCCTGGACTCGGGGCTCCCTACCGGCACGCCCCCGAACGGGTCGGTCCGCATCGCCGACCTCGTGCAGGGGCAGACCAGCTTCCGGCTCACGGCCACTTCCGGTATCGAGCGCGGCAGTCTGCTGCAGCTCACCAAGGACGCCGCGACGAAGGAAACCGTTGTCGTGGACAAGGTTTCGGGCGGCATGGTCACCGTGACGCCGGGGCTGACGAACGCCTACCCGCTGGCGGCCGGCCAGGCCCAGGCCACAATCGCTTCACTCGAGTTCTTTCTCGAGGTGTCCGGCCCCGAGGGCGTCGACAGCTACGACAAGCTCGCGATGGATCCCCGCCACAGCCGCTTCTACGGCCGGATCGTCGACTCGGACGCGGTCACCCTCGCGGCCGCCCCCACGGCCCCGCAGCCGCCGCGCAACCGGCCCGCGAAGGTCACCGGCGTCCCCCTGCGAGGTGGCACCGCCGACGACCCCTCCCGCATCGACCGCACGAAATACACTGCTGCGCTGGACATGTTCGCGACGATCGATGAGATCAGTCTGGTCTGTGTTCCGGACAGCGTCGCCGCCCCGGCAATCCAGGCCGACGTCGTAGCGCACTGCGAGCGGATGAAGGACCGGTTCGCCGTGCTCGACGCCGCGAGCGCCACGCAGGGTGTCCAAGGCGCCGGTGGTGTGCTGGAGCAGCGTCAAGCGGTCCGCTCCGCGTATTCGGCGCTCTACTATCCGTGGATCGCCGTGAGTGCCCCGGACGGCACGGGCACGATCGACATCCCGGCGTCCGGGCACCTCGCGGGCATCTACGCGCGCAGCGACGCCGAGCACGGCGTGCACAAAGCTCCTGCCAACGAACCGATCACCGGTGCCGTCGGCTTGACCCGGGCACTCGATGAAACCACACAGGGCGATCTGAACTCCGTGGGCGTCAACGTCTTACGGATGTTCGGTGGCGGCCGCCCCCTGGTCTGGGGCGCCCGCACGACGTCCGATGACGTCGCGTGGCGCTACCTGAATGTGCGGCGGCTGATGCTGTTCATCGAGGAGTCCATCCAGGAAGGCCTGCGCTGGGCGGTGTTCCAGCCCAACGACCTGTCGTTGCGCAAAAAGCTCGAACGCACCGTCACCGAATTCCTCACCCGGGTCTGGGCGAGTGGTGCCTTGTTCGGCGCCACCGCGTCCGAAGCGTTCTCGGTGAAAGTCGACGACGAGAACAATCCGCCCTCGCTGCGTGAGCTCGGCCAGATCGTGATCGATATCGGCGTCGCACCGGTACGCCCGGCCGAGTTCGTGGTCGTGCGGATCGGGATGTCGGCCGGCGGAAAGCAGATTCAGGAAGGGTGAGTCGACATGGCGCAAACCGGAGCGCGGATCGACCCGTATGTGAGCTTCAACTTTCTCGTCGAGCTCGACGGTATCGCACAGGCGAGTTTCCGCGAGTGCACCGGGCTGGAAGCCACCACCGAGGTGATCGAAACCCGCGAGGGCGGCGATAACGTCACGGTCCGCAAACTGCCGGGCAAGACCAGCTACGGCAACCTCACGCTCAAATGGGGCCTCACCGATTCCAGGGAACTGTGGAACTGGCGGCAGCAGGTGATCGACGGCAACGTGGTGCGCAAAAATGGCTCGATCGTCGTCTACGACCTCGCCAATCGCCGGGAAGTGGTGCGCTGGAACTTCGTCGCCGCATGGCCTACGAAGTGGGAGGGCGCCGCCTTCCACGCCACCGGCAACGAGATCGCGGTCGAGGCCCTCGTGCTGGCCCATGAAGGCATCACGAGGGCGTGAGGTCATGTACGTCACCGAGCACGAATTCGAATTGCCGATGGGCTATCTCGATTCCGACGGCACGCTGCACCGGCACGGCGTGATGCGGCTGGCCACCGCCGCGGACGAGATCCTGCCGATGAAGGACCCACGGGTTCGTGCACTGCCGACGTATCTCATCGTCATCCTCTTGTCCCGAGTGGTGATCCGGATCGGCACGATCACCGACATCAATCCCGGCGTCATCGAGGGCTTGTTCTCCCAGGATCTGACCCATCTGCAGGAGCTCTACAACCACATAAACGGGTTGTCCGCGCGCCGGATCGAGATCACCTGCCCGCACTGCAGTATCGAATTCCTCGCGGAGGCGCCACCGCCGGGGGAATCGACGGCTACCCCCTGGACCGGGTCTACCAGGAGGTCGCCCGACTCGGACAGCTCGTCCATTGGACCCACACCGAACTGATGGAACTGGACCACGCCGAACGACGCCGCTGGCTGGCGACAGCGGTCGCACTGGACTGAAGGAGGAACGGCCGTGCCGGATACCGTCGCGCAGCGGACGCTCGGTGAGCAGCTCCGCGAGCAGGTTCGAGTGTTGACCGACCGGCGTACCGTGCACTCGCCGTGGCAGACGGCGGCCGAGCTTGTGCGTGCGCGAAGCGAAAGCCTGCCCCGGCCCGCGGGCAGCATCCGGGAACGCGTCGAGGCAGTGGTTCGCGATCCCGTCCCAATGCAGGACCCGCCGGCGGACGAACCGAGCTGGCCCGCACCGCCGGATGGCGAGATGCCGAGCGGACGAGCGCTGTCCGGCGACATCGTCGAGCTGCTACGCCCGATCGTGGGGCCGGATCTGCCCGGGCTGACCGTGCACGACGACCGTACCGCTGACGGACTGGCCCGGGCGCATGGTGCGGACGCGGTGACCGTCGGCGATGAGATCCATTTCCGTTCGGGTCGATTCGCACCGCAGGAACCCGACGGATTCGCGCTGCTCGCCCATGAGGCGTGGCACGCGGCCGCGGCGCCGGGAACCGCGGCCGCATGGGACCGCTCGACCGAGCTCGGCATCGCGCGCGAGGAACAAGCGGCCGGTGAGCACGAGGCGGCCGCCTCCGCCGCAGCAGGATCGAGTCCGTCGGCGTCGGCGGGCAGGGGGTCGCACGGCGGCCCGGCGATGCATTCGCCCTCGGGCACGGACAATGGCTCGGCGATGCACTCATCGTCGGGCGCGCGCATCCCGCTGCGGTCCGCACCCTTCCCATCCGGAAACAGCCCCGCGACCTCGGAAGTCACCAGCTCCAGGGCGAAGCCTATGGCGGCGCACCCCGAACGGAGCATGCCGATCCAGACAAGCACCGCCCCTGGTGCGCCGGATCTCGACCAGTTGTCCGAACGGCTGTACCGGGACCTGATGCGGCGGATCAAGAGCGACGTCGAGCGAGGTGCGTGAGCGTGTCCGCCCAGCTCGCGAAGGCGACCATCGTGAACTCCACGACCGGAGATCGGATCCCGGTCATGTACAACCCGGAGGAGTACCGGGTCGAGCAGCGCAACGAGATCGCCGAGATCCCGATCCCCGGGCTCGGGGTGTCACCGGTGCAGTACGTCCGGGGACAGGCACGGGTGCTCAGCATGGACCTGTTCTTCGACACCTACGAGACCGCCACCGATGTCCGCGAGCACACCCAGCGGATCACGGCATTGCTGAGCCCGGCGACTGGAACCTTCGCTCCGCCCGTCCTGGTCTTCGTGATGGGCAGCTTCGGTTTCACCTGTGTACTGTCCGAGGCGGATCAGCGATTCACGATGTTCCTGCCCAACGGCACTCCGGTGCGGGCACGGATGTCGGTGAAGTTCACCGAGTTCGTTCGTGTGGATCTGACCGTGCGCCAGGGCTTCTTCGTCGGTGCGCCCACCGTACACAACGTGGTCGATGCCCGGGTGCATGTGCTGGTGGAGGGCGACACCGTTTCCGGCCTGGCCGCGCGCTATCTGGGCGACCCGTTCCGCTGGCGCGAGATCGCCGACGCCAACGGCATCGCCGATCCGATGAATCTCCGTGCGGGGCAGCGCATCACGATTCCAGGGAGGCGAGCGTCGTGAAGCTCGACACGTATGTCCCACGCGCGGACATCCGGATCAGCGGCGTCAGTCTGGCCGCCGATGTCATGCGCCATCTGATCAGCGTCCGCTACGACAACAGCACCGAGCTCGCCGACATGGTCACGATCGTGCTGGACAACGCGAACAACCGGTTCACGGACTCGCCGCTGTTCGAGCTCGGCAAGAACGTCGAGATCCACCTCGGTTACGGCAACCGGACCTTTCCGATGATGCTCGGCGAAATCGCCGCGATCGAACCGGACTTTCCGCATACCGGGCCGCCGACCATCACGATCGTCGCGTACGACCGCTCGCTGCGGTTGCGACATGATATTCCGGATCGTCCGGCATTCCGGTTCGTCAATGACAGCGCCGTTGCCGCACAGATCGCGCTCGAGGCGGGGCTGATCCCGATTGTCGACCCGTCACCGTTCACCCACACGGTGCTGCCGCAGACGACCACAGACATGGCGTTGTTGAAACGCCGAGCGGCGGACAACTTCTTCGACGTGTATGTGTGGTGGGACAAACTGTTCTTCCGCTACCCACGCCCGCAGATCGAGGCCGTCGAACTCGAATGGGGTCGTAACCTCACCAGCTTCAGCCCGCGGGTCGGTAATGCGAAGCTCGCGGGAATCCAGGTGGTGCGGGGCTACAACGAGGAGCTCGCGCAAAGCATCGTCGGCATGATGAGCACCGCCGCACTCGATCTCGACAGCATCGTGGAACGGCTCGGCAGCAACGCGTTGTCCGCGCTGACCTCGCTCGGACGCCGGGTCCTGCGCGGCCGGCCGGTGAAGTCGCCTGTCGACGCCTTCGCACTCGCGAAGGCCCTGCTGCAGCAGCTGCTCGACGGCATGTACGAGGCACACGGTTCGTGCATCGGCCTGCCGCAGCTGCGGGCCAACACCTTCGTGTCGGTCCGCGGCGTCGGCAAACGATTCAGCGGGATGTACCGGCTCAGCAAGGTGACCCACACGCTGGACCGGCGCGGATACCGCACCGAGTTCGAGGTCACGCAGCGAGCCGGGGCGGGCGTGATGCAGTTGGTGCGCAAAGCGATCGGCGGAACACCACCGCCGGATCAGGAAGAGTCGTATCCAGGCGTGGTCATCGCCGAGGTCATGGTCGTCGATCCGCTGACGAACAAGGTCGGAGTGCGTTTCCCGTGGTTCTCCGACGTGCCGGATCTGATGATGGCGCCGATGATGACCCCGCTGGCCGGAAAACTCAGCGGGACGCTCTTCCTGCCCGATCCCGGCGACAAGGTTGTGGTCGCGTTCGAACATGGGAAGTTCGCCAACCCCGTCGTGCTGGGCAGTCTGCGCAGCCTGGTCGACCCGCCGCCGCCCGGCGCGGGGCCCGGCCAGATCTCGATCACGCACAAGACGGGCAGCTCGCTCACGTTCACCGCGAGCGGTGACATCGAGATGAAGGCGGTCAACGTGAAGGTGAAAGTGCTGCAAGGCATGGACGTGAGCGGACCGACGCCATGAACCCGGTGCTGACCGAAGCGAGCGTGATCACCTGCGGGCACCCGGTCACGCCGGCGTTGCCGATCCGCGTGAAAGGAACTATGCGCCTGACAGTTTCGGGATTCGGCGTGCTGACCGGCAAGAGCATCGTGAACGTGCCGGTTCCGGAAGATAGTTGTGTGTTGGTGGACGGCAACCCGGCGGGCACGGAGAAATGCACGCATGCCACAGCGACCGGAGGCGTGGTCGCGCTGCTCACTGTCGACGGCGAAATGGTGCTCGGGCAGCGCGGATTCGACGGCACCACCACCGGTGTACCCGAGAATCCGGAGGCCGGGCTGATCGTGTCACCCGAGCAGACCATCCTGACGGCGGGCTGAGCCGATGAGCGCGCACATCGATCCCTACGGCCGCGCAGCGGCATTCCCGCCGATGTTCACCGACCTCGGCGGCCTCGCCGAAGCCGCGGACGTCGACATCCTGGATCAGTCCATCCGCGTCGTGCTCGGCACGAGTCCGGGCGAGCGAGCGATGCGACCGGATTTCGGCTGCGATCTGCACAGCCTCGCGTTCGCGCCCAACAATCCGGCCACCGCGAATCTCGCACGCCTGCATGTGGAATCGGCGCTGTCGACCTGGGAGCCGCGCATCGACCTGGTCGGTGTCGACGTCGTCAACGACGTGGAAGTCGGTGCACTGGTCGTCACCGTCCGCTACCACCCGCGTGGCGGCTCGGCTTTGTTGGCTACGACATTTGTTTTCAGCCTGGGAGGATTGCCGTGACCGCCCCCGGAGCCGAGCGCGGCCGACTGGTGCCGCCGAACCTGGACGACCGGCGATGGGCCGACCTTGTCTCCGAAGCGCTCGCGCTGATCCCGGAGTACGCGCCGCAATGGACCTCGCGGGCGCCGAGCGACCCGGGCATCACCCTGGTGGAGCTGTTCGCCTACCTCGTCGAGCAGTTGATATACCGGCTCAACCAGGTCCCCGACAAGCACCATCTCGCATTCCTACGGCTGCTCGGGATCACCCGCGCGGCAGCCGTGCCCGCACGGACGCTGCTCACCTTCACCCCGGTCGAGGGCCGTTCACCCACGATCCCGAAAGGCGCCCTCGCGCAGACGAAGGGCACCGAAGCGCAGCCACCGGTCCTGTTCTCCACCGAGATGGAGGTGCAGGTACTGCCGACCGCCGTCGAACTCGCCTTCGCGGCGGTGGATCCGGGCCGGACACCGGTTGACGTGACCGCCTCGGTGACCGGCGCGGAGCATCCGGGGGCGAGATTCGAGCTCGTGCCGCCGAACCAGCGGGCCGCAACCGTGCTGCTCGGTCTGTCGAAAGCGTTCATGCAGCAGGCGGGTTCACTCGACTTGTACGTTGAGGTCGAGTTCGCGATCGCAGGGAACGAGGACCCCGCTCCGGGCGACCTCGCGCGGCTGACCTGGACTTACTCCAGCACCGCCAACGCCGATCCGCACCATCCGAATCCGGCGACCGATCCACATGACTGGCCCGAGCTCACGGTGGATGCCGCACCGGCGACGGTAGGGCCGTCACGAATCGGTGTTGCCCGCTTGCGAATTCGCGCGGATGCGCCGTGGACTGCGCAGCGGCCGAACGACTGGGTCCGCCGTCCGGCGGGCGCCGGGCCCGACGATCCGGCACGGCGTTGGATCGGCATCGTCGTTCGCAACGACACGCAGGCGAAGCAGTCCGTGTGGGTCCGTCATCTGCTGCTCAACACCGTCCCCGCCAGCACCGCGCTGACGGCGGGACGAGGCGGCGCGGAGATCGTCGGCACCGCGACCGGCCACCCGCAGACGATGCAGTTGCGGAACCGGCCGGTCTACGTCGACACCGACGGCCCAGCGCCGCTGGGGCATGTGGAGGTTCGGGTCGACGGCACGCCGTGGCATCTCGCCGATGACGGCGCGGTTGGTCCGAGGTCGTATCGTCTCGACTCGTCCGCCGGTGAGCTCACCTTTGGTCAGCCCGAAGGGACTTCCTCTCCGCAGCGCGGCGCGGCTGTGACCGCCGTCTACCGCTACGTCTCATCAGGCGCCGCAGGCAATGTGGCGGCCGGAGCGATCACGATGCTCGCCGAAGGGATCGCCGACGTCGCGGCCGTCGGCAACCTGGTTCGCGGCAGCGGCGGGCACGACGAGGAGCCGATCGACGAGACAAAGGCCCGTGCGCCACGACTGCTGCGGACCCGCGACCGCGCTGTTACCGCAAAGGATTACGAGTTCCTGACCGCGCAGGTCTCGCCCCGGATCGCGCATGCACGGTGCCTGCCCGCTCGCGTCGAAAAGTCGGGCAGGCCGTGGACCTTTGCCGGTTTGCTCCGTGCTCCTGGCAACGTGCACGTCCTCGTCGTGCCGTTCGACGGCCCGGACCGCGACCGTCCGGCACCCGACGTCGCGCTGCTCCAGCAGGTCGTCTCGGCGCTGGACGACCGCCGCGACGTGACCGCGGCGTTGCATGTCGGCGGCCCGAAGTATGTCGCGGTGAAGGTGTTCGTCCGTGCCCGGGTCTTCCCCGGCGCCATTGCCAGCGGCCACATCACCACGGTCGAGGACGTGGAAACCGCGATCAAGGCGCACATCGCGGCATTCCTGCATCCGGTCCGTGGCGGAAGCGCCGGACGGGGCTGGGAGATCGGGCAGCACCTCTACGCGTCCGAGGTGTACCGCGCGATAAAACCCGACGACAACGTCGGCTACATCAACGACCTGAAGCTGACCGCCGTGTCACCACCGCCATACCACCAAGGGCCGGACTCATGGGACAACAGCAAGCACCGGCCGTTCGCGTTGGCAGTCGACTCACCGAGCTTGGTGCGGGTGGCCGACTATGAGCTCGTCTGTTTCGGCGGGCACGACGTCGAGGCGGAGCTCGACCAATGACCGCGCCCAGTTCCTACTTCGCCCATCTGCCACGGATCTACCGGGACAATGCGGATCTCGACGCGCTGCTGAAGGTCTTCGAGAAGATTCTCAGCGGCCGTGACGACGACGTAGCCGCACCGCACCGGGCGATCACCGAGCGCATCGACATCTTGCATACGCTCTTCGATCCCGCGACGGTCGAACGACGTTTGCTGCCCTGGCTCGGGAGCCTCGTGGGTCTCGACCTGCAACCGAAATGGGACGATGCCATGCGGCGCAGGGCAATCGGCGAGATCGTCGGCATCTACGGACAACGGGGCAGCCGGGCCGGGCTGGCGCGCTACCTAGACCTGTACAGTGCGAACGCCGCTCGCCAGCGCATCACCATCGACGACGCGGCCAAGGTGCTGTTCTGCCGGATCCCGGGCGGCGGCATCGCCCCGATCCGGGCACTGGTCACGCACGGCCCCGTCCGGTTTCCGCAGGGCACCGAGATCTATCCCGGTCTGGTGAGTGCCGAATGTCTCGCCGTGACACCGGACGGCACACTCGTCGTGGGCGATTCGGGCGAACCGGGAACCAATGTGGCGGCAACGCAGCCCGCGAGTGTGTGGCGGATGACTCGCACCGGTGAGTTCGCCGATTTCACCGGTGCGCCACCGAAACCGCGCATGCTGGGCGCACCCGGGTGGGAGCACCCGGTCGCGCTCGCTGTCGATCCGGCCGCGCCGAACTGGGCGTTGTACGTCCTGGACCTGCGCGCGGGCAGTTATCAGCTGTTCCGCATCACCCGCGACCAGCCGTTCACGGCAACCAGGATCACGATTCCTGCTGCATTTCAACTGAATTCGCCGAGTGCGATGCTGTTCGAAGCGGGGCATCTGCTGGTTCTGGACATTACCGACGTCATCGATGTTGATCTGATCCCGAACCCCCCGTTGTGGAAGCGCAGACCATTGACGGGCGCGATGACGCCGCTGTCGATGACCGTCACCGAAGTGGGCGACCTGTACGTGACCGATGGTCGTGAGCAGGACGGCACGGCGACCCCGGCGGAATTGCTGAAGGTGGACCGCAGCAATCCGGGCGCGTGGACCGTTGTCCGGCAACTCGCGCAACTGCCGGCGAGCGAGAATCCGCTCGTCGCGCCGGTGGCGATCGTCGAGGACCGCGACGGGTCGCTGCTCGTGCTCGACGTCGGATTGAAACCGCTGCGGTCGAGCGCGAAACCGTTCCTGCGCACGGTCGTGGAACCCTCGGCGGTATATCGGGTGCGGCTGGGACAGCGCGTCGGGGCGCTGCCGCGGATCGAGAGGACGAGCAGCACAGGGCGTCTGGTGTTCCCGACGGCGATGGTGCGGTTCGGTCGTGAACTGTATTTCACCGATCGCGGTGATCCCAATGATCCGGCACTCGGACCGGATGTCACGGTGCGCCGGAATTTCCGCGCCGCGTCGCACGAGTTCGGTGTCACCGTGCACTTCGACGAGGACGACACCTCGGTCGACTACCAGCGGGCGGTAATCCAGGGCGTCTCGGAGATCGTCGAACAGCAGCGCCCGGCCGCGTCCTGGCCGTGGCTGATGTCGGCGGTGGGCAGGTAGGAGCGAATCGACATGGCGGAGAAAGTGTTCAGGGGTGAGATCTGATGGCAGAGCAACTGATTCGCACGAGCTTCGTTGATGTGAGCGGTCAGCCGCGGCAGGGCTCGACGAGCCTGCGGGAGAGCCGCGTCGACGCCGAGCGGTACCTGCAGCCGCTGGTCCGGGCGCACGCCTCCGCGCTGCACAGCTGGGGGATCGCTGAAGGTCTGCGGGTTTCGGCAACGATCGGTGTGTCGGGCCTGACGATCGGACCCGGTGTGGCGCTCGATGCGGCAGGCCGGCACATCTGCGTCGCAGAAGGTGGTTCGGTGAAGCTGGACGATGGGTCGCTCGCCGCGGTCGGGCAATCCGGCGTCGAGATACCGACCACCGGCCCGATGGGCGCTACGGTACTGACGATCGCGTGGGACGAAGTCTTCGATCGTGTCGCATTCCACACGGATCAGCTGTTCCAGATGATGGAGACGCCGCTGATCAGACTGCGTCCGGCCGCGGACTTCACCAATGACGGCGAGGCAGTGGTGCTTGCGCACGTAGAGCTGGGCGAGAACGGCGCGATCGCCGCAGTGAGTGCCACTGAGCGTACGGCGGTGGGTGTGTCGGTCGGCCGGATCGATTTCCTGGGGCCGGTGTCGGACAGTACCGATGGCGTCGCGACGCTGGCGCACCAAACCGCGGGATCGATCACTGTCGGCGCGAAAGGTAATCTCAAGTTCGACACCGCACTGGCTCTGCCGGCGAAGGGGATGCGTATCGGCACCGCCGCAGTGTCCGTGCTGGAGGGCGATCTCACCCTGTCGACGAAGCTGCGTGTTCCGGCGTCCGGCATCCAGATCGGCGATATTACGGTGTCGGACAACGGCGCTGCGTCGGTGTCAGCACAACTGCGCCTGCCCGACAGCGGAGTGCAGATCGGGCAGCAATCCGCGGTGGGCAACAACTTCCAGCTCGCGGCGGGCCGCGTTATCGCCGGCGGTGAGCGTGGATTGCGGTTGTCCAGCGGAACCGGCGAATCCTCCAACACGATTCTCACCTCTCGCCGCGACGGCCGCCTGTGCATCGGCGGGACCAATCCTCGTGCGCTGTTGACAGTGGACGATCCCACAGCCGAATGGGACACTGTGGCGTTCCGTCGTGCCGCACTGGGCCCGAACTGGAGTTACATCCATCGGGGCGAGAACGGCGATTGGTACATCCGGTCCGCGAAAGACACCGGCAATGTCGTGATCCAGGACGTCGCAGGTGGGCGGGTGCGGATCGGCACCGTCGGCTTAGGTGCCCCGTCGCGGACGGAACGCCTGCAAGTGGGTGGCGATCCCGCTGGTCCCCTGACACACCGGCCGGCAGCGGTGTTCTGGGGCGATGTCCAGGTCATCGGCAAGCTCACCAAATCCACCAGCAACTTCAAGATCGACCACCCGGACGATCCAGCGAACAAATATCTCTGCCACTCGGCGATCGAGAGCGACGAGATGAAGAACGTGTACGACGGCGCTGTCGAACTAGACGACCGCGGCACCGCCGTGATCGAGCTGCCGGGCTGGTTCGAGGGACTCAACGAGAAGCTCCGGTACCAGTTGACGCCGATCGGTGCGGCGGCGCCGAACCTGCATGTCGCCGAGAAGGTGTCGGGCGGCCGATTCGCCATCGCCGGGGGTGCTCCCGGGATGGAGGTCAGCTGGATGATCACCGGCGTCCGCCGCGACGCCTATGCCCGGGCGCACCCACTCGTCGTCGAAGTCGACAAATCCGGTGGCGAACGCGGCACCTATCTGCACGCCGTGCCACCGGCCGCCGTCTAGGAAAGGTGCCAATTCCATGGCCGAGACGATGATCCGCACGAGCTATCTGGACGTGAGCGGCCAGCCCCGTCAGGGCTCGACGAACTTGCGCGAGAGCCGGACCGACGCGGAGCGATACCTACAGCCGGCCCTCCGTGCCCACGCTGCAGGTTTGCACGCACCTGGCATCGCCGCGGGACTGCAGGTGTCGGCGGCGATCGGCGCACCGGGGATAAGAATTGCTCCGGGCATCGCGATAGACGGCGAGGGACGACACATCAGTATGGCCGCGGGAGGCGCGGCGAAGCTGGAGGATCAAACGCTGGTCACTGTCGACGCGACAGGTGTCCCCGTCCCGACCACGGGAGTGAGCGGAGCGCTGTCGGTCACCATCGCTTGGGCGGAAACCTTCGACAAGGCGGCGTTCCAAGCGAACCAAGTGTTCCAGGTGATCGAGACGCCGATCGTGCGCTTGCGCCCGGCCGCGGCGTTCGCGCCCCGCGTCGACGAGGTGATCCTCGCGCAGGTCGACATCGACAGTGCGGGCAATGTGACCGCGCTCGGTGCACAGCGACGCCGAGCAGCGGGAATCGCGCTGGACCGCATCGAATTCCGACGCCCGACCACGGTCGTCGACGCGGACGGCACGACCGTCGGGCACGGTCCGGCCGCAGTGCTGTCCGTCCGTGACGACGGGGAGCTGGCTGTCTCGTCGACACTGCACGCGGCGCGAGGCGTGCGGCTCGGTTCGAGTACGGGCCTCTCCGCAGCAGGTGACGCCGTCGCTGTCGACGGCACACTGCGGCTCGGCGACGAGGGCGTGGAGCTCGGAAACAGCGACCCAGCCGGTGATTTCCGGCTCGCCACCGGTGCGGTGCTGGCCGGCGGTGTACGGGGCCTACGACTGGCGGCTGGAAACGGCGACCAGGCGGCGACAGTGTTCACCACCTCGGCGGACGGCAAGATCTGCATCGGCGGAAACGCCCCGCAGGCCCGGCTCACGGTCGACGACCCCACCCCCGACAACTCCTGGAATACCGCGGCATTCCGCAAAGCGGCCGCCGGCCCATTTTGGAGCCACATCCACTGGGGGCCGACCGGCGACTGGTTCATCCGGTCGGCTGCTTTCCACGGCAGTGTCAACATCCAGGACACCAACGGATTCGGGAAGGTCAACATCGGCGGATTCCAGACGTCCTTCACGTCGAAGGTAGCGGTGGGCGGGCTGCCGAACTTCGGGGCGATCTCCCCGGAGGTGTACGTCGTCAACGACGACAGTTTCGTCTTCCCGACGCCGATCGCTGTGCTCGCGCAGACGATCACCGGCGAGGGTCTCCGGGTGAGCAGCCGCGACGGCACCGGCATCGTGGCGTCCGGAGGCACCCGCGCCGCGGTGTTCAAGGGCAACGTCGACGTGCTCGGTACGCTCACCAAGTCGGGATTGAACTTCAAGATCGATCATCCCGCCGACCCGGCGTTCAAGTTCCTGTCGCATGCGGCCGTCGAGAGTGACGAGATGAAGAACGTCTACGACGGAACCGTCGAGCTGGACGGGGACGGCGCCGCGGAGGTCGTACTGCCCGACTGGTTCGAGGCTCTCAACGGTGATTTCCGCTACCAGCTCACCGCGATCGGCGCCGCCGCGCCGAACCTCCATGTGGCGCAGGAGGTGTCCGGTGGCCGGTTCCGTATTGCCGGCGGCGACGCGGGTTCGAAGGTCTGCTGGATGGTGACCGGTGTCCGCCGCGACGCCTATGCCCGCGCGAATCCGGTGCAGGTCGAGACCGAGAAGTCCGGCTACGAGCGTGGTAACTATCTGCATCCCGAGCTGCACGGTGAAACGGCCGAGCGCAGCCTCTTCACCATGGTGCCCAATCCGCCTGGGATGGCTGGGCGATGACGGCAGTCGGCGATCTCCGAGACCGGACACGGCAATCCCGCGTCACCGGTTCGGAACTGCCGTTCGCCGACGCGCTGCACCGGCTCGACCAGCGTCTCGCTGCCGCGGTGGACGGCATACCCGCGCCGAACGACCCGCTGGTCGGCGGCGATTGTGGACCGGCATTCGATTGGATCACGCGGACCTACGAGCTGACGGCGTTCGAACTCGACATGCTGCTGGTCGCGCTGTCACCGGAGGTGGATTCGCGGTACGGGCGAGCGTTCGCGTTGCTGCAGGACGACCTCACACGTACTCGACCGACGGTGGAACTCACGCTGAATCTGCTGTGCGCGAATGGGTGCGACATCGGGCGCATCAGGCACGTCGCCACCGATGCGCCGCTGCGCGCGAACCGGCTCCTACGCGTCGTCCCGGACCCCCGTGACATCGAGCCCGCGCTCGGGTCGCACTACCTTGTGCTCGATTCGCAGATCGCCGATGTGCTGCTCGGCAGCAGCGGTCTCGACCGGCGACTCGCGGGCTGGTGCCGGATCTTCCCGGCCACCGAACACGGCGAACCCCGGTGGAACGCGGTGCGGGTCGAGCGCATTCGGAACGGATTGTCCCGGGCAGCACCGGTATACGTGTACGGACCACCGGGATCGGGCCGCCGCGCCGCGGTGCGGGCCGCCGCGTCGGCGATCGGCCGACCGGTTCTGTACGGCGACCTGCGCCGGATGCCCCGCCCGGAGGTGAATGAGGATGCCCTGCACTGCTTCCTGCGTGAGGCGGCGCTGTTCCGCGCCGTCGCTCACCTCGATGGCGTCGACGAGATCGACGAAACCGTCTGGCGCAGGGCCGTATTGCGGTCGGTCGCCGGTGCCGGGCCGGTGGTGCTCGCGGGCCGGCAACCATGGACTGCCGAACCGGGCTTCGGAGTGACACCGGTGTCGTTCGGGCACCTGGACGCGGACGATCGCCGCGCATGCTGGCTGGCACATCTCGAATCACGTGCTGTCGCGGCCGACGATGTGAATCTGCTGGCACAGCGATTCGCGCTCACGCCCGGCGAGATCGAGGCCGCCGCAATGGCGTCGACCGGTGATACGCTCCCCGAACTGACCCGGGCCGCACGGCTGCAGACCGGTCACAAGCTCGCCGCACTGGCTGACCGGGTCGTGACCGTCGCGACCTGGCGCGATCTCGTCCTGCCCGACGACGCCCTGGCGTCGCTGCGGGAACTGTGCGCCACCGTCGCCGGACGCGAACGTGTACTGGGGGATTGGGGATTCGGCCGGACTCTCTCGCGCGGAACCGGAGTGACCGCACTCTTCTCGGGTCCCTCGGGGACGGGCAAGACCATGGCCGCCGAAGTGGTCGCGAACGACCTACGGCTGGATCTGTTCCGGATCGACTTGTCCTGCGTGGTCAGCAAGTACATCGGTGAGACCGAGAAGAACCTGCGCACCATCTTCGCCGCCGCGGAGTCCGCGAACGCGGTCCTGCTCTTCGACGAGGCGGATGCGCTCATGGGCAAGCGAAGCGAGGTCCGCGACGCCCACGATCGCTATGCGAATCTCGAGGTCGCATATCTGCTGCAGGCGATGGAGACCTACCGTGGCGTGGCGATCCTCGCGACCAACCTGCGACACCACCTCGATGACGCGTTCGTCCGGCGGCTCGCCTTCGCCGTGCATTTCCCGTTCCCGGACGAGACGAGCCGACTGCGTATCTGGCAGGGGATCTGGCCCGCCGCGACGCCTCTCGCCGACGATGTGGATTTGGCGGTACTCGCGCAGCGATACAAGCTCGGCGGCGGCAACATTCGCAACATTGCCTTGGCGGCCGCGTATCTCGCGCAGCCCCAACCGATCGCGATGCGCCACTTGCTGCACGCGATTCGGCGCGAGTACCAGAAGTTGGGCAAAGTACTCGACGACGCCGACTTCGACGCGGGCGGTGACCCGACGTGATCGGCCACCTCGACAACATGATTCGCCGACTGCTCATGGCACGGATCGATGGCGTCGATGACGAGGCACAGGTGCGGTTTCAGCCGCCCGACGATGCGTGGAAGCAGTACGTCGCGACACAGCAGAAGGTGGCGCTCAACGTCTACCTGGTGGATCTGCGAGAAAATCGGACACTTCGATCGGTGGAACGGTCGTACCAGCTGGTCGGGGACGAAATGCAGACCGGCGTGGCGCCGCGCCGGGTCGATCTGCACTACCTGATCACCGCGTGGAGTCCCGCGACGCCGAGCCCCGCGGTGGAACCGGCCATCGACGAGCACGACCTGCTGTACCGAGTTGCGGCGGTACTCGCCGAAGCTGAGCCGATCGTGCCACGGCAGGTGTACGCTCCTGCCGCCTTGCCCGCGGGATTTCCATTGTCGATCGCGGCCGCGGAACTGCCGACCGTGGTGCTGCCCGCTGACGGGTTCCCGAAGTACGCGGAGTTCTGGGGAACGATGGGTGGGATGCATCCGTGGCGTCCTGCGGTCTACCTGCGGCTGACCGTTCCTATCGAATTCGGTGCGCGCGATACCGCGCCGCTGGTCACGTCCCAGATGACCGGGTATCGGGTGGAGGACGGCACAGGCGCCGATGTAATGGTCGACATCGGCGGAGTCGTGTCGGACGCGGACGGAGTTCCGTTGCCCTTGGCCGTGGTTCGTGTAGAGCAGCCGCGCGGCGTCATGCTGTGGGAGGCCGAGTCGAACGAGTCCGGCCGCTACATATTCCGTGGATTGGCACGGGGCGAGTACATTCTTCGCGTCCGTGCGGCGGGATTCGCCGAATGTGCGGCGCCGATCAGAGTTCCCGGTGACGGTGTCGACTACTACGACGTGACGTTGGCCTGATCGAGTCGCCATGTCCGAATTCGTCGACCGAATGACTTCCGACCATCACGTACGCGTGCCGGACGTCGCGCAGCACGCCGTAGATCAGGTGCTGAGGACACCCGGCGCGCCCATGGACCTGGGGACACGCGAGTTCATGGAGCAGCGATTCCGCCGCGACTTCGCCCATGTGCGAGTGCATGTCGGCCGTGCGGCGGGACAGTTCGCCGATGCGCTCGGCGCGAAAGCATTCACGGTCGGACATCACATGGTGTTCGGGCCGGGAGCGTATGCGCCGGAAGCCGACGATGGGAAGCGGTCGATCGCACACGAATTGGCGCACGTCGTGCAGCAATCCCGCGGCGGTGCGCCGGCCCCCGGCCTGGATGCCGGCCACACGCTCGAGTATTCGGCCGATGCGGTCGCGGGACGGATCACCCACGCATCGACGGTCGACGTCGGCGGGGCGAGCGCGCCGGGGATCGCGCGGCTGGCCGGCGAAACTCCGTGGTGGAAACGGAAAGTCGCCGCCCTCTATCAGCAAGCCGCGCCCGTGATCGCGAAGGTCGAGCAATTCGTCACCGCGGTGAACGAGGCGCCATCGCTGAGCGAAGTCGTTGCCCGCACAGTGGAGGAGTACGCGGCGAAGGCGAATCCCGAGACGAAGTCCGGTGCGGCCCTGCAGAGCATGTCGAAGGTGTTCACCGCCACCGCGAAGGTCACCAGCAAGCCGCGGCGCGCCTTGGTGCGTGGGTTCATCGCGGGCAAGCCCGCCGCAGCCGTCGCTGAATTCCAGCAGGATATGGACAGCGGCCTCAAAGAACTGAAGGAGGCGACTTTCTCCGGCATCGAAGCATATGAGGAGGGGAAGTTCGGTGATGTGCCCGACCCGATCATGTACCCGGTGGACAAGGTGACCGGCGGCAAGGTCTCGCGCTTCAGCCGCCAGGTCCAGGGCGGCCTGCTGAAGTCGCTGTACACCATGGGCGAGGGCATCGTCACGATCGGCGTGCATCCGGTCCGGACCATCGAGGGTGTCGCCAAGATCGCCGAAATGGTCAGTCCACTTCCGAGCCCGGACACGATCACCAACGCCGTCGGGTTCGCGACCGACCTCGTAGACCCGAAGCTGACCGCAAAGGATGCCGCGAAGCGCTATCTGGCCGCCGAGGAAGCCGAACAGCAGCGGCGCCGGACCGAGATGATCGCGCTGGTGAAGGGCCTCGGCGAAAACTACCTCGACGCCTGGAAGAAGGAGCGCTACGGCGAGATTCCCGGGCTGCTGCTCGGCGATGTGGGCAGCTTCTTCATCGGTGCCGGCGAGGCGAGAGCGGCTACCGGCGCAGCGAAGGGCGCAGGTACGGTCGGGAAGCTCGGCGATGTCGCCAAGCTCGGCGAAGTGGGCGACGTCGGAAAGATCGCCGAGGGCGCCAAGTCGCTGGCGCCGATGGCCGAGGGCGCGAAGCTCGCCGAGTCGGCGAAGGGCGTCGAAGCCGCGCAGCTTTCTAAACCAGCCCTGCCCAAGGAGATACCGGCGCCGATCGAGCCGAAGACTCCGGCCGTCCCCGGATTACCTGGATACCGGACCCCGGAGGTACCCCCACCGGTGCCCGATACGCCCTTCTTCCCGGCCCCCGAGCCGCGTAAACCGTCGATACCTCCGCCGGAGCCGAAGCCGGTGCCGGCCGAGCCCGCGACACCCGTGCCGCCCGAGCCCAGGCCGGTGCCGCCCGAGCCCAAGACACCTGTGCCACCCGAACCGAAGGTCTTTCCGCCTACCCGCCGCCGACGTGACCCGCCACCGTTTCGTGACTGGCGAGATACATTGCCCGCCAACGACAACGCGATTCCGACCGGCAGTCGTCCGGCCAATGACAACGCATTCGCGCCGAAGAACGCGGAAACCGCGGCACAGGTCGAGCGAGAGGTCGCTGAAGTGGCCGCGGTGGAGGAGATTCCGATCAAGCGTGCGGCCGGCGACTTCGAGCGCCATCTTCCACCCGGGGAGACCCTGACGACGGTGGACCGGCCGATGGCGGCGGCGTCGAAACGCGCGGCGGGGCAGCCCCTGCGGACTGTGGGGCCGACCCGACCGGGCGGGCCCGGTGGTCCGTCAGCAACCGGGCGATCGCTCGGTGGTCCGGCCCGACGGCCTCGGCGTCCGGCTATGCCCAAGGAACCACCGATCCTGCCCGAGGGTATCCGGAACCGGAAAATCACCGCGCGCGAGGCGATCGACTTCTTCGAGGGCAACCGGAGGTCCTATCCGGCCGAGATCCGGCAGCTGATCGACGACGCGCGACGCAAGCCGACCAAAGCCGCCGCGGTCGAGATCGATTCGGCTGTACGGAACCTGTATGCCCGCAGGATGAACAAAGCGCTGGGCTATCCCGACGTGGGCCCGCGCGATCAGGTGATCGCGCCCTTCCGCAGGTCGGTCAAAGGGCACTCGCCGCTGGCGGGCGAGGGCGGTCAGTTCGAAGCGCTCATGGAAATGGGGCGTGACCAGCGGCTTCCCTCGCTGAATCTGCTGGCAGAGACGAAGTCGGGCCGACTGCTCGATGTCGACCACTTCGATCCCGTCACCCGTACGGGGCGGGAGATCAAAATGCCCGGTGCGCTAGTGGGGCTGAGCCCTCCTGCGCGAGCGAAGATCTTCGACCAGATTGCCCGGCACGTCGAATGGACCCGCGACTGGGGCATGCGCTACACCTGGGAATTGCACAGCATCGACGACCTGCGCGGGCTGCAGCGGGCAGTTCGGGCCTACGAGTCATGGGTACCGCGCGAAATCTCCGAGATCCTGATCCACGACATCCTCGAAGCGCCCGGCCGCGGCAGCCACATTCGCATCACTGTGATCGAGTAACCTCCGTACTGTCGTTTCCGGTGGTTCTTCCGTTCAGTCTCTTGGCCGAGGGCCGCACCATTCCGGTGGCCGGGGTTCAGGCGATGCACGAAGGCAAACGGCGGGCCCCTCCGCCGCGCGACATGAAGCGAGCGGCCATCGCCGGTGGACCCAAGGGGCTCAGACCTCGATGGGTTCGTAGATGGCGATATGCCAGAGCGAGCTGGGTGTCGGCCGCAGGACCGCGCGGCGCTCATGCGGTCCGCTGACCGCCTGCCCCACCTCGAAACCCTTGGCGCGCAGGTTATTCAGAGTCTCGTCCAGGTCATCGACCTTGATCGCGAGGAACGGGGTGTCGTCGTCGCGGTCGGTGCCCGCGAGCATGACGCGGACGCCGCCGGTGTCGAACTGGGCCGTCTTCCACGGCCCGGTGCTCGACCACAGCCCGGTCGTCACCGCTCACGGGAATCGTTCGTCACCGAGGGATCGGGTCTCGGCCACGTAGTTCTCCCGGTGCCCGACCTCGAGGAGGCGAACCGTTTCTAATGCGAAGTGCTCGGCTTCCTGCCTCGGGGCTCGTTCCGGGTGCCAACCCGCCGGTGTGAGGCCCGTTCGTGTTCGATTCCTGGGTGTCGATCAGCGCCATCACAGCCTCGCGCTGATCCCGGGCACCCGTCCCGACGGCCCGGGACTGGTACACATCATGGTCGAGGTCGACCAGCTCGACGCCGTGGGCCGGGCTCTCGACCGCGTCGTGCGGGCGGGCTACCCGCTGTCGTCGACTCTCGGCAGGCACACCAACGACAAGATGATCTCCTTCTACGTCCGCACTCCCGGTGGCTGGGATCTCGAATTCGGCACCGATGGTGTGCTCGTCGATGAATCCACCTACAGCGCCGAAGAGATCACCGCCGACAGCTACTGGGGCCACGAATGGTCACGTGGCTGACCACCGCGTCGTCCCGGTTCGGCGGCGCTGCTCGGTCAGCGCGGCGGGTGTCCGGATCGTCTCCGCGGCGGCCCGCGAGATCGGTGCGGGTCACGATGCGCATGCCGCGCGGCGGGAATTCTCAGGCGCGCCGCACCCGTCGTGACCTGAGAGCGATCACCGTCTCCGGCGGAGCGTGGTCATAGGGCCGGCGATCTCGGACCGGCAGGTATCCGTTGGGCAGTCAGGCGTGCAGCGTGTCTGTGGGTGGCCGGCCGTAACGGACGGTGTAAGCGGCCGCGAAGCGGGCCGGATGGGCGAAGCCCCACCGCTCGGCGATGGCGGCGACGGTCTGTCCGGTTTCGGGCTCGGCGGCGGTCAGCTCCGCGTGGGCCCGCTCGAGGCGCACCCGACGCAGGTAGCCCAGTGGCGTTGTGTCGTAATGGCGGCGGAAGTCGTGCTGGAGGGCGCATGTGGTGACTCCGCCGGCGTCGGCGATGTCGGTGAGGGTGAGGGGCTGGTCGGCGTTGGCGTTGATGTGGTCGATCGCGCGACGCAAGGCCATCGGAGTGATCGGGCCCGGGTCGCGGATGTAGTCGACTGTCATCGCCGTGTTCGGGAACGTGGTCAGCGCGGCCGCCGCGATACCGGCGGTTGTCTGCTCGGCGACCAGAGGGTTGCACATCGAAGAATCGGGGTCCATGAGTTCGCGGTGGACCACGCCGACCAGTTCGCGCCAGTACCGTCCCATCGCGTGCGAGACCGGCTGGGCGGAGTGGAACCGCAGGCCGCCCGCAGGCGCACCGACCTGCCCTTCCGCCGCCGCGGCGACACGGTCCATCGGCAGCCGGAGCAGGGACATGTCGAGGTCGTGGACTTCGAACGACAGCCCGACACCCATCGGGACCATCGCGACGTCGCCGGGGCGCATCAGGAGTTCCTCCCCACCGCGCAGCAGATACCGGCCCGCGATCAGATGTTCGAACACCAGGTACTCGAATGGTTCGGCGTCGGTGGCATAGCCGATCGCACTATGGACCCGGTCGGTGGCCATCGTGTCGGTGGCGACGCCCCTGGCGGCGAACGCGGCCTCCGGCGGGACATCGAGGAATCGGGTGCGGTTGCCGGCATACATGCGGTCGATGTAGTCGGTGATCTCGGCGGAGTCGGTCGAGGAGAATTCGTATCGCTCGACGGGCGCGGGCGCGGTGTCAATCGACATTGTCGCCTCCTGCTAGGACGATGGTCCAGGCCGCGGCTCGGGAGACCCGCCGTCGCCTGTCCTCCCATTGTCCTGCTCGGGGGACGATAGCTCCAGGTGTCGGTCAGGTCCGGGAGATTGCCGAGCGCGGAATCAGACCATTGTGCGGGTGAGCCGAGCAGCCCGTTCGGCACGCCGTTCGATGCTCTCCCGGCGCTGGGATCGAAGTTCCACCAAGCTGCGTGCGACGACCGTGGCATGGATCGCGATGACGGCCAGGGAAGCCGAGCCGATCACAGCAAGAAGCACAACCACGACAGATACCGGTCCTTTCGGGTGCGAGCGGGGCCTGCTGCCCGCTCGATCGGGTACCGAGTACGCGGTCCGCCGAATGAGGGCGACCGCGCTCCGTCTCCAACGTGCCCCGGCTTCTCCGGACCAAACACACCGATTCTCCGGTGGGGCGAACGGGACGTGCGATCACGCGAGGGCGACCTCGGCGGTCGCGCGGCCGAAGATCTTGCGCCCGTCGTGCTCGGCGGTGATCGCGATCGTGGCGGCGCGCGCGCCCGCGTCCAGGTGTTTGACCCGGCCCCGGAACTCGATCCGGCCGCCGCTCGCGCCGACGTGGACCGGGCTGGTCAGCCGCACGTTGTAGGCGCGCAGGGCGCCGGGGTCGCCCAGCCATGAGGTGACCAGGTCCACACTGATCCCGATGGTCAACATGCCCTGGGCGACAACGGTTTCCAGTCCCATCCGGGTGGCGAACTCGGCACTCCAGTGGATCGGGTTCGGGTCGCCGGCGACGCCGGCGTAGTTGACCAGGTCGCCGCGGCTGATGGTGAGCGTGCGCGGGGGAAGCTCCTCGCCGGGAACCACGGCGTCGAACCGCCGGGCGCGCGCGCTCGCCGGTACGGCGCGCGGTTCTCGCACGGGCTCGGTGACCGGGCCGACGTACCGCGAGGGCCGGTGCGCTCTCCGGATGTCCGGTCGTGCGCCGTGCATCACGACCGCGTCGACGGAACCCGGAAGTGCGCTGTCGGCGCGCCCGACCATGCTGGTCCGCGAGGTGGCGACAGGCAGGTCGTCCTGGTCCAGGATGGTCTGGCGCAGCACGATGAGGTCGCCACCGAAGGCGCGCCGGAACGAGTCCAGGCAGATCTCGAAGCCGATCCGGTCGCCGGCCAGCAGCGGGCGGTGGAACTCGATCATCTGATCGGTCTGGATCATCCGGCTCAGGTCGTAGCCGGGCAGGATCGTGTCGAACACTTCGGCGTAGGCCAGATAGCCGGGGACCGCACCGAAGGTGGGCGGCGCGAGCAGCCTGTCGTAGCCGAGGTCCGCAGCCGCGTCCTCCGACCAGTGCGCGGGGTGGTAGTTGCGCACCGCACGGGCGTACTCGCGAATCTTCTCGCGTCCGACCTCGTAGTAGTCGCAGGAGCGATACCGACACCCGACCGTCGGCACGTCAAGCGCCGCGGGATCGGTCACCGCGGTCTCATCGGACATCGAATGGATGCTGGACATCGCGGGGGAATCTACCCAACGCGACCCGGAATTCCGGTCAGCCCGCATCGCACGTCGTTTTGCCGCAGCCAGGACCCGGAGATCCGGCGGCCGACCTGCGCCGATCCTGGCGGGCTTCGCGCCGGAAGCCCCGGTCGGCGGTAGTTTGGGGAGTGGGCACCTGGGAAGTCGATCGACAGAACCGGCAGTTTCGCGCGACCACGCCGATTCCGTTTCGAGCCGCCCGGCGTCGCGTCGGGACTTGTTCCTCGGTGCCGCTCGTCCTGACGGTTCGCCGTGGGGTTCCCGCCCGCGGCTCGTAGGAGAGGAGAGAGATGTCTGTTCGGAACTACACCACCGACGACGCCGGTATCCCGGTCCCCAGTGACGAGCACTCGCTGACGATCGGGCCCGACGGCCCGATCCTGCTGAACGACGCCTACTTGATCGAGAAGATGGCGGCATTCAACCGGGAGCGGGTACCCGAACGTCAACCGCATGCGAAGGGCGGCGGGGCGTTCGGCACATTCGAGGTCACCAACGACGTGAGCGCCTACACGATGGCCGAGGTGTTCCAGCCCGGCAAGAAGACGGAGATGCTGGCCCGCTTCTCCACGGTCGCGGGCGAGCGTGGCAGCCCCGACACCTGGCGGGATCCACGCGGGTTCGCGCTGAAGTTCTACACCGAGCAGGGCAACTTCGACATGGTCGGCAACAACACCCCGATCTTCTTCGTCCGCGATCCGATGAAGTTCCAGGACTTCATTCGTTCCCAGAAGCGCCGCGCCGACAACAATCTGCGCGACCACGACATGCAGTGGGACTTCTGGACACTGTCACCGGAATCCGCCCACCAGGTGACCTGGCTGATGGGCGACCGCGGCGTTCCGCGCAGCTGGCGGCACATGAACGGCTATTCCAGCCACACCTATCTGTGGTTCAACGCCACCGGGCAGCGGTTCTGGGTCAAGTACCACTTCAAGACCGATCAGGGTATCGAGTTCTTCACCCAGGACGAAGCCGACCAGATGGCCTCGATGGACACCGATTACCACCTCCGTGATCTCTGGGAGGCGATCGAGGGCGGCAACTACCCGAGTTGGACGCTGAAGATGCAGATCATGCCGTTCGAGGAGGCGAAGACCTACCGATTCAACCCCTTCGACCTGACCAAGGTCTGGCCGCACGGCGACTATCCGCTGATCGAGGTCGGCAGGATGACACTCGATCGCAACCCGGCGGACTACCACACCGAGATCGAGCAGGCGGCGTTCGAGCCGAGCAGTTCGGTACCCGGCACCGGCCCCAGCCCGGACAAGATGTTGCTGGCACGGTGGTTCTCCTACCCCGACGCCCACCGCAACCGCATCGGCGCCAATTACAAAGAGTTGCCGGTCAATACGGCGCACGCCACCACCGTGCGTTCGTACAGCAAGGATGGCGCGATGCGCCATCACAACCCGGGCGACCCGGTGTACGTGCCGAACTCGAAGGGCGGTCCGCACGCCGATCCTTCGGTGGCGGGGCCGGTCCCGAGCTGGTACACCGACGGTGAGATGGTGCGCCAGGCCTACACATTGCGCAAGGACGATGACGACTGGGGCCAGGCGGGCACCATGGTCCGGAAAGTGCTCGACGACGCGGCGCGTCAGCGGCTGGTGAACAACCTCGTGGGGCACCTGCTCAACGGCGTCACGGCGCCCGTGCTCGACCGGGCATTCGAGTACTGGCGCAACGTGGACAAGGATCTGGGTGACCGCGTCGAGACGGGCGTGCGGGCGAAGCAGAACGAGCGTGACCCCAAGGCCGCGGCCCAAGCCAACCCGGCTCGCTCTTCGGCCCAGGCCAAAGCCTGACCCGACGCACTGGGCGGCCGGTGGCGACCGGCCGCTTCGTCGTGCCCGCTTGCCGCGACAGCGGGCACGTCCCTGGCCCGCGTGGCCGATTCCTGGTTATCGTTTCGTTATCTCAATTGTGAGTGTCCGGCTTTGCGCATTCGAATTCGTGCAGAAACATGACTCTCTGGATCCGATGGCTCGACAACACCGTGGTGTTTCGAAATTCATTCGCGGCTCGGTGATATCCCCGTGCCACCCGTATGGGTCCCAACGGGCCTGCCGACGGAGATCGGAGGACCGCATCATGGCGTTCATTGCCGAGGGTGGGCTCGTCGCAGGCGCTGTCGCTCTGGCCGCCGTCGCAGTGCTCGCCGCCGCGCCCGCGAGCGCTGAGCCGTCATCGGTCGGCATACCCGGTGCCTCTGATATCCCCGGGGAGATCCCCATACCCGGTGGATTTCGCGGTTTTTCGGGGATTCTGCGATTCACTCCACCCCAACCCCGGCCGCCGGAGCCACAGATGCCGCTCGGCCGACGCCTCGCCGGCGCGGCGCGCACCGGGCCCGATGCCGCCTACTCCGGCGGTGCGGCCGGATCGGAACTCCTGACACGAGACGCTTTGCGCACCGATACCGTTCGATAGTCTGCTCAGACGGCGTACGGATAGGTTTCCGGCAATTCACCGGACTCCCACCGGGAGGTGCGTTCGAGCGGTTCCAGGGCGGTGGTCCGGTCGATATGGATCACGGCATCGAACTGGTCGGCCACCCGCGCCCGGAAGTAGTGGCTGCGCCGCTCGGTCCGGGGCTGGTAGAGGACGCCGATAGCGCGCTCGAGCAGTGCCGACCGCAGTACCCGGGCGAGGCTGGGATCCTCGAAACCGGTCCAGAAATCGCCTGCACGAGTTTCGTGGAAGAACTTCTCGACGCTGCCGTCCAGCGCGGGCCGCACCCGTTTGCAGTCGGCGGGCGCACCCCAGTCGTCGGCCGCGGTCACCGTCCCCGTGTAGGTGGTGAAGCCGAGGATCCGGCACTGGCTCGGGTAGCGCTCCCGGAGCAATTGCCCGACATTCCATTCGCCAACCGACGCGACTTCCGTGGCGCTCGCATCACCCAGATGGGAATTGTGCGCCCAGACAACCATTTTGGCCGGCGTCCCGAACTGTCTGCCGAGATGGTCGCCGAGCGCCTCGATCGTTTCGACCATGTGCTGATCGCGCAGGTTCCACGACGAGACCCGACCACCGAACATCGTCCGGTAATACTCCTCCGCCGAGCGCACCAGGCGGGCATTCTGTTCGGCGAAGAACTGTTCGTCCTCGGCCACCAGACCGTCCCGCTTCGCGTGCTCGGCCGCGTGCCGCTGGAGGTCGACCAACTGGTCCATCGCCTCCTGCTCGCACGGCGCGCTCGCGCCGAACGCGGCCGAGTACCCGTATTCCTGCCCTTCCGTTCCGTACTGCTCGAAGCACGAGTAGCGTTCGCGTGCCCGGCGTGCGGCGCCGGGATCCACCTCGTCCAGGTAGCGGATCACGTCCTCGGCGGAGCGATACAGGCTGTAGAGGTCCATCCCGTAGAAACCGGTTCGCTCATGCGGCGCCGCGGTGCGCGCGTTGTGCTCGCGCAGCCAGCCGACGAAATCCGACACCACGGTGTTGCGCCACATCCAGGCAGGGAAACGCTCGAACCCGCGCAGGGCCTGCTCGGCGGATCCGTCGTCACCACGACCCAGTACGTATCGGTTCACCCGGTACGCGTCCGGCCAGTCGCCTTCGATCACTACCGCCCGGAAGCCTTTGTGCTCGATCAGCCGTTTCGTCATTTCCGCGCGGGCGGCGTAGAACTCGTGCGTGCCGTGCGAGGCCTCGCCGAACAATACGAAGCGTGCGTCGCCGACCCACTCGAACAGCACGTCGTCCGGCGGTATGCCGTGCGGCGCCTGGACCCGCGTCCGGCGCACGATCGATGCCTGATCCTCCTCCTGGTCCTCGTGCTCCGCCGCTGCGCGCGTGGATGCCGCTTTCCGCAGCAATTCCCGGACCTCGTCGTCGCTGGTCTGGTCGAACTCCCAGTACGCCGCACCGACCGCGTAGAACGGAGCGGGAGTGGTCGCGCACACCACCGCATCGACGACGTGGCTCAGTTCCCGGCAGCTCGACGCGGGCGCGGCGGGGACGGCCACGACGATCCGTGCCGGGCGCAGCTGCCGCACTGCCTCCAGCGCGGCGCGCATCGTCGCCCCCGTAGCCAGCCCATCGTCCACCAGGACCACCGCTTTGCCCGCGACATCCGCAAGCGGGCGGCCCTCGCGATAGGCCGTTTCGCGTCGGCGCAGCTCCCGGGCCTCCTGCTCGGCGACGCGCTGGAAATCGCGCGGGTCGACCCGTTCCGTGCGCAGCACGTCGTCGTTCGTCACGATCACCCCGCCACCGGCGATCGCTCCCATGGCGAACTCCGTGTAGCCGGGAACGCCGAGCTTGCGCACCACGAACACATCGAGGGGTGCGCCCAGTCGCACGGCCACCTCGTACGCGACGGGTACTCCGCCGCGGGGAAGGGCCAGCACGACCACGTCGTCGCGATCGCGGTACTCGTCGAGAAGCCCGGCCAGCACCCGGCCCGCGTCGCGCCGGTCATGGAACATTGTGGCCACCATGTTCTCGCGCTACCCACTCCACCGTCGGGGTAACGGCAATCGGAAAGGCCGAGTCGAACGGTGGCCGGAACCGACGGTCAGCCGGTAGCGGTCCGGCCGTATCGCGGTGGTGTCGGGCGGACCTTGTCGGGCTGCGGCTGTTCGGGACGCGGGATAGCGCGGATCACGACACCGATCGCGCAGCCGATCGCGATGGCGAATGCCGCCCAGCCCGCGCCGGAGGTCACGGTGATCGTGCCCCAATCGCCGAGATGGTGTGGCGGAATCATCGTCCAGTCGAAGGACTCGGTGCGGACCGGGGCCACGGTCGACGGGCACCACAGGACCGCAATCGCCAGGATGCTGCCCGCGGTTCGCGGCTGGAAGGCAGCCGAGCAATACCCGGCGACGATCGCGAGTGCGGCGGTGGCGAGAGTTGGGGCGGCAGCTGCCGGAACGACCACCGCGAGCACTGCGATCACCGGGAGCGTGCCGGCGCCGAGTGCGGGATTGTGCGATCGGGTGCCGGCCATGTGGCCGAGCAGGAGCAGACCGAGCAGGAGCAGCACGCTCCAGCCGGGACGGGGACCGGTGCCGATCGCGCTCCCGGTGGCGCTGAGCGCGACCGCGAGATAGATCGCGATCCCATCTCGGCGTGGCAGCAGCCAGGCGGCGACGGTCGCGGCGAGCAGCGTGCACAGTGCCGTCACGGTGAGCGCGCTGCCGTCGTCGCCCTGACGGTGACGCCAGCTGACGAGGGCCAACTGCGTCATGACGAGCACGACGGCGGCGACGACCGGGGTGAGCGGCAACTCGGGGTAGATCGTTTCCGGCGTCAACCGTTGCCGCGTGACCAGCAGGCTCGCCCCGATGAGGCAGGCCACCGCGCCGAGCAACCACACGGGCTGCGCTTCCAGCATCGACCAGACGCGCGGTTCGGATGTCGCGCGATGCGGGTTGCCGAACAGGCCCGAGGCCTGGGACAGGGTGATGACGAGGAAGGTCCCGATGCCACCGAGCACGAATCCGGTGGCCGGTACCCGGCGGCCGAGTACCGCCACGCCCGTGGCGCCGAGCAGGATTCCACTGCCGATGGCGTCGAGGTACGCGGTGGTGGTCAGCACGTCCGGCGAGGCGCTGTGTTCTTCGAGCGTACGGGTGCCGACCAGCAGCAGCGTCGCCGCCAGTGCGATCGACCACGCCGTGCGTGGCCGGGCGAGACTCACGGCGACGACGGCGGTCACCGCAGCGACCAGGACACCGATCGCCGCTTCGCGAGGCGCGTTCAGCACCAACCTGTTGACCTGATAGGGCGTGCAATTGCAGGACCGGCCGAAACTGAGCGGCACGACCAGCACCAGCCCGGCCACCGCGGTGGCCAGGAAGGCGGTGACGCCCTCGAGTGCTTCGCCTCGTCGCACCACACTACCGGCGTACCCAGCGAGGACCGGCCGAATAGCGCGGCGCGACCGGTCGCCAAAACTGGTACTGACAGCACCTGGATACCTCTAGCACGGTACGGGAGGATCAGGGAATGACCGATGTGGCCGATGTTCAGGCGGTGCGCAAGGCCCGGCGCGCCGAACTGGGAGCGTTCCTGAAATCTCGGCGTGCCAGGATCTCACCGGAGGATGTGGGACTGCCGCCGGGCCCGCGGAGGCGGACTCCCGGTCTTCGGCGCGAAGAGGTCGCTCAGCTGGCTGGGATCGGGATCACCTGGTACACCTGGCTTGAACAAGGCCGCGAAATTAACGTCAGTGTTCAAGTTTTGAATGCGGTGGCGCGGACGTTGTCGTTGGATGCGGCGGAGAAGGCGCATTTGTATCGTTTGGCGGATGTGCCGACGGTGCCGACGGCGCATGCGGGGACGGCGTTGCCGGAGGAGTTGCAGGTGATTTTGGATCATTTGGAGCCGTTGCCGGGTGTGGTGTTGAGTGCGCGGTATGACGTGTTGGCGAACAACAAGTCGTATGAGGCGTTGTGTCCGGGGTTTCTGCTGGGGGAGCGGAATGTGGCGCGCCGAGTGTTTCTGACACCGGAGTGCTGCAATACCTATCACCATAATTGGGATGATCTGCGTCGGATGGTGGGGTATCTGCGTGGCGCGTATGCGAAGAATCTGGGTGATCCGGGGTGGGAGGGGTTCATCGCCGAGTTGTGTGCGGAGAGTGTGGGTTTCGCGTCGTTGTGGGCGTTGAATGATGTGGCGGTTCCGGTGAGTCGGACGAAGCAGGTGCGGAATTTGGCGGTGGGGAGTTGGAGATGTTTTTGACGAGTATGTCGTTGCCGTCGGTTCCGCATGCGTGGATGCAGGTGTATACGCCGGTGGATGAGGTGGCGTGGGGGAAGTTGCGGGCGTTGTTGGCGATGAGTCCGGAGGAGCGGCAGCGTCCGTGGGCGGAGCATCGCGAGCTGTATCACGCTGCGGCGGGGTGAATTCGGTCCGAATGGCGTGCCCTGGAGCCGGGCATGTGGTGGAAGGGTTGGTCCGACTGCTGGTGTTCAATCCTCGGGTGCGCTCCGGTGTCCTGCGCGCGGGGGTGTTCGAGCGGAACGCTGGGGCTTACGGTGCTCTCATTGGTCTTTGGCGTAGCCGCCTTGCCACCATCGGCGCAGCACGGCGAGTTGGTGTTCGGAGAGGGGACCGGAGAGTCGTTGCTGTACTTCGCCGATGTAGGCGAGTTCCTCGTCGGTCCAGTCACGCGTGTGACCGGTGTTGTCACTCATGCCGGGCCGCCGGTAGTGGCGCCTGGCAGCGGGCCAGGCTGACAGCATCGGCTTCGATGGTCGCACAGAAAATCTCGTGAGGCGGTGCTGGACGACAGCACTAGCAGCATCATTTGGGACAGCATTCAGCATGGAGTCACCTCTTTCGTGACCCGTCTGCTGATTCTCTCGACATCGATTGAAGCGCAGGTTTCTTGCTCGCGCCACTCTCGCAGGCAACACGATTCATGCTGTCGGCAGACTGTCATTGCGACGCTGGCTCTCGGGCTGCTGATGTGCGTATGCGGGGCCGGTGTCCACTTGACACAGGTTCAAGTCCCCCCAACCAATCCCGATGCTGCTCATCATGACTGGTCAAAGGCGTGTTTTGCCGAAGCCTGGCGCTGAACGAATCCCATCGGATCCGTGCACGATCACGTCAACGACAATCGTGCTGCCTTGCTCGAAGACGACGAAAGTGTCACCGACACTGCCTGGCGCGAGTTCCAGCCACTGGATTCGCCCCCGAGTGGAGCAAGACGTGGACCCGTGCCCCGATTGCCGCCCCGGAAAATTCGCCGTGGCGGGCGAACTCAGGATCCCGTTGCAGGACACCGCGGAGTCACCGGCGTGCCGCCGGTCCACTCAGCGATGTCCCTTTTACCTGGAACCTTACAAGGTAAGGGACTGTTGCCGAGGTGTTTTCAGTCGATATTCAGTTCGTCTTCACTTTGGGAATCACGCCTGAAGCACTCCGGTGAACAAGAGGACCGTTGGAGCGAGTGCGGTGCCGATCGCTTCGGCTACTGCCCGGTGATTAGGCCCGAGGTCGCTGCCGTCCGGGTGGATATCCTGCGCAGTGAGGAGGTTGTCGGTGAGCCACCCCTGGGTTTCGTCGCCGGGGAACACTACGTTGTTGTCGTCATGGTTGTGCGACAACGAACCGCAGTATGCGATCGAGCTGCAGGACCAGACGCCTCCGCCGCCCTCGGTCGGGAAGTACGTGATGTCGCCACGCACCCGACCGTTCTGCGCCCCGCCGGTACCGGGAACGTAAGGATCGTGGAGCGCGGCGCTGTCCTTGGGGCAACCCGGTGAGGTAGTGGGCGATGTATATACACGGATATGCGTCACTGATCACTGAGCTGGCCGCACAGCCTTCGTCGAGCAGGGCGGTGCCGTTATTGGAGCCCGAACATCTGCTTCAGGCGATCTCGGGTCGCTGTGACAATACGGCCCGCCTTGTTGGTTGGGCGCGAGATCTCAGCGACCTGCACGCCGAATTGATACATTTCAAGCTCGACCGCGAGCTTCTACGAGTCGGTATCACTTGTGAGCAAGTCCGGGCACGAATCGAGGAAGTTGTCGATGATATCAATGTGTGGGCGGCACGCTACGTACCGCGCACGAAAGGCGCGCGCAAACATACACATTCGTTGGGCGAGGTGATCAACCACATCGCAAAGACCTTCGCGGAGGCGTGGTGGACCGTTCTGCATTCAGCGGAAGCCGAAGAGCGGCACCAAGCATGGTTTCACCTGTGCGAAGCTCGTGAAGGATACGCCGAAATGGTGGACCAGATCCGGGAACGGCGCCTCCAATTGCCCTTGGGATGGAGGAGAATCGGATGACGCAGGATGGCCAGGAAACCGTGAGAACTATCGTCTCCTGCAGGCCGCGCACGTGACAGAACGATCAGAACTGCACGCCGCTCCAGTTCTTCCGGAATGCCCGTTTCAGGTGTGGGTGCTCGACGCCCCGCCGTCCGGCAACGACGCCGATGACGGTCCACAATGGCGTGGACCTCGAAACGGGCCCTAGCCATGGTTCCCCCGATCGGCGTCAGAGGAATACCGATAACCTTTGCGCATCCGGGCTCGAGAGCCTGATCCAGATGAAACCGGTTACCCTAATGGGGCCAGACGGAAAGCAGCAGACCAGCTGGTCCTTGATTAGGGAAACGAACCTTCCGTGGACTGGACCGCATTGGGCCGCGGTTCGCGCACGGCCCAGGCCCGCACCGTACCTGCTGCCGAGACGGGACTGGATGCGCGCCCGAGAGGTGTGGATCCACGCCGTCGATCTCGCCGGTTGCGCTCGTTTCGGCGACTTCCCCGGTCGTGCTCGACTCGCCGCTCTCCGGCATCTCGGCACGTCAGTGGCAGTTAGCGACCGTCATTGTGAACTATCACTATCGCTTGCTGACCGGCCCTCCCGAAATTTCACGTTACTCGGAGTAAGCCGTTCTTCCGAATCTTGTTCTGGTTACTCTGGTGCAATAGCGCAGTTAACGGGGACGAAAGGAAGTTCGACCATGCCTGTCACCGCTCCCCGCCGGCAAGGACTCACCGTATCCGGCCGACCCATGTCGTTGCCGTTGAAAGACGTGCGGGCCTTGTCACGGCAGATGGTCGGGCATTTCGTCGAAACCGTCGCCCCCTGCGGCACCTTGCCCGGTGACGCGATCCACGGCGACATCACCATCATCACGCGCGTGTGCTTGGAACTGGCAGTGAGCATGCTGGACGGCAGCAACATTCCGGAAAAGACCGAACAGCTCGAGGACGCCGCGGCCCAATGGGCTCGCGAAGGCGTGCCCATTGGCACCATTCACCACGCCATCCACGAGGGCTTCAAGATCGGCTTCGACCTGGTGGTGTCCCCCGCCTTGGCTCAGCAGCGTGCCTCCGGCTCGGCCGACACCGAGCCGATGCTCACCCCCAGCATCGCCGACTACCAAAGTATCCTCGACGGCGCCAAACTCGTCGTCGAAATGCTCGACAGCATGACCACGGCAGTCTCGGTGGCCTATGTGCGCGAACTTCGCGCGGTCGTGTCGGAGCACCACACCGCGGTGCACACGCTCACCTCGGCGCTGCTCGGGGGGCACCCCACCTCCACCATGGCCCGCGAGTGTGGCATCGACATCTCCGACCGCTATCACGTCATAGCCCTCGCCATTCCGTCCCACCCGGACGAATCCAACCCGATACTGGACGCGCAAGTCGTTGCCCGCCGCAAACTCCGGCGCGCGCAGGCGGAACTGGCCACCCGCTGCGACGACACCGTGCTGTCGCTGCTGTCGATCGACGGCGGCACCCTGCTCATCCCCGCCGATCACATCACCGAGGTTGCTCTGGAGGACCTGATCGGGCACCTGTCGCGGGCGGCCCGCGTGCCCATCACCGCCACCGTGGTCACCGCCCCCACCGACACCGTGCCCACCGCTGCCGATCAAGCCCATCAACTACTCGACATGGTCACCCGGCTGCGGTCGGTGCCGGGCCTGTATCACTTCGACGATCTGGCGCTGGAATACCAGCTCACCCGCCCCGGCCCCGCCCGCGAATATCTCGGGTCGCTGCTCGATCCACTGGACGAACACCCGGAACTCCTGGAGACCCTGCAGGTCCATATCACGCACAACCTCAACCGCCAGCGCACTGCGCGGCTACTGCACGTACACACCAACACCGTGGACCACCGGCTCAAGCGGATCGGTCAGCTCACGGGGTTCGACCCCGCCCAGGCCAGCGGGCTGTGGCACCTGCGCTCGGCATTGGTTGCCCACACTTACCGCAGGTGACCGGAGTGCCGTCGAGCGGATGCGTAATTACTGGTCGATCAGCGTCCGCTGTTCCCGCCGCAGCACGGCGGCGCCCGCGCTGGAGAGCGCCACCCTTCCAATCGCAGACTTCACACCACCCGGTACGCCTATGAGTTGCGAACATAGGGCATGTTTGCGTTTCTCACCCATGCCCGCACCCGACCCGACCGATAGTATTCGTGCAATCAGAATCAGCAGGAGATCGGCATTGACAACGGTCGAAAACGCCCTAGAACAAAGCCGACGAGTTGGAAACAAAACATGGATGACACGCGAAGAACCGAAGCCGACGGATTGCGCGCAACATGGCGGCCGTTTCAGGACCACCTGATCTCCATCGTCGCCGTCCACGAGGCATCCGGCACCACGCCGATCGTATCCTTCGGCCCCGACGATTTTCCCGATCTCGCACAAGCACGAGAACTCCTTCCGGAAATGAATAAGTTGTGGGACGCGGTACGCCACGACTTCTGGACCAAACTCATTCCGCCGCGACCACAGTGTCGACAATGGCGATGGATGCGATCTTGAAACCCCGCGCCCGCTGCTGCGTGCGCATCGGGCTGTCAACCAACGGCCACCGTCATGTGGTTCAACGCGACACAGCCGGAAAAACCCAGGGCTCTCAGCAACCCGACGCGGAAGAACTGGTCAGCAAGCCCGCTGATTCCGCCGGCACAGATAACGGAGTATGTTTCAACGCTGCCCGCCCCGGGATTCGTTCGCCTGGCACGACGAACTAGCACCTGCAGCCTTGCCGCTGTATTCGGCCTGCGCACTGATCATGTCGATTGGAACTCGGCGCTGCCCTTGCGGTCTCCCGCAGGCCGCGCGCGACAGAACGATCAGAACTGCATGCCGCTCCAGTTCTACCGGAATGCCCGTTTCAGGTGTGGGTGCTCGACGCTCCGCCGTCCGGCAACGACGCCGATGACGGTCCACAACGGCGTGGACCTCGAAACAGGCCCTAGCTTGAGTTTTAACCTCTGAGCTGGGTTTTCAGTATCCCGGGTGATCATGGGTGAAGCCCTTGGTTGAATGTCTCCTTGCGACAGAAAGACTTTCGATAACGAAGGGCTTCGGTGAACAGTGTGCACGACACCGGCTGCGCCGGTGCGGTCGGGGAGCTGTCGGCGTTCCGGCGGGAGTTGTATCGGTGCCTGCCCCGGCGGGCGGATGCGGTATTCGATGTGGTGGACGCGGTGTTGTGCGCGGACGGGCCGCTGCGGTCCAGTGCGCCATCAACCGCGTGGAAGGACGATCGGCAGTAGCGCAAGAGCTCGTCATGCCACCTCGGCTCGTTCTCCGGGGAAGCTCCGGTCCGCCTCGCCGCTGAGACCCCCACTCGACGCTCCGCGGTAGCGTCACAACCGGCGGCAAATCGGCGAGACGGGCTTCAACCCGGTGGTGATTGTGGTGCTGAGCTTCCACAGTTCCCCAGTCATCCACCGGTCCAACTCGCAAACCGGTCCGCCTCCCTCGGGCATTACTGCTGGCGCTCGCGCCGGGTACCGCGTTTCTCGGATTCGTCCCGGACCTGCCGACCCGATACGTCGCCGGGCCCGACGTTGTCAACGCGGCCCGCACCTTCTCGTTGCTGCCGCGCTGCCAGGGGGATGCGGCGACTGCGCCAGTTGTCCCCTGGTTGCGGCAGTTCCGGGCCACGGACGCCCGTACAGGCCGTAGGGTTGGCGACGGTGCCCTTTCCTAGCGACAGCAGGCAGGAGTATGTGATGCCGCCGAACAACGGGACCCGTCGTCCGACACAGGAACGCGCCAAGGCGACCCAGGAGCACATTCTCGACACTGCCGCACGCCTGGTCGGCGAACACGGGATCGCCAACACCTCGACCAACCGGATCGCCGCCGAGGCCGGAGTGAGCGTCGGCACCGTCTACCGACACTTCACCGACCGCACGGTCATGGTGGAGAAGCTGATCGAGCGGCTGCTGGAAAATGCCGAACAACGCTTCACTCAGCGCGTGTTCGGCCTCGCCGAGCAAACCACCGCGGAGCTGGTGGCGTCCATTTTGGAGGTCATCACCGACGAGTTGATGGCCAACGCCCAGTTGATACGCGCGATCTCGGCAGGGGTCTCGTTCTACGACACCGGCATCCCCGAGCTCGAACTCCGCCTGCGTCTTTTCGCCAAGGTGGCGGTGATCCAGTTGCTCGGCCCCGGCGACGACCACAAATACGACGTCATGAGCATCGTGTTGATCAACACCGGCATCGCGGCAGCACTCCGCGCGTCGGTGCTCGAGATCGACAACCAGCAACGTACACAGGCCCTCGCCATCACCGCGCGTGCGGTTGCGGCATGGATCGAATCCGAACGCACGCGGGACTCGGCATGACGCAGGTCGAATGCGGAACGATCGGCGCACCGTCAGGTCGCACAACACCCGGCCTCCCAGGCCGCCGGGCAGGAGCGAGTACGTGAGGCCGCCGATGAAGTCGACTCGTCGTCCGGCACAAGAACGCGCGAAGGCGACCCGGGAGCACATCCTCGCTACCGCCGCGCGCCTGTTCGGGGAAGGCGGGATCGCCAACACCTCGACCAACCGGATCGCCGCCGAGGCCGGAGTGAGCGTCGGCACCGTCTACCGCCACTTCGCCGACCGCACGGTCATGGTGGACGAGCTGCTGGAAAGGCTGCTGGAAAATATCGAACAGCACCTCGTTCGCAGCGTGTCCGCCACCGCCGGCAAAACCGTTCTGGAACTAGCCGTCGCCATCCTCGAGGCCATCACTGACGAACTGGTGGCCAACGCCTCACTGGTGCGAGCGCTTGCGGGAGGGCTGGCGTACTACAACAGCGGTCTCCCGGGATTCGAACCACGCCTGCGCGCGCTACTGAAAGTTCTGGTAATTCAGGTACTCGGCTCCGGCAATGAAGACGCCCACGACGTGATGGCGTTCGTTCTGATCAACATCGGTTTCGCGGCGGCAGTCCGCGCCGCACTACTCGATGCTGACACCAGCGAGCGCAAGGAAGTCATCGTCATGACCGCCCGTCTGATCGCGGCAGCCGCTGAAGCCGAGATCGAGGCATCGACAAGCCTCGGATAACCGCCACGCACTATCAGTCACCGGAGCGGCAACTACGTGGGTCGCCGAAAGGTACTGTCCCACATTCGATAACGGCATCGGGCTTGGAGTTGAGCTGGCTGGCCTCCGGCTGTGATCGCGACCTTCGTGCAACTCACAGAACTTCGGCACACTCGAATACGAGGCGGCGTGTCGAAATGGCCTGGTTCGCGAATCGCAGTTCACACGGCGTCGACCCGGATATCGCGTTGGCTGGGCTTGCTGAACGTACGGGCGACGAGCGCCGAACGCAGCTGCCACCAACCAGACGTGGCGGTGGGGTCGAGTCCGGTGAGCTGGGCGATGCGCCTGAGCCGATAGTCGACGGTGTTGGTGTGGATGTGCAGCGAGCGAGCCGTGCGTTGGCGATTGAGGTTGTTGCTGATATGGCTGCGCAAGGTTTGGAGCAGTTCGGGGTGATCGTCGAGGGGGTCCAGCAGCGACTCGAGAGTTTCACGAGCCGGACCCGGCCGGGTCAGCTGGTATTCCAGCGCCATATCGGCGAAGCGGTACAGGTTGGGGGCACCTTGCAGCCGCCGCACCATATCGAGCAGTTCGTGAGCGCGATCGGCTGCATCGGGCACCCCTGCGACCGACGCGGTAACGACGGCCGCTGTCACGGGCACGCGCGCGGCCGCCGACAGCTGAGCCAGCAGTTCGTCGAGGTGCTCGTCGCTCAGCGTCGCAGTCGGGATCAGGATCGTCCCACCGTCCACACTGAGCAACGCGAGCGCGTTCTCGCCGCAGCGGGTAGCGAGTTCGGCTTGGAGGCGGCGCAGTTTGCGGCGGGCTACGACCTTGCCGTCGAGCATCGGATGCTGCTCGTCCGGGTGTTTTGGAATATCCACTGCCAGAACGGAGTACTTGTCGGCGATGCCTAGTCCGCATTCGCGGGCCATTGTTGCGGTGGTGTTTCCCGCCAGCAGCGCGGAGGTGAGAGTGTGGACGGCGGTGTGGTGCTCACTGACCGCAGCCTTGTGCTCACGGACATAGGCGCGGGCGACTGTCGCGCTCATGATGTCGAGCATCTCCACCACCAGTTTCGCGCCGTCCACCAGATTGTCGTAGTCCTTCACCGTCGCGTTCGAGAAGATGAGATCCATACTGACCTTGAATCCTTCATGGATGGAATGCAGGATCGTGTCGATCGGCACGCCTTCCCGGGCCCAACCGGCGGCCGCTTCGGCCAGTCGGCCGGTCTTCGCCGGAATATCCTGCCCGTCCAGCATGCTGACAGACAGCTCGAGACAGACCCGGGCGATGGCAGTGACATCACCGTTGATGATGTCACCGGGCAGCGTGGCGCAGGTTGTCACGTTGTCGATGGAGTGCCCGACCAGCTGCCGAGACACCCCCTGCACGTCCTGTAAGGGTAATGACATCGGTTTGCCCGAGACGGTCAACCCATTCCGGAGTGCCCCAGTGGTTGTCATCGTCGACTCCCTTCCGCCTAGTTGCTGCGGTTCTTCCGGCCGATGGTCCGGTCCGCAGCCGCGTGAGGCCGCGGATTCCCGCGACGAACGCGATTGACCTGTGGCACTTGATCGGTCGGGACCCAACGATAAGGTGATCTCGGGCTCAGCTTCTACTCCTCATTGCCCGACCGCTCGATGTCGGTGAATCATGGCGGTGACCTGCGCCGAAGGCCATTCGTAACAGCGTTCGAAGATATCCGTCAATGGTTCCGCGAGACAGTTGCTCACTTTTGCGGCTGTGCTCACGGTCCGGTTGATCAGGGCTGAATGCCCGATTCAGCCGATCGGCATGCACTCCTGGGGTTACTGGCAGGGCGCTGACACGGTCCTGACCGGTCCTGGCTGCGGGGCTCAGGGAGTGTCGGGGAGTTGAGCAGCTCGTACTTCGGCGTCGAGCCATGCGCCGATCATCTGTGCGGTCATCGCGATGGCCTCGCGGCGTTCGTGGTCGTCGACCTCCAGGGCCGTTGTGCGCAGTACCGCCGCGAAGCCGGTATTGATCAGCACGTATGTCATCATGTCGTACTTGTGATCGTCGCCGGGGCCGAGGAGCTGGATCAACAGCACCTTGACCAGTAGACGCAGACGCGGTTCGAATTCCGGGATGCCGCTGCTGTAGAACTGAACTCCGCCGACCAGCGCGCGCACCAAGTACGCGTGGGCTACCAACTCTTCGGTGAAGAGTTCCAGCATCTCGGTGAGTACCTGCGGAGCCGAGAGGAGCAGCTGCGGAGTCGGGCGCTGCGACAAGTCGGACACCCAATGGGTGAAGCGCCGGTCTGTGTTCTCGAGAAGGCGCTCGAGCAGTTCATCGACGATGGCGGCCCGATCGGGGAAGTACCGATAGACCGTGCCGATGCTCAACCCGGCCGCCGCCGCGATCCGGTTCGTCGACGTTTCAGCGATTCCACGCTCACAGAACAACCGTGCCGCGGTGCCGAGTATGTGCTCCCTGGTTTCCTTCGCGCGCTGCTGGGTCGGGCGACGGTGCTGTGGGGCGGCCTTCTGCGGCATCACACTTCCCTGCCTTGGGGTGAAAACTGAGCTTTACTCATTTCACTGTAGTTGTCGAATGCCACTGCCGCTTGGGGTAGCTTGTTAGGCCATTGAATTCACGGCCGACAGCGCGGGCACAGCTGACCGCAGCGGCGCGCGACATAGGCCATGGGCGGGCCCACGGAGGTGCAGATGGCGGCCGGTCGGGTGCCCAGAGGTCGACTGGTGCGCGGGAGTCGGGTGGGCCGGCTGGTCGCGGGGCAGGCTGTGCGTGGGGTCGGGACTCGGTTGTCGATGATCGGTCGGCCCGACGAAGCCCGGCAAATACTCGCCGAGCGGTCCGCTCTGCAAGCCGCGCAGCAAATGGTCACTGTGCTCGGCGGCATGAAAGGTGCGGCGATGAAGCTGGGGCAGATGCTGTCGGTTCTCGATGTCGACCTCGTCCCGGAATCACACCGTGAACTGTTTCGGGTCAAACTCGCCGAACTTCGAGATCGCGCCCCGGAGGTTCCGTTCAGGGCGATGCGGAAGGTCATCGAGGGTGATCTGGGGCCGATGTCGCGAGTGTTCGCCGATTTCGACGAGGTGCCGGTGGCCGCAGCCTCGATCGGCCAGGTGTATCGGGCGAGGTTGCACAACGGGCGCATGGTCGCGGTGAAGGTGAAATACCCCGGGGTGGACGAGGCCGTCCAGGCGGACATGCGCAACTTGCAGTTGTTCGCCAAGCTGTGGAGATCCGTGCTGCCCAGCGCGGCAGACGCCGCCGTGCTGGAAGAGATCGCCCGCAACATCGGCAGTGAACTCGACTACCTCCGTGAAGCGCGGACCCAGCATGCAGTCGCGTCCCGCTTCCACGATCATCCTTTCATCACCGTCCCCGACAGCATCGGAGAACACTGCGCGCACCACGTTCTCGTGACAGACTTCGTCGAAGGGAAGTCCTTCCAAGAGATTCAGGCTTTGCCCGGGACCGACCGCGATCGGATCGGTGAGCTGATCTACCGCTTCTACATCAATTCGATCTTCTCCGACTACGAGTTCTGCGGCGACCCACATCCCGGCAACATCCTTCTGCACAGGGACGGTCGCCTCGCCTTCGTGGATTTCGGGCTCTATCACCGGATCAATCCCGCCGACGCCGAATTCGAGCGTGCGTCCCTGCTGGCCGCCGGTGAACACCGGGCCTGGGATCTGTACCAGGCGTGGGTCGGACGCGGCATCATCGACCGGGACGCGGGCGTCACCCCGCAGGAATGCCTGGAATACGTGTGGGCCGCCTCGGGTTGGCATTTGCTCGACGAGGAGATCGCGATCACCCCCGAACTCGCCACCGGGGCAGTGGTGCTCGCCGTCGACCCGAGGGCGGCCGAATTCCGGGGTGTACGGCATCAGCGGCTGCCGGCCGAGCACGTGTTCTCGAGGCGCGCGGACCTGTTCACCTTCGCGGCGCTCGGTCAGCTCGAGACGACCAACAATTGGCATCGACTGGCCCGTGAGTGGCTTTACGGCGAGCCTCCGGCAACCGATATCGGGCGGGCGACGGCGCGGTGGCGAGCCGGGCGACTGTGGGGTCCACCTTCCCGCTGCTGACCAGGTCATCACCGCGCTACGGAGAAGTTGACCGGCCTCTCGATTCATCTTCGCTGATGTTCCTGGCGGGCAATGCGCATTGGCCTGACTGCCGTGGCGTTGATCAGACGGAGTGGCGCTGGACCGCTGACAGCGACCGTGTCAGGCTGTCAGGCGGTTCTTCGTCACCGGACGCGGGTCGACTTCCGCACGTCTCAGTACCGCCGCGGCCGAGTCGAGCGTGCTGTCCTGCGCGAGGATGCTCTCGTAGAGGCGCGATAGCGCGCGGCCGGGTTCGACCCCGAGCTCAGTATCCAGTCGCTGTCTGGTCCGATGGAACAGATGCAGGGCCTCGGACTGACGGCCGGTGCGGTAGAGCGCCAGCATCAGCAGTCCACACAGGTGCTCGCGCGACGGGTCGGCCGCGACGAGCCGTTGCAGTTCGACGATGGCCTGGCGGTTGTTACCGAGCAACAGATGCGCGCTGACCAGATCCTCCCAGGCCAGGATGCGCTGCTCCTCGAGGAAGGCGGCGGCGGATCGGCATCGTTCGCCGGCGTGGGTGTTCAGCAGTGCCGGCCCGCGCCACAGCCGCAGTCCCTGCTGCAGTGACCGCAGCGCGCGCACCGGATCGACGGCCAGGTCGCTGAATCCACGCGTGGTGTAATCGAGGAATCTGTTGGCGTCCACGGCATCGCGTGGAATGTCGAGCACGTAGCCGTTCTGCACCGCGCGCAACTCAATCGGTTCTCCGATCCCGTCCGTGCACTTCTCCATTGTCTTTCGGATGCGCGTCGCCTGCGCCTGAATTGCGTTTCGTGGATTCTTGAGCAGCTCGCCCGGCCACAATTCTTCGGTGAGCTCGTTGTAGTAGACGGTGTTCCCGGCCTTGAGGGCGAGAACGGCCAGCATCGATCGGATCTTGCCGGCCCGCAATTCTGTGCGGCTGTCGGCGGTGACGAGGGAAATGGACCCGAGTATATCGATGTGGACGGCGCCGGTGTGCCGCACATCGTCCCGTGCGGTGGTGGCGGGTGCGTCCCAGGACAGGCTGAGCGCCATTGGCGAACCTCTCTTACTCGACATTTCCCCTGGTGAGAACGATGCTAATTACGGGTCACAACTATCGCACAGAGGGCATTGTGGTTATTTGTCACCATTGTCGCAGCGTCGGAATGTGGCCACACGACACCGGGCGGTGTGTCAGTAGCTCGTCAGTGGTTTCGTCAGCGTTGTGGGTCAAGGTCGGATTGTTTATGAGACATCCGTAGCCGCTGACTGCGATATTGGAGTAGTTGTGACAGCACAAGCTTTCCTGCTGGAGTGCATCGCCGATTCGTGGCTGGATGGAAAAAGTGAAGGACTGTCCGCGGACACGCCGCTGCTGGAACTGAACATCATCTCTTCTGCCGAAGTATTCGATTTGGTGCATGCCATTCAGGCGGAATTCGGGATTGTCATTCCGCTCCAGGAGGTCAGGCCGGAGAATTTCCGGTCCGTCGCGGTTATCGCGGACCTGATCGAGCGCTTTCGCAGGAAGTAGGGGACATTCGATGGCTGAAACGACAGCGGCGGTGGATTCGGTGTCCGAGGTGGTCATCGCGACGGCCATGCGGCATACACATTACCGGCGCGACCAACTCGATCCAACGGCCGATCTCGAGGGCGAGCTGGGTATCGACTCGGTTGTGCTCGTCGCGATTATCGGGGACGCGGCGAAGCAATTGGCCCTGCCCGCCAATCTCACCTCCGATATCTCGGTCACCACCCTGGGCGCGCTGATCGGGGAACTGGAAACCTACGCCGACCGTGCGGCCACCGACGCGGCGCCGCCGGACCCCCGCACGTTCGCCGAGCTGGAGCTGGCGATCGGCGAGGTGGATCCGATCGGGCCTGCCGGAATCACGGCCTGGGATGGTCGCTCGATGCGCGACTTCCTGGTCAGCGACGAACGTGACCTGTTCGCCAAGGCTGCGGAGTTCGCCGCGCATCGCCGTGATCGCGAAGCCGAGCGCCTGTACTGGTATGGCATGCCGCTGCGGTCGCGGTGCACCAACCGGGCCCGGATCTACGACGAAATCTCCGGTCGCACTCGCGAATTCCTGATGTTCGGCTCGAACAACTATCTCGGCCTGGCCAACCATCCGCAGGTCGTCGACGCGATCTGCGCCGCCACCCGGGAATTCGGTGCCACCAATACCGGGTGCCGCATCATCGGCGGAACCAACTACCTGCACAAGGAACTCGAGCGTAGGCTCGCCGCCTTCAAAGGGCGCGAGGCCGCCATCGTGTACCCGGGCGGCTACGCCGCCAACCTGGGCGCGATCTCGGCGCTGGTTAGGGCCAAGGATGCGGTCATCGTGGACAAGCTCAATCACATGAGCATCGTCGACGGCTGGAAACTATCCGGCGGGCTGCGCCGGATCTACCGCCACAACGATATGGCACACCTAGAGAGCGTCCTGGATCGGTGCGCCGAGCAGGCCAGGGGGATGCTGATCGTCACCGACGGCGTATTCAGCATGCACGGCGATATCTGCGAGCTGCCGGAGATCGTCCGGTTGGCCCGGTCCTACGGTGCGCGGGTGCTGGTCGACGACGCGCACGCCACCGGGGTCCTCGGCGCCCGGGGCACGGGCACCGCCGAGCACTTCGGCCTGAAGGGTGAGGTCGATCTGGAACTCGGCACGATGAGCAAGACCCTGGCGGGAATGGGCGGCTTCGTCGTCGGCGACGAGGAGGTGATCGATTACCTGCGCTTCTACTCCAACTCGTATGTGTTCGCCGCGACCATCCCGGCCGGTGTCGCGGCGGGACTGATCGCCTCTATCGACGTGATGGAGCGCGAGCCCGAGCGAATCACTGTGCTGTGGAACAATATTCGCAGCCTGATCGGATACCTCACCGATGCCGGATTCGACCTGGAACGTACTCGGAGCGCGATCTTGCCGATCGTCGTCCGCGACGAGCGCCAGGCCATGGAGATGGGCCGAGCGGTCCGCGCGCGCGGATTGTTCTGCCAGACAGTGGTTTTCCCCGGCGTCCCGCTCGGCGAGGCCCGGCTGCGCGTCAGCGTCACCTCCGAGCACACGCCGGAGGATCTGGCCCTGGCGGCCCAGATCTTCATCGACGCGGGCCGGGAAACCGGGGTACTGCCGTGAGCGACCGCGTCATCTGCCTGCCGGATATCGATTCCGACGAGCACGCGGCTCGTCCGGCGCTGCTCGGGCGGACCACGCTCACCTACGGTGAGCTGGCCACCGCGGTGAACGCGGTGGCGCACCGGCTGCGCGAACTCGGTGCCGCGCGGGGTGATCGCGTGGTCATCTGGATGGACAAACGCCCGGAGTACGTCCAGACGATGCTGGGTGCGCTGCACCGCGGGTGTGCGTATGTCGCCGTCGACGGCGCGCACCCGGTGAGTCGGCTGACGACGATCGTCGAGGACACCGAACCGATCCTGCTCGTCACTGACGAGCGGCACCTGCCCCAACTCGCGAGCCTGGAACTGCCGGACTCGGTCCGCACCGTGGTGGTCGTCGACCGCGTCGGCGACGCTGTCGCGACGGTGCGGACGGTCAGCTGGTCGAACTTCGTCGCCGGCGCCGAGGCGATCCGGGTGCCGCGCGCGGCGATCACGCCGTCCAGCCTGGCCGCGATTCTCTACACTTCCGGGTCCACAGGGACGCCGAAGGGCGTGCAGATCTCCCATCGCAACCTTGGTGCGTTCATCGACTGGGCATGTGCCGAGCTGGCCGTGGGCGCCGCGGACGTTTTCGCCAACCATGCCTCGTTCAACTTCGACCTCAGCACATTCGACCTGTTCGTCGCCATATCGGTCGGCGCGGCGATGTGGATCATCGAGGACGAGCAAGCGCGTGATCCGGCGGCGCTGGCCGCCGGCATCCGCGAACACGGTGTCACCGTGTGGTATTCGGTGCCGTCGATCCTGACTCTACTGACCGCGTGCGGTGCGCTGGTGCCCGAGACCGTCCGCGGCCTGCGCTATGTGCTCTTCGCCGGTGAGGTATATCCGAAACCTCGACTGGCCGAACTCGCCCTGCTGCTGCACGAGCACACACAGCTCTACAACCTGTACGGACCCACCGAGACGAACGTGTGCACCTACCACCGGGTGACCGCCCAGGACCTGGCCTGTGACGAGCCGTTGCCGCTCGGGCTACCGGTCGGCGATGCCAAATTGCTGATCGTCGACGAGCACGGGCTGCCGATCGACGGGCCCGACGCATTCGGCGAGCTGGTGGTCGAAGGCGATTGCGTCACCCCAGGATATTGGCGGCGGGAGCGGGAACCTATGGCAGAGCAGCATCGGCAGCGCCGCCACCCGACCGGCGATCTCGTGAGTTGCGTCGACGGCCACATCATCTATCGCGGACGCAAGGACCGGATGGTGAAGCTGTCCGGGTACCGCACCGAACTCGGCGAGATCGAATCGGTGATTGTGCGGCACTCCTCGATCGACGAGGCGGCGGTGATCGTCGCCGCGGAAGGCTCGACCGCGCGGCTCGTGGTCTTCTATACGATCCGAGCCGGCGCGCCGGAGCCGACGCTCATCGAGTTGAAACGTCATTGTGCCGAGCACTTGCCTCGATACATGTTGCCGCGCAAGGCAATCCGCGTAAATGTGTTGCCGCGCAATGCCAACGGCAAGATCGACTATCGGTGTCTCGCCGGGTGAGCAAGGCTATGCCGACGGTGCCACTCGAACTCCGCACGCAACGGCCGGCACCGGACCCGAGTGGTCTGTGGTTCTCCGGTGTCGACGCACGACCGGTGGCTATCCGGCTGGTGTGCTTCGCCCACGCGGGCGGCGCACCGTCGGTTTTCCGGGACTGGCCGGATCATCTGGGCCCGGATGTCCATGTCGTTCCGCTATTGTTGCCCGGGCGCGGACTTCGCTTGTGGGAGCCGGCCTCGACCGATATCCGGGCGCTGGCGCGCGAGGTCGCCACGGCGCTGATCGGGCAGGGCTTCCTCGACCGCTACGCGTTCTTCGGGCACAGCATGGGCGCTCTGCTGGCGTACGAGGTGGCTTGCGTGCTGCGCGAGCGAGGTGCGCCCGCGCCCGCGCACCTGTTCGTCTCCGGCAGCCGGGCCCCGCATCTGTACGGGACTTCACTCGGCGCCGAACTGTCCGATGACGAGCTCCTGGCTTGGGTGCGCGAGCTGGGTGGACTACTGGGTTCCGGTGCGAGATCACAGTTCGATCGCCGACTTCCAACCCTGCGCGCGGACCTGCGTGCGTGCGAGACCTACCGGCCGCAACCCCGGCCGCCACTGGATTGTCCGCTGACCGTGTACTCCGCTGCGGGCGATCTCATCGCCGACGAGGAGCAGACCGGCCAGTGGCGTCGGTACACCACGGGCTCGATGCGCCGCGGGCATTTCCTCGGCGGTCATTTCTATCTCGTCGGCCCGCATCGGTTCAGCCTGCTCCGCCGACTGCGGGATGACCTCGCCGGCTACACCTCCACCCCCGGATCGACGGCCCCCACCGGCGATCGCCAAAGGATGCACCGATGAAATTCTCCACGCTGACCAAAGCGAATGCCGCAGGCAGCCTGCCGCTGCTGTTGTCGCTGGCCAGGAGCTTTGCCACCCCGCTGTACAGAGCGAGCTTTCTGGTCGCGGCGCTGGACCAGGGTGTGCTGCAACAACTCGCCGGCGGAGCGCGCGATGTCGGCGCCCTCGCCGACGCCGTCGGAATCATGGGTGACCGTCGGCTGTTGCGCGCCTGGCTGGATCTGGGCGTGCGGCTCGGCGAGCTCGGGATTTCCGACGGTCGCTATCGGTTGGCGAGCCGCCGGGCCAGAGCGCTGGCCCGGCCCCGCAACGACGCGGTCGCCGCGGCGCTGGAAGAGCTGGTGCGCTTCCATCTTCCGGTCCTGCTGAACGCGCCCGCCATGGTGCGCAGCGGCGCCAGGCTGACGATGTCGGATCAGGACGGCTCGATCATCGCCCGTTCCAGCCGGATCGTCCAGCCGTTCCTCGAGGAATCGGTTGAAAGCGTGCTGCCCCGCACCGGCCCGGTAAGCCTGTTGGAAATCGGTTGTGGCAGTGGGGTGTACGTGCGCCACGCCGCATCGCTCAATCCCGAGCTGACCGCCGTCGCCATCGACTATCAGGCCGAGGTCGCCGCGGCGGCCGCCGCCAATCTGGCGCAGTGGGGATTGGCGGATCGCGTCGAGGTCAGGCGAGCCGATGTGCGGGAGTTTTCCTGCTCGGAACTGTTCGACATCGTCACGATGCACAACAACATCTACTACTTCGCGGCGGACGAACGCACCGAGCTGCTCGCGCGCGTGCGGTCGCTGCTGAAACCCGATGGGCGACTTCTGCTCACCAGCGCGTGCAAGGGCGGAAATCTCAGCACCGAAGTGCTGGGTCTGTGGTTCGAGTTCGCCGACTTCGGCGGCCCGCTGCCCGATTCCGCCGAACTGGCCCAGCAGTTCGAGGACGCGGGCTTCGTCGATGTCGAGGTGCGCCGCCTGATTCCCGGTGAGCAGTTCTGCTCGTTCGTCGGCCGCAATCCGTCCTCATCGAACACCGACGCCGAGGAGCGCCTGTCATGACTGCCACCCGCCAGACCGCGCATGACATGATCGTCGTACTCGGCGAACCGGTGGCCGCAGACCCGGAATCGCTGGGCGGCAAAGGAGCTCGCCTCGATGAAATGACGCGGGCCGGGCTGCCGGTGCCGCCGGCCTTTTGCCTCACCACCGAATTGTTCGATCGTTTCCGGCGCGAGATCGGCCTCGATGCCCAAGCCCTGGCGGGCGAGCCCGGCGCCGTCAGATCCCGGGTGCTGACCGCCGAGATTCCCGCGGATATCAGCGACGCCATCCTCGACGCCTATGCGGCACTCGGCGCGCGGCGGGTCGCGGTGCGGTCCTCGGCCTGCCGCGAGGATTCGGCCGCGCAGTCCTTCGCCGGACAACATGACACCGTGCTGAACATCTCCAGCGCCGCAGGGGTTCTCGATGCTGTCAAGGCGTGCTGGGCCTCGCTGTGGTCGGACCGGGCGGCCGTCTACCGCGGCGCCGCCGATGCCGGATCAATCGCCGTGGTGATCCAGCAGATGGTCCAGGCAGAGGCTGCCGGTGTGCTGTTCACCCGGGACCCGATCAGCGGGCGCACCGACCGCTTCGTGGTGGATGCGGTCTGGGGCCTCGGCGAGGGACTCGTTTCGGGACGGGTGAGCGCCGACTCGTTCACGGTGGATCCGGCCGGGTCACGCGTGACCGACCAGAACGTCCGCTATAAGGTCGCCATGACTGTGTCGGTGGCACCGGGCATCGTGGAGCTGGTCAAGGTGCCCGAGGAGCTGCGCGGCGTCGCTTGCCTGTCGCAGGAGCAACTGACCGGGCTCGCCGCACTGGCGGTGCTGGTGCGCGAGCGGTACGGCGCCGAGCAGGACATCGAATGGGCGGTAGAGGGCGGTGCGCTGTATCTGCTGCAGACCCGTCCCATCACTGTGGCGCCACCGCAGCCCATGCGCCGCAGCCCCTACCGGGATCCCCAGCCCGAAGCCGTGCAGCAGGGCACCCTGTGGTCGCGGATGGACATCGGTGAGATCTTCACCGGAGTCATGACACCGCTGGGCATTTCGTTCGCCGAGTACTACCAGTACAACGTGCACAGCGATTGTGTGCGGGCGACCGGTGTACGCGATACCGGCGACATCACCGTGCAGATGGGGTACCTCCAGGGTTATGTCTACCTGAACATCTCCTACACCAGCTACCTGCTCAGCCAGAGCCTCGGGACCAAGGACGAGAAGCGCATCGCCGCGCGCTTCGCTAGCGAGGACGTCGACCAGGCCGCCTACCGGAATCCCTTCGGCAGCTACCGGACCGGTATCCCCACCGCCAAATCGACGGCGTTCTGGGGAAAGGCGACCGTGACCGAGCTGCGAGATATGCGCAAGCGCGCCCGCCGGATGGTCACCGCGCGGGTGCGCGAGTTCGACCGGGCCCGCGGCCTCGACCTGACCGCGCTCGACCGCCGCGCCCTGCACACCGAAATGCAGCGCCGCCTGACGTTCTTCCATGATATGCATGTCGGCTACATGCCGTACTTCATCAACGCGTTCACGCTCTACGGCGCGCTCGAGATGATGTGCGGCACCTGGCTCGGCGCGGCGGGGGAGCGGTTGCAGAACCGCTTGAAGACAGACATGTCGAACCTGCGTACTGTCGCGTCCGCGCGCGAAGTCTGGGAGCTCGCCCAAATCGTGCGCCAGCGCCCAAGGGTGCATCGGATCATGACGTCCGGTTCCGTCGCGGACGTCGTCGAACGCCTGCGCGCCGACCAGGTGGGCCGGGTGTTCTGGAAGGCGCATATGGAGCCGTTCCTGCGGGAGAACGGCGCGCGGGCGCAGCAGGAGATGGAGCTCACCCATCCGCGCTGGATCGACGATCTGTCGTACGTGGTCAAGATGATTCGCCGCTACGCCGAGGATGGGTTCTGCTTCGACGACGCCATCGAATCCACCACCGACCCCCGCGCCGACGAGACGGACGCGGCCATGAGACGGCTGCCGCGGACCAAACGCCGCGCGCTGAAATCCGTGATCTCGCTATATGAGAAGTGCAGCTCCCTGCGCGAGATCGCCCGGATGTCGATGATCACGTCGGTGTGGCTGGTTCGCGAGGTCGTCTACGAGGTGGGCGTCCGGTTGGCCGCGGCGGGGGTGTTGCGCTCGCTCGACGAGGTCGCCTACCTCGACTTCACCGATATCCTGCGCTACCTGGCCGGCGAGGACGATCCGCATGAGATCTTCCCTCGCACAGCGATCGACGAGGCCCGCCGCACCTTTCAGAACTATGCCCGGTTGCCCGCGCCGCCAATGAGTTTCGTCGGCGAATGGGACCCCGGCCAGGCCGTGCGGCCTACCCCGGATGGTGTCGGCCTCGAAGGACTCGGCACCAGCCCCGGCACCGCCATCGGGCGCGCCCGCGTCGTGGAGGACCTGGCCTGGCAGGCCGACGAATTACAGGTCGGCGAGATCCTGGTGACGCGGTACACCGACTCCTCCTGGACCCCGCTGTTCGCCATCGCAGGCGGCATCGTCACCGATATCGGTTCGATGCTGTCGCACTCCGCGATCGTGTCGCGCGAATTCCGGCTGCCGTCGGTCGTCAACACCAAACATGCGACCACCGTGATCAAAACCGGCGACCTGATCATGGTCGACGGCGACCGCGGTGTGGTCGAAATCGTCGAGGAGTGAGACGGCCATGCGGAACGAGCCCATAGCGATTGTCGCAATGGCGGGCCTCTACCCAGGGGCCCGTGACATAGAGGCGCTCTGGCAGCTGCTCGTCGCCGCCGAACCGGCCACAGCGCCTCCGGGTTTGGACGACCTGGACATCGACATCGCCGCATTCCGTATCCCGCCGGTCCAGCGCGGCTCGATGAGCAGGATGCAAATACTCATGGTGGAGGCCGCTGGGCAGTGCCTCGCCGATGCCGGATATCCGGACCGTCCGCTGCCGAGCGAACGCACTGATGTCGTGGTGGGCACATGTTTCGGGCTCGACCGCCAGTACAAGAACGCGCTGCGAATCGAAAGCGCCCGCTACGCCCGGGAACTCGAGCGGGCAGCGGCGGCCGACCACGACGATCGGGTCCGCCGCGTCGCCGGTCGGTTCACCGGCGAGTTCCGCACCCGCCTCGCACATCGCCTCGGCGCCTCGCGCCACGATCGGGTCGGCGAGATGGCGAGCACGATCCCGGCGCGCATCGCGGCGACCTTCCAGCTGCTCGGCCGCACGATCGCACTGGAATCCGCCGACGCGACCTCGTTCGTGGCACTGGACACCGCGATGACCAACCTGCGCGCGGGCGCCTCCGACGCGGTGCTGGTGGTGACGGGTCAGCGCAGGGAAGGCTCGCTGATCGAAGAAGCCCTGGCCGCAAAGGGTCTCACTACGAGCCAGGATGGGAGCTTCACGCTGTCCGACGGGGTCGGCGCGCTGCTGCTCAAACGGCAATCGACCGCCGTCGCCGATGGCGACCGCATCTACGCCTCGATTCTCGAGTGCGTCCTGCGCCATGAACCCCACCGTGGCGCCTTCCGATACTCGACGACGGCGGATGAGCGGTACCTGCTTGCCCAGCAGTGCCATCTGGCCAGCTCGGTGGACCCGGCGGCGGTGCGCTATGTCGAAAACGTAGGACCGGGGATCGCGGCCGTCGGGGCGGCCGACGTCAAGGGGTTGGGCCAGTTGCTCGGTGACGCCGCGCCGGCTTCGGTGGTTTTCGGTAGTGCCATCGATCGGCTTGGCCACACCTTCGCGAATGCGGGTCTTGCCGGTGTCACCAAAGCCGCGCTGGCGCTGTATCACCGCACAATGCCGCCTCAGCGCGCGGGGCTCGCCGACTCGCCGGGTGCGCAGTTCCGCATCGCTTCCAGCCGCGAAAGCTGGCCTGCCGAGCCGGAATCCGGGTCCAGGTACGCGGCCGTGTGTGGGTCCGCCTTGGGCGGCACGCTCAGCTATCTGCTGCTCGAAGGCCACCCCGCACCCAGATTCGTGACTGCTGCGCGCTCCCGCCCGGCAATGAGCGCCGAACCGATCGCGATCGTCGGGTTCGGCGGGGCCTTCGCCGGGTCCGCGGACGCGGCGAGCTTCTGGGCCAACAGCCGGTCCGGCCGCGGAGGAATCGGACCGGTACCCGGGACCGTGCTCGATCGCGACCTCTATTTCGCGCCCGGCGAAATCACGCTCACGCACAGCTATTCCGAGATCGGCGCGGCCATGCGGATACCGGATCGGCCACCGGCCGCGCTGCGCATCCCCCCGCGCCGCTACGCGGCGATGGACCCCGCACATCGCATCGCACTGTCGGTGGCCGGCGAGACGCTCACCCGGTACGGGCGGACGGCGGCGCTGCGCGATCGCACCGGTGTCGTGGCGATCGGGAGCACGCTGTGCCTGGCGACGGAGCGCAGGCGGGCCGGCGAGCGGTCGTTCCACGAACTGGAGTCCGCTACCGCCGATGTCGAGGCCTTCGCAGATCTGCCCGCAGCCGCTCGCGCCCGGATTCTCGAGCGGGCCCGCCGCGGCTACGCCCCTGGGGCGGAGCCGCTCGTGCCCGCGGACCTGGACGGCTGGCTCGCCAGCGGCGTGGCGGGTGTCATCGCGAGCGAGTACCAACTGCGCGCTGTCCCCGTGGCCGTCGAGGCCGCCTGTGCGTCGGCGCTGGCGGCGCTCGACCTTTCGGTCAGTGCCCTGCGGACGGGCCGCGTCGATTTCGCCCTCGCGGGGGGAGTCGAATTGGCCTGCACACCACGCGATCTGGTGCTCTGCTCGGCGCTCGGCCTGCTGTCGCATACCAGGATCACCCCGTTCGACAGCGAGGCCGACGGGTTCAGCCCCGGCGACGGCTGTGCGCTGTTCCTACTCAAACGCCACTCCGACGCACAGCGCGACGGTGACGAGATCTTCGGCCTGATCCGCGGCGTGGGCGCCGCCAACGACGCGAAATCGCTGATCGCGCCCTCCGTCGATGGCCAGATCAGAGCCATGCGGGCAGCTTTCGCGCAGGTGGACTACGAGCCCGCCGCAGTGGACTATCTCGAGGCACACGGAACTGGAACCCGCGTGGGGGATCGGGTCGAAATCGCCGCCACGGCCGCTGTTTACGCCGCACCGCAGCGTGCTCGCCCGCTGGTGATCGGCTCGGTGAAGGCATTGATCGGCCACACCTTCGCGGCAGCGGGCGGAGCCGGGTTGCTGCACGCGCTACAGGCCGTGCGCGCGGGCGTGTTTCCGCACAACACACACCTGACCACGATCAACCCCGATTTGCCATTGCACGACATCCCCGCGGTGCTGCCTCGGGCGTCGTCTCCGTGGCAGGCGGAATCGGGCAGGCCACGACGGGCGGGTGTGAGCTCCTTCGGCACCGGCGGCATCAACTATCACCTTCTCCTCCAAGAAGACGGGCAGGACTGAGCCAGATGAACTTCGATCTCCCCGCGGACACCGAGGCGATGTGCGCGGCGCTGACCGCATTCGCCCGCCGCGACCTGGGCGGCACCGGAACCTTTTCCCCACCGGACTTCCGGCGCCGCTGGCAGCTCGCTGGCAAACAGGGGATCCTCGGCGCGACCGTGCCCGAGGAGCACGGTGGTAGCGGCCTGGACGCCGTGTCGGCGGTCGCGCTGATGGAAGCCCTCGGGGTCGGCACCGCCGATACCGGATTCGGCTTCTCGGTGGCGGCACACCTGTTCGCCTGCCTGATGCCGATCGTCGAATTCGGCACGCCCGAGCAGCAGTCGCACTGGCTGCCGCGGTTGTGTTCCGGGGAATTGATCGCGGCGCACGCCATCACCGAACCCGAAGCCGGTTCCGATATCTTCGCCATGCGCACCACCGCCGAGCGGCGCGGTGAGGAGTATGTCCTCAACGGCGTCAAGGCATTCACTACGAACGCACCCGTCGCCGATGTGTTCATCGTGCAGGCTGTCACCACCCCCGGCGGCGGATACTTCGGGCTCACCACCTTCATCATCGAAGCCGGGACGCCGGGACTGCACACGGGCCCGGCCTATGACAAGGTCGGCCTGCGCGGTTCGCCGACGGGGGAGGTGCACCTGGACCACGTCCAAGTGCCTCTGGATTGCGTGCTCGGCAGCCCAGGTGCGGGCGCCGCGGTGTTCTCCGATTCCATGCAGTGGGAGCGCACCTGCCTGTTCGGCGTCTATCTCGGCGCCATGCGGCGGGTCCTCGACAGCACCATTGAATTCGCGAGTGAGCGTGTGCAATTCGGTGTGCCCATCGGCGAGTTCCAGGCGGTGAGCCATCGCATCGTCGACATGGTCATGCGGGTAGAGTCCGTGCGGTTGTTGCTGTTCAAGGCGGCCGCGGACCTGACCAGGGGCGGTAATGGCGAGATGTGGCCGGCGCTGGCGAAGATCGCGGTCAGCGAGGCGGCGGTGCAAGTTGGCCTGGACGCCATCGGGGTGCACGGCGGCCTCGGCATCACCGATGGCGCAGCCGAAACGCTGCTCCGCGATGCGCTGCCGTCACGAATCTTTTCCGGCACCAATGAGATTCAGAAGAACAATATCGCGCGCGCACTGGGACTCGGTCGGCGCGGGCCGGTCCGGGGGCGCTGAAAGGGGAGACCAGCCATGCAGGTCATCGTTCATCTCATTCAGCTTCATCCCGGCGTCGACCCAGCTGCCTTCGAATCATGGGTCCGAACAACCGATTACGCCACCTGTCCCCAACTGCCCAGTGTCCGTGCCTTCAGCGTGCAGCGCGCGGCCCAGTCCGCGGGTGAACCCTGGCACTATTTCGAGATCATCCAGGTGACCAGCCACACCGACTTCGAAGCCGATATGCGCACTCCGGCCTTCGCCGGCCTGGTGAGTGCCTTCGACACGATGGCGTCGGTGGTGCAGGAGTTCGCCGGGGTACGGCTGGACCCCGGCTACGCGGCTACCTGATTCCATCTCAGCGTTTTTCAGCTCGCATCGACAGCATCCTGCGTCCGCCTCCCGACACGGGGGAGCACGCGGTCCAGGCCGGCGGGCAGCCACCAGTTCCAGTCACCGAACAGCTTGATCAGCGCGGGCACCAGCACGAGGCGCACCAGGGTCGCATCTATGGCGATGGCGATGGCGAGCGAGAAACCGAACTGCTTCAGCTCCGGGACCGGGGCGATGAGAAAGCTACCGAAGACCGCGACCATGATCGCCGCCGCCGCGGTGATCGGGCGTGCGGTGTGCTCGATGCCGACGGCTATGGCCGAATCGGTGTCGTGACTGTCTTCCCAGGCTTCCTGAATGCGGCGGATGAGGAAGACCTCGTAGTCCATCGACAATCCGAACAGCAGCACGAACACCGTGATGGGAATGTAGACCTGCAAGAACCCAGGGCTGGTGAAACCGAGAACTTCGGCGCCGTAACCCCATTGGAAGACCGCGACGGTGAGCCCGGTGGCCGCGGCGGTCGCGAGCAGATTCATCAGCACAGCTTTCACGGGCACGGCGATGCTGCGGAATATCACCAGCAGGAACAGCAGCGACATGCCGAGGACCAGCATGATGACCCAGGGCAGCTTCTGCGTGGTCTCGTCGGACAGATCGACGAAAGCCGCTGTCGCCCCGCCGACCAGAACCTGTGTATCCGGCATACCCCCGGCCAGGTCGTCGCGAATGTGGCGGACCAGGGCGATAGCTTCCCCCGAGTCGATGGCTACCTTCGGCACCACGTTGAGCAGAATTCGACCATCATTGCTCAGGGTTTCGATGTCACCGACGCGGTGATCCCCGGACAAGGTGGTCGCGAGGACATGGGCCTGCTGCCGGCCCGTGTTGTCGAGCGCGTCGTCGCCGGGCCCGGTGATGACAACCTGAACCGGGGACACCGCGCCGGGGGAGAACGAACGGTCGAGAACGAGCTGCGCCCGGGCCGTCGGCTGGTCGCCCATGGACGTGGTACCGAGATCGATGCCGTAGCGCAGGCTCCCGATCGGGAGCGCGGCGACCACCAGAATGGCCCCCGCCGCCGTCGCGAACAGGACCGGACGGCGCATCACCAGGTGCGCCCAGTGCGCCCACAGGCCTTGCGCGGCACCGGAGTCCGAGCGCGCATCGGCGGGGCGCCATTTCGGGGGCAACTGCCACTTGTTCACCCGAGGCCCGAGAACGGCCAGGACGGCGGGCAACAGCGTCAGCGCGGCGATCAGCGTGCAGATCACCGACACGAGGACGCCGGTGCCGACCTCCCGGAAGATCGGTGACTCCATGATGAAGAACGAACACACCGAAATGCCCACCACCACACCGGAAAACGCAATCGTGCGGCCCGAGGTGGCGATGGCGACCCCGGTGGCCTCGGCGATCGCCGCCGGGTCGCGTCCGGTGATCGCGCGCCGGGCGAGTTCTTCGCGGAACCGGCTGACGATGAACATCGCGTAATCGATGCCGATTCCGGTGCCGATCATCGTGACGATGGTGATCAGGAAGGCGTCGAAGGTCAGCCCGAAGCTGAGCAGGTAGAGCACACCGAAGGTGAGGGTGAGCCCGGCGATGGCGAGCAGCAGCGGCAACGCGGCGGCCAGCGCGGCGCCGAAGGCCAGCACCAGGATCACCAGCGCGAGAGGCAGGCCGATCGACTCGGCCTCGGTTGTCGCTGCGGTCTCCACCGCGGTGAGATCGTTCGTAATCGGCGAGAAGCCGGTCACATTCGCCGTCACGCCCGCCCCGGCGGCTCCGGCGACTGCCCGCTGTAAGGCGGCCGCGCGCGCGGGCAGCGAGCTCGCGTCACCCTCCAAGCCGACCAGCGCCAATGCCGCGTGCCCATCCTCGGATACCTGATTCTTCGCGATCGGATCGAACGGCCCGACCACGGTGACCACCCCGGTTTCGGCGCGGGCCGCCGCCAGCACGCGATCGACGACGGCCCGCCGGCCGGGATCGGCGACAGTGCCGTCCGGACTGTCGAACACAATGACGTCCTGCTCGTTACCCAGGCCGGAGAAATGCCGTTGGACCAGTGTCGAGGCTCGCGTCGACGCCGCTTGGTCCACCCCGTAGTTCGGGGCCTTCAGCTGGCCGGCCACGAGCGGGAAAACTGCGCCGCACGCGATCATCAGTACGACCCAGGCCGTGATGACCAAGCGGCGGTGGCGTGCCATCAGGGCACCCCAGTGGTGGCGTCTCATCCTGTGTCTCTCGCTAGTCGGGATGCGCATGCTCGTCAGAGCACACGCAACGATGCGGCCGGATCCCGGCGGGGTGAGGGGGGGAAATGTCGCGCTGAATAGCCTAGGCGTGCAACGAAAAACACCTGCCCGGTCAGCGCGAACTCGGTTTGGAACCGGGCGCGCAGGTCCTCGTGCTGGATGACGATGCTGATCGGGTGCAGCACCAGGCCCGCGTTGGTGGCCCGCAGCCATACATCGGTGAGCATCTCCCCGGCGGTGAGCAGGTCGTCGTCGCCGGGGGTCGAATCCGGCAGGCTCAGCGCGACCACCGCCGGGGAACGTCGGACGACAGCGGCGAGCTGTCCGGCGAGAATCCGCGGGAACCCGGTCGCACTCAGCGCCCGCATGGTGACGGGGGCCAGCACGATGCGCCGCAGCAGCCTTTGCGGGCGCGAGAGCGGGCCGAACAGGTGCGTGTATGTGAAGCCGTCGCCGCGATCCTGTGCTTCGGTCTCGGTGCGGCGGATGAAGGAGTGTGTCTCCCGCCACGCCGCGGAGTGCGCGAAATCCCGGCCAGCGTGGCGAGCGACGAAGCGCACAAACCGGTTTCGATCGTTTTCAGACGTCAGATACCGGACATGAATTCGTTGCGTATCCTCCGTGTCGCAGCGGGCCAGCATGTCCAGAACGCCCGCCGGGACTGGCTTGTCCAGGTACGGCCCCCGATCGGTATGCCGCGCCTCGGCGAGATGCCGTAACTGCGTGAGGGATTCGGCCGTCTCGCCGGTGCGCTGGAGCCGAACCAGTCGCAGCGGACGCCAGTCGGCGGGGAGGCCGAACACGCCGAGGTCAGCGGCTGCCGAGGTCACGACAGCCCGCACCATCCAGCCCTGGGCGGCCAACGCCCGCTGCGCCAGTCGCCAGAACAGCCCGCAGCTGAGCTGCATTTCCGCGTGATGGGCGGGCAGTGCCTCGAGCTCACGGGCACGATCGGCTGCGAGGAGCAGGAACTCGTCACCGGCGTCGGAGTCGGCGCACAATGCCGCGGCGCGACGGCGGGCCAGGTCGCTGACGACCTGTGCCAAACCCCACGGCTGGCTGTTGTGCGAGGACGGTGACCGTGCCGCGATGTCCGCGGCCGTCGCCAGCGCCGCGCTGAACGAAAGTTCCGCCTGCCGAAGCGAACTCCGGATCGTCATGGTCATCTCCGTGCTCTACCAGATCAGGGCCAGGGAGTAGCCGGTGCGCTCGACCGCCCAGGCACGCTGCGGCCATCGGTCGGCGGCGGCCGCGATCCGCAAGTGCGGGCCTGCCGCCCAGTGGAATTCGCCGTCCGGGCGCCACCGGGTGAGCCGCACCTCGCGGGGATCCACGCGCAGGCCGAACCCGAAATACTTGAGTACCGCCTCCCGGCACGCCCACCGCAGCGGCGTCCCCATCGTGTCGAGCCGCGAGTGCCCGCCGCCGGTCTCCGCGGGGGTCGCGGTCCCAAGCCCGGCCACCAGCAGCGGCGAGAACACCCGGTTTCGCTCCAGGTCGATCCCGACCGGACCGGACATGCACGCCGCGATGGCGAGATCACCGGAGTGCGAGATGCTGATCCCGACAGCGGCGTCCACCACCGGCATACCCGCGCGGGGCCCGGCGCCGGTGGTCCGCACCACGATGTCATTGGTGGCGTCGAGGATGTCGAAGTGCCGCTGCCGGTACGCCTGGACGGCATGCTTGGCTGCCAGCCGTCCGGCCAGCCACTCGGCGCGCCGCTTGGGAGTCGGCAAGGCCGCCGCGTGGGCCGTCTCCGCGGCGGACATGTGCTGTGCCGTGGACGCCGAATTTATCGACACGACGGCAATAGTCGGCCCACCGGCCGCGTGTGAAATATGCAGCGGCCGCGCAGGGTCCAGTATGCAGTTCTCGCGTAGCGGCATTTCCGAAATCTCCAGTATGTGAATGGTGTCATTCTCGATGCGGCCGTTGACGATTCCGCTGACCGATTGCTGACGTATTGTGCCGGGTCACCGTAGGTAGGCTCGATCATCGTCAGGATTGCGGAAAGTATTGACCTGCTGTTGATTCCGTGGGTAGCTTGGCCGGAGTTCGTCCGAATCGATTATCAAGAACGACCCCGATTCCGCGAGTGTTCCGATTCGCCGAATACATATCGGGTCGTTACGTAGGGGCTGGCATGAAGACCTCGTCCATGGATACTGTCGTCGCCGCGCGCAACTGGGTCGATCTCGTCGCCACGCGAGCTCGGCAATTCGGTGATCGCACGGCATATATCTTCCTCGATGAGAACGGTCGGGAATCCGACGTTCTCACCTACCGCGAGCTGGATCGGCGCGCCCGGGCGATAGCGGGCCGATTGGCCACTCTGCTCGACCGCGGAGACCGTGCGCTACTGCTGTACCCGGCCGGACTGGACTATGTCACCGCGTTCTTCGGATGCCTCTACGCCGGCGTGATCGCCGTGCCGCTGTACGAGCCGACGCGCAACCGGGCCGAGCAGATCGACGCGGTCGCACGGGATTGCGCCGCCGCCGCCGTGCTGACCACGCACGACATCGTCCTGCATCCATTCGCGTACGGCACGCAGCACTCGTTCGCCGCCCTGCCGCGGGTCGCCACCGATGCGTTGCGGGGTATCGATGACCCGGAACCGGCGACGACGACAGTCGACGGCTCCACCGTCGCCTACCTGCAATACACCTCTGGCTCCACGGCCACGCCCAAGGGCGTGATCATCGACCACGCCATGGCGCTGCACCAGAGCGCGGACATGGCCCACTGCTGGCAGGTCGTGCAGGACGACACCATCGTGTCGTGGCTGCCACACTTCCATGACTTCGGACAGGTCACCGGGATCCTGCTGCCTGTTTACGCCGGGTGCAGCGCTGTACTCATGGCACCGTCCACCTTCGTCAAGAACCCGGTCCGCTGGCTCGACGCCATCACCGGCTACCGCGGAACCCATAGTGGCGCACCGAATTTTGCACTCGACCTGTGCGTGGACAAAACCACACCGCAGCAGCGCGCCGCACTGGACCTCAGCAGCTGGCGGGCGTTGAGCAATGGCGCCGAGACTGTGCGCAAGGCCTCGCTCGACCGCTTCGAGGCCACGTTCGCGCCGTGTGGGCTCAGCGCAACCGCGCTTACGCCCGGGTACGGCCTTGCCGAGGCCACCCTCAAAGTGACGTGCGCCGATGTGCGCGGCAGGCGCCTGGCGGTGCGATTCGATCGACAGGCACTCGGTCTCGGCAAGGCGGAACCGACCGCCGCCGCGGATGGCGTCGACTGTGTCGGCCTCGGCGTCACCGCCTTGTCCACCGAGCTCGCCATCGTCGACTCGGCAACCGCGTTTTCCCTGCCCGACGGCCGGGTCGGCGAGATCTGGGTTGCCGGGCCTGCCGTGTCGCCCGGCTACTGGCAGCGGCCGGAGGACACTGCACGGACCTTCGGCGCCCGGATCGAGGGCGACGACCGCGGCTGGCTGCGGACCGGCGATCTCGGGTTCGTGTACGCGGGCGAGATGTTCATCTGCGGTCGCGTGAAAAACATGATGATCGTCAACGGTGTCAACTACTACCTCGAAGACATCGAGGGCACGTTGGCCGACGGGCACGATGCACTGCGGGCGGGCAGTGTCCTGGCTTTCGGCATCGAGAGAGGCGGGCACGAGGGCTTGGTCCTCGTGGCTGAGTACCGGCCGGAAAGCGGGACCGAGCCGGCGCCGCTGGCCGGCGCGATGGTTGAGCTCGTCGCTCGGCGGCACGGCGTCCATCCGGCGGCGGTCGTCCTGATCGCCCACGGCACGATACCGCGCACTACCAGTGGAAAACTGCGCCGCCAGCAGTGCCGCAACGACTTTCAAGCCGGCCGACTATCCGAGATACACCGCTGGGAAGGCGTGACCACCACAATGACGGAAACCACCACTGAGCACAGTGTCCCTGATTCATCCGGCGTGCGGAGCATGAGCGAGCTGATGCGGCTCGGTTTGATCGAGCAGGTGCGGACCTGGATGGCGGACCGCCCAGGCGCCGACGGATCCGCCCTGGATCTGAGCCGATCGCTCATCGACCACGGCCTCGGCTCGATCGACCAGATCGATCTACACGAAAGCCTCGAGACCTGGGCGGGTAAGCGGTTCCCCGCGGAACTGATCTGGGATTCGAGAACCGTCGAGGACATGGTGGAAGCCATTGCCGACGCGTTGAGCCCCGCGACCGCGAGGATGTGAGATGCGACTTCGTTCTGTAGCGGCCGGTCTGCCGTCGCGCACGGTGACCAACGCGGATATCCTCCGGATGATCGCCGAACACAGCTCGGGCGGCTTCGATGGCAACCTCGACGACACGTTGCGCGCGATCGATTCCATGCTGCGTTACACCGGTTCGGACGAGCGGCGCTGGCTCGACGCCGGCGAGCGGCCGATCGAGTTGCTCCGAAACGCCACGAAAACCGCGCTGGATCAGGCGCAGGTGCGCGCCTCCGAGGTCGATCTGCTGATCTACACCGGTATCGGGCGCGGATTCATCGAACCCGGTGGTGCCTACCATTGCGCCACCGCTCTCGGGTTCGGCGAACCGGACTGCTTCGACATCATCGACGCCTGCATGAGCTGGACGCGCGCCGTGCAGGTGGTGGAATCGATGATGCGGACGGGGCGCTACCGCACCGCGGTGATCGTCAATGCGGAGTTCAGTCTACGGATGGGCGGGATGGTGTTCCCCCACCTGTTCACCTTGCCCAACCGGGAAGCGCTCACCTCGATCTTCCCGGCCTACACCCTCGGGGAGGCCGCGACGGCGACCGTACTGAGCGCGGAGGATGACCCGTGGGATTTCCGGTTCGTCTCCCGTCCGGATCTGGCACCGCTGTGCAATGTGACGTTGCCGGGCTATGAGGGCTTCTGCGAACCGTCGGACAAGCTGGCCGCCAACGGTGTCGGGTACTTCAGCTCGTTCGGGGCGGAGATGCACGAAGTCGGCGTGGCCGACACGCTGGATGTCTTCCAGCGTCTCGCGGTGAATCCCGAGAAGGTCTCCGCACTGTTCACCCATGCCTCCAGTAAGCGCCAGTGGCAGCTGATGGCCGGCAGCGTCGGGCTCGGCGAGGTGATCCATCACATCTTCCCCACGACCGGCAACATCGTGTCGGCGTCGGTGCCCGCCGCGATGGCCTCGGCGATCGCGGCCGGTGAACTGCGGCGAGGTGAGCGCGCGGTCGGTTGGGTCGGCAGTGCCGGAATGTCTTTCGGCGCTTTCTCTTTCGTCTATTGACGAGCATCGGAAACGGGGTAGTCACATGCTCACACATCTCGCCAAGGCCGTTGGCTGCGCGGCGCTCGGCGCTGCCGAGTACTCGATCGGTTCGATACGCCTGCGTAAGCAGGACAACCGGGAGGAGCGGCGTGCCCACGCGATCGTCGACTTTCTGTTGCGGATGGGGCCGATCTACATCAAGATCGGCCAGATCGCGGCGACCAGATCGGATCTGCTGCCCGAATCCTGGGTGAACAACCTACGTGTGTTGCAGGACAACACCCCGCACATGAGCGAGGACCGGACCCGGCGGGCCATTGAGCGTGAGATCGGCGCCCCATTGGCATCGAGGTTTCGGTCGTTCGACCTGGTGCCGATCGCCAGTGCCTCGGTCGCCCAGGTACACATCGCCGAACTGCTCGACGGCCGCAAGGTCGCGGTGAAGTTGGTCAAGGATTCGGTGCCCGCCCAGATCGAGAACAGCCTGCGGTCACTGAGCACCGCGGTGCGGGTGGCCCACGCCGTGGCGTGGCCGGTGCGGTACCTGGACCTGCCCACACGGTTCGACGAAGTCGCCAGGCTGCTGCGGCCACAGGCCGACATGACCCACGAAGCTACCCAGCAGCGGCGCATCCACGCCAACTTCGCGGCGCATCCATTCGTGAAAGTACCTGCGGTGCTGGACGAATTCGTCACCGAGCGGATGCTGGTGATGGAGTACATGGTGGGCATTCCGGGCAAGGACGCCGCCACGGTGGGGGTCCCCCCCGAGCGCCTCGCGCAGCGGCTGCAGGACGCGATCTACACGATGCTGTACATGCACGGCATCTGCCACGGGGATCCGCATCCGGGCAACGTCATGTTCACCACCGACGGTGAAGTGATCCTGGTGGACTACGGCGTCACCGCCGAGCTCAGCGAGGACGAGAAGTGGGGTCTGTCCTCATTCTACTACGCGTGCAGCCGCAAAGAATGGGGTATTGCCGTCGAGCGGTTCACTCGGCACTTTGTGCTCGCCGCGCCGACCCTGGCCGAGCGTCGCGGAGCCTACGACGCGGAAATGGTGCAGGTATTGCGCCAGCATTTTGACATCTCCTACAACAGGTGGTCGACTGTTGCCTACTTCAACGACGTCAATGCGGTGCTGCGCCGCTATGATGCGCGGTACACGACCACGTTCACCAAGGTGGAGTTGGTCTTCCTGTCGGGTGAAGGCTTCGCGACCCAGATCGACCCCGACATCGATATCTGGTCGAATGCACGCAAATTCACCGATCGCTACGCGCCGTACATGAGCGCCGAGGTGGAACAGCGGTTCGAAGCCGAATTCCAGGAGCAGATGCCCGCGTCGCTGGCCATGCGCGATCGCGCTCAAACGACGCTCGTTGCGCCGACGCACATCGACCGCTACTTCTTCCCCAGTAACTTTCCGGTGTTCGTCGAGGAAGCCGTCGGCGGCGGCGTGACCGATTGCGATGGAAACACTTTCATCGACCTGTCCGGCGGCTACGGGCCGCATTTGCTCGGGTATGCGCATCCGGCGATCAACGCCGCGATCGCGGGCGGTTTGGCCAAGGGGATGGTGAATGGGATCGGCAACACACCGGAGTTGGAGCTGGCCGAGAAGCTGGTCGCCGCCTTTCCAACCGCAGAGAAGGCAGTGCTGTGCAATTCAGGTACCGAATCGGTGCTGTTCGCCATTCGGATGGCGCGCGGATATCGGCGGCGGACCCGGGTGGCGAAGTTCGAGGGGCACTACCACGGCTTTTCCGACCAGGCGATGGTGAGTTCGTGGTTCCGGTTCTCCGGCACCAAGGACCGTCCCGAACCGGTGGCCGGCTCGCTCGGCACCGATCCGGCCGCGGTCGCGGGCACCATCGTGATGCAGTACGGCGATATCGCCGGTCTGGCCCGGCTGCGCGAACACGCCGACGAGCTGGCTTGCGTTGTCCTGGAACCCATGCCGACCTCGGTGGTCACACTGAACGTGGACTTCCTTCGCGAACTGCGCGGCCTGTGCACCGAACTCGATATCCCGTTGATCTTCGACGAGGTGGTTTCCGGTTTCCGGGTCGCTTACGGCGGCGCGCAGGTGCTCGCCGACGTGCCCCCCGATCTCACCTGCCTCGGCAAAGTGATCGGCGGCGGGCTGCCATGCGGGGCGGTGATCGGCAAGGGCTATCTGATCGATATGGCCAAGAGTTCGCAAGATCCGTTCTACGACTACGAGAACAAGGTATTCGCAGGTGGCACGCTGAGCGGCAATTCGCTCACCTGCACAGCGGGTCTCGCGGTGTTGGACCACCTCGACAGCCACCCGGAGATCTATCCCCGGCTCGAAGTCAATACCCAGCACCTCGCGCAGCTGATGCGAGAGGCGACGCAGTCTCGGGGGATCGCCTGCCGGATCAATGCCCAGCACTCGATCTTCTCGCTGAATTTCAGCCACCGCGCCGCAGGGCTGTATCGGGAACGGATGGCGGGCAGCAACTTCAAAGCTACGATCGCGCTGGCGTACTACATGCGCAAGCACTACGTCTACCTGCCCGAAATGCACAGCTTCTTGATCAGCGCCGCGCACGGTGTCGAGGACCTCGACCAGATCGCGCACGCCTTCGAGAAGAGCCTCGACGAAATGCTGGCCGACCAGCTGTTCGTCACCTAGGAGTGATGGGCGGACGGCAGCCTGCGGTGCCGTCGGACCCATCGCGAACCACTCACCGCGGTACTCCTTCCAACCCCGAGGAGGTACCGCGGTGAGTGCTGTGCGGGTCGGTCGGTGCGAAGGCGACCCGTTCCAGCAGTTCCAATGCCTCGGCGAGGGTCGCCATTTCGGTTGGGGTGAGCTGCTCGGCCAGGGCACGGGTGAGGAAGCTATCCGTGGCTGTGGTCCGTACCCCGCGCACCCAGCCGCGCCCTTCCTCGGTGAGCGCGAGCCGGATTCGGCGGGCGTCCATGCTGTCCCGCTTGTTGACGACCAGGCCGCGGTCCCGGAGACCATCGACGACATTGCGGATGGTCTGGGGTCTGAGTCGCTCGATCTGCGCCAGGTCCGCCGAGGACATCGGGCCGCCGCGCTCGAGGCGGCCGAGAACCGATATCTGGGTCAGCGTCAAACCCGCGAGCGCGCTGTCGTTGCGGGTGTGTCGCAGGATCAGACCGGAGACGATCCGCAGCCACGCCGCCAGCGCTGTCACGTCGATGTGCTGCTGCTCCCGGTCCGGGTCGTCCCGCTCGGCAATCGCTGCTCGCCGGTCCGATACAGCCTGCGGCCAGGCGGTTTCGGTGATCGGTGGGTAGGCCTGGCGGTAGCGGTGGATACGGGGGTGTCGATACGTCATTGCGTCCCTTCACGGCGGACATGTGGACCGCAAACCAGTCTCGATGACAGCGGCCGTCGAATTCTGTACCGAGTGCGACAAACTCTTACCCCGATGCGACACCGGGTACGCCGAGGGCGGCCGCACGGACGGCACCGGGGGTCCGGCCCCACCAGCGGTGACTGCACCGGGTGAATGCGGATTGACTCGACAGGCTGAGCAATCCGGCGATCTGGTTCAGCGACAGAGTGGTCCCGGTCAGATAGCGGTGCGCTACCCGCTTGCGCACGTCGTCGACGATGGCGGTCAGGCTGGTGCCCTCCCGTTCGAGCCTGCGCTGTAAGGTGCGCCGGTGCAGGTGCAGTGCGTCTGCCACCCTCTCGAGGTCGGGGGCCGTGCTGCCGAGCAGTCGCGAGACCACGGCGGCGACCTGTGGCCCCAGCTCGGTGCGTTCCTCCGGGAGCTGGCGGGCCAGCATGGCCAGCGCGAGTTCGCGCACCTGCCGGTCGCCGGTCCCGGCGACCGGCCAGGTCAGCACGGCGTGTGGGATGCGCAACAGGGCCGCGGGCCGACGATCCCGCACCGGCGCCTCGAAGAAGTTCTCGTACACCGACAGTGGCGCCGGCGCCGGATAGGGCAGCTCGACGCTGCGCAGTCCGTAACTGCGGCCTGCCAGCGTCGCGATGATGCGGTGCATGCAGCCCAGGCCGAAGTCGTTGGCCTGCCAGGTCCCGTGATCGTAGGTCGGCGGACCGTACCGGAGCGCGACAACGCCGGTGGCCTGATAGGGATCCGGGACGACGGTGATGCGCAGCGACCGGCTGTGCACGGAGAGGTATTGCGACGCAGCGTGCAGCGCGCCCGAGAGTGTCGAAGAGTTGTGCAGCGCCATCGCCAGGGCGCCGAGCATTCCGGTACCGGTGCGTTGGGCGAGGCGCAGTCCGATGTCCGGGCAACCCAGCTCCGTCGCCGCCAGCCGCAACGCTTCGGCTACCGCCAGTTCCGGTATCGGCAAGTCGTCTTCGTCCAATGCCCGAATCGGCAGCCCCGCCCGGGTGGCGTATCGCTCGGGATCACCTCCCAGTTCATTGATGATCGGGCGGAATGCTCGCAGTGACGCGGATCTGGCAACGGATATATCGGACATGCCGGATAGCGTATGTCGCGCAGGGCGAAGGATCGGTCGCGAAGGCGGGTGATTTCTCACAACGGTGTCCGATCCATATGCCAATGTTGCACAGCAAATGCAACTGCGCGGTGCCGCACCGCAATTCGCTGATAGCCTTCGCCAGGTGAATTTGAACCCGGCGCATATGCGGACATCTTTAGATCCCGCCTTTAGCCAGGTCGGCAATATCTTTGCGCTATCAAACGATGTGCTGCGCAAGACGTTCAAGCGGCCTTTTCAATTTAGGGAGTTCATCGAACAGTCGTGGTTCGTCGCGAGTGTTTCGATCCTGCCCAGTGCATTGGTTGCCATCCCGTTCGGCGCCGTCGTGGCATTGCAGACGGGATCGCTGATCAAACAACTTGGCGCCGAATCGTTTACCGGCGCGACCAGCGTGCTGGCCACCGTACAGCAGGCCGCGCCGGTGGTGACGGCGTTGATCATCGCCGGCGCCGCGGGTTCCGCCGTCGCCGCCGATCTCGGCTCCCGGACCATCCGCGAGGAGATCGACGCCATGGAGGTGCTCGGCATCGATCCCGTGCAGCGGCTCGTCGTCCCGCGAGTCCTCGCGATGATGCTGGTGGCGGCGCTGCTCAACGGCCTGGTCTCGGTGGTCGGCATCGCGGGCGGCTACTTCTACAATGTGCTCCTGCAAGGCGGCACACCCGGTGCGTACCTGGCCTCGTTCTCCGCGCTGGCCCAGCTGCCCGACCTGTGGGTCGGGGAAATCAAGGCGCTGCTGTTCGGATTCATCGCCGGCGTGATCGCCGCCTACAAGGGTCTGCATCCCGGACGCGGCCCGAAGGGTGTCGGCGAGGCGGTGAATCAGTCGGTGGTCATCACCTTCATGATTCTCTTCTTCGTGAATTTGATTGTGACGCTGGTGTATCTGCAGATCATTCCCGCCAAGGGGGCGTGATCGATGGCGACGAAGTACCGCCCTCCGCGTATTGCCAAGACGACCCGCCAACTCGGTGGAATCGTCCGTGCGCCATTGGATGTCATCGATCGCGCGGGCGAGCAGATGGTGTTCTACTCGCGCACCGTCGCCTGGATACCGCGCACGGTCGTGCACTATCGCAAGGAGGTCATGCGGCTGCTGGCCGAAGTGACCTTCGGGAGCGGCGCGCTCGCGGTGATCGGCGGCACCATCGGCGTCATCGTCTTCATGTCCGGCTCGGTCGGCGTGGTTGTCGGCCTGCAGGGCTTCAAGGCTCTCGACGCGCTCGGCAGCTCGACCTTGACCGGCTTCCTCACCGGCTACATCAATACTCGCGAGATCGCGCCTCTGGTTGCGGCGCTGGCGCTTTCGGCGACGGTGGGCTGCGGTTTCACGGCGCAACTGGGCGCCATGCGAATATCCGAGGAGATCGACGCGCTCGAAGTGATGGCGGTACCCGGTGTGCCGTTTCTGGTGTCCACCAGGGTGATTGCCGGTTTCGTCGCGGTGATCCCGCTCTACGTCGTCGGGCTGCTGGGCACCTTCGTCGCCTCTCGGCTGATCAGCATCTGGTTCAACGGGCAGTCCAGCGGGTCCTACGACCACTACTTCGGGCTGTTCCTCCCACCGCAGGACGTCCTCTATTCCTTCCTCAAGGTGCTGGTCTTCGCGTTCGTCATCATCCTGGTGCATTGCTACTACGGCTTCCACGCCACGGGCGGGCCGGCCGGGGTCGGCGTCGCGGTCGGCCGGGCGGTGCGCGCGGCCATCGTGCTGGTCAATGTGCTGGATCTGTTTCTCGGCCTGGCCCTGTGGGGCACGACAACCACCGTCCGGATCGCCGGATGAGCAGGGAGCTAGAGCATTGAATACGATGCGGAAGACGCGTGTCCGGATGGCGGGTATGGCGTTCTTCACGATGGCCGGTCTGTTCCTGTGGACCACCATCGCGATCTACAACAAGGACTTCGTCCGAACCGTGCAGGTCACGCTCGTCACTGACAGCGCAGGAAACGCCTTGGCCCGCCACGCGGATGTGAAGGTGCGCGGAGTCCCCGTGGGCGAGGTGCGGTCCAGTCGCAGCGACCGCGGCCAGGTAACACTGGACCTGGCGATCGACCCGGGCAAAGCCGGCCTGATCCCGGCGAACGCGACCGCCCGGCTGCTGCCGAAAACCCTGTTCGGGGAACGGTATGTGGCACTGGTCATCCCGGCCGATCCCAGCCCGGCGCGGCTGGCCTCGGGCATGACCCTGCACCAGGACCGCAGCGGCAATGCAATCGAGGTCGGCAAGCTGCTCGACGACCTGATGCCTTTGCTGGACGCCATTCCACCGCAAGATCTCGCCGCTGTTCTCGGCGCGCTCTCGCAGGCGCTGTCGGGTCAAGGTGAGGCGCTCGGTTCGACTGTGGACAAGCTGGACACCATTTTCGGCGACGTCAACGCGGTGATGCCGGAACTACAGCAGGGGTTGCAACGCTTCGCCACGGTGGCGGCAACCTACGCCGATGCCGCGCCGCATTTGGTCGAGGCGCTGAACAACTTCCGCACCACCAACGCGACCGTCATCGACCGGCGCACCGAGATCGAAAACCTGTACGCGACAGTGACACCGAGTTCGTCGAGGCTCGCCGACTTCCTGATCGCCAACCGCGACAACATCATCGACGTGGCCGCCGACTCGCGCCCTGCGATGGAGTTGCTGGCCAAGCACTCTCCGGCCTATGCCTGCACGCTGGCGAACTTCGCCCAGATCAAGCCGCGCATCGATGAAATCTTCGGCAAGGGGACGGACATGCCGGGTACCAGGGTGACGATCGAACTGGTCAACAACCGCGGCCGGTATTTGCCCAACCAGGACGAGCCGCGCTGGTTCGACCCCCGTGGCCCGTGGTGCCTGCCCGAGATGCCTCTCGGTATCGACCCGGGCCAGTACCCGAGCGGCCCCCCGAACGACGGCGGCTACCAGCCGCCCAGCCGTAACCCCGGCGACCAGACCAGCGGGCATCTGCCGGAGCCGCAGCTACGGGTGTTCCCCGCCGCGCAGCCACCGACACTGGCCGGATCACCCGGTGAACAGGATTCGCTCGGCGCGATCTACGGTGCGGCAGAAGCTGTTTCGCCAGAGTCCGTGCCCGGCTGGCTGACCAGGGCCGCCGCGCCCGCTTTCCGCGGCAGTGAGGTGAGTGTCCGATGAGCGGACGTCGGCGTGGCCTGGTCGGCCCCCTCGTCAAAATGGCCGCATTCGTGGTGGTGACGGTGTTCGTGACAACGATGCTGGCACTGTCGATCGCCAACTACTCCGGCGGCGGCACCGTGTTCAAAGCTCGGTTCACCGACGTGACCTCCCTCGCGCCCGGCGACGAGGTGCGTATCGCCGGAGTGCGGGTCGGCACGGTCACCGCGGTCGGGATCGTGGACCGGCGCGAGGCGGAGGTGGAATTCGAACTGCACGACCGGAATTGGCTGCCGGCATCCGTTACGGCCACCATTCGGTACCGAAACCTGGTCGGGCAGCGCTACATCGCGCTCGAGCAGGGCGCCGGCGAGCAGGGTCGCAAGCTGAATGCGGGTGCCACTCTCGGGTTGGACCGTACCCGGCCCGCGCTCAACCTGACCACATTGTTCAACGGGTTCCGGCCGCTGTTCCGCACGCTCACCGCGGAAGACGTGAACAAACTGTCCTACGAGATCATTCAGGTCTTTCAGGGCGAGCAGGGCACCATCCACGACCTGGTCGCCTCGACGGCGGCGCTGACCAACAAGATCGCCGACAAGGATGTGGTGATCGGAAACCTGGTGCGCGACCTCACCGCCGTGCTCACCACCGTCAACGACCACGACGACCAGTTCGACCAGCTGATCGTGAACACCGAGGCGCTGGTGAGCGGCCTGTCCGCCGAGCGCGACATGGTCGCACGGTCGGTGACCTCGATGGGCAATCTGGCCGCGGCCACCGCGGATCTGCTGGTTCCGGTGCGCCCGACCCTGCAGGGCTCGATCGCGGGTTTGAGTGAGCTGACCGCCACCCTCAACGAGCGTTCCGACGAGCTGAACACCGCACTGGCGAGCCTGCCAGTGAAGCTGGAAAAGCTCGGCCGCGTCGGCAGTTACGGCGGCTGGTTCCAGTTCTATCTGTGCGGCCTCGACATTCAGCTCGGCACCGGCGCCAAGGACGCACCGCAGCTCAACTTGCCCACCATGCCGACGATCAACCAGCCCTTGTACACCAACACGGCCACGCGCTGCCACGGAAAGGCCCGCTGATGGAATACCGGACATTGCACCGCGGCAAACGCAGTCCCGCCGCGCTGGGCCGCCTCGGCATTGCCCTGGTGCTGCTGGCCACGATCGGCGTCTTCTTCCTGGACCGGGTCCCGTTGCTCGGAGCGAGCACCAGCTATACTGCGGAGTTCACCGAAGCGGCCGGTCTGAAGACGGGCAATGAGGTCCGCATCGCCGGGGTGAAGGTCGGTCAGGTGTCCGATGTTCGCCTCGACGGTGACAAGGTGCTCGTCGAGTTCCGCACCTCCGGCGCCTGGATCGGCAACGAGACCACGGCCTCGATCCAGATCAAGACGGTGCTCGGCCAGAAGTATCTGGCCCTGGACCCGAAGGGGTCGGCGCCTGCCGATCCGGACTCGCCGATTCCACTGTCGCGCACCCTGTCTCCCTACGACGTGGTCGACGCGTTTACCGACGCTGCCGACAATATCGACCGGATCGACACCGCGCAGCTGGCCACCAGCATGCAGGTGCTCTCCGAGGCGTTCGCGACCACACCGGCCGAGATCCGCGGCTCCATCGACGGCATGGCCCGGCTCTCGGCAACAATCGCCACCCGAGACGAACAGCTGCGGAAGATGTTCGACGCCACCAGCGCCACCACGGCCGTGCTGGCCGAACGCAATGCCGAGTTCGAGCGGCTGCTCGGTTCCGGCGGGGCGTTACTCGCCGAGCTGAACATTCGCCAGCAGGCCATTCACCAATTGCTCACCGGCGCGGAGTCATTGGCCGCGGAATTGAGTGCGCTGGTGAAGGACAACAAGGACCAGATGGGTACCGCCCTGACCAATCTGCGCACCGCGATCGGAACGTTGAACGACAACCAGGCCAACATTGCCAAGACTCTCGAGCTCGCTGGCCCGTTCTACGGGCTCTTCGCCAACGTGATGGGCAACGGCCGCTGGTTCGAGGCCGTCATTGTGAATCTGGCCCCTCCTGGCCTGCCGGAGATTCCCGGTGTCCGGCCACCGATCCGCACCATCGGAGGTAACTGACGTGGCATTCAGGATTCGCTCCTTGCCCAGCATCGCGATCGCCGTGGTCGTGGCGTTGGTCGCGACCTTCGCCCTGTGGTGGGGATACGACCGGGTCACCAGCACCCGGATCGCCGCCTACTTCGAACGCACCGTCGGCATCTACGAGGGTTCGGATGTGCGGATCCTCGGTGTGCCGGTGGGTTCGGTGGAGTCGGTTGAGGCGATTGGCGACCAGGTGAAAGTAGTGCTGCGAGTGGAGCACCGCTTCGACGTGCCCGCCGACGCCAGGGCCGCACTGGTGACCCCCTCGGTGGTCTCGGATCGCTACATCCAGCTCAGCCCGGTCTACCGTGGCGGCCCGAAAATGGAAAGCGATGCGGTCATTCCACGCGAACGCACCGTCACTCCGGTGGAAGTCGACCAGCTCTACCAGAGCATCACCGAACTCTCCGATGCGCTCGGGCCCAACGGTGCCAATAAGGAAGGCGCGGTAAATCAGTTGGTCCGCACCGGCGCGGCGAATCTGGCGGGAAATGGCGAGGCGATGGCCGACTCCATCACCCAGCTCTCCCGCGCGGCGCGCACCCTGTCGGATTCGCGCGGCGACATCGTCGAGACGGTTCGCAACCTGCAGACCTTCGTGTCCATGCTGACCACCAACGATCAGCAGGTGCGCGAATTCAACACGCAGCTCGCGGATCTGGCGGGATTCCTGGCCGGCGAACGCGAGAATCTCGGTAACGCACTGAATCTGCTCTCGGTTGCCCTCGGTGATGTCGCCGGCTTCATCGCCGACAACCGAGACCTGGTCGCGGACAACGCGGATGCGCTGACCACACTCACCAGGACCCTCGCCGACCACCGCGACGACATCGCGGCGGCACTGCAGGTGCTCCCGGTGGCGATGAGCAATGTGATCGGCATGCACAACGGTGAAGCCGGCACCCTGGACATGCGGTCGAACTTCTTCGACCAGCTTCAGGACCCGTTCGGAACCGTCTGCAAGTTCATGGATTTGGGCAAGCTGATGCCGGGCAATCCGACCTTCGACGAGGTCAGCCGGCAACTGCGGCCGCTGCTGGACCATTGCTCGACCATCGCCGCCTCGCTGGCGGCCGCAGTGAAATCCCCGATGATCCTGCCGTTCGGCATTCTCAGCGCCGAGAACATGCAGCGCGACCCGGTGCCGGGGACCGTGCCCGGCACACCTTCCAACCAACTGCCACCCTCGGAACAGGGAGATCGATGATGAGCGGACTTCGCTGCACCGCACGCGGTTTCGGTGCTGCGGTGGTGATCGCGGCGACCGCCGCGCTGGTGAGTGCGTGCGCCTCCGACGGCATCTACAGCGTCGCACTGCCCGGCGGGGCCGATATCGGTGCGCGTCCGATGACGATCGACATCGAGTTCGATGATGTGCTCGACCTGGTGCCGCAGTCCGCGGTGAAGGTCGATGGCGTCCCGGTGGGCCGGGTCGAGGAGATCACCCTCGCGAGGGATATGTGGACCGCCAGTGTGCGGACCGTGGTGAACTCCTCGGTCGAGCTGCCGGTCAACGCGCGGGCCGAGGTGCGGCAGTCGAACCTGCTGGGGGAGAAGTACATTGAACTGTCCCGGCCCGGTGATGGCGAGGATCCGGCCCGGCTCACCGATGGTTCGGTGATCCCGGTCGCCAATACCCGCCACGCGACCGAGGTCGAGCAAGTGCTCGGAGCGATGTCGCTGCTGGTCAACGGCGGCGGCGTGGCGCAGTTGCAGCCCATCGTCAGCGAGCTGAACAAAACCCTCGGCGGGCGCGAGGACAAGGCCCGCTCCCTGCTGGAGCAGGCCACTACCCTCATCGAGGGCCTGAACACTCAGGTGAACGACATCACGGCGGCGATCGACGGCCTCGCCACCCTGAGCGGGCGGGTGAGTGCCCAGACCGAGCAGATCGGCGCCATCCTCGACGAACTGCCCGAGGGCATCAGGATTCTCGAGGAGCAGCGGCCCCAGCTGATGGCGCTGTTGACCCAGCTCGACCGGGTCGGGCAGGCCGGCTTCGACGTGCTGAACACCGCCAATGCCGATCTGATCAAGGATCTGACCGCGCTGCGGCCCGTCCTGCAGGAATTGGGCAAGGGCTCCGACGATCTGGTGACCGCGCTGCCGCTGATGCCCACCTATCCATTCCCGGATGCGGTGCTGGAGAGCACCTTCGGCGGTTCGGTCAACACCTGGCTCTCGGTCGATATGGAGATCGGCGTTCTGATGAACAATTTAGGTGTGGGTAAACCCGATCCGGTCTACACCCCCCCGCCGTTCGGGCCCTCGGTTCCCGTGAACCCGGACAACCCGTACTACAACGGCAACGGCCCGCGTCCGGGCTGGCCGACCATCACATTGCTGCCGACACTGCCCATACCGCACCTGCCGACGCTGCCGGGTGTGCTGACACCGATGCTGGAACAACAACTCGGGTTGACTCCCGCTCCTGCTGCGGAAGGTGGTCCGCGATGACCCATCTGGTTCGGTATCAGCTGATCGCCTTCGTGCTGATCGCCGTGATCGGTGTGAGCTATGTCGGTGCCACCTATGTCCGGCTCGACGAAATGTTCGGGCTCGGCGTCTATCACGTGCGGGTCGAGTCGGCGGAGACAGGCGGCCTTTACCAGGGCGCGGAGGTGACCTACCGTGGCGTCCCGGTGGGCCGGGTCGGTGAGCTCGAACTCACCGAGGCGGGTGTGACGATGCGGCTGGATATCAGCGCGGACGCGCCGAAGATCCCGGCATCGGCGACCGCGGTGGTCGCCAACCGCTCCGCCATCGGGGAGCAGTACCTCGATCTGCAGCCGGACAGTCCGAACGGGCCTTTCCTGCAGAATGATTCGGTGATCCGCGGTGCGGTGACACCGGTCGCGGTCGAGCAGCTGCTCGCCGGAGTGGACCACTTCACCAATTCGGTGGACCTGGCCGCGCTACACACCAGCATCACCGAACTCGGAAGAGCGTTCCACGGCAAGGGCGATGACCTGCAGGTTCTCGTCCAGTCGCTGAACAACATCACCGCCGACTTCCACACGTCCCTCCCGCAGACCATCAAGTTGATCCGCGACGGCCGGATCGCCTTGGGCACCCAGGCCGAACAGTCCGGTGCAATCCGCGAATTCAGTGATGGCCTCGACCAGCTCACCGCGCAATTGCGCGCGAGCGATCCGGATGTGCGTCGCATGATCGGCACCGGTACGGATGCGGGCGAGCAGATCGACGGACTGCTGGTCGAGAGCGGGGCCGCGATCACCCAAAATCTCGCCTCGTTGCGCACCATGCTGAAGGCGGTGTCGCCGAAATTTTATGCACTGCAACCGATTCTGATGATGATGCCGCCGATCTCCTTCGGTGGTTCGGCCGCTGCACCTGGTGACGGCACAACCCACTTCGGCTACGTCTTCGAGCTGAACTACCCGCCGGCCTGCTCGGTCGGATACGAGGGCACCCGGAAGATCCTGGCGGATATGAAGGCCGCGAATCCGGACTTCGACGACACTCGCGACGACTTCCCGTTCAACACCGAAGCGCAGTGCACGGTGCCCTTCGGTAACCCGACCGCGGTGCGCGGTGGTGCGCGCGCCGAATTCGCCGACCCGAGCATCCCGCAGCCGTGGGACGGCACTCCGAAGTCCGACCCGGACAAGCTCGATGTGAGCCCGATCGCCATCCAGGTGGCGACCCTGCTCGGGGTCACGCCCAAGCGGTGACCGACAACAATGATGTGAGGTACATATGGTGAGTGAGTCGAGCGAATCTCCGGAAGTGGCGGCCCCTGTCGCCCACCCGGCGACCGCGGTCACCGCGGTCGCGGTCGGGGCGCTGGTCGTGGCGCTGATCGGGGCACTCTGGTTCGGTGGGGGCTGGGTGCGCGCGGCCTACTTCACCGACGGCCCGCGCGCCGAAGCCCGTGACGCCGCACTTACCGCCGCGTCCCAGGCCGCTATCAACATGACCACGGTCAAGGTCGAGGACATTACCGGTTCCCTGGCCCTGGCCCGATCCTCGATGACTGGCGCGATCCTGGATTCGGCGAACCAGAACCGACAGAAGTCGGAGGAGATGGCACAGCAGGCCGCCGTCGGTATGCAGTCGCAGGTTCTGAACGCCGCGCTCATCTCGCTGAACAGTGAACTGGACAAGGCCGCGGCACTGGTGGTGCTGAAGGTGACCGAGGTCAAGCAGGACAAGTCGGCGTCGAACTACCGCTACTCCTGGAGTCTGGACATGACCAAAGAGGGGGATGTCTGGAAGACAGAACGGGTGGCATCGCTAACCCAGCCGGTGCTGCTGGACAACCCTGCCGCCACCGCCGCCGGGCCGCCGGTACCGACACCGGCCGCTCCCGCCCCGCGGCCCGGATCGTAGGAGAATTCTGATGACAAACCGTCGACCGGTCAACCGGGCCACCACCAGGCGCCAGCCCGTGGAAGCGGAAGTCATGACGCCGGAGCCTGCCGACTCGGGCGAGGACGTGGCGGTCAGCTCGGCACCCGCCGAAGACTCGGCGAAGGAATCCACTCCGACGTCCCGTGGCCGGTTCACCTTTCCCCGCCTCGCTCCCGGCCGGACCGGCTCGTGGCGTCAGGTCGCGGCCGCTGCCGCGGGCGCGTTGGTGCTCGGTGGATTCGCTGTGTTCGCGGCCGCGCATCCCGGCGTGAACGACGCCAACACGGCGCTGATCGACTCGGCGTCCACCGAGGAAGTGAAGGCCGCGGGCGTGCACGCCTTGCGCACCATCTACGGGTATGACGCGAAGACCATCGATGGCTACGACGCCGCGGTGCGCGGAGTGGTCACCGGCCAGATGCTGACCGATCTGAACAAATTCTCGGCCACCACCGTCGACGCCATCAGGCAGGCGCAGACGAGTGTGCAGGCCGCCGCCGACCCCGTCGGGGTAGCCATGCTCACCGCCGACCACGCCGAACTGCTGGTCAATCTCACAGTCGCCGCCACCAAGGACGGGGTTGCCCAGCAGAGTGTCTCTGGGACTGTTGTGCTGCGCATGCGGAAGGTGAACGGCGCCTGGCTGGCGGGCGAGATACTCGACCGGTAAGGCGCGTGTGGAGTTGCGAAGGTGGCTGGAGGTTCGCCCGACGCGGTGGCTCCTCACATCGTGCCGCTGCTCGCGGTGTGAATCATCCAAAGCACCGGGCATATCCCGCACCCGCCGACGGGTGAGAATTTAGCGTCTGAGTTGCGGCCGGTGCCCTGATTCCGTCGATCGGATCGGGCAATTGACACAGCTGTCGAAGGAATGCAACGCAATGGCGCGCTACACGGATACCGCGATCTCCAACGGTGTGGATGACACTCTGAATTGCCGGGTGACTGTCTATTTCTATCGGCCGGATCCCCAGCCGATGATGATTCTCGAATATCTTGCGACGTGGCCGGAGGCGACCGAGTTCGCCGCGGCGGCTCGGCAATTCGGATTGCTGGTAACTTTTGACGGCGATATGCGACCAGGACTGCGGCAGCTGCCCTGCCGCAGTCTCTGGCATTGAATTTCACACTGTCTGCTCGATTGCCAGCAGCCGTTTGACGATCTTGCCGCTGGCCCCGCGGGGCAACTCCGTCACGAACGCCACATCCCGTGGAACTGCGATCCGGCCGAGTCGGCTCCGGATATAGTTGCGCACCATCGCCGAATCCAGTCCGGAGTCGTGGCTTTTTACGACGAACGCGGCCAGACGCTGACCGAACTCGGGATCCGGTACGCCGACCACCGCGACGTCGGTCACATGTGGCAGAAACGACAGCGCCTCCTCGACCGGCCGCGGAAACACGTTCTCGCCCCCGGAAATGATCATCTCGTCATCGCGGCCCGCGATGAACAACCGGCCCGCCACGTCCACGTAGCCGAGGTCGCCGGTATCGAGCATGCCGTCGGCCTCGGCTGGTGGGATGGAGTTGACGTAGCCGTCGAAGAGCATGTGATTGCCCACGAAAATCCGGCCTACCGCACCCTTCGGAACCGGGCGTCCGTCCGGGCCGAGCACCGCGACTTTGGTGCCCAGCGGTGGGCGACCCGCGGTGGTGGGGGAGATACGCAGATCCTCGGGATCGGCGATCGTCGCCCACGACACCTCGGTGGAGCCGTAGACGTTGTAAAGGACATCGCCGAAGGAGTCCAGAAACCGCAGTACGGTCGCCGTCGGAAGTGGTGCGCCGCAACTGGCTACGACTCGCAGGCTGCTGGTGTCGTAGCGGGCTCGGACCGCGGGCGGCAGGCAGAGGATGCGATGCACCATGGTCGGCACGACGATCAGGGATGTGACCCGATGCTCGGCGATCAGCCGCAGGCAGTCCTCGGCGTCGAACTGTTCCGGCAGCACGACGGTGGCGCGCAATGCGGTACTGAGTTGGAGGGCGGCCAGGCCCCAGGTGTGGAACAGCGGTGCCGGGATGAGCATCGTCTCGTGCATCCGCAGCGGGATACGTGAGAGCAGCGCCGCGATCGTGCCGAACCCTTTGGCGTGCGGCCGCCTCGCGCATTTCGGTGCGCCGCTGGTTCCGGAGGTCAACACCAGCAGCCGGCCGGGATGGGCCGGTCTGGGGACCTTCGTGCGCCCCAGTGCAATCAGGTCGTCGATGGTCGACCGGTCGGGCTGCGAGCCCCGAATTGCGGTGATGTAGCGCGGGATACCGTCATGCAGGTACTGCACCAGCGGTTCCAGTTCGGCGTCGACGAACAGGGCTGCTAGGCGTTCGCGCTGGGCGATCTCCTCGAGCTGGCCGCCGGAGAGCCCGGCATTGAGCAGCACCATATCAGCGCCGAGTTTCCCGGCGGCAACCATGGTTTCGACCATGTCGGCGTGGTTGTGTGCCAGCACGCCGATCGCCTGATGGGCGTCGATGCCGAGATCGGCCATGGCGGTCGCCAGCGCATTGGTGCGCCGGTGCAATTCGGCGAAGGTGCGGCTGCCGCGGTCGTCGATGATGGCGGGCCGGTCGGGATCGAGCGCGGCCCCCGCCGCGTAGCCGCCGGGCAGGGTGAAGCGCCACTTGGCCAGTTCGGCCAGCTGCCGCACGCCGCGGTCCGGCCGGCTCGGGGCCAGGACACCGGTGCGGATCATCTGGCCGACCACACCCGCGCGACGGCGAATCGGCAGGTTCTCGCCGTTGATCAGCACGGATTTCGGGGCCTGCTGGGCGAATTCCAGCACTCGACGCAGGCCGGTCCGGGTCCAGGCGAGCACCGCGGCCTTGGATACCCGCGTCAGGCTCGGATGCACTCGCGCGGCCGCGAAGTAGGTCACCCGGACTCTTGTCCGCTCGACCTGGTGGTAGCCGCTGAACTCGCGCTTGAGTCGAATTGCCGCGAGAGCGCCCACATTTGGCGCGGACAGCTCGAGGCGTTCGTACCACTGGTGGACGGTCAGCCGGACTTCGACGGTTTCGATTCCGATCGCGGGTGACCCGGCACGAAACGCTGCGCGCCAGTAGCTTTCGTCCTGTTCCAGCTGTTCCATTCCGCCGACACCGCTGAACAGCCGCGCGTAGTTCTCCGGTTGGATGAGGATGTTCCACACCACTTGCCGCGCCAGCGGCAGCTCATGAACCACTTCGACGATTTCGGCAACCATTTCGCAACTCCTAATCCGCCCGTGATCTGACGGCGCGAAGCGGAGGCTACTGCCAGCGAAGGCCCACCCCGGCGGCGTTCGCTGCAGGTCGGTGGAACGCACAGTGGCAGGTGGCCTCGCACTGGGATGTCGTCACGATGCCCCCTCCCGCCCTGAGCAGATCATCGAGCTCGTGCCGCCGGAATCCGTTGCACATACTCCGGCGCGGGGTACGGCAAACCGCTGGCTCGGCTCGGCCCATCCACTGGCGGGACGAGGGATCCACCGCCGATGAGCGCGGACTATCACAGGTACCGGGCCTGCGGCGAACACTCACCGGCGGTGGAATGCGCCCGCCGGGATCGGGGATTCGGCCACGTATCCCGGCGGGCGCGTGAGGGGAGAACAACGCTGTTCACCGCCCGCCGTTGGTAGCGGCGGGTACGGCCACTCTATGGGCGCGTCGATGCCGGGTGGGCCTAGGCAGTGCGGTCTGAGCGGTATCACAGCGGAGAGGGGCCTGCGTTGGGACCCGATCACGATCCATCCCGGATCGTGATCGGCGCTTCCGGGTCGTGAGTTCGGTACAAAAGTGAGCAACCACGTTAGAACCTTGGCTGTCGAGTTGCGTCCGAGTGCCGCCATTGCGGAATACCCACTGGTCACCGACATGATCGGCCGCGACCGCACCGCAGGTCAAAGAGGAGTGGAATATGAGCGCTCGACCATCTTAAGGTTCCATCACCGCAGGAACCGCAGCAACTGGGCGGAAGGGAGTCGACGATGACAACCAATGGGACGCTTCGGCCGGGGCTCACTGTCTCGGGCAAACCGATGTCCACACCTTTGAAGGATGTGCGGAGGGTATCGCGGCAGCTGGTCGGGCACTTCGTCGACAATGTGATCACCTGCGGCACCCTGCCTGGTGACATCATCTCCGGTGACGTCACCGCGGTCACCCGGATCTGTCTGGAGCTGTCGGTCAGCATGCTCGACGGCCACGATATTCCGGCGAAGACCGACCGGCTGGCCGCGGCCGCCGCTGGCTGGGCGCGCGAAGGCGTGCCGATCGACACGATCCTGCATGCCATCCACGAAGGCTTCAAGGTCGGCATGGATCTCATCGTCTCCAACGCGACGGCGCAGGATTACGCCAATCTGATGGACGGCGCTAAACGGGTGGTGGAGCTGCTCGACACCATGAGCGGGACGGTCGCCCGCGCCTATGTCCGCGAGCACAAGGCGGTGGTGAGCGAACACCACACCGCAGTGCACACACTCACCTCCGCACTGCTGGGCGGCTATCCGACCTCGACCATGGCGCGCGAATGCGGAATCGCCCTCGCGCAAGCGTATTCCGTACTGGCCCTACATATTCCGAATCACCCGGACGAGCGGGGCCCGATGCTCGACGGCAAGGTCGTCGCGCGCCGCAAACTGCGCCGCCTGCAGGCCGAACTCGCCGGCCGGTGCGGTGAGAGCGCGCTCGCCCTGCTCAGCGTGGACGGTGGGACGATCCTCATCCCGACCCAGACGTGCGCCGATGAGCAGCTCGATGACCTCATCGCCCAGCTGTCGGCCGCCGCGCACGTGCCCGTGACCGCGGCCGTTGTCACCGCCTCGGTGGCCGAAGTGCCCGGCGCCGCCGACCGCGCGCACGAATTGCTCGATATGGTGCAGCGTTTGCAGTGTGTCCCCGGCGTGTACCGATTCGCCGATATGGCGTTGGAATACCAGCTGACCCGGCCGGGCCCGGCCCGGGAAACGCTCGGCTCACTGCTCGATCCCCTCGACGCCCATCCGGAACTGCTGAAAACACTGCACAGCCATATCAGCAACAACCTGAACCGCCAGCACACGGCCCGGGTACTGCACATCCACACCAATACTGTCGACCACCGGCTCCGGCGCATCAGCCAGCTCACCGGTCTGGACCCAACTGCCACCTTGGGGCTGTGGCAGCTGCGTTCGGCATTCATCGCCCGTTCGTTCCGGGAGCGCACCGATTCCAAGTGACGACTCATGGTGGCAGGGGCGGCTGGTCACAGTGCTCGCAGGAATGAAGGGCGCGGCCATGAAGCTGGGGCAGATGCTGTCGGTGCCCGACGTCGACCTGGTTCCGGAAAACCATCGGGAGCTGTTCCGGCTCGAGCTCGCCGAACTGCGCGACGAGCGCCGGAGGTGCCGTTCCCGGCGATGCGGAATTTCATCGAGGACGGTCTCGGCCCCGCTGTCGGGGGTTTCGCCGATTCCGACGAGGCTCCGATCGCCGCGGCCTCGGTCGGCCAGGTGTTACCGGGCGCGCTCGCGGGACGGGCGGAGCGTCGCGGTGAACGTGCAGTATCCGGGCGTGGACGAGGCGGGTCCTGGCCGATATGCGCACGAAACCGGCCACGTCTACCTGCGCGCCGCGACCGCTACCGGGATGCTCGGGGCGCCGTCGTCACGGTGTGGCTGGTTGCGGCGCGAGGAACGCGGTGAGCAGCGCGGCGGAAAGGTTTTCGACGTTGGCCTCGGGTGTTGTCCACGAACGGGTCGTCACGGTCATCGCGGTCGCAGCGGGGTTTCCGATGCAGTAGGGCGCGAATGCGGCGAAAAACTCTTCCGGGTCGATCAGTGTTTCCGGCGGATGCACTCCGGGACGGCGGATCGAGGGGAGGAGCAGGGTGGTGACAGCCAGGGGGACGCCGGTGTTCTCGCCCATTGTCAAGCCGGGAATTTGAGCCAGTGCGGTCGCCGCTGTGGCGTGCCTGCCGTTGCGGGTACCGCGGACCAGAGCGAACAGTGGCGGCGGGCCACTGGGTTTGATGATGTCGGCTGGGTTGGTAGGCAACATGCGTTCGGCGAAGGCCGCGATACGCGCCGCGCGGTGCTGGGTCAGAATCCGGTGATCCATGCCGACTCGCAACGCAGACAGCGTCGCGAGGGTAATTCTGTCCCCCACAGCGATATTGATGTTGTTACGCAGGCCGGGGAATGCTCGGTGCAGAGTTACCGCCTCGGGATGACCGAAACTGCGGCCCTGGATCGGGCCGATGCCCGGATAGTCCAGGTCGACCTTCTCCAGCGCGGGGCAATCCACGAGCCGGCCGTTGCGGGTAATCCGAATCGTCCCACTGATTTGCCGCATCCCGTGCTCCACGGCCGCACTGGGCTGGTTGGTGTGTGGCGAGCCCGGCTGTGCGGCGTCGGCGATGTTCCATCCCGTGACCACGCTCTCGACAATGTCGAGTTCACGTCCGGCGGTAACCGCGAGCAGATTCGCGACGCCCGGACTCGCGCCCATGCCGACCAGGGCGGTGACACCCGCGGCGCGGGCGCGATCGTCCAGCGCCAGCATCTCCAGAGTCGGCTCCCAGTCGTCGCAGATATCGACATAGTCGCGGCCCGCCGCCACGGCCGCCGACAAGACCTGCGTTCCGAATCGGAAGAACGGACCGACGGTGTTCACCACGACGTCGCATTCACGCAGCATCGCGTCCAATGCCTGCCGATCGGTCACATCCACACGCCGACCGAATGCCTTGGGCCCCAGGCTCTGGGCTACCGACTCGGCCCGTCGGCCATGGAGATCGGCGACGACCAGTTTCGTCACGGTCGCAGCGGCGCTCAGGACGCGCGCCGCGACCCGGCCTATCACACCCGCTCCGCCCAGTACCAGCACTCGCATGACGAACGCTCCTCGAATAGATTTACTGTTGTGATAGTAAATAAAGTAGGTCGGCCCAGCAAGGCGCGGGAACGAACAGTCGAAATCCTGCGGGCGATGGCCGGCGTGGTGGCCCGGGACGGGCTGGCCAACGCGACTCTGTCCCGGGTGGCAGAAGCGGCGGGAATGCAGCGCACGCTGGTGTTGCACTATTTCGGTAGTCGCGACGGGTTGACGCGCGCCTTTGTCGCCGAGGCCGTCGCCGCCTACGGGTCGGCCATGCTGCGGACCACCGCGACCGAACCTGTGGCGGTGCGGATCGACGCGATGTTCGAGCCAGGCGCCTATCACAGTCGAGAAGACCTGATTGTCTGGATCGAGCTGGTCGCCTTGAGTGCCCGCGACCCGCAAGTCCGAGCGCAGTTGCGTGAGTTGTGGATGCATCGTTGGCTACCGGAGTTGGAACAGCAACTGCACGAGGAGTTTCCGCACGCCGATGACGACCGGATAGCCATGGCAGCGTATGCGCTAGCCTGCCTCTTCGAGGCGCACTGGGCGTTCGACCTGCAGGACGTCTCCGGACCCCAGCGTCATAGTCAGGCCAAACGCGCCGCGCACGCCGTACTCGCGACCCTGGCCTACTAGCCCCAGATCCGGGGCCATTCCAAGCCGTTGCTCAGTGGCGCCTCTGTGGTGCTGGTACCTGCAACGAGAGCTCTGGCGGATATCCAATGCCCTCAACGATGTGGTGTCGATATGGGGAGACCGGGTCAGCACCACGCAGCTGTAGTACCGCGTCGGTGTCGTGGCCGATCAGCCGCCGATCCAGCGGTATCGGCGCTCCGGGCGGCCGGTGCCGCCGTAGCGCAACCGCACCTGGGCCCGTTCGGTTTCCACGAAATACTCGAGATATCGGCGGGCACTGACGCGCGACAGCGCGGTGGCCTCGGCGCACTCCTGCGCGGAGAGATCGGGAGTCGCCGCGCGCAACACTTGTTCCACCAGTTCCGCGGTCTGCGCGGTCAGCCCCTTCGGCAGCGCGGCCGATCCACGCGGACGCCCGACGAAAACCTCGTCCACATCCGACTGCGCGGCCCGCGACAGCACACCGAGCTTGGCGTGTAGCGCGGCGAAATGCCGCAGCTGGTCGTAGAGCGCGCCATAGGTGAACGGCTTGATCAGGTAGTGCAGCACGCCGCCGCGCACCGCGGCGCGGACGGTGTCCACATCGTCTGCCGCGCTGATCACCATGACATCGGTCGCTTCGGCTGATTCTCGGATGCCCCGCAATACAGTCAGGCCATCGATATCGGGCAGATAGATGTCGAGCAGCACCAGATCCGGGCGCAGTTCGCCGATCATGCGCAGCGCGTCGGCACCTGTGTGCGCCACGCCCACAAGGGCGAAACCCGGTGTCTTGGCGACATATCCGCAGTGCACCTTGGCAACCATGAAGTCGTCGTCGACGACGAGCACCCGGATCACCGCCGCATCTCCGGAACAATCGGCAGTGTTGCGGTGAATACCGCACCCTCGGCGTTGTGTACTGAGACCGAACCACCTCGGCGAACACACGCCTGCCTGGTGATCGCCAATCCGAGACCGCGCTGCCCGCCTTGCTCGGCGGCCTTGGTGGTGAAGCCGTTCCGGAACACCTCCCGCGCGAGTTCGGGCGCGACGCCGGGGCCGGAGTCGCGGACCACTACTTGCACTTCGGTATCGGCTTGCCGCAGATCGACCTCGATCCAGCCTGCGCTGGGTCCGCGCAGGGCGTCCAGCGCGTTGTCCACTAGATTGCCGAGCACCGTGACGATGTCCGCAGACAATGCCTCGTCCGGCTCGCCCAGCTCGCTCGTCTTCGACATGCGCAGCTCGATGCCCTGTTCCGCGGCGAGGCTGGCCTTGGCGATCAGCAGCGCGGCGACCGCGGGATCACCGATCCGGCCGGTCACCTCGGCCTGCCACTGATCGCTGCTGGCACTCACCCGGCTGACGTAACGGCGGACCTCGTCGTACTCGCCGAGTTCGATCAGCCCGGCGATGGTGTGCAGCCGGTTGCGGAACTCGTGCGCTTGGGCGCGCAGGGTTCCAGTGGTGTTGCGGTGCGCGATCAATTGATCTTGCAGCCGGACCAGCTCGGTGCGGTCGCGCAACGTGACGACGGCGCCGAGGGTCCGCTGTCGCCGTCTGATCGGGGTCCGGTTCATCACCAGCACCTTGCCGCGGCGCAGGCCGATCAGGTCGGTGCCCGCGGCTCTACCGGTGAGCACATCGAGCACGCGCTCGTTGAGCCCGAGGTCGTGGACGTTCTGCCCGACCACCGTTGCCGGCAGCGAGAGCAGCACCCTGGCCTGATCGTTGACCAGGGTGATCCGCTGCTGCTGGTCCAGCCCCACGACGCCCTCGTGGATGCCGTGCAGCATCGCTTCTCGATGTTCGACCAGCCCGGTGATCTCGGCCGGCTCCAGGCCGAAGGTCTGCCGCTTCACCCACCAGGCGACCGACATCGATCCGGCGACGCCGAGCGCGCTCGCGATGCCGAGCACACCGAGCAGACCGGAAAACGAATCGGTGAGTACCTGCCAGACGGAGGGCTGCTGTTTGCGTGCGGCGACAAAGCCGACGACGCGGTGGGTGTCCTGGGCGATCACTGGAACGTGCGCCACCACCGAGCCGTCGATCTCGCCCACCCAGGCCCGGCCCTCGGACACCGACGAATCGGCCAGCCGTAGCGGCTCGCCGATCTCGTCGGGGTACTGCGAGGTGAGCACCTTGCCGTCGGCCCGCGCGATCACCACCACGTCCGCGCCGGAGGCCACCTGCGCCGACGTGGCGAACGGCGCGAGCCGCAGATGCTGCTTCGGATCGGCGAGCAGCGCACGCAGGCTCGGATTGGCCGCGACATCTTCGGCGATACCGAGCATCCGCCGCGATTCGGTGGTCCGGAATGTCTCGCTCGCCTGCGCAACCACCACCGCGGCTACCGCCGCGAGCAGGACGAGCACGATCAGCAGCTGCAAGGCGAGCAGCCGACGTGCCAGCGAGCCCTTCTTGCCCACGGTCCTGGTACCTCCTGGCAAATCACCCGCAGCCAGTGTGACCCGTACCACGCCGATCCGTGGCCTGCTCTGCTGTGAACACTACGAACACAACGACCGTTGCGGACGCAAAGCAGACACAGCGCAGTGACAGTGCTCACAATTTCGCCAGTTCGATGAAGAGATGAGGATCGACAATGCGAACCCCGAAACTGCTTGCCGCCATCGTCGGTGTGCTGGCAGCCGTATCCATGACGGCCTGCACCGACACGGGCGGCGGTGCCGACAAGATCACCGGCCTGCGGATCATGGTGCCGAATTCCCCCGGCGGCGGCTACGACATCACCGCACGCACCTCGGCGAAGGCCATGGAGGACGCGAACATCGCGCGGTCCGTCGAGGTCTTCAACCTGCCGGGCGCCGGAGGCACGGTAGGCCTCGGCCGATTGGTCGGCGAGAACGGCAACGGCAAATTGGTGATGCAGATGGGCCTCGGGGTGGTGGGCAGCGTCTACACGAACAAGTCGCCGTCCGACCTGACCGAGACCACACCGATCGCACGACTGGTCGAGGAGCCGGACATCATCGTGGTGTCGAAGAACTCCAAGTACACCGATATCAAGCAGCTCGCGGCCGAGTGGAAGGCGAACCCGGGTGCGGTCCCGGTCGGCGGCGGCTCCTCGCCGGGCGGACCCGATCACCTGGCTCCGATGCTGGTGGCCAAGGCGATCGGGATCGAGCCGAAGCAGGTCAACTACGTGCCCTTCGATGGCGGCGGCGAGCTGCTCGCGTCGATCCTCGGCAACAAACTCGGCTTCGGCGTTTCGGGCGTCGGCGAGTACCTCGACCAGATCCAGGCGGGTGAGCTTCGGGTGCTCGCGGTGACCGGTCCGAAACGAATCGACGGTGTGGACGCGCCGACACTGAGGGAGGCGGGCATCGACGTCGAATTCACCAACTGGCGCGGCGTGGTGGCGCCCTCCGGTATCAGTGAGACCGATCGCCAGGCCCTCATCGCCGCCTACACGAAAATGCACGGCTCGGCGCAGTGGAAGGACGCGCTTGCGAAGAATGGCTGGGGCGATGCGTACCTCACCGGCGACGAGTTCGGCTCCTTCATCCAGCGACAGACCGACCAGGTCGGGTCGGTGCTGAGCGAACTGGGGGTCGGATGACCAGCGACGGACCGGAGCGCAGCCATGCACGAATAGGTATCAGCGGACCCAAAGGCAGCGACGCCGAAATCAACAAGCAGCGGCAGGGCAGCAACACCGTGGGGTCCTTGTCCGGCTGGCTGCGGGAACACGCCGAACTGGGAGTGGTTGTGCTGCTGGCCGGTTCAGGTGCGCTGGTGATCATCGATGCGATGACCATGCCGGTCGGCTACACCCAGCGCGGCCCGGTCGGTCCGAAAGCGATGCCGCTGGCCGTGGGTGCGCTGCTGCTGGTGGTCGCCGTCACGCTGGCCGTAGACGTGCTGCGCGGCGGACGAGGCGAGGCCGAAGCAGGCGAGGACATCGACCTGGCGACGCCGCCGGAATGGCGGACCGTTCTGCTGCTCGTCGGCGTGTTCGTCGGCAATATCGTGCTGATCGATATCGTCGGATTCCCCATCTCGGGTGCCCTGCTGTTCTGGGGCGCCGCGTACGCGCTCGGCAGCAGGCACTGGCTACGCGACCCGCTGGTCGCCGTCGCACTCGCACTGGTCACCTACGTCGTGTTCGTGCGGTTGCTCGATGTGCCACTGCCCGGCGGTCCGCTGGACGGGATGATCTGAAATGGGACTGGATAACCTGATCGAGGGCTTCGGCACCGCGCTGACCCCGACACATCTTTTGCTTGCGGCGATCGGGGTGCTGCTCGGCACCGCGATCGGAGTGCTGCCCGGTATCGGGCCGGCGATGGCGGTGGCGCTGTTGCTGCCGATCACCTACAGCGTGGAGCCGACCGGCGCGTTCATCATGTTCGCCGGGATCTACTACGGCGGCATGTTCGGCGGTTCCACCACGTCGATCCTGCTGAACACACCCGGCGAGACCGCAGCGGTGGTGACCGCGATCGAGGGCCATCCGATGGCGCGGCGGGGGCGCGGCGCGCAGGCGCTGGCAGCCGCGGCGATCGGGCACTTCATCGGCGGTATCGCGGGCTCGCTGCTGCTGGTGGTGCTGGCGCCTGCGGTCGCCGATCTCGCGGTGAACATCGGCGCACCGGACTATTTCGCGATCATGCTGCTGGCGTTCATCGCGGTCACCTCGGTGCTCGGCAGCTCCCGAGTACGCGGATTCGCCTCGCTCGGCCTCGGTTTGACGCTCGGCCTGATCGGGCTCGACCCGATCACTGGGCAGCAGCGGCTGACCTTCGGCGCACTGCAACTGGCCGACGGCATCGACGTGATCGTGGTCGCGGTCGGGCTGTTCGCGGTCGGCGAGGCGCTGTGGGTGGCCGCTCATCTGCGCCATCGCACCGCCCAGCCGATTCCGGTCGGCAGGCCCTGGCTGAGCAAGCAGGACGTGGCGCGGTCGTGGAAACCCTGGCTGCGCGGACCGCTCATCGGATTCCCGTTCGGCTCGGTCCCAGCGGGCGGAGCGGAGATTCCGACGTTCCTGTCCTACGCGATCGAGAAGCGGTTGTCGAAGCACCGCGACGAATTCGGCAAGGGCGCCATCGAGGGCGTCGCCGGACCCGAGGCCACCGCAAGCGCGTCAGCGGCGGGCACGCTGACCACGATGCTCACCCTCGGCCTGCCGACGACGGCGACCGCGGCGGTGATGCTCGCGGCCTTCCAGCAGTACGGCATCCAGCCGGGACCGTTGCTGTTCCAGCGGGAATCGGAACTGGTATGGACCCTCATCGCGAGCCTGTTCATCGGAACGACCCTGCTGCTCGCGCTGAATCTGCCGCTGGCGCCGGTCTGGGCGAAGCTACTGTCGATTCCGCGCCCGTACCTCTACGCGGGGATTCTGTTCTTCGCCACCGTCGGTGCGTACGCGATCAGCGCTGATCTGGTCGATCTGGTTCTGCTGCTGGTGATCGGCGTCATCGGTTTCGTCATGCGCCGATTCGGGCTGCCGCTGCTGCCGGCGATCATCGGGGTAATCCTCGGACCGAACGCGGAACAGCAGATGCGGCGGGCGCTACAGATCAGCGACGGCGACCTCGGCGGATTGGTAAGCACCTGGTTCTCCGTGGCGGTGTACACGCTGATCGCGATGATCCTGTTGTGGCCGCTGATCGCAAAAGCGATCCGATTGGTGCGCGGCCGAAGGGGTTCCGGCGCTGGCAGGACAGGGGGTGGGACAGCCGCGGATGCCGAACCGGTGGCCGTCGATACGTAACCGGGTCGTCCACTGGTCAGCTCGCCATGCTTGGCGGGGATTCGCCGAGGCGCCGCAATGAGGGGGCGCCTCGGCGAATCTGCTCGGACCGGCCAGCTCGAGCCGCTGTGCCCGCCTGCGCGCCGACACCAGGCTGATCGGGAAGTCCCAATATCCATTCGGCTTTGCGAGCGAACTCCTCTGGTGTCCACGGCCGGAGCCGGATACCACGTTGTCGCGCCAGACCTCCGCGCATTTGGCCGAACTACGGGATGGGAAGGACGCTACGACGCGGATATCGCGCAGTTTCGGAATCTGAATCTGGTCACCGATATGGTCGCATTACTGCGAGCCCTCGAAATCGAGTGGGACGCCGGGGTTGTCGGGCACGATCTCGGCTCCGCGGTTGCCGGTTACTGTGCAATGGTCCGACCCGATGTTTTCCGCAGTGTGGTCATGATGAGTGCGCCGTTCGCCGGGGTGTCGGCACTGCCCTGGGGACAGCGGACGTCGCCTCCGGCGGAGGATCTGTCGGCGGCCCTCGGCTCGCTCACCCCACCCCGAAAGCACTACCAACCTACTTCGCGACACCCCAAGCAAACGATGACATGTCAGCTCCACCGCAGGGCTTGCACGAGTTCATGAGGGCCTACTTTCACTCCAAAAGTGGTGAACATCAAGACAATTCGCCGTGTCTGACCGACAGCGAACTGTCTGTCTTCGTGGCCGAGTACCAGCGAACGGGATTCCAAGGCGGGCTGCAGTGGTACCGGATTCGCACAAACGCCGCGTACTTGGCAGAGCTCGCCTTCCTCACCGGATGCACGATCTCGGTTCCGGCCTGTTTCATTGCGGGAGAGCGCGACTGGGGCATTCACCAACCCCGGGGGCACTTCGTGCGATGGAGCAGATAGTCTGTGCCGACGATCGAGGTACTACGCTTGTCGCGGAAGCTGGCCACTGGGTTCAGCAGGAGAAGCCCTCGGAGGTTGCTGCGGCAATTCTGTCCTTCAGCAGGTAAGGCTAGCCGCTCCCGCCCGCCCTTTTTTCGACGGCGATGGCAACTCGCAAATCCTGGTTCTGGCCGACTTCTCTCGATCGGCCACTCCATGCCGTCGGCTACGGACGGGTCACCACGTACGCGCCGCCAATTCCGCTGTGCCACCGTCGTAATTTGGCCCGGCCTGCGTGTATGCGGGAAGCACCTGCGTGTCTCCACCGTCTTCGTCGAGCGACTCGCGAATCGCGACCTGAGCCGCGTGCGGCAGCGTGCGCATGATCTCCCGGACGCGCTCTTTACGCCGCAGCACCGCCTGACGCACCGGCATGCCCGGCGTCGCCCGCATCTGCGGGATGATCCCCTCGACCTCCTCGGCGCCACCGTGGTGGTGACCGGCGTCCACCAGCGCCTGCTCGCGCGCCATCTGCGCCTCGTCCTTCTCCTCGGACATGCCGATCGGACCGATCATCCGGCCGTTGAGGAACTGCTTGACCACCGGCTCCTCCGACGTCAGCAACACCTCCCGCGGACCGAACATCACCAACTGGCGACGGAACAGCATGCCGATGTTGTCCGGCACCGTCCGGGCCAGGTTGATGTTGTGCGTGACGATCAGGATCGTGGCGTCGATCTGCGCGTTGATATCGATCAGCAACTGCGACAGGTACGAGGTACGGACCGGGTCCAGACCGGAGTCGGGCTCGTCGACGAGGATGATCTGCGGATCCAGCACCAGGGCGCGGGCCAGACCGGCACGCTTGCGCATACCACCGGAGATCTCGCCGGGCAGCTTGCCCTCGGCCCCGAGCAGACCGGTCAGCTCCAGCTTCTCCATCACGATCTTCTTGATCTCGGACTCGTTCTTCTTCGTGTGCTCGCGCAACGGGAACGCCACGTTGTCGAACAGATTCATCGAGCCGAACAGCGCACCATCCTGAAACAGCACACCGAAGAGCTTGCGGATCTCGTAGAGCTCCTTATTGGAGCAGGTGGTGATATCGGTGCGATCGATGAAGATCAAGCCGCGCTCCGGGCGCAGCAAACCGATCAGAGACTTCAGGAACACGGACTTACCGGTGCCCGACGGGCCCAGCAGGGCGCTGACCTCGCCGGACGGCAACGTCAGAGATACGTCCTGCCAAATTCGCTGCGAACCGAAGGACTTGGTTACACCCTCGGTCCTGACCTCGACGCCCACGCCAACCTCCACAATTCTCAGCGAGCCCCCTACGTGCCGAACCGCGCGCGGTCTTCTCGGTGTGTCACGTCACAGTGGGTGCGGCCAACGTATCTCACGTGCGAGAGGCGGCGCACCCCAACCTGATCGGAGAGTAACTTCTCACAGCCGCACGCCCGTATCGTTGTGTACGTCCGGGTCGGCGGCTTTGTGTTCGCGAAACCCTCGCATCGCGTGCTCGCGTTGCGCAGCGGTCGAATCACCAAGCGCGGTGGGGTCGAGGCAGGCGCGCTGCCGTCCACGCCCCGCCAGTATCGAAGCGTTCGCCGAGCGGCCCGGAATCGGCCGATACTCGTGTCGGCTCCCGGTGTTTTCCATTTCCTTGGAAGTGGAACGACTCGGAACCGAGTGCAGACGGCTCCGGTCATCGAAATGCGAACAGGGCGAGTCGAAACGCCCGGCGTTCCGGAAGTCGTTGCACAAAAAGTCATTCCAGAAACCTCGTACGGCGACGATTTCCCGTACATTCTCGCCCATGGTGACCGCAACGCGGCACCGCGGCGGGCTCGACCGGCGGTCGACCTCCGCCGCTGCGAAAAAGCGCTCGCAGTCCGCAAAATCTCGTTTGCCCTTCGTTATTCGGCCACTTCACGACGCAGTGCTTTCAACTCCTCGGACTCCGACACGGTCACCGGCTTCGAATCGTCGGCCGGTTGCCCCGCCTTCTCGACCCAGTTCCGCAGCGTCGCCGGGTTGATATCCAGCAACGTGCCCACATGCCGACGCGCCATCGTCATCGAATCGCCGTGCTCGCGGATCCGGTCCTGGTACATCCGTACTGCTCGAGCACGAGTCTCCTCGTCGAACTTCCGTGGTGCACCTATGACTGGAATCTTCTAGACCCGGAACGGCGGCGGGCAGCCGTGGCGCACCTGAAGCGACTTATGGGCGTCAGCGAACGGTTCGCCTGCCGGGTGACCGGGCAGCATCGCAGTACCCAGCGCCGTCCTGCGGGCGCGGAGCAGCCCACGGATCGGGATGCCCCGTTGCGGGCATGGTTGCGTGACTGGGCGCGCAGCCATCCACGTCAAGGGTTCCGCCGCGCCTACCACGATGCCCGTGCCGAGGGCTGGACGGTGAATCACAAGAGGATCCAACGCCTGTGGCGCGAGGAAGGGCTACGGGTACCGCGGCGACGGCGCCGAAAACGAATCGGTGACTCGACGGTCACGGCGGTGACCGCGGACGCGCCGAATCGCGTGTGGGCAGTCGATTTCCAGTTCGACGCCACCGATGACGGCCGTCCGGTCAAGATCGTGTCCATCGTCGATGAGCACACCCGCGAATGCCTCGGCGGGCTGGTCCAACGCTCCATCACCGCCGACCGGCTCATCGACGAACTGGACCGCATCGCCACCGGCCGCGGTTATCCCGCCGCGCTGCGCAGTGACAACGGCCCGGAACTGGCATGCCAGGCGATGCGGACTGGGCCGGTGAACGCGTCGGCCTGGCGTTCATCCCACCCGGGCAGCCCTGGCGCAACGGCTACATCGAATCGTTCAACGGCCGACTGCGCGACGAATGCCTCAACATCAACAGTTTCTGGTCGCTGACCCAAGCCCGCGTCGTGATCAGCGACTGGAAGGACGACTACAACCACCACCGCAGACACTCAGCCCTGGGCTATCAAACCCCCGCGGGCTACGCTGCTGCCTGCATCCACCGATAACCGACTCACACTCACGGTGGACCAACTCCCGGGGTCCCGTCAGAACTGCTCGGCCAGTGCGACGACGATGCCTTCGGGGCCGCGGACGTAGCGCAGAGCCGATAGCTGTCCTCGTACTGCGCCAGCTCGCCGATCGGGTTGTAACCAGTGGACCCGGCCCGACCGGGAGCCTGCGGTCGGTTGTCCAAGGGAGGATGGCGTTCATGGCGAAGCATGAATTGTTCGCCGCCTTAGCGGACGACACGCCGCGGGACACGCTGTTGCACAGGGCCGTCGTGGGGCGCTCGGTCGCCGCGCCAGCCGCCACTGCCAGATCGGGCTCACCATCCTTCGACTGCATGGTGGACACTTGCAGTCGTGCAAGGTCTTTCGATTCTCGAGCACGGGGCCGGACCGGCGGTGGCACTGGTGCATGGTGGCGCCGGGCCGAAGACAACCTGGACCGGGCTGCACTCGCTGTCCGCACAGTGGACGCTGCTGCTCGTGCACCGACGCGGCTTCGGGGCGAGTCCGCCGCCACCGGGTGGGCGACAGGACTTCGAGATCGACGCGGACGATCTCGAAGGTATATTCCGGGATCGGCACCCGCACGTGGTCGCCCATTCCTATGGGGTACTCGGCACGCTTCTGGCCGCCGTCCGGCAACCTCGGACCGTGCGCTCGCTGACCCTCATCGAACCACCCCTGTATTTCCTCGCCCCTGAGGATCCTGAAGTGGCTCGGCTGGAGAGACTGGGAAATACGGTGCTCGCCCACGGTCTCGACGCCGACCCGGCAACACTGCGCGAATTCCTCACCCTCGCCGGGATCACCGGATGCGGGAGGGAGTCGATTGTCCGATGGGGCCGTGCGCCGCGCGTGGGGCGCTCGTCTACCGGGACAAGCACGACCGAATCTGACCGTCCTGCGCGCGGCCGGAATTCCCGCGCTGGTCGCATCGGGGGGACACTCTCCCGGCCTCGAACGGATCTGCGACCTGCTTTCCGACGCACTCGAGGCACAACGGCTCGTAGCACCGGGTGCGGGCCATTTCGTCCCGGCGGCACCGGGTTTCGCCGACCGGCTCAAGGACTTTCTCTCGTCGAGCAGTGGCACGGAATCGCGGTAGCCCTGCGCTGCGCTGGCCCGTCGAGCCGTCCTGGCGTCGACGCCCGCGCACTCATCACCGAAGCCCTCGAAGCACCCCGCGGCCTGAACAAGCCGCTCTCCGAACCAAGGTACCGAAACAGCGGTCACCGCAGCAGTTCCAATGAGTTGTTCAACGTCCTGACCGGCGCCAGTGCTACCAACCCGGCCAGAACTGCGCGTGGGGCACGGCGCTGTCGCCAACGCCTGGAATCTCGACCCAGTGGCGGGCCCGCCTGATCGACCGCGTCGGGATCGACGAGGCGTTGAAGGTCGTCGAGACCGGACAGGAAGCCCAGTCCGGCACGGTGCTGCTGGTCGAGTGACCGGCGCGACCCATTTTGTCCCTGCCCGTCCCGGTCGAGAACTTGGTGATGGATTGGAAAGGTACAAGTGTCATGTCCCAGCGTGTCCCTCCTGGCCACGCTCGCAGATTTCGCGGCTACGCAATCGCACGGCAACCCATCAGGCGTGAATGCCTGGCACCCGATGGGTTGCCCGCCAGTACCGGCGTCATCGGCCACGTTCACCAGCGTTCGCTGCCCGGCAGTTCGCCGGCGATGCTCAGTGCCTGGGCGATCTCGGCATAGGCTGGCATGGGGAGCGACCGAAAGACGGGCCCTATACGGCCGTTCCGCGCGCGGAGTGAGCACGCGGCCTCGCGCGCGGCTGCCGTTGCGCCGCACTGCCGTTGCGACGGCCGCTGCCTTGGCGCGGACCGTCATTGCCCCTGCGCGGTCCGCCACTGCTGCGGTACGGTCCGCTGCCGCTGCGGCGGTCGTCTTCACGTGCCGCCCGTTCGCTGTAGGAGGGCGCGATGAATGGGGCAGTCGTGCCGACGACCTCGGCCACCACGGGCGAATCGGCGGTGACCCGTTGCGGGGTCACGGTGATCTTGGCCTTGCGCATGAGGTCGGCCAGGTCGCGTCGTTCGCCGGGCAGCACCAGGGTGATCACTTCACCGGAGTTGCCAGCCCGCGCGGTACGGCCCGAACGGTGCAGGTAGGCCTTGTGTTCGGCGGGCGGATCAACGTGCACGACCAGCTCGACACCGTCGACGTGCACGCCGCGCGCGGCCACATCGGTCGCCACCAGCACCAGGGCATCACCGGCGGCGAAGACAGCGAGGTTGCGGTCGCGGGCGCCCTGCGAGAGGTTGCCGTGCAGATCGACGGCCGGAATTCCGGCGAGGGTCAGCTGCTTGGCCAGTTTGCGGGCCTGATGTTTGGTGCGCATGAACAGGATTCGCCGACCAGAGCCCGAGGCGAGCCGGTGTACGACCTCGCGCTTGGCTTCGACGCTCGCGGTTTCGAACACGTGATGGGTCATGGCGGCGACCGGGGAGTTCGCCTCATCGACCGAATGCAGCTTGGCATTCGGCAGGAAGCGGCTGACCAGCTTGTTGACGCCGTTATCCAGGGTGGCCGAGAACAGCAGGCGCTGACCGTCGTTCGGGGTGGCCGCGAGAATGCGGGTCACGCCTGGCAGGAACCCGAGGTCGGCCATGTGGTCGGCCTCGTCGATAACGGTGACCTCGACGGCATCCAGGCAGATCAGACGTTGGTTCATCAGATCCTCGAGCCGGCCGGGGCAGGCGACGACAATGTCGACACCGCCGCGTAGCGCCCGGACCTGCCTGTTCTGCGGGACCCCACCGAAAATCGTGGTGACGGTCATGCGATAGGCCGCGGCGAGGGGTTCCAGCGCGGCCGCGATCTGGGTGGCCAATTCCCGAGTCGGCGCCAGCACCAGGCCGGTCGGGCGGCTCGGTGCGCGCCTACCGGCCAGACCGCCGCCGAGACGGTTGACCATCGGAATGGCGAAGGCGAGCGTCTTGCCGCTGCCGGTCCGGCCACGGCCCAGCACGTCGCGTCCGGCCAGCGAATCGGGCAGGGTGTCGGTCTGGATCGGAAAAGGTTCGGTGATCTGGGCGCGAGTCAACGCCTTCACCAGCGGTGCGCTCACGCCGAGCGCGGTAAAAGAGATGTCAGCAGAACTCATAGGTGTTGCGGTGCCTTTCGGGCATCAGGTGGTGCCCAAGCCGTCTGCGGACCTTCAGGGTCCGCGCCGGGGGCACGAAATGGCGAGATTGCCGATGGGCAAAATCGATCGCCGTAAGAAGAGCGGATGCGGCAAGCGCTGGTTGCGAAGCGAATGCGATCTACGACGCTTGGCGTGACATGTCACGCACTCGATCAACAATAACCTGTGATGGGCGGTTCGTACTCATCGGGTGATGTTTCTCGCTTCTGGCCAGGGCTGGACCGCCAGGCTCGTGTTCGCCCGCCCTGCGACAGCGGATCCTCGGACACGCCGTCACCCAGCTGCGTACGGCGCCCGACCTCGCTGCCGTCCCGGTGGCGGTCGAGCTCCGCATCGCAGGCCGGGCCCGCACGCAGCGAACAAGACGACGCGATCGACACCTACGTCCGCTGGAGCAACCAGCACGCCGGACCCATCCGCGACTTCGCCGTTGGATCCAAGATCCGCACCCGGATTACCTACTGAACGTTGCGTGACGCAGCACTATCGATATCGTAGGCGAAGTCATGGCTGAAGGGGCCGGTCCTCGGTAACGTCCATGAGGTCATGGTGTCTTCGTGTCGGGATACCCGGTGATGCCGCTGAACATCAACTCGACTGCCGCTGTGATCGTGCGATTGCGTGTGTCCTGATCGAACGCCGGGTTCATTCCTGTCAGAGCGGTCCCGAAGATCATGCCGACGACGGCGCGGGCGGTGGCGGCGGTATCCAAATCGGTTCGCAGGTAGCCCTGTTCGCAGCCGTGGTCGAAGTAGGCGGCGGTGAGCGTGGCGGCGAGGTCGAAGATGCCGAAGATTCGCAGTTCGAGTTCCACGTCCACGCTAAGGCTTTCGATGAGCAGCAAGCGCACGACGCGCAGGTCAGCGGTGATATCCCCGAGCGCGGCGGCAATGCGGTCCACCTGAGCTCGGTATTCGACGAGCGTTCGGGCGGCCTCGGGGGCGTTCTCGGCGACTAGTACCGCCTTCGATCGCTCGATCACGCTGTCGATGACGGCGTCGAGTATTTGACGTTTGGACTGGAACTGTCGGTAGAAGGTCGAGTGACCGATACCGACCCGTTCGGCGATCTCGGCGACCCCAGCGTCGTGGTAGCCGCGTTCGGCGAACACCTCGAAGGCCGCCTTGAGGATCTCTTCTCTCAGCGCTTGTCTGCGGCGGTCGGCCCACGTTTTGGGTCTGGTCATACCAGAAAGGATACTTGATTCCAAACCGGAATGATGATTCCCTAGTGGGTGTAGGAATCCCATATTTTTGGAAAGGGCAGGTCATGACCACATCGACAATGCCGTCCGCGGTAGCCGAGCGAGTCGCTCGACTGCGCACGCTGGCCGAAACCGATCCTCAGGCCGCTCAGGACGCGGCGTGGGCGTGGTTCACACGCCTTGGCGCCCAGTTGCCGGATCATGCGGCCGAGCTGGAATTGGCGCAGCTGTTCGCGGCCGGAGATGTCGCTGACATCGACGGGCAGACCGAGGGCAAGCTGGTCGGTTTTCTGAATCCGACCGATGATCTGCAACGAACCGGCCGGGTGATCATCACGCTGGGCAAGGTCGTCACCGGCACCCTCGGGCTGATGCCGTGGCTGGGTAAAAAGTTCGACAAGTCCGCCCGGCGCGGCACCAACACCCTCTCCGGGCTGGCGTTCATTCTCGCGGCGGTCTTGGCCCCGAAGTACCGGCTGCGCCGCAATGGCAGCCATTGGGAGGGGTTCGAGATGCTCAACCGCGTTGAACCCAGCGTTGTGTCCCCGCAGACTCAGGTGCTGGTCCTCGATTACGAAACCATTGGCACCAACCCATGGCCGATCAACCAGATTCGTGATGAGGCCGTGCAGATCGTTGCCGGTACGTACCTGGGCGCGAAACTGCTGCACCAGGAAAGCGGTTACCGCCAGCTCGCCTACTGGGCTGCCAGAGTTCCGGTCGCCTGACGAGCGCGCACGAGATCGGCCGTCGTCTGCTGCCGGATTACCAGCGCAATAACGATCAACGCCAACCCGAGCACCGACACACCTGTATGTTGGATCGCAGGTGCAGAATTGCCGCCTCGGCGGGTGATTGTCTCCATCCGCCGATGACGCATTCACCGACTTCCCGGTTGTAGTGCACCTCGGCCCGCCAGAATCGCCTCCCGGACCATAGTGGTCACCACGGCCGACGGCTCCAGGCATGTGCCCAGGCGCCAGTCCAGGACGGTGACGATGATCTTGTCCAGGACGCGGCTGCCGTCACCCACGGTGCAGATCCCGTAGACGACATCACCGTCGGCGGGCCGCACCGTCGGGGTGGTCAGCAAGGACCGTGGATGAGTTCCTGCAACCGCAACTGCGGCGGAACCACAGCGGTGATCATCGGCGATCACACCCGCCAGCAAACTTTTCCGAGGGGGTGCAACTGTCGTGATTGGCAGATACGACACGAATCGGCGCAGGTCAGATAGTGTCTCCACTGGTGGGGCTCCCGTGTGTGCGAGGGCCCTCGCACACAGTGCACGGAAAAGTGTCACATCTGACGTGAATCTGTGCGCGAGAGGGGACTTGAACACCGAACCCCGTCATCCCTGACGCAGATCCGTGTTGGAGTGGTACCAATCTAGGTCGCCAGCAGATAGCAGCCAACCCTCTTGCCTATCATGTGCAAGCGGAAGCAGGTGTAGTGGAACATGTAGCGGACCTTTACCCGCGTGTCCGCTTATGACTTCGGTGCCGGAGACCGGCCGCTGCCGTCGATGGAGACACTCGAAGGCAGCGGGTCCGGATCCGAGCGGCAGCACTGCCGACACAGGGTCTTCGGTCAGTCGCGCTGAGGTAGTAGAGCCCCCGCGGCGGCCCAGGCTCGGGCGAGCCCGAACTCGGCGACGCCGCCGCGGCCGCCGCCCCGAACAGCGCCGTCGCGGTGACGGGGCTGGCGGTCGCGGGTCTGTTCGCGGTCGTGGTTCAGGTGACCGTCGCTTATGTCGCCGCAGTCTCCGCGCCGAGCGAGCGAGGCCGCAATATCGGCGCGGTCACCTCCGGCGTGGTGATCGGCATTCTCGGCGTCCGCGTCCTCGCGGGCGCCTTGGGCGACACGGTCGGGTGGCGCGCCGTGTACGCGCTGCTCGCCGTGCTCTGCGTGGCTCTGGCTCTCACCGTCCGCGCGACACTCGACCCGGATTACAGAACTCCCGGCGCACGGTACGGGGAGGTGCTGGCATCAATGGGGCAGCTCGCGCGCACGGATCGCCTGTTCCTGAGCCGAGGCCTGATCGCCTTCTTCCTTTTCGCGTCCTTCGGAACCCTCTGGAGCGGGCTCGCCCTCCCCCTCGGCACCGAGCCCTGGAACTTCGGCACCACGCAGATCGGCCTATTCGGATTGGCGGGCCTGGCCGGAGCGCTCGGCGCCGCCCGCGCGGGACGATGGGCCGACTGCGGTCACGCCCAGGCGATCACCGGTTCCGCACTGGCGCTGCTCACCGCCTCCTGGCTGCTCATCGCCCGGACCGAAGCAACCGTGTGGCTGCTCGTCATCGGCATCGTCCTGCTCGACTTCGTCGTTCAGGCAGTACATGTCAGTAGCCAGCATCTGCTGACCGCAGCGCACCCGCCGCGCGCCAGCAGCGTCATAGGCGCCTACATGGCCTTCTATTCCCTCGGATCCGCCCTCGGCGCGATCACGACCACCTGGGCATACAGCACCTGGGGATGGTCGGCCTGCTGCTGGTCCGGCGCGGCCTACTCCCTGTCCGCACTGGTTGTGTGGGGACTGACCCAGGTCACCGGCATCACCCGATACCGTGCTGCCAGTTCGCCCCGGCCCCAACCGAAGTGCCGAGACACGGCGCCCCTGCAATGCTGACTAGTGCCTCGTCCAGGTAGGTTGCCCTGGTAACCGGGTGTCGGGTTGATCGTGGACGCGTGTCCGGTGATGCTGCCAGTGGAGGTGGTGTCGGTGGCCCGGAGGCCGGAAGTGTTTGTGCGGGCGGTGACCCCGGAGGAGGGGCGCCGGTTGCAGAAGATCACCAAGACGAGCAAACAACCGGTCAGGACGCGACGAGCGATCGTGGTGATGGCCTCGGCGCAGCGGCAACCGGCCCCCGCGATCGCGAGGTTGATGCAGGTCAGCGAGGCGTATGTGCGGCAGGTGATCCACGAGTTCAACGAGCGGGGGTTCGAAGCTCTGGACCCAAAATGGAGCGCGGGCAGGCCGAAGAAGGTAGATCGGGCGACGCGTGAACGCATCGCTTGTATCGCCCGGTGCTGCCCGCGTGATCTGGGCTGGCCGTTCTCGGTGTGGAGCCTGTCGAAACTGCGAGAAGTGTTGCTGACCAACGGAATCGCTGAGATCAGCCGCGAAACTCTGCGCAAGATCCTCCACGGCGAGGGGGTGTCGTGGCAGGCGGTCAAGACCTGGAAAGCGGGCACCGACCCGGAGTTCACCGCGAAGATGAACCGCGTCCTGGACCTCTATGACCATCCACCCACCGATGGGCGGGTGGTCTGCGTGGACGAGTTCGGGCCGCTGAACTTGCAACCCCGCGCTGGTCGTGGCTGGTTCGGGCGACGAACCCCGAAACGGTTGCGGGCGACCTACCGGCGCACCCAGGGCGTGCGGCACCTACTCGGCGCTCTGGATCTGGCGACCGGCAAGATCCACTACCGGATCCGGGATCGTAAACGGTGGCAGGAGTTCCTGTCGTTGCTGAAGTCGCTGCGGGCGCGCTGGCCCGGACAGAAGCTCTACGTCATCGCCGACAACTTCTCCCCGCACAAACGAGCCGAGGTCCGCACCTGGGCTGCGGCCAACAACGTGGAACTGGTCTTCCTACCGACCTATTCATCGTGGTTGAACTGGATCGAGTCCGAATTCGCGGCTCTACGCTACTTCGCCTTGAACGGCACCGATCACCGCAGCCACGACGAACAGGACGCCGCGATCGGCGCCTACATCCGCTGGTACAACCAGCACGCCCGACCCAAACGCGACTTCGCCGTCAACTCCAAGATCCGGCACCCTGATTACCTACCGAAGGTTGCTTGACGAGGCACTAGCAGCCTGTATAAGGGCCGACATCCACTACCCTATTCGGTATAAGTGGCATCCAATCCGAGTTCGTCGACGGCGCGCCAGCCGACGTGATCCACTTCATCCGCTCCGTTCGCGCCAGATCCTGACGCCGGATATTCGAACCTGCGGAATGGTCTCTGGTTCACGCACTCTCCGGTAGCGAATGTGCCCGCCAGCACCCCGTATCGTCTCGGCATGTGAATGAGGCGGTTGAGGACCGGCAACATCGACTTCGACCGTTTCTCAGCGACGAAGCGCGCCGCTGCGTGTGTTTGCGTCCGGCTCTGTGATCGGGGTTCTGGGCGGGCTGATCGGGCTCGGTGGTGCCGAGTTCCGGTTGCCGCTGCTGATCGGTTTGTTCGGCTTCGTTGCTTTGCATGCGGTGGTTCTGAATAAGGCGATGAGCCTGATCGTGGTGCTCACCGCGCTTGCTGCCAGGCTAATTGCCCTGCCTTATGGCGAGATGACCGAGCATTGGACGATCGCGGCCAACTTGCTCGTCGGCAGCCTGGCTGGTGCGTGGCTCGGCGCGAGCTGGGCGACCCGGATGCATTCTCGAACCCTCTACCGGGTTCTCGCGCTCATCGCCGCCGCGCTGGCCGTTAGCCATCTGGGGCATGTCGGCACCGTCGAATTGCCCACGGCTGCACCGTTTGTAGCACCGCTTACGGACGCGTCGAGGCCATCGCGGCCGACGTCGCACCACGGAACCGAGGAGGACTGACCGGTACTGACCAGTGTCAATTTCGGCATACGGCGCTCGGGCAGTGTTCTTGTCGGAATCTCGGTGAGCGGGATTCATGCGACCCGTGTCACACCAGCCTGTGAGACGTTCCGCAGACCATCTCGAACACGTCGAACGTGGTTCCCCGAACAACGGAGCGTGGCTATGTCCACCATTTCCCAAGATCCCTCGAAGCCCGAGAGTGCCACTGCCGTAGCCGATCCGGACATCGATACCGGCCGCCTGGAGGGCGCCTCGCGGGCCAGGATCTTCGCCATACTGGCGGTCATCGTGCTCTTCACCGAGGTCGCCCCGATGCAGTACACGATCGTCGCGGCCGCGTTGCAGAAGATCGCACCGACATTTCCCGGTGTCGGCGCCGATATCAATTGGGCCATCATCGTTTTCGGCCTGATCGGCGCGGCCGCTTCCCCGCTGATCGGCAAGATGAGCGATGTCTGGGGCAAGAAGCGGATGTTCCTCGTCTGCGGCGTGCTGTTCATGATCGGCTGTGTGCTCGACGCGGTCACGTCGAACTGGGCCCTGTTCCTGATCGGCCGCGGCCTGCAGGCCACCGCCATCGCGACGGCGGTCATCGCCTACGGATTGATCCGGGATCTGATGCCACGCAGGTACGTTCCGCTCGGCCTCGGTATCACCGCCACCGGACTCGGCCTGTCCGCCATCGCGGGGCCGTTGCTCGGCGGCTTCCTGGTCGACAGCTACAGCTGGCGCGCCATCTTCTGGTGCATGGCCGGATTCACTCTGCTGATGCTCCCGGCGGTCTGGCTGGTGGTGCCCGAATCCAAGCTGCGGGTGCCCGAGCGCATCGATATCGTCGGTGCGGTCCTGCTGTCGGCGGGCGCGGGCCTGACGCTGATCTACCTGGACAAAGGGCGGGATTGGGGCTGGGGTAGGCCGACCACGGTGGCGTGGTTGATCGGTGGCGTCGCGCTGCTGGTGCTGTTCGTCGTCGTGGAGACCCAGGTCCCGCGTCCGATCATGGACATGAAGCTGCTGTTCCACCCGCGGGTCGCACTGGTCCTCGCCGCCGCACTGTTCGCTTCCTTGCAGATCGGCGTGCAGTCCTACGCCATCGCCTACATGGCCCAGAGCCCCGACGAAGCGAACATCGCGGGCAAGGTGCAGCAGGGCTCCCTCGCCCAGATCCAAGCGCAGACCGGCCAGCCGATGCCGCCCGAGGCGGTGCAGGTGACGCTGGATCCGGGCTACAGCTACGGAAACGGTTACACCCTCCTGGAATTCGCAGTTCAGATCGCGCTGCTACAAGCCGTGGTCGCGATGATCTGCGGTGCCCTCGCCGGCGCACTGGCTCGCCGGATCGGCGCCCGCATCCCGCTGATCATGGCCCTGGCCATCTTCGTCGCGACGGGCGCCTGCTACGCCCTGCTCCCGCACACGGGACTGCTGCACGATCGGGTGACAGATTCGATCACGCGGCCTGACTGGCCGGTGGGGTCATGATGGTCTCGTATTGGACCGGCGTCAAACGGCCGAGGGTAGCTTGGCGTCGGCGGCGGTGGTAGGTCCGTTCGATCCAGGTGACGATCGCGATGCGCAATTCCTCACGGCTGCACCAGGATCGGCGGTCGAGGACATTCTTCTGCAGCAGCGCGAAGAAACTCTCCATGGCGGCATTGTCACCGGCCGCGCCGACACGGCCCATCGACCCGGCCATGCCGTGACGAGTCAGGGCTCGCACGAATTTCCGGCTGCGAAATTGCGATCCGCGGTCGGTGTGCAGAATGCAACCGGCCACCTCGCCACGGCGAGCCACCGCATTGTTGAGCGCGTGCACCGCCAGCGCCGATTTCATGCGTGAGTCGATGGAGTAGCCGACGATCCGGTTGGAATAGACGTCCTTGACCGCACAAATGTAGAGCTTGCCCTCGCCTGTCTGATGTTCGGAAATGTCGGCCAGCCACAACCGATTCGGAGCCTCAGCGGTGAAGTCGCGTTGGACCAGGTCATCGTGGACCGGCGGGCCGGCCTTGCCCTTTCCGCGTCGCTTCTTGCCGAACGCACTCCACCAGCCCTGGGCCGAACAGATCCGCCATGCAGTGCGGTCGGCCATCGGTTCACCGGCGGCGCGGGCCTCGTCGGCGAGAAATCGGTACCCGAATTCGGGATCGTCGCGATGGGCGTCGAACAGCGCGTTGGCCCGATACGCCTGGTCGAGTTCGGCGGCAGTGACCGGTTCGGCCAGCCATCGGTAGTACGGCTGACGAGCCAGTTTCAGCACCCGGCACGTCACCGTGACGGGGATCCCGTCTTCGGCCAGCTCGCGGACGAGCGGGTAGATCATTTTCCCGGCAGGTTCGCCTGCGCGAAATAAGCGGCGGCCCGTTTGAGGACCTCGTTCTCCTGCTCCAGCAACCGGATTCGCCGTTTCGCCGCCCGCAGCTCGGCCGACTCGCTCGTGCTGGTGCCCGGTTTGGTTCCCTCGTCGACGTCGGCCTGACGCATCCATTTCGACAGCGTCATCGGGTGGATCCCGAAATCGGCGGCGATCTGCTCCAGCGTCACACCATCGTCGCGATTGCGAGCCACACGCACGACATCGTCGCGGAACTCACGGGGATAGGGCTTCGGCACGATGACATCCTTCCAGCCCACCCGAAGGGCAAGCCAACTCGGTTGTCACCTATCCGTGCAGCAGTCCCGATCCCGACGCGGCTCGCGCGGCGAAGGGCATGCTCGACCAGCTCGGCTGGTGGGGTCGGTTGCTGCGGTTCGGCCGAGCGCAGGCGCCATATGGGCAGTGACGAGCGAACGGCGATATCCTCGGAGCATGCTGGTCAGCCGGGCTGCCGAGATCGAGCGCATCGAGGGTGCGCTCGACCGCGTTCGTACGGGACGCGGCGCGGCGCTCATCCTGCGCGGCGATCCCGGAGTGGGTAAATCAGCGCTGCTCGAGCATGCCGCCGGCGTCGCGAGCGCGGACCTCCGCGTACTGCGCGCCACCGGTGTGGAGGCCGAGACCGGGGTGCCGGGCGCGGCGCTGCAGTTGCTGCTAGCGCCGGCCCGGGATCGAGTAAGCGCTCTGCCGCCGACGCAGGCACGCGTCTTGCGGCAGGTCTTCGACCTCGACGGCGAGATGGCCGCGGACCGATTCGAAATCGGTCTCGCGGTCATGGCCCTGCTGGCGGAGCTCGCTGCGGAACGGCCGGTGCTGTGCGTACTCGACGACGTGCATTGGTTTGACGAAACGTCCTCCGCAGCAATCGCTTTCGCTGCTCGCAGACTGACCTCCGAGCCGGTGGCGCTGCTGGCTGCCGCACGAAGCGGGATAGCCACCGGCGTAGATCCGGCCGGGCTGCCCGAGCTCGTGGTGGGACCGCTCGACGAGGCCAGCGCCGAGAGGCTGCTGGCCCGGCGCGACCGGCTCTCGGCACCGGCCCGCCGCTCTCTGCTTGCGCGAGCCGCGGGCAACCCACTGGCCCTGCTGGAGCTGCCGGCCGACGGGGAGGGTGGCCGATCACCGTCACTCGGTTATCGCACGCTGGTGGGGACCTACAAGGATCAGATCGCCGCGCTGGCCGAACCCGCTCGCGCCGTCCTGTATGCCGCGGCGGTCGACGGTACCGGAGACCCGGCGGTGCTGGCTCGTGCCGCCGAGGTGCTGGGGGAAACTGCCGCGAGCCTGGCGCCCGCCGTGCAGGCCGGGCTGCTGATTGTGAGCCCGGACAACCGCATCGCATTCCGGCATCCACTGATCCGCACGGCCGCAAAGGAGGCCGTCGGGCTGGAGCGCAGGCTTGCCATACAGAGCGCGCTCGCCATGGTGTTCGCCGAACGAGGCGACACCTGCCGGTATGCGCAGCACCGAGCAGCGGCGGCGGCCGGCCCCGATGAGGAGACTGCCGCCGCGCTGGAAAGAGCCGCAGCGGGCGGGTCACCAGGGGCGTCACTAGCGTCGATGCTGGAACGAGCGGCGGAACTCACCCCGGAGCCGGGGCGGCGCGGCAAACGCTACGGCGCAGCGGCGTCCGCCGCCATGGACGCCGGGCTGCCCGACCGCGCTGCCACACTGGCCGATCGAGCCGAGGCGGAGGCCCGCGAACCGTCCGGTCTGGTAGCGGTCGCCGTGCTGCGGGCTCGGCTATTGGATGCGCGGGACCGCAGTGGCGAGGCGCACGGACTGCTCCTGCGCACCGCATCGGCGATGCACACCGACGATCCGCGAGCGGCCGGGCAGCTGCTGGTGCGCGCAGCATGGGCCGCCGCCCACACCGGCGACCTGTCGATGGTGAAACACACCGCGGCCGAAGCGTTTCGGCTCGCCGTGCCGAACGTCGACACCATCGACTCGCTGACCCGGTTGTTCATCGCCAATGCCGAACTCCACGCGGGCGGGCCTGGTGCTGACGGAGGGCCGTTCACCGTGGCGGACGAGCCGCACACCGCACTGGACGCGGGCTGGCAGCACCTGATGCTCGGTAACCTCGGCGGTGCCCATCACACCGTGCTGCACGTGGAGCGGGTCGCTCGGGAGGACGGTGCCTCCGGTCTGTTAGCCGCCGCGCTACCGTTGCTCGCCCGGGTTTCGCTGCTGCTGGGCAGGGTCGACGAGGCCGCGGCGGCGGGTGCCGAGGGGCTGCGGCTCGCCGCCGACACCGGGCTCGGCCGCCACGCCTCCTACCTCGAAACGGTGCTGGCGTTGCTGGCCGCCATGCGCGGTGACGAGCAGCAGTGCGTGGGGTTGACCGCTGGTGCGATCGCGCGCGGGACGCCGCCCGGCAACGTGCACGCTGCGGGCGCGTTGAGCCTTCTCGACCTGGGGCTCGGACGCTACGAGGAGGCGTTCGGGCGGTTGACCGCCCTCGCGGAGGCGTCCAACCGGAGCGGAATGACGGCAAGTCTGCCCGATCTGATCGAAGCCGGCCTCCGCTCCGGAAGAGCTCGCGACCACGTGCCCATCGATGGTGCCTACACCATCTACGCCGAGTGGGCCGACCAGGTGGATCGGCCGTGGACCCGAGCGATCGCGCTGCGGTGTGCCGCCCTACTGGAGGGTGAGCGCGACAGCGCCGAAGAGCTGTTCTTACAAGCGCTCGACCTGCATCGCGACGCGGGTTTGCCGTTCGAATACGCGCGCACGCAGCTACTGTGGGGCGAATGGCTGCGCCGTCGCCGCCGTCGCGGCGAGGCGCGGCTGGCCTTGCACGGCGCCCGCGAAACGTTCGAGCGACTCACCGCCCGGCCATGGGCCGAACGCGCACGGGCCGAACTGCGCGTGGCCGGCTACACCGGGCGAGATGTCGCCGCCTCCCTCGCCCTGTCCCAGCTGCTGACCGCACAGGAGCTGCGGGTGGCGCGCTGGGCGGCCCGCGGGCTGAGCAACCGCGAGATCGGCGCCCAGCTGTTCCTGAGCCCGCGCACGGTGGGCTACCACCTGCACAACGTGTTTCCCAAGTTGGGGGTGCGCACCCGCGCCGAGCTGGCCATGATCCCGGAACTCATTGCCGGCGAATGATTCAGGTCATTCGACAGATCCGCGGGGTGGTCGTATGTCCCTACCGTTGGCGGCATGAGTGCAGACGACACAGTTCTGGTGACCGGCGCGACCGGCACCGTCGGCAGGCGAATCGTCGATGAGCTGGCACGGGCCGGCGTCCCGGTACGGGCATTGACGCGGAACCCGCGATATGCGCGGATGCCCGAAGGCGTCGAGGTGGTCGCGGGCAGCCAGACCGATCCGGCGAGCCTGGAACGGCATTCCGCGGGCGTATCGGCAGTGTTTCTGGTCTGGCCCGACCTCGGTGACCTCACCACAGCCGACAAAGCGATCACAGCCATCGCCAGTCAAGCGAGCCGGATCGTGTTCCAGTCCTCCGCCGCGGTGCGCGACGACGCCGACCCACAGGCCACCGTGATCGGCCGCTCGCACCGTGAGATCGAGCGGCTCATCGAGCGGTCCGGTCTGGACTGGACGTTCCTGCGCCCGTGGGCATTCGCCGCGAACTCGCTCGCCTGGGCGGACGACGTACGCGCGGGCCGGGCGGTGCGGGGCGCATTCGGCAGCATCCCGGTGACCGCGATCGATGAGCGCGACATCGCCGCGGTGGCTGTGCGCGCGCTGCGCGACGATCGGCACGCGTCCGCGGTTTACGAACTCTCCGGGCCCGAGTTGCTGACGCCGGTCGAACGGCTTCACATCATCGATGACGTCACCGGACGGCGGTCACTCTGGGCTGACATCTCCGCCGGCGAGTGGGCGCGACAAATCGGTGCAGATTTCGGCCCAGCGGAAGTCGAGGAGCTGCACCGGTCGTATCTTGCGATGGCGGACAACCCACCGCCGGTCACCGACACCATGCGGGCGGTGACCGGCGAACCGGCACGCCGCTTCCTGGAGTGGGTGCGCTGGCATGCGGCCGAATTCACCGATCCGGTGCCCGATGTCGCGCGGCCCGATATGGACGTGGCGACAGTCGGCCGGTGGACGCTGGGCTCGGAGGCCGCACAACTAACCGCTGCCGACGCCGCACTGGAGCTGTGGGCCGACTCAGCATGGCCGGATGGCCTGCTGCGGCGCAGTGTTCTGCTCGGCACCGACGGCCGGACCGTCTTGCACTATGCACAGTGGTCCAGCGCCGAAGCGGCCGACAGGTTCGGCGCCGACGAGACGGCGACCTACACACGGATCGATAGGGCGCTGCCCGAGATCGTCCGCTCGGATACGACAACTCATCGCCTGTACCGCCGCGTCGTACCGCACGAGTCGTTGCCGGTCGGATGCGTCGTCGTGGTGTCCTTCGACACCGACAGCCAGGAGACCGGTCGAACATTCGTGGACACCCTGCTGGATCGGTTCCACCCGATACACGACCCAGACCCGAAAAAGACAGCCGGCATGATCAGCAACAACTTTCACATCGCGACGGACGGGACCGGGGTGATCAACTATGCGGAATTCGTCGACGTGGACGCCCATCGCGGTATCGTCGACGGCCAGCTGAGCAGCAACGACGCGGTTCCGAAGATGATCGCTTCCATGCCCGGCCTGACCCCGCTCGGCTTCCAGCGCTTCCTGCCCTATCGAAGCGTGACCGCTCCACGCTCCGAGTGAGCGTCCACGACCAGCTCGCCACGTGCCCCGGGTCACGGCGAGCACTCGCTCGGGAACATCTCGACGCCTCGAGAGGCATCGCACGAGCGCCGGTCCCGCTGCCATATCGGAAACTGCGCACGCTGGCGGCGACGTTGCCCGGATTGCATGACTTGCTGCCGTCTTATCGCGCAGCGGGCTGCCATCCCGGCATCGGCCGTACAGGCGAAGCCAGTGCTTCAATGCTCCACGGCTGAACATCTCATCCGAATTGCAGAACTCGGCAGCGTTGGAACGCGGTCTCCCGGGAGGCGTCCTCGTAGGCTTCGATGTCGTCGCGGACTTGGTCGAGGTGGGCGAGGATGCCGTCGACGGCATCGGCGCCGAGCGCCAGTCGCAGTGGCGTCCTATCGACATCGAGGGCGGTGAGCATGAGGGCCGCGCCGCGGGCCGGGTCGCCGGGCTGTTCTCCGTCAGATGCGGCGATGACAGCGCGCATGCCGCCGACCGTGGCGGCGTAGTCGGACAATTCGGAGCTGAGCGTGGTGTTGCCGGGCAGGCTGGTGCGGAACGACCCCGGCTCTACGATTATCACCTTGATGCCGAGCGGCCGGACCTCCCCCGCGAGAGCCTCGGACATGCCCTCGACGGCGAACTTGCTGCCGCTGTACGCGGAGAAGCCCGCCCGGGAGGTCTGGCCGAGCAGGCTGCTGACCTGGATGATCGCTCCCGATCGTTGAGCGCGCATATGCGGCAGGACGGCGCGTACCATTGCGGCTGGCCCAAAGACGTGCAGTTCGAACAGATCCCGAAGTTCCGCGTCGGAGGTCTCCTCGAAGGCTCCGATATGGCTGCGGCCGGCATTGTTGACCAGGACGTCGATGTGGCCGTAGCGGGCTGCGATGTCCGCGACAGCGGTCGCGATAGCGGTCTGATCGGTGACGTCGAGGCTGAGCGCCTCGATCCGATCCGGGTGGGCGGCGACGAGATCTGCCAGGGCTTCGGGTCGCCGCGCGGCCGCGACGACAATGTTCCCCGCGGCGACTGCCGCCTCGGCGATGGCCCGACCGAAGCCGGAATTGGCGCCTGTGACAATCCAGATCTCGTTCATCTCTTCAGCGTGCAGCCGGTTCAGGGGCGCGTCCAAGACCTGTCATGATAACCATTGGTTATGGACCTGCACGGACGCGATCTGCGCTACTTCCTGGCTGTCGCTGAAGAGCTGAACTTCACGCGCGCGGCTGAACGACTCTATGTGTCGCAACCGGCACTGAGCAAGCAAATTCGGGCACTCGAAAGACACTTGGGCGCACCACTTTTCACTAGGGGTCCGCAGCAGGTGATACTCACCCCCGTCGGGGAGGCACTGCTCCCGCACGCACGGACAGTGCTGGAGGCACTGGATGCCGCGACCGCGGCGGTGGAGCAAGCGCGAGCGGCCCAGCGAAGCACACTCGTGATCGGGATGGGTGCCAGCCCGGGGCGCGGCGGGCTGCTTCCGGCGGTGCGGTCGCGGTTCCTCGCGGCCTACCCCGAAGTCACCTTGAAGTTACGTCAGGTGGGCTGGCAGGACCCGACCGCCGGACTGTCGGACGGCAGCAGCGATCTGGCATACATTCGGCTCCCGTTGCCGGATCCGGGGCGCTACGCCACAACAGTGATATCGGAGGAGCCCCGGCTGATCGCGCTGCCTCCCGGACATCAGCTGGCTGGCACGACGGCATTGGACTTCGCGGACCTGCTGAACGAGCCGTTCCTGGCACTGCCGCACGCGGCAGGACCACTGCGGGACTACTGGCTGGCAATGGAGAAGCGGGCCGGGCGGCCGGTCCGCGTCGGCGCCGAGGTGGCCGGTATCGATGAGGTCAACGAAGCTCTGGCGGCGGGCCTCGGCGTGATCCTGACCGCCGCGGGCGACATCCCGCTGCTCGACCGCGGCGGGGTGACTTTCCGCCCGGTCCGCGATCTACCCCCGCTACTTTTTGCGCTCGCCCGCCGCGCAAACGACCAGCGTCCTCTGGTTCGGGCCTATGAGCAGGCACTACGAGCAGTCCGCGACGTCGACGAGAAATAGGAGCACGCGCTGCATCAGCGATAGCAACTCGCGGATCTCATTGCTGCGGTGGTCGACGATGTCGCCTGAACCGATGCCAGGTCGATGCGCTCTGCGATTCTCTTGGTAGCCGAGACCGCTGCGACGGTGCTGACAATCTCCTTCGCAGCGGTGTTGCCGTACCGTTCGCGCTACCGCCGATCGCCGCACACGCGATATGGATTCGGCTCGTTGAGGGTCCCCCGCCTTCTCGGAGGTGATGAGCACGGTCCCCCATCGATCTGCTCACGAACCGATCGACATTGCCGCCGAATGCGATGCGGTCGACACCGACCGCCCAGCCGACCAGGGCGGCCCCTCCTGGCCACGGCCCGGTCAGCCGGCCTTCCGCGGTAGTCCTCTTGCCGCACGCAACCAATAGTGTCACAATAATGAACACTGTTCCGTATAGTGAGACGCATCTGGAGTGAGACGTTGTGACCCAAGTCATCGCCGACCGGCTACGGTTGGAGGCCATACTCCGCCCCCGAATCCCAACATCGAACCACTCGAAGTGAACGTCTACAGGCACATGGCGAAGGCGGCCGCACACGTGATGCCGCCGTTCCCGGATGCTGCAGCTAGTCAAAGATGCCGGCTGGAACCCTGGATTCGGGACGGGCGCCGGGTGGTTCTGAGCTTCGGCGGTGTCGCTGGTGCGATTCTACTCGGAATGCTCACCATTCGGTATCGCCTCGACCGAATATTGTGGATATCAGTACTTTCCGCTGCGGCAGGCATCGTTACTTTCGCAGGAATGCTCACTCACACCGGTCCAGCGATAGTGTTCACCGCCGCAATGGGATCGGCGGTGAACGCCTCGCTCAGGGGCGTGGCGGCGGTGACCCCGAAGGCTTATCCTGTCATGTCGCGATCCACCGAGACCTATTGGCTACTTGATGGCGACTGTGCGCCGATCTCGGGCCGATTCCGGTTGGGTATGCCGCTCACAGAACTAGCGTCACAACAATTGCAGACCCGGGGCCAGCGGATGAACGGCCCTGACACCAGCTAGCTTGCCGCCGGAGGCGATGTCGCCGGCAGCAATCCTGTCGAATGAGTGGTAACAGCAGTGGATCGAGTAACGACATTGATTCTTCATTCCCGGCCAACCGTGTACCGAGTGGACATACCATTGCGGATTGATCGCCGTCGGCTCGACAGTGCGGAGCGTGGCGCGCGAAATACGAGCAAAGTGGAGGACCGTATCCGAAATTTGCATAGCGGCCCGGCCGGTGCGCAGGGCGGCAGGTTGCGGTGAAACTTGGATTGAACACAAGCGCTCGATGGCTCGGGTTCTACCGGCTCATGCGCCGACCAGGGTCGATTCGCGTGCGCGTTCTGGCGATCGCGCTTGTCCCATGTATCGCCTTGCTGGTCACTGGTGGAACGTTAGTCGGTCTGCGGCTTTATGACGGTGTTTCGGCGCGGGATTGGTCGAGGAGCTTGAGTATCCAGGTCGATCCTTTTCTCGGTTACGTCGCCGCGGTGCAGTCCGAGCGAACCGAAAGTCTTCGGGCCGTCAGCGACTCTCGAGTACCGACAGACCTACAGGCAACTCGGGATGGAACCGACGCGGCCGTGCGGAAGCTCAGTGACATCGCGCGAGCGCTGAGTAAGCTCAATCCCGAAGTGGCGGCCAAGCCTGACTCCGCCTTCCGTTTATTGGTCGCGCGAGTACCAGCGGTCCGCCGTGCGGTGGATACCCAGCAAGCTGAGGCCGCTGAGATCGACGAGTTCTACACCCAACTCGCCGGCGTGATCGCGCTCGGATTCAACAGCTCTGCTCGTAGCTCACCGGACCCGCAGGTAGTTGCCGAGGAAATCGTTGTGGGCGAGCTGATACAGATAACTGATCTGCATGCTCGCGCGATCGGTCGCGTCGTGGGAACGTTGGCGGGCGGGGGCATCCTCAACTCATCAGACCGGCTGACGTATACCCGGTTGGTTGGTGCATTCCACAGTCGGCTCGAGGCGGCGGTATCGCAACTGACCGTAGCTGAACAGAAAAAATACGGGAAACTCATCGCGAGTACAGAATGGCAGTCGGTAATTGCCGCCGAGGGCAGGCTGGGAGAAACCGGAAAGCTTCCGCTACCGCTGGGGGAGTGGCTGGATGCTCAGGAAAAAGTGAGTGCCGAGTTGCGCGGCCTGTGTAGTGATCACTTTCGCCACGCTGAGCGATCAGCAATCGACGCCGCCGACGCGCTATTGGCCCGAGCAATCGCTGCCTGTATTGCCGTACTCCTGGCCGGTGTTGTCTCGTTCGTCACCGCCATTCGACTTGCGCGTACGATGATCCGACGGTTGCGGTCGTTGCGTGCCAAAACACTGGAGCTGGCGGACCAAACGCTGCCCTCGATTGTGGAACGACTGCGTGCCGGTGAGCATGTCGACGTTGACGCGGAGTTGATGATTGCGGACGATGGCATCGACGAGATCGGGCAGGTCGCCGAGGCGTTCAACACGGCTCAGCGGACCGCGGTGACCGCGGCTGAGGCCGAAGCGAGGACGCGGGGCGGGGTAAACCGCGTCTTTCTCGATATTGCGCGCCGTAGCCAGGTCGTCATCCATCAGCAGCTCAGTGTGCTCGATGCGGCAGAGGCCAAGCAGAACGATCCCGAGCATCTCGAGCTGCTGTTTCAGCTCGATCACCTGACCACTCGCGCCCGCCGCAACGCTGAGAACCTGTTGATCCTCGGTGGCAGCCAACCCGGCCGGAAGTGGCGTAAACCTGTGTCGCTCGAGGAGATCGTGCGTAGCGCGATCTCGGAAACCAGAGATTTCACCCGGGTGAGCGCGGTGCGATTGCCAAAGGTGTACATCCTAGGCGCTGCAGTCGCCGACCTAGTCCACCTATTGGCGGAGCTGATAGACAATGCCGCCACGTTCTCACCGCCGGATTCGCCCGTTTCGGTAAGAGGAAACCTCGTGGGAAAGGGAGTCGTGGTCGAAGTCGAGGATCAAGGCCTTGGCATCCGTTTCGAGGAACGCGAGCGCCTCAATGAGGTCCTGCGCGAGCCACCCGACTTCCAGGAAATGGCGCTGGTGGGGCACCGGAATCTGGGTTTGTTCGTGATCGGCCAGCTGGCTCAGCGGCACAGTATCGCGGTGAACCTTCTGGAGTCGGCGTACGGCGGCATCAAGGCTATCGCGCTGGTACCCGCCAAATTGCTCGACCATGTCGAGTGGGCCGATCCGATGACTGGCGAAGTCACTCCGGCCGACATCCGTTCCGGTGGTCGGCATCATTGGCCAGTGGCCGGTCCACAGTTCGTCTCCGATCCGGTCCCGGGAATCGCGAGTCAGGATCGCCTTCAGTTGCCGCCGTGGCCGCCAGCGAAGCCGCCTGCCGGAACACAAGCGATCAATTCAGTTCCGGCAGTGAATTCTTCGACTTCGATGAACGGCCGTAAGAAAGCGCCGCTACCTCGGCGGCAGCGCCAGACCCATCTCGCGCCACAACTGCAGCTGGAGAAATCCGAACCGGCAAAAACAATGACGTCGACCCGGTCGACGCGGCGACGAAATCCGGACGAAGCGCGAAGCGCGATGGCTTCGTTCCAACGGGGAACACGTGAGGGGCGTGACTCGGATGTCAGGCCCATGGATTAAAAACGGATGGTCGAGAAATGAATGATCGCAAAGGACTCACTGCTACCGGTCATGGGCTGGACTGGTTGCTCGACGACCTGGTCGGCCGATTGGCGGGAGCAGAGAAAGCGGTGGTGCTGTCTGCCGACGGACTGGCGATCGCGCGCTCGAAGGCATTGACGAGGGAGGACTCCGAACATCTTGCCGCGATGGCATCAGCGTTGAGCAGTTTGGCGCGCGGTGTAGGCAACCAGTTCGACAAGGGACTTGTGCAACAGACTGTTGTCGAACTCGAATTCGGCTATCTGGTGGTCACCGAAGCCGGTGCCGGTGCCTGTTTGGCGTTGCTGACCGCGGAGCGCGCCGATCTCGGCTTGGTGGCGTACGAGATGAATGTGATTGTTCAGCAGGTCGGGGACAGCCTGTCCACGACTCCGCGGGAATCGACAGGACCTTCACCTGCCCATTACACACCATGACGCACGACGAAGACTCCTGGTTCGAGGAAGACCCCGGGCCTTTGGTCCGGCCTTTCGCTGTAACCCGAGGACGGGCCGGGCGGGATCTACACAACCTCGACATCATCACATTGGTCGTCGCGATCCGGTCGGCGGATGAGGCGGCGACATTGGATAGAGAATACGGAGAGATTTTGCGGATTTGTCAAGGTCGGCCCCTGACGATCGCCGAGATTGCGGCCGGACTGCACTTACTGCTGGCCACGGTCAAGGTTCTCGTCAGCGATCTGATCAGCTCGGGTCATCTCATTTTCAGCTCCCCGACTCCCTTGCTCGACCGTCCCGACGTTCGATTGCTCCAGGCGGTGCTCGATGGCGTTCGCAATATCTGACGGTCTCGGCGCACCCGAGCTTCACGAAATACAGGCAGTCAAACTGCTGATCGCCGGAGGATTCGGCGTTGGTAAGACGACGTTGGTCAGTTCAGTCAGTGAAATTCCGCCGCTGCGCACAGAAGAGCGACTGTCAGACATCGGCTCGACCGTGGACGACCTGGCGGGTATCGAGTCCAAGATGACGACCACGGTCGCGCTCGACTTCGGCAGGATCACGCTCGATGCGAATATCGTCCTGTACTTATTCGGTACGCCGGGGCAAAACCGGTTCTGGTTCATGTGGCGAGAGTTGTCGGTCGGCGTGCTCGGAGCGGTTGTGCTGGCAGATACTCGGCGGATGCAGGACTGTTTTGCAGCGGTGGACTTCTTCGAGTCTCGTAACATCCCCTTCGTCGTCGCGGTGAACTGCTTCGATGGAGCGGACCTCTACGACGAGGACGAGGTGCGCGGTGCGCTGGACATGGCCCCTGACGTGCCGGTGCAGTTCTGCGACGTCAGGAACCGGGACTCTGCCAAGCGCGTGTTAGTCCGTCTACTCGAGTATCTGATGACTGTCGCGACAGCGGACATCGTCGCTGATCAGTAGCCACACAGCGATGCACGGCCGGGTATGGGCGCGTCGGCTGCGCGGGTACTGATCACTCACGTTGGCCGATGAGCCTTTCGGGTGGTGATGTGGTTCGGCGGTGTTCGGTGTGGGGCAGTATGAGTGCGGGGGGCGGCGATGGCGCTGGGCGAATGACTGTGGCGACCAGGCTCATTGCAGCGCGACTGCGGTGCTGATGCAGGCGAATGCGATGACCGCGATGGTGGACCGCAGATGATGTCCGGGTAGCCATCGGGCACGCCACGCGCCGAGCAGGTCGCTCTCGGTGCAGGACATGATGTCCGTCTGAACGGGTACGAGAAATGCCAGCGATCCAACGGCTATGGCCAGCATGATCGCTGCGGTCGCGAAGGCCAGGATCCGGGGAGCGGAATCCACGGTGACCGCGTAGCAGGCGGACGTGAGGGCCGCGAGAATCTCGAGCAGGGGTTGCACGCGGTCGACTCTGGGCACGATGCTGGTGAAGCTGTTGCGAAACACCAGAGTGTCCTGACTTCCCCAGATCGGTGCGCAGCCCAATGACACCGCGGCGGCGATTCCGGTGAACAGTCCGGTCGCGATCAAGGAGATACAGGCAAGCACGGTGTGCATGGGAGTTCCTCTGTGGGCGTCGGCCAGAGGAAAGTCAGCCTGGCAGATGCTCCCGTTTGTTCGGCGGAGGTGGACGAGCCCCGGGATTTGTGACCGGTGGGGCCCGTCATCGTTGTTCGCGCACTCAGGGGGCTTTGTGGGCTCCGGTCATGAGCGCGGCCAGATCTTCCGGGTGCAGGAAGGACGGTGGGGGCGGCGGACCCCAATCGAACAAACCCTTTGCGCCTTCGAGGGTTTCGGGGCTCCACAGTTGGTCGTCGACGATGCAGTCCATATCGGAGTAGTACTCGCTGAAATTGCCTGCGGGATCTTTGAGGTACCAGAAGAAATTGGAGCCTGCGTGGTGACGCCCCAACCCCCAGACGTGGCGTTCCGGGTTGTCCTCGAGCATCGCGAATGCTCCGCGGCCGACCTCGTCGATGTCCTCCACCTGCCAGGAGGTGTGGTGCAGAAAGCACACCGGGGCGGCCAGGACCAGGACATTGTGGTGGTCGGTGGAGCAACGGAGGAACGCGCCGTGGTCCTTGATGTAGTCGCTCGCCTTGAAACCGAGTCCCTCGACGAAGAATCGCATGGTGGTTTCCAGGTCGGTGGTGCCCAGGACGGCGTGCCCTAGTTTGCGGGGCCGGACCCGGTCGGTGCGATCGATGAAGGCGGCTCGTTTTCCGGTTCTCTCGACACGGCCGGGACCGTTGTAGGGAGTGGGCGGTGTAGGAGGCTGGATGATGCGCGGAGTGACACTCATATTGATCTGCGAGCCGGTGATCGGCTCGGTCGCGCGAAGTACGTTGGGGTGCAAGTAAACCGGTATGCCGAGGCGTCCCAGGCGGGCGGCGGTGGCGTCGAGGTCGTCGGTGTCGTCCGCGGCGATGCCGAGCTCGACCAGGCGGCGATGGGCCGAGTGTGTGATCTCGAGCTGGTCGCCGCCGTCCTGGGTCGCGAACCAGCCGTCACCGCGGGGCGTCAAACCGAAATCGGTGTAGTAGGCCTCGGTTTCGGCCGGATTGGGGACACCGATGGTGACGTGCGAAAGGCCGTGCAGTGCCATGATCTACTCCTCGGACTCGGCCACGAAGGTCTGGTGCAGTCCACCGATGCCCTCGATCCAGCTGTCCAGACGTTCACCGGGCTGAATGAACCGCTTGGGATCGCGGCCGACGCCGACGCCGGCGGGGGTGCCGGTGAAGATTATGTCGCCCGGGTAGAGGGTGGTGGTGTGCGACAGCTTGGAGATGAGCTTGGGCACAGAGAAGATCAGTTCGCGGGTGCGGCCCTTCTGCATCTGCTCGCCGTCGAGGGTGCAGCCCAGTTCGAGGTCGTCGCGATTGCCGAGTTCATCGGTGGTGACCAGCCACGGACCCATCGGCGCGAAACCTGGGAACGACTTGCCGAGGCTGAATTGGGGTGCGGGACCGGCCAACTGGGAGGAACGTTCAGAGATGTCTTGTCCGGCGGTGAGCCCGGCGACGCAATCCCAGGCGTCGGCTTCGCCGACCTTTGCCGCGGTGCGGCCGATGACCGCCACCAACTCCACTTCCCAGTCGACGGCTCCGCCGGTCGGGATGACGACCTCGGTGTCGGGGCCGCTGAAGCTACTGACGAACTTGGTGAAGACCGGCGGGATCTGGGTCGGGGATTCGAAACCGGATTCCGCGGCGTGCGCGCTGTAGTTCAGGCCGATCGCGAAGGTTTGGCGGGGTGTGGGGGACGGAGCGCCGAGCGCGCGCCGATCGATCTCGACACCGTCGGTGTCCGAATGTTCCGCTGCATCGGCCCAGGCCCGGAACGCATCCCAGTTCTCGTAGATCCGGGACAGTCCGGGTCCGAATCGGCCTTCGCTCGCGGTCGCGATATCGATGGCGCGCTGTCCGTTAACGAGAACCGCCCGCCCGCCGAGGTTTGCGATACGCACGTCAATTGCTCCTTGTCTGTGTGGCCAGATCGGCCGATGGATGAACCTGTGCCCGGAGGTGCCGGGAATATTGGGAGATGAGGCCGTCGACGGCTTGTGTGTCGTGCACGGCGCCAAAGATGTAGTGATCGGCGCGTACCAATGCCGCGGTCGCACCGAATCGCGCGAACCAGGAATGCCATTCGTCGTCGGCATCGATCAGCGTGGTGGCCGTGGCGACCGGCGGGACCGCGCTCGATGCGGGTGTGAACGGCGCGAGGACGATCAACCGAACCCCGAGGTCGCTGAGTTCGGCGCGGGCTTGCTCGCCGAGGGTTTCGGGCAGCTGTGCGTCAGTGGTGAGTAACATGGCGATGTTCGGGCCGACCAGGTCGTCGAGAAGTGCTGTCCTACCGTCGAGTTCGGCCCGGAACTGGGGCGACAAGCTGCCACGCAGTTCGGGGAGGTCGATTCCCGTCGCCACCACGCCGGGCCCGAGCACCGGCTGAGCCGAAATCGGGAGCACCACAGCAGGATCGGCATCGCCCGCGATCATGCGAGCATCGCGTTGCGCGGCGGCTTCTTCGTCGAGCACACAGATGACCTTGCCCAGCTCGACCGACATGGCGATCGCGTGCTGGATGTGGGTGAGTCGCTCGCTGGTGTAGGTGTCCAGCAGCGCCGGATCCGATTGCCCGCGTAGTACCCGATCAAGTTTCCAGCTGAGGTTGGCCGCGTCACGGATACCCGAGCACATACCCTGACCGGCGAACGGCGGCATATTGTGCGCGGCATCGCCGACGAGGAAGAGTCGGCCTTCGTTCCAGTGGTCGGCCCATCGGGCCTGGAAGGTGTAGACCGCATGCCGTTCCAGGACAGTGTTCTCGGGGGTGCGGCCCCAGGGCTCCATCAGTCGCCATGCGGTGTCGCTGCGGTTGAGGTCATCGAGCGATTCACCCGGTAGCCGCATGAACTCCCAGCGGCGCCGCCCCGGTCCGCCGGAGACGATCGTGGTCGGCCGGACGGGATCGCAGAGTTGCCAGTTCTGCGGCGACCACACCAGGTCGTCCTGCGGAATGGTATCTACGATCAGCCAGTCGAAGTAGAATCCGAGGTCCTTCATCGATGTCGACATCTGTTCGCGGACAAAGCTGTTGGCTCCGTCGGCGCCGATCACATACCGAGCGCGGGTTTGTACGGTGGCACCGTCCTCACCGGTGTGGGTGAGCACGACGTCCTGGTCGGGTTCGGCGACGAGGCGTATCACTTCGCGGCCGCGCCGCACCGTTACCTGCGGCATGGTGGCGACCGCGTCGCCGAGCACTTGCTCGAGTTCGGGCTGGGAGAAGAAGTTCGCCACCGGCCACCCGGATGGGCCGAGCCCGGACCAGTCGATCCGCACCAGTGAATCGCCGTTGCGGTTGCGCCATTCATAGTGATCGGGAACCGGCGCGGAAATGGCCTCGATCTCGCCGCGCAGGCCCATGGCCTGGAACACCCGTCCGATTTCATGGTCGAAATGCACCGCGCGTGGCAGCGGGTACAGCGCGGGCCAGCGCTCCAGCACGATCACCGAATGACCTGCCAGGCCCAGCATGCGGGCGACCGCCAGCCCGACCGGACCGGCACCGACCACCGCTACGTCGTATATCGGCTCCTGCACGAAAACTCCCTTATCCGAAACACTTTGAGATCACAGCGCGGCGACTACCGCGGCAATGAGGAAGATGAGCGCCACGACCGCGACGCCGGTACGGGCGAAATGGAAACGCCGCCAGAACGCGCGGAGCCCTTCGGCGCCCTCGGGTGGTGTGCCCTCGGCGAGCCGGCGGAACTTCGAGTTGATCGGTTCGCCGAACAGGATCGAACCGATCATGATCACCGCCAGGCAGAGCAGCCCGAGCAGGCCGAACAGTCGCGAGTTACCCGATGACTGGGTGGAGAACAGCACCGCGCCGAGGCCGGAGAGCGATACGAAGATGGGCATCATCGGATCGACGTGTTTCAACGTGCGCCGGAAGTCGGTCGCGTATTCGACCACCGACATTCGGTCCCACACAGCGAGCCGGTCGACGGCGATGACCCAGATTCCGCCTGTGGCGAGCCCACCGAACAGCAGCATCAACATCGCGCCCGCGTGCCCGAGATTCGACATGATTCAGTACTCGTTTCTGGTGTGGCCGCTGTCCACGGCGACGTATTCGTTCGACAGGATCGATGTGCTGCGGTCGGCGTCGACGAACGGTTCGTAAGCCGCACGCACCAGGTATCCCGGATCGGTCATACCCGCGATACACTCCTCGCGGGATTCGGTAGCGTGCGGGGAGACGATCAGCATCTCGGTGTCGTAGCGGTAAGGCGTGAACGCCGCGAGCACTGGATCGTTCTGAACCCGATGCATGCTGTAGTACCGGTAGATCTTGGTGAGGTTCGGCAATGACATGACCAGCGAGCGATGCGAATCGGCGATGTGGTCCTGGCATTCCTGCCGGGTTCTCGTGTCTTTTCCGTAAACGGTCAGAATTTCCTTGAACAAATGTCGAATCACTTTCTGTGGCAGGCGATTTTGTCGCGCGCTTGAACCGCTCCGCATTTGGATGAGTGCGGAGCCGGAATGGATCGGATGCTTATCCCGCGGCGGGAACGGCTTCGGAGACGAGTCCGGACCAGCCGAGAATGTCGAGGTCGATCGGTTCGGCTACGGTGCCGCACGTGCCGCAGGTGCGGGCCTCGAGGTCGGCGCTGAAACGGGCGCAGGCGCTCGCGTAGATGGGTGCGGCTTCGGCGTCATTGTCGTGTTCCCATTCCAGACGGTGCAGTTCCTCGCCGCACGTGTGGCAGAACCAGGCCGCGGCTTCGAGTCCTGCTTCGAGCGCGACATAACGCAGCATGACGCCCTCTTCGATGGGCTCGATACGGTGCGGCGTGCCTGCTGGGACGTAGACGTTATCGCCGACCTGAGCAATGAAGTAGTTGACATTGCTGTTGCGCATACTGATTCGGGACGAGCCCGACATCTGGACGATGATGGTGTCCTTGGCGAAGATCTGATAGAACGGCTGGTCGACCCAGTTCCTCGATAGCACCAGTTGGGGGTCGACGTCGATCGGCAGGACCGCGAGATCGGCGTAATTGCCGACTGTGGCACCGGTTTTGAAGGCTGACAGCATGCGGCGGCGCGACATGTGATTATCCCTCTTCCTTCGCGGTTTTGCGCAGTGCGTGGTAGGCCGCGTTGGCGACCCGGGTTTGTTCGACCACTCGGCCCCAGCCCCACGGGTCGGCCGGGAATTCGGTGTTCACGTGCCCGCAATTGCCGCAGGTGCGACCGGCATCGGAGTTGCGGATCGCAGCGAATTCGTGGGATCCGACCATGGTGGAGAACTGCCGATAGACATCGTCGGCCTTGCCGAATCGGGTCGGATCGAAATCCGGTGCGCCTTCGGGGCCGGCATCGTATTCGTGCCGAAGCATCTCCTTCTTGCAGCTCTGGCACTTGGCGACCATGGCTTCCTTCTGCCCGGCCTCCTCGGACTGCAGTTGGGTGACCGTCACCAGCACGAACGCCTCGGGGTTCTCCTGGTCACGCAGAAAGGAATTCACGCCGTGGAACTTCTGCAGCGCCATGATCTGGCCGGTCTGCAGCATCGCGTCGTTCGAGCCGAAGATCACCGTCACCTCCGACACCGAGTTGGCGTGGAAGAAATGGCCGTGATCCTTGCCCGGTTCCCCGTACATGAGCGCGCCGCACGGCACCATCGCGCCCGCATCGTCGTACGGAAAGATCGGGACCAGTTCGGCGCCGGCTTTCGCCATCCGCTCGTACACGCTGACCTTCAACGGCTCTCGCTTGCCCGTGGGCGGCGGGATTCGCTTTCCGGCGGTCATCTCGGGGATGGCTGCCGCGGCTTCGATGGCTTGGCTCACATCATTCTCCTTCGAACTGTGCCTCCTACGTGCCCGCCGATCCAGGGGATGAGGCCGGCGGGCACGCATGGGCGAGCCGGACGCGAGGCGGTGACCGCCAGGTGCGGGGCAGGGCCCGATATGGCGTCCGGGCCGAGTGGCTGCTGCCTGCACCCGATTCTGTTGCATCATGCGGAACAGTGACCCGCGTCACGAGACAACACTAGCAAGTGTCACTACCGTCGGCAAGCGACCGTCAACACTTGCCGCAGTGGTCCGTCAGCCCTGACTCTTGTACGGCTCGAGCGTGGCGACGTGCTTACCGTCGGCGTCGAACCTGACCAACGTGCGCCACTGGATGCGCACGCGGTTGTCGTTCCACAATGCCTCGACCGGGTCGATTCGGAAGAAGACCTGACTGCCGGCGCCGCCTGTTCGCCTGAAGCTCTTGTAGATATCAGCGTCTTTGAGCCACTCGAATTGCTCGTGGCTGACCTGGATCGCCCGGTCGATCTCGGCAGGTTCGGTCACTCTAGTGGCGGTCCCGTTGACTTGGATCGCACGGAGTGCGGCCCGCCCTGCGAAGCCGTCTGCTGGAAGGTGGTCGAGGGTGTAGCTGACTCGGTTGTCGTTCAAGAGGGCGGCGTATTTACGTGTGTAGGTGAAGGTGTGCACGTAGGTGGCCAGCCCGTCGGAGGCGAAGTGCATGGTCGCAGCGAGCGGAGCGCCGTCCGGGGTGACGACTGCCAGGGCTCCGATCTCCTCGATGCGCAGTAGTTCGACGATCTCTTGCTCGACTTCGGCGGGTGTGGGTTCGTTCAGTGTCATGAGCTGAATTCCTTTGTGTCACTTGGATGTAGCGGCGATGCTTGGAGGAGCAGCACAAGAGCCCCGATTTGGATGAGCAGCACAAGGCCGAATAGATACAGCACGCCGCCGAGCCGCATATTTTCCATTCCGTCGATGACCGCGGACCAGGTGGTGGTGCCCTTTATTCCGTACGCGGTCAGGACCAGTTCCGCCAAGCCCACGAGGATGCACAGGCCGCCGAGAATTCGGCTCGACCACCGCGTCGCGAGGAGGGCCAGGATCGTCGTGATCAGCGCGAGCGCCCAGGCGATCCACCCGAAGAATGCCTGCTGCAATCCGGATGGGCTCTGGCCGGCGCCTGCGGCCATCTCCGCGAAGTTCAGACTCATCGCGGGAATCTGCATTTCGGGTTGGGCGGGAACGTACGACCAGGCCGGGCCCAATAGGGCAACCCATAGTGAGAATGCGGAGAGTAGTGCAAACCGGTAGGAGGGGCGGGCGGTGTCAGTCGGGGGCGTTGCCGTGGGGGTGGTCGTTGTTGCTGGCGTTGCGTTCATGGTCGCGTCTGCTCTCAGGTCGATCTCGGTGGGAACTGAGTCGGGTGTTCGACCAGGGTGGATGCGACACACCGCTGGCTCACCGGATATTATGTAGCGCGATGCGGAACAGGTGGCCGCATCACGAACCGTACGTTAGCAAGGGGTTGAGCCCGAGGGGGGCGAATTGAGAACAATCGAAATCCGCGTGACCGTGAAACGAGTTCGGTGACCTCCGCATGAACCTGAGGGTTCGCGAAGGTCACCGAAGTGGTTGGTCGTGCAGTGTTGTCGGCTACCCGATCCGGCCGCTGAGTTCGTTTGCGATACGGACGGCGGCGGCGGCGGTCGTCGTCACCCACTCCTCGTCGACGCGCGAACGGGGTGCTGTTACGGCGATCGATGCGCGTGCGCGCCCGGCGCGGTCGCGCACGACGGCGCCGACGGCACTGACATCGGTTTCGCTCTCGGCGTTGTTGATCGCGTAGCCCCGGTCGTGTGTCTCGGCCAGTTGGGTGATCAGGGCGGCTCTGCTGTTGAGTGCGGTGTCGGTCGGCGCCTCGAGTTTCTCGTTCGGATACAGCGCCAGTAGGTCGTCCTCGTCGAGTTCGGCCAGCAGTGCTTTGCCGCTGGCGGTCGCATGGGCGGGCAGTGTCCAGCCGATGCGGCTGCCGGTGCGCACGATCTGCTGGCTTTCGATGCTGTCGAGGAACAGCACCTCGGGTCCACGCAGGATCGCCAGGTGGACCGTCTCGTTGGTCTCGGTCCACAGCTTGGTCAGCGCACTGCGGGCCATCACCCGGATGTCCATGTTCTGCACGACGGCCAGTCCGATGTCGACCAGGGCCGGTCCTGGCTGATAAGCCCGGGAGAACTCGTCCTGTTCGACGAACTGGTGGTAGCTCAGCGTGGAGAGCATCCGGTGCACGGTCGAACGGGACAAGCCCATTTCGCGGCTGACCTCGTTGACCCGAAGCTGTTTGCTGTTCTCGAACAGTCGCAGCAGGCGAAGTACGTTGTCGACCGCTCCGATCAGGCCGGCGGGTCGCCCGTCGGATTCCTCATCGGAATTGTCCACTCGCGCAGGCTTGGTGGTGCCGCCCGGATGCTCGAGGCGATTGACATTCATGAGTTCACGGTATCCCACGGCGCTGAGCAGTATGAGCCAATTCATTTCACGATAGGGAACAGGGGCCCTCATAGAGGAACTAAGTTATTGTGATGCGACTCACATCATGGCACTATATGGAACATTGTTCCTCATTGTGAGACGTGAGGGCCTTGTGTGAAGTGGAGGTCTGATGACGTGATTGAGCGACCGGGTTGCGCTGGTCGCCGGTGCGACGAAGGGGATCGGTGAAGCGATCGCCCGGATGAACGCCCGGGAGGGCGCGAGCGTCCTGGTGGCCGGTCGCAATGCGGAACGAGGTCGGGCGGTTGGACTACCCGGAGGGCACCGTCTGTATGCGCAGTCTCGTGCGGCCCATTGCCATCCCTGGCATCCGTGTCGCATAGCCGCTGGATAAACCACTACCACCGCAGCTTTCTTGCAGTGTGACCCACAACATGTCATTATGAGGCACAGTGTTCCACATCGTGACACCAATGTAGGAGATCGATATGCCCCTCTTTCTGAGCCTTCATCAGGCACCCGGGCTGTCCGCCGAGGAAGTCGCGGGCTTCGGGCCCGAGGTAGCCAAGGGCGTGCACGCGACGTTCAAGCGGCTGGAAGCCAATACCGATACGGGGTTCATCGTGACCCTGTATGAGGGGGCCGACGCGGCGTCGGTCGAGAAGGAGTTCGAGCGGGTCGGATTCCCGTTCGACTCCATTACCGAGATCGACTTGACGCTCGATGAGGCTGGTCTGAGCGCGCTGGTCACGGAATGACAGCGGGAGTGCGGGCGACGGTTGAACCTCGGATCGAGCGGGACATCACGCTGCAGTTTCGGGCCGACTGGGGCCAGGCGAACATGACCCGCATCTGCGGGTGGCTGGCCCAGGAGATCGGCGATAGATCCGGTGTCGGTTCACGTTTCGCCACCTGGGCGGGACGCGGCGGCCGCGATCAGACCGATGCTTTGCTCGCGGGCGAGGTCGACATCACCGTCATGACCCCGGCTGCGGCCGTCCGGCTCGTCTTCGACGGATCGGGACCGATCGGGGTCGGCCCGCAGCCGAACTTGCGGGCGCTGGGCTCGATCGCTCACCGTGACCGCCTGGTCATCGCGGTCGATGCGAGCCTGCCGGTGCATACGGTGGCCGACCTCGCGAAGGTGGCCGACCAGCTGGTTATCGCGACCTGCGCGGAAGACGGGATCAACACCATCGGTATGGCCGCCCATCACGGATTGCGGCTGGCCGGGGCGGACCCGGCAACGCTGGTGGCCAATGGTGCCCGTTTCGCGTACTGGGAGCGGCCGTTCCCCGCACTCCACGCCTTCACCACCGGCCAGGCCAATGTGCTGATCAACGAAGCGATCATGATGCCGGTATGGCAGCACATCGCCAACCGGCGGCCGGTGCGCTACCTGGACTGGGGAGACGAAGTCATCGACGGCTTCGCCGAACTCGGCTGGGGCGCGGCGACTGTCGACGCCGGATACCTTCCAGGTCTTGAAAGTGATCTGCGCACATTGGATTTCGCCGATCTGGTGGTGCTGTGCCGCGACGACCTGCCCGACGACATCGCCTACCTGGCGACCTGGTGCATGCTCCAGCAGCGCAAGGCCCTCGAGGCCCAGTACATGCATATGGCCCCCGACCACACACCGGTTGGCTACCCCCTGGATCCGGCCACGATGGCGAAGACCCCGGTCCCGCTACATCCGGCCGCTCAGCGGGCATACGCCGACCTGGCGCAAGAGAAGCCCGCCACCGACGGGTTGATCTGGAGCTGACCATGATCGAAACGGATCTGCTGATCACCGGAGCCGGCCCGGCCGGGCTGTTCGCCTGCTACTACGCGGGCCTGCGCGGACTACGCGTCACCCTCGTCGACAGTCTCCCGCACCTGGGCGGGCAGACTGCCGCGTTGTATCCGGAGAAATACATCTACGACGTCGCCGGTTTCCCGGCGATCCGCGGGCGAGAACTCATCGATCGACTGGTCGAGCAGGCGACAACCGCCGAGACGTCCATTCTGCTGAATCAAGAGGCCACCACCCTGGAGGACCAGCCTGACGGTTCGTTGATCATGACCACTGCGACCGGCACCCGCATCCATGCCGGCGCGGTCCTGGTCACCGCGGGTATCGGCCGCTTCACCCCGCGACCTTTGCCGGCGTTGGACGGATTCACCGGGCACGGCGTCGAATACGTCGTCGGTTCGCCCGAGCGATACGCAAACGATCACGTGATCGTCGTCGGCGGTGGAGACAGTGCGGTGGACTGGGCCAATTCTCTCGTCTCGCACGCCCGCTCGGTCACCGTCGTGCATCGGCGCAACCGTTTCCGGGCGCACGAGAGCGCGCTGGCCCAGCTGTCGGCCACCTCGGCGCGGATGATCATCAACAGTGAGATCGCCCAGGTGCACGGCAACGGCTCCCTGCGGGCGGTGACCGTCCGCGATTGCGTCAACGACACCACCGAGCAACTCGACGCCACTGTCCTCATTCCCGCGCTTGGTCATATCGCCGCGCTCGGTCCACTGACCCAGTGGGGGCTGCGGATGACCGACAAACAAATCGAAGTCGATACCACCATGGCCACCAGCCGATCTCGCGTATTCGCCGCCGGTGACATCACCACCTACCCCGGCAAGGTGCAACTGATCGCGGTCGGATTCGGCGAGGCGGCCACGGCCGTCAACAACATCGCGGTGACTCTGCGGCCCGGAGAAGCCCTGTTTCCCGGCCACTCCACCGAGATGTCACCCCAGCCGGTGGCCTGACAACGCCGCCCCAACTGGCGGATACAGGAAACCAGCCCCGGCTGGTGGTCTGAAAGGAGGTCCGACATGGCGTATGTCATCAACGACGCCTGCATCAACGAACTCGACGGTTCTTGCGTCGACATGTGTCCGGTGGACTGCATCTACGAGGGTCTCACCAAGCGATACATCAACCCGAACGAATGCATCGACTGTGGCAACTGCCTGTCCGAATGCCCGGTGTCGGCGATCCAGAGCCCCAAGGACATCACCGACCCGACCTGGCAGCAGGACAATGCTGCGTTCTTCGCATTGCCGCTACCCGGTCGCGAAGAAGCCCTCGGCGACCCCGGCGGCGCGGTCGGACTCGGCACGGTCGGTGTGGACACCCCGCTCGCGGCCTCATGGATCAAGGAGTAGTAAGTCATGCGTGTTCCCCTTCTGATCATCGGCGGCGGCATCGGTGGTATGACCACGGCGCTGGCCCTGGCACAGGCGGGCTTCGCTGTGCACATCGTCGAACAGGCCCCGGAGTTCGGTGAAATCGGCGCTGGTATTCAATTGGCGCCCAACGCGATTCGGATCCTCGATCAGCTCGGGCTAGCCGGCGCGATCGAGCGGATCGCGGTCCGGCCGAAAAACCTGGTCTTCCTCGACATCGACTCCGGTGAGCACCTGGCCACTGTCGATCTCGCAGACCGGTTCGTCGCCCGCTACGGACAGTCCTACTCGGTGCTGCACCGCGGCGACCTACTCGACGCGCTGCTCGACGCCTGCCGCGCGCAGGCGAACATCACCCTCGAGACCGACAAAACGGTCACTGGGATCGCCAACCGCGAGAACAACACGGTGATGGTCGATTTCGCCGACAGCACCCGATACGTGTGCGACGCAGTTGTCGGCGCGGACGGCCTGTGGTCCAAAACCCGCACGCTGTTGTCCGACGACGCCCCCATCTGCTCGGCGTACGTCGCCTACCGCGGTGCGCTCCCGATGAGCGAGGTCGGCGCGCCCGTCGAGAACGACGACGAAATCGTCTGGATCGGACCGAACAAGCACCTCGTGCAGTACCCGATCCGGGGAGGCGATCTGTACAACCAGGTCGCGGTATTCCGCAGCGACCATTTCGATCCCGCCATCTCCGGGACCGAGGAGTGGGGCACTCCCGACGAACTCGACGAGCACTTCGGCACCGCCTGTGGGCAGGTACGCGGGTCCATCTCCCAGTTCAAACGCGAGAAGCGCTGGCCGATGTACGACCGTGCGCCACTGGCCAACTGGACCGTCGGGCGGGTCACCTTGCTCGGCGACGCCGCGCATCCGATGCTGCAATACCTGGCCCAGGGCGCGTGCCAGGCCATCGAGGACGCCGAGTGCCTGACCCGGTTCATGGCCGAGCACAGCGGTGACGTCGACGAAGCCTTCGCGGCGTATCAGGCCGAGCGTATTCCGCGCACCGCCCAGATCCAGTCGGTCGCCCGTATGTGGGGCGAGATCTGGCATACCGAAGACCCCATCGTCCGAGAACTGCGCAACAGGGTCTTCGCCCGCGACACCACCGAGCATTACGTCGACCTGGACTGGCTATACAAGGTCCGCGTCGGATAGGAGAACTGATGAACGACGTTGTGCGCGAGGTAGTCCAGGCCAGCGGTGCGCTCGCCTTCGCGGGCCTCAGCGATATGGTGTGGGGTCACGCCTCGGTCCGCGACCCCGAGGGCAAGGGCGTATGGATCAAGGCCTCCGGCTGGGGATTCGAAGAAATCGACGCAGGCAAGGTCCACCTCGTCTCGCCCGACGGTGCGGTGCTGACGGGGGAGGGGAAACGGCACCTCGAATTTCCCATCCACACCGAGATCATGGCGCGGCGCACGGATGTGGGCTGTGTCGTGCACACCCACGCCCCCGCCCTCGCCGCCTTCGCCTCGATGGACGTCGAGCTGCAGCCGATTTCGCACGACGCGGTGCCGTTTACCTATCCGCAGCTGCCCCGCTTCGCCGAAACCGGTGCCCTCATCGCGACGCGGGACCTGGGCCGCTCCCTCGCCGAGACACTCGGTGACGCGAACGGCATCTTGATGCCCAACCACGGTGCGGTGACGGTCGGGCCTGACGCCGCAAGCGCTGTCATGTACGCGGTACTGCTCGAACGTGCTTGCCGAACACAACTTCTCGCACTGGCTGCGGGTGGACCGAAGGTACGGTCGGATGAGCAGGAGACACGCTTCAAACGTGATCAGATCTGGAACCTGGGTCAGCTGGGCGCAGGCTGGGAGTACCTGGCCAGACGCGCAGCGCAGGCCGATGTCCACTGATCGGCTCGTCGATTGGCTCGAGTTGGAGACCGAACTCCTGCTCGAAACCATCGACGGGTACTGGGAATCGGATTTCAACGAGCAATCGACCCTGCCCGGGTGGACCACCGGGGCATTGGTCACCCACCTGGCGAACCACGCCGACAGCGTGAACAACCAGCTGACCGGCCGCGATTCGGGCCGACGATGGACCATCGACACCGGTGCGGACCGGCCAGGCGCGGTGCTGATCACCGACGCCTTCGACTCGGCGGACCGGCTCGCAACGACGGTGTCCGGGCTGCGCGCCGCGGACCGGGGGCGCTTGATCCGCACTCCCACAGGAGAACTGGTCACCGCCTCCCGCTTGGTGTGGCTGCGGCTGCGTGAAGTCACCGTGCACCACGTGGACCTGGGTGGCCGCTTCGAAGACCTGCCCACGGATCTGATCGACGAGCTGCTGGTCGACGCGGTACGAGCGGTACAACACAGAGGTGACTGGCCCGCACTCGTGCTGCGACCGACCGGATTCGATCAGGCATTGCGCACCCGGCCCGGAAACTATCCGGGGCCCATCGAGATCACCGGAAGCCCAGCCGGACTTCTCGATTGGGTGACCGGTCGCAGTGCTGGGGGCCTACTCGAAACCCCAGACGGAAGCCTTCCAGCCCTCCCGTTCTGGATCTGACCCATGGAAACGAGAACAATGAAGATCACCCACTTCGGGCACGCCTGCGTGCTCCTCGAGATCCCCGCGCCCGGCCCCGAGATCCGAATTCTCATCGACCCCGGCACCTACTCCACCGGATTCGAAGAAGTCCGTGGCCTGGCAGCGGTGCTGATCACCCACTCCCATCCCGACCACATCGACATCGACCGATTAACGGCACTGCTCGCGGCCAATCCGACCGCCGACATCGTGGCCGATTCCGCCAGCGCCGCGCAGCTTTCGGGCCTCGACCGGACCGTCACCACGGTGAAGCCGGGCGACAAACTGTGGGTCGCCAATGTGCGAGTGGACGTAATCGGCGGCGCGCACGCGTGCATTCACGCCGCGCTGCCGAATGTCCTCAACAACGGCTACGTCATCGACGGATCGATTCTGCATCCCGGCGACGACCTCGAGACCCTCCCCGAAGGGCATGCGATCGAAATATTGCTCATCCCGGCCGGCGGACCGTGGATGAAGATCGGCGAAGGGGTCGATTTCCTGCGCCGCGTCGCGCCCCGCGTCGCGATCCCCATCCACCAGGCCGGACTCGCTCCGATTCATCAGCAACTGCACTACCAGCTGTTGAGGAATCTCGGTCCCGACGGTTGCGAGCTCGTCGTTCTGGAACCAGGCACCGCGCACGCGGTCTGAACGAGGCGGATAGAAATGAGCACCATCGAAAACGTCGACACCGCGACCGCACCCGACCCGGCGCTGGAGCAGCTTTACCGGGACTTCACAGCCGAGCACCTGAACCCGCTCTGGACGCAGACCAACGACCTCATGCCGATGACGCCGGCGTCGAAGGCGATTCCCTTCGTCTGGAAGTGGTCCACGCTCTATCCGATCGCGCAGCGCGCCGGCGACCTCGTCCCGGTGGGACGAGGCGGGGAACGGCGAGCCATCGCTCTCGCCAACCCAGGTCTGGGCGGCGTACCGTACGTCACTCCGACGCTGTGGGCCGCCATCCAGTACCTGGGCCCGAAGGAAACCGCACCCGAGCATCGCCACGCGCAGAACGCTTTCCGATTCGTCGTGGAGGGAGAAGGCGTCTGGACGGTCGTCAACGGCGATCCGGTCGCGATGCGCCGCGGCGACTTCCTACTGACCCCGGGCTGGGCATTCCACGGCCACCACAATGAGACCGATCAGCCGATGGCATGGATCGACGGCCTCGATATTCCGTTCGTCAGCTACACCGACACCGGGTTCTTCGAATTCGGTTCCGATGGAGTCACGGACGAGGCCACACCGGATATCTCACGCGCCGAACGACTCTGGGCGCATCCCGGGTTGCGCCCGCTGGTCGGATTGGGCAACAAGACCAGCTCACCGATCGCCGCCTACCGCTGGGAGCACACCGACGCGGCACTGTGCGAACAGCTCGCCCTCGAGGACGAAGGCCACGCCGCCACCACCGAACCCGGGCATGCCGCGGTGCGCTACACCAACCCCACCACCGGCGGCGATGTCATGCCGACCATTCGTGCCGAATTTCACCGCCTGCGCGCCTGCGCGCACACCCGACCGCGCCGTGACGTCGGCTCGTCGGTCTACCAGGTATTCGACGGCACCGGACGATTCCACCTAGGGGACAAGGTCTCGGAGATCGGCAAGGGCGACATGATCGCCGTCCCGTCCTGGACGGAATGGTCCATCGACACCGACCACGGCCTGGACCTGTTCATGTTCTCCGACGCCCCGATCGTCGAACGCCTGCATTTCGACCGTACCCAGATTTCCGAAGGAGCCTGATCCGATGCGACTCGCCACCTTACGCTTCGATTCGAACGCCACCACCGCCGCCGCTCGCGTGGACAGCGATGAATTCGCCACTGTCATCGATGGTTTCGCTGACGTGTCCGGCCTGCTCGCGGACCCCGATTGGCGGACTATCGCCGAAGCGGCCGGTGGCGTCGCGGTCATGCTCGGGGGCGTCGAATACGGCCCCGTGGTCCCGAAACCGAGCAAAGTCATCTGCGTCGGCCTCAACTACGCGACCCATATCAAGGAGATGGGACGGGAACTACCCGCGTATCCGACCTTGTTCGCCAAGTTCCGGGAAGCGCTGACCGGGCCGTATGATGATGTCGTCGTCCCGACCTATGCTGCGGCGCAATGTGATTGGGAGGGTGAACTCGCCGTCGTCATCGGCAAGACCGCCTACCAGGTGCACGAAGCCGACGCCGAGGCATACATCGCCGGTTACTCGGTCATCAACGACTACACGATGCGCGACTACCAAACCCGCACCCTGCAATGGGACCAGGGCAAGTCATTCGAGAAGACGGCCGGTTTCGGTCCCTTCCTCACCACCACGGACTCGTATACTTTCGGAAGCACGCTCGAGACCAAGCTCGAAGGCCGTACGGTGCAGACCACTACCACCGACGACCTGGTATTCAAGCCCGCCAAGTTGATCGAGTACATCTCCCACATCGTCACCCTGCAACCGGGCGACGTCATCTGCACCGGAACTCCCGGCGGTGTCGGCCACGCACGCAAGCCCCAGGTCTACATCCAGAACGGGGAGACCGTCGAGGTCACCATCGAGGGCCTCGGGACCGTCCGGAACAAGACGATCGTCAAATAGGAGTCTCACGCTGATGGGATTCCACGATCTCGCTCGCACCCAACAATCGCTTCTCGCCCGCCGTGGCACCGCCTATTTCGCGGAGCGGCTCGCCGCGCTCACCGATGACGAACTGGGGGAACCGACCCTGCTGAAGGGCTGGACCCGCCGCCACCTCATCGCGCATGTGAGTTACAACGCGGTAGCCCTCGGTAATCTGCTCGACTGGGCGGCAACGGGTATCGAAACACCCATGTATACCTCGCCCGAGCAACGTGGGCGGGACATCGAGGAGGGCGCCACTATGTCGCCAGCGGCCCTGCGGAACTTGTTCGACCACACAGTCGCGCGGCTCGACGAGAAATGGCGAAACCTCCCGGACGCGGCCTGGGACACGAACGTCCGTACTGTGCAGGGGCGTTCGGTTCCGGTCGTGGAGACACTGTGGATGCGCAGCCGCGAGGTGTGGATTCACGCGGTGGACCTCGCCAACGGTGGTCGTTTCGACGTGTTCCCCGACGTGATCTCGAGCAGCCTGCTCGACGATGTCGTCAGTTTCTGGCGCAAACGGGATGTCGGCGCGGGTTTGGCCTATCGGGTCGATGATCGAGCGCCGGTCGCTGTTCTGCCCGAGGTCTCGACCGGCACCACGATCACAGGCTCGCTTGCCGCGGTGACTCGCTGGGCGACCGGCCGCGGGGCGATCGGCATCACCACGACGGGGCGGGCGGTTGCCGCGCCCAGCTGGCTCTGAACGCCAAAGGTGCCCAGTGGTGCCTCTACGCATCGATGAAACTAGGGAGTGCGGAGAATCGAGCCGGATGGCGACGTCGACCGCTTCCGCCCCGGCCCGATCCAAGGCCCTTGGTACTCGAATGTCGTCTACTGCCAGCCGACCTCGATTGAATGGCCGTGCACGACGATCGAGCTACGGCCACAGCGATGCCGCCGGTCACCGGGCCGGAATCCGGGACTGCCCCATGCACGGCCTGATCATCCTGACCGCCGAGTTCCGCGACGATGAATGGCGGATCCGCACCGGGCAGAACACGCCCGTGAGCACCGGATAAGCTGCCCTGCGAGCACTGGCCCGGACATGGGTCGGCGGCCGAACCTCGACCTCGCTGAAGTGATCGAATGGAAGAACTGGGGTCCCTCCCTTTGCCGTTCTTCGGCGGTACGCTGGGCCTTGGCGAAAGGTGTGCGCATGTTGCCTGGTGTCCTCCGGAGACATGCTGATGGGATCGCATCCGGCCAATGACCGATGATGATCTGCTGCGGACGCGCCGTGAGGTGGTAACGCCCGTCACGGCGGAGTTGGCTGCGGCTGGTTTCGAGGATGCGGTTGAGATCGGGCATGGTGGTTTCGGCGTGGTGTATCGCTGCTGGCAGGTTGCGTTGGACCGGACGGTGGCGGTGAAGGTGTTGACCGCGGAGTTGGACGAAGACAATCGGGCGCGGTTTATTCGGGAGCACCGGGCGATGGGCCGGTTGACCGGGCATCCGAACATCGTCACCGTGCTGGAGACGGGTGCCACCGAAAGCGGGCGCCCGTATCTGGTGATGCCCTACCACCCGCTGGATTCCCTGGATGCGTGGATCCGCCGGGATGGTTCCCTTCCGATGGAGAAGGTATTGGCGATCGGGGTGAAGATCGCCGGTGCCCTCGCCAGCGCGCATCGCCTCGATATCGTGCATAGGGATGTGAAACCGGGGAATATTCTGCTTACCGAGTACGGCGAGCCGGCATTGACCGACTTCGGTATCGCCCACATCGCGGGCGGGTTTCAGACGATTTCGGGCATCGTGACCGGGTCGCCGGCGTTCACCGCACCGGAGGTCCTCGAAGGGGACACGCCGACGACGGCCGCGGATGTGTACGGACTCGGTGCCACCTTGTTCTGTGCGCTGACCGGGCACGCCGCCTTCGAGCGCCGTAGCGGCGAGAAAATGGTGGCACAGTTTGTCCGGATCACCACCCAGCCGGTGCCGGACCTACGGGAGACCGGCATCCCCGACGACGTGTCGGCGGTAGTGGAAACGGCGATGAGCCGCGACCGCTATGAGCGGCCGTCGGCGACAGCGCTGGGGGAGACCATTCGGCAGGTGCAGCAGCGTCACGGGTTTTCGGTGGGCGAGATGGCGTTGCAGGCCGATTCGATTCTCGAGCACCGGGACCAGAAGCCACCGATGCGGGGACGGCGCACGCCAGCGGCGGCGGTTGCTCGGGACAGCAGTGGCAACCTGCCGCTCGAGCTGACCAGTTTCGTTGGCCGGCGTACCGAGTTGTCGGAGGTGAAGAATCTCCTGTCGGCGTCGCGGCTGGTGACGTTGACCGGGATCGGGGGTGTCGGAAAGACGCGGCTGGCCTTGCGGGCCGCGGCTGGGGCACGCCGGGATTTCGGTGACGGGGTGTGGTTGGTCGAGTTGGCCGAGGTGTCCGACGCTTCGCTGCTGGTCAATATGGTGGCGGCCACCCTTGGTGTGCGGGACGCGGCGGCCAATCCCTTGCTCGAGGTTCTGGTCCAATTTCTGAGCTCGCGAGAAACTCTGCTCGTGTTGGACAACTGCGAGCAGGTGGTGGAGGCCATCGCGAAGCTGAACGAGACGTTGCTGCGAGCCTGTCCGGATCTGCGGATCCTCATCACCAGCCGCGAACCGCTCAACGTCGCCGGGGAAGCGGTGCTGCGGGTGACGCCGCTGACGGTGCCGGACCCCGACCGGGAGCCGACGCTTCTGGGGCTACCGCGTTTCGATGCGGTGACATTGTTCGCCGACCGCGCCGCCGCAGCGGTGCGGGGCTTCGAGCTCAATGAGGACAACAAGTCCGCCGTGACCAGGATCTGTGCCCAATTGGACGGGTTGCCGCTGGCGATCGAGCTTGCCGCGGCCCGAATGCGCACAATGTCACCCGACCAGATCCTGGCCCGGCTCACCGACCGATACACACTCCTTACCCGTGGCAGCCGCACCGCGCCGTCACGGCAACAGACGCTGCGGTGGTGTATCGACTGGAGCTACGGGTTGTGCGCCCCGGTCGAACAGCGACTCTGGGCCCGGCTGTCGGTGTTCGCCGGCAGCTGCGAACTCGACGCCATCGAGCAGGTATGCGGCACCGACCTCACCAGCGGCTTGGAAACCGCCGCGCTCGAGCACAGTACCCTCGATGTGCTGTCTGCCCTGGTCGACAAGTCCATCCTGATCCGGGAAGAATCCGACACCGTCGTGCGGATCCGGATGCTCGACACACTCCGAGACTACGGTCGACAAAAACTGCAGGAGTCCGGCGAATACCAGGACCTGCGCCGACAGCACCGCGACTGCTACCAACAGTTGGCACTCGATGCGGAAGCCGAGTGGATCAGCCACCGGCAGCTCGACTGGATCGCCCGCCTCGAACGGGAGCTACCCAACCTGCGCGAAGCACTCGAATCCTGCCTGTCCGAGGACACCCAGGAAGCGGCAGAAGCAGGGTTGCGCACAGCTGCAGCACTGTACGAGTTCTGGGGCTTTCGTGGCCTGTATGGGGAAGGTCGATCCTGGCTCGACCGCGTCCTCGCCCACCGAAGGGCACAATCGATGGTACCCGGCCGCATCAAGGCGCTATGCGTCGGCTGCCAGATGGCCGCGCTGCAGGGGGATTTCCAGTCCGCGGCCAGCCTCCTGGAGCAGGGACGAGTGCTCGCCGGACATTCCTCCACCCCCGCGATCCAGGCGCAGATCGCCTACGCCGACGGCATCCTCGCTCTCGCCGGCGGCGAAGCGGCGAACGCATTGTCCTCCCTCGAACGTGCCGTCGATATGCTCAGCTCGAACATGACGGGGGATCTCTACATCAGTGCTCTGACCCTCTTCGGCTGGGCATACGGACTGCGCGGCGACACAACTCGGGCGATCGAGCATTACCGCCGAGTACTTTCCATCACCGAAGCGCAAGGCGAACTACTCTATCGTTCGGCTGCGCTGCGCAACATGGGCGTTGCCGCATGGCAGCAAGGCGAACGGGACCGCGCCCAACAGCTGCTCGAGAAAGCACTCCGACTCAACCAAGGGCCGAACAGCCCGATGGTCGCCGCGTCCGGTCTCGAGGCACTGGCCTGGACTGCCGCCGACCACGGCGACGCCGAGCGCGCGGCTGTTCTGCTGGGAGCCGCACAGGGACTCTTGCGAGTGGGGAGCATAAGGAACACCTTCCTGAACATCGCGCGCTTTCACGAGGACTGTGAGCGAATGACGCGTCGCACCCTTGGCACACGCAGATTCGACGCGGCCTTCCGGCAAGGCGAGGCGATGAGTGCAGCCGCTGCTGTCGCGTACGCGCTCCGGGAACAGCTCACCGACACGGCGCGCAGATCCACGACATTGACCAAGCGTGAGCGGCAGGTCGCCGACCTGATCACCCAAGGACTCAGCAATAAGCAGATCGCCGCCAAATTGATGACATCGCAACGAACTACCCAAGGCCACGTCGAACACATCCTGACCAAACTCGGATTCACCACACGCGCCCAGATCGCGGCCTGGATCGTGGAGGAAGCCGAACAAGAAGGGTTTTGACCTCGATCCGACCGGCGCAGTCCCCGAATGAGCCGAGAACATTGATCCCTATCTCGAGCACAGTTGCGCGTGGGGTGGAGGACTGTCAATCTAACTGTGTAACAAGGGGTTTCGGTTCTCCTATTTCCGTCCGGCGGACAGGCGGCCTTCGAAGGTGATATCGAAGGCGTTCAGGGCTGCCTTCGTGCGCCGTGAGGCGCTGTGGTTTGAGTGGAGGTGAGAGACCTTTGCCGTCGGGTCGTCGCAGCGGCCCGGTAGGAGCTGAGGGCAGCTGATCCAGGAGGTGCCGGGGAGGGTGGGAGCAGCCCTGACAAAGCCGGGGCGTGTGAGTACTGCCAGATGGTGCGGGTCCGGCGAGCGGGATCGAGAGGAGTACGCGAGGAACCGATGTCTTAAAGTCCCTCAACGATTTACCGACTTCGAACTGGCGGATGTGGGTCGGGAGCGGCGCGTCCCGCAGCGTGAGTGCTGCGGGAACTTCCTGGGCCGGTGAAACCCGTGTCCGGGGAGGCTGCGGTGAAGGTCTGCGGCGTAACCGTAGCGATGCTGCAGGGGTTTCGACCTCCACTGGACGTTCGCTGATCGGCACCAGATCGCTGATCACGCCTGGCCCGGTCGGGCGGCGAGCCCGCTTCGGATGCCGCATCGGCCGCCTGGTGCGCAATCTGCGGGTCAGGGTCCGGTGCCGCGAGTCGGCAACGACAACCCGTATGTCGTTGCCGTCGGTGCCGCATGCGTGGATGCAGGTGTATACGCCGGTGGATGAGGTGGCGTGGGGGAAGTTGGGTGAGTTGTTGGCGATGGGTAAGGAGGAGCGGCAGCGTCCGTGGATCGAGCATCGGGAGACCCACCACGCCGCGGGGCGACGTCGCGGTCACCGGCGGTCCTCGTGCCCGCCACGCCAAGTGGTTGCTGAAGCTCGATTGTCGACCACGTACGAGTGGACCTGATCACGCACCATCTCGGCGCTCCAGCGCGCCCGGTTCGGAATGTGCTGGCATCCGTCGGGGCTTACCGCCTCGGCCAGCTGCCAGGAGTCTTGCGCTTCACCGGTGCCAGCAACCCCGTCGGATACGCCCTCGCCCATCCTCGGGGCTCTGCCCGCCCGAACACCCGGCAATACGGGTGAACACATCATCCGGACTCGACCCCCATGACGAAATATCCTGCGGCACAAAAACGTCCAGCGAAGACGCTGACCACCGCGGGTTATTCCGATGAGGAGTAAACCGCCGCGGCCGATGTCGGGGCGCTGATCGACTGTCGGACGTCCAAGACGGCCTGGGCCGCGGCAGCGCGGAACGCGTCGATCATCGCCTGCGGGCTATCGGCGCGCCAAGCCAGCGCCACCGAGCTGTTGGGTGCCTCATCAAGTGGAACGTAGGCCAGACCAGGCCACGGGTAGTACACCGCGGCCGACGCCACCTCCGTCCCGATGCCGACACCACGCATCACCGCCTGAAACCACTCGTCAACCGTTGAGACGATCGCACCCACAGGACGGCGTACACCGCGGTCCGGCTGCAGATGCCAGAAGTCGCTCCACGCCCGGGTGACCGGGTTGTCATCGGCGCCGACTATGTCCAGCACCGGGCAGTCGATATCCGCTGGCGTGATCGCGGCGCGCTCAGCGTATGGATGTCTACTGGGCAGCACAACGACTCGCTTCTCCTCGTACAGCACGTCCTGTTCGATGCCGGGAGCGGGCAATGGCGGCCAGACGAACGCGAGGTCGGTAGCGCGCGAGACTACGCCACTGCTCAGGTCGCGCAGGTCGTAGCTGTGCAGGTGCAACCGGACGAGGGGGTTGTGCCTGGAGAACAGCTCGATCGAGCGATTTCGCACTTCTGCGCCGACGTGGCCGATGAACCCGAGATGCAGATCGCCGGTGGCGTGTCTGCCGTGCAGCCTGGTGGCCGCGATGGCGTCTTCGATATCGGCGAGCACAGTGCGCGCGCGGGCGGCGAGTTGCTCGCCGGCTGCGGTGAGGGTGACCGAGCGGGTTGACCGCTCGAACAACCTGGCACCCAGCCGTCGTTCGAGACGGTCGATTTTACGGCTCAACGCGGCCTGGTTCATCCGCAGCCGCTGGGCTGCGCGGGTGAAATGTAAGTCCTCTGCCAGTGCAAGGACGGCCTCGAATTCGTGTACCTCGACGTGCACTCATTCATAACACCAGGGCATTAATTGCGGTGTCAAGAGGCGTTGGACGCTGGGCCACCGCGCAGAGAAGACTCCAAGAATGCGGCGCGGATCACAGCGGCAGATGGCCGGACTCCGCCGCTTCGACGACGAAGGAGATGCAGCGATGGTTGGTCGGCTCGACGGCAAGGTCGTGATCATCAGCGGAGCGGGTAAGGGGATCGGTGCCGCGCAGGCGAACCTGTTCGCAGCTGAGGGCGCGGCCCAGGTTCTGTTCGATGTAAATGACGCTGCCCTCCGCGACGTGGCGAAGCCATTGCAGGACGCCGGTCATCCGGTTGCCTACTTCCGCGGTGATGTCACCGATGAAAACACGTGGGCTACTGCGGTGGACGAGGCCGAAAGGCGATTCGGTTCGGTCACCTCGCTCAGCAACAACGCTGGAATCTTCAGGGGGGAAGGCCTCGAGGAAACGACGCGGGAACTATTCGACCGGATTGTCGCGGTGAACCAACTGGGCGTTCTGTTGGGCATGAAGGCCGTCGTACCCGCTATGCGGCGATCTGGTGGCGGCGCGATCGTCAACTTCTCGTCGATCTACGGCATTGTCGGCAGCGGGTTGGCGACGGCCTATCAGGGCACGAAGGGAGCGGTCCGACTGATGACAAAAACCGCGGCATTGCAGTACGCCCGCGAGAACATTCGGATCAACTCCATCCACCCGACGATGATCGACACTCCGCTCATCCAAGAAGGTGTGCCCGCCGACGAGCTCGAACTGCTGCTGAAGCTCGTTCCCATGGGGCGGCTCGGCCAGGCGGAGGAAGTCGCGACCGCGGCGCTCTACCTGCTCAGCGACGAGGCCTCGTTGATCACCGGTGCCGAGCTCGCCGTAGACGGCGGCTACACCGCGGGCGCCCCCATCCCCGCCGCATGACCGCGATGTCGACGGCGCTGCTCTCGGAGTCGCCGTGGGAAGGCCGGGTTCTCCTCGGCGACTGGGTGCCCGCGCATGGCGGAACGGCCAGGGTCATCGAGCCTGCCACCGGTTCGACGCTGGGTAGCGTGGGACAGGCAACAGCCGAGGACGTTCGGATCGCGGCGCAGACGGCCGCGGGCGCGCAGCGGGACTGGGCAGCCGCCCCTTATGTCGAACGAGCTGCGGTTCTCCGCCGGGCGGGCGACCTATGGCAGCGGCATTCGGCTGAAATAGCGCGGTGGCTCGTTCGGGAGGCCGGTTCGGTACCGGCCAAGGCCGAGCTCGAGATCGCACAGGCAGCGCAGGAATGTTATGAGGCATCCGCCGTGGCAGCCGTTCCCAACGGCGAGGTTCTGCCAAGCCAGCAGCCTCGGCTGAGCTTCGCTCAGCGGATGCCGGTGGGGGTTGTCGGCGTTATCGCGCCGTACAACTTCCCGATAACGCTGGCCATCCGTGCCGTTGCACCCGCGCTGGCACTGGGCAACGCGGTGATTCTCAAACCCGATCCGCGAACAGCGGTGTCCGGTGGCGTTGTGCTCGGCATGATCTTCGCCGCTGCAGGACTGCCGCCCGGCGTCTTGAGCGTGCTGCCGGGCGACGCTGACACCGGCATCGCGCTGGTCGAGGATCCGGACGTGCCGGTGATCGCATTCACCGGATCAACGCGGGCCGGGCGTGCTGTGGCCACTGCCGCGGCGCGCAAGCTCAAGCGTACGCACCTGGAACTGGGCGGGAATTCGGCCTTCATCGTGCTCGAGGACGCCGACGTCGAGGCCGCGGCGACTGCTGGCGCGTTCGGTTCCTGGTTTCACGCCGGCCAGATTTGCATGGCGGCCGGCCGACATCTGGTGCACCGGTCGATCAGTGCCCAGTACACTGCGCTGCTGGCCGCCAAGGCGGAGAAGCTGCGCGTGGGCGACCCGGCTACGGATCCGGTCGACCTCGGACCGCTCATCGACGCTCGCCAGCGCGACGCTGTGCATCGGTTCGTATCCGACACGGTCGCGGCGGGTGCCACTTTGGTCACCGGCGGAGTCCACGACGGACTTTTCTACCGGCCGACCGTACTTGCTGACGTGCCACCGGACTCTCCGGCGGCGACCTCTGAGATCTTCGGCCCTGTCGCGCCGGTGCTGAGTTACTCCACCGTGGATGAAGCAGTGGCGATAGCGCGGGCCGGCGAGTACGGGCTGGCACTGGGAATTGTGACCCGGGACGTCATGCGCGGGCTGGAGATCGCAGACCGGATCCCCACGGGATTGGTACATATCAACGACCAGACCGTCAACGATGAGGCGGTTGTGCCGTTCGGCGGCATAGGTGATTCGGGAACCGGTACGCGGCACGGCGGACACCGGGCAAACATCGAGGCCTTCACAGAAACTCGGTGGACGACCCTGCGGTCAAGTCCGCCCACCTACCCATACTGACATCCGCAGGAGCTGGATATGCGAATCACGGCCGCCGTGCTAGAGGAATACGGCAAGCCCTTCACTCTCACCGAGCTGGACATCGGCGAACCCCGCGCGGGGGAGGTGCTGGTGCGGATCGTCGCCACCGGCATCTGCCACACTGATGGCCTTGCGCAGCAAGCGGACCTGCCGTTTCCGACGCCCGGCGTGTTGGGACACGAGGGCGCAGGCATCGTCGAGCGGGTCGGCCCCGGCGTCACCTCTGTCCTGCCGGGGGATCCGGTGATCATCGGCTGGCCCTGGTGCGGGCGGTGCACTCGCTGTCGGGGTGGTCGACCTCGCTACTGCGAGCACCTCGCCCAATTGCTGGCCGGCGGCGGCCGGCCGGACGGCTCGACTGCGCTCAGTCGAGATGGAAAGCCGATACACAGCCACTTCTTCGGCCAGTCTTCCTTCGCCACTTATGCGATCTGCGCGGAGACCAGCCTGGTCAAAGCACCACCAAGCGGCGCGGTCGAGCTGCTCGGCCCGTTGGCCTGCGGGGTTGCCACAGGAGCTGGTGCAGTGTTCAACGCCCTGCAGCCGGACCTGGGGGCCTCCATGGTCGTCTACGGCGCTGGAACGGTCGGGCTGGCCGCGATCATGGCCGCCCGCAATACTGGTGCCTCGACCATCATCGCTGTCGATCTGCATGAGAGCAGGCTGGCATTGGCCCGGCGATTCGGCGCCACCCACACTGTTGATGCCCGCGCGCACGATCCTGTTGTTGCGGTGAAGGACATCTGCGGGAGCCGACTGGCGGATTTCGCACTGGAATGCACCGGAAAGATAGCGGTCGTGCGGCAGGCTATCGACTCGGTCGGAATGCTCGGCACGGCGTGCCTGATCGGCGGGGCGCCAGCGGGTGCGACTTTTGAGGCCGACCACATGAGCACGTTGTGGGGCAAGCGCATCGTCGGACTGCTGGGCGGCGAAAATACCAGCGAGGCACTTATCGGCGGACTGCTGGAGCTCCACGCACAAGGTCGCTTCCCGTTCGACGAACTCGTTCAGGAGTTCCCACTGGAGCAGATCAATCAGGCACTGGAAGCCTCGCTGTCCGGAGCAGTGCTGAAGCCAGTACTGCGAATGCCCGCATGAGCGCATGCCTTCCGGTGATCCGAAATGCACAGTCGGACACATGCGAGATTTCGGTGCAACAAATTTGGATTCGACGAGGAGCTTTCATGCGCGAAGGAGTGGCGCGTGGCTGAAATCCTGAGCCTCTCACAGGGCGTGCGCCGCCTGGTATTCGACGGCGCCACAGTGGCCTTGGAAGGATTCACTCACCTGATTCCAATGGCCGCCGGGCGCGAGATCATCCGGCAGGGTCGTGCGGATCTGACGCTGGTGCGGATGACCCCTGATCTGGTGTACGACCAGATGATCGGGGCGGGCTGCGCCCGCAAGCTCATCTTCTCCTGGGGCGGAAACCCGGGTGTCGGGTCACTGCACCGGTTCCGCGATGCGGTGCAGAAATCCTGGCCGGTGCCGCTGGAGCTCGAGGAGCACTCGCACGCGGGCATGGCGAACCGCTACGTTGCCGGGGCCTCCGGCCTTCCGTTCGCGATTCTGCGCGGCTACGTGGGAACCGATCTGCCGCGGGTGACCGAGACGATCAGATTCATCGACTGCCCGTTCACCGGGCAGCGACTTGCCGCGGTGTCCGCGCTGAACCCGGACGTGACGATCATCCACGCTCAGCGCGCAGACCGTCGGGGCAACGTGCAGCTGTGGGGCCTGCTCGGCGTACAGAAGGAAGCAGTCCTGGCGGCCAAGGCCAGCCTGGTCACCGTCGAGGAGATCGTGGACGAACTCACCCCCGTACCGGGTGCCATCGTCCTGCCGCACTGGACCATCACCGCCGTCGCCCCAGTGCCCGGCGGCGTGCACCCGTCCTACGCACAGGGCTACTCCGAACGCGACAACGCCGCCTATACCGCCTGGGACCCCATCGGGCGAAACCGCGACAAGTTCCGGGAATGGTTGCGCGACAGCGTGTTCACCACCAGTGACGACCACCCCGTACCGGCAGGGGGCACGGCATGAGCGTGCGCTCGTCCGCCCTCCGGAAAGGCAGGGCCTGAATGACTTCCGAACGCTACACCGCCGACGAAATGATGTGTGTCGCCGCAGCCCGTGCCCTGGGCGGGGGCAAGCGGGTGTTCGTCGGCATCGGATTGCCATCCACGGCAGCGAATCTAGCGCGCCGCACGCATGCTCCCGACTTGGTGCTGATCTACGAGTCCGGAACCTTGGGGTCCAAGCCGGACCGGCTGCCCGCCTCCATCGGGGACGGCATCCTGGCAGAGACCGCCGACGCGGTGATCAGTGTGCCGGAGGTGTTCAACTACTGGCTGCAACCCGGGCGCATCAACATCGGATTTCTCGGTGCGGCCCAGCTGGACCGCTTCGGCAACATCAACACCACCGTCATCGGCGACTACCGCGACCCGAGAGCACGGCTGCCCGGCGCGGGCGGAGCGCCCGAGATGGCGGCCTCCTGCGGCGAGGTGTTCGTCGTGACACGGCAAAGCACCCGCAGCTTCGTCGAACAGGTCGAATTCGTCACCAGCTTCGGCCACGGCCGCGGCCCCGGCGACCGTGAGCGCCTCGGGCTGCGTGGTGCCGGGCCCACTCTCGTCATCACCGACCTGGGCGTCTTCCGACCCGATCCGGACAGCCGCGAACTCACCCTCACCGCCCTGCACCCGGGCGTCACGGTAGACCAGGTCGCCGCCGCCACCGGCTGGGCGCTGAAAACAGCCGCCACGCCGGAGGTCACACAGGAACCGACCGACGACGAACTCGCCGAGCTGCGTGTCCTGTGGGCAGCATCATGAGCGCCCGTCACGACCATCCGCCTGCCGAAGGATGCCGGACGAGTCACAATCGCGCAGCGCCCGTCCGCCCATTGGGGTGCGGGAACTCCCGCAGGACATATGGGGGGCGGATGAACGAGGTGTTCGTCCTGGATGGCGTGCGGACCCCGTTCGGACGTTACGGCGGTGCGCTCGCCAGTGTGCGGCCGGACGACCTCGCCTGTCACGTCTTGCGAACCTTGCGGCAGCGCAACGAACTCGATCCCGGCGATGTCGACGAGGTGATCCTCGGCGCGGCCAACCAGGCCGGGGAGGACAACCGAAATGTGGCGAGAATGGCCGTGTTGCTGGCGGGGTGGCCGACCAGCGTGCCTGGCAGCACTGTCAATCGGCTGTGCGGATCCGGTCTCGACGCGGTCATGCAGGCGTCCCGTACGATCGCCTCAGGCGACGCCTCGGTGATCGTGGCCGGGGGCGTGGAATCGATGAGTCGCGCGCCGTGGGTGCTGGCCAAACCCGCCAGTGGATTTCCCGGCCGGCACGAGACCCTGCACTCGACGACGCTGGGCTGGCGGCTGGTGAATCCGTCGATGCCGAAACAGTGGACGGTCACGCTGGGGGAGGCCACCGAACTGCTCGCCGACCGCTACGGCATCGGCCGCGATCGGCAGGACGAATTCGCGCTGCGCAGCCATCAACTCGCCGCCAAGGCGTGGGCCGACGGCTTCTACGACGACCACGTCGCGCCGGTACCCGGTACCGACCTCGTTGCTGACGAGGCGGTTCGAAAGGACACCTCGTTGGAGAGGCTGGCAAGGCTGAAACCCTCGTTCCGGGGTGACGGCACGATCACCGCCGGCAACGCCTCACCACTCAATGACGGTGCGTCGGCAGTGCTACTGGCCGACTCCGCAGGCGCCGACCGGCACGGCCGGACGCCGTTGGCGCGCATCGCCGGGCGCGGCGACGCGGGCGTAGATCCGGACATGTTCGGCATCGGACCGGTCAAGGCCGCCGAAATCGCGCTGCGGCGAGCGGGAATCGGCTGGTCCGACCTGTCGGTGGTGGAGTTGAACGAGGCGTACGCCGCGCAATCGCTGGCTTGTCTGGCCGAGTGGCCGGAACTCGATCCCGAGATCGTCAATATCCACGGTGGCGCCATCGCCATCGGACACCCGCTGGCCGCCTCCGGCGGTCGTCTCATCGCGACCGTCGCCCGTGAACTCCACCGCCGCGGCGGTGGCTGGGGACTCGCCGCGCTCTGCATCGGCGTCGGCCAAGGCCTCGCCGTGGTCTTGGAGGCCTGACATCATGACTGCCACCTCGGAACTGTTTCCGCCCGGCTACCGCAACGATTCACCCAACACCCACCCCCCGCTGGACTTTCCCGACTACAAGTCGACCGCACTGCGGCACCCGAAGCAGCCGCCGCGGCTGCTGGCGCACACCCTGACCGAGATCACTGGGCCTGTGCTCGGCCATGACCGGGTCGGCCCCGGCGATCACGATCTGACCTTCCAGCACCGCGGCGACCCGATCGGCCAGAAGATCATCGTCTTCGGCTGCCTGCTCGACGGTGACGGCCGCCCGATCCCGGACTCGCTCATCGAGATCTGGCAGGCCAACGCCGCTGGCCGCTACCGCCACATCGGTGATCGCTGGGACGCTCCCCTCGACCCGAACTTCGACGGTGTCGGACGCACGCTCACCGACAAGCAGGGCCGCTACGAATTCGTCACCGTCAAGCCCGGCGCCTACCCGTGGGGCAACCATCATAACGCCTGGCGGCCAGCGCACATCCACTTCTCGGTTTTCGGACGAGCGTTCACCCAGCGCCTGGTCACCCAGATGTACTTCCCCGACGACCCGCTTTTCCGCCAGGACCCCGTCTTCAACTCGATTCCGAAACACGCGCGGCCCCGGCTGATTTCGAGATTCAGTTTGGAACACACCACGCCGAACTGGGCGCTGGCGTTCGAGTTCGACATCGTGCTGCGTGGCCGCGATGCCACCCCCGTCGAGGATCCACATGATGACTGACACCCTGATCACGCCGTCACAGACCGTCGGCCCCTACCTGCACATCGGATTGCATTGGGATGACGGGCCTTACGTGGTGCCGTCCGGCACCCCCGGCGCGTTCTGGATCCGTGGCGAAGTGTACGACGGTGCCGGCGATCGGATTCCGGACGCTCTGGTCGAGACGTGGCAGGCCGATTCGAACGGACGCTTCGACCACCCCGATGACCCGCGGGGGAGGGTACCCGGGTGGCGTGGTTTCGGCCGCAGCGACACTCGGCTCGGCGAATACGCCATCCACACGGTGCTGCCGGGTGCAGTGCCCGGTGCGGATCGTCGCCCGCAGGCACCCCACATCGACGTGTCGGTGTTCGCGCGCGGTCTGCTGCACCGCACCGTCACCCGGATCTACTTTCCCGAGCACGCCGATGCGCACGCCACCGATCCGGTATTTAAATCGATTCCAGCGCACCGACGTTCGAGCCTGGTTGCGGCGACATCACCCGATGGATACCGGTTCGACATCCATCTGCAGGGTGATCACGAAACGGTGTTCTTCGATGTCTGAGCTGTTCGATCCGATCCAAGCCGCCGGGCCCGTCGCGGCGGCCACCGGCGATACCGCATGGCTGCAGGCGATGCTCGACGCCGAGGCGGCGCTGGCTCGGGCGCAAGCCGAGACGGGCGTCATCCTGCCCGGCCATGCCGACGCCATTGCCGCGGCGTGCCGGGCCGACTTGTACGATCTCCGCGAGATCGGCAGCGCGGCAACTGGAATCGGCAATCCGGTCGCGCCGCTGGTACGTGCGCTCACCGCCCGAGTTGACGGCGCGGCGGCTGGCTCCGTGCATCGGGGCGCGACCAGCCAGGACATCGTCGATACGGCCGCGATGCTGATCGCGCGCAGGGCGCTGGATGCACTGCTGGTCGACCTGTGGGCCTGCACGGATGCCCTGGCGGCGCTGGCCGAACAGCACGCGTGCACCCCACAGGTCGGGAGAAGCCTGCTGCAGCAGGCTCTTCCGATCACCTTCGGCCTGACCGCCGCATGCTGGCTGTCGGCTCTGGACGCCGCCGCCGAACGCCTCGAGCGCATCCGGGACCGGCGGCTCGCCGCTCAGCTCGGCGGCGCCGTCGGTACGCTCGCCTCCCTGGGCGAGGCAGGGCCGCAGGTGCTGGCGGCCTATGCAGGGCAGCTCGACTTGGTCGTACCGGAACTGCCATGGCATACCGAACGCAGCCGGATCGGTGAGCTGGCGGGTGCGCTGGGCACCCTGGCCGGAGCGGTCGCGAAGATCGGCCGTGACATCACGCTGCTGGCGCAGACCGAAGTCGGCGAAGTCGGCGAGATCGCCGCAGACGTCGGCGGCTCGTCGACGTTGCCGCACAAGCGCAACCCGATCGCGGCCGTTGCCGCATGCGCTGCGGCAGCCCAGGCGCCCGGTCTGGTGGCCACTCTGCTCGCGACCGTCGACCACGAACATCAACGCGCCGCCGGGGGCTGGCACGCGGAATGGCACCCGTTCACCGAACTGCTGCGCAGCACCGGCTCGGCCGTGCACTGGCTGCGAACCAGTCTGTCGCGCTTACGGATACATCCCGGACGGATGCGGCACAACCTCGGACTGACCGGCGGCGTGCTCCTGGCCGAACGCGTCACCACCGAACTGACGCCCGTCGTGGGACGGCTTGCGGCCCACTGCGCGGTGACCGAGTGCGCGCAGCGCGCGGCAGCGGGGGAGTCGTTCACGGAACTTCTCGCGGCGCACCCGGTGATCGGTGATCATATCGACGAGCATCGACTCATCGCGCTGCTGGAAACCTCTGGATACATCGGAAGTGCACCGGTTTTCGTCGACCGCGCGCTGGCGGGGCACGACGAGCTGGTCGCCGATCGCGGCAGACCCGCTCGGACCAGGGGCGCCGTGGCCGTCCACAGCCTCGGCCACGGCGATCCCGACGGTGTGCCGGTGGTGCTCGTCAACGCCATCGGCAGCACTCTCGAAATCTGGCAGCCGTGTCTGAAACCGTTGATCGACAGTGGTTTCCGCGTGATCTGTTACGACGCCCGCGGCCACGGCGAATCACCCGTCCCGGCGGGGCCCTACGGCATCAGAGACTTAGGCACCGACCTGCTCGCACTGCTGGACCAGCTCGGGATCCGGGCCGCCCACTTCGTCGGCGTCTCCCTCGGGGCAATGACCGCGCTATGGCTGGCCGGCCACACCCCGGATCGCGTCCGCGGCCTCGTGATCTGCTGCGCCTCCGCTCGGCCCGGTAACCAACGGATGTGGCGGGAACGGGCGGCCGAGGCGCGCGCGGAGGGCATGAGACGCATCGCCGACGCCAGCGTCGCCCGCTGGTTCACCCCTGACTGGCGGGCCTCCCACCCCGAAACCACCCGCCGCATGCGGCAATTGACCGCCGACACCCCTGCCCACGGATACGCCGGCTGCTGCGCGGCCATCGCCCAGGTCGATCTCACTGCCGAGCTGCCGCGCATTACCGCTCCGACCTTGGTTCTGTCCACCGCCCAGGATCCTGCGTTCCCGCCCGAGCACGGGCGGCTGATTGCCGACCGGATTCCCGGCGCCCGCTTCGAAACCATCGCGGGCGCCGCACATCTGGGCCCTTATGAGCGGCCGGAGCCTTTCACCCGGTCCATCATCGATCACCTGAAGGGTACGTCGTGAGCTACGACCACGATGCCGCGATTACGGTGCGCCGCGAGGTCTTGGGCGACGACCACGTCGACCGAGCCGTCGCGGGGACCACCGACTTCACCAGGCCGTTCCAGGACTACATCACTCAGGCCGCCTGGGGCGCCATCTGGACCCGCGACGGCCTGGACCGACGAACCCGCAGCGCGATCACCCTCGCGCTGCTCACCGTCCTCGGCTGCCACGAGGAACTGGCCATGCACACCCGCGCCGCCCTGCGCAACGGCCTGAGCGACGCGGAAATCGCCGAAGTTCTGCTGCACACCGCCGCCTACGCCGGCATACCCCGAGCCAATACCGCATTCGCCGTCGCCGAACATGTGCTCGGCGAGGCGAAACCGCGGTAGACCTACACCCCCTATCGCCGAAGGAGGAATCGTGGCATCACGCACCATCACCGAGACCACCGTCGGGATCGTCGGCGCCGGCCCCGCAGGCCTGATGCTGTCACACCTGCTCGCGCTCGCCGGTATCGAGTCCGTGGCGATCGATCTGCGCCGTCGCCGCGAGATCGAGGCAACCCATCGCGCCGGGATCCTGGAACGCGACAGCGTTCGGATGCTCATCGACACCGGAGTGTCCGATCGGGTGCTACGAGATGGACACGAACACAAAGGCATCGACCTGCGCTTCGACGGTGTGAGCCACCGGATCGATTTTCAAGCGCTGGTCGGCGCGTCCACCTGGTTGTACCCGCAGACCGATGTGTTCATCGACTTGGTGGAGGCGCGCGAACGGGATGGCGGCGACATCCGTTTCGGGGTGACCGACACACAGGTTCTGGATATCACCGACGCGCGCCCCGGCATACGCTTCGCCGACGCCGACGGCGTGGGACATGAGATCCGCTGCCGGTACCTCGTCGGCGCCGACGGGTCACGCAGTCTGTGCCGGTTCGAAGTCCCGGCGACCGAACGTCAGCAGTACTTCCGCGAGTATCCGTTCGCCTGGTTCGGTATTCTGGCCGAGGCGCCCAAGAGCGCGCCCGAGCTGATCTACGCCCGCTCCGACCGTGGATTCGCGCTGATCAGCCAGCGGACACCCACCCTGCAACGCATGTACTTCCAATGCGCTCCCACCGAGAACGTCGACGACTGGTCCAACGACCGGATCTGGCATGAGCTGCAGGCCCGGATCGCCGGCCGCGACGGCTACGCCCTGCACGAAGGGCGAGTCCTGGAGAAGTCGGTGCTGCCGTTCCGCAGCTTCGTCCAGGAACCCATTCGCTATGGCAACATGCTGCTGGTCGGCGACGCAGCCCACACCGTTCCCCCCACCGGAGCGAAAGGGCTCAATCTCGCCCTCGCCGACGTACGGGTCCTCGCGGAGTTACTCGAACGCGCGATCGTCAAGAATGACACGCAAGCACTCGATCACTACACTCCGCGCGCACTCGCTCGAGTGTGGAAAGCGCAGAACTTCTCGTACTGGATGACGACGATGCTGCATCAACTTCCCGACGCGACCGACTTCGACAACCGGCGGCAGCTGGGCGAATTGGAAATGGTGGTCACGTCGGAATCAGGATCCCGATATCTCGCGGAGGCATACACGGGCTGGCCCACCCCGTAACCGATGGCCGCACGACTCCACCTTGCTGCTCGGAGGTCAGCCCGCACGCCGGACCGGTCGCGCAGGATCGGGTTGATCCAGCGTCGCAGCTGTGCGTCCCTTGGCGCCATCGTCAGCTGATCTTCAGGTGCCGTCCCCGCTGGGTCCGAGAAAGATCCGAAAATTCGTCGCTGCGGATGTCGAGAACGTAGGACCGGATCCGTCCCAGGGTACGAGCAGCCGAGAACGGCGCTCGAGGACGCCGACACAGGAGCGACAGCAATGGAACAGCACGAGATCACCGAGATCCTCAACCGCCCGATCAGCCAGGAGTTGCTGGCCCGCGACCTGAGCCGCTTGGCCTACGTCGCCAAGGACGGCACACCCCGCAACATCCCGATCGCGTTCGCCTGGAACGGCTCGGAGATCGTGCTCTGCACCACGAAGAACGCCCCGAAACTGCCCTCCCTGCGGCACAACCCTCAGGTCGCGCTGACGATCGACACCGAGGTACACCCGCCGAAGATCCTGCTCATCCGCGGGCGGGCCGAGCTGGACGTCGTCGACGGCATACCGGAGGAGTATCTGCAGATCAACGGCAGCTACGAGATGACACCCGAGCAGCGCGTCGAGTGGGAAGCCGAGGTCCGCTCGCTCTATGACGGCATGGTCCGGATCGTCGTCACCCCGACCTGGGTGAAGCTCATCGACTTCGAAACCACCTTGCCCACCGCGATCGAGGAGCTGACCCGGCAGCGGGCCGAACGTCAGCACGCCTGAGGTCACCGCGGCCAGAATGGGCCGTAACGAACCGCCTGGCGCAGGTTCCTCGACGCCTGCCCGGGCCGAAACCTCACGGCGGGGACGGGAACTCGCCGTGGAGGTCGAGCCGCCGAGAGGTCCGGTGCCAGGCACGGACGACTCGCTGTGGCTCTACTTCCTGTGCGCGCACCCGTCGCAGTCCCCTGGTTCGGCCGTCGCGTTGACGCTGCGCGCGGTCGGCGGCCTGACGACGCGGCAGATCGCGACGGCATACCTGGTGCCCGAAGCGACCATGGCACAACGAATCAGCCGAGCCAAGCGGCGTATCTCGGGGCTGCCGCTCGACCAACCCGGCGATCTGACGACGGTGCTGCGGGTCCTTTACCCCCAGCGCGGGTGCGGAAGTTACTGCGTTCGTAGTCGGTCTCCAACCCGGCAGCCTGCCGGAAAGACCGGTCGCACTGAGGATCACCGACCGATGGATGCTGCCCACCGGAGGCACTCGCGAGCAAACGGGACCATCAGCCGAACGACCGTAGTAGCCGGAGGGTTGTCTGCACAACACAACTGGCTCAAAGCCGCCGACATCGATCGAACTGGCCGAAGCGCTTCCGCAGCTGCGGCGCCGCCGGGCTGGTGTGCGCAGCGACTTCCGTCGCCGAGTCGCGGAGCCTGAGCGCGGCCGTCGAGGGGGCGCGGTAAGCGGCTCATTGCGCGCTCGTCGGTCAGTGGGTGAATCGTTCAGCGCCGGTGACACGCAGAAGGTCCAGTGATGTGGCCGCAGGTGTGGCAGGGGCGGCCGAATAGACCACGATGGTTTGGTCGGCCTCTGGTATCAGTAGGGCGTCGCAGTCGAGTGTGAGCGGGCCGAGTTCGGGGTGTTCGATCGTTGTGGTGACGGCGCGCATCGTGCTGGAGTGTCCGCCGCGCCATAGGTGCTCGAAGCCCTCGTTGCCGGAGCGCAAGTCGGCGACGAGGCGGGCGATGTCGGGGTCTTCTGGGTAGCGTGCTTGGGCTGTGCGTAGGCAGCCGACGCAGTTGGCGGCTGTCTTCTTCGCATCTTCCGGCGTCAGTCTCACGCGGCCGAGGCCGTTTCCGAGGAACCGTTGCAAGATGAGGTTGCGTCGAGCGGCTGGTATCTCGGAGAAGTCGCCGAGTAGTGCGGTGGCGAGCGGATTCCAAGCCAGCACATCGGATTTGGCCGACAGCACCAGCGCTGGCAGATCGGACATGCGGTCGAGCATCCGAAGCGCGCTGGGGTGCACCAGCATCGGGACGTGTCCAGCGTGCGGGGGTTCGGAGCCGGCGAGCCGGAACACCAGGTCGCGATCGTTGTCGCTGAGTCGTAGGGCACGTGCCAGTGCACCGAGCACCTGCGTGGATGGTTTCGGTCCCCGTCCCTGCTCGAGTCGGACCACGTAGTCGACGCTGAGCCCCGCCAACTGGGCGACCTCTTCACGACGCAGTCCGGGAACCTGCCGCCGCAGCCCCGATCGTAGGCCCACATCGGCGGGTTTGATGCGTGAACGTGCGGTGCGCAGCACGGTGGCCAGTTCGGCTCTGTCCATGCTCCTATCGTGCCGTGCGTCCCGATCGTCGGGGTGGTACTGCCGGTCCCATGCGTGAGCGGTCCTGGCGGCCGGATGCTGGGACTGTGACGCTGCGGACATGGCAATCACAACAACTGCCCTGGTGACCGGGGCGAACAAGGGGCTTGGCCGCGAGACTGTGCGACGGTTGGCGGGCATGGGCTGGCGGGTGTTCCTGACCGCCCGTGACATCGACCGTGGCACTGCAGCGACACAGGAACTGGCCGCGGCAGGCTTGGCGGTGGAATTCGTCCCACTGGATGTCACCGCCGACGAATCGGTGCAGGCAGCCGCCGATATCGTGATGAATCGCGCGGGTTGGCTGGACGTGCTGGTCAACAACGCCGGCATCGGCGGTCCGATGACACCACCGGCCGACATTCGGGCGGCTGATCTCTGGGATGTCTTCGAGACCAACGTCTTCGGCGTAGTCCGCGTGACGAATGCGTTCCTCCCGCTGCTGCGCGCCGCCGGGCATCCCAGGATTGTGATGGTGTCCAGCGGCTTGGGCTCGATCGCCGCCACCACCGACCCGGATCTGGTCGGGCTGGTGCCTCCCGCCCTCGGCTATCCAGCGTCGAAAGCGGCATTGAATATGATCACCAGCCAATACGCCCGCGCCCTGTCCGATATCCGGGTCAACGCCGTCGACCCCGGATACACCGCCACCGACCTCAACCACCAGTCCGGATTCCAGACGGTCGCCGAGGGCACCGACGCCATCATCCGACTGGCCGGCATCGACTCCGCCGGACCGACCGGTGGATTCTTCGACCGCAACGGTCGTACGCCATGGTGACCGACGGCCGCGTCAACGCCGTGCCGAGCACGCGAGCGGACCGAACGAGGCGGATGATCGGAGCCGGTGTGGCTCTCCTGCTGGCCCTGGGCGTGATCGGGTTTGCCTGGACATCGAAACAGAAAGGAACCGAGACAGTGGCAGATCAAAGCGAAACGAACACCGTCCTGTCGATCGGCCTGCACCCCAGCGCCATCGACTACAGTCGCATACCCGGTCTGGACGAGGCCACGCTGACCGCAAGGATCGCGGTGGGCGAGCAAGCGCTGCACGACGCCGGATTCGACATCGTATCGTGCCTGGTGGAAGCGGAACCCGACGCGGCCGAAGCAACCCTGCGTGACTGCGCCGCCACCAAGCCATTCGGTATCGCGATGATCGGTGCCGGGATACGCGCTATGCCCGAGCACACCTTGCTGTTCGAACGACTAGTGAACGTGGTCAACGAGATATCACCCGGGGTCAAGTTCTGTTTCAACACCTCACCGGAAACCACCATCGATGCGCTGAGGCGATGGATACAGCCGGGCAATCGGTGACAACCATGGCCCTGCAGCCCCGCATCGCGGACGCCAGAGCCCCCGTGATCGGGGCTCGGGGCCGAGTTCGACGTGAGATTCCATGGTCTCCCATCGTGGGCGGTGGGATTATGCGGGCAGCCATGGCCGTCCCTCGGCGAGTATGACGAGGGTTTCAAGCCGTTCTCGCCGACCACGACCGGGAAGATCGAACACTGGCACCAGACGCTGCGCCGGGAACTGCTGGACCAGTCGGCGGATAACACACCAACCGTCACCGGGTTCGCGTTCGTTCAGCTCAGCCGTGATGCCGTGACGAGTTGGAAGGCACCGCCGACTTGCTGGACGCGCGGCTGGAGAAAGCCAGCCGCTTCGAGCATCGAGACGAGTTCGGTGTCGGAGTGGAAGCGAACGCGTTCGGCCACCGGCGCGGGCATGAGCGAGCGGGGCGGCTCGGGTGCGACGGTGTGCAGGACGAGACGTCCGCCCGGCGCGAGCACGCGATGGAGCTCGGCGAGCAGGGCTGGAACAGAGACGAAGAACAGCACGTTCATCGCGGTCACACAGGTGAAGTGCCGGTCCGGCAGCGGCAACGATTCGGCCGCCGCCTCGATGACCTCGAGCCGGCCTTCGCGCACGGCGTCCGCGTTCGCCGACGTCGTGAGCGCCACCATATCGGCACTGTGATCCACCGCGGTCATCCGGCAGCCCAGCGCGAGCGCTCGTGCGGCGAAGGTGCCTCCTCCGCAACCGATTTCCAGCAGATGGTCGTCGTGGGTGAGGTTCAGCGCCGTCAGCGTCTCGTTGAAGATCTCGTGGTGGGACTTCATGTCCCGCCACATCATCCGGGCCAGCCACCCTCGCGGTCGGCGCAGCAGATGGTCGATGAACAGGTCGAAGAGAGCCAAGATTCTTCCTCGGGCGATGTCGGTGATCGGTGTCAGGATCTGGAGCGCGGGTCGATGCGCATGTCTCCGACGATGGTCCGGCGCGCCATGGGGCGTGCGAGGACGTTGTGCGGATATCCCGGAGCGACGGCGGATGCTTCCTGGAGGTATTCGAGATGGTGGTCCTCGAGGCGCACGGTCAGCGCGCCGAGATCGTCCTCGAGCTGTGTGAGGGTGCGTGCGCCGAGAACGGGTGCGGTGACATCGGGTTGGCGCAGCGTCCAGGCGAGGGCTACCTGCGCCGGTGAACGGCCGAGCTCCTCGGCAACGCGGCGCACGGAATCGGCGATGGCCAAGCTTCGTTCGCTGAGACCTTCACCGGCGAGGATCAGGTCCTTCCGGGATGTCCCCAGTGTCGGCTTGCGTGCGTCCGACGGCAGATCGTTGCGGGTGTATTTGCCGGTGAGAACGCCACCTGCCAGTGGGGACCAGGCGACGACGCCGAGACCGAGTTCCCGTGCCATCGGCAGCATGTCGTGCTCGACGGTGCGTTCGGCCAAGTTGTATTCGAGCTGGACCGCGATGAGCGGTGTCCAGCCGCGCAGGTCGGCGATGGTCTGCATGCGGGCGATCTGCCAGGCGGGGGTGTTGGAGATGCCGGTGTAGAGCACTTTGCCTGCGCGCACCAGATCGTCCATGCCGCGCAGGATTTCCTCGACCGGTGTCAGGTCGTCCCACAGGTGCAGATAGAGCAGATCGAGATAGTCGGTGTTCAGGCGGCGCAGGCTGGCCTCGACCGAGGCGATCATGTTCTTGCGATGGTTGCCGCCGGAGTTCGGGTCGGTGAGCCGTCGCAGCGCGGTGTACTTGGTCGCGAGGACGAGAGAGTCCCGGTCGGTCGCGGCGAACTCGCCGAGCCATTCCTCGGCCGTGCCGCCGGTGTAGTTGGCTGCGGTGTCGAAGAAGTTGCCGCCGCGTGTGACATACGCGTCGAAGATCCGCCGGGCCTCTTGCTTGTCCGCCCCCCACCCCCAGGTGGACCCGAAGGTCAAGGTACCCAACGCCATCGGCGACACACGCAGTCCCGACCGCCCCAGTAACCGGTAGCAGTCCAGCGCATTGTTGAAAAAGATTGTCATTATTGGTTAGTGTATGCGCGTTGGTTTTCCCGAGCAAGGGCTGGAGATGGCGACCACTGTGGATGAAGTTCGCCGTTGCGCTGCAACGGTTCTCGGAATCAATGCGAGCGAGATCGATGCGCGGCGCCCGTTGCAGGAACTCGGACTGGATTCGTTCCTCGCCGCCCGTCTGCATCTGCGCTTGGCCGAACGCACAGGCGTCCGCGTGCCACTCGCCTCCTTCGTCGGCGCCACACTCGAGACCCTGATTACTGAAGTCGAAAAGCGCGGTGCGACAGCCGATCCCATCCCCGTTTCCGATTCCTTGCCATCCGCCGCCAAGGTGTCCGACGCCGTCGAGGAGGAGGAGCTCACCGCGATTCAGGCGTCCTACTGGGTCGGCCGGGAAGTAGGGATGCCACTTGGCGGGGTGGCCACTTTCTACTACTTCGAGTTCGACCGCGATCCGGAGCGGTTCGTGGCGGCGAACGTGTGGTCGGAGGCCGCTGCGCTCGAGACGGCGTGGAACATGGTCGTCGCGCGTCACGACATGCTGCGGGCTGTCGTCACCGACGATGGCCGGCAACGGGTGCTACCGGCGGGAAATCCTTACCGCATCGAGATCACCGATCTGCGGGATCCCGGAAGCGACGCCTCCGCGGAACTGGCGCGGCTGCGGCAGGAGAAGTCGCATCAGGTGTGCGATACCACGACCGGACCGTTGTTCGACATCCACGCCGCGCTTCTGCCGTCCGGTGCGATACGGCTGTTCGTCGGCTTCGACATCATGATGCTGGACATGGCGAGCTGGATTCAGCTCATGCGCGAGTGGGGGCGTTTCGTCGCCGATCCCGACGCTGTTGCGGCAGCGCCGCCGACCACGTTCCTTCGCGTACTGCGCGCACGCCGGATGGCCGAAACGGCGCGACGAGAGCGGGATAAGGCGTACTGGGCGGAGCGACTGACCGTCCTGCCACCCGGTCCTCGGCTGCCCTACGCCGCCGCACCGGAAACCATTCGCACCGCACGCTTCCGCCGTCATGAAGAACGGCTGAGTCCGTCACACTGGTCGGCCCTCACCGCGCATGCGGCGCGGCGCGGACTGAGCCCAACCGCAGTGCTGCTCGCGGCCTTCGGCCTCACCCTGTCGCGCTGGGGTGCCACCGACGCGTTCTGCCTCAACGCCACCCTGTTCGATCGGCCCGACAACGTGGACATCGAGGGTGTGGTAGGCGATTTCAGCACTACCGCGCTGGTCGAGATGCCGTCGCCGGAACCGGGTTCCTGGCAGGGCTTCACCGATTTCGCCCGCCGCGTCAACGCGCGGTTCTGGGCCGATCTGGAACACCGTTCCTACAGCGGTGTCGAGGTACAGCGCGAGCAGTTCCCCGACCTGGCCCCGCGCTATCCGGTGGTCTTCACCAGCGGCGTCGGATTGGGCCAGGCCGACGGCCCGGCCGCGGGATGGCTGGGCGACGAGATCTTCGGCGTGTCGCAGACCCCGCAGGTGACCCTCGACCACATCGTCTGGGACGAGGCGGGCGGACTTCGGCTGGCGTGGGACGCGGTCGAAGAGGTCTTCCCGACCGGCTTCGTGACCCGGATGCTCACCGCCCACGCCCGCCTGTTGCGTCGGCTGGCCGAGGACGACCACGCCTGGGAAACCGTGGATCTGGGCTGGAACCCGCATTTCGAGCAGATGCAACCGCTTCCACCCGGACTCGGCACCGGGCTGCTCACCGACCCGCAGCGCAACCAACTGGCGGCGCGGCCCGAGGCCGCTGCCGTGCTGTCCACCAGGGAAACACTCACGCACAGCGAGATATCCGCGCGGGCGCGGGCGATCGCCGGGCGACTGATCGCGGCCGGGGTCCGGCCACATGACCCTGTGGCGGTCCTCGCCCCGAAGTCGGCGGCGCAGATCGTCGCCGTGTACGCAGTGTTGTGGGCGGGGGCGGCATTCGTGCCCGTCGAGCCCGATTGGCCCGCATCGAGGATCGCCTCGGTCTGTCGCCGTGCCGGAATCACGCACGCCTTGACCGCACCCGGCGTCGAGTTGCCCGAGAACGTCATCGCGCATCCGCTCGAGGCCGCGTCCGGTGCGGTAGCCGCGGACGAGCTGGTCGCCGCCGCGGACGATGCCCTGGCCTATGTCATCTTCACTTCCGGATCGACTGGTGAGCCGAAGGGCGTCGCGGTCGAACATCGCGCCGCACGCACGACCGTCGACGACATCAACGACCGCTTCGGCATGGGCCCGAGCGACCGGGTACTCGCACTGTCGGCGCTGAGTTTCGATCTGTCCGTGTACGACATCTTCGGCGTGCTCGGCGCGGGTGGCGCGCTGGTCCTGCCGGACGCCGAGCGGCTGCGCGATCCGGGGCACTGGTGCGAACTCGTCGCGGCGCATCAGGTCACGGTGTGGAACACCGCGCCCGCGCTCGCCGAGATGCTCGTCGAATACGCCGAGGCCGACGTGGCGGCGGCGGCACGCTTGCGCTCGTTGCGGCTATTCCTGTTGTCCGGTGACTGGATTCCGCTGTCACTGCCGGACCGTCTCCGTGCGGTGATCGGCGACCATGTGCGGGTCATCAGTCTGGGTGGCGCGACCGAGGCCGCCATCTGGTCGATCTGTTATCCGATCCGCAAGGTGCGGCCTGAATGGACCAGCATCCCCTACGGCACGGCACTGCGCGCCCAGTCCTTCCTCGTGCTCGACGAGCAGGGCCGACCCTGTCCGGTCGGCATCCCCGGTGAACTGCACATCGGCGGAGCCGGTCTGGCGCGCGGGTATGTCGGCGACGACGAGCAGACCGCGCGCCGTTTCATCCGGCACGATCGGCTGGGCCAGCGGCTCTATCGCACCGGCGACCTGGGCAAATGGCGTCCCGACGGGGCCATCGAGTTCCTCGGCCGCGTCGACCGGCAGGTCAAGGTGCGCGGCCACCGCATCGAACTGGGCGAGATCGAAGTCGTGCTCGCCCGCCATCCGGGCGTGCGCCGCTGTGTGGCGGCGGCGGTGCCGGGGGCGGACGACCGGCCGCAGCTCGTGGCCTACGTCATGATCGGCGACGCACCGGTGGACACAACGGAACTCGCGGACCATGCGGCGCGTCACCTGCCGCAGTACATGGTGCCGTCCCGGTGGGTGCTGTTGGACGCCTTGCCGTTGACGTCCAACGGCAAGGTCGACCATTCCCGGCTGCCGAACCCGTTCCGTCGCGGCACGACCGCCGCGGCGTCCAGAGCGCCGGCCGAGAACGGTCGGGCAGTAAGCTGGTCCGGGGTCGGCAACGATCGGTCCGCGTCCGAAAAATCCGATCCGGTACCAGATTTCGCGCGAGCCGCCGTCGTCACTGCCGGCGACGAGGCAGCCGCAGCGGCCGCCTGCGGTCGTCTCGACGGCACGCCGGACCGGCCAGGGGAGCAGGTGTGGACACCGGCTGATGACTGGCTGCTGCACGCGGCGCGGCAGGCCGAAGCGCTCGGGCTGACGCTGACGCTGCGCGCGGAACCCATCGAGGGCGCCGTCGCGAACAACGCCGGCGAGTGGGTCGGCCGACTGCATGCCTCGGCCACGGCCGGCGGGCTCGTCGCCGAGGCACGCTACGGCGATGCGGCCGAACTCGTCCTCACCGCCGCCAGCACGACCGCCACGGCCGCCCGCGCACGAGTGGAGGCCGTGATCATCGAGGTCTTCACCGATCTGCTCGGCCCCGACATCGCGGCGACCACCCCTTTCCACGATCTCGGCGCCACCTCCCTGACCCTGGTTCGCGCCCATCGCAGGCTGCGGCATCTCACCCCGGCGCTCACGGTCCCGGACATCTTCCGGCTCGGCACCGTCCGGCGACTGGCGGACTGGATCGCCGACCGCGTCGCGCTGGGCTCGTCGACGAGCCGATCCGGTGTCGTGCCGATCGATCTCACCGACGCCGCAGCGCGCGGACGCCGCCGACGTGCGCACCGATCGAAAGCGAGGCTCGCGGATGTCATTCGCTGACACCGTATTCCGGCTGCGCGCCGCTTCGGGCCGTGCAGCCGACCGCAGACAGCGGTTCACCGTCCATTCCGAACACCGCTCGGGCACCGCGACCGAGATGCGGGTGCGCATCGGCCGGCACAGCCTCGTGGTCGACGAACCCGTGGCGGCCGGCGGCGGTGACTCCGGTCCCGACCCGATCGGCATGGCCTTGGCCGCGCTGGGCAGCTGTCAGGCGGTCACCTACCGGTTTCACGCGGCACGGCTGGGTATCGGCATCGATTCGCTGTCGGTGGACGTCACCGCCGATGTGGATCTCGGTCCCGTCTTCGGGCTCACGGACCCGGCATTGCCGTCGCGTGTCCATGTCCGGGCCCGGGTCGGTGGTCCGGACGCACCGGACCGGTATCGGGAACTGCATCGACTCGTCGAGGCCTCGTGCCCGGTGCTGGCAATGATGCGCGGACAACTGGCGGTGGACTCGGAAGTGGAGATCGAATCGTGAACGAAGACAACGCCGTCGCCATCATCGGGATGGCCTGCCGATTTCCCGGCGCACCTGACCTGGCCTCCTACTGGGATCTGATCGCCTCGGGCCGGGAAGGCCTCACCCGGTTCGATGACGCGGAACTCGCCGCGCGTGGCGTGTCCGCCGAACTGCGCGCGCACCGCAATTACGTGCCCGTCGGCGCGGTGATCGAGGGGCAGGACCGCTTCGAACCGGAGCATTTCGGCATCCTGACGCGCGACGCCGAACTGATGGATCCGCAGCTGCGGCTGCTGCTGGAATGCTCATGGGACGCGCTCGGCGACGCGGGATACCGTGCCGGTGGCGGCCTCGGCGCGGTCGGCGTTTTCACCGGAGCCTCCCGCAGTGACTATCTGGAGCACAACCTCGCCGCCTATCGCCTGAATGCCGAACGGGATCCGATCGGCCGGCTCCAGGCGGAGATGGGCACGCTGACGGACTATTTTCCCCAGCAGCTCGCCTACCGGCTCGACCTCACCGGACCCGCTGTGGCGGTGCAGGCCGCCTGCGCGACCTCGCTGGTCGCGGTACACCTCGCCGCACAGGCCCTGCTGTCGGAGGAATGCGACGCCGCCCTCGCCGGGGGTGCGTCGTTGATAGTCCCCCAGGGCCGCGGTTACCTGCATGTGCCCGATGCGGTCTTCTCCGCGGACGGCCATACCCGGGCGTTCGGAGGCGGCGGTACCGGCATGGTGCACAGTCAGGGCGTCGGCGTGGTGGTGCTGCGGCGGCTCGCGGACGCGCTCGCCGACGGCGACCCGATCTACGCGATCGTGCGCGGCAGCGCGGTGAACCACGATGGTGGCGGTAAGGCCGGATTCACCGCTCCGTCGGCGGCCGGGCAGGCGCGAGCGATCGCCGAGGCGCTCGCGGTCGCCGATCTCGGGGTCGACGCGGTCGACCTCATCGAGGCACACGGCACGGCGACCGCGCTGGGCGATCAAATCGAGCTGTCGGCGCTGGCCGCGGTGTTCGCCGACCGAACGGCGCCGCAGCCGATCGCGCTGGGGTCGGTCAAGAGCAATATCGGCCACACCAACAGCGCGGCAGGCATCGCGTCACTGATCAAAACCGCCCTCGCCCTTTCGCATCGGCGCATTCCCGCGACGCTGCACGCGCGTCCGGTCCATTCGGATCTGGAACGCCATCGTGGGCTGTTGGAAGTCGTCGAGCACACCCGGGACTGGCCCGAACGCGATGGCACCCGGATCGCCGGGGTGAGCTCGTTCGGTATCGGCGGCGTGAATTGCCATGCGGTGCTCGAACAAGCCCCCGTGCACTCCGGCGCGAGCGACCCCGACCCGCGCGCGCAACTGCTCTTGGTCTCGGCGGTCACGGAAGCCGGATGCCGGGAGCAAATTGCGTGGGCCGACGCCGATGTGACAGCCGAAACCAGAGCCGACTACGCCTACACCGTGTCGCGCGGGCTGCATCCGGAGTCCGGGTGGCGTGCCACGGCCCTGCTGTCGGGCGAAGAGCCGAACCCGCGGCCCATTGCCGCCGGGCCGGTACCGTCCACGCGACCGGACATCGTCTTCGCGTTTCCTGGCGCCGGTGCGCAGTATCCGGGTATGGGCGCCGGGCTCTACCGCGACGAGCCCGTGTTCGCCGCACATATCGACGACTGCGCCGAAGCGATGCAGCCGTTGCTGAACTACGACATCCGCGACATCGTGAGCGGCCGCGCTTCCCGGCACGACGTCGACGACGTGCGCTACGGGCAGCCCGCCCTGTTCGCGGTATCGCTCGCCACCGCGGCGACGCTGCGCCACTACGGCATCGAGCCCGACGGCGTCATCGGCCACAGTCTGGGCGAATACGCCGCCGCTGTCGTCGCGGGAGTGCTGAGCCTGCCGGACGCTGCCCGGTTGGTGGCGGTCCGGTCCGGCGCACTGGCGGATGCCGCGCCCGGAGCGATGCTGATTGTCGCGCTCGGCGAGGAGGATGTGCGCGCCGCGCTTGCCCGGTATCCGGAGATCGCGCTTGCCGCCGTCAACGGCCCGGACGCCTGCGTGGTCTCGGGACCGGTCGACGCCATCGAGACGCTATCGGCCGCCCTCGGTCGAGCCGGGATCCGCGCCCGCAGGCTGCGTATCAACGCCGCCCTGCATTCTCCCGCCGTCGCCGCTGTGGTCACGCCGCTGCGCACCGCGGCCGAGAACGTGCCGTCCGCTCCGGCCACGCTGCCGCTCTACAGCACCCGCACCGGCCGTCTGACCCGATCCCTGGACGCCGAGCATTGGGCGCGGCATCTACGGGAACCGGTGCTCTTCGCGGCCGCGCTGCAGGCCGCGACGGCCGCAGCACCGACGATCTTTGTCCAGGTCGGACCGGGCAGCTCCCTCGCCGCGCTCGCGCGAGGCAACGCGTCGGCCAATCTGACCGCCGCGCTGAGCACGCTCGCGGAACCCGAGGAGCGGACCGGTGATTCGGCCCCCGATCGCGCTGCGTTGCTCACCACGGTTGGTCACCTGTGGTGTAGCGGCGCGACTGTGGACGTCGAGGCCATGCATCGCCGCCGCCGCCGCACTCGCCTGCCCGTCTACCCCTTTCAACGCCGGAGTCTCTGGATCGACCCGCACACCGAAACACAGACGGTGCCGATCGAGCCCGGCACCTGGTCCGCAGCGCCTCCCGCACCGAATGGCTCCGGCCCACAACCCGGCCCGGACATTCGGATCGAGGTCCCGGCGACGGTGCTCGCACGGTCCGAGGTGCAGGCCGCAGCGTCCCCCGAGCTGTCGACGGTGTCGGCCACCCGCGAACCGGCGTTACCCAACGGTCGGCCGGCGCCGACGGAGCCGAGCCATCGGCCCGAACCGCCGACGCGGAACGGAAGCCCGCAACCGGCGACGTCACTCGCTGCACCGGCTCCTGTGAGCGCGAAGGGCGCGTTAGAGGCAACGGCACCGGCCGCCGCCTCGGAACCTCTCGCATGGCGCACGTTCGCGGGTGCGGAAGAGGAGCAGATCGTCGCACTCTGGGAAGAATTGCTGGGCGAGCGGATCGTCGGCGCCGAGGCGGACTTCTTCGCACTGGGTGGAACTTCCATGCTGGCGACCCGGATGCTGGACATCCTCAACGAAGGCCAGCACACCGATATCCGCATGCGGGAGCTACTCACGCACTCGACCGTGGCCGCCTTCTCCGCGCTGCTGCGAGGTCGCCGCCCGGCGTCGCCCGCCGCGGCCACGCCGGACTCACCCGAGCCGCCCGTACCCGACATCGAACGACCAGACGACGTGGCGGTCGTCGACGCCACGTTCCCGCTCACCCGGGTGCAGCACGCATACTGGGTCGGCCGGTCGGGTGCATTCGGATTGAGTGACGTGTCGTGCCACATCTATCTCGAATACGACTGCGACAAGCTGGATCTGGATCGCTACGAGCAGGCGTGGAACCGTCTGATCCGGCGGCACGAGATGCTGCGTGCGGTCATCACCGAGGACGGGCGCAATCAGATCCTCACCGAGGTGCCGGAGTTCCGGATTCGCCGCCACGACCTCACCGGCTCCGCCGGCCCGGCACGCGAGGACACGCTGTCGGACCTGCGGCGGCGACTGTCGCATCGGGTGCATCGCCCCGACCGCTGGCCGCTGTTCGACGTGCGGGCCGCGCCACTGGACGACACCACCACCCGGCTGTTCATCGGCATCGATGCGCTGGTCTGCGATGCGGGAAGCTTCCTCGTCCTCGACCGAGATCTGCGTCTGCTCTACACCGATCCGGCTGCCGCATTGCCGCCGCTGCCGACGCGATTCGCCGACTACGTGGCACATACCGAGGCACGCGCGGAGTCCGCGCACCGCAGGCGGGCGATCGACTACTGGCAGCGGCGGATGGACAGCCTGCCCGGGGCGCCCGACCTGCCGACCCGCACCCGCACCCAGGCCCAGCCATGGTTCGGCCGCCGGGAGGCCCGGCTCACACCAGCGGAATGGCATGGGCTGCGGCGGCTGGCGGCAGATCATGGCGTGACGCCGTCCGCTGTGCTGCTCACCGCGTACTCGGACGTGCTCGCCGCCTGGTCCGGTGACGAGCGGTTCACCCTGTCGCTGACTCTGGTCGACCGGCCGGTGGCGCTGCCCGGAATCGACGGTGCGGTGGGTGATTTCACCACGCTTCTGGCTCACGAAGTCGATCGCACGGACGGGGGTGCCTTCGCCGAGCGGATCATCCGGACACAGACTCAACTCTTCGACGATATCGATCACCGCGAGTATTCGGCGCTGGACCTGCTCGCCGAACTGTCCTCCCGCACGGGGGAGCGTCGGCTGCTGCCGGTGGTGTTCACCAGTGCCCTCGATGTGGCCCAACTGGTAGGCGGTGACCCGGATCTGGAGTGGGCGGGCAGAATCGTGCACGGCGCGAGCCAGACACCCCAGGTGTGGCTCGACCATCAGGCGTTCGTGCATGCTGGGGGATTGCAACTACAGTGGGACGTCCTCGAGACCGTCCTCGATTCCGCGGCCGCGGATGCCGCGTTCGCCTCCTATGTGAAGTGGCTGCGCCGCCTCGCCGGTGATCCGCAGGCGTGGACCGCACCGGATTCCGGTATGCGGCGAGGGGATCGCGACGAGGACCTGGCCGCCGTCGTCTCCGAAATCTGGGCGCAGGTCCTCAGCCTGGAAACCGATGCCGTGCAACCCCATTCCACGTTCGTGGGTCTGGGCGGCGACTCGGTTCTGGCGGTGCGGATGGCCACCATGGTTCGCACCCGACTCGGTGTCGCGGTGCCCGTGGCGGAGCTGGTCGGGGATCTCTCGTTCGCTGATCTCGTCGCGCTGATCGCCGAGCGCCGTTCCGGTATCTCGGCTATGGCTGTCGAGCTGGCGCGGCAGGCAGACCCGGCAGCACCATTCCCCCTCACCCCGCTGCAGCAGGCCTATTGGGTGGGGCAGCAGCACGGGTACGCCCTCAGCTACGACTCGGCGCACAACTATGTCGACTTCCGGCTCGCCGGGATCGATCCGGCCCTCCTGGACGAGGCGGTGCGTCGGCAGGTGGAACGCCAGCCCATGCTGCGGGCGGTTTTCCTGCCGGACGGCACGCAGCAGGTGCTGCCCGCCGACGATCCGCGACTGGGCGCGCTCCCGATCATCCACCTCGACCTGAGGGCGGCCGGTGCCGGTGAGATCGACCAGCGACTGGCCGCCATCCGCGCCGAGGTGCAGCGCACCGGCCCGCGGCTGGATCCGTGGCCGTTCGCCGTCACCGCCGTCCGGCTTCCGGGCGACGAACTGAGCTTGCACATCGTCTGCAGCCTGCTGGTGGCCGACGGGTGGTCGGTGCAGCTGATGTTCACCGAGCTGTTCACCTACCTGGACGAACCCAATACGGTGCTACCTGCGCTCACCGCCCACTTCGGCGACTACGTGGAAACCATCTCGCGCCAGCGTGCGGAACCGGAATGGCAAGCACAGCGCGACTGGTGGTGGGAACGCATCGACGATCTCCCGCCCGCTCCCGCGTTACCTCTGGCAGTGCCGTTCGATCAGGTACGTCCGGACACGCTGGAACGACGGGAATTCCGAGTATCCGGCGAGCAAATGGCCGTTCTGCGCGACCGCTGCGCCGAGTACAACATCACACCCACCACGGTGTTCGCCACCTGCTGGGCCTCGGCGCTGGCCCGGCTGGCCGGGCACCGCCGCTTCCTGCTGAACGTGCTCTATCTCAACCGCCTGCACCTTCCGCGCGATCTCGATCACGCCATCGGACCCTATGCGGGGACCGTGCTGCTCGACATAGCCCTGCCCGCGCAGCCGACGTTCCTGACCGCCGCCCGGACAGTGCAGGAGGCCATCGCCACCATGCTCGACCACGGACAGGTCACCGGCGTCGAGGTGTTGCGGGAACTGGCGCGGCGCAGGCGCGATACCGCACCGCAGGCGCCCGTCGTCTTCCACAGCACCCTCGGGCTCAATCCGCCGGGCGGCACCCCCGACACGGTCGTCGTCCGCGATTTCTACCAGCGCGTTCGCACGCCGCAGGTGGCCTTGGACATGCAGGTGTTCCAGTGGGACTGGGACGACTCGGTGGTGGTGAACCTGGACGCGGTCGCGGAACTGTTCCCCCCGGGCGTGCTCGACACCCTGTTCGCGCAGGTGTGCGACACCATCACCACGCTCGTGGACCGGCCCGGCACCTGGACGGCGCCGCTCGACGTACCCGATGCCGAACGACCCGCCCACATCGTCGCCGCACCGGTCCCGGCGGTGCTGGGCGGCCCGCCCGCCACCGAAACCGAGTGCGCCATCGCCGGACTGTGGCAGCGGATGGTGGACGTCGCGGGTGACCTCGACCGCGGCACCGACTTCTTCACCATCGGAGGTGACTCGGTACTCGCCATCCGGATGCTCAACCGCCTGCGCGCCGAGCTCGGCTTGGCGTTGACACCACGGGAATTCCTCGCCGATCCCACCCTGGCCGCAGTCGCTGCGACAGCGCGGCGCCAAGCCGCGGAACCGTCGGCCCCGGAAGACTGTCTGGTGCCGCTGCGCGACGGCGTCGGACGACCACTGTTCCTCATCCACCCGACCGGTGGCGACGTGCTCTGTTATGTCGATCTGGCGCGCACTCTCGACACCCGCGCGCCGATCATGGGGATACAGGACCCGCAACTGGCCGGTGCGCCCGGACCGGAGACGATCGCCGATCTGGCGCGGGTGTACGAGGGCGTGGTGCGCGCTTACCAGCCGATAGGCCCCTACCGGATCGGCGGCTGGTCGATGGGCGGGATCATCGCGCACGAGGTGGCACGTCGGCTGCGCGCGGCCGGTGACACCGTGGAGGCGCTGGTTCTGCTCGACTCGAATATCGCCGACCGCATCCATCATGTCGACGGTCGCGAATTCTGGACGCGCTATCTCGGGTCGCTCGCCGCCTTCCTGGACCTGGACCTCGAAACCGACGCTCTGAGCGCCGATTTCGATCGGCATCCGGATGAACAGCAGCGGGCCGAGATCCGGCGCGGGCTGGCCGCCGCCGGGCTGGTAGAGCGCGGCGACCCGGCCGACCAGCGGGTCAAGGAAGACATATTCCGGCGCCACCTGCGTGCGCTGGGCGCGCATCACACCGGTCAGCTCGACGGCGACGGGCTCGAGGTGCTGCTGGTGCGTGCCGATCTGCCCGCACCATACAACTCCGGGGTCGGTATGGGCGTCGACGACTGCTCCGATCTCGCGGATCTCGGGTGGGCAGTGCACACCGGCGTCGTCATCGACACGCGGCCGGTAGCAGCCCACCACTATGCGCTGCTACGACCGCCTGCCGTCCTGACGGTCGCCCATATGGTGTCGGAATTGCTTGCGAGCCTGGACGATTCGGAGAAGCCGTGACCGACGACTATGCCGCCGCCGCGGAGTTCTACGACCTCATGGCCACACCGTACGTGGCCACAGTGGAACCCGTGCTGGCGAAAATGCTGGCCGAGGTGGACACCATCGCCGGACCGGTGGCCGATATCGGGGCGGGCACCGGTCTGTCCACGATGCTGGTCGCCGACGCGTTACCGGACGCGCGCATCATCGCGGTGGAACCGGCCGCGCCGATGCGCGCGGTGCTGCTGTCGCGACTGGCCGCCCGCAAAGACCTGCGCGAGCGAATCACCGTGCGGCCACAGGGATTCCTCGAGACACGACTGCCGACAGGATGCGCGGCGGTGGTCGCCCTCGGGGTGATCGGACACTTCGACCCCGCTACCCGCTCCCGGGTGTGGCGGACCATCGCCGACGCGCTCGCCCCCGGAGCCGACGCCGTGGTGGAAGTGCAGCGTCCCGGGCGCGTCGAGCCGTCGGCGGAACGCCGGTACACCACCGCCAGGGCCGGTGAACTGCGATACGAGGGCTGGAGCCGGGCCGACCCGGCGGACGCGGACTCTCTCGTCTGGCGGATGACCTACCGCACCTACGACGGCGACCGCTTGGTGCAGGAGGTGCGCACCGAACACCACGTATGGCCCGCCGACGCCGAGCGTCTCACCGCCGAAGCGCACGCGGCCGGTTTGCGGCTCACCGGCGCGGACACCGCGACCGGGCTGCTGCGCTTCACCCGCTGACCGATCGCCGCATCCGGTGCGGCAACGGCCGATGACCGCCCCGCCCCCCGGATCACACGACCCGCAAGGGAGGACAACGCAATGACCAACGACGCCACTGCCGCGGTACTGGCCGCGGTCGGCGAACTGCTGCCGACGCTGAGCAAGCGTGCCCAGGACACCGAGCAGGCCAGGCGGATTCCGATCGAGTCGCTGGAAGAGATCACCGCGACAGGGTTCTTCGGCCTGCTGCGCCCGCGCCGCTACGGCGGGCACGAGGCGCATCCCGCCACCTTCTACACCGCAGCCGCCGAGCTGGCCTCGGCGTGCGGCTCGACCGGGTGGGTCGCCTCCGTTCTCGGTGTGTCGCCTTGGAACATTGCGCTGTTCGACAGCCGTGCCCAGGACGAAGTGTGGGGATCGGGCGTGGACCTCCCCATCTGCTCCTCGTACGCCATGACCGGCACCGCCGTTCCCGCCGAGGGCGGTTATCGGCTCAGCGGCACATGGGGTTTCGCTTCCGGCTGTGACCACGCGCGGTGGGCGTTGCTGGGCGCACGGGTGATCGACAACGGCGAACCCATCGATTCGTGCACGTTCCTGGTGCCCGCTGACGACTATCGCGTCTCGGACGTGTGGCAGGCGATGGGCCTGCGGGGCACCGGAAGCAACGACATTCATGTCGACGAGGTCTTCGTGCCCGCACACCGGGTGCTCGCCTCCGATGCGGTGACCGCATGCCGAACACCGGGGCAGCAGGCCAACGACGGGGCGCTGTACCGAATTCCGTTCGGCTGCCTGCACACCAGCGCCATCACCGCAGCCATTGTCGGCATGGCGCGCGGCGGTTATCGGGCGTATCTGGAGCAGCAGAGCGGTCGGGTGCGGGCCGCGCTGCCCGGCGATGCACGGAAGGACACCGGATACCGCGGTGACGAGTTCCGCGACGACCCGGCCACGCTGGAGCGAATCGCGCTCGCCGCCACCGAGATCGACGCGGCCTGGCGCCAGATCACCCACAACATCGACGAACTGTACGCGCTGGCGGTGGCCGACCAGCCCATCGGACCGCGGGATCGGTTGCGGCTGCGCCGCGACCAGGTCCGCGGCACCGAGCGCGCCGTGGCCGCCATGGATCGACTGTTCGAAAGCTCCGGCGGCCGCGCGTTGCGGCCCGACAGCGCCGTACAGCGTTTCTGGCGCGACGTGCACGGGGGGCGAGCGCACGCGGCCAATGATCCCGAACGCGTGTACCGCATGTTTGCCGCGGCCGAACTCGCGGCTGTGTCGGAGGCGCGCAAGCCGTGACCGAGCAGCTGGTCGCCGTGCTCGGGCGGCATCCGTGGGTCGACTCGGCGTGGTGGGACGCGCGGCGTGCGGCGCTCGTGGTGCGCCCCGCCGCCGAAACCGTCGCGGTGCGGCCCGCCCCCGGGGCAATGCTCGTCGAGTACCTCGAGCACTGGCGGCACGTGTATGAGTACGTCTATTCCTCCGAGGAGCTACGCCACGGCGACGATCTGGATCTGTCCGGATGGCGGGCCTCCGACACCGGTGCGGCGTTCCCGCGCGAGCACATGCTGGAGTGGATCGATCACGCCGTCGGCCTGGTACGTCGCGGACAGCCCGGAACCGTTATCGAGATCGGCTGCGGCAGTGGTCTTCTCGTCCACCGACTGTCTCCGTCCACGCGCGGCTATGTGGGACTGGACCCGGCCGCGCCCGTGGTGGAAAGGCTGCGCGCGCGACGGCTCCCCGGGGTCTCGGTGCTGCGTGCCGCCGCGCACGAGCTGACCGCCGACCAGGTGACGGCGGCGTTGCGTGCGTTGGACGCGATCGGGCGGCCGGACTGCGTGGTGCTCAACAGCGTGACCCAGTGCTTTCCGGACGAGCGCTACCTCGCCGCCGTACTCGAGGATGCCCTCGATGCGGTCGCGCCCGGGGGCACCGTTGTCGTGGGTGACATCCGCAATCTCGCCGCGGCCCCGGATTTCGCTCGATGGCTGGAACTGGCGCGCGCTCCCAGTCTCGGCGCCGACGACTTGACACGGCGGACCGCCGCCCGACTCGAGGCCGACGAAGAGCTGCTGTGCGATCCCCGGGTCTTCGCGCGAATCGCCCGCGGGCATTCCCGATCGGTGCGGGTAGCCTGCTACGCCAAGCCGATGCGGGACGACACCGAGCTGACCCGATATCGCTACGACGTGGTGCTGACGGTAGACGCGCCGGCGCCCGGCCCGAACCGTAGCGTCGCCTGGCGCGACCTCACCGGCCGCGGCACCGCCGACCGAATCGCCACCCTCGCCGACACCATCCGCCGGGACGCGACCATGGTCACCGGCATCCCGAACGCGCTACTCGACCACGACGCCGCGGACGCGGTCGCTCCCGCTGTGCTCGCGGCGGTGGCACCGCCGGAATGCGCGGTCCTGCTCGACTCGGCCGACGCTCGGTTCCTCGCGGTCGGTCGGCCAGAACACCATTCGGGGGTGGAAGCGGTGCGTGCCGATCCGCCGCACAGCGCCTGCAACGACCCGTTCACCCGCTATGTGCGCCGCCGGATGCCGGAGGTTCTCACCGACTATCTCGAATTGCTCGGCGCCGCAGCGACACAGCCTTCCATCGTCGTCTCCGAGGAGTTCGCCGCCCATGACCACCACACGACCTACGGACTATCTGGCCGACCTGCGCGCGAACTGCCGGGGTGCCGTCCTGGTGCCGGGTGATCCGGGTTACGACCAGGCGTGGCGACGCTGGAACACCGCCGTCGACCAGCGGCCTGCCGCCGTCGTGCGCTGCGCCCGGGTCCCCGACGTGCGGGCCGCGATCACGACGGCGCGACGGCACGGGATGGCCGTGGCGATACGCGGCGGCGGCCATGAGGTCGCTCGGCATCCAGCAGTGAACGGCTCACTACTGCTGGATCTCTCGGACCTGCGGACGATCACCATCGATCCTCTCGCCCGGCGCGCCACAGTCGGCGCGGGCGTCACCTGGGCGGAGTTCGATCGCGCTTGTCACCGGCACGGCTTGGCCGTGACCGGAGCGGACGTGTCCACTGTCGGCGTGATCGGTTCCACGCTGTGCGGCGGCAGCGGGTGGTTGCAGCGGATGGCGGGTTTCACCTGCGACAGCGTGCGCTCCGCCCAGGTAGTGCTGGCCGACGGACAGTTGGTGCACACCAGCCCGGACCACCACCCCGACCTGCTGTGGGCGCTGTGCGGCGGCGGCGGCAATTTCGGTGTCGTCGTGACCGTCGAGTTCGAACTGCATCCGATCGGTCCCTTGCACGCGGGGACGCTGCTGTTCCGGCTCGACGCGGGGCGCACCGTCTTCCGCGAGTTCCGTGAGCTCTGCGCGGAGGTCCCGGACGAGCTGGCGCTGCGCGCGACCCTGCTGCACTGGCCGCCCACCGCACCCGAAGGGCCGGCGATGGCCGCGGTCACGGTCGCCCACTTCGGACCCGAGGACCGGGCCCGCGCGGAATTGGCAAGACTGAAGCGCCTGGGCGAACCGGAGCTCGACCTCATCCGGCCGCTGGAATACCCACAGCTGCAACGCAATACCGAGCAGGCATTTCACGAAGGCCACGGCACCGCCACCGGAACCGAATGGCTGCGCGCATTCGACGACGATGCCATCGATGCGCTCATCGACCTCGCGGCCGACATGCCCACCCCGTATTCGCTCGTCTCGGTCCATCAACTCGGCGGCGCGCTGCGCCGTGTGCCGGTGGATGCGACCGCGTTCGGCTACCACGACGCCGCCTACCACGCCGTCATGTTCTCCGGCGGGCCGGCGGGGACGAATCTGGACTCCTCGCAGCGGTGGATCGCCGAGGTCGTGGCCGCGCTACAGGGCTGCTCGGCGGGCGGGCCTTATATCGGGATCCTCGATGACACCGCGTCACCAGAACGGGTGCGCCGCGCCTACCACCGCGATTCCTATCCGCGACTGCAACAGCTCAAAGGCACCTACGACCCCGACAACCTGTTCCGCTGCAATCACAACATCCCGCCGCTGAACGGTGCGCGATGACCACCGACGATGCCCCCGACATCGCTGCGCGCGCCGCCGCGGCGGTCGCTGATTTCGATGCGCGGCAATGCCTTTCCGCGCGCGACGACCTCGATCTGTTCGGGTTGCGCGCCATGGCCGCCGCGCTGCGCCCGGCGCTGTCCGGCGGTACGGCGCGCACCGAGGACGACATCGCGGCAGCGCTGGACGTCGCACCACGACATCGCTGGCTGCTGCGGCGCTGGCTCGGTGTGCTCACCACGCACGGGTGGCTGGAACGCGAAGACGGCCATCATTTCTCGTCCCTTCGGGAAGTCGCCGCACCGCACCGCGCCGATCTCGACCGAGTGTGCGACGACCTCGGGTTCTCCCCGCAGCTCGCGCGCTTCTTCGCCGCTGCCAACCGCCATGCGCTGGATCTGGTGCGGGACCGAGTGCTCGCCCAGGAACTGCTGTTCCCGGACGCCGACCTGCTCACCGCCGAGGCCGCATACCGAGACAACCCGGTCAACCGATACCTGAACGCGGCAGCGGGCGCGGTCGTCACGCGGGCTGTGGACGCACTAGCCACCGACCGCCACCCCGTACGCATCCTGGAACTGGGCGCGGGCGTCGGCGGCACCACCGCCGACCTCCTACCGCTACTCGACGGCCTGCCCGTCGAATACCACTTCACCGATGTGTCGTCGTTCTTCCTCGATGCCGCCCGGGCACGCTTCTCGCACTACCCCTGGCTGCGGTTCGGCCTGCTCGACCTCAACGCCGAGCTACCGCCGAAGCGGTCCTTCGACATCATCCTGGCCGCGAACGTGCTGCACAACGCCCACCACTGCGGCGTCGCGCTGGGACGGTTGAACCAGCTATTGCGCCCCGGCGGCCACCTAGTCGTCATCGAGTCCTGCCGCGAACACTGCCAGTTGCTCACCTCGATGCATTTCCTGATGTCTCCCCGCCCCGGCGGTGTCCGCCCCGGTCGCGACGATGTGCGCGCGGGGACCGACCGCATCTTCCTGACCGAAACCCAATGGCGCGCCGCGCTCATCGCAGCCGATCTGCCCGCCTGGCTGGTTCTGCCCGGGCCCGAGCAGGCGTTGGCCGCACACGGCCAACGCATCTTCGCTGCTCGTACCCCACGGTGACCCGAGGAGTCCATCATGTCCCCGCACCCAACCGTGGGCCGCAGCTACGGCGTTACCGACCGCTACGAGGTGGGCCGAGAAAAGATCCGGGATTTCGCCCGTGCCGTCCAGGACTTCCATCCTGCGCACTGGGACGACGCCACCGCCGCCGCGCTCGGCCATCCCGGCCTGGTCGCGCCGATCACCTTCGCCTCGGCGGCCGGCTCATTCGCGCAACGGTCGCAGATGCGGGCCGCGCTCGACGGCTACGACCCGGCACACCTGCTCCAGGTCGATCAGGACATCCGCTGCCACCGCCCCGTAGTAGCAGGAGATCGGCTGACGCACGAGGTCATCGTCGATTCCCGTCGGTCCACACCGGGTGGTGACCTCATCGCAGTCACCACCGTCATCCGCGACGAGACCGCGAACCTGGTGCAGACCGTGCACACCACGCTCGCCGGGCGCGCTCACGAACGCGCACCGACCGTGGAGGCCCTCGCCATGCTCGACCTGCCCGGGCCGGCACCGGCGACGACCAGGCCCGCGCCGCAACCCGTGGGATCGATCCCGCCCACGGCAGAGGCCCGCCCGCACGCCGCTGTGCCGAAATTGACTGTGGGACGAGAATTCCCACAACGCGTGTTCCGCTTGTCCCGCGGTGAACTCGTTCACTACGCCGGTGTCTCCGGCGATGTCAACCCGATTCATTGGAGCGACGAAGCCGCCCGGCACGCGGGGCTGCGCAAGGTGACCGCCCACGGCATGCTGACAATGGGGCTCGGCGCCGCCTGCCTGACCGAATGGCTCGGCGTGGCGGACTGCGTCGTCAGCTACTACGTGCAGTTCGCAAACCCGGTTCTTGTCGACGCCCACCGCGTCGCCGAGATCACCTTCGGCGGCGCGGTCCGATCCTTCGATGACGCCACCGGGCAGGCGACCATATCGCTCACCGCCCGCTGTGCCGAGGTCGCTGTTTTCGCGGGAGCCTCCGCAACCGTGTATGCGAGTTGATACCGCCATCACCAGGGACGGCCATGGCCATCTGACCGGCAAGGTGCTCGTACCAGGCGGGCGGAACCAGCACGTGCACTGACCAGTACGGCGGGGCACCGAATCGCTGTCCACCCCGCACCACGAACGCATCGCTCACGCGGTTCAAAGCAAAGCATGGTCGAAACACCTCGGGTAGGAATGTCTCGATACGTCACACAACAACGCGAGGCTGCCGCCGAAGCCATGGTTTCACCAAGCAACCTATGGCTACTCCTGGGAGAACGCCCCGGTGCTGGCTGCCGACGCCGATGACGATCGCGTTGGACGCTGGCCCTGAGGACGTGAGCCCGCCATCTACCTGGCTGACCGACAGCGGGAAGGAAGCAGACACATGTTGATGATCACCCCCGCGGCCATCGAGGCCGTTCGCAGCATCACGTCCGCCGAGGGGACGCCAGAGGATGCTGGGCTGCGAATCTCCACGGCGGGCGACACGGAGACGTTGCAGCTCGCGGTCGCCGCAGGGCCGGCCGAGCAAGACCAAGTCCTGGATGCCGAAGGATCACGGATCTTCCTGGACCAGCAAGCCGCCGCCTTCCTGGACGACAAGGTCCTGGACACCGGACTGGACCCCAACGGCCAAGGCGCCTTCGTCCTTGGTCAGCAGGACCGGGACACCTCGGGCAACTGAAGCCGGCTGAACATCACGGCGGTGATCTTCTCGTGAGTGAGGGTGTCGGAGTGAAGGTACGGGTGGTTGGCAACCACAACGCCACGCCCGGCGACCAGGGGCCGCGGTGATACCCGACGTCCGGTAATCGGCTACTCGAGACTGGTGGCCGGGTTTGATTCCGGTCGGAATATTGTTGGGAAGCGTTATGTTTGCTTCACTTCTGGTCGAACTATGCCGATGCCCCAACGACGTCGCCGACGCAGCACCCAGCCTCATGACCGCTTCGCCACGCTGACAAGGAGAATCGCTGTTCGGAACCGTCCCGCACGCGTAGTGTCGCACGGATGGCCTGCAGGATCACCGAACTCGTCGTCGACTGCGCCGACCCACAACGGCTGGCGGACTTCTGGTGCGAAGTCCTCGGCTACGTCGAACTCGGCTGGGAGGACGACGCCCTGGAGATCGGTCCGCCTGGAACCGGCTTCGGCGGTTCGCAGCCCACACTGGTGTTCAGCCACCGCACCGAGCCGAAGCGCGGGAAGCTGCCGCTGCACCTCGACGTGAATCCCACCGACCGCGATCAGGACGCGGAACTGGAGCGGCTGCTCGCCGCAGGTGCGCGGAAGGTCGACATCGGCCAGACCGGCGCCGAAACGTGGCACGTGCTGGCCGACCCGGAGGGGAACGAATTCTGCCTGCTCCGGCGGCGGGTCGAGGCGGCGGAGAGCTGAAGGGCACTCTATTGCGTTACCGCACAGTCGATCTCGGACCAGGTTCCGGCAGAGGTGAAATGGGTGACCCGGCGCCCCGACGCGACGCGCCGGCAGAAGCCATCCGAACGCACGCTCATGCCGCGAACCGGTTGTGAGCAGGCGATCTGGGGGCAGCAGGGTTACGCTGGATGAGTGAATGCCCTGCAGCGGCTGCTGTTCGGGTCGGGGCGGTTGCCAGAGGATCTGCGTGCGTCGCTGGTCGCGTCCGACGAGGTTGTGTTCTTGGAGGAGGGCTTGACCGGTTCGGTCACCCGTCGCCACTTCCGCTCTTCCGGTCGTCTCGTGGAGTGGGAGCGGCAGGCAGTCTCAGGCGCGATCGCGGTCACAATCGGCCGCCGGGTGATGGTGTGGGCGGGCCGGTTCAAACACATTGATGTACCGATGACGCATCCACTGTGGGCGACAATCGAGTTCAGCATCGACCGACCGAACCGAGTGTGCTTCACCTACGCCCCGGCGGCGACGGATCCGGGGCAGTCGGGACGGGTGGACGTGCGACTGAAAACGTCGCAGGTGAAGCAACTCGCTCGGCTGGTGACACGACCGGTGTGAGGCCACTGATCGGTTGCCCGGCAAGGTGACTCGGTGAGATCCGACTGAACACACGCTTCTGGCCGATGAGCGGGTCACTCAGCCCTGGCGAGTGGGTCGAATAGTCAGGTCCCCGATTTCGACGTCGTCGGGTTGGTCGATCACGAATGCAATCGCCCGAGCCACCGCCGTGGGATCGATACCGAGATCGGCCATGTTCTGCCTGGCCTGCGCGCGCACGGCCGGATCGTCGACGGCGTTGTCGATAAGCTCGGTGCGGACGTAGCCCGGGGAGATCGACGTTGTCCGCAGAACCCCGTCGGTGCTCTCCTGCCGCAGACCCTCCAGGAGGGTGCGTACCGCGTTCTTCGTCCCGGCGTACACCGCCTGGGTGGGGACGATCTTCAGCCCGGAGGTCGAGACGACGGTGACGAGGTGGCCACTGCCCTGACGGCGGAACACCGGCAGGGCTGCGGCGATCCCGTGCAGGATCCCCTTGACGTTCACGTCGACCATCGCCGACCAGCCTTCGACGTCCAGGTCGGCGATGGAGCTGATCCTGCTGATGCCGGCGTTGCCCACCAAGACGTCCAGACGGCGGAAGCGCTCGACGGCGACGGTGACCAGCGACTGGAGGTCGTCGGGGTCGGTGACGTCCACGCGCGTGGCGGCCGCCTTGCCGCCGGCGGCCTCGATCTCGGCAACCAGCCGGTCCAGCCGGTCGGTGCGGCGGGCGCCGAGGACGACGGCCGCACCGAGTGAGGCGAGGTGGCGAGCTGTTGCTTCACCGATTCCGCTGCTGGCGCCGGTGATGGCGACGACCTTGCCGTGGATGGCCATGAAGATCCTCTGCCTAGAATGGACATATGTCCGGTTACACCGATTATGCCGATGACCTTAGCGGACATATGTCCGCTTCTGTCAAGAGCGGCGGAACGCGGCGTGCGGACGCACAGCGCAACCGCGAGCGGATCCTGCAAGCGGCGCGCGATCTCGTGCACGAGCCGGGAGAGCTGAAGCTCAACGCGGTCGCGAAGGCCTGCGGTATCGGGCAGGGCACGCTGTACCGGCACTTCCCGACACGGGAGCACCTCCTCGCCGAGGTATACCGCCGGGATGTGGATGAGCTGGTTGCCGCGGCTCCGCGTCTGCTGGCGACGCACCAGCCGCTGGATGCGTTGGCGGCGTGGTTCGACCGGGTGGCCGCCTACGCCCGGGTCAAGCGCGATGTGTTCGCCGCCGTCGAGGCGGCGACGTGGCGTGACCTCGCTGCCCACAGCCTCGGCCCGATCGGTGAGGCGGTGGAACTGCTGCTGGCGGCCGGTCGCTTGGCCGGCAGCGTTCGCGCCGACGCCGAAGCCCGCGACGTCATCGTGCTCATCAGCTGGTTGTCGCGGCTGGACGACGCCGAACTCGACGCGCGAGGGCCGCGGTTGCTGTCCATCCTTGTCGACGGTCTCCGCGCACACCGCCCCTGAGACGCATGCACCGTGGGCGCGGTCATGACGCCGTCCGCACGGCGCACGCTCGCAGCCGCATACCGCGCGTTCCCAACGGCCACGCGCCTGCGCCGTGGTCGATGGCCGTGTCCCGTGGTCCGGAGAGGACCCCGCGACCAGCTGCGCTGCGCCGACCCCGCGTCCGTCGGGCGGCGTCGAGGGCCGCGGTGATCTTGCGGGCCATCGCAGCCACGGCGGGGCTGGACTCACCCTTGCGGGGCTGGGCAGCGGCGCCTGCCGACTCCCGCTGCACACTCTGACGTGGCCGGAAGTGGTTGCAGCACAGTGCGCTTGCTGAGCTCATCGCGGGCTCCCGCCGTGAGATGACCGATGCGGGTCGGCGCGCACGTGCGCACGCATACCGTGCAGACCGAACAGGATAGGTAACTCGACTACACCGCCGTCGGCGCTGCCCAGCCAGTGCGGCAAGGACGTATCGAACTCGGCGGCCTCGCCAGGCGCAATGTCAGGTCGCGTGCGCCGAACACCAACCGCAACAGGCCGCATGGCGCTTGTCGTCATTGCGCACGGATCATGGACTCGGGTTGGTCAGACCCGGACCGACCACCGTTTCGCTGATATCGGGAGCGCTGGTGCGCCACTGCCTCGGACTGCACCCGAACTGATTGCGGAACCAGCGGGAGAAGTTGCCCAGTGAGGAGAACCCCAGCAATTCCGCGATTTCGGTCAGAGAGTGGCGGTGGTTGGCCACCATGTGCCTGGCGAGTTCGGCTCGTGTGGAATCCAGTAGGGATGTGAAGGTTTCGCCCTCGGCGGCGAGATGGCGATGGATAGTGCGGCGGTCGAGGCCGAGGCTTCGGGCGACCTGGTCGACCGAGCATCGCCCGGTAGGCAGCAGAAGTTCGATGAGTTCTCGCACGCGGTCCAACGTTGTCGTGGCGTGAGTGTTTCGAACAGAGTCGAAGAACTGCTGTGTGTACGCGCGCAGCTGCGGATCCGACATCGTATTTCGCGCGTCGAGGTCGGTTGTACAGGCCAGGATTCCATTGAAGTCCTGTTCGAAGGCGACATTCGGCCCGAGGACGCGGTAGTGGGTGCGGCGGTCGCGTGGGGCAGCGTGCGTGAAGCGGACTTCCACTGGCTGCCAGCCTGTTCCGAGGAATGCGCGCAGCAACCCGTGGAGTACGCCGACGGCGAGTTCGATGGCTTGGCGGGATCGTTCGGGTTGCCCGAGATCGAGCGCGAGCCGAATGGTGGCGATTCCGTTGTTCTCGGTGAGACGGATGTGCAGTGCCTCGTTGTACATGTGCTCGTGCCGGGACATGACAGTCAGGGCGCTGCGGACATCCGGCTCTTCGCGGATGACCAGGCTGAGGGGGCCGAGGTTGGCGAAGCGGCGCCGCTCGGCCAATCGGAGCCCGAAGTCGTCGCATCCGGCTTCGACCGCGGAGCGTTCGAGGAGGTCGGCGACCGCGTCGGCGGGCACCCAGCGGTCCTGCAGGCTCAGGCCGGCCGGGTCGAGACCGGCTTCGCGGATCAGCCGGGTTGGGTCGAGGCCGAGTGATCGGCCGAGCTCCACGTAACTGTTCAGCGCCGCGTAGCGGGCCAGCGGCTTCAACGCAACCTCCCGATGTCCCGAGACGAGCACTTTTTTGTCCCGTCAAGATAAGTATAGCGTCTCGATCTCCCATACTGTGGGTCCCATCACAGCGATGCCGATCAGCGATAAGGGCCCCGGGAGCGGTGAGGCACCCGGGAACGATTTTCCGTTGATCGCACGCACTCGATAGCCCGCTCGCCGTGCACGCCGTTAGCGCGGGCGTACGGATATCGGACGCCCTTTGTCGGACATGAACGCCGACCGTGTCGTGGCGTGGCGCGGCGGTGGAAGAGGAGATCTACGGTGGCACAAGCTGTTCGCTTCTGCGAGACCGGCGGCCCAGAGGTACTGCGCTGGGAGGAGGTCGAGCTGGGCGGGCCGGGCCGCGCCGAAGTGCGTGTCCGGCACGAGGCGGTCGGATTGAACTTCGCCGACACCTATTTCCGGACCGGGCTGTACCCGGTCCCGCTGCCTGCCGGGATGGGGGTTGAGGCGGCTGGTGTGGTCGAGGCCGTCGGGCGCGGCGTCACCGATTTCGAGCCGGGTGATCGGGTCACCTACACAGGGAGTCCGCTGGGTGCCTACAGCACCGCGCGAGTGATGCCGGCGGCGCATCTGATCGGACTGCCCGATGCGATCGCGTTCGACACGGCCGCGTCGATGACGATGAGGGGATTGACGACGGCCTACCTGCTGCGGCGTATTCATCCACTGCAAGCCGGGGACACCGTGCTGTTGCACGCGGCCGCCGGCGGGGTCGGTCTGATCTTCACGCAGTGGGCGAAGTTGCTGGGGATCACCGTGATCGGAACGGTGTCGAGTGAAGCGAAGGCCGAGGTTGCACGGGCGCACGGGTGTGATCACGTCGTGATCTACACCCGCGAGAACGTCGCGGCCCGGGTCCGGGAGATCACCGGCGGTGCCGGCGTACCGCTGGTCTACGACAGCATCGGAGCGACCACGTTCCAGTCGTCGCTGGATTCGCTGTCCAGGCGAGGCCTGCTGGTCTGCTTCGGCACCGCGTCCGGTCCCGTTCCGCCGATCGATGCGATGCAGCTGGCAGCCAAGGGCTCGCTGTTCGTCACCCGGCCCGCTCTCGCCGATTACATCGCCGACTCCGCCGAGCGGGGGGCGCTGGCAGATGAACTGTTCGCCCATGTCGCCGCAGGCCGGATACGCATCGAGATCAACCAACGCTACGCACTGCCCGATGCCGTGCGTGCGCATCGAGACCTGGAGTCCGGCAGCAGCATCGGCTCCTCGGTCTTCACGCTCTGACACCAGCCGCAATCGCGGCTCGACCTACGGAGGCTCGATCATGACAACCCTTGCTCCACTGAGTGATTCGTCGGTGCGCGCAGCGATCGGCGTGAAGCCGCTGACCTGCACGATCGGCGCCGAACTGCTCGACGTCGACCTCGCGGAAGTGTCCCGCGACGACCGGCTCTTCGCCGAACTGCGCAAGCTGCTGCTGGAGCACAAGGTGCTGTTCGTCCGTGACCAGGACATCAGCCGCGCCGATCATGTCGCACTCGCGCATCGCTTCGGCGACTTGGAAGACCATCCCGTCGCGGGCAGCGATCCGGATCATCCAGGCCTGGTACGCATCTACAAGGACCTCGACAGTGCCCCCGAACACTACGAGAACGCTTACCACTGTGACGCCACCTGGCGAGAGAACCCGCCGATGGGCTGCGTCCTGCGCTGCGTGGAGACGCCGGCGGTTGGCGGGGACACCATCTGGGTGAACATGGTCGAGGCCTACCGGCGGCTGCCCGAGGGGGTGCGGGAACGCATTCGCGGACTGCGCGCCCGGCACAGCATCGAGGCCAGTTTCGGCGCCGCTATGCCGATTGACCAGCGGCACGACCTGGCGCAGCGGTTCCCCGACGCCGAGCATCCGGTGGTGCGAACCCATCCGGAGACGGGGGAACAGATCCTGTTCGTCAATTCATTCACCACCCATCTGGTCAATTACCACACCCCCGAAAACGTGCGCTTCGGCGCCGATTACGCACCCGGCGCCGCGGAGCTGTTGCACTACCTGATTCGACAGGCCGCCATTCCCGAATATCAGGTGCGCTGGCGCTGGACGAAGAACAGCTTCGCCATCTGGGACAACCGCTCCACCCAACACTACGCGGTCCAGGACTACTCGCCCGCGGTTCGGAAGATGGAGCGCGCGGGGATCATCGGCGACCAGCCGTTCTGAATCACAGTCATATCAGCAGGGTTCGAATTCCGATAGGAGAATACTCATGCATTTCCACGACGATTCGCTGTTCGCGGAGAACCAGGAGAAGCTGGTCATCACCGCCGCCCCTTACGGCCCGGAATGGGAGCCCGACGACTTCCGCGAGGACTTGCCGCTCACCATGGACGAGCACGTTCAGCAGGCGGTCGACTGTTACAACGCCGGCGCCGCCGTGCTGCACATCCACGTGCGTGAGCTCGACGGCAAGGGCTCCAAGCGGCTGTCGAAGTTCAACGAGTTGCTCGGCCGGCTGCGCGAGGCTGTGCCGGACATGATCCTGCAGGTCGGCGGCTCGATCTCGTTCGCACCGGAAGGTGCAGGTGTGGAGGCGAAGTGGCTGTCCGACGACGCCAGGCACATGCTGGCCGAGCTGGATCCGAAACCCGATCAGGTGACCATCGCCATCAACACCAACCAGATGAACATCGTGGAGTTGATGACCGACGACGACATCGCGGGTACGTCGTTCACGCGGCCGGAAGTGTACGAAGCGTATCGCGAGATGTATGTGCCGGCGGGACCGGGCTGGGTGGAGGAACACCTGAGGCGATTGCAGGCAGCGGGGATCCAGCCGCACTTCCAGCTTGCCAATATTCCGCAGTTGGAGACGGTGGAGCGGTTGATCCGTCGCGGTGTGTACACCGGCCCGCTGATGGTGACGTGGGTAGGCATCGGCGGCGGCTTCGACGGCCCCAATCCCTACAACATGATGGATTTCATCCGTCGGGTACCCGACGGCGCGGTGCTGACGCTGGAAACGCTCATGCGCAGTGTGCTGCCGACCAACACCATGGCCATCGCCATGGGCCTGCACGCCCGCTGCGGCAACGAGGACACCCTGTGGGGCCGCAAGGGCGAGAAGACGACCTCGGTGCAGCAAATCGAACAGCTCGTGCGCATCGCCGGCGAGCTGGGTCGCGGGGTCGCCACGGGCAAGGAAGCCCGCGAGATCTACAAGCTCGGCGACCGCTATGCCGACGCCGACGAAACCCTCGCCAAGATCGGATTCGCCCCGAACCGCAGGCCCGGTCAGGTCGGATTCACCCACCACGCCTGAGCGTCCGCCATCCGACGGGGAACGGCATAGTCGCACATCGGATTCGTAGGAGCACCAATGGAGTTGCCCACTACCGCCACCGGGGCGAATGGCCACGCGCCACCGCCCCGGCCACGGCGGTCGATCGACATGACCACCCCGTCGGTGACCGTTCCGGAGGTGTCCCGGTGAGCGGGGTCATGGTCTCGCCCGCTGAAGCGGTCGCCGACATGGACTCCGGGGCTTCACTCGCGGTCGGCGGATTCGGGCTGTCATCACCAACCTCGCCGTAATCGACGTCACCTCGACCGGGTTGATCCTGCGCGAGTGCGCAGCTGACGTCACTCGAGACCAGGTACGCGCAGCCACCGCTGCGCCGCTCATCGTCACGACGTGACGGGCTTCCCGGTGTTATTCGAAAACTACTGTCCTGCTGTCTATTCCACGATCATAGCGAAAGGCCTTTCGTGCTCGACCTTGCTGTGCTGCTGGAGGACTCCGCTCGCCGCCACCCGACGAAAACGCCGTCATACTGCGGAAGCGAACGCCTCACCTATGCCGAACTCGACGCTCGTGCGAATCAGATCGCGCACCTGCTCTTGGCCTCCGGAATCGAGCCCGGCGACAAGGGCGCCCTCTCCCGGTCCCAACCTGCCGGAGTTCCCGGCCCTCGACTACGGCATCCTCGAGGCCGGCGGGGTCGGCGGCATCGACACCCTCGCTCGAGCTCTCGCTTCGCGACCGGAACAGTTCGACACCGTCGCCAGGCGGCCGGATGACACCGCGGTCATCCACTACACCAGCGGTACCGCTGCGCGACCCAAGGGGCCGAACTCACCCACACCAACACGGTCATGAACACGCTCACCGCGAACCGGCTCTTCGGCAACCGCCCCGACCGCCATGACACCCACCTGGTCACGCTGCCGCTGTTCCATTCCTTCGGCCAGACCATCGACATGAACGCCGGGCTCTCGGTCCACGCAGGATCTCGTCGATCTTGTCGCGGGTGGCGTTACCAGCGCGGCCATGCGCGATTCGCCCGGGCGACGTCGGCCCCGGAAACCGTCGAAACCGCCGCTCCGGAACCGCGGACACTCTCCGGTGTCAGTGGGCGTATCCGCCGATTGTTCCGGCGCTGGTCACAGCGCTGGGGAGGCGATTCAGGTGGGCTGGACAACCGGTAGCCGTCGAGGGCTGGAAGGATGTGATCATGTCGATTGATCGCGCGATTTTGTTTCGGCTGGCCACGAGTGACGTTGTGGAGCGGGTTGTCCGGGCTGTGCCGCGAGGTGAGGACCTGGCTTGGCGAGCGGCGTCGCGGTATGTCCCGGGGACTGCGGCGGCCGACGCGGTCCGGGTGGCCGGGGAACTCCATGCGCGTGGCGTGGCCGCCAGTATCGATCAGTTCGGTGAATTGGTCGACGATACCCTCGTCGCATCGCGGGTTGCTGATGACTACCTGCGGTTGGCCGACGACCTTGCCGGCCTCCCGCAGGACGTATGGCTGGCTGTCGATCTGTCCCATCTCGGCCTTGATGTCGACCCGACTGGCTGTGCCGACCGTCTCGCGGCGATCGCGCAGGCGTTGCCGGAGGGTCGACGTATCCAGGTCGGCGGCGAGGACCACGCGCGCGCGGACGCGGTGCTGAAGTGTGTACTCGACGTAGCCGACCGAGGCATGGCCGATCGCCTCGGTGCCACCGTACAGGCCAATATGCATCGGACGCCCGACGACATGGAACGTCTCCTCGAGGCCGGCGTCCACATCCGGCTGGTCAAGGGCGCCTACCTCGAATCGCCCGGTCGGGCCTTGCCGTACGGCGAGCCCACCGACGTCGCCTTCATGCGCTTGGCGCATCGGCTAGCGGCAGCACACGCGCCGTTCGTGCTGGCGACCCATGACGGTGTCCTTCGTGAGGCGCTTCTGACCGCGCTCGGGCCGGTACCGGTGGAACAGCTGCTCGGGGTGCGACCGGAGATGCTGAACGATCTCGTCGCTCGCGGTGTGCCGGTTCGCGTGTACGTCCCCTTCGGTCACAACTGGTTTCGCTACTGGATGCGCCGAGTTGCCGAATCACGTGGCGCTTGACCATCGCGCACCGTTACCAGGGCCATCCCACTACCCGACATCCCCGACCGCCTTTCAGCGCAACGCGCGGGCGATGGTCACCCGACGCAACCGCCACCAGGCAGCCGCAGCCGAGCGGCGGCCCGGCACACCCTGACCGCAGAACAGTCGGTGTTCAACCCTTGTCGGAGTGCGCGCCGGTCATCAGTGCTGCCAGGTCGTCGGGTTCGAGAAACGACGGTGGAGGGGGTGGCCCCCACGCATACAGCGCCGGCAGGCCATGCAGGATTTGCGGGGACCACAGTTCGTCCTCTGGGATGGGATCCATGTCGGAGTAGTACTCGGAGAAGTTGCCTGCAGGGTCTTTGAGGTACCAGAAAAAGTTGGCGCCTGCGAAATGTCGGCCCAGACCCCAGATGTCATCGGGCTTTTCCTGCACGCAATGGTTGTGGCATTCGCCGAGCCCAGCAATGCGGGTGGTCAGCAGAGAGCTCGAGGTACGGGCACTCGGTGGCGATCACGCCGTCATTCATTCCGATCTGCCCTGCGTGCACAACATCGGCTACCTGATCGGGGATCTGCTGCTGCACCCGGGAGACGCGTGGGTCATCCCGCCCGATCCGGTTCGGGTGCTGCTACTTCCCACGGGGGGACCGTGGATGAAGGCCGGCGAGGCGGTCGACTATCTGCGTGCGGTCGCTCCCGAGAACGCCGTGCCCATCCATCAGCAAGGTCTGGCCGAGGTGCACCAGCAGCCGTATTACCAACTCTTCCGCGGTCTCAAACCGGAGGACACCGAGATCCGCGTGCTCGACCACGGCGTCACCACCTCGTTCTGAACATCAGGGAACAAGGCGAAGGGGCTAGGCATTTCACCGCTCTGCTGCCCTCCCAGATCCGGCCCGAGACGAGCAGGCTGCCGCCGCGAACCTTCACTCGGCGCAGGCATTCCGCCAGCGGTAGGCCCACGTGGTCGAGGAAACCGTAACTGGCGGGATCGGATCCGCGATCAGTTGGCCGGCTGACATGTAGGTGCATCTCATCGACTGCGACCTGGATTCATGCAATGACCGTGCTCCAACGGGGTTCGGCGCACTGGTGGTGCGCGCCGGGCGACTACTGCTCGCGTCGGTTGCTTGCTTGCCGGTGACCGACCGGCAGCAGAAGCAGGTTCAGCAGACCGGCCGATGCGGCCATCAGCAGGCCGCCGTCGAGGTAGTGGCAGGCCATTGCGCCGAGATAGCTGGGGCCACCCCAGGCGTTGACGGTGAAGTTCGGGTCCAGGCCGGCGAGTACCTGTACTCCGATCCGGTACGGGCCGAACACCAGCATCGCCATCGGCAATATTCCGATCAACAGGCGAAGCACCGCGGTCGGGTGGTGCCGGGCGGCATGCACGGTGTGTGCGAGCCGCGAGGCGGCGGTGGTACCGAGCGGGGCAAGCAATGAAAGGCGACCCGTGGGGGCGGGGCGGCGACGCAGTACGACCATGGTCACGCCGCCAGCCAGCATGAACACCACGATGTGCGCCGCCCATGCGGCGGTTCCGTCGACGTGTGTCGCGAGGTGTGGGGACCGGTTGAGATAGGTAACGCCACCGGATATGAGCCCTGCCACCAGGGACGTGGCGGTGATTGCGACCAGCGGTCGGGACAGCCTGGGCCGGATGCCGACGCCGTCCGAGTAAGGGGTCTGCGCAGTGTTGGTTCGGGTGGGTGCGGTGTCGCGTGCGTTCATGGCATCACTGTCGCCCGCAGGCTTGATCGGTGTCGTCATCCTCGGGCCTGGACATGGCCATCCACCTCGGACGGATGTCTCGGGACATCTCAGCCTTCCGGATGACGCGGTACTTCGACGTCGGAGCGATGCGTCGGCAGTGGCGGCCCGGCTACCGTCTGCGCTATGGCGATTACCTCCGTACCTCGGGATCACGCTGGGCCTCCGGCATCGCTTGCGTGGCACCAACGGCTCATTCCGATGCCGCATCGAGCGGATGACGCGGGGCCGGACACGAGCGACATCGCAATCGCGGTCGTCTGCTTTGCGGTGTTCACTCTGCCAGTGCTGATAGGTGTCACCGGCGGAAGCGGGTCCCTGGCGGCGATCACGATGCTCGGCGCCGCCACAGTGGTCCCGTTGATCGTCCGGCGACGCTGGCCGGTCGCGGTTCTCTTCGCGGTGTCGGGCGTCTTGTGCCTGTCCGCGGTGCTCGGCGTTCGCTTCACACCGTGGGTGAGCAATGCGGGCCCGGCGCTCGCCATCGCCGCGTTCACAGTCGCGGACCGGCGATCCCGCCGCGACTCGGCGCTCGCCATCGCCGCGGCGGTCATAGCCGCTTGCATTGCCGCGCGGGTCGGTCTGGACCTGCATCCCGACCAGGACCAGGACTTCGTGCAGTTGCTGATCGCCGCCCCGGCCTTGCTGCTCGGCGACATGGTCCAGACCCGCCGCGAATACCGGCACAGCATCGCCGTGCAGCGACGTCGCCGGGCCGAGGAGGAGGAACGCCGGATCCGGGCTGAGGAACGGCTACGGGTGTCGCGAGATGTGCACGACCTGCTCTCGCACACGTTGAGCATGGTCGCTGTCCGTTCCGGAGTAGCTCGTCTGCTGCTCGACGAACAGCCGGGCGAGGCGCGTCAGGCGCTGAGCACGATCGAGACGGCCAGCCGGTCGGCGCTGAACGAACTGCGGCGGGTGCTGGCGCAAATCCGTGAATCCGGGCCATCGCGCGAAACAGGCGAACCCGGTCTCGCCGAGATCGCCGAGCTCGTCGATGGGATGCGTCATGACGGCCTGGTCGTGGAGTACCGCGTCGTCGGTGAGCCGGTCGGCTACCCGGCGTTACTGCAGACGACTGTCTATCGCATTGCGCAGGAGGCGCTCACCAACGTCGTCAAACACGCGCACACCGCTCGTGCGCAGGTCGAGGTCCGGCATGCGCCGAACGAACTGACCGTGTCCATCGTCGACGACGGCCCGGCAGCTCAGCATGCCGGTTGGTCCGACATCGACGACAGCGGATCGGGCCTCGGTCTGGTCGGGATGCACGAGCGGGTGGCGTTGTTCGGTGGCCGTTTCGAGGCCGGACCCCGACCCGAGGGCGGCTTCGCTGTCGTCGCCGGTTTCCCGATCGGTGCGGACGACGATGCCTGCTGACAACCCCCATCGGGATCCGATCCAAGTACTCATCGCCGACGACGAGGCGCTTGTCCGCGCCGGATTCCGCGTCCTCGTCGATTCCGCGGCGGATCTCTCCGTCGTCGGCGAGGCCGGCAACGGCGGCGAAGCGGTCCGCCTCGCCCGCCAGCTGCGACCCGATGTCGTGCTGATGGACATCCGGATGCCGATCATGGACGGACTGGAGGCGATGCGGCACATCGCCGCCGCGGGCTCGGACGGTCCCCATGTGTTGATCGTGACCACCTTCGACCAAGACGAGCACGTCTTCCGGGCGCTGCGCAGCGGCGCAAGCGGTTTCATCCTCAAGGACTCCCCGCCCGAGCAGCTGCTGCACGCGATCCGCGTCGTCGCCGACGGTGACGCCCTGCTGACCCCCAGCGTCACCCGCCGGATGATCAGCGCCTTCGCTCGACAACCCGCGGCACGGGCCGCGCAGCCGGGCGCGCTGGCCGCGCTCACCGACCGCGAGCGCGAAGTCCTCGGGCACGTCGCGGCCGGACGATCGAACGCCGAGATCGCCAACACCCTTTATCTCAGTGTCGCCACGGTCAAGACCCACGTCGGACGTCTGCTCACCAAGCTGTCGGCCCGCGACCGTGCGCAACTGGTCGTCCTCGCCTATGAAACCGGTCTCGCCGTGCCGGGCGCCTCATCCGAGTAGGTCGGCCACCGCGTCGCATCACTCGCCGAACACACCAGCGCCCTGCGTCATGACGCGGCGCCGACAAATCGACCTCGCCGACCTCCCACACCCCTGTTATGGCACTCCTCGACGCCTTCAGATCTGAAACGAGCGACGAAACTCCATGGCCGCTGGCCGAACCGACCGGGGAACACCCGGGGCATCACCTGGCTGCGGCGAGCGGCCTGCCGACCGCATCGGGCAGTGTTTCAACCCTAGCTGGGCGTGTGGCCTCCGCTATCGGTTCAGGCTGTCAGCGACAAGATCGACCATTGCATCTGCGGCCTCCGTTAGGGGGCTGGTGTCTTTGCAGGTGCGGCTCAGCATGATTGCACCCTCGAATACGGCCAGAACAACCGTGCTGAGAGGGCGCGCACGTTCTTGCGATTCCCGCTGCCCACCATCGCGTCGGTCAACGGCCCCGCAATCGCAGGCGGATTCGATCTGGCAACCTTGACCGCTATCGCGAATCGATACCGCTTCGGTACCGGGCGACGAAGCGGCGCAGTATCTCCCCGGGAACGGGGACCGATTCTTGATGGCCGAGAGCCGTCAATGACGCGGCCTCGTCGGGGTCGAAATAACCGGCGTCACGGTAGGTTTCGATGCGGAGTGCCAATCCCTTGCTGTCCAATTCGGGATGGAACTGAGTTGCGTAGATATCTCGCCCGAACCGAATCATCTGTACCGGGCAACCGGCCGACTCGGCCAGTAGCTCTGCGTCCGGCGGCACCTCTTGGCAAGCTTCCTTGTGCCCGACGAACGCCCGGAACGAACGCGGAATGGCTTCCAGCAGAGGGTCTTTGCTACCTCCGTCGGTCAGGATCATCGTCTGCGCGCCGGCTGTTTCACTGTATCGTCGATCGCTCACCTCGCCGCCGAGTACGTCGGCCAGGATGCCCAATCCATAGCAGGCGCCGAAATACGGGAAGTCCCTGGCGATGACCTCGGTTACCACTTGCCGCAATTTCGGCTCGAACTGTTTTTGATAATCGTATTTCTTGTCGACGGGATAACTGATATTGCTCGGCCCGCCGCCGACGATGACAGCCGAGAAATTGTTCAGATCGATATCGGGCAATCCCTGGTCCATGTGTATTCGCACCAGCTCGTCGGTATCGAGGTGGGAAAAGCGCAGCACGGCGCGGTATTCGTCGTCCGCCGCCTCGCGCTCGGGGCGCAACTGCAATAGCAAATAGGGCCTGGACAAGCTCTCGTCACCTCCTCGGCCTCGCGCGACACTCCCGCCGAAGTCGTGGAACCCGGCATCCCACCCTGGCGACAGCCGAGCTCTCGTCATGACCACCCGTCAGATCGACAAGCCGAAACGGCCGACAACAAAACGGTAGACCCTCGCGACTTTCGAACTCCGAGCTTCGGAGCAAGACCTGATGCCACGACTGCCCTCTACTCGCAGCCGGTATTCCCCGGCTGTGCGACACATGTGCTCCGCAGACACGTGATGCGTGACGCTCTGTGAGTTGGATATTAACGGACCAACCTCGGTGCTGCCGGGAAACGCGTTCGCGGGAGCGGGCGACGACTCAGCTGGCGTCGCTACGCTTGTAGGACGTGCCCAGGGGAAACTCCCCTGGTCGGCAAGTGCGGTTGGAGTCACGGCCACCTCGGGGACTCGTAGCCCTTCCTCGGTGTCGGCCGGCACCTTCCGCCACTGCCGCTGCCTCGCGACCGATGCGGCGGTCGATCGCCTGGTTCGTGGTCCGTGGCCGCTTGTGCCCGGCGCCATGGCCGACCGGTGGCTGAGGCCGAGCCGAGCCGCGCGCCCGCCCGAGCTCGGGTCGGTCACCGTCCGCTTCATGCGAACAGAACGCCTACCCGTTCGCCATCAGCGCGGCGATGTGTTCGATCCGCACGATCTTCCCGCTCGCTCCCCAGTTGCCCACGGATCTTCTCGCGGCGCTCCTCGTCGAGCGACCCCTTGGGAACGAACAACTCCACAAACGGCATCAGCTAGTCGATGACGAGTAGACGCTGCTTCGGTTACATGTGGGCATGCTTCATGAGGACGTGCGAGATCTCGCGGGCGGCTCGGTGGCCGGATTCGACGGCACCGTCCATGTAACCCGCCCACCGAGTGGCGGTTTCGGTGCCTGCCCAATGTAATGGGCCGATGGGGGTGCGCAGCGCACTACCGAACCGGGTGAGGGTTGACGGCGCGGTGAACGCTCCGTAGCACCCGCGACTGAATTCCTCTTCGGCCCAGTCTCGTTCGAGGTATGCGATCGGATGCTGGGCGTGTGGCCCGAAGTATCCGACCAGATCGGTCAGGACTCGAGCGCGACGCTCGGCGAGATCCAGTCGGCCTGCGGCGTCGGCGTGCGTGCCTTCGAGAAATCCGACGAGCACTCCGGGTGCACCGTCCTGTGGAGTGTTGTCGAAGACGGTGCCCAATGACCGATGATCGCTGTTGGCCTGGCCGCTGAGCCCCTCGCGGCGCCAGAACGGCTCGTCGTAGGCGACATTGACCTTGATCACCCGGCCCATCGGCATGCGCTGGACGAGTTGGTCACGGTCGCCGGGAAGACCAGGGCTGAAGCGGATACGTGCAGCCAACGGGGGCGGCACTGCGATCACCGCGCGGGCGGCTCGGACCGTGGTCCTTCCCGCGGAAACCCGGACACCCGCGGCATCCCAACCGATTTCGGTGACCGCGGCGCCGAGCACGATTCGGTCGCCGAGTGCATCGGCCAAAGCCAGTGCGATGCGTTGCGAACCTCCGACGACGCGGTCCTGCTGCGCCCCGCCGGCGGTGTTGATCAACGCGTCCAGCCCGCCCGCCGCGCCGACGTAGAAGCAAGCCCACAGTGCGGACAGATCCTCCGGCTCTGCCGAGAACACCGCCTCGGTGATCAGCCGGAAGAAGGATCGGCCACCGGAGGTGTAGACGTTCCGCCGAAGCCAGGTGGCGAACGTCTGGCCGTCGAGATGTTCGGCTTGCTCGGCCAGCCACGGCTCCCGCGCCGCAACCTGATGCGCGAGTCGGTCGAGTCGCCACTGGGCCTGCGCGACATCGGCCAGCGCCAGCGGGTTGAGTCGTGGAATGCGCCCCGTGTAAACCGATCGGGCCGTGCCGATTTCGGCGATATGCCGGCCTTCGGTATGCGTGGGGAAGGTGGTCAGGCCGAGCTCGCCGATCAGCGCGAGCACCTCATCCTGTCCGGGTCCAACCCATTGGCCGCCTACCTCGATCGGGGCGCCGCCCGGCAGTTCGGCATTGAGCAGCCGCCCACCGACGCGGTCCCGCGCTTCGAGGACCACCACCTCACGCCCGTCCCGGACCAGGTCGCGCGCGGCCACCAACCCGGCGAGCCCGGCACCCACCACCACGACATCCACTGACCGTTCCATCACTACCCGCCTTCATACACAGTGTATCTGAAATACGCACTGTATGTGATATCCATGGCGTATGGAATCTGTTCGGGAAAAGTACGCGGAGAACACCCGTCAAACGCTGTTCGACACCGCGCTGCGCCTGTTCGCCGAACGTGACTACGCGGATCTCTCGGCGGAGGAACTTGTACGTGCGGCCGGCCTGACTCGCGGCGCGCTCTACCACCACTTCGATGGCAAGCGCGGCCTGTTCGAAGCAGTCATGAGCGAGCTGGAAGGCCGAGCGGCGCAGCGGATCCGCGCTGCAACCGCGACGAGCTCGGACCCATTCGAACGCGCCGATCGCGGAGTAGCGGAATTCCTGAACATATGTACCGAACACGACTACCGCCAGATCGTGCTGCTACAGGGCCCGCTCGCACTGGGCTGGCAGCGCTGGCGTGAACTGGATCAACAGCACCTCGGCGGACTGGTCGTCGATGCCGTCCGAACTCTGCTCGACGCCGAACTCATCCGGCCGCACCCCGCCGAGCTGGTCGCCAGCGCGTTCTACGGCGCCCTGACCGAGCTGTCGCTGACCATCGCCGACACCGATCACCCTGACCGCACTCGCGCACAGGCGACCCGTCTCATCCGAGACCTCCTCGGCGGACTGGCGGCGGGGGCGGCGCGAACCGTCACTTCAGCTGCGGGAAGCGTGCACGGTGACGGGCCTTGACCGAGTCGGCCAGCTCGGCGACCGGCCCGTCGACGACAGCGTTCGGCACCACCTCCGCGATCGGCAGGGCTGCGACAGGCGCCCTCGGCACGCCCCACTCCGTCAACCAGGCAACCAGCTGGCTGGAGGATGCCGCGTACACGATCCGCCCGAGGCCGACCCATCCGTGGCTCGCCGCGCACATCGGACAGTGCTCGCCAGAGGTGTAGACGATGGCGTAAGCCATACTTTCGCGCGCCGGAGACGAGCTCGAGGAAAGGGGCGGCTGAGTCACGCCGTAGCCGGGTGCGGTATCGGTGGTCCGTACCAGTGGCAGAGCAGTAGGGCGAGTTCGACGTCGAGGCGGTCTTCGGCGATCGGCCTGCCGCGCCGCGACACTGCTCGTGCGACCCGATACTTCACCGAGTTGGAGTGCAGGTCGAGTTCCGCGGCGGCTGCTTTGTAGCTCGATCCGGTGCCCAGAAATACCCGTAGGGTCTCGCGTAGCCGTTCGTCGTTGTCGCTGTCGGCGGCCAGATCGCCGAGTACCTCGCCGACCCACTCCCAGACTTCCGCGATCCTGTCACCGAGTAGCGCCGCTACCGACAATCCGGGGTCTGCGGCCGCGATGATTCGCGGTTCGGAGTTTCCGCGCGCCAGCGCGACCGCGCGTGCGTCTCGTGCCGAGCGATGCGACCGCCGGAATCCCGGAACTCCGGGAGCCATCGTGCCGATCGCTATCGATGGCGCATCGGCTTGTGCGGCCGCGAAGCCACGGACCCTGGCGACGGCGCCGGGTTGCGCTGAACGATACGGCAGCCACGCCCAGCCGCTCATCTGATCGTCCGCGATGAAAAGGGGGGCTGCGGCGGTTCCCGCTGCCTCCGCTGACTTGCGGACGAATCGTCGCAGTGCGGCCAGTTCGTCTCCGCGGGTGCTGGTGTCGGGGTACCAGACGATAAGCGCCAAATGGTGCCATTGGAGCGGATAGTGGATCTGGTCGGTGGTGCCGTCGATATCGACGATCCTTGTGCCCGTCAGCAGTTCGCGCACGCGTAGCTCGCGGACACTGTTGCGGGTTTCCAGCCACTGCTCGCGCTCTGCTTCGTAGATGCCGACGACCTGCTGGGTGACTTTGTCGAGGTACTGGAACAGCCGGGTGGTGATCGCCTGTCCGCCGAGGAAGCGTTCGGCAGGCGTGATATCCGCGGCCTGCAGTTCGGCGAAAACAAGTTCGGTCACCCGCTGCTGGCCGAGGTGATATGCGCGAATCAAGGCATTGAGCGGGACGCCGTGCTGCGCCAAACGCCGGGTGTACTCGATTGCCGCCGGAGGGAGGTGGATTCGCGCCGCCGGGATGTCGTGCCGCAGCGCGTGCAGCAGAGTGTCGAGGTTGCCCTGCACGCTGGACCCGAGCAATTCGACGCTGTGGACATCTGCACGCAGCTCGGGTATTTCTTCCTCTAGTCCACGGTGGATACTCGCGCTGATGTCCGTCACCCGCTCGTTCATGCGGGCGGCGATCCTCGCGACACAGCGGCTCACCTCGGTATCACCGTTGCGACGAAAAGTCGTCACCACCTGATGATAGTTACATCACCGTGACCGCGGCAGCGAATCGCGCAGTCGATATCTGTCTTCCGGGGACAAAGCACGCGACGAATTCAGTCGGTGCACGACGATGCCGATCCGCCGGGCGATTTCTACAGTTTTCAACGATCCCTGTACACCGGTGCTGAGGACATCGCATGACACTTTCGACCCTCCCGGACCGCCGCGCCGAGGCCGCACCGCACGCACCCGCCCTTGCCGACGACAGCAACGAACTGAACAACCGCGAACTGCTGGCCACCGTGCAGCGGGCTGCTGCCCGCCTGCGCGCCGCGGGCGTCACGACCGGCGATGTAGTCGCGATCATGCTGCCCGCCACGGTTGACCTCGTGGTGTCTCTGTTCGCCACGTGGCGCCTGGGTGCCACAGCGGCCCTGATCGACGCATCCCTGACCGACGGAGAGGCCGGCTACCAGATAGCTGACACGGGCGCCAAGGTCCTCATTGTCGCTGCGCACCCTCCGGCGATCTCGCCGCCGGTCCGGGTCGTGACGCCCGCTTGCGGGTTCAGCGCGGCAGCGCCCGATACCACCGACGCGGCGTGGGCCGGCAAGGAGGAACCGGCGCTTGTCACCTACATCGGTGCAGGCAACCGAGCGATGCTCGACCACGGGAACCTCGAGGCAATGTGCCAGTTGGTGATCAAGGTATTCGCGCTGACCGGTGCCGACCACAGCCTGTCGACTCTCCCCATGTCGCAGGTGAGCGGGATCATGGTCGGCGCCTTGTCACCGTTGCTGGCCGGGGGCCGCGCCACCATGGCGGGCCCGCTCAGCCCGGAGGGATTCTCGGACCGGATCGAACACAGGCGGCCCACCTACCTCTCCGCGGTTCCGGGAAATTTCGCAGCGCTGTCCGATCTACCCGGCCACCTGCGGACGAACAACTCGTCGGTGAGGTTCGCAATCTGCTGCATGGAACATGCGGGGACCGAACTCAAAACCAAGTTCGAACATCGCTACGGAATACCACTCGTCAACGGGTACGGACTGAGCAAGGTTATCGCGCGAGCACACGAAATCCGTAGACCAGCGATGCCCTAGAAGACGGTCTTCTTGCGTCGTCGGAAATCCCAAAGGAACGTGTCATGCGTTTTGCTGCACGATATCTGCTGGTCAGATCGCTGGAACTTCGCCCGCGTAGGATAAACCGGTACTGGTCCACTCCTCGAGGAGGCTGGTGATGACCGACAGCCCACGATCGATCGCCGAAATCGACAAAGCGCTCCCCTCGGGTGAGGGACAGGAGGGGTTTTCCGGCTACGGGGTGATGGGGATGCCATTCGCCAGCGGACATTACTTGGCGCTGCGGCATTTCCCTGCCAGCTCGGTCGGGGAAGGGTACGACGCGGTATGGCATCGGGACCCGGCCGGTGAATGGGTGATCTACAGCAGTGTTTCCCCGGAGGTCAGCTGCGCCCGCTATTTCGGCTCGGCGCTCGAAGACGCACGGACCGAACGCATCTCGGTGACCTGGACGGGTCCGTTCGCGTTCACGGTGGAGGTGCAGGGCAGGCTTGTGTGGGATGTCGAACTGGGGCGATCGGCAGCGACGGTGGCGATGACGGGTCTCGGTCGCAAACTGCCCACGGCGTTGTGGCGACGCCCTGCGGTCTTGTCGCTCATGTCGCGGGTTGCGGGTCCGGTGCTGGGCGTCGGGCGGGTGCGGCTCATCGGCACGTCGCCGAACGGTCAGTGGTTCCGGGCCAATCCGCGGAGGCTGTGGATCGTCGAGAACAGTGGTGCGCGGATCGGTGGAATCGATATCGGTCCTCCGGGTCCGCTGGCCGAACAGGCGAGGTTGGGTGATTTCTGGCTGCCGCAACGCGGAATGTTCGTCGTGGGCGAGTCATATTTCGAGCAGTACGATGCGGCGCGCCATCAGGCGGCCCGTCCCGGCTCATGATCGGCGCGCTCGTTGATCGGCGCAGCGCTGACTGGCCCGACCAACACCGACGCTGCCGACCATCCGCCCGCCAGATCATCCCGTTATAGGGCGCTCTGGCGAAATTCAGCGCCGCCTCGAAAAAGATCAACCGCGGTCGACCAGAACGTCCCAGCCGGATTCGACCGAACGTCTGCATCGCTCGGGATCGTCGCCCGCGGCGACGAAGAGCGCGGTGAGCATCGGGACGCCGTATGCGAGGGTCTCGTACGATAGCGGGCCCGAGGTGACCAGGGTGGCGAGACCGTGCCCAATGGTCCATGCCTGTGTCGCGAGCTCCGGCGGGTTGACGTCGGCGCGGAAGCGGCCTGCCGTTTTCGCTCGCTCCACCGCGTGCACCAAGCGGTACAGCGTCTCGTCGGCGGCTGCGGCGTCCTCGAGTTCGAAGCTCGCGTCGAACATGACGCGGTAGAGATCCGGGTTCTCGAGCGCGTTGCTCAGGTACGCGGCGCCGAGCGCGACTTGGTCGCGGACCGGGTCCGCGGTCGTCGCGACCGTGGCGAGCTTCGCGGCCAGACGGGTGAATCCCTCCTGCCGCAATGCTTTCCACAACCCATCCATGCCGTCGAAGTAGGTGTAGACGGCCATGGTCGATACGTCGGTGCCCGCGACCAAGGCGCGCAACGTCACCGGCTCGCGCATCCGGAGCATGTGCGCGGCTCGTTCGATCAGCATCGACCGGATGCGGGGATTCTTGGTGCGGGCCATGGCGGAAGATAACATAGCATTGTTATGGTTTGCTCTGAGTGCCGCACTGCGGACCGAGACGAACGAAGGAGTGGACCATGGCCGTGAAACTGGTCAATCCCGAGGCATTGCCGAAACCAGAGGTGTACCGCCAGCTCGCGATCGCCGAGGGCTCGAAGTTGGTGTTCTTGGCGGGCCAGGTGGCCCGCGACGCGAACGGTGAAAAGGTCGGCGAGGGCGACTTCGCCGCTCAGGTCGAGCAGGCGTATCTCAATGTGGCCGCGGCCCTGGCAGAGGTCGGTGGTAGCTGGGACGACATCGCGAAGCTGACCATCTACGTCGTCGACTGGACGCCGGACAAGATGCCGCTGCTCGGCGAGGGAGTCGGGCGCGCTGCCGCGAAGCTCGGGATCGATCCGGTCAAGCCGATCACGCTGCTCGGCGTCTCGGCCCTGGGGGAGCCGGACATCATGGTGGAGGTCGAGGCGACGGCGGTGCTGGACTAGCGCACTACCTGTCGCGCCGGACTCGCTCGCCGAGCTCGCTTCCACGGCAAACTCGTCGACCCCGCCACAGCACCGCGCCGGGCGGAGACAGTTACGGGCTTCGTGTGCGTGAATCCCGCCGTTCCGCCGCCTGCGCTGCCGGCCACCACCGACACCCGCTTCGCAGTGGCCCCAGCGGTATGGTGAACGGCGCCTGCAGATTCGGCCGTTAACTGCTCCGCGACCGTTGGCAGCGCTGAGGTCGCGCGCACGCGTGTAGGGTGACTGGCGCAGCGCGGATAGGAGCGGACTGGTGCATGTCCATCACTTGGATGCCGGCGGCACCCGTCCTTTCGGGGGCCGTTTGTTCGACGGTCGGCCAGGGGTGCTTCGCAGGGGAGTTGGAGCGTCTCATTGCTTGTTGATCGAGCACTCTGCTGGGTTGACGCTGGTTGATACGGGCTACGGCGAGCAGGCATTGGAGCGGCCCGATGTGTGGGTGGGTCGGCAACTCATCCGCCAATCGAACCCGGTTCTCGACCGCCCGATCGCCCGGCAGGTGGAGGCGCTGGGATTCGACCGGGGGGATGTCCGGGACATCATCGTGACGCACCTCGACCTCGATCACGCAGGGGGCCTTGCCGATTTCCCACAGGCCACCGTGCACGTATTCCAAGACGAGCTGGATGCTGTCGAGGGGGCGTACGGCCACCGCGAGAAGTTCCGGTATCGGCGAGTGCAGTTCGAGCACGGGCCCAAGTGGTTGGTCTACGGAGAGTCCGACAGCAGCGACGAGCGCTGGTTCGGTTTCCAGGCGGTGCGCGAACTGCGCGGCCTGCCACCGCAAATACTGATGGTCCCGCTGCTGGGACACACTCGCGGTCACGTCGGAGTCGCGGTGGACACCGGGAACGGCTGGCTGTTACACGCCGGTGATGCCTACACCTACCACGGCCAAATGGCTGTGCAGCCATCAATGCCGTTGGGGACCAGGGTCTTCCAGTGGTATGTGGACACTCGGCGCGAGTCACGGATCGAAAATCAGCAGCGGCTACGGGAACTCGTCCGCACCAACGGCGACGTGGTGACGATGTTCTCCGCACACTGCGCTACAGAGTTCGAGCGACTGAGCCGTTGACATCCGGCATCTCGCGCGGTCCCGATGGGCCCGCGCGAGCGGGCGCTCGAGCGCCTTGCCGGACATCAGATGAACGAGAATGCCGTTGGCGGGCTACTCTTTTCGCATGTGGCTGTTCGCCCTGTGGGGATGTATCGGCGCGGCAGTGAATTGTGGGACCGAATTCGTCGAGGCAAGTCGTCGAGTCAGGGGATGGCCGTGGACCGATCCGCGGGGCCCCGGTGGAGGGGTTTACGCGGTTGCCGTTCTCATCAAGCTCGGGGCAGGCACTGCCACCGCGGCGGTTCTCTCCGGAAGTGGGTTTCTGCCGGGGCATGTCGCCGTCGCCTTCGGTATAGGTGCGTGTGCTCCCTCCATCATCAAGAAGCTTGCCCAGTACGTCCAATCGCTGATGCCCGGCGGGCCACCGGCGTGAGGGAGGGAGGGCGATGACGCCGAACCAGGTCGGGGCGCGGTTACTGTCGGCGCTGGCAGGGACCAGCCCAGCGTTCGCGCGGAGATACGTGGACGAGCGCAAGGGTGCGGGAAGGCGGCTCCTGTCCGCGCTGGCCGGGTCTACTCCAGCATTCGCCCCTACCGACGCTTTCCCACGTGCTGCGGAACGATCTCCGGAAATGCGAGCGCCCAGCGAGGACGACCGCGAAACCGCTCGGTCGAATGTCGATGAGTCGCCAGACGCCGCATCGTGACCCGACATCGCGGAGACATTTCGGCTTCGACGGCGCGGCAGTGCCACGCTATGTCCAAGAGTTGACGCGAACGGCGACGCTCGTCGGCACCCCGGCCGTCGCCACGCCGGAGTTCGGTCACCGCGTCGACGCGGTAGTGCGGGCCGTCGCGCGAGCAGGCCCTGAATCCATCGGAAGTACGTCATCAGCGCGGTGCGCGGCAGCAGGTGCGGCGACGCTCGCGGCGAGCGCGATGACCCAGCCGAGCGGACCGAGCGGGCGGCAACCGAAGAAGTAGCTCGTCGGTGGGAACTGGACGATGGCGAACAGCAGAACCGCCGAACCTATCCCGGCCGCGAGGACCAGCGGGTCACCGTGTGCGGCAGCGATGGTCTGCGCGAGCTGGCCGCCGACCAAGGCGGCGAATCCGACGGTGCTGGCGTGTCGTTGCGGGCATACGAGCCGCGCGGCGAGCCATCCACCCGACGCGGACAGGCTGGTGGCGAGAGCACGCGTCGTCACATCCCGGTTCAGCGCCGCGCCGACCGCCGTGTCGGGCCCCTCGGCCAGCAGTGCCTCGGGCGTGACGTCGCGGGGCGGCCGGGCGGCGACGATCAGTGCGGGCAGCAGATCGGTGAGCAGATTGACTGCGAGCAGCTGTCGTGCGTTGAGCGCTGCACGCGCCGACAGCAGCGATGAGACGAGGGTGAAGATGATCTCGCCGAAATTGCCGCCCACCAGCAGTGAGACACTGTCGCGGACCGAGCGCCAGAGCGCACGGCTCTCGATCACGGCATCGACGATCGTCTCGATGCGCTCATCGGTGACGATGATATCGGCGGCCTGTTTCGCGGCTGGTGTGCTTCTGGGGCCCAACGCTATTCCGACATTCGCGAGCCGGATCGCGGGTGCGTCGTTGGCGCCGTCGCCGGTGACCGCGACCGTCTGCCCCGCGCTCCGCAGCGCCCGGACGATCGCGGCCTTGTGCGCCGGGCTGACCCGCGCGAAGACCGCCGTCTCCGCGACCAGCGCCGCCAGTTCGGCCTCGCTGCAGGTCTCGACCTCAGCGCCGGTGATCACCCGGCCGGAGGTGCGCAGGCCGAGTTCGGCGGCGATCGCGGCGGCGGTGTGCGGGTGGTCGCCGGTGAGCATGACCGCGTCGACACCGGCGGCGCGCAGGTCTCGCACCGCCGCGGCGGCCGTCTGCCGCACCGGATCGGCGAAGCACAGCAGCCCGATGAACTCCAGCCGGTCGACGCGGTCGGTGCCGAGTTCGGCGCGTTGGGAGGCCGCGCGCTCGGCGACGACAAGGACTCGGAAGCCCTGTTCGGCCAGGGTTTCCACGGTTTCGCGCAGTTCGGCCGCATCGGCGGAGGTGAACGGATGGGTGGCGCCGTCGCGTCGGCGGGCGACGCAGCGCGGCAGCACGATCTCGGGGGCGCCTTTGACACTGATCAGATGGCGTCCGTCGGTGCGCCCGAGGACGGCGTGGAACCCTCGCCCCGGCTCGAACGGCAATTCCTGCACCATATTCCAACCGGGCTCGCCTGCGTCGCGGGTGCTCCCGGCGGTGTCGGCGCCGCGTACCACAGCCCGATCGGTGGGGTGTGGCAGCGGACGGCCTTCCGGATCGAGCGGGGTGGCGCGCAACGCGGCGGCCAGTACCGCGCCGCTCTCGTCGCCGAGCGCGTCCAGCAGTTCGTGATTACGGCCGTCGCTGACCTGCCGCAGCTCGATGTGTCCCTCGGTGAGCGTGCCGGTCTTGTCGAAACATACGGTGGTCACCCGGCCCAAGGCCTCCAGCGTCCGCGGTGTGCGTACCAGGACGTTGCGCCGGGACAGGCGCCGGGCGGCGGCCAGTTGGGCGACGGTGGCGGCGAACGGTAACCCCTCCGGCACGGCGGCAACGGCCAGCGCGACGGCGGATCCGACGCTGGCGGCCAGCCGTCCGCGCAGCAGTCCCAGCCCGAGCACGCTCGCTGCGGCCCCCACCGCGACCCGCATCGAAATCAGTGTCAGCGCACGCAACTGCGCCTCGACTCCGCCCGCTTCCTCCCCGGAGTCGGCCAGCGCGCCGCCGCGGCCCACTTCGGTCGCGCGGCCGATGGCGACCACCACTGCGGTGCCGGTTCCGGCGACGACGGTGGTGCCCGCGTACAGCATGCTGGCCCGCTCGGCCACCGCGTCGGTCTCGACCGGAGCGGGATCCTTCGGCAGGGGCATGGATTCGCCGGTCAGGCTGGACTCGTCGATCTCCAGGTGGTCGGCCTCGACCAGCCTGCAGTCGGCGGGCACGGCGTCACCCGCCCGGAGCAGGACGATGTCTCCGGACACGAGTTCGGTCGCGGGCGCGAAGGTTTCCTGATCGTGTCGCAGCAGCCTGGCCCGTAGCGCACCCATGTCGGCGAGCTGGCGCACCGCCCGGCTCGCCGCGATCTGCTGGATTGCGCCGAGGACGGAGTTGCCGACCATCACCAGGGTGACCAAGCCGGCGTCGAGGACCGAGCCGCTGGCGGCCGAGGCACCCGCGCCCGCGGCGAGCGGAGCGGTCAACGGGGTGTCGAGTTCCGCGATCGTCGCCCGCCACAGCCGGTCGGTTCGCTGCTCGGTATCGGTGTCGTCGGTGCGACGGCGGGCGGCCTGTTCGGGTGAGAGCCCGAGCCGACCGGTCTGCAGGGCCGCCAGCGCCTCCGCCACGGGCATGGCGTGCCAGGGCGTGTCGTCGGCGGTCGGCGGCAATGGCATCCGTGCGAGACTTCCTGCCGACCACACACCGGCTCCAACGGCGATCAGTGCCGACACGCCGACTGGGAGGGCGCCTCGCTGATAGGCGCCGCGCTGGGGCCCGAGCAGCCCGAGCAGCGCACCGCACAGCGATCCGAGCATGGCCAGCCGAACACTCCGTGCGCTGGCCAGCCGCGCCGCCACGCAGGCCCGCAACATGAGCCAGGCGTCGGTCAGGTCCGGACCGCAGAGGACGTCGGCGGCCCAGGGTGGGGCGCGGCCGGGCGCGACGATTCCGACACCGCAATCGGCCGCGGCCAAGCCGCCGGCGTTGTGGTCGGCGATCAGCAGCACGGCATGTCCCTGCGCCTGCAACTCGTGCACCGAGGCGGTCAGGTGTGAACCGCCGCCGATCCCGCCGTCCGCGCCGACCCGCTCGGCCATACCGGAGGCTATCGGCGCGACCACGACGCGGCCCACCGCGTGAGCGGCTGCGATTACGGCCTCGGTGAGCGGATCCAGTTCGCCGGTCCCGTGCGAGGTGAGCACGTCGGCGTCGATGACGACGGTGTCGATGCGGTCCAACCGGTCCAGCGCGTCGGGATCCCGGACCACCACCCCATGACTGGACAGGATTCGGCCGAGCACGGCGGCGTGCGCCTGCGCGCCCATCCGGGCCGCCCGTGGCGCGCCGAGGGCGACGGCCCGGGCGGCCTTGGCGAGACCGCTGATGGGCAACAGCGCCGCGGCGGTGGCAGCAGTGGCGAGACCAGCCTGCACCGCGTACCGATCAATCGGCCCTGGCGGCAGCGGAACCGGTCGCGCGGCTGGTGGCGGTTGTGCGGCTGCGGCCGCGATGCGGGCATTCGTGGTGAGTTCGGGCGCCCGCGATTCCCAGGTATGTCGACGAGCCAGCGCCGCAGGTAACTGCACGGCCCGCAGTCCGGCATCGGCCACGGCCGACAGCGGCGTATGCGCGGCCGCGCCGATGACCGAACTCGTCAGAGCGATCGCGGTCTCCACGCGCATCGCGCCGAATCGGGCGTCGAGCCGGTGGCGCAATCCCGGTATCAGGTCGACGGTGAGGATCAGCGCGATGCTTTCCGGCGGCAGTGTCGGCAGCGGGACCATCCGCCCGACCAGCCCGGCGGCGGCGCCGAGCAGGTCACCGCCGAGCGTCAGCAATTCATCGAACACCGGCTCGAAACCACCCGGATGCATGGGCCGGTTCCGCGGCAGGTGCGCCATTCCGTGTGTGCGCTCGACCCCGGCGACGATCTTCCGCAGTGCCCGCACGCCGACGCGGTCCGGGTCGAAATCGACGACCACGTCGCCGAGAATGCCGTTGACGGCTGCCCAGCGCACGCCGTCGGCGCCGCCGATGGTGTGCCGCAGGTCGGCGAGATAGTCCGGGGGAGCGTCGGTGCGGTGCACGCCCCTTGCCTCGATATGCGCGCGCCCCCCGCGTGCCCAGACCTGCCGCCCTACGACCTCGTTCCCTGCCGCGCGCACAGTGTCCACAGCCAGCGTGGACACGAACTTCACGACGTTGTCGATGCCGAACACGGTCACATCCGCGCTATCGGTCGGCGGATGAATCCTGGCGTGTTCGCTCCGCCACCCAGACGCCGGCGCCGATCGCCGCCGCGACCGGCCAGGACACCAGCCCGGCCGCGGCCGCCACGCCGAGCCCGCCGTAGTACAGCAGTGACTGCCCATCCGGCACTCGCCGGCGCACTGCCGCCGTCGCCGACGAAGCACCGGCGGCTACCGTGCGCGGTCCGGGTGGGAGCGGGACTCGGGTCATCCGCACTCCGAGCGTCGGGATAGGGACTCGCAGTCCATCGCGCTCGGTGGTCGCCGTTTCCGATCCGGTCGTCGACGGCTCGGTCTCGGATTCGGGCACCGCAGGTGCCGTCTCGGACGGCTCCGGATCGGATCCGCGGACCTGTCTTGTCGCTGTCTTTCCGGACATGACCGTTCCTTCCTGCTGGACCACGCCGCTGAGTATGTGGTCAAGCCAAGCCGGTTTCGCTCCTAGCCGCTATGTCCCTTGGCGGTGCGGTGTATGGACTTTGGTCACCGACGCCGCCGATGGCCCACAGCGAGCCGCTCACGCACCGTGGCTCGCGCGCGGATCTCACTCGGCTCAGCGGAGGTCCCGTTGCTGCCGGATGCTGTCGGGCGAGCAGCGGCTGACCTGGCGTCAGGCGAACTGCGCGGCGGGCGCCCGGCTGGGTATCCGGTCGACGCGCAGTCATTTGCTGACCATTTCTGCGTTTATGAGGAAATCGTCATCTATCGTGCTATCGTACCGGCGTTGCTTGCAATCCCTTCGGTGATATCGGTTGACGGCTCGGCGAGAGGACCCCGCATGTCTCGGTATCTGTTCGCGCTAGGTCGGTCGGTGGCGCGTCGGCGCTGGTGGGTGTTGACGGTGTGGGTAGTGTTGCTCGCCGCCGCAATAGGTTTCGCTACCGGGACGGGTGGCAAGACGACCGACAACTTCACCGTTCCCGGTACCGAGTCGCAGGATGCCGTGTCGTTGCTGCAGCAGCGGATGCCGGCATTCAGTGGCGCGCAGATGCAGGTCGTGTTCGCCACGCCCGGTCTGGCCAAGGTCACCGATCAGCGGGTGAGCGGGCAGATCCAACAGGTGATGGCCGGGTTGCAGGGGCTGCCGCAGGTCGCGGCCGTGGTCGACCCGTTCCGAGCCCAAGCGGTGTCACCGGATCAGCGTGTCGCGCTGGGGAGCGTGCAGTTCTCGGTCTCGGCGGGGGAGGTCGGCGAGGGCACGCTGGACGACGTGGATCGGATCGCGGATCCGGCGCGCGAAGCGGGCCTCGAGGTGGAATTCGCGGGTGCGGTCTACCCGGGCTTCACGGCCGAGGTGCCGCATACCCCGGAGGTCATCGGCATCGTCGCGGCGTTCATCATCTTGCTGATCACCTTCGGCGCCGTGGTCGCCGCGGGCCAGCCCATCGTCACCGCGTTGGTCGGTGTGGGCGTCGGGCTCACCGGGATCATGGGTGTGGCCGCCTTCGTCGACGTGCCGTCGGCGGCGACATCCCTGGCATTGATGCTTGGCCTGTCCTGTGGGATCGACTACGCGTTGTTCATCCTGTCGCGGCACCGGCACAACATCGTGCTGGGCATGGCGGCCGCGGAGTCGATTCCGCTGGCGGTCGGCACCGCGGGCAGTTCGGTGGTGTTCGCGGCGGTGACGGTGATCATCGCGCTGTGCGGGCTGGCGGTCGCGGGCATCCCATTTCTGACCGTGATGGGTTTGACGGCCGCGGGCGCGGTGCTGGTGGCGATGCTGGTCGCGCTGACCCTGCTGCCGGCGCTGCTCGGCTTCGCCGGTGACACGGTCGCCCGGTTCATCTCGCCGCCGCTGCACCCGGGACGGCCGGAGGAGGTGGCGCGCATCGCCGCCTACGAGCCGGAGCGCACCGCGGGGCACGCATGGGGTCGGTTCGTCACCAGATTCCGGATCCCGTTACTGGTTGTCGGTATCGCGGTGCTGGCCGCGCTGGCGATTCCGGCCACGCGCATGGAGCTCGGCCTGCCCAGTGGTGCCACGCAACCGGAGTCGAACACCGCACACAAGGCCTACGACCTGGTCAGCCGGTCTTTCGGGCCAGGATTCAACGGACCACTTTTGGTGGTCACCGACCTGTCGCAGGCCACCAGCCCGGACGCGGCGCAAACGCTGATGAGCCGGCTGCGGCAGCAACCCGGTGTCGCCGCGGTGCAGCCGGCCGGCGCCGGGGACGGGCTGCTGCTGGTACAGGTCGTTCCCACGACCGGTCCCGACGACACCGCGACCGCCGATCTGGTGACCCGGCTGCGTAATGACCGGGCCGATATCGAAAGCGGCACCGGAGCAACGTATTTGGTCGGCGGGACGACGGCCGCGAATATCGACACCTCGAAGAAGCTGGCCGAGGCGCTGCCGATCTTCCTCGCGGTCGTCGTCGGCTTGGCGCTGCTGTTGTTGACGATCGCGTTCCGCACCGTGCTGGTTCCGCTGTCATCGATCGTCGGCTTCATCCTGTCGGTCTTCGCCGCCCTCGGCGCTCAAGTCGCGGTCTTCCAATGGGGTTGGGGAGCAAGTCTTTTCGATGTGACAAAGGCGCAGACGCTGAGCTTCCTGCCGATCATCACGCTCGCCATCATCTTCGGTCTGTCCAGCGACTACCAGATCTTCGTCGTCTCCCGGATCAAGGAGGAGCACACCCGCGGCGCCGACGCGATCGCCTCGGTGCAGAACGGCGTCGCGCACTCCGCGCGTGTGGTGACCGCGGCCGCGCTGATCATGTTCGCGGTCTTCGTCGCCTTCACCACCGTCGACAACCCGATCGTCAAACCCCTGGCGTTCACCCTCGCCGTAGGCGTGCTCCTCGACGCGTTCATCGTCCGGCTGACCCTGATACCTGCCGTGATGGCCCTGGTCGGAAACCGTATGTGGTACCACCCACGCTGGTTCGCCCGCTACATCCCCGACCTCGACATCGAAGGCGCCGAACTCGAATACCGATTCGCCCGCGAGTCCGAAGCAAAAGTGCCACAACATGTTACGGGCGCTTCATAACGTCCGGTCGCGCTCGACGATACGGCGATCTCACCGCGACCGCCCTTCCTCGGCCGCTGTGTCTTCGTCGGTCTTCCCCGCCGCGACCGTGTGAGCCTCCTCCAATGGCGCTGCGGCTGCAGTGCGCCGCCACCCCCGGGTCCAGCTCGGTCAGCGGGCTTGCCTGGGGCTGGGGGACAGCCGGACGCGGGCGATGGTGAGGACGCTGACCACCAGTATCGTCATCAGCTCTGCGAGATTCCAGGCGATAGGGTCTGGGGTCGGTTCGGCGGCTTGTAGGTCCCTTGCCCGTTGGCGGTTGTGCGGGGACGAGGGCAGCTCGGCGAGGGGGCGCTCTGCGTGGAGCGGGGGTGTCTGCGTGATGACGTCGGCTGGGAACGGAACGAATTCGCGCGCGGGCGGGCCGAGTTGGAGGGGGCTCATGGGTACCGGCGGCGGGGCGGCGGGAAGCAGGAGTAGGCAGGTGAGCAACGCGCTGCCGGTGGCGGCACTACCGAGGGCGGCGCTGCCGAGCCCCGATCCGTTCGACCCGGGGCCGACGAGGCTCGACCCGGAGGAGCCGAAGCCGCTACCGGTCACCAGTCCGAGCAGGAGCAATGCGCTGCCCGCCATGGCGCTACCGGAACACGCCATCTGGACGCTGCCCGTATCGAGGCGCAGTGCCTCGGCTGGGCTACCCGGCACGACGTTCGGATGAGGTGCCGCATCCGCTGTGACGTGTGTGCTACCGCCGAGGCCCACATCGCCGGTGCCGAGAAGGGCAGGGCCTGCGCTGCCGGGAGCGGCACTGCCGGTGGCGAGATAGCCGGGGCGCGCGCTCCCGGAGCCGGCACTTCCGGAAGGCGTACGCACTGGGCCGAGATCCAAAGGCCCACCGGAAGACGCACCCTCGGCACCGGGACCGAAGGCGCTGCCGGATGGCAAGCCGGCAGGACCGAGGCTCGGCGCACTGTCTTCGGACGGGCCCGCTGGGTTGGCGCCGCTCCCCGGGCCCGAACTTCCGGTCGCGAGGTCGCCGACGGGTAGCCACGGTGGCGCCTCGGCGGATGCCTCGATCGGAGGAGCCGCGAGTGCGGCAATGGTCAGTGGGAGCATCGCCGCGGCGAATCCCTTTGCGAGTCTTCGTGTTCGAGTTGCGCGTCGATTGCTTCGCATGTGCAGTCGCCTTGTCACTGTCGAAACGTCGCCGGAAGGATCAAGTCGTGTGCTGGTAGCGGGACAAAGCGAGTTCGAAGGCGTCTCTCGGGACCAGGTTCCCGCCGGAGAACGGCTCGTCGAGGTTGTAGATCGCTCGGATCACGGCACCGACGATGGCGCCGAGCAGCGCGGTCGTCACGACACTGCGCTTGGTGACCTGCACGCCGGAAAGGACCACGCTGAGCAGCAGCAGGACCGTGCTGACCCACATAGCGAGGTAGAGGAATCCGGGCACTCGGTAACCGGCGTCCAGCGCACGGTCGGCGCGAGCCTGGGCCACCGCCTCCGAACTGGACAGAGCACTTGTGCGAAGAGTGTCGATCTCGGGCTCCGCCGCGTTCACCGACGCCACGGAATCGCGCAGGGTGTCGAGGGTGTCCTGGGTGGATTGACTGAGCCGGCCCTGGTCGGCCATGACGGGCCATTCCTCGGTGAGGACCTGTACGGTGTAATCGCGTACCAGGCTTTGGATTCGCGTGTGATCGGGTTCGGGCATGCCGTGCGCCGCCCAATATGTATCGATGAGTGCCTTTGCTTCGGCGATGGTGTGATTGCGTGCGTTGTCGTACTGCTGCCAGGCGATCACCACGATGAACGCAATCACTGCCATGAAGATCGTGTTGATCAAGTTGAGCACCAATGCGCCGACGGTGTCGTCGTCGGTGTGCCGCCACGTCTTCGGATGTAGGCGATCTCCGGCCACGAGTACGGATACCGCGACCAGCGCGGTCAGAGCAGGCACGAGAAATTCGAAGACCATGCGGCGACTCCGTTCTCTAGCTGGATCTCGCGACCGCGGCGTCGGCGACCGAGACGATCGATGATGGTGCTGTCGAGAGTCTGCGTGTGGACGGATCTGATGGGTGGTGCACAGCAAATCGGTACGCGACATCAGCCTGGACGAACCAAGCGTGGAGTGAATTGTCTTATACGGCAGCGTGTTTAAGACTGGATCGATAGTAGACGGCGAATCCGCATGCGCATGGTGGAATTTCGGAGATCGGTCGCACGAAATCCGGATGGTAACGACACGCGCACGATCGGGACCGTGCCGCATATCGTCCTGGGACGAATCGTGCGGCGTAATCACCCGCGGATGCTCACATCTCGGACAGGGCTGGCGGGCGACCGCCGGTCATCCACAGTCGCGTGCCCTATGGAGGCCTCGTAGCTGCCATGGTCAGGCTCGCGCCAGTAGGTGAGGCGCTGTTGACCGCCTGGCCCAGCAGCGGCCGAGCCACGTTGATGTGATCTTGAACGGGGCGCGGAGATGGACCGAACAGGTTGGGCTGGCCAGGGGGGCGAATCGGGAGTTCACCGTTGTGGGCGCAAAAGGTGTTCTCCGGCAAGCTCGACGGCTTCGCGTTTGGTGTACCCGGGGTGGTCGGCGACGATGAAGTGGCGGCCGATCGCGAGCGCGAAGGTCAAGGTACTGCGTGCCTCGACCTCGTCGGGGTCGGCGATGAAGCTGCCGAACATCTTCCGCAGGAACTGCATCCGCTCGTTGTCGATACGTCGCAGGCGCGTAGCGACGGACTCGTCGTGGCGGGCCCAAGCCCGGACCGCGAGATCAATCCGGTGCAGGTCCTCCGAGAAGGTCAGTCGACCCACCCGCCGGATCCGCTCGGCGGCGTCGCCGCCTTCGGCCTCGGCCTGGGCGATGACCTCTCTCGTGCAGCGGTGTTCCCACTCGTCGAGCATCTGCGTGAGCAACGCGGGACGGCCATCGAAGTGCCCGTAGAACCCGCCTCTCGTCACGCCGAGTTCGGTGGCGAGTGACTCGATGCGGACTGCGTCGGGCCCACCCCGGGCGAGGGCTTCGAGGCCCGCCGCTATCCAGCGGGCTCGTGTTGTACGGGGCACGGCGGGAATCTGGCTACCTCCATTGATCGCCGATCATTTATACAGTACCGTACACATGAACTATACGGTGATGTATAAATGGAGGCGAACCGTGCCACGACTTGCGAACTCCAGAAAGCGGTTGCTCCGAGGGGCGAGCGGGATCATGCTCGTGCTCGGCATCGGGCACCTGTTCTTGCTGGCGCTGGCCTCCTGGGAGGACATCACCGGCTGGGTGGAGGAGGGGATGTGGGCGGCCGTCCCGCTCGATCTCACGGACGGAGGTGCCGCCGCGACGGTGGAATCCCAGCAGAATGCGCTCACCTTCTGGGCCGGTCCGGGAAGCTTCGCGGTGCCCTTGCTCCTGTTGGGTTGCCTGACCTGGCACCTCGCTGGACGCGGGGTGGCGGTGCCCGCCGGGTTCGGCTGGGGCATCGTCGTCTGGTGTGTGCTGGGTGGCGTCCTTCTTGTGCCATCCCCGTTCTTCGCCGGAATCCTCGCCGGCGCACTGATCATCATCGCAGCGCGGAAAGAAGATCGGTCGGGAGCAGCCCCATCGTCGGCAGAAGGGCACGTTCCGGATCTGGATTCTTCGCGGACTACGCCGGAGTGACCATCAAAGCCGTCCGCCACTACCACCAGCGCGGTCTGCTCGCCGAGCCCGACCGCGACTCCTCCGGCTACCGGCGCTACACCGCCCAGGACGCCATCGACCTCGTCAAGATCAGGACCCTTGCCCATGCGGGCGTGCCACTGGCCCGCATCAAGGGCCTCCTGGACGCCGACCCGGACGCGCTCACGGCAGCCATCGCCGACATCGACCACGACCTCCGAGCCCGCATCGCGCAGCTGCGGCGAACCCGCGATCAACTCGCCCAGCTGTGCGGCGGCGAGCGGCTTTTCGTCTCCCCGGAAGTCGCCGACTATCTCGAGGAATTGCGCGAACTCGGCGTCAGCGAGCGCCAGATGCGCCTGGAACGCGACGGCTGGATCCTCATGCAAACAGCCTCACCCGAGGACGCCGCCGTGTGGATCGCCGAAAAGCGCGAGCTCATCACCGATCCCGAGTTCCGCGCCCTCTACCTGGAACTCGACGCCGCCTACCACTGGTCGCCGAACGATTCCCGCCTGCCCGCCCTCGCCGACCGTATCCGGAACTGGTTCGCCAACCACCACAGCCGATCCGAGACCCGCCCTGTCGCAAACCCGACGATCGCCCGGTTGGCCGCGCAGTCCCAGCCCGGAGCCTCCTCCCCGGCGTGGGACCGCCTCGCCCAGCTCGGCGAACGACGTGGATGACATGGACATCATCGGTCGAAACGGCCGGCGAACCACGTCGGGAAGCTGACGCGCGACTATGCCTCCGCGGTGGGCGACGACACGGCTGAAAGGCGCGGCACGCAATCGGTGTCGAAGGTGCGGGCGCGTCTCCCGCCGGGACGGATAATCGGCTCATCTATGCGAGAAGGGCCGGAACGATGCACGTGAAGAACATGAGCCTCGGGAGCCTGCTGGTCGCGGCCTGGTTGATCATCGGCGTGATCGCGGCGGGCCAGCGCGATTATTTCGATAGTGGCCCGATCAACTGCGCAGGCTTCGGGACGGTCGCTCTGACGATAGTCGCCGGTCCACTGAATTACCTGGGCCTCAATCCGAAGATCACGGATTGCAATGTGCCCCAGCCCAGTCCGTAGCCGACGGCAGACGTGCGCGCCGCACTCGCGCCGGCGATGACGACCAGGCCGATGCCCGCTCGACGTCGCAGTACTCGCCTGTGTCGTTACCGCCGCTCGCGGTCCAGGTGTACCTGCGCCACCAGGGCGCGGTGATCTGCTCCCGGTAGGCCCACCGTCTCCACCGCGACCGCGCGGCCCCCGGCGACGAGGATATGGTCGATGCCGACCAGGGGTGGCCACCGCTTGTCGGTCGGGTAGGTGACGAGGTGTCCGGCACCTGCCTGTTCGGCAGCGTCGTCGAAGCGCCCGGACAACAGCGTGCGGAACTGCGAATGATCGTAGGTCGCGTTGAAGTCACCACCGACGATCGCCGGTCGACTCGATGGCGACCGCTCGAGAATTTCGCGCAGACGGGACAACTCGTCTGCCCAGACCTGCGTGCCGAACACCGGTGGCACCGGATGGAAGGCGTACACCGCGACGGGTCCGGCGCCCGGGATGCTTGCCGTCGCCGAGAGCTGATTCAGCACGAACCCGTCGTACTCAACGGTTTCCGACAGCGAGTAGCTGCTCCAGATCCCCGTCCCGGCCGCGGTCCTTCCGGGGGAGAGATACCGGTGCGGCAACAACTGGTCGAGCCCCGCTCGCCCGAGATCCTCGACCGCCGCCGGCGTGAGTTCATTGACGGTGAGCAAAGCAATGTTCCGCGCGCGCACCTGGTCGACCAGCGCCCGGGGATCAGCTCCGTCGAACAACAGATTGGCCTGCATCGCCAGCACTGGATGTCCGTCGTCGTCGCCTGAGCGGCCAATGTACAGCGGAGCTTGGGTCCATACAGCGGTGGCGACAACAATGATCGCCACCGCCGCACCGCTCCAGTGCCGCATGGCTACGAAAACCACTGCCCCAACGAGCGCGGAACTCATCAGGTACGGCGCTCCCGAAGCCGCCAAGACCAGCATTCGAGACCATGACCGACTGAAGTACAACGCGACTCCAGCGGCTCCCGCCAGTGTTGCGCTCCATGCGAGCAGGTTGACACCGACCCGAACCATCTTCGTCATCACACCCGACAGACAAACACGCAACCGGGGCGAACACATCATCCGGGCCCGCCCGCCTCGCCGAAACATCCTGCGGCAACAGACAGCACCTGAGCGGAATCTCGGCGACATGGTGTGGCCCGGCAACCTACCGGCGACTACGAATCCAGGCCGGCCCCGGAGGGCCGGCCTGGAACCGGTCGATACGGATCAGGCGAGGTCGAACCGGTCGTTGTCGACCACCTTGACCCACGCGGCGACGAAGTCGTTCACGAACCTCGCCGTGGCGTCGTGCTGCGCATACACCTCGGCCACCGCACGCAGCACCGAGTGTGACCCGAAGATGAGGTCGTTGGCAGTGGCCGTCCACTTGGTCTCGCCGGAGGACCGGTCGACACCTTCGTAGACGTTCTCCGCTGACTCGGACGCCTTCCACTCCGTGTTCTGGTCGAGGAGGTTGACGAAGAAGTCGTTCGTCAACACACCCGCCCGGCCGGTGAACACGCCATGCTCGGTGCCGCCGTAGTTGGCGCCCAAGGCACGTAGGCCGCCGATGAGCACCGTCAGCTCCGGAGCGGTCAGGTCCAGCATGTACGCCCGGTCCAGCAGCAGGCGCTCCAGCGGAGCCTTCTCGCCGGTCCGCACATAGTTACGGAACCCGTCGGCCCGCGGTTCGAGCACCGCGAACGACTCCACATCGGTGTTCTCCTGCGTTGCGTCCGTCCGCCCCGGCGCGAACGGCACCGTGAGGTCGTGTCCCGCATCCCCGGCCGCCTTCTCGATCGCCGCGGCCCCGGCCAGGATGACCAGGTCGGCGAGCGAGACCTTCTTGCCGCCGGAGGCCGAGCTGTTGAAGTCCTGCTGGATCTGCTCGAGCACCGGCAGAACCTTCGCCAGCTCGGCCGGCTCGTTGACCTCCCAGTTCTTCTGCGGCTCCAGCCGAATCCGAGCGCCGTTGGCGCCGCCGCGCTTGTCGGTGCTGCGGAAACTGGCCGCCGACGCCCAGGCGGTCTTGACCAGTTGCGCGACGGACAGGCCGGATTCGAGGACCTTGGTCTTCAGTGCCGCGACGTCCTGCTCGTCGATCAGTGCGTGGTCGACGTCGGGAACCGGATCCTGCCACAGCTGCGGCTCGGGAACCCACGGCCCGAGGTAGCGGCTGACCGGTCCCATGTCGCGGTGCAGCAGCTTGTACCACGCCTTGGCGAACGCCTCGGACAACTCCTCCGGGTGATCCAACCAGCGACGCGTGATCTCCCGGTAGATCGGGTCTTCCCGCAGCGCCAGGTCCGTGGTCAGCATGGTCGGGGTACGCGCGGGCCCACCGTACGGATCCGGGATGGCGCCCGCGCCTGCGCCGTCCTGCGGCTTCCACTGCCATGCCCCGGCGGGGCTCTTGGTCAGCTCCCACTCGTAGCCGTACAGGTTCTGCAGGAAGCCGTTCCCCCACTTGGTCGGGGTGGGAGTCCAGACGACCTCCAAGCCGCTGGTGATGGCGTCCTTGCCCTTGCCCGTGCCGTAGGCGCTCTTCCAGCCCAGGCCCTGCTGCTCGATCGGGGCGCCTTCCGGTTCGGCGCCGACCAGCCCGGCGTCGCCGGCGCCGTGGGTCTTGCCGAAGCTGTGGCCGCCGACGATCAATGCGGCGGTCTCCTCGTCGTTCATCGCCATGCGGCCGAACGTCTCGCGGATATCCCGCGCCGCGGCCACCGGATCCGGCTGACCGTTGGGCCCTTCCGGGTTCACGTAGATCAGGCCCATCTGGACGGCGCCGAGCGGACTCGAGAGTTCACGGTCACCGCTGTAGCGCTCGTCGCCGAGCCAGATGTCCTCCGGGCCCCAGAAGACCTCTTCCGGCTCCCAGATGTCCGGGCGGCCGAAGCCGAAGCCGAAGGTCTTGAACCCCATCGACTCCAGGGCCACGTTGCCGGCGAACACCAGCAGGTCGGCCCAGGAGATCTTGTTGCCGTACTTCTGCTTGACCGGCCACAGCAGCCGGCGGGCCTTGTCCAGGTTGGCGTTGTCCGGCCAGCTGTTGAGCGGCGCGAAGCGCTGGGCGCCCTGACCGCCGCCGCCGCGGCCGTCGGCAATGCGGTAGGTCCCCGCCGCGTGCCAGCTCAGCCGGATGAACAGGCCGCCGTAGTGGCCGTAGTCGGCAGGCCACCAGTCCTGCGAATTGGTCAGGACTGCCGTGACGTCGGCTTCGAGGGCATCGACGTCGAGTTTCGCGAACTCTGTGGCGTAGTCGAAGTCCTCACCCAGCGGGTTGGCCTTGGACGAGTGGGCGTGCAGCACCGAGACATCGATCTGCTCGGGCCACCAGTCCTTGTTGCTGCGGGGGCGATGCTCCGTCTTCTGAGTCGGGGCCGGGATCGCCGGGTTCTCGCTCTCGCTTGCACTCTGAGTTCTGGTGTCAGGATTGGGCGGGCGGCTATCGGATGACACGGCATTCCTTCCTGAATGAGTGATGGGGCTGGGTCAGGGATGTGATCGGGCAGTCTGTGATCGCACACAGTCGGGACACAGGCCCCAGTAGATGACCTCGGCCTCGTCGATCGAGAACCCGCGGCCATCGGACGCGGTCAGGCACGGAGCCTCGCCGATGGCGCAATCGACATCGGCGATCACCCCGCACGCGCGGCACACGACGTGGTGGTGATTGTCGCCGACCCGCGACTCGTAACGTGCTACGGAGCCGGACGGTTGAATACGCCGGACCAGGCCGACGGCGGTGAGCGCGTTCAAGGAGTCGTACACCGTCTGGTGGGACACCTCGGGCAGATCGGATCGCACGGCGCGGATGATCGAATCCGTGTCGGCGTGCGGGTGGTCGTGCACCGCGCTCAGCACCGCGACCCGGGGACGGGTCACTCGCAGCGAAGCTCCACGCAGCAGCTGCTGGCACTCCGAGATTGTCGGCACGCAAGGAAGTCTCGTCCGCTTTCTGGAACGAGTCAAGAGTCTGTTTCTAAGTATTCCTCAGCGCGGACGGAGTGTGATCCGGGCGTTGTGAGCGGGGCTGAGGCCGGTGTGGTACCGCCGCGGTGGTTCGACGGACCCGGGAGCGCAGTCGATGCGGCGGTGTTGCAGGACGGTGCGGAAGAGGATGCGGGCTTCCGCGAGCGCGAACTGCGCGCCGAGACAGCGATGCGGGCCTGCGCCGAAGGTCAGCCAGGTGTGGCCGTTCGGTCGATCGTCGAGAAAGCGTTCGGGCCGGAAGTCCATCGGGTCCGAGTAATGCCTCGGTGATTCGTGAATGAGCAGGATCGGGACTATGACGATGGCGCCCTTGGGGATGTGGATGCCGTTGACCACGGTGTCACGCAGTGCTCGCCGCCCCGTGAACGGGGACACCGGGCGCAGCCGCATCGTTTCGGCGACCGCGGCGTCGAGATATGCGTCGAGCCGGGCGTGGTCGCCCGCGTCGGCCGCCGTGTCCAGTTCGGCCATGGCGTGCGGGTGGCCGGCCAGCATGGCGGCGATCCAGCCGAGCGTGATCGCGGTGGTCTCGTAGGCGCCCAGCAGGATGCCGCGCATGTTGCGGGCCAGTGCGACGTCGTCGTGCTGATCCAGTTCCGTGCCGACATACCGGGACAGCACATCTTTCCGGTCGTCCCCGTCCCCGGGCGTGGCCCGGCGTGCGGCGATCTCCTCGATGATGATGGCGTCGACCTCGGACTGGCGGCGACTGAGCGGCGGGTAGGGCAGCGTGAGGCCGCCGACCAGCGGGGTGAGCAAGGTCACGGCGAGAAAACCGCGACTCTCGATCTCCCCGAACCACCGGCTCACCGCCTGCTTCAGCCGGTCCCTGCGGGCCGGAGCCACGTCACCGAAGACGACGCCGAGCAGCACGCCGATGGCCAGGTCGTAGCCGGCCTTCAGGAACTCGAACGGCTCACCGACGGGCCAGCTGGGAAGTTCGCGCTGGACCACCTCGACCATCAGATCTTCGTAGGACCGGAGCGCCTTGTTCTGGAACGGCGGAGCGAACAGCCTGCGCTCGCGGCGGTGCTCGTCACCGTCGAGGAAGATCAACGTCTGCTTGCCGAACATCACGTCGTGGCTGCTGAATCGGCTCAGCACCTGCCCGATCGAGAAGTCGTCGTGGTTGGCGAACAGTTCCCGCACATCGTCCATGTCGTGGGTGACCAGCATGGTCGGAAATCCCGGCGGCGAGACCACGAACCGTTCCCCGAATTCCAGCAGAGGGGAACGGTGGGTGCCGGGGCGCATCAGTCCACCGATCTGCCCGATGTGGCGGGTGCGTAGTCGGGGGAGTTCGCGCAGCGATACCGGGGTCTGTGACACGGCAGCCATCTTCACCGCTTGCTCTACGAGTCGCAAACGTGAAATCCCCACAGTGGCAATAGGTGTCGAGAGGCGGCTGCCCCCATAATTCGGGGCACACGGCGACGGGCGCCGACTCACCAGACCCGGCCAGGGGTGTAGCCGACGGATATATTGTGGGCGCTATCAGTCACAACGCGCCGCCTGCCCTTCCTCGTACGCAAGGGGAACCAGGACCGGCCGAATCCCGCGGTTTCACCATTAGAGGAAGTAGTTCGTGCCCAACACTTTCGTGGAAACACTCTTCGCTCAGGTCGAGAATCGGCCAACCGAGTTGGTTTACCGGTTTCTGGACAGCGGTGATGTCGACGGTGTCGTCCGCGAAATGTCGTACGGCGACCTCGGTGTCCGTGCTCGGGCGATCGGCGCCGCACTTCAGGATTCGATGCCGCAGCGGGCGCTGTTGCTGTATCCGGCAGGCCCGGAGTTCGCCGAGGCATTCTTCGGATGTCTGGCCGCCGGCGTTGTCGCCGTTCCCGCGCCGCTGCCCGAATGGGAGAACCGCTCGCTGCGCCGGCTGCGGCGGATGGTGGCGCACGCCGAAGTCGGTGTGGTACTGGCCCCGCGGCGGGTCGTCGCGGATTCGGCCGCGCTGTGTGCGGAGATTCCCGAGCTGGCGGGTGTGCGGTGGCTGGCCACCGACGAGATAGCAGCCGAGGAGGCATCGCGGTGGCGGGAGCCGGATCTCGGACCGGATTCGGTCGCGTTCATCCAATACACCTCCGGCTCGACGAGCGCGCCGCGCGGCGTGCTGCTCACCCATGGAAATCTGCTGCACAACCAAGGTGCGATCGCCGCAGGGCTCGGGCACGACCGCGCGATGGCCGACTCATGGGACGGCGCCCTGTTCGCCAGCTGGCTGCCGATGTACCACGATATGGGGCTCATCGCGCCGATATTGCAGACGGTCTATCTCGGTGGGAACTCGGTGCTGATGTCACCGCTGCATTTCCTGCAGCGGCCCGAGCGGTGGCTGCAGGCAATCTCGGCATACCGCGCCCACACCAGCGGCGGCCCCAACTTCGCCTACGAACTGTGCCTGCGCCGGATTTCGCCGGAGCAGATCGATCGGCTCGACCTGAGCCGTTGGCGGGTGGCGTTCAATGGCTCCGAGCCCGTGCGCCCCGCGACGGTGCGGCGGTTCACCGAGACCTTCGGCCGGGCCGGCTTCCGCGCCGAATCCCTGCGGCCGGTCTATGGTCTGGCCGAAGCCACCTTGATCGTGACCGCGCCGTCCGCCGCCCGGACGCCGACACTGCTCGAGGTCGCCGGGCAAGGCGGCGCCGGAAACCGCGCTCGCAGCACCGAAGTGGTCGGTGTCGGGCAGCCGCCCGAGGGAATGTCGATCGCGGTCGTGGACCCCGACCACGGTACCGAGTGCGCGGACGGGGACGAAGGCGAAATCTGGGTTGCCGGGAACAGCGTGGCCGCAGGATATTTCCGTGACGAGCAGGCCACCGCCGAGGTGTTCGGGGCGACGCTGCCCGGCGACCATCGTCGCTTCCTCCGCACCGGGGATCTCGGATTCCTTTCCGGTGGCGAGCTGTTCGTCACCGGCAGACGCAAGGATCTGCTGATCGTCGACGGTCGCAATCATTATCCGCAGGACATCGAGCTGACCGTCGAGGCGGCGCACGATGATGTCCGGGCCGGATGTGTCGCGGCCTTTTCGGCGGACGTCGGGGTGGGCGGCGAGCAGCCGGTCGTGGTGGCCGAGGTGCGCAGCGGGGATCCCGGCGAGCTGGCCGAGATCGAGGGCGCCGTGCGTGCGGCGGTGGCGACCGACCACGGGCTCACGCTCGCGGCTGTGCTGCTGATTCGACCGGGCGCCATATTCAAGACCAGTAGTGGGAAGATCCAGCGTGCGGCGTGCCGGGCGGCGTATCTGTCCGGCGAGCTGATCGCGCTGTCGGCCGGTCCGGTGCGGTCGCCGGAGGACGAGCTGGACGACTACGAAGCTGATACGGAGAACGAGGAGTCCGCGGGCCGGTCCGCGGCCCAGCCGTCGGCGGAGGCGGTGCGATCGTGGCTGGTGGCCGAGATCGCGCGGCAGGCGGCGCTGGATCCGGAACGCATCGATGTGCATCGGCCTTTGGTCGAATTCGGTTTGGGCTCGGCCGATCTGGTGGAGCTGGTGGTCGACCTATCGGAATTCGTCGGTCGCTTTCTCGACACCAATCTGTTCTTCGACAATCCCACGATCGACGGGGTGGCCACGGCACTGTCCCCCGGAGGGCGTCCGGTGGACGCCGCACCGGACCAGTCGGGCGCGGCGGCTTTCGAGACGGATGCGTCCGCGGGCGACGACGCGGACGACGACGCGATCGCGATCCTCTCGATGTCCTGCCGATTCCCCGGCGCCGCGGATTCACCCGAGGCACTGTGGCGGCTGCTGGACAGCAACGGTGACGCACTCACCGAGGTGCCCGCGGGCCGCTGGGACATCGACGGGCTGTACGACCCCGATACCTCCGCGACCGGTAAGGCGTACACCTTCCGCGGCGGATACGTCGACGGCATCGATCGCTTCGACGCCGCCTTCTTCGGCATCGGCCCGCGCGAGGCCGCGGTGATGGATCCGCAGCAGCGCATGATGTTGCAACTCAGCTGGGAGGCGATCGAGCGGTCGGGGCGCGATCCACGCACCCTGCACGGCAGTGCGACAGGTGTCTATCTCGGCGTGTACAGCACCGGCTATCTGGCCGACCCCGCCCCGGAGCAGCTGAACGGCCAGGTCGGAACGGGACTGTCGCCGAGTGTCGCGTCCGGGCGGATCGCCTACACGCTGGGACTGCACGGTCCGGCGGTCACCCTGGACACGGCCTGCTCCTCGTCGATCGTCGCGATGCATCTGGCGATGCAGGCATTGCGCGCGGGCGAGTGCGATCTCGCCTTGGCCGGCGGCGCCACGCTGCTGATGTCACCGACCGCCCATATCGAATTGTGCCGGTTGGGTGTGCTGTCGCCGACGGGCCGGTGTGCGCCGTTCTCCGCCGACGCCGACGGGACGGTGTGGGCCGAGGGCGCCGGTCTGCTGCTGTTGAAGCGTCTCGGCGATGCCCGCCGCGACGGGGACCGGGTACTCGCGGTCATTCGGGGTTCCGCCGTCAACCAGGACGGCAGCAGCCAGGGGTTGAGCGCCCCGAACGGCGCGGCCCAGGAGCAGGTACTGCGCTCGGCACTGCGTGTCGCGGGTCTGGCTCCGCACGATATCGACTATGTCGAGGCGCACGGCACCGGTACGGCACTCGGGGATCCGATCGAGGCGCGTGCATTGGCGCGGGTATTCGGTCCGGATCGCGACCCGGACCGGCGGCTCGGTATCGGGTCGCTGAAATCCAATGTGGGGCACACCCAGGCCGCGGCGGGCGTGGGCAGCGTCATCAAACTGGTGCTCGCACTGCACCACGAACGAATTCCCGCCACCCTGAATGTGGGTGCGCCGTCACCGCAGGTCGACTGGGAGCGAAGCGGTGTGACCGTGCAAGCCGAGCCCATGCTGTGGCGACGGGGTGATCGGCCGCGTCGTGCCGGTGTGAGTGCTTTCGGACTCAGCGGGACGAATGCGCACCTGATCCTCGAGGAGGCTCCGCCCGAGCCCGCGGCCGCGCCGGACACGACGATCGACGACCGGCGTGTGGCGCTGCTGCCGATCTCGGCCCGCAGCCAGGCATCGCTGCACGGTCAGGCCGAGCGGCTGCTCGGTCTGGTGCTCGCCGATCCGCGCCTGGAACCGGGTCCGGTTTCGCGCGCACTGGCGTTGCAGCGCACCCAGTTCGAGCGGCGTGCGGTCGTGGTGGCGGGCGATCGGGACGAGATGGTCCGTACGCTGCGCGATCTGGTGGACGGCCGATCGTCGGCGAATGCCGTCGTCGGCGCCGGTCCGGTGCTCACCAACGCCAAGACCGCATTCGTCTTCCCCGGTCAGGGAACGCAGTGGGTCGGCATGGCGCGCGATATGCTGGCCCGCTCCGAGGAGTTCCGCGCCGAATTCGAACAGTGCGACAAGGCTTTCCGCGCACAACTCGGCTGGTCGCTGCTGGACAGGTTGACCACCATGACCGCCGCGGACCTCGCCGATTTCCCCGTCGTGCAGCCGCTGCTGTTCGCGACCATGGCCGCGCTCGCGGCCACTTGGCGGGCGGCGGGGGTCACCCCGGATGCGGTGATCGGCCACAGTCAGGGCGAGATCGCCGCCGCCTACTGCGCCGGCGCGATCGAATTGAGCGATGCCGCACGGATCGTCGTGACGCGCAGCCGCCTGATGCAGGGCATCACCGAACCGGGCGCGATGGCGATGATCGGCCTGCCCGAGGCCGAGGTCAGCCGACGGCTGGTGGAGTTCGACGGCCGGGTGTCGATCGCGGCGGTCAATGTGCGTCGTTCGACGATCGTGGCGGGTGAGCAGGCCGCGGTGGAGGAACTGCTGGCCGAGATGGACCGCGCGGGAATCTACACGCGGCTCGGCGCCGCTGGTCCCGGCTTCGCCGGGCACTCCGGGTTGATCGAGTCCATCCGTGATCCGTTGACCGCCGAGCTGGCGGGTTTGACCGCGGATTCGCCTGCCACGCCATGGTATTCGACGGTCTCGGGCGAACCGATGACGAACGATCTTGTCGGTCCCGGCTACTGGTACCGGAACGCACGCGAGACGGTGCGGTTCGCAGCCACGGTCGAGCGCATGATCGCCGACGGGTTCCGGTATTTCGTCGAACTCGGCGTGCACCCGTCGCTGACCGCGGCCGTCCGGACGGTGGCGGAGGAACTCGCGCGCGAGGTGGTGGCCGTGGGTTCGCTGGTGCGGGACCAGGACGGACCGACCTGCCTGGCCAGGTCGCTGGCCGAACTGTATGTCGGGGGCCACGAGCTCGACTGGACCCGGCTGGTTCCCGAAGACGGGCGGGTGGATCTGCCCACCTACGCCTTCGACGAGCGGCGGTTCTGGACCGACTCGGTCAACCGGAACGCCGCTTCGCACGGGCTTCAGGATGTCGCCCATCCGATTCTGGGCGCCGGTGTGCCGCAGCCGGATTCGGGTGGCGTCACACTGACCGGCCGGCTGTCGCGCCAGCAGCAGCCGTGGGTGGCCGATCACGCGGGTCCGAACGCGGTGCTGCTGCCCGGCGCGGCGTTGGTCGAACTGGCCGTCCGCGCCGGTGACGAGGTGGACAGTCCGCTGGTACGGGAGCTGGTGTTGCGGGCCCCGATGCTCGTCCCCGATCGCGGAGCCCTGCTGATCCAGACGGTGGTCGGCGGTGCCGACGCCGATCACCGCCGCACGGTGCGCATCTATGCCCGCGACGAACACGATCCGGATGCCCAGTGGACCCTGCATGCCGACGGCACACTGGCCGAACAGTCCGAACCTGTTCCCGCGCACATCGAATCGTCGGCGTGGCCGCCCGCGGAAGTGGTGCCCGTCGACGTCGACGATATGTACGCCGAGCTGTTCACCCGCGGACACCATTACGGTCCGCTGTTCCGGGCGATGCGGGCGGCATGGCGACGCGATGACGAAATCTTCGTCGAGGTAGAACTCGCCGAAACCGCCCAGGGCGATGCCGCGAAATTCGGTATCCATCCGGCATTGCTGGATGCCGCGTTGCATGCCACCGCCCTGTTCGCGGCCGACGGCGAGAATGCCCTGCTGCCGTTCGTATGGACCGATGTCGCGCTGTGGGCCTCCGGCGCCACCGCGCTCCGCGTTCGGCTCACCCGCTCGGGGGCCGACACCGTCACCATGTCCGCGACCGACCGCAGCGGACGCCCGGTGGTGTCGGTGGGTTCGGTGCTGTTGCGTCCGGTCACCGCCGCGCAGTGGGATGCCGCCTCGATCGCGCCTGCCTACCGTCGCCTGTTGCGGATGGAGTGGTCGGAGCTTCCGCTGCCCGCGCCGGATCGGACGCTGACGCTGGGCGAATGGAATTCCGTCGTCCCGGGAACCGCTGACGCGATCGTGCTGCCGGTGCCCGAAGGCGACTCGCCGAGTGACGTGCACGACACCGCCCAGCACATCTTGGCGGCGCTGCAAACGATCATCGCCGACAGTCGATTCGAGCAGACGACGCTGGTCGTGCGCACCCGTCGCGCGGTGGCACTGCCCGGTGAGGACAGCCCGGATCCGGCAGGGGCGGTGGTGTGGGGGCTGGTGCGCTCCGCACAGTCGGAGAATCCCGGCCGGATCGTGTTGATCGACACAGCCGACCCCGAGGTGGATATCGCCGCGCTCCTGGCCGCGAGGGAACAGCAGTTGGCCGTGCGCGACGGTGTGGCGTTCGTGCCGCGGCTGGCTCGGCTGCCGGAGACCGCGGGGCGAGCCTCGGAAGGCAGGGTGTCACTCGGCGAGGGCGCCGTGCTGGTCACCGGCGCCCCGGGACGGCTGGGGTCGGCATTGGCCCGTCATCTGGCCGACAGGTACGGGGTGCGAGACCTGGTGCTGGTCAGTCGCCGCGGCATCGATGGTCCCGGCGGCGCGCAATTGCGGGACGAGCTGGAGAGCCGCGGGGTGCGCGTGCGATTCGCGCGTTGCGATATCGCCGACCGGTCGGCTCTGGCGCAGCTGCTCGACGGTATGCCGCTGGCCGGTGTGGTCCACGCGGCGTGCGTGCTCGACGACAGCACCCTCGGCTCGTTGACACCTGCGCAGCTCGACGCCGTGCTGCGGCCGAAAGTCGATGCGGCACATCATCTGCACGAGCTGACGGCGGACCGGGAGCTGTCGTTCTTCGTGCTGTTCTCCGCGGCGGGCAGCCTGTTCGGCACGCCCGGGCAAGCCAACTACGCGGCGGCCAACGCCTATCTCGACGCGCTGGCGCTCCGACGCCGGTCGCTCGGTCTCCCCGCACAGTCGCTGGCCTGGGGCGCGTGGGAGGTGGATATGCACGACCACATGGCGCAGGCCGACATCCGGCGCATCGCGCGGGCCGGCATCCGCGCATTCTCGGTGCCGGAAGGGATGGCTTGTTTCGATGCCGCGCTGCGGGTCGGTGATCCGGTGCTGGTCCCGTTGCTGCTCGACACCGACGTGCTGCGCCGCGCACCGGCCGTCCCGCCACTGCTGCGCGGACTCGTGCGCCGCGCGCCGCGCCGGGCGGTGGCCGACCGCGCGACCGTCGACGTCGCGCCGGGATCGCGCTTCGCCGAACAACTGCGGGCCGTACCGCGCGCGGAGGCCACCGCCCTGGCGATGGCCGCGGTGGCCGGATGGGCAGGGGAGGTGCTCGGCCATACGGGCACCGAGACGGTCGCGCCCGAGCAGACCTTCCAGAGCCTGGGTCTGGACTCGCTGATGGCGGTCGAACTGCGCAACAAGGTGCGCGAGCACACCGGAATCTCGGTGCCACTCGGCACGATCCTCGCGGAGCAGAATCTCGCCGACCTCGCCGATCATCTCGTCGATGCGGTGCGGCGGCAGGCCGATACCGACGCACCCGATGCCGTGGCCGCCGAAGTACCCGAGGTCGAAGTGCTCCCGGTGACCCGAGACATGATGCGTCTGCTGCGGACCGAACAACTCGGTATCCCGAGCGCCGCGCAGACCGGCGGCGTCGCCGTGCGGCTGCCCGCCCGGGTCACCCGGCCGCAGATGGAGCAGGCGCTGGTGCGGCTGGCTCACCGGCACGCTGCGCTGCGCACGACCATCCGGCCCAGCGCGGAGCACGGACGGCAGCTGGAGATCCGCCGCGAGCCCGGCACTCTGGCCGGTTGGCGCGACCTCGGCCACCTCGATGACGCCGTCGTCCAGGAGCGCTTCCGGGAGCTGATGGCGTTGCCGTTCGATCCGGAGACAGGCCCGCTGTGGCGCTTCGAGCTTCTCGACGCCGAAAGCGCCGACCAGGTAGTGCTTTTCGGCGCGCATCACAGCATGAGCGATGTGCAGTCGATGCTGCTCGTCGCGGGCGAACTCGCCGCGGAACTGTCCGGTGCGGGGCGCGGCGACGCCGTGACCAACCGTGATATGCATCAACTGCTCGCCGCGCAGTCCAGCAGGGGCGACGGCGGAGATACCGCGATCACGCGGTGGCGCGACGCCTTCTCCGGTTCGCGCCGGCTCGAGTTGACCTTGGCGCAGCCGCGTCCGGCCGAGCGCAGCTATGGTGCGGGATCCGTCGCGCTCGACCTACCTGCCGGACTGCACGACCGGGTCGCGGACCGGGCCCGCGAGCTCGGCATCACCCCCGCCGCGGTCTTTCTCGCTGCCCTGACCGTCCTGCTGGCACGTCGGCAGCAGGTCGACCGGTTCGCCCTCGCGGTTCCGGTGGATACCCGAATGCACGCCGATGCGACCGATGCCGTCGGGTATTTCGGTGTGCCCGTGCCGTTCCCGGCGACGGTGGCGGCCGGTGACCTGTTCACCGACGTGCTGCGGCGCACCGGCGAGCGGCTGCGGGATCTGCTCGCGCCCGGCGTCGGCTTCGCCGATGTGCTCGCCGCGCTGGCCACCGAGGGCCTGTACCGCGACAACGCACCGCTGATCGAGGTGTACTTCAACTACCTGCGCGCCAACTCCGCGGTGGCGCAGGCCGCGGTCGTGCCGGTGAGCACCGGCTATTCCGATCTCGACCTCATGGTGGCGGTGCTGCCGGATACCGGCCAGGTGTGGTTGACCTACAACAGCGACATCATCGACGCTCGGACCTGCGCCGAGTTCGGCACGGATTATCTGCAGACGGTCGCGGCCGCGGTCGCCGATCCCGGGACGCCCGCCCGGCCCGAAACCACCGGTCAGCAGCCGGTTTCCGGTCTCCGCGCGGCGCTGGGTGCGACCTTCGCGCTCGGCAGGCTGCCCGAGCTGATGGTGGCGGCGTCGTCGGACGCCACCGCGATCACCGTCGCGGAGGCGCCGTATCACCATGTGCTGTCCTGCCTGCGTGACCCGTCGGGCGTCTTCGCGCAGCCGTCGACGGCACTGGGGATCGTGCTGCTGCGTGCGGCGGATCTGGAGCGTTTCGGCGCGGTCTCCGATGATCTGCTGGCCGAACTCGCCGCCGAATATCCTGCGGCCGTGCGCGAGGTGGCCGAACGCACGCACCGGCCGGTCGTGGTCGGCATCCTGCCCTCGGCCCGGCCGGAGGAACGCTTGCTCGCGTGGGAGCGGCTCGTCGCCGACCGCCTGCGCGATATTCCCGGCGTCGCGCTGCTGGAACCGCGGGAGTGGACGCGCCGCCATCCGGTGGACGACCCCTTCGACGACCGGACCGAGATCCTGGCGCACCTGCCTTTCACACCCGAATTCCAGGCGGCGGTCGCGCTCACTCTCGTCGCGACCGCCGGTGCCGTGACGGAGCCCGCGCCGAAGGTTGTCGCGGTGGACGGCGATGACACCTTGTGGAGCGGAACGGCGGGCGAGATCGGCTCCGCCGCTGTGGCTTTCGATGAGCCGCGGCGGGCATTGTCCCGGCGGCTGTTGCAGTGGCGCGCGGCGGGAACGCTGCTGGTGCTGGTGACCAATAACGACGACGATATCGTCGGCGAGATCCTGGACCGGTCCGACAGCCCGCTGCAGCGCGAACATTTCGCCGCCGTCTCCGCGGGCTGGGGCGGTAAGCCCGAGCGGCTGGAGGAGGTCGCGCGCACACTGCGGCTGGGCCTGGACAGCTTCTGCTACCTCGACGACAACCCCGTGGAAGTGGCGCGTATGCGCGCGCAGTTGCCCGAGGTGCTGTCGGTGACGTGTCCTCCCGCCGGTGAACTGGAGTCCTTCCTCACGCGATTGTGGCCGATGGTTCCGGTCGCGGCCACGGCCGAGGACCGTGCGCGGGCCGACTACTACCGTCAGGAGCAGGAGCGCGACAGCGTTCGCGCCACCGCGGAATTCGCGGAATTCCTCGAGCAGTTGAACCTCGAGGTCGACATCGAGCCGCTGACCGATGCCACCGTGGAGCGTGCCCGGCAACTCGTGCGGCGTACCACTCAGTTCACCCTCGCCGAGGTCACCGCGGACGATCTGGACAGGTGGCGCGACGAGGGCGAGGTATGGACCGCGACGGCGCGCGACCGATTCGGCGACTACGGTCTGATCGCGGTAATCGCACTCCGGGCGGAGGCGGACAGTCTATGCGTGAGCGGATGGCAACTCAGCTGCCGTGCCCTCGGGCGCGGCGTCGAGGAGCGGCTGCTGAGCTGGGTGGCGGATCGAGCCGACGCCCTCGGCTGCGCGGTGGTACGGATATCGGTCGAGCACACCGTCCGCAATGCACCCGCCCGCAGATTGGCCGCCCGACTGCTCGGCGGTACCTTCGAGGATCGGCGGCTGGACGTTGCCGCGACACCGGGTCGCCTGCGGCGGTTCCGCTCCTGGGAGACGACGGCGAATGGAGAGGACGTGACCCGGTGACCGGTCCCGACGAAACATCGGCGGTCCGCAACCCGGCCGTCGACCGTCGCGTGCGCGGCGAAATTCTCGAACGAGGCGCTGTCGGACTGGATGTCGCCGCCCTGCTGGCACGCACCGTCGGCAACGTCGCCGCACCGCTGGTCGAAACCGGCCGCAGCGCACCACGCATGGACGCCGACGCCTTGGCCGCGGCCGTGACCGCGGTAGCGAACCGCTACACCGATACGACCCTCGACGCCGACACCGACTTCTTCGATGCGGGCGGCACCTCCATCGCCGCGGTGGAATTCGTCGCGGCACTGGCGCGTGAGCTGGATATCCACCTGGATCTGGACACGGTGTTCTTCGACGCGCGACCCCGCAGGCTGGCGAACCGCTGGCTGGCCGACCACCCCGAATCCGCACGCCCGCAGCCGGAGGCGGAACCCGAGGCCGACACCGACGACCTCGCCCAACTCTTCGCCGATCTCGCGGGCGCCGACCGATTGCCGCTGGTGGCCGCGCCGGAGCGGGTCGCGCCGCGCCGCATCCTACTGACCGGCGCGACCGGATTTCTCGGCAGTCATCTGCTGCTCGATGTGTTGCGGCACAGCCGAGCCCACGTGGTGTGCCTGATCCGCGCCGACGACGATCACGCCGCGGTCCAGCGGCTGGAGCAGGCCGTACGGCGCTTCGCGCTGCCCTGGTCCCGGGAAGTACTGCGGCGCGTGACGCCGCTGGCGGGAGATCTGCGCCGCCCCCGGCTCGGCTTGTCCGACGAACGGTGGGCAACCCTGGCCGCGGAGGTGGATTCGATCGTCAACGCGGGGGCCGCAGTGGATTTCCTGCGCGGCTATCCGTCGCTGCGCCGGACCAACGTACTCGGCCCGCTGACCCTCGCCGAGCTGGCGTGCACCGACCGGCCCAAACCGGTGCACCACATCTCCTCGCTGGCGGTGTTCAACGGATCGGAGACCGCCACGCTGGGCGAGGACGATCCGACCGCCAACGTCGCCGCGCTGCCCATCGGATACGACCGATCCAAATGGGCCGCGGAGGCGGTGCTCCGGCGGGCAGGTGAACACGGACTCGTGGTGACCATCCTGCGTCCCGGCGGCATCGGTAGCCATCCGGAGACCGGCGCCCACAACCCGCGTGACCTCAACGCCGGAATCACCGCGGCACTGATGCGCTTTCGCACCGCGCCGGGGTTCCGGTACCTGAACGCCGCCCCGGTGGATTGGGTCAGCCGGGTAGCCGCGCAGATCGTCGGCACCCCGAGCGCCTGGGGCCACACCTATCACCTCACCGGCGCGCCCACCTCGCTCGATCAGGTGGTCGCGGAAACCACGCTGGGTGGTATGGGTATTCGCGTGCAGCACTGGGAGCAGTGGTGCGATGACGTCGTCCGCGCGATCAGAGCAGAACCGGTACCGGAACTGGAATCGCTGGCCCAGGTGCTACAGAGTCCCGTCGCCCGGCGTCAGCTGGCGGCGATGGTCACCGCGCCGCCCGCATCGGCCGCGCGCACCGAGGCCTTCGTGTCCGCCAACGGCCTGCCCGCGCCGGCGACCCCCGGTCCGGCGGCGCGCAGCCGCATGGTCGCGGCCATGACGGGCCTCGGCCCGCAGCCGGGTGACGAGCCCTATCTGCGGTTCAACGAAACACTCACCGGGGCGGTCGGCCCGATCGGCGCGACCGCCGACATTCCCTGCGACCTCCGGCTGACCCTGTCCGTCGCGAACACAGCGCAGGTGTTCACCACTCGAACGATCGACGTCACCGGCGAGCTCACCTGCGCGGGGTTGCACGATGATCCGCTCACCGTCGAGGGCACCGCGACGGTTCGGCCGCACGACGGGATACCGCTGCGGCACGAAGTGCGGCATCCGATCATGCACTACCGGCTGACGCTGCGTGATTCATCCGGCGGCACCTGGTGGCTGGAGGGATACAAGTTCGCCGCGGCGCGACGACGTATGGTGCGGCAGCTCGGCACACAGGTGATCGAGATCGGCCGCACCGGGGAGTCCACGTCGTACACCGGCGAGGTCGCCGTGCCGATGCACACCTACCTGTCCGACCAGATCGACGGCATCCAGATCGATCCCCGACTGCCCGAACGGCAGCAGCGGCTGGCGAAGCTGCTGTGGCTCAGCTGGTTCGGCGGCCAGCTCGGTAAGAGTCTGCTGGAACCGATCCTCCGGGTCGGTGTCGATCTGCTGGATCTGCGCCGGGCCGCGCGTAAGGAGCACCGCCGATGACCGATATGCGATCGACCGTGCCGGAACTCCGTGCCGGAGAGGTGATTTCGTTTCGAACCGGCGACGGCATCGATCTGACGTTGCGTCGAATCGGGCCCGCCGACGCGCCCGCGGTACTGCTGGTGCACGGGCATGGGGTGTCGTCGGAGATGTTCGCACTCCCCGAGATTCGCAATGTCACCGACGTCCTGACCGATGCGGGCTACCAGTCGTGGCTGCTCGACTGGCGTGGTAGTTGCCGCTTGCCGTACAACGAATCCGGCCCGCCTTACACTATCGACGATGTCGCGCTCTACGACCTGCCCGCCGCGGTCGCGCAGATCAGGGAGCGGATCGGAGACCGTCCGCTGTTCGTCGTGGCGCACTGCATCGGCGCGCTGGGTCTGTCGCTGAGCATGACGGCCGGACTGCTGCCCGGACTGGCAGGCGTGGTCGCCCAGGGCGTCTTCCTGACCCCGAAAGTCAGCACGTCGGCGCGCGTGCGGGTGCTGCTCGGCAGCGAACTGCTCGGCTCGCGGATCAGCCACCTCGAATCCGACTTCCGCAAGGTCGGGCTCTGGTCTCGGCGCACCTTGCTGTACGCGGCGCTGTCGCGCAAGGGCGACTGCCCGGACCCGACCTGCCGCATTGTCCACCACGGGTGGGGGATGGGCGCCCGGCTGTTCGAGCACGACAACCTGGACGCGCGCACCCACGATCGGCTGGCCGAATTGTTCGGCGCGATACCGCTATCGGTGCTGCCGCATCTGCGGCAGATGGAATTGGCGCACGCCGTGGTCCGATGGAACGTCGACGACGATCGCTACCGTGCGCTCCCGGAGAACGCGCTCGACCAGGCCGATCGAATCGACTGCCCGGTGCTGCTGCTGTCCGGCAGCCGCAACGAGGCCTGGCTGGATTCCAACAAGCTTTGCTACGAGGTGCTTTCGCAGCGTAATCCCGGTGTCGACCTCCGCTATATCGAGATTCCCTCCTACGGCCACCTCGACACATTCCTCGGCCGCGGCGCGGCGCTGGACGTGTTCGGGCATATCGTCGATTTCTTCGATGAGACGTCAGCTCGGCTGGCGTAGCGGAAGGCCTGCGGTCCGGTAGATGGCATCGATGACGGTCATGGTGTCGACGGCGTCGCTCGGTGCGGTGGCCACCGGCTCGCCGCGCAGCACCGCGGCGGCGAAGGCGTCGAGTTGATAGTCGTAGGAGGCGCGATGCGCGAACCGACGGATCCGCCTGCCGCCCTCCGAGCGGACCGTCAGCAGATGTCCCAGGTGCGGCAGCACCGGATTGACCAGCCGCATCCGGCCGCGTTCGCCGATGACGGTGGCGCCGACGCGCAGCACGTCCGCCGACCACATCGAGCACCGGATGTGGCCGGTGTGTCCGGACGCGAAACGCAGTTCGGCGGTCATCGCCCGGTCGATCCGCGGTCCGCGCAGCTTCGCCTGCGCCGCGACCACTTCCGGGTTCTCGCCACCCAGCACGCGGGCCATGTGCACCGCGTAGCAACCCGCGTCCATCAGTGCACCGCCCGCGAGGGCGTAGTCGTAGCGGATGTCGGAGAACTTCGGCAGCGGGAAGCACAGCGCGGCTTCCACCCGCAGCAGGGTCCCCAATTCGCCGGACGCGATGATCTGTTCGGCGGCCGACATCAGCGGGTGGTAGCGGTAGTGGAACGCCTCCATCACCACGCGATCGGAAGCGCTCGCCAGCTGGGAGATCTCACCCGCCTCCGCCGCGTTGGCGGTGAACGGCTTCTCACACAGCACATGTTTTCCGGCCTGCACGGCGGCGCGGGTCCAGCGGCCGTGCAGGCCGTTGGGCAACGGGATATAGACCGCGTCGAGATCGGGCGCATCGATCAGCGCTTGATAGCTGTCATAGACCTGCGGGATGCCGTGCTTGCGGGCGAACCTCTCCGCACGCGACCGATCCCGGGCCGCCACCGCCGCGACGACGACCTCCGGATTCCGCTCGGCCGGTTTGATCAGCGACGCCGGCGCGATGCGGGCCGCACCGAGAATCCCGATACGGAGCCCGGAGCGAATGTCTTCGGTCACCAGCAGACACTAACATCGGCACCGCACGGCGGCTGGGCTGCTCCGACAGCCGGACCGATCCCGAATGCGGGCCGAGCACAGCAGATCACGAACGGAAGTCGAGAGTATGCGTATCGCGTTGTTGACGGCGGGAACCCGGGGCGATCATCAGCCGTATCTCGCCCTGGCCGACGAATTCCGATCGCGCGGACACCATGTCGAGATGACCGCCACCGAGAACTACGCCGATGTGGTGCGGCGCTCGGGCTTCGAGCCGCACGTCATCCCGTTCAACTCCGCGGAATTGCTGGAATCGCCCGCGGCCAAACGCGCACTGTCGTCCGGTAAGACGCTGCCGTTCGTCCGGATCATGCTGGATACGGTCAAGATCATGGCGGGTGAGCGTGGTGAGCGGATGCACCAGGTGCTCAGCGGCGCTTGCGAATCCGCCGATGTGATCGTGTCGTGTGCCTCGACACTGCCCTGGGCGATGGAGCGTGCGGAGAAGACCGGACAGCGGGTGGTGGGCTGTCTGCCGTATCCGCTCGAGCGCACCGGCGAGTTCCCGTCGTCGTTCATGGTCAAGCAGATGATCTCGTCGCGGCGACTGCGGTTGGCCAGCTACTCGGCATTCGAAGTGGCGTACGGCGTGGCGTATCGCCGGGTGGATCGACGGGTGCGCGAAATGATGGAGTTGCCGGGGAAGCCACGGAATCCGTTCCGGCGCATGCGCGAGGACGGTATTCCGCTGGTGCACATGGTGAGTCCGGTGCTGTTGCCGAAACCGGGTGACTGGCCGGACCGCTCGACCGTGGTCGGTGCGCCCGTTCTGCCCGCGCACCTGCGCGCGGCATGGGGTGAAGCGGAGGTCGATCCGGCGCTGGCCGAATGGCTCGACGAGGGCGAGCCGCCGATCTATTTCTGTATGACCGGTATGCCGATCCTCGATCCCGCCGGCTGCTGTGACCTCATTGCCGCCGTATGCCGCAGGCTGGGGGCCCGCGCCCTGGTGACCGTGCGAGGTGAGGGCTATCCCCGCGGCATCGGGTACGACCGGAGACTGTTCGTCCTGGATTCCTTCGACTACGACCGGATCCTGCCGCGGTGCCGCGCGGTCGTCCATCACGGCGGCAGCGGCAATACCCACGATGTGCTGCGCGCCGGCCTGCCCGCGGTGGTGATCGGGGTGCACAGCGACCAGTTCTTCTACGGCTGGCGGATCTCGTCGCTCGGGATCGGGGCCGACTTCCCGTATCCGTCGCTGACCGAGGACCGGCTGCACGACGCGCTGGTTCGGACGTTGACACCCGAGGCGCGCGAGCGGGCCGAGGAACTCGGCCGCACGGTATCCGCCGAGCACGGTGTCCGCGCCACAGCGGACGCCGTGGAACGACTCGCCGTCTCGGCGTCGGCCTGAACCATGGCCGAATCCGTGCACGTCGCCATCTTCACCGACTTCCACCCGGCGACACTGGGCGGTGTCCAAACCGCGATGCGGTCGCTGTGCGCCGGACTGCGGCGGCTCGGCCATCGAGTGACCGTGTTCTGTGCTCCCGCCCCGGGTTCCGTAGCGTCGGATGCCGACACGGTGGTGCTCGGTGCGCTGCCGATCTCGATGTCGAACGGGCTGCCGGTGGTCCTTCCGACCCGGGCCAACCAACGGAGGATCGATACCGCGTTCACCGAGCGTGGCCCGATCGATCTCGTGCACACGCTGACGAGCTACGGCTGCGGGATCGCCGGCGCACGCGCCGCACGCAGGCACGGCATCCCGATCGTCCAGACCATGCAGAGCCGTGACGAAACGGTCATCGAAAAGTATTCCCCGGCACCGTATCTGTCCGCCTTGACCATGCGACTGGTGCACGGCTGGTTCGTACCGCTGCGCGGGCAACCGGCACACGACGGCGACGGCCGAATCGCCCGGCTGGCGTGGCGGCCGCTGATCGCGCAGGCCCAAGCGGCCGATCGGGTGATCGTGCCGACCCATCACTTCGCCCGCCGCGTGGCCGCACACGGCGTGGACCGGCCGATTCACGTGGTGTCCAACGGAATCGATGACGACCTACTCGAGCGGGTCCGCGGCGCCGACAGCACGGCGACGAATACCGGCGCTCCGCTGCGTGCTCTGTGGTGCGGTCGCCTGTCCGCGGAGAAGCGTCCGCTCGAAGCGATCGAGGTGGCGCGCCTCGTCGAAGAATGCACGCTGGACGTCTACGGCAGCGGGCCACTGGCCGACCGGGCCCGCCGCGCGGTCGCCGACGCGGATCTGGGTCATCGGGTCCACCTGCACGGCGAGGTCGACCAAGCCGATTGCCTGAACGCCATGCGTACCCACGACCTGCTGTTGCTCCCCTCCGACTGCGACACCCAGGGCATGGTGCTGCTGGAAGCGATGGCGATGGGACTGCCGGTCCTGTACTGCGATCCCGAACTCTCCGAAACAGTGCCCGACGAAGGTGGCGTCCGCGCCCCCGACCGGTCGGTGCAATCGCTGGCCACGGTGCTGAAGGCGCTCGCGCGGGACCGAACCCGGCTGGACGCTATGCGCCGGACACTGGCAACACACGCCGATGAACCGCGCCAATCGAGGCACACCACCCGGATTCTCTCGGTCTACGCCGAATCGCTCTCTGCGCCGGACAGGGTTTCGGGCAACCGGGTATCAGACCGGCCAGACGCCGCCGATTTCGGCGTCGTCGGCCAAGACGAACAACGGGATTGAACGCAAGATGGTCGCCTGAGCCCGGGAAGCCGGACTCAGGCTGCAGCAGTAGCGCTGCAGCCGCATCCTGAGCCCGTGCAGGTAGTGGCCGAGTCGGTGCTGGTGCATCCGGTGCGCCGGGCGCGAGTGCGGGACCAGATCAGTCCGGCTGCTCCGTCGGCGAGGAGGGCGAAGCCGAGCGGTTCCGGCGACGACAGGCCCAACAGCGTGACCCCGCCGCCGAAGATTCCTGCCGCGATCAGGACCGGGGCCAGGCAGCATCCTGCACAGATGAGCGCACCCAGCCCGATCGGCGCCCACCAGCGGCGCGAGGCGGTGGGGTCAGACCGCACCGTTGCCTCCCGCGTCGTCGCCGGTGAACGGGAGTGGGCAGCAAGGACTTTCGCTGCATGCGACCAGGTCGTCACATCCGGCCGCGAGCGCGGCCCGCAGCGTGTCGCGAACGGTGGTCAGCTCGGCGAGCTCGGCGTCGATTTCGGCTAGTTTGGCCGCCGCGCGCGTCTGCAATCCGGCATCGGCTCGGCGACGGCCGACGTGGGTGGCGGCGAGCAGATCGGCGACCTCGCCGAGGGTGAACCCGAGTCGCTGGGCCGCCTTGATCACCCGCAGCACGGTCAGTGCCTGCTGCGGATACAGCCGATGCCCGCCCAGGGACCGATCCGGTTCGGCGAGCAGCCCGCGCCGCTCGTAGTAACGCAACGTCTGGGTGTTAACCCCGGCGGCCGCAGCCAGCTCGCCGGTGCGTAACCCGGTCATCGGCCTCCGCCGATCGCGGTGTTCGCCCGAACGGCGAACGCGTCGAGCACGTCGACCTGACTATCGGGAACCTCGATGTGCAGCACCGTCCCGGCGTCGGCGGTGTCGAAAGCGAAGGTGAAGAACGAGCAGCAACTCGATTCCCGGGCGGCGAGATCACGGGCGGCCGGTTCGGCGCCGGCGGCCAGCAGCAGATCCAGCCGGGTGCGCGTCGGCCGGTGTGTGCGCTGCACGGACTCGGCGAAGAACCGATCGAACTCCGCGACCCGGACCGGTTGCTCGGCGGTGGGCAGGGTGCACGAGTCCGGCATCCACTCGGCGGAGGAAGCATTGTGTGTCATGACGCCACGGTAAGCCTGTACCCAGGTACAGGATGCAACCACGAACAGCGAATCGCGTCGCGATCAAGGTATCTAAGTGACTGCTGATTCGTCCGTTTGTGATCCGGTCACGCAGCGGTGCCCTGCTGCACTCTCCGGCTCTCCGACACCATCTCGTTTCAATGGCCCTGGCGAAAATGCTTGTGACGACATCGACTACGGACATGTGCCGATGTGGCGGCCGGTTGTCGGCTGCGGAGCGAGCGACTGTGAGCAATTTCCGGAAAGTCCGTACAGCCGGCCGCCTATCTTGTTAAGTTAATGACTATTCTGGCGTTCTAAGGCGCGATACGGGCACTGTCAGCTTCCTCGGGATCGTCACGGTGGTGCTCGGGCTCGAAGAGGAGTAGCGAAGACATGGATGGATTCAGCAGGCGCGACGCATTGAAGGCAGGCGGGGTGCTGGGCGCATTCGGCGCGCTGGCCGCGGTGGCACCGGTGCGGGCGGAGCCGTGGACGTGGTCACCGCGGGATTCGGTGGCGGGTAGCGGGTCCGGAGTCGATCCGATGGAGGTGTGGGATCCCGAGGCCGACGAACTGGTCGCGGCACTGCTCGACAGGGGCGAGGTGCCCAGGGTCAACGAACTATTGCGGACCTGGACCAGGAACGGTCAGCCCTTGCCTGCGGGTCTGCCGCCGGATCTGCGGGACTTCATGGAGTACGCGCGTCGGCTGCCGCCCTGGGCCGACCAGGGCAAGCTGGCCACCGCGGTCGAGTTCAACAAGAAGCGGGGGCTGTATCTCGGCGTGTTGTACGGGCTGGCCAGCGGCATGATGAGCACGGTCATTCCCAAAGAGGCGCGCGCGGTCTACTACTCCAAGGGTGGTCACGACCTGAAGGACCGCATCTCGAAGACCGCGAAACTCGGCTACGACATCGGGACCGCGAATGCCTACGCCCCCGACGGCGAGATGGTCGTGACCTGTGTCAAAACGCGACTGGTGCACGCCGCGGTGCGTCACCTGCTGCCGCAGTCCCCGCACTGGGTGCACTCCGCCGACGAGGACATCCCGATCAGCCAGAACGACATGATGGTCACCTGGCACAGCCTGCCCACGACCATCATGAAGCACCTGACCGCGTGGAAGGTGCCGATTCCCGTCGCCGAGTCCGAGGCCTTCCTGCACTCGTGGCAACTGTGCGCGCACCTGCTCGGCATTCGCGACGAGTACATTCCCGCGTCCTGGGATGCGGCCAACGCCCAGGCCGCGCAGGTCCTGGACCCGTTGCTGGCGCCGACCCCCGAGGGCGCCAAGCTGGCCGACCGGCTCCTGCGCCTCGGTGCCAACCTCGATCTCGCCATCCTCAGCAAGCCGGTACTCGGCGCATTCACCCGTTTTCTGCTCGGGGACAAGATCGCCGACGGGTTGGCCATCCCCAGGGAACCGGTCTGGGACCCGCTGCTGAGAGTGAGCTGGGGGCCTTTCATCGCCGTCCGCGAGGGCCTGCTCCCCGTCGTCCCGCTCGCGCCGGATGCCTACTGGCTCTTCGACGAGTTCCTCCGCCGAGCAGCCCTGATCTACTTGGCCGAACTACGGATGCCGATCAGCATCGAAATCCCGCAGATGAACCGGGATATGAGCCAACCGCCGCGCTGACCCTCGACATCGAGGGCTGCGAAGGGAATCGGCCTCGCTGCGGAGCATCGGCGGCGATCCGCCGCCGAACTCTGTGGGCGGACCGGATCCCGTGTGGGCCACATACGCCAACGGATTGCGGGAGAGCGGGCGCTGTGCGCCTCCGGGGATGTACCTTGTATCCGCGACTGACGTCGACGCACTGGTTCGACCGAGTGACCTTCGGTAGGGAATACACGGAGTACGCATGTTCATACGATGGAAGACCAACGCCGCCGCGTGCGTAGTTGCGATGGTGACCGTTGCGCTGGGGTTCGGCGGCGCGTCCGTTGCGGATGGTGCACCGGCGCATTGTCCCGATCTGTATGTCGTGGCGATTCCCGGAACATGGGAAACGTCCAATTCCGAGCCCGGCAGGGGCATGCTCGCGATGACCCTGGACGATTTACCCGGGGATGTCCAGGTCGACTACGTGCATTACGCGGCGACCGCGTTCCCTTGGGAAGGGGAAGTGTACGGTCGCTCCAAGCTGGAGGCGACCGACAAGGCGCGCGCTTTGGTCTCGGCCATGGGGCAGTCGTGCGAAGCGACCCGGATCGCGTTGCTCGGCTATAGCCAGGGTGCGGATGCCGCAGGTGATCTCGCGGCCGAAATCGGGACCGGTCTGGGCGTTGTGCCGGCGCATCGGGTCGTCCTGGTCGGGCTGATCTCCGATCCTCGTCGCTCACCCAGTGACACCCTGATCGGGCCACCCGTCCCAGGCGCGGGAGCGGGCGGGCCTCGCTTGAGCGGTTTCGGCTGGCTCGCCCCACGGACCTATACCTTCTGCGTCCCAGGTGATTTGTACTGCGCGATGCCGGAGGGCGACTTCGCCGGGCGGATCGCCGGATTCTTCGTCCAGCTCTCGAATCCGGATCCGGCGAAGATCGACATCTACCAGCAGCAGGCGACCGAACTCATCGGCGACGCGCTGGCCGCAGGCGGCCTCGGCCTCTTGTCCGACCAGCTCAACGCGTCCGCTTACGAAGAACGGAAGCGCCAGGTCGACGAGTTCCTGAAATCCGGTGCCCACCAGAGCTATCCGTTGTACACCGTCGGTCCTGGTGGCGTCACCCCGCTGACCTGGCTGCGCCAGCGCCTCATCCAGGCAACGGGCTACTGACGAAGGCCGCAGCGGGAGCGTGGCCGTCCGGTAGGGGAGTTCGGCGTGGGAACCGTGGTGGCTTCGCGTGAGTGGCTGCCGGCGTTCGCGGCAGGTGCCGGCTCAGCCCCGTTGCGGAATGATGGGGGGCTCGTGAGGATTCGACTGCGGCGGCGGGTGTATCTGGGCGTCGAGTACGCGGCGCTGTTCTTTGGTGGAACGGCTGCGTACAACACGGTGTTGCGCGGTAGATCCCCGATCCCCGCGCTGCTGGCATTGGCCGGTGGCGCATCGCTCTACCTGCGGCGCTCATCCGATTTCGATCGTGCCGCGCTGTGGCGCAGCGACGCGTTGCGGGCTCATGCGCATTCGATGGCGGCATGGGCGGGATCGAGCGCTGTGGCGCTCACCGCGGCGGTCGCGGTGTTGCGGCGGGAGGATCTGTTCGACCTGCCTCGGCGCAATCCGTGGGTGTGGCTCGCGGTGATGGTGCTGTACCCGGTGTTGAGCGTGTATCCGCAGGAGCTGATCTTCCGCTCGTTCCTGTTCCATAGGTACGCGCCGGTCTTCGGTGCGGGGTTCGGGTTGGTGATCGCGAGCGCGGCCGCGTTCGGCTTCGTGCACATCATCTTCGGCAGTTGGTTCTCGGTCCTCGCCAGCAGTGTCGGTGGCGGTATCTTCGCGATGCGATACCTACGGACGCAGTCGCTGTTCACCGCTTCGGTCGAGCACTCGGTGTACGGCATGCTCGTCTTCACCGTCGGTCTGGGCCGGTACTTCTATCACGGCGCCGCGCCGGCGGCGGGCATCCGGAGGAGTGCCGGGAAGCCGGCATGATCACCCTCTTCGGTGGCACTGCCACCTTGGTGGTGATTTGCTCCACCTTGGGGGACCGGCCCCAGCACTCGGGGGCCTGATACCGGCGGCGCATGTGGCGGACAGTTGGACATGTCACCGCAAGCAGACCGGAGCCGCCCATGTCGATGCCCAGCACAATCGCCACCTCGGCGGAGCGTCGCGCCACGGTCTCGACCGCAGACGGGGTGGCACTCGCGGTTCGCGAATACGGTCCGAGAGATGCGGACCTCACAGTCGTCCTCGTGCATGGACATTGCCTGCGCACCGCGTCCTGGACCTACGTCCGCGACGCGCTGTTGCGGCGCTACACCGGCGCCCGGGTGGTCTGCTACGACCACCGCGGCCACGGTGATTCCGCCGCGGCGTCCCGACGGACCTACAACCTCGAGCAACTCGGCCACGACCTGCGGGACGTTCTCGACGCCGTCGCCCCCAGCGGACCGGTCGTCCTCGTCGGCCACTCGATGGGCGGCATGACCGCGCTGACCTACGCCGGCCAGCGCCCACACGAGATCGGCACCCGCATCGTCGGCGTCGCACTCATCGCGACCGCTGCGAACGGCCTCGCCGACGCCGGTTTCGGCCGCCTCCTGCGCAACCCGGTCGTTTCCGTCTTCCAGGCTGCTGTCCGACGGGCTCCGGGCGCGATGCACCGCGCGAAGCTGCTGGCCTGCAAGGTCCTGGCACCGGTCATCCGTACTGCCGAATTCGGCGATCGCAAGGTCAGCCCTCGGGTGCTCGCCCTGGCCAACGCGATGCGAAACCAGACGCCGATCGTGACGATGGCGAGCTTCTTGAGCGCCTTCATGGCCTACGACCAAACCGACGTGCTTCCTGTTCTGGCGACGATCCCCACATTGGTGCTGTGCGGCTCCGCCGACCTGATGACGCCGCCGTCGCACTCCGTCGCGATCGCCGCCGCCGTCGAGTACTCGGATCTGGTGATGGTCGATGGCGCCGGTCACTCGGTGATTCTGGAGCAGCCGGGGCAGGTGGCCGAGGCCATTGGCCGCCTGATGACGCGAGCAGGCGGCAGGGTGGAGGACGCTGACCTCGCATTCGCCGCGTAGCCGCCTCTCACCCTCGACCGTCGGCGGCTCGTCGAGCCTGCCCTCGGGTGTCGGATCTTCCGCCCGTGTGCCGCCCACCGACAATGTCTCGCCGATGAGACGGACAGCTGAATCCCACCAAGGTAGTGGTCGGGGAGGTGCGTGATCAGGGAGCTACCGGGGAGTGCGGCGTTGTGGTCGCGGGGGAGGGTATTTCGTGCCGAGGGCTTTCGAGGCGGGCGGGTTCGCGCAGGCGGTGGGTGAGCAACCAGGCCAGAGCCGGGAAGATGCTCAGCGTTGCGAGCATGGTGTGCAGGGAGGTCGCCTCGGCCAAGGCGCCGAAGGCCGGGATGAGCACTCCGCCGACGCTCACCGCCAGGCCGAGGGTCACACCACTGGCGGTGCCCACCCGATTGGGCAGGTAGTCCTGCCCCAGCGTGATGTGCAGTGAGAACGGCACGTACAGGGCAATCGCCGCGACGGCCACGAACGCGTACAGTGCCGGTCCGGGGACCAGCACCACACCGGCGACCGCTAGGACCGCCACGCCGTAGGCGCGTTGCATCGTGCGGACCCGCCCCGAGCGCTCGGCCAGCCGACCGCCGAGTACGGTCCCGACCGCGCCGCCGGTGAACAACACGAACAGGGCCGCACCGCTGGCGGCGTCGCCGGGCTGGACCCGTTGCTGCACGAACAGTCCCAGGAACGAGCTGAGCCCGATGTAGGTGATCGAGCGCAGGATGACGACCACGGACAGCATGCGGAAGGCGGGCCAGTCAGCACGGCCATCCGTTCGGGAACCCGCTGCGACACCTGTGCGCCGACCCAGCAGCGGCAGGGTGACCAGCACGCCGAGCACCGCGGGCGCGAGCAGGAACGGTGCCGCTGCGAGCCCACCCACCGCCAGCACCGGAGTCGCGATCACCGGCGCGAGCGCGAAGCCGACGTTGCCGCCCAGCGAGAACCAGCTCATCCCGACGTGGTCGCCTGCGGTCACCGCGCGGGCCAGCCGCGCGGCCTCCGGGTGGTAGGCGGCGACACCGAACCCGGTCAGCGCGATCGCTGCGAGGGTGAGCGGATACGAATCGGTCACCCCGGTCAGCGCGGCACCGCACCCGGCCGCCAGCGTGCCGACCGGGACCAGCCACGGCATCGCCGACCGGTCCGTGAGCACCCCGAACAGCGGCTGAACCACCGAGGACAGGAGGGAGGCAGCCAGCACGAAGCCGGACACACCGAGATAGCCGTAATGACGCTCGGACACCAGGAACGGCACCAGTACCGGCACGATGCCCTGATAGAAGTCGACGCTCCCGTGCCCGATGGGCAACAGCAGCCGCTTGTTCGCACGCATGCCACCAGGGTTGATGATCGAGCTCGTCGGCGGCTTCCGATAATCTGCCAATTAATGTCGATTCCCCGCCACACTCCGATCGCACCCACCGGGTTGCGCCACCTCGCACCCGGAGCGGGGATCAACGCCCACCACCACGACGAGCACCAGATCGTCTACGCCGCCCGCGGCGTGCTCTCGGTCACCACCGACCGGGGCCGGTGGATAGCACCGGCGACCCGGGCCATCTGGGTACCGGCGGGGACCGTCCACGAGCACCGTGCCTACGGCCACACCGACATGCATCTGGTCGGCCTTCCGGTCGGCGTGAACCCGCTGGCCCTGCACGCACCCGCCGTGCTGGCGGTCGAACCGCTGCTCCGCGAGCTGATCATCGAGTACACCCGTGACGAGGACGCCGGTGACCGAGCCGAACGCGACCGGCTCCGGGCCGTGCTGCTCGACCGGCTTCGGCACTCCCCACAGCATCCGGTGCACTTGCCCACCCCGCGTGATCCCCGGCTGGCCGCGGTGTGTGCGCTGCTGCACGACGATCCCGCAGACGGCCGCACACTTGCCCGGCTCGGCGCGGCGGTCGGAGCCGGTGAGCGCACCCTGTCCCGGCTGTTCCGCGCCGAGCTGCATATGACGTTCCCGCAGTGGCGCACCCAGCTTCGGCTGCACCACGCGCTGATCCTGCTCGCCGAGAACACGCCCGTCACCACCGTCGCGCACAGGTGCGGCTGGGCCTCGGCGAGCGCGTTCATCGACGTCTTTCGGCGGACGTTCGGCCACACACCGGGACGAAACCCCTGAGGCCTGAGCGTGCGGTCTCAGATGCGCAGGAGTTGCATCGGAGAACCTGAAAATGCATGGAAATCGACGGATGGCGGGACGGATTCGGGTTCATACTGATGCTGTGCGGCGAAAGCCATTGGCGTGTACGGCAATTACCGTCGCTGTGGTGGTTCGGGCGTCAGGGTGTGGTTGTTCATCGATTCATGGGCGGGGGTTACACGAGCGGTGGCCGACGGAATGGGCAGCAGCGAGTTGTATGCGCGCACACGGCGGGAGGAGTCCACGACGTTACGTGCGGCGGCCGGTAATGCCGTCCGTTTTTCGCTATATGTGGCGGCCATTGTGCTGATCTGGGTACAGGGTCCGCAGCTGTTGGCTGCCTGGGTGCCGGATGTGCCGTTGTCGACGTGGCGGCAGTTGGTGCTGCTCCCGATGGCGCCACTGGCGGTGGGGGCGTTGGAAACGGGTGTCGATATGGTGATCGACGCACGGCAATGGCTGCGGGCGCGGTCGATTCGGCGGCGCGTGGATCGCGATCCCGAGCAGATTGCGATGCTGGTGCCGCCGCTGGAAACGCACATGGCTACGGTGCAAAAGATTCGGAGTCATGGCGCGACCGCGTTCCGGCGGCTGCTGTGGGTGGCGGTGCCGGTCGCGTTGTTCGTCGGGGTGCTGGTGGATGAGGTATGGGTGGAGGAACCAGACGGGACGCGGCGGCCTGCACCAGAACTGGAGCCGGTCATTCTGGTGTCGGTGTCGCTGCTGGCGGCCATCCTGCTGGTGTCGGTGATGCTGCGGTGGCAGCGGTGGAGTGCGAGCCGAACGGTCGAGAAGTGGTCGAACGATCCTGCCTACAGCGCTCGAATCAGCCGGATCGGTCCGGATCCGGCTGGGTCCCCTGCGGCCGCGATACCGCCGCTGACCGTGAAGTTCAGGACCCCACCGCGCAGTCAAGGGAATCTGCGGCAGGTTTCGGAGCGGGCCAACGTGGTCGGCGCGGCACCGGTCCAGATCGCCTATCTTCGTCTGTTCGACAATCGATCGAGGGCACGTGAGTTCCTGCGCGGGGCATGGCGGGAGTTCGGGTACGTGCATCTCCTGCGCAGCGCTGCATCGGTGAGCCCCCAGGAAGTACGGAAGATCCGCAGAGACAACGCATTCCGCAAGATGTTCGTCGCGTCGCCCCGTATGCTGCGGGAAGAGCTGGCCGGGCAACCGGTCGCACCGCTGCCTCCAGGGCGTCAGCGGCTGATGGGGGTAACGGATTTGGCGGTCAAGGTCCACGACCCGGCAGGCAGCTATCCGGTCCGCTCGATCCTCTGCCACGCCAGCTTCTGGCAGACGGCGGTGGACATGCTGCTGTCGCGGGTCGACTATGTGGTGCTGGATCTGGCCGGATACGTGCCCGCCAACGCGGGCACCCGCTTCGAGCTGCAACGTGTGATCGACCGCTTCCCGATTGCCGGAGTCGTCTTCATCTGTGACGACCAGTGCGACCGAGCCTTCCTGACGGCGCAGATCCTGCACCACTGGTCTCGGATGGACAGCCGCTCACCGAATTCCGGTACGACGCCGCGCACCGCCCCAATCGCCGTAACCGACGGTCACCGCACTACCACCCGGCATGTGATGGCGGACTTGCAGGTTCGTGGTGGTTGACGGTCTCAGGCGGCGCCACATCCCGGCGACCGACGGCGTAGCCGGTCCGACGGGTCGGTTTTCAGAATGGTCCCGCCAGGAATCCTGGTGGACCCGTAACAGCGCGTCAGCAGAAGGCGATGCGGTCGATATCCGGACAGCATGGCGTGGCGCGGTCCGCAACGATCGACAACTCGTGTGCCAGAACAGGAACTGTGGATGAGCGGGATCGCTGATCAGGATATGCCGGGCTTCTACCGCAGTGCGGATGCTGCGTCGCTTCAGGGCCAGAAGTGGACACTGCGCCTCAACCGCACCCGGCTCGGTGGATCCATACTCGCCGCGATCGGCGGTGCTCTGACCTGGTCGGCAGGCTCGTTCAACGTATGGGGCATCATCGCGCTGCTAGGTTTCGCGGCCGCGCTGGCTGCTGAAATAACCCTCCTGGTCCTACGTCCCGAGCAGGAATGGCATTCCGGTCGCGCCCTTGCCGAATCCGCGAAGACGCTGGCATGGCGATATGCGGTTGGCGGGGATCCTTTCTTCTCGACCATGAGTACCGCGGCCGCGCATGCCGAAATGCGTGATCGGTTGACGAAGATAGCCGAAAAAGTCGGCGACCGAATAACAATCGACGCGGATGACCCGGACATCACCGCGGCTATGGAGGCCAACCGCGGATCGTCTTTTTCCGACAGAAAGTCGGCCTATATCGAGGGCCGCACCAAAGATCAGCGAAGATGGTACGCGAACAAGGCCGCAACTGCGAAGAAGCGAGCGAAAGGATGGCAGGCCGGGCTCATTCTCGGCGAAGTAGGCGGGCTCGTTGTGGCGAGCGGGCGCGCCTTCAGCCTGTGGCAGGTCGATCTTCTCGGGGTAGTCGCCGCATTCGTGGCCGCAGGCGCCGCCTGGCTGAGCCTCAAGCAGTATTCGGCACTCGCCTCGGCGTACACGACCGCCGCGAACGAACTCGCCTTACAGATCGGCACGCTGACCGACGTATCGGAAACCGAATGGCCCCAAGCGGTAGCCGACGCCGAGGAGGCAATCAGCCGCGAGCACACGATGTGGCTCGCGACCCACGCCGCCAACCTGTGACGAGGCCTGCACGGCGTGGCCGCGGGCCACACTCCGACGGTGCAGGTGGTTGAGTCGATGATCCAGCGCGCGGGGTGAGGTCATCGGTGTCATTGTGGTCCGCGGTGTCGACGCGGATTCGGCGTTGTCCGGGTCCAGGGCCAGGTCATCAATGCCCAGACGGCGAGTAAGACAACGGCCACGGTAACCAGGTACCAGGGCCAGGGGCCGAGCACATCGAGCAGCGATGGAGTCGAGGGTTTCCCATTGACGAATCCATAGTTGGTGTCGGCGATGGAGTTGAAGACGAAGGTGACCGCGACCCAGACCACCGTGACCGCCACGGCAGTCCAGTAGCTGCGCCAGTCCGGGTGCATGCCGATGCCCCAGGTCAGGTAGATAGCCGCCCAGACAACGACCAAGTGGATCGCCCAGAAGGCCAAGAATTCGTGGTCCGGGAAATCCGGGCTGTGCAGCGCGGGTGACACAAGCGCCTGTGTGCTCAAGGTGAGGCACCAGTAGTAGGTCAGCGCATACGCCCAGGGTCGATGTGACCACAGCGCGTACGCGGCGACCATGGTCGCCAGGTCGGTCAGTCGTAGCGGCACCGAGCGGCTGAGAGTCGGCGGGAGCATCGCGGAGAGGTAGATCACCAGGTACAGCGCCAGCGTCGATGCGCCCGCGACTCGGCCGAACCGGCGTGCGCTACGAACGCTACGGTGCGCGCGTCCCAGACGGATGACCAACACCGCCCCGACCGCGAATACGGCCAGCACGATCCAGTGCGATGGCCCGTATGCGGAGAACTCCCGCTGCGCCGATGGCGGGTCCACCTCAGTGATGTTATCGCGGCGGGCGCGGGTCGTTGCAGCGCCGCCGCCGACCTGGGCACGCGTGTCGCCGCTGGTGAGCTTCATGATGCGCCAAGTGACGTCGGTGTTTACCGATACTTCATCCCGGTGTGGCCGGTGAGCGGCAGGATAGGGCAGTGCAGCGGATGTGGGCGGCGGGTGCCGTGGTGGCGATCTCGGCGATGGGCACTATGACGGCCGGGGCGGGTCCGGTGTCGGCCGATGGTCCGGGACAGTTCGATCTGCAAGCGCACCGCGGCGGTTTGGGGCTGGTGGTGGAGAATACGTTGCCTGCGTTCGCGCATGCGTTGGAGCTGGGCGTGAGCACGCTGGAGTTGGACGTGCAGATCACCGCGGACGGCTACGCGGTGGTCACCCATGATCGGGATCCGAGTCCGGCGAAGTGTGTGGATACGGCACCTGCCTTTCCGGGGGATCCGAAGTTTCCGTATGTACCGGGGACCACCTACATTCGGGATCTGACTTCGGCGCAGGTACGGACGATCGATTGCGGCTCGGTGCGATTGGCCGATCACCCCGAGCAGCGGACGGCGCCGGGAGCGCGAATGCCGTTGCTGTCGGAGGTGTTCGATCTGGTGCGGGCGTACCGGGCCGATCAGGTGATGCTGAATATCGAGACCAAGGTCGAGGCGGGCGCCCCGGAGCAGACGGCGCCGCGGGAGCAATTCGTCGACGTCGTGGCGGCGGAGGTGCACCGTGCAGGAATGGAGCGGCAGGTGACCATCCAGAGCTTCGACTGGGGGGCGCTGATGCGTATGCGGGAGGTCGCGCCCGACCTTCCGATCGTCGCCTTGACCAACGGCCAGCAGCATCTGCAGGGCGGTGAAACCGGCGCCTCGCCGTGGCTGGGTGGAATCGATATCGACGATTTCCCGGGATCGCTACCGGCGGAGTACGTCGCGGCTGCGGCATCCATCGGCGCCACCGCGGTATCGCCGGTGCACGGCAGTCCCCAGAACGGCACCGTCAGCGACCCTGCCTATCAGCCTTTCACCACAGCCGAACTCGTCCGCGCCGCGCACCGCCAGGGGATGCGCGTGGTGCCCTGGACGGTCGATGACCGTGCCACCATGACAGCACTGCTCGACCTCGGCGTGGACGGCCTCATCACCAACCGCCCGGATGTGCTCCGCACCCTTCTGTCCGATCGCGGCTACCGGCTGCCGCAGGCATACCCTCGCCCCTGATCCCTTGGCAACAGCCGTGCAGCCGGCTGCGTTCCAGTCCTGATGCCGCTGGCCGCTGTCAACCGTGGAGATACCGGCAGTCGAACCGCCGCTGACCATCGAAATGGGCACCTACCTGGGTCTACGGGTGGACGGCAGACTGGTGGCAATGGGGGGAACGCCTGCACCCACCCGGCTGGACCGAGATCAGCGCGGTCTGCGCCGACGCCGAATTCCGTGGCCGCGGCTTCGCCTCGCGCCTGATCCGTGCGGTCGGCGCGGGTATCAGGGGCGCGCGGCGAGACGCCGTTCCTGCATGCTTCCGCAGCGAACACGACGGCGATCGGCCTGTACGAGACGCTGGGGTTCACGCTGCGCGAGCGCTCCGGGCTGACGGTCGTGCAGGCGCCATCGCCGCCCGCGGGCCCCGCACCGGCGCCGAACCAGCCGCGGAAATCGTTGCGCGTCCGAGACAGTCTGCGGTCGGGCACGTCCAGCGATCCACCCCGGTAGTATCGGGCCAAGTGGTCCGCGTCGGCCGTACACCCGATCAGCCGGGCGCGGCCACTGGAGTGGGAGATGAGCGCACGCGACGGCCCAGGCTTGCGGCGGTTGCATCGCAGCACTCGGGTGCTGGTGATCGCCGCCACGGTGTTCGTCGTGTCGTTGCTGATCGGTCCCCGCCTGATCGGTGCCTATGTCGGCTGGCTGTGGTTCGGTGAGGTCGGATTCCGCGGCGTCTGGCTCACCGTGCTGCTCACCCGCCTATCGCTGTTCGCCGTGGTGACACTGCTCATCGGCGGCGCCCTCTTCACGACACTGTGGCTCGCGTTCCGGTTCCGCCCCCTCTTCATACCGAGCTCAGACGAGGAAGACAGTCTGCGGCCGTATCGCGCGATGGTGATCCGGTGGCCGCGGCGGTTCGGGGTGGGTATCGCCGCCGCGGTGGGCCTCATCTGCGGCCTCATCGCGCAGTCGAGCTGGATGACCGTTCAACTGTTCCTCCACGGCGGGTCCTTCGGCGTGTCGGATCCGGAATTCGGTCACGATATCGGGTTCTTCGTCTTCGACCTGCCCTTCTACCGAATGATCGTGAACTGGCTGTTCGTCGCCACTGTCTTGGCGTTCCTGGTCAGCGTCGCGGCGCACTACCTGCTCGGGGGCCTGCGGCTGTCCGGAGACGCGGCCGGTCCGACCCCCGCGGCCCGCGTCCAGCTCGTGGTGCTCGCCGGTGCGTTCATCGCCTTGAAGGCGGCCGCCTACTGGCTCGACCGCTACTCGCTGCTCTCGAGCCAGCGCAAGGAACCCACCTTCTCCGGTGCCGGCTACACCGACATCAACGCGGTGCTTCCGGCTCGCCTCATCCTGTTCGCGATCGCGGTCATCTGCGCCGTGGCGGTCTTCGCCGCTGTCGTCGTTCGGGACCTGCGCATCCCGGCGATGGCCGCCGCGCTTCTGCTGTTGTCGTCGATCCTGGTCGGCGCCGTGTGGCCGCTGGCCGTGGAGCAGTTCTCGGTCCGGCCGAATGCCGCCGACATGGAACGCGCGTATATCGAACGCAACATCGCGGCTACTCGACAGGCATACGGGATCGGCGACGACCGGGTCGAATACCAGCCCTACTCCGGGGTCGGCGCCAAGCGGCCGCCGGACCTCGCGGCGGACGTGACCACGATCGCCAACGCCCGCCTGCTCGATCCGAACGTGCTCTCCCGGACGTTCACTCAGCAGCAACAGCTGAAGAACTTCTACAGCTTCCCAGCGCATCTGGACCTGGATCGCTACCGCATCGGCGGGGAACAGCGCGACTACGTGGTCGCAGCCCGGGAACTGACCCCCGACGCGCTGAGCGGCAACCAGCGCCACTGGGTCAATCGGCACACCGTCTACACCCACGGAAACGGGTTCGTCGCAGCACCGGCCAACCGCGTGAACGCGGCGGTCCGCGATGCCGCCGGCGATGCCGCCAGCAGCAACAGTGGATACCCGATCTACGCGGTCAGCGACATCGCCTCCCAGGCATCCGGGCACCAAGTGATCCCGGTGGAGCAGCCCCGCGTCTACTACGGCGAAGTGATCGCCCACGCCAGCCCGGACTATGCCATCGTCGGTGGGGGCACCGAACCCCGCGAGTACGACACCGACACCACCAAGTACACCTACACCGGCGCCGGAGGCGTCCCGATCGGCAACTGGCTCAACCGCCTTGCCTTCGCCACGACCTACACCGAGCGCAACATCATCTTCTCCAAGGCGATCGGACCAGGATCGAGGATCATCTTCAATCGGGATCCGCGGCATCGGGTCGAACTCGTCGCGCCGTGGTTGACGACCGACAACGATCCCTATCCGGCGGTTGTGGGCGGTCGGATCGTCTGGATCGTCGACGCGTACACCACCATCGATGGTTACCCGTACGCCAAGCGCAGCTCGCTCGGAATCCACGAGCCGGGCACCGATATCCAGGAGCGGCCCAGACAGCTCTCCTATGTGCGGAACTCGATCAAGGCCACCGTGGACGCGTATGACGGCACGGTCACCCTTTATCAGATCGACCGGCAGGACCCGGTTCTGGCGGCGTGGATGAAAGTCTTCCCAGGCACGGTCGAACCCGAGGAGTCGATCACTCCGGAACTGCGCGCTCACTTCCGGTACCCGGAGGATTTGTTCTCGATCCAACGCGAGATGCTGGCCAGATACCATGTGGACGAACCGCGAGAGTTCTTCACCACCAACGCTTTCTGGTCGGTGCCGAGCGACCCGACCGTCGAGACCAACCCGCACCAGCCCCCGTTCTACGTCCTGCTCGGCGACCAGGACACCGCCCAGCCGTCGTTCCGGCTGGCCAGTGCGATGGTCGGGTACAACAGGGAGTTTCTCTCCGCCTACGTCTCCGCCCACTCCGACCCGGAGAACTACGGCAAGATCAGCGTCTTACAGCTGCCCACCGACACGCTCACCCAGGGGCCGCAGCAGATCCAGAACTCTATGATCTCCGATACCAGAGTGGCGTCCGAGCGGACCCTGCTCGAGCGATCGAACCGGATCCAGTACGGCAATCTGCTCACCCTGCCGATCGCCGACGGAGGCGTGCTCTACGTCGAACCTCTCTTCACGGAGCGGATCTCGACGACTCCGAATGGATCGACTTTCCCGCAGCTGGCACGGGTGCTCGTCAGCTATCGCGAACCCGGCACCGGCGGCGTCCGGGTCGGCTACGCCCCGACCCTCGCCGAGGCGCTCGACCAAGTGTTCGGTCCCGGCACCGGGCAGCTCGCCACCGCACCGGGCGCCGGACCCTCCGCCGCGCCACCAGGACAGCAGCCCGCGCCACCACCGACAGCGCGACCACCTGCGGAATCCCCGCCAGCGGCGGATCAGGCGAAGATCGCCGAGCTCAACGCGCAGATCGATGCCATCCGCGCGGCTCTCGACCGTCTCCAGCAGCAATTGAAAGAGCTCGAACGTTCCGGTCGATGACGCAACCGTTGCCCGGCCGCTAGCGTCCTGGGTCACAAGTACTTTTCGTCGGCGACCCGACCGGGTACTCCAACGAATTTCCCAAGGTCGGCGGGCGGACGCGATCGTCGTTCGCTATATTCCGTCAGCACGCTCGGGTCATGGGTTCACGCATTTGAGGCACTGCTTCTGGCTCCCTAGCCAGAGTGGCCCATGATCGATTCAGAGAGTGAACCTGCCGCCGTATGACCTCGACACGTCGTTCCGCTCGTCGCGCCCGTCAATCACGAGCACGCAATCTACTGTTCCCGCAGTTGCTGACCGCCGGGGTGGACACGGCGTTCGACTGCGCCGCGGTGCGGTTCAACCCGTCGGGTGATCCGGCTGATCAGTGTGAGCTCAGCTATCGGGAGTTGGATGAGGCGTCGTCGCGGCTGGCTCGTTATCTGATCGGGTTCGGTGTGGGGCCGGGGGACTTCGTGGCGGTGGCTGTCACGCGGTCGGTGGAGTCGGTGCTGGCGGTGTGGGCGGTGGCGAAGACGGGTGCGGCGTATGTGCCGGTTGATCCGGGTTATCCGGCGGATCGGATCGCGCACATGATCGCGGACTCCGGTGCGGTGCTGGGTGTGACCGTGGCGGCGCATCGGGTGGGGTTGCCGGGTGGCGGTGTGGAGTGGGTCGAGCTGGACGCGCCGGTGCATCGGGAGGGGGTTGCCGCGCAGCCGGGGCATGCGGTGTCGTATCTGGATCGGTTGCGTCCGTTGACCGAGCAGCATGTGGCGTATGTGGTCTATACGTCGGGGTCGACGGGTAGGCCGAAGGGTGTTGCGGTGACTCATGCGGGTTTGGCGGCGTTGGTGGAGCATGAGGTCGCGGTTCGGGCGGTGACTGGGGTGTCGCGGGTGTCGCATGTGTGTTCGCCGAGTTTCGATTTTTCGGTGATCGAGATGTTGTTGGCGTTTTCGGTGGGTGCGGTGTTGGTGGTGGCGCCGCCGGGGGTGTTCGGTGGTGTGGAGTTGGGGGATTTGTTGCGTCGGGAGCGGGTGACGCATTTGTGTGTTACGCCGGGTGCGTTGGAGTCGCTGGATCCGGTGGGGTTGGGTGATCTCGAGGCGGTTTTGTGTGGTGGTGAGCGGGTTGGTCCGGAGTTGGTCGCGCGGTGGGCGACGGGGGGCCGGTCGTTTTATATCGTGTACGGCCCGACGGAGACCACGATCTTCGCGACCGGTACCGCGGCGCTGCGTGGGGAGGACGCGACGCATATCGGTACGCCGGTTCCTGGTGTGGGTGTGCACGTGTTGGATGCGCGGTTGCGGTTGGTGCCGTCCGGGGTGGTCGGTGAGTTGTATCTGTCGGGGCCTGCGCTCGCTGAGGGTTATCTGCGGCGACCCCAGCTGACCGCGGAGCGGTTCGTCGCCAGTCCCTTCGCCGCGGTACCGGGCATGCGTATGTATCGCACGGGTGATTTGGTGCGGCGGACCTCGGAGGGGTTGCTCGAGTATCACGGCCGGGTGGATTTCCAGGTGAAGATCCGGGGTCTGCGGATCGAGCTGGATGAGATCGACAACGCGTTGACCGCGCACCCGGATGTCGACTACGCCGCGACGCTCGGGAAGACGCTGCCCTCCGGCAGCAAGGCACTGGTGTCCTACGTGCTGCCCCGCGCTGATTGCACGGCGGGTCCGGACCGCGGCCGGGTCGCGTTGGATACCGGCGAGCTCGCCGAGTTCGCCGGGAAAACGTTGCCGGCGTACATGATTCCAACCGCGATCATGGTGCTGGACGAACTGCCGCTGACGCCGGTCGGGAAGCTGGATCGTGCGGCGCTGCCGGAGCCGGTGCTCACTGCCCGCGAGTTCCGGGCACCCGCTACGGCGGCCGAGCGGTTGGTCGCGGATACCTTCGCCGCGTTGCTGCTGCCGGAGGGCGGCGACGACACGGCTCGGGTGGGTGCGGATGATGACTTCTTCGAGCTGGGTGGTAATTCGCTGATCGCGACTCAGGCTGTCGCTCGGTTGGGTTCGGCGTTGGGGGTGCGGGTTCCGGTGGCGTTGGTGTTCGAGGCGTCGGTGGTGGCGAAGTTGGCGGTGCGGCTGGGGGAGTTGGCTCGGGTGTCGGGTCCGGTGCTGGGGCCGATGCCGCGTCCGCAGTGGGTGCCGTTGTCGTATGCGCAGCAGCGGATGTGGTTTTTGAATCGGTTCGATCCGGCGAGCGCGAGCAACAACATTCCGTTGGCGGTGCGGCTCAGCGGTGAGTTGGATGTGGCCGCGTTGCGGGCGGCGATCCGGGATTTGGTGGCGCGGCACGAGGTGCTGCGGACCAGTTACCCGGAGCACGACGGTGTGGGTGGTCAGCGGGTGCATGCGGTGTCGGAGCCGGGCGCGGTACCGGAGTTGTTGGTGGTGGAGGTCGCCGAATCCGAGATCCCCGATCGGGTGGTGGCGATCGCGGGTGAGGGTTTCGATGTCACAGGGGCCCCGCCGATCCGGTTGCGTCTGCTGCGGTGCAGTGACACCGAGCATGTGCTGGTGTGCGTGGTCCACCACATCGCCGGAGACGGATCCTCGATGCTGCCGTTGACTGCGGATTTGATGACGGCGTATTCGACGCGGGTGGATGGTGCGGCCCCGACCTGGGAGCCGCTGCCGGTGCAGTACGCGGATTACACGTTGTGGCAGCGGGACATGCTCGGCGACGAGCAGGACCCGAACTCCATCCTCGCTCGCCAGATCGGGTTCTGGCGGGACCGATTGGCCGATGTGCCGGAGAAGCTGGACCTGCCTGCCGATCGGGCGCGCCCGGCGGTGTTCTCCGGTCGCGGCGCGACGTATGAGTTCACGGTCGATGCGTCGGTGCATGCGGGTTTGAACCGGCTCGCGCATCGGCATGATGCGACGTTGTTCATGGTGGTGCATGCGGCGTTCGCGGTGTTGCTGGCGCGGTTGTCGAACACCGGTGACATCACCGTCGGCACCCCGGTGGCCGGTCGTGGGGATGCGGCGTTGAGCGGTGTGATCGGCATGTTCGTCAACACCTTGGCGTTGCGCACCGAGATCGACCCGGGGCAGTCGTTCGCGGAACTGCTGGAGCAGGTGCGTGGCCGGGATGTGGAGGCGTTCGGGCATGCGGAGGTGCCGTTCGAGCGGTTGGTGGAGTTGCTGGACCCGGTGCGGTCGAGTGCGCATCATCCGTTGTTCCAGGTGATGCTGACCTTCCAGAACTTCGCGCCCGCGACACTCGAGTTGCCCGCGTTGAACGTGTCCGCGCTGGAGTTCGCGTGGCCGCTGACGAAGTTCGATCTGGAACTGACCATGCTGCCGCGCGAGGACGCCCGGACACCCCAAGGGATTTCGGCGGCGTTCACCTACGCCACCGACCTGTTCGACGAGGCGACCGTCGCGGGCTTCGCCCGGCGACTGTGCCGAATTCTCACGGCAGTGGCCGAGTCGCCGCAGCTGCTGGTGGGGGAAATCGAGCTGCTGGATGCGGCCGAGCGCACCGCAATCCTGGACGCCTGGAACGACACCCATCACCCCGTCGCTCCCAGGCTGGTACTCGATGGGTACCGGCGTGCGGTGGCCGAGCACCCCGATTCTGTTGCGGTCGTGCACGGGGATCAGCAGTTGACCTACCGCGAGTTCGACGAGCGGGTCAACCAGCTCGCCCGGGTGTTGATCGAGCAGGGGGTGGGTGCGGAATCGTTGGTGGGGTTGGCGGTTCGGCGTTCGCTGGATCTGGTGATCGGCATGTATGCGATCCTCACCGCGGGTGGGGCGTATGTGCCGCTGGATCCGGATCATCCCGCCGAACGCATCGGGCACGTCCTCGAGACCGCGCAACCGGTGTGCGTGCTCACCACGACCACCGACGCAGTGCCGATGCCGGAGCAGGTCGCCGTGCTGTATCTGGACACCCTCGACACCGGTGGCCGCTCCGGCGCGCCGATCCGTGCCGAGGAACTCGCGCGCCCGGTGCTGCCGGACCACCTGGCGTACGTGATCTTCACCTCCGGGTCGACCGGACGCCCGAAGGGTGTCGCGGTGTCGCATCGGGCGATCGACAACCAGATCCAGTGGATGCTCGACCAGTACCCGATGGGTGCGGGGCAGGTGTACCTGGCGAAGACCGCGACGACCTTCGATGTGTCGTTGTGGGGCTATTTCATGCCGCTGCGGGTTGGTGCGAAACTCGTGCTCGCCGACCACGACGGGCATCGCGACCCGGTTTACTTGGCGGCGACGATCGCCGCGCAGGGGGTGACGGTCACCGATTTCGTGCCGACGATGTTGAGCGAGTTCGCCGCCCACGCCCCCGCGGGAAGCCTGGCGAGTTTGCGGGATGTGTTCGTCATCGGCGAAGCGCTGCCGCCGCAGACCGTGCGGGCGGTGGGGGAGGTGACCGAGGCACGAGTGCACAACCTCTACGGTCCGACCGAGGCGGCGGTGTCGGTCACCTACTGGCCCGCTGGTGCTTCCGATACGGTCACGGTGCCGATCGGTCGCCCGCAGTGGAACACCCACGTGTTTGTACTGGATGCGTGGTTGCGGCCGGTGCCCGCCGGAGTGCCGGGTGAGTTGTATCTGGCCGGTGACCAGCTTGCTCGCGGGTATGTGGCGCAGGCCGCGCAGACCGCGGGACGGTTCATCGCGAATCCGTTCGCTCGCGGGTGCAGGATGTATCGCACCGGGGATGTGGTGATCTGGCGCGCACCCGACACCGACCGGCCGCAGCGGCTGGAATATTTGGGGCGCACCGATTTCCAAGTGAAATTCCGCGGCCAACGCATCGAACTCGGCGAGATCGAAACCGCACTGCTCGCCCACCCTGTGGTCAGCCAAGCAGCCGCAGCCGTGGTGCCGTCCTCCGTGGGCGACCAACTGGCCGCTTATGCGGTCCCGGCGCCCGGAGAAGACCTCGACCAGCGTGAACTGCTGCACGCGATCTCGGCGGTCCTGCCTGCCTACATGATCCCCTCCGCGGTGGTTGTGCTGCCGGAGCTGCCGCTGAACACGAGCGGCAAACTCGACCGCAAGGCGTTGCCGGAGCCGGTGTTCGAGGCAAAGGAGTACCGGCCCACCCGCACACCCGCCGAACACACCGTCGCCGAGGTGTTCGCCGACCTGCTCGGCCTCGACCGGGTCGGCGCCGAGGACGACTTCTTCGACCTCGGCGGCAACTCCCTGCTCGCGACCAGGGCCGTCTCTCGAGTCAACGAGGCACTGAACTCCCACGTCACGGTCCGTGACCTGTTCGAGGCATCCCGGGTCGCCGCACTGGCCGCCCGGGTGGTTCCCGGTGGCGTGGATTCTCGCCCGGCACTCGTCCGTTCGATACGACCCGACCGCGTACCGCTCTCGCTGGCGCAACAGCGGATGTGGGTGCTCAACCGCATCGCCCCCGACTCCGCCGCCTACAACATGCCATTCGCCCTCCGGCTGACCGGGACCGTCGACGTGCCTGCGCTGCGCCTCGCGGTCGCCGACGTACTTGAACGCCATGAGGCGCTGCGCACACGGTTCCCCGCCGACAACGACGGCATTCCGTACCAGGAAATCCTGTCAGCCGATGCCGTACTGCCTGAGGGACTGGTGGTCGAACACGACACCAGCGACGTGATGGCCACCGTGGCATGGCTGATGTCCAGTGGCTTCGATGTCACGGCATTTGCGCCGCTGCGCATGCGGCTGTTCAGTTCCGGCGAGGACCACCTGTTCGTCCTTGTGGTGCACCACATCTCGGCCGACGGCGCATCGCTGGTCCCACTGGCGCGCGACCTGATGACCGCCTACCTCGCCCGCACCGGCGGCAGCGCGCCGAAGTGGTCGCCACTGCCCGTGCAGTACGCCGACTTCGCCCTCTGGCAGCATGCCGCCATCGGCTCCGACAGCGATCCGTCTTCCCCTGCGACACAGCAGTTGTCGTATTGGCGCGATCAGCTGGCCGGAGTGCCGGGCCCGCTGCAACTACCGACGGACCGCCCGCGCCCCACCGCGCCCTCGACCCGCGGTGCGTCGACCGGGATCACTCTCCCGGCGCACGTCCACGAACAACTAGGCCGGATCGCGCGTGAGCACAACGCCACGTTGTTCATGGTGGTCCACGCTGCTCTCGCGGCCCTGCTCGGGCGACTGTCCGGCGGCACCGACATCGTGATCGGCACACCCATCGCGGGTCGCGGCGAACGAGCACTCGACGACCTCGTCGGAATGTTCGTCAATACACTCGCCCTGCGCGTCGAAGTCGATCCCGCGGCCACCTTCCACCACCTCGTCGACAGATCCAGGGAAACCGCTCTTTCGGCATTCGCCAACGCCGACATTCCATTCGAACGAGTCGTCGAGGAAGCCGCTCCCGCGCGCAACGCGGCGGCCGACCCTCTCATCCAGGTGATGCTGTCGTTCCAGGACATGGAGCAGCCCACCCTGGAGCTGCCGGACCTGACGGTCACCGCACTCGACACCGGCGAGATCACGGCCAAATTCGACCTGCAGGTGATCATCGAGCCACGACTCTCCGACGCCGCGCCCGGCGAGATGGTCGTCGTATTTGCCTACGCCACCGATCTTTTCGACGAATCGACGGTACGCGCCTTCGTGTCCCGGTTCGAGCGCATCCTCAGCGCGGTGGCGGCCGAACCGTCCAAGGCGGTGGGCGACATCGAC